>CBDFGA010000001.1:0-541042 GCA_965246955.1 Chthonomonadaceae bacterium
TGGCGCGGGAGTGGGTGGAGAGTCTGTACCGGCAATGCGAGGCGGCAAACGTGCCGTTTTTCTTCAAGCAGTGGGGCGGAACGCGCAAAGACCGAACCGGACGCGAACTGCATGACCGCACGTATGACGCCATGCCGCACAGTTATCACGCAGAACGAGATTTGACACCGATCCCGTCCCGGTCGCAGACCGGTTAGCCGCAGTCTTACAGGCAAATCAGTGAAACACGGTACAAAGAAATCGCGTTCCCGTCCGCAGGACGGTCGGCGCAGCCTCCCAGACGAGTCGCTGCGCGGCCCGGACACGCCGCCGGTTCGGGTTCGCTGCGCGGCCCGGTCTACCGCGAAGGCGCGAGGTAAGGGACTTGCGATAAAATAAATCTTCCCATATGCGTAAGTCCGCATTGAGTCCGCGAAGGCGGACTTCGCGCTTTTGTGGCAGTGAATTTATCCGCCCGCCCGCCCGCCAGCGTGGAAGAGTTTCATATTCGAAAGTCCCTAAGTGATTTGTCTATCATCAGACGGGTGGAAGCGGCCCGGAATCAAAAGCGGCGGAAGGGAAAATTTCCCTTCCGCCGCTTTTGATTTGTGTTTCAGGCGATTGCCTGCAAACTACCAGCGATTGCCGCCGCCGCCGCCGCTGCCGCCGCCGTAGCCGCCACCGCCGCCACTGGAACGACCGCCACCGCCGCCGCCATAGCCGCCGCCGCCGGAACGACCGCCGCCGCCGCCGCCATAGCCGCCGCCGCCGGAGCGCTCTTCACGGGGTTTCGCTTCGTTGACGGTCAGGGTGCGTCCGTCCATCATCGTGCCGTTGAGGGCCGCGATTGCCGCGTCGGATTCGGCGTCGGTGGACATTTCCACAAAGCCGAAGCCTTTGGATTGTCCGGTATATTTGTCAGTCACAACCGCCGCCGAGGTCACGGTTCCCGATGCCGAAAACAGGTCTTCGAGCGCCGCTTCGGTCGCGGAGTAGGGCAGGCCGCCCACATAGATACGCTTTGCCATTAAGGATGGCTCCTTTCAAAATCTTTCCCGGTCTGGAAAAGGGACATGGCCCGCCGCCGTAGTGGGCGAGAGGCCGGGAGAAACGAAGCGGGGCCTGTTATCGTCCGCGCTATCTGAACCGGTCGGCAGGGAAGAAAGAAAGAAGCCATGAGCGTACAGGACACACCACTACATCAAAGAGAGGAAGGAGAGCGCCGCTGCGTCAGCGGAAAGTTTCATCTTAATTCGCGTCGTCATCGAACAGATTGTTACTAGTATACCCCAGATTCGGCGTAAAAAAGCGCCTTTCGAAAAATATATTTTCAAAAGGCGTATTTCAAGCCCGACGCCCTGCATTCCCTGCAAAGCGGGGAAACTTATCGGGCGTCTTTCAACGTCGGTACGTCCGGGAACTTTTTTTTGGGCGCGGCGGCGCGGCGCTCGCCGTCCCGTCCGAATCGGGGGCGCGGACGCCCTGCATCGGGACTTTCTCAAAGCAACGGGAACAATAATAGTTGTCGCGTTTCACAGCGGCAATCGGCAAACTGGCACGGTGCTTGCAATTCGGGCAAGCAATCATAATCTCTCCGGGCGGCATAAGTACGCCCCCTTTCTGGCGCAACGCGCCCTGCGGCTGATTCAGCCCACCCTTTCAGTATACTCTAGTCCGGCGAAAAATGCGCGATTTCGAGTGTTCAGGTATTCAGGTTTTCAGTTATTGACTGTTTCACTATGGGTTTTATACAAACTGTCAGTGAATGAGCAAACACCCGAACACCTGAACACCCGAATACCTGAATACCCGAACACCCGCTTTTCCGGTATACTTTAGAGACGCGCCGAGCAATGTTTTTTGCAGGACATAATACTATGCGTCATTGCGGCGCGTCCCGGACGCTTTTCGGAGGAATACAGTTTTCATGGACTTACAGGGTTCCGATAATCTGATGGGCGTGGCGCAGGGCGTTTCGGCGGAAAGTCCGCCCGCTGCCGATGCGTTTGCGCTGCTCATTGCCGCCCAGCAGGAGGTCTCGCTGGCCCCGCCGCAGCGGCAGGCGCGGCTTTTCATTGCGACGAACTATGCGCGGCAGATCGGCGGGGCTGATGGCGCGACGATTGAACTGCGCGACGGCGACGCGATGGTCTACTCTACGGCAAGCGGTTCACTCGCGCCTTTTATTGGATTACGCCTGCCCCTCGATGGAAGTTTGTCCGGGCTATGCGTTCGGACAGGGCAGACGCTATATTGCGCGGACAGCGAGGCCGACGACCGCGTAGACCGGGACGCCTGCCGCCGCGTCGGGGCGCGGTCAATGGTCGTCGTTCCCCTGCTTCATAATCGCGCTGTGATTGGCGTGCTGAAAGCGGCCTCGCCGCGCCCGCTGGCCTTCTCCGAGACGGATATTGCCGCTTTGCAGGTCATGGGCAGCGTGGTGATCGCGGCGATGAGCGGCGTGGCGGAGACCGAGGCGCAATCGGCAAAATCCGCCGCCGAAGACCGCCTGCGGCTCGCCGCGCAAAGCGCCCATATCGGAATCTGGCGCTGGGAGATGGCGGACAACAAAATCTACTGGTCGGACGAGACCTACGCCCTGATGGACGCGCCGCCCGGAACGGAAATCACCTTCGATTACTATCTGACGCTAATCCACCCGGACGACCGCGACGAACTCCAGACCGCTATCTCGCTGGCGCTGGAGCAGAAAACTCCTTACTCCGTTGAAATGCGGGCCTTGCAGAACGATGGCGGTTACCGCTGGATCGCGGGGCGCGGGCGCGGAGTCTACGATGCGAACGGTTCCCCCGCTGCGCTGGAAGGCGTCGTTATGGACATCTCCGAGCGCAAACGACTGGAAGCGGCGCTGCGGCAAAGCGCCCGCGAAGCGCAGGAGATTGGCAATGCCATGCCGCAGATCGTCTGGACGGCGCGGCCCGACGGCTACCTCGATTGGTATAACGAACGCTGGTACGAATTTACCGGTTCGCCACGCGGCGTGGGCGGCGACCTCAGCTGGGAGTCGCTGCTCCATCCCAACGATTTACAACCCTGTTACGCGCTCTGGTATCAAGCGGTGGAGACAGGCAATCCGTTTGAAATGGAATTGCGCTTGGTGGACAAAAAGGCGGGCGCTTTCCGCTGGCATCTGGGCCGCGCCCTGCCCCTGCGCGACGCAAACGGAACCATCCAAAAATGGTTTGGCACTTGCACCGACATTGAGGCGTTCAAGCGGGAGCAGGCGGCGCACCGTGAAACGGCAGACCGCATGGACGCGCTGCTGGAAAATACGCCCGCAATTTTCTTCCTGCGCGATTTAGACGGGCGCTATCTGATGGTCAACGGCGAATTTGAGCGGGCCAGCGGTTACACGCGGTCAGAAATCGTCGGTAAATCGGATGCGGAACTCTTTCCCAAAGCGGCGGCGGACGGCGTTCGCGCCCGTGATCTGGCGGTCATTGAAGCCGCCGCGCCGCTGATTTCCGAAGAGACCGGCTTTATTAACGGACAGACGCGCACCCACTTTGTCATAAAATTCCCCTTGCGCGACGCAAACGGCAAAATCTATGCGATTGGCGGCATCTCCACCGATATTACCGAGCGCAAGCGCGACCAGGCGGAAATCGAGGCCCTGAACGCCCGTTTGCGCCGCGCTATGGCGGAGACGCATCATCGCGTAAAAAACAATTTGCAAACGATTGCGGCGATGGTGGATATGCAGGCGATGGAGGAGGATTCCCCTCCCGGTATTGAGGACTTGCACCGGCTGACGCGGCAGATTCGGGCGTTGGCGACCGTCCACGACATCCTCACGGAGGAGGCGGTCTCAGACGGTCTTGCAGACTCGATTTCCAGCGCCGCAATTTTAGATAAACTGCTGGCGATGCTGCACGAGGCCGTTCCCGGTCGTTTGATCCGGGCAAAAATTGCAGATACGCGCCTTTCAGCGCGGCAGGGCAACTCGCTCGCGCTGCTGGTCAATGAGCTGCTCGCCAACGCCATCAAGCACGGAAAACAGCATTTCAGCGTTCTGTTTACCGTTGCGGACGAAACGGCGCGGCTGGAAGTGGCGGACGACGGCCCCGGTTTCGCGCCGGACTTCGATCCGAAAATCGCCGCAAACACCGGTCTGGAGCTGGTGGAAAACATGGCCCGCTGGGACCTGGGAGGCGAGACGCGCTACGAGACGCGGCCCAAAGGCGGCGGACTCGTTACCGTGACCTTCCCGCTTCAGGAACGCCCGTACATGGAAAGCCGATTTTAAGGCGCTTTTTACCACGCATTGCCTCTGAATCGCGCATAATGATAGAAAATCTAAGATCAGACTAAGAAAATTTAAGTTTTTTTGTGAAACGGTTGACTTTTTCGCAACGTAGTCGTATCATAAGGGGAGGGAAACTATGCCAAAAGTATTGACCCGCTGCCCCGTTTGCGAAAACGCGCTGCGCGTCACCGAATTGACCTGCCGCCATTGCGCTACCAGTGTGCGCGGCGGATTCGACACCTGCCGGTTCTGCCGCCTGACGCCGGAACATCTGGGCTTCATCGCAACCTTCCTGCGCTGCGAAGGCAACCTGAGCCGCGTGGAAAAAGAGATGGGATTGTCCTACCCGACCGTCCGAAACAAATTTGCCGCCGCCCTTGCCGCCCTGCAACTCGGCGATGAGGCGGACGAAGCAGAACAAACGGAAGTCCCGGCGGCGAACGCGCCCGTTTCCGCCGAACAGGAACAGCGCCGCCGCGAAGTCCTCCATGCCGTTGCGCTGGGAGACTTGACAGCGGAACAGGCGGCAGCCGCGCTGCGGGAAATGCAGTAGGAATTTGGGCGTTCAGGTGTCCGGGTGTTCGGGTGTTTGTTCGCTCACTGACAGTTCACACAATATGAGAGTGAAGCAGTCAACACCTGAACACCGAACACCTGCCCCCCCTCTTCCGAAGGAGTGATAAACGATGGATGATAACGTCATGCACGTTTTGCAGATGCTGCAAGACGGCACGGTCAGCGCTCAGGAGGCGGAAACGCTGATTGCGGCCCTGCGCGGCGAGACGGTCGCGGGAGCGGAAACTCCCAAAGAGAAAACAAAGGACAGCGCCGCCGCAAAAGACAAGGGCGAAGGCGCGTTCTTTGGCGGGTTCGATAAAATGAAACCGCCGAAAATTGATCTGGACAATCTGGGGGAACGCATCTCAAAAGCGGTCTCCAGAGTGCAGCCGGAGAAAATTGTGCAGCGGGTGCAGTCGCAGATTCGCACCGCCACCCGCGCCGGTTCCCACTGGGGAACGACTGTCTCGACCCGCGTCCGCGCGTGGGCCGACGGCGAAGACGCCCGTCCGGCCAACGCCGCCCACTGGCCCGAAAACTCCGAGACAACGGAGCAGGAATTTCATCTGGAAAGCGGCGCGACTGTTCACATCGAAAACTTTTTCGGCAACGTCAAAGTCACCGGACAGGCGGAAGGCCCCGCCGTCGTAATCGTCCATAAAACGGTCTGGCAGGCCCGCGAAGAAGACCTGCGCCCGACAGCGGCAAAAATGGACGTGACCATCAGCGCCACCGATACCCGACTTGATGTCAAAGTCTCCGCGCCCGATTTCTTCCGGGACGGCGTGGTGGATTTGGAACTGCGCGTCCCAAAAAGCGCGGACGTTCGCGTCAGCGCCCATTTTGGCGAGGTGGAGATTGCGGAACTGACCGGTCGCGCCGAGGCCGTGACGACCGCCGGAACGCTGACACTGCGCGACCTGAGCGGCGACGCGCGCGGCGAGACGGCGAGCGGAACGCTGAAACTGGCCCGGATTTTAGGCGCGGCGACCGTTGCCACGCAGTCCGGCGACATCCACGCCGAGGATATTGCGAAAGGACTTTCCGCCAATACCGCCAGCGGCGACGTGTCCGCGCAGCGCATTGAGGGCGGGCGCGTAGAGTGCAAATCGGTGTCCGGCGACGTGTCCGTCTCCGATATTGGGACGCTGGCCCCGCTGGAAATCGTGGTCGAATCGGTCTCCGGCGACGCCACGCTCACCAACGCGGCGGGCAGCATCGCCCTGAAAGCGGTGTCCGGCGACGCCAAAGCGGAAAACATCTCCGCCACCCGTTTGCAGGCGCAGACCGTCAGCGGCGATGTCGCCGTCCGGTTGCGGGACGTATTCGCCGGGACAATGCAGGTCAACACCGTCTCCGGCGACGTGGTGATTCACCTTGTCGAGGGCAGCGCTGCCCGCGTCTCTTTAAGCACTGCGTCGGGCGAACTGCGCTGCGAACACGACGCCCACGATGTGACCGCCACCGAAACGCTGTGGACGGGTCAGATCGGGACAGGGGCCGGAACGCTCAACGTCCAGACCATCTCCGGCGACACGCATATTCAACGAGCGTAGGGGGAGGAAAGAAGACAGAAAACAGAAAACAGAAAACAGAAGAGGGCTGTCAGAGTTTGCAAATTTTGGCGCAACGTTGAAGGTTCGCAGATCGGGCATTTTCTTCTGTTTTCTGTTTTCTGTTTTCTGTCTTCTCCTCCGAGGATTTGTGATGAACGAGACCGAAAAAGACCGGATTTTAAATATGGTGGCGGAGGGCGTGATCCGACCGGGCGAGGCGGCGCAGCTGCTGGCGGCGCTGGCGGAGGATGCCCCCGCCCCCAAAGCCAAAGATAAAGCGAAGGACGCGGAACCGGAAAAGAAGCGCGTGGCGGAAAAAGCCCCGACGATGGAAGTGCAGATGCAGCGGGCGGACGGTTCCACCTACACGATTGAAGTCCCAACCAACATGGTCCCGATGTTTATGAGCCTCGCCGGGGCCGCCATTAAAGAATCAGCCCGCGCCGCCGCAAAAGAGGCGTGGACGGGAATCAAAGACGGCGCGAAGACCAAATTCGAAGAAACGCGGGACGCCGTGAAAGCGAAAGTCACCGGAACGGGCGGCAAAACGTCGGAACTTCCCGCCTCTGCCGTCCCCCTCTCCGACGAACAAAAACAGTCGCAGGAGGCCCGCAAGCGCATCCTGCAAATGGTGCAGAACGGGCGCGTCTCCGCCGAGGACGCCAGCAAACTCATCCAGCAGCTCGACGCCTTACAGGAATATCAGAAAACGCATTGAGTAGGGTGTTGGGGTTCGAGTGTCTGAAGATACCGTCCGCAGGACGGTTGGCGGGACGCCTCCCAGACGGGTCGTTCACGGCCCGGTCGTTTCGACCCCCGACACCCTTTCCGGGAGTTCACCATGAAATACATTCTGCTCGTGCCGGATGGCGCGGCGGACGAACCGAACGCCGACCTTGACGGCAAGACCCCGCTGGAAGTGGCGCGGACGCCGCGACTGGACGATCTGGCGCAGCGCGGCCTTGTCGGGGCGGTTCAGGTCACGCCGCCGGAGATGTACCCCGGCAGCGACGCCGCGAATATGGCCCTGCTGGGTTACGATCCGAAGAGCTACTACACTGGTCGCGGGCCGGTTGAGGCCGCCGCGATGGGCATTCCGCTCGACGCGAAGGACGTGGCGTTCCGCTGTTCGCTGATTGCGACGGACGGGACCACGCTGCTGGATTACAGCGCCGGACACATCGCGACGGAGGACGCCCGCCCCATCATAGAACTCGCCAATCAAAAATTGGGAACGCGCCTGCTTACTCTCTTTCCCGGCGTCTCGTACCGGCACATTCTGCGCTGGACGGACGGCCCGACGGAGGTGCGAACCGCCCCGCCGCACGAAAGCATGGGCAAACCGCTGGCGGAAATCTACCCGGTCGGAGAGCAGGACAACAAAATCCGCGCCTTTATCGAAGACTCGATTAACCTGCTGGACGAACTGCCCTATAACCGAGAGCGCCGCGCCGAGGGAAAGCCCGTCGCCAATACGCTGTGGCCCTGGAGTCCAGGACGTTCACCAGAATTGCCGCCGTTCTTCCAGAAGCGCGGCATGACGGGCGCGGTCATCTCGGCGGTGGACGTGGTGCGGGGACTGGGAAAACTTGCGGGGCTTGAGATCGTCAACGTTCCCGGCGCGACGGGCTATTTCGACACGAATTACAAAGGCAAAGGCGAGTACGCGGTAAACGCGCTTGACCGGCACGATTTTGTGTGGGTTCATGTCGAAGCGCCGGACGAGGCGGGACACGCGGGCAGTCTGGACGAAAAAATTAAAGCGATTGAGAATTTCGATAAACTCGTCGTCGGCACGATTTTAGACGGCATGGCGAAGCGCGATGACTTCCGTCTGCTCTGCGCCCCGGACCACAAAACGCCCGTCGCGACTCGCGGTCACTCCATCGGCCCTGTCCCCTATTTGCTCTTCGATTCCCGAAAACCGATTCGCGGCGGCGGCAGCCTGCCCTACGACGAACGCGCCGTGCAGGAATCCAAAAACATCTTCGCCGACGGTTACCGCCTGATTGACGAACTGTTCCACTAATCCAATCCATTTCTCCACGAATTACCACGAATTTATCACGAAGGGACACGAAAATTTCAGGCGAATCTTTCGTGTTCAATTCGTGATTTTTCGTGGAGAGAAAAAAACGGAAAGGCGTTTCGCTGCGCCACGCAGCGCTCCGCGTACAGGCTCGGCCCTTTGCCAATCTTGCGGAGAACTCTCGCGTCTGCCGGTTTACAGGCAGCGGACGCAAAACGTAAAACGCCTCCCATAAGGCTTGTGCCATACGGGGGGCGTTTCTTTACCTGCATTGAATACCAGATTTTAGAACCGGGTCGCGGTCAGATCGAGGGAGATACGCTGAAATAGGGTGGAATAGGTGAGTTGGAGTTCTCTGGCCCCGATGCGCCTCCCGATGGTAAATTCAAGGTCGTTGTAGCTCTGTCCCTGATATTTCTGGAAGGTAGCGGACGTGATAAGGCGCCATTCTTTGTTCAGGCGGTAGGTCACGTCGCCAAGCACGCTGGATTCGTTGGTGTCCAGATAGCCGCTGCCGTAGATCAGCATACTGAACCGCTTGCCCGCCGCCGCCGAATAGGTCAGCCCCACGCGGTGCTTGCCGCTTGCCACCAGCAGCCCGCCCGGTTGATCCACGTAATCATACGCCAGATTCAAAGCGCTGCCGCCGGAAAGCGTCCGATCTAACGCGAAGGACGCCAGCGTCGTCAGCCCGTCCCGCCCCTGATTAGACCAGATATGCCCCACCGTGAAGGAGTTGCTGAACGTCGTGCGCCGGTCAATCAAACGCGGGCGCGTGGACGCTTTCAACGTCACGCTTTCGGTCGTTTCATTCAGGCTGCCCACGAGTGGATCGGCGGAATGGATATTCCCGCCGATATAGTTTGCGCCCAGCGTGTAGGATAGTCCGCCCGTCTTGTCCAACCGGCGCGGCTGCGTTTCGATGTAGACGTTGCTGCGAAAACTGTTTTCGCTCGATCCAAATGTCTGCCCCATCGAAAGCGTGGACTGCCACCGGAACGCCTTTAAATTCTGAGACAGGTTCGCCGAAGAAAACACGCTGCTGTGCTGCGGAAAATCCACGTAAAACGCGCCCTGCGTGTTGCTGTTAAACTCGCTGTTGTGCGTCCAGCGGAAACCCCAGTCGCTGCGCGAGAGACCGGAAAAGCCATATGCCCCGTCAAAATGCTTATCGCCCGACGAGTTATAACTTTGAGCGATGTCCACGCCCCAACCGTTGCCCTGCGAGAACGAACTGCGCCCAATCTGCTCCTGATGCCGCAATAAGATAATTCCCATGGCGTGCGGCGAGACGTTATAATAGTAAGGCAGTTCCAGTCCGAGTCCGCTCGTTCCGACTTTGATAAACTGATCGGAGAATAATTCCGGCGAGTTCAGCGCCATTTCGTAGTAGGGCAGCGTGACCAGCAGGGTCGTGTCCTGATAGAATTTGGCGTGCTGGAATTGTAGTTTATCGCCCGGAAAATAGGTGATCGTCTTCGCCGTGACGTTCAGTTTGACCTGAAGCGTGACGATTTTCATAAACGTATTCGGCAAAATCTCCGCAAACGGTTCCATGAGCAGGCCCATGCCGGAGATAAAGACTGTCCGAAGCTGCCCCTTCTGTTCGGTGATGGCGTAGCCTTCGCCGCTGTTGAGGCTGTAATAAAGCCGGTTGACATGAACGCTGGCCTTGCCGCGCCGCAGCGTCACATTGTCCAACGCCCGGACTACCATGTCTTTGCAGTTAATCTGCAAATGGTCTGCCGTGATCTCCGTGTTGCGGAACGTCAGGCGGGAAGTCGGCTTTTTGCCAATCGCCTCAATGATCTGGTCGGTCACGGAAAAAACGAGGTACTTGTTGCCGGAGACCTGCACATAGTTATTGCCCTGAAACGTCGCTTCCGGGTCGTCGGTGAGCAAAACTTCAATCGTATTGCTGACCGCGCCCGCCACCAGCGCCGTGACCCGCGCCACGCCCGCCACAGACCCGCTTAGTTCGACCGTTGCCGAATTGCCAAACGTTGCGGCGCGGTTCGTCGAGAGGATGGCTCCCACGACCTGAAACTGCACCTCAATGCCGGAAGCCGCCTGCCGCCCGCTCGGATCGCTGACTTCGGCGATGACAAGCGTTTTGTCCTTGCCATTCGACAGGATGGTCGAGCGCGTGACCCGCAGCCGCACATTATACTGCACGGCGCAGGCGGGCTTCGCAATAAGCGCAAAGCCGCTCATCACAAGCAAAAAACACAGGATTTGATTCAGGCGGCCTCGCATAGTTCGCAATCCATTCCTTTAGTCCACATTTTTAAGCATCAGGCGTCAGGCGCTGTATTTCCCGTCCGCAGGACGGTCGGCGAAGCCTCCCAGACCGGTCGTTCACGGCCCGGAAACGCCGCCGCTTCGGGTCGTTCGCGGCCTGACCTGCGCGGCGTGAACGCTGCGTTGCAGACGGATTCATTCACGTCTCGAACGCAGCCGGTTCAGCCGCTTACAGACCAGTTACTATTTCGCCGGGTCGGGCTTTGCCGGTTCCGTTTTCGTCGGATCGGATTTATCGGTCTTATCGGTCTTTTCCGGGGCTGCGGCTTTGTCTTTGTCTCCAGCGTCATCAGTTGCGGCGGGCGTCGCCGTGACCGGCTTCGGCTTGAACAATTCCGTCATCAGTTTTTCGGTCAGATCGCGGGCCACGTCCATTGCAATCGTAAGTTCCGTCCCATTTTTCGACGCTTTTGCGGAGCTTTCCATCTGCTCGCCCGCCGAACGCACGACCGGTTTGCTGCCCGAATAATCAATCAGCGAGAGGCTGATGCTCAGAGTGACCTGATGTTTGTCCGCGTCGAAGCTATAACCGTTGATGTCGGTCATAAAAACGTTGGCGTATCCCGTCAAAGCCGAAATCTTTTTCGCTTTCAGCGGGTTGAACGGCCTGTCTGTATCGGCGGCGGTTAGCCGTCCGTCGCTGACGGCGCGGCGCACACTGGCCGATCCGCCGGTGAAATACACACTGTGATATTTATTCGACGCGCTCAAGCGGCGCTGAATTACCCGCGTCACCGTGTCCGTCAGCTGATCGGCGATTCCGGGCGGCGAGGGCGTATCGGGCGGAAAGACCAGCACCGTCTGAATCGTCCCATTGTCCCTGTTCTGATCTTTGTTCGGGCGCGATTCTTTTTTCGGCTTTTCCGGCTTGCGAACATCGTGGTCGTTGTGTCCCGCCGACACGTCCTGCGCGGTCACCGGGGCCGCGCCGATGGCCCAAAACAGGCCGAGGCCTGCGCTGGACAGCGCGATTTTTAGTTTCCGATTTAAATTGCGATTCATGGTAATTTCTCCATTCGTCTCCGCGCTGCAATCCAGACGAGTAAGATCAGGCGTCCGTCAGGCGAGACATTCAACATTTACATCAAATGCCTCCCCCCATGCGCTGCGGCGCGTTACTTTTCTTGACGGTTGCAGCGCGGCGGCGCGTTCGCTTACTGCGTGACTTTGCCCAGCGGCGCGGTCGGGAAAGGATAGGTCAGCGTCACCGGGCTGTTGACATAAATCCAGTAGCCTTCGTAAGGGACAAGCGTAAAGCCGTTGTTCGGCTCAATGCTGTACGCCCAGTTGTTCGAGTTGGCGTCCGTCGCGTCGTAGTGGTAGACAGTGGACGAGAGAAGCCCCGCCGAACTGGTGGCCTGATCCATCGTGTAAGTCGCCCCGGATGTCGCATTGGTGACGGTCACGTCGGAAAACTTGATGCCGTAGACATACGGGTTGCCGATGAGATGCCAGCCCGCCGAATACGCAATCGGCGCGGACTGAGCCGCCAGCGGCTTATAGATCGCCGGGTCTACGCTGATGTTGGCGTCCGCCGTCCGCGTCACCCGAATCCAGTACGCCTGTCCGGGCGTCAGGGAGGTGGGAATCGTATACCCTCTCGCCGGATCGTATTGCAGGATGTTGAAGCTGTTCGGGTCAAGCGAAAGCGCAAGACCGTTCAGCCGGAACACCGAGGAGGCCGAGGCCCCGTTCGATGAGAAGGGGAACGAGATCAAATGATACTTATTGTTTGTGCCGCCCGTGCCTTTCAGCGTGAAATTCAGCGGGGCCGGAATCTCGATGCTGCGCGAGACCGTTTTGGTGATGGCGACGGTGGAAGCGCCGCCCGATCCCGCCGTAGCGTTCGTGGTCGCGGTGACGGAGTAGGTCTGTGTTCCCGCCTGAAAGCCGCCCGTCGCCGAAGTATCCGGCGCCACCAGCCAGGTCGCCGCCAGCTGCGCCCCGACGTTCAGTCCGGTAATGGTCTTTGTCAGCGCGGAAGAATCGGCGATTTTCAGCCCTTTGGGGAGCGTCAGCGTCAGCGTGACGTTCTGACTGCCCGCCGTGTAACTGTTGGTAAGGTCAGACGAATTGAAAACATTCGCTACAATCGGGAACGTGTTGACATTGCCCCCCGCGACATAACGCGCCGCAGCGCCGGAGAGATATTGCAGCGAGGGAATGGACGAGACCGACAGGGCCATCGGCGGCGCAAGGTCATTATTGGAGGTGTCCTGCCCGATATAGGTGATTATGGAAGTCGTGGCGCTGGGCGAGAGGGTCGTCAATCCGTAGTACAGACCGATTCCCGGATATTGCGAGGTGGCGGCGCTTCCGGCAAGGATGACAGACGGCAGCGTGGTAAAACTCCACACGTTCGCGTACCGGGACAGGGACGCGGCAGAACCGGGAGTCGCGCCAGCAGTCAGCGAACCGTTCAGCGCAAAAGCATCCCCGTAAGCGAACTGGATCGGGGCAGTTAGTTCCGCCGCCCCGCTGGCGGGCAGCACCGCGCCTTTGGAGGACTGGAAGTAGGCCGGGTTCGCGCTTTCCTGATTCGGGTCTTGCACGTAAGTTTCCCAGTAAGCGGGAATCTGTCCGCCGTTAAGCAGCGCTTCCGTTTTCAGGTTCGGGCGTCCCGGAAGGCGCAGCACACTGTTATAGATCGGATTAACGCCGGTCAGGAAAGCCGGAATGTAACTGATGTCTTCAATAAAGGCCAGTTGCACGGTATGCTGCCGCGCACTCAAATTTTTGGCGTCAAATTGGAACCGCACTGTGTCGTTGATCAGTGTGGCGGTCATGCTAATCTGAATTTGCGGATCGTATCTGCGGGCCGCAACGGTCGTCCCGGTGGAACTGGTCGTGCTGACTACCGGCGAGGTAAGCCAGACGGCTTTCAGAGTAGTTCCCGTCGCGACGGGCGAGGTCGTCCACGTTCCACCTTCGGTCAACGTGCCGGTCAGGGAACCGGCGGCCTGCCCGATGTCGCCAAAGAAATAATCGTAGCCGCCCGCCTGATAGCCGCCGTCCACACGCAGGAACAGGCGCGTTCCACGCGGCGAAAGGTTTGCAGGCCGGTTGTAGTCGCCATTAAAGATGGGAGTGTTGGCCCCGAACGGATCGGTGATTACACCGCTAAGGCCCAGTTCACCGCCAAGATCGGGGGACGATCCGATATTGAGATGAATTTTATCGTTCTCAACAAAGACGGCCTGGTTGGTCTGCGCGGTCGCGGCAGTCGCCGCCGCCAGCAGCGCGACGGCGAGGGCCGCTTTGCCGCGCCCTTTTGCGCGTCGGGCAAACAGACGGTTTATCGGTTTTAATCGCAAGTGCATGAAAAGTCCTCCCTCGATACCGGCATGAAAGAGCAGGCCGCGCCTGCCGCTTCGCCTGATCGAGGCCGTGAGTATTCGCTAGGGATGCCGGGGGGCGTTCGCGACAATTCCCATCGCAGGAATGTGCGGGAAGGTCGGGGAGAGCGGACATCGAAATTGTAAGACCGCATCGCGTATTGATTATACCAGCAATAACGGCGTTTTTGCGCGGGCAAGCGTCGGCCTTCGCGCAGTTTGGCCCGCGCCGCCGCGTCAAGCGACGCGGCGGCGCGGGCGTGGAGCAAGTCCGCCTTTAGCGAGCTGCCGCGCCAATTAGCGGCGGAGACCGCCGCCCAGGATCGCCTGAATCGCCGCGCCGCCATGCGCCGCCGAGCGTCCGCGCACCGACTGACCGGGCAGCGGCAGCGGCAGTCCGCCGACTCCGCCCACACGGGTCGGGCTGACCGCATTAAGCAGGCGCACCGCTTTGGTTCCGGGAGGCGCGGGAACGCCGCCCGTGCCGGAGGAGGCCGCGCCGTTATATACGTTGGTCAGGGAATTGACCGAACCGACCGGGTACACGAAGCGGAAATCCCGGCTGCTGCTGGAGTTGTTCGGGTCGAACGGATTGATCGGGCCGGGGGAGTCCTCATCGTGCCGCGCCCCAACGCGAACGTACAGCGTGGGGGCCGTTGTAGACGTACCGTTGATGAACGCGCTGAACGCGGCGTTGGCAAGCAGCGCGGACTGCGTGGTCAGATCAATCGGCGTCTGTCCCGCGCCCGGAAACGTCTGCGAGCTGATGCTGTTGGACGTGGAGCTAATAAACTGTTGTCGGAAAATCTGCGCCGAATTGCTGAACCGCGAATCGGTGGAGACTTCCAGCTGATACAGATCGGCCCCAAGCACGGTGGTATAAGAGACGCTGAACTGACGCAGGTTCACGCGGTCGGTCGTCAGCGGCGCGGAAAGCGTGACTGCCTGCAAGGGAGTGACCAGCCCCGATTCCACCGGATCGGTCTCGATGCACTGCAAGTTGCTGTTGTTGCCACTGGTCCCCGATCCGGTTCCACCGCCCGTCGTGCCGCCGCCCGTTGTACCGCCACCCGTCGTGCCGCCGCCGGTTGTTCCGCCCGTGCTGCCGCCTGACGTTCCCGAACTCCCCGTGCTGGTGGGAGAGGTCTGGCGCTGAATGACCGCCGTGACCTGATAGGTGTAGCTGCGTCCCGCCGTAAATCCAACGTTGATTGGATAAGTCCCGGTTGTGGTAGTTGTGCTAAGCGGGAACGGGGCCACGCTGCTGCATCCGCCGCCACTGGTGGAACTGCCGGTTCCGCTGCCGGTTCCGCTGCTGCTATTGCTGCTGCTGCTGTTCGTTGTCGCGGACGCCGCCGTGCCGACGACGATGGCGAGGCCGTTGGCAAACGGGTTGTACGGGGACTGCTGATCGTAGTAGGTATGGTCCTGTCCCGAAGTCACCCCGACAGGATAGGCGGCAATCGTGCTGGTCGTTGTGCTTCCGCCGCTCGTTCCGCTGCTGCCGGAGACGTTCGGGGCGTAGGGGAAGTCGGGTTTGCGGTAGATGTGGTACTGCAAAACGCCCGCCTGTCCGAAGATGTTGTCGCGCCACGTAATGCGGTTCTGCGGTGTTCCGTCGTTGGCGGTGGTCGCTTCGGCGGTGACGCCGGTGACAGAGGTCTGTCCGCTGCGTCCGCCTTCGGCGATCAGGACGCCGAGTCCGAGGACGGCAAGGGTGCTGCCAATCAGACTAAAGTTGATAGGTCGAACCTGGCGGGGCTGGTCCCTGATAATCCCGTCGGGGCTGATAATTCGGTCTGGCGTATACAGCACACGGGCAATATCTTCCGGGCGAATGGCCCCGGTCTCATTGCGAACTTCGGCCTCGGCGTCAGTTGCGTAGGCGCGGGCCACGCGCAGGATGCCCTCTTTGACCGCCCCGCCCTCTTTGGTTTCGCGGATGACTACGAGGTTGTCGCCTTCGCGGATGCCGTCGCGCAGTCCGCGATTCAGCACAATCGTATCACCGACGCGCTGAAGCACCGTCGCGGACACCTGCTGTCGCTGAACGACCTGCCGCACCACCGTCAGCGCGGCGTCCTTGACGCTCTGCCCGATCAGTTCTTCCGGGTCTGCCGCCTGTCCCGGTCGCAGTTCCGCCCTCGCGCTGGCGAAACCGCCGTTGATGTATTCCTGTGAGGCCACATCCAGGATGCGGACTCCCAACTGCACACTTCCGGCGCGGCTTTTGGTCGGCGCGGGCGTCCCGACCTCTCCTTCGACGATGGAATCGGCCCCGATCTCTTTGGCGATGCGCAGCAAGTCTGTGCGGGAATAGTAGGCGGGCTGACCCACCACGCTGGGAACGCGCAGTTTGAGATTTTTCGCCACATTCTGCACCTCTTTATTGCCATAAACATTGAATCGGCTCTGACCGCTGTTCACCAGTTCGTTATAAACGGCGTCGGTCGCGTCTATCGCCAGCTGATCGCCGCCGTATTTGCCCTTATTGACAAAATCGGCGACAATGACGCGCAACACCTGCACGCTCTGAGCGCGGGCCGGTCTGCTGGTCAGGCCAAGCAGCGGCAGGACGTAGGCCGCTGTCGTGAGCCATATCGCCGCGCGCATTACCGGACTTCTACGATTCGTAATCACGGTTGAATTTCCTCTCTGGATAGGTACGGTCGGGAGTTTTTACCCCTTCGCTTTTCTTCCGGCAACCGGGCGAAAAGGCCGTCTCGGTCTTAACTTCGTATGTGACGCCGCGCCTGCTTCCGGCATCTGCGATACCCGAAGCAAGCGCGGCGATTGGGAGGCGTTTAGCGCGTGACCAGCAACGGGGTGACCCGCCGCGCCACATTTCCCTCGGCGTCGGTAGCGCGGACTTCCACCGTGTAGGAGTCGCCCGCAACGGCGACGCCCTTGTCGTCCCGCATATCCCACGGCGCGTCTGTCACGCCCGCCGCCCGGTGAACGCTCGGCGATAGGGTGCGGATGCGCTGTCCGTTGCGCAGGATATTGACCTGCACGTCCGCCTCGGAGGAGATGCGGTAGGACACCACCACTCCGGCGGCGCGTCCGCCGCTCGTGTGGCGGGCGATCACGTCGGAGACTTGCAATTTCAGTTTTCCAGCCCGCGTCATTTGCAGCGAGAAGTGGCGGGTAATCGCTTTGTCGCTCGCCGGAATGACGTAGCTGTTCTGGTTGCGCAGGTTCATCGTATGGTTGCTGTCCAGATCGGTCAGCGTCAGGCTTTGCTTGCCCGGTATCGTGGCAATCGAGGGCCAATGCAGCGTAATTGGCGCGTTCATCACGCTCGAAGTGACCGTGAAGTTCCACGTCTGCGCGGTCAGTCCGGCGGAGCGGACATCCACCGCGTAGTGGCCCGATTTGTCGCCCCACTCGCTGTGGTCGAAGGTCAGCGAGACGTTTTCCGTTCCGATGGTCGGCGGGGCCGCGACTTTGTTGCGGTCGAAGCCGTCGGCAGCGGCGCGGCTCACGCCCAGATAGCCGGTGGATTTATGCTGATCGCCCGCCTCTGCCGTCAGATCAATTTTCCAGTCGCCCGTCGCATTGCCCGGAGGCCGGGTCAGGGCGCGGGTCACTCTTGTGCCAGGAGAGAAGCGCAGCCTTACCGGGGCATAGGCGTACAGCCAGTAGCCGTGATAGGCGTCCACCGTGTTCGAGAGGGTGTAGCCGCCGCCGAAGTAGGTAAACAGGCTGCTTCCAATGTCCGTGCTTTGCGTGGTCAGCAGGGTGGAATTGTCTGACTTTACGACCGTAAGCAGCGAGAAGTCCACCGGGAAGGTGTACGGGTCTCCGATCATGTTCCAGCCCGTTTGCAGGGCGATGTCGAACGGAGCGGTTTCGTCTATCGGGCTGCCCTCGGTGCTAAGGGTTGCCCCGCCGGTGGTATAGGCCCAGTAGCCCTGCCCCCGGTGGAGGGTGTCCGTCCGTCCGATGTTAAAGCCGCTTTTCAGCGGGTTGGAGTTCGAGTCGTAGGCGTTGCGCGTCGGGTTCCAGGCGAACAGTTCCACCGTATTGCCCAGCAGATTAAAGATGCTTGGCGCGGGGTTAAGCGTGCTGTAATCCTGCGGGGCGGAGATCATGCCCAGGCCGGTGTCGAACGTCGCTTTCGGCAGCAGAATGAAGCTGACCGTTGCCGGAGCCGCCGCGCCGCCTGTCGGGGCCGAGGTGACCGTAACATTTTTCGGGTTCGTGTCGCCCGACTTATAGCCGGACTTGCTGACCGTAACCTGAATCGTGCCGGAAGGAACGGACGCGAACGTGTACGTCCCGGCGGGCGATTCCACCGGCGCGGCGATGGTTGCGCCCGTAACGAAGGTAAGCGTCGCGCCCGCCGTCGTCTGCAAGGTGACCGTCGCGCCGGAGATGCCCTGCGTTCCATCAATGTTCGTAACCGTCACGACCAGCGAGCCGGGATTCGCAGCGGATAGGCTGAAGTTTTGCGCCGCATTGCCAGGGTCGCTGACGACGCTGACCGGGATCGAGGCCGAGGTCGTATATCCGGCGGCGGAGACCGTGACCTGATAGGTTCCGGGCGAGAGGTTCGGCGCGGTGTAGTTCCCGGTGTAGTTGCCGCTGGAGTCTTTGGTGGAGTCAGTCGTCACGCTAACGTTGATCGCGCCGGAGGTGAACGTCACTGTGGCGCCGGGAATCCCTGTCGCAGTGACCGTTCCGCTCGAATCCTTGACCGTGACCTTGCCAGTGATAGTTCCCGGCTTGGCAATCAATCGGAAGGACGCGGAACCGGACGCCTGCCCGGAAGGGACAAGCACAACGTCCTGCGCCGTTCCCTGGGCGTTGCCTACCTGAACGCTAGGCTGGGCGGTGGGATAGGTTGCGCTGGATTCGTTATTGAACAGGCCGTAGGAATACGGCGTCGAAGAGCTGTAAGCCGGCGCCGAAGAGCCGATGGGCAGATTCGCAAGGTTGGTGATGCGGACGACGTAGCCGAAGTTCGTGGTCGGGTTAGCCGGGTCGTAAATTGTCGGAACGTTCAGAATGTGGAACGCGCCGTTGACATCCGACGTGGCGCTGAACTTCGCGCCGGTGATCGGGTCGGTCGCAGTGACAATCGCGCCGGGAACCGCCGCGCCGCTGGCGTCAACCACCACGGTGCCGGAGATGCTTCCGGGCTGCGCGGGCGTCAGATAGGTGTCTACCTGCGTCTGGTAGCCGCCGTGAAAATAATCTGCGACCGCGTGCTGCGCGATAAACCCGGCAGAGAATGTATCAATCGAGTAGCCGCCCGTCGGGTCGAGGCCGCTCAACACGTAACTCCCATCCGCCTGCGTAACAGCGGTAGCGATGACATTGGTCGTATTGGTGAAATCACGTCCCACAGCGCGGACGAATACATTGCCCAGCGCCTGTCCGCCCGTCCCAACGCCGCCGCCGCCCGCGCCGGTGGTGACGCTGCGGATTGTTCCAACGATGCGCCCGGTGCGCAGATAATCGAGGATATTATGCACCAGTTCGGTGCGGCGGTTTTTCAGGGCCATCGCGTTTTGCGGGTTAGGCGGCGAAGGGGCCGAGAAAATGTCCGGGCAGATCGCCTCAAAAGGCAGGCTGGAGAACACGACCTTCGAGCCGTTCGCCGCATTGGTGGCCCAGACGAGGTTCGGCGAGGCGGGGGAACCGTAGTAGCCGTCAATGCCGAAGACGCCCGCCTGCTCCGTAGCGGTCGCAGTCAGCGTGTTCAGCAGGTAGGGGTTCGGACAGGCCCCCAGATGCGGGTCGCGAATCGCCGTGTCGCCGTAGCTGTATCCATTCAGGAATACGCCTGCGGCGGGCGGGTCAAACAGCCCGCCGCCCGGATAATAGTGGGTTGGGCCGAGAAAGGTCTGCGAGGCGAGCGGATGGATTCCGTTGCCTCCCTGGAAACCGACCGCGCGCGACGCTCCCTGATCGTTGACGTAGCGAACATGAAATAGATTTTCCATGAAGGCGCTGGCCCCGGCGGCGGCGTTTCCGTTGGAGAGGCCGAAGGCCAAATCCTGCCCGGAGAGGAACAGGCGTCCGCCTTTGGCGACGAAGTTGGTCAGTTGATTCTGGACGCTGCGGTCAAGGATCGTGCCGGAACCGATAAACAGGTCGCCGGTGTAGGGCGAGTGCCACACGACGCAGCGCTCGGCGACCGTCACCGTGCGGGGCTGCGATCCCGTTGTAAACAGGTCGCGGGGCTGCACTTCCTGACGCGGGGCGAAGGCGTTCAGCACCGAGTCGGGCAAGGGGCCGCGACACAGGATGCGCCACTGTACGTAGCGCTGCGTCGGCGGAATAGTCGTCCCATCAAAGTCATGAGCGCCTTCGACGACGGTCACTCCCGGCGCGTAGGGGTTCGGGTTGACCAATGAATCGTAGGAATTGGTCCCCAGCGTATTCAGCACAAGCAAGAGTGGCTGCTTCTGTGTCGGCGGCGTGACAGGGCGGGGATAGTTCCACCACATCACGGGCAGCAGGGCGGGGTCGTACTCGGTCATCCAGCTTTCGGTCGGTATTCCGGTAGGCCCTACGGTGCGCCCATTGAAGCTATTGAAGGAACCCGCAGGGGTGGAGAAGAATTTCTGGCCTGCGTCGTAATCGTTGACGTAAAGGATATTGGCGCGGGGGTCAACCTGGAACGGGCGGGTGGTCAAACCCCATACGTTATCGTAGATTTTCCAGTTGTTCGCATTGCCGGTGAAAGGATCAATCGCTTTATCGAAAACAATGACATCCACCACCCAGTCGCTCGGCAGGTTGGCGGGCGTTTTCCACGATCCCGTCCAGATGCCGTCGCCGGAGATTTCGCCGCGCGGTTCGTTGCCCGCCTGCTGCGCCAGCGTGGTGTGCGCAAGGTTGGGGTCAGGGCCGTTGTCGTGGAGTTGCAGCCAGTAGTTGACGATTCCGGTTGACGCCGTTGATCCCGGCGTGAAGGCCGCAAGGACGCCGGAACCGGTGAACGCTACCGCGTCGTCCAGGCTTGCGAGGAAGTCGTTTGTTCCCGGAAAGGCTCCCGGAAGGACCCCGAAGGACTGCGGGCCGGTGACTGGCGGTAGACCCAGAAATGGGTTTGGCGGGGCAATCGCCGGATTGATGCCGACCTGTCCGGCGGTCTGCGGGAAATTTCCGTAGCCCGGATCAAGCGGGTTAGCGTTGATGGCCTGCATATCAATCTCAATCGGCAGCCCCCCGGTGGGTGTGCCGGACATATTGTCGCCGCTTGAGACGGAGCCGTCAAACGCCCCGTAAGGCGGGTTGAGGGGCAGGTAGCCCGTGCGGAGCGAACCGTCAAAGAAGATTTTATGCTCTATGTTGTCGCTGCTCTGCTGCATACTGTCCGGGCATTTGATCTGCAAATACACGGCGGCGATGCCCGACTCGTAATCGGCGACTTTGACGCGGAAACGCACGGTCTCACCAGCGGCAAATTCGCGGGCGTAGGAGTTGGTGTCTGAACCCGGAGCGGGCGGCGCAGGGTTGTCGTGAAAAACGCCCAGCACCTGATTATTTACGATGTCATATTTAATCAGCGTCGGGGCGTTGATGTCGGTGATCGTGGACGACCAGATGTTTTCGTTCGGCGTCACCACCCCAAGCCCGTTGGAGTTGCTCTGGAACGTGATTCGGTAGGAGTGGATATACTGAGGCCATGCCGGATAGTCCTCATTGGTCGTTCGGTTGGGATCGAACCTCGCGGCGTATTCCGCAAAGGTGTTATTCGTCCCGACGGTATTGGTCGGCGTGGAGTTGTGTCCCGTGCCGTCCGTGTTCAGGTCGCTTGACGAAGTGGTCAGCGGCAGCGCGGGGTTTGTTCCGGTTCCTGGCGCTCCACTTTCCGGCGTCGTCACCGTGTAGGCGTTGGCGGCGGCGGCGTCCTGCGCGACAGTCGCATTAAGGAAATAGATGTCGGTGCTGCCGTTGGGATTCAGGCCCCATTTCACAGTAGTCGTTGTGCCGGTCGTCGTGGTGATGGGAATGCGGTCGCTGGCAAAAGCGAGCAGTTGCTGCGCGGCGGTGAGACCGGCGTTGCTGGGAACGAATCCGTTAATGTCGGTGCGCAAGGTGCTCCACGCGGCGTTGCGGCAGTTGGTCGCGACGCTGCCCGCCACGCTGGCGGAGTTTGTGACCTGCGTCGAGTCGGGCGTAAACAGGTTCTGGTTAATGACCCAGATGTCGGTCGTGGTTTTTGCCATCACCTGCGACACTAGCGAACTGTTAGCGCCATTCGCGGTGTAAGCGCTGGCGTTGGTCGTAATGGCGATAACGTTGCCGTCCGGCGACCAGGCGGGCGCGGTCTCGTTGGCGGGGCCGCTCGTCAACTGCGTGATGTTGTCGGTGTCCGTGTTGACCTTAAAAATGTGGTAATGCGCGGGGTCGGTGGTAGTCTTTGCGGCGAACGCGATCTGGTTGCCGCCGGGAGACCACGACGGGTGGCGGATGTCCAGGAAGCTGATGCCCTGCGGGTTGCGCTCGGAAAGCGGCGTGACATTGCCAGAAGTTGTGTCCACGTAGTAAAGCTTGAATCCGAGGGTGGTGAACTGTCCGTCCACCGCGCCGCTCGGCCCGGTCGGGAGGCCGCTGGCGTTCGTCGTGATTGTGCCGCCGCCCGCGTAAGCGAGGCGGAAACCGTCGGCGGCGATGTTCGGCTCAATCTGGTTGCCCGCGCTGGTGGGCAGCGAGATTTGCGTGACGCCGGAGCCGTCGGGAAACGCCCGATAGAGGTTGTAAATCCCGGAGGTGTTCAGCGAGGTATCCACCGTGCTGGCGCGTCGGCTGGTGAAGTAGATGTAACGCTCGTCCACCGACCAGTTCGGCTGATAGTTTTGCGCGACGGAAGGCACGTCCGTCCGGGGCAGCGGGTTCGACGGGTCGTTGTTGGTCACGCCGTCCGGCCCGGTCTTGCCGGGGGCCAGCGTGGTATAGGTGACCAGATTGGTCTGCCGGGTGACATCGGCGTCCCCGACTAAGCGGCCGTTCGGCTTTGTCTTGGGTTTGGTGTAAGACCGCAGGGTGAATTTGGACGGAATCTGCGTCAGACCGCTGTTGTACGAGTGCGTAAACGACGGGACGCCAGCGGATACGCCAGCGGCGCGGGACGATCCGGCTGCGCGGGTCGTGGACGCCCCTGCGCCGGAAGTCCGCGTCGGGTTGCGCTGCGCCATCGCCTGCGGCGGCGCGGCAAGCGCGGCAAACGCGAACGCCGCGCACACGCTCAGGACGCCGCGTAGTGGTAGGGCTTTGTTCAAGGCGGGTATTACCTCCTGATAAATTGCACGTTGCACGCCGGGGGGAAAAAGCCTGCTGATTTGGCGGGGGAAACGGGCGCGTCGGGCCGACCTGTCGGCCCTGACACGCGAAAACGATTGCTTCTCTGGCACGGGACGCTCCGGGAACGCCGCGCTTCAAGAGTTTTTTGCGGCGGCGTTCTGTATGATTTGACCTGTCTGCGCGGCGCTCAGGGACGCAGCGCGGCGCGGCAGGACGGCGTAAATTCGGGACAGCGGCGGAAAATGCCGCCTGACCGGTCTGTTAAGCGGTCAGGAAAGGGCGTGACCGCTCGAAAAAATTACGCCGGGTCGTTCATTAAAAATGGGGGTTTTATGGCGCGGCGGGCGATTGGAAAGGGGCCACCCGGAGAGCGCGTTGGGATTATAGCATAAGGTTGCAAAGAACGCAAGCGTTTTTACGGAATTGCGCCTCGGTTCCCTATTTTTTTTTGTTCGCCGCGTCAAATTCGTCCGTCAGCCGCCGGATTACGTTCTGTACGGCGGCCTCTAAGTCCTGCGCGGGGCCGTTGTTGTCCAGCAGGTAGTCTGCCAGCGGGCGTTTTCGCGCCGCAGGCCACTGCGCGGCAAGCCGCTGCCGCGCTTCGGCCTCGCTCAGGCCGTTGCGCAGACGCAGGCGTTCGATCTGTATTGTTTCAGACGCATCCACCAGGGCGATTCGGTCGAACCACTCGGACAAATTTGTTTCAAATAATAGGGGGACTTCTATCGCAATAATACTGCCCTGCGATGATTCGTACCGGGCGGTCTCGATCTGGGCGTGGAGCAGGCGCAGAATGGGGGGATGAGTCAGCGATTCGAGGCGTTTTCGGGCGTCAGCGTCGGCAAAGATTTTTTTGCCAAGCGCGGCGCGGTCAAGCGTTCCGTCCGGCAGCAGTATTTCCGGCCCGAACGCGGCGGCGATGTCGCCCGCCAAGCGAGCGGACGACAAAACGGCGCGGGCGGCCTCATCTGCGCTGAAGACCGTCGCGCCGCATCTTTTCAGGAATCGCATCACGGAACTTTTTCCGCTCGCCACCCCGCCCGTCACGCCAAGAGTAGGCATATTCGTCAGGAAAAAGGGAAAAGGGAAGAGGGAATAGAGAATAGGACAATGCCGGCATCGTTGGTAGTTTTCGCAGACTTCCAGTCAATGACCGTATTTATCTTTTCCCTTTTCCCTTTTCCCTTTTCCCTTTTCCTTACTCTCCTTCGGTTTCAGTCACTTCCGCTTCCGGTTCCGGGATGTCGGCGATCAGGGAGCCGTCAATCTCGATGTCGTCGAAGTCTTCGACCTCCTGCTCCTGATTGACGCGGCGTTCGCGGCGGTTGACGCGGGCTTTGGTGAAGGCGTCGCCGAGCGCGTTGAAGCGCGGCTCTTCCTGACGACCGGGCGCGTAGCGACCGTAGTCGCCGCCGCCGTCGTCTTCCCGGTTGCGCTCGCTGCGTCCGCGCTTGCCGCCGCCGCCCGCTGCGGGGGCGGCGCCCTCTCGCGGTTCGCGGGGTTCGCGGGGCGGAGCGGCCTCGCGGGGGCCCTGCTCTTCGGCGGGCTGCAACGCCCGCATGGAAAGCGTCATTTTGCGCTCGTCGGGCCGCACCGAAAGGACTTTGACCTCGACCTCTTCGCCGACCGCGATGGGGGCGCCGCCTTTCGCGGCGCGGTTGCGCGGCAGTTCAACATTGGGGATAATCCCTTCGATGCCGCCTTCCAGTTGAATGAACGCCCCGAACGGCACGACGCGGGTCACCGTTCCGGTGATGACGTCGCCCTCTTTATATTTCGTCGCGATTTCCGCCCAGGGGTCGGGCAGTATCTGACGCATACCGAGGGAGACGCGGTTGTTCTCAATGTCAATTTTGAGAACGATCACATCTACTTCCTGCCCTTCGCGCATGACCTCTTTCGGGTCGTTGATGCGCGTCCAGGACATTTCGGAGATGTGGAGCAGGCCGTCAATGCCGCCCAGATCAATGAAACCGCCGTAGGGGGTCAGGCGGCGAACGACGCCGCGCCGACGCTGACCGGGGGCCAGGTTCTCTTTGGTCTCGCGGCTGCGCTGTTCGCGCAATTCCATTTCCGCCATTTTGTTGGACAGGACGACCTTGCGGCGCTCTTTGTCCACTTCAATGACTTTCAGCGGAATGGTCTGTCCGAGGTAGCGGTCGAGGTTGTTTTTCAGGCTGCCGTTGCCGACATGGGAAGCGGGAACGAAGCCGCGAATCCCCAGATCAACCACCAGTCCGCCTTTGACGCGCTCCTGCACCAGCGCCTGAATCGTTTCGCCGGAGTTTTTGGCCTGCTGCACCCGCACCCATGCCTGCTCGAAGTCGGCGCGTTTTTTGGACAGGATCGGGTTGCCGTCCTGATTTTCGGGTTCCAGCACGAACACGCTGATTTTGTCGCCCGCTTTTGCCACGTCTTCAGGGTTGACGTTGGGTTCGCGGGAGATTTCGCTGAGGCGGATGATGCCTTCGGACTTGGCCCCGACATCCACGAGAATGCCTTCGCGGTCTACGTGCATCACGATTCCCGTAACGACATCGCCCTCTTGCAGGGGCTTGCGGTCGTACTGCGCGTCCACCTCCGCCATGTCCTTCATTGCCTGAGCAAATTCGTCCATCGCGGGGGCCGCCGGGGGCGCGGGGACTGCGGCGGTTGCCGGAGTCGTTTCCATTGCCATTTCAGCGGCGGGCGGAGCGGGGGCTTCCGCAACGGGCGGCGCGGGCGCAACCGGCGCGGGGGATTCCGCGACGGGCTGGGCAGGGGCCGGTTCTACCGCCGGGGCCGCGTGGGCGTCAAGCGGGGAAGAGGCGGTGACGTCAGACTCGCCCGGATGGCCTCCATTATGGTTGGCCTCGGCTCCGACCTCGCCTACGTTCGTCTTTTCCTGAACCATCTCGTCAGACATATTGCAAAGCGCTCCTCTCGATGCGGACGGCGTGTCCGGTTCCCTATCCGGCGGGAATGTCCGCATCTGGTTGACACATGGGGCAAAGGGTTGTGCCTCGGCCCCGGAGTTGAAATTTTACTAAAGGTTCGCCGCACGCCGGACAGGGCTGCCCCGGTCGGTCGTAAATCTGCGGCGTATAAATCGGTTGAAAGCCTTCGATATTGGCCTGTTCCTGCGCCTGCCGGTCGGCGTAGGCCCCGCCCTGCGCGACCGCCCGCGTCAGGACGGCGGTAATCGCGGCGTGGAGGCGTTGGACTTCGGCCTTGTCCAGACTTTTCGCCGTTCGCGCCGGATGCAGACGCGCCAGATGCAGGCTTTCATCAGCGTAGATATTGCCAATGCCCGCCAGCGTCCGCTGATCGAGCAGCGTGGTCTTCAGCGGGCCGCCGCGTCGGGCTAATTGCCGCGCAAGGTAATCAGCGGTAAACGCGGGATCAAACGGTTCCAGGCCCATCGCGGACAGTCCGGGTAGCTCCACTTCACCGACGGGGAAAAGATTCCACGATCCCCAACGCCAGATGTCGTAGAAGCGCAGGGTCATTCCCGATTCGACGCGCAGTTCCGCGCAGAGATAACGGGCCGGGGCCGCGTCTGCCGATTCGACGCGCAGGTCGCCGCGCATTTTCAGGTGGATAACCAACTCGTAGGCGGGGCCGAACTGCGGGGCGGCGTTTGCGGACTGCAAATGCAGCGAAAGATATTTGCCGCGCCGTCCCGTTCCGGTGATTCGGCAGGCGCGGACGGCGGCGTTGAATGCTTCGGGGCTGCTGGACTTTAAAATTTCGGGCCGTTCGAACGTCGCGGACGCAATGATTTGTCCGGTAAGGCGGCGGTCAAGGAACCGCCGCATCGTTTCGACTTCGGGCAGTTCCGGCACAGATTTCCTCTTTGCGCGTCCGCCGTTTCGGGCAGGGCGGCAGGCATGGTAAGATTCAGGGTGGATTTCCCGCTACTATTATAGCACGATTCACGCCAACGCAAGGGGTATTATACCGCTTTTTCGGCAAAAATGTTCCTTTTGCGGATTATTTTGCGGGATTGCCGCGCAAATTTCCTGATCCTGCCGTGAAAATTCGGCAAAGCGAGCGGAGAATCAATCGCGGGGATCGGGAGAATCCAGCACGGCCTGCGTCTGCTTTGCCCGGAATTCCCGCAGGGCCTCACGGACGGACGGGTATTTGTTCGCCAGAATCGCCGCCGCCAGCAGCGCCGCATTGACCGCTCCGGCGCGTCCAATCGCCAGCGTGGCGACGGGAATCCCGGCGGGCATTTGCGCAATGGAGAGCAGCGAGTCCAGCCCTTTGAGCGCCTTTGATTCGACGGGAACGCCGAGGACGGGCAGAGCGGTCTTTGCGGCGCACATTCCCGGCAGGTGCGCCGCGCCGCCCGCCCCCGCGATAATCGCTTCCAGCCCGCGTTCCTCCGCCGCCGCCGCGTACTCAAAAAGCAAGTCGGGCGTCCGGTGCGCGGAAACGACCCGCACTTCGAAGGGGATATTCAGCGCTTCCAGCGTCTCAGTCGTGTGCCGCATCGTTTCCCAATCCGATTTCGACCCCATGATAACGCCCACCAGCGGCTGGCTCATTTTTGTTTCCTCCCGGATTGCGGGTATTCAGGTATTCGGGTATTGAGGTATTGGTCACGCTCACTGATGGGTTTGTACAAAACTCATAGTGAAGCAGTGAATACCTGAACATCCAAACGCTGCGGACTGCGCCCCTTGACAAAATCGCGTTCCGCTGTTATGATGCAGGGTATTATTATACACTATGAAAAGGAGCGCAACGATGCCCACAGGACACGCGCTTCCCGCTGACAGCCTTATCATTGAACGCTACCGCATTATCGAGCGCGTGGGAGGCGGCGCTATGGCGCAGGTCTACCGCGTGGAAGATATGCAAACAGGCGCAATCCACGCGCTGAAGGCCCTGCGGATTCCGGCGGCGGAGGACGGAATCGCGCAGAACGACTTCATCAAAACGGCGAACCGCGAGGCGCTTTTCCTGAAAAAACTCTCGCACCCCGCCCTGCCCCGCTACGAAGACCTGTTTAGCGACGCGCATTACGTTTACCTGCTCATGGAATTTATTGAGGGCGACAACCTCAAAATTTATCTGGAGCAGGACGAAATGCGGACGCTGGACATCCGTATGATCGTCCACTGGGGCGTCCAAATTTGCGACACCCTGACCTACCTGCACCACCGCGAGCCACCGATTGTCTTCCGCGACCTCAAGCCCTCCAACCTGATCCGCCGCCCGGACGACCGCATCTGTCTGGTGGATTTCGGCATCGCCCGCTACGCCAGTAAAAAAAATGCGACCGATACGATTGTGCTGGGCAGTCCGGGCTACGCCCCGCCGGAGCAGTACGGACAGGGACAGACCGGGCCGCGCTCCGATATTTACGCGCTGGGGGCCACGCTGCACCATCTGATTACCGGGCGCGATCCGTCTATTGCGCCATTCAAGTGGCCCGCCGTCCGCTCGCTGAACCCCCTGATCCCGCGCCCGTTGGACAATCTGATTATGAAATGCGTGGCGCTGGATACGGAGAAACGCCCGGAGAGCGCCGAGAAAGTCGGGACGGCATTGCGCGATATTTTGAAGATGCTGGACGAGGCGAACGGGCCAATCTACGCCATCACGACCGCGCCGCAGACGGAGAGTCTCACCGGCAAACTGGACAGAAGCGCCGCCCCCACCCGACACCTGGACACGCTGGAGGAGGACGCGCCGCCCGCCGCGCCGCAAGCGCTGAACGAAGCCAGTTCTACCGGGTCAACCGGTTCCACCGGCCTGACGGTGCGAGGCGCTTTGCGTCCTCCTAGCCGGACGCAGTACGCGCAGCCGCACTACGCTCCCTCGCGCAAGGCCCCGCTATGGGAGAATAAAGAAATCCTGCGCCGTATTCTGCTTGCCGGGGCCTTGCTCGCAATTTTCGGAAGCGTTGGGCTTGCAATGCTCGGCGTCGCTTTTGAGCAGTCCGCCTTGATGCCTTTGCGCTTTCTGCTGACGGCGCTGGCCTGCGTCGGGTTTGTGCTGGGCGCAGTCCGCAGCGAACGACCGGGGCGGCAGCAGCTTTTAATCTATCTCGGCGCGACGCTGTGCCTGTTTCTTCTGACCGCCCTGACCCTGCTGCCCGCCTATCCCGGCCTGTGCGTCCTGTTCTTATTATTGGAAGCGCCGCTGACTGCCCCCGCGCTGCTGCTGCTTGCGGCGGGGCCGTCGCGGTTGCAGTAACCACCCCCCGTCCCCCTCCTTCGCAAGGAGGGGAGCAGAGCATTTTCTCCCCTCCTTGTGAAGGAGGGGCGGGGGTGGTCAAAAATTCAATAAGGGACTTGCGATAAAATAAATCTTCCCGTATGCGTAAGTCCGCATTGAGTCCGCGAAGGCGGACTTCGCGCTTTTGTGGCAGTGAATTTATTCGCCCGCCCGCCCGCCAGCGTGGAAGAGTTTAATATTCGAAAGTCCCTAAAATGTTTAGAAGAGAGGAGCGTAGAAAGCGTGAGCGAGAGGACACAACAGGCGATTTTACTGGACGGGACTGCGACCGCGAAGGCCATCCGCGCCGAGATTGCGGAGGGCGTACAAGCATTGCAGGCGGCGAGAGGCGTGACGCCCCACCTTGCCGCCGTGCTGATTGGCGCGAATCCCGCTTCGGAGACGTATGTTTCCATGAAGCAAAAGGCGTGCCGGTGGGTGGGCATCGAGTCGTCCATTCATCGGCTGGGCGAGGACGCCACGCAGGAGCAGGCGCAAAATCTTGTCCGGGAATTGAACGCCGACCCGAAAGTCAGCGGAATTTTAGTGCAGCACCCCCTGCCGAAACATCTCCACGAACCCGCTGTCTTAGATGAAGTGTCCGTCGCGAAGGACGTGGACGGCATCAGCCGCATGAGTCTGGGCGGGCTGATTAACGGGGAACCCGCTTTTCCGTCCTGCACTCCGGCGGGGATTGTGGAGTTATTGGACCGGTATCAAATTCCGATTGAGGGCAAGACGGCGGTCGTGGTGGGCCGCAGCATTATTCTGGGCAAACCCGTCGCCATGATGCTGCTTAACCGCAACGCCAGCGTGATTATCTGCCATTCGCGGACGCCGAGTCTCGCCGAGATGACGCGGCAGGCCGATATTTTGGTGGCGGCGGTCGGCAGGGCGGAACTCATTACCGGCGATATGATTAAACCGGGGGCGGCGGTCATGGACGCGGGCTATAACCGGGTCGCGGGGCGCAGCGGCGACGTGGGCGATGTGGACTTTGCGGCGGCGCTGGAAGTGGCGGGTTGGATTACGCCCGTTCCCGGCGGCGTCGGCCCGATGACGATTGCAATTCTTCTCCGCAACACGCTCCACGCTGCAACACAATCTGGCGCAAGGTAGAAAGATGACAAAAACAACGAAGATTTGAATTGTTTTAGCGTACCTCGGCGTTTTCGGCGCGGCGCAGCGGACGGCAAGGACAGAGGAGAGGGCAAACAAGACCGTTTCCGCCGCCCCGTACCACTGGCGCAATGTTCAGATTGTGGCAGGCGGCTTTGGGGACGGGATTATTTTTCATCCCATATGATCTAACTCGTTCGCTCAGTGAGCGAGAAGCATAAACCACGCCAATCGCTTTTTCTGTATGGCCCGCTTGCTATTCGGGATGCCACGCGCTACTCCGACCTGATCATGAACGTCCCGAACAAAGTCAGGGTATATTTTGGTGTAAATGAGCGTTGTTTTCGCGTCTTTGTAGCCTGCGATGGCCTGGGGTCCTGATAGGTTATGCTTGGCGAGGCGATTGAGGCTATAGCGGCGCAGACGGCGCAGCGAAATGCTTTTGGACAGTCCCGCATACTCCCGGTATTTCTTGAGCGTTTTGAGAAATCGGCCTTCGTCAATGCGCCCGGACGTTTCGCTGATGAACAGCCAGCCTTCATCTTCGTCTGCTGGCACATTCGCCATAATGCTTCGTCTGCTGGCACATTCGCCATAATGCGCTTGCGAACCTTCATCCAGGCAGTGATGGCCTCCGCGCAGTCCTTAAACACAGGGATAGCGCGTGGCTCACGCCCTTTGCTGCCCCGCACCGTCAGTTGATGCTGACTGGCCTGATAATCATCCAATTTGAGCGAAAGGACTGCTCCGATCCGACAGGCGCTGTCAAGCAGCGTCGAAATAATGGCTTAATTGCGGTCACGGTGGAAACCACGCTTACCGGGAGAGGTATAGCAAACATCGGGATTATTTCCGGTGTCTCAGTAATAGTAGACCGCTGCGAAAAGTTTCTTCATGTTGTCTTCCGCGAGCATATACATACTGGTCTTCGGCGCGTTACGCACCTCCTAATCAGAGAGTAGGCTACGGGGAACCACGTCGTAACGCTGCCCCCACTTCCTGAAGGCTTTCGCCGCTACGGCGTCGTGATGAAGGGTAGTTTGAAACTTCCCGGCCTCAGAGCGTGAGACAAGGTATTCGTCGAGAGGGCGTTTACCGAATTTTTCGAGGGGTAACTGGTTTTCGTTGGCCCAGCGGGTGGGCATACAGCGCCGCGCTTCATAGAAACGCACAGTATTGCTTGCGCGAACGGCTTTGAGATGGATGAGGTAGGAGCAAACGGCCTCATCCCAGGTGATAGAGGAGAAAACTGTGTCCCTATGAGTTCACTTAATTTTCTAGTTACCGCCAGATTAGCGCTAACTATCTATAATTGTCAAGGGGACACAGTTTTCAGGTTTATGGGTCGTCAGGGACTCGAACCCTGGGCCAGATGATTAAGAGTCATCTGCTCTACCGACTGAGCTAACGACCCGCAGTTTTGCTTCTATAACCTCATGTAGGGTTTGATTATACCCGATTCCTTCCGCAAAGTCAAGATGTGAGGGGTGATTAGCGCTTTGTGAATTGGCGTGACACGCTGATAGGACAAGACGAATTTTTCTAAAAGGTATCACTGCTTTGTATGCCCTGCCCACGCTCCGTAGGGTGTATAATAGAATACAGGAGTATCCTGCGCTTGAAGTTCTGTTGCAGAGGCCGTCACCGCCACTGCCAGCCGTTCTACCCGCCGCCAAACGCGCCAGCAAGCCAAGTCCGCCGCTAAACCTGTTGCGCTGCGCCGCGAATCATCCCTGTTGATTAACGCCGCCGCAAACTGCCGGAACAAATCTTAAGAGAGGCGACCGAATCATGATGCGCTATAGGCTCACGCTGGAATTTATTAATCTGTTCTTCGCCGGAATCCTCGCAGGCATGGAAATTGCGGCGCACTACGGGTTCCATGCGCCCACGCTGGCCCTGGACGAACCATCGCAAATTCGGTTTCGTCAAGGGGTAACGCTTCGTCTGCGCTGGCTTATTCCGTGCTTTTTCATGCCGACGGCCCTATCCGGCATTGCTCTAACAATTCTTGCCGTCGGCGCGTCCGGCGCTCCTTTTCGCGGCGCGGCGCTGGCGGCGATTTCGATCTGGATTTTGGTCCGGGTGGTCGGGACGGTGCGCGTCAACGCGGCGGCGCTGGATTGGAACCCGGAAGCCCCGCCGCAAAACTGGCGCGAACTTATCACAAAAACGGAGCGGTTTCATCTTGCGGGAACGTGGGCGGCGCTGCTGACATTTGTCTTTTACCTGATCGCAATGGCGCTGCGACTGACGAGCGCTCCGGGGTGACGGGCCAATGGCAAGCGCGTTTTTTGCGCAGCGTTCCTGATTTGCGCGAACGGCCCGACGCCCGCGCCGCAGTTGTGGTACAATAAACGCGTTATGTCAGAAATTTTTGTTAAAAACTTGAACGCGCTGGAAATTTCGGCGGTGGAAGCGGGCAGCGCGGCGGCGCGGGCGGGCGTCCTGGCGGGCGATACGCTGCAATCTGTCAACGGGCGGCCTGTCCTCGATATTCTGGATTACCGGTTCCATGCGGCGGAGTCCGATTTGCGCCTGCGCCTGCTGCGCGGCGAAACGATGCTGTCATTGAACCTGCGCAAAGCGGAGGACGAAGACGCCGGAATCTCGTTCGCACAGGATTTGGGCGATAAAATCCATACCTGCAAGAACAAATGCGTTTTCTGCTTTATCCATCAGCAGCCGAAAAAAATGCGAAGGTCGCTGTACCTCATGGACGACGATTTCCGCCTGTCGTTTATGCACGGCAACTACGTCACGCTGACCAACCTCTCCGACGCGGAATGGGCGCGGATTCTGGAGCAGCGCCTGTCTCCGCTTTATGTCTCCGTCCACGCCACTGACCCCGTGTTGCGCGGCAAACTGCTCGGCAGAAAAGAGCCGACCGCTATCCTCCCGCAGCTGCGCGAACTTGCCGATAATCGGGTGGACGTTCACGCGCAGGTCGTCCTTTGCCCCGGAATGAACGACGGCGCGGCGCTCGATCAGACCATTGCGGAACTCGCCGCGCAGCACCCCGCCGCCACCGGCAAACGGTGCGGCGCGCAGTCCGTCGCGATTGTCCCCGTCGGAATGACGCAGTTTCGGGAGCGCCTGCCGCAGCTGGCGAAAGTGGAGCGCGACTACGCCCGCAAAATGATCGCCCACATCGAGCAAACGGAGCCGGAGCGGGAAGCGCAACTCGGAACGCGGTTCGCATGGCTTGCCGACGAGTGGTATCACATCGCCGAAATCCCGTACCCGCCCAAAGCGCACTATGAGGCGTTCCCGCAATTAGAGGACGGTATCGGCACGGTGCGCCTGTTTTTAGAAAACGCGAAACAGGTCAGCCGCAGCCTGCCGATGCGCGTCCGAACGCCGATCAACGCCACGCTGGTCACGGCGGAGATGCCCGCCGCGATTGTGCAGGGGTTTGCCCGCAGATTAAATCAGATTCAGGGCGTCCATATCAACGTCTGCGTGATTAAAAACCATTTTTTCGGCGGCGATATTCATATTGCGGGGCTGATGACCGCGCAGGACATTTTAGCCCAGCTGCGCGAATTTCCCGATTGCCACGAAACGGTCTACCTGCCGAAAATTTGCCTGCGCGACGGCGAACTTTTCCTCGACGACGTAACGATTGAGGACGCCCGCCGCGAATCGGGCCGCGATCTGCGCGTCACCGGCAACACCCCCCGCGACCTCGCCGCCGACCTGGGACTGCTGACCGCCCGTACCGCCGCGCCGCGCAAAACCGGCTGGCTCATCGAAGCGAATTAGAAGAAGATTTTGAACCACAGAGAACACAGAGGAGAAGACACAGAGAACACGGAGATATTAGAAGAAGCGGAAGACCTATTCTGCTTGTTTAAAAATCCTCTGTGAATCTCTGTGGTTCCTCTTTGCGTTCTCTGTGGTTCCCATTCTGGAGTATTGAATCTTTGCAAGACGTGGAAACGACGAAGCCGACGCGCCCCGCCGCCAATGGACGCGGGCGGACGCGAACGGGCAAGATACCGCTGTTTTTTAATCGGGAATTATCGTGGCTGGAGTTTAATGCGCGGGTGCTGGCGGAGGCGCAAAACGAGGCCAACCCGCTGCTGGAACGCCTGAAATTCCTGGCGATTTTCAGCAATAATCTGGACGAGTTTTTCATGGTCTACGTGCCGGGAATGCGGCAGCGGGCCAACGAGGAGACGGGCCACGCCCTGACCCACGACGAAATCTCGTCGCAGCTGCGGCGGCTGCAAACGAAATTGCAGCCGATGCTGGAAGCGCAGTACTGCTGCCTCGGCGAAATCAGGACGCTGCTCGCAAAGCGCGGCGTCTGCGTTCAGCGCCCGGAGGAACTGACCGACGCGCAGCGCGACGCCCTGCGCGATTACTTTGTCGCGGAAGTTTTCCCGGTGCTGACCCCGCTTGCGGTAGACCCCGGACACCCGTTCCCCTATATCTCCAATCTCACGCTGAGTCTGGCGGTCGTGGTGCAAGACCCGCGCAGCGGACAGGAGCATTTCGCCCGCGTCAAAGTCCCGCCGCGCCCCGTGTTGCCGCGCCTGATTCCGGTTCCCGGCGAGTCGCAGCAGTTCGTATTGCTGGAAGATTTGATTATCGCGCACCTCGGCAGCCTGTTTTCCGGCATGGAAGTCCGCGCCGCCTACCCGTTCCGCGTAACCCGCAACGCCGATTTAGAGATCGCGGACGAGGCGGTCGGCGACCTGATGGAGATGATCGAGGAGCAGCTGGCGCAGCGAAGATTTGGCGAAGTGGAACGGCTGGAGGTCAGCCGCGCCATGCCCGACGCCATGCGCCGCAAACTCATTGAGGAGCTGGAAACCGCTACCGAGGAGGAGGTCTACTCTATTGATGGGCCGCTGAATCTGGCGGAGTTTTTCCCGATTGCGGCGCTGAATATTCCCGAACTGCGCGACCCGCCCTTTACCGCGTCTGTGCCGCCCGCCCTGCGCGGGACGGATATGTTCACGGCGATCCGGCAGGGCGATATTCTGCTGCATCACCCCTACGAATCGTTTGGCTGTGTGACCGATTTTCTGCGCCACGCCGCCGACGATCCGAAAGTCCTGACGATCAAGCACACGCTGTACCGAACGAGCGGAGACTCTCCGATCTTGCAGGCGCTGGTGGACGCGGCGGAGAACGGCAAGCAGGTCGCCTGCCTCGTGGAACTCAAAGCGCGTTTCGACGAGGAGAACAATATCACCTGGGCGCGGCATCTGGAGAAATCGGGCGTTCATGTCGTCTATGGCCTGATGGGATTAAAAACGCACTGCAAAGTGACGCTGGTAGTGCGCCGCGAGGAGGAAGGACTGCGCCGCTATGTCCATGTCGGCACGGGCAATTACAATCCGAAAACGGCGGCGGTCTATACCGATGTCGGTCTGCTGACCTGCGCGGCGGACTTCGGGGCCGACGCAACGGAACTATTTAATTTCCTGACAGGCTATTCGCGGCAGGATTCTTATCGCAAATTTCTGGTAGCGCCCGTAACTCTGCGTAAAACCCTGCTCGCCATGATTCAGCGCGAAATCGAAAAGCATACGCCGCAAAATCCCGGACGTATCACCGCAAAAATGAACTCGCTGGTGGACACGGAAATTATTCGCGCCCTGTACTCCGCGTCGCAGGCGGGCGTTTCAATAGACCTGATTGTGCGCGGAATGTGCTGCCTGCGTCCCGGCGTGTCCGGCCTTTCGGAGAATATCCGCGTGGTCAGCGTAGTGGGACGGTTTTTAGAGCATAGCCGGATTTTCGGATTCCACAACGGCGGGGAGGACGAAATTTATATTGGCAGCGCGGACTGGATGGGGCGGAATTTAGACCGGCGCGTTGAGGTCGTCGTTCCGGTGGACAACCCGATTTTGCGCCAGCAGTTGCGGGAGGGCGTGCTTGAAATCATGCTCAAAGACAACGTACAGGCGTGGGACTTACAGCCGGACGGTCAGTACCTGCGCCGTCAGCCGACCGCCGAATCGCCCCGGTTTAGCGCCCAGCAGCACCTCATGGAAACGCTGGGACGTTAGCAAGTGTCGGGCGGACGGGCGCGAAAGGCTTTGCTCTAATCACGGTTTTTCAGCTCCTCAATCAGCGCCTTTTGTTCCGCGACCTGCGTTTCAAGCGCCGCGACACGCGCCCGCAATTCTGCAATTTCCTCCGCCTGCGTCGTCGAAGCGCCAGGGGGCAGGAAGCGCTGTTCCGTGTCTTTCAGCGCCAGCTGCATCCGCAATAGAAGATTTTCCCGCTCCAGCGTCTCTTTTTCTTTGAGTCTTTGCAACTCAAAAATGATCTGCTTGATTGTATCTTCTTTGACGGCAGAATCGGTCAGAAGCGCCTTTACGTCTTCTTTGTTTTTCTGAGTGTCGGTGGTGAATCCGATGATTTGTTTTGAGAGTTCGAGGAGTAGTTTAAGCATTTCAACTCCTGCGAAGTTCTGCCAGCATCGTTTTGATTTCTGCGCGATTGGCCTCTGTTTTGGCCTGCAATGCCGCGATTTCCAGATCGTCGCGGCGCATCGTTTCGCGGATACGTTTCATTTCTGTAATGGTATCGTCAAGAACTGTCTGAATCTGCGCCGCCTCTTCGGGCGTGATTCCCAGCGTTAAAATGTTGTCCATTGCGTCTTACCTCCTGTATTATTATATCATAGAACGGGGTAGCGCGTTACCCCGCGCCGCGCCCGAATTGCGGTCAAATCGTCCCGGATTTCCAGAAAAGCGATGAAAATTCTTCAACAAGTAAAAACGAACTGGCGGAAGTGGCAGCGCATTGAGGACGCGGCATTTATAGATAAATCATTTGTACACGGCACAGAGAAATTGCGTTCCCGTCCGCAGGACGGTCGGCGAAGCCTCCCAGACGGGTCGTTCACGGCCCGGTACTGCGTTGCGGGCGGATCGCTGCGCGGCTCGGTCTACCGCGAAGGTACGATGTTTATGTAATTTGTTTATAAGAAAGCGATAGGCCACTTGAAAGAGGCGGTGCGAATAGACCCGGACGACGCGCAGTATGCCGCCGCTCTCGCCAAGCTATTAGAAGACCGCCCCGCCGAAAACCCGCAGGCCGCTGAAACGCCGTGAGTGTAAAAAAACGCGCCCAAAGGCGGGGCAGACGCAGGAATCGCCGCCCTGCAAATCGAATTACTCCCTGAACGCTTCGCCCTTTTGCGCCGATAACCCGTATATTCTATTCCGCAGTCTATTTCCCTGTGAGGAGTCCGATTTGAAAGGCATCATTATCGCCGGAGGGCTGGGGACGCGCCTGCGCCCGCTGACCTACCTGCGCCCCAAGCCGCTCGTGCCGGTCGCGAACCGGCCTTTTTTAGAGTATCAGGTCGCGCTACTGCGCAAGTATGGCATTGACGACATCGTTTTTGCCACGAACTATATGGCGGATAAGATCGAGGCGCATTTCGGCGACGGTTCCCGTTTCGGCGTTCGGATGCGCTGCGCTCTGGAAGAACAGCCGCTGGGGACGGGCGGGGCGATCCGCAACGCCGCCGATTTCTTTCCGGGCGAAGCGGTCGCGGTCTTTAACGGCGACGTGCTGACCGATTTTGACATCGGGAAAATCCTCGCGTTTCACGCCGAAAAAAAATCTATCGCCACCATCACACTGGCGGAAGTTCCCAGCCCGCACCCGTTCGGCGTCCTGATTATCAATGAGGAAGGCCGCGTTCTGGAGTGGAACGAGCCAAGCGAGGAGACGAAGAAGGCCCTTGCGGTGGATCAGGATGTTGTCCCGACGGGCAAAGACTTCATTAACGCGGGCTTTTATGTGCTGGAGCCGGAATTTATCGCCCGCATCAATCCAGGCGTCAAACTCTCCGTCGAGCGCGACATCTACCCGAAACTGCTGGCGGAACAGGGGCCGATGTACGGCATCGCTCCGGGCGGCTTCTGGATGGACGTGGGCCGCGCCGAACAACTCTTAATGGCGACGCAGGCCGCGCTTTCCGGCAGCGTCAAGACCGCAACGCCGGGACTTGCGGTCGGGGAAGGCACGACGATTGCGCCAAGCGCCTGGATCAACGGCCTGACCGCGATAGGGCGCAACTGCCGGATTGGGCCGGAATCCCGGCTGGAAAACTGTATCTTAATGGACGATGTGACGGTCGGCTCCCACGTCCGCTTAAGCGGCGTGATCGTGGACAGCGGCGCGGTCATCGAAGATGAGGTCGTAATCTCCGCGCGCGGCAACAGCCTCACCCCCGTTATCGCCGCCGAAAGCCGCCTCGGAAAAGGCACACGGCTACACCTGTGAGGCTTATCTTGTCCCTTAAGTTGGAGGGGAGAGGCAACGGGCTAAAAGAAAGCGTCCCTATCGTTTCGTTTGAGAAAACCCGGCCAATGCGTTATTTTCCCTTCCCGATTTTGCCCAACTTAAGGGACAAAATAAGGCCCCTGTGGGACGGTAGAAAACCAGGTGTTTTTTGAAGCCAGGAATGGGCCACTGACGCAAGTCTTTCCGATAGAAATGGTTCGTTTCTTTGCGGCGTCCCATTCCCGGCATTTCCGCAGGATTAGTGAAAGCGCGTAGTGCTGCGGCGTAGAAACGCTCTGCCGCCTCCAGCGAGGCATTTGCTTCCAGATAGTTCGCCTGCCGCAGCAAGTCCCGCTCCGGGCGTTTTGCTTGTGCGGAGTCTATCGTGAAGCAAAATGGTAAGGCAGCTGATACGTTTCTCCCTGTCGTTACCTTGTTTGAATGATAACGCAACCTTACGCAATAGGCCGCTAACCAACGACGATATTGACCAGTTTTCCCGGCACGGCGATCACTTTGCGGACGGTCTTGCCGGTCATTTCCGCGACGATTTTCTCGTTGAGGAGCGCCAGCCGCTCCACTTCCGCGTTGTCTGTCCCGGCGGGAACGGTCAGGCGGTCTTTGATTTTGCCGTTGATTTGCAGGACAATAGTAATCGCCTCTTCCGCCGCCGCCGCCGGGTCGTGAACCGGCCACGCTTCGCGGAAGGTATAACCGGTCTTGCCCAGTCGCTCCCAGAACTCGTCCGCGAGATGCGGGGCCATCGGGGCTATCAGCAGCGGCAATGTTTCCAAAATTTCCGCAATTAAAACGGCCTGCGTATCGGTCGGGTCGGCATTGCCAAGCGCGTTGCGGAACGCGGAGAGTTCGTTGGTGAACTCCATCAGGGCCGCGACCGCCGTATTGAACCGGAAGTCCTCGATGTCCTCGCCAATTTTGCGTATCGTCTGGTGCAGTTTCCGCCGCAGCCGCCGCTCGTCCTCGCCCCATCCGAGCGAATTTTGATCTCCGGCGATATCGGGCGTCTCGTCATTTTGGATTTTGGATTTTGGATTTTGGATTGCGTCCAACGCGGTATTCTGTTCCCTGTTCCCTGCTTCGCCGACACCCGACACCCGATACCCGACACCCTGTTCGTAATGCTGCCTCAGTTCCGTCCAGATGCGCCAGACGCGGTTCAGGTATTTGTTTGCGTTCTGGATTCCGCTGTCCGTCCATTGCACCGTTTCCTCGAAGGGCGCGACAAACAGGCCGTAAATCCGCAGGCTGTCCGCGCCGTATTTCTCCGCCATCTCATCGGGGGTCACGACGTTCTTCATGCTCTTGCTCATCTTGACCCAGCGCCATACCCAATCGCTTTCAGGGTACAACGGACGCTCCTCCGGCAGCAGAACTTTCCAGTCTTCAATCGGTTCGTCGCCCTCCGCGTCGCCATTGTTTACCGCGTCGTCGCGCTTGATCTCGCGTCCCGGCGTGTAGGCCAGCAGCATCCCCTGATTGCGCAATTTTCGGAACGGCTCATCAAAAGGAATCAGTCTCGCGTCATTCATTACCTTCGTCCAGAACCGAGCGTACAGCAGGTGCATGACCGCGTGTTCCGCGCCGCCCACATACAGGTCAACCGGGTTCCAGTATTGCGCCGCTTCGGGGCTAAAGGGCGCGTCCACGTTGTGCGGGTCGGCAAACCGCAGGAAATACCACGACGAGCAGGCAAAGCCGCCCATCGTGTCGGTCTCGCGTTTCGCCGGTTCGTTGCAAATCGGGCAAACGGTGTTGACGAACTCAGGAATCCCGGCAAGCGGCGACTCGCCTGTCCCGGTCGGGGCGTACTGCGCCACGTTCGGCAATGTCACAGGCAGGTCTTTTTCGGGAACGGGAACGGCCCCGTGCGTCGGGCAATGGATAATCGGGATGGGAGCGCCCCAGTAGCGCTGCCGGGAGATCAGCCAGTCGCGCAGCCGGAAATTTACCACGCCCCTGCCGAACGCGGGCGACTGCGCCTCCATCCAGCGAATCACCTTGCCGACCGTTTCCTTGTGGTTCGGTTCGCCGACAAACGGGCCAATCGCCGCCGCGCCGCCCGTCGGCAGGGCCTCGGTCATGTCCGCTTCGATCTGCGCCTCGTCGGTTTTGTAGACCAGCGCGACCGGAATATCAAACTTCCGCGCAAACTCGAAGTCCCGCTGATCGTGCGCCGGAACCGCCATAATCGCCCCGGTTCCATAGCCCATCAGGACATAATCGGCAATCCAGACAGGGATATTCGCGCCGTTCACCGGATTGACCGCATACGCCCCCGTGAAAACGCCCGTCTTCGTCCGGTCGGTCGCCTGCCGCTCAATTTCTGTTTCTCGCTGCGCTTTCGCGATGTAGGCGTCCACGTCCGCCTTTTGCTCCGGCGTCGTAATCTGCGCGACCAGCGGATGCTCCGGCGCTAAGACCATGAACGTCGCTCCCCACAGCGTATCGGGGCGGGTCGTGAAAACGCGCAGGGTATCGGGTGTCGGGTGTCGGGTGTCGGAGGAAGAATCTTCAGCCGCAGCCTCTTCCGACACCCGAACCCCGACGCCCGATACCCTGAAATCAACCTCCGCCCCCTCGCTGCGCCCGATCCACTCCCGTTGCTGCGTTTTGATGCCTTCGGGCCACGCTATCGTATCGAGGCCGGAAATGAGGCGGTCGGCGTACTCGGTGATTTTGAAGTACCACTGCGGCATGGGGCGCTTTTCGACTAAGGTTCCGCACCGCCAGCACCTCCCGTTGACGACCTCCTCATTGGCGAGGCCGGTCTTGTCTACGGGACACCAGTTAATCGGCGTGTTGGCGCGGTAGGCCAGCCCGCGCTGATGCAGCAGCAGGAATAGCCATTGCGTCCACCTGTAATAATCGGGCGAACTGGAGTTAATTTCCCGCGACCAGTCGTAGGAGACGCCGACGAGTTTCAGTTGACGTTTGTAGTTGGCGGCGTATTCCGGGACCATCTCTTTCGGGTTGCGGCCCTGCTTGATCGCCTCGTTTTCGGCGGGCTGCCCGAAAGCGTCCCAGCCCATCGGGTGCAGGACGCTGAATCCCTGCATCGTTTTATGGCGGCAGGCCACATCCAGCGGCACGTAGTTGCGGCAATGGCCCACGCTGATGCCCGCGCCGGACGGATAGGGGAAAAAGTCCAGCCCGTAGAATTTCGGCCTGTCGCTGTGGTTTTCCACGCGGAAAAGGTTGTCCTCCTCCCAGCGGGCCTGCCATTTCGGTTCAATGGCGCGGAAATCGTAGCGGTCTTCGCGCATTTCGTTCGTCTCGTCGGTCATGGTCGTCAGCGTCCTCAAAAATGGAAATAGGAAAACAGCAACAGGAAAAAAAGTGCAGCAAACAAAACAAGACCCGGCGCATAGCGTCGCCGGGTCTACGCAAAATTTCGGGCAGGCGTTCGGCGACCGCTTACCCCGCGCAGGATAAGTCAGGCCGAAGGAGGGTTCCCCGCGCCGCGTCCGCAAACGCCACAACCATCGCGTCCGATGCGTTCATGTCCTTCATTATACGCGGATTCGCGCTTTTCGTCAATGCCGCGATGCGGCGTTTTACTTCCTTCATCGGGAAGGGGGTTCTTGACGCGGGCTAAACGTCCAGACCGACGGAACGCATCAGTTCCAGCGCGTTGCTTTTTTCCACGACGCCGGGACGCAGGCGGTAATCGAACGTCATTTTGCCGTCGGTGATGTCGTCCTCAAAATGGACGTTGGCGGAGCGGAGTTCGGCGTCCTGCGAAATGTCGGCGAGGGCGAGGTCGTGGGTCGTGGCGAGGCCGATAGCGCCCTTTGCCACCAAAGCCCGCAGCAGCGCCTCCGCGCCGATCAGCCGGTCGTGGGAGTTTGTGCCGTGCAGTATCTCGTCCAACAGAAACAGCGGCGGCGGACTGCTTTCGGTCAAGTCAAGGACTTGCCGCAGGCGCAGGAGTTCGGCGTAAAAGCGGGAGATCCCGGCCTGAAGCGAGTCGTTGGTTTGCAGGGACGCGCCGATTTGCAGCGGGGACACAATAAATCTTTCGGCGCGGACGGGAGCGCCCGCCAGCGCCAGAACGACATTCGCGCCAATCGTCCGCAAAAACGTGCTTTTGCCGGACATATTTGAGCCGCTGACGATATAGAGCCGCCGGTCATCGCCGAAATGGACGCTGTTGCGGACGGCGGCGGAGTCGGCGAGCAGCGGATGCGCCATGCCTTCGGCAATCAGCAGGGGGCCTTCTTCCCGGATTTCGGGGAAGGGGTCGGCGGGACATTCGCAGGCGTAGGCCGCAAGCGAACTCAGCGCCTCAAACTCGCCCGCCGCCCGCAGCCAGTCGCCTAATTGCGGGCCGTTTTCCGCCCGCCACGCCTCAATGCGAACCGCGACCTGAAACGTGAAAAGCAGAATCGCGTCAATCACCGCGAACAGGAGATTGCCGCGAAACTCCAGCAGTTCGACCAATCGCTGCAAACGGGCGATTCGGGCGGAGGCGACCGTGCCGCCGCCGCGCAATTCGGCCTGCAATTTTTGCAGCAGCGGCGACGCGAAATCTTCTGCTTCGATGCGTTCGAGCAGCAGCGCCAGCAGCGCCAGATCGCGTCCCGGCCTTTCCACGCCCTGCATGGCGGACTTTGCCCGCTTTTGCTGCCGCCACGTCGCCATGCGGGCAATCCCTACGGTAATCGCCAGCGGAAGGTAGCCGTGACCGGCGAGGCCGTATCCCAACGCGCACAGATTGAACGCGGCAAGGGCCAGCGCCACACCGCGAATATCCCCGCCCGCCAGCGCGGGCGGGGCCTGTCCCCACTCCGTCAGGACGTTCGGCGCGGCCCCGGCTTTTGCCACGTCGCCCGCGAGGGCCAGGGCTTCGCGCAGGGCGAGGCGCGGGCGCAGTTCCGATACCGCCGCCTGCCGCGCCCGAATCGTCTCCGGGTCTGCGGGTTTGCTCAGCCAGTCGGCAAGCGTCCGTTCGCCGACGGCGGTGCGGGCCGCGCAAAGCCGCTCGTAAAGCGAACCCGGCCCGAAAATATCCAGATCGCGGGCGTAAGGGTGGTTGGGACTGCTGAATTTCGCGCCGGACGTTCCGCGCCCCATCCAGACATGATCAAGCCGCGCCAGACCCTGTTCGTAAAAAAGGACGGCGCGTTCCGCCCTCCTTTTCGCCTTCAAAACGGCGTCATGCCGCCACGCCAGCAGTAAAAAGAGTGCGACAGGCAGAGCCAAAAGCGTACTGGGAGCCGATTCCGCCACAAAAGCCGCCCACCCGAGGACAGCCGCCAGCGCAAACGTCGCCAGCCGGTAGTTGCCATACGCGATATGCAGGCGATCCCATTTTGCGCGTTCACCCTGCCGCGCCGCCAGCCGCGCCGCATACACGGCGCGGGCGTCCGCAGCGGTCAAATTTTGTGTTTCTGTCAACGAGTCTCTTTCAAAGAAATTTGCAATCCGTTCGGGAGGCGCGCGGCGGGCCGACAGCGGGAAACGGAAAACTTCCCTTCTACTGCCGCGCCGCGCCGCGTTCCGGGAGCAGCGTGGAGTATACCGCGATCATATCGCGGCACATTCGGTCGGAGCGAAATTCCCGCTCGACATCAGCGCGGCCCGCTTCCCCGAACGCGGCACGCATCTGCGGATCGCGCAGCAGACGCTTAATGGCCTCCGCCAGCGCCGGAATATCCGCCGGCGGGGTCAGCAGGCCCGTCTGCTCGTCTTTGATCACTTCGCTGGCCCCCCCGCTATTATACGCTATAACGGGCTTGCGCTGCGACATCGCTTCGACATAAACCATGCCGAACGGCTCTTCCCAGCTCGGCATAGCGTAAACGTCGCAGGCCGCCATCAGATCGGGGATGTCGGCGCGAAAACCGGTAAAAATGACATTCGACTCCAGGGCGAGACTTCGGACTTGATCGCGCAGCTCTTCGCTATACGTTTTGCCGCTGCCGTGTGTGCGGGGATCTTCCTCGCCCACCACAAAAAGGCGGACAGAAGGAAACTCGTCTCGAACCAGCGCCAGCGCCTCAATCAGATCGGAATGGCCTTTCCAGCGAAAGATTCGCGCTACGATGGCGATCACCGGCGTGGCTTCTGTCAGACCGAACTCGGCGCGGATTTTGCTTCCGTCATGGATGGTATTCCAGCGCGCGCTCTCCAGCGCGAGGGCGTTGAGGACGCTGTGCACTTTCGCCGGAGGCACACCGCCCGCAATGACCGTCCCCGCCGTGTGTTTGGATACCCCGACAACGGCGTCGGCGTGCCGCAGCGCCCATTTGACGGGGCGGCTGAAATAATCCCCGTACCCGATGTGCAGATGCACCACGCTTTTTGCGCCGGTAAGTTTGCCTAGCAGGACGCCGTACACGGCGTCGCGGGGCTTTTCCGTGCCATGAATAATTTGGATGCGGTTTTTGCGAATGTAACGCGCCAGTCTCGACAGCGTAATCGGAATTACGGCGAGTTCCTTTGCTTTGGCCCATCGGGAGGTCGCGCGCGACTGTTGCAGCGACAGGCCAAAATTGACCAGAAGCAGGTGAAGGTCGGGAATATCCCGCAGATGGGTCAAGGAACTGTTGGTCGCCTGGGAACCTTCGATCTGGGTGCAGGCGGCATGGACTTCGCAGTCTTTGCGATCATAATACCGCATCAGTTGCGCCTGGATTTCGGAGTCGGCCCCAAAAAAATCCTGCGACTGGAGAAAAAGAATACGGATAAGAGACATCACGCGCTAAGGCAAGAAGCGGGTCGTTTCCGGGTTATCGTGGACAGATCAGGCAAATTTCAACGTTGATGGCGGCACTGGGCGTGTTTGCGGTGCGGAAACCCTTCCTGCGCTCTCCTTTCCAAAAGATTTTTTGAATCCCGGAAGTGTCTTTTTAGCGCGGCGGAACGCGCCGCCTTATCCTGACGGGTTTGGCTGTAAACCGAAACCGTCAAAGCTTCAGGCGATGGCAAACCGATTATTCACGCCACAAAATGTGTGTTAAAGGATTCAGATAAAATTATACAGTAAATTGCGCCGTGATTCAGTGGTTTGTAAAATAATTCCACTTGAACGGGTGATATTTCACATAAAAGGGGCGAAAAGGCGGGGCAAGGCAAAAAAAGGGGACGCTTCCGTCTTTCTGACCGAGGGGATGAACCCCCATTCGTGGGGCGTTCCGACGCCGGGGTATCAAACATCCGTCTGCGGGGCGTGCCGCCAGCCGTTCTCACGGACGAAGAAAGCAGACCTGCATTCCCCGTCCGTGAGGACAGTTAGCCGCTGGCTCATCAGGCGGGCCTGTAAAAGGCCCGCCATGAGTAGTTACAAAAAAAAAGGACGAGGGCGCGTGGCGCCCGTCCCTTTTCCGCAAATACGTCGTCCGCAGAGGCTACACGTCGGTTTTGTGGTCGGTGATCGGAGCGCCCGCCGCTTCCGCGCCGGAAACGTGCGGGCCTTCCACCGTTTTGGCATGGACGGCGTGACCGCCAAACTCGTTGCGGAGGGCCGCAAGAACTTTCATGCTGAAGCTATCGGTCTGCCGCGAACGGAACCGCAGGTACAGCGAAAGCGCAATCACGGGGGCGGGGACGGCGTGTTCGATGCTCTCCTGCACCGTCCAGCGCCCTTCGCCGGAGTCCTCCACGTAGCCGGTAATCTGGTCGAGGTTCGGGTCTTTCTTAAAGGCGTCCGCCGCCAGATCGAGCAGCCACGAGCGCACCACGCTGCCGTGCCGCCACAGTTCCGTAATCTTCTGCAAATCCAAATCGGGGTACGGCGACGCTTTGAGGATTTCGAACCCTTCGGCGTAGGATTGCATCAGGGCGTATTCAATCCCGTTATGCACCATCTTGACGTAATGCCCGGAACCGGCGGGGCCGGTATGCAGCAGGCCGTCTTCGGGCGCAAGGGTTTTCAGCAGCGGCTCCACCGCCGCAAACGCCTCGGCGTCGCCGCCGACCATCAGGCAGTAGCCTTCGGTCAGGCCCCACACGCCGCCGGAAGTTCCCGCGTCAAGGAAGTGGATGCCTTTGGCCTTGAGCATTTCGTAATGCCGCACCGAGTCGGAGAAGCGGGAATTTCCGCCATCAATGATGATGTCGCCCGGTTTCAGCAGTTCAGCGGCCTCGGCAAGCACACTTTCGGTGACTTTGCCGGCGGGAACCATGCTCCAGACCACTTTCGGCGTCTGCTGCAAATTCCCGATTAAATCCGCCAGAGACGAGACGCCCACCCCGCCCAGACCGGTCAGTTTGTCCCGCGCTTCCGCCAGCGGATCGCTGCCCACCACCCGATGCCCGCCCCGCGTCAGCCGCTCCGCCATGAAGCCGCCCATTTTGCCCAGTCCGACAAGTCCCATTTCCATTGTTAAAATCTCCCGGTAAATGCTTGGGTGTTGAGGTGTTGGGTATTGGGTATTGGATGTTGACCGTTTACTGATGAATTGCGCAAACTGCCGTTTAAGAGCATAGTACCCAATACCTGAATACCTAATACCCGAACACCCCTCCCCTTTTGTTTCGCCGCCGTCCCGCGTTTACCCTGCCTGAACTACGGAAAAATCGGGAAAATCGCGTTGCAGAACGCAAAAGCGGACAAAATGACAGAAATTATCGCCGAACGCTTTACAAGAGTCGCCGCTTTTGCTATAATGGCGAACGAAGGGCAGATTAGACCGTCCTGAAATTCAGAGGAGAAGTTACTGATGCGAAAAATCTCAATGTTTGCGATGGCGGCCCTGTCCGTCCTGCTGGCCGGCGGCGCGTTGGCGCAGAAACCGGGCAAGATGACTCCGGGCGTCATGGGCCACAAAATGCCGATGGCGGGCAAAATGGTGTCTTATACCGGCATGGTCAAAGGCGCTCCGGCGGGCGGATCGTTCACCCTGGCGACCCGAAGCGCGTCCTACACTGTGACAATGGCGAAGGGCGGACGCGCCCGCGACAAATCTACCGGCAAATTCGTCGGCGTGGCGAATATCAAACCCGGCTCCAGCGTGACCGCCGTCGGAACGCTGGCGGGAACGACCCTGACCGCCAAATCCGTCACCGTCAATTCCGCCCCCGGCGGCAAAATGACGCCCGGTAAGATGACGCCCGGTAAAATGAACAAAATGGGCAAATAGGGAATAGAAATACAGACGAAATAGACAGAATAGACAGGGTTTGCGAGATTTACAGGATTGAATTTTGGTAACTATTCAGGCGTCCGGGCCTTGAAAGGCCCGTCTGGGAGGCGTTCCGCCAATCGTACTGCGGACGAGACCCGCATTTTCGTCCGCAGGACGATGAGCCGCAGGCTTCCCAGACGGGTCATTTATGGCCCGGTCACATCAGGCGGAGCAGTTACGAATTTTGTTAGTCCTGAAGATCCCGTTCATCCTGTTTGTTTCTTCTTCCCCCTTCGTGTGGCTTCGTGATTGTTCGCGGTAATTCGTGGATGAAAAAGGACTCTCAATAATGCGGCGTTCTCTCGTGGCGGCGATGCTTATGCTGACGTTTTGCGGATTTGCGCGGGCGCAGCGCGTCGCGCTTCCCCACCCAGAATATACGTGGCAGTCTCCCGGACATACCGCTTATTACGCCGATTCGGAAAAAGGCAGCGATGAAGCGGACGGGAAAAGTCCGCGAACGGCGTGGCGGACGCTGACAAAAATCAATTCCGGGCGGTTTGCGGCGGGCGATAGAATTTTGCTGCGGGCGGGCAGCCGCTGGACGGGGTTTCTGGCTCCGGGCGGCAGCGGCGGCGCGAAATCCCCCATCACGCTGGGCAAATTTGGCGCGGGGCCGAAGCCGAAAATCAACGCGGCAAGCAAATTTCTCGCCGCGCTTTATTTCCGCAACGTCGAATGCTGGACGGTCGCCGATCTGGATATTTCCAACACCGGGACGAGGGGGACGCCGGAACTGACGGGCGTAACGGTCAAACTGGACGATTTCGGAACCGCGCATAATATCACCCTGCGCGGCCTGGACGTTCACGATGTGGCGGGCAGTCTGGTCAAGTCGGAGGGCGGCGGCAGCGGAATCCACTGCGCGGCGGGCGGCGATAAAATCAAATCGCGGTTCGAAGGCCTTCTGATAGAGCATTGCCATCTGACGCATACCGACCGCAACGGAATCTCGATGAGCGGCTACTGGGCGCGGCGGGACTGGTTTCCGAGCCTGCGCGTCGTGATTCGCGGCAATCGGCTGGACAACATCGGCGGCGACGGCATCGTTCCTGTGGCCTGCGACGGGGCCGTTGTTGAGCGTAACATCATTGCGAAATGCCGTCAGCGCTGCGACGATTCCGCCGCCGGAATCTGGCCCTGGAGCTGCGACAACACAACGGTTCAATTTAACGAGGTCAGCGGAATGAAGGGGACGCAGGACGGGCAGGGCTACGACTCCGACTGGAACTGCCGCAACACCGTATTTCAATACAATTACAGCCACGACAACGCGGGCGGCTTCATGCTGGTCTGCAACGACGGCGGCGTCGGCAGTGAGTGGAACATCGGCAATATCGGGACGATTATCCGCTACAATATCAGCCGCAATGACGGCGAACGGACGTTCCACTTTACCGGCCCCTGCCGCGATACGGCGATCTATAATAATACGATTGTGATTGGGAAAACGCAGCGGATTTACGCGGTATTGGCGGGCAACTGGGGCGGCGACTGGACGGAGAACACGCGCTTCACCAACAACATTTTTTACGTAGAGGGGGCGGCGAAATTCGATTTCGGCGGGATGCGCCAGACGGTCTTTGAGCGCAACCTTTTCTACGGGAACTTGCAAAACCGCCCGCAGGACGCCGCCGCCATCACCGAGGCGCCACGCTTTTTCCGCCCGAACCAGAGCGGCGCGGACGGCCTCCGCCTACAACCCGGTTCGCCCTGCCGCCACGCCGGAAGGCTCATTCCCCACAACGGCGGTCGCGATTTCCGCCAGCGTCCCGTCCCCACCGACGCGCCGCCCACCATCGGCGCAATGCAGTAGGGTTTCGGGGTTCGGGTGTCGGGTGTCGAAGTGACCGGGCCGTGAACGACACGTCTGGGAGCATAGGTATCTACACAGAAGCGCGGGGGCCGAGACCGGGCGTTGAAAACGTCCGGCAGCAAAAACAAGCGTCCTACGGACGCGGATTCGCGCCGTTATAAGGCTTTCGCATAGTATAGACGCGGGAAAATCGGGAAAATCTTCCGTTTTCCGCGCCCGTAGGACGCTTGTATTTTCTTGCCGGGCGTTTTCAACATCCGGCAGGCGGGCTCTCAGCGGCGTTTTGTGATTCTGTGTAGATACCTATGGTCTGGGAGCCGTTCCGCCAAACGTCCTGCGGACGAGACGCTCCGACACCCGACACCCGAACCCCGACACCCTGTTTACGCCGCGTCCGTGTAGTCGCCGACGCGCTGCGCCCGCATCTCTTTGAGGAGGCTGTTTGCCGCCAGCAGGAAGCAGACAGCGGCGGGCGTCAGGGCGAGAATCAGGTTCAGAAAGCCGAGCGGGAACGGGAACAGCGCAATCGGCACGAACCACAGCATGAGCAGCCAGCTGCCCCACGCGGCGAAATTCAGGGCGCGGCGGGCGTTTTTGCCCCGCGCTTTGCCCGCCGCCCAGAACAGACCGAAGCCCGCGAGTATCGGGGCAAAAAACTCCAGCAGTCCGAGTAAGAAAATCATTCTAACGCTCCTCGCTTTCGCTTGCGACGCAGGCGAACGAAAACGCCTGACCAAACCTGTAACAACTGCCGCGCCCCTGCCGCGCCGGGTGGCGGGAAGCAGGGCGGACGCCATTTCTCTACTTCTCCCTACGAATCGGCGGCGCGGTTGGTGTCGCGTTTTTTACGCGCCTTGCTTCTATTTTCGTTCCCGCGCCGCAAGACTCCTGCCTGCCCCGCAAAATCGTTCAAAAAAGGGCTTTTACTTCGGGGCGGGTTCGGACGGGGCGGTCATCAGGCGGGAGAGTTCGCGCCCGCACAGGAACATCGCGGCGGCAAGCGAGACGGTCAGCGCAGCCTTGTCGCCGTTCACGCCGCTTGCCAGAGGCCGCAGCAGGAACCCGCCCGCGAAGGCGCCCGCCATGCCGCCGACGGTCGCAAGATCGCCGTAATGCCGGTCGCAAAGCCCGCTTTTGGAGTAGAGTATACTCGGCAGCAGGGAGGCCAGCAGGGTCATTCCCAGCGCCAGCAGGATCGCCTGCCCCGCGTGGTAGCCGCCAAAAAAGTACAGCGCGGGGATCAGCAGCATCGCCCCCGGAAGGGCCATGATGCGGGCAATCGCCCCGGTCGCCAGCCCGAACAGCAGGAGAGTCAGCAGAGCGCTGCCCTGAAATCCGTAGCCCAGGGTATAGGGATTGCGCGGGACGGCCTGCAAAATCGCCAGCAGCGCCGCCCCAATCCCAACGGTCTGAAAAATGCGGCGCAGACGGATGTTGTCGGGGGCGGGCGTCATGCGCATTACGGCGAACGAACCGACGTTCGCGCCAAAAAATAAGACCACGCTGCCAGTCAGAAACGGCCATGCGATCATCCCGGTGGAGACCGCGCCAAGCAGCGCCATCAGCGAAACGAAAAACGCGAATCGCAGCGCCGTGCCGTGCGCCTTGCCTTTGGCGAATCCCAGCGCCCATTCCATCGTCGGCTCCAGCGCCAGATGCCCGCCGAGGCCGGTGACGGCGCTGCCCAATCCGATCAGCAGTCCGACAACCAGCATGAATCCCCGCTTGATTTTGACCGCGTTAATCGGCTTCCGCGCCCGTCGGGGCCTGTGATGTGAATCGCTGTCCGGTCTCGCCATGCCGCCCCCGTTCCGCCGCGCCGCAATCCGCTTTGCGCTCGCTCGCTAATCCCACGCATTATGCTTTCTTCTATTTTCTACGCAGGCGGCGGGGGCAAGCGTTCCCGCCGAAGGGACAGGATGGAGGAAGAAAACAGGCCGCCTCTGCTTCGGCGCAAAGTCCAACGGGCGCGGCGGGAGGGAAATTTCTACAGGGCTAGAGCATCTTAATTGATCAAAACATGAAGCAAGTAGTCATTATCCCACCCCGCTTTCTTCTGTTTGGCGCGGATGCCTATCTTTCCCGTTGCTCGGCGCAACAAATTCAGGGCCGTGTGCCGCAACGTCGCGAAATTCTGTGGCGCATGGTCTACCCGGATGCGGCAAGCATCCGCGTTCATCGCGACATCCAGAACATAAGGCGGTTTATTCTCGATTTGCCAGTGTTTACGGATGCTTTTTCCCACCTGCGCGGCAGAACCCGCCAGACTGCTAATGTAATCGTGCGTCTCATGGCTGATTTTAGCCCCGATTTTGCGCTCGCGCTCGACCTTCACCAGCATTCGCAGGCCCGTCCCTGTCTGTTGCGCATCGCGCCAAAGCAAATCGTCCGCGTCCATTGTCAGAAAAAATGCCCGCCGCGTTTCGATGCGTCCGCGCGCTGCCGAAATCCGGTTGCGTCTACTTTGACTGCGCTTAAGACCCAGGGCCATTGAGTTTTCGCGCGGGCGAATACATTCACGGCCACGCGCGCGCAAAGTCCGCCTTCGCGGACTCAATGCGGATTAGCCCCCACAAAAAGGATCGGGTTTAGTGTCCGAAGGGGCACTTCGCGCGCTTGGGGCAGCGGTTTCAACCGCCCGACGCGGAAAACGGAATGGCTCTGGCCGCAAAAAGGTTCGTTACGCGGAAGTTTTGGCCTTTTGTTGCTTTGTTTTGGCCCTTTCTGCGAAAGAAAGGGCCAAAACTTCGCGAGAATAGGCAAAAACTGCGGACGAATAAGCCTATCTACGCAGGAAAAGGGCCGAGCGCTTGCCGCAAAGGGCCAATTCACGCCGCAAAAGGGCCAAAACAAACCGGCGCGGAGGAGAAAACAATGCCTTCCGAAGATTACCTTCCCACTATCGAACAGAACCGTCTGGCATGGTTCAACAATTTCGTCACCGTCGCCACCGCCAATGTCACCCTGCTCGCCTTCACGCCCGCCGACCTGACCGCGCTCAATGGCAACGTCGGCGGCTATACCACCGCCGTCACTATCAGCGCGACCACCCGAACCGCCTACCGCGCCGCCAACAAAAACAAGACGGCCGCCAACAAGACCGTGACCGCCAACGTCCGCGCCCTTGTGCGCCGCGTTCAATCCAATCCCGCCGTGACGCCCGCGCTGAAAACCCAACTCCAGATTAACCCGCGCACCACGCCGCGAACCAAAACCGCCCCCATCGCGCCCACCGGCCTGCTCGCCACGCCCGACGCGGACGGAACCAACACCCTGACATGGAACGGAAACGGCAACAAAGCCCGCACGACCTATCTCATCGAGGCTATGATTGGAAGCGCCACGACCTTTGCCATCGTCGGCGATACCACCGCGCAGAGTTTCGCGCACCGGGGGCAGACTCCCGGCGTCCCCGTCACCTACCGCGTCACGGCCTCCCGCGCCAAAATGCGAAGCGCCCCCTCGCAGACCGCCGACGTCTACAACCATTCCCCCGCCCCAATGCTCACCCTCTCCAAAGCCGCATAGGGCATCGGGACAGAAGCGCGGGAGACAAAAAGAAACGGCGCAGGAACGATTTCGCGTTCCCGCGCCATTCACTTATCGAAATAGTCCGGCGGAAACAGTTTCTGACCGTATTGTTCCGCGATCTCCTGCATCCGCTTCTGCTCATCGGGATTCGGGGGCGTCGCGGGCGGAAATTCGCCGAGCGGCACGGGCTTCCCCATCGCCTCAAACATTTTCTCCATGCCGGAGGGCGTCACGACGCACAGCAGATGCGCGACGGCGTTTGTCTTGTTCTTGAACTGGTGAATCAGCCCGCCCAGCGGAATGTTGACGAACGCGCCTTTCCCGGCGGTGTACGTCGCGGCCTCGGTTTTAACTGCGATTTCCCCGCCCACCACGTAAAACGATTCCTGAACGGCGGCGTGAGAGTGTGGCCCCGGCCCGCCTCCGGGCGGAATCAGCATATCAATCGCGGCGTAAACTCCGCCAGTCTGTTCGCCGCTCATCACGATGCGATAGGTGTCGCCTACCATCGAAACGGTCTGACCGTCCTTCGCGTCTACGGTCGTCAGCGCATTGGTTGGGTTTTCCATCAGGTTGAATTTGCTCCTTCACCGGGCATCGGGCGATGCTCCGTTTTGTGTCCTTCCGCGTCGTTTCGTGGAAAAAGAAAAAGCCGTTTCAGCGCAGAAGTTGAACGGGGTACTCGCTGAAAATTTCGTCGGCGCTCAAAATGGCGATGTTTTCCACGCGGGCTTGCGCAATGATGAGGCGGTCAAACGGGTCGCGATGATGGTGCGGCAGGCCACTCAGAGCGTAAATGTGCGCCAGACGAATCGGCAAAATTTCCAGTCCGTTGTTTTCCTGCTGTAATCGAATGACTTCCGTCAGCGGATTGATAAAATTCAGTTTGCCCAGTTGGTATTTAATCTGCATTTCCCAGATGCTTGCCATGCTCAAAATCAGTTGGTTGTTCTTGTCGGCGCACAGGGCGCGGGCGCTTGGCGAAAGTTCGATAGAACTGCCGTTCCACCAGATGAAAATATGCGTGTCCAGCATAAGGCGCGTCATTTTCCCTCCCAAAATTCGTCCGGCAAAGGCGCGTCGAAATCCTCGCTGACCCAAATCGAACCAGGATTTAAGTCCGCGATACGCTCTTTCTGCGCTGATTCCAGCGGCGGAATGTTGGGGTCAATCCCTTCCGAAAGTTCCGCCTGCAAAGCGTCCCACTCCGCATCCGTCTGCGGAACGGCATCACCGCCCGTCTTCACCAATCCCAATCGCAACCGCGCAAATTTCGTTAAGTCCAATCCCTGCGTCGCCGCAATCGCTTGCAGGCGCGTTTCCTCTTCCGGCGTCAAATCTAAAGTGAGCGTCATGTCCTTCGTTCCCCTTTCGTTTTATTATATCACGATTCTCCGCGTCCTCTGTGTTCCTTCTCCGTGTTCTCTGTGGTGAAAATTCTTATTCGTCTTCCGCGTCGTAGCAGGAGTAATAGTAGGGCGTGGCGGCCTCGAACTCCGCCGCGCAGGTGTCCACCATTTTGTACGTCGGAACGATTCCGAGGCGCTTGCGGAGGGCGCGGAACGGCATTTCGCCAATCTCCGCAAACTCTGCGATGGCGCGGTCGGGGAAACCGGCGCGTTTCGCTTCGCGTAATAATCGGACAACAAACGGATGCTCCGCCGAATCGAGTTCCGCATTCGTTTCCAGTTCCGTCGCCAGCCGCGCAATCGTTTTGCCGTTCAACTTTAGCCGGGATTCCAGTTCCACCAGACCCTTGAGTTTGCGCAGGAACCACAGATCAATGTTGGACAATTCCTGAATCTCTTCCAGCATCATGCCGCGCCGGAACCCTTCCGTGATGGCCCACAATCGCTCGTCGTTCGGAACCCGAATCGCTTCTTCCAACTGAATATCGCTGAGCAGATGCCCGGACTTGCTTGCCAGCGCGTAGATGCCAACTTCCAGCGAACGGATCGCTTTCATCAGGGCCGGTTCGAAGGCGCGGTCAATCGCCATGACTTCGCCGGTGGCCTTCATCTGCGTGGTGATCGTCCTGTCCGCCGTGACGAATTTATCGAAGGGCCAGCGCGGGATTTTCACCACGCAGTAATCTAAAGCGGGTTCGAAGCAGGCCAGCGTCTTTTGCGTCACGGCGTTGGGAATCTCGTCAAGGCGCAGGCCAATGGCGATTTTCGCGGAAACGCGGGCAATCGGGTAGCCCGTGGCCTTCGAAGCCAGCGCCGACGAGCGGGAAACGCGGGGATTGACCTCAATCACATAATATTGAAAAGATTTTGGGTCGAGCGATAATTGGACGTTGCACCCGCCTTCGATTCCCAGCGAACGGATGATTTTCAGGGACGCCGTCCGCAGCATTTGATACTCTTTGTCGGTCAGCGTCTGCGACGGCGCAATCACGATGCTGTCGCCCGTATGGACGCCCATCGGGTCGAAGTTTTCCATGTTGCACACGGTGATTGCGGTGTCGTTGCCGTCGCGCATGACCTCGTATTCGACCTCTTTCCAGCCCGAAAGGTAGCGTTCAATCATCACCTGATGCCGCATGGAGAGCGCCAGACCGCTTCGCGTAATGGAGTAGAGCTGCGCGGGGTTGTGCGCGATCCCGCCGCCCGTGCCGCCCAGCGTATAGGCGGGCCGCACAATCAGGGGCCAGATTCCGCTTGCGATGGGTTCTTCTAACTGCGATTCCTCCGTGATAATCCACGATTCGGGAACCGGTTCGCCGATTTCGCGCATTAGATCGCGGAACTCCTCGCGGTCTTCCGCCTGCTGGATCGCTTTCAGCGGTGTGCCGAGCAGCCGGACGTTGTACCGTTCCAGAATACCGGCTTCTGCAACTTTGGTAGCGAGATTCAGACCCGTCTGTCCGCCGAGCGTGGCAAGCAGTCCGTCGGGGCGTTCGCGGGCGACAATCCGCTCCACAAACTCAACGGTCAGCGGCTCGATATACACTCTGTCCGCCATTTCGGTGTCGGTCATAATTGTCGCCGGGTTGGAATTGACGAGGACGACCGAAACGCCCTCCTCGCGCAGGGAACGGCAGGCCTGCGCCCCCGCATAATCAAATTCAGCGGCCTGCCCGATTACAATCGGCCCGGAACCGATGAGCAGAACTTTTTTTACCGTAGGGTCTTTTGGCATAATGGCTCCATATACAGCGCCGCGTCAGCGCGGCAGCAAAGCGGACGGCATCGGACTGCGCGGCGTGAAGTCCGTTTCCGATTCGAATGAGCGAACGGCGGCGCGGGCCGCGTCCCGGACTTCGGCGTCCTTCGCGGATTCTCGCAGCAGGCGCAGGGAGGGCAGAATTTCACTGCGCCCGCTCCGCTGCAAAATTTCGATACTCGCCCGCTGGATTCGCGGGTCTTCGTCATGGACAAGGGCGGCGAGAAGCGGCGCGAAGCGGGCCGCGCCCCCCGGCTGATTTTGCAGGCTGTACAGCGCGGCGAACCGCAGGCGGCGCGGGTGTCCGGGCCGCAAAATATCTTGCAGCAGCGCAGTCGCCTCCGGTTTTCGGCAGCGGGCCAGGGCGTAAACAGCGGCGGTAGCAATCACGTCGCGCAGGGACGGCATGGCGAGCGCGGCGCGGAACGTGGGCAGGTTCGCGTCGGCGTCCTGCTCCGACAGGGCTTCGATTGCGCCCGTTACGATGGAATAGGGTTCCCGGTCGTTGACCATTCCGCGCAAAGTCGCCTGATCGTCCGCGTTTTTCGGCAGGCGTCCGAGCGCGAAGAGGGCGGCGGCGCGGCATTCCTCGTCTTTAGACTTCAGCAGGGCGCGAAGCGCGGCGCGGGCGGCGGCGCGGCGGTATTTTGCCGCGTCCCGGATCATTTCCGCTGCCGCTTCTTTGCCGGGTTCCGTCGCCGCCGCTTCCAGTACCCGCGTTTCGCCCGCCGCCGTTTTCAGCAGTGCGTCGGCGGCGTGCAGGCGGTCAATGCCGCAGGGGGCCAGCGTCAAATCCGCTTCCGCTTCGCCGGACTTCCAGCGTTTCATCAGTTCTATCGGGTAATCGTGACCGGGATCGATCAGCAGGCTAACGGGCGCATCGGCGCAGGGCAGCGTAAAGTCCTGATCGGTCTTATTCAGCGCGACGGTCGTCTGCGTCCATTTTCCGCCGCTCAAAACCGCAACCGGCAGGTCAATCGCGTAAATCGGCGTTCCATCGTCGGTGTCCTGCTTCTGCGAAATATGCAGTTTGACTTGCTTTGCGGCGCGGTCGTAATTCCAGTCATATTTCAGAACGGGATGTCCCGGTTTGTAGACCCACTGGTCAAAAAACGCCTGCAACTTCCTCCCCGACGATTCTTCCAGCGCTTTAATCAAGTCCTGCGTGTCCACCGGCGTGTAGCCCCGTACTGTCAGATAATGTCCCATGCCCTTAAAGAAAGCGTCGTCGCCCATCTCATGCCGCAGCGCATGGATGACAAGGCCGCCTTTGGGGTAAGTATGGCTGTCGAACATCGCGCCGGGATTAGGAAAAAACTGCGTCACGATAGGGCGTTTGTAGTAGCGGCTTTCGTTCAGGTAACTGCGCCATGCGTCATAACGCTCGTAATCGTAGGCGTCCTTTCCCCGCGAATGTTCGAAGTAGATCATCTGCATAAAGGTCGCAAAGCCCTCGTTCAGCCAGATATTGCCCCAGTTGCGGCAGGTAATCAGGTCGCCGAACCACTGATGACCGAGTTCATGCGAGTTCAGACTCGCCATGCCCCAGCGTTCGTTCCGGGCGTCCACCAACGCCCCCGCTGTCAGCGTGGTTGCGCTGACGTTCTCCATGCCGCCGCCGAAGTCCCAAACGCAGGTCTGCGCGTATTTGGGCCACGCATATTTGACGCCGAACCGCTCCGAATAGAACGTCAGCATATCTTTTGTGTCGCCGAACGAGGTAGGGATTAAGCCGCCCATGCCCTTCGGCACGGCGTAAACCAGATCGCGGTCTTCCCATTTATCGGTGGCAACGTCCAGTTCACCGCCCGCCAGCGAAAGCAGGTAGGTGGAAAACGGCTGCGTCATTTTGTAGTGGAATGTTTTCGTATGCAGAGCCGCGTTTTCCGCCACGTCCAGCAACGCCCCATTGCTCACCACGTACCATGTCGCCGGGACTTCGATAAAGGTCTCGCTGGTGGTCTTATCGTTCGGGTAATCGTAAATGGGAATCCACTCGTGATTGTCCTCCGTTTCGCCCTGCGTCCACACGGCCTGTTTGCGCTCCGGCTCCCACTGGTTTGGTTCCACCCAGTGCAGCCCCGGTAGGAACCCCGCGATGTCGCTTCCCGGCGTGGTCGGCTTGGAAAAATAGGTGAGGGCGACGTTTGCATCCACTCCTTTTTTCAGCGCGACGAGCGGCGTCACGTTCAATTTGCCGTCTTTGATTTCAAATTTTGCGTCTATGCCGTCCACTTTGCAGGCCGTCACGGTGATGCCCTTGCCGCAATCGAACGCAATGACTTTCGGACTGTTTTTTAGCGGGGCCAGCGTTTCGGTCACGGTTCCGCTCAATGTCCGCCACTCCCAGATCACGCGCAGGTTGAGCAGGACGTTTTTCAGGTCGTATTCCGGGACGCGCTCCACCTGCGCTTTTTTCGGCAGGGGCTTGAACGGATTAGAACGCTGCGCGTCCGCGCCCCGCCCCAACATCAAACACAGCGCCACAAACGCGGGCGCGGCGATACGCGCAGCGCGGCAAGCGACAAAGTTCATAACAGGCGATTTCCTTTTCAATTCAGTTCAAATAAGACGGTCGGAATTTTTGCATTAACAAAAAGAGGTCAAGGCAAAAATCAAGGGAGTGAATCAAGAGTCAAGGAGATAAATCTCCTCGCTACGCGCCTGCGGCGGAACGTCCTTCAGACGAAACTGCCTACGCGCTATCCGCGTCCGGCAGGACGATCCGGCAACGCCGCGTAGCGAGGAAATTTATCTCCTTGACGCCTATGTTAATTTTACCGTCCGCCGCTTTTTGACGGGGGCGCGTAGCCGTCGCTGTGGTAAAGGACGCGGGCGAACCGTCCGATGATGTCCTCACGCGGAACGCACCCCCAGTACCGGCTGTCATAACTTGTCAGGCGATTGTCTCCGATCACAAAATACTGGTCGGGCGGGATTTTGTACGGCTTGCCGACAGCGTAGATGTACTCGTTTTTTAGTTTCGGACTGTCCAGCACGTAACTATGGCTTTCGATCAGCCTGCCGCCGTTGATGTAAATCGTGTTCCCCTCTATCTCAATCGTCTCGTTTGGCAGGCCGACAATGCGCTTAATCAGGATATCGCTTTCCTGCGGGACGCCAAAGGTCGGCGCGGCGCTTCCCGCTCCGGGAAGTTTGCTGTCGTCCAGATGAAATACCACAATATCGCCGCGCTGCGGACTGCCGCCGAACGGATAGGCCAGCCAGCTCCGCATGGTGACGATGTGGTCTCCCGGCGTCAGCGTGGGAATCATGGACTCGGATGGAATGAAATTGCTGCCAAAGCCCGCCAGCAGAAACAGGCACGGCAGGAGCAGCGCTATCGCGAGAATCAGCCGGTAGTCCATCAGGCTGAATTTTGCCGCTTCTTTGTTCTTTTTCGGGCTTGAGGTCTTAACGAGCGTCACGATTCGAGTCCTCCGCTTAGAATACCTAACAAAACTCCACCCCAGCCCTCCCCTTCGCAAGGGTAGGGAGCGATTCACCCCTGCCCCGGTCTTCCCCTTGCGAAGGGGAGGGAGCGATTCCCCTCCTTGCGAAGGAGGGGTTAGGGGAGGTTGTGTTAGGCGCTCTTATTTGCGCAATGCGTCTACGAAGCGCTTGAAGAAATAGGCGCTGTCGGTCGGGCCGGGAGACGCTTCCGGGTGGTACTGAATAGAGAAAATCGGCAGTTCCCGATGCCGTAGGCCTTCCACCGTGCCATCGTTCAGGTTGACGTGCGCGACTTCCATGCCGTCCGTGAGGCCGTCGGGGTCGAGCGCGTAGCCGTGATTCTGCGACGTGATAGAGACGCGGCCCGTCGCCAAATCTTTGACCGGGTGGTTGCTGCCGCGATGCCCGAATTTCAACTTATAGGTCTTGCTGCCGAACGCGCAGCCGAGAATTTGATTGCCGAGGCACACGCCCAGAATCGGCTTCTTGCCCACGAGTTCTCTGACCGTTTCCACGAGGTAGCCGTACTGTTCCGGGTCGCCGGGGCCGGGAGAGAGCATGATGCCGTCGGGATTGTCCGCAAGCAGTTCGGCGGCGCTCGTGTGGCAGGGATAAACGACGGTCTCGCAGCCATTCGCGGCAAGGCTTCGCAGGATATTGTACTTCACGCCGCAGTCCAGCAGGGCGATGCGGTAGGGCGCGTCGGGCGTTCCTTCGGGGCTTGGTTCGTCCAATTCCAGCGGGCGCGTTGCGTTCAGCGTCCAGCGGTACGGCCTCTCCGTCGTGACGACGCGGGCAAGGTCGGCGTTTCCGTAATGCGGCGCAGATTGCAGACGCTCCAGCGCTTCCGCCGCCGTTTCTTCCGTCGAAATCGCGCCCATCATCACGCCTTTTTCACGCAGGGCGCGGGTCAGTGCGCGGGTGTCCACGCCTTGAATTGCCACGATGCCGCGCTCTTTCAGGAAAGCGTCCAGACTTTGCGCGGAACGCCAGTTGCTCGGAACCGCCTCGCACTCCCGCACGATGAAGCCCTCGACCTGAACGCGCCGCGACTCGAAATCGTCCGCGTTGATGCCGTAGTTCCCAATCAGCGGATACGTCAGCGCGACGATCTGCCCGGAGTACGACGGGTCGGTCAAAATCTCCTGATACCCGGTCATGCCCGTATTAAAAACGACTTCGCCGCCCGCTCGCCCCGCCGCGCCCAGCGATTCGCCCTCAAAAATCGTTCCGTCTTCTAATGCTAAAATAGCCTTCATAGTTTTCTCAATCTGCCTCAGACCAAATCGTAAACCGGGCCGTGAACGCAACCCTTAGACCGGGTCGTGAACGACCCGTCTGGAAGGCTACGCCAACCGTCCTGCGGACGAGAGATTTTCTATTGGAATGTACTCCTCGTCTGTTTCTTCCCATTTGGGTTGTATATTATTGGTGGCGTGATGCGTCTTTTGATTTTCAACGTAGGCGATAACCGCTTTATGCTGATTGTAGCCGACGCTAAAAACGCCATACCCCTCCTGCCAGCGAAAACCTTCCTTGTCCGGCAAGCGTTCATTGATAAAATGCGACGATACCCCTTTGACCTGCGCCATAATTTTAGCGGGAGAGAGTCGCGTTGGCGATTTCACCAACAAATGAACGTGATCCGGCATTCCGTTCAACGCAAGCACTGCGCATCCTAACCGTTGCGCCTCTTGCTGAATCGAACGATAGACCGCCTCTTCAATATCCGGCGTAATGAGCGGCAATCGCTGCATTGTTGCCCAAACAAAATGAAAATAGATTTCCGCTTTGCTCTGCCGCATGATGTTCCACTCCGCTTTCCCCGTCCGCAGGACGGTTGGCGCAGCCTTCCAGACGGGTCGTTCACGGCCCGGACAACGGTTCGGTTTACAGTCTGACCGTTTCACCGCCATACCGACATTCGCCGCCGACAAAGGCGGCCTCTACCTGAATCTGTTCCCATTCTTCAAGCGGCGTGGTGAGCGGATCAGCGGAAAGCAGGGTGAAATCGGCCCATTTTCCGATTTCGATAGTTCCCCGGTCGCGCTCGGTGCGGGTGGCGTAGGCGGGCGCGGCGGTATAGTTGTAAAGGGCCGTTTCGATGGGCAGACGCTCGCGCTCATTCAAAATTTTCCCCGAAAACGTCTTGCGTTCGATGGCGGCGCGGATGCCGTCGAGCGGCGAACCCGGCACCACCGGACAATCGGAACTAAATGCCTGCGCCACGTTCTGCGCGTCCAATGTCGCGTAGGGCGAAAGGCGGCTGGCGCGTTCCTCGCCCAACGCCGTGACGTAAGCGTCGCCCAGCCGCGAAAGGAATTCCGGCTGTCCGATAGACCAGACGTTTTGGCGGCGCAGGCGGGAAATCATGTCAAAATTCAAGAGCATGGCGTGTTCGATGCGGTGTCCGGGACGATGGCGCGTGTTCAATCGCTGCGCTTCGGCGTAGGCGGTCAGCACGGCGTCAACGGCGCGGTCGCCAATGGCATGAGTGGCAATCTGCCAGCCCGCGTTATGCGCCGCGAGGATGTATTCCCGCAGGCGTTCTGGCGTGTGCAGGGGCATCCCGCTGTTGTTCGGCGTTCCGGCGAAGGGTTCCGTCAGCCACGCGGTGCGGGTAGTGATCGCCCCATCGGAGAACAGTTTCGCCTGCCCGATATGGAAATCATGCCACGAGACGCCCGGTTCCTTCGTCTGCAAATCGTCGGGCGTGGGAACGGACTCGCCCGCCTCACAGTCCTGCATAATCTCCTTCCAGCCGACCATGCCGTTGACGCGGATTCGCAGTTCTTTTTGCGCCGTCGCCTGCCCGAACCACTGAATTTGCTCCGGCAGGGTGTTCGCGTCACTGGCGCTCGTGATCCCGCGTTCCAAAAGGTACTGACTCGCCCTTCCCAGCGCGGCAATCGCGTCCGTCGCGGTTTGTTCCGGCAAAATGCGGTCGAGTCGAATCCAGGAGGCGGTCTCCAGCAGAACGCCGTTCGGTTCGCCGTTCTCGTCCCGGACAATTTCGCCGCCCATCGGGTCAGGCGTGTTTTTGCCAAATTCCAGCAGTTCCAGCGCTCGGCTATTGACGACCGCCGCATGGCCGGACGTGTGAACGATGCGAACGGGAACATGAGTCGCGACTTTATCTAAATCGCGCCGTGTCGGGTGTTCGCCGCCCGTTAATTTGTTCTGGTCGTAGCCGTGTCCCTGCAAGCAGGTTGACTTCGGGTTCGCGTGAAGGCGTTCGCGCAGTAACCTTATTATGTCTTCCGTATCGTGGACGGGCGGCGACGCGAGATTGACGTGACCTAAATTCGTTCCAAGCCACAGCAAATGCAGATGACAGTCGAAAAAGCCGGGTATCAGCGTTCGCCCGCGCAGGTCAATTTGCCGCGTGTCCGCGTTCGCCAGATTCAACACGTCGCTATCGGAACCAACGGCAACAATTCGCCCGTCCTGCCCGACCGCAACGGCCTCCGCGAGAGACGGTTCGGCCTGCGTGAGAATCATCCCGTTATATAAAATCAACGTTGCTTTTGCCATAATCTATTGCATTTCCAGTTGTCCGAGCAGGATTAAACTTTCCAAATCTTCCGCGTCATCCGATTGAAACCGCGTGAACACGTCGCGCACTTCTTTTAATTGATTTTCCGGCGCCTGCCCTAACATTCGCGAAACGTCCGCAATGTCCTGAACGCGGCTTGCCCGAAATTTCATCAAGACGAGATACGCCAGCGGCAGAACCGGCGCCCCGTCCAATCCGCGATTCGTTTGCGCGGCGGCAAGCGCGGCGGGTATCCATTCATCGCGCCCTTCCAGAACGTCCAAAGGAAAGCCGTCCGCCAGCGTCCAAGAACTGCGACCGGGAATGAATTCCCGTTCTGAAATACAACGTCCGCCTTCGCGGACAATGGCGTCGTTTCGCGTCAAGCGTTCGCGGACTGTTTTCGAATCAGCAATGTCAATCAAAATGTCTAAATCGTTCGTCAGGCGTTCCGGCATATAAAGGCGGGTTGCCGCCGCGCCAATGACCGCCCAATTCACGCCGTGAAGCAATGCGGTCAGGTCAGGAAATTTCAATCGCGCCGTCCTTTCCAGCAGGAAACCGCGTTCACTGCCGCTTCCCGCTTTCTGCCGCTTCATGGCTAATGAAATGAGTAAATGCCGCGTCTGCGAACGAACCGCTATATCAGCCATGATTTTTAACCCGCACCGTTTGCGTCGGACGCCTCGATTTTCGTCGCGCCCATTAGCAAGTATTCAAACGCCGCCGCATGGTATTGCGCAATGTTCTCCGGTGCTGGTGTTTTATCGTCGCAGAATCCGCAGAACCGCCGCGCAAACGCAGGCATGATTTCAGAGTCAGACGCCTGCATTACCTTCCCGGCCCATGTCGTATAGGTTATCAAAAACCCTTCACTCGGCTCCCCGAACTTAATGCCATATTCGTCGCAGACATCTTCCCATTCGGCCCTGAACTGTACGGCGAGAATTTGCTGCCCCACAACGGCGCTATCATAGATAGGAAACAGTGCCGGATTGTAGAAGTGAAGGAATTTCGAGGCTGCCATATGTGGGTACGCGCGGTTTTTCTTTACCTTCTCCATCGCACGTATTGCGGCGTTTATCGCCTGACTATCACCGGTGAGAAGAGAACAGCCCGTATGACGGCCCGCAGCCGCGCATTCCGTCGTAAGCATACCAAAGATATCTTCTGCTGAAGCCAATCCGCCCCCGCGTTTAATCTTCCAATAGGAGACCATCAAATCGTAGAGTTGACGAAAAGCTTCATAGTCTGGCGCAGGCCCGAAGGCGCGCGCAGCGAGTTGATAAAGTTGCGCTCGTGTATTGGGCGACCAGTTTCTTTCTTTCGCCGCGTCAAATCCGGCGTTTAGAGTGTTTATCGCCTGCCCTCCACGAAAATGACGTAATACCTTTTCTGCAATCATCAATTTCTCCTTATAAACGAATGACGCGCCCGCCGACGACTGTAAAAATCGCTTTGCCCTGCACTTCGTGACCGTGATAGGGCGTGTTTTTTGATTTGGATTGGACTGTGCTGCGGTCTATTGTCCAGACTTCTTCTAAATCGAAAACGGCGACATCGGCTTCCGCGCCGGGTTTCAGGGTTCCGACGGTTTCCGGCAGGCCGAGGACGCGGGCGGGTTCAACCGTCATTTTGGCGATGGCCTGCGACAGTGTAAGGATTCCGGTTTTTACCAGCGTGGTGTAGGTCAGCGGAAAGGACGTTTCCAGTCCGAGAATTCCGAACGGCGCGGCGTCGAATTCCACCTCTTTTTCGTAACCGGCGTGGGGCGCATGATCGGTCACGATGCAGTCAATCGTTCCGTCCGCAAGGCCCGCTTTCACCGCGTCGCAATCCTCCGGCGTCCGCAGGGGCGGGTTCATTTTCGCGTCCGTGTTGTAGTTCGCGCAGGCTTCGTCGGTCAGCGTCCAATGGTGGGGGCAGGCCTCGCCCGTGACAGGAATCCCTTCGGCCTTTGCGCGGCGCAGGAGTTCAACCGTTCCCGCCGTCGAAATGTGCAGGAGATGCAGGCGGCATCCCGTGAGTTTGGACAGCATAATGTTTCGCGCCACCGCAATATCTTCCGCCACGCGGGGCATCCCCGGAACGCCCAGAACCGTCGCCATGTAGCCCTCGTTCATCGCGCCCTTGTAGGTCAGTTGTTTGTCCTCGTTGTGCGTGAGGAGGGACAGGCCGAGCATCGCGCAATACTCCATTGCGCGGCGAACCGTTTCCGCGTTCTGCAAGGGGAACGCATCGTCGGAAATCGCGACGGCGCCCGCCGCTTTGAGTTCCGCCATTTCGGTCAACTGATCGCCCTGCAAGTCCCGCGTCACGGCCCCAATCGGATGCACACGGGCGGAACCGACCTGCGCGGCCCGTTCGAGTATCTGCCGGACGACGGCGGCGGTGTCAATGGCGGGGACGGTATTGGGCATACAGCAGACGCGGGTAAATCCGCCCGCCGCAGCCGCCCGCGTACCGCTTTCGATGTCTTCCTTATATTCCTGACCGGGTTCGCGCAGGTGAACATGAATATCGAGCAGTCCCGGCGTGACGAGTTTGCCGCGAACGTCTATCGTTTCCGCGCCGCTCGCCGCCGTTTCCCCGACATTCGAAATCGCGAGTATCTTCCCGTCCTCAATCACCACGTCCGCGATTTGGTCTATATTTTGCGCCGGGTCAACCACGCGCCCGCCCGTTAAAATCAATCTCACGCTATTGCTCCTATTTTGAGGAAACCCACTGCCTTATTTTTTTCTTGCTTTTATTAAACAGTTAAGAACAGCCAGTCCAAGTATCTCACAAGATTGCGTATAGCTGCTCAATATAAAAGGATTGAGGGCGAGGCCTATAATCGCGTATTTGATTCCCTTGAGCGACATTCCGATTGCAGCATAGGATTGTGACATCCCCCATGTTGCATCATAATTTCGGGCATCTAATTGTAATGTGATCTCGTATTCGCAAAGAGCGTCTTTATAACGACTCATACAAAATAATGCAGCCCCGTAATTACAATGCGCGAGAACGTTTGAGGGTTCTAATTCTATCGCTTTGATATAATAATAAGCGGATTCGTCACATCTTCTTCCGCGTTTTAAACAGTTGCCAGCGTTGACAAAGGGTGACGGCAGACTAGGATCATATTCGATTGCTTTTTCAAATTCTTTTAACGCTTCTGCATCGCGTTTTTGCTCAAGCAAATCACATCCCAAATTGTGATGGTCAATAGCCTGATTTCGCTTACTCATGCTATCCTCCCGCTATCACAGAAGTTGCCACGCCTTCAAGACTTCTATGACGCTCGGTTTCGGGTTGCGCCAGAGCCATTCGGTTTTAATGAAAGAGCCTTCGATGGTTGTGCTGCGAACGATGCCGTCCGCGTCGGGCAGTACGGGCTGATATTTGCCGTTCGCGTCCAGCAGGAAGAATTTCGCTTCTTTCGTTTTCGGATCGAAATACCAGTATTCCGAGACGCCGCCTTTCTGATACTCCGCGAATTTTTCTTCACGGTCAATGCGCTTGCTTCCGGGACTGATGATTTCAATCACAAGATCAGCGGGGCCGTCAAGATAATTCGATTTCACCCGATGCAGATTTTCCTTTGAGACAAACATCACGTCAGGGGCGCGGCCATGCCTCCTTTTGCCATCCGGTTCTTTCATCAAACTGTACATAATGAACGGATCGCTGAAAACGCGAAATGCGTCAGTCTGCGTGGCAAACTCGTCACTGATTTTGATGAAGAAATTCGTTAAACTGTTGTGCGCTTCCGTTATAGACGGCATTTCTACGATATATCCTCCCACCAGTTCAAGGTGCCGTTCTCCGCTGTCCAGTTCCAAAAAATCTTCGAAGGATATTTTCGCGATCTTCTGCGAATGAAAGCGTGGCGCGATTTCGCGAGTTGTTAATGCTTGTGTCATACTCTTGCCTCCGAAAAATACGGTCGTGTCTCTGCCGCGTTACATGGAAAAATCTTTGTAGGCGGCGTTGAGTTCTTTGGTTCGCTGTTCGGTGATTTCCTGCAAGCGCGTGGCATATTCCAGCGGATAGCCGCTTGAAATTTCATCGTTGGACGCCAGCGAGCGAAATGAGGCGTCCGCGTCCCGAAATTTGAGCCATGCGATTTGCGCGGCTTTGAGTTTCGCCTTTTGCTTTGCATCGAGTTTGCCCATGAGTTTTTTGTACGCGGCGTTCATCGCTTTATCGGCTTTTGCGTACTGTTTACCCGCCGCTTCGGTCATTTCTGCGTTCGTCTGCGTGTTTGCCGTCAGCGGAATACTCGCGGCAACGCACAGCGGCAGCAGCGCCGCCACCCACCGTATTCCGTTCCCATTCTTGTTTTTCCGCATTTCAGACTGTGCCTTTCGCCCCGTAAACTTCCTTATTAACGCCATGTTTTCCCTCGCGCGCGTGATAAACTGCCTCGTGAGCGGAAATATCTTCCTTGTGAGCGCCGAGTCTACCCTCGCGAGAGAACATTTCTCCTTCGTGAGCGGAAATTTCTTCCTCGTGAGAGACTATTTCTTCCTCGTTATTTTGAATAACGGACAATTTTCGCGCTTCGCTGACGCTTTTTTAAACCTCCGCGCCCGTTGTCTGCGCTCCCATGAGGACGTACAAAACCGCCATGCGGACCGCCACGCCGTTCGTGACCTGTTCCTCAATGGCAGAGCGGATTCCGCCTGCGCCGTCCGCCACGTCCGCCGAAATCTCCACGCCGCGATTCATCGGGCCGGGATGCAGCACCAGAACATCGGGCCTTGCGGATTTCAGACTTTGCGCCGTGACGCCGAACATTTTGGAGTATTCGCGCAGGCTCGGCAGAAGCCCGCGCTCCATGCGTTCGGTCTGCAAACGGAGGACGTTCACCACGTCCGCGCCCTCCAGACCCGCCCTTAAATCGTCGAAAATCTGCGCAGGCAGTTTGTCCGCGTCGGGCGGCAGGAGAGTTCGCGGGCCGACAAGCCGCACGGTCGCGCCCATTTTTGTCAAGCCCCAGATATTCGAGCGGGCGACGCGGCTGTGCGCAATGTCCCCGACAATCGCCACCGTCAGCCCTTCGATTCGGCCCTTCTGCTGGCGAATGGTCAGCAAATCTAAAAGTCCCTGCGTCGGGTGTTCGTGCCGCCCGTCGCCCGCGTTAATGACCGGAATGTTCAACTTTTCCGCCGCAAACTGAACCGCGCCCGACGACGGATGCCGAATCACAATGCAATCCGCCCGCAATGCCTGCAACGTCAGCAGAGTGTCTTTCAGACTCTCGCCCTTCGCGACGGACGACTGCGCGACCGCGATATTGATGGCCTCCGCACTCATAATTTTCGCCGCCATCTCAAAAGACGAGCGGGTGCGCGTGGAATTTTCGTAAAACAGCGTAATCATGGCCCGCCCACGCAGCGTCGGGACTTTCTTCACCGGGCGGTTCACAATCTCGCGCATGGCGGTCGCCGTATCCAGCAGGTAACGGATTTCGTCCGCAGACGTTTCGCGCAGGGTCAGCAAATGTTTCAAGCCTTATCTCCCCTCACGCGATTTGCTAATCAGAACGCGCTCGTCGCCGTCCGTTTCAGTCAGCAGGACGCGGGCGAATTCCTGCCGGGACGTGGGCAGATTTTTCCCGACATAATCCGGGCGGATCGGCAGTTCCCGGTGTCCCCGGTCTACCAGCACGGCGAGTTGTATGGCTGCGGGACGCCCCAGATCAAGAAGCGCGGTCAGCGCGGCGCGAATCGTGCGCCCGGTGAAAAACACATCGTCCACCAGCACAATCGTTTTGCCCGCAACATCAAAGGGAATCAAACTCGGCGTCAACGCGGTCGGCGTCCGTTCCGCAAAATCGTCGCGATACAGTCCAATGTCCAATTTCCCGACCGGAACATCCACCTTTTCGATCTGCGCCAGAATTTTCGCCAGACGCTCCGCCAGCGGAACGCCCCGCGTGATAATCCCGACCAGCGCGACGTTCCCTGCCCCCTGATTGCGCTCCACAATCTCATGCGCGATCCGGGTCAGGGCGCGGCGGATGTCGTCCGCTTCCATGACCTGCACGGTGTCCGTTGGTTTTTGATTCGTTTCGCTCATCAAACTTCGTCTTTCCCCCGGACAGGGCCGGAACGCGAGAGCTGATACAAAAATAGCCTTCCCTGCCGAATCCATTTCGGCGGGGAAGGCGCGTGTTGCGGCGCGTTTGGCGGAAACGTTGCGGATTCTGCCGAATGTTTCGCGGTCTCAAACGCCGTTGACTGCCCCTTGCAAGCCTCTCTGGACCCCTTAAAAGGACGCGGAAAATTTCTATGATTTCGATTATAGCGTAAATCGCGCCCGCTGTCAACCCGTTCAGAATTTTCGCAGGGCAAACGGCGCGGCGGGAATAATCCGCCGCGCCGCGCCGTCAGTCTTGATGCCTGCGTCTCTTTACGCGATGAGGTCTTTGACGGGCGTTCCTTTTTCGGTAATGGAGATCGGGCGTCCAATCGGCGTCATAAACGTCTTGCTCGGCGACATCCCCAGCAAGGCGGCAATCGTGGCGAAATAGTCGTTCGTCACAATCGGCCTGTCCACCACATTCTCGCCTGTCGCGTCGGTTGCGCCATAGACCTGACCGCCGCGCACTCCGCCCCCGGCAAGCACCGCGTTCCACGCCTTCGGGTAGTGGTCGCGCCCGTCGTTGCCGTTAATCTTCGGCGTCCGTCCAAACTCGCCCATCCAGATCACGAGCGTGCTGTCCAGCAGGCCGCGCGCTTCCAGTTCCTTCATCAGGGTCGCCATTGCGGGGTCAACCTCGCCCGCGTTCTTGCCGACGGCGGTGAAGTTGTCTTTGTGCGTGTCCCAGCGGTCTTTTACCACCTCGACGAACTTCACGCCCGATTCCACCAGACGCCGCGCCACGAGACAGCCCCGCCCGAAATCGCTGTCGCCATACGCCTGCTTCACCGCTTCCGGCTCTTCCGAAATATCGAACGCTTTTAAGCGCGGCGATTTCATCATGCGGACGGCGCGGGCGTACACCTGATCGCGGCCTTTGACTTTGCCGTCGCCCGTTTCTGCGGCGAATTGCTGCTCCATCATTTCCAGCGCGTCGCGCCGCTTGCCGAAGCGGTCGTCGTTGACGTTGCGGGCGAACGCGATATTCTGCGGCTGCTGCAACGGGTTTTGCAGCACGAAGGGCGCGTACTGCACTCCTAAAAATCCCGCCCCGAAACTCGGCCCGCTGATGCTGACGAAGTTCGGCAGATCGGAAGTCGTCGCGCCCAGTTCCTCATTGACCCACGCGCCAAGCGAGGGGTGCGTCACGGTCGGGTTCGGCGAATAGCCGGTGTGCATCAGGTACTGCGCCCGCTGATGATTGCCCTCTTTGCTGGTCATGCTGCGGATAATCGCCATGTGGTGCGCCTGTTCCGCGACCTGCGGGAAATTTTCGCTGATCATGGTTCCGGCGACGCTGGTTTTAATCGCTTTGGTCGGCCCGCCCGTCAGCGTTCCGGGTTTGGGATCGAAGGTGTCCAGATGGCTCGGCCCTCCGTTCATCCAGAGCAGGATGCACGCTTTGGCTTTTGCCGGGTTCGGAGCGCCCTGCGCGGCGGCGGCGCGGGGGTCGAGCCACTGCGCCATGAGCATACTCATAATGCCGCCGATTCCTACTTTAATCAGCCCGCGCCGGTCGGTGCTGAACAGATCAATCGGGCCGGGACAGCAGCCCCCGTTCTCCTCCCGAATCCGCTCATCTTCCACATCGTCCAGAAATTCCGCTTCCTCATGGTCTATGATATTTGCCATCGCTAATACTCCTTCGGAGGAGGGTGTTCAGGTATTCGGGTGTTCAGGTGTTCAGAAAATACGCTTGCGCGTTGGAAGTTTTGTTAAACTTACAGCGAAGCAAATACCTGAATACCTGAACACCTGAACACCTGAACGCCTTTCCTAATGATTGAAAATGAACTCGCTGGAATTGAGCAGAGTCCAGAAAATATCCTCGTAAGCCTGTTGTTTCGGCGTGGTGGCAAGGGCCATCTGCCGGTTGGCGCTGAAGCGGGCCAGCGGATCGAAGCCGTTGTTGCGCTTGGCTTTGCCCGCCTGTTTCGCCGCCTTCGCCAGACCGACCGGCTGGTTGATCATGCGGCGTCCCGCGCCGGTTTGCGGCAACGGCGGGCCATCGGTAATCGTGACTTCACGCGGGCGGCTGATAAATTCGCGCCAGTAAGACAGTTCCGTCGGCAGAGGCTTTCGGGACAGCGTTCGCAGGTAGAGCGATTCGATTTTCGCGTCGTCGCCTCCGGGCAGCGCCAGAACATCCGCCAATGCCGTGCCGGGGATCGGTGTCGCCCCGCTGTTGACGAGATTGCCGTTGAGCAGCATCAGAGCCTGTGGGATCGTTCCTTCGAACTCTTTCTGCTCGAACTCCTCGTCCACGTCGAACAGAAAGGTGAACTGCCTGCTCATCGCCAGTTTCAGGGCTTCCGGGTTGCGGCCCGCCACTTTCTCCAGCACAGGGGCCATGTTGGTCGCCTGAATCACGGCGCTCATCAGCGTTTCCGGCTCCATCTCTTTGAGGCGGTGGGAGGCCCAGAGCGTGTTGCGGGTGTCGTTGTTCTTCGCCGGGGCGCAGGAGAGTTGGTACGCCTGCGTCGCGCAGATCGTGCGAATCAGATATTTCAGGTCGTACTTGTTGGCGATAAAATCGTCCGCCAGTTTTTTCAGCAGGTCGGGCATGACCGCCGGGTTCGTGGTTCGGAAATCGTCTATCGGGTCCACGAAGCCGCGCCCCTGGAAATAGGCCCACATCCGGTTGACAATCTCCTGCGCGAACCAGGGATTCGCGTCCGCCGTCATCCATTTCGCCAGCGCTTCGCGGCGGTTGGTCTGGTCGGAAAAGTCCGTGCCGTCCAGCGCCGAGGGCGCGGCGTTGCGATACTCGGCGGCGGGATCGGGCTTGCCGTTCTTTTTCAGCATGGCCCCCGCGATTTTAGCGCGGCGATTGCCCTTCGTGCCGTCCTGGTCTATCAGCACGGTGCGGTGGAAACCGCCCATTTGTCCGCGATCTAAGTCCGTCCCCCGCGTTCGGGCGAAGCAGGCGGTAAATTTTTGGAAATCGGTCTGCTTCCATTTTTCCGTTTTGTGGTCATGGCACTGGGCGCACTGAATCTGCACGCCGAGAAAAATCCGGGAAGCGTTGCCGGAAAGGTCGGCGGGCGTTCCCGCATACTTCAAATACCAGTTGACCGCGCCATTGACCGGCTGATCGGGAGCGCGGACTTCGGCGGTCTCCGCCATCATCATTGCCGGGTCTTTCGCGTCCGCAGCGGGAGGAGCGTTATTCGCGCCGCCTTTGGTCATAACAGGAGCGTCGCCCGCCGCGTTCATCGCCGCTCCGTTCTGCATGACAGGGGCCGTCACGTCATACGCGATGACCGGGCCGGTGCGGTTAAGCATCTTGGCGTTCCGCTTTTTGTTCTGCTTGTTCTTCGCGTTTGCCAGCAAACCCATTTTTGCGTTCGGCGGGGTCTTGCCGTTCTGCCCGGTCGCAGTCAACAGGTCATACACAAACTGATTGTAGGGCGTGTTCCTGCTGAACTCGGTCTTGACCCAGTCGCGGAACGCAACGGGGTCCACATTCCGGCCCCGCGTGGTGGCGCGGCCCAGCAGGATGGCGTTCCAATAGTCCGTCCAGTGGTCGGTATACTGCGGGCTGTCCAGCAGGCGGTTGACGACCTCAAAGCGTTTGCGCGTGGACTTGTCGTTGAGAAACGCGGTCACGGCGTCCGCAGTCGGCAGCGTTCCGGTGATGTCGAGGGTGACGCGGCGCAGGTAGCGGGCGTCGTCCACCGGCGGGGCGGGCGTAATCCCCGCCTGTTTCCACTCCACGCGGATCAAATGGTCAATGGTCGCCGGCCCGAACGTCTCGGTCGTTCCCGCCGGGGCGGGGCGAACGCTCGCCAGCGCCAGCCCGCTGACCACCGCCCCTATCATAAGACGAATTTTCATAGAATGTACGATCCTCCTACCCGATTATCGGCGCGCTGCAACGAAATATAGCGCAATAGACGCAGGCCATCGTAACAAGTTCACACCCCGCCCGAAATCTTCCGCAAATTCCAAAAGGAGCGCAATAAGCGGCTATTTTCGCGTTTTCTATGCCCGAAAAATATTTTTGCCCGAACGCGCATTTTCGCTTGACTTTTTTTGCGCAAGCATCTATACTGTATTCAGTCGCCTGTTGTTGCAGCGCCGCAATCTCAGGGGGAACCGTCAACGCTGTCTCATCCCTTTGTTTATGAGACCGATTCAACGCGGAGGCCGCATCGCTTCCATTTTCGCTCGCACACAGGAGAACGCTGAATGAACGGAAAAAACAGTTTGAACTCACTCCCCCCTCGGACTCTGCAAACGCAGTGCGTCCGCATCTTCCTCCTCGCCCTTCTGCTTCTAATTGGCTCCGGTCTGAATAATCAGGCCCACGCCGCAATCCTTAGCGTTAGCAAAGTGAAATTGACGCCTCTTGCCGGCGGCAATGACCACGTCACTTTCAAATGGACTGCAACCGCAGATAAACCCGGCACTTCTTCGGTCACCGTTTATCTGGTGATAGATAGTGTCTTCGACGCGCAGGGTAATCCCGTCAAATAGGCAAACACGCGCTTTCCCGTCACCCCTCCGATAGGGCCTGCGAAGTTGCCTGTCAACAACGCCGATGTGGACCTTGTCCTATCTTCCTCAAATGTCCTCGCTCAAGCAGGAATCCCTAATAGCTCTTCGGTGCAATTCCACTACGAAGCAGTCGCGACTCTCACTACCGGTGATGGACCGGATGCCAAGACCTACACCACAACGAGTTCCTCAGACATCGAAATCGTCATCTATCGTGAAGTTGTACTCACTGGAGCAACCCCCACGCCGATTGGTCACGATATTTGGATGTCTGGGTTGGATGTCCTCTTGCCCGACATCGAACTGAAAGGCTATTTGTAGATTTCTGCCCAACCACTACAAAAGCCAACAGTGTGGGGAGAAATTATATTTCTCCCTGCTCTTTGATAGGGAGCAACGAAATGAGACGCGAACACCTTCAAATCATCCTAATCTCAGGTTTGATTCTGGGCTTGCACTTTCCGCTTGTAGAAGCCTTCGGGCAAACGCGCCCTGCCCAAACTTCCAGTACACAGTCGGAAGAAAATGCTCTGGCGAACTATCCGCGCTTGAATCAAATCGTGGATTATCGGTGTGAAAAGGTAGAAATAAGCGAGGTCTTGCGCGACCTGAGCGAAAGATGCCTTTTCAAGTACAAGGTGACATTCCAGCCTCACGCAGAAGAAGATGTTGCCATAACCCTGCACTTCACGCAGCAACCACTAAAAAGCGTGCTTGCCAGCCTGCCATTGCTTTTCAATCGCAAAGCGGTTTGGAAGCGCGAGGGAGAGACGCTGATCTTATCACTGGCTCCCTCAAGTGAATTGAATTACTATCGCCCACACACGCAGGCGGAAGCGCAGGCGCAAGCGCAAGGCCGCGCATTTTTAGACTCTGCCGCGAAGTTACCACTCGATTTGCAGCGGCGTTTAGGTCAGGGAGCGTCGGGAAAAGTGAGTCTCGGAGAGCTACCGCAAGAGATGCAGCAGACGCTTCAGAGACTATATCACGCGGACGCGCAAGTGCAGACGGAGAAAAAACACGCTTCCGTCTCCTCTGACCCGCCGCGTAAAGAAGACCCTGCGGGATGCACCGTTTCGTTTTCGCCTGCGGCTGAACTTAGCGACGCAGTGCAATCCTACGATGTTGACTTTCGATTTGGAGCCGAGAGCAAAGGTTTTGATCGTGATGTGAGCATCCGAATCACGCGTTTTGTGGACGATAAGGAAGATTATCATCTAGTCAGCGACACGCAAGTCGAAGCAGAAAATAAAGACAATCGCATCGCGCAGTACAAAGCGCTCCGCGAGTCGCGCAAGCAGGCTTTGGAGAAAGAAGCGCGGATAGCGCAACGGGTCACGCTAACACTGGATCGCGTAACGCTGACTCAGGCGATACAAAATATAGCGCGTAGCGCCAATATCTCGACCGCTGCTGAGTATTTAACGACAAATGAAAAACATAGTTTCTCATTCAAAAACCTTCCGCTCAAAGACGCACTGGATCAAATTGTCGCCGCTTATGCGTACAAAGACAGCGCTGCTCCGCAAACACCGAAAGAAATACGCGGAGAAGACGGCGCCGCTATCGGCTCTGTCCGCTTTGCGAACGGAACCGCTATGCCTGCGCCAAAAGATGCAATGATCTATTTTGGCTGGGGATGGCAGCCGTTGGGAACTTTCATTTTCCGCGAATATACAAGCGAAGATAGGAAAGCGACAGAATTGCCATCCGATGAAAAACCGTAGATAAACAGCGAAACCGGTATACGTTGCTTGAGATTCGCTGCCGCTTGTCCGAGTACAGCAGAGCAGAACCCGCATATGTACGCCTGCCGAAAGTGACAAAACGCTGCCGCCCTCGAAATGAGATGCAGACAGGAAACGCGCCGCCGAAAGCAATTTTGGCGGCGCTTTTTTGCCGATTGAGATAATTTCTGGCAGTTTTACGAGGAAGATAGCGCAGGAATAGCCGCCACATTCGCCGAATGATTCGGGCGATTGCATCATTTCACCGATTGCGGGGAAGGAGAGGCCATGCGGCGGCGTCCGCTTTTCTGGTTTGTGGTGGCGTTTACGAGCGGCGTTTTGCTGGCGGATTCTTTCGCGGCGGCGCCGCTTCTTTTCGCGCTCGCGCTTGTCCCCGGCGTTATTTTCGGGGCGTTGACGCGACAAACGCGCTGGTTTCCGGTCTGTGTGATTCTTCTGGCGCTGGCGCTCGGCGGCTTCCGCTGCCGTCAGGCGAAGACGCCCGCGCCAGACGATATCGCCCGCCTTGCGCCCGTGTTCGGGACGCTCACCGGGACGGTCGCCTCCGACGTGGACTTGCGCGGCGCGGCAGTCCCGGACGCCAAACGCCGCGCCGTCTTTACGCTTGCCGCGCAGACGGTTGCGGTCGGGCCGCGCCGTTTTAGCGTCTCCGGCGCGGCGCGAATCTCCCTGCCGCTCGATGCCGCGCCGCCTGAATCCGCCGGCCTTCCCGAAACCATCCCACGCTACGGCGAGACCGTTTGCCTCATCGGGCGAATCGCAGCGCCGGAGGATTTGCGGAATCCGGGCGGATTCGATTACCGCGCTTTTCTGGCGCGGCGGGGCGTTTATGCTGCGCTGGCAGTCCGAAGACGGGCGGACTGGCGCATTGCGGCGGAAACAAACGGAAACGCCGTTTTGCGCTTCGCTTTTGCGCTGCGCGAACAAATTTTACAACATGACCGGGACATCCTGCCGCCGGAATCCGCCGCTGTCCTCAACGGCGTCCTGCTCGGCTCGCGCAGCGATCTGCCGCTGGACTTGCAGGACGCTTTTCAGCGGACGGGGACGGCGCACGTTCTGGCGACGGCGGGGTTGCACGTCGGGATTTTCGTCGGGCTGCTGTTTGGGGCGCTGCAGCTGTTTTCCGTCGGGCGGCGCCCCGCCGTACTCGCCTGCCTGCTGGCGCTGGGACTTTTTGTGCTGATGGCGGGCGGAAGGCCTTCGGTGGCGCGGGCGGCGCTGGTGGCGGGGCTGTTTCTGGCGGGCCTGCTGCTGGAGCGCGAACCCGACTGGTGGAACATCACGGCGTTTGCGGCGCTGATATTGCTGCTGCAAAGTCCGCTATTGCTCTTTGACGAAGGCTTTCAGATGTCGTTCGTCACCGTGATTACGCTGGTCTTGCTGATGCCGTTTTTCGCCCCGTTGCTGGCGAAATTTCGCCCCGATTTCCGCGATTCGCGTTCCGTCCAAATCCGCAAACTGATGTGCGAATATTTTGCCGCCTGCTTTCTGGTCTCGTTTGCCGCGCAGATCGCCGTCGCGCCGCTGATGGCCTATTATGGCAATGAATTTTCCCCCGTCTCCGTTTTCGCTAACGCGACGATTGTGCCGCTGGTCGCGCCGATTTTCGCGCTGGGGTTCGGTTCTTTCGCGCTCGGTCTGCTGCATCCCGCTCTTGCCGCGCCGCTGATTCCGCCGCTCGCCTTCCTGCTGAATCTGCTGATTGGCCTGGTTCGGTGGTGGGACGCCCTGCCGTTCAGCGCGTTTAATTTGATGCCCCCGCCCGTCTGGCTGCTCTGGATCTGGCACGGCGGATTCTGGCTGTTTTTGTGGCGGCGGCAGAACAGACCCAGACCGGAGGCGGCGGAATGAAATTGCGCTTCGCCGCGAAAATCGGCTTGCTGCTCCTCGCCGTAGACGCGGGATTTTTGTTCTGGCGGTTCGCGGTTCCGTCCGCGCCGCCGCCGCTGCGCGTGACTTTTTTGGATGTCGGGCAGGGCGACGCGGCGGTGATCGAGAGTCCCGGCGGCAAAACGATTGTGATAGACACGGGCGGAGTTCACCAAAACGGCGGGGACAACGCGGGGCGGCGGACGGTCGCGCCGTTCCTGCGGAGTCGCGGCGTCAACCGGATTGACATGATGCTGCTGTCGCATCCGCATCTGGATCATATCGGCGGCGCGGCGGCGCTATTGGATTCGTTTCCCGTCGGCCTCGTCATGGACAACGGACAGGACGCGGACAAACCGGACGTTGCGGCAATCCATGCGGCGGCGGAAAATCATCATGCGGCGTACCGGGCGGCGCGGCGCGGGCAGGTCATTGCGCTGGGGGACGGGGTAATCCTGCGCGTCCTTGCCCCGACGGAACCGGAGACGCATGGCGCGGTCAACAACGCCAGCATGGTCATTCGGCTGGAATACAAACGCGCCGCGTTTCTTTTTACGGGGGACGCCGAGGTAGACGAGGAATCCGACCTTCTGACCGATCCGAAGCCGCTGGCCTGCGACGCGCTAAAAGTGGGGCATCACGGCAGCGATTCCTCCACGACGCCGGAATTTCTTGCCGCCGCGCATCCCCGTTTCGCCGTCGTTTCCGTCGGCAAACACAATCTCTACGGGCATCCCCGGCAGGACATTTTGCAGCGGCTTGAAGCGGGCGGCGCGACCGTCTATCGAACGGACGAACGCGGGGCCGTGACGCTGCGCTCCGATGGCGCTTCGGTTCAGGCCGAGACCGTCCGCGACTCATCCCGGCAGTAGTGTCCCAATGCCCACAGGTCGGGGGTTTGCTATCTAATACCATAACCGCCTGTATCGCCTTCGGACGCGAATCCGAAGGCTGCGCAGGCGGGCGTTTCTTCTTTTGACGCCATTGCAGTCTTTTGACGCCATTGCCTTAGTCGGCGTTGCCACTACGATTGCGGACTGCTGAGAATGTTCGCCAGCGCCGTGAGAAACTTGGCGTTTTCGGCAGCCGTGCCAATCGTGACGCGCAGGTGCGTCGGAGCGCCGAAAATATCGCCGGTGCGGGTGATGACCCCTTCGCGCAGCAGGGCCTGAAAAATCGTTTTGCTGTCGCGCCCGGTGTCAAACCAGACAAAATTCCCGAAGGTCGGCGTGTAGTTCAGCCCCAATTTCTCGAACGCGGCGTAAAACTCCCGCTTGCCCGCCGCGTTGACGCGCAGCGTTTCCGTCATGTGGTCGGCGTCATGCAGGGCGGCGACGGCGGCGATTTGCGCCATATAGTTCACGTTGAACGGCTCCCGCGTCCGGTTCAGCCACTCCGCGATCTCCGGGCGCATCGCGCCGAATCCCACGCGCAGGCCCGCCAGTCCGTAGGCCTTCGAAAAAGTCCGCAAGACCACGACATTGCGCCCGTCCCGCACATATTGCAGGGCGTCTGGGAAATCGGCGGCGTCCATTGCGTACTCATAATACGCCTCGTCCAGCACGACAAGGGCGCGTTCCGGGGCGGCGTCCACGATGCGCCGCACGGCTTCTCGGCCTAAAATCGTCCCGGTCGGGTTGTTCGGGTTAGCAAGGAAAATCAGGCGCGTCCGGGCGTTGATTTTCGCGATCAGGGCGTCCGCGTCGTGATTCCAGTCGGGCAGCAACGGCACAAGGTGAAGTTTCGCGTTATTCAGCGTGGCGGCGGATTCGTAGCGCACAAAGGACGGGTCGCTCTGAATCACCTCGTCATCAGAGCCGAGGAACGTGATGCCGAGTAGGTGAATCACGTCGTCGGAACCGTTGCCGAAGACCAGCGCGTCGGGCGAAAGATGGAATTTCTCCGCGACGGCCTGCCGCAGCAGGTGGCTGTTGGCGTCCGGGTAGATGTGCATCTTGCCCGCCAGTTCGCGCATCGCTTCGACGGCGGCGGGGGCGGGGCCAAGCGGGTTTTCGTTGCTGGCAAGTTTGATGATTCCCGTGACGCCAAGTTCGCGCTCGACCTCCTCAATCGGCTTGCCGGGGTGGTAAGCGTGCAGGCGCGTGATATTCTCCGCCACCGGCGGCGGGGCGAACGGAACGGAAGGAACGGAAGAACGGTCTTCCGGCGCGGGAACAGGCCGGACTCCCGGCGCTTCGGCGACAACGGACATAAAAATCTTCTCCTTGCAATGATAGTATTAGTGTACCCGAAAGCGGGCGCGGCGGACGCTTTTTCCTTTTGAAGTTCGCCCTTGCCTTTCTTTCGCAATTTGTGCTATAATGGGCGTAGTCTTGGCAAGGAGTGATACGGAAAGATGAAGCGAACCTTTCAGCCGCACAATCGGCGGCACAAGCGCACGCATGGCTGGCGCAAACGGATGAGTACGACCGACGGGCAGAATGTCCTCAAGCGCCGACGCGCGCGCGGACGCCATCTGCTGATTAAGTAGAAGACAACGGAAATTTTCAAGGCGCGAAGGGAGACCGTTCGCGCCTTTCTTCCGCGCCATTTTTTAACGCTTTTTATCAGGAACGCCGCGCCCGCAAGCGCGGCGGTGAGACCGTATGATGCCTGCGGAACAGCGGCTTCGGAATAATCGCGACTTCCGCCTTGTTTACGCCAAAGGCCGCTCACGGGTCGGCCCGCTTGCCGTGCTGTATGTGTGGAAACGCCCCGCCGATTCCCCCTCGCCCACTCCCGAACGCCGCATCGGATTCGTTGTGAGCAAAAAGCAGGGCGGCGCGGTAGACCGCAACCGGATCAAACGCCGGATGCGCGAGGCCGTCCGTCTGCGCCTCCCCGATCTCAAAGAGGGGCCGTATGACCTGATTTTCGTGGCGCGTTCCGGCCTGAAAACAGCGGAATGGCCCCAGATTCAGGCGGGGCTTGCGGAACTCCTGCGGCAAAGCGGAATGTTGGTGGCCCCGGCTCCGCCCCCGGCAAGCGACAGCGACGCGCCGAAAGCGGACGGCGCCGCCGTTGCGAACGGCGACGCGCCGAAAGCGAGCGGAAGTTGAAACCCGAAAATCTTTCTGAACGTATGGGACTACAGGAGGCTTTGACCGCCCTGCCGCGCCGCGCCGCCCTGCTTTTGATTCGCGGCTATCAGGCGACCAAAACCCTGCGCCCGAATCTGTGCCGCTACGAGCCTTCCTGCTCCGAATACGCGGCGCAATGCGTTCTGCGGCACGGTCTGATTCGCGGCGCGGCCCTCGGAATCCGGCGCGTCCTGCGCTGCAACCCGTTCAGTCCCGGCGGTCACGACCCCGCGCCGTGAAATTCAGGGAACAGGCAAAAGGGAAAAGGACAATGCGTTCCTTCACTGAAAGTTTATACCATCATATTAGCAAACGAGTGGTTTTTCTTTTCCCTTTTCCCTCTTCCCTGTTCCCTAAAATGAGGATACGCTTTTGAAATTAGCCCTGCGCCGTTTGTCGCTGCTTGCGCCGCTCGCCCTGTGCGTCCTGCTGGTCGGCTGCGGACAAAAATACAACGTTTCGCCCGATCCGGCTGACCGCTTTAAAAAAGCCGCCGAACTGGAGAAGTCCGCCCCCGTCGCCGCGATGGAGGAATACAGCAAAATTAGCACAGAGTATTCCAACTCCAATGCCCAGACGACGGCGGACATCGCGAAATACCGCGAGATTGCGGCGCAGGCCCTCGTCAAAGCGGCGCAGTTTGGCTACGCCTACGCCGATCCCGCCAACCTCAACGATGCGACGCTTTCCCCCGCCGCAAAATCGGAGCGCGAGCAGATTCAAAATCAGGTCGGGGACGCCGCCAATCAGGATTCTAAAACGCTGGACGAGAAATTCCGCGACACCGCCGCCGGAAGCGCCGCGCTCGGCATGAATACCCCGAACGCCCCGAATCTGCGCGAACTCGTAAAAAACCGGATTGACGCCCGCAACTCGCACCTCGTCGGCTACAAGATTATCAGCGGCATCGTGCGGGCGACCGGGGCCAATCCGCAGTTCAGTTACTGGTTTGCGCTGCTGCTCATCGCCGTTTTCGTCAAAGCCGTGACCATGCCGATTACGCTGCGAATGTATAAAAGTCAGCGGGAGATGCAGCGAATTCAGCCCATCCTGAAAAAATTGCAGGACGATTATAAAGATAAGACCCCGCAGGAGCGCAACGAGGCGGTCATGGCGGCGTACAAAGAACACGGCGTCAATCCGTTCGCGTCCTGCCTGCCGTCCATCATTCAGCTGCCGTTTCTGTGGGCGGTCTACGGCATGATCCGGCAGTATGAGTTTCACTTTTCCAACGGGCATTTTCTGTGGATTAACCCGGCGCTCAACCATCAATTCCCCGCGTTCATCGCCGGAAACATGGGGCAGTTCGATGTTCCGCTGCTTGTGCTGTACGCCCTGAGCAACTATTTCACGATGCGCCTGATGCCGCCCTCCGATCCGCAGGCGGCGGAACAGCAGAAAGTCATGTCGGTCACGATGACCTTTGTGCTGCTGTTTATGTTCCTGCAATACAAATGGTCTGCCGCGTTCATGTTCTACTGGCTGATCCTGAACTTTATTTCGGCGTGGCAGCAGTACACCTATATCTATAAGCCGAACAAAATGCGGCTCAGTCAGGCCATCTCGTTCACCGGCGACAACACGACGACCGCGCCTGAAACTTCCGGCGGCAAAACAAGCGGCAACGGCAGCAAACCGCAGTCGAACGGCGCAAAGCCCGCCCGTCCCGCAACCCCCGCGCCGGAAACCGGGACGAATACGAACCGCCCGCGCCCGCGCCGCAAAAACGGGCCGCGCAAATAGGGTGAGGAGGGTGTCGGGGTTCGGGTGTCGGATAATACGCTTGTCCGCTTGAAGCCCGCATCAACATGAGAGCGGCAGGGAATTGTCCGACACCCGACACCCGAACCCCGACACCCTGAATTGAAGGAGAGAATTATATGAGCGACCTGAGCGGCGGCGAAGACGATATACAGACCGCAGGCGAACCGAAGATTGAGATTGATCCCGCCACGCTGACGGAAGACCAGCAAACGGGCGTCGCGCTGATGGCGGAAGTCTGCGCGGCGAGCGGGCAGGGCAGCCGCCCGGTGGTGCGGAACGTGTCCGGGGCCTACCTCTATATTGAGATTGAGGGCGGCGACACGCATCAGACGTGGGGCCGCATGGGGCAGTCGCTGGACGCTTTGCAGTTCCTGTGCAACCTGATTCTCTCGCGGCGGATTCGCTCCGATGTGCGCATGATGCTGGACGCCGATAACTACCGCGAACGCCGGACGGAGACCCTGCGGCAAAAAGCGGTGGAACTGGCGGAGGAGGTCAAGTCGCGCCGCGAAGAGGCGGAGATTGGCCCGCTGCCCGCCAACGAGCGCCGCATCATCCACTCCATTCTCGCCGATGACCCGGACATCCAGACGTACAGCGAGGGCGATGAACCGGCCCGCCGCGTCGTCATCTCTCCCCGCAAGCAGTAGCCCGCCGATTTAAAAATACGATACGCCCGCCCCGATCAACCGGGGCGGGCGTTTTTCCGTTCCGACCTTATGCGTGGAGAGGGAAAGCAGTCTATCGCTTTCGGCGCTTGCGAAGTAGCGCCGCGCCAAGCGTCGTTATGCCAGCAAGCAGCGCCATTGCGCCTGGTTCAGGAACGGCTCCGACGCGGAAGGACAACGCGCTGTATTTCCCGCCCGAATTAGGAAAGGTCAGCGGGTCGGAGAACCTATTGTCTTGTACGTCCACGCCGTACAGGGTCAGTGCCGGTCCACGACCGTTGATGTAAAATCCGTCCGTCGAGTTAGAACTGTTGCTAAACCCATAAGGTGTCGGAAGATAGACGGTTGCCACACTGTCCTTGATCGTCGGTGAAATCGGGAAGGTGAAGGTCGCAATCGTGTGGACGCCTGCGAAAATTTTTGCATTGAGGTCGCCGTTTGTCCCGAAACGGCGAAAATGGCCTGGATCGACAAAAATCGTCTGGACTGTTGCGCCGTTGACCTTGCTGGCGGTCGTGTGATATACAATCGGGGTCATGGCATCCCAGAAGAGCGCGCCGGGGTTGGCCTGATCTTCGCTTGTGTCGTAGACCGCTGTCGGTTGGTTCACCCCAAACTGAGCGGTCGTGTAGGCAATCGCTGTCGGGGCGCTGGTCGAGGCCCAGTCTATGGCGCGGACGCCAAGATCGCATACCGCCGCGAACTGCACGGAAGAACCGGGGGCATAGGTGGCGTTCAGGTCCGAAATCGGGACCAGATACAGGGTGGAATCGGCCTTGACCTGGCCTTCGCTGCCGAGCAGAGAACCGGCAAGAACAGCGGCAGTCACAAGCGAAACAAAACGGTTCATGGCAGTGGGCGTCCTTTCAAGAGGCGGGAAAATCTTGTCCCACTTCTCCTATTGAAAGAACTGTGCCAAAACTACCAGTTGGCCCACTTTTTCAAAATAATTTTTTCATTCCGCGCTTTCAACGCGCCGCAGGCCATACAAAATGGCTTTATTGCGCGGCGGACGTTCGCTTTCGCCGTTCGATGACGCTCCATGTGTAGAGCGCAACGGTGACCATCAGGCAGAGCAAAGCATTAACCCCGATGGCGGCGCGGGGGCTGACGCGCTCCGCAAGCCCGCCTATCTCCAGCCCGCCTATGGAAAACAGGCCGTTGAAGACCAGCGAATAGACCGCCATCACCCGCCCGCGCAGAGCGTCGGGAACATCCTCCTGCACTTTCGTCTGGGCGCTGATATTAAAGATAATCATGGCGAACCCGCTCACGGTCAGCAGCGCAAGGACGGCCTGATAGCGCGGAAAGGCGGCGATCAGCAGCAGCGTCAGAGCGAAAAAGGCCGAACCGCCGTAGACCCTGCCGCGCATGGGAATCCGGCTGCCGATCCCGACCAGCGCCAGACCCGCAACCGCCGCCCCCACTCCATTCGCCGACATCATGGCGCTAAAGCCCGCTTCGCCCCGGTGGAACGCGGTGGCGAAGACCGGGTACAGCGTGGAAAAAGGCCAGAGCAGCAGACTGGACGCCCCGACGAGCAGCACAATCCGCAAAACGCCGTGCGTCTGCCAGATATAGCGAAACCCATCGAAGACCGAGCCGGACTTTTCACGCGGCGTGAACGCGGGCAGGCGCATCAGCAGCAGCGAAATAATCACGGCGATAAAACTTACGCCGTTGAGCGCGAAGCACGACACCGCCCCGAAATTCACCAGCGCCACGCCCGCAAGCACTGGCCCCAGCACGCGGGCGATATTGAACCGGAACGAATTAAGCGCAATCGCGTTGGACAGGGCGGAGCGGTCGTCCACCATATCGGTGACAAACGCCTGCTGCGCGGGCATATTGAACGCATTGACGATGCCCGACAGCGCCGAAATCACTACGATATGCCATGCCGCGATTGGCACAGGCGAGGCGCGGGAGGCCAGCAGCGCCAGCGCAAAGGCCAGCAGCATGGCAATCGTCTGCGTCCAGACTAAGATGGCGCGGCGCGAATAGCGGTCGGCGATCTGCCCGCCCCATACCGCAAACACCACAAACGGCACGGCGTTCGCGCCGGAAACGATTCCGAGCCAGGTGGCGCTGCGGGTCAGTTCCCAGACCAGCCATTTTTGCGCCACGTCCTGCATCCATGTCCCGGCGACGGAGATGAGCTGCCCGTAGAAAAACAGCCGGTAATTCGGGAAGGTCAGGGCGTAGAACGGCCCGATTTTGCCGTTGAAATCGTTGGCGGGAATCGCGTCCATTGCGGCGTCGGCGTCGGCCTGCGTCATGGCGCGAGTTCGCGCCCCATTATGAGCGCTCCCATTTTGGATTTTGGATTCTGGATTTTGGATTGCTTTTGCTTCCGCGCCTGAATTTTCGTGACGGTTCACCTACCGTCTGCAACGCGCCGCGCATCCGGGCCGTGAACGACCCGAACAGCGTCTCCGGGCCGTGAACGACCCGTCTGGGAGGCTTCGCCGACCGTCCTGCGGACGGAAATTCCCGCGTTCGCTTACGTGTGCCTGCGATTTACGCGCCTCTCCGCGCAATGCCTAAACAAACGGACTAACCAACTGGCGCGGGGTTGCGGTCGAAACCGTACTGATGCCAGTAGGGATAAGCGCGGGGCAGGGCGCTGGCGGCGTCCAATTTCGCGACCTGTTCCGGCGTCAGATTCCAGCCGACCGCGCCAAGATTTTGCCGCAGCTGCTCCTCGTTCCGCGCTCCAATTACAATCGTCGCGACGGTGGGACGCTGCAACAGCCAGTTCAGCGCGACTTGCGGCACGGTCTTACCCGTTTCCTCCGCAACAATGTCGAGGGCGTCCACGACTTTGTACACATATTCGGTGTCTACGGGCGGGCCGCTGTCCACGACCATTTTACTTTGCAGGCGGCTCGTTTCCGGCAGCGGCTGTCCGCGCCGCACCTTTCCGGTCAGGCGGCCCCACCCCAGCGGCGACCAGACAACGGCCCCGACTTTTTGATCTATGCCCAGCGGCATGAGTTCCCACTCGTAATCGCGCCCGATGAGCGAGTAGTACGCCTGATGCGCCACATAGCGGGCCATGCCGTAGCGTTCCGAGACCGACAGCGATTTCATCAGATGCCAGCCGGAGAAGTTCGAGCAGCCCACATAGCGAATTTTGCCCGCCTTGACCAGCGTGTCCAGCGTGCTAACCACTTCTTCAACGGGAGTCAGCGCGTCGAAACTATGGAGTTGATATAGATCAATGTAGTCCGTTCCCAACCGTTTCAGGCTGGCTTCCACCGTCCGAATCAGGTGGAAGCGGGACGAGCCGGTCTCGTTGGGGCCGCTGCCCGTCCGAAAGCCGCCTTTGGTGGAAATCAGCACGGAGTCGCGGCGCCCTTTAATGGCCTGCCCCAAAATTTCTTCCGCCGCCCCGCCGGAGTAAACGTCCGCCGAATCGAACATATTCAGCCCCGATTCGAGGCACACGTCCACAATCCGCGTGGCCTCGGCAACATCGCTGGAACCCCACGCTTTGAAAAACTCCGTATTGCCGCCAAACGTCCCCGTTCCAAAACTCAGCACGGGGACATTCAGCCCCGAACCCCCTAACAATCGCTGCTCCATCCTTTATGCTCTCCCTGTTTACGCGGCGCAGAACGCGCCGCGCTTGATTTTTTGCGCCGGTGATTGACCCGCCGTCAAATTTCTGTCATAATTCCGTACAATTCCCGGTATTGCGCTACCCTCTCTGGCAGGCGCGTTGCGCCGGGACGCAGGAGATTCAAAATCATGGTAAAAACGCCGCGTGGACGCGCCGCCCAACCGTCCGTTTCTGAAAGGCGCTTACAGGACTTCTGGGGCCTGCTCCTTTTCTTTCTCGGCGCGGCAGGGCTGCTATGCCTGTGCTGGAAACAGGACGCGCCTCTGCCGGATCACGCAGACGCCGCCCTGCGCCTGCTTGCTGGCAGCGGGGCCTACGCCCTGCCCGTCCTGGCGCTGTTTGGCGGGACGATGTTCCTTATTGGGTATGAGCGGCTCTCTGTCTCCCGTTCGTCGCTCGGTTCGTTTCTGTTGTTCCTCATTTTTGTTACCGGGCGGCACATCGCTTTGGTTCCCGCCAACACTGACGCGATGCGCGGCGCGGGCGGCTGGATCGGATGGCTTTTCGGCGCTCCGCTCCTTGCTCTGCTCGGCCCCATTATCAGTTACCTGTTGCTGACCGTCCTCACCGTGTTCGCCGTCCTGCTGCTGGTAGATCAGCCGTTGTTCGTCCTGCTAGACCGCCTGCGGCAGCGCGGGGCCGCCAGCGCCGACGCAATGGGCCGTCTCGCCGCCACCGGTAAGGCCATCGTTTCCGTTCGCGATCCCGAACTGGTAATCCAAAGTCCGAAATCCAAAATCCAAAACGGAGAGAACGGAACGGATGACCGCGCCGAACGCCACGCCCGCGTGGTGGAACGCGCCCTCGTCGGCCCCGCAAAGTCCGCCGCGCTGCTCGAAGGCGCTCCGCCCCCGCCCGAATCAGAGGAGGAACCCCGCGCAAAGACATGGAACCTGTTTAACCTGACCGCTCCCCTGCGCGGCGCGGAGGACAAGGGTGTCGGGGGTCGGGGGTCGGGGGTCGAAAAGCCCGACGACGCGGAGACCGTTCCGAACCCGGAGACCAAAAACCAAAAAACGGACGAGGCAAAAACCAAAACGCGCAGCAAGGAAGTTCCGACACCCGACACCCAACCCCCGACACCCATTATTGTCAATCTCGATTTTCAGCTGCCGCCCCTGACGCTGCTCAAAGAGGCCCCGCCCGCCATCTCCAAACGCTCGCAGGAGGAACTCACCAGCAAAGTCCATATCATTGAGCAGACCTTAGAGCAGTTCAACATCGGGGCGAACGTCGTGGAAGTCGCCAGCGGCCCCAGCGTGACCCGCTACGAAATTCAACTGGCCCCCGGAATCAAGGTCAGCAAAATCGTCAGCCTCGCCGACAACCTCGCGATGAGCATGGCGGCGATTGATGTGCGGGTGGAAGCGCCGATTCCCGGCAAATCCGCGATTGGCGTGGAAGTCCCCAACGCGACCCCGATGACCGTGAGCCTGCGCGAATGTCTGGAGCGCGACGAGTTTAAGAACGCGCCCAGTATGCTGACCTTCGCGCTCGGCAAAGACGTGGCGGGGCAGTACAAATACGCCGACCTCGCTAAAATGCCCCACCTGCTGATTGGCGGCTCGACGAACTCCGGCAAGTCCGTGTGCCTGAATGTGATTATCGCCAGCCTGCTTTACCGCGCCACGCCTCGCGACGTGCGCCTGCTGATGATTGACCCCAAGCGCGTGGAACTCTCGCTGTGGGACGGCATCCCGCACCTGATGCACCCCGTCGTGAAGGATGTGAAGCAGGCGGCGGGGCTGTTCCGCGCCGCCATCAAAGAGATGGATCGGCGCTACGATATGTTCTCCGTTATGGGCACTCGCAACCTCGAAGGCTACAATTCCCGCGTCCCGGAAGCGGAAAAACTGCCGTTTATCGTGCTGATTGTGGACGAACTCGCCGACCTGATGATGCAGCAGGGGCCGGAAATCGAACAAAGCATCTGCCGCCTTGCGCAGCTCGCCCGCGCCACCGGCATCCACCTCGTGATCGCCACGCAGCGCCCGTCGGTGGACATCATCACCGGAACGATCAAGGCCAACATCGGTTCGCGCATCGCGTTCGCCGTCGCCAGTCAGGTGGACAGCCGCACGATTCTGGACATGGCGGGCGCGGACAGGCTGATCGGGCGCGGCGATATGCTCTATATGCCGATTGACGTGGCGAAGCCCCTGCGCGTGCAGGGCAGTTATCTCAGCGAAGGCGAGACCAACGCCCTTGTAGATTACCTCAAAGCGCAGGAAAAACCGCAGTTTGCGTTTAGCGTGGCGGAGGGCAATACGTCGTCAGGCGGCGCTTCGGGCGGCGGCAGCGACGAGGGCGGCGACGTGGACGACCAGTTTTTCGAGCAGGCGGTGCGCCTCGTCGTCAACAACGGGCAGGCGTCCACTTCGATGTTGCAGCGCCGCTTCCGCATCGGCTACACCCGCGCCGCCCGCATCGTGGAAATGATGGAGGAGCGCGGCATCGTCGGCCCGCTCAACGGCGCAAAGCCCCGCGAACTCCTCGTCGGCAAAGCGGAAATCGAACAAATGTTCAATCCCGGCGGCCCCGTTCCCGGCGTGGACAACTACGAGGACGAAGGCGAATAACGCGCATTGACAAAACCCCGCGCCTGACTTATAATGAGAATCAAGGAGGCACAACCATGATCGAAATCAACAACCGAATTACTGTGAATCCGAAACAGTGCGGAGGCCGCGCCTGCATTCGCGGGATGCGGATTCGCGTCGTGGATATACTGGACTTATTCACGGCAGGGCTGAGCGCCGAACAAATTTTAGAAGAACTTCCTGACCTCGAAATGGAAGACATACAGGCCGCAGCGCGCTATGCCTCCCGCAAATTAGACCACCCGGTGTTAGTCGCATAATTTTCATGAACAATCCCATTGTAAAAATTCAACTGCCAGAAGAACGCGAGCTTGATAAAAAGTTGGCGGAGTTGGAGACATTAGAAAACCAGTTGGCAGGACTTGAGTTGGAGAAAGTCACGCTTCAAGTAAGCCTGCGCACCTTTGAGCGTCATTATATTCAGACAGTTGGGCGTCTTTACGCAGAAATGGATCGCATTGAAGCGGAGATAGCAGAATGGAAGTCTTTCGCTAATCCCACCAATGAGAACTTACAGCAACAAGCGCAGAAAGCCCGAAAGACAGCCCAGGAAACAGCAGGCGAAAGTAAGTTTTATAGTTCCCAAACAGCTAAAGAAGTTTTCCAACCTTCTGACAAATTAAAAAAATTGTATCGCGAAATTGTCAAGCGTGTTCATCCTGATTTAGCAAGTAGTGAGGAAGATCGCAATCGGCGCCATCAACTCATGGTGGAGGTCAATAACGCCTATGAAGATGGCGACGAGAACGGTTTGCTTGCTATACTTGATGAGTGGAATGAGAACGCCGAAATTCAGAGTACGGACATTGGCGCAAAGTTAGTACGAGCCATTCGTAAAATCGCTCAGGTCACAGGCCACCTCGAAAATGTCACAGCCGAAATAGACAGACTGAAACAACTTGACCTATACGCGCTTTTCACAAAATGCGAGGCTGCAAAATTGCAGAGGCGTAACTTATTGACAGAAATGGCGGCTGACGCTGAATCGCAATTAGTTGAACGGCGCCAAAATCTAGCCGATTTGAAAATTGCAAAGGAAAAATTATGAGCGACGATTCAGATCAACAAGAAGCCCCACTTACCGTTTCGAATTCAAGCAGTCTGTCCAGTACACCCTCACGTCTGGTACAACGCGGGTTATCTGCGCTGGAACGCCCTGCGGTTACAAGTGAACAAATACAAACCGCGCGAAACACGATAAGAGAATATCGAGGCTTGAAAGATGAAACTGTGAGAATTGCACTTAAACGCGCTTCGTGTTGGGAATACCTGCTGTTTTTCCAAGTTCTGACGGATGAAATCGCTGGTTATGAGAGTCTTCGTCAGGCAGTTGGATTGGGGATTGCGCCCAATTCAAATGAAAAACTAGAATTTTCGGAGACAATGTCTTGGTTTCAGAGGAGGTTGGATGACATTCAGGGAATACTTGACCGAGTAAAAACGGTCTTTAAGAAAGACTTTCCTCTGGCAATAGGGCCGCCGGGAAAACCGGGCGATCCTGTCGCAATAGTGCTTACTGCTAGAAAAATGGGATTAATCTATAAGCATATGCTCGATCTGTCAATACGTTTGGCAATCGCTCAGAAGGATTCAATTTTTGATGGCATACTCCGCGAATTGGGCAAGGAGGTTGATGGATTAGCGGATGATTTGAACGTCTACGTATCTTCATCCCTTTCAATTATCAAAGAGGTAATTGCCGCGCCGAAGACCGATGAGCGACGAGAAATCAAGCTGACTTGGATTCCAAGTCTCAATCATAGCACTCTTACTATCGAGCAGGCTAAGTTAAACACCATATTGGATAAGCGGCGTTAAAGGCTGATTCTGCGGAAAATCATGCCATTTATTTGGTAGACAAAATAATCCATTCAAAATCCCTTGACAACTACGGCTAGGGGCGGTAGAATCCTATTGACCTAGATAAAAAGATGAAGCCGTATCTGGTGGAACAGAGACGGCTTCGGAGTTTTCTCGTATACAGGCTCATCAATCGTTAGACGACTATTGGTAACCCGTCTTTAGAATAATCGGATTATACCAAGCCAATGACTCCCCTGTCAAGAGATTTCGCCAAAACCAATACTTTATTTTGGTCATGTCAATTTGTCACGCCTTTCCAGGCGCGGCACAACATGAGACGCAAAGCGTCTTTGGAGAATGCAATGGGTATAAATCCTCAGAGCGGAGTCGTCTATGACGGCATTTGGTTGCGTCAACGGCGACAGGCAAATGGCCTTTACGTACATCAACTCGCGGCGAAACTCGACATCAATCCGGGCCGCATCAGCGAATGGGAAAATGGGCGCAAACCCATTCCCGACCATCGCATCACTCAAATTCGGCAAATGCTGAACTAAGCAGGTAAAGTACAGACAACAGGATTTTTTTCCTGTTGTCTGTATTTTGTTTTGCAGTCAAAAAGTAACAAAACACGATTATGAAAAAGCAAATTGAAACATCGAATAAACTGCCAAAATACGATGTTTTGGGCGGAACTCGTAAAAAATATGCGGCAAGATACGTGCCTCTCATGTCGTTGGAAATTTGCGCGGGGGCGGGCGGGCAGGCGCTCGGCATTGAGCAGGCCGGGTTTCATCCGCTGGCCCTTGTGGAAAATGACCGGAACGCCTGCGCCACTCTGCGCATCAACAGGCCGCAATGGAACGTTATCGAGCAGGACGTTTGCCATTTCAGCGCGGCGGATTATCGCGGCGTGGACTTGTTCGCGGCGGGCGTTCCCTGTCCGCCGTTTTCGGTTGCCGGCAAGCAGATCGGGGCGGGCGATGAGCGTGACCTTTTTCCGCAGGCATTGCGTTTGATTGCCGAATGTCAGCCCCGCGCCGTGATGCTGGAAAATGTGCGCGGCCTGCTCGATCCCGCGTTTGCTGACTATCGCGGATGGATTGACGAGCGTCTGCGCTGCCTCGATTACGTTCCGCGCTGGAAACTGCTCAATGCGTGTGATTTCGGCGTCCCGCAGTTGCGGCCCCGCGTGGTCTGCGTAGCGCTGGCGGAGAAGTTTGCGCCGTATTTCGCATGGCCTGAGTCGTCTTTGGTCCCTGCGCTGACGGTTGGCGCGGCCCTGCGCGAACTGATGGCGTCTGGCGGTTGGGAGAACGCGGAGGAGTGGGCGGCGCAGGCCAACCGGATTGCGCCTACCCTCGTTGGCGGCTCGAAGAAACACGGCGGGCCGGATTTGGGGCCGACTCGCGCCCGCGCAGCATGGGCCGCGCTGGGCGTGGACGGCGGCAAATTGGCATTGGGACCGCCGCCGCCCGGATTTGCCGGAATGCCAAATCTCACCGTCCCGATGGCGGCGCGGATTCAGGGCTTTCCGTCCGACTGGAAGTTTAGCGGAAGCAAGACCGCCGCATACCGCCAGGTAGGCAACGCGTTTCCGCCGCCCGTCGCCCGCGCCGTCGCCGCCGCAATCCATTGCGCCCTGAACGCTTCCGAAAAAAAGCGAAAGGACGGCGTGTAAATGGCGAGACAACCTGGTTCCCGCGACCGACTCCGCGCCTATCTTGAAAACCATGTCGGCGAAACCCTCGATTCGGAAACGCTGCGACAGGTCGCAGGCACGAGCGAATGGGCGCGGCGCATTCGCGAACTGCGCGACGAATATGGCATGGACATCGTGACGCACAACGACCGCAGCGATCTAAAGCCCGGTCAATATACGCTCGTCAGCCTGATACGCAAACCACCTTCGGTCCGCGCCCTCTCCAAAGAAACCCGCGCCGTTGTGCTTGATCGCGACGGATTTACCTGCCAGATGTGCGGGGCGGTCGCGGGTGAACCGCATCCCGACGATGCAGGACGAAAAACGCGCCTGCATATCGGGCATATCCTCGACAAATCAATGGGCGGGACCGACGATCCCGCCAATCTCCGCGCCCTGTGTTCTGTCTGCAATGAGGGCGCGGCGAACATTACGTCAGAACGCCCGCCCGCTGAAAAACTTCTCGCGCAGATTAGACGCGCCGCCGGAACAGAGCAAATCAAAGTCCTCGAATGGCTCATTAGAAAATATCCTCAACAGGCGGGAACGCTGCTAAAAAAATGAAGATAGGTATGTCGCCCGCATCGTGGTAATGATGGAGGAGCGCGGCATCGTCGGCCCGCTCAATGGCGCCAAGCCCCGCGCACTCCTCATCGGCAAAGCGGAAATCGAGCAGCGGTTCAATCCCGGCGGCCCCGTTCCCGGCGTGGACGCCTACGAAGATGAAAGCGAATAACGCGCATTGACAAAACCGGGCGGGTGACTTATAATGGGGCCATTCGTGCATAGGTCTCTACTCTACTGACGTTTAGACTTTCTTAGCAACCTTTCCGGTTGCCTTGTAAACGGGTTCGTGTCTCGGCGCGGGAGCGATTTTCGTTCATTCCCGGCGTCCCGGCGATTTTCCGCGCACCTGGGGCAGGCGAGCGGGCGTACCCAATTCTGCAATCATTCCGCGCCTCTCCCGACGCACCTGTGGCGGCGTCCGTTCGCGGGCCTCGCGTTTCCAGGGCTGGCGCAGCGCCGGCCCCGGAAAGCGGGCCAGACCCAGTGGATTGCGGACGCAGGCCACCGTTTCGATCTGCTGTAAGAACGTCACGCCGCCGTAGTAGCCGTCGCCGGGGAGGAGCGGACGCCAGAGCCGCTGCGGCACAAGCGCGGTCAGCGACGGGGCAGCGGCCTGTCCCTGCGTTTGTTCGCCGGGTATGGAGGTATTGTCCAAAAGCCGCGTCCCACTGCTGGGCGTTTCCGGCAGGACCGTCAAAGTCGAGAACTGCCAGCCCGGTGTGGCGGGAATACTGCCTTCGGGCCGATTGCTTTGATGCGCGTAAGCGCGGTCCCGCGCCGTCCTGGATTGCAGGCGGGCGATGCTGCTGGCGTCTATTCCCAGGACGAACCGCTTGTGTGGCATTGGCGGCGGGGCGGCGCAAACAAAGATTCTTTGCAAGGCCTCGCGGTCTATTTTTGCGTTCTGCACGGCCTGACCCGACTGCCCCACTGCCGCGTAAGGAGCGGGGCGAGGGAAAGTTCGACGCAGGAATGGGCCTGCGTTTCGATGCGCAGGGCGGCGCAGGCGTCAAATAGCGCGTCGCGTCCGTTGCCAAAGTCGGTATAAATCGCTTGACGAAAGGCGGCGAGGTCCGAAAATGTGTTACGATCCAGGGGGCAAAGTCCTTTAGTTTAGTCACGAGAACTTTACCCGATGGGCAACGGGAAGTGGTCATCAATGGCTACAACACGCTGCCTTTTTATCTAAACGTCAACCCTGATAGACGAATCACTTAAACCTCGCACCTTTGCGGTAGACCGGGCCGCGCAGCGACCCGTCTGGGAGGCTTCGCCGACCGTCCTGCGGACGGGAACGCAATTTCTCTCTACCGTGTTTCACTGATTTGTCTATAAGAGAGTAAGAAAGTAAATCACATCAGCGCATAGATCGCGGACGCAGGCTTTTTCCCACACTCCGAAACACGCTCGCCCGTGTCCGCAAGAAACCCTGCCGCCACAAGTTGCCGCGCATGACGCCCGACCGTTGAGGAAGGTCACGCGATCCTCCCATTGATTTACTTGAGGGCCTAACGCACACTAAGTCCGTCAACACCCGAACATACGAACCAGGGCCATTCAGTTTTCGTGCGGGCGAATCAATTCACGGCCACGCGCGCGCAAAGTCCGCCTTCGCGGACTCAATGCGGATTAGCCTACACAAAAAGGATCGGGTTTAGTGTCCGAAGGGACACTTCGCGCGCTTGTGGCAGCGGTCTCAACCGCCCGACGCTGATAACTGAATGGCCCTGGAATGGCCCTGCCTGAAGAAGGAAACGCCATGCCACATGGCGAATCAGACCCTACGACCGATTTCCCCCATTCGAAACGTCACAAACTGTGTCACAATCACCGGGCGGCTACGTAAGTAGGCGTAACGCCCTGAAAGCAAGCAACCCCTCAGAGGCTTCCACGAGGAGGAGATTCCCATTAACACACCGATTTTCAACGCCCGCATTGCGGCGGGCCTTGCCGTCCTGACGCTGATTCCGCTTGCCGGGTGCGGCGGCGGCTCGTCCACGTCCGGCAGTAATAACAACGGCGGCGGCGGAACCAATGTCGCGAATACCGTTTCCGGCTCCGTCACCGATATCAACGGCACAACCATCTTGAACGCAGAAGTCATCTTAAACAACGGCGCTCCCACTACGAGCGGACAAAGCGGGCAGTACAGCGTCCCGACCGGAAACGCCAGCGGGATCGCTACGATTCGGGCGTTCCGCGACGTGGACGGCGTTACGTGGAGGGGCAGCAACCGATTCGCGCTGACAGCAGCGGGCGCAACCGTGCCAAACGTGCAAATCGTGATCTCTAATCCCGACACGCAGGGGACGATTAGCGGAACCGTCAAAAATGCCGGTAACATCGGGATTAGCGGCGCAAAAGTTTTAGTCGCCGCCGCCGCGCCGTCAAGCGCTAAATTCGCGTTCAATACGCTCGGCGCGATTGTGGCCTACACCGACGGCAGCGGAAATTTCACCATTCCTGAAGTCCCCGCCGCCACGAATTATACGCTTACGGCGTCTTATGTCGGGCAGACGAACGCTACCGCGCAGGGCATCACGGTGACGGCGGGACAGACCATTACGCGCAACTTTACGCTGGCGACCGCGACGGGCGGCGACTATGGCCTGCCCGCCGTGACGAATCTGGACGGACTATCCATCACCACGCCGATTAACCCGACGCGGGCCGCAGGCGCTCCCGCCATTGATCCAGGCGTCCTTGCGGTGCGGGATTATTTCCTGCAAAAACGCGGATTCAAACTGCGCCACGCCGCCGACGGCGGCAAAATCATCACGAAGACCGTTGGCCCGACCCGCGCCGCGCCGTCCGGCTACGTGATTCAGAATATCCTGGAGTGGGATTACCGGGCGTATGACGCGCTGTACGGCTACGCCATTCTGCGCCGCATTGACAACGGACAGTTCAGCGTCGCCGCCACGATTCAAGACCCGCTCGCCGAACGCTTCTCCGACGGCGACGGCGTGCTGACCCCGAACACGCTGAACTACTATGGCGTCGTGCGCGTGGATGTAAACCAGAACGAGAGCGTCTTTAACACGCAAGACCCGAACAATTACGTCACCCTGCGCCCGATGGACCCGATTACTCCGACCCGCCCGCTGAACGGCTCCACACAGGGCAACCCGCTGTTCCAGTGGCTGCCCGTCACCAACGCGCAGCACTACACCGTCGCCGTTTACGATGAATACCCGCAGCCCGCCAACCCAACCGCAAACCTTGCGAAAACCGAGCCGATCTGGAGTCAGGAGATTAGCAGCGCCAGCACCGCGCTCGCCTATCAGGGGCCGACGCTGACATCGGGCCGCAAATACTACTGGTCTGTCCTCGCCGACGACCGTAAGCAAGAGACCACCTTTAACTACGACACGACTATCAGCGCCCTGTACAACTTCATTGCGCCGTAGAATAGGAGAAAAAGATTTTGTCCGCAGAGGACGCAGAAAACGCAGAAGATTTAGGAAGAAATAGACAGGATCAACAGGACGGTTCAGGATAAAAACAAGATATATTTCTGAAAATCTAAAATCGAATTATCCTCTAAATCCTGAAAATCCCGTTCATACTGTCTATTCCCCCTTCTGCGAAAATCTGCGTCCTCTGCGGACAAAAATCTCTTTCTCCTATTCTCTTTGTCCCGGAGGACTTCCGATTGAGACCGAAAATTACCTCTGTCCGCGCCGCGCTGTTTGCCGCGCTGGGCTTGACTGCTTTTTTTGTTTTTGCAGGAAATCGTTGCGGGGCGCAGTCCGCCTACCGCAATCTAAGCGACGCGCCGTTCCGTTCCGTGAGCAGCGGGCCGCAGTCCGCGTTTGTTTTAGATGTGAAAGACGCGACTAATGAGGCCGCAGTCCGGGCGGCGTTTCAGCAGAAAATCGTCCCGCTGATTGCGGCGCGAAACGCGGCCCTGCGTCAGGAACTTACCGCGATGCGACTGCGCGGGCTGATTAAACCGGGCGAATCGCTGGACGTTTCCGATACCGTGCTACTGCGTCAAAACGGCAAAATCGTCGTTCCGGCGGGCCGCAAGACTCGCGGCCCCGCCGATGAACTCACCTTCAATATCGTGACGGGCGATGGAACCAACGGAACATTCACCGCCGCTGACGCCGCCGATTTGCAGACCTTGATTAACCTGGTTTACCCGGAACTGCGCGACGACATTTTAGGGCGTCCCGGCTGGAGCGGAACCGTCACCGTCCGCAGCCTCGACCCCACGCTTGGCACGATTAACGAACCCGTCGGGGCGGTGCTGATGGTCACCGGCAGCGGCGTGGAGATAGATTTCCCGTCGTTCCAAAATTACGGCTTCCGTTTCCTGGCGATGGCGCAGGTCGTGGCGCAGGCGTTCCATGCGCGGCAGCGGATCGCGTATGACGCCTGGGAGACGGGCATGGGGCGGGCGGCGGCAGTGGCGGCGGCGCAGCGCCTCACGCTTGCCGGACGCATTCCGACCGGGCAAAGCGTGAACCCCGCCAACGGATTTTACTACACTTCGTACTATGACCTGCTTAATCAGCCCGCGCTGGGCAACAACACGTTTTTTCCCTCCTCGCGCAGCGGGCAAGCGTTCAACCTGTCTACCCTCTCCGGGATGCTCGTGCCGCGCCTGCAAATGTCCTCGACCGCGTGGCTGAAATGCTTTATTGAGAATAACGCCTTCTTTAAAACATTCAATACCGGCAGCGCGGACGGCAGCGGAACCGGCGGCTATTATGCCGCTTACGCCGCAGACGCCACGATTGCCAACGATGTCAGCCGGTTGCGAACGCTGGCGTCCGCCGCTTCTCCCAGCGTGGAGGGCGACCCGTTTCAGACGTGGTTTGAGAAACAATACATTTTCAACACCAGCGTGACGCCGGGAAACAAACTGTTCGTCTCGACCGAAGCGACCTACCCGAAAAACGCCAACTCCAACGACAGCGGCGCGGCGTTCTTCGTGGTCTACTACGCCACCAGCCGGGACGGCAACGAGACCGATTTAAGCGGCAGCGCCAACATTATCTACTGGGACTACACGTTTGCGAACCGCCTGTTTTTGCAATCGTTCGACACGCTGCAAATTACGAATGGATTCGGAACCGTCGCGCCGTTCTTCACCGGCATCGGCAATAACGACCGGGAACGGGTTGCGGTAGACTTTCCCGTAAATAAAGAGAGCGTCCGCGTCTATTTTCCGACCGGACAGACCGGACTTGACACCGCCCCCAACCGCTTCTCTGGCGTGGTTGTTGGTTCCGACGCGGGGGCTTTGGTCGCAAGTTTCGACGGCGGCAGCAGCCCGGTCAATACGGCGGCGCTGGCGGGCGTATTTAGCGCTCCGCAGGGGACAGCGGGCATCCCCAACAACTTTAGCCGCGTCACCCTGACTTACACGCCGACGGGCGGCACGGCGGCGACGTTCCACCGCAACGTCCTGATTCGCGATAACAACGACCCGAACGGCGTGGTGGCCCCGCTGCTCCAGATTGTCGCTCCCGGCCCCACCGATTCGCTGGCGCATACCTTTCTCGGCGGGCCGCAGATGATCTCGCTTCCCATCCGCCCGCTCAACGGCGATTTTGCCGCCGCGATTGGCCTGCCCGCAAATCAGGCGCTGCTGGCGCAGTACCGGCAAGACCTGCTCACGGCGGACAAATACCTGCGCTACCCGAACCTGCCGCTGTATCAGCCGGGGAACGCGCTCTGGGCCAGTTTCAGCACAACGTTCACAACGGGGGCCATCGTCGGCGAGCGAACAGACGTTCAGAAATACATTAGCATCCCCCTGCAATTCGGCTGGAATCAGATGGGGACGCCGTACAATCAAAGTCTGACCGTCGGCAGCGATTTGCAGTTCCAGTATCAGGGTGGAGACGCGGTGGACTACGCGACCGCCGTCACGGACGGCTACATCGCGCCGGGAATTTTTGCCTACGATGCGTTTACCGGAGGCTATAAGGATATTACCAGTTCCGCCGTGACCGTAGCTCCGATTAACACCCTCGAAGCATGGCGAGGCTATTGGATTCGCGTTCTGGTCACAGAGGGCGTCACGATCACCTACGCCAACCCGACCAATCGCTCGGTGTCGCGCAGCATTAAGGTCACCCGCGCCGCCGCAAGTCGCAGAGCGGACGGCTGGCGTATGCCGCTGTTCGTGCAGGACGCGGAGGGGCATCGGGCCATTGCGACCTTCGGTCAGGCGGCGCGGGGCGCGGACTCGTTTGTGGCAATCCTCAGCGCCGCCGCCCCGCCCGCCTTAACGCGGGGCGTTCCGGCGCTGTCGGTTATGTTTCCTCACGCCGATTGGGACGCGGGCGCGGGCGGGGACGGAAACTTCCTGACCGACATTCGCCGCTCCAATTCCCGCTCGGTCTGGAATGTGATCGTGACCGTTCCCGCCGCCGCGCAGGAATACACGCTGAGCTGGCAGGACGCGGCCTTAATCCCGAAAGGGCTGCGCCTTACGATCACGGACATGGAAACGGGCGCAAAGCAGGCCCTTAACTCCACTAACGCTTACACCTTCCGCATGGCGGCGAACGCCACGACCCGCAGTTTCCAGATCGCGGCGGAACCGGGCGGGGCGGGGCGGCTGCGCATCAGCAACCTGACTGCGGGCCTGCCGCTGCTTCCGGGCGGACGCGCCGCCTCCAAAGTCACCATAGCCTTTGAAATGTCGCAGGGCGCGGAGACAAGCGTGGAGATTCGTGCGGCAGGGCGCGTCGTGCGGCATCTCAGCATAGGCCGCGCCGTGTCCGCCGGAATCAACCAGATGCTCTGGGACTTGCGCGACGACCGGGGGATCGCCCTATCCGGCGGAACCTACACGCTGGAAGTCACCGCGCACACCTCCGAAGGCGACGTGACCCGCGCCGTCACGCCCCTGCTGCTCACGCGGTAAAGAAGAAAGAATAGACAGGATGGACAGGATTCTTTCATGATAAGACAAGATAGGATTCTTAAAAATCTAAATTCATCTTGTTCATCTTGAGACATCCTGACTACCCTGTCTATTTCTTCTTTTTCTGACTTTTGCGTCAGTCCAGCGGGCGGTTGGTTCCCGGAACGACCTGCCCGACGGCATACGAGCGGCGAATGTCCGTAATCTTGACTTTTGCTTTTTGTCCGATCATTTTCACGCCGTCGTCTAAGTCCAGGAGGTAGCCGTCCGCCCAGCCGACCGCCTTGGCGCCCTCTTTGAGCAGCGATTTCACGATGCGGCACTCCACAACCTGCGCCCGCCGGTAATTCAGCCGGTTTTTCTCAAACTCGCCGATGTCGCCGGGATCAATATCAAATTTCTCGATGTGCGCCCCGTCCTCCGCCCGGATGTAGAGGGCTTTTTGCAGCTCTCGCTCCAGTTCGGCGATGGTGGAACCCTCCGGCCCGATGAGAAGTTCCGCCACTTCCGGGTTGCAGGTTACGAGGAAGGCGTCTTTACGGGCGTACTGCGGATTTCCGCCAAAGCGCCGGATTTCCCGCTCTAACTGAACGCTGACGCTCTCTGCCGAGGGCAGGTTGCCGCGCCCCTTGCAGTACGGACACTCGTCGGTCATAAAGCCGGTGAGGGTCTCGCCGGTGCGTTTGCGGGTCATCTCCACCAGACCCAGCGGGCTGATGTTGGAGATTTTCGTGCGGGAACGGTCTTTTTTCAGCGCCAGTTCCAGCGCCTTGACGACCGACTGCTTATCGCGGGCGTTATTCATATCAATAAAGTCAATCACGATAATTCCGCCGATGTCGCGCAAGCGCATCTGCCGCGCAATCTCGCTCGCCGCGTCCAGATTGGTCCGAATAATCGTCTCGGAAAGGCTGCTGCTGCCCACGAATTTCGACGTGTTCACGTCAATTACGGTCAGCGCTTCCGTCTCGTCAATCACCAGCGAACCGCCGGATTTGAGCATCACTTTGCGCTTGGTCAGCCGCTCGATTTCGGCCTCTAGTCGGAAGTGGTCAAAAATCGGCTCCACGCCGTCATAAAGGTAAACGCGGCCTTTCAATTTCGGCGAGAGGCGCTCCAGCAGTTCGTTGGCCTTCTCGTACTCTGCCGGATCGTCAATAATGAGCTTCTGCACGTCAGAGCCGAACACGTCGCGGATGGTCTTATACAGCAGCGTCAAGTCCTGCTGCACGAGGTAGGGGGCGCGGACGGTCTTCGCTTTTTCCTGCACCTGCCGCCATGTTTTAATCAGGAAGTCCATGTCGGCCTTGAGTTCCTGCTCGGTCTTCTCTTCCGCTTCCGTTCGGATAATCAGGCCGAACCCCGGTTCGCGCATCCGTTCCCCGATTTTTTTCAGGCGGTCGCGCTCTTTGGCGTCCTCAATTTTGCGGGAGACGCCCAGATTGTCAGCCTCCGGCATCAGCACGAGGTAGCGACCGGGAAGGGAGACGCGGGTAGAGACTCTGGCCCCTTTGGTGCTGCGCGGCCCTTTAATGACCTGCACGAGCAGTTCCTGCCCGATTTTCAGCACGTCCTTGATTCGCTGCTGCTTTAAGGCCGACCGACGGTAGGGCTTTCGGGTGGGAGCGTTTAATTTATTTTCGCCCGCCGCGCCCTCGTCGTCCGCGTCGTCTATAGCGCCGCCCGCCAGCGCCGCCTCCGCTTGCAGCGCCAGCGCTTCGATGTCCGCCTCGGCGTCATCGTCGTCGTCGTGATCGTCCGCCATACCGTCCGATGACGAATCGGACGCGGCGGTCAGCGCGGGCAAGGCGGCGGGCATTCCTGTATCAGGCCGGCGTTTGTCGCGTCCAAAGCGTCCGCGCCGGTTTCCCGCGCCATTGCCGCCCGAATCACCGCCGGTGTCGGTCGTTCCGCCGCTCTCGTCCGCTCCGGGCAGCACATCGCCGACATACAGGAAAGCGTTGCGCTCCAGCCCGACATCCACAAATGCGGCGTCCATTCCGGGCAGAACATTGGCGACGCGGCATTTATACACGCTGCCCACCACGCGCTCGGCGCGTTCGATGTGCAGTTCCACTAATTTATCGTCCTCCATGACGGCGATGCGGGTCTCCCGCTCACCGACATTGACGATAATCTCTTTGCTCATTCGGCTGTCTCCTTTCAGGAGAGAATACAGTTCAAAAATCGGTTTCGCTGCGGTGAATCAGTTTCGCCCGGTGGGTTCGGCGCAGGGTCAGACCGGGCAGGCGTTCCGCCAGCGCCTCTAAAATTTCGTTGGGCCGCGCCGTGCCGCCCTCGCCCTGCCCTGCAACGGCGGTCACGATGCAGCGGGCCTCGTTCTCCGGGTGCGGGCGGGCGTTCAGGGCATACAGGTTCGGGCGGATGTTCACCATTTTCGCTTTGTTTTGCCGTTCGCGCTTCAGGACGATTTCGGGCAGGGCCAGCATCTCCGCGACGGCGTTTTCTACCTGCGCCGCCGTCGCGCCCTCCGGCATCCCGCACGTCATTTCGTAGACGCCCCGGTCGTAGCCGGACAGCAAATCTTTCGCTTCGGCGTCGGAGATTTCGCGGCACGGGCCGATGCGGATTCCGGGCGGCAGGGTGTCGTTGAGGCGCTGGGCGATTGCGTCGGTCGGCAGGGATTCGGTCAGTTCCAGCAGGGCGCGTTCTTCGCCGCCGGTCAGTCCCACGCTGAGGGCCTGCGCGAACGCGATGCGCTCACGCGGATTGAAACCGTTGGAGAAGGCGATGGGGAGGGCGGCGCGTCGAACAGCGCGTTCGAAAGCGCGGAGGATGTCAAGGTGTCCCAGCCAGCGGACGGACTCATTTTTCGCGTAGATCAGGAGGTATTTCGGCATCGCTTGGAGCGCTAAATTCAGGCAGAGAGGCGAGAAGAAATAGACAGGATAAACAGGATGGTTCAAGATAATTCAAGATGAGATTTGTGATGAGTCAAAATATCTTGTCAATCCTGAAACATCTTGTAAATCCTGTCTATTTCTTCTCCGGGTGGGACTAGCCCTTTTTGGGTTCCGCTTTGGACTTGGAAGCCAGCGACTTGAGTTTGGCCTGCTGCTCTTTGGCGGGCAGTTTGGCGAAGTTCTCCGGGCAGCCCGCGCAGCAGAAGTGGGCGCGGTAGGAGCCGTAAACGACGCCCTTGTCCGCTTTATTTTTGACTTCTTCGCCCGTCATCGGGCAAGTCCATACGTTCACGATCTTGGCTTTTTTGTCGGTCTTGGGCGGGCCGGCGAGCGTGGCGACGCTGCTGACGCCAAGCAGTGTGGAGGAAACAAGGCAAAGCGCGAAAAATTTCTTCATGTCGAAAAGACTCCTGCCTGAATTTGGTATCAAGGCGTGATATAACGGTAACGACCCTGCGCCGCTGCGATTCTATCCTTTCTATTATACGGTATAAATCGCGTAAATAGCAAGTCAGGCGGGCGTATAATACGCCGCGCCGCAAATTTTTTGACGAAAAGTTTGACAGGAAGGCGCGATAGCGCGTATAAAGAACCCTTATCCGCAGATTACGCAGATTTTCGCAGAGAAAATATAGAGGAAATTTTTACCACAGAGAACACAGAGGAACACAGTAAAGTGAAGATGAATCTGTCCGCAGAAGACGCAGAAGGCGCAGAAAAAGAAGCCAAAACAAAACAGGTTGCGGAGCCGTCTTGTTTTTTGCATTTCTTCTGCGTCTTCTGTGGACGAATTTTCTTTTTTCCTTCTTTTTGTATTTTCTCTGTGTCCCTTTGTGTTCTCTGCGGCAAAATTCTTCTTTCGGGGGCATGGTTATGATTGCTGTGGGGATTGCGGGGGCGTCGGGGTATGGCGGCGGGGAGCTGCTGCGGCTGCTGGCGGCGCATCCGGGAGTGAAGGTGCGGGCGACGGTCTCGACGACCTACGCGGGGCAGCCGATTGGCGCGGCGTTTCCCGGACTGACCGGGTTTTATTCCGATTTGCGCTTCACCGGGGAAAGCGCGGAACTTGCGGCCTGCGATTTCGTCTTCCTGGCGCAGGAGAACGGCAAAGCGATGCGGACGGCCCCGCCGCTTTTAGACGCGGGCGTCAAAATTGTGGACTTGTCCGCCGACTTCCGGTTTCGGGACGCGGACGTTTACGCGCAGTGGTACGCGCCGCACACCGCCGCGCAGTGGAACGCCCGCGCCGTCTACGGCCTGCCGGAAATCCACAAAGCGGAAATCCGGAACGCGGCGCTGGTAGGGAATCCGGGCTGCTATGCGACGGCGGCGACGCTGGCCCTGGCCCCGCTCATCCATCATAAATTAGCAAAAACGGACTCGCTGATTGTGGATGGGAAATCGGGCGTGTCGGGCGCGGGGCGCTCGAAGTTTGGCCCGGACACCCATTTCGCAGAGATTAACGAAAGCGTCAGCGCGTACAAAATCGCCGGAACGCACCGCCACACGCCGGAAATTGAGGCCGCGTTAAAAGCCGTCGGCGGCGCGGAGAACATTTGCCTTACCTTCACGCCGCACCTGATTCCCATGACGCGGGGGATTCTAGCGACCGCCTACGCTTCCTTGAACCGTCCGGCGACGACGGCGGAATTGCTGGACATCTACCGACAATTCTATGCGGACGCGCCGTTCGTTTCCGTTCTGGAAGCGGGGCAGACGCCCGCCACGAAACACACGCTCGGCGGCAACCGCTGTCCTATTGGGCTGGCGGTGGACGAGCGAACAAACCGCGTGACCGTAATTTCCGCGCTGGACAATCTGATTAAGGGCGCGGCGGGGCAGGCGGTTCAAAATATGAATTTGATGCTGAATTTTGACGAGACAACCGGATTAACTGGCGCGGGCGGATTATGGCCGTGAGCCGCGCTTTCGGCAAACCTTGTCGCTTTTGGGAGTAGAAAGTCCAGTTGAAAATAGCGCATTCCCGGCCCGATTTCTGCGTTTCAGATGGTGGGACACGGAAAAAACGGGTAATTTTGCGCTGAATATGGCAAATTTGCGGGAGAGGCGCTATACTGTGAGATACTCGCAAGAACGCTCTGAGTGGTTTGAAAGGAGACTTGCCTCGTGTTGACCCGCAACGATTTCGCTTCCCCGCGCCGCGCCCGACTTTGCGCGGCGGTCTTTGGCCTGCTGCTCGCCTGCCCCGTCCGCGCCGCCTTCGCCGACGGTCTGACCGCCGTTCACCTGCGGGTGGGCGGGCGCGAACGCAAACTCTCCACCGCCGCGCTCTCCGACGGCAAAGAAACTTACGCCCCGCTCGACGTTCTGAAACTGGTCGGCGCGACGGGCAAACTCAATTCCCGCCGCGATGTCGCCGCCGTCTGGACACAGCGCAGCGAAACGCCGGTAGAACTGGCAATCGCCCGCCCGAACGGAAAACCGATGCTGCTGCTCTCCGATCTGGCGCGGCTGGTCGGGGCGCGGATTGAGCGCCCCGACGCAAAGGACGCCGCCGGAAAATTCGTTCCCGGCAAGCGCGGCGACACCTTATATCTGTTGGCGAAGGTCACCGAGGCGCGGATTGTGGCGGGCAGCCTTCATGTCACGACCACATTCCCCGTGCCGTACCAGTCCCGCATGATTAAGGACGCGAAGTCGGGCAAGGCGGTCAAAGGCTACCTCGATTGTCTGGGCGCGACGGTGGCAGAAAACCCCGCCGTCTTGCCGCCGCCCGCCGCCGAGCGGCGCGTCCTGCGGATTCGCGCCGGACAAAACACGGTTGAGAACGCCCGCATCGTGCTGGAACTGTCGGCGGGAGCCGCTTTGCAGGCGTCCGCTTCCCCTGCCAACAGCGAAACGCAAATCCGCGCCGGACTGGTCGGGACCGCCCTCCGAATCGCGGACAATCACCCGGCGAACCAGAACGCCGGCGGCGGCGAAATCCAGACGCCGACGGTTCCGAACCCAGATCACGCGGACGGAAAAACCCTTCCCTACGCCCCGCGTCCCGCGCCTGTCGCGCCGCCGCAAATCCGCCCCGGACGCCCGAAATCCAGTCGCGGATCGGTGGACGTTCGCGCCGGATATCATCGCGAAATGCCGCCGCTGATTGTGCAAAGCCTGCATTTTTCAACCTCCGACGCGCAGCGCGTCCGCCTCGAAATCGGGACAAGCCGGACAGCGGCCCCCTACGCCCACTATCAGCAGAACGCCACGCAACTGGTGGTGGACATCCCCAACGCGGCCCTGAAACTGCCCGACGCGGACAGCAGCGAACAGTCCATCGCGCACCCGCTGGTGAGCGGACTCCACGCGGAACAATTAGCGCAGACCCCGCCCGTGACCCGAATCACGCTGGACATGAACCGCGTCGTCGGCTTTAGCGTCCTGCCCGGAGCGAATAAAATCACGCTCGATCTGCGCGTGCCGCGCAATGCGACGGGCGTGCTTGCGGACAAACTGATCGTGATTGACGCGGGGCATGGCGGCAGTTCCAGCGGGGCCATCGGGAAGGGCGGCGACGGAACGCACTACGAAAAATATGTCACGCTGGGAATCGCGCTGAAATTGCGGGCGGCGCTGGAGGCCTGCGGCGCCCGCGTCGTGATGACCCGCGACCGCGATGTGGACGTTGACCTGTACGCCCGCCCGCGCCTCGCCAACGACATCCGCGCCGATCTGTTCGTCAGCATCCACAACGACAGCAACGCGCATCCCGACTCCGCTTCGGGGACAAGCACCTATTACCATATGAGCGACAGCAGCAGCCGCGCCCTCGCGACGTGCGTACAGCAGGCCGTCTCCGCAATTTCCGGCCTGCCAAGTCGCGGGGCGTTGTCCGACGGGATTCTGTACCAGAGCGGGCTTGCCGTCCTGCGCGTCAGCACGATGCCCGCCGTCCTTTGCGAAGTCGCCTATATCAACAACAGCCGCGACCGGCGCAAACTGCTCGACGCCGATTTTCAGCAAAAAGTGGCGGCGGCGCTGTGCCGGGGAATCAAAAGTTATGTGGAGGGCAGCCCGCTCCGCGAAAAGACTGCGCCCGACTTCGCCCCGATGCCCGACGATCCCGCGCCGCCGATTGAAAACAAATCGGACAAAACGGGCGGCGAAACGACCGACAAAGAGTAGCAATAACCCGCAATGAAGATTGTAATGAAGAGTGAGACTATCGTGAAATTGAAACACCCCGCGCCGCTTGCGGCCTGCCTGCTGCTTGCCGTGACGGGTTGCAACAAAACGCCGGAACCCGACAACCCTACGACCGCTTCGACCCGGACGGCCCCGACCCCGCCCGTGACCAGAGCGGAGGGGCCTGCCCCTGCCGCCGCCGCAATTACGGAGGACGCGCAGACCGATTCGGTCAAGCGCGACTTAGAGACCGCCTTTGCGGAAAACAAAAATGGGACGTTTCCGAAAGGCGTGAAAATCAACCACGCGAAAATCGAAGCGGGCGTTCTGTCGTTAGACTTCAATTCCGCGTTCAATCAGGCGGCAAACCTGGGCGAGTCAGGCGAATCGGAAATTCAGAAAGAGTTGATGCGGATTGCGGCGGGGCATAATTCAGTGGAAAAAATGCGCGTCACGGTGAACGGCAGGCCCTTCGAGAGTCAGGCGACCGACTGGAACACGCCGTTTTCTGTCCGTCCTCCGGCAGGCGATTCGAAGCCTGCCGACAGCGCGAAAGCGGGGCGTTGATGACCTCCGAAATTCTGGCCGACGCCCCGATTGGCGTCTTCGACAGCGGGTTGGGCGGACTGACCGTCGTCCGTGAAATGCTGAACCGCCTGCCCGGAGAGCGTATCCTGTATATCGCCGATCAGACGCACGTCCCCTATGGCGGGCGCGACCTGGAGGAGGTGCGCGGTTTTGCCGTTGGAATTAGCGAGGCGTTGATAGCGCGGGGCTGCAAGGCAATCCTCATGGCCTGCAATATCTCGTCTGCGGTGGCGCTGGCGGAAGTTCAGGCGGCGCACCCCGAAACGCCCGCGCTGGGCGTGATTCTGCCCGGAGCGCAGGCCGCCCTCGAAGCGACCGAAAACGGTGTCATCGGCGTGCTGGCGACCGAAGGCACGGTGCGGAGCGGAGCGTATACCCGCGCCCTGCAAGCCGCCCGCCCGGACGTTCGGGTCATTGAAGTGGCGTGTCCGCAGTTCGTGCCGCTGGTGGAGGACGGGCAGGAGCGTTCGCCGGACGCCCGCGCCGCCGCCTGCGAATGCCTCGCGCCGCTGCTTGCGGCGGGCGCAGACGCCATTATTCTGGGCTGCACCCACTACCCTTTTTTGCTGCCCGTCTTAGAATCTATCGCCCCGGAAACCCGCTTCATTGACCCGGCGCATCACGCGGTCACCGCGTTGCAGGCGGCGCTCGGCCCGGAACTGCTGCGCGTTTCGGAGAATTTCGCCGCGCCCGTCCTGACCACGACCGGGGCCGTCCGCGCCTTCGCCTCGCAAATCCGCCGTTTCCTCCCCGACCAATCGGAACGCGCCGAAATCCGCGCCGCCGCGTGGCGCGACGGCGTTCTCCACCTCGCGGACGCCGCCTGAATTTTCCCTCCGCGCCGAAAATAAATAGCGCAAAAGAAGAATGGGAACCGCAGAGGACGCGGAGACTCCACAGAGATCATAGAAAAGAATGGGGAGAACGCACAAAAAAGAGGAGAGAAGGGATATTCTCCCTTTCCTCCCCTCTCGGTCTCTCTGTTTTACTCTGTGAAATCTCTTTGGTCTCTGTGGTTCCCATTCTGTTTCACGCCGTAAGCGCTTCGTGCTTTTCCGTGCTGACGACGGCGAAAGGTTCCGGTTCCGGCTGGCGCATCCCCAGCATATCGCGGGCGGCGGCGGCGAAATCGGGGGCGGTCAGCATACACAGGCGGTGCAGTATCGGGATGGCGCCATGCTCCACGAAATGATCGGGGACGCCGAAACGCTTGACCTGCGCGTTGCTGACGTTGTGCTGCTCCAGCAGTTCAAGGACGCCGGAACCCACGCCGCCAATCAGCGTTCCCTCTTCCATGATGATAATGCGGCGCGTTCTTCTGGCGGCGTCTAAAATCAGTTCCGCGTCGAGCGGTTTGGCCCAGCGCAGGTTAATGAAATTCACGCTGACGCCTTCGGCCTGCAGGGTCTTTGCCGCTTCAAAGGCGGGCGCGACCATGTTGCCATAGGCCAGCAGGGTCACGTCGTCGCCGCGCAGGATAGTCTCCGCTTTGCCATACTCAATCGGCGATTCAGGGACGCCCCAGTCCAGACTCGGCGCGTTGCCTCGCGGGTAACGAATGGCAATCGGCCCCGCGTTCGACCCGACCACGTGTTCATTCGCCATGTACCGCAGCATCGCCGCCATTTCCGGCCCGTCTTTGGGAGCCAGCAGCGTAAAGTTCGGGATATGCCGCAGGTACGTGATATCGAATACGCCGTGATGCGTCGGGCCGTCGTCGCCGACCAGTCCGGCGCGGTCAAGGCAGAACAGAACGGGCAGATTCTGGATCGCCACGTCGTGCAGGGCGATGTCGTAGGCCCGCTGCAAAAAGGTGCTGTAAATCGCGGTAATCGGCTTGAACTGCTCCGCCGCAAGCCCCGCCGCAAAACAGACCGCGTGCTGTTCCGCAATCGCCGTGTCGAAGTAGCGTTCCGGGTGGACTTCCTTAAATTTGTTGAGGCCGGTTCCATCGGGCATGGCGGCGGTGATCGCCACGATTTTCGGGTCATTGCTGGCAAGGTCAATAATCGTCTTGCTGAAAACGTTCGTCCACGATTCGCCGCTGGACTTGCTGCCGCTCGCCGTTCCCGCCGCTGTGTCCGCGAACATCGGGGGCGTGACCGCGTGCCATTTGCGGGCGTTGGCCTCCGCCGGGTCGTAGCCCTTGCCCTTGACGGTGCGAAGGTGGACGAAAACGGGGCCGGTCATCTGCTTGATCTGCGTAAAGAGGTCAATCATCAGGTCGAGGTCGTGTCCGTCCACCGGCCCGATGTACTGGAAGCCGAGTTCCTCAAACAGAATCCCCGACTGATCGGACGAAACGAGGTGCGTCAGGCTGTGTTTGAGGGCCGTCGCCGCCGCTTTATTCAGGGCGCGTCCGGGAGTGCCGGGAACGCGGGACAGGACAGATTTGGTCTGCGCTTCCATGCTCTGATACAGCGGGTGGACGCGCAGTTTGGCAAGGTAGGTCGCAAGCCCGCCGACGCTTTCGGCGATGCTCATCTCGTTGTCGTTGAGAATCACGGTGAAGTTGCGCCCGCTGTGGCCCGCGTTGTGCAGCCCTTCCAGCGCAAGGCCCGCCGTCATGGAGGCGTCGCCAATCACGGCAAGGACGCTCTCGTCCGCCGTGCGGCCCGCAAGGTCTCTGGCAACCGCGAACCCGTAGGCGGCGGAGATGCTGGTCCCGGCGTGTCCCGCCCCGAACAGGTCAAATTCGCTCTCTTCGCGGCGCAGGAAGCCGGAAATGCCGCCGTATTGGCGCAGCGTATTAAAGCGGTCGAGTCGTCCGGTCAGCATTTTGTGGGCGTAGCACTGGTGTCCCGTGTCCCAGATGACCTTATCTTTCGGAATATCGTAGACGGCGTGCAGGGCGAGGATCAGGTCTGCCGCTCCCAGATCGGAAGCGAAGTGTCCGCCCGTCTTGGAAAGGTTCTCAATGATGGCCTCGCGCAGTTCGACTGCGACCTGTTTCAATTCTTCGCGGCTGAGACCTTTGAGGTCGGCGGGGCCTTTGATGCGCGACAGCAGATTAACCATAAATTTCGTGTCCCTTTTTCGGCCTGCTGCAAGGGCGGCGCGTCGGTTCGTTCGTTCGCGCCCGCGAAACTTGCAGCCGGTCGGGAGATGCGCGGCGTCCGAATGGGCCGAATTTCCCGCGCTTTAGTCCGTATTTCCGCGCATTGTACTATATGTAGCCGATTCTGTCAATCGGCAGGATGGCTTATTTTTCATTACGCAGACATTCTTCGATTCGTTTTCGCCTACTTTGCCGCAAATTCCGCTGCCTGTCAGATCGCTCCGTGTACGAATTATTTTGCGCAGGCTATTTCGAGGCGGAGATGCTGTTCGCCGTATAAATCCGATCATCTTCGCCCGCAATGCGCAGCCGAAGGGCATAACTATCATCAGGCGGGTGGTTCCAGCGGTCGCTCCAGTTCACGCGAATTTTGCCGTTAGCGTCTTTTCCGTCCCACTTGATGCGAATCTTGCTGGAATTGCCGCGATACGTTCGGACGGGCTTGTAATCTGACCCTTCCACAATCACCGTCCAGGGCTGTTTTGCCGCCAGCGACGCAGACAGAGAACCTTCCGAAGTGTTCACGCCAAAAACCGTATTGCGGAAAATCACCTTGCGAACATCGGCGCGGCCTTTGCCGTCCGTCACGCGGAGGGTATGCGGGCCATTAGCGTAGTCATCCGTATCTACGGTGAAGATAACATATTTTTCGTGCTGCTCTTTATTCTCATAATGCTCCGGAGGGTTCATCCTGTATTCCCCGCCGTCCACTTGTATCTGCATACGAGGCGGCATCGTTCTTTGAAACTCGTATTCGGCGCCCGCAACAGGGATGGTGACACTCCCGCTGAGCGTGGCGCCGTTGGCGATGTTGTAGATGAAAGGGTACGGTCTCCGGGCGAGCTCCGCGTTTCTGCGCTGCTGCCAGTGGAACACGGTCATTGCCATGTAAAGTACGGTCGCTGCAACGAGCGCAACCAAGCCAGCGATAGTGATTGTGTTTTGACGCATTTACTTACCCCACACGCCGCGGATGGCGGATGGCGCCCCTAGAATTTGTTGATATTGTATTCCAGGTCTTTCCAGCCCGCGATGTGGACGATAAGCGCGTAGTTTCCGTCGGGAACTACCCTGCCCTTCGCATCTTTGCCGTTCCATGTAACTTCGATTTTGTCTCCATTGCCGTTGAATGTCCGCAGGACAGCGTGTCTTGGGTTTGGGGTGCAGATGGTCGCCGTCCATTGCTTCCTTGAGGCCAGCGACGCCTCAAAAGAGGCTTGTGTGGGCGGCGGAGCGTCCATATCTAACTTTTCGCCAGTTTTTGTATCGTAGACGACGCCAATATCGGACGCGCCCTGCGATTTGGGCGCGGGGTGTAGCGAAAAGCCGGAAATCCAATAGGTGACCACGATTGTATTGTGGAAGGTTACTTTGCGCGTATCAACCCCGCCTTTGTTGTCTACGACGCGCAGGGTATGCGGCCCGTTGGCGTAGTGGCGGGTATCGAGGGAGATCATAACGTATTTCTCCGGCTCCAACTGTTGCGTGGGCGTACTCATATTGATCTGTTCGCCATCGAGAAACAGATTGATTATGGGCGCGCCTCCACTTTCAAGATAAACCACTTCGAGCAATCGTCCCCCGCTAATCGTTTCGCCCTCTGTGATGTTGCGGATGTAGGGATAGTGGTCTCTCGTGACTCCCTGCTTGGTATGTTGCTTCCAGTAAAAGCCCGTGGTAGCAAGGAGCGTGACGATCAGTATGACAGGAATAATAATTCGGCGCATTTTTATGTCTCCTTCCGCGTCATCAGGCAGGCTTGTTACCTGCCTGATGACGCCCTGATCGCTTGCGTTACAGACTTCCATTAAAGTTGCCTGTTATCACAGCGCGGTAGGTTGGCGATGCGGTTCCTGTGAACTGCCCCAACCCACGATAGGTGGTGTATGTGTTGGTATGGTTAAAAGCGGTTCCGAAGTTGTGTCCAAAGCCAATCTCCTGCCAGAATTGATTTCGCCAGTAATCCCAGCACGTACCAAATCCGAAGCAAGTGGCATATGCGTTCCAACCCATAAAAACGCCGGGACTATCCAAGCCATAGCCAAAATCGTTCGCGAAACCATAGTCGGGAAATGTGTCAGGCCTTTCGTCATGTCCCCCGGCGGAGCAACAAGCGTCGAGCCAGACAAGCAAAGGTGGGTCTACGTTGTTGCCATAGCCAACGTTCTGACATATTTTTGCATATCTACCGCGTACTTGCCCTGCAATCCTTCGCCCGGTATGATACTTGTGTAGAAAGTGAGCGCACCAAATCCGAAAAAGGGACGCGGCGCGTTTTCCCCATGCGTGTCAATGCAAAGAAATTTCAAGGGGTGAGACAGATGCTTGAACGCGCATATCACATCTGAGTAAAACATCTGTTTCCCCGTTTGCTTGTCCTTGTAAGTGATGTGATCGGAATCAGTGCCGAGGAAAGTAACGTCATCAAAATCCGTTCCCTTGTAGCGACTGAGCTTACTGCTGATGAAGTAGGCGTACTGCCAGAACAACTTTATGCCAGACGGGGAACCCGGCACGTTGGGATTAGCCACGAGAACATCGTTGTGGTCATTCATCCAGATCAAGGCATCGTGCAGGCCTCTTATTTTGTTGATGTTGCGATGCTGGGCAGCGGGTGGTGTGCGCGGTTGTACTGGCCCGGTCGTGGCTTGAATAACCAAGTCGTAGTTGCCATCGGGAACCTCCGTACCGGTGGCGTCTTTGCCGTCCCATGTTGCGTTGATAGCACTGGAGTTGCCGCTAAACGTTCGCAAAACAACCGGCGTATCGGCGATAGTCTGAATCGTGACCGTCCAGTTTTGCGTACCGTTCAGGTCTGCCGAAAGCGTACAGGCGCCAAGCACCTGCGGGTCAATCGTGCCGCTCGTATCAATCGTGCCGTTGTAGTCGATATTCGACACCGCATTGCTGAATGTCACCGCTCGAACGTCAGAGCGTCCGCTGCCGTCAACGATACGAACAGTGTGCTGTCCGTTACCGAAGCTATCCGTAGATAGGGAGAAATAGATTTGACCGGGGCCGGATAACGTCTGCGTGGGAGAACTTTGACTGATGTATTCCCCATCCAGTACCAAACTCATGTTCCTGGGTATGAAACCCGTGTAAGCGACGATAATTTGCGTCTCGCCGGACAGCGTGTCGCCGTTGGCGATGTTGGTGATTTGCAGTTCGGACGTAGAGGAAACTTTGCCGGTCGCTTCGTTGGACTTTTGCGTCTCGCCGTTTTGACTGACAGCGGAGACCCGGTAGTAGTAGACGGTCTCGGCGGTCGCCTGCGAGTCGCGGAAGGTCTTCTGCGCGAAGTTGCTGGCGTACAGAGTTCCATTGCCGCCCGGAGTGGTGGAGCGATAGATGTTGTAAGACGCGCCCAGCGAATTAGCCGTCCAGTTCAGTTTCAGACCGGAACCGGAGGGCGTTATCGTCAGGTTCGTGGCGTAAATGTCGCCGACGCTGTTGGAACTGCCAATGAGCAGCGTGAAGTCCGAGGAGTCCACAAACCCGTCATAGTTGAAATCGGCGGCGGGATCGTAGCCGCTTCCGGGAAGGGCGGCGTCGCTGTTGAAGGAACCGAGCAGAGCCGTGAAGTCGCTTGAGTCGCAGAAGTTGTCTCCGTTGGCGTCGCCGGCTTCGAGTTGGACGCTGAAATTGGAAACGTTTCCGCTCGTGGTGTCCACCGGCACAACTTTTTGCAGGCGGCCCTGCGCGGACACGGCGACGAGGAATTTGCCGTTCGGCAGTGTGTCGAGGTTAATCGTGCCGTCCGCGTTGCGCGTTCCTCGCGTGCTGAACACGAAAGGTTCCGTCACGGAGGAGAAAACGAACTCTACCGGCAGCACGGCGGCGGGCGCGTCCGCAAGCGTAATTGCGCCGGACAGCATTGCGCCCAGGGTTTGCGCTTGAACGCGGTTAAAAGACAGCAGGGCAGCCACAGCGCACGCTCCCATGCGAATCACGCATCGAACGGGGAGGACATTTTTCTACGCATCTATCTCTCCTTCTCACAGGGCAATACGAAAGACCGATAGCGATAGCACATTTTGTTATACGCAGATTTGCCGGGACGGTTTCACCCGAACGAACTATTTTGCTAATTTTTTTTGCGCCGCCATTGCGAGATTACAGATTCCGCAGCAGGATTCCCTGACTCTTGCGGTCAAGGCGGGCCACGTCGGGGAACTCGAAGCGATTGCCGTCCACGTCAGTCAAAATCACGCGGGAGGCGGAGAGTTCCTGCAAGTTATCGCGCACATTGCGGACGACAAATTCCACTTCGCCCCGGTCGGTCTCCGCCGTCCAGTAGACCGTCCCAAACTCCTCGCGGACATGGATCACGCGCTCCACCACCGGCACGAAATAGCGGCGCCCTAATTCTTCCTGCACGATCTGTCGCGAATCGGGATCGAGCGGGCCAACGTCGTTTAGCAGGCCGATGTCCTTGCCCGCCCCGTCCAGAAAGCCGAGATAGTGGTCGGGGTCGGACAGCGGAAAGGCGCGGGCGATGGCGATTTTCAGGTAAGACCGTTCGCCTTCCAGCGTCAGCCGCGTGACGCCCGCCTGCCGGAAAACGCGCATTTTTTTCGGCTCTAAAATCCGCAAATCGAACGAGGACGGTTCCTGCGGCGCGGGCTTTTCGTTTTTTTCCTCCGCGTGGTGTCCATTCGAGCGTACCGGCGTTTCCATGTTCCAAAACCCTCCCGTATTTCCGGCGCGGGCCGGAACTTTCGTAAGGCCGATTATACCCGAAACGCGGCGATTCGAGCGATGAGGCAGCGCGAACGCAACGCGCGAATCGGGAAAACTCTGCCCGCCGTTTGATTTTAATCCCGCAGAATGGTATACTACTTCATGCCTCTTGCGCCCGATAATGACTTCGGACGAAAACTAATCCCTGCCCGAAAGACGCTGCCGCCCCGCGCAGATTGCAAATAAAGGTGAATCGCTAACTATGGTCGCATTACCCGGTTTCCTCACAAAATTTTTCGACGCCAACGCCCGCGACATTGATAAGTACCGCGTCGTCGTCGCGAAGGTCAACACGCTTGAACCCAAGTTCTAGAAAAGGCGCGGGACACGGTAGTCAATGAGCGAAGATAAACTGGAAGCAGTCCAAAAGTCTGAAAAGTCGCCAAAAGCAAGACCGCCCGAATCGCGTTCTGAACTGGTTCGCGCCGTTACCAGTCCCTTGAATTTTTTCTCGCTGGTCGTCATGGTGGTAGAAGCAGCGCTTGGCGCAACCGCCCTGCTTGGCAAATTGAGCGAACCGCATCTTTTCGATGTCGTTCTGATTATGTCGGGGATTTTAGCGGCGCTTATCGGCACGGTCGGTTTCATCACCTATACCAGGCCGCGCCACCTTTCGCCGGAAATGGCAGAGGCGCTGGAAAAATCGGATGAAGCGTTGGCGCTTTCGCAACAAGCGCAAAAATATCTTTCAAAGAAGGCTTTTCGAGATGCGGTGCGAGATATAATCCAGGAAGAAAAAGAGGCGGACGCTTCCACTCTCTTGATTGAAAGGAAAGACAAGCCATGAATGATGTCACAAATCGTGGAGCAAACGAAACGCTCGTTAAAATTCTCAAAGCGTTTGACGGCCCGGACGCTGATATGCGAACGGTCGGCGGCGTTTCGCGGGATACGGGACTACCCGCGCAGACGGTGGAACAGATTTTGCAGGAGCATCCCGATCTGTTTTTACGTTCCCGCATTGGACGCTCCACTTATATTCTGCGCTCTGCGGATTCCGCCCGATAGCGCAGTCACCTTCACGCTTTCTTCGCGGCCCGCAACTTTTTGCGGGCCGCTTTTGTCATGGCATCAGGACGTGCTAATCGGGAAAACTCTGCCCGCCGTTTGATTTTAATCCCGCAGAATGGTATACTACTTCATGCCTCTTGCGCCCGATAATGACTTCGGACGAAAACTAATCCCTGCCCGAAAGACGCTGCCGCCCCGCGCAGATTGCAAATAAAGGTGAATCGCTAACTATGGTCGCATTACCCGGTTTCCTCACAAAATTTTTCGACGCCAACGCCCGCGACATTGATAAGTACCGCGTCGTCGTCGCGAAGGTCAACACGCTTGAACCCAAATTCGAGAAGATGTCCGACGAAGAACTCCGCCAGTACGTCGCGGAACTCAAAGAGCGCGTCCAGTCGGACTACAACACGAAGCGCGGCGCGGCGGAGTCGGGTTGGGCGGGCTTCACCGACCAGCAGCGGCGCGAGGCCGACCGCAAAATCTACGACCCGATATTAGACGACGCCCTGCCCGAAGCGTTCGCCCTGGTGCGCGAGTCGTCCAAACGCTCGCTGGGAATGCGGCATTACGATGTGCAGCTTATCGGCGGCATGGCCCTGCACGACGGGCGGATCGGCGAGATGCGGACGGGCGAAGGCAAGACCCTCGTCGCTACCTGCCCCATCTTCCTGAACGCCCTGCTCGGCAAAGGCGCTCACCTCGTCACGTCCAACGACTACCTTTCCAAACGCGACGCCGTATGGAATGCCCCCATCTATCACCGCCTCGGCATGACCGTCGGAATCATTCAAGGCCAGTCGCCGGAAACGGGCGACGAGGGCGGCTCTTACGTCTATGACCCCGATTTCCACAACGGCGACCCGCGCTACGACTACGCCCGCGAGTGCGGACGCGCCGAGGCCTACGCCTGCGACATCACCTACGGCACGAACAACGAATATGGCTTTGATTACCTGCGCGATAACATGGCCTTCGATAAAGATGACCTCGTGCAGCGCGAACTGCACTACGCCATCGTGGACGAGGTGGACTCGATCCTGATTGACGAGGCGCGAACGCCGCTGATTATCTCCGGTCAGGTGCAGCAGTCCACCGAAAATTATGGCATTGTGGATGCGGTCGTGGCGAAAATGGCGAAGGGCGTAGACGATCCCAAAAAGGATAAGGAGAACCCGAACGCCGACAAACTGAACCCGAATATCCACTATGTTGTGGACGAAAAAGCCAAGACCGCCACGATTACCGACGCGGGCGTGGAGTTCGTCGAAAAGGCGATGGGCCTGCAAAACCTGTCGGACAACTACGAGGTGATGCACTACCTGACCGCTTCCATGAAGGCGCATGGCGTGTTCCGCAAGGACATTGATTACGTCGTCAAAGACAACGGCGAAGGCCCCGAAATCGTGATTGTGGACGAGAACACCGGGCGCATGATGTTCGGTCGCCGCTACTCCGACGGACTGCATCAGGCGATTGAAGCGAAGGAACACGTCGAAGTCAAAAGCGAAAGCCAGACGCTTGCGACCATCACCTTCCAGAACTATTTCCGCCTGTATTCCAAACTTTCGGGCATGACGGGAACGGCGAAGACCGAAGAGGACGAGTTCCGCAAAATCTACGCCCTCGATGTCGTGACGGTTCCGACCAATAAGCCGATTCAGCGCACCGACCACCCGGACGTGATTTACAAGCGGGAAGAGCATAAGATGCGCGGCATTGCGGCGGAAGTCCTGCGGATTTTCTGCAAGCAGCAGCCCGTCCTTGTCGGGACGCGCAGCATCGAAACGAGTGAGCGGGTCAGCCGACGGTTCAGCCCGAAGATGCTGGCCCTGCTCTGCCTGCTAGAAGCGGCCCGCGAAAAAATGGAGGCCAGCAAAGCGCTGTCATCCGCGCAAAAGGCCGAATACTCCGCCCTGCTCAACGGCCCGATGGAGCCGATGGTCGAGGTCAGCGAGGACGGGACGCGCCGCAATATCCCCGCGCTGACAATCGCGCAGATCAAGCCGCTCTGCAAAGAACTCGGAATGTCCGAAGACCCGCTCGCGCCCGACAATATGAACGCGATTGCGCGGATTTTCGAGGTCAGCGACGGCAGTCTGGAACTGCTGGAGGACGCCCTGACGCACGGCATCCCGCATAATATCTTAAACGCCAAGTTCCACGAAAAAGAGGCCATCATTATCGCGGAGGCCGGACGCAAGGGCGCGGTCACGATTGCCACAAACATGGCGGGGCGCGGCGTAGATATTTTACTTGGCGGCAAGCACGTCAATCAGGAACTGCCGCCGGTGGACGGCAGCCTGAAATCGCTGACAAAGGCCGAAGACGTTGCGGAGAAGCTGGACGAAGAATCGGCGGAACTTACCGCCGAACAGCAGAAGGATTTGGACGAGGCGCACTACCGCCGCTTTGAAAACCCGTCTATTCTCAACGCGGTCACGACGGGCGACCTGACGGACGAGGAGCATAAAAAGGCGGGCGATGAGGTGCGGCGCCTGGGCGGACTGTTCATTCTGGGAACGGAGCGCCATGAAAGCCGACGCATTGATAACCAGCTGCGCGGGCGATCCGGGCGGCAGGGCGATCCGGGCGAGAGCCGCTTCTTTATTTCAATGGAAGACGAACTGATGCGGCTGTTCGGCGACCGCGCCAACCATGCCCTGCTCAAAACATGGGAAGACAATCTGGGCATGGACAACAAAATTCTGTCCGGGATGATTCAGCGGGCGCAGCGCAAAGTCGAAGACCACTATTTCGAGTCGCGCAAGCACGTTCTGAATTATGACGACGTGATGAACCGCCAGCGCGAACTGATCTACCGCGAACGCCGCCGTATCCTGGAAGGCGCCGACCTGAAAGAGACGATTCGGACGTACATTCGGGAGAATATCGAGGCGGCGATCCGCGTCTACGCCCCGTCCAATATCCCGCCCGCCGAGTGGGACACGGACGAGATGTTCCGCGAACTCGACGATTATTTCATGCTGTATCCGGCGGTCACGGTCGAGGAATTACGCGGCAAGCCGTCGGGCGCGATGCAGGACTTTTTGATTGACCATGTGCTGCGCGTCCATGAGGAGCGGGAGCGGGAGTTTGCGGAGATCAACGAAGACCCGGAGGCGATGCGCGATCTGGAGCGCCGTATGGCGCTGCGGGCCATTAACGTCCGGTGGATGGAGCATCTCGCGAACATGGACTACCTGCGCGAAGGGATTCATCTGCGCGGCTACGAGCAGAAAGACCCGCTGCTGGTCTATCAAAAAGAGGCGTTCGACGAGTTCGAGCGGATGCAGCAGGCGATTCAGGACGATATTGTCAAGAACATCTTCCGAACCCAACTGGCGCAGCCGCAAATGCCGATGCAGATGAATATCAACGCGGGACAGATGCCTTCCGGCCCGATGATTGTGGCCCTGCCAGAACTGCCGCGCCGGACGAACCTGCCCGAATTACAGGCCCCCATCGCCATGAAAACCAACCGGGACGTGGAGATAGACCCGGAGGCCGTCAGCGCTAATGGCAGCGCCAAACCCGCGAAACGCGACGACGGCGCTCCTGACGACTGGAAAGGCGGACGCAACGACGTATGCTGGTGCGGCAGCGGTCAGAAATACAAAAAGTGTCACGGGAAATAGGCGCGGGCAGGAGGCAAAATGGCAGACGACAAATTGATGCAGGACTATCACGACCGGGCCACACGCGGTCTGCCGCTTTCCGATGCGGAACAGGGAGCGCTGACTGCGTGGTACGCAGCGCAGGACGCGGCGGAAGCATCTCTTATCAATAGGAATGACGAGACTGCGCTAACGGCCCTACAAACGCAGATTGACGCGGGACTTGCAGAACTGAGTCGGACGGCGCAGCGCCTTCAATCGCTTTCTACGGAAAACGACTTGCTGCGGCAGGAGATCGCAGGACTGTATCGGCAGCTGCCGCAAACCCAAACGGCGCAAAGAGCGTAAGGAGGAACGAAAATTTTGCCTTCTGACAAGCAGTCTATTCGCGTCTACTCCGACACAACAGTTTTTGGCGGGATCGTTGACCCGGAATTTGCGAAAACAAGCCGCCTCTTTTTTCAGCGGGTGCGGGAAGGGCATTTTACGCTTGTGTTGTCTGGTCTTGTGGAGCAGGAAATTGCCAGAGGGCCGCAGGAGGTCTAGGACATCCTTACCGCGCATCTCAATATAGCGGAAACCGTTGCGATTACAGACGCAGCGCTTGATTTACAGCAGGCTTATATTGCCGCCGGATTTGTCCGCGCCAAGTCGCACAACGACGCGCTTCATGTCGCAACGGCAACTGTTCATCGTTGCGCCCTGATTGTCAGTTGGAATTTTCGAGATATTGTGAACTTTCGTAAAATTCCGCTTTATAATGCGGTCAACGCTACATTCGGCTACGGAAATAGCGCAATTTACTCGCCTTTGGAGGTAACAAAAGATGACGACGAAACCGTTTGACTGCGTGGAGATGGTTGAACAAGCGCAGGCGGAAATACAGGACAAATTAGCGGTCATGTCTCGCGAAGAACAACTAAAGTTCTGGCAGACGCAGACCGAAAAACTGCGCGAACGACAACGACAGGCGAAAACGCAGGAGAGGGAACCCCACATACTTTAAGAGACGCAGGGCCGGGTAACTGGCGCGGCAGCGGTCAGAAATACAAAAAGTGTCACGGCAAATAAAAGCAGGTATGCGTTGAAGACAGAAGGCACAGCGAGGAGCGCTTATGGCAGCAGAAACAATCCTTGAAGAACGGTTTGCGGCGCTTGAGGAGATCATTTGCGCGGCGCTGACAAAAGCAAAGGTGCGAGTTGGAACAAAAGCCCTGCGTATCGCCTCTATCGCCTTTAAAGGAAACGCAACCCTGCTGACGCGCAATCCAGGCGATTTCGCCCGTGTTCCCACGCTTCGCTTCGCCAACTGGACGATTTAGCCTCTGCTCTACATACTTCCTCATAGAACCCATCCTCATAAAACTCATCGTTTTATTGCGGACTGTCGCCGCACTCCGAATTGATGGCGAAAAACCCCCTTTTTTCTGCAACGTCGCGCTATTTCCCGTGTCATAATAGACAACGATTTTCATTTTTTATGCGATTGAGGAACTTTCTATGAGATACAAGCCCTCTTATCCCCTTTTGATTGCTCTGAGCGCGGCGGCGCTGCTCGGCGCGCCCTCCGTCGCGGCGCGGGCCAAAGGCGAGAACCCGGCGATCGAAGCGGACAAACTGAAATTTTTCGAGTCGAAAGTCCGCCCCCTGCTCGCTGACCGCTGCTATTCGTGCCACAGCGGAGAGCATCCAAAGGGCAATCTTTCGCTGGATTCGTGGGAGGGCGTGAAGCGCGGCGCGGCGTCCGGCCCCGCCGTCGTTCCCAGCGACCCCGATAACAGTCCGCTGCTGACCGCCGTGCATTACGACGGCAGGACGAAAATGCCGCCCACCGGCAAACTCGACGCCTCCGAAATCGCCACGCTGATCGCCTGGGTCAAGATGGGAGCTAACTGGACGACCGCCAAAACAACGGAGGCCGCGAAAAGCGCGAGCTACGTCATCTCGCCCGCGCAAAAAGCGTTCTGGTCTTTCCGTCCGATTGTCAAACTCCCTGCTCCGACCGTGAAAAACGCCGCATGGGTCAAAACGCCGATTGACGCTTTCCTGCTGGCGAAACTGGAAGAAAAAGGGCTGACGCCCGCCCCCGCAGCCGACAAACGGACGCTGATTCGCCGCGCCACTTTCGACCTCATCGGACTGCCGCCGACTCCCGCCGAGATTGCTGATTTCGTCGCGGACAAATCACCGAACGCTTTTGCGAAAGTAGTAGACCGCCTGCTCGCCGAGCCGCACTACGGTGAACGGTGGGGACGCCACTGGCTCGATGTCGCCCGCTACGCCGACTCCAACGGGCTGGACGAAAATCTTGCTTTCGCCAACGCTTACCGCTATCGAGACTATGTGGTCAATGCGTTTAATAAAGATAAACCGTATAATCAATTTATCTGCGAGCAGCTTGCGGGCGACCTGATGCCGACGGACGACCCGGATGTTCGCGCCGAGCGATTGACCGCAACGGGCTTTCTGGTCATGGGCGCGAAGGTTCTGGCGGAACAGGACAAGCCGAAGCTGATGATGGATATTGCGGACGAGCAGATTGAAGTCACAAGCAAGGCGTTCATGGGGCTGACAGTGGCCTGCGCCCGCTGTCATAACCACAAGTTCGACCCGATTCCCACGACCGATTACTACGCGCTGGCGGGGATTTTTAAAAGCACCCGCGCCATGAAAGATTACGGCTTTGTTTCGAACTGGATGGAGCGCGACGTTGCGACGAAGGCCGACCTTGCGAAAGCCGACGCGATGAAGCGAGAACTCGCCGCCGCGCAGAAAAATCTAGAAGCGGCAAAAGCGCGGGCCAACGACGCCCTGACCGCCGCCGTCCATAAGGACGCGGCGAAATATCTGCTGGCAGCGCGGGAGATTGCGCGGCAGCCCGGAGCGCGTTCGCTGGCGGAGACGCCCGCCAAACCGGGCGAAATGCGGCTGATGATTGAGGCCGAGTCGTTCGCGCGCGGCAACGCTCTCCGCGATACCGACAACTACGGCAAAGGAATCGGCGTCATCCATACGGGCAACGCCCCCACTCATGCTGAATGGGATATTTCTGTTCCGAGCGCCGGAACGTACCAACTGGAATTACGCTATGCGGCGGAGCAGTCGCGCCCGGTGAAAATCTTGCTGAACGGCGCGGCAATTCGCAGCGACGCGGCGGGCAGCGCGACGGGCGGCTGGTTCCCGGACAATCAGCGGTGGGAACCGCAGGCAGTCGTCGCTTTGAAGGCGGGCAAGAACGTCCTGCGAATCGAGCGCAGCGACGCCATTCCCCACATTGACAAGATCGCGCTGATTCCCGTTTCGTCGGGCGCGGGCGCAATTCGAACGGCGGAGCAGATTGCGAAAGAGTTTGGCGTTCACGTCGAAATCGCAAAAATCTGGGCGAACGCGCTGGCCTCGTCATCGAAGGACGCGCTTTTCGGAGCGTGGGCCGCTTATGCCGATCTGCCGAAAGCGGACTTTGCGGCGCGGGCGGCGGCGCTGACGCAAAAAATCGCGACAGGGAAAGATTTGCCCTTTGCGCCCGCCCCGATTATCGTCAAGTATTTCGGCGATTCTTCGTTCCACCCCGCGTCGCTTGCGGAGGTTGCGGCGCGGTATGCCGCGCTGATTAACGACGCCGACAAACTGCCCGAAGCGGAATTGCAGCCGGTTCGCGCCGCGCTGACCAATCCCAAAGGTCTGGGTGAGACGCCGAAAGACGCCCTGAAACGCTACGCCGACGCCGACCGGAAAGCGGTCGAGGCGGCGGAGCAGGCGGTCAAGATGGCGGACGAGGGATTAAGGTCGGCGATTCCGGTGGCAATGGCGGTCGAGGAGGGAAAAATTCAGGATGTTCGCGTCCATATTCGTGGCAACACCCTGACGCTCGGCGAGGTCGCGCCCCGCGTGTTCCTGTCCGTTGTCGCGGGGCAGCATCAGACTCCCATTGACGACAAGCGCAGCGGACGGCTGGAACTGGCGCAATGGCTGACCGGCGCAAGCAACCCGCTAACGGCCCGCGTGGCGGTGAACCGAATCTGGCAGGAGCATTTCGGGGCGGGGCTTTCGCGAACCCCGGAGAATTTCGGACTGCTCGGCGAACGCCCTTCCAACCCGCAGCTTTTGGACTGGCTGGCGGCGACGTTCCGGCAGACGGGCTGGTCGCACAAAAAAATGCACCGAATGATCATGCTGTCCTCCGCCTATCAAATGCAGGTCGCGGAAAATCCGAAAGCGGCGCTGATAGACCCGGAAAACCGCCTGCTTTGGCGGGGCAACCGCCGCAGGCTGGAAGCGGAGCCGTTCCGGGACAGCATCCTTGCCGTCGCCGGAACGCTCGATCTGACGCTGGGCGGAACGCTCTCAAAAATTAAAGATTATGAGTATGTGACAGACGATCAATCTAACGTCCGGGCCGTTTATGATGCGCCGCGCCGCAGCCTGTACCTGCCGATTATCCGCAACGCGATGTTTGATATGTTTCAGGCCTATGACGTGGGCGACCCGTCCGCCGTCAACGCAAAGCGCTCAACAACGACAGTTGCGCCGCAGGCGCTCTGGGCGATGAACAGCCCATTTGTGCTGGATCAGGCGCGGCGCTGGGCCGCTGACCTGCTGAAATCGGAGCCAACCGACGCGGGCCGAATTCAGACCATGTACCGCAAAGCGTTCGGACGCGCCGCCACGACACAGGAATCGACGCGGGCTGTCGGCTTTATCGCGAAAATCACGCCGCGCCTCGCCACGCTGGAACCGGACGCCGCGAAACGCAAAGTCCGCGCATGGCAAATCCTCGCGCAGGCGCTTTTCGCCTCGAACGAGTTTCTCTATATTGACTGACGCGAAAAGATTAACGCGAATGGATTGAGGCGAAAAAAGCGGGCGAAACCGTGATACAATCAATGCGGAGGAGTAACCTTATGGCGCAGGCGACGTTAGAAAAAATGGAAAGCGCGGAACCGTCCCGACGCATGACATGGGACGAGTTTATCTGCCGGAAGACAGCGAGCCGCCGCTGGGAATGGGTGGACGGGGAGGCCATCAAACGTATGCCTGTACAAGACCGGCACGAGTCAATTTCGGGTTTCATTTACGTTCTGCTGACGCTGTACGCCCAGAATTTCAATTTAGGCCGTGTTTTCACTCCCTTTCTAATGCGACTGATTAGCCGCCCGTCCGGGCGCGAACCCGACGTATCGTTCCTTCGCAAAGACCGCCTTGACTTACTCAGAAAAACGTTTGTGGACGGCCCGATGGATTTGGCGGTAGAAATCATTAGCCCGGAGAGCGACGCCCGCGACCGGGAGGAAAAGTTGTCGGAATACGAGCGCGGCGGGGTTCAGGAATACTGGCTGCTCGATCATTTCAAGCAGGAAGCGTTTTTCTATCAGTTGGACGCGGCAGGCAAATACCAGCGCGTGTTTGAGGACGCAACGGGACGGTACGACTGCGCGGTCATTCCCGGATTCTGGATAGACGTGAGCTGGCTGTGGCAGGAGCCGAAACCCACCAGGGAAGCGCTGCGGGCATTGGGCCTGTTGTGACGGGATCGAAGGAGTAACCTTATGGCGCAGGCGACGTTAGAAAAAATGGAAAGCGCGGAACCGTCCCGACGCATGACATGGGACGAGTTTATCTGCCGGGAGACAGCGGGCCGCCGCTGGGAATGGGTGGACGGGGAGGCCATCAAACGTATGCCCGTACAATTTCGGCACGACAGGATAAACGGTTTTATCTATGTGCTGCTGCTTCACTATACTATGAAATTTGATCTGGGCGAGGTATTTGGCCCGTTCCTGATGCGACTGATTAGCCGCCCGTCCGGGCGCGAACCCGACGTATCGTTCCTTCGCAAAGACCGCCTTGACTTACTCAGGAAAACGTTTGTGGACGGCCCGATGGATTTGGCGGTAGAAATCATTAGCCCGGAGAGCGACGCCCGCGACCGGGAGGAAAAGTTGTCGGAATACGAGCGCGGCGGGGTTCAGGAATACTGGCTGCTCGATCATTTTAAGCAGGAAGCGTTTTTCTATCAGTTAGATGCGGCGGGCAAATACCAGCGCGTGTTTGAGGACGCAACGGGCCGGTACGACTGCGCGGTCATTCCCGGATTCTGGATTGACGTGAGCTGGCTGTGGCAGGAGCCGAAGCCGCTCAAAGAGGCAATGGCCCGGTTGCAGCTACCGTAAAATAGAACGGCGCTGCCGTAAATAGAGAACAGCGTGATTTTGACGGGGCGCGGAGGAAAAAATATGGCGCAGGCAATCTTGGAAAAATCGCAGGGACAGGCGGAAGCGCCGCCCCGACGCATGACGTGGGAAGAGTTTCTTGCGTGGGACTCGGAGCATCTCCACTGCGAATGGGTGGACGGGGAGGCATTCGAATATATGGCGGCGAGTATTGAGCATCAAAGTCTGTTCGGTTTTTTATACACTTTATTCAACACGTTCGCGGTATTGCGCGGACTGGGACAGGTTTTTGCCGCGCCTGCGTTAGTTCGCATGGCTTTTCGTCCTGCGGGCCGTGAACCCGATTTGTTCTTCGTTTCGACGCGGAGTATCGCCCGATTGACGCCTCAGTTTTTGGACGGCCCCGCTGACCTTGTGGTAGAGATTGTCAGTCAGACGAGCGAAGATCGGGACAAGGTGACCAAACTTGCGGAGTATGAGCGGCACGGCGTCCGCGAATACTGGATTCTGGACTATCTGGCGCAGGAGACATTCTTCTATCAGCTGGACGCGGCGGGCAAGTACCAGCGCGTTTTTGCCGACGCAACGGGCCGGTACGACTGCGCGGTCATTCCCGGATTCTGGATAGATACCGATTGGCTGTGGCGGGAACCGAAACCGCTGGAAGAAGCGATGCGGGCGTTAAAAATTATACCGGCGGTTTGACAACCAGGCGAAAGCGAGCGAAACTATGAGCAACTGCAATAATATCATTAAAACGACGACGCGCCGGGAGATGCTGCGGCAATGCGGCAACGGCTTCGGTATGGTCGCCCTCGCGGCGCTAATGGGCGAGGAGGCGCGGGCCGACACCAATCCAAAATCCAAAACCCAGAATCCAAAATTATCCGGGCCGCTGGCCCCGAAGCCGCCGATGTTCCCCGCAAAAGCGAAGCGCGTGATCTTCCTGTTCATGCACGGCGGGCCGTCGCAGGTGGACACCTTCGACCCGAAACCGCTGCTGACGCGGGACAGCGGTAAGCCGTTTCCGGGCGCGAAGCCCCGCGTCGTCTTTGCGGCGACGGGCAATCTGCTTAAATCGCCCTGGGAATTTAAGAAGTACGGGCAAAGCGGCATTGAGGTCAGCGACCTGTTTCCGAACGTCGGGCAGTGCGTGGACGATATGTGCCTGATTCGCTCCATGCACGCAGACAACACCGCGCACGGCGGGGCCTTATTGCAGCTGCACACGGGGTCGGACACGCTGACGCGCCCCTGCATGGGGAGTTGGATCACCTATGGACTCGGCACGGAGAACCAGAACCTGCCGGGATTTATCACGATTTGCCCGACGCTTGGACACGGCGGGGTGCAGAACTGGTCGAGCGCCTTTCTGCCCGCCGCCTATCAGGGGACTCCTATCGGAAACGCGGCAATTCCCGCCTCCGCCGCCGCCATCAACTATATTAAGAACCCGGAGAACCCCGCCGATTTGCAACGGATGCAGTTAGATTTATTGAAGGACATGAATGAAGACCAGCTCAAACATTTCGGGCTTGACCCGCAGCTTGAGGGGCGGATTCAGTCGTTTGAGCTGGCGTTCCGTATGCAGACCGAAGCGCCGGAACTGATGGATATTTCGACGGAGAGCAAAGCCACCCGCGACCTTTACGGCATTGACGAAAAACCGACCGACAACTTCGGGCGGCAGTGCCTGCTGGCCCGCCGCTTCTCGGAGAAGGGCGTCCGGTTCGTGCAGGTCTCGCACAGCTACAAGTGGGACCAGCACGGCGACCTGCGCAACGGACACAGCGCCAACGCAAAAGAAGTGGACAAACCGATTGCGGGCCTGCTGAAAGACCTGAAAGCGCGGGGCCTGCTGAAAGATACGCTGGTGATCTGGGGCGGCGAGTTCGGGCGCACTCCCGTCGCGCAGGGCAACGACGGGCGCGACCACAACCCGCACGGCTTCACGATGTGGATGGCGGGCGGCGGCGTCAAGCCCGGAACGGTTTACGGCGCGACGGATGATTACGGGTGGTACGCGGTGGAAAACAAAACGCATATTCACGATCTTCACGCCACGATTTTGCAGCTGCTCGGAATGGATCACAAACGGCTGACCTATCGCTACGGCGGGCGCGATTTCCGCCTGACCGACGTTTTCGGCGAAGTGGCAACGGGCGTCATTAGTTAGGCCCTCATCCCCTCGGCCCCTTCTCCCCAAAAAAAGCCTGGGAGAAGGGGAGAAGCAGGCTTAAATTCTCCCCTCTCCCGAACTTGGGAGAGGGGCCGGGGGGTGAGGGCATACAGGGCCATTCAGTTATCCGCGTCGGGCGGTTGAAACCGCTGCCACAAGCGCGCGAAGTGTCCCTTCGGACACTAAACCCGATCCTTTTCGTGGAGGCTAATCCGTATTGAGTCCGCGAAGGCGGCCTTTGCGCGCGCGTGGCCGTGAATTGATTCGCCCGCACGAAAACTGAATGACCCTGTGAGGGCATAGAAGGAACTATGGAGGACGATATTGAACAACAGGACTGGATGAAATTCGGAGTGGCGGCCCTGCTCTCGAAGCAGAATGCCGCCGATCATCGCGAATTTCTGGACGGCTGGCGACGCTGCTCACGACCGCCTTGCCCGACGCGACCGAAGTGGAAAGACAGGGCGGCTGGTTCGCGAAAAAGACCACGCAAAAAGTCACGGTCACGCTGGGCGAAAACCGCTACGGGCTGGAAGACGCAGGGCGCGGCCCGCTGCTCGCCACGCGAGTCCACATTGTGCGCGGCATTGCGCTGAAAACGGAGACTCTTACGGTCGAAGACTGGCTTGCGGAGATTGGCGTTTTGCTGGACGCGCAGGCCAAAACGCAGCAGTCCGCCCGCGACGCGCTGGCCCGCATGGTAGGCTGACCACGCCTGTCCGTTCAGCGGCGCGGCGCAATGCGGCATGACGCGGCATTACGATGATGCGGCAGGATAAGGAAACAAGCCGATGCGATTTTTTGGACTGGGCGGCGCTCCCTAAGACCCGGAGATCAAAGCGCGGCGCGAAGCCAGCCAACGCAATCTGGAGGCGGGCGGTCTGCCGTTCAACGTGATTGACCGTCTGCGCGAACAGGCGGCGCGGCAGGGAACTCCCGGACATATTTTCACCAGCGATTTCAGCGTGAACGAACTGGCGCTGACGCGGCAGGCGGGCTGCGAACCGCTCGGTCAGGTCATGGGCAGTTCCATTCACCATATCGGGTTTCAGGCGGCAAACTTCTACCAGGATCAGGAGATGGAAGTTCTGACACAGGCGATGTACCACGCCCGCGAGCTTGCTATGGACCGCATGGAGGAGGAGGCGGACATTCTGGGCGCGGACGGAGTGGTCGGCGTCCGGCTGGAAGTGACGCGCTATGCGTGGGGCGAAAATCTGGCGGAATTTATGGCAATCGGCACGGCGATCAAGCATGAGCAGGGCGACCACTACCGAACGCCTGATAACCGCCCGTTCACCTCCGATTTAAGCGGTCAGGACTTCTGGACGCTGCTCAAAGCGGGCTAACGGCCCGTCTCGCTCGTGATGGGAACGCGCGTTTATCACGTTGCGCATCAGGGAATTTTGCAGTCGCTGAAGCAGACGGGCCGCAATCTGGAAATGCCGAACTACACGCAGGCCCTCTACGACGCCCGCGAACTGGCGCTTTCCCGGATGCAGGCGGAAGCGGAGCGCGATCAGGCGGAGGGCATTGTCGGGGCCAGGTCAAAGAAAGCAGTCACGGCTGGGGCAGCCACGTCATCGAGTATTTCGCGGTCGGGACCGCCGTCGCGCCGATTGCCATCAATCAGCCGATTGCCGCCCCAACGCTGCCCCTGCCGCTGACAGGCTAAGGCGCGTAAGGCGGTCGCGGGCGATCATTCTTTTACCGACGCGATCCAAAGAGATAAATTTCCTCGCTGCAACCGGGTAGGACGGCATTAAAGTGTGACATTTTTTTGGCTCCTTTCGGCTCCAACGCCATGCTTTTGAGCTTCCTGCCGCGCCGCTTTTTCTCTGGCAAAGGCGGCGGCGCGCGCCGGAAAAGCAAATCGGCGACAGGCCAGCAGTAATCGGTCAGTCCCGCCGCCAGCGCAGGGGTACGCTGCGCCCACTTTCGCCTGCCACCGGGTTGCTCCGGCGCAGACTTTGGTGTTCCGCGCTAAAATGGCACCCGCTGCCCGTCAGGAACATTCGGGCCTGAAGCGTCGCCTCCCGCCGCGCAAGCGAGCGGGGGCGGCGGCAAAGACAATCGCCTGCGGCGGACAGCCGTAAGCGAGCAAGGCGAGAACCCGCGTCACGGTTTGGTCGTCGGTTTTGAGCCGGTGGAAAACGGCGGCTTTGTTTCCCGAGAGGGTTTTGCCGCGCGTTGCGCATTTTCAGCGGTCGCGCAGGGTATCGCGCGTCCGAAGTTTGTTCGGATCGGTTTTGCCACTTGACGGACAGGCGTTGTTTTGACAAAATAAGGGTGGTGTGCCAGGGCATTCTCACAGGGAAAGTTTGGTTCCTAACCCTTGTGAGGCAAACCCCGCGCATTTTTCAAGACACCCCTTTTTCCACTATTCCGGGGGGCTGCCTGGAGAAAGTATCAAAATGAAAAAACCTGCCACATCAGACAGGAAATTCGCCGACAATGACAATATAGAGAACGTAATACACCGAGGACCCCGCCACAGCGCCGGGAATGCGCCGCGCTATGTCGTCATTTTCAGGAGAAGGAACCCGTCTGATGAGTCTCAATACCGCGCCGCCCGTCATAATATCGGGGTGCGACTGAATGAGCGAATAGTTCATTTTTCTTCCTCCTGCCTTCATTATATGACGAAACCGGCAGGCGGCAAAACGCGCCGCCGCAAGTCCCGCTGCGGCGGCGCGACCCCGGAACCAAGCGCAACGATGCCCGAACGGCAAGACCTCATAAGGCTTCCACTTCAACCAGACCAAAGTCGGCGAATTGCGCCCAGAGCGAGTGATTTTTAAGCAAAGACGTGCCGAGTAAAGGCCGATGTCCGGTCGCTAAGACGGGCGCGTCCAGTTCGCTGTCATTCCAGAGAATGGTCGCGTCGTAGACCGGGATTTGGATTTCGCTGCCGTCCGCAAGATACGCCGGAGTCCGATGGCGGAACGTTAGTCCCAGCGCTGCGACATCTTCCGGCGGCAGCGTTAAAAACCCTGTGAAACCGGTATCAATCACAAATTCGCGCTCCGCAGTCGAACCATCGGGCAGGTGAAACAGAACGCGCAGCAAGGCGTGGAGAGCGATTACGTTACCGGTCATCATGGGGCGGTACGCTCCAGAACGCCGCCAAGAACTTCCGCCGATTTGTAGCCGATGCGGATTCCGTACAGTTCCGCTTCCGGTCGCTTGGCCTGAAGATGCCGCGAGGCTGCCAACCCGATTTCGTCTACTTCATAGTCGCCTGTTTCCACATCAATAATCACCATTTTGCCGATATTTTCTTTGACTTCGACTCTGGCGCGGATGCTTTGCGCATAGAGCGCCTTGCCGCGTTCTGCGACTTCCGCGCCGCTCATACGCACTGGAACAATCTGCATTTTCGCTCCTCCTGAAAAAGTTGAGCGCAAAAGTTCACGCTCCCACCTTCATTATATCACGAAACCAGCAGACAGCAAAACGCGCCGCCGCAAATCCCGCTGCGGCGGCGCGAACCCAGACAAGCGCGTTCATTCGCCCGTTTTCGGCTTGATGTCAAAGACGGCCTGCGCGCGCAGAAAACAAACATCAAACTCCGCGAAGAAGTTGGCCTGACCTAAAATCAGCGGAACTTCATCCGTCTGCGCCCACGCGAACGCTAGACGAACTGGAGCGAACGCGCCGACCGCCGCTGATACCAGAATCCCCCGCGCCGCAATCCGCGCCAGATTGCCGGACAGGACAACGGCAGTTCTTTGCTGTTCCCACACTAAACCCAACGGTATGCCGAGCGAGTAAGGCAAAACGTTGACGGTCGCGCCGCTGTCCAGCAGGCCGGACGCCGCGACTGCCTGTTCGTTGTAAGAAAGCGTCAGCGGCAGAAAGGGCATCAGACTGACCGCCGCTTTGTCCGCTTCCATTGCGGTAAATGGAAACCGCGCAAATTCGCTCATGCCGCTTCCGCCTTTCCCCGCTTTTCGTCTTTCAATAACTGCGTCAAAACAGCGGCGGCGTCATACGCTTCTATCGGCGACCAGAGGGGATATTCACCAGCAGGAATAATTTCTTCCTCCTGCGCGAGTTCGGTTAGAAGCGCCTGCATCAAGCGAAACTTTTCTTTGCGAGGCAGGGCTTGAACCGAAGGCAGCAATTCCATCAGGGACATAAGGCAATACCTCCTGTGAGCGCAAAAGTTCACGCTCCCACCTTCATTATATCACGAAACCAGCAGACAGCAAAACGCGCCGCCGCAAATCCCGCTGCGGCGGCGCGAACCCGAAACGACGCGATTTAGGCTGCCGCCTTCAGCGGTTCCGCATGACTGAGATAGGCGCGTATTTCCGCTTGTTTCTTGTCTATCTCTTGCAGAAATTGCGCTGAAAGTTGAGCGTATTCCGCAGCGGGCAAGGTCTTTCGCATGGCGGCAAGCCCCTGCTGCAATTTGCAGATATAGGTCTGCGTTCCTGCCAGTTCCGCGTCATTTTCAATCATCGTTGCACCTCCACAATACCGCGCTTTGTCCCGTCGCGCTTCATTTGCCACGCTTCAATATAAAAATCAATCGCGGCCTGCCCCGCGCTTAACGGTGTAAAGAACACGCTGGCCCCGAAAATCCGGTCGGCTTCCTGATGGTCGCAGAGCGCCGCTGTCTCGCCTGCATACTCCGCGCTGTCGAAATCCGCCGCCATGACAAGAAAAACGTCAATATCGTTGGGCGCGGGCTTGTCGGTGATGTAACTGCCATAGACGAGAAAGCGTTTCAGTTTTCCCGTATTCTCGGCAAGTTGCAGGACGCGCAGGAGGTTAGCGGTCACGGTCTGACGCTGCGGCGTTCCCGCGCCAAACCGCGCCGTGATTTCTTCTTTCGTCGCAAAATGGATGCCTTCGGGCAAATCTCCGCTGGCCTCAAAGGGTGGTATCGGCACGTTCGTTCTCCCACCTTCATTATATCACGAAACCGGAAGACGACAAAACGCGCCGCCGCAAATCCCTCTGCGGCGGCAATCTCACGCCCAAAACCGCCCGCCCTGAACGCAAAACGAGCGGCGTCATTTCGTTGGCAATAGTTCGGAAGGTTCACGGCCCGCAAGCGGATTTTCCTGCGTCATTTTGATAAGAAAACGCAGGGCCGCGTTGACCGCTTCCGTATTGGGAAAGACGGCCCGCACATCGGGCGCAAGTAAGACAACGTTAGTCCCTTCCTGATATTTCGCGTAATACTTCCCCCGAACCGCACCCGCAAAGACTTCCGGCCCGTATTCAGGCCGCATCTCGTCATCTTCTTCCAAAAGTTCAGGCTTGCTCATAACTTTTCCTTTCCGCCTTCGTCGCGAGGCGGGCGCTGATGAGACGGATGCGGCCTTCGCGGTCGGTATGCGACACGGCAAGAAGGCGCTGCCGCAGGGAATAGCCAAACGTGAGAAACCGTTCTTCTTCCTGCGCGTGATCAAAATCGCGATTCGTCGCGGCAAGCGGGTCATCAAAGACCGTCAGCGCTTCGTCGAACGAAACGCCGTGTTTGCGCTGGTTGCTCTGGTTTTTGTCTTCGTCCCATTCAAAGTCGATGCGCGGCGTTTACTTTCACAGTATCGGCAGTTGCGCCGCTTCTTCTATTATATCACGAAACCGGCAGACGGCAAAACGCGCCGCCGCAAATCCCTCTGCGGCGGCGCGAACCCGATAGCAAGCGCAACGACTTCCAGCGGCGCGGCAGCCTCACGCCAAAACCGCCTGTCGCCGCCCATCCTGCCGCTGACATTGCTGTAATTTCTACTCACCCACTTTGGTCAAATCTTGAATGAATTGGCTTCCTTTAGTTGTTAGGATAACTGCAAGTACGCTTGGCACTACGTCACCATCATTGAATGAATGCCACGTAATTGTCTCTTCTATCTCGACAAGTTTTTCGTCTAATAGCCTCTTTATAATTACTTCACCCGGTACGACAGCTCTATTACGATTGCTCAGATAATCTAAAACATCAAGTTCGAAACGGCTATATACATCATTCAAAAATATTAGCCGCTTTTTATAGGCGATGATAGCCTGTTTACTGATTTTCCCTGAGTCATAAAGCGTGTGACAATTTGGACAAAGAGCAATCAGATTGCCATAACTGTGCTTCTGCGTTTCAGCCCACGATGTAATGTGCGCATTCTCCGTTACGGGAAACCTACAGGTTGGAACCGCGCAACGGTATCCTGCTTCTATCAGAATCTGTCGTTCAAGGACTTTGGGAACTTTGGGACGTGCATTCGTCAATTTGATTAGTCTCTACCTTGTCAAAAACTCCAGACGCCGCCCCGCGATTTTACTAAACCCTCGGCTTTCTTGAAATCCGCTGGGTCAAATGACGTTTCTCCGTTGAATGTGACCGCTAAAATGTCTCGAACGTCTTCCGCACGAACGTGCTTTATGACGATTGAGTTTTTCGGGCTTGCTACTTTCCACCGCTTGCTAATCACGCGCGAGGCGCAAAAAGCCTCAAACAGTTTTTGCTCCGTAGATGCTAGCTCTCTAATCTGCTGTCTTATCTCCGCCTCATCTGTTGTGTGTCCTTTTGCGTTATAGGTTTGAATTATTACAAGAAGTGCTTTTGCAGAAGACGATGAAGGACAAAAACTAATCATATTGAACGAGTTAAAGGCATGATCATCTTCATGGGCGTGCATATGCAGATTAAAATACATATCCAAAAATTCTTCGTTCGTAATTTGAGCGTTTCTGTCGCCCCAATCCTCTTTCGGTTGACCTGAACGACTACTGGAAGATAGAGCAGTAGCAAAAAACACCGAAGCAATGAAAATAAGCACTAAATTATAGCGGCGGCGGAGCATAATGCAATCCTCGATTTCAGCAGACGGAGAACGCCTTAACGGATAAAGACGCTACTTGCGAATGATTGCCTGCGCAACAAGGCAAGTAGAATAAAGTCTATAGTTCACAGTATAACGCCCGCTCGTATTTTTGTCAAGAGACGCCGTGCAGATTGAGCGGACTTCACGGCACGGTTTCGCGGGCGAAAAATTTTCGCTACGCTCTGAGGAAGTTCGGCGAAACAGGCAATAATTCCTGCGAAACGCGCCGCAAAATCGTCCATTAAGCGGAAGTTTTTCCCCTTTATTTTCTTTGCAGGGGGAAAACTTGCAGACAAAGGGGGAGAACCTGTTTTTGCAGGGGGAAAACTTCCGGCAAAAGAGGAAAAACCTTTCTCGCCAGAGGGAAAACTTCCGCGTAACGAGGAAAAACTAACGGGCGCCGAAGGAAAAATAATGACAAACGACAACTACATTCCGACTATCGAACAGAACCGTCTGGCGTGGTTCAATAATTTTGTCGCGGTTGCGAACGCAAACGTCACCCTGCTCGCCCTTACGCCCGCCGATACTACCGCGCTTGGCGGCGGCGTCGCGGGCTATACCAGCGCCGTAAATACCAGCGTCACCACGCGCACCGCCTACCGCGCCGCCAACAAAACCAAGACCACCGCCAACAAAAGCGTCACCGCTACCGTCCGCAGCATTGTGCGCCGTATCCAGGCCAATCCCGCTGTGACGCCCGCGCTGAAGTCGCAACTCCAGATTAACCCGCGCACTACGCCCCGCACCAAGACCGCCCCCGTCACTCCCACCGGACTGATGGCGACGCCCGACGCGGACGGGACGAACACGCTGAACTGGAGCGGAAACGGCAACAAAAAGAACACGACCTACGTCATCGAGGCCATGATCGGTAGCGCCACGACGTTCGCTTTTATCGGCGATACGACCGCGCAGCGTTTCGCGCACACCGGGCAGACTCCCGGCGTCACCGTCACCTACCGCGTCACGGCCTCCCGCGCCAAAATGAAAAGCGCCCCGTCGCAGACCGCTGCCGTTTACAACCATTCGCCCGCCGTCTTCCTCACCCTTTCCAAAGCGGCGTAGGATTCTCTCCACGAAGGTCACGAATTACCACGAATTTCGACACAAATTGCGGAGAGGAAGATTTCAGTTCTGTCCTCTTCGTGTTTTAATTCGTGATAATTTGTGACCTTCGTGGAGAAGAAATCGCCGCGTTTTCGTGATATAATAGGGATAGGGGGAAACACAATGACGCCGCAACTTTTAGAAGGAACATGGGACGAGGTGCGGGAGCAGATGGCAGACCGCACAGACGAATTTCGCGCTTATGGCAAACTGCGCCTGCTGGTCTTCCCGGAAGATGAGAACGCGCCCGATACAGAAGAAGGCCCGACGCTTGCGGAGATGCTGGCGGGACGCGCCGGGAAGTTCCATTTCGGCGCAGCAGACCTCTCCGAAGACAGCGGCGAAAAGTTCGCCGCCCTCCTGCGCTGAATAGTCGCGCCACGTTTTATCTCTCCCCAAAATGCCGCCAAAAATCACCAACGCAGCGCGAAATCAGGAATAGAGAGCGACTCGGTTCTTCTACCCTAGTTGCTACTTTTGCGGCGGGCGACTAAAGTCACAGCCACAAGTGCGCAAAGTGTCCCTTCGGACACTCAATACGCATCAAATACGAAGAACGCATTGAGTCCGCGAAGGCAGACTTTGCGCAATCGTAGCAGTGAAAAAGTAAGATAGGAAGTCGCCCGCCACAAGGGTGGCAGGTTGAGTTGTTCTTTTTTGTGTCCCTTCGCGATTCTTAATGGATTTTGGGGAGAGAGCATCAAAAAGTCCCAAAATGAAAAAACCTGTCCCATCAGACAGGAAATCCGCCGACAATGACGAATAGGGAACGTAATACACAGAGAACCCCGCCACAGCGCCGGGAACGCGCCGCGCTCACTCGTTATTTTAAGAGAAGGAACCCGTCTGATGAGTCTCAATACCGCGCCGCCCGTCGGCTCGCCCGTGTCCGCTGAATTTCCGCTGTCTATGGGCGATATTTTGCAGAAGCCCCAGGAATCCAATACGTTTGTCATTTTTGGCGCGTCCGGCGACCTGACCCGCCGCAAACTGATTCCCGCCCTCTATAACCTCGCCTGCGCCGACCTGCTGCCGTCCGATTTCCACGTCATCGGGTACGCCGTGACCCCCATGACGGAGGACGCCTTCCGCGAAAGCATGAAAGGCGGGGTGCAGGAGAGCCACGAAGCGAACCCCTACGACGCCCGCATCTGGCACACCTTCGCGAAAAACCTGCACTACATCACGGCGGATTTCGAAGCGCCCGAAGGCTACGAGACGCTGAAAACAACGCTCGCGGAGATCGAAAAGCGCAACGACAACCCCGACAACCGGCTTTTCTATCTCGCCACGCCGCCGCCCTTCTACGCCGACATCGTGAACAAACTGGGAGAACACGGACTCGTCAGTCCGAAGTACAAGCAGGGCGAGGGCTGGACGCGCATCATCATCGAAAAGCCGTTCGGGGCCGATCTGGAATCCGCAATCACGCTGAACGCCTCGATCCACAACGTGTTTCAGGAAGAGCAGATTTATCGCATTGACCACTACCTCGGCAAAGAGACCGTCCAGAATATCATGGCCTTCCGCTTCGCCAACGCCATCATTGAGCCGATATGGAACCGCCGCTACATTGACCACGTGCAGATTACGGCGGCGGAAACCCTCGGCGTCGAACACCGGGGCGGCTACTACGAAAAGGCCGGCGTCCTACGGGATATGTTCCAGAACCACCTCCTGCAGCTGCTGACGATTGTCGCAATGGAGCCGCCCGTCCGCTACGGCAGCAGTTCCACCCGCGACCGCAAGGCCGACGTGATGAAAGCGATTGTCCCGATCAACCCGGAGAACCTGGGCGAAATCGCCGTGCGCGGGCAGTACGGCCCCGGAACCGTCGCCGACAAGCAAGTCATTGGCTATCGGCAGGAGGAGGGCGTCAACCCCGAAAGCAAAACGGAGACCTTCGCCGCAATGAAACTCTTTGTGGACAACTGGCGCTTTGCCGAAGTGCCGTTTTATCTCCGTTCCGGCAAACGCATGGCCTCTAAAGTCACGGAGATTTCCATTCAGTTCAAGCGCGTCCCGCACCTCTTTTTCCACCTCACGCAGGACGACCAGATGGAGCCGAACGTTCTGACGATGCGGATTGCGCCCGATGAAGGCATTACGCTAAAATTCGGAGCGAAAATGCCGGGGCCGGGAATGCACCTGCGGCAGGTGCAGATGAATTTCAACTACTCTGAGGCTTTTCACGTCGAACCGGCGACCGCTTACGAAACGCTGCTGCTCGACGCCATGATCGGCGATCCGACCCTGTTCAACCGCGCCGACGTGGTGGAAATGGCGTGGGGCGTGATTGAGCCGGTGCTGGACATCTGGGCCGCGACGAAGCCGTATCAGCCGTTCCCGAACTACGGCTCCGGGACGTGGGGGCCGAGCGCGGCGGACGCATTGCTGGCCCGCGACGGCAGGGCGTGGAAAAACACCGTCAGCAGCATCCCCAACCACGCGCAGACCACCGTGCAGGCCGTGCAGACCGGAGAACCGATTGGGGCGCGGCGCGTCCGTCCCACCGGAGACGGCGCAAAACCGTCTGACGGGGAGAGCAAACCCGCCGCTGGAGGACGCTCCCTCGCATGAGCCGACAAGTCCGCGTCATCACCGCAGAGAACGTCGTGGTTCAATACGAACTCGCCGGAATCGCCTCCCGCTTCATGGCGCTGCTTACCGATCTGCTGATTCAGGTCGGGGCGTTGTTCTGCTTCGGCTGGCTATTCAACGTTCTCGGCGGGGCGGCGCTGGGCTTTGGCAGCCTGTTCACGGCGCTGGGCGTCATCGTCTCTTATCTTACCATGTTCGCCTACGCCCTGATTTTCGAAGCGACGTGGCAGGGCCGCACTCCCGGCAAGCGGCTTTTCGGCCTGCGCGTAATCCGGGACGGCGGCTACCCGCTGGACTGGATTACCAGCGCCATCCGCAATCTGCTGCGCTTCATAGATTTTGGCATCGTCCCGATTCCCGGCTTCTCGCTCGTCCTGTTTGGAGCGCCGGGACTTCTCAGCATCTTCCTCTCCTCGCAATACAAGCGCATCGGGGATTTTGCGGCGGGGACCCTCGTCATTGTGGAGGCCGGAAACTCCCCGTTCTCTTTCCGCGCCGCCGCGCCGCCTACTCCCGCCGTCCTCGCAATGCAGCCCTACCTGCGCCACCTTGACCGCCTGACCCCTGCCGAGTACCGGGCAGTCCGACGCTTCGCCGCCCGCCGCAGCGACCTCGAACTCACGGTGCAGGCGGCATTAGGCGAACGCCTCGCCCGCCCCCTCATGGAAAAACTCGAAATCAGCGCCCCGATTTTAGTCCAACTCCAGTACGCCGACCTCCTTGAAGCGATAGAACGCGCCTACGCCGAAGAACGCGGCGTCCTGTAATAAAGCCGGTGCGAATTGCGGGAACCTGTCCGCTGAAATCCCGTCTATTGCCTATCGGACGGGCGCTTTGCCGCGCCTGACGCCGGACAACATTCGGAGGAGACCAAGCAACATGGCGGAAGCGTTATCAGACAGCATGACGATTGCGGAGCGGCAGCATCTGCGCCGCGATTACGAGGCGGCATACCCGGTGGAAAACGGACAGGCCCACGATGAGGACAAAAATCGGGTCAACGTCGGGCAGGCGGAGCGGGTGTTTTCGCTGATTAGCGGCGGGCTGATGCTCGTCAGCGGACTGCGGCGCGGCGGATTGACCGGCCTGACGATGGCGGGAACGGCGGCTGGCCTCCTGTATCGCGGCACGACCGGCCACTGCCACCTCTACGCGGCCCTTGACATGGACACGGAAAAAATTGACCGGCAAGGCGTCCACGTCGAAGAATCCATCACCATTAACCGCCCCGCCGCCGAACTTTTCCAGTTCTGGCGCAATTTTGAGAATCTGCCGAAGTTCATGCGCCATCTGGAATCGGTCGTCGTGTTAAACGATAAAATGTCGCGCTGGACTGCCACTGCGCCCGCCGGTCTCACGGTCTCGTGGGACGCGCAGATCGTTTCGGAAAAAGAGAACGAAAGCATCGTTTGGAAATCACTGGAAGACGCGCAGATCGCAAACGCCGGTTCTGTCCGCTTTCTGCCCGCTCCGGGCGGGCGCGGCACGGAACTGCGCGTCACGCTGGGCTATTCGCCGCCCGCCGGTTCTGTCGGCGTGATAATCGCCAAACTCTTTGGCGAGGAGCCGACGCAGCAGATTATCAAAGACCTGCACCGCTTCAAGGCGCTGATGGAAACGGGCGAAATCCCGACCACGCAGGGACAACCGTCGGGCGCAAGCGCAAAACGCAAATTCAAGTCTGCGCTAATGCCGTCCGCGAAAAGTAGTACGCAAGAGTTCTAAATACTACTTTTAACTACGAATTACACGAATTATCACGGATTGAAGCACTAATTTTTTGTATTGATAATTCGTGCCAAAATTCGTGATGATTTGCGTAATTCGTGGAGAATATAAGGAGATAAGCTCGTGAAGGCAGTGTGCTGGTATGGCAAGCAAGATGTGCGCGTGGAGAGCGTCCCGGAACCGGAGATACTTAACCCCCGCGACGCAATCATCAAAATTACGACGACCGCGATCTGCGGTTCCGATCTGCACCTCTACGACGGATTCATTCCGGCGATGGTGGAGGGCGACATTTTAGGGCATGAGTTCATGGGCGAAGTGGTGGAACTCGGCAGCGAAGTGAAAAACCTGAAAAAGGGCGACCGCGTGGTAATCCCGTTTACCATCTCGTGCGGCTCCTGCTTTTTCTGCAATAGCAAACAGTGGTCTTTATGCGATAACTCGAACCCGAACGCGGTCATGGCGGAAAAACTCTATGGTCATTCGCCAGCCGGTTTGTTTGGCTATTCGCATCTGATGGGCGGCTATGCGGGCGGGCAGGCGGAATACGCCCGCATCCCGTTCGCCGATGTCGGGCCTTTCGTGGTCAAGCCGCATCTTTCGGACGAGCAGGTCGTTTTCCTGACCGATATTTTTCCGACGGGCTATCAGGCGGCGGAGAGCTGCAACATCCAACCGGGTGATACGATTGCGGTATGGGGCTGCGGCCCCGTCGGGCTGTTCGCGATTAAAAGCGCGTTCCTGCTCGGCGCGGAACGGGTGATTGCCATTGACAATATTCCGGAACGGCTGCAACTGGCGCAGCACGCCTGCGGCGCGGACGTGATTAACTTTGAGAACGAAAAAGACCTGCTGGGCCTGCTGCGCGAGAAAACGGGCGGACGCGGCCCCGACGCCTGCATTGACGCGGTGGGACTGGAAGCGCATGGCACAGCCCCCGGTATGCTCTACGACTGGATGAAGACGGGGATGCACGTCGCGACGGACAGGCCGAACGTGCTGCGGCAGTGCATCCTGGCCTGCCGCAAGGGGGGAACGGTCTCGATTCCGGGCGTTTACGGCGGGCTGCTCGATAAGATGCCGTTTGGGGCGGCGCACGCGAAAAGCCTGACGTTCAAGATGGGGCAGACGCACGTTCACAATTATCTGGAACCGTTGCAGGACATGATTGAGCAGGGCAAAATTGATCCGACGTTCCTGATCTCGCATCGTCTGCCGTTGAACGCCGCGCCCTACGCCTACGACATTTTCAGCAACAAGCGCGAATCCTGCACCAAAGTCGTGCTGAAACCGGGCAGCAGTATGGCGGCGTAGCCCGCGCCTTCGTTTCGATGTGAAAACGCCCCTTCGCTACTCGCAGCGAAGGGGCGTTTCTTTGCGACGCTTGATGGCAGGCGCGGAAGATGCGAAATACTCTTTTGAACTGTGATTACGCGGATGGGACGGATTGCGCGGATTTCTCCATGCCTACCCGCAAGCGTATCACGTCTACTGCAAGCGCAACGACATCACCCGGTCTAAGCATGGGTCGTCTCTTCGTCAAAAAGCGTCTCGGCGCGGCGCAGCATATAGCGGGTGGCGTCGCGCAAGTCCTCATCGCTCCAATTATCGGTCCAGTCCGCGACTGCCTCAGAAGGAATATCATTAAGAATGAGCTTTGCAAAGCGCAGTCGGTCGCTTTCAGAGAGCGGCTTAATTGTGTTGGAATAAATTTGTTTTATTGTGACGGGCATAATTTCAGTCCTCCTTAATGCTTATTATACGCGCTTTTGCGTGACCTGCTCCCTTTCGCCCCGACATCGGGACAATTTTTCCCGCTGACACAAACCTCCGAGAAGGAGAACCGGCCCCGCCCCGCGAATGATATACCATTATGGAACGCGATTTACAGGACATTAAAGAGGAGATTCGCTCGCGCACCGATCTTGTTGAAATTATCGGGGCGTACACACGCCTGAAACGCTCTGGCAAAAACTGGACGGGGCTATGTCCGTTCCACTCCGACAAAAATCCCTCCTTCAGCGTCAGCCCCACGATGGGAATCTACAAGTGCTATTCCTGCGGCGAGGGCGGCGACCTGTTTAAGTTCGTCGGCAAGAAAGAGAATTTAGATTTTATCGAAACGATTGAGTTTCTGGCAAAACGCGCCGGGATTCAGTTCGAGCGCAAGGGGGTAGACCGGGAGAAAGCCAGCGAGCGCGAGCAGGCGTTCGCCCTCAATGAGATTGCCGCCCGCTTTTTTCAGGAGCGGCTGGCGAAAAGTCAGGACGCGCAGAATTATCTTGCAGGCCGCGCCATTCTGAAATCTACGCAGGAGCAGTTTCAGGTCGGGTTCGCGCCGCCGGACTGGGAAGGCTTGAGTTTTCACCTGCAAAAAACGCGGCAGGACGTGGCGTTAGCCCTGAAAATCGGGCTGATTAAGGAGCGCAAAGAGGGCGGCAGCGGCTATTACGACACCTTCCGCAACCGCCTGATGTTCCCGATTTTCGATGTCAACGGGCGGGTCATCGCGTTTGGCGGGCGGGCAATGGGCGACGACAAAGCGAAATACCTTAATTCCGAAGGCTCGCTGATTTTCGACAAGTCCCGGACGCTATACGGCCTGAATTTCGCCCGCAAAAAACTTAGCGGCGACATCCCCGCCGTGTTCGTCGAGGGCTATGTGGACGTGATTACCGCGCATCAGGCGGGCTTCTCGCAGTGCGTGGCGACGCTCGGTACTTCCATGACGGAGGAACACGCCCGCCTGCTTGTCCGTTACAACCCGAAAGTCGTGATCTGCTACGACAGCGATTCGGCGGGAATCAAAGCGACCCTGCGCGGCGCGGCGGTCTGGGAATCCATCGGGATTGAGGGCGCGGAGGTGCGCGTCGCCCGCCTCCCCTCCGGGGACGATCCCGACTCGATCTTGAAGCGCGGCGAGACGGCGCTTTTCCAGAAGGCGCTCGACGACGCGATCCCCCGCGTGGCCTTTCAACTGGAACTTACGCTGAAAGCCCACGACCTGCATACCGCAAACGGACGCGCCGACGCCCTCGCCGAAGCGATCCCCGTGCTGGCAAGCGTCCCGCTGCTGACCGTCCGCGACCGCTACGCGCAGGACGTGGCCTATCTGCACACCTCCTATGCCCGCGACCCCGTGACCGCCATTCAGCATATTTTAGCGGACGCCGCCGCCTACGCAAAACAGTCCCACGCCCGCGACCGCAACTACCCGCTTTCCGAAGACGCCAATCGCGGCCCGCTGGAGAATCAGCCGCCCCCGCCCGCGCATCGTCCGCCAAGCCGGGAGAACTGGGGCAAATCGGAACCCTGGTCTCCCCCGCGCCCCGATTCGTATGGCGGCGGCAATGCCAGCGGAAACGGCGGCTATCCGCAAAATCGTTCCGGCGCAGGCAATTACGGCAGCGGCGGCGGATGGCGCAAGCGCAAACCGGAAGGCCCCGTCAGCGATACGACCCCGCCGCCGCTTGCCCCGCCGCCCGTCTCCGGCGCGGAAAAGGCGGAGCGGCAACTCCTCCGCGCCGTGTTTCAGCCGGAGTTTCGCGCCTTCCTGCTCGGAAGCCTGCCGCCGGAACTGCTGGTCACGGCGAACGGCAGGCGGCTGTTTGAGATCATTGCGCGGACTCCCGCCTCCGCTGATGGCGGCATCGAGCCGCAGCCCATTCTGCGCCGCGTGGAAGCGGACGAGGAGGGAACGGACGGCGCGGAGGCGGAAACGGGCGAAAGGACGGGCGAAAGCCGCCCCGCAAAACTATCCGCATTTATTCGCGACGTGTTAGAGGATTCCCGTTCCCTGGTGTCGAATGAACCGTTGAATGAGGCCGTGATACGGGACTGCATCCGGCGGCTGGAGCGGCATCGGGACGAGCAGACGCGCCGCGAGATGCTGCGCCGCGCCGAAACGCTTTCAATGGAAGATCAGCAAATCGCCGAGCGCGAGTATCAGCGCAGAACGCGAGAGATGAAGGGTTCCCAGACGTAGGGTGTCGGGTGTTGGGTGTCGGGTGTCGGTGCTGGAAATTTCTCATTCATTGAAAAATGGTATCAATTCTCAATGAGCGAACGTATTTCCGACACCCGACACCCGACACCCAACACCCGCTCCTACTGCGGAAGGAGAGCGACAACGTGGCAATTCGCAGCGCAATCGCGCCATTAGCGCAAAATGTGCCGGAGCAGAGGCCGACAGCATGGAGCGCCCTGCTTGATACCGGAACAGAGCGCGGTTTTTTGACGGTCGAGGAGATACACGCCGGCCTGAGCGCCGATGCCCTGACGACTGGTCTGGACGAACTGCTGAAACGCATCGCGCAGGAGGGCATCGAGATCGGGACGCCGCTGGAAGCGGGCGTAGATTTCGCGCCGCCCATTGCGTTCGCCGCCGTTCCCGCCGAGCCGCCCCCGCCTCCGGCGGAGGACGATTTCGCGGCGCTGGAAGCGATTCCTATGGACGACTGCGTGCGGGCGTGGCTGCGTCAGATTGGCAAAACGCGCCTGCTCACGCTCCAGGAAGAACTGGCGCTGGCGCGTCAGATCGAGCGCGAAGCGGAAGCGCCCTGCGCCGCCCGCCTTGCCAGAGAGACGCTGACACAGGCGAATTTGCGCCTTGTGGTATCCATTGCCAAGCGGTATAGCGGGCGCGGGATGTCGTTCCCCGACTTGATTCAGGAGGGCAATCTCGGCCTGATCCGCGCCGTCGAAAAGTACGACTACCACCGGGGCTACCGCTTTTCTACCTATGCGACATGGTGGATTCGGCAAAGCATCACCCGCGCCATTGCCGATCAGGGCCGCGCCATTCGCATCCCCGTCCACATGGTCGAGACGCTGAACCGGCTGGTCAAATCTTCCGCTCTGCTGTTGCAGGAACACGGGCGCGAGCCCACACTGGAGGAGGTCGCCGGGGCGATGCGGGTCACGGTAGACCGCGTAATTGAGATTATGCGGGTGGCGTCGGAGCCGCTTTCGCTGGAGACCCCCATTGGCGAGGAGGAGGGCAGCCACCTGTCCGATTTTGTGGAGGACAAAGAGGCCCTGCCGCCCTCTGAAGCCGCCTGCCGCGAAATGCTGCGCGAAAAAATCGAAGAATCGCTGCTCTACCTGACACTGCGCGAACGGGAAGTCTTAAAAATGCGGTTTGGCTGGGAGGACGGCTGCCAGAAAACGCTGGAGGAGGTCGGGAGGCATTTCCGCGTGACCCGTGAGCGCGTCCGCCAGATTGAGGCCATCGCCCTGAAGAAACTCCGTCATCCCGTTTGCAGCCGCCCCATCCGCGCCTGTCTGGAATGGCAATAGGCGCAGCGCGAGAAAGAAGCGCCTGATTCGCGCAGAACAATGCGCCGCCTGATGCAAGCAGGCGCTTCCGTCCGCAGGACGGTCGGCGGAACGCCTCCCAGACGGGTGGTTCACGGCCCGGTCATGTTTTACGCGGTTTCAAGCAAGACTGCGGGCAGATCAATCGGAGTCATGCGTTCGCGGAAAAGATGCTGGGCGCGTTGCAGGGCTTCGGGAGAAACATGGTCTAAAACGGGACTGTGCAGAAGCGCCAGCATTTGATGCAGAGCCTCCTGTCGGGCGCGACACCCCGCGCAATTTTCCAGATGCAGGCGCACCGACGCGCCCTGCTCCGTCTGACATTCACTCAAATCAAGCAGGGTTTCCCAATCAAGGGGGCAGGAAGGGCTACTACTGGCGGACATTCTTTCATTTTCCTGTGAGCAAGCGGTCATCGTTTACTTTTGTCTCTCTGTACGGCGTTGTTTTGAAGAGGCGGGGCGAACAGAAAAAAATACAGCAGACAATACCGTTTGCTAAACTTCTTTCCGTTACCCTGTTATGATGACATTTAAATCGCCAAAAAGCCCTGCGATTCCAGAATTTTTTGCAGGCGCTTCAAACTGCGGGCGCGTTCGGGGCCGATACTGCCGAGTGGGATGCCAAGCCGTTCGGAGACTTCGGCGTAGGTGCAGGGCGGTTCCATGCAGTAGAGCAGCGACAGCAGGCGGCGGCAGCGCTCCGGCAGCACGCGCATCGCCTGCTCCAGTTCGCTGCGCCGTTCAACAGAGAGCAAGACTTCTTCCGGCAGTTTAGCGCCCTGCCCCGTCGCCTGCGCCGCGCTTCCCCACTGCAGGGGCGTCAGCGCCGACTCGGCCAGACGGGCCGCTTCGCTGCGCCGAAAACGCCGCCACACCTCCCGCCGTGTAGTCATCGCCAGCCAGCCGGGAAGCCGGCTAACATCCCGCAGGTCGCACAGGTGGTCAAGCAAAATTAAGCACACGTCCTGAAAAACATCTTCCGCGTCGGCGACGGGCAGGCCGCTGCGCAGGGCGAGCGAATAGATTAGCCCCTCATAACGCGCAATGAGCGCGTTCCATGCCATCTCGCTGCCGTCCAGACAGGCGGACACCAGCGCCAGATCAGAAAGCGCCGACGACGCGGTTTCCCCCTCAGTTCGACTTGCGCCGCTGCCCCGCAAATTGTTACCGCCAGTTACTGACGCTTCCAAGTAGCCATCTCCTATTTCAACTGATCGGGGTTCAGGGCCTGCAGCTGCGGCAGGGTAAACAGCCCGTCTTTGCGAATCAGAATGTCATCGAAGTAGATTTCGCCGCCGCCGAAATCGGGGCGCTGGATGCACACCATGTCCCAGTGGACTTGCGACTTGTTCCCGTTGTCCGCTTCCGCATAAGCCTGCCCCGGCGTCAGGTGGAAACTTCCGGCAATTTTCTCGTCGAAGAGAATGTCTTTCATCGGCCTCAAAATATGCGGGTTGAACGCCAGCGACCATTCGCCGATATATCGCGATCCCTCATCGGAGTCTAGAATCGCGTTGAGTTTATCGGTGTTGCTGTCTGCGGTCGCCTCCACGATTTTGCCGTCCTTGAACGTCAATTTGATGTGGTTAAAGACCGTTCCGCGATATAATGTTTCGCAGTTATATTGTATCACGCCATTTACGGAATCGCGAATCGGGCAGGTAAAAATTTCGCCGTCCGGGACATTGCATTCTCCGGCGCAGGGGACGGTAGCGATTCCTTTTTTGCTAAAGATCAGATCGGTTCCCGGCCCGGTGATATGCACCCGGTCGGTCTTGTCCATCAGTTCGCGCAGGGGCTGCATGGCAGCCGCCATCTTCGCATAGTCCACGCCCGCGCAGACCTGAAAATAAAAGTCCTCAAACGCCTCCGCGCTCATGCCCGCCGCCTGCGCCATGCTCGGCGTGGGCCAGCGCAGCACAACCCAGCGGGTCTTCGCAACGCGCACTTCGGTATGGACGCGCTGCCACCAGAGTTTTTCGTAGAGGGCCATTTTGTCCTGCGGCACGTCGCTCATCTCGCTGATGTTATGCGTCCCGCGAATCCCGACGTAGCATTGTGACGCCTCCATTCTGGCCCGCTCAATATCGCCAATCGTCTGCATCTGCGCCTCGCTCGCCACCGAATACAGGGCGCGGAGAACCGGCTGCTGATACGTGCTGACCATCGGCAATCCGCCCGCCTCCGCAATTTCGCGCAAAAGGGTAACGGTGAAATCGGAGGGCGCGTCGAACGCTTCAATCAGAACTTTTTCGCCGGATTGGACTTTCAAAGAATGGCGGACGAGCAGGCGGGCGAGAGCCTTATAACGCGGGTCTTGCATGAGACAAGGGACTCCTGACAGGTTGAATTTGCGGGGTTTTCGCGAGGTGACAGCGAGAGTAGGCGAAAACGCAAGACGTTTGTTTCCATATTATACCGCGCAGTCGGCATAAACAAAGGGGGGATCGCGCAAATTTTGCGGGGAGAACAGCCCTTTTTTCCTGCCTGCCCCGCCTGGGCCTGAACGATTCACCACGCCGCCCCTTTCTGCATCGCCCGTCGCGGTCACGCTCGACTTCTGACTCAGGAAATCCCTTTATATCAGACGCAAAACAGGGGTGAAAAGTTTGGACGGTCTGCGAATAAAACGCGCCCGCCGGAGTTTTCCGGCGGACGCGAAACAGGCGCGTCGGGCGTTTTGCGGCGCGGTTTAGCCGTGCCAGTCCACGTCGGCGACTTCGCGGGCGTGGGCCACAATGAAATCGCGGCGCGGCTCCACTTTATCGCTCATAAAGATGTCAAACATCTCGATTGCGGCGGTCAGGTTATCGCTGTCAATGCGGACCTTTAGCAAGGCCCGCTTCAAAGCGCGTCCGGCAGAGCGGTTTGCCATGCCGTCACCGCCGGATATGCGGTCTGAATTGCGGCTAAAACATCGCGGGCGATCCCAAAAGCCTCTGCGCTCCGGGCGTAGTCAAAGTAGAGGCGCGGCTCGTAAACTTTTGCGTAAACACGGCCTGTCACCGAGTCGGTAGTTTCGCCCACAAAGGGGTATTCAGGGTTTGCTTCGTTGTCCGTTACAAACTGCTGCGCTCCCGGTTTCGTTGGCTCCAACTGTTCTAACAGACGAACATCTTTAAATAGATTAGGTCGGGCCGCGTTCAAGTTCAGGATGTGCTGGCTCAAAATTTTGTGGCCTGATATTTCTTCGCCGGGTTTGTGGGTTGTCATTAATTTGTCCCACCAACCCAACGCCCCATCCAGAATTAAAATAGATTTCAAGCCGAGTTCCGCCGCTTTCATCGAAGAAGTGATTGAGGCCGGACAACGGCCTGCTTCATGAAGCATTCTGGCATCCTCCAGATGGCGCGTCGCTTCCTCAAAAAAGGCGTGGGCGAGCGTTTCTTTATCGGGAAAGCTCGTGCTGGCAAGGGCCATTTTGCGCTACCTTCTTTGTCCCTGTATCGTGAACGGATCGTTAAGTTCCAGATAGCCGCTGGCGGGGGGCGAAACGAACGCAAGCGGCCCAGACGAATACAGTGTCTTTTCCGCATAGGCCGGCGGGCTGCTGGTCAATATATCGTGGCTGCTCCGAACGCGGCGCAGCAAGTCTTTTGTCCAGTTCCTTTCCGATTCATTCCCGATTATGTTGGGGTCTTCGAATTCTTCCGGCGTCAAAAAATAAAGGCGTAGCGTCCCACGCAAATTTAATTGCTCAGAACTCGCGTAAGCCGCAAGCCGCTGCCCCTTCCACCCCTCTACGACTTCAAGCAAATCAATATCGTAAGAATGGTCGTTGTTCAAAATATCCCCGAACGCAATCGTGGCGCGTAATTTATCGCCGTGAATCTGCTGATGCGCGTTGATGAGGTCTACCATCGTCCTGTATTCGCGCTGCGGTATCGGGCGCGTACCATTGTCTGACATCATATTTTCTCCCTTCGTCAGTTTGCGCAAGAGTTTTTTCCTCTTTCAAGGTTATGCTTTAATATACCACAGGCGTTAGATTTTGGATAGAATGAAAACGCGCCCGCCGGAGTTTTCCGGCGGACGCGAAACAGGCGCGTCGGGCGTTTTGCGGCGCGGTTTAGCCGTGCCAGTCCACGTCGGCGACTTCGCGGGCGTGGGCCACAATGAAATCGCGGCGCGGCTCCACTTTATCGCTCATAAAGATGTCAAACATCTCGATTGCGGCGGTCAGGTTATCGCTGTCAATGCGGACCTTCAGCAAGGCCCGCTTGTCCGGCTCCATTGTGGTTTCGGCGAGGTCAATGGCGTCCATTTCGCCAAGTCCTTTGAAGCGCGTCACCATCACATCGCGTTTGCCGCGCGTTTTTTTCAGGATTTCGTCGCGGGCGTCGGCGTCTTTGGCATAGTACTGTTCATTCTTGCCGACTTTGACGCGGTACAGCGGCGGCTGCGCGATGTAAACGTGTCCCTCGGCAATCAGGGGGCGCATATACGTCCAGAAAAACGTCAGCAGCAGGGTGCGGATATGGTCGCCGTCCACGTCGGCGTCGGTCATTATGATGATCTTGTGGTAGCGCAGTTTGGAGAGGTCGTAGTTATTGGTGCGCTCTTTGCCGTTGCCTTTGCCGTCCAGCAGCTCGCCATTGTTGCCGCTTTCCTCTTCCTCGTCGCTGTTACCGTAGTTGATTCCGGTTCCCAGCGCCGTGATCATGGCGCGGATTTCCTCGTTTTCCAGGACTTTATCCACCCGCGCCTTGCCGACGTTGATGATCTTGCCGCGCAGAGGCAGGATGGCCTGCGTCCGCCTGTCCCGTCCCTGTTTGGCGGGGCCGCCTGCCGAGTCGCCTTCCACGAGGAACAGTTCGCACTTGCGCGGGTCGCGGTCGGAGCAGTCCGCGAGTTTTCCGGGCAGCGAGTTCGACTCCAGCGCCGACTGCCGCTTGACGAGTTCCGCCGCTTTGCGGGCTGCGTCTCTGGCCCGCTGCGCCGTCAGACACTTGTCAATGATGCGCTTGCCGATGGCAGGATTTTCTTCCAGAAACTCTGTGAGTTTTTCCCCGACCACGTTGTTGACCGCGCCCTCGACGTCGTTATTGACGAGGCGGACTTTGGTCTGCGATTCGAATTGCGGGCGGGTCAGCAGTTTGACCGAAATCACGGCAGTCAGCCCTTCGCGCACGTCGTCGCCGGTGAAGTTCAGGTCTTTTTCGGTTTTCAGGAAGCCGTTTTTACGGGCGTAGTTATTCAGAACGCGGGTCAGCGCCGTCTTGAAGCCCGAAAGGTGCGTGCCGCCGTCCGGCGTATTGATGTTGTTGGCGAAGGTCAGGATGCTTTCCTGAAACCCGAAATTGTACTGCATGGCGATCTCAACAATCGTCGTATCGCGGACGCCGTTGAACGCGACGGCCTTGTGCAGGGCGTCTTTGGTCTCGTTCAGATGCTCGACGTATTCCACGAGGCCGTTGGGGTAGCAGAAGACTTTGGTCACGGGCTTGCGGGTCGCGTTCGGGTCGCTTTCGGCCTCGGCAGCCGCAACGGTCTCCTCGCCTTCCGACGCGGCGGTCAGCGTTTCGGGTTCCGGCAGAGCGCGTTCATTGGTGAAGGTCAGGGTCAGCCCTTTATTGAGGTAGGCCAGTTCGCGCAGGCGGCGCTCGATTTTCTCGGCGTCGTACTGGTTATCGCTGAAAATTTCCGGGTCGGCGTGCCAGCGCACCGCCGTTCCATGCTCGCCCGGTTTCGCCTTGCCGATGACTTTGAGTTTGTCCACCGTGATGCCGCGCTCAAAGCGCATCCGGTTGATTTTGCTGTCGCGGGTCACGGTGACTTCCAGCCAGTCGGAGGTCGCGTTGACGCAGGAAACCCCGACGCCGTGCAGTCCGCCGGAGACTTTGTAGGCCCCGCTGCCGAACTTGCCGCCCGCGTGGAGTTTGGTCAGGGCGAGTTCCACGCCGGGAACGCCGTACTGCGGGTTGATGTCTACGGGGATGCCGCGCCCGTTGTCGGAGACTGAGACGCTGCCGTCCTCGTACATGACGACATCAATGCGGGTGCAGAATCCTGCGAGGGCCTCGTCCACGCTGTTGTCGCTGACTTCGGTGAACAGGTGATGCAGGCCTTTTGCGTCCGCGCCGCCAATATACATGGGGACGTTGCGGCGCACCGCTTCCAGCCCTTCGAGGACTTGAATCTGCGCTCCGGTGTAGTCGTCCGCTTCGGCCTTGACGTGACCGGCGGTGTCAATGCTGGCGGAGTTGTCGGCGTCCGTTTTGCGCTGGTCTTCGCTGCGAACATCCGACTCTTTTTCGATAAAGGCGGCGGCGGCGGCCTCGTCCACTTTCGGCTTAAAGGGCTTGCTTGCCATAAATGTTTTCCCTCTCTGCGCAGGGCAGAATTGTAACGTAAAGACGCTGTTTTTCAGGCGCGGAACGCGCGCTTCGGCGCGGCGTTCTCAGGGCGCAACAAGCGCTAATTTCTTGTGTTTAACACCATTATTATAGCACATAAGTAGACAAAAATCAAGACAATCGGGCGTCCGGGAAGCCCTCAAACCCCACACTGAAAACGCCGATAATAAACCGGAAAGCGCCAAATTTTCGGTGTGAATTTTGGTATAATAGAGATCAGGAGAATCAAAGCATGAGCAACGCAGCGGATGCGACGTTCGAAGCCGGATCGAAAGGCCGTCTGTTTGTGATTTCCGGGCCGTCCGGGGTGGGCAAAGGGACGCTGCTCGCCCGCGTGATGCGGGACGTTCCCGGCCTCGCCCTGAGCGTGAGCGCGACGACCCGCGCTCCGCGCCCCGGCGAAGTGGACGGCGTGAATTACTATTTTATGTCCCGCGAGGACTTTGAGCGCAATATCGCGGAGAACTGCTTTCTGGAGTGCGAGTCGTATGGCAGCAATCTTTATGGGACGCCCAGAGCGGGCGTGGAGGCGCAGCGCAGCGCGGGGCTGGACGTGATTTTAGAGATTGAGGTCAAAGGCGCAATGCAGGTCAAGGCGATTGCCCCGGACGCGATTCTTGTCTATATCCGGCCTCCCTCTCTGGAAATTCTGGAAACGCGCCTGCGCGACCGAAAGACCGAAACGGAGGAAGTCATTCAGACGCGCCTGCGGATCGCGGCGGAGGAGCAGAAAAGCGTCTCAAAGTACGACCACTGCCTCGTCAATGACGATTTGGACGCGGCGATCGCCGAACTGGCGCATATTCTGCAAACGGCGGGGCGATAGAGAAGCAAAAGATGGCGAAGCGGGCGTTAATCGAACGGGCGGGGACGGTTGCAAACGGACTGCTGGATTTGCTGTACCCGCCGGTGTGCCTTCTCTGCAAAAAACGGCTGGACGACGGCGCGATGTGCGCGGACTGTCAGCGGCAGATTACGCCGCTCCCGCCGCCCTTCTGCGACCGGTGCGGCGTTCCGATCCGTCCGGGAAAACCGGTCTGCGAACCCTGCGCGGAGGGCAGCGGCCCGCCGTTCGCGTGGGCGCAGGCGCTGGGAAATTACAACGGCGTCCTGCTCGAAGCGATTCACCTCTTAAAATACAACGGCAAGGCGGCGCTGGCGGAGCCGCTCGGCCTGCTGCTGGCCCGCTCGCTCGACGCCCCGACCCCGCTAATTCCACTCCGCCCTGAACTCCCCGCCTTCGACGCCGTTGTCCCGATTCCCCTGCACCCGGCGCGGCAGCGGGAACGCGGCTTTAATCAGGCGGAGCGGATCGCCCGCGTGGTGGCGCGGGAACGCGGCTGGCGACTGGACGCAAGCGGACTGCGCCGCGTCCAGCGCACCCGCCCGCAGGCCCGCATGAACTCCGCCGAAGAACGCGCTGAAAATATCCGCGACGCCTTCGCCGCCCGCTCGCCCCAGCATTTCGCCGACCAGCGTGTCCTCCTGATTGATGACGTAATCACGACGACCAGCACCGTCCGCGCCGCCGCAAACGCCGTCCGGGACGCGGGCGCAACGCGAATCTGCGTCCTCGCCCTCGCGCGCGGCGCATAAGAGAAAAGAAGAATTTCACCACAGAGAACACGGAGGGACACAGAGAAACACGGAGAAGGAAAAAAACGAATTTGTCCGCAGAAGGCGCAGAAGCAATGCGAAAAACAAGAGGACGCAGCAAAATTTTTTGCTTTGGCCTTTTCTGCGTTCTCTGCGTCTTCTGCGGACAAATTCGTTTCGCGCCCCTTCGTGTCTTTTCGTGGAGAAAGTTAAGAAAGGCGGGTTTCCGGCCTGCGTTCCGCCCGATTTTCCGCTCTCGCTCCGGGCGAAGATGCGAAAATTCGGGGGCGGTCGCGAAACCGAAGACCCGCCTTTTCCGTATAACCATCGAGCGGCGCAAAAAGTACCCCTGCCCGACGCTTCGCAGCGCCTAATCCCATAACAGGAAAAGGGCCGCGATAGAATGGCGGCGCCTAGTTGACGACAGGCAGGCCCACGTTCGCGGCCTGACGTCCTTTGGGCGTTTCAATAGATTGGTACGCGACGGTCTGGCCCTCGCGCAGCGACTTAAAGCCGTTCATCATAATGGCGGAATAGTGGACAAACACGTCCACGCCGTCCTCGGCTTCGATAAATCCGTACCCTTTGGCATCGTTAAACCATTTCACTTTGCCCTGAACCAGTTCGAGCTGTACCATGTCCATTTTTGTTACTCCTGCTCTGTCCCCTTACGGCGGGGCGGCATTACTGCCCGACTAAAAGAGTCGGTTGCGCCGCGCTCCGGCATTACCGGTAGCGCCGAACCAAACCTGCGCAATCTTGTATTTGCACAAAGTGTGCCAAGATGAACGAAAAAGACCCTCGCGGGGCAAAAAAACCGCATTTTTTCTGTGTTTGTTTTAAAAATAGTCGTGAACTCCCCTATTTAACTGGTAAATATACGGTCAACAAAAGTCGTAAGCGGCAGGCAATTTCGCCGGAAAAGGAAAATATGCAATGAAATCACTGCGAATCGGGACGGGACTGGCGGCGCTGGCGATTTTGCTGATGCTGCCGGGAGCGGGGCGGGGACGGACGTCGGAGGGGCGGTTTTTACTGCGCTACGTGCTGAACGGCGATGCCGCCCTGCTGCTTAACCGCCCGGAACTGATTTGCGGCGGCGAGGTCAAAGAGATGCAATGGTCGCCCGACGGAGAATTTGCGGTTGCGGTACACGACGCCCCGCCCGCCTACGACTCCTCGCGCCCGGAGGCGCAGGCGGCCCCTGTGGAGGTCAGCGCGACTGTCTGGCGGCATGACATCCACCGAACGCGGACGATCTGGCGGAGTTCGCTGATGTACGCGCAAATCGGCATGGATTGGCTGCCCCATTCTTCTATTGGTCTGCTAAACTACTCTGCAATGGACGCGAAAGGCGGCAGGGTTTACGGGCTGCTTATGCTGCTGCCACAGCGTGATACCGTGCGGGAAGTCCCGGTGCGGGGTCAGCCGATAGTCAATACAAGCCCAATGCAGCCGCTTGCCGTCATCAATGAAGAAGAATTTGACGCGCAAAAGCAGGAAACCAAGAGTCATCTGCGTATCTTCGGGATAGACGGCGCGATGCGCGACGCACAGGAACCGCCGAATCCTGCCGCCGATTTCATAGGGTGGTCGCCGAATGGCAAAACGTGCTACACGCGCTCGATTGCTTTTGAGAAAGGCAAAAAACCCGTTAGGTCTTACTTCGCCCTCGACACCGCGTCGGGCGCGTGGACGCCGTTAAAGGAAGAGCCTGTCACGCAAGCAGAAAAGTCCGCAGAATCCGCCGCGCCGAAGTCCGATTTGCGGATCGTGCTGGGCAGCAGCGTAATTGAGCAGGACGGGGTCAAGAAGACAGTACACCCCGCGTGGCTGGCAAGCCGCGCCAGAAACAGCCCGCCCCGCGTCCTGATTGCGGCGGACTGCGAGGAGGCCATTCTTTCGCCAAAGGGAGACGCCGTGCTGTATCGGACGCAGGAGGGCGCGTTTGTGCTGCCGCTGACCAGAATCCCGGCGCTGGCCTTCACAGAGATGTTGAAGCAAGCCGCGATGTCCAACGCCAAACAGATCGGCCTGGGGCTAATCCAATACGTGCAGGACTACGACGAGGCGTTTCCGCTCGCGACATTTAATATCTCCGAGGTCGTCAATCCCTATGTGAAAAACTCTGATCTGTTCGAGGGCTTCACCTACGCTTATCCCGCTAAAGGTCTGGCAAGCGTGGCAAACCCTGCGACAACCATCATGGGAACGGTGTCGGGGCCGGGAGGCGAAGCGGTGATCTACGTGGACGGTCACGTCAAATGGCGCGACGTGAGCGAGAAAAACGACGCGAGCGGCAAAAAATGATCCTGCGCGACGCGGAAACGGGGCAAATCATTGCAGCGAACGTCGAGCGGGCGGACACCTTTGCGAAACGCGCCATCGGCCTGATTGGGCGCAGGTCGCTGGCGGAGGACGCGGCCCTCTGGCTGGAACCCTGCAACGGAATCCATACCTTCGGGATGCGCTTCGCAATAGACGCGCTTTATCTTGATCGGGCGGGGGTGGCCCTGCGCGTCCTGCGCAATATCCGCCCCAACCGGATTTGCCTGCCGATGCGGGCCGTCCGCGTCACCGTAGAGTTTCCCGCCGGAACGCTGGCGGCGCGGGGGGTGGAGGCGGGGCGGCGTTACGCGCTGGATTAAGAGAGATTGGGCAGGAAATATCTCCGACGGAAAATAATCCCCTTTTGGGATTGCGCCGCGACTCTCTATGTGATATAATAGACAAATACACACTTAAATTTGTACTAAAATCACAGGAGAGTATCGAAACCATGCTGCGTTTAAAAGACGGCGACCGGGTGCGGATTGCCGCCCGCCCCGCCACTGCCGCCGACCTGAAGTCCGGCCTGTACTACAATTATTACGCCGACCTGTACGGCACGGTCTTCAAGATGTACGGCAGCGGCGAAACGGCGCAAATTGCCGTAGATGTGGATTTGGACTGCCTGCCGGAGGAGATCGCAAAGCGGCATTTCGCCGTCCGCGACGAGATGCGCTCCAACCTGACGGGCGAAGCGAAACGGATGAGCGCCCCCGGCGCGGAGCAGGAGTTCCGCCTGCGCTACGTCGTCCTCGTCGCAGCGTCTGATCTGTCGCGCAAACCGGTGGCTAAAGCGGCGTGAGAAAGAAGAAAACAGAAGGGAATGTCAGAGATTACAAAATTTGCGCGTTGCTGCAAAATTTGCAGACCGGGCATTTTCTTCTGTTTCCTGTTTCCTTTCAGTAGGGCGGCAGCAGGCGGCGGAATCCATGCCAGAGGACGATGGCAAGGAACATGAGATTACGCGGCAGGACGCCCGCACGGAAATAGGCGACGGGAGCGGCGGGACAGACCGCGCTCGCTTCGGTCAGGGCGTCCGCCGATTTTTGCCGCAAACGCCTCCACCGTCCCATCCTGCGCGATGGCGTCCGCAAGGGAATCCACAAGCGCGAGCCATTCCGCGTTATCCGCTTCCGCGCATTGCAGCCATGCGATAAAATCTTCGGCAAGGGGTTGGGAATAGATTTCGTCGCGGACGATTTGCGCGGTCAGCAGAGCAATCGCCAAAGCCCCGATCTCCGCCTTTGAATCGATGTGGGTCAGTCGGGTGGAGGCGCGGACAAAGGGCGCGATCTTCGCGGGCGCGTCCGCAAAAAACGCTCCGATGCAGGCCGCCCGCATTGCGGGGCCGTTCCCGGCGGAAAAGACGCCGCTGCGCTCCGGCGGAACGCCCGCCCAGAGCCGCAGGCAGGATTTCAAAGTGGCGAGGCCGACCCCGGCGGGGACGGCAAGCAGCCACCAGCGCAATTCCCGCGCCAGAAGCCGCGCAAACCGCTCCGCGCTCTCCGACCCACGCAGCAGGCAGACGGCGGTAAAAAAAGCGTGTTCGGTGTCGTCGCTGACCATGCCGCGCCCGAATACGAATCGCTGCCGCCATCGCCCGGAAAACATTTTCTGAACGCGGCGGCGCGGCAGGCCTTCGGCAGGCAGTCCCAGCGAATCGCCCGCCGCCGTTCCCAGCAAAACCCCACGCATCCTGTCCCGTCTGTCCGCCCGAACCGTCATGCCGCCCGTCCGCTTCCGCCCTGCGCAGGGCAGAGCCTAATTTTCCGCTTCCACAGGCAATACGTCGAAGGCGGTCTCGCCGGTGTCAAGCATTTTGCGGAGATAGGGACGGCACAAGCCGCATCCGCCGCCGCAGCCAACGGCGGCGGTGATTTCAGCGACGGACTGCCAGCCCAGCGCATCCGCCATGCGTTTCAATTCCGCAAACGAGCGGGAGTGGCACATACAGGCGCGGACAGGTTTTTCACGTTTTTCACGTCGTAGCGCATCGGGCATTTGGTAGTCTTTGCCAGGGCCGCTCAACTCATATCGGCAGGCCTCGCATTATTTTTGAGGCAGAACATCCCGCAAGGCGGGCGGTCTGCGTCGTCCGTGCCGAATCGTCAGTACCAGAATTTCCTGTTTTTCCGCGTCATATTCATAATAGATGAGATAAACGCCGGAAACAGCGCGGCGAATTTGAGGCTGTTTACGAAAGTTTGCGTTCTGAGCGCCATAAGGATTATCACAGAGAAAATCAAGCGTATCGATTACGCCTTTGATGTCACGCGGCAGAAGCGTGGTCAAATCGCTGTCGGCGCGTAGGGAAAAGTTAAGAATCGCGCTCATCTGCCGGGTTCCCGCAGAATGTCCGCATAACGGGACTTGATTTCTTCGAATGGCACATAGCGGCCTGCGGCATAATCGGCGCGGGCCTGCTCCGCAATGACCTCAATCGCTTGCTCCTCGTCAGGAGTTTCCCGCTCAAAATCCTGCCGCGATTCCGAGTACGCCGTCATTTCGCCGAAAGGCTCGCCGCCACGCGAAAGGATAACGGAAGCGCCGGACGCGAACAATTTTTCTAATATACGCTGTGTGTCTAAAGGGAGTTCTTCCATCGGAATAGTTCTAGTCAAATCGCCCTCCTGATTCCTGATTGTTCTTTCATTATACCACAGGGCGTTTTGACGGCGAAGCGGCTTTGCCCGCCGCGCAAACTTTTGTTACAGGCGGCGAGGTTTTGTGTCAAAATGAATCGCAGCAAGAGGAACAACGGGCGATTGCGGCGTCAAGATGAAGCGGGGACAGGGAGGAGCGCGGGCCATGTCGGAGTTCGACCACACAAATCGGCGGGACGAGAGGTTTATGACGCGGCGGCAATTATTGAACCGCATGGGCAACGGATTCGCCGCGCTTGGCATGGCGGGATTAGTCAGCGAGCAGTCCGCCCGCGCCGACGACCTGCGCAACTTGAATCCGCTGGCCCCGAAAAAGCCGCACTTCGCCCCGAAAGCGAAGCGCGTGATTTTTCTGTTTATGAACGGCGGGCCTTCCCACGTAGATACCTTCGATCATAAACCTGCGCTGGAAAAATATCACGGGCAGCCGCTTCCCTACTCCAACCTCGCGACCGAACGCAAGACGGGAACGGTCTACAAATCGCCGTTCGGCTTTAAAAAATACGGGCAGAGCGGAATCGAGATTAGCGATATTTTTCCCAATATCGCCCGATTCGCCGACGATCTGTGCGTGGTGAAATCGCTCCATGCCGACGTTCCCAACCACGAGCCGAGCCTGCTGCTGATGAACTGCGGAGAATCGCGCCTGCCGCGCCCCAGCATGGGGAGTTGGATCACCTACGGGCTTGGCAGCGAAAATCAAAACCTGCCCGGATTTATCGCTATGTGTCCGCATGGCTACCCGATTCAGGACACGCAGAACTGGCAGGCGGGCTTCCTTCCCGGCACGTATCAGGGGACGTACATTGACCCGTCCCTGCCGAACATTGAGCGCATGATTGAGCATATCAAAAACAAATCGCTCAATCGCGGCGAGCAGCGGCAGGAATTGGATTTGCTGCAGGCCCTGAACCATAAGCACGAGGCGGCTCGGCAAAAAGAGGCCCCGCTGGAGGCCCGCCTGCAATCGTATGAACTCGCCTACCGGATGCAGATGGAGGCGACAGACGCTTTCGACGTGGACAAAGAGCCGGAATCCATCCGCAAAATGTATGGCGAGGGAGTTTATGCGCGGCAATGCCTGATTGCGCGGCGGCTATTAGAGCGCGGCGTCCGCTATATCCAACTGTATCAGGGGGCGGGGCAGCCCTGGGACCACCACGACGATCTGGAAAACGGGCATCGGAATCTGGCGCGGGAAAGCGATCAGCCGATAGCCGCCCTGCTTGCCGATCTGAAACAGCGCGGGATGCTGCGCGATACACTCGTCATCTGGGGCGGGGAGTTCGGGCGCACCCCGGTTGTCGAGCTGCCGACGCCGGGGGCGAACGCGGGCAAAAAGAACGGGCGCGACCACAATCATCACGGCTTCACGATGTGGATGGCGGGCGGCGGGGTTAAGGCGGGAACGACCTACGGCGCGACGGACGAATTTGGATTCAAGGCGGAGGTCAACCCCGTCCATGTCCACGACCTCCACGCGACGATCCTGAACCTGCTCGGCTTTGACCATACGAAACTTACGTACCGCTACGCGGGCCGCGATTTCCGCCTGACCGACGTATACGGCAATGTCGTCCGGGATTTGATTGCGTAATCGGGTCTATTGCCTCACTCTGTCGAAAATCGCCATTTGCGTTGGACTGCCGACTGCCGCGTCTTCCGGGCCGACGGGGACGAAACGGGCGACATAATTCTCCTGAACCGCCACGCGGTTCGCCCAGTCCTGAAACTCCCGCCGCGTCCACTCGAAGCGGTGATCGCGGTGGCGAAAACTTCCGGCAGGCAGCGAAGGCCACATCCGGTTGTACTCCGCGTTGGGTGTTGTGAGAATGATGCGGCGCGGGCGGGCGTGGTGAAAAACGACCTGCTGCATGGCGGCAAGGCGCGGCGCGTCCAGATGCTCGATGACCTCAATGAGCAGGGCCGCGTCGAAATTCTCGAAGCGGGCGTCGCGGTAGACCAGCGAGGCCTGAATCAGTTTTGCCCGCGCTTTCTCCCGCTCCGGCGCGTCTTCCAGTTTCAGGCGTCGGGCCGCCTGCGCTAAGACGCGGGCCGACACGTCCGCCCCGACAATCTCCGTCAGATAACGCTCTGCCAGCAGTTTTTTCAGCAGCCGCCCCTCGCCGCAGCCCAAATCCAGCAGGCGGGCGGGCTTCGGCTCCATCTCCCGGACGGCTTCCAGCGCCGCCGCAATCCGGGCGTCGTTAAGAAATAGCGGCTTTTCCGCCGCTTCCTCCGGCGCGGCCTGCGCCGCTTCGTTCTCGTCCTGCGCGGCGGCGTTCTCATCAAGCGCCGGTAGGAGTTGGGTCAGGGCGTCGCGGGTCAGGGCCTGCTTGTAGTTCAGGTAGCGCCGCGTGATAAGTTCCGTGTCGGGGTGATTGGGCAGCCACGCTTCGCCCTTTTGCAGCAGTTTGTCCACTTCGTCCGCCCCGACAAAATAGTGCTTGGCGTTGTCCAGCACGGGAACTAGAACGTAAAGATGCGTCAGCAGGCCTTGGACGGTCTGCTCGCCCGTCAGTTCCAGCGCGAAAATGCGGGACTCGCCCCATTCGGGAAAGCGTTCGTCCAGCGGCAGGCGCGTCGCCGCGACCGCATAGCCCAGCGGCGCGAACAGGCGGGTTGTCAAGTCCTCGCCGCCGTCGCAGGAGAGGGCTGCCACCGTAATTTTGACGGTCATTTTTTCGCTGACGCGCTCCGGGCGTTCGCGGCTTTTGCCGTTCATCGCCGTGCTGAACGCTTCGATCAAGGCCACGCTGAGAAAACTGGACGCGACATACGGGCGGTCATTGACATACTGATCGAGCGTGTGGGCGCGGCGAGAATTGCGGACGAGGCCGATAGGGTCAACCTCCAGCAGCAACGCCACACGGCAGCGCCGCTCTTCTACCACCGGGTAAAAGACGCGGACTTTGCCAAACCACAGCGCGGAATCAAACACGCTGGCGGGGTTTTTATGCAGCAGATAGCCGATGTCGGGGGCATTTTCGGCGTGAAATTCCATCGTTAGCAGCAAGCGCGTTCCTCCTGTTCCGCCCTGTTTGACAGGCGGCGGAGGCGAAAAGTTGCGGTCTGGAAAATATGCGGGCTTCCCGTCCACAGGACGGTCGGCGCAGCCTTCCAGACCATAGGTATCTACACGGAATGACCTGTCGTCAGCGAGTCCGGGCGTTGAAAACGCCCGTATGCGACCCGGTAAGTCCGCGTAGGAAAGACAAACAGGAGAAAAACATTGGTGGATTTACCCGAAGCGATTGCCGCCGCCGTCGCGCCGCTGTTTGCCGCGATTCCGAGGGAGCAGGCGATGCCGAACCTGACCGGAAGCGCCCCGAAGCAAACAGCGCTGATTGAGACGATTCTGCAAAACCCCGCGCTGAAAAACCGCCCGGAACTCGCCGCCGGCCTTTGGCTCTACGCCGACGACCTGGAGCGCAGCCACACCCTCAGCCAGAGTATCGAGGACGCGACCGGTTCCTACTGGCACGGAATCATGCACCGGCGCGAAGGCGATTTTAGCAACGCGCATTACTGGATGCGCCGCGCCGCCCGCCACCCGCTTTTTGCCGAGCGCCCCGAACTCGATTCCGTCGGCCTGATTGACGCGGCGGCGCAGGCGCGGGGCGGCAGTCCGGCGGCGCTTGTGGCGCGGCAGCGGGAAGAATGGGCGGCGCTGTTTGCGTGGTGCGCCTGCGCCGCCGCCGAACCGAACGAAAAGCCGAGGCGTTGAAAACGCCTCGCTGGGTAGCGTTCCACCCGGCGTCCTGCCGGACGGCGCAACGCAGGTCTGCAAACATTGTGACGCGATGCTTACGGCGAATTGGCGGGCCATTCCGCATCCAGCGTTCCGCCCATGTAGCGGCTGGCCTGCGCTCTGCGCTGCCGCCATCGGGAATGTCCGTCCGCGAGAACCAGAACAAAGCCCTCGCTGTGGCGGGGATAGCCGTCCTGCGATTTGCCGCCTACCGTGAGGCGCGTGGCGTCGCGCTTGCCCCACTGCCAGTTCAGTTCATGGCGTCCGTGTCCCGGCGTGGCATCGTCCCCGTCGCCGGTATCGGTAGCGGCGGGCAGGTTGTCGGCGATTAGAATCGTGTTTGCGGGCGTCTGCACCGCTGCCTGAAGTTGCCCCGCCACGCCGATATGACGGCAGGCGGGATCGTCCGAACTCACGCAATTTGCCGCAATAATATCGTTAATGCCGTAGTGATACGTCCATTGCTGGCTGTATGTCGTCGCGCCCGTTTTGAAAGCGATTTTCTGGTCGGCGCTCGGACACTGCAAAATCTGCCAGTTCTTTGCGTAGGGCTGAATCATGTCGCCCCAGTAATATTCCTGCGCGTCGCCCGCATCGCCGCCAAGTTCGGTGTGGACGATCCGCTCATCGTAGTCCTGCGAATACATAATGACAGATGTTCCAATCTGTTTGAGGTTGCTAAGGCAGGCGGTCTGCCGCGCTTTTTCGCGGGCCTGGGCAAAGACGGGGAACAGGATGGCGGCGAGAATCGCGATAATGGCGATCACGACGAGCAGTTCGATTAAAGTAAACGCGGAACGTTTTCGGCAAGCGTTCATAGCAGTCCTCCCGGAATGAAACGGGCCCTTCCGCCCGCAGAATTGGGACTATTATACTCGCTATAAGATTTTTGTCAAGTATTTACCGAAAAATTTTTAGTGTTGACTAAAAATTTTTGCAGGCCCAGAAACAGAAAGTCGGATTATAAAAGGAGTCCAATAGGGTGCAAAGACACGCGATAACGCGCAACAAGGGCAAAAAAGGGCAAAAAATGTTGAAATAATTGCAAAAATAGGCTTTTGCCTCTTGCGCAATGCAAAATTATCTGCTAAACTGTTTCGCAATAGCATATCTAGGGACGAGTCCCGGCGAGTCGGGCTAGGGCTAGATGAAACAGCGGCCTCCGAACGAGTGACGGAACGCGCCGAAAGCGGAACGGCAGGCGGGAACGCCATGAACGAAAATTTAATCGCAGAACGCATCCTTCGCATCCGCGAACGCATGGCGCAGGCGGCGGCGCGGCGCGGCGTCCCGGCGGAATCGGTCACGCTGATGGCGGTGACGAAAACGATTGCGGCGGATGGAATCCGGGCGGCCTACGACGCGGGAATCCGAACCTTCGGCGAGAACTATATCCAGGAAGCGCTGACCAAAGTCGGGCAGCCCGGACTGGATTGGACAGACGCGCAGTGGCACTTCATCGGGCATTTGCAGCGCAACAAAGCGCGGGACGCGGCGGGACGCTTTGCCCTGATTCAGAGCGTGGACAGCATCGAACTGGCGCGAGAACTGGCGAAGCGCGAAGCGCAGCGCGGACGCGCCGCCGAAATTTTGCTGGAAGTCCGCCTCGACGCTTCGGGAACGAAATTCGGCATTGATCCCGAAAAAGTACTGGACGCGGCGCTGGAGATGGGCGCTATCGAAAATGTGAACGTGCGCGGACTGATGGCGCTGGCCCCGTTCTCCGCCGACCCGGAGGACGCCCGCCCGCATTTCCGCCGCCTTCATACCCTTTTCGCCGCGCTCCCCGACGCGATGCGGCAAACGCTTTCGATGGGCATGACCGGAGACTTCGAAGTCGCCATCGAAGAGGGCGCGAATTTAATCCGAATTGGAACCGCCATTTTTGGGCAGAGAAGATAAAAGAAAGGGTGTCGGGTATTAGGGTGTCGGGTGTCGGAAGATTTCCTGTTCACTCGCAAATTGATACAAAATTTCGGCAAGCGGGCGCATTTTTCGACACCCGACACCCGATACCCCACACCCTGAATTTTCAGGAGGAAACGAACCTTTGAATCCGCAACCGATGGAAGAATATGAGCGCCGCAACTGGTTCTTGCGGCTGAAAGACGGACTGTTCGGCACGGAAGAGCCGGAGGAGGACGAGAACGGAAATGCGGTCGTTACGCCAATCAGCGCGACGAAAACGCAGACGCCCGCCGCAACCAACCTGCGCCTGCAAACGTCGCGGGGCGGGCGCGTGGCGGTGCGCCTCAACGCGCAGGTCTTCGAGGACGCCAAACTCGCCGCCGACGGATTGAAGGCGGGCGAGCATCAGATCGTGAACCTGGAGCGGGCCACGCCTCAGATGGGCGAGCGAATCATTGACTTTTTGAACGGCGTCTGCTATGCGCTGGACGGCACGGTCGAGCGCGTGGGCGAAAAGGTCTATATGTTCGTCCCCGCCAATGTCGCCGTCGAAGTGGACACGGGGGCGGTCGCCGCCGCAAGCCGCCGCGCCTACGATACCGTCCGCGAATAACTGTTATTAAACCAAAAAGAAGGCCAGAATGAACCGTCGTTCCACTACGCCGGACGCGGATTTGGCGGAAGTCGTCTCCGTGAATATCCCCGATGCCGCCGATCTGCCCGCGCCGGAAGCGCCTGCGGAGGCCGCGCCCCTGCCCGCCGCCCCCGGCATTGCGGGGCTTTCCGGCGTTCGAATCGGGATTATCGGGGCGGGAGCGATGGGCGGTTCGCTGTGCCGGGGATTGGTATTGGGCGGGGCCGCGCCCGCCAATAAGGTCATTGTCTACGATCCGCACCGGGCGCATACGGAGGCTTTGCAGCAGGAACTCAATGTCAAAGTGGCGGCGGCATCCCCGCAAATCGGCAAGCACACCGACATCATTTTGCTGTGCGTCAAACCCTACAATGTCGGCGTCGTTCTGGACGAGATTGCCGAGAGTCTGGAGCGCGGCGAGGGCAAGCCGCCGCCGCTGATTATCAGCATTGCGGCGGGCGTGAAAATCGAAAAGATCGAATCACACCTGCCGCCGAATATGCCCGTGATTCGCGCCATGCCCAACACCCCCGCGCAGGTCGGAATGGGGGCCTGCGCCTACTGCATCGGGACCCATGCGGACGCCCATCACGCGGCGCAGGCGGACTTGATTTTTCGCTCGGTCGGCACGGCGGTTGAAGTCCCCGAAAGCATGATGGACGCGGTAACAGCCCTGTCCGGCTCTGGCCCCGCGTATATTTACCTGATGATCGAGGCGCTGATTGACGGCGGCGTCAAAGTCGGTCTGCCCCGCGACATCGCCACGCAACTCGCCGCGCAGACAGCGCTGGGCGCGGCGCAAATGGTCATTGAAACAAAAAAGCATCCGGCAGTCCTGCGCGACATGGTGACGACGCCCGCCGGGACAACGATTGCCGCCATATCTTCGCTGGAACAATCGGGAGTCCGCGCCGCCCTGATTGACGCCGTAGAACGCGCCGCCATCCGCTCGAAAGAGCTTGGATAATGCAGGGGTTCAGGGGTTCGCCTGCTCACTGGAGGTTTGTACAAAACTCACAGTAAAACAGTCAACACCTGAATACCGAACACCTGAACACCTGAACACCTGAACACCTGAACGCCTGAACACCTGAACACCCGGATTCTCCCATGCCCGATGCCGCTCTTACGAAACTTTCCGCCCCTGCGCCGCGCTATGTAAAAATCGCGCTGATTGTCTCCGTGCTCTTGTTTCTGATTCTGGCGCAGCGCTCCTTTATTTATGTCCCCGACGACGCCTTTATCACGTTCCGCTATTCGCGCAATCTGGCGGACGGATTCGGCCCCGTTTTTAATCCCGCCGCCGCCGCTTCCGACCGCGCGGAAGGCTATTCCTGCCCGCTTTACATGATTGTCATGGCGATTGTGTTTAAATTGCCGCTGGGACTGGACGCGCTGCTTCGCGCCAAGTTCTTCGGGATTCTGTGCGGAATCGGCGTGTTGTTTGCCGCGTCGCAACTGGCCTCGCGGCTGCGGCTTCCGGGCTGGGCCATCGCCGCCGCGCCCGTGCTGCTTGCCGCCCACGCGGGGATTTCTATTAGCAGCGTGGACGGCATGGAGACGGTTTTCGCGGCGCTTTTAATGACGCTGGCGGCGCTGTCCTTTGTGGCGGTGTTTGATGGAACAGAAAATGAAAAGTCCGCTTCAAAGACCGCCGCCCTGTGCGGACTGCAGTTTGCGGCCTGCGCCTGGAACCGACCGGAGGGAGTGCTTGCGGGATTGCTTGCGGCGGGCGTCCTCGTTTTTGGGCGGCGCAAGCGCTGGGGACGGGCGGAAACCGGCTGGCTGTTGTCTTTTGTTTTGCCGACGGTCGCGCTTTTCTTAATGCGCCGCGCTTTTTACGGCGTCTGGCTGCCGAACACCTACTACGCGAAAATCGCCCCGCTGGAGGACGCCGTTTTCAAGGGCCTGACCTATCTGATGCGGACTTTCTTCTTTGAGATGAACGAAAGCCCTGTGCTGCTGGTCATCGGGGCGGCGTGGTGGTGTCTTGCGATTGTCGGGGCGAGCGGCGAGCGGATGCGGCGTTTTCCGGCGCTGGCGGTTGCGCTGATGGCGGGCGGGCAGGCCGTATTCGCTCTGCGCTCCGGCGGCGACTGGATGGGCGGCTGGCGCTACATGAATGCGGCCCTGCCCCTGCTGATGCTGCTATCGCTGGCGGGGATCGCGGAGATTTCGGGCGTGTTGTACGGCGCCGTTGGCAAATCGGCGGCGCGGGCGACGGCGGGCGGGCTTTGCGCGGCGATCCTTGCGGCCTGTCTGTTCGGTCAGCGGCAATTCTGGCGGCACGGGGCGCACGATGGCTACGTCTCGTGGGCCAGCAAACATTACTCGCTGAATCAGCGCGAACTGCTATCGGGCTGGAAACTGGAACGCGCCCTTATCATCGCCGACTGGCTGACAAAAAACGCCGCGCCCGGTTCCGTCGCGGCGTACAGCGAAATGGGCGTGACGCCGTTTTTCGCGCCAAAGATTAACTTTCTGGACGTGGACGGCCTGACCGATCACGGCATCGCCACGCTTCCGGGCGCAAAGCACGGGCAAATCGGCGTGGAAAGCGCCTATCTTTCCGGTTCTACCGCCGTCGGAGCGTACCTCAAAAACGCGCGTAAACCCGACTATGTGCTGTGCGGCACGGAACAGGACGCGCCCCCGACCGCGCTGGACGGCGCTTACTTCCTGACCGCCTCCTTCCCCGTCCCGACCTTTGCGGGCGAAGCGCGGGGCGAGACCACCGCGCCGAAAGCCGCCACGATGGGCGTTTGGAAACGGAACTGAAAACGACCTAACCCCCCAACCCCCTTCCAATCGCCGACGCGCTTCCCATTCCCTAAGGCGTTCGCTGCGCTCACAGGGAATGGGAAGCGCGTCGGCAATTTGGGGGGATTAGGTCGTTTTCAGGCGGGCGTAGCGCCGCGCCCCGACCCGCAGAATAGCGTCATGGAGGGCGTCCCATTGCAGTTGCGCCGCCGTGTCCGCGATTTTGGCGCCGTTGAGGGAAACGCCCCCCTGCTCGATTAACCTTCGCGCCTCGCCCGTTCCCTTCGCCATGCCCGTCGCCGTCAAAACTTTGCAAATCCAAACGGTTCCGTCCTGAATCAGATCGGGCGTCAGGGCGATTTCGGGAATATCGGTCGGGAGTTGGCCCGCCGAATGGATGCGGTTCCATTCCAAATCTGCCGCTCTTGCCGCCTCCGCCCCGTGATACAGCGCGATAATCTCCCGCGCCAGCCGCCGCTTTACGTCCTTCGGGTTCGTGGTTCCCGATTCGGCGTCCGCAAGGAGGGCGTCTATTTCCGGCAGCGGGACATCGGTGCAAAGCGTGAAATACGTCCGCATCATCGCGTCGGACAGCGACATCAGCTTGCCGTACATCGCGTCCGCCGACTCCGCAATCCCCACGTAATTTCCGAGCGATTTGCTCATTTTCTTTACGCCGTCTAAGCCCACCAGCAGCGGCATGAACAGAGCGATTTGCGGTTCCTGACCGAGTTCTTTTTGAAGTTCGCGGCCCGCCAGAATGTTAAACGTCTGGTCGCGCCCGCCCATCTCCACGTCCGCCTCAATCGCGACGGAATCGTAGGCCTGCGCCAGCGGATAAAGCAGCTCGTGCAGCGAAATCGGCTGGTTTTGCCCGTAGCGGTTCGCGAAATCTTCCCGCTGCATCACCTGCGCCACCGTCATACGGGACGCCAGCCCAACGACCGCCGCAAAGTCCAGTTTGCCAAGCCATTCGCCGTTGAAGCGCACCGTTGTTTTGGCGCGGTCTAAAATCCGCGCCAGCTGGTCAACGTAGGTGCGGGCGTTGCTTTCAATCGCTTCGGCGGTCAGCATCGGGCGGGTGGCGCTGCGCCCGGACGGGTCGCCAATCAACGCCGTGTAGTCGCCAATAATAATGATGACCTCGTGGCCCAAGTCCTGAAACTGCCGCAGTTTTCGCAGCACCACCGCAAAACCGAGATGGATGTCGGGCGCGGTCGGATCGAGGCCGAGTTTGATCTTCAGCGGTTTGCCGGTGGTGTGAGACCGCAGGAGTTTCTGCTCCAGCCCATTTTCCGGGACGATCCCGTCCGCGCCGCGTTTCAGTTGTTCCAGCGCCGCCGCAAGTTCCGGCGGCAGTCCCTGCGTTTCGGTCGTTTCGTTCACAGTCCCTATCCTTTATGCTGATCTAATCAAGGCATTGAAATGCCTTGACTCGTCGAGTAAATTCATCGCATCTACCCGATAAAAAGATTTAATGAGAAGGTAACTATTCACCTCCCCCTACCCCTCCTTCACAAGGAGGGGAGAAAAGCAAGCGGCTCCCTCCCCTTCGCAAGAAGGGGAGAAAAGCAAGCGGCTCCCTCCCCTTCGCAAGAAGGGGAGAAAAGCAAGCGGCTCCCTCCCCTTGCGAAGGGGAGGGCTGGGGTGGGGTGAATAGTTATATGAGAAAATTTATTTCTTTAGCGTTTCCGAAGCATTTTCTCTGGCGTGTCCCGCGTGTCCGTTGCGTTCGGGGGCCGCGGGCGGCGCGGGCGTTTCGGGCGGGCGGCCCGACTTCGATTGGGACAGCGGTCTGACGCGCAAACTCAGGGCGAATGCAACCAGCATGAGAACGAACGAGGACAGGAACGGGATGGCGCCCGTACCCACCGGCGTCTTCAGGCTGACCAGTGAATTGTTAATCGGCGGGGCGATCATGCGGGCCAGACTGCCAAGCCCCTGCTGTGTTCCGCTGATAGAGCCGCGCTCGCTGTCGGGGGCCGCGTCGGTAATCAGCGCGGACAGCGAGGAGTTCATCACGCCGCTGCCAATAGCAAGCCCCGCCGCCGCAATCCAGAGGAACGGCAGGGAGGGCGCGACCGCGATCAGCAGCAGCGTTGCGGCGAGGATGCCCGCGCCGAACTGCACCAGCCGGTTTTCCCCGATCCTGCGGGCCAGCCCCCGAATCACCGCGACCTGCACGAACAGCGAAGTCACGCCGACAATCGCAAAAATCACGCTTGCCGCCCGCGTCTGCGCTTTTTCCAGCATTTCCTGCTTCATGGCTTCGGGCAAAACGGCCCCCGCGTGGCCTGCCGCCCACGCCGCCTGCGCGTTTTGCAGCAGGACATCATGGAAGCGCAGCAGCACCAGCCAGGAAAAAGACGCTTCGACGGCGGTGAATGCGAACGTTGCGAAGGTGAAGACCCACAACGGAGCGCTGATTTGCGGGTTGGCGAGGGCGCGTTGGATGGCGGGGAAAACGTCCAGCACGTTGATTGACTTCTCTGATTGCGACTCGCGGCGGTCGGTGTGACTTTCCGGCAGGGCGAAAAAAGCCCACGCGAAATTGACCGCGCACAGGACTGCCGCAAACAGCGCGGGAGTCTGAATCGCCCGCAGACCGAACACAGAAACGCTGCCGAGGATGCCGCCCAGCGCAGGGCCGCATACAAAACCCAGCCCGAACGCCGCGCCCAGTACCGCCATACCGCTCGCCCGCTTCTCCGGCGGCGTCACGTCCGCGATATAGGCCTGCGCGACGGGCAGACTGGCGGCGGAAAGTATCCCCGCCGCAACCCGCGATACAAAAAGAATGGCAAGATTCGGCGCGAAACCGAACGCGCCAAACGAGATTGCCGAGCCAATCAGACTCAGCAGGATCAGCGGACGCCGCCCCACCTTGTCCGAAAGCCGCCCCCAGATAGGCGAAAAAATAAACTGCATTGTGGAAAACGACGCCAGCAACGCCCCGCCAATCCAGGGCTTTCCGCCGTAATGCAGAATATAAACCGGAATCAGCGGAATAATCAGCCCGAATCCCAGCATATCCAGAAACAAGGAGACGGCAAGTATAAGCAGGCGTGTGTTTTTCATAGGGTCGGGTGTTCAGGTGTTCAGGTATTCAGGTGTTCAGGTGTTTGGGTATTCGGGTATTCGCCCATTTGCTGATAGTTTAACAAATCTATCAGCGCAAGAGCGAACGCCTGAACACCTGAATACCCGAACACCCGAACGCCCGAACACCCTCCTTTACATCTGGTGCATGACGTGCTGAAGCAAGACTTGCGTGGTGATGGTGTGCGTTGGCTGGGCGATGAGATGGACGATTTCTGCCGCGACTTCTTCCGGTTTGAGCAGCAGTTCGACGCGGGGCTTGCCCGTCACGCCTTCCCAGAACGGGGAATCCACGCCGGAGCAGCACAGGCTGGTCACAGCGATTCCGCTGCGCTTGACCTCCTGCGCCAACGCCCCGCCGAAACCAACCAGAGCGTGTTTGGTAGCGCAATAGACCGAGGCGTTCGCAATCGTCTTGACGCCGAGGATGCCGCACAGGTTCACAATCAAGCCCGATTTTTGCGCGGTCATGGTCGGCAGGACGGCCTGCGACATTCGGATGGCGCCCTTGACGTTGACGGCCCACAGGCGGTCCATCGTGGCCTCGTCTGTATCGGCGAGGGGGCCGAGGTAGCCCGCGCCCGCGCTGTTGACCAGAACGTCAATCCGCCCGAACTTTTCCAGCGTCCGCGCCGTGAGCGTTTCGATATGCTCCGTCTGCGTGACATCGGCCTGCATCGCCTTAAATTTCGCGTCGTCGGGCGCAAGCGTGGCAATCGCCGCGTTCAACTTGTCCAGGCTGCGCCCGCAAATCGCGACGGAATGGCCCTGCGCCAGTAATTGCGCGGCGGTCGCCAGCCCGATGCCGGTGCTGCCGCCCGTGATGAGAATGACTCTCTGCGTTTCGCTCAACGTCGTCTCCCCGTCCCGCAGGACGTGTCTTTTTCCAAATTTTCCACTACCAGTATGACACGCGCTGTCGGCCCGCGTCAACCAGTCCGTAGTCCGGTACGAAAAATCGGCGCGGGACATTCCCGGATTTTTTATCCACGAAGGGACACGAAAGGACACGAAGGAGCGGGAGCAGGTATAATGAACATAACATACCGGAGTATTGCAAACACCCGGAACCTGCTTTGAGATGACAACGACGCGGGAGGACTATTCCTTTGTTTACGGTGCGCTGGGCGGTAGAAAATTTGAATGCGCCGATCATTTCCGATTCCGCCGTCGCGCTGCACGGCGTGGTGACGGGCGTCTCGATTGATACCCGGACGATTCAACCGGGCGATCTGTTCTTTGCGCTGCGCGGCGAAAACTCGGACGGACATGACTATGTGAAGACCGCTTTTGAGCGGGGCGCAATCGCTGCCGTCGTTTCGGAACCGATATCGGAGGCGGGCGGGCGGCAAATCCGAGCGCCGGACACGCTGCGGGCGTTGGGCGATTTAGCGGGAGCCTACCGGCGGCTGTTTGCGATTCCGGTGGTGGGCGTCACCGGCAGCGTGGGCAAGACCAGCACAAAAGAGATGATCGCCGCCGTCCTCCGCACCCGCTACGAGACGCTCGCCAACGAAAAAAATTTCAATAACGAGATAGGCGTCCCGCTGACCCTGTTCGGACTGCGGGCCTCTCACGAAGTCGCGGTCATCGAAATGGGGATGCGCGGCCTCGGCGAGATTGACCGGTTGGCTGAAATCGCCGCCCCGACCATCGGCCTGATTACCAACATCGGCTATTCGCATATAGAGCGTCTGGGTTCGCGAGAAAACATCCTCCGCGCCAAATCGGAACTGTATCAGCGCCTTCCGCAAAATGGCGTTGCCATTGTCCCGGCGGACAGCGAATTTTACGACGAACTCTTAAAGCGCGTCCCGGACGGCGTTCGTAAAATCACCTTTTCCGTCAAAAATGAGATTTTCAGCGATGTTCGCTTGATAAACAGCGCCCTGATTGAATATTATATCGTGGCAGGCGGCAAAGATTATAAAATGACGATGCAAAGTATCGGGTCGCACATTATTGGAAATGCCCTTGCTGCGCTCGCAGTTGCTTCCGTTCTGGACGTAGACCTTGCAGATGCCGTTTCCGCGCTGGAATCGTGGCGGGGCGCAGAGGGGCGCATGGAATTTCGAGTCGGCAAAAACGGCGTCACGATTTTGGATGATTGCTATAATGCGGGCGTGGAAAGTATGACGGCAGCGCTAGAGACTCTGCGTGATTTTGGCGACATTTGGAACGGCGTAGCAATTCTCGGTTCGATGGGCGAACTGGGCGATTTTTCAGCGGAGGCGCATCGGCAAATTGGGCGTAAGGTGGGCGGCATGAAATTGCGCCTGCTGGTCACGGTCGGGGAACTGGCGCGGGGGATTGCGGAGGCCGCAAACGAAATTGCCCCGCTAGAGACGCGCCATTTCGCCGATTCCGACGAGGCCGCCGCGCATATTTTAGAATTAGTGGGACGCAACGATACCGTTCTGGTGAAAGGTTCTCGCTTTATGCGGATGGAGAAGATTGTCGCCGCGCTGATCGGCGAGGAAGCGGACGAACATGACGCCTGAAATGTACCTCGGAGCGCTTGCAGCGTTCCTGATTGCCGCCCTGCCAGGACAAAAGGCTGTTGCCCTGCTGCGGAAACTCGGCGCAAAGCAGAACGTTTCCGCCGACGCCCCGACCTCCCATTCCGCCAAACAGGGGACGCCGACGATGGGCGGACTGCTGATTCTTTTCGCCCTTGCCATCACGATTCTGGGCGAACGGACTTACGAGATCGCGACCAACGCCACAAACACTGCCCCGCTGATTCCGTTGCTGCTGCTGACCCTGGCGTTCGGCGCGATTGGCTTTCTGGACGATTACCTCAGCGCGAAACGCGGCAAAAATCTCGGCCTGCGGGCGCGGGAAAAACTCCTCGCGCAGTTCCTTGTCGCAACCGCGTTCCTGTTCTGGCGCGGCGTCACGTCCCCTGAAAACGAAGCGATGGCGACCGCCATTGCGCCCTACACCGGCCCGCTTTCGTTCCTGCCCCACGTCGTCAACCTGCACGGGTGGTACTATCTGCTGGCGCTGCTGTTCATTGTCGGCTTCTCCAACGCCACCAATATCACGGACGGACTGGACGGCCTTTCCAGCGGAATCGTCATCACGATCTGCCTTGCCATGACCGCGATTTTCGGGCTTGCGGCCCCCGGCTACGGCTACTTCACGCTGGCGCTGGCAGGGGCGTTGGCGGGCTTTTTGTGGTGGAACGCCGCGCCCGCGAAGATGTTCATGGGCGATACCGGTTCGCTGGCGCTGGGCGCGGGGCTGGCGGGCGCGGCCCTGCTGGCGAAATGCGAAGTCCCGCTGATCGTTGCGTCGCTGGTATGCTGGCTTGAACTGGCATCGGTGATGATTCAGGTCACGGTCTTCAAAATCCGGCGCAAATCGAAGGGGCTGGAATACGCCAAAGCGCACCGGGTTTTCCGCCGCGCCCCGCTGCACCACCACTTCGAAGAGGCGGGCTGGCCCGAAACGCAGGTCGTAATTCGCTTCTGGATCGCTTCGGCCCTGTGCGCGGGCCTCGCGCTGCTCTGGAAGTGAGGACGCTCCGGGCATTATAAGCGCCCGCTTTGACCTACCGCAGCGAGTCGTGCAGGAGGCCGAGCTGATCCGGCGTCAGGTGTCCGATATAGGTGACTCCCGCGCTGCCGCCCGCAGGCAGCGCGATTTCCCACCGCGCCATGCTGCCCCGATAGCGGCGCGGCGCGTTCGGATTTTTCGGCGGCGCGGGCGGACGCGGACTGCGCTTCTCAAACAGGCTGAAATTGCCGACCCCATCGGAATAGCGCAGCAGAATCGATTCGTTGCCAGGGCGGTTATCTTCCATGCCGAAAACCCACACGCCCGAAAGTTGAAACCCGGCGGGCGGCGGGACAGGCACAAGCGGCGCAAAGGGCAGATGCGGCGCGGCGCTTGCCAGCGTGTCGTAACGCGCCGAATTGGGGAACAACGAGTTGATGTTCAGCCCTTTTTGGTTTGGGCGGGCGAATGTTTTGTCGGTGACGCCCGCTGTCGGCCCCAGCCTCACGGCGGTCAGGTAAGTGCGCGAGATCAGCCCGTTCGCCCCGGAATTTTCGACCTTGAGCTGCACCCCTGTCTCTTTATCAATCCAGAATTTTTTCGAGCGTTCCGGCGAATCGATCTCCACAATCGCCGCGTCACGCCCCGCGATTGTCTCCGAGCCGACCAGCGCGGCCTGCGTTCGTCCGCTCTGAATGTCCTTTAATTCCCGCCTGCCAAACGCGCCCGATTCGGTGGGCCACAGCGCGATATCCAGCGTGTTGCGCTTGCTGTGCAGGTAATAAAACTGTCCCGGCCCCCACGTCATCACGTCGCCCGCAAGCCCCGCCGGGGCCGCGTAGTCCAGCCGGATACGCCCTTTGACATCGCCGCTGATGCGCTGCTGCGAGACGCGCCCGCCGTTTGCGGTGGTCTGCGTGACCTGCTCGCCCGCATAGTCCGCTGTCGGACGGATCATTTTTTTGAGCAGTTCCAAAACGACCGGATCAACTTTGGGGCGGTTCGGGCGGCGCGGCGGGTTGAACCGTTGCGGACGGGGGCGCGGCGCGGGGAACTGCCGCCCGCGCTGACGGAAAAACCCCTGCGCTGCGGCGGGCGCGACCCCGTTCGCAACACTCCCCACCGCAAGCGCCACTGCCAGAACAACATTTAATTTTTGATTCCGTGTAAAAAAGGACGGGCGAACCCGCCCGCCCCGATTCAATAGCAACATGAGCGTTTTCCTTAAAACAAACCGTAGCGCGGGCCGTAAACGACCCGTCTGGGAGGCGTTCCGCGTTCCGGGCCGTAAACGCCCCGTCTGGGAGGCGTTCCGCCAACCGTCCTGCGGACGGAAACCGGATGACTCCCGCTCCCAAATTTGGGAGAGGGTTGGGGAATGGGCAGCGCGTTGGCGATTGGAATGGGCATCAACTCCCGGAATTTTCGTTCTCATTGCCGGAATCAATTCCATCAGCGGGCTGCGATTCCAGATTTGCCGCCGCCGGGTCATCGAAGGGACTGCTTGCCGACAGCGCCACATGGTGATTCAATGTCTGCGCGGAGGCGGCGGGAACCGCCGCGCTTTTCGACGCGGGCAGCGTATCAGAAGGCCGCGCTCCCGGCATCCACTGGTTGACCGCCAGCGCCGCCGCCAGCGCCACCGCTGATAGCGACAGACTCAGCGCCGGAACGCGGGGGCCGCGCAGCGCCGCCCCGCAGTCCGCGAGGCGTTCGCGCCAACCCGTCAGCCGCGCCAGCGAACTTTCCGCTTGCGGTTCTACCGTATCGAGTCGCGCATGGAGACGCGCCATAAAATCATCGGACGTGTCCCGGCGCGGCATCGTTTGCAGCAGGCTGACCGTCGTCTGCATCTCTCGCAGATATCTGGCGCAGAGAGCGCAGGCCGTCAGGTGCTTTTCCACGCTCCATGCGGCGCGGCCCGACAGCGTGTTTTCCATATAGTCGGAAAGCAAGGCCCGCGTGTTTTGACATTCCGGCGATTCGATTGGGTTCTGATTTGCCATAGCGTTCATCTCAATCCGCGTCCGCGTCATTTGCGGGCGTCTTGCTCATTCTCTTTAAAAGTGCAGTAAACTGCGATTTTGCGCCCCTGAATTTTCGTTCAATTCACGCTAATTTTTCAGGTAAGGCGTTAATTTGTCGCGCAGGGCGGCGCGGGCGTTGAACAGGCGCGATTTCACCGTGCCGAGCGGACAGCCCACAATCGCCGAAATCTCGTCGTAGGGCAGACCCTCAATATCATACAGCAGCACGACCGTCCGCAATTTTTCCGGCAGTTCGCGCAGGGCGATTTCCAGCCGTCCGCCGAGTTCTTTGTTCATCAGCAATCGCTGCGGATCGAATGAGGCGTCCGGGATGTCCCGCTGCGACTCGCTGTCATCTTCCTCATTCTCAATCGAAAGCGAAATCGTTTTAGCGCGGGCGTTCGATTTGCGGCTATGGTCAATGCAAAGGTTTGTCGCAATGCGGAACAGCCACGTATTGAGGCTGGCCCGACTCTGGAACGAGCGGATGCTGGTATAGGCGCGAATAAACGTCTCCTGCGTCAGGTCTTCCGCATCGTTCGGACTCGCCGTCATGCGCGAGATAAAATTATATACTTTGCTTTTGTAGCGCAGTACAATTTCGTTGAACGCGGCCCGGTCATTGGCCTGGGCGCGTTGGATTAGCGCCGCGTCGGCGTGCATGGCAATCCCCATTGCAAACATATCGCGCTCCCTACATCACGCTTGTCGCGTTTCGATGTCCTTGCTGCTCTTATGGACGCAGGCGCGGCAAAAAGGTTCACTCCGATTTCAAAACTACTCACCTTACTCAGGCGAACATTCTGTCGTTCGCCTGATTGAGAGACAAATCAGTGAAACACGGTACAAAGAAATCGCGTTCCCGTCCGCAGGACGGTCGGCGAAGCCTCCCGGACGGGTCGTTCACGGCCCGGTCTAACACGAATGTACAAGCGTTAGGGACTTGCGATAAAATAAATCTTCCCGTATGCGTAAGTCCGCATTGAGTCCGCGAAGGCGGACTTCGCGCTTTTGTGGCAGTGAATTTATTCGCCCGCCCGCCCGCCAGCGTGGAAGAGTTTAATATTCGAAAGTCCCTTAAAATAAGTCTTCCCGTTCCGCGAGCGACGAAATGAATTGCTTCGCGGCGCGGCGTTCCGCCGTATCTCCTTTGGAGACGAAATTCAGGAGTTTGATCCCGTTTCCGAAGAAAACTTAGCCGAAGGCTGACGAGCGAAGGAATTTATTCCGTCGTGTTCGCATGGAAGACTTATTTTAGCGCAAGTCCCTTAATTGTCTGCGCGGAAAAAAATTCCGAGGGAAACAGGACTTTGCCCCCGAAAAGGAGAAATACGAAAGGGCGAAACGTGGCGGTCAGCGCGGCGGCATTTGCCCGAAAATTAGCCAAAGGATTTTTTACGATGCTATCCACCATGCCCCGCCCGGACTCGACGACCGAGACCGCCCGCCCGCGCCTCTCGCTTGACGGCGAATGGCAGTTCCAGTTTGGCAAAGACGCCGCCGCCCAAACGATAGCCGTCCCGTCGCCCTGGGAGGCCGCCATTCCCGCGCTGCGCGGCAAGGCCGGAACTGCCGCCTACCAGCGGACGTTCACCGTTCCCGCGTCGTTTCAGGGCAAGACCGTGCTGCTGCATTTCGGGGCGGCGGATTATTTCACCGAAGTCTGGGTCAACGGCGTCGCGGTCGGGACGCATGAGGGCGGCTATACCCCCTTCGCCTTTCCGATAGAAGCGGCGCTGAAAAGCGGCGAGGGCGCGGAGCAGACCCTCCTCGTCCGCGTCACCGACGCCACTTTGACCGAGGACGCGACGCTGCCGAACGGGGACGCCCTGCCCTTTGCGGAGATTCCGCACGGCAAACAGTCGTGGTATACCAGCATCGGCGGACTGTGGCAGTCGGTCTACCTGGAGGCGCGAAATAAGACTCATGTCGGACGCGTCGTCTTCCTGCCCGATATTGACGCCGGAGTCGCCAACGTGGAAATTCGCGTTGCCGGGTCGGAAGCGGGCAATCGGGAAGGGTGGCGGGCGCGGATTGTGATTGACGCGCCGAAAGGGGCGGCGGCGGTCGAATCGCTTGTATTGCCGCTGACGCAGGGGCGGGACGAAAACGGCGTCCTGACGCTGACCGCCGCCCTGCCGATCCCCAATGCCGCCCTGTGGCATCCCGACGCGCCGAACCTTTATCACGCGCTCGTGACCTTAGAGCGGGACGGCGAGGTCGAGGACGCCGCCGCCACGCGCTTCGGGATGCGCAAGGTAGAAACGAAATCGGGCCATGTCTGGCTCAATAACCAACCCTATTTTTTGATTGGCGCACTGGATCAGGCGTTCTACCCGCAGACGATCTATACTCCGCCCTCCGAGGAATATCTGCGCGATCAGTTCGTCAAAGCCAGAGAGATGGGGCTTAATTTGATGCGCTGCCATATCAAAGTTCCCACTCCCTCGTATTTGGAGCTGTGCGACGAGATCGGCCTGCTGGTCTGGTACGAGATTCCCAACGGCGCGAAACTCTCGCTGCCCTTCCGCGACCGGGCGCGACAGACCTTGACGGATATGTGGGAGCGGGACGCCAATCACCCCTGCCTGATTATCGCCACGATCATCAACGAATCGTGGGGCATTGACCTGCACGACCCGGAGCAGCGAATCTGGATGCGCGACACGTACCGATGGGCCAAAACGCTTTGCCCGTCGTGGCTGATTGTGGATAACTCCGCCTGCCTCGTCAACTATCACCTTGAAAGCGATCTTGACGACTACCATATGTATTTCAACATCCCCGATCAGTCGGCGAAATTTGCGGAATGGATCGCGAAGTTCGCGGAGCGGCGAGCGGGGACGTACAGCGCCTACGGCGACGGCGTGTATCGCGGGAACGAGCCGCTTCTGCTTTCGGAGTTCGGCAACTGGGGCCTGCCCCGCGTGGACAAAGTGTTCGAGGCGGAGGGCGGCGAACCGTACTGGTTCAAGACGGGCGGCAGCGGGGACACGCGCCCGGAAAACGTCCTGAAACGGTTTGAGAATCAGAAACTAAGCCGCGCCTTTCCCGATTACAACGCGCTGGCGGACGCTTCGCAGGAGCAGGAGTATATTTCGCTCAAATGGGAAATCGAGGAGATGCGCCGCCATTCCTCCCTGTCCGGCTACGTCATCACCGAACTTACCGATATAAACTGGGAGTGCAACGGCCTGCTGGACATGGGCCGCAACCCGAAAACCTTCCACCACCGGATCAAGGACGTTCAGGCGCAGGACATCCTCATACCGCGCCTTGCGCCGCGAACCGCGCTGTGGACGGGCGAGACCGCCGTGCTTGCGCTGGAATTTTCCTGCTTCAGCGGCAAATCGGCGGCGGGCGGGGCAGTGGAATGGCGGTCGGCGGAAATCGAAGGACTGAACGGTTCGCAGACCGTCAAGTTTGATTCGCAGACCGAGCAGGAGACGGAGATCGGGACTTACGCCATCGGGCAAATCTGGATCACCGCCCCGAATGTCGCGGCAACGACCAAGACCACGATTGAGATTACGCTGCGCGGGGCGGCGGGCGATGTTCTGGCGCGGACGACGCAAAACCTCGTGATTGTTCCCGCCGCGTCGCGCTCGCTTGCCGAAACGACCGTCTGGCTGCACGACCCGCTGGAGTGCGCTATCGGACTTTCCGCCCTGCTGACCGAAATCGGCTGCCGCGTCGTGGCGGAACCGGAAGCGGGCGCGACAGCATTGGCGACCTGCTGGGACGCCGCGCTGGGGGACTTTACGCGGGCGGGCGGCAAGTCCGTGCTAATTGCCACCGACGACCGCAGCCTGACGAGTTCCAGCGGCCTCGGACTGAGTCTCCAACCGCGCAGCGCAAACGGCTGGTGGGGCGACTGGTGCAGCTCGAAAACATGGTTTGCGGCGGAGCATTTCCCCGCGCTTCCCGACCGCGACCGCTTCGACTTTGAGTTTCAGAGCGTCGTCCCGAAGCGTGTGCTGACCGGCCCCCTGCCGGACAACATTCTCGCCGGTCTGTTCATCGGCTGGCTGCGCAGTCCGGCGGCGCTGGTTGCCCGCCTGCCCGTCGGGGCGGGAAGCCTGGTCATCAGCACGTTTGAGATTCTCCCGCGCGTCGGCAGCGACCCGATAGCGACTCTGCTGCTGCGCGACCTTCTGGAGATGTGAGTAAGATGCGAATGGCGTATGAAAAAGGCGTGTTCCCTCTTGTTTGCAGGGAGAAAGAACGCGAATTTCTCCTGCGCCGTTCGCAGCAAAGGCAAAAGTCCGGGATGCCTCCCATTTCGGGAGCGGGGTAACACGATGCGCGACGAACAAACGAATTTTATTGGCGGACAATGGATGGCGGCGCAGGGCGACGCGACCTTCGAGTCTAAGAATCCGGCGAACAGGACGGAAATACTCGGCGTCTATGCCCGCTCGCAGGCGGCGGACGTGGAGGCCGCCGTCGCCGCCGCAAAGTCGGCGTATCCGGCATGGCGCAAAACGCCCGCCCCGGTTCGCGGCGCGATCCTGTTCCGCATGGGGCAGCTGCTTGCGGAGCAGAAAGAGAATCTGGCGCGGCAGATGGTTGCGGAGATGGGCAAGGTTTTAGTCGAGGCGCGGGGCGACGTGCAGGAGGCGATTGACATGGCGTTCTATATCGCCGCGTTCGGTCGCCTGCCCAACGGCGCGACGACGCCTTCGGAGCGCGCGGATATTTTTTGTTTTGCGCAGCGCGTCCCGGTCGGCGTGGTCGGCCTCATCACCCCCTGGAATTTCCCGATAGCCATCCCCTCATGGAAGATGTTTCCGGCGCTGCTTGCGGGCAATACGGTCGTGCTAAAACCGGCGGAGGACACGCCGGGACTCGCCGTCGCGTTTGTCAAACTGCTGACGGAGGCGGGAATCCCCAACGGCGTGGTCAACCTCGTCACCGGTTTCGGGGCGGAAGCGGGCGCGGCCCTCGTCGAATCGCCGGACGTTGCGACGATCTCATTTACCGGTTCCACCGCGACGGGGCGCGGAATCGCCGCCCGTTGCGGGCAGTTATTAAAGCGCGTTTCCTGCGAACTCGGCGGCAAAAACGCCATCGTCGTACTGGACGACGCCGATTTAGAGCTGGCGGTCAAAGGCGCGTTGTGGAGCGCGTTCGGCACGGCGGGGCAGCGCTGCACGGCGGCGAGCCGCTTGATTGTTCAGCGAAACGTCCTGCCGAAATTCCGCGAAATGCTGGTCGCCGCAACGGATAATCTGCGAATCGGCGCGGGCATTGACCCGGACGCGCAGATAGGCCCGGTCGTGAACCGGGCGCAGCTGGAGCGGATTCATTCCTACGTCGAGATTGGCAAAGCGGAGGGCGCGGCAGTCCTGACGGGCGGCAAAATTCTGGACGCGCCGGAGTTTGCAGGCGGCTGTTTCTATGCCCCCACCGTGCTGGACAATCTGACTTTGAGTATGCGCGTGGCGCGGGAGGAGATTTTCGGCCCCGTGACCGGACTGATTGCCGTGGACAGTCTCGACGAGGCCCTGACCGCCGCCAACGCCACGAATTACGGCCTGTCCCTCTCCCTTTACACCGCAAACGTCAGCCGCGCTTTCCGCGCAGTGGACGAACTGGAGTCGGGGATCGTCTATATTAATCTGCCGACGAGCGGGGCGGAGATTCAACTGCCCTTTGGCGGCGTGAAGCAGACGGGCAACGGACACCGCGAGGCGGGTTGGATGGCGATGGACTACTGCACCGAATGGAAATCGGTCTACGTCAATTACAGCGCGTCCGGCGAACTTGTCCGCGCACAGATTGATACGTGACCGCGTTTTCCGCGTGTTGATTCCGGGTGTTGAAAACACCCGTCTGTATAGCCTGCGGCTTCGTGTCCTTCGGACACACAAATCAGGTTTTGATTGCCGCGTCCGAAGGACGCGAGGCGCTTGCGCCGCACAGACGGGTATTGCATCGAATTGGTAACCCCTGGAACGCTTGCGCCACCGAGACGGGTAGGGATTGAATAGGCAACACCCGGAACAGAAAGACTCACTCATGCGCGAATTATCACTGGGCATTTCGCCCTGCCCGAACGACGTATATATTTTCAGCGGCCTGCTGCTTGGCGCGGTCACGCCGCGCCGTTTTCAGTTCCATACGATTTTTGCCGATGTGGAAAGCCTGAACGAACGGACGCAGCGCGGCGAACTCGATGTCGCAAAAATCAGTTATGCGAACTACATAAAATGCGCGGACGAGTACGAATTGTTGTCCAGCGGCGGCGCTTTGGGGCGCGGCGTGGGGCCGTTGTTGCTGACCAACGGCGCGGTATCGGAAGCGGAATCGTCGCCAGAGCGGGCGATTCATTCTCCGGGCGAGTTCACGACGGCGAATTTCCTGCTCGATTACTACCTGCAAAAGTCCGTCCCCAAAATTTACGAACCGTTCGATGTCCTGTACGAAAACCTGCTGCAGACGCCCGGATCGCGGGGCGTGGTGATTCACGAAAAGCGATTCACCTACGCTGCCGACGGCCTGACGCTGATTCAGGACTTAGGCGAGCATTGGGAGGCGCAGACCGGGCATCCCATCCCGCTGGGCGCGATTGCCGCAAAGAAAACGCTGCTGTTCCACAGCGCGATTGAGGAGGCGATCCGCGACAGTTTGGAATGGGCGCGGGCGCACGACGACGCGGCGTTCGCCCTGTGCCGTCAGTACGCGCAGGACTTGAACGACGCCGTAATCCGGGCGCATATTGACCTGTATGTCAACGATTTCTCGGTGGATTTAGGGCCGGAAGGCCGCGCCGCCGTCGCGTTCTTCCTCGAACAGCAGGCAAAACAGTAGCAGTTTACCTTTCCGGGAATCCTTTCCCGCAATCTCTTCCCGAATGGATGAATAGAATGGACGCCCCGACACTCGACACCCGATACCCGACGCCCGCCAACATCGAAGCGGGCTATCCCGCGATTGACGCCCCCGCTTTTGTGACAGAGCGCGGCGCGGCTTACCTGCGCGAACCGGGCGTGGCAATGCTGGCCCGCCCGCAAGTCCACCTTACGAACCTCGCCGAATTTCTGGGCGGCTTCGATCCGAAACTCAACTTTCCCGCCTACCTTAACGACCCGGACGAACTCCCGCCCGGAGCGCAAATCTGCAAGGCGGCGGGACAGTTGTGCTACGCCAGTTTTTCCCCGAAGCGCACCATGAACGCCAGCGCCGAACGCTATTTCAACAATATCAAGGAATCGGGACATGGCTCGGTGCTGGAACACGCCAATTTCACGTTTCTGTTCTACGGCATCTCCCGCAGCGTCACGCATGAACTCGTGCGGCATCGCTCCGGCTTCGCTTACTCGCAAATCTCACAGCGCTATGTCAGCGGCTCCGTTTTAAGGTTCGTTGAGCGGCCCGAATTTGCGGAAAATGAGGAACTACACGCTTTTTTCGTTCGTAGAATTGACAACGCCGCCGCAGAGTACGCCGCTATCGCGGATAAACTGATGGCAAGACAAAAAGAGGGAGAGGAACTGCTTTTCGCCGAGTTTAAGACCGATCAGCGAAAAAAAGTCCAGCAGACAGCCCGCGCTGTCCTCCCGAACGAAACGGAAGCGCCGATAATAGTCACCGGTAATGCCCGCGCATGGCGGCATTTTCTGGAGATGCGGGCCAGCCCGCACGCGGAAACGGAAATCCGTTCCCTCGCTTTTCGGACGTACCTGTGTCTGGTCGCGATTGAGCCGATTATTTTTGGCGATTATCGCGTCGCCGCCCTGCCGGACGGCACTTTCGGCGTTGAGACGGAGTATGTCAAAGTCTGAATATCAAAACGGAAGGGGGTCTCGCAGCGTTCTTTTTGGACGCATTAGCGAAACTTGCCCATTTTTTATTTTCCATAATACGCGCCGCGTTACGGAAATCAAAAAATAATTTCAAAAAAAACGCTTTTCGCGCAAAAACCCCTTCCCTTTTGGCACAAAATATGTTTTAATATAAGTGCCACATTTTGAGGGCATGGCAAGCGCGGTGAAGTAGTAACTAATAATTCCGCCTGCCTTCTTTCCGCATTAGACGCGGCGACCTGTCGTCTGCTCCTGATGCCGTTTGAAAAAGAGACACGCGCCGGGGATTCGATTCCCCTTCGTACCTGGAGAAAACCGCTATGGGAACCATTCGAAGACTGATGCAGCCTGTTGTTTGTAGTGTGGGATTCCATGATGTCCCGCCGCAGCGCAATCCTCCCGGCCCGCTGGTCGCAACCTGCCCCTGCTGTGGCAGAGCGATCTACTGTTATGGCTTTTCGGTGCATCAATGCACGGCCTACCCGAATTTGCTGCTCGCCAATTTCCCGCGCGTCCTCAACGCCGTCCCGATGGCCGCAATCGCCGCGTCCTGAAAGCGCGTTCCATTGCAATCCGCAGGAAATCGTTAAGACCGATCTGGTAACGTTTGTATGGACGCATTGCAGTCGGCGCCACGCGCAAAGCAAATTGGATTGGCAGACAGTCTTCAGGGCCGCGCCCGTTATGGCGCGGCCCTCCGCGTTACGTCTGGCCTCCAGGTAATAGCGCTGGCTGATGCGGACGCCCGCGCAGCCAAATTGCAGGCGCGGGAGATTGGCGGCAGCCCGACGGTCTACGCCGATTTTGAATCCCTGCTCGCCGCCGCCCTTCCGCTGGACGCCCTGATTCTGACCGTGCCAATGGGCCAACGCGCCGCCCGACTTGTCTCTCTGGCGGAGGCGGGCATCGCCGCGCTTGCCGAAGTCCCGTTCGGGCTGTCGCTGGAGCAGACCGATTCCGCCCTCGCCGCCGCTCAAGATAGCGGCGTCCTGCTCGTCCCCGCCTTTCCCCGCCGCTTCGATTCCCTGTTCCACGAGGCCACCGCGCAGATCATTGACGGCGCGATTGGCGACATCCGGCAGGCCCGCTGTGAATGGACGCTGCCCATCGGCGAGACCGAGCGCGGCGATACCGTCGGTAATTACGATTGGAACGTCCTCCTTCAGCAGGTCGCCTGCCAGTCCGCCGACATCTGCCGCCTGTGGTTCGGCGAACCCCTCTCCGTCAGCGCCGATATTGAGTTTTTAAGCCATCCCTCCGATCTGCCCGCCTCCCGCCGCCGTAATCCCCGCGTGTCCGATACTGTCGCGGTCATCCTGGTCACCCATGAGCGCGGAACCGTGACGCACCAGATTACCCGCACCCGCGCCACTTTTCCCGGCGAACGCTACCTGCTGACCGGGGCGAACGGCACGCTGGAACTGCTGGCGCGGGGCGGAACGCAGCTGGCGACCTCGGCGGCCCCGACCCTGACCCGCCAACTGCCCGGACAGCGTCCAGAGCGCCTGCAAACGGGACAGCCCTTCGCAACAGCCAATATCCTCCGCGCCGCCGCCATGCTCGCCCATTTCGCCGACTGCCTGCCCGGAAGCATCCGCCCGGAAGCAAGCGCCGCAGACGCCCGCGCCGCGCAGGAGATCGTCCATGCGGCCTACCTGTCCAGTTTCGAAAATATCAAGGTCAGCCTGCCCCTGCGCCGCTCGGTGGACATTGACGCCATGCTGCGCCGCGACGATCCGCCCGCGCTCTCGGAATAAACTTGCGCGGAAACATTACGTTCGGAAAACAAACGATGAAATACTTTACGCTGGCGTGGTTTAACCGCAGGGCCAAAAAACACCGGGACTACGTTGTAGTATTTGACAAATACACACGCCACCTTGAGTCATTGCAAGGTGTTCTGCCCAATGATCTGCTGGCCCTTGCAAGACTTCCCGGCGTGGATGATGGGCTGATTATCGAGGCGCGGCACGACCGAGAGCAACGCCGCTTTACGCTGACGCTCCGTTGTGGCGATCTACAAGTGGGCTATTACGATCTCGTTTTGAACTATGATGAGGCCGAAATCAGCCAGCCCGACGAATGGATATTGGCGCGTATCGCAAGGATGACAACCGACTACGGCGATGACATTGCCTATCACGAACTGGACGTGACGCCGGACGGCAAAATCGAGCATCGTTTCCTGTTCCATCCGGGCCATTGGTTTGCAATACGCTGCCGGACGCTGAACTGGGAAAAGATCAATCAGCCTGACCGCGAACTGCCGACTCTGCCCGACCGCTTTCCGGGCGGGCCAGTCACGACATTGTATCGCAGGAAAAACCGCCATCGCGGCAGGCACAGGCGCGAATTAATTTGATCCTGCCTGCCGCACTCGAACGAAAATCGCGTGATTACGGATAAATCACAAATGACAATCATGTTGGAAATCTTTCTGCCCTGAAACTGAAACGAAAGGAGAAACGAAATTATGATAACTGGCATATCGGAAACGATTGAAGAACGTCTGACGACTCTGGAACGGGAGATGACACGAGTTAAAGCGCGTCTTGAACCGGAAACCGTCCAACCACCCAATCCCTGGCTGGATCACGTCTACGGAGCGTTCAAGGACGACCCGCTGTTTGAGAAAGCCGTGAAATATGGACAAGAGTGGCGCGAATCCCAGGATACCGAGGAAGATGAGCATGACAATCACATTACAACTCACGCCCGATAGAGAGCGGCAGTTACAAAGAGAGGCGCGGACGCAAGGCAAAGACATTGCGGCCTATCTGCTGGACATTGCCCATGAAAAATCACGTCCCGATGTTCTGTCAGAGACGGAAACGCGCCTGCTGGAAGTCATTAACGCGCCCGTTGACCCGGAAATTCGGCGGCGGCGTGACGCTCTGCTGCAACTGCAAGCGCAGCGCGAATTGAGCGAAATAGAACGCGATACCCTGATAAATTGCGTTGATGCTATGGAACTCGCGAACGCGGCGCGGTGGCAGGCCCTTGCGGAGCTTGCGGCGCGGCGCGGTCTTTCGCTTGCCGAAATCGCGCAGGAACTGGAAATCCCGCTACCCTGAGAACGCCATGTCACAAACACGAATCCCTGTGACGCTGGAACGCTATGTTATCGAGCGTTCCTGCGAACAATGCGAATACTGCCGCTGCCTTATGGGTTTCCATTCCGATCCATTCGCCATTGAGCATATTATTCCCGAATCGCGGGGCGGTCTCTCTGACGAATCGAATCTGGCGCTGTCCTGTCTTGGCTGCAACGGTTTCAAAGGCGCGTTCCTGACTGGAATTGATCCGGTGACAGAGCAGGAAGCGCCGCTTTTCCATCCGCGCCAGCAAAAGTGGACGGGTCATTTTGCATGGAACGACGATACCACACAGGTGATCGGCCTCACTGCAACGGGACGCGCAACGGTTGTTCGCCTGCGCTTGAATCGCCCCGGCCTTGTCAATCTGCGGGCCGCGCTGCGGAATTTCGGAGTCCACCCGCCCGCCCTGCCGGAATAAACCTGCGTGGCAACATTACGTTCAGAAAATAAACGATGAAATACTACACGCGGGAATGGCTCCGCCAGCAAGATAAAACGGTAGAAGAGTATCGCTTCGTCCATGATAACTACACGCGCCACCTTGAGTCAGTGCAAGGCGTCCTACCCGATGACTTGTTGGCGCTTGCAAGACTTCCCGGCGTAGATGACGGCATGATTGTCGAGGCGCGTCACGACCGCAAGCAACGCCGCTTTATGCTGACGCTTCGCTGCGGCGATCTGGTTATGGGCTATTACGACCTTATGTTGGAATATAAGGATGCCGAAATCAGCCAGCACGATGAATGGATATTGGCGCGTATCGCTAGAATGACAACCGACTACGGCGATGAAATTGCCTTTCACGAACTAGACGTAACGCCGGACGGCAAAATCGAGCATCGGCTTCTATTTCATCCGGGAAGGTGGTTCGCCATTCGCTGCGGCACGCTGCAATGGGAAAAGATCAATCGGCCTGACCAAAAATTGCCGACCCTGCCCGACCGCTTTCCGGGCGGGCCAGTGACAACACTGTACCATCAGAAAGATCGCTATGGTCATCGGCGCAAGTTAGTCTAAACCTGTGAACTTGCGAACCTGGCGCGGGGGCAGGCCCTTGCGGAAATCGCATAGGAATTAGAACTGCCGGAAACTTTCGGGCCAATGCGCCGGTCTAATCATTGATAGCGCAAACGGGGAAACGCGATGCCACTTTCCACTGCGGAGACGTACCGATTTGCGGCGCGGGAACATCTGGAACGGGCGCTCTGGCTGCATCAAAACGGCGAATACTTTCTGTCGCATTTCGCTTCCGGGCTGGCAGTCGAGTGCCATCTTCGCGCTTACCTGCGATTGCTTATCAACGAGTTCAATTCCCGGCATGATCTGCGCGAACTGGCGAAAGAATCCGGGTTTTATGATATTGTGCCGATTGGGTTGGAGACAGAGTTCTACAACGCTTTCGAAACGCTTAACCTACGTTGGCGCAGCAATCAACGCTACTACTCCAATCGGCAGTTTTTGGACTATATGACCGAAATTCAGGCGGATTTCAAGCGGAGCGGCGACCGTTGGAAGAACCACAGTCGAACGCTTTTTGATCTCGCAAGTAAAATTATCACGCAGGGAGAAGCAAAATGGAACAAAAAGTCCGAGAGGCCCTAGCAAAAGCGTTTGCCGGGTCGGAAGTGGAGTTAGATACCCTGTCTGACGGACGTTATTCGGGCCTGCTTATCTGGGATGGTTTTCAAGACCAAGATTCCCTTGATCGGCATGAGCGGGTAAAGCAAGCAATGGCTGACCTGTTGAAAGAGGACGCAAAAAACGTCGGTATCTTTTTCACCTATACCCCGCGAGAGATGGCGGCGATGCGCTCCGCATAAAAGCCCGCCACACGAAAAAAAGGAGAGAAACGCATGGCGACCCAACATGACCTTACCAGACTGCTGGAAGACCGCGAAATAGACTCGCTGCGGCAACGCGGCGATGTCCTTGACATTGATTTCACGGACGGTTCCACGCTGGAAATCAAATTGGCAAGCGAACACGGTAGCGTCAAACTGACCGGCGATGATGACGCCGTTGAATACCAGAATTAAGCCAAACGGCAACGATGCACCACCCCCCGACCCCCTCCTTCGCAAGGAGGGGGAGAGTAAAACTTCTCCTCTCCTTGCGAAGGAGGGGGAGCGAACAATTTTCTCCTCTCCTTGTGAATGAGGGGAAGCAAAGAATTTTCTCCCCTCCTTGCGAATGAGGGGTTGGGGGTGGTGAATCGTTACGTTAGAAGACCAAAGCCTGAAAGCGCATTATGCCAAAATTTGAGATTGAATTGGATGAAAAGACCCTGCGCCGCGCCGAGCGTTACGCCGCGTCACACGACCTGACCATTGAGGCGGTTGTCGCGAATATGCTGCAAGGGCGGGCGAACCGCACCATCCGCCGCCGGGACTGGGAACCGTTCGAGACCCCGGCGGGCATTGTCCGCCTGATTCTGCTGATTGCGTGGGACCCGATTGACGTTGCGGGACTCAGCGGCGCAATGGACGAGTACGATACCTATGCCGAGGACATTATCGCCCTGCTGGAAGCGGGCGCGACGGCGGAGGAACTGACAGCGCACCTGCGCGGGATCGAACGCGACTGGATGAATATCAAGCGCGAACGGCCCGATCTGCCTGCGGTGGCGGCAAAACTGCGCCATGTCTACGACCGCGCCAGCGCCATTTAGTCGGGGTTTTACTGGCCCGACGGGACGCAATCTCACCGCGCCGTCACGACCAGCACCGTCTGCGAAGCGACGATTCTGCCGTTGCGCTGCATGACTTCCAGCGTCAGTTTGTGGCGTCCCGGTTTAACGCTGCCCGCGTTCCAGAGGCACTCCCAGTAATCGGGGCGGTCTGCATTGTAGATCGTATAGCCGTCCACTTTGTACCGCACTTTCACCAGGTCAAGCGTGGCCCGCGCCCAGCAGGAGAGGCGGACTTGCCCTTTCAACCGCTCGTTTTTACGGATGGGCATGGGGCAGGGCGGGGGCGGCGTTCCGCTGACATGGGGCCGGGAAAGGTAGTAGGGCGAAGCAATCGAGTATTTGTACGCCTGAATCACTTCCGGGTCATCCGTCACGCTGTAATCGTTATAAGCGCGGTCGGTGACAAATTGCATATTGTTGCTGTCAAAATAGTTTATGCACTTTACGCGGGGAAAAATGCGCGGCAGGGCGTTGTAAAGCGTCAGGATTTTGCGGGCGGCAAAGTCGGGGCGCGGGCGTCCTTCAACAGCGGAATTGTGCGTCGCGGCAAATTCACAGATCATAAACGGTTTACGTTTTGCGTACATATTGTAAATCGTTGACAGCAAATCGCAGGGATGCTCGTCTTCTGCGGGGGCGGTGCGGCTGTTATTATGGTACGTTACGCTGTACATATTAACGCCAACCCAATCGGTGTAATCATCGCCGGGATAATAACGCGCATAGTTGTTGTAGGGCAGGCAGTAGGGACACCATACCAGCGCGATATTGGGAGCGCGGCGGTGCATCACACGGTACACCAACCGGAATTTTTCGCGGTATTGCCGGGGGTTTTTCTGATAGACCGTCCACGTCCCATTCATCTCCGAGGCGAAGCGCAGGAAAATCTTCGCGCCCGATTTTTTCATATCGTCGGCAAGGCGGCGCAAGTAGGCGTCGTCGCGCACTCTGCCGAGGCCGTCGTTCGGCTCCAGCGCGATATGGACGATTTTGTTCTCCCGGCCCAGCCGCCGCACCCAGTCCAGCGGCAGGTTTTTGCCGTAGCCGAGATAGAAGAAATAGGTCGCGTGCTGCCGCGCCGTGATGTTCTCGTACTCCGCCGCCTCAAAATGCTTTGTGCCGTTCTGATCGCGGACAGCGCTGCTCAGGCTGCCGTCAAAATCAATGAACGCGCCGAGATAGCAGCCGACGGGCGGCTCAAACCGCTGATGCGTGTTGCGCTGCGCCGCCTCTTCATCGGTCAGCGAACGGGTCAGATAAAGCGCGGCCTGCGGGCTGCCAATCGGCCCTTCCGCATACGCCGCGACCGTCAGCGCAGGCAAACATAGCAGCAAAATCGGAACAAAGGGACGCAGTACGCGCCATAAAAGACCATTCAACAACAGCGCAAGGCTCCTTCCGCCCACGAGGGGCGAATATCAATGAGGCAGGCGGGGCGTTCGGCCCTCTTACCATTGCAGGCGGAGAAGACCCGAATTTCTCCTGCGCCCTTTAGTTCGGTAGGAGAGGAGCAATCTCCTGCGCAGATGCTTGAAACGGGCGCGCAGGACAGATTTCCTTTTTTAACGAACGAAACGAGTATATCAAGAAGGATATATTCAAAATCAACACGAAATTATGTGCGGCGATACGCAGGAAAGACCTACTATCAAATTCGCTGGAGCCTTTATCTGACCGTGCCAATAATTGATCCATCACAACTTGAGGGGATTGAACATCCCGAATTGATCTTTGGTTTCGTCGCGCCTGTCGGTACGCCGCTGACGCATCTGACAACGGTGTTAATCACTGAACTCACCCACTTCGGTTATCAGGCAGAGGAAATCCACCTCAGTCATTTTCTGGCAAATTTCAATCTGCCGACGCCTGAAGCGCCACCCGGCGCAAGCGCTTTTACGCGGATCAATGCCTTGATGACTCGAGGCGACGAATTACGCGAAAATTTAGGAGGCGGCGAAGCGCTGGCGCTTCTTGCCGCTATTGAAATTCAATCAAGGCGTCCGCTAACAGAGCCTGCTGCGCTATCAGGAAAGGCCTTTGTTCTGAATCAACTGAAACACCCTGACGAAGTCGTCTGGCTGCGGCGCATTTATGGGGATGCCTTTCATCTTGCTGGCGTCTACTGCGACGAGGAAACACGCAAACACGAGTTTTATACCCACCGAAACATGACGGAACGGGAAGCCGTCCAACTGATAGAACGTGACAAAGGCGAACAAATAAAACACGGGCAGCAGGTCACAGAGACTTTTCAACACGCGGATTTATTTGTTAATATCAAAAATTCCAGTCCGGCAGATACTGCCAATGTCAAAGCGGAAATAAATCGTTATTTGCGACTTTTGTTCGGTCACAAAACGATAACTCCAACCCGCGAAGAATACGGTATGTTTCTTGCTCAGGGCGCCGCGTACCGTTCTGCGGATTTATCACGTCAAGTAGGCGCAGCAATACTAACCCAAAAGAGTGAAGTTATATCGCTTGGCGCAAATGAAGTTCCCGCGCCAGGTGGAGGACAATACGGCGCGTCTGACGAAGCAAAAAGAGATTTTGAGATTGGTCAAGATGAGAACACGCGAATCAAATTTGAGAACTTGAAGGAGGTTCTCGCCGTCTTGATACCGGATTGGTCAAAAAAACTGGATGAAGAAAAGGAACATTTACTCGTTGAAGCAACCAAAAATCTAAAGCATACGCGAATGATGAACCTGACTGAATTTAGTAGGGCCGTCCATGCGGAAATGGATGCTTTACTGTCTGCCGGACGGATTGGGGCTCCGGTTTTTGGTCACGAATTGTACTGCACTACGTTTCCATGCCATAACTGCGCCAAGCACATTATCACGGCAGGCATCAAGCGCGTTTTGTATATTGAGCCTTATCCTAAAAGTCTAGCGGAGCGTTTGCACGGCGATGCCATTGTGTTAGGCGAACCAGATGAAACCGATTCGCGGGTTGCTTTTCAAGCGTTTTGCGGCGTTGCACCCAGAATGTATCCGGCTCTTTTTTCGAGTACAAATTCTATAGGCACACGCATTGAACGGAAAAACAGCCAGGGAAATATAGATACTACTCCGGCGGGATTACGCGCTTATGCGTCGCCGTTGACATATATTCAGCGCGAAGCAACCATTGCTATTCGCTTCCAACAAATCTTAAAGAATACCAATATCATCAAAGGAGCAGAAAATCATGGCAACATTGAGGAATGAAAATACCCCGGAAGGTAAGGAAATGTGGCGAAAAGTGGACGAAGCGGCGAACCGCGCGCCGCAGTGGATTAAAGACCGCGTCAATCCGTCGGACGCGCAGCGCCCTGCCCTTTTAACGCAGGCGGAAAGAAAAAACACAGAAACGACACCGCAGCAATTAAAGTAATCCGCCAGATTTCGACCCATGTTGCTTAAAATTGCTGCGCTGTGCCGAGATGTCTGTAATTTCTCTGCGCGAATCGTTTCAGCGCGGAAATTACCTGTTCCTGGCCGAGCGATTCCGAGGCGTTTGCGGCGTATTCTAGCACAGCGGCTTTTATGTCGTCTATGAAAAGCAAGCACGTGACAGCGCCCCTTTTATGGAGGCTTGCCCGGAAGCGACGCAACCGAGAATTTCAGGCCAACAATCCTTTGATCACCTACCCGCTGACATCTGGAGACAGGCCATGCGGATTGATAATGGTTGATAGATTTAGATGCGCTTGCCCCAGAGAACGCGACCTTTACAGGTTGTTTTGAACCATTTTCGGGTACAATTTTCCTCAACGCAGGCCGGGTATTTGGAACAAGGCCGCGAAAACTCAGCAGAGACTGCGACGAGGAAGAGGACGAATAATGAAGATCGGCATTTTGACCGGCGGCGGAGACTGTCCGGGACTGAACCCCGCTATCCGGGGATTTGTGATGAAGGCGATTGACTACGGTTATGAGGTCTACGCCATTCGCGAAGGCTGGCGTGGACTGGTCAAAGGCATCATAGACGAGAAGCCGCTGACAGTCGGCGACGTGGAAGAATTGATCTACAAGGGCGGAACCGCGCTCCGCTCCTCCCGCACCAACCCCTACAAAGACCCCGCGCAGCTTCAGGCCGTGAAAGAGAATATCAAAAATTACGGCTTCGACTGCATTGCGGCGCTGGGCGGCGAAGATACGCTGGGCGTAGCGAGCAAACTCTGGAAGGACGGCATCCCCACCGTCGGCATCCCCAAAACAATGGACAACGACCTCTCCGAGACAGATTACACCTTTGGCTTCGACACGTCGGTCGGCGTCAATGTCGAAGCGGTTGACCGCCTGCGCGACACCGCCCGATCCCACATGAGAATCATTGTGCTGGAAGTCATGGGCCGCCACGCCGGATGGGTCGCGCTCCATTCGGGAATCGCGGGCGGCGCGGACTATATCCTGCTGCCGGAAGTCCCGCTCGATCTCGACGTGATGTGCGAACAGTTGAAAAAGGCCTACGCCCGCAAGCAATACGGAATTGTGGTGGCGTCGGAGGGGGTGGAACTGCCGGACGTGGCGGACGACGAGAAAAAACTGGACGCTTTCGGTCACGTCATCTTAGGCGACCGCAACGTGGGAGAAACCATCGCGAAGGAGATTGAGCAGCGCACGGGGATTGAAACGCGCTCCGCAACCACCGGACACATTCAGCGCGGCGGCGCTCCCAGCGCCTTTGACCGGGTGCTTGCCTCGCGGCTTGGAATCCGGGCGGCGCAGTGCGTCCATGAGAAGGACTTCGGAAAAATGGTCGCGATTCACGGCACGGAGATCGTTCCGGTTTCGATTGACAAGGCCACCGGCGTCCTGAAGACCGTCCCGCAAGCCCTCTACGATTCGCTGACGCCGCTGTTCAGCAAATAAGAGAAAAGGCGTTCCGGTGTTCGGGCGTTCAGGTGTTGCAGTGAGCGCGGCGCGAACGTTGACCGAACGCGCATTGCCCGAACACCTGAATACCGGAACACCCAAACACCTGTTAGAGGGACGTGTTGTCCGCCAGGGTGCGGCGGATAATCAGGTCAGCGATGTCTTCTCCGCTGACCTTGTACGTTCCATTTTCAATTTGCGCTTTCAGAGCGCTAACGCGGTCTGCGCGGACATCGGGCAACGCGCTGATCGCTTTTTTGGCGAGCTGCACGTCGCGCGCGGCGCTGGACACCTTGACATCCGCCGCCGGAAGGATATGGATATTACCAAGTCCCGTCGTCGTGGTCGTCGTCGCTGTCGTATTCCGGTCATTGTTGCGCCCCTGCGGCGCGTAGGCGAGCAGTCTGCTCACCTCTTCATTTGATATTTTCACTTATTTGCCTCCTGCGAGAAGTTCGATGCCAACCTTACCACATCGTTCTACATCGAGGACGGCAACCTGGCGACCATTAGGAGACACTCCCGGCGGTGGTACAGAGCAAATTTCCACTGTAACGCGGCTGTTTTTGGCTCCGTCCTTTTAGGCCCATGGCTTTGCGTCCCTGCATTTCTACAGGTTTGCCTTTTACATCATCGTTCATATTTCATTGTCGGCGTCTGGTTCAAGGTTCTTTAGGGCGAATCGCGAATTATTTTTCTTTTTTTGAAAAATTTTTTCAGCGGGGGCGTTGGCCTACTCCCACGCTTCCAGTCCGAGCAGTTTTTTGCCGAGGGGGGAGAGTTCTGCCGTCCTGCCGCGCTGCTGCTCCCACTCTCGCGGGTCGCCAGGGAAGATGCTGTCGCCCGGAGGCAGGCGGTCGCGCCAGCAGGCGATGCGATGCTGCCGCGCCTCCTCGCTTAAATTCGCCGGGTACATCGTGATATACTGTGAGAAACGGGGGCGGTCAGAGACATTATGCCCGTTGCCGTGCGCTAAAAATTTGTCCCAAATAATAAAATCGCCCTGATTCGCGGGAATCGGGACGGCGGTCAGGCCGGTCATATCAGGAACGCGGGGGTTGCGGTCGGCGAGCTGCGCGGCGATCCAGTCCGCCAGATTTTTATGGAAGCCGGGGATGCACCGGAAGCCGCCCATGTCCGCCGCCGTGTCCGTCAGCGCCAGCACGCCCTGCACTCCGAACGGCTGATTGAGGTCGCGGGTGTCGGCGTCCCAGTGAATAAAGCCCTTGTGGTCATATTCGGGATATTCGGGGCGGCGCGGCGGCTTCATTCCCACGCGGTCAATGCTGACTGTGAGTTTCGGTGTGCCGTAGATTTCGGAGAACACTTCGTAGAGGCGCGGATTTTGCCGGTTGGCCCACAGCGCCGGATGCTGGTACATTTCGATCATGCCGCCGGGAGTCAGCGGCAGGCGGTACCAGTCGTCGGGATTCTCCCTGTCCATTTCCAGAAACTCAAAAATGGCGCGGACGACCGCCTCGCAGTCCGCCGCCGGGACTGCCCGCCGCACAATCACATAGCCGTTTTCCTCAAAAAACGCCCTGTCTTCCGCCGTCAATACCGCCATGCCTGCCTCCTGTTGCCGCCCATGTTAAAGTTTCAAGCGCTGCGAGGGACGGGAACCGCGAACAAAAGCAGACGCATATCCGCCGCGCCTGCTGACAGGGCAGCGGGCGCGTCATCCGGCGGCATAAGCAGAAGTGTTCCCGGCGCGGCGTCCCGAATTAGACCTGCGCCCTGAAAACGCGCCTGCCCCTCTAGCAGGTACACGCAGCGAAAGCGCGACTCAGGCGCGAAATGGATTTCGTTTTCCGCCGTGACAGTCAATTCCGTCAGTGTAAAGCCTTCATCGGTCTGATCTTCGCCTGCCAGCGTTTTTCCGCGCGCGTTTTGCTGGCTGATTGCGGGGGCAGTGGCGCTGCGGGTCGCGAACGCCTGCCGCTCCGGGATTTGCCGACCCTCTCTGCCATATTTTTGTTTTGCAAACGACAGATTGGCGGGAGCGCCCCAGTAGTTCGTCAAAAATTGCAGAACTTTCGGGGAGTCGTGAGCATCTAGCCCTTCGGGGGGCAGACTGCGCGTGTCGGCAGGCCGCGCCAGATCGGGGAAGACTTGTTCCCAGCCGCCGGGAACGTAAAAATTCAGCACACGCGCCGACCCGTTTTTCACCTCGAAAGAGTGGACGGTATTGCGTGGAATCACGACAAAATCTCCTGCCGCCGCATCCAGCGTGTCGTTTCCGGCGCGGTAAGTGATTTCGCCTTCAAGAAGATAGAAGGCCTCCGCGCCGTAGGGGTGTACATGGGGCGGCGGGGCGGCTCCCTGCGGCATGAGTTGCTCAATCAGCGAATAGCGCCCTTCCGTCTGCTCGCTTGTGGCGAGGACAGTCCAGAGAATATCCAGCATCCAGTAGGCGGGGGCCTCGCTGTGGGAAACCATTTGCGCGGACAGAGAGGCGTCTTTTCCGGGTGGCATCATAAAATTCTCCTTCGTTTTTGCGCCGTCTTTTTCGAAATCGGGATGTCCGCTGTTTTTGCGTTTGATCTGATGGGGTTATAGCAGCTCACTGGCCTGAATGATCTGCGCGGCGGTCGCTTTCATGGTCTGACATTTGTCTCGGCTGATTTTTTGCAGTTGGTGGAAGGCGTCCGACTCGGAAAGATTTTTGCGTTCCATGAGGATACCTTTCGCCCTCTCTACCTGCTTGCGCGTTTCCAGCGCGTCGCGCAGGTCGGTAGCCTCTTGCAGGGCGGTTTGCAGGGTCTGGAAGCGGGCGGTCGCCGTGCGGATTGCGGGCAGCAGCTGCTCGCTGGTAATCGGCTTAACGAGGTAGCCGCAGGCCCCCGCGTCCAATGCCGCCTCCACATAGGCCGTATCGCTGTACGCGGTCAGCATGATAATCGGGACGTTCTGCTGAAGCAAAATCTCTTTGGTCGCGGCGATCCCGTCCTTCTCTCCCGGCATATTGATATCCATCAAAATCAGGTCGGGCCGCAGTTCCGTCGCAAGCTCTATCGCCTTTTGCCCCTCGACCGCTTCGCCCACCACATCATACCCGGCCTTAATCAGGGCTTTTCGCAGCTGCATGACCGTGACGCCCGCATCTTCGCAGATTAACGCGCGCGGCATCGTTTCGGTTGACATTTTCGCTTCTCCTCTGTCTTACATGGCATCTGGAAGGGTTTCCGGCGTTCGTTCGTTCGCGCTCCGGGATGCCGGTTAGAATCTTGCACTATTTTTCGGATGCAGGCGCGTCTTGCAGGACAGGGCGGCATCGCATGATTGATATTTCGCGGGGAAATGTCGTTTGTCCTGCCCGCTTCTGCGCAGAGGGCGCGGCAAACGAGGCGCAACGACGGGGAAAGGGGCCGCAAGCGGCGCAGTCGGGCCAACGACCGGGGATTGCGGCTCCACCGGAAGACGAACGAGTTGCCCGGTTTGTTCCCAAATTATTGCTCGATCATTCCCGTTGTGGCGTTTCGCAGGGCGGACTCCTTTTGAGCAAAAAAGCGAACGGCTGCGTAGGAGAAGTCCCGGACGAAAAAGGAATTGCGCGGCCTTATCGCGAAATTCTCCTTTGCCAACATTTTATACGATACAGGAAGGTCCCAAATTCGATGCCCCAGAAGTCTCGCAAGCCGAAAAGCGCCCCCGCCAATGAAACGTCTGAAATAGATTTGCTGCCCGATATCGGGCCGGATGCGTTGCGGGAACTGCGCAAGGCCCTGCTTGAATCTCCCGAAGACTCGCCCTTCGCAACCCATGTCCCCTTGCTCCCAATACGTGATCAGGTCTATTTTCCGCACATGATTTTCCCCCTGCTGGTCGGGAGGGAGAAGTCCGTCCGGGCGTTGGAGGAAGCGGCGGCGGGGCCGCGTCATATTTTTATCGTGGCGCAGAAAAATTTGCAGGCGGAAGACCCCGACCCGGAAGACCTCTACCCGGTGGGAATTGTTGCGGAGATTATGCAGGTCTTGCGCGTTCCCGATGGCACGGTGCGGGTCATGCTGGAAGGCCTTGAGCGTTGCCGCGTAGTCAAATACGAGCAGGTAGAGCCGTACTACCGCGTGGAAATTGAGCGTTTGACAAGCGAAGAGCGCAAAGACCTGCCCACCGAGGCGCTGATGCGCAGCGTGACCGCGCAGTTTGAGATGGTCGTCAACGCCGGCAAGAACATTCAGCCCGAAGCCCTGATTAACGTCCTGAACACCGAGGAGCCGGGTCGCCTCGCCGACGTGATTACGCCCTACCTGCGGCAAATGCGCGTGGAGGCGCAGCAGGAGATTTTGGAAACGCTGGACTCCAGCGAACGCCTGCGCAAACTCTCGCTGGTTCTGAAAAAAGAGGCGGAAATTCTGGACATTCAGAAGAATATCCGCACCCGCGTTGAGAAGGAAATGGGCGACACGCAGCGCGAATTTCTCCTGCGCGAACAGATGAAGATCATTCAGCAGGAACTCGGAGAACGCGACGAGCGCAACAGCGAGATTGACGACTACCGGGAGAAAATCGTCGCGGCGCAAATGCCGGAAATCGCCGAAGAACGCGCCATGAAAGAGGCCGACCGGCTGGAAAAAATGCCCTTTGCCGCCCCCGAAGGCGTCGTAATCCGCAACTATCTGGACGCCCTTGTCGGCCTGCCCTGGAGCGTCAAGACGCCCGACGATATTGTGCTGGACGACGCGGAGGCGGCCCTGGACGCCGACCATTACGGCCTGCAAAAAGCCAAAGAGCGCATTTTGGAATTTCTCGCCGTCCGCAAACTGACCGGCACGACGAAAGGGCCAATTTTATGTTTTGTCGGGCCTCCTGGCGTGGGCAAGACCTCTATCGGGCGCTCGATTGCAAAGGCGCTGGGGCGCAAATTCATCCGCGTTTCGCTCGGCGGCGTCCGGGACGAGGCGGAGATTCGCGGGCATCGGCGCACCTATATCGGGGCCTTGCCGGGACGGATTTTGCAGGGAATCAAAACGGCGGGGGCCAATAATCCTGTGTTTATGCTCGACGAAATTGACAAACTCGGCATGGACTTTCGCGGCGATCCGTCTTCCGCCCTGCTCGAAGCGCTCGACCCGGAGCAGAACGGCGAATTTAGCGACCATTATCTCGAAGTCCCCTTCGACCTGTCCGACGTGCTGTTCGTCACGACCGCCAACCTGCTCGACCCGATTCCGCCCGCTCTGAAAGACCGCATGGAGGTCATCACGTTTGCGGGCTACACGGAGGAGGAAAAACTCCATATCGCCGTGCAGTTCCTCGTCCCGAAAGTGCGCCGCGATCATGGGCTGACCGCAGAACACCTGACGATTACCGAAGACGCCCTGACGAAACTGATTCGGGAATATACGCGGGAAGCGGGCGTCCGAAATTTAGAGCGTGAGATCGCTTCGCTGTGCCGGAAAGTGGCGCGAAAAGTGGCGGGCGGCGACATCGGGGCGGTAAAGATTGACGCCGAACAGATTGTGGATTATCTCGGACAGCGCCGCTATCGCTACGGCGTGATGGAGGAGGACGACCAGATAGCAGCCGCGACCGGACTGGTCTACACCGAATTTGGAGGCGATATTGTCACGATTGAGGTCAGCCTGCTCAAAGGGCATGAGGGCAAAATCCAGCTCACGGGGCAATTAGGGGACGTGATGAAAGAGTCGGCGCAGACCGCCATGTCCTACCTGCGCAGCCGCGCCGAATCGCTGGGCCTCGACCCGGACTATTACCGGCAGTACGACGTTCATGTCCATGTTCCGGCGGGCGGCGTCCCGAAGGACGGCCCATCGGCGGGCATTACGCTGGCGACCGCGATGGCCTCCGCCCTGACAAAACGCCCCGTCCGCAAGGATGTGGCGATGACGGGCGAGATCACGCTGCGCGGGCGCGTCCTGCCCGTCGGGGGCGTGAAGGAGAAGATTCTGGCGGCGCACCGCGCCGGAATCCGCACGATCCTGCTGCCGAAGGACAACGAAAAAGACCTTGAAGAATTGCCGGACACGGTGAGCGGCGATATGACCTTCCACTTCGTCACGCACATTGACGACGTGCTGAAACTGGCGCTGGTGTAAAAAGGCCCGCGTCGCCACTGGCAAAAAATAGGCCTGTCGCGTATCATAAAAATCGAAGTTGTACCCACTTTTCAGCGGAGCGCGGACGTGAACGAAGACGAAAATAGAGATTTATCGCAGTTGGTAGACTGGACGGTCAAGACGATGTTTCGGGAATGCCCGACCGTTGTCACGCGGCTTGCCGGAATGGACACGGCGGCGGATATTCGTGTGGAAGACCCCAATTTGAACCTGCCCGAACTTCGCGCCGACCACGTTTTCATTGTGCCGGAGGGCGCGATCTATCTGGAATATCAACTGGACCGCGATGACCGCCTGCTTTCCTCATGGGCCGCAAAATGGGGCGGGCTTTCGCGGCAGTTGAATATGCCCGTTGTGCTGGTCGTTCTCTACTTGCGGCGGGGCGATTACGCCACGTTTCCCGCGCAGTTTGAGTCGCAGATTGGAGCGTTCCACACCGGACTGAACTTCACGGCGATCCGGCTGTGGCAACAGACCGAACGCATCCGCAGCGGCGAACTGCCGGAGCTTGCGCCGCTGCTGCTTTTGAGTGAGGACAACCCGACGGAAGCGACCATCCGGGAAGAAGCGGACTTGATTCGCGGCGCGAACCTGCCGCCGGAAACGGAAGCAAACCTGCTGGGAATGATGGTATCGGTGGCGTCCCGGCGTTTCAACCGGGCATGGCTGGAAGCGCTGCTTGATGAGAAAGAGATAAAGACAATGAAGGAATTAGGCTTAATTGGCGACTGGATTGAGGAGGGCCGAGCGGAGGGCAGAGTGGAGGGCGAAGCGCGCGGCAAAGCGGAAGGCGAGACCGAAGGAACGCGCAAGACGGTGCTGCGTTTCCTGGTGAAACGCTTCGGGACGTTGCCAGTAGAACTATTGGAACGCATCGAACAGGCCGATTCCGAATGGTGCAACACGCTGTTGGACAGGGCCATCACCGCAGAAAGTCTGACGGAACTTGCTGACCTGACCGCAGCGTAGCGCTCCGCTCACTCGCTCTTGCTTTGAACTCGGATTAGACGGATTACGCTGATTTTTCAATGCCTGCCTGCAAGCGTGTTGCATCGTAGTCACTGTGTCCCCTTTTCAGTGAGCGGGACGCAGTGGGAAATCCGTGTAATCCCTAAAATCCGTGTCATCCAAGTTCAAAAAAAAGGACTAAGATGCCTCGACGAAACCTGCTCCGTGAAATTTTCCTAACATTTCCCTCGATAACGTTTTTAGTTGTCGGCGTCCCCATCCTGTTTCTTTTAGCCCCCTTGATGCGAGCGCATTTGAGACAACAGTACGCGCCGCCCATTGCGCCCGCCGCAAAGTCTGCTGTCGTGCTGACCGGGCTGGAAAATCTGATGCGGCACGACTTTGCGCCGCTTCGGGGCAAGCGCGTCGGGCTGATTACCAACCCCACCGGGGTAGATTCTCATTTGCGGACGACGATTGACATTCTCGCTCATGCGGGCGGGGTAAAACTCGTGGCGCTCTATGGCCCGGAGCATGGTGTTCGCGGCGACGCGGGCGCGGGGGCAAGCGTCGGCAATGCGCGGGACGCGGAGACCGGACTGCCCGTCTACTCCCTCTACGGCAAGACCCGCAAACCGACCCCCGAAATGCTGCGCGGCGTGGACGCGCTCGTTTTTGATATTCAGGACATCGGGGCGCGTTCCTACACCTACATCAGCACGCTTGGCCTCTGCATGGAAGCGGCAGCAGACGCCCGCATCCCGATTTTTGTGCTGGACAGACCGAATCCCTTAAACGGAGAACGCATCGAAGGCAACATCCCGACCAGCGCTTACTTCTCGTTTGTCGGACGCTACCCGATTCCTTACGCGCACGGCCTTACCGTCGGGGAACTGGCGCAGATGATGAACGGCGAGGGATGGCTCGGCGGCAGGCATTGCGACCTGACCGTGATCCCGATGCAAAACTGGATGCGGACGATGGGCTGGGACGAAACTGGCCTGCCCTGGGTTCCCAGCAGCCCGCACATTCCCCATGCCGCAACCGCCCTTTACTATGTCTCGACCGGAATTGTGGGCAATCAGCCCGTTCTCAGCACGGGAATCGGCTACACCTTGCCGTTCGAGATGGCGGGCTATCCCGGCCTCTCGCCGGAAAAAATGGCCCGCGAACTCAACGGGCGGCGGCTTCCCGGCGTGACGTTTCGGCCCGCGTCGTGGGTTCCATTCTACGCGGGGCATAAGGACGAGACGTGCGGCGGCGTTCAGATTTATTTTCCCGATCCCGCGAAAGCGCAATTAACGCGCCTGAACTTCGAAATCATGGACGCGGCGAAAAAACTCCGGCCCGAACTGAATTTCTTTCCGGCGGGCCGCGAACGCTCGTTCGATCTCGTGTGCGGCACGGACGCGGTGCGCAAAATGATGCAGGCGGGGAAACCGGCGGCAGAGATTTGGAGCGTCTGGAACGAAGGCAGCAAAAAATTTAGACAGCAACGCAAACCTTACCTGCTCTACCCGGAAAAAAATTGAGTTCGTCGCCCTAAAACCTTAATCAAAACTTAATGAAACATTAACCTTCTCTTAAAATACTCTAAGGTAAGATTCCTCCAAGAATGGCGTGGCGGAGTTAGTCACGTCTGATCTCAATGCAGAATTTCACCCCAATGTTTTTGAAGAAAGGTTGATCACAAAATGAACCGCCGCAAGTCCGCATTCACCCTGATCGAGCTGCTCGTTGTTATCGCTATCATTGCGATACTCGCCGCCATCCTGTTCCCTGTCTTTGCGCAGGCCCGCGAAAAGGCTCGCCAGACCTCCTGCCTTAGCAATATGAAGCAGATCGGAACCGGAGTCCAGATGTATGTGCAGGACTACGACGAGAAATTGTTCTTCCGCAACGGCAGCGCCCGCAGCGGCGCGGCGGCGGGGACGCCCGCAAATTCCTACCGCTGGTGGAATATGATGATGCCCTATATCAAAAATAATAACGTAATGACCTGCCCCAGCGACAGCGGCCCCGCGTTCAGCCCGGACATCAACGGCACAAAGGACGCCAGCGGAAATTATACCATTCTGCGCTCTTACATTGCGGTCTCCATTGTCGAGTCGCTGGGCCTCGCGCAGGTGCAGTACCCGGCGGACACGATTGTCATCACGGAAAAATGGGACAAAGACTACACCGGGCCGCGAACGGACAGCTGGATCGAACCGTTCAACGGGGATTTTACGACCGACAAGACTGACAAGACCCGGATGTTTACCGCCAGCAACCGGCACTCCGGCCTCGCGAACGCCGCCTTTTATGACGGACACGCCAAAGCGCTCCCGCCCGGACGGATTCAGGCCAGCAAAGACCTGACCGGGTGCAGCCTGCTCTACGCCTACCCGCTGACGAGCGCTTCGGTGACTTCGGCCTCCAGCGCGGCGGGACAGCCCAACATCTGCGACCCGAAAAACTCGCCGACCTTCTCCTACCCGTAAACCAGACCAACAGACAGGAAACGCTATGAACACGAATCGAAATATCGTCGCGCTGATGCTGCTGTTGACGCTCGGAACTCCCTCCGCGTTCGCGCAAAAAAAGCCCGCCGCGAAACCCCATACAGAGGCCGTCAAAATGGTCGCCTATGATGCGAAGGACAAAAAATACTACTCCGTCGCATGGGCCAAAGCGCACGGAATGAAAGACAAAGGCGGGGACACGCTCATCGTAATTCCCATGTCTAAACTGCCGAAAGACGCCAAAATGAGCAAGCAGATGCACGGAAAAATGTAGCCGCGACGCGGTAAGGCGCAATTTGCGCCCTGATGCGGGACTCAGCAAAAACGGGCGGGAGAAATCCCGCCCGTTTTTGCGTGTTATCAGATGGTAAATGCACCACTTAAACTTAGCGCAAAACAATCGGCTCGGAATGACGCTCTCGTCCGCAGGACGATTGACCGCAGGCCTCCCAGACGGGTCGTTCACGGCCCGGAACGCAGCAGGCCTCCCAGATGGGTCGTTCACGGCCCGGTCTTACAGGGCGCGATTTCAGGGAACATTTCTAACTGCGTCCCGTCATCCTCGACCGCCACCATTTCCGTCATGCGACTTTTGCCGTTTTCCGCCGCGTGACCGTTTTTGCCCGCGCCGTTCTTGCCGTTCCGCGCCGCCGGACGCGAGCGGACAGACGAACCCGCTTTCCGAACCCGGTGGCAGCGGCGGCAGCGGGCCTCGTAACTCTCGTCCGCGCCCACGAGGATCAGCGGGTCGTCAAAGGCCGCCGGATGTCCGTCCACGAGGCGCTGCGTCCGGCTCGCTTCTTCGCCGCATACTTTGCAGATAGCGTGAAGTTTCAGCACATTGTCGGCAAGGCTCATCAAGGTTGGCATGAACCCGAACGGCAGCCCGCGAAAGTCCTGATCCAGCCCCGCCGCAACCACCTGAACGCCGCTGTCCGCCAACTTTTGACATAGCGCAACAATGCCGTCATCAAAAAACTGGACTTCCTCAATCCCGACGATCTGAACGTCCGGCTCAATCAAATTTTCCATTGCGCGGGAATCCGGCACAGCAATCGCTTTAAAACTCATGCCGTCATGCGTCCGAATCACCGTCGTATCGCAGCGCGTTTCCAGCGACGACTTGAAGACCTGCACCCGCTTGCGGGCGTGCATCGCCCGCCGCACCAGCCGGATTAACTCCTCCGTTTTACCGGAAAACATACTGCCGCAAATCACGGTCAACGAACCAAGCGGGTTTTTCATCTGCATTATTTTTTATCCACGAATTACCACCAATAATCACGAATTAAACACGAAGGCGGAAGGCAAATTGCACCCTTATTTTTCGTGTAGATTAGTGATTATTCGTGGTAATTTGTGGATAAATTCTCCTGAAAAAAGGTGATAAGTTCGCGGTTGTAATCTTTGCGTTCTGCCGGGTGGACGGTGATGTGCCACGAACGCGGCAGGATTTGCAGGGATTTAGGCTGCTGTGCGGCGGCGTAAAGCGCTTTGCCGTCCGCAGGGCTTACGCTGATGTCCCTTGCGCCATGTAAGATAAGAATCGGGCGCGGCGCAATTTGCGCAATGACCGCGACAGGCGAAATTTCAACCGGTTTGCAGGGCAGCCAGCGTTGCCCGAAACGCGCCATCGGGACGGAAAAAAGCGGCCCCAGCCGTCCGAGGATCATCCTTCCGCGTTGCGCTATCGCCGTGTCTAAATCAGCGAACGCGCCGTGCGCTGCGACGGCGGCGAACCGTTCGTCCTTTGCGGCGGTCAAAATCGCGACGGCCCCGCCCATCGAAATGCCGTAGACGCCGAGCGGCAAACCTTTCATTTCAGGCTGCGCTAAAAGATAGTCCGCCGCGCCCTGCAAGTCCTGCGTCTCGTGCAGGCCAATCGTGCAAAGGTCGCCCTCGCTTTCGCCCAGCGAACGAAAGTCGAACAGCAGGATATGGAATCCGGCAGGGTGCAGCGTCCGGGCGGCGGCAAGCATCTCCATGCGGTTCGCCGGGTGTCCGTGACAGAGGACAATCGCCCCGACCGCGTTTTCCGCCGGTACAAACCAGCCAGAAATTTTCAGGCCGTCGCGGGAGGGGAACGTCACCGATTCAATCGGCAAATCACGGGCTTTTTTCGGACGAACGCGCAGGCGGGGCGGGTGCGTCGCAAACCACGCATAGGCCAGCGAACCAGCGGCGATTCCCGCCCCCACGACCGCCAGCCCGACCCCGATTTTTCCCGTGCCTCTCGTTGCATTGATGCGCAAGTCCGTTTAACCCCGCCTGCCAAAAAGATTCGCCAGCAGGCTTTCCAGAAACATCAAAGCGAGCACAGCCCAGATGAATGGACGCCAGATTTCCGTGCCGTAGCGGGACTTTCGCACGGACGTTTGCAGCTGCGAAGGCGAAGTCGCGACGGTCAGGACGCCGCCGGGAACGCCCGACTCGATGGCGGCGGCGCGGGGATCAGCGACCGCAAGATTCGATTCGTCCGTCGGCAATCCTACCGCGAAGGCGTCCGTTGTCTTGCTCCCGACGACTGAAATGGTATAAATGCCCGCCGCGCCCGTATCATTATACACGAAAGAAACGCCGCCTGCGTCCATTTGACTGTTTTGCGTTGCGGTCTTGCCGTCCGGGCGGGTAATTTTTACCGGCTTATTCGCGTCCTCCAGCGGCAGCGCCAGCGAAAACGGCTCGTTTTGCCGCAAGTTTCGGCTGGAAGTCGGTCCCATTCCCAGATACGAAATCATCTGATACAGCATCGGCACATAAGCGCCTTTTAAGGCCAGTTGATTCCAGTTCGTTCCTGCGCCGCTTGCCGCTAAGATCACCTTGCCGCGCCCGACTTTGCGCTCTACAAACGCGGAGTCGCCGTTCGTAAAGCGCAGCATGACTTGCAGGGCGTTCGGGTCCGTCCCTTCGGTCAGCGTCAGCGGGTAGTAGGTCAAAAATCGCGCTGTGCCGATATTCAGCGTGGACGTGTCTTTGAACAAACTCAAGGCCGGGTGTGCCACTGTCGCGGCGTTGAGCGAAACGGCGTCCTCCTCGTCCAGCGTCCGGCGCGTCCCCAGTTTTGCGGGCAGCAGTCCCGCGCCGCCTAAAACAGAGTTCAGTTGCCCCGCGTCGGTGAAGGGGCCGGGATAAATCAGCAGTCCGCCGCCCGTCTTGACGTAATCCGCCAGCAATTTCGCGTCGCCTGCGGACAGCCCGCTGGCCCCGGTCAGCACAACCGCGTCGTAATCGCGCAGTTCGACGCCGCTGAAATTTGCGTTCTCGCGCAGTTTCGGGACCATGCTCTCCGATTCGCCGCCGGGAGCCAGCGCCGTCATCAGGTAGAACGATTCGCTTTTCGCCGGATCGCGGGCGGGGTGCGCGTCCGAAACGAGTATCTTCAACTGATCGCGGGAGCGCAGCGCAAACGCCGCCGAATTATCGCGGGGCAGATTGTCCGCATTTTGCGGGTCGTTAATCTCTACGCGCCCGGTATGCGTTCCCGCTTTGGTGAACTTGTACGAAAAACGCGCGGTCGCGCTGCCATTCGGCTGAATCGTCACGGCGGGCGGATTGTCGCTGCGTTTCACGCCGTCCACAAACAGGCTCAAAGGCAGTTTCTGGCGGGGATGCGTTCCGAAATTATGGATTTTCACGTCGAATGTGGCGGGAATCTGCGGCGTCACCAGTTGGCGTCCCAGTGTCGGCGTTTCCACCGCAAGGTTATCGCGCTCCGTGTCTTTGCCGCCCACTGACACCCACGTAATCCGCGCCATTTTGCCCATTTCGCCCCATACGGTATGGCCCGAATCGCGTTTGCTCGTCTCCCACGCGCTCGCCTGATCGTCGCTGAGGAAATAGACTTCCCGCACCGGCGACGTGGAGATTTTTAGCAGGCGATTGACCCGCTTCGCCGTCTCCAGATTGTCGGTTCCCCGGTCGCTAAGTTTTGCGCCGTGAATTTTCTGCCGGACGAGTTTCAGGTCAAAACTCGGATCGCCAATCAAATCTTCCGGCTTGTCGGACAGCAAAACGACCGACGCCGAATCGCCCGACTTTAAGATGTTCGCCGCAATTTCGTCCGCCGCGCTTTGCGCCCGCTCGAAACTGGTCTTGCCGTCCGCCCCTTTTTGCCCCATGCTGAACGAATTGTCCAGCACAATGACGGCATAGACCCGCGCATTTTGCGAGAGCAGCGGAATCCCAATCGCCCGCAAGACCGGGCGGGCGAACGCAAAGACCGCCAAAGCCACAATGCAAATCCGCAGCAGCAGCAGCAGCAGCTCTTCGATCCGCAGCCGCTTTTTCTGCTTCTTCTGCGACAGCAGCAAAAATTCCATCGCCGCCCACTGAATCACCTTGATTTTCCGCTTGCGGATCAGGTGAATCAAAATCGGGACGCCGATGAGCGCCAGACCATATAAAAAAATCGGACTCAGGAACATATTTTATCCAGTTCAGGTGTTTAAGTGTTCAGGTGTTCAGGTGTTCAGGAAAATACGCTCATTTGCTGATAACTTGCGCAAACTATCAACGAACGAGACGAATACCTGAACACCTGAACACCCGAACACCCGAACACCTACCTTCGTGGTGAACGCGAGGCGAGGTAGCGGGTCAGGGCGGCGTCAACCGGCAGGTCGGTGGGCAGCTGCTGATAGTCCATGTTGAGTTCGCGGCAGCCTTTTTTCAGTTTTTCGACATACGCCCCGAAAACTTCCAGATACTGTTTTCGCAGTCCGTTTGGCTCCGTGATAATCGCTTCCTCGCCTTCCATGCCCTCGAACTTCATGGTCTCTTTGAACGGAAATTCGATCTCATCGCGGTCAAGCACGTGAAAAATAATCACCTCGTGCCGACGGTGGCGGAAGTGCTGCAAACCGCGCAGCACTTCGTCCGGATCAGCGAACAGGTCGCTAATCAGCACGATCAGGCCGCGCCGCTTGATGCGTTCTGCGAGATCGTGCAGCGTGTCGCCGATTCCCGTCTTGGGCTGCGTCTCCCGCTTTTCCATCATGTCCAGCATCAGTTTCATGTGCGAGGGGGTGCTTCCCGGCGGCAAAAACTGCCGGATATTGGAGTCGAAGGTCGCCAGTCCCGCCGCGTCCCGCTGCCGGATCAGCAGGGAAGCAATCGCCGCCCCGACAATCGCGCCGTAGTCCCGCTTGGACAGCGGCGAATTTTCGCCTTTGTAGTCCATGCTCGTGCTGCTGTCTAAGGCCAGCGTCGCTTTGAGGTTCGTTTCTTCCTCGAATTGTTTGATCTGGTACCTGTCCGAGCGGGCGTAGACTTTCCAGTCAATATGCCGGATTTCGTCGCCGGGAACGTAATCGCGGTGCTGCGCAAACTCCACACTGCTCCCCCGATGCGGGCTTTTGTGCATCCCCGTAATCACGCCTTCGACGACGGCCCGCGCCCGCAGTTCCAGTTTCGCGACCCGCGCCAGCGTCTGCGGATCAGCCAGAGATTTTGTTGGTGTGTCCATATTTCCGTTGTTACCGTTTCATTTCACGCTGTTTCAGAAGATATTTCGCTGTTGCGGCCTCCATTGCGTTTGTCATAACTTGATCGAGCAAATCTTTTATTTCCGCTTCCTGCGTTTCGGAAGTCGTCTGTTGCTTGCTGCGTTCTGTAAGGGACTTTCGAATATTAAACTCTTCCACGCTGGCGGGCGGGCGGGCGAATAAATTCACTGCCACAAAAGCGCGAAGTCCGCCTTCGCGGACTCAATGCGGACTTACGCATACGGGAAGATTTATTTTATCGCAAGTCCCTAAGAGCGTATAGAAAAACTCTTTCGTTTGTTTAAGTCTGCTTGAGGTAAACTCTTGCTATGATGACAAAAGCCTACTCAACTGATTTGACCGATGCCGAATGGGCGCTCCTCGAACCCTTCTTCCCGCCCACAAACCGCGCCGACGGACGCAACGGACGCCAGCGGGTGTATTCCTACCGCGCTATTCTCAACGGCATTTTCTATATCACGCGCGCGGGATGCGCCTGGGAGATGATGCCCCATGACCTGCCGCCCCATGCCACGTGCTATCATTACTTTCGTAAATGGAGCGAAAACGGCCTACTCATCAAAATTCACACCGCGTTGCGCGAACAAGTGCGCACCCAAGAGCAACGCGACCCCACCCCTTCCGCCGCCATCGTGGACAGCCAGTCCGTGAAGACGACGGAAAAAGGGGGCAGTCCGGTCAGGACGACATCGGTTTCGACAGTCACAAGCATATCAAAGGACGCAAACGCCATCTGCTGGTAGACGCCAGCGGATTAGTTTTGTCCGTTTTTGTTTCTGCCGCCGACCTGGGCGAACGCGCTGGGGCCAAGGCCCTCTTTGAGCAAGTGAAGGGGCAGTTTCCGCGCCTGACCAAAATTTGGGCCGACAGCGGATACACCGGGCCGTTTGCGGAGTGGGTTGCAGAGCATCTGGGCGCAGAGTTAGAGGTCGTAAAGCGCACCGATGACCTCAAAGGGTTTAAGATTGTTCCACGTCGCTGGGTAGTAGAACGCACGTTCGGTTGGTTCGGGCGTTATCGCCGCCTCGCCAAAGATTACGAACTCAGACCGGAGCGCAGCGAAAGCATGATCTATCTTGCTATGATGCGCTTGATGCTCAGGCGTTTGGCTGACCTGTACCCCATAATTTAGGCCACCGGATATGTTAGACTCCTCATCAAAACAAAGAGGAGTTTGACCATGAAAAAAGGCCAGTTCTCGCAGGAGCAAATTACCCGCATCCTGCAAACCGCTGAAATCGGCGAACAAACCATCACGGCCCTCTGCCGCGAACACGGCATCACCGAACCGACTTTCTACCGCTGGCGCAACAAATTCAGCGGTATGAAGACCGACGACGCGCAGCGCCTCAAAACGCTGGAGCAGGAAAACGCCCGCCTCAAACGCCTGCTCGCCGAACGCGATCTGGAAGTGGACGCCTTGCAAACGTTCCTGCAAAAAAAGTAGCCACGCTGCCGGGACGCCGCCAACTGGTCGCTTTTCTGCAAGCGCAGGGCCTTTCCCAAAGGCGGGCTTGTGTTCTGGCCGCTGTCCACCGCGCCACCGTTCAATACAAACCGCGCCTCAAACAGGACGCGCCGCTTTTGCAAGCGATGCAGGCCATTGCAAAGCGGCATCCGCGCTGGGGCGTTCGCAAAATCTACCAGACGCTGCGGAACGCGGGACAGGCCGTCAATCACAAGCGCGTGTTTCGCCTGTGGCGGCAAGCGGGCCTGCAAGTGAAGGCGCGGCGGCGTCAGAACTACCGCCCGCCGCCGCTCGTGCAAAGAGTGCGCGTGGTGGCGCAGCGTCCTAATCACGTTTGGTCGCTGGACTTCGTGTTCGATGCGACCGAACGCGGCAGCAAACTCAAAATGCTGACCGTCGGCGATGACTTCACACGCCAGTGTCTTTTGATTGCCGTCGGCGCGTCCTTTTCGTCGGCCCAGGTTCAGGCGGAAATGGCGCGGCTGTTTGTCCGCTACGGCGTTCCCGGCGCGTTGCGGATGGACAACGGGCCGGAGTTTATTGCAACAGAAATGCAGGCATGGCTTTCCGAGCAAAGCATTTTGGCGGCTTATATTGCTCCGGGCAGTCCGTGGCAGAACGGCTTCAGGGAAAGTTTTCACAGCCGCTTGCGGGACGAACTGCTTTCCGCCAGCGTCTTTGAGAACATTGCCGACGCCAAAGCACAGACAGAAGCGTTTCGCATCATGTATAATGAAGAGCGTCCGCATCAATCGCTGGGCGGCTTGACGCCCGACGCGTACAAAACCCGGTGGCTGCGCGAGCAGTCAACCAAGAGCGGAGACTAACTTTTCGCGTGGCCTAGAAAACAGGGTACACGTCAGGCAACTTAAAACTTTTTCGCAACTCAAGACTTTTTCTATACGCTCTAAGTTCGTAAAGGCGTTCTGTTTTGTTTTCCGGGAACCAGCGGCTTGCCATAATATGCAATTCCCAATCCGGCGCGTCTTGAAATTTTTCTATTAGTTCTTCCGGCGAATCAGACAGGCGTTTCGTTTCGAGTAAAGCGTTCATCTCTGAATATTCTCCCAAATGTCGGCTGGAAAAAAACGCGCAATATCGCTGACGTTCATCGTTGCGATAATAACTTCGCCTGCTGGCAAATTCAATGAAAGCGCCTGCGCGATCAAAATCATGTCGCCGTCAAGCGCGAGGTCGGGCGCGGTCTGTTTGCCCTGTTGACGCGCCTGCGCCCAAAGTTGCGCCGCCCGCCGCATTATACTGGTAGTTAGCGGCAGATAAACGTAGACGCTGGAATCAAGCAATGCGTCAAGGCGTTTTAATCCGTTCTGCTTGTTGCCCCGCAACAGTTCGCGCCGCACTTCATAATCGGCGATTTCCGGCACAAGAACGCGGACATTACTGTCAAGCATACTTTTTAGCCACTCGCGGCAGTCTTCATTCGCAGGCGTTTTCTTTGGGTTCGTGATGATGCCAAGTGGCCCGGAATCAAGAATGATTACAGAAGGCATTTTTCTTATTTCCGGTAATTTTGACGTGTTTCCGCGAGAGCCTTTTCAAGATAGCCCCATGTTTCCGCCTGCTCATCGCCATCTTCCTCCATAAAAGAATCAAGCGTCGAGACCATCCGCAGATTGCCTTGATGACGAAGCGCTTCATCGAGAAGTTTTTGCGCTGCCGCCTCAACCGTAGTGCCGTTCGCCTTAGCCTCGCGTTGCAGTTGGCCTTCCATGACCGGCGTAAGTTCGATTGTCAGGTTCATCTTTTTCTCCTTTCCTCAATGTCCGCTCCTACCTTGTGCAGTTTTACATTGGCGTACTAATTAGCCTTATCCAATATCTTTTGAAGTCTTTTGGCTTTTCGGCTGGTTTGGGAGGCAAACTTTCTACCGCTTTTACTACCTCAGCAATGTGTTGCTGGTATTCGATTTGTCGAAGCCGTCTTCTTTCTTCATTGCGTATTCTCTCTTGCCTCAATCGCTCAATTTTCGATTGCGGGATTTTGACTACGGCTTCTTTAGGCGATGCGGGTTCATCCGCTCGATTTCCAGATGCCGCATGAAGTTTAAGATGTAATTCTAAAACCATCTCTTTCATGTTTCGTCCGCATTTTGGGCAGTCCTTTCGACCGTCGCATACTGCTTTACTTTGTGGACTGGCGACATTTGGATTCCTCTGCGTTACGACAGTTGAGACACTCGCAGGCGATTCAACCATCAGTTTTGTTGTTGCGGCGTTGTTATGTTCCGCTTGCTTCGAAGCAGATTGCCAGCATACGAGACAGATTGAATCTCCCGGTTCAATTTGTGTTTTTGCGCGAATTACTGAAGCAATATCGTTTATATCACAGTCGGTAATCCTGTCATTTTGCCGTATAATATAGTGCCATTTCGAGTCTTGCGTTGTTTGTATCCACATTTTCTTCTCCGTCTGCGAGAGATTTCTGTTAAAGTTTATACTGCGATTGCAAATATTGTGTAGGCAGGCCACCGCAGATCGCGCCTGTCACGGAACATTTTTCGCGCAGGCGGCGCAAACGTAGTCCAGCGCTCCAAGCAGGCCGGGAAGGTCTTCCATGCCGTACTGCCCGGTCTCGTAAGGCTCGCTGTCCCGCGTCAGTTTGTAGTAGCGCCAGCCCTGCCCGTTGCTGACAATGCCGTAGACATCAACCTCTATGTCCGTTTGCCGATTGTTCCATTGGCAGGCCGCCATCTCTGCAAGGCATTGAATCCGCCCCATCTCAAAATCGTCGCGCTTCGCCTCGACCGCGCACAGCAGCGGCGTTTCAAGATAGGCGCGGCGCGGCGCAATCAAGTAATCTGCTATGCCAGTCAGCGTATCGGTCTCCAGCGACTCCGATTTCCATATTTTCAGGTTCGGGTAATCGTTGACAATTTCGGCGAAAAGCGCGTCTATCAGCAATAACTTTGCCTGCTCCGTGCTTTCCATATCGAAGGCGCGAAGACGGCGCAGGTGCGCCTGCAAGTCGTCGCTGGCTTTGCGGGGCGGCGCGTCAATACGCCACTCATTCAGACTTTCACGCCCCACGATTCGCATTGCTTCGCTGAGTTTCAGCGCAGAAAAATTTTGCTTTTTCTTTCGACTGGCTGCCATTCTCTCGTTCCTTGCTTGCCTCGCGATTCAGGGCGCAGACGGTCATCGTTTCGGCTCCGTCGGGCGCGGGATGGTCTGCAGGAGTTTTTGCACGATTTTGTCCGTTGTCATGCCTTCGGCTTCCGCGTTGAAGTTCGTGACGATCCGATGACGCAGCACAGGCAGCGCGACGGCGGCGACATCTTCGGTCATGGCGTAGTTGCGCCCGTACAGCGCGGCGCGGGCCTTCGCTCCCAGAATCAGGTACTGCGAGGCGCGAGGCCCCGCGCCCCAGCTCAGGCACTCTTTCACAAAAGCGGGCGCTTCCGACTCGTTAGGGCGGGTGGCGCGGACGAGCGACGCCGCATACCGGAACACATGATCGCCGACCGGGACGCGCCGCACGATGTCCTGCAACGCGATGATGTCCTCCGCTTTCAGGGTCTCTTTCAACTCCGCATGAACGCCGCCCGTTGTGGCCTTCATAATTTGCAGTTCTTCTTCCGCCGTCGGGTAGCCGACTGTCACCATGAACATGAAACGGTCGAGCTGCGCTTCCGGCAGCGGATACGTTCCCTCCTGCTCAATCGGGTTTTGCGTGGCGAGGACGAAGAACGGCTCCGCCAGTTTGTGCGACTGCCCGCCGACCGTGATGCGATGCTCCTGCATGGCCTCCAGCAAAGCGGCCTGCGTTTTCGGCGGCGTCCGGTTGATCTCGTCTGCCAAAATCATGTTCGCGAACAGCGGGCCGCGCAGGAACACGAATTTGCGCTCTTTCGTCACCGGGTCTTCCTGAATAATCTCCGTCCCGGTAATGTCGGCGGGCATCAGGTCGGGCGTGAACTGAATCCGCTTAAAGCCCAGCGACAGAATCCGGGACAGGGTGCTGACAAGCAGCGTTTTCGCCAGTCCCGGCACACCGACAAGGATGCAATGCCCCCGCGCAAACACGGCAATCAATAATTCCTCGATTACGGCGTCCTGTCCAATCACGACGCGCCCAATCTCAGTGCGCATCATATCAAATCCCTGCCGCAGGCGTTGCAGGCGGGCCAAATCTTCCTGATCGCTCAGACCGGAAACGGGCGAAACAGCGGACGGCATAACGGGCGGAACGGTGGTCATGAAATAGCACTCCTTCGGAGGAAGAAAACAGAAAACAGAAAACAGAAGAAAATGCCCTGCCTGATCGTTTTGCTTCCGAGCGCAAATCTTGCAAACTCTGGCAGCCCCTTCTGTTTTCTGTCTTCTGTTTTCTTCAAATTTTATCTCTTCAAACAATACGACAGCGCGATCAGCGTATAACTCGTGACGAGCGCGGGGCGGTCTTCCCAGAAACGGGCGTTGGTGTTGGCCCAAGAACCATCGGGGTGCTGGGTCGAATTTAACTGCGCCGCCAACTCCTGCGACCAGTCGTGCGACTTGCCTTTGGCGTCCTTGATCACTTTTTTACCGTATACATCGAACGTTTTCGCGACCGTGTGATAGTAGTAGTACAGGGAAGCGTCGCCCATGCCGGGATGTTCGGACACGGTGTAGTTGGCGCGAATCCAGTCCCAGGCGGCCTTAGCGCGGGGATCGTCCTTTTTCACTCCGGCATAAATATAACTCTTTAGCCCCGCGTAGGACATGGAACCATAAGACGCATGACCGCCGCTGCCGGAAAAACTTGTGCCTTTGGTATCATACGCAAAACCGCCGTCGTTCGGCCCCGCTTTAACCCATTCCTGATCGTTGCTCTCTTTGCGGTTTTGAACGCGCTGGATAAAGACAATCGCTTTTTTCCAGACGGGCGAGGACGTTTCCGCGCCGCTCTCTTTCAGCGCTTCGAGCGCCAGCTGCAGGTTCGAGAGGTCGGGGCGGTCGTTGTCGCCGGGGTCGTCGCCATAGCCGATGCCGCCATATTTCGGGTCGGTCGGCTTGATGCCGTCGTCCTCGTCGAACTGCGCTTTGATGAGGAACGCCTGCGCTTTGCGGATTATCGGGACGTAAGCGGCGTTGCGCGTCAGGGCCAGCGTCATCAGGGCCAGCGACGTATTATAATTTGGCAGGGCAAGCTGCGGGTCGGCGTCGCTGTAAATTCCGCCATCAGCGCGGGCGGCGGCAAGCAGGTACTTCACGCCCTTTGCAACGGCAGGCTCTTTGGTCTCCGTGCGCCCGTTCCGCAAAAACGCGGCGAGCGCCAGCGCGGTCGTGGCGGGGTAGCGCCCCCACGAACCGTCCGGCTCCTGCACCGATCTCAAATAGGCCAGTCCCTTCGCGACGGACTGCTTCGCCTTCGTCATCGTGGGGTCGGCGGCAAAGGCGGGCCGTCCCGCCAGCGCCAGCGTTCCAATCGTCAATACGCCAAAAGCGCGGCGCGTGATTTTCTTCCTCATTTTTACTGTCCTTGCTCGTTTTTTTCTGGCGGCGCAACGCTTCCAGTTCCGCCCGCAAAACCTCAATTTCCGCTTCGGCGTTGTCAGCGCGGGATTTTTCCTGCCTCCGTTCCTGTTCGGCCTCGTAAGGGGTGCGGAGCGTTTCGCCTGTCTGCCCGTCCGTGAAGCGAATGTCGCCTCCACGAATCTCCATAAACATATTCAGCGATTCGCTGAATATGCGCCCGTTCACAGGCGGAATCGGGGAGTACTTGCCCGCTGCGTTGAGACGATACCCCCGCAACGTCAGCGCGGCATTATCGCTGTCTGGGTCATGCAGGATATACTCCGGGATTTTCAGCAAACGTTCGTAAATTTTGAAATTTTCGTTTTTGCCTTTGACTCCCGTTTCTTTCTGCGCGAACTCAAACACAATGGCGGGAAAGTATACGCTGTTGAATGGGTTTTTGTCGCTGTCGAGTTGCTCAGCGGTCATGCCGAATATCACGTAACACTCCGGCGAAACGTAATCGCAATCTTTCGTGTAATGAACGTATCGCAGGCCGGACACGTATACGTCGTAGCCTGCATACCAAAGTTTCAGCGATTCGACGGTCGCCGTCATTTCGCGCCGTTCCGAGCCGTATTCGCCCATCGGGTCTGGCCCGGACACAATGTACCCTTCTTCGTCCCGCTCATAGATGAGCGAGCGAATCGGCATCTCGTCCCAAATCCAGCGTTTTGCGGCGCGGCGCTTCGAGGGAGTTATTTGCGGAATTGTCATTTGACTTCTCCTATCGAGGTGATGCTTTGCATACTGCGCGGCATCATGCCAGACCGGAAAATCCCGCCCATCCCTACAACTTCGGACGCAATAACTGCCGTTCGTCGTTCGGCGCGACGCCCTGCGCCGGACGCAGCAACGTCTCCGGCGCGGTCTCATTGCCGGACGATGCCCGCAGCAGCGTTTGCGCCTGCTTCGCCTGTTCCGCCCGAATTTGCAAATAGGGCAGGCACTCTCGCGCCGCTAACTTTACCGAAGGCGAAACGCTGGAATCGTCCGTCAGCGCCGCAACGTTCGCCAACGCCCGCTCGTCCCCGATCTGCTCCAGTCCTCTTAGCAGCGCAAGCATAAATCCCGCGTCCTGCTTTTGCTTGCGAAGCGTGTCTATTATTGCCTGCATTTCGTCTTTGTTGATGTACTGTGCGTCGCTTGCCCGCGCCTTCGGCAATAGGCGTATCAGAACTTTTTTCGCTACGGAACGAATTTCGTTGTCTTTATCGTTCAGAAAAAGTGCGAATAGTCCAATGAATTTGATATCGTCGGTATTTTCCAGCGCCGTGATTGCGCCCCGCCGAATATAAACTTTATCAAAAATGACCAATCCCATAAAACCGGAACTAATTATCTGTACTACAAAATGAAGAGTTGTCCGCGCAATTTGGCTGTCAAAAAAAAGATTGCCTAAATACGCTATAGCAAACATACATAAAACAAATATCAAACACCGAAAAACAAAGCGATTACCAAGTTTTCGTTTTGCTCTGATTTCTGTATAAAGCAAATCACGCAACGCCGAAATTCCAACACCGCCTATTTCACCTAATGCTTGTGAGGCTGCTTCGCTCACTTTTGCATCCCTGTCTTTCGTTGCCGTCAGCAGAAGAGGTATTGCTGACTCGCCGATTTCCTTGAGACTTATGACTGCGCTGAACCGAACGTCTGACGAAGCAGACTTCAAGTTTCGTTCGCAGGCTTCGAGCAGATTTTCTACGTTGATTTCGGACATGGCGGCGTTTCACTTTTTCGGCGGGTCGGTGAGCTTTTGTTCCGGTCTCGTTTCTGGCTTTGGAAGCGCCTTGATGATGAACTCAATCGGCGTTCCGCGCTTCGGCGTCCGTTTCGAATTGACCGACCAGACATTGTTTGCGCCCGTCGGCAGCGGGTTGTCCAAAAGGGCGGCGGGATCGTGCCAGATCGCCACCAGCGATTTCGCAATATCGCCCTCGAATCCCTCTTTTAAGATGCGCGAACCGGTAAAGACCCACGCATGATCGGGCATCGGAACCTCTTTCGCCCCCGAAACTAGCAGCGATTCGGCGCGGACTTCCTGCGCGTCGCCGTTTGCGTCCCGCCACCGAATCCGTATCTCCACCGGATCGCCCTGCGGGATTTTCGCTTCGCCCTGCGCCTGCAACACGTTTTTCGGTTCCAGCCCTAACAACAAAAGCGCGACCTGCAAATGCAAAGGCCGCGCCTCCACGCGCAATAAACTCTCGTGCATTTTCCCGCCCGCCGCCACCGCCAGATACTCGACCGCCCCCGCATCCATGTTGATTACGCCGGAACACGTCGCTGTTTTTGCCGCCGTGTCCACCGTGACCGCCCCCACCCGAAACACCCGGTCGGTGATTCGCTCCACGACGGGGGGCCTCTGCGCGGAAGCCGAGGAAGAAAACAGAAAACAGAAAACAGAAAACAGAAGAAAATGCCCTGTCTGCTTACTTTGCAACGAGGAGCAAAAGTTTACAAACTCTGACAGCCCCTTCTGTTTTCTGTTTTCTGTTTTCTGTTTTCTGTTTGTCATTTCTGGTAAATGGGAAGCAGACCGGCGGGGACTTGAAGGACGAGCAGGGACATGGCCGCCACATACTCGCCGCCCGTTTGACCGTAGTCGGGGTTGCGGTTCCAGCCGCCTTCGGAGTCCTGCGTTGCGACAAGGCGGTCGCGGACGCCGGGATACCAGCCGCGCCAGTACGCCCCGCCCGCCTGATACATCGCCTGCGTGACATAGTAGATAGCGTAGCAGAAATACTGATTGTAGGCCCATTCCGTGCTTTTGTTGAGCGGGTTCGCCAGCAGATAGGCAAGCCCGTTCTGGCACTCCGGCGAGTCGCGCTCGCCCGCCATCATCAGGGAAAGCACGCCCGCCCCCGTTCGCGCCGGCCCGGAATTGCCCTGCCCGACCTGATACTTGAAGCCGCCGTCGTAGGGGTTGGAACACCGCTTCATAAACGCGACGGCGCGGTCAATCGTCTGCTGCGCCACTTTGATGCCTGCGTTCTTCGCCCCGCGCAGCGCCAGCACCTGCACCACCGTGACCGACAGGTCGGCGTCGCCCTGTTTCGGTTCGTAGCGCCAGCCGCCATCGTAGCGCGGATCGCCGTTCTGCGTCTGCGCGTCCTCAATCAATTTGACGGCGGCCTGCAATTTCGCTTTCAGGTCTTTGCGCCCGGTCATTCCATAGACTTCCGAGAGGGCGAGCGTCGCGAACCCATGCCCGTACATGGCAGGCCCCGCGTTCTGCGAGGCCCGCACCAGTCCGGGCGGCGCCCCATAGGAACCGTCCAGATGGGCGTTGTCGGTGAGGTAGTCTACCGCGAGATTCATATTCGTCCCGAATTTGCCGCGCCCCGGCTGATACCCCGACGCCAGGAACGCCATCAGCGCCAGCCCGGTAATCGCCACTTCCCGGTGATAATTTCCGCTGTCCCAATGCCCGTCGGGGAGTTGGCGCGTCGCCAGATATTCCAGTCCGCGCTTGACCGCCGCCTCCGACTGCGGCGTCCCCAGATATTCCCGCGCCTCCACGTCCCAGGGCGAAACCGCTGTTTTGGACGGCTTCGGCTTTTTCTGCGCGGAAGATTTTTCAACACAGAGGACACAGAGGGAAACAACACAGAAAACATGGAGAAAGACAAAAAACTCCCTCCGCCGATCACGCAGAAGACCGCAGATTAAGAGAATCCGGTCTTTCCCCCCTGTATCTCCTCTCCGTGTCCTCTGTGTTTTCTCTCCGTGTCCTCTGTGGTAAAAATTCTTCTTCACTTTTTCTTGCCCCCCGCCAGCGCTTTGTAATAGCTATCAGAGACGGACTTGTATTCCTGCGGGACCTGCTCCTGCTGGCCTTCGCGCATGATACGCTGCGTCCGCTGCGAGAGGGCCGCCATGCTGCCATCCTTGCCGCCCGGAGAAGAACGGCGTCCGTTTTTCACATCGCGCAGGGAGAGCATCTGCCGCGACGGACGGCCCCCCGGCGTTGGCCCCTGTCCCTGGCCCGCCATGCGCTGCTGCTGCATTTTTTTAATCGCCTCTTCCGTCTGCTTGACCGCCTGCGCCAGCTTGCCGGAAGCGTTGTCCTGATTGGTCTGCGTGGGCTTGCCCGTTTGTTTCTGTCGGAGTTTGCTTTGCGCCTGCCGCATTTCGCCGGTGGCGTCCTCAATGGTCTGCTCCACGCCGGGGATTTGCTTCAGCGAATCGCCCGCGTCCTGCGTGATTTCCTTTGTTTCGGTCTGATCCCGCGTCAGGCGCTGCGCCTCCTGCTGCTGCTGCGGGGTCAGCGGCTTCGGCTCTTTGGTCTGCGGGTCGGTCGGGCGCGACTTATCGAGTTTTCCGGTGTCCTGCCGCACCTGATTTTGCAGCCCCTGCGCCAGTTTCAGATCGCCAAGCGCGGCGTCGGCCTGCGCCTCCTGCGGGGACTGCGGCGACTGTTTGCTGTCTGGCGAATTGCTATCCTTCGGGCCGTCGGCCTGCGCTTTCAGGGCGTCCGCCACCGTTTCCAGTGTGCGGGCAGCGCGGTCTTGCGCCGTCCGCGTTTCTTTGCCAGTGTCGGGAACGTCTTTGTCCAGATTGTCCCGCGCTGGCTGCATCTGCCGCCCCGCAATGTCCAACGCTTTTTTGAAGGCGGGCGAGGGGATGCGGCCTGCGAGGGCGTTGGCCTTTTCCACCGCCTGCTTTTGCCGCTCCTGAATCTGTCCCAACTCTCGCACGTCGTTTGCGGTCAGCGGACCGGACTTTTTCGCGTTGTCGAGGCGCTCCGTCGCGCCCTGCAAGGCCCGCTGATCGCGGGCCAGCTGCGCGACCTTTTCCGCCATTTCGTTTGCCGCCGCCTGCTGCCGGATTTGGTTTGCGGCCTTTTGCGCCTGCTGCGCCGCTTTCTCTAATTGCTTTGCGGCCTTGTCCGCCGGGGACTGCGCGGACTGCGAGTCGCTTTTGTCCAGTTTTTGCCCGGACTGGTCTAAGTTTTGCTGGGCGTCCTGCAAGTTTTTACCGGCCTGCGGCGCGGCCTGCAAATTGGCCTGCTCCTGCGCGGCCTTGTTCTGAATGTCCCGCTCTTTGGCGGCAAGGGCCTTGCTTTGCGCGGCGTTCGGACTTTGCTTAACCTGCGCGGCGGCCTCCCGCTGCGCCTGCGCCAGCGCCGCCAGATTTTTCGCGGCCTGCTCCAGTTTTGCCGCCGCCGCTTCCGGCGTATCGCTGTTGGGCGTTGCGGCCTCCTGCGCGGCCTGCGCCGCTTTGTCCAGGGCGTTGGCGGCCTTGTCCTGCGGGGCGGAGGCGTCGGACGGGTTGTTTTGCTTCAACTCGCCCGCCGCCTTCTCCTGGCTCGGCTGCGCCTGCCCTTTTTTCAATGCTTCTGCGGCGCGGCGCAGGGCGTCCGCTTCGGATTTCTGTCCGCGCTCCTGCGCGGCCTGCGCCGCCTGCTCCAGCTGCCGTTCCAATCGTTTCGTGTCGGCGTTGGTCTCCGCCTGTTGACGGCGGGCGGTCTCCATCCCGACCTTGATTTCCGGGGGCAGAGCGGCGTCGCCTTTTTTCAGTTGGCTGCGCGGGGTGTTTTCGGCGATATAGCGCGACATATCCGCCAGATCGCGCTGCGCTTTCGCCAGCCGTTTCGCTTCTTCGGCGAGTTGAGCGGGCGGGGGAACGCGGGAGAGATTTTCCTGCGCCTTTTCGATGTCGCGGCGGGCCTGCGCTTCCTGCTGCTGCGCCTGCTCCATATTATTTTTGCGCTGCGCGGAGTTCTTTTGCGCCTCCTGCGCGGCCTTGACCGTTTCGGCGGCGGTCGGGAGTTTCTGCGCCGCCAGATTTTCCAGCGTCTTTTGCGCCGCGTCGCGCCGTTCCAGTTCGGACTTGGTAGCGGAGTTATTGTTCTCTAACTGGGCGCTTAAATCGCTGACCCGCTGCGACGCGGAACGGGCGTCGGACGCGACGGCGCGTTCCGCCTCCTGAGCGCGTGCGAGTTCCTGATTATCGTTTTTCAATCGGGCCTTCGCCAGTTTGTCCTGCGCGTCAATCTGCCGTTGCCGCAGTTGGTCCACGAGTCGCGCCTCTTCGTCCAGCCGGTTTTTCAGCGTCCTTTGCATTTCCAGAATACTGACGACCCGGATTCGGTAGGTGGTGGCGCGTCCGGTGTGCGGGCCGCGCAGGTTGTCGGCGTCCGTCGCGGTTACGGTAAAGCGCACGGTCTCTCCGGGCTGCGGGGCGATATCTTCGAGGAACCAGCGCTGCGCAATGTCCGCTGATTTCGCGCCGCTTTTCGAACTGCCGGGACCAAACAAACTGGTGGAACCCCTGCCTACCTGCCGAACTTTGGACTGCGCGGCGGAATTGTCGGTCAGTGTCCGGTCGTATTCCAGCGCCATTTTCACGATGCCGTAATCGTCCGTCGCGTGGGCCGCAAGCGGGATGCTGCCATTCGGTACTAAGTCCACGTCCGCCGTCGGCTGCGAAATCTGCACGCTCGGCGTCTGGTCTTCGATGGCGTGGATTTCGTAGATGGCGGGCTGCGCGTTATCGAAGCCGTGCGTATCGCGCAGATTAAACGTATATTTGCCGTTCTTCCACACCGAAATATGCCCGCTGATCTGGTTGTCCTGCGCGGCCCACGCTCCGGCGGGTTTGCCGTCCCGAATAAATTCCGCTGTCTGGATGGGCTTGTTAGCCGTGATTCGGATGTCCGCTTCTGTGCCGACGGGGACGCTAAGGGTTCCGTCGGTCAAGTCCGCGCCTTTTCCGTCGGGCAGGATGGCGTCGGGGCGTTTGATGTAAGCGGGGTAATGCAGGCGCATCTGAAAACGGACGAGCGCGGGGCGCTCCTCCACAATTACGGTCTTTTCGTTGGCCTGCCCGTCGTTTGCGGAAGCGGCGAGAAAAACGGTCTGCGTCAGCGCCGGGAGCTTGTACGTGAAGCGGCGGACGGCGTTCGGGTGTCCGTCCTTCATCGCCGGTTCGTCCACGACAGCGGCCTTTGTCAGATCAACCGTTTTCCAGTCGTTCTCTTTTTCCATGCGGTAACGCAGGACGGCGCGGTCGGCGGCGATTCCCCGCGTTTCAATCGTTACGCCCACGCTGCCGCCCGTCGCGATTCGTTTTGCGGACGGGTTGAGCCAGACGCGGGTCAAAGCCCAGGGCGCAATGTCGGCGGAGGGCGAGCGCATCCGGGCCAGCCAGTTATCAAACGCGCCCTGCGACATCGCCCGGTCGCCCGCCGCAAGGAGAATGGCGAGAAGGGCGAAGATCAGGGCGTTTCGCATCGGGCGGACATCTACGGCCCGGAGGAAATTCAGCGGGGCGGCGTCGCGCTGCGTCTCTTCCACGAGGGCGGCGGTCAGCGGGCGCGAAAAGCCGGAGGCGTCAAAGCCCGCCGCGCCTGCCGCGCCCATCGCGGGCATGAGGTCAATGGCGGTCAGCAGCCGTTCGCGCAGGGCCGGGTAGCGGCGCTCCACATCGGCCGCTACGGCGGCGTCCGAGCGTTTTTGCAGGGCGGGGCGCAGCAGGGCAAAGACCAGCGTCACCAGCGCCGCGACCGAAATGGCGTACAGCCACAGAATCCGGGCCTGCGCGGACAGCGCCAGCCAGCGGTCAATGTGGTAGCAGGCCAGCCCCAGCGACACGACCACAACGGCGATCCACGCGAGGCCGGCGACCACGCGGGCCGTCCGCCACCAGACGCGGGCGGCGGCGAGTTTCTGTTTCAATTTCGATGCGGTCGGCCTTGCGGCGGCCCCGCTCATTACGACGCTCATGGCGGCCTCCTTGCGGTGGGAACGTCCAGCGGCGCGAGCGCAGCGGACGGAAAACGCGGTCTTCTCTGTGCTATTGTTTACGCTGCGGGGAGAGGGAAAAGCGGCCTGACGCCGGAAAAAGGATGTTCCGGTTAGACGGCGCGAAGCGGGAAAAGTTACGGCGCGTCGCCTAAAACAGAGGAGAGCGCCAGCGTTAATTGCGCCCGGAGCGGCTTGAGTTTGTCCATGCCCAGCGTAGTGAAGCGCAGCTTGTCCGCGTGAGTCAAATGCCCCGCCTCTTTTCCCGGTTTTTCGTCCTGCGCCCCCGCCCGCGTCATCAGCAGGTCAGGGCGGGCCTGCGAAAGATGCAGCGCCGTCTGCGGGGCCAGCAAATACTGCTGCAATTTTCCGGTGTCGTCCACGTGCCTGCGGCGGGCGATCAGGCAGAGCGGGTAAGGCAGGGCGGGCGTTCCCAGCGTGGGGACGCCCGCGCCGCGAATCTGCCCCAGCGCGTCCGACGTGGAAAAATCGTCCTGATCGCAGACGAGATAGTCCACCGGTTTCTTCGCCGTGACCGCCGCCGTCGCCAGATCGGAATCGGTCACGCCCCAGTCGGCTTTTCCGCTTGAAACGGCCTCAATCACTGCGTTCTCGTCCGGTAGGAACTGCGTTCCGTTGTCCTTAATTTTTTGGAGCAGTTGCTTTCCCTCACCCTCGCCATACGCCGCAAAGTAGGTCAAAAAATGGTAATTTGCGCTGCCGTTTTTGCGCGGATCGGCCCACGCTGCGCGTCCCCGCCACGCCGGAAGTCCGGCAGCCGCCATCGAAAGCGGCGGCTTTTTGCCTTTGAAAACCTGCGTATTATAAATAATCACGCGGACGCGCCCACCGATTCCCGCCCAGCCGCCCGCCGCATCGGCGAAAACGGGGGCGGTGGCGCGGTCGCCGAATGAGTCCAGCAGTTCGAGTTCCGCCAGTTTTTGCGCCGCCTGCGGACTGCAGGCCCAGTAGAGGTCGGCCTTCGGCGCGGCGCTCTCGTCGCGTATCTGATCGGAAAGGCCCACGCCCGCCGCGATTTTTTGCGGGTCGGCGTATACCACCGTCACCGCGATTTGATTGTCCTGCTTGAACTGCTCAATCAACGGCGCGACCACGCTCTGATCCATATCGCTGTAAAGCGTGACGGCTGGCTGCCCGCCCGGACAGCCCAGCAGCGACGCGCCAAAAACTGTGACAGCCGCGCAGGACGCAGCGCGGCGCAGCAAAAATCCCAACTCAAATTTTCGGGCTTTCCCCATGCGAACGGCGTTAATTTTCTTTCTCCCACGCTTAAATAATCGGCTGCCCGCCGCGTTTCCACGACCTGCAATCTCCGCAGGATTCGCCCTTCCCCCGCCCGAATCCTGCCTGCAAAAATTCCCCTGTAATTTGCCCGGTAGAAATGCCATAATTAGGGGAAAGAAGTCAGAAGTCAGAAGCCAGAAGTAAGCGGTCAGAGTTCACACGTTTTGCTTCAACGATGAAAGCGAACAGTCGGCTTCTTTTCTTCTGGCTTCTGGCTTCTGATTTCTGATTTCTTCTTGAGGATGCCGCCCATGCCCGTAACGCTTACACCCAATATCATGAGTACGAGTTCCGCGCCGGTCGAGCAGAACGCCGCCGTCGTGGTCGCCATCGAGACCGAAACCACCGACGCCGAGCGGGCCTTGCTTCAGGCGCAACTGCGCGAAGCGCGGCAGGCCCACGCTATTCAGCGAGCCAGCGCCGAGCAGTCGCGGCGCATGGGTGACTGCCTGCGCGGTTTCCACGACGCGCTGCTGCCGCTGCTGAATCAGCCCTGCATGGTCATTGACCGCGAAGGCTGCGTCTCGCTATGGAACGACGCCCTTGCGAAATGGACGGCAATCGCGGCGGATGCCGCCATCGGGCGCGGACTGGAATCGCTGTTCCCGGAGGAAGCGGCGGAGGCCCTTGACGCCGCGCTTCAGGTCGGCTGCTATGCGGCGGAGACCGCGCCCGCCAACCAGCGGATGCTCACGCCTGTCCCCGGCATTTTCTCGCCTTCCGAGCGTCTGCGCGGCGCGTCGTTCGCGCTGCTGCCTCTGCGCCGCGTTCCCGGCTGCCTGGAATCGTGCCTCGTTCTCTTTCAGCCCGCGCCATAAGAATTTTCACCCCAGAGAACATAGAGGAGAAACACAGAGAGGTTCGGGAAGGATTGATGAGATAATTTTTGCCTGAGTCTCGAAACGAAATTCAACCTGCGGAAATCTGTAGATTGAATTTTATTTTCTTCCCCTCTCCGTGTTCTCTGTGTTTCTCCTCTGTGTTCTCTGGGGTAAAAATTCTTCTTTTCCCTGCCCTGCCCCTTGACGAAACGCGCCGAATTTTGTATACTGCGCGTATCATGTCCGACACCAATCTTACGCCCGCCGGGAAGCCGATTCCCATGTCCACGCCGCCTAACTATATGGGGGCCACTCCGCTTCTGAAACAATACTTCGCCACCCGCGCCCAGCACCCCGGCATCATTCTGCTGATGCGCGTCGGGGACTTTTACGAGGCCTATGGCGACGACGCCGAAACCATAGCCGCCGACCTGCGCATCACGCTGACGGGCCGCGCCGACGGCGAAATCCGGGTCCCGATGGCGGGCGTTCCGCACCACGCTTACGAGCGCTATCTGGCCCGCCTGATTGCAAAGGGGCGGCGCGTGGCGATCATGGAGCAGGTGGAAGACCCGAAAAAGGTCAAGGCGGGGCAGTTGGTGCGGCGCAAAATCACGCGGGTCGTGACGCCGGGGACGGTGCTGGAAGACAATATGCTCGACGCCCGCAGCAACAACTATCTGGTCGCGGCGGTAATCGGCGATCCGGTGGCGGGCATCGGCGTAATTGATGTCTCCACCGGCGAATTTCTGACAACGGAACTGGACGGCGACACCCGGACGGAAAAACTGCTCGACGAGATTATGCGCCTGGAACCGGCGGAAATCCTCGTTTCGGAAGACGCCGCCCCGGAACTCATTGAAGCGATTCGGGCGTCCTGTTCCGGTTCCGTGACGCTGCTGGAAGGCAATCCAAAATCCAAAATCCAAAATCCAAAATCGGGCAGTCGCGAATTGCTTCTGGAGCATTTTCAGACGCAATCTTTGCGCGGGTTTGGCTGTGAGGAGTATACCGCCGGACTGGACGCCTGCGCGTTGGTTTTGCGCTACCTGCGGGACACGCAGGTCACGGCCCTGCCGCATATCCGCACCCTCAGCGCCTATTCCGCCCGCGACTATATGATGCTGGACGCCCCCGCTCGCCGTCACTTAGAACTGACCGCCGCAATGGGCGAGGGCGGCAAATCCCGCACCCTGCTCGGTGTGCTTGACGCGACCCTGACGCCGATGGGCGGGCGGCTGTTGCGGCGCTGGCTGGAAGAGCCGCTGCTGGATGTCGGGCGAATCAATCTACGGTTAGAGGCCGTCGAAGAACTGGTCGGCGGCGTAATTTTGCGCGGCGATGTTCGGGAGACGCTCAAAGGCATGGGCGATATGGAGCGCCTCGTCAGTCGCGCCGCCGCCGGACTCGCTAACGCCCGCGATCTCGTCGCGCTCAAAGACGCCCTGCTGCGCGTCCCGGAACTCGCGGCGGCGCTTTCGGGTTCCACGTCCGAACGGCTGCGCGAACTGGCGCATAGCCTGTCCTGTCCGCCGGAGGCGGCGGCGCTGATTGCCCGTTCCATCACGGACGAGCCGCCCGCGACACTACGCGAAGGCGGGCTAATCCGCGCCGGGTTTAATCCCGAACTCGACCGATTGCTCGGCGACGCGGCGGACGCAAAGGCATGGATTGCGAACTTTGAGGCGGAAGAAAAGAAACGGACGGGCATCCCCTCGCTGAAGGTCGGCTATAACGCGGTCTTCGGCTACTACATCGAAATTACGAAGACCCACCTCGCCAAAACGCCGCCGGAATACACCCGCAAACAGACTATCTCCACCGGCGAACGCTATATCACCCACGATTTGAAGCATTACGAAGGACTCGTACAACGCGCCGACGAGAACGCGGTCGAACTGGAATACGAACTGTTCGTCAGCGTCCGGGAGCGGGTTGCGGACGCCGCCCCGGAAGTTCTCAATGTGGCCCGCGCCGTCTCCGAACTCGATACGCTCGCCGGGTTCGCCGAGGCCGCAATCCGCAATCAGTACGTCCGCCCGGAAGTCCATGACCACGACACGTTAGAAATAGTCGGCGGGCGGCATCCCGTGATTGAGCGAATCGGCATGGGCGGGCCGTACATCCCCAACGACTGCCGACTGGACGCAGACAGCCGAATGTATGTGATTACCGGCCCGAATATGAGCGGTAAATCGTCGTACCTGCGGCAGATCGCTTTGATTACGCTGATGGCGCAGATTGGTAGTTTCGTTCCGGCAGACCGGGCGAGCATCGGGCTGGTAGATCGGATATTTACGCGGGTCGGAGCGCACGACGAACTGGCGAGCGGGCAGTCTACCTTCATGGTGGAGATGAACGAGACGGCGAACATCCTCAACAACGCCTCGCCGCGCAGTCTGGTGGTGCTGGACGAAATCGGGCGGGGAACCAGTACCTACGACGGCCTTTCCATCGCGTGGGCCGTCGCGGAGCATCTGGCGAAAATCGAATGTAAAACGCTGTTCGCCACACATTATCACCATCTGAACGAAATGGCGAAGCGCGTTCCGGCGGTGAAGAATTACCGGGTGGCGGTCAAGGAGCAGGGCGATCAGGTCATCTGGCTGCGCAAGTTGGTTCCGGGCGGCACAGACCGCAGTTACGGGATTCAAGTGGCGCGGATGGCGGGAATCCCGCCGGAGGTGATTGAGCGGGCAAAGGAAGTTTTGAAGGAACTGGAGCGGGGCGGGGCGGGGGCGACGCGGGATTTAGCGAATGGCGAGACCGACATGACGCCAAAGAAAGCCAGGCTGCAACTGACAATGTTTGAGGCGGAAAAGCACCCCGTCCTGGAGGAACTGGAAGAACTCGATATCACCAGTCTGACCCCGGTAGAGGCCCTGATGAAACTCGACGACCTGAAACGCCGCCTCCGCCAGAACTCCTGATCCGCGAACGGCAGACATTACGGAATATCGTCTAGGATTACCGGCCCAAGTTCCACGACATCTATAAGGAGACGAAAGCCTTCCATAAGCGACATCCCAAGTAACGGCTCGCTTTCGCTTTCAATCGCATAGATAGGTTTGTCCTGTCCACGCAGTGCGACCGCGCCGGTAAAAACGCAAAATTCAACTTCGCTGTTGTCGCCCATGATGAATGTGGATGCCTCATAGAAAACGAGGCCGAGTTCCGCAATTTTTGCGGCGGGAAGCGTGAGATAGCCCGTGAACCCGGTATCAATCACAACATCTATATCAATTATTCTTCTATCAGCGGCGCGAAGTTGCAACTGTACCACCGCTTTTCTATCGGCATCAACCGCGCCTTGAATCATGTCTGTTTTAGACCGATGCGCCCCATTGCGCGATACCCGATCCGCATGGCGTAGCGCAGGCCGTCGGGATGCTTTTCGTAAGCGCGGCGCGAAGCGGCAAAATGGTCGGCGTCTATCTCATAATCACCGGAATCCACGTCAATCACCAGATATTTCCCTGTATTTCCCGGTTCGACTTTTGCGCGGATTTCTCGCTCGTAAATCGCTTTGCCACGCCGAGCAATCTCTGCGGCGGATGGCCCTAAAGTTTGCATTGACTGTCTGCTCCCCGAATTTAGGTCTTATAATTATTCTTCAGAGTGTGTACGGAAATTAGGTATTGCGTTTTTCCAGCCAGCGCGTCATGCGCCGTATCGAAGCCCAACGTATGATCGCTTCGCTGCTCTTGGTCTGGAACTCGTAATCTTTGCTCAAACGCCGGTTCTTGGAAAGCCATGCCAACGTGCGCTCGACCATCCAGCGTTTGGGCAACACGACAAAGCCCTTTTGGTCGTCGAGTTTCTTGACAATGTTGACCGTCCACTCGTAAAAGTAGGAGGTAATGTCCTCAAAACGACCGGCATACGCGCCATCCGCATAAATTGTTTGTAACCGCGCGCTGTGCGGTTCCAGTAGCGGCAGCAAGCGGACCGCCCCGTCCCGGTCTTGCACGCTCGCCGCCGTCACGGTCTGCGCCCAAATCAGGCCGAGGGTGTCTACCGCGAGATGGCGCTTGCGGCCTTTAACCTGTTTTCCGGCGTCATAGCCGATAGTTTTCTCAGGTTCGGACGGCCCCCTTTTTCCGTCGTCTTCACCGACTGACTGTCTATGATGACGACGGAAGGCTCGGCCTCTTTGCCCACCGCAAGGCGAACGGCGCGGCGCAGATGCGCTTCCATTTTTTCGAGCAGGCCATTTTCGCTCCATTGATGATAGTAGTCCGATACGGTCGAATAGCAGGGAAAATCATGGGGCAAAAGTCGCCATTGGCAGCCTGTGCGCACCAGATACAAAATGGCGTTGACGATGGAGCGATACGGAATTTCGCGCGGCCTTCCCACCATGCCGGGTTTTCGGTCAGGAAAAAAGCCGCAAATTAGTTGCCATTCGAAGTCGGAAAGATCGGTTGCGTAGGATATTGTAGTTTGCATAAAGGGTTATTCCATGCAAACGCGACGCCTTTACCTAATTTCCGTACACACTCTCACGCATCCGCTTAATTTCACAGGAAAATTCGTTGTCTTCCGGGCGTATACCATCTGCGAGCATTAGATCACGGGCTTCTTGCGCGGTTGCAGCAGGGTCGAAAACAAAACCCCATTTTTTATCTTGTTCGTACAGAATTTTCAGTAAGGCCGCTTTGTCGGCGAGCAGAGGCCTCGCCCCTTCGCGCACCTCCATTAGAGAAATCTCCTTTCCATTTTTCTCCATTGTACCACAGACAAAAAGCGCCCGCCGCGCAATATCACGTTCGCGGCAGGCGCTTTTGCGCGGGAGTTATTTACGCCAGCGTTCTGTTGTCGAAGCGCTGCTGCGTTCCGTCGTTCAGATTTTCATAAGCGCCGTTCGTGTAATCCGCTAAAAAGCCGCGCCAGAACGTCAGAGCGGGCAGGTTTCGCGCCAGTTCGAATAGCTGCCATCGTCCGCGCTGCCGATTGAGAATCAACCGCGCCGCCTGCCGCCCGACGCTTTGCCTGCGGTATTTCGGAGCGATATAGAAGTCCAGCAGTTCGAAATCTATCTCCGGCGGAAGATGCGCTTTGTCCGCGCAGATGAACGTAAATCCCGCCGACACGCCGTCCGCCCGAATAATGATCGCCTCGCAGCGGTCGCGAATCCACCAGTTCATCGCGGCGCATTCTTCTGCTGTCTTCGGGCCTCCCGGCCCGAAGGCCGCCCAGTGCGGCAGGCCATACGGATTGATGATCAGCCCGTCGTCGTACTGCGACATATCATAGAAATACGCCACAAACATATTTTTCACGATCTGAAGCGTGTCGGGCGCGGCGGTCTCAATCGTTACGTCCATGAGCGAAAATCCTCTTTGCGCCTGCTGTGAGGCGAAATTTACCTGCCGCCTCCGATGGCGTCAATCGCCTGCTGCCCGACCTCCAGCGCCGCAAGCCCCTCCTCAATCGGAATGGGTTCCGGGCGGCCTTCGCGCAATGCCGCCACAAAGTCCGCGATATGGCGGTCGGTGGTACGCCCGAAACTGCGGCTGTCATCGTCGAAAAAGTGGCTGTTCCAGACAAGGGCCAGCGATTCCGCGCCCTTCTGCTCCTGATGCGTCTGCGCGATCTCCGGGCGCGGCGCGTACTCGAAGCGGCGGATGGCGTCGTCCACTTTGATGCGCCCGCGCTCGCCTGACATCTCAAACTGATAAATGTCTGGGTCTTTATAATCGCCGTCCACGCCCGCGATAAACGTCCCGACCGCCCCCGACTCGAACTGCAAACTCAGGCTCACGGTCGTATACTGCCCGCTGCCGCGTGGATCGAACGCATGGCCCCGCACGCTGACGATCTTACCGCCGAGCGTTTGCAGCATATTGAAGCCGTGCGACTGCATATACAGCAGGTGAGCCATCGGGGACGTTTGCCGTTCCGGGTAGTGTCCGCCCGTAAAGCGCCAGTGAAAAAACAGCGGCCTGCCGACTTTCCCCGCCGCGATATGCTGCTGCGCCAGCAGGAACGGCGTGGCGTAGCGGTGATTGAAATTTACGCCGCAATAGACGCCCTGCCGCCGCGCCAACGCCACCAGTTCCCGCGCCTCCGGCGCGTCCATTGTTAGCGGCTTCTCAAAAAAGCAGTGGACGCCCGCTTCCAGCGCCTGCTTGTAGGGCGCGAAATGCTGATCGTCCGGCGTGATGACACTGACCAAATCCAGATTTTCCTTCGCCAGCATCTCGCCGAAGTCCAGATAGGCCTTTGCGCCGAACTGCCGCCCCATGCGTTCGGCGCGTTCGCGGTTCGCGCTGCCGCAAATCGCGACGAGTTCAGTGTCGGGGTTGCGCCAGTACGCTTCGATATGCACCCGTCCCCAGTTGCCGGTTCCCAGCACGCCCACGCGCAGGGGTTTTTGTTCGCTCACGGTTTTTCTCTCTCCTGACGATGCGTTTCACATCGCTAAAATCTGGTCCATCGCCTGCGAAATTGCGCCGAGTTCCGACTCGCAGTTGAAAAATTCCGATACGACCGGCCCGTCGTATTTCACTTCGCGCAGGGCGTTCATCACGGCGGGGTAGTCCACATCGCCCTCCAGCAGCGGGCAGAAGCCCGCCAGAGTCCCGATTTCGCGCTTGAAGTCCTTGAAATGCGTCCGGCAAATCAGGTCGCCTAAAATCGGTATCCAGTGTTCCGGGTAGCCGGTGAGCAGCACGTTCCCGACATCGAAATAGGCCCCGCAGCCGTCGCCGAACTGGGAGATAAATTTCTGCGCCTCTATCGGCGACAGCAAAAACTTATTCCAGACGTTCTCAATGCCCAGCGTAACGCCGGTCTGAAACGTGACAGGCATAATCTCGTGGATCGCATCCTCCGCATTTTTGTACGCGGCCTCGTAGGGCGTGGCGGCGTCCACGATGCCTGGAACAAGTAGAATCGCGTCGGTTCCCAGCCATTGCGCTATATGGAGACTGGCCTTTGCCGCGTCAATGCCGCGCCGCCGCGTCTCCTCGTCCCGCGAGGTAAGCGGATATTTCCAGCCCATGCCGCTCGCCAGCCCGCAAATTTCAATGCCCGCCGATTTCGCCAGAGCCGCAATCTGCTTGCACTCGGCCTCGGTGGACTGCGGGGTAATCTGTCCCTCATCGGCAATCGCGACCTCGACTGCCGCAAAGCCCTCTGCCCGCGCCATTGCAAACACTTCCGCCAGCGGACGGCTCGGCGCGAACGCCCACACGCTGATTCCTTTAAGCATTATCCCTCCCCTTCCTGTGTCTGGGGCGTCCCATCGTATTTCTTGCGTAAAAAGTTCATGATCGTAAGCACACGGTCATACGCCTGAATTTGCGCCGCGAGCCGCTCCGCTTTCGCGGGTTCGCTCGTCTGAAAAAAATCCCGCTTCCGTATGCACCGTTCGCGTTCTTTCAGAACGTCGCGGACAAGTTCTTCTTGCGAACGGTATGCCTGTTGCGCAAAAATTGCGTTCTGACTTTCTTCCCCATAATAAATTGCGCTGATGTGTTTGTACTTTTTAATCAAATCGTCACGGGTGTATTTCGCTTCTTGCTGATTCATCATAGCGCAGCGCAATTCAATAAAGCGCGATTCATCTATGACAACCTGATGCATTCCGTCTGGTTGTTCCTCGATCTCGCAACTCATGCCGCTGTCAGGGGGTAGGTCTGACAGTTGTTCTCGTTTGGCTTCGTCAACGATGCCTCGTAGCGTCAGCGTCACAACGGGTTTTCTCGGATCGGTATCTTCAGGATAACTCATGTTAAACCGGTCAATACGTAATTGTGTCTGCTCGTTGTCGGACTGGATTGCCAACAGCCTTCCTTGTTCATAAATTTGCTTCATATCGTCGTATCCTCTATGCCATGCTTTACCCTGAATAAATACACCTTAGACAACCGATTATCCTTGTCGCAGCACAGGGCCATTCCGTTTTCAGCGTCGGGCGGTTGAAACCGCTGCCACAAGCGCGCGAAGTGTCCCTTCGGACACTAAACCCGATCCTTTTTGTGGGGGATAATCCGCATTGAGTCCGCGAAGGCGGACTTTGCGCGCGCGTGGCCGTGAATTGATTCGCCCGCACGAAAACTCAATGGTCCTGAGCAAAAATCGGACGGGCAGGAAACGCCGCCGCGCCTGTGGAAAGTAGGCATATACGTGTGATTGTGTGAAACGGGACGGGGAGGGGCGCGTGAAATGGACGGAGAGATCGAAACGCAGACAGAACTATTCGCCGCCGCGTTCTTCCTGACGCCGGACGAGCGAAAGCAGGGCCAAAAGTTCGCCCGTGTGGTCAGCCGAAAAAAGCGGACGCGGCAGATTGCGATCAATCTGCTGGCGGGCCTTGCGCCCTCATCGGGCGACTCGAAATTCTTGATAGAATTGCTGCAAAAACCGTCCGGCTTTCGCTGGCGTGAGGCGCGGCTTGCGGCGTGGCTGCTGGGATTTGTCCCAGAGGGCGACGCGCAGCGGACGGCGGTGGTCAAGACGCTTGCGGACGACCTTAAAAAACTGCACTGGTCCAATTTAATCAAGATGTTTCTCATCCGTCAGGCGCTTTTCGTGACCCCTCTGACGCTCTGGTTTGCGTGGCTGTTCCATAACGATTCGGTCTTGCCGATGTCGCCCATGCTGTTGCTTGCGTTCCTGCTCGCCAATCTTTGCGTGGTATTGCCAAACTATCTGCTGATTCGCGGGCCGGACGATTGGACATACAGCCTGCTGCGCCGGGTTGCCGCGCAGTCGCTGGGACGGCTGGAGATGCCGGAAGCGGCGGCGGCGCTGGCAGCCGCCACCAACGATTACCCGATGATGGATTCTTCGGTCGGGTGGCGCAAGGTGCGGCGCATCGCCCGCGAAAACCTGCCCCGCGTCCTTGCCACGCTGCGCCCGGAACACTACCTGCAACTCGATCCGGCGATTGTCCCGAACCTCACGCTGCTCACCAACGACCGCGACGAGAATCTGGCGCTCCTCGCGCTCGACGCGCTCGGCAAAGTCGGCGACGGGCGGGCCGTACTGCCCGTTCAGCGGATTGCGGAGAAACACTCTTCGCCGCGCCGCCGCGAAATTGCTCACGCCATTTTGCCCCTGCTCTATTACCGGCAGCAACAGGAAAATTCGTACACCCATCTGCTGCGGGCCAGCGACGCCCCTGTCGGCCCGGACACGCTGCTTCGCGCCGCGTCCGGCCCCTCCGACGCGGCCCCCGAAACGCTGCTGCGCCCCAGCTCCTTCGATTTAGACTTGCCCGAATCGGAGTCTCCCGAAACAGAAACCGGGAGTTAAAAACTTCCGGCAGAAAATACAAGCGTCCTACGGACGCGCTCTTGCCACAGGACGGTCCTACCATCCGCCAAACGGAAATAAGACCGCCCCTGCATTGCGCGTCCGCAGGACGCTTGTATTTTCTGCCGGAAGTTTTTAACTCCCGGTCTTCGCTCTAGTTCACGGCCCGGTTTACTGCGCGGCGGTCTGGCGGAAGGTGAATTTCGCGCCAATCGCCGTTTTCCACGCCGCTTTCTGCGCGTCGGTCAGCAGCGCGTAGGCTTTAGCGTCGTAATCCGCGCGGACTTTATCTGCCTTGACCTGCGCTTCGTCCCTTTTCGCCTGAATCTGCTCTGGCGTCAATGTCGGAACTGCGGCAGGCGCGTTCGGATCAGCGGCAGGCGGCGCGGCGGGGACTGCGGGCGCATTGGGATCGGTCGGCGCGGCAGTGGCCCCGCCTGCCGCGTTATTATTATTGCGGCGCTGGCGCGGCTGGCGCGTGGCGTTCATCATTTCGCGCATAATGGTCTGCTGTTCGGTCTGCGACTGTTTAAGCAGGTCGGCGAGTTTCGTTTTCTGGTCGTCGGTCAGCGTGAATTTGGCGGCGACTTTCGTGTCCGTGAGCGCCAGCGGCCCGCGCCACTGCAAGTCCAGCTGACGCGCCCGCGCCAACTGTTCCGGGCGCAGGACAGTCTCGGCCTTTTTCTCCAGCGTGTCGGACATGGTGGACTGCGCGGCGGTTATGGCCTCCGTTCTTTTCTGACGGGCCTCCTGCCATTTCGCCTGCTGCTCCTCCTGCGACAAGTCCTGCATACTGGCGCGGTTGGGCATATTTTTGCGCGCGTCCTGCCATGCCTGCGCGACAGCGGCCTGCGCGGTGGTCTCCTCCGCCGCAAACTCCTCGTTCTGCTTCTGCGAGAGCATAATCTCGGTCTGCACGTCGGGGCGCAGCAGCAGAACCGGCAGGGCGCTTTTCGTCGGGTCGTGCGGGTTGGCGTTCATTCCGCCGCCAAATCCGCCGCGTCCGCCGAATTGACCGCCGCCGAAGCCGCCGCCAAAACCATTGCCTCCGCCGTTCTGTCCGGCCCCATTTTGACCGCCCCGATTGCGGCGTCCCTGCGCGTGGGCGTCTGTGGTCTGCGTGGCGACAAACGCGGCGGTCGCCAGCGTCAGCGTCAGCAGTAAAGCGTTCCGTTTCTTCATGTTAAAAATGCCTCCCTGTGGTAGAAAAAAGGGGCCTGTCAGATTGAGCAGACCGTTTCGACTTACCGGTTATCGAGACATAGACGCGCAATTTTGCGGAAAGTTTGTTTTTGGTCGCAAAAAGTTTTAATTTATTTTTTTGATGAAGACACTTTACCTGTCGCCGGAGGGCCTGCGAAAGGCCTGATGCGGTCGGTCACTCCGAAGCGCTCTCCGATTCAGGGAGCCGATGCGCGGACGGCAGAAACAGCGCCAGCAGCGCCACGCCACAGACAAAGCGTCCGGCGCGGCGCAGCGAAGCAAAAAAGGAACGGGGACAAATCAAGCGCGGCGTATTCATAACAGTTATTACCTCTTTCCTGTGAAATCAGCCAACAACCCCTGAAAAATGTATTTCCTGTGGGTGTCTCTGCAAAAAATATGCCAATCTTCCCCGTATTGTGCGCAGTTTTACAAACTTTCTTTTGAAAATAATTTAGGAAAGCATAATAAACTCCTTTTGTTATTTTCCGCGCGCTTCCGAAACCCGCTTTCTCTGCCGCTTTTCCCGTATGGATTGACAAATCCCTCCGCAATGCGATACAGTATGCGCAGAGAAAAATATACGGCGCGGCAAACGCGCCCCTTTGCCGCCGCATATTTTTCACGATACAATTTTCGATGATGAGAAAGGTCTTTTACCCCATGCGTTATAACTTTTCGCTGTCCGCCGTCTTATTCGGGGCGGGGCTGCTGGCGATTTTCGGCGGGGCGGCCCGCGTCGCCGCCGATCCCACCACCCTGACTATCCACGCCGACCAGCCGGGAATTAAGATTAGCCCGGATTTGTATGGCGTATTTTTCGAAGAAATTAATCATGCGGGCGACGGGGGACTGTACGCCGAACTCATCCGCAACCGCGACTTTCAGGAACCGCTCGCAAAAGGAAACGACCTCGCGACCGCCTGGACAAAACGGGAAAGCGGCGGGGCGCATGGCAGCGTGGACTTCACGCGGGCTATCTACGACGACGCGCCCGCTTTTCCCCCGCTTGATATCCACTGCGGCGTTGTGCCGAAGGGCGGGCGCGTGGCGGCGGTCAACGAAGGATTCTGGGGGATTCCGGCGAGAAAAGGCGCGGCCTACGATTTCAGCGTTTACGGCGTCTGCGGCTCCGATTTTTCCGGCAATGTCACCGTTTCGCTCGAAGGCGCGAAGGGAGAAATCTACGCGCAGTCCGTTGTCAAAGGGCTTTCCGGGCGGGAGAGCGACTGGTCGAAAAAATGGCGGCGTTTTACCGCCCGTCTGGTCTCTAAGGCCACCGACCCGAAAGCGCGGCTGGTGATCGCCGGGGACGCGCCCGGTCACATCTGGATCGCTCTGCCGTCCCTTTTCCCGGAAAACACCTACAAGGGCCGCAAAAACGGACTTCGCCCCGACCTTGCGGAGAAAGTTGGGGCGATTAAGCCCGCGTTCGTGCGCTTTCCCGGCGGCTGCTACGTCGAGGGCGGCGATAAACTTGCCGACCGGTTCCAGTGGAAAAACACGCTCGGCGATATTTCGCAGCGCCCCGGACACCTTAATTCCATCTGGAACTACCGATCCACCGACGGCCTCGGCTACCACGAGTATTTGCAATGGTGCGAAGACCTCGGCGCGGAGCCGCTGTTTGTCGCGAACTGCGGCATCTCCCACAAAGAGCAGATTCCCATGAACGAAATCGGGGCGTGGGTGCAGGACGCAATGGACGCCATTGAGTACGCCAACGGCCCCGCCACGAGCAAATGGGGCGCAGTCCGCGCCAAAAACGGACACCCCGCCCCGTTTCACCTGAAATATGTCGAAATCGGCAACGAAAATAATTTCCAGATGGCGGCCTATATCCAGCGCTACAAACCGTTCTACGACGCCATTAAAACGAAGTACCCGGACATTATCACGATTGCCAACGGGCGTGTGCCGCATCCGATGGAGGTGGTGGACGACCACTATTACAGCTCGCCGACCTGGTTCTGGGCGAACACGCGCCTCTACGACAAGGGCGACCGCACCGGGCCGAAAGTCTATGTCGGGGAATACGCGGTGACGCAGGACTGCGGCAAGGGCAACTTAAAGGCGGGGCTGGCGGAAGCGGCCTTTATGACCGGATTAGAACGCAACTCCGATTTAGTCACGATGAGTTCCTACGCCCCGCTGTTCGTCAACGTCAATGACCGCAACTGGAACCCGGACGCCATTGTCTTCGATGCCTCGCGCAGTTACGGCACGCCCTCCTACTGGGTGCAGAAACTTTTCGCCGCCAACCGCCCCGACATTCTCCTGCCAACGGAATATACCGCCCCGCCCGTCACCCTTCCGGTCACAAAAGGCAGCATCGGGCTGGGAACGTGGAACACGCAGGCCGAATTTAAGGACATTGAGGTCACGCAGGACGGCAAAACCCTGTACCGTTCCGATTTCTCGCAGGAAGCGGCGGACTGGAAACCGCGAACCGGCGACTGGAAAACGGTGGACGGCGCATACCGGCAGGCGGCGGGCGGCGAAAATCGCACCACGCTGCTGGCAAACGACGCTCTCAACGCGCAGAGCGACTACACCCTGCGGCTGAAAGCGCGAAAACTTGGCGGGGCCGAAGGGTTCTTGATTATGTTCCGCTCGCCCGATGACGACCACTGGATTTGGTGGAACGTCGGCGGCTGGAACAACAGCGGACATCAGATTCAGAAAAACGACGGCGGGGCCAAAATGGACATCGGCGACCGGCTTCCTGGCAAAGTGGAAACGGGGCGCTGGTACGACGTGCGCGTTGAGGCCGCCGCCAACCGGTTCCGCTGCTATCTGGACGACAAACTTGCGCAGGAGACAACCGATCAGGGCGCGGAATCGCTGGCGGCGATTGCGGGCCGCAGCGACCAGACGGGCGATATTATCGTTAAGGTCGTCAACGGTTCCGACAACGCCCTGCCCGCCACGCTGGACTTGCGGGGCGCAGGCGCGTTGCAGTCCTCCGGGCAGGCGATTACGCTGACCTCCGGCGGCATGAACGACGAAAACACGCTGGATGATCCGCTGAAAATCGCGCCGAAAACGGAAAAGGTGGGAAATATCTCTCCGAAATTCTCCTACACGTTCCCCGCTCGTTCGCTAACCATCCTGCGCCTGAAAGCAAAGAAACTCGCCGCGAAGTAGCAGGCAGGGCTTCGCTTTCGGGTATGCTATCAACACATACCCGTCTCTGTGGCGCAAACGGCGACAGGGGTTGAAAACACCCGTCTCGGTGGCGTTCCGCCTCGCGTCCTTCGGACGCAGCAGTCAAAATCTACCTGGTGTGTCCGAAGGACACGAAGCCGAAGGCTATATAAACGGGTGTTTTCAACACTTGGGGGGTGAAGGGTCGCAATGGACGCTGTTTTGGAACGATTCGCCGGAACGCAAATTCTGATTGCCGGCGATGTCATGCTGGATGAATATGTCTGGGGCGAGGTGAAACGGATTTCGCAGGAGGCCCCTGTCCCGGTGGTGGAGGCGCAGACCCGCACCTACGCTCCGGGCGGGGCCTCCAATGTCGCGATCAACGTGGTCAGCCTGAGCGGACAGGCGCTGCTCGGCGGCGTGGTCGGCGAGGACGAATCGGCAGGGCAATTAAAGCGCCTGCTGGCGGAGGCCAACGTAGACGTGAGCGGCCTGCTGCCCGATCCCGCCCGCCCCACCACCACCAAGACCCGGATTATCGCGCACAGTCAGCAGGTCGTTCGCGTGGATTCCGAACGCCGCGCCCCGCTCTCCGACGCGCTGCAAGCGCGGCTGCTGGCGTGGATGGCGGCGCGGCTGGCGGGCGCGGGGGCCTGCGTGGTCTCGGATTACAGCAAGGGCGTCTTTACGCCGGACTTCACGCAAAATTTCATTGCGCAGGCAAAACAGGCGGGCAGGCCGGTAATCGTAGACCCCAAAGGAACCGATTATCAGAAGTATCGGGGCGCGACCATCATCAAGCCCAACATTCACGAGCTGGCGCTGGCAGTCGGGCGCGAAGCGAACGACGAAGCGGCCCTGTACGCGGCGGCGCGGCGGCTGCTCGAAATCGTGGAGGGCAGCGCTCTGCTGGTGACTCGCGGCTCCGAAGGGATGCTGCTTTTTCAGCAAAACGCGGACTGCATCAAAATCCCCCCGATTCCGCGTAATGTATACGATTCGACCGGCGCGGGCGATACCGTCGTCAGCGCGTTGGCGCTGGCGCTCGGCTCCGGCGCGGACTTAGAGACCGCCGCCCGCCTCGCTAACCACGCCGCAAGCATCGTGGTCGGCAAACTCGGCACGGCAAGCGTGACGCGGGAAGAACTTAGCAGGGAGAAAACAGAAAACAGAAAACAGAAAACAGAAGATTTCTGACCGCTGTGCATGGCCCGAAATATGCGCGGCGTCCCCTTCTGTTTTCTGTTTTCTGTTTTCTGTTTACTGGAATCATGGTCATCGAAAACGCGGCGGAGGCCCCGGTCTCTAGCAACAAAAAACGGGTCGCTAAAAACGCTTCGATCTATCTGGTCAGCCAGATTGTAACCTGGCTGGTCACCTTTGTCAGCATTGCGGTCGTACCGCGCCTACTGGGGACGGCGGCGCTGGGAAAACTCACCTACATCGGCGTCATTTTCGGCACGGTGATGAATTTTTTCCAGTTCGGGATTGATCCCTTTATCATCAAAGAGGTGGGGCGGGATTCGGCGCAGACCGAACGCCTGCTCCGCGCCACGTTCGGCCTCCGTCTGGTGGTCTGCCTGCCTACCGCGTTGATTGTGGGCGCTATTCTTGCCCTTTCCCATCCCGACCCGCTTTACTGGCGTTTGTTCGCGTTAAGCCTGATCGGAGTTCCGCTGACCTACGTCCTTGCGGCGATGCGGGCCGTTTTTACCGGCAGAGAACGCGCCAAGCAAGTTATGCTGCTCGATATTATGGTCGCCGCCATCCCGCTGATTGTCCTGCCTTTTCTGGCGGCGGGCCATCTGACGCGCAATGTTATGCTGCTGACGATGGCCTCGATTGTCGGGGCTGCGATTTCGTTTTTCGTCACGCTGCGCTGGCTGCGTCAGTCTATTCGCGTCCGCCCGGTGGTGGACTTTGCAGTCTGGCGGGAACTGATTCGGGGCGGGGCGCCCTTCTTTGTCAATACGTTCATTCTGGCCCTGTACGCTTTTGTGACCTCGGCGATGCTGCGATCTTACGCGGGCGAATCGGCGCTGGGAGTCTATTCGCAGGCGCAGAAACTGTTCGGGACGTTCCTCTTTATTCCAACGGCGCTGGGGGCGGCCCTGCTGCCTTCGCTGGCCCGCATGGCGCAGGCGGGGCAGGACGAGTTTCGGCGGATGCAGGCGCAGGTATTGAATCTTCTGATTTTGCTGGGTCTGCCAATGACCGTGAGCGTAATGCTGCTTGCCCGCCCGATCTCCGTCCTGCTCTACCGCTCCCACACCTCGCCCGAATTTGCTTCGATGCCGATGACGCTGCAACTCTACGCCCTCGTGATTATCCCGATGTACGTTGTCTCCACGATGTATCAATTTCTGGTCGCGCAGAACCGCAACGCGCTGTGGTCGGGATTTTTGCTGGCCTCCGTCGGCCTGTGCGCCCTGACCGGACGGTTCAGCATCCCGTATTTTCGCGATCACTATCAGGCGGGCGCAATGGGGGCGGTAGCGGCAACGCTGGTCGCGGAAACCGCCAGTATGCTTTTCGCGTTCGTCCTGCTGAAAAACAATCCCTTTGACCGCGAAACGTTCTCCCGCATCGTCCGCGCTTCCCTTGCGACGGGCGCAATGGGCGTCGTGATGTTTTTCATCATCCACCTGTTTTATCTCCTGCCGGGGCCGATTCAGGCCGCGCCGCCCGCGCTTGCGCTGGAAGTCCTGCTTTGCGCCGTTCTTGGGGCCGGGACCTTCGCGATCTGGGGCTGGATTTTGCGCGTCCTTTCAGCGGAGGAGCAAGACAAGGTCGCCCGCCTCGCCCACAGCAAACTGCGGCGCGGCAAGGCGTAAATCAGGGAAAAGGGAAAAGGGAACAGAAAATTTGGCCATCTTCCCTCGCAAACTCCTGCAATCCATTCCGATTTTAATTGCAAGCTACGGCGCTAAAATTCGCAAACCGGTAAAATAACGCGGGGACGGCGCAATAGGGTGTATACTAACTCATGCGTCATGCGCTTATTACTCAGTCGCGCAGACGCGGAAGCAATTCCATTCTATTCCAATCCCATGCCTACGGAGCCTTGAACGATGCCTGAAAATGGCCCCGCGCCCGTCCAGAACCCGCCGGAGCGTCCCCTCGTCGTGGTGGACGATATGCCGATGACCCCGGCGCAGCGAGTCGCGCCCTCGCTCGGAACGATGCTACGCCGCCTGCTCTACGGTCGGCCCCTTTCCAGCGAACACATGGAGCATACGCTACTCTCTAAAATTGTCGCCCTGCCCGTGTTCGCCTCCGACGCAATCTCGTCCGTCGCCTACGCCACGCAGCAGATTATCCTTGCCATCGGCGCGGCGGGGCTTTACGCGGCGGAGCATCAGGCTGAATATACCCGCTACACGATGCTGATTACCGGTCTGATTGTCTCGCTGCTGGTGATCGTGGTGCTGTCTTATTGGCAGACGATTTTCGGTTACCCCAGCGGCGGCGGTTCCTACATCGTCTCAAAGGACAACCTCGGCCCGCTTGCCGGACTGGTTGCCGGGGCGGCCCTGCTGATTGACTACGTGCTGACCGTCTCCGTGTCCATTGCGTCGGGGGTGCAGAACTTAGGCGGATTGCCGCCTGCGTTCCACTGGCTGCGCTTTGACCAGACGGTGCTATGGTCCTTGCTATTCATCGCCTTTTTGACTCTGGCAAATCTGCGCGGTCTGAAGGAGTCAGGCGCAGTATTCGCTGTCTTTACCTACGGCTTCGTGGTCATGTGCTATGCAATGATTATCCTGGGATTCGTCGGGCCGTTTATCGGGATTCCGCTGCATACCGGCGCAAACCCGGTGGACGCCTGGGGCGGGGCGGCGCGTTCCGGCGAAGCGTTTGGCCTGATTGTTCTTTTGCGGGCCTTCGCAAACGGCTGTTCCGCTATGACCGGAACGGAGGCCGTCAGCAACGGCATCCCGGCCTTTCAGGAACCGAAATCGCGCAATGCGGCGCTAACGCTTGTCTTGATGGGCGCAATTCTCGGCACGATTTTTCTGGGCATCTCCGGGCTGGCAATGCGGCTGCACGTCGTCTACTGGGAGGGAGGGACCGGAACGCCCGCCCGCGCCGTGATTGACCAGATTTCCGGGGCGGTCTTCGGTAAGAATCTCGCCAAAGACGGCATCTGGGCGATTGGCTATTACCTGACGCAGTTCTTCACCGCCGCGATTCTGGTGCTTGCCGCCAACACAAGCTACGCCGACTTCCCGCGCCTGTCCTCCATTCTGGCCCGCGACCACTACCTGCCGAAACAGTTCTCTAATATCGGCGACCGGCTGGTCTTCTCAAACGGAATCTGGATTCTGGGCGTGTTTGCCGCCCTGCTGATTGTGGCGAAAAAGGGAAACGTGGACGCGCTCATTCCGCTGTACGCGATTGGCGTTTTTCTGGCGTTCACCCTGTCGCAGTTCGGTATGGTGCAGCATTGGCGCAAGATCAAGGATAAGGGGTGGAAGATAAAGGCGTTAATCAACGGCATGGGCGCTCTGGCAACGTTTCTCGTCCTCTGCGATATTGCCTACGAAAAGTTTACCGAAGGCGCCTGGGCCGTCATGGTGCTGATTGTGATACTGGTGCTGATTTTCCGCGCCATCAATCACCATTACGCGGAAGTGGCGCAGCAACTCAAACTCGTCAATTATACGCCGCCGAAAGAGTTGTTCAAAAATACCGTAATCGTTCTTGTTCCGGCGCTGCATCGGGGCGTGATGCCCGCCCTGGAATACGCCCGCACCCTGTCCGCCGACTGCCGCGCCATCCATATCGAGAACGACCCGGACAAAACGCCGATGCTGCGGCAGCGCTGGGAGGAGTGGGGCCGGGACGTGCCGCTGGTGATTTTGAGTTCGCCATACCGCTCGCTGATTGGCCCGATTATGCGCTATCTGGACGCGGTGCAGACGGAGCGCCGGAACCACATCGTCACGGTCATTGTGCCGGAACTGGCGCAGACGCACTGGTGGCATACCTTCCTGCACGGACAGACGGCCCCCCTGTTGAAACTGGCGCTGCTGAACCGCCGGGATGTCGTCGTCACCAATGTCCGCTATTTCTTGCAGGACATTGACGAGCCGATCTCGCCGGACGCGCTTTCGGAGGAGCAGGGAACGCCCGCGCCGTCGCATGGGGGACATTAGGCCATGATTATCGAAACGCGGGAGGACATCGTTCGGGTCTCCGGTTCCCTGCACAAAAACCAGTGGATGACGATCAAGGCGGCGGCGAATCTGCTGCTGCAAAGCCATCCGCACGGCATCATCATTGACTGCGGCGAACTCTCTGAAATCTCGCCGGACGGAGCGCGGACATTCATGGAAGCCATGCGCGACATCGAGGCGGCGCACGCCCGCATCATCGTCGCGAACTTGCCAGAGAACGTCCTGACCGTCGTAAAGACGGTTCCCGGCGTCCGCTCGCAGCTGCCGATAGCCCATTCGGTCGCGGAGGCGCGGGCCTCCCTCAATGCCATCTATTCGCCCGCCGCGCCCGCCCCCGCCCCGAAAGACGGAACCGTCCGCGCTTCGGTGATCGTTGTTCCGCTGCTGGCGGAACTGGATTTGACGTATGGCGCTTCGCTGGCAGGAAGACTGGCGCGGGGCGGAAAATCGGAAATTCGGCTGGTCTACGTCATGGAAGTGGCGCGAACCTTGCCGCTGAACGCCCCGATGCTGGAAGCGGAAAAGGCGGCGCAGGCCACCTTAGAAATCGCTCTGCAATACGCTAAACAGTACAATGTCCCGACCTTTCCGCACATCGAGCGCGTCCGGGAGGCGGCGGACGGCATCCTTGCGGCGGTCAAAATGCACAGCGCGGACACGATTGTCATGGGCGCGGCCAGCGAACCGATGGGCGACGAATCGCACGAGGAGTTTCACAATCTGGTGGACACCCTCCTGCACCGCGCCTCCTGCGAAGTCCTGATAGGCCGGTTGAAACCTCCTGTGTAGGGTGTCGGGGTTCGGGTGTCGGGTGTCGGAAATACGGAGGTCATCATGGCCCTTAAATCGTATCAGGATTTGCGCGTATGGCAAATTGGCATGGAAATAGCGGAGCAATGCTACTTTCTGACGCGCGATTTCCCGAAATCGGAACTTTATGGCATGACTTCACAAATTCGCCGCGCAGCCTCAAGTGTTCCCGCGAACATTGCGGAGGGATACGGCAGGCAGCATCGCGGCGAATATGTACAGTTCCTCCATATCGCGAATGGCAGTCTCAAAGAATTGGAGACGCATTTGTTACTATGCGCGCGAGTGGAGTTGACAGAGGCAAACAGAATTGCTCCAGTAATTCAACAATGCAACGAGACGGGGCGGATGTTACAAGGGCTAATTCGTAGCCTCAGCGAGGACAAATGAGTATGACCGACACCCGACACCCGAACCCCGATACCCTTTAAGGAATTTATGACGGAAACGAAACGAGACGCGCCGCCGAAGCGGGCGGCGGAAATTAAGACGCAGAACAGCGAGCGGACGCTTTTTCTGAACGGCAAACCGATTGCGCCCGCCCTGCGCGACGTGAAGGCGGGCAACAAGATCAAGACGGCGGGCAATCCCGGCCTGTACCGCCTGCGGAATGTGGGGTTAGGCTGGACGGCCTCTCAGTCGTTTGATTATTCGGAGATGGACGCCCGCGCCGAAGCGCTGCTTGCCGCCGATAGCGACGCGCATTTTCTGCTGGAGATTAATGTGGACGCCCCGGACTGGTGGCTTGCCGCGAACCCGGCGGAGCAGGCCGCGTTTTGCCTGCCCCCGGTAGAGGGTAAGCCGTCGAAAGACGCGGCGTCGTGGGCGTCGGCGAAATGGCGCAACGAGACCAACCGCGCCCTGATGCAGCTGGTGCGGCACGTCAAAAACGCGAAGTGGAGCGAACGCGCCGTCGGGTATCAGATTGCGGCGGGCGAGGGCGGCGCGTGGCGGCATCCACAGGCCGACCGCCTGCCGGACATCGGGCCGCGCATGACCGAGCGGTTCGTGCAGTTCGCGCAGACCAAGTACCGCCGCAACGAGGGTGTGCTGCGCAAAGAGTGGTTCGACGCGAAAATCCAGTTTCAGCGCATCACCTGCCCGACGGCGCGAGACCGCGATCAGGCGTTTTACGGCGCGTTTCGGAACCCGCTGCGTTCGCGCCGCCTGCTGGATTATTACGAATGTTTCGCGACCGCGCAGAATGACGCGGCCCTGCTTTTCTCCGAGACGGTGAAAAAGACGACGGAAGGCGCGGCGCTGGTCGGGCTGGCCTACGCCGCCTTTTCCGGCGGCGATTCCCCCGCCGAAGACGGGACGCTATATCCGGACGCCGTGCTGGATTCCGCCGATGTGGATTTTTTCATTAAACCGGAACCGCTGGAAAAATTTCCGTTCCTGCCGCTGGCAAGTTTAAGTTTGCGCGGAAAATACGTCTTTAACGCGGAGAAAAATCCGATTCCCGGCAAGTCATTTGTTCCGGCGGACTTCGGGATTGTGGCGGATTTTGCGGCGCTGTCCTATCTGCGGCCCGCCGAGCGGTGGGCGGCGGACGCGGCGCTTTCGGGACAGCTGCGGGAACTGGAACGGGGCGGCGTGGCGTATGATTTATACGCGCTGGCGGATGTTTTCCACGACAAATTGCCCAATCACAAGGTCTGGATTTTCCCGAACGCCTACTATCTTTCGGAAGCGGAACGCCGCCGCATTGACGCCCGGTTCAAGCGCAGCGAGCAAACGGCGGTCTTTCTGTGGGGCGTGGGGCTTTGCGGCGAGACGGGGATTAACGCGGAGTTCGGGCAGCGGCTGTGCAGTCAGAAATTGCGCGTGGAATCCAATGAATCGAATTTGCGCGTCCGCCATGCCAGCGAAAAAGACCCGATTATGGCGGATCAGCGCCCGAAAGCGCATTTCGGCATGGAACGCGCCGCAGCCCCGACCGTCACCGTGAGCGACAAATCTACCGTCCGGCTGGGGGCCAACGCGGACAACAAAACGAATTTCGCCGTGATGCGCTTCCCGCAATGGACGAGCGTTTACTGCGGGGCGGCCCCGTTGCCCGCATCCATCGCGAAAAATCTGGTTGTTGTTGAGCCTGCCCCGGAAAAGTCCGATTCGCAGAGCGCAAACAAAAACGCGCAGGACGCGGCGATAGGCGGGGAAGACGCAGCCGAAAATTTGCGGGAAGCGTCTGAAACTTTGCAGGACGCGGCAAGCGCAGTCCCCGCAAAGGGCAAAAAGCGCAGGAAAGTCGTTTTAGAGGAGGAATGAAACTATGGCTGTCGAAACACTGGAGCGGCGCATTGGCACGATTGACCTGCCGGACACGGCGGAGCCGCCGACCGACGACTATACGGAACATACGCCCGATGATACCGGTGAGGATTTCGGACGCTGCCCCGTCTGCGGCAAGCCGCTGCGCCCGCACGACCCCATCACAGGACAACCGCGAACGCCGCCCGTCGGCAAGGGCTTTTCCAGCCGCGCCAAATGCGGCGGCTGCGGCACGATCCTGTTCTACAAAGGCGGCAAAGAGTGGGGCGTTCTCCTCGACAGCGACCTCTCTGACGAAGACCGCGCCCTCGACAAACTCCGCTGGTAGTTTTTATCCACTAATAGACAAATCACGTAAACCTCGTGCCTTCGCGGGAGACCGGCCCGCGCAGCGACCCGTAGTTCGGGCGGGGCGGACGCTTTTAGCGCCCTCCGCAGTTACCTTTCCACCTTGCGAAAGCAGGGCCGTTCGGTCTTGCCTGCGCTCGAACACGTCTTTTTGGGGCAACCGTTTTACCCCAGTGGCGCGGGCTGAACAGTTATTTTGTAATAGACAAATGAGTTGACCACGTTACAGAGAAATTGCGTTTCCGTCCGCAGGACAGTCGGCGAAGCCTCGCAGACGGGTCGCTGCGCGGCCCGGTATTGCGTTGCGGGCGGGTCGTTCACGTCACGATATACCGCGAAGTTGCGAGGTTCAAGTGGTTTGTCTATAAGGAGGATGTTTTGCTGCAAATGACTGCGATTTCGGCGCTGGCCCTTGTCGCGCTGACGACGTTTTGCGCCGCGCAGGGGACGCAGGCCGATTATGACCGCGCCGCCGCGCTGCCGCAGCGCGTGGCGGGCAAAGTGTTCCGCGCCGCCGTTGCGCCCCACTGGATTGGGAGCGCGGGCAAATTCTGGTACCGCAACGAACTGCCCGTAGGCCGCAGCGAATTTCTGCTGGCTGACCCGAATACCGCCACAAAAACGCCCGCCTTTGACGCCGTGAAACTCGCCGCCGCGCTGGGCGCAAAACTCGGCAGGACGCTGGACGCGGAGCGGCTGCCCGTCTCCTTCCTTGAATTTTCGGAAGGCAAGCCGGAGATGCGGTTCCAGTCCGGCGCGAAATCTTACCGCTGCAATCTCACGGACTACATTCTGCGCGAATCGGATTACCCTTCCGAAACGCTGACGCCGCTTGACCCCAGGGACATCCCGGACAGAACGCGCCGCACGGGAGAGGCGACCACGCTGACGTTTGTCAATCAAACGGACGCCGAAGTCCGCCTGCTCTGGCTCGACACGCAGGGCAAAGCGCGGGAGTACGGTTCGCTCAAACCGCAGGAAACCCGCCTGCTGACGACTTACACGGGACATTGCTGGCGCGTTGCAAAGGCGGACGGAACCGCGCTTGCCACCTTCGTCGCGACAGAAACGCCCGCGCTTGCCGTGATTGACGGAAAGCCCGCGCCGCGCCGCATTGCAGGCCGCATGAGGCCTCACGACGCTTTCGATTCGCCCATCGGAAGATACCGCCTGTTTTTCCAGAAAAATAACGTCTGGCTGCGCGACCTGAACGACGGCAGCGCAAAGCAGATCACGCAGGACGGAAAGCCCGACGACTCCTACGGCGGCGAACCTGCCTGGTCGCCGGACGGCGAGAAGTTTGTTGTAATAAAAACGGTTCCGGCGCAGGAGCATAAGGTCACGCTGATTGAATCCTCACCGTCCGATCAGGAGCAGCCCAAAGTCCATACGCTCGACTACCTGAAGCCGGGAGACCGCATCGCCCACGCCCGTCCGCATCTTTTTGAGCGCAAAACAGGCCGCGAAATTGCCGTCAGCGACGCCCTGTTCCCAAACCCCTGGGAAATTTCCGATCTGGAATGGACGCCGGACAGCGCCGCTTTTACATTTGTGTATAATCAGCGCGGGCATCAAATTCTGCGCCTGATTGCGGTGGACGCGGCGACGGGAACCGCCCGCGCCGCCATTGACGAACGGAGCAAAACGTTTATTGATTATAGCGGCAAATTCTTTTTGCAGCGCCTGCCCGCCACCGGTGAAGCGATCTGGATGTCGGAGCGCGACGGCTGGAATCACCTCTACCTTTACGATACGGCGACCGGGCGGATCAAAAATCAGATTACGAAAGGCGAATGGGTGGTTCGCAGTGTAGACCGCGTGGACGAGGCGAAGCGGGAAATCTGGTTCCGGGCGGGTGGCATCGTTCCCGGCGAAGACCCATATTACGTCCACTACTGCCGCGTCAATTTCGACGGCTCGCACCTTGTCCGCCTGACGGAGGGAAACGGGACGCACTCTGTCGCTTACTCCCCTGATGGGGCTTATTTTGTGGACTCCTGTTCCCGCGTGGATTTGCCGCCTGTGACCACGCTGCGCCGCAGCGCAGACGGAGCGGAAATTATGGATTTGGAGCATGGAAACGCCGACGCCTTACTTGCAACGGGCTGGCGGTTACCGGAGCGTTTCACCGCCAAAGGGCGCGACGGCGTGACGGACATCTATGGCGTCCTCTGGCGTCCGTCGAATTTCGACCCGAACAAAAAGTACCCGGTGATTGAGAACATCTACGCGGGGCCGCAGGCCTCTTTTGTTCCCAAAGGATTCGCGGCGCTGTACGGGCAGCAGGCGCTGGCGGAACTCGGATTCATCGTCGCGCAAATTGACGGAATGGGAACGTCGAATCGCTCCAAAGCGTTCCACGATGTCTGCTGGAAAAATCTCTCCGACGGCGGATTTCCCGACCGGATTCTGTGGCTGAAAGCGGCGGCGGCGCGGCATCCCGAAATGGACTTGAATCGCGTGGGGATTTACGGGACTTCGGCGGGCGGTCAGAACGCGCTGGCGGGGCTGCTTTTGCACGGAGATTTTTATAAGGCGGGTGTGGCGGACTGCGGCTGCCACGATAACCGTATGGACAAAATCTGGTGGAATGAGCAGTGGATGGGCTGGCCCGTCGGCCCGGAATACGCCGCTAATTCCAATGTCACCCTCGCGCCGCGCCTTACCGGAAAACTGCTGCTGATGGTCGGGGAGATGGACAGCAACGTGGACCCGGCAAGCACCATGCAGGTCGTCAACGCGCTGATTAAGGCCGACAAAGACTTCGAACTGCTGGTCTCGCCCGGTACGGGGCATGGCGTGGCGGGAACGGCCTACGGCAAGCGGCGTTTGCGGGACTTCTTCGTTCGCGCTCTGCTCGGCGTGGAACCGCGCCGCTAATACCAATGAATCGAAAATTAACGGCGAGAAATTTTTAGTCCCGTCTAAATTACCGGCGTGAACCGCTTGACTTGCAGGCGTTTTGGCGCTACACTAAAGTAGCGGATTAAGAATTTACAAAAAAACAAACCGGAAACTTTTGCGGAGCAAGCGGCTCAAACCACAGGGAGGGCGGACATGGCGGTTAAAGAGACGCGGGAGTTGTTGCTGCGGGTCCCGCCTTCGTGCCGGCCCGCGACCCGCGACCGGGAAAAGCACGAACTGACGGAGAGCATTGAGGAGTACACCGAAGGGATTTTCCGGCTTCAAGAGGAGCTGCCCGTCGTCGGCACGGGCGACATCGCGAAGTACATGAGCGTGGCGCCCGCCTCCGTGACGACCATGCTCAAACGGCTCAATGAAATCGGGCTGGCGGAGCATACCCCGTATCAGGGCGTCCGGCTTACGCCGAAGGGCGAGGCGCTGTCCATTGCCCTGCTGCGCAAGCACCGGCTGGTGGAGCGGATGCTGGTGGACTTTCTGGAACTGCCCTGGGACGATGTTCATGATCTGGCCTGCAAACTGGAGCACTACATCAGCGAGGACGTTGCCGACCGGATCGCCCACGCTATGAACTACCCGACGACCTGCCCGCACGGCAACCCGATTGACGCGACGGCGATAGACCACTCGCGGCGGTTGGCGGAATGTGAACCGGGAAGCAATCTGCGCGTCATTAAGATTACGGACGAACGCGCCGAATTTTTAAGTTATGTGTTAAGCATCGGCCTGCTGCCGCAGACGCCGATTACCGTGCGAAACCGCACCCCGTTCGGCGACGTACTCACGTTAGATGTGGCGGGAATGACCGAAGCGGTGGCGGTGGGCCGGGACGTGGCAAACAGCGTCTGGGTCGTGGAAAATGAGGAATGATGATGGCCTCGAAAAACAAATGCGAGTTGTTCTGCGAATCGGTGCGCAACCGGCTGTTCGGGCGCAACGCGGAGAAGTTCGGCGCGATGGCGCAGGACGCCCTCGACGCCGACGCGCCGGAGATTATGACGCCGGGGCGACTGCGCGTTAACGCCCCGCTTGCCGATCTGCGACCGGGCGAGTGCGGCACGATCTCGCGCCTGATGGGACACACGCCAAGCCGTCTGCGCCTGCTGGAAATGGGGCTGACTCCGGGAACGCACGTCAAAGTCCTTCGCGCCGCTGCGTTCGGCGGGCCGCTTGACGTGCTGGCGCGGGGCTATCAGCTCTCGCTGCGCCGCGAAGAGGCCGCGCAAATCTGGCTCGGCGAAGAATAGAAAAAGGCGGAACGAATTATTGAGTAAAGTTGTGCTTATTACCGGAGCGACCAGCGGAATCGGGGAGGCAGCGGCGCGGCATCTTGCGGCGGAAGGGCATCGCGTTGTCATTGGCGCTCGCCGCGCGGAACGGTTAAAACAGATCGCAGATGAGATCAATGCGGCCGGTGGATCGGCGCGTTGGCGGACGCTGGATGTGACTGACCTGTCCGATGTCCAGGCGTTCGCGAACTATGCTCTACAGGTCTTCGGGCCTGTTGATGTAATTGTCAATAACGCGGGAGTCATGCCGCTCTCGCCCCTCCACGAACTGAAAGTGGAGGAATGGAACCGAATGATTGATGTCAATATCCGGGGCGTCTTGAATGGTATCGCCGCCGTTCTGCCGCAGATGCGGGCGCGAAAATCGGGGCAGATTATCAATGTTTCGTCCATTGGAGCGCATCGCGTCTCGCCGACCGCCGCAGTGTACTGCGCCACAAAATTTGCGGTGAATGCTATCTCAGAAGGATTAAGGCAGGAAAATACTGACGTGCGCGTCACCGTCATTTCGCCGGGAGTGGTGGAGTCGGAGCTGGCAAACACCATTACCGACCCGGCAACTCGTGAGGCCATGCAGGAATATCGCCGTGTTGCGCTCCAGGCGGACGCCATTGCCCGCGCGATTTCCTATGCGATAGCGCAGCCTGATGATGTGAACACGAGCGAAATGATTGTTCGTCCAACGGCAGGGCCTAATTGAAAAATTAGATTATGAACGCCAACACCGAAACGCCTGCCTCGCTTGTTGTGGCGAGGCAGGACGAAACGAAACACACGCTGACCTTTGCGCTGGTCGGCAACCCGAATTGCGGAAAGACGACGCTCTTTAACGCATTGACTGGGCTGCGGCAAAAAGTCGGCAACTACGCTGGCGTGACCGTAGAAAAAAAAGAGGGACGCCTTGCCCTGCCCGAAGGCGGCGCGGCCCTGCTGATTGACCTGCCCGGCCTCTATTCCCTGACGCCCCACTCCCCCGATGAAGCGATTGCCCGCGAGGTTCTGATGGGCCTGCGCGACGACACCCCCGCGCCTGACCTTGTTATTAACGTCGTGGACGCCTCCAACCTTGACCGCAACCTGTATCTCACCAGTCAATTATTAGATTTGGGACTGCCCGTCGTAATTGCGCTCACCATGACCGACGCGCTGGACAAAGAGGGCCGGACAATGGATGCCGCCGCCTTAGAGCAGGCGATTGGCGTTCCGGTAATCACAATCATTGCGTCGAAGCGAACGGGACTGGAGGCGCTGCGCGACCGCGTGACGGAAGCGACCTGCCGCCTGATGCCCGAAGTGGCGTGGAAAATCGCCCCGGAATCGCGGGAGGCCGTGACGGAATTGCAGGCGGTCTTGCAGGCGGAAAATCAGAATTTGACGCCGCGCATCGCGTTCGCCGAGGCTGTCTCACTCTTGATGCAGGAGAGCGAAACGCCGGGTATCGCCCCGCCCGCCCCGCCTGTCCGCAAAAAAATCCGGGAAGCGCAGGAGAATTTAGCCGGACAGGACATAGATTTTGCTGCACAGGTGATCGAGGCGCGGTATGCGTGGATTGCGGACGCGACGGCGGGGATCACGAAGCAGACCCGAAAAATGCGCCGCACCCCGCTTAGTTTTAATGAACGGATTGACCGTGTGGTGATGCACCCGCTGTGGGGCTACGTGATTTTCTTCGTGGTGATGGCCCTCGTGTTTCAGTCTATCTTTACGTGGGCGCAGGGGCCGATGGGCGTCCTGAAAGACGGCGTAAATCACTTTGCCAGCCTGCTGACCCGCTGGATGCCGCCGGGAGACCTGCGCGATCTGCTGCGCGACGGCGTGTTTGGCGGCGTCGGCAATGCGATTGTGTTTTTGCCGCAGATTTTGATGCTGTTTTTCTTTATCAGCCTGCTGGAAGACACCGGCTACATGGCCCGCGCCGCCTTCCTGATGGATCGGCTGATGAGCAAGGTGGGATTGCACGGGAAATCGTTTATCCCGCTGCTGTCCTCGTTCGCCTGCGCCATTCCCGCGATTATGGCGACCCGCACGATTGGCGACCGCAAAGCCCGTTTGATTACGATTCTTGTCGCGCCGCTGATGTCGTGTTCCGCCCGCCTGCCCGTCTATACGCTGATGATCGGAGCGTTTATTCCGGCGCGTCCCGTCCTGAAAATCGGCCCGCTGACGCTGCTCTCCTTACCCGGACTGACGCTGATTACGATGTATTTTATGGGCATGGCGGTCGCATTCTGCATTGCGTGGATTTTTCATCGGACGCTGCTCAAAGGCGTCGCCCCCGCTTTCCTGATGGAGCTGCCGCCCTACCGCCTGCCGAGCCTGAAAACGGCCCTGTATCAGATGGTCGAGCGAGCTTGGCTGTTTTTGGCCCGCGCCGCTACGGTCATTCTGTCTATTTCGGTCGTGCTGTGGTTCATGGCGACGTACCCGAAACACCCGAATTTGCCGCCGCAGCAGCGGGCGGAGCGCTCTTTCGCCGGGTACGCCGGCCACGCACTGGAGCCGCTGATTAAGCCGCTGGGCTTCGACTGGAAAATGGGGATCGGGATCGTGTCGTCGTTTGGAGCGCGGGAGGTGTTCGTTTCCGCGATGGGAACGGTTTACAACGTGGACGACCCGGAGGAAAAAGGGCAGGTGGATTTGCAGCAAAAACTGCGCGACGACACCGACCCGCCCACCGGAAAGAAGGTCTTTTCGCCGCTCGTTGCCGTATGCCTGATGGTCTACTACGTGCTGGCGATGCAGTGTATGTCCACCGTCGCCGTCGTCCGCCGCGAAACAAACGGCTGGAAATGGCCCCTGTTTCAGATTGCCTACATGACGGCGCTGGCGTGGTGCGGCACGTTCCTCGTCTACCATATCGGCCTATATTTCGGCTGGGGAACATGATCTTTGAACTGTAATTACGCCGATTAATGGATTAAATATGATTTTGGCGCCTGTTAGAGTGTGTACGGAAATTAGGTATTGCGTTTTTCCAGCCAGCGCGTCATGCGCCGTATCGAAGCCCAACGTATGATCGCTTCGCTGCTCTTGGTCTGGAACTCGTAATCTTTGCTCAAACGCCGGTTCTTGGAAAGCCATGCCAACGTGCGCTCGACCATCCAGCGTTTGGGCAACACGACAAAGCCCTTTTGGTCGTCGAGTTTCTTGACAATGTTGACCGTCCACTCGTAAAAGTAGGAGGTAATGTCCTCAAAACGACCGGCATACGCGCCATCCGCATAAATTGTTTGTAACCGCGCGCTGTGCGGTTCCAGTAGCGGCAGCAAGCGGACCGCCCCGTCCCGGTCTTGCACGCTCGCCGCCGTCACGGTCTGCGCCCAAATCAGGCCGAGGGTGTCTACCGCGAGATGGCGCTTGCGGCCTTTAACCTGTTTTCCGGCGTCATAGCCGATAGTTTTCTCAGGTTCGGACGGCCCCCTTTTTCCGTCGTCTTCACCGACTGACTGTCTATGATGACGACGGAAGGCTCGGCCTCTTTGCCCACCGCAAGGCGAACGGCGCGGCGCAGATGCGCTTCCATTTTTTCGAGCAGGCCATTTTCGCTCCATTGATGATAGTAGTCCGATACGGTCGAATAGCAGGGAAAATCATGGGGCAAAAGTCGCCATTGGCAGCCTGTGCGCACCAGATACAAAATGGCGTTGACGATGGAGCGATACGGAATTTCGCGCGGCCTTCCCACCATGCCGGGTTTTCGGTCAGGAAAAAAGCCGCAAATTAGTTGCCATTCGAAGTCGGAAAGATCGGTTGCGTAGGATATTGTAGTTTGCATAAAGGGTTATTCCATGCAAACGCGACGCCTTTACCTAATTTTCGTACACACTCTTAGTTTTTTGCTTCCGCTGGATTGACTTTCGTAACGGACCGCGTTATACTCTTTTCATAATGAGTCTGCCCAATTTTAACATGGAAGGAAATCTTCCGCCCGGTATACATCAAACGACGTGGGACGAGTTCGCGGGCCAGTTTGGCGGTAATGCGCGGCGCATTACCCTTCTTTTTGGCCTGAAAGCCGCCCTTGACGCGCTTCGCAACGCAGGGTGCCGCGTAGCTTATGTAGATGGGAGTTTTATCACGACAAAAATTATTCCTGGCGATTTTGATGCTTGCTGGGAAATTGCGGGCGTTGACATCGCACAACTTGATCCTGTGTTTTTAACTTTTACAAAGGGACGTATCGCGCAAAAATTGCGCTTTGGCGGTGAATTATTCCCCGCCGATTTGCCAGAAGGCGCAAGCGGTAAAACTTTTCTAGAATTTTTCCAGACAGATCGGCGGACAGGCGAACCGAAAGGTATAGTCGCGCTGGATTTAACGAGGCTGCTATGATCGAAAACGAATTTCAGTATGAACTAACAAGAAAATGCGCGGGTGAATTTGCGCGGACGCTCGCCTGTCTGAATACGCCAATAGAACACGCAGGCGCAGACCCAATTCATCCACTTCTGCGACAAGCGGAGCGGGACGCGCTGGCAAGTCAGTTAGAAAGTTTGCGGGAAGAAATGGCGGACTATGAAGCGCGATGCGGTAGGTTGCAAGCGCGTTTCGAATCCGCAGCATGACAAAATAAGAGGAGAAGCAGGCGTGACGCCGGAAAGTATTGAAGATGATGTTTTGGGCAAAATGACTTGGGACAGCGCAAATAATTGCTGGAAAAATCAGATGACATTGCCATCTGGTTTGATTGCGACTGTGCGCTTTCACGCCGAACCAAACGAGATTGCCGCAGGGCTTGTTCGCGCCCGCCGACCTTACTTGCTCGTTCGCGACTCGGAAGAAGTAGTTCGCCGGGCCGCCTCCAAGTTTTTACTTCCTATGTTCAATGAAGGCGATTGGTGCGAGGGCAAACCGCTTGATGAAGACGCCTTTATCGCAAAAATGACGCTGGAAAGCGTGGAATTGCAGGCGGATGGGAGCGTAAGCCTGAATTATGAGGACGGTGATTTGTTCTGGGGCCATACTATTATGGGCGATTTTGATGAAGACGGACTAATAGAGGAGGCTTACTTTGCCGGATGAACAAAAAGCAGAGGCAGACACCCTACGGACGGCATACGACAAGATTCCGGCGGACGCGCTGGCAGAGTTTGAGGCAGCGGCGAAACGCCCGCTGGCGCAGCGGTTCCGCTACGCCTTCATCAAAACATATAAGCCGGTCATGGATGACGCGAAATTTCGTTCCTTTGAAACCATGGCAGAATATCGGCAGTGGTGCGAAGAAAATCTGCCAGACTGGTTAGGTTATGGCCGCATTTGAGTATAAGCAGGCAGAAGAAGTGCGGGATGCGCTTGCCGCGCATGGTGTGCGTTACCCGAATTACTGAAAACGAAATCGCCCTACTGGATTTTAGATTCCAGTTTTCATCCTGAAAAATCCGGTTTATTCTGTCTATTGTTTTATCTGTTTCTGGTAAAATAGGAGACGGCGCAAGAGCGCAATACCAAACGGGCAAAGGGGCAAGAAATGGCGCAGACCGCGTTGATTGTGTGGGGCGGATGGGACGGGCATGAGCCGCAACCCGTCGCGGAGATTCTGGACGGGGCGTTGAGGGCCAAAGGGTTCGAGACGGAAGTGTCCGATACGCTGGATTCGTTCTTAGACGGCGATAAACTGAAATCGCTCAATTTGATTGTGCCAATCTGGACGATGGGCAAAATCTCCGATGACCAACTCAAAGGGGTGACGGAGGCGGTCAAAAGCGGCGTGGGATTAGGCGGCGTTCACGGCGGAATGTGCGACTCATTCCGCGAAGCGACGGAGTGGCAATTTATGACGGGCGGGCAATGGGTCTCGCATCCGGGCAACGACGGCGTGGAATACGTCGTCCGCATCACGGAGAAAGACCATGTGATTACGCAGGGCCTCGGCGATCTGCATATCAAATCGGAGCAGTATTACCTCCATACCGATCCGGCGAACAAAGTTTTGGCGGTAACCCGTTTCCCCACTCCGGGCGTGGACGGGCCGCACGTCGCCAATGGCGCATTTGATATGCCGGTTGTCTGGACGCGAATGTACGGGCAGGGCAAAATTTTTTACAATTCGCTCGGTCATAGCGCCGCTGTCGTCCGGCAACCCGACGTGCTGGAACTGACGACTCGCGGCCTGCTGTGGGCGGCGAAAACCGAATAAAGGGAAGCGGGGAAAGGGAAAAGTTTCCTTCCCTTCTCCCGAAAATTTTAGGCGAGACGTTTGAAAGGAATCATTCGATGAAAACGAAATTTTCACTGGTGGCGCTGCTGATGCTGGGGATGGCGCTGGTCATGTCGCCGGTTCGCGCCGACGAGGGCGATGTGGCGGTCGGCAGCACGCTGATGTTCAAAATCCGAGTGGCGGCGGACGGCAAGACCGTGCAGGAGCGGGTGGATCAGGTGAATGAGCGCCTGCCCGACATCCTCGCGTCGAAGAAAATCAGGCCTTCCGATATCAAGGCCGTGCCGGTGGACAAGAAGAAAGACGCGAATATCAATATCATGGTCAAAGACCGTCTGCTCGTCACCGTCACGCCCGAAGACGGCAAAGCGAACGGCGTCTCGGTGAAAAAGCAGGCGGAAGATTGGGTTAAGAGCCTGCGCAAGACGCTGCCGAAAGTCAACGCCCTGCCGAATCCGAACGATAAGAAGTAGAGGGAGATTTTTATGAGCGTTGCGATGACGAAGCGCGTTTCGCCGTTTGAGGGGATTTCCGCCGCGCCGCCCGATCCGATTCTGGGGCTGACAGAGCGGTTCAACGCCGATGTCAGCCCGGAAAAAGTCAATCTGGGCGTGGGAGTGTATCAGGACGCCAACGGAAAGGCGCCGCTGCTGCGCTGCGTCCATGAGGCCGAGGCGCGGCTGCTGGAGCGGGAAGGCGCCAAGTCTTACCTGCCGATTGACGGCTTGAAAACGTACAATCAGGCGGTGCAGACGCTGCTTTTCGGGGCGGGTTCGCCGGTGATTTCGGAAGGCTGCGCTGTGACGATTCAGGCGCTGGGCGGCACGGGGGCATTAAAAGTCGGAGCGGACTTTTTAAAGCGGTTCGTTTCCGAGGGCGCGGCTCCGCTTTATATCAGCGATCCCTCGTGGGAGAATCACCGGGCCTTATTCGAGACGGCGGGCTTCGATGTGCGGACGTATCCTTACTACGGCGCGGAAACGCAGTCCGTCCGGTTCGGCGAGATGATGGCTACGCTGCGCGATTTGCCCGCCGCAACGCCCGTCGTGCTGCACGCCTGCTGCCATAACCCGACCGGACTTGATCTGACTCCGGCCCAGTGGCGCGACGTGGCGGAGACGTGCGCGGAGCGGGAATTGCTGCCATTCCTCGATTTTGCGTATCAGGGCTTTGCCGAGGGGCCGGAGCCGGACGCCTACGCCGTGCGGTTGTTTGCGGAATCGGGCCTGTCGTTTCTGGTGGCGCAGTCGTTTTCTAAATCGTTCTCGCTGTACGGGGAGCGCATCGGTTCGCTGACGTTTGTTACGCAGGACGCGGACGAGGCGAAGCGCGTTTTGAGTCAGGTCAAGCGGGTCGTGCGGACGAATTATTCCAGCCCCGCCACTCGCGGCGGGGCGATTGTCGCGACGGTGCTGGGTGACACGGGGCTTTCGGCGCTGTGGGAATCGGAACTAAGCGAAATGCGCGAACGCATCCGCGCCATGCGCCTGCAAATGGTGGAAAAACTGCGGGAAAAAGGCGCGGCGCGGGACTTCGGGTTCATCGCCGAGCAGCGCGGAATGTTCTCCTATTCCGGCCTGACCAAAGCGCAGGTAGAAAAACTGCGCGATGAAAATCACCTCTACATTGTGGACAGCGGGCGAATCTGCGTGGCGGCCCTCAACGCCAAAAATCTTGACCCCGTTTGCGCCGCGATTGCGTCGGTGATCTCATAGACAAATCAGATAAACTTGAGACATATTATCAAACTGGGCCGTGAACGACCCGTCTGGGAGGCTACGCCGACCGTCCTGCGGACGGGAAGCAAAGCGGCGGAACAAAATTTCCGCCGCCTCTCTTTTTACGATCCCAGCAGGAAAAACGATGAAAGTTCGTCTCGATATTCAGGAAGCGGTCGTGGAACCGGATGGCGCTATCTACAACGATTTGACCATTGGCAATGTCTATCGCGTTATTGGGATCGAAGCGGACTATTATCGCATTATGAGCGATGAGGGATGTCCATACCTGTACCCGCCCGAACTCTTCACGGTCGTTGATCCTTCCGAACCGCAGGACTGGATTACGACTTATGGCGAAGAAGGCGAACGATACGCCTACCCCGAAGCGTTAAACGCTCCCGGATTCTTCGAAGATTATTTTGATGACGATAAAGAGGCGATGCGTACCCTGCGTCTCTACTTCCACGTTTTGCGTCAGACAGGTTCACCGCAGGTCGCATCGTAGATGTCCGGCTCATCTGTCAGCCAGTCAAACGACCCGCTTGCCATTACCAGTTTTGCAAGTTCCTCGGCGGGAAAATCGTCCTGCGCTTCGGCGGAAAATTCTTCGCGCGTTTCGTTTGAGTTTTGCGTCGGTTCCATAGAAATAAATCCTCCCGCTCTGGTCGGTGTATAAAACTTCCGGTCTCCCCCGCCCTGCAACGCTACCGCCAGCCTGCGTACACGATCACGCCGTCCGGGTGATTGGGGTAGCGTAGCAGGACGGAGCCGTCCTCGACGTATTCCTGAATGGCGATAGGGCGACCGAGCCAATCGGTAGCGCGGACGCCGCCGAGTTTGCGGCCCTGCGCGGCGAGGCGGGCCGCGCCCGTCGTTCCCCCCGGCCCGCGAACAAAAAAGCGGGTGGCGCGGGGCGTTTCCAGCCTTGCGATAACGCGCCCGGACACGAAGCCGATGCGGGGCGAATCCGAATCGGGCAAGTCGGCGAGCAGCGCCAGCGAGCGCGGCGGAATCTCCCGGTCTTCTGCAACCGCCAGCGTCGGCGAGAAAAGATTGATGGTTTTTCCCTCCACCGTGACGCCCGCATTAAAGGTTCGGATGATCGTGTAGCGCCCGCGTTTCAGCCGCAGAGAGCCAGGTTCGCGGTAGATTCCGCCCGCCCGCTGCGTGGCGTACTGCGTCAGGGCGCGGAGCATGGCGGCGCTGCGTTCGCTGCCCGAAAAATAGCCCGGAGCCACGCCCACGTTTATAATCGTCCCGCGATCCACCGTCTGCGACCACACGGGAACGCCGCCGCTGCGAAGCTGATACAGCGGGTTCCATGCGTCCGGTTCTATTTTGCCCGCATCGGTTTTTCCCGCTTCCATTTTCCCGCCATCGGTTTTTCCATCGTCCGATTTCGCGGCGGTCTTGACGACTGCGGCGGGCGCGGGCGTTTTTATTTTGCCGGTCAGGGACGGGTAGAGCGTTAGCGGGTAATTGACTCCGATTTGCAGGCGCGGGAAAAGATTTGCCAGCGGCCCCGCTTCCGGCGCCGCAATCAGCGTCCGGGAGGCGTTGGGCTGCGCGGCGGCGGCGGAGACCTGAAACCCGTTGCCCATGTCCACCGTGAGCGTGACCGACTGACCACGCGGCAGGTTATCGAACTGGTACGTCCAGGAGGCGGGGCCGTCCGCGAAACGCGCCGCGCCATCGAACCGGCTGCCATTGTCATAGCGTAAAAACCGATTTTCGAGGTCGGAACCGGCGCGAAATGACGCGGCGATCTGTCCGCCGAGGCGCAGTTCCGCCGACGCAACCCACGCGCCCCAGCCGTCCCCCGGCGCGGCGTCCGCGAACCGGACGGCGACGCTGCCGCTGCCTTGCGCGAATTTCGTCAGGTCGAAGGTGTAAGCGCGGCGGTTTTTGAGGTTGTGTTCCGCAATGTCCCCCGTGAGCAGTGTGGCGTAGCGCGAGAGGTCTTCCGGCGGGGCGGTCTGCGTAATCGCCCCGCCGCCAATTACCGCTCCAGCCGCCGTAAACAGCGCGTTTTGCGGGGCGGCAATCCCCAATTTGCGCCACCACGAATCGGACAGGGCGTTATAAGCGTCGGAGCCGCCGACGAAAATCAGACTTCCGCCGCGCCGCGTCCAATCGAGCAAAGCCGTCTGCGTCCGGGCGTCCGGCGGCTTCTGGAAATCGTAGGAGAGCAGAAGAGTCTTGAAGCCGCTTAAGTACCCGGCGTCGGCGGCGCGGTCGAGCGAAACGGCCTGAACCGGAATCCCGCGCTGAAGCAATGGCAATGTCAAGCCGAACACGCCGTCGAAATCGCTGACGTTCGGTTCGGCCCGCTGATACTGCATCGCGTCAGAAACAAACACGCCAATCGTCGGGTTATTCGCGCTGCCGCCGTAGTTCGGCTGATTTTTCATCTCCTGCATCGCGGCAATGACCGAATTTATTTCCGTCGCGTAGGCGTTGGGAACCTTGCCAAATACCCGGTCGGGCCAGGGCATGACCTCGTAGGCGTTGACTTCGGGGAACAGCAGGGCCGCAACGACCGTCGCCTCGTAATGCGCTTTGTAATCTTCCGGCGTTCGGTCGGCGGCGTCCTCCACCGGGTCGGTCAGGAACCACAGCCGTTTTTTCGTCCCGCGCAGGAGTTGGTAGAGGGAGGAGTATTCTAAGTAAGCGGTCGAGAACGTCCTGTCCTGCGCCACGCCCGCATACCGCGCCGGAGTCCGCGCCGTTCCCGTCCAGACCTGCCCGATGACCTCCTGCGCGTCCGGCAAACTCGTGATTTGATACTGCGGCGCGATTATTCCCCACTGCGCGTAATTAATCGGGCTATGCAGGGCGACCAGGCGGCGGGCGGCGGGCTTTCTTCGCGCCGCGTCCGCAAGGATGCCGCCGATATGCGCGGTTTCCAGTTTCGCCATGAGCCGGGACGCCCGCCAGCGCGTATTGATGTCGCGGTCGGGCGGCTGCCACGCGGTTTTGTATTCGCGCAGCCACTCGGTCTTGAAGGCGTTCTCGTAGCCCGCATTGGCGAAGTATTCCGGCTCCTCCGGGCAGATTCCCTCGCTGCCCCCCGCCAGCGCCTTGCCGAAAAAGTCGCTTTCCAGCGCGATTCGCTCCGGCGTCGGCGTCAGGTAGGCGCTGCCCTCTACGGTCAAAGCGTTTCCGTTGCGGTCGGTCTGCACGGCGTCGGGGTGAGCGTCCGCATACTCTTTTTCCGCTCTGGCCCCCGCCATTGTCCAGACGGTGTAGCCGCGAATTTTCCAGTTCGTCATGCGGTCGGCGAGGCCGTTGTAGACGAAAACCGCGTCCGTTTGAATGTCGTTGGCGAGGTTGGGAAGGCTGCTCGTCTGCGTGATGGTGGAGGGAAACGCATCGCGGCGCGGCAGGCTAAACGGGTAATTCGAGGCGATTCCCTGCCGCATCTGCGCGGCGACGACATCGGGCAGACCGTCGCCGTTCCGGTCGGGCGCGGACTGCGCGAACTGGACATAATGCAGCGTAAAAGGCGCGGTCGGAGCGGAAAGCCCCACCGAGACCCGCTGACCGAGAGGCCAATTTGCCGGAAGCGACCAGTCCACCGCAATCGTTTTTTCGGTCTCGCGCTGAACGTGAATCGGCAATGGTTTGCCGTCCTGCCCCGCGACCATGAAGCCGGGAAGCGGCGTCAGCGCGTCGCCGTCAATGGTGAGCAGCAGGCGGCAGGAAGCGCCCGGAGCGACCGGAAAGGCGTAATACCAATACTGCCCCGTTTCCGCATGGCGTTCGCCCCGCGCCGCCGTCGCGCCCACCACTTTGGCGAGGTAGGCGATCTCATCAGGCGTTCCCGGCGCAAACACCGTCGCATACGGCACGGGCGGCGCGGCCTGAACCGGAACCGACAGGCACAACCCCAGCGCCAGCAGCGCGGAACGTTTCGAATTTTGGATTCTGGATTTTGGATTTTGGATTGCGGCGCGATCCATAGGCGGTTTTTAAGCGGCGAAGCAGACCGCTTCGCGTTCCCTTTTCGTTTCAGTTTAAGTCGGCGTCGCCGGAAGGCGTGGCGCGGTCAAAATTGCCCGGAACAGCCGGGGCCGCGCCTTCGTCTGCGCCGGAACCGTAAGCCTCCGACGCCTGCGGCCCGACCGCCAGCTTGCCGCCGCCATTTCCCGCCTTCGCCGCGCCGGAGCCGTCCGTTTCCGCGCTGCGCTCTAAGGTCGCAGACCCGGCGACCGGGGCGGGGCCGGATTCGGTTGGGGCAGACTGACCGCCTGCCCCGCTTTCGCGCTGCGTCCCGGCTCTATCCCTCTCCCGCGCATCGCCGCCTTGCTCTCCTGATTTCATGCTCACTTCATTCTGTCCCTCTGCTCTAAAATATCCGTTCGATTTTTAGCGAAAAGCGTTGGCTTGCTATTCAGGCGTCCGGCGTTTTCGGTCGGTCTGATTGAGCAGGGCCAGCGACACGACCGCAAGCGCGGCGAGGCCCGCCTTTGCCGCGAGGCGCGGCAGCGGATCAAACGGGCGCGGCGGCAGCGCCGCGACGCCCTCCGCGTCCGTCCGCGCCGGAGTGGGGAAATAGCGGCCCTGCGACGGGAAGGGGAAATGGCGGGCGAAATTCGCCAGCGTTTCCGCAACTTCCGGCCCGGAGAGCGGGACGCCGTGTCCGGTCGCCACCGTAATGGGCTTTCGCTCCGCCAGCGCCCGCGCCGATTCCGCCGCCGCGTCCCAGTCTATCGTGTAATACGTCGGCGGGCGGCAAATTTCGGGCCGCTGCGTAATCAACCCGTACCAGGTGTCGTTATTGGTCGTGACAAAAGCGTCGCCCGCAATCAAGGTTCGGTCGCTTTCCCGAAACAGGGAGACGTGTCCGGGAGAATGTCCCGGCGTGTGGATCAGAGTCCAGTCCGGCAAAATCGCCAGCGAACCCTGCCCCGGCAACTCGCGCAGGCGGTCGCCGAACTGGTGAATGTCGGGCGGAAAAAAGCGCGACAGAAAGGGCATTGCGCCTCCTACCGTCGGGTCAGGGGGCGGGTAGGCCGCCTTCCCGGTCAGATAGGGCCATTCCAGGCGGTGCGCGTAGATCGGAACGTTCCACGCATCCGACAGCATCGGAAGTCCGCCCACATGGTCAAGATGTCCGTGCGTCAGAACAATGCCGAGGGGAGCGCGGTTTGGCCCGTAAAGCGACCGCGCCGCCGCCTGAATTTTCGCCGCGCTGCCCGGAAGCCCCGCGTCAATCAGAGTCCATTCCCGGTCTGGCTGCCCCACAAAATAGATATTGACGATTTTGTCCGTCAGGTGAAACACCCCGGACGCGATTTCTTGCAACGCCATTTTTCTGTTTCCTGCCTCCCTCGTGAGAAGCGCGGCCCGCCGCGCCCATTGCCACGCGCTCTGCGCTTCACCGATGATCGGCGCGTCCGCCATGCGTCCCCGGCCCCTTCGGGCGGTTGCCGCCCGGTTCGGTGTGATCGGTGGCGACGGGAGCCGCGTTTTCGGCGTTCGGGTTGGCCCCATGCGCCGGTTCATTTTTGCGGTGGCCTTTGGCCTGTTGCGCCTGCGGGTCGTCGAACTGATTTTCGCGTCCGTGTTCGCCCCGGCCCTCGTGGGTATGCTGATGGTCTTTCTTTTCGTCCTGATCCTGCGATCCCTGCGAAGTTCCGCTCGGTTTATTCATGCTGAAACGTCTCCTTGTGAGTAGAAGCGGGGCCAATGCCACGCGCTTTCGTCAGGTCAGAACGTTTGGAACGCGGCAGGGTTCCCGAAACTTGCCCGCAACGCGCCTCCTCCGCCCCGTTCTACGGCAGCTGCGAGAGCGCGACGCCCACCGCCATAATTACGATAAGGACGGCGCACGCCGCTAGTCGCCATTTTTTTTGCGCGGCGCGGAACGTTTCCACGCTGGCAAAGCGTCCGCGCCGCCACGCGATTGCGTTGCCGCGCATCCCCAGCGAGACGCCGAGCAGGACGTAAGGAATCAGAAATGTCGCCAGCGCCGCCGAAAAATAGGAACCGGGATCGCTTTCGCCGGAACCCGCCAGAACAAAAATCAGCGGCAGGGGAAGCAGCGCCACGAACGCCCCGATAACCCACCAGACGCGGTGCGGCACGGCCCACAAGACCGTGAAGACCGCCGCGCCCCAGTTCCAGCCGGAAGCGGGATCGAGCGCGTTGACCACCGATTCCGAGTCGTTGGCGGAGGGCGCGGGGTACGGGTAGCCGACGTGCAAATAGGTGGTGCAGGTGGCGTCATTGGGATTGCCGACCGTACCCGTTGGCACGGCGCAGCGCGGACACGTTCCACGCGGGCCATACGTCAGACCGCAGACCCGGCAATAGTTTACGGGCGGCGGAGCCGCCCCATAACCGGGCGCGGCGTATCCCCCCGCCTGCAATGGCGCGGGGTAGGCGTTGACCAACGCCCGCCCGCAGCGCAGGCAGACGGTGGCAAACGGCTCATTGGGTTGACCGCACTGCGGACAGACCAGCGTATTCATCGGTCAGGCCCCCCGTTCCTCTTGCGTCCCCTCTTACGCAAGGCCATTCCGTTTTCAGCGTCGGGCGGTTGAAACCGCTGCCACAAGCGCGCGAAGTGTCCCTTCGGACACTAAACCCGATCCTTTTTGTGGGGGATAATCCGCATTGAGTCCGCGAAGGCGGACTTTGCGCGCGCGTGGCCGTGAATTGATTCGCCCGCGCGAAAACTGAATGGCCCTGCCTCTTACGGACAAAATTTCGTTCCTGACAAAAAGTATACCTTTTATAGGGAGGAATCGGGCTTGAATTTCTCGTCCGCGAGGACAGTCGGCGCAGCCTCCCAGACGGGTCGTTCACGGCCCGGATGCGCCACGTAGTCGGGTCGTTCACCGCCCGGTCACGTCTGTTCACGGCCCGGTCTGCGCGTTGCGAATGGCGCGATGCGATTGCGGCGCTGCGGACGCGCGTTATTTTTCGTGATTTGCGCGAAATAGACCGAAAAATAGTGTATCCTTTTGTCAGCGCGGCCCGTCTAAATGCGGACTGCGCGAATCTGTCGGCGCATCGTAAGTTTGTCCGGGAGGAATGTCCTGTGAGAAATCGAAACGGCCTTCGTCTGGCCCGCCTGCTGTCCGGCGGCGCGGCCCTTGCTCTGTGCGCCCTGCCTGCTGCGGCGCAATTCCCGGTCGGCGCGTGGCAGGCGGAGGGCAACGCGCTCGACTCCGTCGGGACGAACGCGGCGCGGTTGCAGGGCGGCGTCAAGTACGCGCCCGGAGTCCTCGGCCAAGCGTTTGCTTTTGACGGGACGAACGGCGTTGTCCGCCTGCCGGACGCCGACGCGCTGAAACTTACCAAATCGTTCAGCATCTCGGCCTGGGTTTACGTCAACGCCCTGCCCGACAACCCCACCGGCTACGGTCAGATCGTGTTTCGCGGCGACAGTCGCGGCGGCTACGATCCCTACTTCCTTGCGTTCCACAAATCGGGCAATCTCGTGTTCCATATCGGCAACGCGGACAACCGCTACGTGGAGATCGCCGCTCCCATGCCGATTCAGCAGTTCGTCTACGTCACCGCCTCGCTTGACGATAAGACCGGACTGATGCGGATCAGCCTGAACAACCGCCTGATCGCGCAGGCCCTGACCGACATCCGCCCCAGCCGTGACCTGCTGCTCGATTGGTCGCCCGGAATCGGTATTGGCAATACGCAGGACGCGGGCATCAACGAACCGTTCAACGGCCTGATTGATGAGGCGCAGATTTACGATTCGGTTATCGGCCCCACCGCCCCCATTTTCGCGCAGGAGACCGCCGCCGACTTTCAGCAGGGCATTATGAAACGCGCCGTCCTCGCGACCGCCGATGTGTCCGCCTCCCCGCTCGCTTCGTCTGTCCCCGCGCCGTCCTCTGCGCTCCGAACGCACACTTTTGAGATTGACGCGCAGGCGTATATTGACGGAAACAGCCAACTTTTGCTCAAGGGCAGCCATCTGCTCTGGCATCATCTGGAACACGCCGCGCCCGGACACTGGAACGGCAACAATTTCCCGACGGTAATCTCAACGAAACTGGACGGCGTGACTGTCGCCAACAATCTGCAATGGATTCCGAAGTGGCCCCAAGCGCAGGATCGGGACGTAAACAACGAGACCTACTCGACCGCCTTGCCGCTGAAAATCCCCGCGATGTCGCTGGCCTCTACCCTCGTGACGCTGCAAACCCTCACCGACCGCGAAGGGCTGCGCCTCGCCGTGCCGACCGATGTCAGCGCCGATACGCTGGTTCTGGATTTCGACGACAACGGCTCCGACGCCGCCGCGTGGTATCATGCGAAACTGATTTTTACCTATACCGAAGTCCCGGCGCAGGGAACGGTCATCACCGGCGCGGCGGGTCTGGAGGGCGTTGCGGACTTGAGTCAGGTCGTGACGCCGGTGAGCGCGTTGACGTTTGAGTTCCGCGCTCCGGGAACCGACCGCCTCGTCCTGCCCGCCATGAACGCCGTTTTGCAACCGATTCCCGGCACTCCCTACGGCGCGTTCCACCTTCTTGTGCCGCCCGGAACGTATGATGTGGCGCTGAAAGAGGCGCATACCCTGCGCCGCGTTTTCCACAGCGTCCGCATTGACGGGCAGTCCACGCTGACGAATCGGCGCGGGCGTCCCATCGTGCTGCTGGGCGGCGATTCGGGCAATCGCAACGCGGTCGGGATGGAGGATTTCTCCGCCCTGCTCGGCAGTTTCGGCACGGACGGGAACGCCGCCGACACGGACTTTAACCACGATGGCAAGGTAGACTTGCTCGACTACCATATCCTGCTCAACAACTGCGATACGTTCGGCGACGAATAGAGCGCGGATTACGCTATTCTGCTGATGACGCCCCTGCGCTCTCGTGACTGGCGCAGGGGCGATTTTATGGGGACAAGGCAGATGCTCTCTGGACGCAGCCGGACGGGATAGCGCAGGTCATTCCGCAGTCGGCGCTGTTCACCCGCGCCATTGACCTGCCCCCCGCTCCGCTGCATCTCCAGGCCGCGCCGACGGCGCGTTCAGTCCGGCTGACGTGGGACAGCGTTCCGGGCGCGGTCTCCCACCAAGTCAAGCGCAGCGGCGCACCGGGCGGGCCTTCTCTCACGCTTGCGGCGGAAGTGACCGCCGCGAACTATCTGGATTCGGGGCTGACTTGCGGCGCGACCTACTACTAAGGGACCCTCAAAAAATAAACGTTCCAATGTTCAAAGTCCGCATTGAGTCCGCGAAGGCGGACTTCGCGCTTTTGTGGCAGTGAATTTATTCGCCCGCTACACGCTACCGCAATGGAACGATTTAAACTTTGAGAGTCCCTAAGTGGTCTCGGCGGCAAACGCGACCGCCGAAGGCCCCAATTCCGCCGCCGCCGCGACGCTGCCCGCCGGGGATTCCAACGGCGATAACAGCGTAGACTCCCGCGACTTTACCGCGCTGATCGGGTCGTACAAAAGCAGCGCCAGCGTTCCCGGTTCGGGGTACGACGCCACCGCCGACTTTAATTACGATGGCAGCGTGGACTCGACGGACTTCACGCTGCTGATCGGCAACTTCAATCGTGTCGGCGCGGACTGAGGCAGGAGCGGACTGAAGCAGGAAACGGAAAACAGAATACAGAAAACAGCAGGGGATAGAGCGTCAGGGAAGTAAACTTCCTCGCTACGAGTCAAGGAGATGAATTTCCTCGCTACGAGTCAAGGAGATGAATTTCCTCGCGCAGGAGGCAAGGTATTGAAATACCTCGCTACGCGGCGCTGCCGGATCGTCCTTCGGACGCAGAGGCGGCTCATAGATTATTTGTAACGATTCACCTCCCCCCAACCCCTCCTTCGTAAGGAGGGGAGAAAAGCGGACGGCTCCCTCCCTTTGCGAAGGGGAGGGCTGGGGTGGGGTGAATCGTTACGATTATTTCGTTCGAAGGACGTTCCGCCGAAGCCGCGTAGCGAGGCCTTGATTAAACAGGATATGCCTTGACGCGCTACCGACTTCTGACTTCTGTCTTCTGTCTTCTTTCGGGGATTGCAAGCAACGATGTGGAACGCGCTGAAACGATTGCTGCGGGCGTGGATTTTGCTGCTGGGCGGGCTGCGCTCGCTGCGGCGGCGCGTTCGCGCCCGTCCCCCGCGCCGCTGGCGCGTCAACGTCACGACGGCGCAGGCGGCGCGAATGGACAGGGCGGACGTGGAACGCCTGCTGGCGCGGCATCGGGACTTGCAGGACAACGAAAAGCTTGCGCGGGCCGCCGCCGCGTTCCGCCTGCCTGAAAGCGATTTCTTCGCCGACTCCGCCCGCGTTGAGACGCTGATGCGCCGCATTTTAGAGGCCAGTCCGCCCTGGCTGCGCGTTTCTAGAAAACTGGCGGGGGGAGAGTCGGGAAGCGATTCGCAGGGGCAGGAGTTTTTGCTGCGGGAACAGGTCGTCCGCGAATGGCAGGACGTGAATCTGCTGATTCCCGGCGAAACGTGGAGCGATCGGCCCCTCGCCTCGCTCACGATGCGCCCCGCCCGGATGCTGGAAGAGGTATGGAAAGCGCGGATGCTGGACCAGATTTTGCCGCCTGAGCTGATGGTAGACCGCATGAGCCGGGGCGAACTCCTTGTCCCCGCGCGGCAGGGCGCGAAGCAGCGATTGGAATTTAAGCCCGTGACGCGACGCATGGAGATTGTCGTCCGCAAGCCCGTCCCCGTGCCGATTGAGCGGGAGGGCGGAAACGGGCGCGGCGGACAACTGCTTTATATTTTGCTGGATTACAGCGCCTCCATGCGCGGCAAAAATGCGGTGCTGGCGCTCGCGGTGATTGCCGCCCTGATCCGCGCCAACCTCGGCAGGGGCGAAACGCGCTATCTGTTCCGCCGCTACGCGCTGGACGCGGGCATCTGGCCCCCGGCGGTCGAGCCGCCCGCGCAGGCCCGGACGCTGGCGGAGAAGGACGCGCTGCTGGACGTGATTTTCGCGACGAACTTCAACGGCAGCGCCACGCACGTCAATGACGCCCTGCAAATCGCCATCACCGACGTTCAGAATCTGCGCCGCGCCGAAAATCTGGAAGCGGAAATCCTGCTCGTCACCGACGGGGCCGCTTCGATGCTGGAGGGAATGGCGCTGCGCCTGCGCGAATCGAACGTCACCCTCCATACCGTGATGGTCACCGCCGAACCGAATCCCGGTCTCGCCGCAATCTCCGAAAGTTTCACCGCGCTGGACATCCCCGTGAACGCCTGAACATTTACAACCCGTAACAAAACTTTTCCGCCTGCCTCTTTTTTCTTCTTCGTGTCTCTTCGGAATCAATCGTGGTAGTTCGTAGAGAAAAATGGCGAGTTATTTTCTGGAACTTCCCGCTTGCCGCGCCTGTCTTTCCGGTAAAAACGGCGGGGTAAGCGCAGTGAATGAGCAGAGAATTGAAATGGACGAGACGGTGGCGGGCGAAAAAGTGGCGGCGGGCCACGCGCAGCAGGCGGCAGACCGCAACGGGCGGGCGAAATGGTGGCGGCGCGTGGGAACAAAGGACGCGGGATTTGCCTACACCGACGCGAAAGGCAGGGCGGTCGCAAACGCCGCGCAGTTGGAAAGGATTCACGCGCTGGTGATTCCGCCCGCGTGGACGGAAGTCCGTATCGCGCCCTCGGCGGGCAGTCCCCTGCAAGTCGTGGGAATTGACGGCGCGGGAAGACTTCAGTACCATTATCACGCCGATTTTGTGGCGCGGCAGCAGGGCAAAAAGTTCGCGAAGATCGCGCATTTCGGCGAGTACCTTCCCGCCCTCCGTCAGCGGACAAACGCCGACATCGCGCAGGAGGGCCTGCCCCGCGAAAAGGCCCTTGCGGTCATGGTGCGGCTGATTAACGAACTGTATTTCCGCGTTGGAAGCGAGGCCAGCGTGGAGCGCTACCGCACCTACGGCATCACCACCCTGCGCAATCAGCATTTAGAGATTGGCGAGAACGGCGAATTGCGCTTCGGGTTTGTCGGTAAACACCATGTGGCGCATCGCCGCGTTTTAGTGGACGCGGAACTCCACGATCTGCTGCGCGAAATCAAGGCGATTCGCGGCCCGCGCCTGTTTCAATATCTGGACGATCACGGCAGACCGCGCCCCATCACCCCCCGCGATATTAACCACTATATCAAAACAGCGACCGCTCCGCAGTTCTCCGCCAAAGACTTTCGGACGTGGGGGGGTTCGCTGCTCGCCGCCGTCGCCCTCGCCGAAATGGGGCCGACCGATAGCGAGCATCAGCGCAGGCATAACCTCGTTTTGGCAGTAGAACAGGTGGCGGAGCGGCTCGGCAACACGCCCGCCGTGTGTCGCGGCAGCTACATCCACCCCGTCGTTCTGGAAAAGTACGCGCAGGGCGTCACGCTGAAAGACTTCCGGCAGGCCGCGCAGCGGGCCATTCGCCGCCGCCAGCCCGACTACGAAATTGAGGAACTGGAACTGATGAAAATGTTTGAGGGGAGTTTTTAGCGCAGAGTTCGCAGAGGGAGAACACTGAGAACACGGAGGGGGAGTAAAGAGATGTCGGGCAAAGGTTCAATCTGCGACACTCCCCGAATCTGCGGATTGAATTATTCCCCTTTTCGTGTCCCTTCGTGTCATTTCGCGGACAACAAATCTCTGCGTCCTCTGTGTATTCCCTCCGTGAACTCTGTGTTAAAAACGCTTACCCCGTCCGTATCAGCGAGGCGATAAGAAAGGCCGCCGCCGCCGCAAGCCCGCCGATGAGGACGGTTTGCAGGCCGCTGCGGACGGGGGCCATGCCCGTCGCTTTGCCCTTGACGTAGCCGAAGATCAGCAGGGCCAGCAGCGTGACCGCAACGGAAAGATAGAGGGCCGATTTGAGGCCGTTCAGAATGTGAAAACTTGCTAGTAGGTAGGGCGTCAGCGGAATAAAGCCGCCTGCGATGTAGGAGGCCGCAATCGTGGCGGCGCTGTTGCGGGCGCGTTTCGGATCAGGCTCCTCTAAGCCTAACTCGAAGCGCATCATAAAATCTACCCACGCCTCCGGGCGCTTGCTGAGCGCCGCGACGATGGGCTGACTCTCCTCCGGCGTCAGACCGTAAGACTCCAGCAGCTCCGCCACCTCCGCCGCCTCGATATGCGGGACTTCCTCAACCTCCCGGACTTCGCGCTTCCGCTCGTTCTGGTAATGCTCCGCGTCGCCCCGCGCCGCCAGATAGCCGCCCAGCCCCATCGCAATGGAACCCGCCGCAATCTCCGCAATCCCCGCTGTCACGATGATGCCCGCCTGCCCCTGCCCCACCGCGCCCGTCAGACCCGCCGCCAGCGCAAAGGGAACGGTCAGCCCGTCCGACATTCCGATTACAATGTCCCGCACCAAATCCGACGCGGTGAAATGCTGCTCGTCGTGCGAGTGTACCGCCTGTACCGCCATGTCTGTTACTCCTTCTCCCTCTTTCATTACCGCGCCGGACGCAAAAAAATTCCCCGCAGGATTGCGTTGGCCCGCCGGCTTGAGCGGGCCGCGTTTCATTTTTTTCCATTTTTTATATTAAATTTGTGTTAAATCGCGCTCTGGCCCGAACCAATCGCGCCGAAGCGCGTAATTCAAGCGTGTGGGATAAAAAATACAGCGCCCACCGAGCGCGTTCAGACAGCCGTATCGTTTGCGCGACGCTAATTCTTTCAGGATGAGGAAACAAAAAAATGCCTGATTCGCAGAACCTTTCCCCCCAGGGCGGCGACCGCCGCCGATTTCTTACCCAGGTGGGAGCCGGAGCCATTGGCCTCGCCGGGGCCAGTTTGCTTGCGGAACCCGCCATTGCCGCCCCGCCCGCCGGCGTTACGGACGCCGCCGTGCTTAACTTCGCGCTGAACCTGGAGTATCTCGAAGCGGAGTACTACTCCTACGCGCTCACGGGGCAAAGCATCACCGCGCAGGGCGTCGGAGTCAACGGCGCGGGAACTCCCGGAACCGTGACCATCAAGGCCAACCCGGTCGTTCCCTTTGCCAACGCGGACTTGCAGTCGTTTGCGGCGGAGATTGCGGCGGACGAAATTTCGCACGTCAAATTCCTCCGCAATACGCTGGCGGCCCTCGGCGTTCAGCCGATTGCGCGGCCCCAGATTGACCTGCTCAACAGCTTCAACGCGCTGGCGCAGGCAGCGGGGCTTCCGGGCTTCGACCCGTTTGTCAGCGAGGCCAACTTCTTTGTCGGAGTCTTCATTTTTGAGGATGTCGGCGTCACGGCCTACAAGGGCGGATCGCGCCTGCTTTCCAACAAGGACGTGCTGGAAAACGCCGCAGGAATCCTTGCGGTGGAAGCGTACCACGCCTCGACCGGGCGGCGCGTCCTCTACGACAACCGCAACAATCAGGTCACTGGCGCTCCGGCGGGCGTGACGTATGGCGCGGTGGCGCAGGCCATCTCCGCGCTTCGCGCCCGACTTTCCAATGCGGCGGACGATCAGCCCGTAACGGGCGACCCGCTCACCGGCGGGGCCAATCTGGTTCCGACGGACGCGAACGCTATTGCGTTTAGCCGCACCACCCGGCAAGTCCTCAACGTCGTCTATGGCGACGCGACCGGGGCCGCGCACAGCGGCGGCTTCTTCCCGGCGGGCGCAAACGGAGCGATCAAATAGGGCCGTTTCCGCTTCGCGTTTCCCGGCGGCGCGACCGCCGGGGAACGCGGGCTGCGCTTCGAATTTTCTTTGAATCTTTTTCCAAAGCCGCGACTACCCAGCGGCAGTCTGCACCCGATCTTCCCACATCAGGAGACTACAATGAATCGTTCGCATTTAAAAAATTCCTTCCTGTGCCTCGCCGCGCTGGGGACAGGACTTTTCACCGCGCCTGCGCAGGCGCAGGGGACGCTGTACGGCGTGACCTACCTTAGCAACCAGTTGATCCGCGTGGACGCCACCACCGGGGACGGCGCGTTAATCGCGCCGCTTGCCGCGCCCGGAACGCCGGAGGGCCTTGCGTTCAGCGGCGGCAGCCTCTACTATTTCGATACGACTGGAAACGCCCTGCGACAGATTAACCCGGCGACCGGCGCCACGCTCTCCACCGTGAACGTCGGCATCGCCAACCGCGTCGGCGAGGGCGGCATGGCGTTCGGGGCCAACGGCGCGGCCTACCTGTACACGCCGCTGGAAGCCGCGACCTTCGCCCCGGTCAATGAGCTGTATTCGTTCAACCCTACCACTGGCGCGGCGTCGCTCATTGGCAGCACGGGCGTCGCTCTGGAAGCCCTGACTTTCAGCGGCGGCGTCCTGTACGGATTGGGGAAGGCCGACGGAAATCTCTACACCGTGAACCCGGCGACAGCGAGCGCTTCGCTCATCGGAAGCGTCGGAATCGGGGTCGGCAGTCCGGTCGGGGCTTTGGCGGCGGGGCCGAATGGTTCGCTGTTCGCCTCGCTCGACGACGCCCTTTATACCCTGAACCCGGCGACGGGGGTCGCCACGCTGGTTGATCCGCTTGGTTCCGGCGCGGGCATCGGCTTCAGCAGCGTTTCGGGGCTGGCGTTCGCGCCCTCCGCCGTGCCGGAACCGGGCGCGTTCGGCCTGCTGGCGGGCGTTGTGACGTGCGGGGGCGCTTTGACGCTGCGCCGCAAACGCCGCGTGTGATCCGCGCATCCAGACGCAAAAAGCCTCCGTTCGCCCTGGGCGAACGGAGGCTTTTTACTGCGGAACGACTTTGAGGCGTCCTATTTGCGGCGGCGGAACGCGAGGGCCGCGCCGCTGAACGTCAGGCCCAGCAGCAGGGCGACGCTGCCCGGTTCCGGGACGAGCGAACCGGCGACGTTGCCATTGGACTTCGCGGAGAAGTACGTGTTGGTTCCGTCAAACGTGAAATTATTGGTAATCACGAAGTTCGACGCCACACCGAAGGAGGCCGCGTTGACGCGCTGGCTGCCCTGCGTCCAGTCGCCCGCAAGGACGACATTCAGGGTGTAGGGCGTGTTGGGGCCGGCGAGATCAGCGGGCGCGGACAGCAGCGAAAGCGTGGTAACGCCGTTCGTCGTGGTCGTGGCGAACAGGCCCTGTCCGGCATTGGAAGCGTAGGAGTAGTGGCTGTCTCCGACCAGCGGGGACAGGACGCTGCCGGTTCCCGTCAGGGCGAGAGTGGCGCTGCCGGTTTTGCCGTTCGCCGCGACATTGCTGACGGAGAGAGCGCCGCTGCCCTCCCACGCGAAGGTGGACGAGTCGCCGAGAAGGCTCACCGACGGGGTGAAGGTCACGGCGGACGGGGACGAATAGGTGTCGTAGGCGTCATACAGGGCCGAGACGCCATCGAAAGCGTAATCGGACTCGTGCGAAATCACGGTCTGCGCGGACGCGGACGCGCCAAGACCGGCGAGAACAAGAGCGGACAGCGTGGTGCTGACGTGGGAAAGCGAAATCATGGGAAGGTCTCCTTGTTTGCCTGATTCAAGTGAAAAATTTCGGCAAAAATTGTCTTTACTGCGGTGAGAGTTTGGGACGGGAGATTGCATGGAGGGTTCGCGCCGCAAGCCGCTGTCTGCGCCCCTTCCATCCCGACGGCTTCCATTATACGGACGCGGTGTTAAAGCAAAGTTAAGAAAAGATTAACTTTGCTTTATGATTTCCTGAGCGTTTTCACAGGAAAACTGCATGGGAGGTTTCTTAGGATTTTCACAGGCAAGATTAACAGTTAGATAATCTTTTCTTAACCGTCGCTTAACTTTCGGGGTTTAAAATCTAAAGTGTTCGCGCAGGTTGTCCGTCCGCCGCCGTTCGCCGCGAAGCCGCGAACGCTTTGCCGCAATGAGATGCACATTGGCGCAGAAGCGAGGCCGCAGGGCGGAAAAAGTCCGCAGCCGTAGTTCCACTCAATTTTTCGCTTTACGCACCCGTACTTTCAGGAGACCCACTGACTATGAAACGTCATTTCCGAATCCATCCGATCACCCGCAGCGCCGCGATGGGCCTGCTGCTTGGCGCTTCCGTCGCCGCGTCCGCGCAGACCCCTATGCCCACTACCAGCGGCGGACAGAAGGGCGTCAACCAGCTGATTAACGGCAAGAAAATCACCCTGCCGCCCATCGGAACGCTGACCCAGCCGCTCGGCACGTCGCCCGCTTACACACGCGGCGCGGGCAGCACGCCCTTTATCCCGAACATCGGCAGCCACGCCGCCAACATGATCGCCACGCCGGACGGCAAATTCGCCATCGCCACCGACCTCGGTTTCCGCGAATACCTCTCGGCGGTGGACACCACCACAGGAGCGCTTGTGTCACAGATCGGCTACGGCGGCAACGGCTCGTCTACCGGCCTGTTCTACGGCCTCGCGTTCAACCCGGTCAAAAATTCCGATAACACCTGGACGCTGTACGCCGCGCAGGGTTCTTACCACGTCACCAGCGGGACCACGAAATCCACCGCGATTGCCGTTGTGAAAGTGGACGCGACCACCGGGACATTGACCGCCGGAACGCCGCTTTCCATCAATACTGTCGCGTCCGACTTCACCGCTGGACTGGCCCTGAGCGCCGACGGACAGTACCTTTACGTCGTCAATCATCAGGCGACCGCGACCAATATGCCGGGAAGTCTGATCGTCGTCAGCCTTGCCACCGGCGTTCAGGTCGGGCGCTTCGACTTCACGAAGGCCAACGGAATTACCAAAGCAGTCACGATCCCGCAGACCACTTACACTAAAGTTGACGGAACGCAGGCCACCTACACCAACGCGGGAACGGCCTCGAACTTCCCCTACGCCATCGCCGTCAGCGGCGCGACCGCCTACGTCGCCTCCACGCAGGACGCGACGGTCTACGCGCTGAATGTCGCCGCGCCGACCGCCCCGACGCTCGCCGCGCAGATCGCCGTCGGCGCTACGGCCTACGCCACCCCGATGGGCCTGCTCGTCACTGGCGGAACGCTCTACGTCGCCAACGCCCACGATGACAGCATCTCGGTTGTCAATACCGCCACCAACGCGGTGACCGCGACCATTGACCTGCGCCCCGCCGGAGCGAAATCCGTCAGCGGCGTCACGCCCAACCAGATGACGGTCTCGCCGGACGGCAAAACGCTCTACGCGGCATTGAGCGACATGAACGCCGTCGCGCTGATTGATACGACCACGCTGAAAATCAAAGGCGAAATCCCGGTCGGCTGGTATCCCACCGCCGTTGTCGCCTCCACCGACGGCAAGCGAATCCTCGTCTCCAATGCGCGGGGAACCAGCACCCGCTATCCGAACCCCGGCCAGACGGTCAACAAGGCGGTCGTGGACAACGCGCAGTATTCGCTGAACCAGATCGAGGCCGATGTCGAGACGATCAACGTGCCGACCGCCCTGAAATTGACGCAGTACACGCAGCAAGTCCTTTCCAACAACCTGATTACGCCGAATACGGACAGCAAGACCAACAACCCGCTCTACGCCATCAGCAAAGCGAGCGGCGGCATTACGCACGTTATCTACATCATTCGCGAAAACCGCACGTATGATCAGGTGCTTGGCGACCTGAACACCCCGGCGGAGGGCAATCGCGGCAACGGCGATCCGACGCTGACCCTGTTCCCGCGCCCGACTACGCCGAACACTCACGCCATCGTAGACCGCTTCGCGCTGCTCGATAATTTCTACGATGTGGGAGACGCCTCGATGGAGGGTTGGGACTGGTCCACCTCCGCCATCAACTCCGAGCATAACGTCCGCAACCAGCCGTACAACTACTCCGGGCGCGGCGCGAACTACGACTCCGAAGGCACGGTCAACAACTATGAGGCCAATGGACTCCCGGCGGGGGCGACCGATCAGAACAACAACCCGCTGCCGGCGCTGCCCCCGCTCGCCTCCGACCTTGCGACGGGCGTCAACGGACGCATCAGCGACACGATCCTGAAAGCGGGCAACACCGTCCGCAACTACGGCAACCTGCTGAACCACACCTACAACGGCTCCGTGTACCCGGCGGTGGCGAGCCTGCAACCGGGCAACCACTACGACGGCAGCGCCGTGTTCAGCCCCGCCCTGTTCGGCAACACCGACCTTGACTTTGCGGGCTACGGCACGGGCATTGCGGAAAGCCCCGCTCCCTGGATGTACGCCGCGCAGTCCGGCGCCGCCGCCAGCGTTCTGAAATACTTGCCGACGGGCAACAACGCCAAATACGGGCAGTATACCAAAACGTACACCATCGGCGGCGTTCCGACCTTCGGCTACGACCGGTACAGCGAGTGGAAGCGCGAGTTTGACCTGATGCTGCTCAACGACCCGACCGGCGCGTCCGTGCCGAACTTCGAGATGGTGCGCTTCGGGCGCAACCACACGGCGGGCATCAACGCGGGCAGCTCGTCCGCCAAAGCGCAAATCGCGGACAACGACTATGCCGTCGGTTTGCTGGTGGACGCCATCAGCCACAGCCCCATCTGGGCGCACACGGCGATCTTCGTTCTGGAAGACGACGCGCAGAACGGCCCCGACCACGTGGACTCGCACCGCTCGGACTCCTACGTCATCAGCCCCTACGTCAAGCAGGGCGTCATCAACAGCAAGATGTACAGCACAAACAGCACCCTCCGCACAATGGAACTGCTGCTCAACGCGGCCCCGCTGACGCAGTACGACGCGGTTGCCAACGTTTACGACATCTTCGACAATGCGCCGAATAACATTGCGCCCTACAACGCGATTCTGCCCTCGGCGGCGTTTGTCACGGAAGTCCTGACCTCCGGCTCGACCTATGCGAAAGCGAACCCGAAAGAGTGGAACCGCCTCGTCAACCTGGAGAAGACGCTGAACTTCGCAGACGCAGACGCCAACGACCCGGCGATTATGAACGAACTGGTCTGGAAATCGGTCAAGGGCCTCGGCGCGAAAGTCCCCGCCCCGAAAGTCAGCAAGTTCATCAAAGCGCGGAACAAAAAAGCGGCGAAATCCGCCACGAAATCCGCCGCCAAGACCGCCCGCAAGGACGACGACGACTAATTTCGGGAAGCCATGACCGAAAAGAGGCAGCCGGGAACAAACTCCCGGTCTGAAACACAACGTCCGCCTGCGCAGACAAAATAAGCTCCGCGCTGATGAAAATCAGCGCGGGGTTTTTGTTTTGTTTCGCGTCCGCATCGCTGGGTGGCGGAGTGGGCAAGGCATTTGATATGCCTCGCCTGCTGCAACCCTGCTGCGACCAGAGCCATTGAGTTTTCGTGCGGGCGAATCAATTCACGGCCACGCGCGCGCAAAGTCCGCCTTCGCGGACTCAATGCGGATTAGCCCCCACAAAAAGGATCGGGTTTAGTGTCCGAAGGGACACTTCGCGCGCTTGGGGCAGCGGTTTCAACCGCCCGACGCTGAAAACGGAATGGCCCTGATTTTTGCTCCCTTTCATTCTTTGCTCACCGGGCGCGAAATCGGGAAAGGGCGCATTTTTCGTGCTTACGGCGTATAATAATCCAAGCGCTCTGCAAAGACCGCGAATTTTCCACGTTACGGGACGCGACAACATCCCCGCCCGGACGATTTATGCTTAAATAAATCGTTCCGCGCTGCGCGTCCGCAAGGAGCCGAAATCCATGTTCCAACAGCCCCTCCCCATCGAGATTGTCCAACTTACGCCGGACGAGACGGCGGCGCGAATCGCGCAGGCACGCGCTAAACTTGGCGATGAACTGCTGATTTTAGGGCATCACTATCAGCGCGACGAGATTATCCGCTGGGCCGACGTTCGCGGCGACAGCCTGAAACTCTCGCAGATTGCCGGACAGCATCCCGAAGCGAAGACCATTATTTTTTGCGGCGTTCACTTCATGGCGGAGTCCGCCGACATTTTGACTAACGACGCACAGGCCGTTATCCTGCCGAACATGAACGCGGGCTGTTCGATGGCGGACATGGCGAATATCCGGCAGGTGGAAGACTGCTGGGAGTCCCTTGCCGAAGCGACCGACGTTTCTCGCATCACGCCGATTACATACGTCAACTCGACCGCCGCAATCAAAGCGTTTGTCGGGCGGCACGGCGGGGCCTGCTGCACGTCGTCCAATGCGCGGCAGGTGGTGGAATGGGCCTTGCAGCGCGGCGACAAACTGCTGTTTTTTCCCGATCAGCATTTAGGGCGCAACACCGCCGCCGCGCTCGGCCTCGACCCGGAGCGCGACATGGCGCTATGGGACCCGAATCAGTCCTGCGGCGGGACGACGCCGGAGCGCATCCGGGAAGCGAAAGTCATTTTGTGGCGCGGACATTGCTCGGTTCATGCGCGGTTTTCTGTCGAGCAGATTGCGAAGGCGCGGACGGCCTTTCCCGGCGTTCAGGTCATTGTCCACCCGGAATGTTCGCTGGAAGTGGTGCGGGCGGCGGACTGGAACGGCTCAACGGAGCATATCATCAGGACGATCAGCGCCGCGCCTGCGGGAACGACGTGGGCGGTCGGCACGGAGATCAACCTCGTCAGCCGGTTGGCGCAGGAGATGCCGGACAAGACGATTTTCTGCCTCGATCCCGTCGTCTGCCCCTGCTCGACGATGTACCGCATCCACCCGCATTTTCTGCTCTGGACGATGGAGGAACTTCTGGCGGGCCGAATCGTGAATCAGGTCAAGGTCAAACCGGAAATCGCCGCAGACGCCCGCCTCGCCCTGAACCGGATGCTGGAGATTTCCTGAAAATCGCTTCGCCGTAAATGCGCCCCTGAAGAACGAAAAAAGCGTCCAGAGAAATGTTTCTCTGGACGCTTTTTTGTTTCGCAGTAAATTACGCGGCGGCGGTCGGCGCTTTGGCGGCGGTCGGCGCGGGGGCCTCGGTTTTTTTGGCGGGAGTCAGCTGCAGGCCCATCATGCGGGCGCCGGTCTTGATGGCGTGGGTATGGTGGCGCGGTTTATGTTTGCTTTTATGTCGGCAACCCATTGTGTTTTTCCTTTATATTTCTGCTATGTTTAGGCGCTCGGATTGACCGGTCAGGCCGTTGGCGCTTTCGCCGCTGCGGTCAGGGCCTCGGTCATGTCCGCCGTCACGAGGACTTCTTTCAACCCATTGAAAACGTGGTATTTTTGCGCGTGCTTATAGACGGTATTGCCAGCGGCGGGTTTCAGGTCGTCATTTCCGTAGACCTGGCAGCCTGCGATTTTCGGCAGGACGCGGGCCGGTTTCAGTTTGCTCATCGTGTTATTCTTTCTGTCGGGCCACAGCGACGCCGAATTTTCCACAGACAGTATACCCCGCGTATTGCCAATTCGGGACGATTATTGCCGTATAATGGAAAATAATTTCCTGCGCAGGCCGAAAAAGAAGACCGCGAATACAAGGTACAATGAATCATCACGCCGCTGTCTGCCCCGAATTGCCGGGAAGGAGAGGGAAAACGCCATGCTGGAAACGCCGGTTCAACACAAAAACGACACCTATCCCATGCCAAAACTATGGACGAAAGAGGAGTGCCACCGCCTCGTAGAGCGCGGCGAACTCGACGAACGCTACGAACTCATCGAAGGAGTGATCTTTTATCCCATGCCCAAATATCCGCCTCATGTTTTTACAGTCCGTCTGCTCATCGAATGGCTTGTTGGCCTGTTTGGTTACGATTTCGTTCAGAAGGAAGACCCTATCGCCATTCCCGGCAAAGCCGGAAAGATCAACGAGCCGGAACCGGATGCCGCTGTTTTGCGGCGGCGAGCCCTCGCCATCAACGACGGGCCTCCCGGCCCGGAAGATATTTTGCTGGTCGTGGAAGTTTCCGATTCGTCGCTGCAATTCGACCTGAACACGAAAGCGAAAGTATATGCCCGCGCCGGAATTGCGGAATACTGGGTCATGGACGTAAAAGGGCGGCAGATTTGGCGGCGCAGAAAACCGGGTAGGAACCGCTACGGCGAGATTGTTACGTTCAGGGAAGACCAGATGATTGCTGCGCCGGGACGGGAAGATTCCGCCCGCGTCAGCGATCTGTTCGCGCCCGTCCCCGAAAATTGAACCAATTTTTATCAATGCGGGCGCGTTCTGCGCCGAACGGTCAGATTTCGCCGAGCAGCGGCAGTTCCGTTTGCCGGAAGGTCAGCCATTCGCAGCCCGTTTCGGTCACCACGACCATCTCCTCGACGCCGAGGTAGCCCCGCCCCGCCACCATAACGCCAAGTTCCAGCGTGTAGACCTGATCCGCCTCCACCAGCATATCGGGGGTGCAACCGTAGCGTTCCCAGCGCGGCCCCAGCAGCCCGCCGCCGTCGTGCGCCACCCGCCCGACCTGATGCCCCAGCGCGTGCTGATACTCCGGGTAGCCCGCCGCAACTAACGCCTGCCGCGCCGCCCGGTCTACCTGCCAGCCCGGAACTCCCGGACGCAATGCCAGCGAACCGGCGGTAATGGCGGCGTTGACAGCGGCGAGGGCTTTTCGCACATCCTCCGGCGCGTCCGTTTCGCCCGGTTTCGGGACGTACCAGCAGCGCTGAATGTCCGAACTATATCCGTTTTTGGTCACGCCTAAATCCAGATGCAGAATGTGACCGGGCGCGACAACGATTTCCGGCGAGGGAACGCCATGCCCGACCATCGAATCGGGGCCGGAATTTACCGTCGGGTTGCCGTTGCGGTTCCACGCGAAATCCAGCCGCCGCGCCTCCATCAGCGCCTGAATGTAGGTCTGAATCTCCAGTTCGCTCATGCCGACTTGCGCGAAAGTGCAAACGTCGTCAAATAAACGGTCGGTCTCCACAACGGCGGCGCAGATCGTTTCCAGTTCCGATTCGGTCTTGCGGGAGCGCAGGGCGGTAATAATCGGTTCCGCGCTGACAAGGCTGTCCTCGAAGCGCGTGCCTTTCAGATAGGACTCCAGCAGCAGATACATTCCGTGCGAAAGCCCGTCCGCCTTTTCATCATTGGGAGAGTAATTGACCGCAATGCGCGGGTGGGCGACGGTGTGCGGGATCAGGCTGTGCAGCATCGCCAGCAGCGGGTCGCGGATGCTCTGGACGTAGGGGACAACCTCGTGCCACAGCCCGTTTTGCTGCAGCGGCGGCGCGTCATAATTGCCGACTATCGCCACGCGCCGCCCGTGCCGCCCGATCATCAGGGCGCTTTGCCATGTCAGCCCGCCTTCGATCAGGAAGGGCAGAATCGGGTCGCCGCCCTCCGCCGTTTCGCGGCAGAACGTGAGCCAGACATCGGCGTCGGACGCGGCGACAAGCGCCTGCGCCTGCGTGAGTTTATCTTCGATTCGGGATTCCATGCTGTTCTCCTCGTGAAAGCAGGCGGGGTAAAACAACGATTGCCTGATGTTATGATCTTGCGCCGCAGCACGGAAGCGTTACTTCGTTCGGTTGTGGAACGTCAGCGCGGGCGCTTTCGCGCCGGTTCTGGTCACGGTGATTTTGCGCCATCCGGGGACGTGTACGGTCAACAGGGTCGGCGTTGAGGTCAGGCCCCGCGTGGTTTCCGTAAGTTTCCAGCGGACGGCCCCGCCGGTGGAAACGTCCCACACGCCGACGGGCAGGAACGCAGTAAAGGTCTGGAATTTGCCGCCCGTTTCGGACAAAGGCGGGGCGAGCGTCCAGTCTGCCGAGCCGGAAAGGCTGACCGATACGCCGCGCAGAAAATCAGGCGCGGTCAAAAATCCGTCGCCGCGTGACGAACCCATGCAGGCGAAAATGTCCCGCAGCTGGCGGCTGCCATACAGCGAATCGCAGGCGAGGACGAGGCCGATCAAGGCGTCCATTCCCGCCGCGTCTTTCCGCGCAAGCCCTTTTACGTCCGGCCCGCTTAAGGCGACTTTCTGAACCAGAGGCGCGATCTGTCGGCTTTCATAGTCGCTGAGTTGCGCCGCCGTCATAAAGGGAATATCGGCAGATTTCAGCCGGTCGCGCAAGGTGTCCTCGCGCAGCCATTTCAGAAAAAGCCGTTCGCCCAGGACGCCGTTGGCCCACGCCTCCGGCTCCGTAAAACCGGTGACGCCGGGAAGCGCGAAATGCCCGTACTCGTGCGCGGTCTCTCGGACCCATTCGGTCGGACTGCGCTCGGTGAAAATCTGGTAAAGATAAATCTGACTGCCGAACTGTTCGCCGCCGGTGTCCGCGTCCCGCCCCGCGCCCGCTTGACCGGACAGCCACACGTCCACCGTCGCGGCGCTTTTCGGATGCGCGAAGCCCAGCCGCTCCCGCTCCTCGCCGTGCAGGATGAGAAGGAGTTTCGCCGTCCGCTTTGCCAGCGGCAGCGAATCAGCGTCGGGCGCGTGGACTAAAAAACGCCGGACGTAGCGGACAACCGCGCCGTTCGCCGTTTCCGCCGCGTAGACGCCGCACACCGCATGATACGGCTGATGATTCTTTTCGTCCGCGTCGTCCGCCGCTTCTAATGGCGCAAGCAGCAGTCCGGGAAACGCCCCGCCCACGACTTCGCGGTAGCCCGTTCGCTTTTCCACTTCGGCGGGAACAAGCGCGGCGGGCAGCGTTTCGCCGAACGCGGGCCGAACGCCTCCCGCGCAGATTCCCAGGCCGATTAAAACAAGTAAAACAATACTTAATTTCATTTAACTTCTAATTCTTTTACAGTTAAATTCTACTGTCAGTATACCCCTATTTTTTTCGCCGCGTCAATCGCAAAAATCACAGGTTCGGGATTAAAAGATTGTTATGAATTTTATCAATCCGCAACAACGCGCAAAGTTTGATAACAAGCGCCTTTCGGCTCTGGCGTTCCCCGTGAATCGGGTGAAACAACATAGCAAATTTACCGATTTTTTCGCAATTTTATTTTTTGACGTTCCATTCGCCCCGCGAACGTAAAAAAATTACCGCTTCGGCTCCGCTTTTCCTCCTTTACCCCTATATTGGACTTGACATTATCCGGTATAATGGAGAGAATGAATCACGACACGGATAAATTAGCGGAAACAGCGGCGCGGCATATCCATTTTTTAGGAATCGGGGGAATCGGGGTCAGCGCGTTGGCGCAGGTGGCGCAGGCGCGGGGCATCCGCGTTTCTGGCTCCGACCTCAGCGCCAGTTCCGCCGAGAACCCGGCGATTGCGCGTCTGCTGGCGGGCGGCGCGACGATCTACCCGAATCATGCGGCGGAAAATCTGGCGGATGACGTAGATTTGGTCGTGGCGACAGCGGCGGTATCGGACGCGAATCCAGAGGTTGCGGCGGCGAGGCGGCGGGAGGTTCCCATCGTGTCGCGAGCGCAATTCCTGGGCGAACTGATGGCGGCGCACCGAGGCGTAAAAATCGCGGTCGCCGGAACGCACGGCAAAACGACGACGACGGCGCTGCTCGGCGTGATGCTGCAATCGGCGGGGCTTGACCCGACCGTGTTTGTCGGCGGCGAAGTCCCGCAGCTTGGCGGCAATGTCCGCATCGGCAGCCCGGACGGCCCGTTTGTGGCGGAGGCGTGCGAGGCGTATGATTCGTTCCTGCACCTGCGCCCTGACATTGCGATTATCACGAACATCGAGGCCGACCACCTTGACCACTACGGCACGGAGCGCGGAGTCTACGACGGCTTTTACAAATTCCTGCGCGGCTTAAAGCCCGACGCCGTGATTGTCCCGTGCCTTGACAGCATGGGAGTCTGGCAGACCTTAGCGATTTTTAGCCCCGACGCGATGCCGAAAATCAGCGGCTACGCCATCGAGGACGAGCGCCCGGAATCGCAGGCCGATCATCTGGACTTAGACCGCAAAACGGCGTTCGACTGGCGCATCAAGGGCGAGACCGTCCCGATAAAACTCAGCGTTCCCGGCAGGCACAATGTGCTGAACGCGCTGGCGGCTGCCACCGTTGGAAATTTGCTGGACGTGCCGAAAGCGAAAATCGCGGCGGGGCTGGCGGAGTTTCGGGGCGCGGGGCGGCGGCAGGAGATTCTGGGCGAGGCGGGCGGCGTGCTGGTCATGGACGATTACGCGCACCATCCGACAGAGATTCGCGCCACGCTGGAGGCCATGCGCCACGCCTACCCGACGCGCCGCATCGTGGCGATTTTTCAGCCGCATTTGTATAGCAGGACGCGGGACTTCCTCGGCGAATTTGCCTTTGAACTGTCCAAAGCGGACGCCCTGATTGTGACGGATATTTACAAAGCGCGGGAAACGCCGATTGCGGGCGTGGACGCGGCGGACATTGCGGCGCTGGCGAAAAAACAGAAGCCCGATCTTGCGGCGCTCTACCTGCCCGACCGCCTGAAGATCCCCGCCATGCTGCGGACGCTGATTCGCCCGAATGATCTGGTCCTGTTCATGGGCGCGGGCGACATCCGCGAGCAGGGCGAGGAGTTTGCCCGCCTTCTGAAAGAAAACGAAACGGAACGGAGGCAGGCGCAATGACGGCAAAAATCCCGACCGACCGAAAACTAAAAGTCGCCGTGCTGATGGGCGGAACGAGCAGCGAACGTCCCGTTTCGCTGGCGACGGGCAAAATGATCTTGGCCTCGCTGAACCCGGACAAATACGAGGCGACCGGAATTGACGTTCCCGACCTGTTCGCCCTGACGCCCGACAACCCGAACCGCCCCGATGTGGTATTCATCGCGCTGCACGGCAAAGGCGGCGAAGACGGAACCGTGCAGGGAATGTTAGAGATTCTTGGCTTGCCCTACACCGGCTCCGGCGTCCTCGCCAGCGCTCTGGCAATGAATAAAGAAATGACGAAGCGCTTGCTTCGTTGCGCGAGCATACCCATTGTACATGGCGTTATTGTGCGCAGAAATCAGGTTAATAGCAACTCGCAGGCGATTGATTTCTGGCGTAATGATCGTTTCTATGCTGACGATTATCCTGTTTTTGTGAAACCCAATGCGGAGGGTTCAAGTTTCGGCGGTTCTAAAGTCGAGTCGCCCGACACGCTGATTGCCGCGATTGAAAACGCGCTCAAATACGATGACGCGGTTTTAATTGAGAAATATATCCAGGGCAAGGAAATTACCGTTGGAATAATCGAGAATGAAGCGGGCCAACCGATGGTCTCGCCGGTGGTCGAAATCGTGCCGAAGTCTAAATTTTACGATTACGAAAGCAAATACGCCAGCGGCGGCAGCGAACATATTATTCCGGCGCGTCTTCCCGAACGGACGACCGAGAAAGCGCAGCGCATCGCTCTGGATTGCCATAATCTGCTTGGCTGTCGGGGAATGTCGCGGACGGATATGATTGTAGACGGCGAGAAGATTTATGTGCTGGAAGTCAACACGATTCCAGGCATGACGCCGACGAGTTTGCTGCCAGACGCCGCCGCCCATGCGGGCATCCCGTTTGCGGAACTGCTGGATCGGATTATCGCTTCTGCCTTGCGCTAAGTCGGACGCGGGTAACCACTCAGGTCGGGCCTATGAAAGGCCCGTCTGTGGGGCGTTCCGCCAACCGTCCTCACGGACGGGAAACTCATCTCTGATTCTGCCGTCCGTGAGGATGGTTAGCCGGTGGGCTTCGGCAGGCGGGCCTTTTACAGGCCCGACTAACCGGGTGAATCGTTGTCAGCGCGGGAATATATTCCCGTGTCTGTGGGGGAAGTTGCTCATGCCACCCAAAAAACATACGCGCCGTCCGCCGCCCGATCCGCTGCGCCCGAAACGCCGCGCCCCGCAGCGAAGCGCAAACAGCAACGGCAGTGGCAGCCGCCCGTACCGCGCCGCCGAAACGAAGCGGCGGCGCGGCAGGACGATGGCGGTTCTCTATGCCATGCTGATTGGGATTGGCGCGGCGGCGCTGCTGACCTCGCCGAAACTTAGCGTCAAGCGCGTGGCGGTACGCGGGGCGGAAGGACTGCCTCCCATCGAGGCGCAAGCGGTGGCGCAGTCCGCGTTTTTGCCGCCGGGAGTCAATGAGTTTCTCGCGCCGACGGGCAAACTGGAAGCGAAACTGAAAAATTTGCCCTGCGTCCATTCGGCGAACGTTTCGCGGCGTTTCCCGGACGGTTTGCAGGCCGATGTCGTTTTGCGGCAGTCCGTCGCCACTGCGCAGACGGACGCGGGCGACTTTGAGGTAGACCGCACCGGCGTCGCCATTCGCGCCGCAAGGCCGGAAATGATTGCGGGTTTGCCGCATATCGCGTTGCTGCGTTCGCGTCCGGTGGTGATCGGCGCTTCCTTCAACGATACCGCTCTGGACGCGGCGCTGGAGGCGTTGGAGAAGGCCGCGACCGCGCCCTACCTGCATATCGCAAAATTAGAGGTTGACCTGAGCGATAATTTATGCTTAAATATGCAGGACGGAATCAAAGTCCGCTTCGGAGCGCCGGAGGACATCGCGAAAAAAATTGGTCTGCTCGCCGCCGCCTACCGTCAGGAGCCGACGCTGGCGTCCCGCCTGCTTGCGATCAACTTGTCCTGCCCGGAATGGCCCGCCTGCACCCCGCGCAAAACGGCAGCCGCGCCGCCCGCCACCGCGCAGGCCACCAAAACGCCGGGATAGAAACCGAACCAAAGACGAACGAAAATGCCGGACATTGAAGACATAAAATCTAAGTTCACCGCCGATGAATTTGAATTGTCTGGCCATGCAACCGGTCAGTCTGCCGCCCGACATATCGCTGTGGCAGAAGTGTGAGAGGCAGTAACAAACAGCGAAATTATTGAAGACTATCCAACAGACAAATATGGGCCGAGTTGCCTCTTGTTGGGATTTACTTCTAAAGGACGTCCCCTGCACATTCATTGCAGTTATCCGTCACGCCGACTGATAAAAATCATAACGCTTTAGGAGCCTTCGCCCTTTCTTTGGAGAGATCATAAATTCAGGAGGGACTAGACTAATGAACGATTACCCGCACGAAACAATGATTGATCGTCACGTAACTTACACACTGGAATTAGACGGAAAACTTTACCTTATTGAAAATGTCCCGGCGCGGGTTTGCGTTGAGACGGGCGAACAGTTTTTCTCGCCTGCTACGGTAGAGCGTATCCAACAGACTATCTGGAACGAAAAGCCGCCTGTCCGCACTATCGAAACGCGAGTGTTCGATTTCGCCGCGTAATAAAAAATTATGGATGATATTTCAGACGCGGACGATATGCCCGCTGAATATAATCTTTCCCAGATGAAAAACGGAGTGCGCGGCAAGTATTATGCGCGGATGCAGGAAGGCGTAGAAATCAACGCGATGCAGTCAATGGAAGAACGCTACCCGAATATCGCGGAGTGGGTGCGGGGCGGGGCGCGAATCGAACTTGGTCACGATGACCATACCCCCGTGCTGGCCCGCGCCATAGATGAAGGCGGCGTTGCATGGGAAGGCGAATCGGAATATCCCACGCTGGACGCTATGCTCGACGCGCTGGAAGCGGGAATCGCGGCGTGGAACGAAGAAAATGCGTAGGCCGCCTGTCCGCGCAGGCGAAGGCGGCGAGGGATTCTGATGGCGACTCTGGCGACAAATAACGATTTTTTGACAGCGGAACAATGGAGCGATTACGAGCGCGACGGCCTGCTGCGATTGGGGCGCGTCCTCAGCGCCGCCGACCTGTCCGCCCTGCAACAGCGCATAGACGACATCATGCAGGGCCGCGCCGTCGTCCCCTACGACCAGATGCTGATGCAATTAGACAGCGCGACGGGACGCTACGAGGACGCGGGCGAACAATCGAAGGGCTTTAAAGGCGCGACGGCGAACTACCGTAAAATTCAGGACTTAGAACTCGATCCGCTGTTTTTAGAATTTATGACGCGGCCCCTGTTTCAGTCCATTTGCCGCCGCGTCTATGGCGAAGACACGCCGATTTCGGCCTTTCGCGCGATGTTTATGAACAAGCCCGCGCAGCAGGGGACCTGGCTGCCCTGGCATCAAGACCGCTGGTCTTACCTTGACCGCGACCCGCTGATTACCGTCTGGACGGCCCTCGACCCGGCGACAACGGCGAACGGATGCGTTCAGGTCATTCCCGGCAGCCACAAATTCGGACTGTTGAACCCGGCGCACCCCTCCGGCTTCGTCAGCGAGGAGCAGGCGGAAAACTTGTTGCGGGAAAACGCGCCCCTCGCGCTGGAACTGGAATCGGGCGAAGCGGTACTGCTGCATAACTGGCTGCTTCACGCTTCTGACGTGAACCACACCAACATTTCGCGCCGCGCTTTTAGCGCCTGTTACATGGACGGACGAACGCAGTCCCGCAACGGCGAAAAATACACGCAGCTATTTGACGTTTGAATTTATCGCGTTCCCGTCCGCAGGACGGTCGGCGAAGCCTCCCAGACGGGTCGTTCACGGCCCGGAGGCGCGGTACGATTGGTGATGGCAAGCGAGGGCAAGGGTATGAGCGTTTTTTCGGCGAATATGAGGCATCAGTCGTATCTGTGGCAGATTAGCGGCGTTTGTTTTGTGCTGGGGATGTGCCTCGCCGCCGCATGGCACACCGCAAACTACCTTTCGCGCAACGGGGCCGCAAGCCGCGCCGGGTTCTACTACGGTTCCGACCCGCAGGCCACCAAAGACGCGGCGAAAGAGGCGCAAAAATACGAGGGCGAAATCAAGAAAATTCAGAATAAAGTCACGGAACTGCAAAACGAACTCGCCAAAGGCTCCGACGCCTCCGCGACCTTGAACAAAGACTTGCAGGAGAAAAAATTCCTTGCCGGACTAACCGAGGCGATTGGCCCCGGAATTCAGGTCACGCTCAACGACAGCCGCAAGCCGCAGCCGTTTCAGCCCGCAGACGCCATGCCGCCGAATATCATCCACGACGCCGATATTCAGGCCGTCGTCAATGAGATGCGGGCGGCGGGCGCGGAGGCGATTGCCATTAACGGACAGCGCGTCGTCGCAACCACCTCGATCCGGTGCGTCGGCCCCGTCGTGCAGGTCAACGGCGTTCCCAAAGCGCCGCCCGTCCTGATTCAAGCGATTGGCGACCCGGACGCGATGTACGGCGGATTGAAGACCCCCGACGGCGTGGCAGACCAGATGTCGCGCTTCGACCCGAACATGATTAAACTGGAAAAAAAAGAAAAACTGACCCTCCCGGCGTTTGCAGGCAGCACCCAGACGCGCTTTGCCCACCCGCCAAAACCGCCGGTCACCGCGACCGCCAGCAAGGACAATTAAACTATGAAAATCGGGTTGCCCATCGCCAGTCTTGTCGGCGGCTTTGCGCTCGGTTATTTTCTGTTCGACCATTTCAACTGGGCCATCTCCGCAGATTACGCCCCGTATCTTTCCGTTGCGGCCCTCGCCGGTCTCGACACCGTGTTCGGCGGAATCCGCGCCGGAATCGAAGGACGCTTTCAGAACGATATTTTCGCCAGCGGCTTCATGCTCAATACGCTGCTCGCCGCCGCGATTACGTGGTTCGGCGGGCATATCGGGATTGATCTGGCGCTGGTCGCTGTGATCGTGCTTGGCTCCCGCGTCTTTCTAAATCTCTCGCTGATCCGCCGCTATTACCTGAACAAGCGGGCCATGCTGCGCAGCCGCCAGCAGGAAGATACCGCTTTCGCGAACGCCGCCGCCCCGCCTTCGTCCATCCCCCTGGGCCAGAAGACGGAGAGCGGGGGAATCTGAAAATTCGAGAAAACAGAAAACAGAAAACAGAAAACAGAAGAAAATGCGCTCCCTCTGCGAACTTTGTGGCGGGACGCCAAAGCCTGACAAGTCGTGACAGCCCCTTCTGTTTTCTGTTTTCTGACTTCTGTTTTCTTCCTACGGGTGAACCGCTTGCCAAAAAATGATGTGATTACCGGGCTGGATATTGGCACGACGAAAGTCTGCGCGTTAATTGGAGAGATTAACGAGCATGATCAACTGATGATTACGGGCATCGGCCTGAGTCCCTCGACCGGGATGAAAAAAGGCGTCGTCGTGGACATTGAGGCCACGACCCGCGCCATTGAGGAGGCGGTCGGCAAGGCGTCGCGGCAGGCGGGGCGGGACGTGGAGGCGGTGTACGTCGGCGTCACGGGCGAACATATCGCGTCGCTCAACAGTAGCGGACGCATCGCCATCACTCACACCGACCGCGAAGTGACGCGGGGCGACGTGGAGCGGGTCATGGAGGCGTCGCGAGTCATTGTTCTGCCGCCCGACCGGCAGATTCTGCACGCTATTCCGCGCTCGTACTCCATTGACGGGCAGAACGGAATCCGGCAGCCCGTCGGCATGAGCGGCACACGGCTGGAAGTGCAGACCCATATCGTGCATGGCGCGACGACGTTTTTGCAGAACGTCGAAAAGTGCGTCACGAAAGCGGGCTTAGAAGTCGCGGAGGAAGTTTTAGAGCCGATAGCCACCGGAGAATCGTCTTTGCACGAGGCCGAGAAGGAATTAGGCGTGTGTCTGGTGGATATAGGGGGAGGCACGTCCGATTTAGCGGTCTTTATGCACGGCGAGATTTTTTATTCGGCGGTGATCCCCGTCGGCGGCAACCATGTCACCAACGATGTCGCGTATGGCCTGACGGTCGGGCGCGACGAGGCGGAGCGCCTGAAAACGGAGAGCGGCAACGCCCTGATCGAGCTGGTCGGCGAAGAAGACGTGATCGCGGTGCGGCAGGTCGGGCGGGACGAGTCGCGGAAACTGCGCCGCCGCGCCCTCGCGCAGATCATCGAACCTCGGATGCAAGAGCTTTTCCAACTCGTGCAGGACGAACTGGTCAAGGCGGACTGCCTCGGAAAAATCCCCGCCGGGATCGTCATTAGCGGCGGCGGCAGTCAGTTGCAGGGCTGCCTTGATGTGGCGCAGCAAGTTTTAGATATGCCGGCCCGAATCGGCGGGCCGCAAAGCATCGGGGGACTGGGCGAAACGCTGACCCACCCGATGTACGCGACCGCCGTCGGTCTGGTGCAGTATGGCGCGAAACAGCGCCGCGCCGCATTGCAAAACAATGCGGGACGCGCGGGAAAACTAAGCGGGACTTCGAACTGGCTTCTCCGCCTGCTCGATTTCCTGCGGGACAAATTCGGAATATAGGAGCAGAAGACAGAAAACAGAAAACAGAAAACAGAAGGGGCCTTGCGAATTCGCAAGATTTACGCTCCGAGTGGAAGGTTTGCAGTCGGGGCATTTTCTTCTGTTTTCTGTTTTCTGTTTTCTGTCTTCTCTCATAGCGGGAAGGGCGCATCCATGTCAAATAGCGGGGCGAACGGGACGAGCGGGTATGGACTCGGCAACGGGCCGGGATTAGAACTCGGTTCGGCGCGAATTAAGGTCATCGGCGTCGGCGGCGGCGGGACGAATGCAGTCAATCGCATGATTGAGGGCGAGTTGACCGGCGTGGAATTTGTGGCGATGAACACCGACGCGCAGGCGCTGATGAAATCCAGCGCCCAGCGCAAATTGCAGCTAGGTGAAAATTCGACTCGCGGCCTCGGCGCGGGCGGCGATCCCGGCAAAGGGCGCAGCGCGGCGGAAGAGAGCAAAAGTGAAATTAAGAAACTGCTGGACGGCTCCGATATGGTGTTCATCACGGCGGGCATGGGGGGCGGAACCGGAACCGGGGCTGCGCCGATTATCGCGGAGATTGCTGCGGAAATCGGGGCGTTGACCGTCGCCGTTGTGACCAAGCCGTTCGGGTTTGAGGGGCCGCGCCGCCAAAAACTGGCGGAAGAGGGCATCAAGCAGCTCAAAGATAAAGTAGACACGATTATTATTGTGCCGAATGACCGTCTGCTCACTGTCGGCGACCGCCGCATGACCCTGCGTGAAGCGTTTATTAAAGTGGACGATGTGCTGCGGCGCGGCGTTCAAGGCATCTCGGACATTATCGCCATTCCCGGCGTAATCAACGTGGACTTCGCGGACGTTCGCGCCATCATGCAGGACGCAGGCCCCGCCCTGATGGGAATCGGGGAAGCGACCGGAGATCACCGGGCGGTCGAGGCGTCGCAGGAGGCCACTTCCTCGCCGCTGCTGGAAACGAGCATCAACGGGGCCACGCGAGTCCTCGTCAACGTCACTTCGGGGACAGACCTCACGCTGGCGGAATTTACCGAAGCGTCGGAACAGATTCACGCCCTGTGCGATCAGGAAGACGCCAATATCATCTTTGGCTGGGTGACCGACCCGACGCTCGAAGGGCAAGTCCGCGTGACCGTGCTGGCAACAGGCTTTGCCAACCGGGAGGGCGGTTCGCTGCCGCCGTTCATCAAAGAGGCCATGCCGAACCGGGACGCGCCCGCCACGCCGACCGCGCCGTTCCGCCCGCACACGCACAACGACCCGCCGCGCAACGCTGCGCCGCTGCAATCCGCGCAACCGGTCAATGTTGCGCCCGCGCCCGTCCGCGCCGAAGAAGCGCCCGCGCCGCCGCCCCCGGTTCCGCCCGCGCCCGAACCGCGCAAACTCAGCGGCGACGAACTGGACATCCCGGCCTTTCTGCGCAAACGATAAAAAGACAGGGAACAGGAAAAAGGGACAAGGGAAAAGAGCAATGCGTTCGTCGCTGGAAGTTTGATTAGACTTTCAGCCGATGCCCGTGTTTTTCTTTTCCCTTTTCCCTTTTTCCTGTTCCCTTTGATAAGGAGAGACATTTTATGCGAATACCGGACGGATTGAAATATGACGCAAACGGCCTAATTCCGGCGGTCGTTCAGGACGCGGAGAACGGCGAGGTCTTGATGGTCGGCTATATGAACCGGGAGGCGGTCGAGCGCACCATTGCCACCGGGCGCGTTACCTTCTGGAGCCGGTCGCGTCAAAAATTTTGGATTAAGGGCGAAACATCGGGCTTCACGCAGCAGGTCAAGGGGCTGTACGTGGACTGCGATCAGGACTGCCTGCTTGTCAAAGCGGTGCAGGTCGGGGCGGCGTGCCACGAGGGATACCGAACGTGCTTCTTTCGGCAAGTTTCCGCAGACGGCGACTCGCTGGAAACGCAGGGCGAACCGCTCGCTAACCCCTACTGATTGTCTGCCCGTTGCCGGAAAGGAAACATCAATGAGCGTTATCCTGCAAAAAAAAGTTATCACGGTGGAGGAATTCGAGACGTACCCGGACGACTGCCGCTACGACCTGATCGAAGGAGGACTCGTTGATATGCCGCCAATGGCAGGGTTTGAACACGGCAAAAACACTGACCGCTTCACCAGACGCGCCGGGGTTTACGCCGAAGATAACGATTTGGGGGAAGGATTCGCTGCGGAGACACGATTTATTATCGAACGCAACCCCGATACGGCAATCGGCCCCGATTGGGCGTTCATTTCAAAAGACCGATTGCCCGAAACAGACCCGTCCGGCTACGCGGCGATTGTTCCTGATTTGGTGCTGGAAGTTCGCTCGCCGTCTGATACGAAGACCGAAGCGGAAGCAAAAATGCAGCGCTGGATTCGGGCGGGCGTCCGATTGGGCTGGGAACTGGACATGAGGAACCGCGTCCTGACGGTATACCGCCCGGACAAAGAACCACGAACGATAGACATTGACGGCGTGATTGACGGCGAGGAGGTTTTGCCGGGATTCACCTTCCCGATGCGCCGCCTGTTCCGCGCAAACCGCTGAGGAGAATCGCTATGAGCGTACAACTGAAATCGCGTTTGATCACGGCGGCTGAGTTCGCGGAGTACCCCGAAGACTGCCGCCTCGATCTTATTAAAGGAGAACTTGCGCCGATGCCTCCTATGCCCGATCTTTCGCACGGCGATACCACGAGTGTTTTGACAATTTACGCCGGACTTCACGTTCTTACGCAGAAGCTCGGACGCTGTTATGCGGCAGAGACCCGGTTCGTGATTGAACAGGGGCCGGACACGGCGATTGCGCCGGATTGGGCGTTTATTGCGAAAGACCGGCTGCCCGATGTCTATCCGGTGCGGGGCTACGCGGCGATTGTTCCCGATTTGGTTTTGGAAGTGCGTTCGTCGTCCGATACGAAGGCCGAAGCGGAGGCGAAAATGAAGCAGTGGATTCAGGCGGGCGTTCTCCTAGGATGGGAATTGAATATGAAGACCCGCGTGATGACCGTTTACCGCCCCAATCAGGAAACGCGAACGATAGATGTTGACGGGACGATTGACGGCGAGGACGTGCTGCCGGGGTTTACCCTGCCGATGCGCAGTTTGTTCGGGCCGCAGATTCCCTGAAATTTTCTGGCGGGGCGCGAAAATTTGCCGCGCTATTTTGCGTCCCATTCCAGCGGCGAGGTGGGTTTGAGCGTCAGGGTCAGCGGCCCGCCGTTTGTGCCGAGGTTCGGGTCTACGCCGCGATGCAGAACGAGCGCCACATCCCCCGCCGGAAGCGTGAGCAGGTTGGCGACCTCCGCCGCGTTCATTGTTTCCACCGCTTTGCCGTTGATCGAAATAATGGCGTCTCCCGCATGAACCCCGGCGCGGTAGGCGGGCGAATTGCGCTTTACACTGTCCACCAGAAACGAAAAGCCGTTGGCGCGAATCGCAATGCCAAGCGAAGGCTTCTCCGTATCGTCCGGCTCCTCGCTGTGGGTCGGCGTGACGCGCTCCAGCCACAGTTTGCGCCGCTGCAAGTCTAGCGTCAATTTGAAGTTTTGCCACAGCCGATTGCCTAAAATTCCGAACTGTCCGTAAGCGTCTCCGTTGCGATAGTCAACCTGCACTGTCCGCCCTGTCAGATCAAGCGAACCCAACCACAGATAATCGGCGTGAATCTTGCTGGTCTGGTACTGCCGTGAGAGTGAAATCGCGGTTCCGGCGATGCGCGGCGTATTCGGTTTGAGCATCCCCGATTCCTCCGCCGCTGTATGCGCTACGCTGGCGAACCCGCCGAACCCCGTGTCCAGCAAAAAATCGTAGTCGTATCCGGCGTGAAGCCTGCCCGTCAGCATCATCACGGAGAGCGGCGCTTTGGGATTGACCGGCTGCAAATCAAACAGGAATGTGCGCTGATTGTCCGGTTTGTTCAGCGCAATGGTATAAGTCCGCTCGTTGTAGAATTTGATCGTCTTTTTGGCGTAATCAATCTCAAAAACGAAGCCCGCCATCGTATTGACGCCCATAATTCCGTCAATATGACGGTCTAGCACCCGGCTGAGCTGCGACAGATCGGTCAGCAGCGCAGACACGTTGTGGACATGGATTTGGGAACCCGCCCCGCCCAGCGTGACATCGTTTATCGAAATCGCTTCCGCTTTGGTAATGCCTTCCGCCTCGCGGAACTGCGTATCGGCGAGGTGCATCCCGGTGATTCCCGCTGCTTTGTCCAGCGTTAGCGAGGTCGCGCCGGAGTCGAAAATCAGCGTTAAATCTTTGTGGTCGTTAATCTGCGCCCGCACCAGAATTTGATGCTGCGCATACTCAAACGGCAGGGTAATCGTCTCACGGTCAAGGCGGTATTCGGTGATGTACTTGGCTTCTTGCGCGTTAATGCCCTGCCCCGTCAGCAAAAGGATTACCAGGAGCGCAATGCCGCTCATTCGTTGTCGCATGATTTCGTTCTCCCCACCCGTACTTACCCTCTATACGAATGGCGCGGCCTAAATTCGCCCGTCAGGGCCACATTTTAAGGTAAACTCACTGCATAATTCGAGATGTGGAGATGAGTGTTTGAAAATTGAAACGGCGGTCGCGCAAATCAAGCCGAAAAAGGGCGACTACGATTATAATCTGGCGCGGGTCGGCGATCTGTTCGCGCAGTTGGAGGCGGACGCGCCGCAAACCGATGTGCTGGTCTTGCCGGAGACTGTCCTGACCGGCTATTTTCTGGAAGGCGGCGTCCGGGACGTGGCGCGAACGCAGGAGCAGTTATTCGACGACCTGCTGCGCACATACCGCGAGCGCGTGTCCCGCGCAGACGCGATTTTAGACGTTTGCCTCGGCTTTTACGAGCTGCGCGACGGCAAATACTATAACAGCGCTCTGTACGCCACGCTGACCGTGCAGGGAAACGCCCTTGCGGAAGGAGAGCGGCGCGTACCCGGCAAGGGAACGTATCCCGGCATCCGGCACGTTCACCGCAAGTTTTTTCTGCCCACCTACGGCGTTTTTGATGAAAAGCGGTTCGTCTCTCGCGGACGGACGATCAAAGCGTTTCATACCCGATTCGGCAAAGTGGCGATGCTCATCTGCGAAGATGCGTGGCACAGCATCACGGCGACGATTGCCGCGTTAAAAGGCGCAATGGTCATTTACATTATTAGCGCGTCGCCAGGACGAGAGTTCACGGGGCAGCATCTCGGCAACGTCGCTCGCTGGAATGTGCTGCTTCCCGGCGTTGCGGACGAACACAACGTCTGGGTGGTCTACGCCGGACTGGTCGGTTTCGAGGGCGGCAAGGGCTTCACCGGCTCGTCGCAGGTGGTTGATCCCTGGGGCAACTGTCTGGTCATGGCCTCCGCAACCGATGAGGCGGTCGTTCGCGCCGCGCTCGATTTAGAGGACGTTGCGACGGCCCGCGCCGGTTCGCCCCTGCTCGCCGATCTGGAGTCCGCGCTCGGCGACATCACGCTGGAACTGGAACAGATTCGCCGCCTGCCGCAATGACCTTCCCATGCGAGGCGTATCCAAACGCCTCGCTCAGTTCGCGCCCTTGTCTGCGCTTGCAATCGCTCCGTCAGCGGCCCGCCCTCCGACGGACTGCGGCGCTACTGCGTCAACGGATACAAAAACGTCACGATCCAATGCCACTGTCCGAACTGCTCCGCCGTCAATCCTTCCAGTCCGGTCATCGCCTCCCGCAGCGTCTGCTCTCTCTGTTCATACGGCGCTTTCTCCGCCTGCAACGCCCGCAACGCCCACCCTATCGCATTGACAAACGCAGTCAGCGAACTCGCGGGCGGCGGCGCGCGCCGCGCCTTTTTTGGGACGGCGGCGCGGCGGTCGCGGCGGACGATTAGGCGGCAAGTCGAACATTGGCGGGAAGCGTCCTTTCCTTTCTGAAGCGTCAGGCAAAAAGGCCATGCCATGCAGTATGACCCTACCGTTCGGCTCGATGCGAGTGAGAGAGATTCCTGCGCCGTGTGTCGGAGAAGCAGGGCCATTCAGTTTTCGTGCGGGCGAATCAATTCACGGCCACGCGTGCGCAAAGTCCGCCTTCGCGGACTCAATGCGGATTAGCCCCACAAAAAGGATCGGGTTTTAGTGTCCGAAGGGACACTTCGCGCGCTTGTGGCAGCGGTTTCAACCGCCCGACGCTGAAAATTGAATGGCCCTGGTCGGAGAAGGAAAAATTTATTTCGCTCAGGGGCCTGTGTCCCGCTCATCCTGATACCGCAAAAATTCGGGCCGTATTTTCCCGGAACCGGTAAAAACGCGGTAAACCGCTGTCGGTGTTCTGCCGAAGATAGAGGCTATTGCAATTACCTGTGCGTCTGCGCAACGCGGCCTCGTCTGACTGCGCGGACGGCGCGTTTTTGAGGCGATCTCTTATCAAAAAAATCATTGAAAAACTCACGCCGCAGGGCAGCGGAAACGAGAAAGCGCGGTCTTTTATCGAGCGGGAGCGTCTGCGGCGCGGCGGGCTGCTGGCGCGTCTGCTGCTGGCCCGCCTCGCGCTGCATTTCGGGCTGATTCTCGCCGCGCTGCTATGCTGTCCCGATGGGCGCGTCATCCTGCTCTTTGCCACTCTTGCCTGCGACCTGTTCTGTCTGGACTGGAACCGGCGCGGGCAGGTGCGCTCCGCCTGCCTGCTGTTTTTGCTGGGCGAAATGACCTGCGCCGGACTCGCGCTGCATCTCTTTGCGGCGCAGTACGCCCCGGCAAGCGGGGCCGCGTTTCCGCTGCTGGCGCTCTATGTGGTCGCGTCCGGGTTTCTTCTGAACCGCCGCGCTCCGCTTGGCGTCGCCATGACCAGCGTCGGCATCCTGGCGGAAGAGGGCATCTCCGCAAACGCCTTCGCCCCGTATGGTCCCCTTCCCGCCCTGTTGCTCGCGGCCCTGCCCTCCGGGATGCTGCTGCTGCTGGCGTGGATTGCGTCGCTGGGCGCGGGCAGCATGGAGGAGGCGATCCTTCGCGCCAACCACGCCGACGAGATGGAGCGCAAGTACCATGAAAAGGCCGAGGCCCATTCCCGCCTGTCCGAAGATCACGATGAAGTGAAATCGCAGACCTATGCGCTGGAATCCGCCAACGCCGAACTGCGCGCGATCCAGACCGAACTGGCGGCGCAGTACCGGGCCTTAGAAGCGGCGAACCGGCAGCTTGCGTCGCAGGCCACCACCGACGGCATGACCGGCCTCGCCAACCACCGCGCTTTTCAGGAGGAGATGCAGCGGCAGACGGCGCGTTCCGAACGCTCCGCCGCCCCGCTTTCCCTGCTTTTGCTAGACGTGGACAAATTCAAACAATACAACGATACGTTTGGACACCCCGCCGGCGACGAGGTGCTGCGGACGGTGGCAAATCTGCTGGCCTCGCAGGTGCGCGACGGAGACCTGCCCGCCCGCTACGGCGGCGAGGAGTTCGCCGTCGTCCTGCCGGAAACGGACGCGGAGACCGCCAGACAGATTGCCGAACGCATCCGCGCCGCCGTCGAGTCGCACCCTTTCCCCAACCGCACGGTGACCGTTTCGATTGGCGTGGCGCAGCGGTTTCAGACCGAGACCCCGAACGCCACGATTCAGCGGGCCGATGTCGCCCTCTATGAAGCGAAGTCCGCCGGACGCAACCGCGCCGTCTACGTGCCGCTGGCCTTTTCCGAATCGGAGCAGCGGGAAATTGCGGCGCTGGATGCGGCAGCCGATCTCTCGGAAAAGCGCGGCGATTCCGGCCCCCGTATGGAACTCGTCACGGAAGCGGAAACGGAGCAGTGGCGCGACACGGAAACAGAAATTTCCGCGCCCTGCGACGCCTCGTTCGCAACGGGCGGTCTGGAGGGCCTGCTGCAATGCCCCATTGCCGAGGTGCTGGGAGCGCTTTTTGAGGCCCTTGACCGGCGCGGCGTGGAACCGGCGGGCCACTCCGAACGCATCACCCGCTACGCCCTGCGCCTCGCGCTTTCGGTCAACGAGGTCTATGAGGAGGAGCGGCAGGCGCGGCCCCTCCTGCCGCATCTCGATCAGGGCGATCTGTCTGCGCTGGCGTTCGGGGCGTTGCTGCACGATATTGGCAAAATGGGAATTTCGGACAGTGTGCTGCGCAAGCGCGGGCAGCTGACCGAGGATGAATGGCGGCAAATGCGGCGGCATCCCCTTGTCGGGGCCGAGATGATTGCAGATCACCCCGTATTGTTCCGCGCCCACCCGGTCGTGCGGCATCATCACGAGCGCTGGGACGGCTCCGGCTATCCGCAGGGCCTTACGGGCGACGCGATTCCGCTGACAGCGCGGATTTTCGCTGTGTGCGACGCGCTGGAGATTCTGACTTCGGAGCGCCCGTACCGCTCTAAAATGGACTATACGCAGGCCCGCGCCGAGATTGCGCGGGGCGCGGGCAGTCAGTTCGACCCGGATGTGGTGCAGGCGTTCCTGCGCGTCCCCGCCGAGCAGTGGCTGCTTCTGGGCGAAGGCATTAACGCTATGGAAGAACTCTCCAGAGCGGCGTAGCCGTCTGCAACGCAGCGCATCGCAAGACCATCAATAGCAAGAAGGGGCGTTCGGAAATTTTTCCGAACGCCCCTTCTTGCTATTGATAATTTCACTCCGCAGCGGGCTGCCAGAAGACAGCCATCCTGCTATTTAATGACGACCGTGCTGGTCGTCAGCGGCAGGTCGGTCAGGTTACCCGCGTTGTTGCACGTTTTGACGAGGGACACTTTGGTCTTCGCATTGGTGATGTCGAAGCAGATGGTGCCATACTGTCCGTAGGTCGTGAAGATCGCTTCCGCCGTCGCCAGAACCCGCGTATTGGTGGTAAGGTCTACGAAGTAGAAGTTTTTGGTGTAGAGGTGCGCCCGCGAATAGGGAGCGCCGGAAATCAATACGGTATCGAAGACGACCTTCGAGACGCTCGCGCCGACGTTGACGCTTAGATTTTTGTTGTAGCCCGTGATGGTGATGTAGTTCGTCGGGTGGAGGGCCCCGGCGACGCTCGGCTTCAACGCGCCATCGAAGGAGAGCGAGAGGAATTGTGTGCTGTCGGGGGAAAAAGTTCCAGAGACAGTCACTTCGGAAGGGAGCGTGACGGCCTGGGCGAGGCTGGAAAGCCCCAGAACGGCGGCAGCCGCCGCAACGGTCATAAACGATTTCTTGAACATGGTGATCTCCTAAATGTTTCGGCACAGAGGAAGGGCGCTTTCGCTTGCGTTCCTCCGGGTGTCGCGCCGCCGTTTTAATTACGAACGGCCTCAGAAAAAACGGAATGAATTTCTAAGGCGTTGCGTCGGCTGGCGCGGCAAACGTTCCGATAGCTGAATCGTTGTTCAGCGCCTGCTTTAGTTTAAGGGCCTGCCGCGAAAAATGCGGCCCCTGCGGCCCGTGCAGGATAAAGCCTTTTGACTCCGTTTCCCGATCAAAAATTCGCTTTTACGTCACCGCCTCACGGAGTGACAGCAGGGCGAATCAGTTTTTGCAGGGGGAAACACGCCACACTTCCAGGCTTTGCGAAAAGGACCTTGCGAACGGGGAGTACAGACTTCTAATAGTTGAAACGAAAGGAAGACAGCGTTTTTGCGGCGTGTTTGTCCGCTAAGGCGCATTTCATTCCGGAGAATACTATCAGAAGAATGGCAGTCCAAAATCAGTAATGAAGCGCACAAAGTCTTTTGAGTTTGAAAAACTATGGGACTCAGTTACTTCAATACGATTTTACCCCAAAAATGCGCAAAATGTTCTGTTTTTGATCGTATTTTCAAGCGTTTTTGCCCCGATGCGCCAAAAAATTGCAGGGAAATCGTACCGTTCACGCAAAAAAAGGGCGTTCGGAAAATTTTTCCGAACGCCCAACGTTCTGTTTGTTTTCAGGAGGCGGCCTTTCCAGGCCCTGCGCCCGCGCCGCCTCTGAATTTCACGGAGTTTTACGCGATTCCCTGCGTTGCTTTGCGTTGACCTCCTGTCCACGCAGTTACCTTGTCGCTACGGGGCCTTGATGGTCGTGTTGCCGCTGGTCAACGGCAAATCAATCAGGTTACCCGCGCTGTCACAGGTCATCGCCAGAGTGGAACCGTTCGCCACGCTGGTCACATGGAAGCAGATCATGCCGCGCGCTCCCGCTTTAATGATGTCCACCTCCGCCGTTGCCAGCGTTTTGACGCCCGTTGTCAGGTTGGCGAAGAAGAACTTCCCCGTCGAGATGTGCGCCCTCGGATAACTGACCCCGTTAATCGGAATCGTATCGAAGTAGACCGAAGCGACCGGTGCTCCGAAATTTACGGCGAGGCTGCCGCTGACTCCGGTAACTTTGACATTGCCGCTCATCTGCGGGGCCTGCGCTGGATCGGAGAACAGGTAAGAGGTCGCCTGCGCCGAAACCGTGATGTAATGCGCGTTGTCGCTGGTGAACGTTCCGACCGCGCTGGCCGAATTGAGCGTGTCCGCTTTGGCAAGCCCGGTGAAACCCGTAACGGCGGTGGCGGCGATGGCGGCGATAAGCGATTTGTTGAACATGATGTCCTCCTGGAAGTCCTCGGTTATTGTGTGTTAAGCGCGTTCCGTTTGCGCTTACGAAAAGGTTATGCCACGCGATTGCGGCCTATCCTACTGGTACAATTCCTGCTTGACTTCAAATCTGGCGCTATCACTAGAAAGAGGAGATTGAGTCTTTCCTGGTTTGTAACGATTCACCTCGCCCCAACCCTCCCCTTTGCAAGGGGAGAGAGCCGTCCGCTTTTCTCCTCTCCTGCGCACGGGGAGCGAGCCGTCCGCTTTTCTCCTCTCCTGCGCACGGGGAGCGAGCCGTCCGCTTCTCTCCCCTCCTTACGAAGGAGGGGTTGGGAAAGGTGAATCGTTACCCTGATTTAAAAACAAACGTCCCGTCGGCGATTGCCGACAGGACGTTTGGATCGTCAGGAGTGAAAGTCCTATTTTTTGCGGCGGCGACCCAGAAGGGCCGTTCCGGTCACGCCGAGGCCGAGCAGAAGGGCCATCGAACCCGGTTCCGGGACGGCGGCGTTCTGAACGTAGCCGGAGATGGACAGCGGATTTTTGCCGGGAGCGGAGATGTCCTGCGTCTGGTTCAGGTAGATGTCGTAGTCTTTGCCCGCGACCGTTGCCTTGAGATACAGGGCCGCAAAACCATTGTTCGGGTTCGTCGCGATGGTGAAGGGCAGCTGCGCTCCGGGGTTGGTCAGGTTCGTCAGCGAAGTGAACGTAATTTTGGCCGTCGAGTTGCCGGAGTTCGCTGTCGGGTAGCCGACCGTGCCGGACAGGTAGCCCGACACGAGGAACTCATCGAAAGGATCGCCGGAGACGCTCGGATCGGCGTTGTCCTGATTGCCGGAAACATCATTCTGCAAAGCGAAGGTGAACTGCACGTTCGCATTCGGATCGCCGGGGCCATTGAATGTGGCGGAGTTGCCAGCCACCGACGGCTTGCCGCCGAAGGTCTGCGTCGTTCCGAAGTTGATGACGGTGGGGGTGCCGTAGCTCTGTCCCAGTCCGCCGTTATCGGGCTGCAGGTTATTCTGGTAACCGGCGACGCCTGAGACCGTGTTTGCGCCCGTCTTGGCCCCGGTGGTAAAGTAATCGTTGCCGGGAGGCGCCTGATTGTCAACATAGAGCGAGAAGGCAAGCGCATGGCTTAAAGCAAGCGACTTGACCAGCAGGCCCAGGGAAAGGGAAGGTATCAGTAGACGTGTGGCATTTTTCATAAACTTACAATGCTCCTTTAGGTGTGAGAGGAACGATGCGGCTGCGCGAGCAAGTTACAACGTTCGCTCTGACATTTCCAGCCCTCTACACATTTTGTGAACCGCCGATTCCGCGCTGCCGCATACTCCAGCAGGCAAAGATTCGGCGTATATTCTTACTCTCAATCTCTCTAATGCAAGTTTCATGCCAAAGTCATCAAAAATGGCCCAAAATGCGAAAAATATTTTTTTATTTTTTTATCGGTTGTAAAAGTAACAGTCTTTAGAAGTTGAAAAAGCCCAAAAAGCCCGAAAAATGCCCAAAAACCTGTTAAAAACGCTGTAAATGAGAAAAAAGGGGGAAATGCGGACGGAAAAAATTTGAGCAAAAAAACAAAAACGCCCTCGCTTCTAATTTTGGAAGCGAGGGCGAGGAGACGGGGCCGCCGGGAAAAGGGACGGAAGCGAGGGGGGAAATTCTCCCTTTTTTTTCCTTTCCCTTCTCCCTGAAAATGGAGTTTAGAAGACGATGGTGGTGCTGCCGCTGGCAAGGGGGAAGGTGTTGAGCTGCCCGTCCGGCGAGGCGGAGGCGGCGAGGGTGACGCCCGTGAGCGAGTCAACGATCTGGAAACTGAAGCCGCCTTTGCCCGTCTGCATGACGGTGGCCTGCATATAGGCGAGCGAGCGCTTGCCTGTGTTCAAGTCCACGTAGTTGAATCCGCCGCTGGTCAGTTTGGCCCATTTAGTCGCTTTTTTGTTGATAGCGCTGGTTCCGAAGTTCATCACCTTGATCGGCGCTCCGAGGTTCATGGAAAGGACGCCGGTGGAACCGGTCATATTGACCGTGCCGGAAACCTGCGGGGTCTGTGTGGGGTCGTTAGAGGTGAACTGCGTGATATTGACGGAGATCGTCATATAGTGGCTGTTGTCCTGCGTGATAGTGCCGGTCTGCGAGACCCACTGGACGGTCTGCGCGTGGGCATGGAGGGCGGGGCCGAGCAGGAGCGCGGCGACGACGGGAACCAGGGCGAGTGATTTGCGAAACATTGAGTGTGATCTCCTCTGTAGGCGTTCGTTGACGCCTGATTTCATTCATAACACGTTCCAGTTGACGCCGAAAAAGTGGACGGCGCTTGCGGTGAGGCAGAAGCGTCCGAGCGCGAATTGGCGGAGCAACAGCGGGTGCGACAAAGGGCAATCTGGTCTGCGCCGTTTTCCCGGAGACAGCAATGGAGTGGGAGCGGGCGGACAGGAAATCAGCGCCAGCGAAACATGGGTTCGCAGGCGTGACAGCCGGGTTCCTCCGCAATGAGGAGTGGACTGCGATTGCTTGACCCCGCAATCGAAAGGGCGATTTAACAGAACAGGGATTGCGCAGACGGAACTGCCGCAACGTGTTCTGGCAAATCGGATGATTTCGCCAGTTGTCCAGGGACGTGAACCTCGCGATCACGTTTCATCGAAATCGTTTTTAGTTACTTATCAGGCGCTGGTAGGATGGGTGGAGGACTTCAATGCGAGAACAGAAGAAGAGCGCATCACCTCACGTAAACTGCAATGACATCCAAAAACATTATTGGTCACTCTGGGTGAGAAAACATAATGTTTTTTTTCACAGCGAAAATTTCGTTTCGCCGGGATATCTTACAACGTCGGGGTTACAAGAAGAAGTATAACACGGGAATCCATTCTGTGCAAGGGATTAAACGGGTTTTTTTAAAAAATTAATCAAAATTTAATAAAATATTCTCAGATTCAGGTCTTTTGGCCCAGCCGCAACGCCTTTTAACGCGGTATGCTGATAAAACATTCAACTAAACTGTTTTTTACTTCCTGTAAGGCGCGGGCGCAATGGGAGCGGAAAGTGAATTTTCAGCAAGGAATATCGGGCGGGCGCGGCGAATGTTTGGGAAAGCGAGGCGCGGAGGGAATGATGCGGACAAAAATCGAAACGGAGGGGCAGGCGGACATTCCTGCGGCGGGCGCAGTAAACGTGATTCTTCCGGCGGGCGGACGTATCGAAGGCGATTTTGCGCGGGCGGCGGGCAGCGAAATCAAGGCGTTGATCCCCTTTAAGAATAAGGCCGTCCTACACTCTATAGTGGAGGCGCTTCAAAGTACGGGACGGGTTGGCAGCATTGTTGTGATCGGCCCGGAAGCGGCGCGGGTGGCGGCGCGGGACGCGGGGGCGACGGCGGCATTGCCGGAGGGCGCAAGCGGCCCGGAGAATTTCTTTCGCGGACTGGACTGGCTGGCGCAACATTCCGGCGGACAGCGCGTCCTGATTGTGGCGACCGATCTGCCTTGCCTGAGCAGTAACGCGGTGACGCGCTTTCTTGACGCCTGCCCGCCGGACGCGGACATTTGCGTTCCGGTAGTTTCGCAGGCCGCAATGGAAGCGCGTTTTCCGGGGCTTCCGGGCGAATATGTCCCGCTGCGCGAAGGGCCGATGACAACGGGCTGCGTATTTCTGGTCGCGCCGGACGCGCTGCATCGGAACCGCGCTCCTATCGAAGCGATTTTTGCGGCTCGTAAAAATCAACTGGCAATGGCGCGTCTGCTGGGAATCGGGTTCCTGATTAAGTATGCCCTGCGCCGCCTCGCCGTCCAAGATATTGAGGCGCAATGCCGCCGGATTCTGGACTGCTCTGGCGCGGCGATTTTAGACTCCGCCCCGGAATTGGCCTTTGACATGGACACGCTGGAGGAATTTACCTACGCGCAAAATTACTCTGCCCGGACGGACGGCGCGAACGAAACGAGCGAAGAAAGCGAGAGGCCGGACTATGCCCGAAAGTGAACTCCCTGCGCTGTCCCTGTACCCCGTTCCGGCGCTGGCGGAGGAGCCGCGCCGTCCGCTGTCACCGGCGCAAATTCTGGCGTACAGCGCGGCGAATATCGGCTGCGGAGCATTCTATTCGTTTAATAATTATGTGCTGCCGCTTTTTTTGCAGCAATACACGCATAACGCGGTATTATTAGGGCTAATGGGCAGTTCCCATTCGGTCGAGGGCGCGGTCATTCAACCGCTGATCGGCTCGCAAAGCGATCATTTGCGGACGCGGCTGGGGCGTCGGCGTCCGTTTATGCTGATTTTTTTCACGCTGTCGGCGCTGTTTCTGGCCCTGACGCCTGTCGTAAGCGGCATTGGGACGCAGTATCGGCTGCCCGTCATCGTGGGCGTAATTTTTTTGTTCACCGTGCTGTTTAATGTGGCGTGGGACCCGTATCAGGCGTTAATGCCGGACATCACGCCGCCGGCGCAGCGCGGACGGGTCACGGGCGTCTGGGCCATGCTCGGCAATACGGCGCAGGCCGCGATTTTGCCGTTGGCCCTGCTGCTGCATCTGGGATTTTCCGCGCAGTTTTATATTGTGGCGGCGCTGATGCTAATCACGAATTTTGTGACCTGCGCCTTTGTCCGGGAACCGGAAACACCGCCTGACGCCAAAAAGAAAAAGTCCCTTATTGCCGAAGTCGGGGCAGCGCTGCGCGGACTGCGGACGCTGCGGCAGGCGGCAAAAGCGATGCTGGTGATTGCGCTTTCCGGCGCGGGCGTCGGAGCGGTCGTGCCAAACCTGAGCATTTTTGTCAAAAGCGTCACCCATTGTTCGGACGCGCAGGCATTGCTCATGGGCTTTGTTTTGATGGTTGCGACCGCCGTCTTCGTGCTGCCTTTCGGCTGGCTGACCGACCGAATCGGGCCGAAACAGGTGATTAGCATCGCGTTTACCCTGATTGGCAGCGCCTGCCTGTGCGCCCTGTTCGTATCGAACCTTACGCAGGTCACGTTTATTATGCTGATCGCGGGGATCGGGAACGCGGCGCAGGCCGCTTCGGTCTATCCTTTGCTGACCGCGCTGGTTCCAGGCGACGAGGTGGGGTTTTATACGGGCTTTCAGTCCACGATGCTTTCGCTGGCGCAGCCCGTCACGGTCGTCGCCACTGGAATTATGATCAATAGGGGCGGCGGGCAGTACCGGCTGGTATTTCTGGTATGCGCGGTCTGCATCGGAGCAGCGCTTTTCTTATTGCAGGGCGTAAATCGGGACGCCGCGCAAGACGAGATCGCAAAGCGCGGCGCGAGATAATAGATATTAGTATTCATGTCTATTATCTATTATCAAATATATACCATCTCCTCTGGAACTATGGGGCGGAAAACATGGGCAAGCGCGTTATCAGCGCCATCGTGGGAATCGGGCTTTTTCTGGGCGGCTGCTTTGCAAGCCGGTTCACGTTCGCGCTCGCCGTGACCGTGCTGACGGGCTTTAGCCTGCTGGAATGGCTTCGCGCCTACCGCGCCGCGCAGCCTGTGACCCCGAAACGCCGCCTTGTGCTGTGGGCCAACACCTTCGCGGCGGCGCTGGGCATCGCCTACTCGCCATTCGCGCATTTGATTCTGCCGAAAATTCATCTCCTCTCCATCACCCTGCGCGATCAAATCGGGTTTTACGCGCTGGCCCTCGGAGGCTTTGTCGTCCTTTTTGCGACCCGCGTCTTCACCGCGAACCGGGCGGGGCAGGCGCTGGGCCGCTGGCGGTTCCTGTATGGCGTGATTGGCATGGTGTATCTCGGCGCGTTGTTTAGCAGCCTGGTTTTGCTGCGCGATCTGCCCGGTCAGATTTCCGTAGACCCGTTCGGGCGGGCCGACCGGGGCGCGTGGCTTCTGCTGTTTGTCGCGGCCTGCGTCTGGGCGACCGATACCTTCGCCTACTTTGCGGGGCGCAGTTTCGGGCGGCGCAAACTGGCCCCGAAACTCTCTCCGGGCAAAACGGTGGAGGGCTTCATCGGCGGTCTGCTGGGCGCAATGGCGACGGGCGGACTGTTTGCCGTGTGGATTCACCTGCCGCTTGCCGCCGGCCTCGCGATTGGTTGTATGGCGGGAGTCGTCGGCCCGCTGGGCGATCTGTTCGAGTCGGCCTTGAAGCGCGAACTCGGTCTGAAAGATTTCGGGCGCGTCATGCCGGGACACGGCGGCATTTTAGACCGCTTCGATAGCCTGCTGTTTGTCGCGCCGCTGGCCTACCTGATGCTGAAAATCGAGTTCTGATTGCAAACACATAAGCAATTCTGACATGGGTAAACGTATGCTTAATTCCTTCTATATAGAAAATTTTCGCCTTTTTTGCTGCCTCAAGATTGCGCGTCTGGGACGGGTCAATCTTCTGGTAGGCAAAAACAACTCCGGCAAAAGCGCGTTCCTTGAGGCGATTGAACTATACGCTGGCAATGCGTCGCTTCTGACGCTGGAAAATTTGGCGGCGGGGCGTGAGGAGACATGGAGTGAACGTAACCGTTTCAAAGTTTATGTCAGCCCTATCCGGCATCTGTTTCGGGGGCATCAACTTCCGAAAGTCGGTGAGCCGGGAATTGTTCTTACCGCTGGAGAAGCGCAAGGACAACCGCTGCAAATCAAAGTGGCCCCTTATCAAGTGAAGCTAAACGCGGAGGGAAATTATTATTACAAAATGCTGACAGAGCGCGATACGGAAACATCGGACTACCCAGTTGAAAACACGCTGATTGCGCAGGAGGGAGAACAGACGCGGCGTATTATCAAGATAGACACAAGATTCGTAGATACCAAATTTAATGAATACGCAACCGATGTGCGCGTCCTGTCGGAAGTTCAGCCGAAGCATCTATACCAGAGTGTGCCGACGCACTATATGCCCTCCCACAAGATTGCGGATTTATGGGACGCCATTGGGCTTACAGACGCCGAGGACGAAGTTATCGCCGGACTAAAATTGATTGCGCCTACGATTACTGGTATCGGGTTTGTCGGAAGCGATTCTGGATCGGGAGAGGCCCGTATTCCGCTCGCGCGAACAACAGACTCGCCTGAACCGCTGCCGCTGAAGAGCATGGGCGACGGCATGACGCGCTTATTTCATATCATTGTGGCGCTCGTTAATGCCAGAGACGGGATACTGCTGATTGACGAGTTCGAGAACGGTCTGCACTGGTCAGTCCAACCGTCCGTCTGGAAGACCGTGTTTCGGCTGGCGGCGCGTCTGAACGTGCAAGTTTTCGCGACGACGCATAGCCGCGACTGCGTGGCGGGGTTTGAAGAAGCGTGGCGGGACAGCCCGGAGGACGGCGCGTTTTTCCGCCTGCAAAGGGACAAAGGGGGCAATGTTGCTGCGCAGGCCTATTCGCTGAAAACCCTTGAAAATTCGATTGATACCGATGTTGAGGTGCGTTAATGCCCAGAGAGAAAACCGACTACACCGGGAAGAAAGTTTTGCTCGTTGAGGGTAAAAATGATCGCCATGTTGTCTACGCGCTATGTGGCGCATATAACATCCCACTGGAAATATTTTTCGTTGAGGATTGCGAAAACGACGAACAGGCCATAGCAAAAATGGACGCTTTGATTACGAGTTCTGAAAGACCGGAGACGATTGGTCTGATGCTGGATGCGGACAAACCCGACGTAAGAGGCCGCTGGCAGCGTATTCAAAGTGAACTTTGGGACAAACCGTATGTACTCCCGTCTGTTCCTGACGCCGATAGGACGATTGTAGAGTCGGTCAATGATCTGCCGCGATTGGGATTCTGGCTGATGCCCGATAACAAAACCAGCGGGAGGCTGGAAGATTTTTGTATCGGAATGATAGACGCAGGGGCGGTCACGCTGGCAGAAGGATGCCTTCGCGTCGCGAAAAAGAGGGGGTGCGCTTCGTACAAAGAGGTACACCATTCTAAGGCGGTCGTGCATACCTACCTCGCGTGGCAGGACGAACCGGGGCGTCCGCTGGGGCAGGCCATCACCGCGCAGTCGCTCCGCCCCGACACGCCGACCGCGCAGACGTTTGCAGATTGGCTGATAAGGTTGTTCGGTCAGTAGTCCGCAGGAACATCGTGCGACCTGTTCGAGTCGGCATTGAAGCGCGAACTCGGCCTGAAAGATTTTGGGCGCGTCATGCCAGGACATGGCGGCATTTTAGACCGCTTCGACAGCCTGCTTTTCGTCGCTCCGCTGGCCTATCTGATGCTGAAAATCGAGTTTTAATCTTTTTGATCTCCGTCAGGAACGAAAAGGCAGGCGTGAATTAAATTTGAGAGGCGCCTCTTTGGATAAACTTAAACGCATTGAACTGCGCGGCTTCAAATCCATAAAAAATTTGGATATGGAATTGCGCGACCTGAATATTTTGATCGGGGCAAATGGCGCGGGGAAAAGCAATCTGATCTCATTTTTCAAAATGCTCAACGAAATGATGGGCGGACGCTTGCAGCAACATATAGGGGCTTCCGGGCGAGCGCAAACACTTTTACATTTCGGCCCAAAGATCACACTGCAAATGGAAGCGCGATTAGAGTTCGATGGAGAGAAAGGCGTCAATACTTATGCTCTGCGTCTTTTCCACGCAGCGGGCGATACGCTGGTCTTCGCGGAAGAAACGCTGCGTTTTCAGCGCAGAGGCCGCTCGAATCCGGTGGAAAAGCAACTGGGCGCGGGACATCAGGAAACAGCGATTAGCGAAGCGGCGTCTTCTGATGACTCCGTGGCAAAAACGCTGCGCTACTTGTTGAACCGCTGCCGGGTCTATCATTTTCACGATACTTCTTCTACTGCGCGGGCGCGGCAATATGGCTATATAGGCGATAACAGCTGGCTGATGCCGGACGCAGGAAATATAGCGGCTGTGTTGTATCGCCTTCGGAGCGAGAAAGACAATGCGGCGTATCAAACAATCATTAAAACGATTCGGTTAATCGCCCCTTTTTTCGACGACTTTGATCTGGAGCCGAGCGGCCCCGACAGACGCGATATTATTCTCAACTGGAGGCAGTGCGGTTCGGATCAACTGTTCGGCCCGCACCAAATATCAGACGGAACGTTACGCGCAATCTGTCTGATTGTTTTGTTATTGATGCCGGAGGAAGAACGACCGGGCCTTATTATTGTAGACGAGCCGGAGCTCGGACTGCATCCCTACGCGCTAAACGTGATTGCATCACTATTTAAGCAGGCGGCGCTACATACGCAGGTGCTTGTAAGCACACAGTCAAGCGCATTTCTCGATAACTTCGACCCGGAAGATGTGATTATAGTAGAACGTGATAAGCAGGAGTCGCGGTTCAGGCGTTTAGAAGAAGTAGAACTTGAATCGTGGTTGGAAGAATACAGCCTCGGCGAAGTGTGGGAGAAAAACGTCATGGGCGGAGGGCCGCGCTGATGGCGCGACTTTATCTGTTCGCAGAGGGGCAGACGGAGCAGACATTTGCCGACGAGATTTTATGCCCGCATCTGGCGAACTTTGGCGTGTACCTTATTCCCGCGATTCTTGTGGCCCATGCCCGAAGAAAGGGGCGAACGCAGCGGGGCGGAGTCACTGCTTATGCGCCGATACGCGATGATATTCAGCGTATGATGCGCGGCGACAAAAGCGAGGACGTTTATTTTACGACGATGCTTGACCTGTACGCGCTTCCGAAAGAGTTTCCGGGAATGGCGGATGCGGAGCAACTGCGGCCCGCTCCCGATAAGAGGGTTGCGGCGCTGGAGCAGACGTTCGCGGAAGACATTGCAGACCGGCGTTTTGTTCCCTACATCCAACTTCACGAATACGAAGCGCTGCTTTTCGCAGACCCCGCAAAGTTTGGTTCGATTTATACCCGGCGTGGAGAAGCGATTGCAAAGTTGATAGCGATTGCCGCCGCGCACGAATCGCCGGAGCAGATTAACGACGGGCGGGAAACGGCGCCAGGCAAGCGCATCATTGCGGTTTTGCCTGAATACAAAGGGGCAAAACCGGTCGCAGGCCCGCTGGTCGCCGCAGAAATCGGCCTTCCGACGCTGCGTGAAAAATGCCCGCATTTTGCTTCCTGGGTGTCTCGCCTCGAACAATTAGGCGGGTGAACCGGATGGTCAACAGCCTAAATCTCGGTTATAATCCCAAAGATTATGCGTTTTACCTCCGGCCCGACGAACCGGACGGCATTTTGTACGATAGGCCGACTTGAGTGGAACGAGGAGTTTTCATGTTCAGATTAGCGCGAATTTCCGTTCTATTACTGCTTGGGTTTGCGCAGATGGCGATGGCGCGGCCTAAAACGGAGGATGTCGCGGTCAGCCGCCCGACGGTGCGGATTGGCGGACGGGCGTTTTCGTGCAATGTCGTCCGCATCAATCTCCGAAGCGGCAGAATTTCGCCCCGCGTGATGACCGCGCAGGGCGGAATCGGGCGCGTGGACTCGTTCGAGACCATGATTAAACTGTCCCACGCGGTCGCCGCCATCAACGGCTCTTTCTTCGACGCCTACACCAAACCGGGCGAAGAAAAAGACCCTGGCATGACCCTGATTCGCGGCGGGCAGGTGATTCACAAGGGGGCAAGCGGCACCGTCATCGGGTTTGCGCCGCGCCGCGTTGTCATGGGGCGGCTGAACCTGCCGATTCGCGGCACGGTCAACGACGGCGGGCGCATCTCCAAATGGTACGCTTACTGGCTGAACCGGACGCCGACAGCCCGCAACAACGTCACGATTTTTACCGCCGCCTACGGTTCTCGCGCCCGCGTGAAGGACGGCCTTTGCGTGGTCGTCAACCACAATCGGGTCGAGCGAATCGTGGCGGGAGACGCCCCGATCCCCCTGTTCGGCTACCTCATCCATCTGCGCGGCAATGAGAAAGAGAATGTCCGGCTGTTCCCCATCGGCGCGACGGTCGGGTATGAGGTCTTGCGGGACGCGGGAACGCAGTCGCGGCAGTGGAGCGATGTCGGGGAGGCGGTCGGAGGGGGGCCGCGTCTGCTGCGCGACGGGATCATAGACTATCATCCGCTGGACGAGGGCTTTACTGAAGCGCGGATTCTGACGGACAGGGGCCTGCGCAGCGCGATTGGCGTGGCCCGCGACGGCTCGGTTCTGCTCGTCACGGTCGGCGGCGTGACGGCCCGCGAACTCTGCGACGTGATGCTGAAACTCGGCGCTGTCCAGGCCATGAACCTTGATGGCGGCTCCTCTACCGGCCTCTACGCCAACGGGCAGATGCTACGTCGGCCCGGTCGCCTCCTCAGCAACGCGCTCGTATTTTACCGCTAATTTCCTGCCTGCGTTGACGAAAACTAAAACAGGCGCGGGAACAGTCTGCCCAGCAGCCACGACAGCGGAAGCGTGACGGCGGTCATGCCAAGCGCGACTTGAATCAGGCCCATGTTCCAGACGCGCCGCGCCAATTTTACGCGGCCCGGAGCGCTTTGCTCATACTGGGCCAGCAGCGATTCCGCCGCCGCAATCCCGCTTTGCAGCTGCTTTGCGCTGGCGGGCCGCGTGGTAAAATGCGCCTGCATGAACGTTCCGACCCGCCGCCATGCCAGCCGGGTAATCAGCGCGGCGGGCAGGATCGCCTCGTCGCCCAGGCCCGGAATGGCGCGAAACAGGGACAGCAGAATCCCGAACGTAAATCCCATCGCCATCAGGTTCGTGCCGCAGCGCGGGTGCGGGCGCGGCATCCGGCGAACGACCTGCGCCCGCAGCGGCTCATCGCGTTCAATGGCGTGGACGGTCTGATGCTCCGCCGCATGGTAGCCCGCCAGCGGCGTCAGGCGCATGGCGATCAGGAACGCGAGAATCGTCAGGATTCCGATCCCCGCCGCCGTCAGCGCCGCCGCCGGAACGGGAACGGCTCCGACCGGCGTCTCCGCAAGCCACGCGGCGGGCAGAAATTTATTCCGCTCCACGAAGTCCACCCCGAACGTCGCCAGAGTCCCGACCAGCAGGAACAGCAACCCCATCACCGCCCCGGACGCCGCCAGCGCCAGATTTCCCGCCCCCGCCTGCCGCGCCCCGTCCGTGAGATAGACGCCAAAAGGAGTCGCCATGCCGCCAATCCCGTCGGGCTTCGGGCGCGGCCTCTCCAACGCGATCAAGTCGCTGTACAGAACGATCCCGTAGCAAAACCCCGCCTCATCCACTACAAGAATCTGCGGCAATCCCTGCGCCGCGCACCGCAGGCCAACCTCCAGCGTCGTCATTTCCGGGCGGGCCACCGCCGCCGGACTTTGCAGAAATTCGCGCAGCGGACGCTGCAGCAGGGCGTTCCGCGCAGGCGCGGACGGCTCCGCAAGCGTGGCAATCGCCGCCTCCTGCGAGACCACGCCGAGCAGTTTCCCGTCCTGAAGGACAGGCAGTTCGGTCACCGGCCAGTTCCGCGCGATTTGCAGAAACCGCCCCAGGCTGTCGTCCGGCGTTAGATCGGGCGCGGAACGCAGAACGCCGCGCAGCGAGGGCGGTTCGGAAGCGTGAAAATAGGGATTGGAAAATTCGTCTGGCATGGGTGATAGTTCGGCGCTTTTTGTATCGGGTTTTTGCATCGGATGGAGGTGGACTGCTTTTCATTACGCAATCGCCGCCGTTAGCGTTTCCCTTCCATCGTCGCGACCAGAGGGCCGCCGCAAACTAAAAAACCCGCCCGCTTCACATTAAGCGGGCGGGTTTTTGCGTCTTGCCGCCAAAAATGCGCCGCATCACGCGGCAGAGGTAAATTTCGCCCTGCATTTTTCCGCGTTTTCGCCGAAAATGAGAGAGTTCTAATGACGGAAAATCGTTTCTTTTACCCCTCGGCACAGACAGTCAAACTTTCCGATAGCGTGATAACGCCTGCCCTTGAACCGGCGCGGCGCGGATTTTCCCGGTAGATTTTTCAATTCAGTGGCAGGAGGACGCGGATGCGTTCGTGGATTTTTGTGCTAGGCGCGGCGGCAATGGGCGTCGCGAGCGTTTTTGGTTTTTATATCGCGACGGCCCGCGCCAGCCAGCAGGTCGAGCGGATCGCCGCGTCGTCCAGCGCCGCCGACGAGCGCAAGATCGCGCAGGCGGCCCGCTACTACGCCCAATTCTCCTCCGCGTCTCCTGCGTCCCCCTTGCGCCGCCGGGAAGCGGCAGCGCCATTGTCCTGCTCCTCCGCCCCCGATTTTCACGCCCGAAAATAGCATTGATTCCCCTTTATTCCGCGCTGGTAATTATTTGCTCATAAAAATAAAATTATGAGCAATTAATTACAAAAAAACAGCGCTGGCACGGCTAAAATGTCCCTGAATCGCATTTTTTAGTGTATAATAAGTCTATCAGTGACGTATTCTGCGCGATATAGCGCATATTTCTGTACCGTCACTGCGATTATGGAATGTTTTTCTGGCATAATCTCAACCGCATTGTGAGCGAATCATAAAAATTATGAGCAGTGCGGCGCGACCGCGCAGTCTTACGCCAAAAAGCAGACAGGGGAAAACGAATGAAACGACGCGGATTCACATTGATCGAGCTACTTGTGGTCATCGCCATTATCGCGATTCTTGCCGCAATTCTGTTCCCGGTCTTCGCGCAGGCCCGCGAAAAGGCCCGCCAGACCGCCTGCCTCAACAACCTCAAACAACTGGGAACTTCGCTCGCCATGTACCGATCGGACTACGACGGGCGCGATCCCGGCCCCGCCGCAGGCAGTTGTCCGGGACTGAGCAGCTGGGGGCAATGGTTCCCGGCGGCGGGGGGCAGCCCCGGCTCAAGCTGGGTTCCCTGCGCCTCCTACATCGCGGACAATCCGTTCAATCCGGCGCACAATTCCGGCAAGTTCTGGGTCAACGGCGTCAACGGATCGTGGGTGCAGTCCGGCCCGCAGGACGGCGCATTGTACCCTTATGTCAAAAACACGCAGGTTTACCTGTGTCCCTCCGACAAATACCCGCAGAAGAAACTCAGCTACTCGATGAACGCCCCGGCGGGTTACATCCTGGAAGCGGCGGTGCAGCGTTCCGCGCAGTTCGCCGTCTTTGTGGACGAGCAGGAAACGCTTAATGACGGCTTCTTTGAACCCGGCAATGACTGCCCCTCTGTCTCCCATTCGCACGGCTACGTGATCTCTTTCTTCGACGGTCACGCGAAATGGTCCCGCTCCAAACAGGGAGAAACCTCTAAAGGAACCACGTTTGCGTTTGGCAAATGCCTCGATCCCAACGCGCCCACGCCGGAGGACAAATTGCTTTGCCCCACGTTCCCCTACACGTTTCCGCTGACGCCGCCCAATACAACGACCTGCGCGTCGGAAAACTAGGGCGGACGGTTTTCGATGCAACGCAGTTTACCGGCCTTGCAAAAAAAATTAGCATTATTGCTCATAATTTTGTTAAAATAATTTTCAAAAACGGCAAACCTGTGTTATAATGAATTGTTCCGGCAAGTTAAGACTGGCGCGAAAAATCGCAGAAATTAACGCGATAATTGCTGCGGCCTCCAAACGCTAATCACGCCCCGGAACTAATCACGCCCCGCTCACCGGGCAAAAAATGTCGCGCTCAACGAAGAGTCGTCAGGACTACCCGCCTGTTCTTCCTGATCTTGCGCCCGTCCCGAAGCGCCCGAAACGGCGCCTCACGCTAGAACCTCAATGAAGGAAGGTTTTGAACCGATGAAACGCATTTCACATTCACTCGCCTGCGCCTCGCTGCTGCTCACGCTGGCTGCGGGAGCCAAAGCGCAAATCGTTAGTTTCCACTTTTTCGGGGCCAACATCTATCAGCCCCCGCCGCAGGTCATGGCCCCGACCGAAGTGGCGGGCGTCCGCGCTGTCGCCAACTGGAATAATATGACGGGCAACTCCACCAATGGAACCCCCGTCGCGCTCGTGGACAGCACAGGAAGCGCTTCCCCTCTCTCCGTAGAGTATGAGGCCCCGAATACCTGGGCCTGCTATTACGGCGACTCCAACGGCAACCGCCGCATGATGCGCAGCTACCTTGACTCAGCCGACGTGCTGCCCACCACCGTGACCGTGCATGGCCTCAGCGCCACGAAAAGCTACCTGGTTTATGTCTATGTTGATCCCGCCGACCTCAACGACAAAGGGACGTACACCATTGGCAATCAGACGTTTCAACTCACCAACCCGGTGCAGTTCGACGGCGTGACTTTCACGCAGGTCACGTCTACTGATGTCAACGCTCCGGGCGCGGGCAACTATATGATCTTTAATGTGGCCGGGCAGACCGATTTCACGCTTTCTGCGCAGACCAACACTACGCTCGGCGGCTACCGCGCTCCGGTCAACGCCCTGCAAGTCGTTACAGTCAACCCCGCCGGAGCGCCTAAATCGCTCGCCGCCAACGCGGGAACGGGCCGCGTCACGCTGTACTGGATAGGCGACCCCAACGCGGAAACGTACAACGTCAAGCGCAGCGCGTCCGCCAGCGGGCCCTTCACAACCGTCGGCTCAACCGGCGCGACGAACTACACCGATACGACCGTGACCAATGGAACCAAGTATTACTATGAGGTGACTTCGGTCAACTCCAGCGGAGAAAGCGGCCCGTCCAATATCGCATTCGCCACGCCGCAGCCCGGACTCGACGGCGTGGGCTTGACCGGTTCCTACTACACGCAGGGGCCGAATGTCGGCAGCCCGACCTTCAACTTCTTCGCCAATACCCCCACGCTGACGCAAATTGACCCGGTTATCAGTCTGGACGTGGACGGCAACAACGGCACGGTTCCGCCTGCGGGCGTCCCGCATGATAATTTCAGCGTGCAGTGGGCGGGGGCCGTGCAGATTCCGCTGACCGGCGACTACGTGTTTGAGACCGCCAGCGACGACGGCAGCCGCCTGTTCCTCGATGGCAATCTCATCGTGGACAACTACAACTTCCAGGCGGTCAACACCGTTCCCAGCGCCCCCATCACGCTGATGGCGGGCAGCAAGCATATCCTGACCTACCTGTTCTTTCAGGGAACGGGCGGCGGCGAGGCGCATCTGTACTGGAAAATTCCTGGTCAGACCGTTCAGACCACGCCGCAATTCGCCCTGATTCCCGGCTACACCATCGCCGGTCAGGCCTCGCTGGAAGGCGTGCCTGATCTGGGGGCGACCAACCCCGCCGCGCCTCTCGGAACGCTTCATGTCTCGCTCCGCGCCCCCGGAACGACCAACGAACTTTACGCGCTGAACGCGGGCTTAATCACCACCGCAGGCAGCGTCAACGGCAGCTACTTCCTCACGGGCATCCCTGTTGGCAAGTATGATCTGCTAATTAAGGGAGCGAAAAACCTTGCCGTGCTAGTTCCCGGCGTCAACGTCACTACGACTACCGCCGTTCTGCCAGGCATTCAGCTTCCGGCGGGTGACGCCAACGGCGACAATTCGGTGGACTCCTCGGACTTCACCGCCCTGATCGGTTCGTTCAACTCCGACGCGACCCTTGCGGGCAGCGGCTACGACCCGACGGCGGACTTCAACTTCGACGGCTTCGTGGACTCCTCGGACTTCACCCTGCTCATCGGAGAGTTCAATAATACGGGCGACAAGTAGCAGGCAGACGGTTCGCGCCGCCGCAGAGCGACTTGCGGCGGCGCGTTTTACTCTCTGCCGGAATTATCAAAGGGAAATTCAGCGGACACGGGCGATAGGGCGGGCGGCGCGGTATTGAGCCTCATCGGGCAGGCTTCTTTTTCTGAACAGGGCGACAGCGCGGCGCGTTCCCGGCGTGTGGCGGGCCACTCCTCTGCGTCACGTTCTCTATTCGTCCCGGTCAGCGAATTTCCTGTCGGATTCAGGCCGTTATTTCCTTACGGGCGCTGGACGCCTGAGCGCCAGACACTCTCTACGCCGCTTTCGGCTCCTCCTGCGTGAGATAGAGCGTCCTGCCGCTTTCCAGCGGGTTGGAAGCCGTTTCGTCCCCCTCTTTCGGCCCCCAGTGGTCGCGGTACAGTTCATCAAGCAGGCCTGCCGCCATGATTCCCTTTAAGGTCTCCACGACGACCGGATCGAACTGGATGCCCGCAAAGCGATTGAGCTGCGCATTGCGGGACTCGCTGTCCATCGCTTTGCGGTATGGGCGGGAGGAACTCATGGCGTCGAAAGCGTCCGCCACGCAGATAATGCGCAGAGGCAGCGGCAGTTCACCGAGTTTCAGGCCGTCCGGGTAGCCTGTACCGTCCAATTTCTCGTGGTGATTGCGGATCAGCATCAGAATTTCGTCGCTTAGGCCCAGCGGCTTACAAATCTCGTAGCCGATGGTCGGGTGTTGCTGCATGATCTCGAACTCCTCGTCGTTCAGGCGGCTCGGCTTGCAGAGGATGGCGTCCGGGATCCCGATTTTTCCCACGTCGTGCAGCAGAGCGCCATTCTTCAGGTTTTCCACAATCTCCGGGGACACGCGCAGTTTCTCCGCAATCATCACGCAGAGTTCCGAAACGCGGTAGGAGTGGCCCTGCGTATAGGCGTCGCGGGACTCCAGCGTTTTCGCCAGAGCGTGCAGCGACCGCATAAACGAGGTGCGCAGGTCTTCATACAGGCGGGAGTTGACGACCGCCATTGTGACGAGTCCCGCAAGCGTCCGCGCCAAATCCACGTCGTCGTCTAAGAACGGATGATCGGGATTGTGATTGAGCAAGGTCAAAACGCCAATGACATTCGTCTGCTGCGCGTTCGGGTCGTCCTCGGTCAGCGGGATGCAGAGCGCGGACTCGGCGTCGTAGCGGAAAGGCGCGTCCGCCGGGGCGGGTTCGCCGCGTTTGGCGGTCTTGTGGGCCAGCGCCAGCATTTTGCCCGTCTCCGCGACGTAGCCCTCCAGCCCCTCGCCCCACGCCCGCGCCGTCGGCAGCGTCCGCTCCTCGCCGATGCTGACCGCCACTTCCGACCGAAGTTCCTTTTCGTCGCCGTCCTCGTGCAGCAGCATGATGTAGCCTGCGGTCGCGTCGGTGTTATGGATGGCGGCGCGAAGCGTCTGCTCCATCACGCGCACGGCGTCGGCCCCGCTTGCGAAGCGTGTGCCAAATTCCAGCAGGGTGGAGAGTTTTTTGTCGCGGCGCTGCAAATTGTCGTCGCGCTTTTTAAACACGCACAGCGAGCAGGCGACCGCCGCCGCCGCCGCCATGACAAAAGCGGGGCGGGCGACCTGCGCCGCAAAAATCGCGGCAGTCAGACTTTTATGCGTCGCCATCGTCGCCAGAAAATTGCCGGTCAGACTGCCCGCCAGCGTCAGCAGAATGTAGCGCGGCTTGAGAAAAACGTGTCCCGCCGCCAGGATCGCCAGCGTGTAAAGCAAGTAAAATCCCGGCAGGGACGCCTGATACGCCGCCAGCGTCAGCGAAAGGGTAAGGATGTCCGCGCCCGCCGCGAGCAGGCAGAGCGGATAGCCCAGTCGCGGAAACCGCTCCTGAGAGGTGGCGGCAAAATGTAAGGCCCCGTTATACGCGGCAACAAACGCAATTCCCAGCCCGATGACCGGCAGCGGCGCAATGCCCACCAGCATCACCGCAGCGGCGGCAAGGGCAATCCAGCGTATCATCGCGGTCTGTCCGGCGGCCCGCCGGAAGTAGGCCATGCTATTTTCCATAATGTGACTGCTTCCCCAAAAAAGTACGATTACCTTTTTATGCCACAGTCACGCGGATTTTTACTATGTTTTTTCCGTTCCTTCGTTCGTTCGGCCCGCAGAAGGCGCTAAACGCAAGGGCCGCGCCGGATATTTTTTACAATATTCGGCGCGGCCTGTATTTCATTCGTTCTCAATCGTTCGTCTTCGTATGGAGGTGAGGAGACTCGAACTCCTGTTCCCAATGGATTAAAGGCTGCTCGCTTTCATCTCTTCGATAAAAAGAACTAATTTAGAACTTACGTTCGGGGTCAATTTTCTAAAGCCCAACCCTAAATGCAAATAGTACGTTTCAGCAGCAGCATCCAACGGAACAAGCGCCAGCGCCTCCACACCAGAATGAGGATGCGACGCCAGAATCTCTTTGATGATGAAAGCGAGTATACGTTTTCCAACGCCCTGCCGCTGATATTTTTGATCTACGGCGAGGCGTTCCAGCGAGACAAAAACAACATCTACTTCCGCTTCGATTTCCGTTTCCCAATCCAGCGGGTCGGGCATCAGCGTAAAATAGGCGATAATCTCGTTGGGAATTTGATCGCGCAACACAATATACGTGTTGCCATACGCTTCCGAAGCGCCACACTCACGCAAAAAGTCGTCCATGCTGTCTTCTCCACAGCAGAACGACTCAATGTTATGTTTGGTCTTATGCAAGCGTTCGTATTGCATCTAGCGTTCGGCAACCAGATCAAGCGGCGTTTCGCTTAACGCGAAGAGGGCTTGAAGCCCTGCGGAAGGGGCCTGCGGTGTTCGGCGCAGGAGACGCAACGCTTCGCGCTCCTGCAAAGTGAGGGAGGAGACGCCATGCGGTCGTGAAGCCATTACATCACAAATAAGATTGTTCTGCGCGTCTTCTGCGCAAATCTCACACTCGGACGTTTCAATTTCTAACAGCATAGCCTTCTCCTTTCATAGCGTTTCATTCGTTCCCAATCGTTCGTCTTCGTATGGAGGTGAGGAGACTCGAACTCCTGTTCCCAATGCGCAATCGGCGGCGTCTACGAGCGTAGGCCCTGTTTATATTTCGCGTTCGTCTGTCACAGGGACAAAGGCCAACGAATCGCTAGATCGCGGAGTGGTTCCCGCTCCGGCGGCGAACGGGCCGGAGAGTCGGTGAGATGACATTTTGTTACGCCCGCATTCAGGCCCGGTCAACAGGGGCCTGTGGGACGTCGCGGCCCTTAGGCTGCGAGCGCGTACTGATTAGTGTTCGCGTTTATGTTTTTGCCGCTTTTTACGAGGCCAGCGGCGCCTCGGCCCGCAACCGACGAGAACAATCACCGGGTCGACACCAATCACCCCCAGATATAAGACTATTATACGGCAGAAATCGGGAAAAAGCAAGGGGAAAATTCGGGTGTTTCGGTGTTCAGGTGTTCGGGTATTTATCTTTTCGCTGGAAGTTTGTACAAATTATCAGTGAAGCATCCAATACCGAACACCTGAACACCCGAACACCTGGATCAGTAGAAGCGGTAAGCGCCATAGCGCAGCAGGATGTAGGCGCAGACGGCCCCGCCGACGCTGGCGAGGAAATTTACGGCGTCGTTGGTGACGAAGGGCAGGCCGCGCAGCAAGGTTGCGCTTCCGCCATCCGCTCCGAGGGGGCGCTCGGTCGTTTCGCCCGTCGTCTGGTCACGGTATTGCGCCTGTAAGGTCGCGCCGAGAACGCTGTCAATCAGACTGCCCAGAAAGCCTGCCCAGGTCACGGCGAAAATCTCGGTGAAGGTCAAATTTGTCCAGAGCAGCAGCGCGGACAGCGGAATGATCGCGGCCCCGCAAAACGCGCCCAGCGTCCCCATGCCGGATATTGCCCCGGACGTTCCCGGCGGCGCGGGTTTCCAGTTGGTGAGCAGGCGGGGCGGAGAAGCGGAGAGTTTCCCGATCTCTGTCGCCCAGGTGTCAGCGTTGACGGCGGCGAGCGCGGCGAGGAACAGCAGCATCAGATAGCGAGACTGCGCCAACGGCCACGAGGCGGCAAACAGTCCGAAAAGCAGGGCCATCAGCGCGGCGACTCCGCCATTGGCCCAAACCTGCGCGGCGTCCCGCGCGCTGCCTTTGGCGTCGCCCCGGTTCGCCGCCGCCTTCCGGTTGCGCCCGATTTTGGAGAGCAGCGAGGAGGTGAAAAAGAAGGTTAGCAGCGGAACGGCGAAGCCCCCGCCGCCCATGCCAAACACAATCGCCCCGACAATCAGCGTGGAGACCGCCCCGCTTGCCGTGAGCAGCCGCGCCGCATACGCGCCGCCCGCAATCAGGACCGCGCAAAGCAGCGCCGCAAAAAAAGGCGGTTTAAGCAAAATGTCTGTCAGGGCGTGGGGCAGCATAAAATCCTTTACAAAACAAAGCGCATCTCCGTCCGCGGGACGGTTGGCGAAACGCCTCCCAGACGGGCCGTTCACGGCCCGATCTGCGCGTCGTGGACGGGAATGTTCACGGCCCAGAACGCGGAACGCCTCCCAGACGAGCGTACACGGCCCGGTCTCCGCAAATTAGCGCGACGTGTACAGGTCGTTTGCGATTGTGTAGCGCCAGAGGGCGTCGGCGTTGCGGGCGATCCCGATGCGCGGCGTAGCGAAGATATCGGCGGGCTTCGCATGACCGACGGACTTTTGCGGCGGCGCAATTCGCAGGGCGCTGCCGCCCGTCAGATCGAGGCCGCTTTGCTCCCGCGTCAGCCCGAACGCCTGACACAGTTTACCCGGCCCGCCGCACAATCGGACGCCGAATTTGATTTTGGTTTTCTCCGGCGCGTCTTCCGGCGGGACATCCCGCTCTGTTAGACCGCGCCGCAGGGCCATTCGTTCCCTGCCCGCCAGCGGCTCAAGGGCGCGAATCAAGACCGCCTCGCCGCAATTCTCCGCCGCCGTCACCGCGTTGAGGCAGTGGTGCATCCCGTAGGTGAAGTAGATGTAGGCGCGACCGGGCAGGCCAAACATCAGGGCGCAGCGGGCGGTCAGGCCGCGAAAGGTATGCGAGGCGGGATCGTCGAACAGGTACGCTTCCGTCTCGGAGATTCGCCCCGCGCAGATTCCCTCCGCCGTTTCGTAGACCAAAACGCAGTTAAGCAGGCTTTTCGCCACCACCCGCGTGTCCTGCAAATAGAAATCGCGGGGCAGGGCGTCTCCGAAGTCCGCCAGAGTTTCGCCGCGCTTCGCCGAAATTTCCACCGTCAAGCCCCCTTTTCGATAACCGTTCAGCATCCCATGCGAGGCATTTTATATGCCTCGCGCGGAAAGATTATATCTGGATTGTTTTTCCGGTGTCTGCCGCTTCGATGGCGGCGAAGGTCAGCGCGAGCGTATTGAGATTGTCGCGCCCGCTGGTCTCCGGTTCGACGTTGTTTTCGCTGCACACGCGCCAGTGGTAAAGATCGAAATGGTGTCCTGTCGCGCCCATCGAAGCGGCCTGAATCGGTTCGCCCCAGACTTCCGGCAGCGGCGTGAAAAAATGCTGTTCCTGATAGACGGACAGGTCTGCGTTCTGACGGAACAGGCGGATTGGCCCCCAGTCGTCGCGGGGGTTCCAGATAATCGAACCCCGCGAACCCGTCAGCGTCCAGCGTCCGTTCCAGCCGGTGTCCGCTCCCGGCGAGGCGAACGAGCCGGAATAGTTTACTCTGGCCCCGCCCTCAAACTCCGCCCAGACGAACGCGCCCATATCTCCGTCCGTGTTGCTGACCTTCGGATTCCAGGTCTGCGCGGTGACCTTTACCGCGTTTGCGCCCAGCAGATAGCGCATCATGTCGAAATGGTGGACGGCCATGTCCATCAGGAAAGGATGCCGCATCGTTTTCCGCCAGCCAGCCAGCAGACCGTGAATCTGGAACTCCGCAACAATATGGTCAATTTCGCCAATCGCGCCCTCGGTTATCAGGCGGCGGATCGTTCGCGGCTGATCTTGATACCGAAACTGCTGCGTCACCATCAGCGTCCGCTGATGCTCCGCCGCGACCGCCACAATCTCCCGCGCCGACTCCATCGAATCGGACAGCGGCTTTTCCGAAAGGACGTGCAGCCCCGCTTGCAGCGCCGGGATCGTCGTGCGTTTGTGGAATGGGGCGGGCGTGCAGTCAATCAGGCCGTCCGCCTGCGTTGCCGCCAGCGCCGCCTCAATCGTGCTGAAACAGCGGTCTTCCGGCACGCCTACCACTCCCCGCGCATTGGCGAGCGAGGCCGGGTTTGGGTCTACCAGCGCGGCGTACTCAAACCCCTCGCATTCCCGCATCGCATAAATCCACGACATCCCAAACCCGCCCACGCCCGCCTGTATCACTCGCATCACAAATCTCCGTCAGAGTTCAGGTGTTCAGGTATTTGGGTGTTCAAGTATTTGTTCGCTCATCGAAAGTTTGTACAAACTCAAAGCGAGCGAACGCATTGGCCTTTTCCCTTTTCCCTTTTCCCTTTTCCCTTTCCTTATTCCTGCCCTGCCCTGCATTTGTATTTTCGGTTGGATTTAAAGAGGACGCAGGCAAAAAAAGGCCGACTGGATTATTTTCCATTCGGCCTGTCTTTCGCGCCACGCGGCGCATCTTTTTGTAATACATTATTTGATTTTGATCTGTTTAAACTATGTGGTTTTTTGCTTTATGCGATTGTCTTTATTTAAGTTTGCGACGTATTCTGTTTTTTGCTTTATGCGGTTGTCGTTATTCGGTTGTGCGGCTCTATTATCGGCAATTTCTGTTTTAATCTTCAGGGTCGCGTCTTACACTCTCTAAGACGCCGCCGCCGCCCAAATTGTTCACTTATATTTTCGCTCCGAATGATCGCTTGAATGAAATCGCGCAACGCTTGTCTATCGTCCGCCGCGCTCATGCGTTCTCCGCGTCTTCGTCTTCGGCAAGCAGAGGCGTGACCATAGGATGAACATAAGCAATTAATTTAGGAAGTTCAACTGTCAAGACTTCCCACACCGTATCTTCGTTCACCTCAAAGTAATTATGTATCAGTCGGTCGCGCATCCTACTTGTTTGCCGCCAGGGAATCGTCGTATGTTGATCGCGCCATGTTTCAGGTAAATTTTTTGCGGCCCCTCCGATAATCATCAACCGACGAATCACCGCGTCCTGCGTTTTTGTATCGGCGTCGAACGCAGCACGATCCATACCCTTAGAAAACTCGACGGCTATACGGGCAGAGTCTGCGATGTCAAACAAGAGTTTATCTACTGATCGCATAGATCACCTCATAATGGTTCAGCACCTCACGGCGAAAAAACGGGTTGCGTGAACGCTCGACCATTTTTTTTGTGAGCCAGTCTACCCTTCTTCCGAGCAACTCTTCCATTTCGTCCTGTTCCGGCATCGCCATCCAGGGCGCCCACCGTTTGTCCGGCGCGTAAGTCACGAGGAAATCTACGTCGCTGTCCGGGCGGAAATCGTCCCGGATGGCGGAACCGAATACCGCCAGTTCCTCGATTTGATACCGCTGGCAAAATTCCGCAAGAAATTCAGGCGAAAGAACGTCAATCACGCTGTTTTTCATTTTGCTGTCCCTCCGATGTTCCGGTCATTGGTTCTGGTCATTTGCACTTCTCATTATACACTGCGCCGCGCAAAATCGCAATCAGGCGCGGGGCGGCGGACGCGAGGCTGTATTCGCGCTCCTGTTTGGCGCGTCCCGCCTGTCCCATGCGCCGCCGCAAGTTCGGATCGTCGCGCAGCGTGGTCAAGGCGGCAGTCCATTCCTCGGCTGTATTTGCCAGAAAGCCGTTGACGCCGGGATTTACGATTTTTGCGTTGACGCCCAGCGGAGTCGCCACGACCGGACGCCCGCTCGCCATGTATTGAATCAATTTGTAGCCGCATTTGCCGCGCTCAAACGGCGCGTCGGGCAGCGGCATGATGCCCGCGTCGAAGTCCCGAACGTCCTCCCCCTCCGTCGCTTCGCTCCATTTGCGGATTTCGACCGGCAGATCGTGAACGTCGCTGGACTTCGCGCCGACGAGCAGAATTTGCGCCCGCCCGCCTGCGCAGACCGCCTGCAACGCCCCGTTGACCGCTTCCAGATACTGCGCGGTGTAGGGCGAACCCATCCAGCCAATCGTAAACAGGCCGCCGTCGGTCTTTGGGGCGGGATCGTATTTCGCCGAATCCACCACCGAGGGCAAATATTCAATCCGCTTTGCGCCCGCCGCCCGCGCCCGTTCTCCCAGATATTCGTTGCCGACCGTAACGACCGTTGCGGACTGCATCACGCGGTCAATTTTGCGCCCCAGCAGACGGCGAATGACAGCGCTGCGGTTCGCGTCGTAATTATGGAAGGTGGCGTCGTCATAATCTACGACGAAGCGCGTTCCCGTCCGCGACAGGAAGTGTTCGACCGTCGCCGGAAGCCAGGGCAAGAGTTCTTTTTCAATCCACAGGATATCGTATGTTCGGACGGACAGCATTTGAGACAGCCGCCGGAAGTAGGCTGCAATAACAGGGCCTGCGCCGCGCCCCTGTCCGCTGTACAGGCGCGTCAGATAGTCGTCGCCCAGCAGTGGCGCGACAGTGACGTGAATGTCCGCCGCTTCCAGCGTGGGCAAAAATTGCAGAAACCGGACGCGGCTGCTTGCGCCCAGCGCCTCGTAGCGGGTCAGAGCAAGGACTCTCATTCCAGCGACTCCACCCAGGCGACGTGCCGCGCCAGCATCGCGTCCAGCGAAAAGCGCCGCGCCGTCCCAAGCCCCGCCTGCCGCAGATGGCTGCAAAGCGCGGGGTCGGCCTGAAGCCGCCGCAGGGCCGCCGCCAGCGCGTCCGCGTCGCCAACAGGGAACAGCAGCGCGTTTTCGGCGCTTGCGTATTCCGCCACGCCGCCGATGTCAGTGGTAATCAGCGGAACGCCGCAGGCCATCGCTTCCAGTGGCGGCAGCGGGCAGCCCTCAATCACTGAGGCTAAAACAAACACGTCGCAGCGGCGGTAAAATTCCGCCATCGCCGCGTCGCTGCGCGGCTGGCAGCGCTCCGTCTCAAAACCTTCCGGCAGCGCGACCGCATCCAGCGAGGCCAGCAGTATTTTATAATGTCCCCGCTCCGATTCCGGCAGCGTATTCAGCGCGTTCAGAAACGTGTCATACCCTTTCCACGACGCGGCCCGCTCAATAAAACCGACCACAAATTTCGGATTCCGGCGCGGCGCGGCGTCCGGCTGAAAGACCGAAACGTCCACGCCGTTGGAGATCACCTCGCAGCGCGGACTGCCGATTTTGCGGCGAATCCAATGCGCGACCGCGACCTGACGCAGGGGCAGGCGATAACCGAGCCGGATGAGCAAGGCCAGCGCTTTGCGAATGAGATAGGGATGGGGCGTCTGCTCCGCGTGACTCCAGACCTCGTAATGCTGAATGAGATAGGCCAAAACCGGACGCGGACGCTGCAACCGACTGAAAAAAAGATGGGAAAGAAAACGGGAAAGAAAAAGGTAGAACGGCGTCCGTCCGCCGGTGGCGAAACAAACGTCGCAATGCTGCGCGGCGTGGCGGGCCAGCCAGAGCCAGTAGCCCAGTTTGCGGCGCAGTCCGGTTCCCCGCGTCGGGATCACTTGAATTTCGACCCGCGAATCCAGCGGAAAGGGCGGCGTGGACTGATAGTCCGGCACGATAAGACGAACGGCGTGACCGCGCCGCGCCATGCGGTTGGCAATCTGCGTAATCACGCGAACCCCGCCGGAGACCGTGAAGCCTTCCAGCGGGAAACTCAGGCGTTTCGGCGCGGCGGTCAGCGTGTCATCGGCCCCGGCAGCGGCGGGCGAATCAAGCAAGTCGGTCATAGACACTGCTCCCGGATCAGTTCGTAGCGTTTGGCCCAGCTGTTGGCCTGCGCAAAGGCGGTCAGTTCGGGCAGGTCACGCCCGCCCGCCACCGCCGCCCGGATTGCCGCCACAAATTCATCGGGGGTATCGGTCAGCGCGGCGGGAGACCGCGTCATTTCGGTCTCGTACAGGCGGGCGCTGACAATCGGCAGTCCGGCGGCGGCGTACTCAAAGAGTTTGATGGGGCTGGTCGCGTCGGTAATCCTGTTTTTCAGAAAAGGGATAATCGCGGCGTCTGCATGGCGCATATACGGCGGCAGTTGGGCGTAGGGGCGCGGGCCGAGAATATGAACGTTGCGATGCTGCGTCAGGGCGCTGATGTCGGTGTCCACTCTGCCGATATAGATGAACTGATATTCGGGCAAGGCCCGCGCCGCTTCCGCCGCCAGCGCCACGTCAAACCAGCTGCTGATGGCCCCGACATACAGGATGCGCGGGCGCGAAAATCCTGCGATGTCCGCAGGCTCCGGCCTGTTATCGTCCTGAAAATGCGCGTACTGGACGCCGTTGGGCAAATAAAAAACGTTTTTCGTTCGGACGGCATGAACTTCTTCCAGCAGGCGATGCGCGGTGACGAAAACCACGTCCGCCCGTTCTAAAATCTCCGCTTCGCCGCTTCGCATCGTTTTGGGGACGGTGGGCATATCCAATAGAGAATCGGAAACGCGGTAGGCCAGTTTGCGGCCTGCGATCAGCTTCATCACGGAAACGGAAGCGTGGGACTGCGCCAGCCACAGCAGATCGGGCGACTCGAACCCGCGCCGCGCCAGCGCGGATTTTAACGGCGGAACCGCAAAGCGCAGTGTGTTTTCCATGACGGCGCGGGAACCCAGCGCCGGGGCGTCGCGGTACGGCAGCAGGGTGAACGGGTGGTAGGAGGTGACACCCGCCCGCGCCGCCGCGCCGCCCGCCCGCCACGCCGCTATCGCTTCCCGCTCGGCGGCGCTGCCCCGCGCCGCCCGCGCAAGATTAAAGACGTGCAGCGGGTTTCCGATCCAAAAAACTTGGTTACCGTCCGCCGCAAAAAGATCAGCGTAATGATGCGATCCTAAATGGTGCGCGTTATTGCCGTAACTCGTGTTGGAACACATCAATACTTTCAAGCGTCTGCTCCCGGTAAATTGAGGAGTTCGGGACGGCGGACGCCGTATCCGCCGGAGTAGGGAAGCAGCGCGGGCTGCGGCGGCGTCAGCGGCAGGCCGTCGCTGTAATCCTTGACGCGGACGACGTTCGCCTCGATTTCGATAATGCGCGTGACCTTAAATCCATACCCCGTGTGCGAACCGACAAAACCGCGTGGGCCGAACTTCATGGCGTCCCCCTCGGCAGGCTGACCCAGCGTGAAAAGCCCGCCGTTGATCGCGCCCGGTTCTTTTCCGGCAATCGCGGGGGCGTGGTGCGCGGTCACAGAGCGGTAGGCGTTGCGCGTCTCCGGCAGCGGCGTATAGACAAACGTGCCGGGATCCACTACGAGCGGCCTGCCGTCAATCCACAGTTCAATCGCCAGCTGATCGTTATGTGAGTGGCCCCCGTTGCCTTTCTGCCCGACCTGCCCGCACCGGACGGCGAGGTACAGGCGCGGCGAACGCCAGACATACAGGCCGAAATCGGGAAAAGCATTCCATTGCAGGCCGCGCCGAATGTCCGCGCCCTCCGCCTCCCATTCGAACATCAGAAACCGCGTCGAATCGAAATTGTTGATGCCGATCCAGGCGTCGGCGTCGGCAGGCTCCGGGAAATCGTCGTAAAAAACGGCGGGGGCGCGATCGGTCAGGCGGCGGATCAGAGCGTACTCGAACCATTCTTCGCCCGCAAAAGCGCGGTACTCCTCGTCGTCGAAAAGACCGCTGATCGCCGCCACCAGATGACGGCAGTCGGTGGAATTTTCTTCCCATTTGCCTTTGTCATTGCGCGAGACGGCGGGCTGCAATTTCAGGAAACGCCCGCTGTCGTTGTCGCCAATCTGCGGGATGGTCCCGTCCGGGCGCGTGATGCCGGTGATGAACTGCGCGACGCCGCGCAGCCGCTTGAAATTCTCGGCGGTGCAGGGGCTGCGCGATTCCGTTCCCGGCACGAGGTGCAGCGGCAGCGAGACGCGCCGTCCGCCTTTGCGCTCCGTGTCGGTCAGGGCCATCATCAGCGCCACGCTGTATAGCGCCATTTCGCCGGACAGCCGGTGGTAGGCGGTAGAACCCTCGAAATTCCCGCCGTCGGGCAGGAATTGCAGGTTGATTTCGGCGTTGAGTTCCTCGACCGCCAGCATTAGCCAGCGGTCGGATTCTTCGCTGCGCGGCAGGTAGGCGGCGCAGAAAAGCAGCCCCGCAATGTCCGCAAGGTAGTGATTGGCGCGGAGCGTTTCGTTCCATTCCAGATGATTGGCGATGTAATCGGCGTGTTCCCACACGCTGCGCCGGAAAGCCTCCTCAAATTCCGGGTCAAATTCCGCGCCGTACTGCCGCAGCAGATCGCAGGCCACGAGCCAGTTGGAAATCCGAATCGCCACGTCCATCGTGCAGGACCAGTTGACGCCGAACCGGGGCGGGTTGGTCGCGATAAAATCTAAAATCTGGTTGCGGACGGCGCGGACATAAAATTCTGGCGGCTGAAAATCCGCTTCGCCCGCCTTTGCCAGCGCAAACGCCCACGCCAGCGTTGGCAGGTGCTGCATCCGCGCCAGTTCCCACGGGACTTTGACATCCACGCCGGGAAGTTTGCCGTAAGCGACATCTTTGTGCCATGCCGCGCCGTTCCACGTAAAGCCGGAGATGAAATCGCGCTGCCAGTCAATCGGCGCGTAGTCGGCGTCCAGCAGCTGCCACAGGCGGCGCGATTCGGGCAGGTTTCCGGGCGAGATATGGCCCTGCATCCAGTCGCCCGCCGCGTCCGGCGTAAGCGGCGCGGGCGGGTAAACGTGACCGCCAAGCCCCGAACATTCCATGCCGTAGCGGACGGCAACCCAGCCAGAGCCAAGCAGATCGAATTTGCCGCCTGCAAAATTTGCCGCCATCTCGGAAATCCATTCGGCGTGGGGGCGGAGATTTTCCAGCGGCAGCGCGGGGAAATAGGAGTGCAGCGGCGCTGTCGGCGCGGCGGCGGCATACGTGCGCCGCGCCCGGTCGCGGCGGCGGCGCAGGGCGTCGTGGAGGTCGCGCCTGCATTTCGCCCCGACGCGCCGGGTCACGCGGTACGGGGCGCGGGCGATTCGCAGCAGGGGGTTCACGCGCATCGCTCCTGCAACGCCGCGATAATTTTGCCGGTATGCGCCTGCCAGGTGTAATTTGCCAGCGCGTCCGCCCGCGCCGCCGCGCCCAGCCGATCGCGCAGGGCGGCGTCCTCTATCAAAACTTTCAGTCCGCGTTTCAGGTCTTCGGGGTCGCCGGGGCGGATGAGGAACGCCGTTTCGCCGTGTATTAGAATTTCGCCAATCTGGTCAAGGTCGGAGGCGACGATGCCGCGCCCCATTGCCATATACTCAAAGAGTTTGGTCGGAGAGCCGAAAAAGGGCGTGCCGTCGGCGTTGGGGACGTGCGGCGACGCGAAAATATCGCAGGCGGCAAGGTAGGACGGCCCCTCCGCCTGCGGCACGAGTCCGGTCAACACGCTCTCGTTTGTGACGTTGTATTTTTGCAATTCCGCTTCCACTTCCGCCCGTTTCACGCCGTCCCCGATCAGCAGCAGCCGGACGCTCTCGCGCAGCTCCGGCGTCTCATTGAGGAGCAGGCCGAACGCCGCCGCCAGTTTTTCCGCGCCGTGCCACGCCCCGAACGTCCCGATAAATCCGATTACCGTTTTGCCGTGCAGTCCATATCGCGCCCGAACCGCCGCGCCGTCAATGGCAGGCGAGTACCGCTCCGCCTCCACACCGTTCGGGTTCACGAGGATTTTCTCCGCGTCCATCCCGCGTTCCACCAATTCATCGCGCAGCGGCCGACTGATGACCACAATCAAATCCGCCGCCTGCAAATTCAGCATCTCGATTTGCAGGGAGAGGGCCTCGTATTTCAGTCGGCTACTCCAATTGTGGCTGACCCAAATGTCGGAACCATTATACTCTATAACGAGCGGGACTTGCAGGTCACGCGCCATTTTGACGCCAGAGTAGTTGCTTAGTCCGTAGCGCTGATAGAGAAATCCCACGCACCGAGTTTTTAGAATGGCGTTGGCCTTATCGCAGAAAAAGTCCGTATAATGGAATCCCGGCAGTTCGGCGAAGTCCCAGAAGCGGGGCGGCGGCGCAATGACGAACGTTTCGATCTCCGGGCGGACGGTGGGAATCGGGTCGGAGGTGAGCAGGAGCGGCCTGCCGCAAAATTTGTCCAGATTGTTCGCCACGCCCGCGATATGTCCGACGGAACCGCCCGACGCGACGCCAAGCCACAAGTCCACACGCAAATAGACGGGAGTCGCCGCCAAATCTAGCGTTTTGCGGACGGGACGGGCGGGCAATGCGGCTTGAAGTGCGGTGACTTCCTGCGTCACGCGGCGCAACAGTTCGGCGCGAACTGTATAGTCCCTGCCGTAATTCGTAACGGCCCTGACTAAATCAAGCGCGGTCAGATTTTGCCGGTTGCCCTGTTTGTCGGAAACGAAACACGCGCCACGAGACAGCAGGCGCGTCAGAGCGACCGCAAATACCGGCTTCGGCACGGCAAGCAGGCTGTCCGCCCGCAGCTCCGCCGAAGTGTAATGCCCGATGCGGCGCAACAGTTTACCGCTCCGCAGCCAGCCTTTTACATCGCCATAGGAGAGCGCGTCGGAACCTTCGCGGATGTCTTTTGGCGGGGCTACATCCGCGCCGCCGCTATACAGGACAATATGCCTGCCTTTCATGGCCTGACGCCCTTCGCGATCACGTACCAGCCAAAAAATTTGCTCGCCGCATCGTAGGCTTTTTGCGGGATGTATTTCCACAAATAGCAGACAAGCGGGATTCGGGGCATCTCGTCTTTGACCATTTTTCGCACCAGTACGGTCTCAACGCGAAACCCGGCCTCCTGCAAAATGTTCCGCACTTCGGCCTTCGTGTATACATTGACCAGCGGGATTTCCTTGCTTGTCGTGTACTCAATCTTTCCAAGCCGCTCCTTGAAAGTCTCCCTGCGAAAATTACCTTGAAGGATATACTGGAAAAGCCAGAGGGTAACCCAATGAAAAACGGAATGTTTGTGATACAGAATTACCCAAAATTCGCCGCCCGGTTTCAGGACGCGGAACGCCTCCCGGAAGCTTTTCGGCATATCGGGCGTGTGATGCAGTACGCCGTTGGAAAAAACGACCTCGAATTGCGCGTCGGCAAAGGACAAATTTTCGGCATCCCCCTCCTGAACGGTCGGCGCATAGCCATAAAAAGCGAGATGATTTTGAGTGCGTCCGATGTTTTGCGGGGTGATGTCAATCCCGGTATAGTCGGCCCCGTTGCGGCAAATCTCGTAGGCGTCGAATCCCGCGCCGCAGCCGAGTTCCAGGACTTTGCGCCCCCGAAACGACGCGAACGGAACGACTGCGAACAGCCAGGGCATTTCGTACTCGCTGCGCGTCCGAAGCGCCGCCTCGAAAAACTCCCGTGTTCCGGGCAAATGTCCCATGCCGTTCGCGCTACCTGCCGGAGACGCCCCCCAGACCGCCTGCGCTTCCACTTTTCCCATTCAGTTACCTTCCCTGAAATTTAATAATTGTTTTCATTATACCTCAGTCCGATAGCCGTTTTTTTATTTACGCGCAGACAACAAAAGTCGCACATAACATCCAAAATATTTTCATTGGATTTCAAGTGATTCACGATAAATTGGTAAAGGCAAGAAAATGGGTGGAGCAGAAAATTTCTGCTCCACCCATTACTATCACCGCTCATGCGCTAATCAGAGTCTAATGACCTATCAGAACGTTTCCTCCGCCATCATTAAGAAGCAAGATTTGCTTACCGATAGCGATGTTTTCCGGGTAGTTATTTCCACGAATGTAAATCAGCGTCAGGCCGCTTGTTGGCGCGGCGTTGACTGCCTGCGTCACAGTCCGATAAGGATGAGCGAATGTTCCATCTTGCATCGAACCAGCATAACTACCGTCCACATGATAGGCATAACCATTAACTTGCATATCGGAAATCAGGTTAGCTCCGTTGAACGATCCCCAACCAGTTACGTTGTCATAGCCGGTTACAGCCGAGTAGGTGGTTCCGTTGTTCCCGCTAATGATGTCATGGAAATCACTGGCGTAGGCAGACGAGTTTCCTATCTCATAGAACAGAGGGTTAGGGAAACCAATCGTTCCCAGACCGGTACTAGCGCGGCGCTGATTGACCAATGCGGTGAAACCTGCCCATAGGGGAGCGGCGCAACTTGTTCCCCAAACGCCGCCGTCCCACCCACCACCGCTGTATACTGAAAGGGTCACAGCGGAAGTATGTAAATTAGTTCGTTGGTTTAGAGTTTAGCATAGGATTGTACGTTTCCTAATACAATTACTGGTTTTTTGAATTTTTTTGCAAATTTTTTCGCCCTGCCGTTTTCAATAGTAAAAATGTGGATTTGCCCATGCTAAGACCTTACTGCTTCGACTTAAAGCGCGGAAGAAGACAAATGCCGCTTTCGCATCGGACGCAGAACGAAAATCCAAAGCAACGCAAACGATAGGGCATAGCAGACGCTGGAGTCTACGCTTGCCGCCACAATCCCATAAGCCCGCAGAAACGTGAAATTTAGCGCTAGATTCAGCGCAAACGCGACAAAAAAGATAAATACGCTTCGCAGCGGCATCGGTTCGCTGCTAAGGTACGCCGAAAGGACGCCGCTGGCTCCCCAGAACATCAGGCCCGGAAGCAGACACAGAAACGCGGGAACGGCGGCCTCGAACTGCGCCCCGTACATCCGCACAATAAACGGGCGGGCGAGCAAACCACCCGCGAGACTGCTCACGAGGACGATCCCGACCGTTGCCGCCAGCGCTTTCCGCATGATCTGCCAGCGCTCCTCCACGTCCTTTGTGGCGGACAGGCGCGGGAACAAGATGCTTCCCACCACATTGGGCAGCATATAAAACAGGTTCGCCAGCGTAATCGCCACCGCGTACAGTCCCGCCTGCGTCTTGCCGAGCCAGTTCCCGACCATCAGCATATCCGAGCGCAGCAGCATGAACGCGAAAAAATTGGCGATATAGAATTTTACCCCATACGCTACGTTAAGCCGCAGCAACGGCGCAGAAAAACGGATCGCGCCCGCATGAAATTGTAAACGGCGCAATGTCCAGAATAGCCCCGCGCCCGTCGTAATCAGCCCGACGATCAGGATGCTTTGCGCGGTCATCCGGTGCGCCAGCCCCAGCGCCGCCACCAGCGCCAGCATCAGCAGGGCGATCCAGAGCGAATAGCGGTTCGAGCCGCGCACGTCCTGCACACCCATCAAAAGGTTCTGCGTGAACGTGACGGCGAGTCCCGGCGGAATGGCGATCAGCGCCAGAAACAGCGTAAAGCCCCGCGCCGTCAGCAGTCCAGGCGAAATCCAGTCCAGCATTGCCAACAGAACAATCGCCAGCGTTCCCATGCCAAAACTGACAAACAGCGCGTTGCCAATCAGGGCGGGCAAGACGGCCCGGTCTTTCGATACAAAGTAGATATTTGCGGAAGACAATCCCAGATCGCCGAACTGAACGCCCACCGCGCTCAAGGTCGAAGCGATGGCAAAGACGCCCCGGCCCTCCGGCCCCAGCGAGCGGGTAATCGCAATCGAAGTCGCGACGCCCAGAACTAGCAGGGCTATGCGGGTTGCGAACGTTTCCGCCACTTTTTGCGCTAAATCGGAATTACGCAGCCGCAGCAACGCGGACTGCATTGCGCCCGCGCCCTTCGGTATCGGCAGCGTTTCAAGTTGATTTTGCATCTTTACGGTATCTTCACACTCGCTTTACGGTATTTTCCGCCTGACGGCCTGCCGGGAAATGGTCTGCTCAGGCGGCGCGGCAGCCAGAAAATTTACGTTTTTTGCGCCGCTTCGCATGACGCACCCCATGATACACGAAAACCGCGCATTTTGTCACCTGTCCGGCGCGTCCTCCGAAGCGTCCGGGACGATTCCCATCCTGATGGCGGGCGCTCCGCGTCTTGAAAGCGAACGCTTCTCGTCCTACAAGCGGGCGGTTCGACTCGTCTGCGCTTGCGCATTTGTCCCTGCGCGTCAATTTCTTCGATTCGGTCTTGCGTTTTTTGTTTCGGTCGGGGTATACTCTACCACCAATCAGAAAAATTCAGACGATCAAAGGAAGTGCAAACGTGCCGAATATCAAGTCCGTCAAGAAAGACGTCATCAAGTCCCGCAAAAATCACCTGCGCAATGTGTCCGCCAAGTCCGCCATGAAGACCTTCATCAAAAAGGCGAAGCTTGCGGTGGAAACGCCGTCCATCGAGGCCGCGCCCACCGCAGAGGCCGTCCGCCTCGCCTGCAAAACGATTGATAAGACGGCGCAGCGCGGCATCATCCATAAGAATCAGGCATCCCGCCGCAAGTCCCGCCTGATGAAGCGGGCGCACCAGATGACCTTGCAGGCCTCAGCCTAAACGCAACGGCCCAGAATAGCAACGAAATTTTAAATTTGGCCTGACGCGCTCGCGGCGTCGGGCCATTTTCTTATGCCATGCGGAAAGTCAGGAAAGTTTTATGAATCCTCAGTTGCCCGAATTGCCCGAAATTGTGCGCCGCGCCCTGTCGGAAGACATCGGCAGGGGCGACGTGACCACCCTCTACACTGTGCCGGAGACGGCGATTGGAACCGGGCGAATCGTCGCCAAAAGCGCGGGCGTCATTGCGGGTCTGCCCGTCGTCGCAGAAGTTTTTCGGCAGGTAGACCCCGCGCTGACCCTGACGCTGCAAGCTGCCGAGGGCGATTCCGTCGCGGCGGGAACTACGCTTTGCGAAGTTCGCGGCGCGGCCCGCAGCATCCTGACGGGCGAACGGGTGGCGCTGAATTTTTTGCAGCGACTTTCCGGTATCGCCACGAAGACCGCGCAGTTCGTGGCCCTGATTGAAGGCTCGGAGGCGCGAATCGTGGACACCCGCAAAACGACCCCCGGACTGCGCCTGCTGGAAAAATACGCGGTGCGCGTCGGCGGCGGCTACAACCATCGGTTTGGACTCTACGACGCGGTGCTGATTAAGGATAACCATATTCAAGCCAGCGGCGGAATCGCAAACGCGGTGCAGCAGGCCTTCGCCCTCGCCCCCCACACCATGACCGTTACGGTGGAGTGCGACACGCTGACGCAGGTTCAGGAGGCGGTAGACGCGGGCGCGGACATTATTCTGCTCGATAATATGACGCTGGACGAATTGCGCCAGGCCGTTTATATCGTGGGCAAAGAGGCGGCGACGGAAGCGAGCGGCGGAGTCAATGAGGAGACGGTCGCGGCAATCGCGGCGACGGGCGTCAGCATTATTTCGGTCGGGGCGCTGACCCATTCCGCCCCCGCGCTTGACATCAGCCTCGATCTGGTCTGACGTTCCAGGCGTTTCGATAAATTTCAGAGCGTCCCGAAAATTCAGCGTTTCCCACAATAAAACGGGAAACGCTGAACTTTCGGGACGCCCTTTTTTCGATTTACGGCCTGTTACGGAGCGCCGACCTCATTGAAGTCGCCAATGAGCAAGGTGAAGTCGCTACTGTCTACGCTGCCATCGCAGTTGAAGTCCGCTTTCGCGTCGTAGCCGCTGCCGGGAATCGTCACATCCGAGTTGTACGCCCCGATGAGCAGCGTGAAATCCGAGGAATCCACGCTGTTGTCGTTATTGCCGTCCCCGGCGAGCAGCAGGACGCTGACGTTGGCGACCGCCGCCAGAGTCGAGTCAATCGGGACGACTTTGCGCAGCCATTTGGCCCCCTTGACCGCCAGATTGTATTTTCCGGGCGGGATGTCCGCCACCGCGAAAGCCCCGGCGGCGCTCAAAGTCACCGAGCGCGTCAGCGCCGCGCCGCCCGCCGCCGGTCGGAAGTCCAGCGTCACGGCCTGCGCCGGACTAACGCATCCCTCCAGCGTGACGACGCCGGAGATGCGCGGCGGCACGGCGACAATCAGCGGCTGCGTAAGGGCCACTGCGCGGAGAGCCGCCCCGATGTTCACGGTTTGCGTGGCGGCGGCGAGGTACGTCTGCATGGTGAAGGGGGCCGTTGTCTGACCCGCAGGAACGACAACGGTTGCCGGAACGGAAGCGACCGCCGGAGCGCTGCTGGTGAGTTTCACGGTGACGCCGCCCGCCGGGGCCGGAGTCGTCAGATAGACCGCGCCGCTGACAGGGATGCCGCTGAAATTCAGTTTGTAAGACAGGTAAAGCGTGGTCAGGTCAGGCGGCAATACCGTGAGGTAGCCGTTGATATAACCGTAGCCCAGCGGGTCGGAGGCGGTGATATTCGCCAGCGTGGAGACCGCCACCGGACTGGTGTTGATGGTAAAGGTTGCAGACGACTGATTGTACGGAATGGTCACCGTCGCGGGCAGCGTGGCGCTCGCCGCGCTGGACTTCAGATTGACCACGTATCCGGCGGCGGGCGCGAATCCGTTGATGGTAACGGTTGCCGTAATCGCCTGCGAACCGTAGGCGGACGCGTTGGAGAGGGTGAGTTGGTTTGGGACGACCGGGCCGGACGCGGTGATCGTGGCGTCCATCATATTGGCGGTCAGAACGCCTGGACTGTGGACGGTCTTGCCATTAACGACCGTGACGACATCGGTAAAAATCTCGTAAGTGTAGACCAGACTGGCCTCTCCCACGTCCGTCCCGTTGTCGTCATTGGACCAGTCATCTCCGGGGCCGAGCAGTTCTGGCAGCGTTCCGTCCGCGCCGCCGCCGTCCGGGAAGCCGCCCTGCGTGACCGGGTTGTCCGCCATCAGTTCCTCCAGCGCCACCGAACCGTAAAGCAGGTGGGCATAAGGCAGCACCCAGAAGGACGGCCCGCCGTCCGGGGCGTTATTTTTAATCACGTCCTGCACAATGGGAACGCCGCTGACATAACTGACCTGCGCCTGATGTGTGGGCAGCGCCACAACGACGGGGGCCGGATTCGGAATGGCGACGGTGGCCTTCGGCAGCCAGCGGTAGTGAATGGAACCCTGCTTTGGCGAATTTCTCAACGACACGCCGAAGTGCGTGACCTCTCCGGGCAGCAGCGACGCGGTGAGCGAATGGTAGTGAACAATGGCGGTCGGGGCCGCCGCCGTGCCGCCGTCCTCAATGATCGGGGCGCCGAAATGGGAGCCGTTCCAGGTATGGATCACGTCCTCTTTGTGTTCGCCCTCAATCTCAATCTCGAAGCCTTCGGTCTCGGTGTCGGTGTCGTTGTAGCAGTCGAAATTGCTCAACGCCCCTAAAATGCGGGGCGGAGTCTGCGCTCTGGCATAGAGCGGCAGGGCGAGCAGACCCGCTGCCGCAAGCAGTCCCCAGGTAAACTTTTTTTGCATGGTTGTGTTGTCTCCTATATCGCCAACGCGCTATCTACTCTTACCAAATACAGGCCTGGAAGCGGGAAGAATTTAAACCTGGGCCTCTCGCGTCTACCACGCTTTTTGGGCAGAAGGGGCTGGAGAGAGGAGAGAAAACCGGCGCGTTTACGTGTCCTGCAATTCAAGAGGCGGGAAATTGCGGGCCGCTTAACTTCGCCCGAAAATTTTTCCTGATGACGTTTTTGTCGCTGATTCGCCGTTTTTGCGCTATGATAATGCGGAGTGGAATGGCGCGAAGCGCGGCAAATAGCGGAAAGGGCGGCGGGGCATGGGCGCGGAATCGGAACGGGACAAAGAAAATGCGCGGCGGCGCGGGGCGCGAAAATCGGACGGCGAACTGGTTGCGGCCTGCCTTGCGGGAAATGAAGCGGCGTGGGAAGCGCTGCTGGCGCGGTATCGCGGGCTGATTTTCAGCGTGGCGCAAAAGTCCGGGCTTTCCCCGCCCGACTGCGCCGACATTTTGCAGGAGGTCAGCCTCGCGCTGGTGCGGCATCTGGCGGATTTGCGCGACCCGGAACGCCTCAGTCAGTGGCTGGTCATCACGACGAAGCGGGAGATATGGCGCATGGCGCGGCAGCGGGGCCGCCTGCCCAATACGCCGATGGAAGACGCCGCGTCCGAACTGCCGGATGCAGGGCCGCTGCCGGACGCGCTAATGCAGGAACTGGAAGCGCAGGTCTTAGTCCGCCGCGCTCTGGACGCCCTCGCGCCGCAGTGCCGCAGGGCGCTGGCCTGCCTGTACTGCTGCGATCCGCCGCTAAGTTACCATGAGACGGCGGCTCGGCTTGGGATTCCGTCGGGGAGCGTGGGGGCCGCCCGCCTGCGCTGCTTGAAACAAATGAAAAAACTGCTGGACGGTATGGGATTTTGATCTGGCCCCGACATAAATAATCGCGCCAAAGTTAAGCGGAACGCCGCAGCGCGACTCTGTAATAAGTGAGGCCAGAAAACCGAAACGCAGGCAAGACAGGAGCATCGCAGGCCATGACACCATGCGCTATCACGCTGGAAATGTGGATTGAGACCGAGAACGGACGGGCGGACGCCGACGCGAAGGCGCTGATTCGCGCCCATGACGCGCAAAACTGCCCGCAATGCAGAACGCATCGGGCATGGACGGCGCGGTTCGCGCAGGCCCTGCGCGAGGTGGAAAGCGGGGAAAGCGCGGCGATCCCCGCCGACGCGACCGAACGAGCGTGCGCGTTGTTTCGGGAGACATTTGTCAGGCCGCGCCGCCCGCAATGGCTGGCCCGCCTGATCTTCGACAGCCAGACGCAGGCGCGTCCCGCCTTTGCGCGGAGCGGCGGCGGCGACGCAGCCCATCAGCGGCTGTACCGCGCCGAAAATTGCCATGTCGAACTGTGGCAGGAGGGCAATGCGCGGGACGGCTGGCATCTCATCGGGCAGGTCATGCCGACTGAATCGGGCGCGGCGATTGCTGCGACATCCGTCACCCTGATTGCGGCGGACGGCGCGGCGCGGCGGACAGAGGTCGAGGAGAACGAATTTCACCTTGACCCCCTGCCCGCCGGGACCTACCAGATTCAGGTTCGGGCGGCAGACGGGGATATTTTGCTGCCCGATGTCCCGGTGGGAGTTTGACCGATGGCCCAGACAACGGCGGCAAACCGGCGGCGAACGTGGCGTTACGTCAGCAGCCCGGACGCCGAACTACGGGAGCGGCAGATCGCGCTGGCGGCGCGGGACGACGACGCCCTGCCCGCGCTGCTGGCGGAGGCGCGGGCCGCGCTGACCGAAAATCCCGCGCTGGCGCGGGACATGGCGAATTTTGCCGCCGCTGTTGCGGAGATTCGGGACGCGGCGCGGGATGCCGCGCAGACCGGACTTCTGGCGGGGCAGGCGTGCCGCGCTCTGGGGCAGCACGAGGCCGCGCTGACTTCCCTCGGCGCGGCAAGCGATTGGGCAACGCGGGCGGGCGATGAACTTTTCGCCGCGCAGATTCAGATTGGCGCGATAGATTCGCTGGGGGTTCTGGGCCGTATGGAGGACGCGCTGGCGCTGGCGCGGCGGCTGGAATCGCAGTTCACCGCGCTGGGATCAAACGGCGACGCGGCCCGCGCATTGGTCAACGCCGGGACGCTGCGCTACCGCCGGGACGAGTACACGCAGGCGGCGGAACTTTTTGAACGCGCCCTGCCGCTTTTCGCGCCGGAGGACGGGCTTTCGAGGGCGCGGGTTCAGGCCAACTACGCCGCTGTTCTGACGGAGACCGGGCGTTATGAGCAGGGCATGACGCTTTACGCGCAGGCGCGGGAGACGTTTGCGGCGGCGGGGCAGGACGGGCTTGCCGCGAGGGTGGACGCTAATCTGGGCTGGCTGCATTATGTGTCGGGCGAGTACGCCGACGCGCTGGCGCTGCTGACCCGCGCCTTTCGCGTTTTCACGGACGGCGACCGGAAACCGGAGGCCGCAAAATGCGACGCCGACCGCGCCGAGGTCTACCGCGAACTGCGCCTCGACGCCGAAGCGCTGGAGTGCTACGACCGCGCCCTGCCCGCGCTGCAATCGTTTGGAATGGCGTATGAGCGGGGCCGCGCCCTGCTGGGACGGGCGGCGGCGCTGGCGCGGACGGGGCGGACGGCGGAGGCCGATGCGTCCCTTCTGGAAGCGGAAGCGATTTTTCAGGCCCAAAACAACCGACTGCAAACGGCCTCTGTCCACCTGGCCCGCGCCGGTCTGCTTCAGGCCGAAGGCAACACGGCGGAGAGGTTGGAAGCGGCGCGGCAGGCGGAACGCGGGTTTGCGCGGCGCCACGCCGGGTACGCGGCGGAAGCGCGTTTCCTGCGCGTGGAGGCCGAGCGGGAACTTGCGCGGCAAACGGAAACGGCGACCGAAATCGCGCTAAATGAGGCAAATGAGTCGAACCTCCGCGTTCTGCGGCAAATCGGCAGAACAGCGCGGCGAACGGGGCGGCGCTGGCTGGCCTGCCGCGTCGAGCGGGCTTTGGGGCTTGACGCGCTGGAGCGGGGAGAGATAGACCAGGCCCTGCGCCATTTCCGCGCCGGAATCGCGCTGCTGGAAGCGGCCCGCGCCCTGATTTCGGCGGAAGACTTGCACATTGCGTTCTTACAGGGCAAATTTACGCTGTATGAGGATTGCGTTGGCGCGTTGCTGCAGCGCGGCAAACCCCGCGACATCCGGGAGGCGCTGGCGGTGGTCGAGCGCTCCCGGTCGCGCCTGCTGCTGGAGCGGATTCAAAGCGCCGCTTTCCGCGCTGTTGACGGTTCTGCGGGCAGTCCGAATCCGCTGCGGACGCTGCGGGCCGAAATCAGCCGCGCCTATCAGCAGATGAACGCGCTGGACGACGGGACGCCGCGCCGCTTCGCCGGAAATGGGTCCGTCTCGCCCGACGCCATGACCGAGCTGGAAACGGCCTATCGCAACGCCCTGCGCGAGAAGGACTTGCGCGAAGGCGGACTGCAAGCGCGGCAGATGGGCGAAACTTCCCGCGCCGCGCCGCTGGCGCCGCCCGCGATTGCCGAAATTCAGGCGGCGCTTCGGGCCGATGAAACGCTGCTGGCCTACTTCGTCTCCGGCGATTCCGTCGGGGCGTTCCTGCTGACGCGGGGAGGTCTGCGGGCGTTCCAGAATATCGCAAAACTCCCGGACGTTTACGCGGCGACGCGCCGCCTGCGCTATCAGCTGCAACGCATGGCGATGCAGGCCGATTATGTCCGCGACCATGCGGCGCAGATGCGCGACGGCATGGATAAGGTCTTGCAGGAGCTTGATGGATTGCTGCTGCGCCCCCTTTGCGGGCGGTTGCAGGAAAAACTCACGATAGCGCCGTATGGTATCCTGCACGGACTTCCGTTCCATGCGTTCCACGACGGCGAGCGTTACGCGCTGGATCGCTTTGAGATTGTTTATACGCCGAGCGCCGCCATTTTCCACGCCGGACAGAAGTCCGCCGCCGAGGCTGTCCCGGCGCCGGGGCAGTCGTCGCTGTTCGCGCTGGGCCGCGCCGAGCCGAATATCGCCCGCGTTACGGGAGAGATTGCGGCCCTTGCGGCGCTGTTCCCCGACGCGAAAATCTTTACCGGCGCGGCGGCGACGCGGGCGGCGTTCGCGGAATTTGCGCCGCAGAGCCGCCTTGTCCATCTGGCGACCCACGCGCTGTTCCGGGCGGACAACCCGCTTTTCTCCGGCCTGCAATGCGCGGACGGCTGGATCATGGCGCGGGACTTATACGCGATGCGGCTGAACTGCGAACTCGCGACGCTGGCGGCCTGCCGCACGGGGGCGGTAAGCGTGGTGGCGGGCGACGAACTTTTCGGGCTGATACGCGGCTTTCTGGGCGCGGGGGCGAGTCCGTCGCGGCAAGCCTGTGGGAAGCGGACGACGCGGCGACGGCGGAGCTTATGGGCCTGTTTTACGGGCGGCTGGCGCGTCCCGGCGCTTCGCGGGCGGCGGCGCTGCGAACGGCGCAATTAGAACTTCGGGAGCGGCATCCGCACCCCTACCACTGGGCGGCGTTCACGCTGACCGGCGCGCGCTGACCCTTGCAGCGCGGGAGAATCACGATGATGGCGAACCAAAACGTTTCTACCTTTCAATCTCCTATTGCACCCGCTGCCGCGCGTTCGCTTGCCGCGCCGCTGCGCCTGCTGCGGCAGGTCGGTAAGGCGCTGCTGCTTGCCGCGCTGTTGCTGCTTGCCGCAGGCGCGGCGCGGGCGGACGGCGTTGTGCCGCGCCGCATTGTCCTCCACATCAACGCCGCGACCGATAAGGACGCCGCGCAAATTATCGCCGAAATCGAGAGCGAACTGGAGGCCACGCTGGAATCGCATCTCGCCGGGACTAATATCTACGCCCTGCAAATCGCAAACGGAGACGACGAAAACGAAATCGCATCCGAACTTGGGGCAGACAGCCGGGTTGTCTGGGCCGAGACAGACACCTATTTCGCCGCCCCCGAAGACCTCCCCGATCCCGCGCTGCCCGTCGTGTCCGGCGATCCGTTCCATTTCCCGTTTGACATCACATCGGGGCCGGGAACGTACCTGACGCAGAGCGCCTATCAGCAAATTGATCTGGGCGCGGCGCAGACGCTTGCGACCGGGCAGGGCGTCATCGTCGCGGTATTGGACACGGGAGTTACGGCGGGCCACGCCGCGCTGGTCAACCGAGTGCTTCCGGGCTACAACGCGCTGAACAGCGCCCTGCCCCCCGATGACGCGGCGGATGGCGCGACCAATGTCAGCGTCGGACATGGCACAATGATTGCGGGCCTGATTGCGGCGGTGGCCCCCGGCGCGAAAATCCTGCCGGTACGGGTTCTCAACGGGGACGGGGTAGGATCGGCGCTGGGCGTGGCGCAGGGGATTTCCTACGCGGTGGCGCATGGGGCGCGGGTGATTAACCTGAGTTTGAGTTCCGCGCAGCCCTCCCGCGCCCTTGCGGAGGCGATTCACGCGGCCCTGCTCGCCAACGTCCTGATCGTGACGGCGGCGGGGAACGGCGGCACGGCAAAGGCCTGCTACCCGGCTGCTCTGCCCGATGCAATGGCGATTTCGTCAGTGGAAAGCAGCGGGGCAAAATCCGGCTACGCCAGTTTTGGCCCGAATATCGCCATCGTCGCTCCGGGCAGCGGTCTGCGCAGCGCCTACGCAGGCGGCTACTACGCGCTCGGCTCCGGCACGTCGTTTGCGGCCCCGCTCGTCAGCGCGGCGGCGGCCCTGCTTTTTTCCCGGCAGCCGAAGGCCACTGTGAAGGCCGTCCGCAGCGCCATTTCGCAAACGGCGCGTCCGGTGAACGCGCAGAATCCGCTTTATGCGGGACAGCTGGGCGCGGGAATTTTAGACATCCAGAACGCGCTCCGGGCCTTTAAGCCCACGCTGCCCACCTTTTACCCCGTCTTGCCTGTCCTTTTGTCCCCGGCGGACGCGATGATCTTCCTTCCGGCAGGCGGTCGGTAGAATTAAAACGGGACCAACAGCCCGCGCCCTATCGCCGAAAAGGGCGCGGACTGTCGCACTGCTTTCCCGCGCCTTCTCATTTTCTCACCCCGTTGCGCAAAAAACCTACAAAATGAGTGTGGCGAATTAAGGCGACATTGTGTTATATTGTGTTATAATGGAATTAGAATAACGTATTGCCCTGGTTGTTCGGTTGGTGTCTGCCATTTTCGCCTCGCGTTGGGAGATTTGAGAATATGATCGCTGCGCAAACGTTGTCGCAACTTCCCACTGCCCTCTTTGTGATTTCCCTGATTTTACTTCATGTTTTTGTATTGGGCTACTGGGCCATGCGCGGCCTCGGCGTTCGCGCCATTAACCTGTGGAGCCAGATTGCGCTGACGGGCGCTTCCGGTCTGGCGTTGCTGGGGGCGGAGATGTTCGCGCTGGGCTACGTTCACGGCTGGAACCGGCCGGTTCTGTGCCTCTCCGGGCTGCTCATGCTGGGCGGACTGTATGCTGCAAGGTCGGCGCTGCCCCGCTTTTTCGCCGCCTTCGGCGAGGAGATACGCGCCCTTCTCCCTGTAAGCCGACTCCTATTCGCGCTCTGCTTTCTCATGCTCCTCGTGGTTGCGCTGGGTTCTCTGCTCCCGCCTCGAAGCAGCGATGAGATTCAATACCACTGGGTCGCGCCGGTGGAATGGGCGCGGGCGGGACATTGGATACCCTCTCACTACCACATGATGAACGGGCCGGCGCTGCTGCACATGAACTATACCGTCGCCGCCATTTTCTCAAGCCCCATTGCCGCGCACTGGACTCACGCGCTATGCCTGCTGTTGCTGGCCTGCGGCGGGGCGGGCCTTGCGCAGGCGTGTCTCGGCAGACCGATGGCAGCGTTTGCCGGAATCCTCTCCTGCCCCGTTCTGGTCGTGCAGTCCGCGGTGGCCTACTCCGATACCGCCGGGGCCATGTTCTGCCTGAGCGCCTACGTCGCGCTGCTGTGCGTCAGCGCTAATATCGAGCAGATTGCGCCAAACACTGCGCTCTTCTGCGGCCTGCTTTTCGCCGCCACGCTTTCCGTCAAAACATTCCTGCTTGCGGCTTTCCCGGCAGCCCTTATTTTTGTTTTTTGGCAGGCATGGCAAAAAGCGCCGGAATCGCAGCGCCTGTCCTTCGCAGCGCGGCAGGCCGCGCTGGTCTTACTGCCCGTCCTTCTTGCCGGGGGCGTCTGGATGGCGCACACCTACGGGTTGAGCGGAAAACTCACCGACTCGCGAAAAGTTTTCTTTCTGCATGACCGGGCGGAGCGCAGCCAGCGTGTGCCGGGCGCGGAAGTCGGGCGCATCCCGGAGCCGATTGACCTTGCGACGCTGCCTTTTATTCCCGTTTTGACCAGCGTCCTGGGCCAGCGGGAACCCTGGGGCGGACGCACCGGCCTGCTGATTGTTCCCTTTGCGCCAGTCGGAATCTACGCGCTGCGAAGGCTGCCGAAAGGCCCGCGCCTCCGGGCCGTCTGGCTGCTGGCAGGCGCGGTCAGCTCGTTTTTGCTGCTGGGACTAATTACGGAGAAGACGCGCTATCATGCGTTTGTGTGGCCTGCGCTGCTGGTCATCGCGGCGGTCGGCTACGGCTACCTGCAAGACCATGCCAGCGCCAGAGTCGCCCGTTTCAGCGCCGCCGCGTTTGCCTTGCTCGCGGCGCTCGGCATGGCGGACGCCGCCCATGTCGTGCTGCGCGGAATCCGCGCCCTGCCTTAAAATCTGATACGACTTGTCGGGAGCAAAAGGATGCCGACGGACCTTACGCTACGAACGATGTGGCGATGCGTGTTCTCAATAGCACGAGGGATTTTGAAGGGCTACTTTTCGGCCCTGTGTCCTTCCATCCTTCATTTATTCGCACCGCTTTGTGTAAAACCCCGACGAAAAATGCGTAGCGAGTTAAGGCAATTTCGTGTTATAATGAAACCAAAGTAAAAGTACCGCTTATCGTTATTCGGTTGGTGTCCGCCATTTTCGCCTCGCGTTGGGAGATTTGAGAATATGATCGCTGCGCAAACGTTGTCGCAACTTCCCACTGCCCTCTTTGTGATTTCCCTGATTTTACTTCATGTTTTTGTATTGGGCTACTGGGCCATGCGCAGCCTCGGCGTCCGCGCCATTAACCTGTGGAGCCAGATTGCGCTGACGGGCGCTTCCGGTCTGGCGTTGCTGGGGACGGAGATGTTCGCGCTGGGCTACGTTCACGGCTGGAACCGGCCGGTTCTGTGCCTCTCCGGGCTGCTCATGCTGGGCGGACTGTATGCTGCAAGGTCGGCGCTGCCTAATTTTCTCATAGACCTTCGCGCCGAACTTCAGGCGCTTTATCTCTCCCATCGTTTTCTTTTTGTTTCATGCGCCCTGATGCTTGCGGCGGTCATTTTGAGCGGATTGCGCCCGACCTCCCGCATGGATGAGTTCGTCTACCACTGGCCCGCGCCCCAGCAATGGGCGCGGGCCGGGGAATGGATACCCTCTCGTTATCAGTTGATGAACGGGCCGGCCTTTATGGAAGTTCTCTTTACCATAACCGCCATTTTTACTTCTGCCCCTACCGCAGCGCACTGGACGCACACGCTTTGTTTTATTTTTCTGGCCTGCGCCGGCGCGGGTCTGGCGCAGGCGTGCCTCGGCAGGCCTGTCGCCGCCTTTGCTGGAATCCTTGCCTGTCCTGTGCTGACCACGCAGGCCGTCATTGCCTACAACGACGACGCCGGGGCCATGTTCTGCGTCGCCGCCTATGTGGCGCTATTGTGCGCCAATGCAGACCTTGATAAAATCTCCCGCCGGACGATTCTGCTCTGCGGCCTGCTTTTCGCGGCAACTTTTTCTGTAAAAGCGTTTATGCTTGCCGCGCTGCCCGCCGCGCTTGTTCTGGCGGCGCGGAAACCAGCGGCGGAACCGGGCCGCGCAGCAGAACGCTTCGGGACTACGATGCAGCGCGTCGCTCTGCTCATCGGCCCCCTCGCGCTGACGGTCGCAATCTGGACGACCCACTGCTACGCGCTGAGTGGTCATCTCACTGACTCGCGCCATATTTTCTTTCTGCATGATCGCAACGAGCCAAATCCTTATCCCGGCAACGAAGTCGGGCGCATCCCGCATCCCACTGATCTGCTGATTACGCTCTTTATTCCCATTTTCAGCAGTGTGCTTGGGCATCGGGAACCCTGGGGCGGACGCACCGGCCTGCTGATTGTTCCCTTTGCGCCAGTCGGAATCTACGCGCTGCGAAGGCTGCCGAAAGGCCCGCGCCTCCGGGCCGTCTGGCTGCTGGCAGGCGCGGTCAGCTCGTTTTTGCTGCTGGGACTAATTACGGAGAAGACGCGCTATCATGCGTTTGTGTGGCCTGCGCTGCTGGTCATCGCGGCGGTCGGCTACGGCTACCTGCAAGACCATGCCAGCGCCAGAGTCGCCCGTTTCAGCGCCGCCGCGTTTGCCCTGCTCGCGGCGCTCGGCATGGCGGACGCCGCCCATGTCGTGCTGCGCGGAATCCGCGCCCTGCCTTAAACGAAAGTTTTTCCCCGCTTTGCAGACTGCCGCCGGGAAGGACAGCCTGCGCTTCCGCATGAAAAAATTGCGATGAATCGAAAAGGAGCAAAAAAATGCTAATGAAAGACCGCGCCGTCCCTGAAACGCAGGGAGTCGTCCTATCACAAAATGCGCCGCCGGAACTCGAACTCTCCATCGTCATGCCCTGCTTGAATGAGGCGGACACCCTCGCTATTTGCATCGAAAAGGCGCAGCGGGCCTTGCGCGACGGGCAGATTAACGGCGAGATCGTCATCGCGGACAACGGCAGCACCGACGGATCGCAGGCCATTGCCGAGCGTCTGGGGGCGCGGGTCGTTCCGGTTGCGGCAAAAGGCTATGGCAACGCCCTGATGGGCGGAATCGCCGCCGCAAAAGGCCGCTACATTATCATGGGCGACGCCGACGACAGCTACGATTTTCTGGAAGCGCCAAAATTCGTCCAGAAACTCCGCGAAGGATTCTCGCTCGTTCAGGGCTGCCGACTTCCCAGCGGCGGCGGCACGGTGCTGCCAGGGGCCATGCCGTTCCTGCACCGCTGGCTTGGCAATCCGATGTTTTCGCTGATGACCCGCCACTGGTTCCGCGCCCCGATCCATGACGTTTACTGCGGGCTGCGCGGTTTCACAAAAGAACTTTATGAACGACTCGATCAGCGCTGCGTCGGCATGGAGTTTGCGACGGAGATGATTATTAAAAGCAGCCTTTACAAGGAAAAAATCGCCGAAGTCCCCATCACGCTGCACCCGGACGGACGCAAGGCCCACGCTCCGCACCTGCGCACCTTCCGCGACGGCTGGCGCACCCTGCGGTTTTTCCTGATGTACTGCCCGCGCTGGCTGTTCCTGTTTCCCGGCGCGGCCCTTGTCCTGCTGGGTCTGATTGGCTATGCGGTGGCGCTGCCCGGACTGACCATCAGCGGCCTGACCTTCGACGCGCATACCCTGCTTTTCGCAAGCCTCGCCATTCTCTGCGGCTATCAGGCCATTGTGTTCGCGATTTTCACTAAAACGTTCGCCATCAGCGAGGGCCTGATGCCGGAAGACCCGCGCATGAACCGCTTTTTCTCCGTGATGTATCTGGAACGGGGGCTGGCGCTGGGAGTCGGAGCGTTGCTGGTTGGACTGGCGCTGCTGGGCGGGGCGATTTTGCAATGGCGGGCGAGCGGCTGGGGACGGCTGGACTACAGCCACACGATGCGCTGGGTCGTGCCGGGTTCCACACTGACGGCGCTCGGCTTTCAGACGATTCTGTCCAGTTTCTTCGTCAGTATTCTGGGGATGCGACGCAAATGAATCAGACCAACACAGAGACCACAAAAACAAACGGAGCGGAAACAGACGCTGAATTTGACGCTTACGCCGCCCGCTACGATGAGGCGCTGGCGCAGGGAATCTCCGTGTCCGGGGAGGACAAGGACTTTTTTGCGGAGGGGCGGATTGTCTGGCTGCGCGGCCTGCTGGAGAAATCGGGCGAACTTCCCCGCTCTGTTCTCGATTTCGGGTGCGGCACGGGTTCCGCCGCCCCGTTCCTGCGGGAGCGGCTCGGCGCGGCGACCGTCCTGGGAGTAGACATTTCGTCGCGCCTGATTGAGCGGGCCGCGCAGTCGTATGGCTCGGACACCGTGCGCTTTGCCGCCATTGACGCCGCGCCGCCGCAGGCCGATCTCGATCTGGCTTTTTGCAACGGCGTATTTCACCATATCCCATTGGATCAGCGCGATAAGGCCGTCCACTATGTGCGGGACAGCCTGCGACCGGGCGGCCTGTTTGCGTTCTGGGAAAACAACCCCTGGAACCCCGGCACACGCTACGTGATGAGCAAAATCCCGTTCGATAAGGACGCCATCACGCTGCCGCCGCCGGAGGCCCGCCGCCTGCTGCGCTCCAACGGCTTTGAGATCGTCAGCACGAATTTCCTGTTTATTTTTCCGAACGCGCTGGGATTTTTGCGCGGTCTCGAACCGCCGCTGGCGCGTTTGCCTTTCGGCGCTCAATATCAGGTCTTGTGCCGCAAAGCGTAAGAAATCAGGCGCGTTCCGCTTTCAGTCGGTTTGCCAGCGCGGGCAGAACGGTGCGGAAAGCGCGGTCCCAGTAGGGCCAGGTGTGCTGCCCCGGCATTTCGTGGTAGGCGTGGGGATAGCCGACAAAATTCAGATGGTCTTTAAACCGGCGGTTGGTCTCGATCAGAAAATCCTCCGCGCCGCAGTCCAAGTAAAGATACGGGCGCTCGGCGGGCCAGCGGCACAGCGCCAGTTCCGCCAGCGCAATCGGGTTTTCGGACTTGCGGAACGCGGCGTCGGCCTGCGGGTCGCCAAAAACGGGGTGGACTTCCGGCGTTCCCGGCTTCTCATACGCCCCGCTATGTCCGACCGCAACCGAAAAAAGTTTCCAGTGTTTCAGCGCGATTTTGACCGCCCCGTAGCCGCCCATCGAAAGCCCGCTGACGCCCCAGCGTTTCCCCGGCTCCGCAATCGGCAGCGTCTGCTGCAAATGCGGCAGGAAGTCCGAAATCAGATCGTCCTCGTAGCGCGGCCCGCCATGCGCGGCGTTTGTGTACCAGCCGTTGCCGCCGTCCGGGAACGCAATCACGATTTTATAGGCGGCGGCGTACCGCGCAATCCGGGTGTAAGTGTCCCAGGCGGCGTACCCGCTGTTGATGCCGTGCAGCATCACGAGCAGCGGATAGCGCGGCGTGTCCTGCGTGAGCGTCCCGTTCCATTCGGCGGGCGCGAAATAGGCGCAGGGCTGTTCCCGGCCCAGCGAGTGAGAGAAATAAGTCCCGGTCTGCAAGGGCAGCGGCGTCAGTTGCCGCAGCGTCTCCAGCGTAAATTCCTCTGACGGCAGGGAACTTGCTGCGTGTGTATTTTGGTTCGTAGTGTTGAGGTCTGGATTCATGGCGTTTTGTAGCGTCTTCTAAAATCGGACGAAATCGGGCATTATTTGCCGTCTGTGAGGACGGTTGGCGGAACGCCCCACAGGCGGGCCTTTCCCAGGCCCGACGCGAAAAATACAATTTGCGGTTCGGACGCTGGGCGGGTATAATAAAGCATGAAAAACGAAATCACTCCGTATCAGGCGCCGCCGGACGAGATGGTTTTTACGCTGCCTTCACGGGGGCCGCAGCCCACACAAGTCTGGCGTGTGCCGGTCGAGCCGCGCATGAAGATCACGCGGGGCGGCGAACCGCGCCGCGATTGGCCCCTGCTGCTGCAAACGAGCGGGCTGCTGCTTGCCGCCACGTTGCTGCCGCTGTGCTTCCTTGCGCAAAAGCCCGCGCCGCTTCCCTCTATCCCTACGTATACCGCCGCAAAAATTACGCCCGCTCCCGCCCCAAAAAGCGAAATCCCTGTTCGCGTCCGCGTCTCCGCGCCGCAGTTTTTTAATCCCAACGTCCGCCCGCCGCCGCGCTTCACCGTCCCGCCCTGCGCCCCCATGCGATAATTTTGGATTTTGGATTAAAACGCGGGCGCGGCGGCCTTTCCACGCGCCGTATTCGGAGGGAAGCGACGCGGCAATCCAAAATCTAAGAGTGGGTATAAAATTTAGGTAAACGGATGCAAATCGCACGCGTCCCGTCCGCAGGACGGTTGGCGGAACGCCTCCCAGACGGGTCGTTCACGGCCCGGTCAGCGGCAATCCAAAATCTAAAATCCAAAATTAACCGTCGCGCAGCTGCCGCGCTCGATCAGTTCCATCGGGAGGCGTTCCATGAGCGGGACGGGGAGGGCGGCGCGGGACTCGATTTTGGTCAGGAAGCGGTCGGCGGCGGCGCGGGAAAGGGCGTAAATGTCCTGCCGCATCGTGGTTAGCGGAGGTGTGGATTCCGCCGCCGCGCCGGTGTCGTCCACGCCAATCAGGGAGAGGTCGTTCGGGACGCGCAGGCCCGCTTCCTGCGCTTCGCGCATCGCGGCAAGGGCCATTGTGTCGTTGGCGCAAAAAATCGCGGTCGGGCGCTCGGCGGCGGGGCGGGCAATCCACCCTCGCATGGCAAGGGCGGCGCTGTCCGGTCGGTAGTCGCCCTCCAGGATGTCCTCCTCGCGCAGGGGGATTCGGGCGCGGCTTAACGCCTCCCGGTAGCCTTCCAGCCGGCGGACGGCGGACGCCTGATTTTGCGGCCCCGCAAGATGCGCCACGCGCCGATGCCCTAGCCCGATGAGATAATAAGTGGCGTCCACGCCCGCCCGGAAATCATCGAAGCCCACATAGTCCAGTTCGGGCAGGTCGGGCCGCGCCCCGTTAATCAGCACGGTCGGCAAATGCTGCGCGGCGATCTCGGCGAGGTAGGCCTGATCCAGATTCGGCGTGGCGATCATCAGGCCGTCAATCCGTTTGCAGGCAAAGAGGTTCTGCCAGAGTTTTTGTTCCGCGAACCGGTCGTCCGCAATTTCCAGCAGCATCTGATAGCCCCGGTCGCGGATGGTTTCCAGCACGCCGCGAATAATATGCGTGTAGTACGGGTCGGCGAAAAACTCGGTCCAGGGCGGCATCACCAGCGCAACGGCCTTTGCGCGGCGCGACGAAAAACTGCGGGCCAGCGCGTCGGGGGTATAGTCCAGGTCGCGCATGATTTGCCGGACGTGTTCCCGCGTGGCCTGCGAGACTCCGGGCGCGTCATTGAGTACCAGCGAGACGGTGGCCTGCGAAACGTTCGCCTGCCGCGCCACATCTTTGATTGTAATCCGCATCCCGGTTGTCCTCGCTGTTTTCGTTCAGTAAAATTTTAGTAAAGCGTTTCGTAAAACCTTGCTGTATAGTAGCAGGGAACCCGCGTCATTGTCAAGGCTCGCCCGGTAAAGTGTCTGGCATCTTTTTTTGAACTCGGATGACGCGGATTGAAATGTTGACACGGATTTTTCGATGCCCGGACTGCAAGGGAACAGCGCTTGCAGTGAGCGGAATACAGTGGGGAATTCGTATAATCAAAATGGCGTTGCAAATCTTTTGTGAGCGGTTGCAAAAAAGGACAAATATGGGACGATCATCAAATTTTATTCTTACGCTCGGCGTTTTGATGGGCGCGGCGCAGATGTGCGGCGGACAGGAGAAAACGCCCGCGCCCGCCGTCCACTCCGTCGAAAACGCGGGGCTGCTGTTTACGGACAATCCGGCGGGCGTCAGCGGAACCGACGCGGGCTACTCGCTGCCGCTGGGCAGGCAGACGCTGTGGCTGTTCGGGGACGTGTTTTTGCTGGACGCATCGCCCGCCCGGACGTACAACGATTTTGTCAGCAACTGCGCGGCGCTGGTTCCCGCAGGCGCGGGCGCGGACGTTTTGCGGCATTACACTTTCCTCACTGCCCCGAAGACCGGACAGGCGCGGCGACTGCTCTCCCACACGGGCGAGGAGAAAAGCGGCCTGCGCTACTGGCCTCTGGGCGGCTGGCATGACGCGCCGAGCAAATCTGCTTACCTTTACTACGAGCGGGTGCGGACATCGGGCGCAGGGCCGTTCGGTTTCACGGTCGAGGGGCATGGACTGGCGATGGGCAGCGCCGCGCAGCCGGAAAATCTGCGCTTTGAGCGTCTGCCTCCGTCGGCGGCGCAGGACAAGACGCAGGAAATCTGGTGGTCGCCGGAGAAAAACAGGGCGATCTTTGGCAGCGCCGTTGTCGCGCCGCCTTCGGGCGATTTTCTGTATATTATCGGGGAGCAGAATCGCGACGGGAAAAACCGGGGCAAAATCGCCCGCGTCCTGAAATCAAAAATCACGGATAAGTCGGCCTACACCTACTTTGCCGGAATCTCCGCCGCAAACCCTGCCGCCCCGAAATGGAGCGCGGCGCTGACCGACGCGGCGGACGTGGAGGGCCTGGACGAATTTCCCAACGAACTCTCCGTCTCCTACAACGCCTATCTTGGCGGCTATCTCGCTGTCCATTCCGTCGGCATCAGTGAGAAAATCCGGCTCTGCCTCGCCCCGAATCCCTGGGGACCGTACCGAACGCTGGGCGAGATTGGAGCGCCGCATCGGGCTTTAGCGAAGACGTTTTGCTACGCGGGCAAAGAGCATCCCGAAATCGCGCAGGACGGCGGAAAAATCGTCTATATCACCTATGTTGACGGCGACCGTTACTGGCTGCAACTGCTGAAAGTCACCTTGCAAAAATGACCTGTCCTCTTTCCTGGCGCAGGCGTAAATCGCACTCCGCGCCGACCGTTCAGCGCGGGGATTTTTCATCAAACGAACGCTTCTTCGTGGTATAATAAATAAAAACAAAAGGCGGCAGCGCGATGGTGTCCCACGATCAACTCTTCAAAGATTTCCTGCGCGAGTTTTTCCGCGAGTTTCTCGAACTCTTTTACCCCCCTATCGCCGCCCGCCTCGACTTTGCGCGGGTCACGCTGCTCGACAAAGAGTTCTTCACCGACCTGCCGCAGGGCGACAAACGCACGGCGGATTTAGTGGCGGAAGCGTTCACCCTTGACGGACAGCCGGAAACGATTTTGCTGCGCGTCGAAATCGAAGGCGAATGGGGCAGCGACTTCTCCGCCCGCATGGACGAGTAGTATCACATCCTGCGGCTGCGGCATCGCAAAAGCGTCTTTCCGATAGCGATTTTCCTGCACGGGGGCGCGGGCGAAATCACACGGGAGCAGCACATCGAAAAGACGTTTGGCGCGGAGATCAATCGGTTCACCTACTTCACGGTGTTCCTCGCCACCTTTCGGCGGACGACTATCTCGCGGTGGACAACCCGATAGTCTACGCGCTGACGCCGCTGATGAAGGTGAGCAAGATGGGGCGGGTCTTGCAGAAGCTCTGGTGCATGCGGCAGATCGCTTTAAGCGCGGAGAACGAAGCGCGGAAGGCGGCGCTGGCGAACCTGACGGAGGTTTATTCCGACCTGAGCGAGACTGAGGCGGAAGAATACGCGCTTCTGGTGGAGAGCGAAGCGCAGGAGGCAAAAGCGATGGTGAGCATATTCGAGGAGCGCGGCATCGAGAAGGGCATTGCGATTGGGCTTGAGCGGGGCAAGGAAGAAGCGCAGCAAATGGTGAGCGTCTTCGAGGAGCGGGGCATCGAGAAGGGCCTTGCGATTGGCATTGAGCAAGGCGCGGTCAACGCTTCCCGCGAACACCTGCTGGCGTTGTTGCGGCATAAATTCGGCGCGTTGCCGCAGAGCGCTGCCGCGCCGCTCGCCGCGTTGCACTCGAAAGCGGAACTTGACGCGCTGTTTCTTCGCGCGCTTGACGCCGGAACGCTTGCGGAACTTGGACTCGATACGCCTGTCTGATGCGGGGACAGGTCCAACAGGTTCGCTGTAAGGAATGAGAACGATGGCGGAAAAACAGACCGAGCGAAGAATGGCCTGCTGGAACTGCCCGCGCTACGACCGGACGGAGCGCCATTGCAGAGACGGCAAAACCAACCCGAAACGGAAAGCCGACGCAGTGCTGGCGGCGGAGTTGCTGGGAGTTCGCGCCCTGTGCCATTATAACCCCTACCGTGATCTAATCGCCCTGCTGACCTACGCCCCGAAACATCCCGACGTAATCCAGCTCGCGGCGCAGTCCCGCAGATCAAAACGCGGACGGCGCGGAACGCCCCTCCCTGCTCCGGCGCGGGAAGATGCCTGAACAAAAAAGGCGGCGAAATCTATTTCGCCGCCCCCATGTTGGCGCACATTTTGCTTACGCCGCATTGCGAAGCGTCAGAAACCAGGTGTGCCGCCGCAATTCCGCCGCGTCGGTATAACGGATTCCACATTCGTACCACGTTGCGTCGCCATCCACAACGACCTGCTGCCGGATAATTTTCGCCGGACTTGGCTTCAAACTTTCGTGCATCGGCGGATGCACCGTGATTTCGCTGCCGTCGGGCAGGCTGATCGGCATCCGCAGCCGCATCCCCCGACGGCTTACGTCCACCACCTGACACATAAACCGTCCGCGTTGCTCATGCTCCGCAATCAGCGTCATCACCCGCGAGTCCGAACGCAGGGCGTCCCGGCGGTCTTCTTTCACAATATCCAACGTTAAAAAATCGCTCGCAGTATTCGGCATCGTTCCACTCTCCTTGAAAATCTCCGGCAAATTTTGCTTCAAAGGGAATTATGGCGCGGCGCGGCGCGGACTTGCCTGTTAATAATACTTGAAATGGCGACTGCGCTTTCCATCGCGCCGCAGCGCCGGGAAGGAAATCGCGTCGTCGGGCGCGAACCGGTATGACATGATTTTAGATTCCCGCCTGCGTCGCAATCTGGACTGGCCCCTGTTCGCGCTGACCTATGGCATCGCGCTCTTCGGCGTCGTCATTCTTTTTAGCCTGACCCGCTTCGATCCGTCCGTGAACTATCGCAAGCAGATTATCTGGCTGATTCTGGGAACGGCGGGCATGATCGGGGCGACCGCGCTGGACTATCACGCCTACGCCCGACTCGCCAAACAACTGTATCTCGCCAATATCGGCCTGCTGCTGATTGTGATGAAATTCGCGCCCCGCGTTAAGGGCGCGGCCCGCTGGATTCGCATCGCCGGGTTTCAGTTTCAGCCCTCGGAGTTCGCCAAACTGGTGGTGATTCTGACGCTCACCGTCTATATCGCCAAGCGCCGCGAGACCATGAACGAGTGGCAGACGCTGCTCTCCTCGTTCGGCTATATCGCTCTTCCCACCGCGCTCATTTTTAAGCAACCCGATCTCGGCACGGCTCTGGTCGTGCTTGCTATCTGGTTCGGCATGGTCTTCGTGGCGGGCGCGAACCTGAAGCATCTGGCGGTCTTTGCGGCGGTCGGGCTGACGCTGTTCGGGGCCTTGTGGCATTTCGGCGTCCTGAAAGAGTTTCAGAAGGAGCGGATTCGCGTCGTTTTAGGGCAGACCGCTGACGCCAAAGGCACGGGCTATCACGTCTATCAGGCGCGGATTGCAATAGGTTCCGGCGGAATGTGGGGCAAAGGGCTGCTGCATAGCACGCAGGTGCGCGGCGGCTATATCCCGGAAAAGGACACCGATTTTATTTTCACTTCCGTCGGGGAGCAGTTGGGATTTGTCGGCAGTGTGGCGCTGACTGTTCTATACGGTCTGCTGCTTTTGCGGGGAACGCAGATTATCGCGGCGGCGGACGAGGACTATTTCGGCAAACTCGTGGCGACAGGCGTGACGACGATGCTGGCGTTCCACGTCGTCGTCAATATCGGGATGAATATCGGAGTCATGCCGGTGGCGGGAGTTCCGCTGCCACTTGTTTCGGCGGGCGGCAGCAACATGATTCTGACTCTCATCTGCATTGGCCTGCTGCAAAGCGTCCTGCGCCACCGCCACCAACTTTTATTTCGGTAAACAGGCAAAAAATTCGGGCAGGATTTCTGCCCGGATTTTGATAGTAAAGCGGAAAAGATTCACGCATCGAAAGTGTCGCTATCGCTTTTGCGGGCGCGTGAAATGCCGCGTCGCCTGCGCCAGGCGAAAATGCCGAGACAGGACGCCAACGCAGCGGACGTACCTGTCAGCAAGGCGCGACGCTTCATGTCGCGTTCCATTGCGGTCTGCGCTTCTCGGTCTTTCGCCAGCATAAAACGTACTCGCTCATCCGACGGTATAAAGCTTGTGACGCGATAGGATATCCCCTTGTCCGGCCCAAAGCGGAAATCACCCATATTAGTTCCACGCGGGACAATGGGGTCGAGATGGGCGTTTGTCGCCTTTTCGTTCATTTGGGCGGATTGGAGGGTATGTTCATTAACGCTGATGATTTTCCCACTTTCCGTAGTCATTTTTTGTTCAACAGAGGAGGGAATCCACACGCCCTGACATTGGTGATAGCCCGTTGCCGTAAGTCGAAAACTCGATTTTCCGTTCACCGGGTTGATTAGGTCTGCCGCTGTCGGACGCCAGCACTCTTTTGAAATACGCACACGCAGATGCATCAGAATCGGTGTGAGCGTGGGGCAATCCAATGTCACACTTTCCGCATCTTCCGCGATCATGCGGGTTTCTTTTTCGGAAAGCGCCTCGAAAATCGGCCCGTGAAACAGAAACAACTGCGCCAGAGGATAAACGCCGATCTGGTTCAGGATATCTTTTCGTTCACGGGTCAGACTGCCCCATTTCGGCGTTTCCTGCCCTGCGCCGCTCACCGTAATGGCGTTGATTCCATCGTATGCCTGGAAGTAATGCGCCTGACGGTTATCAAGAAGCGTTTCGTACAGGATTTCGGCGCGAACACGCCCATCGTCGCGCAAATACGTAAAGTCAATTACGTAGTTCCGCTCTTTTCCCACCGTAAGACGATGCTTCGCAATATGCTCTTTTCTTGCTTCATCCGTCCAGCCAGCCTGCTTTAACCCCGCGTCCAGCATTGCAGCGCTTTTTTCGACGTTGAGTTGAGGCGTAGCGTAGTGTATCGAAGTCAGACGCCACTTCATTTCGAGACGCTGCACTTTCGCGTCTTCGGCCTTGATAGCCTTCAAGTAAGACTCGTTTAGCGGCATTTGCGCGTATCCTCTTGTGGTCATAAGCGATACGCCAATCAACAGCAGGATTCGTATTTGCATGGCGAAACACTCCTTATGTGACAACTCGGCGACAAATGAATTATTCGTTCGTTTGTCACCGAGTATTCTGCCTCCACCTCTCAGCGCCAGATTAATTGCCTACCGTTTGGTCTGGCGCAAATTGTGCCGGGTTGCTTTCCACAGGCGCCGCGTTAGTTAGGCAGGCAATCGTTGTATACGCGACATGAGGCAACTTTCGCGAAGCCTTCTCCCTTAACCTCCCCGCTAGGGTTGCAGACGCATAATTTCGTCGGACAGTCGGGGCAGCCGAAAGGGGGCTTTTCGATACAGTTGGCTTCAGAGCGAACGTAAGGCAACTCCACAATAGTGTCAGCGCAGGCGGTGCAAGGGCCCAGTCATTTCCGACACAATGGGACACTCCCCTGGGGAACGTCTTCCACCCACACATCAAGCGGTCATTGCACACCCCCGTCTCAGGGTCGCTCTTGCACATGCCGTAAGGGATTGTGTAGTTTGGAGAAGGCGCACAGGTCTGGAAGTGCGCCCATGCGACGCGGGCAGGCAACGCGAGCAACAGGCATAAGAACAGCGGACGCGATTTTAGAAACATGACTTTCATTCTCGGAATCTCCCTTCGGGTTGGATCAGTGGCGCAGGAAAGCGAACAGATAGGGCTTTTCCGGCGCGTCAGTGTGGAAAGCGATGCTGTATTGGCTATCTTTCTGGCTGGAGGGTACTTCTACCGTGATGGAACGGTAGGTATAGGGCGCTACAACCGCATTATCCCACGATACTTTAGTGCAGCCGCACGATGGCTCTGCCGAAACCGTAAGTGGCTTCGAGCGCAGGTTGAAGATGTGAAGAGTGTGCGTTGTCGGTTTGCCGACGCTCGGAGCGTCGTAGACTGAATCAGGAATGTAAATTTTTTCCTGCGCGATTGCGCCGTAGGCGTACTCATGCGCTGTGGAGGGCAATGCCAGCGCGACACAGAGCGCCGCGCCCGCTGACAAAAGCCAGACCCGGAACAAAGCAACTTTGCTTTGCGCTTTTGTCTTGTGCGGATTCCGCGTTATTGTATCTTTGGAAATCATTCAATACACCCCCTGTTGGGATCGAGGCAGGGCGAGTAGCCAGCGATACGGTCTGAAAGAACCTTTCGATCCGGCGCTGCAAAAAACGCATCAATAGGCAGGCTTTTGGCGTGACCATCCGCGAAAGTCACACTGGCCTTGCCATTGTGCCGCGCTTTCGGGGCGACCGGCCCCGCCGCTTCTTCCGTTATGACCCCCGACGTTAGCGCGTCGGCAAGCAATGTGGAAGCGTCGACTGAGTAGATACGCTTATTCTTCCATTGAGCCGACGGTACGCCCTCTTTCGCAGTCGTCCCGCCCTCCGTAAGCAGAACGGCGCTTGACGGACGCGCGATTGCCGCTATCGAAAGGCCCTGATCTCTGTCAGGCCCCCGCTCTAACATTCCCCCGATATAGCAGTTGTAGGCGTAACTTACGGCAAACAAACCTTGGGAGTTGTCGGGTTGATGACCGCCAAAATCTTCCGCCGTAGCGGAAGGGCAGAGGTAAATGGAAGTGTTTTTTGCATAAGGCTGGATCGAATTCGCCCAATTCGCGTCGGTCAGCGCGCCGCTGCGCGGATAGCGTTGGTCATTATCGCTGGCGTACATCAGAATGGACGCGCCTAATTGACGCGCATTGGAGAGGCATGAGGTGGCGCGGCTCTTTTCCCGGACATAATGGAACGTGGGGAAAAGGATTGCGGCGAGAATCGCAAGGACGCCCGCAACAATCAGCAGCTCAACCAGAGTAAGGCCGGTTTTTGAGGAAGAAGGTTTTGTCACGCTTCACGCTCCTGAAACAAAAGGAAACGAGCGAACTATTCGGGTAAATGGAGGCGAACTATTCACCGTTCCCAAGTAGGTTTGCAGTATAATCCATTTTTTTTTTGTCAAGGGGTTATGCAAAAAATTTCAATAGCGTGTGCAATTTTCTCAGAATGATTGCATCGGCTACACGGGGATCGGTGGTAGGGCGCTTTCGCTGACGCTGACGCTGTTTGCGCCACCAGTATTTTACGCGCTGTTCGACGCCATCAGCACCACGCCGCTAGGGGGCCGCGCTGAAGCGTCCTTTACTCCGCCCGATGCAGAGCGCGGAGGCGGCGAACGATGGCGGGGTCTTTTATGACGTAGGCCGCAAGCGTCCCGTTTTTGTCGCTCGTCACAAAGGCGAACGGGTTGTGATTCGAGACGCCAATAAAAACGTCAATATGATTTTTGTTAATGCCAAATCCCTCGTCCGCCGCAAAAAAATAGCCGTCGTGGGTCAAATTTCTGCCGTCGGGCAGGGTGACTTTCACGCCTCGCGCCGCCGGAATGTAGAGAACCGAGCCAACGGGAATTGTCTGCGGGTCAACGGCGAGCGAGCGGTAGGGGACTAACTGATAGTCCGCGCTGCCCTCACCGTAGCGGGCGGGCGAGGTCTGGAACCGGACAAAAGGCGCGTGGGGCATATGCTTCCAATGTCGCGAACAGTCCGCCTGCGCCGTTTTGCCGAGCGAGGAGTAGATGTAGAGTTTGCCGCCGACAAGCACGGAACACTCCACCGCAGCCGAGCAGAAATCTTCCTGTCCCAGGCGCGGGCCAAGCAGCTTTCCGCGCCGGTCAAGCAGCGGAATCCCATCAGGTACGTTTTGGTAGGTCGGCGTCCAGTACCACGTCGCCCACAAATCAAGCGGACGGGACAAATGAACCGGGGCGGGCAGATCGAAGCGGTCTTGCGGCGGCGCGGGCCGGCTTTGCGCCGCAGTGAGCAGAACGAACAGAAGCAGGAACGTTACAGGTATGCGGGTGTTCGGTGTTCGGTGTTCGGGTGTTGTCTGTTTCATTATGAGTTTAGTACAAACTATCAGCGAAGCGGCTAACACCCGAACCCCCGAACCCCCGAAATCCCTTAGTTCCGTCGGGTGAAGTTATAGTACAGGAACGACAACGAGCTCAGGCCGTTCAGCGCGTCGAAGACGCCCAGTTTCGGAGGCGGCGGCACTCCGGGCGTGATCCAGACGGTATCTCCGGGTTGGAGTTCGATGTCCGGCGATTTGCCCTTGCTCAACTGATCGTAATTGAACGCGATAATGCGCGTGTTTTTCGGGTCATTGTCCGGGTGGCGTTCCACGCGTCCCTCTTTGATCTTAGAGTAGGGCGCGGGGCCTCCCGCTTCCTGAATCGCCTGCGTCAGCGTGGTGCGCTTGTCGTAGACGTATTTTCCGGGCTTGACCCAGCCGCCGTTGACGTTGATGTAGGCGTTATTTTCCAGTTTTTCCACGTAGATGGCGTCGTCCGGGCGCAGGTCAATGTTGTTGACGAGATCGCCCTGCTCCGCTTTATCGAGGTCAATCACGAGCGGGCGGTCAACCGTTGGGCGGCGAATAATGATCGCTTTGCGGTTGGCGGCGGGCGTCGTGCCGCCCGCAAGGTTCACGACTTCGCGCACGGTCATCGGCGGACTGGTGCGCAGCACGACCTGCTGGGCAGGGCGGGTCACCTCGCCGCCAATCGCGACGACGCCGCTGCCCTGCGAGACTTTGAAGCCGACGAAAATTCGGTCTTTGTCTTTCAGCACGGGGTTGTTCGCTTCATCCGGGACTTTGCCCTGCTGGACGCGGGCGTAATCGTCAAAGTTGACGACCTGCACATTTGTTTTCTCCACGCCGTTGACTTTTTCGCGGCGGGTGATTCGCACCTGCGTCAGATCGGCTTCGGGAGTCCAGCCGCCCACGCGGGAGAACACATCGGCGAGGGTTGCGTCCGATGTCACGATAACCGGGCCGGTAATTTTGACGGCCCCGCCGACGTAGACAGTCGGATGCGGGATCGCGTTGATTTTGACGGTGACCTGCGGATTTTTGATGTAGGCTTTCAGGAATTTGGCGATTTCGCCCTCCGCCATGCGCGGCGTCAGCCCCTGCAAAGCAATCGCCGAAGCGATGCCGCCGTATTTGATGCTGATGTTGCCCGCCGGGTCAACCGTGTACGTTCCACTCGGCTCCGGCTCATTGGCGACCGTGACGCTGACAACGAAATCGGGCTTGATGGCCTGATTCGGGTCAATCGTATCGTCAATCGGAACGCCGCCCGTTGTACCAGCGGGCTTTTCGGGGGCGGCGGGCGTCTGCGCCAGGGCGGGCATGGCGCTGCCGAAGCCCGTGAGCAGGGCCGCGCACAGCAGGCCGCGCTTCATAAAAATAACATTCCGCATCGTGTGTCTTGCTCCTTATCCATCCGGTTTAATCGGACTTAACCGGAAGACGCGCCTGCCGGTTGGCGCGGCGCGTCCTGTTTATCGCTTGCGATCCTGTGGGGAAATCGCCCTTTTGCTTACTTTAAAACCGACAAAAACGCGGTCGTTGGCCCAGCGTCAATTTCCTGTCTATCGCCGCCTACTGTACGTTAAATGCCTGCAGAGGGAAAAATGGGCAAAATACAATCGCCCTTACGCTTGACGAATACGGGACAGACAAGTATAATCGTTTCATATTCCTAACGATTCGCGCAAATTTTTCGCCGCCCCGCGCCGAAAATTGCAATAACAGGCTATTTTTCGCCCGCCCTTATTTTACCCGAATTTTAGATCAACAGGAGCCGCTTCTATGATGAACTCGCCTTCGCTCGCCCCGCTGTGGGCCGCCTGCGTTGACCGCCTGAAAGACCGCACCAACAATCGTTCCGTCTGGGAGGCCCTGGAACAGACCGCGCCCGTCGGCGTCGAGGACGGCCTCCTTATTATCGGCATGGAAACGGAGAACTTCAATCAGGCCACGCACATTCAGCAACATTCGTTGCAGCCCGTGATTCAGGAGACGATCACGGAGATTTTCAAGCAGCCCTTGCAGCTGCGGATTATCGAAGGGCTGACCGCAGCCGACTGGGAGGCCCGCAAAGCGCACGACGCCAAAATTGCCGAAATCCGCAAGGCGGCGGCGGAACGCCCGATGCAGACCGCCGCCCCCGCCGCCACGATGCAGCGTTCCGCCTCGTGGGACGCGCTGTACGAAAACCTTTCGCACCTGTACTCGTCCATTCCGTTCCGCACCCTGCCGCAGGGCCGCGCCCGCTTCGCGAACGAGGCCCTCTACCTGCTGGTTGAAACGATGGAAACGCTGTACTCTGAAAACGCCGACGAAAGCGTGGAACGCGCCCTCGCCCGCATTTTAGATCGGGTCAGCGGCCTCAGCGAAATCCCGTCTGTCGTGATTGCCTTCGAGATGGAGCGCCTCCGCGCATGGCGCAAAAGCGAAGCGGAATCCTGATCGGCCCGCGCTGTCTGGCGCGAGGGAAAATAAAGTTCGCGCCGCCTCAAAGAGATTTGTGGCGGCGCGTTTTGCCGCCTGCCGATTTCGTGATATAATGAAAACAGGAGAACGAATGCGCCGATACCACCATTCGAGGCCAGCGGCGATTTGCCCGAAGGCATCCATTTTGCAACAGAAGAAGAAATCACGGCGCGGTTCGGCGCGGGAACGCCGCAGCGTCAGATCGTGACCGCCAATTTTCTGCGCGTCCTGCAACTCGCCGTGAATACGGGTAAGCTCGAACGCTTCCTTGTCTACGGCAGTTACGTCACCGCCAAGCCCACGCCCAACGATATGGACATTTTCCTTGTTATGGCGGCGGATTTCGACAGCGCGGCGTATGCGGGTGAAACAGCGGCGCTCTTCGACCATCAGGAGGCCGACCGGGTTTTCGGGGCCAGCATCTTCTGGGCGACGACGCTTTCTGCGCTTATTCTCATGGAAACGCTCCTTGACTCATGGCAGACAACCCGCGATGAGACCAAACGCGGTATTTTGGAGGTCCAATTATGATTGAAAATGAAACGCAGTACCATGCGACAAAGCAGTACATTCACAAGTTAGAGACTTATTTGCTGGAGGCGCGAAAACGCGAAACGCCCTCCAACTATCAAGCGATGTCAAAAGGCTACTTGCATGAAATAGACAAAAAACAGGCGGAAATACGCGCCTATCTCAGTCATGCGGAACCCCTGAAAGCGGCGGCTTAAATCGCGCCATTCCGGGGCCGCGCCGCCGCAGAAGACTTTGCGGCGCGTTTTGCCTTTTTACGGCGTGAGGGCGAGATTGCAAGTCGGGAAATGAAGCGCGTTATGAGGCCGGTATTAGCGCGTTATGCGGTCTAAATCGGAGGCGGCAAGCGAGGAGACCTGCCCGTTGCCCCGCCGCCATAGCAGGCTGGGCGTACCGTCGAGTTTCAGACGTTCCGCGTCTTTGAGGTCGGCGCTGACGCGGGCAACGGTGGCGGAGCGGCGGCTAAACGCTTTGTGGAAGCGGGCGGCGTCCAACCCCAGCGCGAGGGCGTAACGGTCTAAGTCCCGCCGCGCCAGATGGTCGGAATGAGCATATAGCAGATCGTGCATCGGCCAGAATTTGCCCTGTTCCCCGGCGGCCTCTGCGGCGACGGCGGCGATCAGCGCGTCGGGGTGTTTGCTCATCAAAGGATAATGCCGAAAAACGAACCGGACTTCGGGGTGCGCCGCCGTCCACGTTTTCAGGGCGTCGTGCGTGGGCTTGCAAAAAGGACACTCGTAATCAGCGAACTCCACGAGCGTATCGGGAGCGTCCGCTTTGCCAAGCGAATTGCGGGCGTCTCCGATAATGTCTTTGCCGGTGAGTTCAGGCAGCGCTTTAATCTGGCTTGCGACAGGCGCAGGCCGGAGCAGGGCGCGGATTTTCGCGGCGCTGACGCCCGCCAAAACCACAATCGCCGCCGCGCAGAAACCGTAGTAAATCTTCTCTTTTTGCTTCATTGGGACTGTAACCTCGCAAAAACGAATTTGACATGACCGTCCAAATACAGCGCATTACCCTTTAGACTGAAATAGTCGCTCCCAAAGGCGTAGGAAGTATGCCAGGGATCGGCTGTATCGGTGAGGTACGGCTCTTCAGAAGGATTGATTACCAGGTATTCCGGTAAATCGTATAATGCAAAACTTTCGCCATAAAAGTAGTAGCTCATGCTGTTTACGGCATAAACGGAGGGATAAACAGCGGGGTTTTGCACGGTTGCAGGAAGACCCGCGTCTGAGGGACAGCGGAATATCTCTCGGCTATGGCAGTATGTTTGAAGTATGTCCGGCAAAAGTGGTAACGTCTGAATGTCCGCGTAGAAAGGCGAAGCGGCCCATACATCGGGGAAGCGGCGCGAAGCAACAGTCACGGCAAGCGGAAACCGCCCGTCGTAATCCTGCCGGTAAAGCGCGGCGGCAGTTCCAATCTGCTGCAAATTAGAACCGCATACCCGTTGCCGCGCTTTCTCCCGCACCTGCGTGAACACCGGGAATAGAATGGCAGTGAAAATCGCAATGAGCGCCATGACGACCAGCATTTCGATCAGCGTAAAACCGCAACGCAGGAATAAGCGTCGTTCACTTTGCATTGGCGATTCCCAGTTGACCGCGCACTTCATTGCGAACCTCCGGGGCGGGGTCATCCTTCATCTTGGCATAAGCGGCTTTTGCTTCGGGAGTATGCAGGTTGCTCAGGTCAAGCGCCAGCACGAAACGGACGTTATGATCGGGATCAGCGCAGTACGGAAGCACAAGACGAGTAATTTCCGATTCATAACGCGACCCGCTGCCATCTGCGCACAGGGCCAGCAGGATATGGCTTTTAGCCGTGTTTCCAACCGTACTCAGAAGTTCCGCCGCCTTGTTGACATCCTCCAAACTTACTTTTTTCTGATGCCGGTGAGTAATGATGTCGTCCTCCCATGCCTCGACCCGCCGGTATTCGTCCGCATCGGTATAACTAATTTTCTGCGCGTCGGCATCGTTGAATGCAGAACGCGGGCGGAGATAGAACCAGACGGAAAAGGCCAGCATGATGCCAAGCAGCAGACTGCCGCAAACCGCGTAAAACCCCGGATTTTCAGCCAAAGCTTCTCTAAAGCGTTTCCACATCAGGACCTCCCGCTTCATTTGTCGAATTGGTCAATAGACTCGCGCACCGCCTGATCCAATCTGGTTTCCAGCTCTGATGTGTACTGATTGGAAAGTTTGTTCACGTTAAGACAGTGTAGGCTGGTACTGCCGCCAGAATTATACCGCTTGCAACAATCCAGGCACTTATCTACGATTGGCTGACCCACCCCGGCGCAGGTTGGATCACTTTTACAACACTTAGTGCAGGCGGCTTCGTTGTTTCCCATTCCGGGCGCGAATTGAGCGCAGGCCCGACAGGAACCGGGGAAATAGGGTTGATAAGCGGCGAGGGCCGAGATCGTGAGGGTGAAGGACAGGGTGGCGGCGAGGGCCGCATGAGCAAACGTTTTTCCGAAGCGTGACATACTGTTTCTCCTTGACTGATGAGAAAGTAAACGGCTACGATGACCGCCCGGTTTCGGCTATATTGTTAGTATAGCAGGTTCGTATCAGGCTGTCAAGACGTTTTAGAGCGGAATTTAACGTTTTGAGAAAATAATTTTTTTGTGGTAGAAGCGGCGGCAAATAAGGGATGGGCGGAAACATAATGCGCGGAATAGCGTGGCGGCGGCAATCTTCGCATCTATTCGCGCCGCCGGTTGCTTGTGGCGGCGCGAACAGGAGCAATTCAGGGCGTAGGCGCGAGATTGCCCGTCGGCGAATCGGCGGGGGCGGAATGGACGACCGCCTGCTGCGGCTGAGAATAGCGGCTGAGAAAGACGCCGAGCCGGATTAGCAGCAGGGCCGCGACGGGAACTGCCGCCAGCAGCGCCATCGGGCGGTAAAATGACAACAAGAGTCCGACACCACCGAATACCAGCGTCAGGGCGAAATGCGTACAGGCCGCGCCCTTTTCCGAGAGGCCCGCGTAGACCAGACGGTGCGAGGTGTGATCGCGCCCGCCCTGCGAGATGGCGCGGCCTTCCCGCTTGCGAATCACAACAACTAGCGTGGTGTCAAATAGCGGGACGGACAGCAATAGCAGCGGCGCGGCGATCCCGACAATGAGCGGAGCGTGATTGGCGCTGAATACCATCGCGCTTAACCCCGCCAGAACAAAGCCCAGGAACATACTGCCGCAGTCGCCCATGAAAATTTTCGCCGGACTTTTCGGGCGGAAATTGAAGACCAGAAAGCCGAGGCAGGCCAGAGTCAGCAGGGCGGCAAGGGAAAATTCTAGCGCCTGCCCGGTCAGCGCGGCATAAATTGTCAGCAAGATTCCCGCCGTCGCCGCCGTTCCCGCCGAAAGCCCGTCCATATTATCGAGCAGGTTCAGCGAATTTGTCAGCGTCAGCGTCCAGAATAGCAGCAGCGGCAGGGCGCAAAAATAGGGCGGCGTCGGGTGGGCCATCGCAAATCCCGCCGCAAACGGGCCAATCGCAAGGAACTGCCCGGAAAGTTTGACCAGCGGATTTAGCGGCTTGCGGTCGTCCTGCAAACCCACGAGAAAGATAACCGCCGCGCCCATCAGCAGTCCGACGAGATCGGGGCGGGCGGGCAGGCCGCGCAGAAACCCGCAGCCGACAGCGAACGTCGCGAAAATCGCGACGCCCCCGAACAGCGCCGTCGGCTGTTTGTGCCAACGGTCTGCTTTGGGTTTCGCCGTCCAGCCGCGCCGCTGCGCCAGCAGAATTAAGCCCTGCGTCAGCAGCAGCGCGAGCGGGAACGCCAGCAGAAAGCCCGCTTTCGCGATAAGATTTGCGAAGGAAAATCCCATCCCCATTATCGCGCCGCCACCGCCAGCAGGGGTTCCGCCAACGCTTCGACCTGTGTCTTGGGTTCCGCAACAACGGCGTGATCTTGCTCCTGCCGCGTCTCGAAGTAGGTGATGACCCGCTCTAAAATCCCCTGCAAGTCCACCGTCGGGCGGAACCCGATGGCGGCGGCGATTTTCCCGATGTTCGGGGTGCGAAATTCCATGTCCTCGAAGTCCTGCCCGTAGGCCTCCTCATAGGAAACATAGCGAATTTCCGAGCGGGAGTTGGTCATCTCTTTGACTTTCAGGGCCAAATCGCCGATGGTAATCTCCTCGCCGTTGCCGATGTTGTAAATTTCGCCCGCCGCCGAGGGGGTCTGCATCAGGTGGGTAATCGCCCACACCGCATCCCCGACATAGGTGAACGAGCGGGACTGCTTGCCGTTGCCGTAGACATTGATCGGTCGGCCTTCCAACGCTGCCTTGACGAAGCGGGGAATCACCATGCCGTACTGCCCGGTCTGACGCGGCCCGACGGTATTGAAAAAGCGCCCGATAACCACGTCTAAATCGCGCTCTTTGTGGTAGGCCAGCGCCATAAATTCGTCAATCGCTTTGGCCCCAGCGTAGCTCCAGCGGCCTACGGTGGTCGGGCCGTAAATCCGCTCGTCCGTTTCCACCAGCGGCTTGTTTTCGTAGTGCCGCCCGTAGACTTCCGACGTGGAGGCGAGGAACATCCGTTTGCGGGCGCGGTGCGCCAGTTTGAAGACAATTTCGCTGCTGTGGAGATTGGTCTCCAGCGTCCGAACCGGGCTGTCCACCACGAGTTTGACGCCGACAACGGCGGCGAGGTGGTATACATGGTCTACCCGGTTGACCAGTTCGTTCATCAGCGATTCGTTGAGTACGGTATCCACCACCAAATGAAATTTCGGGTGCTTCCGCAGGTGCGCCACGTTTTCCAGGCTGCCTGTCGTCAGGTCATCAATGGCCCAGATTTCATCGCCCTGTCTCAGCAGTTCATCGGCGAGATGCGAACCGATAAATCCGGCCCCGCCCGTAATCAAAACGTTCATAATGTCTCCTTATCGTATACTGCGACGATCTTGCCCAATACAATCGCTTCGTCAAATTGCGCGATCATTTTCTCGCGGCCCGCCCGCCCCATTTTGCGGCGCAGCGCCGGGTCGCGGGCCAGCTTCAGCATGGCGGCTGCCAGCGCGTCGGCGTCCCGCATCGGGACAAGGAGGCCCGTCACGCCGTCCTCGACCGTTTCGCGGCAGCCGACGTTTTCGGTGGTAATCAGCGGCCTGCCCAGCGAGGCCGCTTCCAGCAGCGAGCGCGGCGTTCCTTCCCGGTAAAAAGAGGGCAGCACGACGACATCCGCCCGCAGCATCTCGCCGCGCACGTCGTCCTGTTCGCCGAGCCAGCAAAGGCGCCCCTCCGCGTTCCACGCCCGCAAGTCCGCCTCCGGGACGACGGAGGGGCTGCGTTCGTCACAGCCGCCGAGCAGGACAAATTCCGTTCCCGGCAACTGCTCCCGCACGGTCTTTGCCGCCGCCGCGAACTCGTAAACGCCCTTCGGTTTGAGCATCCGCGCCACCATCAGGAACCGGACAGGGCGGTTTCGTTCCGTTGTTTCCGAGACGCTTCCCGCTTCGTTTATCGCTTTAGGGCTGGAATCGGGCGGCGCGAAATGATCGGTGTCTACGCCGCAGCCGGGAAGCAGTTCCGTATGGCGCGGCAGAACGATTTTGCGGTCGGTAAATAGTTTTTGGTCGTCGCGGTTCAGGAAAAAGGTATGGTGCGCGGAGCGCAGCGCGATCCGGTATTGCCATTCCACAAGGCGGCGCAGGAGAGAGATGTCTTTGCCGCTGAAAACCAGCCCCAGCCCCTCTATCGAATTGACAATGCGCGGCACGCCCGCCAGCCGCGCCGCCAGACTGCCGTAAATCACCGGTTTAATCGTGAAATGGTGAACGATGTCCGGGCGTTCGCGGCGATACCAGCGGTACATCGCCCAGAAAAGTTTCAGGTCGGCGGCGGGATGAATCGCTTTTTTATGCACGGGCAGGGAAGCAAACGGCACGTCCAGCGCCTCAATTTTCGATTCGAAGCCGTCCCCCGTTCCCGCCCCGCCGATCACGGTGTCGCCACGCCGTTTCAGTTCGCGCATCTGTCCCTGCCGAAAGTTGTACAGCGACCAGGCGCAGCGTGAGGACAGCAGAATTTTCGCCAACGAAAAAACTCCTTCAGGCGGTTGCCCGATTTCGTAAATTTCCACATCTCCGCAATGTTCCGCGTGGGGGGCGTATAGAGAGTCCGCGCCGCGTGTTGCCTGGGCAGCGGGCGGACGGTGGGCAGGCCGCAGTGGGGAGGCGCAGACTGCCGGAAACCGCATCGTGATCGGAATGTTGGTAGATTATACCCTGTAATACTTCCGATACCATGCAACAAACCGCGCAATTCCGATTTTGAGGGGCGTTTCCGGTTGAAAACCGGTGTCCCGCAACAGGTCGGAAACGTCGGCGTGGCTTGCGGCGATGTCTCCGACCTGCATGGGGAGATAATTTTTCTCTACGGTCTTTCCCATAGCGCGTTCCAGAAGGGCGATAAATTCCCGTAAATCTACGGGATTCGCGCCGCCGATGTTGTAAATCCGGTACGGAGCGGCGCTGGCGGCGGGGTCGGCGGTTTCCGCGTCCCAATCGGGATTGGCGGCGGGGGGCAGATCAAGCAGGCGCAGGATTCCCTCCACAATATCGTCAATGTAGGTAAAATCGCGCCGCATTTCGCCGTGATTGTAAACGTCAATCGGCCTGCCCGCAAGGATCGATTCCGTGAATTGGAACAGCGCCATGTCCGGGCGTCCCCAGGGGCCGTACACGCTAAAAAACCGCAGCCCCGTCGTGGGAATCTGGAACAGGTGGCTGTACGCATGGGCCATGAGTTCATTCGTTTGTTTGCTGGCGGCGTACAGGCTGGCGGGATGAGAAACAGGGTCGTGGGGCGAGAACGGCATTTTTCGGTTCAGGCCATACACCGAACCGGACGAGGCATAAACGAGATGCGCGACGGGAAACTGGCGGCAGGCCTCCAGCACATTCAGAAACCCGGCGATATTTGAAGCAAGGTAATTCTGCGGGTTTTGCAGCGAATCACGAACGCCCGCCTGTCCCGCAAGATGCACGATGTGGGCAGGCCGATGCGCCTCAAAAACGCGGACTAACGTCTCCAACTCGCAAATATCGCCGCGAACGAACTGAAAATTTGGAAAATCGCACAGCAACTTAAGCCGCGCCTCTTTCAGCGCAACATCGTAATAGGCGTTCACATTATCGAAGCCGACTACGTTTTCGCCCCGCTCCAGCAGGCGGCGGGCCGTATGAAAGCCGATAAATCCCGCCGCGCCCGTAACGAGCAGGGTTTGGGGCGTCGAGCGGCTGTCGCTAGGAGATGCAGGCGGCAAATAAAACTTCCTTTGCTCCCGTAAACCGGGCTAGCGCATTGCGGCCCGAACCCGCCATCGTTTGTTGAGGCGTTGCAAACGCCTCGCTAGGTGGCGTTCCGCCAAGCGTCCTGCCGGACGCAAATGCGGTCGAATTTAGGCCGATCTGTACTAACCGCTGTATGCGCTGTCAAAAAACTCTCTGGCGGACTGTCTGATTACAAAATTGACCGCTTTACGCTGAAACACTTCGATTAATCGGGCCGCGAATCGCTCTCCGCAAGTCACATCCCACGCGCCACAGCGGATAAAGCCCCGTTCTCTGAGAGGAGACTGAATGCAAAGCGCTTTTAACCGCCCGCTTGCAGCAGGGCGGTCAGACGCGCTTCCGCTTCAATGTCCAGTTCGGTGAACTCAATGGCGACGCGGTAGCGCGGCAGACCGGAGTCGGCGTCGCTGATTTGCAGCGGCTGACTGCGGGCGACCAGTCCCACCCCGTCTAATACCGTTTGCCCGGTCGTTTGCAGTCCCACCGAGACCGTTGCGCCGAGCGGCGCGTTTCGTTCGCTGATTAATGCGCAGCCGCCCAGACTGATGTCGTCCACCGCGCCCTGCCATACCGTCGCAGAGGCCGGATTTTCGATGGCGTTTTCCGTGACAACCGCCTGCATCCGCAGGGAAATCCGCGCAAAGCGCCGCCGCTGATCGCGCAAAATAAAGCGCGGCCTTTGCAGAATCCAGCAGGGAACGGGCGCAAGGCGATATTCCAGAATGGTGGTGTCGAAGCGGTAGAGGGCGTCCGCGCCCAGCGCCTGCGCCTCCACTTGCAGTCCCGGCGCGAACGAAGCGGGGGCCGCGACTCGCGGCGCGGCGACCGCCGCAAACGTGTCCTGCCGCGCAAAAAGCGTCCGCGTGACACATTCGCCGTCCGCCGCGACCAGCGTGATCTGCTGCCCGACCTCCACCAGTTCCACCCGCGCCGAAGCGGAGCGGAGCGGAGGCAGGGCCAGCGCCGCCTCCACCCGCTCGACCAGCGTGTCCAGTCCGAACGGTTTGGTCAGGGCCTGCGTCACGTTGAGACGCTCGAACTCCGCGCCCAGAATCGGGCGGTCGTCGGTCGTCATCAGCAGCAGGGCGGCGTCGGGACACATCGCCCGCAGACGCGGCAAAAGTTCCGGCGTGTTGCGCAGGCGCATATCCCAGAGCAGAACGTCAAAATTCCGCGTTTCGGCCCGCTGTAGGGCCTCTGCGCCCGTCATGACGCAGTCCACCTGAAATTGATTATTTTTAGTTAATTTCGCTTCAAAGATTCGGCAAATGTACGGCTCCGCATCCGCAATCAAAATTGCGGGCGGCAACGAGCGAGCGCTCATACTTGATTTTCCTCCCCTAACTGCTTTAACCGGAAAGAAAGAACGTCAAGCGTCGCATAGTCGTGTTGTGACGTGCCTGGGCAGGCGTAGCGGCCTCCAGGCGTCCAACGTTTCTTTTCAGCGACAGCACGATCATTAGATCGTTGCAGAAAGGTCGGAGCGCCCCCTTGCGCAATTTTCCGCTTCCAATTCTCACTAATACAAGAATTGTGCCAACTTGCGCGATTTAGAACTTATTTTTGAAGAATCCCCGTTTTTATTTTGGATTTTGGGTTTTGGATTTTAGATTGGCGCTTTTAGCCGTTTTAACGCAGACAAAAAATGGCTATTTTTTGGTGTCTGTCCCCGCTGTGACGACCATTGGCAGCAGATCGGGCGTCAGGACGGTCGTTGTCTTGTCGGAAAGCACAATCGCCCGCTCGATAACATTTTCCAGTTCGCGCACATTTCCCGGCCAGCGATAGGCGGTCAAAAGTTTCAGCGCGTCGGCGTCCACCTTTTTGATGCTGCGTCCGTTGGCCTTGTTGTACTTGCCGAAAAAGTGTTCGATCAGGGTGGGAACGTCTTCCGGGCGGTCACGCAGGGGCGGCATGAAGATCGTGACGATGTTAAGGCGATAATAGAGGTCGGAGCGGAAAGAGTCGTCCTCGACCGCTTTTTCCAGATTCTTGTTGGTTGCAGCGACAAGGCGCACGTCCACTTTAATCAGTTTACTGCCGCCGATGCGCTCAAAGGCCCATTCCTGCAAAACGCGCAGCAGTTTGATCTGCGTCGGCGGCGGGATGTCCCCGATCTCGTCCAGAAACAGGGTTCCGGTGTCCGCCATCTCGAAGCGGCCTAACCGGGCGTTAATGGCTCCGGTGAAGGCGTTTTTTTCATGCCCGAACAGTTCGCTTTCCAGCAGGGTTTCGGGCAAAGCGGCGCAGGAGACGGCGACAAAAGGCTTTGCGGCGCGGGGCGAATTGTAGTGCAGGGCGCGGGCGACGAGTTCTTTGCCGGTTCCGCTTTCGCCGCGAATCAGCACCGTGGCCTTACTCTCCGCCGCCCGTTCCACGACTTTGTAGACCTCCTGCATTTTGCCGCTGGCCCCGACCATGTTCTCCAGTTTGAAGTTGGTTTTGAGCTGCTGTTTAAGGTCTTTATTTTCGGCGAGCAGGGCGCGATGCTCAATCGCCTTTTTAATCATAATCCGCACTTCGTCGAGGTCAGGCGGTTTGGCGAGGTAATGGTACGCGCCGAGGCGCATGGCCTCAACTGCGGACTTGATCGTGCCGTATCCGGTGACGATAATGGCGGCGCAGGAGGGATGAATCGCTTTGATTTTTTGCAGCAGTTCCACGCCCGTCATATCCGGCATGATGAGATCGGAGACCAGCACGTCAATCTCATTCGCGCCCGCGATGTCCAGCGCTTTTTTGCCGTTTTCCGCCGTCAGGACGGTATAGCCCTCTTTGGTGAGCGCGGCCTCAAATACGCGCCGGATGTTCGGTTCGTCGTCTGCAACTAAAATAGTGTAAGGATTTGTCGGGGCCATAGTTTCCCTCGGAGAGCGGGTATTCAGGTGTTCGGTGTTCTGGTATTGGCTGCTTCGCGGGAAGCTGTCGGGACGATTAGTGAGCGATCAAAAACCTGAACACCCGAACACTTGAACGGAAAAAGGCCGACAGTCAGGCGCTTGCTTTGGGAAAGCGCATGAGTATCGGCCTGCTGCGGAGTGTTCGCCGCTATTTTTTCAGGTGGCGGCGCGAGCGTTTGGTCAGTTCTTTGGGCAGTTCTTTCTTGCCTGTCAGGTACTGCTGAAAGACCTCGCTGGTCATCACACTGGTCGTGACTTTCAGGCGGACGCGGCCTTCCGGCGTGTTGACGGTGACGGTCTGCAAATTGGGCAGGAACGTATGATTCTTCTTGGGGGCGCGAAGATTCCACGCGCCGGAGTGCGGGTGACGGCGGCGGTGGCCTTTCATCGGGCCTACCCCGGAGATTTCGCAAACTCTGGACATTAGTCTTTCCTTCCGGCGGTTTCTTTGCGCGGCGGTCTGCCGCGCTGAAAACGATTTTGATTCATAGCAACAACGTAGTATACCGCATTGCCCGCGTTGCTGTCAACCGCCCGGAAGCAGGAAAAATTGTTTGAGGTTGTTGTGGCAGGCGGTCTGGCGAACCTATTTGCGGGCCTGCGCGAAGACCGGGAACAGAATTGCGGCAAGAATGGCGATAATGGCGATGATCACAAGCAGCTCGATCAATATGAACCCGCGTTATTTCATTCGTTTTCCCCTGTTTGCTTCTCGGCGTAAGACTGCGCGGTCGCGCCGCACTGCTCATAATTTTTATGATTCGCTCACAATGTTGAGATTATGCCAGAGAAGCATTCCGTCACTTCAGTGACGAGACAGAAATAGGCTCCCTATCGCGCAGAATACGTCACTGCTAAGGGAGCCTCAAAAAAATAAACGTTCCCATGTTCAAAGTCCGCATTGAGTCCGCGAAGGCGGACTTCGCGCTTTTGTGGCAGTGAATTTATTCGCCCGCTACACGCTACCGCAATGGAACGATTTAAACTTTGAGAGTCCCTAAGTAGATAGCCGTTCATCGTTCTTATAAAAAAGTGCGTGTAAAAACAGGGAGAATACCATCACTGCACCATGTCCGGTTAACCCAGGAACAATGTGACCAACGCCTGCGCCGAACTTAACCACCCAATCTCGATCTCTGGGTTCGACCCCTGTGTGTCACAAGTAGGATGAGACAGAATCCCGCACCAAAAATAGTGTAGATTTCCTAAAGGGCGAGAAAGTGATCCATCAGGGCTACACCCATTTTCATGTAGACGAAAGTTGGTTCAAGTTTGGTATTTACAGAACAGTTCCCATGAACTTCGTTCACTTTCGAGCATAAAAATGGCTGCGCCCGGTTTTAAGTAGACGGAGATAAGTCGAAGTTCGGTATTTACAGGATAGGCCAAAGCGACAGCGTTTTCGCTGGGACATTATTTTAACGAAGTGCTGGACGTAGCGAAGAAAATGAATATCGCTCGCTATGCCGTCTGAAAACTAGCACAACCAGTCAAATTAAGATGCTCTATCCCTGGAAATTTCTCGCTGCGTATTGCAATTTTGCCCAGACTGTGATACAATAGTAATTGTTGCGGAGAGATGGCTGAGTGGTCGAAAGCGGCTGCCTGCTAAGCAGTTGTAGCCTGTAAAGGGCTACCTCGGGTTCGAATCCCGATCTCTCCGTATTCTCTTCTTTACTCATTCGCGCCGAAACGGTCGCGCAGGCCGTTTTTCCCTCCGATTTTCGCATTGTTTTCCTCGCCTCGCGTTCGCATTTTTCGGGGCGAATGACAGAGGCCAGACCAATTATGACCCGACTCCGCCCTTCACGCTTTCGCCGTTCGCTTGTTTCCTGCCTGCTTCTGACGCTGCCCCTTGCCGCCGCCTGCGCAAGCGGCATGGAGACCGGCGCGTATCTCAAAATCCGCGCCGCGTCCCGCTACGACCGCAAATTGACTTACGCCGCCGCGCAGTCCGACCCCGCCGCCGCTGTCGGGCGCGTGATCGAGTTGCGCGGCAGCATTAACGGCGCGGCGGAAAGCGAGGACGGCGCTCTGGTGATCCTCGGACTATCGGACGGCGCGTCAGTAACCGTGCAGATTCCGCCGAAGGAGACCGCGTGGCTCAAGCGCTATTCCAACCTTTCTCTGCGCGTTCTGGCAAAAATCAGCAGCAATCCCAACGGCAATGTGATTCCGCTGGAAGTGCTGGCGATTGCAGAGGACAACGAGATCGGGCGGGAGGAGGCGCGGCGCGATCAGGAGCAGGCGGAACAGGAGGCGCAGCGGCGCAATGCGGCGCGGGAACGGGAACGCAATGCGGCGCGTCAGGCCCTCGGCGGCGGAACGCGGGGGGGATTGCCTTCGCGCCATGCGCCCGCCCGCAGTTTTGCCGGAAACTCCGCGCCGCCTGTTCCGATTGGCGGCGCAAACGACGCGGCCTACGCGCCTTTCCTCAGCGCCCGCGCCCGCCCGCTGCTTCCCGCCTACCAGAATTATATCGCGCAGCAAAATCCGGCGTTGCGCGGGGCGCAGGCCGCGCAAATCGCCGCAAGCCTGCTCCATTTTGCCGACCGATACGGGGTTGATCCGCGCCTTATTGTGGCAATGATTATGGCGGAATCGCATTTCAATCCGCAGGCGACCTCCCGGCACGGCGCGATGGGTCTGGGCCAACTGATGCCGGGAACCGCCCGCTCGCTCGGCGTCAACAACGCTTACGATCCGGTGCAGAACTTGCAGGGCAGCATCGGCTATCTGCGCAGCCGCCTTGATACCTTCGCCGACCGCTCGCTTCCGGGCGGCGGGCTGACCTTTGAGCAGGTGCGGCTGGCGATGGCGGCCTACAACGCGGGAACGGGCGCGGTCAAAAAATACGGCGGTGTCCCGCCCTACCGCGAAACGCAGGCGTATGTTCAACGCATCGAACGCCTGTACCGGCAGCTGATCGGGCAGTGAAAAGCCCTCATCCCCCCGGCCCCCTTCTCCCAAAAAAGCCTGGGAGAAGGGGGAGAATCAGATTTAGAATCTTCCCTCTCCCAAAAAAGCCTGGAAAAGAGGGCAATTCAAACTTAAATACTCCCCTCACCCCAGGCTTTTTTGGGAGAGGGGCCAGGGGTGAGGGCTATAAATAACAACGTTCACCTGCGCGTTTTGCTTTGTCCCAATGCGTTCAAGGGCAGTTTGACGGCGGCGCGGGCGGCGCAGGCGATGACCGCTGGCGCGGCGCGTCTGGGCAGGCCGGAGATTACCACTGTCTCCCTGCCGCTGGCGGACGGCGGCGATGGGACGCTCGAAACGCTCGTGGCGGCGACGGCGGGCGAGATTTTTAATGCGGTTGTTCAGGGGCCGACGGGCGTTCCCGTCGCGGCGCGGTGGGGACGATTGGGCGGGGCGATGCGCGATACCGCCGTGATTGAGATGGCGGAGGCGAGCGGCCTGCGTCTGCTGACAGCCGCGCAGTACGACCCGGAAAACGCTTCCACTTACGGAGTCGGGCAGCTAATGCGGCTGGCGCTGGAAGCGGGCTGCCGGACGTTACTCGTTGGGATCGGCGGCAGCGCCACCAACGACGGCGGCGCGGGCATGGCGCAGGCGCTGGGGGCGCGGTTTCTGGATTCGGACGGGGCGGAACTGCCGCCCGGAGGCGCGGCCCTGCGGAATTTAGCGCAGATTGACCGCGCCGCCTTTTTTTTGCCGCCGGGTACTCGCGTGATTGCGGCCTGCGATGTGGACAATCCGCTGGCGGGGCCGGAAGGCGCGGCGCGGATTTACGGCCCGCAAAAGGGCGCTGCGCCTGCGCAAATTGAAATGTTGGACGCGGCGCTGGCGCATTACGGCGAAATTTTAGGGCAAGACGTTGCGGCGATTCCCGGCGCGGGCGCGGCGGGCGGTCTGGGCGCGGGTCTGCTGGCCTTCTGCAACGCGGAGTTGCGACCGGGCATTGATCTCGTAATGGAAGCGGCGGGATTTGACGCCGCCCTTGCCTGCTGCAATCTTGTTCTGACGGGCGAGGGACGGCTGGACGGGCAAACGGGGCGCGGCAAGGTGATTGCGGGCGTGGCGAAGCGGGCAAAGGCGGCGAATGTGCCGGTCGTGGCGCTGGCGGGGGCCCTGGCGGACGGGGCGGAGGCGGCGCTCCGCCCCGAAGGGCTGACCGCCGCGCTCTCGATTCTGGACGCCCCGCAGACTACGGAATCCGCCATGCGGGACGCTTACAGCCTGCTCGAATCGGCGACCGAGCGGGTATTGCGCTTGCTGCTGGCGCGGCCAGTTCGCGGCGAGGCCGAGTGACCGGAAGTGTGACGCGCCGCAGCGGAAACGCCATGATTCGCCCCGACCGTCGGCATCGGAGCGCCGAGGAACGTCAGGCCCCAACTCCCCACTAAGACCGCCGCAATCCCCTTTTGCGCCAGGGCCAGCGTCTGCCGTTTGCCGCGCTCAAACTCTAGAACAATGCCGGGACGGCGCAGGTGCAGGCCGGTCATGGCGGCGAGGCCGATTACGATGCCCCCGGCAAATGGGTTTTTCTCTCCGAAAAATCCCAGCGCCATCTCGATGCAGCGCAGCGGGGTCTGCTGCGCGGCGGGCAGCGTGGCGTGAATAATAGAGGCGGCAAGTCCCAACGCCCCGACGAACAGGCCCAGCGCCACCGCGCTCAGGCCGAGAAACGCAAGCCGTCCCCAGCGTTTGCGCTCCAGCGTGGCCCAGGTGATGACCAGCGGGGCGAGGGCCGCAAGGCAGGGCCGGGTATCGTGCGTGACCAGCAGCGCATGAAATAGAATGTAGGCGGACGTGATGCCCCAGGCGATTGCCAACAGCGTGGTGGAAAGCCGGGGGGCCTCGGTCAACTGACCGGCGGATGAATTTTCAAACATTGAGACATTTCTCCTCAAACATGATTTATCAACAGGAAATCAGTTCCACAGGAGTCGGGCCGACGAGAGGCCATATTGGGAAGAATACAGTGACCGCAGGCGGAAGGGGAAGAAGGCGGTCAGACGACATTTGGATTTTCTATCTTCGGCAGAAAAGCGAAATCGCTTGACTTCGATCATTTCGCCGTTTGACTGATTACCCTACCGCTAACTTAAAACAGTGAAATTTCGGGTTTCGTTCCTGAAAAAGGGGAATTTTGAAAGTTTTTTTCGTTCCACGCGAAAAAATCGGCCTTTTCCGAAGAAAAAGGCCGATTCGCCGGTTAAACTGTTTAATTAAACCGTCTGAAACGGTTTAAAAGCGCGGGGGGCCATCAGGCTTAAATCATGCGCCGCGCAAAATTCATGACGCGGGCGGCGACCAGCATTACGGTCAGCGCCGTGCCGACGGAACGCGCCTGCTGCGTCACCTGATTGCCCGTTTTGCTGGCGTTGCCGAGCAGATGCTGGGTCTGCGCGTGAACGATGTCCGCCGTGTTGGACGCTTTGGCAGCGATTGACCGCGCCTGTCCGCTGACGCGCTTCGCCTGAGTCCGCGCCTCGATCAGGACGGGCATGGCCTTTTTATAGACCACCAGCAGGCCGCCAATCAGGGCCGCTGACCACACAATGCTAATCACAAAATACAGGCCGGACGCCCAGAGCCACCAGTTGGGAACTTCAATCATTGATGCCGCGCCTTTCGCAGGGAGATTTGCCGCGCCGATTTTTCGTGGCGTGTCTTACCTCAGATGGACGGCGGCGGCGGGGCCGATGTTCCCCCTCTTTGCCCGCTTACGCTTTTTTTGATGTTCGCGGCGGAAATCCGCCGCGCCGGAGCAATCCAAAATCCAAAATCCAAAATCTAAAATCCAAAATCGCTTGTTTTGGACTTGCCTGCTTTCATCCGCGCTGGCGCTCTCGTTCTCCGTTCCGCTGCGTTGCGTTGTTCGGGCGGGCGAGGTCGGCGGGGCGGCGCTGCTGGCGGGCGGCGGGTTCGGTCTGGCGCTGGCGGCGGTGACCCGGACGCGCCAAACAGGATGGATTTATTTCTGGCTGCTGTGCGCCGCGCTGACTCTCGCGCCCCTGTATCTCGGACTGCCCCCGGCGGACTCCGGCGACCTGACGCTGTGGCGCGGCGCTCCCGCCCTTTTCGAAAACTATTTCGATGTTCTGCGTCCGGCGCTTTTTCTGCTGGCCCTGCCCTATCCCTTCGCCCGCTTCGGTCATCACGCCCCCGATCCCCTCTAAATTTTTATCCGTAAATTACATCCGTGAATTTTTTCTGAAACCGGGAACCACAGCAGATAGGTTCGCGTAAATTACCTTGAAGTCAAGATATTTGATTTCAAGGCAATTTCGCAGGGCGTCGGGAAAAACGGCCTGCGCAGGCGAAAAGGACGGGCAAAGGAAACATGGAAACGCCGCGTTGTGACGGAAAAACGGGCCGCGCCCTGCGGCTTTTCGTTGCGCTGACCCGCTGCTACAACAGCGTGACGGCCCATGCGCGGCGCGACATCGAACGGCACAAAATCGGGGAGCATCGGCTGAACGTCAGCGAGTTTGCCGTGCTGGAACTGCTCTACCATCGCGGCCCCACGCCGCTGGGCGAACTGGCGCAGCGCGTCCTGGTTACCACCGGCAGTATAACCTATGTGGTGGATAATCTGGAAAAGCGCGGACTGGTTCAGCGCGTCGGCTGCCCCAAAGACCGGCGCGTCTGCCACGCCGCCCTGACCGAAACCGGGCGCGAATGGATCGGCGCGATTTTTCCCGACCATGCCGGGGCCATCGAACGCGCCGTTTCCGGCCTGACCGAAGACGAGCAGGAGACCCTGACCGCCCTGCTTAAAAAAATGGGGCTGGCGGCGCAGGCGCTGCCCCTGTGCGCCGCCGTCCGCGCTGAAAAAGCGCCGGAAACGGAAGAAACAAAGACGCCCGCGTAATTCTGAACCTGCGCGGAACGACGCTTAGGGACTTGCGATAAAATAAATCTTCCCGTATGCGTAAGTCCGCATTGAGTCCGCGAAGGCGGACTTCGCGCTTTTGTGGCAGTGAATTTATTCGCCCGCCCGCCCGCCAGCGTGGAAGAGTTTAATATTCGAAAGTCCCTTACTGTTTCGTCACGATACGAAAGGAAATTTTACTACCATGTCCACTGTCAACATTTTGATCGCTTTTTACTCGCGCAACGGCTCGACCGAAGCGCTCGCAAACGCCGTCGCCGAGGGCGCCAGAAGCGAAGGGGCGGAAGTCCGTCTGCGGCGGGCGCGGGAGGTCGTCTCCCGCGAAGTCATGGCGAACGCGCCCGGATGGACGGAGAACGCCGACCGCATGAACGCCGCGTATGAGGCCCCGACCGACGCCGACGCGGTTTGGGCCGACGGCATCGTTTTCGGCACGCCAACCCGCTTCGGGAATGTCTCATCGGAACTCAAGGCCTATGTGGACTCGCTGGGCGGATTGTGGTTTCAGGGCAAGCTCAACGGCAAAGCGGGCGGGGCTTTCTGCTCCACCTCCTCGGCGCACGGCGGAAACGAAAGCACCAATATCACGATGTTCAACTTCATGGCGCATCTGGGCCTGATTATCGTGCCGTTGGGCTACGCCGACCCGACTATGTTCAAGGGCGCGGGAACCCCCTACGGCGCGTCCTCGATTTCCGGGCAAAACGCCGCCCCGCCGACCGCCGACGAACTGGAAGTCGCCCGTTTTCAGGGCAGGCGTCTGGCGCAGGTCGCCAAAGCGCTCAAGCCCGCCGCTTAAATCAGTGCGAGCGCCGTCCGCTTTGCGGACGGCGCAGCCGCATTAACGGGCAGTTCGCAGCCCGGTCTCGCAGTCGGCATTTTTTCAGGAGATTACCTACCATGACCACCATTAACACAAAATCCATCGCCATCGGCGCGTCCGCCTTTGGCCTGCTCTACGCGGTCAGCCTGTTCGGGGCGGTCACGCAGGCGCAGACGGCGGACGCTCCCAAAGCGGCGCCGACATCCGCCCGCCGCGCCGCCCCCATTGCGATTGACGGCAAATGGGACGTAGACCCCGCGCACACCAGCATTAATTTCTCGGTGCAGCATATGGTCGTCAGCCACGTTCAGGGCCGCTTCAACAAGTTCTCCGGCAGCATCACCGCAGACAGCAAGGACGTGAGCAAGTCTTCGGTGGACTTCACCATTCAGACGGCGAGCATTGACACCAACGTCCCGCCCCGCGACGCGCACCTCAAAGGCCCCGACTTTTTCGACGCCGCCAAATACCCGACTATAACGTTCAAAAGCAGCGGTATTGACCGAAAGGACGACGGCTCCTACGTGGCGCATGGCGTCTTTACGATGCGCGGCGTCTCCAAAAATGTGGACTTGCCGTTCACCGTCCTCGGCCCCATCAAAGACGCTTTCGGCAGCAACCGTTTCGGTCTGCAAACGAAACTGCGAGTCAATCGGCAGGACTACGGGGTGAAGTGGAATATGCCTCTTGATGGCGGCGGCGTGGTCGTCGGCAACGATGTAGACATTGATATCAACTTGGAGGCCACTCCCGCCAAATAACCCGCCGAGTTGCGCGTAGTCCCCCTGCCTGAAGACCATTCCGTTCTCTCCCGAAGGAATGGCCTTGCCCTTCTCTCTGCCTGTCATCCCGCAGGCATGAGAGAAGGGCCTGCTTTATTTCCAGTCGCGGATGTCCACGAGGTGTCCGGCGATTGCCGCCGCCGCCGCCATTGCGGGGCTGACGAGGTGGGTGCGCCCGCCTTTGCCCTGCCGCCCCTCGAAATTGCGGTTGGAGGTGGAGGCGCAGCGCTCGCCCGGTTGGAGGATGTCCGGGTTCATTCCCAGACACATCGAGCAGCCCGCCTCCCGCCAGTCAAAGCCAGCAGCCGTAAAAATCTTGTCCAGCCCTTCGGCCTCGGCCTGCTTTTTGACCTGCGCGGAACCGGGAACCACCATCGCATGAACGCGGTCAGCGACTTTGCGGCCCTGCGCGACGGCGGCGGCGGCGCGTAAGTCCTCAATCCGTCCGTTGGTGCAGGAGCCGATGAACACTTTGTCCAGCGGCAGCGATTGCAGCGGTTGTCCCGCTGTGAGGCCCATATACTCTAAAGCGCGGGCGAGGGAGCGGCGGTCGGTTTCGTTGTCGCAGGAGTCGGGCGAGGGGACGGACGCGGTAATCGGCGCGACCATGCCGGGGCTTGTTCCCCACGAGACGAACGGCGCGATTGCGGCGGCGTCCAGCGTGACGGTCGCGTCGTACTGCGCGTCGGGATCGGACGGCAGGCGGCGCCACTCCGCCAGCGCCGCGTCCCAATCCGGGCCTTGCGGGGCATAGGGACGGCAGCGCAGGTACTCAAACGTTTTCTCGTCCGGCGCAATCAGACCGGCCCGCGCCCCCGCCTCAATGCTCATGTTGCAGACGGTCATGCGGCCCTCCATCGAGAGGGCGCGGATCGCAGCGCCGGTGTATTCCACCGCGTAGCCTGTGGCCCCATCCGTGCCAATTTTGCCGATAATCGCAAGAATCAGGTCTTTGGCGGTCACGCCCGCGCCGAGTTCACCGTCCACGCGAATCTCCATCGTTTTCGGTCTGGACTGCGGCAGGGCCTGCGTTGCGAGGACGTGTTCCACCTCGCTTGTCCCGATGCCAAACGCCAACGCGCCGAACGCGCCGTGTGTGCTGGTATGCGAATCGCCGCAAACAATGGTCATTCCGGGCTGGGTCAGTCCGAGTTCCGGCCCGATAACGTGGACGACGCCCTGCCGCTCCGAGTGCAAATCGTAAAGCGTGACGCCAAATTCCGCGCAGTTGGCGGCAAGCGTGTCCATTTGCAGTTTGGAAATCAGGTCGGCAATCGGGACGCGGCGGTCGGTCGTCGGCACGTTGTGATCCATTGTGGCGACAGTCAGGTCGGGGCGGCGAACTTTGCGCCCGCTCAGGCGCAGCCCCTCGAAGGCCTGCGGGGAAGTGACCTCGTGGACAAGGTGCAGATCAATATAGAGCAGGGCGGGCTGCGCCGCTTCCTGCCGGACGACATGGGCGTCCCAAATCTTTTCAAATAGCGTCTCAGGCATCAGGTAATCCTCTCCGCATTGCGGGCTGCGCCGCAACGGACGGTAAAATTGGGCAATCGGACTCCTATTATACCACCGTCTGATTTTGGATTTTGGATTTCGGATTCTGGATTGTTGTAAAACGGCGGTTAAACCGGCAAAACCGCTCCGGGCGGGCCTTGCGCAGGGGCGTATTGCCTGCGTGGAAACACCCGGTAAAAATAATTTAGAATTTCCACGTAAAACGCTTGACAGCCTGCCCGTGTCTGTGATATAGTGAGATCGTCCATTCACCCCGCGCCCGGACAGCGCAGAACTGACTGACTACTGCGAGCAGCGCACCCACTGCGAGTAGCGCCCCACTGCGAGCAGCGCAACTCAACCATCGAGAAGACGTTTGCTCGCTAAGGCCGCTTCTTCTCACGCCTATCTGTTCGCATTTGCCGGTTAGATTTCCGGTATGCAGGAGGTCATCTTGATTCGTATCTCTCCATCCACTCGTGGCGCGATTGCCGCCGCACTTCTCACCACTTCTCTGGCGGTTCAAGTCTGGGCGTTCACTTTTCAGAGCGGCTATGACGTGGGCTATTACTGCATGAATACGAAACAGGCAAGTTTCACTTCGTGCGTTGATGGGGCTTGCGCCTCTCTGCATTTTGGAAGCATTGACGCTTTCAACACCTGCGTGAACAAGGCCAAAAGCTGCAAACAAAATCCTGTGATCTGCCGAAGTTCCGTCAGCCCCGAAGTTGTACGCGCTGTCAGTCCTGTGTCCAACACAGTCACTCCTACTTCCGACTGACGTTTCGGACTGGTTGAACAGATGTGACAACGCGGATTTCGCATGATAATCAAAGCGTATTCTGCGTTGTTGTCGGGATCGTATCGGCCTCGGTCAGTACGATCCTTTTCAGTTTACATCATATTTCCGGTAGGGAGGTTGCAACAATGTGGAGAGATACGCGCAGGCGTAAACAGATTTTAGTAATTTTGGTTGCGCTAAACATAGCGGCTTTTGCTATCTTCTTCGGACTGCGGTGGCGCTACCAACAACAAGAACGCAATCACTGGCTTATACAGGCCCGACAGAGGAATGAACACGCGGGACACCTCTGGACAGATGAGGAAGTTGTCAAAAAATATGACATCGAAAAATCCATCGAGCGCAAACAGGGGATTTCAGACGCAGATTTGACCTGGTGCTTCCTTTCTATGGATGCGCCAATGCCCAAAGCGTCAGACATCGGTTTCCGGCAACACGATATTATGGATGTTTTATTGGACGGCATTGCCCAAATGAGCGACGCGCAAAAGGGGAGGATGTTTGATCGCGCAGTCGCAATGATCAAAAGAGACGAGCCAAATGATGAGGGCGCAAGCAATGTAGTATTTGCCGCAGACGCTTTCATGCGCATTAAAGACCGCCGCGCTTTGCCTCTGCTCAAGCCGTACCTTAATGACCAGCGCTTGTGGGCGCGTGGCGTCGCGCAGGACGCGATCAGCAAGATCGAAAACTGCAAGGACGGGTGCAAAGGATGAGCAAAACGAAAAAATGGTGGGGCTTCACTTTGGTCGAGTTGCTCGTTGTCATTGCAATTATTGCGGTGCTGGCTGCCCTTTTGTTCCCGGTGTTTGCCAGCGCCCGCACCGCCGGACGCCGTACCGTGTGCGTTTCCAATTTGCGGCAACTCGGTATATCAGTCTCTCTGTACACGCAGGACTATAACAGCCGCTATCCGGCGGGATTTGATAGTTCTTTCGGTTCATGGGATGGGTTATATCATCTAAATGCGGATCAAGTAGCGCAACTGCCCGATCTGCCGCTCATGCGTGATCTCCTGAATCCCTACATCAAAGCGCCCGCAATATGGCGCTGCCCTTCGGATACCGGCGCGAACGATTTGAACTTCACTGATTCTAAGATGGAAAATCCGTCTGTACATCTGCAACCGACTGCGTTTGCTGCTTTGGGTACTTCTTACGTGTATCGGCTGCGTTTCGGGTTGGAATCTGTCCCATACCCTGCCGGTTGCGGATTGGAAAATGTGCATTATCCCCCCGCCGAAAATGTGCTGCTCATGGAATTACGGGCATGGGACGATGCAGGCGCAGAGCAGTTCAACGATCCTGCCACAACGAAAGTCAACGTCTGTTTTCACGACGGTCACGTCAAACCGATGCAAAACGATGGCGTTCTGGGATTACACTGGATTTGCGACCCGGAATAAACGCAAAAAGGAGCAGCGCAATGCAGACGGAAGATAAGTTTTTAGCGGTGGGCGCGTTGTTTTTGATCGGGGCGGGCGGCTTCCTGTTTATATCGCGCAGTCAGGCGAAGGCGGTCAGCAAAACGCAGACGCAGGCCGCGCCGCCCGTCACCGCCTCCCGCGCCGAACTCCTCGGCGCGAACTATCCTGAACTGCTGCCGCGCCCTTATGTCCTCATCGAATTTGGCGACTACCAATGCCCCCCTTGCCGCCGCCTGCACGACGCCCTGCAACACTTCGCGCCGCTCCAATCGGGCAAAATCGCGTTGGCCTTCCGGCATCACCCCTTGACCGAAATGCACCCCGACGCCCTTAACGCGGCGCGGGCGGCGGAGGCGGCGCGGGAACCGGGCGCGTTCTGGCCGATGCACACCCTGCTTTACGCCGCGCAGGGGAAATCCGACGAAAAGTCGTTGCGGACTTATGCCTCAAAACTGCATTTAGACTTTACGCGATTGCAAGCCGCCATGCAAACGACTGCAAAACAGCGCGTGGAAAACGACTGCAAGGCCGCTGAAACGCTGGGCTTTGACGGGACGCCGACGCTGGTTCTCTGTTCGCCTGATGACCACTGCCGCATCGTTCGCTTCGAGGATTTGCAGCGCCAGTTTCGGTGAACGGCAGCCTGTTATACTACCGTCTGATTTTGGATTTTGGATTTCGGATTCTGGATTGTTGTAAAACGGCGGTTAAACCGGCAAAACCGCTCCGGGCGGGCTTTGCGCAGGGGCGTATTGCCTGCGTGGAAACACCCGGTAAAAATAATTTAGAATTTTCATCTAAAACGCTTGACAGCCTGCCCGCGTCTGTGATATAGTGAGGTCGTCCATTCACCCCGCGCCCCGGACAGCGCAGAACTGACTGACTACTGCGAGCAGCGCACCCACTGCGAGCAGCGCCCCACTGCGAGCAGCGCAACTCAACTATCGAGAAGAGATCTGCTCGCTAAAGCCGATTCTTCTCACGGCTGACCTTTCGTTTTGATCCGATTTGTTTTGGCTCTGAAAGGAAACGTGAACTATGCGAACGCGCAAAATCCCTCTGCCGCTCACGGCAACTCTCACCGGTATGCTCTCTTTCGGTCTGACGCTCGCCGCTTTCGCGGCAGTCACAGGCACTTGGCCTGCGTCCTGCACCGGCGCGGGAAGCTACGGCCCTGGTGGGAACAAATGTGTCCCGCCCCAAGGGGCCGATCCGTCCTGGGGCTTCAAGAACTGTCTCATTCCCTGCTTCAGTGCCTGTGACAAAGCGTGTCCGTCCATCGGCGGTCCGCCTAATACGAATAGCATCTGCAAAGATTGCTGTGGCAATTACAATTACGGCAATACCGGCCCGAATGTCCCCGTGCATTGCTTGAATGCTACCGCAGTGGAAACTCCGGTGAGCTTCACCCCCTCTCTCTTCGACAATTCCGACGTACTGAACGAAACCGCCACTCCTACATCGAATTAGAACGGTTGTCCCTCCGGCGCAACGAGCGCCGGGGGGACGCAGGAGGAACAAAATGGCAACTACGAAAGAACCGCGTTTCAGCAAATCGTTTTTGATCATCGGGGGCAGTCTGGCAGTCGGGATCGCGCTGGCCTCCGCCGCATGGCTCCTTTTTGTTCCGCGACCGCATGAAATTCCCGCTGCAATGGCGCAAAAAATGGGATACAAAGACGCCGACGATTACAACCATTTTACACAGATCGAGATGGAATTTCTCAAACCCGCCAAAATCACTGATCAATTTGCCGAAGACGCAAAGAAAATTTTCAGCGGGACAAATTCGCACCACAAGGCAGAACTCGCTATTATGCTGGGCGGCCTCTGGGACAAGCCTGACGAGCAGCGCAAGGCCCTTGCGCTGATAGAACCCCTGACGCGGGACAGCGACCCAGGCTCTCGCTCTGCCGCCGCGCTATGCCTGCGTAAGTACACAATCCCGGAGGCCCGCGCTATGCTGCACGGTTTGGCAAACGACTCCAGCGAAGGAATACGTAATCTGGTGGCGGCGGCGGAAGCCCCGAAGCGCCGATGAGACAACGCAAAAATCCTGTCAGCGCGTCCGGCCTGACGCTGATTGAACTGCTGATCGTAATCGCCATGATCGGGATACTCGCGGCGATCCTGTTCCCCGTTTTTGCGCGGGCGCGGGAACAGGCGCGGCGCTCCGTCTGCGGCTCCAATCTCAAACAGGTCGGGGTTGCCGCCGCCCTGTATCGCACGGATTATGACGGGGTGTTCCCCTACGCTGCCGATCCCGGTCAACAGCGCTATCAGCCGGAAGTCTGGCAGCCGCCCGCGTTTTATGGCGATTATCCAAAAATGCCCACGATACCGGATGTCTTGCAGCCTTACTGCCATTCGCAGCAGATATTCGCCTGCCCCTCCGATTATGCGGAGGAAAGCTGCGGGGGAGATCAGAGACTCGGCGTGTGCTACCCGCACAGAACGACCAGTATGTTCGATTTCGTCGGCTCCAGTTACGATTTTGACGAACGATTAGGATTATTCTCCGTGCCGGAAAGCGCGATCCATTTTCCGTCTAACGACTACTACGCCGAAGATGCGGGCGCTTTCTACCACAGCTACAAGAACGCAGAGGTGTGGGAAACTTTCGGAAACGCGGTCTTCATTGATGGTCACGTAAAGTTTCTGCTGCAACCTGGTTACTGGGAGAACGAAGATGCTCAAAACAAATGAGGGAAAGTTCTTTGTCGTCAGTTTGCTGCTGGCGCTGATTCTGGGCGGCGCGGGGCTGGCGAAGCGCGGCGCGGCGAACCATGCTCTTACGAACGCAGAGATTGAGGCCGTCAAGCCCCTGCCCGCTGGCGTCACGGCGGCAGACGCCCTGCGCGGGGCGCGGTCTGCGCTCGGCCCCGCCGACGCGCCCTACACCATCGTAGAGTTCGGCGATTACCAGTGTCCGCCCTGCGCTCAGGCCTATACCGTGCTGGACGACCTGATTAAACATGGCAACGGGCAGGCGCGTTTCATTTTCCGCAACTACCCGTTGATGAACCGCCACCCAAACGCCCTCAACGCGGCGCTGGTTGCGGAGGCCGCCGCCGAACAGGGCAAATTCTGGCCCATGCACGATCTACTTTATACGCAGCCCGCCCATCTCGATATTGCGGGCCTGAATGCTGCCGCCGAAACCCTGAAACTGGACTTGCCGCGCTTCCACCAGAGCCTGCGCTACGCCGCCAAAACGCAGGTGCTTGCCGACCTAGCCGCCGCTAAAAAATTACAGGTAGATGGGACGCCCGCGCTTGTCCTCTGCGAACCGAATGGGACCATCCGCGCTGTCAGTATAGCGGAATTGCAGCGCCGCTTTCACTGAACGGACTGCGGCAGGGCGTCCCATTGTTTTTTTGTGGCGGCGTGATGCGTTTTTGTAATTAAGTCCTGCGCCGCCGCTGTGTGCTGATTGCGTTCAGCGGCGGCGGAGGCGGAGCGGGCCAGAATCAGATGCGCTTCCGCCGCCTGCGTGTCGTAGCCGCACTCTTCGGCGCGGGTCAAGACCTGCCGCGCCAGACCCACCGCCTCGATAAGATTTGGCTCCCTTTCCGCCACGCGAGCCAGCGCCAGCGCCGCTTCATTCTCAAGGAACGGGTTGCCCAGCGTCCGCGCCAATCGCAGCGCTTCCGCGCCGCGAGCGCGGGCCGCGTCCTGCTCGCCCGTCTCATTGAGCGTCCGGCACAGTCCGCACAGGGCGTACCCGATGTAGTCGCGGAACGGTTCGCGCTCGGCGATTTTCAGGGCTTCTTCGAACCGCTGCCGCGCTGCCGCCGTCTGTCCGCCACGCAGCAGATACTCCGCAATGCGCCACGTCCAGTAGCACAGGGCGCGGGCGTTGCCTTTTTGAGCGCTGAAGGCCCCCGCCTTTTGCAGCAGCGCCAGACCGCCCGAAAGATTGCCCATTTCGGCGCGGCAAATCCCCTCTAATCCTGAAAGTAAGTCCTCTTTCTCAAAGCGCCCCTGTTCGTTTTCCAGCAGGCGCGACCGCTCCAAATCTTCCAACGCGCCCTCGAAATCGCCGCGCTGAATCAGGGCCCCCGCCAGATTTTGCAGCGAGGCGGACTGCCCCAGCGCGTCGCCGTAGTGCGCGTCCATCTGGGCGCTGTGCCGGAACCGCTCAATGGCAAGCGGAAGATCGCCGCGCAGCAGGGCCAGCAGCGCCGTTTCGTTCTCGACCCAGCTTTTCTGCCAGCGTTCGCTTTGCCACGACGGGGACGTTCCCTGACTCGCCTCTCGCAGCGGCTCCAGCAGACTGTTCGCCTGCGTGTAGTGGCCCCACCAGCGCAGGGCGTTGTCCATGTTGTTGCGGCGGTAGACCTGATACGCTTCGGTGTACAGCCCGACTTGCAGGCAATGGTGGCAGGCCTGCAAAAGCGGCTCGTAATCTTCCAGTGTGCGCGGTCGGTCGGGCAGAGGCAGGCCCTGCGCAAAATCTTTCAGTTCCCGATGCGTCTGCGTCCGCTCCGAATCCGCCATGCGCTCGTAGAAAAAGGTCTTAATCAGCGGGTGCGCGGTCAGGCGGGCGTGACCGTCCCGCCGCTCGATGTCCACCAGCGGGCCGGCGAGCAGCGTCTGCACAAGCGTCCGAAATTCCACGCTGGAATGGTCGCTGTGCCGGTTCAAAATCAGCAGACTGCGCTCGTCCACGCCGCCACGAAAGGCCGCAAGCCGCGTCAGGAAGAAGCGGGCGTCGGCGTCCAGTTCCTGCCATACGGCGTCTAAGACCGCCTGCAATCGGATGCCCTGCGGGGCATCGGGCGGGAACGCGGCGATCTGCGCAATCGCGGCGGGTTCGCCGTCCCGATAGCGCGTGAGATAATCGCCGAGGACTTGCAGGGTCAGGGCGTGCGTCCCGAAGCGGGCGTAAAGCGGCGCAAAGTCGGGGGAATCGCCTTTGAGGGCGTAAGAGTGGAGCAGTTCATCGGCGGATTCGGCGGAAAGGTCGCCGAGCGGCAGTTCGTAATAGTAGGGCTTGCCCTCTAAATCCGCCAGCCGGAACCGCGTGGAGACGATCAGTTGGCTGCGCGTTTCCTTGCCGAACGCTTCCATAAATTCGCGCAGGGCGCGGTCTTGAAACGAACCGAAATTCTTGCGTTCCCGGTCGGCGACCTGCAGCACTTCCAGTCCGTCCAGAATCATCAGGTAGCGTTTTTTTTTGCAAGACTTCGCGCAGCAGCACGCTTTTTTCGTAGGGCGAAGGGTGCGCCGCCGAATCGAAATCGGGTATCACGTAGCGGCAGGCCTCGACCAGAAAGCGATCAAATTCCGGCTCGTTGTAGAAACTGAACCACAACGCGCCGTCCAGCGGAATCTGAAAATCGGGCAGTTCGTCAAGGAGCTTGCGGGTCAGCGCCGATTTGCCCGTGCCGCCAATCGCCACAAGGGCCAGGATGGGGTAGCGGTCGGAAAAAATCTCGTTGACGATCTCCGCCGTCTCCCGGTCGCGCCGCGCCCAGTGCGGCGGCAGCGTGTAGCCATGCGCGAAGCGGTACGGCCTGCCGGAAACGTCGGGCGTGGCAGCGGGTGTCGGGTGTCGGGTGTCGGGTGTCGAGGCCGTCTGCGCTTGCGGCGCAGTCATTTGCGGCGGCGCGGGAGGAGGGGCAGGCGGAGTCGCAGAACGGGCGGTGGGCGGCGGCGTTTGCGGCAGTGTCTGGACAGGGGCGGGCGGCGGCGCGGGGGGGCGCGGCGTCAGTTTGGGCGGCGTGAAGGTCTGCATCGTCAGGGTAGGGTGCGTCTGACCCGCCGATTCTTCTTCGTCCTCAGATCGAACGAGCGTCCGCGTCACGGTGGCCCCCGCCCATGTGAGCGGCGGCAGGATATTCGGGTAGTCCTGCTCGATGCGCAGCAGCAGCGAAGCCGCCAGACCTTCGCGTTCGATCAGGCGCATCAGTAGTTCGGTGGAGACCGCCGCGCCAGAAAGCGCGGCAAGCCCCGCCCGCTGCCCCAGCAGCGAACGTTCGCGGTCGTCGTAATGCGCTTCCAGAAACCGAATCAGCGTCTCTCTATCGTCCATTCTGTTCGTCCCTCGAATCCCTTGCCTTTACGCCCGCGCGCTCATCGCCGCCCGCGTCCCGGCCCAAATCGGGGAACAATTCACGGGTGGGCGCGTATCATAAGTACGGGAATCCGCGTCGGCGCGTTCCCTCCGCCTTTTCACGCCCTAGAGAACATAAAAAAGCCGTTCGTGACGCTGAAAATGACGCTGAGAAAACGCCATGAAAGAGACCCAACAATTTCGCCGCCTGCTCAATTCCGCCGTCGCTGTGCCGATTGTGATTATGGCGCTGCTCGCCGCCATTTTGTGCGGACAGATTTTGCAGATGATCCGCGTCGCCGAGCTGGTAGACCACACCGACAACGTGTTATCAAAGGCCAATGAAGCGCTGAAACTCATTATTGATCAGGAAACGGGGCTTCGGGGCTATCTGATTGGCGGGCAGGATGTTTTCTTAGACCCGTATCGCAGCGCGGAATGGCGGCTGCCTCAAACGTTCGCGGGCTTGCAGACGCTGGTCAGCGACAGCCCCGCGCAGACGCAGCGCCTCAACAACATCAAGGACGCCTACGCGCAATGGACAGCCGCGGCGAAGCAGGAAATCGAACTGCGTAACCAGACGCCCGACACCGCGTTCTATTTCAGTTCAACTCATTCTTCTGCTCTCCTAAGCAACTTGCGCTCCCGCAAAGACTTGATGGACGGGATTCGCGAACGGTTTCAGGCGTTCAACGCCGTAGAAACGAAACTCCGCGCCGACCGCAGCAACGCTTCGCAGGCGGCGGCGCGGATCACGCTTTTTTCCACGATGGGGGCCAGCATCGGGATCGGGGCCTTGCTCGCCCTCTTTACGCGCCGCCGCCTGTTGGAGCTGGGGCAGACGTTCGGCGACGCCCTCCAAACGGAACAGGACGCCCGCATTGAGGCGGAAAGGGAGCGGGCGATTGCGGCGGAAAAGTCCCGCGAAGTGGCGGCCCTCAACGCCGACTTAGACCGGCGCGTTCAGGAGCGCACCTCCGAACTTGCCGCAACCAACGCCGAACTGGAAGCGTTTAGCTACTCCGTCTCGCACGATCTTCGCGCCCCTCTGCGCAGCATTGACGGATTTAGCGCGGCATTGGTCGAGGACTACGGCGAAGCGTTCGACGCGGAAGGCAAGAAATACTTAGATCGGATTCGCGGCAATACGCAGACGATGGGCGAGCTGATTGACGGCCTGCTGGCTCTCTCCCGCTATACCCGCGCTGAAATGCGCCGTGAGACCGTCAATTTAAGTGAACTCGCCGCCAGCATCTTGCAGGATTTGCGCGAACGCAGTCCGCGCCGGGAGGTATCTCTCATGGTCGCGCCGAATTTAGCGGCGACGGGTGATGGACGCCTGCTGCGCAACGCGCTGGAAAACCTGCTCGGCAATGCGTGGAAATTTACCGCAAACACCGAAAATGCCCACATTCAATTCGGCGCGTTTTTGCAGGAGGACAAGACCGTCTACTTCGTCCGCGACAACGGGGCCGGCTTCGATATGGCCTACGTGGACAAGCTTTTCGGCGCGTTCCAGCGCCTGCACGGGACTAAAGAATACGAAGGAACCGGCATCGGCCTCGCCACCGTGCAGCGGATTATCCGGCGGCACGGCGGACGCATCTGGGCCGAAGGCGCGGTCAACGCGGGCGCGACGTTTTATTTTACGCTGTGAGGACATAGAAAACAGAAAACAGAAAACAGAAAACAGAAGAAAAATGCGTATGCCGCCAACACTTTACGTGAAGCGCAACGTTTGCAGTCTGCGACAGACCCTCTGTTTTCCGTTTTCTGTTTTCTGTTTTCTCTCCTCCCTTCCCGGAGGGAACGCTTGAAACCAATCATACTGCTCGTGGAAGACAACCCTGACCATGAATTGCTGGCGATGCGGGCCTTATCGCGCAACGGAATCGCCAACGATATTGTGGTGGCGCGGGACGGGGCGGAGGCCCTGGACTGGCTGTTTGGGACGGGAGAACACGCCGAACGCGATACTTTCGCGCAGCCGCAGGTCATTTTGCTGGACTTGAAACTGCCGAAGGTAGACGGTCTGGAAGTGCTGCGCCGCCTGCGCGAAGATGAGAGGACGCGACTCGTGCCGGTCGTCATCCTCACCTCGTCCGACGAGGAGCAGGACATGGTCTCCGGCTACTCGCTGGGGGCGAACAGTTATATTCGCAAGCCGGTGGAGTTCGAAAATTTCATCGAAGCGACGAAACAACTGAAAATGTACTGGCTGGTATTGAATGAACCCCCGCCGAATGGCAACGGCGGAGAAAAATCGTAATCATGGAAAGACCGCTGCGCGTTTTGATTCTGGAAGACAACGAGGACGACCTGACGCTGCTGCTTCGCGCCCTGAAGCAGCACGGCTTTGCGCCGGACTACGAGCGGGTCGAAACGCCCGCCGCCATGCAAGCCGCGCTGGAGAATCGGGAATGGGATGTCGTGATTTCCGATTATAATATGCCGAAGTTCAACGCGCTGGACGCGCTGCGCCTGCTGCGAGAATCGGAACAGGATTTGCCGTTCCTGCTGGTCTCTGGCACAATCACGGAAGAAATGGCGGTCGCGGGGATGCGGTCGGGGGCGCACGATTACCTGATGAAGGGCAATCTGGCGCGGCTCGGCCCCGCGATTGAGCGCGAACTGCTGGAGGCGGCGAACCGCCGCCGCCGCCGGGAAGCGGAAATCCGCCTGCGGGCCAGCGATGAGCGCTTCCGCGCCACGTTTAATCAGGCGGCGGTCGGCATGGCGCATCTGGCCTTTGACGGGCGGTGGATGCTGGTCAACCCAAAGTTCTGCGAGACGCTGGGCTATTCCAGTGAGGAGTTGCAGCAGAGGCGTTTTCAAGATATGACCTACCCGGAAGACCTGCCCGGATGCCTCGCTTTATTCAGTCGGCTGGAGCGCGGCGAATCGAACGCTTTCACGACGGAAAAACGCTATATTCGGAGCGATGGTTCCCTGGTGTGGGTCAATGTCAACGTCTCGCTGATTCGCGACGAGGAGAAGCCCGCTTACTGTCTGTGCGTCGTGGAAGACATTTCGGCCCGCAAACGCGACGAACTGGAAATCCAGCAGCTCAACGCCCGCCTGCGCCGCGCTATGACCGAAACGCACCACCGCGTCAAAAATAATTTGCAGCAGATTATCGCCATGATCGAAATTCGCGACGAGGGCGACGCGCCCGTTCCGGCGTCGGAACTCAAAGCGCTGCGCCGCGCCGTCACGACGATGGCGCTGGTGCATAGTCTGCTCACAGAACGCGCCAAACAGGACGCCACCGCAAACTGGCTTTATATCGGCGAGATGCTCGAACAACTTCTCAGCCTGCTGCGAACGACCGCGCCCGACCGGGTGATTACTGCGGTAATCGGCGAAGCGAAGATGCCAACGGATAAAGCGACCGCTCTGGCGCTGGTCGTTAATGAGATGGTCAGCAATGCGTTAAAGCACAGCGCAGGCCGAATAGAGATTGCGTTCACCGTGCAGGAGGCTCGCGCTCGCGTTGTGGTAGAGGACGATGGAAAAGGATTTCCCGAAGGGTTCAACGCCTACCGCGCCGCAAACACCGGACTGGAACTGCTGGACAGCCTGACGCGCCACGATCTTGGCGGCTCCGTCCACTTCAGCAACTGTCCCGAAGGCGGCGGGTGCGTTGAGGCCACTTTCCCGCTCCCTGCGGTTCCTTAAGCGCTCTCAAACATTCGCTCGTTTCGCCCTCACCCCCGCCCCCTCTCCCAAAAAAAGTCCGGGAGAGGGGAGAAAATACGCCCACATCCCAGCCTTCTCCTAAACTTGGGAGAGGGAGTCACTCCAGGTTAAACTCCCCCTTCTCCCAGGCTTTTTTGGGAGAAGGGGGTTGGGGGGATGAGGGCGAAATACTTACGAAAGTTCTTTAACGCAACTCCTCCAGAATGGCGGAGAGGGTGGGAACAAGCTGCTTTTTGCGGGAGACCATGTCTTCTAAATCGTACTCGCCGTCGGTAATGCGGTTGAAGGGCAGCGCGGTCATTACCCACGTTTCGCCGACTGCGAGCATATGGCTGCGGCTCGTTACGATGTCCGTCACCATGATGCAGGCCAGCGAAAGCCCCTCGCGCTGCCGCATCTCCTGCAAAGCGGTAATCAGTTCCTCGCGGCGGTTGGGAAGTTCCTGAAGGCCGGTCACTTCGATCTGACCGATGCTGACGTTCAGGCCGCCCATCGTATACGCTTTACGGTCGGTCTCCAGAATGTCGGCGGCGGGGCGGGCGGACATTCCCGGCGCGGAACGCAGCAATTCCTCGCCGTAACTATGCGCGTCCACCTTCGCCAGTTTCGCCAGCCACTCGGCGATGGCGATGTCCCTTGCGGTCGCGGTCGGGGAGCGGAAGACCAGCGTATCGGAGAGAATCCCGGACAGCAGCATCCCCGCAAGTCCCGGCGGCGGTTCCAACTGGTGACTCTGGCAATGTTCGCCAACGAGGGTGGACGTGCTGCCGACGGGTTCCACCACAAAAGGGATTGGCAGGTTCGTCGGGGCGTTCCCCAGACGGTGATGATCCAATACCGCGACGATTTCCGCCTCCTCCGCGTCCGCCACCGCCTGCGAAAGTTCGTTATGGTCCACCAGAATCAGGCGGGCGCGGGGCGGCTCTAAAATTTTGCGGCGCGTGGCGACCCCCACATACTCGCCCTTGTCCGAGACAATCACAAAATCGTCGGTTTCGCTGCGCAGGAGGGCGGCGCGGTGATCGCTGATGCGGTCACGCTCGCTAAAGGCGACCGCCGGTTCCGCAATCGCCTGACAGCGCTGCGCCAGCATCGCCGTGACGTTCATCGGGGCGGTGTAGGCGCGGGCCAGCGCCAGCGGCGTGACGATGCCCGACGGTCTGCCGTCCGCATCCACGATGGGGATCACTCTGGCGCCCTCCGCCACGCGCTGCATGGCGTAGGGCAGCGGGCTTTCCGGCAGGACGTAGGACTGCTCCTGCGCCACGTGTCCAAAGGTGGGGGCGACGCCGGAGACGAGGGCCGGGGCGGGCTGCTCAAAGCGTTTCAGGGCGAAGACCGCCTGATCTCCGGGCTGACCGGCGCGGGCCGCCATGATATTTGATTCACCGGACGCGCTCAGGTACCAGGCGTAGCCCAGCGCCGACGCAATCGCGTCGGTGTCGGGGCGCTGATGTCCAATAACATAAGTCAGTTTCGGGTCCCAGGCTTCGGTTCGGTCTTTGGGGGTGGGCATAATACTCGTTTCATCTCGGCAGCGAGAGCCAATACAGGATAAATTTGTGATTTTGGGCGGCGGGATAGCGGGTATTTCTGCGCGGTCGCGCCGATCTCCTGCGCGGTCTTGCGCTTTTTCTGCAAGTTTTGCAAGAAAACGCAGGGATCGCCCGCGCCGTTTCCACTCTATTGTACGGTAAGCGGGGAACAAAACATCACGGTCAGCGCGAATTTTTTTGTGGAAATTTTTACGCGGAGAAGGGAAGGGGCGGACCAAGCAGACGGCTATTGAGGACGCGGCAGACGGAACCGGGCCGCAGGCGGTCAGTAAAAACGTTCAGATTGTTTCCATTGGCGGCGGCGGAGGGGACAGGCAGGGCCTCGCAGACCGCTTCACACGCCAGCCTTCCGACGCGCTGCGTGTAGGCCTCTTCGCCCCGCGTCTCCTGTATCGCCTCCCGGTCCGTCGTCCGCAGTTTCACGCGGGAGAGGTTCAGCGCCTGACGGATTTCCGGGCGGGGCAGGTCAAGGACGCAGGCAAGCCGAACTTCAAATCCGATGAGAGTGCGCGGCAGCGACTTCGCCACTTCGACCCCGTCGCGCTGCGCCGCTTTTGTTGTCTCTTCCAGACAGGTATGCAGATCGCAGGAAAGGTAAAGCAGGCCGAAAGCGCCTTTGTAATTATAGCGCCCGCCCGCAATCAGGCTGCCTTTGGTGGACTGGACGTCGCGGGTATTGGCGTACTTCTGCGCCACGTTTCGGTAGCAGACGCCCTGAAACCCGGTCGCAGTCGCCTGCGCGTCCCGCATTTTTTCAAGCAGTCCGCGCCGCATTAAAGGGAAATGCCCTCTTCGAGCCGAATCAGCATTCGAAGGATGCGGTCGGCCTCGCCGCGCTCAATCAGCGTCAGCGGGCTGCTTTTGCCAAGCCGGTTTTGCGGGGCGGTCAGCCAGCGTCAGCTTTCCGCCGGTTCAAACAGGCGGTTGAGGCGGGTCTGAATCTGCTGCGCCTGCGCGGTCTTCATCGCGACGGGCGCAATCGTCATTGGTTCGATCTGCGGCCCCCGCTAATCGTCAGCTGTCCCGCGTTCAGGGTCATTTTGACGGCGGCCCTGGGGCGCGGCGTTCGGGTTGTTTCCAATCTGTCCATGCGCGTTCTTCCTGTTCGCAATCTCAGCAGGCGTTTTTATTCTTCATTTGAAGAATACCACAGTCCCGCCGCGCCCTGCGGAACGTGTTTGCAGAGCGAAACAGAAAAGGAGTCGAAATTGCCGGAGTTAAATGTGGGGATTATCGGGGCGGGAGGCATCGCCAGCAAGTTCCATTTGCCGGAGATGGCGCGGGTGGACGGGGCGCGGGTCACGCATCTCGCGGGGCGCAATCTGGGCCGCCTGCAAAAACTCGCCGCGCATTTCGACGTGCCGAACGTCACGCAGGACTATGCCGCGCTGCTTGCCGATCCTTCCGTTGATGCGGTGATTGTCGCGGCCCCGCATACGGCGCACGTTCCGCTCGGTCTTGCGGCCCTTGCCGCCGGAAAACACCTGCTGATGCAAAAGCCGCTTTGCGCTTCGATGGACGAGGCGGACGCTTTTTTAGAGGCGGCGGAGCGTTCCGACCGCACGGTGATGTGCCTGCCGCATTTTGGCCACGAGGTCTACGCCTGCCGTGAACTGATCGCGCAGGGCAAGATTGGCAAACTGTCCGGGGCGAACTGCCGCGTCAGTCACGGCGGGCCGGAAGTCTACTACGCCGAAGTGCGAGATTTTTTTGGCGAGGCGGAAGCGGGACTCTGGTTTTTTGAGAAGGGGGAGGCCGCAGTCGGGGCGTTGTTTGACATGGGCGTCTACGCGGTCGCGTCTTTAGTAGCGATGCTGGGCGCGGCGAAATCGGTCACAGGAATGATCGCGACAGCGGACAAGCCGACGGAACTGGAAGACACCGCCACGCTCGTAATCCAATTTGCCAACGGCGCGATTGGCACGGCGGAAACGGGCTGGTGCGATCCAGCAAAGACCTCGCAGTGGCGGATTCACGGGACGCGGGGCAAAATCACGCTGGACGGCGCGGGCCTAACGCAGTGGGAACCGGGCAGCTACACGCGGGAGGACACGCCCGCCATTGCGCGCCGAATAGACGGCGAATCGCACGGGCGCGGATCGGCGCACGATCACTGGATTCGCTGCATCCGGGAAAATCGTCCGCCCGAACTCAGTTCCGTCCGCATGGCGCGACACGTCACAGAGATTCTGCTCGCCGGATTGGAGTCGGCGCGAAGCGGGCAGCGCATCGCTGTCCATTCCGCGTTATGACGATGGCGGCCCGCGAAACCACGTAAAAATACGGACAACAAAACGAAAACAGCGGGCATATCCTTTGCGGCGGCGCATTGCCGCGCCATTCGCAGAGGAGAAGCCAAATTGAACCCAACGCCGATTAAAACGAAATTTCGCGCCGTCCGCGCCGCCCTGCTGACCGCGCTACTTGCCGCGTCCGTCTCCGCCGCCGACGCGCAGACCAATGTCACTGTGCGGCACAACGACCTGGCGCGGACGGGGCAGTACCTTAATGAGACCGTCCTGAACACGAGCAATGTCAACCCGGCGCAGTTCGGCCTTGTTTTCACGCTGCCGGTGGACGGCGAGATTTACGCCCAACCGCTGTATGTTTCCAACCTCACCATCCCGAATAAAGGGACGCATAATGTCGTTTTCGTTACGACCGTCCATAATACGATTTACGCTTACGACGCCGACGATCAGACGGGCAACCTGCTGTGGTCGGTCAGCCTCGGCCCGTCTGTGCCGTCCAGCGTCATCAACACGCCGAACCTGCCGATTGAGGTGGGGGCGGTCAGCACCCCGACGATTGACCTGACGACCGGCACGCTTTACGTCTGCTGCAAAGATTACTTCAACTCGGTTCAGAACTTCCATCTCCATGCCCTCGACATCCACACCGGCGCGGAGAAAGCGAACAGCCCCGTCGCAATATCTGCCACCGTCAATGGAACCGGCGACGGCAACGACGGCGCGGGACACGTTCCGCTGAACATCCCGAAGCAGAATCAGCGCGTGGCCCTGACGCTCGCCAATGGCAACGTCTATCTCGGTTTCGGTTCCCACGAGGACTATAACCCCTATCACGGCTGGGTCTTGAGCTACAACGCCACGACACTGGCGCAGACCGGCGTCTATTGCAACACCCCGAACGGCGGACTCGGCGGACTGTGGATGTCCGGCGAAGGCTTTCCGGTGGACGCCAGCGGCAATCTCTACTATCTCGGCGGCAACGGCACATACGACGGCGTGACGAATTTCGGCGAAAGCCTCGTCAAACTCTCGCCCGCTCTGAAACAGACCGACTGGTTCACCCCGCAGAACTACGATTACCTCAATAGCATTGATTTCGATCTTGCCTCTTCCAGCGCAATGGTAATGCCGGGTACGGGATACATTCTTGGGGGCGGTAAAGAGGGAAAAATTTATGTGGTGAACCCCGCCAACATGGGCAAGTTCCAGGCGGGCAGCGACAGCCAGGTTATTCAGGAGTTTCAGGCCAGCGGCGGGCATATCCACAGCAGTATGCTCTACTGGAATACGCCGAACAACGGCCCCGTCCTCTATGTGTGGGGCGAAAGCGACCGTCTGAAAGCGTTCAAGTTTACGGGCGGGTTTTTCCAGACCACCGCGATTCAGCAGAGTACGATGACCGTATATCCCGGCTACGCGAACGGGCCGGGAATGGCGATTTCGGCGAACGGCAGCGCGGCGGGCAGCGGCGTGCTGTGGTCGAGCCTGCCCTACGACGGCGACTCGGTGCATCAGCACGTGGGTGGGATTTTGCGGGCGTTCGACGCGACGAACCTCTCGAAAGAACTGTGGAACAGCAAAATGACCGTGAGCGATGACAGCGGCGTCTGGGCGAAATGGACACCCCCCGTCATCGTCAACGGCAAAGTGTATCAGGCGTCTTTTTCGGGCAAGCTCCTCGTTTATGGCCTGCTTCCCGCGATTTCGCCGCCCGCTCCGACTGGTCTTACGGCAATCGCAGGCAACGGGTACGCCGTCCTGAACTGGGCTTCGACTCCCCGCGCCGCCTCGTACAGCGTCAAGCGCAGCGCGACGAGCGGCGGGCCGTACACCACGATTGCCACAGGCGGAACGACGACTTCCTATACCGATAACGGCCTGACGAACGGCGCGACCTATTATTACGTGGTGACGGCGGTCAACGCCAGCGGAGAGAGCGCGGTCAGCAATCAGGCCAGCGCCATGCCGACCACCGCGAGCAGCGGGCCGGGAACCGGGCTGACGGGCCAATACTACAACGACCCCTCCACGATGGCCTATCCGCCAAACCCCGGATTTACCACGCTCGCCCTGACCCGCAACGACGCGACCGTCAACTTCGATTGGGGCAGCGGTTCGCCCGATCCCGCCGTGACGGTGGATAATTTCACCGTGCGGTGGACGGGGCAGGCGCTTGCGCCAGTCACCGGAAATTACACGTTTAGCGTAACCGGAGACGACGGCGTTCGCCTGTGGATTGGCGGAAATCAGGTCATCAACGCCTGGGTGGATCAGTCCGCTACGACCGTAAGCAGCGCCGCCATCACGCTGACGGCGGGCCAGGAATACGACGTGAAAATGGAGTATTACGAGCATGGCGGCAGCGCGGTCGCGAAACTGCTCTGGGCGTATGGCAGCGTGGCGCAGTCGGCGATTCCGCAAACCTATCTGTACCCCGCCCTGCTCACGCCGCCCGCCCCGACGAACTTGACCGCGACAGCGGGCAACGCGCAGGCCGTTCTGAACTGGACGGCAAGCCCCAACGCCGCGACCTACACCTTAAAATCTGCGACCGTGAGCGGCGGCCCCTACACCGTTGTCGCGTCCAGCCTGACCGGGACGACCTACACGAACACCGGTCTGACGAATGGGACAAAAACTTACTTCGTTGTCTGCGCGGTCAATGCCATCGGCGCAAGCAGTTATTCAAATGAGGCCAGCGCCACGCCGATTCTGCCCGATTTCGGCCTGACCGCTGCCCCGGTCAGTTTGAGCGTTTCGCAGGGCGCAAGCGGAACGACCACGCTGACCGCGCCCGCGATTGGCGGGCTTTCCGGCTACGTCACGCTGTCCGCGTCCGGCCTGCCCGCAGGCGTCACGGCGGCGTTCGTTCCCGTGCAGGTCTTCACCGACCGGCAAAGCGTGGTGACCTTCACCGCCGCGTCCAACGCGACGGTGGGGACGGCGAGCGTCACGCTTACCGGCGTCAGCGGCAATCTGACGCACACCCTGACTTTCCCGCTGACGGTGACGCAGACGGCAGTCGCGGCGAAGAACAGCGCGGCCTTCATTAAAACGGACACGGCGACGCAGGGCAACTGGAAACCGAACTACGGCGCGGACGGCTGGAACGTTTCGCAGGACACAAGCGCGAATAACCCGCAGATTCCGGCCTACGCGCAGGTCGCTTTCAGCGGCGCGAACGGCTGGGCATGGGCCGGTTCCACGTCCGACGTTCGCGCCCTGCAAAAAACGGCGGCGGGCAGCGCCGACCGAATCGCGGGCTGCTGGTACGGCGGCGCGAGTTACGATATTGATGTCAACACGACGGACGGCAATACGCACCAGATCGCGCTTTACGGCGTGGACTGGGACGGCTACGGCCCGCGCTCGGAAACGATTCAAGTCCTCGACGGCGATACCGCCGCCGTGCTGGACAGCCGCAGCCTGAGCGCGTTCCAGAACGGGATTTACGAAGTCTGGAACGTCAAAGGCCACGTTAAATTCCACGTCGTCAATAACCTCGGCGGCTACAACATCGTTCTGAGCGGCCTGTTCTTCGGCGGAGCGCCGGTTTCTACGCCCGACTTCGGCCTGTCCGCGCCTTCGGGGACGGTCACGCTGACGCGGGGACAAAACGCGACCGCCACGCTTACCGAAACGCCGCTGAATGGCTTTACCGGCAGCGTCAACCTTGTCGCTTCCGGCCTGCCTTCCGGCGTGACCGCCGCGTTCAGCCCGAACCCGGCAACAGGCGCAAGCGTGCTGACGCTGACCGCCAGCGCCGCCGCCGCGACCGGCCCCGCCGCAATCACGATCACCGGAACGAGCGGAGCGCTAACCCATACGGCAACGCTGAACGTCAACGTCATTGCGGTCTCCGCCGCGTCCGCCACGCTAATTCGGACGGACGCAACGACGCAGGGCGCGTGGAAAGGGCAGTACGGGACAGACGGCTGGAATATCGCGCAGGATGGCGGCAGCAACAATCCGAAAACGCCCGCCTATGCGCAGGTCACTTTCACGAACCATAACGATTGGGCGTGGAGCGGCGCGACTGCCGATGTTCGCGCCCTGCAAAAAACGGCGGCGACGGCGACCGACCGAATCGCGGCCTGCTGGTACAGCGGGGTGGGCTTTGACATTGACCTGAACCTGACGGACGGAAATCTCCACGAGATCGCGCTCTACGCCTTAGACTGGGACGGCTACGGCCCCCGCGCTGAAACGGTGCAAGTCCTCGATTCGGCGACGGGCAATGTCCTCGATACGGAAAACCTGACCGCGTTCCAAAACGGCAAATACCTCGTCTGGAACATCAAAGGCCACGTCAAACTCCACATCATCAACCCCAGCACAAACGTGGTCATCAGCGGCCTGTTCTTCGGCGGCAAATAGACAGAAGCGAGGGGAATTTTCATCACGGAGAACACAGAGGGACACAGAAAGTAAAGAGGAATCTGTCCACAGAAAACGCAGAAGAAGCCAAAGCAAAACAGTTTGCGGCGACACCTCATCTTCTTGCATTTCTTCTGCGTTTTCTGCGGACGAATTTTTTTCCTTCTCTCTGTGTTCTCTGTGGTGAAAATTCTTTGCGCGGGTGATATTTTGCGGGCGCGGACGGTATAAAACAGAGAATACGCCGCGATTGCGGAAGGAGAGAAAGCGAGACGAACGATGCCACTGCGACTTGGAACGCCGATGCCGGAACTGGACGGCGCGACCGAATGGATTAATGGAGAGGCGAAGCGGGAAGACTTCGCGGGAAGCCCGACGCTGGCGCATTTCTGGGCGAAAAGCTGCCACATCTGCCACGAAAATATGCCAAAAGTGCAGGCGTGGCGCAAAGAGTACGCGGACAGAGGACTGAAGGTTGTGGCGATCCATATGCCGCGTCAGGAGGAGGACACGGACGTGGCAGCGGTTAAGGCCGATCTGATGACGATGGGCATTGAGGAGCCGTGCGCCATTGACAATCAGCATACGCTGGGCGAACGGTTTCAGACGCAGCACTGGCCCGCCTATTTTCTCTTTGACGCGGCAGGCAATATGAAAAGCCGCGCCGCCGGGGACGCCGGAATCGGGATTATCGAAGCGGCGATCAAACGCGCTCTGGACGCAGAATAGCAGCAGGGGAGCAATGGCGGGAACATTCTGCGGGGCGTAGCGTCCAAAAAATGCGGGAGGAATCCGCCCCGTATCGGGCGAATAGTACCGCTGCGCTACCACAGGCAAATTCACGGCTTTAAAAATAACCTCTTTTTAGTGGAGAACAAGGATGAACTTGAACAAAAATCGCCGCTCGCTGACGCAGCGTCCCGCCGCGCTGCTGCTCACCGCCTCAATGGCGATGCCGCTTTTCCTGACGGGATGCGGCGGCAAAAAAGACGAAGGCGGCAGCGCTCCGCCGCCGCCCGTCGCGTACTCGCCGAGCAACGCGGCCAATGCGCCGAAAATGGGCGAGCCGGAAAAGAAGGGCATGAGTACCGGCAAAAAGGCCGCTATTGTGCTTGTGGGGGCCGCCGCCGCCTATTACTTCTACCAGCATCACAAAAAGGCGGAGCAGAACGCGCAGCACGTCCAGTATTACATCTCCAAGTCTACCGGTCAAATCTATTACCGCGACCCCAAGAAGAATATGGAGGCTGTTTTCGTGACGCCGCCAAAGGAGCCGGTGCAGGTGGACGAGTCCGAAGCGTCGCAGTACAGCCGATTCAAAGGATACAACAATCAGACCACCGGCGATGAGTTGCAGGCCGCGTCCGAAGCGCAATAGTTTTTCTGCGCGGCGGGCGGAACACCTCCGCGCCGCGCCCGACCCACGAAAGGAGCAGTATCATGGCCCTTGATTTTCTTATGAATCAAGTCAAGAACGCGGTCTTCAACGACCCGAACACCAACTATCAGCAGGGCGACTCGCACGGCCTGATTAGCCAGATTGAGGGGCTTTTCGGACAGCACTCCGCCAGCAATTCCGGCGCTCAGGGGGGCTACGGCAACGTGCAGTCCTCCGACAACGACCCTTACGGCGACCCCGGCGCTCCGGGCGGCGGACGCTTCGGCAACGTCAAGTCCTCTGACGAGGATCCCTACGGCGATCCGGGAGCGCGATAACGAGGAAGGGTATTCGGGTGTTTGGTATTCAGGTATTGTATGCGTCGCTGTGGGTTTTGCTAAACTGTCGGTGATTGAGCGAGCACCCGGACGCCTGAACACCGAACACCTGAATACCCCTCCCCCAAAAATAGTTGAACAAAACGCCCGCTTGCCTCGTAATACATTCGTGACGATGGCCCGCAGCGTTTTTTTTATGGCGGGTCAATCCCCCTGAAGGAGCAATAAACTATGAAAAACCCGTTTCGAATGAAATCCGTTTGCTTTGCCGCACTGCTGCTTGCGGCGATTCCCGCAGCTCGCCCCGCGTTCGCCGATGGCGACGACATGGACGATAACGACGACATGGAGCAGTCCAAAGTCATGACGGTTCCGCAGGCCGTAAACTACCCGCAGGCGATCCCCGGCGGTCTCGACCTGTTCCATTACACCGACTATACGCAGACCAAAATCAAAGAAGGCTCCGCCGCCGACGCCATCCAAATGAAGATGAAAAAAGCGGACGCCAAAATGATGCAGGAGCGCATGATGCGCGAGGCCAGCATGACGGACGCGCAGAAAATGCGGATGATGAAACTTTATCCGCAGGCCCCGCTTGCGTACAACTACCCGCAGGCGATCCCCGGCGGTCTCGACCTGTTCCATTACACCGACTACACCGGAACGACCCTGATGGAAGGCTCCGCCGCCGATATGATTGCGATGCAGATGCGCGAACGGGACGAGGAAATGATGTCCATGATGTCCCCGGACAGCCGCATGGGCAATATGGGTTCCATGCCGCTGGACGAGCAGGACAAATTCCCCTTTCCGCTCAACTATCCGCAGGCGATCCCCGGCGGCCTCGACCTGTTCCACTACACCGACTACACGCAGACGGGCATTGAGGCCGGTTCCGCCGCCGACGCTATCGAAATGAAGATGAAGGAAGCGGACGAAAAGAAAATGAACGCGAAGTAGATTAGCGAAGTCAGAAGCCAGAAATCAGCAGGGGCGGTCAGAGTTCGCGGAATTTTACGCCATGCCGCCGACTTACAGACCGCGTATTTTCTGCTGATTTCTGGTTTCTGTTCTCTTTGACAGGAAGCGGCCCCCGTATCGCGTCGCTTTCTCTGCCCCGAACTGCGGCAGCCCTTCTCTCACGAAACTGGCGGGAGGCAAAACGCGCCGCCGCAAGTCCCTCTACGGCGGCGCGGCCCTCTGGAAAGCGGGCGTTATTTGCCGGTGGCCTTTGCGTACCACTGGCCCCAGACGTAGATCAGCCCCTCCTTCTCCTTCGAGTCAGTTGCCGTCCCTTCCGTCTGCGGGGCGGGCTGAAAACCTGCCGCCTGCCGTTTCGTGGCGCTGATATACTCCTTGACCTGCGGCGCGAGCGAGGGCGCGACGGGCCGATAGCCGAAGTCCAGCGCCTTTTGCTGCGCGGCGTCGCTTTGCAGGTAGTAGATGAAGTCGCGCCCGGTCTGCTGTTTAGCGTCCGTGACCCACGCCGCCGTGACGAGCGCGACGGGGACGGAGACCTCAAACGTCGGAGCGGGATATACGATGCGGTAGCCCGTCAGCCCTTTTTCCAGCGCCGTTAGCGCCTCGCTTTCGTAGGCGACCGCAATGTCGGGTTTGTCTGTCGTCTGGTTTTCGGTCAGGTCTTTCAGGGCGTCGCTGGTCGTTTCGGCGAAGTGCGGGACGCTGCCCTCGACCTTCGCTATATAAGCGGCAAACTCCGGCGAATCGTAGTTTTTGGCGGAGTTATCGCGGCGAAATTCGCGGTACATCAGCGCCAGCGTCAGCATCCCGGAATTGGTTTTCAAGGGGCTTGCCTGCGCCATTTTCAATTTGCCCCATTCGGCGGGGCCACCCAGCGCCGTCCAACCGTCGGCTGACGCCTCCGCAATCATGCGCCACGTATGGCCCGCGTATTTCGCCTGCCGCATGGCGGCCTCCAGCACGCTGGCCCGGTCTTCCCGCACGACCAGAACGACGTAAGTATGCAGCAAGTCCTTGCCCGCGCCGACGCTGGCCCCGCTGCGTCCCATGACCTTCGGGTTGGCGCTGTCGGCGCGGAGTTTGTCAATCCAGTAGTTATCGCCGGGAATCCACATTTCGGGATGCGTGGCGTCCTTCGCATAGAGCAGGGTGTCGCGCCCCTCCCGCGAACCGACGGGCGTCAGGAAAATTTTGCCTTTGGGATGGCTCTGGTTAAACGTGTCTGCCGCCGGGTTCAGCCAAGCCCCCGCGCTTTTGTCGTGCAGAACTAAAACGTCCTGCAGGCCGCGCGCGGCGGCGTCCCCCGTTCCCACCGCCACAGGCGCGGTCGGGGCGTTGGGCGCGGTGGGCGCGGCGTTGTCCGTTTCGCTGGATTTGCCGCAGCCCGCGATTGCCAGCAGCGCCGCCAGTCCGATAAAACGCCGCGAAAAATTCGCGCTCAAATCGCTTCCTCTATAAAATCTCCGCATTTTTTGCCACTCCCTTTGCCGCCGTCGTTTACAAGACGTTTTGCCTGAATCGGTCCAAATTACCGCGATTCTTGCTGCAAGTATACCGATTCCGCTCCGATTCCCGCTTGATTCCCGCCGGAATACGCTATAATTAAGAACGATGTCACACCGTTTCATCGCGGACATGGAATCGGAAAGTTTAATTTGGTAGACAAATTTCGCCCTGACGCCTGAATGTCACCCATCGCAATGGAATCGGGAACGTGAGACAGGAGACCGGCTTGAAAGTTTTAGTCGTAGACGACGAATTGCCTATCGTGGAAGCGGTGGCGTACAGTCTGAAAAAAGAGGGCTACGGGGTGCTGACCGCCACCGACGCCGAGCAATGTCTGGAAACGGTGCGGCGGGACGCCCCGTCCCTCGTGCTGCTGGACGTGATGCTGCCGAGCGCCAGCGGTTTCGATGTATGCCGGATGCTCCGCAAGCAGTCCGACGTTCCGATTATCATGCTGACGGCCCGCGCCGAAGAGACCGACCGCGTGGTGGGCCTCGAAATCGGGGCGGACGATTACGTCACCAAGCCGTTCAATATGCGCGAGCTGATGGCCCGCGTGAAAAGCGTACTGCGGCGCACGAGTCCGCAGGAGGCCCTGGTGCAGGCGATGGTGCGGGCGGGCAACATTATGATTGACCCCAACCGCTATGAGGTGCGCATTGACGAGCGCCCGGTCACGCTTTCGCCCAAGGAGTTTGAGTTGCTGCGCTTTTTCGTCACGCATCCCGGACAGGTCTTTTCGCGGCAAGTCCTGCTGGATCGCGTCTGGGGCGCGGAGGCCTACGTCGAGGAGCGCACCGTAGACGTGCATATCCGCTGGCTGCGCGAGAAAATCGAAATCAATCCCTCTCAGCCCGTCCGTATGCTGACCGTGCGCGGCGTCGGCTACAAATTCAATGGATAGGGGTGTTCAGGTATTCAGGTATTCAGGTGTTCGCCCGTTTGATGATAGTTTGACTAATCTATCAGCAGGGCCGTCAATACCCGAATACCTGAATACCTGAATACCCTTCTCTCTGGAGTAACCCGATGTCAGCGCAGCATCACGCCTTGTTATGGGAGCAGGTGGATACCGGAGCGTTGGTGGTCGACGCGCAGCGCCGAATCGTGGACAGCAACCCGGCGGCGGCGCGTCTGCTCGGCCCGCGCAGCGGCGGTCTGCTTGGCAAAACTTTGCTGGAGGCCACCCTCTCTTACGATTTTATCAGCCTGCTCAACGCCGCGCAGGAGACCGCGCAAAGCCAGCAGCAGGAGATTCGCCGCAGCAGCGACGCCTCCGCCCGCACCTTGCGCGTCAGCATCTCCCCGATTGCCGACGCCGACGAGGAGGGCGGATTCCTTGTCCTGCTGGATGATGTAACGGAATTGCGGCGGCTGGAAACGGTGCGGCGCGATTTTGTCGCCAATGTCTCGCACGAACTGCGCACGCCGCTGGCCTCGATTCGGGCGATGGCGGAGACTTTGCAGGACGGGGCCGTCCACGATGACGAAGTGGCGGAGCGGTTCGTCAATATCATTGTCGGGGAAGTGGAGCGCCTGACCCGGATTCTGGAAGACCTGCTCATTCTTTCCCGCGCCGAGTCGAAACTGCCGGAGCGGAACGTTTTCCCGCTGAACCCGCTGATTCAGGAGGTGGTGGAGCGCTATCAGCCGCAGGCGGAAAAGGCGGGCGTCGCCACGTCCGCGCCGCTCTCCGCGCCGCTCATGGCGAACGCCAACCGCGATCAAATCGAACAGGTCTTAATCAACCTGCTGGACAACGCCATCAAATATACGCCGAAGGGCGGCAAGGTGGAGATTCGCGCCGAAGCGTCCGGCGACCTGCTCACCGTTTCGATCTCCGACACCGGAATCGGGATTATGAGTCAGGACTTGTCCCGCGTTTTTGAGCGTTTTTATCGGGTGGACAAGGCGCGTTCACGGCAGTCTGGCGGCACGGGTCTGGGTCTCTCTATCGTCAAGCATATCGTGGAAACGCACGGCGGCAGCGTGACCGTCCACAGCGAGTACGGGCGCGGAACGGCCTTCACCTTCACGCTTCCCCGCAGTATGTCCTGACGCCGCGCCCTAATCTGAAAAATTTCACCCTGCAGGCGGCGTTTCCGAGAGAAGACGGGCCTGTCCTGCGGGGCAAATCTCCCGCAGGACGCAGCGAGCGCAGGCCGGATTTCGGAAGAAGCAAACGCGCTGCCCGTGCAGCATGAAAACTTCGTGATGATCGTAAATCTGCTGCGCGTCCCACTCCGGTGGCAGCAGCGATTCTAAAACGGCGTGGGAAGGCCCCACGTCCATGGTGGGGGGAATAATCCCGATGCGCTGCGCCACCCGGTGATGGTGGCTGTCCACCGGCAGGGCGGCCCCGCGCAGTTCGCTGAAAGACAACACGGCGGCGCTGGTTTTCGGCCCCACGCCGGGAATCGTTTCGAGCCACGCCCGCGCCTCCGCCACCGGCAGACCCTCCAGAAAATCCAGCGTGAGCGTTCCGCGCCGCTCAGTAATAATTCGGAGGGCCGACTGGATGCGCGGCGCTTTTTGTTCGGGCCACGTCACGCCCGAAATCGCGGCCTGCACCGCGTCTGTCCGGGCGTCTCGGACTTGCTCCCAATCGGGAAACGCCTGCCGCAGCGCCCGGAACGCCCGCCCCGAATCGGCGTTATGCGTCCGGTGCGAAAGCAGCGAGGAGACCAGTTCACTGAGCGGGTCGAGGCTGTGAAAATAGGCTATCGGGCAGCGGTAAAGTTCACATAGCCGCCGGTGCGCTTCCAGCGCCTTTGCCCGCCGCGCCTCTAAACCCGATTCCGCCTCGTCCGTGCCGTTTTGTTTGCCCAATTTCGTCCGCTCCGTTTCTGAATTTACCGCGCCGGACGCAATGCGCCGCCGTCTTTTGATTAAAAGACGGCGGCGATTTTTTTTCGTTCCCCTCACTGCAATGAGATTGAAATGAGCGTAGAGACAATGAACGTAGGAACGCTTGCCTTTAGTTCGCTCCGACTTGCCCGAAGTTTCCAATCAGGATGGTGAAGTCGGAGGAGTCTACCGAGCCGTCGTCGTTGAAGTCGGCGCGGGGATCGTAGCCGCTCCCCGTGATGCTGACATCGCTGTTAAACGCCCCGATGAGGATGGTAAAGTCGGAGGAATCTATGCTGTTGTCGTTGTTGGCGTCGCCTCCGGGCAGGTTGGCCCGGATGTTCAGGACAGCGCCGTTATTGGTATCAATCGGCATGGCGATTTGCAGCCATTTGCTGCCTTTGATGGCGAGGCTGTACGTTCCAGCGGGGATTCCGTTGAGCGAGAAGTTGCCGCCCGTATCGAGCGTGACCGCGCGGGTCAGGGCGATGCCGCCGTCGGTCGGGCGGAATTTCAGGGTCAGGTTATGAGCGGCGCTGGCAGTCCCTTCCAGATGCACGGTTCCGCTGACGCTGGTCACAGCGCGGACGCGGACGGAAACCGCCGCCGTTGCGGTCGAATTTCCGTTCGAGATGGTATAGGTAAAGCCGTCCGATCCGTCGTAATTGGCGCTGGGCGTGTAGGTCAGGCTGCTGTCCGCATTTTTGCTGACCGTTCCATGCGCGGGCTGGGTGAACGCGGTCAGCGTCAGGGGCAGGGCCGGACTGTTCGGGTCGCTGTCGTTTGCGAGGACGCTGATCGTGTAGGCCGCGTTGACCAGCGTGTTGATCGCGTCGGCCTTTGCGACGGGCGGCAGGACGGGTTTGGGCGTTACGGTCACGGGCGGCTCGATGCTGGACGGCGAGACGTAGGAGTTGACCTGCTCCACAACGCCGGTCACCTCAGAGATAAACGTAAACGTCACCGTCTGCGTGTCGCCTCTGGCAATCGTCCCGACGGGCAGCGGGTTCATCTGATTGGGCGCAAGGTGGCAGTTTGTCAGTTTTTCCGCCTTAATTTTGACCTGCACGCCGTTGAGGTCAATCGTGGACTGGTTCGTGATGCTGATGGTCACGTCGAACGGCTGCCCCGCCTTGACCGAAGTCGGCGTTCCGAATTGCACGGCGATTTTCGGTTCCGCAACGGTAAACGTCCCGCTTTGCAGGCTGGAGTTCAGGCTGACGCCGCTGCCGCCGAGCGCGATAACGCCGGTGGCGCTTCCGGTGACTTTGTAATCTCCGGCGAGGTCGCCGCGCAGCACCCAGCTGCCTGCGGCCTGCCCCTGCGCCGGAATCGTTCCGAGCGACTGACTGATCTGCTGCGGCGAACCGAACAGGTCGGGGAAGGAGACCCCGGCGGGCAGGGCCAGCGACGCCTGCACATTGTTAATCGCATAACTGCTGTTGTTCTTGACGAAAACCGTTGCGTCGAAGAACTGCTTGAGGAAGCGGATTTCGCCCGGAATGATAATCCACGTATCGGTATGGATGGTCGGGTCGGGCGTGGGATAGTAGACCGTCAAAGTCCCCGTGCCGCCGCCGTAGCCGCCGCCATATCCCCCGCCGCCCCCGCCGCCAAAGCCCTGCGGGATTTCGAACGTCTGCGTGATGGTGGTTCCCGCCGCAACCGGCGTCGTCGGGAGGACAACGTTCGGCACGGGCAGCGGGCCGATTTTCAGGGAGAGCGTGAAGTCGAATACTCCGGTGTTTGCCGGGTCAGCGAGGTTGACTCCGCGCGCCGCCGCTTCCGCCGGAGTAATTTCCTTCACGGTCACCGCCGAAACTTGCAGGGCCTGTCCGGGCTGCAAATTCAGGACGATGGGCTGCGTTCCGTCGCTGTTGACGGAGTTGGGAAGGTACTGGCTGGCGATGGCGTAGACGTTGGTTGAGCCGGTCTGCGTGTAGATTTTGACCGGATTGCCGCTGTTGTCAATCGGTTTGCCCTGCGGCCCGGTGAAGTACTGGCGGTTGGTGTTGTCCAGCGCAATGGTCGCCCCGGCAAGCGGGTTGCCGCTGAGGGCGTCTCTGACTGTGATGTCCAGCGCGGTAACGGGCGTGGAATAGACCTCGATAGTGAAGTTTTGCGTAAAGGTCATACCGCACGAGGCCGTGACGCTCATCGGAACGACGACGGGACTGCTGGCCCCGCCGCCCGCCTGCGAGGTCGGCGGGGTCATGCGGTAGGTCAGCTGAACCGACTGACCGGGCTTAATCGGCGTGGTCGGAATAGCGGAGACCAGATTTACCCACGCCGTGCCGGTCAGCGCGACATTGGCGAGCGTCTGCGGTTTGGAGCCGGTGTTGGTGATGTTCACGGCGAACAGGCTGTCGTCGCCGGGATACGTCGCGGGAGTCGCCACGCCGAACGCGAAGCGGCAGGCCGGAGCGCCGACCGTCAAATCCGTCCCGGCGGAGTTGTTGCCGGTGATGTCCTCGGCGGGCGAAGCGTTGACAATCTGAACGAACGGCTTGTGCGGCCCTTCCAGCACCACGAAGGACGGACTGACCGCCGTTGTGTCGGCCTCGGCGCGGGCCGGGGCGGAGACGCTGGCCCGCCCGACTTCGATATTGCCGCCCGTCGGCGTGGAGTCGTAGAAGACAACGGTCGCGGTCTCGTCGAAATCGCCCGCGTTGTGGATTTTCGCCGACATCGTGATCCGGTCGCCGGAGGCGGGGCCGGGATCGCTGAACGCAATCGCGCTGCTGGAAACGCTCAGGTCATGGAGTTTCGCCGTCGTGAAATTGATAGTAGGCGAGGTCGCCATGTTGCCTGCCGCGTCCTTTGCCACGATTCGGGCGCGGTAAGCGGTGTTGCTGCCAAGCGGCCCGATGTTCAGGCTGTGGTTGATCGCGTAAGCGTTGTAATCAAAGTGGAAATCGAAATTTCCGCTGCCGGTGTCGTACTGCACCTGCCCGGTCGTGCCTTTGTTGGTCGTCCAGTTGATTTGAGCGCTGTTGAACGTTAGATTGGACGCATTGAGGGCAGAGAACAGCGGCTGGGTTCCATCCACTGTGAAGGTCACGGACGGCGGATTCGCGTCCACATTTCCGCTTTCATCGTAAGCGCGGACTCGGAACGTGTGCGTGTTGGGCTGCGGGTTGGGCAGCGAGAGCGTCGTCGTCGTCGTCGCGCTCGGCGTCGAGGGAGTCCACGCGCCGCCGTCTAACTGATACTGATAGGTCAGCGCCGCTGTGGGCGAAGCGTCGTCCGCTCCCGTCCACGCAAACACGATATTTCCCGGCTGAACTAACGCGCCGTTTGCGGGCGAGATTGTGAAGGCCGTCTGCGGGGCGGTCGTGTCGGGCAGGGTCTGGAATGTTCCGGGCGTCGCCGAAGTGTCCGCCGTCCGCCCGAACGTGTCCTGCGAGACGACGTAGAACTGGTACGTCTTATTCGGTTTGAGATTATAGACCGAAACACGGTGCGTCGTCACGTAGTTGGTGTCTTCGTTCGTGGTGTCGTAGGCGGACGCGCCCACGATGCGGTATTTGACTTGCGAGGTGGTCGGTTTGTTGGTGTCCCACCCGAACCCGATGGCGGAGTCGGTCGCGCCGCCCGTCTGCACGTTGGAGATGGTCGGCAGGGTCGCGTCGGTGGAGAAGTGGCGGACGGGCGGATTGGCGTCCACATTGCCCGCCTCGTCAACCGCCGCAACGGTGAAGACGTGCTGTCCGTCCGGCAGTCCGGTCAGGTTGGCGGTCGTCAGCGCGGAGGGCGCGGAGTAACTGCCTCCGTCCACCTTGAACTGGTATTTCAGTTTTGCGGTTGTGGAAACGTTGTCCGTCCCGGTAAAGGTGAACGTCGCGGTGGACACGCCAAGCGCCATGCCTTCCGTCGGGCCGCCGGTGATGGTGGTCGTTGGCGGGGTCGTGTCCACTTTGGTCTTGAACGTGTTGACGCCGGAGGTCTCCGCCGTGTGGTAGGTGTCGGCGGAGGAGACCTCAAACTCGTAGTTCGTATTCGGAAGCAGACCGCTGATCGCGACGGAATGGGCAGTGACGAGGGCCGTTTGATTCAGCGTGGTCTGCCACGCCGTTTGTCCCGCCACGCGGTACAGGACTTTCGAGTCGGCGGGCTTATCGCTTGTCCACGAAATCGTGACGGTCGTGTCTGCGGGCGCGGCGGCAATCTGCGAGAAGACAGGCGGATTGTCAATGATGAAATCGCGGAACGGCGGGGCCGTGTCCGCCGTTCCCAGTCCGTCAATCGCCGCGACATAGAAGGTATGCGGCCCGTCGGTCAGGTTGGCGAGGGACGTGGTGGTAGCCAGCGTCGGCCCCTGCCATGCGCCGTTGTCCAGACGGTATTTGTAATGCAGGCTGCCTGTCGGGGTGATCTGACTGCTGCCGGTGTAGGTGAACATGACGACGCCGGACGGCACGACGGCGTTTTCCGCAGGGCCAGCGGTAATCATTGTGGTCGGGGCGGAGGGGTTATAGACGCCGTAGTAGATCGTGCCGACGGCCCCGCCATTGCCTCCTGCGCCGCCAGTGACCGAAACGGAACCAGCGGGGAAATTATTGGAGATGGTATAGATAGCGATGCGTCCGCCGCCGCCGCCGCCGCCCGTTCCGGCATAGCAGTCGCCGCCGTTCGCCGCAATCGTTCCCGAACCGGCAAGCGTCCCGGCAGTCACATACACGCTGCCGCCGCTGCCGCCGCCGCCGTAGTAGTAGGTGACGTTGTTTCCGTTGGCGGCAAGCGAGCCGTCCATTTGCAGCGTTCCGCCGACAATCAAGCGAATCGAGCCGCCGCCCGAAGCGCCGCTGCCGGAATTTCCCAGACCGCCGCCGCTGCCCAGATCGAGCGGCGCGGTCAGCGAGCCATACGCCGCGCCGCCCGTCGCGCCGCCGAAATCGCTGCCCGCGCCGCCGTATCCGCCGCCGCTGCCGTAGGTCGAGGGGCTGTTTCCCGCACCCGGCCCGTCTCCGCCGCCATAGCCGTAGCCCGTCGCAGAGATTACGCTGGTGGCGTCCTCCGTCAGATTGCCCGCAACCGTCAGCAGGAGATTCGGCTGGCTGACATCGAGGGCGAGCGCGGCGGCGGCAGGCCGAATCGCGCTGCTATTGGTCAGGGTAAGGTTGCCTGCGACCTGCACGCCAACCGGAAGCGGAATCAGGACGCTGCCGCCGTTAATCGTAAGCGGGCCGTTGACAGAACCACCATAAAAAGCGGATGCGCCGCTGAGAATCGAAAGGTTCGTGATATTGGAAATCTGGCTCAGGTCGGTGTTGGCCCCGGCGGCGGAGTTCGCGATGATGAGATTGCCAACGGATTGACTTCCGAACTGCGTGTAGATCGTTCCCGCCCCGCCCGTCTGTCCGCCGCCCCCGCCCGCCGCCGAAACGCTGGCGAGCGGAAAGGTCGTTGCGCTGGCGTAAAGCGCGATGCGTCCGCCCGCGCCGCCGCCGCCCGTCCCGCCGTAAGAGCCGCCGCCGTTCGCCGTGATCGTTCCCGTTCCCGCAAGCGTCCCGGCAGTGATATAAACGCTGCCGCCGCTGCCGCCCCCGCCGTAATAGTTGGACGGCGTGTTTCCATTAGACGCAAGCGAGCCGTCCATTTGCAGCGTTCCGCCGACAATCAGGCGAATCGAACCGCCGCCCAAGCGCCGCTGCCATAAGCGCCCAGACCGCCGCCGCTGCCTAAATCGGTCGGCTGCAAAATTGCGCCGTAGCCGGTTCCGCCCGTCGCGCCGGTGATGGCGCCGCCGTTGCCGCCATACGCCCCGCCGCTGCCGTAAGTGGACGGGCTGTTGCCCGCACCCGGCCCCGCGCCCCCGCCGTAGCCGTAGCCAGTCGCAGAAATCGCGCTGGTGGCGTCAGCGACTAAATTGCCCGTGACATGGAGGATCAGGTTCGAGACGCTTACCGCTGTCGCGGCGGGCAGGATTTCCGGGCGCAGCACACTGCCGCTGGACAGGGTGATATTTCCGGCGACATTTAAGACGCCGGACTTCGAGGCCAGAGTCGCGCCGTTGACGACCACGTTCTGATTGACCGTTGTGCCATCGAACGCGGCGACCGCCCCGCCCGTCACTGTGAGATTCGCCACCGTGCTGACTCCGGTCAAATCAGTGCTGGCCCCGGCGGCGGAGTTCGCGACAATGAGATTGCCAACGGATTGACTTCCGAACTGCGTGTAGATCGTTCCCGCCCCGCCCGTCTGTCCGCCGCCCCCGCCCACCGCCGAAACGCTGGCAAGCGGAAAGGTCGTTGCGCTGGCGTAAAGCGCGATGCGTCCGCCCGCGCCGCCGCCGCCCGTCCCGCCGTAAGAGCCGCCGCCGTTCGCCGTGATCGTTCCCGTTCCCGCAAGCGTCCCGGCAGTGATATAAACGCTGCCGCCCGAACCGCCGCCGCCGTAGTAATAAGAGGGCGTGTTTCCGTTGGCGGCAAGGGAGCCGTCCATTTGCAGCGTTCCGCCGACAATCAGGCGAATCGAACCGCCGCCCGAAGCGCCGCTGCCGTAAGCGCCCAGTCCGCCGCCGCTGCCTAAATCGGTCGGCTGCAAAATTGCGCCGTAGCCGGTTCCGCCCGTCGCGCCGGTGATGGCGCCGCCGTTGCCGCCATACGCCCCGCCGCTGCCGTAAGTGGACGGGCTGTTGCCCGCTCCTGGCCCCGCGCCTCCGCCGTAGCCCTGCCCGCTGACGTCCATTTTGGAACTGGCGTCAAGAGTCATATTCTGCGCGACGGTCAGTTTCAGGCCCGCCGCCAGCGCCGCCGTATGGTTGATGACCGCCCCGCTTTGCAGCGTCAGACTGTGAAACGGGTGCGCTCCGTTGATGGTGACGGTCGTCCCGTTAATAATCAGGTCGTTATTGTCGTGGGACGTATCGCTGACGCTGATGGTGATCGGCGTGGTGATGGTTTCGGTCGTGGCCTGCGCCGAAATCCCAAAACAGGCCAGCGCGGTGACGAGCAGGCTGAAACGGAGGGTTTGCAGTGATCTTTTCATAATTTTGGTTGCTTCCACATTCAGATTCCGCATCGTTGACGGACATACAGGGCATTTTGATATGAGAACGCTGCGCCGAACACGATTGGCAACGTAAATTCGACACAGATTGATTAAATTCTACCGTATTTTTGCAGTGTTGATCGCATTTCAGAGCGCAAAAAATTCGCATAATTCTTATCTATTGCAAGAATCATGCCAACTTCATGCGGAACGAGTTTTTCAGCGAAATTTTTTCCAATTACCGTACTTTTTTCAGATGACAGGCAGCAAACAAACCAATATGCGGCGCAGGCGGGGCTTCAGAACAGATCAATGCGCCAGTAGATGCCGTCCGCCCGCTGCATCAGGCTGTTGGCGATAAACTCACGGCGCAGGGTCGCGGTGTCTTCATGGAACCGTTTCAAAATGGTGTTGATTTCTTTTTCGGTGTAGCGCGTGTCGGCGGCGAACTCCGTCACGAGGCGGCGCAGGATGACCTGCCGCTTTTTATGCTGCGCGGGAATCACGCGCAGTCTGCCGTCCACGAAAAAATTTTCCAGCACCTTTCTATCAAAAACGTCCGTGTCCAAATCCTCCGACACTTCCCGCAGAGCTTTGGGCGAGAGTTCGCGCAGCAGGGCGGCGAGATGATCTTGCGCCAGACGGTAGTGATGCGTCGTTCCTTCCGGTCGCATCAGAACTAAATCGCGCTCCTTGAGTTTGTTGAGGTGGTGGGAAACGGTCGGCTCTTTCAGCGCCAGAATGGAGGCGATCTCCTCGACGGAACGCTCCTGCGTCGCAATCAGCCCCAGAATCCGCAGGCGCGTCTTATCGCCCAGCGCCTTCAAAAAAAGAATCAGTCGCTCAATCTCTTGCTCGGTCATAGTCACACCCCTTTTTAATTAGGCTATTATCTAATTAGAAGTATATCTAAGGAAGCGCGTTTTGTCAAGGCGTTTTTTGAAATTGGCGTGTAGAACTCGTTTTTTGGACAGGGCAGAGAAAGTTTTGCATGGACAGGCAAATGTCAGGAGGAATAACGAGCGGGGAAAGCGAATACACACACGAACCTTTTTTCAGGAGGATGCCACCAGATGACATCATTACAAGAGACCAAACACGAAAACAACGCCGATTTTCTTGCGGCGCTGGATGCGAAAATCGCGGCCCGCAACGTGCTGCTACACCCGTTTTACCAGGCCTGGAACGCCGGAACGCTGACCCGCGAGGCCCTTCAGGACTACGCCGCACAGTATTATCAGCACGTCGCCGCGTTCCCGACCTACCTTTCCGCCGCGCACAGCAACACGCCCGACGCCGAAACGCGCCGCGTCCTGCTGCAAAACCTCTGCGACGAAGAGGCGGGGCGTCCCAATCACCCGGAACTGTGGCTGCAATTCGCCGAGGGCATGGGCATTTCCCGCGCCGCAGTGGAAGCCACGCCCGCGCAGACGGAGACAGCGGCCCTGATTGGTACGTTCCAGTCCCTCTGCCGCAACGAGGCCTACACCGACGCGATTGCCGCGCTGTACGCTTACGAAAGCCAGATTCCCGAAGTTTCGATCACGAAAATCGCGGGGCTGAAATCGCGCTACGGCGTGACCGACGAGGCCACGCTGAAATACTTCACCGTCCACGCCGAGGCCGACCTCGTTCATCGGGCGGAGGAACGCGCCCTGCTCGCCAAACATATTACGACGGCGGAACAGGCCGAATCTGCGAACCGCGCCGCTGACCGCGCCCTCGAATCGGTGTGGAATCTGCTTTCCGGCGTCTGCGACCGACATCAGATCGCGTGTTAGTTTGACCGCAACGGGTGGATTTCGTCTGACCGGGCGAACTCCACCCGTTCCCGCAGCGTCGGATGCGTTCCGAACCAGAATTGCAGCAGCGCGGGCGGATCGGGGTCAGAATAGTCGCGCTCCGCAAACCCGATGAACAACTGGACGCTGGCCTCGTTGAGATGCGTCAGACGCAGGCCGAAGGCGTCGGCGCGATGCTCGAAATAGCGCGAAATCCCGCTCGCAATCGGGGCCTGCGCGATGAGAAATACCGCAATTAGCAGCGAAAGCAGTGGAATGGCGGCGAGATCGGTCACGCCGCGCAGCCCCCAGACCGCGCCCCGCCGCGCAATGAGATATGGCAGCAGGCGGGACAAAAACCACAGGAACGCGCCCAGCCCGACAATCGCCCCGCCCATGCCCGCCCAGATATGCCCCTCGACGTAATGCCCCATCTCATGCCCGATCATAGCGAGCATCTGGTCTTCCGGCAGGGTTTGCAGGGCCGTATCGTTAATCACAATGCGCGTCGTCGGCCCTATTCCCGTAACGTAGGCGTTGACGTGCCGCGTCCGACGACTCGTGTCTTCCACAAAAACGTTTGCGCCCGTGATGCCCGCCTGCCCTGCAAGCGCGAGGATTTTCGCCCGCAGCGGCGTATCCGGCAGCGGCGTATAACGATTGAACGCGGGCGCGACAACGACCGGCTCAAACACAAACAAAAACGCGATTATCGGAACGGTCATCACCCACAGTATTTGCCACCAGCGGCGCGGCGAACGGGCGTACAGCCACAGCCCGCCCCGGAAAAGCAGGACAGTCGGCAGTCCAAACGCATACCCCAGCAATGCGTCCCGCAGAAAACTTAACAGCGTCTCCGTAGAAAATCCGAAATGCCGCTCTATTTGCAGGCCAATCAAACTTACCGGCAAATTCCACAGCAGCAGCGCCGCAGTGAACGCCGCGTAATAGGCCAGCAGCAAACGAAAGGGCGGAACAGGAATCGCCGCCGCATCCTGTTCCGCCCCCTTCGATTTTTCCAGAATATCCCGCAGCCGCGCTGCAAGCCCCGCCCGCAAAAACAGCCACAAACCCAGAACATTCCAGCCCATGCCGGAAAGCCCCAGCGTCCGCCGCGCCCTTTGATACGCCAGCGCCGCCGCCGGAACATGAAAAACAATTCCCTGCGCGAAACAGGGGGAGACGAACAGAAATACAATAGACAGGATGAACAGGAAACGTTTCACCTAACCCCCCGGCCCCTTTCCCTGACCGCTCGCTTAGGCTCGCCAGGGAAGGGGGAGATTTAGACTACGGTTCGGTACGCTTAGACAAACTTTGGTGCAATGTGAACGCTTCTAGATTCAAGCCTCCCCCTTCCCTGTGAACGCAGCGAACGAATCAGGGAAGGGGGCCGGGGGTTAGGTTTATTTTACGGCGGCGAGCGCGGCCTCGTAGTTCGGCTCATCGCTGATGACCGGGACGTATTCGACGTGCTTCAAGTTCCCGTCCGGCCCGACAACGAAAATGGAACGGGACAAAATCCGCTCAATCGCGCCGCCCGAAATCAGGACGCCGTAAGCCCTGCCGAAACTCACGTCCCGGTGATCGGACGCGACTTTCAGTTTGTCCACGCCCTCGGCCCCGCAAAACCGGCCCTGCGCGAATGGCAGATCAGCGCTGACCGTCAGCACCGCGACGTTCTCCGGCAGCGCGGCGGCGCTCTCGTTGAACTTTTTGGTCTGCATGGCGCAGACCGGCGTATCCAGCGACGGCACGACGGAAATCAGCAGCGTTTTGCCCGCAAAATCCGCCAGCGAGACTTCCGGAAGACCGTCCGCCACCGATCCCTGCAATTTAAAATCCGGGGCCTTCTCGCCCGTTTTCAGTTCCGGCCCGTCCAGCGGAAATGCGTTTCCGTGAAAGGCTACGGTTCGATTCGACATGGTGTCTCCTTCGGAGAGAAAACAGAATACAGAATACAGAAAACAGAAGGAAATGTTCTGTCTGCCAACTTTGCAGCGTTCCTGCCAGCCCTGTGAACTCGGAACGCCCCTTCTGTTTTCTGTTTCCTGTTTTCTGTTTTCTACTTGAGCGTAATCGTCGCCACCACAGACATTCCGCTGCGGAGGCGGTCAAGGTTTTTCTGATTGGGTTCCAGCAGAATTTTGACCGGGATGCGCTGCACCACTTTGGTAAAGTTGCCCGTCGCGTTGTCGGCGGGAAGCAGGGCGAAGGTCGCGCCCGTCCCGGCAGAAATAGAATCTACATGGCCCTTAAATAGAATACCCGGTAACGTGTCCACTTCGATCTCGGCGGGCTGATTCATGGTAACCTCTTTTAACTGCGTCTCCTTGAAGTTGCCCACGACCCATACATCGTTGTCCGGCACAATCGCCATCAGCGACTGTCCCATTGAGACTTGCTGCCCGATTTGCACCGTTTTTTTGCTGACCACGCCGTCCACCGGCGCGACGATTTTTGTGTCGTCGAGGTTGATTTGCGCCGTCTGCAACGCCGCCTGCGCCTCCGCGATTTTAGCCTGCGCCGTCTGCTGATTCGCCTTGCTGACATCCAGCTGCTGCGGGGCGGTCTTCGCCTGATTCAGCGTTCCCAGCGCCTGCGCCCGTTTGCCCTGCGCCGTCTCGACGTTGGACTGCGACGCCTGGAGTTGCGCGTTCATTTGCTGCGTCATCGTCTGCGCGGCGACCACATTGTCCCGCGCCGCCGCGAGCTGCCCCCGCGATTGCTCAATCTGCGCGGCTGCCGTGCGGACGGCCTCTTTCGCCGCTTCCAGATCGGCGCGTTTCTGCGCCAGCATCGCCTGCGCTTGCGAGACGGACTGCTGCGCCGCGTCCACCTGCGAACGGGTAGAGACCGCCGCAGCGCGCGCCTGATCCACCACCTGAGCGCTTACGGCGTCCTCCTGAAACAGCACGGCGTAGCGCTGCTCGTCCTTCGCCGCTTTGTCGGCGTTGGCCTGCGTGGTATTGACGTTGGACTGCGCGGCGCGAATCCCCGCTTCGGCGGTTGTGACCTGCGCCTGAGCGCTCGTCACATTGGCGACCGCCCGGTCACGCGCCGAGACCGCCGCCCGCACCGCCGCCGTCGCTGTCGCGACGTTGGACTGCGCGGTCTTCGTGTTGGCCTGCGCGTTGCGGATGGCGGCGCGGGCGCGGGAAACGTCTGCTTCGGACGCCCCGATAGCGCTCTCCGCCTGATTGAGGCCCCCCGCCGCCTGCTGAATCTGCGCCGCTCCGGTCGAGGAGGTCAAGGCCACATTCGCGCCTGCGCTTTGCGCCGCCGTCTGCGCGGCAAGCAGATTTGCTTTGGCCTGCGCGACGTTGGCGCGAAAAGTTGAATCCTCAATGAGAGCGATGACCTGCCCCGCCTTGACGTGCTGATTATCGTTGACTAAGACTTTAGAAATGCTGCCCGCGATTTGCGGCGTAATCTGCACAATATCGGAGGTCACATAGGCGTCGTCGGTGGAGGTGTGCGTGCGCCCGTAGCGGAGGTATCCAATTCCCCAGAAGATGAGGGCGATTAGCGCGATGATGCCGAGCAGTCCTGCAACGGGCGCAATCCATGCGCGGCGTTCGTGTGGCTTCTCCGGCTTATCGTCCTTTTTAGCGCCTTCTTTCTGTTCGCCGCTTTCCGGCGCGTCCTGCGGGCTTTGCGCGTTTTGCTGATCTTTTGAATCCGGCGCGGCCCCGTCTTGGTTTTGCTGCCCGTCCTGCGGCGGCCTGCGTTCCGCGACTGCCGCGCCGCCCCCGTTTTTGTTGTCTTCCGGCATGATCTTCCTCGCTTGCTTCTCGGCCTAAGTCCCTGACTTTGCGGTGATGCTGGTCCGTAATTTCATGGTCAGGTGAATCAACTGCAAACACTCATCGGCGTTCATTTCGCCCCAGAGTTCGCCCACACCCGCGAAATGCCGCCCCATAATGCTTTCAAAACGCGCCGCGCCCTCCGGCGTCAGTTCCGCCAGCGCCACGCGCCGGTCTCCCGGATGCGCCGCCCGCCGCGCCCAGCCGCCGCGCTCCAGACCGTCCACCAGTTTGGTAATGTTAGCGCACGAGACACCCATCCGTTCGCTGACCTCCGACATCGGCAGGCGTCTGTCTTCGGCGCTCCACAAAACGACCAGAACGTTGAACTTCGCCAGCGTCAGCCCGTCCGCTTCCAGCCGCCGGTTCAGGCGCTCCTGCACAGCGTTCATCGTCTTCAGCAGATGCGCCAGACTCTCCACCGCAAGGGCCGCGTTCTCGTCGCGGGAGGCGATGTTGCTGCGAATCCGCCCCGCCAGCGCGTGATCGCGCAATCGTTCTTCCGGTATTTTGTCCGATTCGGTGTGTGTCATGGCGCTCCGTTTAACCGCTTTCGCGCCGCGCCCGCTGTCGGACGCGCCCGCCGCCCGCCGCGTTCCCGAAACAATTCAGCGGCAGGAAGGTCTACCGGGTTAAATTTTACCGGTTAAGGAATGGTTCAAATATTTAGTTCGGGTATGCGGTATTCAGGTGTTATGTGTTTCACTGTAAGTTTTGCGCAAATTATTAGTGAATGAGCGAATACCTGAATACCGCATACCCGAACACCGGAATTTCCCTAAATCAGGCTGTCCATTTTGCTGGCGATGTCCTTTTTGGAAACAGCCCCGACCTGCTGGTCTACCACTTTGCCGTCCTTGAAGAAAAACAGGGTGGGAATGGACATGATGCCATACTTCTCCGCGATCTCATGCTCATTGTCCACGTCCACCGAAACAACCTTGACGCGGCCCGCGTACTCGTCCGCCAGCGCCTCGACATGGGGCTTAATCATTTTGCACGGGCCGCACCACACGGCCCAGAAGTCCACCAGCACGGGGGTCTCCGATTTCAATACCGTCTCCTCAAACTGATCGGTTGTCACTGCGATTGCGCTGCTCATCAGGGGGTTCCTCCTCATCGTAAAATCACGGCCTTTGCCGCGGGAACGCGGCGCTTACCGCCGCGCTTTCCTCTGAATCAGGCTACGCAGACGTTCTCCGCGAAGTTCCGTCAGACAAAAAAAAGCGTTAGAAGTCGAGCAAAAAGAGGAAGGAAAAGGCCTTTTTGACAGCCCTCTCCTCAACGTTTGCCCGAATCCCAACGCCTGACTTACTGATTTACTGGCGAATCCGGGCGCGGAAGCGGGGGGATTGCTGTCAAACAGAGCGTAATGTAAAGTGATTAGAAACATGAAATTCGCGTGGCGCTATCGCCTGCGTTTTTTTCAAAAACGCTTTTGCGCGGAGTATGAGAGGTGCGGAATCAGGCCACCGCGAGCGACGGCGAAGCGACATTGGCGGCCTGCGGCCCCTTGTTACCTTCCACCACCTCGAAGGTGACTTCCTGGCCTTCCGCCAGCGTTTTGAAGCCCTCTTTGACGATGGCGGAGTAGTGAACGAAGATGTCTTTCCCTTCGGTCGTCTCGATGAAACCGTAGCCCTTCGCATCATTGAACCACTTGACTTTACCTGCGAGCATTTCCAAACGCCCTCCTTGCTAATTGTGCCGGCTGGATTGAGGATCACAGCCGGACAAGTATAACATCTTGCCGGAACGTTGTCAATGATTTTCAGACCTTTTTTGAAAAATTTCGCAATTTTAAGCGAAACTTTCGCTTTTATTCGCATCTGCCCTGTTTCCTCCCGCGATTCTGCGCAAAAAGTACCGGGACTGCCCGCCAGCAGGGTATAATCAAAGGGAGAGAAATAATAGACAGCTTGGACAGAATAAAAGATTGCTAAGACAGGATTGACAGGATAATCCGATTGTGGATTTTGGATTTTGGATTGAAATTCAATCTGCGAAAATCTGCGGATTGAATCTCTTCTTCGTGTCCCTTCGTGTCGTTCGTGGATAAAAAATCCTTTCCCATCAGTCTTTTATCCCGTTGATACTGTCTATTTTCTCTTTTCCCCATCATCAGGAGTGACTGGCCCTTGACCGCTTATGACAGATTGACTATCGGCCCCAACGCGCCCCGCGAGGTCAACGTCGTCGTGGAGATTCCACGCGGCAGCAGCAACAAATACGAGTATGATTCGGAACTGGGCGTCTTTCGTCTGGATCGCGTGTTGTATTCGCCGCTATACTACCCCTGCGAGTACGGCTTTATTCCCAACACGCTATTTGAGGACGGCGACCCGATTGACATCCTTGTGCTTTGCACCCAGCCGACTTTTACCGGCTGCGTCCTCGTGGCGCGGCCGGTGGGCGTGCTGCACATGGGCGATGACAAGGGGCAGGACGATAAAATCCTCGGCGTTTCCGCCAACGATCCACGCTTCGAACAGGTGATGCGATTGGAAGACCTTTCGGAACACCGCCTGAAAGAGATTCTGCACTTTTTCGCGGTGTACAAAGATTTGGAGAACAAAGAGGTCACGATTCACGGCTGGGAATCGGTGGAGGCCGCGCAAAATCTCATCATGCAGTACAGCAACAAGTAGTTTCCCAATTTTCTCCTTTCTTGCGAAGGAGGGGTTGGGAGTGGTGAATGACGCATTATTTTTTGAGCCGCAGGGCGTCTCCCACCGCCCAGCCGAACAGCACAGCGGGGAACATCACGTTGCCGCCCAGCGCCAGCGTTTGCAGCCAGCCGGACGATTCGGCGGAGCCGTCGCGCCCGCTCGATTGGTAGAAGAACGCGAACAGGGCCGTCAGGAACAGCGTGAGGCCGTAAGCCCGCAAGATCGAGAGCGACAGGCGGTTTTTCGCGACGGCGATTCCGATATAGACGAGCAGCGAGGCGTAAAACCAGAGCATTGCAAAGCCAGTCAGCACGATCCCCAGCGAAATCGGCGGGCCGGCGTCGCCGCGCAGGGTGCGCCGCGCCAACAGTTCGTCCTGAATCGGGCGCATTCTGCCGTTAATCGCCAGCAGGGTTCCCGCCAACGCCCCGCCGAGCGCCAGAGTCGCCAGCAGATTGAACGAAAGGTCGGAAATCCAGCCCATATTTTCGGCGAACGGGTGTCCGGGGTGCAGATAGAGCAGGAAGCAGAGGCCGAGGAAGGCCACCGAAAACAGCCCGCTGATAGCGGCAAGGGTCGTCTCCCGGTTGTCGCCGCCGAGCAGCTGCTCCCAGGGCGAGAACGGGGCCGCGTGGGTCACGGTGGGGCCGGAGGCGGGCGCGGCCCTGCGGACGCCGCCGCTCAATCGCTCCAGTTTCGCCTGCACGGTCAGGTTGCGCGGATTGTGCTGCACGGCGTAGGTATAGGCTTTAACCGCGTTGTCAGTCTGCCCGCGTTTAGTAAAAATATCGCCGAGGATTTCGTGCGCGGTGGCGTTGCGGCGGTCAATTTGCAGGGCCTGAAAGCAGAGTGCCTCCGCCTCCCGGTATTGCCGGTTGATAAACGCCAGCTGCGCCTCCATGATGAAGCGGTCCATTTCGCGGAAGGCGTCCGCCGTCGCTTTCGCCGTTTCAGGGCGGCGCGGCGGCGGGGATTTTGCGGCGGGGCTGGCGTTCGGAACCGTCCCAAACCCGTTGTAGTCTACCGAACGCGCATTGCCGGATGGCGGCGCGTTGCGGGGTCGGGATTCCGATTTCGGCGGCGCGGATTTTGCGGCGGAACGCGGCGCAGCGCGGTCTGCCCCGTTCGCCTTTGCTTTTTGCGCGGCGGCGTGATCGCGCAGCATCCGCTCGGCATCGTAGAGGGCGCGGCGGTCGGGGTCGCCAAGAACGTGGTGCGCCTCGTTGATCCGGGTGATTTTCTGCGCGGCGTCGGGGGCCGGGTTTACGTCAGGGTGGTAGCGGCGGGCCAGCGTCCGGTATTTTTTTTTGATCTCCTCCGCCGTCGCCGTCGGCGACAGTTCGAGGACTTCGTAATGGTCTGGCTGCATCCCGCTGCGCAGGGTGTCGGGTCTCGGGTGTCGGGTGTCGGGACATTTCGGATTTTGGATTTTAGATTTTGGATTGATTGCTCACTCCGCACCTGCATCTTTGTCCGACACCCGACACCCGACACCCGACACCCTTCCTCCTACTCCTCCTTCAACTCTTTCTGGATCGCGCCGCCGTAGCCGCCGGTGTAGAAGCCGATGACCTGCGAGCCGACCATAATGGCTACCAGTAAGAATACCACAACGCCGAGGATCACCGCGCCCTGATGCGATTTCATTTTGCCTTCGGCCTCATAATAGTCGGCGACTTTATCAAGCGTGGCGTCTAAATTGCCGGTTGTTTCTCCCGTGCGGAACATATTCAGGGCGATGGGCGGCACGAGGCCGGATGGGGCCAGCGCGTCGGAAACTAAACCGCCGCGCTCCGTCTGCCCGATGGCGTTTTGCGCCACCCGACGCAGGACGGCGTTGCCGCTGGCGTCGCCCGCAATCCGCAGACAGGACGGAATGGTGAAGCCCGCCCGGTACAGCGTGGCGAACGTGCGGGTGAAGCGGGCCATCGTGAACATCCGCGTAATTTTACCCGTGACCGGAAAGTACATCTTCACCGTGTCATACGCCTCCCGGACGCCGGGAACGTTAAACAGAAACAGCCGAAACACCCCGACCGTCAGAAAAATCGGTAAAATCCCCCCAAGAATGGCTCCCACTGTGTCGGAAAGATAATTGAGCGGAGTGTAGCCCTGCCCGACCACCAAACTGACCAGCGCCATTGTGCCGCCGGTAAACCCGCCGCGCCCGATAATCATCCCGGCGACAAAGACCACGATTTTCGGGTAAAGCGTTTCCCGGTTGATGAGACGGCGTATCTCTAATTCATGTTCGACATAATCGGCGATCTGCTTCAGGGCAATGTCCAACATCCCGCCCTGCTCTGCCGCCCGGACAAGTTCGATCTGCACCGGCTGAAAAATCCAGGGGTACGCCGCCATAACATCGGAGAATTTGCCGCCCGCCTCGACCTGCCGCTGCCCCGCCCGCGCAATCTCTTTGAGCTTTTTGTTGGCGGTCGCGGCCGCCAGCGAACCAAGGGCCTGATACAGCGGGATGCCGGCGTTGATGAGCGTGGCAAATTGCCGGAAAAACGGCGGCAATTCCTTGAACACGACGCCGGAGAACAGCGGATAGATCAGCGCTTCGGCGATCCGCTGTCCGGGCGTGATGCGCCGCGCCCCAAATTCGCCGTAGGGGATCGCCACATCGCGCCCCGCTCCGGTTCCAGTTTGCGCCGGGTTGTAATTCATCGGAGGCGCAACGGGCGGCGCGGTCATGCGCTGCGTAGGGACGACGTTGCCGTAGGCATTCAGCGTCAAAGTCGGCTGCGGCGCGGCGGGGGCGGACGCGACGGGGCCTCCGCGCTGCCAGGGTTCTTCGCGCCCGACTTCAGCGGCCTCGTTTTCCGGTTCGCCGCCCAGCGGAACGAGCGGCGCAGAGGGGGCGGCGACGTTCCACACCGGCAAAATCTGCGTGGGTTCCGCCGAAACGACGGGCCGCCCCGCCTCCTCAATGCGCTGCGGCAGGTAGCCCATTTGCCGCACCTGCTGCGTGGCGTTGGCTGTATCCCCGGCGAACAGCGTTCCTTCGACGTTGTTGCCCAGGCTGTCCGTCGCGCTAAATGCAAATTGTGGCATAGTCGGCCTCCAAAAAAAACTCTCCGCGCTCATTCGCGATGTTGTCAATGTCTCAATCGTTCGCCGTCTGCGCGGGCGCGTCGAACGGATTATAAAGCGTAAGTCCTGAAATCCAGTCAAAGTCCGCTGTATTTCGCGTGGCAAGCGTTTCGTTGTAGACAAGGCACGTCGCCGCGATAATCGCATCTCCAAGCGACATTTTCTTTTGCTGACGCAGTTTCGTCGCCTGCTCGATTACGTCCTGCGTCACCGCATATATTGCTAACCGCGCAAAAATTGTTTCCAGAACCTGTTTGTCCGTTTCAGTCAAATTGTGATAACCAAGCGTCTCAACATAACTGATTGCCGAGACGGATTTGCCGCGCTCCTGCGCGAAACGAGTGATTTCAGGATATTCCGGTTTCGACGCATAGATAATGATATTGCTATCAAGAAACATTATTCGTCCCTTCCGGGCAAAGCGCGGTCAGCGCGAATCTCCCGTTGCCATTCCACCGGATCGTGGATTTCCCGAAAAGGATTGCTTTTGACTAATGCGTTCAGCGCCGCGCCGAGTTGTCGTTTCCGCTCTTCCTCAGAAATCGGCGGTGTTGCCTGCGTAATAATACGCACATGAACCGGCTCATTGGAGGCCGATTCAGACGGGCGTTCGCCTATCCATTGTAAAGTGTCGCCGCATAATATGGCGTCGTATCCGTGATCCATTATATTACTCCTTTGGACTTGTTGTCAATCATTGTCTGGAATCAATCTTTTTCGCGTCCATGCAGCGGCCTGTCTTTCCGCCCCTCGGCGATATGATCGAGCCATGCCTGAATCGATTCGGGCGTTTGACTTTGCTGCAATTCGTTCAGCGCTTCGCCAAGCCGCCGCCTTCTTGCTTCTTCGGAGAGCGGTTTGGGGATTTGCTGCGTCTGTTTCGGTTCTCGCATAAAGTCAGTTGTCCTCGCCGCTTGCCGGTTTCATAAAGTCATCTACGAAATTAAACATTCCGTGAAAATAGGAGTACGCGACGAAACAGATTAAAATCCCGCCGAAAATCAGCATGGCGCGGAGTCCCCACGAAAAGATTGCTCGCCGCGTTTTGGTGGCAGACTCCTCGACCTGCTGCTGATAATACCCCGCCGCCTGATCCAGCATTTCCGGCATCTGACCGGACGCCTCGCCCGTGACGAGCAGCTGCTCAATCGAATCGTGGAACAGGCCGGTCGCGGCGAACGCTTCTCCGAACGACGCCCCGCGCTGCATCAGATCGTAGGAACCGGCGAGTTTTTCCCGAATCACGACGTTGCTTGCCGTCCACATCGCGCCCTCCCACGCCTGAATCGGGGCCACGCCCGATTGGTACAGACGGCGCAGCATCCGCACAAAATTCGCCAGCGACGCTTCCCGCTGCAATCTGCCGAAGTGCGGCGTTTTCAGCGCCCAATAATCCCGGAACCGGCGAAACTGCGGCAGTTGAAGCCGCTTGACGCCCAGCACAACGAGGCCGTACAAAACCGCGCAGACCGCCGTTTCGATTAATGCCTGAATCACGTAGTCGCGGAGGTTGGCCTTCATGTTCAGGTCGCCGCCGGGACGCACTTTCAGCACGGAGGACATCAGCGGCAGGCCGAGCGGCAGGGCGAAAAACGCCTGCAACGCCATGAGTTTCGGCAGCCACGCGCCTTTATACAGCGCGATATTCTGCTCGTAGGTATAGGCAATCTCCGCCAGCGCAATCTCTAAAAAACCGCCAAGTTCGCCCGCCCGCACCATGCCGACGACGTGATCGGGATAGATACGCGGATAATGCGCCATGACGTCGGAGATTTTGCCGCCCGCTTTCGCCGCGTCCGCCATCTCCCGCGCCGTTTGGGAAATTGAGGCGTTGCGGGTGCGCGGGCCGAGATTTTCCAGCGCGGAATTGATGGTCATGCCGCTTTTGACCAGCGCCGCCAGCTGCTGAAAGAAAAGAAGCAGGTCGCGGGAGTTTGCGCCGCCCAGTTTGGAAGCGTTCGCGGCGGCGGGCAAAGTCGCGGAAGCGGCGGAAGTCTGCGCGGTTTTTGTTCGCTGCTTCGTGGACGTTTTCGCGGCGCTTCCGGCAAGAATCATGCCGCTGCTGCTGCCCGTTCCGGTTCGCGCCGCCGTCTGCTGCGCCGCATACGGACTGCTTTGCATCGGGGCGGCGGAAACGCTGCGGTGCTGCGCCGCAATCACGGTGGAGCGCTGGCTCTGCGACTGCGATTGCGTTTGCGACGGCGCGGAATAGGGAGTCCGAATCGGCAGGGGCGTTTCAGCGACGGGGGCGGCGTTCGTCGTCGGCGCGATGGAAAGCGGACGGTAGCCGTTCTGCACGAGTTGCCGCTGCGCCTCCGCCGCGTCGTTCGCTTCGATTTTGCCGAGCGTGGTGGCGCCGCTTGCGTCCACCGCCTCATAGAGAAAATTCATTTTGTCCCTACTCCCTTGCCCGAAAAATTTCCAGCGGCTGCGCCGCAATCTCCGGCGCTTGCAGGCGTTCCGAAACCGTCCCGCCGGTTGGCGGCAGGCGCAGATCGAACGCGAGTTCCGCCAGCGGGCGCAGGACAAAAGCGCGGGATGCAACGCCGGGATGCGGCACGGTCAGCGCTGCGGACTGCAAGACTAGATCGCCATAAAACAGCAGGTCAATATCAATCGTTCGCGGCCCCCAATGCTCTGTCCGCTGCCGCCCGCCCGCGTTTTCCGCCGCCTGAATCCGCGCTAAAACTTCCAGCGGCGCGAGCGCAGTTTCCGCTTTTGCCGCGCAGTTCAGATGCGGCGGAAAACGCTCCGCGTCCTCCGGCCTAAGCCCCAGATGCGGCGATTCATAAAAAGACGATACGGCGACGATCCGAAAGTCCGGCGCTTCTAAGCGATGGAGCGCCTCCCGCAAATTCGCCGCCCGGTCGCCGAGGCTGGAACCCAGCCCCAGATAAACCGTCGTACTCTTAGTAAAGTTCGGTGAAGACGCCATATTTTTTTACTACGAATCGGCGGCGCGGCGCGTTTCGTTCTGCATAAATCGGGGTTTTAGCGCCTTTGCCTGCCGCTCGCCTTTGAACTCTGCGCAATCGCCCGCGTCATGGCACTTACCCATTACGACGAAAATCACACGGCGCGTAGTCCCGTAGTCCAGGTGTTGATAACACCCGTCTGTGTGGCCTTCGGACACACCCTGTAGATTTTGATTGCTGCGTCCGTAAGGACGCGAGGTGCTTGCGCCACATAAACGGGTGTTATCAACACCTGGTCAGGAGAGTGACGCCCGATGCGCGTTCCGAAATCAACGAAGAATTTGCTGGCGGGCGGCGTGGCGCTGCTGACGCTTGCCGCGCAGACCGCCATCGCGCAGGTCTCCGTCCTGACCCGCCATAACGCGCTTGACCGCGCCGGACAGAACCTTCAGGAGAAGAAACTCACCACGTTCAATGTGCGGGCTGCGCAGTTCGGCAAACTGTTTTGCCGGCAGGTGGACGGAGAACTCTACGCGCAGCCGCTCTACGTTCCTAACCTTGCGATTGGCGGCAAAACACGCAACGTCGTGTATCTGGCGACCGCGCACAACTCCGTTTACGCCTTTGACGCCGACGATCCCGCCGCAAACCTCCCGCTCTGGCAGGTGAATTTTGGCAATTCGGTCTCCGCCGCCACGCTCGGAACGCTGGGCCTGCCGGTGGAAGTCGGCGTGATTGGGACGCCTGTCATTGACCCGAAGACCGCCACGCTCTATGTCGTCAGTTACAACGCGGACAACGGCGTTTTCCGGCACGGCCTCCACGCGCTTGATCTAATTACCGGCGCGGAAAAATTCGGCGGCCCCGCCTCTTTCGCCGCCGTCGTTCCCGGCTCTAATAATTACGACGACGACGGGGCGGGCCACGTCCCATTCCATTCCGCCTCGCAGTTGCAGCGCTGCGCCCTGACGCTCGTTAATGGCAGAATTTACGTCCCCTTCGCCTCGTATGAGGATTACGACCCGTTTCATGGCTGGATTTTCGCCTGCGACGCGCAGACCTTGCAAACTGTCGCCGTCCACAACAACACGCCGGACGGCGGCGGCGGCGGAATCTGGATGTCGGGGGACGGCATGAGCGCGGACGCGGCGGGCAATGTCTACTACGTCGGCGGCAACGGCAGTTTCAACGGCGGGCGCAACCTCGCCGAAAGTGTGGTCAAACTCGACGCCGACCTGAATACGGTGGACTGGTTCGCGCCCTGGGACAACGACTACCTCAACAGCCTGGACGCCGACCTGTCCTCCTCAAACGGCCTGCTTATGCCCGGAACAAATCTATTGATCTCCGGCGGCAAAGGCGGCAAAATTTACGTGATGGACACGACCACCGGCAAAATGGGCCACGTCAACCCTTCCGATGACAGCCAGATTTTGCAGTCGTGGCAGGCGTGCAGCGGACATATCCACGCCGCCATGACCTGCTGGAACTCCCCGCGCACCGGGCAAACCCTCTACGTCTGGGGCGAGTTTGACTACTTGAAAGCGTACACGTTCGCGGGCAGCCACTTCAATACCACGCCCGCCGGACAAAGCGCGATGAAAGTGACGGACGGCTACGCCAACGGCCCCGGCCTCTCGCTGTCCGCCAACGGAACGCAGGCGTATACCGGGATCGTCTGGGCCAACCTGCCCTACGACGGCGACGCCACGCATTACCACGTTCCGGGAATCCTCCGCGCCTTCGACGCCTCGAACGTCGGCAAAGAGATTTGGAACAGCAAAATGAATCCGGGCGACGACTTCGGAATGTGGTCAAAATGGACGCCGCCGACGGTCGTCAACGGCAAGGTTTATCTCGCCACCCTCTCGAATCAACTGGTCGTCTACGGCCTGCGCCCGCCGCCCCCGCCGAAACCGGTCTATTTGCAGCCCGCCTATCTGGAAGGTTTTTATTACTTTTTGCGCTAAACGAAATCTACGCCAGCGTTTCGGTTGCCAGCGTGTCAAAGGCCAGATCGTCGGGCGGTTGATAGGTCAGGCGAAAATATCCGGCGGCGGCGATCATGGCGGCGTTGTCGGTGCAGAGAACGGGCGCGGGAACGACGAGACGCAAATTTTCCGTGTCCGCCATCGCCTGCAAACTTTCGCTTAATCGGCGGTTGGCTGCCACTCCCCCCGCCACGCACAGCGTCCGTATGCCCGTCTGACGGGCGGCGCGGCGCATTTTTTCGGTCAGCGCATCGGTAATCGCGGCCTGATACGATGCGGCGACATCGGCGGGGGCCGCTTTGTCCGCGTCCTTCTGCATGAAGTTGCGCAGAGAAGTCTTGACGCCGCTGAAACTGAAATCGAGGCTGTCGCCGAGCAGGGCGCGGGGAAACGCGACGGCGGCGACATTGCCGCCCTCCGCTAAACGCGCAAGATTCGGGCCGCCGGGATAAGGCAGGCCCAGCAATCGCGCCCCCTTGTCAAAGGCTTCGCCCGCCGCGTCGTCCCTTGTCTGACCGAGCAGTTCGTACCGCCCATGCCCGTCCATGCGGACAATTTGCGTATGCCCGCCAGAGACAATTAAGACCAGAAGCGGGAAGGCGTCAACCAGATCGGGAGCGGCGAGGAAATTAGAATAGACGTGGCCTTCGAGGTGGTGGATTCCAATGACAGGCTTTGTCAGGGCGTAGGCCAGCGCCTTCGCCGCCGACACCCCGACCAGCAATGCGCCGAGCAGTCCGGGCCGGTTCGTTACGGCGAAGGCGTCAATATCGGCGTAGGTCATCCCGGCGGTATCGAGCGCCGATTCGATTACGGGCAGCATCTGTTCGACGTGCTTGCGGGACGCGACTTCCGGCACGACGCCGCCATACCGGGCGTGCAGATCGGCCTGACTCGCGATGATGTTAGCGCGAATCTCCCGCCCGTCCGCGACAATCGCCGCGCTGGTCTCGTCGCAGCTGGTCTCAATTCCGAGTACATTCACGATAACATCTTGCTTTCTCGCCTTTCAAGGAAGTTTACTTCCTTGACTCCTCGTGAGGAAATTTATTTTTCTGACTTTTACCTTTTATTACGCCAGCGAACGCGCAATCAGGCCGCTCCACAGTTTCGGGTAGAAGAAGGTGGATTTTTGCGGCATTTTGTCGCCCGCCGAGGCCACGTCCCGCACTTCGGTCACCTGCGGATTTTGCAGCAGGCAGGCCAGCTGATAAGTTCCGTCCGCCACCTTTGCGACCGCTTCCGCCTCGTCCCGCGTATAGGCTACGTCGGGCGTATGCGCCAAATCCTGCCAGCCAATGCCAAGACAGCGGTCTAATACCAATGTTTGCAGAATAGAAACGTCCAGCCGCCGCCATGCCGCGCAGTGCGGAGCCGTGACCGCGCTGTCCATCACGCCCGGATCGCGCAGCGTCAGCGTATACGCCTTATCCTCCGGCAGCAAAATCACGAACCGTTTTTCTTCCGCGATCTCCGTTTTCAGCCACTCCCGCGCCGCCGCCTGCGGTAAAACGGCGACATGGAAATAGCGCTCCAAAAGCAGCGGCAACTCCTCTAACCGGGACGCGGACACATTTTTAATCAGTCGGTGCGTCGGCAGCACGACCAGTCCGGGGTCTTCGAACGCCGACAGCCCAATCAGAATAAAATCCGCCGCCCCATTTTGGACGTCCTGATTTTGGATTACGGATGTTGGATTTTGGATTGCTTCGACGGCGCTCGCTTGCTCGACACCCGCCCCCCGAACCCCGACACCCTGCGCTTCCCTGTTCCCTTGCTGATAGTTCAACGCGGTCTCGTAGCGGTGGTGTCCGTCGGCGATCCAGACCCGGCAGGAGTAAAAAAAGTCTTCCAGATCGGAGAGCAGGCAATCATCTGTGTGGCGATAGATGCGGTGCTGTTCGGCGTCGGGGGCGGTCTGCCCTGGGAAATCGGCGCGGAGCAGCAGCGTCGCAGAATCGCGCATCTCGTCCAGCGATTTCGCCACAGACAGAGTGGGGTCTTCGTACAGGCCGTAGATCGGTTCGGCGTTGGCCTGCGTGGTCTGCATCAAGTTCAGGCGGTCGGTCTTGGCCTTCGGGTGGGTCTCCTCATGCGGCAGAACGACTCCGGCGGAGTAAGGCTCCAGTTTCAGCGCGACCAGCAGCGCGCGCCGCGAAACGATCTGCTCCGGGTTCAAGGGATGCTCGAACCGCTGAATGTACTCGTACAGCGCGGGCGTTTCGTCCTGAATCAATACGCCGCTTGCCAGACTTTCGCGCAAAAAATCGGCGGCGCGGGTGTAGCGATTGTCGGTTTCGGTATCGTTCGCCTGCTCTTTATTGAGAATGAGGCGGACGATATTGCCGGGATTTTTCGCGTAGAGGGCGTCCTGCTGCGCGGGCGAAAGCACGTCATACGGCGGCGCAATCAACTCCGAAAGCGGCGCGTCGGTGGGGTAATGGATTCCCGCAAACGGGGCGATAACTGCCATCAAACTGTCTCCTGAAATAAAGATTCCGCGCTGCGTTGCAAGAGTTTTCAACTCCCGGAAAACAGGGTAATTTACGATTGGAACCGGTCGCCCGGTTTGATTCTTGCGCCTCTGGCCCAATCGGTCGCGGTCATGCGCTTGCCGTTCTCCGGCTGCGCCTCGAAAATGCGGGCGACGCTTCTGTTGCCCGCCGCGACGAGCAGTCCCGGCGGGCCGCCGTCCGCGCCATTTTTTTCAATGGCGAGGACGGTTCCCGGCGCTGCGTCGGCTACGCTTTCAACCTCCGCGCTGGGTTCGGCGGGCTTGAGATTCCAGATTTTCACGCGCTTCGGCTGTCCGTTGATTTCGATGATAGCAAACGCGCCCGGTTTTGGGCTGAGGCCCCGGATGCGGCAATCCAGCAATCGCGCCGAATCGTTCCAGTCAAGCAGGCTGTCCTCCGGCGTAATCATGGGGGCGAGGGTCGCTTCCGCGTCATTCTGCGGAACCCGCGCAATCGTCCCGTTTGCCAGTCCGTCCAGCGTTTTGAGGAGCAGTTCCGCGCCAAGCGTCGCAAGTTTCGAGAAAAGCGTTCCGCTCGTATCGTCGGGGCCAATCGGCAGGGTCGCTTTGAGCAGCATATCGCCGGTGTCCAGCGTCGCTTCCATGCGCATCGTCGTCACGCCGGTTTCCGCGTCGCCCGCTATGATCGCCCGCTGAATGGGCGCGGCCCCGCGATATTTGGGCAACAGCGAACCATGAACATTGATCGGGCCGAGCGGCGGAACATCGAGCAAGTCCTGCGGAATAATCTGTCCGAACGCGGCGAGGGCCAGCACATCCGGGCGCAGTCCGCGCATTTTCTCCACAAACGCCGCGCTCCGCACCCGCTTCGGCTGAAGGACGGGCAGTCCCAGCCGCTCCGCCGCTTTTTTCACCGGCGAGGCTGCCAGGTTCATTCCGCGCCCCTGCGGTTTGTCCGGCTGCGACACGACCGCAAGAATCTCATGCCCCGCCGCTACCAGAGCCTCCAGCGAAGGCGCAGCAAAGTCCGCCGTCCCAAAAAATACAATCCGCAGTTTTGTCATCGTCGTTGACACTCCAGTTCAGGGAACCGCCGCCATGAACCGCGTTCACTTTCAATCGTAAAATATAACTGTTCAGGCCAGGCATTTTACATTTCATTCAATGCCTCGCTAGCGGCCTTCGGTCAAGCGTCCTCACGGACGCAGTGGTCAGAACTGAATTTGCCGTCCGTGAGGATGGTTGGCGGAACGCCCCACAGACGGGTCTTTCATAGGCCCGACCAACCGCGTCGGCGATTGGATAGGTGGGATGCGGACGCATTTTCAACTCGGCAAACAGCGCCTGGGATTCAGCGATTACTTTCGGGTTCCTGCGGGGTGTCGAGCGGAAAATCAATCACAATTTTCGCGCCGCCACCCTCCGCGTTCTCAAAAGCGACCGTCCCCATCAAGTCCCATTGCGTCAGGTCTTGAATCAAATCGAGGCCGGTATGCGCGGCCCTGCGCGGATCGAATCCCGGCGGGAATCCCGGCCCGTGATCGCGAACGACGAGTCGCCCGTTCGCGCCGTCCTGCGTCAGGTCAATCTCAATCGCGCCCTGCCCGTGCTTGCCCGCGTTGCTGATAATCTCATTGATCAAAATCGTCAGCGACGTTCCGGGCCGGATCGGGAGGCGCATCTCCGCGACATTGGCCCGCATCGGACGGTCGGGCATCATGGCCTGCAGCATCGGCACAAGGGTATTGACCGTGTTGCGCATATTCAGTTCCGTCACGCGGTCATCGGTTTTCGCCTGATGCGTCAGCAGGTCATGGATCACGGCGAGCGAGCGGACGTGCTGCCCCAGCCGCTCCATCTCCCGCATCGGCACAAACTCGCCGCCATCCATGCGCTGCAAATCCACCAGCGCGGAGATGACCTGCAAGTTGTTTTTCACACGGTGGTGCGTTTCCGACATGGCGCGGCGCAAGCGTTGGTTTAGCGCCTCGATCTCCGCCGTGCGCTCCTGAACGCGATTTTCCAGCGTGTCGTTGGCCTGTTGCAGGGCGGTCTCCGCCTCTTTTCGCGCCGCAATCTCCCGCTCCAGTTCCTCCGGCGAACGCATCGCAAGCACAATCGGCGTAACCGGGACGAGCGCAAAGACCGTTCCCCACGACACCGCCGCCGTGATCAGTTTGACCAGCCCGTCAAGGCGGTACAGCGGCCTGTAAAACGTGTAGTAGGACAGGAAATGCGTCGTTCCGCAGGCGATAATAAACGCGCCGAACAGGAAGAAAATTCGACGAAAGGGGATGTCCCGGCGGCGGCGCGCGAAAAATACCAGCACAATCGGTATCGCGACGTAGGCCAGCCAGATCAGTATGTCAGATATATTGTGGAGCCGAACCAGCCCCGGTTCCCAGCCGGCTCAAGTATAGCGCGGCACGAACGGGGACGGATCGCAAAGCCGTGAGAAAAACTCGTCCAAAACAATTTACCTTTCGTATTTCAGACTTTCCAATACCGAAACGCACCGCATGATTAAGTCTTCCCGTTTGGCTGGATGCGCTTCCAAAGCGAGACGTTTTTGCCGTATTTGCGCTGTGGACTGCGCGAGGCGTTCGTCAAATTCTTCTCGTGTGAGGACGAGCCTTACTGTTGCTGCCATTGTTTTCGCGTCCTTCCACAGAATAATTGTGGCCTACCAGATGGTTGTGACAAAAGACGTTTTAATTTTGCCGTCCCGCGTAACTAAGGGTAGGCCGAGCGCAAGGGCCGTTGCCGCAATAATCCTGTCCGGCATATCAGGAATTTGTTCACGCGGGACTTGCCTCAAGGCCAGCGAGACAGCCAAATCCAGCGGCGCAAGCCGCAATACGTTGTCCAGGTCTTAAAGCGCAAGCAAAAGCCTGCTAATCAAGGCTGCGTCAAAGCGCCCTTTTTCAACAAGATAGACGATTTCGACGAACGTAATAGACGGGACATATATTGGCGATCCCGATTGCGCCGCATCTTCCATAGCGCGACGGGCGCTTTGGGACAGGCGCGGGTCGTCCAGAAGGTACCAGATCGTTGCGTGCGTATCAGCCACAATCGCATAGCGCATTTAAAAATCCTCTTGCGGGAAAGCGCCCCAAAGTTCCTGACGCGCTTCGTTAATCTCTACGGCCTCAATCGTTGTGCGGAGATCAGCGCACAGTCCAAGCGCAGAGCGCAACGGCGTCGTTTTTTGCGGCGTTTTCGCCCCAAGCGCCCGCACAAATTCAAAAGCCTCCTGACGTTTTTCATCAGGCAGGTTTTGCCAGTTTTGAAGCAGTTCTTTTTCCATTTGCAGCGTTGTCATAAGCCGTTTCCTCTCATTGCGCTGTTGTTCAGGCGACCGCGTAGCCAGTATGCGGGCGGACGCTTGCCGAGTGGAACGCCAGCACGATGTCCGATTTTGGCACGCCCGCCTCCTCCAGATCGTAAGCGATGCCGTCCTCCGTGCCGTCGCGCTGAATCCAGATTTTGCCCTGTATGATGTCCACGTGAATCAGACAGAAATGCAAGCGGTAGGTGGGTTCTTTCCAGCCTACCGACATGACAAGGTAGCGGTCGTTTTCGCTGTCAAAGACCGCTTCGTGGGCAATCGCGGCGTTGGAGTAAGGGATATTTACAATTTTTGTCAACGTTTCGCGCACAATGCGGCGGTAGCGTTCTAAATTATCCATTGAAGGATGACCTCCTTTTCAGGATCAAAGGTAATCAAGCGTATTTTTCGCTTTCGCAGCAGGCGCTGCGTCTGTTCCCGGCTAAAAAGAATGCGCTGCGTTTCTTCGCGCACAGCAAGATACAAAACGCGGTCCGCATTTTCAGGCGACTCTTCCATAACATCGGTGTAGAGTATATACTGCCCGATGGCCTCTTTCAAATCCTGAACCGACGAAGGCTTGAGAAAACTTTTAATCTCGACTGCAATACGTTCGCCTTCCCGTTCTGCGCCGATCAAGCGTTCCGCGCCAATGTCTATAAACAGGTCGGTCCCGTCAAAGGGGAGAGTCAATGGATCATGAGTGATCGTCCAGCCGTCCTTTTGCAGGGCGTGAACGAACGGTGTATGGTATAAATCTTTTGCGGACAAGCCTGTTTCCTCCTACGCAAAACACAGAGAAAGATTTCGCTCTCAGCGGGGCGATTTCCTGCGCGGCGCTTTGGGTATTTTTCGGGGAGTCGAGACGGGGAGGCGCGGGCAGGCGGACAGAGACACAAAAAACGCGGCAAAGCGGGCGGCGTCAGGAGTTTTTTGGGCGGTAAAGCAGCGTTTTGCGGTCTACCGGGGCCGCAAGGCCGCGAACGACGCCCCGCGCAAAGAAGATGACCCGCTGCCAGTTCAGCGGCTTGCGGAGGGTCAGGGTGGCCCGCAGGCTGGGGTAGAGGGCATACGTCCAGAACTCGTAGGCCAGCAGCGGCACGACCGCGAACTTGCCGCATTTCAGCGGCTTGATATACGCCGCCCCGATTCCGAGGAAGGCGTCCCGCGTCAGCTGACGGCCCTCCGCCCACGTCCGAAATCCATAGTGGATCACGGCGCTGGCCTGCGTTTCAAAAGCGTAGTGGCCCGCCAGCAGGCAGCGGGCGGCAAAATCCCCGTCCTCGCAGGCGCGAAACCGCGCCCCCGGCCCCAGTTCCGTATCGAAGCCGCCGAGCGCCAGGGCCACATCGCGCCGGATCGCCATATTCGCGCCAATCCCTCTCGCCCGCAATTTTTGGTTCATGTTGTAGCAGACGGAATCCTGCGTAATCTGATAGACGGGCGTAAATCCGTCCTTTGCGTCGAACTCCGGCGGAAGGACGTTGCCGAACGCCACCGCCACCTTTGGATTTTCACGAAAAGCGCGGACGTGCGCGTCGGCCCAGTCGGGCAGGGCCTCGCAATCGTCATCGGTCATGACGATGATCGGGTTTTTTGCCGTCTCAATTCCGAGGTTGACCGCCGCGCTCTTGCCCTGCGTTGCGGTGCGGATATAGCGCAGGCGGGAGTCCGTCATCAGCGGGGCGAGCGCCTCCTCCGTCCGGTCGCTGCCGCTCTGGTCAATGACGATCAGCTCCGCGCTTGCGTCGGCGTTGTCCAGCACGGAGCGGGCGGCTTTGAGGATGCTGCCCTCCCGGTTGCGGGTGCAGATCAGCGCCGAGACCGCCAACGGCAGTTCCTTCTGCGCCAGCGCCTGCATGGAATTGTGTTCCCGCGTTTCGTCCTGCGCGGGAGGCTGCGCCGTCGTGGTCTTCATTGGCCTGTGTCTCTCGCTGTCTTTCCGTTCTACTGAGGCCCTCACCCCCTGCCCCTCTCCCCAAAAGACCTGGGAGAAGGGGGAGTTTAAACTGTGCGGTCTTTCCTGCTCTCTCCCAAACTTGGGAGAGGGGCCGGGGGTGAGGGCATATAGGGCTACCCCTTAAAAATTAATTTCTCCGAATCGGCGGGCATTTTCAGGCCCTGCGCAAACCCGCGATAAAATCCCGTGATGCGGCTGACGACGCGGGGCTTCTGCAATCGGGCCGCGCTGCCGAGCAGCGGTAAAATAATGGTCGCCCACACGATATAACCGGCAATCGTGAGAATAGGCCACTGGCGGCATTTCAGCAGTTTGGCCATTCCGCCGCCCGTGCCGTGATAGTTGCGATAGGTCAGCGCCTTGCTCTCGTCAATCGTGCGAAACCCGTAGTGGTAAACGAACGTCCGGTCGGTCTCAAAAAGCTGGTGTCCACGCAGTAGGCAGCGCAGGGCCAGATCGTCCTCGTCGTGCGAAGCGATTGCGGCCCCCGGCCCCATATACTCATCAAAGCCGCCGATTTCAAGGACGACTTTGCGCCGAACCGCCATCCCCGCGCCAAGCGGATTGATTTTGCAGCGGTCGCGAATTTTTGTCAGCAGCAGGTCGCCCGTCCGCTCAAAGGTCGGGATATAGCCTCCGGGCCATTCGCCGGGGGCGGCCTTTGTATTGCAGAACGCCATCGCCACACCGGGATTTTCGGCAAAAACGGAAGCGAACTTTTGCGCCCACTCCGGCGGGACTTCGCAATCGTCATCGGTGATCAACACCACATCGGCGCGGCAGGCGTTCAGCCCCAGATTCAGGGCGCGGCCTTTGCCCTGCGTTTCGGTGCGAAGGTAGCGCAAACGGGGGTCGGACTGAAACGGGGCGATAGCGGCTGCCGTGTCGTCGTTCGTACTCTGATCCATGACAACCAGTTCATCCACGCCCGCGTTTGCCAGAATCGTGCGGACGGTCGGCGTCAGGCTGTCTCCGCGATTGCGGGTGCAGACCAGCACGGACACAGCGGGTTTTTTTTCTGTTTCACTGTCGGCGCGGCCCGCCAGCGAAGAATTTTCGTTCGGCGTCATCGGTTGTCCTCCGAATGGCCGACGCGGACGGGAACGTGTTTCGCATCGCCGCTCTCCGCTCCGGCGTGTTCCGAAGACGCGGGACGCCGCGCCAACTGCGCAAATTCGCCGCCGTATTTCCGGCTCTCCGCCGCGTCCATTTTCGCAAAGGCGCGGTCGGTCTTATTCACCGGGTAGCGCAGCGCCGCCGCAAAACCGCGAAACCAGCCGCGTGGAAAGGCCGTTCCCAGCGGACGCTTGCCGGTCAGCAGGCGGCGCGTAATCTCCCGGAAAAAGTGCCGCAGCATCCGCAGCGAACCGTGATAGATTTTGCCGCAGCGCAGGTGCTTGACAAAGGCCGCGCCAAACCCGAAGCCCGTATGCTGCACGTCGCGGGACGATTCGCTCCACAGCCGAAAGCCGTCATGCACGGTGTGGGCCTCGGCGGAAAAGGCCAGCGCGTAGCCCGCCATCAAGAGGCGAACCGCCATGTCATGATCGTCCGCGTTGCCGAATTTCGCTCCCGGCCCGATGCACGGGTCCCAGCCATGCACCGCAGCGGCGGCGTCGGCGCGGACTGCCATATTCGCCCCGATGCCAAAATGGACCATTCCGGGCATATAGAGAAACTCACGGGCGGTACAGATGACCTGCGATTCGGTGATGGGATTGTCGGGGATGTATCCCGTTGTATTGTCGTGGGGAGCGGCCCGCACGTCGCCAAACACAACGCCCACTTTCGGGTCGGACGCAAACGCGGCAAGGAGGGCGCGAATCCAGTCGGGGGCGGGAACGCAATCGTCATCTGTCAGGGCGAGCCAGCGGCCCCGCGCCTCCTGCCGCGCCCGGTTCAGAGCGCCCGGTTTGCCGGGAAGCTCCAGCCGAAAATACCGTATGCGCCCGTCCTGCTGGCAGAGCGGCCTTAGCGCGTCCCGCGTCTCCTCGTTGTCGCTCTGATCCATAATGAGCAATTCGAAATCGGGATAATCGGAGGCAAGGACGGCCCGCGCCGCCGTCAGGGCGTTGTCGCCCCGGTTGCGGGTGCAGACAATGACGGAGACCGCCGGGGCGGCGTCAAGCAGATTTTCGTTTGCGTTGGGATTAGAAGGCATCAGGCGTTTATCGTTTCATCCTGTCGGCGGGGCGCAAATTTTCGGCGGCGCGGCAGTCCTGAAAAAGTCCCCGCACTTTTTAATCGGACGATTCGCGCCCGACGGAGAGAGAAAAAATTTCGCGGCGGACGGTTTTTTCCCGCCCGCGCCGTCTTATCGAACGTATCGGAATTTATTATACCCCGTTTCTTTCGGGTTGCAGCGGGCCATTTTGGACGGGTTGCATCGAACCGGTTTCGCGCATGGTGTATAATAGGAGAGAAGATTGCAGACTGAAACGGAGGAGACGTTTTTTCATGGCGAACACGCCGACAACGCAGCAGGCCCCGCCCGCAACCCAGAAAGTGACGGACGACTCGTTCACGCCGCCCGCCGAACTCCTCGAAGCGTGGACGAAGCACCCCGACATCGTGAAACTCGGCGACCCCGTTTTGCGGCAGGTAGCGCAGCCGGTGACGCAGATTAAGACGGAGACGCGGGCCTTAATCGAAAAAATGATGAAGACCATGAAAGCGGCGCGGGGCCTCGGCCTCGCCGCGCCGCAGGTCGGGGCCTCCGTCCGAATCATTATTTACGATGCGGGCGACGGCGTGAAGGCCCTGATTAACCCGGTGATTCTGGCGAGCAAAGGCGAACAGATTGAGCCGCTGGAGGGCTGCCTTTCGATTCCGGGCCTTCAGGGACAGGTGCAGCGTTCGGCGGAGATTCGGGTCAAGGGCTTCGATCAGCGCGGCAGACCCGTGACCCGCAACGCGAAGGAACTGGAAGCCCGCGTGATTCAGCATGAGGTAGACCACCTGAACGGCATCCTGTTTTTCGAGCGGGCCGACCCGGAAACGCTGGAATGGGTGCTGAGTCAGGACGACGAGGAAGACGAACTTTAAGCGGATCCGCGCCGAAGATTCGATTCGCAGATAACGCGCAGAGCGTTTTAGACAGCCTTTATTATTCGTGACGATTCATTATTTTAGAGAAGGAATTTTAGAGAAGGAACCGAACCCACCATGCCGATGGAAGCCCCCGACAATCCCGACGCGCCACTGGATACCGCCGCGCCCGACGAATCGCCCTGCGCGGAACCGACCGACGCGGCCCACGCCCTGCCGCCCTGCGCCTTTGTGCTGTTTGGCGCGACGGGCGACCTGACCCACCGCAAAATCGTCCCGGCGCTTTTCAGTCTGAAACAGCAGGGGCTGCTGCCCGATCCGTTCGTGATCGTGGCGTTTGCCCGCCGCGATAAAGACGACGCCGCGTTCCGCGCCGACGCGCAGGACGCCATCAAAAAATTCGCTCCGAAACTGCCCGCCGACGGGCCGGAATGGGAGGCGTTCGCGCAAAATATCTTCTACGTCCAATCCCAGCTCAACGACCCGGCGGGCTATCAGAAACTTACCGCCAAACTCGACGAACTGGATACGTCCCACAAACTGAACGGAAATCGGCTGTACTACCTCGCCACGCCGCCGGAGAGTTTTACCCCGATTATTCAGCAGCTCGGCGGCGCAAATCTCAACAAGGCCGTCAACGAAACCAGTTGGTCGCGCATCATTATTGAAAAGCCGTTCGGCGTGGATTTGGACAGCGCCCGGAAACTGAACCTTGACCTGAGCGCCGTATTCGCTGAGAATCAGATTTACCGCATTGACCACTACCTCGGCAAAGAAACGGTGCAGAATATCCTCGTTCTGCGCTTCGCCAACCAGATTTTCGAGCCGCTGTGGAACAAAAATTTTGTGGAGAGCGTGACGATCACGGTGGCGGAAACGCTGGGCATGGAGGGGCGTGGGGCCTTCTATGAGCAGTCGGGGATGACGCGGGATATGGTGCAGAACCACGCCCTGCAAGTTCTGACGCTGATTGCGATGGAGCCGCCCGTCGCGCTTTCGGCGGACGCCACCCGCGATGAAAAAGTCAAAGTTCTTAAATCCATGCGCCGCTTCTCGCTCAATGATGTAAACGATTACACGGTGCGCGGGCAGTACGGGCCGGGCAGCGTCGGCGAGGGCGACAAAAAGGAAGAGGCGGCAGGCTATCGCAGCGAGCAGGGCGTTGCGCCCGATTCCAACGTGGAAACTTACGCCGCGTTCCGATTCCTGATTGATAACTGGCGCTGGGCGGGCGTTCCGTTCTATGTGCAGGCGGGCAAGCGGCTGGCGGCGCGAAAAACGGAGATCGAAATCCGGTTCAAGGCGATTCCCGAAGTCCTGTTTGCGCGGCTGGACTGCGCCGAAGTCAGGCCGAACCGCCTGACGATTCGGATTCAGCCGGACGAGGGCGCGTCGCTGGAGATTGGCAGCAAAGAACCCGGCCCCGCGATGAAAGTGCGCCCGGTGCGCATGGACTTCCAGTACGGCTCCACGTTTGAGACCCCGATTCACGACGCTTACGAGCGCCTGATTTTGGACGCGATTCGCGGCGACGCCTCGCTGTTCGCCCGCAACGACGAGGTGGAAGCGGCGTGGGCCTTAATCACGCCGATTCTGGACGCATGGCGCGATCTGGTCTGCCCCCTGTTCCCGAACTACGCGGCGGGCAGCGGCGGCCCGGAAGCGGTAAAAACGCTCTTTGCGGGCGGCAAGGCCTCCAACCTGCCGCGCCCATAGTCCCAGCGCGGTAGCGGCGAAAAGCCCTGCGCAGACCGTTCGCCCGCCCCCGATTCCCGCCAGAGAATCGGGGGACTTTTTTGCGCTAGAACCGCCGCCGTAATCCCCAAAAATGGAGCGCAAAATCGCCCCAACCGTCTGAATGAGTTTAACAAGTTAAAAAATTTGCAAATGTACTGTATTCCTTAATGTAAATTTAATGTAAAATTTTCCCCGATTCGGGGACTTTGGCACAAATCTTGCGTTATACTATTATGGAAGGCAAACGCAGCCCAAACGAAGCGAAAAGGCGCGGAGCAAAATACGCCCGTCACACCGATTTTCGCGCAGACCGGAACAATTTGCCCGAATCTTCCCAATCCAGTCCGGCACATTGATCGGACCCAATGAAAAGAAGGAACAACGCAACCTATGAAAAATCTGAAATTCGTGACGCCCGTCCTGTCGCTCGGCGTCCTCACCCTGACCACCCTGACCGCGAACGCTGCAGGCTTCACCGCTGGCGACATCGTTATCTATCGCGTCGGAGATGGAGCACAGACCCTTGCAAGTACTGGCAACTCCGTTTTCCTTGACGAATACACGCCTACCGGAACGCTAGTGCAGTCCATTGCTTTGCCAACAGCCGCGAGCGGGGCCAATAAAGCGTTGGTTGCCAGCGGAACAGCCACTTCGGAAGGTCAACTGAATCTTTCCGCTGATGGTCAGTATCTGGCCCTTACAGGCTACAATTCTGCCCCTGTCGCCGCGTCTTCGCTGCCCGGTTCGACAGCGGCTACCGTGAGTCGCACTGTAGGGATCGTTCGCGGTGATGGTTCGGTGGACACCACAACCTCTCTTTCAAACTTCGCGGACAAAAACAATCCCCGCGCCGCTTACACAGCGGACGGAACGAATATCTATGTCACTGGCGCTACTGGCACTGCTTACACAACGGTAGGGAGCACGTCTGTTTCATCTACCGGCGCATTATCTACTGTCAATTCGCGGTACATCAGCGTCGCCAATGGTCAACTATACTACTCTACTGGCAGCGGCACAACTGGCATCTATTCCTTGGGTTCTGGTCTGCCCACGTCGGGAGCACAGACCAGTACTCTAGTGCAAGCATCCGGTAGCCCGTATGCTTTCGCTTTCGCAAACCTCAGCGGCGGTACTGCGCCGGATACGCTGTATATTGCGGACGATGGGGCAAACTCGAGCGGCACTAAGACACCTGGCATTACCAAATTCTCGCTAGTGAACGGGACCTGGGTATCGAAAGGGACTGTTGGGGCCACCAATACGTTCCGTGGTCTGACTGCATCGGTCACTGGTTCCACAGTTAATCTATTCGCGACAGACGGCGCTAAACTTTACTCTTTGACCGATACTTCGGGCTTCAACGGCGCTCTGTCAGGAACTGCTACATCAATCGCCACTGCCGCTGCAAATGAAGCATTTCGTGGCCTGGCCTTCGCTCCGCAAACTATCGTAGCAGCGACGCCTGCGCCGTCTTCGCTGCTGGTGGCGCTGGTTGGAGTTCCTGGGGTGGGACTGCTGATTCGACGCCGCAAGGCCGCGAAATAGACCGGCAGACACCGTTTTTTCACGGAATGTAAAATTACGGCAAAAATACGGGGCAAAAACGCTGCGTTTGGCACACTTCTTGCTATATTAGGATTCGGAGAGAATTTTAATAAGCGAGAAGTTGACAAACGCGGCGTTTTTGCTTTTTGAAGCAGACGCCGAAACGATTTAGCAAGGGCGGCAAATCAAGACCGCTTCCAACCACGCAGGCGACGCGAGACTAAACGCCGCGCCTGCCTCTCTTATCTTTCGGAGGAATCTTCTCTCATGCGAACTCAATTCAACGCGGCTCTGCTGCTCACGCTCAGCGCTTTTGCCGCCGCGCCCGCCCTTGCGGAGACCGGCACAATCCAGCCCGCCGGCCCGCGCACCGGCAATAACGGCATCGCGTTCTTCAATATCGAAGGATCGGCAACGGCGCGAACGCCTCTTATGGCATCGCCCGGTTCGATGTTTCCGGCGTCAAGACCGCTTTCGACGCGCAGTTTGGCGCGGGCAACTATACGCTGACCGGCCTCGCCCTGAACCTTACGGAGACGAACGCGGCCTTCACCAGACCGGGCGGCCTAAACTTCGCCTTTACCCCGGACAATACGAGCAATATCACGCTGCGCGGGTTCAGCCCGTACAAATTCCCGACTCCCGCCCCCGCGCAGGATATCATCACAACGGGAACGTTCAACACGACGGGCAATGTCAACAGCGGCACGGTGGACTCTTATGACCTGTTCAACGGCACGGCGGGAAGCCTTGACCTTCAGACCGACATCCTGACCAATCCGCTGGCGACGATTGTCGTCAACCCCACCGATGCGAACGTTGCGGCGACCTTTGGCGGAGGCGCGAACTTCACCACATTCCCTGTCCTGAACATCACCGCGACCGGAACCAACGGACAGACGGCGCGGTTCGGGGCGGTCTCCGCCGTGCCGGAACCGGGCAGCGTGGCGCTGCTTGTCGGTATGACGGCGATTGGGGCGGGCGTTCTGCGTCGACGTCGGAAGTAGGAGGCCCTCGCCTGACCGGGCGTATAAAACGCCCGTCTGTGGGGCGTTCCGCCAACCGTCCTCACGGACGGGAAATTCCGGTCTGAGTATGCCGTCCGTGAGGACGGTTAGCCGGTGGGCTTCCGCAGACGGGCGTTTTATAGGCCCGACTGACCGGGGCAGTCGTGAGCGATTATTTCCGAATCCCTGTCATTCTGTCCAAAAGACGGAGGGCAGGGATTTTTTCGATCAGGGCGGTCAGGGAGGCGCGTTCGGCGAGGATGTGCAGGGCGAGAAGGAAGATCAGCAGGCAAATTTGCGCGGACAACGGCGGCGCGAGTTCGAGAAAAGCGAGGGCAAGGGCCGCGCCGAGCGGATTGCTGCCCGCGTCGCCGAGCATGACTTTTGCGGCGGCGTCGCGGGCGTAGACGCGGGATGCGGGAATCGCAACCACGAGCAGCAGGGGGATTCCGGCGGGATTGCCACTGCGCAGGAGATCAAAAAAAATCAGGGTAATCGCGCCCGACAGAAAGACCGATCCGGCGCGACCGGGCCGCAAATCCAGCAGGTTGACGGCGTTGGCGGAAAGGGCGATGAGAAGCGACGCGAGTAGAACGAGAACCGGACTTTCGGGATGTAGACGCATGGCGACTGTCAGCGTCAGAATCAGCCCGCCGACGGCTTTGACAAACCCCGTCGTGATTTTGCGCTGACGAAAAGCGGCGCGAAAATGTCCTCGAAGTCCGCTTGCTTCCCGGCTGCCGCGAACGTCGTCCAGCAGTCCCAACGCCCCGAATCCGACCAATGCGATTATCCAGGTCATCACGGAAAAGCGGGCGGCGGGGATCAGCGCGGCGCAGGCGGCAAGGAGAACGGCGGCGTAAATCACAATCGCAGCGCCGACCGACTGCGGAATCGTTTCGCCGCGAAAATTCGGACGGACGTGTCCGATGCGGCGCAAGACCGCTTCAGTCAGGGGCAGCAGAATCAGCATCAAAAGCAGCGCCAGCAGCGCCAGCAGCAGGCCGCGCCCGTTCACCGCATTGCGATTCAGAAATTCTTCCAGCAGGCGCGAATGATGGGCCGCCTTGACCAGCAACTGATCGAAAGCGTCAAGCCGTGAGGCCAGACCGCCGGAAACGAGGGACGCTCCGGGATCGCCGCCGAGTTCATTCATAGAGTTCAGCGCTTCCTTTTTGCATTAGCGAACGCGATTTCGTCCGGCTGTTTCAGTTCCCGTAAAACGCGCTGTACGGCGCGGTATTGCGCAAAACGGTGCAGGATGTCGGCGGGGCGTCGGCCCGTGACCCGGTGCGTCATTTCCGTCGGAATTTCCACCACGCGAAAGCCCGCCCGAAGCGCCCGCACGGTCAGCGCCACCTCCGCGCCCCACCCTTCGGAAAATCCTCCGACCGTTTCGAGGACGTGGCGGCGCAGCCCGCGCTGCCCGGAAAGCGGGGCCTCCATGCGCCGCCCGGTCAGCCGTTCGATGCCGCGCCGCGCCGCGCCCACCGCAAGCCCCACGCCTCCTCCCTTGCCCGTCCCCGTTGGCAGGGTCGCGATGGTCATTTCCGCCGCGCCGTGCAAAATCGGGTTCAGCAGTTTTTCCGCCTCCGCCGCCGAATCGCCCAGATCGGCGTCCAGCAGCAGAATAATATCCCCGGAGGACAGCGCAAACGCGGCGTTGAGGGCCGCGCCTTTGCCCGCATGGGATTGCCGAATCACCGCGTCGGCCCCGGCGGTCTCCGCGATTTTCGCGGTGTCGTCCGTCGAGCCGTCATCTGCGACGATAATTTCGGTGACGCCGGGAATTTTGCGGATGGCGGCAAGCGTTGCGGCGATCCGGCTGGCCTCATTGTAAGCGGGAATCAGTGCGGTAATCATCTTGAGATGGGTGTCGGCTTCTGTTTTCTGTTCCCTGTTCCCTTTGGATTGGGTTTTGACGCGGGCGGCGCGGGCCTGTCCTCGTTCGGGCTGCCGCGCAGGGCGATGAGCAGGGACGCGGGGCCGATGTCGCTGTCCACATTTTCGATGACCGCGACGTTGACGCCGAGCGTCTGGTAAGCGGCGCTGTCGGATGCCGCCGCGTTCTGCGGTTCGCAGGCGAGGACGCGGACGCCCGCCTTTTGCAGGGCGGAGATGAGCGGCGCGTCCACGTTGGCGGGGCGCGTGGAATCGGCGAGACGGCTGCCCGCCACAATCACCACATAGCGCGGGCCTTGCGTGTAGTCGGCGTCGGGTTCGACGCGCAGATAGTTCGCGTCCTCCAGCAGAGGCAAAAGGGTATCGGGCGGCTGTCCCTGCCGCGTCACGAGGGCGGCGATGGCGGCGGTCAGTTCGTCGCGGTCTTTTGGCGTGGCGATTTCACCGTCCATACCCGTCGCCGCGTCCCGCCGCATGGTGGCGAGTTGGTCATTCAGGCGGTCGTCAGAGCGGTTTGCCGCCTCATCAAGATGGGTGACGGACACGATCCGAGCATTGGCCTGCGTCAGGGCGGCGCGGACTTTTTCCACCGCGTCGGGATAATCGCCCGTCTGAATAATCGCGACGGGTTCGCCCTTCATGCGGTTCTGAATCAGCAGCGGCGACGCGGACGCCGTGAACTTCTGATACCGTTCAATCTCCGCCCGCTGATCCGCCACGTTCTTATTGATGGTGTCGCGCAGGTTCGTGATGGCGCGTTTCTGCCCGTCCGCCACCTGCGGCGAAACGTAGAGACTGCCCACGACAAGGCCCACCGTCAGCGCGAAAAACAGCGCCGCAATCGTCACGACATGATATTTGAATCCCGGCCCCATGCAGTCACACTGAATGAGGAATGAGGAATGAGGAATGTTGAATCTAATACACCGCTTCTTATACGTTGTTGCGGGTAGCAAACGGCTTATTGGATTCATCAATCCTCATTCGTCATTCCTCATTTCCCCAGGATATTTTTCATTGTATTGACCTGTTGCAGGGCCGGGGCGAAGTTTCGGAGGGCAATCGCAACTCCGCCGCCGCCGACAATCAGCAGGAGCGCCGCCAGTCCGCCGAAGACATTCAGCCAGAGTGGGGTCGGGCGGGCGAACAGGCCATACAGTCCAAACCCGAACGCAACGACGCCTGCGCCAATCACAGCCTTTATCATCAGCCCAAGCAGGGGCAGCAGGCGCAGCAATCCGCCGCCGGGAATCGCGCTTCCGGCAGCCGCCATGAGTTCCTGCGGAAACGCGCCCAGCAGATCGGTAATCGGCTTTATCAAACGCGGCAAAATGATGCCCGCCACAATCAAAAACACGCCCGTTACGATCAAAATAAAACCTGCCAGCATAAATCCCTCCGGGAAATGATGAATGATGAATCCAATAAGCCGTTTGCTATCAGTCTGTCGGGAAGAAGTCGCGTGGGCCTCCTCTGCGATTTTCGTCCCGGCGCAAACAACAGGTTTCAACTGAAAAATTGCGGCGCATCAAGCGTTTTTGTTCCCTTTTCGCGTGCTTAGGGCCGAATACGCCCGACAGCCGACCTACCCCGTCGTCACAACGTGCAAACGCCGCAGGTTATAGGCCAAACAAACCAATCGCCACTCGCCGGTGACCGCCGCAAGACCGCGCAAGGAGAATTGACGGAAGCCCATCACCGCCGCCGTCCGTAGTTTGTACGCCATCTTCTCGCGCAGGCTGGCGGTCTCACCCGGCGGCTCGCCCGCTTCCGCAAAATGCGCTTTCCAACCCGGCATGAGGCGTCGCCCGTCCGGTCGCGCTATACGCTTCCATCCCGGCGGCCTCTCAAACGCGCCGGTTCGTTTCGCTGAAATAGCCCGTGTCCAGCGTGGCGGCGTCCGGTTTGCCACTCTGAGGCGGGAGCGTTTCTAACGTGGGGGCCACTTCGCCCTGATCGTTGGCGTGGGTGGAAAGCGAACCGCCGACAATGAGAAGCGCGTCATGGTCTACTATTGCCTGCGCGTTGTGCTGCGGACTGAACCCGCCGTCGCGGCTGTTTTTCATCACGCGGATGTCGGGATCGGTGAAGTTGTACTGATCGCCGTTCTGGGGGAGTAGCAGACGGCGGGGCGGGCGATTTGCCACGCGGTTTCCTGCCTGTCTGCTCTTCTTTAGCCTGCCGCGCCTGCATTTTGGCGTCGCACTCCGCCTGCTCGCACGCGGCTTTTTCGGCGGCGCGGGCTTCCAAAACGGTTTTCGCTTCGGTGAGGCGTTTGAGGCGCGGCTATCGGCGGTTTGGGCAAGGGCGAAAAGTTCAACGACTTCGGCCTGCAACTTCGCTTCGATTGCGAGGAGGCGTTTATAACTGACGGCCTTATTCTCGGAAGCGTCGGCGTGGATTTTGGTTCCGTCGCGACTGATGTTGCCGAGTGGGAGCAGCCCCGTCTCCTGCGCGAGGGAGAGGATTTGCACGCACCGGCCGCTGATTTCGGGGAGGAAGTTCTTGCGAAAGGCGGCAATCGTATCATGGTCAGGAGACAGATTGCCTGCCAGAGAGCGAAAGGCGGCGGTCTCTGTGGTTCCCTGCCCCATTTTGTGGGGGGAACAGACGCCGGTGGCGTAAGCGTAAAACAGCAGGCCCCGCAGGATTTCGGGAGCATACGGCTGCCCGCCCCGGTTGCCATAGCGAGCGTACAGGGGTTTGCGGTCAAGTTGGGCTACGATGTCACCAACGAAGCGGGCGAGGTGGTCGGTCGGCAGGCAGTCGCAAAGTCGGACGCTGGTTTTGAGGGTGGCCTCGTAATCTACGGTCTTGAATTGGCTACTCATGTTTTATTGTGGCACATTCTACGCGGCACAGAGATACTCTCGCCGACAGACTGCTAGGCGGCATGATAAAAATCTTTCCTGTTCGTCATACTTCAAGCGCATTTCAAGTATACAAAATTCGGCCTTGTTTGTCAAGCGCATTTTTCAGGACGGGACTAAAAGCAGGGTATAATTTTTCTGTTAAGTGGCAACGCAGCATATTGCCGCAATGTCTAACCTTTACGCTTGATGAATTGCAAGGTTGCATCGGCTAACTTTTCCCCTGCCCCGTCGTCATTCGATGAGGCAATCACATGGGAGACAGACATGAGGCATCGGCTTGAATTGGAAGATACGCTGAACTCCTGCGCCGTAATTCGCACTACTTTCGAAACGCGGGACTTGTTTGCCGCTGACGATCCGATCCGCGAAGAGATGTTCAATATCATTGCGGACTCGAAAATCTCGCTGCAGCGCGTTCTATTCGACCTGACCGACGCGATTCTGACGCGCCCCGAAACGCTGGACTTCAACTTCGAGGCGTTCCAGACCAATACGCTGGAATGGATGCAAAGCGGTTATCCCAAACGCGGCTTAAACCGCATGATGAAGACCGACGCTTTCAGTCATGAAGAAAACGGACTGTACTATTTTCCGCTGGCAGGTATGCGAGGCCTGCAAGAATTGAAGGCGCTATCTGCGCCCCAGTTTATGGCGCTTTTACTCTGTGAACTTGCGGACAGCGCAAACGCGAAAACGAGTTACAAAAGCAAGCATACCTTTGACCAAAATGTCTTTGAAAAGTGCATAGGGTTTTTGTTTCTATACTACGCTTCGCGTGACCCGCTGTTTTACAAAATGAAGTTAGGATAAGCGAGCAGGAAAGCCCAACAAGATTTTTTCGCATCGAATAGCGCAGTTTGCTATGCATTCCAAGCATAAAAAGGCCGGTATTTGCTATGCCTGACGAGCGTGAAATACGCGCCGATTACGACGCAACCTCTATCGTAATTTATCAGGCGTACCCGGAGAATATCGCTGCGCCTGCGCTAAAGGCGCAACAATTTGTGCCGCCGTTTTCTTTTGGACGCATGACATGGATCAAGCCCTCTTTTCTCTGGCTCATGGAGCGCAGCAACTGGGGGCAAAAAACGGGACAGGAGAAAATCCTCGCTGTGCGAATCAAACGCACTGGCTGGGAGGAGGCGCTGTCGCTTGGCGTCCTCACCGAAGCAGAACCGCGCGTTTACCAGAGCTACGCCTTATGGCAGCAACAGTTTTCGGTGGCGCAAGTCCATATTCAGTGGGACCCGGAACGTTCATTGCGTGGGAACAGCCTCGCTTTTAGCAGTATTCAAGTCGGGTTGAGCCGTTATATTATCCACCGTTATGTGGAAGATTGGACGGTCTCAATCGAAGATTATACGCCCCGCGTCAAGAAGATTGCAGCGCTGTTACGGACAGGCAGGGAGGCGCAAGCGCGAGCGTTACTGCCCACAGAGCGTGTTTATCCTTTGCTGCCAGAACTCAAACAGCGCATTGGAATATATTCGCCACGCAAGTAAACCAACGGAGAATCGCATTGAGATATTTTTCGCATCGCATAACGCAGTTTGACTTGAAATTTTTCGGCATAAATCTAACTGTATTGGCGTCCGGCAGGACGCTTGGCGGAACGCCATCTAGCGAGGCGTTGAAAACGCCTCGACGCAGATATTTTTCGCATGGCATAGCGCAGGTTGCGATCATCGGACTGCTTACGACGGCGACAGTCGGGGGACGGGCGCAGGACGCGCCGACTGCCCCGAAACAGACCGTCCCCTACTACGCCAACGCGCTGGAAAAAGTCTGGAAGACCGTCCGCGACCATTTCTGGGACAAGAATTTCAGCGGATTAGACTGGCGCAAAATCGGCGAACAGTACCGCGCCAAACTCCCGGACGTGAAAACAAAGGCCGAATTTGAGACGTTGGTCAACGCCATGCTGCGCGAACTCCACGCCTCCCACACCGACTATATGACGGACGATGACATCGGGTTTTATCTGTTCCCCTCGGTGCTTTCGGGCGATCTGGACAAGCATCGGGCGGCGCACATCGGGATTATGGGGCAGGCGGAAGCGGGCGGCTGGCGCGTTTCGGCTGTCCTTGACGGGGGCGCGGCGGAAAAAGTCGGACTGCGTTCCGGCGATCTGATTGTATCGGCGGACGGACAGCCGTTCACGTCGGCGGGATCGTGCCGGGGCAAAGAGGGACGGGAAATCACCCTCACGGTCAAACGCGAGGGAGAAACTGCGCCGCTGACCTTTAAGCCCGTTCCCATCATGGAAAACCTGTTGCGGGCGTTCCTGAAAGCCACCGAGCGCAGCGCCCGCGTGCTGGAAGTCGGCGGCAAACGCATTGGATATATCCACCTCTGGACGATGTCTAACTCCGCGTTCAAGGACGCGCTGGACAAAGCGGTACTGGAAAAACTGGCGGACACGGACGGCCTGATCCTCGATTTGCGCGACGGGTACGGCGGAACCCCCTTTGGCTACCTGAACGTCTTCGACACGCCCGACATTACGTGGGAGCAGACCAACCGGGACGGCGCATTGACGCGCCACACCGGGTATGACCGCCCGATGACCGTGCTGATTAACGGCGGCACGCGCAGCGCCAAAGAATACTTCACGCTGCAATTCAAAAAATCGAAACGCGCTACAGTCATTGGAACGACAACGACCGGGGCGTTCCTCGGCGCAAACGGCTTTTCTATCGCGCCCGATGGCTATCTGGAACTGCCCGTCGTCGGTCTGAAACTGGACGGCAAGCGCATTGAGGGCGTCGGCGTTCCGCCCGATATAGCGGTAGCGGCAGGCCATCCTTACACCGCGCAGGACGCGCAGCGCCTCCGCGCCGAAGCAGTCTTGCTGGACGCCCTCCGCGCCCTGCCCCCGCGCCCCAAATCCGGGCGCGACGTTGTGATTCACTAATGGCGGCGCGTTTTTCCGGGCGTTTGCCGCCGCCGCAGATTTCCGGTATAATGAAATAGCATCGCTCGATAGATACAACCACGCAGGAGGAATTTCGCAATGAACAGCGCCCCCGGTTCCCTCGCGCCGCCCGATATAGCGGCGCAAACCGACTCAATGAATCCGCTGACGCAAATGCTGCTCGCCGAGTTTCAGCGTGTCAATCAGCGACTAGACCGCATTGAATCGCGCCTTGCCGCACATTCACGCAGCGAAGAGGGTCGCACCGGCCTTTTTCTGGAAGAAGACCGTGAACCGACTGCGGAAGAAAAAGCGGTTTTCAATGCGATTTTCAATGCAATGGAAAATGTGCTTCCGCGCATTAGTCGCAGTTTAGATCAATCAGCGGAAATGCTATGCGAAATTCAGGATAACTTGCGCGGATTGCAGGCCCCTGACGCGGCGAGGGAGATTTAATCGTGGCAGAGTCCGAAAGCGGTAATTTCTTTGCAAAAGCCAACAGTCTGATTAAGAGCCTCTAGCTGGAGGAAAAAGTAGATCACCTTGGCGAGAGTCTCAAACGAACGCAGACGCAAGCGGACACTTTTGTCGCTCGTTACGCCGATCTTGACCGGCGCAAGGGGAAAGTGGAAAAACTTCATAGCACAACGGACGCGAAAATCCAAGTGGTCAAGGCGGAAATGAACGCCGAGTTGCAGAAGGCGAAGGCGGAGATGAACTCGGAAATTCAAAAGGTAAAATCCGAATTGACAGCGGAATTTCACAAGGCGCGTTACGAAGCGCTGACAGAATTGAAGCGCGAATACAACAAACGCGCCGCCGAACTTTATCGGCAGGCAGTGGACTTGAGTCGCGCCGCCGCGCCGCAGACCGCCGCAATCGAAGCCGCAAAGCCCGAAAAAACAAATTGACGCAAAAATTGCCCCGACTTTTGTCAACCCCTTGACTTAACACCGCTTTTTATGATATGATACAACCCCTGATTCATCCAATCACTTTGCAGGATTCCGACGCTACCCGTGACGAGTTTTGCAACCTATCGCAGCCGACGCAAACCCTCGCGCTGGCGTGACCGACCGACCGAAACGCCCCGAATTTTTGATTCTGAATGACGCCGATAGATGCGAAACGCCGCGATTTTCTCACCTTGCGCATTACGCGACTTGCTGACCTCGCGCTCCGAAGGAAAGGCCGCCTGTGAAAACCCAAACCGGACAACTGCCGCCCGCCGAAGGGCTTTACGACCCCCATTTTGAGCATGACGCCTGCGGCGTCGGCTTCGTCGCGAACATCAAAGGCGTGAAATCGCACGATATTATCGTGAAAGGACTCAAAGTTTTAGAAAACCTCGCGCATCGCGGCGCGACGGGCTGCGACCCGGAAACGGGCGACGGAGCCGGAATCCTGCTGCAAATCCCGCACGATTTTTTTGCCGGTCAACTTGCGCAGCGCGGCGTCACGCTGCCCGCGCCCGGAGAGTACGGCGTCGGGATGCTTTTTCTGCCGCAAATTATCACCGAGCGGGCCGAATACGAGGCCGCGTTTGAGACCGTCATTAAAGAGGAAGGGCAAACGCTAATTACGTGGCGCGACGTTCCGGTCAACAGCGCCAATATCGGCGAACTGGCTCGCAGCGTGGAGCCTGTCATCCGGCAGGTGTTCATCGGACGCGGCGCGAACTGCCCGGATGAGAACGCTTTCGAGCGCAAACTTTATATTATTCGGCGGCGCGTTCAGAACATCGTTGCAAAATTAGGCCGGGAGCAGGAGGGCTTTTTCTATGTTAACAGCCTGTCCTGCCGCACGATTATCTACAAAGGCCTGCTGATGGCGGATCAAATCGCGCCCTATTATCAGGACATGAGCGACCCCGCCGCCGTGACTGCGATTGCGCTGGTGCATCAACGCTTTTCCACCAACACCTTTCCGACATGGGATTTGGCGCATCCCTTCCGTTACATTGCCCACAATGGCGAGATTAACACGCTGCGCGGAAATCGCAACTGGATGCGGGCGCGTGAGAAGGGCATGACCTCCGGGATTTTTGGCGAAGACTTGCCGAAACTTTTCCCGCTCGTCAACAAATCGGGCAGCGACTCGGCGGCGCTTGATAACGCGGTCGAATTGCTTTTCCTCAGCGGGCGCTCGCTGGCCCATACCATGATGATGCTCATACCCGAAGCGTGGGGCCGCGACGCGCAAATGGACGCGGCAAAACGCGCCTTCTACGAGTATCACGCCTGCCTGATGGAACCCTGGGACGGCCCCGCCGCCGTCGCGTTCACCGACGGGATTCAGATCGGGGCGGTGCTTGACCGCAACGGCCTGCGCCCCGCCCGCTACCTGATTACCGACGACGATTTAGTCATCGCCGCTTCGGAGACGGGCGTCGTGGACATCGAACCGGGCCGCGTGGTTCAAAAGGGGCGCTTACAGCCGGGAAAAATTTTCCTGATTGACACCGCGCAGGGCCGCATCATCCCCGACGAGGAGATTAAACAGACCGTCTGCGCGTCGCAGCCTTACGGGGCGTGGCTGGCGGAAAACCGGATTATCTTAGACGAAATTACGACGCCGGAACCCGAACCGCCGACCTACGGCGACACCCATTCCGGCGAGGACGACGCCCTTGCCGCCGTTGAACTGGCCCCGCACACCACCGATTCGCTGGACTTGCTCAAGCGGCAGCAGATTTTCGGCTACACCTTAGAGGACGCCCGGATTCTCTTGCAACCGATGGCGCGGGGCGGAGAACAGCCGCTCGGCAGCATGGGGACGGACACGCCGCTTGCCGCCCTGTCCAACCGCCCGCAGCTGCTTTATAACTATTTCAAGCAACTCTTCGCGCAAGTCACGAATCCGCCGATTGACCCGATCCGCGAAGAACTCGTGATGTCGCTGTCCGATTATATCGGGCGCGACGGCAACCTGCTCGACGAACTGCCGACGCACTGCCGCCAGCTGCGCATTGACTCGCCGGTGCTGACCAACGCCGACCTGGAAAAAATCGCCAGTTTCAAAACGCACGACCTCAAAGCGATCCGCCTGCCGATGTGGTTCTTCGCCGAAGACGGCCCCGACGCGTTGCAGATCGCGCTGGACAAACTCTGCGCGGCGGCGTCGCAGGCATTAAAAGACGGCTATGCGTTCCTGATCCTCTCCGACCGCGATGTGGACGGGGCAACTGTGCCGATCCCGGCGCTGCTGGCAATGGGCGCGGTGCATCACCACCTGGTGCGGGAGGGGACGCGGACGCAGACGGGCATCATCATCGAATCGGGCGAGGTGCGGGAAGTGATGCACTTTGCGCTGCTGATCGGCTACGGCGCAAGCGCGGTCAACCCCTACCTTGCGTTTGAGACCATCGCCGACTGCGTGAATCAGGGGCTGCTTCCCGGCGACATGACCGTTGCGAAAGCGGAGAAAAATTTCATCAAGGCCATCAGCAAAGGCTTATTGAAGACGTTCGCGAAAATGGGAATCTCCACGCTGCAATCGTATCGCGGGGCGCAGATATTCGAAGCGATTGGGCTGGGCGCGGCGGTCATTGAGAAATATTTCACCGGAACGCCCTCGCGACTCGGCGGCATCGGGCTGGATGTGATTCAGCGCGAGGCCCTGTCCCGCCACGCCTTCGCCTACCCCGCAAAGGACATCCCGTCCAACCTCGACCTTGATCCGGGCGGGCAGTACCAGTGGCGGCGCGGCGGCGAACACCATATGTATAACCCGGACACCGTTGCGAAATTGCAGCACGCCGTCCGCACAGCGGGTATGGGGGTTTGGGTGTCGGGTGTCGGCAACGCAGAGGAAACAGAAGCGGGCGCAATCGGAATCTCCGACACCCGATACCCGACACCCGACACCCAATGGAATAAGGGTTTTGCCACGTTCAAAGAATTTAGCAAGGCCGCCAACGACACCAGCAAATCGCTGACGACCCTGCGCGGCCTGCTGCAATTCGTGCCGGGAACGCCCGTACCGCTGGACGAGGTGGAACCGGCAAAAGAGATTGTCAAGCGGTTCGCGACGGGCGCGATGTCCCTCGGCTCGATTAGCCGGGAGGCGCACGAAACGCTTGCAATCGCGATGAACCGCATCGGCGGCAAATCCAATACGGGCGAGGGCGGCGAAGACCCGTCGCGCTTCTTCCCGGACGACAACGGAGACCGGCGGCGCAGCGCCATCAAGCAGGTTGCGTCCGCCCGCTTCGGCGTGACCGCGCACTACCTTGTGAACGCCGACGAGATTCAGATTAAGATGGCGCAGGGCGCGAAACCAGGCGAGGGCGGCGAACTGCCGGGACACAAAGTGGACAAGTACATCGCCCATGTCCGGCACACGACTCCGGGCGTCACGCTCGTTTCGCCGCCGCCGCACCATGACATTTATTCGATTGAAGATTTGGCGCAGTTAATTTTTGACCTGAAAAATGTCCAACCCAAAGCGCGGATTTCGGTCAAACTCGTCTCAGAAGTCGGCGTTGGGACGGTGGCGGCGGGCGTGGCGAAGGCCCACGCCGATCATATCGTGATTGCGGGGCATGACGGCGGCACGGGCGCAAGCCCGGTCTCCAGCATCAAGCACGCGGGCGTTCCCTGGGAGATGGGGCTTGCCGAAACGCAGCAGACCCTCGTCAAAAACGACCTGCGCGGGCGCGTCCGAATCCAGACCGATGGACAATTAAAGACCGGGCGCGACGTGGCGATTGCCGCCCTGCTCGGCGCGGAGGAGTTCGGTTTTGCGACCGCCCCGCTCGTGGCGATGGGCTGCATTATGATGCGCGTCTGCCACCTCGGAACGTGTCCCGTTGGCGTAGCGACGCAAGACCCCGTTCTTCGCGCCCGTTTCGCCGGACAGCCGGAACACGTCATCAACTTCTTCTTTTTCGTGGCGGAGGAATTGCGCGAAATCATGGCGGAACTGGGCTTCCGCACGATTGAGGAAATGGTCGGACGGCGGGACAGGCTGGACGCAACCCACGCCGTCACGCACTGGAAAGCGGACGGGCTGGATTTAACCCCCCTGCTGACAATGGGCGAAGTCGCGCCGAACACCGCGACCCGCTGCGTGATGGGGCAGGATCACGGGCTGGACACCGCCATTGATTACCCGCTGCTGATTCTGGCGCAGGACGCCCTGAAAGAGAAAAAGCGCGTCTCGCTGAAACTGCCGATCTACAACCGGAACCGCACGGTCGGGGCGATGCTCTCCGGGCGCATTGCGGAGAAGTATGGCGAAGAGGGGTTGCCGGAAGACACCATTAAACTGAAATTCACCGGCTCGGCGGGTCAGTCGTTCGGGGCGTTTCTGGCGCATGGCGTCACGATGAAACTGGAAGGCGACGCCAACGATTACCTCGGCAAAGGGCTTTCTGGCGGCAAAATCATCGTCTATCCGTCCAAACAGGCGACCTTTGACCCGGCTGAAAACATTATCGCAGGCAACACCTTGCTCTACGGCGCGACGAGCGGGGAAGTTTATTTACGCGGTGTGGTCGGCGAGCGGTTCGCCGTCCGCAACTCCGGCGCGACCGCCGTTGTCGAAGGAACGGGCGATCACGGGTGCGAGTATATGACGGGCGGGGTTGCGGTCATCCTCGGCAAAACCGGACGCAACTTCGCGGCGGGCATGAGCGGCGGCGTGGCCTACGTCTGGAACCCAGGCAGCGACTTCGCCAAAAACTTCAACGACAATCACGGCCTGACGCTGCTGGAACCCGTGACCGACGCGGCGGGCGAGGCGCAGTTAAAGACCCTGCTGGAAAACCACGCCGCCTACACTAAAAGCGAACGCGCGATGCAACTCCTTGCTGATTGGGAAACCGCGCTGCCACAGTTCGTCAAAGTAGTTTCTCTGGAGTACCGCCGCGCCTTGCAGGAAGCGCAGGCCGAAGCCGATACCGCCGCAAAGCCCGAATCGAGGCCGGAACTCGTTGCCGCATAGCATTTTCCCGCCTGTTGTTTCTTAGCCCCTCTTAAATGATTACGAGGGGCTTTTTTCTGACCTATCGCACGAGAAAAAATAGGGTATAATCTTCTTATACGGAAATCCGCAAACGGAAATCCACCACAGGAGAAATTGATGGCAAACACGGTTGAAATTGCCAGACGGGGACAAATCACCATTCCAAAGCCCCTGCGCGATAAACTGGGAATCGAAGACGGTCATAAATACGGCCTCCGCGCTCTCGAAGGCGGCATCCTTGTCTTGACGCCGCAAACCGGACGCAGCAGCGCTGCCCTGCTGCAACTCCGGACAGCATTGCTCGACAAAGGCGCGTCGCTGGATATGATGCTTGCCGAATTGCGGCGGAAGCGTGAATCGGGCGATGAATAGGCCCCGTCTATTCTGGGACAGCAGCGCCCTGCTGGACGGCATTTTTGCGCTGCACGACTCGCCTTACCACGAACTTTTCAGTCTTGGCGAATCAAGCAGCGTAGATATGCGGATTAGCCCGGATGTCAGCCGCGAATGTGAAGGAATTTTGCGCTCTTACGGCGCGGAAATGGTGCGTCTTCTGGCGATTGCGCTGCATGAGGCAAATTTCGCTACGACACCGCTGCCAGATAAAAAAACCATAGATTACTGCGAACAACTCACCGGCTACCGCAATGACGCCAAAATTCTGGCGGCGGCTGAAGAGTGCCTCGCCGATGTCCTCGTCACGCATGACAAAACACATTTTATCGGCAATCCGCTTATCAGCCCTCCTGATACGCATTGTCGCGTAAAGACCGCGCAGGAGACTTTGGACTGGCTTTTGAAGCGACTACTGACGGAAGAAGATAGAGGACAATGAATGGCGGCCTGCCCTCTGCGCGTTACGAAAACAGGATGACGGAGAACAAAATTTTAGATATGCTGTCGCCTGGGACGGTGGAACAGATAGAGCGGGGCGGATTTACGGTCATTCCATCCGTTGTAGAGGGCGCGGAGATTGACCGGCTGTTGACAGCCGTCGCGTCGCTGGCGGAAGCGCAGTCCACAAAAAGCGCGTCAGAGACCTACGCCCTGCGAAACCTACTCGTTTGCCCGATGATACGCGCTTTTGCCGACTCGCCTGCAATACGGCAAATCGTTGCCCCGCTGTTGGGAAGCGGCGCGTTTGCCGTTCGCGGGATTTTCTTCGACAAAACGCCTGAGCGGAACTGGAAAGTAAACTGGCATCAAGACCTTGCGATTGCGGTGCGGGAACGGCGGGAGTCGGCAGGCTTCGGAGCATGGTCTGTCAAGGCCGGCGTTGTCCATGTTCAGCCGCCGCCGGAGCTGCTGGCGCGAATGATCACCGTCCGCGTCCATCTGGACGACTGCCCGCCACAGAACGGGGCATTGCGCGTACTTGCCGGTTCGCACCGCGTCGGTCGCCTGCGGGACGCGGAGATTGCTGCATGGCAGGAGCGAACAGCGGAAACGCTCTGCGCCGTTCCTCGCGGCGGAGCAATCGTGATGCGGCCTCTGTTGCTGCACGCTTCTTCTGCAAGCGAAATTCCAGCGAGGCGGCGCGTCATTCATCTCGAATACGCCGCCGAAGCGTTGCCGGACGGCCTGCAATGGCACATCCATGCGGGCGCCCCGTGAAATACCGCCACGCCTCGCAGTGGGCGTGGGTTAAAATCAGTTAGCGTAAGGACAAAAAAATGGAAGCGAAAAATGTAACGGGCGGTGAATTAGCGCCGTGTTCAATGCAGCCTTTGACAGGCTATTTCCGGGACGGCTGCTGCAAGACCGATGCCAGCGACCGGGGGCAGCACCTCGTTTGCGCGGCGGTGACAGCGGAGTTTCTGGCCTACTCGCGGGCGCAGGGCAACGATCTTGTCACCCCCGCGCCCGCCTACGGATTTCCGGGCCTGAAACCGGGCGACCGATGGTGCGTCTGCGTGGAGCGCTGGATGGAGGCGTATCAGGCGGGCGTCGCCCCGCCCGTCTATCTGTCCGCGACACATGAGAACGCCCTGCGCTATCTGCCGCTGGAACGCTGGCAGGAGTTTTCGGCGGAATAATTTTTCACCGGTAGGCCAAACCCGATGCGTAATCGTATCGGCGCGGCGCGGGCGCAGTCGTCGGGCGGATTCAACCGGGAGTAGTAGGGCGGGTCGTTTAGTCACCGGCCCGGTTCCCTCACGCATGACCCGGTGGAACAGGACACGGAGCGGCGGGCAAACAGGGCAAAATAGGCTGATTACGTTGCTATTTCCTCCAGGAACGCATAGGCCTCCCGGCGGCGGCGAAAAATGTGGACGGTCTGGTTGGGGCGGCGCTTTGCCAGTTTTTGCAGTACGCCGGGGCGGCTGCGTTTCCGGTGGTTCCATGTCAGTAGAAGAAAACCGAAGTCAAATTTTTCCGGGCAGCCGGGGGAAAGATCGGGGCGGGAGCGCCCGTGATACGTAAGGACGCGCCGCATCACGCTCCAGAGGCAGACCCGGCGCGGCAAATCAAAGTAAAGAATCGTATCGGCGCGTTCCAAACGGATATCCAGCGTGGCGCTGTAATTCCCGTCCATAATCCACGTTTCCGCCTGAACCAATCTTTCTTGCATTGCGGCAAACTCAGGGCGGGGCGTCTCCACCCAGCCCGGTCGCCAGAAAATCGCATCGAGATGGGTTACCGGGCGATTAAGTGTGGCCCCCAATGCGCGGGCAAACGTAGACTTCCCCGAACCCGAACAGCCGAGAATAACGATTCGCTGCATCGCTTCCCCAAACAATGTTTCTTTCTCTATTTCTGTTCTGGCTATCGTGTTGTCTCAACGCGCATTTCGCGTGCAAGGACAAATCCGTCCATCCCATAGGACGAAGACAGTACGAATCCTTGAATTTCCCGCTCGCGAAGTTTTTCCAGTAGTTCAGCTCGCGTTCGATAGTCGAACACAAGCCAGCCGTAAGGCTTTCTGCGCTCAAACACGTCCAAGTTAGAGTCGTAAATTTCTTCTAAAGGCATTGAGGCGATGTCGAAAATAATGGTATCGAAATCGCCGCCTTCGAAATGATAGGCGGCGACTTCGGAGAAGATCACGCTTGTGCGCTCTGCTTGTTTTTTCTCCTCAGATGCGGTATGAAGCGTAATGCGCCGCTGTTCACATTCGACAATATAGGACAAAACGCGATTGTCGTGCAGTGAAATTGAATTAGCGATTGGCTGCTTTTCGTCAAATTGTTCCGGGTTATTGTCTTCATCCTCATACTCATAAATGGGTTCGCCATCCAAAATCGTGAAGGCGGTGAGTTCCCGTTCTGCGGGCGGAAGCGCAAGGTCAGCGTTGTAAAGCGGGGCGGCGTCCGCCGCCGCCGCTTTCAGATAGGCATCTTGAACTTCACGCGGCATTTTTAGCAATTCCCGCGCCGTTGGATAGGATGGTTCCATTTCAGTTTAGATTTCCATGATAACGGGAATCACGACGGGGCGGCGGCCTGTGCGCTTGCGAAGGTGGCGGGAGGCCGTCTCCTGAACCGTAAGGCGAACCGTGTCCCAATCGGAACCCTCGGCGTAGTTGAGTTCCTCCAGCGCCGCCACAACCTTCTCGCACGTCGCCTCGAAAATTTCCGCGCTGTCTTCGGGGAGCAGGAACCCTCTGGAAAGGATGTCCGGCCCCGCCACAATCTCGCCGTTGCTTCTGTCCATGCTGACCGTTACGATGACCGTGCCGTCCTGCGACAGATGCCGCCGGTCGCGCAGCACGATGTCGCTGACGCCGCCCGCCGATATGCCGTCCACGAACACGCTGCCGTGCGGGAATTTCATGTCCGATTTTCGCACGCCGTCCGCGTCCATCTCCAGCGCGTGTCCCGTCTCGAAAGTCAGAATTTGGTCCGCCGGATAGCCCATATCCAGAGCCATATTCGTATAGGAAGCGTACTGACGCGGCTCGCCATGATACGGCGCGACAAATTCCGGGTTCGTCAGGTTGATCATCATTTTGAGTTCTTCCTGATACCCGTGACCGGAAACGTGAACGCTCTGAATGGCGTCATAAATCACGGTCGCGCCCAGCCGGAAAATCCGGTTGACCACGCGCCAAACCATATCTTCATTGCCGGGAATCGGCGTCGAGGAGAGAATCACCGTGTCCGATTTTTCAATCTGGATTTTCGCGTTCTCGTCGCGGCTCATGCGGGTCAGACCGGCGAGCGGTTCGCCCTGACTGCCCGTCGTCAGAATCGCAATCTCGTTCGGGGCGTATTTGGACAAATCTTCTACGCGGACAATCTGCGTGTCCTTGACGCGGATAAAGTCCAGCGCCCGCGCCGTCGCGAGGTTCTGGCTCATGCTGCGCCCGAAGACCGCCACTTTGCGCCCGTTTTTCGCCGCCACGTCAAAGACCGTCTGCATTCGGTGCAGATTCGACCCGAACGTCGCGACAATCACGCGCCCCTTGCTTTCCCGCATAAAGCGGTCAAAGATTGGCACGAGCGATTTTTCCGAAGGCGACCAGCCCTTGCGCTCCGCGTTCACACTGTCCGAAATCAGAAGTTTCACGCCCTCATCGCCGAGTTGCGCGAACTTCGAGGCGTCGAAAGCGCGGTTATCTACCGGGGTCTGGTCAATCTTAAAGTCCGAGGTGTGGACAACGAGGCCCACCGGCGTATGGATGGCGAGGCTCGCCGCGTTCGGCAGGGAGTGGGTCACGGCAACCGCCTCCACCGAAATAGGCCCGAAGTTCACTTTGCCTTTTTCCGGGTAGGGAATCAGTTGGGTGCTGCCCGCCAGCCCGTGTTCGCTGAGTTTTTCCCGGATCATGCCCAGCGTCAGGGGCGTGCCGTAGACCGGGAGGGGCAGTTGTTTCAGGATAAAGGGCAGTCCGCCAATGTGGTCTTCGTGTCCGTGCGTGATGCAAATCGCTTTGACTTTATCGCGGTTTTCCAGCAGGTAAGAGATGTCGGGGATAATCAGGTCCACTCCGGGCTGCTCCTCGTTGGGGAACATGACGCCGCAGTCCACGACGAGAATCGTGTCCTCGTACTCGAAGGCCAGCATATTTTTGCCGATGTCGCCGCTGCCGCCGAGCGAGAGTATTAAAAGTTTTCCGTCCAAAATTCAGTCCTTCTCCACAGGCGCGGAAGGAACAGGATTTTTCAAGATACAGGTCATACCCTCAAAAATCCTGTCCGTTCCGCCGCCTGCATTACGTGTTGATAAGTGGGGCGCGGCGCAAGTTCGCCGCCGCGCCCTGCATTGTAGCATAAGTACGGGCAGGATACAAGCCCTTACTCGTAGCGAAGCGCCTCAATCGGGTGCAGCGCGGCGGCCTTGCTTGCCGGATAGATGCCGAAAAAGATGCCAATCGCCCCGGAAACCCCGACCGCCGCAAAAATCGCCGACGTGCTGACTATCGTATTCCAGCCTGCAACCATTGAAAGCAGCGCCGAGCCGCCGACGCCCAGCACGATTCCGATGACCCCGCCAATCAGCGAGATAATCGCCGATTCGATCACAAATTGCAGCAGGATGTCGCGAGGCGTCGCGCCAATGGCCTTGCGGATTCCAATCTCCCGCGTCCGCTCCGTCACCGAAACGAGCATGATATTCATAATGCCGATTCCGCCGACGACCAGCGAAATAACCGCGACGATGGACAGCAGCGTCGTCATGGTGCTGGTCACGCTCTGGGAACGCGCCAGCAAATCCGTCTGCGAGCGGACAACGAAGTCGTCGTTATCGGGATAGGGCGGCTGCAAATGGTGGCGGTTGCGCAAAAAGTTGGAAATCTGCTCCGAGGCCAGCGGCATCATTTTCACATCCACGCAGCGGATCGAAATCGAATCCAGCGAGCCTTTGTTCAGGACGCGCCGCATCGCCGTCGTAATCGGCATCACGATGATGTCGTCCTGATCCTGCCCCCACGCGCCGGAGCCTTTCGGGGCCAGTATGCCCAGCACCGTGAACTGAATCCGGTTAATCGAAATCTGCTGTCCGGTCAGGTCGGTATGCGAGTCGCCCGTCAGTTTTTCCGCGACGGTCGTCCCGATGACGCAGACTTTCTGGCTGCCGTCCACCTGATTTTGCGTGAAAAACGCTCCTGTCTGAATCTCCGCATTGTTGACGTAGGGGTAGTCCACCGAGACGCCGTTGATATTCGTGGTGGAGTCCACGCTGCCCAGACGAATCTGTACGCCGGAGCGCACCACCGGCACAACGGCCTCCACCGTCTGCTTGAAATTGGACGCAATCAGTTGCGCGTCGGCAAGAATCAGGCGATTGGCGGTCGTCGCCCGCGTCGTCTTGTCGGTCTGGGCCTGGGTGCGGCTGACGGCGTTGGAGACAAGACGGTTCGGCCCTAGCATGACCGTGAGCAGGTTCGTTCCCAGCGAGTTGACGGTATCGGTCACCTGCTTGGTCGCGCCCTGCCCAATCGCCACGACGATAATCACAACCGCCACCCCGATAATGATGCCGAGCATCGTGAGGGCCGTCCGCATTTTGTTGCTCGCCAGCCCCCGCAGGGCCACGCGAAAACTTTCCAGAATGTTCATTTTTTTCTTCTCCACGAATCATCACGAATAATCACTAAATTTTTCGTGTTTAATTCGTGATAAATTCGTGTTAATTCGTGGATAAAGCAATTTTACGTTTTGCTTCGCGTTCGCGTTCCGCCGCCATCTCCACCAGCACGTCTTTTGCCATCAGGCGGTCTTTTACCGGTTCGTCTTCCAGAACCTGCCCGTCCTTGATGAAGACCATGCGCTTGCAGTGCTGCCCGATGTCCGGCTCGTGCGTGACCATAACGACCGAAACGCCCTCGTCGTTGAGTTCCTGAAAAATCTGCATGATCTCTTCGCTTTGCAGGCTGGCGAGGTTGCCTGTCGGTTCGTCGGCGAGTATCAAGAGCGGGTCGGACGCAAGGGCGCGGGCAATGGCGACGCGCTGCTGCTGTCCACCGGAGAGTTCGTTCGGTTTATGGTCAATCCGGTCGCCGAGTCCCACCCGCTCCAGCGCGGCGATGGCGCGTTCCGTGCGGTCTTTGCGGCGAGCGTAGAGCATGGGCAGTTCGACATTTTCCAGCGCCGAAGTCCGCGCCAGCAGGTTAAAGCCCTGAAACACGAACCCGATCTTGCGGTTGCGGATATGCGCCAGTTCGTAAGCGTCCATGTCCGCGACTTCGATTCCGTCGAGTTGATACGAGCCGGAAGTCGGGGCGTCGAGGCAGCCGATGATGTGCATCAGCGTAGATTTTCCCGAACCGGACGGCCCCATAATCGCGACAAACTCGCCGGGATACACGTCCAGATTCAGGCCGTCGAGCGCCTGCACCGTCTGATCGCCCATCGTGTAGGTTTTGCGAATGTCCCGCAACCGCAGCATCGGGTCTTTTTGTAGGTTGCTTTTTGATTCCATGTCATTTTCGATTTTTATATTTGTAATGCCAGCGCCACTGCGTACCGGTCGCCAGAAGGAAAGAAAGCGTCGTGAGCAGAAGCCCGGAACGCGGCCAATCGGCTATTCTCGTTTCGAACAGAAACGGGATCGCAAAAATGCCGTACATCACGAGTCCGAGCGTTGAAAACCAGCGCCATCGCGCATACCTTCGCTCAATCGCTTCCAGTTGTTGTTTTCGTGTCTTACCGAAATTAGCCATCATGGGCCTCCTTACTGCTCGCTGCCGGGATTCGCCGGGTGTTGAAAACACCCGGCAGGAAACCACAAGCGTCCTGCGGACGCGGGATTCCGTTATGAAACATCATCCTCTGGCGCCAAACATAACAGAAATAGACGCCTGCATTTTGCGTCCGCAGGACGCTTGTTTTTGATGCCGGGAGTTTTCAACTCCCGGAAACCTACCGCCCGCGTCCGCCGCCCGGACTGCCGAACGGGCTGGACGCGCCGCCTCCACCGCCCGGTCTGCCTCCCGGCGGTTGCTGCAATCCGGCGCGAATTACCGTGTCGCCGTCTTTCAGGCCGGAAACGATTTCGGTGTTCACCCCGTCGCTGGCCCCGGTCTTGACGACGGTCTGCTGCGGTTCCGTCTTGCCGTCCTTCGCGACCAGAATATTTACGGTCGAGCCTTTTTTGCCGACCTTGACCGACTCCGAAGGAACCAGCAGGACATTGGTCTTCCTGCCCGTCTGAATGGTGACGTTCGCGGTCATGTCCGGCTTGAGTTTATGCTGCGGGTCTTCAATCGCGACCGTGACATCGTAGGTGACGACGCCCTGCTGAATCGTGGAACCCGACGCGACCTTGACGACCTTGCCGGGGAACTTGCGTTTGGAAAAAGCGTCTACCTGCACGTCCGCCTGCTGCCCTTTGCGCACCTTACCGATGTCCGTTTCGTCCACAAATACATCCACCTGCAACCGTTTCAAGTCCGCCACCACAATCAGCGTCGGGGCGGAGAGTCCGGCTGCCAGCGTTTCGCCCTGCTGCGCCGCGAGTTGCAAAACTGTGCCGTTGATAGGCGAGCGTATAAACGTTTTATCGTTCTGCGCTCTGGCATAAGCGACCTGTTGTTCCGCCGCGTTCACCGCGTCGCGGGCCTGCGCGATGTCCTGCTGTTTGATGGTGTTCTGCGGAATGTTGTTGACCGCCGCCTGGAGCGCCGCCTGCGACTGCGCGAGCTGCTGACGGGCGTCGTTGACATTGGCGCGGGAAACCGTATCGCTGTATGTCCCCGCCTGCGCCGCAACGAGGGCCTGCCGCGCCGCGACGAGCGACTCCCGCGCCTGCGCCACCGCGTCGGAAGCGGCCTGCCGGTCTGCCGTAATTTTCTGTTGCACCAGTCCGATATTCTGTTGTGCGGACGCGATCTGAGACCGGTTGACCGACGCCTGCGCGACGGCGGCGTCCACCGTCGCCTGCGGCACATAACCGGCGTCAAGCAGCGTTTGCTGCCGTTTCAAATTGGCGTCGTAGTTGACCTGGTTGGCCTGCGCCTGATTGAGCGATTCCTGCGCCGTCGCGATTTGCAGATTGACGCTGGCCTCGACCTGCTTCTGCGCGGAGATCGCAGTAGACAGCGCCGCCGAAGCCCGCGCCACGTCCGATTTGGCCCGCGCTATTGTGGTCGGCGTCTGCGTGGTCTGCAATTTCGACGCCGCGAGCGCAGACTGCAAACGCGCCTGCCCCCTGCTGACATCGGCGCGGGCCTGCGTCACCGCGTTTTTCGTCTGCGATTCCTGCAAAGGCAGCCCGGTAATCTGCTGCTGCAAACGGCTTTGCGCGGCGGTCAAATTAGCAAGGGCCTGCTGATACTGCGCCTCGATATCGGGCAAGTCCAGTTCCGCGATGATGTCGCCCGCATGGACAAACGTGCCGACATCGGCGTTTAATTTTTTAATCCGCCCGGTAATCTGCGATCCAATCTTGACCTCCGCGCCCGTCTGCGCGGTCACGCTTCCCGTCGCGGTAATCGCTTCCACCAGATCGCCGCGCTGCGCGGCGGCGGTCAGCAGTCCGGCGTTCGGATCGGGCGCGGGGTGCGTCTTGTTCCAGCCCCACCACCCCGCCCCAATCAGCGCGGCAAGGGCGGCAAACGGCATCCATTTCATTTTACGCCGCGCCCTGCTTCGTTTCGGCGCGGCAATTTCAGGCAGTTTTGTCATCGTTTTATTTCTCCGCGAACCCTGCGGGCGTTCCGGTGTTGAGGTCTTTCAGTCGGCTGCCGAACGTCTCTAAGGTATAAACGGCGTTCAGAAATTCTTTGCGTTCGGTCGGCGTCAGCGTATGCCACAGGTCAGCGAGGCGGGCGCGGCGGCGGGCGCGGCGCGAGGCAACCCATTCATAGCCTTTTTCCGAAAGCCGCAGGCGCACAATCCGGCGGTCGTTAGCGTCGCTCAGGCGCTCCGCCAGCCCGTGATTGATGAGGCGGTCAGCCGCCTGCGTCAGCGCGTTTTGCCGCGTTCCCAATCGTTCGCTCAACCGGCCCATCGTCTCGCCGCCTGCTCGGATTCCGGGAAAATCGGTCTCATTATATAGCGCCTGCGCCAATCGCAGTTGCGCCAATGGCAGTTGCAATAGCGGCAAGTCCAGATCGTCGGAGTCCATCAGGCGGCGCATAGCATGGGGCAAGGTCTGCTCCAGCCAGTCCAGCGCGTCCGTTTCCGGCATCTCCGCGTGTGTCGTTTGCATCGTTCCGCCGCCTTTTTATGTTCTCTTATGTGGGACGCGGACGCCGTCCATTCGTTCCTTAATAGTTCCCACTTGCCATTCAACTCTACGAGTCTATACGTAATGAAACGTGAAATGTTCACGCGCATGAAATAAAGCGGCTCTCGCTCCGTGTCGTTCGTTTTGTCTCGTTGACGCTCGGCGCTCTTTTTTACTTATGGCATTTTACTGCGTTCGATTTTTAACTCTCTGGCATTATTCTAAGGCTATCTTAATATAAATTTAATACAAAATCGCTATAGAATAGTTACCTATCAGATATAATGAACTTGCCGCGAAGCGCTTTCCTATTTTGTCGGGTCTTCATAGACCAATTTTCGATTTTTGCTCCGAAGGAGAAGTAGCCCATGCGCCGCCGCGCCTTTACTCTGATTGAACTGCTCGTCGTGATCGCCATCATCGCGATACTCGCCGCCATCTTGTTCCCCGTCTTCGCGCAAGCCAGAGAAAGCGCCCGCCAGACCGTTTGCCTGTCCAACGATAAGCAGCTGGGGACTTCCCTGACCCTGTACCAGCAGGACTACGACGGGCGTCTCTGCCAGACCGAATACGCCGACCCGAACGACCTGAGCAGCGTGCAAAAGCCCCGCACTCACTGGTCCTACATCGTGCAGCCCTATGTGAAGAATATGCAGATTTTCGTCTGCCCCTCGGACACCAACCCGGCGACGCCCTATGCAGGCGATTTGCAGGCCCCGAAATACTCCTACATCAATAACTACGCGGCGATGCCCTCGCATGAATTCGTTCCGCCGAACGACGCCGCGATTGATTCCTCCGCGTCGCTCATCCTGCTCACGGAGCGCCGCGCCAAAACGCCGGGAAAAGAAAACCTCAATATCCCGTTCAACCCGCTCGACCAGGCCACGTCCAGCATTTACTACATTGATCCTTACAAAGGGGCCAGCGGTTTTCAGCCGAACAAGCCCTGCACGGTGACGCGCCCGCTCTGCCCCGACCCGACCCGGACGGCGAGCATCCTGAACAGCAAATGCTACGCCTACTATGATGACAAGACCTTCCAGAAAGTCCTGAATTTGACCGGGGACGACACGACCTATTTTCTGGAGCGCGTGAAATGGGACCGACACCGGGGCGGCGCAAACTATATCGCGGACGGACAACAGGGCGGCGCGAACTACGTCTTTTTCGACGGACACGCGAAATTCCTGAAATTCGAGCAGACCGTCAAGACCGACAATTACCTCTGGGGCAAGCAGTTCTACCCCACCCTCAATCCGGCGCTGACGCCCGGACAGGCCGGCTGCCCGTAAATCGCCCCGCGCTTATCCCGACGAAAAAGCCCCGCGTTCACCGGAACGCGAGGCTTTTTTGATTCCTGGCCTGTGATTCTGCGAGGTTTTGATTTTCTTATTAAAATTTAATATAAAACCACCGCTTTCTTAATAATCCCTTAACATTCAGGCGGTACTCTTAACTCCGAAAAAGCGTTTTGTTGTGCCGCCCCTTTTCGCTTCGGTGAAAATCGGGCGGGTTATTCGCTCACAAATATGAGGGACGCTCGCGTCTCTCGCTTTATGTCAGGCGCAGTCCGGCGCGGGAAGACATCAGGAAAGACGACGCCGTCCTTTCCTCTTCCCTTCGCGGCACGCTTCTTGCAACACCTATCGGAGGAACCTTTGAATACGAAACACACTCGCACCGCGCAGTTCTCTGCGCTCACGCTCGCCGCGCTGACGCTGGCGGGCGCGTCCCGCGCGCAGTCCACTGGCGGATTTACCCCCGGCAACATTGTCGTCTACGTTGTGGACGGCGCTCTGAACCCCGTCACGCTCGTTTTTGATCCGGTAACCGGCGTTCCCTCGCTGGCCCCGAATCCGCAGTACCTTGTCCCGGACACGCTGGATACGCCGCATGACACCCCCGGCAATGTCACCGTTACCTATCATGACCCGGCCTATCCGACAACCGACCCGGCGACCGGACTGCCCGACACGCATACCCTGACGAAAACGTTCCCGCCCAACACGAACCCCAACAACCCGGCCTCCACGCTCGGCAACTGGTCGCACCTCGTGCGCCTGTTTGAGTTCACTCCGGCGGGCGCGAACACCGGTAAATATTACAATTTCCCGATTGCGGCGAACGGCCTTAACCATCGCCTCACCGTCAGCGGCACGGCGGGATCGGTCGGCGGCGTCAGCATCTCGCTCAACGGCAAATACCTTCTCAGCACCGGCATTGACGCCGCCGTCGGCGGACGCGGCCCCATCAAACCCAACTTCGCGATTGGGCGCTCCAAATCAATCAACTACCCCCGCGTCGTCGGGATTCTGGACTGGACGAACCCCGATCCCGCGACCGCGTTTGACACCACCACCGCGCTGACCAACGCCTTTGACCAGGAAAATATCACCAATGTCGCGTGGACGGGCGAGAACGCGGACAATATCTATATCGCGGGCAACGGCCAGCCGCCCACCTTCTACGATCCCGTCAAAATGACCGGGGTCTACACGGCGGACTTCACCACCACCGGCGGCGTCGTCGCGGCGAAACGCGGCGCGACCGTCGGAACGCAAAATTATGCGGGCGGCGCAACCAGCGTTGAGAACGTTTACCGCGTCCTGCTCTCCGGCGGCAACCTGTACGGCTCCGCTGCGGACGCCGGAACGTCGGACGCCAGCAACAAACCGCAGGGACAGCATCTGTACGGCGTGGCGAGCATCGTTCCCGGTTCGATCACGGCGCTTCCCGGCTTTTCCACCGACACCCCGACGCCCTCCGCCGGCCCGAAGCCCTACGATTTCTTCTTCTCGAACTCGACGACCCTCTACGTCGCCGACGCCGGTTCCGTCACGGGCGGCCTGCAAAAATGGCTGTTCCACTCCGACACCGGCCAGTGGGGCTACAAAGTCATCCCGACCGACACGTTCAACACGCCGGATGTGACCTTTGACAACCTGCTGCTGACCGGGCTCGCCGGAACGTTCAACGCGCAGGGCCAGACAGTGATCTACGCCATCGCCAACGGAACCTCCGCCAAAGGCGCCCCGACGACGGTCGTTACGCTGACCGATACGGGCGACGCCAGCGCGAAATTCACTCAGATTGCCGCCCCGTCCACCACGCAGACGTTCCGGGGCCTGCAAATCATCCCGCCCACGATTTCGGGCCGCGTTCTGCTCGAAGGCGCCACCACGTTTTCGCCCAACGCTCCGCTCGGCAACCTCACGGTCAACTACCGCTACGTCGGAACGACCACGACGGTGTTCTCGCAGACCGTTCCGCTCACGGCGGACGCGACCACTGCGGGCTATGCGGACTACAAACTTCCCGGCGTCGCCCCCGGCTATTATGACCTGCAAATCAAGGCGGCCAAGAACCTCGCCGTCGCGCTCTCCAGTGTCAAAGTCGGCGGCCCGTTCACCCTGCCTGACATGACGCTGCCCGCCGGTGACGCCAACGGCGATAACAGCGTGGATTCTTCGGACTTCACCGCCCTCATCGGCGCGTTCAACTCTGACTCCACGATTAGCGGCAGCGGCTACGACCCGACGGCGGACTTTAACTACGACGGCTCAGTGGATTCCTCCGACTTCACCCTGCTCATCGGACAGTTCAACAACACCGGCGCAAATTAAGGGATGAATGATGAATGATGAATCGAAATGCCCCGTTGACTATCTGGGATGACTTATAGCAAGCGGTGTATTGGATTCATCATTCATTATTTCCCTCTACGCCGCCTCTTCCAGCGCGACATGGCCTTCCGTCACATCGCGCAGGAAGAGGAACCAGGCGTCCTCCGCTTCCCACAGTCCCCGCATGGCGCGGAACTCTGCGACCAGCGCAACGCCGTCCGGGCGCACAATGTCCATCTCCGTTGTCTCTCCCGCATAGAGCGGCGCTCCAATCGGCGCTCCCAGCAGCTCTTTAGGCGACCGGCCTAATATCGCGGCAGCCGCCGCGCTGACAAAACGCGCATTTCCCTGCTCATTGACGACCAGCAGGGCCGCAGGCAAAATTTCCGCTTCATTCCGCTCCGCCAGCGATTTCCGGCGGCGCGGCGCATCCCCCTCGCCCTCTATCTGACGTAAAATCACATCACTCAACTTAAATCGCGTCCTTTCCAGATTCCTACTCCTTCAGGTGTTCGGGTGTCACGGATAGTTTGCGCCATCTATCCGTGAATATCTAAACACCCGAACACCGAACACCTGAACAATCAAGCGTCTATGCCGCGCTCAACTGCATCTCCAGCGCGACGGTTCCCATGCTTTCGACTTCCACGCGAGGCACGATTTCGGTGTAGGCCAGCAGCGCCAGACTTGGAATCGAACGCTCTACAAGGCGCTTTAGCGGCAGGCGGATTTGCGCGGAACACAGCATCACGGGGTTGTAGCCCTGATCGCTCGCCTGCTCCAGTTGGACGCCAATCTCCCGTATCATCTGCTGCGCCAGTTTCGGCTCGACCGCGAGCATATTCCCGGTGGGAGTGGCCTGCGTGGATTCCCGCAGGAGTTGCTCCAGCGACGGGGCCAGCGTAATCACCCGCAGCAGGCCGTCCTCGTCCTGATACTGCTTGCAAATCTGACGCGCCAGCGCGGCGCGGGAAAACTCTACCAGCGTGTCCAGGTCTTTGGTGCGGGCGGCGTGGTCTGCCAGCGCTTCCAGCACCGTCGCCAGATCGCGGATGCCCACTCGTTCCCGCAGGAGGGCCTGCAAGACCTTCTGCACTTCGCCCAGCGTGAGCAGGTTCGGGATGAGTTCACTGACGGCGGCCTCGTCCGACTGCTTGACGTGTTCGATAAGTTTCTGCGTCTCCTGCCGCGTCAGCAACTCCGCCGCATGGCCCTTGATAATTTCGGTCAGGTGCGTAATCAGCACGGTCGCCGGGTCAACGGTGATATAGCCCATCATTTCGGCCCGCTCTTTGAGAGAACGCGCAATCCATTTCGCAGGCGCTCCCAGCGCCGGTTCTATCGTGTCCAGACCTTCGAGGGAGGGCGTCGGCAGGCCGGAATCGAGGGCAAGGACGCACTGCGTCATCAGTTCATGCGATCCTAATACCGCGCCCTTGACTTTGATTTGATAGTGGCTGGGTCTTAACTGCAAATTATCGCGGATTCGCACGGTCGGGACAATGATGCCGAGTTCCAGCGCGATTTGCGCCCGGACGCCCCCGATGCGGTGCGCCAGATCGCCGCCCTCCTCCGGCAGGGCCAGCGGCACGAGGCTGCTGCCGAGTTCGATCTCGATGCGCTCCACTCCGAGATGTTTGGTCACGTCTTCCGGCGCTTTGGGTCCTTCCGAGGCGCTCTGCGCGTTCCGCTCCGCCAGCATCCGCGCATCGGTCACGACTTTTTTCTCGCTCTGCGTCAGGCGGTACGCCGCGACGCCGGTTGCGACCGCCAGCGCGAAAATCTGGATTTTGGGAAAGCCCGGAATCAGCAGCAGCGTTGTCATCAGGCCGGAAACGATCATCAGCGGGCGCGGTTTGAGCAGGAGTTGCGACGCGAAGTCCTGCCCCATCGGGTTCTCCGAAGCGGCCCGCGTCACAATCAGGCCGGTGGCGGTGGAGACCAGCAGCGCCGGAACCTGACTGACAAGCCCCTCGCCGATAGTCAGCAGCGTGTATTTTTGCAGAACGGACAGGATGTCGCCGCCTTTGCTCAGGCCAATCGCAAACCCGCCGACAATGTTAATCACGATAATCAGCACGGCGGCGATAGCGTCCCCCCGCACAAATTTGCCCGCGCCGTCCATCGCCCCATAAAAGTCCGCTTCCCGCTCAATCGTCTGCCGCCGCTGCCGCGCCTGCGCTTCGGTAATCAGTCCGGCGTTCATGTCCGCGTCAATGCTCATCTGCTTACCGGGCATGGCGTCCAGCGTGAAGCGGGCGGCGACTTCCGCAACCCGCTCCGCGCCTTTGGTAATGACAACGAACTGCACGACAATCAAGATCAAAAACGCGATAATCCCGACGATATACGACCCGCCGATAACGAACTGCCCGAACGCGGAGATTACCTCGCCCGCCTCGCCGTTGCTGAGAATTAGTTTCGTTGCGGCGACGTTGAGCGCCAGCCGAAACAGGGTCATCACCAGAAGCAGGGAGGGAAATACGCTGAATTGCAGCGGTTCGGTGGTATAAAGCGCGGTCAACAGGACGGTCGCGGCCCCGCCGAGATTGACGACCAGCAGCGTATCGAGCAGCCACGCGGGCAGCGGCACGATCAGCATGGCGATAATGGTCATCAGCAGGGTGGCGAGCGCAATGTCGCTGTACCGGGCGACGCCGGTCTTTTTGGGAGCGCTGGCGAGCGCGGCGGGTTGGGAAGTCATGCGGAAAATCTCCAGACGCAAAAGGGGTACATCTGAATTATTGGCCTTGCGGCGGAATTTCACCAGTAAAATTTTTGCCTTGCGCGCCTACCACGCAAAAAAGTAACTGTTCATGCGAGGCATTTTACATTTCATTCATTGCCTCGCTAAGGGCGTTCCGCCAACCGTCCTGCCGGACGGGAAATTCAGGCGTTGCTTCCCGCGTCCGTGAGGACGCTTGGCCGAAGGTCTCTAGCGAGGCAATGAATGAAATGTAAAATGCCTCGCATGGGGCGCCTTTCCTTGCCCTACCAAAAACAAGGAACCGATACCTTGTTCGCTTCGTCTTTCCTGCATCGTATCATTCGATGAATAAATATATCACTCGAAGGCGAGGCAAAGGAACGCCTTGCGCTTTTGAGGTTGACAGGAAGGGCAGGTTCGCTATGAAGCGGAATTTTCATGCGCCGGAGTGGGTGGCGGACGCGATTTTTTACCAGATTTTTCCGGACAGGTTCGCCAACGGAACGAAATCCAACGACCCGGACGATGTTCAGCCCTGGGAGTCGGAGCCGACGGGCGACGGGCGTATGGGCGGCGATTTGCAGGGCGTCCGCAAACACTGGGACTATCTGACCGATTTAGGAGTCAACGCGCTCTATTTCAATCCGATTTTCGCCTCACGCAGCAATCATGGCTACGACACCAGCGATTACGAAACGATTGATCCGCGCTTCGGCACAAAGGAAATTTTCAAGAAACTGATGGACGAGGCGCGCCAGAGAGAGATTCGCGTTGTTCTGGACGGCGTGTTTCCGCACGTCGGCACGCAGAACGACTGGTTCCTGGACGTGGTGAAAAACGGCGAAAAATCGAAATACAGAGACTGGTTCAAAATTTCCGGCTATCCCCTCTCTCCCGATAGCGAGCCGCACAATTACGAGAGTTGGGATGGTTCCGGGTGGATGCCGCTTCTGAATCACGAAAACCCGGAAGTTCGCGAATACCTGCTGAAAATCGGTTCAAAGTGGGTGCGGGAGTATGGCGTGGACGGCTGGCGGCTCGATTCGGCGGAGCGCCCGCCGCATGAGTTCTGGAAGGCGTTTCGGAAGGCGGTGAAAGCGGTCAACCCGGAGGTGTACCTCGTCGGGGAAATCTGGGACGACGCCCATGCGTGGCTGAAAGGCGACGAGTTCGATGCGGTAATGAACTATCGCTGGCGCGGCGCGACGTACACCTTCTTTACGCAGGACGAAATGACGCCGACCGATTTCGACCATACGCTCGCCGAAATCCGCAACAGTTATTCGCCGGAAATGCTGCATATCATGTTCAATATGCTCAGCAGCCACGACGCGGAGCGGCTGGCGAACCGCTGCAAAGGCAACCCGTTGCTTGTCGGGCAGTGCGTCCTGTTCCAGATGACCTATCCCGGAACGCCCTGCATCTATTACGGGGACGAGATTGGACTGGCAGGCGATACCGACCCGCTGAATCGCGGCGCGATGCTCTGGGATAAATCGCGCTGGGACACCGGACTGCGCGACTTCCATAAAAAACTGATTGCGCTGCGCAAAGAAAACGCGGCATTGCGGCATGGCGATTATGCAACGATTCTGCTGCACGATCAGAACCGGCTGTTCGGCTTCAAGCGGGAACTGGACGGGCAGGCGGTCTTAGCGCTTTTCAACAACAGCGACTCGGTTCAGTGCGCCGAAATTTCGCTCGACGCCACCGGCAAAAGCCCCTTTTCCGACCTGCTGGCCTCCGGCGCAGACCTCGCCATCGTCGGCAAAAATCTGACCGTGACCCTGCCCCCGCGTGGAATCGCTCTGCTGGGAAACTAACGCATCGGGTAACTAACCACTCTTAATTGTGGTTGGAAAGGTAGACCGTGCGCGTGACCGCAAATGTGGTAGAAGTCTGATTTTCTTTAGCGGCTACCTTCAAAGAGATGAATACGGTTGTCGTTGACAGGGGAATAAACATCAGGCTGGTCACATTCTCGACCCGCCCCTGCGTGGAAATCGGGGACACCAGACTCCATTTCGTATCGCTGACCCACCCCGCGTTGCCGTTTGGATTGGGATTGTAGCGGCGCCACAGGATATTGCCCGCGCTGGAGCCGTCGGCAGCCGCAAGGTAGTATTGCACCCGCCCACCCGCATTGTATTGCAGGGTTCCCGCGTTCCATACGGGGACGTAGTTTCCTGCGGCGTCGGTATTGGCAGGCAACGCAAAGGTATTGAATTTTGATGAGTCGAAAATGTTGAAGACGACCGCCTTGCCCATCTCGTTCGCCATGCGGTCAATGCCCAGATTTGCCTGCATAATCGCTCTGGAACGGCTGACCTGCCCGTTCCATTGCAGCGTGATGCGCTGAAAAATCATCAGCACCGCCGCAATCAGCGTGGCGACGACGGACATCACCACGAGCAGCTCAATCAGAGTCACGCCGCGTTTAGCCCCTGATTTCGGATCGTATTTTAAAGTGCGCATAGCGTTTCCTGAAAAAATGGCATGACTGCTCGACGGCAATCCAAAATCTAAATCCAAAACGCGCCTCTCGCAGTTCTCTACGGATAGGCGCTGACGAGCAGAGACTGCGTGACGCTTCCCGCCTGAGACGAAAGCCCGTAACCCCAGGAGATTGTAATGTCAATCTGCTTGATATTTGTATTGGCGGCGTTTCCATCAAGCGGGCCAATGACAACGGTCTGCTGTCCGTTCGGCACAACGTTCATGCCGCTGACCGTAGTCCCATTGACGGGCAGACCCGAGTAGCCCAGACTCTGATAGTTTGACAGGGCGTTTGCTGCGGTGACAGAAGCGATGGAGTAGTATTGCCCTTTGTCCACCGTGACGCGGGACGCCAGAGACAATTTGATGTAGGCCGCCAGCCCCACCGCTAAGATGGTCACAGCGACCAGAAGCTCCACGATAGAAAGCCCTTTTCGGCCCGATGCGTAAGCGCGTCGGGCCGAAAAAGGGACGGCAGCAGGACTGTCTGACATGAGTAGGACACCTCGTTAGTTTAAGAATCGCGGGCTGAACCAGGAGATGTTCAGTAGGTGCTGTACGCGACGCCGCCGGTATCGTTTCCGATCAGGGTGGCGGGGACTGACAGCACGCCGGTCGTATTGACGTAGGTCAGGGCCGTCCCCGTAATGGGATCGGTGTTGGCGGCGGCGTCCACGTAGGGGCCATGCCAGGTTCCGGCAGGCCATGCAGCCGCTGTGCCGCCGGAGTTGTATCCCTGCGCGGAGGGCGTCGCGGTGAGGGCCAGATCGGCGAGCGTGGCGGGCCACAGGCCGGTGTCGGCCTGACAGGACGCCAGCGCGGTGCGCACCATGCTCATATTGCTGCGCAGAGCCGCTTCTTTGCTGCGTTTGCCCTGACTGGCAAATTTGGGAATGACGATTGCGGCAAGCACCGCAATCACGACGATAACGACGAGCAGCTCGATGAGCGTAAAGGCGCGTCGCGAGAGTTTGTTAGCGAACATCATTTTTAAGAAAACCTCCTGAAGACCGTTGTCTACGGCGCGAAACGGAAGATGATGCTAGGTTATTCCGCACCTCTGCCTGAACTTCACATAGATTTTCGGCAGGTTCCCCCTAAAATGCAGTCCTGTAATAAAAATTTTGTTTTTCTACGGTTTGCCTGTCAAATTTAACGCATAGAAAAGGGCGCGGACTATGGAATGTCCGCGCCCTTTCTCTTTTTGTATCCCGCGCATCGGGACAGCGTTCGCAGGCAGGGGACTTCCGGTCGGCAGCGATTTAGCGGAAGCCATGCGCCAGCGAACCGATGAGCAGCGTCCAGCCGTTTGCCAGCACAAAGAGCAGCAGTTTAGCGGGCAGGGAAACGGTGGTAGGCGGCAGCATCATCATGCCCATGCTCATCAGGGCGGAGGCCACCACCAGATCAATGATCATAAACGGCAGGTAGATATAGAAGCCGATAATGAACGCCGTCTTTAATTCGCTCGTCAGGAACGCGGGAATCAGGGTCAGCAGGCCAACGTCCTCCTGCGTGGCGGGCGTCGGCGCTTTGGACAGTTCAATAAAGAAGGACAGGTCGCTCTTGTAGGTTTGCCGGATCATAAAGCCGCGCAGGGGTTTCTCCGCCCGGTTCATCGCCTGCGGCAGCGTGATTTTGTTGTCGAAATAGGGTTTGAGGGCCTGTTCGTTGATGGTGTTAAACGTCGGCTGCATGATGAAGAACGTCAGGAACAGCGACAGCCCGACCAGCACCTGATTCGGCGGAATCTGCGGCGTTCCCAACGCGCTGCGCAAAATCGAAAACACGATAATCAAACGGGTAAAGGCCGTCATCATAATCAAAATCGAGGGGGCCAGCGTCAGCACCGTCATCAGCAGCAAAATTTGCAGCGTGACGGCGACATCTTTGGGGTTTTTCGAAGCGCCCACGTCCAGCGAAACTTTCGGAATCGCCAGCCCCGCCTGAGCGCCCGCCCGCATGGCAATCAGCGACAGGCAGACCGCAAGCATAAAGGAACACGAAGCAACCGCCGCTGACCGGGCCGTGAACGACCCGAACCGGCGGCGCATCCGGGCCGTGAACGACCCGAACCGGCGGCGCATCCGGGCCGTGAACGACCCGAACCGGCGGCGCATCCGGGCCGTGAACGACCCGAACCGGCGGCGCATCCGGGCCGTGAACGACCCGAACCGGCGGCGCATCCGGGCCGTGAACGACCCGTCTGGGAGGCTGACGCCAACCGTCCTGCGGACGGAAATGCGGCAAGCCCATCTCATTTCACGCAAATTTCGGACACACGCGAAAAATTTCGGACTTTTTGCTTCTGACTTCTGGCTTCTGACTTCTGACTTCTGGCTTCTTCCGCTCATTTCTGCTCCTGTTCCCAGGCGGCCTCTGTCTCCTGCACCGTGCGCAGGCGGCGTGTTCCCCGCGTCACAGCGCGGCTCGCATCGCGCATCGGCCCGTCCAGCGTTCCCAGCAGCAGATCGGAGGGCAGCGGGTTGTCCGCAAGGTCAAGCCCTTCGAGGTCTCCGGCGGCCTGCTCCAGCAGCAGACAAAATTCGTTGTTGACCAGCGGGTCTGCCTCCTCAATTTCGGTCAGCAGATTCACGCCGTTGGAGCTGCCGCCCAGCAGCAGCGTCCGCCCCCGCACTTCGATCAGGTGCAGGTGCGAGCCGCCGACCGGCACGGTCTCAATCAGGCGGATTCCGTTGCTATGCTGCGTGTCCTTACTGCGGGTCATGCCGCCGAGGATGCCCTGCAACAGCCCGCCGCTTTTCGGGGCGGGGGCGGACTTCGCGGCGTTTTTCGGAGCGGCGGCGCGGTTGGCGAAGGCGGGCAGGCGTCCCTTGCGCTCCTGAAAGCGGCGCAGCAGATGCAACGCCCCGACCATCAGCAGAACCGTCGGAATGAGATAGAAAAACATCCTGCCGCCGTCCCCCACCGCGCTCATCGGGCTGTCGAGCGGCTTATCGGCGGGCGCTTTCGTTTCGGCGGCGGAGTCGGGGCGGGCCTCGGACAGGGCGCTGCCCGCCGCTTTGTCTGTTGAAACGGCGACTGGCGCGGCGTTCGGGGCGGGGACAGGCGCGGCGGCGGCATTTGCGGCGGCGGCGGCATTTGCGGGCGCAGCGCCTTGCGGCGGCGCGGGAGAACTTGCGGCGGAAGCGGGCGAGGAAGCGGACAGCGCGGCGGCATTTTTTGACGCTGCCGCTTTGTTCGTTTTACCGGCAGGGAGGGCGTCTTTTTTCGGCGCTGTCTTTCTGGCGTCGTCCTTTTCAGCGTCCTTCTTTTTTGCGGGGTTTGATGCTTCCGATTTCGCCGCATTTGATTTTGCGGCGGACTTCGCATCGGCTTTCGCGGCGGGCTTGTCCTTTGCGGCAGGCGCGGCGGCAGGGAGAGCGGCGGAAGCGGCGGGAACTGCGGCTGCGGGCAGCCCGGTCTTCTGCGTCTGCTCCGCCCACTTTTTGCGCCATGCCGCCCGCCACGCCTCTTTTTCCGGCGTATGCGCGGCGGCCCACTTTTTGCGCCATTCCGCCCGCCATTCCGCGCTTTTCGTGTCCTTCGCGTCTTTTACGTCCTGAGCGCGGGCCGCGCCCGCGCCCAGCAAAGCAGCCGCCGCGCAGCATAACGCCGCCGCGCCCCTGAAAATTTTACGCTTACTCGGCGGTTCCCCTGCCCCGAAATTTTTCATTCTTTAACGTCCCCTTCCCAATCCCGCCACCCGGTCTGCCGGACTGACAATCTCCGTAAGGCGGATTCCGAAATTGTCCTCAATCACCACAACTTCGCCCTTCGCCACCAGCCGCCCGTTCACCAGCAAATCTACGGGTTCGCCCGCCACGCGGTCGAGTTCGATAATCGAGCCGGACGCCAGATCAAGCACGTCGCGGATCAACATTCGGACGCGGCCTAACTCAACGGTGACATCCAGCGGAATGTCCATAATCAATTCCATGCCGCGAGAGAGCGGCGCGTCCTCCGGGGCGGTCGGAAAGTTCGCAAAGGGCGGCGCGGCGGTGGACGAGGCAGCCGCACTGCCCGAAGCGCCACCCAGATCGCCCATGCCTTCCAGCTCGTCGAGCATCGCCGCCAGTTCCGCTTCGTTCAGCGTGGCCGAGGGCGCATTGCTGTCCGAATCGTTTGCGCCTTCGGTCAGGTTTGCCAGAGCGGAGAGAAAATCGGGGGTAAACAGGAAGGCCAGCGTCTGCGGCGCTCCATCGGGCAGCGTCAGATGAAACGTGGCCTCCAGCGCGTTCTGCTCCATCGCAAACATCGGCGGCAAGGAAAGAGCGCCGTAATTGCTCAGGCACGCCTCTACTTCCGCCGCTGCCGCGCCGCTGTTGGTCAGCCCGACAGCAATTCCGCCTGCCAGCGCCGCCGCAGCGCGGCCCAGCGTCTCAATATCGGCCTCGGTCAGCGTCGTCGCCGCGCCGCCCACCACTTCGCCCGCCGCCAGCGCAATCAGCGCCAGGGCCGCGTCATTGGAAATAATCAGCACGCAGTCGGAGGCGTCCGGCGCGTTAAGATTAAAGACCGACCACAGCGCGTCCTCCGAACGCCCCATAATCTCCTGAAGCGGGACGGCCTCCACGCGGTCTAAATCGAGGCCAATATCGGCGCTCAGGGCCTCAGAAAATGCAATTCCCAGATTGCCGCTGATCGTCCGCAAAAATCCGGTCGTAGATTCAATCAGGGCAGGTATCGTATCGGGCATGGGTAACTCCGTAGGGAGGGTGTCGGGTGTCGGGTGTCGGGTGTCGACAATGCCTCTCCCGCTCTTAGTTTATGCAAACCTCAAGCAAGCAAAGTATTTTTCGACACCCGACACCCGACACCCGACATCCGTCAAAGATGGCTATTTCGAACGACAATGCCGTCGGCATCGTTGTCGGGCGAGACGCGGTTGATGTGGATTGCGAGTTTTTTGCCGCGAATCCCCGGCCTGCCCCGATATTTAATCTGGCCGTCAATCAGGACGTCCACTTCCTCAAATTGCTGCCGGTTGAGCGTCACCACGTCCCCAATCTGGAGTTCCAGCAGTTTCTCAACGGAGATATTAGCGGAACCCAGGCGCGCGGAGCAGATAACCGGCGTTTTTTCCAGCCGTTTGCCGAGCGTCAGGGCATTTTTGCCGGTGTTTTTCGTGTTGTTAGCGAACCAGCGCTGCGCCGAGAGTTTCGGCGTGATAGGCTTGAGCAGCAGGTAAGGGATGCAGATGCTCATGGCCCCGCGCATCTCCCCGACTTTAATCTCAAACAAAATCGAAACGATTACGTCGTTCGGCGGCACAATCTGAACAAACTGGCTTTGCGTCTCCATGTATTCGCGCTTGGTCGTGAATTGCGCAATGCCTTCCCATGCGGTATGGAAATCTTTCAGGGCGCGGTTAATGATGCTGTCTGCAAGGGCCTTTTCAATGTCGGTCAGGGTGGCGGAGCTTTTGTTCATGCTGCCAGGGCCGCCCAGCAGACGGTCAATCATAGACAGAATGACGTTAAATTCCACCTCCATCAGGGCCTGCCCGGTCAGCGGGGCCATGCTGAAGACATTGATAATGCTGTTGGTAAGCGAGCGCATATATTCATCGTAAGGAATCTGCTCCACCGAGACCAAATCCACATGGACGGGGATTCGGAGATAGGCGGACAGCGACGAAGCGAACAGACGCGCAAACGTCTCATGCAGCATTTGCATTGTGCGGAGTTGGTCTTTGGCGAATTTATCGGGGCGGCGGAAATCGTAAATTTCGTAGGCCATCATGCCCCGGTTGTCGCGCTTGATGCCGCCCGGAGTGAATCCGCCCGCGCCCGCCGGTTTCGGGGCGGACACGCCGCCCGCCGCTTTCGCAGGGGCTGCCGCAGCGGGAGCGGGCATCGCGCCATCGTCGCCGTCGCTGGACAGCGACGCGAGCAGGGCTTCAATTTCGGCCTGGGAAAGTATATCTGCCAATTCGATTCCTCGGAAGCGTTTTTTGACCCTCGTCAGAAGCGGAACGGGACGGGGATTGCCATGCTTTGCCGCCGCGTCGGGCGGCGTTTGTTCTCAGGAAAATGCCCGCAAGGGGCGCAAACGAAGGCGAACGGTGGAAAAATCCGCGTAGACCTTCCCTACTCATTATCGGCGGGCTATGGCTGGAATTGCAGGCCAATTTTATCCGTTTCGCCCCCGTTCCACTCGCCGACGCGCATCAAGGAAAAGAGCGGCCTTATTCAAATTTCGCGGGCAGGGGCAAATCTCCGTTGATGTTTCCAGACGAGCGGGGTGGAAAAAGGGCAGGCGACCGGATGAGCAGAGAGTCTGTCGCCGCACGAAAAAGTCCCGTTTCCTCTCCCTGTGAAGAAGAGGAAACCGGACTATTTTAATGCGATGACAGCAACGTAAAGGGAATTTACAGGGAGTCTCCCACACGTCCGAAGTTGCCAATCAGAATCGTGAAGTCGGAGGAGTCTACCGAGCCGTCGCCGTTGAAGTCGGCGGTAGGGTCATAGCCGCTGCCCGGAATCGTCGCGTCAGAATTGAACGACCCAATCAGCGCGGTGAAGTCCGAGGAATCCACGCTGTTGTCGCCGTTGGCGTCCCCGCCCGGAAGGAAAAGTGGCAGATTGTTGACCGCCCCGCCTGTGCTGTCCGCCGCTACTGTGACGCGCAGGGAGTTAGAATTTTTGACCGAAAGCGTGTAGGCGTCGGGGTTCAACGCGCCGAGATCAAACGCGCCGTCGTCGGCGGGTGTGACCGGATAATTTGTCGCGCCGTAAAGCGGCGAGGTCAGTGTAAACGTCAGCGGGACGGACGGATTCGCGCCGCCTTCCAGCGCCACTTTGCCGCCGATATGGGCCGTCCGCACCACAAACGGCAAGTTCATCGTGTAATTTGTCCCCAGCGGATAGTAGCGGACATGAACGTAGTTGGTTCCCGTTTTCGCGATGTCAGCGGCGCTGATTTGCGCGTCGAACTGCGTCTGCGATACCTGCGTTGTGGGACGCGGGGAGCCGTTCCACTCCACGACATATCCCGCGTAGAAATTGTTGCTGTATACGGATAGCGTGAAGCCGGGGTCGCCTGCCGCTGCGGTGTACTTGCTTAATTTCGTGAGAAAAGGCGCGTCTATCGGGCCGCCTGGAATGGTAAGGTAGGTCGGGTAGATAGTCGCGGGGGGATTGTAGGAAAGATAGGGATCGTATTCCGTGTGCAGCAGGGTAGGCTGATCGGCGGTCAGACCGCTCCAGAGCGAGCCGTCCTGCTGCGTATATTGAAATCCCGTTTGATTGTTTCCGGTCGGCGGCTTCGGCGTATACGGGCTTGCCAGCAGGAAATTGTCCTGATAGCCATAAATGGCCCCGCCGAAATTCGATTTATAGCGGAAGGTCACGGTTGCGATGCGCTGACGCGGAGTGGGGGGCAGAGCGCCGCTGGAATTAAACGCAGTGAATTGCGCCGCCGCGTAACTGGTTCCATTCGCGGTGTAAGAAACAAAGACCGGTTTAGAGGCGAGCCAGGTTCCATCGGTAATGCTGGCGACCGTGACATTAGTCGCGCTGAAATCTCCGGCAGGAAAATTCAGGTTGATGGTCGCTCTCGGCCTGGAAATCGTGTCCTGCCACGCGCCATAGACCTCCACGACGTACACGCCCGCCGATGGGTTGAAGTTCGTGTTTGCGTAGTTGTATTCAAGCCAGAGGGTCGCGGGATGCTGCGCCCGCGCCGACTGCCCCGCGCCGAACAGCAGGCACAAGCATAGAAGCGTGAAAAGACCTCGCGTTCGTTTCATAGCGTTCTCCTTTTTTGAACATGGATTGACTACCCCCCAACCTCCTCCTTCGCAAGGAGGGGGAGCGAAAACGTTCCTCCTATCCTTCGCAAGGAGGGGGAGCGAAAATTTTCTCCCCTCCTTCGCAAGGAGGGGCCGGAGGTGGTCAATCCAAGTCAGGAAACATACGGGATGACGTAGGGGCCGCGTGGAATGACGACGATGCGGGCGTCCGCGCCCTGCTGCGCCATTGCCAGCGCCACGCCTGCCTCAACCGTTGCGACAGGTGTTACAAAACATTGTACCAGAGTTTCCGGCGGAATGCTCGCAATACAAATTATTTTTGCCCGCCGCGCCGCCCGCGCCAATTCCTCGATTTGCCACTCCTCCGGGACGAAAACTCCGGGCTGAGAGATATAGGCGACGAACTCTTCCAAATCTTCCGCCTCTAAAATCGCTCTGGTAAAGTCCGGGCTGCCGACGCCCTCTGCGCACTCCGCCGCGATTACGATAGTCCCGCCCTGTTTGACTGCCGGCAGCGCCCCGACCATACCCTTAACGGCCTGATAAAACGTCGTATCCAGCGGATAACCGGCGCAGGAGGTCACGACAATATCGGCGAGTTCGGGCGCTGCGGCGCGGACATGAGACGCCGCAAACACCACCCCCGCCCGCCACGCCGCTTCCAGATCGCCCGCGAAAACGCCGGTGATTTCGTTCTGCTCATCAAGGGTCACGTCCAGCATGAGGTCGGGCCGCGCCATCTTGGCAATCGCCAGCGCCTCCTCATGCGCCGGGTTTCCGTCTACCACGCCCATCGTGGCGTGGGGCGATTCGAGAAAGCGGGGGCAGTGCCAGTTTTGCACGGTGGCAAAAGCGGCGATTCCCGGCATGATGAGTTTTCGCCCGCCGGAGTAGCCCGCCATAAAATGCGGCTCAATCAGCCCGACCGTGAGTTTCAGTTCGGCGTCGCAGTACGTTTTGTTCAGGCGGACGGGGACGCCGTTGGGGGACATTCCGAAGTCGCGCATCATGGCGTCGTCATGCCCGTCGTGATTGACCACCGGGATTCGCGCCGCAATCTCCGCGCCGAGCAACGCGTCGAGTTCCGCGCCGAGGTTGGGCCGATGCGTTCCCGTCGCCACCAGAATTGTGATTCGCTCATCCGGGATTCCCGCCGCGTTCAGAATCTCCAGCATTGGCGGCAGCAACGTACTGTTCGGCACGGGCCGTGTGATGTCGCAGACCACGATGCAGGCGTCCCGCCGCCCCGCCGCCATCTGCTCCAGCGACGGCGTTCCAATCGGCGATTCCAGCGCCGCCCGGATCGCGTCCGCCGGTTCCGAAAGGCGCGGCGCGGGCGTAATCCGCAGGACAGCGCTCACGTTCGCGTCCGGCAGTTCCGCCTCAATTCCCGTCTTTCCATAGTCCAGTTTAACGCGCATGGGAACTCCTTCGGAGAGAAAACAGAAAACAGAAAACAGAAGGGGGCTTTCAGAGTTTGTGAGTTTTGCACGTTCTTGCAAAGTTTGCAGACCGGGCATCTTCTTCTATTTTCTGTTTTCTGTTTTCTGTTTTCTACGCTCCCCTCGACTCGCGGCGCAGGTCTTCCGCAAGAGAGCGCAGGGGGCTGTGGGGATATTTTTCGCGGAATAGGCGCAGCAGCACATCGGCCTCCTCGCGGCGGTTTAAGCGGCGGGCGTAGAGCGCGATGACTTTCAGCAGGGCGGTTTCCGCTTCCGGGGTTTCGGGGGCGCGGATCGTTACGGCGCGGAGGGTGTCCGCCGCCAGCGGGAACTGCTCCAAATCTTCCAACGCGCCGCCCAGAATAAACAGCTGCGCGGAGGTCAGTTCCCCGTCGCGGGTCGCAAGTCCTTGCGGCGGCAGCGATTCGCGCATTTCGGCATAAAGCAGCGCCGCTTCCGAGCGTTTGTTTTGCGCGATGTACGCGGCAATCGCCTGCTGAAACTGCGCCTGCGCCTGCTCCGCGTCTCCCAGCAGCCGCCACGCCCGCGCCATTTCGCTGCGGGCGGTGGCGTTGTTCGGCTCACGAGCGAGCAGGGTTTCCCAGCGCCCGATGGCCTCGCCGGGGACGTTGCGGTTCATCTCCATTTTTGCGTCTTTGTCCAGGTAGTCATTGCTGCCCGCGTCATAAAGGTTCAGAAACCGCGCATAGCCCAGCCCGCACATAAACCCGCCAATGTGCGCCCAATGCGCCACGCCCGCCCCCATATCGCCCCGCATCAAGTTGTATATACTGCTGATTACTTCGTATGCCAGAAATACGGTGACAACCGCGTAGGCGGGCTGAGGGTTCTTGATCCCGGTGAAATAGATATTGGAGCGATAGTATCGGTACGCAAAAACTCCGACGAGTCCCGCGCACCCGGCGCTTGCTCCAATGATGGGAACGCCCGCGTAATCAGGAGAAAGCAGTCCATTCACGACGCCGACCTGCAATGCCCCACCCAATATGCCGCTTGCCATAAAAACGAGCAGGTAGCGGACGCGGCCCAGCGCGGCCTCCGCCCCCGCCCCAAAAGTTCCGAGGTAAAACAGGTTGACAATCAGATGCCCGACCCCTTCGTGAAAAAAAAGATAGGTCAGCAGCGTAATTATCTGGAACTGCGCGGGGACAATCCCGAATTTTGTCAGCAGCGCCGCCCCCGCCCACGTCCAACCGAGCCGCCCGCCAAAGGTCACCAAAAACGTCAGAGCGGACAGCAGGAAAATCAGCCCGGTCGTAATGACCGGGCTTTTCGTTGGCTTAAAATCGCTGGCGTAAGGTAAGAACATAGGAGATATTAGATATTAGTTGTTATTTATTAATATTTGTTCACATGTTTTTTTTGTTTGGTCAGTCGAGCAGATTGCTGTATTTTGCCAGCACGAGTTTGCCGATGCGGCCCAGCACGGCGCTTTCGGAACGCTCCAGAAGTTTCGCAATCGCCTCCGCTTTCATGCCGCTTTTCGCCATCGCAATCAGCCGTTCGTCCTCTGAATCGCTCCACCGCTCGTAGTTGCGGGCAAAGACCGTCTGCAAGGCCGCTTTACCCGGAGTTTTTGTTGGGTTTTGCAGGCGGGGCGCGGGCAATGGCGGCGCGGCCTGTTTCGGTCGTATTTCTGCGGGAAGAAAAGCCGTCTCATCCGCCGCCGCGCCTGCTCCCGGCAGGGCGATCACCGCCGCCACGAGTTTGTGACAGTGCGGTTCTCTGGCGGCGGTCTTCTGAAACGGTTCGCTGGTGCTGACCGTGAGCCATACTGTCGCGCTATCGGAAATTCCCGCCGCGCGGCGCGGGTAGACGCCAACGGGCAGCCGTTCCATGCGATGCTCATAAAAGGGGTCGGTCAGGCGCAGGGCATAGGCTGCGCCGCAGAGCGAGAATTGGGCGGTCACGCTGCGTTTGTCGTCGCGCTCGCCAATCTGCCAGCGCAGGTTTTCCGGCGCGATCAGGGCCAGAGACGACTCGGCGGGCCGGTCTTGAAATTGCGCGGCGGGAATCTTATCAAGGGTGTCGCCAAAGAGCGCGGGGCCGACAGTCAGGTTCCTTCGCAGCAAGTCCACATAGGACATTCCGGCGGGGCGCTGAATCAGTTTCCACGCGGACGGGGCGAGAATCCAGTCCTCCGGGTGGTACGGACTGGGGTGCGGGCGGGCGCAGGCGAATTGAATCACGTCCAGCGTCTGCGGCTCCGAATCGTCGTCCAGCCAGTAGTTGTTCGGGGTCAGCCCGCCGTCTTTTGTCCAGCCCACAGGCCGAATCCAGCCCTGCGCGTCGGTTCGGATTCCCGCAATGCAGCGTCCCTGCCGTTTCCGCGAATTTGCCAGACAGATAATCTCAAAATCAGCCATCGGACGCTCCAGAAGCAGGGAACAGGGAACAGGGAAATTCCCGCTTCGTTGTGAGTTTGTACAATCTATCAGCAGACGAGCGTGTTTTCCTGTTCCCTGTTCCCTTAAAGATGCGTAATCTGCAAACCGCCCCATTTTTCATTGAGGTATTCGGCGACGAGGCGGCGGTGGCATTGTTCAGGCGTGGCCTCACTGCACAGCATGACGGTGCGGCCTTCGAAGAGTTTTTTACTGATCTTTGTTTCGATGGCGCGGTCTGCCATAAGTTGCAGGAAACTCGTTTCGTAGTCCGCCCAATCGCCGCCGTTTTTTTTGTAGGCGTCCAGTAATTCCTGAGTCGGCGCGAGCAACGGCTCATGGACATAATCCGCGCCGCACAGTTCGCGCAGAAAATAGGCCAGATCGTCGCGCTTGGCGAAACTTGCCAGTTGGGACGTATTGTTAAGGCGCACATCCAGCAGCCGCTGAATCCCGTTCGCTTTCAGCAGCCCGAAAAATTGTTCTGCGGTCTTTCTGGTAAAACCGACCGTGTAAACTTCCAAACCGCCACCGCCTTCGCCTGAAATAATACCCGCTGCTTCGTGAATAAAATCGCTTTGTCTATGAATTATTGGAGAGGAATTGCGTTTCAGCGCGACTTTTGGACATTTTTTGACCAGCAAGCGTTTTTTGCTTCTGCGGATGGTTCGGGGACGTCAAGACAAGACTTCAAGCGGGCTGCCGCTTGCCAGCCGATAAGCGTAAAAATGACTGTCGAAAGTAAAAATGCGTTGGACGCCCCATATCTCTGCGTCGGCGACAAGCGCGGCAGCCGCAAAATCGCAGGGGGCGTCCCGATAATCCGCCATCAACGCAATGAAGCGTCCCTGCAAAAGCGCGGCCTGCGTTTCGTCCGGGTTTCACACAAGGTCATTGGTCGCCATTTCGTTCTCCTCACTTCGGATTCCGGGCGTTGAAAACACCCGTCGCGGTAGCCTCCGGCTTCGTGTCCTTCGGACACACTATTTAGGTTTTGAATTGTTGCTTCCGAAGGACACGAGGCGCTTGCGCCACACAGCCGGGGGTTTTTCAACACCCGGCTCTGGACGTTTGCTTCTGCCCTGTTTCGGTCTATCGCCCTTGTGCCGCAAATTCGGTCAGATAGTCCGCCAGCGCCGCGCAGCCCTCTATCGGGAACGCATTGTAAATCGAAGCGCGGAATCCGCCCACGTTCCGATGCCCTTTCAGGCCGTCCATGTCGCGGGCCTGCGCCCCCGCCAGAAACTCCTTGTCGCGCTCCGGGTCGCGCAGTCGGAACGTGACATTCATCAGCGAGCGGTCGCCTCTGTCCGTGACCGTCGGCTCGTAGGTTTCGGGGAATCTGTCCAGCGTATCGTAGACCAGCGCGGCCTTTTCACGGTTGCGCTGTTCAATGACGGTCAGACCGCCCTGCGCCTCGATCCATTTCAAGACCAGCCCGACCACGTAGATCGGAAAGACGGGCGGCGTGTTATAAAGCGAATCGGCTTTTGCGTGGGTCTTATAGGAAAAAATCGCGGGGATGTCGTCGCGCCCCTGCTCCATCAGACTTTTTTTCGCAACCACCATCGTCACGCCCGCAGGCCCCGCGTTTTTCTGCGCCCCCGCATAAATCAGGTCGAATTTTGTGTAATCCAACGCCCGCGCCATTATGTCCGAAGAAGCGTCCGCAACGAGCGGAACGCCATTCGTTTCCGGCAGCGCGGGCCACTCCGTGCCTTCAATCGTATTATTCGTCGTAATATGGACATAGGCGGCTTCCGGCGTCAGGTTCAGCGTCTTCGGAATATGGCTGAATTTCTCCGCTTCCGAACTCGCCGCTACGTTCACCGCGCCAAACTTTTTCGCCTCTTTAATCGCCTTGACGCCCCACTCTCCCGTATTTACGTAGTCGGCGGTCGCGTCCGGGTTCAGCAGGTTCATCGGCAGCATGGCGAATTGGGTACTTGCGCCGCCGCCTAAGAATAGTGCGGTATACGTGTCGGCGGGAAGTCCGAGGACGCGCAGCAACCGCTCTTTCGCGTCCGCATGAATCGCCTCGTAATCTTTCCCACGATGGCTGACTTCCAGAATGGACATCCCGGAATTGTTAATCTCCAGTACGCCCCGGCTGGCCTCTTCCAGAACGGCGAGGGGAAGAATGGCCGGCCCCGCGCTAAAGTTATGGATACGTTTCATCTGATTTTCTCCTCCTAATCCTGCTCTTTCAGGGACGCCGCAGCAACGCAGCCTAAATTTTGGCAAAAATCACCTTCTCCCCTCTTCCAAATTTGGGAGAGGGACCGGGGATGAGGGCGTACTTTCGGAATATGCGGTGGCTTTGACAACAGCCTGAACCGGACGCCAGGGACGGTTTCGTAATCGTATCGGCGTCAAAAACGATTCGACCATAACGCTGCGCGAGATTTTCGACTGCCCGAACTGCCGGTCTGTGAAGACAATCGGGACTTCCACAATCTTTAATTTGGACTGCGCGGCGCGGTGGCTCATCTCCACCTGAAACGAATATCCCTCTGCCCGGACGGTATCAATCTGCGCAGCCTCCAATGCCTGCCGCGTCCAGCAGCGAAACCCAGCGGTCGCGTCCAGCACCGGGATACGCGCCACTTTGTGAACGTACCAGTTTGCGAACCGCGAAAGCAGAACGCGATGCCGCGCCCAGTTCTCAACGCCCCCACCCGCGCAGTACCGCGAACCAATTACCAGGTCTGCTGTCCCGCTTGCCGCCAGCAACGCGGGAAGGTAGGCCGGGTCATGCGATAAGTCCGCGTCCATCTGAATAATGCGATCAAATCCCATTGTCAGTGCGCGTTGAAACCCGTCACAATAGGCCCGTCCGAGTCCCCGCGTCCCCGTCCGGCGGATTACGCGGTAGTTCGCAAACTTCGGATTGCCAGCAAAAAGCGTTTCCGCGACGTCAGCCGTGCCGTCGGGCGAAGCGTCGTCCATCAGCAGCAGATGCGCTTCGGGAACGTTCCGCGCAATCCGCTCGCATAGCGCCGCCACGTTCTCCACTTCATTATAGGTCGGCACAACGATCACACATTTCATAATACGACTAAGGCTTTCTGTTTCGCCAACCGATCATCCGGGCGAAGTTTTCTATTTTACCCTGAAAGCAGGAAAAAGGAAAGAGGCAGGCAAAGCAAAACGCCCGCTGCCAGAGGGCGCGGGCGTTTTGTTTAGTATTCTGGCGACGACCTATCTTTCCGGAAGCTTGCGCTCCGAGTATTGTCGGCGCGAACGGGTTTCACTTCCGTGTTCGAGAAGGGAACGGGTGGTTCACCGGCGCTATGATCACCAGAAATCGGAGAGAACGACGGTACTGGGGTCGTCTCATTAAAAATTGGGTTGAGGGCGATTTTTTGAGGATCGCCCTCGTTCTAAAATTGGATGGATAGAAGTTTCAGCGCAAACCGCATGAATGAGCCGTGTCTCGGCTACCACGCACAATCAATGCAACAATACACAATCCAACAGCGCGCTATCAGACTATCTTACACCTACTTGCGTTTCTTCTCTTCCTTCTCGGCTTATGAGGCCCAGGAGGACGAACAAGGCGCGTGTAGAGTGGAGGAAATAATCTAAAGCCCTCGGCCACTTAGTACGGGTCAGCTCAATACATTACTGCACTTACACCCCCCGCCTATCAACCCGGTAGTCTTCCGGGGACCTTACCAGCTTATGCTGTGGAGGATCTCATCTTGAGGCGCGCTTCGCGCTTATATGCTTTCAGCGCTTATCGCTCCCAGACGTAGCTACCCAGCGTCTGCGCCTGGCGGCACAACTGGTACACCAGCGGTCTGTCCAACCCGGTCCTCTCGTACTAGGGTCAGCCCCTCTCAAATCCTCTACGCCCGCCGCGGATAGGGACCGAACTGTCTCACGACGTTCTGAACCCAGCTCGCGTACCGCTTTAATGGGAGAACAGCCCAACCCTTGGGACCTAATACAGCCCCAGGATGCGACGAGCCGACATCGAGGTGCCAAACCTTGCCGTCGCTGTGAGCGCTTGGGCAAGATAAGCCTGTTATCCCCAGGGTAGCTTTTATCCGATGAGCTCTGGCGCGCCCACGCGCAGCCAGAGGATCACTAGGCCCGACTTTCGTCCCTGCTCGGCCTGTCGGCCTCACAGTCAAGCTCACTTATGCCCTTGCACGCAATGCCTGATTTCCAACCAGGCTGAGTGAACCTTGGGGCGCCTCCGTTACCTTTTGGGAGGCGACCGCCCCAGTCAAACTGCCCGCCTGCCACGGTCTCCGGTCAGGATAACTGAACGGGTTAGCTTATCAAATATAACAGGGTGGTGTTCCATTGGCGCCGAAGCTCCCACCTACGCTCTACAGTCATATCCAACAAGCAATGACAGGGTGCAGTAAAGCTCCATGGGGTCTTTCCGTCCTGCGGCGGGTAATGCGCATCTTCACGCATACTACAATTTCACCGAGTCTATCGTTGAGACAGCAGCCAAGTCGTTACGCCATTCGTGCGGGTCGGAACTTACCCGACAAGGAATTTCGCTACCTTAGGACCGTTATAGTTACGGCCGCCATTCATCAGGGCTTCAGTTCGGGACTGCCCCTTGCGGTTCATCCCTCCCGTTAACCTTCTGACATTGGGCAGGCGTCAGCCCGTATACATCGCCTTTCGGCTTGGCACAGACCTGTGTTTTTGGTAAACAGTCGCTCGGCTCTCTTTGCTGCGGCCTGCTTGCGCAGGCACCCCTTCTCCCGAAGTTACGGGGCTAATTTGCCTAGTTCCTTAACGATAGTTATCTCGAACGCCTTAGTATCCTCTACTCGCCTACCTGTGTCGGTTTGCGGTACGGTCGAATATACGCTCCTACGCAGATTTTCTCGGCCCCGTCTTCGCTGGACTACCGGGACAAGTCCCGTCGTGGACAACCAACGCCACAGCCAACCCCGAAGAAGCGTCCCTGCGTACTCAACACGTATACCCGGTTCAGGAATATCAACCTGACAGCCATCGACTACGCCATGCGGCCTCGCCTTAGGACCGACTAAACTCAAGAGGACGAACCTGCCTTAAGAAACCTTAGGCTTCCGGCGGACGGGATTCTCACCCGTCTTCTCGTTACTTATCCCAACATTCTCACTTGCGGACTCTCCACGCAGATTTCCATCTGCCGCTTCACCGTGTCCGCAACGCTCCCCTACCAAGCCTTACGGCTTCCTTAGCTTCGGCGTTAGACTTGAGCCCCCATACATTATCGGCGCAAGAACACTCGACCAGTACGCTGTTACGCTGTCTTTAAAGGGTGGCTGCTTCTAAGCCAACCTCCTGGTTGTCCATGCACTCTCACATCCTTTTACACTGAGTCTAAACTTAGGGGCCTTAGCTGAAGGTCTGGGCTGTTTCCCTCTCGACTATGAAGCTTATCCCCCACAGTCTCACTGCCATTCTCTGACGTATCGGTATTCGGAGTTTGATTGAGTTCAGTAACCCGGTAAGGCCCATCACCCATTCAGTGCTCTACCCCCGATACGAAACAAATGACGCTGCACCTAAATGCATTTCGGGGAGAACCAGCTATCTCTGCGTTCGATTGGCATTTCACCAGACTACCCACAGCTCATCCGAGCATTCTTCAACATACACCGGTCCGGGCGTCCACGAGTTCTTACACCCGCTTCCCCCTGGCCATGGGTAGATCACGCAGTTTCGGGTCTATTGACGGCCACATGACGCGCTATTCGCACTCGCTTTCGCTTTGCCTCCGTGTCGGAAACACTTAGGCGGCCACCGCCAATAACTCGTTGGGTCATTATGCAAAAGGCACGCTATCACCCCGAAGGGCTTTAACTGTTTGCAGGCTCTCTGGTTTCAGGTTCTGTTTCACTCCCCTCCCGGGGTTCTTTTCACCTTTCCCTCACGGTACTGGTGCACTATCGGTGGTGTCGCGTATTTAGCCTTGGGAGGTGGTCCTCCCAGATTCCCACAAGGTTACTCGTGTCCCGTGGTACTCGGGTATCAACGATGAGCAGAGACTAGTCAGTCATACGGGGCTCTCACCCTCTATGGCGCGCCGTTCCAGGCATCTTCTAAAAACCCTTCTCTGATCCCATTTGTCAGCTTTAAGATGATCGCCAGAGACCGAAGTCTAAGGCAAGGATTGCTAAAAGCTCAGTTGACCCCACAACCCCGACAGCAAGCCGTCGGTTTAGGCTGTTGCCCATTCGCTCGCCGCTACTAAGGCAATCGCATATGCTTTCTCTTCCTGAGGGTACTTAGATGTTTCAGTTCCCCTCGTGCCCCTCTCTTGCGAGATGACGGGGAATTACCCCCGCCGGGTTGACCCATTCGGAAACCTGTAGATCAATGCCTGCTTGCGGCTCCCTACAGCATATCGTCGCTTGGCACGTCCTTCGTCGGCACGACACCCCTAGGCATTCGCCAGAAGCCCTTCATATCTTTAAACCATGTCCACCCCACACGCGCATCGTCCGCCCACCTCGGCTCCCTTCGCGCTGCGCCGTCACCCGTTAAGATGAAGTCGCTTTGAGAATGGAGGAGGAAAGGCTGATGCTCGTGGGTTGCGGATAGGTCTGTTTCACTCGCTGCAATTGTAGTATCGTTGCAAGATGCAATTCACCCATGCTTTGTTTGCACTTCTCTATCCAATATCCAATTTTAAAAGTTCGGAAGATGACAGTAAACTTCACATTCATCTTCAGCCTAGTGGCACTTATTAGTGTACACCAGACTTTTCATTTTGTCAAGGGCCAGAGGAAAATTTCTTTTCTCGTCTATCTCATCAGCCGCGCTTCCGTAGAAGTTTGTCTGACTATCAAGGGCCTGTATAATGTACACCAGGTTCCTCGATTTGTCAAGGCGATTCAGAAAATAATTTTTTCACCGGTCATTGGTGGAGGTTAACGGGCTCGAACCGTTGACATCTGCCTTGCAAAGGCAGCGCTCTCCCAACTGAGCTAAACCCCCGTTCAATTCCATACCGTTTACCTTGACCCACACTTACGCGGAGATCAGGAAAAGGGGGTATGGAATTGTATGGGCCTACCTAGACTCGAACTAGGGACCTCACCCTTATCAGGGGTGCGCTCTAACCAACTGAGCTATAAGCCCCTGCAAACGGACTGTCATCTTAAAGATAACAATCCGAAAACGCAGGATAAATGAAATGCGTCGTTAATCCCTCAGAGTCGTGCGCGTTATTTTGCGTTTCGCCAAACGAATCGAACTTCGGTTTCGATGATTGTTCCAGATACCGACCTGGATCCTGCGAAACTCCGCACAGCGAGATTGCTCTCGTACTTCTATGCAGGTTTATGATGCAGTCTATCCTTAGAAAGGAGGTGATCCAGCCGCACCTTCCGATACGGCTACCTTGTTACGACTTCGTCCCTCTCGCTCCCCACACCTTCGGCGGCTGGCTCCTTGCGGTTACCCCACCGACTTCGGGTGCAGACAACTCAAGTGACGTGACGGGCGGTGTGTACAAGGCCCGGGAACGTATTCACCGCAGCTTAGCTGATCTGCGGTTACTAGCGATTCCGGCTTCACGCAGGCGAGTTGCAGCCTGCGATCCGAACTGAGAACGGATTTTTGGGGTTCGCTCCATGTCGCCATCTTGCATCCCTTTGTTTACCGTCCATTGTAGCATGTTTGTAGCCCAGGGCGTAAGGGCCATGCTGACTTGACGTCGTCCTCACCTTCCTCCGGCTTGCACCGGCAGTTTCCCAAGAGTTCCCGGCGTTAACCGATGGCAACATGGGATGAGGGTTGCGCTCGTTGCGGGACTTAACCCAACATCTCACGACACGAGCTGACGACAGCCATGCAACACCTGTCTCACCGCTGTCTATTGCGACAGACGAGGCTTTCACCCCGGTGCAGTGGATGTCAAGCCCTGGTAAGGTTCTACGGTTAGTGACGTATTAAACAACATGCTCCACCGCTTGTGCGGGCCCCCGTCAATTCCTTTGAGTTTCAACCTTGCGGCCGTACTCCCCAGGCGGGATACTTATTGCGTTAGCGGCGGCACGAGGAGGGGTCGATACCCCTCACACCTAGTATCCATCGTTTAGGGCTGGGACTACCGGGGTATCTAATCCCGTTCGCTCCCCCAGCTTTCGCGCCTCAGCGTCAAGAAGACCCCAGAAGACCGCCTTCGCCACTGGTGTTCCTACCGATATCTACGCATTTCACCGCTACACCGGCAATTCCATCTTCCCCTAGCCTCTTCAAGAACCACAGTATCCACCGACCCTCCGGGGTTAAGCCCCGGGCTTTCACAGCAGACTTATGGTCCCGCCTACGCGCGCTTTACGCCCAGTAACTTCGGACAACGCTCGCCCCCTCCGTATTACCGCGGCTGCTGGCACGGAGTTAGCCGGGGCTTATTCTTCGGGTACCGTCATTTGTTTCTTCCCCGAAAAAAGGAGTTTACAACCCGAAGGCCGTCCTCCTCCACGCGACGTCGCTGCGTCAGGCTTTCGCCCATTGCGCAAGATTCCTAATTGCTGCCCCCCGTAGGAGTCTGGGCCGTATCTCAGTCCCAGTCCGGCTGACCATCCTCTCAGACCAGCTACCCGTCGTCGCCTTGGTGGGCCGTTACCCCTCCAACTAGCTGATAGGCCGCAGGCCCCTCCGAAAGCCCCCTTGCAGGGATTTAATCGGCAGAGCATCACTCCGCCGGCCACATCCGGTATTAGCGCCCCTTTCGGAACGTTGTCCCGGTCTTTCGGGCAGGTTGCCTACGTGTTACGCGACCGTTCGCCGCTAGGGATTGCTCCCCCGCTCGACTTGCATTTCTTAGGCACGTCGCAAGCGTTCGTCCTGAGCCAGGATCAAACTCTCCATCAGAAACTGATGTATAAAACTCAACTATCCGAAGATAGGGAGTATAACAAACTTTGTTATAATCTGGCTCATCGTCATCCCTGATAGTTAGTCAGGTTTGACACGAAGTTCATACTCGCTTGTTTTCCGATCCGCTTGACTTGCGCCGCGCTATCGAATACAAAACTCAAAATTTTCACACACGACTCTCAAGGATCAACGACCGATTAACGTTCCAACAATGGGAGCGAAAATCGTTTTCCAAACGACGCAACAATCCATAAATTATCAAACTTCAGTGAGCAGTGTCGAGTACGTCCAGAGGGCGTCAGCACAGCGTTTCGAGGTTACATCAATTCGGGGTTTATTGCATTTTCATCTTCGCTTACCTTGCGGTCAGCGAGAAGCCTTCGTAGTATACGCCACATTTCCGATTTTGTCAAGGCCGTTTAGAAAACTTTTTTGACGGGTCATTTCTGCGTTCCGCGTATCATGCGTCAGCCTGCATAATATACACCCTATCCGTTCAGGAGTCAAGGGCAAATCAAAAAAAAGTTTCAAAAAACCCAAAAATCGCCCTGCGCAACTTCGCAGGACGATTCTCAAGGCCATTTCAAGCGCAAATCACGGCGTCACGGCTCGATATTCCAGGGCTTTTCCCAACTCCGCAGTTTGCCGCGCTTCAATAAAATTGGGTAGTCGTCCTTTTGCATCTGCAAAAGAATCCGCACTTTTTCTTTAATCGGCAATTCCGCCTGACGCCGATGCCATTCTCGTTTGACGGCGAATATCCGTTCGGCCTCCTGCGCGGCAGGATGTTCCTCATTTCCACTCATTGAACAGACTCCTGTCCTGGACGCGCAACATGATGCCTTTCCATGATGGCATTGAGAACGTCCAAATCTATGCCGTCTTCCGCCAGCAGCGTTTCGGCGCGACTGCGGCGATGCGCCCCGCCCGTCTGAAACGCAAGGGCAACCAAATGTTCCGGGCGAATCACGCGAACGGAAACGCCTGCGTAATCCTGCAAGACCGCCTGGCGCACCGCTTCTTCCGAAAGCGCGTTATAAGCGGGAAGAAATTGCACCGGCGTTTCATGGATCATAACGTGTTCCGCATCAAATGTATAGCCGCGTTCGCGCAGAATTCGGTAAAGCGGCTCCATCGTAATAAGAAGGCCGTTCTGCGGCGGTAAGAAAATAAACACGTCCAGATCATACGTTCGGAAGGGTTCCGTATAAAATAAGAACGCCATCGCGCCCGCAATCGCATACTCCTCAATCGCCTGCGCGTCCTTGAGCGAATTCAAAACGGCAAAAACATCGGCAAGAACCGGCATCACGCTTTCCCTCGTCATTTCCATGCGTTCTACTGTCCCCATGCTAATCAGAGTCACAAGTCAACAGATATTCGGAGCAATGCAGGCATTGCCACAAGTAGAACCGCATAAATCCTTTGAGTTCATCTTCCCATACATTTTCGATAAATTCCTCGTCTGCGTCAAAATAACCGGCGTGGAGATGCAAGGACAAAAAGGTCTTACCCTCGCCGTTTGGGGCTAGATTGCGTAAATCGTCGGCGTCCACGCGCTGAAAATAAACGCAATAATCGCCGCAATGAACAGGCCACGTAAATAGATTCAGAACGTTGGGGCGCGGCGTTCGCTGCTCAGCTTCGTCAGTGCGTTCAGCAGCAAGGGCATTCTGTTCTTCGTCTGATAAGTCCGGCATTTGTTGGCGAAGTTGTTGCAGCACGGAATCTATATCGCCGTCATTAACACGCAGATTTTTTTCTGCAAGCCTGCCGGAAATCAGACACGCATCGCAAACATAATGAACTTCATAACCCTCCTCATTCCATTCAATGAAGCCGAAGCAGTAACGAGGTAGGCCGCAAACAACACAGTCCGAAGTTGTTGTTTCATGCCAGCAATCGCGCAAATCATGCAGATAACGGAAGGTCATTTCGCTTTGCGGCCTCATTATAATTCCTTAAAACAAAGTTAAACGGCAGCGCTTTAGGAATTGATGGCTGTATTCAGCAATGTGACAGGCAAACCCGGCACACGCGCAAAGATCGCATCATTGGTCAAAAACAGAGCGCAGCCGACGGCAAGCCCTGTCGCCGCATGAAGCGCGTCCGGCGTTCTCAAACCGAGACCGCGCAGTCTTGCCGCCTGCTCCCAGATGCCAAGCGTTGCCGGAACAAGCCGCATTTCCCCTGCCGTCAGAAAATCGCGAAAAAGTGTTTCAAGCGGCGCATTGCCGTCCCGCATTGGTTTTGTCAGCGTTTCAAGCCACGCTAATTCGCTCGTGACAAGCGAGATTTTTCCCGGCTGCGTTGCCAGCCAGAGCGGTCAAGAAACGTCTTGTACGGTTCAATTTTTTCTACGCCATAAATGACGGTATTCGCCTCTACGTAAACAGAACCAGCAGACGGCAAAATCAGCGTTCCCATGCGTCGCGCTCCTCCTGAATGTAAGCGTCAACCTCCGCCGCGTTCTGAAACGCAAGATGTCCCGGCGCTTCCGCAAGAATGTCTACTACGGAACGCCGGGACGAATCGGGCGGCTGCGGGAAAAGCACAAGCAAATCCACCAGATTTCCGGCAGGCAGCTGCGCGTCTGTGACTTCGATCTTTCCTCCGGGTTGAACCCGCGTCGTCAAACGCAAAACGGCTTCCATATCTCCCCTCCTAAACGCAGAAAAGTAAGGCGCGAACCTTCGCGCCTTACTCATTATACAACGAATTCGAAAAACGCTATACAGCGCGGAGTTTGTTCACTTCGTTCTGGATATTGACAAGTTTCGCGTATTCGCCGTCCTGTTCCATGAGTTCGTCGTGGGTGCCAAGTTCCGTCATTTTGCCGTCCTTCATTACGACAAGGCGGCTGGCGTTACGCAGCGTGGACAGGCGGTGCGCGATGGCAAAGGTAGTGCGGTTCTGGATCAGGCGCGAAATCGCTTCCTGAATTTGCTTCTCCGTTTCCGTGTCCACGCTCGCCGTCGCCTCGTCGAGTATCAGGATTTTCGGGTCGTGCAGAATAGCGCGGGCAATGGAGATGCGCTGCCGCTCCCCGCCCGAAAGCCGCTGTCCCCGCTCGCCCACCTGCGTATCGTAGCCATCGGGAAACTTTAGAATGAACTCGTGGCAGTTCGCCGCTTTCGCCGCCCGCATGATCTCTTCCACGCCCGCGTTCGGTTTGGCGTAGGCGATATTCGTCATAATAGTTCCGGGAAACAGAAACGGCTCCTGCAAAACGATGCCGAGTTGATGCCGAAAATCCTCCCGATCAATCTGCCGCACGTCCACCCCGTCCACTTTGACGCTGCCCTCCGTCACATCGTAGAAGCGCGAAAGCAGGTTGATGATCGTGGATTTTCCGGCGCCGCTATGTCCGACAAGCCCGATCATTTCGCCCGGTTCCACTTTCAGCGAGAAATCGTCTAATACCCGCTTGGCCTTGTCATAGGTAAAGGAAACGTTGTCGAACTCCACTTCGCCCCGGATATGCGGCATGGAAACCGGCTGCGCCGCGTCCCGCACGTCCGGTTCCGTGTCCAGCACCTCAAAGACGCGTTCCGCCGCCGTCGCCGAACGAGTCATCCAGTCCAGCACCCGGCTGAAGTTCTGAAACGGGCCGTAGAACTGTCCTAAGTAGCCGCTGAACATCGTCATCATCCCCAGCGTCATGGTATGCCCCAGCACTTTACTGCCGCCATAAATGTAAATAATCCACGTTCCTAACGCCATCAGCAAACCGACCACAGGCCAGTAAGACGCCCACATTCCATTTGCGGCGTAACTCGCGGCAAAAACCGCGTCGTTTTTTTCGATAAAACGCGCGTTTTCCCGATGCTCCTGCGCGAACGCTTTCACAACCCGCATTCCGTTTAGCGTACTGCCCAGCGAAGATTGCATCCGGTTAATCCGCTGATGCAGGAATTGCCACTTCCGGCGGGCGCGAGGCATAAACCAGCGCGTCAGCGCGAACAAAAACGGGCCGGGCATGAGAACCAGCAGCGTTAATTGCCAGTTCAAATAAAGCAAAAATCCGCCGATGCTGACAAATGTCAAAATGTTTGTGATGAAGAAGGGAACGCCGTCGGTCAGGAAGTCCCACAGGTTATCCGAGTCGCTCGTCACGCGCCCCATGACCGACCCAACGCTGCGCTTGTCATAATAGGAGATCGAAAGCGTGTTAAATTTTTCGTAAATCGCCACGCGAATATCCATCAAAATTTTCGCGCCCAGCCAGGCGTTGAGCCTTCTCTGCGCGTACTGCAATGCGCCGTTTAAAATTTGCCCGATGAATAGAACCCCCACAAACATTACAACCGGACGAATCGTTTGCGGCGGCGCAGGCTTATTCAGCGCGTCCACTATTTTTCCTAGCATGAAAGGCGGCAGCATACTTACCGCCGTCATCGCTAGAATCACCACAACCGAGGCAATCGCCAGATGCTTGTAGGGCGCAAGAAATTGGAACAGGCGCAGCATGACGGCGCGACGATTCACGCAGGCGGGGCAGACTTCGGTATCTTCCGGCAGAACGCGGCGGCATTTCGGGCAGGTCTTTTTTTCGTCTTGAAGCGTTTCTTCCTTGAAGCCGTCGCCTTTTGCCAGCGACGAAATCTGCCGAGCCACGCTGTTCGCTTCCCCGATAGTGGCGGCGGAAAAACGCACGAGCGGAATCGTTTCCGTCGCGGTGCGGACTTCGATTCGCCCGTTCCCGATATACGTTTCTGCTTTTGCGGATTGAATTTCAGTCATGGGCAGCGCCGTCCGCGTTTCAATCAAGCCGCTTGCGCCGTTTTTTCCGGGCGCGAAAACGTACACGCCGTCCCGTTCCACAACCAGATACTCGGTTCCAAAGGCGCCGTCCGCCCGCAAATCTGTCTGAAACAGAATACGCTTGTCTTCCGCTTCGTCCCTTTCAGGAATCAAGGCGGCGGTTTCCGGTTCCCGTTCCAAAACAGCAACGGCGCCATTTCCCGCGTGTCCATTGCGCGGAGTTTCTATTTTTTCTGTATAATTTCCATTCGAAGCAGGCGCGGCAAACGCGGACTGCTGACGCAGGTCGCGCAGCCGCGTTTCCACCGCTTCCGGCAGAGTTTCAAGTAGAGGCATGAGATTTCAGTTCGCCTTTCCGGCAACAAACAAAGCGCGAATCGCGTCAAAAGACGACTCGCGGCGCGTCTCTTTAACGCAAGGCCACATCAATTATACCACGCAGAAAAATTTTCAGGGGGGTTTACGCCGACAAATGCCGACTAAAGACTTCATGCGTAATTAGCCTACGCGCCATTTTGAGGCTTTTGGCCTGTTTCGCGGTGACATCTTTGTCACAAAAGTTTGCAGGCTGACCTCACAGTGCATTGTAGAGGCAAAATTTCCGGGTAAATGTCCTGAAGCATACGCCACCTATTACGCAAGAGGTCTTAAGAATGGGGAAATATCAATCCGCGAAAATATACTTGTCTAAAAACGCATTACGGAATTTGCCCTGCGGGTCGTAAGAACGAAGCAAATCCCGAAATTTCGGCAGATTGGGGTAAAGCGAAGCAATCTGCGCGGCGTCCATTGTAAAGAGTTTGCCCCAGTGCGGACGGGTGGAGAAGGGAGAAAGCGCCGCTTCGATTTTCGGCAGCAGCGCAGAAACGGCAGGCCAGTCCCGCGTCCACGTAAAATGAATGGAAACGCAGTCCTGGCGATAACACGGACTCATCCACAGAATATCCGCCGCAATCGTCCGCACTTCGGAGACAAGGCACAACGCCGCAATCCGCTCCCGCAATCTTTCGAGAGCCAGCAGCGCGGGAAAAGCATATTCACGCGGCATTAGGTATTCGGACTGCAATTCTTCGCCATTGCTCGGCGTGAAGTCCATACGGAAGTGTGGCAGCCGCTCGTGCCAGGGGCCGGGAACGCCTAACTGCTGTGTGCAATGTTCGGCGTCCACTTCGGGGATGGGGTGCAGGGGGCGGATCGCAGGCGTGGCGCCGAAAAAGTTCTCTTCCCGCGTGTAGGAGTCGTTTTCTTCTACCTGCCGCTTGCGCCACACTTGATTGAATCGGGGGCTTTTCCAATCCGTAAACAGACTCACGCTGTCCGCGCTCGCCGTAATTTCCTCGAAATGCGCTTCCGCCTGCGCGAAAGAAAGATTTTCGTAAACGTCCTGCCGCATCCTGTACGCAGGAACAATGTCCAGCGTGAGTTTCGTGACAAGGCCCATCCCGCCAAGATGAACCACAAGCCCATCAAAAATCTCGCCATCGAGTTCGCGGGAAACCTTCTTAATTTCGCTGCCTGCCGTGACAATCTCCATGCCAGAAACCGCCGCCGCCAGGTTCGCCCTGCAGTTTCCCGAACCGTGCGTTGCTGTCGCGCAGGCGCCCGCCACCGAAATATGCGGCAAGGAGGCCATATTGAGCAGTCCGAAGCCCTCCGCGTTAAGCCGCTGACTGAGCGCCCCATACTTGATTCCCGCTTCCACCGTGACCGTCCGCCGGGTTCTGTTAATTTCCAGAACCCGGTCAAACTTTTCCAGCGAAAGCAAATTCTCCGTCGAATCCGCAATCCCGTTGAAAGAGTGCCGCGAACCAAGAACCTTGATCTTCGGACACGCCGCGACCCATTCCTGAACCTGCGCCAGCGTGTCAGGCCGATGCAGATTGTTCGTGCTGTACGTGTAATTTCCTGCCCAATTCACTTCCGCCATGCGCTTCCCGCTCCATTTTTTTCGTTCTTAGAGCGTTATACGAAAGCGAGGCACAGAACGTCCCGCAAAGCGAGGCTATTCCCGGCGGTAGGCCGTCGCGCCGGGAAGCGTTAAAATCGCGTCGTGGTCGAATTCCAGCGAACGGAACGCGGAATCAAATTTCGCCTCGACGCGGTAGACCGCCTTGCCGATATGCAGTTCAATCCGCCGCGAATCCAGCACAGTGTACGTTCCCTCCCACGCCACGTCAAGATAGCGCCCGTCCGCGCTCAGGGTGGCGCTTTTCGCGCTTTCGTCCGGGAAGGGCATATCGGTCGTGCCGGACGCGGTATTGGCCCGCAGCCGGGTATCGCCCCGCGCAATTCCGTTTGCAAACGTCACCCGCTGCAAAAGAAGATCAGACGTAAAATGCGGCCCAATCGCCGCGCCGCCTACCGTCTGCAAGGCCCACGTTCCCGCAAGCCGCTGTTCCGTCTCCACCGTCGCCGCGCCCGCCTGCCGATTGCGCGTCGTCCCGATCCCCACAAAAACGCCGACCGCGCCCAAAATCGCGCCCAACGTATGCAGCCGCGTCCTGATTTTCGGGGAGCGCGGCGCGGCGGGGATTTCCCCCTGCGCCTGCGCCGCCATTATCTGCAAATCTTCATGCACCGAACGTTTCGGTCTCGCCAGAAAAAAAGTCATTTTCGCCTCCGCTGCCCTTAAATATCGGCAACGGAGGCGAAGGAAAATAGGGAATAGGTTTTAGGTGTTGGGTGTTAGGTATTGGGGCAGAGCGGTAGCGTCTTGCCCGCTCTGTGTTCAGCAAGCGCTTCCAGCGCCAATTTTGCAAGGACGTCCTGCGCTCCGGCGAATTGCGCCGTCCATTGTTCCTCGTCGGCAAGCGCGTCCAAAATCAAGGAAGCAATAGCGTCTTGCTCCTGTTCAGGCCGTTGCGCGGTTTTCAAATAGGCTTTTTCAAGCAACGATGTCATGGCGCTTTTCCCAAATTTAACCATAAGCATTTTGTGCAACAGAAACATTTCTATAAAAACGCTTTTCGTGCTATTGGTCAACTGTGAATACAACGGCGCGGGTTGCTTTTGCGGCTTTAGCATAAAACGGTTTCACTTCCGCCAAATATTCTTCAATGTACTCTAAATCTTCGGTGCAAAGTTGGTCAGGTACGAACCCATAGTTGTTTCGATTGATGCGCCAGTATCGCGTTTTCAAATCTGCTTCAGCAATAGTTTGTAGCGCCTTTGCTACGTCTTTCACCTGTTCCGGCATAACCAGAGCAATAATGTAATCGTCTCTTTCATGCAACTGTTTTCCGCCCAAAATGGCGTGGTTAAGTGGGTATTCGCCATTGTCATAGCCTAATTCGCCATCAGTGAAGCAACGGTGCAATCCGTCCCACGATTTGTCCAGATAGCAGAGCCATTCCTCGTCCCATTGCTCTTCAATGCTTTCGACAACCTCCATTACAGCAGCATCGCCTTCTGCCGCCAAAAAACGCGAAACATCTGCATCAGTAATTGCAAAGAGAACGGCGCGACACGCCATGTCTTAAAAATCCTCACTTAATCAAAATGATATTCAACAAAAGTATAACATAATTTGAGCAGGCTGTCAAACCCTTTCTATGCAAAATCCCCTCTGACATTGCGAGAAGCCAGAAGGGATAAATCAAAACATATTGCCGAAACTGCCGAAACTTTTGAGATAGATTACTGAATCATTTGCGCCACGCGGATTCGGTTCTCGGCTCGCTGGAGTTCCAGACGCAGCGCTTCTGCGTCCTCGCCGGGAAGTTCCAGTTTTTGACGGGCGGCGGCGGCGGCAACCTTTGCCCGCTCCACGTCTATATTGTCCGACAACTCCGCCGAGTCTGCCAGAATAATCACCTTGTCGTGACTGATTTGCAGAAAGCCGCCGCTGGTCGCGATATAAGCGTCCTGCCCGTTCGCCAGCGTCAATTTAATCAGGCCGACCGTGAGTTCTGTCAGCATCGGCGCATGATGCGCCAGTACGCCGAAACTGCCGTCAATGCCCGGCGCGCGCACCGCCTGCACGTCTTCCGAAAACATAATCCGTTCCGGCGTTACCAGTTCAATGGGGAAAGTAGCCATAAGATTCTCCAGTAGACGGTAGACAGTAGACGGTAGACGGTAGAAGACGCTCAAAATTTGCAAGATTCGCTGTAATGTGGAACAGTTGCAATCGGCGCATTTTCTACTGTCTACTGTCTACTGTCTACCGTCTACCTCCTACTGATTTAGGGTCTTCGCCTTCTCAACCGCTTCGTCAATGCTGCCGACGAGGTAGAACGCCTGTTCCGGCAGATCGTCGTGCTTGCCGTCGATGAGTTCCTTGAATGAGCGAACGGTTTCTTTCAGCGGCAGGTAAACGCCCGGCTGTCCGGTGAACTGCTCGGCGACGCGGAAGGGCTGCGAAAGGAATTTTTCGATGCGGCGGGCGCGGGCCACCACCAGTTTGTCATCGTCGGAAAGTTCGTCAATTCCGAGAATGGCGATAATGTCCTGCAATTCCTTGTAGCGCTGCATAATCTGCTGCACCTGCCGCGCCACTTCGTAATGCTCCGCGCCCACAACGTTCGGCTGCAAAATGCGCGAAGTCGAGGCCAGCGGGTCAACGGCGGGGAAAATCGCCTTCTCCGAAACGCGCCGCGAAAGGTACACATAGGCGTCAAGGTGGGCGTAGGTCGTTGCGGGCGCCGGGTCGGTGTCGTCGTCGGCGGGGACGTAAATCGCCTGCACGGAAGTAACGGAACCCTTTTTCGTGGAGGTAATCCGCTCCTGCAAGGCGCCCATTTCCGTTCCCAGAGTCGGCTGATACCCGACGGCGCTGGGGATGCGTCCGAGCAGCGCAGACACTTCAGCGCCCGCCTGCACAAATCGGAAAATGTTGTCAATAAACAGAAGAACGTCCTGCCCCTCTTCGTCGCGGAAATACTCCGCAATCGTGAGGCCGGACAGGGCCACGCGCAGACGCGCTCCCGGCGGTTCGTTCATCTGCCCGAAGACCATTGCCGTTTTCGTGATAACGCCCGATTCCGCCATTTCAAGCCACAGGTCGTTGCCTTCGCGGGTGCGCTCTCCCACGCCCGCAAACACCGAAAAACCGCCGTGTTCTGTCGCGATATTGGTGATAAGTTCCTGCATCAGAACGGTTTTGCCGAGTCCCGCGCCGCCGAACAGTCCGATTTTACCGCCTTTGAGGAACGGGGTCAGCAGGTCAACGACTTTGATTCCGGTTTCCAGGACTTCCTGAGCGCTGCTTTGCTCGGCAAAAGTCGGGGCGGGGCGGTGGATAGGCCAGTAATTTTTCGCGTTCACCGGGCCGCGCTCGTCTACGGGCTGCCCCAGCAGGTTGAAAACCCGTCCCAGCGTTTCGCGTCCGACCGGCACGGAAATCGGGGCGCCGGTGTCCTCTGCCGCCATTCCGCGCACCAGGCCGTCTGTACTGGACATGGCGATAGCGCGGACGACATCATTGCCGAGATGCTGCGCTACTTCGACAGTCAGGTCAATTTTCTTGCCCGCGTCCACGATTTTGATGGCGTTATTGATAGCGGGCAGTTCGTTCGCCTCGAAACCGAGGTCTACAATCGGCCCTTGAACCTGAACAATGTGTCCGGTTGCCATAGGTGTCTATGCTCCTTCGTCGCCCGGTTCGCGGCGTTGCAACACGCGGCGTCTCCGGCAAAATTCTAAATGGGAAAATGAGTCGTCATAAAAAAAGACGGTGAAAAATTTCACGGTCTTCTATTGTAGCAGTTTCACGCGGGGAAAAGCAAGAGGGAGTCAAACGGTTTGATGTTACGCGCCATCAGAAATTTTTAGGAGGGCTTATAAATTTTCCAGCGCCGTCACACGCTTCTTCAATTCTTCCACTTCGCTCCGCAGCGCCGCAAGTTCTGCTTTCCACTCCTTGGAGTCGGCTTGAGGCGCAGAGGCAAGGGACAAAAAACGCTGTTCATTCTTAAGCAAAGCATTCTCCAGACGCAAAACTAAATTTTCGCGCTCGCTTTCGGCAGTTTTCTTATCGCGCTCCGCAAGCTGCCGGTCTCTGTCCATTTCGTAGACAAGGCCTTGTTCCACTTCCGCCGAACGCCGCAGCCGCGTTTCCTTTTCTCGATCTGCTTCCTGAAGTTTCTTGATTTCTTCTTCACACTGCACGAGACGGCGATACATAAGGGCCAAACTTTTGCCTGCATCGAAAATTTGCTTTAGCATTATTTATCCTCGCCTGCGCATCGCGTTTAATTGCCGCTCCGTTTCGCTAAGGATTGCGTCCGTCTTTGCGCCAATCGTTCTCGCTTCCTTCCATATTTCCGCAATTTCGGCGTGATATTTGTCCAGCGTTGCTTCGTGCTGTTTTATTTCAGCAAGAAAACCGTTAAACGCCGCTTCATAATCCGCATCCGATGTTAAGTTGGCGTCTAAAACCATATCGCTCATTACTTTGCCTCCCGATAATTTATATTCTTTGTACGGACGAGCGTTCCCGCAGGTTTCGCGAAAATGCCCGCCCGTAAAAATCGTTATTCCACTTCCAATGCTCGCTTAATCGCCGTTTCGATAATGCCGATTCCCGCGTCGCCCGCCGCGCGGCTTTTCATGCCGCCTGCCGCGTCAAAGAGGAAGTACGCGGGCCAGTGCTGCGTTTGAAACCGTTCGCCAATCTCATGCAAGTTATCAATCGCGCAGGGTTCTTCGATTCCCAGCGCGGCGATGTCGGCCTTCACCGCGTCAATATCCGTGTCCTCTTCCTGTCGGGGCATATGAATCGCAATGAATTTTAAGCCCTTGTCAGCGTACTCTTTGCGCCATCCCTGCACCTTCGGCATATTATCATGGCAGATATGGCAGCTTTTCGCCCAGAAATGCACCAGAGTCGGATTACCCGCAAAATCTTCCCGTTTCGCTTCCCCATTCACCCATTCCGTCGCGCCGTCCAATTCCGGCATCGGCGTTCCAAGTCGCAGCGGCATCGTTCGTCTCCTTTTCCTGTTCCGCCATCGCGGCGCATTCCCCTTGCTATACCGAAAAAATCGGCGAAAAATTATCCGCAGATTACACAGAAGACGCAGAAAAAGAAGAAAGAGTAAAAGCGTTTACCGCAATATGCCCTTATCTTTCTGTCTCTTATTTCTGCGTAAATCTGCGTAATCTGCGGATTGATCCCTTCTTCACCCATAGAAATTTTTCATCATTGTCTGCGTTTCCGCAAAAGTTTTGATTCCCGTTGTGGCGCCGAACGCGCCGACCACGCAGGAGCCGACCGTACAGGCGAACTGTCCGCATTTTTGCAAAGGCCAGCCTTTTACTAATGCCGCCGTGAAGCCCGCTACGAAGGAGTTGCCTGCGCCCAAGGTATCGTAAACCTCAACGGGCAGGCCGGGTATCGAATAGGATTCGCCGCGCTTTGATTTCAGATAGCAGCCGCGCCCGCCAAGTTTCAGCCCGACGGTTCCCACGCCGCGAGCAAGAAAAAAGTCCGCAATCGTTTCCGGGTCTTCCAATCCGCCCGTCAGCATGACCGCCTCATCAAAACTTGGCAGAAAATAATCCAGATGCGGCAGGCACGGCGCCAGCGTCTGCATCCATTTCCCGCTCGCGTCCCAAGCGGTATCTAAAACGGTGATGACACCCGCCTTTTGCGTCTCCTGCAATAACTTCGCCATCGGTTCGCCGTCAAAAGCGGGCATCAAAAAAACGCCCGCCACAGCAAGAATTTTGCTGCGACGGACGCATTCGAAATCAATATCTTCCAGAGTCAGCGCGGCGTTCGCGCCCGCGTCATGCAGGAAACTCCGCTCGCCGTCCGAATGGCCCAATACAATGGTCGCGGAAGTGGCGATGGAAGAATCGCGCTTCAATCCACTGACATCCAATCCGACCTTCGAGAAATGCGCTTCCATGAAATCGCCGAAACCATCGTCCCCTATTTTTCCTATCAGCGCCGTTTCAATTCCAAGTTTCGCCAGCCCCGTCGCCGTGTTCGCCCCGCACCCGCCCGGAAATAATCCAATCCGCTCCACCGGCAGCAGTTTCCCCCGCTCCGGCAGCCCGTCAATCGGCCTCCCCACCACATCCGCCACGATATTGCCAACGCACGTTACTTCGGGCATGAAGAACTCCGGTGGGTATTGGGTGTTAGGTGTTGGGTGTTGGGGCAATGCCCGCTTCATTGTGAGTTTGTACAAACTTCCAGCAAGCGAGTTTCCCTAACACCCAATACCCTTCCCTTTCCTACTGCGTCAACTGGAACGGATAGAACTGCGGCGAGATCGTCTCGTAGTACAGGTCGGACATTCCGTTGCGCTGGCTTGTCCAAAATACCCAGACTTTATCCTGATACAGGTCTTTGAACGCCGAGACTTGCCCCTCGTTGACCTGACTGTCGGTCGGCAGGGCAGTGTCCGCTACGCTGCTCCAGACGCCCTTGTCATTGACTGTGCCGACTTCATCGCGCCATGCCACCGTGCAGACTGCGCCGTTGACCGTATCTTGATCGCCCTCAAAGTCCTGCGTGTAGAAGGCCAGTCCGCGCACATTGTCCGTTTCCGAAGCCTTGGGCGCGGAAATCGGCGTTCCCGGCTTGTAGTTCGGAATCCGAACCATCAGGCGCATCGTTTTGTAGTAAACGGACGAGCCGAGGCTTCCGGCGGTCGGATCGCTCTTGCGGTAGAACACCCACATTCGGTCTAGCGCGGCGTTCTTGTTGCGCGGATTGGGCGATCTATCCAGAAACACGACCGGGCTGTATGTGTTCGCGGCGGTTGTCCTGACTGGCGTAAAGACTCCGGCGGTACTGCCCGTGTCGTCCCGGTTCACGCTGACGCGCATCACTTGCGGCAGATAACTTGCGTACAGTGTGTCCGTCGCCCGGTTCAGCGTGACGTTCGGGAAACTGACGCGCCCTGTCCGCGCATCCACCACCACCTGACCGCCGAGCGTTGAGTTATAGTACGTCAGTCCTGAAGCCGCGTCGAAACGCCCGACGGGGTTTTGCAGCAGGTTCGTCAGCGCTCCGCCATTGCGCGAGTATTCCAGCCTGACCGTGCCGTTCGTCAGCCCAACGTACCACGAGGCGTCCCGCGATTCGTAGTTCGTGGTGCCGCCAATGCGGGCCATCGGTTCCCGAAGCACAGCCGGAAGGGTGACGGGCTGCAAGGAGATTTTGCCTCCATCTACCACAATCGTATACCGGCTGAGCAGGGTTTCCGAGTTCGCCCGATTTCTCAGAACGCCCGTATAAACCACGTCAATACAGTCCCTGTCCGTCTGCGTTCCCGCTGTCACATCGGTTACCGGAATTTGCAGGCGGAACATCGGCGAAGGATCGCTCTGCCACGCCACTCCGGCGGGAACCGGAAGTTTCTGATCCCGGCTCCAGCCATCCGAGGGGAAGCCCGCCGTTGTATTGACATTGTAATACAACGCCGTCTGACCGCGCCCGCCTGTGTGCCAGAACAGGAACAGCATTTTCTGTCCGGTATCCAGCGTAACAATCAGCGGTTTCGGGCTGAATTTCGCCAGCGCCGGATCGTTCAGGAACGAATTCGTCGGCGTATTCGTTGTGACAAGCTGCCCGTTCGCATCGAACACAACGGTTTGATAGAACGTCCGCGAGTCTCGAATTTGCGTGGGCTGCGCCGCCAGATTCGCCAGCGCCGGAACCTTGTCTACCGTACCCTGCCAGAATACGAATGTCTGACTGCCGTCCGTGACAAGCGCCGGGCTGCCGTGCCGCTCCGTTTCCGCTACGGCATTGCCGGGCAGATAGGGCTGCAAAACGCCGTTGACCGTGACGCCGGGTTTCGATGGGAACCGATTCGCAATCGCAGCGGACGTGCCGCCGAATAATTGCGGTTGCGTCCACCACTGCCCGGTGTTATCGTAGTTTTTTGTTCCGCTAATGGCGAAGGCCGCGTCATAGAAATTGAAGCCCTTGCTCGCCGTGAACGGCAGATTCAGCGTGGAATAGGACAGGAACCAGGGCGCGGTCACCTTCGGCGTGTCCGTTGTCGAATTCACGTTGTTACTGTTCGTCGGCTGGCGGTTCGTCGTCATAAACAGCGCAATCTTCTCAGACGAATTTCCCGGAATCGCAATCGCGGCGGGCAGCAGGTTGCTGCCAAGCGACAACGAACTTTTATAGTTGGGCGAACCCGGATAGGTCGCCAGCAGCGGGTCGTTAATCGGGTCAATCGCGCCAAGCGTTCCCCCGCTCGCCCCGTTCGTCAGCCGCGTTTCCACCACATTGAAACGCAGATTCAGCGCCGGGTCTGTTCGCGCCTCTTCCGGCGTATAGGGGCCGTTCGGGTAATTCTGCGCGGTGGCGTTCATAATGCCGTCATGGTCTGCCACATACCCCGGAAGATTCGCGCTGTGGTACTTGCGCCAGATTCGCAGTTGAATGGGCGTGCTGTCCTCAAATGCGCGGATGGTCGCGGTATAGGTTCCCACCGGCGTACCGAGCGGCACGGCGATACCAATCATCGGGCGCGGTTCGGTTGTCGTCCGTCCGTAGGGCGCGTCCGGCACCGTCATAATCGTGCCAACGCCGTCGCCGGGCCGCGCTTTGTGAATCGTCGGCTGCGGCTGCTTGCCGTCCAGCCAGTTATAGATCGCGCCCGACGCCGCCGACGCATTGTTCACCGAAAGCGGAATCAACTGACTGTTGGGCAATAATGTCGGATCGGTCATTGTCGTCGTCACGCTGTTCCAGTCCGTGACGTTGGCGCCAAGCACGTAGGAATTGTTCAGCGGGTAACCGGCGGTGACTTCGCGATAACTGCGAGTCGTCCCCTTGTTGTTGTCGCTGTCGTGATCCACCGAAGAAACGATTCCGATATTTCCCACGCCGCCGTTGGCCCCGCCGAAGCCCAGCGCGAACAGAGGGTTCACGTTGTAGTCGTTGATGCCGTTGCCGCGTATCTGAATTGCATGGGCGTAGCCCGCCACGTAGCCGTTGCTCAGGGACGGCACATCAATCGTGGTATTCCCGTTCAGGCTCGTCAGTTTCTCCATGCGCACATCTATCAGGTTTACGTTGCTTTCGTTGTACAGCGTGAAGGGCCGGAAGTAAATGCGGGTCAGCGAAGCATAATACGCCTGCTGCGCCGCCGTCAGGTTGGGCGCGACGAAGTTGGGATAGAACGGTGCGTTCAGCCCGCCCGGAACATTGGAATTCGCATCGCTGAATCCGCCGCTGTGCGACAGTTTGCCCAGATCAATCGTTTGCTCGTCAATGCGCATTTTCAGGGTCGGCAGGACGCCCGCCCCGATGGTCAGCGAACGATACGGCGCCGGAATGGAACTGGTGGAGGCGGTATTTGTCCCCAGAATGAACTGCTGCTGGCGCAGAGTCGCGCTCGGCAGGTCGCCGCCGCCCACCGCGATATTGATATTTCCCACAAATCCGCCAGACGGGTTCGCATATTCATTTGCCTGTCCCACCATCAGGCCGCTGTTATTATCCAGCGGGCCGAGAATGTTCGGGAACGCGCTAGCCTGCGTCGGGTCGCCGTAAATCACGCCGCTTACCGGGTCTTTGAAAGGCGCCCCGATGCCGCCGCCCGCGCCAAAGTTCAGGTTCGCCGGGAAATACTTCGGCACATTGACCGCCAGCGTGAGTTCCGTTGGCACGATAATGCCATGCAGGTAGCCGTCCTCGTCCCGCGCCACGCCGGTATAACTGGGCGGGTCGAGCGCGGGCGGATTCGAGTCGGAATAGGAAAGCAAGTCCTCGCCGGTGGCTTTCGTCAGGCGCACTCTGTCCGATCCGAGATTCGGATAGTCCGGGCTGCCGATGCCTTCAATCGGAATCTGTTCCCACGGCAGCGGATTCATCACAGAAGTCGGCCCGCCGTGCCACCCCAGCGGCGTCAGCGCGGCCTTGACCGGCAGGCGCTTTCCGGTGGCCCGCGTGTAGTTGCTGCGATCCGCCGCATACAGGGCCGGAACCAGCCCGTTCGCTGTCAGTCCAAAATACGTGCCGGTGGTGTTATTTTCGATGCTGCCCATCGGCGCGAAAATCGGTTTCAGGACAGCGGTTCCCTTTACAACGTCGGTGACCGTGCGGTTGCCGTTGCCAAGCACATCGCCGGGCGTCGGCAGGCGGGTCAGGTCAGCAGACCAGCCCATGACATTATAATTTGTGGCGGAGAACACGCCGGAGCCTGCCGAAAAGGCAGCCCCCCCCGGTGTCCCTTCGATGCCGCGAGTCGTCAGGGCCATTGGGTGCGCGATATACAGTTGGCGCCCCGTCGGTGGCTTCCCGTCCTGATTGCGGGTTGGGTCAACGCCGGCGCCGTCCGGGTCTATTTCCCCGACCACAAACGCCGGTGTCTGATTCTGCACGTCCGATCCCGGAATGATTTTCGCGACGTCATACGTTTTCTTGTCCTTATCATACGGGTGATGGGCGGTTGTCTGGCTGATATGCGCGTAAGCCGTGATACCGATTCCCGCCGCTCCCGGCGTATACGGGTGGCCTGGGCCGGGAATGATTTGCAGCGCGTTCGCCTGCGGCCCCGTCAGTCGCAAGACCGCTTCCCACGGAATGACATTGCCGTTATAAGCCTTCGTCAGAATCGTTTCTTTCGGCTGATAGGGCAGCCCTGTCGCCGGATCATTGATAAGGTTGCCGTCGCTGTCCCGCTTATTCCAGAGGGCTTTGGGGTCGTTCGGGTCAATGCCATAAATGGACAGCGTTCCTCCGCTGTTATAGTATTTCACGTCGCCGGGCCACATCAGTTTCATCGGGCTGTTGCCGGAGATTTCGTAACCGTTGACCGCCGTGTTCGGAAGGACGCCCGGCAGCGTGACGGTGGTAGTAACCGGCGCCGAGCGCCCGGTTCCCGTCCGCACGATGAACGTCACCGTAATCTGCGGCGGGGCCGTGCCGAATTCTGAAATCGGGTCTACTGTATTCGTTGGCTGCGCGTGATACACGCCCCACGCCGCCACATACACGCTGTCGCCCCACTCAAAGGCCCGCGCCGCAGTCGTCGCTGTGCTGCCGAGATTGCCGCGCAGCGCGTTGGTGGTAAAGGGAGAAAGCGTGTTCGGCCTGCCCGATACGCCGGGGGCGCCTCCCACGCCAGCGGAACCCGTCTGGTCAAATCCATTGAAATTGGCCTGCGAGAAAATGTTCACGCCGCGAATGTCAATGGACACGTCCCCGGCGCCGATGTCTAAATCGGTTTGTATTTTCGGAATGGTCGGCGTTCTGCCGTCCACGCCGTCGCCGAAACTAAAGCAGTACAGCACCCCGTTCTCATCGCCCTGAAGCAACAAGGCGTTGCCGTTCGGCGAGTTGACGGCATTATAGGTGTCGCCGCCCACAAGGGCCGCCGACGAGGAACGGGCCGCGCCGGGCAGCCGCACCTCTTGGCTGCGGTGTTCCCATATGAGCGACAGCGTGTTTACATCGTCCGTCAGTCCTTCCGTCGGGTCGGGCGGCAGTTCCGGTTTGGCCTTGAACCCAAAGATATGCCCGTCCAGATCGCTAAAGACAATCGCAATGGGGCTGATATCGCCGTCCTTTACCGTGTAATAGGCAGGTTCCGGCGTAATGCGGGCCGCAATCGGCGAACTCTCGGTATTGCCGAGCGCGTAAAAGCCGGTGGTGGCGTTATTGGTCGCATAAAGCCGGGTCGTGTGCGTGGTTGTGTTGATCGGTTGCGCGTTTAGGGCGTAAAGAACGCCGCTGCCGTTCAGGGCGTAGCAAATATCTACATTCGTCGCCTGCGTTCCGAGCGAAGCCCCCTGCGCGTCCGGGTAAAAATCAAGGCCTTTCAGCACCAGCGGCGCCGCGTTGAAATCCACGTCAAGCGGCGTCGTCAGGCCGTCGTTTGGATCGGCGACAGCGGGATCGTACAGCGCGGCGTTATTGTTATTCAGCGTGGTCGGATTCGGATAGGCCCAGGCCAGCTGCCCGATAATCGCCAGATTGTTATTGTCGTCGGTCGCGTAAACGGAATACACGCGCCCGCCCGCCGTGAAGACGTACTGATCCTTAAAGCCCGCGCCCCGCTGATAGACGGTGACGGCGCTGATGGCGCCAAGCGGCGTCTTCGGGTTCAACCCTTTGGCCTCATGCGGAAACGACCAGCGCAGGCGGGTATCAGCCGAGAGTACCGGGTTGACGCCTATTGTTCTCGTAAAATCTTCGTGGACGGCGGACAGGGTATAAAGATGTCCATAGTCCGAGCCAATGACAATCGGGCTGCGCGGACTGGCGGCATCGTAGATCGTCGGGGAACTGCTGAACTGCTCAATGATGTTCTGGTTCGGCAGGGGCGAATCGCCCGCCGTCAAAATCGGCGGATCTGCCAGATTTTTTGCCGCAGGCGGGTTTTGATGCCCCCCCAGCGAGTAAAGGAAATACTCGCGGTCTGCCGCAAGGCGAGGCCATGTCCACAAACGCTGCGTGGTCCCCGACGCATAAGAGCCGTTTGGCAGCGTTCCATAGTCGCCGCGCCCGCCCGCGTCAAAAGCGTACAGGTGTCCGTCCAGACTCGGCACAACGAGTAGCTGCGGCCCGGTCGGGTTGTCCGGGTCATCTATCAGCAGCGGCGTCCCTTTAACTCCGGCGAACGGAATCCGCCGTTTCGGGTCGGGCTTCGCAAAATAGGCGCTGGTCGTGTACGGGCTAAAGTAGTCATCATACAGGCGGTTGATTCCGCCCGTCGGATTTACGATTCCCGCAAACGATTGATCGTCTACCTTTGTGGGAAAACCGAGCAGCGCGGTATAGTCCGCGCCCGGAGTCACGCCCTGAATGTTCGGGTCGTTGGCGTTGCCGCGAACGCTGGAACTGGGGTATTCCCAGTAGGCATGAGTGGAATGGGTGGCAAGATCGCCCACCGGATCAAGCGCGTAGATATGCGAACGCCCTGTGCCGGAAGTCGTGGTGAAGAAGATCATTGAACGAATCACACCGTCGCGGCAGCGGACGTTTGCCAGAACCGGCGAAGCATACGCGGTGCCGGTGCTGTCATCGGAATCCGCCACGAACCGCCACACGACTTTTTGCGCCGAGGTAATCTGCGTGTCCGTGGTTCCGCCCAGGCCGGTGAACAGGTTCGCCGAGATCGCGCCGGTCGTGGTATAGCCGACGTTCTGATTTTTGTTGTCAATACAATAGAAAACGGGGACCGTGCCGCCCGACGACGTAGGATCAGAAATCTCGCCGGAGTTCGCGTTCGTGGGATCGTTGTACGAGCGGGTAATGGTGTCCGGCGTATACTCTTCGCGAACGAAATAGGTCAGCGGGCCTGCGGGGGTCACCGCCCCGTTGCCCGTGTAAAGTTGGGTTAGTTTTCCGGTTCCGACCGGCGGCGCCAGAATACGTCCCGTCGGCGAAATCGCAATAGCCGTTCCGTCCGCCGCCAGCAGGGGCGTTCCGTCCGGTTTCTTGAGGGTCAGGCCGGGCGCGGGCGTGACCGGCTGCTGCAAAGTGAACTGCACGGCGTCGGCGGTAATGGTGGGCGGCCTGCCGTTAAAAACAGTCGAGGTCACGTTGTCGGGCGTCAGGGAATACAGCGTCACGACAATTTGATCGTTGTTGGAGCCGTCGCAGGGGAACGTGGCGCTGTTGGAAAAGCCCCCGGCAGACAGCGGAATCCAGCCCTGCGTCTGCGGATCAATCTCAAAAATGCGGCTTGTCGTCAAACTGTTCAGCGGACTGCCAACGGTACTCAGCGTGGCGGGGTCAGGGGCGCCGCCGGGCGTGGTGTTCGGCCCCCAGCTCACGCGAACAAAGGCCCGCGATACGTTCGGGTTCACGATAGGCAGCACATCATTGGGGTTCACCGTGTACCCGGCGCCCGGAGAATAAAGTCGGATGGAGTAGCGGCCCGCCGCCAGCGGCCCGCTCGACCAGACCGCCACCGTTGTTGCGTTCTGAATCAAGGCGCTGTTCACGGCGGCATAGACCGGCGCCGCCGCGTTGGGCAGGGCGGCAAGCTCCGCGTCCGTCGCCGGGCTATCCAGCAGATTGGGCCGCGACACTTTGAAATCGTTATGAACCGCCGTGATATAAGCGTAATCGCCGTAATATCCGTCGGCTGCCGTGGTGCCGGGCAGGGCGTAGCCGCCAATTCCCGCTTCATTATCGCCGGTGGGAATCGTCCATGTGTTCGCCGGAAGGAGGTAGGAATGGGCCAGCCCCTGATAACTCGCCGGATCGGTGTAGAGTTTGTTCAGGTAGGAGGGATTCGGGTTGTCTACGGTGACGGGTACCTGCGCGGTTGTTCCCGTTGGGTTTCCAGTATAGGAAGGCAGTTCGTAATTGAAAGGAAACGTCCAGCGGAAGATCGCCGGGCCGGGACTATTCCCTACAAGGTTGGGATCGTTGTAGCCGGGCCGCATCCCATTTGCATTGATGCCGTATACTGGTGGGTTGCTCGCCAAGTTGTTTGTACCGAAGTAGGTATTTTGACCCCGGTCGGTCAACCAGTCGAAATTATTAAACGGCAGGGTAAACGGCGTAGCGGGCGGGCCGTTCGGGTTCTGCGCCTTCGCCCCGCTTGCAATGCAGGCCAGCGCGACAAGGGCCAGCCAATTTTTTCCATTCATGAGTGACTTTCTGGGCCTCATGGAGTTTTCCTTCATTTCTATATTGGGTACTAGGTGTTAGGTGTTGGGTGTTAGGATAACGTCGCGTTTGTTGTAAGTTTTTACAAACTATCAGCGAATGCGTTTACCCATCACCCAACACCTAACACCCAATACCCATGCCTAATTGGGCCGCTCCGCGTGGGTGGGCTGCTGCAAAAGCGACGTGGACGTGGCGTTGTCCGGGTTTCCGACCGTTCGTTCGATGCTGAAAATCGGCTGCGTAGGATAGTTGGGATCGGTCGGATAGAAAACGACCTGTTTTTCGTTGGGGAACAGCCAGGTAATCGGCGTTGCCATTCCTCCCAACACCAACTGAATCCCGCCACTTACGTTCTGGTAGATGACGCCGCCGTTTCCGCCGCTGCGCTCGTAGTCCAGACTGCGGATTTCAAACACTTCGCCGTGAATCTGGCCCCGTCCCGCCGCGAGCCCGGGGAACTGCTCCGGTAACGAGTCCGGGCCTTCGTAGCGGTTCGTAATCAGGAACCGGGGATACCAGGGGCGGCTGTCGCCGCCGTTCGGGTTCAAGTCCGCCTGCGTCAGGCGCTGAATGCTCGATGCGTTCAGCGGGCGCCCGGTCATGCTGAAATACTGCGCGGAACTCAGCATCCAGAGAATCACGCCGTCGGAATTCACCACGTAACAGCCGTTCTGATCCGCTATCATGTATTGATAACTGAACTGATTCAGGGGATACGCCGCGCCCGGATCGGCGGCGGCATTGTAAAATCCCTTGCAGAACGTGACATTGTTCAGCGGAATATACTGCCCGCCCACCGCCTTGCCGTTCACAATGGACTTCGGCAGAATCAGGCTGGTAAAAACCGCAAACGTCTTTCCGTCCTGCGTGGAATCGATCAAATCGCGATGCAGGACTTCCACCGAGCCGCCAAGCCCTTCCTGATTATTCCCCGACGCCGTGAGAACCGAAACGCTTCCGCCCGTCGTGCCGCGCGCGGTGTTGGCAATCGCCGCCACAATATATAAGTCGGGATTGCCTTTGGCGTTCGGAACCGCGAACTCCTGTATAGTTCGATAGCGATGCTTGAGATTTTGTTCCCCAAGCGATTTACTGACGAAACTGACCTGCCGCTGCATGGGAACGCCGTTAATCGAAATCGGGTTTCCAGTCGTGGCGTCCAGCACGTCCACGATCTCCAGCAGGCGGAAATTGCCGCTGTCCGCAATTAGATAGCGATTCACGGCAACTGGTTTTGTGCTGTCATTATATGTGAACTTGCCCTTCGGACTTGCAAACGTCAGACTTGTGTATGTGTCCTGATGAACCTCTACATCGGTCGGGGCGTTCAGGGTCAGCGGGTAGCCCGGCGGGATAAAGCCCATGTCGTTATTAAACGAGGTCATTTCCCACAGCGTTTTTCCGCCGCGATCCGCCAGCGTGACGCGATTGTTATTCGTGTCGGCGAAGAAAAACTGATCCAGCCCGATGCGGTGCGCCACGCCGGGACGCGCCAGATTCGTCTTGGTCGTCACGGAATTTCCGGCAGAGTCGAACACATAGGCCAGGGTGGCGTCCATTGTCCACAGCGCGTTTCCGCCGTAGTCCACTTCCAGCAGGCGCGTGCCATCCGAGATCAGCGTGGGGCGCGAATCGAACGCGGACAATCCCCCCGGCAGTCCCATCACCAATGTCCGTTCCGTGCCGGTCGGCGGCTCCAGCATCCCTGCGAAGGCAACAGGCGGCGTCAGCAGATGGACGCGCAGATTGCTTTCGCTGATGTCCGCCGAGTTGACGGCGCCCTTGACAATCGGATTGTTGATATGGACATAATGCTGCGAACCGAAGCCGCGCAGGTCTACCGAAACGACGCCCTTTACCGAGGCATAATACAGGGTATCGCCAATCACGGCAGGCCCGCTGGTCGGCGTGAGGCCCCACAGTTTCTGCGGCAGAAACCGGACTTGATTGTCTGTTTTCGGCAAAACCATGAACCACGCCAGATTATCCAGCGGACTGATGGCGGACGCATCGTTCGGGTTCGGCAGAATCACGACGATGGGCGGCGGCGTTACAATCCCGGTTTTGCCCTGAACCTGAGTGGGCTTCACGCCAATTACAATCGGTTCGCCGAGATTCAGCACGTTGCCGTCGCTTAAGCGGCAGTCGAAAATCGTGATATTGCCGCTGTCCGGGTCAACCGTAAATTGCGCGTCGCGGGTCAGGTGCGGCGCCTGATTGAACCAGTCGGTGTCGCCCTGCTGTTCCGGGCGGTTAAAAATGCGGAATTCCCAGCCAATCGGAAGCGGCTGCGGAATGCCTGTGCTGGCGCCAAGCGTAATCGTCATAGACGGATTCGCGCGAAGGGCCATAACAATCGTTTGGCCCGGCCCAGTGTAAGAGGAGGTCGCCGTTCCCACGACATATACGGTGTCATTGGAAATGGCGGGGCTGCCAACGGGAATAAAATTGGTGTAATACGCCCCAGTCCCTGCGGAGGTATAGGGATCGCTGTTTTGCAGGCGCGACGGCCGACTGGCGATGGTTCCCCGACTCGGCTCCGGCGAGAAGGCCCACGCGACCTGCGTCCCGATTCCCTTTGACACCCGGTTGCCATTCCCAACGACCGTTCCGGCGCCGTACTGTTCGCGCAGGCCATAGATGCGCCCGGTGTTTCCATTCAGGCCGCCGTTAAAGACGGTGTTGAAAATCGCCAAATCCTGCGAAGAGAGCGCCGCGCCGCCCAAAATGTCGGATCGCGTGGGATTATTTTGCAGATTCGGAACGGCTGTCACAAACAGTCGTGTAATTTTCGCCATATCACCAGTAAGCCCGCCGGTCATTGGCACGGAATTGCCGCTTCCGTCCGTCAGGTCATTGCCCAGCCAGTTCAGCGTGTAATCCGCGTGAAGTTCGTCGCCGTCTGCAATCGCTGTTGTCAGCAGGATTTCCGTTTCCCGCGTGGTCGCGCTTTTGCCCGCTGCGTTGTTCGGGTCAGAGGCCAGCGTCAGCCCGCCCATATAGACCTTAAATTGTCCCGGATAGGTCAGCGTGGAGTGGGTCTCGGTGACGGAACCGTCCGCGTTCGTTACCCGGTGCGTGAGATGCAAAACGGGGTTCAGCGGGTCGCCTGCGGCGCCGAGGTGCCAGGGAACATTGGCGCGGGCGCCCTGCGGGCGAAACGCCAGATTGCTTCCCGACGCTATCACAAAAGGGTCGAGCGGCTCATTTTTCGTATTGAACCACAGCGCCCCGATAAGGCTTGCCGGGTTGTTGCCCGGATTGCCGCCGACGCTCAGCGGAACGGTAGGACAATAAATAATCTTGTCCAGCGCTCCGGTGGCGGCGTCTTTGATGTAACCTACCGAAATCGGGCCGGTCAGCGTGGGCAGGCCTTCCAGCGCCTTGCTGGGCGTGGCGCTGTTGTCGGCGAACGGGGCCACGGCAATATTTGAGCCAAAAGCGTTCAGGCTCTTCTGGCTGGGGTCAAGCGGAACAACGCGCCAGACGCCATCGGTCTTGTTGCTTTGCGCGGTCGTCACGGCGAAGAACAGTCCTTCGGAATAGACCGGCGAGGGAATGGGAACGCCCGCCGGAATCTGCCCGCTGCCGGCGCCATCAAATTCGCCTATACCAATAAAGCCTCCGCCGCTGAAGGAATAAATTTTGGTAATTCCCGAATCATTGGTGACGGCGACGTAATCGCCGTTTATGGTGGAAGCGACCGTCGGAGTGGAAACGCGCCCGCTCAATTTCGTATTAACACTGAACACTTCATCATACGGCGTTCCGAGACTCAGGAAATCGGGAATCCCGTCGTCCGCCGAGCCGCCGAGGAGAGTTTGCGACGGGTCGCGGTCAAAGGCGTGAAGGACATTGCTGCTGTCCACATAGAAGACCAGCCCTTTATAGATCACGGCCCCGGAACCCACGCCAATGGTGGAACCGGTGTTTGTCCACGTCCATTTTTCCCCTAACTGACTGCCCACGCGCTCGCCGGTCGAATTGGTGCGCCGGGCGTTCCCGCCCTGCGTCGGCGCGGAGGAAGTCCAGGCAATCATGTTCGCCACGAATTTCAAGGCGCTGTCGTAGCGGGGATTAGAACGCAGATTTTGCCCGTTTTTTGTGATTTCGGAATTGATGTTCAGCGCCATCCGCGCTTCGCTTAACACGATATGCCCGGCGCCGTAGTCGCCCGCCGCAATCGTAATGCCCGCGCCCATGACAAGCGGATACATATACCTTGCGTCGGGATCAGTCAATTTGAAACTATACGCGCCGGAGCCTGGCCCCGCTATCTGGGACAAATCGAAATCGCTGAGTTTGTTCGGAAAATTCAGCAGCGGATGGTACTGCGAGGCGCGCGCAGACCCCGCCCCCGCGCCCCCCGGCCAACCAAATAGGAAATTGGTGATATAACTTTGGGCCCCGTTGTTAGGGTCTCCTTCGATCCAGAGAAGGCCGCCGCCATCCACAAAGCGGCGGAGGCGCTGGAGCTCCACATCGGTGAGATTCATCGTATACGTCGCGCTGCCATTCGATGTAATCGGAAGCGCCACAATATCCATTTTCCGCAGGTCGTCGTCGGAAATCACGCTGAGGTCTGCTTCCCAGTAGGGCGCCATATTTTTCGCAAGCGGGGCGTTCAACTGGAACGAGCCGTCTGTGCTGGCGCTGGCATTGCCTTTCCAGCGCTGATAGCCCGCGCCGCTGACGGTGGCGGGCGCAAGCGGATTGATGATGTCCCATGCTCCCGGCTTGATGTCCGTCCGGCTGTCCAATTCGTAAAAAGCGTAGGGCGGGAAAAGCGGCGCGTCTTTTGAAGCGATAAGGATGCAGGCCTTGACCTGCCGCCGCGAGGAAGCGTAGGTCGCCGTTTGCGCTTTTGCGGTCGGGGCGAGAGTCAGCAGGGACAGTCCCGCCCCGATTCCAGCAAGCAGTCCAAGACCGATTTTGTTTCTCATTCTGATTCGTTTCATCGTTCTTACCTTTGTTTTCACCACAGAGAATACAGAGAAAAGATTTTATCCGCAGATTACGCAGAAGGACGCAGATTAAAATACAAAAAAGAAAATCTGGATCGAAGCCGTCCTCAAATTTTTTCTTCTGCGTGAATCTGCGTAATCTGCGGATAAAATCTTTTCTCTGTATTCTCTGTGGTGAAAAATTCCTCGTTAAAGCGGTTGGTCGGGCGTTCCTTCGTACAGGAAGTCAGGACACACGGGCAGTTTCGGCATGGCGGGCAGAATCTGCGTGACGGGTTTGGTATTGGGCAGCGGAGTTCCGCTTCTACTTTTCAGGACGTAGGTAATCGAGCGCAACGGCGCGTTCGTACTTAAATTGGCCTTGTAAGGCAGGGCCAGCGCGGGATCGTACCGGTAGCGCAGGCCTCTTGCGATTCCGGCGTCCACTTCATCCTTTGTGCGGAAATCGCCGCCGGGGTCGCCGGGATCACTCCCGGTGATATGAAGCGCTGGAATGGTCGGGCCGGGACTGGCGCCGCTGTTGACCGGAATGTAGCCCCATCGCGCCATCCACGCCGCCTGATCGCTCATGGACGCGGTGTAATTTTCCGCTATGGAACCGTAAATCGTAATGCGAACATCCAGCGGCTCGTTGTAGAACGGGAAGTCTCGCGCCACGCGGGACACGCTGCCATAGGTAAGCGGGCGGCTCGGCCCAAGCCCGCCCGGCGCTGTCGGGTTCGGAGCGAGATTGTGCGCGTAAGACTGGGGCGTATCGCTTCTGTCCGGGTTGAAGGGATAGCCGGGTATCACAAAGAAACTGCGCTCCTGCGCGTACAGCATGGCCTCGATTCGGATGTCCAGCGGCGTGACAATCGCGCCGCCAAAAGCGTAATCGTCGCTGCCGCTTGCCTGTATGCTGTTGGTTCCCGTCCGCCCCGCCGCCGTCGTGTCTACCTGAAAACGCAGCAGGTTTTCGTAGCCCGGCCTTGTCAATAATTCATAGGTGGGCGCGTTGGACAGCGGGAAGGAACGCGCTTCAAACTTCGGCAGCGCCGCAAAGGCGCTGCCCGCGCCGTAGGTATAGCCAAGCGCGTAAGTCTCATTAAAAGCAGTCGCGCCGTTGCCGGACGCAAATCCTGCCGTATTATAGACTTGAGCCATCAGTTCGTCGCCGACGCCGCCTGAAAAGTTAGACTGCGAGAAATCGTAAAATCCTGTCTTTTTGAAAGATGGGGCCAACGCCGGGTTAATCAGCAGGTTCATCAATGTGGGAGCGCCATGATACGAGGCGTGACGCACCAGCAGTTTCGGCGCTACGCTATAGTTGCTCGGATCAGTCCCGAAACTGAATTGCAGATCAAGCGATGGCGCAGATGTTCCTGGCCCGATTTCGTTAGCAAACGAGGCCAGATCATTCGGGTATTGTATCCAGGCGTTCGACTGATTTCGCTGCTGCATGAACTGCGTGGTATTGACGCAGACGTAATCCCGCGCCAGAATCGCGCAGGTGGACGCTTTATCCGGGTCGCCCTTCACAATATTGCCGTCAATATACGCGGTATGCCCCGAAACAATCGTAAGATGAACGCGCTCCAGTTTCTTTGAGCCGTCCTGCGTCACATTGCCCGCCTCGCTGACATTGGAAGCGTCCACGCCGTACACGCCGCGCACCCGCACATTTCCTTCCGCCATAATCACGACATTCACGCCGTAAGTCCCGGAGTCCTTAAAGCCTGTTGCGGTAATGTCGTCGCCGTCATGCGGAAACGGCGTCAACGGGAATTTCGGGGCAACGGCAGTGGTGCGGTTCAGTTGATAGCCCTTGCGGTCATAATCGGAAAGCGGAATCAGAATGGACTTGCCGCCCTGCAAAGTGGAAGGCGAACCGTCCGGTTCATAAAAGGTGTCGTTGTCGTCGCGGGTCAGGCGGATGCTGTCGCCAAGCAGTTCAATAGTGACGCCCGGCGGAGTGTAATACGGTCCCTGCCAGCTGCCCTGCGAAAAGTTTGCCTTTGGGTTCAGCCAGTCGGCGCGAAGCGAGTAAGACGAGCCGATTCCGGCGGAATTGCTCTCCGCCTGATAATCGGTCGGGTTATTGACGTAAATTCCCGTTCCCCATCCCAACTGCCCCACGCGGAACCCTTTGCCGGAGGCGTCCGTGTCGAAGGCGCCCGTTTCGCGGGTCAGCAGGCGGTAGCGCAGGAAGCCGGAACCGGTGTCGTAATAGTCCAGCGAAGGCGGGGCCAGCGCCCGAATCCCCTGCGAGTACCCCTTGATGTCCGGCTGATCGCTGCCCGTGCGCACCAGCCCGCCCCGGCTGTCAAAATCGCAGGACGGATTTTCGCTGTTCGGGTTCGCGGCGCAATTTTTATCCGCATCCGCCAGAACATCATTTTTATTCGCGCTGGGCGTATCGTTCGTAATGGGCTGATTCACAAGCAGGCGCGAAGAGGCGTTATCAAAGATAATTTTGCCGGAAGTCAGCAGGGTATCGGAAGTCAGCAGATTATCGCCGGTTCCGCGCTGGCTTTCATAAAGGTAGGTCGAGCCGTAAAACCGAACGTCGCTGTTAATCCGCATTGGGGCGGACGGCGTAGCGGTATTCGGATTCGTTCCAACAGCGGGATCGCCAATCACGAGGGAAAGCGGAGCGCCGACGCCCTGAACGCCGTTCAGCGTGGGCATCCCCAAATCCGGCGCTCCAATGGCGGCTTCCACATTGGTTTTATTTTTGTTCGTAACGAATTTGACGTAATCGGTGAGGCCAATCTGCATATACGCGAGGAGTTCTTTGCGAAGGCGCTGCGGGGCGCCCGTCGCCACAAAAATCGTCGGGTCAGTTCCGTCGCCGATGTCGCCCGGCCTGCCGATGGATTCAAGGCGCAACAGCCCGCCGCGAGGATCGTCGGTTTTCGGATTATACACCACGCGAATCAGCGCTCGTCCGCCGTTCAGGGAAACGCGGGAAAAGCCTTCCGCAAGCCACTGGTAATCGGGGTCAGTCAGCGAAACCGGGGGTGTGGGGGTCGGGCGCCAGTCGGCGCCGTCGCCGGAATGGATGAGCTGATCCTTGCAGTATTGAAGTCCCGCTTCCGCCAGCGTGTTGGCGACCTGCGTCTGCACGCTGCGCCCGGACTGCTGGATATTGCGTCCGATGGTGGCGATAAAAATCGTCCCGATAAAAAGCAGAATGAACATCACGGCAAGCACAATAATCAGCGCCTGCCCGCGCCGCGCCTTACGATTTATCATAGGGCGATTGCGCCCGGTCAACTCGGACATCGGTAAACTCCAATTCAGGGGTGTTAGGTGTTGGGTATTAGGTGTTGAGTGTTAGGGCAATGCGCTCACTTGCTGGCAGTTTGTACAATCTGTCAACGGAGCGGGCATTTCCCCAACACCTAACACCTAATACCCAACACCCTTCTTTAGATGACATTTCAGCGCTGCAAGTTCCGTGTCTTGACCTGTCCGGTCAGATTCATTTCCTGCGGGCGCGAAGAGCGCGGGTCGTAGTAGCGGACGTTCATAGAAACGTTGATTAAGTCCCGCGTCAGATAGTCGGCCTTCACCACGTCGTTGGGCCGGTTCATCTGGAAGCGGTAGGTGACTTCTATCGGGTCGGACGGAACATTGACGCCGCCCTGATTTTTCATTTGCGGCAGGCTGTGCGGGCGATAGTTCAGCGGCGGGTCGCCTGCCAGAACGGGCGGCACGGTATTTTCCGTGATCTGCCCTAAAAACGGGTCAATGTTCGGCGAATCGGTCGTGTCGTTGATGCTGTCAAATTCGATATAGCCCATGCCGACTCGCGGTTCGCTCGCATTAAGGGCAATGGCGGGGGCGGCGTTCGGAACGTCAGTATAATTGATTTTGTACTGGTTCAGTCCGGGCGCGTCGCCGCTTGCCGAAACCCGCGTGTACTGCGTTCGGTAGCCATAATGCGGCCCCGGCGTTTGATCCGGGCCAAACACCTGCTCGGAACCCGCCACAATGCTCATGCGGGGCGCTGTTCCGGGAACCGTTCCGAAGATATTCATTGCCAGCGGCGACTGCGCCGGGTTCGTTCCATTGGACGCGGCGGGCATCAGCGGCGCCTGCGCGGCGCCCCATTTTGCGGTGGATAGGACGCCCAGTTGCAGGTAACGTTTTTCGTACCCGGCAGTGGCAGCGTCGATCATTTTTGTATTGATCTCGAACGGGCTGTATTTCTGCGGCACGGGCGCGTTATTCTGCGACGAATCGAAGCATAGCACCGACCAGGGAAACGAGAAATTCACGGCCCCGCCAAGCGGATCAACCGAATACGCGAAGAAGTTGGAATTCTTCATATCCTGCGCGGTGTTCAGCCAAACGCCCGTTACCGGATCAACCTTCGGCCCGGCAACAGTCCCGCTTCCCACGCCGCTGTCCGCGCCATAGGCGGCGACGTTCATCAGGATATTGCCAGTCTTCGGGTCGAATTCATAATAGGTCAGGTTGGTCTGATTCAGCGGGTCGCCAGTGGCGTCGGGAGCGCGGAACACCTGCACCCGGAACGAGTTGTCCCAATGCGCGTATTGCGTCTGGTAGGTGATGGCGGCGGGCGCAATCGCTTCGTTGCCGGAATTTTCCACGCTGGCAGGCGTCCCCGGATCGTTCTCTACGTAGTACGGCCCGAAAGTAATCAGGGGCTTAACGCGGGTCACATCGCCGGGCGTAGCCGTCTGCGACAAAGCGCCGGTTTTCGGATTGTAATAAAGCGGCGCGTTGCTGTCCGTATCGCGGTTCAAGGCTACGGCGTCCACTTTTTTCGGCAGAAGCAGCGTGGAGGAAACCGCCCGCCAGTTATCCGCAATCGTGTACGCGCCGCCATTGCCCGTAGGTTTCGCGCCGGGAACCGCCCATACCGCCGTTCCCGCGCTCCCACCAGTCCCCGCAGGCGAACTGTCATAGAAAAAATTGGGGTCGTGCAGTTGGATAGTTCCCGTGGGATCGTTCCCGATATTGCCGCTGCTGTCTACCGTGTGGAACAGTTTCAGATTGGGTATATACGTGGTTGGATTCGTCGGGTCAGCAATAAACGTCTGAACTTCCGCCCGATACAGCGTGTAGCGGTTGTCGGCCTGCTGAACGCGGGGTTCTTCGTAGGTATTGAAATAAGGCTTTTTGGGCATTCCATTCAGATTGGCGCCGCTTGCGTCCGCCGTCGGGGTGTTGTCGCTCAGGCCGATAAAAAGGCGTCCGAGCGTTCGGCCCGCCGTCAGAGGAAGCGCGTACCCACTCTCTGCCTTCTCTTTAGGCGTATTGGTTTGAGGGTAAAGCGGGTCGCCGGTTGTCGGGTCAGTCGTCAGGTTTGGCGACTGGTCGTACTGCTTTGACGGGCGGGCATATTCAATCATAGCGCGGGAAGTCGGCACGGCAACTTGTCCGCCAACCGTCGGAATCCAGAGATTGATGGTATTGGACGTATTATCGTAAACATACGCGGCGTCGGACAGCGTGGTCGTCACTTCGCGCAGGGTGTCGCGGGCGGCGGCCTGCGCTTCCACCTGCGTTCCGGCGCGGCTGGTCAGATTGAAAGTATCCACAAGCGGCTTGAAAATCAGGGTCAGCAACACCGCCAGCAGCGCGATAACGACAAGCAGTTCCAGAAGGGTAAAGCCCTGGTGGGTGTTGGGTGTTGGGTATTGGGTGTTGGGCGCCGGGCGCATTGTCCTGTTCCCTGCTCCAATCGCCGACGCGCTTCCCATTCCCTGTTCCCTGTTCCCTGCCGCCGCGATTATTTGGTTGTCTTGCGCTGTTGCTGTCATGGTTTTCAATCCACGAGTGTTAGGTATTAGGTGTTGAGTGTTGGGTGTTCGCTCGTTTGATGATAGATTGTACAATCTACCAGTAGACGACGTTGCCCCAACACCCAACACCCAACACCTGGCACCCTCCCTAATGCGTTGGATTCGGCGTTAAAATCGTGTCGTTGTCCAATTTGCGCCAATGGTAGGCGGGCGTTCCGGTCGTGAGGTCGACGCTGCGGAGCCAGATGACCCGCGACTTCATGGAAATGCCCTGAATGTTGTCAATCGCCATCATTCCGGTTGCGGCGGGATCGGGCAACCCCTTGAAATCGCCGTGCTTGTCGGAAATGTCCACATAGGGCAGGCCAACAGAATCGAAGGTTCCGGGATTGTTGGAAATCTGATAGTGTTCGCCGCTGGCGTGTTGAACGGCGCCATTTTTATCAA
>CBDFGA010000002.1:0-1027320 GCA_965246955.1 Chthonomonadaceae bacterium
ACGTTCCGAGCAATAAACCGGGATACCACCGGCCCGATCCCTCCGCGCCGAAACAGGGGTTTTACGGCGCGGCGTTCGGGGCCAATAAGCCGTTTGGCGTGGCCTCGAACACGCATCAGATTATCGCGCCGCCCCTGCCGGGAACGGCGGGGTATATCGCGGCGGTTCAGCAGGTGGTCGCAAAAGGCGGACTGCCGGGACAGCCCGGACTGACGCGGACGGCGCAGGAAACGGGCGTCGGTCTGTTCTGGGCGTATGACGGGGCCAATCTCATCGGGACGCCGCCCCGCCTGTACAATCAGATGATCGCGAAACTTGCGATGACTCAGGCCAATACGCCGGCGCAGAACGCGGAACTCTTTGCGCGGGTCAATGTGGCGATGGCGGACGCGGGCATTTTTGCGTGGCGCGAAAAATACCGCTACGAACTGTGGCGACCTGTGCTGGGCGTCCGGGAATTCGATCCCTCGTGCGGCCCCGACCCGAACAAACCCGCAGGCGGAACGCTTTCTCCCAACGCGAATCCGTTCTGGCTGCCGCTCGGCTCGCCCGCCACCAATACGGTCAATCCTTCATTCACGCCGAATTTCCCGTCCTATCCCTCCGGCCACGCGACGTTCGGGCGGGCGGCGGCGTTCCAGACCGTCCGCCTGTTCTACGGGCAGGGCGGAGCGGGACACCGGCAGCCGGACAACCTGACGCTGGACTTCACCTCGGACGAACTCAACGGCAAAAGCACGGACAGCGGCGGCGTTGTGCGGACGGAGATTTACCGGCATTTCGGCAACCTGTGGGACATCATCCGGGAGAACGCCATCAGCCGCATTTATCTGGGCGTCCACTGGGAGTTTGACGCTTTCGCGCCGTCCGATCCAACCTACGCGATCAATGTGGGAGGCGTTCCGCTTGGCCTCGCCATCGCGGAGGACATTGCGGCGCGGGGCGATCTCAAACCGAGTCCGTAGCCTTTTGAAAGGTTTCGGAGTTTCGCTCTTTCCGCGAACAATAGGCCCTTCGAAACAGAGACAGGCCCGCCGCCAAATCTGGCGGCGGGCGCAATGAGGACCGATCCCGGACGCGGAAAACAAGTCTCGCGGACGGCATAATTAAACCTGAATTTCCCGTCCGTGAGGACGGTTGGCGGGACGACTCGCAGGCGGGCCTTTTACAGGCCCGACGGGAATAGTGACTTATTTTCTTGTTCAGCGGATTATTTCCGCCACGTCTCCGGGCGCAGCCAGAAAGCGTCCTCGCGGCCCTGATAATAACCGGAAAGAACCGTGTCCATGACGCGGCTGGTACGCGCCGCCGTCTCTCCCGTACTGGGGCAGTTTCCCACCCCGTAGAGCGCGTCCACAATGGTCTGGATGAGCGGCTGCTGGATATGCGGCGGGTTCGGGCGGTCAAAGGCCTCGACGCCGCTGTCGGTCGTGAGTTCCACCGGTTCATTGCCGAAGGTGGAGAGCGCAATCCGTCCCCGTTCGCCTTCGATCACAATGCGGTCAGCGCCCGGAGTATCGCCGGTGAAGTCCCATGCGGCAATACCTGCCAGGCCCGCATCGGTCGTGAACGTCATGGTTACGGCGTCTTCCACCCGATAGCGCGGATCGCGGCGCGTGGCGTCGCCTTTGACATTCGCCAGCGGGCCGAGCAGGAAGTCCAGAATATCGAGCGTGTGGCAGCCCATGTCAAGGAAAATCCCGCCGCCCGCGTCTTCCGCTTTCAGGCGCCAGGGCAAAGCGTTCGGGTCAAGCCCGTTGTCCCGCGCCGCCGCAAAGGTATAAGACACGGCGCGGACGCCGCCGATTTTGCCCGCGTCCAGCCACTCTTTCACCAGCCGGAACCGGGGCAGGGCGCGGCGGTAATAGGCGACAAACAGCGGCGTTTTCGCCACGCCGAAGGCAGTCCGCATGAAATTGCACTCGGTGAGATTACGCGCCATCGGCTTCTCGACGTAGCACGGCTTGCCCGCCTCGCTGACCGCGACCGCAAGCGTCAAATGCGATCCGGGAGGAGTGGCGATGTAAACGGCGTCCACGTCCGGGGAGTGGATCAACTCCTCTGCGTCCGAAAACCAGCGCGGCACATTATGGCGGCGGGCGTAATCCTCGGCGCGGGCGGCGTCCCGCCGCATCACCGCCACGAGTTCGCTGCCCTCCGCCTTCTGGAATCCCGGCCCGCTTTTCACTTCCGTGACATCTCCGCACCCGATAATGCCCCATCGTATCGGCATCGCATCCTCCTTACGAGATACAAGATAATAGATATTACTTCAACCCAGGTTGCCGCCTTAATATGATGAAATGAGGATCGAACTGCAAGTCCCGCTTTTTCTGCGACTTCAATCTCAAAGTCGGCTTTGGGTAGCAACCTGGGTTACATTATTTTACCGGAAAATAAAGAGAGATGACAGGGGAAAATCGGATAACTTTTTCGGCGGCGCGTCGTCTAAAAAGGCAGCGCGGGAGAAACGGGCGCGGGGCGATGGCGGGCAGGAGGCGGGCAGGCATGAGTGAGCGGGCGACGCTGGAAGTCAGCGACCAGGAATTAGTGGCGCGGAGTCAGCGCGGCGATCAGGCGGCGTTCGGACAGATTTACACCCGGTACGAACGGGCGGTCTATCGCTACGTCTACCACATGATCGGCGACCCGGATGAGGCCGAGGACATCAAACAGGACTGCTTTGTCAAAGCGCACCGCACTCTGCCGGGGTTTCGCGGCGATTGCAGCCTGCTGACGTGGCTGCTTAAAGTGGCGGGAAACCTGTGCCGCGACCGCATCAAGTCCCGCGTCCGGCGCGGCGAAATGGCGCTGCTGCCGGAACTGGAAGCCACGCTGCCCGACGACAGACCGCAGGGGGCTGACCCGGCGCAGATTTTGCAGCGGAAATACATGGCCTCCGCCCGTGCATCGGGTGCTGGGCGGACTGCCGGAAGCGCAGCGCGGCCTGATCGTCCTGCGCGATTTGCAGGGGCTGAGTTATCAGCAGATCGCCGACGTGCTGGGCTGTTCGGTATCGAGCGTGAAACTGCGCCTGTTCCGGGCCAGACGCGGCTTCAAAGAGCGTATGGTCTCGCTGCTTCAGGCGGAATAGCGCCCCTGTTTCAATGATTTTTGGTAACGATGCACCTCCCCCAAACCCTCCTTCGCAAGGAGGGGAGAAAAGCGGACGGCTCCCTCCCTTTGCGAAGGGAAGGGCTGAGGTGGGGTGAATCGTTATGATTTTCGATGATTTTTGATGACTTGAATTGAGCCTGAAATTACGGTAAAGAGCAACTACGATGAAAAATGTGACCGAATTGCGATTGAAATTCTGGCAGTGCCGCGCAGTGGAGCGCGACCTGTGGGACTACGCGGGCGAGCGTCTGGCAGAGGGGCCGATGGAGCGCGTGGAGGGTCATCTGACGATGTGCCGCGCCTGCCGCAGGGAAGTGGCGCAATGGAAGCGGGCGCAGGGCCTCCTGGATACCGCGCAGGCCGCGCCTTTGCCGACAGCGCGGCTGGGCTGGAACGATTTGCAGACGCGGATCGCGGCGGACGTTGCCGCGTTCGGGCCGCCCCGCCCCGACAAAGACCGCACCCGGCAGGCTGTGGCGCAGTTGATCGCGCCGCGCCGTTCGTCTGGCTCGCTGAAAATCTCTGCGCTGCGTCCGGCTTTTGGAGGAGTCATGGCGTTGACGCTGGCCTTTGTTCTGCTGGCGCACCGCGCCCCGAACGCGCCGCAGTCTGCGCCCGGTGTGACGCAACTCTCTGTTCCTGCCCTGACCGCCGCGCTTCCCAACGCCGCGCCGCCGTCCCTGCCGATTGCGCCGACGCCCTTTAGCGCGATGACGCTGACCGATTCGCTTGCCCTGCCCGCGCCGCCCATTCCGATGCCAGTAACGGAAACTGCCGCCGTCAAATCCGCCGCGCCGCCTGACGCAGTAAAGACCCCGCCCGCGCCGAAGCAGATAGCGAGCGTCCCGGCGCAGGTCAAAACGCCGCAGCCGCCGCGCCCGAAAACCGCCGCAAAGACCGCGCAAAAGCCCGCGCCGCGTCAGATGGCGACTGTCCGCCCGCAGCCCGCCCCGCCCGACAAAGGGATTCAGTTCACGCCGCATGACCCGACGGCGGCGGAACACGCCCCCGACGCCTCGGAAGTTGCGGACGGCGTAATCGGGGCGTTAGTCCCGGTATCGCATGAAGAAGACAGCGTTTACTGATGCCTACCGCTAAATTTTCCGCCGTAGAAAAAACCAACCGGAAGCGGCGCGGCGCGGCCTCCCGAATCGCGCTTGCCGCCTGCGCTCTGGCCCTGCTTGCGGGCGGGCGAAGGACTGCCGACGCGCAGACCGCGCCCGCCCAGAATCCGCTGGAGCAGTTCGGCAACGCGCTGATTGAACTGGTAAACCGGACGCAGCCCTACGTCGTGACGATTCAGGCGCGGCCCCATGCGCTCGTCGTCCCCAAAATGCCCCGTTCCCTGACGCCGCAGCAACGGGACGCTCTGCCGCCGGAGAAACAGAAAGAGTACGATGAGTCGCTGGAACGCTCCACGCGGGAGATCGCCGAATTTTTCCGGTCGTGGCAGGATTTGATGAAAACCTCCTTCACCGGCAGCGGCTTCGTTCTGCGCGGCGGCTTCATCATCACGACGGCGGAGGTCGCCGAGCGCATTGAGGAGCCGACCATCGTTTTTGCGGACGGACGCCGCGCCGAAGTCCTCTGGACGAACATCGATTCCGCCGCCAACATCGCCGCGTTAAAAATTGCGGGGCCCTCCGATTTCGGAATGGACTGGGGCGATTCCGCCGCGCTCAGGCCGGGGGCCATCGCCGTCGTGATTGGCAGTCAGGGCGAGTTTCCCCGCTCGGTCTCGCTGGGAATTATCAGCGGTCTGGGCCGCGCCGGACGCTCCGGATGGCGGCGGTACGAAAACCTGATTCAGTTTCAGGGCGCGGTCGGGCCGGGGGGCAGCGGCGGCCCCCTGCTCAATGCGCGGGGCGAACTGATCGGCATGGTAGTCGCCGCCCCCGCCGACGTTTTCGCTTCGCCGCGCATCCGCCTGGAAAAAAACGGGCGCGACGGGCAGAAGCGCGAGGAGCATTTTCCGCCCGCTCCGCCCGCAATGACGCCCTTCTCCGGCCTCTCCAACATGGGTTTTGCGCTGGCGGCAAGCGACCTCCGCCCGATAGCCGAAATGCTGTGCCGCCATGAAAAGCGCCCGCCCTCCGGCTACATTGGAATTTTGCTCTCCTCTGATACGGAGTCCTCCTCCCCGAAAATTCTCGGCGTCCGGCCCAATAGTCCGGCGGCGAAAGCGGGCCTGCTGCCGGGTGACACCATCACGGTAATCAACGGGCAGCCTTTCCGCATGGCGGCGGAACTTCGCGCTTTTGCCGGTCGCGTGGCGGTCGGCGAGACGCTGAAAATCACCCTGCGGCGCGGCGAAGAAACCAGAACTGCTTCTCTCGTCGCGGAGAAGCGCCCCGAATCGCCGGAATCCCGCCGCGCAAAATGACACCGCGCAGGACGCAGGTTTGCCACTTTCCCAAATGGATGAAGACATTAAGCGGCCCTTGCCTACACCAGGGCCATTCAGTTTTCGTGCGGGCGAATCAATTCACGGCCACGCGCGCGCAAAGTCCGCCTTCGCGGACTCAATGCGGATTAGCCCCCACAAAAAGGATCGGGTTTAGTGTCCGAAGGGACACTTCGCGCGCTTGGGGCAGCGGTTTCAACCGCCCGACGCTGAAAACTGAATGACCCTGTGCCTACACCGTTTCAGGAGGAAAAGCCTTTTGCGTAAGCCGACAGATCAGCAAATTGCGCTCGGTTGGGAACACATTGATTTATCGCAATATTTCTTTTTTGCATGGTTCAGGTGGAGGAGCGAAGCTCGATTGCCATAAGCGGGCATCGTTCGCTCACGCCTGCTATGCACGCCTGCGGCGATCTGGCGAGGCATTGGAAGGCCGAAGGGGGTAAGGTAAAGGAGGAGTCGCCCAAAACAAGCCGGTGGAAGTTAAAGATCGAGGGACATCCCGTTAGATTATTTCCGCAGTACATTCCGCGAGAAACCGCGCCTCCCGCCGAAATCTCTCAACACCCCGTAAGCCGCAAGGCAGAAATAGCAGGTCATAACGAAAAACTGCTGAAAATTGTCCGGCGACTATCCACTTAAATTTTAGCGGAACGAAACGCCGCCGATCTTGTTTTGCCGACAAAAGTAGAAACCGCAGCAAAATATCACGAAGGCGCGGTTAGACTGGTGACGGTCAATGCTTACGAGCGGAACGCGCAAGCGCGGTCAAAGTGTATTGCTCACTATGGCGTGTTTTGCTGCCCAGCCGATCTGATTGACGATTTTTGTCACGTAGGCCTTTGCGAAACGTTCCGGCTTGTGTCCGAACGGCACATTGAAGGCGCCTTTACGATTAAAACGCATCACGCCATTGAAACAGCAGCGGTTCAGGAACAGGAAATCGAAAGAGGAGCCTGCTTCATTGAAACGCCTTCGCGCCTCATAGTAATACTCCACGCCACCCACTTCCAGTTTCTTACCTTCACATTCCAGAAATTCCCGCGCCGTTTCCCGGTTGATTTCGCCGCGCTGAATGGCCTGATAAAAGCGAACGATGTGCGGGTTGATGTCACACAGTAAAGCGCTTTCTGGCGCAAGATTGAACGCCACGACGCCAGAGCCGAGAAACGGCTCGATCCAGCGTCCATTACCCGCCGTCCACCGGACACTGCTGAACAGAAACGGGACTAACTTCGTCTTAATGCCCTGACACTTAATCGGCGGCGTCCCAACGTGAGCGATTTCAAACGGCAAAACGGTCATTCGGTTGGTTCCTGCGCCGTTTTCTGAAATTGCTTTACGTCAAAAAAAAGGTCAATGCAATATTTTTCCAGCGGCGTATGTTCGATGCCAAGTTCGGCTTTGAGCAATTTCAATTTGTCTTGCCACGCTTTAATCGAAGTTGGTCCGCCCCTTTCCTCATCATTAACGAAGTACACGTTCACCATGTAGGCAGGCAGTTTGTTCAATTCGCGCAAAAGGTACAAATGCGCTAGCCGATTTGTGTATTGATAGTAGGTCTTTGACCAATCTGTAGTAGATTTTGATTCAAGAAATGTTTTCGCCCTGCCCAAACTTTCTTGAATAAGAGTAAGCGAGGCCCCCGCAGCATTCGTGGCGGGGGAATTAATTTCCGGGATATGCGCTTTCGCTTCAATCAGAATAAGATCGCCCGTAGCGCTTTTGCCCAATCCGTCCCAATGCGGCCCGCCGTCAGGCCAAAAGTTTTCTAAAGGCTCATGTTTCAGTTCCACACCTAAAGTTTTTATGAACCCTTTGTCATAGTATTCCGCGTAACCTTCCGTGGCAATAGGCGAAAGCCAATCAATTTTCAGGTCGGCGGGAAGTGCGGCTTTCGCACGAAAGTCCACCGCGATCAAATCCGGGTAATTGTTAATCAGAATTCGCAGCCATTTTTGACTGCCTTTTATCGCTTGCGATTGTGGAACTCTGAACACTTTTTTCTCCTTGTCCGACGCCTTACGAATGAGCAGACTTTAGCCGTTGTTAAGGATGCGTTTTACTACGTCAATGACGTTGCCCGCGTCGCCTGTCTGCTGGGCGGCGGCGAGATTTTCGCGGACGGCGTAGATTTTCAGCGCCTTTTTCATGGCGTTGGCGAACAACTCTTTGGAGAGCCGCATTGCTTTGACCGGTTCCATGCGGTATGTGAACTGGTCTTCGCCGAACCAGCCGTCGTAATTCGTGTCAATGGCGGCGTAGCAGAACTCGGCGAGGCGCCAGATATCGTCCGTTCCCGTCACGCGGTCTTCGTCGTTGGAATTATATTTCGCGGCGTTGATGTGGAAATTGGCAATCGGGATGCCGATGCGTTTGAGCAGGTACAGGCTGTCCGCCGGTTGATTGCCCGCCATCTGCTCATGCCCGTAGTCAATCACCACGCCCATGACCGTGCCGCCCACCGTTTCATTGACCGTTTTCGCGACGAGCGCGGCCTTTGCGGTCGTGTTCAAAATCATGTTGCCTTCGCGGGGTTCCTTCTGCTTTGCTTCCGTTCCGAAAAGCAGACCATGCTTTTGCGCCGCCTTCGCGATCTCAACACAGCCGTCAATGAACCAGTCCAACTGCTGTCCGTAATTCACCTCGAAGTGGTAATCCCACCCATCGGAACCCGGCCAGAGTTGCACGCTGGGGCAGTCCAATCGCTTCGCCAACTCCACCGTTTGCAGGCAGTAGGCCAGCGCCTCTTGCCGCCGTCCCGCGTCCGGGTTCGTGATGCCGCCCATGCGGTAATAGGCGCGAGTCCAGATGTTCGTGTTCATGTTCGTCGGGACGAGTTGGTAGCGGGACAGCGCGTCCTTTACTTCGCTAATTTTCGCGTCGTCAATCTGCATCTGGTCATCAAGGAACATCTCATTATTGAGTTCCACGCCCGCGATTCCCGCCTCCGCCACCCGCGAAATCTGCCCGACAGCGGACTCGTCGAGCGGCGTTTCGGAATACGCGCGGCAAAAGCGGTCGCTGAACCCGCCCGCGCACCAGTGACCGGCGGAAAAGTTGATCCCGTAGGTCTGGAAGAATTGGTCTACCCGTTCGCCTTCCAGATAATCGGAGAAGTCGGCGTTCAGGCGGGCCAGGTTGTCGGCGTTGACGTGCATAGCGGTCTCCGTTTCGGGTGTTCAGGCGTTCAGGTGTTCGGGTGTTCAGGCGTTAAGGTATCCAGGTGTTCGGGTGTTCAGGTGTTCAGGTGTTCAGGTGTTGAAAACACCCGTCTCGGTGGCTAAAGCCTCGCGTCCTTCGGACGCAGCAATCAAAATCGGAACGGTGTGTCCGAAGGACACGAAGCAGAAGGCTGCATAGACGGATGGATATTGATATGAAACATCTGGATGCCGAAGGCTATATAGACGGGTATGTATTGATATGAAACACCTGAACACCCGAACACCTGGATACCTCTACTCTAAGAAATTAAATCGGTCGTTTTCTGGTTCGGTCGCGCTGTCCTGCGCGAATTTCTGCGCAAAATTCAGGTAGCGTTTCGCGTCGGCATGATTGGGGTCGCGGGCGAGGGCTTTGCGGAACTGAAAAACCGCCTGCTCGTAGCGCTTTTCGTGGTACAGGGCGAGTCCCGCCGCATATTCCGCCGCCGTCAGCGCCTTCGCGATCTTTTTGGCGCGTTCCGTTGTGGGCAGAACAGACTGCGCTCGTTCCCACGCCGAAACTGCCGCGTCAGGTTCTCCGCTTGCCGCAAATTTCTCCGCTTCCGCGTCGGCTTCCCCGGCGCGACGGGAATACAATTCACGCAATGCGCAGCGAATTTTCACGGAGGAAAAGTCATACGTCAGCGCCTGTTTGAGCGCCGCTTCTGCGCCTGGGGAATCCAGCGTTTCCGCTGCAACAAGCAGACGGTTCGCCTGCTGTTCCAGCGCCCTATTGAGCAAAAGCAAGGCGTGTGGGTAACGCGGATCATTTGTAACCCAGCGTTCCGCCATGTCAATCGTGACCATTGAATCGGGCGCGTCAAACAGTTCATAAAAACGTTTTTCCTGCGCGACGCGCCAAAGGACTTGTACCGAGTTCAGTTGAGCGCACAGGGTATCATTGGCTGGAAAAATGCGCAGCGCTTCCTGCAAGACCTGTATCGCTCCAGGAAGGTCGCCGCCCTTCTCCAGCTTTTCTGCCCGCTGCGCCGCTGCTTCCTCCTGTGCGGCAGACACGCTTTGCCCGGTCAGTTCGCTCGGAACGATTTCGTAGACGGTCGCGGTTCCGTCCCGCGAACCCGCCGCCACATAGAGTCCGTTGGGAGAAACGGAAACGCGCAGCAGCCGCTTGTCTGCGCCGTATTCCCAGCCAATCTGTCCGTTTTCGGTCAGGCAGGCCAGCTTCGCGCCCGCGCCGCCCTCCTTCGGGTGGACGATGACCGCGCACAGTCCGCCATCTCCCGACAGGGCCAGCGCCGCAATCTCGCCGGGAAACCGCGCCTCCCAGCGCCGCGCCCCGCCGCCTTCAATCAGACCGACCGCGCCGTCCGCCGTGCCATATGCCGCAAAGTTTCCGTCCTCCGAAATGGCGACCGCCCGAATCGGTTCCGCCTGCTCGAAGTTCCAAATGTCGCTCATTCCGGCGCTGACGCAGGCAATCGCGCCGTCCTCCGCGCCATAAACAATAAAATCCCCGTCCCGCGAAACCGATACCGCCGCAATCGCCGCTTCCGATTCGCGCCGCCACGCCACGCGCCCGCTTGTGTTGCCGCAGACCAGCCCGAAATGCGTTCCCGCCACGTCGCAGTAGGAAACGGCAAGCGTCCGCCCGCCCGCGTCTAAGGCCGCGTCCAGATAATTATATTGCTGATCGCCCATGAAGCGCGTTTTGCCGCCGTTGCGAAACAGATAAATATCGTCGGCGGTCATGCCCAGCGCGGTGTCGGCGTCACCCGCAATATCCAGTTTCATCAGCGTTTCCGCCGAGAAATAGCCTCCGGTCTGCACGGACTCATTCGGCGCGACGCGGGAAAGGTCGTAGGCGCGGGATTCCAGCGGGCGCGGCAGGGCGCGAAGCACCGTTCCGTCGTTGGCAAGGGAATGGGGCGACGCGGGGTAAGCGCCCCGCGCCTTGCGTTCCCATAGCAAGTTGACCGTTCGTATCGCGTTCATTTTACAACCTTGCCCTCTAACTATTCACCGGTTGGTCGGGCCTTTGATACGCCCGAAGAAAAATCACGAGAGGGTCGCCGCGAACCGCATCCACGCTTCGATCTCGACGGCAAGCAGCGAGTCCACGATCACGGCGTTTTCCACCCCGCGCTGCTGCATCTGGTGCCCCGGATGGTACGCGCTGTCCGCCATGCCCTGCGTTTCCCATAGCGCGTGCCGCTCGTTCACCGGCCCCGTGCCCTCCAGAATCAGGCAGGCGCTCTCAAACCCGATCAAATGATGTATCGCCGCGTCCACGTCCGGGCCGCCAATATAAAGTTCCGGCTCTTTCCGCATCGCCTCAAAATACGCAATCGCTTTTGCCGCTGTCTCCCGCGTCATGGCAATCTCCTTCGGTATTCAGGTCGTGGGTATTAGGTATTGGGTATTAGGTATTGCTTGTTTCAGTTATGATTTGCGCTAATTGACAGCAGGATCATAATACCCAATAACCAATACCCAATACCTAATACTCAATACCCACGACCTGAATACCGCTACTCCGCCTTGTAATCCCGCCACAGCCAGCGCAGCGACTCCGGCAGAATCGCCTTGCCGTGCGTGTCGCTGTGAAAACCGTGACCATACGCGAATTTGTAGTCGTAGTTTTTGTAGGCCAGTGCCTTCGCCACCGACTGCGCCTGCAAAGGCCAGTTGCCAAACTCGTTGTCCAGATCGTTCTCGCCGTCCTGCATAAATACGCGAATCGGTTTCGGCGGATTGGTCTGCCGGATCAGCACCGGGTAATCGTTGCCCGTTTGCCCGTGCAGGGAGTTAATCGCCAGCCCCGTAAAACTGCCTACCCACGACAGGACTTTGCTGAACTGATCGGGCCGCTGCCACGCCACCGTAAACGACGCAATGCCGCCGCTGCTGATTCCCGCCACCGCCCGACTCGCCGCGTCGCGCCGCAGTTTCACGGTCTTTTCCGCTTCCGGCAGAAGTTCTTCCAGCAGAAAGCGGGCGTATTGATCGGAAAGCGAGTCGTACTCGAAGTTGCGCTCACCGCGCTCCGGGGATTTCGCGCCGCCAATCATCTCGCCCGGTTTAACGAAAATCGCCACCGTCACCGGCATATCGCCCTTCGCAATCAGGTTATCCAGCACGGTGGGCGTCACGTCCAGATACCACTCGCCGTCCTGCACAACCATGACGCAGGCGGGCTTATTGGCGGTATACTGCGCGGGGACGTAAATCCACCAGCGGCGCTCGGTGTTGGGGAAAATTTTGCTGTGGAAGGGCGTCTGCTCCGTAACTTTTCCTTTCGGAACTTTGGGGTCGGGGTAGCAGTCCTGCTGCCGGACATAGACTTCCAGATTGCCGCCGACTCCCGGTTTGCCGTCCACCTCGTATTTCCACTCAAAGGCGGTCATTTCGGGCAGGGTCAGCGCGAGGGCGTATACGTCCGTCGTCCCGATGCGCGTCAAGTCCTGATCGGCCTTGCCGTGATCCAGCGTGATTTTGACGGACTTCGCGCCCGGAACCTCAATCGCCCACGCCGCCGTCAGACCGTCCACTCTGGTGTGAGCGCCTTTCTTCAGCGTGTCCGCCCCGATCCAACTGCGGATTTCTGAGGCAAGTTTGTCCGCGTCCGCGCCTTTGGGATCGGCTTGAAGCGCGGCCTGCAATTTCAGCGGCGTCAATTTCGGGGCCTGCGCGTTCGCCCGGATTGCGGCAAAGGGCAGCAGCAACGCCGCCAGCAGCAAAAACGTCCGTTTCATTTCGTCTCCTCATAGCATCTTCTGCGATTGTTCGGAATTAAGCCACTGATTCGACGCGGCGCGGCAAAACTCCTTGCCGTCCAGCGCTTGATACCCGGCAGCAGGAAACAGCCTCCGGGCGCGGCGTTCTTGGCTCAGAAAGCGTTGCTTCTGACGGCAACGAATTTTGACGCGGCTTGACCGCAGCGAAAGCGTCCGCGTCGGCGATCTGTTCCCGCCCGCGCCTGTTGCTGTCGTTTGACGCGCCGCCTGCCCAAAGCGGTCAGGAAGCGGAGAAGAACCGGCGCAACTGTTCCGTCGCGCAGGCCAGCGATTTGCCGCGATGGCTGATTTTGTGTTTCGCTTCGGGCGGCAGTTCCGCCATGCGTTTGCCGGGTTCGGGCAGGTAAAAAATCGGGTCGTAGCCGAAGCCGAACGCGCCGCCCGTCGCAAACGCGATGCGCCCCTCGCAAACGCCGAGGCACTCCGCTGTCTTGCCATCCGGCGCGGCGATTACGACGGCGCTCTGAAAGCGGCACGTCCGCGCCGCTTCGGGAACATCCCGCAGCATTTCCAGAATCCGCGCCATTTTCTCCGAAAACGGCGTCTCCTCGCCCAGAAACCGGTGCGATTTCACTCCGGGCTGTCCGTCCAGCGCGTCAATGCAAAGCCCGCCGTCATCCGCAATCGCCACCAGTCCCGTCGCCCGAACCGCCGCGTCCGCCTTCAGATGCGCGTTCGCCATGAATGTCTCGCCCGTCTCCTCTACGTCCGGCGCGGCGGGAAAATCGTCCAGCGTCAGCAGTTCCAAGTCCAGTCCCGCCGCGCCCAGAATCTGCGCCATTTCGCCGCGCTTTTTCACATTGCGCGTCGCAACCACTAACTTTCGCGGATAATCCAACTTCGAAACTCCTTTTCACCACAGAGAACCCAGAGGGACACAGAGAAAATACAGAGATTTATTCGCAGAAGACGCAGAAGACGCAGAGGAATCCAAAGTAAGAAAACGTAAAAAGAAAGCGTGAGCCGAAATCATTTTTAAAGTTCTTCTTCTGCGTTTTCTGCGTTTCTGCGGACAAAATTTCTTCTCTGTGTCCTCTGTGTTCTCTGTGGTTCATTCTCCCAGCGCCGTCTTTTGCAGTTTGAACAGGTCATCGAGGCCGGCCTGCGCGAGGTCGAGCAGACGGTTCAGGCGGTTGCGGTCGAAGGGAACTTGTTCGCCCGTTCCCTGCACTTCGATATATTTGCCCTTGTCCGTCGCGACCACGTTCATATCTACGGCGCAGCGGTGGTCTTCATCGTAGCACAGGTCAAGCAATTCGTCCGTGCCGACGACGCCCACGCTGATGGCGGCGACCATCCCCGTCAGCGGCATCCGGTTGATCAGGCCGTCGCGCAGCAGTTTGCGGCAGGCGTCGGAGAGGGCGACATACGCCCCGGTAATGGAGGCGCAACGTGTTCCGCCGTCCGCTTGCAGCACGTCGCAGTCCAGCCAGATGGTGCGTTCGCCGAGAACAGGCATCTCCACGACGGTGCGCAGACTGCGCCCGATGAGCCGCTGAATCTCCATCGTGCGCCCTCCGGGGCCGCTTTTCGTTTCGCGCATCGTGCGGGTGTGCGTGGCGCGGGGCAGCATGGAGTATTCGGCGGTGACCCAGCCCTGATTCTGCCCTTTGAGGAACGGCGGGACTTTTTCTTCAATCGAGGCCGTACAGATCACGCGGGTCTGCCCCATCTCGATCAGGCAGGAGCCTTCGGCGTTGGGCATATAGTTGCGGGTGATTTTCGCGGGGCGCATCTGGTGGCTGCCGCGCCCGTCAATTCGTGGCATGAGGTAAAATTCTCCTTCGACTCATTTAATCTTACAGAGCGATTCCACGTTTTTGCGTTGGTTTCCTGCCCCGCCTGATAAAAGCCCTGCGCCCGCTGGCTTTCCTTCCGCCGCCCCTTGTAATTGCGGCGGAAGTCGGAATACGAAGCGGGACTGTTAGGACTTTTCAAAACGAATTGCCGACAAGGGAGAGGTTGAACAGATCATGATCCACTGGCGCAACGACGACCCGGACGGGCTGCGCCTGCCGTCCCGCGCCGTCAGCCTGAGCGCGAAAACCTCTGCGCCTCTTGCTACGCCAACTCCGTCTCGCCCTTCGAAATCAGCGGCGTCTCTCTCGCGCCGAATTTTCTCTCCGGCAAGGTCACGCTGGAATCGTGGGCAGGCAGTCTGCAAAGGGTAAATTTTCAGTTCCGCGCGACTGACGACAGCGCTGCATTTACGCAGGCGGTCGCGCTGGACGCAGCGGAAAATTTCATGGTCGCCGCCTCCCTGCCGCAGTCCTGCATCCTCGCCATCAAAAGGAGGGAAGCGACGGGGAGGTGGGACATTACAAAATTTATTCCTTTTTGGTCACGAAAATTTATTCCTTTGAAATCAAGAAGTTATTTCTCACGGGATACTGAGTTCGATTATCAGCGGCTCATCGGGAACGTCCAGCGTCAGGGAGTTTGCCGCGCCGAAGAAGCGGATTGATTTGCCGGACTGCGCGGGACGATGCAGCGTCGCCCGCGAAAAAGGGCGCTCAAACCGGACGGTGATCGCCTGCGTCGGGATGGCGGCATCAGCCTGCGCGTCCTGATCGTAGGAGCGCCCGTTTGTCCACAAAATCAGATAGAAACGCCCGTCGGACTTTTGCAGCAGGGTATAGCGCAACCCGGTGACATCGCCGCTGATCCGGCAGCGCAGCAGGCCGGAACGGAACGCCGCCCCTCGGTCTTGCAGCAGGCGGATTATGTTTGCGACGGCGGCGAAGGCGGGCTTGGGCGTACCGTCGGCGCGAATCAGCCCGAAATGCTGCTCGGCCTCCCGCATCGCTGGTTCGGGATGCTCGTCGGAAAATTCGTAGAGGAATGAGCGCTTCGCTCCCCGATTGAACGCTTCCAGCAGCAGGCGGGGAATGTATTTCGCCTCCGCCGTTTCCGAAACGGCGGGCTGTCCCGACGTGACGTGAATTGCGGTATTGTAGCCGGTTTCCGTAATCATCACCGGTTTGTTTGGGGCGACGGTCTGCGTTGCGGCGAAAACCGCGTCCAATCCCGCGTCTGGCAGCTGCCCGCCGGGGATAGGGGTGCATCGCCCCGAAATCACAGGCGACCGCGCCCAGCCGCCCCGCAATCTCCACCGGGAACGCAAGGGCCGGGGACAGCACGGGCAGGGCCGCAGTTTCCGGGTCGGCTTTCAGCGCGGCGTAGAGTTTTTTCTGATAATCGCGGATCGAATCGGGGAACCAATCGCTGTAAAACAGGTTCGGTTCATTCGGCCCCTCCACCGAAACGACCGAATTTTTGAGGGCCTTCACCAGCAGGACGGCCTGCTCCGGCGAGACTTGACGCGGGTCAAGCACGAGATTTGACCGGATGCCGGACGCGGCGAGGTCGTTGAGTTTATGAATCACGTCGCTGCCAGCAAGGTTGACTCCCTCGCGGACGTAGCGGACGCCCGACTCGATCAGCCGCGCTTTGATGGTGTCGTAATGCCCGTAGGCGGTGTCGTAATAACCGAGGTGGATGCAGACGCCGACGGAATCCGCGAAATCGTCCGCCGGTTTCGCCCGGTACTGCATCGGCTGATCTACCCACGCCTCGCGCAGCAGCCGGTTGTTGTCCGTCCGCCGCTCTTTGATTTTCCCTTTGGGGTCGGCAAGGGCCTCAATCGTATGCCTTCCGGCGGGCAGCGCCACCGGCCCAAACGCGACGATCACAGATTGACCGGGCGGCAGCGAACGGGCGGCGGTCTTGCCCGCGCCCACCGCTGCGCCGTCAATCAAAAAGCGCGTCTCTATCGGAACGTCCGCCGCTGTCGGGCGGTTGCCGATATTGGTGATCTCCGCTTGCAGCGTGATTTTCCCCGCTGTTTTGCTCCGCTTCCAGACCAGGCGGCGCGTCACGATGTCCGGGCCGTCAAACGCCACGATTTTCAGCGGCTGCGGCAGAATCAGTTCGTTATTTTTTTTGTCGCTTTCGGTGATGCGGTTTACGTCGTCCACCTGAAAGCCCAGCGTGTAGGAACCCGCTTTCGCAATCCAGACGCCCGCGCCATTGCCGCCGCCGCCATTGGCGGTGAGCGTCGCCGACTCGCCGGGGGCCAGCGCGTTTTTGTACTGGTCGGTGTAGGCAATCGTCGAGCCGTTCAGTTTAAAAATGCCGCCGATGACCACTCCCTCCGGCGTCGGGGCCGTCCCCTGATTTTTAATCACGACGCGGAAGCGCACCGTGTCCCCGGCAAATGGATGCGCAGGCGATACAAGAACGTCTGTTACAATGAGATCGGGCAGCCGCGCCGCGTTCTGCGCCTTTGCCGACAGGGAAAACATCGGCAGGCAAAACGTCAGCAGCAGCGCCGCAAGCGGCAATCGAAATGCAAAGTTCATCAGCGTTCTTTCGTTCCGGGCCATAATTAGCCCGGATTTGCGGGCGGGACGTTATTTCTCCAGCGTGATGGCGGCAATTTTGATGTCCGGCGAGTCGGGGAGAGAGTTTATCGAGCAGTTTATGGCGTATGGAAAGGTCGGTTTGAAAGGGTCGAATACGTTCCATGAAAAGGGTCGGGCAGTCCTGCGGGCAAAGAAAAATTCTCCAGTGCCGCAACAAAATCGCCAAACGTCATGTAGACTGCCTGCGAGACCTGTGTTATTGGGACTGGCCCCGGTTGTGTAGAGGCCATTTCTGAAACGCCGATGAGCGCGACTTCCCATGTTGAAAAATAGGGATTTACTGACGGAATGGAACGCAGGATATAATTGTGCAGGACTTCCCCACAGACGAGCGCGAACGCTCCACCAAAATCACGCGCCAATACCGCTTTCTTCAAGATTTGCTCTAACTGCCGCTTCCACGCATTATTTGGAATGATGCCGGGTACGTTTACTCTTGCCACTCCGAGATGCTGTCGCAGATAGGCCGTACTCAACTGCGACCCAAGAAAGGCGTTTGTCGGACGTGGCAGCGCGGCCCAATCGGCGACATAGCGCGTGATCGTTCCCGTGTTGCTTGTTTCACCACCGCCCTGCACCTCCAGAATCACCTTGTCCCGCCCGGTCGTAAAGCCAACCTTCGGGTCAACCTGCAAAACGTAGTCCAGTATCAATCGCCCTGGACTGAGCGTAACCCCCGTTTGCCGCCGAAAGCCCACGTCCCCCGCGTTCACTCCCGGAAAGACCGTTTGCGCTATCGAAGCAAGGGCCGCAGTATGAAGCGGGGTAATCGCTGTCGCCTGCGCGGGTATCAGGCGATTCGAGCAAACGATAAACGGCCTGTGGTTGAAATTCCTATCGTGTACCCGCACCGAGCAAACGGGCTGCAACGGCGGATTGTGCGCCAGTTTGATACAGGCCCCACCCGAAAAGGGGCATATCGGCACAGGCAGACCACCGAGGCGCGAGGGAATTATGTCTGGCGTTTGTACATCGGTGCGCTGTCCTAAATATTCAGCGATTGAAATAGACATTTTCTCTCATTTCGTTTAGCAGTCGAACGCCCTGTTCCTCGCAAACAATCCGTGAGGCCAGCCAGCGCACCACATGAACATTGACCGCATTGCCTAATGCTCTCATTCGACGACTGTCCAATTCGCCGGAAATCCCTGTAATGTCTCGTACTCCGAAGCCATCATGCGGCGCACAAACAACGTCGGAACTTCCCCGCGAGTCGAGGGTATAGGTCTCTCCGTCGTTTCGGTATCCCTTTGCTTGTGGCCCAGCCTCCGGTTTCCGACCAATAGAGGCGTGCTGGATAGAATACAAATCTGACTCTTGAAGGCCGCTTCGAGCGAACTCGGTAGTTGCGCCGACCGATGGCGCGAACGTTCCAGCCATTTTTCCAGATATTCCGGCGTCAAGAAGCACTCTGGCGGCGCGGTCGCTTTGATAACTTGCGACAACGAACACTCTACGGCGTCGCTGGGGCGTTCCGAAATACTTTGCGTCCAGTATGCGCCACGCCACGAAATACCCGATGTCATCCAGTGTTTCGAGGACATATTTAAAATCCTGCCCTTTTCCGCTGTTAAGCATCCCAGGGACATTCTCAATAACCAGCCACTTTGGTCGTGACACAGCAACCAACTCTGCAAATCGGGTAAAGAGTCCACTTCGTTTTCCTTCCAGTCCCTGCCTTTTTCCCTGATTGGCAAGCGACAAATCTTGACAGGGAAAACCGCCGCACCAGATTTCCGCTGCGGGGATTTCCTCTGGCGCAACTTTCGTAATATCGCCTGTTAGCGGAACGTCGGGCCAATGTTTCCGCAACACCTTTTGACAGAAAGCGTCTTTCTCGCACTGAAAAACGACGCGGCAGCCCGCCTGCTCAAAGCCAAGATCAAATCCGCCAATTCCGCTAAAAAATGAGGCAACTCGCAGCCCTGAAACTTTTTTATACAGCATCTTTTTGTTATTTTTCCAGCGTGATGGCGGCGATTTTGATGTCCGGCGAGTCGGGCAGAATCAGGCCGATGAGATTGCGCGGGTCGCGGATTTTGAGGGTGTAGTGGTACAGGGCCAGCGCTCCCGGATGCGTCCCTTTGCGGTCGTGATAGCGGCGGGCCACGAACGCGATCTCGTCATTGCGGGTCGGCGGCCTGTCCCACGGGCTGACGGCAAAGACGTAGGCGTCCTGCGACTGGCTGGACGGCTCCTGAAAGACCAGTTTCAGTTCGGACAGCGTGTCTTTGCCGGTGCTTGTCGCCAGCAAATGCAGGACGCGGACGGTTCCGTTCGCTTTGCCGAGTTCCACGCGCTGCCCCCGGCAGGCGATGAAATTCTTCGCGCCGGTGTCCTTTGGCCCCCAACGGAACCCGATGCGGCGCGGCGATTCCGGCCCGCTGACCGCAGTCGTCGGCAGTCCCATGCCGGAGGGCGCAATCGTCATATCAGCGAAGGGGGGAGTCAGGGCGGCGGGCAGGGTTTTGCCGGTTCCGTCAAGATCGCCGTCGAATGTCTCGTCGTCCTCGGAAACGCCGTCGGTGTTGTACGCTCTGGTCAGGTCGGCGTAGGCCAGTTTGCCGCCGAGAACTTTGACCGGGCGGGCTATCTCATCAAAGGCGCGGGCGGTTTCGGTCGTGGAGTTCCACGTATCGCCGACTTTTACGTCCCACACTAGCCAGTACGTCCCGTCATACGGCGGGGCGGTGACCCATGCCAGCAGGTCGGTCACGGTCTCGCCGGGACGGACTTCTTTTTGCCCTTTCGGCAAAAACTGCGTCAGCGGAGTCGTTTCGTCTTCCCAGAGAAATTCTGTTCCGTCCGCGTAGTACCAGTGGTATCCCACGCGCGCCGCGTCCGATTTCCACGTCTGCGGCCCGACGTTGGACAGGCTGAGGCGCACGGGCAGCCGCTTTTGACCGGGCAGGGCGGCGGGAGTGCCGTCCGAGGTGAACCGGACGCCGAAATCGTACTGCGTGACGGCAATCGGCGTCGGCGCGAAGGAGACGCCCGCAGGCGCGTTGACGAGCGCGGCGTTCCCGGCGGCAACGGTCTGCGCTGCAACGGTCTGTCCCGCCGCTTCGCTGCCGCTTGCCGCAACTTCCCAGCGGACAGTGTAAATCCAGGGGGATTCCTGCGTCCAGAGCGGCAGCGGCCTGCCTTTGGCGTCCATGAGCGGGAATTGCAGGGAGACGGTAACCTCGTGTCCGGGCGCTACGTCCTGCGTCAGCGCGACGGAGGCATCTGCCGCGTCCACCGGCGTTTCGGTCGCGGAGGACGGGAACGCAGGGCTTTCCGATCCCGTGACCGCCGCCCGCTCCGTCCGGGAGAGTCGCAGACCGATTCGAGCGCCGTCCGACTTGCGCCACGCCGCCGCGCCGTCGTTGCGGAGGGTGGCGGTCACGGAATAGACGCCGCCCGCTTCCACCATGCGCGGCAGGTTCGAGCGGGTCACCGTCGCGGCCCACGCCGCGCCGGTATCGCCAATCCGAACCGAAACGCGCAGTCCGCCTCCCATCCAGTCCAGTCCGCGCCGCTCCGATACATCCCGCGCCGCGCCGATTTCCAAAACGTAGTCGCCCGCCGGAAGGGGCGATCCGCTGCTGTCGTTTGCCGCGACGGCAAGCGTGGCGTCCACATTCTCTCCACTGCCGACGGAGGCCGAAAGATTGACCTTCGCGCCCGTCGCGACAACCTGATCGCCGCGCCGCCAGCGGTAAGAGAACACAGTGGGAACCGCCCCGACCGCCCCGAACGGACTCCACGCCTCCAGCCCGGAGTTTTGCGCCCGGACATGGACGTTCGTCACGGCTCCGGGAAGCAGCGCAGACGGCGCGTCGTTCCACAGGAATTTGATGTTACGGGGCGTGTTTCCGGCGAACTGCCGCGCCCGAATCTTCGTCTGGTCGTCCTCCGCGTAGCCGACTTCGATGCTGGGGGCCAGGTTCGCGCCGTTGGTGAAATCGTTCCAGCCGTCAATCAACACCCAGTCGGGCCGCTGCTCAATGGCGGATTTCCATGCGGCGCGGTAGGTCTCGCCGCCGCGTCGCGGCTTGATGATCGGAGCGTCGCCCGCCGCGGTCGTGAAGGTCGTATCGAGTCCCGCGCCGAGCGTGGCGATTTTAATCCAGCCGTCCGCGTTATAAGCGAAACTGCCGCCTTTGGCCTGCCGCACGGAGCCGAAATAACCGTCGAGTTTCGCGTTCGGAGCGAATCCCGCCGCTCCGATAATCAGCAAGTCCGCGCCGTCGAAGTCCGCCGCGAACCGGCTGCGGAGGAAGGTCGCAAAATCGGCCTCAATGTTTTTGAAAGTGTCGGCGTCGGTAAGGAAGACCGGATAAGCGATGCGCCCGCCGCTTGCCGCGCTCAAATTTAGGCCATAGCGAAACGGCGCGGGGATCGCGCGGTAAAAGTCTCGGATTTGCGTATACAGCGCGTTTTGCGCCGCCAGATGGCCCAAATCCGCCTTCTCGCCGAAGATTTCCGGCAGGGCCGTTGTATCGAGCATCATGCCGACCTGCGGGTAGTCCTGTCCGGCAGATTTCAGCGCTTGCAGGGCGGTCGCGAGGGCCAGCAGCCCCTTGTCGGCGTAGCGCTGACGGTCGCGGACGCCGCCGCGATACACCGGCAAAATCACGTCAATGCCCGCCCGCCGCGCTTCGATGAGCTGCTGCCGATGCCATTCCGCCCGGTCGTAACTTAGCCAGGGGCCGGAGCCATTCAGCGGATGCTGCGCCAGCGCCGTCGCGCCATTGGGCTGCCAGACGCGCTCGGCGGGCGCGGACTTGCGCGAGTCGCCCTGATACCAGTAGGTATACTCCGCCAGCGCGAGAGGACTGACCGCCTGTTTCTGATGCGGGGCAGGATTAGCGAGCAGGGGGGCCATCATCGGAACGGCGGGGCGGGCGGGGGCGGGCGTGAATTTCGGATGGAAGCGGGCGGTATAGGTGGCGGGCAGAACGGCGGTTCCCGCTGCGCCCGCGTTACTGCCAAACGCGAGGCGGGTCAGGCCGTTCCATTCGCCGTTGCTGAGTTCGCCGTCAATGGCGGGCTTGCCGCCGAAAATGCGCGGGCTAACATACAGGCCGTTCTCCATGACGGCGGGGGCGTTGCGAAAAACGATCTGCTCCCACAGCGAAGGATTGTCCGCGTCCGCCCGCGTGGCGATTCGCGGCGACAGGTTTTGCAGGGGCGGGCTGCCCTCCGCCACGCTTTGCGCCGCGATGTGGAAGCCCATTCGCGTCTCGTTTTGCGGTTTGCCGCCGAGATCGCTCCAGGGGATCGCCAGTTCTATCGTATAACCGGAAGCGGGCGTCCCGATGGCCCGCATCGCGCCCTTTTGCGTCACGGCGACTTTAATCAGGCTGTTCATCAGGGCGGCGGCGCGGGTCTGCTTGACGGCGGGGTCGGTCTCATTCTTGTAAATATCCGCCAGCCGCGTTTGAAAATCTTCCAGCCCGTTATACAGCGGTTTTGCGCCGGCTCCGGTGTATACCTGCGTTCCGCCCGCCGCGCTGACGGCAATCGTGATTGTCTTCGCGGTGCGTTTGGTCGCGGTCTGGTCGTTGTCCGTTTGCAGTCCGATAATTATGGCGTCGTCTTCCAGCGGGCGCGAGAAAGCGCGGTTGTTGCGCCCGGACAGGTTCGGCTTATTGACCTGAAGCGCAACATAGAAGTAGTCGTCGTCCCACGCGCTGTACGCCACGACGCGGTTGGTCGCTTCGGTGGCGGGATCGGCGGCGGGCGCTTTTTCGGCGGGCGGCGCGGCGGGCGCGGTCTGCGCGGAAACAATGGCGGGGGCCAGCAGCGCGGCCCCGGCAATGGCGAGGGCAAACTTGCCCATAAAGTCTCTCCTTAGATTTAGGGAACAGGGAACAGAGAAATTTACCCTCCGATTGGCAAGATCATCAAATTTTCAAGCAATAAGGCATTAGCCTGTTCCCCGTTCCCTACTCCCTCTTTGCTGCGGGGATAGTAGCACGGATTTTCGGGCGTTGTCAAGCGGGGGAGGCGGGGCGCTGGCGCTTCGCATGGCAAAGACCGCATCGGATTGCAAAAAAGCGCTGGTATTACGCGGCAGAAAGAATATTTTTGGAGTTTGGAAGGTAGAATCTCATTCATATCCCCTTTGCTGCGTCCGGGGATAACAAGGCTGTTTTCGTCGTCCGTTTAGTAAGAAAGACCTGCTCGCATGGAAAGGGAAACCGAAAGCAAAATATCACCTTCGCTGGAAATTCGCCTGCTGGGGACGTTTCAGATCGTCGTCAATGGCATTCCGACCGCCCCGCTACGTTCCCGGCAGGGGCAGGCCTTGCTCGGCCTGCTGGCGCTGCGCCACGCCTCGGAGATAGACCGGGAATGGCTGGCTTTTGCGCTGTGGCCTGATAGTTCCGAAGCGCAGGCGCGGTACAATCTGCGCCGCAACCTGACCGACCTGCGTCGCTCGCTGGGCAGTGAGGCCGCTCGTCTGCTGGCCCCGACGCCCCGCACCCTGCGCCTTGATCTGACCGGGGCCGTCGCGGACTTTGCGGACTTCGATGCGGCGCTGGCGGCGGGCGGACGAGAGCATTGGGAGCAGGCGGCAGCGCTCTATCGCGGCGATCTGCTTCCCGGCTGCGATATGGAAGCGATCAACCGGGAGCGGGAGCGGCGGACGCAGGGCTATTTCGAGGCGCTGGAACATCTGGCGGCGGAAGCGGCGGCTGAGAATCCCGGCGCGGCGGCGGGTTGGCTGCGCCGCCTGCTTGCCGCCGATCCCCTGCGGGAGTCGGCTCTGCGCGACCTGATGCGCCTGCTGGCGCAGCGCGGAGAATTTGCCGCCATCACGGAGGCTTACCGTAATTTTCGGGTGTACCTGCGCCGCGAACTCAGCGCCGACCCCGCCCCGGAAACGGCGGAACTCTACCGCGAACTCAGTGTGCCGGACAGGAACGCCCCGCTGCCTGTCCCCCCTGCCGCCGCCGCGCCGCGCCGCCTGCCCGCGCCCCTGTCCCGCCTGATCGGGCGCGACACGGAGATTGCGGCGACGGGGGCGGCCCTGAAAATCGCGCGGCTGTTGACTCTCGTCGGGATGGGCGGCATCGGGAAAACGCGGCTGGCGCTGGCGGCGGCGGAATCGACAAGCGCGGAGGTCGGCGCGGGGGGAGTATGGTTCGTGGATTTCGCCCCGCTGACCGAAGGGGCGTCCGTCCTGCCCGCGCTGGCCCGCGCATTGGAGGTTGCGCCGCAGGCCGCGCAGACAGCGGAGGCCGCGCTTCGGGAGTTCCTCGCGCCGTGCCGCGCCCTGCTGATTTTTGATAACTGCGAGCATCTCCTCTCCGCCTGCGCCGACGCCGCGCAAACGCTGCTGACCGCCTGCCCGCGCCTCAAAATCCTTGCGACGAGCCGTCAGCCGCTGGGCCTCATGGGCGAGGCGCTGCGGCAAGTTCCGGCGCTGGATTTGCCGCCCTTACCGCCCGCTTCGGGGAAGAAAACGGACGGGAAGAAGAACGCGGACGCGGACGCGGAGTTTTTAGAAATTCTCCGCAACAACGCCGCCGTCCAGCTGTTTGCGGAGCGGGCCTGTCTTGCGCGGACGGAGTGGGAACTCTCTCCCGCAAACGCCGTCGCCGTCGCGCAAATCTGCCGCCAACTCGACGGGCTGCCGCTGGCGATTGAACTGGCGGCGGCGCGGATCGCCACGCTGCCCGCCGAAGCGATTGCGGCGAAATTAGAAGACAGATTTCGCCTGCTTACGGCGGGCAATCGCGGGGCGATGCCGCGCCATCAAAATCTTACGGCCCTGCTCGATTGGTCGTATGACTTGCTGACGCCGACGGAGCAGACTTTGCTGCGGCGGCTTGCCGTTTTCGCGGGCGGCTGGACTCTGGAAGCGGCGGAAGCGGTCTGCGGCGCGGCGGGAAACGAACAGAATGAAGCGAGTGGCGCGGTCTACTATCTCCTTGCCGGACTGGTGGAAAAATCGCTGGTCGTCTGCGACACGACGGAGGAGACCGCCCGCTACCGAATGTTAGAAACGGTGCGGCAATACGCCCATCAGCGATTGGATGCGGAACCCGGCGCGGCAGAAATCGGCGCGGCGCGGCACGGGGATTTCTATCTGACGCTGGCGATGCAGGCCGAAGCGGAGCGCGACGGGCCGAAGCAAGTCACGGCGCTGGAGCGGCTTGAACGGGAGCATGACAATCTTCGGGCGGCCCTTGTCTGGCTTCGAGCGGCAGACCATGCGGAAAAAGCCCTGCGTCTCGCCTGCGCCCTCTCTCACTTCTGGTCACAGCGCAATTATCTGGAGGAGGGCTACGCCTGTCTCACGGAATGTTTTGCGGCGGCGGAAGAGCGCATCGCCCCGCCGCTTCGCGCCGCCGCGCTGCAAGGCCTGGGAGGACTGGCCTTGAGTCGCGGAGATTACAGTCCGTCCGCCGCGCAAGGCGAGGCGGCGCTGGCGCTGTATCGGACGCTGAACGACCGGCGCGGCGCGGCGGCGGCCCTTATTCTGCTTGCTGATTTGAATGCGGCGCAGGGCGAGTACGAGCGGGCGCGGCCTGAATTGGAGCAGGCGCTCGCTATCAGCCGCGAAATCGGTAACGCGGGCGGCGAGACGGCGGCGCTGGGACGATTGGGATACATTGCCCGCGAAATGGGCGATTACGCCGAATCGCGGCGGCTGACCGAAACAAGCCTCGCGGTCAAGCGCCGCATCGGCGACCGTCTCGGCGAGGGCTGGAACCTGGGAAGTTTGGGCTACGCGCATCTGGGCGCGGGCGACGCGGTGCGGGCGGTCGCCTGCTTCGAAGGCTGTCTGGTTATCTATCGGGAGTGCGGGCAGCGCTCCGGCGAGGCGTGGACGCTGACCAGTCTGGGCCATGCGGCGCGGCGGCGCGGCGATTTCGCGGCGTCCCGCGCCGCGCTGGAAGCGGGCCGCGCCATTTATCAGGAGATGGGGCGCAGGGCAAGCGAGGCGTGGAATCTGGATGAACTTGGCGCGACCCTGCTGGCAATGGGCGAAGGGGACGCCGCACGCCGCGCCCTTTACGATTCCCTTTGCCTGCATCGGGAAAGCGGCAGCCACCGGCAGGAGGCTATTTGCCTGTTCCGTCTGGGACACCTTTTCCGGGAGGAGAGCGACCCGGTTTTGGCCCGCCGCTTCTACACCGAGTCCGCCCGCATCCTGATTGGCCTGGACTTGCCCGCCGACCTTCCCGACATTGCCGAGGGCCTGGTCGCGCTGGAGACCGAGGCCGAACGTCCCGAATCCGCCGCTCGGATCATGGACGCCCTCACAACGCTCCGCCGCCCGCAAGGCCCTGCCGCCTCCGATGGCGCGAAAAAGGACATAGGCCTTTCCCTTACGGAGGCCATAAAATTCGCGCTCCGAAGTGAAACAGACAGCCATGACTTCTAAAAGAGGGTTTTTTCTTCCCGTCTGCTTCACACTACCCGCGTTTTTTCTTCGCCTTTTTCGGTTTTACGGCGGGGCAGTCAGTTCGCAGCGAAGTCAGCGAGGCCCTGCGCTTCGAGGGCGCGGTCAAGCAGCGCGTCGCATTCCTGTAATTCTGTGACGGCCTCAATCTGCGCGACGAGCGTTTCCGGTAAATCCCCGAATTTTTTTGCCAGCGCGCGCCGGATCGCAGAGCGAAACAACATTTTCTCGCCTTAGGCGCGTTTCTGCGCCATTCCTTTTGCCATTCCTTCGTCCATCAAGCGGTTTGCCAATGTGTACATTTCTCTAAGGGTCGGTAAATTTTCAACTTCCGTGTTTCGGGCGCAATCGTTTTGCCTCCTCCCTCTCTTTGGGAGCCAACGCTTCTGCCCCAACGCGCCTTTCCTGCCTGCCAATGCGCGGAGTGGCTTCCGGTGACCGAGCCTCCTGACCGGGCATGGCATCAAACCCTGAACCTGCCGCGCAGTCGGCTTGACGCGCCGCAACGCCGCTGCTGCGTCGCCCTTCCATTTTGATTGTCGCCTGCCGCCTGATTGAGCGGGGCGAAGATTACGACGACCTAAGCGCAAACTATTGCGATCAGCGGCGTTCCGATACGACCGTGCGGCGCTTGACCTCACGCTTGACGCCGGTTAGGGTAGGAGGTCCCCCGCAGACCTAGAGCGGCGGCTGAGGCCGCCTGAGCGTGGTTATTTTCACAACATATCCCAGAGAGACACAGAGAAGAAATTTTATCCACGAAGGGTCACGAAGTCAAAAAATGATCACGAAGTTAAAAGAGAATAGAAATCAATTCCCAGCCTGTCAATCCTGGAAAATCCTGTTCATCCTGTCTGTATCCAGGGCCATTAAGTTTTCGCGCGGGCGAATCAATTCACGGCCACGCGCGCGCAAAGTCCGCCTTCGCGGACTCAATGCGGATTATCCCCCACAAAAAAGATCGGGTTTAGTGTCCGAAGGGACACTTCGCGCGCTTGTGGCAGCGGTTTCAACCGCCCGACGCTGAAAACGGAATGGCCCTAATCTGTATCTTCTTCGTATTTTCTCTGTGTCCCTCTGGGTTCTCTGGGTCGAAAATTCTCCTCCTCTATTTTTCGAGGTCGGCGAGTTCGACTGCCATGTCCGCGCTGTGTTTTTCCCACGCGGCGATCAGGCGGTCTTCCAGCGGGTCGTTGTCGGAGTTTTCGATTTTGCCGCGCTCATCCAGCCATGCGACGGTGCGGCGGACGCCCTCCACCCACCCGATTTCGTAGCGGAAACCGAGGTCGGCGATGGCGGCGCTGTTGTCGAAAATGCTGGGGAACTGGAAAATCTCCACGCTGATATTCGCCCGCTTCGGGGCCAGTTTCGCCAGCAGGTCGGACGGGATATGAACAAGTTTCGGGGCGGGAGCGTTCAGCGCTTCCGCCACGCCCGCATGGTAATGGTTCCACGTCATCCACTCCTCGCCCGTCAGGTTATAGGATTTGCCGAACGCTTTGGGGTTGCCCGCCGCCCCGACGAATCCGCGCCCCACGTCGTCAATGTGGCACGCCGCCCACAGGCACGATCCGTCGCCGTGAACCATAATCGGTTTGCCTTTGCGAATCCGGTCAAGGTAGGTCGTGCTGCCGCCGAGCGAATGGACAATCGTTCCGCCCTCGCCATAGGTCTGCGACGGGCGCATGATCGTCACCGGGAAATCGCCGCGTTTGCCCGCTTCGTTCAGAATGTCCTCACACTTCATCTTGTTCGTTCCGTAGCCGCTGATGGGTTGGCGCGGGTCGCTTTCACGGATCGGGTAGTGGTCGGCGGGGCCGCCATACGCGCAAACCGTGCTGCAAAAAATGAAATGCCCGATGTTTCCTTTAAAGGCGCGAATGACGCTTTCGGCGTCTTCGGGCGCAAAGGCCACCATGTCCATTACGCAGTCGAAATGCCCCGCGCTCTGCATCTGGCGCTCGAAGTCGGCGTACTGTTTGCGGTCTCCCGTGATAAATTTCGCGCCGTCCGGGATTCGCGCCTCGCTTTTGCCCCGGTTGTACAGCGTCACGTCGTCGCCGCGCTCCAGCAGTTGTTTGGTGATGGCGGTGCTGATCAGGCCCGTGCCGCCGATAAGTAAAACTTTCATGTCAATTCGCTCCTTTGCAGTGTCGTTGGTATCAATGGCGATTCCGTAAATTTGCGGTCTTGCCAGACGCAAACCGTCGTCAGGCCATTGGCGAGGGCCGTTTCCGCCGCCGTTTTATAGTCATGCGCGAGTTGGGCGGGCTGATGCGAGTCGGCCCCGATGCTAAGAAGTTTGCCGCCGCGACGGGCGTACATCGCGACCGTTTCCGCTGTCGGGTACGTAACGCCATGCCCCTGATGCAGACCCGCCGTATTGATCTCCAGCGGGATGTTGCGGGCGATCATCGCGTCGAAAATGCGTTCCAGTTCCGGCGCAAACTCCTGCGGGTCGTAAGGCCCCCACGCCGCAAGCCCGCGCCGGTTGGCGTATTCCAGATGCCCCAGAATATCCATTGCGCCGCTCTCGATGGAGGCCAGCACGACCGCGAAATAATCGGTATACGCCTGACGCCGCGTGCGCCCCGCATTGTATTCCGGCGTCATAATCATCAGATCGTCCACAAAATGCACGCTGGTCAGGACAAAATCAAACCGGTGCGCGGCGAGAAAATCCGCAATCGCCGCCTCGTATTTTTTATGGTAGTCAATTTCTACGCCCGCCCGAATTTTCAGGCGGTCGCCGTATTCCGCCCGCGCCGCCTTAATCTCCGCCATGTACCGCCCGTAATCGAAATAGCACGAGAGGGGGTCGTTCGGATCGAAGTCCTTATGCTCGGAAAACCCGATCTCGTCCAGCCCCATCGCAGCGGCGCGGGCGCACTGGTCGGCGATGCTCGCCAATCCGTCGTGCGAGCGGAACGAATGGGTCTGATAATCTACGGCGTAATACCCGTCTATCATAAATTGCGGCTCTCCCTTTCAGGCGGCGGAATTTTTGTGTATCAAAGTCGGGCGAGGGCGCTAAGCCATGCGCCCCCGTGCGAAATCCAATCTTCATCGGTGAACGCGGAGGGCGCGTCGTTTGCGGCGGTGGCGGCGAGGTCGAATTGGAATTGCTGCCCCGCGCTGAACCCGTTGCAGATGGCCCCCGGAAACTGCATCCACCCGCCTGCGGTGTCGCGTCCCACGCCCTGAATCAGGCTGACGGGCAGGGCCGCATCGGGCGGAACGTCCCGGTAGAAAACGTGCGAGGCGAACAGGCTTTCTTTCGTCAGGCCGGAATTAAGCCCCGCAATCCATTGCAGATTGCCGACGGCGATCTCCCGAAACGAGGGGTCTCCAAAATGCCGCTCAAATTCCAGCGCCAGCGCCGCCGCCAGTCCATACGCCCCGCTTATGCCGTGCCACGAACCGGCGAACCAGAGCAGGCCCTCGCCCTGAAAATAGCCCAGCGGCAGCAGCAAAAACGGGTTGGCGCGGCAGGCGGGCTGAAAATAGCCGTAAGCGAAATCGCGGACAGCCTGCTCCCACTGCGGCGCGTTCGGGTGATCGGGCCACGCCTTCGCCATTTGCAGCAGCGGCAACAGATAGTGCGGGAAATGCCCGCCGATGTCCGCCCCGAACCCTTTGTCGCCGTTATGCACCCACGCTTTTTCGCTGACCGGGCTGCGGTCGAACAGGCGGAAATGCCCAAAATAGCCGTCTTCCGCCTCTTGCTTTAGAATTTGCCGCGCGATAATTCGGGACGCAAGCGCGGCGCACTCGTCCCGATGCGCCGCGCCGCCCGCCAGCGCCATCTCAACCATCGCTCCAAGCTGCGTCACCCATTCGCGGGTGGGCCATTCGTCGGGAACGGGCGCGTCGGGCGGGAAGCCGTGATTGACGCGGGAAAACGTTTCGGAGGAATAGGGGCGGGCGGAAGCGAACCAGCGCAGGGCGCGGTGGGCGCGTTCGCGATATTCCGCTTCCTTTACGGCGTGAGTTTCGGAAAGCAGGCGGGCGGCAAGGGCGAAGGCAAGCGCGGCCTTCGGCGCGTCTCCCGGCAAGACCAGCGTCTCGAATCGAAAACTCTGATGGACTAACGCGCCGTCGCCGCCGTCGGGCAGGTCGCGGGCCATGTCCTGAAGTTTTGCCAGATAATCGCAGCCGTTGACGATCTGCGCCTCAATCCGCGTCCGGTCTGCCGCGCCAATCGCGTTCGAACGAAATTCCAGCAGATCGCACAATCCCATAATCTGCGCGACATGGCTGTCCGCCTCCTGCCAGTGCGTTCCGGCGTCGTACCAACCCAGGCCGTCCTTTGCCAGCTGCTGCCGCCGCTCGCTTTGCTCCAGCGCGGTCAGCCGCCACGACTGTTGCCAGAGCAGGTCAGGCCCAATCGCAAAGGGGCCTTCCTCACGCCATTTCTCCCTGTTGCGCCGCGCAATCAAGCGGTACGTTCCGGGCGCGTCCACCCCTGAAAAATCGGCGACGCGCCACGCGCTGCCCCATTGATCGGGACACGCCGCCATCACGCCCGCGCAGACTTCCCGCCCGGTCGCGTCCTCCACCACAACGAAAGAGAACGCCGCCGTCTCGCCAGCGGGAAGACGCGCAATCGCCCGCTTTGGCTGCCCGGTATCGTAGCCGATTTGCGAGACAAGCAGTCCGGTCACAGAGTTCAAAGGCGTGTTTCCTTTTCTCGCGTCCTGCCGGACGCCTGCATTTGCGTCCGGCAGGACGGTTGGCGGAACGCCACCTGCCGAGGCGTTTGCAACGCCTCGACAAGTTAGCGAAGCATATCAAATGCCTCGCTTAAGCCGCGTCTGTTCGCTCCGTTAGAAAAGCGTCAATCTCCGAACGGGTGGGAATGGAAGGCTGCGCTCCCATGCGCGTCACGCTCAATGCGGACGCCGCAGACGCAAACCGCGCCGCCGCCGCAGACGATTTCCCCTCCGTCAGCGCGACGGCGAACGCCCCGCAGAACACGTCCCCGGCGGCGGTCGTATCAACGGGCGCGACGGCGAATGCGGGAGTCTGCAACTCGCCTTCCGGCCCCGAAAGCAAGGCCCCTTCTGCGCCGAGCGTCAGCACGACCCGCAGCGGCCCCATTTCGCGCAAGGCCCGCGCCGCGAGCGCCGCTTCGTCAGGGTTAGTCACGGGCAGTCCGGTCAGTTCGGACGCCTCGATTTCGTTGACGATCAGGGTCTGCATCCGCGCCGTTACCGGCAGTTCTTTGCCGCGAACCGGGGCGTAGTTGAAAAATACGGGCGTGTTCGATTCGGCGGCGATCTCCAAAGCCCGCGCAAGAGCGGCAATGGGAATCTCCTGCTGCATCACGACGCAGGCCGCGCTTTGTATCACGTCGGCGCAGGAATCCATGTAAGCGGCGGTCAGGGCGTAATTGGCTCCGGGCGCGACGGTGAGGTAGTTTTCGCCTCGTCCATCGAACATCACCAGAGCGCTTCCGCAAGCGAGGTCGGGCGCGGTCAAAATGCGGCTGACATCCATGCCCTCCCGCGCAAAATTCTCGCGCAGAATCGGCCCGAAACCGTCTTCGCCCAGCCCGGTGATGAACGTGACCGCCCCGCCCGCCCGCGCCGCTGCCACCGCCTGATTCGCGCCCTTGCCGCCGAAAGTCTGCATAAACAGGCAGTCCGTGACTGTCTCGCCGACTGCGGGCAGGCGCGGCGCTTTCATGATAAAATCCACGTTGGAACTGCCGATAACTACGATTCGCTTTGTCTTTAGTTCTGGCGTCATGTCAGTACGTCCCGGTTCCGAGTTTTGCGGCAGAGTCGGCTTCCGGTTCGTCTGCTTTGGCGCGGCGTTTGTACTCCTCCATCATCGCCGCTGTCGCGGTCGCTCCAACGCGGGCGCAGCCTAAATCCCGGCACAGAATCAGCGTGTCCAGATCGCGGATTCCCCCTGACGCCTTGACTCCCACCGAAGGCGGCGAATGTTCGCGCATCAGCCGAATGTCATGCTCCGTCGCGCCCTGATAGGTGTGCTTGCCGTCCGCGCCCTTGACGAAGCCGAAGCCGGTGGAAGTCTTGACGAACTCCGCGCCCGCCGCCGCGCTCATCTGGCACAGGCGGATTTTCATCGCGTCTTCGGTGATATAATCGGTCTCAAAAATGACTTTGACGAGCGCGTTACGCCGGTGCGCCTCGTCCGCGACGGCGCGAATGTCCCGCGCCACATAGTCCCAATCGCCCGAGAGCGCCTTGCCGACGTTGATTACCATGTCTATCTCGGTCGCGCCGTCTTTGCAGGCGATTTCAGTCTCGTAGCGCTTCGATTCCGTCGTGGGCGAGCCGTGCGGAAATCCGATGACCGTGCAGACTTTCACCGGCGAACCCGCCAGCAGGCGGGCGGCAAGCGGAACAGCATAGGGCTTGATGCAGACGGACGCGACGCCGTAATCCCGCCCCACAAGGCAGCCCGTTTCCATTTCCGCGTCCGTCATCGTCGGCGCAAGCAGGGCATGGTCAATCATGCCCGCCAGTTCCCGCATCGTATAGCGCATTGTTGTCCTCCAAAGTCGAACCAATCATCTTGATGCGCTTTAATTCACGGGCGGGGAGTAGATTTCCTGCCTGAATAGCATCTTTAGTTTCCGGTAAAATCATGTAGACAAAATATCAGTTCGGACGTCGGGGCCGCTCTGCGGTAAAGTAAAGTCGCCAAACAAACCCACCGAAAAGAGGGAACCCGATGTCTGCATCAGTCTACCGCCTTTCTGACCTGTTGGCGCAAATGCTCGCCGATGTTCCCGTAGAAACCAATCTGGGCCTGCTGCATTTGCAAGTCGCCCTGCTCTCAGGCCGCTTCCTTGCCGCAAGAGGCGCGATCTTTCCCGCCCTCGACGCGCTCGGCCTTGAGAAAGGCGCAACGCATCGCGCTCACGCCGCGCTGTGCTACGGACGCTGGAACACGGACAATCTGCTGCAACGCTGGCAGCAAACGATCATCAAAGAAGGCCATTTCAAGCCCAGCGCCTACGAAGGTATCCAGCCCGTCGCCTGCGACTTGACCGCCTTCTTTCATCCGCAGTTGCGCGGCCTCACGAGCAAACATTACGTCTCGGAGGCGGGCAAAGCGCTTCCGGCTCTCGTCTTTGGTCTCTGCGTCAACGTCGGGCGGGTGTGCGGCAAACGGTTAGGCATCCCGCGTCTGCTGCTCCGGCGCGAAGTCGGCGAAACCGAAGCGGCCCTGCAAAAACGCCTGATGGACGAAGCGGCGAAAACGCTGGCGCCGCAGGTTTTGGCAACGAATTGGACCGTTTCGGCGGAAGCGCTGTGGCGTTTGTACCGCGACCGATGGGCCGTCGAGCAGTTGCCCCTTGCCGCCAAACCGATGCTGGGCTGTGAGCGCTCGTTTGTTTCCGGGAAGGAAAGCCGTTTTCGCCTGCCGGAGTTGGCCTTGCTTGCGGGCAATCTGCTTTCTTATGTTGCCGCGACCACCGCGCCGGTCGCCACCGGCTTTTGGGACAGGGCGGCCAACGCGACGGGCGGGCGATTGCGGCGGGCGCTCTCCAAAGCGCCTTGCTCGAAGTTTGCCTGCGCGGGTGAACAACTTCGCAAAAAGAATAGCGTGACAGCGCATCGGGTCACGGGCGCCGCCGGACGCAGGCAAACAAAGGCGGCGCAAACGTCTTTAGAAATGGCGCAAGTCACCTGATTTACCGGAGACTAAAGTAAAACGCAGACAATCTATCTTGTTCTGCGGAACTGGAAAGACCACCGGCCTGACGAGACACCGAAAGCATGGCCTCCTCTCCTTACGGCCTACCTGCATCCCGTCAAGAAGCGTTTCAAGCGCTGATGCGCTATCCGATAACGAGAGAACCCGCGCAAGCGGGTCTTCTTGCGCCTTGATCGCCGTAAACGGACGCGCTATTTTCCGCTTTGCTGAATGAGTTTGGCGAGGAGGCCCGTCCAGCCCGTCTGGTGGTTTGCGCCGAGGCCCGCGCCGTTGTCGCCGTGAAAATACTCGTGGTAGAGCAGCAGGTCGCGCCAGTGCGGGTCAGTCTGGAACAGCGCGAGTTCGCCATAGACCGCCTGTTTCTCCCTATGACCTCGCCGACACTTCGCAGGACGCCGCCCTCCGCGCCGCCAACGTCCATTTTGAGGACGACATCACCGACGGCAAAATGACATTCGATTACCGCCTGCGTCCCGGAGTCGTGGAAAAAAGCAACGCGCTTGAACTAATGCGCTCGGTCGGTCTGGACGTTTAAACTTTGCAGGCATTCGGTTCCCGTTTTGACCGCGAAGATTAAGGCTAGATTAAATTTTCGCCTGCCCCTTGACAATGCCGCAAAATAGCCTCATACTGGTAACAATTCCGATGGGGCGGGCGATTTGCGCCGCGCCGCCGTCAATCGAATTCCCTTCGCAGTTCGCTCCGTCTTTGAGAATGGTTCTTGTCGCTGGTTGTGGGCAAAAATTTGCCCCGCCGCTTTCTGTCCGGTTGCACGAAAGGAACGCTGACTATGTTCGCCTCTCTCTCTCTCTCTCTCTCTCTCTCGGCTAATGCCCGTCTCCGTCCTGCGGCGTCGCGCATCACCCTCGCGCTGATGCTCTGCCTCGCCCCGCGCCTTGCCGCCGCGCAGACAACGGGCTACACCGTCTCCGGCACGGTCGCGTTGGAAGGCATCTCGACCTCGCCCATCTTCCCGCCCGTCGTCACGTTTACTTTTGTTTCCCGCAATCATGCCAGCATCATCACACAGACGCCGACGCTTGGCGCAGGCGGAACCTTTTCCCTTTCCGGCATCCCCGCCGATAACTATACCCTGAGCGTTAAAGGCGATAAATGGCTGCGAATGAATGTCCCGCTAGACATGACGGGCGGCGATGTCACGATGCTGCCGGTTGCGCTCGGAGCGGGCGACAGCAACAATGACAACAGCGTAGATTCCAGCGACTTCACCGCGCTGATTGGCGCGTTCAATTCCGATATGAACGTTGCAGGAAGCGGCTACGACCCGACCGCCGATTTCAACAGCGACGGCTACGTGGACTCCTCCGATTTTACGCTGCTCATCGGGCAGTTCAACAATTTCGGCGATGAGTATGCCAGTTCGCTCACGACACAGGTCACCTCAGCGGGAGTCGTTTTGACATGGCAGGGTTCTGCAAGCGCCACCGCGTATCATGTTTACCGTTCCACCCTCTCCGGCGACTATTCCAACGCGACTTTAGTTTACAGCGGGAACGCCCCGACGTTCACTGATCCCCTCATCGGACTTCCCAAAGCGGCGGCGTACTACATCGTCAAAGCGGTTGACCAGGGCGGCAGGGAAGTCAGCAGTTCTTCCAACGAGGCCGAAGCGGAAGGCTGGTCGCTGTACCGCGTCAACTGCGGGGGTGGCGGTTCCGGCGCGTTCGCCACCGACGCCTACTTCACCGGCGGCAGCACGGTCAGCACAACGGCAATGCCGGTTACGTCCACTGTCCGTAATCCTGCGCCGATTGCTGTCTACCAGACGGCGCGAGTGGGAACTTCCACGTCAGGCTTTACCTATACCTTTCCTAACCTCACGCCCGGAGCGGTGTACACTATCAATGTTTACCTCGCCGATTTTGACAGCACCGCCAGCGGACAGCGGCAGTTCAATATCGCGGTCAACGGCACATCGGAAGAAGAGGCCATTGATATTTACACCTTTGTTGGGAATGGCAAAGCATTACAGCGGCAGTATACGCTTCCGGCAGATAGCACAGGCAAAATTACGGTCACTTTCTCGCCCGGAGCAGTTGGCAGTCCGATCTGCAATGGCATCGAAGTCCTCTCCGCCCCGCTCGCCGCGCCGACCAACCTTCAGGCGCTTTGCACTGGCGATAGCAAAATCGCGTTGTATTGGGACGCAATGCCCGGAGCAACCGGCTACAACATCTATCGCGGCCTCGGAGCGGGCGGCGAAAACTACACGACGCCGATCAATGGCGCAACGCCTGTCTCCCCTAATTCGACCAGTTATCCGGGCAGTCCAACGCTTATGTACTCCGACACGGGCCTAACCAACGGCACAATCTACTACTACACCATCCGCGCCATCTATCCAACCGGAATAAGTTCGGTGTCGTCGGAAGACAGCGAAGCGCCTGATTCAAGTGGTGTTCCGTGGGACACGCGCAATTCAGGAAGCATCACGAATGCAATCCGAAACGCCTACGCTAACGATGCGCCTGATATAAACGCTCTACACGTCGTAGGGCCGGACGGCACAATTTATGACAGCAGAATGCAGGGGCCGCAACCGCCGGACGGCGTAATAAAACCTGGAGATAATGAACTTGAATTTCCAAACGGAGATTCGACTCTGTTGCCCTCACCCGAAGTTTCCTACGATTCCAACAACAATTTTGTGCCGCTCGTGCGGGGCGCGGTCTATTGGCCTGGGACACACGGGCCAAACAGAAGAGTAGTTTCAGCACCCGGTTTTCATGGCGTTATTGGCGACGTGTACCTGTCGAATCCTTCTGTGGACCCCACCACCAAAAAGCCAGTCGGCGATAAAGCCAACGACGCCGATATATATCACGGGGATACTCCTGAAATGCATCTCGGTTCGCACTTTCAGGATCCAAACAAGAAGGGTAATGACGAGGTAGATGCGGGGGTTACTTACGGGCCAAGAGGGTGGGGAGTATATCTCAGAATAAATGGGATAGGAGTTTCGCCAGCTAGTCCCAAAGACCCGACCAAAGCCACTGATCCTAATAATCCGCTAAAAGCGCTATTTGCCTATGCCTACGATGATCGTATCCCTTTCAATACGCGAGTCACTATGGGTTTTTTCCAATATCCTACACCCGCGTCTATGAATGTGCCGCCAAAACGTTTATGCCTCATTACGGTGGCGCGGTCTCTTGGCCCAGGCGGAAGCTATATTACGTTAGCCGGTCCGAGTCGGCTGCCGCAAGACCCCAACAAACTCCAGTATTTGACGATGAAGCGCGTTCATGCCATCGCGCAAAGGTTCAAAAAGGGCAGCTACACCCCACCGGGCAAAAGATCACCGCAAGATAGCATTTCTCTCGCTGCAATATCTGGTGGTTACCCCACACTTTCTAACTGGAAGGGCGTTCACTGGGGAGAGCCTGACAATACCATCACCGGAGATTTTGGCCCCGGTCAGTTGCTTGACCAAAACGGAAAATGGAATTTCTGGACGCAACGGAGGACTTATCGTACCGGCTTTCCGGCGCAAAATCACGAGGCGTATCTGAACCCGGATGTCTATGTCGGCGGTTTTAGCGGCCCGGATCAGAATCTTGTCCCTGTCTTCGGTCACATCGACATTAGTAATCCAAAATTCACTCTCGGCCCCTCTGGGCGCATACCCGACTACTACGAAGAGTACATAGACATTTTTTGCCAACCATAGGCGAAAGCGAGCGAAAAATATGTCAAAAACCAATGCTTATGCTTTTAGGTACGGGATGCGCTTCCTGACGCTATCAACGATTGCGTCAGGAGTGCTCACACTGCACCATTTTAGCACAAGACCGAAGCCTGCGTCAGTCGAAAACAGGCCGACCGTAAGCGTCAACCAAACGGCAGTTCCGGCGAGTTTTGCTTCGGGGCCGCAAGCGCAAGCCGAGACGAAGCCCTCAAAGGACGGTCTGGAATTGATGGCTGCGATAGACGCAAACAATTACCCGCTCGCAAAGCGTCTCATCAAAAAAAATCCCGTCCTTGCGAGTCACAATTATATTTTGGGTAGGGCCCTTAACATGAGTTCAAAGAGCGCAGTCTATCGCTCGCCCATTCCATTCTTGAAGCTGCTTTTCGACAACGGAGCGGAACTCAATCCAAAAATCAAAGAGGGGGTTACCACCCCGTTAGCGGCAACCGCTTATGGCGATCCCGAATGTACACGCTTTTTGCTAAAGCGCGGCGCTAGAGTAGATGCAAAAAATAGCGACGGTGATACCGCGCTCATCATAGCGGCGGGAGTAGGTAATACGGAGGTAGTTCGCATCCTTCTACAACACGGAGCTAAAGTTGACGCCAGTAATGGACGCGCCTTGCTTCGCGCCTCAAACGAAGGTAAAGTTTTTACTGTGCAACTGTTGTTGCAATATGGCGCAAATATACATCTTCAAGATAACGATGTGTGTTCTACTCCGCTATGGCTTGCCGCTCATAATGGGCATTTGGAAGTGGTAGACTGTCTTATTCGGCATGGCGCGAACGTCAACCTTCATAACAAGTGGGGGGATTCTGCGCTGGAAATTGCGGAGAATATAGGAGATGATAAAATCATTGATCGGCTAAAAAAAGCGGGCGCGAAGGAACCTGTGTACAACAAATCGGCGAAATGACTTGCGCCCGGTTCGTCAATGCCAGAAATCGCCCCGTCCACCTCCAAATTTTGGAAGCGGACGGGGCTTTTTCATTTTCCGCTTTGCTGGATGAGTTTGGCGAGGAGGCCCGTCCAGCCCGTCTGGTGGTTCGCGCCGAGGCCCGCGCCGTTGTCGCCGTGAAAATACTCGTGGTAAAGCAGCAGGTCGCGCCAGTGCGGGTCGGTCTGGAACGGCGCCAGTCCGCCATAGACCGCCCGCCGCCCCGCGTCGTCCTTCGTGTACAGGCTGATGAGGCGGCGGGACAACTCGACGGAGACCTCCCACAGCGTCATGCTCTTGCCGGACGCGGTGGGACACTCCACCTTGAAGTCCTGTCCGTAGAAATAATCGAACTTTTGCAGGGTCTCAATCAGCAGGTAATTCAGCGGCATCCAGATGGGGCCGCGCCAGTTGGAATTTCCGCCGAACGCCCCCGTCCGTGATTCCGCCGGACTGTACGTCACGTCGGAGGTCTGCCCGTCCATTGAAAATACGAACGGGTGGTCGGCGTGATAGCGGGAGACGGAGCGCAGGCCGTGCGGGGCCAGAAACTCGCTTTCACTCAGCATCTTTTCCAGCACCCGCCCCAATCGCTGATGCGGCACAATCGCAAACATCCGCCGCTCGGCCTGCCCCTCGGAGCGGGCGCAGGCGATGTCCTTTGTCATATCGGGGCGGTTTTCAGAAAACCACTCCATACGGCGGCGGAACGACGGGAATTTCTCCAATGCTTCGCCGTCGAAAACATGGACGGCGAACAGCGGGATTAAGCCCACCATTGAGCGCACTTTCATCTTCGTCTGCCTGCCGTCCGTGCGGGTCAGCACATCGTAATAAAAGCCGTCCTCCTCGTCCCACAGCGAATCGCCGCCGCCCAGTTTATTCATGGCGTCCGCGATATAAATAAAATGCTCGAAGAACTTGCTCGCCACGTCCTCATAGGCGGCGTCCTCCTCCGCCAGTTCCAGCGCAATGGCGAACATATTCAGGCAGAACATCGCCATCCAGCTCGTGCCGTCCGATTGTTCCAGCACCGCCCCGTTGGGAAGCGGCAGGTTGCGGTCAAACACCCCGATATTGTCCAGCCCCAGAAAGCCGCCTTCGAAGACGTTGTTGCCCATCTCGTCCTTGCGGTTGACCCACCACGTAAAATTGAGCAGCAGCTTATGGAACATTCGGACGAGGAACTGCCGGTCGGCCTTTCCCGTCTCGCGCCGCTCAATCTGGTAGACCCGCAGCGCGGCCCACGCATGGACGGGGGGATTCACGTCGCTGAAGGCCCATTCGTAAGCCGGAATCTGCCCGTTCGGGTGCATATACCATTCGCGCAGCAGCAGCAATAACTGTTTTTTAGCGAAATCGGCGTCAATAATCGCCAGCGGGATGCAGTGGAAGGCCAAATCCCACGCGGCGAACCAGGGGTATTCCCAGGCGTCCGGCATGGAGATCACTTCGGCGGCGTAGACGTGCTGCCATTTTGCGTTGCGGGCGTCGCAGCGGGCCTCTGGCGGCGCGGGCATGGCGGAATCGCCGTTCAGCCACGTATGCGCGTCATAATGGTAGAACTGTTTGCTCCACAGCAGACCGGCAAACGCCTGCCGCTGCACCGCAAGGGCGTCGGGATTAATCTCCGGGTTTTTAGCAAGGTAGAAAACGTCCGCCTCCTCGCGCCGCCGCGCAAAAACGGCGTCGAACTCCGCCCCGAACGGCGGCGCGGTCTGCTTCCGGCAAAACCGCAGCCGAACGACCTGCGACTGTCCCGGCGCGATTTGCAGATCGTAATGCGCGGCGGCCTTTGTGCCGGTCTGCGCGGGATTGACCGCGTTCACGTCGGCATGAATCACATAATCGTGGAAAGCGTCCTTAACGAAGGGGCCGCAGTCCGGCGCGTTGAAACAGCGGCGGTCATTGGTCTCGTTTTCGGTGAAGAGCAGCGGCGGTTTGTTTTCGGTGTGCAGCCAGTACGCGCCGTAGCGTTCGATCTCCGCCCGGATCGCCCCGTTGTCGTTGCGGACGTTGGGCTTCGGATCGCTCGCGTTGTTCCACACCCACGTATTTCGCAGCCACAGCGTCGGCAGCACGGTCAGCGGCGCGGCCTCCGGCCCCCGGTTGACAATCTCAATCCGAACCAAAATATCTTCCGTGTCGGCCTTCGCATATTCCACAAACACATCAAAATAGCGTTCTTCTGCAAAAATCCCGGTGTCCAGCAGTTCAAATTCCGGGTCGTTTTTTGTGCGGCGGGCATTCTCATCAATCAAGCGCTGATACGGGTATTCGGCCTGCGCGTATTTGTACAGATATTTCATATAAGAATGGGTCGGCGTATTATCGAGATAGAAATAATACTCCTTGACATCCTCGCCGTGATTGCCCTGACGGTTGGTAAGGCCGAACATTCGCTCTTTCAGGATCGGGTCTTTGCCGTTCCACAGCGAAAGCGCGAAGCAGACGAGGCCGTGCCGGTCAGAAAATCCGCCGAGTCCGTCCTCGCCCCAGCGGTAAGCGCGGGATCGGGCATGGTCGTGCGGGAAATACTCCCACGCCGCGCCGGTCGCGGAGTAGTCCTCCCGCACGGTTCCCCACTGCCGTTCGCTCAGGTACGGTCCCCAGCGCTGCCACATGGCATTGCCCGTCGCGTTCTCCGCCAGTCGCTGCTGTTCCGCGTCCATGTCCCAGTGTCTCCCGTCCTTTGATTCGTCCAAATTTCCGTTGCTCTCCGCTTCAACTTGCAGCGCAGGGTATAAGTTCCTTCTGTGCAGCGCAAAATCCTGTCCGTTTTAGTTTCTTGTTTTGTTTCTTGAATCGCGCAGCAAAAATGGTAGTCTTTTTGTGGTTCCTGTGGTTTAATAGAGGGCATGATGGAAGACATTCAAGATAACGCCGCGCTGGAAAAATTGCAGGCCAAACTGGGGGTGCGGTTCAAGGACATCGGGCGGCTGCGCCGCGCCATGACGCACCGCTCCGCCGCCGCCGCCAATCCCTTTGACAGCAACGAGCGGCTGGAGTTTTTCGGCGATTCGATTGTCGGATTTATTGTAGCGGAGGACTTGTTCAAGTCCCATCCCGAATTTACCGAAGGCGATTTAGCGAAGTCAAAATCGTACCTCGTCAGTTCCGTCGTTTTTGCGGAGGCGGCGCGGACTATCGGCCTCGACGAGTTCATTATCATGGGAGCGAGCGAGGACGCGGGCGGCGGGCGCAGTCGGCGCGGCATCCTCGCGGACGCTTTTGAGGCGCTTGTGGCTTCCATTTATCTGGACTGCGGGCTGGCGACGACGAAGCGCGTGGTGCGTCGGCTGCTCAAAGCGCACACGGCGGCAGTCACAGCGGACACGCACCGCTGCGACGCGAAATCGGCCTTGCAGGAACTGACGCAGGCCAATTACCAGATGGCCCCGACCTACCCCGTCACGGAAGAGGGCAAGGAGCATCAGAAGATGTTCCGGGCGGAGGCGCGGCTGGGGAAGCGGATTGTCGGGATGGGGCATGGCGGCACGAAAAAAGAGGCGGAGCAGAACGCCGCGCAGGACGCGCTTAAAAACCTCGCCGCGAACCCGCTGAAAATTAATCCGCCCGCCGCAAAAAAGCCACCAAAGCAGAAATTCGCAACGGAAGCGCCGGTGGAAATCGCCGCCGAAATCGCGGCGGAGCAGACGGCAGAGCCAGTCCGGGAACAGCCCGCGCCGTGTGGATCGGTTCTAAAGTGAGCGCCACGCAGGAATCTCTCCCGCTGCCTGTCGAATGAGAGGGCATGAGACTCTCGCTGACCCAATGCGCTCAAAAGACCGTCGCCTGCGCCGCAGAGGAGGCCGCAAAGCATGGTCAAAAATTTGTGCTGCCTGAACATCTACTGCTGGCCCTGCTGCGGGAAGAGGACAGCGACGCGGCCCGCGCGCTGGCGTATCGCGGGATTGCGCGGGAGGAACTGCGGGCGGCAGTGGAGACCCGAGCGGAAACGGTTGCGCCGCCGGTCGCCGGAGAGAGTTTTCTTGCGCCGCGCCTGCTGTTTGCGCTGGAACGGGCGCAGGCGGAGGCCGAATCGTTCGGATTTCGGTTTGCCGGGACGGAGCATCTGCTGGTCGGCCTGATTGCGGAGGGCAACGGCCTGCCCGCCCGGATGCTGGCGCGGCAGGGCCTCACGCTGGAGACGGCGCGTGAAGCGGTGATTGAGGCGCTGTGGGACGGGCGCGAAGTCCGTCTCTGTCCCGTCCCGCCCCGCGTTCCCACGCCGATTGCAGCCATCCACACCGGAGGGCCAAAGCCAGAAAGCACGGAAATTGCGCGGGCGATTGCGGTGATCTATCACTCGGAACAGTGCCACTGGAACATCATCGCGCCGGGACTACTGCTGGGTATCTGGGGCCTGATCACGCTATTTTTGCTGGGTTCCGCGTTGATTCTGCTTAATTTACCCGGCTTCGTCCTGTTTCTATTTAGCGCTGCCGGAATGGGAACCCGCATCTGTGATATGCGACGCGAATACGCGGCGGCGCGGTATTTGAGCCAGAGCGACAGCAAAGGCGCAATCCACGCGCTGATTGGCGTTTCAAGTTGGAGCGACCGGAAAATACGATGCGGCGCGGAGGCCGCCCTGACGCGCCTGCTGCCGACCTTGCGGGCAGGCGATGGCGCGTTGCTGACGCTGAACGACCGCATTACGCTTGGCAGAAAACTTTCGCCGCGCCTTGCGCAGAACAGCCCCGATTTTACGCTGGCGATCCTGACCGCGTTTGAGCGCGTCGGCGTCTCCTCCTCAATCTACTACGTCAGGCCGCTGACCCTGAATCCACCTAAAACAGTGACCGAGACCCGCATCTATGAGGCGGCCAACCGCTGCCTTCGCGCTCTGGAATGGCGGGCGGCGCATCAGGACGCGCATTGGACGCTGCTGCGTCCCTCCGGTTCCTCCGCCGATTCGCCTGACGTTCTCCTGCGCCCCGCTTCTGCGGCTGAGACGGTTGACCCCACTACCATGCTGCGCCCCGCATCGCCGCCCAAACCGGAGAATCCTGCTTGAACGCCGCCTCGCAGACCTATTTAGTCCGCACTCCTTACCAGCGCAAACGAAGCGCCGGAATTTTTGGTACAATAGAGACGGAAAAGGCGACCGCGCCAAAAAATGGAAGGAGCATTTGCCATAATGACGACACAGGAATTGATGCGAGAGATCGCGCCGCTGGACGTTGCGGAACGGATCGAACTGATAGGGAATATCTGGGATACGGTCGTGGATTCGCCGGGAGAAATCCCGATGACGCAGGAACAATGCGATGAGCTGGACCGCCGGATAGCTGAACATGAAAAAAATCCGCAGGAGGGAATCCGTTGGCAGGACTTGAAGGCGATTCTGAGGAGCCGACGTTAGACTTCGAGGTAATTATCAAGCCCTATGCGGCGCTGGATATTGCTGAGATAACAGTCCAATATGAGGAAAGAAGCAAAGCGTCAGGAGAAAGTTTCGAAAACGCTTTAGATGCTTGCCTTGATGTTATTGCGCGGCATCCCCGCATATTTGCCGAAGTAAGCAAAAGTGTACGGCGTGGATTGTTGCGCGGGTTCCCCTACGCGATTTACTATCAAACCGCATTAGATGAAAAAACCATTTATGTATTCGCCTGCACTCATACAAGCCGCAGTCAAAAACATTGGAAAGAGCGGCTTAAGCAGGATTCCCGGCTAAACGGTAAAACATGAACATTGCGATTTTTTCGGGAGAACTTTCGGGCGACCTGATTGGCGGGGGACTGGCGCGGGAACTGCGCCGCCTTGCGCCCGCCGCCGCATTGTGGGGACTGGGCAGCGGTTCCATGCGTGAGGCGGGCGTGGAACTGCTGTTTGACAGCGCGGCGTGGGGCGCGATTGGCGTGATTGAGGCGGTAGGCAAAATTCCCGGCCTGCTGTTTGATGTTGGCCCGAAAGTGAAACGGGAACTGGCGGCGCGTCGTCCTGATGTTGTCGTGCTGATAGATTTTGGCGCGTTCAATGTCCGCATCGCCCGGTTCTGCAAGCAAATCGGGCTGAAAGTGTGCTACTATTTCCCTCCCGGCTCGTGGCGCAGGACGGGCGATAAGGGCGCGGAACTGGCGCAGATCACGGACGCGCTCGCCTGCCCGTTTCCCTGGGCGGCGGAACGCTACCAAAAGTTAGGCGCGAACGCGGTCTACGTCGGGCATCCGATAGCGGAGCGCGTCAAGGCGCAGATGTCGCGGGCGGAGTTCGCGGCGCAGTTTGGCATGGAGCCGAAAAACCCGATTATCGGCATTTTGCCCGGAAGCCGCAACCACGAAGTGCGGCATCTGACGCCGATTTTGCTGGAAGCGGCGCGGCTGATCTACAACGAAGTCCCCGACGCGCAGTTCGTCGTTGGCGTGGCGAACTCGATTTCGCCGGATATGATGGCGGGCTACCTCAGCGGGCAGACCGATCTGCGCGACCGAATCAGCGACATCTGGCACGAATGGACGCAGGAGGCGGAGACCAAAGTTATCAAACCGGTGGCGCGGCGGGCCAACGCCCTGCGCCCGCAAAGCGCCACGACGCTCGTCACGCCGAACGGGATTTTAGTCCCTATCGAATCGTTGCAGGAAGAGATGCGGGCGCGGCGGCACGCGGAACACCTGAAAGCCCGTTCCGATAAATCGCCGCCGCCTACCGTCCTGACGAAGGGTCTGACGTATGACGTAATGGCGCACAGCGACGTATTGCTAATTTGTTCCGGCACGGCGACGCTGGAAGCGGCGGTCTTCGCGACGCCGATGGTCGTGCTGTATCGCGGGCCGAAACTGATGTATCTGGAATACAAACTCGCCGGTCACGAGCGGCGGGGGCAGTCTATCAGCCTGCCGAATATCCTTGCCGACCGGAAAATCCTGCCGGAACTGATTCAGGACGCCGCCACGCCGCAGGCCGTCGCCGCGCTCGCCCTCCCGATGCTCAACGATGTGGCGACGCGGCAGCGCGTCCGGCAAGACCTGCGCGAAGTGCGGGACGCCCTGGGCGGGCCGGGGGCCAGCGAACGGACGGCAAAACTGGCGCTGGAACTCGCCCGTGAGGGGAAAAGCGCATAATTTGGGAGAACGCCCCGTCGGCGGTTCCGGGCAGTGAACGACCCGGAACCGCCGACGGGGCGTAAAAAGACATCCCTTTGCCACGCGCCAGAGAGAACAGGGTAAAAATTTTTTATGAACATCGAACGCAGATTATTTCGCTATTTCAGGCCGTTTCTGGGCATACTCGCGCTGGGAATGTTATGCGCCGCCGTGACTTCCGGGATCGAAGTCGGCTTGGCGCGGCTGATTAACGCGACGATTGACGCCATGACGGACGGTCATGTCGGGCGGCTGAATTTCGCCTGCGGCGCGGTGCTGTTTGTTTTTTTGATTAAGGGCGTTTTTTCGTTCGGGCAAAGTTACCTGCTTTCGCTTGCGGCAAACAGTGTGGCGACAAAAATGCGCGATGAGATTTACGCGCACCTGCACACGCTTTCGCTGTCGTTTTTCAATCAGCGGCGCACCGGCGCGATCATGTCCACGCTGACCAACGACGTGCCGGTCGTGCAGAACGCGGCGATGAGCATGAAAGATTTGGTCTCGGCCCCGATTACGATTGTGTTCAGCCTGTGCGCCCTGTTCTGGTACAGCCCGCGTCTGGCGCTGATTTCGCTGATTTTTATTCCGTTTATGGCGGTCGTTATCGGTCGGATTGGCAAGCGCATCCGGCAAATATCGGGCGTGGTGCAGGGTAAAATGGCGGACGTGACCACGCGGATTGAGGAAACGGTCGCGGGCGTGCGCATCATTAAATCGTTTGCGGCGGAAGACCACGAAATTTCCCGCTTTGTGCGGGAAAATCATCAGACGCGGGACACGGTGCTGAAAGCGGCGCGAAAAAGCGCCCAGCTGCGGCCTGTGATTGACTTCATCGGGGCGTTTGGAATCGCGCTCGTCCTGTATCTTGGCGGCAACTACGTGGCGCAGGGCAACGAGGCGGTGCGGACGCAGCGGCAGGCGTGGATTCGGTCGCTGTCGGATTGGAGCGTGACCCACCCCAACGAAAAATTGCCGAGCGAGCCGGAATACCTTGTGCCTCCGGGGGCCATGACGCAGGGCAAACTGATCGCTTTTATTTTTCTGCTGGACGTGCTGGCGCGGGCCGCTGGCAGCGTGGGCGGCATCGTGACGACGCGGGCGCAGGCGCACGCGGCGGCGCGGCGCATCTTCGAGGAAGTGCTGGACGTAGACCCGGAAGTCAAGGAAAAGCCAAACGCAATCCCCATGCCGAGGCCGCTGGCGGGGCGCGTGACATTCGAGAACGTTTCGTTCCGCTATGGCCCGGACGAACCGGAAGTGCTGCGCGACGTTTCGTTCACAGTCGAACCGGGCGAGGTGGTGGCGCTGGTCGGCAGAAGCGGGGCGGGCAAATCCACGCTGGTAGACTTAATCCCGCGCTTTTATGACCCGACTTCGGGAAATATCTCTATTGATGGGATTGATATTCGCGACGTAAAATTGGACACGCTGCGCCGCCAGATCGGGATTGTGCCGCAGGAAACGTGGCTTTTTGCGGGGCCGTTGCGCGACAATATCGCCTATGGCAACCGCGAAGCGACGGACGCCGAAGTCCAGAGCGCCGCCCATGCCGCCAACGCCTATTTCGTGGAAGGCATGGAGAAAAAATTCGATACGATTGTCGGAGAGCGCGGCATCCGGCTTTCGGGCGGCGAACGGCAGCGCATCGCCATCGCCCGCGCTATCCTGATGAATCCCCGCCTGTTGATTTTGGACGAGGCCACTTCTTCGCTGGACGCCAGTTCGGAAGCGCTGGTGCAGGAGGCGCTGGACAAGTTAATGCAGGGCCGCACGACTATCGTTATCGCGCACCGGCTCTCAACGATTATCAACGCCGACCGCATCCTCGCCATGCAGGATGGGCGCATTATCGAAATGGGTTCCCATGCAGAACTGATCGCCCGCAACGGCTACTACGCCGGCCTGTACGAAACGCAGCTGCGTGGCTTCGACGCATGAGAGTTTTTAACACAGAGGACACAGAGAGGGACACAGAGATTCACAGAGGGAAAAAGTAGAGGGAAAGAGGGAAGATAAATGATCCGCAGATTACGCAGATTTACGCCGATTGAGTAAGAATACTGCGCATCCAGTCTAAAATTTCTCTCCGTATTCTCTGTGTATCTTCTCTGTGTCCTCTGTGTTAAAAATTCTGCCTGGTATGACGGATACGGAAAAAATGGCGACGCGGGCGCGGCGAATGGGCGGGCTGGCCTATGCGCTGGCGCGGTTGATTTTTTGGACGCTGCGCGTGACGTTTGAGAATGAGGCGGGGCTAGATACGGGTGGAAAAGGCGCGATTTTCGTGACGTGGCACGGGCGCTCGCTGCTGCCCGCGAACGTCTTTCGGAATAAAGGCTACTGGGCGTTGATTTCGCTTTCCAATGATGGCGAGATGCAGAATGTGGTCTTTCAGAAATTTGGCTTCCAGACGATTCGCGGCTCGACCGGGCGCGGCGGGGTTCGGGGCGCGTTGCAGATGGCGCGGCAGGTGAAGGAGGGGGGAGTCCTCGCTTTCACACCGGACGGCCCGCGCGGGCCAACGCATAAAGTGCAGCACGGCGTAATTTTGATGGCGGAGAAATCGGGCGCTCCGATTATTCCGCTGGGAATCAGCGCGAATCGCCGCTGGCTAATGCGGAGTTGGGATTCGTATATGCTGCCGAAACCGTTTGCCCGCGCCTATTTTCTGGTCGGGGAACCGATTTATGTCCCGCCGAACCTGAACGAAGCGGGGCGTGAGGCGGTCGCAGCGCAGGTGGAAATCGCCATCAACCGACTGGAGCGCGAAGCGGAGCGCCGCGCTGGACACACCGATTACCCGGCGGAGTGGCGAACCGAATTGCCGGAGACCGAAGCGCCGTTAGAGAGAAACCAATGAAACGCAGCAAACCGCTTATCGCGGAGACAAGAAATTATTTAGTGACAACGGTGGCGCAGGCGCGTGACATAACAAGGACGTGGCTTGGAACACTTGACCTGCTTCACGCCATAAAACTTGGTTTGCCCGAAGTGGACGACCGGTATCATGTATGGCGCGTCCCGCTGTGCAATGAGAAGGGCGCGAAAGTGGGCGAAACGGTGATTGACGCCTATACGACCGAATTATTGCAGGAAAAAACGACGCGCCCGGAAATGCTGGAAGCGCGTTTATTGCGCAAATCTGAAAAAAGCGCAGATGTAAAGCGTGAGGAGAAAACTGCCTACCCTGTCTCCACGCTGCGCAACACCATCGGTCAGGGAAACTGTATAGATTTACTGGATGAGATGCCTGCCGCTTCGGTAGATTTGATTTTCACCTCGCCGCCCTATTTTAATGCGCGGCCTGAATACAGTGAATACGAGCAGTACGAGCAGTATTTGTTTACGTTAAGGCAGGTAATCCGTCGGGCGCACCGTCTGCTGAATGAGGGCCGTTTTTTTGTGATAAACTGCGCCCCGGTTTTGCTGCGCCGCGCAAGCCGCAGTGAGGCGTCAAAGCGTATCGCAGTCCCGTTTGACTTGCACCGAATTTTTACGGAGGAGGGGTACGATTTTATTGATGACATTTTGTGGGTGAAGCCGGAGGGCGCGGGATGGGCCACTGGACGCGGGCGGCGTTTTGCGGCGGATCGGAATCCGATGCAGTACAAAACGGTTCCTGTGACCGAATATGTGCTTGTTTATCGGAAGAAGACGGACAAACTCATAGACTGGCATATCCGAAATTTTCCTGACAAAGCGGCGCTTGCCGCATCAAAAGTGGAAGACGATTACGAACGGACGAATATCTGGCGCATCCAACCGGTCACCCATTCCAAACACCCTGCGGCGTTCCCGCTGGAACTGGCGCAAAAAGTGATCCGCTACTACTCTTTCAAGGGGGATGTCGTTTTAGACCCGTTTGCAGGTTCTGGCACAGTCGGGGCGGCTGCCGCTTCGCTGGGGCGGCGCTTTGCGCTATTTGAGATTAACTCCGATTACATCGCTTTGATGCGGGATGCCGTAGACGGCTGGCTTGGCAAAGAGTCGGACAACGTGTTGTGGCTCAACTGTAAGCCCGCCATGCCCTCCATGCGGCTCTTCGAAGTGAGCGCGTCTTACGATCAGAAAGCCAGTGACGATGAATAGATTGCCGATTAACGCCATTTTCCCGGAGAACAGCCGTCTTTTGCTAACGGGCGGCGGAAAAGAGTTTATTGAGCGTATCGGAATAGACGCGGCAAGAAAAGTCGTTCTTGGGGTTTTGCTGGGCGAAAATGTCAGGACGCAAACGGAACCGCTTACCCGGCAGCGCATCGCGCAACTCAGCGGCGCAATGGTCGCGCTTTTTGTCAACGGCTGGAATGAGATGCCGGGTTTTCGCGAGAATATCTCTTTGCTGGCAGTGGAACAGATCAATAACGCGAAGAAAAATGACAGCGCCGCGCTTTGGCCCGCCCAGTGGCTTCTTGGATTGACGGGCAAGTCTGTGCAGAACGTTTTGCGCAGCGATCCCGAAAAACGCGCGGCGTATATCGCGGATTTTGAATCTGCTATTCGTGAAGCGTCCGCAAAATGCAGAGCGGAAATGGGCGATCTGCGCATGACGCTGGGCTTTGTGGAAGACGCGCAGGGGAGGCGGGCGGAACTTGGCTGGGAGGACATCACCCGCCTCACAACCGCCATCGGCAGCCTGACCTTAACAATACGCGGTTCAGACAAATCCATCTATGGGAAGCTTTTCGAGCGTCTAACGCTTGGCGCGGCGCTTACCCTGCTTGGGTTTCAGCGCGTCAATCCCGCTGTCAACACCAAAACCGAAAAGGTGTTCTGGCTTTCGGACAGCGTAGATACGCGGGAGTGCGACGCCACTCTGCTGATCGCCCCCGGACGCCTTGCGCGGTTTGATATTGGGTTCATCGGGCCGGGAAATTCGGAAATTTCAAAGGACAAATTGACCCGTTATGCGGCGGAAATTGAGCGGCACGGAAAAATTTACGCTTCAAACACATTCATCATTGTAGATCGTCTGCCGGACACAAGTAAGACGCGGCAGGTAGCGGAAAAAGCCGGGGCGGAACTCATCCAGATGAGTATGCAATTCTGGCTTAGAGATTTAGCGCACCGTCTCGATAGACATTACGGCTACGCTCATCCGGTTCAAAAAATGGCGGACGGGGAAATTGCCGCATACATCACGCAAAAATTAGCGGTTATTCCGATACAGGATTTTCTTATCGGCGTCCGCGCCGAAGATTTGCAGAACGACATCGAAATTGATCTGGAGGAAACGAAATGAGCGAGCTGAGACCTACGATTGAACTGACGCCGGAACAGATTGCGTTTTATCACCGGGAGGGTTATCTGGCCCTGCCCGCGATCACCACGCAGGAGGAAGTCGCGTGGCTGCGGGAGATTTACGACCGGCTTTTTGCAACGCGGGCGGGCCGCGAGGACGGCAATCAGTTCGATCTTGCCGGGACGGATGAAGAGGGCAAAGAGGCCGCTCTGCCGCAAATCCTCATGCCGAGCAAATACGCGCCAGAACTGAAAGAGGGGCTTTTCCGCGTCAACGCCCTGCGTATCGCGGAGCAGCTGCTGGGGCCGGACGCGCAGTTTCATGGCGAACACGCCATCTTTAAGCCCGCCCGCACCGGAGCGCCGACGCCCTGGCATCAGGACGAGGCGTACTGGAACCCGAACATGAACCACAACTCGTTCAGCCTGTGGATTCCGCTTCAGGAGGCGACGCTTGAGAATGGCTGTATGCAGTTCGTGCCGCGCAGTCAGGAGTGGGAAATCCTGCCGCACCATCCGATTGGCAACGACCCGCGAGTGCACGGGCTGGAAGTAGAGGGCGCGGATATTTCCAACGCGGTCGCCTGCCCGCTGCCCGCTGGCGGCGCGACCATCCATAATAACCGGACGCTGCACTATACCGGCCCGAACCGTTCCGACATTCCGCGCCGCGCTTATATTTTAGGCTTTGGCCTGAAACCCACGCCCCGCGCCGAACCGCGTACCTTCTACTGGAACGACCAGAAGGACACGGCCCGCGAGCAACGCGCCCGCGAAGCGGCAGAAAAGACGAACGTGTAAAAGCCGATATAATTCACGGAGACGCGATTCATGGACGCAGAGCACGAAAGACTTGACACAGGAATAAAAAAGCATCTCTGGACGCATAACGAGGTTTACCGCGCAATGGGGACGGGCGTTTTTGGCGGCGAACCTTTGGACTGGCTGAAAATGGAACTGCTTGAAGGTGAGTTGTTCGAATTTCGTTCGCCAACGCCGCCGCAAATCTATTCCGAAATGAGCGGACGCGAACTGCTGCAAAAGGCTTTCGGCGAAGGGCATCATATCAGGTCACGCCATCCGCTTGAGTTTGACGCCTATAACGAGCCGGAACCCGATCTTTCGGTCGTTATAGGCGATATCGAAGCTTACCCGGAGCATCATCCCGGAGCGGAGCATACGCAGCTCATTGTGGAAATTCCAGTAGAAACATTGCGCTACGACCGATACAAAAAGGCGCAGATTTACGCGAAATTCAGTATTCCCGATTACTGGATTTTGCTCCTGAAAAACCGGACGCTGGAAGTGCGGCGCGATCCGGCCCCATCGCAGAAAAATGGAAAGGTATGGGAATATCGGGACATTCAAATTTATCAGGAGACGGACAGCGTGACGCCGCTTCACGCGTCCGGCGCAGCAATCAAGGTTGCGGACTTGCTGCCAGAAATAAAAAGCGCACCGCATGAAGGCCGACTGCAATTACTTATCTGCTTTATAATTTGCTGCTGCTGCTGGGTTCGCCGCTGATTGCGCTGGTCTTGATTCAGCGCTACGTTTCGGGGAAGTCCAAACCGGGCTGGGCGCAGCGGTGGGGACATTTGCCGGAGGAGTTGCGCCGAACGGCAGGCAGCAGGCCGCGCCTGTGGGTCCATGCGGTCTCGGCGGGCGAGGTGGTGGCGGCAGTCCCGATTTTGCGCGAACTGCGTGAAACCCTGCCGGATTATGATATACTGCTTTCGGTCCTGACGCCCGCCGGAATGGAGATGGCGCAGCAGCAGGCGGCGAGTGTGACGGACGGCCTGTTCTACTTCCCGTTTGATCTGCCCTGGGTGGCGCAGCGCGTGGTGCGGACGATTCGCCCGGACGTTTTTGTCAGTCTGGAGAGCGAGATGTGGCCCAATGTACTGCGCGAACTAAAGCGGGCGGGGGCGCGTACCGTCATGGTGAACGGGCGGATTTCCGATAAGAATTTCAAGCGGGCGGCGGGCGCGGGCGGCGGGCTGTTTCGGTGGATGCTTGGCAATATGGACAGGCTGCTGATGCAGTCGGAGGCGGACGCGGCGCGAATTCGGTTGCTGGGCGGCTTTGGGGAAAATTCGGAGCGGGCGGCAGTAATTGGCAATTCGAAGTTCGATCAGGCGATAGCGCCGCTTTCGGCGGCGGAAGTTTTGGAATTGCGGCATGATTTAGGTTTGCCGGACGACGCGCCCGTGTTTGTGGCGGGCAGCGTCCGCAGTCCCGAAGAGGAAGCGCAGGTTATCGCCGCGTACCAGACGATGCGGCAGTCCTGCGAAAATCTCTGCCTGATTATCGCCCCGCGCCAACTCGACCGCGCCGACGCAATTCAGGCGGCATTAACTGCGGCGGGCATCGAATCGCGGAAACGGACGGAACCTAACCCCCCGACCCCCTTCCCTGATTCACTCGCTGCGCATCGTAGGGAAGGGGGAGTAGAGAGCGGCGCTTCATTGTCTCCCCCTTCCTTAGCGAGCCTAAGCGAGAGGCCAAGAAAGGGGGTCGGGGGGTTAGGTCTGATCTTAAATACAATGGGCGAACTCGCCAACGTCTACGCCGTCGCGACGATTGCGTTTGTGGGCAATAGTTTCCCGCCGGTGGTCAAAGGCGGCGGACAGAACCTTTTGCAGCCGCTGGCGCACGGCAAGCCGGTATTTTTCGGCCCGCTGACCGCGACAATCCGCTCGGAGGTGGCGCTGACCGAACAGGCGGGCGTTGGGTTTCGGGTGCGGGACGGGGCGGATTTGGCGCGGCAGGGCGGGCGGTTGCTTGCGGACGCGGCGGCGCGAAATGAGATCGAAACGAAGGCGCTGGCGTTGATTCGGGCAAACCGGGGCGTGTCGGCGCGGTACGCGGCGGAGATTAGCGAAATGTTGAAAACGCCGCGCTAAGTGGTGTTCCGCATCGAGGCGTTGAAAACGCCGCGCTAAGTGGCGTTCCGCCAAGCGTCCTGCCGGACGCCCAATGCAGGCTAAGAGCGCGATGAGTAAAGGGCCGACGTGAGTGATGAGATTGCATGAGTAAAATCGAGGATTATTTGGTGTCGGTTGCGCGGGGGCGACGCGGAGTCGTCCCGGCCCTGCTGCGGACGGGGCTGGCGGCGCTGGCCCCGGTCTATTGCGCGGGGCTGGAAGCGTACCTGCTGCCTTACCATCTGGGATTGCGGAAGCGGACGCGCCTGCCTGTCCCGGTCATCTGCGTCGGCAATCTAACGACGGGCGGCACGGGCAAAACGCCGATGACGCAGACGCTGTGCCGCCTGCTGACGGCGCAAGGCAAAAAAGTTTGCGTATTGAGCCGGGGCTACGGCGGGGCGCACGAGTATGACAGCGCGGTCGTATCGGACGGCAGGCGCGTTCTGCTGAACGCAAAAGAGGCGGGCGACGAGGCGCATCTGCTGGCGAAAACTCTGCCCGGTATCCCGGTGCTGGTCGGCAAAGACCGGCGCGTCACCGGCAAAATGGCGGTTGAACAATTTGCGCCCGATTGCGTCGTTTTAGATGACGGGATGCAGTTCTGGCAGCTGCATCGTGATCTGGACATCGTGCTGCTAAACGCCTGCGAACCGTTTGACAACGGCTGGACATTTCCACGCGGCCTGCTGCGCGAACCACCGTCGCATCTGAAGCGGGCGGGTATCATCGTCCTGACGAATACGCGAAGCGCGGGCGCGGCGCAGGTCGCGAAAGTCAAAGCGCAGGTCGAGCGGATCGCGCCGAGTATACCGATTTTCACCGCCGACCTCGCGCCGAACGGACTGCGGGCGATTGCAGGCAAGGCGGAGTTTCCAAACGAATGGCTGAACGGTCAGCGCGTGGCGGCGCTGTCGGCGGTCGGCAATCCGTCCTCATTCGAATCCCTGCTGGGCGAATTGGGCGGGATATTGGCGGCGCGGTTTCGGTTCCGCGATCATCAGGCAATTACGCTGCCCGATTTAGAGAAAGTCTTCCAGGATTCCTGCGAAGCGGGCGCGTCCGCCGTCATCACCACCGAAAAAGACGCCGTAAAAATGCCGCCGCTGAAAAGCCCGCTGCCGCTGCTGGCCCTGCGCGTTGCCATGCAAATCGAAAACGAGACCGAATTTTTCGCCGCCGTCACCGGATTTTTATCCACGAAGTGACACGAAAACACACGAAAGAAGAGATTTAGACAGGATGAACGGGATTTTCAGGATTGACAGGATTGGGATTGGATTTCTTTTCTCTTTGCCTTCAATTTCGTGTCCCTTCGTGTCCTTTCGTGGATAAAAAATCGCATTTATGAGTGAAGAAATTATCGAAAATCAGGAGGCCGCGCCGGTGATTCCGCTGAAGAAGCGGGTGGAGCGGGGCGCGGGCGCGATGGCCTTGCGCCTGATTGTCGGGCCGCTGCGGGCCATGCCGCTGCCGCTGGCGCGGCGCTGCGGGCGGACTTTGGGCAGCGTCCTGTACGCGCTGCTGGGACGGTATCGTCGGGTGGCGCTTAAGAATCTGACGCTGGTCTACGGGGCGGAAAAGTCCCACGCCGAGATTGTCGGCATGGCGCGGGACGTATTCCAGAATTTCGGGGAGACAGCGGTCGAGTTCGTGAAACTGCCGCAGCTGGACTGGGAAGCGACGAAAAATCTGGCGGTTGTCACGGGGCAGGAGCATCTGGACGCGGCGATGGCTCTGGGGCGCGGCGTCCTGCTCATCAGCGGGCATTTTGGCAACTGGGAATTTATGTCGCGCTACGTCACGCTGCTGGGCCATAAAATCAATGTGGTCGTGCGGGACGCCCGCGATCCCGTCGCGACGAAACTGCTGGCGGACACGCGGGAAGGCTACGGCGTCAATGTGCTGTATCGCGGCAGTTCGGCGCGGACGATCTACTCGCTGCTGAAAAAAAATCAGATGGTCGGCATCCTGCCCGATCAGAACGCCGCCGATGTGTTCGTCCCGTTTTTTGGATTTCCGACGGGGACGGTCAACGGCCCCGCCGCCCTGCACCTGATGACCAAAGCGCCCATCCTGTTCGTCTGGTGCACGCGCCGCCCGGACGGACGCTTTGATATTACAGCGGAACCGCCCGTGATGTGCGAGGCGACGAAAGACCGTGACGCCGACATCGCCGCGATTACCACGCTGATTAACGCCCGCTTAGAGGCGCAAGTCCGCAAAAACCCGACGCAATGGCTGTGGCTGCACGACCGCTGGAAAGCGTCTCCCGGCGTCTTCCCGGACGGCGAAGCGAACCGCAAAGAGCTGAAAACGCCCCTGAAAAAACTCCGCGAACAGGCGGCAGAGAAACGCGGCGATTGAAACGGAACACAGGAGCAATAGACGGGATGGATTCAATTTTAGACAGGATTAACGGGATTTTGAGGATTTTTTGGATTAAGTTTTTATTTTCATCGTGTTTTTATCCTGAAACATCCTGTCCCTCCTGTCTATTTCTTTTCTGCGAAAATCTGCGCAATCTGCGGATCAATGTCCTGTTCGCTGCGGATTTTTGCTTATGCTGACCGATTTGCGCGGGGTGAAACGGGTTCTGATTGTAAAGTTAAGCGCGATTGGCGACGTGATTCATGCGCTGCCTGTCGCCGCCGCGCTGAAAGACGCCTACCCGCATCTGGAAATAGATTGGGCGGTGGAGGAGCCGTTTGTTCCACTGCTGTCGGGCAATCCATGCCTGCGGGATATTATCGCTTTGCCGAAACTGCGCGGCAGTCGGCTGCGCTCGGCGTCGTTCCGGCGGGATTACCGGAAGCGCTTGCGCGGTCTGCGCGACAATCATTATGACGTTTCGCTGGACTTGCAGGGGCTGACGAAAAGCGCGGTCGTGGCGGTCGCTTCGGGCGCGAAAGTCCGCCTGGGCTACCACTGGCTGCGGGAGGCGGCGCGTTTTCTGGAGACGCCGGTTCCGCGCCGCCCCGAAAGCGTCCATGTCGTGGATCAGTATCTGGACGTGGCGCGATTTTCAGGCGCAAGTCCCACCGCTGTTCGCTTCCCCTTTGAAATTCCCGACGAAGATGCTATCATAGTAGAAAGTTTGCTTGCAGAGGCGGGAATCGCTTCTGGCGCAAAGTTCGTCACGCTGAACCCGGCCTCGGCGCGGCCCGACAAAGAGTGGGACGCGCTAAAATTCGCCGCGCTCGCTGACAGGCTTGCGGCGGAATCGGGGCTGCCTTCGGTCGTGGTGACGGCGGACATTGCGGCGGCGGCGCGGGTGATGGATGCGGCGCGATCTTCGCCCGTCAATCTGGCGGGCCGCACCAATTTGAAGCAGCTTGCGGAAGTTTTGCGGCGCGGCGCGGTCCATGCCTGCGGCGACACCGGCTCCGGGCATATCGCGGCGGCCCTCGGCAGTCCGGTAGTCTCGCTATTTGGCCCGACTGATCCGGCGCGTTCGTGTCCCTACGGGCAGGCGGCGGGCGTCGTCTCGCATCGGGAGGTGTGCAACCCCGATTGTCGGGGCAATAAATGCGCGTTGTCCGTCCCGCGCTGCATGGATTCGATTACGGTGGACGAAGTTTTTGACCGCATCGCATCTTTCTTTGAACTCGGATTACAGGGATTTTAAGGATTACGCGGATTTTTCAATGCCTGCCTGCCATCGCGTCACCTTGCAGCAAACGGGACGCAGTGGAAAATCTGCGTAATCAATCTAATCCGTGTAATCCGAATTCAAAAGGAATTTATGGAAATCCAGTACAAAATTAATGCGGAAGTCGAAGCGCAGGCGGTGGCGGAATTGTTCTTACGCGCCGGACTGAAACGCCCCTCCGACGATATTGAACGGATCGGGCGGATGCTGGCGGGCGCAAATCTGACCGTCACCGCGTGGGACGGCGAGCGTTTGATCGGCGTCGCCCGCGCCCTGACCGATTTCGCCTACTGCTGCTACCTGTCCGATCTGGCGGTGGACGTGGACTATCAAAAGCGCGGAATCGGGCTGCGATTGGTTGAAATAGTCCGGGAGCAAATCGGCGAGGAAGTCATGCTGCTGCTGCTCTCCGTTCCCGACGCCATGACCTACTACCCGAAAATCGGATTTACAAAAGCCGAAAACGGCTGGACGATACTGCGCAAGCGGTGAGGTCTTATTATGAAGGAGAGGCGAGTATGCCGCTGGTAAATGTAGTGGTCACATTAAAGCCGTCGCTGCTGGACGCGCAGGGGAGGGTCGTGCAGGACGCCCTTCACGCATTAGGCCATGCGAACGTCGGGCAGGTGCGGATCGGCAAGTATATGGAACTGGAAATTGACGCGCCGCAGGCAGAACTCGATGGTAAAGTCCGCGAGATATGCGAACAACTGCTGGCAAATCCGGTGATCGAAGATTACCGCTATGAGGTGAAGGAATGAGCGCGACGCTGGAAAAAAGATCGGAAGCCTCCGAAAAATCGGTCAGCATTTCGGGCGGCGCGAGGCCGAAATTCGCCGTGATTCGCTTTCCCGGCTCAAACTGCGATCAGGACGCCTACCACGTCGCGCGCAACGTGCTGGACTGCCCAACCGATTACGTGTGGCATCAGGAAACACAATTAAGCGGCTACGACATCGTGCTGCTTCCGGGCGGATTCTCCTACGGCGACTATCTGCGGACGGGCGCGGTCGCCCGCTTCGCCCCGATTATGGACGCCGTTCTCGCCCACGCCGAACGCGGCGGACTGCTCGTCGGCATCTGCAACGGCTTTCAGATTCTCTGTGAGGCGCATCTGCTTCCGGGGGCGCTTGTGCGAAATTCCGATTGCAAATTCGTGTGCCGCTACGTCAATTTGCGCGTGGAGAACGCCGAAACGCCGTTCACTTCCGCCTACAAAGCGGGGCAAGTCCTGCAAATCCCGGTGGCGCACGGCGAAGGCCGCTATGTTTGCGACGCCGATACACAGCGGGAACTGACCGCGCAAAACCGCGTCTTATTCCGCTATTGCGACGCGGCGGGCGAACTCGCTGCCGCCGCCAACCCGAACGGTTCGCAGGACAACATCGCCGGGATAGCCAACGCAAAATGCAACGTCTTCGGCCTGATGCCGCACCCGGAACGCGCCTCCGAAAAAATACTCGGCTCGGCGGACGGGCGCGGGGCGTTCGAGTCGCTGATTCGCGCCGCAATCGAGCGGGCGTAAATGCAGGAGGCAAACGTCTCCTAAAATTTTGCTTTGCCGCGCCGCGTCCTTGTCAAAACGAAAATCCTGTGATAAAATAAAATCGGAAGGGGGATGCAAACATGGAGTACGCATGGAACTCGGAAGAGACGCCGGAGACGCCGGAACAGATCGCCTTTTATAAAGCGGAGATTGCCCGAATGTTCGCCGAAATGGACGCTATCGAGCAGCGAATTGACGAAACACAGAAGCGAACGCGCCGCACGGCAGCAGAGACATGGGCAATACTCAACAGTATGAAGGGCCAAAAAAAATGACCTGGAATCAGTTGATTGTCTACGTGGTCAAATTGCTGAAAATGGAGCGGAAGGTTGAGGAAAATTCAACCGATATTGACGAATTGCAGGAACAGATCAAGGCGCTGACGCAGGACTCGAAGTCGCATCAGTCTGAATTTCAACGCTATCGGGAGAACGCGGAGCGCGACCGACGCGAATTGCTTTTGCAGCTGCAAGTCGTTCTGCTGGAGCGCGGCGTTAGCGCAAGATCGGGGCTTTTGCTGGAAGACCCGGAAAAAGCGGAGTTGCGGAAACAAATCGAGGCATTGAACGAGCAGATTGCCGCCCTGCAACAGCAGATAGAATCCAAAAAGAACGAAACAGAATGACGCGCCCGCCAATCGGCGGGCGCGTCGTTTTTTTTGACGGTTTCCTGATTCAAGCGTCGGTTAGATGTGGCAGGAGGCCAGACCGCGCTTTTCTAAATACTGCTGGTGGTAGTCTTCAGCGCGGTAGAAGGTCTGCGCCGGTTCGATTTTCGTCACGATGGGGCGGCGGAACGCGCCCCGCGCCTCTAACTCCTGCACCGATTTCAGCGCCGCGTCCCGCTGCTCCGGCGAATGATAAAAGACTGCGGAACGGTATTGCGAACCGATGTCCGGCCCCTGCCGATTGAGCTGCGTCGGGTCGTGGTTGGCCCAGAAAACGTCCAGCAGTTTATCGTAAGAGACCACTGCCGGGTCATAGGTTACCTCTACCACCTCGGCGTGGCCCGTCCTGTCCGTGCAGACTTCTCTGTAAGTCGGGTTTTCTGTCGCGCCGCCCGCGTAGCCCACCGCTGTCGCTGTTACGCCCGCGATCTGGCGGAATGCCGCCTCCACGCCCCAGAAACATCCCGCCCCAAAGGTCGCTTTTTCCATGATTTTTGTTATCTCCTCACCTGTTCATGCTCCATTTATTACTTTCTATTACCGGAAATCGCCCCGAAGCGTTCCCGAAAAGGATAGCGCTGCGCCCATTTCCTGCAAGCGAAACGCTATGGGTTGCGCTAAAAAAACGCCCCGCCCTTGACAATTTCCCTCTTTGGCAGTAGCATAAATAAGTCAAATCGCGCGATTTTCGGGCGAGGCGCAAAATCGCGTCAATCGAATTGGGACGGGACAGGAAAGGGAAATATCATGCAGCAGGAAATCGGATGGCGGCGCGGCGGACGCGCCCTTTTTGTTCTGGCGCTGACGGCGTTTTGCGGCGCGGGGGCTATCGCGCAGACGCCGCCTGCGCCTGCGAAGCCCGCTGCGCCCGCCGCGCCAAAAGAGAAAACCGACACGGCAAAAAAGCCCGCGCCGCCCGTCTCTGTTCCCGCCGCGAAAGCGGCCCCGCCCGCCGCGCCTACGCCCGAAGAACTCAATAAAAAAGGGCTGGCGCTGCTCGAACAGAAAAAATACCTCGAAGCGATTGAAGTTTTTAATCAGGTGGTGAAGACCGACCGCAAAAACATTCAAGGTTTCAGCGGACTCGGTTACGCTTACTTGATGATGAAACGCTACTCGGAATCCATCACGGAGTACCGGGCGGTCGTGGCGCTCAACCCGATCAATCCGCAGTTCCACGCTTTCCTTGCCGGGGCCTTGCTGGAAGCGGATAAGACCGCCGAAAGCCGCGCCGAATACGAACGCGCCGTAGACCTCGCCCCGTCGGAACTGCCCTACCGCATCGGGATTGGCGAAACCTACCGCCGCGCCAAAGATTACCTTAAAGCGCGGGAGGCCTACCTTGTGGCGCTGGGCTACGGCCCCGATAACGCCGACGTTCACAACGCGCTGGGCGATCTGAATTTGCAGGACAAACGCTACGACGACGCGCTGGCGGAATTTAACGCCACGCAACGGATTGACCCCGAAAACGTCGGCGGCAAACTCGGCGCCTCCTCCGCACTTTCCGGCCTGAAGCGCCACACCGAAGCGGCAGCGCTGGCGCAGCAGGTCATCCAGAAATTTCCCAATCAGACGTTTGGCTACAATGCCCTCGCCGCCGCGCTGGATGCGGCGGACAGGCACGATGAGGCCATCGCCGCCTACCAGAAGGCGCTGAAGATCGCCCCCGCTGACGCGACCGCCTGGGGGAACCTGGGCTGGGCGCAGTACAACGCCGGCAAATATCAGGACGCGCTGGTCAGCAGCCGCAAAGCGCTGGAACTCGACTCCACGCTGGCTTATGTGCGCCTGAATATCGGACTGATTTACGCGGTGCTGGACGACTGGAAACAGGCGGAGCGCGAATACAGGCAGGCGGTCGCAATCTCTGCCGTAAGCGATCTGGCGGGCGGGCGCGGCGACGTGGAGGACGCGCTGAAAAAGTCTAAACGCGCCGCCCTGAAAAACGCGCTGGCCCTGCTGCAGACCGCCGAGCGGCAGTACGTCGGCCTCCCGCGATAGGGTCGGCAAAGAATGGGACAGGAAAGAGGCGTGTATCTTTCTGATATGCGCCTTTTTTCTCGTTTTTGCGCAGCCTTTTTTAAAAAAACTCTTTTCTGGCGAACTGCATTTCGTTACTTCAAATTTGTGGTGTAATAACGGTAATGATTTATCTTATGTAAAGTCAAGCGCGTTTTATGTTGAAAAATGTACTAAACTTGAACTTTCGGAACAGAAAGCCGTGAAAGGAGTTTGTAACTCACCTTACGCAGCATGATGCACAGAAGCCAAGTCTGACGGTATAATTTCGTCATGGACAAACAACTTCTGGACATCTACTCGGATTATCTCATTTGTTCGTTCGGCATGACCACTGCCACCGGGCTTTCCACCCTGCTTGATGGCGCCATTAGTCACGATAAAATCACCCGCTTTTTGTCGGGAAGCGACTTCATTTCCGCCGACCTGTGGCAACTGGTCAAGCCGCTGGTGCGGCAAATCCAGAGCGAAGATGCCGTTTTAGTCTTCGAGGACAGCATCGAAGAAAAACGCTACACCGATGAAAGCGAGCTTATCTGCTGGCATTGGGACCATTGTTTCAACCACAACATCAAGGGCGTCAATTTTCTCACTTGCCTGTATCGCGCAGAACAGGCCGCTTTGCCCGTCGCCTTTGAGCTGCTCAAAAAATCGGAATGGGAGACCAGCAAGAAGACGGGCAAGCCCAAGCGCGTGTGTCCCGAGACCAAAAACGAATACCTGCGCGAAATGGTGGCGCAATGTCAAAAGAACCAACTGCCCTTCCGCTATGTGCTGGCAGACGCCTGGTTTGGCGCCGCTGAAGCGACGGTCTATCTCACAGTGCAGCGAAACACCGACTTTATCTTTCCGCTGAAGGCCAACCGCAAGGTCGCATTCTCGCAAGAAGACAAGTTGGCGGGCCGCTATTTGCCCGTATCTTCGCTGTCCTCGGAAGCGAACGCCACCCAGGAAATCTGGCTGGAGGGGGTGGCCTTCCCCCTTCTGCTTTGCAAGCAGGTCTTTACAAACAAGGACGGCAGCCAGGGCGTTCTCTCTCTGGTGACCAGTGATACGGCGTTAAGCGGTTCGGAAATCCAGGCAATCTACCGAAAACGGTGGAAAGTCGAGGAATATCATAAATCGGTGAAGAGCAACGCCAGTTTCGCCAAATCGCCGACCAAAACCGTGCGGACGCAAAGCAATCATATCTTCGCCTGCCTTTGGGCGTATGTGAAGTTGGAAAGTCTTCGCGTGAAGACTAAAATGAACCATTTTGCCATGAAAGGCAGAATTTATCAGGCGGCAATGGTCAGCGCGTACCAAGAATTGCAAGCGCTCAAAGGCCAGAGTCTGTCTGCGTAAGGTGAGTTATATCACTCCTGTTTAGGATATAGCAAGCGATTGGTCTTTTGAGGAGATAACCCGCTTTGTTCCATGTATACAAAATTGTGTTCTGCGCTGTCTATCATGGATGGAGCCTATCCTTTGATCTTTCGATGCAAAGCTGTGGGGCGGTCGCGAGCCAGAGGGAAACGCGCGCTTCAGGGCGCGAGTTGGTATTAGGAAGCAGCCCTGTGCCTGCCGCAACGTGGTGGAACGGTGCGCGTTGCGTTTGCAGCAGTTCCGGCGCGTGGCAACCCGCTACGACAAGCGAGAGATGAATTACCGAACGACCATCACTATTGCGGCGATAATTCTCTGGTTGAGATGGGAATTGTCAGATAGGCACTAGTCCTGCGCGTATTGCATCAGGGTCAGTCCCCTTTGCTGTTCGCTCGAAACGCAGGTCGTCTGCCGCGCTTTTTCTCGCGCCTGCGCAAAGACGGGAAATAAGATCGAGGCGAGGATTGCGATGACGGCGATGACGACGAGCAGTTCAATCCGTGTGAAACCCGATGGCGCGTTGCAGACATGGACGACCTGCCTTTCCCGGACGTTGCTACACTTACATCCTACGACAAACCATACGGCGCTGCGCGACAAAATTCCTGCCTTCGGCGCAAGTTTTTTGTTTTTTGCAAATGAAGGACAGACGCGAAACGGGCGCGGAAAAGAATTGTGCGGCAAAAACGCAGGAAGCGCGTCATATACAGCGTATAATAAGACAGCCGTTCTCACGGACACAGCATCGTTGCGATGGACTGCGCTCGCTTTCGCGCATAAAGTTTACTTTCTCTCCTCTCTCAAAATTGGGAGAGGCCGGGAATGTGGGTTCATGCTCTCCTCTCCCAGACCTGCAAGAGGGGCCGGGAGCGAGGGCTATTTTAGCACAGAGAAGAGGGTTTCGCCTTGTTTCGATTTTTACGTCCCCTGATTTTTCCCGCCGCGTTCGCGGCGCTGACGGCCTTTGTACCCGGTTGGGCCGATGCGCAGCAGGAATTTCTGCGCCCGCCCGCCGTCCCGCTCGTTACGTTCAATCCCTATTTAAGCGTCTGGTCGGAAGCAGACCGCCTGACCGACGGCGTGACGCGCCACTGGACGCAGCGCGAACAGGCGCTTGCCAGCCTGATTCGCGTGGACGGCAAGGCGTACCGGCTCATGGGCAAACTACCCGCCGACGTTCCCGCATTGCCGCAGACCGGGCTGCAAGTTCTGCCAACGCGCAGCATTTACCAGTTCGATAACGGCGCGGTTCATGTCACGCTGACCTTTATGACCACCGCCCTGCCCGACGATCTGGAAGCGTTCGGTCGCCCGCTGAGTTACCTGACGTGGGATGTCCGCTCGATGGACGGGGCCGCGCACGACGTTTCGATCTTTGACAGCATCAGCGCTCAACTGGCGGTCAATACGCCGAACGAACCGGTGGAGTGGAAACGTGAAAGCATGGGCGCTTTGACCAGCCTGCGCGTCGGCACGGTGGCGCAGCCGATTTTAGGCAGTTCCGGCGACAGCCACCAGATTAACTGGGGCTACGCTTATGTCGTCGCGCCGACCGCGCAGACTCATTCCGCGATTGGGGCGGAAGCCGGTCTGCTGCGCGGCTTTGCGGACAACGGCGGCCTGAGCGCAATGGAGGAGCAGAAAGGGCCTCGCCCCGCCAACGATAACACGCCGACGCTGGCCTTCACCTTTGATTTAGGCAAGGTCGGCGGCGAAACGGTCTCGCGGCATCTCATGGTGGGCTACGACGAGATTTACGCCATCAAATACTTCGGGAAAAATTTGCGCCCGTACTGGCGGCGCAACGGCATGGACGCGCCCGCGCTGTTTCAGGCGGCGGAAAAAGATTACGCCGCGCTCACGAAAAAATGCGTGAAGTTCGACACCGAACTGATGGCGGATATGACCAAAGTCGGCGGGGCGAAGTACGCGCAGATCACGGCGCTGGCCTACCGGGAGTGCGTTGCCGCCTGCGGGCTGGCGGCGGACGCCAAAAAGCAGCCGCTGTACTTCACGAAAGAGAACTCCAGCAACGGCGACATCGCGACGGTGGACGTTTTCTTCCCGATGGACCCCATCTGGCTTTTCCTTAGCCCCGCGCTGGCAAAGTCCACGCTGGTCTCGGTGCTGGACTACGCGGCGTCCGATCACTGGAAATTCCCCAACTCCCCGCACGATTTAGGCACTTACCCGATAGCGCGGGGAACCGACGACGGCGGCGAGGGGATGCCGGTAGAGGAGAGCGGCAATATGCTCATCCTCTGCGACGCGATAGCGCAGGCGGAAGGCAACCCCAATTTCAGCGCGAAATGGTGGCCCCAGCTGACGCAGTGGGCGCAATATCTGGAAAAATACGGGCTTGACCCGGAAGACCAACTTTGCACTGATGACTTCATGGGCCATCTGGCGCACAACGCGAACCTGTCCGTCAAGGCGATTTTAGGGCTGGCGGCGTATGGTGACCTGTGCAAAATGCGGGGCGACTTCAAAAACGCCTCAAAATACAAAGCGCTGGCGGTCGCCGACGCCAAGCACTGGATCAAAGTGACGCAGGACGGCGACCATTCGCGCCTCGCGTTTGACAGGCCGAACTCGTGGAGCCAGAAATATAACCTCGTCTGGGATCAAATTCTGGGCCTGAACGTGTTTCCGTCGTCTGTCGCGAAATCGGAAGTGGCCTTCTATAAAAAGTCAATGAACGCTTACGGCGTGCCGCTGGACTCGCGCACGAAACTGACGAAGACCGACTGGTCGTTCTGGACTGCCACGCTCGCGGACAATCAGGAAGACTTCGAGACGCTGATTGCTCCGATTTATACCTACCTCAACACAACGACGGCCCGCCTCCCGCTGGTGGACTCCTATATCACGGACGACATCCACAGCGACGGGTTCCGCGCCCGCCCGGTGGTAGGCGGATTCTTTATCAAAATGCTGAATGACCGGGCGATGTGGAAAAAATGGGCGGCGCGGGACTTGCAGAAAGTCGGCCCCTGGGCGGCCTTCCCGAAGACGCCGCTGGTGACGGAAGTCGTCCCGACTTCCCGGACGACGGCGCAGACCTGGCGCTACACGACCGAAAAGCCCGCCGATGATTGGACAAGCCCCGGTTTCGACGCGGCGGCATGGAAGAAGGGAATCGGGCCGTTCGGGTCGAATGGCACGCCGGGAATTGCGCCGAAGACCGATTGGACTTCCGGCGATATCTGGATGCGCCGCGAATTTGTGGTTCCGTCGGGCTTCAAGGGCGACCTTCAGCTGCTGACCTATCACGACGAGGACATCGAGGTCTACGTCAACGGCGTCCTCGCGGGGCGGGAAGCGGGCTATGTCAACGCCTACGCCCCGATTCCGCTGACGCGGGAGGCGCTGGCGCTGCTTAAACCGGGCGCAGAAATCACCCTCGCCGCGCATTGCCACCAGACGGGCGGCGGGCAGGGCGTGGACGTGGGCTTCGCGGTGGTGGTGGAGCGGTAAGTCCTCTGACCTAACCCCCCGGCCCTCCATCCAGCCTCAACGGTTCGGCTTCTGCCCTAATCCGTTCGCTGCGCTCACAGGGAATGGGGAGCGCGTCGGCGATTGGAAGGGGGAGCTGAAACTACAAGTGTTCGCGTTGTACGAAAGTGTGCAGGAACGGGACCGACTCGTCGTTTTAATCTCCCCCTTCCCTACGATGCGCAGCGAGTGAATCAGGGAAGGGGGTTGGGGGGTTAGGTCAATGGCGCAAAATCCCGGCATATCATCGCATCAGAAATTTCGCATCATCAGGCGCCGCCCATGACAGAGCAATCCGAAATCCAAAATCCAGAATCCAAAACTCCCCCGACGGGCCATGTCGCGCTGCTGTTCACCGATATTGAAGGCTCGACGACGCGCTGGGAGAAATACGGGGCGCGGTTCGGGGCGGCATTGCAGGAGCATAACCGGATCATGCGGGACGCCATTGCGCGGCGCAATGGCTATGAGGTCAAAACGATAGGCGACGCCTTTATGGTCGCTTTTTCGGACGCGCTCGACGCCGTTCACTGCGCGGCGGACGCGCAGCGGGCGTTTCAAGACCGCAACGCCAACGACGCGGACTGGCGCGGGGTGGAGGGCGTCCGCGTCCGCATCGGGATTCACTGCGGGGAGCCGGAATTTCGGGGCGGGGACTATTTCGGGCCGGTCGTCAACCGCGCCGCCCGCGTCGCGGACACCGGGCAGGGCGGCATGACCGTGCTTTCGCTTGCCGCGCAGCAGTCGGTCGCGCATCGGCTGCCCGCCCCGCTTTTGTCTTGACTGCCGGAGAAGAAACGCCCCTGAACTTTTTTGAGTTCGGGGCGTCGCGGTTTGACGGGATATAGCGCAGCAGGCTACGGAGCGCCGGTCTGACCAAAGCTCCCGATGAGCAGCGTGAAGTCATTGCTGTCCACCATACCGTCCCCGTCAAAGTCTGCTGCCGGGTTATAGCCGCTGCCGGGGATATTGATATCGCTGTTGAACGCGCCAATCAGCGCGGTGAAATCGGAGGAGTCGCTGGAATCGTCGTTATTGGAGTCGCCCGGAAGAAAGGTCGCGGTCAGGTTCAGGACATTGCCGTTCGTCAAATCCAATGGCACATTCACCGAGAGGTATTTCTCCGGTTTGATGTGCGCCACGTATTTCTTCGGCATCAGCCCCGAAAGGCTGAACGCCCCTGACGCCGGAACCAGAACCGTCTGCGTGACATCCGGGCTGCCATCTGCGGCGCGAAAGGTGAATGTCACATTCTGCGGCGCGGAGCCGGCATAGATTCCACCGAGGGACAACACACCGTTAATGTGTGATGTTTTGTTAAAAGTCGCTCCGGCGCCTGTACTATACTGTATACTAAGAAACTATCTCAAAAGGCGATGAGATTGGAGTGAAAAATCATCTCAAAGTTCGACGCCGTTTGTGGAATGATCCACAGGAGACTACTTCAAGGAGCCTGTGATGTCCAAGCAAACTGACAAAGCCAAAGCGCTGCCCACCATTTGGGTCGTTCCCGACCCGCTCTGGAAAACTATTGAGGCGGTACTGGCGGTCTATGATCCGCCTAAAACCACCGGACGCACCCGCATTGATGCCAGAAAAGCCTTCGACGGCATCATTTTTCGGATGCGGACAGGCTGTCAATGGAACCAACTGCCCGCAGGCTTCGGCGACGACAGCAGTGTGCATCGCACGTTCCAGCGGTGGGAAGAATTAGGCATTTTCGATATTCTCTGGGCCATTTTGCTCACCCACTGCGACGAACTCGGCGGCGTGGACTGGCAATGGCAGTCCGCCGATGGCTGCTTGGGCAAAGCACGCGGCGTTCCCAAACAGGCAGGCGACCCGGACAACCCACGGGCCGCAAAAAAAGGGCAGTCGAAGAGTGCGTTGGCCCCAATCCCACCGACCGGGGCAAGGCAGGCGTCAAGAAAAGCGTGCTTGTCGAAGGAAACGGCGGCCCGCTTTCCGCCGCCATCAGCGGCGCGAACACGCCCGACTGCAAATTGCTTGCCGTAACGCTTGACGCGGTAGTCGTCGAGCGTCCGCGCCCCAGCGAACAGGAACAAAACTTATGCTTAGACAAAGGCTATGACAATCCGATTAGTACCGCCGCGTTGGCAGAAACCTCCTATGTGCCGCACGTTCGACGCATCGGCGAGGAAAAGTTAGACCCAAACGGCGAAAAGAAGTATCCTGCCCGTCGCTGGGTGGTGGAGCGCACTTTTTCCTGGTTATCAAAATGTCGCGGAATTCTAGTTCGCTATGACAAAAAAGCCGAAAACTATCTGGCGATGGTCAAAGTTGCTTGTGCGCTGCTCTGGTTCCGAAGGTGGCACAAGTTGAGCGAACAGGCCAACGCCGAAGTTTTGAGATAGTTTCTAAGAAACTATCTCAAAAGGTTTTGCGCTGGTTTCAGAAGCGCAATCTGGCGCAGCAAAATGCGCGAAAAAGGTTCAGAAACGCTTTTTCGCGGGCCGAAAATAGAGCCAATTAGCGGCGTGAACCCTTTTGAGATAGTTTTTAAGAGTTTTACCGTTGATAACGCTCCCATCGACAAGCGTTCCGTAGAGGGTGTATGACCTATACCCGCCAACATCACTTCCAACTATCAGAGTAGCGCCTAGACCTGTTCCGTAGAAATTGATGATGCCGCTCTTAGTGGCTGTGAAAGTTTTACTGTATATGCTGTCAGCGCCGCTAATTACCCCGCCGCTGACGTTGACAACGCCACTATCTTGAGCAAGCACGTATCCGCATCTCCCGCCGCTCACGTTGACTGTGCCGCTGTCCTGCGCAATCAAATGTTCTCCGGGACTACCGCCTGTGACATTCACTGTGCTGTTACCGGCGGCGGCCGTTTGTGGGCTGGCGCCGCCGCTCATATTGATCGTGCTGTAATTGTGCGCCACAAGGGCGGCCTGTTGGATATAGCCGCCGCTCATGTTGACTATACTATAGTCGTAGGACTCCAGCGCAGTATTGACATAACCGGTACTCATGTTTACGACGCTGTGGTTGTAGCAGTCTAGAAAGCCGAAATGACCGGTATAGGTGACGGTGGGACTTGTCCCATTTTTTTTCGCGAGATAGTCGGCGTTATTATCGTAGCCTACTACTGCCGCATCATAATCTGGGGCGATAGCGCTTATCACAGTGTCTACGGGGAAGTAAATGTAGGTGGCTCCAGGCGTTTGCGCGTTGACGGCGGAATTGAGGCCGAGCAGGGCGAACGCTCCGAGGGCGAGCGTGTTTCTAAACAAACGGTTCATTTCAGTTGGTTTCCTTTCGGGCGGGTGAAACGATTTTGGATTGCGGGCGGGTTGTTGTTCCCGTCTTTCTTCGCCACGCGGTGTTCTTTGTTCGCGGACGAAAACCGGTGTAATTTCCGGCGCGTTTTTCCTGACGTATGGTTCGCGCTGTCGGCTTCGGAATCTTGCGTCTTTTTGCAAATTTTCTAAAAAAAATTTCCAGTGTCCGCCCTGTAACTTTTGCGGAAGGAATTTGCCCCGCGTTCGCCGCAATAGCAGGCATCGAAAGTGAGCGAATTGTTACATTGCAGGAAAGGAAAAAATGCGATGGCAACGGAAACATTGGAAGCGCGGGTAGAACGGCTGGAAGCGGAAATGGAGCAGTTGCGAGAGGGAAAGAGTCCTTCCGAACCCCGGAGATGGTGGGAAAAGATTGCCGGGACTTTCGCCGACAGCGAAGATTACGAGGAGGCCATGCGGTTGGGGCGCGAGTGGCGGCAGTCCCAGCGCGAACCGGAGGACGCCGATGCCCCTGCTTGACACCGACCACATGAGCCTCATTGAGCGCGGCGGCATCGAATCGGCGCGTATCTTGAAGCGGCTTCGCGCCGTTCCGCCGGACGACGTGGCAACGACCATTATCAGTTATGAAGAACAAACGCGGGGCTGGCTGGCCCGCGTCGCGCAGGCGACGACGCCGGAGCGGAAAATTCGCGCTTACGGCGAACTCAAACGCCAGCTCAGGAACTATTGCGACATTGCTATCATCGAATACGATTCAAGGGCCACAGAGACCTACGAGCGTTTGAGGAAAATGAAGCTTGGAATTGGGACAAAAGATTTGCAAATCGCCGCGATTGCGCTGGCGAATGACGCCGTATTGCTGACCCGCAACCTCCGTGATTTCGCTCGCGTCCCTGACCTTCGCATAGAAGACTGGTCGGTATGAGCGCTGGCAGGAATTTGCTCTGCCTTAGTGGCAGACGCATTAGTAAGGTCTCGAATATTCCCTGTCCGTACTGCCCGCTGATAGCGGTTCGTAACTATTCGCAACAAGCAATATTACGTCCTGTTAAATTTGGGGTGCTCGTCTCGTTTGCGTGTCTTTTTGTGATTTTTCGTGGTAATCGTGGGTAAAAAATGACAGAGCAATCCGAAATCCAAAATCCAGAATCCAAAACTCCCCCGACGGGCCATGTCGCGCTGCTGTTCACCGATATTGAAGGCTCGACGACGCGCTGGGAGAAATACGGGGCCAGGTTCGGGGCGGCATTGCAGGAGCATAACCGGATCATGCGGGACGCCATTGCGCGGCGCAATGGCTATGAGGTCAAAACGATAGGCGACGCCTTCATGGTCGCTTTTTCGGACGCGCTCGACGCCGTTCACTGCGCGGTGGACGCGCAGCGGGCGTTTCAAGACCGCAACGCCAACGACGCCGATTGGCGCGGGGTGGAGGGCGTCCGCGTCCGCATCGGGATTCATTGCGGGGAGCCGGAATTTCGGGGTGGGGACTATTTCGGGCCGGTCGTCAACCGCGCCGCCCGCGTCGCGGACACCGGGCAGGGCGGCATGACCGTGCTTTCGCTTGCCGCGCAGCAGTCGGTCGCGCATCGTCTGCCCGCCCCGCTGGAGCTAGAAGACTGCGGCCCGCGCCGCCTGAAAGACCTGACGGAGCCGCAATCGTTATTTGTTTTGTGGACGGGCGCGGAGCCGACGCGCCCGCCTGTCGTTCTGCGCACCTTGAGCGAAAAGCACAACATTCCCGGTCAGCTCAACGCCTTTATCGGACGCAGCCGGGAGCGGCGCGAACTGGCGAAACTCCTGCGGGACGGCGACGAGCGCCTGATTACCCTGATGGGGCCGGGGGGCGCGGGCAAAACGCGCCTCGCCCTGCAAGTCGCGACCGATCAGGCGCACCTGTTTCCGGGCGGCATCTGGTTTGTGGAGATGGCGAACGTCCGCGACCCGGAGGAAGTTCCCGTTGCGATTGCGCTGGCATTGCGGCTGGACTTGCGGGCCGGGACAGAACCGCGCCGTCAGATTGCCGACTATCTGCGCGAGTCGGGCAAACGCTGCCTGCTGGTCATGGACAACTTCGAGCAGGTCACAGACGCCGCGCTTTTTCTGCAAGACCTCCTGCGCGACTGCCCGCCGCTGCAATGTCTGGTGGCGTCCCGCGAACTGCTGATGCTCTCCTCCGAGTGTGAATTTCCGATTGATCCCCTGCCCGTGCCGCCTGCTCCCTCGCTTTACGCCGCGCCCCAACACCCGACGCCCGACACCCGACACCCTGATTGGCGGGATTACGAGTGCGTCCAACTCTTTGCGGCGCGGGCGCAGTCGGCGCGGCGCGACTTCGAATTGACGGACGAGAACGCCCCGGTCATCGGAGAGATTTGCCGCCGATTGGACGGACTGCCGCTTTCGATTGAACTTGCCGCCGCGCAGACGCGCCGCTTTTCCCCGAAGGAGATTCAGGAGAAACTTGTCAACCGGTTAGACGCCATTCAGTCGCAATTCCGTGACCTTTCGGAGCGGCAGCGGACGCTGCGCGGCGCGATTGACTGGTCTCATGATCTACTGAGCGCGAATGAGCAGGCCATCTTTGCGGAGATGGCGGTCTTTCAGGGCGGATTTTTTGCGGAGACGGCGGAGGCGGTTTGCCTTACGGCGGGCGCAGGGAATCTGGTTCCCGCTCTGCGCGAAAAATCGCTGGCGCAGCAGTCCCGTCTCGATTCGCTGCGGGGTTCGCCTGCGGCGCAGTCGGACGGCGCGGAGGGGTCTGTCCGCTACTCCATGCTGGAATCCCTTCGTGAATACGCGCTGGAAAAACTGCAAACGGCGGGGCGCATAGACGCCTTGCGGGATAGCCACGCCCGCGTATTCCTGCGATTGGTGGAACCGGTAAATCAAAATGCGCTGCGCGGGGCGGACGCGCAGCAGATGAACGAGCTACTGACCATTGAACTCGATAATGTCCGCGCCGGAATGGACTGGTCGGCGGCGCAGCGGCGGGACGCGGACGCGGCGTCTTATGGCAACGCATTGACGCGGTTTTTAGTCAAGCGCGGGCTTTACCCGGAGTGCGACGCCCGCCTGCAAACGGCGATTGACGCGGCGGAGCGGGCGGGCGACCCGAAAACGCAGGCGATCCTGCTGAACCGGCGCGGGCTTGCGGCGCGGGACTTGTCGCGCCCGGAGCAGGCCCGCGCCTATTTCGAGCGGGGAATTGCCGTCAGCAAGGCGGCGGGCGAAACGGTCATCACGCAAAGCGCCCTGAGCAATCTCGGCGCTCTGGAATGGGGCAGCAGCGATTACGAGGCCGCGCAGCGCATCTGGACGGAGGCGCTGGACTTCGCGATGGCGGGCGGGCAGAAAGAACTGGAAGCCGGTCTGCGCGTTTCGCTCGGCGGCCTGCGCATGAACCGGGGCGATTACGATGCGGCGGAAGCGCACTACGCCCGCAGTCTGGAGATTCACACCGCCGCAGGGCATCGGGAGGGCGTCGCCTACGCCCTGTATAACTGCGCTTTTTTGCGGCGGCGGCAGGGGGACGCGGCGGCGGCGCTGACGCAGGCGCGGGAGGCGAACCGCCTGTTCCGCGAACTCGGCAACCGCAGCGGAACCGCCCTGACCGCTTCGCAAATGGCGTATTTTTTGCACGAGGCGGGGCAGTCGAATGACGGGCGGGCGTTGGCGCTGGAAAGCCTGAAACTGGCGCGGGAGGCGGGCATCGCGTTTGCGGAGATGAACGCGCTGGAAACGCTGGCCTGCCTGACCGCCGCCGAAGATTTTACGGCGGCGCGGGACAAGTTTCGGCAGTCGCTGCGGATCGCGCTGGGGCAGGGCGACCGGCGGCACTGCGCTATCGCCCTCCGCCACTACGCCGACTCCTGCCGCAATCACCTTTCCGACCGGGCGCGTTTTCTGATCTATGGCGGCGCGGCGCGGCTGTTCGAGCAAATTCAGCATATTGACAGCGTAATCACAAAGGAATTGCAGGCAGAAATCGGCGCGAGGCTCTCGGCAGAAATTCGGGCGGAGTTAGCGGCGAAAATCGCGTCGCTTTCGGTGGACGCCCTGCTGGAGCAGAATGATTTGGAATTGATTTGAGGAATGGTTTGCAAATCGCGCGTTTTTTTGTTTGAAGATTTGCTCCGCTTCGTGTATAATGATAAGCAGGACGATAAAGCGTCCAAAGTCTTTGAACCCGACTTTTTCATTTTTCACTCGCTTTGATTGCGTTCGAACGCGACGCCGATTTGTATTGCAGCGGCATGACGCCTGTAAAGGCGACGCCGCAGCCGCAATGTCAGGCGTTTTTCGATACGCGACCTTTTTACAATTTGATAGGAGAAATTGCGCATGAGTCACGACGAGCTCCTGCCGGAACCGGACGCGCTTCCCACTGCGGAGGAAGCGACCGAGGCCGCGCTGGAAACGTCCTCCGAGGATGCGCCGCCCGCCGCTCCGCGACGCCGAAGCGTTCGCGCTGCGGGGGCAGCCGCTGCATCCGCTCCCGAACCGGCCCCGACCGAAAAACCCGCCCCGCGCCGCCGCAAGGCCAAAACGACGGAAGCAGCGCCGCCGGAGGCCGCGCCTGCCGCCCCCCTTGCGGCAAGCGTTCCCGCCGAGACGCCGGAACCCGCCGCGTCGGAGAAACCAACGCGCCGCCGCGTGGCGAAGAAGAAAACCGACGCGCCGGAAATCGCTGTGGACGCCGCTGCGGAAATCGCCGCGCCGGAATCCGTCGCCGCGATCCCGGAGGCTGCCGCGCCGGACGCGGCAGCCAGCGAAGAAGCCGCGCCCGAAAAGCCCACACGCCGCCGCGCCCTGCGCCGCGCCAAAAACGCGGAGGGGGAACCCGTTGCCGCCGCGCCGGAAAGCGTTCCGGCTGCGCAGGACGAAGCCGCCGGAAACGAAACCGAAGCGACGCTTACCGCCGCCGATGTCGCCGTCGAGGTCACGCCGCTGCCGTCGGTCGAGATTACGCCCTTGCCTGACGCTTCGGAGGCCGTCGCCGCCGAAGAGACTGCCGCGATTGAGGACGGTTCCCGCCGCCGCCGCCGTCCGCGCCGCCGCGCCGACCTGCCCGAAAAGCCCGCCGAGACCGTAGCGGACACATCTCAGGCCCTAGCGGACACGCCCGCCGCTGAAACAAACGAAGCGACTGAAACGACCGAAACGGCCTCCGAGAGCGACAGCGACGCGGACGACGCGCCCGGTTCCCTGCGTTCGCGCCGCCGCCGCAGCGGAAGGACGCGCCGCGACCGCGAAAAGGACAAAGAGAAAGAGCGGATCGAATCCGCCCCGCCCCTCGTCGCCGTCAGCCCGATGCTGCCCGGAATCGTCGCGGTCGCGCCCCTGCCGCCCGTCATTGAGCGCGAACCGCCGATAGATACCCGCGTCGGGGCGCACCTGCTCAAACGCAACGGCCTGCCTGAAATTACCATCAATACCGTCGTTTATCCGCCCGTTCTGTTTTTTGGCAATATGGAGGAGGAGGCCTCGCGTCCCAAAGTCGTCGCGGAGGCCCGCCGCGCCGCCGCAAACGGGGTGCATCTCCACAGCGTCCTGGTCGAATTGCCCTGCCCGCTCTCCGAGTCCAACGACGCCCTCGACCGCTTTGATAACCGCGTCCGCGCCCTGCTCGACGCCGACCCGGACGGGTTCGTCATGCCGCGCATCGTCTTTATTCCGGCGCGGGGCTGGAAACGGGAATACCCCAACGAAATCGCCTCCTACGCCGACGGCACGAGCAGCGACCCGTCCCTCACCAGCGAACGATTCTGGGCGGAGGCGGAGCGTTCGCTCATCACGCTGATCGGTCACGTCCGCGAACACGAATGGGGCAAGCGGGTCTTTGGCTACCATCTGGAGCGCGGCGAGTGGTTCCAGCCGCAGGATTCTGGTTACGACCGCAGCGCCGCCAACCGCGACGCTTTCCGGGACTGGCTGCGCGAAAAGTATAAGCACGATCTTGTGGGGCTTCGCGCCGCGTGGTACGACGCCGATGTGCAGTTCCACACCGCCGAAATTCCGCCGCTGCCGACCAAGCCGAACTCGCAAAAGGCGTTTTTCGAAACGCGCCGCGAACGCCGGTATATTGACTTCAACGAGTTTACTTCGGAAAGCACAGCGCAGCGGCTGGTCAGTCTGGCGAAGACCGCGAAGCAGGCGGCGAAGCATCAGGCGCTCGTCTCCGTCGCGTATGGCTACACCTTCGAGTTTGGACACGGGTATAGCGGGCATCTCGCGCTGGAAACCCTGCTCGATTCGCCGCATATTGACCTGCTCTGCGGCCCGCCCTCCTACCGCGACCGCAGTCCGGGCGGGGCGGCGTCGCTGCCCGCGCCCGTCGAATCCGTCCTGCTGCACGGCAAGCTGTGGATTTCCGAGGACGACACGAAAACGCACCTCGCGCCCGCCGCGCAAGACCCGGACGATTACAACCCGCGCCTGCCCGACCGGTTTGCCACCGAGCAGGCGCAGATTCGGGCGATGGGGCAGGCCCTGACCCGCAATATCGGCATCGGCTGGATGGACTTATGGGGCGAAGGCTGGCTGGACGAGGACGCCATCTGGGAGCGAATCGGGGCGTTTACCGCCAATCTCGCGACTGCCCGCAGCCTCCAGGACGGCCTGCGCGTGCCGGAAGTCGTGGCGCTGATTGATGAGAAAAGCCTGCTGCATCTTCAGCGCGGCGAACCGTTCTTTCGCAAAATCACCAACGGCCTGCGCGAAACGCTGCAAAAGACCGGCGTTTCGTTCGGGACGTACCTGCAAAGCGACCTGCTGCGCGACGATTTCCCGCTGACCGCCAAACTCTACCTGTTCCTGACGCCTTACCGCCTGACGCCCGCAATCCGCGCCGCGATTCAGGAGAAATTGCAAAGCGGCGGCAAGACGCTGGCGTTCCTGTTCGCGCCGGGATCGTGCGAGACGCGCCCCGCCCTCAGCGGCGCAATGGAGGAGGCGGCGGGCGGCAGCGTGGGCCTGATTTTGCGGCAGCAGGAGTGGAACTCCGAAATCGGCTCCCGCGTGATTGAGCCGCACCACCCGCTGACCGAACGCCTCAGCGGGCGCGAAATCGGGACGCGGGAGCGCATCAACCCGTCGTTCTTTGTGGACGATCCCGACGCCGCCACGCTGGCGGAGTATCAGGGTTCCGGCCTGCCCTCTATCGCCGTCCGCGATTTCGGCAAATGGAAATCGGTTTTTGTCGGAGAACCGATTTTGCCGCTGGAGATGCTGCGCGGGATTTGCCGCTACGCCGGAGTCAACGTGTGGCAGATGGGCGAAGATGTGTTCTCCGCCGGCAACGGCTGGGTGTTCCTGCACGGCGCAAAGGACGGACAGCGGACGCTGCGCCTGCCCGCCGCCACCGGCCTCTACGACATGACCGAGGGCCGTCTGCTTTCGGAGAACAGCCGCGATTACCGCTTCTTTCTGAAAGGCGGAACAACCCGCCTGTTCTACGTCGGCGACCCCAAAGCGATGCGCGATCTGGGGCTGCCCAATTTGCCTGCGTCCGGCGCAGGCCGCCCCGCCCGTTCGTGGGAGCGACCGGGGCGGGAATCGGGCGCGGACAACGCCGCCGACCAGAATAACGGACGGGACGCCGACCGCGAGACCGACCGCGAGACGGAAACCGCCCCGCCGGAAAACCTCTTAGACCCCTTCTTCGCGAAACGGGAAGCGGCGCGGGAGACCGAAAGAGAAACAGGACGAGAGACCGAAAACGGCGCGGACAGCGACACGCGCAATAGATCGGAAACGGAAGACGCGACCAAAACGACGCCGACGCCGTTGTTCCCCCTGTTCCCCGTCCGAACGTCGGAGCGGGAAATTGAGGCCCCGCCCTCCCTTCGCGCCGACCTCGCCACACTGGAAGCGGTGCTGAGTCTGGACGTGAGCGAACTGGATTTGGAGATTGAGGAGGCGGGCGTCGAGACGCCGACGCCGCGCCCCGTCCTGACGGGCGGCGGAATCCTGCCACTTTCGATCTTCGGCGAGGAGAGCGAAGCGGACGCAAAACGGCGGCGGCGGCGCGGCGGGCGCGGGCGCGGGCGGCGCCGCTTCGGCAGTATCAGCGAGGAGAAAACGGACGGCGACGCCTCCGATTCGCCCGCCCCGCAGCCGGGAGACGCCCCCTATGACGGAGACGAGTAAGAGGGAACAGGAAACAGAGAATGGGGAGCGCGTCGGCGATTGGAGCAGGGAAGAGGGGGCAGGGTCGCTTTCCGACACCCGACACCCGACACCCGACACCCCGCCTGACCGGGGCGACGCGCTTTCTTATAAGCAGCGCGTCGCCTTTAAGATTGGGGCTAGAGCGCGGAAATTTGCGCTGGAAGGCTGCCCGATTGAGGGCTACGATTATCTGTACGCCTGCCTCGCCGACGCCAGAGCGAACGACGCGCCTCTCTACGCCCTGTTGCAAATCGAAGCGGAAAAACTGGATCGCCGCATCGCCGCAATAGAAGAATAAATTTGTTTCCGGGACACCTGCGCCGACCAGGTGTTGAAAACACCCGTCTGTGTGGCTAAAGCCTCGCGTCCTTCGGACGCAACAATCAAAACCTGAATGGTGTGTCCGAAGGCCACACAGACGGGTGTTTTCAACACCTGGAACAGGAACCGCGCAAAATCGCGGGGCAGTGAATCCCCCTGCCCGTTTTTGTGCTATCCTATTTGCTATGAACGATCCTCTGAAAGATGGGCTGACGATCTTCGCGGTCTTTGCGCTGGTGGCGCTGAACGCCTTTTTTGTGGCGGTCGAATTTGCGCTTGCCAGCCTGAACGCCGTGAAGATTGAACAGATGGCAAGCGCGGGCAACCGGGCGGCGCAGCGCGTCCAGAAAGCGCGGGCGCAACTCGATACCTGCTTTGCCGGGACGCAGCTGGGCGTCACAATGGCGTCGCTGGCGCTGGGTTCCATTGGCGAGCCGACGGCGGCGCGTCTCTTAGAGCCACTGTTTGCGAAAATCCTGCCGCAGCCGCTTGGCCTCCTTTCCGCGCACGGGATCGCCATTGCGCTGGGCTTCGCCCTCGTCACGGCCCTGCATATCGTCATGGGCGAACTTGTGCCGAAAAGCGTGGCCTTTCAGCGGGCGGACGGCGCGGCCCTGCGCCTCGTGCCAGTTCTCACGGTCTATATCGCCGTGTTCCGCCCCTTCATCGTCGTGCTGAACGGCCTCGGCAACGGCATCCTGCGCCGCTTCGGAATGACGCCGATTGCGGGGCATAACGCCGTCCACTCGGTTGAGGAACTGGAACTCCTCGTCCACTCCACCACGCAGGCGGGCGACCTCGACCCGCAGCAGGAGCAGATGGTCTCCGGCGTCTTCGATTTCCGCGACACGATTGCCCGCAAAATTATGACTCCCCGCCTCGACATCACCGCCGTCGAAGTCCACTGCCCCACTGAGGAACTTCTGCGCGTCGTGACCCATTCCGGCCACTCCCGGCTGCCCGTCTACGATGGCTCGCTGGACGACATCAAGGGCGTGATCCATGTCAAGGACGTGCTGATTGATGTAGCGGACGGCTCAATGGACGCAAGCATCGCGGAACTGATGCGCCCGCCCTATTTCGTGCCGGAGACCAAACGCGCTTCGCACCTGCTGGCGGAACTGCGCCGCCGCAAAAGTCAGATGGCGGTCGTGTTGGACGAGTACGGGGTCGTCAGTGGTCTGGTCACGATTGAGGACTTGCTGGAGGAGATTGTCGGCGATATTCAGGACGAGTACGACGTGGAGGAAAATCCGCTCACGCAACTGACGGAAACGACGTGGCTGGCGGACGGCGGCCTGACGCTGGATGAACTGGAGGAGCGCCTGAATCTCCACGTCGTCAGCGAAGAAGAGACGCAGCCCGACACGCTCGGCGGGCTAATCTTTGAGCGTCTGGGGCATCAGCCAACGGTCGGAGAAACAGTGGCGTTTGACGGCCTCGAAATGCGCGTGGAAGCGACGGACGGGCGGCGCGTCCAGAAAGCGCTCATTACGCTGACCCTTCCGCCCGCCGCCGACTCCCCAACCTCCGCGCCGAACTCTGAGAGCGAGGCGGGCTGAGCAGCCAATGCGTTGGAACGCGCTTTGCGCTTCGCATTGCAGATCAAGGCCTGCAATGTTCCTGCAAAGCAACGGTCAGTTCCAATTCCCCGACAGGCAGCAGGATCGGGACAACGAGGGCGGGAATGTTCAGCGTGGAGATTTTGACCTGCGTCCCGCGAATCACGGAAGGCGGGGTGATGTCGCAAACGTAGCCCGCTTCCGAAAGCAGGCTGCTGGCATTGCCCGTAATCATGTTGCCGAGTTCTGCAATGGCGCTCGCCGCCAGCTGATCGAACGTGCGGACGGGCTGACCGAGCATCTGCGACGCGATTTTGTCCGCCGTGATAAGCCCCATGCCGTAAAGGACTTGCCCCTGAATCTGCCCGGTGACGCCGGTGATGACGTTGCACTGCTGCGACGTGAAGGTCATGGGGCGAACGGTCAGTTCGCCTTTGGTGGCCTCCATATTCAGCGCGGCGCGAATCACGCTCAGGGTCGCGCTCACAAAGGGATTGATATATTGTACTTTCATAAAAGGCCTTCGATACAAATTTCAGCGAGTGTCTCCCGCCGGTAAAAGGGAGGACTGCCGTCGCGGACGACGGAATTGGACGAAAGGCCGTATTAGCCAATAATTTTTTGTATCGCTTCAATCACCTTGTCGGGCTGAAACGGCTTTACGAGAAAGTCTTTCGCTCCGGCGGAGACCGCCTCCATAATCATATTTTTCTGCCCCATCGCGCTGCACATGATGACGTTGGCGTCCGGGTCAAATTTTCGGATTTCACGCACGGCGGTAATCCCATCCATCTCCGGCATGGTGATGTCCATTGTGACCAGATCGGGCTTGTGCTGCTGATAAAGGTCAACCGATTCCTGCCCGTTCGCGGCCTCCCCGACAATCTCATAGCCGCCTTTGGTCAAGATATTTTTCAGCGTGACGCGCATAAACAGGGCGTCATCGGTAATTAAGACACGTTTTCCCATGAGAGAACTCTCCTCCTGAACCGCTTTCCTCTAAATCCTGCGGGATCGAAACGATGCCCTACATCCAAAGGCCGTTTCTGTGTCCCTGCGGCTAGATTGTCGGTCAGGAAAACAGCGAGGTTTACGTTCACCTGTAAGAGAAACGCGGAAAACCGGCACAAATGCGGAGGCGCGAGGCAGGAGAAATGGGTCTATCCTGGATAGGTCAAACGGTCATTCGCTCAAACAGGGGAATTTTTCGCAGACCGGGCAGGGAAATTCTGCCCGGTCACGTTCGTCAGAGGCTATTTGAGGGCCTGCGTCAAGTCCGCCATCAGGTCGGCGGCGTCTTCCAGCCCGACGGAGAGGCGCAGCAGCGTGTCTGTGATGCCGCGTTCATAGCGCTGCTCGCGGGGCATGGCGGCGTGAGACATCAGCGGCGGATAGCTGATAATGCTCTCCACCCCGCCGAGACTGCCCGCCAGCGTAAAGAGTTTGACGCGGTTCAGAACGTCATGCGCGGCGGAGAGTTCGCCGTCAATCTCAAACGAGACCATGCCGCCGAAGCCGCGCATCTGCCGCTTCGCTAAATCGCGCTGCGGATGGTTTGGCAGGCCGGGGAAATGAACCGCCGTGACGCGGGGATGCTCGGCGAGGAAATTTGCGATGGCAAAAGCGTTGCTTTCGTGCAGTCGCATACGCGGGGCCAGCGTCCGCGTTCCGCGCAGGGCCAGCCAGCAATCGAAGGGCGCGGCGACCGCCCCCGTGACCTTCTGCAGTTCGAATAATTGCTTGCGCAGTTCAGGATTTTTCGTGACCAACGCCCCGCCCAGCAGATCGGAATGTCCGCCCAGATATTTCGTTGCGGAGTGCATTACCACGTCTACGCCTAAATCCAGCGGGTTCTGAAAATATGGCGTGGCGAACGTATTGTCCATGACCACAATCGCCCCGACTTGATGCGCCGCTTCGACGACCGCCGCCGAGTCCGTGATTTTCAGCAACGGATTGGAAGGGCTTTCGATCCAGACCATGCGGGTATCGGGCGTGAGGGCGGCGGCGAACGCGGCGGAGTCGGTGGCGTCCGCCGTATCAATTTTGATTCCAGCGGGGGCGTAAATCTCCTCCGCAATCCGAATCGTGCCGCCGTAGAGGTCGCGGGCCAGCAGCAGCCGCTCGCCCGGTTTCAGCAGACGCATCACGCCATCGGTCGCGGCCTGCCCGGAACTATAGGCCAGCGCGGGGCAATCGGTCGGCGCGTTCTCCAGCGACGCAAGGCACGTTTCCCAGGCGTGGCGGGTCGGGTTTCCGTACCGTATGTACTCATAGCCGCTCACGGTGACGCCCGGTTCCGCAAAAGCGTAAATAGAGGTCAGATGAATCGGCGGCGTGACAGCCCCCGTCGCCGGGTCTAGTTCCTGTCCGGCGTGAATAGCGCGGGTTGCAAATTCCATATAAAAATCCTTAAAAATTGTTTTGGGCGTATGAAGGGGTTAAAGAATTAGCCCGGAATGAAACATATCGCTAATAATTGCTCCGCATAGTCGAGGCGTTGGAAGCGCCTCGCCAGGTGGCGTCCCGCCAAGCGTCCTGCCGGACGCCAATGCAGGTCTATCAGAAACTTACGGCGCTATCAATAGCCACTATATTTGTTCGGCGAGTGTACGCACCAGATAATCTGTTGTGGCGTTTGAGTAATATGCGTAATGACGCTCAGAAACGATGTACACAAGTTCGTCATTTATCATGCAACCACGCACCATATTGCTTTTACCGTATGCGGCAATAATCTGATGTTTCGCTTTAACGTCATTCAAAGAAAATGTTTCGTTAAAGTAGTGAGAAGCAGAGTTACCGAAGCAAATAAAGATGCGACAGCCATCTTTCACCAAACCAAGAATCTCGTCTTTGAGGTATTGACGAAAAAGCATAGTCAAAGATGATGAGTTTTGAAGCGCCAGTTCCATACCCTTTGCGTTGTCAAACTGTGAGGCTGGAGGATAAATCTTCACGAAATTGGTGAAGTAAAATGAGCTATTTGCTATCGAAGGCAGACCCGCTCGGTATTTTTCTATCACGGCAGGCAATTTTATTATCAGAGGTGGATGTACTTGACTAGCGTATACCATCGGATTTGGCCTCGCAAAAAATTCACGGTAATCTTCTTTCACATAACCGTTCAGTCCCAGAAGTGTCGCTCTAATGGGCGCATTGATGCTAGTCGCGACAGGCTTAAAAATGCCCTGTCTCTCCTGGTCTTCCATGCCCAAATTACGCAAGTCAGTCTGCGAGATAGATTGAAAAACTTCGGTGACGGTTTTGTCAAAATATTTATTGCAATCAAAAAATTCCATGTAGTGATCTTTTCGACTTGCGCAAGTCCAGAGGAAATTCAGCGCATCACCGCGCCATGCTCTGCGCAGTAGTTTTTAATGTCGGCTAGGGTGTAGTGTCCGTCATGGACCATCGAGGCGATGAGCGCGGCGTCGGCGCGGCCTTCTGTGACGGCTTCGAGGCAGTGCTGCGGCGTTCCCGCCCCTCCTGACGCAATGACCGGGATGCCCACCCGCTGCGCGACGGCGCGAGTCAGCGGCAGATCAAATCCGATTTGCGTGCCGTCCCGGTCCATGCTCGTCAGAAGGATTTCGCCCGCGCCCAGCGATTCTGCTTCTTGCGCCCATTCCAGCGCGTCCCGGCCTGTGGCGGTGCGCCCGCCGTGAATGAAAACTTCCCATTTTGGCGAACCGTCGGCGTTCGTTCCCACGCGCTTGGGGTCAATCGCCACGACCACGCACTGATTGCCGAACTGCTGCGCCGCCTCCGCAATCAGCGCCGGACGCTGAATCGCGGCGGTATTGACGGCGACTTTATCGGCCCCGGCCCGCAGGATTCCGCGAAAGTCCTCCACCGCCCGGATGCCGCCGCCGACCGTGAACGGAATAAAGACCGTTTCGGCGACCCGCGCCGCAATATCTAAAATCAGGCTGCGGCGCTCATGGCTTGCCGTAATGTCTAAAAAGACGAGTTCGTCCGCGCCCATCGCGTCGTAGCGGGCGGCGAGTTCCACCGGATCGCCCGCGTCGCGCAAATTTAAAAAGTTGACTCCCTTGACGACGCGGCCCTCTTTTACGTCAAGGCAGGGTATGATTCTTCTTGCCAGCATAATGAGGGTATTATATCACAGAATAGGTGTTCGGTGTTCGGTATTCGGTGGTCAGGCAATGCTTTCTTCCTTGAAATTTTCTGAAATTTAGGAGCAGGCGGACGTATTTCCTGAACACCGAATACCGAACACCGAACGCTTTCCTACAAGGAGGTATTTCTATGTCACGTCCCGCTATCGCGCTGATTGCGCTGATGATTGTCGCTTTTGGTCTGATTGCGCTGACCGGCAGCCGCCACGCCGACCCCACGCCGCAGGAAAAAGACGCGCAGGAGCAGCAGGCGCAGAAAGACGCGCAGAGCAAACAGGCGGCAGAGCAGAAAGACAAGGCGCAGGCAATCGCCGCCGCCCCCGACCGGATGAACGCTTTCGACGCGGTGAAGACCGGGGCCGTCCGCGCCAAATTGGAGTTTGAGGGCCACGCCCCGATGACGCTGGAGTTTTATCCGCAGGCCGCGCCGAAAACGGTGGCGCACTTCACCGACTTAATCAAGCAGAATTTCTACGCGGGGATTCTCATTCACCGCGTGGAACCGGGCTTCGTCGTGCAGGCGGGCGATCCAGCGTCAAAAAAACTAAAATCGAGCGACCTGAAAGATTTGAGTTCTGCTGAAGTCAGCAGCAAATTCCAGTTAGGCGGCGGCGGTTCCGGGGCGACCGTGCCGCTGGAAGCCAAATTGCCGCATTTGCAATACTCCCTCGGTCTGGCTCGTTCGCAGGCCGACGACAGCGGCGACAGCCAGTTCTACATCAACCTGAACGATAACGGCTCCTCGCTGGACGGCAAATACTGCGTCTTCGGGCGTATTATTGACGGTCAGAAAACCGCCGACGACCTCAAAATTGGCGACCGCATTAAGAGTTTTACCATGATCCCGTGAGGAAAGTATTTGGGTGTTCGGGTGTTCAGGTGTTGACGGCTTCACTGACAGATTGTCTAAACTATCAGAGAGTGAGCGAACACCTGAACACCCGAACGCCCGAACACCCGAATATGACAAGGAGCGAATCGAAACTTATGAAATCTGTACTCTCGTTTGCCGCGCAGACTCTGGCGCTGGCGGGGCTGGCCTGCGGGCTGCTGACAGCGCGGGCGGACGCGCAAACGGCGAATAAAATGTCCGCAAATCCCCGCGTGGAGATGACGGTGGAATCGCCGGACAAAAAGACCAGCAAAATCGTGATTGAACTGCTGCCGAAACTGGCCCCGAAAACGGTGGCGCATTTCCTTGCGCTCACCAACAAAAAATTCTACGACGGGATTCTGTTCCACCGGTACGAGGCAGGCTTCGTGATTCAGGGCGGAGACCCGAAATCGAAGGGCGTGGACGGCTCCAAACTCCGCAACATCACGTCGGGCGAAGTGGGGCAGCAGTATCAGCTGGGCATGGGCGGCTCCGGCGAGACCGTTCCGCTGGAGACGGGCGGCAAGCACGAGCGCGGCACGCTGGGCCTGGCCCGTTCGCAAGACCCGAACAGCGGAGACAGCCAGTTCTTCTTTAATCTGAAGTCTAACGACTTTCTTAATGACGGTTACTGCGTCTTCGGCAAGGTTGTCACCGGCCTCGACGCAATGGACGCGCTGCGTCAGGGCGACAAGATCGTCAGCCTCCGCGTCGTCAAGCCCGCTACAAAAATGGCCCCGAAGAAATAGTCGCGACGCAATGTGGCGCAATGAATTGCGTCGCATTTGCCCCGATTCGGACTTTCGCCCGCTCTTTTCGCCATTGAGCGGGCTATTTCGAAGAAATTTTGCAGTTCAGGGCAAATTTTTCACCGAAGACCTATAAGAAACAGGAATACTGCCCGCCTACGGTGAATTAAAATCTATCCTTTTCAGAAAGCCGACCTGCCATGCCCGGAATGAACCCTCAAACAAAGGAAAACCCCGCCGATTCGTCCATGAAACGCTTCCTGACGCGGGCCGAGGCCGTCACCCTGATCGGAATGGCGCTGACCGTTTTCAGCCTGTTTCTGGTCTGGCGCGTTTCTGGCCTGCCGGGAGGAGTTGCCTCGCCGGAGGCCATCGCCCGCTTTGAACTGCGCGAAAACGGCTTCAATCTGGGACTGCACTGGATTTTGCTTTTTGGAGGCGTCCTTTCCAGCGTGGGCCTGCTGTTCCAACCCAATCCGAAAAACCGCCTGCCGCTGGCCTGCGTTCAGGGCGCGGGCGGACTGATCTGCTTCCTGACGGCGCTGCGCTATTTTGCTCCGCTTCCCGGCGTTTTGCTCGGTATTCTGGGCGGGGCCATGCTCGTTTTCGGGGCCGTAGATAGATTTTCCGCCGCGCAGGAACCCGGCGGCGAGTCGGCGCGTTAAGAAAGATAATACAGGGGCAAACGCCGCAAAATTCTCCGTTTTACGCCCTGCGGCGCAGCGCGGAATAAACCGGCTTTCGGGAAGGAAACAACCACGATGGTGAGACAAACAACGGCATGGGGAGCGCTGGGAATCGCGGCGCTGACGGCATTTTCCGCGCCCGTCCGCGCCGACGAAAAAGGCGAGCGCATCCTGCGGGAGGCCTTAAAAAAAATTAACGACGCGCAGTCCATGACCGCGACGCTGACCCGCGCCTTTGAAGGCGAGAACATCAGCGGCAAAGTCCTTTCCAAAGGGACAATCTCCGCGATGAAGCCGAACCTGCTGCTGGTGCGCATCACCACGCAGGTTGGGGGCGCGGAAAAAACGGAGGACGTATACGCCGCGACGGGCAAAAAGTATCTCAGTTACCACAGCAAAGCCAAACAGTACCGCGCAGACAAACTGGACGCGGCCCCGACGGAATTTTCCGGCGAATGGGAGGCCGAGATTGACGCCTTTTTCGGCGGCGAAAAACTCCTCGCTAAAGGGACTGCGAACTATTCCGGCATGGACAAAGTGGGAGATTTTCCCTGTAACATCGTGAAGATGACCGTCCGGGCCAAAGATCAGGAGCCGGAGCGCATCATCACCTACTTCGTCGGGCAGAAAGACCATCTGATTCATAAGACCTCGTTCCTCGTCCGCATCGCGCAGAAGTTGGACGAGGATGGGGACGTGGTGGAGGGCGGGGAATACACGCAGTCGAATATCCTCACAGACATCAATTTGAAGGCGGCGAAAAAAGCGGAGGACTTCCAGTACACGCCGCCCGCTGACGCAAAGCCCGAAGCCCCGAAACGCGACTTTATTTGATCGCGCCGGGAACAAAAAGGCCGGGAACGAAGCCGATGAAACGACGTAGTAAAGTACGCTCGAACGTCGGCAAAAGCGCTTAACAAAATTGCTTCAAATGTTCGCATCATAAACGAAAGTCAGATACGCTGCGACGACGCACCCATGCAAGCAAGACCGCCTGCGTCGCCTCGGAACGGGGGTGTCACGAATGAAAGCCGTTATAATGGCGGGAGGGGAAGGGACGCGGCTGCGCCCGCTCACCTCACAGCGTCCCAAACCGCTGGTTCCCGCGCTCAATGTGCCTATCATGGAGCATATTGTCCTGCTGCTCAAACAGCATGGCGTTTTGGATATTGTCGTAACGCTCCACTATCTCGCCGACGAGATTGAGGGCTATTTTGGGGACGGCTCGGAATGGGGCGTCAACATCTCTTACTCGGTGGAAGACACCCCTCTCGGCACGGCGGGCAGCGTCAAGCAGGCGGAAGACTTGCTCAAAGATGACGCCTTTTTGATTATCAGCGGCGACGCTCTGACCGATATTGACCTCGATAAAGCCATTAAATACCACCGCGCAAAAAAAAGTATGGCGACGATTGTGCTGGCCCATGTTCCCAACCCGCTGGAGTTCGGCGTCGTGATTACCGACGATGAAGGCTGCATCAAGCGCTTTCTTGAAAAACCCTCGTGGGGCGAAGTATTTTCCGATACGGTAAATACAGGAATGTATATACTGGAACCTGAGATTTTTCAGTACATGGAACACGCCAAAAATTACGACTGGAGCCAGGATATCTTTCCGCAAATGCTGGCGGAGAACAAAGCGCTGTTTGGCTATATCCTGGACGGCGATTACTGGTGCGACGTGGGCAACCTCAACCAGTACCGCGAAGCGCAGTACACGGTGCTGGACGGACAGACCCGCGTCAAAATCGCGACGAGCAACGAGGCGCAAAGTCACGGAATCTGGGTGGGCGAAGGCGCGGACATTGACCCGACAGCGATTATCAACGCCCCGGTTGTCATCGGGCGCAACTGCAAAATCAAAGCAAACGCGACGGTCGGCCCCTATTCCGTGCTGGGCGACAACGCAATTATAGAAGAAAAAGCGGTCGTGCATCGCAGCATCCTGTGGGACAACGTATATGTCGGGGTGGAAACGCGCCTGTCCGCCTGCACCATTTGCTCGCACACAACCATCAAACAAAACTGTGTGGTTCAGGAGGGCGCGGTCATCGGGCCGCGCAACCGCATTGAGAACGACTGCACGATTCGCACACAAATCAAACTGTGGCCCGACAAAATAATCGAAGCGGGCAGCACCGTCACTATGTCCTTAATCTGGGGGCAGAAGTGGGCCGGTTCGCTGTTCCGTAATCAGGGCGTGATGGGCATCGCCAATATCGAGCTGACGCCGGACTTCGCCTGCAAACTCGGCGCCTCTTTCGGCGGCTACTTGAAGCGCGGGGCGACGGTCGTCACCAGCCGCGACTCCGGGCCGGTCGCCCGCATGATGAAACGCGCCATGATCTCCGGCCTGCTTTCGGTCGGCGTCAATATCATGGATTTGCAAAGCACGGCCCTGCCGATAGCGCGGCACACGATTCTGGGTTCGGAAGCGGCGGGAGGAGTCCATATCCGTCTTTCGCCCAACGACCCGCGCCTGATTCTGATTGAGTTCTTCGACGATCAGGGCATTTATCTGTCCAAAAATCAGGAGCGCAAGGTCGAGACGATCTTCTTCCGCGAAGATTTCCGCCGCGTGGACGCCGAACAGGTCGGTCAGCTGGACTTTGCGGGAAGGCACGTCGAGCAGTATGCGGTAGATTTCTATCAGCATCTGAAAGTGGAAAAAATCGAGACGCGGCGCTTTAAAATCGTGGCGGACTTCGCGTTCGGTCGCCTCGCCAACGTTTTCCCGACGATGCTGGGCAAACTCGGATGCGATCTCATCGCCCTGAACGCCTACCCGGACGCGAACAAAACGCCGAAGACCCTGCGAGACCGGGAAGCGTTAGTCCCGAATCTGGCGCAGATTGTCCAGACGCTTCGCGCCGACATTGGCGTGTTATTTGAGGCGGACGGCGAGCGCATGACCCTCGTGGACGAGAATGGCAATATCATTGAGGGCAGCCGCCTGCTGGCGATGATGGCGGTCTTGCAGGCGCGGACGCGCGAGCGGGCCAATATCGCAGTCCCGGTCACGGCGCCACGCATGATCGAGTCGCTGGTCGGTCTGCACGGCGGCGCGGTGATGCGCACCAAGACCGATTCCCGCGATCTGATGGGGGCGGCAATCTCCAAAACGAACCGGGCGGACTTTGCCGGCGACGACGCGGGCGGATTTATCTTCCCGGAGTTCCAGCCTAGCTTCGACGCGATGTTCGCTTTCGCCAAGATGATGGAGATGCTGACGGTGACCGATCTGAAAGTCTCGGAACTGGCCTCGGAACTGCCGCCGGTCTATGTTTCGCGGGCGACGGTGCGCTGTCCCTGGGAGATGAAGGGCCGCGTCATGCGCGTCCTGACCAAAGAGGCCGACGCGCTGGCGGACGGCAACGGCAACCGCGTGGAATTGATAGACGGCATCAAGTTCTTTGAGCATGATGACTGGGCCTTAGTTCTGCCGGACGCTTCGGAGCCTTTCTTCCATGTCTACTCCGAAAGCCACTCGCAGGAAGACGCCGACCGTCTGCTGCACCGTTACGTCGAAAAAATCGAAGCCCTGCGAGGGTAGGGTGTCGAGTGTCGGGTGTCGGCAATGCTTTCCTTTACTGAAATTAGGTGCAAATAGTGACCAGTCAGGGCATTGACCGACACCTGGCACCCGAACCCCGAAACCCGATTTCTCTGTCTTGGGGCAACGCCTATTTGCTGACCGAAGGGCGGCGGGCGGCGCTGATTGATACGGGTCTGCGGCAGGACAGAACGGCGCTGCTGGCGGCGCTGGAATCGCGGGGGATTTGCGCCGACGCGATTGAAGCGGTGTATCTGACGCACGGACATTGCGATCATGCGGGCAATGCGGCCTATTTTGCGGAGCGGGGCGCAAAAGTTTACGCGCACCAGGCGGAAGCGCCATTTCTGGGCCTGCCGCGCCAAACTTATGCGGGGAATTTTGCGCGGAGTTTGCGGCGTCCCGTTTCCGCCGCGCTGTTTCGGGCGGGCGAAACGCTGTACCCGGTGGCGCGTCGCGGCCCCGATGTTTTGCTGGACGACGGCAGCGTGATAGACGCTCCGGGCGGGGCCTTGCGCGTGGTGGCGTGTTCGGGCCATACGCCCGGACACGCCGCTTTTTTTCGGGAGGCGGACGCCGCGCTTTTCAGCGGCGACGCCGTGATGAACATTCTGCCGGGGCGGGGAGTCGCGGGTCTCAGCCTCCCCCTCCGCGTTTTCAGTTCCGATTGGGCGGCGGTAAAGCGCAGCGCCCGCCTGCTCGCCGCATTGCAGCCGAAAACTCTTTTCGCCGGTCACGGCCCCGTTCTGCGTGAGGATACCGCCGCTCGCCTTGCGAAATGGGCGGCGGGCATATAAACGCCCGCCTGGGGAGCGTTCCGCCAAGCGTCCGCTCAGACGGGATGCGCGGAATTTAATTTTTCCGGTTCGTTCGTCGTTTTCGCATCATTCCACTGAACTTTTGTCCACTTTCCTCCGTCTTTTTTTTACCCCCTTTCGCATTGATGGCCGCGCTTTTTTAAAGTTACCGGTAAGATTCCCGTCCATGTATGGAAAAACAAAGCAGAGGCCAAAAACGCCGTAAAAATCTACCGGTTTCTACCCGATATACTGGGGAGCAGAGCGGACGACCGGCGCAAGACAGGCCAAAAACAAAAAAGCGACGCAGGACATAAAAATCATGAAACTTGCCAGAGAGACCTGGATACTACTTGCGATTGGGATCGCGGACTTAACCTCCACGATATTTTTTATTCGGCAGCACGGCGCGAGCGAGGCCAACCCGATTTTCCGCCACTATTGGAACATGGGACTGCCGCCGTTCATTGCGGCGAAAATGGCGCTAATGATCGGGCCGCTGATGATACTGGAATGGGCGCGGCGGCAAAAACCGCAGATGGTGGCGCGGGCTTTGCGCTGCGCGATTGCGGGCTATATCCTGATGTACGGCGTCGGAGTAGCGCGGCTTAACACGCCGCCCGCGCTGGCGAGCGCTCTGACGCGCCGCGAACCGGAGGAAGGGTTTCCGCCCGCTTCGAAGGAGGAGATAAATCGCCTGCTGGAGCGTTTCCATCGAATCGGTAAAAACATTCCGCCCGCTCCCTATCTTCCCGTCAGCGAAGAAGACGGCGCGGATTAAAGGTATTCGGGTGTTCAAGTATTCAGGTGTTCGCTTCTTCACCGATAGTTTGTATAAACTCACAGTGAACATTCAATACCCGAATACCTCCATACCCAATACCCGAACTTGAAGGCTGCGTCCTTTCTGCCATGAGCAGAAGGGGCGCGGTCTTTTTTTGTCTCTGCCTGTCAGGCAGGCAGGAATTGCATTGTATTTGTCGAAATCAATACCGGCAGAGTCGCGAGGTTCACCGGAGATAAGTATGGCACGGCAATTACAGAATAAAGAGATTGTGTTGGTTTTCACCGACATTGTGGATTCGGTAATATGGACGGTGAAAGACCCAGAAGTATTTATTGAAGCGCAGGACAAACACCGGGATATTGTTCGAGAGGGTCTTGCAAAATGGCGCGGCGAAGAAAAAAAATTGACGGGGGACGGCTTTTTTCTGGTCTTTTCCGATCCGCTCGACGCTGTACACTGGGCCAAAGAGACGCAGGCCCTGCTGCTGGATTTCCCCTGGCCCTCCCGGCTGCCCATTAAAATACGGATTGGTCTGCATACCGGCAGTCCGCGTATAAAAGCGCAGCCTACCGGCTACATTGAGTACGACGGCGAACCCATGAACCTGACGCAGCGGGTGATGAGCGCGGCGGAGGGCGGGCAAATTTTTGCCTCGGAGGCGTTTTTTCAGCGGACGCAATCGCTGCTGCCGGGGCCGTTCGCGCTGGATGCGCTGGGGCTGCGCGTTTTAAAAGGTTTTGGACTGAAATCGGTCTGGCGACTGCGCCACCCCGATCTGCCCGACGCGGCAGGCCCTCTGCCCGACCCGACGATTCCGCTGAACAATCTCCCTTTTCGGCCTAGCGCCCATTTTTACGGGCGGGCGGACACCCTCAAAGCGGTGCGGGAGCGGCTGCTTTCGCTAGAAGGACGGCCCCTTGCGGTGGTCGGCATGGGCGGGTCGGGCAAAACGCAAATCGCGCTGGAATACGCGCATCAGCATCTCAACCAGGCAGACTATCCGGGCGGCGTGTTCTGGCTGGACGCCCGCAGCGACGAACGGCTGGTGGCGGACTACGCCGGGATTGCCCGCCGCTTTTTTGGGCGCAGCGAAAAAGACGGCGCGGAGCAAACGGCGGAATGGATGCGCGACGCGCTGAACCGGATGGAGCAGACCGCGCTGGTCGTCTTCGATAACGTCACCGAAAAGACCAGTATGCAGTGGCTGCCCGCTTCGGGTCGCCTGCACCTGCTGCTGACGAAGCAGCGACAGATTCTGCCGGACAATTTTTCTACGCTGAAACCGCCGCCTCTGAGCGAAGACGCGGCGCTGCAATTACTTCAAATATTCCGACTAGCGCAGAATGGGTCGGAGATGGCGGCGGCGCGGGAGATCGTCCGCATTTTCGGTGGCCTTCCACTGGCGCTGGCGCTGGCCGCGCACCATATTCATGCCCTGAATTGCAGTTTTGAAAAATACCTGGCGCGGCTCAGGGACAGCAAAGGGCCTGAAGGCGGCAACGACCCTGAAGGCGGCAAAGGGCCGGGAGGAGGCAAGGGGCCTAAGAATGGCCTCTATGACACGCTGCAAAAAGGCCGCGCCCATTTTATCGCCGCGACCGGGCATGATGGCAGCGTTTACGGCACGATTGCGCTTGCCGTTCATGGCGAAAAAAAGCGGAGTATCAAGGATGCGGACGCGGACGACTTGAAAATTCTGGCGGGGGCGGCCTGCTTTGCCCCCGGCAGCATCCCGACCGACCTGCTGTTTCAGACCAGCGGAGTCCGGGATTACGACACGTTTGAAAGCGCGATCATCTCTCTGTGGGACCGTTCGCTGCTGCTGCGGGAAAGCGACGAAAGCGCGGAAGACCTTCAATCGGCGCATGAACTGGTGCGGGAATACGCCCGAATCGAACTGCTGCCCGCCTGCCGCCGCCCTCTGCTGGTCCGCGCTGTCCGCGCCCTGACCGAGCGCCTCCGCGCCGCAAACCTTGCAATGGAATGGACTGCCGTGCGCAGCGACATCGCGCACTGCTACGCGGTCGCAGCCACGCCGGAAAAAACGCCGCTGCCGGGAATAGAATCGCTGCTGTTGGAAATCGGCGTGTATCTGGCGGAACACCGGGACTGCAAGGCGGCGCTGGAGTATTATGAACGGGGAGTGGCGCGGATTAAACCCTCCTCCACGCGGCGCGAATCGCAGCGCGACGCCGATTTGCTGCTTCGCGCCAAGTTCCTGCGCTTGATGGGCGAGGCGCTGGAGCAGGAGGGCGAGCGGAACGCGGCCCTGCGCCGCGTCCGCGAAGCGTGGAGGACGGCGCAGCGCATTCTGCCAAAGGACGCGCTCGAAATGGCGGATTTCTGCAACAGTCTGGGATACGTCCTGAAGAAACGCGGAAATTTGGGCCGCGCCCTGCCTTTCTACCTGCGGGCGCTAAAAATTCATCAGGCGCAGTCCCGCCTTCGGCATAACGACATCGCCACCCAGCAGAATAATATCGGGGCCTTGCTCGAAGATAAAGGCGACCTGGAAGCATCGCGGCATTATTTCCAGCAGGCGCTGGAATCGGCGCGACGGGCGGGCGGCGGAAAGAATATCCTGATGGCCTCCTGCCTTAATAACGCGGGGCGCATCCTGAGCAAAATGGACTGCTGGCAGGAGGCGCTCGAACTTCACACGCAGGCGCGGGCCATCTACGAAGCGGCGCAGGGGGCGCGGCATATCAACGTGGGCGCGTCGCTTTTCTACGTGGCGGAGGCGCAGCGCGGCATGGGTCGCCGCAAAGAGGCCCTCGCCAATTACAACCGCGCCAAACGAATTTTTGGGGAGAAATATGACTCAGATCACCCCGTGATCAAACGGATTGACGAGGGTATCGCTTCGCTTAAAACGGGCGGAAAATAGCGGCGCAACTTCTTCGCCGCGGGTCAAGGGAATAAATTCCCTCGCTACGCGGCGCTGCCGGATTGTCCTTCGGACGGGGAATATCGCTTACGGATTGTCTCGTCCGGCAGGACATTCCGCCGAAGGCGCGTAGCGAAGATATTTATCTCCTTGATGGACAAGAAAGGATACTTCTTGCGATTTTCACACCTGAAATTGGTGAATACAAAGACTGCTTTGCTTGTCTGTCTGCTTGGCGCGGCAGTCCGCATCGTCCACGCGCAAGCGACAGGCGGAGGAACCGGAGGAACGACCGGCGGGCAGACCGGAGCGCCGCAAATCAAGCCCTCCCTTGCCGCGCCATTTTACGCAACCGAAAGGATACCCCCTTGCGATTACTCACGCTCACCGAAAAACGGTTCGCTTTTTTTGCCCTGTTCGTTTGTCTGCTCTGCCGCGTCCCGCTGTCCGCCAACGCGCAGTGCGTCATACCGACCGGCAGCAACGCGAAGCCGTCCTGCCTTCCCAATGGTCAGGGCAAACTGATGGACATTGCCGCCACAAGCTACATCGTTGACCGCAGCCCCTGGGCCTCATCCGCGATTGTGCAGCAGCAGGCGTTTGATCATGTTTTCGATAGGATTACCGGTTCGATCAATGTGCCGAATACGGAATTATTGACCACGAATATCAAGAACATACGCGATTTTTTCTCCGCGCCGCCCACGTCAGGCCAAGACCGCGATCTGGAAGAGTTCAAACAATACCTCATGCAGACGCAGTTCAACGAACTGTCCCTCAACAAAAGGCTGGACGCGATTTTAGGCAGTTCCATCACCTACCTTAATAAGGCGAAGGAGGACAAGACGGTTCTGGCGCGGGAAAAGAAACGAAATCTGGCGGCGTTCGCCTATCTCCTCGCGCAGTCCGTCCGTGCCAAAGACCCGGCCCGCACTTCGGCATTCGCGCTGGATCAGCAGTCCCGCTGGTACGATAAGAAAAACGCTTTCGCCACGAATCTGGTGTACAGCAATTCCGCCCTGCGGACGGATTTCATCGGGCAGTATCTGACCGGCACAAACAATGGGTACGGCGCGGCCCTGCGCTTCGCGCTCGACGAATACAAAAGTCCGCCCAATCCCCGCAAGGATGTTATCAGTCGGCTTCCGCACTACATTAAACCCGGCGCGTTCGCCTCCAAAAAGGAGATAGACGCCGAAATCGTCAGCCAGCTTTTGACGGAAGATATTGCCGCGAATAAGCTGGATGACATCACGCAGGCCGCCAGAGATTCGATCTCTAATGCCTCGCAGACAGCAGGAGCCTTTCTGCTCAGGCCGCATTACGGCCTGACGGCGGACTATCAGCATCTCAATCTTCTGGGCGATTACTACGCTTTTGGCGTCAGCGCCTCGGCGCTGCGCCCCACTTTTTTTGGAAAAAAGCCCAACGCCCTTTTCTTTAGCGCCGGTCTGCGCTATCAGTGGTTTGACGCGGAAAGCAGCAGCGGCGCGGTATCAAAGCAGGATTTCGGGGGCGAGGTCACGCTGGCGTGGCAGGACAACCGCCCTCATCCGACTGTTTTGAAAACGGTGGATGCAGACGGCAATTCGCTCGAAATCCCGGCGACCGATCTGGGGCGGTGGCACACGCGGGCGGGATTTGAGTACCGGCCCTACACCGCGCTCGTCCTGCACGATGAAGCCTCCCTTTTTGTGCGGCTGCGCGACCGGCAGTCGGGCGAGTACACATTCCGCGTCGGGACGGAACTCAACGGGCAGGCGTTTTACGGTTTCGATGTCTCGTTCTACTTTGGCGGCAAAAAACAGGTCACCGCCCCGAAGAGTCCCGCGCCTTTCTAACCGCGCCGCCGGAAGTCCCGACCGCTTTCCTGACTGAAAAGCGGACGTTACGAGCGTTTGATCGAGACGAGCAGCCCGTCAATGCCGTGACTGCGCAGAATCGGCAGAATAATCGAGGTCAGGGCGGGGTGCGCGGCGACCGCCGTATTGTAGCGTTTCGTTCCGCTGTCCCCGTCCGGCGTCAGCACGGCTTCGGGCAGGGTGTTGTCTCCCAGCAGCAGTCCGCCTTCACGCAGCAGGGGCAGGGCCTGATGCAGATAGTCCACGTAGCCGTCCTTGTCCGCGTCAATGAAAACCAGGTCGAAAAGCGGCTCGTTGTCCACCCGCATTTGCGTCAGCGTTTCGGACGCGGGGGCGACGCGAATCTCCACTTTGTCGGACAGTCCGGCGCGTTCGATGTTGCGGCGGGCGACTTCGGCGTGATGCGGGTCAATCTCCAGCGAGACCAGTTTGCCGCCTGCGGGCAGGGCGCGGGCCAGCCACGTCGCGCTGTATCCGCCCAGCGTTCCCAGTTCCAGAATCCGTTTCGCGCCGGTCAGCAGCGCGAGGACGTGCAAAAGTTTCCCCTCGCTCGCCGAGACATTGATAGGTGACAGCCCTTCGCGCTGCGCATCCTCCCGCGTCTGGATCAGCGCGGCGTCCTGCGGCGCAAAGAGGCCGCTGATATACTGGTCATAATCTCCCAGTGTGTGATTCTCTTCTGGCATAGTGTTTCTTCCTTTCTGTTTTCGCGAGGCCCTGTGTAGACCAGGCCGTGAACGACCCGTCTGGGAGGCTACGCCGACCGTCCTGCGGACGGAAATGCCCGACGCCTTCCTTCTACGCTGCGGTGTTCGCTTCCTTTTTCGTTTCCGATTTGACTTCGGCGGTCTGCGCGTGGGTGTCGGAGAGGATGCGGCGCACCTCGCTGCGGCACTGCTCGATTGCCTCTCGGATGCGGCGGATGGTCTGCGGCTCGTCGCGCAGCAGCGCCTCATGGATTCCGCCCCGCGCCGTGCGCATCAGACCCTCGATCTCCTCACGGAAAAACCGCATTTCGGTCTGGCTGGCGGGCGAAGGAGTCGGCCCCGTCTGCCGCGTCCAGAAATCGGCGATCTCGGCGGCGCGGGCCGCAAGCTCCGTTTGTCCGACCTCGGTCAGGGTGTAGACCTTGCGGTCGCTTTGCTGCTCGGCGCGAATCATTCCGGCGTCCTCCAGGAATTGCAGAGTGGGATACACCGTGCCGGGACTGGGGACGTACTGCCCGCCAGAGCGCTCTTCCAGCGCTTTGATAATCTCGTACCCGTGCTTTTGCCCGCCGCGAAGGACATCCAGCAGCAGATACCGCGCTTCGCCGCGCCGCGCCCTGCCGCCCGGAGCGCCGCCGTGCCTGCCGCCGTGATGCGGAGGGCCGAAGCCGGGGCCAAATTCCGGCAGTCCGTCGTGTTCCGGGTGGTGCGCCCGATGCCCGCCGTAATGTCCGCCGTGTCCGTCGCCGTGATGCAACGCTGCACGGTGATGCCCCCTGCCATGCGGGGCGTGGTGATGGTGATGGTGTGGATTCATTTTTTCCTTTTTCTTTGTATTTCAAACGTCGTTATTTTGATACGTCGCGTCTTATATTTAACACATCACGATATATCGTTATTAGGATACCGGAAAAATTGCGGCGTGTCAAGAGGAACTTACCCGCAGGGCGAATAGTTTATCGGGCAGGACACAAAAAACCTTCCTTCCCATCGGGACGAGGGCGCATCGAAAAACACAGGAGACAAGGCCATGAAAACAAAAATAGAAAAGACGCGGCAGAACACGCAGGGCCAATCACAACGGAATCGGAATTTGCTGGCGGCGCTAGCGCTGCTTACGCTGGGATTGTTCGCCGCCCCGCAGCGGGCCACCGCAGACCAGCCCAACCCGATAGCGGAGAACAGAACGGCACCGGAACTGACCGGAACGCGCTGGGAAAACACCCCCGGACACGAGCCGATCAAACTCGCGGCCCTGCGCGGCAAGGTCGTGGTGCTGCAATTCTGGACGTATGGCTGCATCAACTGCCGCCGCAACCTGCCCGCCTATAATCAGTGGCAGCGGGAACTGGTCGGCGAAAATCTGGCGCTGATTGGCGTCCATACGCCGGAGACGCCTTCGGAGGCAAATCCCGCCCGCATTCGGCAGCACATTCGTCATGAGGGCGTCAAATACCCGATTTTGATTGACTCGGACAGCAAGAACTGGGATCGCTGGAATCAGCAATTCTGGCCCACCATCTACCTCATTGATAAGCGCGGCAAAATCCGCTACCGCTGGGAAGGCGAACTGGAGTCGGACAATCAGCGCGGAACACGCCGCATTGCGGAACTGGCGCGGCAGCTGGAAAAAGAGAACTAATCGCCTGCGAAGCGTGGACGCAAAAAAACTCTGCCGGACAGTAACGGACTTAATCGTTCCTGTCCGGCGCGGTTTTTTGCCTGCGTCATTCTTATAAAAGGCGGTTACTGACCGGCGGGGACGGCGGGAGCGCCCGCCGCCGCATGACGCGCCTGGATGCCGTCAATCAGTTTCTGCATGGCGATCAGCGTGTTTTGCATCTGGTCAATCGTCGTCAGGGCGGAAAGAGCCGCCGGTTCGCGGCGCGGCATGGGGGCCGCAAACGTGGGAACAGCAAGCGTCAATGCCGCAAAAACGCCAAGCGCGGCAGTCGTCTTTCGGATCGTTTTCATGTGCGTTTCTCCTTCGCGGGACAAAATTCGCGCCTGATTTTATTGGGCGCGGCGAAAATTGATTCTTATCTTCGCGTCTCGGCAAGAAGACGAGCAAAGCGGCGGTTTGTTCCCGAATTGAGCGATTCAGGCCGCGCAAATCTCGAATTGGATGCCCTGAGCGCTGGGGAACGGAAAATGGGAGTCATGTTCCTCTTTCACTCCCATTACAAATGAGAATACGATTGACAGAATGATTTTGGGGCAAGCGATGCGCCGTGTAGGTAAAAAAAGGGGCCGCGCAATGCCGTCGGCGAACCGAAACGGGCGCGACCCCAATGCCGCGCGCAAAACCGGAGCAGGCGCGCGCGGAGACGGAGAAAAAGGGTATCGGGGTTCGGGTGTCGGGTGTCGGAGCGTCCCGTCCGCAGGACGGTTGGCGTTAGCCTCCCAGACGGGTCGTTCACGGCCCGGTATTTCCGACACCCGAACCCCGACGCCCGCTTATTTATGATGTATCTTCGCCTGCGCGGTCTTAAACTGCGCCGCCGTCGGGTCGGTCTCCGGGACATTCCAGTAGCGCATCAGGCGGGCTGCGATGGCCTGAAATGCGGGAGCCGCCACGTCCGCGCCGTAGTGCGCCCCGTTGCGCGGTTCGTCCACCACGACCAGCACGACAGCGCGGGGCCTGATATTGACGCCAGTGGGCAGGTAGCCTCCGAACGATCCGACGTAGGAGCCGCGCTGGTATTTGCTTGCCGTTCCCGTCTTGCCCGCCACATCGAAGCCCGGAATCGCCGCGACTTTGCCTGTGCCATCCGTAACCACGCCCTGCATCATCTGCGTCACTTCGGCGGAGACGAGCGGCGAAATCACGCGCCGGGTAATCTTCGGTTGCCACTCCTCTTTGACTTTGCCCTCATCGTCTTTGAGCGCCATGACAAGCCGGGGCTGCATCAGATTGCCTCCGTTGGCAAGGGCGGCGTAGGCCAGCGCCAGATGCAGCGGAGTCGTCATGATGCTATGTCCGAACGCGACGCGGGCCGCTTTTGCGCGGGAATAGACTTTTTCGCGCCGGTCGAACGAGAGGACGCCGCGCGCATTGGGCAGGTCAATCGGCAGTTTATCGAGCAGGCCGAAATTCCGTTCCGCGTCGAAAAGTTTGTGCGCCCCCATTGCCAGACCGACCTGCGCCGCGCCAACGTTGCAGGAGACGCGCAGGATGTCGGCGGAGCGCACCCAGCCGTGAATGTTGGAGCCGCCGTGACTGTCGCAATGAATCGCCTTGTGGTTGTCCAGATGAAAAATTCCGTCGCATTCAAAGCCAGTATTGGGCGTAATCGTGCCGTCGTTGAGGGCGGCGGCAATCGTCAGCGCCTTCATCGTGGAGCCGGGTTCGTAGAGCCAGCGGGCGCAGCGGTCGGTCATGGCGGCGGGCTTGATGGATTTGCGCCCTTCGGGGCCGGGATCGTAGTTTGGCATACTGACGAGGGCCAGAATATCGCCGCTGTCCGGTTCCACCACGACAATGGAAACGCCGTCCGGCAGGTAGCGGTCTACGATTTTCTGCGCTTCCTCCGTCGCGATATGCTGGATATTGGCGTCGAGGGTAGTCTGCACGTTGTAGCCGTCGTGGGCCGCGAGGCGCAGCGATTCGGTAAAGGGGATTTCGCGGCGGCGCTCGTCCACTTCCGCCCGGACAGAGCCTTTTTTGCCGTCCAGCCACTTATTGCAGGCGTATTCCAGCCCCGCGATTCCTTTGCTGTCGGCGTCGGTCAGGCCCACCACCTGCGCCGAGTTCTGACGGCTGATGTACACGCGCTTGCTGTCGTCCTGCACCGCAAAACCGAGCAGGCGCGGCGTGAACTGCCGCAGGTGCTGCGCGGTCTCTGAATTGATGTCGCGCCTCACGACGATGAAACGGGACTTGCGGCGGTCGGGCAGGGCGTCGTTATCACGGGCGGACTTGACTAACGCGGCAAGCTGAATTTCGGGGATTTGGAGGAGGTCGGCGGCGTGGCGGACGCTTTCGGCGAGGCGGGCGTCGAGCGTTTTAGCGCGTTTGGGGGCGCGCAGTTCGGCGGCGATCACAGACGGATCGAATCCCACCGTCCCGGAGTAGCTGCTGACGGCGAGCGGGCTGCCGTTGCGGTCTAAAATCGCGCCGCGCCGCGCCGGGAGCGGGATTGTCATCTGCCGATTTTTAACGGCCTCCGCATACAGCGACGGCCCCGCCACGCCCTGCAAATAGATCAGGCGTCCGACGAGGCCGCCGTAACACAGCAAAATCACGCAGAACGCGGCCCATACTCTTCTGGCCCCAAAATCGCCCCGCGCTTCATTTCGTACCGCCATGCGTTTCCCTCCGGGAAAGGGTGTCGGGGTTTGGGTGTCGGGTGTCGGAAAGACCGCAAGTTTACCGACACCCGATACCCGAACCCCGACACCCTAATTGCTCTCCCCCGCCGTCACCATGCCTTTGTCTCCGGGGCGGGCAAGGCCGATTGCTTTTGCGCCCGTTTCGATGGATTCGGGGGTGTAGGCCGCCGCGCCGAGTTCGCGCAGACGCTGGGCGCGGGCCTGCTCCTGCTTCAGTTGACCGAGCAGCTTCACGCGGCGGTAGCCCTCCGCCGTGACGCGGGCGTGACCCGACAGATACAGCACGCCGAGGCCCACTACGCTTGCCGCCGAAAGCAGCATGAAAAGATACCAGGCGATCTGAATCCGGTTGCTTTTTCGAATGGCGGGCGTGAGGGCGGGCGTTTTCGGAAGCGGCATCGTCTGCGGCGCGGGCATCACGAGCGGGCGGCGCATTGCGGTAGATGGCATAATTCGGCGGTCTCCTTTCCGTAGATCGGGTGTTCAGGTGTTCAGATATTCGGGTGTTCAGGTATTCGCTTGCTCACCGCCAGTCTGCGTAAACGCGCAGCGAAGCATTCGACACCTGAACACGGAACACCTGAACCCGCATTGTCAGCGTTTTCTCGCGGCGCGAAGGCGGGCGCTGCGGGCGCGTGGATTTCGCGCCGTCTCCGCTTCGGTCGGGGAAACGGGCTTGCGGGTGATAATTTCTAAAATCGGTTCGGCGTTGGACGGCAGGAACGCGGCGGGCGAGGAACCGGGAGCGCCGCCCGACTTCCCCGCGTCCCGCGCAAACGTCTGCTTGACGATCCGGTCTTCCAGCGAATGATAACTGATGACCACGATTCGCCCGCCGGGACTTAATTTTGCAATGGCGGCGTCCAGTCCACTTTGCAGTTGACCGAGTTCGTCGTTGACCGCGATTCGCAGGCCCTGAAACGTCCGGGTGGCAACGTGGATGTCGCGGGGCCACGCGGCGCGGGGGATGCTGCCCTCCACAATGGCGGCAAGCTGGCCCGTCGTCTGAACCGGTTCGCCCCGATCCCGCCGCTCCACGATGCGCCGCGCAATTTTTCGGGAGGCGCGTTCCTCGCCATACTCAAACAGGACGCGGGCGATCTCCGTTTCGCTCTCTTCCGCCAGAAACTGCGCCGCGCCGCGCCCGTTTGCCGCGTCCATGCGCATATCCAGCGGCTCGTCCCGTCGAAACGAAAAGCCCCGCTGCGTGTCCAACTGGTGCGAGGAGACGCCTAAATCGAATAATGCGCCGTCCAATTTCCGGTCTTTTATCCGCGCATCATCCCGAATCGCAAAATTTAACTTGCCAAAATCCGATCTTATGAGTATAATGTCTACGTGAGTCGCAATTTTTGCCAGCCGCGCCCCCGCCGATTCTAAAGCGTCGGCATCGCGGTCTATCCCGACAAGCGTCCCATCGGGCTGGATTTTCTGCGCGATTAACGCGCTGTGACCGCCGCCGCCGAGCGTGGCGTCCAAAATAATTTCGCCCGGAAGCGGGGCGAGATATTGCAGGACTTCGGCGGGCATCACCGGCTCGTGATAGGCGCTGCCAGCATTTTCGGCGTCGGACGTTTCGGGCATGGCGGTCTTTGATTTCTAATTTTCGACGGCGGGCGCGGCAGCGACGGAATCTAAAAAGGACTGACGCGAATTGATGGCGACCGCCACGTTGTCCTCATCGAATTTCTCGCTGTAAATTTTCCAGGCGTCCCGGCTCCAAAGTTCCAATCGGTCGCCGCCGCCTACGATAATCGCCGGATTGCCTTCGTCAAGGCCGGCCCATTCGCGCAGGTGCTTGGGGATGGTCAGCCGGTTTTGCGAGTCCGATCCGGTAAATTCGCACGAGCCAAACATCCGCTGCAAAAAGCCCAGGTTTTTATTGAGTTCGTCGCGGGCGTCGCCGCTGGTAAGAATCGCTTCAAGTTTCTCCCACACGACGAGGGGATAAACGCGGACGTGATGGCCCGCCCCGATGGTCAGGACAAACTCCTCGCCGAGTTTTTCACGAAACTTTTGCGGGACAATGACACGGAACTTGTCGTCAAGACTGTGTTCAAAGCGTCCCCACATTCTCAGCGGAGCAAATTCTGTCGCCATGTCGTATTGTTAGTAAGACGCCTTAAAAATTGGTCAAATCGGGAAGTCAGCGTGGTTTTCGGACAGGTTTAGTTCCCTGTCTCCCCGAAAACTCCACTTAGTCTCCCCTCAGTCACCCTGTTGCTCCACATTGTATCAGGATAGCAACGTCCTGTCAAGGGGTTTTCGAGGCGAATCACGGCAATTTTGCGATATTTTTTATCGTTTTCCACGCTACGGGTAGAAGCGTGTAATTCTGTCTGCCACTATTTGTATGGTATTGCGATAAAACAGCGAAAATGCGGCGCAGAGGGGCGAAACATGGCGGACGGGATGCGGACGGTCTTTGGAGGCGGCGATTATTCCGGTCGCCCGGTCACAACAACAATCGCGACCGAACAGATTTTTCGGCACGATCCCCTGCGGCAGGGCGAACGCCTGATTGCGCGGCACGAACTGCGCGTTTACTTCGAGCCGGATTGGAGCGTGGCGCGGCGGCTTGCGGCGCGTTTCCCCTATTGCCTCGTCTTCTCCATCCCGGTCGAATCCAATACGCCCAATCTGAAAAAAATTCCCGGCTGGCGCGTCCGCCGTCCCTCCGATGCCCGGTATTGAAAACACCCGTCTATATAACCTGCGGCTTCGTGTCCTTCGGACACACAAATCAGGTTATGATTGCTGCGTCCGAAGGACGCGAGGCGCTTGAGCCACAAATACGGGATTTTCAACACCCGGAAACAGACGGGAAAAAGGCGTACCTAACATTGAACACACAATCGCAGGAACAAGACGCAATTTTGACGTGGCGGACGCATCTCCTGCGACAGGAACCCCGCCGCCTGCCCGTCCTGCTGCTGACGTTTGCGCTGGGGGCCTCGTGCGTCTGGATGATGTTTATGGCCCTGCCGCCCGTCCTCGCCGCGCTGGGCCTGATGACGCTCGCCGTCAGCGAGTATCTGCTGCCGTCCCGCTACCGGCTGGACGCAACCGGCGCGACGGCGGAGGGCGGCGCGGGCAAATGTAAAATTGCGTGGCGCGAAACGCGCCGCGTCGTGGAATTAAAAAACGGGATTCTCCTTTCTCCCTTGCCCGCCCCCTCCCGACTGGACGCCTTTCGCGGCGTTCTCCTGCGCTGCGCCCCCGACCATCAGCCCGGAAACCGGGCGGAAATTCTCGCCTTCGCCGCAAAATATGCCCCAAATCCCGCTGAAAAAGATACAGGGAATAAAAACGAACATTCGAAGAAGGAAATTCCCGCCTGATGTCGAATAGGAGGGAAATGATGGACTGGGACGCGCCGCTGCCCGACGCCGAACGGGACGCCTTAATCGAAATGCTGGCGCAAAAAGTACACGGACGCGGCCTGCACGCGCCCGCTATCCTTTTTTTAGAGATGCACCGCCCTATCGCGTTTCTGACCGGGCAATCGCTTGTGCTTGGCTCCGGGTTTCTGGCCCCGCTGTTCGGCCCGCAGAACGTGCAAAAGTATTCCAAACTGCTGGAAGACCGCGCCAATATCGAGCGCCTCGTGCAGCGCATTGAGGAATTACAGGAGGAGAAGCCAGGGACAGAGGAAACAGAAAACAGAAAACAGAAAACAGAATGAATGTCCCATCCGCAGGATGGTCGGCGGAACGCCTCCCAGACGGGCCGTTCACGGCCCGGTCTGCGCGGCAAGCGGTCTTCTGGTTTTCTCCTTCTGTTTTCTGTTTCCTGTTTTCTGTTTTCTATGAACTATGGAACACGCAAGCTTCACCGTCCGGCTGCTGCTGCTGCCAATGGGCATGATTATCGTCGGCATGATTTTTCTGGCGCGGCGCAAAGAGTTGTTCATCCGCCGGATTCAGGGGCTGACCGCCATTGATGAGGCGATTGGACGCGCCACTGAAATGGGCAGGCCTATGCTCTGCTGCACCGGCCTCGGACAGGACGGCGGCATCGAGATCGTGACGCTTCAGGCGCTCTCCATCGTCACCTACATCATCCGAAATTCCGTGCGTTTCGCGACCCGCGCCATCGTTCCGGTTTATGACCCGCAGATGCTCCCCGTCACCGAAGAAGCGGTCAAAGACGCCTACACGATTGAGGGACGCCCTGACCAGTTCAATTCGGATGACGTGCGGTTTTTGACAAACCGGCAGTTTGCGTTTGCGGCGGGCGTTTCGGGGATTATCGCCAGAGAAAAGGCCGCCGCCTGCTTCCTGTTCGGGTATTATTACGCGGAGGCGCTGATTATGGCGGAGACGGGCCAGCAGGTCGGGGCGATCCAGATTGCCGGAACGCCCGCCACCACGCAAATCCCGTTCTTTATCGCCGCCTGCGATTACGTGATTATCGGGGACGAGTATTACGCCGCCAGCGCCTACCTTTCCCGTGAACCCACGCAGATGGGCAGCATCGTCGGGCAGGACATCGCCAAAGGGCTGATTATGGCGCTAATCCTCGTCGGCAGCCTCATTGTCTCGCTCGCCGCATTCACGGGCAGCGGCTTCGGCCTGCAATTCGTTCAATTCTTTAAGTAGAGGTAATTATTCACCCCTCCCCAGCCCTCCCCTTCGCAAGGGGAGGAAGAAGTCTGCTTTTCGCTCCCATCGCAAGGTGAGGGAGAAGTCTGCTTTTCGCTCCTCTTTGCAAAGGGAGGAAGAAGTCTGCTTTTCGCTCCTCTTTGCAAAGGAAAGGAGCAACCTGCTTTTTTCCCCTCCTTGCAAAGGCAGGAGAGCAATGCAGACTTCTCCCCTCTTTAAGAAGGAGGGGTTGGGGGAGGTGAATACCCGAACACCCTATGAACACTATTCACGATTTTTTTACAACTCCGGCAAACGGCCTCGCATGGTACGGGCGCGTCGCGTTCGGACTGATCCTCAGTCTGATCGTGGTGGGCCTGCTGATGCTGACGCCGCAGAAACTGCGCCGCCCGATGATTTTGGGCATTACGTTCCTCGGCGGACTGTTTTTCTTTCTGGAATTTTTCCTGCCGATTCACGCCATGCCGACCGACGACGACCCGACTGCGACCGGAAACTTTTTGACGCCCCTGCTCGTGCCGTTCGCCAACGCCTCGCTGGTTATTGGTTCGTTCGCCGTCGGTATGGGCGTCATCAACCTGTTTCAGATTCACGGGCGGCGCGTGGCGCGGCGCGGTCCCGGCTGGGTCAATAGCTTCGCGTTTTTCGTGGCGCTTTTCCTGATGCTGACGATTGGCATCTTAAACAAAGCGCACCCTAACAGCATCAACAAAAACTTGAATCAACTGCTCGTCGTCGGAACGCTGCAATCGCTCGACGCGACCATGTTCTCCATTATCGCGTTCTATATCGTGTCCGCCGCCTACCGCGCTTTCCGCGTCCGCTCGGTGGAGGCGACCATGCTGCTGATTACCGCCGTGATCGTCATGCTCGGTCAGATTTCTATCGGGCAGCTGCTCACCGCATGGATTCCCGATCACGGTCTGGGCCACGATCTGCATATCGAGGTCATCCGCAACTGGATTTTAACCAAGGCCAACGCCCCCGCCACCCGCGCCATCTCGTTCGGACTTGGCATCGGCAGTCTGGCAGTCGCCCTGCGCATCTGGCTCGGCCTGGAGCGCGGCAGTTATTTTGAGGGGCAGGGGTAAGCATTGACCGTACTACGCTTCTTACAAATTGTTGACCGGCGGGTGCTGTACGCGCTCTTGCTGCTTTCGGTGACGCTGCCGTTTTTTCTTAACGTCAAACTGCCGATGAAAGTCTCGCCGGCGACGGAAAGCCTGTATTCCGCGATTGACGCGCTGCATCCCGGCGATTTTGTCCTGCTGGGAACCGACTGGAGCGGCGGAACGCGGGGCGAGAACGGCCCGGAAACGATTGCCGTGATGCAGCATTTGATGCAGAAAAAACTCCGATTCGGCATCCTCTGTTTTGATCCGCAGTCTCCCACACTGGTCGGGGCCATTGCCCGCGATATGCAGGCGAATTACGGCTATGCGGAGGGCGTGAACTGGGTGAATTTCGGCTACAAAGTGGACGCGAAGAACTTTTTTAAGGGCTTTGTGCAAAGCATCCCGTCAGTCGTCCCCAATGACACGCGGGGTATTGCGCTGTCAGACTTGCCCGTGATGAACGGCGTCCGCTCTGCCGCCGACATTAAGTTTCTCATGGTGATTACGCCGACCAGTTTGTTTCAGACCTATATTCAGTTCGTGGCGGGGCCGCGCCATATTCCGATGGGGCTTGCGCCGACCTCCGTCATGGTCCCCGAAGCGTATAATTATCTGGACAGCGGGCAGCTTGTCGGCATGATTCCCGGACTGCCGGGGGCGGGCGAATACGAAGCGAAGTACAATTTGCAATACCCCGATCCAAACCGAAAGCCCTCCAAAGCGTCCGCGTTCAGCAACTCCGCATCGTTTGCGCATCTGCTGATTATCACCTTTATTTTGCTTGGCAACGTCGCGATGATTCTGGAGCGGCGGCAGCGCAACCGCATGGGAGGCATGGAATGACCGGATTTTCTCCCTGGCTTGCCAGTCACCTACATATCCTGATGCTCTGGGCGGGGGCTTTGTCCACGCTCGGCCTGTACTCCGTCCTTTATAAAGAGAATCAGATTTACCGCATTTTTGAGCATATCTTCCTCGGTCTGGCGACGGGCTACCTTATCGCGCAGACGTGGACGGACGTTCTCCTGCCGAAATGGTGGGAGCGGATGTGGGACAAAGGCGAGTGGTGGTTTATTTTCTGTCTGTCGTTCGGCCTGATGTACTACTTCATCTATTCCAAACGCAATAGCTGGATTGCGCGTCTGATAATCGGGTTTTTTCTTGGCGTCACGTCCGGGCAGGCGTTTCAGGCGTATGTCAACGACTACTGGCCGCAGATTCCCGGCTCGTTCAAGCCCGTGATTCCGCACGGGGCGTACACCGCGCAGGTGGTGACGGAGGGCGTGGCGAAGGCCGTCCCTGTCCCCGCGCTGACGTGGCCCGACGCGATCAACAACGTGATTTTCATGGTGATTGTGGTCTGCGTCCTGAGTTATTTCTTCTTCTCCTTTGAGCAGAAAAACCCGGTGATTAAGACTTCGGCGCGGCTGGGACGCTGGATGATGATGTTTACGTTCGGGGCGATTTTCGGGGCGACCATCATGGCGCGTCTGGCCCTGCTGATTGACCGCATGGACTTCCTCATCAACGACTTCGGCCCGACTATCGGCGGCCCGCCCGTGATGTTCCTCATTCTCATGCTGCTGACAACGCTCGTCCTCTACCTTGCCCTGCGTCCGAAACCGGACTCGGAAGACCCGCAATAACGCCGCGTCCGGGAGTTTTCAACTCCCGGACGCGCTCATTCGCTTCTTCAAAAAACCCTCCGATTCATTCCTCAAAGACAACCCCCTTGACGCTTCCCCTCTGATGCTGGCTTGACACGGCAAAGGCAAGCAGGTACACTAATGGGGAGGGGTGTTCGGGTGTTCAAATATTCAGGTGTTGACTGCTTCGCTGATAATTGTACTGTCTATCAGTGATTAAGCGGATACGCGAATACCCGAACACCTGAACACCCGAACAACCGAACCCCTGAAAGGTCGTATCATGCTGCTTGGAACGCAACGAATCAATGCGGAAGGTCATTTAGAGATTGGCGGCTGTGACGCCGTTCGCCTTGCCGCCGAGTTTGGGACGCCGCTTTATGTCATGGATGAGGCCGCAATCCGCGCCAACTGCCGCGCTTACCGCGCTGCCTTCGAGTCCCGTTACCCGAAAAACAAAATCTACTACGCAAGCAAAGCGTTTCTCACCCTCGCGATGGCGCGGATTGTGGCGGAGGAGGGCCTGAACATGGATGTCGCTTCGATGGGCGAACTCTATGTCGCGCTTCAGGCCGAATTTCCACCGGAACGATTGGCTTTGCACGGCAATAACAAGTCCCGCGCCGAGTTGGAAATGGCGATTGACGCGGGCGTAAAGCATATCATTATTGATAATTTTTATGAGTTGTCGCTGCTCGATGCGCTGCTGCGCGAGAAAAAAACGACGGTGGACGTTCTCGTTCGCGCCACGCCAGGGGTTGACCCGCACACCCACAAGCTGATTCGCACCGGGCAGGCGGACACGAAATTCGGCCTGAATATCGCGGACGGTTCCGCGTTGAAGGCCGTCAAACAAGTTCTGGACACCCCCTCGCTGCGGTTTCGAGGGATTCACTGCCATATCGGATCGCAGCTTTTGGACAGCGAAACGCACGAGCAGGCGGTCGAAATCATGGCGCGGCTAATCAAAACGATCCTGACGGAAACGGGCGCGATCACCGAAGAACTCAATATCGGCGGAGGCTTGGGCGTCCGCTATCTGGCCTCGCAGGAGCCGCCGAGTTACGATCAGTTTGCGGATCGGATTACCGGACTGCTGAAAGCCGCCCTTGACCGTGAAAACCTGCCCTACCCGATTCTGCTGCAAGAACCGGGGCGCTCGCTGGTCGGAGAGACGGGAACAACGCTTTATCAGATTGGCGCGATTAAAACCGTGCCAATCGCCGAGGAGCCGGGAACCCGGACGTATATCGCCATTGACGGCGGGATGTCGGACAACCCACGCCCGCAGCTTTACGATTCGGTCTATGAGTGCCTGCTGGCAAATAAGGCCGACCGGAACGCCGACACCGTTGTCACCGTCGCTGGAAAGCACTGCGAGACGGACATTCTGATCTGGAACACGACGATTGCCGCGCCAGAAGCGGGCGATATTCTCGCGGTGCAGACGACGGGCGCGTACAATCACGCGATGGCGAGCAACTATAACCGGTTCCTGCGCCCCGCCGCCGTTCTTGTGGCGGACGGGCGGGCCGATGTGATTGTGGAGCGGGAGTCGCTCGCCGACCTGACCCGCAACGAGCGGATTCCGGCGCGGTTGCAGACTTCTGCCGCCGCCCCATCCGAAAAAACCCCCGCGCTGGTCTGAAACGCGCCGTCCTTGCGTTTTTATGAGGAGGCATTATGCCCGCGAATTTTGATTTAACGGTCTTTATCGTCAGTCTGGTCGTGACGGTCTTAAGCATCACCCTGCACGAGTTCGGTCACGCGATCTCCGCCGATAAGTTGGGCGACGACACGCCACGCCGCGAAGGGCGGATTACGCTCTGGCCCGATAAGCACTTCGACCCGTTCGGCTTTTTTATGATTGTGTTCACTTCGCTTGCCGGACGGGGGTTGGGCTGGGGCAAACCGGTCATGGTGCAGCCTCGCCATTTCCGCAGCCCGCGCCGCGACATGGTAATCGTGGCGGTGTGCGGCCCGGTGATGAATCTGGCGCTGGCGCTGTTTTTCGGGCTGATCCTGCGCGTAATTTTTATGACTCACCTCGAATCTTGGGTTTACAGGGCGGATGGGGAATTCAGCCGAACTTTTTATGGACAATTTACGCTGACGGGATTGTTCCTGATTATGTTCGTCACGCGGAATCTGGGACTGATGTTTTTTAATCTGATCCCGGTGCATCCGCTGGACGGCTCAAAAATCTTGAGCGGCCTGCTTCCGCTGAATATGTCCATCAATTATGACCGCTTTATCGGGCAGTACGGGCCAATGCTGCTGCTGGGACTGTGTTTTCTCGGCCCGCAGGTAATTGGGCAGGTTGTCAGCCCAGCGGTGGATTCAGCGTATCGTCTGATTGTTGGCGTTCCGTTATATTAGGGAGCGCCATTGCCCTCACCCAAATTTGGGAGAGAGAACAGACCGATTTTGTCCGCGCAGGCGGACAGTGTATTTCAGCGCGGGAATTTATTCCCGGTGGAACGAAGATTTAGAAACGAGACGACGATGACGACGCGAAAACGAATTTTGAGCGGGATGCAGCCTACCGGGACCGGGGCCTTGCATCTGGGAAATCTGGAAGGGGCCTTGCGGACGTGGGTGCGGTTGCAGGACGAGTACGAAATGTTTTGCTGCATCGTGGACTGGCACGCCCTGACCACCCGCTATGAGGAAGCGAAGCAGATTGCGCCCGCCTGCCATGAGGTCGCAGCGGACTATATCGCGGCGGGGATTGACCCGAAAAAATGCGCGATTTTCATTCAGTCCCACGTCAAGGAACACGCGGAGCTGCATCTGCTGCTCTCCATGATTACCCCGCTCGGCTGGCTGGAGCGCGTTCCCTCGTTCAAAGACAAGCGCGAACTGATGAACGAACGCGGCGGAGGGGACGAGTCTATTTCCTATGGGCTGCTCGGCTACCCCTGCCTTCAGGCCGCTGATATTCTCGTTTATCGCGCCCACGCCGTCCCCGTCGGCAGAGATCAGGCCGCGCATCTGGAACTCAGCCGCGAGATCGCCCGCCGCTTCAATCATCTGTATGGCAACGTCTTCCCGGAGCCGCAATCGCTGATTAGCGAGACGGCGGCGGTAGTTCCCGGCCTCGACGGGCGCAAGATGAGCAAGTCTTACGGCAACGCGATTTTCCTTTCCGATTCGCCGGATGCCGTCGCGGAAAAGGTCAAGAACGCCTTCACCACGCCGACCAAACTGCGCAAAAACGATCCCGGCGTCCCGGAAAACTGCGTCGTGTGTCAGCTGCGAAAAGTTTATGACCCCGACAACTACGGAACTTCGTGGGAGGAAGACCGGGCGGGCGAACGCGGCTGTATGCAGAACAAAAAGGAACTGACCGAAGTTCTGAACGCGGAACTCGCCCCGCTTCGCGCCCGTCGCGCTGAACTCCTTGCCGATCCGGGCGAACTGGAACGGATTCTCAAAGACGGAGCGGAACGCGCCCGCGCCGCCGCCGCCGAGACGATGACCGCCGTCCGCGCCGCGATGGGATTCTAATGGAAAAAGTCAATCTTGCTGAAAAATTTGGCCTGTTCGCCGACCATTGGAGTCCAAAAATCGCGGGAGAACTCAACGGACAGCAGGTAAAACTGGTCAAGTTTCAGGGGGCATTCGTCTGGCATCAGCACGAATCGGAGGATGAACTTTTCCTCGTCATCGCGGGCCGCTTCTGCATGAGACTGCGTGACCGCGAAATCTGGCTGGAGCAGGGCGAATTTCTGATTGTGCCTCGCGGCGTGGAGCATTGCCCGGTTGCGGAAGAAGAAGTCCACGTTTTGCTTTTTGAACCTAAAACGACGCGGAACACCGGTAACATTCAAAGTGAGCGAACAGTAGAAATTTTAGAACAAGTTTAATGAGCTGGTAAGGAGACGGATATGACTACCGCATTATTCGAAGGCACAAAAGAAGATGTGATCAACTACCTGACCAAGTACAGTGGCGACGCGCCAAACGAGCGCTTCAAAGTCTTCATGGAACCGGACGACGCGCTGACGGAAGACCCGGAAGACTTGTGCCCGGACTTGCCCGACTCGCCGAACGCCATACGCGACAAAGCGCATCTCGAAGAATTGCTTGCGGCAGGGCTTGCCTCGCCAGCGTCACGAGTGACGAAAGAAGATTGGGCCTCGATTCGACAGGAAGTGCATCGCCGCTACGAGGAGCGAAATAAACAGAAATGAGTCTGATTATTGATCGCAGCTCTGACGCGCGGTATGATGTCATTGATGAAGCGTTTTACCTTTCGGAAGTAGCGGGCATTAGAACGGCGGATCGTTTTATGGACGCGACCGAGAAGGCGTATGAACGATTGGCGGCAACGCCGGGAATCGGGACGCTGCGCGATTATGGCAACCCTGACAATGCGGGCATGAGGTTCTGGGCGGTTCCCGGCTTTCCGAAGATACTGATTTTTTACAAACCCGTAGACGGCATTTTGCGAATCATTCGCGTTTTGCAGGGAGCGCGGGACTTGCAGGCGATTTTTGGGCGCGACGACGAGGACGAGAATTAGCGCGTTGACGGCGCATACACAAGGAGACAACCGAACGTGAAGATACATGAACATCAGGCGAAGGACGTGCTGGCGAAATACGGAGTCGCTGTGCCGAAAAACGCGGGGATTGCCACCACGCCGCAGGAGGTTCGCGCCGCTGTGGAAGCGCTGGGCGGGCGCGGCGTCGTCAAGGCGCAGGTGCATAGCGGCGGGCGCGGCAAAGCGGGCGGCATTAAAGTCGCCAATTCGCCGGAAGAGGGCGAGAAAATCGCCGAAGTCATGCTCGGCCTGCTGCTGAAAACGCATCAAGTCCCCGAAGGCATCACCATCGAAAAAGTGATGATTGAAGAGCCGATTGAGATCAAGCAGGAGTATTACCTCGGAATCGTTCCCGACCGCGTGACGCAGCGCAACGTCCTGATTTTGAGCGCTAAGGGCGGCATGGACATCGAGGCGGTTGCGGAGGAAGACCCCGACGCGATTATCCGCCTGCCGATTGACCCACTAGAGGGTCTGAAAGATTACGAACTGCGCAAAATGATCGCCGACGCGAAACTCGATCCCGCCTTCGCAAACAAAGTCGTTCCGTTCATTAAAGCGCTTTACCGCGCCTTTATCGAAGCGGACGGGGCTTTGGCGGAGATTAACCCGCTGGCGGTCACGGCGAACGGGCTTATACTGGCGGCGGACGCCAAATTTGAGATTGACGAAAGCGCCCTGTACCGTCACCCGGAATTTACCGCCTACGCGGAAGAGAGCCACGAAGACCCGCTCGAAGCGATTGCGGCAAAGCAAGATATTGCCTACGTGCGGTTGGGCGGCGACGTGGGCATCATGTGCAACGGCGCAGGCCTGACCATGACGACGATGGACGAAGTGCAGCGGGCGGGCGGCTTCCCGGCGGACTTTTTGGACGTGGGCGGCGGGGCGCAGGCCGACCGGGTGCGGGACTGCCTCGGCATTATTCTGTCCGATACCAATGTTAAGGGCGTGCTGATTAACATCTTCGGCGGCATCACCCGCTGCGACGAGGTGGCGAAAGGCGTCATCTCCGCGACGGAGACTATGGACATCAAAGTCCCGATTGTCGTGCGGCTTGCGGGGACGCGGGCGGAGGAGGGCGCGGCGATCCTCGCCACGTCCAACTTAATCCCCGCCGATACGATGCAGGCGGCGGCAAAAAAAATCGTGGCGTTGGTAAACGCCTGAGACGAACATGAAATGCGCCCACATCGCTTTTGCCCGAAAAATATCTAAAACGGGAGCGACGCAGGCGCGAAAAATTAAGGGGCTATTCGGCGTTGACTGTTCGCGGCGCGGGCCGCTTTCAGTTTCGCCCGCTGCGCCGGAGTCAGAATCGCGCTCATCTGGGTCATCGCGTTTTTCGCGATGGCCTGATGCTGCGCTTTTTTCTGCGCCGGAGTCAGGGCTGTGTTAGCGCGAAGGGCCATGTTTTTTGCGCGGGCGTCTTTTATAATCGCCTGCATCTTCATTTTTTGCGCGGGCGTCAGGTTCAAGTCCTGCATCAGATGCGGGCGGCGCGGGGCGGGCGCGGACGGGGCGGACGTTTGCGCCAGCGTCGGCGCGGCGAAAATCAGCAACGCGCCCAGCGCCAGCGCCGAGTTCGCCAGCGATCTCATATTTCTCATAGAATAAGGTCTCCTTCAAAAGCTTCCGCAAATCTCGCGGTCATTTCTACCGACGCGGCAGCGTGGCAAAAGTTCATTCGCTTCCGCTTCGGCGCGGCGGCAGCGCCGTTAACAGGAGGATGCGCAGGGCCATTCAGTTTTCCGCGTCGGGCGGTTGAAACCGCTGCCACAAGCGCGCGAAGTGTCCCTTCGGACACTAAACCCGATCCTTTTTGTGTAGGCTAATCCGCATTGAGTCCGCGAAGGCGGACTTTGCGCGCGTGGCCGTGAATTGATTCGCCCGCACGAAAACTCAATGGCCCTGGGGGATGCGCGGCGCGGCAGGGTTTTTGCCAGCGTTTGCCGAATGGTAAGAAGCGTATCGCAAGACCGAAATTTTGCGACGCGCCTATTTTTTTAACCGCCCGACGACGGGCGCAAAAACCAACCGAGGAGATACCGCATTGGCGCATAATGTGACCCTGATTCGTGGAGACGGAACCGGCCCGGAACTCGTGGCCGCCGCAAAAAAAGTGCTGGACGCAACCGGCGTCGCGTTCGAGTGGGACATCGTGGAGGCGGGCGTGGACATCATGGAGACGGCGGGGACTCCCCTGCCCGCCAACGTCCTGGAAAGCATCCGAAAGAACAAAGTCGCGCTCAAAGGCCCAATTACCACCCCTATCGGCAGCGGGTTCCGCTCCGTCAACGTGGCCCTGCGCAAAGAACTGAACCTGTACGCCTGCATCCGGCCCTGCAAATACTACCCCGGAATCCGATCCAAATATCAGGACGTAGACCTTGTGATTGTCCGTGAGAACACCGAAGACCTGTACGCGGGCGTGGAATACGATGTGCATACGCCGGAGGCAAAACGCATTATTGATATGGCGGAAGGCAAAATCCGTGAGGACAGCGCCATATCAATCAAGCCGATTTCGATTACCGGTTCGCGGCAGATTGTGAAAGCGGCCTTCGATTATGCGCGGCAGTACGGGCGCAAAAAAGTGACCGCCGTCGCGAAGGCCAACATCATGAAGTACACCGACGGCCTGTTCTACCGCATGGGTCAGGAGGTGGCGAAGGACTACCCGGAGATCGAGTATCAGGAAGTCCTAGTAGACAATATGTGTATGCAACTGGTGCAGAAGCCGGAACTCTACGATGTGCTGGTCATGGAAAACCTGTACGGCGATATTCTGTCCGACCTGTGCGCCGGACTGGTGGGCGGTCTGGGCGTGGCTCCGGGCGCAAACATCGGGGACGGTATCGCCCTCTTTGAGCCGACGCATGGCAGCGCCCCGAAGTACAAGGGGCAGAACAAGGTCAACCCCGTCGCGCTCATCCTTTCCGGGATGCTGATGCTGCGCTACCTCAAAGAGGAAGACGCGGCGGATCGGCTGGAAAAAGCGATTGCGGCAGTGATTTTAGAGGGTAAAGACGTGACCTACGACATGAAGCCCGACCGCAATGACCCGACCGCCGTTGGCACGTCTGAAATGGCGGACGCCATCATCGCCAAACTGTAAGCGCGACGTTCGCCTGCCGAAATTCTTAATATAGAAAAACAAATTGCGCCGGGAATACTGCTTTTCCCGGCGCGTGTTTCAGAAGGCATCCCCATGACAACGGCCCTGCAAGCGCCGCCCGCCGCCAAACTTCTCACCTATGAAGCGTACATGGCGGAAGACGAGATCATAGCGCGGTACGACATCATTGATGGAAAACGAATTTATATGGCAGGAGCGACCGACGCCCATCAGGACTACGCTTTTGACTTCGCCCTGCCTTTCCGCGAATTTGGACGAAGAACGGGCGCGGGAAAAGGACGGATGGGCCCGCGTGACATTCTCATTCGGCGCAACCCCCTGCGGACGCGCCAGCCCGACGTTTACTTTATCAGCGTGGAACGCATTGCGCTGAACCCGGCGCCCAACGATCCCGCGCCATTAACTGCCGCGCCGGAACTGGTGGTAGAAATTATTTCGGACAGCGAGACGAAAAAACGCTTCGGGGCGAAGCTTGCGGATTACTGCGTGGTTGGCGTGGAGGAGTGTTGGAAAGTCAGGCAAGACACGAGGACGGTGGAAGCCTTGCGCCTGTCTGTAGATGGCTACGAATCGGTTCGTATTTACGGCGCAGGGGAAGTGTTGGAATCTATCGCGTTTCCGGGATTGTCGGTTGCGGTAGACGCCATTTTCGCGGAATAATAGACAAATCACTTCATCGTATTTTCGCGGTAGACCGGGCCGTGAACGACCCGTCTGGGAGGCTGCGCGTTTCCGTCCTGCGGACGGAAACGCGATTTCTTTGTACCGTGTTTAACTGATTTGTCTATCAAAGCAATAAATTTGTTTTTTCTATCGCATTGTCTACGCAAGTCTACTACCTCGACGGAATTTTGGCTTCACAGAAGGGGTGTTCACGGCCCGGATGCGCGGCGCGAAAACCTAAGAGGAATTTTCAACTCCCGGAAACTCCCCATTTCCAGTCGCGGACTTCCGGCAGGTCTTCGCCGTTCTCCCGGACATAGAGGGTATGCGCCGTGAGTTTGTCACGGAGTTGCTGTTTGAGATGCGCGGCGCGGTAGCCCAGCGCCGGAACGCGATCTATCACGTCCATTGCCAGATGGTAGCGGTCAATCTCGTTTAAGACGCACATATCGAAGGGCGTGGTCGTAGTCCCTTCCTCTTTGTAGCCGCGAACGTGGATATTGTCGTGGTTATGGCGGCGGTAAGTCAAGCGGTGGATCAGCCAGGGGTAGCCGTGATAGGCGAAAATCACCGGCTTGTCGGGCGTGAACAGCGAATCGAAATCGCGGTCGCTGAGGCCGTGCGGGTGTTCGCTGTTCGGCTGCAACTTCATCAAGTCCACGACGTTCACGAAGCGGATTTTCAGTTCCGGGCAGCCTTCGCGCAGAATTTCCGTCGCCGCCAGAGCCTCTAAAGTTGGCACATCTCCCGCGCAGGCCATCACCACGTCCGGTTCCCCGCCCGCGTCGTTGCTTGCCCAGTCCCACAGTCCGATTCCCGCCGCGCAGTGCTTTTCGGCGGCGTCCATGTTCAGGTATTGCAGCGCGGGCTGCTTGCCTGCCACAATCACATTGACATAATTTCGGCTCCGCAGGCAATGGTCAGCGACGGACAGCAGCGTATTGGCGTCGGGCGGCAAATAAACCCGCACCACGTCCGCCTTTTTGTTCATCACGTGGTCAATAAAGCCGGGGTCTTGATGCGAAAACCCGTTATGGTCCTGCCGCCAGACGTGCGAGGTGAGCAGGTAATTCAGCGAGGCGATAGGACGCCGCCAGGGGATTTTCCGCGTGACTTTGAGCCACTTCGCGTGCTGATTCAGCATCGAGTCCACGATATGAATAAACGCCTCGTAGCAGGTAAAAACGCCGTGCCGCCCGGTCAGCAGGTAGCCCTCCAGCCAGCCCTGACAGGTGTGTTCGCTCAAAATTTCCATGACGCGCCCATCGGTGGACAGGTGAGAGTCGTAATCGTAAATCGGCTCCATCCAGACGCGGTTTGTTTCTTCGAGAACGGGGCCGAGGCGGTTGGACTCCAGTTCGTCGGGGGCCATCACGCGGAAATTCGCGGTTTTTACGTTCTGCCGCATCACATCGCGCAGAAAAACGCCCAGGACGCGGGTCGCTTCGCCTTCGGATCGGGCGGGGTGTTTCACTTCGACGGCGTAGTCCCGGAAGTCCGGCAGTTCTAAATCGCGCAGCAGCAGCCCGCCGTTTGCATGGGGGTTCGCGCTCATACGGCGCGTTCCGGCGGGGGCGAGTTCCGCGAGTTCCGCCCTTAATCTGCCCGCCTCATCGAATAGTTCCTCCGGCCTGTAACTGCGCATCCACGCTTCCAGCAGGGCGATATGCGCGTCGGTCTTCATATCGGCAATCGGGACTTGATGCGAACGCCAGAATCCTTCGGTCTTTTTGCCGTCCACTTCCTCCGGCCCCGTCCACCCTTTCGGCGACCGCAGAATAATCAAGGGCCAGCCCTGTAATTTCGTCGGCCCGTCGGCGCGGGCAGCGCTTTGAATGGCCTGAATCGCATCAAGAACGCTGTCCATTGTTGACGCCATCAATTCGTGCATCGCGTCGGGTTCGTCGCCACTTACAAAGTGGATATTATAGCCCATCCCGCCAAAAAATGCGCGTAAGTCGTCGTCGTCCATTCGGCCTAAAATGGTGGGATTGGCGATTTTGTAGCCGTTCAAATGGAGAATGGGAAGGACGGCCCCGTCCCGCGCCGGATTGGCGAATTTGACGCTGTGCCACGATGCGGCGAGCGGCCCCGTTTCCGCCTCGCCGTCGCCAATCACGCAGGTCACAATCAGGTTGGGATTATCGAATGCGGCCCCGTGCGCGTGGGAGAGCGAATAGCCGAGTTCGCCGCCTTCGTGGATCGAGCCGGGACATTCGGGCGAAACGTGCGAGGGGATTCCGCCGGGGTACGAGAACTGCTTGAACAGGCGCTGCAAGCCCGTTTCGTCCTGCGTGATGTGGGAGTAGACTTCGGTGTAGGTCCCTTCGAGGTAGGCGTTCGCCACGATTCCCGGCCCGCCATGTCCCGGCCCGATGACGTACATCATGTTCAAATCCTGCGCTTTAATGACGCGGTTGCAGTGGGCATAAATAAAATTCAGGCCCGGAGTCGTTCCCCAGTGACCGAGCAGACGGGGCTTGATCTGCTCCCGTTTCAGTGGCTGCCGCAGCAGCGGATTGTCGCGCAGGTAGATTTGCCCTACGGAGAGGTAGTTTGCCGCCCGCCAGTAGGCGTTCATGCGGTCGCGTTCTTCCGGCGTCAATGTCGTCATGGTCTGCGCTCCTTCGTGGCGTCGAGCGGCGCGTTTCGCCGTTTGCTCTCCGCCATGTAGGTTGTACGCTTCCGCGCCGGAATCCTCTCTTGTTTTTCTGTCGGCTCTGGAATAAGAAAGAGACAATGCGCGGTGGATTTGGTATAATGGATTCAGGAGGGAAATTAATGCTTAATGCAATTATGGGGGCAGGCGGCGAGATTGCGCTGCCGGACACGCTGCGAGAACGGTATGGCATCGTTCCCGATCAGGTCGTGCGGCTGATCGAAACGCGCTCCGGCATCCTGCTCGTCCCGCTCACCGACGCCCCGATGAGCGCAGAATTGAGCCGGGAACTGGCGGAATGGCAGGCGCTCGGCGCTTTGGCGTGGGACGCATTTCCGTATGACGAGGAGGAAGAATGAAGTTTGGCGACATTTACTGGGTGCGCTTTCCCGGTGGCGCAGGTCATGCGCAGGCGGGGCGGCGTCCCGCCATCGTCCTTCAAAGCGAGGCCGCCTCTACGCAACTCCCAACCGTTTTGATGGTCCCACTAACGTCCCGATTGGACGCTTCGCGCTTTCCGGGAACGCTGCTCGTGGAAAAAGACCTGGAGAATAATTTGCGCCGTTCTTCCGTAGCGCTTGTCTTCCAGCTGACTGCCGTAGACAGATCGTTTCTGGACGGCGTGGTAGGCCATGTTTCGCCGCCGGCTCTGCAAGCCCTGCGGACTGCGCTGGATCAAATTATAGAACGCCCCGCGTGAGCAAACCGCACTGACAGGCCACAGAGCGCGGGGCCTCGCGTCTTTATTTTTTTTCTTCGGCTCTTTCCACGCTGCGCAGGAAGTCCGCCGCGTTTGTTTTGGCGGCGGACGCGGGACGCAGCAATATCCGCGCCGTCCAAAAACGCCCTACGCTTTTGTCAGCGTTTTGGCGTATTCCGCCCAGAGGACTTCGGGCGTTTTGCCGGTGTACAGCGTCCAGAGTTCGGGGCTGTACCGGTCTTCCCGCATCGCCTCGCTCATGCGCAGAACCACCTCATGGTCGTAGTTCGCGGCGACAAACTCCAGAAACGCGGCGGTCGTGCGGTAACTGTCGTTGTAGTGGGCGCGGGCGGGGTTGGGTCGCGGGCGTTTTGCGGCAGGCTCGTACTTGAACCACCGGATGTAATCGGCGATTCCCTCCACCAGCCAGCCCGGATTGTGGTCGCTGTGATATTGCTGCGCGACGTGAACGAGTTCATGGATTACCGCGCCCTGATCGTCCGGGTGCGCCAGAAACCACTGCTCGGCGCAGACCACGTCCGTACCGGCGGTGTAGGCCACGCCGTCCATTTTTTTAAAGGTGATGGTGAACTTTTTCGGGGCGGAATAGCCGTCGCTCGGCAGATACTGCACGATCAGCGAGTACCACTTCTCCCAGTCCGGGCGCATTTTTTCCGCCCACTCCTTCAAAGCGGGCGACTGCGACGTGTCAATCGTGATGTCGTACTTTTTCGCTCCTTTTGCTTCTTTCGTCTCTTTTGCCGCAGTCTCCTGCGCCTTTGCCCCCGTGATTGTCAGCGGCAGGGCGACAGCGGTCAGCGCCAGCGCCGCCGTTTTCATTCCTCGTTGTGTCAACCGTTTCATATTCGCGAACTCCTTCCATGATGCGTCGGCCTTTATTGCGGCGCGGCGGGCGAAAATTCCTTCCGCCGCGCAGAAAAAATCAGGGCCATTGAGTTTTCGTGCGGGCGAATCAATTCACGGCCACGCGTGCGCAAAGTCCGCCTTCGCGGACTCAATGCGGATTAGCCTACACAAAAAGGATCGGGTTTAGTGTCCGAAGGGACACTTCGCGCGCTTGTGGCAGCGGTTTCAACCGCCCGACGCTGAAAACGGAATGGCCCTGCAGAAAAAATGACTTCGCAGATCACTTGACCGGGTATTTTGCCAGCATTTCGCGGGCGTACTTCCCGAACTCCCCCTGCGGGTCTTGCTTCAGAGTCTTTTGCCACTCGGCCCGCGCTTCCGCCCTGCGTCCCGTTTCAACCAGCACGTCGCCCATGTTTGCGTGTTCTCCCGGCGTGTCCCCAAGCATCGCCGCCGCTTTTTCCGCAAGCGAAAGGGCCTCGTCTTTCTCTTTATTTTTAGCGCAGGCGTAGGCCAGCAGGAAATAAGACTGTCCATCCGCCTGACCGTCTTGCTTTTCCAGCGCGACGGCGTATCGCCCCGCTTTGACCGCCTGCGCGGAATGTCCGGTTTCCGCCAGCGTCAGGCACAGGTCAAGCCATGCCTGGATGCTGGAGGAGTTCAGACGCAGGGCCACTTTAAAGCAGGGAACGGCGGCGGCGTATTTTTTCTGACCGATCAGAATCTCGCCAAGCGCGAAGTTTACGCCAAAATCGGCAGGCCTGCGTTGCAGCGCTTTGCGCAGAAAAGGCTCTGCCGCCGCGAATTTCTCCTGTTCTTTCAGGCAGCGTCCCGCTCCGAACAGGGCGGCGAAATAGTCGGGCCGCCGCCGCAGGACAATTTGATATTCATGCAGGGCTTCCTCGGCGCGGCCCCGCTCCTGCAGCATGGCCCCCAGATCGGAGCGCGACTCGGTATCGTTTGGCCGGAGTTGAACGACCTCCTGCATCTGCTTGATGGCAAGGCTATAACGCGGCTGACGCAGGAGGACTTCCGCCAGATTGTATCGCGCCTGCGCGTCGTTCGGAGCGCGTTCCACCGCCTGCTGATAGACGGGGACAAGGCGCGTTATCATCGTTTTCGCCTCCTCGGTATGTCCGCACTCCGTAAGGTCGTTGTAGACGCTGACCGTCTCCCCAATCGTGGGATAATCCTGCGCCGCCGCCAGTTTCGCCACGTCCGCTAATTTTCGCGTACTGCCATACCATTTCGGCTGATAAAGCTGCATCGCCCATCCCAGCGTTCCAACGTCCGCCCGGTTGAGCGCCAGGGCTTTTTGGATCGCTTCCTGCGCCACGCTGCGATCTCCGTTGAAGGCGGCGGCCTGCGACACGTTCATCCAGGCGTCCCAGCGCAGAGGGTCGCGCTGCGCCGCCTGCGAGACCGCCGCCTGCCAGTCGGGATAGATCCGCCGGACGACCGCCTGCTGTCCCGGCGTCATATCCTGCCACGTTCGCCCGTCCCGCAGGGCGTCGCCCATGTCCGACAGGGTGGAACCCAGCGCCAGCCATGCGTCGCTGTTTTGCGGAGCGCACCGCGTCGCCAGAACAGCGGCGGCCCCGACCGCCGCCGTGTCGCCCGTAACACGATTTCGGGCGAGCAGGGCGCGGGCGAGCAGGTAGCTGCGCGGAAAGGCGCAGCAGACGCGGACGAACTGGGGCAGTACGTTTTGTAGTCCGGCAGGATCAGTCCATGCGATCCCGCCGTACAGCAGCGTATTTTGCGGGGCCTGCGCGACCGCGCTTTTAATCAAAGCGTCCGTGTCGTCCTCGTACCGCCAGTCGCCGCAGTGCAGGCGCATCAGGGCCGCAAGCAGCAGGCGCGGCGCCAGAACGCGCAGGGCTTTGGATTGAACGGAGGAAAGCGGGGCGCCCGTTCCCAGCGGAAGCGAGCCGAGCAGCCGCGCTTCGGCGGGACTTGCGCCGACAGCGGCGGGAATCGTTGGATGGACGACCCCAAGCCGCAGAGAAAGCTGCCGCGCCAGCGCGGGAAGCCCTGCGAGAATCTGCGCCTGCGTTCCCGAAATTTTTATCGCCGCTCCGACCGGCTTGCGGTCGGGGAGTTCCAGCAGGCGGTAGGTCAACGCGGCCTGATCGGGCGTTCCCGTCAGTTCGCCGACCGCCGCATGAGTCACGCCGAGTATGCTCGTCAATTTGTCCGCCTCGTCCGGCGCAACCTGCAAATCGGCGCGATTGAGTTCCTGCTCGGCGCGAAAAAGGGCGCTCCAGAGCGGCGTTTTGCCCAGTTCTCCCTGTCCGCCCACCGTGAATTGCAGCCAGCGTCCGCACCCCGCGCCGAACGCGGTGAAATCGGCGTCCCGCGTTTTCATCACCGGTTCACAGCAGACAATGCCGGGGCCGCTGTTGAGCGGGGACATCGCATGGGAATCGGACAGATTCAGGGCCTGTATCCAGTGAAAGGCTTCGGAAACAGAGATCGGAGCCGCGCCTCCAGCAGCGCTGCCGCCGGTCGCGTCGCCGATCCGCATCAGGGGCAAAGCGGGATCGGTCACGGCCTGATGGGCGGGATACGAAGCGTGAAACGCCGCGCTGTCCTCCTCCGCCCGAAAGACTTTCGGCCCGGAGCGACACCCGGTCAGCGCGAACAGGGCCGTAAGAGAGAGGAGGACTGCCCTGCGCCCCCGGTCGTTCCGAAAATGCTTCATGGTATTCCTTTTCTGCCTTCCATTCCGGCAAGCGAATGAAGCGGCCCGTAAAAACCGCGCAGGGGCCGACGCGCTTTAACCGACCGGCCCCGCGTCAGCTGGCCCGAAATCGCTGACTTTCGGTTCCGTGTACTCGACCGTAATAACCGATGTAAACCCGCCCCGCGCATTGAAATCGCCCGTCAGCGTCATTTTGCGCGGACGGCACACGCCGACCAGATCGTCTAAAATCCGGTTAATCACGCCCTCGTAATAAATGCCTTTGTTGCGGAACGACTGAAAATACATCTTGAGCGATTTTAATTCCACGCAAATCGCGTCCGGCACATACTCCAGCGTGACGGTGGCAAAATCGGGCTGTCCGGTCTTCGGACACATCGAAGTAAACTCATGCGTGATATGGACAATGCGGTAATCCCGCTGCGGCGCGGGGTTCTCAAACGTTTCTAATAGCGCGACCTGCTGTTCGCGGCTTGTCTCTTCCAGAATCATGCTGCTCTACTCCCTTTTTCGATGCTTCATTATACACCGCAACCCCGCCCGGACGCAAATCGGCGCTCATGCCTTTATTTCCCCTCTCACAGTTTTTTTGGGGGAAGAGGCGCTGAGGGCGAGGGCGCAAAGCGCAGAGGACAGGCAGGAAAAACGGCGCGGCGCGGCGAATAACGGACGCACTGCTGATACGAGGGGCTATTTATGCGTCAAAAAAATGTCTGGCTGGTTCATGTCGCGCTGATTACGCTGTCCGCGATTTTCGTGATTCCGCTGGTCTGGATGATCTCTACTTCCCTTAAAACGATTGGACAAACGACGGCGCTGCCGCCCGTCTGGATTCCCCACCCCGCGCAGTGGCATAATTATCGCGACGCCATTATGTACGGCAGCGACAAACTCGGCTATATCCCGTTTCTGATTTACGGGCGCAATACGCTGCTGATTTCGCTGCTGGCGGTGGCGGGAACGGTCTGCTCGAACTCGGTGGTCGCTTACGCCTTTGCCCGGATGAAGTGGCCCGGTCGCGACGCCTTCTTTGCGCTGACGCTTGCCGTGCTGATGGTTCCATTCCCGGTGATTATGGTCCCGATCTACGGTCTGTACCGCAACCTGGGCTGGATCGGCACGTTCCGCCCGCTGTGGGTTCCGGCGTGGTTCGGGAGCGCGTTCAGCATCTTTTTGCTGCGGCAGTTTTTCCGCACAATTCCGCAGGAACTCTCGGAGGCGGCGCGGATTGACGGCTGTTCAGAATGGGGAATTTTTCGGCAGGTGATTTTGCCGCTGTCCAAACCGGCCCTGTCCGTCGTGGCGCTGTTCACCTTCAACGGCTCGTGGAACGACTTTTTAGGCCCGCTGATCTATCTGCTTGACCAGAAAACGTTTACGCTGTCGCTCGGTCTGCAATTTTACCAGAGTCAGCACGGCGGAACGCAATGGAATTTGCTGATGGCGGCATCGCTCGTCGTGGTGACCCCGGTCATTCTGCTGTTTTTCTTCGCGCAGAAGCAATTCATTCAGGGCATTGCGGTCACGGGGCTGAAAGGATAACGTAGAAGACAGGTCGCCGCTCCAGGAACAAAACCGCTGTCTTGCCCGTCCTCTCTGTATTCCGCGTGGCGACCATTCGGAATACGGCTTCCTACAGGAGGAAACGACGATGAAAAAAACGACGCTTCTTGCGGCGCTTGCGGGCGTCTTACTTTTTCCGATAGCGGCGAACGCGCAGTCAAAGGCTGATAAAGCGTCGCACCACCGGCAAAACACCAAAAACCAGTGGCGCAATATCGGGATCGGGTCGGGCGCGTTGGGGCTTTACGGCCTGCTGAAACACGACAACGCGCTGACGATTGCGGGACTGGGGGGTTCGGCCTATTCGTTCAGCCGTTACGAGCATGACCGCCGCAGCCAGAGCAAAATTGACCGGGCGCGGGCGGCGAAATATAGTAGTTCGCACATTTACCAGAACGGACACCGCTACAACCGCCGCGTCGTAAATCGCAACGGACAGCGATACTATCAATATGTCCGGGCCAAATAACATTTCCGGGGTTTTTCAACTCCCTAAAATGTAGGTTGGCAGAAAACGGCGTAGGTTTGCCAGCGCCAGCCGGATATTTTCCGGCCTCATATCGCGCCGCGCCGCGATATTGCTGATGGCGCGGATTTCGGTGACAGGGACGTTTAGCGCCGCCCCGATCTGCGCCACCGCCGCGCCCTCCATTGTTTCAAAGTCGGCCCGAAACAGGCGGGCGCGGGTCTCGCCCGTCCGCTGCGTTCCCGCGCAAGTCTGCACGGTGCAGCCCGCGCCGATTTTCAACGCAACCCCGGCGGGAACGTCCGCCAGCGGAATGAGCGGGATTTTCTTTGCGTAGAACGCCCCGAAGTCCGATTCGGCTATCGGCTGAAAGTCCGCCCCGTCCGGCAATTCGAACCCGACATCGCCGTAACATTCCGATTCCGCCGTGACCAGATCGCCAATCGCCAGCCCGCTGCCCGGATACGCCCCTGCAATCCCGATATTCACAATCCGTCCCGGACGCAATTTCTGCGCCAACGCTCCTAACCGGGCGAACGTTTCCGGCGTCCCGACGCCGGAGACCGCATACACGCGCCCGCCCGACTGGCAGGCAATCTCGCCCGTTTCGTTCCATTCTTCGCCGTCCCGCCGCGCCGCTTCCAATTCAAACCGCGTGGCGGCGCAAATCAGCAGCGGCGCAGAATCAGCGGCAATTTCAGCGGAGTTTTGCGGCATGGCTGCTAACCGCCTTTAGTTACCTTAGAGATTGTGCCAACGACGCCGGTTCCGTCGTCCACGACTTTCCATACGCCCCAGTTATTCCGCATTTTGTATTCTGATTTCTTCCGGTACAGCGTGACCGGAACGGTGGCCTCGCTGCCGGTAATTTCCGCTTTTCCAATCGTCGTATTAGAGCCGATAGCGTTCATGTAGGCGGTCAGGGCATCCGCGCCGCCGGGAAGTTTGCCCGCTGACTCCCGAATTTTTTCCTCAAACGCTTTGGAGTCAGGGTACTCTTTTTTCAGATCATCGGACAGGTCGGAGAGGTTATAGATCGTGGCGAGTTCACCGCCTTTGACCGCTTTGACATACTGCCGCATCTGGTCTTGCGGGTTCGTGCGCAGTTTCAAGTACCAGAACGTAGTCCCTAACGCAATCAGCAGAAAACTCACTCCCATCAGGACGCGAAATATCGTCGCCTGCTGCGCCCGCTGGTCGTCCATTTTTTTTTGCGCGGCGATTCCCGATCCCGCTTTTGCCATCTGGTTCGTGTTGCCGCCGCCCACGTAGTTCGGCGGGGGCGTGTTGGGTTTGGCAGCCTCCTCGATCACCTCGCCCGTCAGCGAGACGCGGACGTTCGGGTTATTGCCGGGAGGCGGCATGGGGCTATTTGGTATGCGCGGCGGCGTGATGCCGGGGATGCCGCCGCCCTGCGATGCGGCCTGAAGCGGCGCACCGCAATTCGGGCAGGCGGTCTGCCGCGTCTCGTCTGCGGTCTGTCCGCAACGGTCGCATTTCACCATGAAATCAGTCCTTCCTCACAAACAGGAGAAAGAAGATTTTTATCCACGAAATGACACGAAGGGACACGAAAAAAAGGAAAAGGGGAAAGAAAAATCAGTTTCTATCCTGTCAATCCTGAAAATCTCGTTCATTCTGTCTCAATTCTTCTTCGTGTATATTCGTGTCATTTCGTGGATAAAAATCTTCCTGCTTTTAATAGAAATTACTTTTGTCGTTCGGTTTGATGGTCACGAGCCGACGGTCGGAGATACTCAGCAGGATGCGCCACTGACCGGAACCGTCCTTTTTCATTATGTACCAGTCTTTTACGCTGTCCGTGCCGCCCGTCTGGTACAATTCTTTGCCGGTTGCCATTCCGCGCAGATCAATCGTGACGAACACCTTGTACTTGTCCCCACCAGCGGGTTTTGTGTCCGTGACCTGCCAGCCGGTGATGCGTTCGGTGTAGCCGTGCGCGAAGGGCGCGACCTCGTACTCTTTTTTAGTCGGGGCGAATTTGCGCTTGTCCGCTTCGTCCAGCATCTCGTACTGCGCGTCCACATCGCCGTGATTGACCGCGTTGAGAAATCCGCCCAGCGCGTAGCCCGATGAAGTGCGGTACACCGCAAAATAGTAGTAGGCCCCGTAAACGAGCGCCGCCGCAAGCATGATTAAAATAATGCCTTCGGAAAATTGCACCCGCGTACTGGCTTCGGGACGCGGCCCCGATTTTCGCATGATTCGCGCCATAAAATGTTCTCCAGAGCGGCCTGTTTCACCCCAGCGCTTGCGGTAAAAGGCCGAATTATGTTAAGATTAGGCGAAGACGCGCCGTTTCCTCCTTAGAGACGCTTTCACAGAAGCAAAAACGAGAAGAATTTTTCAACACAGAGAACACCGAGAGGAGAGAAGCATTGAGACAGGATTGACGGGATTTTCAGGATTGACAGGATTGGGTTTGAATTTTCGTGTCCCTTCGTGTCGTTTCGTGGAGAAAATCTCCTCCTCCCTCTCTGTGTCCCTCTGTGTTCTCTGTGGTGAAGAATCCTCTTTGCGCGGCAATTTTAGATCGGGAGAAGAGACCATGCGGAAAGTCAAGTGGGGCGTGCTGGGGTGCGCTAATTTTGCGAAGGGCGTCACCATTCCGGCGATGCTTCAGACCGAATCGGTGGAGTTAGTCGGGGCGGCGAGCCGCTCGAAAGAGAAGGCGGAGGCGTTCGCGCAGGAGTTCGGCCTGCCCCGCGCCTACGGCTCATACGAGGAGATGCTGGCTGACCCGGAGATTGAAGCGGTCTATAATCCGCTGCCTAACGGCCTCCACGCGGAATGGACGATCAAGGCGGCGCTGGCGGGCAAGCACAGCCTGACGGAGAAGCCCTTTGCGGCGAATGTGGCGGAGGCGCAGCAGGTCGCGGACGCCGTGAAGCAATCGGGCGTCAAGGTCATGGAGGCGTTTATGTGGCGCTTCCACCCGATGCACCGGCGGGCGCGGGAACTGGCGCGGAACGGCGCGATTGGCAATGTCCGTTTCCTGCGTTCGGCGTTCACTTTTACGCTGGCGCGGCAAACCAACGTCCGCCTCGACGCGCAGATGGCGGGCGGCGGCATCATGGACGTGGGCTGCTACTGCATCAGCGCGGCGCGGTTTTTCTTTGACGCGGAACCGATTCGCGCCTATGTCCGCGCCGACTTCGACCCGGACTATGACGTAGATATGCTGGCGGCGGGCCTGCTGGAATTTCCCGGCAAATACGCGACGTTCGACTCCGGTTTCGCGCTGCCCTACCGCTGCGATTATGAGATTGTGGGCGAAGCGGGGCGTATCGTCTGCGAAAATGCGTTCCTTCCGGGCGCGGCCCCGGAACTAAAAATCCACGCGGGCGGCAAATCGGAGACCGAAACGTTCGCGACGGTCAACCAGTACACGCTGGAGTTTGACCACCTCAACCGCAGCATCGCCCTGGGGACGCCGCTGGACTACGACATTGAGGACGCGATCAAGCAGCAGCGGGCGGTGGACGCGGTACTGCGCTCTACCCGCTCCGGTCAGGTCGAAGCGGTCTAAAGCGTAAAGGCGTGGCGTTACAGACGGCGGCGGTCACCGGGCGAACCGTAACGGAGACCGCCGAATTTTCGTATATCGGATATACTATCGAAAACACCTGGCTACGGAAAAGAGAAGTAAACGCCATGCAAAAAACAATTCTCGGACTGCTGTGCCTCGCGCCGCTGGCGCTGCTCGCCCTGCCGCGCCCGCAGGCGAGGGAAAACAGAACAATCCAAAATCCAAAATCTAAAATCCAAAATGGAGTTCAGAATGACGCGCTGATTCAGGCGGACAATGCGTTCGGTCTGAAACTGCTCCAAACGCTGAAAAAGCAAGTCAACTCAGAAAACTTCCTGATCTCGCCGGTCAGTCTTGCAGTCGCGCTGCAAATGACCTATAATGGCGCAGACGGAGAGACCGCAACGGGCATGGCGCAGGCGCTGCAAATTCCCGGAATGTCGCTCGATGCGCTGAATCAGGGGAACGCCGCCCTGCTCAAATCCCTGTCCGGCGCAGATCAGCCGAATCAGAAAGGGGTAGAACTCCATGTCGCAAATTCGCTGTGGACACGCGCCAGTATGATGCCGTTGCCCGATTTCATTCAGCGCAACCAATCGTATTACGGGGCGAAATTCGGCGATCTGAGCGGCGGCGCGGATGCGGTGAACGGCTGGGTGAAACAGCAGACAAGCGGCAAAATTCCCACGATTGTCACGCCCGACGATGTGCGGAACACAGACGCAATCCTCGCCAACGCCGTGTATTTCAAGGGCGCATGGGGCCATGCGTTCCAGACGCGCAATACTAAAATGGAAAGATTTACGACGCTGTACGGCAGGTCGCACGACGTTTCCATGATGCGCCAGTCCGGGCGATTTCCCTATTATGAGAACGATAAGTATCAGGCTGTCAGCCTGCCTTATGGCAATGGCCCAACCGTAATGACGATCCTGCTGCCGCGTGGCGGTGTGCGGCTCTCCGCATTTGTCGCCGGACTGACGGTTCAGGACTTCGCCCCGAAAGCAGAGGTTCGCAGCGGCGACATCGGCCTGCCGCGCTTCAAAACGGAGTACAGCGCCGAAATGTCCCTGCCACTGTCTGCGCTGGGAATGGCGACGGCGTTTGACTCCCAAAAAGCGGACTTTAGCAGGATGTTCTCCGGCGGGAAGTTTTTTATCGGGTTCGTCAAGCACAAAACGTATTTGAGTGTGGACGAAAACGGCACAGAAGCGGCGGCGGCAACAGCGGTTGGCATGACCCGTATGGCGATCATCGTCCCAAAAGACCCGTTTACCTTGATCGTGAATCGCCCGTTCGTGTTCGCCATCCGCAACGCGGAAAGCGGAATGATTCTGTTCGTTGGGGCAATCGCAGACCTGAGATGAATCCGTTCGCAACGCAAGCGTTCCGGGTGTTGAAAACACCCGTCTAGGTGGCCTGCGGCCTCGTGTCCTTCGGACACACCATTTAGATTTTGATTGCTGCGTCCGAAGGACGCGAGGCGGAACGCCACACAAACGGGTATGTATTGAATATGAAACACCTGGTCTAAAGGAAGAAAATACGTTGACCCAAAATGAAGCAAAGCCGCTTGCGGACGTGTGGCGCGTTTTGTTCTGCGCGTTTGCGGGCGGTCTGATGGCGCTGGCCTTCCCGCCGTTTCCGTTCGCGTTTTTGCTGCCCGTAGCGTTCGCGCTGCTGCTCGGCATGATCGAGGGGCAGACGCCGCGCAGGGCCGGGTATTTCGGATTTGCGGGCGGTCTGGTATTCTTTGGATGCGCGTTGTACTGGCTGCGCGGAATTTTCGGTACGGGCGCGATTGGGCTGTGGGCGTTGTGCGCTTTTTTCCCGATGCTGTTCTGCGCGGTCACGGCGTGGCTGCGCGTCCGGTTGCCCCGCGTTCCGCTGTGGCTGCTGGCCCCGACTGTCTGGACTGCCATTGAACTTGTCCGCTCGGAGATCATGCGGCCCGCGTTTCCGCTGATGGGTCTGGGCTACGCCCTCGTCAACGCGCCGCTGCTGGCCCCGCTTGCCGCGCTGATTGGCGGCTACGGGCTGACGTTTTTCGTCGTGATGAGCGGGGCGATTCTCCTGCGCGTAATGACTGCCAACATTGAACGCGGGCCGCTGATCCCCTGCGTGGCCCTGCTGGTTCTGCTGGGCCTGTTTTTCCGTCAGCCGCCCGCCGACCCGTCGCGAAATAACCCCGTCCGCATTACGCTCGTGCAGACCAGTCCCGGCGACGAGGAGACGCTGCTTGATCGCTCGTCCCGCTCCGACGCCCCGCTGATGGTCTGGCCCGAAGACGGACTGGACGATCCGCAGAACGACGCGGCCCTGTGGACGAAAATCACCACGCTGGCGAAAACAAAAAAATGCTACCTGCTGATCTGCGCCAAAGTCCCCGTCAGCCCGCCCGCGAAAGTCGGCGGGAAAAATGCCGCCGCCGCTTCGGACGCCTTCCGCAAGACCGCTATTCTCATTGGGCCGGACGGGGCGATTATCGGGCAGCACGTCAAAAATCATCTCGTGCCGTTCGTGAAAGACGGCGAAGCGGGAACGGAGGCGCGGGCGTTTGATACCGCGTTCGGCAAAGTCGGCGTCGGGATTTGCTACGATTTTGACTTCTCCGACATCGCCCGCCGCCTCACAAACGACGGCGCGGAGATGCTGCTCGTCCCCAGCGATAACCCGCCGGAGTGGGGCCGGACGCAGCATTTGCAGCACCGGCAGATGTTCCAGATGCGGGCGATTGAGTGCGGGCGCTGGATCGGCACGGCGGACACGGCAGGCAACACGTTTCTCATCGCGCCGAGCGGCCTGATGCGCATCGTCTACGAAGGCGAGCAGCCGGAATTGCTGAACACGCCGTTAAAACGCCTCGCCTCGCGGCTGGGAATATCGGCGCTTCCCGGCGCGGAAGTCCCCCTCGCCGTGACGGACAGCATCGGGCGCGAAACGGGGCGCACCGTGTTTGTGCGGGGCGGCTGGCTGTTCGGCCCGCTCTGTCTGGTATCTTTGTTTGTCCTCATCGCGGCGGCGCTTGCGCCGCGCAAAGTCACCTGAAGGAAATTCTCATGCGGGCTTTTTTTAAAGTAGGCGTTTTGCTGCTGGCGCTGTCCGCCGGAGGGTTTGCCGTGTCCCCCGAACGACCGAAAGCGCAGACGGACGAATCGGCCCGCGCCGAAGTCCGCGTAGATTTGGACGCGAAAAGCGGCCCCTTTTCTCCCGCGTGGAGCTGGTTTGGCTACGACGAGCCGAACTACACCTACGCTCCCAACGGCAAAAAATTGCTGCGGGAACTGGCGGCGCTGCGCCCCGCCCCCGTCTATATACGGACGCATAACCTGCTGACCAGCGGCGACGGCTCCCGTTCGCTCAAATGGGGTTCCACCAACGCCTACACTGAGGACGCGGCGGGAAGGCCCGTCTATGACTGGAAAATTTTAGACCGGATTTTCGATACGTACCGCGCCGCCCATATCAGGCCGCTGGCGCAAATCGGATTTATGCCGGAGGCCCTGACCACCGGCCCGCCGCCCTATCGCCACCATTTCCCGACCGGCACGGTCTTCACCGGCTGGACATATCCGCCCAAAAGTTACGAAAAATGGGGTGAACTTGTGTACCAGTGGGCGCGTCACGCCGTCGCAAGGTACGGGAAGGCGGAGGTCGAAACGTGGCCCTGGGAGGTCTGGAACGAGCCGGACATCGCGTACTGGCACGGCAGCCGCGAGGAGTATTTCAAACTTTATGACTACGCCGCCGACGCCGTGAAACGCGCCCTGCCTGCGGCGCGAATTGGCGGCCCAGACTGCACCGGCGCGGCCTACGATTTTCTCCGCGCCTTTCTGGAGCATTGCCGCAGCGGAAAAAACTATGCCACCGGCAAGATCGGCGCTCCCCTGGAGTTTATCTCGTTCCACCCCAAAGGCTCGCCGCGCTTCCTGCGAGACGCTTCCGGCGCGGGCTATGTCCAGATGGGACTGGACCGCCATTTGCAGGTCATAGACAGGCAATTTGCGGTGATTGCGTCGTTCCCGGAGTTCCGCAATCTGCCCGTTGTTCTCGGCGAGTCCGACCCGGAGGGCTGCGCGGCGTGTTCCGCCGCCGACCACCCGGAGAACGGCTACCGGGAAACGCCCCTGTTCGCCGTCTATACCGCCGAGGCCCTGCACGGGATTTACGCCCTTGCGGAACGGAGGCAAATCCGTTTAGAAGGCATCGTCACCTGGTCTTTTGAGTTTGAGGACACGCCTTTTTTTGCGGGCTATCGCGAGCTTGCGACCAATGGCATTGATAAGCCCGTGCTGAATGTTTTTCGGATGTTTGGCAAAATGGGGGGCGAGCGCGTCGGACTCGCCAGCAATCGGCGCGTCAATGTGGAGGACATTCAGCGTTCCGGCGTCCGAAAACAGGCCGACATCAACGGGATTGCGACGACTCAGGGCAAGACGGTCTCCGCGCTGCTCTGGCATTACCACGACGACGATCTGCCCGCCCCCGACGCCCCGATTTCCTTTACGCTTGCCTCTCTGCCCGCAGGCGTCCGCTCTGTCACCGTCCGCCACTATCGCATTGACGGCAGCCACAGCAACGCCTACGCCCTGTGGAAAAAAATGGGATCGCCGCAGCCGCCCGCGCCCGCGCAGTTTCGGGAATTAGAGGCGGCAGGGAAATTGCAGCAAGTCGGCGCGGAATCGCGCTGCCCGGTCACGGACGGCCTTGTCCGTCTGGACTTCGACCTGCCCCGCAACGCCGTCTCCCTCCTGCAAATTTCGTGGAAATGAGAGAGAGATAGCAACTCTTCACGTCGGGCCTGTAAAAGACCCGACGTGAAGAGTTGCCTGCTACCTCACTCCCGGTCATTTGCTGCGCGGCGATTCGATGGGCGTCACGGTCAGAAGCAGACGCTCGGATTGCCGGAAAATCGCCAGCGTCGCGGAAATTCCTGGCCTCGCCTCCGCAAGCAGCCGGTGCAGGTCATCAATGCTCGTGATGGGCTTGTTGTCGAAGGCCACGATAATATCGCCCTGCCGCAGACCCGCCCGTTCCGCCGGACTGCCCTTCTCAACCGCAGCCGCCACGATTGCGCTCTCGCCCAGCAGATTAAACTCGCGGATGGCGCGGCGCGACAACGGAACATTCTGCCCCGCCACGCCGAGATAGCCGCGCCGAATCTCCCCGTCGCGCATCAGCCGCCCCGCAACGAATTTCGCGGTATTGATGGCGATAGCGAAACAAAGCCCCTGCGCCGGAAGAATCACCGCCGTATTGACGCCGATGACCTCGCCCCGCGACGTGACCAGCGGCCCGCCGGAATTGCCGGGATTGAGGGCCGCGTCTGTCTGCAAAATATCGTCCATCAGCCGCCCCGAACGCGACCGCAGCGACCGCCCCAACGCGCTGACGACGCCCGCCGTGACGGTGGCCTGGAATCCGTAGGGCGCTCCAATCGCGACGGCGACCTGCCCCACCCGCACCGCGCTGGAGTCTCCCAGACGGGCGGGAATTAGATGCGGCGCGTCAATCCGAATTACGGCGAGATCGGTGTCCGGGTCGTCTCCGATAAGTTCCGCCGGGTACTGTCTGCCGTCCGAAAGCGCGGCCTGAATTTTTTTCGCGCCGTGAATCACGTGGCTGTTCGTCAGGATATACCCATCCGGCGTAAAGAGAAACCCGGAACCCGTGCCGCCCTGCTCCTGTCCGCGCCGCGTCCGCTCGCCCGACTTCGCCTCGATATGCACGACGGACGGGCCTACCCGCTCCGCCGCTCCGCTGACCGCGCTGGAATAGGCGTCCAGCAGCGAATCGTCCGGCGGATAGGGCGCGTATTCCCCTGCATCCCGCCCGTTATCGTTTCCGCTATTTCTCTCACTGTTTTCTGAAATCGTTTGCATCGCTTCCTCTCCTGAAAGGTTTAGGAGATTCTACGCAGCTCGGCAGGGGCCTGTTAGGGAACGCGGGCGGTTTCGTCCCGTTCCTTCGGGCAGGAAGCGCCCTGCCCGAAAGAGCGAAAAACGGAAACTTTGCCGCCCGGAACGACGCTTTATTTTTCCGGTAAGGGACCCTCAAAAAAATAAACGTTCCCATGTTCAAAGTCCGCATTGAGTCCGCGAAGGCGGACTTCGCGCTTTTGTGGCAGTGAATTTATTCGCCCGCTACACGCTACCGCAATGGAACGATTTAAACTTTGAGAGTCCCTAACTATTCACCTCCCCCTACGCCTCCTTCGTAAGGAGGGGAAAAAAGCAGGCGGCTCCCTCCCCTTGCGAAGGGGAGGGCCAGGGTGAATAGTTACTTTTTCCGGTTCTATTTTTCCCGAATCAGGGCCAGCAGTTCGTCGCGCTTTACTTCCATTTCGGACTGCGAGGGCGCTTCTAGATTCAGGCGGATTACCGGGTCGTTGGCGGAAGGGCGCACGTTGAAATGCCAGTCGGCGTATTCCACCGTTACGCCGTCTTTCGTATCAATTTTGCCGTCGGCGTATTTTGTTTTGATTTTTTCAATGACTGCCTGTACGTCCGGCACGGTGGAGTTAATCTCGCCCGAAACGTAATAATTTCCCAGCCCTGCCACCAGTTCACTCAATTTGACCTTTTGCGCGGAGAGCATCGTCATCAGGGAAAGCAGCGGGATATAGCCGTTGTCGGCGTACCAGTGGTCGCGGAAATAGTAATGCCCGGAGACCTCGCCGCCGAAAATCGCGTTTTGCGCCCGCATCGTCCGCTTGATATAGGAGTGTCCGACGCGCTCCGCAATCGGGGCGCCGCCAAGTTTTGTCACCCAGTCGCGCACGGCCCACGACGCCCGCAGATCGTAAACGATATTCGCTCCGGGCTGGATTTGCAGAAAATGCCGCGCCACTAAGGTCGTCACGAAATCCCCCGCCACCGGTTCGCCCGTCTCGTCCACAAAAAACACGCGGTCGGCGTCCCCGTCCCACGCCACGCCAAAATCGGCCCCCTCCGCAAGCACGCGCTCAACTAACGGCTCGATATTCTCACGCTCGAACGGGTTGGCGGGGTGGTTGGGAAAATTGCCGTCCGCGTCGAAATACATCTCCGTCACGTTTAATTGCGGCAGGCGGGCGAACAGGGCGCGGGCGGGAACGCCGCCGACTCCATTGCCCGCATCCGCAACAATCTTGAACGGCGCAATCGTTTCGGCGTCCGCGAATTGCATCAGGTGATCGGTGAACTCCGGCAAAATGTCGCGGCGCTGCGTCGTTCCCGGTTTCGCGGCGCTGCGGTATTTCTGCCCGACGACTATCTCCCGCAATTCCTCCATTCCGCTGCCCATCCCGATAATCTGCGCTCCCGCCCGCGCCATTTTCATGCCGTTGAGTTCTTTGGTGCAGTGCGAGGCGGTAATCTCCACCGCCGGCATAGCGAATTTCCCGGAGGCGTAGTACACCATATCGGTCGTGGCGAGTCCGAGATCGAGCGCGTTGACGCCCTGCCGGTTCAGGCCCCGCGCCAGCGCCGCCGCCCATTCCGGGCTGGAAAGGCGGGCGTCGTAGCCAATCGCGACCGTTTCAGCGTCAAACAAATCGGCGAGGCCGCGCCCGATCTCTTCCACCCCGTCGGGGGTCAGCGGGGCCTGGAAGGTGTCCGCCGCCCCGACCTTGCCAAAATAGATGCTGTCCTCGTCCACCAGCTCAGGAACGAGGGCGCGAATATCATACGCGCGAAAAACTTTCGGGTCAACCGTTGCCATGCTTGCGCTGTCCTTAAAAAGGGAAAATGGGAGAGGGAAAAGAAAATTTCTCGCTCGGCTCGTTTTCCTCCATGAGATAGGCGCAGAAGAAAACGCGCCGTCACGGTTAGTTTCGGCGCGTTGGGGGGATTTTCCTACCGCTTTATGGCGGGATTAAAAATTAGTCGTTCATTTTAAAGGGTTCGGGCTTGTCGGGGAACCGGATGACCAGCGTCCGCTCCTCCTCGCCGATGCGCACCCGCACCGCAACGCCCTTCTCCTCGACCATTTTCATCGCCTCTTTGCGGGTCACGCCGTCGCGCTGCATGATGTTCTCGACGGCGGTATCCAAAACTTTCTGTATCTCTTCCGAACTCAGTTGTCTCACCGTGTTTTCCTTTTCGCAACGATTTCCTGCTACTCTCTACGAAAAAACGCCTGCGAACGGTTCCAAAGCGAATCTCTTTTCCCTTTTCCCTTAATTCGCGCCAGTGCTGTTGAACGCGCCGATGAGGAGGGTGAAATCGGAACTGTCTACGAAGCCATCGAAGTTGAAATCGGCGGTCGGGTCGTAGCCGCTGCCGGGAAGGGCGGCGTCGGAATTGAACGAACCGATGAGCGCGGTGAAGTCGGACGAGTCTATGCTGTTGTCGTTGTTGGCGTCGCCCGCTGGAAGTGGGACGTTCGGCAGGGTTGCGCCCGATGCGCTGACCGCGACGCCGGAGATTTTGACCGCGAGGTTTTTGCGGCCTTTGATGAGCAGGTCATACATTCCGGCGGGGATTCCGGTGACGGAGTAGGAACCGGCGGCGGTTGTCAGCGCCACCTCCCTGCCGTAGCGTTCCGCTGTCTGACCGGGACTGCGGAAGGAGAGATGGAACGTTCCGAGCGGCGCGGACGGGCTGATTTTCGACAGATCGCTGACGCCCTCCAGCGTAATCGTTCCCATGATGACCGGGGATGGGACGCCGTAGACGAAACTGTTGCCGCCGAATCCAATATAGACCAGCCCGAACGTGTCCCCGCTCGCCGCCATGCACGTCGGCTGATCGTAGATTCCGGCGGGGTAAGCGGCGATTCGCTCCCACGTCGCGCCCGCCGTCGTGGAACGGAAAACGCCCCACTGCGGATCGGTCGTCATTTTGCCGTAGAAATAGGCGGTGTAGGGCGCGTCGCCCGTGTTTCCCCGCCCCGCGCCCAGCGCCAGCGTGATGGCGAACGAAATGCCGCCGAGTTTCGCGAACGTGGCGCTTCCCGGCGCGTGGTGGTACAGACCCGGCCCCGCGTTGCCCTCCCACCCATAGGCAAACCAGAGATCATCCTGCAAATTGTAGTTGACCGCCAACTGCCCGTGATAGACATAGTTCGGCAGGCCGGTAATCGCCGCGCCGCCTGCGGTGGAATAGGCCGACCAGTTCGCGCCGCCGTCCGTCGAAACGTACAGGCCAGCGGGAGCGGAGTTGAATTTCAGATAGAATTTATCGGCGACAAACGGATCGGCGTAGAGCATCCGCTGCTTCAGTGACAGATTCCAGTAGCCCAAAAACCCCTTGCCGCCGTCCAGCGAATGACCGTCCGAAGTCACCGGAAACGAGGCGGTCTGCGCCCACGTTTTGCCGCCGTCCTTCGAGTATTGCGGCGCGAAATTGTAATTCGGCAGGTAAACGAGGTGGTCTGCCCCCGCGCTCCAGACCGACCGCCGACTGACCGCGATGCTGCCCGTCTGCATGGATTGGGTCTTCCCGTTGCCGTCCACGTAGGTGGGAATGGAACCGAACCGCGCCCAGGTCGCGCCGCCATCGAATGAGTAGCCGGAGAAATTCTGTCCGCCCACCGGGTAGCCAGTGAAGTTGATGTCGCTGCTGGAAACGAACAGACTGTTCGGGTCATTCGGACAGGACGCTACGCTGTTCGCATTGGAGATGAGTTGCGTTTGCAGCGGGATTTGCTTTGCGGAAAACGTGTCGGGGTTCGTGACGACGAGGCCGGTGGCGTCCTCCACCGCGACAATCGCCCGGTCGCCGCCGCCTTTGGGAATAATCACATCGCGCGCGACAAACTCCTCGATTCCGGCGGAATCTATCGTGAATTTCGCGGACGTTTCGGTGTTGGCGGCGGTCGGCGTATATTTCAGGACGCCCTCGTTGCCCTGCGGCAGCCAGAGCGTTCCGTTTCGGTCGAAGTAAAGTCCCGCTTCGCTGCGGAAGGGATTTGTTCCGGTGGTCTGCGGCAGCCAGCCCAGCGTGTTGGCGAATTGCAGACTGCCCAGACTCGTCCAGTGCGCCCCGCCGTCAGTCGTGCGGCTCAGGCTTGAGTCGCCGCCCGCCGCAAAAATGCGGCTGGAATTGTTCGGGTCTACCGCGATTCCAAAGACCGCATAGCGCGTGTTCGCCCCGGCGAGCGCCGTCCACGCGCCGCCGCTGTACCGCCAGACCGTCGTCGTACCGTTCTGGACGACGTATAGATTGCCATTTTTCTGGTCTACCGCGCTGACCGCCACATGACCGCTTAACCCCGCGCCTGCCGTGCTGTTCGTCCAATTCTGCCCGCCGTCCGCGCTGCGAAAAACGTCCCCGTCGCCCGTCAGCGCGTAGACCACGCTGCTCACTGACTGCCCGAACGCGGCGGTGACGCCGCCCTTCTGATAAGACCGGACGCCAATCACGTTGGCGGTGGCGGCGGGCGCTCCCGAACCGGTCACCGGCGCGAAGGTCGCGCCGCCGTCCACGCTGCGATAAAGCCCGCTGCTGTCGCTGCCGTAATACACGATATTGCCATAATTTGGGTCAACGGACAGGCGTTCGCCGTAAGTGCGCCAGTTGCCGTTCGGATCGGAGGCGATATTGAGGTTTGCGGCGGTGAAGTTTTTGCCGCCGTCCCGGCTTTTGAAAATGTTCAGATTCGTCCCGCCGGCCACGTCGTTGGAGTGCGGCAAGGCGAAGGCCATGAACACGATGGCGGTATTGGATGGGTCTACGGCGACGCTGCTGACGCCGCCCGGAGTGGGCGCGGACGCGGCGGACGCGGCAATGCCGGAGCCGTCCGCGTTGCAAACTTTCATCGGAATCCAGAGGTTTTGCGCGGCGTCCCAGCGGTAAGCATTGCCAACGTCCGTGCGGCAATAGCGGACGCTGGCGTCAAGCGGGTGCGTGGCAAACCCGGTGATGAACCCGCCCGCGCCCAGCCGAACGGGCTGCCACAGGTAAGGCTGCGCCGTCAGCGCGGTCGCGGACTGCCGCGCCCCCGCGTTCGGCGCGGCGCACAGCGCGGCAAAAGCCAGCGCCGCCCCCACTTCTCTAAGGGAAACGTTGTATTTCTTCATTCTGTTGCTCCCGCGAAGCCGGGATTTGAAACCTCCCGGAGCCTTTTGATTATTCGCCCATACGTCCGCCGGGGCAATGTTCGATGGGTCACTGTTCGATGGGTCGGTCGGGTTACTAGTGGAAAGCCAATGCGGTTATTGGTCGCAAGCGGCCCCATCAGGCGCTCAATCTGCATCCATTTCGCGTGTCAGTCGCAAGACGCGAGCTTCCCGCCGCCCGATTGCGCTGCGCTATCGGGCGGCGCGTCAGTCCTTCGTTGGTATTGTCGCAGGGAAAGGCGGCGTAGCAGCGTTGTTGTTTTTGCCGAACCGGCCTTTCAGCGGGAAGACGCGGGAACATCCCTTGTTCTTCTCTTGAGGGATTGGGAGCCTGCAGAGTTCCTGGTGAGCCGCCTGCGCTGGATTTCTGGCAGAAATGCTAACGCAACGGCGCGGTGGTTTTTCGGACAATCAATTCGTGCTTGAGAATTAGCGTGGTCGCCGGAAAATCTTCACCCTGAAGTTTGCGGATCAGAATTTCGGCGGCCTTATGCCCCATCTCAAAAAATGGCTGGCGAATGGTCGTCACCAGTTCGTCCATGTGCGGCGGCAAAAACAGGTCGTCAAACCCGATGACCGAAAGGCCCTCTGGCACAGACACGCCCAGATGTCGCGCCGCCCGCACCGTCTGACCGGCGATAATATCGTTGCCCGCAAAAAGGGCGGTCGGCGGATTCGGCAGGGCCAGCAGACGGGCGGTGTCCTCCGCCGTCCGCAGACCGTCGTAAGAGCCAGCGACCAGATACTCCGGCGGAACGGCGACGCCCCTGTCCCGCATCGCCTGCAAAAAACCGTCGCGCCGCTGCGCGGTGCAGATATAGAACTCGTCGCCCATCAGGTGCGCGATTCGGCGGTGTCCCAGATCGAGCAAATACTTGCCCGCGTCACAGGCGGCGCGAAAATTGTCTATGTCCACCGACGAGATGCCGTGAATATCCGCCGGATATCCGATGAAGACCAGCGGCTGATCCAGGGCCAGCAGCGTCTCCATCATGCCGGTTCCCGACAGGGGCATGGCGAGGATCGAACCGTCGGTGCGCTGGTCGCGCAGGCAATTCAGCCCCCCGTTGCCGCTGCGCCAGGGATTGATGAACAGCATCATGTTATAGCGTTCCGCTTCGGCGGCGACCGCCGCGCCCTGAATGACGTTGGCGGTCAGCGCGGAGGACATCTGCCGGTCATTGGTCTCCGAGGCCCCGAACACGATGCCCAGCGTATTGGCGCGTCCGCGCCGCAGGTTCTGCGCAGCGGCGTTGGGGTGGTAATTCATCTCTAGCGCAGCGTCCAGAATCCGCTGCCGGGTCTCCGCCGACACCCGCGTATTGGAGTTCGCGCCGTTCAGCACCACCGAAACGGCGACTTTGGAAATCCCGACGCGCCGCGCAATGTCCTGCAAGGTCGTGGAATTAGAAACAAACGGGGTAAATTTTTTGGTCATTTTTCATCTCGTCGCCGATATTTTCCCCTTCCCGCCCCTTCAGTATGCTAATCAGGCGCAGGAAAACAGGGCGGATGAGGCGCTACGACAGACCGAGTGTGTCACGGAGAAAATTGCGGCTGATGGCGGCGGACTCCAGCGGCGTCAGCGCGGTGTTGTCCTGTTCGTAGACGATCCATTCCGCGCCCGCCTGGGCTGCCGCGTCGTAAGCGGACTGCAAGTCCACGTCGCCGCGTCCGAGTTCGGTGAACCGAGGGCTGCGTTTGCCGAGCGGGGACTTCGTTTCGCGCCCGTCTTTGAAGTGGAAATATCCGGCGCGGTCGGCGTGCTTTGCGATAAATTCGGCAGGGTTTTGTCCGGCGTAATGCAGCCAGAAAACGTCCATATTGAATTTTACCAGCGCCGGATCGGTCTCCTGCGCCAGAATCTCCATGCCTGTCACACCGCCGAGGTCAGCAAATTCCCAGTCGTGATTATGGTAATTGAACGTCATGCCCGCGTCGGCGAGCCGCTGCCCCGCCGCCTGAAACACCGCCGCCGATTTTTTGTAGCCTGAAACGCTGTTGTCCGCCACGCCGGAACACATAAACCGGGTCAGGCCGATGCCCTGCGCGTAAGCGATATGCCCCGCCAACTCCTGCTCATTCTCGAAGGCCCCGTAGCCGAAATGCGCCCCCGAAACGCCCAGCCCGGTCTCGTGGAGCAGACGGCGCGTCTCCGCTTCGCCAAACGCCCCGAACAGATTGCCCCCCTCGAACGCGGGAAAGCCCGCCGTCTTCACGTCGCGCAGAACGCCCGCGAAATCGGTCTCGTTGCGCGGCCCAAACACAATCAACTGCATAGAAACTTTCGGCGTCGTCATTATCGTTTTCTCCTGTGAAAAGTTTGCCTCGCCCTGCAATCAGAGCGCATTGGTATTAAGATCAATCTCGCGCAGGGCCGCAATGACCCGTTCTAAATGCGTATCGGTGGAACCGCGCAAACCCATACTGCCCGTTTCAAGCTGGCAGAAATGCGCCGCGATTTTTACATCGTCCGCGCCGTTGGACAAAAGAACAAAAATGTGAGATACGTACCCGTCGTATTCGTTTCGCGCTTGTGGTTCGTCATTTACGCCGATAGGGTCCCATTGCTCCCACAAAATTTGGCTGATTTGCTCTTTGACCTCATTTGCGAACGCCTCGTGTTTCAACCGACGAAATCCTGTTGGTTTATTCATAATCGATGTGGTCTCTTCGTCATAAATCGCGTTAATACTGATTCCCTTTTGAAATAGCGTTGGTCTAGGGGGCGCCTGCCGTATTGTAATTGCCGATGAGCAGGGTAAAGTCTGAAGAGTCTACAAAGCCGTCGCTATTGAAGTCTGCGGTCGGGTCGTAGCCGCTGCCGGGAATGGAGGCGGCGGAATTGAAGGAACCAATCAGGGCCGTGAAGTCCGACGAATCCACGCTGTTGTCGTTGTTCGCGTCGCCCGCAGGCAGCGTCGTGTCTGTAAGCGAAGTCGCGCCATTGATGGCGACCCCGGACTTTACAACGCGCAGATTTTTGCTGCCTTTAATCGCGATGTCATAGGTCCCGGCAGGCGCGTTCTTAATGCTGAAGGAGCCGAACGGACTGCCGCTTCCTACCGGAAGGAGAGTGACCTTAGCAGTGAAGACGACGGTCAACGTTCCCGGCAAGCGAAATTCGATTGCAAATGCGCCCAGCGGGGCCTGTGAACTGACTGCGTAAAGATCGGCAACGCCTTCGAGGGCCAGATTGCCGCTTACGGCGCTGGTTGGCGCGACTAATGTCATGGCGAGAATTTTCACTTTCGGATTATTCGGCAGTGTGATGCTCGCCACCGTCCGCGTGTTATCAAGGGCGAAAGAGTAGCCATAGACATAGCAGGCGCCCGGCTGCGTGGTCCCAGAACTTGTGTTGAAATAGCGAGGGGAGATCGCTTCAGCCTCGCCCGAATAATTTTGTGGCGCGCGCCAGTCGCTGAGGCTCTGGGGGTAGGACACGGCGCTGCCGCTCGCGTAGTTTACCTTGAAAATCTGCGACGCCTGACTTCCAGAAACAGCGGTCGCCAGAATGACCAGACTGGAAAACTTGCCTGCGGGCAGCGGGATTGTCTGTCCTGCGCCCGTAACGACGTTGTTGTAGCCTGCGGCGCCAAAAGCGAACGGGATGTTGTTCCACGCCGGACTGGAGCCAAGCAGCGCGGCGGAATAAGCATTACCTGCGCCATCGAGACCGTCAGTCGCTGGAAACTTGGCCCCGTCACTGTAGCTGCCGGGGCTATGCGACCAGCCAGACAGATTGACCTGCGTATAGACAGTCGGGACCGCGCTAACCTCGCTGGACAGAGGAGAGATTCCCGCGCTATTGACCGCAGCGACCTTATAGTAATAAGCGATGTTATTGGCGCATCCCGTATCGGTATAGGAAGCGCCTGCTATGCCGGTCGCAATAGGAGTAGCGCTCTCGCCGCCAGATACCGTCCCGCGATAAATATTGTAGGAGGCCGCGCCGCCGCACGTCTGCCACGAAAGCGATACCTGGGTATTGCCACTTGCGGCGCTCAGCCCGACAGGCGCCGCCGGGGCGCCATTGGTCACAGGATCGTTTAAAATAATTGACGCGCCTGACGAACATTCCCACGCATAAACTGCGCTGTCCGAAGTTCGCTGCGTCCAGTCCGAGCAGACCAGACCGCCGGAATTCCGCTCGTTCCATGCCTGATTTGCGTTCCGGTCCAGCCAGAGATTGAAGGAACTGTCCTGTTTGGAAAACAGATTGGCCCATCGCGCCCAGACGCCCTTGAAACCTGCCGCGTCATTGTTTTGGGTCCCCTCAACGAACGGGACGCCGCTGGAATAGGTGAGCGCGTTTACTGTTTCCTGCATCGCCGCGCGCGCCGCGCTTAGATGACCCAGATAGGTCGCCGCGCCGATAAGAACGCCTTGATTATAGGTAAACTCCCACCAGACGACCGTTCCATCGCTGTTGATATGGTCTGCGATGCGATATTTGCTCAGGTCGCACACCTTTGAATTAGAAAGAAACCCGTTCCAGAGCGTATTGGCGTAAGTCGTGTACCCCAGCAAATAGGCGGCAATAGCGCCCTCTCCGTTCACGCAGGCGTTTTTGGACGTTTTTCCGGTCGTCCACCATAGTCCCGGTATCAGCGCGGTGTCATAGGCGCGATTCCATACCGCAAGAAAATTGTTTCTGGCAAGGGACACAAAAGCGCTATTGCCTGTCCGAATAAACGCGAGGCACGCCCATAGAATATCGTCGTTGTATGAGTTGCTCGTCCAGTCGGTACCGTAGACGCTGAGAAATCCGTTGCACAGCGCGGTCACAACGCCGTTGTATTTGCTGTTTGAGGCGGCGGCATCCTCCACCAACTCGATCTCTTCGGCGTATTGCCAGAACGAGGCGCGAGTGGCATGACCACTGTCCCCATAAAAAAAGGCGTTCCCGCTGTTCGCATTATAGAAGGCGTTAATGTAGCTGTCCATAGCCAGCGTCTTATCCGGGGACATCGCCCGCGCGCTTGGCGCCGCGCAGAGGAACACGCCTGCGGCAACCAGGGCCATTGCCAGCAATAAGATACGTTTAAGATTTTTTATCAATGCTAAATCCCCTTTAGCGGACCTATCAACAAGAGGGGCATCAAAAGGATGCGCGTAATACCTCCTCCTGCTACTTTTACTCGACGAAATCTTGCTGGTTGATTCATAATTCATGCGTTTATTTCGCTGCGCATCGTGTTCATCCTGCGTCTGTCCTGAAATCCTATCTGTTTTCTTTATCCGCCATCCGCCCATTCCAATCCGACATAGCGGCGAAAGTTTCGGCAGCGGGCGATATGCACAGTTCGGATTGGCCCCGCGTAGTAGGGTTTGCGGTAGATCGGAAGGGGCGCGTCCCACGTCACCGACTCAAAAATCTGACGCAGGTACTTGTCCTCCGATTCGTTTTCATTGACAAATACGGCGTCCTCACCCAGATGTTTTTTCAGGTCTTCGATGTAGGCGGCGTACATTGTCAGGCGGAAATGCAGGAATAAGTCCTGCGTCTGCGGGTGGTCCGGCAGATAAAAGGCCATCTCCGCCGCATACTGATAATCGTTGGCGGCGACAAAGACCGGACGCCCGCCCGCCGCCATCTCGCTGCGGACTTGCTGTACCCGCGCCGTCGTTTCGCGCCAGCCCGTCGTCGTGTTGGAAAGGTCAGCGTCGGGCGGCAGGCGCAACCCCAGCGCAAAACGCAGTCCCGGCGAAAGCAGCAGCGCGGTCAGCAGTCCGCTCGTCGCGACGATTCCGATGAGCCAGCGCCGCGCAATCGGCGGCGCTAATTCCGTCAGCCGCCCGCCTGCCAGAACGGTCAGCGTCAGCCATGCGCACACCGCCCAGTTGCCTTGCACCTTCGCTTTCAAGGACAGCAGACAGAAGAACAGGAACACCGGCAGACCGAGGCAGAGCAGAAACGTTCGATGTTGGATGTTGGATGTTGAATCTTGGATTGCTTCCGCGCCGTTCGTATTTTCTGTCCCCTGTTCCCCTTTCTCCCTCTTTTCCCTTTTCCCCGCGCCGCCTGTCAGCGGGCCGAGCAGGGCGAGGAACAAGACGGGGCCGAGCAGGGCGGCCTGCGATCCGAGATATTCGCCGAAACGCTGCAAGGGGCTTTGTGTGGACTTTTTTGCCAGAAACAGCAGGTGTCCGAACGTCCAGCCGTGATGCTGCGCGTTCCAGAGTAGGACGCCGCTGTATAAAACGATCATCAGGCCGAGCGCAAGATACGGTTCCCGGCGGCGCAGCCAGAAACGGCGCGTTGGGGAGGCGGCGAAAAAGACCGCGAGGCAGGGCAGCATCAGCAGCATGGTATGCTTGCTAAGGAAGCCAAGCCCCGCCGCAAGCCCCGCACAAACCCAGCCGAATTTATTTTCTGATTGCTGCGGCGCGAAAAAGGCGCGTTCCAGAAACAGGGCGGTCAACGCCCAGAAAAAGACCATCGGCGGATCGTAGGTGGCAATCAGGCTGCCGACGGTCATCAACGGCGTGACGCCCAGCAGCAGAACGACGAACAAGCCCGCCATTGGAGAGAAAATCCGCGCCGCCAGCAGGTAGCAGCAGATCAGAGTTCCCAGTGAGGCCAGTAGGACGCCGAACCGGACACCGAACTCGTTTGTTCCGAAAACACCCGTTGTAGCGCGAATCAGATAGGCAATAAACGGCCCCTGATCGTAATAGCCCAGCGCGGGACGCCGCGACCAGTCCCAGTAGTACGCCTCATCGGGCGCAAGCTCTAAGGCCCGTAGTCCCGCCAGACGCAGCAGCGTGGTAATGGTGAGGAACGCCCACGCCGCCACGCGCCATTTTTTGTCCTCACTGCCCGTAAAAGAATCCACAGTCCAACCCGCCGCCCCAAATGAGTTCTAACGCTCTATTCGCGGTAAGGAATGTAAAAACCTGCGTGAAAAAGTGAAAAGGCAAAATATCGCCCCGATCCTCGTCGCGTCGAGAAGCGGGGCGGAAGACGAGAGGGAAAAGGGAAGACAGAAGATGAGGGACTTTCGATAATCAAATTCTTCCAAGTGAGGGAACAATCTGCTCTCACGCGCAGGAGAACCATAGTGGACCTCACCGAAAGTCTTAAATCGCTCTTTTCTTAAATCGATCTTTATCGAAACCGCCACAACGCTCAAAGGCAGCGCAAAGCGGTTATTTATGGCCCGCACCGTCGCGGAACCTGGCCCCGGCGGGCAACGGAGGGCCCAACGCGAACGCGGTGCGGTCTGATGCGCCGCGTCGTTGCCTGTTACGTATTCGCCATACGTGTCCGAAAGCAGGCGGTCGCGATTGGCCTCATAGCCGCAGGTGATGGCATAAGTCTTCCCCATGTTGTCGTAGCCCGTCTGGTAACTTTGCAGGTTGCCCAGCGGATCGTAGAAATAGTTCCTGAACTGCGGCAATGTCGAGATTATGGCGCGGGGTTGGGCGACGACGGCGCTAGAGAACAAATGCCCGCCGGAAGATATGCAGCGGACGTTGGGCCACGCAGACAACCGGACGACAAAACTTCATGACAAGTGAGGCGATGCCCCGGAGCGCAGCGCCACTTTCTTTGCAAATTATTGTGCAGCTTGCGTTCTATCGTGTTGCAAGTACTGTTCGATATTGCAGGCCAGTTCATAGTTTTGCCTGACACCATTGCTAAAATGGTTTATGTTAGCGCTTTGGCATTTTCAAGTGAACCAGAAAATCGTGAATTGTTTTTGTTGATTTGGCAAATTCCGCCGGATCGGGCGCGTTTTTGAGCCGATACGAAGCTAGGTCCTTCTCAACATTTTCCCACGCGACGATCTGTTTTGCCACAATCGGCGGATCGAAATCACGCGCTTGCTGGTACAGTCCTTCAGCGATTTTAGCCAGCGCTTCGACAGTTGCATAAGCGACTCCGTCGTCTTTGTCTTTCAGAGTCATGGCAAGAGGAACAACGGCTTCCCACGCCCATTATCTCATTTTTTCCAGTGACTCCACTGCCGTTTGCCGCGCCAGCGCATCTCGATCTTTGAGCGCATTTATCAGCGCTGGAATAGACAAATCCGGCTTGTAGAGTCCGATAACCCCCAGCGGGAGACGCCGCTTATCACGAACTATCCGCCCATCAAAATCGAAGCGCGATGGGGCGAAAAATCATCCACACCGCAGTAGTAGTGTGTTCTGCTCCACGCTTCACTTATAAAGTTCGCATTGTTAAAATCTTGACATCATTCAGAATATGCCCGTCTCCCAATGCAAAACGCTTTTGAAGGCGTTTCACGCTTTTCAAAGCGCAATTTCATGCGCCCGATGCTGTATAATTAAGAGGTTTGACGAAGCAATAGGAATTTGGTGGGGACATCGCGAATTAAAGGCAGAGTGTTTATGGAGGCGGACAGTGACTCACTATATTCCGGCGACCAATGCCTTTATCGAAGATACCTGTGTGCTTATCGCGATTGCCTATCTGCTGGCGCGAGGAGGCGCGCTTGCTATTCTGTTTCCATCGCGCCCTTCGTCCCGTAACGAAGCGTTGCTGGGCATCCTGCTCGGTCTGGTCGGACTGTCGGAGGTCATTTTCCCTGGCGCGCGTTCGCCCTACATCGTTCATAGTTTGATTGTCACCTTCGCCACGCTCATTGGCGGGCTGCGCGTGGGACTGATTGCCGCTTTCACCGTAATGCTCCTCGCGGGCGTCCTGCGGACGCCGCCCGGAATGTGGGAAACAGCGCTGACGCTGTTTGGAAGCGCGGCGTTCGCTGAAATTATCCGCCGACTGTTTGGAGCGCGGGCGTCTCTGCTGAAGAGTTTCGTGGCGGGAGCCGCCGGTTCCGGGGGTGGCAGTCTGCTTCATCAAATTTCAACAGGTCCCGGGCATCTGCCCCATCTGTCCCATTTTGTCCTTCTCAGCAGCGGCGCCAACGGCTTTGGCGTCCTGTTGCTGCAACTGATTTTGAACGACGCCCGCGCCCGCGCCGACAGCGAACGCAACCGTTTAGAAGCGGAACGCGCTCACGCCCTGGCGGGAGAAGCGCAACTTGCCGCGCTGCGGGCGCGAATTCACCCGCACTTTTTGTTCAATGCGCTGACTTCCATTGCCGCGCTGTGCAGTATCGACTCAGACAAAGCGGAGGCTGCCATTCTGCGCCTAAGTCAACTAATGCGGGGCGTCCTTGCCGCCCACCCATCCGCGCCGATTTCTCTGGCGCAGGAGATCGAGTATGCGCGCGGCTTTCTGGAAATCGAGCAGCATCGGCTTGGCGTCAGGCTGCGGGTTCAATGGGAAATTGATCCCGCTGCCGAAAGCGTTCTCATTCCAACATTTGCGATTCAAACGCTTGTGGAAAACGCTGTGCTGCATGGAATAGCGCCGAAAATGGAACCGGGCGAAATACGAGTTATCGCGCGCCCGACCCGATTACGCTTTGATTGCCGTGATGGACGACGGCGAGGGCATGACCGAAGCGGCGCGGAAAGCAGCCTTGAAGAACGATGAAGCGCCTTCAAGCGGTCTGAAAATCACGAACCAACAACTTTTTTTACTCTACGGCGACCGGGAGCGTCTGCGGTTGTACCGCCGCAAATCGGGGGGAACGCTTGCCGCCTTTGCCGTGCCGCTTCGCGGCGTTCTGCCCGCGAAGGCCAGAACGAATTCAAAGGAAGCTTTCACGCAGGAGAAAACCGACCGTGCTGACAGCGCTTATCGCGGATGACGAACCTCTGGCCCGCGCTTATCTGCGCCGCCTGCTGGAAGCGCAGGGCGTCACAGTAGCGGGCGAGGCCGAAAACGGGGTTGAAACGATGCGGCAGGTGGAAGACTTGCGGCCTAATCTGCTGTTTCTGGATATTCAGATGCCCGGTTTAACCGGGATGCAGGTCGCAAGCGCGGCGGCGCGTTTGGAACAGCCGCCCCGAATTGTTTTTGTCACGGGCTATTCGGAACACGCCGTCGCCGCCTTCGAACACGACGCGCTGGATTACCTCGTAAAGCCTGTTTCGCCGGAACGCCTCGCGAAATCGCTGGAGCGGGCGCAGGCGCAGGACGACGCGGCGCAGCAGGAACAGGCGCGGCAGCGTATGGAGGAACGCCTGCGCGAAACGCCGCCCCTGCGCCGCCTGCCCGTTCGGGAAGATTACGCTGTCCGCCTCATCCGGCTTGAAGATATTTTCTTCGTTGCGGCGCGGGACAAGCGGGTCTTTGCGCGAACCGCCGCCGGTGAATTCCGAACCTACTACACGCTGACGCAACTGGAAACGCTGCTGCCCCCGGAACTATTCGTCCGCATCCACGACTCGTATCTCGTCCCGCTTGACCGCATTGAGGCCATAGATTTCCTGGGCAACCATTCCTACACCCTCCGCCTCTCGGATGGGGCGCAGGTTCCCGTAGGCCGGACGCGCTACGCGGAACTGCGCCGCCGCCTCGGTCTGCAAAACGAGGGATAAGGAGAAAGGTATGCGGCAGGAGAAGAGCAATCTCACTCCTGCCTCATGCATTCTATCTTCCTCCCTCTCCTGTGCCATTCATCCCCGAATTTGTGCCGTTCGTCCTTTTCCCCTTTCAGCCACAAAATAAAGCGCTAGAATAGCAAGAACACTCTTTTACATACTTCCTGGACGGCAAACGTTCTACTTCATTCCCTGTTCTCCTCCGTCCAGAGTTTTTTCAAGCGTTTCTTACTTTATGAAAATTCGCCTTTCGATTTTTAGATGCGTTTTATTCACCGCCGCGCTTTGCCTCGCAGCGTCGAACGGGGCGGCCTTTTCGCAAACTCCGGCAGCGCCGCCTGTTGTTCCCGCTCCCGGCGCGACGGGAAGCGGGCAGGAGCAGGGGGCTGGCGCGGACATGGCGCCGCCCCTGCCGCCTGCGGTTCCGCCCGCGCAAAAATTCACGCTGGCGCAGGCCGTCTCTTACGCGCAAACCCGCAGCCCACAATTACTGGCGGCGGGGTACGGCGTGGCGGCGGCGCGGGCGAACTATGCGGGGCAGCGCGTTCCCGCGAACCCGACCATTGGGTTTAGCGGGCTGAATAACACGGTGTCGCCAACTTATTTCGGCGACCTCAGCAATTATGTGGTTTATCTGCCGATTGAAACGAGCGGCAAACTGCGCTGGCGAACCAGTCAATCGAAAAACGAATGGCTGCAAAGTCAGGCCGACGCGCAGACGACCGGACTCACGGTTCAGCAGTCCGTAGAGAATGCTTACATTAACTTGCAGGCGGCGAATCGCGCTCTGACGGACGAGCAGGAAGCCTACGCCGACGCCTTGAAACTGCGCGATTTGACCGCCAAACAGTTTCAGGCGGGCGGAGCGCCGGAAACAAACGCAATCCGGGCGCAGGTGGCGCTGACGCAGGAAACCGCCAATCTTTTCAGCGCCATCAACGGGGTGCGGCAGGCGCGGGCCAGTTTAAACAACGGCATCGGGCGGGACGCGCAGGAGCCGATTGACGCGGCGGAACTTCTGGAGTATCAGCCCGTCACGCTGAAATTGGAGGACTTGCAGGCGCTTGCCCTGAAAAATCGGCCTGAAGTGGCGTCCGCCGAGTATAACCGCCGCGCTCTGTCCGCCGCCGCAAGCCTGGCCCGCGCGCAATCGTATCCCGATTTAGTTCTGGGTAAACCGCTCCAGGGAACCAATAACATTGAACTGGGTTTTACCCTGCCGCTCTTCGACTTCGGCGGGATTCGGGGTTCCGTGCAGCAGGCGCAAAAGCAGGAAAAGGCGCAGGAGGCCGCGCAGCGGCAAATTCGGCAGGGCGTGGAACTGGACGCGCAGGCGGCGTACAACGCGCTGAATCTGGCGGCGCAGACGGTGGAAGCATACCGAAATGGAATTCTGCCGCAAAGCGAGTCGCTTTTGCGGCGCGTCACGCAGGGCTACCAGTTGGGCGCAAGCACGATTCTAGATTTAATTGACGCGCAGGCCACTTTGCGAACCGTCCGCATCGCATACTACGGGGCCATCGCGCAGCACCGGCAGGCCCTTGCGCAGTTAGAACGGGCCACAGGCGCCCCGCTTGCAGCCCTGCGTTCGGCCCCCATTGCGCCCATCGCGCCGCCCGCGAAATAAATTTCCCTGACGCCTGAAGTCCGTGATAAAAAGAGAGTGAAATAATGAGCCAGTCCTATCTCATCGCAAAACAAATTCCGCTGACGGTCGGCATCCTTGCCGTTCTGGGCGTCGGTGGATTTCTGCTGACCCGGCAGGCGAAAAACGACGCCCCGGAAGCCGCGCCGCCGAAAACCGATGTTGTCGCCGTGTCCGATTCGGGGAAGCAGGCGGTGAATATCGAAACGGCGGTTGTCCAGAACGCCAGTCTGTCCGGCGCCATTCACGCCACCGGGCAGGTTCTTTTTCCCGCCGATAGCAGCGTGAAAATCAGCCCGCGCCTTGCAGGGAGGGTGCGGAAAGTTTATGTTCGGGTGGGCGACCGGGTTGCGCCGGGTCAAACGCTGGCGGTTATGGACAGCGTGGACGCCGCTTCCGCGCAAACGCTGGCCCGCTCCACCAAGGTCGCTTTGGAGCAGGCGCGGGAAAATCTGGCCCGAACCCGCAGGCTCTATGACCTCGGAACTCCCGATGTCACGGCGGCGCAGGCGTCTTTAGATCAGGCGAAAGCCGCCGCGCTTTTTGCCAGAGACGCATTGCAGCGCCTGAAACAGCAGGCGGGTATCGGAGGGTTCGCGCAGCCCCCGCTCGAAGCCGCGCAAAACACGCTGATTACCGCAAAGGGCGCGTTGGTTTTGGCGCAGTCCGATTTAGCGCAGGCGCAGCGCGACCATGACCGCAAGCAAAAACTCGTGGAGATCGGCGTCGCGGCGGTCAGCGATCTGGAATCCGCGCAAAATGTGCTGGAAAAAGCGCAGACGGCGGTTCAATCCGATGCGGACAGCGTGAAAGTCGCGGAGCAGTCCGTGGCCCGCGAACAAAAAGCGTTTCAGTCCAATTTGTACTCCGATCAGCAGATTCGGGCGGCGGAAAGCGCGACCCGGCAGGCCCAACTTCAGCAGGACGCAGCGGATCGCGCCTTGCGGCTGGCGAAAGCGCAAGTCCTGCGCGATCTGCGGCAGGCGCAAAGCGATTACCGCACCGCGCAGTTCAACGCGGAGGACGCCCGCAGTAAAATCGTTCTGCTCGGTCAGCCGAACAGCGATGGAACCGTTTCCATTAAGACCCCCATTGGCGGCATTGTCACCGACAAACAGGTCACCGACGGGCAGATTGTGGATCAGTCGCAGATGACGCCCTGGCAGATGTTTACTATCAGCAACGCCGCAACCGTGTGGGTCGAGGCCGACGTGTACGAAAAAGACATTGCGCAGGTTCACGACGGGCAGGCGGTTCAGATTCATGTCCCCGCCGCGCCGAACAGCGATTTCACGGGTCGCGTGATTCATATCGCGCCTGCGCTCGATAAAACGTCTCGCGCCGTGAAAGTCCGCGCCGAAATTCCCAATCCTGCCGGACGGCTCAAAGACGGAATGTACGCCGAAGTCACGATTGCGACGGGGAGCGGGAAAGCGCTGCCGCTGATCCCGATGGAAGCGATTCAGCATGACGAGAACGCCGATTTCGTCTATGTGGCGGACGGCAAAAATTACGCGAAGCGGCAGGTGAAACTTGGAACGCAGCAGGGCGGCAAAGCCGAAGTCACGAGCGGCCTGCGTCCCGGCGAAACAATCGTCACGCATGGCGCGATTTTTCTGGGCGGCGCGGGCAATGGCGACTAATTTCTCAGCCATTGACGCCGCATTCCCCGCCGCGAGGGGACAAGCGCCGCGCCTTTCCGGGACGGCAAGCGACTCGCCGCTGCCGGCAATAACCTTGCCATCGTCGGCGATAAATTTTTCGTTGCCGACAAACATCTTGCCGCTGCCGATACTCACTCCACTGGAGAAGGAGAAAAACCTCTGGGAGACGGGAAAAATTTTCGCAGAGCGGGGAAGCGGATTATGATTAACCAGATTGTCCAATTTGCGCTAAAACAAAAAGTCATTGCGCTGGCGCTCGCCTTTGTTCTGCTGATCTGGGGCGCGTTCAGTTTCACGCAGCTGCCCATTGAAGCGTACCCGGACGTGATGAACACGCAGGTTCAGGTCATTACGCAGTGGCCCGGTCACGCCGCCGAGGAGGTGGAAAAACTCATCACCGTCCCGCTGGAAACCAGTCTGAACGGCGTGCCGAAAGTGACCAGCCTGCGCAGCCGGTCTTTGTTCGGGCTGTCTGTGGTGTACCTGACATTCGAGGACGATGTAGACGATTATTTCGCCCGCGCGCAGGTTTTAGAGCGCATGGGCGCGGCAAGTCTGCCAACGGGCGTACAGCCAACCATGTCGCCGCTTGCCAGCGCCACCGGAGAGATTTTTCGCTATGTTTTAGTAGGCGGCGAACCGATGGCGATGAAGGAACTGGAAGATTGGACGCTGGAAAAAGAGTTCAAGTCCATTCCCGGCGTCGCCGATGTCAACAGTTATGGCGGCATGGTCAAGCAGTATCAAGTCCTGATTGACCCCGCAAAACTCAAAGCCTATGACGTCACGCTTGGCAATGTCGAGACGGCGATCACCAATTCCAATAGCAATACTGGCGGCAGTTACATCGAGCGTGGCAGCGAAGAGTATATCGTGCGCGGCATGGGGCTGTTTCGCTCCACGCAGGATATTGAAAACGTGATTGTCACGGCGCGGGCTGGAACGCCCCTGCGCGTCCGCGATCTTGCCGCTGTTCGGGTCGGGTTTCAGCCGCGCTTGGGCAAAGTCGGCTGGACGCTCGGCAGTGGGCGGGGCGCGGGGCGCGACGACGGCGCGAAGAAAATCGTTCTCACGCTGCAAGGGATGGGGCAAGACCCGGCGGCGGATCACGACGACTCGGTGCAGGGCATTATTCTGCTGCGGCGCGGCGAAAGCCCCGATCCCGTGCTGGTCAATATCCATAAAAAAATTGAGGAACTCAACAACGGGCGGCTGCCTGCGGGCGTGAAGATCGTGCCAATGATCGACCGCACGGATTTGGTGCATACCACCACGCATACGGTGGAGCATAACCTCATTGAGGGCGTACTGCTGGTGGTGGCGGTGCTGTTTTTGTTTCTGGGGAACGTCCGCGCCGCCATCATTGTCGCCGTGACGATTCCGTTTGGGCTGCTGTTTGCGTTCGCCTGCATGAACGTGATTCATGTTCCGGCAAACCTGATTTCGCTGGGCGCCATTGATTTCGGCGTGATTGTCAACGGCTCGGTGATTCTGGTGGAAAACGCCTACCGCAAACTGGCGCATCGCCCGCCCGGTCAGACGGTGGAGCAGTGCGTTTTGGACTCGATGGGCGAAGTGGAAAGCGAGATTTTCTTTACCACGCTGATAATTATTCTGGCCTACCTGCCGCTGTTCACCCTGCAAAGCGTGGAAAAGAAAATGTTTTCGCCGATGGGCTATACCATTGCGCTGGCCCTTATCGGTTCGCTGATTATGGCGCTGCTGGTCGCGCCCGTGCTGTGCGTTCTGGCCCTGCGCGGCAATCTGCGCGATTACAACTCGCGCCTGTTCCTGTGGCTAAAATCCGCTTACGGCAAAGCGCTGACGTGGGCCGTCGCCAATCCGCTCCCGACGTTGGCGGCGGGCTTCGGCGTATTCGGGCTTTCCCTGCTTGTTCTGCCGAAACTGGGAACGGAATTTCTGCCGCACCTCGACGAAGGCAACCTGTGGATTCGCGCTTCCATGCCGCAGACGATCTCCTACACCGAAACAGCCCGACTGATGCCGAAAATGCGGGTGATTATGGCGCATTATCAGCCGGTTCGCCTTGTGCTTTCGCAGGCCGGGCGCCCGGACGACGGCACGGACGCCAGCGGCTTTTACAACGCGGAATTTCTGGTGGACCTCAAGCCCCGCGAACAATGGCAGGGCTTCCAGACCAAAGAGGAATTGATTACGAAAATGAACGCGGAACTTTCGGAGATTCCCGGCGTCAATTTCAACTTTTCGCAGAATATTGAAGACAACGTGGAAGAAGCGGTCACCGGCGTGAAGGGCGAACTCGCCGTGAAACTGTTCGGGAACGACTTGGACACGCTGGAGAAGAAAGCCGACGAGATACAGAAGGCGCTCTCCGGCGTTCAGGGCGTGGTGGATTTGACGACATTTCATGAGACCGGCGAGCCGCAAATTCAGGTGCGCGTAGATCGCGATAAGGTAGCCCGCTATGGCCTGAACGTGTCGGATGCGCAGGACACGGTAGCGACGGCGGTGGGAGGGCAGGCGTTCACACAGTTTCTGGACGGCGAAAAGAAATTCGATGTCGTGGTTCGTCTGGCGCAGGGCAGTCGGCGCGACGTGGAAAACATTCGCAATATCACGGTCGCAGCCCCGGATGACACCCGAATCCCGCTGTCGCAGCTGGCGGACATTCGCGTGGAACGGGGCGCGTCTTTCGTGTACCGGGAAGCGAATCAGCGCTTTATCGCCATCAAGTTCGGCGTCCGGGGGCGCGACATTGGCGGGGCGGTGGAAGAGGCGCAGCGAAAAGTCAAAGAAACGGTAAAACTGCCGACGGGCTACTACACGACGTGGGGCGGCGAGTTCGAGAGTTTGCAGCGGGCGCAGGCGCGGCTGATGATTATTCTGCCGATTACCTTGCTGCTGATTTTCTTCGTGCTGTATCTGCTGTTCAATCGCGTTTCGCGGGCGTTAATCGTGATGATGAATGTGCCGTTTTCTCTAAGCGGGGCGATTTTCGCGCTGTATCTCACGCATTTTCATCTCAGCGTGTCCGCCGCCGTCGGCATGATCGCGCTGTTTGGGGTCGCGGTTCAAAACGGGGTGATTATGGTCTCGTATTTCGATCATTTGCGCGGGCAGGGCGAGGGCTTGCTAAAGGCGGTGCTGGACGGGGCGGAAACCCGGCTGCGCCCCGTGCTGATGACGGCGATGCTGGCGAGCATCGGACTGGTTCCCGCCGCGATTTCAACGGGCATCGGCTCCGACGTGCAGAAGCCGCTGGCGATTTCCATTATCGGCGGCCTGTTTGCAGATGTGCTGATGGGAACCTTGTTTATTCTGCCCGTGCTTTACGCGCTGACCGTTCGGTTTCTAACGCGCAAGGAAAGCGCCGCCATTTCAACGCCGGTTCCGGACCTGTGAAAGAAGGAAAATTTCATGATGAAACGACAATTCATACCATCTGCGCCGTTTACGTTTGCCATTGCGGGGCTTTCGCTCTGCCTGTGCGCCGGGGCGGTTCGCGCTGACCGTAACGCATTCCCGCGCCTGATGCGGCAGGGCCATGAGGCAATGGCGCGGAAAGACTGGAAAGCGGCGGCCTCTGCGTTTCGCGGCGCGGTCAGTTACGATCCGGGCAGCGCGGACGCCCACGCAGCGCTGGGAATGGCCTACCTCCATCTGGCGGAAGCGGCTCGCGCCCGCGATGAATTCGCCGCCGCGCTGCGTCATAATCTGCACTGCGCGGACGCGGAGCGCGGCATCCATCTGCTGCGGACGCCCGATGAGGAAGAAAACGCCTTCAAAGAACTGGAAGCGCAGGCCAAAAAAGACGGGAAGAACGCTTCTCTGCTGGCCTCCTACGCTGAAGAACTCATTGAGCGCAGCCGCTATGAAGAAGCGGCGCAGGCGGCGCGTTCCGCTCTGAAAATCAAGCCGAAACTTGGTCATGCCTACTGCGCGCTGGGCCGCGTTGCCACGCGCAACGGCGATGACGCCGAGGCGGAAAAAGATTTCGCTATTGCGATCAGGGCTGACAACCGTGACGATGACGCTTTCGGCGGCCTGGGTGATCTGCTGACGAAGCGCAAGGACTATAAGAAGGCCATTGCGAATTATGAACGCGCTGCGCGCATCGCGCCAGAGGAGCGCGTCTGGCATGAAAAACTGCGCGACGTTTATACTGCCGCAGGCGATGCGGCAAGCGCCGGGCGGCAGGATAAGATTATCGATGAATTAACGAAAATGCCCGCCGGGAAATGAGGGGCAGATCAATTCCATCACAAACGGATTCCGCTTCGTTAAAGCGATGCCACAGGCTAAAATTCCTGGCCTGCGCCAGGACAGTTCCCTGTGAGGCCAATCGCGTTTCTCATTACGTTATTGTTGATCTTCTTCACACTGTACCCGCTGTTCAACCAGAAAAACAGTGTGAGATTTCGCCATCAGACTGCGCCTGAAACCCATTCTGCCGAAGCCGAGCGCGGCATCCACCTTGCCCGCAATCCCGAAACTGAAGAAGCCGCGTTCAAGGCGCTGGAGCAGCAGGTTCAGGCCGAGCCAAACAACGCGGACGCGCATACGACCTACGCGGAAGAACTCTTAGAGCGCAAACGTTATGAGGAGGCGCAAAAAGAAGCGCAGATTGCCATTCGCCTGAATCCGAAGGAAGGCCACGCCTATTGCGCTTTAGGGCAGGTCATGGCGGCGCAGGGCCACCCCGACGACGCAAAAAAGTACCTTGCCACCGCCATAAAATATGACAATTCGGATGACGATGCGCTCGATACGCTGGGCAACATCGCTTTTGCGGCGAAAGACTTCAAGACGGCGGCGAAGTATTACAGCCGCGTCGTCGCCATTCTTCCGCAGGAAGTGGAAGGCCATCGCGAACTGCGGGAAACTTACCGGGCAATGGGCGACGAAAAAGGCGCGGCGCGGGAACAGCGCATTATGGACGGTCTTGCCGTAAAACCTTAAACGCCGCCTCTTTTCCACTGGCGCTGTCCGTCGGCAGGCGTGGAGACCGGGATTTTTCTATCCCGCTTTCCAGGCTTTCCAGTCGGCCTGCGCTGCTTCGGTCATGTCGCTTGCCGCTGCTTGCAGCCAGCCTTTTTTTCGCTGCTTCAAATCCTTCTTGATGCGCGGCGCGGCGTCTTTGGTCCCCAGATGAACGTTCGCCGTCTCCCAGCCCATCGCGTGAAGCAGTTCGGTTTCCGCCCTATCTTCCGGCAGCGAAGAGAGTTCGATGCGCGAACAGTCCGGGGCCAGGCGCCGCACAATCCAATGCCCCTGCAATGCCACGAACGGGTCGCGGCACCGGATGGCCTTGTCTACGATGGCTTGATAGTAAATTTCTACCGGCCCCTCGCCCGCTTTGGCCCATACGCTCGCCGAGGGAACCAGCGCTTTCGCCTCGCGCGCCACCTTGCCGCCTTCCCAATCCGCAAGGGCCACGTAACGCGGATGGCCCTAACTGCCCAATCCGGCGCGGCGCGGCTTGAGTTGATACGTCAGGTTTTTCGCAGGCAAAATATGTTCTAGCGCGACGGTTGCGCTTTCTGGAACGGTCGCCTTTTCAGCGGGCAACGCATCCATTCGCTTCCAGAACGTGGCAGGGTCGCGCAGGCTGCTTCGGGCGATATCGCGCAGCCAGACATTGTTCTCCGCAAGAACAAACGGTTTTCCTCCGGCTTCTATCCCTTCCGCCTACCCGCTCAGAATCGCGTCGCAGGCAGCGAAGCCATCCAGATGCAGATGATCAGCCTCAATCGCAAGCATTGCGCTGGTGGCCAGTCGGGTCAAGTCGTTGGTATAAGGGAGATAGCAGGCCTCATCGAAATCGTTTGCGCCCCAGATCAATCGTCCCTCCGCGTCCCGCCACGTTCCGAAATTTTCAACGTGCAGGTCGCCTACCACCAGAACAACAGGGGCTTTGGCGGCCTCTTTGCAGGCGGCGGGCCAGGTTTGCGCCCAGCGATAAAATGTGCTGCGAAGGAAAGGAAACGCGGCGGTTGCCATCTGCTGATGCTTGAATTTAAGATCGGACTGGACGAGCGGCGTATAGGTCGTCAGCCATTGTTCATATTGTTTTGTCGCCTTGAGAATATCCACTTGAACCACCTTTCGAACCGATTGTTAAGGAATTGTTAAGACGAGCGTAGTATAGACCAGGAGCGGGCTATTGTCAACAATCTTGGTTTCAGGAGGGTGGAGCGTGGACACAAACTTATTCTTTGGACATTCTATTGATCCGTATTCTTTTGGCGGCAAGGCGCTCGTCCTGCTGCTGGCGGCGCTTTGCGGCGGGATGATTGGCTTGCAACGCGAATGGAGCGGAAACGCGGCGGGGATGCGAACGCACATTCTCGTCTGCATCGGTTCTACAACGATTACGCTGGCCTCCGTGGAGATCGGGCTGGGCGTCCGGGGCGGAATGCGCGGCGATCCGGGCCATATCGCCGCGCAAATTGTGTCCGGCATCGGTTTTCTGGGCGCGGGCGCTATTCTGCGAGAAGGAATGACGGTGAGGGGGCTAACCACCGCCGCGAGCGTCTGGGCCACAGCGGGCATTGGCATTGCGTTGGGAGCCAGTCCGCATCTGGGAGAACTCGGCGTTTTATCCGCCGCCGCTGTTCTGGGCGCCCTGACCGTGCTGGAGCGGCTGGAAAACGCGCTGAAATTGAAGCAGGCCGTTCATATTCTCAACGTTGAAGCGCAGGAAGCGGAGCGCGGCCCGGCCCGCGTTCTGGATTTGCTGTCTTCGCAGGGCTTTGTCGTAGTGGGTATTCAATCGCAAGCCGGACAGGAATCGCTGAACAAAGACATCCCCGGCGCAACCCGGCAGATGCGTTTGCGCGTTCAACTCCCGCGCCATCTTGACCGGAACGCCTTTAACACGCGGCTTATGGAGGAGAAAGGCGTCCTTTCGTTCCATTGGGATTAAACAAAGCGCTTGCCTCTTTGCTTTTACCGGCTAAACGTTTTTTGCCAGCGGTTCCGGCGAACGATGCGGCGCTTCTTCAATATGGTAGCGCACATTCGTCACTACCACCTCCGTCCGGCCCAACAGTTGCAGCTTCAGCGTCGGTCCGGCGTTGCTATGGAGCAGCACGTCCCACCACGCATCGGTAAACGTTTCCGGGAGAATGACGGTAACCACATCCTCTTTGCCCTTCTCAATGGCGTCAATGCAATCCAGCGCCGGCCCTACGAGCGAGCGATAAGGCGAGGGCAAAACGACCAATTCCACAGAGGAACACATCTTCTGCCACTCGTCTTTGAGGCCCTGCGTCCGTTCCGGGTCTACCTCGACATACAGCGCCTTGAATTTTCTTGAAATGAGATGCCCGTAGCGCAGCGCCGGAATAATGCCGCGATGCGCATTCGCGATGAGAACCAGCACGACGTTTTTTGCTACGGCTTCCAGCGAGGGCGGCGACTCGTCGAGCCTGTCCAGACGTATCTGCTCCCAAACGGCCTCGTACTTGTTATGAATGGCGTGGAAAACAAAGACAAGCATAACGGCAACCACGACCACAGTCCACGCGCCTTCGGGGAATTTCTCGTAGAGGATGACGCTGAAAACGAGGGCGGTAGCGACCGCTCCGACGCCGTTGATAGCCGCCTTGATATGCCAGCCCTCTTCCCGATGTTTGAGCCAATGCCGCACCATGCCTGTTTGCGAGAGAGTAAAGGCGGTGAATACGCCGAGGGCGTACAGCGGAATCAGCCGGTCTACGCTGCCCTTGAAAACGAAAAGCAACAGCGCGGCAAACGCGCCCAGCAGCACAATGCCGCCGGAGAACACGAGGCGATACCCGCGATTGGCGAGTTGGCGCGGCAGGAAGCGGTCATTGGCAAGAATGGAAGCGAGGCGGGGAAAGTCAGCAAAACTGGTATTGACGGCTAAAATCAGAATGCCCGCCGGCGCAAACTGCATCGTATAGTAAAGCCAGGCCGACTGGCCCGTTCGTCCGAAAATAACGCCGGACAACTGATCAATAACTGCCGGGGAGGTTTGGCCCGCTTTCTCCCAGTAGATGACATAGAATTTTGTCGCCAGCCATGAGATGCCCACGAACAGGCTGCCCAGAATAAATGCCATCCACAGCAGGGTGGTCGCGGCGTTTTTGCTTTCCGGCTTCTGGAACGCCGGGATGCCGTTGCTGACGGCTTCGGTTCCGGTCATGGCGAAACAGCCGTTGGCGAAAGCGCGGAGGATGACGAACAGCCCGACGCCTCCCATGCCTGCCGCCGCGCCGTAACCGGGCGGAAGCGTCTGCGGCGCGGCCTCCGGGTGTAGATGCCAGCCCAGACGCCCCCCGACAAGTCCCAATCCAATCATCGTGTAGGCCAGCGCCATAAACAGATAAGTCGGCAGAGCGAAAAACGCGCCCGCCTGCTTCAGCCCGCGCAGATTGACCAGCGTCAGCAAAACTACGAGAAGAACGCAGATTAAAACGGTATGCTTGCCGACCGAATGGGCCAGCAGGGGAATGGTGGCGAGGTTCTGGACGCCGGACGCGATAGAAACGGCGACGGTCAGCACATAATCAATCAGAAGCGCGGCGGCGGCGACAAGCCCGACGTGAACGCCGAGATTGTCTTTGCTGACGAGGTAACTGCCGACGCCGGAAGGATAGGCGAAAATGGTCTGCCGATAGGCCGCCGCCACCAAAAGCAAAAGAACCCCAATCGCGCCTGCGACCAGCCAGACGTACTTTGTGTAAGCGGCGTGATTGGAGGCCGCCGCAAGGCCCGCCACGCCCAACGCCAGCAAAATCTCCTGCGTGGCGTAGGCAACGGAGGAAATCGCATCAGAAGAAAATACCGGAAGGGCCAGCAGTTTCGGCAGCCGCGCCTCGTTTTCCTCACGGGTGAGAATGGGATTGCCGAGAAGCAGTCGGTGCAGGCGTCCGAAAGGCGTTTGCGGCGCGAGACGAGGCTTCTTAGACCGGGACTTGTATTTCTTCAACGTTGGGAGCAGGCAAGCGCGTCTCCTCGTAACTGAAATGGGTTGCTTGCTAAATTACGCGACGAACACTCAAAAGTTCAGGAAAATGAAGTGCGGCCTCTTCGATGGGCAGGAAGAAAACGATTGTATGATGGCTGGAATTTTTACTGAGTTGAACGTCATCTGCTTCGCAGATAGGCCATACGCAACTGCTATGCGAAATTTTGATACCGGACTGATATTTTAATAATACAACAGGCCGCAGAACCCTGATGATTCTGCGGCCTATCATTTTTACTTGGGAGCGGGAGACGCCGCTTATCACGAACTATCCGCCCATCAAAATCGAAGCGCGATGGGGAAGAAGCGTCTCTGCCGTGAAACGTTAGTGTCCTTTAGAAGCCCAAAGGCGGAACGCAAAACCGCTCCTTTTCCCTTTGCCGCCCCAGCCTTTCCCGTAGCAGCGCAAAGGGATCATGCTCCCCTCAGTAATATCGCTGTAACAAAAAGCGACCTGATGATGCGATAGTTCGGCCACAGGCCGCCCCTCTTGTTCATTGCTTCCGTTGAATATTGGCTGGGGCGTATTGAGGTGAGACGGAATTTAGCCCGTTGCCAGCGTTTCACCTGAAGGATGTAACGCTTCGATGCAGCGCAGACGCTCTGCTTTCGCCTCGTTGAGGAGCAGCATTTCAAGCCGCGTTGCCAGTGTCTGCGCGTCAGGATGGATTAGCAGTCCGCAACCTGCCCGCCACGCTTCCGCCCTTTGAAGCGCAGGTGAAGCGCATCCATGAGAAAGTTTCGGCGGTGCGGTTCCCCGCGACGCGCTCTGCGGCTTCGCCACCGGAGCCACTCGCGCCGGTTCCTGTTTGATCGGCGCGACCTGAACTGAGACCGATTGCGGTAAGGGTTTCGCCGACTGGCTTGCTTCGGCGATTGCGGCTTGCTCTTTATCTGCGTTCAATCGCGTCAAATGTCGCACTTTTCGGGACGCTTTTTCGTCACAATGTAGGTAGACGCTGGTGATCGTAATGCTGCTATGGCCCAGGTAGGCCTGGACTGCCCACAAATCCGCGCCATTGCGCAGAAGCCGGGTCGCCGCCGCGTGGCGCAGACTGTGAGGCAGGATATGCTCTTTATCCGCAAAACCCGCAATGGCTTTAACTTCCCGAAATAAGCGGGTAATCGCCGAATAATGCAAACGGCGGCGCGTGTCCACGCAGAAAAGATACGCGTGGGGCGAGTCAACGGGCCGGATCGCCAGCCCTTGTTTTATCGCCGCGATGCATTCATCCGCAACGTAGACCGTTCGGCTTTTGCTCCCTTTCCCTGACCGAACGTGGAGGCAAGCCTCATCAAGCCGGACATCCTCCACGCGAAGGTCGCACAACTCCGCTCGCTGCAAGCCGCCATAAACCAGAATGGAGATTAAGGCGCGGCTCAAAACAGCCCGGCGACGGTTATGCTGCCGGTCGCAGGCGGTCAGAAGCGCAGTGATTTCTTCTTCGCTGGTCACTTTGCGCTGCGCCGCGTCTTTCTTGGGCAGCGTCACATCCAGCGCCGGATTGGCCGGATTGGCGGGCAAATGCTTCCGCGCCGTCAGCCATACGCCCAGCGCCCGCAACGGGTGGAAGTAGCCCCATATCGAGCGCGGACGCAATCCCCGTTCGCTCAAATAGTAAAGAAATTCTCGAAGTTCATCCGTATTGAAAACGGCGAGGTCAGGTTCTGTCTCGGCCTCCTCGCGTATCCACCGCAGAAAATGGCGCAGTTGGGACTGATAACCTTTGTAAGGGGCTCTCAAAGTTTAAATAGTCCCAGCGTTTACCGTGTCGGGACGGATTTCGACAAACCATTTGCCCAATCCCCGATGGCGGCGCACCTGGGTCTCTAAAACCTTCATCGCTTTCTGCTTTAACCGCACGCCGATTGCGTAGGGTTTCGTAATCAATTCAACAGTCGGGTGCTTGCCTTTCCATTGCATCGTACTGGCAAACGCGACAACCGTCGCCACGCTATCGAGCAAGTCGCCGTTCCAGTGCTGTTCCAACCGGCCCCAGCACCGTTCAATCGGATTGTACTTGCTGTGGTAGGGCGGGTAATAAGCCAACTGCAAAGCAATCCCCGTCTCCGCAACAAAGGCGACCAGACGGGCCAGAAACTGCGTCCGCCTGCTGTGACTTTCCGGGCCATTATCGAGGTTGAGCAAAAGCGTCGTCACTTTCGGAAAGCGGCTTTTGTTGGCGGCCCACCATTGACAGAGGATGTCCGCCAGACAATCGCGGGTCACTTTAGAAGTCACGGCATACAACGCCCGTTCGTCGCGCTCCGGCAGTAACAGACCAACGGGCGTTACCATCGCTTCCGGGTGAAAATCATGGTCGGCGGCCTGCACTTGCACCCGGTTTTTGCCATTGCGGGAAGAATCGCCGACCTTGACGGTGGCTTTGGCGTCCATCGAAAGACGCAGTACCGTTTCGTCGGCGTCGGCCTGTGGATTGACCTGGCTCAGTCGCTCGAAAATGGCGTCGGTTTGAGCAATCTTTTTTTGGGCAGGCTCTTTTTGACCCGTTCGGGGTGGTAGCCCATCCGGTTAAGCCGCTGGCGTATTCCCTCTTCACAGGGAAGTTCGGCGGTATCATATCCTTTTTGTGCGATCCGTTGGCGGCGCACTTCGCCGGGTGTCAGGCGGGTATAAAGCCGATTGTTACGAAACTGCGGGTCGGTCTGGCTTTGTCCGTCCACGATGGTTTTGATGTCTGCAAGCAAACGAGGCAGGCGGTCTTCGGCGGGTTTTCGTCCGCGCAAATGAAAGGCGTCCTGATAGGGAACGCCGTTGATCCGTTCCTGGGTTCCTTTGCGGATCGTCTTGCGATCCCAACCAAGTTCGCGTTCCGCCAAGCGTTGCCCGCCGGGGCCGAGTTCGGCGACAATGCGGGCCATGAACAAACGCCGTTTGCTGCCTTTGAGCGTTTTGGCGGTCTCGCTCAGCACGGTTTTAAGATTGTCCGTCAACTCCATACAAGAACTCCTGCGTGTGATAGCAGGTTGTTCCATGTTCTGTGGAGGAATTTAATCTTTGAGAGTCCCTTAGAATCTGTTCAGAAATTCTTCATAGACATCGGGCGGTAACCATTTTGGTATAACATCATAAAACATTGTATGAAGTTCATAGTAGACGCCTTGGTCGGGTATCCGACCTAAAAACTTGCTAACGCTTTCGCACCCAGGGTATTTGTCTGGGTCGTGAAAAAAGCCAACGAGCTTCTCAAGCAACAAAAAGAGACGCTTGAGTTCTTCTATGTCTGGGCTTGTATGTATCATGTTCACCTCAAAAGTTGTTATGGCGAGTAGGCTTTCTCCTCACCAAAGAGACATTGCCATGTAAAACATATTCGCGAGTGCCATAGTCTGGATTAATTCTCTGCTCTACTTCCGACACTTTCGCGCAGAAGTCTACGTAAGCGTTTCCGCGACCGGGGGCGACACCATACTTCCTCTCGAAGTCGCGCGGCGCAAACCGCTTGTTGTCAGCCAAAACAGTGAAAACCCGGTTTTGATCACTAGCGATTATCGTCATACTACTCATGATCTTTTTTGAGCTGCTTACACCGGTATAGTGACGCAAACGCAACTCACAGTCGTCGTCGGGTTCATCGGGAATATCGGCGTCGCTTTGCGGAAGCGGAAACAGCGCATCGGCAATGCCTTGCCCCACGTAATGATCGGCAATCGCTCCTGCTGTTCCGACAGCAATCACACCCACTGCGGGCGCTGCTGCTACCCCTGCTGCTCCCGCTGCCACTCCCTCGCCTCCCTCGACGAGGATTAGGACTGGCCCAGCAGGGGCTGCAGGAGGTAAGGGAAAAGTGGGCAGAGGCAATGCTTGCAATCCACTGGGATCAACGGCATTGCCCGCGTTGTTTCCGGCATAGCCGTAGAGGTTTATGCCGCCCGCGTAGCCAATCGGGTCTCGCGTCAGCCATCTTCCGTTGGCGCGGTCGTAGTGGCGGTGTCCGCACAGCAGGAGGCCGGTTTCACTATCGGTATAATACCCCCATTGCGCCCCGTATTGATACGGCGTCGGCGAAGCGTCATTGCTCACCCCCTTGCCGAAACCGTCGAAAGCGTAACTGCCCTTGATTGTTCCCCCGCCATCGAGACGCTGCGCCACGTTGCCGGAAGGATCGTAGGTGTAGAGGCTGCTCGCCCCCGTCCCGATGGTCTGGCGGGCCAGCAGTCCCGTCGCGCCCCACGTGTTGAGCGCGGTGGCGTACCCGCCGTTGTTGAGTTCGGCGATCACCGCCCCGCCGTCGTAGAGGAAGTAAATCTGACTGGTCAGCAGGCCCGCGTTTGCCGTCTTTGCGCTGCCCGAACGCCGCGCCGCATCGCTGGTGACGACGAGCGTGGGGGTCTTCCAAGCCCGCAAGCCGTCCGCCCGGTAGCCTGCGGTGAGGTTGACGCTGGCGGTGGTGATGCTGGTGAGGCGGCGTTCGGCGTCATAGGTGAGCGTATTGCCGCCGTAGGTGGTGGGGCTTCCGTTGCCATCGTAGGTATTGCCGCCCGGTTGGTTGTCCACCGTTGGCGAAGGTTGGGAGGCGCTGCGGAAGGTGGTGGGATTGCCCGCGTTGTCGTAGGTGAACGTTCCCCCGCCGCCCGTCACTCGTCCGTTGCTTTCACTGGTGAGTTGTCCGCGTTTGTCCGTCGCCCCTCCATCGTAAGCGTAGGTGATGGGAGTATTGACGGGAGTGCTGTAACTGGCGGGGGCGGCGGGCATCGAAACGCTCATGCCCGTCCGATTGCCCGCGCCGTCGTAGGTCATCGGGACGCTTGCGCTGCCAAACTCGGAGAGGACGCCGCCCGCGCCGCTGCGGTTGGCGAGGTCGGTCACACGTCCGCGCCCGTCATAGGAATACGAAGCGGCGTAGAGCGTCGCGTTGTTATAGTTTGCCGCTTTTTGACTGGCAAGCCAACTGTTGGAGTTGCCGTTTGCGTCGGCGAGATAGTTCCAGGTGAAGGTCTGCTGTGCCGTGTTGGTGAGCGTATTCGGTCGCCCCACCGCGTCGTAGCCATACGTAAAGGCGTAGGACGATCCCGTCTTGCTGACCGTTGTTGTCGCCCTGCTGCCGTCGGGGTTGTAGCCATAGGCCAGCGTCCAGACAGGCAGCCCGGTGTACTGCGTGGTCGCCGTCTGCGGCAGGCTGAGGTCGTCATACGTCCAGGTGTACGTCCCTTCGGTGTCGGTTTCGCTCGTCAAGCGTCCGTAGTTGGGATCGTAGGTCAGGGCGACATTCAGGGCGTTGCTCGTGCCATAAATGATGCCCGTCAGTTGGTTTTCGGCGTCGTTGTACTGGTACTGCGTGACCGCGCCCTTGCCGTCAATGCGCTGCGTGACCTGCCCGCTCTGGTTGTAGGCCGGGACAATGTTGCCGCTGTTGTCGGTGGTCTGGAACCGAACGCTGTCCGGGCCGCTGACGTTCCAGCAGCCTCCGGTGTAGGCCGGAGTGGTGGGCGTGGCGGGCGCGTTCTGTGTGGGCGCGGGGCCGCCGTAGCCCGGATAGGTCACGGCGTCAAGGTAGCAGCGCAAGCAAAACAAGCAAAGCGGCGGCAAAAGCGCGAAAGCGGGTCTTCATGGAAACAACTCATTACGGAACGAAAACAGAGACCGAACGGACAGCGGCGGGATTTGATGCAGTATAACACGCCTGCCGCGCTTTTTACAAGTATTTTTCGCAGCCCTTAGAATTTTTTTCTTTGCGCTTTTTTGCGCAAAATGCAGAAAGGAAACGCGCTAACGGTCGCCGGAAAATCTTCCGGCGACCGTTGGCGCTTACAGCAATTTACTGCTATGTCAGAGATACGGCTATGATAAATTTCAGGCCCTGCCCGCCGATACAGCGCGGGACACAAGGCGGCGAACACAAACGAAACTGCCAGACGCAAAGGGAACAAAACGAACAAAATCGCGCGAAATAGCCATGCGAAAAACCTACGCGACCATCATGCCGCCTGTGTAGGGCGCATCATAGCCCGCTTTGGCGCGGCGCGAGGAGCGGCGGACTTTGGGCGGCTTTGCATCCGACTCCAGACTCTTGCGCAGCATCACGCGGGCGCGGTGGATGCGGGAACGCACCGTGCCAATGGCGCAGTCCATCCTCGCGGCGATGTCCTGGTACGACCGCTGCTCCACGTCGCAGAGCAGGATGGCAATGCGGTAGTCGTCGGGCAGGGCGGCCAGGGCCTTTTGCAGCCGCTCCTCCATGATGGGGGCGAGGAGTATCTCCGCCGGGTCGCTGCCTTCGGAAGCGAACTCGTGGGAGAGGGGCTGCCCGTCGTCGTCTCCGTTGATGGGGTTGTCAAGGGAATAGATGGGAACGCGCTTTTGCCTGCGGCGCATATCAATCACGCGGTTGGTGATGATGCGGAAGAGCCAGCCCTCAAACGAGCGGTTGGCGTCGTAGGTGGCGAAGTTGTCCATTGCGCGGACGTAGGCGTCCTGCGTGACATCTTCGGCGTCCGCCACGTTGCCGGTCAGGCGGTATGCCAGATTATAAGCGCGGCGCTGGCTGCGCCGAAACAACTGCTCAAACTCACTGCGATTTGGGAAGGTCGCGGTTGCGGTAGTCATTGGTTCTCCTTGCTAGTCTTGCTACTGTTGCTATGGTTAGGGTTGCGCTGTCAGGGCAGCGCGGGGCCTGCGGCGCGGGCCAGTCGGCAGATCATGCCGCGCAGGGCGTCGCGTCCTCGGTCTTTACTCCAGAAATCGTCCGCTCCGGCGGCGAGGGCCGGTTCGCGAACGTCGTCATAAACGCTCATCACCACGATTTTTATATCGCGGCTGCGTTGGCGCAGGATGCGGGTCGCTTCCAGACCATCCATGCGCGGCATTTTCGCCTCAATCAGCGCCAGCGCCGGCTGTTCCTGCTGCGCCAGCAGGAGGGCCTGAAGCCCGTTTTCGGCCTCCCAGCAGATCGTAATCTCCGGGTCTTCCTCAACGGACTGCCGCAGGCAGTGGCGAAGCGTCGCGTCGCCATCCGCCAGTAATATTGAAATGGGCGGCATCGGGTTCTATTCTCCTGGATTCATCGGGTGCGGACCAGGCGGCATATTTGCGAACTTACATAAGTATTATCTTTCATAAAGCCCGCAGAGACGCTGTGGGAGTCCCGCGATTCCGGGCGGGGAGAGTACGGGTTGATTCTTGCGGGTTTCCACAGTCCGATTTTGTATTGTGGATTTTAGATTTTGGATTGGGCAGCGCAGGGAAACAAGCCCGATTTCAAAGGGTTTGCGCGGACGGAATGGGGCCTTGCTTCGTAGAAAGGGAAAGAAGAGCGTAGTCGGAAGCGGGCGGGGCCGCAAGAGGAGACCGGGTGAACAGTGAGGCGGCGCAGATTGTTTTGGAAGGCGGGACGCTGCGTCCGCTTGGCGCGGCGGATCGGAATGCGTTCGACGCCCTGTGCGCCCGTGACCGCGTTCGTTTTCTGACGCTGCGGCTCAATGTGGAGACGCGGGGTCTGGGCAGCGCCGAACTGCCCGCGTGGGGCGTGTTCGATTCCGGGGGGGCGATGCTGCGCGGCGTGGCCCTGCGGCATAATAACACGCTGCTCGCCGCCGACGCAACGGGAAATTGCGGGCCGCTTTTCGCCGCCCTGCTGGATTCCCTGCCGGGAATGATGGGGGCGCGGGGAACGCGGGAAACGATGCAGGCCCTCCGAAAGTCCCTGATGGTCTACCGACCGGGCCACTGGGACGACAGCGTTTGTATGCTGCTGAACCGCCCGCCCGTCTGTTCGCCGGAACGGATGAAAATGGCGCGAGCCGCCACGCTTGCCGATCTGGACTTGCTGACGCAGCTTTATGCCGGAGCGGGCATTATGTACCGGAGCCGGGTGAATGTAGCGGCGAAACTGGAGCGGCGCGACCGCGTTCTGGTGATTGAAACGGCGCGGAGCGGCGGGCGCGGCAGCCGCATCGTGTCGTGCGCCCTGATTAACAACGAGGGGGCGGAGGCGGGGCTAATCGGCGGGGTATACACCTTGCCGGAGATGCGCGGGCGCGGGTACGCTTCCGCCTGCGTTGCGGCGCTGTGCCGCGATTTGCAGGCGGACGGAAAGACGCCGTGCCTGTTCTACGAAAACCCGATTGCGGGGAGAGTCTATCAGCGGCTTGGTTTCGAGGCGGTCGGGCAGTGGAGTGTGCTGTATCTGGCCCCGAAGCGGCGGAAATAGTCCGCGTTTATTCCGCGCCGCCTTCTCGCCTTAAGAATCAACAAGGAGGCGCTCGTGACCGCTCCCTCATCGTATGGGGAAGGGGTTATTTTGCTTTAGGATAACGATTCACCTCCTCCTGAGTAGGAGAGGGCTGGGGTGAGGTGAATCGTTACGCTGTAGGATTGATTTTATGGGAGCGACGCTGTGGCAGGGGCGGGCGGAGCGATTTTCCACATTCCGTAGCAGTCTGTTCCGACAAAGAGGTAGCGGGTGACAGGGTGGACGCGGATCGCGCTCGCCATTTGCGCCCCGGTCACTCCGTCTTTGCAGTAGGCGGGGTTGCAGGTGAGCTGCTCCCATGTTTTGCCACCGTCAGTGGAGCGGGCCACGCAGTCGCTGTGCTGGTAATAGATGCCCGCGCCGTTGGCCCCGGCGTACACCACGTCAGGAACTATCGGGTCTACCGCAATCGTGCTGACCGCCATGCCGTCGCCGTGCTGGTCTTTAGGCAGGCGGTCGGAGATGTCCACCGGCTTGTAATCTGGGCCGTCGCACTGCTGAAGGCGGTTGCCGTTTGTGGCGATATAGAAACGGTCATGCTTCGGGTCGTAACCGATGTCGCGGATGGCTTCGGGCAGCGCGGCGAGCGTCTGCCACGTTTTACCCCGGTCGCGGGAACGGACGAGATTTTTATCCTTGCCGCCAAACAGTTCCGCTTTGCCCGCCCGAACGTAAGTGGTGAAAACGCCGTCGCAGTCCGGCATTTTCGCCCATGTTTTGCCCCGGTCGGCGCTTCGGGTTGACCAGCAAAAAAGGACGTTCGGGTCAAGCGGGTCGCCGTTGGAGACCTGCGCTCCGGTCAGATTGGCGAACGCCTGCCGCGTCGTTTTGCCGCCGTCGTAGGTGATCCACAGGTTATAATTGTCTTCCTGATAGGCGCGGTTTCCGCCGTAGAAAATCTTGTCGCTTGCCGCGTAGCCGCCGTAGACCCAGCCCCAGGCGTCGCCGTCGTCGCCGCGTTTCGCGTGGCGGTTGTCTTTGGAGAGGTTGACGAACTCCCATGTTTTGCCGTCGTTGACCGTGACCGCCCCGTTGTAGTCCTGCGAACCGAAGTACAGTATATGCGGATTTTGCTGGTTGAAGTTAAAGAGGCCGCCCGTCATAATGCCGTTGTAGCCGTTGTTGGCCCACTGGAACGTTTTGCCGCCGTCAACGGTCTTCGTGATAATGTCTCCCGGCCCGATGCCCCATGCGACATTGGGATCGGCGGGGTTCCACACCGTGATTTTCACGCGGTCGTTGTACATGATGTCGGAGGTGAAGAAACTGGCTTCGAGTTTCTTTGCGGATTGCCGCCACGTTTTGCCGCCGTCTGCGGAGTAAAACCGCTCGTTGTCCTTCGGGTTTTGCCCGACAAGGCGGGCCGGGTCGGCGGGGCTGACGCGGACGCGGAAGAACGCGGGCAGCCCCGCGCTCGGAATTTTCGCGAACGTTTCGCCGCCGTCTTCGGAGCGCAGCAGCGCCGTTTCGGTCGCGACGAGGACAGCGTTCGGCTGCTTTGCGATGGCGTCCAGACTGTTCAGGTTCTCCGTGAGGGTATGCTTGAAGGTCGCGCCGCCGTCCCCGCTTTTGTAAAACCCGCTGTCATTGGCGAGGTAGACCGCCCCGCCTTTCGGCGCGATTTTAAGCAGCGTGTTGAATTTCCCGCCGCCATAGGCCGCCCCGTTCGCGATCTCCGTCCACGACTGCCCGCCGTCCGTCGTTTTGTAGAGGCGTCCGCCGGGCTCTTTGGCGTTGCCCTCCTCCGCCCAGTACGCGGTCGTGCAGTAGCCCAGACCGGCGTTGTAGCTGGACGGATCGAACGCGACCTGTTCGCGGCCTTTTTCGTTGAGTTTATTGAGTTTCGGCAGAACGTGACGCCACGACTCGCCCCGATCCATTGAGAGGTACACGCCGTCGTATTCGTAGTAATCGCCGCCCGCGTTGTCGCCAATGGCGAGGCAGTGATCGGGGTTGCGCGGGTCAATGGCGAAGGCGCAGGCGCTTTGCGCGGAGTAGCCCATGTCGCAGGGTGAGAACGTTTTGCCGCCGTTGGTGGAGCGCCAGATTCCGCCCACGTCCGTGCCGAAAAGGATAAAATCGCCTTTCGCGCCGTCAATGGCGATGGTCTGCGGGTACTGGCAGCCCTCGCCGCCGGGAAATATGCCCGCCGCCGCCTGCGCCGCGCTCAAAAGCGGCATGGCGATCCAGTGTTCGCCGTTCGTTTTCGGGGCGATTGCGGCGGATTTGCCGAGCATCGCGGCGAAAAGCGGCTGCATGGCGTCGGCCCACGCCGCGTACCCCGCCGCTTCCAGATGCAGTTGATCGGCGTTATAAAGCGCGGGCTTGACCTTGCCAACCGCGTCGGCGAACTTCGGTCCCATGTCCAGAAACCGGACGCTCTTACCGTCGTCCAGTTTCCCGATGATGCTGTTAATGTGGATAATCCGGTTGCTGAAATACTCGTTTTGACGGGGCAGCAGGCCGAGCAGCAAAATTTTCGTGGTCGGCAGTTTTTTGCGCAGCGTCGTCACAATGGCGGTCACGCCGTCGGCGATCTCCTCATCGGAACCAGAATTATGGTCGCTGTACAGATTGTTCGTGCCGATTTTCAGGACGATCAATTTCGGGCTGATGCCGTCAAACTCGCCATGCCCGATGCGCCACAGGACTTGCCGGGTGCTGTCTCCCCCGATGCCGTAGTTGACCGCGCCGAGCGGGGCGTAGCGTTTGTCCCAGACCGCTTTGCCCGCGCCGCCCCAGCCCTGCGTAATCGAATCGCCGAGAAAAACCAGCGGGACATTGCCCTGCTTCGTCCGCTCCAGAAAACTTTTGTGGAAATTCTGCCAGCCCTGCGGCGACTGCGGGAAATAGCCCCAGCCCGCCACATTCGGTTTCGCTTTTTCGGGCGGGCCGGTCACAAGAGCGTCTTCGGGACTGCCCGCGTCAATCGGCTGCCCGACCTGATGCACTTCATCCAGCCACGCCTTGCCGTCCCCCTCCGCCATGACGCCGACATTAAAAAACGCCGTCCACGAGGGAAGCGCAATCTCTTTCTCAAACGAAGTCCATTCGGTGTCGTTCTGCGCGTAGATGACCTGAATGAATTGATTCTGCTTGTAGCCGTCCGAGAACGCCTGCACCATGACCTGCGCCCGGACGTTGCCGGCGGTCTTGAACCAGCCGGTAAGTTTAAATTTCGCGTTCGCGCCGCCGCCAACGGTCTGGAACCCGGAGCCGTTTTTCCCGCCCGCAATCGTGACGCGCAGCGCGGCGGGCTTGCCCTTGAAGATTGTCGTGTCTCGCGCCAGCGTGACATCGCCGAATTTGCCCGTCCAGTAAGCGGGAACGTCGCCGCCCTGCGTCATCGCGCCGTTGCGCAAGTCCAGTTTAAAAGGCGCGGCGGCGGGCGGATCGGCGGCGAGGGCCAGCGCGGGCAGAGCCGTGAGCGCGGCGGCAAGCGCCGTCTGCTTGATTCGCGAAACAAAACGAGAAATAAAAAGCAGTGTCGTCATCGTAGAGACCAGTGACCTTTCCGCATTGTAAGGGGACTATTTCAGCGCATGAATTGCGATGCGTTGCGTCCGTCAAGGAAATGAATTTTCCCGCGTCGGAGTCAAGGAAATTTATTTCCTCGCGTCGGAGTCAAGGAAATAAATTTCCTCGCTACGCGGCGTTGCCGGAGCGTCCTTCGGACGGAGAAGGGCGTCTGACGATTGTCGCGTCCGAAGGACGTTCCGCTGGAGGCGCGTAGCGAGGAAATTTATTTCCTTGACGCTTTGGATTATTGGGTACCTGTTCGCGTTGAGCGCGGAATTTTCCTGCTTCGTTTTCGTAGTGAGATGGGATAGGGGACGGCGCGGAAGGCCGCAAGAAAAATACAGGAAAAATTAATGCTTAGGTTCGATGCGATTGTGGTGGGCGGCGGGCCTGCGGGGGCGGGATTTGCGGCGCAGTTGGCGCGGGACGGATTTGCGGTCGCGCTTTTAGACCGCGCCCGGTTTCCACGCGACAAGGCCTGCGGGGAGTTCCTGACGCCGAAGGCCTGCGAACTGATGGACGATCTGGGCGTGTGGCAGGCGGCGAAACAGGCGGGCGCGAACCCCGTCCGGCACACGCTGCTTTTCGGGCGGGACGGCAACTCGGCGCGGCATACGCCCGCGGGCGGCTCGCCCGTCGGTTACGGGATGCGGCGCGTGACGCTGGACGCGCTACTGCTGGAGAATGCGCGGCGGGCGGGCGTTGATGTACGGGAGAATTTCGCCGTCCGCCGCCTGATTCGTAAAGACGACCTGACTAGCGGCGCGGTCTGCGGCGTCACCGGAACGAACGAAGCGGGCGAGACGGAAACGCTGACCGCCCCCCTCGTGATTGGCGCGGACGGCTCTCATTCGCTTGTGGCGCGGCAATGCGGCCTCGTCCGCCCGATTAAGCGGCTTCAGCGCGTGGCAATCGTGTCGCACTGGCAGAACGTTCCGGGCGCTGGAGACACGATTGAGATGCGGGCTTCTGGCCCCATCGTTTCCGGCCTCGGTTTTCCCGGCCCTAATGGAAGCGCCAACCTGACGTTTGTCCTGCCGACGGCGCAGTCCTCGCGGCTTGCGGGACGACCGGCGGAGTTTATCGCCGAACTGCTGGAAACGGAGTTTCCCGACCTTGCCGCAAAACTTTCATCCGCCACCCGCGAACCGAAAATCAAGACCGTCGGCTGCTTCGGGCATCGGTGCGGCCCCGCCATCAGTGACGGCATGATGCTGATCGGAGACGCCGCCACATTTATTGACCCTTTCACCGGCGAAGGCGTCTATTTCGCCCTGCGCGGCGCGGGGATTGCGGCAGAGGTTGCGGCAAAATCTTTGCAGGCGGGCGACGTTTCGCAAAACTCGCTGCGCGATTACCCCCGTCAGCGCCGCGAACTGGCCCGCCGCTATCTGCTGCTCGACGTGATTCAGAGCGCCGTTCGGACGCCCGCCATTTTCGCGCAGGCCGTCTCTCGCCTTGCCGCCCGCCCCGAAGCCGCCGAGCGCCTGCTGACCATCCTCGGCGACCTGCGCCCCCCAACGGATGCCCTGCACCCGGCCTTCCTCTGGCGACTGCTCGCCCCCGCGCTGTAATCTTCCCCCACTTTTTGCCGCGCAGACCTTGACGGACGCCGCAAAAAGCGCCATTATAATACCTGACCGCGCCGAAGTGGTGGAATGGCAGACACGACGGTCTCAAAAACCGTTACGGGCAACCGTGTGTGGGTTCGACTCCCACCTTCGGCACTCGCGCAGGGAAAAGGGAAGAGGGAAAAGGGAAGAGAAATGATCTTTTCCCTTTTCCCTCTTCCCTTTTCCCTTACCTGCGGACACTTTTGCGCTTTTTTTTCTCCCGTTTCAAAAATAATAGACGAAAATAGGCTAAAATCCTGAATTACCCCTTGACAACAGGCCGACAATCGGTGTAAAGTAGACGTGAGTACGTCATAAAGTATACGTACAAGGAGGTTTCCCCTATGACACGCGGCCTGACCGATAAACAGCAGCGCATTTTAGCGTTCCTTGAAGAGTACGTCAACGACAAAGGCTACCCGCCGAGCATCCGCGAAATTGGCAACAATTTCAGCATCTCCAGCCTGCGCGGGGTCACCGTGCATCTCGACGCGCTGGAGCGCAAAGGCATGATTAAGCGGGCGAATACGTCCCGCTCTATCACGATTATTGGCAAGACCGGTTCCACCGCCCCGTCGCGCAATATCGTGGTCGTTCCGCTGATTGGCACGATTGCGGCAGGCGTCCCGATCATGGCCTCGCAGAACATCGAAAGCATGGTCCCGGTGCCGCAGGAGATGGTCGGCAACCTGCAAAACGTGTTCGCGCTTCAGGTCAAAGGCGACTCCATGATTAACGCCCACATCATGCCCCGCGACCTGGTGATTATCAAGCAAACCCGCAGCGCGGAGAACGGCGATCTCGTGGCCGTCCTCCTCGGCGACGAAGCGACGGTCAAGCACATCCATTTCACCTCGGACGGAGTGCGCCTGCTGGCCTCCAATCCCGCCTATGAACCGATTGAGATCAAGCGCGAGGACAGCCACATCATCGGCAAGGTCATCGGCCTGATTCGCGGCTACGACAACCCGATTGGGTTTTAAAAAGGCTTTGATTCTACAACCCGTCCGGCGCAATCCCCGGACGGATTGTTTACAGCCCGGATGACCTGCCGCTTCTCGCCTCGCGCTGCTGACGAAAAAGGCGCTGCACAATTAAGTCCTGTTCCCAGGGCGGCATCGGCAAAAATTCGCAGGCCACGCGGACGCCGAGGCCGCCCCGCGCTGCCGCCCGCTCACTCAAACAGATGCGGGCCAGCGCCGGATCGCTCAATGCGGGAATGGGGAGGCGCACCCGCAAAATTACTCCGGGCTGAAGCCGCGCCAGCAGTTCCGCCGAATCCCGCAGACCCAACGCCCCGCCAATATCCGCGCAGAGTCCGCCGCCGGACAGGTCTATAATCGTGCCGTGCTGCGCTGTCCGCTCGGTCAGGCGGTCGGTGGGGTGGGCGAACTCGAAGGAGGCGGGCAGCGCCAGCGGGATGCGGACGTGACTGCGCCGCTGAATCCGGGCAAGCCACGTCGGACGCTTGACCATGACCAGACATTCGCCGCGTTTTTCGGCGCAGGGCGCAACGTCCAATACCGGCGTTTCCAGCCGGAAAATCGCTCCGTCCCCCGCAATCATCAGGCGCAGGGTCGCTCCCCGCTGCGGAGTCTCCGTCCGCGTGTGGACGGGCTGCCGCTCCAATCGCAGGCGCAGCGTCCGCTTTTCAATGGCGCAAAGCGTGGCATGGCGCAGGGCGTCAGGATTCGCCGCGTCGCGTATCTGCACCGCCTGCCCGACCTTCAAGGCCCGCTCGCTGAAAACGATTTCGCCCGCCTGCTCCGCCCGCAAGCGCCGCCATTCCCGAAACCGCTTCCCGTCGCGCAGCAGGCCGAAACAGGCAAGGCCCGCTCCGGCGAGCAAAGCGCCCCAGATTATCCCCGACACGATGCTGCCAGTCGGCATCTGTTCCGCCCCCCCGCAATCTCTCTTTCAGTTTCCCTTTGATGCGTTCCATTCTTTGAGAGTAAATCGCCAATTACTAAATTATGGCGCGAATCTCCTACTAAAATTAGCAGGCGCGGGAAGATATTTGACGTTTTCAGCGTAGAAGCGTATAATTGCAGGTATTCGGGTATTCAGGTATTGGGTATTCGCTCACGCACTGAGAGTCTATTCAATTTGATAGCGCAGCGGTCAGTACCCGAATACCTGAACGCCCGAATACCCGAATGCTAAAAGGAGGGAACGACTATGAAAGCGGAAATCGAGGGGATGCGACCAGGAGAGCCGACGATTACGGACGAAGAGGGGCGGCGCATTGCGCTGACGCTGCGGATTGTGCCGGAAACGCCGGACGAAGTGGCGGAACTGAAAAAATTCTGCCGGCTGACGGACGCCTTTACGTTCGTGATTGATGAGAACTACCGCACCAACGCGGCCCACATCGCGCCGGTCTATGGCGAACGCACCTTCGCGGTCTCGCAGCGCGGCGTCTACGAGGAAAGTCTGTGAACGGGCTTCCAGAGCCGCGCCCGGAGACTGCGCCGGTCGCGGCGCGAAAAACAGGGTCATTCCGTCGTTCTGGCGAAGAACGGAATGGCCCTGCGTCAAAACCGCAAGGCGCAGGATGCGCTTCCGATTTGCGTTTTTGCAGTTAGACCACGCACTCGCAACCGCAGGTGAATTGGAGTGTGACGGGCGAGACGTATTCGGTGGTGGAACCGTCCGGCTGATGGTGCGTGACTGCGTTGGTATAGGGATCAAAGACCACAATGTCGCGGATGCCCTGCGACTTATAGAAGGGGACGCCAATCACTAAATCTTTGTCCTCATAGCCTTTGCTGATAATTTCGATGACGGCCTCCGGCATGAGGGTGATTTCGGAATCCCGTTCGTCTGGTTCGCGGCAGAAAATGGAAATATCGGGGCGTTTTTGCGAACCATCGGGAAAACGGAGCGAAACATCGGCGGCGTGAACACAGGCGCACTTCCCGCCCGCTCCTGCAATGAGGCGAATGGAACTTTGAATCCGGTAACTTGCTGACTGATGCTGAAAGACGGGCAGCGCCTCCCATACAGGGATGTTGTTCACCATCTCTACTTTGATGCCGCCCTCGTGCGCCCTCTCCATTACGGCCTCGCTGATTGGCATTTTGTGATTCCTTTCTTTTTTTGTTGTCGCGGCGGCGTTCAGGCGTCCAACGCCTGCCGCAGCGCTTCGGATGTGGTAACGGGGGCTTTGCAGGCGTAATTTTCGCAGACGTAGGCGGTCGGTTTGCCGTCGCGCAGCGTTTTTCCCTTCAGAAGGGGCGCTTCTTCCGGGTCTGCGTTGCGATGCCCGCCGAGCGCGACGGCCTTGTTCGGCAGATACGTCGCATAGACTTCGCGAATCAGCGCTTTCGTCGCTTCGTCATCGAGGTCGCCCGCAATCGCAATCTCCTTCGGCGTAGAGAGATAGAAGTCTAAAGCCGACAAAATTCGCGCAAAGCCGTAAGGGTGTTCTTCCATGACGGGCGCGAGTTTCCGCAAAATTTCCGCCGCCCGCTGCCGATAGTCGGCGTTGTCTTCAAAAATCGCCAGTTTGAGCAGGACTTCGACCGCAACAGAATTACCGCTCGGCGTGGCGTTGTCATCCCAATCCTTCGGGCGGTGGACCAGTTCTTCGTGGTCGCTGCTCGTGGCAAAAAAGCCGCCGTCCTGCGCGTCCCAGAAATGAGAGAGCATCGTTTGCGTCAGCGCTCCCGCGTAGGCAGGCCACTTTGCGTCGCCCGTCGCTTCATACAAAGCAATCAGTCCGCAGGCGAAAAAGGCGTAATCTTCCAGATAGCCGTTCAGTTTCGCTTCGCCATTCCGCGAAGTCCGAAGCAGGCGAAGCCGTCCGTCCGGTTTCTCCTCGTAGCGATTGCTAAGGTTGTCCAGAACGAAATTCGCGTTTTTGATTGCCGCTGCGATAAAGTCCTGCCGCTCGAAGATAGCGCCGCACTCCGCGAAGGCCGCCAGTATCAGGCCGTTCCACGCGGTCAGCGCCTTGTCGTCTAAGAGCGGCTTGATGCGGTCTTCCCGCGCCGCCAGCAGTTTCGCTTTGCCAGAGTCCAGAATCTGCGCCGTCGCTTCCAGCGTCAGGCCAAAATCCCGCGCTATGTCGCGGGCGTCTCTGACAACGCGCAGGATATTTACGTCCTCCCAGTTGCCGCCCGGAGTGACATCGTAGAATGCGCAGAAGACCGGCATATCCTGTTCGCCTAAGACCGCCGCAATCTGCGCGGGAGTCCAGACGAAGAATTTGCCCTCTACGCCCTCGCTGTCCGCGTCCTGCGCCGAATAGAACTGTCCCTCCGGCCCCGTCATTTCGCGCAGGACATACTCCAGCGTCTCCTCCGCCACGCCCCGATAAAACGGGTTGCCGGTCGCCTGATAGCAGCGGGCATACGTCTGCGCGAGCTGCGCGTTATCGTAGAGCATCTTCTCAAAGTGCGGGACGAGCCATTCCCTGTCTGTGCTGTACCGGTGGAAGCCGCCGCCGATCTGATCGTACATCCCGCCCAGCGCCATCTTTTGCAGGGTCTTCTCGACCATTGCCAGCGGTTCCCGCCGCTTCGTTCGGGCGGCGTAGCGCAGAAGAAAATCCAGATTTGCGGGCTGCGGGAACTTCGGCGCGGAACCAAACCCGCCGTACACCGGATCGAACTGCGAGGCCATTTTATTGAACGCGGCGTCTAATATCGCAGAGGTCAGCAGGACGCTTTCGCCGTCCGCGCCAATGGCGTTGCCCGCGTTTAAGTGCGCCAGCAGATCGCTGCTCTGCTGTTCCAGTTCATCCCGCTGCGTCCGCCACGCCTCCGCAATCGCCTGCAACAGGCTCGGAAAGCCCGGACGCCCGTAGCCGTCTTCCGGGGGGTAGTACGTCCCGCCATAGAACGGCCTGCCCTCCGGCGTCAGGAAAACGGTCATGGGCCAGCCGCCCTGCCCGGTCAGCGTCTGCACGGCGGTCATGTAGATCGCGTCAATATCGGGGCGCTCCTCGCGGTCTACCTTGATATTAATAAACGACTCGTTCATCAGGGCGGCAATCTGCGGATTCTCAAAACTCTCCCGCTCCATGACATGACACCAGTGGCAGGCGGAATAACCCACCGAAAGCAGAATCGGTTTATCTTCCGCCTTTGCCCGCGCCAGCGCCTCCACGCCCCACGCATACCAGTCCACCGGATTATGCTGATGCTGCAACAGATACGGACTCGTCTCACTTGCCAGTCGGTTCATTCGGATACTCCCTGCGCGTCATTGGATTGCCAGAAAATGACACCATTAGAATACCACAATCGGCCTTTCCCCGCCTGCGCCAGACAGGGCATGGGCCACGAGAACGGAAGGCCGCATACGGGCCGCGCAACGCCGCAGTTTTCCTGTCGCGCCCACTTTTTTGCAATTCGTTTTCTGCGATTGGACATAAAACGACGGCGCTAATAATATTTTTTATATATTTTAAAATAAAAAAGGAATTATGAATAGTTGCAGAGAAAGTGCCAGCGTGCTATCGCTTATGATAGGACACTTTTCCCGCAATGGAAAGAAAGAACCCACATCATGAAACGCGCCGCACTCGCTCTCGCCGCTTTGCTGATGCTACTTACGGTCAGCGCGTTCTCTCAGTCCGTCCCGCAAACCATGAACTTCCAGGGACGCCTCGCCAAACCCGACGGAACCCCCGTCCCCAATGTTTTGCTTCAAGGCATCACGTTCAACATTTACTCCGCCGCGACGGGCGGAACGCTGCTCTGGAGCCAGTTCAGCAAAGTCCCCGTTCACAACGGCGCCTTCGCGGCAGCCCTCGACTTCACCGCCGGATTTACGGCAGGGCAGAGCGTGACCGCCGTGTTTGGCAATCCGCTCATCACGCCGTATCTGGAAATTCAGGAAGGAAACCCCATGTCACGGGCGGAACCGCGCGCCGGACAGTGAATTTTCCCGGCGCTGTCCCTTTTCGTTTCGCGGCCCTCGTCCGCTAAACACTCCTGCGGAGATTGACAACGCGGCGCGGAAAAAGGTTGCGCGGCGCGAAGGAAAGAAGGGTAAAAGGCAGCGGACGATACCGCACGCAAAAATAAATTTATTTAAAATGAGAAAACAGGCGACTTTGGCATGAATTGTGCAATAAAGAAGATAACGGCGTTTTTACTGTCCGCGTCTGCCGCCCGTTTTCTTCTGTGAAAGGAAAATTCACCATGCCGCTCTCGTTCCGCGCCCTTCCCTGCCTCCCGCTTTTGCTGGCGGGCAGTCTGCTTGCCGCTGCGCCTCTGGCCTCGGCGCAGTCCGGCGTTTCGGTCAGCGTCCAATCTACGTCAACGGAAATCTATGCGTATCCCTCCGGGCCGGGAATGATTACGGACAGCCGTTCGTACCATACCTCCGATCCGGTTTCCGCCACCCTTGCCACCGGAAGCAGGGCCGCTTCCAATACCATCATCGCCAACTCCTACGGCAACGTGGCGGGGGCGGCGCAAATCGGACAGACGCAGGTCAGCGTCGTTTCGAATGAGTACGGCGGCGGCGGCTCGAACAATCTGGCCTTCGCCCAGTGGTCTGACACGCTGCGGATTACCTCCTCCACGCTGCCCGTCGGGACGGCAACGCCGATTACGCTGACCGCCCATTACATCGGCTCGTTCACTTCGTTCCTCGGTATAAGCGGATTTCCGATAAGTTTTTATAGCGGCTCGATGCAGGCAGACTTAATCTCCTCCGCAATGCTGGACAATGCACCCGCTGTCAAACTGAACTATTCCGGGGCCAGCCACTTTCCTGCGATAGCGAGCGACCCGGCGCTCCCGATGGACATCACGCTGACGCAGACCCTTAACGCGCGGGTCGGGCAGACCCTTTCGCTGCTGTCTTCGGCGCAATTAACAGCCATCGTTTCCGGTCAGTTCAAGGAAACGGTCACCGAATCGGGAAATCTGACGGCGACGTTCGGAGCGGTCCCGACCGATTCCGCTGTGACTCTGGGCCGCATCCCCGCCGCCACTCCCGAACCCGGCGCCGCGCTTTTCGCCGTCAGCGGATTGCTGACCGGGACTTGCCTGCTTCGACGCCGCAAGGCGTAATACCCTGAAACCAAAAAAGAGCCAAACGAACGCCCGGAAAGAGACCGTCTCTTTCCGGGCGTTCGCTTTGCTTTTGCTCAAAGTCAAAGGCGCGGTCAGGCTACTTTTTGCCGCTGCCCGTGGTCGCGCTGACCGTGACGCTGCCCTGCTTCGTTGCGCCGTTCAGCGTGGCGGTGATCGGGTAAGTTGTGGCCTTCGTGACCGTCGGGGCCGTGAAGGTGAACGTCCCGCTTGTCGCGCCCGCCGCTATCGTGACCGAGGCCGGAAGCGCGGCAAGGCCCGTCCCCTTCAGCGCGATGACCAGACCGCCCGCCGGGGCCGCCGAGCTGATGGCGACGCCGCCCACAATCGTTCCACCGCTGGCAATGGCGGCGGTAGGCAGCGAAAGGCCGATCAGAACCGGCGGCGTCAGCGCAATAGACGCCGTTTTCGTCGCGCCTTTATACGCGGCGGACACCGTGATCGTCGTTTTTGCCGCGACGGGGCGCGAAGGTATGGCGACGCTGACGGCAGTTTTTCCGGCAGGCACGGTCACCGAAGCGGGCAGAATGAGGCCGGGAGCGTCGGCGGCAAGCGATACCACCGCTCCGCCCGTCGGCGCGGGGCCGTTCATTCGGACGGTCAGGGCGGCGGAAGTCCCTCCCGCGACCTGCAGCAGGGCGAAACTAACGCCGTCCAGATTTGCCGTAGCAGATTTCAGCATCAGATCAACCGCCACATTCGCGCCGTTAGCGGCTGCTGTCAGCGTGGCCTTTGTGTCCGCGTTCACCGGGCTGACAGCGGCGGTAAACGCGGCGGAAGTCTGCCCCGCCGGAACTGTGACGGACGCCGGAACGACTACCACGCTGCTGGAACTCGACAGCGATACCGTGACCGCTTTGCCGTTCGTCGTGGCATGGTCAAGCATGACGTTAAAAGTGTACTGCCCCGCCGTCGGCGGCGTTTTGGTGGACAGCGCGACCGACTGCGGACGGACGCCCTGCACCGTCAGCGTGGCTGCTGCGCTTACGTCCCCGCTCGTCACCTTGAGCTGCACGGGCGTGCTTTGTTCGGGGTAGCCAGCGGTCAGCGGGAATGTTTTCGTGGTCTTGCCGCTCTCCACCGAGGCCGTTCCGGTGAACGCGACCAGAGGCGAACTGCTGGCAAGCGTCAGCGGCGTTCCCGCTTTCGGAGCGGCGAGATTAAGCGTCACGGTTCCCAGCGTTTTGCCGCCGTCTGCAATCGCGGCGGGGGACAGGACGAATTTCAGGGTCAGCGCGGGCGGCGCGGATTTTGTCGGGGAACCGCCCGCCGCCGACAGGGCCTTTAAGACGTTGATGCGTCCGGCGTTTGAGGCCAGCCCATGAACGCCCGCCGCAATCGGATCGGTCTGCGCCAGAATCAGCGCAACGATGGCGTCATTGGAGAGCGCAGGGTATTGCGCCATGAGAAGGGCCGCTTCGCCCGCCACATGGGGGCAAGCCATCGAAGTCCCGGACAGGTAGCCGTATTTGCCGCCCGGAAGCGTGGAGAGGATGCCGAGGCCGGGGGCAGCAACCTTCACCCAGTCGCCATAGTTGGAAAAACTTGTCAGGGCGTCGGCAGAATCGGTCGCGCCAACGGAAATTACGTGATCGTTTCCGGCGGGATAGAATTTCGTATTCACGCCGTCATTCCCCGCCGCCGCTACAACGACGACGCCCTTGCCCCAGGCGTAAGCGATGGCGGAGGTCATCGTCTGGTTCGCGTCCGGCCCGCCCAGGCTCAGGCTGATGACTTTTGCGCCGTGATCGGTCGCCCAGACAATGCCGTCCGAAACGGCGCTGGAGTAGCCGCTGCCGTCCTTATCGAGGACTTTGACCGGCATAATATGGACGTAGTTCGTTGTGGCGGCGTTCCACCCGGCGATGCCAACCACCCCGATGCCGTTGCCTCCCTCCGCCGCCGCAATGCCCGCGCAGTGCGTTCCGTGATAATGGTCGTCCAGCGGCGGGACGGAGTTGTCCACCGCGTTGTAGCCGATGACCGCGCCCTTGCTGTCGCGCAGCATTTTATTGGTCAGGTCGGGATGCGTGTAGTCAACGCCGGTATCAATGATCGCCAGCGTGACGTTCGCGCTTGGCTGCCACAGCCCCCACGCGACATCGGCCTGCGTCTGCTGCGGGGCGTACTGCTGCGCATAGTAGGAATCGGTGACCGTCGGGCGGGATCGCAGGGCCGTCAGCACATAGTTCGGCTCGGCGTACAGCACGTTCGGATCGGCCTTGAGTTCTTTGATGGTCTGCTGCACGGTATGCCCCGCCGCCACCGAAGCGCGGTAGGCGTTGAGGGCGGTCTGCCGTCCGCTGATAGCGCGAAGTCGAGGCGCAATACTGGTCGCTTCCAGCCGGACATTCGGGCGGAGGGCGAAAATCACCTCGCCCTCCGCGAAAGTGGCGGAAACGCGCTGCGCCTGCGCCGGAGAGACGCCAAAGGCGGCGCATCCGGCGGCGCTGAGAAACAACGGAACGATTTTTCGGGCAAGCGTTTTTTTATTCTGGAACGTCCGGGCGAACGTGTTAAGCAATTTCATTTTGATAGTGTCCTGCGAAAAAGCGAACTTCCGGCGCGGACAGCGACAACCTGCTTGTCTGCTCCGTTACGGACGGCTTTAGAATAGTCTGGGCAGGGGAAAATCCCTGCCCGCGTTTTCTTTGTGCCGCGTCCGCCGCTGGATTTGAGACGTTTCGGCGCGGTCAGGCAAAATCTATCATTTCGCGCAGGAAGCAAAATTGCGGGGCGCGTCCGTTTATAAGCGGCAGGGAAAAGACGCCGCTTCGCCGAATGTACCCGCAGCGGACGCGCAGCCGCGCAGCAAAAAACAAGGCGCAATTTACAGGACGCTCAGGAAGGACTCGAACAATACTATGGAGCAGGCGGAAACATTTCAGCAGGCGGAACTGATGACGCATTACCCGGCGAAGCCCCTCAAAGGCCAGAAGGCGCTCGTCACGGGAGCGAACTCCGGCATTGGCGAGGGCGTGGCGCGGCATTTAGCGGCGGCGGGAGCCGCCGTCGTGATTAACTATGTCACCCACCCGGAGACGGCGCAGGCCATTGTCGCGGACATAACCGGGGCAGGCGGCGAAGCGATAGCGATTCAGGCCGATGTCAGCAACGAAACGCAGGTTCAGGCGATGTTCGCGCAGATGATTCAGCAATGGGGAACGATTGATATTCTGGTCAATAACGCTGGTCTGCAAAAAGATTCGGCCTTTGCGGACATGACGCTGGATCAATGGAACTTAGTTATCGGGGTTAATCTGACGGGGCAGTTTTTGTGCGCCCGCGAGGCGGTGCGCGAGTTCCAGCGGCGCGGCGTCAAGCCGGAAATATCGGCGGCGGCGGGAAAAATTATTTGCATGAGTTCTGTCCATGAGGTGATTCCCTGGGGCGGTCATGCCAACTACGCCTCGTCCAAAGGCGGAGTCATGCTGCTGATGAAAAGCATGGCGCAGGAATTGGCCCCGCGCAAAATCCGCGTTAACAGCATCGGGCCGGGGGCGATCAAAACGCCGATTAACCACACCGCCTGGGAGACGGACGAGGCGGCGAAGTCCCTGCTCACTCTCATACCCTACAACCGGATCGGCGTAGCCTCCGACATCGGTACGACGGCGGTCTGGCTCGCCTCCGACGACTCGGACTACATGACCGGTCAGACCCTGTTCGTGGACGGCGGAATGACCCTGTATCCGGGATTTGCGACGGGAGGATAGAGGGAAATGAGGAATGAGGAACGAGGAATTTAAAACCGCTTGCTATACGCTCTCACGCATAGATAATGGTGTCTTGGATTCCTCATTCCTCATTCCTCATTCCTTATTTTCGCCTGCGAAGCAGTCCGCAGCCCAGTGTTCCGATGCCGATGAGGAGGGCGACGCTGCCCGGTTCTGGCACTGAGGTCGGCGCGATTCGCGCCGACGAGTAGAACGATCCCGCCATCAGCGGCCCGGTGACCGCGTTGAGGTCGCTGGTGAGGCGGACGCCGGTGACCTGGTAATTCTCGAAGTACGCGACTTCGAGCGGGTACAGTCCCGCCTCCTTGAACGTCACCTGATTGCTGCGGGTGGTAAAACCCTGCGGAAAGTAATTATCCACAATGATCTTGCCGCCAAGCAGCAGGCGCGAGCCGTCATCGGAGCCGAGCGAGAAGGTGTACGTCCCCGCTTTTTTCACGTTGAGGTAGCCCGTAAAGTCGAACAACTGCCCGGTCAGGCTGTTGTTCGCCACGCTTTTATTGCTCAGGGTGTCGGCATCCTTGCCCAGGAAAGCGCCCAGCGTCACCGAGTCCCACGCCGTATCGAACCCTTTGCCGGGGTAGTCAATCTGGCTTGATTTGAAGGTCGCAACGGGATTATGGTCTTCGATATAGTCCATTGCGCAATCGGTCGTGTAAATGCCTTTGGCGTTGCTGACCTGTCCGTAATAGCGGCCCGTCAGTCCGTCTCCTGCAGTCGCCGGAGACGGCGTGACGGGATTGGAAAGGGTGACTGCAAATGCGGACGAACTCAGCGCCATCAGGCCAATGCCGACGAGCGCGAGGGGCGATTTTTTGATTGGGTTCATAGCGAGTTTACTTCTTTCAATTTGTCATGAGCGCTTCCTTTCGGCAGGGCGGCAGTCCGTTCCGCCGCAAAAGCGCGGCGGCGGGTGGACCCGTCCCTTTGCGTCCCGGCCTTGCGACCAGTTTGCCTTTTCGCGAGCGAACTGCGAATGTAACGCAGGCTGAATTTGCGTCTACGCCATGAATTATGCCCTGAACGCTTCTGCCCCTTACTGCTAAAAGCGCCAAAAAACCGGGCAAAAGGTAAAAGGACAATCCGCTTGTTGGCTGATAGTTTGTATAAAACTATCAGCCAACAAGCGGATTGTCCTTTTCCCTTTTCCCTTTTCCCTTTTCCCTTTTGCCTGGGGATCAGTTCGGGCCAATGGTGTTGTAGGAGCCGATGAGGATGGTGAAATCCGACGCGTCTACACTGCCGTCGCTGTTGAAGTCCGCGCCGGGGTCGTAGCCGCTGCCGGGTATTGCGGCGTCGGAGTTGTAGGCCCCGATGAGCAGAGTAAAATCGGAGGAATCTACAGTGTTGTCGTTGTTGCTGTCGCCGCCGGGAAGGGACAGCAGAAGGCCCGCCACGTTGCCATTGGTGGCGTCGGCGGGCTGGATGGCCCGAATCCACTTCGGCGCTTTGACCGCCACCGTGTAATTCCCGATAGGAATATCGGAGAAGGAGAACGCGCCGCTGGCGGGCAATGTGACCGTCCGCGTATAGACCGCCCCGCCTCCTCCCACCGTCCGAAACTCAACGGTCAGCGGGCCAATCGGGGCGGCGGGGCTGACCGCTGTCGGATCGGGAACGCCCTGCAACGCAATCACGCCGGAGATGGTTCGCGTGACAATTCCCGTCTGGATTTTCCAGATGCCGCGCCCGTAGGTGGCGGCGTACAGCGTTTTTGTCGCGGCCTGCGTTTGCAGATCGTTGACCTGCACGTTTGGCAGGCCGAGCGGGGCAGTCATATTGGCCCAGTGCGATCCGGTGTCCGTCGTCATAAAAACGCCGACATCGGTCGCGACGTACCATGTCGTAGCGGGCGAGTCGGTGTCCAGCGCAATGGAGTTAAGGGCCACATCGGGCAGGGCCGTCGCGCCCGAACCGCTGACGTTGAACCATAGCGGCGATCCGGCAGTCACATCAATGCAGCGCCACAGATGCCCCGTTCCTGTGCCGGAGACGCCGACAAGGACGGAGGTTGGAGCGGTGGGCGAGGGCGCAAAGGACGTGACGGCGCGGTTCGGGATGCGGTAGGAGGTGATCGAGTCAACCCGCCGCCATGTCGCGCCGCCGTCCCCGCTGGTCCAGACCTCGCCGGAATCGGAGCCGGTGTAGAGCCGGTTTGGGTTGGACGGGGCCACTCCAATCGCAAGCAGCACATTGGAGGCCAGCAGTTGACTGCCGAGCGGGGCTGCCCAGGTGTTTTGCGCGATGTTGTACTGGTACAGGTGATTCGTCCCCGCGTAGAGATAGTTCGCGGCGGCGTCCAGCGTAATCGGGGCGATAAAAGCCACTTTGTCGCCGCCGATGTTCGGCGCGATGCCGTAGGAGCCGCTCCAGCCGTTGTCCGTGCGGCTCAGGCCCAGATTTTGCGAGGTGGCGAACTGGATATTGCTGTTTTTAATGGCGCAGAATCCCCCGTCGCCGCCGCCCACGTTGCGCCATGCGCTGAGGTTGCCGAGGGCCGCCGGCGTGGCGTTGTCCTGCGCTCCGCCCAGGATGCGCGTCGGGTCGGTCGGGTGGACGGCCATGCGATAATACTGGGTCGCGCCCGCGATCCTGTTGAGGCTGTTGAAAGACCAAACATTCGTGGACAGATTGTCATTGAGCCGGAACGCGCCGCCGTCGCAGCCGACGAGCGCCTCGCCGAGTCCGTTGGGATTCAGCGCAAGAAAATGCTGGTCGTTGTGCAGAATCGCATTGCCGGTGTAAGTCGGCCCGCCGAGATTTTGCCACGTCGCGCCGCCGTCCCGCGACTGCGAGAGGTCAATCAGACCGACATACAGCGTGTCGGTCGGGACGCCGCCAACGAGCCGCGATCCACATTCGAGGTGCAGATCGTACCACGCCTGCTGCCACTGGTTCGAGAAGTTACTGGTCGTGTTCGTCCAGGTCGCGCCCGCGTCGCGGCTGACAAAAAGTTTCTGATCGAAGCCGTCAATCAGGTAGACCGTCTGCGCGTCCACCGCAGACGCCGCAATCCGCAGCGAATCGTGGTCGTACCAGTTCACGTTGGAGAGGGGCGGGGCCAGTTTCGTCCACGTAATCCCCCGGTCATCGGAGCGGTAGACCTGTCCGCCGTAGAGGTGTCCGGTGGCGTAAAGGTGGCGGCTGCCGTTGGCGTCGGCGACGCTGTACGACAGAGCGCTCCAGGGGGCCTGCACTGTGAGAACGCTTTTCCAGGTTGCGCCGCCGTCGGTCGAGCGCCACAGGTAGCCGTAATAGCCGGGGCCGTGTCCGGGGGCGACGGTGAGAATTTGCGGATTTTCCGGGTCAATGGCGATGGCCTTGACCGCGAATCGCCCGAACTGCGAAGCGCCGATATTTTTCCAGGTCGCGCCGCCGTCCGTCGTTTTCATAATGCCGAAGCCCAGCGAACCTTGCCCGTCGAAATCGCCTGTCCCGACATAAATAGTGTTGTGGTCGGTCGGATCAATGGCGATGCTGCTGGTCTGGAGGGAAGTCCATCCGTCGCTGAGAGGCGTCCAGTTCTGTCCGCTGTTGGTGGAGCGCCACAGTCCGCCGCCTGCGGTCGCCATGTAGTACGTCCCGGCGACCACCGGATCGTAGGCCATTGCATTGACTCGCCCGTTGAGCGGGCCAAGTCCATAATACGTTCGGTAGGGGACGGGCAGATTATTGGGGCCGACGAACTGCCATGCCCCGACCACGTTGGCATGGGGCGCTCCCGCCGCCGTTTTGCCGATTTGGGCGGGCGGCAGGGCGTCACGCTGCGTCCGGGCGCGGGTATAGGCCCGCCAGTCAATGCGGTCGTTGGGGTAAGCGCGTTGCTGCAAGTAGTAAAGGTACGCCTCGTAGTAGTCCGTGCCGTCCTCGTCCTCCCTGTCATTGGTTTTGTCGCTCTGGTTTTCGGGCGCTTTGCCCGCCTCCGCTTTGTCTCTGTCTTTATCCGGGTCTTTGTCCCCGTCCTTTTCTTCCCGTTCGCGCCGCGCCGCCGCCGCCCGCTTCAGTTCGGCAATGCGGCGTTTCAGGCCGGAAACAGTCTCCTGCGGCGGAATTTGCCGCGCAGCGGGCAGGACGGTCTTTACGGTCGCTCGCTTCACGTTCTTATGCGGCGTTTTCGTTTGTCCGTTGGCCCCGGCGGGTTCCGAAAATTGGGACAGGGCCAGCCCAAGCGCGGCGCAGATGACCGCGCCAGAGCGCAGACGCCGCGCTGAGAAAGGGAAAGAACGCGGCGGGGAAATTTTTCGATTCGGCACAGAATCCTCCTGCAAACAAAATCGCGGGACAAAAGTTCATGCCCGGTGAAGCGGGCAGGCCAACCGGCGCAGACGGACTGACGTTTTATTCTATCGGAAAAAGTTTGGAAAAGCAAGGGCATTTCAATTTTTTCCTGCAAACTTTCAATTTTGCGGTGAGTCCCTGCCGTAAAAGCAGGGCTATTCAGTTTTCAGCGGCGGGCGAATCAATTCACGGTCACGCGCGCGCAAAGTCCGCCTTCGCGGAATCAATGCGGATTAGCCTACACAAAAAGGATCGGGTTTAGTGTCCGAAGGGACACTTCGCGCGCTTGTGGCAGCGGTTTCAACCGCCCGACGCGGATAACGGAATGGCCCTGCCGTAAAAGGCCCGCAACAAGGAGATTCGGACGTTGAGCGCGAATCAGGGAATCAAACACAGGCCGGTAACGAATCCAACGCGATTGATACCGGCGGGGAGAGATTGCCTGATGCGCCTGGGTTCCGCATGGTATCCTGAACATTGGCCCGCGTCGCGCTGGCCCGAAGACATCCGCCTGATGCGCGAAGCGGGAATGACCGTCTGCCGAATCGCTGAATTTGCGTGGAGTACGATGGAGCCTTACGAGGGTGTGTACAAATTCGAATGGCTGGACGAAGCGGTGGAACTGCTGCGCCGCGAAGGGCTTGCCGTTGTGCTTGGCACTCCCACCGCCGCGCCTCCCGCATGGCTCACGCGCCACCACCCCGATACGCTGCTCACCCACTCCGACGGCAAAGTCGCGATTCACGGGACGCGCTGCCATTTCAATCCCGGCAGCCCGACTTACCTGAAATACGTCCGGCGCATTGCGGAGCAGATGGCCCGCCGCTACGGACAGGACGCCCGCGTCATCGGTTGGCAGATTGATAACGAGTACGGAAATACCGATTATTCCGAGTCCACGCGCCGCAATTTTCAGCACTGGCTCAAAGAGCGGTACAAAACGCTCGACGCCTTGAACGATCACTGGTCTGCCGCCTACTGGAGTCAGTCGTACATTGACTGGAACGAGATTCCAATTCCGCGCAGCGGGCATAATCCCGGCCTGCTGCTGGCCTTCAAACAGTTTGCCACGAAAGTCATCAACGACTATCAGCGGCTGCAAATTGACGCCATCCGGCAGTTCGCTTTGCCTGCGCAATGGATCACGCACAATTTCATGGGCTGGTTCGACGCCTTCGATCATTACGTGGTCTCGGAGGATTTGGACTTCGTTTCGTGGGACTGGTACATCGGGTCGGGGCAGCACGATTTTACAAAAACCGGCGCGATTCACGACCTGACGCGGGGCTTCAAACGCAAAAATTTCTGGATCATGGAGACGCAGCCGGGAAGCGTGAACTGGTCGCCGGTCAATAATATGCTGGATAAGGGCGAGGCCCGCTGCATGGCGTGGCACGCGGTGGCGCACGGCGCGGACGCCCTGCTCTACTGGCAGTGGCGCTCCGCACCGGGCGGACAGGAACAATTACACGGCTCTCTTATCGGGGCGGACGGCAACCCGCGCCCGTTTTACAGCGAGGCGCAACAGCTGGGGCGCGATTTTGAGGCCGTCAGCGAAATTTTAAGCGACACCGCCCCGCGCAACTCCGTCGCAATTTTGCACTCCTACGATTCGCGCTGGTCGGTCAACTGGCAGCGCCACCATAAGGATTACGACCCCATCAAGCAGATTGAGCGAGTCTACGCGCCGCTGGCTTCCCGGAGCGTGGGGGTAGACATCGTATCTTCCGAGGCCACGCTGAACGCATATCAACTGGCGATTGCGCCGGCAGTCGTCATTCTGACGCCGGACGCGGCGCGGCATCTGACCGATTTTGTCATGGACGGCGGAACGCTGGTCTTGATGACGCGGACGGCGCAGAAAGACAGCCACAACGCGCTTTTCCCCGCGCTGCAACCCGGCCCCCTGCGCGAACTGGCGGGCGTGGAAGTGGCGGAGTTTTACGCCCTCGACAAGCCCGTTCCTGTTACTGCGCGTTGGCGCGGCGATAAATCGGACGCGCAAACGGGCGAAAGCGCGCTCTGGGCGGAACTCCTGCGCCCGCTCTCAGGCGACACGGAGATACTGGCGACCTTTGGCGAATCGAACGGCTGGCTCGACGGCGGGGCGGCGGTGACGCGGCATCCGGTCGGGGACAAAGGCGGACAGGTAATCGCAGTCGGGGCCGTGCTGGACGCTGAATTGCAAAGCGACTTCACGGACTGGCTGCTCGCCCTGACCGGAGTCGAACCGGTCTTCGCCGGACTGCCCGCCGGAGTGGAGGCGGCGCGGCGCGTGGCGCATGACGGCAGCGGCGTCACCCTGTTTATCAATCACAACCGCGAATCGGTCACGTTCGATCTGCCCGCAGATTCCAACGACCTGCTCACCGGCGACGTTTGCGGCGCGGCGACCACGATTGCGGGCTACGGGGTGCGGGTGTTTCGTTTCTGAACTCGGATTACACGGATTTTTCAATGCCCTGTCTGCAAGCAGGCGGCGATGTTTGCCAGCGTGTGACATTGCAGTAAGCGGGACGTAGTGGGAAATCCGTGTAATCCGTCTAATCCGTGTAATCCGAGTTCAAAAAAGGGAGTTCAGGTCTTGCGGCAAAGTGGATTGTCCCGTTTTTGTCTGCTGGCGGCGGCTGTTTTGCTGCTGGGCGACCCGCATTTTCCGACGCAGGAAGCGACCGGATTTCTGGCGGTCTTTGCGGCGAGTCTGCTGGCGCTGGCGGGCGGTTCGCTGCTCTACCTGCGGCGGGAGCGGACGGACGCCTGCCTGCTGGGACTCTACCTTGTGGCGCTGGGGCTGCTGGCCCGCGACAACACGCTCGAATTTGCCGCGCTGGAGCGCCGCGCTCTCCTGCCGTTTCTGCCCGTGCTGTGGCTCGTTCTACTGAACGGTTCGGCGCTCGGTTTTGCGTGGGCTTTCGGGGCGCAGGGCGCGGTAAAAGAGGCGGTAAAGGGCGCGGCGCGGCGGACATTCCCGGTCGGCCTGTTTGCGGCGGGAGCGGCTCTGCAAATCGCGTGGATGGCGGCGCGTTTCGGAGCGGGCAGCGGTCTTTTCGATTCCCTGCGCCCTTCGCCGGAGCATCGGCTGTTGTTTTACGCGGCTCCGCTCACGCTGATTTTGCAGGGCGCGGCGATCTGGCGGCTCTTGCAGGAGAAGCGGGACGGGCGGCGCGACGCCGCGCTGCTGGCGCTGGGAACGGGCCTGCTGTTCGTCATCAGCGCTCTGATCGCCGATTCGATAGAGACGTTTGCCGCTTATGTCGCGTCCGACGCGCTGGCGTATCTCGTGGTCGTAGCGCTGGCGCACGGGCTGGAGCGGCATCGGCTGTTCGGACTGCGGGTCGAGATTCGCCGCGTGATTCAGTTCACGCTGGCGCGGCAGGCCCTGACCGTGATGACCTTTGCGCCGCTGGTCGCGCTGGGATTTTTTCTCGGCCTGCGCGTCGGCGGCAATGGCGGGCCGCTTGCCCTGCGGGAGACCGCGCCGGTTTTGAGCGTGATTCTGGCGGGCGTATTCGCGCTGATGCAAACGGTGCGCGGCCCCCTGCTGCAATGGTTTGACCGCACCTATTTTCGCGAAGTCTACGACGCGCAAAACGTCCTGAACTCCGTCGGACGCTCGCTGCTCGGCGTGACGGAGCCGCATGAGATCGCCCGCGCCGCCCTGGTCGGGATTCAGGAGACGCTGCACCCGCAGTCCGCCTACCTGCTGGCGGCGGAGGAGGGCGCGTTCGTCTGTCTGGCGCAGCGGCAGCGCGGCAGGAAGCCGCTGCCCGCGCCGCCGATTTGCTATCCGGCCCTGCTGGAAATCACAAAGATAACACGACTGACTGCCCGCTCGGACGCGCCGGAGATGGCGGCGCGGGGGCCGCTCAAAATCCTGCATCAAAGCGGTCTGCGTCTGCTCGTTCCTTTGCGCGAAGAGGGCCGCGCCATCGGGCTGATTTTGCTGGGCGAAAAGGCTTCCGGGCTGGCCTACGCCCCCGAAGACGGGGAGATGCTGCAGGCGCTGGCCTCGCAGACCTCGCTGGCCCTGCACCTCGCCCGCCTGAACCGGGAGATGCTGGCCCGCAACGCGCAGGAGAATTTGCAGCGCTCGGTCGGCCCGATGGAGCAGGCGGAGCAGGAGCGCCGCCTGCTGGCAGCCGACCTGCACGATCAGACCCTGCCGGAACTGCGCGGCCTGCTGGCAGACCTGGAAGCGTTTGCGGCGCGGCAGCAGGCCGAAGCGCCGGACGCCGCTCACGCCGCCTATCTGCTGGGCGAAATGTCCGGGCATCTGCGCCGCACCATGGACGACATCCGCGACATCATGGAGAGTTTGCGCCCGTCCGCTTTGGAGATGCTCGGCCTGCTGCCCGCGCTGGAAAATGAGCTGCGCAAGTCCACCGCCCGCGCCCGCCCGAAAGTCACGCCGCAATTTCAAGTTTTCGATTCGGACTTGCCGGACTTGACGCCTTTCGCCGAAGTCTCGATTTTCCGCATCATGCAGGAGGCGGTCAACAACGCCTGCCGCCACGCGCAGGCGTCGGAAATTTTAGTTCAGATTGGCGCGGACGCGGCGGGCTGGTTTTTGCGTATCGTAGATAACGGCGTCGGACTGCCGCCGGAGGAAACGCGCCGCAAGGGGTGCGGGCTGGACAATATGCGCTACCGCGCCACCCTTATCGGGGCCGATCTGACATGGAGTTCCGGCGAAAGCGGGGCGGGAACTGCGGTTGAACTGCGAATCAGGAGTTAAAAAATGGACTTACTCTGGCTATTGCCGCTCGGTCATTTCGGACAGCGGGAAAATGCAGCGGGAAAAACGACGGAGAGAATCGCGGCGCAGACGGACGCGAAAGGCTACGCAAGGCCAGACGCAAAGGCAGAAGTCCCGGTGACCCGCATCCCTGTCGCAGCGCTGGTTGTCGCGGACGAGGACGACCAGCGCCCGACGCTGACGACGGCGGCGCAGGTCAAAAAATGGATTGACGACGCCAACGCGATTTACAAACCGGCAAAAATCCAGTTCGAGTTTCAGGGCGACGATTCCGATTATCAAAAGATTAAAAACACCGCGCTCAATCACGTCATTAGCGAGGGCGACCCCGATTTTGCGGCGGCAACGGCGGCGGGCAACGCGCTTGCGGCGAAATTCAGCGGCAAAATGCTGTTGATTTTTCGGCATGGCCCCGGCGTAATTCCCAGCGGCGCGGGGAACGGCTCCATCGAGCGCGATTTTGTCCTGCTGCCGCAGTTTGATAACGCAAAGACCTGCGAACATCAAAATCTGCACTACGCGGCGCGGATTATCGGCGAATATCTGGGAATCAGGCCGACCGCCGTCCGCCAGTTCATCAATACGCAGGAGGCGGAACAGTTCCTGCATGACCACAAAGACGATCCTAACTGCTTTGATAACGACGGCATCAAGGACACGCCGCCCGATCCGTTTATCCTCACGCTGGAGGGAATCTGCCAGCCCGCAGACACCGTTCAGATTGGCGACTCAGATTATACTCTGCCCGTCGGCAACCTGATGTCCGATTACGACGCGGCAAAGTCGCTTTCCCCCACGCAAATTAAATGGGTGCAATGGGCGGCGCGGACGCGCCAGAAAAGCGGCATGGCGACCCCCACCAACATCGCGGCCCCGCCGCCCTATAAAGTGGACAAACTCAAGATCGCCGCAAAACAAAGCGCGGAGACCAGCGCGCAAAAACTTGCCGGGTGGAACGCCGCCCGCTGGAACGACGGCTCGCAGCTCCTGTGCGCGGCAAAAAAAGGCGGATCGCTCACGTTCACGCTGACGGTGGAGGAGGACGGCGATTACCGGTTCGCCCTCTATGCGACGCAGGCCCCGGACTTTGGCATCGTCAAAATCACGCTGGACGACAAACCGCTCGGCAGCCTCTATGACGGCTGGGCCCCCTATGTCATGCCGACGGGCAAAATCGAACTGGGGCAGGCCGCGCTGAAAAAAGGGCCGCACCGTCTCCGCTTCGAGGCCGTTGACAAATATGAACTCGCCTCCGATTATCACTTCGGATTGGACGGCCTGAGCGTTCAACCGGTGGAAAAATAGCCCTTTTGCTTGATTTTCATCCTGCGGACGTTACGTTCGGTTAAGTTGTTGTCGAAAGGAACCGCGAAATCGTAGAGAAACGCCAGCGTCTGCTCCATGCCCGCCTGTAAGCGCAGCAGCAAATTCCGCGACGGACTTTGTTTGACCCGCCCGCGTTTCGTTTTTTGCGGCGTCTGTGGCGGCGGGTTGGCGGCGAACCCTTCGGCGAGAAGTTCCAGAGTTGCCGCGCCGCAGCCGGAGCAGGTCTTGCGCTGGCTCTGGTGTTCGGTCACGCAAAGGCGCAGCGGAGGCAAGTCCAGAACCTGACGCGCTCGCCCCATTCGGCGGCGGCTTCGGTCAAAGCCAACCCGCAGCAGGCGCATTGCTCTGGCGGGTGGACCACGAGTGCGTCGGGCGTGTCGGTGCGGGCCAGCGTTTTGCCGGGGTACCCCTGGCGTTTGCTCTTGCAGGCGGGTGACAACGGAGAAAACCGCGTCCGGGCCTTGTTCGTAAATTGTCTGATGATCTTGACGGGTCAGTCTGGTTATTGCCACGAACCAGAGGGCGAAAAAGTTTCAGTCGAGAACACGGGCTGAATAGTTACGCCACAAAAGCGCGAAGTCCGCCTGCGCGGACTCAATGCGAATGTACGATGTTTAAGTGATTTGTCTCTAATAAACAAATCAGTTAAACACGGTAGAGAGAAATTGCGTTCCCGTCCGCAGGACAGTTGGCCGCAGGCCTCCCAGACGGGTCGCTGCGCGGCCCGGTTTACCGCGAATGTACGATCTTTGAGTGATCTGTCTCTAAGAGTGTAATGAGCGCGGTTCATTAATTCTGATTTACTGGAGTTTTTTATGGCCTTTCAATTTGATCATGTAGCGCAGGTCGTGCCGGACATTGCCGCCGCCGTGCAATGGTATGTGGACGCAATTCCCGGCGTCAACGTGCTTTATCAGGACAATTCGTGGGCATTTATCGAGGCGCAGGGGACGAAACTGGCCTTTGTACTGAAAGACCAGCACCCGAACCATCTGGCGTGGCGCGTCACTGCCGCCGAGTTGGAGACAATAGCGACGCGGCATGGCAAAGAGATCGTCCCACACCGCGACAAGACCCGCAGTTTCTATCTGGAGGCCCCCGGCGGTCAGCACATCGAAATCATCACGTTCGAAGGCTCCGATTGGGAAAAAGCAAACCCTGATTGAGCGGAAAAACAGCCTTTCACGGCGTAACTATTCACTTCGGGCTTATAAAAGGCCCGCCTGTTGAAGCCCACCGGCTAACCGTCCTCACGGACGGGGCAATCCAAATCTGCGCCAACCGTCCGTGAGGACGGTTGGCGGAACGTCCCGAAGACCCGCTTTTTACAGGCCCGACCAACCGGGTGAATAGTTGCCAAAATTGTAAAAATATCCTTCCGGTCTTGATTCTACAGGCGTAAACAGGACTGCCGCAGGTCTGCAAGGTCATCACGGATAATTGCGGGGGGCGGGCGCGTATCGTAGGTTATGGAAAATGTTGTCGAAAAAGCGCCCCCGCTTTCCGAACCCGAAGTCAAGATACAGCCGAAGTTTTCCGCACTGGCGGCGCGGCGTCTGCTTTCGCTGGCCCTGCCGCATCGGGCCACGCTGATTGTCGCGGGCGTCCTGATGCTGATCTCGACCGGGCTGGCGCTTTACCTGCCGCTGCTGGCCCGCAAATCGCTCGACCACGTTCAGGCGACGCGCAATCTGCATGAACTTGACGGGCTGGCGCTGGGCATCATGGCGCTTGTCCTGATCAGTTCCACGTTCGGCTACGCGCAGTATCTGCTGGTCGCGTCCGCTGGCAATAGGATTGTGATGGAACTCCGCGCCCGCCTGTTCGCGCACCTGCTGCGCCTGCCGGTGGCATTTTTCGATACCGCCCGCTCCGGCGATCTGACTTCGCATTTTTCAAACGATGTCACGATGATCCAGGCCACGCTTACCAACGACCTGACGCAATTCGTGGGCAACCTCGTGCAGCTCGTCGGCGGAATCGCGCTTGCCGTTGTGATTGACGCGAAACTTACGGCGGTCGTTGTGGCGCTGCTGTTTGTGGGGACGGGCAGTTTTGTCGTGCTGGGGCGGGCGTTGCGCCTCCTGACCCGCGAGTCACTGGACGCGCTCGCCGACGCGCTGGGCGGCATCAGCGAGGCCCTCGCCAATGCGCGGCTGGTCAAATCGTTCGCCCGCGAGTCCCGTGAGACCGAGCGGGCGCAGGCCAAACTCGACGCGGTATTCCGCCTGAGTATGAAAAGCAGTCGGTTGGAGGGCGCGTTCAGCCTGCTGGCGGTCTCTGGATTTACGCTGGTGCTGGTGATTGTCGCATGGTATGGCGGACGGGCGGCGCTGGAGGGGCATCTGACGCTGGGTTCGCTCTCGGCCTTCATCATGACCCTGCTGATTATCAGCGGGCCGATGGGGACGCTGGCGCTGCAATACTCCCGATTGCAAAGGGCGTTGGGCGCGGCGGAGCGGATTTTCGCCCTGCTTGATGACGCGCCGGAACCGGACGACCTTCCTGGCTCCGCGCCGTTTCCGCAGGGCGCGGGCAGCGTCCGCTTTGACCGGGTGGAATTTCGCTACGGCCCCGACGCGCCGGTGCTGCGCGGGCTTTCGCTGGATTTGCCGGGGGGCAGCGTCACGGCGCTGGTCGGGGCGAGCGGGGCGGGGAAATCCACCCTCGCCGCGCTGCTCTATCGCTTTTACGAACTGGAAGCGGGACAGATTACGATTGACGGAGCGCCGTTGCAGCATATTAAGCGGCGGGACTTGCGGGAGCATATCGGGCTTGTCCCGCAGGAGCCGATTTTGTTTAGCGGCCCCATCCGGGAAAATATCCGCTATGGCAAACTGGACGCCACGGACGCGGAGATCGCAGCGGCGGCGCAGAGCGCCAACATCGCGGAATTTATCACGAGCCTGCCCGATGGTTACGATACGGTCGTCGGAGAGCGCGGCATGACGCTTTCGGGTGGACAAAGGCAGCGCGTCGCGATTGCCCGCGCCATCTTAAAGAACCCGCGCATCTTGATTCTCGACGAGGCCACTTCCGCGCTGGACACGCAAAGCGAAATGCTGGTCAAAGAGGCGCTGGAGCGTCTGATGCGGGGCCGCACCACGCTGGTCATCGCGCACCGGCTGTCCACCGTGCAGAACGCCGATCAGATCGCGGTCATGGACGCCGGGGCGATTGTGGAGATTGGGACGCACGACGCGCTTCTCCGCAACGCGGGGCCTTACGCAAAACTGTACGCGTTCTCACAGCAGAACGCAATCACCTTCGAGCCGTCGTAGCGCGGCCTGCGTTCGCCGCGCCGCCCCTACCCAACGCGCCAAACTTTTACCGCGCCTGCGCCACTGCTCTGCGCCGCCGAACGAGCGAAAGGAAGAAGACGCCCGCTCCCGCCGCAAATACCGGCAGTGACGCGGGCGCGGGCGTCGCCGCGTAACTATGCCCGCTCGCGCTCACCACCGAAACCCCGTCCGGCGCATTGACAAATACCGACGACGAAAAACTGCTGATGTCCGCTTTCGTGCTGACTTTGAACCCTTGAAAAGTGACCCCGCCACCGACTTCCATATCTACCAGAGACGTGAGATTGATCGTCGCGCCAACCGTTGTGTTCAGCGTTGCCTGCATACTCATATCGTAATTGTGTCCGGGCTGACCAAACCCGTTGTATGCGGCTGCATCCGTTTTCTTGAACACAAGCGGAGTGGAAACGCTGGTTGCGGCGTCCGTCGCAGTTGATTCGAAGTCCAAGCTGGTTCCTGCCCCTGAGATGCCTCCGGCAAGGGGGTTGTAGACGACGGCGTAGGTTGACGCTTTGTAAGATGCAAGCAGCAAAATCTGAACTGGTGTTCCGCTTGTCAGCGAGGAGGAAGCGACCGTCAGTGTGTCTGTCCAATTCGCTTTAGCGGTTGCCATAATAGAGACGGTCTGCGCAGTAGCGGATGTGACCGCGCCCGTTATCAGTCCCTGTTGGCCTGCAACCGAGGCCGTCGAATTAATAGAAGCCGGGTAGGTAGGTTCTACTGGATCATAAAAATAAGCGTTGGCGTTGGCAGAGGCCGCGTTAGCCCCTGTATGCAAGTCATAGTAAGTTCCACCGCTTGTTGCAAAGCGTGAGCCGGACGCATTAGGGCTTTCTGCGCAGGTCGCGGAGACGCTATAATTTTGCGCTTGCGCGGGCAGCAGGGACAGGGCGAGTAGCGGCGCGGAAAAGGCGGTAAACAGGAAACGCGACTTCATGGTTTTTCTCCGGCCTGAAATAGCCCGCGCTTTTGAGAGGGCGGGCGTTGAGAGACATTTGGCCCGTTTCGGGGCCATTGCTTACCTTACTGCAAGTTTCGTGCCAAAACCCGCGTTTTTGAAACTATTTTTGAAATTATTTCTCCGCGAAGCAAAAAGGCGGGCGTCCGAGAGGAAACCTCTCCCGGACGCCCGCTTATTCGCGGCGCGTTCTTTGCGCTTTTGGCGGCGCGGACTGCGCCGTTTATCAGTACGCGATGAACTGCTGAAGGTATTTTTTACCGATGAGGAAGCCCTCCTCGCTCTCTACCGCGTCATCCTCATGCTCGATGGAGATCACGCCGTCGTAGCCGTTGCGCCGCAGCGCCGCGATGTACTCGCCCCAGCGCACCTGCCCGAAGCCCGGAATCACGTAGCGCCACCAGCCGTCGCCCTGATTGCCGACGAGGCGCTTGACGTGCGTTTTAATCTCGGTGTCCTTGCCGTGCGAATGGAAAATGCGTTTGGCGAATTTGTCCACCGCTTCGATGTAGTCAATGTCCTGCCACAGCAGGTGGGACGGGTCAAAGTTCAGGCCGAAGTTCTCGTGCGGCACGACCTCGAAAATCCGCTGCCAGTGCGCCAGATTCTGAATGTTGGTCGCGTACCAGTTCTCCATCGCCAGTTTGATTTTTTTCTCGGCGGCAAATTCCAGCAGCGGCGGGAAGACGGCGGCGCAGTCCTGCTCAATCGTCTGGATTTTGCTTTTGCCAGGGGGCGGCAGTCCCGCCAGCACGCAGACGACCTCGACGCCCAGCATTTCCGCGATCTCAATGGCGCGGTGAACCGTTTTGCTGTTATTGGCGCGGTGTTCCGAGTTGCCGCTCGTCAGGTCGTTGTAGGCGGCGAGGCCGGAGATTTGCAGGTTGCGCTTCTCCATCAGGGCGCGGAGGGTGTCCGCCTCCGCCTGCCCGAAGGTGTTGGTGTCAATGTGCCTGCTTCCCGGCCCCGTCGCGATCTCCAGCCCGCCGAAGCCGTACTGTCCGGCGAAGGCCGCCACATATTCCAGCGATTCGCCGCCGAATCGCCCGGTCAAAATGCCCACGTACATCGTTGGAATCTCCCTTGCTCTGTCCGAATTATAAAACGAGGATGTCGGCTTGATTCTACCCCAAGTTCTCCCCTGAGACGGCGCTATTTCACGCTGTTTTCGCAAAAGCCCTCTCTGGTGGAAATCTTTTTTATCTCCGCCGCGTATCAAATACAGGTCGCGTCGGGCCGTAAAAGACCCAATCCGGTGAGCAGTTACCGTTTTTTCCGGTAAGCAGTTACCGTTTTTTCCGGTAAGCAGTTACCGTTTTTTCCGGTAAGCAGTTACCGTTTTTTTCTGTTTTCTGTTTTCTGTTTTCTGAAACTATGTACAACCCACTCGAATCTTACAAACGGACGCAAAGGGAACTCAGACGTAATTTTGCCGCGTTTACGCAGGCGAATTGCGCCGCGTGTCCGACGCCCTGCTGCCGAAAACCAGCGCGGATTTTGCCGACCGATATTCTGCTGGCGGAAGCGACGGGATGGCGTTCCCGCGCCGCCTCTTTTGCGGCGGACGCGCCTTCTGACCTCCCTGACGCGGCGGACGCGGTTTCCGATGCGGCGGGACGTTACGCGCTCACCCTGCATGACGCGCCGCCGACTGCGGAGGCCGAAATCACCGCGCCGCCCTGCGATTATCTGGGCGAGCGCGGCTGCGCCTTCCCCGAAGATTTGCGTCCGTTTGGCTGCACCGCCTACATTTGCCGCTATATGCGCTCCGGCATGGATCGGCAGACGCTGACCCGAATCAAGCGGCTGGCCCGCGACCTGGAAACCCACCACGACGCCCTGCTTCGTCAGAATCGCGACATGAAACGCCGCAATCAGGCGGAATGAACTGCGATTTACCGGAGCAATTCCGCCCCGCGCTACGACGACTCCCTGACCTGACCTCGACAGGATAAAAATCGCCCGCCCGCTTTGCCTTGACAAGAGGCCGATTCGAGCGCTATGATAGTGATTAGGCCGCGTAATTTTTACGATTCGGCAGCCGAAAATGAAATTAACCTGAATGAAATCAACATCCGCCTGCCGCCGCGCTATCGGGCGTCGAAGGAGACCGTGCTTGAAAGACTCGGAGAGACCGGGCAAAGAGGCTTTTCCTCTGACTAATAATTCCCACCGCCGCATTGCGCCGAAGCAGACCGTTGGCGTCCTGTCCGCGCCGTCCCCCTCCGCATGGACCTACACGCGCCGCGCTTTGATTGGGATGATGTGCCTGCTGTGCGTCGTTGGCGGAACGGTGACAGGAAATTTCTACTGGAAAAGCGCCATTTTTCGCTCGATGTTCAATGGCGCGTTAAGCGGAGGACTGCTGCATGGCAATACCCTCGCGGCCTTCACGCCGGAAAATCAGTTCCCGCCGGAAAAGCAGCATACGATGAACGTGATGTTCCTGGGATGCGACTCCGACTGGGACCCGAAAAAACCGATTGAACTTAAAAATCGGCTGACCCGCAGCGACGCGATTTTGATTGCCCACCTGGATTTCGACGCCAAAACGATCCACGCCCTGAGCATCCCCCGCGATACCGCCGTGCGAATCCCTGATAACGGCTACAACAAAATCAACGCGGCTCACGCCCTCGGCGGCCCCGCGCTGACGCAGCAGACGATCAAGGCGGTTTTTGGAATTGACGTGGACTATTACATGACGCTGAACTTCGACGGCTTTATGAAGGTCGTAGATTCACTGGGCGGCGTGGATGTCACCGTGCAGAAAAAACTGGACTACGACGACAACTGGGGCAATCTGCACGTCCACTTAAAGCCCGGACTTCAGCACTTGAACGGCTACCGGGCGATGGGGTACGTGCGGATTCGCCACACCGACGACGATTTGCAACGGGCGGCGCGGCAACAGGACTTCATGGAGGCGCTACGCGCCCGGATTAAAAGCCCCGCCAATCTCCTGCGCCTGCCCGACGCGCTCAACGCGATCACGGACAGCATCAAAACCGACATGACGCAGGAGCAGATGGTCACGGTCGCGAATTTTGCCCGCACTTTGCCAAAGGCGAATATCGAGGTCGGGACGCTACCGGTGACGGAGGGGCCGAGTTACGTTTACATCAAGCGGGACGAGGACGCGGACATTATCCGCAAGTATTTTTATAACGACGATAAGATGATCGAGGTCGCGGTCAACCCTCCGAGCGACGCTATCGTGGCGCGGCTGACGCGCAAACTCAAGCATAAAAAGCATCGCAGGCGGGCGACGGCGGTCAGCGGGCCGAAGGACGACGAGGGCCAGCCCCTGCTCTCCAATCAGGACGCGCCGACAACGGATGACGGCGGCGACACCGCCAGCGCCGATAAGACGGCCCCCGCCGACGCGCCCGCTCCGGACAGCGGCGGCGCGGAACAGCCCGCCCCGGAACCCCGCTCCGACCCGAAACCGGACAAATCCGATGGCAAAAAGGATGGCAAAAAAGACAGCGGCGGGGATAAGTCCCCGCCCGCCAGTCCCGACCCGGAACCAAAGGGCGGCAAACCGGACGCGGGCGCTCCGGCGTAAAATCTTCGCGCATTGTCGGCCTCATTCTCCACGCTCCGAGCAGGAAGAACGGGGCCGATTTTTTTATGCGGCGCGATCCGGCAAGCGGTCAGGCGACGCGCAGCGTCTCTTGCGCGTCGGCGGGCTGCGGATCACGGAAAGTAAGCAGGTAGGCGAACGCGCAGAGCAGTGTCGTGACGGCGGGAAGAAGGAAGACCGGAGGCCAGTTCGTCTGTCCATTGACCGTGAAATACTGCTGGACATACCCGGCGAAAATGCTGCCAAGTAGATTGCCGAGGCCCAGCGAGACGAACGTCAGCAGACTTTGAGCGCTGGCCCGGATGTCTTTCGGGGCCACGCGGTCCACGTACAAACTCTGCACCACAATCACGAAAGCGTACCCGAAGCCGTGCAGACCTAGCGACAGCACGACCAGCCAGATGGGCTTGCCCGCCGCGAAAATGACGTAGCGCAGGGGCCATGCGAAACTGCCCGCCAGCAGACACCAGCGCATCCCTTTTTTGGGAAGAAGCAGCGGCAGCAGGACGCCTAACGCCCCAATCTCCGCAATCTGACTGATGCTTTTCACCACAGGAATTAGACTGTGCGGAATGGTCTTGCTTTCCAAAAACTGCCCGGACAGCAGATAGAAAAACTGAAATTCGGTCGCGGCGAAAAACGAGATCGCCATAAAGATAGAGAAACCGGGGACGGCGCGAAACAGAAAGAACGCCCTGCGGAACGCCAGCGGGTCGGCGCGTTTGTCTTTATTTGGCGGCGTGTTGGGCAGGGTGAATGAGTAGGCCGCCATGAATAGCCCGACAATGCCCGCCAGCATCATTTCGGGAATCGGGCCGGTCACCGCCTTCGCGTCCGTGTGAGCAAGCCGCATAGAAACCGTGAGCAGCACGGCGGCGACGATCCAGCCAATCGTTCCGGCGGTGCGAATCAGGGAAAAATCGCGTTCACGCTGCGCCTCATCGCCCCCGAATTTTTCGACCTGCTGGAACGTAATCGAGTTGGTAATGCCGAGGCTGGGCGCGAAAAGCAGCGACCAGAGGAACATCCAGAGCGTGATTTGTCCCGGATCGGTCTGCTGCGCTGCAACGAACGCGGCCCCCGCCGCCAGCAGGTGTGAAACTCCCAGAAATACCTGACTCGGCATCAAGCGGTCTACCAGCTGTCCGCCAAGAAACGGCGATACAATGCAGGCGGCCCACAACGCGCCATAAACGTAGCCGACCTGATTGGGCTGCACCCCGCGATTGATGAGCGTGGCGCTTAAAATCGGCATCCATGCGCCCCACGTCGCATATTCCAGAAACATCATTACCATCAGTTGCAGGCGCTTTGTGTTGAACATCTTGTTTCGCTCTCCCGTTGTTCCGCTGATTCCGCGCGCGCCGCGCCGGAAAATTAAGGCGGTATTTCGCCGTCGGCCCGCCGCGTTCCTCTTTCGCTCGGAAAAATGGAACGCGGGCTTGCAGCGGCGCAGCCCGGTTGAATTTTCCCGGCGGGCAGGATTTTGCGCCGCGCAGGGCGAACAGAGAAAGGGAAATTGACCACAGAGCGATTGCGGAAAACAAAGGAGCAGGACGAAAAATGACAGTGACCGTCGCGATTGACGGGCCGGCGGGCGCGGGGAAAAGCACGGTCGCAAAGCAAGTCGCCGCCGCATTGGATTATCTCTACTTGGACACGGGCGCGATGTACCGCGCTGTGGCGTGGCGGGCATTGCAGGCCAGCATCGCGGATGACGACGCGGAGGCGCTGGCGGCTGCCGCCCTTGCGCTGACGCTGACCCTCTCGCCGCTGAACGCGCAGGGGGCGCAAACGGTCACGGTGGACGGCGTGGACGTGACAGACGCTATTCGGACGCCGGAAGTGTCGTCGCTGACCTCGACGATCTCGGCTTTGCCCGCGCTGCGGCGCGTCCTGGTGGAGCGTCAGCGGCGCATGGGGCGGGAGGCGGAGCGGGGCGTCGTGCTGGATGGGCGCGACATCGGCACGGTGGTTTTTCCGAACGCGGAAGTCAAGGTTTTTCTGACGGCGAGCGCGGAGGAACGCGCCCGCCGCCGCTGCGACGAACTGAATCAGCGCGGGCTGTCCGCCAACTTTGCGCAGGTCTTGCGGGAGCAGATCGAGCGCGACACCCGCGACAGCCAGCGGGAGGAATCGCCGCTTGCCGCCGCCCCGGACGCCGTGCTGCTCAATACGGACGGATTGACGGCGGCGGCAGTCGCGGAGCGGATTATCGCCCTGTGCCGCGCCCGAATTGCGGACAGCCTTGCGGAGCAGGAAGGCAAGCAAGCATGAGACCGGAAGCCGCCGAATCTCCCCGCGATTCCTCGCCTGCGGAAACGCCGCGCAGCCCCCGCGAAGCGACCCGCCGCCGCTGGGACCACGTTCTCGGCTACCACGCCTTTGCGCTTTTGATGCGGCTGTGGTTCCGCTTTTACGCCCGGTGGGAGATCGTCGGTCTGGAGAACGCGCCGAAGGCCGGACCGCTGCTGTTCGCCGCCAACCACACAAGCAACCTGGACCCGATTATGGGCTGGGCCGCGCTGTACGGGACGCGCCGAATGTGGGGCGTGGCGAAAAGCGAACTTTACGAAAGCCCCGCCTCCGCCTACCTGATGGCCTGCATCGGCACGATTCCGGCGCACCGGGGCAAGGCGGACCGGGCCATGCTGCGCCGCGCCCTTGAACTGCTTGCCGCCGGGGAGACGGTGGGGATTTTCCCGGAAGGCACACGCTCTTACGACGGCAAACTCAACGCGCCGCAGCCGGGAATCGCGCTGCTGATCCAGAAAAGCGGCGCTCCCGTACTGCCCGTCGGCATTATCGGGACCCACGAAATGCTGCCACGCGGGGCGAAAAAAATGCGGCGCGTTCCGCTCAAAATCGTCTTCGGCAGCCCGATGACTTTTGCGCCGGACGCCAGACGCGAAGCGATTACCGGCCCGATTATGACCGCAATCGCAGCGCTCCTGACGGCAAACGGGCAGCCGACCGATCCCCCCGCCCCCGACCGCAGACCGCTTGCCGAAGAGTGAAGGCAACCGTTTTCGACGGGGTAAGAGCCCGGCCCTTGCGCTGTCCGTTTGCATTTTTGCGAGGAAAGAAAACAGGAGAACCGCGCTTCAGTTCTTCTTCTGGCCCCTTTTCCCCTTGCCGCTGACCGGGTTTGCGGGCGGCGCGTCGGTGATGGTGACGCGCCATTCGTCGGAGAGGGCGCGGATGTCGGGCGTGTAGAAAGCGTAGGCGTTGGTCGGCAGGGCGTGGAAGCTACCGGGAATTTCCGCCCGCAATTTGTACGTGATGCGGGACGTTCCCTGTTTCAGATGGTCTACGAAGAACGCGACTTTGGTATCGCGCAGCTCGAAGTTAGAGCAGAGGCCGTCGCCGTAGGCCGTCCCGCTTCGGGTTTCGACCGCCTCGCAACCGGCAGGTTTCATGTCCTCGTAGACGAGGTAATCGTAGTCATTATCGCTCTTGAGGTAGAGTTCAACTTCGATTATATCCCCGCTGACGAGGTTTGCGCCGTCCGATAGCGGCGTCCGCTCATTGGTCGTCACGTACTCTCCACCCTTGTTTTTTGCGACTTTCGGCGTGATTTTGTAGTATTTGCGCTCCACGCCAATCGCGTTGGCGACGCCCTTGATGGGTTCCTGCAAATCGAAGTAGGACAGGTAGGAGGAATAGTACAGCGTCCCTTTGCCCTTCATCGTTATGTTGAGTTTCTGCGCCCCGTCGCCGAGTATTTCATCGCCGACAAGGAAGCGGTTGTCGAAGAACAGCGCGTTTTCCTTCGCGATATGGAACGTGCGCGAGACTTTGCCGTCCACGTCTACCGTCGCATCGTAGTCGGGCGCGAGTTCGTTGGTGGTCTGCGCGTATTCGAGCAGCGCCTCCACGACGTTCGCCGTCTGCCGCGTGGAAGTCCACACGCTGCCCCGCCGATTGTCCACCAGCCAGCGGACGGTCTGCGCGGCGAGGGCGGTCTGCGCCCCCTGCCCGCCGTTATGCGGCGCGACCTGTCCCTGCGGCAGTATCGCGACGAGGGCGCGGAGTACCATTGCGGTCGTTTCCTGCTTGTCGTTGTACCAATGCCAGTATTGCGGGTCTTTGCTTTCCCAGTGCGCCGTGCCGCGTTCTCTGTCAATGACGGCGGTCGTCACGAGGTTACGGAGCAGGACTTGCGCCTGTTCCGCTTGTCCCGCGTTCTTGAGGGCGATTGCCAGCAGCGCCTGCCCGTAGGCCGTCAGCCGTTCGCGGCGTTCGTAGAGGAAGGCCAGCGAATCGGGTTTCAGGTATTCGTTTTGCGTTAAAACGTACACATAGTAGGCGCGGAGATTCAAGTCCTCCATTGTTTCCACCCGCGCCGCCAGATAGGACAGGACGCGGGAAACCATCTCCGGTTTGACTGCTACGCCCGCGCTTCGCGCTTTGAGCAGGCTGTCGGCGGCGTAGGCGGACAGGTACGGGTCTTCCGAATCGCTGCCCTCCCACCAGCCAAAGCCGCCGCTCGGACGCTGCAATTTCTCCAATCGCTGCAATCCCTCGTCGGTCATTTGTTTCAGGACGGCGCTGTCAAAGATCGGGGCGTGGCTGCGCCTTGCGGTCGGGTACGGCAGTCGGCTTGCCAGTTCCGCCGTTTGCAGGACGCCGGGAACGCCTTTCGGGTAGGTATAGCCGCTGTTTTCGTAGACCTGCTGTGGCGGGATGTTTCGGCGCTGTTCTTCCAATGCCGCCGCCCGTTTGCCCAAATCTTCGAGATTGACGCCCGCGTGTTTCAGCGCCTGCGCGGTCAGTACGGTCGGGACGAAGCGCGAAAGCGTCTGCTCCAGACAGCCGTAGGGGTAATCTTCGAGATACGGCAGGGCGTCTATCACCGTCGCGGCAAGGGAGGGCTGCAACTGCACGTCCAGCCGGGTCGCGCCCTTCCTGCGCTGCGCGGGAATGTCCAGCGTCACCGTCTGCGTTCCGCTGTCGTGGATTACGCCGCTCGTTGCGATAAACTTTTCGACGCCATGCACCAGAACGGGGAACGTCATTTCCGCCGCGTCCGATTCCTCGTCCGTCTGCGCAATCACTTTGATTTTTGCCATGCCGCCATGTAGGATTTGCAGCGTCCAATCCTGCCGGATTTCGTCGTCCTTTCCGACTTTCATGGTGCGAACGGCGGGGTTAGAAGCGCCCGCCGCGAACGCCATAAGTTCGCCGTCAATCACGAGTTCGACGCGGACGTTTTTCTCCCGCGACAAATAGTTATGGATATTGGCGGAAACGGTCACGGTATCCCGTTCCACAAAGAAGCGCGGGGCCTGCAATCGGGCCAGCAGGTTCTTCTTCACCACGACGGACGCGGACGCAAGGCCGACTTTCAGGCCGTCCGTGTAGCCCGCCGTTTTTACATCCCAATCGGTGATGTTGTCCGGGAAGGGAAACGAGACAGTCGCATTTCCGCCTGCGTCCGTGTCCACGCTCGGAGTCCAGTACGCGGTATCCAGAAATTTTTGCCGCACGACCGCCTCGACCAGCGGCGCGGAATCCATCGGGGCGGCGGCGGGAGCGTCCAGCCTATCCATCACGCCCAGCGGCCCTGCAGGGCCGTTCGCCGTCATTTCCGACCGAGCGCGGCTTCCGGGAGCCTTTCGCGCCGATGCAAGAGAACCGGTCGCGTCAAGAGCAAAGCTATTTGCCGAGTCGCCATAAGACAGACCGTTTAACGCCCTCCCACCTCCGAAACCGCCGCCGATATTGCGGTTGTAATTCATCACATTGCGGAAGACGGACGAACCGTGTTTGTAGAACGGTTCGAAATTTGCCGCGTTGAACGCGACGTAGCCGGGAATCTGGTTTTGCCACTCGCTGAGGGTTTCGCGGAGCCAGCCCATGCCTTCGGGGTAAATCAGCGTGTGCCGGTCGTAGGAAATCTGCGGCGGGTTTGTAATTGCGCTGCCCGCATTGTAATAGATGGAATCCGCGCCGCCGACTTCGGTCTGGATTCGGAACCCGTAGAATTGAGCGCGAATGTCGGGCGTCAAATCGGGCTGGATGGCAAGCAGACTTTTATCCACGACCGCAAGACTGAAATGCCCCTTGACCGGTCTGCCCTCCGCGTCTTTTGCCGTGATGTGGAACGTGGCGGTCTCGCCCGGTTTGTACTGCGGCTTGTCCGGCGCGACGGCCAGCGTCAAAATTCTGTCCTGCGCCGGGACGCCGAACGCCGCCTGCGTGGTCTGCGTCCGTCCGCGATACACGCAGGTCGCGTCCAAATTGACATTCGGAACCATGTCCGGCGACACAGGAACGTTCACAATGGCGGAGCGCCCCGCGATGAAGACCGTCCGCGTCTGCCGCATCTGCCCGGTAGCGTTGACCGTCAGCAGGACGTAACTATCCGGCATCGGGGCGGTCACGAGGACGCGGGCGGTCTCTCCCGGCGCGTAAATTGTCTTTTCCGTGAGCAGGGTAAAGCGCTCGTCGTTCTTCGGCAGGCGCGAATCGTAGTCCTGCCCGTAAACAGTAACGGAATCGGACGCCGTGATCGCGTTGCCGTATTTATCTTTGGCGCGGTAATCGAGTCGGTATTCGCCCGTCTTGTCCGGGTTCCAGAAGGCAAGGCCGGTTCCGTCTTTGGCGGCGTCTGTCTGAATGAACAGCGAGCCGTCGGGTTCCTCACGGGGCGGAACGTAGGGCTGAACGATTTTCCATTTGCCGGTTTTCGGGTCTTTGATTTTGCGTTCCGGTATCGCGGGAATCAGGCGGATGAAATGGACATAGCCGCCCGCCGAAAACGGCTTATCGCTGCCGTCCCGCGTTTTGGCGGTGATTTGCAGAGTGTCGCCCATCGTGACGAACTGCCGGTCAAGGCGCAAGTAGGCGTGGAACTCCGTCGCCGTCGCCGTCAGCGATCCCATGCCGGAGACTTCCCGGCGCGAATCGTCCACCACATCGGCGGTGATCGTGAAATTTTCGTCCGGCTGATAATTTGCCGGATAGCGGACGCCCTTCGGCGGCTTCGGCGGCCTCGTGGAAAACGTGATTTGCGCCTCGCCCTTTGCGTCCGTCACGATGTCGCCCTCCGCAACGGCGGCGCGGGCGTTCTGGTACAGTTGGTTATAGGTCTGCGCGGCAGAGTCGTAGCGGGAGTAAGCGCCGTACCCGTTTTGAACGTCGTCCTCGTACCAGTCCAATTTCGCAGGGAACGGGCGCGGCGTGATATGGTAGCTGCGCAGGACGCGGTAATGCGCCTTTGCCCGCATCACCGGAGCGCCGAAATAGTACCGCGCCGCAATCGTGGCCTTGACCGTTTCGCCCGTCCGCGCCTGCGTCTTTTCCGGCTGAACAGACACGGTGTATTCCGGCTTTTTGTACTCCTCCACCCGGAACGGGGTGGTAATCTGCTGATTGCGTCCGACGGTCATCAAGACGCTGTAATCGCCTAAATCCGCGTTAGCGGCCAGCGTAAAACTGCCGGAGTGTCCGCCGTTCGCGTCAAGCGTCACGTCCTCTGTTTTGAGGGGGCCTTTCGGCCCGCGAATCTCGATCAGGGCCTTTGCTCCTGCGGCAGGGCGATAGACTTCCGGCAGCCCCTCGCTTAAAATGGCGCGGTAATTGACGACCTGCGCGGGGCGGTACAGCGGCCTGTCGGTCTGAATCCAGCCCTGCCGGAACGGGTCGGTATCGTGGAGTTGGTAGCTGCGGAACTCGCTCTGCGTCGTCACGGCGTAGCGGCCCGCCGTCCCTATTGCAAACGTTTCCGCCTTGCGATAGGTCATGGTGTACTGCGAGACATCGGCGGACGCGGGCAGTTTCAGGCGGCATTGCCCGTCGCTCCCGGTCGTTCCGGGCAGGTACTGCGCGTCCTCGTCTTCATTATAATGTCCCTCGTTGGAATAGTTGTGAACGGGAGACCAGACGAGGACTTTCACGCCCTGCGCTGGACGGCCCGTTCCGGCGTTTGCGGCGTAGACCAGCACGGAATCGCGGTCAACTTTCTGGACAATCGCAAGGTCGCTGACGATAATGAGCGTGGACGTTTTTGTCTCGTCCCGCTCGCCGCCCGCCGCTTCGACGAGATACGCGCCCGCCTGATTCAGCGGCGAGGAAACGGAGTCGCCAAACTGGTTGTGCCGCCCGGTATCGGAGGTTTGCAGCGTCCATTCCGCAAATTTGTGGCGGTGAACCGCGTCCCGCTGCGCGGCATTAAAATGCCGGTCAAAGTCGCTGAATCGGGGGTAGAACAGTCGGCTGTCATTTTGAGGACGGTACTCGCCCTTGCCGTAAACGTTTTCCAGCGTGACCTTGTACGCGGTAAATCGCACCTGCTTCACGTTGCGCCCGCTGACGGTGAAACGGGCGGGTCGTCCCGGCAGGTTCAAGGCCGCATTGAGGCTGAGATTGGGCAGCGTCAGGGACTGTATCTGCGCGTTGGCGTCGCTGACGTAGCGGCTGCCCGGATATTTCCCCGGCACAAGGTGATAGAGGCGCAGCGCCTCCATGACATCGCCCTTTGTTTCCGTCCACGTGGCCAGGGTGTAGGCCACGCGGTCGGCCTCGCGGTCGTTCGGGTATTTGTCCAAAACGTCCTGCAAAATCTGGATCGGGTCGAGCGCGACGTAGGGCGGCGGCACACTCCAGTAGCCGCTGACGGGCCGTCCGCGCCGGTCGTAGCGCGTAGGGTAGTAGTAGGGCTGCGCCCCATACTGCCGCATCCGCAGAATGAATCCCGCCTTGCCCAGCGCCGCCAGCACGACGCTATGCCCGTCGGAACGGGAGCGCAGGCCGTCGAGGTACGGAATCTGCTCGTAGCAGAACATCGCCAGTTTCGCGGCGGGGGCGTCGAAAGGAGCGTCTGTTTTCGGGTCGTTGTCCCAATCGGAGTACAGCGCGTGAAGGGGGTTGTAGAGAGTGTACTGCGACTCCGCCCGGTTCGCAAGGTCGAAGTTCAGGTAGATTTCTTCGTTCAGGTCGTCGTCGTTGACCGGCTTATTTTTGCGGAATTTCTGGAAGAGTTCCTTTGCCCGCCGCCACGCCTGCGCGATTTTCTGGTTGTCCAGCGCAGAAAAATCGGTATAGACCGGCGCGGCCCCGCCCGCCGACTTCGGGACATTGCCGCTGCGAAACTCCGCCTTGCCGACGCGGTAGCCCTGATGCGGAACGCGGACGTAAAGCCGCCCGCGCCACACCTGCGCCCGCGCCTCCTGCCGGGTATCGGGCCAGCGCTTCGGAAAGGTTTCGGCGTCTGCGACCGCTGCGTCCCACTGCTCGGACTGGATTTTGCCGACCAGAATCCGCAATTCGATTTCGGCGCGGTCAGCAAGTTTCGGATCGGCGGCAAGCAGTTTCGCGTAGGTCTCCTCCGCCAGTTTGTACGATTTTTCGTTCCAGTAGGAATCGGCCTGACGGCGCAATTCCTGCGGCGATTGGCGGGCGAGGGCGGACAGCGTAAAAGCGAGCGCGAGAACGGCCCCGATAAGCGGCAGAGCAAAGCGGCGAACACGGCGGACAAAAAGCGATGCGGGCATAGGTTTTACAAATTCTCCCTTGAAGTGAAACGTATCTTCCGGCGTATAGGACGAAATTCCTCCCGACGGGGTTACAGCGGGCCGATTTGCCGCTTTTGCACGGGCGCTTTCCGGCTTGCGCGTTTGCGGGAAAAATAGCCGTGTGGTACAATGAAAGCGAGCGAAAGATTTGCGTCGGGAGTTTTACATTTTATAAAAACGCCCGCCTGCGGGCATAGGTGTCTACACAGAATCGCGTCAGCCGAGACCGGGCGTTTCCTATCTTACCAAAGCGTCCGGCAGCAAAAGCAAGCTTCCTGTGGACGCGGAATCGCGCTGTTATGCGGCCTTCACGTCGAAAAAAGCGGCCGTATCGGGAATTTCTGCCGCTTTTCGCGTCCGCAGGACACTCGTTTTTCTTGCCGGGTGGGTATCGAACAGGAAACACCCGGCAGGCGGGCTGTTCGCGGCGTTCCGTGATTCCGTGTAGTTACCTATGGTAACCCAGGTTGCTCCCTGACCTGTGATGGCAAATGCCAACACGGACAAAAAAACCTTCAATGACGGCCCGGTCTCCGAGAGAAGTGGAACCTTTATTTTCTTGCAAGTCCCTTACTGCCAAATGCGGGAACCGATACTATTTCGATCTGCGACGAACGCACGATTGCGAAACGGCCTGCGCAACGATTCTTGACGCCTACCTGCATCATGATTCGCCGCTGATTACCGCGCTGAAAAGTCACGCGTTGAATGGACAGTAGGGTACTATCTATTCCGAACAAAACACCGCGCAAAATAACCTGAACCATCTGGAGGTTGTGGGTCAAGTCAGCGTTAATGTAATCTGCGCGGGGATTTCCATTCTGTCAGACAGGCCAGCGTCAGAACGGGATGCGTGGCCCCGTTGATCCGAATATTTCCGGGCGGCGCATGATCAAACGCAACGTCCGCCGCAAAGGTGAATTGATATGATAAGTTTGCTTGACCCCGCGTCTCATGCGGCGGTCTTGATCGAAGCGCTGCCGTATTTGCGTCAGTTTTACGGCAAGACGATTGTCGTGAAGTACGGCGGAAACGCCATGATTGACGAGGCGCTCAAAGCGCAGGTAATGCAGGACATCGCGCTGCTGCACTACGTCGGGATTCGCCCGATCCTGGTGCATGGCGGCGGGCCGGAGATTAGCGCCCTGATGAAGCAGATGGGGCATGAGCCACATTTCGTCGGGGGGTTGCGGGTGACGGACGCCGCAACGATGGAGATTGTGGAGATGGCCCTTGCGGGCAAGATCAACAAGGGGATCGTGGCCCTGCTGAATCGGCAGGGCGCAAAAGCGGTCGGTCTGAGCGGCAAGGACGCGAATTTGATTGTGGCGGCGAAAATGGAATCGGAGCAGGGCGATTTAGGCTACGTCGGCGAAGTGGCGCAGGTCAACGTCGAACTCGTCACGCTTTTAAGCGAGCAGGGCTATATTCCGGTCATTTCATCCGTCGCGATTGGCGCGGACGGCGAGAGCTACAACGTCAACGCCGATCACGTCGCGGGGCATATCGCCGGGGCGGTCGGGGCGGCAAAGTTGGTCGTCTTGACCGATGTCGAAGGATTGTACGCCGATTACAGCGACAAGTCCACTTTGATTAGCGAAATGGACGTGGAGCAGGCGGAGGCCATGATCGCAAGCGGCGCGGCAGACCGGGGCATGATCCCGAAACTGGAAGCCTGCATCGCCGCCGTCGAGCAGGGCGTTCCCCGCGCCCATCTCATAGACGGGCGGCAGCCCCACGCCCTGATTATCGAAATTTTCACCGACGCCGGAATTGGAACGATGGTACGCGCTCAAGCGTAGGAACGGAGGCTTTCCTTGATGACCGATTTATTGACTGAACTACGAACCGAAACGCAGGACGATTTCAGCCTGCCGATCCCCCGCGAAACGGGGCCGACGCTGGCGGAGATTCAGGCGCTGGACGCCGAATTTGTCATGGGGACGTATGCCCGCAACAACGTGATGTTCGTTCGCGGCGAGGGCGCGAAACTCTGGGACAGCGAGGGCCGCGAATATCTGGACTTCCTCGCGGGGATTGCGGTCGTCGGCGTTGGACATTGCCACCCGCGCCTTGCTCACGCGATTGCGGAGCAGGCGCGGACGCTGATGCACGTCAGCAACCTGTTTCATAACCCCTTGCAGGCCAAACTTGCCGAGCGGCTTTGCGGCCTCGCGGACATGGAGAAAGCGTTCTTCTGCAACTCCGGGGCGGAGGCGAACGAAGGCGCGTTGAAACTGGCCCGCAAATGGGGCAAGCAAAAGCGCGGCGCGGACTGCTACGAAATTATCACGTTTGAGGGCAGTTTTCACGGGCGCACAATGGGGGCGGTCTCCGCGACTGCGCAGCCGAAGTATCAGGAGCCGTTTTTGCCGCTGGTTCCGGGATTCAAGCACGCCCCGCGCAACGATATGGCGGCATTAAAAGCGCTGGTCTCGGAGCGAACCTGCGCGATAATGATTGAGCCGATTCAGGGCGAGTCGGGCGTTCACGCCGCCGACCCGAAGTTTTTAGCGGGCCTGCGCGGGCTGTGCGACAAGCGGGAAATCCTGCTGATCTTCGACGAAGTGCAATGCGGCATGGGGCGGACGGGCAACTTTTTAGGCAGTCAAACGCTGGGCGTCCGGGGCGACGTGGTGACGCTGGCGAAGGGCATTGCAGACGGCTTTCCGATGGGCGCGATCCTGGCGCGGGGCGACGCGGCGCGGACTCTGGTCCCCGGCGATCACGGCAGCACGTTCGCCGGTCAGCCGCTGGCCTGCGCCGCCTCGTTAGCGACGCTGGACATTATGGCAGACGAATGTCTGCTTGAAAATGCAAAAAACGTCGGCGAATACTTCATTTCTCAATTAAAAACTTTAAAAAATAAATATTTTCAAGTTTTTTCTGAGATTCGTGGCTTTGGCCTCATAGTTGGCACGGAATTTGCAATAGAGATAGCAAGACCGATTTTTCAGCGGATGCTGGAGGCGGGCGTCGTGGTCAACCCGGTGGGAAATCGCATCCTCCGCTTTGTCCCGCCGCTGATGGTGACGCGGGCCGACTGCGACCGCGTGGTGACTGTTTTGGATCAGGCGTTGAACGCCGAACTGTGTTCTCGTGAACTCGAATCCTCGTCTGGCTAAGGGCTACGTTTCCTTAAAGCGTATCCCTTTTGCAACGACGCAAATCAACTAAAGGGGCGTTTTAATGCAAGTTACGTACAGTGAAGGCGTACATCGTCTGCTTGCCGATTCGCAGGACGCTGCGGGCCGCTTCCGTCACCGTTTCGTTCATACCGAGCATCTGCTTCTGGGGCTGCTCAATGAGCGCAGTTCCGGGACGCGCCTGCTGAAATCGCTGGGCTACGACCGCAACGAACTGCGGAAGGCCTGCGAAAAGCAGTGCAAGCGCGGCGAGAACGCGATGGAAAGCAACCGCAAACTGACGCAGCGGGTGCAGGAGATCATGGCGGTCTCGAAAATGAAGATGACCGAGTACGGGCACGCCGAACTGGACACGCGCCATATCTTGATGGGCATCCTGCTGGAGCCGGACGGCATCGCCGGCAACGTTCTGCGCGACGCGGGCCTGACGCCGACCGCGCTGGAGGCCGCTATCCTTTCGCCCGACGCCGCCGCAATGGACTCCGCCTCCCATTCCCGCCGCTCGTCCAGCCGCTACGCCACAATGGAACGTCCCCTGTGGAAACGCCTGTTGCGCGTCTAAACTTCTGAATACCCTCCTCAACGCAGGAATTGCGCCGCGCCCGTCGAACTTTAGTTCATCACGACGGGCGCGGCGTTTTTTTGTCGGGCCTATGAAAGGCCCGTCTGTGGGGCGTTCCGCCAACCGTCCTCACGGACGGGAAATTCAGGTTTAAATGTGCCGTCCGTGAGGACGATTAGCCGGTGGGCTTCCGCAGGCGGGCCTTTTATAGGCCCGACCAAGAATTGAAAGGAGATGACTCATGTGGCAAAAATTTACGGAAGGCGCGAAGCGCGTTATTTTCTTCGCGCAGGAACAGGCCAAAAAGCAGAGCGTAGACCGGGTAGATACGGAGCATCTCTTGCTGGGTCTGACGCAGGATAGCAACTGCGTTGCGTCCCGCCTATTGGACAGAATGGGCGCGTCGCTCGCTTCGATCCGCAGCGAAATGGAAGGGCAACTCGCGCAGGGCGACAGACCGGACAGCACTTCTATGGAACTGACTTCGGGCGGTAAACACGTCCTCGATCTTGCCGCCGCTGAGTCCGAACGGCTACAAAATGGCTATCTGGGGACGGAACATATTCTGCTTGGACTGCTGGGCGAGAGCGGCGGTCTGGCAGGCCGCGTTCTGGCAAAGCGCGGCGTGGAACTGGAAAAAACGCGCTTTGAGATTGAGCAGCTTCAAGACCGGGGATAAGGAACGAAAGGGAACTTCGATGTGGCAGCGATTTACGGAGCGGGCGCGGCGGGTGGTCTTCTTCGCGCAGGAAGAAGCGGGAAAACTCGGTGAGAGTTACGTTTCGACAGAACATATTTTGCTGGGATTAGTGCGCGAGAATGATAGCGTGGCGGCAAGAATCCTTGATAGGATGGGCGTTTCGCTGTTCAAAATCCGCAAAGAGATTGAGCGGCAGGTCACGCGGGGCGATGCGCGATTGGGAACGGATATGCAACTGACTCCCCGCGCCAAAAAGGTCATTGATCTGGCTTACGACGAGTCGCGTCAATTGGGCAATACTTACATCGGCACAGAGCATATTTTACTTGGGTTAATACGTGAGGAAGAGGGGTTAGCAGGGCGCGTTCTGGCAAAGTTGGGAGTAGAATTAGAAGTTGCGCGGCGAGAAGTGATGCACACAACCGCTTCGCGCGAGGCCGAAACATCGGCAGAAAGCAGGCCCAGCGACGAAATCCAGCGCCGCTTTGCCGAGCGCGAGGGCGCAATGCCGACTGGGGAGCGGACAGGCATCGTTTCGGAATTGATCGGGTTAGCGCGGCGCATTCTGGACGGAAGTCCGACGGAACCGGAAGCGAAACAGGAAGACGCCACGAAAGAGGAAGCGGACATTCTGCGGCAATATATCACGCAGGCGCATCCGCTGTGGGCGAAAAAATCGCTGATTAGTTTGATGGACGTTTCGGAGGAGCAGTTTCTTGCGATTCTGGACGTGGCGGCGGGGCTGAAAGCGCTGGACTTGCTGCGAAAACCGGGAATCGAATGGCAGTACACGCGGACGCTGGCGATGATTTTTGAGAAGCCGAGTTTGCGCACCCGCGTCAGTTTCGAGGCGAGCATGGCGCACCTGCGCGGCCACGCGATCAACCTTGCGCCCGGTGAAGTGGGGCTTGGGACGCGGGAACCGGTGGCGGACGTGGCGGGCGTATTGTCGCGGTGGGTAGACGTGATTGCGGCGCGGGTGTTCAAGCATGAGACGGTGGCGGGGCTGGCGGAACACGGCACGATTCCGGTGATTAACGCCCTGAGCGACCGGGAGCATCCGATTCAGGCACTGGCGGACTTGCTGACCCTGCGCGAAAAAGTCGGGCCGCTGGGCAATGAGATCAAACTGGCGTATGTCGGGGACGGCAACAACGTGCTTCACGCCCTGCTGCTGGCCTGCGCCCTGACCGGAGTCAACATCAGCGCGGGCTGCCCGGAGGGGTTTGCGCCGCTGCCGGAATATGTCGCAAAGGCGAAAGAGTGGGCGGAAAAATCGGGCGCAACGGTCACGATTACGACCGACGCCGCCGCAGCGGTGAAGGACGCGGACGCCGTGTATACCGATGTCTGGACGAGCATGGGGCAGGAGGAGGAGCGGGAATTGCGCCTGCAAACCTTCGCGCCCTACCAGATCAACGCGGCCCTGCTTGCCGCCGCGAAGCCGAACGCGCTGGTCCTGCACTGCCTGCCCGCGCACCGGGGCGAAGAGATTTCAGCCGAGACAATGGACGCCCACGCCGCCACGATGTACGAGCAGGCCGAAAACCGCCTGCACACGCAAAAGGCGCTGCTGGTGTTGATTATTGGCCTGTAAACCGTGAAAAGGGGAAAATGACGCGGGGGCGGAAAGAATCTCTGCATTGAAATTGACTTTTCGCGCAATGTGTGCTAAAATGTCCCGAAAAGGCTAAAACATAGACAGGAGGATTCAACGGCTGTGCCGCTGAAAAAAGACATTAAATCAGACGTTATCACGGGTAACGCAACACACGAGGGCGACACCGGCTCTCCCGAAGTGCAGGTCGCTTTGCTGACAGCGCGAATCAGCCACCTGACCGATCACCTGCGCGAACACAAACACGATTTCCATTCGCGTCGCGGCCTCATGATGATGGTCGGGCAGCGCAAGAAGATGCTGGACTACGTGCGCAAGAAAGATATTGACCGATATCGCACTCTGGTCGGCAAACTCGGCATCCGCAGCAAAGTTTAAGCGGCGCAAAGTTTGTTCCGGCGCGATTCGCCCTGACTGCGCGGACGGCAAAGGCCGTCCGCCTTTGTCGGTTTTCATGGCAGGTCACGCGCTGATTGCGCGGACGCGCCTGAAATCAATGCGCCCCGCTGTCGTCGCGGGCATCCCAAATTTTTTACTCCTGTTTCCCCGAAAGACCGCAGAATAGCGCGAACGCAGAACGCAGAGCATAGCGTTGCCCCGATAAGGCGCGTTCCCAAAACTTCTGAACATTCACCTTCTACCGAAACAGGCAATCGAAACAAGTCTACCCCATTTTTTGCGCCCGGAACGGAAACCGGGCGAACATTGAAGCAAATCAGGAGAACATTTTGTCCCATTCCGTAGAACGAGAGATCGCCGGACGCATCGTGAAAATCGAGACCGGCAGAGTGGCGCGGCAGGCTGGTGGAGCCGTGTGGCTCTACGTCGGCGAAACGGTGATCCAGGCCGCCGCCACCATGACCCGCGAACCCCGCGCCGGCATGGATTTCTTCCCGCTGACGTGCGATTACGAGGAGCGAAAGTACGCCGTTGGAAAAATCCCCGGCGGCTTTGTCAAGCGCGGCGGCAGGCCCAGCGAAAAGGCTATTTTGACCTCCCGCCTGATTGACCGCCCGCTGCGCCCCCTTTTCCCCGATGGCATGAGAAACGATGTGCAGGTGATCGCCATGCCGCTCTCCATTGACCCCGGCAACCTTCCCGACACCAACGCCATTTTTGCCGCATCCGCCGCCCTTACGGTCTCCAATATCCCCTGGAACGGCCCGGTCGGAGCGGTGCGCGTGGCATTGATTGACGGCGAGTTTGTGATTAACCCGTCGTTCGATCAGACCGAAGTTTCCGATCTTGACCTCGTGGTTGCGGGAACGAAGCAGGCGATTATCATGGTGGAAGCGGGCGCGACGTTTGTCTCGGAAGAGAAGATGCTCGCCGCAATGGACGCCGCGCACGAGGTCATCAAACAGCAGTGCGAATTGCAGGAGGAATTGCGCAATCTTGCAGGCAAAGAGAAGACCGAACCTTCCCTCCAACTGCCAAGCCCGGAAATCCTCGCCGCCATTCAGACCAAGATGGGCGATGAAATCCGCGCCGCGATTCAGAACCCGGACAAAGCGGCCCGCGAATCCGCCATTGATGACCTGAAGCGCGAAATTTTTGAGCGCGTCAGCGAAGATTTTCCTGATCAGAAGTCCGCGATTTACGAGGCGGCGGACAAAGCGGTCAAAAAAGCGATCCGCTACCTCATCATTGAGCAGAGCATCCGCCCGGACGGACGCAAACTGGACGAGATTCGCCCGATCACCTGCGAAGTCGGCCTGCTGCCCCGCGTTCACGGTTCCGCCCTGTTCACTCGCGGACAGACGCAGGTCCTGACCTGCCTGACGCTCGGCACAGTCGGCGATGCGCAGGTGGTAGACAACCTCGAAGAAGACACCACCAAGCGCTATATGCACTACTACAACTTCCCGCCCTTCTCGGTCGGCGAAGTGCGCCCGCTGCGCGGGGCCGGTCGCCGCGAAATCGGGCATGGGGCGTTGGCGGAACGCGCCCTCGTTCCGGTGCTGCCCGCCCTCGATGGTTTCCCCTACTCCATGCTGCTGCAAAGCGAAGTCGTGGAGAGCAACGGCTCGACCTCGATGGCCTCGGTCTGCGGCTCCACGCTTTCGCTGCTGGACGCGGGCGTGAAAATCTCCGCGCCCGTCGCCGGTATTGCAATGGGCCTGATGACTCTCGACGATAAGTTCGCCGTGCTGACCGACATTCAGGGCATGGAAGATTTCTCCGGGGACATGGATTTCAAGGTGGCAGGCACGAGCGAAGGCATCACCGCAATCCAGATGGACACCAAAATTCAGGGCATCCCGCGTGAGGTCATGGTTCAGGCGCTGGAGCAGGCAAGAGTGGGCCGCCTCCACATCCTCGGCAAAATCAACGACGCGATCAACGCGCCCCGCGAAACGCTGTCGCAGTACGCCCCCGCCATCTTCACCATTGAGATCAACCCGGAGCGCATCGGCGAGATTATCGGCCCCGGCGGAAAGACCATCAAGAAGATCACGGCGGAGACCGGTGCGCAGATTGACATTCAGCAGGATGGCAAAGTCTTCATCGCCGCGATTGATCAGGAGGCGGGCCGCAGGGCCGCTGACATTATCCTGGGCATGGTCGGCGAGATCGAACTGGGCAGCCTGTTCACCGGCAAGGTCACACGACTGCTGGGAATGGGCGCGTTCGTGGAGATTGCGCCGGGACGTGAAGGGCTTTGCCCCACCGGCCGACTCGCCGTTCCCGCGCCGCGCCGTCCCGACGACGTGGTGAAGGTCGGGGACGAAATTCAGGTGCGCGTGGTGGAAGTGGATCAGCAGGGCCGCATCAACCTGTCGGCGATTGATCTGGACAAGCCCTTCGATCCGTCTATGGCGGCGCGTTCCGACGACCGGGGGCCGCGAGACCGCGATAGAGGCGGAGATCGTGGCGGTCGTCCGGGCGGCGACCGGGGCGGTCGTCCCGGCGGCGGCTTTGGCGGCGACCGTGACCGAGGCCCGCGCCCGGAAGCGACGGCGGCAGCAGCGCCCGCGCCTGTGGAAGAAGAGGACGACGAGACTCCGAAAGTCCGCTTCCGTCCCCGTCGCTAATCCGGCCTGTGTTTCCTGTTAGGACCAATCGGCCCGCGTTCTGTAAAACAAGCAGAACGCGGGCCGACTTTTTGTTTGACATCACTATTCACATCGGGCATATAAAATGCCCGCCTAGGGAGCCTGCGGCTAACTGTTCTCACGGGCGGGAAATTCAAAGATTATACGCCCCGTCCGTAAGGAAGCTTGGCAGGACGCCCTCAGCGAGGCATTGAATTAAATGTAAAATGCCTCGCATAGTTACGGTCTTCGTTATCATGGCGTTTTCCTCATTTCCCGCACGACCGTGATAGAGTAGGCGGGCAGTAGGATAGGGGCGTTATTTGAGGCGGAAACGGTGCGGACTTCCGGTGGGAGGTTGCGGGACGGACGCCCATTCTCTCCGTCTGCTCGCCAATGGTATTGTTTGGGAGAGTATTGCGCGATGCGGCGCTTTCCCCCAAAGGCATAAACTGCGCCCGTTTTCGCGTCGTGGAATTCCAGGCGGACTTCGCAGGCGTGTTTCGGGTTTTTGTTGAGCAGGAGGACGGCCCATTGTCCGTCCGGCCTGTGGACTGCGAACGCCGTGACGAGCGGATTGCTGCACGTTGCAGTAAAAATTTCGTGCAGACCGTTTCCGGGCAGAGTCCACTCTTGCGTCAGCAACTTTGCGCCGTAATAGCACGGCAGCGGCACGGAAGCGCGGCCTTCCGGCGCGGCCTGAAACAGCATCAGATTGCCCCAGGCGTTGCAGGCGTTATTTTCGCTGATGACTTCGCCCGGTTCCAGACCATAAAGATAGGCCGCTTTACCGCCCAGCGTCAGAAACTCCGCCGCAATCTCCGCGTTCAGCAGAGCGCCGGGAAGTTCCACCTCCGCCTGCATCGCATACGAAGAATAGCCGTATTCGGTAATAATGCGCGGCAGGTCGCGGGGCAGTCCGTCCCGGTCAAGCAAGCGCATGATATTTTTCAGCATCTCATAATGCGCCGCCAGCTGCGGGGCGGGCGGGGCGCAAACGTTGTCGAACGGATACCACTCGAACGTGAAAAAGTTGAAGTCTGTCATTCGTCCGCGCCGCTTTAAGTAGCGCAAAAAGCGGTTCATCCACGAAGTGTTGCCCTGCGCGTCGGGCCACGCATACCAGCCGCCCACATCGGTCTGAAAACCCGGCCCGCCGAGCAGCAGTTCGGGCGCGGCGGCGTGAATCGCGGCGGCGAACTGCAAGTACAACGCCCCGTAGTCTTCCGGGGCCATGTACTGCCCGTCGGGTTCCTCGCCGAGTTCGATCTGCGTCAGCGGGACGCCCTTCGCCTTTAGGTAGCGGATTTCGGCGGCGGCGTTTTCGGGCGTGTCGTAAGCGAGGGCGACGGGCGTCAGCATCGGCAGACCGTTGGTAAGGCCGCTGCCAAAAATGGTATCAAATCCGGGTTGCTCCACGCTGCGGTCAAGGTCTGCGGCGCGATGCCATGAATCGGTGGAGGAGGCGTAGGTCACGGTCTGCGCGGCGGCGTCTTGGCTGTGCCGGACGAAATCGGAGAAGCGGCCTGCGGCGTCCAGCGTCCCGGCGTAAATCTCCCGGATGGCGTAGCCGAAGCCATCCCGAACGTCGGTCGAACCGGGTGGCGCTGTCTTTGAGGATTCGGTCATCAGAACGCGCAGATACTGGACTTTCGTCGGTCTCGCGGACAAACGAATCTGCTTTGTTCCGCCTGCGCCCCTGTTTTGAACGCCCTGCGGGAACGCCCGCCATACCCCGCCGAGACGCGGATCGAAATTGATGGGATCGTCCTGCGTCCAGTACTCCACGCGGTAACGGACGGCGAACGGCGTTCCCCAGACAACGCGAATCGTGTTAAGCGGCACAGCCTTGCCGAAATCCAGCATAATCCATTGCGGGTGCAGGGCGTCGTTTTCGCCGGTGAAATGCAAGTCGAGGTAGGGGTTGCTTTTCCAGAAGGTCGCCCGGTCGCCGTCATCAAGGCGCGAATAGCCGCGATTGTTGGCCTGATCGGACGTGCCGCCGCGCCGGGGCAGTTGGTAGCCGTTGGAGATTTTCAGCGGCTCGGTCGTCCGGTCGGCAGAAGTCCAGTAGCCGCTTTGAGTTTTGGGGCTGCTCCACGCCCCCGCCGGATTCCAATGCCACGCCTCAACGCCGAGTTCCGAGCGCAGGCGGTACGACAGCGGGCCGAACCCGGCGGAACGCATCGCCGCGAGATTAACGGAGCGATAAATTCGGGCGGTGTCTCCCGCTTCATGCCCGTCCACGCCCGCCCCCAGCGCCGCATCGGGCCGAAACCGATTGACCGGGTTTGCCGTTTCAACTGTCACGGTCGCGACGTTCGGCCTGCGGGCGGTCTGCGCCTTTCCCGACGCGGCAAAAATCAGAAACAAAAGCGTAACGGCAAGCGTGGATTTGAGAGTAAAAATGGGCATAGATTTCGAAGTCCGCAATCTGGAATTTGCAGCACGTTCGCCACATTCGGGGGCAATTCCTTTGCCAGCAGGCCATCTGGGACATTTCAATAATTTTAGAAATGTACTTGACAGGGGAGGGGCGGCTAGGGTATCCTCATTACAAGATTTCGCGAAACGAGAAAACAAATGCCGAACACTGACAATGAATCGCCTGACGTGTCCGCCATGTTCAAGGCGTTGGGCGATCCGACGCGCCTGCATATTTTCGCTTTTTTGCGCGCGTGCTGCGGCCCGGTCGCGGTCGAAGCGACAGGGGAAGTCCGCCCGGTCGTCGGCCCGACAGTCGGGGAAGTCTGCTGCCACGTCACCGGCGCGGAACAGATCAACTCGAAAATCTCTCACCATCTGAAAGAATTGCGCCTTGCTGGTCTCATCACGATTGAGCAGCGCGGCAAAAACAGGGTCTGCGGCGTCAACCGGGAAGCGGTCGCCGCGCTCGCCTCTTATCTTGGCGGCGCAAGTTCGGAAAAAGACAATGGCGGCGGATGCTGCTGAAAAGGAAAGTTTATCATGAAATTAAGCGTATTTCGGGAATTGCTGCAATCCCATCGGGGCAAGCAGTTCCGGCTTGTCCTGCCCGATCAAAACGCGGTTCCGATTTCGTTTCACATTACCGAGGTCGCCCACGTCCAGAAGCGGTTTATTGACTGCGGCGGCAAACTGCATACCACGCATACCTGCCAGCTGCAAGCGTGGCTCGGCCCCGACACCGATCACCGTTTGCAGGCGGGAAAAATGGCGGACGTGCTGGCGCTGGCAAAAGATGTATTGCCGACGGGCCAGGACTTAGACATCGAAATCGAGTATGAGGACGCAACCATTTCGCAATATCCGGTTTCCGGGTTTGCGATAACCGATGGGGAAGTGACGCTTCATCTCACGCGCAAGCATACCGATTGCCTCGCAAAAGACCGCTGCTTGCCGCTGCTGCCAATGGCGCAAAGCGGCGCGGCGGGATGCTGCGGGCCGGACTGCTGCGCGACGGAGGCAAGCGCATGAAAACCATGCTTTTCGTTTGCGTTCATAACGCCGGACGGTCGCAAATGGCGGAAGCCTTCACCAATGCGATTGCGCGGGAACGCGGGCTTGCGGTTCGCGGCCTGTCTGCCGGAACGGTCGCCGGGGCGGAAATCAACCCGCAGGCGGTCGCCGTCATGGAAGAAATCGGCGTTTCGATGGCGGGGCAGGAACCGAAACAACTGACGCAGGCACTGGCGGACAGCGCCGACCGCGTGATTACGATGGGCTGCGGGGTGGACGCGGACGCCTGCCCCGCCCGCATCCACCTTTCGGAAGATTGGGGACTGGACGATCCGAAAGGGCAGCCAATCGAAAAGGTACGCGCCATTCGAGACGAAATCAAAAACCGGGTGGAAACGCTGCTTGCGGAGATCGGCGGGTGAAAAACGCCATGCTTCGGCGATATATCGCAGAGTTCGTCGGGACGTTCGGCATTGTTTTTGCGCCGGTGGCCCTGTCCGCGTCGGGGCGTTTCACCGGGAGCGATAATAGCCTGATGGCGGCGGCGTGGGTGTCCGGTCTTGCCGTCCTTGCGCTGATCTACGCGCTCGGCCCCATTTCGGCGGCGCATTTCAATCCGGCGGTAACGCTCGGCTTCGCTGTGGCGGGCCGCTTTCCCTGGCGGTTTGTTTTGCCATACTGGATCGCGGAGTTTGCCGGCGGCATTGCGGCTGCCGCCCTGTCCGCGCTGCTATTCGGCGGCGGGCATGGCGTTCATGTTCCCGCCGCTGGCCCGCTGTCTCGCGCTGTGGGCGTGGAGACCGTCTTGACTTTCTTTTTGATGCTGGTCATTAGCGCCGTCGCCACAGACAGGCGGGCGAACGGCGCGATACCGGGCATCGCCATCGGGCTGACGGTCGTCTTTGATGTGGCTATCGGCGGCGCGATTACGGGCGGTTCCATGAACCCGGCCCGCTCGCTCGGCCCCGCGCTTTTCGGCAGTCCGGCGGCGCGTTCGATCTACTGGGTCTATGTGGTCGGGCCTGTTCTCGGCGCGGTAGTTGCGGCGCGGCTGTACGAAGCGATCCGGGGCGGCGAACACCATGCCCAAAACGCCCCGAACGATATTGCCGTCGCCCTTGATGAAGTCGCAAGAGACGCTGACGCATTGCGATAAATCCAGCGTCACCCGCCGACGTTGGCGTGGCGGCGCGGTAGGGCCCAGGCGTGACAACGCTTTCTTGCTCGCTTTAGCAAAACAGGTCCCGGCCTGCGCCGCGCTGCGCCTCCTGCTTTGAGTAAGGTCACCTTTCATGCCGTCTTACCCGATGCGTTTTTATGCTGTCTTTTCAAGAAAACCGAACGCCACCGCCCGATTTACGGCACACCCTAAACCACGCTTAACAGAAATTTATGCAACGGCAAATTCGCCGTAGGGGCGCATTTGCGGGTGCTGAAATCCCAGCACGATTTTGTCCTGCGGAATGCCCGCATCGAGCAGAGCGTCTACCACTCCATCCTTCGTGCCGTCGTGCTGCACCCAGATTTTTTCACCGATAAGGTCAATGTGAATTGCGCTGCCGTTCACGCGCTTCTTCCCATCCCATCCCGTGTAAAAAAGAAAATAATGCCCATGTTCGTCATCGAAAACGATTTCCGCGTGAACATTGTCATAGGCGGGCAGGAAGTCGGCATATTCCTGTATGACCCGTTTGATGATAGGCCGGTAAGTCTCTAAAGTATCCATTGGACAATCCTTATTTCGACGGCGATGCGCTTTCCGTCCCTTTCCGTGCCAAGCGGGGCTTCCGCGCCGATGTCAACCTGACAGTCTCTCCCCCGGATTTGAGCGGATAGGGATCGTGTGTGATTGTCCAACCGTCTTTGACCAGGGCGTTTTTCACTTGATTATGAAACAGATCTTTTGCCGCCATAATACCTCGCGAAACCGAATCAGGTTCCTTCTGTCAATTCTACCGGGCGCATGAAAAGATGAGCAGGGCGCCTGTTTTATTATACACTAAATCGCTTAGGGACTCTCAAAGTTTAAATCGTTCCATTGCGGTAGCGTGTAGCGGGCGAATAAATTCACTGCCACAAAAGCGCGAAGTCCGCCTTCGCGGACTCAATGCGGACTTTGAACATGGGAACGTTTATTTTTTTGAGGGTCCCTCATACGCTAAATCGCAAGCGGCCTGCGGTTTGTTTCAGAAGGTCTTTGCCCAGAAACCGAAATCACAAAACACCCTCGGCCCGATTTACGGTATAATAGAAGGCACAGACAACCTGAAATTCGAGGCAAATTTTCCATGTTAGACACACTTGACCGACCGACGACGGCGACGCTGCCCGATGCGCGGGGACGATTTGGCGACTATGGCGGGCGTTTCGTGCCGGAGACGCTGATCCCGGCGCTGGACGAGCTTGCAGCCGCCTACGCAAAATACAAGGACGAAGCGGACTTCCTCGCGGAGTTCGATGCGCTGGCGGGCGACTGGGTGGGACGCCCGACGCCGCTTTACTTTGCGCAGCGCCTTTCCGAACGCTGCGGCGGGAAAATCTACCTGAAACGCGAAGACCTGTGCCACACCGGAGCGCACAAAATCAATAACGCGCTGGGTCAGGCCTTGCTCGCCAAACGGATGGGCAAGCAGCGCATCATTGCGGAGACGGGCGCGGGGCAGCACGGCGTCGCGACCGCCACTGTGTGCGCCCGGTTCGGCCTGTCCTGCGAGGTCTATATGGGCGCGGAGGATATGCGCCGCCAATCGCTGAATGTCGCCCGGATGCGGCTGCTTGGCGCGAAAGTCGTCCCCGTCACCACCGGCAGCGGGACTCTGAAAGACGCCACCAACGAGGCGATGCGCGACTGGGTGACGAACGTGCGCGACACGCATTATATTATTGGTTCGGTGGTCGGGCCGCACCCCTATCCGATGATTGTGCGCGACTTTCAGTCGGTGATTGGGCGAGAAGCGCGGGAGCAGGTCCTTAAGCGCGAAGGCCGTCTGCCCGATGTTGTAATCGCCTGCGTCGGCGGCGGGTCGAACGCGATGGGCATTTTTTACCCGTTTATTCAGGACGCTGCGGTCGCGCTGATCGGCGTGGAAGCGGCAGGCGACGGACTGGACAGCGGACGGCACTGTGCCCCGCTGACTGCCGGAACGCCCGGAGTCCTGCACGGCTCAACGAGTTACCTGATGCAGGACGGCGACGGGCAGGTGGCGCTGACCCATTCGATCTCGGCGGGGCTGGACTACCCCGGCGTCGGCCCGGAACACGCCTACCTAAAGGATTCGGGACGCGCCCGCTACGTCGCCATCACGGACAAAGAGGCCCTCGACGCCCTGCAATTCCTGGCGCAGCATGAGGGAATCATTACGGCGCTGGAAACTGCGCACGCCATCGCCTACCTCGACAAAATGGGCGACAAACTGACGCCGGACACTATCGTCATCGTCAACAACTCCGGGCGCGGCGACAAGGACATGAATACGGTCGTAGAGGCCTTAAAAATGGACTGAACTGCGGAAGGGAGCAGATATGACACCCCACTATTATATTGCCAGAGTGAAAGACAGCCGGACGCTGGAGTTGCCGGAAGAAGCGCAGGGCCTGGGCCTCCTGAGCGGCGACGAGATTCCGATTTTTTTAAATCATAACCAAGCGTTTTCGTCTGAATCGGAAGCGGACGACGCGCAGGAACGGTTCGCGCAATTAACGGCAAAACTCTACGCAGAATCCGATGCCGCCGAACGCGCCCCGCTGACCTACGCTGATCCGCAGAAGGCCGCCATTTCCGAAATGATTGCGGAAAAACACCGAAAAATGGGACTGCGCGTATGAGCCTGATTGACGCCAACGCGATGGTGAATCTAATAGATCGCAATCAGCCGCGCAGCGCGGAGTTTCGAACCGCTTTTGACGGCCTGCGGCCTCCACGCGCAACAACATGGCCCGCTTTCACCGAGGCCATGTATTTGCTGCTGGGTATCGGCGGCTGGCCGCTGGGCCGCCGCCTGTGGGACTACATTTTGCTGGATGCAATTCGGTTCCATTTCCCGGATGAGACCGAAACGCGGCGCATTGTCGATCTCATGGAAAAATACAAAGATCGCCCGATGGATTTGGCGGACGCTTCGCTTGTTGCGGCGGCGGAGACGCGGAACGATCCGCGTATTTTGACTCAGGACAGCGATTTTTATATCTATCGCTTTCAGGAGGCTCGCGCCTTCGAAGTCATTCCGTGAGTTCCTGCGGTTTGTGAGTTTAATCGTAAAAAAGGAAAACAGTGTGGGCCGATTATCGGAACGATTTGAGACAATAAAACAAAAGGGCGAGAAGGCCCTGATTTGCTTTGTCACGGCGGGCGATCCGTCCGCCGAAGCGACCGCCGACATCGTGGCGGCGCTGGCGGAAGCGGGCGCGGACGCCGTAGAGATCGGGCTGCCGTTCAGCGACCCGATTGCCGACGGCCCGACGATTCAGGCCGCTTCCCAACGCGCCCTCGACAGCGGAATGACCGTGCCGAAGGCCTTAGAGATTGTCCGGAAAATTCGGCGGAGGACGCCCGACCTCCCGCTGATTCTGATGACCTACTACAACCCGATTTTGCATTACGGGCTGGAGCGCTACGCCGCAGACGCCCGCGAAGCCGGAGCGGACGCGCATATTGTGACCGACCTGACGCCGGAAGAGTCGGACGAGTGGCGGCGCGTTTCGCAGACCAACGGACTGGACGCCGTGTTCCTGCTGGCCCCGACGAGCGCCGCCGACAGAATCAAAATCGTGGCGCAAATCTCGTCCGGGTTCGTCTACTTTGTATCGCGGACGGGAGTAACCGGAGCGCGGCGGGACGCGCCGGTAGACATCGCCGCCCTCGTCGCGCAGATCAAAGCCGAGACCGATACGCCCGTCTGCGTGGGATTCGGAATTTCGCAGCCGGAACACGTCGCAGCGATTTCCGCTCTGTGCGACGGCGTGATCGTCGGCAGCTCGCTGGTAGACCTGATTGACAAAAGCCGCCACGACGCCCGCCTGCTCGAAATCGTCGGGAAATACGTTCGCTCGCTGAAACAGGCTACAGTCCCGAATAACTTTTAATCACTCGATTAATCAGTCAATGAAACCAATTTTTATTCGGAGCGTAGGAGGAATTGGCATTCCCAATTTTCGCATCGTTCAGAAAGGACAGCCTTATGTCAAATCAAACTTCCGTTAAACCGCTGCGCCCGCGTCGGCTCCGCGCCGGACTGGTCCTGCTGGGCCTGTCCGCGTTCGTAATTGCGACGGGAAGCGTGACCGCCTACCGCCACTATTTCCGGCGTCCAGGCGAACTTGCCGCCAATTTCATTCCCGCCGACGCCCTCGCCGTCATCACGCTGGACACAAACCCCGCGCCCGATCAGGTCGCGCTTTTCAAGCGGATTTCCGATACGATTCAAGACGCCAAATTGACCGATCAGATGAACGCCGCGTACAGCAGCATGGCGGAAAAATCCACGCTCTTGCAGGAGGCCCGCCCCTACCTCAGCGAAAATTACGCCCTGGCCCTGTACGAAAAAGCGCCGAAAGACATGGACGGCGTTCTCTATATCGCCGTGACCGACCGCGCCAAAATTGAGGAAATGCTCGAAAAGAACGGCAGGAAGACGGATTACCGCAGCGTTTCCTACGTCAAACTGACGAAAGAGAACCTTTGCGTTCAGCTGCGCGATGGCTATCTGCTGGTCGCCGGAACGCCCGACGCTTTTGTCTGGGTCAACGGCATCCGCATGGCCCGCCAGAGGCCCATTACCAGCCTGCCGGAGTTTCAGGAAGCGCAGGAGAATATGCCCGCCGACGCCAGCCTGCGCGTTTTCGTCGCGCCGAAGGCCCTGCGCGAATTGCAGGACATGAGCAAATCGGCGGTCTCCGCGCAGTCCAAAGGCCAGACGATTGCCATGCCGACCGCCGCCATGCCGAAATGGATGGCCTACTCCGCCACCGTCCGCGATACGGGAATTGCGATAGATTTCCGCGTCCCGCAGGACGAGAACGCCGCGCCCTATCTTAAAACGCTGGCGCAGATCGCCGCAATCCGCTCCGATTCCCTTCAGCGCCTTCCGACCGGCGCATACAGCGTCTCGACCATTTCGCAGCCCGGAAAGTATTTCAACATGGTGCGGGAGATGTTCGCAACGGACAAGAAGACGCAGCGGGACATCAATAAAACGCTGGCGGAGATGAAGAAGGAAACCGGCTTCGGCGTGGAGGAGGACGTGGTTCCGGCCTTCAACGGCGATTTTACAATGGCGATCTATCCCGACGCCAACCATGCGGACGGAGTGATGGACGCCGTGCTTGTGGCGGACGACGCCAACGACGCCGACCCGGCGGGCCTCGTCGAGAAAGCGCGGCTATGGGTGGAAAAAGCGAGCGGCGAAAAGAAAAAGAGCGAGGCCATCCGCTTTATTCCGACTACCCGCGACGGCGCGACGTTCTGGTATCTGGACGCGCATAGCCAGAAGGGTCTCTCCAAAGGGCTGGACGGCATGGACCCGACCAAGACCCCGAACGAGGGCAGACCGCTGCGTCCCATTCGCTTTGAGGCCAATCCCGCAGTCGTTAAACCGGAAACGCATCCCTACCTGAGCGAAAAGACGATTGCCTACGCGCAGGTGGGCAAAACGTTTATTATGGCGACCTCGAAGGCGATGCTGAACCGGGCGGTCATGGCCTACACGGGACACGCGCCCGCGCTCACAGACGATCCAACTTACGCCGATTTGCAGCGTTCCCTGACGCCCGGAGCGCAGAACTACGGACTGATTGACCTGGGACGCATCATGGAGCGCCTGCAGCCGGAACTGAAAAAATCGCTGAAAGGCGAGGATGCGGAGCTGGCGAGCGACATCATAGAGATGTTCGGTCCGAAAGCCGGAATCGCATACTCCGCGAAATACGACGGCAGGATGTCTGTCGGCTCGATGCTGATTCCGCTGAACTACGAGAAAGCGGCCCGCGTGATGAAACGGGCCTTTAAGAAGGCGGGGACGGCCTTTGACGGCAGGGCGGCGGCCCGCGTTAATATGCAGTTTATCGCCAACGCCGAGCAGTCGTATAAACTGGCAAATCCGCAGCACGAGTACACCGCCATTGCGTTAGGGGCCGCGCCCAACGGCCCTGTCCCCGCCGACTGGAAGCGTCTGGCTGACCTGAACAGCCCCGTCTTCGGCCCCGGCGACCGGACATACAAAGTGGAACTCGCGGCGCAAACGCCCGCCTGCAAAGACGGCGACGGCGTGATGCAGACCGTCGCGGAAGGAAGTTTTTCCGTTGCCAGCAGCGTAGCGGAGGACGGCTGCTTTATTCCCGGCGTGACCGCAAATTAAATTTGAGAACCGCGCAGGCCAGCGCCACAATAAGCAATCGCCTTGCCTTCGGTTTGAGGGCAAGGCGATTGCTTATTGTGGCGCTGCGAAATTGGATTATGCGGCGGCGATGATGGCGGCGAAATCCGCCGCTTTCAGGCTGGCCCCGCCAATCAGCCCCCCGTCAATGTTGGGCTTCGCCAGCAGTTCCGCCGCGTTGTCGGGCTTCATACTGCCGCCATATTGGATGCGGACGGCTGCCGCAGTTTCGGAGTCGTAGAGGGCCGCGACGGTGGCGCGAATCAGGCCGCATACCCTGTCCGCTTCGTCCGCATGGCACACTTCGCCCGTGCCGATGGCCCAGACCGGCTCATACGCAAAAATCAGACTGGCGGCCTGCGCCGCCGTGACGCCCCGCAGCGCGATTTGCGTCTGTCCCGCAATCACCGGGTCGGTGTCGTTTTGCTGCCGTTCCGAAAGCGTTTCGCCCACGCAGACGATGGGGGTCAGGCCCGCGCCCAGCGCGGCAAGCAATTTCCGATTCACCGAATCGTTGGTATCGCCGAAGTGAGCGAGGATATTAGCGTCGAAGTCCGGCTCCGGGACGCCGAAACGCCCGCGCCGCTCGGAGTGGCCCACAATCACATACTGGCAGCCCGCGTCCAGCAGCATCGCCGCCGAGACCTGCCCGGTATACGCGCCCTTTGCTTTCCAGAAAACGTCCTGCGCCCCCAGCGCCGCGCCGGAACCCTCCAGCATGGTCCCGACCGTTCCCAGCAGCGGGTATGGCGGGCAGACGACGACCTGCGCCGCGCCGCTCTGCGACAGCAGCGGCAGCAACTCCTTTACCAGTCTCTCCGCCTCCGCCCGCACACAGTTCATCTTCCAGTTTCCCGCAATAATTTTCTGCCGCACGTTTTTTCTCCTTTGCTTTCCTGCGCGATGGCGCGAAAAGACGCTTGATGTTTTTTAAAACCGCCGTTTCCAGCGGACTGCATTTCGCCGGAAGCCGCGTTTTAGCAGAGATTATGATACCCGTTTTGCTTCGCCAATGCGGGGCCTTGCCGCAAAATTCAATCGGGGGTAAAAAAGTTTGCACGGAAAATGATAGAGGGGCATATGTAACTTTAACGGGTCTTCGCGTCCGTCTCTACTTCTTTCCAATTCATGCGAACATTCTTCTGTTCCCGCCGCCTCGTCCGGCGCGTCCTCACACGCAGAGGAAATTTCGGGAGACCGCCCGAACATTGACTGGCAAAACGGCGTCCAATAGAACACGAACAGGCAGATTGCCCGTTAAATTATGGACGCACACGCCTTTTGCAGCCGCTGTCATTGAAAATTAAGCGCAATTTATCACAAAATCGTTGCGCATTAAAAAAAAGTGGGGTATAGTAGGTTGTGCTACCGAAGCGGAACTTATTTTCTCACCCGCAGTGAAACTATGCGAGGAGGAACAGGCCAATGAGGCCCACTGGCTTAACGCCCCATTACCGGACGCTCGGAAGCGACGGCGCCAAAAATCGCGCTTTCACTCTCATCGAGCTGCTGGTCGTTTGCGCAATCATCGCGATTCTGGCAGGCATTCTTTTTCCCGTTTTCGCCTTCGCCCGCAACAGCGCCCGCCGCACGGTGTGCGCCAGCAATCTTCGCCAGACCGGAATCGCTTTTACGCTTTACAAACAGGACTATGACGAGCGATTCCCCGCCGCGCCGCTTGACATCCAGGATTCCCACTCTGGAAACAATTATTTTCTGCTGCATGATGGCTTCTGCGAAGGCGTGGTCGCTCAGGAGACAAGCTGGACAGACCTGATTTTGCCCTACGTTGTCAACCGGGCGCAATCGGCGCAAAGCATCACGTCAGCGCGTCCTACTTCCGCCCTTTTCTTTTGTCCCGCTGACACCAACCCGCCCGCCCGCCTCGGTATTACGGTCGCAAGCGAGGGGACGCCTTCCACGTCATTCGCCTACAAGATGTGGCTGACATCGGGGCGCTCTGAGATCGAGATTCCGAAACCGGAGCAAATGGCCCTGCTCTGGGAACAGAAAGATTTTCACAACGGCGGAAATAATAACGATTTCGCCCGCGCCTCGGAAATGAATGTCCTTTTTCTTGACGGTCATGCAAAGTGGAAACGTATGCGGGACGCGACGACTGCATCGCTCATTTCTTCCATTGTGAATAGCGGGCCAAACTTGAATGGGCTATTTTCCTCACCGGGGTATGAGGAATACTATGGGGTTGACTTTATCAACTGACGCCTGATGGCGGGTCACGAACGCGCCGCGCCCGATAGCGTTCCGCCGGACGCGACCTTTTGTAGAGATGCTATTGCAAAAACCGTCTGTCTCCGATTTTTCACTGGCCCTGTCCCGCCGCGAAATGCTGCGCGTCGGGGCTGTTTCTTTGCTGCTTCCGTCCTGCCTGCCCCAAGCCTTCGCCGCACCGCGCCCCCTTCCGACCGCAAAAACTGTCATCCTGCTCTGGATGGACGGCGGAATGTCACACCTCGATACCTTTGATCCAAAGCCGGAAGCGGAACACGCCCTGCGCGGGCCGTTCGGCGCGATGGCGACGAGCGCGGACGGCATCAGGATTTGTGACCGCCTGCCCCGTCTCGCCCGCCATGCCGACCAGTGCGCGATCCTGCGCGGCGTGGCGCACAACGAAGGCGGACACGAACGCGCCGCGCATCTTGTCCTGACCGGGCGCCCACTGGCCTCCACGCAGAACGTTCCCGATTTTGGGAAAATTCTCCAGCAGTTCCGTACTAATTCCCATGACTTTGCGCCCGTTTCGTCCCCTCCAGCGGCGCGGACAGCGGCAGAGCGGCAAAGCGAAGCGGCCTACGGCAATACGAATTTCGGGCGGGCGTGCCTCGCGGCGCGGAGAGGGGCGGAGGCGGGCGTCCCCTTCGTTCGCGCCACGCTGACGGGATGGGACGTTCATGAGGACTGCTTCCCCCGCCTGCAAAACGCGATGCTGCCAATATTGGACACCGCTTTCTCCGCCCTGCTCGATGATTTGCGGCAGCGCGAATTGCTGGAATCCACGCTCGTGGTTTGCATGGGCGAGTTTGGACGTTCCCCGCGCCTCAATGCGAACCGCCTGCCTGGACGCGACCACTGGCCCGCCGCCATGTCGGTCGTTCTCGCGGGCGGCGGCATTGCGGGCGGACAAGTTCTGGGCGCAACGGACAGGGACGAAATGGCCCCGCTGGAGTCCGCCCTGCATCCGCAGGACGTTCTTGCGACAATTTACCATCTGGCAGGCGTTTCCGTTCCTGACGCTAACAGAGTGGACGGGCGCGTTTTGCATGAGATTTGTAGTTGAACTGTGATTACGCGCCGCGTCGGGGGTATGAAACCCGGACGTGAAGGCAGCGTTCACATCGGGATTGGAGTCAAATCGTGCGGCGGTCTTTTTTTTGTTGGATTTGGTCGGTGGGACTATTGCTTTTTTGGCGCAGCGATGCGCAGGCGCAAAAACCGGAAGCCCCGCGTGGCGTAGAGGCGATAGCCAGCAGTATAAGCGCGATTCGCCTGTACTGGCTGCCGACAGCGGGCGCGACGGGCTACCGCGTCGTTCGAGACGGGCAGGCGCTGACAGAACTTCCGGCGAACGCTTCGGACTATACCGACAACGCGATTGCGCCGGGATCGCAGCACAACTACCAGATTCAGGCGCGAACAGCGGGCGGAGATAGTCCGCTTTCTCCTCCCTATCTGGAACGCGCTTTCGACCTGTTCCCAACCCATGCGACCAATGCGACGGGCAGGCGGCGCGGCGGAATACCCGTTGCGGATTTCGATGTCGTGGTGATGCAGGCGTCGAGCGGCGGAGTCGCGGCTGCCATTGAAGCGGCGCGGCGCGGATTGAAAGTGGCCTTAATTGAGCCGACGACGCGGCTTGGCGGGATGCCGGTGAACGGACTGAGCGCGACCGATTTGCGGCGCGACGCCTTTCAAAGCGGCTTTTTCGTCCGGTTCCGGGAGCGTGTGGCCTCGCTTTATGCGGCGGAAGGTCTTCCGAAGCAGGACGGGCGCAAATACGAGCCGCGCATCGCGCATCAGGCCATGAAATTGCTGCTGTATGAGACGCCAAACCTGACGATTTTTCGCCGCGCCCGTCTTTCCCGCGTCCGAACGAAAGTGAGTCTTGCCGACGATTCGCGGCGCGTGGTCACGTCCGTAATCGTGGACGAACTCGGCGCGGACAGGGAACCGACCGGGCTTCGGGCGGAACTCCGCGCAAAAATCTTTATTGACGCGACCGACTGCGGCGATCTGGCGGCGGGCGCGGGCGCGAAATTCCGAACCGGGCGGGAACCGCGCTGCCCGCGTGAGCCGCACAACGGCGTGATCTACTACGAGCGCAAGACTATGAAGGCCCTTCCGGGCAGCACGGGCGCGGGCGACGGGCGGATTCAAGCGTATTCCTACCTCGTCACGGTCAAAGAGTATGCCCCCGACGCCGACAAAACGATCCCGAAACCCCTGAATTACACCCGCGAAGAGTTCCTCGATCCGACTTTGCCCGACTGGAAATTCACCTGGGCCTACGAGTCCGGCGCAATGCCCTATGATAAACACGAACTGAATCAGCACCCACGCGGGGCCGATTTGCAGGGGACAAACTACGCTTACCCGACCGCAGACTACAAGACACGCGCCCGAATTGAAAGCGGATTTTACGACCGTGCAATGCGCTACCTGTATTTCATTCAAACCGAGTACGGCAAAAAAAATATCGGATTGCCCGACGACGAGTACCGCGACTCCGGCGGCTTTCCGCCGCTGCTTTATGTGCGGGAGGGGCGGCGAATCCTCGGTGAGCAAACGCCGGACGAAGCGGACATCACAGACGCCCGCAAAATTCACCGCCCGGAAAGCGTGGGGATTGGCGATTATCCGATGGACTCCCACGCCGTCCGTCCGAAGACCGATAACGACACGCGGCATATGGGTGAGGGCGAATGGTGGCTCGTTCAGCAGACGCCCTGGCATCAACTGCCGTTTGGAATCTGCGTCCCGCTGCAACTGGACAACGTTTTTGTGACGACCGCCGTCAGTTCTACGCACGTCAGTTTCGGGACGTACCGCATGGAGCCTGTCCGCATGGTGCTGGGGCAGGCGGCGGGCATTGCGGCGAGCATTGCGATTCGCTTCCACAAAATCGGGCGGGAAGTCCCCGTCCGGCAAATACAGGACGAACTGCTGCCCCACGCCGCAAATCCCTATGGCGATCCGAACAGCGTGCTGCACTATTTTTCGGACGTGCCGCCGACGCACAGATATTACCGCGCCATTCAATATCTGGCCTCTCGCGGCTTTCTTCCCGAAGGCGCTGGCGACAAATTCCTGCCCGATCAGCCCGCCACCTCCGCTGAACTATCCAGATGGCTGGATTTACTTGCCTCGCGGGGCAATACCGGCCTCTGGGTTCCCGACGTAAAAAAAGGCCGTGACCGTGTGATATGGCGCGATTCGCCCGCCTATATGGGCTTCGGCAAAATTCGCAAATTTCGTCAAGGCTTTGAAGGCAGCGTGACACGCGGCGCGTTTTTACACGTCTTGAGTCAGTTGCTGCCAGATCATTTGCCGGAGAACATAGATCAGAAAAATCCTTATACCGACCTTGCTGACGACAACCCTCCAACAAAGGTGGACACGCCTCCGGGCGATGTCGTAAATATAGAAACTTCAGACTTCGTATGGCGTATTTCTACTTTGGCTGCGTGGGGAGTTGATTCGCGTTTGTGGGACAGTTGGGAGGCGTATGCGCCGGACGGCAGACTGCGATTGCAGCCGGAAAAACCCATCACACGCGGGGAGGCGTTCGCGACATTCTACATCATGCAAATCGGACTGGGGCCGCTGTTCAATGACCACCCGGTTGACGGCGTGAACGGACGCTATGTCCCGTCCGCGCCGAGAAGCAGCGAGTACGCTCACTTTTTGAAGGAAAAGGAAGAAGCGCGGCAGGCTGACGCCGCCGCGAGGAAGGGAACATCTGGAATCCGGCCCTGACCGCAAAGCAAACCTGCGGCGCGGTCTCGGTTTCCCGAAGAAAATGAGGGTGTTGGACCCAGGCGGGTTTTGCTCCGGCTATTGGCGCGGGGGCGATGTACCCCCGGTTGGTCTCGAACCAACGGCCTGCCGCTTAGAAGGCGGCTGCTCTATCCACTGAGCTACGAGGGCGTAAAACCGGAAGCGGGAGACGAGAATCGAACTCGCGTTATCTGCTTGGAAGGCAGGAGCTTTACCATTAAGCTACTCCCGCAAACATATTTAATATATCACGTTTTATGCCCCGCCGTCAAGTTTTCCGAGAAAATACTTTCCTCCACTCACTCTATTTCGGCAAGTCCCAGTAGCAGACCAGTTGATTGGTCATTTGCCCCAGCGACCAGCGCTTGACATGACCGTCCGCAAAGGCGGCGTTGAACCCACTGTGATGCGAAGCGTCCCAATGATCGGGCGTCTGATCGTGCTTGGTTGACCAGACATTACACTGAACCGCTGTCGTGTTATGCTCCCAAAGGATGATAAGACCGGCTGGCTGGCTTATCTGCGCGTTCTTTCGTCCAAACGGGCCGGTCGCCCACCATTGGCCTGTGGAGGGGTTGTGATCCGGCGGGAGATAGGCGGGATTGCCCATGCTGCTCCCGGAATTGTAAGGCGATCCCTGGCCCATGCTATCGAGTTCGTTAATGGCGTAATTGGGAAACAGGCCGGTGGAAGGAGAAAATCCTTTGAGATATCTAACTGTCTGGAGGCGCAATGTGGGACAGCCCTGTATTGCGTCGTTTTTCAAGTAGGGCTTAAGCAAGTAGTCTTTTGTGAGAGGATGATTGCGCGGGACAATCCACAGGACATCAGAATTATAGTAAGGTTTCTTATAGTCTGCTTCGTTGTAATTCGGAAACTTATCAATCCAACGCTCGTCGTAGTCCTGCGCGTACATCAGGACGGCGAACGCGAGCTGCTTTTCATTGCTCATGCAAACGACCTGCCGCGCTTAGGCGCGGGCCTGCGCAAAAACGGGGACAGAATCGCGGCAAGAATGGCAATAACTGCGATGACAACCGGCAACTCAATCAGCGTGAACGCTTTTTCAGTCCGCTCCGAAACGTGATTCATAGCGTGTTTTCCTCCAACAGACGGGGCCGAATTATCAAACCGTTCGCTCCATTGTACCACGTTCCTGCGAAATATCAACGCAAGAAAAAAATTAGCGCAGGTTATTTTGTATCTTCGGCGAGAAGCGGAAACAGATCACCTACACGGACGGAATTTTCGAGGCGGGCCTCCGGCGAAATCAGGTCGTCTTCGCCGAGCGTCACAATCTCCGCGTAGCCCGTTCGCTTCGGCCTGCGGTGACGAATGACCTCACGCTTTGCGATATTGCCAACCCAGTATTCCCGGACGCCCGACTGCGCGTACAGCAGCGCTTTGGTCGTTTTGTCCATGCTCAGCGTCGAATCGAAAATCTCTACCAGCAGCACAATCTCGGACGGTGACGGGTGGTTCGCCGCATAGTCGTCGTTGTGGCGCGTGGTGACCGCGATATCGGGCTGCGGCCCATTCGACCTTGCGTTGCGGCCCGGAATGGCAATGTCCTCCTGATTGCGGACAAAATCAATGCCAAACAACAAAACAAGCCACCGAAAAAACCGATTCAAGGTGACGCTGTGCGGCGGATTCTGGCTCATCTCCGAAACAATCTCCCCGTCAATCAGTTCAAATCGTCCTGTTAAAACGCCTATCTTTATTAAATGCTCGCACTCTTTGCGCGTCCAGCGTTTTCGACCGGGAAAGGTCTCATTTTCCAGCGCGACCAGCGGGATGCTCATGCCCTGTCTCCTCTCTGTTTTGTCCGGGCCGGGGAAGGGACTGCCGGACGGGAATAGCGCTTCACTCGTTTATTGTACCACGAAGCGGAAAGCGTCTTATCGAATTTCCAGCAGGGCCGTCTCGTCCGCTGCGAGAGCGAGCGTCAGGTGCAGGACGCCGCCGGTCGTGGTAGATGGGATAGCAAGGCCAGTCACCAGATTGTGGACGGTCAGCGCCGCTTTCAGGCCGAGCGCGGCAGCGTCTATCGTAATCGTCGCAGACTGCGGAGACGGGCTGTCATTGTGGACGGTGAGAAAATGCGTCCCGTAGCGTTCGAGAAATACGGCGGGGTTGGAGCTGCGGGCATAAGTTATCGGTTCCCAGCCGGCGGCGGAAATCCGCTGAATTAGCGGGATATATTTCTGAAACAGCGGGCGGTCGCGGTTATAGAGCGCGGGCGTTTCCCAGTAGGCGTGATCGGCGGCGTTCGCGCTGAACATACTCGGAAACATCCCGTAGAACAGACTGCGCTGAAAGTAACGCTCCACCATTCCGTAATTTAACTTACTGAAATCGCTGTTCATCAAGAGCAGACAGGGCTTGCCGCCGCTGAGTGTCCGGCGATAGTTCAGCGTGGCGTCGTCCTCCGGGTTCCAGTTTCCGTTCGCGTCCAGCCAGTTGATTTCGATTCCCATGACATCGAGCAGCGGCGCGAAAATCGAGAAGCGAATCGGCGTAGCGTTGGCGAACAGCAGTTTGTCCCGCCCGCGCAGGTCGTCGCGCAGGAACCGGGCGAAGGTGTGGACGGCGTACCACTCCGGGACGACCGGGCGGCGGCTGTCGGTGGCGAAGGGCGGGGGGTAGGGCAGGGCCTGCAAATTCGACGGGCGGTAATCTAAAACGTCGCCCCAGCCCTCCAGCGAGTCCAGATATTCGCCGTCCTGCGTCCCCGTTGCGTCTTTGCCGTACATCTTTGCCGCCATCTCAAAGTTGTAGGAGAGGGACGCTTTCGTCGGCTTTTCCGGCGTGGCGAGGAGTTCCGGGTTCGGGTTCAGCGGAAAGACGGCTCCGTTATTCCAGGGTTCGTTCCGAAATTCCAGATTAAATTTCCCGTCCTCATCCCACGTCCCGCTATTGAGGACAGCGCGGGCCGATTCAGCGGGTGTCGGGTGTCGGGTGTCGGGTGTCGCTGGATTTGTGATTTTGGATTTTGGATTTTGGATTTCATCCGCATTTCCGACACCCGACACCCGATCCCCGATCCCCGCTGAATCGGTGATGAGGGCGAGGGCATTTTCATAGGTTCGGGGCGTTTCGGGGGGCATGGGCAGCCAGTAGGTCGCGGGTTCCGTGTAGCGGAAACTTAGAATCTGGTGGGCGTCGTCGTAGGGCAGGCTGTTATCGCCCTCATGGTAGGCGAAATGGAAGTCTTCCGCGTGTGCTATGGTGGCGGGGTCAGTGAAGGGCAGCCAGATTCCTTCTGCGCGGGCGCGGCGGGTGTAGCCTTCCGGGTGCAGGCGGTAGAACCTCTGGGCGGCGGCCCGGAATCCCCATTTTGCCAGCGGAGGCGGCAGGCGGAACAGATGGCAGCGAAAACGGGCGTTGTAGGCGGGCCAGGTCAGGGTCCTGGTCAGGGCGAAATCCCACGCAATCACAAACTGCCGCGACGCGCCGTTATAAAAGATGCGGTACACGCTGGGCCAGTCCTGCTGACTTGCGATGCCGATTCCGTGCGCGTTATTCGAGATAACCCCGAACGGATAGCGGGAAAGCCCGCCCGTCGCCCCGACGTTGACCTGCGTTTGATTGGTAACCTCCTGATTGGGCGCGATGGTCTCCGAAGTCCGAACGTCCTGTCCCCACTGCCAGCCCGTCGCGTCTATCGGCAGGACGAGATAGACGGACAGGGCGCGGTTATCCCGGTTCACGTCCGTGATTTCGCCGTCAATCGCCAGCGCGTCCCGCTCCTGCGTGATTTTCAGGGTATAGCGCAGGCGCAAATCGCCGTTCGCCCCGCTGATTTCCAGTCCGGGGGTTCCCGTTTTGCGTTTGGCGGCGGTTCCGCGCAGGGCAATCAGCGGGCCGTCGTCGTTCACGTCCCGCGCAAAAAACCCGCCCGCCGCGTTCGTGGCGAGCGTCTGCCCGCCGGATTGGAGATTCAATAAATCGCCCTGCCCGCTAAAAGTCAGTCCGAGGCCGTCCTTTGCGGCGATTTGCAGGGGCGTTCCGCTTCCCGAATGGCGGGTCGGCGGCGCGATTTTCTGACCGTCAAAAACGCCCGCGCCCGAAATCTCCCGCGCATAAAAATCATCGAACCACGCCGTGCCGGAGTGACTCCGAAACAGCGCGTAGACCGCGATGTATTGAATCGGTTTCTGTGGAAAAATTGTCAGCCGCCGCTGCTCCCAATCGTGCGTCCCGGTTCGGAATGGCGCGGAATAGCCCCACTGCGGCGTCCCATCCACGTACCGCACGTCCGCATAAAGGGAATAATCGCTATTCTTGATCCCGCTCACCGCATCGGCTCGGCTCCATCCGGTAATCACAATCGGTGCGGCGACTTTTTGATTCAGCGTGATGACGGCCTGCGCCCCGCGTTTCGTGGCGGCGTTGGCGTTGTCGCAGCGCAGGCTTTGCTCGCCGCCGCGCTTCGTCTGCCGGTCTACATCATAGCCGCTCTCGAACGGCTGCCAGTCGGGAATCGCCACGCCTGCGCCGCCCTCAAAGCCGCCATTTTTCAGCAAAGCGCCCTGCGCCAACGCCGAAAGCGGAGCCAGCAGAAATAGAAGCAGGAAAACCCGCGCAATTTGTCTCATAAGAAAATCACCAGAGCAGAAAAATTTCTATCCACGAATTACCACGAATAATCACGAATTAAACACGAAATATTTAGCAAAAACTCAATCGGTCATGGCATTTTTTCGTGCGCCTTCGTGATTATTCGTGGTAATTCGTGGATAAAGGAGAACTAAAAATGAGTTTGCCGCTTGCCGTGCAGATGTATACGATTCGCGAGTTTACGAAGACCGCGCAAGATTTAGCGGAGAGTCTTGAGAAAGTGGCGCAAATCGGGTATCGCGCCGTGCAGATGTCGGCGGTCGCGGCGATGAACGCGGAAACGCCCGCTGTCTCTGCCGCCGAAGGCCGCAAAATGCTGGACGATAACGGCCTGCAATGTATCGCCACGCACCGGGCATGGGACGCGCTCGCGCATCAGACGGACGCGGAAATAGATTTTCATAAAACGCTTGGCTGCGATTTTACGGCGATTGGCGGCCTGCCCCGCGAGTATGGCGGCGCGGGCGCGGACGGCTATCGGCGTTTTCTGCGGGACGCCGCCCCGACCATTGCCAAACTGAAGGCGGCAGGAATCCGTTTTGGCTACCACAACCACGACGCGGAATTTGAGATCGTCGCGCCGAACCGAAAAACGCTCTTCGACGTTTTTATTGACGAGGGCGGGCCTGATTTCAATCTGGAAATTGACGTTTTCTGGGCAGTCCATGCGGGAATTAACCCCGTCCGCCTGTTTGACCGCTGCGGCGGGCGCGTGCCGGTGATTCATGTCAAGGACAAGGCAGTCGTTTCGGGGCATGGCCCGGTCATGGCCCCGGTCGGCGAAGGGAATCTGGACTGGGACGGCATCATTCCGGCCTGCATTGCGGCGGGCGTAGAATGGTACGCAGTCGAACAGGACGACTACCTGCGCGATCCCTTCGACTGCCTGCGCTCCAGTTATGAATATCTATCGCAGTTGTAACGATTCACCCCACCCCAGCCCTCCCCTTCGCAAGGGGAGGGAGCCGCCTGCTTTTCTCCCCTCCTTGTGAAGGAGGGGTAGGGGGAGGTGAATATCTCTCGAAGTTTTAGTCTTAATCACACAAAGCGTTTATTCAGGCGCAGGATGCCGCCCGACGTTTGCTTCTTCACGGCGTATAATAAGAATAGAAGGCCGGTTCATTTGCAGCGCTCGGACGGTAGCGCGTCCGGTTGGCGTTAGGCCAAGCAGAGTTACATCGTCCCATCGAAAATGATCCGACCAGTTATTTAAGCGCGGATGATATAACGGGACAATTTGACCGTTAAATGGATCAGGGGCAAATTGACGCGCTCCTTTTCGAAGCGAACAGGAAACGCAGGCCAGCGCAAGATTGTTTGCGGCAGTCGCGCCGCCAGCGGCAACGGGCAGAATGTGATCGAGATGGAAAGTAGCCTCCTTCCCTGTCTGCGAAAGGCGGCAGTATTCGCAGCGCTCTGCGGCGCGGCGGATGACAAGGCGCCGAAGGTATGCCGGTATCGCCTCTGTCCGCCTCAATCCGTGTTTTCCGCAACGCGCCGCGCCCGCAATTTCATCAGCGAAAGCCATTCTGCTACGTCAACCAGTCCCTCTGCTTCCTCTCGTTCGGCAGTGGTGAGCGGCTGGCCTGAGTCCTGTTTATCCAGCAAATCCTGTAATCTCTGGTTGACAGCGGGAGGCAAATGAAACGATTCCCATCCGGCGGGCATCTCTACCTCAAACACAACAGGCGACATAATGGCCCTCCTTTTCGTTCATAGGTCTAATATTGTAAGGCCGTTTTGCGCGATTGTCAAGGGAAAAGGGGATTACGCCGAAACTGCTTCGATCCGGTCGGCGAGGATTTCGGTCAGGCGGGGCGAGCGGCCCAGATATTCGCCCATGCGGAACGTAATTTCGGGGTAGCGTTCCCGCGCCGCTTCCAGGAGCGTCGGCAGATCGTCCGCGACGTGCTTGCCCGTGTGCAGGAAGTAAGGCACGGCGGCAATCTCCGTCGCGCCCTGCGCGGCGCAGGCGGCAATCGCCGTCGGGATGTCCGGTTCGTTACATTCCATAAATCCGACTTCGATGATCGGGAACGCGCCGCGCCGCCGCACAATCTCCACGACTTTGAACATTTCCTCATTGGCTATCGGGCGCGGGCTGCCATGCACCATGACCAGTAGAGCGGTTTTCATGTTCTATTCGTCTCCTAATTTCGGCGCTTCATCGCCGGGGTGTTTCGGGCAAAAGGGGGTGTTGTAGAGCGGGCATTGCGGGTCAGGGCGGCAGGATCGCTGCGCCCGCTCCAGATTGATGCGCCAGCCGTCGGGCGCGGAGCCAGTCGCGCTTTCGATTACTGCGTCCGCCAAGCGCTCATCGAAACCCAGAGCGTCTGCAATCGTAAATTTCAGGGCGGGAAACGCGGCCTGCGCCTCCGCCACTTTCTGCGGCAAGTCCACTTTGACGAATTTGCCGGGAATCAGAAAGTAGGGCGAGACAAGAATCTCAGTCGCGCCCGCCGCCGCGCAGGACTGAACTGTCTGCAAAAACGTCGGTTCATTATAATTCAGATAGCCGACCGCAACGAGAGGCGCAAGGCCGCGTTCGCGCAGCCGCGCCGCATGACTTTCCAGCGCCTCGCCCGCTCCGCAGAGCAGCGATCCATGCGAAAAGAGTATGATCGATTCCATTTTTTCATCCGATGCTTCCGCGCCGGGAACGCTTTCCCGGCGGTCAAGGTACAATAGGGTTATGAATTTTGCTGTTTATTTGCGCGGTCTGGGGTTTGGGGCCAGCCTGATTGTTGCGATTGGGGCGCAGAATGCGTTTGTGCTGCGTCAGGGATTGCAGCGGCGTTTTCTGTTTCCAGTCGCGCTCGGCTGCTCACTGTGCGACGCTTTCCTGATTGCGGTCGGCGCGGGCGGATTTGGCGCGTTGGTCGGCTCCTTCCCTGCCGTGACCCGCCTCGCAGCGGCTGGAGGGGCCTTATTTTTGCTCTTTTATGGCGGGCGCTCCTTCTGGTCGGCGTCCCGGTCAAGCGTGTCCGCGCTGGATACGCCGGGAACGGACGCGGAAGGTGGTCGCTCTTTGCGTGAGACGCTGCTGCTTTTGCTCGCGTTCAGCCTGCTCAACCCGCACGTCTATCTCGACACCGTTGTTTTGCTCGGAACCATTGCAGGGCAGTATGCGGCGAGGCCACGCATTATGTTCGCGCTGGGCGCTGTGTCCGCCTCATTTCTGTGGTTTTTTGGTCTGACGTATGGCGCGGCGCGTCTGGCTCCCCTGTTCCGAAAACCGTCCGCGTGGCGCGTCCTCGACGCGCTGATCGGCTGCGTGATGTGGGCGATTGCCGTCTCGCTGATTCTGCCGCTGCGAAGATAAGGCGTTTTGCCTGGATGCGAAAATGGAATCAAATCGCCCACAGTTCCAGTTTCGCGCCGCTTCCCCGTTTCACTTCGCCTCCCTGCACTTTAGAACCGGGAGAAAATGCCGAAAATAGAGTCCGTTCCAAGCCCTTACACAGACACTGCGCAGAAAATGCGGGATCGCCTTCAATGATGCAACCACAAACGATACCGCCGCAAAAAATACGCTGCGCCAAATCTCGCAATGGCAGTATGGCCCTGTCCGCGATTGTGGCGCTGGTCGTGCTGCTGATTCTCATCCTCGGTATGTCGGCGCTGGCGCTGGGAACGCTGAGAAGCGGGACAAATTCTGCGCGTGTGCGTTCCCTCCGCAATACCGCCGAATCGGGCATTCAGTACGGCTACTGGCAGTACGCTTACAACGGCGCCATGCTTCCCTACAACAAGACCCGTAATTTCGGCCCCGGCAAATTCAGCGTGACGGTCGTGGATAACTCCGCGAACATCATCAAAACGATCAAGGTCACCAGCACATCAACGCAGCAATGGGACTCGCTGACTACCACCCGCGTTTTCCCCAATCCCGCCTCCATCACCGGGCTTTTCAATACTGGAACAGACAGCAGCGGCAATATACAGGCCGGTGGCACACAGGACACGCATTACACTTATGTTGCCAGTCCGGTCTCTAACGCGCCTTATATTTTCGACACTAACAGCGGCTATCCGGGCGGCGCCTGGACGGGCAACGGCACAAAATCACGCTGGATTTGTCCTGCCGCCAACACCAACGGGGTGAACGCTTACTATCAGTACCGCACAACGTTTACGGTAAATGGCCCACCGCAGGGAGTAACTATCACGTTGACCTATGCGGCAGACGATGTTCTGAAAGACCTGCAGTTAAACGGCGTGTCCGTCGTCCAAAATACCGGTGGTTACAATTTCTGGACGACCCGCACCATCAGCAGCGGTTTCGTGTCGGGAACGAATACGCTGGATTTTATTGTCCACAACTCCGGCGGCGGCCCGACCGGTCTCATGGCGCAAATGACGACCACGCCTTAAATTCCCAGATTTATTTTCTCTTTTTCGTCCTTCTCGCGCCCCTTCGTGTCATTTCACGGATAAAAATCAAATCGCCAGCAGTTCCAGCTTCGCGCCGCTTTCCCGTTCCACTTCGGCGTGGAGCGAAGCCCCCTGCGCGTCCATCGTGACGACGGCGACAAAGCCCCGCGCCTCTAAATGCCACATCGCTTCGGGGACGCCGAAATCTTCCAGAAAATCCACGCCGGTCACGCGGGTAATTTTTTCCGCGTAGAACTGCGCGGCCCCGCCGATTGCGTTGAGGTAGACCGCCCCGACTTCTTTCAGTCCCGCCGAGGTCTTCGCGCCCATGCCGCCCTTGCCGATCACGGCGCGAACGCCGAACTTCCGCAGAATGTCCGCCTGATACGGCTCCTCGCGGATGCTGGTCGTGGGGCCAGCCGCCTTGACGCGCCACGACCCATCGGCCTCTTGCAGCATGACCGGGCCGCAGTGGTAGATGACCGCGCCATTCAGATCAACCGGGGCGTCGTGGGTCATCAGGTATTTGTGCAGCGCGTCGCGGCCCGTGAACACCGGGCCGTTCAGAATTACGATGTCGCCGACTTTGAGTTTTCGAACGTCGCTTTCGGTCAGTGGAGTGTTAAAGGTAAATTCGCGGCCTGTGGTCGGGATGCCCGCTTCCTGCGCCATGCGCTCCGGGTTTTCGTCGCGGAACAGCCACGAGTTGATGGCGCCAGTTTCGGGGTTTAATCGAACGCCGAGTCGCCGAAACGCCCAGCAGTTATACGCGACAGAGACGAAGAACGAGGCGGGCAGGCGGTTTAAAGCCCCGATTTTGCAGCCGAGCAGGGTCACGTCGCCGCCAAAACCCATCGTGCCAATGCCGAGCGAGTCGGCGTGGGCCATGACGCGGGCTTCGAGTTCCGCTAAAACCGGGTCGGGGTTGGTGTCGCTCTGGTCGCGAAAAAGTTGTTTCTTGGCGTGTTCGTAGCCGCTCGTCCGGTCGCCGCCCACCGAGACGCCGAGGAAGCCCGCGCTGCATCCCTGTCCCTGCGCCTGCCAGATCGCGTGGTAGATGCACTTGGTGACGCCCTCGATGTCCCGGCCCGCTTTACCGACGTGCTCTAAATTGTCGGGCAGGGAATACTGGATATTTTTGTTTTCGCAGCCGCCGCCTTTGAGCAGCAGCATAATTTCGATCTCGTCCTGCTCCCACTGCTCGAAGTGAATGACGGGGGTCCCGGGGCCGAGATTGAGGCCGGAGTTTTTGCCGGTGATGCTGTCCACCGAGTTGGGGCGCAGTTTGCCGCGCCGCGTCGCTTCTTCCACCATGTCGCAGATCGCCTTGCGTATTTCAATCTGATTTGTGCCGACGGGCGTGTGAACATAGAACGTCGGCATCCCCGTGTCCTGACAGATAGGGGAAACATTGTCCTTCGCCATGTCCACATTCAGATTGATGATTTGCAGCGCCTGTCCCGCCTGCGTGTCCCGCTTCTCTTTGTGGCGGGCGCGTCGCAAGACCTGCCGCACATCGGCGGGCAGGTTCGTGGCAGTTTCAGTAATCAGGGCAAGCAGGCTTTCGCGCAAAACGTCATTCATCGGAATCATTCTCACTTGTTAGGCATTTTTAGAGTTTTGTATGTCTGATATGAGGCATAAGATAGCAGTATAGCAGCAATAGTGGCAGAAAATGCCTGGGGTATAGGGCGCGAGTCAATCCCCGCCCTATGAGGAAGATCAAAAGGAAATAACACGGAGAGGCCCGCCACGATAGAAAACAGCCATAGGAACCACACGTCCTCTGCTAATTTTTTATATTTTTTTCCACACAGATATTCCTCATCGGACTAGGCATAGATCAGGCGAGGCATATCAAATGCCTCGCTAGAGGCGTTCCGCCAACCGTCCTCACGGACGGGAATACCTTTTGTTCGCGCATCGGGTTGACGGACGTTTTCTGCTGGCTTCTGGTTGCTCTACGTCAGTTTCGGCTCGTCGGGACTGTTGAGTTTTTCCATAACGCGGGTTACGTCCGCTTCGGAAATTTCGCCGTCGGCGTTGATGCCCAGATTGGTCAGGACTTCTTTCACAATTTCAGGGGACAGGTTCAGTTCTTCCGCCGCCGTTTGCAGCGTATAGGATCGGGTCGGCAATTCGTGGCTCATAATGGTTTGGCTCCTCGCGTCGTGTCGTTGGATCAGTCTGCTTCGCGGACTGTTTTATAATACCTGAAAATGGCGCGGAACGTTCCCTTGCCCTGCGCCCGGACGCGCCGCTACGTCCAGCAAATTTACCGCGCCGCGCAACAACTTAGGCGGTCTATCGGGTACAAAAAGGGGGAATTACCTTGAAAGGAAAAATCCTTATGCCGCAATTTTCTGCTTCGCGTTTTTTGTGTCTGGTGGGCGTCGCGCTCGCCGGGGGCGGTCTATGTCTGCTGACGGCAAAAGCGCAGGAACCCGCCGCTGCAAACAGCCCGCATTTTTCGCATCCGACCGCCATTACCAACCTCTATTTGCCGCTTTCCGATTTGCATCAAGACATTATCGAAGGCAAAGAGGAGGGACACGCCATCCGCGTGGAACGAACGCGCAAGGCCGGAACAAAAACGTTCGCTGTCTGGGGGCAGAACGTCGCCGCGATGATTATGGAAGACCGGGAATACCGAGACAAAAAACTGTCGGAGGTCACGCTTGATTATTTTGCGCAGGACGATGACGGCGTGGTCTACTACATGGGCGAAGCGGTGAACAACTACCGCAACGGCAAGATCGTCGGTCACGAGGGAGCGTGGCTTGCCGGGGCGGGCGGCGTTCTTCCCGGTGTGCTGATCCCCGCGCACCCCAAAATCGGCGACCGGTTCAAGTCAGAAAACGTTCCTGCGGTCACGGTGGAATCGGACGAGGTAGTCTCTCTCTCGGCAAGCGCAAAAACACCCGCCGGTTCTTTCGCGCATTGCCTGAAAATCAAGGAAACGACGCCGGACGGGGAGGTCGAATACAAGTATTACGCTCCAAAGGTCGGCGTGGTGATTGAAGCGCCTAAAAATGGCGACTTACGGCTTAAATCGCACCGCTAAACTCTCTTCTGAAATCTGTTACGGAAAACGCGCAGGGCAGGAAATTCTTCGCCCTGCGGCGTATCTCTCGCTATGGAAAAACTCAACCCCGCCCTTGAACCCGCAGCCAGCGCCGAACCGGAACCGCTGACCCTGGAGAGCCTGTACACCGACAAGATTTTTGAGGCCAAACACCTCACCGAACCGCAATGGATGCGGGACAGCAAGCGATTCTGCTATCTTGCGGAAGTCCCGGGCACCAAGTGTACAACCGTCTGGCTATATGACATTGAAACGGGCGAAAAATCGGTCGTCATTGCGCCGGACGTTGTGAAATTGCCGCCGGAGGAAACGAAGGCAGTAGAACCCGAACCGACGCCGGAAGAGGTCGCCGCTAAAGCGGAAGACAAATTTCTCCCGGTTCATGGCTATTTGTGGTCGCCGGACGAGACGCAGATTTTGCTTTCGCGCCCTGCTCGTAAGCGCGGTTTCAATGAGGGCGATAAGTCGCTGTATGTTTACACCTTAGCGACAAAAGAGTTGCTGAAAATCACGAAGGACGACGCAAAACACATCAACGCGAAATGGTCGCCGAACCATCAGCGAATCGCTTACGTCAAGAATGATGATCTTTACGTTGCTGACGCAAAGGGCGAAAATGAAATCCGTCTGACCGATACCGCAACGAAAACGCTTTACAACGGGCGTTTCGGCTGGGTCTATGAAGAAGAACTGGATTTGAGCGACGGATGGGCGTGGTCGTCGGACGGCAGACAGATCGCTTATTTTCAGATAGACGAATCGGACGTACCGATTGTTCTTATTCCGAACTACGACGATCTGCATTGTACGCCCGTCGCAACGCGCTATCCGAAGGCGGGCGATCCCAATCCTCGCGTGAAAATCGGCGTAATTGAAGTCCCGGACGCGCCCGCCGCCGCTGTCCCGCCGACGCGCTGGATGGACATCGGGGCGGAGACCGACATCTACCTTGCGCGGATGCAGTGGACTCCGGGCGGCGAATTGCTGCTGCAACGCCTGCCCCGCCTGCAAAACAAAATCGAACTGCTGCTTGCCGATTCTAAGACCGGGAAGAGCGCTGTGATCCTGACCGAAGAAGACAAAGCGTGGCTGGAAGTCCCCGGCGATCTGAAATTCGTGGGCGATACCGATCAGTTCCTCTGGCCTTCCGACCGTTCCGGTCATTCGCACCTTTACCTTTACGATCTCACGGGCAAATTGCTGCGGCAAGTTTCTGCCGGAGATTGGGACGTTCTGCAGACTCTTGCGGTGGATGCCGCGCATCGCATGGTCTATTTTTCCGCATCGCGTCCTACGCCGCTGGAAAAGCAAATTTGCTCGGCCCTTCTGGACGGCGGCGCGGACATTTCGCAGATGAGCGACGTTCCCGGAACCCACGCCGCGCTTTTCTCTCCCGACGCCGCGTACTACCTCGGAACCTATTCCAGCAAAGCGGTTCCTGTCCGCGTAACCCTGCATCGGTCGAGCGGTCACGCCGTCGCGCTCGTGCATGATAACCCGCTACCGCGCCGCGCCGCAATGGAGCGGGCGGGGCGGCTTGGCGCGTGGGAATTTACTACGTTCAAGACGGAAGACGGCGTGACGCTGAACGCCGCGCTGCTGAAACCCGCAAATTTCGATCCGAATAAGAAATATCCAGTGATCATGTACACCTATGGCGGGCCGGGTTCGCAGGTCGTCAACGACGCTTTCGGCGGCGGCGGCGGATTAGAGCAGTATCTGGCGCAAAAGGGCTATATTTTCGCTTACGTGGACGGGCGCGGTTCCGGCGGGCGCGGACGCGATTTTATGAAGGTCACGTACCTTAATCTCGGTCATTATGAAGTTCGGGATCAGATTGCGGGCGCGAAGTGGCTTGCCGGTCAGCCGTTTGTAGACGGTAAACGCATTGGAATATGGGGGTGGAGTTACGGCGGTTATATGTCCAGCCTGTGCATCCTGCGCGGCGCAGACGTTTTCAGGTCGGCGGTGGCAGTCGCGCCGGTGACGCAATGGGAACTTTACGATTCGATCTATACGGAACGGTATATGCGCCGCCCGGTGGACAATCCAAAGGGCTACGCGGAGACCTCACCAATTCCGATAGCGGAGAAACTGAAAGGGAATTTCCTCCTGGTTCACGGCACGGCGGATGACAACGTGCATTTTCAAAATTCGGCGCGTCTGGCTTCGGAGTTTGAAAAGCATAACAAGCAGTTTCGAGCGATGTACTATCCGGGCAAACATCATGGAATCGAGGGCGTTTCGCTGCACGTCTTCACGATGATTAGCGAGTTCTTCGCGCAAAATCTGTAAAACCGGGTAGAATGGAATCTAACAACGGGCCGCGAACGCTTCCAATCGTTCGCGGCCTGAATTTTTGTGTCGGAGAGATTTTATGCGCATTGCTTCTTACAATATCCGGGGCGGGCTTGGAATGGACGGCAAGCGGTCAACGCCTCGCATCGCGGATACGATTCGCGGCCTGCTGCCGGACGTAGTTTGCTTTCAGGAAGCGCATCAAAAGTTGTTTTGGAGCGGCGGGGAAGATCAGCCTGCGGTCTTAGAACGTCTGCTGGCGCGTCCGTTCTGCTTTTTCCCTTTGGTACGGTTTGGATTTGGCGGCGAGGGGCTGGGGATTGCCGTTCGCGGATCGGTTATTCGGCAGATTCGTCACGCATTACCGTCGAAGCGCGAGAACAGGGGCGTTCTGGAAGTTCAACTGCGCAACGTTGGCAGCCTACGTTCCGCGACCGTCCTCTGCACGCATTGGGGATTGGATGGCGGCGAACGACTGGAACAGGCCGCCGCGTGTATTGAAATTATTAAAAACGCGCCGCTCCCCTTAATTCTATGCGGGGATTTCAATGAAACCGCCGATTCGCCCGCGCTGCAAGCGCTGATCCGCGATTCGGGCTTGCTTGACGCGGGAGCGACGCGCAATCTAGCAACCTTTGCATCAAATAATCCAATGCAACGGATTGATTTGATGCTGTATTCGCCTGATTTGAGATCAGTCGGTATCGAAACTGCGCAATCGCTGTCTTCGGATCACCTTCCGATTGTCGCGGACTTTGAAAAAATGTAGACTCGCGTTCGGTTGAGTTGCACGTTAAACAATCGGTTCCTGTTTAACGAATGATGGCGTAGGGTTGGTTTGACCAGGCGTCTTTCGCATTGGCGCGGCTGTCGGGGATTAGTTTCAATGAATCGAGTTCATTTTCGGCAAGCCAGCGAAATCCTTCCGATTCGTCGCTGCCACGCAGTGTGCCGCCTGTGACTGCCGCCTCAAAACACAGTACAAAACTGCGATGCACGTTGCCGTCAGGGTAATGCACGACGCTTTGCGGGTGGGTATTGACCGAAATCAGGCGAACGATGCGCGTTTCGAGGCCCGTTTCCTCCCGCGTCTCCCGGACGCAGCAGTCCTGCGCCGATTCGTCCAGGTCCATGCGCCCGCCGGGAAGACACCACCAATCGCCTTTTGTCCGTTTCATAAACAGAATCCGCCGCGCTTCATCGAAAATCACGGCGGAAACGCCGGGATGCAGCGGCACATTCGGCGCGGGCGCGTTTGCGTCGCAAAAATAGAACTGTTCTTCGGGGATTAACACCTTTTCGCCGGACATTATTCGTCCTCCTCCACCGGAAGCAGAAGATCAATGACGCGCTCAAACTCCTGCGCGGAAAAGAACTCGATCTCAATCTTACCGCCGCCGCCCGGATAGCGCCGCAGCGAGACTTTCGTTCCCAGCAGATGCCGCAGCCTGTCCGCAACATCGGCCTCATTGGGGTCAAGGAAGGCGCGGGCTTCGGAACTAACCCCGTTTGTTTCCGATTTTGCGCCGTTCGTCTCCGCGCCATTCGCTTTCGCCCGCAGTTCCTTCGCCAGTTTCTCTGCATCCCGCACCGAAAGCCGCTTTTTAATCACTATTTTCAGCCCGTGCAGGATTGCCTCATCGCTTTCCGCCGAAAGCAAGGCCCGCGCATGGCCTTCGGAAATCTCGCCGCGCTCCACGCTGTCCTGCGCTTCCTCCGGCAGACTGAGCAGGCGCAGTGTGTTGGCGATAGAAGATCGGCTTTTTCCGACCCGCGCCGATACCGTCTCCTGCGTCATCGTAAATTCGCTCATCAGGCGGCGATAGGCCCGCGCCGCCTCCATCGGCCCAATGTCCTCCCGCTGCAAGTTCTCTACAACAGCGACTTCCAGCTGCTCTTTCGCCGACATATCCCGCGACAGCGCCGGAATGGTTGCCAACCCCGCCGTCTGCGCGGCGCGGAAACGCCGTTCGCCCGCGATCAGCTCGTAGCGGTCGTTCCCAAGCGGACGCACCAGAATCGGCTGCAATACGCCATGCTCGCGCACCGAAGACACCAATTCCGCCATTTTCTCCGGGTCGAAATAGGCGCGGGGCTGGTACGGGTTTGGCGAGATTTGCGCGACTGCGATCTCCAGCGTCGCCGCTCCCGCCGTCTCCTCGTCCGCCATCTCCGGTATCAGGGCCGAAAGCCCCCTACCGAGTCCTCTCTTTTCCATCGCTCAAGACCTCCATTGCAATCGCTTGATACGCGATTGCGCCCTTTGATTTCGGATCGTACAACGCTACCGGCAGACCGTGACTCGGCGCTTCGGACAGCCGCACATTGCGCGGCACGACCGTAGCGGAAACTTTGCCCTTGAAGTGCGCCCGCACATCCTCCACGACCTGCCGCGCCAGCCGGGTGCGGTCGTCGTACATCGTTAGCACGACCTTCGCAATGTCCAGCGACGGGTTCAGATGTCGCTTCACCAGATCAATCGTTTTGAGTAACTGACTAATTCCTTCCAGCGCGTAGTATTCGGTCTGAATCGGGATAATCACTGCGTCGGAAGCGACAAGGGCGTTGAGGGTCAGCAGGCCAAGCGAGGGGGGGCCGTCAATCAAAATCACATCAAAGACCGCCCGCGCCGGTTCCAGCGCAAGTTTGAGAAAATTCTCACGGGCCATCTTCGGCATCAGTTCGATGTCCGCGCCCGCAAGATCAAGGGTTGCGGGCAGCAGTGAGAGGTTTTCGACGCGGGTCGGCAGCGCGGCGTCCGTCACGGGCTTGCCGTCAATCAGCACGTCATAGGTCGAGACTTCAACTTTTGTGCGGTCTACGCCCAGTCCGCTGGTCGCATTGCCCTGCGGGTCAAGGTCAAGCAGCAGGATTTTTGCGCCCGCCAGCGCCATATACGTCGCCAGATTGACCGCCGTCGTCGTTTTGCCGACGCCGCCCTTCTGATTCACCACCGAATACACCACGCCCATAGAAGTCCGCCTTCCCGTTCCAATCGCCTTCAAGTTTCACACCTGCGGCTTAATTGGCGAAACAGCGGGCGGATTCCTCCCGGCAAGCGATTTTGGATTTTGGATTGCGGCGAAGTTTGGGGCGATAGACAATAGGGCTATAAAGAGTGATCTCACAGTGAATTAACACTGATAATGCAAGCGGAGAGGGAAACTGATGTGCGCGTCCGGCAGGACGTTTGGCGGAACGCCATCCGGCGAGGCCTGTAAGATCAAGCCAGAGGGTTTAACCAGCCCGCGAAGCCTGGAACGCAACGTGGGTTTGACCCTCTGACTGCACCAAACTATCGCGGAATTTGCAGGTGATTTTTCAAAATACGGGGCAAATTAACGGCGGCGGCGCGTGGACGAAAGGATTTTCTGCGACTCGCGGTACTTAACGATGGTGCGGCGGGCGACCGTCATACCCCTGTCGGTCAAAATTTCCACAATCTGCTGATCGGAAAGCGGATTTGCTGGGTCTTCGTCCTGAATAATCTCTTCAATCGCGTCTTTGATCGAAAGCGATGAGTTAAAGAAGATGCCGAAGCCGACTACTTCCTGATTTGGCAGTTGGACAAATTTGTTCGCGGTGGCGCGGCTCACCGTAGACTCATGAATATCCAGCGATTTTGCAACCTGCGTTCGCGTCAGCGGGCGCAGAAACTGCCGCGATCCCGTTTCCAGAAACCCGATTTGTGTGTCCACGATGCAGCGGCTAATCAGCCGCAGCGTATGCCGCCGCTGATTGATATTGCGGATAAACAGTTCCGCCCGCTCTACATACTCGACAATATGTTTTTTCTCGTCCGAACTCAGCGGGCTGGCCTCGCTTTTAATCTGCGAGTAACTATCGCGATATATCGGATTAATGCCCAGCGCCATTGGTTCCGCGCCCAGAACCTCCACCTCGTAACCCTGCTCCGTGCGCCGAATTATTACGTCCGGGCGCACCGAGACCTTGCTGTTCGTCGGGCGATAGGCCCAGGGCGGGCGGAACTGATTCGCCGGAAACGGGTTCAGGCGGGCGCGGATGTACTCGATGGTGTCTTTGGCTTCTTCCACAGTAATCCCCAATGCGCGGGCCATTTTCGGATGACGCCGCGCCCCAAAATGATCGAAATGATCGCGAATCGCCTGTTCCGCCAGAATGTTCAGGCGGCAGTCGGCGTCTTCGGGGTTTTCTTCCCGCAGATAACGGATTTGCAGCAGAAGGCACTCCTGCAAGTTTTGCGCCCCGACTCCGGGCGGATCGAATGTCTGAATGATTCCCAGCAGGCGGTACACTTCGTCTAAATCGGCGTTCAGTTCCAGCGCGATACTCTCCGGCGACCCGGAAAGCCAGCCCTTTTCATTCAAACTGTTAATAATATACTCGCCGATGGGATAATCTTCTACCGGGACAGCCGAGCGGAACAGACTGCGCAGATGCTCCTGCAAGGTCATTTCCGCTTCCAGATTGCCGATGGGGTCGTACTCTTCGTCGCCATCGCCCGCCATGAAGCCGTACAGCGGCTCGTACTCCGATTCGTGATCGCCGGAGTCAAGGCTTTCGATTTCCGGCTCGTCATCCCGCCGCGCATTGTCCCGCGCAATGCACTGCGGGCAAAGCGAGGCGTCGCTGCAGTTGCCCTCGCAGAAATTTTCTTCGGGCAAATCCAGCGCAGGATTATCCATCAATTCCGCTTCAATGTGCTGATGCAGCTCCATCGAAGTGAGTTGAAGGATGCTATTGGCCATGATGATCTTGGGATCAATCCGGTGGGTAATAACCTGTCTTTGATCTTGTTGTGTTGAAAGCAGCACGTTGGAGACCTCTGCATTACGCGAGAAAACGGGTTGTCTGGCACGACCATCCGAAATACCGTTCGGTATGGCAAATAAGTCCTCGTACCGCCGCGTTTCGCTCCGCCATCGGCGCAAGGAAAAGCGACAATCGTTCCGCTCCATTGTCGGCACATAGGCCGGACTGCTTGAGGCCACCGAATCGGGACAGCGCGGCCAAACAGGGGCCGCTCCCCGACAAGCGCGGCGACCGGGCGGCGCTTCCCGCAAACAAACTTCGTTCTCCAGCGCAATCGCAACGCGCCCGGACAACGGCAGTGGCACAATCATTATAGAGGAAACAGGGGCGAACTGTCAAGCGTTTTTTGAATAGTTTCTGACATAATCCTGCGAAGAGCAACACCTGTTTACTGTGAAATAATGCGCAGACCGTATAGCAAACGCGCAGTAGCAGACGCGGCAAGGCGTGATACAACCCGGTGGAAAAGGAGACAAAACAAAAGATTGGGGAACAGGAACAGTTTTACTATTAAACACCATTTTCGCTTTCCATGACGGATTTAAGGCGTTTTCGCTCAAAAAACCGCATAAAAACCGTAAAAGTGCCGGGTTCTGAACGGCAGGCAGGACAAATCCGGCGTAATCCCGAATCTAACGCGCTTATACTATTTTCTTCGCAAAGGGGCGCGTTTTTATTATGGCGGATTCTACGCTGGATATTCTTCTGAACGAAACGATTGGCGAAATAAACCCGAACATTTACGGGCATTTTATGGAACACCTCGGCTACTGTGTGGAGGAGGGCTGCTGGGTCGGCGAGGATTCCCCTATCGCCAACACCGGCGGCATCCGCAGCGATGTCACCGACGCCCTGCGCTCCGTCGGCGTCCCGGTGATGCGCTGGCCCGGAGGCTGCTTCGCCGACGATTACCACTGGCAGGACGGAATCGGGCCGCGCAAAGACCGACCGAAACGAATCAATATCCACTGGGGCGACGTACTGGAAGACAACGGGTTTGGGACGCATGAATTTATGGCCTTCTGCAATTCTATCGGGGCCAAGCCCTACTTTTGCGGCAACCTCGGCAGCGGAACGCCCGCCGAAATGCGCGACTGGGTGGAATACTGCAACTATCCGTCCGGCAGTTCACGGGCGGAACAGCGGGCGGCGAACGGCTCGCCCGACCCGTTCAAGGTCAAATACTGGGGCGTGGGCAACGAGAACTGGGGCTGTGGCGGCAACTTCACCCCCGACGACTACGCCACCGAATACCGCCGCTACGCCACCTACCTGCGGAACTGGGGCGACGATCCGCTGTATCTCATCGGGTGCGGGCCAAACGAGAACGATCTGGAATGGACGCGCCGCTTTTTCACCAAACTGCGCTGCGATCACGGGCGCGGCCCCGCCATTCACGGCTACGCGGCGCACCTTTACACCTGGAATCACGGCGAATTTGGCAGCGCGACGGAGTTTAACGAAGACCAGTGGTACGGCCTGCTGACCAAATCGCTGCGTATGGAACCGCTCGTCATGCAGCAGCGGGCCTTAATGGACGCTTTCGATCCGCAGCGCAAAATCGGCCTGATTGTGGACGAGTGGGGCGCATGGCATCCCGCCACTCCGGGCCGCAATCCCTCGTTCCTGTGGCAGCAGAACAGCGTCCGGGACGGCCTGCTTGCCGCGCTGACGCTGGATATTTTCAACCGCCACGCGGATAAAGTCGTCATGGCGAACATTGCGCAGACCATCAACGTTTTGCAGGCGCTGCTGCTGACAGACGGCGACAAAATGATTAAGACGCCGACGTACCATGTTTACGACCTGTATCAGCCGCATCAGGGCGGCAGCGCCGTCCGCCTGATTACGCAGACGCCGCAACTCAGCGGCAAAATCGGGGACAAGACGGAACCGTTGCCCGTCCTCTCCGGTTCCGCCTCCGTCAAAGATAATGTATTAACGCTGACCGTTGTCAACAGCCATGCGACGGACGCGCAGACGGCAGAAATTAGGCTTTCCGGCGGAACCTTGCCCGCCAGCGCAAAATCGGTCAGTCTGAACTACCCCGCAGGCAGCCTGACCGCGCACAACGATTTCGACGCGCCCGCCGTCGTGACCCTCTCGCCAGAATCGGAAGCGGTTGGAAACGCAGGGCATTACGAGTTCGCGCCTGCCAGCGTAACCCGGCTGACGTTCGCCCTGTCTTAACGATGCAGAGACTTTCACGAACAGGAGAGCATTGCGATTGAGAAGCGCCGCAAACCAGAACAGAACGGAGCCAGCGACCGACCATGACGCGCTGTTCAAGCAGCTGCTGATGACGTTCTTCGTCGAGTTCGTCATCGCGTTTTTGCCGGACGTGGCGGCGCAGATTGATTTCGACACGATTGCGTTTCAGCCGCAGGAACTGCTCGCCGACCTTGTGGGCGGGGACAAGAGCGTCGTAGATTTGCTCGTCAAAGTGAAACTGCGCGGCGAGGACGCCTTTCTGCTGATCCATGTCGAAAACCAGTCGCGGAAGGAAGCCGACTTCGCGTTTCGAATGTTCCGGTACGCGGCCCTGCTGCATATCAAATACCGGCTGCCCGTTTACTCGGTCGCGATTCTTTCGTATGACGCGCCCGTTCTGCCGGAACCGAATCGTTACATGATGCGGGTGTTCGGTAAGAATCGGCTGCAGGGCGAGTTCACGGTCATTCAGCTCAACCGGTTGTCGTGGCGAAAGTTCATCAAGACGCCCAACCCGGCGGCGGCTGCCCTGATGACGAAAATGAATATCGCGCCAAAAGACCGCTTACAGGTGACGCGGGAGATTGTCCGCATGATCGCCACGCTGAAACTCGATCCGGCGCGGACGCATCTGATTGCGAATTTCATGGACGCCTATCTGAGGCTAACTGCCGAAGAGATGAAGCAATACGAGCGGAAATACGACGCAGAGACAACAGAAACGGAGAAGAAAACGATGGAGCTACTGCCGCACACAAGATACGCGGGAAAAATGGAAGGACTGCTGGAAGGCCGAATGGAAGGCTTGCAGACGGGCAAGGAAGAACTCCTCATACTCCAGATCAGACGGCGTTTTGATTTCATGTCGCCGCAAATCAAGGCGCGGATTGATAAACTTTCCGCCGAGGAACTCAACGCGCTGGGCGTGGCCCTGTTCGATTTCACTTCACCCGCCGATCTGGAAGACTGGCTTGCGCGACGCTAAGAGAGGGTTTTCGCAGTGAATCAGGCAGATCGAAAAGAACGAATCGAGCGCGAAATGGCGGCGGTGCGCGTGAAGACGCTGCGGCTGTTCGATTCTGTGCCAGACCCCTTCCTGAAGATTCGCTTCCACGATTTTTACAGTCCGCTGGGATGGCATTTCGGGCATATTGGCATGACCGAAGAATCCTGGACGTGCCATCAGGCGATGGGACGGGACTGTCTGGATGAGGCGTCGAGTTTTCTATTCGCCAACCTGCCGGAGAATCCCAAAGCGGGGCGCGTTGCGCTGCCTTCGCGGGCAAAAATTACGGACTACCTCGCCGCGACCCGGCAGCAGGCGCTTGCGGCGCTCGCGGAGGCAGATTTAGAAAGTTCGCATCCCCTGCTTGCGGACGGTTATGCGTGGGAATTTGCTTTGCAGCACGAATGTCAGCATCAGGAAACAATTTGCGAACTCATGCAATTAGCGCATCAAAGCGTCGCAGCCCCGGACATCGAATTTTCGCCGCTGGAACCCGATTTCGCCACGACGAACATGGACGCGATTGCGGGCGGGATATGCAGAATCGGATCAAACGACGCCCGCAGTTACGATAACGAAAAGCGGGAGCATGACATCGAGTTAGACTCGTTCCTGCTGGACTCGCAGCCGGTGACCGCCGCGCAGTGGGTCGCGTTTATCGCCGACGGGGGCTACGAGCGTCCCGGCCTGTGGTCGGAAGCGGGCTGGGCGTGGAAACAGCAGGAAAATGTCACGATGCCGGAGTACTGGCGGCGTTCCGAGGCCGGGTTCAGCTGCTTTTCCGCGTATGGACTGCGCCCCATCGCCCCGCAGGAGCCTGCCTGCTCGCTGAGTTGGTACGAGGCGGACGCTTTTGCGCGGTGGGCGGGCAAACGCCTGCCAACCGAGTTTGAATGGGAATGCGCGGCGCGGGAAAACCCTGATTTGCAGATGTTCGGTTCGGTGTGGCAGTGGACGAGTTCGGACTTTCTACCCTATCCCGGCTTTGTCGCGTTCCCCTACGACGGCTATTCCAAAGACCACATGGACGGCAGCCAGAAAGTGTGTCGCGGCAGCTCATGGGCCAGCGACCCGCGCCGGATTGCGCGTCCCTCGTTCCGCAACTGGTATATCCCGTCCTACCGGCAGGGCTTTCTGGGCGTCCGCTGCGCCCGATAACAAATTCGGGTATTCGGGTGTTCAGGTGGTGACTAATTCACTGATAGATTGTACAAATTATCAGTGAGTGAGCCAATACCCGAACACCCGAACACCCGAACACCCTAATTTCCCTATGATTACATTAAACGGTGTGAGTAAAATTTATGGCGGCGAGACCGCGCTTTTCCCGACCGACCTGGAGATCGAGGCGGGACGGACGACGGCGCTGATTGGCCCCAGCGGGTGCGGCAAGTCCACGCTGCTGCGCCTGATTATCGGGCTGATTACGCAGTCGGCGGGGACAGTAGCGGTGGACGGCGTGACGGTCTCGCCAGAAAACGCGCAGGCGATTCGGCGCAAAGTCGGCTATGTGATTCAGGACGGCGGATTGTTTCCGCACCTGACCGCCGCGCAAAACGTCTTGCTGCTCGCCCGCCACCTCCAAATGCCCGAAACGGCGATGCAGGCGCGGATCGCGGAACTCTGCGAACTGGCCCGCTTCCCCGCCGACGCCCTCAGCCGATATCCGGGCGAACTCTCCGGCGGGCAGCGGCAGCGCGTCAGCCTGATGCGGGCATTGGCCCTTGATCCCGCCGTGCTGCTGCTGGATGAGCCGCTGGGGGCGTTAGACCCGCTCGTCCGCGCCGCGCTCCAGACCGATCTCAAGGCCATTTTCCAGCGCTTGCGCAAGACCGTTGTATTCGTCACGCACGACATGGCGGAAGCGGGCTACCTCGCCGATACGATTGTCCTGATGCAGTCCGGGCGCATCGTTCAGCGCGGCACGCTGGAAGATTTGCGCCTGCGCCCCGTCTCCAAGTTCGTAACCGAATTTATGAACGCGCAGCGCAGTCTGGTCACGCTGTAAATCGGGGGAACTATGGCGGAAGTTCAACTCATGCCGGTCTCCTTTTCCGAAGCCGTTTTGCTGCGTCCGATGATGTACACGCTCAATAGCGCGTTCGGAGAGGTGATCGCGTTTGTGGAAAGGTATTTCAGCGGCGCGGCGCATAGCAGCCCCTACGCGCCTCCGGTGACCGAATGGCAGGCGTTTCGCGTGTGGCTTGCCGCGCAGTTTTGCGTGGATACTGCGAAAGTTTTTAGCGCTTTTCAGACGCGCTACGGCAGCGACCGCGCCGCGCTGACCGAGTTGTCCGAGCGGCTTGCCCGGTTTCGCGAGGCCACAACGTTCTGATTTGATTCAGTTCGGTGTTGATAGGATTTTTCTGCCTTGATTGGGACGGGGGTCAGGGTAGGTTTTGTCCTATTTTTGGCGCAGGCCGGCAGCGTAGCAGAGCGCGGAGACAAGCAGGCCGGGATACAGCGGGAACAGGTCGAGCGGGTAACGGGGACTGTCCAGACCGCCATGTTTTAATCCCCACGCCAGCCACAGCAGCGCCGTCCCGAAGCCCAGCAGCATAGCATAAAAGGCGTAATCCGGGCGTTTCACTTTCCATTTTGGCGACGGGGCGTAAGCGCCCGCCAGCGGGATCAGCATCGCCGGAACGAACAGATTTCCCAGCAAAAACCACTGCGCCACCACCGACGGCACGGCCCACGCAATCGCCAGCGCCACAAGGGAAGTCGCAATTAAGCCCCAGCGCGTGTACTTCGGGACGTTCGCCGTTCCCGCCTCCGCCCGCAGCCGCCACACAAAATCGCGCCCGATAGTGATGGCCCCGATGAACGTATAAGAGACTACGCTCGCCATAATCGGAGCCAGCATCCCGACGTAAAACAGCCCTTTGATTCCCGGCGGCATGACGCGCTCCGCAAGGGCGGGAAACGCCATTTTCGGGTCGGCGAGATTCGGCAGAAGGGCGCGGGCGAACAGGCTTGCGGTGGTGGTCAGCGCGTCGAAAAGCATCCAGCACAGCACGGCGAGGCCGATTCCCCATGCCGCAATCCGGGGCGTTCGGGCGGCGTAGCACCGCTGATGAAAGCCCGGATCGGTGATCGTGACGAGGGCGATAAAAAACCAGACAACGGCCCACCCCGGCGAGTTTCCGCCGAGCAGCGTTTTGTGCGTTTCAGGAAGAACGCCCGGTCGCAGCAGATAAGAAACGCCTCCGAAACGGGTCAGACACAGCCACGCGGCGATGATAAACCCGGTGAACATCAGGCCGAATTGCAGCGTATTGACCCGCACATCGGAGAGAAACCCGCCGCGAAATACATACGCAATCGAAAATAAGATTCCGGCGATCATCGCGGGCAGCAGAGGCCAGCCGAACAGGATTTGCAGCAGAGTCCCCGCCATCAGGACGTACTGCGCGGGGCTGGCATAAATAAAGGCGAAAATCGCGCCGAGCAGCGCCGTTTTGCGGTCGTATTCCTGCGCGAGTTTGTCGGGGATGGTGTAGGTCTGCGCGGCCCCGCCCCGCACCCGGCGGGCCAGAAAGAACGCGAACAGCAGCGCGAAAACGTAGTAGGGCAGACCGTTGGTCGTCCATGCGGCGAGGCCGTAATCGTAGCCAAATTCGCCCGCGCCAAGAATTGCCCCGTACCACGTTGCTACGAGGGTCGCGACGAAAACCGGCAGGCTCAAATTACGGTCAGCGATAAGGTACGCCTCGTCGCTTTGGCGGCGGGGCCAGAACCCGACCACGAGCAAAAACAGGAAATACAGGCCGAGAATCAGCCAGTCTACCGGGAGGAAGGCGGCGCGTATCATGCGCCGACCTCCGAAACGGGATACAGATGACAGACCAGAATCGCGCCATTTTTTACGTTCAAGAAAATTTCTCCGCCCGTCGCTTCGTTGCTGACGCCGAGCGTTCCGACGGGCAGAGGGAAATCTTCCAGAGGCCAGCGGACGCCGGAAACGCTGACGAGCGCCGCGCCGTCCATTGAGATCAGCGAAACGGTGTCGCCGGTATTTGCGGCAAACGTAAATGCGCCGGAGACGGCCCGCGCCGCCGCGCCATCCCCCACGATTTGCAGGGGGATTTCCCGGTGATAGCGCAGCAGCAGGGCGAAATTCGCCAGCGTGTGATCCATCCGCCCGCCGTTCGCGCCCAAGATCGTAATCTCCGTCGCGCCGCGAGACCGCGCCAGCAGGATCGCTTTTTCCAGATCGGCCCGGTTTTGGTCGGGCGTGGCGATCCATTCGGCGGCGGGCAGTTCGCGTTTCGCCGCCGCCATGTCCACCGAGTCGAAATCGCCGCAGATAATGTCCGGCGCAATCCCCAGCGCGGCGGCCTGATGCGCGGCCCCGTCCGTCGCAATCCGCAGGCCATGCGATACGGCGAGTTTTTGGGCCAGTCCGCGTGAGGGCGGAGTCCCATTGGCTAAAATTAACGTTCGGATTACCCCGCCCCCTTTTCCAAAACATAAAACGCCGGTCAGATGAAGCCCCAGAACAACAGCCCGATGCCGACCGCGCCGGTGACCAGGCTGCCAAACCAGACAGGCCGGTTGCGGGTCAGCGCGGCAATCGCGGACAGCGCAATCGCGACCTGCGTGACGGTGACGCAATAGGCGAACCGGTGATGTTTCCCCATGAGTTTGTCGGCCTCGTGATTTTTCTCCTCGCGGGTCTTCTCAAACTCCTCGGCCTGCTTTTTCGCTTCGCCCTGCTCTTCGGCGTAGCGTTTCGATTCTTCGGAGTAATGTTCGGCTACCCCCGGTTTTGCGGCGGGGCTTGCGGCAAGCAAGTCCGCCGTCTGCTTTGCGGTGTTGCCCTTGATGCCTTTGGCCTGATAGTACGCCCACTGATCGGACGCTCTGGCCTGCGCCTCGACCGCGTGGCTGCTTTCCAACAGCGCCTCATTGACGAGCGAGCCGGACATCAGCGCCGCAATCGCCGCAACGACCGCAAGCACGGCGGTAGACAGCGAAATCAGCCGCATCCAGTCCTTATGCTGCGCGTCGCCATGCTCCCCGCGAATCTCCTCCATTTTTTCGTGCGTCTCACGCGGATCGAACTCTATTTCCTCCGGCAAGGCTATTCTCCTTTGGAGTGGTAATTTTTTTCACAAGTACCATTCGCCGAACTTGCCACTGCGTCCTGCATTGCGCCGTCAGCACTATTTAGTTTTCAGAATCGTGCGGTTGAAACCGCTGCCACGAGTGCGCAAAGTCCGCCTGCGCAGACTGCATTGAGTCGGCGAAGGCCGACTTCGCGCTTTTGTGGCAGCGGTTTCAACCGCCCGAATATCAATCGCAGGTGTAGTAATGATCGCTGCTGCGCCCCCCGGCGGGGCAGACGATCTGCGCGTCGAACTGCGCCGCGCTGACGGTGAATTTCGAATGTCCGTCCGCAAACACGACGCCCATGCCGCGACTGTGCCACTGCTGGTAATAATCGGGGTAGTAGCCATAATTCTGGCCTCCGGCGTCGGTCGCGCCGAACCAGGGGGCCATCTCATCGCGCATCATGCGGGTCTCGGCGGGCAGGGCGAACCCGGCAAGTTGGGAGACCTGTAATTGCGTGAAGGGTGAAAGGTCGTTGTTCTGGCTGGAATAGCCCGGAACCTGCGTGTACGCCCCTTTCGTGAAGCGGTAACTGGAACCGTAACAGGCGGCGTAACTGTCGCGTCCGGGACAGCCAAACGCCGCATCTTTCAGCGACGGCCCGCCCCGATCGTCGGGACACTTAGAAATATCCTTGTTTTTGGTGTAGGGCAAAATCAGCAGTTCCACGCCTTTGTGGTCGGGGTCGCCCGCTTTTGCGGTCGTTCCGGTCGGCGTCTGCGTGTTGTAGGCAAAGAAAATCGGTTCCGTCTCGTCGGAGTCCTGCACGTACATCGTCAGGGCCAGTCCAATCTGCCGCGTGTTGGAGACGCAGACGCTGGCGCGGGCCTGTTCGCGGGCCTGCGCGAAAACAGGGAACAGGATCGCCGCAAGAATCGCAATAATGGCGATGACGACCAGCAGTTCAATCAGCGTGAACGCGCTCCGCGTTCTCATTTTACGCAAAGTCAATTTTTCCGTCCCCTTCCATAAAGCAAACAGCGGTTTCTCCCCTCTCCCAGGCCTTTGGTAAGATAGGTAGGGAGAGGGGTCGGGGGTGAAGGCTTTGCTTCGCGGAACGGGCGGCGCAAACAAAAATGCCGCTGTCCCGGCAAAAGCGGGGGCAGCGGCATCTAATCGAAATGCGTTCATGCTCCAACTCGCCTCCCTCCGTCGGTATTATCCGAATCAGGTCATACAGGGTCGGGCAAATTTGCCCTCTCAGCCTCACAGCGCCCCTGGCGATTACGCAAACTATAAATTTATACTATGATTATACCCCGGCTCTGCGCGGAAAGTCAAGTTTTCGCCGCGAAATAGAAATGACCGCTTGACATTCTGATGCGATTTTGTTATGATGCGGGAAAATCCCGTCCCGAAGGAGAGACACAACCGAATGGAAACAAACAGGGACATCCCCCGCAGGGCGTGGGCCGTCACGCTGGCGGGCGTGGCGATCAATCTGTGCCTGGGCATCCTGTACGCCTGGAGCGTCTGGAAGGCCCGCCTGATTGCCGACCCGCTCCACCCCAAAGCGATAGTCGCCGGACTGCCAATGACCGGGGTAGACACCGGCTGGACGTACCTCACCGACGCGCAGGCGACATGGGCCTACACGATTTGCGGCGTCATTTTCGCGCTTGCCATGATTCCCGGCGGCAGATTGCAGGACAGATTCGGGCCGAGGCTGGGGGCCACGCTGGGCGGCGTTTTCCTTGCGGGCGGCTGCGTCATCGCGGGGCTTTTAAAGAGTTATTCCGGGCTGGTCGTCGGGTTTGGCGTGCTGGGCGGAATCGGAATGGGGCTGGGCTATGCGGCTGCGACCCCTGCGGCGGTCAAATGGTTCGGCCCGCACCGGCGCGGGTTGATTGTCGGGATTGTGGTGGGCGGCTACGGCGGGGCGGCAATCTATATCGCCCCGCTCGCCACGAACTTAATTGAAAAGTACGGGATGTCCGGCAGTTTTATCGCGCTGGGGATTCTGTTTGCGGTCGTGATTATCGCGGCGGGGCAAGTCCTCGCACTGCCGCCCGACGGCTACGTTCCGCCCGCCGCGTCCGCCGCGCCCGTTGAGACAAACGCGCCGCCCGCGCCGCGCCGCGCCGACTGGACGGCGGCGCAAATGCTGCGGACGTGGCAGTTTTATGTCCTGCTGTTTCTCTTTTTCGGTTCGGCGCAGTCGGGCCTGCTCGTGATTGCGAACGCGGCCCCCATCCTGAAAAAAACGGCGGGCGCGTTCCCGTTCTTCGTCGCAAACGGCTGGCTGCTGGCCTCGTTCGGCGGCTTTGTCAACGCGGGCGGGCGCATCGGGACGGGGGCCTATTCCGACCGAATCGGGCGCGGCAGGGCCTATCTGATGAACGGTTCGCTCTCCGCCGTGTGCCTGTTCCTGACGCCGATGGTCATGGCCTCAAAAAATGTGCCGCTGCTGTTTCTGGTGGTAGGGGTGGCGTACTGGCAGTACGGCGGCGGGCTGGCGCTGCTGCCCTCCTTCACAGCAGACTATTTCGGCGCGAAAAATCTGGGGCTGAATTACGGACTGGTGTTTCTCGGCTGGGGGCTGGCCTTCTTCATGGCGCAGGCTGCGGGCTACATCAAGGACGCGACGGGCAGCCTCGACCTCGCCTTTTACCTGTCCGGGGCCATTTTGATTGCGGCGGTGATCGCCAGTCAATTCCTGCGCCGCCCGGAAGATAACGTGTCCGGGAGTTAAAAACTCCTGCCACATATTATGGGCGTCCTGCCGGGTGTTTGCAGTTCCTGGAAACTGACAGCAACGAAAAATGAATAGATGAAATTTATTCCGCGTCCACGCCGGGAATATAACAGCCGTAGGTTGCGCTTCCTAACTTGCCGCTTTTCCCTGCTGTCGCGCAGGCTGCAACGCCGTCCGCCGGAGTCGTCCGCCCGTCCGGGAGTTTTTCGCCGTCCGTATAGACAAAGTACGCCAAATCTCCCGGCCCTATCGGTTCTTGATCTATGTATTTTCCGGCAGCCAATTTTTTCATGTCGTTGGTATAACCATGCGTCTGGGTGCGGTACGCCTGCTCGACGTTGATGAGCATATTCATATTGGAGCGGGCGGTGCGCTTTGACGATTCCGTAATCGCGTTGAGATACAGCGGCAGAGCGACCGCCATCAAAATCGCGAGAATCAGGACGACGGTCAGCAGTTCGACCAGCGTGAAGGCGCGGCGGCGCATCCAAGTCTGACGGGAAAATAACGGAGCGTTGCGGAACATAATGCGCCTCCCTGACGGCAAATTGAGCAAACAAATTAGAGTGAGCGTACCGAAACATCTGAGCGAGGAGCAGGGGAAACGGGTTCGCTCACGGCGCGGGGCCGGAAGTACACGGGCCTATTATACACAGAAAAACGGCGGTGGACTGCGAAATAGGTCACAGGAAAATGTGACGGGCGGTCACACTCCGTAATCGTAGTGTATTGTGCCGGTTAAAATTAAAAATGTCAAGGCGGTTTTAGCCCGTTTGCAACGGTTGATTCAGCGCCAGAGTCCCTTAGATTCTGACTATTTTCGCGTTTCGCTTGACTTTTGGCCCGAAACTATGGGATAATCCCCCTTGTAATTGAATGATGCCCTGCATCGCTCACCGCAGACAGCCGGTGTCCGCGCCTTTTTTATTACTTTTATAAAAAAGACGGACTGAAATCTCCCCGTGAGAACCCGCCGAGGTCGAGACCGATTCCCTTTTTAAGACGCCCGAATCGCGGACAGCAATGTCCGCGCATTTTACCGCGCCGGGAACCGTCGCCGCCTCTGCCTGTGAGCCGAGACCGCGCCGCGTCCCGGTTTTTTGTTTGCCCGAACCGTTGCGCCGCGCGGCAATGAACAAGGAATAAATCTATGCCCAATGCTCAGAAAGAACTGATCGTCTCCGATCTGCGCGACCTTGCGCAGGGGAGCAAAGGGGCGATTCTGACCGACTATCGCGGCCTCACCGTCGCGGAAGTGACCCGCCTGCGCCTGAAACTGCGCGAGTCGGACGCGGAATACCACATCGTCAAAAACACGCTGTACAAAATCGCGCTCGGCAAGGAGGCGGTTCCGGCGGAACTCGATAGTTTGCTGACCGGCCCGACCGCCATTCTGTTCGCGAAAAGCGACGTGGTGGCCCCGACCAAAGCGATCTTAGATTTTTTGCGTGATCTGAAAAAGCCCGACATCAAAGTCAAAGGCGGATTCATTGACGGCAAAATCTACAACGTGGATCAGGTCACGGCGCTGTCGAAACTGCCGCCCCGCGAACAGATTATCGCCACGCTCATCGGAACGCTGGACGGCCCCGCCGCGAACTTCGTTGGAACGCTCGACAATATCATTGGCTCGTTTGTCCGCACGATTCAGGCGATTGCCGACAAGGTTGCGGAAAGCGGCCCCGTGACGTTTGACGACGCTTCGGCGCCTGCATCCGCGTCAGCGCCCGCCGAACCGACCGCCGAAGCCGCGCCTGCGGAATCAACCCCGGTTGAGGCCGCGCCCGTTGCCGAAGTTTCTGCTGAGGCCGCGCCGGAACCTGTCGCCGAAACGCCCGCTGCTCCGGTAGCGGAGGCCGCCGCTCCTGTCGCTGACGAATCCCCCGCGCCTTCTACGGAGGTTGCGCTGGAATCGGGAACGCCTGAAACGCCGGAACCCACTGCCGCCGAAACGCCTGCCGAAGGCGCGGAGACCGCGCAACGGGACGCCGCCCCGCTGGAACCCACCCCGGAACCGACGGCGGAACCTATCGCGACAGCGGAACGGGACGACGCGCCCGTCGAGGCCATGATCGAAAACGCCGAAAAATCGTCAGAATAACGAACGCCCGGATTTTTAGTTTACCAATTTACAACCTGTCGCGGGAGGAAAGCCAAAAATTTTCCCGCGCACTCTGAGGAGAATCAACCGATGCCGCCTTTAAGCAAAGATGAGATCGTCGAAGCGATCAAAACCATGTCCGTGCTGGAACTGTCCGAACTTTCCAAAGAACTCCAGGAAGTCTTCGGCGTATCCGCCGCCGCCCCGATGATGATGCCCGGTATGATGCCCGGAGGCGGTGGCGGCGACGCCGCTCCCGCAGCGGCGGAAGAGGCCCCCACCAGCTTCGATGTCGTGCTGACCGCCGCTGGCGACAAAAAAATCAACGTCATCAAAGTCGTCCGCGAAGTCACCGCGCTCGGCCTGAAAGAGGCCAAAGACCTCGTAGAGTCCGCGCCCGCCAAGATCAAAGAGGGCGTGAACATGGACGATGCCAAAGCCCTGCAAGCGAAATTCGAGGCCGAAGGCGCGAAAGTCGAAATCAAGCCCGCCGGTTAAGATGAAGTCAGAAGTCAGAAGACAGAAGAAAATGCGCGGTTTGCCCACTTTCAATAGTGAGCAAAACCTGCAAACTCTGATAGCTCCTTCTGACTTCTGACGTTTTCATTTTAACGCTTCCTTCACCCCGTCCGCCATTGCCTGTGTGAGTAGCGTCTGCCCCGCTTCGCTGGCGAGGAACGCTTCGTCGTGTTTCTGCTGCAAGACCGCCATCTCCACTAAAATCACCGGAACTTGCGAGTAGATTGAGCCGGTCAATGCCCCTTGTTTGCTTCCCACCGCTGTTTGCGCGTCCGTCCGCACCCCGCGATCTTTTAATTTTCCGTTCAATGTATGAATTAGCGCGGCATGGAAACGCCGCGCCGCGATCCCGCTTTTTCGTATCACCTCCACGCTCGGCCCGCGAACGCCGCCGAAGACGCCCTGCCGATTGGGGTAAAACGTGGCGATTCCCGCTTCGTTGCCCGCGTCGCAATGCAGACGGATGAGCAGCGCGGCATGGGCGCGGTTCGCAGTCCGCGCCCGGTCTTCGTTCTTGATATTCGCGTCCCGGTCGGGTTTAGTCAGCATGACGATGTAACCACGCCGCAACAGCTCCGCTTGCAGACGTTTCGCCACCGTCCAGCAGATTTGGTATTCAATCAGATGCTTGCCCTGTGTCCCAACGGTCGCTCTGGAATGTCCGGGGTCAATGCAGATCAGGGTGTTGGGGTTCGGGGGCCGGGGGGCGGCAGTCGCGCCCGCGCAGATAATGAAAACAACGCTGCATAGGGTGAAAACAAATCCCAACGCAGACAAACAGCGGTCATTCGCATTGAGTCCGCGAAGGCGGACTTCGCGCACTTGTGGCAGTGAATTTATTCGCCCACGCAAAAACTTTCTCATGGCTGGTCCATCGCTTCGGGGAGAGGTTCGAGCAGAACGGTCAGGTCGCTTTCCCGTTTGGTGTCCGGGCGCAGGACGTGGACGGTGATGCGGTCGCCGATCTTCCGGTCGCTGATCGCTTCGCGGGCGTCGCCCGGATCGCCAATCTCTTTGCCGTCTATATTCAGAACGATGTCGCCCTCCTGAATCCCTGCTTTTGCCGCCGGACTACGGGGCGGCAGGCGGTCAATCAGCACGCCGCGATGCGCGGACAGGCGGAATATTCGGGCAATATCCGGCGGGACTTCCGTATATTGGATGCCGAGCCAGGGACGGGAGTTGGGCTGCGGCTTCGCCGCGCCGTCTGATATGATGTCGCGGGCCACGCGCCGCACGGTTGCCGCCGGGACTGCAAAGCCAAGCCCGATATTGCCGCCGCTTGGCGTGGAACTTAAAATCGCGGTATTGATTCCAATCAGCTGCCCGTTGATGTTCGCCAACGCCCCGCCGGAATTGCCCCGATTGATGGCGGCGTCGGTCTGAATCACGCCGTCCAGCGTCCGCCCCTCCTCGATTTGCAGATTGCGGCGGTTCAGCGCTGAAACAACTCCCACCGTGATTGTGGAACCCAGGCCCAGCGGATTGCCCGCCGCAATCGCCCACTCTCCCACTTGCAGACGCTCCGAATCGCCGAGTTCGGCGGTCGGCAGACCGCTTGCCGCCACGCGCAGGACGGCGAGATCGGTCTGCGGGTCGCGCCCAATCAGGCGGGCGTAATACCAGCGGTTATCTTGCAGCGTAACGCGGATTCGTTCCGCGCCCTCAACGACGTGATTATTTGTGATAATATAGCCGTCAGCGGTCAAAATGACGCCGGAGCCTTTGCCCCGCGCCTCCCGCGCAATGCCGTCCGCGTTTCGGGCAGAAGCGCCGGAAAAAACCGGCCCGACCGTATCAATGTTGACGACGGCGGGCGCGATTTTCTGAACCGCCGCCACAATGCGGTTGTCCCCGATGCCCGCGCTTTTCGCAGGCCGATCCAGCAGGCGCAGGGCGTCCCGCTGCGCCGCCTCCCCGCTGACAGGCCGACTTCGCTGCGCCTGCAAGAGCGCGGCCCCCGCCCCGACTCCCAGCGCAAACACCAGTCCAAAACGCGCTAACCGTATAAGTTTCATCGAAAAATTCCCGAAGAAAGATTTTCATCCACGAAATGACACAAAGGGACACGAAAAATACGAAAAATACGGAGAAGAATTTAGACAGGATTAACGGGATTTACAGGATGAGAAGGATTGCTGTTGAATTTTCCCTTCTCCCTTTTTTTGTGTCCCTTCGAGTTATTCGTGGATGAAAATCTTTTCCCCTATTTCTGCGGGGCGGGCTTTGCGGGCGGCAGGGGGTTGCCGTCGGGGTCAAGGCCGAATTTCGCGGCGTTCAGATGCCACCAGCGGGCGGCGGTCACGGCGTCTTTCGAGTCGTATTCCGCCCAGTGGACAAGGGTTTCCATGCGCCGTTTTTCTTCCGTCATACGCAATCCGTTTTTCTGCGCCGCGTCGGGATCGGTTGGCGGAGCGCGGTCAAGGAACAGGGAACGAATCACCATGACCCGGATATGATTGCCGGGAAGGGATTCAAGAAAACGCTTTTCGTCTTCCGGGTTGACATCAATAATGGGCGCGACAGGGGCGGTCTCTTCCACGCGGCGACCGGTGAAACGTTCGATGCGAAACGTATTGGGCGCGGTCTGCCAGTTATAAACCGTCGCTTTCTGTTTCAGCGTATTAAAATAGTAGTCGCTCATGCAGTTAGACTGCATTTGCACCTGCGATTGCAGCCCGTATTTCCGCTCAATGACTCGCGTCATGCGGGAATAAGGGTCTTGAAAGACGAGGTGTTGCCGTCCGGTCAGAAAATCGCCAAAGAACAACAGCCCGAATACGAAGGTTGTCAGCGCCAGCAGGGGCAGGCGGTAGCGTCGCAGGGTGTGTCCCCATTCCGATTCATAACGCGCCGGGAAGGTCGTCTCGGCGCGGGGTAACGTATCCTTCAACAAGAATGTCCTCCTGAAAACGGCGAACGCGCGTCGCAGTCAAGGTCTCGGCCTGCGCCATCAAAGCGCAACCCGCGCCCTCCAGCGGCGTAGGCGCGTCCCGTCCCCCTGCCAGTTTGGGCGCAATAAAAAACAGGGCCTTCTGCGCGATTCCCGATTCCAGCAGCGCCGCGTTGAGTTCGCCGCCGCTTTCCGTTAATATACTGATAATATGCCGAGTCGTTAGCATTGTGCGCAAGGTCTGTAAATCTACGCGCCCTGAATCGTCGGCGGGCAGGCGTACAATCTCCACACCGGGGCGAATTAGAGCCGCCTCGCGTTCGGCGCTGGCGTTTTCGGTCGTGGCGATGAGCAGCGGCGCAAAATCGGGACTTAGCGCCGCGATTTGAACGGCCTGCGCGGTCGGCGGCGTCCGCAGATGGCTGTCTACAATGATGCGCAGGGGCTGGCGCGGCAGTTCGACGCCGGGAAGCCGCGCCGTGAGTTGCGGGTCATCGGCGAGCAGGGTCCCGATTCCGGTAAGCACGGCCCCGCTTTGCGCCCGCAGCAAATGGACATACTTGCGGGACGCCTCGGAGGTAATCCATTTTGAGTCGCCCGTCCGCGTGGCGGTCTTGCCGTCGAGGGTCAGGGCGACTTTCAGCGTGATAAACGGCGTTCCGGTCTCATGAAAATGGAAAAATGCCTCGTTCAGCCGCCGCGCCTGCGCTTCCAGAACGCCGACCGTGACCGCAAGGCCCGCCTCCCGCAAACGTTCCAGTCCCTGCCCCGCAACTTTCGGGTTGGCGTCCTGCGCGGCGGCCACCACCCGCGCCACCTTCGCGGCGATCAGGGCGTCGGCGCAGGGCGGGGTGCGTCCGTGATGTGAGCAGGGTTCCAGCGTAACGTAGGCGGTCGCGCCCCGCGCCCGTTTGCCCGCCTCGCGCAGGGCGAAAACCTCCGCGTGGAACTGTCCGGCGTAAGGGTGAAACCCTTCCCCAACGACAGTACCGTCCCGGACAATCACGCAGCCGACCATCGGATTGGGCGGCGTAAATCCCCGCGTAGCAAGCCGCAGGGCCCGCCGCATAAAAGAAACGTCCGCCGCATCGCTCATAGTTTGCTCATGGTTCGCTAAGTTCGCCGAGGCGTTCCCCGGCGGACGCTTTTTTCGAGGCCTCGTCCCACAGCGAACGCCGCGCCGTCTGAAAGCGGCGGGCCACTTCCCGGAAATCCAGCCACGCGACAACCATTGCGGCGAACGCAAACAGGCCGCACGTCAGCCAGTAGGCGTCCGTGAAAAGCAGTTTGATACCCATCAGACGATGTATCCGCCGAATCGTTTTCATGGATTCTCCCGGATGGATCGCTTTTTGCGCTTCGGCCTTTTGAATCGCCGCCGTGTGTAGCGCCGCCGCGCTTTTCATGGCGGGCATCAGGCCGAAAACGCCATAAAAAAACAGCGCCAGCACCACGACCATCAGCGCGATCCCGACCGTTCGCAGCCGCCGCGAACGCAGAGAAATCACGCTGGAGTAGGGGGTCATTTCCGTCATACCGCCGCCCTCCGCTTCTCTACCATTGTCCTTTACTCCCGACGCGCCGCCGCTTCCCGCAGCAGGCGAATCGCCTCCGTCACGCCCGCCGCAGCGCCATAGATCGCCGTTCCCGCGACAAGGGTGTCCGCGCCCTGCGCCGCGACTTCGCCCGCCGTGTCAAGCCCGATTCCGCCGTCCACTTCCAGACGAATGGGATGCGCGGCGGTTTCAATCAGGGCGCGGACACGGGCGATTTTCGGCAGGGTTGCGGGAATAAACTTTTGCCCGCCGAAGCCGGGATTTACGGTCATCACCAGAATCAAGTCCAGATCGTTCAGCACATATTCCAGTACGTCGGGATTTGTCGCCGGGTTCAGCGCCACGCCCGCCTTCATGCCCGCCTTGCGAATCTCCGCCAGAGTCCGCTGCAAATGCGGGCAGACTTCGGCGTGAACCGTCAGCCCGTCCGCGCCCGCTTTAGCGAACGGCTCAATAAAAGCGTCAGGATTTTCAATCATCAAATGGACATCGAAAAACGCTTGGGAGACCGGGCGCAGCGCCGCGACCGCCGCCGGCCCCATCGTGAGATTCGGCACAAAATGCCCGTCCATCACGTCGAAATGCAGGTACTCCGCGCCCGCCGTTTCCGCCTGCCGCGCCGCCTCCGCCAGAGCGCCAAAGTCCGAGGCCAGCAGCGACGGCGCAATAACAATATCGTTCACACGGGCCATAAACACCCTCCAGTGACAGGGATTTTTTTATCCACGAATTACCACGAAGAATCACGAATTTAACACGAAAACAAAAAATAAAAATCCAATCCCAATCCTGAAAATCCCTTCAATCCTGTCTAAACTCTCCTCCGTATTTTTCGTGTTAGATTCGTGATTCTTCGTGGTAATTCGTGGATAAAATCTTATCGAATTTCGCGCTGCGAACTTTGCGGATCGAAATTCAGCGATTTTTTCAGTTCGTCGTTGTAATAAATCCGCAGTTTAATGGACTTGCCGTAGTAGGTGAACTGCACCGGGATTCGGTCGCCCTCCGCATGGGGTTCGTCAATGGCGACTTTGGTTCCGAGCGAATCGTCGTACTCGATTCGCACCGTCCGATTTCCCAGCCCGTCCTTTTGAATGACGATATGGCGGTTGAAATCGTGCGGGGCCTCGTCGGGCGCGGGGCCGGGGTTCGGCCCGGTCGCGGGCAGATCGGCAGGCGGATTGACCGTTCTGTCGGGCGGGGGCGGCAGGGGCTGTCCCGCTTCGACCGCAGGCCCGTCGCTGATAACCAGATCAATGGCGGTATCGTGCAAAACCCGCACCTGCCCGGACTGCGAAATGACGCACGATTGCGCCACTGTCTCACTGTTTTTGGTGGTGACTTTGCCGAGCGTCAGCCCCGCCTCCGCGATTTTCTTTTCGGCGTCGTCGCGGTTGAGGCCTTTCAGTTTCGGCACGTTCACATACTGCGGGCCGTCGCTGAACCAGACATTGATATAGGAGCCTTTACGCAGTTGCGCCCCAAGTTCCTTGTCCGCTTTATAGACGACTTTGCGCGGTTTGGCGTTAAATTCGTGATGCTCGATCAGTTTCACGCCGAGATTTTTGGCGTCGCCGCGCACCTCGTCAATGGAGCGCCCGATCATCTGCGGGGCGGGAACGACTTTGGGCTGCACCCAGCTCGAAGTCCAGATGCCGCCAAAAATAATCAGGCAGACGATAATCACGCCCGTCACGAAAAGCAGCGGAATTTTGATGTACAGCGAAACGCGGTCGTCCTGTTCGCGGATTCGGTTGTGGGCGGGCATAGGCAGAACTTGACTGGACGCCGCCACGTCCGCCACCGGTTCCGGCACAAAGGCGGGCGGCGGAGGCAGCGGCGTGGGCTTCGGCTTAATGATCGGTTTCGGGCGCGGCGCTTCGACGGGCGGCGCGGGGCGCGGCGGCGCGGCGGAGAGTTTTTCGATGTCCACCGGCGACCACGACAGCGACTTGCCGAACCGCAGCGCGTCCCGCACCGATTTCAGGTCATTAAGCAGGTCGGCGGCGGAGGCGTAGCGCTCTTCCGGCTTTTTTTGCAGGCATTTCAGCAGGATTCCCACCACAGAAGTCGGGACGCCGGTATTGCTGGAGCGCGGCGAGGGGATGGCGGAAAAAGCGTGCTGATCGGCGATGTCTTCGGGGGTCGCGCCGGAGTAGAGGGGAGTTCCAGTCAGCATCTCATAAACGACCGCGCCGAGGGCGTAGATGTCGCCCGCCGCCGTTCCCGGCTTTGCGGTCGAGAGTTCCGGGGCGTGGTAGGAAGCGGATACTTTCAGGATTTCGCGCTGCGCTTTCGGGGAGGCGGCAATCGCCTGCTGCGTCCCGAAGTCCGTAATCTTGACCGCCCCTTCCGGGCTGATGATAATATTTTGCGGGCGCAAATCCCCGTGCGGCTGACCCAGACTGTGCGCGTAGTGCAGCGCCTCGCTGACGCCGCAGGCAAAATCTATCGCGACGGAAAGGGTAAAGGGGGCGATGCGGCGGATGCGCTCTTTGAGATTGATGCCGCGCACAAACTCCGCAACGAGGTAGGGCGTATCGCCCTCGTCGCCGACTTCCTGAACGCGGGCGATGTTCGGGTGATTGAGCTGCGAGGCCGCTTCCGCTCCGGCGCGAAGCCCCGCCATAAATGCGGCGTCCTGCGCGTAGTTGGGCTGTACGGCCTTGATCGCGACGAAGCGGTTTGCGGACTTTTCACGCGCTTTGTAGACGGCAAACAGCGGGCTTTCGCCGAGTTTTTCCAGAACTTCATAGCGTTGGCTGACAACCTGATTTATCACGGTTTACGAGGCTCCTGGCGCGAATCGGCGGACACAATGGACGCGGAATCTTTTCCTGGCGTCGGCGATTCGGAAGACGGCGCGGAATAACGACGCGCAACGCGCAGCGCCACAATCAAAATAGTGCAGGCAAGCAGAACAAGGTAAGTAGGAACAAGCAGGCCACTAAAGTACAGTGGGGCAAACGGGCCACTATCAAAAGCGGCAACCGCGTCCGGCGCGATCAGCCCGTTCCATTGCAGCAGCGAAACAACAACCCAGCGCCCGCCAAACAGCGCAATCCACAGCAGCGACAGGGTTTGGATGACAACGGGTGGCGCTACGTCCGGCGAGTCGTCCGCCGCTTCCAATTCTTCCTCCGCGTTTGAGATCATGCGTGGCTGTCCCTGTGATTGGCGGGCTTCTCACCCAGATACTGACTGAAACGCAGTAGATAGCCGTCCGGGTCTTGCGCTAAAAACTCCCGCTGACCGGACAGACCTTCCGAAGTTTCGTACCAATTTTCCGTTACACCACGATAAAGCGTGTGGCCCGCCTGCGTCAGACGGTCTGCTATCGGCTGAACCGCGCTCACCTCAATCTGAAAATTCACGCCCCTGCCAAAAGGTCTTTCTAGCGCGGCGGTGTTCCAGCCCGTGTCGTGGAACGCTTCAAGCATGAATTGCGCCCCGTCCCGATTGAGGTAGGCAAAAGCGGGACTTTCACGCTGATGCGCAATCTCAAATCCCAGCAAATCCACATAGAAGCGCAGCGACAGATCAAAATCGGCGACGGTTAATTCCGGGACAAGTCTGTTCCACTCCATAAAATGTCATCTTCTATCGTGACAACCCGCGCAACGCCTCATTGCAACGACTCGCGAATCATTTCGTCGGTAATATCGTTGCTGACGAAACATTCTCCGATGCGGCGCGGCAGGGCGAAATGCAGTTTGCCGCTAATGGTCTTTTTATCGGTCTGCGCTGTCCGCAAAATCCGGTCGGCGGAGACGGCGGCAGGCCAGCGGGTCGGCAGTCCGGCGGACTCTAGCGCGTGGATAATCCGGTCGGTGGTTTCGGGCTCCGTGACGCCCGCCAATTCCCCGATGCGCGATTCAATCGCCATGCCAATCGCAATCGCTTCACCATGCTTATAGGTTCGGTAGGCGGTCTCCGCTTCCAGCGCGTGACCGATGGTATGTCCAAAATTCAGAATGGCGCGAAGCCCCTGCTCGGTCTCGTCCTGCGAAACGATCTCCGCTTTGATTTCGCAGGAACGCGCAATCACCGCCGCCAGCGCTGTTTTATCCAGCCGCAGCAGCGCGGGCATCTGCATTTCCAACCGCGTAAACAAATCGGTATCGTAAATTATACCATACTTAATGACTTCCGCCATCCCAGAGCGCAGTTCGCGCAATGGCAGCGTATCGAGCGTATCGGGGTCAATCACGACGCGGCGCGGCTGATGGAACGCGCCCACGAGGTTTTTTCCCTGCCGCAAGTCCACGCCGGTCTTGCCGCCCACGCTGGAATCCACCTGCGCCAAAAGCGTCGTGGGAACCTGAACGAAATCAATTCCGCGCAGGTAGGTCGCCGCCGCAAACCCGACCATATCGCCGAGGACTCCGCCGCCAATCGCTACGACGAGGCTTTTTCGGTCAAGTTTCGCTTCTAGGAAGGCGTCGTAAAGCAGGCCGATAGTCTTGAGTGTTTTGTAGCGTTCGCCCGCCGGAATCAGCGCGGTATGCGGCGCAAGGCCAAGCAAGCGCAGTCCGCTTTCAATCGGGGCGGCGAAAGCGGCCTGCAATTTCGGGTGCGTGACGAGGCACACGCGATGCCCGCCCGCAATCGCCGCAATCTGCTTTGCCGCCGCCCCCGAAGCGATCAGCCCTTCGGCAATCTCAATCTCATAACTGCGCTCGCCCAGCGAAACCAGTACCATTTTGGATTTTGGACTGTTTCCATTTTGGATTTTGGATTTTGGATTTTGGATTTCTTCACTCACTCCGCTGTATCTCTCTGTGTCTCTCTGTGGTAAAAAATCGTAACTATTCACCCCACCCCAGCCCTCCCCTTCGCAAGGGGAGGGAGCCGCCTGCTTTTCTCCCCTCCTTGCGAAGGAGGGGTAGGGGGAGGTGAATAGTTATAAAAAATCTTCAATTCCGGCCTTCGCGCCGGTAGTCGCGCAGGGCGTCGGAGGAGGCGTCGAGCGGCACGGCGTAGAGAACGGAACCGTCCGGCTGCGCGTCCTCAATCGGTTCGTCGGCGTCCGGGTCGCGCTGCATCTCCATTGCGGCGATTTCCGCGTCTAATAATGCGATTTCCGCTTCCATCCGCGCCCGCGCATCGGTCATTTCCAGCAGTTCCTGCTTGACTTCCGGCGTCAGATTGGCGAGGGACGCGACGTAATAGCCCAGCAGCAGGGCGTTATCGGGCATCTCCAGTTCCGGCAGGGTGTCGCCCGTCTGCTCCACCAGCAGACGCAGGTAGCGCAGGAACGTATTTTGCAGGATAGCGGTCAGCGGCTCCAGATTTTCGCTCGATTCGGGCGTGTCTTCCAGCGCCTCGACTTTGCCGATGAGGTAAGGCAAATCGGCCTCCATGTAATCCAGCAGGCGGAAACGGCCTTCGCCCGCCGCCAGCAGGAGCATCCTCCCGTCCTCCTCCCGGCGCACCGCCAGAATCCGCGCCACGCAGCCTACCTCAAATGGCGTGGCGGGAGCGCCAACCTCGAAGCCCTCTTTAATCAGAGTGACGCCGAACGGCTCGTCGCGCTCAATGCAGCCGTTAATCATGGCCTTATAGCGCTCTTCAAAAATATACAACTGCAACGGAACCAACGGAAAATGCACGTAGTGCAGCGGGAACAGCGGCAGCGTAAAGATAGGCTTCGGTTCAACAGGCATAACGGTCTCCAGGAGGGACGGGTATTCAGGTATTTGGGTATTTGGGTATTTGGTATTATCCGCTTCGCTCAAAGTTTGTACAAACTATCAGTGAATGAGCGAATACCCAATACCTGAATACCTGAATACCTGAACACCTAATTCCCTTTCCTTATCAATTTTGTGGCGAAAAAGGCGTCGGTGTTGTGACGGTGAGGCCACGAGCGGAAATAGCGACCGCTTGCGAACGGAGCGAACTCCGGCGGAAGCGGCGCGATTTCAAAGTCTTGACCCGCTTCGCTGGCGAGGAAGCGGGCGACGACCGCCTCGTTCTGCGCGGACTCGATAGCGCAGGTCGCGTAGCAAAGCGTTCCGTTCGGCGCGGTCAGTTCGCTCGCCTGCGTCAACAAGACAAACTGCAACTCGGCGAAGGCGGCGATGTCCGCTTCCCGCCATTTGGTGTCGGGGGCGCGGCGGATCACGCCGCTGCCGGAACAGGGCGCGTCTAATAATACGCAGTCCGCCGCGCCGCGCCACTGTTGCAGAATACGCAAATTTTCGCCGATAGGTTGCCAGCGTCCGGCGGGGACGGCGGGGACGGCGAGCGTTTCAATGCAGGTTGCGCCCGCCCGCTTTGCCCGGACTTTCAATTCTTCCATGCGCCGCTCGGAAACGTCCAGCGCCAGGACTTGCCCGCGATTTTTCATTTGCGCCGCCAGCGCCAGCGATTTGCCGCCCGCGCCCGCCCCGATGTCCGCCACGCGCTGACCGGGCAACGCGCCCGCCAGCAGCGCGACCAACTGACTGGCTTCTTCCTGCGCCTCGAATCGGCCTTCGCGAAATCCGGGCCGCGAGGGCAGATTTTCGCGCTTTGGCAGGACGATTCCGGCAGGGGCATAGGCCGTCGCAATCGAACCGGGAAGATCGCGCAGGACTCTCTCCCGCGTAGCCTTTAATGTATTGACGCGCAGCGCGACCGGCGCAGGAAGATTAAACGCCCGCGCAGCCGCTATCGCCTCCATGCCCAGCAAATTTTCGAGTTCGACCGCAAGATTTTCCGGGAATGACAGCGCCATCCGCAAATATTCGGCGGGCTTGTCTGGCTTCGGCAGCAAATCCAGCGCGGACTGCCATTGCTCCGGTTCGGCAAGCGGCGCGGTCTGCGGGAAACGGACGGGCGCAACGGCAGCGTCCGGGTTCGCTTCCGCCCACGAACGAACGAGCTTCTCCGCCGTCTCAGGCAAATTAAGCGCCGTCAGCAAAAATTTCTGCCGCGTCCAGCAGCGGACCACGCCATAGACCGCCGCCCCGATCCAGCGCCGTTCCGAAGAATTAAGGTAGCGTCGGGCGCGAAATTCGCCGTCGGTAATGCGGTCAAGCGGCAAGCGTTCCCGCTCGTTCATCCACCGTTCTAAAATTTCCACAGCGGCGAACAGGGCGCGTTCGCTCTCTCCCCGCGTTTTTTCCATGTTCGGCCTTTCGGGTGTTCAGGAGTTCAGGTATTCAAGTATTGACTGCTTCATTGTAAATTTTGTACAAACTATCAGCGAACGAGCGAATACCCCATACCTGAATACCCAAATACCCAAATACCTGAATTTTAAAAATAGTGTACCCTGCGCGGCGTAATATGGGAACATTCCGGGCGAAAAGGGAGTAAGATACATCATTGCAGAGAGAAATATGTTCGCGAGTAATGCGAGGCTGTCTGCGGAAGAAGCGGGACTAAATGAATCGAGGACTTACCAACTTGGACTTGAACGCGCTTAAACTCTACTGTGACTTAATCGAAACAAAATCTTTTTCTCGCGCCGCCGAGCGCAGTTTTGTCACGCAGTCCGCCGTCAGTCAGCGGATTCAGACGCTGGAAAGAGATTACGCGCAACCGCTGCTGGAACGCGGACGCGGACGGCGCAAGATCGTTCCGACCGAAGCGGGGCAGATTTTCTATGAGGGCGCAAAGCACCTGCTCTCTGAGGCCGCCGATCTGGACGCCCGACTGCGCGGCCTCTCCGATGACGTTGCGGGGACGGTGCGCGTGGCGACGGTTTACTCTGTCGGGCTTCACGCCCTGCCGCCGCGCCTGAAACCGTTTCTCGCGCTTTATCCGAAGGTCAATGTGCATTTAGAGTATAGTCAGACCGCAAAAATCTATCAGGACGTGCTTTCCGGTTCCGTTGATATTGGAATCGTGGCCTGTCCTGTGGAGCGGGCGGGCGTGGACGTGCTGCCGTTCGACGTGGAGACGATGGCGCTGATTTGCGCTCCCGAAAACCGCTTTGCCTGCCGCGAGTCCATTTCTTTGAGCGAACTGCACGATCAGCCTTTCATCGCTTTTGCCGACGACATTCCGACGCGCCGCCTGATTGACGCGCAATTAAAAACGGCGGGGGCGCAGGCGCGGATCGTCATGGCTTTTGAGAATATCGAAACGATTAAAAATCTGGTGGAGATCGGCAGCGGCGTGGCGCTTGTGCCGGAGGAGACCGCCCGCAAAGAGGCCCGAGAGGGAACGCTTGCGGTCGTCCCGCTGGCGGCAGAAGACGCTTTCGAGCGGCCCTCCGGCCTGCTCGTCAAGAAATCCGGTTCCCGCCGCGCCGCCGTCGCCGCGTTCCTGGAGGCCATGACGGATGGCAAAATCGAGGCCAGCGAAGAAGCGGATTCCAGCGAACTCCGAGAAGAACTCAAGGCCGCATAACTGACAGCGGCAAACGCGAAAAGCGGCGGGTGGCGCAGAACATTTTAGCCGCCCGCCGCAGACGCAGAATTATTTCAAGAGCAGAATTATTTCAAGACCGGTTCCGGCGTCTCCGCTTCTATCGGGTTGCCAACGAACAGAAGGATGTCCAGATTGTGTTCATCCTGTAAGATGCTTTCGATCTCCGCCAGCACTTCGTATAAGGCAGTGACACGGCGAGGGCGTGGCGTGGCGATTAACGGGACGCGCCACCAAATTTGACCGGCGACATCCGTACCGAAAATTCCCTGCGGACTGACATCGAGTTTCACACCTTTGAGGGGTGGGATTCGGGCTATTACATCGCGCACCTGTCGGGCGATCTCATTTTTCTTTTCGCGTTCTTTTGCGTTGTTCATTGTCTATTCCTGAGTGGGACATTGCCTGCGCCATCTGTCGCAGACAGTTTTGCGCCGTTATTTTATCTACGGTAACACCGGGCTTATAATCCGCTTCTTCCCTTGCCGCCCTGAGCAGCGCCAGACTCGTTCTAATCCCTTGCCTGATCTCTCTGGGTAAATCGCCGTTCTGCTGAATAAGACGCGGCAGTTGTTCATGCGACGGATTATTCCAATCGGGTGGGAATTTTACTGAGTCGCCATGTCCAACGCACACTGCTGTCGCCGCCTGATACGCCGCATAGTAGGCGCGGCTGGCGCAGTCCCGATAAAGCCCCTCCTCATGGAGCAAATGCGCAGCCTTCGGCGTTCGAAGCGCGGTTTTTCGCCACTGTTCTGCGGGGTACAGACCCATTGATGGATTCGCCTTTCCCGTTTGTTTTATGACAAAAACCGCGCTTTCGTACTGTCTCGCTTATTGCACACGAAGACCGCCCGATTGACAAGGGAAGGGTTTCAGCGGCAGAGGCGGCAAACGGGGCAGACCGCGTAGGGGGTCTTGTGCAGCGCGTCGCAGCGGCGGCAGATGCGGAAGCCGTGTTCTAACTGCCAGTGGCGGAATTTGGCGTCCAGCGTCAGGCGCGTTGCGATGGTCTGCCGGATGTGGTCGTTCGGAATGTGGATCAGGGCGTTGAGTTTTTCGCGCAGTTCCGCTTTTTCGTCCGCGTTTAAGGCCACGCGCTGCAAGTCTTCCTGCGTCGGCGTGTCGGTCTCCGGTACGGCCTCGACTTTTGCTGTGACGCCCGTCGCCCGAAAAATAATTTCGCGGATAATCGCGCCGCCCAGCATCCGGTTCAGGTTTTGCAGGATTCGCGATTTGTGCAGCGCCAGTTCGTGCGACCAGACGGAACTTTTCGTCCGCACAATCAGCACTCCATCACGGACGGATTCGGCCTCGCTTGCCGCCGCCGCCTGCGCCCCGACCGCCCGTTCCCAGTAGGCGAGGGCCAGACTTTGCCGCACTTGCGCCGCCGAGTCCATGCGGTTGATCGCCCCGCCCAGCACGTTCGCCATCGGGTTATCGGGACGCGCAAACGCCGCCGGAGTCCCGCGAATCTCGCTATGCTCCGACAGCTGCGGGCGATTCACCCGCAGGTTCGGGCGCTCCGGTTTCGGAGGCCGCGTATATTTCGGCGGGTTCGATAGGATAGGCGCGGACACTGGATTTTGGTTCTCGTTTGACATAGGCGGTTCAAGGATTCCGTTGGCGATAGAAAACGTGGCAGCCGCTGCCGGGACTGCTTTTCAGGAACGAGCGCGGGCCGCGCAGGGCGTCTTTGTTTGCGGCGATGCGGCGGGTCACGCCGCTTCGGAAGCGCGGCCTATGGTCTGCAAAATCTGCGCGATACATTCTGGGAAATGGCGCTGAATGTCGTACTCCCACAGGCGCAGGACGCTCCAGCCCTGCGCCTGCAATGCGGCGGTCACTTCCAGATCGCGCTGGCGGTTGCGGGCGATTTTGGCCTGCCAGTAGTCCTGATTGGATTTCGGGGCGCGATGCCGCTCCGGGTGTCCGTGCCAGAAGTCCGAATCGATAAAGACGGCGACTTTTTTGCGCCGAAACACAAGGTCGGGCTTACCGGTGATTTTGTCCGCGTGAGGCGCGAAATAGATTTTGCGCCGCCTAAGTTCCGCAAAAACTTTCTGCTCCGGCTTCGTCCCTTTCGAGCGGATTTGCTGCATCGTTTTACGCCGCTGTTCTGGCGTGAAATTATCCATTGCTTTACTTCCAAACAAGCGTTTCCACGCGGAAATCAGACCGGATTTTCGGACGGTTCCGCCGCCGGTTCAGGCGGTTCGGTTTCGGCTGACTCGCCGTCTGCTTCCGATGGGGCGGGCGGGACGCGGGCGAGGGATTTTGTCTTTCGTTTCGGGTCGGCGGTAATGACCCCGTTGGCGACATGGAACGTCGCGGCCTCGGCAAGAATCTCTTTTGGGAACGAACGCAAATTCGTGCAGGTGATAAACGTCTGACAGCGGCGGCGGGCGTATTGCAGCAGGTGGGCGCGGCGCTGGTCGTCCAGATCGCTCATCACGTCGTCCAGCAGCAGGACGGGCGGTTCCCCAACGTAATCCTCGATCAAGCGGAACTCCGCCAGTTTCAAGGCCAGCGCCACCGTCCGCTGCTGCCCCTGCGAACCGTACAGACGCGCCTCCATACCGTTGATAAACAGACCCATATCGTCGCGCTGGGGGCCAAGCAGGGTTGCCCCTCTGCGGGCCTCTTCCGCGCCTATTGCCTGTAGTTGCTGGCGGAACGCCGCCGCAATCGCCTCCGCGCCGCTCAGGGGCGATTCCGGGCGACTCTGCGTGATTGACTCTCCGCTCGATTCGTCTGCGGCTTCCTGCGTCTCGGCGACATAGCGTTCTTCCCGCGATTCCCTTGCTAAATTATTCTCTCTATTTTCTATCGGGGGCGCGGTGGGCGGCAGGACAATGCTGGGAAGATACCGCAGTTCCAAACTTTCGCGCCCCTCCGTCAGTTCCCGGTGAATCTGATCGGCAAGCGGGGCAAGCCGCTCCGTGTAAAACCGTCGCTTATCGAACAGCGTAGAGCCGAACGTCACTAACTGCTCCGTCCAGGCCTCGATTCCGCTGGCCTCTGGCGGGCGGGGCCGGTCGCGCAAGTCCCGCAGAACGCGGTTTCGCTGCGCTAAAGCCCGCTTGTAATGTCCCAGATCGTACACATAGCGCGGACTAATCTGCGAAATCTCCACGTTCAGATAATGCCGCCGGTCGGTCGGTTCCCCGGTCACAATCGTTAAGTCCATCGAGCCGAAAAAAACGGCGTTGAACTCTCCCAGTAAGTCTACCACGCGGGGCCGCTTTAATCCATTCACCCGCACCGCTTTTTTGTCGCCCTGAAAGACCGAGACCTGAAGTTCTACGTCGCCTTCGCGGTCGCGCCCAATCTCCGCGTTGACGTTAGCGACCTCCCCGTCCCGCAAAATCAATTCCGACTCCCGGCTGGCCCGCAGCGAGCGCGTGGTGGCAAGCAGCGAAATCGCTTCCAGCACGTTGCTCTTGCCCTGCGCGTTATCGCCGTGCAGGATGTTGATCCCCGCGCCGGGATGCAAGTCCAATGCCGCATAATTCCGAAACTGACTTAATTTCAACTGACAAACGCGCATCGAGTCATTCCATTCCTCAATTCGTCCTCGTTCTCACGAGTTATCAACAAAGTTATTAACTTACCAACATAGGTATTGGGGTATTTGGTATTGGGTGTTGACCTTCCACTGATAGGTTGTACAGACTTCCAGTGAGAGAACGAATACCAAATACCCAATACTCCAATACCAAATACCCACTACCCCCCCACCCGACCTCCTGATTCCTAATTACAAGATAAGATTCTTTAAAGACTCTTTTATGCTTATGCTTATCGTGTTGAAAGGACTCAAAACTACGGGCATAGTAGACGGGTGAATCTCATTTTAGAATCGCGCCGAATCGAGACTCTGATTGACTCTGATAGATTCTGCTAGATTCCGATAACGCACGTGAGTCTACCGGAGTCGTGACTACTACGGGGAATAGTTATTAACAATCCCATGTTTAAATTGTTGATAACTCGTTGATAACTGACCGAGTTATCAACAAAAAATCGTTGACAGATTCGTTGACAACGAGTTATGAGTCCCAAGACTCATAACTACGGGGATAGTTGTGAGTCTTTGTTAATAACTACGGGGATAGTTATTAACATTGCGTCCCAGAGGAGTAACTTTTATCGAAAAAACCTGTACCTTAAAGCGCGGTTGAATCGCCGCGATTCACGGGGGCAATGTTAATAACTCTGCGAATCGGTGTTCAAGTTCAAGAGTCAAAGTTAGACTTGATTCCCATAGACTCAAGTCGTGTCGAAGTGAAAATCGAAGCGCATCGCGTCCGTGAGGACGATTAGCCAAAGGCTCACCAGGCGGGTATTTTATAACCCCGCCCCTACCGGAACTCAACTGCTCAAACGCCGCTTTAACTGTCCTATCAGCGTCTTTAGGTCCGAGTCTACGTCCATCAGCGTTTTGACTTTGGCGCAGGCGTAGACCACCGTTGCGTGATCCCGCCCGCCGAACGCCGCCCCGATGTGCGCCAGATTCATTTCCGGCATCAGTTCGCGTGCGATGTAAAACGCGACGTGCCGCGCCAGCGCGACCTCTTTGTTACGTCCCGCCCCCAGGATGTCCTCCGGCGGCATGGCGAACTGTTCCGCGACCGCCTCAACGACTTCCTGCACATTGGTCTTCCGCTGACGAATCGGCTTCTCAATGAAATATTCACTCAATACCGTTTGCGCCAGTTGCAAACTAATGGCGTTGCTCATAATGGAGGAATAGGCCAGCAATTTCGTAAACGCGCCCTCCAATGCCCGGATATTGGACTGGATGGCGCTGGCAATATACAGCAGTACGTCGTCGTCAATCGGGACGTTCTCGCTCAGGCAGCGCTTCTGCAAAATCGCAAGGCGGGTCTCCAGATCGGGCGCTCCGATGTCCGCAATCAGGCCGCTCTGGAAACGGGAGCGCAGCCGCTCGTCCATTGTGTTCAGTTCGCGGGGGCTGCGGTCAGACGCCAGCACGATCTGCTTGCCCATCTGATACAGGGTATTAAAAGTATGGAAAAATTCCTCATTGGTCTGATTTTTGCCGGCGATGAACTGAATGTCGTCCATCAGCCACACGTCAATATGGCGGTACTCCCGGCGGAAATCCTCGGTTGTGTGTTTGGCGATAGCGGTGACGAATCGCTGCGTGAAATACTCGCCGGAAACATAAGCCACGCGCAGATCGGGCCGCGTAACGCGCAGGGTGTTGGCGATAGACTGCATCAGATGCGTTTTGCCCAGCCCCGGCCCCCCGTACAGGAAAAGCGGATTGTAGACCTCGCCGGGACGCGCCGCCACCTGCGAAGCCCCGGCGTGCGCCAGCCGGTTCGAGCGCCCGACAAGGAACGTATCGAACTGATAGCGGTCGGTCAGGTTCAAGTTCGGAACGGGGGGCAGTTCTTCCGGCCTCTTTGCGTCGGCGCGGCGCATCAGGTTGGGGTAGGCGTTGGGATTCTGGATTTTGGATTTTGGGTTTTGGATTTCGGGCGCGTTGTCCGCGTCCGTTTCCGCGTCGAGCGGCAGGGCGGGCTGCGCCGCCTCAGATTTTATCCCGTCCGCCGGTTTGCGCCGCGTCGTGGCGCGATTCCGCTGCTCGTTGGTCATTACGACGAACTGCACTTCAAGCCCGTTAATATCCAGATGAAATTCTAACGCGCTGCGAATGGCATTGGCGTTTTTCGTGACGCGCTCTTTGGCAAAAGAACTCGCCGCGCCCAGAATCGCGACATTGTTTTCCAGCCGCACCGGCTCCAGCGGACGGATATAGGACTCAAAAGCGACGACCGGGACTTTGGTTGCCAGCAGATGCAGGCATTGCTCCCAGGCGCGTCGAAATGCAGTCGCCCCCTCCTCTTCTCCAAATTCAAGCTGTCCGCTCAACCGCTGCTCCCCTGCGTTCGTCCGCTTGTCCGCCCGTTTTCTGTCCGTTCGGAACGCGGCCTCTTATTATCTATCGAATACTCACATCTACGTCATTGTGGATTGGCAAGCACTAAATCTGTGGTTTCTGACGCCGCAGACCCGGTGATTATAGCAAATCCAAACGGGAATCACAAGGGCAGTATGGCACGAATCGCGGGGAATCGGGGAAGTTTTTTTGTCTACGCAAACCCGTACTTGCGCGGTTTGTCCACATGAACAGAGGCAAGCGGGAAAAGCGACAGAAAAAAATACCGCTCGGCAGCGGACATAAATTTTTGCAGGGATGCAGAAGGATAATGCGGCGCTGACCGCGAATATACCGCTGACCGCAAAAGATTGGAAAGTGAGCGTGAGAAGTCCGCCTGTAAAATACGGACAGGCGGCGCGGTTTCAATCAGGACGGCTGCTTCTCCTCAAAAAAGCAATCGTCTATGCGGCGAACACCAAAGTATTGCATACACTCGTAAGTAAGGAGATGAGATGATGCGAAATCATTTGCTGCGCAGTCTGGCTGCGCTGGGTCTGCTGCTCTGGACGGTCGGGACAGCCCAGGCCGCTGAAAGCATGGCGTGGGCGAAATCCTACTCGGACGCCGCCGCTGTCGCTAAAAGCGGCAATCGGCTGATCATGGTGGACTTTTACACGGACTGGTGCCACTGGTGCAAAGTGCTGGACAAAGAGACTTACACGGACAGCCGGGTCATTGCGCTGTCCCGCAGACTCGTTCCGGTAAAAATCAACGCCGAAAAAGAGGGTGTGGCGCAGGCTAAAAAGTATCATATCACCGGCTACCCGACCATTCTCTTTCTGACGGCGGACGGCGCGGTCGCCGGCAAGATTGTGGGGTATCAGGCCGCCGCCGCCTTCGCCGATTCGATGACAAACTTCATCACCACGCATAAAGAGATGCCGGGTCTGCTGGCGGCGCTGGCGAAAAACCCGAATGACAGCGCCACTGCCGCGAAACTCGCCCCGATGTACACCGGAAAAGGCGACGCCGAAAAAACGCTTGCCATGATTAAAATTGTGGAAGACGGCGACGCGAAAAACGCGGCCCTGCCGACCCTTTATAACGCGCTCGGCGATCTCTACCAGAACAACGCGCAGTATGATCTGGCAATCGCGCAGTTCAGTAAAGCCGCCGCCGCCGCAAAGACGGGCAAAGAACTGGCCTATGCGCGTCTCAGCGTCGCTTATTGCCATCTTGGGCAGAACAAACTCGCCGAGGCCGTCCCCGAACTCGAAGCGGTAATCGCCCTGCCCGACGCGCCCGCGGATCTCGTAAAAATGGCGAAGGACACGCTGCCGCAGGTCAAAGCCGCCCTCGACAAAAAATAGCCGGTTCCCGCTTTTTCGGTAATTTGTCGGCGAAGCGCGTTCCGCCGCGCCACAAAAAGCTTGGCGACTTCGCTACAGGGTTTCCAGGCTTTAGCCGCGTGGACAGAGATTGCGCTTCTGTCCACGCGGCTCCGTTCCTTGCTGCCTTTTACTGCGGTTTGGCGCTGAATCCGACAAGGATGCTCACGCGGCGGTTTGAGTAGTGCTTCGAATTTCCGGGGACGCGCAGTTTCCGATCAGCAAATCCGCGCACCGCCATAATTTGTCCCTGGCGCAGGCCATGACCGTCCATTGCGCGGCGGGCGGAGTTGGCGCGGTCGGTGGAGAGTTCCCAGTTGGAATAGCCGTTCGCGCCGCGCAGCGGCTGGCTGTCCGTATGGCCCTCGATCACGACCGGGCTTTGCAGTTTGCCCAGCTGCTTCGCGATCATCCGCAGCAGATGCCCGGTGCGCTCCTTCAAGTCCGCTTTGCCGCTGTCGAAAAACAGCGACGACGTTTTTTCAATCAGTTCAATCCGCAGGCCCTCGTCCGTTAATTGGATATTCACGCTGTCTTTTAATGAGCGGAACTCCGGCGTCTTCTCCATTTCGCGCTGAATCGCTTTTTCAATCTCCCGGAACTGTTCGCCCAGTACTTTCAGTTGCGCTGAAGGCGTCCCGCCGTCCTTCGGAATAATCGGAGCGCTTGTCCCCAGAGCGGGTTTAGAATCTGCCGGGTCAGAGATCGGACTTTTGCCGCCGTGCGTCGTTTTCATAAACCCGACCGGATCGCGGAAATAGGCCGCTATCGCAATGCGCGTCGGCTTGCTCAATCCCACGATCCACATCACGAGGAAAAACGCCATCATCGCGGTTACAAAGTCGGCGTAAGCCACTTTCCACGCCCCGCCATGATGCCCGCCATGCCCGCCCTTTTTCTTTACAATAATAATCGGCTGCTCACTGCTTGCCATGTGTGTCTCCAGAGGAGGGTATCGGGTGTCGGGTATCGGGTGTCGGACAATACGCTCGCGCGCTGAGAGTTTTCATAAACTTTCAATGAACGAATGAATTTCCCGACACCCGACACCCGACACCCGATACCCGAATTATGCCGCTTTCGCCGCGCTTCCCTTGACCGTAGATTCCATTTCGCTGAACGAGGGGCGGCAGCCCGGATCAATGTTGCGCCGCGCAAACTCGACCGCTGTCAGCGGGGCGTCGCCCCTGGCGAAGGAGAGCAGGGCGCACTTGATGCAGTTCATATACTGTTCTTCGCATTTCGCCTGCCCGGTGAGCGCCGCCGCCATCGGGTTCAGCATTCCGTAGGCCAGCAAAATTCCGAGGAACGTTCCGACAAGGGCCGCCGCGACGCTATGCCCGACCTCCTCCGGCGGCCCGCCGATCTTGCCCATCGTGATCACGACGCCGAGGACGGCGGCGACGATTCCAAATCCCGGCATGGAGTCGCCCAGGTTCTGAATAATCCCCGAAGGTTTCAGAATCTCCTCGTGCGTGGTCTCCAGATCAATGTCCATCAGTTCGCTCAAATCGTGGTTCGCCACCGAGCCGGTGATAACGACCTTCATCGTGTCGGCCAGGAACGAAAGCGCGTGATGATGTCCGTAGAAAAACGCATAGTTAGAAAAGAACTTGCTGTCATGCGGATTTTCGACGTGCTGATCCAGCGAGACCAGCCCTTCGCGCCGCGCCATGATAAACATATCATAGAGCATTTGCAGCAATTCCATATAAGTCTCTTTTTTGTACGGGTTGCCTTTCAGCAGTCCGATGACCGCTTTCAGAGTCGCCGCCACCGTCGCTGGAGAGTTTGCAATCAGCACGCTGCCGACGCCCGATCCGCCGATGATGATAAATTCAGTGACCTGCACCAGCACCATGATATTGCCGCCGTGCATCACATAACCCGCTAAAATACTGCCGATGACGACCACCAGCCCGATGATTACAAACATGGTTGTGTTACTCCCCGATATAGGAGAGTGTTCGGGTGTTCGGGTGTTCGGGTGTTCAAGTATTCGGGCATTGGCTGTTCACTGTAAGTTTTGTACAAACTATCAGCGAACGAGCGAACCCCTGAACCCCTGAACCCCTGAACACCCGAACACTCGAACACCCTGTTCTTTTGTCCCCTGTATTTTAGGCCCGGACTGGCGCTTCCCACAGAGTAAGGGGGGCGAAAAGCCGGTCAAAATGCAAGAACCGGTATTGTTTGGGGGGAAATCGAGCGCGGGACAGCAGGCGATCTTTTTTTCAGAGCCGACCGGGCGTTTCTTATGTACCGCTTCATGGAGAAAACAACAAAAATCAGGGCGAAAATCGGGGAGAATTACGCAGTCGAAATCCTTCGCGGCGCGTAAACTATGTTATACTAAACTGTTCAGGTAAGCAGTGCAAGGGAACAAGTTCCTATCCAATAGCGCAAATGCGGGGCGAGGCCATCGGGCTTTTCGTCCGTCTTTTCGGCCTACACAGGCAACAACGCAGTTCCCGTAAACGCGCAGGGGACGCTGACCGGCACGGTCGCCGCGTTTGCCGCGCAGTCCATCAACCTGACTGCGCAGGGCGTGATTGACTGGGCGCACTAGGGCTGAACAGCGCTACCGATTATAATCACAAGGCGACAGGCGGCGGGGCCATCAGCAATTTCACCGTGACTAATGGCGGCGGCGCGGTCAACCAGTTCAACGACGACGCCGTGACGTTCTTGTGGTCGGAGGGCCCGCCCGCCGCGTCCGCCACCAACACCAAAAACGGCGTCTACGGCAGCCTCGCGGGCGGCTTCCAGTTCACCGTCCCCGCCGGAACCGCCGCCCGTCAGGTCAAGGTCTGTGTCGGCGGCTATAACGCCTCCGGGACATTCGCCGCGACCCTCTCCGACGGCTCCGCCCCCGACTATACCGACTCCAGCGCCGGGGCGGGCGCTCTCGGCAATACCGACGGAGCGCACTTCTACGCGGTCTACACCGTCAACTACAAGGCCGCAAGCGCCAGTCAGACGCTCACAATCTCGTGGAATCAATCGGCGGGCAACGGAAACGTCACCCTCGCCGCCGCCACGCTCGCCACCCCGCCCGCCGCGCCGCCCGCCGCGCCCACGCTCACGGCTACCGCCGGGGACAACCGCGTCGGACTGACATGGGGCAGCGTGACCGGGGCCGATTCCTACAATATCAAACGCAGCCTCACCGCGAACGGGCCTTTCACCACCATCGGCGCGTCCCTCACCCCCGGCTATCAGGACACGACAGCGGTCAACGGGACGACCTACTACTACGAAGTCACGGCGGTCAACAGGGTCGGCGAGGGCAGCCCATCCAACGTGGCCTCCGCAAAACCGCAGGCCGGAATTGACGGCGCGGGGCTGACCGGCAAATACTGGGACAACGCCACCGCAAACGTCGGCTACGGCCCAAACTTCAATTACGCCGCCGCGCCCGCGCCGACCGTGACCGAAGTAGACCCGACCATCAATTTCAACGTGGACGTGAACCCTCCGGCGGGCGTCCCGCACGACAACTTCAACGCGGAATGGACGGGGCCGGTCAAAGCGCAGGCCGCCGGGGACTACGTCTTCACCACCACAAGCGACGATGGCAGCCGAGTCTTTATTGATGGCGTTCAGGTCGTCAACAACTATCAATATCAGGCGGCGAATACCGTCAGCAGCGCCCCTGTCACCTTCACAGCAGGCAGTACGCATACCGTGCGCATAGATTATTTTCAGGGCGGCGGCGGCGGCCTCATGCAGTTCCTGTGGTCGTATCCGGGGCAGGCGCAGCAGATCGTTCCGGCTTACGCCCTGTTCCCCACGTTCGGCAGCGCCGTGCCGCTCGCGCCCACCCTCACCGGTACGGCGGGCGACGCGCAGGCGTTCCTGTCCTTCACCCTGGCGGACGCGGCGACTTCTTACACCGTGCTGCGCGGCTCCTCGCTCACCGGCCCCTTCACTCCCATCGCCACCGGAATCTCCGGCCCCGGCTATACCGACACCGGCCTGACCAACGGAACCATCTACTTCTATGTGGTGCGGGCAGTCAACGCGAACGGCAGCAGCCCGAACTCCAACGTCGTCGCGATTGCGCCCTCGGCCTCGGCGTCCCTGATTGCCGAAGAACAATTCAATTACCCGGCTGGCCCGCTCAACAGTCTGAACGGCGGCACGGGCTGGAGCGGCCCCTGGACTGCCAACAACGATACCGTTGCCGTCGCTGGCCTGTCCTTCCCCGGCCTCAGCACGGCGGGCGGAACGCTTGTCACCAGTCCGAACGGCGACGCGGCCTTCCGTTCGCTTTCGCAGCGGCTTGGCTCCTATCTCGGAACGGGAACGGTCTACCTGAGTTACATTTCCGCCGTTGATCCCGCCAACACCGGCGCGTTCGGCCCCGGCTCCGCCAACTATAATGGACTTTCGCTCTTCGATGATGGCAGCGAGAACTACTTCAGCGGCCTCGGCTACGAAGGTGCGACCTACACCGGAAATGTCGGCGATACCAAAATCACAGTGGACAAAACGCCGCGCCTGTTCGTCTTCAAGTTCGACTTTACCGCAAGCGGCGTGACCGTCAGCGAATATGTGGACCCAACTTCGGGCGCATCCCTTCCCGCCACGCCTACCGTCACGGGAACGGTCGGGCCGTTCAGTTTCAACCGCATCCGCGTCGGAAATGGCAACGCCACCCCCGCCACAAGCCTCGATTATGATGAGATTCGCATCGGGCGCACCTACGCATCCGTAACGCCCGCCTCTGTCACCGGCGCCACGTTGACCGGCAAAATCGCGCTGGAAGGCGTCGCTAATCTCGGCGCAATCAACCCTGCCGCCCCGCTCGGCGTGTTCCATGTCTCCCTGCGACAAAACGGCGTGGAAGTCAAAAAAGCGAACGTCACGCTGACCACCTCGGTGGGCAGCGCGGTCGGAACGTTCACCCTTTCCGGCGTTGCCGCCGGAACGTATGACCTCTGGGTCAAAGGCAAGAAAAACCTCGCCGTCCTGACTCCAGGCGTCGTCGTTTCCTCCACCGGTGGAATCCTCGGCACAAACGCTAACCCGATCACGCTCCCGGCAGCGGACAGCAACAACGACAACTCGGTGGACTCCTCGGACTTCACGGCCCTTATCGGCGCGTTCAACTCGGATGCGGCGGTTGCGGGCAGCGGCTACGATCCGACCGCCGACTTCAACTTCGACGGCTTTGTAGATAGTTCCGACTTCACCCTGCTCATCGGACAGTTCAACAACGTCGGCCCGAACTAAGACAGAAAAGGGAAGAGGGAAAAGAGAAAAGAAAATGCTCGATTTCCTCCCTGCTCCAAGAAAGCAGACGGAGAGCGAAGGCGAACATCTTTTCCCTTTTCCCTCTTCCCTTTTCTGTCTCTTTCAGTCGCGTAAATTTTTGCCGGTGAGGGAAAGGAACACATCTTCCAGATTGGGATTTTTGATTTGCAGAGAGAGCAGAGGGGCGTCTGCTGCGTTGAGGGCGGCGACGATTCCGGGCAGAACGCGGTGCGGCTGCGCGGCGCGAACCTGGAGGACAGCAAGTTCGCTGCGGTCTGTTTCACTGCGGGGGGCAAGCGCGGCGCTTGCCACGCCACTAATCCCGCGCAGGGAAGTGAGGAGGGGGTCTGCGGCGCTGCGCGAGTCCAGCCCCACTTCGATCATGGCCCCGCCAAGCCGCGCAATAAGATTGGGGAGGGTGTCGCAGGCGATCAGTTTGCCGCCGTCCATAATTCCTACGCGGTCGCAGAGCGCCTCGACTTCTTCCATATAGTGACTGGTGTACAGGACGGTCAATCCCTGCCGGTTCAGCGCCCGCACTCCCTCGAAAATGTGGTTGCGGGACTGTGGGTCAACGCCGACGGTCGGTTCATCCAGCAGCAAAAGTTGCGGACGGTGCATCAGGGCCGCCGCCAGATTCAGGCGGCGTTTCATGCCGCCGGAGTAGGTCTCTGCCCGCGAGTCGGCGCGGTCGGTCAGCCCGACAAGCGACAGCATGGCGTCGGCGCGGGTTTTGAGATCGCCGTCGCGCAGTCCGTAGAGTTGCCCGAAGAAGGTCAGGTTTTCCCTTGCGGTCAGGCGCGGATAGATTGCCAGCTCCTGCGGCGCGATCCCGATGGCCCGCTTCACTGCAAGACTGGCCCGCCCCGCGTCTTGCCCCGCCACTTCGATAGCGCCGCCGGTCAGCGGCAGGAGGCCCGCCAGCATACTGATCAGCGTGGTTTTCCCCGCGCCGTTTGGCCCCAGCAGCCCGAAAATCTCGCCGCGCTGAATTTCCAATGACACGCCGTCCACCGCCGTAAAATCCGCGTATCGCTTCACCGCGTTTTGAATCCGCGCAATGCTCTCGGCCTGCTCCATACTGCTCCCGTCTACTCTCACGCCCCGACCCTCTCCCAATTTTGGGAGAGGAAGTAACTATCTTATTCGCCCGTCAGTCCGAAATTGCCGATAAGCACAGTGAAATCGGACGAATCTACGAAGCCGTCGCAGTTGAAGTCCGCTTTCGGATCGTAGCCGCTGCCGGGAAGCGCAAGACTGCCATTGAACGCGCCGATGAGAGCGGTAAAATCGGAGCTGTCCACGCTGTTGTCGTTGTTGGCGTCCCCGCCGCGCAGAAAGAGCGCGACGTTTGTGATCGGGCCGTTCGTCGCGTCAACCGGGACGGTCGCTTGCAGCCAGCGGTCGCCCTTTGCGGCAAGGATGTAACGCTTCGGCGGAATCCCCGTCAGCGTGAATGTCCCGCCCGCTCCCAGCGTCTGCGAGAAAGTCAGCGCCGCGCCGCCGTCCTTCGGGCGCAGCGTGAAGACAACGGCGTGAACCGGCGCAACGGTCAGCGCGGGGTCAACAATGCCCTCTAAAGCGACTATGCCGTTAATGTTGACCGGCGGCAGGAGGCTGATCGTCGCTGTCCCGTAAACGGGATCGGGCTGAAACGCGGCGGTCGTATTGCCGGGATTTGAGGTGTCAATCACACTGACCGCCTGCACGGTCACGGTCTGAACGGCGGCAATCGAATCGGGCGCGGTATATACTCCCGCCGTCGAGACCGTTCCCGGCCCACTCGCAATTCGCCACGTCACGCCGGTCACATTGCTGCCGATAACCTGCGCGGCAAGCGCAGTGGATTCGCCGGACGCAAGCGAGGCGGACGCGGGAGAGACCGCAACAGCGAGCGGCGCGGCAAGGGCGGCGGCAAGGTTGGCGAAATCGGGCGTTCCCCAGCCCGTCACATAGTCCCAGTAAGGCGTTGCGCTCATGTCTTTTGCGATGCTGCCCGTTTTGATGTCGTGGAAAAGATCGCTGCGCCCGTTAAAGGCGTAAATGCGGTCGTTGATGCGTCCCAGCCGCATTTTGCCGTTGGCGTCGGGCGGCAGGGCGTTTTTGCTGATAAGCCACTGCTCAATGTCAAGCAGGCTTGCGGCTACCAGAGGGCAGGCAAAACTTGTGCCGTTCGCCGCCCCGATGAACTGCTGCAAATAGTAAAAATTGTACGCGCCCGTCACCACGTCCGGCCCCGCCGAGTGCAGCGCCAGGTCGGGGACGAGGCGATAGTTCGTTCCGGTCGGGACGCCGCGCCCCCGCTGCCACGCCGGAAGGACGTTGAAATCGAACGGGGCCGCATTGTAGCCGCCGCCGCTGCCGCTCCAGCCCGTTTCTTTATTAATTGTGCTGTCCGCATTGAGCGTGACAATCGTGCCGCCCACGCTTAAAATTTCCGGGTCAATATCGGAGTAGGGGTACTTGTAGTTGATAATGGAACCGGTGTCGCCGCTTGCCACGCAGTAGGTCTGCCCCTGCATCGTCATCATTACGTGCTGCGTGTGCCACGAATTGACCTGCGCGGCGTCTGCTGCGGGCCATGCGTAACTTTCGGTCAGCACGTCCGCCAGATTGTCCGCCACTTCCCGCGCTAAAACGGCGACGACATTTTGCGGCACGTTGTTATTTCCCGGCTTGCCGTTGTCATAAACTAAAATATTCGCGAGCGGGGCCATTGCCAGCGTCATCTGAATATCGAGGTCGCCTTCGCCCACGCCCGCCGCCCCGCTGCCGCTGGCAAATTTGATCGCGGTGACATTGGTCGCTGCCCCGGCAGCGGGAGTCGGCAGTCCGAAGTAAGAGATAAAGCGGCGGGCGTTAGCGAGGCTGAACCCGTCGTAGTTGGAGATGGCAATCGTGCGGCCCTGCCCCTGAAACCCGGCGTTAAAAATCGGGGCGAGGTCGTAAGCGACGCGGACTTGCGCCGGGTCATACGGGCCTTTCATCAGAGCGCGGCGCTTGAACAGCGGCACGGGGCGCGTCCAGCTTTCCAGACCCTCCACGCCGCTGATTTTGTCCGCAAGGTTGGCGGGCAAGGTCACAGGGGCGGCGTTCGCGAAAAAGGCGATTGGGGCGGCGTCCGCTCCCCGCGCCTTTGCATCGAGCGCCGCCTCCTGATACTGGTTGAGCGTAATCCCGAAGGCGCGCTCCATTTGCGCGGCGCTTCCGCCTACGCGCAGGGTTGTCCGGTTCGGCGAGGTTTCTTCGACTTGCAGGCCGCCTGCGGTGAAATAATCTATCGCCGCCTGATAGTCCGGCGCGGTCGGCCCGAACCGTTCGGCAATCTCCGGCGGCGTAAGCCACTGCCGATACTGCGCGGAACCGGGATCGCTCACGGCGTCGGCATAGTTCTGCGCGGCCTGCGCGTCCCGAAATTTGAAGCACACCAACGCGCTCATCGCCTGCTTACTGTCAAATCGTCGCAATTTTTTCGCATGGCGAACGGCCTGCGGCGCGGTCTCCGGCAAAGCCTTCCTGACAGTCAATGCGGGGGCAGATTGCAGCGGCCCTTGCAGGGCCAGCAGGATTAAGAGCGTGTTCATTTGTGTTTCCTTCGGATGGCAAGCAGATCTGTCGCTGATTCATTCCCGCGTGTTTGGCTGCGAAATAACCTGCAAAATGCGAACATCTTCCAAATCCTTAGACCGGCCCGCCGCCTTTTTGGAAGCCAAAAGGTCGGGCAGGGCCACGACATAAAACGGCTGTTTCTGGTAAGCCATGGTTGTGCGGTTTTCCCAAGCCTCCTCGAATTTGAGTCCCGGCGTAGATGTCTGCGCATCTACGCGAACGAAATCATTGAACACCGTGATTTCGTTCGCGAGTAGTTCCAGAACGCCGTTCCGAGGCCCGCGTCAAGCAGGGCCGCAAGCAAACCGGTGGCATTTTCGGGCGTTGGATCAATCAGGATGTCAAGGTCAAACGTAGCGCGAGGAACGCCATGCAGGATCGCTGCAATGCCCCCGATCACGACGTAGCGGACATCATGGCGCTGTAAGGACTCGAATACGTCGCGTAATTGGTTCAGCATACTTGTTTCTCATAGCGTTCGGGTTGTTTTCAAGAATGAGGTCGGTGATAGCGCAGAGATAGTCCATGCGCTGCGCCAGCGTCAGCGACTGGAACCAGCGGGCCTTTGCTTCCAGCGTTTCTTCTTCCCGGTCATGGGAAATAGAGGGAATCATTGCGTTTCTCTTTCTTTGCTCAGCCTGCCAGCGGCTTTAACAGTCCCAAATCCGCCAGCCAGTCGTGAAAACGGACAGGCCACGTTCCGAACGGGATGCCGCCTCTGCTCCCGATGCCGCCGCCGTGTCCGCCATGCGCGTAGATATGCAAGTCCGCCGGAACGCCCGCATGAAACAGCAGATTGTAAAATTCGACCGTCTGCCGCGCATGAAACTGGTCGTCGCTGCCTGCGCTCGTCAGGAACGCGGGCGCGGCGTCCTTCGGGACTGCCGTGTCCATGCGTTTCCAGCCTGCATAGACAAGCCCCACGAAGTCCGGGCGGCACGACTGCCGCTCAATCGGGTCGGAAGCGGCGGCGACGCCGCGATCAAAGCGGATGTCCGCGTAGGCCGCCAACGCCCCGCCCGCCGAAAAGCCGAGTATCCCGATGCGCGACGGGCTGACATTCCACTCTTTCGCCCGCAGGCGAAGGATGCGAATCGCCCGCTGCGTGTCGGACAGCGCCTCTTTTTCGACCGTATAGTGATAATTCGGCGTCTGTTCTAATCGGTATTTCAAGATGAACGCGCTGATTCCGAGGCCATTCAGCCACTTCGCGATGGCAGTCCCCTCCGAACCCCACACTAATTGTTCGTGACCTCCGCCGGGAGCAACCAGTATCGCCGTTCCATTCGCGGTCGCGGCGGGCGCAAGGTGGATTTCGATGGAGGGAGTATGCACGTTGCGAATGGAGTTGATTGCCTGTCCCGGTTTCGGATTGGCGGGCGAGGTAATCTCTTTTTCATTCGCGCCCTGCAAGGTGGCAGCCCCTGGAGACCAGAGTGCGACCACCTGCGGCGACGGGGCTTCTTCCGCTGTGGCAAAAGACGCCAGCAGGAGCATCAAGGCGAATCCTGCGCTGACTAAGATAGCCAGTCTCATAATCAGACTGCGTTTTGATTGTGATAGTTCCATATGACTGTCTCCTGATTTCCGCGTCGAAAGATTACTGCCGGTTGATTCGCGAAAATTCTGCGCCATTCCTCCCCCGCGCTTTCGAGAGAGGCGGGGGGTTTGCGGTATAATAGGGTCAAATTAGCATTGAACAGGAGGCATCGTCCATGTCGGGACATTCAAAGTGGCATAATATCCGGCTGCGCAAAGGGGCGCAGGACGCCAAACGCGGCAACCTTTTCACGAAACTCGCCAAAGAGATAATTATGGCGGCGAAAGCGGGCGGCGGTAACCCGGACAACAACCTGCGCCTGCGCCTTTCCATCCAGAAAGCGCGGGAGAACTCTATGCCCGCCGACAACATCAAGCGCAGCATCCAGCGCGGCACGGGCGAAGTCGAGGGCGCGGCCTTCGAAGAAATTGTCTACGAAGGCTACGGCCCCGGCGGAGTGGCGGTTCTGGTCGAGTGCGCGACGGACAACAAAAACCGGACGGTCGGCAACATCCGCAGCATCTTTACCAAAACAGGCGGGCGCATGGGCGAATCGGGTTCCGTCGCGTATCGGTTTCGTCCTATCGGGCGCATCACGATTGCCCGCGACGTGACGGACGAGGACAGCCTGTTCAACGCGGCAATCGAGGCGGGGGCGGAGGACGTGCGCAGCGACGACGAGCATTTCGACGTGATTACGCAGCCGGAGGACTTTGCGGCGGTGCGGCAGGCGCTGGAAGCGTCCGGCCTGAAAATCGCGGACGCGGCCTATACGATGGAGCCGACGGACACGGTGGCGCTGGACAGCAAGGACGCCGCCGTGATGCTGCGCCTGATGGAGCGTCTGGAGGAAGATGACGACGTGCAGAACGTCCACGCCAATTTCGACATCTCCGACGAAATTCTGGCGGAAATCGGGTAAAGACGCAAAAATCCCCTCCTGCGGACAATCGCAGGCGGGGACGTTCTACGGAAAATTTTTGCGCCGAAAAATGCCTGCCGCCTGTTCGGTATCGGAGCGGTTTCGTTATGGATAGCAGTTAATTACGCCTTTTTCGCCGCCGCAGTTCTACGCCCATCGCAACCGTCCCGATTCCGAACAAGGCAGTAACGGAGGGTTCCGGCACAGCGTTGGGACGCAGAAGGTAAGCGTGCGCTTGCCCGTTAATTTGTCCTTGTCCTGTGATCCATCCGTTGTCATTGATCCCGTAAGCGTCAGTCAGCATCCACCCCGAACGCTTCGGTAGACGGCTGTTAAGATCAATCATGCTGCCATTGCTATACACAAAAGCGTGTACCGAGCCGCCTATACCTGAACTGCCGACAACATCCCCGGCCAAATTGATGCTCAACCCGATACTTCCGCTGCTTGATGACGGACTGTCCAGCGTACCGAGGTCTTGAATTTTTGTTCCAGTCCAGCGCACGGCGTGAGTGAGTGTACCTCCCGCCAGATTGGCGACGCCTGTGACTTGTCCTTTATCGTTAATTCCGTAGGCGGCGCTGCCACTGCCACCCAGTGTGTCAAGGCTGGTGATTGCGGTTCCATTCCAAATCGTTGCAATCGCAGCGAGATTGCTTGCGGGATAGGAGTAACCCGCAATCTGCCCGCTGGCGTTAATAGCGAACCCGTAGCTTTTTTTGCCGCCCAATTCATCAAGCGCATTCATCTTACCGTCAGAGTAACGAAATGCATGAAAGTCTCCGCTATCGGTTCTGTCTTGCGAGTAGCCCGCTACTTGCCCCCTGTCGTTGATACCCCTTCCGTAACTGTAACTGCCTCCCAGTGTGCCGAGATCAGAGATTGTCGTCCCTGTCCAAATGACGGCGTGGGTGGCATATTTGCCTACAAGGTACGATTCGCCCGTGACCTGTCCGCTATTATTGATCCCGTAGGCTTCGCTGGATGTCGCGCCCAACGCGCCGAGATCGGAGATGCTGGAACCGGAGTAACGGAAAGCATGATAGTGGGCGTTTCCGACCACATCTGAGTCGCCTGCAACTTGCCCGCTCGCATTGATAGCCGCGCCAGAACTCTTGCTCCCGCCGATTGTGCCGAGGTCAATGATGGTATAACCGGACTGCGCCTGCGAAAAAATAGGAAGAATAGACGTAGACGAAACAAGCATTACGCGGCAGAAATTGCGAAAAGCAGTGCGAATAATCATAAGACACTCTCCTTTTGTTTTAATGATATTTTTTATATTGCAAGAACCGTGCCAAACCTTCCAATACAGAAAGAGTTTACCAAATTGTTTGTAAAATTATAGTGCGTCCATCTCATCAGTCTCGCTTTTACAGAAAGAACGTTACTCAACATTGAATAAGACGGGGATTTACTTCTGTTTGATGAGCAGGGGCGCGAAATAGAGGGCGAGCAGGAGGGCGAGCAGGAGGCCGTTGTCCCAGAGCGTGCGGCTGTCGGTGCGAGGGCGGGCGGAGAGTTCGGCGGCGCGGAGCGTTTCGGCGAGGGCGGGCAGGTCGGACGCTGATAGCGCCTGTCCGCCGCCTGCCGCCGCGATTCGGCGCAGCAGTTCCGGGTTTGCCGCAAGATTGCTGTCTTCCTGCGGGCCTGCTGACACGGTGAAGGCGGCGCGGACGGGCGCGGATTTGCCGGAACTTGCAGGTGGATTGACCGTCGCGACATAATCGCCAGACTGCGCGGGGCGGAACGAGGCGGCAAAATCTGACGACGCGCCGCCGGTGTAGGCCGAAACGATCTGCGTCTGTTTGCCGTCCGGCAGGTCTACCGTGACAACAGGTGGATTTGCGGGTTTTGCGCCGCGAAAATGACCGAACAGGCGGACGGTATCGCCCGCCGAATACGCGGGGCGGTCGGACGCAAGCGCGAGGGACTGACCGGGCAGAAAATCGGAATCGCTGACAAGCCAGCGCAGCGTCTGCGACCAGAAATCGGCGTAGGCGCGGGCGTATTGCGCCTGATCCTGCGGCGGGAACGCCCAGCCCCATAGCCCGTCCCCGGTCAGCGCCAAAACTTTGCCCTGCCCGAACCGCTGATAGGCCAGCAGCGCCAGTTCGGGGGCGTCGGCGTCGCTTGCAGTCTCCGCATTTCCCGCCCGCGCCAATACCACCGTCAGCGCCTTTTCGCCCTGCGTCTGCGTGGCGGAGACCAGCGTCGGGAGATGCTGCACGACGGTCTGCGCGTCTTCCGCGCCGCGAAACTGAAAGCCGGGAAAGTCCCGCGCCGCATCGGTCAGGCGGACATGGACGTTCGCTGTCTCCTCCGGGCCGAAGACAACGGGCGAGAGTTCGCGCAGGGCGTCTTTTCCGCCGTCCGTCGCCCCGCCGAGCAGAACTAGTCCGCCGCCCCGCTCCGCCACCCATTGCTTTAGCGCGTTCAGCGCGGCCGCATTAAAAAAAGCGTCCGCGCCCGCGCCCAGCAGCACGGCGTCGTAGGCGGCAAACTCCGCCGCCGTTTGCGGAACCCGGACGTTGGGATTTGACTCGTCCGCGCTGAATGTCACCGTGTGCGTGTCAGACAGGCGGTACACGGCGTCGAGGGCGAGCGTGGGATCGTCGCGCAGAGTTTGAGCGAGGAACTTGGAGTCCCACGTCGGGCCGACTTGCAGAAGCAGGACTTTCACGCGACCGGGAAGGACATTCAGGAAGACATTGGCGCGGTTATTGGCGGAATCGGTCCCGCCGGGAACGGGGCGGCAGGCGAGGACATAGCGGTACGATCCCGGCTTCGATTCTTGGACGGTGAAAGTGATTTCCTGTGATCCGGGCCGAATAGTCACGGTTCTGGATTGGACGGCCCGCCCGTCTCGCCGCAAATCTACCTGCGCGGTCGTCTGCGGGATGCCCGTGTCGCGGAGGGTGGCGGTCAGTTCGACGGGCTGATTCGGCGCGGCCCATGTCTGCGGCCTCTGCGCGGTCAGGGCGATGTCGCGGTCTTGCTGCGCCCGTCCGAGGCCGAGCGTGTAGACCGGCAAACCGGCAGCCCGCGCCTGTTTCGCCGCTTCTATCGGGGAGTTTGCGCCGTTGTCGCGCCCGTCGGTGACGAGCAGGACAGCCCCGCGAATCGCGCCCGGTTCCGTCGCCGCCCCGCCCAGCATGGCCCGCGCCTGCGAGATCGCCCCGGCAATGTCTGTCCCGCCGCCGGTTGTTTCGCTGATTTTGCGGAGGGTTTCGGGGTTGGCGGTCTGGAACTTGCGGTCAAATCCCGCGAATTCTACGGCGAATCGCTCCGTCAGCGCGTCGCGCAGGGACGGATTGTCCAGCGTCAGGCGTATGGCGGTCTGCCAGCGGGTCGCGCCGCCTTCGGTGTCGGGCGTGTTCATGCTGCGGGACGTATCAAGCAGAAAAAGAAACGGCGGCTTTTCGTTTGCGGGGGGACGGCGGACGGACGCGACCGGGTTCAGTAAGATCAGGGCCAGCGCCGCAACCAGCGGAACGCGCCACAGTAAGAGCGGCGCAATCCGGCGCGAACCCCGCGCCTGCCGCGCCGCAATCCCCACAGCCGCCCCGATTAAAATTACAATCAGCGCCGCCGTCTGCGGCAGCGAAAATACCGGTTCGATACTCACGGCTTACATCAACCCCGCATATCCATCCCGCCGTCCACCGTCAGCGTGATTCCGGTGACGAACGCGGCGAGATCGCTGAGGAGATAGCAGGTCGCGCCCGCCACATCTTCCGGCAGGCCGATGCGCCCCAGCGGAAACGCTTTTGCCACGTCCTCCCGCCCGATGGCGTCCAGACTGGGAGCCGCCATTTCGGTCTCTGTCCAGGCGGGCGCGATGCAGTTGACGCGGATTTTGTCGGGGGCGAGTTCGCGGGCCATGCTGCGCATAAACAGAATCTGCGCCCCCTTCGAGGCGGCGTAGGCGGAATAAATGTCGGAGCCGCGCTGCCCCGCCGTCGAAGTATAAATGACGATACTGCCGCCCGCGTTTGCCGCCCGCATCTGCCGCGCCGCCGCCTTGACGGCAAGGAACGTCCCGCGCAGGTTGATCGCCATCGTCCTGTCCCAAAATTCGGCGGTCATCTCCGCGAGCGGACAGCCCTCGAAAATCCCGGCGGAGACGACCAGTCCCGACAGCGGCCCGAACTGCGCGACAGCGGAATCTACGGCGGATTCCAACGCGCCCTCTTCTGCAACATCGGCCTGAATCGCGGATGCCCTGCCCCCCGCCGCTTCAATATCGGAGACTAATTGTTCCGCCGCGTCCGCCCGCGCATTATAATTGATGCTGACCGCCGCGCCCGCTTTCGCCGCCATCCGCGCCACTGCCGCCCCGATGCCGCGACTGCCGCCCGCAATAAAAATATGCCGCCCGGTAAAATCTATCATGTCCGTTTGCTCCGTCTGTTTCAGCCAACCGCTTCCACCGCGCTGATGTCGTAGAGTTTCATCGCGTTGTCCTGCTGGATGCGGCGCAGGTCGGCGGGCGAAAGTTCGGCGTCTTCCAACAGGCCAAGCGCGGCGGCGGGGTCAAGGTAGGGCATGGCGCTGCCAAATAGCAGCCTATGCGCCCCCACGCCCTCAATCGCGGCGGGGACTTTGGCGCGGTCGAGCGGCCCGGAAGTTTCCAGCAGAATATTGGAGGTGGCGTGCGCGGCGGCAATCGCGGCCCGCCAATCGTGACCGCCCATGCCGAGGAAGACGAATTTCAGCGTGCTGAACTTCTGCGCCAGATGCGCGGCTACTTCCACGCAGGCGGCGGTCGGAGTATAGATGAAAATCGGCTTGTGGTAGCGGCGGCAGGTGTTCAATATTTCCTCCGCCAGCGCCGGGTGGGGGGCCGTTCCCTCCTGCGTCGCCAGAGTCAGCGAGAGAAAGCGTTTCGTGCCGAGCAGCTCCTTGATGGACTGTAAGGAAGCGTCCACGCGGTTCAGATGCGCCGTCACGCTGCCGTACAATCCCTCCGACTGTTCCAGCATCGCCTTCAATATGCGGTTGCCAGAAAGCGGGTCAACGCGGGCGGCGCGGGCCGACAGCAAAATGGCGCGTTCAATCCCCCGCTGCGCCAGCATCTGCGAGACTTGCGCGGCGTTCTGATTGACTCCGGGCAGGGCGCACCCCTCCAGATAGATATGCGAGTCAAAAATAGGCATGAAATCTGCTCCTTGTTCCTACCGCGCTTTACGTTTCGGCGCTTCCAGCCAGTCCTTTCGGACGCCGTAATGGATGGAGTAATCAGCGGCAAGCCACGCCACTCCGATCCGGTCTATCCATTCTCCGCCAATCATCGTGTACTGCGAACCGACGCCGCGCAGCCGCTCGATCAAGACCGTTTTCGTTTTCGCTGTCGCTTTCTGCCCGTCAGAATCGGTCCCGGTCAGGGAAAAGCCCTGCTTTGCGGTCACGGCGATAAATTCGATTTTGTCCTTGCCGCTGTCAACGGCATTGTTTTCCACCAGCGGGTAGCCTGCCATGAACCAGAGCGGAAAATAGGTCTTGATGGTAAGAAACTGCGGCGCGAAAGTCAGCCCTGCCATCGGCTTCGGCGAAAAAGTCACGCCGTCATCGCTGCCAAGCCCAAGCGCCTCCGCCGCGCTCCAACTGAGGATCGTCGGTTTCCCAACGGTGTTACGCACGACGGCATCTTCAAAGAATATTTTCCCATTCGTCAGGTTTTTGTAAACGAAGGGGTACTGCGCTCCCTTCAGCGGACGCTGTTTTTGCGTCTGATTCACCGGGACGTTGTTCTGCGCCAGCGCCGCGCCGCTTATGCGCAGCGCCGCAAGCCCCGCAAGGCAAGCGCAATGTTTTATAAAAACCTTCTTCATGCGATTTACTCCTGATACTCATGCCAAGACGCGGCGCAGGGAAAAATCACCGCCGCGCCAGCAGACGGGCGGCGTTTCCGCTTAGAATATCCTGCTGCGCTTCCGCTGAAAGTCCGGCGTATTGCAGGGCCTGCAACGCGCTTGCGGGCGGTGTGAACGGCGCTCCGCTCCCGAACAGCAGACGCCCTGCCCCCACCGAATCGGCGACCAAACGCAACGCGCCCGGAGACAGCAGCCGCGACGTTTCCGCGAACCAAATTTTCCGATCCCGCAAGACCGCCAGCGTTTCCGCCAGCAGATGCGCGTCCGTTCCCGCAATAATGACCGGGGACGCATGGTCTGCCAGCAGATTGGACAGTTGCGAGACCACGCCTATCGTCTCCACGTCCACCATCATCGGCATCTGCATCGAATCTAAGACGCGGCACAGGGCCTGAAATGGGGCGTATTCAATCGGCCATTTCTGGGAATGGGGAAAAAATCGGACAAAGGCAAACCCGTCCGCTTTCAATTTCTGAACGTTCGCCTCATCGCCGAAATACAGCGTCGGGTCGAGCGTCGCGACCGGGCGCAGCAGCGGATTTTCACTGCACGCCGCCCGCGTCGAGGCGTTCCCGACCTGCGGATCGAGCAGCAGACCCAGCGTGGAAAGCGTGTAGGCCGCGCTGACCTCGTGGCGATCCAGCAGCGTCAGCAAATCCTCCGCCGCAAGATCGGCGCTGGCAATCGGCAGCGGCCCAAACAGCGTATTTATATCAATAATGTCCGGCATAGCATCTCTCGGAAAGAAGACAGAAAACAGAAAACAGAAAACAGAAGAAAATGCCCGATCTGCCAACTTTGCGGCGTCTCGGCAAATCTCGCAGACTTTGATAGCCCCTTCTGTTTTCTGTTTTCTGTTTTCTACTCCTCATGTCCTTTCCAGAACCGTTTTTAATCGCGTCAGCGTCCGGTCGCGGCCCAGCGCCCAGAGCGTTTCGAACAGGCCGGGGCCGACGGTGCGTCCGGTGGCGGCGACGCGAGTGGGGTGAATCACTTCCGCAAATTTCAGTTCCAGTTCTTCGCCGATAGCGCGGGTTGCGGCCTCCAGCGCTTCGGGCGTCCAATGCGGCAGGGCGGAGAAGGCCGCAATCTCCTTTTCTAACATAGGTTTGAGATGCGGCGCAGACATCCATTTGGCGATAGCCTTCTCGTCGTAGCCCTGCGGATAGTCCAGCGGCAGGAAGAACGGCCCGACCAAATCCACCACGTCCGAAAGGGTCTTCATCCGCTCAATCTCCAGCGGAATCACGCGGCGGACATATTCCAGCGTCTCCACGCGGTACGTCTCTTTCTCCTCGTCCGTCGCGAGTTCTCCCGGCAGTTCGGCAATCAGCCCCGCTTTGCGCAAGTAGGGCAGGCACATTCCAATAATGCGTCCCGGCTCCGAAGCGCGGATGTACTGCCCGTTCATCCAGTTCAATTTATCGTAGTCGAACACGGCGGGGCTTTCCGTGATGCCATGCAGGGAAAAACGTTCGATAATCTCCGGGACGGTGAACAGTTCCCGGTTCTCGTCGCCCGCCGACCAGCCGAGCAGACAAAGGAAGTTAATCAGCGCCTCTGGCAGGTAGCCCATTTCAATAAAGTCGGTGAAGCGCGTGGAACCATGCCTTTTGCCGAGTTTCTTTTTGTCCCTGCCGATGATGAGCGGCAAATGCGCGAAAATCGGCGGCTCATGTCCCAGAACTTTAAAGACATGGGCGAACTTCGCGGCGCTGGAAAGCCAGTCGTCGCCGCGCAGCACGTGCGTGATTTTCATCGCAATATCGTCAAGTGGGGCGGCGAAAAAGTAGGTGGGGAAACCGTCGGATTTCAGCAGCACCTGATCGTCCTGCAGCTTGTTCTCGTAGGAGATTTTGCCGCGAATCACGTCATGGACTTCCGTCACGCCCTCCTGCGGCATAGCAAGCCGCACGACGGACGGCGGTTCCTGCCCCTGCGTCAGTCCCAGTTTTTCGATCTGCTGCTGGCGCATTTTTTCGCGGCGGTCGGGCGTCCGGCAATGGCGGTCGTAGCCCGTCGGTTTGCCCTCGTCCTGCTGCGCCTTTCGGATTATGTCCAATCGTTCGCGGCTGCAATAGCAGCGGTAGGCCGTGCCGTCCGCGATCAATTTCTCCGCCGCCGCCTGATAATTTGGCAGGCGCTGACTCTGCACGTAGGGCGCATACGGCCCGCCGACAAGCCAGCTTTCGTCCGGCAGCATCCCCAGAAAGCGCAGGCTGGATTCGATGTCGTAGATGCCTTCGGGGACGTAGCGTTCGGGCGAGCGGTCGGTATCTTCCAGCCGCGCAATAAACTGCCCGCCCTCTTTTCGGGCCAGCAGCCAGTTATAGATAGCGGTGCGAAGGTTGCCAATGTGGGGCGAACCGGTAGGGCTAGGCGCATAGCGCACACGGACGGGCATGGACGACTCCAGACAAAACAAACAAGATAGTCTCATTATGAAGGGAATGGCGGGCAATGTCAAGAGGGGAAAGGATGCTGACTCAGATAGTCCTCGTAGTTTTTGTAGCGGTCATGGCGCTCAAGGTAATCGGCGTAGCCCCGAAAATGATAGTCCCATAATTTGATGCCCGTGCCGTATTTGTCCATAAAATTCCATTTTTCGGCGAGTTCCTTAAACGTAGAGAGGTCCGCGATAAGTTCATGACGTTCCTCCAGGGATGCGCCGTCTATGCCATAAAGAACACCTGCGGGGACTTCGTGAACAGCGTAAGCGAAAGAACTCTCGCCGCGCTGTAAAAATCGTTCGACGACAGTGCCGGTCAAAGCGGGATTTTTGGGTCTGCGGCGTAACCCCTCACGTAGCAAAGCAAATCCATCCGTAAGCGAAAAATCTATTTCAATAGTCTCTCGCGGGGTACGAGGCATTAAATTCAACTCCTGATAGAAACCGATAATCCAGAACGGGGCGTCCGCGATTCCCTCTTTGTACGAGCGAACGAGAAAAGGGTATAAAATTTCTCGAAACACGGGATGACGCAGGGTAAAATCAATCTCGCCCGCAATCGCGAGGCGGCAGGCCTTTTCCGCGAAATGGTCGCAGACATCGGGGCTTGCGGAGCGCATTGCTTCCGCAAACGCCTGCGCTTGTTGTCGCGCAATCGCAGACTGCTTCGTCGCTTCCGCTTCGACGTAACTTTCCCAAAGTTGCGCCTGATGCGCGGTGAGAATGGCGTCCCATTGTGATCTCATTTTTGACTTTCCAAAACAGAAACACGCTGCTTGAGTCGTTCGATCTCTCTGTCCTGCGCTTCGATTTTCGCCCGTAGTTCCGCGATTTCGTTTTGTGAGGCGGCGGAAACAGGCGGCAAAGCGCGTTGTGCATTGTCCCGCATGGCAAGTTCCAGACGCAACAGCAGGTTTTCCCGATCCCGCTCTGCAAGCCGTCTATCGGTGTCCGCGTCGGAGATAACCTGCCGCATCACGATGTTGCTTGCTTCACGGTCTGTTTGCAGGACTTTGATATCGGTGGTATTTTTCTTCGTATCGTCCGCGTATCCATACAGTTGCCGCAGAATCTCAAGAAAGGACTTTAGCACGTTAGTTCCTCCGGCGGTTTGCTAACAGAGTTTGTATCTCCTGTCCGACAAGGGCAGTCCGTGCCTGTGACGCCGCGATTTCTTTCTGATCCCGGTCAATTTCGACGCGCATTCGCTTGAGTTCCGCAAGCATATAGTCAAGTTCGTTCTGCATCTGGGTGGATTCTTCGGGCGTAAGTCCCAGCGCTAAAATGTTTTCCATTGTTTCACACCTCCTAAATCATTATACCACGACAATTTACACCTTAAATGTGGAAGCGCGGGGGAAGATGGAGCGTGCAGTCGCGTCCCGCCCGTCTCCCCGCGCCGCGTGGCCCTACCAGCGTTCAGCGATAGATTTGGCCTGCAAGAAGTGCAGCAAATAGTCCCGTCCGCCCGCTTTGCTATCTGTGCCACTCAGGTTGAAGCCGCCGAACGGCTGCACGTCCACCAGAGCGCCGGTGCATTTGCGGTTCAGGTAGAGATTGCCGACGTGGAACTCGTGGCGGGCGCGTTCCAGATGCGCCCGATTGTTGGAGTAGCAGCCGCCCGTCAGCGCGTAGTCGGTGTCGTTGGCGATGGCAAGGGCGTGATCGAAGTCGCGGGCCTTGATGACGGGAAGAACGGGGCCGAATATCTCCTCCTGCGCAATGCGGGCCTTCGATTCCACGTCGGCGATAATCACAGGCCGAATGAAAAAGCCCTCCGGCTGCGCTTCGGGACGCTGATCGCCGCCCAGCAGAACCCGCCCCTCGCCGCGCCCAATCTCGATATACGAATGGATTTTTCGGTAAGCGTCCGCGTCAATCACGGCTCCCAGCGCGTTGTCGTTGTCGGCGGGGTCGCCCATCCGAAGCGCGGAAGCCCGCGCCACCACCGCCGCCAGAACCGCATCGTAGTTGTCCTGATGCACGATGAGCCGAGAACACGCCGAGCATTTCTGCCCCTGAAACCCGAACGCCGCCGCAACCACCCCCGCCGCTGCCGCTTCCGGGTCAACTCCCGCATCTATCAGCATGGCATCCTTGCCGCCCATTTCAAGGACGACTTTTTTCAGCCATTTTTGTCCCGGCGGCGTCTGCGCCGCCTTTGCGTAGATATGTAACCCCACGTCCCGGCTGCCGGTGAAGGAGATAAACCGGACGGCGGCGCTGCCCGTCAGCGTCTCGCCCACCGTTTCGCCCGCCCCGAAAATCAAATTCGCGACTCCGGGCGGCAGGCTGGCTTCTTCCAATAACTCAAAAAACTTCGCGGCGACAATCGGGGTCTGTTCCGCCGGTTTCGTGACCACCGTGTTGCCCGTGACGACCGCCGCCGCCGTCATACCCGCCATGATCGCCAGCGGAAAATTCCAGGGCGAGATAATCGCGCCGACTCCCAGCGGCAGATAGCGGACTTCGTTTTCTTCGCCGGGATAGGGCGTGGTGGCGTGGGAACCGCCGAACTTCACCGCCTCCCGCGCATAAAACTCTAAAAAGTCCACCGCTTCCGCCGCGTCCGCATACGCTTCCAGCCAGGTCTTGCTCGCTTCCACCACCATCCATGCAGTAAATTCGTAAATCCGGCGGCGCAGCAGGGCGGCGGCCTTTACCAGATAGCGGGCGCGGACTTCGGCGGGGACGACCGACCACGCCGGGAAAGCGGCCTGCGCCGCCGCAATCGCGGCCTCAGCGTGGGACGGATCGGCGTCCGCGACCGCGCCAAGAATCTGCGTCTGGTCAGCGGGATTGCGGACAGCGGCCTGCCGCTCGGTCGTCACCTTCTCGCCGCCGATGATCAGCGGGTACGACCGGCCTAACTGACTGTGGATAAGCGCGAGGGCCTCCTCCATTTTGCGGCGCGGGCCGTCCTCCGCAAAGTCCACATACGGCTCATTCTCAAAGATCGGAAACATAAAATTCGGATTCCTTTCGGCCCCGCGTTCTGCGCAGGGGCGTTTAGCAGACGCGCCGGTTTGCGGCGCGTCCCTTTTTACTGCCCCTATTATGGAAGATGCGGGGCCGTCTGTCAACCGGCGCGAAAAGCGATTCCAAAAACCCGTGTAACGTCTGCGAAACAGACCGGGCCGTAAACGGCCCGTCCGAAACGCGCAGAGACCGGGCCGTGAACGACCCGTCTGGGAGGCGTTCCGCCGACCGTCCTGCGGACGGAACATCCGCATTGCGCAAAATCTATGTAACGTCTGCAAAACGACGCCCGTCTAATGCCCGAACAGTCTCCCCGTTCAATGGTTTCTTCCGGCGTCGGGACGCTGACGCCGGGAAAACCGAAAATTCAGGAGTTTACTTTTATGAGACCTCAAAAAATTTGCGCGGCGCTGAAAATCGCCTGCCTTGTGTTGATGCTGGGCCTTGTCGGTCAGGCAGTGGCGGGGGCGCAGGGATTGCTGCTGCCGCGCCGCCATGAAGTGCGCCGTCAGCCGTTTTATGCGAAGAATCTGAAAATCAACGCGGTGATTCGGGACGCGGTGGCGGAAACGACCGTTGAGCAGACGTTCGTCAATACCGGCAGCGTGGAGATGGAGGCGACTTATCTCTACCCCATCCCGGAGGGCGCGACGCCCACGAGTTTCAGCATGACGGTCGGCGATAAAACGCTGGAACCGCGCCTGCTGTCCCATGACGAAGCGCGGCAGACCTATGAAAACATCGTGCGGACGCGCCGCGACCCCGCCCTGCTGGAATATGTCGGGCGCAATCTGCTTCAGGTCAGCGTCTACCCGATTCCCGCGCAGGGCGAACGGACGATCACCCTGCGGTACAGCGAGATTTTGAAAGCGGAAAACGGCCTGCGTAAGTTCGCTTACGCCTCGTCTACGGCGCGGTTCGGAGCGAAGGCGGTGGGAACGGCGACCGCCCGTATCGAAATCAAGACGACGGCGGCGCTGAAAAACGTCTATTCCCCGACGCACGACCTTTCGATTCATCGCCCGGACGACCACACTGCCGTCGCCTCGTGGGAAAGTAACAACGACGCCTCCGACCACGACCTCACGCTTTATTACAGCACGAGCGACGACGACGTAGGGCTTTCCCTGCTCACATATCATACGGGTGAAAAGGACGGCTACTTCATGCTGCTGGCCTCGCCCCGCGTCTCCGTGCCGAAGGCGCGAATTCTGCCCAAGCAGGTCGTTTTTGTGCTGGATAGAACGGGTTCCATGCAGGGCGATAAGATCAAGCAGGCGCGAAAATCGCTGCTATATTGTCTGGACAGCCTGCGCCCGGAAGACCGCTTCGGCCTGATTACCTTCAACGAATCCCCGGATTTATTTACGCCGAAAATGCTGCCCGCAACCGATGAGAACATCAAACGCGCCAAAGCGTTCGTCGCGGATATTGAGGCCGCTGGCGGCACGAACATTGACGCGGCGCTGGGTTCCGCGCTCAGTCTGATTAAGACGGAAACGGGAACGCAGAAAATGATCGTGTTCCTGACCGACGGCCTGCCCACCATCGGCGAGACCAATATCGAGACAATTCTTAAACACGTTGCGGCGCAGAACGCGCCGATAGTTGAGCGGGCGGAGGCGAAGCAAGATGGCGTTCAGACCGTCGGGTTTCATCAGCGTGTCGGTGCAACCCGCGCTCCCGCCCGCATTTTCTGCTTCGGACTGGGCTTCGATGTGAATGTGCCTTTCCTTGACCGGCTGGCGAACGTCGGGCGCGGCGACGCCGATTATGTCAAGCCGGAAGAGGACGTAGAGGCGAAAGTCTCCAATTTCTTCGCAAAAATTGAATCGCCGGTGCTGTCCGATTTGAGGGTGGCCTTCAACGGCGCGGAAATTTACGATGTCTTTCCGAAGACCTACCCCGACCTGTTCAAAGGCTCACAGCTGGTAGTGACGGGGCGGTTTCGCGGGGCGGGCGCGGGTTCCGTGCGCTTGACCGGTCTGACCAACAACGCGCAGGAGCATTTCCAACTGGCGGCGGATTTCAGCGGAGAGGCGAATCACGCCGGGTATGTGCCGCGCATCTGGGCGGCGCGAAAAATCGGCTACCTCGCTGACCAACTGCGCCTCAGCGAACATCCCGAAAATATGAAAGAGGTCAGCGAGGAGATCGTCCGCCTCTCGCAGCAGTACGGAATCATCACCGAATATACGTCCTTTCTGGTGGACGACGGCGTAACGGGCCGACCGGGAGTCGGGGCGGGCATCCGGTTCCGTTCAGCAACCGGTGCGCTGCGGCTCGATTATGGCGGGGCGGAAGTTCAGCGTAGGGCCAACGCAAACGGAATCGGCGGACTGAAGGCCACCGACCAAAGTCTGCGGGCAAAAGACCTGCAAAGCGCGGACAAACTGGCCTCTCGCTATCAATCCGCTTCGGGCGGAGTGGTCGGACAGTATAAAGCGAATGGCCCTTCCGGGCCTGCGGGTGTAATCGCCGCAAAGCCCGCCGCCGGAAATTACAGGAATGATAGCGGCGCGTCGCTGGGCGCAGGGGCGTATGGCAATCGCGGCGGGAGAGCGCAAAAGCAGCCGGGACAGGCCATTGAAATTGACGCGCAGGCGTTTGGAGCGTCTAATCAGATTGGCGTTCAGTCGGTCGGCGGGAAAACGTTCTTTTTGCAGGCGGGCGTCTGGCAGGATCAGTCGTATGACGCGAAGAAGCAAAAGATCACGGAGATTCAAGCGTTCAGCGACGCGCATTTCGCCCTGATGAAACTCGTGCCGCATCTGGCGGAATACTCGTCCGTCGGCGAGGACGTGATCGTCCATTTCGGCGCGAACGCCATCCATATCGGCGCAAAAGGCAAGGAGAAACTGACGGAAGCGGAGGGGAAGGAACTGGTCAAGTAGGGTTTCGGGTATTCAGGTATTGGGTATCGAAAAAACCGGGCCGTGAACGACCCGTCTGGGAGGCGTTCCGCCAACCGTCCTGCGGACGGAACGCTTCGACGCCCGACACCCTATTCTTACTCGGGGACCAGGATTCGAACCTGGGTTCACGGCTCCAAAGGCCGCTGTACTGCCGCTGTACTATCCCCGAACGTTGCGCCGCTTTGAGAAGAGGCGTTTCACCCTTTGATTATACTTCGGTTTCGGGCGGGTTGTCAAGGCGAAACCGGGACGAAAACGCGCCCCGCAAAAATTTTAGAGGCGGTTCACGACGCTTTTGGAAAAATAGGGTATAATGTAATCACATAACAAATTTGTCCCGTTTTGGTGGGGCAATACTAAAGCAGGGCCAGAGTCTATGCCTCTGTTCCTGACGCGCATCGGGTTTCCAGCGCGTCAGGGGCAGAGGCGTTTTATTTTTCGCGCCGCGAACGAGAGAGAGTCCGGCGCGATGCTGGCAAAAGTCAACTTCCAGATTACAGGCGGGAAGTGAGAAAGGGCGTGACACCGAATGAGCGCAAATTCTAACAAGAGCAGCGGGCCGGGATTTTCGAGTTATACGCTGCCGGGTTCCGAGGCGGAGCGGGTAGAAAACGAGCGGCTGGCGGAATTTCAGCGTGTGAAGGCCCTGCGCAAAGCAGAGGAGGAGCGCAACCTCCCGGAACTCAAAGCGCAGCGGCAGGCGGCCTACGATCTCGAAGTGGCGGAGCGCCAGAAGCGTCAGAAGCCCGCCCGCCCCGCCTATCGCAGCCTCCTGAAACCGTGACCTAACGCGCCGCATGGGGCAGGGTTCCTCTTTCCCACCCCGGCGCATTTCAAAGGAATTTCTTACATTATGGCATCTAAACTCGTTCTTAATCCGCTTCAGGCGCGTACCAAAGGGGAAATAAAGCGTCTGCGGCTGGCAGGCTACATTCCCGTCTCTATTCAGCATAAAGGCATGGAGACCCAGCACTTTCAGCAGGAAGCCCGCCCCCTGCGCGAGTACATCGAACAGCACGGCGAAGGCACGATCATTGAGGCGCAGATTGGCGATTCGGGGGCCACGCAGCGTCTCATGGTGCATGATTCGCAGCGCCACCCGGTGACACACGCGCTGATTCAGGTCACATTTCAGCAGATGCGGACCGAAGACCGGCTGAAAACCCACGTCCCGCTCATCTTCCAGAACGAGCCAAAAATCGCCGACGCGATCCTCCAGCACCGGCTGGACACACTGGAGATCGAATGTTCGCAGGGCAATCTGCCGGAGTCCATTATCGTTGACCTCGGTTCCATGCAGCGCGGCGACGTGGTGCGCGTCTCCGACCTGCCCGCCCATCCGCATTATACGATTCTGGCCCCCGCGAATACGGCGCTGGCCTCGATCATCAGCAATCGCGGCGGCGCGAGCGCGGAAGCGGTCGCCGCTCCCGCCGCCTGAGTCCGAAGCGGAAGTTTTCAATCCGGGCCGCAAACATTCTCCAGAAGAACGTTTGCGGCCTTTCTGCTTTTTTATTACGCCCTGACCGGAAGGTCAGTCCCGCGCCCTGCTCCAATGACCGATACGCGGAACGTAAAAACGGAGTATCCTGATGGCAGGAAAGGTGTTCGGGTATTCAGGTGTTCACTGGGAACTATTCATCGCCCCATGCGAGGCATTTGATATGCCTCGCCTCGCTCGAATACCTGAACACCTGAACACCTGAACCCCCGCATCGTGCGGAAGGAGCAAAATTATGGCGCTGGAAACTACGGGATTGCTGGCGAGTCTCTCGTCGGAACTTGCAAATTTGGTTGAAAAAGTGGGCGCGTCGGTCGTTCGCGTGGACGACGGCACACGCCTGACCGCTACCGGAATCGTCTGGTCAGCGGACGGGCTGATCGTCACGACTTCGCACGGCGTGGAGCGGGACGAGGACATCACGATTGAACTGGCGAACGGGACGCGACTCGCCGCCACGCTGACAGGCCGCGACCCGGACACCGATATTGCGCTGTTGCGCGTCGCCGCCACTGGACTGCCCGCCCTCGAAGCGGCGGCGGAAGACTCGGCGAAGGCGGGGCAGATTGCGCTGGCGCTGGGGCGTCCGGGAACTTCCGGCCTCCACGCCACGTTTGGAATCATCAGCGCCCGCCTGGAGTCGCAGAGCGAGGGCGGGGCGGAGACCGTCCTGCACACCGACGCGGCGTTTTATCCCGGATTTTCCGGCGGGCCGCTGGTCAACGTCGCGGGGCAGATGGTCGGGCTGAATAACCTGATGTTCGGGCGCGGCAAAGGCGTTTCGGTCGGCGTCTCCATCGTGCGGCGCGTGGTAGAGGAATTGCTGACGCATGGCAAGATGCCGCGCGGCTATCTGGGGATTCGAACGCAGGCGGCGGCCCTGCCCGCGCACCTGATTGAGTCGCTGAAACTGACGCAGGACAGAGGACTTCTGCTGATTCAGGTCGAACCGGGCAGTCCGGCGGAACAGGGCGGCCTCCTGCTCGGCGATACCCTGCTGGCAGTCGGCGGACAGTCGGTCACCGACGTGGACGCCCTGCGCTCGCAACTGCGGCAGCATCACGCGGGGCAGGAGATCGCGCTCAATCTCCTGCGCGGCGGCGCTCCGCTTTCTCTCACCGTGACGCTGGGAACGGAATAGGAAAAAAGAATTTTTACCACAGAGAACACAGAGAAGTACAGAGAAGAAATAGACAGGATGAACAGGCGGAAAGATTGATAAGACGGGATAAAAACACGATGGAAAAAGATTCTAATCCAAAATCAAGTTATCCTGCCCATCCTGAGCCATCTTGTAAATCCTGTCTGTTTCCCCTCTTTCCTTCTCTGCGTTTCTCTGTGTTCTCTGTGGTGGAAATTTTTTTCTCCTTTCCCTCTCTTACCTCGGAGGAACGACTTGCAAATCGTAATTGTGGCGGGCTGGGCCTCCGTGCGGGCGGGACTGCGGGCGATGCTGGCGGAAGCGGAGGACGCGGAGATTGTCGGGGAGGCGGTCGGCAGCGTGGAACTGGAACGGCTTTTGATTGAGGCCGCGCCGGAAATCGCGCTGTGCGACACGACGACGGCGGACGCTCTGCGCGTTATCGAAACGTTGTCCGGGGAGGGCGTTGCGCTGGTCTTGCTGGACGATGACCGCGCCGCGTATCAGGCGCTGGCGGACGCGGACTTGCCGGGATGGGCCTGCCTGCGCAAAGAGGCCGACCGGATCGAAATTCTCGGCGCGATTCGGGCGGCGGGCGCGGGGCTGATCGCCCTTGACCGGCGACTGGACTTCCTTCCCGGCGCGGCGTTCCCGCAGGCGGATGCGGAGATTTTCCCGCCAAACGAGACGCTGACGGCGCGGGAACGGGAAGTCCTTCAGCAGATGACGCAGGGACTGCCAAACAAGCAGATTGCGGCGCGATTAAGCATCAGTCAGCACACCGTAAAATTTCATGTCGCTTCCATACTGGCGAAACTCGGCGCGTCAAGCCGAACGGAAGCGGTCACGACGGGAGCGCGGCGCGGCCTCGTCTCGCTTTGATTTTGACGCGCCTTGCTCCCCTTCCCTGTGAGCGTAGCGAACGCATCAGGGAAGGGGGAGCGCGTCGGCGATTGGAGGAGGTTGGGGGTCAGGTAAAAGGATTAAAAAGCATGATGCGATTAACGGCGGAACAGGCGGCGGCGATTCGGCGTCAGGGCGAACAGGGCTATCCACTCGAACAGTGCGGCGTTTTGCTGGGCGACCGAGAGGAAGGCGTTTCGATTGTCCGGGAGGCGCGTCCGTTGCCCAACGCAGAAAGCGACCGCCCGGAGACCGCATTTTCTATCGCGCCGGACACCCTGCGCGACCTGATGCGCGAGGAGCGCCAGACCGGGCGGCAAATCCTCGGCTTCTACCACTCCCACCCGGACGCCCCCGCCTGCCCCAGCGAGACCGACCGGCTTGCCGCGTGGGAGGGTTGGGCAACTGTGATTGTCAGTGTGCGCGGCGGAAGTGCCGCCGAAATGACCGCATGGCACTATGACGAGGCGCAGGCCGTTTTTTACCCGGAAACGCTGGAGATTTGACGGGGAATTTCGGGCAGGGGACACGGGCGCAAACTTTTAATGAACAATTTTACAAAAAGCGCCGTCTGAATAGGCAGTGATCTCCTTTCTGTAGTCTGTGAACGTACTACGGACCGCCGCCGCGCCGCAAGTCCAGAAACTTGCGCGAGGGCGGCGGTATTTTTTTGCCTCGTCCGCAAGTGACGCGCCACAGGCGGGAAATTATAGTCTTCGATTCCCTCTCCCTGATTTGGGAGAGGGCCAGGGTGAGGGCGGTTCGTTCAGGCGATGAGATCGGCGAAAGTCGCGTTGGCGACGCGGCCCAGCGCGTCGGGCGCAAGCAGGATTTGCAGGCCGCGCTTTCCGGCGCTGACGCTGATAACGTCCCACAGCAGCGCCGTTTCGTCCAGAAACACGGGATACGGCCTCTTTGCGGCGAGCGGCGAAACGCCCCCGCGAAGGTAGCCGGTGACGGCCTGCACGTCCCGCAGCGAGACCATCTCCACCCGCTTATTTCCCGACGCTTTTGCCAGCAGGCGCGGATCGAGTTCCGTTCCCGCAGGCAGGAGCGCAAATAGGTGGCCCATCGCGTCGCCCAGCGCAATCAACGTTTTGAAGACCTGTTCCGGCGGCAGTCCAATTTTTGCGGCGACGCTTTCGGCGCTTAAATCGCTCTCGTCCACCGCATAAGTCCGCAATTCATACGCAATTCCCGCCTGATCGAGCAGGCGAATTGCGTTTGTTTTCATTTCCGGCGCTGGTCTCATAATTAAATCACTCAAACACGCTATTAGAAACGGTATTTCCGTCCGCAGGACGGTTGGCTTTAGCCTCCCAGACGGGCCGTTCACGGCCCGGTCTGCGCCCGGTCTGCTTCTACGGCGTTTGCCTCCCTCGACTGTTCCCTGTCCGTCTTACTGCTATCTGCCTGCTCAAATGCGTTCTGCTCAAAATAAGCGGCGGGCGGACGGCCCATTGTCTCGCAGAAGACCCGGTAAAACTGCGCGTAACTGCCGAAGCCCGCGTCCAGCGCCGCCTCCAGCAGACTGACGCGCCGCGCTCCCGGAGTCTCATACCGCCGCAAAACCCGCTCTATCCGCTGCTGATTGCGGTAACGGGCCAGCGGAGTCCCCGTCTGCTCCTTAAACAGGGCGCTCAGGCGGGAGGCGCTCAGGCCGAACTGCGCGGTCAGCTGCTTCAGGCTGGTCGGTTCCGCGCCCTCGCGCAGCAGGCGGGCTGTCGCTTCCACCGCCGGATGCACTTGAACGAAGCGTTCCTCTCCCGTCGCCGATTGGTAGGCCGCCCACGCCGAAAGCAGAGCGTAGGCCAGTCCGCTGTTGAAGTGCGCGGCCTCGTTCAATGCCGCAACGTCCGCAAGCAGGGCGGCGAGCCGCTGCTGCGCCTCCCGTCCCAGCCGCCTGCAAGAGGGATCGGCAGGATTGGCCTCGCGTAGTTCGGCGTAACTTCCCCCCGCGCTTAAACGCGCCACCAGATCGGGCTTCACCACCAGAATCCACATCGCAAAATCCGGCGTCCGGTCAAGCAGGACATGGTGCTGCGCCGGAAACAGCCAGACGAGCGAGCCGGATTGCAGCGAATAACGGCGGTCATCCAGCAGATATTCGGCTTTGCCCTGCGTCACCAGATTCAGTTCCAGTTCCTGATGCCGGTGGAACGTCAGGCGCTGTAAGGGAAGCGCAAAAGGCCAGCACGCCCCGTCGCGGTCTGCGGGCAAATAAAGAAGGTCTTCCACGCCGGAAAAAATGCAATCCATAACAAAAATCCTGCAAAGACAGACAAGACGGATTGAGATATAATGAGGACGTACAGGTATTCGGGTATTGACTGTTCACTGGTGGATTATACAAACTGTCAGTGAGCAAGACGAACACCTGAACACCCGAACACCCAAAGGAGACCCAACGATGTCAAACGCAACGCTTGCCGCGCCCGCCGCGCTGATCACCGACGAACAGAAACATCAGTACGAACAGAAAGGTTTTTTCGTTTTAGAGCGGGTGATTCCGCCGGAACATCTTCAGCTGCTGCGCGACGAGTGCCAGCGCCTCATGGCGGCGGAGGACGCCCGCATGGACGAGCGCGGAAGCGACCATCTCGGTCTGAATTTCCGCCAGAGCCGCTATTTCCTCTCCTCGTGGAAGGTCAGTCAGGCGCTGGCCCCGTTCGTTTTTAGCGACGTGCTGGAAGAGATTTGCCGGACGCTGCTCGGCCCGGACGCCTATTTTTCGTTTGAGCAGTTCGTCGTTAAGTTTCCGGAAAAAGGGATGTCGTTTTCGTGGCATCAGGATTCGGGCTACGTTCCCTTTCCGCACCGCCCCTACGTTTCGTGCTGGTGTACGCTCGACGACGTGACGGAGGAGAACGGCACGGTCTACCTGCTGCCCTACGACCGCGCCGGAACCCGCGACCGCGTGGAACACGAAAAAGACCCGGCGACCAACGATCTAGTCGGCTATCGCGGGCCTGATCCCGGCGATCCGGTCGTGGCCCCGGCGGGCAGTATCGCGGTATTTTCCAGCACGGTTTTCCACCGCAGCGGCGCGAACACCTCGCAGGGCGTCCGCCGGATTTTCCTCCCGCAGTACACCGCCGATCCCGTCTTGAATCCTGACGGCAGCGGCCCGATTTACATTGCGGAACCGTTCCTCAAAGACGGAGTTCGCGTCGCCCCCCGCTAAATCCTGCTTCGTTTGCGGAACCAGCGACAAAAAACAACGCGATATGGCCCGCGCCGAAATCGGCGCGGGCCATGCCTGCCTGTGGATATGCCTGTGGCGTCATGCGGAAACGATTACGGACGGGACTTTGCGGCGGACGCGGTTTCCGTCTCGTCGGAGAGTTTGAGCCACTCCGGCGTTTTGCCAATCGTGGTAGTCCAGGGGATGTCCCTGACCGTGTTCGCGATGGCGTTCTGCGCCCGCTTCTCACTTTTCAGGTAGGTGGCGATAGCGGTCTTGCGCTCCGCGTCCGTCAAGTCCGCGCCGCGTTTGTCCAGCCGGAAAATCGCGTAGCCGCCCTGAACCTCTATCGGAGGCGTGATCTCGTTGGGATTCATTTTCGCCAGCGCGTCATCAATCTCATTTTTGAGGAGTTTGCGCGTCAGCGGGCCGAACGCGCCGCCGCGCCCTTTAGAGGCGTCCTGACTTTCCGCTTTGGCAATCTCCTCAAACGTTCGCTTTTTCGTCAGGATTTCGGCCCGCTGAGACTGAATTTTTGCCAGCGTGGCCTTCGGATCGAAAACGCCCTGCGCGTCGTTCACCCGCGTGAAAATCCCGTGAACCCGGTAATAGTCCGCATTGCCAATCGGATGCCCCAGCCGGTCGTTCAAGTCCGACAGCACAAGGCGGCGTTTCAGCAAAACTTCGCGGGCGGTCTGCCGCAGCAGAACAAGGTTATCGCCCAGTTTTCGCGCCACTTCCTCATCCGGGGCCTCCGGCAGCTCCAGCGATTTTTGCCGCGCTTCCAGATCGTGATGCGTCTGCGCGTTCACCTCGTCTGCTGTGACCTGAATGTTGCGCCGCGCCGCCGCCTCCTCCAGCGCGTTGAGGATAAGCAGCCGCTCCACGACGTTATCAAATTCCGCTGATTTGGAAGCGAACGCGCTGCGGCAAATCGCGTCCATATCAATCGTCATTGTCCGTTCTAATTGCGGGTAGCGCTCCAGCAGCGCCGCGCCCAAAATTTTCGGCTGATAGCAGGCGTAGTCCGCCACCACATCGCGCCGCGTGATTTTCCGCGCCCCGACCGTCGCGACCACCTCATCCGCGTAACCGGTTTCCGCGCTTGCAGCCTGCGCCCGCGCCACCGGCAAGGCGCCCGAAACGCCGCCCGTCAGCAGGGCGGCAAGACAAAACGTTGTGTAAATTTTCATAGGGCTTGTTCACAAAAAAGGAACGGCGCGGGAAGAAATTGCCCGCGCCGTTCGTATATTGGGTGTCAGATTATTTGCGGCGGCGGGCCAGCAGGCCGCCCGCCATCAGGACGCCGCCCGCCAGCGCCAACACACTGGACGGTTCGGGAACCGCCGTGCCGGAGATGCGCGCGCCGAAGTACGCGGGCTGACCGCCGTTGCGCCCGATGCGCGTTCCGGTCAGCGTGTCGCCCGCGTTTGCGCCCTGCTGTTCCGCGAGGCCCTGCGCCACCGTCGCGTAGGAGTTTGTCAGCGAACCGCCGGAGGTGGTGACAGCGGAGGCAAGCCGGTTGTTCCAGAGGCCGTAGTCCAGCAGTGTGTCGCCCGCCTGCGCCGCAAGTCCGGCCTTCGGCGCAATCACCAGCCAGTAGGTCTGGTTCTTCGTCAGGTTATAGGAGCCGAAATTCGTGGCAGAGTAGATATGCGTAATCCCGTCGCCATTGGCTGCTCCGAGCGGGTTATTGTTCGGCGTTGTGTCGAAGGAGAAGAAATCGCCGGACGAAAGCCCGGTCAGCGAAAGCGAGTTGGAGGCGTTCGCCGCCACAATCGCGCCGGAAAGCGACGGCAGGTTCGTATTGCCCGAAGTGCCCGTCTGCGCATTAAAAACGATGTCCACTTCGCTAATGCTGTTGATGGATGTGTCATTGGCAATCGTGAAGGGCAGGACAGCGTAGCCAGAGGTCGCGGCGCTTGCGGGCGCATTGGGACTGCTGTTCGCGTCGAATCCGATGGGCGCGGAAGCGGTGTAGGTCTGCCCGATATTCCACTGTGAACCGTTGCCGATGGTGTTCACGATGTCGCTCTGCGCGTTAGCGGTCACGCCGCAGGCGAGCAGGGCCGAAACGCCTGTCAGGGTTTTGAAAGTTGTGTTGAAAATGCGCATTTTCTTTGTTCCTTTTCGAAAGATGTCCATAGTCCCGTTGGAAGATGTCCATTTTCAGAAGATGTTCATACTACATTGATGAATTTACTTCTATGTGAAGTCGCGGTGCGGCAGCGACGCCGAAGCGCGACCAGGACAGGACACAGCGTAACGCTCTAGGTGGCGCTCAATACTGCATCCACAATTCTATTTGGCGCGGTCTTTTGTCCCTTCCTGCTGGAAGAGGCTTTTTTTCGGTCTCCGGCGGGATATGCCGGAGACCGAAAGGGTTGCTGAACGGTAAAGGCGCAAAGCGTGTCTACTGCCCGACGTTGTTGAACTGTCCGATGAGCAGCGTGAAGTCCGAAGAATCCACCGCGCCGTCGAAGTTGAAGTCGGCTGTCGGGTCGTAGCCGCTGCCCGCAATCGTGGCGTCGGAATTGAACGAGCCAATCAGCGCCGTGAAATCAGTGGAGTCCACGCTGTTATCGTTGTTGCTGTCCGCTGCCGGAAGCGAGACACCCGGCAGGCTGACCGCGCCGCTGACGTTGACCGCCGGGACGGTGACCGCCAGATTTTTCGGGCCTTTGATATTGATGTCGAACGTCCCCGCCGGAGCGCCGGTCACGGTGAACGTTCCCGTTGCGCCCAGATTGGTCAGCGGGACATCGAAGCCCTTGACTTCCGTTCCGTTTTGACGGAACGAAACATGGAACAGGCCGAGCGGGGCGGCGGGGCTGATTGTAGACAGATCAGAAACGCCCTCCAGCGAGACCTTGCCGGTGACAGTCGCGCTCTTCGGCGCGTCCACGCTTAATCGCGCTCCGAAGTAAGCGACGGTCTTGCGCCCGATAATCAGCGATTGCAGCGTCAGGCCGTCGCCGTTACTGCCCGTTTTGAAGGTGTCCATCGCCTGCGCCACCGAGACATAGGAGTTCGTCAACGCGCCGCCGGAGACCGTTAAATTCGGGTTCGCCTGCTGAATATTGACGGCGCTCTGTTCGATCCAGAGGCCGTAGTCTAGCAGCGTATCGGTCGCGGCGGGGCCGATTCCGTTCTTCGGCTCAATTACCAGAAAGTACGATCCGGGCGTCAGCGTGATCCCGGCGGCGGCGAGATTTAGGGCGGGAAGCAGCCCGGTTATGCCGTTGCCTTTATTGGCGCTGCCGTGCAGCACATCGGTCAAGTCCACGCTGCCGGACGTGTCGAACTGGAATGAAGGCCCGACCTGCGTCACTCCCGTAGAATTGAGCGCGGCGGCCCCGCCCGCCGGCGTCTTGAAGATGGCCCCGTACAGCAATTCTACATGGGAAGAATCCCCGGTGGGCGGCTGGATATTAAAAACAATTTCCAGAGTCGCCACCTGACTTTTCCCCGCCGGAAGGCTGGTGACCGTGAAGGGCAGCACCGCGTAGGCCGCGTGCGCCGCCGTGTCGCTCGGCGCGTTGACTGATCCGACCGCGCCGTGAAAGCCGACCGCGCCGGACGCGGAAAGCGTTCCTCCGACATTCCAGTTGGCCCCGCTTCCGTAAGTGTCCAGAATAATGGTAGGGTCGGCTGCGGCGTTCCATCCCGCCGTCAGCGCCGCGCCGCACAGCGCGAGCAGTCCTGTCGCCTTACGCATGAGAGATCATCCTTTCTAAATTTCGCGGCCTCGGCCCGCAGGCCCCGCGAAAATAAGCCAAAATACGAAGCGTTCCACCGGACAGGGGACATTTCACGCGACATGAACATTCGAGCGCTTCGGAAAAAATCTGTCTCGAATCGGAAGCGCATTCCTGCGCTCCCGATTCGCGTCTGCCAATCTCCCGAAAGAGACCGGCGCAAGCCGATTTACTGCACGAGGTTCGGAACGACGCTCGTCCCGTCCACGTCGAAGTTGATCACCATGCCGTCCGTCACGCTCTCGCCGGTGATGCCGGAGGTGAAGAACTGGCGGTACGTCCCGGCGTTGTTCAGGTCATCCTGGAACAGCAGCCCCTGGCTATAGAACAGCCCCGTGTTGCGCGAGGCCGTGTTCACGATACTATCAATGAACATCGCCGCGTCGGCGCTGTTTGTGAAGGCATTGGCGGATGACCACAGCGGGTAACGTCCGTTGATGGTCTCGGTGTAATACGGAGAAGTGGAGTAGCCCGCCTGCCCGTTGTTGCCAGGGAGGGAGGTTGAGCCGCCGCTGATGTCGCCGGGAAGGGCCGCGCTGGCTTTTTTGTAGGGCAGGACGCCTTCGTAAGCCGCAACGCGGATCGCGCCTCTGCCATTGCCGGCCCCGCCCGTCACGAACGAATAGCCGTAGGAATCGGCGCTGCTGTTGACCGTGCCGAGCATCGTTCCGGTTCCCAGCTGCGGGTTGGTCGTCGGGGCGAGGGTCTTGCCGCCGATATTTTCGCTGTTGTAGTCGCCGGAAACGAGCGAATGGCGCAGGATGTCCACAAGGTAGGTGAGGCGCGTGCCGGAGGTGTTCTCACGGAAGGCGTTTTTCACGAAGTTTGCGGGCAGGCGTCCGTCTACGTTGCTCCACTGGATCGGCGAACCAGCCGTTGCGCCCTGAAAACCCAGGGTGATATTCTGCGCGATGTGGTGCGGGATTACGACCGTAAAGTCGTTGGGCGCGTTGATATTGGCGTTGTACAGGGCCAGAAGGGTCTGCACCGCGACGGGCTTTGCGGTGAAGGCGTTAGGCGGGTTGTTGATCGCGTTGAAGACGGGCTGTCCGGTGTAGTTCTGCCCGAACGAACCGGCGCCGAAGCCCGCGTAACGGATAACGGAGTCTGCGGTCACGTCGGAGAGGCCCGCGCTAATTGCAATGCCGCCACTGGAAGCGGCAGCGGTCAGATTGTTGATGACCGCGATGTCAGCGGAATCGGTCACGGCATTGAACGTCGGGCCGATGATAGGGCCGCCGCTGGGGTCAGGGAGGACGCGGGCAAAGCGGGCCGCCGCGCCGGAGACCGTAGCGGGAAGCTGCACGATTTTCGCGCCATTCGCGGCGTAGCGAACGCCCTGACCGGAATCGGAGCGCAGCAGGATCGCGACATTGGTGGCGCTGCCGACGATGGTGGTGCGAATTTCGGCGTCGCCGACCACTTCGAAGCGCGCGGCGGGACTGGTGGAAGCGACCGACGGGTTGGTCTGCACGACGATATCATCCGGGCTGACGAGGATCGTGTTGGGCTGCGCCGCCTGCGCCGCTGTCAGCACATAGCGTTTGAACGTCCCGACGGTGGGCGAGGTGTAGGTATAGGGAGTAGCCGGGTAGTTGCCCGGAGTAATGGCGGTTCCGTCACCCTGCTGATTGAAGCTGCGCAGCACGATCACGCGCTCCGCCTGAACGCCCGGTTTGTAGGTCCCGATAGCGCCAATAAGCTCAACCGCCTGCGGAAGGGCGCCTTCGCTGAACTGGTTGCCCTGCAATCCCGAACCGCCGAACGGTTTGACCGCGCCGCCGAACGTGCCGCCGCTGCCGCTGGCGGTGAAGGCCCCGGCGGGCGCGACCTGCGCCGCTGTCAGCGTTCCATTGATAGTAAGAAAACTGGCGTTAAAGCGATAATCGCCCTGAAGCGCGGATGAGCCGCCGCCGACAAACTTGATGCTGATGGCCTGCGCCTGCGCCGCCTGCGTTCCCGCGAGACTGACACCGATGCCAAGCGACAGCGCAGTCGCCTTGACTGTTTTGGTCAAAGACATTGTAACGTTCTCCTTTAGCAGGCGTTTCTTCGCCTGCGGTCGTATACTGCTTCCTGTTTTGACGCGCGCCTTTGCCGAACTGCGATCCCCTGATAGTATCGAAAGCAAACTTTTGGGCCGCTTCTGTGGCGCGGGTTTGTGGGAACTACGCTGTCCCCGCTGATCCCGCGCTGCGGCCTCTCTAATTTTTGTCTGCAGCAAGGCGCGGGAGAAAGCGTCCTGACTTCCCGAAAGGCCCCATGCTGCGGTAAAACGTTCTGCCGACGAGGATTAGTACCCGTCGGCGTAAATTCGTCCGCATTTGCGTCCGGCAGGACGCTTGACGGAACGCCTCGACGCGTGTTGGCGGATTTAGGCCACGCTGTACTAGTCGGGCGGGCAGTTCGGATTGCCCTTAACGGCCCCACGCCACCCGATGCGAGGATCGCCCTGCAAATTGCGTCCGGGTATCATGGAGTAGTTAAGGCACGTGGCCGTGCTGCCTTCTAATTCCTCCCCGCTGCCTGCCCGCACCGCTTTGGCATGACCGTCCGCAAAAGTAACGTTCATGAATTTAGCGCCGGCGTGACGCGGTAGGTTGCGCGAGGGAACGGTAGGGATGTCATAAAGGTCGCCCTGTCCTGTGCTGCCGTCTCCCACGAAGGTATACATACGGATGAGGTAGAGCGTATTCTTTTTGCCCTGGAAATCCATGCCGTTCTTGTCGGGAACGGTCGTGAAGCCAGAAGTAACATCATCCGGGCTTAACCGATAGCCTTCCATTACCATAAAAAGCGAGGCCGGCTGTTTGACTGCGGAGAGTTTCTTCGTAGGCAGCGCCTGTCCGAGAGGCGGATTGGCTATGCTGCCGGGATCGTAGAGGTTCGTGCCGAGACTGCCATTGTAAAGGTAGCTGACGACGGACACATTTTGTTTGCCCGTTGGCGTGACGCTAAAGATAGTTGTGTCGGACGGGCATCGCAACACCTGCGCGTTTTTGATGTAGGGTTGGGTGCTGTTTTGCCATTCGAAGGTGTAGAGATTGTCTTTAGGATTGACCTTGTTATCGTTGGCAATAGGGTAGCTCTCATCGTAGTCCTGCACATATTGCAGAAAACCGGTCCCGATCTGCTTGGAGTTGTTGAGGCAGGCGGTCTGCCGCGCTTTTTCGCGGGCCTGCGCGAAAACGGGGAAAAGGATGGCGGCGAGAATCGCGATGATCGCGATCACGACGAGCAGTTCAATCAGCGTGAAGCCGTTTTTCTGCGAAAGTTGATGAGTCCGATTCTTCATAGTGTACTGCACTCTCCTTAAGGAACACGATGCGGCACGCTCATGGCGTCCGCGAGATAATGGGTATGGGGCGGTAGAAGTACGGCCCTTTTTTTGTTGCCTGTCTAGTATAACACCGGTTCCATTAAGGGACTGTAAACGTTAGATTAAATTATGATTAAGGGATTATTAATTTTTGATTAAGAAAGGGGACTCCGCAGAAATGCAGGCGTCCTTTTCTTGTTTTAAGTGAGAATAACAGGGAAATAATGGATAAATTAGCGGTAAAACAAGCAGTCAATGCGTTATAGTGGCTACGGTAGGATTGCGAGGTTAAGAGCAGGTTAAGTAATGGCGTTGATTGTTAATCTGTGTTAAGAACTCTTTTTGATACCCATACAGGCGCAGAAACGGCGGGGCGAATGTTCGCCCCGCCGTTTCTCGTGTGAAGTTGCCGCGAGATCAGCGCATCCCGGCAAACATCGCCGCGAACGCAATGCCAATGACAACGCTGACCCCAATTAGAATGACGAAGGCGACGATCAGTGAGATAATCACCACGCCGACCGCCGCGCCGCCGGAGATTTGCTGTACGCTGCTAATGCCCATCACGAGGAGGGTGACGTACCAGAGGAACATTCCCAGCGCCAGCAGCATCCCAAACACGCCCAGCGCCATGATGCCCGCCAGCGCCGGATTGGAGAAGGGATTGCGCGGTGTGCTGCTTGTCCCGCTATACGAACCGCCGCCGTACCGCCCCGACGGACTGTAACGGGAGGAGCGCGGCGAATTGAACGGGGAATCGGGTGTATTCTGCGACTGTTTCAGAATGATTCCCGGTCTCTGCGGCAGGGCCATTCCCAGCGAACCCGCGCCCGCGCCAATCAAGGGACTCGCCAGTGAAGTAATCACGCTAAAAATCAAGAACGGGGCCTGACAGTAGGCCAGCGCCCGGAACGATCCCGCCGGTTCGCCCTGATTGCCGAACATTTTCCCGATGCCATGAACCATGGCAGCCCCGATTCGTAGAACGAGCAGCGTAAGCAGGAAGCCGATGGTCAGACTGAAAGCGACTGCCGCCAGCGTCAGGCCAAGCATGGCGGGCCGAAAGACTCCACCAATGAGGGAGAAAACGGCCTGCGCCAGCGCCGAAAAGAGCAGGAACGCAATCGGCGCTTTGTAGCCCGTCCGCCCGTATTGCCCTTCGAAGAACGTTTTCGGGGCGCGAATCACCTGCCACCAGTCCAGCGCCGCCTGTCTCAGATCGAACTTGTCCTCGACATAGCCAGACGTTCCGCGATAGGCTCCCGGCGCAAAACCGCCCGGATAGGTCGGCGGCTGTCCGTAGGAGTTTGGCGCGTATCCTGTCGGCTGTCCCGGCAGCATGGTCGGCTGCCCGTAGGCGGGAGGCTGCTGTCCGTAGGCTTGCTGCATCGGTTGTCCGGGCGGGGGGGCGTATTGCGCGGGCTGCTGGGGGGCGTAGCCCTGCGGCGCGTACTGCGTCGGCGTCTCAGCGGGCGGCGCGTAGCCGGAAGCGGGCGGGGCGTAATTTTGGGCAATCTGCGTTTCCGCGCCAATCGGAGGCGCGGCGAAGTCGGACAACGGCGCGGCGGGGGATTGCAGCCGGTTGACCGCTTCCTGCGCTTTGGCATAATCTGGCTGAAGTTGCAGGGCCTGCCCGTAGGCTTCCAACGCCTGCGGCGCGTAGCCCGCCTGCTCCATCACCAGCCCCAGATTGTAGCGGGCCTGCGCGTTGGAGGGCTGCAAGGTAACGGCCTGCGTCAGGGCGGTCATGGCCTCGTTGTACTGTTTGGCCTGCCCGTAGGCCGCGCCCAGATACATAAACGCCTGATAATCGGTCGGGTCGCTCTGCGTTGCGCGTTCCAGCGGCGCAATCGCGCCCACCGTGTCGCCGCTTTGCATCAGCCTCAATCCTTCGTCTCGGTCTGCGGACATAGTTTCGAATCCCCTTCATATGTGATGCGCCAGTCTCTTTTGCGCATGATGCAAAGACGCGCTAACGGCCTACGGCGCAGTTGGCGTTTTTTTAGCGGGAAGGCGCGGCAATCGCTGCAAAAATAAAGAACAAAATGCCTATGACGCTGAGGCCAAGCAGCACGGAACTAATAATAAGCGCCGCCGTTGCCTGTCCGCCCCCGGTCAGCGTCGGGTCGGCAGCGATCATTTTTTTCGCTTTCAGCGCCTTGAAAATCGCTATCGGCTCCAGAATGATTCCAAAGCAGAAGATGCCGATGATGGCGTAGGCCAGCGCTTCTCCCGCCTCTTTGCATTTTTGCGGAGTCTGCATATAGGCCCCCGGCGCGTAGCCTCCGGGATAAACGGGCGGCTGACCGGGCGGGGCATATTGGGCAGGCGGGGCGTATCCCTGCTGCATTTGCTGTCCCGGCGGCGCGTAACCCTGCATCGGTTGTCCGGGCGGGGGGGCGTATTGCGCGGGCTGCTGGGGGGCGTAGCCCTGCGGCGCGTACTGCGTCGGCGTCTCGGCGGCGGGCGGCGCGTAGCCGGAAGCGGGCGGGGCGTAATTTTGGGCAATCTGCGTTTCCGCGCCAATCGGAGGCGCGGCGAAGTCGGACAACGGCGCGGCGGGGGATTGCAGCCGGTTGACCGCTTCCTGCGCTTTGGCATAATCTGGCTGAAGTTGCAGGGCCTGCCCGTAGGCTTCCAACGCCTGCGGCGCGTAGCCCGCCTGCTCCATCACCAGCCCCAGATTGTAGCGGGCCTGCGCGTTGGAGGGCTGCAAGGTAACGGCCTGCGTCAGGGCGGTCATGGCCTCGTTGTACTGTTTGGCCTGCCCGTAGGCCGCGCCCAGATACATAAACGCCTGATAATCGGTCGGGTCGCTCTGCGTTGCGCGTTCCAGCAGCGTCACGGCTTCCGCCGCATTGCCGCTTTGCAGCGCGTTCAATCCCTGTTCTGTTTCAGCGGACATGAATTCTCCCTTCGGGAAGGTGTTAGGTGTTGGGTGTTGGGTGTTAGGTCAATGCTCGCCTCCCTGTGAGTTTGCATAAACTTTCAGCAGGCGAGCGCATTTTCCCAATACCCAACACCTAACACCTCCTATCGTAGCATAACAACGCGCTCGTCCTGGCGCAGGTCGCGCTGTTTGAGCAGGTCGTGGATCGTGGCGCACAGGTAGCGATTGGAATCAATCGTAAAATCAATGCGCAGGCGGGCTTGAGCGCTGTTTCCCGGCGGCGTCAGGCGCAGGGCGTCGCCTTCGTTGAGGACGACGACGCACTCGCTCTCCTCCGCGCCGTTGGGCAGCCAGTATTCGTTGCCGTTCATGCGCTTGTTCCAGGGCAGCGCCGTGCGCCCCGCGTAACCCACTTCGCAGACGGGCAAGCGGAACTGTCCCTGCCCTTCGGTCACCGCGTAGTAGCGGGTCTCGAACGGGCTGGGCGTCGGATAGGGCGTGTTGCGCCGGACTAATCGCTCGTATTCCGGGCGCTGGTCTTTATCGCTATACACCCGAATCGCGTAATCGTGGTGAACGATCTGGTCTACGCTGTATCCCGCCCCGAAAATCGCCGCGCCTTTGACGACCGCTTCAAACGGTTCCCAGTAATGGACGCGCTGGGCGCTGAAAAGCCGCTCATAGAGTTCGCGCACTCCGGGCAGCAGGGTCGAGCCGCCGACCAGCAGCACGGCGTCAATCTGCGACTCCGAAATTTCGTGCTTGCAGTCATCGAGCGTGACTTCCGTCAGCGTTTCCAGAGTCTTATACAGGCCGCGCCCCTCCAAAGTTTCAAGGAAATCGGCGCGGGTCATTTCGATGCGCCCGCCGCCCTGCAACAGGAAGTAACTGGAGTCGGCGATGGACGCTTTGTTGCTCAAGTCTTTTTTAATCGCTTCGGCCTGCGCCAGCAGGATAGGCCGAAGCATGGACTGGTGCGCCGAAAGCCGCGCCGCCCCAAAGTCCGCGATCCAGCTGTCCACCGTTTCGCCGCCATATTCCAGTCCCCGCGCCGCCAGCAGCGTGGCCTTGTTCTGACCGGGATTGTTCCTGCCGCCGGAGCCTGCCGCATGGGTGCGGACAATGGCGAGGTCAAGCGTTCCGCCGCCAAAGTCCACCACGAGCAGATGCTTTTCGTCCGTAAGGTCTACGCCGTAGCCCAGCGCGGCGGCGACCGGTTCGTCCAGTGTGCGGAATTTGCTTGCCGGGATTCCGAGTTTGCGGGCGATAGAGCCGAGTTCCGCCCGGTAAGGCTCGTAACTCTCGACCGGCACGGTCATCGTCAGGTCGCCCACCGCGCCCTCTTTGCGCCAGAACTGCACGATGCTGCGCAGCTTTTGCATCCGCGTCCGATGCGGGTCGGTGTGAAGGCGCTGATATTCTCCCGCCTCTTTCAGGAGTTCCCGGAGGAAAACGGTGGCGCACTGCCGCGCCGAGATAGATTCCGAGCCTAGCTGCGCGACGGCCTCGCCGGAGCGTTTCGCCAGCGTTTTCTTAAATGAGCGGGCCAGCGGACTAAGCAGCTGCATCTCCGCGCCGTGCATAAATTCCCGCGTCGCCAGCGCGGGGCGTCCGATAATCGCCCGCCCGCCCTCCTGAAAATAGATCGCCGAAGGAATCAGCGGGGTATTCCACGCCGGTTCGTAATCTACCAGCGATTCCAGCGCGACAATGGAGGCGTGTGTGCCGACCCATTTTGCAATCAGCGTGTTGGTTGTGCCAAGATCAATAGCCCAATGCGTCTCCATATTTTGCCTGAAAATCCCTCACCCGTAGATTACTGCGCGTATCGTCCGAGGTTTCAGGTATCGAAAACACCCGTCTCGGCGGTCTGCGGCAACAGGTGTTTCCTATTCAATACCTACCCGTCTCGGTGGCCTGCGGCCTCGCGTCCTTCGGACGCCAATGCGGGGATCGCGTTGAATCCCGTCCATGCTTCTCTTTGTTACGCGCTTGGATTCATCTTGTTACGGGCAGAATCCTCCTTTTTCTGCGCGGAGTCTCTACTTTGCCTACAAAATCGCCAATAATCGAAGCGCGTGCCGGGACAGGGTTCCAACGGACGCCTTGCTCTGTGGGGTCGCGGGCGGCGGGAGCGGACGGTATGTTTCAAGAACAGGAATGGGTCAGCGTTGAGATAAAGGAAAAAGGAATCCGGTTTCAGGGCGAAGTGCAGTGCGTCCGCGAGAATTTTCTCGTCCTGTCCTGCTCGCCCGCTGACGCTCGCAACTGCCCGCCGGGAACGCCGATTTGCATCCTTCAGGCGACGGGCGGGGCCTTATACCTTTACCATACCGAAGTAGCGCGTTCGCAGGGGACAAATATTATTGTGCCGCGTCTGACGCCGCAGGTGATTCAGCGGCGGCGCGGCGAGCGCGTGGCCTGCGATCTGGAAAGCCGCTATCTCTGGCTGACGCCCCGCGCCGAAGGCTCAAAGGTTGTCGCGGCGAAAGAACAAGCGGCGCGGATTTGCGATTTAAGCGTGGGCGGGGCGCGATGCCATAGCAGCGAGGCGCTATTCGCCAACACGACCCTGCGCCTGCGAATCTGTCTGGACGGCAAGGAATGGATCACAACCGAGGCCACTGTCCTGCGCTGCGCCCCGCGCCTGCCCGAATCCGCCGACGCGCTGGACTATCCGTTCGAAATTTCGTTCCGCTTTACCGCTATGAAACGAACCGACCATCTCATTTTGACGCGCATGGTGCAGCAATGGCTGGCGCTGCCGTAATTCAGGTGTTCAGGTGTTCAGGCGTTCGGGTGTTCGCTTCTTCACTGGCAGTTTGTACAAACTATCAATAAAACAGTCAACACCTGAACACCCGAACACCTGAACACCTTTATCCCTCCGGGAGTTTTCTATGCTGACGACCAATGATGAGACGCCGATTTATCTGGAAACGCTGAACGCCCGCGATCAACCGATGACGGAGATGGCGGCGCGGCTGCGGCATTTGTCGGCGCAAAGCGCGGTGATCGCCTTTGAAAGCGGCCTGAAAACGCCGGGACTGCACTGGGGGGCGCGGGTGCGGTTCTGCGTGGACAGTGGTTCGCAGCGGTTCGCCATTTCGGGCATGGTAGTCACGACGAATTTGCGCGATGCAGCAGAAATTCCGGCGGAAGGCGCGGAGGATGTACAGGGCGCGGAAGCGTGGCGTGAAATTTTGGTGCGGGTGTGGGACTGCGATACGGCGGCGCAGCGGCGGATCGCGCCGCGCAAACGAACGCGGTTTTCGGTCAAATATCAGCCGCTGTTTTCCGACGCGGAATCGCTGAGTGAGGACTGGCTCGCCGCGCAGTGCGTGGACATTAGCGCGGGCGGCCTGCGCTTGCGGACGGCCTGCCCCGACCGGGCGATGCAGCGCGTCCGTCTGTCGCTCTCCCTCCCCGCGACTGAGACAGAAGCGGCCTGCGAGATCGAGCTGACCGGGCGCGTCCTGCGCTTTGAGGAATCGGGCGGGGCGCGGGAGATGGCGCTGATTGCGATCAAATTTGAGCGACTCGCCCCGCAAAACGCCCTGCGGCTTGCAAACATAATGAAGAATGAGGAATGATGCGCCCACATCCCCCCGGCCCTCTTCTCCCAAAAAAAGCCTGGGAGAAGGGGAGTTTAGACTATGAGGAATTTTCTCCCCTCTCCCAAACCTGTATTGGTAAAATAGGTGGGGAGAGGGGCCGGGGGTGAGGGCGGGTTTGGGGCGAGGGTATTGATGATGACTTTTCCAATAGCGAATTTAATTTATAGTTTAACGGTTGCGGGCGGCGGGGCGGCGATAGCCATGCCGATGGCGGCGCGATGGGCGCGGCGGCGGCAGGCGCGGGAGTGCGCCCGCGAGACCGAAGCGGCGCTGGCAAGCGGCAAGCATCTTTGCTTTTCCACGCTGGAAGCGCTGACCTACGCCTTAGAAGCGAGCGATCCGTATAACATCGGGCATCTGGACAGCGTGCAGCGCAGCGTGGCCGGTCTGTGTCAGGCGTTCGGTCTGCCAATGGAGGAAGCGGAGGGGCTTCGCGCCGCCGCATTGCTGCACAATATCGGGCGGCTGGGCGTGCCGGCAAGCATCCTGAATAAGGCGGACGCGCTTTCGCCGGAGGAGCAGGAGAAACTGCGAGTCCACCCCGCGCTGGGAGCGCGGATTCTGGCGTCTGTGCCGTTCCCCTGGGAGGTGGTCTCGCTGATTCGCAGCCACTCTGAGCATTGGGACGGCGGCGGCTATCCGGCGGGACTGCGCGGCGAAACGATTCCGCTGGGGGCGAGAATGTTAGCGGTCGCCAATGCGTACAGCGCGTTGCAGCGTCCGCGCCCGTACCGCGCCGCGCTTTCCGCAACCGAGGCGCTGGCGGAGATTGAGCGGCAGGCGGGAACGCAGTTCGATCCCGGAGTCGTGGCGGCGTTCCGCCCGATAGCCGCGCAGTTCCGCGCCGAATCGGAACTGAAAAACCCGCTGCGCCTTGACTCGATTGACTCGGACGCGGAGCGCAATCCCCGCGAATGGCTCGACGACATCGCCGCCGCGCAGCGGGAAGCGCTGGGCCTTGCGCGGCTGGCGGAGGCTGTTTCCGGTTCGCTGCATCTGCAATCGGTCAGCCAAACGCTGCTGGAAAGTGTGCGGGAGATTGTGGCCTGCGACGCCTGCGCCTTATTTCTGCCGGACGACGACGAGGACATTTTGCGCGGCGTGTCGGCCCTCGGCGCGAACGAGCGCTATCTGGCTGGCAGCATGGCGCGAATTGGGACCTACCTGACAGGCCGCGCTTTTTCGCAGGGACAGCCGATTACGGCGGCGTTCCTGCCCGACGATTTGCGCCTGCGCGAAGTCAGCGACGTTTGGACGCCCTTCCGCTCGACCCTGATTGTCCCGCTGTTGCAGCCGGACGGCCACGCGCTGGGGACGCTGAACCTGTACGCCGCCGCGCCCGATGCGTTCCGGGCGGACGCTTTGCGGGTGATGCGGGTCGTGGCGACGCAGGCGGCGCGGGCGGTAGACCATGCCCGACGCTACCACGCGATTCACGAAAGCGCCTACACCGACTCGCTGACCGGCCTGCGCAACGCCCGCTATTTGCGCGAATTTCTGGAGCGCGAAACGAACCGGGCGCAGCGCGACGGAGCGCCCTTCGCCGTCCTGACGATTGACCTGGACAATTTCAAGCCGATTAACGACCGATTCGGACACGGGCGCGGCGATCAAGTCCTGCGCGACTGCGGCGAGATTCTGGGGGCGCACCTCCGCAATTATGACCTGGCGGCGCGGTATGCGGGCGACGAGTTCGTGGTCGTGCTTTCCCGCACCGACGCGCTTCAGGCCGATATTGTCGCGGCGAAACTAAAAATCGCCGTCGAAAAGTACGGGCAGAAAATCATCGCCCGCGAACCGGATTTCCCGCAGGTGGGGATCAGCATCGGCGTCGCGATGTTCCCGACCGACGGGGCCGACTTGCCCGCGCTGCTCTGCCGTTCCGACGCCGCTATGTACGCGGACAAACAGAGCAGGGGCGGAGGCCGCAAGACCGCAGACCGCGCCGCCGCGTAAAACAGGGAAAAAGGGTCAGGCAACAAGGAACAGGGAACAGAAAAAAGCAGGCGTCATTGATGACGCCTGCTTTTTTGGTCGGGCCTGTAAAAGGCCCGCCTGTGTAGCCTTCGGCTAACCGTCCTCACGGACGGGAAATTCAGCGTGATTCCCTCTCCCAAAATTCGGAGAGGGCCAGGGAATGGACAGCGCGTTGGCGATTGGTGGCACTCCCCGTAGACCGGGCCATGAACGGCCTTTTTCCCTTTTTCATCTAATTTTCATCTCTTTTTCTTATAATGCGGGTGTGGCGGACGAGGAAAGACGGTCTGCCGCAGGCAAGAAAAGGAGTAAGTATGAAACATTTCGGGTTGGAATTTTTTCGCGCCGCAGGAAGGGGCGGCAGAATGGGATATTTCAGGCCGCTTTCGCTGGCCCTGCTGGGGCCGGTCGCGCTGGCGGGGGCCGCGCTGACCTTCTCTGCGCCGACGCTCAGTCAGACGCCGACGGGCGTGAATTTTGTGGACGCGCCGAACGGCCTGGGCGTGTCGCGCACCCTGACGACCGACGCCGCGTTCGATACGGCCAGTCCGTTTTTCCAGACGCTTGGGACGAATGGGCGGACGTGCGCGACCTGCCACCCGGTCAGTCAGGGCATGACGATTACGCCGGACTACGCCTTTCAGGTGTTTCAAACCACGCAGGGGCTTGACCCGCTGTTCGCCTCGGTGGACGGACGGAACGCCCCGAACGTGGATATGTCCACTTTGCAGGCGCGGCAGGCGAATTGCAGTATGCTGCTGACCAAAGGGCTAATCCGTATCGGGATGCCGATCCCCGCCGACGCGGAATTTACGCTGGACGCGGTGGACGATCCTTACGAGTATGCCAGCGCCCGCGAACTCTCCTGCTTCCGCCGCCCGCTGCCCTCCACGAACCTGCGCTTTCTCGCCAGCGTGATGTGAGACGGACGCGAACTGCAGGCGGGATACCGCATCACCGACGCCCTGAAAGCGCAGGTTCGCCACGCGGTCGCGGGGCATATGCAGGGCCTGACGCCGCCGACCACCGCGCAAATCGAGCGGATTATCCAGTTTGAAACGCATCTGTACACCACGCAGATTACGGACGACGCGGCGGGCGATTTGATCCTGCGTTGCGGGGAGAACGGGCCGGACAGTCTGACGCGGCAGGCGTATTTCTACGGGATCAACGACGCTTTCGGGCTGACGGATAATCGGCGGCGGTTCAACGCGAACGTGTTTACGATGTATGATGACTGGCTGGACGCGCCGCGAAATCCCCGCCAGCGCGCGCCGAAAACTCCGACAGCGCAAAGGTTGGCGCAGCAGTCCATTGCGCGGGGCGAACGGCTGTTCAACACCCGGCAGTTCGTGATGAGCGGCGTGGCGGGCCTCAACGATGTCGCGGGCAAAAAGCGGATCGCGGGGACGTGTTCCTCCTGCCACAGCGCTCCAGGCGTGGGCAGCAACGCCCTGCCCCTCCTGCTCAACACAGGAGTTTCGGACGGTTCGCGGCGCACGGACGATCTGCCGCTCTACACGCTGCGCCACAAAAAAACGGGCGCGACCGTGCAGACGACCGATCCCAGCGCAGCGCTGACAAGCGGCAAATGGGCGGACATCGGGAAATTCAAAGTCCCCGGTTTGCGCGGGCTGGAAACGCAGTCGCCGTATATGCACAATGGGTTCTCCGGTGAACTGCTGGACATCGTGAACTTCTACGACACGCGCTTTAGCATCGGCCTGAGCGACGCGGAAAAGGCCGATCTCAAAGCGTTTCTGACGACGTTGTAGCGCGGGATTTTCTCCACGAAAAGATACGAAGGGACACGAAAATTAGGGCGAACAAAGAGACAGCATAAACGGGACGAACAGGATTTTTTGGATTCCCTCTGCGAAATTCTGCGTAATCTGCGGATCAGTTTTTTTCGCGTCCCTTTGTGTCATTTCGTGGAGAAAAAATCTTAAAAAATTTTCAAAAACACGTTGACAAATCGCCAACGGACGGTGTATCATAATAGTACAAATTTCTGCTTTAATTTGTACCAGCGGGGACAAATTAGAGCGCAGCGAAAGGAGTAACGCAGTATGGCGGCGCAAAAAACAACCGGGTGCGGCGAGGTCAGCGAGAAGGGATTCGGAGGAAACGGGAGGACTGCCAGGGGCAGAGAGACTGGCGGAGAAAGGGACGGAGGGAACGCGGCGGAATGGCCTGACTGCCGCTGCCTGTGGAACCAGAGTTTGACCGGGCAGATCATGGAGCAGAAATTGGAGGCGGGCGCGGACATCCTGCTGCGGTCGGTCGAGGCGGACGCGCAGTACCCTGCCTACACCGAACTGCAAATGGCGCGGCACGGCGAGGGCAAGCGCATCGTGCTGGACGACGCTTTTCTGGAGGACTTCACGGCGGCGCAGGGTGGCAAAGACCTGCTGGAAGAGATTTATTTCATCGCCCCGTTTGCCAGTCTGACCTTTGCCGAGCGCATCGTCCTGATGGCGGCGGTGGCGGGCGACACGCAGGAGCAGAGCGGGCGGCGGTTCGTTCCGGCGCTGGCGCAGCAGCAGGTCTCCCGCCTTTTGCGCAGCGCTTTGAACAAATGCTACGATGCGTGGGACTGGTCGTTTGAGAAGTTCTGCCGCCATACGGTCTATCGGCGTCCGGCGCGGCGGCGGCACACGGAGCGCGGCGGTATCTGTCTCCGCTGCCGCGACTGGTTCCCCTACGCCTGCGGCGCGGGCCGCTACTGCTCGGAGCGCTGCCGGAGCGGAAGATAGGAAGGAGAGTAGACAGAAGACAGTAGAGGGCGATCAGAATTTGCGGGTTTTGCTTCAACGTTGCAAAGTTGGCAGACCGGGCATTTTCTACTGTTTACTGTCTGCTGTCTACTCTTATTCGGAGAATACGATGAGAAAAACTGAATACGCTTCGCGAGGAAGCAAAAGTGCGAACGCGCCGGAGACGGCGCGTTCTGTCGTTGGTAAGGAAGAAACGGACGACGCGGGCGAAATCCCGGCGGTCTCGCTTGCCGTGTACCGGGACGATCCAGCGGGGTTTGCGCGGGACATTCTGGGGTCACGGTGGTGGGACGCGCAAGCGGAGATTGCGATGGCCCTGACGCAGCATCGGCGCGTGGCGGTCAAGGCGGCAAACGGAGTCGGAAAAACGTTTCTGGCGGCTGACCTCGCCCTCTGGTTTCTCTACACCCACACGCCGAGCGTCGTGCTGACGACCGCCCCGACATGGCGGCAGGTGGAAAGCCTGCTGTGGGAGGAGATTCGAAGAAGGGTGCGGGCGGTCAACGTTCGGGCGGAACTTGATCCGACGCGCCCGAAACTGAAAGGCGGCCTGCTGCAAACGAAACTGAAAATTACGGACGGACACTTTGCGATGGGCCTTGCGACCGATGAGCCGGTGCGGTTTCAGGGCTTTCACGCCGACGACCTGCTGGTGATTCTGGACGAGGCCTGCGGCGTCCCGGAGGAGATTTGGGACGCGGTGGAGGGCGTCTGCGTGGGCGGCAACAACCGGGTGCTGGCGATCTCCAACCCGCTCTCGCCGTCGGGCTATTTCTACGGTCTGTTCCAGTCGCCGCGCTGGCGGACGTTCACGATTTCGGCCTTAGACCATCCGAACGTGACCGCCCCGGACGGCCCGCGCATCCCTGGGGCCGTGACGCGGGAAGCGGTGGAAGACCGAATCGCGGCGTGGTGTGAGGAGGAAAGCGGGGTGTCGGGTGTCGGGGTGCGGGTGTCGGAAAATGCGCAGGGGCCTGCGACAGCGCAAGCGGCAAGCGAAGAAGACGCTACGCCGACATCCGACACCCAAACCCCGACACCCGATGTCTTGACGTGGCAGGGCAAGCGGTATCGGCCTAACGGGATGTTCCTGTCGCGGGTGCTGGGCGAGTTTCCCGAATCGGCGTCGGACAGCCTGTTTCAGATGAACTGGATCGAGGCGGCGATGAACCGCGTTCTGGAGCCGGGTTCGCCCGTCGTAATCGGGGTGGATGTGGCGCGGTTCGGGGCGGACGAAACGATTCTGGCGCTGCGGCGCGGCGATGCGGTAGTGGAATTTCGGGCGTTTCGCGGGCTGGACACGATGGAAACGGCAAAGCGGGTGCGGGAATGGGCGCGGGAAGTGGGCGCGGACGTGGTGACGGTAGACGAGATCGGCGTGGGAGCGGGCGTGGTTGACCGCCTGTCGGAGTATGGCCTTGCGGGGCTGGTTCCCGTAAACTGCGGCGGGCGTCCGTTTGGCGCTCGCGATACCCGGCAGTTCCTGAATCTGCGGGCGCAGACATTCTTCGCCCTGCGCGACTTGCTGCGGGAGGACAAAATCGCCCTGCCCCGCGACCCCGCGCTTCAGGCGCAGCTGGCGAGTCTGCGCTACGGACACACGCTGACCGGGCAGATCGTGATTGAGAGCAAGGACGCGATGCGGCGGCGCGGCCTGCCCTCTCCCGACCGGGCGGACGCCGTTGCGCTGCTGTTCGGGCCGTCAGCGGAGTGCGCGCGCGTCGGAGCGGCAGGCGCTCCCGCCTTCGTCTGGGGCCGCGACATGAGGGCGGAACCCGTGCGCTGGAGCGAAGTCGGCAACTGGTAGAGGAGAATAATGGATGCGGGATGAGGAATCAATACGCCGCTTGCTGCATGAAATTGTGTTTGGCAGGCGGCGCATGGATTCCTCATTCCTCACTTCGTGCTGGCAGGACTACGCGCCGCTTACGCCGAAATGGGAAAGATATTTCCACAGGATAAAAACAGACCTCTATGAAAGAAAAAAACTCAGCGCAAATGCCGCTTGAAATGGACTTGCCGCCCGCGCAGGGCCATTACCGCCGTGATCAACCCCATAATGCGCTGCCGCTTTTGCGGCCCTCGGCTGCGGTGGAAACGTCCCGCGCCCTGAAAAAAACGATTGGGGCGTCGCGGGCTCTGGCGGAGCTGCGCGGCGTGGGGGAACAAATCCTCAATCAGGCGCTGCTGCTGCGTTCCATCATTTTGCAGGAGGCCCGGATTAGTTCGGAAATCGAAAATATCGTGACTACCAACGACCGCCTTTATCGCGCTTTTGCCGATGACGCCGAACGCGCCGATCCGCATACGCAGGAAGTCCTCAGTTATGAGGAAGCCGTCTGGCATGGCTATAACCATATCGCAGGCGGCGGACTTCTGACCGCGAGTTTTTTCACCGAACTGGCGCGAATCATCAAACGCATTGATTATGGAGTGCGGGACTACGCCGGAACGACGGTGGTCAACCCGCGCACAAACGAAACGATCTACACGCCGCCGCAGGGCAAACGCCGCATTGAGGATTTCCTGAACAACCTTTCCGAGTACATTTACGAGGAAACAGCGACCGATCCGCTGATAAAAATGGCCGTCCTCCATTATCAATTCGAGGCCATTCACCCCTTTTCTGATGGCAACGGTAGGACAGGGCGCGTTCTCAATATCCTTTATCTGCTTGCAAGCGAATTGCTTGATCTGCCTGTGCTTTACCTCAGTCAGTACATTATCGAAAACAAAAGCGCCTACTACACCGGTCTGCGAGAGGTAACGGAAAATGGCGAATGGGAAAACTGGATTCTGTATATGCTGGAGGCCGTTGAGCGGTCGGCGGTGCAGGCGCGGGCGCGTATTCTTGCGATTCGCGACGCCCTGCGCGACGCCGTAGAAAAAGCGCGGCGCGATATGAAGTCTGGCTATTCTTATGAGTTGATTGCGCTCATTTTTCGCCAGCCTTATATTCGCATCAACGCGCTGGTAGACGAAGGAATTGCTCAACGCGCCACCGCTTCCGCCTATTTAAAAGAACTGGAACGGCTGGAAATCTTGAAAAGCGTTCGCAATGGGCGCGACATCATCTATCTTAACAGGCCTTTGTTGCAGGCCCTTGAAGCGTGATAGGTACATTTTTCCGCGAAAAATGTACCTATTCTTGTAATATGTACACGCAATGAACATATCTCAATCAAACGGAAAAGCCGGTGGCAGTGTTCCTGACTGTACCGGCGAGCGTACAGCAGAGCAATCTCGCACAGCGGCGGGAACTCCTGTCCCTGCCAGACAAACCAACTTTTGCGCGGATCGCGCTCACCATGACTTGACGGGCGGCCTTAAAGCGCGGGCTTGCAAAAGTCGGCGAAAGCGAGAGTGCGACAAAGGACTGGGCCTGCGTTCCGGTGAGCAAAGCGTCGCAAACATCGAAAAGCGCGTCCTTTGCGGAACCAGGACAAGCGTAAATCTCTTTGCGAAACGCGGGCAAGGGCGAAAGTGTGTTCCAATTCATGGGGCAAATTCCTTTAGTTTAGGGACCCTCAAAAAAATAAACGTTCCCATGTTCAAAGTCCGCATTGAGTCCGCGAAGGCGGACTTCGCGCTTTTGTGGCAGTGAATTTATTCGCCCGCTACACGCTACCGCAATGGAACGATTTAAACTTTGAGAGTCCCTTAGTCACGAAAACTTTACTCGATGGCAGCGGCAGAAAGTCAAAAACGGCTTCTTACCGCTGCCCTTTTTATCTAAACGTCAATTTTCGTGATAAATTCGTGGAGAAAAATCTTTTCAGGAGAATTTTCAGGGAAAGGGCAGGGCGACGGGCTGGTCTTGATTGGGCGGAATCACTTGCCCGTTCTCGCTCGATCCAATCAGCAGGAAGCGGGTCGGGTCGAGGGCGCGGGACAGCGCCGCGCCGCTTCGGTCAGTCGCCGCGAAATTCCAGCCTAGGATGCTGGGGTGCGCCCGGTCGCGCAAAATCAGGCCGCGCATCTCATCGCTGGAGGTCGCCGGGAGGGAACGCGGCCTTTCGATGATGACCATGCCCGTCTCATCCGCGACTTGCAGCAAGAGTGGGTCGGGCATCGTTACATAAAGCAGATTCACTCCCGCCGCTCTGTATTTCGCGAACCCGGCGCGAAGGGCCGTTATCGCCGCCGCGTCGGTCAGCAGCGTCAGATTGGACGCCGGGTAGACAGCGGGCTTGAACCGGATGGCCTCGCCGTTGAGCGTAATTGCGCCGTCTTTGACGCCCCATTCGCGGAACCCGAACGGGACTTGCAGCGTGTCCAGCGAGTCGGCCCCCTGATGAAAATTGAAGTCCAGAACGTACCACTGCGGATTTTGCGGCGTCCACAGCGCAAACGAATTTTTGCGGGCGTTCATCGTCAGAATCGTGACGTTGCGTCCGGCGGAAAGATGCAAATTTTGACTGGATTGCAGGACGAATTTTCGGGGCGTCTTTGGGTCAAAAATATGCGCATCCAACTGCGCGTCGCCGGAATGATCCGAGCCGTTCAGCAGCGTGACGGGGACGGCGATATTTCCGGCGCGGCCCGCCTGCGGAAACGCCTCCTGCAAATACGCCTCGTCGTGCGCGACCAGCGTGACCGACTGTCCGATTCCCAGCGGCTGATTATGACCGTCAGACCTGAAATGGACGAGTCGCAGCGCCAGGAGATTTTTCGCGCCGAAATGCAGCGATTTCGTGATATTGATCTCAAACGGCAGCGGAAGGCTGAGATTACTTCCTATCGCCTGACCGTTCAGGAAAACTTCCGCCCTGCCCCATACCGCCCCAAATTGCAGGCGGACGGTCTGCCCGCGCCATCGCGCCGGAACCTCGAACTCCCGCCAGCGCCCTTCCATGACTGCCTGCGTGAAATGCGGCGTTTCGGGAATCCGCAAGGGCGCTGCGGCGCTCAGAAATTTCTGAGACCAATCCGACTCCCCGCCGCTGCCAGGAGGATCTATCGCGCCGCGCCAGCCGTCGCCATCCAGCGTCAGCGTGTCGCGCCCCGCTCGCGCAGGCGTTGGCGTGGCGGGCTTTTGCGCCCGCGCCGCGCCGGGAACGCATAGCGTGAGAGCGCAGATTAGAAAAACACGAACCGACGGGGCAAAACGCAAAGACAGCATAAGGGAAACTTTTCTTGCTCGCCTGTATCACGCAGCCTCGATTACGCAGAATCAAGGAAATCAACTTCTTCGCTACGCGCCTGCGGCGGAACGTCCTTCGGACGAAATAGTTTGTGAGCGGCTTTCTTCGTCCGAAGGACGGTCTGGCAGCGCCGCGCAGCGAGGAGATTGATCTCCTTGACTCGCAGCGAGGAGATTGATCTCCTTGACTCGCAGCGAGGAGATTGATCTCCTTGACGTTTGACAGGGGCAGGGACGCAGACCATAGGAAGGCGCGGACGCAATCCAAAATCCAAAATTGAACTGCCCCCTGTCCGTTATTTTTTCAGGCTGCCGAGATAGGCCACCAGATTTTTCAGGTCTTTCGCGTCCAGCGAATCGTAAGCGGGCATGGACGAGTCAGGGTGAATCGCTTTCGGATTAACGACCGCCGTTTCCATCCATTTCGGGGTATGCTTGGGGTCTGCGCCCACGTTTGTCAGGTTGGTTCCGCTGTTGCCGCCGACGCCGTGAATGGCGTGGCAGTTGGCGCAGCCGTTAGCGTCATAGACTTTTTTACCGGCGGCGATTGCGGTCTTGTCGCCTCCGGCGGGCTTTTTCTTGACGGGCGGCTTGGCGAGCGCCGCCGAGGTTAGCAGCGTGGCGGTCAATGTGAGGGCGGCAAACGTTCCCGCCGCCGTTTTTATTTTATTGTGTTTCAATATCATGGCTCCTTTCGCGGAATATCCGCTTTCCATCGGGAATCGTTCGCAGTCCGCGCCGACATTCCTGCCTGCAAGTTCCCCGTTCCGCCGCCCGATTCCTTCTTCCTATGACGGAAATCGGCATGAATTGTAACACGCACCGGCGAAATCACGCCCGTTTTCCTGTCCTCCTCTTGACGCGCCGCGCCCGATTCCCGTATAATCAAATCCTATTTGTAACGATTCACCCCACCCCGGCCCCCCCCCCTTCGCAAGGGGAGGGAGCCGTCCGCTTTTCCCCTCCTTACGAAGGAGGCAGGGCCATTCAGTTTTCAGCGTCGGGCGGTTGAAACCGCTGCCACAAGCGCGCGAAGTGTCCCTTCGGACACTAAGCCCGATCCTTTTTGTGGGGGCTCATCCGCATTGAGTCCGCGAAGGCGGACTTTGCGCGCTCGTGACCGTGAATTGATTCGCCCGCACGAAAACTCAATGGCCCTTACGAAGGAGGGGTTGGGGGATGTGAATCGTCACTCCTATTTTTTACGAAACCGAACGGCGCGGGAAGCGTCAGAGGAAAGTAGACGGTAGACAGTATAAAATGCCCGGTCTGCAAACTTGCAACGTTGCGCCAAATCTTGAAAACTCTGACAGCCCTACGGTTTACTGTCTATCTTTTACTTCCTCGAAAGGCTGCGCGATGAATCGAAACGACAATCCTATTTCCGCGCCGCGCCGCAACGGGCTGCGCGTGGCGCTGCTCACCGGTGGGGCGTTCCTGCTGGGCGGACTGATTTTGCCGAATTTGCAGGTGCGCTGGCGCGAACCGGAAAGCAAGGCCGCGCCCCCGGCTGCCATGCCGAAAGCGCCGCCGCTGTCTGAAAGCGAAGTGTATGCCCGCGCCGCGCAGATGGCGGGGCCGGCGGTCGTCAACATAGACACGGTTCAGCGCGTCCGCCCCTCAATGTTTGAGGATATGATGACGGACGGACAGCCGCAATACAGCGCCAAAGAAGGCTCCGGCGTCATTATTGACGCGAAGGGCGATATTTTAACCAATGAACACGTTGTCGGCCCCGTGAGCGAGGAGGGCAAGCGCATCAATGTCACGCTGATGGACGGGCGCAAATTTACCGGCACGGTTGTGGGCGCAGACCACACGGCGGACATTGCGCTGGTGCGGCTGGACACAAAGGGCGCGGTCAATCTGCCCGTTGCGAAACTCGGCACGGCGACGAACTTGATTCCGGGCCAGATGGCGGTGGCGATTGGCAACCCGCTGGGATTTCGCTTCACGGTGACGCACGGCGTGGTGAGCGCGTTGGGGCGTCCGCTGGGAGAGTTTGAGAACCTGATTCAGACGGACGCCGCAATCAATCCCGGCAATTCCGGCGGGGCGTTGGTCAATCTCAAAGGCGAGGTCATCGGGATCAATACGCTGGTGGATTTGCGGGGGCAGAATATCGGTTTCGCCATCCCGATTGACACGGCGCTGCGGGTGGCGGACGAACTGAAAAAATTCGGGCGTATCAAGCGGCCCTGGCTCGGCGTCGGGGTGCAGACCAATACGGCGCAGATTGCCGCCTATTACGGCCTTCCCAATGTGGCGGGAGTGGTCACGGTAGGAGTCTATCAGCGCAGTCCGGCGCTGGCGGCGGGATTGCAGCGCGGCGACGTGATTACGCGGATTGATGGAACGCGGGTGCAGAGCGACGCGGAGTACCGGGCGGCGGAGCGCAAACTGAAAATCGGGCAGCGCGTCACGCTTGAATTGCAGCGCGGCAGCGATTCGGGCAAGGTCACGCTTACCGTCGGCGAAACGCCCACCGCAACGAAACGTCCCAGTGAGTAGCGGGGAACCGAACGGCGGATTTTCACGTCATTCACGGTAGAATAATGCGGAGCAAGTGGAAGATTCACGCGACGATTACGGAGATTTTGCCATGAATAACGATCAGATTGCCCTGAGCGGGACGAACGGGTGCGGCGCAGTCCATGCGGCGGACTGCGGATGCCACCGGGCAGACGAATTTTTGCAGGGGCCGACCGCGATTTACAACGCTTCGCGCCGGGACTTTCTGCGCAAAGCGGCGCTCGGCGGGGCGTTGGTGGCGACGCTGCCGCTGCTGGCGGCGGAGCAGGCGCAGGCCGACATCTTCCGCCCCAGCCAGAGCGATCAGCAGAAGCAGGGCGACGCGGCGGCGGCGCAGGTCTTGCAGAAATATCACGAAATCAATGACGACCGGGCGCGGTCTATTCAGGGCGTCGGGACGAAACTGATTAACGCGCTTTCCGCCAAAGATCGCGGCCCCTGGAACTACCGGTTTCATCTGATTGACAGCAAAGAGGTCAACGCTTTCGCGCTTCCCGGCGGCAGCCTGTTCTTTTTTACCGGACTGGTAGACCGCATCAAATCTTCCGATGAACTGGCGGCGGTCATGGGACATGAGATCACCCACGTCCGGCGGGAGCATTGGGCGCGGCAGGTGGCGACGATGACCAAACAGCAGCTGGGAATCGGGCTGCTGCTGGGAGCGACCCATGCGGGACGGGGCTGGCAAAGTCTGGCGGGCCTCGGCGAATCGCTGTACTCGCTGAAATTCTCACGCGGCGACGAGGACGAAGCGGACGCGAAAGGGCTGGACGACATGGTGCGGGCGGGCTACAACCCGAACGGGATGCTCGACCTTTTCAACACGTTGCTGGCGGCGACGGGCGGTAAGGAGAACGGCCCCGGCTTCCTCAGCGACCACCCGCTCACGAAAGACCGCATCAAAAAAACGCAGCAGCGCATCGCGAAATTAAACCGCTGACACGACATTTCCCTACCAAAAATAAGGATAATTAAGAGCATAAGCGGGTTGGCAAAGTGAACGAAATTTGTTATAATTTTTCCTATGGACATTGTACAAAAATATCTGTCCCCGGCGCTCAATGCAAAAGCTACTGCCGCCTTCCGAGATAACAAAAGGCTGTCGGAAATGTCGCCATTGGAACGCGAAACCGCCGCGCAGGCCTATGAGCAAATTGCCGCAATTACGCAGGGGAAAGTGGCGGAGTTAGCGCGGCTCTAAGATTAGGAACGCGCTCGATTCTTGCGCGGATAGGTCGCCATTATTGCTCACAGCGCAATCGCTTTTGGCAACGAAATAGGATACATCCGATGAAACATCAATTCAAGGAAGGGGAAACTGTCCTGCTTACAACAAATTACCCGGCTCCGGGGCTTGAAATCGGGGCGCAGGGCCGAATCTGGGTCCTTTATGCGAGCGAACAACCCTCTTATGAAGTCACTTTTCGTGACGCTACGGGCGAGGACTTTAATATGGTTGTGAGCGAGGACGAGATTGCCGTCTGCTATGTCGCGTCGGAGACCGCGCTTTCGGCGGCGGCCTGATACTACCGTCTAAAAAACGGCGGCGAAAATTTCTTTGCAATCGGCTTGCCGCCGCGAGTCGCGGTGTGCTATAATAGGCCAGCAATATCCCCCGTCGGGCGCATGACTTTATGCCCCGCAAAGGAGCGCGAGGTCGTGCCGCGTCCCCGAAATTTTCCGCGTCGTTTGCCGCTGCTTTGCGCGGCGCGTTTTGGCTGCGGCCTTGCGCTGCTCGCCTGCGGCGGGGCGGGGCGGGCGCAGTCCCGCGCCCCGTTCCCGCCTGCCCTTTCCTCGCCCTTCACCGCGCGTTTCACGCCCGGATCGCCGCTTGTCCGCGTCGGGCTAATGGCGTGGAGCAATGCGCGGCGCGTCACCCTGCAATCGGTCGGCGGGGCGCGGCTGACGGGAACGAACGGGGAGGAACTGGCGGCGGGCATCGGCCCCTGGAGCGTGGCGTGTTCCGGCAAGGCGTTTTTAGTTTCCGACGCGCAGGGCCATACGCTCGGCGTGATGCGGGAAGGTTCAGGCCTGCGCCTGCAATGCGAGGAAACGGACGGACTGGCCTGCCTCGCGTCGGAGCGCGGCAAGATGTCGCGCTATCGCGGGGCGGTGGAACTGCGGCTGCGCGGCGGCGTCTTGCAGGCCGTCAATGAGGTGGCGCTGGAAACCTACCTGCGCGGCGTGGTCAGCCGGGAGATGGGCCCCGCCCCGCCGGAAGCGTTGAAAGCGCAGGCAGTCGCGGCGCGGACTTACGCTGTCGCGCATCTCGGTCAATGGGCGGCAAACGGCTACGATGTGCGGGACACCACCGATTCGCAGGTCTACGCCGGAGCAAACGGCGAGACGGCGGACGCGGACGCCGCCGTCTCCGCCACGTCGGGCGCAATCCTGATACAAAATCAACTCCCAATCGCCGCGCAGTTCTGCGCCGACTGCGGCGGGGCCTGCGTCCCCGAAGCCGACGGGACTTACGTTCACGACAGCGACGCGCACGGAACCAGCAACCCCCTCCCTCCTGGCTGGTCGTTCACGCTGACTGAATCCCGCCTGCTCGCCCTGCTGCAGTCCAGCATAAAGTTTTCGCCCGCCCCGCCAGAACCATCCCAAATCCAAAAATTAAAATCTAAAATTCCGCAAGACCCAAACGACGCGCTTGACCCTATCTCCGCCAGCGATCCCGAAGTCCTTGCGCCGCCGTCAAGTTCTTCCGGCCCGACCCTTGACCGACTCGAAATTGCGCAGGCGGACGCCAGCGGGCGCGTTCTGAAGCTCCGCTGCGTTTACACGCCGGGAATCGCCGCAAAAAATAAAAAGAGGAAAAATAAGGACAGGGAAAAAAGCGAAACGCAAATCCGACCGGCGGCGCGGCAGGGTGAACTCAGTGGCAATGCCCTGCGCCGTCTGCTCGGCCTCAATACGCTAAAAAGCACGCTGTTCACAGTTCAGAAAAACGCGGCGGGTGACTGGACATTCAGCGGGCGCGGCTGGGGGCATGGACACGGCCTGTGCCAGACCGGGGCGATGGCCCTTGCCGCTGCGCCTTTCCAGTACGATTTTCGGGCCATCCTCGCCCGCTACTATCCCGCCGCCGAAATCGGGCGGCTGACTTATCTGGAGCCGGAGGACAGCGGCAGCGAGGCGCAAAATCCCGCGTTTGCCGTGACCGACACCCCGCAAAGCGAGGCGAAAATTGGCCGTCGCTAATCCAGAAAACCCCGATTTCGCCCGCGCCGTGCGGGAGACGCTGGAGCGGCGAGGCCGAGCCATTGTGCGTGTTCAGGGCCGCAGTATGTACCCGATTCTGCGCAACGGAGCGCGTGTTGAGGTGCAGCCCGTCGCGTATGACGAGCTGCAGCGCGGCGATTTAGTGGTCTTCACAGACGGGCGCGGCATCGTCTGTCACCGCCTGCTGCGCCGTTCGCGCCGCCTGTGCTATCTCAAAGGCGACACGAATCTGTGGATGGACGCGCCGGTTGTCTGGTCGCAGGTGCTGGGGCGCGTGACCCGCGTAATTGACGAAGAGTACCGGATTCATCTGGTAGAAACGCCGCGCCACCGCCGCCGCGCCGCCGTGCTCGCCCGCTTTTCCTACCTCTATGCCCTGTATTTCCACCTGCTGCATTTTCTCGGTCACTGCGCGTGGTGGCAGCGCGGCGTGGAATGGCGGGATTGACCTGTTCAACGCGGTATCAAGAAGACCGCCCACCACATTCGATTTGTGGCGGGCGGTCTTTGTTTCGATGCGCGAAAATGAGAAACGTCAGATTTCGCTGTGCGCTTCGGTCTGATTCGTCATGCGCAGGGGCTGGACAGAGACGGGCGTGTTAGAAACGCTCTGCGGCGTTTCGTTCGCTTTCGGTTTGACCGTCGCGGCGACGCTGGCGGCGCTGCGGTACGTCCCCAGGCACAGGTCGGCGAGCGGGAAGAACACATTCAGGTTTTTCAGCATATACTTGTGGTGAATCCGGTGATGCTCTTTGACGAACTGAAACACCCGCGTCCGCTCGAAAATCTGACCGCTCGGAACGTGCATGAAGTAGTGGAAATACTCATAGACCGCGTAGTACGAGAGGATCGCCGCCACGCCGCCAATCACGCTGGGGATGCCGGTGACGTATTGGATCAAAATCTGGAACGGCAGGTGGAACCCGACAAAGAGGATCGGCGCGAACCAGTCCATTGTGATATGGTCTTTTTCCTGCCCTTCCTGCCATTCGTAGGAAGATTTTTCGTATTTGTAGCGCTGATGATGCACGACCGTATGCGCGTTGAACGTCGCCTTGATGAATTTCGGCGAGTGGAACAGGTGTTTATGGAACCACCATTCGAAGAAACTGCCATAGAGGAAGTAAAAAACAAACGCCAGCGACTGGCATACCCAGAACGAAGTCATATTAAACGAAATCCCTTCTCATGTCGGGCCAATGGCGCGTCTTCGTGAAAAATCAGAAGCGATTTGCGCTTGCTGCCCCGCGTCTTTCCCGCGCTTCCGCCGCAATGCGGAAGTCGCGCAAAAGGGGCCGGCCCATTTGTGCGGCGCAGCGCCCACACTTTCCCCTACGTAATTCAGGTGAAATCGGTTTCGCCGCGCAAGCCTCCTCCGCGATTGCAAACGAGACGATAGAATTATAGCAGGTTCCCGCGCCTGTGTCAACCGTCCCGGCGACACATCACTGAAAACGCATCTATTTTTTCCGTCCCGGCAAATACAAAATAGGGGCCAGTTTCCGCCTTACGGCGGTCCGATGACCGCCGCGCTCTTCCTCAAAGCCCACTTATCTTCGCAACCCGCGCCGCCCGGAATTTCCCCCGCAAAAAATGCGTTTGTTTGAATACTTCATGCGAATAATAGCAAATTTTTCGGTGTGAGCAATTGAATTATTTTCTTCGCCCCGCTGACCGAGAGAGAATGATCGGATGGCGGGGCGTTTTCGTGTCTGCGCTCGCAAGAGCGCAGCGAAGGCCATGAAATTTGCCATCAATGGCAAACTTTTTGCATTGTTCCCGCATAAAACGCAAAAAAGACGAAAAAGCCCTTGACAGCGGAAGCGAATCTGTCTTATAATCTAACAGTTCTGTTTTTTTAGAACACTGCTTTGAAAGGAGCGCGTCCCGTGCCTGTTCCCGCCGCTTCCCGCCGCACCAAATCGGGCAAAGTCTACGATGAAGTCCGCGCGCTGGCCCTGCGCCTCGGCCCGGACGCCCGCCTGCCCACTATGACGCAGCTGCGCGATACGCTCGGAGCAAGCATCGCCACACTCGACAGTGTTTTAAGCGATTTAGAGGAGCGCAATATCATTCGCCGCAGGCACGGCGTCGGGATTTACGTCGCAAGCCACGTCAAAAGGCCGATTGCGCTGCTGGTCAACCTCGGCGAGTTTTCCCATTCCAACGCCTCGCCTTTCTGGAACATCCTGCTGGAGCAGGTGCGGGAGCGGGCCGCGCAATGGAGCGACAGCGTTCATTTTTACGCTACCTTCGACGATCAGGACAGCGACACCGCGCTCGGCGGCAGCCTGCTGGAAAATATTGAGCGCGGACGGATTCAGGGAATTTTAGGCGTGGGAATCCCGACGACAGTCAGCAGGCAGCTCATCGCAATGGACGTGCCGCACGCGGTCTACGCCGCTTACGGGGGACTCATGGTCGCGCACGACAGCGACGCCCTGATCGTTCGCGGGACAGCGGCCCTCGCCGCGCAGGGCTGCCGCGCTATCCATCTCTGGCAGCCGGTCACGAAAAATTATCAGGCAGAGGAAACGGAGGGCGGCAGCGCACAGACGCAGGCGCTGTTCCGCCGGGAACTTGACCGAAACGGCCTCGCCGAAAGCCCCGCAATCGTCCAGCGGGACAGCGAACAGATCGCCCGCCGCGAGGCGGGACGGCCTGCGGAGAGTCCGCAAGCGCAGGGTCTGCGGCTTGCGCAGCAGACGTTTGGAGACGTGGAAACGCCGCCCGACGGCCTGCTGATTCTGGACGATATGATGACGTTTGGCGCGTTGGCGCACCTGCGGAAAATGCGGTTGGAAGTCGGGCGCGACATAAAAATCGCCACCCACGCCAACGCAGGCTCCTCTATTCTCATGGGCTATGAGGACGCGCTAATTCGGCTGGAATTTGACCCGGCGGAACTTGTGGAAACGCTATTTGCGCTGCTGGAAGGCTGGATGCGGGGCGAAAAATCGGCGGAGGACGCGCATTATCTCCCGCCGCGCCTGCGCCTGTCTGACGGGTGTTGAAAACACTCGTCGGCGTCCAGGTATTGAAAACACCTGTCTCGGTGGCTGAAGCCTCGCGTCCTTCGGACGCAACATTCAAAATCTGATCTGTGTGTCCGAAGGACACGAAGCCGAAGGCTAAACAGACGGGTATGTATTGGGTATGAAACACCTGGACGCCGAAGGCTAAACAGGCGGGTGTTTTCAACACCTGGACGCCGCCGGGTGTTTTATTGGATAGGAAACACCTAAATTATAAGGAATGTGTATGAAACGCGCCGCTTTTACTTTGATTGAACTGCTCGTCGTGATCGCCATTATCGCGATCCTTGCCGCCATTCTGTTCCCCGTCTTTGCGCAGGCGCGGGAAAAAGCGCGGCAGACCGCCTGCGTCAACAATCAGAAGCAGATTGGGGCGGGCGTCGCCATGTACGCGCAGGACTACGACGAGCGGTTTCCGATTCATCTGTATTACCCTACCGCTGGCAATTATACGGTCTCGATTACGTGGCGCGAGGAGATTTATCCCTATGTCAAACACGGCGTGGACAATCAGCACGCGGGCAGCGAATATCTGGGGCAGAACCGGGCGTTGGAGGGCGTTTTCAAGTGTCCCTCCACGCCCGGAATCAAGGGGACGCAGGCCAACGCTTTCCTGATGGACTGGCGCAACTGCAACCAGAGCGGCGGCGTCTGTCACCCGGCAAAACTTGCGCAGGTCTCCAGCGTGGCGCAAATGGTCGTGGCAATGGAAATCGGCATTAACACCAACGCGCAGGAGAACGGCGGGCCGCAGGGCGATGACGTGTGGCTGTGGGACCCAAAGTATTACATTGCGTTCGGCAACGCGGGAGCGAAAGCGGCGGCGGGGCAGTCGGACAGGCTGTTTATCGGGCCGTTCCCTTCCGCCGCCGCGATCCCCGACGCCATCAAAAGCGAGGGCGATACGACGGCCCTGCACGATTTCGGCGGCGGCACAAAATACCCGCGCTACCGCCATCACGGGTTTGGGGACGCGCTTTTCGCGGATGGTCACGTCAAAGCGATGAAAAAAGGCGCGTTCCACTGGTGCGTCAACTATGCGCAGCCGGGAGTCGCTTCCGGCACGGTCGGCGATTTCAGCGCCCTGTTCAACGCGGACGGGGCCTGCGCAGACTATCGGCAGTAAATCATTTCGAATCAAAGGAGAAAGTGAATGAGACAACAATTTCGGCGGCAGAACGCGCTGCTTGCCGTCCTTACCGCGTTATTTTTACTGATGGGCCGCGCCCCTGGTCAGGCGCAGACGCCGCTTGGCGGCGGGCTTAACGGGCAGGTGGATTACTCCTCCGACTTTGCGTTTGTGGACGCGATTGCCACCGCAGGCGCGTTCCACGCCCTGAATCCCGGCGGCGGACTCGATTTCAATAACCTCGCGCCCACCGACGCGCATGGCTATCCCACCAGCGATTTCGCGTTCTACGTCAATGAGATTGCGCCGCCGACCGGGACGTACAAACTTGTCAGCATATCCAATACAAGGCCGACCGTCAGCCTGCTTATCACGCCCGGAAGCGTTGCGAACGTCGTCTGGAACGCGACGGCTCATACCCTCACCGCCGATGTCAGCGTCGCGAGCGGCGCGTCGGTCTTCGTCCTGCAGTTCCAGAATACGGGCGGCGGCGTCAGCGCCCTGCACCTCTACCGACCGGGCTACGCGCAGAACAACACGGCAGGCAACCTTTATGCCGCTCCCTTCACCGGCCTGCTCTCCTACCTGAATCCCACCGTGCTGCGCTTCATGGACTTTCACAGCACAAACGGCAACATCGAGACCGACTGGGCTGACCGCTCTCTACCGACCGACGCCACGCAGGAACTCCTACTCAGCAAGACCAATCTGCCGGTGGACGGAAATTACCCCACCGCAGGCGTTTATTCCTACGACAACGGCGTCCTCACCACCGGCAAAGGCGTCTGCTGGGAATTTATTATCGCGCTGGCGAATCAGCAGAACAAAGACGCCTGGATCAACGTTCCCATCACCGCCTCGCCCGACTACGTGACCAAACTCGCCAACCTGATTAAATACGGCAGCGACGGCCTCAACCCCTATGCCGCGACGCAGGCCAGTCCGAAATGGGCGCCGCTTAATTCCGGCCTGCATCTCTGGATCGAGTACAGCAACGAGGTCTGGAACGACGGATTTATTCAGGCGCACATCAATCGCGGCCTCGGACTGACCGAAACGGCGAGCGGCGCGGCATGGGGCGGCGGCCCCTGCAACCTCAATTATGATAACGTCAACGATGTCAATACCCTTGGCGACCGCCGCGTGGCAGACCATCTCAAGCAGATTAGCGACATTTTTAAGGGCGTCTTCGGGGCGGCAGCCATTAATACGCGCATCCGTCCTGTGCTTGCCTATCAACTGGCCCCGTACCGTTTCGACACGCAATTACGTTATATTGAGGCGGTCTATGGCAGCCCGAAAAACTATTTTTACGCACTCGCCATCGCGCCCTATTTCAACCTCGGCGACGCGGACGCTAATCCCAATCTGGGCAAGCAGGACGTTCTTAACGCCCTGTCCGCCAGCATTGACGGCTATCAGAACGGCGTGATTCTCAACGATATCGTCACGCTTTCCACTTACTACGGCCTGAAAATGACGGCCTACGAGGGCGGCCCCGACACCTTCGGCCCCAACAACATCCAGGCCAAAAAGGACGCCACGCTCGACCCGCAAATGCAGACTTTGACGCAGCGCTACCTTAATATCTGGTATGGCAAAGGCGGCGATCAGTTCAACTGGTTCACGCTGGGGGCGGGATCGTTCGATTCGCAGTACGGGACATACAGCATCACTAACGACATTAGCGTCCTGAATCAGCCCAAAGAACTCGGCTATCTCGCCATCCGCAACGAAACGCCGCCGAAACCCAATGCGGGACTTGCCCTTCCCGGCGAACTGGACGCCCGCCTCCATTCCGGCGGCGGCGTGGTCAATTCGGGCGGCTACTACCTTCGGTTCATCGGCGCGGGTTCCACGTTTGATTACCTTGTCAATGCGCCAGCGGCGGGGCAGTACAAAATCGTTGTGAGCGCGGGCGACGGCAACAGCGCCGCTTCGCCGATTGACATTTCGCTCAACGATACCGTCGTCGGCGAAGATCAAGTCCCGGCCTCCGCAGACAATCAGTTCCACGACACGCCCGGACTGCTTGCGAATTTCAACGCGGGCCTCAACGTTGTCCGTCTCACCGTCCCGAACAACCGCCCCTACAACATCAACTCGCTGAAAATCGAAAAAGCGGACGGCAGCGGCATCCCCAATGCCCTTCCGCTCTCGAATTTCTATGCGTTCCAGCCGGAGATTTTCGCCAATCAGACCTACTCCCAGACCTTCGAAGTGCATGACGACCTGACGCCCGCCGCCAGCATCACCGTTACCGCCACCTCGGACAACCCGGCGCTGATCCCCAACGCCAATATCCAAATCCTGACCGGCAGTTACAACGTTTACGGCTTTCTTTTCAACCGCCAGTTGAATATCACGCCGACGGCAGACCAGACCGGAACCGCGAATATCACGGTCACGATTTCGGACGGGACGTTCTCCCGCATCACGACGTTTCAACTGAAAGTCACGGGCGGCTTCACCGCCGCGCCCGTCAACCTGACCGCCATGCCCGGAAATAACACCGTCGCGCTCAACTGGCAGCAGGGGACGGGCGGCTCCGCCGCGACCAGTTTCACCGTGTACCGCAGCCTCACGTCCGGCGGGCCTTATGACCAGATCGCTACCGGCGTCACCGGAACGACCTACACGGACAACACGGCGGTCAACGGGACGAAATACTATTACGTCGTGGTGGGTACAAGCAGCCTCGGCGGTGACAGCGGCTATTCCAACGAGGCCAGCGCCACGCCGTTCGTCGCGCCCGCCGCTCCCGTCCTCACAGTCACTGCCGGGTACTCCTACGTTACGCTGTCCTGGACGGCGGTTTCCGGCGCGATCTCCTATAACGTCAAGCGCAGCGCCACTCCCGGCGGGCTGTACACCCTCATCGGGAACGTCACGGGAACCACTTTCCTTGACCAGTACCTCGGACAGGGGCAAACGTTCTACTACGTTGTCTCCGCCATCAACGCCTTCGGCGAAGGCCCCAATTCCAACGAGGCGAAGGCCGTGACCGGGCCGACCGTTCCCGGCGAGATCGAAGCGCGAATCCTCTCTGCGCCCAGCCTGAACTACGGCGCCAGCCCCTACGTCAAGTTCATCGGGGCGGGCAGTACCTACGCCTACACCTTTAATGCAGCGACCGCCGGTCAGTACGATATTTCGGTTAGCGCGGGCGACGGCGCAAACAATCAGTCCTACGGCGTCCATACTGCGGAACCGCTGCAAATCGCCGTCAACAACGGCGCGGCGCAGACCGTGACCGTTCTGCCGACGGACGAGAACGTCTTCCTGGACACGGCCCCGATTACCGCCAACCTCGCGGCGGGCGCGAACACCGTCACGCTGACCGTGCCGGACAACCGCCCCTACGACCTCAATACGATTAAGATTACGCCGCATGGTCAAACGCTGGCGAACGCCCTGCCGCTCACCAGTTTCTATGCGTTCTACCCGGAGATTGCCGCCAACACCTCCTACACGAATTTGTTCGAAGCGCATGACGACCACACGCCCTCCGATCAAATCGTCGTTACGGCCTTCTCCGATAATCAGACGCTGTTCCCGAACGCCAACGTGCAGGCGCTCAAAGGCGATTTTGTAATCTACGGGACTCATTTCCCGCGCCAGCTCGTCGCGACACCCGCCCCCAACCAGAGCGGCAGCGCGATTATCACCGTCGTCGTGACGGACGGCGGCGGGCTTTCGCGGACGATGTTCTTCAAACTCACGGTGGACGCGCCTGTCGTTCCGCCCGCCCCGACCAATCTGTCCGCCACACTGGACAACGTAAAGACCACGCTGACGTGGACGGCCTCCGTCGGCGCGGCGACCTACAACGTCTATCGCGGCCTGAAATCGGGCGGGCCGTACACGCAGATTGCGGCGGGCCTCGCGGCAGCGACCTACACCGACTCCGGCCTGACCAACGGAACGACCTACTATTACGTCGTGACGGCGGCGAGTTCGGCGGGCGAAAGCGGCTACTCCAACGAGGCGTCCGTTACCCCGCAAAATATCAGCGTCGGCAGCGGGGACGGCCTGTACGGGCAGTATTACAGCGGGGACGATTCGTCGTTCACCTTTGCCGGGAAAACGCCGATTTTGCAGACGGTAGACCCGACGGTCAACTTCCAGTACAATACGGGCGGGCTGAATTTCAATCCGCGCCCCTTTGACGCGGCGGTTCCGAACAACAACTACACGGTTCGCTGGACGGGCAAAGTCCTCGCGCCCGTCACCGGAAATTACGTCTTCACGACGATTACCGATGACGGCAGCGTCCTCTACCTTAACGGCGTAAAAGTGGTGGACAATAACCACTATCAGGCGGCAACTTCTGTCAGCAGCGCGGCGCTCGCGCTGACGGGCGGGCAGCAGTACACGCTGGAGATGGACTACTATCAGGGCGGCGGCGGCGGTTCTGCGCAGCTGACATGGCAGTATCCGGGGCAAGCGCAGCAGATTATTCCGCAGTCGCAGCTATATTCCGGGCAGACAGCGGGCGCGACCGTCACGGGCAATATCACGCTGGAGGGCGTGACCAACCTCAAGACCATCAGCCCCGCCGCCCCGCTGGGGGTCTTCGATATTCAGTTCCGCGCTGTGGGAACGACTGCGCCGCTGTATGAGTTCAAGAGCGTCACGCTCGCGACGACTGCCGGCAGTCCTAACGGCAAATATACAGTCTCTGGCATCCCCGCCGGAACGTATGACGTATGGATCAAGGGCGGCAAAAATCTTGCCGCCCTCGTCTCCAGATTCGCTGTCAGCGGGGCGGCGGCATCCGTGCCGGACGTGATGCTTCCGGCGGCGGACTCCAATAACGATAACAGCGTGGATTCGACGGACTTCACCGCCCTTATCGGCGCGTTCAACTCCGACGCGACGATTGCGGGCAGCGGCTACGACCCTGCCGCCGACTTCAACTTCGACGGCTTCGTAGACAGTTCCGACTTCACCCTGCTCATCGGGCAGTTCAACAACACCGGCCCGAACTAAGGGAGAGTCTCTTATAGACAAATCAGTGAAACACAGTAGAGAAATTGCGTTCCCGTCCGCAGGACGGTCGGCGCAGCCTCCCAGACGGGTCGCTGCGCGGCCCGGTCTCCCGCGAAGGTGCGAGGTTTAACTGATTTGTCTGTGAGATAGGTTTCGACAGCCAGTTTGGCTACGATACCAATTATCCCTCGCAGCGCTCCAGCTATTCGGTGGCAGAGCGAACTAATTAGAAACGCGCTCGTCTATAAAATGTAAAAGAAGGAATCCCGCCGCAGGACGCCGAAAGGTAGAGCGGAAATAATTTTTGGAAATTATTTTTAAAAATTCGGCGCGGCGGGCGTCACGATTCCGGCGGATTTTCGTTAGCAGATTTATTCTGAAACGCAAAGCGCATGGAACGCGCGATTTGAGGAGGCGGTTCGTGGTAAAAAATACGATTGCCCGACAAGCACGACTCCTGTCCTCCGACCGAAACCAGACGGCGGAGCGCGACATCGAGCCGGCGGCGGCGGAAGCGATTTTTCGCAAACTCGGCCCCCGCGCCATCACCCTGCTGACCAGCCCGCGCGCGTTAGAGGACGGGCGGGCGCTGCCGCCGCGCCATAGCGCCAATGACTGCTATGTGGCGATGGAAGAGGCCTGCCGCAAAATGGCGCGGGTGGCGCTGCGCAAATATCAGTCGGACGCGGCATTGCAGTCGCAGGGATTTGCGGAGGCGCTTACGGCGATTTTTCCCGACCCTGCCGCCTACCTGACGCGGTGCATCCGCTCGGTCATCAGCGACGCCGAACGCCTGACGTGGCGGGAAGCTCCGACTGTTTCGCTGGATCAGCCGATAGCGGGCGTGGGCGACGGGGCGATTTCGCTGGGCGACACCCTCCGCAACGAGAACGAGAATGAGCAGCCGGAAGCGGCGATCATTGCAAAGGATGAACGGACGCGGCTTCGCGCCGCGCTTTCCACCGCCCTGAAAACGATTCCCGCGAACTATCTGGCGGCGCTGGAGCGGGACATGGCCCGCGAACGGCAGCGGGAAGCGGGCGCAAAGACCGGCCCGGAATCGGCGAAAGAGCGGCAGGCGATCTGCCGCGCCCGCGCCGCCCTGACCGAGATTTTAAAGCGTGAATGTGGGCCGGACAACCCCTTCGCCCGCCTGCTGGCCCAGCAGAGGAGCAGCCGCGTGCGTCAGAAAAAGACGCCTTCCCCCCAGTGGTCGGCGGAACGACAAAGCAATCTGTTTCAGCGCCTGCTCAACTCCTCGTGGCAGGAGCGGGCGGCGGACGCCGCGCACCCGGACGGCAACGTCGAGGAGGCGGTCATCAATGAGGTGAACCGCGCCGCCAATGTCGCGCCGCCCTCCCCGGAGATGCGGGCCGCCATGCGCGTCATGGACACCTACACGATGGGGGACAACCCGCTGGCGCAGTCGGCGGAGGCGCAGGCTTTTTACGATCAGGCGCGGCAGGCGCGTCAAAAAGGCCATATTGAGGAAGCGATTCGGCTGTACCGCGCCGCTTACGCCGCCGATCCGCGCTTCTTCGCCGCTTATAACGAAGTTGGAATCCTGCTGATGCAGTCGGGCAGTCTGCGGGAGGCGCTGGACGTTTACCTCGCGATTGTGGAGCGACCGGAAGCGGGCAATGAGCGGTTCCTTGCGGCGACCAACGCGGCGGACGTGTATCTGCACTGGTTCGACGCGGGCCGCAGCAAAGAGCGCAATATCGAGCGGGCCGCGCACTACGCGCAGTTCGCCATGCAAAGGCCGACGCCGATGCGGGCCTGCAACCTGATACTGGCCTACGTCAAGGACAAATACTACCGGGAAGCGCAGCAGGTGATGGACACGGTTTTGCATAGCGACCTGCCCGACTGCCGCCCGGAAAAATTTCTGCAAACACTGTTTCAAATTCGCGACGCCGACCTGGTGACCTGGTGGAACTGGCTGGACGGTGAACTCGGTAAGGAAAACTAAACCATGAAGACTCTCATTAACAATAACAAAAAAATCGTGGTCGGCGGCCTGATCGCCCTCGCCCTGCTTCCGCTGCTCGGCGCGTTGACGCATCGCGTTGCCGTTCAAGCGCCGAAGGCCGCAGTGACGCAAATCGCGGACGGTTCGGAAACGCACGGGGAAAAACCGCCCAAAGGCGCGTAAAGGAGGAGGCGCAAGATGATCGCTTCTCTTGCAGAAGTTCGGCGCGAATCACTGGCGCAGCGCGGCGAAGCAATCTATCATCGTGATCTGCGCCCGTTGTTGGAGGCGAGTCACACGGGCGAAATTGTCGCCATAGACATCGAAACGGGTGAGTACGAACTCGGCGCGAACGTCCTGATCGCCTCCAAAGCGTTGCGGGCGCGAAACCCTGACGCCCGAATATGGTCAGTCAAAATAGGAAGTCCTGCGGTGCATCGCATTGGGCCGCGTTCTAAAGTGGGGATTCTGTGATCACTGGCGCGGTCAATGCAGAACGAGAGGCCGTCATACGCCTGAATATACGCGGGGCAAATGGGCAGGGAGAAGAGATTGAAGCGGTTATAGACACAGGCTTCAATGGATTTCTTACCCTTCCCCTTTCCATGATTAACTCATTGGGGTGTGATTATCTGAGTCAAGGTTTTGTTATTCTCGGCGACGGACGCCTTGAAGAGACGCCAATTTATGAGACTATTGTGGATTGGGACGGGCAGACGTTTGCTGTGGAAACGGACGCTGCCGAATCGGAACCACTTGTAGGAATGGCATTGATGAACGGCTACGCGCTGCTTATTCACGCTGAAGTAGGCGGTCTTGTTCGTCTTGAAAAGAGACAAACTTCGCCCGGTCCCCATGAAAACCGAAAGGACTGAGCGAATATGTGGATGGAAATAAAAAGCGCAGTCTGGCAACGAATTTTTGTGTTGGTTGTATTTGGTTTGATAGGGGCCTGCTGCCTTTCGGTCGCGCTTAAAGAGATTTTCCCGGATTCGGTTTACTGGATCAACAATAGCGCGGGCTATCATTCCGCGCCCTTTTTTTGCGCGGGTATGACCGGGTTTTTCGTATGTTTCTGGAGTTGGTGGAAAACGGAGAAGCATCATCTTCGGGCAGACGACAATGGCATTTTACAGAAGACAGGCTTTCGGAACACCTATATCGCGTGGCAAAAAATCGCGTTTTATCGGTTGGAAAGAGTGCGCGGCACAAAAGAGCGAATGATTGAGCCGGTCTTATACGATGAAGAAAATCGTGTTTTGTTTCGTTCCGTCGCTCCGGTTGTCGTTGGCCTGCGGCGTCAAGACGAAGAACGCGAAGCGTTTTGGGATTTCGTTGAGAGCAAACTACCGGGAAAACTCTCATCCGATTTGCAATAAATCAAGGAAGCAGAATGACAACCGCAATTTCCATCTCAGATGCCGTTTTCGAAACGGCGGAGCAGTTCGCGCAGAAGAACGGCATATCCCGTAATGAACTTTACGAAATGGCCTTGAATCAATATCTCAATGCAAGGCAAGAATCTACGGACGCAGAGATGCTCGCTCAATTCAACGCAGTTTATGAAACGGAACCGAGCGGACTTGATCCACTTTTCGTGGCGATACAGGCGCGTTCCCTTCCGCAGGAAGAATGGTAATGAAACGCGGCGAAATATGGTGGGCCGACCTGCGTGAACCGGTGGCTTCTGAACCCGGCTATAGGCGTCCTATATTAATTATCTCTACTGACACGCTGAATCAAAGCGCAATTAAAACTGTTTTGACAGCGGTTTTAACGACTAACCTGAATTTAGCGAAGGCTCCAGGCAACGTATTCGCTTCGGCGAAAGCGACCGGGTTATCAAAAGATTCTGTGGTGAATGTTTCTCAGTTGGTCACAGCAGACAAAGACTTTTTATCCGAGTACGTTGGCGAGATTGATCCGAAGGTCATGCAGCGTGTAGCCAGCGGTCTTCGACTGGTGATGGCGCTCTAATGAACTATATCCCAGATTCGCGATTCCAACCAGAGGGAAAATGCGCGGCGCGATTGAAACGTCCTGACAGGCGGACAATCGGGCTACGCTTTTTTTCTGTGGGGGCGCAGGAGTTCGTCGCGGTCGCGGGGATTTTCGGCGGCGGCGGCGGGGCGCAGCAGTTCTTCTGACGCGGTGGTCTCCTGCGCGGGGCGCAGCAGCGTCAGCGGGTCGGACTTTGGCCCGATCAGGCGGGCGTATGCCTCCCGCGCCAATTCCGCGCAGGGGTGTCCGCCGCCAAACGCCAGCGGGTGCAGGAACGCGGCGGCGCGGCGGTCGCCGCCGCGCCGCAGTCCGCTGATTGCCGTTCTGACTACGGAAAGATCGCGGCCCTGCAAAGCGTCCGTGAGGACTTGCAGGCGCAGGTCGGATTCGCAGAGCAGCAGCCCGCGAATCGCTTCTAATCGCAGCGTCTGCGCAAGGTTGTAAGCCAGAACAACGCTGCTGTTGCGGCCCAGAAAGCGCAGGCTGCGCGTGCCGAACAGGACGCCGCGCCGCAAGACTTCGCGTTCGGCCTCGCCGCGCCGGTTCAGCAGACGGATGGCGCTGAGCGCAATCGAAAGCAGCGTCAGGACTTGCCCCAGTTCCGATTCAATCGCGGAGGCGTCCAGAGCGCGGTGAAATTCGCGGACTAACGCCGGATGGGGCAGCCAGCACAGGGCGTCGAAAGCGACCTCCGCAGGCGCGGAATACGACGCGGCGAGCCACTCCTCCTCGTAAGCGCGGCGCAAAATCCGGCGGACGCCGCCGCTGTCGTCCAGTTGCTCCAGCGCCGCCGCCGCGCCGCAGGCGGAACGGACGGGGCCGCGCAGCGCCGGGTACAGGGCAGTCCGCGCCTCCTCGCCCAGCGCGGTGAAATGTCGCAGCGCCGCCTCGCGTTCCACCTGCCGCTCGCTGCCAAGCCGCTGGATTTCCCGCCGCGTTGTCCGCCACGCCTGCCAGTCTTGAATCATTTTTCGACTTAAGTTCATCGCTTTCACGGCGCGTCCTCCCGGCGCATCGCTATTGTGTCCCCGTTTGCGGCGTTATTTTGCTCCCGGCGGTTCCGACGGCGCGGGCCGCAGGAGTTGATCGGGCGGCGTGGCGCTGCCCCCTCCCTGCGCGGGCCGCAGCAGCGTTTCCGGGCGGGCGTCGCCGGGACTGGACGCGCCGCGCAGCAGGGTCATCATCGCCGGGTTCAGGCCCCGAATCCGGGCAATCGCCTCCTGCGCGTCGGCAAGCAGCGGGCCGGATTCTCTGCCGCAGCGGACAAGGTGGGGCATGGCGCGGGCGTCGCCGAGGCTGCCGAGCGCGGTGATTGCCGTCCGGCGGATGTCCGGCGCGGAATCGTAAAGGGCCGCAAGGAAAAGCGGGAACGCATCGGCCCCGTAAATTTGCGTCAGCGCGGCGGCGGCCTCCCGACGGACGAAGCGCCCCACCTCGCTGACATCGCCGGAACGCATCGCGCTGCCCGTCGTCCGCCCGCTCACCTCCCCGAACTTTATGCAGTACAGCGCCTGAATCAGCGCGTCGTGCAGCGCCATCGCCTGCGCTTTCGGGAAACGGGCCGCAATCCGCAGGCAGGCGACGCACAGTGAAATCCGTTCCGCCGTCTCCTCGCCCGTTTGCGCGGCGTTCAATGCGTCGAGGGCGTTGCGGAGCAGCGCGTTCAGCAAATGCGGCATCCGGGAGTCGGCGGTGGCGGGCGAGGGAACGCTGGCGCTGCCCGCCATCCGCCCCGCCGTATCTTTCGTCATGCGCGTCAGCCAGCCCCCGACCTGCTGGATCGCCCTGTCGGCAACCGCTTCCGCGTCTATTTCGCCCTGCAAGACCGATTGGAATTTCGCCAGAAGACTGTCTTTCGGGCGCGTCTCCGCAATCAGGCGTTCCAGTTCCTCCCCTAAACTCACTCCAAAAATCGCAAGCGTCCGGGCGGCGCTGCCCCGCACCGTGTCGCTGGCATTGGCAAGACAGGGCAGAAGTTCGGCGCGAAGCGGGCCGAGCGGAGCGCCATGCCGCACCGCAACAACGCCGACCACGCGAATAGTCTCTGCCGTCAGGGACGGAGTAATCCCTCTGTTGAGCAGGCCGCAAAGGGCGTCCAGCGCCGCCGCATCATCGGGAGAAAACTTTTCCAGCACGCGCAGGGCCGCAAAAACGGACGCCGCCGTATCGCCGCTGATCTGCCGCGAATCGGGATTCCAGCGGTTGACCAGCGCAATCAGCGCGTCGTAATTGACGGGGCCGACGCTCTCCATCAGGGCGACGCCCTCCGGCGAACTGAAGCCCGCCTCCAGCGCCAGCCCGATATGCCGCACGGCCTCTGCGGGCCAGCCCGTCTTGAGCATGGCCTGCGGAACTTGCGCCCGCGTCACCGCGTCAGGATCGCGCAGCAGCGGCGCAAGCAGGTTCAGGCTGTTGACTCCGGCGATTTTTTTCAGAGTCTGCACCGCCAGAATCCGAACAAACGGGCTTGCGTCGCCGGTCATTTTTTCCAGTGCGGGCAGCGCGGCCTCTCCGAAGGGCGTGATCGTTTCGTCAAAAATTTTAGGGAGGCTTGCGGCCCTGCCCGCCAGCGCATCGAGAACGCGGGGATCGCCGCGCCGCGCCCAGACGCGCCCGATCAGGGCCAGCGTCACATTTTCGTCGCTCCAGTAGGCCGCTTTGTTCCAGACGTTCAGAAGTTCGGCGGCGGCCTGCGCGTCATCGAGGGCCATCCACGACGCTTCCAGTTCGGCGGCGATAACGCCGCGATGAGGCAAATGCAGCCGCAAATTATCCGAGAGGACTTCCAGACCGAGCGGTTCGCCGCAGCGGTGCAGGGCAATGGCGGCGGCGAATTGCGCCCGCGTCTCGCTCTGATTCAGCGCGGCGGCGCGAAGGGCGGGCAAACTTGCGGGCGCAAGAGTCGCCAGCAGCGCAATGGCCTGCCGCCGCTCCGCCTCGTTCCCGGAAGACAGCTGACAGGAGGCGCTCCAGATTTGCCATTGCTCCCGCGATTTTGCCACGATATTCATTGCGTCCGCGCTCCTTATCGGCAGTCTTTCTTTGCTATTATTCGGAAAACCGCCCGTGAGTTCCTGCCCGACCCTGCGGCGAAAAGTTCGCAATCTGCTAAGAAGGAATAGCAATATAAAGCGTCGAAATTCCTTGCATCCATGTTAAATAACGAGGCAGGGCGCTAAAATGCGGATCAGTAAGCAACCAAGCGGGGGACGAGGCGAATATGAAATTGCAGAAAACGCTCCGAACGGCCTCAAACCTATTGATTTGCTCGACCGGGAAGTATTGCTGAAAATAGGCGCATACACTGTTCATACAGGGGTTCAATTATTGCGCGTACAAGGCAAGCGGCGCTTGCGGCGTACCGGCAAGACGTACCCACAGGTGCAGATACAAACCGCCAATGTACTGCTTATGCCACACCCTGTCCGCGATGAAGCAAACATGACAGGCGGACAGCCGGTCATACGGAATGTGTCAAGCATTTTGAGACAAAAAGATGATATTTTTTAATGTACTTTCGGATCAGTCTCCGCTGTCTGCGGTTCGACCCGATTGATACACACTTGCTCATGCAGCGGCAAGACTTTGGGCGCTCCTTTGGAGAAACGACCCGGCTTGCGGGCATACGCTTGCTCTAAAGTTTCCTGCCGCGCCTGCTGAACGGCAGCGGCTTTTCCCATGTGAACCATTTCCGGGGTCAGCAACGCAATGCCGGTATGGTACTGCTGCGTGTTATAGAACGTCAGAAACGCCGCGCAAAACGTCCGCGCTTCCGCAATGCTATCAAAATGACCGGGAAACTGAGGCGCATATTTCACCGTCTTGAACTGCGCCTCCGAAAACGGGTTGTCATTGGAAACGCGCGGACGCGAGTGCGAACGGGTCACGCCCAGATCACAAAGCAACTCCGAAACCGTTTTAGAGACCATCGGCCCGCCCCGATCCGCATGAAGGGTGAGCGCATCGCGAGAAATCCCGTGACGCTGGCAGGCCGTTTCGATCAGTTGCGCCGCCAGATGTTGACACTCCCGTTCGGAGACAAGCCAGCCGACCACGCAGCGACTGAAAATATCCAGCACGACATACAGGCGGTATCCCTGTCCTTTGGCGGGGCCGCGCAGTTTGGTGATGTCCCACGTCCACACCTGGTTGGGCGCGGTGGCGAGAAGCACGGGGCGGGTATGTTTTTGGTGGCGCGATTGCCGCCTCCTTTCGGCAACCTGTTTGTTTTCGCGCAAAAGCCGATACATCGTCGCGATTGAGGCCAAATAGCAGCCTTCGTCGAGCAACGCGGCGTAAACCTGGCGAACCGACCGATCCAAAAAGCGTTCCGAGTGCAGATGCGCGAGCAGTTCCGCTTTTTCCGCCGCCGAAAGGCTTTGGGACGTTGAATTTGTCCGCAGTCCCAAAACCAACTGACCGCCGTTTCGCTGACGATAGAAAGTCGCCCGGCTTTTGCCCACCACCGCGCAGGCTCTTTTGATGCCCGTGAAGCGCGCGGTCTCTGCGATGAACGACGCGGCTATCCGGTCGGCAGCGTGAGGTTCATCAAGTCGGAAAGTTTTTTTTGGAGTTCCACGAGCGCTTTGAGTTTTTGGTTCTCCAACTGGAGGGCTTGCAGAGTTCGGGCGTCCTGCTGGCGTTGGGCTGCTCGCTCTTTTCGCTTCTGCTTTTGGCGCGGGTCATTTTGGGCGACGAGTTTTCCCTCTTCGTACTGCTTTCGAAAGGAAGCGAGAGTGGAAGAGTAAATGGCCTCGCGGCGCAGGATGGTTCCGAGTTGTCCGCGCTCGGTGCATTGGTCGGCTTCGCGCAGGATGCGAAGTTTGTCGGCGACGGTGAAGCGGCGGCGGCTGGCAGGCTGGCTGACGTGCGGGTCAGGCAACAGGCGGATATTCAGGTCAGACATGGATGGATCACTTTCTCGCCCTGAGAAATCTACACTATTTTTGGTACGGGCTTCTGTCTCACTCTATTCTGACACATAGGGAGCTTTTCTTAAAGGGGGAAAGAGTGTCCGGCCCATCCTGTCGGCTCGCCGTATCATCCCTACTGCCGCGTTCGGACTCAAAAAGTATCTCTCCGGGGCCTCTCCCATCTCGATAACATCCAACAATATAGACTCTCTGACGCGATTGGGGAACTCCGAAGTACCTGCTGTTAAGCACACGCCATCCCACACCATACCCGAACTCGGCCAGCGTTTTGATGATGATTCCAAAGTCTTTTCCTCCGTGTGAAGATAGCAGGCCTGGAACGTTTTCGATGACAATAATTCGGGGCAGGCCGTCTCTAATAAGTCGAGCGAACTCGTAAAAGAGTCCAGATCGCTTTCCTTTAAGCCCAGCTCGCGGCCCCATTCGCGCCAGCGAGACATCTTGGCATGGAAATCCTCCGACCCAAACATCAGCGGCAGGAATGTCTGCATTTTTCACCTCGCAAATATTGGTGTATCTTGGTATATCAGGCCAATTTTTAGCGAGAATATCGCGACAGTAGGAATCAATTTCACATTGCATTGCAATGTGAAATCCCATTCGTTCAAATCCGAGATCAAAGCCCCCAATGCCCGAAAAAAAAGACGCAACGGCGTATTTTCTATCTGAACCGCTAGTCATTTCTTTCACTTTTGAGAACTCCGCTTGTTGTATTAGATTTCGAATGGACGTTTTTAACGTCATTGAGAAACATATCTACTATTTCAGAAGACACCGATATACCAAACAATAGACAATTATACACAAATTTCAGGGTCTTTTGTCAACCCTTGATTTGTTTCAGACAAAAATAAATTTCGAAAGAACAGAGCATATAGTATAAATTGCGCTTGCAAAAATCGCCGTGTCTTGATGATCCCCTTTTTTATTGGGCGCGACGCAAATATCTTCTGCGGAAGGATTTCTGCGCCGCCGCGTAGAAAGTGCAAATCGCAATCTATCCTCACCTAAAAGGACAAATTTTCCATGCAAAACGATAAAATCGGCGTGGCGTTCCTCTCTTTCGCGCACGTCCACGCTTCCGGCTACGCCGATCAGGTCACGGCCTCGCCCGACTGCGAGGCCGTCGCGGTATGGGACGCCGACGCGCTGCGCGGGCAGGCGGAGGCAGACCGGCGCGGCCTGACTTTCTACCACGAACTCGGCGATGTTCTGGCCCTGCCGAACGTGGACGCAGTAGTTGTCAACGCCCCGACAAGCGATCACAAAGACATTCTGATTGCGGCGGCAAAGGCCGGGAAACATATTTTTACCGAAAAATCCCTGACTATTAATACCGCCGACGCGACCGAGGCCATGACCGCTATCGAAGAGGCCGGCGTGAAATTTATGATCTCGCTTCCCTCCCGCACCCGCCCGGAAATCCTCTTTGCGAAGAAAATTTTGGACGAGGGCCTGCTCGGCGAAGTGACGCTGATGCGGGCGCGAATCGCGCACATGGCGGCCCTCGATCACTGGTTCAGCGGCGGCACGGCGTGGTTTGGCGACGAGGCGCAATCGGGAGGAGGCGCGTTCTTCGATCTCGGCTGCCACCGCGCCGACATCCTGCGCTGGTTCCTCGGCGAGCCGGTCTCCGTCGTGTCGCAGATGCAAAATCACAGCGCCGCCTACGATATTGACGATAACATGGTCTCGGTCGTTACGTTCCGCAACCGCGCCATCGGGATTTTAGATGTGTCGTGGGTGCATCGCTACGGCCCGAATCCGCTGGAAATTTACGGCACAGAGGGCTACCTCGGCATTGACGCCGCCCCCAACGGCCCCCGAATCCAGTTTATCAGCAGCAAAGTCGCGCAGGGCGATTACGCGGGCTACATCGCCCCGACCAATCTGCCCGCCGCTCTGCCTACCCCGATGCAGCAATGGATTTCCGCCATCAAAAACGGGACGAGCATGAGCATCAACATCTACGACGGCTGGAACCTCGTCCAGCTCCTCGAAGGCTGCTACGCGGCGGCGCGGGAAGGGCATGAAATCACTTTTTAATCTACGAATTACCACGAAAAATCACGAATTTTATACGAATGTGTAAAATTTCGAGTGCTATGGGGAAGTGTGTGGGTTCCCCTTGTGATGTATCATAATTCGGCATCAGGGAAGACGTTAAGCTTTATCGCCAAATTTCTGGCCTCCCCGCCCCCTGGCGTGCGGCAAACGTACAACTCAGCATCGAAGCAAGAAGGCGACCACGTTTAAGATTGTCTTTAAAGGCAAGAAAAAGCCGCGCAGATAGTCTAAACGTCAAATATCTAGTATCTCACTCTGATTTTCGCATTGTGGCGCAGGCTGGCGAGCAGCGCGGGCAGGGTGGCGGCGGCGATGGCCTGCCATGCGGCGCGGCGCTCCAGTTCGGGAATCTCTGCCCCGCGCCGCGCCGCTGTGAAGACGTACCACCCGGTTTTGACCCGGACGGGCTGGCTCATCTGACCGGGAGGCAGCGCAAACAGAACGTTGTCGGGCGTTCCCGTGCCGCGCAGGGCGAGGCCGTGCAGCCCGCCCGATTCGGTAGTTGCGTCCTGATTGCGGGCCTTCGCGACCTCCGCAAACGGCTTTCCTGCGCTAATCTCCGCCTGCCACGCTAAAATCCGCGTTTTTGCCGCCGCGAACTGTTTCTCTGTTTCGGCCTTATCGCCTAAATCTTCGGCCTGCGCGAACAGGGCGCGGACTTCGATCCAGTCGTCCGCCCGGACTGCGTGACCGTTGCGCCGCGTAAAGTCCCGCATCAGCAGCGCCTCAGATTGTACGCGGTAGGCCATGTCCTGCAGGAATACGTCGCGGGGGACCTGGAATTTCGCCATGACTTCCTCGTCGCTGAGTTTCAGTCCGTTCTGCTTGCGGAAGGCGTCAAAAAGCGCGTGGGCCTGCGCCTGCATTTGCGCCGCTGTTACGAGGATCCCCTGCCGCTTCGCTTCTTTTGCGACAAGCCGCGTGGTGATGAGGCTGTCCAGCGTGGCGGAGTAATCGGACTTTTTGTCGTAGATTTCGCGGTAGATTTCCGCTTCGGAGAGGGCGTAGCGCGGCGATTGCCCCCGGTCGGCCTTCCAGCGCCGCGTCAGCAAGGCCCCAAGCTTCGGGGACAGGCTGCGGTCTACCTCCAGCAGATAGTAGGTCAGTTCGCGCCGGGTGATGGCCTGCCCGTCCACCGTCGCCAGCGCGTCCGCCCCTTTTGGGGCGGAATTGTATTTGATTTTTTGAGCGGAAACCGGCGCGGCGAGCGCCATGAGTAGAGCGAGGCAGCAGAGAGGCCGCCGCGATTTATTACCACGCAGCAAAAAGGTAAATGGCACGAAATCAACTCCTTACAGACAAAGCGTCGGGCAAAGTATGAACGCTGACGCGCAAAATGTCAATGGAAGTCGGACGCGGCGCAAAAATTATTTTGAGAAGAGAAATCAGGCGCGTTTATATTCGGCGCTGAGCAAAGAGAGGAATCGCCGCGCCGATGGATAACTTTGTATCAGGGCAAAACGGGACGCGCATTTTGCGCCCCTGAAAATGACCCGCGCTGACACCGCCTGCCCAATAGGGGGCCGGCATTTCGTTTCACTCTGGAAGGAGACAGCAAGATGATTTTTACGGGACTGGGTGGTTTGCTGCTGATTGTCTCAGTGGTATGCTGGGTGATCCTCCTGATCGCCGCTTTCAAGGCGGAGGTCTGGAAAGGGATCGCGGGCTTTTTCTGCGGGCTGTACCTGCTGTACTTCGCCATTACAGAATACCAGGCGGACAACAAATGGCTGATCGTCGGGGGCTGCTTCGGCAGCGGGATTCTGGCGAATCTGCTGTTTATGATGGGCCGGAGCATGGGAGCGCATTAGTTCCGATAGAAAGGCGGGAACGCCATGACAGGACAGAACGATAGTATCGGGCGGCGTTGGCGCGTCGGGACGGCGGCGGGAGTCTTGTTTGTACCCCTGCTGCTTTCCCGCACGACCGTCGAAGGCCCGCGCTGCCTGTTCCGCGCCCTGTTTCATCTGCCCTGTCCGGGCTGCGGCCTGACGCGCAGTCTGGAAAACCTCTGGCGGGGCGAGTGGGCGCTGTCGCTGCGGCATCACCCGTTCGGCCCGCCGATTTTTTTGCTTTGCGTATTGGTTCTCATCGGCGATCTGCGGCCCCTGCCGCATTTCCCCGAACGGTTCGCGCAGTTCTGGAAACAGCGCCGCATCACCGTTGGAATCGCGGCGGCGCTGCTCGGCCTCTGGGCGGTGCGCCTCGGTTTGTGGGCGCGGGGCGATTCGTTTTTCCTCTGGTAGAAAATAATTATTCACCTCCCCCAACCCCTCCTTCGCAAGGAGGGGAGAAAAGCAGGCGTCTCCCTCCCCTTGCGAAGGGGGCCAGGGGGTTAGGTGAATCAAAAATCTCTGCATACAAAACCGCCGAAAATCCTGTCATTGCGTTGGAAGCGAAAAAGTCCGCCGGAAACCGGGGACAGAAGGGGGACGCAATACATGGAATGGCAGGCGCAAAATTACCTTCGCTCCGGCAAAACGCTAGAGGAACTGACGCGGGAATTTGCGATTAAAGTCTCGCATTACCCGGCGCTGGGCGTTGTCATGCTCAATTACGATCAGATTGCGTCTGATATGACGCAGGCCATCTGCCGCGAGTGCCGCGCTTTGATTCTGTCCGCCGATTTTCAGACGGTCGTTTCCCGCTCTTTCCCGAAATTCTTCAATCAGGGCGAACCGAACGGCGCGGACATTGAGGCGAAATTCGACTGGAGCGCTTTCGCCGCGCAGGAGAAACGGGACGGAACGCTGATCTGCCTTTACCACTGGCGCGGCGCATGGCAGATTGCGACCAAAGGACGGGCGGACGCAAGCGGACAGGTCAATGTTCACCCGCTCACTTTCGCGGAACTGACGCGCAGAACGGCAGCCGAGCAATGCGGCGGCTGGGAAGCGTTCTGCGGCGCTCTCAATCCCGACGTTTTTTACTCTTTCGAGCTGACCGGTCTGCTGAACCGCATCCTCGTGGCCTATCCCGTTCACGAAATGCGCCTGCTGGCGGCGTGGGAGAGAAATACGCAGGAGGAAATTCCGGTCGCCGGTCTGCCCTCTCCCGCGCCGCTCGTCAAGACCTACCCGATAGCCGCGCTTGCCGACCTGGCGGACTACCTCAACCGGTTCGGCCCGCACGAACTGGAAGGGGCCGTTCTGGTTGATCGCAGCGGCATCCGCCTGAAAGTCAAGAACGCGGCCTATCTGCTGGCGACCCGCGCCCTGTCCTCTATCGCCACGCCGCGCCGACGGCTGGAGATGCTGCTGGCAGACCAGTACGACGACATCGCGCCGCTGCTGCCCGACGCGGCGCGGCAGGACGTTGACCGCCTGCGCGACCTTCTCGCCGCGTTTCGCGAAACCGTGCTGACGACCTACGCCGCTATCGAAAACATCGCCGAGCAAAAAGACTTCGCGCAAAAAGCCCTGCCCTATCCCTACAGCGGCCTGCTTTTCCAGTTGCGCCGGGGCGAAGAATGGACGGCTCTGCTGGGGAAAACCCACCCCGACCGCCTTCTCGGCTGGATGGGAGTCGCGGCGACCGCGCAGGAGGAAGGGGAGAGTTGAACCACAGAGAAAACAGAGAGACACAGAGAAATACGGAGGGGTTTTTTGTCCACGAAACAACACGAAAGAAGGGAACTAAAGGGAAATGGAAAAAAAGATTCAATCCGCAGATTACTCAGAAGGCGCAGATTGAATTTTAATCCAAAAAAAAATAGAACTATCCTGTCCATCTTGGAAATCTTGTTTATCCTGTCTAAATTTCTCTCTGTGAATCTTTGTGTCCCTCTATGTTCTCTGTGGTGAAAAAATTACAGCGGGCGGAGCTGGGGCCAGTGGGTCTCTACGCCGTCGTTTCGGATGGCCTTCTGGAAAGCGTCGAGCCGTTCCGGCGTATTGCGGAGGGCGCGGGGGGAGACGTTCTGATTCAGGCAGGCGGCAGCCAGCAGTCCCGCCGCCTCGCCGATGTTCCACTCCGTCGGGTGCAGGCGGTAACAGCCATTGGTAAGGTGGGTCGTTCCGAGATTTTTGCAGGCGGGAAGCAGGTTTTCCATGCGGACGGGGATCAACGCGCCGAGCGGGATTTGATACGGCAGGCTGCTAATATCAACATAATTATCGCCGCCGGTGGAGGGGTGCAGATCAAGCCGGTACGCCCCAACGCCGACCGAATCGGGATAGGCCTCTGCCCGGACGCTCTCCTTGCTTAGCCCCGTTTTCGCCATTCGCGCCTCCGTCCCGACGCGCTGTTCCAAAATAGTGTATTCCGCTTTGATGCGGCGCGACTCGCGGATATAGGGCGCTTTGGCGAGTCCGTCCGCCGTCCCGACGACATCCGGGCGCAGGCGCAGGCCAGTCCAACCCGTTCCCCCGTCCGGGCGCGGCGCTTCGGTTTGCAGCCAGTACAGCAGGGACAAACTCAACTGCTTTGCGCGGCGAATGTGCGCTTCCGCTTCGGGTTCCGAAACGCCGACCAGGTTGCCGAGCAGGTAATCGTTCATTGGCCAGTTCACAAGACAAATGTCGCCTGTTCGGGGAGATTCGGCGAAGTGGCTTCCCGCCAGAATCCGCCGATAGCGCCAGAACCCGCTGCCCTCGTTTTGCGCTTCGCGGGGCGGGTCGAAATTTGCCGTGTGCGGCTTCAGGGTAAACGGGCTGGAATAGGTCAGGGAAAGCAAACGTCCGGGCCATTCGGGGGACAAATCCGGGACATAATCGCGCCAGAAGGCGTATTCTTCCGGGCGGTCAATCGTGTGGCTTTCGCCTTCGCGATAGTCCATTGCAAAACACATCGTGAACGCCTGCTGATTGTCCGGCTGCGGGGCGGCGGGGGCATGGGGTTCGCCGGTTTCCGCCTGCGACTCCGCCCCCGTGACAAATTCCGCGCCCGCAAGCGGCAGCAGATCGCCGAGTTCGGTGGCGTCCAGAAAATAGGGCGCGGTCAGGACGCTCTCCTCGCCGCTCAATCCATCGCGGACGACGACCGCCCGCACAAAGTCCCCGTCCGTTTCCGCCCGAACCGCCCTGTGATTGAGCAAAATCCGAATCTGCCCCGCGCTGACGCATGGCGCAAGCATCTCGTTCAGGACGGCGAGCGCGGCGCGAGGTTCGTGGCACAGGCGGGAAACGGAACCATCGCCGGGGTTTAAGTTCCATTGTTCCCGCGCTGTCCGCGAAAAGGGATAGTTGCGCCGATAGTAGTTCCGAACGCGGTTCCGAAACTCCCGGTAGGCGCGAGTGCAGCCGAACTGCTCAATCCAGGGGTGTTCGTCCGGCGGCGTGGCCTGCGTGGTCAACTGCCCGCCAATCCAGTCCGTTTCCTCCGTCAAAACGACGGAACGCCCGGAACGCGCCGCCGCCAGCGCCGCCGCGACCCCGCCTACGCCGCCGCCAATAATCATGATCTCCGCCGCAATCTCCCGCATGGAACGCCCCTTTTCTTCCTCTGGTTCGCTGTCCGGGCGCGGCAACAGACGCGCCGAATTTTCGACAGAAGGACTCTGCGCGAACGCATCCGGGCTGTGAACAATCCGTCTGGCAGGCTGCGCCAACCCTACTGCGGAACACCACCCCCGCCTCCTCCTTCACAAGGAGGGGAGAAAATACGCTGCTCCCCTCTTTCACACGGAGGGGGCGGGGGTGGTTAATCGCTAACTTTCACCAAACTACGCATTTGTTACGCGCCTGCGCTCAACAGACTTCCAGCCAGCAAACAAGCGTGGCCTTTGCGCCTGCGGTCGTCTGCATATCGCGCAGGTGACGCCGGACTCTCTGATCCAGAATCGCGGTCTGCGCCGTTTTCAATTCCTCTCCGCTGGCCTCGGTCTGGCGCGGGGTGTCGTATGCGCAGCGAATCCGCGCCGCCACCGCCTCCGCGCCCTCCCGAATTTCGCCCGTCGCGGCCTCGCGGAAATACCAGCGCATCTCCCCCGCCGCGTCTGCTGTCGGGGCAGGGTAGCGGTAGGCGCAGAACAGCCCTTTGGGGCTGCCTTCGGCGGCGCATTTCCCGGAAAAGACGCGCTGGGGCAGGTCAGCGAGTCCTGCGTAAGTTTCGGGATGCTCCTTCTCAATCCGCTGCAATTCCAGCTCCAGCGCCTCCGTCACCGATTCGGTCTGCTCGTACTGCTCATTAAAGAGTTTCATCGCCGCGTTCGGGTCGTTGGGCGTCAGGATCGGCGCTTCGATTCCCAGCGTGGCGTTGATGCGCAGGATTTTCCCCGAAACCCGCTTCAGCAGATTCAGCAGCGATTCCAGATCGTCCGGCGGCAGGAAATTGTAGATATACACCTTGTCGTGGTGGACGGGCTTGCTCATGTCAAGCCGCCTGTCCACGCGCCCCATCCGCTGCATCAGCCGCACCGGGTTCCAGTGGACATCGTAATTCAGGAGTTGATTAGCGTCCTGCAAATTCAGGCCTTCGCTTAAAACGTCGGTAGAAATCAGAACGTCAATCGGGTCGGCGAGGTATTGCGGCAGTTCGGAGGGGTTGCAATTATAGTGGGGCGCGAACCGCTTGATGACTTTCTCGCGGTCAATTTTGCGCGAACTGTCCAGCTCCTCAATCGCCCGGTCGGGAAACGCCTGCTTGAGTTCGCGGAAAAGATACCGCGCCGTGTCCCGAAATTCCGTGAAAATGATGACCTTTTTTCCCGCAAGTTCCGGCGCGTTCAGCCGCGCTTTTAATTGCGAAACTTTGTCATCCGTGGCGGGAGTCAGGCGGTCATGGACTTTCATCAGGATATTGACCAGCTGCGTCATATCGTCCAGCGTATAGGTCAGGATGCTCGTCAGGTCGTACTCTTCGGCGTTCAGGGCGGCGGGCAAATCGTCGGGGGCGTCGTTCTCCTCCTCATCGTCCCGGCCTTCACCGTCCGAGCGGCGCTCCAACTGGTGCAGCAGCGTCTGATTCCACAGGTTGAGATGCTTTTTTTGCCATGCCTCCCACATCGCGGGCGCGTTGACCTGCACGAACAGCGCCATCTTCGCGAGCAAATCCTCCAGACTCGACTCGAACGCTTTGTAGCTCGATTCCAGCCGCTTCAGCAGCAGCGTGCGAATCAGCCCCAGAACATTGGCCTGACTGACCAGCGTGGCGGTATCCTTGTCCTCGTCGCGCTTTTTAAAGGCCTCGGTATGGTAGACCGCCAGCGAAAGCATGGGGTTTTTCTTCTGGAACGCGAGTTTGATGTCCTCGTACAGGCCCGCGTAGACTTTGTTCAGCGAGTAAGAGATTACAATCGGCGGCTGACGCTGCGGAAAACAGGGGCGGTTTGCTTCCAGCGCCTCCGACTCCATCACGAATTTGCGGCTGCGCTGTATCAGGACTTCTTTCAAGAGTGAATCTGTGCGCAAAAAGTCGGCGGACTGCGCGGCGGGATCGCCGGACGCATCGGCGGTCTCCGCGTCGTCCTTCATTCTCTTTTCCGCTTTGGTGAAATGCAGGCGCAGGTTTTGGATGCCGATTTCGCTGAAATGGCGCAGATCATTCTGCGCGAAAAAGTTGACCAGGTTATACAGATCAACCAGCGTATTATTGATGGGGGTCGCGGTGAGCAGGTGGACTTGCTTGCCCGCGCAGAGTTCCATGAGTTTGCGGGCGCGGGCGCGGTAGGGGTGGCGGAAATGGTGCGCCTCATCTACAATCACGACATCGTAAAAATCGCGGTAATAGTCCATGTCCTCCTGCGAAATCGTGCCGTCGCGCCCAAAATCGGTATGGGTGTGTATCATCAGGAGGTCGCGGTAGGCGCGGCGGTAGCGGGGCTGCAAGTACAATTTGAGGTTGCGTTCCCAGACGCTTTCCTTCGCCGATTTCGGCACGATGAGCAGAGTCTTCTTTTTGTTGAACAGCGCGTTTTCCAGCAGCATCATGCCCTGAAACGTTTTTCCCAGCCCGACGCCATCGCAGATCAGCGAGCCGCCCCACCGCTCCGCGATTTGCAGGGCGCGATGGTAGCCGTCGCGCTGATATTTGGACAGCAGCGGGTAGACGACCGATTCGTTTTTCTCCCAGTCGGTCTGCGATTTGTCCCGGCCCGAAAAATATTCGTACAGCGCTTTGGCGTAAATATCAAACGGCGCGTACTCCCGCAGATGCCGCTCAATCACCGTGAGAAGCTCTGCCGAGACCTCCTCGCCCTCTTTCCAGACCGACTCGTACCACTGGCGCAGGGCCGTAATCTGGTGCTGTTCCGTCGTTAAAATGTTCAGTTCGATGTTCTGCGTCAGGCCGGGATGCGTGAAATTGGAGGAGCCGACGACAGCGAAATCGGTCAGGCTGTTCGCGCCGCCCTCCATGATATAGCCTTTGGCGTGAAATTTCGCTTTCGCATAAATCCGCGCCTGAATCTGCCCGCTGACGAGCGCCTGCCGCGCGGCGGTCAGGCCGGAAAGAGAGTCGTCCCGCTCTTTTTTGGCCTCAATGCTTGCCTCTGACTGCTGGCGCAGCGCCGCCACAAGCTCGCTGCGCGTCCGCTTCGTCACCTCGTCGCCGAGCAGAATCCGCATCGCCTCCAATGGCTGCCACAGTCCGTCGAGATCGAGCAGGGAACCAATCTCAAAATAACCCGTCGCCACGTCCCATTTCGTTGAGAAAGGCAGCAGGCGGCGAAATGCGTCCAGTAATTTATGGTCGGCGCGGTTGTCGAGCAGAGTGGGAAGTTTGTTTTCTGGCATGGCGTATTGTTCACATTCCCTGTCGGCGCGATGGTCCTCAGAGGGAAAACGGGCGGGCCGAAATCTTACGGCCCCCCGGCGTTATTCAACAAACCGTCTCAAAAAACCTTCCCGGCTTCCCGCCCCGCTCACTGGAATAACACGCAGCGAAAATGAAATCCGAAATGCGCTGGTTAAACAAGAACGCGCAATCACATTTTAGTTTTGCCGCTTGGGGAGACGCTCCGGGCGAAGGGCTGCGCCAATTCTGCGCCATCGCTGGCAGGAGGGCCGCTTGCGCATTGTTATGTTATCGTGAGACGAATGTCACTCTGGCGGCGGTTCGATCAAGTCCTGCAACTCTCGGAGGATTTGCTCGATTGCGTCGCGTTCCGGTGAGTGGGGCAATTCGGGGAGTCGCCGCAGAAATTCTTCGCGCTTCTGCCGCCAGCGATGCAGATTCTGCCAGTGTCGTTTCAGATTGGCAAGCCTCAGTTTCTTAACGGTATATTCCCCGACGGGCGTAAGCCAGATGATTTCGCCGTCAGGAAAGATGCGCCAGTGTTCGTCGTGATCGCCCCACGCTTCGCAGGGATCAAGCCACTTTTGTCCTGCCGCCTCCTGTTCCGGGCTGGGCCAGATCGAGGATTTCCGGCGGTTGCAGGCGTGACACGTCCAGTAAAGGTTGGCATAAACATTTTCCAGATCAGGACGGGCGTATCTGCCTTTTTGCGGGCGATGGTGGTCAATCTGAAAATTGACCTGTCCGCCGGGAAAATGCCCTTCGCGTGTCAGGCAATACGCGCAGCGGTTCTGAAAATCTTCGCGCAAGCTTTCCCGATAGTCGGAATAGTGATCGCAGGGAGGCGGTTGACTGCGGATGAAAATCAATTTTCCTCTCCTCAACGAGCGGCGAGCGCATTAATGCGGCCTTCCAGTTCCGCAAATTTCGCGTCTATTTCCGCCGCTTTCTGCTCCCGCAAGCGGGTGTCATCGGAGAGTTCTTCCATCAGATTGAGACGCGCTATGACGGTCTCCAGCCGTTTGTTTTCTTCGGCGGTGATCGTCCGCGCTAAATCTTTGTCAATGAGCCGTTGATATTCTTCCGCTAATTGCTCGTGGACTTCGTCCCTTTTCTTTTCCTGCGTCAGCATACGGTGAAGATATTCGTCCGGTAGACAGCCTTTTTCCTGCGCCCTTTGCTCCAGCGTGTGATAGGTGTCGGCTGGCAATTCCAGCCGCGCGATTGTTTGTATCATTGCGCTTCTCCTTAGGGCTATTATATCACAATTTTTCCGCGCCGCCTGCCGTTACGATGCAGCAAACCTTCCCGGCTTCCCGCCCCGCTCACTGGAGTAACACGCAGCGAAAAGGAAAGCGGGAACGCGGCGGCGAAATAGGAGGGCGATTGCGCGTCGCAGCGCCGCTTCGGGAGACGCTCCGGGCGAAGGTCTGCGCCAATTCCGCGCCATCGCTAGCAGGAGGGCCGCTTGCGCATTGTCATGTTATCGTGGGAATACCCGCCTAAAATCGTCGGCGGCATCGCCCGCCATGTGGAAGAACTTTCTTGGGCCTTAGCGAAGCATCCCGACCTCGAAATCCATGTCGTCACCTGCGATTTTCCCGGCGCGGCGGCGGAAGAGACTGTGCGCGGCGTCCATGTCCACCGGGTTGCGGCCTACGACGCTCCGGGCGGGCATCGGGACTTTATTCACTGGGTGCATCAACTCAACGCCGCCATGCGCGACCGCGCCCACGCCCTGTGCCGCGAATGGCTGGCCCCGAAAAAGCGCGGATCCGCGCCCGCCGACCCGAAAAAACTCTCCGGTAACGACGGGATTTTGCTGCACGCGCACGACTGGCTGGCCTATTTTTGCGGCAATCAACTCAAGCACGAGTTTAAACTGCCGCTCGTCGCCACAGTCCACGCCACCGAGTTCGGACGCAACAACGGCATCCATTCCGAAATCTCCAAATACATCAACGGCATCGAACGCGATCTCGTCACCGAAGCGTGGCGCGTGATTGTCTGCTCCGATTTCATGCGGGGGGAGGCGTCGTTTGCACTCGGCGCTCCGCTGGATAAACTGGACATTATTTACAACGGCGTCGAAGCGGATAAATTTGATTTCGATTTTCCGGCGGAGGAAGCGGCGGCGTTCCGGGCGCAGTTTGCCGCCCCGGAAGAGAAAATCGTGATGTTTGTCGGGCGGGGCGTCCGGGAAAAAGGCTGTCAGGTCTTGATTGACGCCCTGCCCCGCGTCCGCGCCGGTTACCACGATACGAAACTGGTGATTGCGGGCAGCGGCTACCGGCAGCATCTGGTGGATCAGGCGGCGGCAATCGGCATCGGGCGGCACGTCTATTTCACCGGATTTATCCCCGACGACGCCCTGCTGCGCCTGTACAAAGTCGCGGACGTGGCCTGCTTCCCTAGCCTGTATGAACCGTTCGGGATTGTGGCCCTCGAAGCGATGGCGGCCCGCACCCCCGTCGTAGTTTCGGACGCGGGCGGACTGCCGGAAGTGGTGGACGCCGACGTGACCGGCACGGTGACGTGGCTCAATAACCCCGACAGCCTCGCCTGGGGAATCCTCCGCGACCTGCACAATCCGGGATACGCCCATGCGATGGCGGACGCCGCCTACGACCGGGTGCGAACGGTCTTTAACTGGGATGTCATCGGCAAGCAGACGGACGCCGTTTACGAGCGGGTCTGGGGCGAATACAAAACGAGCGGGTGGTAAACGCCCTCTCCAATCGCCAACGCGCTACCCATTCCCCGACCCTCTCCCAAACTTGGGAGAGGGAGCAGATACTGCGCTTTCTCCTTTTTCTCCGGGGTTGGGAAGGGACGAGGGCAAGCATTGCGCGGCGAGGATTCCCGCCGCAATCGCAGCGAGGAAAAAGGCGGGTTCCGCTTCGATAGTCCGCCCCATCGTGGTCAGGTCAAGGTTAAGGGCTTGCAGTTCGGTCAGGGCGGCGGCGGCGTCCACGCCCGCCACGCAATGCCGGTCAAAGATACCGGAGGCAAAATAGTCCTGCAAAATGCGCTGATAGTCGGTAGCGGGCAGGCGGGGCAGGGGAACCAGCGCGGGGTTTAGCGCAATCTGCGTCAGAATCGTCGCGGAATGGTGGCTTAATCCCTGATGCCGCTCCCGCAGATCGCCAAACCCGATGCGCGGGGCGAATACTGCTGTCCCGCCAAGCGAAGCAACAGCGTTTAGCGCTGCGCCCGCGTCAATGCCTGAAAAGCCCAGCGGCGTCCCCGTCCCCGCGTTTCCCGGCCCCTGCCCGACCAGAACGATGTCCGCCGCGCAAACGACTTTCGCCGCCGCCAGCGCCGAATAGACGTTAATCGCTTCGTAATCGCCGCCAAACGCCTGCCCCGCTGTGATCGCGGCCTGAAGCAAATCCCGTTCCCGCAACTGACTGACAAGCCGACTGAACGCCAGCGGCAGCGCCGCTCCGTCCGTCATAATGTAGGTCAGAATCGGCAACCGCCCGAAACGCCGCAAAAATGCAAATCTGGCCCCAACGCAGACGGCGGGCAGTTGACTGTGCAGTTCCATGCAGACGACGGGCAGACCATCCAGACTCTCAAAGGCGGCAAGCGGGGCATGGTGCGGACTTTCCGGCGCTTCCACCGCCAGCACGGGAGTTTGCAGTGGCGTATAGCGCAGTTTCAGGAGATGACCGGGGGCGTCCCGCTCACTCAGATTCCCCGTCACCACGAAATCAAGTCCACCTGTGCCAAGACCCAACTCCACTGCAACGGTGTTCAGCCAGACCACATCCCCGACCGCCACCGCCCCCGTCAATTCCGTATAGACCACAGCGCGGCGCAACTCCCCGCCCGCCACCCGGAAGGAAATCTCCTGCAAGCCCGCCCGCTCGCCGTCAATCGCCGTTACTATTCCTGAAATTCGATATACCATAAGATTTTTTAACACAGAGTTTACAGAGGAGAAACACAGAAAACACAAAGGAGGCTAAATAAAATCAACAAGAAAGAGCGGATTGATCTCCTCGTTTTCTCTCCGTGTCCTCTGTGCCCCTCCTCTGTAAACTCTGTGTCAAAAAATCTGCTTTCATCTTGTCTGGGTGACTTTGCTAAGGCCGCGTGGTTTGTCCGGGTCGAGGCCGCGAGCCAGGGCGAGGCGGCAGGCCCATAACTGACCGGCGACGATGTAGAGCAGCGGAGAGATTTTTTCGTCCGCTTCCATTGTGGCGGGAATCACAATCGGCGTTTTTGCAAGAGCGAGGATTTCCGGGGACTGCGCCGCAATGATGAGTTCCGCGCCGCGTTCCCGCAGCTTTAGCGCCAGTTCGACCATCGAAGGGTAGGCGCGACCGTCCGGGGCGAAAAGCAGGCAGGGGAATCCCTCTTTAATCATGGCAATCGGGCCGTGCAGGAAATCCGCCATCGAGTACGCTTTGGCGAGCAGGTAACTCGTCTCCGTCATTTTCAGGGCGGCTTCCAGCGCCGTCGCCTGATTCAGACCCCGCGCAAGGACGGCGCACTCCGGCATATAGCGATAACGCTCCACCGCCTGCGTGATCGCCGCGTCAAGCGGCATAAGTTGCTGCATCTGTTCGGGAACGCGGCGCAGGGCGTGGAGCAGGGCCACGTCATTCGCCCACTGCCCCGCCAGCAGCGCCACAATAGCAAGCGCGGTCGTATAGGTCTTCGTCGCGGCGACGGACTGCTCCTCGCCCGCATGGCACAGCAGGACATAATCAGACACCTGCGTCAGCGGCGAACCTTCCGAGTTGGTAATGCAGGCAGTCAGCGCCCCGCCCGCCCGCGCATGGGAGAGCGTTTGCACGACATCGGTCGCCTGCCCAGACTGTGAAATCCCGATGACCAGACTGCCCGCCAGGTCAACCGTCGCATCATAAAGGGTATAAACGGAGGGCGCGGCCAGCGACACGGGAACGCCGCAAACAATCTCAATCAGGTATTTCGCATACGTGGCGGCGTGGTCAGAAGTCCCCCGCGCCGCAATCACGACCTGCCGAATCGCCCGCTCGCGCAGCGCCTCCACCAGCGCCGAGACAGGCAAAACGTTTCGCTCGACCGCCCGCGCCACCGCCTGCGGCTGCTCATAAATCTCACGCTGCATCTGCGTCATAGCGCCTCCAAATCAGGGAAAGAAGATTTTCCAACACAGAGTTTACAGAGGAGAAGACACAGAGAACACAGAGAAAAAGAGAGGGAAAAGAGATTCAATCCGCAGATTACTCAGATTTTCGCAGATAAAATCAAAAAATCCTGTCAATCCTGAAAAATCCTGTTCATCTTGTCTATTTCTTCTCTCTGTGTTCTCTGTGTTTCTTCCTCTGTGAACTCTGTGGTGAAAAATCTTCTCTGCATGAAAATCTTCCTCTGCGGATTGAATTACATTCTGAGCAGGGGCGGCAATTCGTCGGGGGAGATGCCGAGTTCTGCGTAGGCCTGCCGCAGCCGGCCTTTGACCAGCGGCACATCGTCCGCCGGGATTCCCAGCGAGCGGGCGTCGCGGCTCAAGTCCGCGACGGCCTGCGTCAGCCAGTCCGCGTTCGGCGAGCCGTCCGGGTTGCGGTAGCGCATCCGCCACGTTTCCGGGTCGTTGGGATCGCGGATATAGGCAAAGCAGTGCGGATGGCGCGGCATGGTGACATCGCCGTTAAAGGTGTCCGCAAGAAATTCCGGGCGCAGGACTTCGCGCAAAATCCGCTCCCGAAGACTTTGCAAATCCACGCGGTAGCTGGAAGTGCGCAAAATCTCGCGCCGCAGCATTTGCAGCGATTCGTCGGAGAGCAATAGCGTTGCCAGCCGCCCCGGATGCAGGACGCGGGTCTGCTCCCAGTACTGCGTCAGCGCCTCCTGCTGCATCCCCTCTTTGCAGAGCAGGAAAAACAGCGCGGTCTTCTCCTCAAAATTCGCCCCGTCCGTCAGCGAGACGCGGAAAACAAGCTCCGGGTGGCGGTCAAGCGCCACGCCGAGCCGGTAGCAGGCCCAGGTCTCCGCATTGGTCAGCAAGACCCAATCGGCGTAGGCGGGAGCGCCCGTGCCGCCGAGCCGCAGCAGATGCGCGGCGTGCGGCGTGACGCCCAGCGGCTTGACAATGACCAGGAATTGCGTCCGGCCTTCGGTTTGCACGGCGAACGCGGCGTGCTGCCCCCGCACGCTGGATTCCGTCGTCACGTCGAAAAACGGGTCGTAGCCCAGCATATCGCCCAGCATGGCCCGCGCCACGTCGCCCGTGTCGCGCTCATTCATGCCGCGTTCGCGGCCCTTCGCCACGATGCGGGCGTATTTTTTTAGCCCGTCCTGCACCCGGTTTTTAATTGCGTCATTAAGTTTCAGCATCGCGTTTTAGGGAGAAGGGGAAAGGGAAAAGCCATCTTCCCCTGACGCCTGAAAAGTCCCGTTAATCCTGTCTCAGTTTTAACCCAAATCAAAATTTAATCCAAAATCCAAAATCCAAAATGGGATTATTCATCATACTCCCAAACCTCGACAAAAAGCGCGTCTCCCTCCTCAATCACCGTAAAAACCGGGATTCCGTAGCCGCCCAGCGTCACGCAGTCGCCCGATTTCAAGTCGAAGCGGTAGCCGTGCCGTCGGCAGACCGCCATTCCGTTCTCTGCGGGCGCGTTATGGAGCGGCGCGTTCTGGTGCGGACACAGGCTTCCCGTCGCATAGCAGCGTCCCTGATGCAGAAAAAGTGTCCACTCGCCTTCGCCTAATTTGACGGTGACGCCGACATCGGATGGCAATTCACTGCGTTTTCCAACTTCATAACGTGCTTTTCGCATGAGTTTTCCTTGCTCCGTCTCACTTTGTCTCCTTTTTCGCTTTTGCTTTGCCTTTTTCCTCTCCTCAGGCAGGAGTCTTCGGGGCGTTCCGCGAACTATGGGCCGCATCGCCAATTCAGAGGATGAGGAGAAAAAACGTGCAAAGTGAAGCGGACGAAGTTGTCGTCAATTATTTCGTGCTATGCGATAATGTGATTTCAGAAGCCGGTACGGGCAAGCAGTCTATCATCGGGGCTTATTCCGCGCTGATGACCGAGCAAGTCCCGACGATGGCGAATCTTGCCGTCGCGTTCGGGTTCCGGGTGCAGTCTGACCGGCAGAGGGAGATGAAATTTCGTCTGACCGGGCCGAACGGCAAAAGCATCATGGAGACTCCGGCGCTGCCCTTCGACTGGAACTCTGCGAAGTCGAACCTTCAGGCCAGCGGCTTCGCCACGCTGCAAATCGGGCTGAACCTGCGCGGCGTCCCCTTCGAGACCAACGGCGTCTATACCGCCGCCATCTACTGCGACGGCAATGTCCTCTCTACCTGTCCGCTGTCGGTGCTGCCCGTCCCGGCAGGCGGCCCTCCCGGCGCTCCCCGCCTCCCGGAAAGATAAGGCAGTGGGGTATTGGAGTATTTAGGTATTGGGTATTGGGTATTCAGGTATTCAGGTATTAGGTATTCGCCCGTTTGCTGATAGTGTGTACAAAACTCACAGTGAGACAGCCAATACCTAATACCTGAATACCCAATACCCAATACCTGAATACCCGATTACAGGAGCAGTCCCCATGAAAGTCCGATGGACGGAGGAGAGTGTGCGGTTCCGAATCACGCCGACAGAGCTGGAAACGCTGCGGCGCGGCGCGGCGGCGCGGTCACGCCTGCCGATTCCCGGCGGGTGGGCGGCGGGCATCTATCCCGATCAGTCCGCGACCTGCCTGATTGCGGCCTCCGAAGAATTGCGCGTCCTGCTCACTCGCGCTGATCTGACGCGGCTTTGCCAGACGGAATCGGAAGGCGTTTATTTTCAGCAGACCGAATCGGGCCTGCGTTACTACATCGAAAAAGATTTTCCATGCGAACATCCACGCCCCGCAGAGGCCGGCGAGACCTCTGAGACTTTCCCTCGCAGCGTCTGAATGACGGCAGAACCACCCGATTTGCCATCGCGCTTTGTCCCTCGCGAAATCATCGCTCCAGTCGGCCCTTCACGTTGAAAAACGGATATTTTGGTCTCGCGCAAAAAAAAGTTAAATTTTTTTTTCGCGAATTAAAATTGATTCTTCTTGTTTAAATGGCGGTTCGGTAAGATTAAAACATGATTGTTCCGATTTTTATTCTTTAAAGCAGGCTTTTTTACCTGTTTTTTGAACGTTTTTGACTCAAACCGCAAAAATTGGGGGAGCAGGTAGAAGCGCGCGCCCCTGAAAAGTCCTTCCCTCTATTCGGTTTGGCACACTTCTTGCTATATAAAGAATCGTAGTAGTTTTTCTGTGTCGCGCCCTCGAAGCGCCTGTTGATTTAAGGAGATAAAATTTGATGCGCAAATTCTTGACGCCCCTGTTTGCCGCCGGTCTGGCAATCGGGGCAAGCATCGCGTCCCACGCGATTACACTGCCGAGCGCGGTCGTCACCCTGGGCGATGGCGAATCGCACGACTTTTCGTCCCTGTTCGCCGTGACTGCAACCGGCTATTCGCTGCCCTCCGCGTCCTTCACATTCACTGACGGCTCAATGGTCACGGTAAGCTCCACCGCCAACACCGTCGCCTCGTCGCTTTCGTACAGTTTTGCGGTAACCAACGCCAACGGCCCCGAAACGTATGATTTCAATGTTGCAACGGCAGTCACCCCGATTGCCGCCGGCACTGCGATCCGCTCCAGCGTGAGCGGTTCCGGCACGGACAACACAGGCAACGGCGGCACGATTGCCCCGACCGGTTCGCTGACCACCGTGCAGCAGGCCACCGGCAGCGGCGGCAGCCTGGGCCTCGATCTTGGCCCGTCCTATACGCTTGCCGGCTCCGGCAGCGCCCCCGATTTCTTCACGTTTGGCAGCTACAACACTACCGGAACGCTGGCATCCGCCACGTCGAGTCTGGGCCTGCATCTGGGAATCTCTGTCCCCGGCGGCGGCGATGTGTTCTCGTTCACCGGGCGCGTCACCGCCGTTCCCGAACCCGGCGCTTTTGCGCTGGTCGCCGGTTTCGCTGTCCCCGCCATTGGCCTGCTGCGCCGCCGCCGCAAAGCGGGTACACCTCGCAGCAAAAAGAGAGCGCTCGGCGTCCCCGCCCTCGGCCTGCTGCGCCGCCGCCGGAAATAACCCTTTCGCTTGCCTCTGATTTCTCCTCCGCTGTGAACGAGCGGCCCGATTGCGCAATCGGGCCGCTTCTTCCGATTTGCGCCGTCTTCCGTGTTTTTTCTTTCGATTCGCACGGCAAATTTTCCCGGATTTTGCCATTTTCTTATTTTTCAGGCAGGAGCCCTTGATTTTTTGTCGAATTTGATGTATCTGTTAGAAGAGTTTTATAATCAAGCGCCAGCGTCTGCGGGTTGCAGAGCGGGCCGAAACGCTATGCTGAAAGTTCGCGCTGCGGCGGAAAGAAGGAACACCTCGTGATTAAGTCCTGTAAATGGATGCTTGCCAGTCTGGTTCTGGCCCCCGCTTCGGGCAGTCTCTATTACTGGCTCAACTGCGCCGCGCCGCTTGCGGAGGACTCCCCACGCGGGTGGAAGCCCAACGCCGCTGCAATTCGCAGTGAACTCGCGTTGCTGCCGCCTGCGAAGAACGAAGCGGCGACCGAAGCGCGGCGGAATCTTTTTGCGCGGCGCTTCAATCAGCGCTACCGGACAAACGCCCGCCCGCTGGCGGTCTGTTTGCGATTCTTGCCCGACGGACGCATTAAACTGATGTGTCCCGCCCGTCTGGAACCCTGGAAACTGGACTGTCTGGCGCAGGCCGCATGGAGTGAAACGCGGGAAAATTTCGGGCGGGGGTTCGACATTGATATTTATGAGACCTATATCGGGGCCGCGACCGTGAAGATTGGGGAATTGCGGGCCGACCCGGACCGTCCCAAAACAGCCCTCATCGTGTATCATTACCCGGCGCGTCCGCAGTCGGTCTCGGCCTCGCTCTAATCGGGGCGTCCGGGTCTGTGAATGGTTCGCGATTGTCCGCGTCATTGCCGACGCGCTATTTAAAAACCTATGTCTGTCAGCAATATGAATGAATCGGCCCTCGGCGAAGTCGTCGAGGCGTCTACCGCCTACTTCCGCGCCCAGTGTCCGCGTTCGCGACTGCACGAGCCGCCGGAACTGGGCGCGTTCGTCAAAATTACGCCGCGTGGGACGTTCGACCCAGGCGGCCCCGCGCCGCAGGAAGTGGACGCAACGGACGAAACGGAAGACCCGTTCGCCGATCCGCCCGCGCGCGCCGCCCCGCCGCCGCCCGCCCCGGACGGCACACTCTACGCCGTAGTCTGCCTTGCCACGACCGGGCCGGGAGAACCGGGCCGCCGCGCCGCCGCGTATGGACTGGACGAGGAGAGTTTGCGGGCGCAGCAGCCCCAGATATTTGAGCTGCTCTGCACCGAGTTTGTGGCGCGGCCTGTGGCCTGCGTGGAAGCGGGGCGGTATCGTCTCGCGCTGCCGCCCCGCCCGCCCCGCCTTCACGCGCCTGTCGCCGCCTGCGCCGCGCCGGAAGCCTTTGCGATAGCGGACGCGCCGGACTTCCTGCGGGCCGTCCTCGCCTTTCCGGTAGAGACGAACGCCGATGAGATTATTGCCGCCTGCCTGCGCCACGCTTTTCGGGAGCGCCGCGAAGATTTTTCGTTTCTGGTACGCGCCGGAAAACGGCTGGCCCTGCTGCTGCGCGATGAGCCGGAGCGCCTCTCCGCTCTGCTTCGGAAACTGGAGCCTTAGCCCCATCCCCTGGCTTTATTCGCGTTTTTCCTTTGCGTAAAAATTTATTTTCGCCATAAATTTCTTTTTTATTCGATTTGGCACACTTCTTGCAATAAAGAGAGATAGCAGTCTCGCTTTCGATTCCCTCACGCCCGCTGCCCGCCCTGTAATAAGGGGAGTGCAGCCGCTGGCTTTTTTGCAGGAAGGAAAATTATCGTGGTCTTATTTCATCGCAACGCGCTTCGCGGCGCGGTTTTGGCGTCCGCGCTGTGTCTGTCCCTTGCTGGCCCCCGTTTTGCTTCGGCGCAGGGCGGCGCTCAGGCAAGAACGATCTCGTTCGGGGCGACGGGGGCCACCCTGACGAATCCCTGTCCGCCGAATGTCCCCTGCCTTGAGATGTGTGGTTTCCCGCCGCCGATTGACTTTCTCCCGCCCGACGCCAATTTCGTGGGCCTGACCCCGGACGGCGCAATCAGCAAGCCCTACTCCGCCAAAACGACGACCGCAACAAATAACGGCGGCGAAATCAATGGCCTGATTTTCGCGGCAGTCGCTCCCAAAATCCGCGTTACGCCGACGCTGGGGCAGGTCATCCTGCGCTTCGACTATACCGGCCCCTTCGTTTTCACGTCCAACATTCCCGGCTACGATTTGACGGGCGAAGATCAGGGCAGCCTCCGCATCGTGACCCTGACGGCGGGGCCAGGAACGACCATCTTGCTCGGTTCCCCGATCACCGACTCGCAGGGAAACACGGTCAATGAGGAGTGGAATCTCATGCTGCAAAACGCTAACGACACCGGAATCCCGCCCGTATTTTTTAATTCCACGCTGACGGGGCAGGGCTATCGGGTGGCGCAGACGCCGGAACCGGGCGGACTGGCGCTGCTCGGCGGTCTGGTCGCGCTCTCCGGGGCGATCTGGCGGCGCAGAAAGAGTCGGTAGGCCCATTCGCGCAACAAAAGCAGACTGACCGGGCCGTGAACGACCCGTCTGGGAGGCTGCGCCGACCGTCCTGCGGACGGAAATTCGGCACACAGCAAAACGGCGCGGGCCTCAAAAGAGGCCCGCGCTTTTGCGCGTTTCGCAGAGGGCGCGAGAGGAACGTTATTTGAGGGCGTTCTTGCGGCGCAACGCGATGAGGCCGGGAACCGCGCCAATCAGCAGCGAAAGCAGCGCAGAGGGAGCGGGAGTGGCAACCGTCCGCGCTTGAAAGTTCTGCGTGTTGAGCAAAATGCTGGCGGTGTCGTTCGCGCCTCCCACGATAGAAACGCTGCCCGTAAACGCTGGATCGGACGGCGAAAGGAGCGGCGCATTGTCGGCGATATGGATGCTGAAAAGCGGCCCGTTGTACACGGAGTTTTGTCCGCTGCCGGTCAGCAAAGCGGGGACGAACGCGTAGAACGCGCTGTCATTGGCGGTGAGGAACGCGGAACCGGGCGAGTCAAAAGCGAACTGAATGCTGTTAAGGAACAGATCGCCGCCGCTGTTGTTAGTCAGCGTCCCGGTTACGGAAATATCGCTTCCGGGCAGGCCATTTAAAAGCGGGGTGTCAAGCGTAAAACTCAGCGCGGGCAGTTGCGCGTTCGCTGCCAGCGGAGCGAAAGAAAGTCCCAGCACGGCAAGCGGCAGGGCGGTCATTCGGAATAAACGGAACATAGAAGATTCTTGTCTTTCTGGCGCGTTCGAGGTTTCGGACGCGCCGCAACTGCTGGATTGTTTAAGACTACGGCAAGGTCACGCGGTAGGACGCAGTGAAACTGCCGCCATTATACGTGCCGGTAATGCGAAGGACGGTCTTGGTTCCTGACGGCAGGCCTGCCGCCGCGAAATGGACTCCGCCGGGAACGAGCAGCGAACCGCCCGCGCCAATGTCAGCCACCGAAAGGGGCAGGCCGTTTCCAGCGGTAGTATTCAGCGTTGCGCTCGTGAGGACGATTTTGCTTGCCGTCGCCGTCCCGGTATTTGTTAGAGTGAGGGCTGCGACAATTTCTGTCCCGGAGCGCGTCAGAGCGTAGTTAGCAACTTGCAGCAACGGCGTACCGCCCTTCGCCGTCACGAATGTCCCCTGCTGATAGATGAATCCGTTGCCGTCATTGGCCCCGACGAGATAGTAATACAGCGTGTTCGGCGTCAGCCCGGTCAGGTTGATGCTGTGCGCGGTCTTGAAAGCGCTATCTAATATCTGGCTGCCCAGTTGGGGCGTGATTCCATAGCCCACAATGCCGCCGGCAGGGAAATTCGTCGTCCAGCTGATCGTGGCCCGGTCGGAGAGGACGGGGCTTGCAGTCATGCCGCTGATGGCAAGCGGAATAGGACTGGCAATCGCCACGCCGCCGCGCCCGTCAGCCAGGGAGTAAAGGAAGGCGATTTGCCCCTTTTGATTGTGGCCCGTGACGAAAGCGAGCGCGGTGACGGTGGAGCCGTACAGCGCGTCGCCCGCCCCGATGACGCGGGAGAGATAGCCGCTGCGGTACAGAAAAATCCCGGCGGTGGAAGCGGGATTTCCGCTCAAATTGGCATAAAAGGCGACCTGCGGGACGCCGTTAATCGAGGCGATGGCGGGGCCTGCGAATTGATTGAACGCGCCGCCGCCCGGAGCGTCCTGTCCGCCCAGCGCGACCGCGACGATCCCGGAAGCCGTTCGCAGAAACAGGCCGTGCGGGGCGGAACCGCCCGTGACAGCGGCCCAGAACGCCACTTCGTTTTTCGAGTTGATGGCGGGCGCCCCGTTGTTGAGGCCGCGCGCGAACCCGCCGTCGGTCGGCAGGTTGCCTTTGCCGAACGCCGCGAAGGTTCCGCCGATGGGGGTGGACTGCCCCTCCAGCGCAATATACGCCGCGTTGAGCGGGTTCGGAGGCGCATAAGGCGTCGCGATAGAAACAGCCGCTTTGGTCACGGTGTAATTATTGAAATGCACGTCGTCATAAAACGCGGCGAACCCGCTGTCGCTGAGGGACAGCCCGATGTCCGTGTTAGGGTATGACTGACCGCCTGCCGGGTAGAGGAAGTTGGAACCGGCAATCGTTCCGTAATTGGGATCGGAACCATTGCGTATGCCCAGGAACGTGTAAAGATTTTGCTGCGGGAATTGCACCCACCACGTCTGAAACGCCACCTGGTCTTTATTGTTGAGGCCCGCTGTCGCGCCCGTGCCGCGCAGGGTGTTGCCATCGAAGGCCGTCATGTTCCAGTAGACTACCGGATACTGTCCGGTCGGCGTGGACACGACGTGACCGTAGTAGCCGCCGCCCTGTCCCAGCGTCGTGGCTGCGTTGAAGAGGACAGAGCCTTTCGTGTTGATTTTAGGGTTCAGGTTAAAGCCCGTATAGGTTCCGCCGTCCGGCGAAGGCAGTCCGTAGGCGGCGGCGACGCGCCCCGGCCCGCTGGCGGACGCGGTGAAAATACCCGCGTTCGGGTAGGCGGTGGTGGCGGCGGTGAACGCGGCGCTGCCGTCATCGCTCAGTCCCGGCGATCCGGTGTAGAAGTAGGTATACGTTCCGCCGCCGGGGGCGGGCGTCCCCGTTTCGGCGGCCTGCGCAAAGGTGAATGTCGTGTAGCCGGTGGGACTGTCCGCGCCGCGCAGGAAACTGTTTTTGATGTCTGCGTCGGTCAAGGCCCCGTCGTAGACGCGGAACTCGGAGATCGCGCCCCTGAAATACGGATCGGCGTACTGCGAGCGCCCCAGCCAGTTGTTGACGGTCTGCCCCAGCGCGGCGGGCGTCAGAGTTACGGCGGTATTCTGCGCGACAAACGCGCCGTTAAGATAGAGTTTCGCCGCGCTGGTCACCGGGTCAATCGTCACCGCGACGTGCGTCAGCGTGCTGGACGGGAACGTCGTTCCGTTTACGATCTGCTCCGCCACACTGCTATTGCTGCGGATGGCGAATCGCGCCGTCCCGGCGTTGGGCGTAAGAAAAAGATAGGACGCGGTGGAATTGCCGAAATCGAAAATTCTGGCCCAGTATCCGTTCGGCGTCCAGTTGACCCACGCCTCAAAGGTCGCGCCGGTCAGGTTGCTAACGATTCCAGCGGGCAGCGCGGCGTAGCCGCTTGCGCCGTCCAGCAGGAGCGATCCGCCGCTGACTGTCGCGCCGCCCTGCAGCGTCCCGTTGGCCCCGCCGACCACATCAGAGGCGTCCGTGTCGAACGGGTAGCGGTGAACAAGGCGCGGAACCGGCGTGGCAATCGCTTCCAGCTCCGCGACGCGGGGGCCAAGCGGGTCGTTCTGAATAAACTCGGCGCGGAACTTTTGCGCCACGACGGGCGTGATTCTGGCGTTGACGAGCAGATTAAACGCGCCGCCGACATAAGTGTAGGGCGAAGTTGGCGTAAACGTATAGACGCGCTGAAACCGCCCGGTCGCATCGGCGGCATAGAGATTGAAAACGCGCATGGCGCGGTAGTAATGATTATCGCTGCCGTCATGGTTGGCGTACAGGCGAAACCCGCGCAGAACGATAGGATTCTGCGTCTGCCACTCAACGAAATGCGTGAACCCGGCGGGCTTTCCGTCCTGAAACAGCGTGTTGCCCGCCTCGACTGCGCCGGAGTAGCCGCCGAACAGGTTGCTTATCGGGAAAGAACCCACCGCGCCGCTGGTGGCGGTGACGGTGGAACCGCGCCGGTAGTCCCAGAGATTGTACGCCGAGCCGCCCTGATTGACAGCGACGTTGTTGAACCGGTAATCGTCTGCAGGGACGCCGTTCTGGATTTTGAACGTGTTCGCGCCGACGCGCAGCAGGGCGGCGACGGGCAGCGAGACATGGAACGCGCCATTATAATCGTGCGAACCGTCCGCGTTGGACTGCCACAGCGAGGAGGTGGTATCGAGCGGGGGGAAAAAAGGTTTGACAGAACCCGCAGACACGCCGTTAATAAAGACGACGGGCGGATTTTCGTAGTTGGGGCCGTACCCCGCCACAAAATCGAAGTCAAGTTTCGCGTCCTGCGCGACGCCGGTAAGGACGAAATCTTTCTGGAAAACGGTTCCTTCGTTGCCGGTATTGTCGCCCAGATGGTGCGCGGCGGACTCGATTACGATTTGTTCGGCGTTCGCCCGTGCGGCGCCGTTTATCGCAAGCGCGAGCAGGCCGAGTAGCAGACAAATTGACAGGTGTGACGCGCTCTGGGGGCGTCTGCGAGTGAGCATGGGAGTATCTCCTATCGTGAGAGAGGGGACGCTTGCAGCGCGTACTGGCCTGGAAACGGCCCGTTTTGGCGCGGCGCTAGATATTGCGCCGCGAGAAAAACGGAAAGACCGGAACAAGAGCAGGAAACGCAAAGGTTTCTGCATTTCGCGCCTTATTCAAGTTTTATACGACTAATATGAGGATACCTGCAATCAAGCGGACGAATCAATACTTTCCCCACTATTTTGCAGGAGAGGTCGCGCAATGTGACATTTATCACAGGGCGTGAAGGGGAGTTATTCCACCGGGGCGTTGCGGACGGCGAAATCGTAGCCGCGAATCGTCGCGTCGTTGGTGAGCAGGACGAAATCGGCGGGGACGGGCGACGCTTCAGTCAAACATTAAAAATAAATTCGCGCGCTTTCCGAAAAAAATTCGCCCGTACTCTTGACAGCGAAACCGAATCGTGTTATAGTATACCAGATGAAAAAAATTTGCAGGGGGGGTGACAGCATACTGTAAACCTCCTTCCTGTCCGCAAACCTGAATTTGTCGGCGGCGCGTCTGATGCGCCGCCCTTGCGTGATATGAAGGAAAACAGACCTATGCTTCGCGCCCCCTCGCAGCGCATTTTGCCATTTTTCGCGTTCTTGCTGACCGCCTTCGCCGGTCTGAATTTGCCCTGCGCCGCCCATGCCGACGACCTGATCGTGACGGTGGCGCCGCGCGGCAGAAATGCGTATGGACGCCCGGTTGATCCCACTCCCGCCGTTTTTGTTCAGGCCGGAGATACAAAAAATATCAAATATAAGGCGGAATTTCCCAGCAATGGGAATACGAATCAGGAATCAAAGGCCTCTCAGGATGATACTTGGGAAGTTATTGACGTCGGAACAAAAGCAGCCCAGACCTATGATCAACCTTACTACTCGTTTGCTATTACACCGCAGCAAAGCGCAGACCACACATACACTTTCGCCGATACGCCGGATTTTAAGATTGACAGGCTCAGTGGAAAAGACCTGATGGCCTCCATCAACTTTACGCCTAAAAAGACAGGGTATTGGTATGTCACTGTCAAGTTTACGGCGGTCGTGACAGACAAAACTGCTACACCTGCAGTGAAGACCTATGTCGGAAGTGGCACGGGTTTCGTTGTCGCGGCGCAAGCAACCATCGCCGCGCCTGCAACCAATGTTATCGTTGGTCAACAACTTGCTTTATCAACAACAATCTCACCACGCGATATTGATACGGCGTCAAAAAAGGATTATAGTTCAAAGGACAACAAAAGTACGACTTTCAACTGGACTGTGCCGAACACTCCGCTCACGGACTGGCAAACAAAGGTAGGAGTTCCTGATCCTTTGAATCCAAATGATCCAATGGCCAAGCAAACATATAATTCTTCCTCGACTCCCATTGCGCTGAAAGATACGGAAAAGAAGATGTCTACTGTCACTTTCTTTTGGTATAAGGGGGGTTCCGTCAGCGGCACACAGCAAACAGTGAACGTCACGATCACTGATCCCGCTTGGAACGGACTTACCCTCACGCCAAAACAAGATTTTGTGCTATATCAGCCAAAGATTCAATTTACTGCGACTCCTGTTCCGAGGCCTACCGTGCAGCCGTATATTGATCGTATGAGCGGTGCCCCTTACAACAAGGTCAGTTTGGGTCGAAACGATAAAAGAGGGCCTTATGGAATCGTCTTTACCCGTCAGTCAGATGACAGCCCTATCACCGAAGCGCTTGGAACGCTTCACGGCACTTTTACTTGGTGTCAAACGATACAGACGTTTGATGTTCAGGCATCAAATCCCCTTGTACATTTGTCGGGCCCAAAAACAGAGGCACTTGATAGCCCACCGGGCGGTACACAAATGCCAATATGGTCGTACACGAATGATGACGTAGCCGTAGACGCTCCTGCCACTGCGGCTATCGACGGCTATACTTCAATAAGTGTAAATGAAATGTTTACAATGCACATTATGTATACTCCGCCACCTTTTCCACAGGGAAATGCGTTAGTCTTTGCCGTTCCTATGCAACTTTTGCACTGGAAATGGTCTGCAAAGTTTGCTTTCGCAAACAGTTGGATAGATCAAGGATCTTCCAACGATCCCAATTTTCCTAAACCGAGTGAGGACGCATTATCTTACCCTACCTGGCAGGACTGGGTAGGTCTCTACTCACAAACATGGCAGTAGCAAGAAAACCGGGAGAACTTCTAAACCAACAGTAATCCAAATCTTTGGAATTCAGGAGAACGAATACATGAACGTAAAAATTCTGCTCACTCTTGCCTTGCTTAGCGTCATTTCACAGACGCAGGCACAGGTAAGTCCCTCTATCCCCGCGCCGACCGTCAAAGATATGCGGACATTACGGGAAATTCTCTGCCCCTCTGTGAAGCGCCAAGTTTCTGTCGAAGAAATGCAGACTTTTCCCACTGGAAAGTTAATAGACGGCTGGGCCACCTCATTGCGCGGCGAACATGACTTGCAATTTGGTCAGCCAATGCCGATGCGCTTTGTTCGCATCAATATGACTGATAAAAAAATGTCTTATAGCGTTTATGATGGCTATGGACTCTACTATTTGAGAGTGAAAGACGCCGAGGGACGTAAAATCTCCATGACACTGACGGGAGAGGAGAGCTTAGGCTATAAGATGGGTGGTTTTACCCAAATTCTCCAGATGAAACCGGGGGAGGGACACGAATACACATTCGATCTCAATAAGTTTTATGATTTTAAAAAAGGGGGGGATTATACCGTAGAGGCTTTTCAGATTATAGTTAAGCCAGACGCTACCGACCCAAAAAAGTTTAATGATATCGAATTACTGTCGAATACGCTGCATATTTCGGTGCATTAGTTCGGGCTTCGGCCTCGCTGACCCCGCTCGTTTTGAGCGGGGCTTTTCCATTGGTAAGGAAACAACGGTATGTTCAAGAAAGTTTTGCTTTTTTGCGGTGTCGCGGCGTTTGCCGTTTCGCTTTCAGGGGTAGCGCTGGCGCAGGGCAAGTTGACTGGCGCGGTCGCCGCGCCGCCGAAGTCTGTCAATCTGACCCGCGAGGGGACTGCCGATTGGGCGCACTGGGGACACGGCGACGGCAACAGTTTCGCTTATAAGGCAACCGGCAAAGGGCAGATTAGCAACCTTACCCCGCTTGGCGCGTTCCACCCCGCGCCCTATAAAGATAATGCGGTCGCTTTTTCCTGGACGGATAGCGGCTCTGTGGGCGTGATGGGCAAAACAACGACGGGAGTATACACCGAAAGTTTCGCTCCCGGTCTCGGTTTCGCGCTCCACGCCCCCGCCGATACGACGCTGCGGACGCTGAAAGTTTATGTCGGCGGCGCGTTTGCCGCCGGAACGTTCATCGCGCACCTCTCCGACGGCTCTGCACCCGATTATGTCAGCACGGAAATTTCGGCGGCGCATAATTTTTATGCGGTCTTCACGCTCGTCTATCGGGCCGCAAAAGAGGGGCAAAGCCTGCAAATCTCCTGGATCAATACGCGCAGTCTGGGCAAACTCTCCAACGTCACGCTTCAGGCCGCCACACTGATTGAAGGTACGGAGAACAGCCGCTTTGTTCCTGACGCCCTGCGCGAGGCGTTCGTGATGACGCTGGCAGCGGGGCGCAATGGCGCGGTCTGGGTCGGGACGGAGGGCGCGGGCCTATGGCGCTACAATCCCGCTGCCGCGCCGTCCTCCGCATGGCGGCAGTTCACCACCGCTGACGGTCTGGGAGACAACGCGATCTATTCGGTGGCTTGCGACAAGCAGGGACGCATCTGGGCGGGCCATCTCAATCACGGCGTTTCGGTCTACAATGGCAAACAGTGGAAAAACTACGACGCGCTGACCGGGCCGCTGGGCGAGCGGGTCTTCAAAATCGCGGTCTGCCCCACCGACGGGGATGTCTGGATGGCTTCGAGCCGGGGGCTGGCGCGGTACTCCGTCAAGCGCAAAACGTGGACTTATATCACCCGCGCCGACGGCTTGCCCTCCGATCAGGCCAACGCGCTGGCATTTGATAAGGCGGGCAATCTGTATGTCGGGACGCAGTGCGACGGGATCGCAAAGGCATACGCGGCGGACGAGTATCTCAACTGGCATACCACGCCGGGAATAGCGCGTTTGCCGATGACTCCCACCGGCGAGGGGCTGCCGAGCGGCCTGATTAACGATGTGCTGGTCGCCCGTGACGGCGCGGTCTACGCGGCGACGGCGAGCGGGCTTGCGGTCAGCAAAGACGGCGGCGACCATTGGACGTACCGGCGCGGGCGGGACTGGCGGGAAAAGGCGCAGTATCAGGCGGCGGCGTTCGCCGCTTCGCCTGTTTCCGTCAAAGAGACGCCGGAAGACTCGGCGCTGCCCGCCGAAGACGCGATTATGTGTCTGGCGCAGGACGCGGCGGGCCGTATCTATCTGGGCCACTGGCGCAAAGGCGAGGAAATTTTGCCCGCTTCCGACGCGAAACATTCCGAAACAAACAGGCCGGAGCGCGGCGCGTCGGGCGATTGGGTAACGGCCCTGCTGCCGCTTTCGGGCGGAGCTATGTGGAGCGGACACTACCGAACAGACGGGCTAACGGCCTGCGCCCTGCCAAAAGTTTCGGCGGAAGAAACGGAGACGGCGGCGCTGCCCCTGCCTGCCGCGCCCCCGCCGCCCGCTGAACTTGCGGCATGGACGGAGAAGGCAAAAACGTCCGCCGTTCCGCTTTCCACTGGCGGCGGGGCCTATCTGGGAGAGGACTGGACAACGGGCGGGGACTGGACGGGCCGCTACGGACGCGGAAGCGGAATTCTCTGCGCAATGCACTCTCCTTTTGATGGCCGGTGCGTCAATGAAACGGAGTATGATGTCAAGCAGCAAATTGGGCCGCTTCGATCCAAAGACGACGGCCTCCGCTACTGGATACACTGGATAAAATCGGACAATCCCCATGTCCTGTACGATCCCGATTCGGGCTATCGGCGGCAGGCCGATTGGGACGATCACGGCGAGGCCTATCCCTTTACGCAGGAGGGGCCGGACATCTGGATCACCATCACCGTCCCGGCGGGAACGCACCGCGTCAGCCTTTATCTTTTTAATCGCTCGGCGCACGGAGAGTGGATTCCCGATGACTGCTATCGGGATTACCTTGTGGAACTGCGGGAATTTCGCCCGAACTTACAGGAAGCGGACGCCCTGCCCGCGCTGGCCCGAACGCGGGCGCAAAATACCTGGGGCGGGGTATACAAGCAGTTTGCTGTGCAGGGCGCAGGGAAATTCTATCTTAAAATCGCTCGAAACCACAGCATCAACGCCATTTGCTCCGGCGTATTTTTAGACCATTTGCCCGCAAAAATCGGCGCGGCAGATTATCTCTCCTCGCTGTCGGAAGTCACTTATGCGCCGCCTCTGAACGGGGCGGTGGACGTTCCGCCGCCTGTTGCCGGGAAAGGACTAACGGGTCTGCAAGCGGCCTCGTCCCTGTGGACAGCGCTGGACGCAAGCGCCGCACAGCGCAAAACGGCGGAAAGTCTCACGGTCTGCCGCCTGCTGGCCTACCGCGCCGCGCTTGCCGGCGCCGCCAATCCTGCCCTGCTGGAAAACTGGCGCTGGCAAATTTGCCTGTGGACGCCGGATGACCGCCAACGCTTTGCCGCTGTGATGGCGCAGGCGTGGCAAATTTTGGGCATCCGCTATCCTGCGATCAAAAAAGGCGCGGAAGACGCCTTGAAGAAGTAAACTTAAAATAGGGAAGGCCCTATTCCACCGGGGCGTTGCGGACGGCGAAGTCGTAGCCGCGAATCGTCGGGTCGTTGGTGAGCAGGACGAAATCGGCGAGGGCGGGCTGCCGCTTCGGGGCGCGAATCGTCAGCGTGTGCGTTCCTTTGGCGAGGGCGAGGGAACCGTAGCGGAACGTCTGCCCGATGAGAACGGGCGGCGCGGGGAAGGGCTGCCCGTCAATCAGCAGTTCCGCCGCCTGCGGGACGTTAGCGCGGACGGCGCGGGCATAGACGGCGAACGTGTCCGGAGCGAGCAGATTAAACCGCGTCGTGATGGACGCCCCCGGTTTCAGGTACACGCACGAGGGGCCGACGCCGGGACTGCACCGCCCGTCCGCACGGATGGGATTTGCGGCAAGATCGGTGAAGCCCTCGCACTCGAACAGCGCCTCAATCGGCGGCGGAGTCAGGTAGATCGCCTCGATGCTGTGCGGGGGCAGCGTCAGTTTCCATTCGGTCTGCGCCGGAATCGCCACTTCGCCGCGCCATGCTTCCCAGGCGGCGGCGGGGATTTTTACCGTCTTCGTAATGGCGGCGTCGCGGGAGTTGTAGTACAAAATTTTGTCGGTGAACAGCGTGGCGTAAACGCCGTCCTGCGCCGCGTCAATCGGCAGGGCGTTGCGCCGCCCGTCCTCAATCGCGCTCAGGTGGTACGCCGCCTGCCGGATGACTTCCAGATAGCCGCGCAGCAGGCTTTTCGTCGCGGGGAAATAGATCGTCAGCCCTTTGCCATAGCGCCGCGCCCAGTTGGTTCGCAACTGCGCCAAATCCAGTTCGCGGCGAATCGCCCCGGTAAGTTTCGGCGGGGCGTCCACTTCCGGCGCGTCGGTCTGCGTCAGGCCCACCGTCTGCACGAGAAGGCCGAGCGGACGGGCCTCTTTCTGATCGCTCTCCGGGAACGTTTCGGACTGTATCGTCAGCGTGGCGAGCGAGCCGTCGCCGAGAAACTCCGCCGGAATCGGGAAATGATACGTCACGTCGCCCGCCGACTGCAACGCGCCCAGGTCATGCCCGTTGAGCAGGACGCGGCGTTTCAGCCCGGCGGCCTGCGGCGGCACGGTGGCGCGAATCAGGACAGTCGCTTTGCGCTCCGGGTCAACCGGCAGGCGGACGGAAGCGCTCGCTCCCGTCCAGCGCAGGGGGCCGTTCACGACCTCCGGGGCGTACCAGTCGCCGCTCAAAAACTCCGCCGACTCCGGCGCGACGGGCGCGATCTGATATTGCGTCGGAACCGCTCCGGCGTACCGCTCCGTGAGGCGGGCAGGCAAAAGTTCCTGCGTGTAGCCGAACAGCTCATGATACCACGTCAGATCGCCGCTGAAATCGGTCGCCTGCCCGAAGTCGTAGGCCAGCAGTGTGCCGCCGTCCGCCACCCACTGCTTGATTTTCTCCAGCGTGGCGGCGTCCGCAAACATCCCCTCCCACAGGGCCAGCACCCGGTAGCGCGACAACGCCCCGTCCCGCACCATGCGGTCATCCACAATATCGTAATTGCAGGTGTCGCGCAGGGCGGCGCAGGCAGCGGCGAATAGCGGATTATAGGGCTGACCGGGCCGCAGTTTTTGCGCGTCGGCGGGGTAATACATCGCCACGTCCACAATCGGCTTTGAAACGCGCAGGTATTTTCCGCAGCGGTAATACACGTCCCGGTGCGCCAGCGCGTTCTCCGCCCAGTCGAATGTTCCGACCGCGCCCTGCGAGACCGCTTCGAACAGGCGCTCGGTCTCCTGCGTTTCGGTCAGACCGCTTGGCGGCTCCGTCCAGAACGGAACGTCGTAGTAGCGGCAGGCGCTTCCGAGCCGTCCCATCATCGTGGCGGCGTTTTCAGCGAACGGGCGGAACGCGCTATGGGTCGAACGCACCGCCGCGCCGTACTTCGCCGCCAGTTTCGGGATCAGGCTATTGTCCTCGCCGCCCCGAATGTCCTCATCGCTGAACCCGGCGGGCAGCAGCAGCAGCGTTTCGGGGAAGCGGGCGCGGGCGGCGGCGAGGTTCAGCGTGACCGCCGCGCCTACCGATTCCTGATACCAGTTGATAAAGTCAAGCCACTCCGCCCGCGCCTCAAAGCGCGGCGCGGCCGGGTAGGTAATCTCCTCCGGCGTTTTGTAGGCGCGTTTCCATGCGGCGTTGAGGGCGTCCAACGCCGCGTACTTTTTCAGCATCGCGGCGCGGAAATCGGCGCGGGCCAGCGGGTCGTCGCACCAGAATCCGAGATGGTCGTGCAGGTCGCCGAACCGTTTTTGCCAGTCCTCGCGCTGCGCCGGAACGAGCAGCCGCGCCCCCGAAAGCAGCCCCGCCTCGCCGTAGTCGCCATGAACGCCGACATTGATGGCGGCGATTTGCGGCGCGGCGTCCTTCGCTGCGGGCTTGAACTGCTGCGCTAAGGCGTCGTAGCCGCGCCCGATGAAATCGCCCCATTTCGGCTCCCAGATTGAGAAGGCCGCGACGGGCTGATGATGCTCCAGACATTGCAGGCGCGTAAATTCGTTTTTGTCGCGGTACCAGACGGGCGGAAAAGCGTAATGCGGGAAATAAGACCAGTCCAGTCCCAGACTTCGGGCGGCGCGGCGCTGCGCTTCGGCGCTATGCCAGTCCCACTGATTCGGGGCAGTCTCGTCGGTGGCGAGGTGGTCGGAGTCGGACTGAAACAGGGTGAAGCCCGCGCCCGCCAGCGTCCGCATCTCGGACAGACTGGCGACGCTGGTCGAGAGCAGCATCCGGTCGCCAAGATTGCGCGTCCGATGGTAGGGCGAAGCGGCGGCGGACGCATCGGAACCGGCGCGGATGTCCCACATTCGCACAAGGCGTGTGGGATCGGGCAGAGGAGCACCGCGCAGCGTTCCCCATGTTCCGCCGCCCGCCGGGGCGAGTTCGCGGGCCGAAGTCCATTTTGCGGCGTCCAGAGCGGGCAGCGTCCATCCCGGAGGCGGGCGGCGGTTGGCGCGGACGCGGGCGTCGGAGAAAAAGGTCAGTGTTTTTTTGCGGGGCAGGGTGATCTGGAGTTTGTAGAGCAGACCGCCGGGGCCTTCGCGGTTGGTCGCTTCGATGGCGAGCAGATTATCGCCCTTTTGCAGGGCGGCGGTCACGTCAAACTCCTGCACGGTCGTCCAGTCGTTGCCGGTGGCGGCAGGCTTTTTCTGTCCGTTGAAATAGGCGAGAAACTGGTCGTCCGCCACAATTCGCAGCCGCGCCGCAAGGGGTTTTGCGGGCAGGCGAAACGTTTGCCGGAAGAATACGGTGTCGGGCGTTTTTGCGTCGGCCTTCGCCCAAATCCACATCCAGTTGGCGGGCGGGGCGGCAAACGCGGCGGGCGGCGCGGTTCCCAATACGCCCGATAACACGCATAGCAGCGCAAAAAAAGCGGTAATTCGCGGCATTAAATATTTCATCCTTGCAAAAACCGGGTCGCCCCGTAGCCCGCCAGACTTTCAGGTGTTTATTTCAATACGTGTCAATACGCGCCTGTCCGGGCAGCCTGCGGCTTCGTGTCCTTCAGATACGAGAAGCGCCCTCCCTCCGCGATTGGCGTCCGAAGGAAGCGCAACGGAATGCCCCGCAACGAAGGAATTTATTCTGTCGTTCAAGCGGAGAACGGAACGCCCTGACAGAACTCCCCTGACTGATACCCCGCAAAGAAGGGGGCAATAGCCCGCGCAACTACAATGCCGATTCTCCCCGCTCGCCTGTCCTGATTCGGACCGCCTGCTCGACGGGGGAGACGAAAATTTTGCCGTCGCCGACTTCGCCGGTGCGGGCCGCTTCGCTCACAATCTCAACGACCTCCTCAGCGCGGTCGTCCGCGACCACAATCTCTAATTTCACTTTCGGCAGCAGGTTCACAACGTAGGTGTTGCCGCGATATTTCTCCGCCCGTCCGCGCTGCTTGCCGTAGCCCCGCACGTCCACGACCGTAAGGCCCGCAATCCCGATAGATTCCAGCGCCTCTTTCACCTCGTCAATTTTCGTTGGACGGATTACGCACTCGATTTTTTTCATACGATTTCCAGTGTCGGCCTGCGGGGAGTTTCCAGCGCCTCATCCCGCGTGTCAGCCGCCGTTTCGCCCGCCGCTTCGTTCGATTCGGCGCTTTTAAATCGCAGCAACCGCGCCGGGACGCCCGCCACAACCGCGTAGTCCGGGAACGATTTCGTCACCACCGCGCCCGTTCCCACCGTAACATTGTTTCCCAGAGTGATGCCGCCAATAACTTTTGCCCCGACGCCCAGACTGACTCCATTGCCCAGCGTCGGAACTCCGCTGTCGGTCTGCCCGATAAGTATCCCATGCGTGATGGTCAAATCTTTGCCGCAAATGAACTGACTGTTGATAATAATCCCGCCGAAATGGTCAATGCGGAACCCGCCGTCAATCGCCGCCGCGCGCGGGACTTCGATTTGCAAGCGCGTCCGCACCCAGTTGAACAGCAGATAGTAGTAAAGTTCGCAGACCTGCTTTACGATGGGGATGCGGCAGCGGTACTGCACCCACTGCCCGTACCGGTACACCACGACCGCCAGCAGTCCGGGATGGATATACGCCTCACGAGCCAGCATTTTGACAAAGGCAAACGACCAGGGCTTTTTATCCCAGGCGTACCGGCGCATATCGTGCGTGAACGTCCCCCACAAGTTTTTGCCGCGATCTTCAAGCCTCATACGATTTTCTCTTTAACGTGAACACTCTTGGATGTGGATACGATGCGTCATTTATTCGTCTTCATCGCGGTCGGCAAACGCAGAATAGTCTTGTTCAAATAGTCCGCCGGTTTCTTCGTATTTGACTTCGTCTGAAGCCGTTGCGGAACTAAACGATGCCATCAGACTCGCGCTCTGCGCTACACTTGAAGGATCAAGAATTAATTTTGCGTTTTCGCGCCGCATCATTTCGAAGGGATCAATGCACTCAACGTTGAATTGCCGACAAACATCAGGAATTTTGACTTTTTTCGCGCCCTGTCCGCCTCGTTCAAGTGTCACGACGGTGAAATTATGTGCGAGCGCATAAGCGATCAGAAATGGATCAGCACCCGCAAGAAAAATGCTTTGCTCCGCTTGCACATAGTTGGCGTTGACCCATACAACAATCTTTTTATAGGCGTCAATGCTCGCCCCATTTTGCGTCAAAAAGAAATTCGACTTTACCTGCTTTCCCCATTGAGCTAGATCATCAGGCCCTCCGATAATTTCCTTGTAGATTTGGTCAACACTGAAAATTCTGCCAGCGGAATTTTGCTGTTTGAGCCAGTCCCAGTAACCAGGACAGATATCGAATCCGTAATACCGATTCCTTGCGTCTATAAAGCAGTTCGCGTCTATCAAATGCGGCATCAAGCGGCGGCTCCTACTTCTTCGGCGAGTTTTCGCACATTTTCCGCGCTGTTTACGCCCAGTAATTGAAATGCGTCACGATATAGTGTGTTGCCTTCCAGCACACTCTCCACGACCGCCGAAGCAAACCGACGCCCCAGCCGAGAGCGCAGAGCTAGATAGAAACTGCCGCCCCCGCCTACTGAACGGTTCTCATCAAATTGCGCCAATTCTGTTGCGTAACGGGCCTGAAACACAGAGTCGGTCAAAATATCGGCATCTCGTAAGCGACGCAAAACGACCAGTGAACTGACTTTGAAACGTCGGCCAAGCCATGCTAATGCGTCCGGGTCACTTTGTGCAGCACTCCACTGCGTCCGCAATTCTGCCAGTGGGACTAACAATTCCGCAGCGACCGCATTGCAAAACTGTTCTGTGCTGTCGCTCGGCGCGTAGGTTTGAGCCAGATTAGAAACGCCGGACACGCCAAGAAACAAGTGTACGAGTTCGTGGGCCAGCGTGAACATCTGCGCGGCCTTTGCGTCCTTGACATTGATAAAAAGAAGTGGGGCGTAGAGATCGGACAGCGCGAAACCTCGAAACTCATTGACGTCCAGAGGACGGCCCGTATTGTTTCCGACAATGCCGTTCCGCATAACGAGAATGCCCGCCGCCTCGACCGCTTCGATTTGCCGGGAAAGAGCCTGTTCCCAATTTGTGGCCTCGGCGCGGGCAGACCCATCCCATGTTACAGACCGGCGAATATGTGCGACTGCCGCTGCAATGTCACCAGAAATCGAAAGGCTACCGATAAAGGTGAGGGGGTCCGCACCCTGACTCTGCGCATACTGCCGATACCAGTTTTGCCGCCGCAGCGCTTCGTTCATTGTGTCGAGCAGTTCCGGGCTAGGGTTTGCGATAGCGCCTGTTGCCACCGTGCGAAAATCCCGGACGGGCAGCCGTTCAACAGGCGGTTCGGGCAGAAACAAATAGCCAATCGGCGTATGCGTGACGCGGGCTAACTTGTCCGCCTGCGCCATTGTGAGTTCACCGTCTGCTTCCCATGCCTGCACTTTGGTCCCGTCTACCTGCATTTTGGCGGCAAGTTCCGCAGGGCTAAAACCAGATCGCTCCCGCGCCCATTTCAGACAAGTTGTGGAAAGGGTGATTTTCATATTGCTTTGTCTGTCATTCCAACCGGCCTATTCCATGCCGTTCGTCCATTGCGCCTCCTCATTGGGCGCGTCGTCGCTTTCTTGCACTGTATTATTATACTCTGCGGGCCTATCTAGAATCGGAAAGACCGTCGTCTCAAAATCTGCGGCGGCGCGACTGCATATGTTGCCCGTCTCCGCTATTCCGCGTTCGATTCTAAGGCCGCGATTACGGCGTCGGTCATTTCGCGGGAGCCAATGGTCGGCTGACCGGGGCGGGCGATGTCCGCTGTCCGCAGGCCGTCCGTCAGAACTTGCGAGACGGCGGATTCGATGGCGAGCGCCGCCGCTTCCTGCCGCAGCGAATGGCGCAAGAGCAGGGCGGCGGAAAGGATCGTCGCCAGCGGGGTCGAAGTTCAGCCTGAGCATATCGCGCATAAACGTTCCCCGCAAATTTTTGCCGCGATCTTCAAGCCGCGTTGAGTTGTCCAGCGTCAGCGTCTGCTGAAGGCGATTCGCGCTCTGATTCGTCTGCAACCACGCCATGCTCTTTCATATAATCCAGCAGATAATCGGCGAAGTCCGCCGCTTCGTTCTCCTCTACAATCTGATGCGGAATCGCGATTTTATGCAGTATATTTTTCGCTTTTGTGTACGCTCGTAGTTGTTCCTCGTGGCGCGGAGCGCCCAGCAACAGATATAATTTTGCAACTTCCGACTCGTCCCGCAGCAACGTGGCCTTGCCGAGCCAGCGCGACGCCTTTTCCTGAATTTCGGTAGTGCGGGTGTAGTCCAAAGTCACAGGTTGAAGCAGATGCCACCGTCCATTTTTAAAGGCGTGAGGAAACTTCAACTCATAATCTTCCGTCGTAATAATTTTTTCCCGCAGCGCTTTTCTTGCCTCCGTTGGAATTGGATTATAATACCTTCGCCAGACATCCTCATCATTTCTGTTTTCGGTGACCGGGCGTTCATACTGATCTAAGACCATACGGCGAAATAGCGACTCCAGCGTTTGTTCCGGGTCATCGGTAACGCCTGCCAGCGTCGGGCCGATACGAAAACTAAGTTCCTGATCAGGCCAGACCTGAGCGACAAGCCGCCCCGCATCGGACGGCAAATCGAACATACCAGGCAGTCCGCCAACGAGATTATTCCAAATGTTGTCAAGCGCCTGCTCAAAACGCCGCAGCGTCCGGCGGTATTGTTCGCCGTCAAATTCCGCGAAGGCGTCTGATAGTCGTTTGAAGCGAGGCTCCATTCTTACGCCAAGATAAGAAACGTCTGGCGCGTAGATTAAAACGCCGATATTCAGTGTTTCGCCCGCAGACGGATCGTGTGTGTAACGAACGACGCTGTATGTGTAGGCTATTTTGCTCATAGCAGACTCCTTATCAGCGCAGCATGGAAACGGGGCAAATGAGTGCGGACTTCGCGCAAATGGGCGGCTACTTTCTTGGCATAGTTTTCCCATTGCGCTGGTGTTGCCGCGAAAATTTCTAACATTCGCGCATCTACAAATTCTTCAAGCCTTTTGAGGAAAGGTTGCCAATCTAGTTGCGCCTGACGCTTCTTCAGTTCGCTGTAAAATAAGTATTTGTGATGAAGCCCCTGTTGATCTACTTCCCAGGCGGGAGGAAATTGACCGAATAAGGGCAAAAGAAAACTAAATGCTAACTCAAAATCGTAAGCGAGAACACCGCTCTGATACGAGGCGCAGTTAGGCTTTTCCGGGCGTCTGTCCGGGTTTTGCATCAACATATCCGTACCGAAAATTGCCTGCATATCCGCCAGTTCTTCATTGTTTGGCGTATTGAAATTAGAAGTCGGTGAAAGTCCGCGCAGGTATTCACAGCCAACTCCGTACCCCGTTTGTAGCGTGAGATGTTTTGTCGCAGGCGAAAACCTCAACGAATTGGAAAACTCAGCGCCGATATATACAAGCCCCGGTTTGGGGGTATTGACGCCAAATTCCCGCGCCATCAAATTGCCAACTAATTCGCTGAAAAGGTGCATTTCCGTTACTTCAGCGTTCTTACTTTTTACTACCATGAGACGCCGGGAACCGGAAAAAGTATCTGTAATTTTGTCTACATTTTCGTATCTTGTATCGGGCATGACGCAGGAACATTCAAGCACAAGCGGACGAGTCCTACCTGACGTTTTTTCTTCTTCAAAGCGTTCCGCTTCCCATACTTCTATCACGGCTCTACTCCCGCTAGTCCGCGTTCGATTCTAAGGCCGCGATTACGGCGTCGGTCATTTCGCGGGAGCCAATGGTCGGCTGACCGGGGCGGGCGATGTCCGCTGTCCGCAGGCCGTCCGTCAGGACTTGCGAGACGGCGGATTCGATGGCGAGCGCCGCCGCTTCCTGCCGCAGCGAATGGCGCAAGAGCAGGGCGGCGGAAAGAATTGTCGCCAGCGGGTTGGCGATTCCCCGGCCTGCAATATCGGGCGCGGAGCCGTGAATCGGTTCGTACAGTCCAAAGGCGGCGCGTTCGCCCGACGCCGCGCCGAGACTCGCGGAAGGAAGCATCCCCAGACTGCCCGTCAGCATGGCGGCCTCGTCGCTTAAAATGTCTCCGAAGAGATTTTCGGACAAAATCACGTCAAACTTTCGGGGATCACGCACGAGCTGCATGGCGGCGTTGTCCACGAGCAGATGCGAAAGTTCCACGTCCGGGTAGTCCGCCGCAACCTCAATCACGACCTCGCGCCACAGGCGGGACGTTTCCAGCACGTTCGCTTTGTCCACTGAGACCAGCCGCTTTTTGCGGCCCCGCGCCGCCGTAAACGCCACCCGCGCAATCCGCTCAATCTCGAAGCGGGAGTAGACGCAGGTGTCGGTCGCGGTCTGCCCGTCCGCGCTGCGGCCTTTGGGCTGTCCGAAATAGATGCCGCCCGTCAGTTCCCGCACGACCAGCAGGTCGAGCCCGTCCGCCACGAGGTCGGCGCGGAGTGAAGAAGCGTCCGCAAGGGCGGGAAACAGCGTCACGGGGCGCAGGTTCGCGAACAGGCCGAGTTCTTTGCGCAGCGGCAGCAAGGCCCCGACCTCCGGGCGCAAATTTGCGGGCTGCACCGCATCCCATTTTGGCCCGCCGACCGCGCCGAGCAGGGCCGCATCGGACGCTTTGACGAGCGCCAGCGTTTCGGGCGGCAGCGGGTGGCCCGTCGCATCGTAGGCCGCGCCGCCAATCATCGCCTCCTGAAACTCTATGTCAATCGCGTAATGCGCCGCGACCAGTTTTAATACGCGCAATGTCTCCCCGACAATTTCCGGGCCGATTCCATCGCCCGCCAACACCGCAATTCGATACGCCACGCTGCCGCTCCTCAAAAGATTTTAGATTTTGGATTTTGGATTTTGGATTAGCGGGGCTGTCTCCAAAAATCTACGCTCCTTAATTCTTCTTTGAAGAATACCCGACTTCGGGCGAATCGGCAAGAGGCAAAGCGTTTTGCGATAAATTTGCATGAAATCGAGCCGGAGGAATGGAATCGCGCAGGCAATGGCGAAATACAGGGCGTGAATAAAATGGAATTTGACACGGAAATCATCCAGGTGAACGCGGTTGCGCCAGAAGCGGACAAGATTGCGCGGGCGGCGGACGTTCTCCGCTCCGGCGGGGTCGTCGCGTTCCCGACGGAGACTGTCTACGGACTGGGCGCGAACGCGCTGGATACGGACGCCATCGCCCGGATTTACGCGGCGAAAGGCCGTCCGTCGCATAACCCGCTGATTGTCCATGTCGCGGACGCGGAGGCCGCGCAGCAATTTGTGACCGCATGGCCCGAAGCGGCGGCAAAATTGGCGGCGAAATTCTGGCCGGGGCCGCTGACGCTCGCGCTGCCGCGCCAGACCAACGTCCCGGACGGTGTGACGGGCGGCGGGCCGAATGTGGCGCTGCGGGTTCCGGCGCACCCGGTGGCGCTGGCGCTGCTGCGGGCGGCGGAATTTCCCCTCGCCGCGCCTTCGGCAAACCGCTCTAACGCCGTTTCGCCGACGCGGGCGGCGCACGTCCTGCAAAGCCTGGGCGGACGGATTCCGCTGATCCTTGACGGCGGCGCGACTTCAGGCGGGATTGAGTCTACCGTCCTGTCGCTGGCGGAGATTCCGCCGCGCCTGCTGCGTCCCGGACTGGTTGCGATCAGTGAAATCGAGGCGATCGTCGGGCCAATCCTTTATGCCGCGTCCGCCCTGCCCGAAAACGCCGCCCTGCCCGCGCCCGGAATGACCGCGAAGCACTACGCCCCGAAAGCCGCGCTTACCCTTGCCGATTCGGACGGCGCGGACGAAACGGCGGCGGCATTGGCGGCGGGCCTCCGCGTCGGCTGGCTGACGTTCGCCGCGCCGCCCCCGACGGAAAACCTGCTTGCAGTCTTTATGCCAGTGAACGCAAGAGCATACGCCGCCCGCCTTTACGCCGAACTCTACGCGCTGGACAACGCCGACGTGGATAGCATCATTGTGGCGGGTCTGCCATCAGGCGACGACTGGCTCGCGCTTCGGGACAGACTGCGCCGCGCCGCATCGTAGCGCAGCGTGAGACACAAAGTAGTTCCTCGCCGAAATGTAACTGTTCAGCGCCCCAACTCGCGGAGCCACCTCACTCTGAAAGTCACAATCGCATTTCAAGTGTATACCTGCCGGTACGAAATGGATTGTTATCTGGAAGCCGAACAGGACGTTAAGAGGATGAAAGTCAAGCAGAAAGTCTCCGGCGGTTTTCGCAGTGTGGGCGGGGCGGACACTTTTTGCGCCCTGACATCGTTATAGAAAGCAAAATGCCTGATTAGCCCTCATATATTTGATAGAGGAAAACAAGACCGTTTCTGTGATTCTTTGGTAAAATGTAAGCGCCAACCCACATTTTATTGGAGAAACCTATAAAATGGCCTTGTCCCACCTATAATACGCTCTCGGAGGCGCTTTGTCCTTTCATCAAAGACGCCACGAAGCCCCAAATTGCTAATCTCGCGCTCTTTGTCTACGGGCTAATCCTGGTCGGTCATTTCCCTTTGTCCAAAATCGCGCCGCATTTTTCGTTTTTGCGTAACTATTCCGCCAGCGGCATTGGAAGAAAGCGGCTTTCCCCAAAAGACGGATTCAAGCGCAGGCAAGACCGAGCGGCCCTGCTTTCGCAACGTGGAAATATAACTGCGAACCGCGCAGAAAGCGTCCGCCCCGCCGCAACTGCGGAAACCGCCGGAGACTTTCTGCTTGATTTTCATCCTGCGGACGTCACGTTCGGCTAAGTTGTTGTCGAAAGGAACCGCGAAATCGTAGAGAAACGCCAGCGTCTGCTCCATGCCCGCCTGCAAGCGCAGCAGCAAATCCCGCGACGGACTTTGTTTGACCCGCCCGCGTTTCGTTTTTTGCGGCGTCTGTGGCGGCGTGTTGCCGGCGAACCCTTCGGCGAGAGTTTCCAGAGTTGCCGCGCCGCAGCCGGAGCAGGTCTTGCGCTGGCTCTGGTGTTCGGTCACGCAAAGGCGCAACGGCGGCAAGTCCAGAACCTGACGCGCTCGCCCCATTCGGCGGCGGCTTCGGTCAAAGCCAACCCGCAGCAGACGCATTGCTCTGGCGGGTGGACCACGAGTGCGTCGGGCGTGTCGGTGCGGGCCAGCGTTTTGCCGGGAGGCCCCTTTTGCGCGCCGGGTTTACGTCCGGTGTGGGGCCGCAGGGACACGGGCTTTCTGGCGAGGCCGTCGCTTGCAGGCGGCTTGCTGCTGTTGTGGCTGTCTTTGCCGGGGCGATCTTCGAGTTCCTTAAACCAGAGGGTGAATAAGTTTCAGCCGAGAACACGGGCTGAATAGTTACAATAGTTCGTTATTCGCCGCTGACCGGGCCGTGAACGACCCGTCCGAGAGGTCTATGGCCAACCGTCCTGCGGACGGGACGGAAGCGAATTATATCAGCATACCTAAATTTTATACACACTCTGAGTTTTGCTGCAAAATTTTGAAAGAGTTTTCCCTATTTATGCGACCTAAATTTCTTCTGTTTTTGCTGTTTTGTATGGCGTTTGTTTTTGCGAAAAACGATTCGCGGGCGCAGTCGGTGGACGCGCTGAAAATGCCCGATTTGCTCTCTACGCGCCTCGATCTGCGCCCTACGCTGGACGCCCCCGCCGGAAAGCATGGCTTCCTGACAGCGGGCAAGGACGGGCATTTCTATTTTCAGGACGGGCGTCGCGCCCGGTTTTGGGGCGTCAATGTTTCCAGTTCCCGCCTGAACCTGCCGCGTCCGCAGATTGAGCAGGTGGTGGAAACATTCGCCCGCGCCGGCCTGAATATGGTGCGGCTCGAAGCGATTGATAACCGCAACTGCCTGCTGGGAAAAGTGGACGCGCTCGACTCGCGGCATTTTGATCCGCAGTACCTCGACCGGATTGATTACTGGATGGCCTCCCTGAAACGGCACGGGATTTACTACTACCTCGACCTGCTGGATTTCCGAACATTCAAGGCGGGCGACAATGTGCCGGAGGCCGATAAACTCGACCGCGCCGCCCGCCCGGAGGCCCTCTACGACCCGCGCCTGATCGCCCTGCAAAAAGAGTACGCCGCGCAACTCCTGCTGCACCGCAACCCGTACTCCGGCCTGCGCCCGGTGGACGACCCGGCTTTTGCGCTGGTGGAAATTTGCAATGAGCATGGCTTTTTCATGTACCCTGACCGCATGGAGAGCATCCCGGAACCGTACCGGCAGGAATTGCGCGGCCTGTGGTGCGCGTGGCTGCGCGACAAGTATAAAACGCGGGAGGCGTTAGCGGCGGCGTGGGGCAAAACCCACGATTTCCCGCTGCTGCGCGATAACGAAGACCCAATCCAGAACCAGGTAGACCTGCCGAACCTGCTGCCCGCCTACGGGACGCCCGACCCCAACGTGGCGGACTCCCGCCGCGCCCCCGGACGCCTGCGCGACGGCGTGACGTTTTACATGGCGCAGCAAAAAGCGTATTTAACGACCATGCGCGATTACGTTCGCTCGATTGGCTGCCGGATTCCGATTACGGGCGTTTTCTCCGGCGACATTCTGCCCGACCTTGCCAGCGTCGCCGACACCTGCGATTTTATGTCGGACAACTGGTACGGCGAGTACGAGCGCTTTGACAAGCGGACTCCCGGACTGGTCTATTACTCCGGGCGCAACCCGATTAGCGACGACGGGCGCTACGGAATCGCGCCCTCGCTCGCCATGCTGAAATGGAATCATAAGCCCGTCGTAGTCCGGGAATGGGCCATCTCGTGGCCTAACCCGTACCGCGCCGCGCTCGTTCCCGAAGCCCTGTGCTACGCCGCGTTTCAGGACGTGGACGCCATGCTGCTGTTCGGCTACCAGACGGTGCAGGCCCCCAACGGAACCCTGCCCGACGCCCTGAACGATTATTCCTATCAGTCCGACCCGGCAGTGTGGGGGCTGTACGGACTGGCGGGGCAGGCCTACTTGAGCGGCGCGATTAAACCGGCGCAGCACACGCTGAACCTGAAATTTCCCCTTTCCCGGCTGGCGCAGTGGCCCAACCCGTCCGGCGAAGTCTACCGCGCCGCGTGGAGCGGCGGCATCGAAAACCGGACGGGGGAGGACATCGGGGACGGCGCTTCGGTTCCGGGAGACGCCCGCGACCTGCGCCCGCTGCAAAACTTTCTGGCGCTGCTCAACCGGCAGGACGCTTTCGACCCGTCGCGCAGTCTGGAAAACGCCCTGTGGGGCAGCGACACCGGCGAGATTATCCGCTACGGCAAAGAGGGACGGCTGGAATTGCGGACGCCGCGCCTGCGCCTGATTGCGGGGCCGTTCGCGCCCGATACGGTTTACGATCTCGGCGGCGTCCGCTTTAATACCGCCACGAAATTCGGGGCGTTGCTGGTCTATTCGCTGGACGGCAGGCCGATTGAGGCGTCGCAGCGGATTGTCGCAAAAATGGTCTCGCTGGCGGAGAACACCGGGCAGAATTACGGCAAGGCCGCGCCGGGTTCCATCAGCGATTTCGCGCTAAGTCTCGCCGGCAAAGCGCCGGTCGTCACGCTGGGCCGAAAGGCCGCAAAACCCACGCGCCTGTGGCTGACGCAGCGAAACGCCGCCGTGCCGCTGCTGTCGCTGTGGCTGGAAAACGGGACGTGGGAGGCGCTGCTGGCGGGAGATCGCCTGACGCTGGACTGCGACACGCCCGACATGGACGGCGAGGCGCTGGGCAAGGCGTTCAAGACCGGCGCTCAGGTCGTGGAAATCCCGCTGTTGACTCGCGCCACCGCCCGTTAATTCGCCCCTTGCGCAGGGGAAAATCGGCCTTGAATCAAAGGGGCCGGGAGGTCAGATGAATCGTCCCGAGGACAGAAAAATGCGACGCGCTCTCTCACTGATTTTTGCGGCGCTTCCGATTCTGGCGGGCGGGCTGATCGGATGCGATCCGGTCAAGCCGTCCGTCGCCCCGCCGCCCCTGCGCGTGGCGGCGGCGGCTGACCTTGCGAAAGCGTTTTCTGAGATGGGCGCGGCCTATCAGAAAGAGACCGGGCAAGCGGTCGCCTTTACGTTCGGGGCGAGCGGGACGCTGACGCAGCAGATTCGGGCGGACGCGCCGTTTGATGTATTCGCCGCCGCCAATCAGGGCTATATTGACCAGTTGGCGAAGGCGGGCAAAATCGCGCCGGAAACCAAAGCGCTGTACGCCATCGGGCAGGTCGTTTTGTGGACGCGGAAGTCCGATTTGCCCGCCCCGAAATCGCTGGCTGACCTGAAATCGCCGCGTTTCGCCCATATCGCCCTCGCCAATCCCGAACACGCGCCTTATGGCAAAGCGGCGCGGGAGGCCCTGCAAAAGGCCGGACTGTGGAGCGCCTTGCAGCCGAAAATCGTGTATGGCGAGAACGCGCAGCAGGCGTTTCAATTTGCGCAGAGCGGGAACGCGGACGCCGCTCTCGTTTCCCACGCGCTGACGTTCGGGGTGGACGGCGAGGCCCTGCCCGTGCCGCCGGAACTCTACGCGCCCTTGAAGCAGGCGATTGCCGCCGTCAAAGCGTCGAAGCAGACGGAGGCCGCAAGGGGCTTTATCACATTCGTGACGGGGGCGAAAGGGCGGGAGATTTTGCAGAAATACGGTTTTGCGCTGCCATGACGCCGCCGATTTCGTTTGCGGGGTTTGACCTCACGGCGTTCTGGCTGTCGCTGCGCGTGGCGAGCGGCGCGACGCTGCTTTCCGCGCTGATGGGACTGCCTGCCGCCTATCTGCTGGCGCGAAAAAAAGTCCGGTTCCGCGCCCTGTGGGAAAGCGCGGCTCTGCTGCCGCTGATTTTGCCGCCGACCGTGCTGGGCTATTACCTGCTCGTGGCGTTCGGAAAGCAGAGTGTGCCGGGTCGCGTTTTTCATGCGCTGACCGGAAGCGACTTCGTTTTCACCGCATGGGGCGCGACCGTCGCCGCCTGCCTTGTCAGCGCACCATTATTATTGCGGACCGCGCAGGCCGCTTTCGCCGAAGTGGACCCGGAACTGCGGGAGATGGCGCGGACGCAGGGCGCTTCGGAGGCGCAGATTTTTCGCTATCTGATTTTGCCGCTGGCGCGGCGCGGGATTACGGCGGGAATCGGGCTGGCCTTCGCCCGCTCGCTCGGCGATTTCGGGGCCACGCTGATGGTGGCGGGCGATATTCCCGGTCTGACCCGCACCATGCCGCTGGCAATCTACAACGCGGTCGCGGAGGACGATCACCGGGCGGCGGCGTTCTACGCTGTGCTGCTTTCGGTCGTCTGCTTCCTGTTTTCCCTGCTGGCCTCCCGCCTCGCCGAACCCAAATCACGCTGAAGGAAAATTTACCAAATTATGAAAAACCGACCGGAACGAAAACTCCTTGCCGCCGCGCTGATTGCGGGCGGCGTCGCGGCTGCGGGCGGATCGCTGGCCTTTTATCTGGCCCTGCGGCGGCGCAAACAAGGCGAGTCGATTCTGACGCTGGCGGAGCGCGAAGAAGCGAAACTCCGCAAACCAAATCCCGGCGACATCCTGCTGTTCCACAATGCGCGGGGCGCAAACAACCTCATCGGCTGGCTGACCGGTTCACCTTTCTACCATGTCGGCATCTATGCGGGCGACGAAATGGTGGTGGAGGCGCGGACGGAGGGCGTCGTCCACGATACGCTGCGCGACCGGGAGCGGGATTATGTCGCGCTGCCCGCCCCGAACGGCAGCGGCGCGGCGGCGCTGGCCTGGGCCAAAACGCAGATTGGCGACGCTTACGACAACCTCGATCTCGGCGTGATCGCGCTGGAAAAAGTGTTCAAGACGCTGCGTCTCAATTATACGCGGCCCGGTCACTACACCTGCGGCGAATTTGTCGCAAGGGCTTTTGAGACGGCGGGGCAGCGCCTGTTCCCCGATTGCGATACGGCGGCGGTCGTTCCCGGCGACTTCGGACGCCTGCTGCCACAGGACGCCCTGCCGCCGCATTAAACAGAAAATAAAAGGCGCTGGCGAAGGGGTATAATAGCGGAGAGAGCATTTCAGCGGGAACAGGAGCAAGCGTGGAAACGACGGCGGTAAGAGCGGAAGACGGGGCGGAAAAAGGAGCGGCGGGCGGAGCGCAGGCGGGAACCGGACAGGACGGCAAACGGATTTTAATCGCGACATTCGGTTCGCTGGGCGATCTGCATCCCTATCTGGCGCTGGCGCTAGAACTGCGCCGACGCGGACACCGCCCGACGATTGCCACGACCGAAAACTACCGCGCCAACGTGGAAGCGGAGGGAATCGGATTTGCGCCGATGCGCCCGGATGTGACGCCGCTGCTGGAAAATCCCGACCTCGCCGCGCAACTTTTAGACCCGAAGCATGGCACGGAGCGCCTGATTCGAGACTACGCCGTGCCAAGCCTGCGCGATAGCTACGCCGACCTGAAACGCGCCGCGCAGTCGGCAGACCTGCTGATTACGCACCCGCTGGCGTTTGCGGGGCCGATGCTGGCGGAGCAGATGCGGCTGCCCTGGATTTCCACGATTCTTACTCCCGCCTCGCTGCTCTCCGCCTACGACCTGCCGCGCTTCGCCAACGCCCCGGTCGCCTCGGCGCTCGGCGCGATTCACCCCGCTATCGGGAAATTAGTGATCGCTTACGGGCGAACGATTGTAGGAAAATGGAGCCAGCCGATTCAGCAATTCCGGGCGGAGATTGGCTTGCCGTCCGCTCCCGATCCCCTGCTGGAGGGCCAACATTCGCCCGATCTGGCGCTGGCGCTTTTCTCGCCGCTGATGGCGAGGCCGCAGACGGACTGGCCCGCGCAGATGCGGCAGACGGGCTTTCCGTTCTACGACCAGAGCGATCAGAGACCGATGCCGCCGGAACTGGAAGCGTTTCTGCGTTCCGGCCCGCCGCCCGTCGTTTTTACGCTGGGTTCCGCCGCCGTGATGTCCGCCGGGGATTTCTACGCGGTCAGCGCCGTCGCCGCCCCGCGAGTAAACCGGCGCGGCGTCCTGCTGGTGGGTTCCGATCCGAAAAACCGTCCGGCAAATCTGCCCAAAAATGTGATTGCGGTGGACTACGCGCCTTTTTCCGAACTGTTTCCCCGCGCCGCCGCCATTGTTCACTCCGGGGGGATCGGCACGACCGCGCAGTGCCTCCGCGCCGGGAAACCGATGCTGATTGTCCCCTTCGCCAACGACCAGTTCGACAACGCCCACCGGATTCGCGTCGCCGGCCTTGGTCGCCGCTGCTACCGCCACCGCTATAATATCTTGAACGTCGGGGCGGAGATTTGCCGCCTGCTCAACGATCCGCCGTTTATGAAAAAGACCAGAGCGGCGGGCGAGGCCGTCCGCGCCGAAGACGGGACAACCAGCGCCTGCGACCGCATTGAGGCCTACCTCGCTTCCCGCGCCGCGAACTAAGCTCTCCGGTAAAATTTTTTCGTAACGATTCACCTCCCCCAACCCCTCCTTCGCAAGGAGGGGAGAAAAGCGGACGGCTCCCCCAGGGCCATTCAGTTTTCGCGCGGGCGAATCAATTCACGGCCACGCGCGCGCAAAGTCCGCCTTCGCGGACTCAATGCGGATTAGCCTACACAAAAAGGATCGGGTTTAGTGTCCGAAGGGACACTTCGCGCGCTTGTGGCAGCGGTTTCAACCGCCCGACGCGGATAACTGAATGGCCCTGCTCCCTCTCCTTCGCAAGGAGGGGAGTGCTACGGTGGGGTGAATCGTTACCTTTTTCATGGATTTCTGCGGCGGAGAATGGCTTCGGGTAGTCCGCGTTCGCTGCGCTGGTCGGCTTCGCGCGCGATGCGCTGATTGCCTGTATCCGCGATATAAAGGCTGGCGTAGCCGTCGCAGCCGCCCTGACGCCGCCGGAAAAACAGGAGACCGAGACAATCCAAAACCCGAAATCCGAAATGCAAAATCCAGGCGTCCAGAAGGGGACGCGCTACCTGCGCCCGGAGGACTTGCGCCGCCTGCAAAACCTGGAGATTGCGGCAAAGCAGATCGTGGACGGGTTTTACGCGGGGCGGCATCGCTCGCCGCGCCCCGATTCTTCCGGCGAATTTTCCGACTACCGCCCCTATGTCCCCGGCGACGAAGCGCGGGCGATTGACTGGCGGGCGGCGGCGCGGACAGACCGCGACTATATCCGCCTGTTCCGCAAAGAGGCCGACCGCCGCGCCCTGATTTTTCTGGACAGCAGCGCGTCTATGGCCTTCCGCGACAGTCGTGAAGATAAGGGAACAGGGAACAGGGAACAGGGAACAGGGAAAACGGGTGTCGGGGTTCGAGAGTGGGCAGCGCGGTGGCGATTGGGGGCGGGGGGCGGCAATGCGGCGGACGCAATCCAAAATCGAAAATCGAAAATCGAAAATCGGGCTGATCCAAAATCCAAAATCCAAAATGAAACGCCGTTATCGAAATTTGAGTACGGGGCGTATTTGAGCGCGGCGCTGGGCTGGCTGACGCTGCGGCAGGGCGACGCGGCGGGGCTGGCGATAGGAGGAGACGGGCTGCAAACCCTGCTGCCTGCGGGCCGGTCTATGCCGCACCTGCGTCGGATGCTGCTGGCCTTAGAGCAGACCGTTCCCGGCGGGCCTACCGAACTCAGCAAGGCGCTGCGCGGCCTGTTCGCCGCCTCGGCGCGGCGCGGACTGCTGATTGTGATTTCCGATCTCCTCGGCGATTCCGACGCGCTATTCGACGCGCTGGCGATGTTCGCGCATCGGGGCGAGAAGATTTTACTCCTTCATGTCCTGACCGAAACGGAACTGGAGCTTCCCGCTTATGACGGACGGACGCGCTATCAGGACGCCGAGTCGCCCGCCTTTACCGACGCCGACGCCGACGCCCTGCGCCCCGCCTACCAGTCCGCCCTCCGCGCATGGCTGACCGCCCTGGAAACGCAGGCGAAAGCGCGGGGAATCCGCTACGAACGCCTCTCCACCACGACCCCGTATGACAGGGCGTTGGAGCAAGTCTTCAGAAGACAGTAGTCCCGCCCCGTTCGTTTTCCGGCGCGGAAGCGTGAAGCAGCGTCTTCGATTCCGCCGCCAGTCCCTCCCGGATTTTCAATAGCGGAAGGCGCTCATTCGCGGCGGCTCAAATACGCTGGCTGTCCGGGTTGCGGGCAGCGCGGGATTGAGCCGGAAGAGGGCGATGGGATTGAACAGGTCAATCAGGCGATAGAAGAAATCGAAGCGGGACAGACGGGGGTTCCTGTTGAGGAACTCTTTCGTCAGTGGGACGCGGAAAAAGCGGCGCGAAGAGCGACGCAGAACGCATGAGTAGGATGAAAATTTCGCTGTACCTATGCCGCGAAATAAGAAGTATAATTGAAAGAATAAAATAGAATGATTGCGTGAAGAGGACGGCGGGGACGAAAATTCTGGCGTCCGTTTTGCGTATTTATAGAAAGGCGAACGCATCCATGACCGAACAAGCTGAAATCGCGCTGCGGATTGAACGGGCGACGGCGGTGGATTGGCTGAACGCTCTCCTCAACGCGCCGCTGGATGTGGTGGAGTCAACGGGACTGCAAATCCAGAAATTCGGCGAGGCCTTTGCAGTTGCTATGCCGAAGCAGAAAGATTATCCAGTGAACGGCACGAACGCCACCGGAATTTTTGAACCGGCGACCGAAGCGCTGTTGGACGGTTACACCGCGTTTTTTCAGAAGGTCGGATGCGGTTTCGGGGTCAGCGTCAGTCCGGTTAGCCAACCGGACGCGCTGCGCGACTGGCTGCAAGAGCGCGGCTACACGCGGGGCGGACGAGTCCCAATTCTTTATCGCCGCGCCGCCTATCCGCCGCCCGCGCCGGAACTGCCGGACGGGCTGCGGATCAAGCGAATTGGCCCGGAACTTGCTTTGGCATGGAAAGAGACTTTCGGCAAAATGTACGTGGCGTATCTCACGGACTGGATGACGTCCCTCGTCGGAGCGCCGGGGCGTTTTCACTATCTGGCCTTTGATGGCGAAATCCCCGTCGCCGCTTCACAGATGAGCGTAACGGATCGTGTGGGATTTCCGCACTTCACGTTCGTTCTGCCGGAGTATCGCGGGCGCGGATTGCAGCAGGCCTTTACCGCGCAACGGATTCGAGACGCTGCGGAAGCGGGCTGCGAGTGGCTTGCTTCCACCGCCGACGAGGACACGCCCGAAGAACCCGGCTACTCCCTGCGAAATCTTATCGCCTGCGGGTTCGCGCTGCTGCATTATTCTCAAGGTTACGACGCGCCCGCTCAAACTCTGCCTTCCCAATTCGAAAAAACGGGGGAATAATTTCGATTGTGAAAAAAAGCGCAAACTCCGACAATTTATAGGGTACAATAGAATCAATTCACAGAATGATATGTTGTCGAATGATTTATTGTCCGGGACGCCTTGCGAAGTTGCAGATAATTGAGCGAAGGCGGGACAGGGAAATAGCGCGATGAAGTCTACGAAATTCGCCCGGTTTGCGTGGGGCCTGCTGCTCTATAATATCGTGGTAATTGTGTGGGGCGCTCTGGTGCGGGCCAGCGGTTCCGGCGACGGCTGCGGGGCGCACTGGCCTACCTGTCAGGGCGAAGTCCTGCCCAGCCTTGCCACCGCCAAAACACTGATTGAATACACGCATCGCATGATGACGGGACTGGACGGCCCGCTGATCCTGCTCATGGGAGTCTGGGCGTTCCGCATTTTCCCACGCGGGCATCGCGTCCGCTACGCCGCCCTTCTGTCCGTTGGGTTTCTTATCAGCGAAGCGCTGATCGGGGCTTTGCTGGTCAAAAAAGGGCTGGTCGCGCAAAATACTTCTATCGCCCGCGCCGTGTGGCTTTCGGGGCATCTGGTCAATACCTTTTTGCTGCTGGCGTGGCTCACGCTGACAGCCCTGTGGAGTTCTGGCGTAGAGCGGCTCAAACTGCGCGGGCAGGGCGCGATTGCGTGGGCGTTAGGATTTGCCCTGCTGGGCGCAATCCTGCTGGGAATCAGCGGGGCCGTGACCGCGCTGGGAGACACGCTGTTTCCGGTGCATACCACCGCCGAAGTGATTCAGCAGACGCTGACGCCCGGAGCGCACTTTTTGCAGCGGCTGCGCATCGTGCATCCGCTGATCGCCATGTCGGTCGGGCTGTATATGCTGCTGATTGCCGGACTGGTGGGCCACCTGCGCCCTTCCGACGCCGTGCAAAAATCGTGCCGCGCCCTCGTCACGCTGTTCGTGGCGCAAATGGGAATCGGGTTGCTTAACAAAACGCTCCACGCTCCTGTCTGGATGCAACTCATCCATCTGCTTTCCGCCGATCTGCTCTGGCTTGCCATTGTCACGCTGGCGGCGTCCGCCCTTGCCGTCGGCGTTCCGCAGGTCGAACTGGCGGGGCCGGAAATCCCGCAGGGCGTCCCCGCGCTTGTCGGCGGCGCGACGTGGCGCGACTACTACGCCCTGACCAAGCCCCGCGTCATCAGCCTGCTGCTTTTCACCACGCTTGCTGCCATGTTCATTGCGGCGGACGCCGCGCACCACGTCACGCTCTGGCTGTTTACCGCCGTTTTCATTGGCGGCTACGCGGCGGCGGGGGCGGCGAACGTTTTTAATATGGTGATTGACCGCGACATTGACGGCAAGATGAAGCGCACCGCCGAACGCCCGACCGTGACGCAAAAGATCACGTCCCGCCGCGCGCTCATCTTCGGCTTCGGGCTGGAAACGCTTTCGTTCCTGCTGCTCTGGGGCGCGGCAAATCTGCTGACGGCGGTACTCGCCCTTGCCGGATTGGTCTTCTATATCTTGGTTTACACGCTCGGCCTGAAACGCCGCACCACGCAAAATATCGTGATTGGCGGCGCGGCGGGCTGCTTCCCGCCCCTCGTCGGTTGGGCGGCGGTCACGGGCAGTCTAAGCCCGCTGGCCTGGTGCCTGTTCGCCATTATATTTGTGTGGACTCCGGTGCATTTCTGGGCGCTTGCGCTGCTGCTCAAAGAGGACTATGCCAGCGTGGGAATCCCGATGCTGCCGGTGGTGCGCGGCGAACGGGTCACGGTCATTCAAATCGGGCTGTACACGATTGTCACGGTGATCGTTTCCATTTTGCCGTTCTTCGAAAAGCAAACAAGCGGCCTGTATTTGGTCTGCGCGTTGGTCTTGAACGCGGTGCTGGCCCTGCGCAGCCTGCGCCTGTTTCAGAGTCCCGACCGGCCCCGCGCCTCGGCGCTGTTCCACTATTCTATGCTGTACCTCGCCCTGCTGTTCCTGTTCATGGCGGTTGACCGGACGCTGCATTTGTAAAGCGGCCTCTGATGCGGCTTTCCCGTCCGCAGGACGGTTGGCGGAACGCCTTTCAGACGGGCCGTTCACGGCCCGGACACGCCCCCCGGTCTCGCGTTGGCGATGTGCCGCCTGCGCATTGCGGACGGGCTATTCACGGCCCGGAACGCGGAACGCCTCCCGGTCTCTGCGCGTTGCCGATGGGTCGCTGCGTGGCAAGGAGGCTTGAAAGTTGCTCTTGCGGTAAATTTGGAAAAAGAAGTCGCCGCCGGAATCGGTAAGGGGCGTCCAGGCGGGGCTGTACCCGCCGCCCTGATTGCGCCGCCAGTTCGCTGCCAGTATCCAGTGTTTGTCTAGCGTGTAGCGCATACCGAGCGTCAGTTGGCGCAGGTTTGGCAGGTTAGACGCGGGCTTGAGTTCTTCGATTCGCGCCGCCAGCGTCCATTTTGCGTATTTCGGCAGGTGGTAATAGGCGTCCAGATACCAGCCCCGCATCGTTTCGCCCGCTTCCTGACCGAAAAGATACTCCCCGCGCAGCAGCAGATGCGGGCGCGTGTAGCGAACGTCCAGACCCGTAAGGCGCATCCCCTGCCGCCCCGCCACCGTAAAACTGCTCGATTGTGTGCCGTCCCAGCGGCTGATGCCCATGACCACGCCGTTGGTGTACGCCTGCAAGCGAACAATGCCGCCCGACACGTTGTTCTAATTGCCCCACACGCCCGCGCCCTGCCCGCCGAAAGCGGCGGCGTCCACCTGAAAACTCGCCGTGTTGCCCGTCCAGCGGACGCCCGGAGCGCCCCAGTCCACCGCCGAAAGCGCGTAGTCCACCCGCGCCAGAGGGTAATCAATCAGCCCCGAAATATACGTTTCTCGATGGTCGTACAGGCCGAACGGCAGCCGCACAATCCCGGCCTGAAAACGGCCCGTCTGCGTTTCGCGCTCCACGTAGGCGTTCTGCGTGATAAAGTGGTTGAAGCGCGCGCCCGCGCCCGTCAGCGTCGGGGCGTTGTTCTGCGCCCCCAGATAGGCGAAGCGCCAGCCGTTCGGCAATTTCGCGTGGATGTCCAGTTGGCTGCCGTAGAGCGCGGCCCGCGACGCGCCGCTCGACGCGATGCGCGACCGAAAATCGCCGTCCACCTGCACCGTAAACGGGCGCTCTTCCTGCGCCCCTGCTCTGCCGCTCATACTGAGCAGCAAGCCAACCCCGACCAATCGAAAAATCTGTTTCAGCATCTTGCCCTGCCCCGTCTCAATTCGGTTCTTGTTTCGGAATTATTGGCGGCGCTGGCACAAAGCGCAGGGCAAAGGCGATTTTCCGGTACTTTCATCAGACTGCGTGACGCTTTCCGCTGCCCCTGCCCGACGCGGCGCGGCGAACAAAGTGGAAAAGACAGCCCGGTCAATTTGCGGCCCGATTTGTCTGCCCTCGTCCCGCCGCCCCGCCCTGCGCTCATTTTTTCAAGCCGATTTGGATTGACAAGCGTTCGCTTACGGGCTATAATGAAACATCTTGCGCGGCGGGAACGTAATGGCATTGACTCGCCCGCGCAATACGGTGAGGGAGGAGAGAGCGGAGGCAGGCCCGATCTATGCGTATCGCCATTTTTTCCGAATGTTATACCCCGGTCACCAACGGCGTGGTGACCTCCATTATTACCCTGCGCGAGACGATGCGCTCGTGGGGACACCGCGTCTACGTCTTCGCGCCGGGAGCGCCGCAGCCCGACGATGACGCGGACGTGTTCCGTCTGCCGGAACTGCCGTTCCCGCGCCACCCCTACCATTTCGCCCGCCCGTTCCCGCGCCTGAACGTGAATTTTGCGGCGCTAAATATCCAGATTGTCCATTGCCAGCACCCGTTCACCGTCGGCAGGCTCGGCGCGGAGACCGCCCGCAAGCACGGCGTTCCGATGGTCTATACGGCGCACTCGCTTTACGACTCAATGGCGGCCTGCGCGAAATCGCCGCTGGTGCGCTCGATGGGGCCGAAGGCGATGCGCGGCGTGATGCAGCGGTTCTGCGCAAAGGCCGATTATGTGATCGCCCCGTCGCGCTACACGCGGGACGCCCTCCGCGCCGACCACGTGCAGGCTCGCTGCCTCGTGGTTCCCAGCGGCGTTATTCCGCCGAAGATCGCCCCCGATGCGCGGCAGGCCACTCGCGCCCTGCTCGGCCTGCGCGACGATACCCCGTTGCTGCTCTACGTCGGGCGGCTCGGCCCGGAAAAGCGGATTGACGTGCTGCTTAAAAGCGTGGCGGCGCTGCGCCAGACCGATTTGCCGCCTCATGTCGCCGATTTTAAAGTGGCGCTCGTCGGCGACGGGCAATGCAGGGGCGAACTGGAGGAACTGACCGAACATCTGGGGCTGCAAGACCGCGTGAAATTCGTTGGAGGCGTCCCGCACAACAACGTCGGGCAGTGGTACGCGGCGGGCGACATTTTTACCATGCCCTCGCCCGCCGAGACGCAGGGGCTGGTCTTAGTGGAAGCGATGTCGGCGGGGCTGCCGTGCATCACGGTAGATCAGGGCGGGCCGCGTGAGCTGGTCTTGCAGGGTGAAACGGGGCTGCGGATTCCGCTGGACACCGACGCTTTTTCGCACGCGCTGGACTGCCTGCTGCGCTCGCCGGAGATTCGCCACGCCTTCGGGGAGCGGGGCCGTCAGCACGCCCACGCCTTCACGCCGGAAGCCATGACGCGCCGCGTGATGACCGTTTACCTCCGCGCCCTGCGCCTGCCCAACCTCGCCAATGAGACCAGCGGACACCGGCTCGCCACCAACATCCGAAAACGCGCCAGCGGAACGCAGGCCCGCCTTCGCGCCGCCGCCCGCGCCCGCCGCCGCCGCGTCTCGTAAGCAGCGCACCTGACAGGGCGAGAAAATTTGCTGTCAAAAGGAGGAGATTTCCATGCCGCCCTTTACTGTAGAGACCATCAAGGACACACTGGAAACATTTTCTGTTTCGGACTTGCGCTTGCTGCAAAATTATTTGACGGAAAAACTGGCGGGAACGGATGCGTCGCCGCCCTCGGAGGACGAAGCGCGGCATATCCTCTTTGAACGCGGCGTTTTGACGCATGATAGACCTCCCATCACGGACTTTACCCGATGGAAAGACCGTAAACGCATCGAAATTGAAGGTGAACCGCTCTCGGAAACTATTTTGCGGGAGCGGCGGTAATGGCGGCCTATTTTTTCGATACCAGTGGCATCGTCAAACGCTACTTGACCGAGAGAGGCTCTGCGTGGGTTGAAGGCGTCACCGCGCCGCAGGCCGGAAACGCTATCTATATCGCCCCGGTCACAGCGGTCGAAGTGGCCTCGGCGCTGGCGCGTCGCGCTCGCGGTGGAACTCTTTCCGCCGCTAACGCCACGCAAGCGTTGAATGACTTCCAGCAAGACTATCATCTTCAATACGACCTTGTCGCTATGACGCCCGATCTCATTCAAAGCGCCGTTGAGCTGGCGACGCGCCATGCGCTGCGCGGCTACGACTCGATGCAGCTTGCCGCAGCCCTTCAAGTTCGTGATGAGCGTATTGCGCTTGGACTTGCCGCGCCTATCTTTGCGGCGGCAGATAACGAACTCAACGCGGCGGCGCGTATAGAAGGGCTGCTCGTCGAAAATCCGGACCATTATCTTTGATGAGTCAGCGCGTTGAGGGAGCGATCATAATTCGGACGGGACATGATTCTGATGATGCCTACTTGATTGTAGCGACGCTCAAAGCGCTCAGAAATGTTGGAAGGCCCGACGCTATTCCTGCTGTGCGGGCCATTGTAGAGGGAAAGGTCACTGCCTGGCAGAACGACGGGATACGCGCTCTGGCGCAGGAATGTCTTACAATTCTGGAAAAACGCGCCGCGCAGGCGAAAAATATCCAGACGTTGCTTCGCGCCGCAAACACGCCCGCCATTCCCGGCGCCACGCTGCTGCGCCCCGCCAGCGCTACGGAAACTCCTTCTGAACAGTTGTTGCGAGCGGCGTCTGCGCAGGATTGAGGCGCGTCCGCGTCGAACAGAATCCCCGGCGGAATTGCGCCGAAAGCGCAAAAATTCGGCCCTGTTCTACGATTCATTATTCATCATTCAAGCGTAAGCGAGGCATTTTCATGTACGTTATCATAGTAGGCGGCGGCAACGTCGGATTTTATCTGGCGAAGACGCTTTGCGCGGCGAAGCACGAAGTCCTGCTGCTGGAAAAAGACCGGCTGCGGTATCGCACGATCTCCGAGGAACTTGGCGAGGTCGTGATGCAGGGCGATGGCTGTCAGGCCGATCAGCAGACGGAGGCGGGATTCGCCCGCGCCGATGCCGTTGTCGCGGTCACCGGCAGCGACGACGACAATTTGGTCGTGTGTCAGATGGCGAAAATGGAATTTAATGTGCCGCGCACCATCTCCCGAATCAGCGACCCGCGCAACGAAAAATTGTTCCGGCAGCTTGGCATTGACGCGACGGTGAGCGCGACAAAAATCATCTATAACCTGATCGAGCAGGAGGTCGGCGGCGGCGAACTGATCCCGCTGGCGGCCCTCAGCCGGGGCAACATCGAGATTGTGGAGGCGGAGATTGGGCCAAAGTCCGCCGTGCTGGGCCGCGAAATCCGCAGCCTGAACCTGCCCGCCGAAGCGCTGATTATCTCTATTATTCGCGACGAACACGCCGTGCTTCCCGCCGCCGAATCCACCTTTGAGGTCGGGGACAGCGTGATTGCGCTGGTCAAAGCGGAAAATGAGCATGAATTGCGCGTCGTGTTCGGCGAAAATCTCTAGAGCGCTCGCATCGTCTGGGAGGGCGGCATGAAACTTGCGATTCAAATCATTTTGTGCCTCGTCGGGCTGTTTGCGGCGTACATGATTATTATGTCGCTGTTTGGGCTGGCGATTCAACTGGTAATCATCGGGGCGATTCTGGCGGCGATTGTCAGCGTGTGCGGCTGGCAGTACCGCCGCTGGCAATCGCGCCGCCTGCCGAGCAAACGGGCGGTCACGAAAATCGAGCGGGAAACGGAAAAAGCGGTGCGGGAACTGGAGCGCAGGGCCAACAGATCGTAGGCGCCTCGCAACGGAAGCGGCAGCGGAAGCGGCGGGGAGTCGGTGAATTGGAACTTGAAACGCTGCATCAGCATCTAAAAGCGAGACCGGGCGCGACGGAAGATTTTCCCTTCGACGCGGACACGATGGTCTTCAAAGTCGGCGGAAAAATGTTCGCGCTGCTGGCCTTCCGGGAAACTCCCCTGCGAATCACGCTGAAATGCGACCCCGATGAGGCCGAGGCCCTGCGCGAAATGTACGCGGCGGTATCCGGCGGATATTACATGAATAAGCGTCATTGGAATACAATAAAGATTAACGGCGAAATTCCTGACGAGGAGATTTTTGCCATGACGGACGCTTCGTATGCTTTAGTGCGCCAATCGTTGCCGAAAGCGCAGCGTGATTCCATCGAAAATGTTTGAAAACTTGTCCCGTCCGCGAGGACGGGTGGCAGAACGTCCTACGTGCGGGTCTTTTACCGGCCCGACTGCTTTGGACTAAAAAACCCTCCCGATTTGAGGAGGGGGTTTGCTCTGGTGATTGTCAATAATACTACGGAGAAAAAATGAAGAAGTCAAGTGAATTTACCGGGCCGCAACAGGCGGCTTCGGCAGTTGTTTGCGCCTACGCCGCGCAGACGCTGGCCCCGCGCCTTGAGCGAATGCTGGCGGAAGCGAAACAGGCAAAGCGCGGCAAACGCCCGGAACCGATCCATCAGATGCGGGTCTGGTCGCGGCGCAGTCGGGCGGCGCTGGAAATGTTTGCGCCCTGTTTTTCCGGGCGAAAGTTTGATGCGGTCGCGCAGTCCATCCACGATGTCACGGGGGCTTTGGGCGCGGCCCGCGACCTGGACGTGATGATCCTGACGCTGCGAGACCGCGCCGACGCCCTGCCGGACGCGCAGCGCGCGGGGCTTTTCGCGTTTGTTAAAACGCTGGAGCAGCGGCGCAGGGCGGCGCAAAGGCCGGTAGTCCGCGCCGTCCGCCGCATGAAGCGAAATCATGCGGCGCAGTTCGCGTCCTCGCTTGCGGAGGTTGCCGCCGCGCCGTCCGATTTTTCCGCCGCAACGGGCAGGGCGAAACAAGGCAAGCGGCGCAAAACGTCCAGCGAGGTGGACACGGGCGCGGAACTCACCGCCAACGCCGCCCGCCTGATCACCCGGCGATTGAACGCTTTGCAGGAATACGAATCGTGCCTTGACGACGCGGGGGCGATCGCGCAGCACCACGCCATGCGGATTGCGGCGAAAAAACTGCGCTACACGATGGATATTTTTCAGGAGGCCGTTACCGCAAAACTGCCGGACGCCGCGCCCTTTGTCAAAGCGCTGGAATCGGTAAAACTCCTACAGGAGCATCTGGGGCAGATTCACGACGCCGACCTCCTCGCGCCGCAGCTGGCGGGCTATCTGGCGGAAATGATCCAGGACGGCTATGGACTAAAGACGAAAAAGGGAGCGAAAAAAGTCCCGAATGTCGGAGTACACTGCGTCAGTTTCGACGCCTGCGCGGGAGTCGTTACGCTGTGCCGGGAGACCGAAACGCGCCGCGACGAGCGCTTTGGTCTGCTGAAACGCGACTGGTCAGAACTGAAATCCAGCGGCGTTTTTGAGGCGCTGGCAGCGGCGCTGAAGGCGGCGCAAATCCCCGCCCCGCCGGCAGAGGCCGAACCGGAAGCGCTTGCGCCGGAAGCGATTGACCTGCCGGAACCCCCCGTACTGGAAATTGTGCTGGGATCGGAGACGCCCGCCGCGTCCGCCCCGCCCGTCGAACCGAATCTGGAAGAAGAGAACTCGTATGAAGAAGCGCGAATCGAACCCGTCACCGCCGATGGAAGCCGCCCCGTCGCCCGCACCCTCCGCGCCCGCCGCGCCCCTGCCGCAAACTCTGGCGGACGTTCCCAATCTGGGGCCAATCCGGCTGCGAGCGCTGCAAAAGGCGGGCTACCACAGTCTGACGCAGGTAAAAGCGGCAAGCCTGAGTGAGATTAGCGCGGTTCCCGGAATGAGCGAGATCAAGGCGCGGCAATTAGCGGAGTATCTGGCGCAGTTCCCGGAACTGCCCGATACGCCGCTAAAGTCCGCGCCTGTGGTAAAAAGAACGCGCCCGGATTATTCCGACCATCCCGACTTGCAACTCATCACGAAGTCGGCGAAAATTCTGGGCGAGATGAGTCATGTTCTGCTGCGGACGCCCGCCACCGAACGCCGTTCGCGCCTGTCCCGGCAGTTCGAGAATCTGGAAGAGGTCTTAGTCCCGTTTGTGGGCCTGATTCCTTATGTTGCGCCAGAACGTCTGCCGGAATTGGAAGCGGGCGTCAACGCCGTGCTTGCGGAGTTTCGAAAGGGACGGCAGGCGGACAAGTTCAGCAAAAAAGCGCAGGGCGAACTGGCGGACGCGCTGGAAGCGTTTTGCGCCTACATGACCGCCCTTTCCGCCGAAACGCCCGCGCTTAAATCGTCGCAGGAGACAATCGAAACGCCATGAAAAAAGCGCCGCCCGAACCGATTGCCGCCATTGCGCCCGCCCGCTACGCCTGCATTGACGTAGGAACAAACTCCACGAAAATGCTGGTTGCGGAACTTGGCGGCTCGCCCCGCGCTGTCTTCACGCTGTCGGCGGTGACGCGGCTGGGCGAGGGCATGACGCCGAACACGCCGTTTCTGCGCGAAGTCCCGATACGCCGCACCCTCGATGCGCTGGCGGACATGGCGGACGCGGCGCGGCAACAGGGGGCAAGCGTTACGGTGGCGGTGGGGACGGCGGCGCTGCGCGACGCGGAGAACCGGGACGACTTTTTGCGCCGCGCTCTGGAGCGAACGGGCGTTGCGGTCGAAGTGATTGCGGGCGCGGAGGAGGCGCGGCTGTCTTACCTTGCGGTGCGCCGCGACCCGGTATGGCGCGGCGAAAATTTCCTGCGCGTGATAGACATCGGCGGCGGCAGCACGGAGATTATTCAGGGCGAGGCGGGCGGCGAACGCATCGCGTCGCGAATCAGCGTCAATCTCGGCGCGGTGAAACTGACCGAAGGATTTCTGCGTTCCGATCCGGTCTCCGTCACGCAGATGGCGGCGGCGAACGCGGCGGCGGCGGAGCAGTTCGCGCAGGTCGAAATCGCGCTGGGCGCGGACGCGCTGCTCGTCGGGGTGGGCGGAACGCTGACCAATCTCGCCGCCATGCAGAGAGGCCGCCTGCCGGAAGCCGACGAATTGAACGGCTTCCGCCTGTCCTCGGAAACGCTGTCCGTCCTGTGCGGTCGGCTGGCAAACGCAACGCTCGCGGAGCGCAAGACGTTTCCCGGCCTCGATCCGCGCCGCGCCGACATCATCCTTGCGGGCGCAATTCTGCTGACGCAGGCGCTGGCGCACCTCGGCGCGTCGGAGGTAGCCGTCAGCACACGCGGCCTACGCTGGGGAGTCTTGTTTGATCGGTTCAGTTCCGGGTGTTGAAAACACCCGGAACGCTGCGTAATCCGAGTTCAAAAAAGGAAACGAGATTTGGCCTTACTTGAAGTGGAAAATTTGCGGACGGAGTTTCGGACAGGCGGCGGCGTGGTGCAGGCGGTTCGCGGCGTGACGTTTCAGGTCGAGCGCGGCGAGACGGTCGGGCTGGTCGGCGAATCGGGCAGCGGCAAAAGCGTGACCTCGCTGTCGCTGATGGCGCTGATTCCCTCGCCGCCCGGATACATCGTGGACGGCTCCATTAAGTTGGACGGGCAGGAGTTGCGCGGGCTGCCTGAGCGCGAACTGCAAAAAATTCGCGGCGAAAAAATGGCGATGGTCTTTCAAGACCCATTTTCCTCGCTGAACCCCACCATGACGCTGGGCGAACAGGTGGCGGAACCCATCCGTCTCCACACCGGCGCGACGCGGGGCGAAGCGAAACAGCAAGTCCTCAAATTGTTTCAGGCCGTCCGCATCCCGAACCCGGAGATTCGCTATCGGCAGTACCCGCACGAGATTTCCGGCGGACAGCGGCAGCGCGTGATGATCGCTATCGCTTTCGCCTGCAACCCGCAACTGCTGATTGCCGACGAACCGACGACGGCGCTGGATGTCACCGTGCAGGCGCAGGTGCTGGCATTGATGGCGGATATGCAGAAGAAGACAAACACCGGCGTCCTGTTGATTACGCACGATCTCGGCGTCGTCGCGGAGGTCTGCGACCGGGTGCTGGTGATGTACGCCGGTCAGATTGTGGAAAGCGCCAGCGTCGAAGCGATTTTTGCCCGCCCGAAACACCCTTATACGCAGGGCCTGCTCGCCGCCCTGCCGCAAATGAACGCCGACAAGCGCGAACGCCTGCAAAGCATCCCCGGTCAGCCGCCTGATCTGGCGCATCTTCCTTCTGGATGCCCCTTCTACGACCGCTGCCCGAAGCGGATGCCCGACGTTTGTCAGACGCGGGAACCCGCTGAAACACAGCCGGAACCGGGACAGACCGCACGCTGCTTCCTCTATGGAGGATGAACCGCCGCTGACCGGGCCGTGAACAATCCAAACGCAGCGCAGCAATCGTACCGCGCAGACCGGGCGACGTATCCGGGCCATGAATGACCGAACCGGCGGCGTATCCGGGCCGTGAACGACCCGTCTGGGAGGCCTGCGGCCAACCGTCCTGCGGACGAAACAACGGCTATTTCGCGGCGGACTAAAGCGGGCGGGAACGGGCCTGATCGTTGAACTGCGCGAAGAAAGCGTCGTACTTTTCCTGACCGCCCTCGGCGGAAAAACGCAGGGGAAGGACGCGCTTGACGCAGATTTCCAGCGGAGTCGGCTGGGTTTTGAGTATCTCCATGACCTCGGCGAGATACTCATCAAGCGGCATGGCGTTCGGATCGTTGGCCTGATGCTCCCCCGTCAGCGTGGTGGCGACGTAGGGCGGAATCAGCTCCAGAACTTCCACGTTCGTGTCCTGAAGTTGGTAGCGCAGCGACTGCGTGTAGGAGTGGATCGCCGCCTTTGTCGCGCAGTAGGTCGGGGTCAGGGTCAGCGGCAGGAACGCCAGCCCGGACGTGACGTTCATAATCGTGGCATGGGGCCGCTTTTGCAGCGCGGGCAGCAGCGCGGCGGTCAGGCGCAGGGGGCCGAGCAGATTGGTCGCAATCGTGGCCTCCATTTCAGGCAGTCCCGCGTTCGGAGCGAGCAGGTTTTCGGACATCATTACGCCCGCCATATTAATCAGGACATTGAGTTCCGGGTAGGTCTCCGTGACCTGCGCGGCGAACGCGGCGATGCTGTCCGCGTTTCCGATGTCCAGCGTCAGAGATTTCATGCCAGGATTGGCGGCGGTGACCGCATCCAGTTTTTTGCCGTCGCGCCCCGCAATAACTACCCGGTTGCCAAGCGCGTGGAAGGCCTCCGCAAGCCCGCGCCCGATACCGGAGCCGCCGCCCGTCATCAAAATGGTGTTTTGTGTCAGCTGCATTTTGTTCTTCTTTCGTGAGATTTCTTCGTCATTTGATTTCCGTCAGCGCGTGATACTCCGCGTCGGTCAGTTCCACGCTGGAGGCCGCAACGTTCTCTTCGAGGTGCGCGACGGAGGACGTGCCGGGAATCGGCAGCATCACGGGCGAACGGCGCAGCAGCCACGCCAGCGCCAGCTGCGCGGTCGTCGCGTGATGACTTTTCGCGGCCTCGTCGAGCGGCCCGCCGGGACGCGCCAGATCGCCGGACGCGACGGGGAACCAGGGGATAAACCCGATGTTATTCTGCTCGCAATAATCCAGCGCCGCCTCGGACTGCCGGTTCGCCAGATTGTACAGGTTCTGAATAGAGACGACTTCCAGATGCTTGCGGGCGTCTTCCAGCGTCGGAACGTCCACCTCAGACAGACCGATATGCCGGATTTTGCCCTCCTGCTGCATCTCCTTGAGGACGCCGAACTGCTCCGCCGCCGGGACTTTCGGATCAATACGGTGCAGTTGATAAAGGTCAATCCGATCCAGACGCAGGCGGCGCAGACTCATCTCCACGCACTGCCGCAGGTATTCGGGTCGTCCCACCGGTGTCCATACATTCGGCCCCTGCCGCGTCAGCCCGCCTTTGGTCGCAATCACGAGTCTGCTGTCGTAGGGGTGCAGGGCCTCGGCAATCAGCCGCTCGGAGACTTCCGGGCCGTAGGCGTCCGCCGTATCAATCAGGGTGACGCCGATCTCGACGGCGCGGCGCAGGACGGCGACTGCCCCCTGCGGGTCTTTCGGTTCGCCCCAGATTCCTTCGCCCGTGATCCGCATGGCCCCAAATCCCATGCGGTTTACCGACAGATCGCCGCCCAGCAAAAATGTCCCCGATGCCGCCGCGTTTGCGTTCGCTGTTGCGCTTGCCATATTTGATTTCTCCCTGAATGGTTATCGAAGGTTGTTTCTGCAATAAAGTCCGCTTACTTCCTCTTTTTAATACGGGGACAGGGCGGCAGGGTTCCCGGTCAGCGGGCGAAAAGCGTTCGATGACCGCGCCGCGCAGACCGGGCCGTGAACAGCCCGTCTGGGAGGCGTTCCGCCAACCGTTCTGCGGACGGCAAGACCGCTTTCAAAAGCAAGGCGCGTCCGGCGCGACAAAATCGTCCTTGACGGAACGGCCCCGCTATGGTATACTAAGTTTGTTGCAGACGAAAATAACGGGGTGTGGCTCAGCTTGGTAGAGTGCACGGTTCGGGTCCGTGAGGTCGCAGGTTCAAATCCTGTCACCCCGATACGATAACAATTTTATAATATTTCAGAATAATGAAACGCAAGACTCCGCGCCGATTGGCTCGGAGTTTTTGCGTTTGTAGCGGCGCTTATCCGGCGTCCGTGCCACATCCTAAACGTTTTTTATCGCGCAGCAATAATTTTTCTGTTACGGAAAGTTTGCGCGTTCGTTATAGAGTGCAGGCGTCGTATATTGGACGGCAAAAAGCGAGGGGAAGCATGAAAATCCGTGTTTCGAAGCTGCTGACTATTATTGCTCTGGGCGGATTTGCCGCCGCCGTTTGCGCCGCCCCGCCGAAAAACCGTTTGCCCTTCACGATGGTCGGCGGCGCGTCCCCAACGCAAAGGGCAACCGCAGGCGATACGATCATCTATACTCTCACCGCCGCGCCGACTTCGATTGCTCATGTCGCCGCGCCCACAAGCAGGGAAGCGTTGGCCTTTTTTGCGCGTCCGCTGGCGCTTCGTAGCATGAAGGGGCCGACTGTAAGCGTCGGACTGCGCGGCATCGGCAAGGACGACGAGCGGACGTGGGACGTGTGCGGACAGGCGGCGGCGCAACCCGGAATTTATCACGATACGTGGCAGGTTTACGATAATCTGCCCGCCGCTGACCCGCGCAAGAACGTTCCTCTGCAATACGTGCAGACGGCGATTGTGACTGCGCCGGGGGCGGCAGGAGTAAGTCCGTTCGCCAGTTTCGCGCCGCGTTTCGTCCCGCCTCCTATCCGCCCGGAGGAAAAATCGGAACGGGAACGGCTCTCCGACCGACTCAGGCCGAAACTTTTTCAGCGGTTGACTCCCGCGCAAAAGGCCGCGCTGAAAGCGGGCGAGGAAGTTTCGGTTGCGGTATTCGCCCTGCCCGCGAACTTGCAAGATCAGGCGGAGGAATACATTCGCGCCTGCACCGATGGCAGACCGATGGCAGACCGATGGGACTTGACCCAAAAACGCAGGCGCGGTCAAAACAATTCAGCCTCGTTCTCCTGCCGCCGCCCTCCGTCACGCTCGGAATTGACACCTATGACGGCGAATGGGTTCCGCCCGCCCATTTCTGACGCGCCCGCTATCCAAATCCGCCTGTTGGACGCCATAACGTTGCCAAACGTTACGGCGCGGCGATTTCGTACCAGATCGTTTTGTTTTCCGGGCCGATGCTGAACGTCAGCAGACCTTCGCTGATTTTTGACGGGACTTTGTTAAGACGTTTTCCTGTTCCGTCCAGCGCGTAAACGGTCGCGGACTTTGCCAGCGTCCGAATCGCGACGAGGGCGGGAACGCCTTCGGCCTGCGTCGGGCCGCCGCCCCATTTATCCCCGACCGAAGTGCGGTCCGCGTTCCAGACCATTCCCAGATTTTCCACCGTTCCCACTGCCACCAGCAGCAATGACTTGGATTGCTCCATCGGCCTGCCGTCCATTGCGGAGAGGGTGAACGCGGCGAAGTTGCGCGGCGTGTTCGCCATCGCCACGCGCCAGCCGTCGGTCTGCGCGACCTCGCCGCCCAAGAATCCCAGCATGACTTTCGATGAGGGCGAATCAGCGGTAAAGGTGGGCTTCCCCGTTCCCGCAGTTTTCCATTGGATCGGGCCGGTCGCGTCGGCGTGGGAGGGTTCCGGCGGCTTCGCATCGCTGACGGGCTTTTTTCCCGGCGCAAAGGACAGCGAAAACCGCGTCGTCAGAGCGTCTGTCCGCGCAATGCCCGCCGCGTTCCACGCTCCGATTCCGTCCGCGCCGTATTTTGCTAATTGCCCGGACACGCTGCCCTCCGGGACGCGCAGCCGCAACTCGTTGCTCGCCAGCGCCATGTCCAGACGCGCAAAAATCAGGGCGGCGGCGGGCAAAAACGCCATTTTCGCCGGGTCGTTGGAGATGTCAAAAAAGCCCGTAATTTTATCGTGACTATTCGCATCGTTCACGGAGTAATCGAACAGGTAAAACCCATCCCAGTCCTGCATTGCCGCGAACGCCGCCAGCATCGGGACGGTTTCGGCGCGGAAATCATTCGGCGCGGGGTGCTGATATTCACTGACGGTAAACGGCTTTCCCGCCACGCGATATTCCGCTAAATTGGTCAGTTCGCCGCCGTTCGGTTCGCGGATCATGGCGGTATTCGGGATGTTCCAGTCGCTCATGTCCCACTGTTTGTGCGGAAAATTCGGGTGCTGCCAGTAGGCGTGCGCGTCCACGAAGTCCATTTTCGACTCGCGCCACGCCCCGCCGATGCCGCCGAAATTGGCCTGCGACGCGCAGACGTTCGCTTTAACGCCCAAATCCTTTTTCAGATAGTCCCGCATCCCGACGACGAAATTTTGTTCGGTGTCCATGAGGAATTGCGCCCAGTCCTCGCCCTGCGGATTGAACGCGATGGCGGCGTTAGGAAAATTCCCTGCCTCAATCGTGGCTCCCGGCAGGACAGTCTCACTGCCCGGTCGCAGGGAAATTCCGGCAAGGTCAACCGTTCCCAACGCCCCCCCAAGCACGAAAACAACGCGGTTATGGTCTTTCTGCGTCGCGTTGGCGCTGAAACTGTAACGGTACTGCTTCCACTCCGCGCCGAGCGTTAAGTCCGCGCCAAGCCCGATATGATGATAATCGCCCGCGTCCGTGCTGGCGTAAAGGCCAAGCGGACGCGGTTTATCGGCCTTTGCCCAGAAACTGAACGTATAGGGTTCGCCGTCCGTGAGGTCTAATTTGCCCTGCGAAAACTGAATATGCCAGTTCTGCCCGCCCAGCGTCGTGACGTTGACGCGGGCGGCGCGTCCCGCCACCCCCGGCGGCAGTTTCACCTCGTCGGGCAGGGAGAATTTTGCGGCGGCAGGAGCGGTATTGATTTCCAGTCCCCAGTTTTCCGCGCCGGTCGCGAAATCGGAGTTCAGCAGACGGTTGGGGCCATACGGCTTGTCGCCCGCAGTCCAGGCGCGTTTCAAGGCGTCGGTGGTCGCGTAATGCTTTTTCAGCCAGCGGTTCCATTGCCCGTTGAGTTCCTTGCGGTACGATTCGGGCAGGGCGTCTACCGTCCCGCCCCAATAGTTGAAAATCGTGTTCTCGTTGGTGATCTCCACGACGGCGACGGCGGGGTCGTCCGTGTACTTCATTTTCGTATAGGGGTTCATCCGGTCAAGCAGTTTCTTGGCGTGGAGTTTTTGCAGTTCAATCAACCGCGAATCGAAGTAGTTGGCCTGTTTCGCGGCAAAGGGCAGTTTGTCCGCGTCCATCACGCCGTCCGCCGCCGTGAACGTCCGGGAGATATGCAGGTTGACATTGGAGTAGACGCCGTTGCGTTTCAGCGCCGCAACGAAATAGTCCAGACGGTCGAGCGTCTCTTTGTTGAAATGCTGCGTATCGGGGAATTTTGGATCAAACAGATTGGGATTTACCCAGCTCGCGTCGGTGTGGTGCAGGCGCACGATATTGACGCCGAATTTGTGCAGCCGCGCCGCGATTTTGTCCGCGCTCTCGTGCGTGGGAAAAGCGTTGTCCGAGGCCATATTGACGCCGATAAACCGGAGGCGCCGTCCCTTGCCGTCGTAAAAATGCCCGTCCCGCGCCACAATCGCGCCATTGACGCCCGCCGGGACGGGGTTCAGCTCCCCGACATTGACCACCGTCTTGCTCGCGTCATCCCAGGGAAGCGCGAACGGAAACGCGGCGGGGGACTGCGCGGAGGCGGGGACGAGAAAGAAAACAGAAAACAGAAAACAGAAAACAGAAGGGGCTGTCAGAGTTTGCAAGGTTTGCTGAAATGCTGCAAAGTTGGCAGACAACGTATTTTCTTCTGTTTTCTGTTTTCTGTTTTCTGTTTTCTTCTGAATTTTCATGGTCTTTCCTTCACGCCTGCCTGCTTCAGGCGGGCGATGATCGCGGCGCTGCGTTTCGATTCGGCGTAGTTCAGGGCGGTCTTGCCAGCGGCGTCTTTCGCGTTGACTTCGGCGTTTTGTTTGGGATCGGGACGGGACAGCAGGAGCGCCTCGACCGCCTGCTCATGCCCGGATGCGGCGGCGAGCATCAGGACGGTGCGGCCTTTCGCGTCGGCGGTATCTGGCAAGGCGCCGTGCTGCAAAAGTTTGAGCAGGATGTCCGCGTTGCCGCGTTCGGCGGCAAAGTGCAGAGCCGTCATGCCCTGCGATTCGCCCCGCGTCAGCGCAAGATTCGGGTCTGCCTTCCGATCCAGCAGCAGCGTGATAATATCGCTATGGCTGGCAATCGCCGCCGCCATCAGCGGCGTTTGCCCGTCGCTGTCCGTCACGTTGACATTGGCTAGGTAACTGATGAAAGTCCCCACAATGTCGGTATCGCCCGCCGATGCCGCGAGAAGCAGGTAGGGCTTTCCCGCTTCGTTTGTGGCGTTGGGACTCATGCCCTTATCTATGAGCGTGACAACGGTCTGAACGGTATCCTCTTTCAATGCCACCGCCATAGATTTATGTTCCTGGGCCGAGAGCGTGTACGGCGTTTTGTCGCGATGACAGCCGGACAGGAACAAACCGAAAACCAACAGGGCCGCAAAACTTAAACTGGCATGAGAATTTTTCAAACCGCGTTCCCGTCCGCAGGACGGTCGGCGAAGCCTCACAGACGGGTCGTTCACGGGCCGGTCATCGCCCGACCGCCTGACATTCACGACCGGGATACCGTGCGCGTCCTTTGACCGCCGCGCTTTCGCATGAATCAAAATCAACTCCTGCGCTACTGCGCCGTATAGCCGCCGTCTAAGGTCAGCGTGGAACCCGTCATATAGGAAGACGCGGGCGAACACAAAAACACAATCGCGCCGCCAAGTTCTTCCGGCTGCGCCCAGCGTCCCATCGGGATTTTAGAAATAAAGGACTGGTACGCGACGGGATCGTTCATTACCGCGTGATTCAGCGGTGTCTCGAACGGGCCGGGACACAGGCAATTCACCGTAATTCCGCTGGCAGCCGTTTCAATCGCCAGAGCGCGGGTCATGCCGAGCAGTCCCGCTTTCGCCGTCGCGTAGGCCGTGCGGGTCGGCAATGCGACATGGGACAGCATGGAACCGAGCATCACGATACGGCCCCAGCGCCGCTCCGTCATTTCGGGCAAAAATTCCTGAACGCATTGCAGCGAACCGCGCAGGCTAACATCCAGAATATGATTCCAGTTCGCGTCGGTCACCTCTAAAATTGGCTGACGGACGTTGACGCCCGCGTTATTGACCAGAATGTCTACCTGCCCCAGCGATTCCCGGCACTGCCGCGCCAGTTCTGCCACCGAAGCGCGGTCGGTCACATCGGCATAAAAACCGAAGGCGCGGCGTCCCGTGTCCTGCGTAATCTCAATCGCTGCTTCCTGCGCCTCGTTCAGTTTGCGGCTGCAAAGGGCGATTTCCGCGCCCGCTTCCGCCAGCGCCAGCGCCATTGCCCGCCCCAGCCCTTTGCTGCCGCCCGTGACCAGCGCGACTTTTCCGTCCAATCGTAAAGTATCAAAAACCGCCAAAATCCAACTCCTTTTTTTCACCGGGCGATAATAACCGAATTATACAAGTTCACCGGAGCCAAGGAGATGAATCTCCTCGCTACGCGCCTTCGGCGGAACGTCCTGCCGGACGAGACAACTTTTGAGCGGTATACTGAGTCCGAAGGACGATCCGGCAGCGCCGCGTAGCGAGGAAGCTTACTTCCTTGATTTTTCCTTAATTCGATTGCGCAAAATATACGGCGCGCTTCTTCTATTTCAATTATTTCAAAGAAACGTGGGTTGCGCGGCCTTCCCGCAGGAATTGAGCGAACTGTTGCGGGGTGCGCAGGCCGTCAATGGTTTTCAAGACCTTGCCGTCGGGCGAGACGATGACATAGTACGGCAGGGCGATATTATTGACCAGTTTGTTTTCCAAGTCCTGATTGGCGTTGTCGGCGGGCGTTTGCCTGTCGGTATAGAGTTCCGCCAGCGCGAAATTTTTCAGTTCTGCCTGCACTTCCGGGCGCGGAAAGACTCCGTTCTCCATTTGTCGGCAGTTGGTGCAGGTCACGCCGGTGAAATTGATCAGGACATTCTTATTTTGCGCTTTGGCCTGCGCCAGCGCCGCGTTATAATCGGACAGCCAGACGATTTTAGCGCTGTCGGCTGGAAACGGCATTTTCGCGCTTGCGGCAGTCAGGCGGTACGGGTAAGGCGCGGGCGGCAGGAAGCCCGTAACCCATGCGGGCGGCTCCATTGCGATCAGCAGGGCGCAGTACAGACCCGCAAGGACAGACGCCGCACCGATTCCGCGCCGCGCAGGGCCGATGCGCTCCCTCTCCTGCTTCGGCAGGACGACCACACCGAGCAAATACAACCCCGCGAAAACTCCGATGATGCCCCACAACGCCAGAAAAACCGGGCGCGTCAGCAGCCCCCAGCCCCACACGAGATCGGCCTGCGACAGGAATTTGATCGCCGCCGCAATCTCCAGCATCCCCATAAACGCCTTGACCGTGACCAGCCAGCTCCCCGATTTCGGCAGTCGCGCCAGCGCCTGCGGAAACAGCGCCAGCAGGAAGAAGGGCAGCGCGAATGCGGAGCTAAAGGCCAGCATCCCGACTATCGGGTAAAGTCTATCGCCCCGCGCCGCCGCCGCCAGCAATGTCCCTACGTAGGCCGTCGTGCAGGTAAAGGAGGTCAGCGTAAAGGCGAGGCCGAGCAGGTAGGGCTGAAGATAGCCGCCCCGTTTCGCGCCGTCCGTCTGGACTTTGTTCGCCAATCCGGCGGGAACGGGGATTTCGAAAAAGCCCATTAGATTAAACGCAAGGAAAATAAATAGCGCTGCAAAACCGATATTAACAAACGGGTTCGTTGCGATGCGGGATAGCGTAGCGCCGCCGAAAATCAGCGTGACGCCAACACCAATCACGGTAAATGTGCTGATAATTCCGAGGCAGTAGGCGGTCGCTCCGCCCACCCCACCGCCGCGCTCGCCCGCTTTGCGCTTCGTGAAATAACTCACGGTCAGCGGAATAATCGGGAAAACGCAGGGCGTCAGCAGCGCCGCAAACCCGAACCCGACGGACAGCAGAATAAACGGCAGCAGACCTTTTTGTTTCGCGTCGGCGATTTGCTGCGTGGAGGAGATCGCCGCGTCCGTCGTTTCCGTCGGCCCGCCCACCAGCACGACCGAGCCTTGCGCGGCGGCGTAATCGTAGCCGTCCGAGTCGGAAAAAATGACGGCGACGGGAACGGTTTTGACTGGCTTGCGTTTTGCGGCGCGGGCCGCGCCTGCCGCCACTTTAAAGTTTACAATTAAATCTTCCCGCTGCGGCGGGAAGCAGACGCTGGAGCTGCACACCTGATACACGACATGGACGGTCGCTTTTTGCGCCCCGCTTGCGCCCGGTTTCAGCGTGACCGGAATTGCGAAGACGGCAGTCCCCTTGTGTTCCGGCGTTTTCATGTTGAAGCCCTTGTCCATGACCTGAAGCGGCGCTTTTTCCAGCGTGGCCCCGGCGCTATGCAAAATTCCCGGCGCGGACAGCGCCACACTGGTTGCAAACGGGCCGCTCGGCGGGACTTTCAGGGCGTAGATGTGCCAGCCCGGATCAATTTTCGCCACAACGACGACCTGCGCCCCCTCACCGGCGCGGGCGTCCTTCGGCGCGAATCGCGCTGTCCATGCGACGCGCTTCGGAGCGGCAAATCCCGGCGCGGTAACGGCGCAAAGCAGCATCGCGCAAAACAGTCGGATTAAATTTTTCATCTCATCAGTCCCCCGTCCTCCCAATGCGTTAAACGCATGGCATTGGATTCGACGCGCAGCGCGGGATTCCTGCATGGAGGGGCGCGTATCCCCATTTTGATACGCCGCCGCGCTCCGCTTCGGTTCCCCGCCGCGCTTTCAGGGGACTCAACAAAAAACGGGCGCGGAGAGTTCATTCTCCGCGCCCGTTATGATGTGATTATTCCGCCTGTGTCCCGTCCGCAGGACGGTTGGCGGAACGCCTCCCGGACGGGACGGTCACGGCCCGGTCAGTCCGTTAAAGCGCCACTTTGCCCTTCGTCACGACATTGAAAACGACGAGAACGACCGCGATCACCAGCAGAAGGTGAATCAGCGGCCCGCCGAAACTCAGCACCAGACCGACCAGCCATAGCACAAACAGCACCGTGATAATCGCCCAGAGGATTCCAGCCATTTTGTTTTTTCCTTTTTTTATCGAAGGCGGACGGCGCATCCCCTCATGGGGCGCGTCGCGTTCCGCCGCTGTCCTGAATTTCTATTGCGCCGCTTCCATTGTCCATAGAGCGGCTGCGAACGTTTTGCTGTGGAGGAGACGCGGACGGCCTGCGTTTTGTTCCCGGCGCATCGAATCGGGGTATAATTTCGTAGTGGCTGTTGTCTATGCCAGATATTTTTATAATCTGTGCGGCGCGTTCACTGCGCTGCGAGGAGTTTTTTAACCATGCGAACCCAATTCCGCGCCTTGCTTCTGCTGCCCGCTTTTGCGCTGTGCGGCAGTCCGATTTCCCACGCTGCGCCCCCCGCCGCAAAACCGATGCGCCTGCTCAAATCGTTCAAGACGGGCGGCGCAGGCGGCTGGGATTACCTGACGTTCGATAGCGCCACACGCCGCGTCTATATCACACGCGGCAGCGTCGTGCAGGTCGTGGATGCGGACAAGGGCAAACTCGTCGGCAGTATCACCGGCCTGTCCGGGATTCACGGCGTGTCCCTTGTTCCGCTGCATAAGCGCGGCTTCATCAGCGAAGGCGGCAGCAATTCCGTGACGATTTTTGACCTGAAGACGCTCAAAACAATCAGCAAAGTCTCTGTCGGCGAAAAGCCCGACGCGATTCTCTACGATCCCGCCACCGACCAGATTTTCACCTTCAACGCGCAAAGCAAAGACTCCACCGTGCTGAACGCTGCGACGGGCAAAGTCGTCGGAACGATAGCGCTGGGCGGCAAGCCGGAGTTCGCCGTCTCCGATGAAAAGGGCGGTGTGTTCGTCAACATTGAGGACACGAGCGAGATTATTTCGATTGACGCAAAGGCCCTGACGGTCAAAAACCGCTGGCCCCTCTCCCCCGGCGAAGGCCCGTCCGGTTTGGCGATAGACCTGAAATCGCGCCGCCTGTTTGCCGTCTGCGACAACGAAAAGATGGTCGTGATGAACGCCGACGACGGGCAAATTATCGCCACGCCGGAAATCGGCAAAGGCCCGGACGCCGCCGCGTTTGATCCCATAACGCATATGGCGTACAGTTCCAACGGCGAGGACGGGACACTGACGGTAATCAAGGAAACGGACGACGATAAGTTCGTGGTGGTGGACACCATCAAGACCGCGCCCGGAGCGCGGACAATGGCCCTCGACCCGAAGACGCACCATGTCCTTCTGTTCGCCGCGCAGACCGTGCCGCCGAAACCGGGCGAGCCGGAAACGCGCCGCCGCCCCTACGTGCCGGGAACCTTCGAAGTCCTGATCGTCGGCGCAAAATAGCTCCGTTTCGTCGCAAGAATCAAGGCGATAAGTCTCCTCGCTACGCTGCACTGCCGGAGCGAGGAGATTTACCGCCCCGAAGACAAAGTAAAAAATGACCGTTTGCGTGAGATGAGACATCTACAATGATTTCGATAGTTCGATATGACAGCGCCGCGCGGATTCTCCTGTTTCCAACTCGACTTCGTCGTGAAAAAAGGAATAGTTTCCATTCGATAATCTGACCAGTAGCGACGAGCCGTTTATGGCAATATCGCTGGAGGGTTCCTGACAATCCTCAATTTCAGTAATGTCTGCGGGCAAGATGCAACTCCCGTTTTCTGGTGCCCATAAAATTGCCAGTACGCCGCAGTGGACAGTCAAATCCGCAAAATGGCTTCGTTCTGACGCAGGGAAGGCTACCAATTCCATTGTCGTCGGCAGACCGTTGCCTTCGTCTAGCCATGTTCGGACGATCATAATCTCACTTGCGCTAATGCGCATCACATCGGCGACGCCAGAACCGCCCATCTCCCATACTACAAAATTCGCGTCGCCAATTTTCAACGCCACTCCCGGCGAAGAGGGTACCGCATCAAGCGCGTCGCAGGCCAGCTGATAGTCTCCGTTTTCTTCGTCTTCGTCTTCGTCAAAGCCACGCCAGTTTTGCGCTGTTTCGGCGTCCGCTATCAAAAGCGGCCCACCTTCGGAAGACACCGTTCCGAGCGGGCGAAATTTTGCTGTTGAAGTCATATTTTGCCTCCACATTACTTTTCCGGTCAGGCCGACTCATTTTCCTGAATCTGTAAGGCAATCTCTGTGGGGTGCAGGCGAGCGTATTCCCACGCGGTCATTAAATCTTCTACGCGAAGCGAAGGATACGCCCGCAACAGTTCCGACTCGCTCATGCCAAGCCGCCGTGACTGCTCCAGCACCCATACAGGGATTCTTGTTCCGGCGGTACGCGGTTCTCCGCCACATATATTTGGAGCGCTTTCGATGCCTGATTCGGATGTCATATTCTTCGCCTCCACATTGAATTTCCGAAACTATTGTGGCGCAGTTTGCGCCCCACGTCAAGATGCAGGAATTTCGCGACTGTGCCGCGAAATACGCCGCAATCTGAAAATTCCCGTTTTCACAACGTGAAGGAGAAAACGCCCGTGACGCCCGATTCAATGCCGATAGGAACCGAGACTGCCGCCGACAAAACCTTTCCGCCGCCGCCCGCTTTTGCGGCGCAGGCCAACGCCCGCGACCCCGAAATCTACGCCCGCGCCGCAGCCGACCCGGAAGCGTTCTGGGCGGAGCAGGCGCGGACGCTGGACTGGATTCGCCCGTTCGACACCGTGCTGGAATGGAAGCCGCCCCACGCCAAATGGTTCCTCGGCGGGCGAATCAACGTCAGCGCGAACTGCATTGACCGCCATATTGCGGCGGGGCGGGGCGGGCAGCGGGCGATTGTCTGGGAAGGTGAACCGGGAGATGAGCGCGTGTTGACCTTTGCCGAACTCGGCGCGGAGACGCAGAAATTCGCGAATGTACTGAAAAGTCTCGGCGTCGGCAAGGGCGACCGGGTGACGCTTTATCTCCCGATGGTCCCCGAAGCGGCGGTTGCGATGCTGGCCTGCACCCGGATTGGCGCGATTCACAGCGTGGTCTTCGGCGGGTTTTCCGCTGAAAGCCTCGCGGAGCGGACGCAGGACTGCGGCTCCAAAGTCATCATCACGGCGGACGGCTACTGGCGACGCGGCAACGTTGTCCCCCTCAAAGCGACGACGGACGAGGCGACGGAGCGCTGTCCCACCGTCCAAAACGTGATTGTGCTAAAGCGTCTCGGCGAGGCCGCGCCTGTGACGATGCGGGCGGGCCGCGATCTGTGGTGGCACGATCTGATGGCGGGCGCCGCCCCCGACTGCCCGCCCGAACCGATGGACTCCGAAGACCCGCTGTTCATCCTCTACACCTCCGGCAGCACGGGAAAACCCAAAGGAATCCTGCACACAACAGCAGGCTACCTGACCGGAGTCGCCGCGACCACCCAATTCATCTTTGATATTAAGGAGACGGATTTATACTGGTGTACCGCCGATGTCGGCTGGGTCACGGGCCATTCCTACGTTGTATACGGCCCGCTGGCAAACGGGGCCGCCGTCTACCTGTACGAAGGCTCGCCGGACTGGAGCAGAGGAAAGGGTGTCGGGGTTCGGGCGTCGGGGGGCAGAACAATCCCCGAAGCGTCGCCAGAACCCAATACAACATCGGGCGATATAACTGAGCCGACACCCGGCACCCGAACCCCGACACCGGGCGCATCCGATAGAGGCCGTTTCTGGGACATGATTGCGCGGCATAAAATTACGATACTCTATACCGCGCCGACGCTGATTCGCGCCTGTATGAAGTGGGGCGAGGCGATACCGAAGGCGTATGATTTAAGCAGTTTGCGCCTGCTGGGTTCCGTCGGGGAGCCGATTAACCCGGAGGCGTGGCTGTGGTACCACGAGAACATCGGCGGTGGAAAATGCCCGATAGTGGATACCTGGTGGCAAACGGAGACGGGCGCGATTATGATCTCTCCCCTGCCCGGACTGACCGCGACAAAGCCCGCCTCCGCGACAAGGCCGTTTCCCGGAATTGACGCCGACGTGGTGGACGAAAAAGGGCAACCCGTCCCCGACGGACAAAAGGGAATCCTCGTCATTCGCAAGCCCTGGCCCTCCATGCTGCGGACGCTGTGGAACGCCGACGAACGTTACCGGCAAGTCTACTGGAGCAAATTTCCCGGCCTGTATTTCCCCGGCGACGGCGCGATGCGCGACGCTGACGGCAATTTCTGGCTGCTGGGGCGCGTGGATGACATCATGCTCGTGGCAGGACACAACATCAGCACAATGGAAATGGAAAGCGCATTGGTGGAGCATCCCGCCGTTGCGGAGGCGGCGGTCATCGGGAAAGCGCACGACGTGAAGGGGCAGGCCCCGGTCGCGTTTGTGATTATTCGGGAGTCGCTGGCGCTCTCCAGCGGCGATTTAGAGGGCCACAACCTTCTGCGGAACGAACTCAAAGAGTGGGTCGGCAAGAAACTCGGAGCCATCTGCCGCCCCGACGACGTGCTGATTACGGCGGAGCTGCCGAAAACCCGTTCCGGCAAAATCATGCGCCGCCTGCTGCGCGACATCGCCGAAGGCCGCGTCCTGGGCGATACCACGACTTTAGCAGACCCCGCCATCGTCGCCAGCCTGAAAGAGAAATACGCGGGAGACGAATCGTGAGTTATACGGTTGCAGCCCGATTGTCCGGGCCGTGAACGCCCGCGCCGATTGTCCGGGCCGTGAACGGCCCGTCTGATGAGCCTGTGGCTAACCGGTCTGCGACCGGGGCAACCGAATTGCCGGTCGCAGACCGGTTGGCGGAACGCCCGCCAGACGGGTCGTTCACGGCCCGGACAATCGGCGCCCGAACATTCTAACACCCGACGCCCAGAATCAAATCCGCCAGCGAACGGCCCTCCGCCATTTCAATGTCCTCCGGGACTTTCTGACCGGAAGTCACGTAGGACATCGGGATTCCGGCGCGTTCCACTACGTTAAGCAGGGTTCCGTAACTGCCCGTCTCGTCCAGCTTCGTAAAGATAATCCGGTCCACGCAGGCGGCGGAGAAGCGGCGCACCGATTCGATCATGTCCTCCTCTTTGATAGAGGCGGACAGCGCCAGATGCGTTTCGCAATTCAGAGACTCCAGCAGCGCTTTCAGTTCCCCGACCTGCATAATATTTTTCTGACTGCGGCCCGCCGTGTCAATCAGCAGGAGATCAAAATCGGCAAACTGCTCGATAGCGGGCAGGACTTCCGCCTGACTGTACGCCACGCCGATAGGAATATCAATTATCTGCGAGTAGGTTTTCAGTTGTTCCACAGCGGCGATCCGGTAGGTGTCTACCGTAAGCAGCCCGACTTTTTTGCCCTCGACCAGCGAGAAATGCGCCGCAAGTTTGGCAATCGTCGTTGTTTTCCCCACTCCCGTCGGGCCAATCAGCGCCACCGCTTTCAGTTTTCCCGGCGTCAGTTGGATTCCCCCGGCGCACGGGATGCGCCGCGTCAGCAGATCGCGCAGGGCCGCTTCCGCCATCGGGCCTTGCGCGGGCGAACTCCAGGCGTCGAAATCGGGCAGGCCGTCCAGCAGGTCTTCCGCCAGCGTAGGCGCGACTCCGGCGGCGAGCAGACGCTCCAGAAGCGCCGGGAAACGGCGCGGCGGTTCCGCGTCGTCCTCCATCAGTTCCAGCAGGCGGCTTTCCACGCGGGGCGGATTGGCGGCGGATACCACCGCCGTAATTTTGCGATCCTGCGCCTCCTGCTGTCGCTGAAGGGCCGCAAGCCCTTCGCGGACTTCCTGCATGGCGCGTTCCAGCGCGGCGAACCGCGCCGATTCTTTCTCGGAAATTGCGGTCGCATGGGTCATCAGGGGCGGGGTCGGGCGGCGGACGGCGGGAACGGACAGGGCGGGCGCATCATCGGGTTCCGGTAGAAAGTCGGCGTGTTTCGACGCAGGCCGCGCTCTGGACGCTTCGTCTGCGGCGCTGCGGGCGGAACGGGCGTAGACGGCGCGGGCTGCGCTCGTGGAAACCGCCCCGACGGGCGCGAGGAGTTCCTCCTCCGGTTCCGGGAGATACGTTTGCTTGGTCGGTCGGGCCTCTGCGGCCTCTTTTGCCGCGCCGCGCCGTCCGCTGCCCGGATCACTCAGCCCGCGAGGCGGCGCGGGGCGTTTGGGAGCGGCGGGCAAATCGTTCTGCACCGTGATCCCGGTCGCCGCAACGATGCAGATAGCGTCTTTCGCGCCCACGCCCATCACGCCGCCCCGTCGGAACTTGCGCGTTTCCAGGATCACCGCTTCCGGCCCCATATCGTCCCGCACCTGCTGCAAACACTCTTTCAGGCTCAGGGCCTCATACTCTTTTATCTGCATCGCGCCAGCCTCCAGACATACTATTCCAATCTATTATCGGCGCGGGAAGCGGGCGGGTTCAGGGTAATTTTGGAAAGATAAGCCAACAATCAGATGTCCTGCGTCGTTGTCTGCGCCAATTTCTGTTCGGTCTCTGGCTCGTCGGTGGCGGACAGCGCGGCGGCGACATTCCGCAGCAGGCCGCTTCGTTTCGCTCGCTTGACGGGGGACTTAGAAAATTTTGCTCGAAATTCTTCTTCCGAGAGCGTCAGCAGGTCAGCCAGACGGGAATTTGACGCGACTTCGCGGGGCTGATACGCCGGTTCGTCCGACGGGGCGGCGCGGCGCAGATTGAACGGGCAGACCTCCTGACAGATGTCGCAGCCATAAATCCGGTTACCCGCCTCGGCAAGCGCGGGGCGGAACTCCTCCGGGATCGCGCCTTTCAGTTCAATCGTAAGGTAAGACAGGCAGCGGCGGGCGTCAATCTGATACGGCGCGACAATGGCCTGCGTGGGGCAGGCGTCGAGGCACTTGCGGCACGTCCCGCAGCCGCCGACGGCGGGCTGGTCGGGCGCAAGCGCGATGTTAGTCACGATCTCGCCGAGAAAAAAATACGAGCCGCGCCGCGTATTGATAAGCATCGTGTTTTTGCCAAACCAGCCGATTCCCGCCCTTTGCGCGACCTCGCGTTCCAAAAGCGGCCCCGCGTCCACATAGACCCGCCCGTCCGCCTCCGGCCCCGCCTGCGCTTTTAAAAACTCCAGCAGCGTTTTCAGTCGCGCCGTCATCACGTCGTGGTAATCGTCGCCCCGCGCATACCGGGCGAATACCGCCCGGTCGGGGTCGGGCGGCGGCGTTCCCGGCCCCTCGCCTTCGTCGGCGTAGTAGTTCATTCCGACAGCGATAATCGAAGCGGCGTCGGGCAGCAGCGCGCGCGGATCAAGCCGCCGCTCGATATTGCGGGAAAGGTAGCCCATCTCGCCCGCGAAGCCGCGCTCGATCCAATCCCGGTATTCGGCCTGAAACAGCGACGGCCCCGCCCCCGTGATTCCCACCAGGTCGAAGCCCAACTCCCGCGCCCGCGTCTTAATCTGCTCTTCCAGCGACATCGTTGCCTGTCCTAATTCGTGAATCCCCGTCCACAGGGGCGACGTTACCCCAGCAATGCGAAAAGCGTTTCCAATGTTTCCGCCCGTTTCACCCGGTCAAAATCGCGAAAATCGCCGTAAAGCTGCGCCCATTTCAGCCACTGTTTCAGACGCTTCAGCAACCCTTCCGGCGAAGTCATGCCGTAAAATTGCGAATAGTCGGCGAGGCGGCGCAGCAGCGGCGTCCAATGAAACGTTCCGTCCGGCAGACAGTTCCATTCCGCCCCGGCGGCTTTCGTCGGGATGCCGAGTTCGCGGGCGATCTGCGCGGCAAGCGGCGGATTGGCGAGGGCGGCGCGGCCCAGCATGAAATGTTCGCAGCCCGACTCCTCCCGGCAGCGGCGAAACCCGTCCCGCGTGGTGATGTCGCCGTTCGCCACGACCGGAATCCCCAGCGCCGCCCGCGCCCTGCCAATCGGCTGCCAGTAGGCGGGCGGGGCGTAGTTCTGAACGCGGGTGCGCCCGTGAATCGTGATCCACGCCGCCCCGCCCTCCGCCGCCATCGCCGCGTTCTCGTCAATCGCGTCCTGCCCGTCCCAGCCCAGCCGCATCTTCGCGGAGACCGGAATTTCTGCCGGGACAGCGGCCCGCGCCGCCGCCACAATCTCCCGAATCCGCTTCGGGTGTTTCAGCAGGCTCGCCCCGCCGTCATGCCGGTTCACCGTCGGGGCGGGACACCCGAAATTGATGTCAATCGCCCGCGCCCCGCACTCCACCGCCACCGCCGCCGACTCCGCCATGCGCCCCGCGTCCCCGCCTAAAATCTGCACTTGAACCGGCAGGCCGCTCGGCGTCACCCCGCCGTGACATAGTTCGGGGACTTCGCGAAAATATAACTTCGGCGGAATCACGTTCTGACTGACCCGCAAAAATTCCGACACCGCGAACCGGAACGCCCCGCACTCCCCCATGACCGCCCGCAGCGGCGCGTCCGTCACGCCGTCCATTGGGGCAAGCGTCAGCGCCGGAACGCCGCGCTCGATTCGCGGCGTCCGCAGCGGCGGCGCGTTCTCGCTGTCTTTCATTCTGTCTCGCATTTCGTCTAAATCAGGCATAGCGATTTATTGTACCACGCTTTCCCGACCCCGCGCCCCCGAACTCCGAACTCCGAACGTATTCCCGCATACATTCACGCCCGATTATCCGACGCTTGCGCCGCGCTTCTCATACGGAACGGTTTCGTGATATAATGGATTGGGTAAGACAGCAAAAAGTTGGGGTAGAGTAAGGCCAATGGCGGAAATGAACGCGGACAAAGCAAAGCGGCGGCGGGAAATGGCGCTCCTTATTTTGCGGGCGGCGCAGGGTGTCGTGGGACAGGCGAAAGCCCGCTTTCCTGTCAGCCGCGCCTGCCGCGCCGTTTTACCGGGGGCGAAATTTTCTACGTGAGCGCTCTCTTTTTTATCCACGCCTCCCTCTGGCCTTTTCTGCTGTCCCTGCTGATCCCCCTCTGGCTGCATCTGCAGCGCAGGCGCAGCGTCCGAACGCAGGTACTGCCGACCTTCGCCCTGCTGCAAACGGCCCTGGGGCATCAAACGCCCCTCATGCGCTGGCGGCGCGTCCTGCTGCTTGTTTTGCGTCTTCTCACGCTGCTTTTTCTGATCCTGGCTTTTCTCAAGCCCGCCGTTCCCGCCGCCCTTGCGCCTGAAGGCGGCGGACGGCGGACGGTCATCGTTGTGCTGGACGTGTCGCTTTCGATGGGCGCGACAAACGGCGGCGTCTCTGCCCTGTCCCGCGCCGCCGGTCAGACTATGGCCCTGCTGGACGATCTGCGGCGCGGCGATACCGCCAACGTCATTCTGTGCGGCGCGGCGGCTCGGCCTGTCCTGCCAAAACCCTCCAGCGATTTCGGGGCCTTGCGGCAGGCCGTTCGCAGCGCCGCCCCCACGTTTGAGCGCGGCAATCTGTCCGCCGCCGTCGCCTTTGCCGAAGCGGAACTGACGGAATCCTCCGCAAAAAATCGGGAACTCATCGTCGCAAGCGACTTTCAGCAGACCAACGCGCCGCCCGACCTTTTCGCCGGCCTGCCCGCCGCTGTGCGCCTCGTCCTGCTCGAAGCGGGAAACGCGCCGCCCGAAAACGCCGCGCTGACCGGGATGCGCCTGCCCGCCGTCGCGCCGATTCCGGGCGAGGCCGTCCCGATTACCGCCGAAGTCTGGAACGGCGCGGCCTCGTCCCGCACTCTCGCCGTTTCGCTGGAGATTGCGCGGGACGATGGCGGCGCGTTTGTCTTGCCTGCCATTGCCCCGCAATCCGTGACCGTTCCGCCGTTTGCTTTCGGGAGCGCGGCCTTTTCCGTCGCGTTTCCCGACGCGGCGCGATACCGCGTCACGGCGCGGCTGCCCAAAGACGCCCTGCCCGCCGCCAATCGCCGTTACCTCCTCGCCGACCTGCAAGACCGCCTGAATGTCCTGCTGCTCACTGATTCGCGCTTCGGACGGACGGACGGGGCGACGTTTTTGCGGCAGGCGCTGAACCCGAATCCCGACGCGGCGGGCGGACTGCGCGTCACGCCCCGCCGCCCCGAAACTCTCACCGCAGGCGATTTGCGGGCGTCCGATGTCGTGGTCTGCGACGAACTCGAATCGTTTCCACCGGAGCGCGTCGCCCTGCTGTCAAAATTCCTGAGCGGCGGCGGCGCGGGGATTTTCTTTCTGGCAAATCCGCAGAGCGCGGCGCAGCTCATGGCGCTGACAAAACCGATTCCCGGCGGCAGGGCCCCGATTCAGCCGGAAACCTATCTCGATGTCCGGCGGCAGGGCAGCGGCTTCCTCGCGCTAAAGCCTCCGAAGACCGACAGCCCGCTGCTGCGCCTGTTCACCGATCCCGCCATCGCTGACCTGACCAAAGTTCGCTTTACCCGCTACTTTCTGACCGCCCCGCCCGCCGCCTCCGCCGAAGTCCTGCTGACTTTTGAGGACGGGACGCCCGCCCTCGTCCGCTGCGACTACGGGCGCGGCAGCCTGCTGATTGCGAATTTCTCCGCGTCCCCGCAGGCGGGCGATCTGGCGCAGCAAACGCTGTTTCCGCCTCTGATTCACGAACTAACGCAGGGCATGGCGGCGCGAAACGCCCGCAAGACCGAGATACTTTGCGGGGAGTCCTTTACCCTCGCGCAAAATCGCGCCGCATCCGCCGGAAACCCCGCCGCCTCCGGGCCGGACGGCGAACCGAAAGCGGTCACGGTAGAGCAGAGTACAGGCGACCTCACCGTTTCCGGTCTGGCGCGTCCCGGCTTTTACCACCTCGCGGCGGGCGGCAAAACGGTTGCGGCGTTCGCGGTCAACCCCGCCCCGCAGGAAAGCGATCTGCGCCGCCAGGACCTGCGCGAATTGCCGGCGCGGCGCGGCGTCGGCGCGTCCCACCGCGTCGGCAAAGGCGGACAATCCCTCGACTCCCTTCGCAGTTCGCTCGCCCTGTGGCCTTTCTGCTTGCTGCTTACGCTGCTTTTTATTCTGGTCGAAATGGCGCTTGCCGGAGCGGGGCAGGGGACACAGAGTCGGGCGAAACGGGAGACGACGGAAGGACAAAGGGCGTCGAAAAGCGAATAGGCAGGCATGGGCAAACAACATTCCAAACGGGGTGAGGCGCTGGTCGCGCTGGTCAATAATTGGTCGGACTGGCGGACGCTGCAAAATCAGTTGTGGTATCGGATTCCAGTGGCGTCCGCCCCGAAACGCTGGCCTCCGCGCTGGATGGCCTTTTACCAGACGAAAATCTTTAAAGACGAGGCGTATGCCGTCCGCTATTTCGGGCAGGTCAAAACGATCAAGCGCGTGACCCGCCGCGAACTTTTCCCGGACGAACTTCCCGGCGCAAAATCGGAGCGCGTATATTATCAAATTTTTCTGGACGCCTTGCAGCCGTTGCCCCGTCCGATTGTCAGCCTGCGTCTGCGCCGCGTCGTCTTTATCTCCACGACCTATCACAAGCTCTTGACCGCCGAAGAGATTAACGACCTCTATGATGATAGCCCGCTCGAAGACGCGCTGTGGACAGAACTGAAACGGCTGCATCTGCTGGCGGAGCGGCAGTACGACGTTTCGGCAAGCGGGGCCAGGTATTTTCTGGACTTCGCCCTGTTCTGCGCCGCCGGCAAACTCGACATTGAGACCGACGGCGACCGCTGGCACGCCGACCCCGCCCGAATCCCGGAGGACAACCGCCGCAACAACGCGCTGGCGACCGAAGGCTGGCAAGTCCTGCGCTTCAACACGCATCAGATCAAAGAGGAGATGACCGCCTACTGTGTGCCGCGCATTGCGGAGACGGTCAATCAACTCGGCGGATTGGAGGGGCAGGAAGCGGCCCCGCGCCGCTACTTCGCAACGGAGGACGGCATCGTGCAGCAGCTCTCCCTCTTCGATGGCAAGACCGCCTATACCGCCCGTCCGCCTGAAGAAACACCGTAGGGACGCTCGCAGACCGGGGGATTAACTTCGCGTGGCGTCATGCAGATAATCGAAGACCGTTTCCGCCAGTTTCGCGGTCATTCCCGGCGCGGCGGCAAGCTCCTCCAGCGTCGCGGCCCGCATTTTCGTCACCCCCCCGAAGTGCATCTGCAGCTGCTTGCGGCGTTTCGGCCCGATCCCCGGAATATCGTCCAGCACGGAATGCACCGCTTTTTTGTCCCGCACCTGCGCTTGGTACGAATTTGCGAATCGGTGCGCTTCATCTCTTATGCGTTGTATCATAAACAACGCTTGTGAGTTACGCGGCAATATAATCGGATCAGGCTCATTCGGTAAATAAAGATGCTCGAATTGCTTCGCCAGACCAGCGAGCGGAAGGACAATTCCCGTCTCCTCCATTGCCGCCATTGCGGAGGAAACCTGACCGCGCCCGCCGTCTACGATAATCAGCGCGGGCATTTTGGTAAAGCGCGGATTGTCCGCTTTGCTTTCGTTGAGGCGGCGGGTGATGACTTCGCGCATACTGGCAAAATCGTTGGGCTTGTCGTCCTCGCGCTTGATTTTGAAGCGGCGGTACTCCTGCTTGTTCATCTGGCCCCGCTCGCAGACCACCATGCTGGCGACCTGATTTTCGCCCTGCGTGTTGGAAATGTCGTAGCACTCGATGCGCAGGGGCGGCTCCGGGAGGCCGAGCGCTTCGCCGAGTTCTTTGAGGGCGGCCTCCGAGTTGCCGAGTTTGGCCCGCATTTCGGCCTTGATCTGCTCTAGCGCGTGGGTGGCGTTTTCGGTCGCCATCTCGACGAGCTGCTTTTTGTCGCCCCGCGCCGGAACGAGGATTTCGACTTTTTGCCTTTTTTCTGCCGCAGCCACGACTGGATGATCTCGTTTTCTTCCATTGCGTGCGGCAGCAAAATCTCCTGCGGGATGTAGTTTGCGTTCTGGTAATACTGCTTAACAAATTCCTGCACCACGTCGCCCTGCGCCTCCTCGCCGGTTCCCTCCACGAGAAAATGGTTCTGCCCGATGAGTTTGCCGCCGCGAATAAAGAACATCTGGACGCAGGAGCCGTTCAGCCCGGAAGTGTCTTCGACGACGGCGATCACGTCTTGGTCTATCATTTCGGTGGTGATGACCTTCTGGCGTTGCAGGACTTCCTCGACGCCTTTGATGCGGTCGCGGAGGCGGGCGGCGCGTTCGAACTCCAGATTCTCGGACGCTTCCTCCATCTCAACGCGCATTTTTTTGACGATTTGCGCCTCGCGCCCGTCCAGAAACTCGCCCACGTCCTTGACGGCGGCGGCGTATTCCGTCTTGTCGGCGATCCCGGCACAGGGGGCGAGGCACTGGCCCATGTGGTGATACAGGCAGGGCTTTTGCACGGGCCGCCCGTCGAAACTTTTGCCGCAGGAGATCAGGGGGAAGGTGCGGTTGATGAGTTCCATCGTGGAATACACGCTGCGGGAGTTGGGATAGGGGCCGAAGTAGCGGTTTTTGTCCTGCCGCACGCGCCGCACGAGCATCAGGCGGGGGAACGGCTCGCTGGTGGTGAGGCAGAGGTAGGGGTATTGCTTGTCGTCGCGCAGGCGCACGTTGTAGTGCGGCTGGTGCTTTTTAATCAGCGTGCATTCGAGGACAAGGGCCTCCAGTTCGGTCGCGCAGACGATGTAATCGAGGTCGGCGATATGCGAGACGAGGCGGCGCACTTTGGGCGAATGGTTCGCCGACTTCTGGAAATAGGAACGGACGCGGTTGCGGAGGTTGATGGCCTTCCCGACGTAAATAATCGTCCCGTTTTTGTCCTTGTGCAGGTAGCATCCGGGCTTTGTGGGAAGATTTAAAAGTTTTTCTTGGACGGCCTGTGTTGTCATACCGTTATTCTACATGAATCGGCGGCTTTTTGCAAATGGCGCTGTCCTGCTGCTGTCTGTACTGCCCCTTCCAGCCAAACGCGCTATCGAGCGCAACCGGAGCAAGCGGACTGCCCCACGCCGACCACGCCCCGCGCCACAGCAGATTGGCGTGGCTGTCCACCATCGCACGCGTGTTGCCCAGACCGTCGAACAGGTAGAAGCGGTCGGGCAGGCCGGACGCGACGCCGGTATTCGCGGCGGTCGGCGGGTCGTCGCCAGTCAGATTAAAGTTGCCAATCAGCAGCGTGAAATCGGAACTGTCTACCAGTCCGTCGCAGTTGAAGTCGGCGCGGGCGTCCTAACCGCTGCCGGAGATCGTAGCGTCGGAATTGAACGCGCCAATCAGCAGGGTGAAGTCGCTGCTGTCCACGCTGTTGTCGTTGTTGCCGTCCCCCGCCGGAAGCCGCAGCGTGATGTTGGGAACGTCGCCGCCCGTCGCGTTAATCGGGACGTTGGCCCGCAGTAACCGGGGCAAACCGGACGCCGCCCTCGACACGGGCTATTTCAGCGAAACGAACCGGCGCGTTTGAGAGGCCGCCGGGATGGAAGCGTATAGCGCGACCGGGCGGGCGGCGCATCATGCCGGGTTGGAAAGCGCATTTTGCAGAAGCGGGCGAGCCACCGGCTGAGACCGCAAGCCTGCGCGAGAAGATGGCGTACAAACTACGGACGGCGGGCAAAGCGATTTACCGGCGGCGTAAACGCGCGATTGAACCGGTGTTTGGTCAGATCAAGGCGGTGATGGGCTTCCGGCAGTTCTCCTTGCGCGGTCTTGCGGCGGTCACCGGCGAGTGGCGATTGGTTTGTTTGGCCTATAACCTGCGGCGTTTGCACGTTGTGACGACGGGATAGGTCGGCTGTCGGGCGTATTCGGCCCTGAGCACGCGAAAAGGGAACAAAAACGATTGCTGCGCCGCAATTTTTCAGTTGAAACCTGTTGTTTGCGCCGGGACGAAAATCGCAGAGAAAGCCCCTTTGACTTCTCCCCGACAGACTGCCGCCGAGTTGCATTGCAATTCAACGTGCTATTGCTATGAATGCGCCTGCCCTTGAAAATTATGGCGCATTGCTGTCTAGGGCGTCTTTTTCAGGACGCCCTGCTTCCCCTCCGCATGGTGTATAATAGAGTACAGGCGTTTACTTTGCGCTTGAATCTCTGCTGCAAAGGCCGTCACCGTCTATGCCCGCCGCCGTTTCACCCACCGCCAAACGCGCCAGCAAGCGCAAGTCCTCCGCCGATACGCTTGCCGCGTTCTTCGGCCCGAAAGGGCCGCTTGCCGCCAGCCTGCCCGGATACGAGGCGCGGGCCGAGCAGATCGAAGTCGCGGAAGCGATTGAGACCGCCATGCAGACGGGCAGACCGTGCCTCGCCGAAGCGGGAACGGGCGTCGGGAAAAGCCTCGCGTACCTCGTCCCCGCCGTCCGCGCCGCCCTGAACGGCAAACGGACGATCATCAGCACCCACACCATCGGCCTGCAAAGCCAGCTCATCGAGAAGGACCTTCCGCTCGTCCTCGCGCTGTTCGGGGAGGCGGCGGGCGATCTGGAACCCGTGCTGATGAAGGGGCGCGGCAACTACCTGTGCAAAATGGAACTGGACAATTCTCGCTCCGACCTCTTCCTCGCCGCCGATCCCGATTTCCACAAACTGCAAAAATGGGCCGCAAAGGACGACTGCACCGGCGACATCGCCGATCTGCCGTTTCGCTTTGAGTCGTGGCGCGAACTCACTTCCACGCCGGAGACGTGCCGGGGGCAGGAGTGCCGCTGGTACGCCAACTGCCACTACTACCGGATGCGCTTTGCCGCCGCCGAAAGCAACCTCATCGTCGTCAACCACGCGCTGTTTTTGAGCGATCTGGCGCTGCGCGTCTCCGACCCCAACTCCGGGATTCTGCCCGCCTACGATCACGTCGTTTTTGACGAGGCGCACCATGTGGAGGACGTGGCGACCAAGACGTTCGGGGTGGAGTTCGGTTCGCGGAGCATTGCGGGGCTGATGGAACGGATTCGGCATATTCGCGGGCTGGACATGGACAAATCGCGCCTGCAAACGCTGGAAGATTTAAGCGCCAGTTTGTTCATTCCGTTTTTCAACACCGGCAAGAACGAGTTTTATTTCGATGAGGCGGTCACGGAGGAGACGAAGCAGGCCATCGAATCGCAGACTGGACAGACCTGCAACTCCATCTCGGAACTGCAAAAAGATTTGCTGGAGATCGCGAAGAACGATGAGACGCTGCGGGAACGGTTAGAGGGCGTGGCGCGAATGTGCGGACGCGCCCGCGAGGAGCTTAATTCGCTGTTCTTCACGAAGGACGACAATTCGATCCGGTGGGCGGAGGTGACGCAGGTCGGGCGCGGCCCGAAAGCCGCCCCGCGAGTCACGCTCCATTCCACGCCCATCTCCGTTGCGAAAATCCTGAAAACGGCGCTGTGGGAACGGATGGAAGCGCGAAAAGGCAGCGTCACTTTGATTTCTGCCACCCTCGCCAATTCCGGCGGGTTTACCTATCAGCGGGAGCGGCTTGGCGTGCCGGAAGATGCGGTCGAGCGGATTGTCGGCAGCCCGTTCGATTACAAAACGCAGGCCATGCTGTTCGTTCCGGGCCACTTGCCCGCGCCCGCCCCCAACCCCGCCTATACCGATCTCGTGGTAGCGGAGATGGCGCGGATTGTCACGCTGACGGGGGGCAGGGCGTTCCTGCTCTTTACGTCGCGGGCGGCGCTGAACGCGGCGTATGAGAAATTGCAGGGCCTTGTCCCGTTCCCGCTTTTTAAGCAGGGCGATCTGCCTCCGGGCAAACTCCTCGATGCGTTCCGGGCCAGCGGAAACGGCTGTCTGCTCGGCTCAAACACGTTCTGGGAGGGCGTGGACGTGCAGGGCGAATCGCTGTCGTGCGTTATCATAGACCGCCTGCCGTTCGCCGTTCCCGATTCGCCGGTGACCAAAGCGCGGACGCAGGCGATAGCGGCGGCGGGCGGGGACTGGTTCCGGGACTTTTCGATCCCGCAGGCGCAAATCCGGCTGAAACAGGGCTTCGGTCGCCTGATCCGCACCCGCTCCGACCGGGGAATCGTCTGCATCCTGGACACGCGCCTTATCACAAAAGAATACGGCGCGGAGTTCGTCAAATACCTGCCGCCCGCCGCCCGCGCCAGCAAATGGACGCGCCTCGAAAAGTTCTGGAACGATGAGAAGTCAAATACGCCTACGTAGACGTTGAGCGCCTGTCCTTCGATTGCGCCACCGGGACAGTTAGGGTTTGAATAAAACGCCTGTCGCTGCTTGCGCTGAATCGCTGCGCCTACTGCGTAATCTGCGGACTGAATTTCTTTTCCTTCTACTCTCTCCCCTTTTCCCTTTCCTGCGCAATCATATTCCGCCGAAGAAGCGGCCCGGACTGAAAACGTTCTGCGGGTCGAGGGCGGTCTTAATGGCCCGGTGCAGGGCGAAATCGGGTCGGGGCGCGGGCCAGCGTTCGGCAATTTCGGCGTTGGCGCGAGTCCACGTCAGGGCGGATTCGGTTGGCGCGGCCTGCAAGATGCGTCCTGCCAGGGCGGTGTTTGTTTCGCGGGTTGCGCAGGAGACCGTCCCCGTCGCGCAGTCCAGCGTCAGGGCAAGTCCGAGGGCTTCCAGCCGCAGGGCGATCTCCGGCAGGTCGGTCAGCAGGCAGGACAAACGCGCCGCAAGGACGGTCTCCGCATCATTGCGGGCCTGAAGATCGCGCAGGGCGGTCACGTCCGCTGCGGTCAATTCGGTTGGGGCGTTGGCGATCTCCGCCGCTGTCAGCCGCCGCGCAAACTCCGCCGCCTGCCATTCCACCCGCTCCGCCGCGCCCTCCATGCCGAGGATCAGATGCGGGCGATTCTGAAATTCGTTCGTCGCCAGCAGAAAAAGCGGGGATAGTTGCGCATGGCGCAGCGTCAGCCCGATCTTCGCCGCCGTCGTCAGGTTCGGCGTTTCCCACGCCATGACGCGCTTTGCCGGGACTCTGGCCCGCACTTTCAGCGTGATTTCGGTCAGGACGCCCAGCGTTCCCCACGCCCCGGTGAACAGTTTGCATACATCGTAGCCCGCGACGTTCTTCACCACGCGCCCGCCGCCCGCAATCGCTACGCCCCCCGCCATGACCGCCCGAACGCCGAGCAGCAAGTCCCGCGCCGCGCCATACGCTCCGCGCTGAAACCCGGAACCGTTGGCGGCAACAATCCCGCCGAGCGTGGCGAGGTCGGAGCAGGGAACGTCCAGCGCCAGACTTTGCTGGTGCGCGGCAAGATGCGTCTGCAACGCCGCCAGCGTGACGCCGGGTTCGCACGTCACGGTGAGATCGTCGGGTTCATACGCGAGGATTCGGTTGCAGGCGGCGAGTCGCAGAAGGAGATAGGGCTTCTCAGGATTCGGAGGAGCGCCGGTAAAACGCTTTGTCCCGCCGCCCATCGGGACAATCGCCGCCCTCGCCCCCTCCGCCGCCCGGACTATCGCAGGCAGCGCGTCGGTCGCGCCCGGTTCCACGACAGCAAGCGGCGGCGTCCAATCGGCTGGCAGGAACGTGATACTCCCCGCCCCGTCCGTGACGCGGCAATTTGGAAGCGTATTCAATTCAGATAGGAGCGCGGCGTTATTCATGCCTGCCTATTTCGCGGAGTTCACGGCAAATTCCTGCCGAATCGGGGAGAAGACAGGGTCATTCCGTTTTCAGCGTCGGGCGGTTGAAACCGCTGCCCCAAGCGCGCGAAGTGTCCCTTCGGACACTAAGCCCGATCCTTTTTGTGGGGGTTAATCCGCATTGAGTCCGCGAAGGCGGACTTTGCGCACTCGTGGCCGTGAATTTATTCGCCCGCACGAAAATTGAATGGCCCTGGGCAGAAGGCAGGGTTATTCCGGGCAGGGCGGATTGTTTTTCAGACCAAACAGGGACAGAGAAAACGCGAGCGCGAGCATCAGGGCGCAGCAGACGAACGGGACGCCATGCGCCGGAATCGCCACACCGAGAAAGGAACGGACGGGCAGGTTATAAAGGAAGCCGCTGACGAGAACGCCGAGGATCGCGCCGACGCCCTGCGATGTGCCGACCGCCCCGACCGCCGCGCCCCGCTGCGAAGCGTCGCAGACTTCGCTGACCTGCGCCATCAGCGCCGGGAACGCAATCACGAACCCGATCCCAATCGTGGAACCGAAGACCAGCAGCGAAAGTTTCGAGGCGAACAGCACTAATGCCCAGAAACTGACCGTGCAAATCCCGATGCCGATTTTCGCGGCAAGCGGTTTTCCAATGCGGTCGCCCAGCGTTCCCAGAGGCAGGGACGCCACCGCAATCGCCAGCGCGGGGCCGAGCAGCAGTTTGCCGAAAGCGCCCTCGCTGATTCCGAGCAAGTCCATAATAAACAGTTTGGCGTAGGCCATGACAAAGCCGATGCCCAGAAACGTGATAAAAGTGATGCCGAGCAGCGCGGGCATACGCCCAAGCATCAGCCGAAATTCGCGCAGGCTGACGCCCTCGCCGTGCGTAAGTTTCGATTCGGCGTCGCCCTCATGCGGCGCGGCCTTGCCCTCCGGCAGCGCCACAATCGCGACGATAGCGGTCACGGCAAAGAAAAGCGCGGCGGCGTAAAACGACGCCTGCTTCGCCTGCACGATCTGAAAATGGAACCGATGCAGAGCGGTATCGTTAATCAAGCCGCCAATCGCGGGGCCAAGCGCGATCCCGACGAGGTACGACACGTTGAACATACTCATGGCGGAGGCGCGGCGGGCGGGCGGCACGTAATCGCCGATCATGCTGAACGCGGAGGGCCACAGCGCCGCAAGCCCCATGCCGTCCAGCACCCGCAGCGCAATCAGAGCGTAAGGATTGTGCGTATGCGCGGTCATGGCGGCGGTAAAGGTGGAGACCAGCGGCCCCGCAACCATCAGCGGCTTGCGCCCGATGCGGTCGCTCAACACGCCAAACGGAGATTTCAGCAGACCTTCGGCGACGAGATACCCGGCGGCGACGATCCCGACCCATTTGGTGTCCAGCCCAATCGCCTTGATATAGACCGGCATGGCGGACAGATTTACGATGCTGTACGCCAGCTCCGCCAGCCCCGCCACAATGAGAATCGCCAGCAGAATCGGCCCGATTTTCGGCAGCGTCGGCAGGGTGGCAGGCCCACCGCCGGAAGGCTCAATCTGACCGGCCCTGCCGCGTTCCGGCGCGACCTGCACGACCGCCCGTTCCTCCATTTTGTTCTCGCTTCTCCGCAATCCGTTCCCCTTCGCGCCGCATCGTAAATTCTCGCTTCCAACTCTTTTACGCAGTTCAGGGGCAGAGGGTTTCAGGGAGAGAGAAGACAGAAAACAGAAAACAGAAAACAGAAGAAAATGCCCGGTCTGCTAACTTTGCGCGTTGAACCAAATCTTGCAAATTCTGACAGTCCTATTCTGTTTTCTGTTTTCTGTTTTCTCCTATGCGATTTCCACTTCCCGCCCAATTTCCGATGACTTGTAAATCGCGTCCATGATTTTGGCGACGGCGAGGCCGTGTTCTCCCGTGACGACCGGTTCGCGGCCTTCACGGACGCAGGCGATGTAGTCCTTAATCTCCGCGTGGTAGGGGTTGGTGTTCGCGTTGGCGATTTTCGGGGTGAAGTTGAAGACGCTTTTGTGCTTCTCCTGCGTAATCACGAAGGGATCGGTCTGCGCCCCGCCCTCCGTCCCGAAAATAGACGTGCTGAAAATGTCCTTTTCGATGTTCGCCACGAAACTGGATTCCAGCATCACCGTTGCGCCGTTATCGAAGCGGATCAGCGCGGAGGCCATGTCTTCCACCGTGAATTTTTTATAGTCCCACTGCCCCATGAATCCCACGATGTCGTCGCGCTTGCCGAATTTCTGGTAGGTGATTCCGCTGGCGGCAACCGGTTTGGGGTGGCCCATGAACCACAGGGTCAGGTCAAGGATATGGACGCCGATGTCAATCAGCGGGCCGCCGCCCTGTTTTTCTTTGTCAATGAAGACTCCCCAGCCCGGAATCCCCCGGACGCGCAGGGCCTGAGCGCGGGCGTAGTAGATGTCTCCGAGGTCGCCATTGTCGAGGAAGCGTTTGATGGTCTGGTTCGACGGAATAAACCGAGAATGGTAGCCAATTTGCAGGATTTTGCCGTTTTTGCGGCTTGCCGCCACCATTTCCGCCGCCTGGGTCGCGTTCATGGCAATCGGTTTTTCGCAGATCACGTTTTTGCCCGCGTTCAGGGCGTCCATTGTCACCTCGTAGTGGGCATAGTTCGGGGTGCAGACGGAAATAGCGTCAATTTCGGGCATTGCGAGGAGTTTTTTGTGGTCGTCGAAGGTATGCGTGACATGGTATTTTTCGGCGGTCTTTTTGAGCGGTTCCGGGGCGATGTCGCAGAGCGCGACAATCTCGCACTCGTCGGGGATGGCGGCGTATCCGGGGAGGTGGGCGGCGTTGGCGATGCCGCCGGTTCCAATGACGCCAACTTTAATTTTGTTTGCCATGCGTTTCGGGCTTCCTTTGCGCGAAAGTGGGAGTGCGCCGCAAAATCTTTACGACGTTCGCCCTCTATTTCGCGCCGCGCCCTGTTTTCTCCTGCAAGTTCCCGCCAGCTTACGCATTCAAAACAGTTTGCATCCGGTTTTGCCCTTATCTTTCTGGCTTTACGATAAAAGGCGCAATAAGAGCGTATAGAAAAAGTCTTTTGTTGATTTGCGGGTAAACTCTCTGGCATGAACCAAGCAGCCTACTCCACCGATTTAAGCGACGCGCAATGGGCGCTTTGGGGGCCGTTCCTCCCGACCGTGAAACGAGCGGACGGACGCAATGGTCGCCCCCGGAACTATTCCTATCGCGCCATTCTCGACGGCATCTTCTCTCTTGTCCGCGCCGGATGCGCCTGGGAACTCTTGCCCCATGCCCTTCCGCCCTCGCGCACCGGCCATCATTATTTTCGCAAAGGGAGCGAAAAAGGATGGCTGCAACGCATCCATACGTCCCTGCGCGAACAAGTGCGGACCGCCCAAAACCGTGAACCCACCCCTGCCGCCGCCATTATTGACAGCCCATCAATAAAGACAACGGAAAAAGGGGGGTCTCCGGCGAGGACGCTATGGGCTACGACGGCAATGAGAAAATCAAAGGGCGTAAACGCCGCCTGCTCGTAGACACAAACGGACTGGCCCTCTGCGTTTTCGTCTCCGCCGCCGATAGGAACGAACGCGAGGGGGCCAAAGCCCTGCTAACACGGATCGCCAAAGCGTTCCCGCGTCGGTCCAAACCTGGGGCGGACAGCGGCTAGATCGGGCCATGTGCCGCGTGGGTCAAAAAGCGCGTTGGGGCTGATTTGGAGATCATCAAGCGTACCGATGACCTAAAAGGCTTCTAGATTGTGCCGCGTCGCCGGGGGTAGAACGCGCGCTCGGTTGGTTCGAGCGTTACAACCGGCTGTCGAAAGATTACGAACTGCGGCCTGAGCGCGGCGAAAGTAGGATTTACCTTGCGATGATACGCTCGATGTTTAGACGTTTAGCAACATGAAACTTTTTCTATACGCTCTCAACCCTTTCAAAACATCGGGGCTGTGTTAAGATACAAATTTTACTTCATCGGCCTTTGGTGCGGACGATTCTGGCAAGCAGACAAACAGTAGCGAAGTCAGTCCAGTAGCGAAAATAGGGCGTTTCATAATCTGGTAATCCTTTCGGTTTTTCCTTTGCCCACTTTGTTTTGGGGTAGGGCGCGGCTATTCGCTTTTGTTACGCTCAATTCCCGCTTGTTTGTCTGGTAGATGGAAATTCTTCTTGAATTTGACAGCATGATAGAAAGCAATCCTGCTATAATGAGCGTATGGAACGGACCACAAGCGACCGAATCACAATAGACCCGGATATCTGTCATGGAAAACCCACGATACGCGGACTGCGCTACCCGGTCTCTATGATACTGGAACTTCTTGGCGCGGGAATGATTTTTGAGGAAATCCTTGCGGACTACGAAGATTTGGAGCGGGAAGACCTCCTTGCCGCGTTACATTACGCCGCGCAGGTTGTCCGCGCCTGAAAGCGCGGAAGGAGACGGAATGATTGCATGGCGCGTATGCCAGAAGGATTTGCGGGTCTTGCTGCGCGACCGCTCGGCGCTGATTTTTATTTTCGCGCTGCCGCTGGCCTTTGTTTTCATGTTTGGCATGATGTTCGGGAAATCGGACAGCGGGGACGGGAGGCCATCTCCGCTGACCGTTCTGCTGGTCAATGCGGACAGCGGCAAACGCGGCGCGGAACTACAGGCTGCGCTGGGGACGGTAGGACTGAAAATCGAACTGGAGGTCAATTTTCCGAAGTTGGAGGGGCGCGTCCGCAAGGGGGACGCCGCCGTCGGGATGGAGATTCCCGCCGATTTTTCCGCAAAATTGGAGGCCGCCGCCCGCGATGAGAAACAGCCGCAGGCGCAAATCAAACTGGTGACCGACCCGGCGCAGGCGCAGGCGGCGCAGATGGCGCAGGGCGCGTCGGGAGCGGCGCTGCAAAGAGTGATCGGGGAGGTGATGCGGACGGCTGCGCAGGAGAAAATTCCGGCGGAGTTTCGGGCGATGGCGGCGGAGAGTATGAAGACCGCAGATCGCGCCCCCGCCGCGCTGGAAATCACGGCGCTGCAAAAAAAGCGCGAACGTCCGCTTTCCACCGGCGATCTGTTTATCCCCGGTTTTATGGTCTATTTCGGATTTTTTATGGCAAACAGCGTGGCAGTCACTTTGCTGAATGAGCGGCAGGAGGGGACGCTGCGAAGGATGCTTTCCGCTCCGGTGGGCAAGGGGCAAATTCTTTTCGGGAAATTGCTGGCGCGGGGGATTCTGGGACTGACGCAAACGCTGTTGCTGCTCGTGGTGGGGAAACTTTTCCTGCATCTTAGCGCAGGCCATTCGCCGCTCGGTCTGACGCTGACGGTCGTCAGCACGATTTTCGCCGCAACGGGATTAGGGCTTCTCATTGCGTCGCTGGGCCGGACGGCGGAACAGGTTCAGGGCATGACGACCTTTGCGCTGCTGCTGATGGGTCTGCTGTCGGGGTGTTTCTGGCCTTCGTGGCTGATGCCCCCCGCCATGCAGAATCTCAGCCGCATCACGCCCCACGCCTGGGCCTTACGCGCCTATCAAGACCTGCTGCTGCGCGACTCCACCCTGCTCGCCACCCTGCCCAACCTGCTGGTCTTACTGGCGTTCGGAGCCGCGTTCTATACCCTCGCCCTAACCCGCTTCCGATACGATTAATCCACGAATTACCACAAAGAATCACGAATTAAACACGAAGGAGAAAGTTTGATTCTCCTCTTTTTTCGTGTAAAATTCGTGATTCTTTGTGGTAATTCGTGGATAGAGGCCGAATTAGTGGCAGCCGCAGCCGCCGCCGGAACCGCAGCCGCCGCCGCTGGCCTGCGCTTCGCCGCCGTCTTCCTCGGTGGAGAAGGACGAGCCGCAGCCGCAGGAGCGCACCGCGTTCGGGTTGTCAATCTTGAAGCCGCCGCCCATCACGTCCTCGACGTAATCAATGGACGCGCCTTTGACATAGCCCATGCTCATCGGGTCCACGATGATTTTGACGCCGTGAACGTTAAAAATAAAGTCGTCCTCTTCGGCGGCGTCATCAATCGCCATGCCGTAGTTCAGGCCGGAGCAGCCGCCGCCCTGCACGAAGACGCGGAGGGCCGCGTCCTGTTTGCCCTGACGCTCCAGCAGTTCGGTGATCTGCTCCGCCGCGCTTTCGGTCAGGTTGATATCAGTCGTCGTCTGAACAAGTTCCAGTGTTGCCATGATGGGTTAATCGCTCCTTTGTGTCGGCGCCCCGAAAAGTGCGGGGACGCCGTTTCAATCTTCGTGGCCGGGTGTTGGGACTGACCGGCGCACCCTGTAGGATTATACGCTATCTCGCCGCAAATTGCAACCGGGCGCAGTCCTTGAATCGCAATACGTTCTATATCGGCGCAAAGTTATCCCGGCAGGAGGGCGTTGCGCTCACGCCGCGAGCAGGCGTTTCCGTTCGCAGGACGGTCGGCGCAGCCTCCCAGACGGGTCGTTCACGGCCCGGTGTCCGGCGGGGAATTACGGCCCGTTACGCGGAACGACCTGCTGCCCGGTCACGGAGACGACCGCGCTGGATTTAAGGCCGTTGTACCAGTAGGCGGTGATGCTGCTGGTTCCCGCGCTCGTTCCGGTGAACGTCCCGTCGGAGTTGAGTGCGCCGTAACTGTCATCCACGAAAAGCGTGGGCGTCAGGGGAAGCGGCGCTCCGTCGGGGCCGCGCAGCAGAGCGGTAAAAGACACGCGCTGCCCCGCCAGCGCGGCAAAGGACGACGGGACAATCGTCAGCGTTGTGCCGACGGCGGGCGTGTACGCGGCGGGCGGCAGGGCGAAAACGACCGTCGCGGAGTGGTTATTGCTTAACTGAAAACTGACCTGCTGCGCCTTAAAGGCGTTTTCGGCGGGCGTCGCCGTGACCGTGACCGCGCCATTGACCGCATCGGTGGGGATGCCGGTCACGGAGAAATTGCCGTTGTGGTCGGTCATCGTATGGAGGATGGTTGCATTGCTGTTCTGCGGAGCGGCGACTATCGTGATCAGGGCGTTGTAAAGCGGCAGGGAGGCGTCTTCCGAGCGCACAACGCGGCCTTTCAGGGCGGCCTTGCCAATCGGGACGCTGCCGCCGGTGAAGGCGTTGCCGCCGCCGCAACCGTGCAGCGTTATCGCCAGCGCCGCAAGAAGCCGCCGCCGCGCCCGACGATTGCGCCGCGCAGGGGAGAGAAGAAAAGTATCGGCAGGGTTTCCCGCGAACGTGGGCCTCATTGCGTCTCCGTTTATTCCGCGTTTGTGTTGGACAGCGCCGCAGTCAGGGGCGGCCATCCGGTTCGTTCCAGAAACTCCTGCAAGGTGACCGACTGTCCGGTCTGCGCCTGCTTCTGTTCATTAAGACGCAGCAGATCGGCGTAACGGCGGTAAATTTGAAAACTCTCTTCGTTTTCCAGCAGGGTGTCGGCGGCGTCCGATTCGCGCAGCTGCTCGCGCAGGCCGTCGAGCAGCGCCACGCTTTCGCGCAGGAGGGACAGGGCGGCGTCCGATGCCGCCGCGTCTTGATTGAGATTTTGCCGCAGGACAATCCGCGCCCGAAGTTCCCGCGAACGCCAGCGGCCTTCGCTCAGTTCCGTTTCATCTGCAAGCCGCTGCGCCGCTGCCGCATATTCCGCCGCCTCCGCCAGAAGCGCCGCCGCGTTTTGCGTATTTTCGATTGCATCGCTTTCCAGCAGGCGCGATTCGGCAAGCCAGACGCGGGACAACGCTTCCAGATGCCGCGCCCCCAGTTTTTGCGACAGGGCAAGGGCGCGTTCTGCCGCGTCGCCCAGTTCGCCCGGTTCGCCGATCTGAGCGCTGAGGCGGGCGAGGCGCAGGCGGCACTCGATTTCGCCGCGCTCATGGCGCAGGGCGGCGGTCACGGCAAGGGCCTGATTGGTGTGGTACCGCGCCTCGCCCTCCCGCAGGGGCGAAGCGGCGTAGGCGTCGGCTAAGGCCAGTTGGGCGTAGAGTTCGGCGCGGCGGTCGCCGCGAGAGAGGGCCAGCGCAAGCGCGTCTTTTCCGGCGGCGATTGCCGCATTGTGGTCGCCCGCCGCCGCAAGCAAGAGGCCCAGCCACGCCCGCGCCAGGGTTTCGCGCCCCTGATCGCCGACAAACCGCGCCAGCTGAATCACGCTCTGAAATTCCCGGCGGGCCTCCCGCCACTGTCCGGTATGAAAATGCAGCCACGCCAGATCGAACCGCGCTTCGGCGTACTGATCGGCGTTGCCCAGCGCCTCGGCGTCGGCGAGGACTTGCTCGGCAAGCGGCGCGGCGGCGCGGAAATCGCCGCCGTCGGTATAGACGTTGCGGACATTGCCCCGCACGTAAAGCGACGCTGCCGCGACTTCGGCGGCGGTCAATGCGCCCTCGCTTCGCGCCGCGTCTAAAATCGCCGTCGCTTCATCAAAGCGGGACATCGCGGCCTGATATTCGCCCTGCATTTCGTGGATGCAGCCCAGCGAAAGCGTTCCCTGCCAGCGCCCGTTCCAGTCCGCGCCGCCCGCAATCTGCGTAAACTGCTGCCGCGCCTCCCGAATCCGCCCCATCGCGAGCAGGGCGTTGCCGAGGCTTTGCCGCGCCGCCGATTCGTCCTCCGCGTCCTCCGCCTCCTGCGCAAAAACAATGGCGCGGGCCAGCGCTTCGGCGGCGCGGGGAAAATCGCCGACGCGCAGGTGGGCGTTGCCGAGCCGCTTTTGCGCCAGCGCAATCGCCCGCCGGTCGCCGACCTGCGCGGCAAGCGAGAGGATGCGTTCGCAGGTGGCGGCGAGGGCGCGGTAATCGGGGGGATTTTCCTGCGCGTCCGCCAGCTCCTGCGCGGCGCGGAGGCTGTCCTGGAGGCGGGCGGAGACCTCTTGCGGGGCGGGCGCGGGCGGCAGCGCGGCGGATTCGAGAGAGATTTCGCCGGGGGCTTCGGGGCCGTCGGAAACGGCGTCGGCGTAGAAATAGGTCAGCGGAACGCCGCACTCCTGCGCAATCTGCTGCAATCGGTCGGGCTGCGCCAGAGTCGCCCCGGAGCAGTATTGGTAGATCAGGGCGCGTGAGCAGCCGATGCGCCCCGCTAACTCCTCAATCGAGAGCGCGGCCCGCTGCGCGGCGCGTTGGATGCGCTGCCCCTGTTCATGTCTGCCCTGACGGGCGCTTAAATCCATACGGGCGATCTGTCCTGACGCCAGCCTGGGGGGGTAAGCCTGCTTAAATTTGGAATGGCTCAATGCGTTGGGGGGAAGCGAAAGCGCCGCGATGCGTTTTTGCTTGTCTTATCGTAGCATTTTTTTGTCCCTTCGTCAAGGGCGAATCGAAAAAAATGCGACGCTGCCGGCTAAAACAGCGTATGAGGAGTATAATAGAGGCGCATGAAAAAGTCGCGTTGTCTTATCACGGTGGAAGAATTTTTGAAGTGAGGGTTGACGCCGCACTTTTCAGAGGAGTTGGCGCGTCTCATAAAATATCCCTGATGACGCCGCAGCCCCCCTGCCGATACTGACCGTAAGCGGCATGACCGCCGGACGCGCCGCCGCGTCCCGATTTCTCCCCGATAGCAAATTAAGATTCGTCCGCCGCCGCGCCTGCCGCGCCGCGTGACGAACGACACGGAGGTTTGCTTTTGTCTGTTTTTGACCGGCCCGCCGGCCTTTGCCTGCGCCTGCTTGCTCTCGGCGCGATTTTTGGACTAATGACTCCCGCTGTGTGCCGCGCCGACGGCGAGATGACGCTGGAACTGCCCGCGTCGCAGGCCGCGCAGGACGCCCGCAGCGCCGCTCCCTCCTCCCCGCCAGAAATGACGCCGCAGACGCAGAACGCGACCATTACGCACGACGCGCTCCGCAAGGCGAAATTTTCCCGCCGCAGCCGCTACGCCTCACGCGGCGGCAGCGTCTACCGCGCTCCCGCTGTGGGAACGCTGGGCGTCCTGACCCGCGTTTCCAATATCTACCGCAGCCCCGACTGGAACGCGCCCGTTCTAACGCAGGCCCCCCGCGACACCTACGTCGCCCTGAAGACCGCTTCGGGCAACTGGCTCGGCGTCCTGATGGCGGACGGCTCAACGGGCTGGGTCCCGAAAGGCCTGGTCAAGCGCATGGCGTATGAGGTCGTCAATGCGGGGGGCGCGGCTCCGACGGGCGAAGACCCCGGCGACATCTATCCGCGCAGCGCCTCCCCCTATTTTACCGGCGATCCGCAGGCCCTCCTTAGCGAGGCGTACCGCTACCTGGGCGTCCGCTACGTGTGGGGAGGCAACACGGCGCGGGGCATTGACTGCTCCGGGTTCGTGAAAAATGTCTACGCCACACAGGGCTGCCGGTTCCCGCGCCTGGGTTCCGATCAGATGGCCTACGGCGTCCCCGTCCCCAGAGAGCAGCTGCAGGCGGGCGACCGTCTCTACTTCGGGCGGCGCACTAACCGCGTCGGCGTGACGCATACAGGCATTTATATCGGGAACGGTTATTTCATACACGCTTCCTCCAGTCGGCACGGCGTCGCTATCAGCCACCTGAGCGAAGCGCTGTTCGCCCGGATTTACGTTTGCGCAAGAAGGTAAAGAAGATTTTTTATCCACGAAAGGACACGAAGCGACACGAAAAATACGAAGAAGAAATAGACAGGATGAATGGGATTTACCGGATTTTTCGAATTGGATTGGGTTCCTGTTCTTTTTTTCTTGCTTTCGTGTCTCTTTGTGTCCTTTCGTGGATAAAAAATCTCTCCCGTCCTGAAAAATCCGGTAAATCCTGTTTATTGTGCTGAAAATTGCGGAGCGTTCTGCCGATACTAGTGCAAATCTACCGATTTTCCCGAAACACGGAGGTTTCGGACGGACTAAAAAATTCGTCTGCATTCGAACGCCATGGAGGGCAGTTGCAATGCTTGTCTTGACCCGAAAGCCCGATCAAAGCATTATGGTCGGCAGTGAAATTGAGATTACGGTGCTGGAAGTGCGGGGCGAACAGGTGCGCCTCGGAATCCGCGCTCCCCGAACCGTCACAGTGCATCGCAAGGAGATTTTTGAGCAGATTAAACTGGAAAATCAAAACGCGATCTCGGCCCCGGTGGACGCTTTAAGCGAACTCGGCGACCTGCTGCATCGCTCGGTGGCGTGACCGTTCGGCATAGCGCCTTGCGGCGTATCCGGGTATAATAAAATTCAGGCATGGGTTACAGATGTGGAGGGCAAGCCCCACACTGTCCGCCCCGGTCTGAATTTTTTACTTTTTAAATTCCTGGTTTTCATAAGGAGAGCGCCATGTCGGAAAATCGCGCCAATCCGGGGCGGATTATGCAGCTCGCGACGGGCTACTGGGATTCCGCCGCGCTGCTTGCCGCCAATGAACTGGATATTTTCGGGGCGTTGGGGACGGGGCCGCAGACAGCGGCGCAGGTGGCAGCGGCGCGGAATCTGGACGCCCGCGCCGCCGGGATGCTGCTGGACGCCTGCGCGGGCCTCGGCCTGCTGATTAAAAATTCCGATGGCCCTGTCCCGATTTACGCGAATACGCCGGAGTCGGCGGCGTTTCTCGTTTGCGGCAGCCCCGCTTATCTCGGCGGGGCGATCAAATGGGGCGCAGACCAGTTTGCGGCGTGGGGCGAACTGGCGCAGTCCGTCCGATTGGGGACGCCCGCTGTTGCGCCGGAGGAGCATCTGGGCGGCAACGCGGAGGAGACGCGCCGCTTTGTGCTGGGGATGCGCGACCGCGCGTTGAGCGTGGCGCGGCCCCTGATTCAGTTTCTGGACTTTGCGGGCGTGAAAAATCTGCTGGATGTGGGCGGCGGGCCGGGAACGTATGCCACGCTGCTGGCGCAAAAATATCCCGAATCAAACGTGGTCGTGCTGGACTTGCCGCCGGTTGTGGCGATTGCTGCGGAACTGATTGCGGAGGCGGGAATGGCGGAGCGCGTGACAGTCCGGGCGGGCAACGCGGTCACAGACGATTACGGCGTGGCGGAGTATGACGCGATTCTGTTCTCCGGTGTGCTGCACCAGATGAGCGCCGCAACGATTCAGGCGATGTTTGTCCGGGCGAAACGCGCCCTGCGACCGGGCGGTAAAATCGTCGTCAGCGATGTGATGCTGGGGGACGACAAAACGCAGCCGGTATTCGCCGCGCTTTTCTCGCTGCAAATGCTGCTCGCCAGCGCGGAGGGCGCGGTTTTCTCCGGCGCGGAGTGCGGGGCATGGCTTGAATCGGTCGGACTGACGGACGCCGTAGTTCGCCCGCTCCCCCCGCCGCTGCCCTACACGATAGTCGAAGCGAAATTTCAGGTCGCATATCCTGACGCTTGAATCGGGCAAGTCCGGGTCTCCGGCCTCTGGCCTCTTTTTCTCCTAATCTCGTCCCCGTCTCCCCTGTTTTCCCGCGCCCTTTCAATTTCAAAAGGGCGCGGAAGGACGGGAGAGGCCGGGGACGAGATCGCTAACGCCCTCCGCTACATATCCCCCACCTGATTGAAGTTGCCGATAAGCAGCGTGAAGTCCGTTGAGTCTACGTAGCCGTCTCCATTGAAGTCCGCAAGCGGATCGTAGCCGTTGCCGATGACAGCCGCCGCCGAGTTGAACGAACCGATCAGCGCGGTGAAGTCGGAACTGTCCACGCTGTTGTCATCGTTGGAATCGCCCGCCCGCAGCAGGGCCGTCACGCTGTGCGCGTCGCTGTTGAGCGTGTTGACCGTCACCACTTTCGCCAGATTTTTCGGCCCCTTAATCCACAGATTGTAATTGCGGCGCGGAATGTTCGTCAGGTTGAAGAAGCCGTCCGGGCTGACTGCCGCTGTGGTATTGAGGGCGACCGTCCCATCATCCGACTGGCCCGGATCGCTCAGGCGGAACTGGAACCGCAGCGTCTGCGAGGCCGCTATCGGGACCAGTCCCTCCAGCGAAACTTTCCCGGCGACCGTCGCCGGAACCGTGTCCACCGAGACCGCTCCCAAAACCCCAAGCGCAATATTGCTGGCGTTGTCCGTCGCGGACACCGTATAGATATACGATTGAAGCGTGGCGCCGGAGTTTGCCCCGATATGGAACGAGCCGGAGTAATTGCGCGTCCCGTCCGCGTTCGTGTTCTGGTAGTTCAAATACCCTGCGCCCTGTCCGTTGCTGTACGCATAGACGCCGTAGGTCGGGACGGCGTTGGGCGCGGGCGCATTGGTCGTCACGTTCAAGATAACATCGCCGCCCGTCACGCCCAAAGACGAGGTGGAGAGCATGGCCTGCGTGATGCTGACGGGGGTCGCAGGCCCGACGATCACATTGCCAAACGAGACGGGGGCGTAGTTGCTGAGGTTATCGTGCGCCTCGCCATAGTAATAATCGGCGCGGGACTGGTCGCTGACATTCGCGGCGACGGGGAAGGACGCCGCGTAGTTGATTGAGCCGTCGGCGTTGGCGCTCTGGCGGGCCAGCTCACCGAGATAAACGCCGTTGCTGAAAACGCTGAAGCCGGGGCCGGGAGAATTGACCGGAAAATTCGCTTTCGCGCTGATCGTGATATTGCCGCCCGCCGCCGGATACGAGGTCGCGGAAAGCGATTTAGTCGCGACGCTCAACGAACCGAGAGGCGCGACGGTCACCGTACCCAGGGCGTAGGGAACGTAGTTGCCAGGCGAATCCTGCGCCGACAGGTAGTAGTAATCGGAGCGGGGCGCGTCCGATACGTTTGCCGCCACCGGGACGCTGCCCATCCAGTTTTGTGAACCGTCCGCGTTCGTGCCGAAGTAGGCCAGATAGCCCGCGCCGCCGACATTGCCATAGACGGGGATGTAGCTGTAGTTGGGAATGTAATAGGGGTAGGCCGGAGTGATGACCGCCGAAACGGTCAGCTGCCCGCCCGCCGAGGGGAACGCGCTGGCGGAAAACGTGGCGCTGTTGATGACGATGGCCCCGCTCGTGCCCACCGTTGCCTGCCCCGCGATGACCGGCGCATAGTTGCCGACGGAATCGAACGCAGCCACCGTATAGAGGTCGGTCAGGGTGACCCCCGTCGTGTTCGCCGGAATATTAATCGCACCGGAGTAGTTCTGCGTTCCGTCCGCGTTCGTACTCTGATAGGCGAGCCGGAAAGCGCCGCCGTTGCGATAGGCGTAGACATACTGGATCGCGTTGCCCGCCGGAACGCTCACGACCGTGTTGACGGTGATGTCGCCGCCCGCTGCCGGGAGAGCATTGGTGGAAAGCGACGCGCTGACAAGAGAGGCCGGCGTTATCGGCGCGATAGACGAAGAACCCGCCAGCGCAATCGCGTTGCTGTCATCTCCGTTATTCAGCGTGGTGACAATCTGGAAGCCGTTCTGGGTGGGGAAGGGCGCGGTATTCGCGCCGACGGCGAACGACCCCGAATAGTTCAGGCTGCCGTCCGCGTTCGAGGACTGGTAGATCAGGTTGCCCTGATAGAACTCGTAATTGTAAGCCTGAACGCTGCTGATCGTTCCCGCGATGGCGGGCTTCACCGTCGCTTTGATGATCACATTGCCGCCGACGACGGGGAAACTGGTCGCGGAGACCGACGCATTGGTGATGGCGACAGGATCGGGCGTTGGCGCCGTCCCGACGGTGACGTTCGGCAGGAAGGTATAGGCGTAATTGCTGATATTGTCCCGCGCCTGCACGGATATCAGGTAGGTGTTGGCGTAAGAGCCGGACTGCGCAGGCAGTATCACCGGGCCGGAATAGACCTTGCTGCCGTCGGCGTTCGTCGAGACGTAGCTCAGGCTGTTGCCGCTGCCGTAGTGGTAGACAATGACGCTGCTGACCTCGTTGGGAGCGGGCGCAAGCACGGTGACGGTGGCGGTCAGATTGCCGCCCGCCGCCGGAACCGCCGTCCCCGAAAGCGACGCGCTGACGATTTTAATATTTGCGGCTGCCGGAACGGTCACATTCCCCAGCGATTTGTAAGCGTAGTTGTTGGAATTATCGTAAGCGTACAGGGTGTACGGGTAAATTTGGGTGGCATTGGAAGCGTTCGCCGCGACATTGAACACGCCGGAGTAGACTTTGCTGCCGTCCGCGTTGGTCGAGATATAGTTCAGCGAGCCAATCTGCTGGTCGTAGCGGTAAAGGCGCAGGGAACTGACATCGTTGGGCGCGGGGGCCAGCACGGTCGCATTGACGGTGACGGTTCCGCCTGCCGCCGTGATATTGTTCGGCGTTAGCGTGGCGCTCACGACCGTGATGGGAGTCTGCGGGGCGATTTTGAGCGTCCCGACGGGCTTTGTGATCTGGTTTCCGGCGTTGTCTCTGGCCCGAATCAGCAGGTATTTGACCAGTGTAGCGTTGGTGGCGTTGGTCGTGTTGGTGTATGTTCCCGAATAGACTTTGCTGCCGTCGGCGTTAGTGGACTGGTAGGACAGGGAGACTAACGCCTGCGTGTAATTGTAGGCGTACACGTCCGACACATCGTTGGGAGCGGGGGCCAGCGCCGTTGCGGTAAACGTGATATTGCCGCCGGTTGCCGTCTGACTGGAGGTCGAGGCGCTCACGCTGAGAATTTTGATGGGCGTGACGGGATTGACCGTGACATAGCCGACGGGAACGGTGACCGCGTTGCTGGCGTTGTCCCGCAGGCGCAGCACGACGGGGTAGATAATCGGCGTGTCGCTGACGTTGCTCGGAAACGTAAAGGTTCCGCTGAAATTTTTGGTCTTGTCGGCGTTGGAGGAAATGTAGGACAGACCGCCAAGTCCGCTGTTGTACCGGAAGGCGTAGAGGTCGCTCACGTCGTTTGGGGCCGGGGCGCTGATGACCGCCGTCATGGTGACGGCGCCGCCTGCGGCAGGCAGCGTATTGATTGAGAGGCTGGAACTCACGACGCTTGCGGCGGTCGCGTTGCTGACGGTGACGACGCCCGCGACCGCGACGGCGCGGTTCCCGGCGTTATCCGTTCCATTAACGATGACCTGATAGGGATGCGGCGCATTGCTGACGTTCTGCGCCAGATTGAACGTGCCGGAATAGTTGAGACTGCCATCGGCGTTGGTAGAAATGTAGTTGAGATAGCCCTGACCGCTGCCGTTCGCGTAGACATAGAAATTGCTGATGGTATTGGGGGCCGGGACGGTGGCGACGACCGATACCATGTAACTGCCTCCGCCTGCCGGCAAGGCGCTGGTGGCGAGGGTGGCGCTGGTGATTTTCAAGGCGTTGGGCGTGGCCTGGTCTACCGTCCCCGCCGAGCCATTGGTCACATGGCTTGCCGTGTCTGTCACGGCGACGGTGTAGACGAAGCTGCGCGGCAGGGTGGTGACATTGGCCCCGACCGCAAAAACGCTGGAGTAGATTTTGTTGCCGCTGGCGTCCGTCCCGGCGGCGCTGAGGCCGCCGATAGAGCCGCCATTGGCATAGGCCGCGACGGAACTGACCGCGACGGCGCTGTTGACGACCACCCGCACGGTGACGTTGCCGCCGGACACGGGCAAACTGCCTGGAACGGCGCTGGCGGACACGATTTGCGCCCGCCCCGCCTGCGCTGTCAGCAGCAGCGCCAGACAGAGCGCGATGACCATCCAACGCGCGGTGACAGGGGCGTTCGCTCCCGCGACGCCCCTCCGATTGATAAGCATAGCAAACTCTCCTTTCAAACGTGCAGCGAACGATGGACGCGATGGGCCAGCGATCAACAAAGGGCGCGATTTTCGGAATGACCGCATCTGGTAAAAATCAGGCGAATTAGTCTTGAATTGCGGAATCGCTTTTCGGATTAAGCCCTGATACTTATATTGCATAATTTGTGCCAGGTGAACGGATTTTATTCATTTTGCTGAATTTTTACTAAAATCACGCTAGATTATTTTACTCCGCCTTCCCTGCGCCATCCCTACAACCTTATCCGCCGCGTTGGTCTGCATCCAAAAAATCGCGATTGATGCGAAAATCCGCCGCGTTTCGGGGCGTGACCGCTTTTTTGCGTTGCCACAAGGGTCCTGTTTCCACAGCGGCGGGCGTCTTTCCCGTGTCGGATGGAACCCGGAGGCTGTGGTTCTTCCCGTTGACAAATACACGCGCATTTGGTATCATATAAACAGTTATTGAGATTGAAAAACTGGAAGAAAGACCGCCTGAATCGGGCGCGTCAGGGTCTCTGGGAAAGAGGGGTCTGGTAAACTCCCTTCTACGCAATGGCCCTGAGAGACAAATTACCGAAACATCGCACATTCGCGGGAGACCGGGCCGCGAACGGCCCGTCCGGGAGGCCTGCGGCCAACCCTTCAGCAGACGGGACCAAATCTCCCTGGCTCCTGCGTGAGGAGATTTTTCTCCCTGACAGTGGAAAAATGACTGCGTAAGGTGAGGAAATGGGATGGTGGGTCCGAACGGAGCAAGCGTGGCGCGTTATTTCTGGCTGCTTCTTTTTCTGCTGACGCTTGCCGCGCCCGTCTGCGCGGACGAGTCCGCTGCCGCGCCGAAAACGCCGGACGCGGCGCTGGCGCAGCAGATCAACGCGCTTTTCGATACGGCAGAATTTCGCGCCGGGTTTCAGGGCGTTCTTATCTCCTCGCTTGCGGACGGCAGGACGCTTTATGAGCGGAATGCCGACCGTCTGTTCCTGCCCGCCTCCAACAGTAAACTGCTGACGAGCGGGGCGGCGCTGGCGCTGCTGGGCCGGAATTTTCGGTATCATACCCGCCTGCTTGCAACGGGGAAGTTAGACCGCAGCGGCGTCCTGCATGGCGATTTGATTTTACGGGGGGATGGCGATCCGCTGTTCGCGTTCGATGACGCGCGCAAAATGGCGCAGCGGACGCGGCAGGCGGGAATCCGGCGTGTGACCGGAAAATTATACTATGACGAGTCGCGCTTCGACGGGCGGCGGCAGGGCGACGGCTGGACGTGGGATGATGCGCCCTACAACTACGCCGCGCAAATCAGCGCGTTAAACCTCAATGAAAACGTGGTGAATGTCCAAATCACAGCGGGGAAGCGGGCGGGCGCGGCGGCGCAGGCGGCAGTCCGCCCCAACCTCGGCTATGTCATGCTCGAAAACCGGGCGACCGTTGCGGGCGATGCGGCAAAGACCGAGGCCGCGCCGCTGGACTGCGACCGGTTGCCGGGAACGAATCGCATCGTGATTACCGGGAATTTGCCGAAGAACGCCCGCCGAAAATTTACGGCGACGGTGGACAACCCGGCGCGATTTTGCATGACCTACTGCGTTTTTGCGCTGAATCAGACGGGCGTTCGGTGCAAAGCGGGCGGAGCCTACCGGCCCGCGCAGCGGGACAGCCTGCGGACGGTGGCGCAAAACGACTCGCCGCCGCTTTCGGAGCTGCTGCCGAAAATGAACAAGCCCAGCGATAATCTCATGGCGGAGTGCCTGCTGAAAACCATCGGCAGCGTTCGGAGCGGCAAAGGGACTGCGGCGGCGGGGATTGCGGCCATTTCGGTCTGGTTGAAGGATATTGGAATCGCGCAAAATTCCGTTCACATCGCGGACGGCAGCGGGCTTTCCCGCTACAACTTTGCGTCTCCGCGCTGCTTTGTCCGCCTGCTGGATTGGCTTTACCACTCCGATTATCGTGGCGCTTTTTTCGATTCCCTTCCCCTTGCCGGAGTAGACGGGACGCTGAAAAACCGCCTGAAAGACACCGCCGCGCAGGGCCGCTGCCGCGCCAAGACCGGCACGATGTCCCACGTTTGCAGCCTGAGCGGGATCGTTACGACGCGGAGCGGCGAACCCCTCGCCTTCTCTCTCCTGATGAATAATCACCTCGCCGACGCGGCGTCCTGCCGCGCCGCGCAGGACAAAATCGTCGCGCTGCTGGCAAATTGATCTGAAACTACCAATGCCCCTACGCTTTTTGGAGGGCGGAATATTTTACAATTCGCCCATCAATTCACATCGAAATCCGTGATCATTCGTGTCATGCGTGGAGAAAAATCCCCTCTGAACGAAGCGCTCAGACTATCGCATTGTGGAAACCCACGCCGTTTGCTCCGGGCGGCAGTCCAAACGCTTCCCGAACGGTGGCGGCGAGGTCGGCGTAGGTGGCGCGGACGCCCAGCGTTTTTCCGGCGCTGTTTTTGGCATACGCCAGCAGGAACGGATATTCGCGGGAATGGTCGGTTGAGGCGGTCGTCGGGTCGTTGCCATGATCCGCCGTCAGGATGAAAAGGTCATCGGGGCGCAGGGAATCCAGCAGGGCGGGCAGCGCCGCGTCCCACGCCTCCAATGCCCGCGCCATGCCCGCCGGATCGTTGCGATGCCCGTACAGCATATCAAAATCTTCTAAATTGGTAAAAATCAGATCGGAGTCGCGCGATTCGACCGCCGTTTGCAAAGCCCGCGTATGCGCCGCGTTATTGGTCGTGTGGTTCCAGGTCGTGATTCCCCGTCCGTCGAAAATCTCGTAAATTTTTCCGATGGCGTGGACGCTGCGCCCCGCCGCCGTCAGTTCGTCCAGCACAGTGGGCGGCGGCGCAACGGGAAAATCTTTGCGCCGCTCCGTCCGCGCAAAGGGCGAATCCGCCGTCCCCGCTCCGGTGAACGGGCGGCAGATCACGCGCCCGACCTCCTGCTCGCCCGTGAGCAGACGCCGCGCTATGGCGCAGATTTCGTACTGCCGCGCAATCGGAATCGTCTCCTCGCGCATGGCGACCTGAAACACGCTGTCCGCCGAAGTGTAGACAATCGGAAAGCCCGTCCGAACGTGCTGCGCCCCCAGCCTTGCGATAATCTCCGTGCCGGACGCCGCTACATTGCCCAGCGTTTTGGTCCCAATCGCTTGCTCGAACGCAGCGAGCGTTTCCGCCGGGAAGCCGTTTGGAAACGTGGGAAACGGGCGCGGCAGGACGATTCCCGCCATCTCCCAGTGACCGGTCACGGTGTCCTTGCCGGGAGAGGCCTCGCGCATTTTGCCCCATGCGGCGCGGGGATTTTCCTGCGGCGGGACGCCCGCTATCGGCGTGATATTTCCCAGACCCAGCCGCGCCATGTTCGGCAGGTTCAGTCCGCCGACGGCCTCGGCGGTGTGCGCCAGCGTGTTGCTGCCAGCGTCGCCGTAGTCCGCCGCGTCCGGCAGTTCGCCCGCGCCCACGCCGTCCAGGACGGTGATGAAAATCCGCCGCCCGCTGATTTGCGGTGTATCGCTCATTTTAGACTACTTTCCGTTATGCTTTGATTTTCTGAACCGTTTTAGTAGTATGTTTAATTTTTTCACGTTTGTTTTCCGCTTATCAGACGGTCTCGCGCTGCCCGTTAGTTCGTTTGTATTAAGGAGTGTTAAATTTATCACAATGGGGAAAAAAGCCTTGACAAGACGCCCCGAATCCGCCTATCATAAGGGGTGAGAAGGCCGCAAGCGAGAAAAAGCGAGCGGGTTTTCTGACAGGGCGCCAGCGACCGGGAATCCCCCAATCGAGAAGTGAACCGCGCGGGCGATGAGGCCACGCGACAGGAAGGAATCCAACGTAGATGCGAAAGTGGAGCAGAGAGAATATCGGTCTGGAAATTTTGCGGCTTTATAACAGCGGTGAAAATCTGAATTACGCCGCCGTCGCGCAAGACCAGATCGCGCTGCTGCGGGCCGCGACCCGCTATTTCGGTTCGTGGCGGCTTGCGATTGAATCGGCGGGACTGGACTATGATGAAATCCGCCGCTACAAGGTGTGGAGTCGTGACCGCATCATTGCGCGTATTCAGGAGCTGCACGAAAAAGGCGAAGATTTGAGCTGGCGGCAGGTCAGTCTGGCGGGCGACCCGCAGCTTGCCGCCGCCGCGACCAAGCACAAACATTTCGGTTCGTGGGGCCTTGCGGTGGCGGCTGCCGGTCTGGACTACAATACGATTCGGCGTTACCGCGACTGGGACGAGTCGGCGATTAAATTGCAGTTGACGGAACTCCACGCGCAGGGCGCTGACATGAACGCCAAGCAGATGGAGGAGACAAATATCGCGCTGATTACGGCGGCGCGGCGGCATTTCGAGAGCTGGGACGGCGCGTTGACCGCCGCCGGACTGGACTATAAAGAGATCGCGCTTCGCGCTCCGTTCAAGCGGCGCAAAGCGTCCTCCGCCTCCGCGACTCCGCGCCGCAGACCGGCGGGCAAAGCCCATTCCCGCCGCGAACGGGAACGTGAACGCGAACTGGCGTAAATGCGGCGGGCCTTCTTTTCTTTTTCTGTCCCTCCGGCGGTGTCGCCGGAGGGATTTTTGCGTCCGTTCGCCCCCGCTTCGCCCTGCGTGTTGACAGAATTACCCCGGACGCCCGCTTCTCTGTCCCGGCAGGGGTTGCCATTTGCGCCCCCCCCCCGCGCAGGTCAGTTTTTGCGGCGCTGCGGAACGGCTGCGTTCGCGCCCCCTGTGGCAAGGGCCGGAATCGCTCCGCGCTTCCCCGCGCTGGCCCCGCTTTTTAATTTTTTTCCGCGCAACGTTACGGGGCCGGAATGCGTATTACAGTTGGCGCGTTTGGGCCAAACTAATGGGAACAAGGAGAATGAATAATGCCGCCGCAAACCTATCAACTGGATTTTGTCTGGCTTCGTGAGGACGAGGAGGGCGTGGAGCTGGTTCCGCTTGCAGAGGCGAACAGCCCGCTGATTCCGCGCATTGGCGAGGGCGTGGAGTTCGATTTGCCGGAAGCGCAAAGCGACGAGATGCCCGATTCGTGGATTGTGGTGGACTTGCGGTACGTGGTCGAGCGCGGCGACGCCGCCAATCACGTCTCGCCGCGAGTGACCGTGTTTGTGGACGCCCCGCTGGAAGAAGACGAGGACGAATAACCGCAGCGAAAAAAAGACCGGCCCTGCCTCCGCAAGCGCGGAAGACAGGGCCGGTCTCTGTCTGCGCGGCGGGCGCGGCGGGCTAGACATCGGCGGGGTAGCCCATTGCGGCGAGAAGATCGGACGCGGAGCTCTCGGACAGCGGCTCCAGCGTCTCTTTGATGACCGAAGCGTTGAACTCGGCCTGCGCGATGGCCTCCGGGTCGAAGGCGTCTGCGGCGGGCGCGGACGTTTCGCGGGCGTGTTTGTCCTTAATCTCCGCAATCGCCTCCGCCACTTTCTGACCGATGGCGGCAAGCACCTGCTCGGCGCTGGTGTCCTCTAAAACCGGAATCTGCAAGGCTATCATTAAAACGGGCGTGTCTGATGGCATGGTCTTATTCTCCTTGTCCCGCCCTCGGTTCAATCTTTGATTAGGACGGTTTAGTACTAATAGTATCCTGCATGGCGCGAGAAATAGCAAGGAAAAACAAGCGGAATCGGGCTGTTTTTTCGCGTCTTATGAATCTCTAAGACGAACGCGGCGGTCTGCGCATTAGCGGGCGGCAAAAAATAGTTCTTCTGGCCCACGACACAACCCCGCGCTTTCCGCTATAATGCTTGCAGAAAAGAGGAGAGGGAACGGGGAACAGGGAACAGGGCAATGCCTTTTCTGTTCCGGTTTTATGCCGACTTTCAGTGAGCGAACGCAATGTCTTGTTCCCTGTTCCCTTTCTCCGGGGGAGTTTTGCGACTATGCCATTCTGGTTTATTCGTCCGATTACATGGACGCTGATTCGTATTTTGTACTGGTTCACGGGCGGAATCCGGTTCGAGGGGCGGGCGAATGTGCCGAAGACGGGCGGCGTCCTCATCACGCCGAATCATATCAGCGATTCCGATCCGCCGACGGTGGCGTTCGCGCTGCCCCGCGCCTGCTGGATCATGGCGAAGGAAGAACTCTTTGACATTCGGATTTTAGGGAAGTTGATTGTCTGGCTGCACGGATTTCCGGTCAAGCGGTACACGGCAGACCGGGCGGCGCTGCGCAAGGCGGAAGAACTGCTCAAAGCGGGCGAAGCGGTCGTGATTTTCCCGGAGGGCAAGTTAAGTCAGGACGGCGAAATTCAGCCGCTGCTTCCCGGCGTCCTGCTGGTGGCGAAGCAGGCGAACGCCGCGATTGTGCCGACCGCGCTGATTGGCACAAACCTGCTCGTCCCCTACGGTCAGAGTGCGCCGCGCCGCATCAAGCAGCCCGTGATTGTCCGGTTCGGCCCGCCCGTCACGGTGGCGGAACTCACGGGCGGCGTTCGGGGAGGGGACGGCCTGCGGGCGGGCGCGGAGCGGCTCGGCGTCCTGATTGACTGCCTGCGTCTGGGGCAGTCCGCGCCGCCGCCTTCGCGCATTGATCCTGTTCCCGCGCAGACGCTCTCCGAATCGTAGGCGGGGTTGCAAGCCGCAACGGGTGTTTTTAGCGCCAGGAACAAATCCAACGCAGTTAGTAACCCATCTTCTCTGCGAGGGTGAAAATTGCGATTTCCGGGGGGCTGAGGAAGCGAAAGGGAACGCCGACGTTTCCCAGCCCCCGGTTGACGTAAAGCCGGGTTTCGCCGAGCGTATACCAGCCGCTCACGTAGCGTTTGGCGTGGATTTTGCGGATTTTCCACGCGGTGACAAAGGGCAGGCGCACCTGTCCCCCGTGCGTATGCCCCGCCAGCGCAACGCCCGGATGCGCCGTCAGTTTCTCCGCGAAAGCAGGGTTGTGGCAGAGCGTCAGCAGCGGACTGCCCTCGGTTATGCCCTCGAACGCCTGCGCCAGATTTGGCCTGCCTAAAATGTCGTCGTCCACGCCGACGATTTGCAGGCCGTTTGGCAGCGTTACGCTGCGATTGGTCAGCACGGAGACGCCCGCCGTTTCCAGAGCGCGGGACATGGCGGGGCCGTCCGTGCCGTAATCGTGATTGCCGAGTATCCCGTAAATTCCCAACTTTGCCCGTAGCCCCGCGATCATCTCCCCGCACGGCGCAATGTCCTTCGGATCGTCCGTTACATAGTCGCCGGTAAGGACAATCACGTCCGGGTTTTCCGCGTTCGTGAGTTCAACGGCCCGCCGCAGCAGGGTGTCGGGGGTGCGGAAACTGCGATGCCAGTCCGTCAGATGCGCGATTCGCAGGCCGTTCAACGCGGGCGGCAAATTGACCACCGGGACAGCGTGGCGCGTTATCTCGATCACGCGCCGTGACCCTCCACGCTTTGATTCAAGAATTGCAGCGGAGTGAATTTTTCCGGCTGATGCGTGTCGGCGATTCCGTGCGGAGTCCAGCACCACGCCGCCTGCATTTTGCGCTCGCCAAAATAAAAATTCTGGAAGCGCCCCAGAAACAGCCTCCAAACATCTCCTTCGGTTGGCGGCAGGCTGCGCCCGTTCGCCAGATGCGCCATGCCCGCCCAGGGGAACGCCAGCTCCACCGTCCATCCCCGGCTTTTCACCGTCGGGTCGTTGAGTTTTCCGTCAATCTGCACGGCGGATTTTGCGCCGGGAAAATCCCAGTCCAGAAAGGCGTAGCGCAGTCCGCGAGGGTGCGTTCCGCGCCAGAACGTTTCGGGCGTTCGGTCAAAGTCGCCGCCGAAGGTAACGGCGCGGGGGTGAAGCGCGTCCAGATCGGGCGTGTCGAAGCGTCCGCCGCGCTGATAGGCGTCGCGCCAGACGAACAGGATTTCGTAGATCGTCCCCAGCGCGTTGATCTCAAACTCGTAGTAGCAGTCGCCGCCGTCAATGAAGACTTCTACATCGTTGTCGAGGAAGATAATCGAGTCGCGCTCGGTCTGTGCGGCGGCGGGGTACGGCTCCTCAATCCAGAACCCGATATAGAGATTCTCGTCGTCCCAAAGGGCGGCGGCGCGGGTCTCCAGCGGGGCGGGGCGTCCGGTCGCCATATCGGCAAAGGCGGGCGACTTCGGCGCGGCCCGCCATGCGGCATCAGATAGGCTGCCGTCTAACTTCGGCGGCGCGTCAACGCGGTAAACGGTGTACAATGCTCTGCTCCTGTTCCGGCGGCGCTTCCGCGCCGCGCCCCCTCTATGAGGCTGCGCCGCCCGTCCTGTGGGCGGAAATGCGGCGCAGGCGTTCCGGTTTAAGTGATTTCCGCGCTGGCTTCGAAAGCAGAGCGCAGGACAGCCGCCGATTACGAACAGCGGTCTGCTGTTTATTCTCCCCCATTTTACGCTATAATGAGGCAACATTATTTCGCGCTGAAGGAGTTTTTTATGCGCCGCCGCCTGCTTCCCTTGTTTGCCTGTCTGGGTCTGGCCTGTCTGCCCGCCCTTGCCCGCGCCGATGATGGGATGTTTCCGCCGTCCGCCGCCGCCAAACCGTTCATTGATTACGACGGGCGCGGATTTCTGGTCAATGGCAAACGGACGTTCATTGCTTCCGGCAGCCTGCACTACCCGCGCCTGCCCCGCGCCCTGTGGCGCGACACGCTGCTGCGCATGAAACGGCTGGGCTTCAACACCGTGCAGACCTACGCCTTCTGGAATTTCCACGCGCCGAAAGAGAACGAATGGGATTTCGTCGGCGATAAAGATTTGGACGCCTTTCTGAAACTCATCAAGGAACTCGGAATGTACGCCACCGTGCGCGTCGGGCCATACGTTTGCGGCGAATGGGACAGCGGCGGCTATCCCGTCTGGCTGCGCTTCAAACCCGATCTGCGCGTCCGGGAAGACAATCCGGCGTTTGAGGCCGAAGTGGACAAGTGGCTCGGCAAGGTCATGCCGATTGTGGCGGCGAATCAGATCAATCGCGGCGGGGCCGTAATTATGGTTCAGCTGGAAAACGAACACCCGCAGGGCTGGGGCCGCGAAATGCCGAACAATTATTTCAAGCATCTGCGCGAAACGGCCCTCGCGCAGGGCCTCGAAGTCCCGTACTTTTTCAGCGGCCTGCATCACGGTTCCGACCCGGCGGGCGACCGTTCGTGGGACAGCAAGGGCCGCGACAACCCCTGGTACACGACAGAATTTTGGCCCGGATGGTACGACCTCTACGGCCCGCTCGCGCCCGACCGCCTGCGCTATTTCACGCGGGGACAGGAGAAAATCGTGGCTTATGGCGGCAACGGCTACAATTTTTATATGCTGTACGGCGGCACGAATTTCGCCAGTTGGAACAATCAAGAAGACGCCTCCTGCTACGATTACGCCGGGGCCATTGGGCAGACGGGCGACCTTCGGGCCATCGCGTACAACTTCAAGCGCGTCAATGATTTCGCCCGTTCGTTCGCGGAGATTACGGAAAACAGCGAAAATTCGGACGCCGCGCACCAGAACGATTTTCCCGGAACGAAACTGAAAATCACCGCCCGCAAAAGCGCGGCGGGCGAGATCGTTTTTCTGGACAATGACAGCAAAGAGCGCGTCACGGTCGGCGGCTATTTCGTGGAACCGGGCGAGACTGCCGCGCAGGTCCACGATTATAAAATCCTGCCCAATATTACGCTCAAGTCGGCGAAGGCGCACCTCCTCGCGCTCGTGAAGCAGGGCGATACGACTACGCTGATTGTGCGCGGCGCGGCGGGCGGCAACCGGATTGACGACTTAACGGAGCAGGCCGCGCTAAACTTCAGTTCCGGGAAAATCGAGCCGACTTTCCACCCGGAAACGGAGCCGCGTGTCTATTCCGTGACGCGGGGCAGAAATTCGGCGCGGGTCTTTGCCGTCAATAACGACGCGGCGGATCGAACGTGGACGGTGGAAGCGGGCGGCAAAACGTATATCGTGATTGGGCCGGATTATGTCGGCGAGGCTGTTATTGGCAAAAATAACAAACTGCGCCTGACGACGGAACGCCGCGCCGACAATCACTACCCGACGCTGGTCTACGGTGAAAGCGATAAGCCGGAACAGTTCACCGAAGCGCCGAAGCAGGCCCCTATTCCCGCGCCGCCGAAACTCGCCGCATGGCAAGTCCGGCGGGCGGACGCGGAGGCGCAGCCGGGATTTAACGCTCTGCAATGGCTGGCGACGCAGCAGCCCGCGCAGATGGGCGCGGACGGCGATAACGGCGCGTGTGCCTGGTATCGGACGACCATCACGGCCCCGAAGGACGGCGATTACCTGCTGCAATTCAGTGCGGTCGGCGACTGGATTTCCGTTTTCACGAACGGCAAACACGTCTACAACGCCAACCGCCGCGACGAGCATACGCAGAAAATCACGCTGAAAGCGGGCGAAAATACCCTTGCCGTTTTTGCGGCGCACTACGGGCGCGACAAACTGTTCAATTACCTCGGCCCGCTCATCTCGCAGGACATTAAGGGAATCGCCGGGGCGGTGACGATGCCGCAGTCCGCTGCTGTCAGCGTCGCCGTGACTCAATGGGAATGGACAACCGACACGCGGAACAATCACGACGCGCCGGACGAACTCGCGCCGGAGACCGCGACCGGATTAAGCGCGTGGCAGGCCGCGCAGATCGGACAGGACGTTTTTAACAAAAAACGCGGCTATGCGTGGTATAAGGCGACGCTCGAAGCGGTTCCCGGCCCGCATCGCCGCCTGAATTTTGCGAATGTGGACGACAACGCGACCGTATACTTAAACAACAAGAAAATCGCGCATCATGAAGGCTGGGGGCAGCCATTTGAAGCGTCCCTCGATTCTGCATGGAACGCAAGCGGCCCGAACACCCTGCTCGTCTTAGTCCAGAACACGGACAACACGGGCGGCATTGACGGCGCGGTCAGTTTGGTCTCGCTGGCGCAGGCGGAAGACCCGCCGCTGACGAACTGGAAAATGCGTGGCGGATGGCCCTACGCGGCGGGCGATTCCGGTAAATGGGACGCCTACCAATCCGCCCTGAACATCCCGACGCTGTATAAAACCGCTTTTACTTACAGGACTCCCGCCGCAAACGGCCCGCAACCCGTTTTGCGGGTGGCCCTGCGCGGAATGTCGCGGGGCTTTGTCTGGCTCAACGGGCATAATCTGGGCCGCTACCCGGAAAAAACGCCCGCGTTCGGCGTCTGGCTCCCGACCTGCTGGCTGAAACCCGGCGCGAACGAACTGGTCATCTTCGATGAGGAGGGCAACGCGCCCGACGGCATCAGCCTCATCAACGAGGACGCCGCAACCCGCTGGAAACAAACGAATTAGGAAAAAGAAGATATGTCCGCAGAAGACGCAGAAAGCGCAGAAAAGAAATAGAGCAAAGGAGAAATGGACAGGATGAACGGGATTTTTACAAGATAGAAGCAAGACGAACTTCTTAAAAAATCAAAAACAATCCTGTCCATCCTGAGACATCTTGTAAATCCTGTCTATTCCTTTCTCTGCGCTTTCTGCGTCTTCTGCGGATAAATTTCATTGAGGAGGCTTTGTTATGAACGATACCTTGCAAAACTGGCTGTGCGATCAGATTGAGACGCTGAAAGAGCAGAATTTTTATAAGCCCCAAAACATCATGGATTCGCCGTCGGGGGCGCGGATCACGGTCAACGGCAAACCGAACGTCATTAACCTTTCCAGCAACAACTATCTGGGGCTGGCGAATCACCCGAATTTGAAAGCGGCGGCGATTCAGGCGGTCGAGAAATGGGGCGCGGGGGCGGGGGCCGTCCGTCCGATTATCGGGACAATGGGCATCCATGCGGAACTGGAGCGCAAACTCGCCGCGTTCAAGCACGTTCCGGCGACGCTCGTGTTTCAGTCCGGCTTCACCTCCAACGCGGGCGTGATTCCCACCATCACCGACGATCAGGACGCGATTATCACCGACGAACTGAACCATGCCAGCATCATTGACGGGGTGCGGCTTTCCAAAGCGGCGCGGAAAATCTATAAGCACAACGACATGAACGCGCTGGAAGACACCCTGAAAGCCACTTCGGGCGCGAAAAAACGGCTGATTATCACGGACGGCGTTTTCTCAATGGACGGCGACATCGCGCCCCTGCCGGAGATCGTCGGTCTTGCGGAGCGCTACGACGCCGCCGTTATGGTGGACGACGCGCACGGTTCGGGGGTTCTGGGCGGCGGGCGCGGCACGGCCTACCATTTCGGCGTCCACGACCGAATAGATATTCAGCTCGGAACGCTTTCCAAAGCCGTCGGCGTCATGGGCGGCTATATCGCGGGCAGCGCCCCGCTGATTGACTGGCTGACGCAGCGGGCGCGTCCGTTCCTGTTCAGCACGGCGCAGCCCCCGGCGGCGGTCGGAGCGATTATCGCGGCCCTTGACCTGATGGAGAACGATCCGTCTTTCACCGAAAAATTGTGGGACAATACGCGCTACTGGAAAGCGGGCCTGAAGGAACTCGGCTACGATACCGGCGTTTCCGAAACGCCGATTACGCCCGTGATCGTCGGGGAGGAGGCGCTGGCGAAACGCTTCCAGGAAGAATTAATGAACGAGGGCGTTCTGGCGCTGGCGATTGTCTTTCCGACGGTCGCGAAGGGCAAGGCCCGCGTCCGCACCATGCCGAGCGCCATGCACAGCAAAAACGACCTTGACGACGCCCTGACCGCTTTCGGCGCGGCGGGCAGGCGGCTGGGCATTATTTAGCGAAAAGGAAAGCGAGCGCGACGTGATTACGATCTGGAAAGAGCAGGAGAACGCGGGCGTGACGTTCCCGGAGGGGTTTGTCGCGGCGGCGGCGCGGTGCGGACTGAAAACGGAGGGTGACGATCTGGCCCTGATTGTCAGCGATAGCGCCGCGACCGTCGCGGGCGTTTTTACGACCAATCGGGTGCAGGCCGCCTGCGTGCAGTATTCGCGGCGCGTGGTGAAAAACGGTTCGGCGCGGGCCATCGTCGTCAATGCGGGGAACGCCAACGCCTGCAACGGCGAACAGGGCGAGCGGGACAACCGAACGCTGGCGGAATGGGCCAGCCGTCACCTGAATACCCCGCCCGACTCTGTGCTGACCGCTTCCACCGGGATTATTGGTCACCTGATGCCGATGGAGAGATTGCAGGCGGGAATCGCGGCGGCGGTCTCGCGCCTCGACCGGGACAGCGAGACCGACGCGCTGGCCGCCCGCGCCATTATGACGACCGATACCCGCCCGAAATTCCGCGCTGCCGAGGCCGATTCCGATCAATGGGTGGCCCCGATTCGGTTTGGCGGGATGTGCAAAGGCTCCGGCATGATTGCGCCGAACATGGCGACGATGCTGGCCTTTATAACTACGGACGCCCGCCTGCCTGCTGAACTCTTGCAGGAGGCGATGAACCGCGCCGTCGCCGTCTCCTTCAACAGCATGACGGTGGACGGCGACACCAGCACAAACGATATGTGCCTGCTGCTGGCGTCCGGCATGGGGCAGGGAGAAATTTCGCGGCAGGGGGCGGCGTTCGAGGACTTTGTTGAGGCCCTCTCTAAAATTTGCATTGAACTGGCGAAGGACGTGGCCCGCGACGGCGAGGGGGCGACGAAACTTGTGGAAATCGTGGTGCGCGGCGCGGCGACGGAAGCGGGGGCGCATAGAATCGCAAAAACGATTGCGGAGTCGCCGCTGGTGAAGACCGCCCTGTTCGGCAACGATCCAAACTGGGGCCGTCTGCTGATGGCGGCGGGGCGGGCGGGCGTCCCCTTCGATCCGAACGCGGTTGAGGCGAAAATCGGCCCGCACGTCGTCTGTTCGCAGGGCCGCAGCATCGCATTTGACCGGGACGCCGCGCGCGATTACCTGACGCAAAAAGAAGTCCAGATCGTCCTTGACCTGAACACGGGCGACGAGTCCGCGACCGTATGGACGTGCGATTACTCCTACGACTACATCAAAATCAACGCGGAGTACCACACCTGACAGCCGGGACGGTTGGGCGCGGCGCTTTCCCATAGAACAGGCAGTAAACGCGTTTTTTTTAATATCGCGCTATCCTTCCCGCTGACGGAAACACAATTTTACGCGTTCTGCTGAAACGATTCCTCTAAACGAGCGAAGGGCGTTTTGCCTTTTCTCTGCCTACTGTTTCTTAACAAGACGCCTGCTGATGCGCAGGCAGGGGGCCTCAATGAATCGCCAGCTCAAAACCGCGCAGACCAGCGTCAGCGGCGTCGCGAACAAAAAAAGCAGCCAGCCGTTGAGATAGGGCCCGAAATAGCGCAGGAGCATAATTTGCATCGGAAAGGCGTAAAGGTAAAGCCCATACGAAAAGTCGCCATGCCGCGCGAAACGGCCTAATCTCGCGCGCGGGGTGAATGCGGCGGTAAACAGAATGTAAGCCGCAAACGGCAGGCAGAGGAAACCGTATGACCCGCCCCAGTGCAAAAGCGCGAACGTCACCGCCAGACAAACTGCTGCAATTCGAACCCGAAAAACCAGTCGGTCGCGGTACAAAAAGCAGCAGGAGCCGATCAGAAACGCGGACAGCAAGGAGACAATCCGTCCTATTTCCGCCGGAAAGTGGAGGGGAATCGCGGCGCAGACGAATGACCAAAACAGGGTAAGACAGTAAAGGAACAGCGTGAGCGCCAGCAATATGGAACGCCGCGCAAAAATCCGGGACCATCCCAGAATGATCACGATGAGGTAGCAGATAAATTCTTCATGGATCGTCCACAGGGAGCCATTGAGGCCGTTTTTACCATAAAAAAAGTCCAGGGACGGCATGGCGATCAAACGCAGCGTAACGATATGCGCCAGAAAAGCGGAAGGATTGAATTGACGCCAGTATTCGGCGCGGTCGTAAGAAAATAACGGCCCGAAGAGCAGCCCGCACAACAGACAGACCGCAATGAAGCCCGGATAGATGCGCAGCGCGCGGCGAAGCAGATAGTCTTCCGGCGAACGGCTGCGCAGCCAGCTCATCGTGATCAGGTAGCCGCTTAACAAAAAAAAGCCCAGAACGGCTGCTCCGCCGAGGCCGATGCCGGAAGAAAGACGGGACACAGGGTCGGTTTGATTCATCAGACCGAAGGAGTGCGAAAAGATAACCCCTATCGCCAGAAAAAAGCGGATTGCGTCGAAGTTATTGGCCTGATGGGTTTTGGCCTGATTGTCAACAGGGACTTCGGGAGGACTGGAAACAGACACACTCTTTTCCTTTCTGTCGTGAGAAGCGGGATGTTTGCGCGGCGAAAGCGTCAGCCCCCTGCGAAACGGAAAATTTTTCCATCCGACGCTAACGCTTTTCATTTTAGAAAATGCCCTGAATGTAGGAGCGTTATGTTCCTGCGCGCGTAGGACGAACAGATAAACCGCATTGTTTCACTTACTTTATCCGCTTCGCTCTCAATGCGCGTAGGCCCCTGCCTTTGAAGCGCGGCCTTATTCAGGGCTTTCGGTCTTTGCCGCGTAAATTTGCGCTTTCCTTTCGTATAGTTTCGTATAGTGTGTTAGGACGGGGAGGAATCGTTGACAAGCGGGGCGAATCGTGTGATAATAAAATCTCAATTCAGGCGTTTCCCCCCGGAGACGGCCTGCGCTTGCGAACGCCTGTTCGCGAAGTCCGCATGAAACCGCCGAACGGTTTCCTTCGTCTGCTCTACTGCGGACGGCGGAAACGGTTCCGAAGCGCGGCAACGAGGCCGAAACAACGAGCGAATTTTCCATGCGCTGATCGCGTTTAATAGCGTGTCTCGCGTCCCGCAAATTTCAAGGACAGGGCGCGAAAGGAGACTGACCGCATAATGAATCCGTTTACAAGATTATGGCGCTACATGAAAGCGCTGATGCAGGGCAAACTCGATCAGTGGGAAGACCCGGAGATCATCATCAATGAGGCCGTGCGGGAGATGAAGGACAACCAGATCAAGAATCGGGAACTGGCCGTCCAGGCAATCACGCAGAAAAATAACTTGCAGGCGGAAGTGGACAAAGAGGAGCGCATGGTCGCGGAACTGGAGCGCAAGGCCACGCTTTCGCTGCAATCGGGCAACCGGGAACTCGCCAAACAGTTTTTAAAAGAAAAAGGGCTGCACGACCAGACGCTGACGAGTATGCGGGCAAACCTCGCCGCCGCGATTGACGCCTCGGAAAAAGTGAAAGTCGCGATCCGGCAGGACGAGGAACGCGTCCGCGTCCGCGCCTCCGAAGCGATGGCCCTGAAATCGAACATGAAGCAGGCGCAGATTCAGATTAAGATCAACAAGGCGCTCGACCAGTTCCAATTCAGCGAGAACGAGCAGCAGTGGGGGCAGGCCAAAGAGCGCATTACCTCCATGCAGTCGGAAGCGCAGGCCCGCGCCGAAGTCGGCAACACGAGCATCGAATCGAAAATGCGCGAGATGGAAGTTTCGCAAATGGACGTGGAGGCCGACCGGCAGCTTGCGGAACTGGAGGCGAAAATGGCTTTCAACAACGTCAACCCCGCCGCTAACTACAACACCACGCAGAACACCGCCACACAGTACCAGACGCTCGGCGGCGGCGCGACGAATGGCAATGGTAGCAACGGCAACGGCGCATCCCTTAACGGGAACGGCAATGGCGCGGCCCCGCAGGAAAGCGACATTGACCGCCAGTTGCGCGAACTGGAAGACCGATTGAATAAGAAATAGAAATTCGGGTGTCGGGGTCGGGTGTCAGGTGTCGGACAATGCGTTTTGTCGCAACAACAGCGAGCAAGCGTATCAGTCTGTATTCCGACCCCCGACACCCGACACCCGACACCCGAAGGTGTCTATGAGCATACCCGACCGCTTCGCCCGGATTGCGCGGCATAAATTTAATGAGATCAAAGACCGCATTGACCAGTGGGACGCTGAAGCGGAAGAACGGGCGGACGCGAAAACGCGCCGTCAGTCCGACGCAAACGCGGCGAAACGGGAACTCGACGACTCGCTGACGGAACCGCGCGCGTTTCCGAACGGGGCGGGCGATTCGGGCGGGACGCGCCCCGCGCCGCGCACTCCCGCCGAGATTGCGCGGGGCGTCGGCAATCCGAATTATGCGGCGCAGTCTTCCGCGTCTTCGTCTTCATCGGGGCCATTGGGCCGCAACCTTCCGGGCGCGGGGGGAAATGGCGGCAATGGAACGGGCGGCGGCGGAGCGGCGATGCAGGACGGCGGCGAATCGCTGGAATACCATTATCGTTTGCTGGGCGTGGAACCGGGCAGCGATTTTTCCGAGGTGGAGAGCGCTTATAATAAGTATGCGGCGCGAACGGAACCAAGCCGGTTTGCCGCCGGATCGAAAGAGGCGCAGGACGCCGCGAAAATCCGGGCGAAACTGGACGCCTCCTTTGAGATTCTGCGCGACGCGCTGGACGTGACCGCCCGCCGCTTCGGTCTGCTGGATTTTGACGATAAGCCCGTCGGCAGCAGTTCTTCGTCTCCCGCAAGCAATCTGGAATTGTGAAAACGTCTGCGGTCGGGCCTATGAAAGGCCCGTCTGGGGAGCCTGCGGCTAACCGTTCTCACGGACGGGAAATCCCATTTCAACAGGAGAGTAAACCCTATGGCGCGGCCTGTAAAATTAGAGGATACGCAAATTCAAGAAGCCCTTGCCGGACTGCCGGGATGGGAACTCAAAAACGGCAGACTGCATCGCGAGTTTAAGTTCGCGGACTTTGTAGAGGCGTGGGGATTTATGTCTCGCGCCGCGCTGTACGCGCAGGCCCTCGACCACCACCCCGAATGGTTTAATGTCTACGGCACGGTGCGGGTTGATCTGATCACGCACGACGCGTGCGGCATTACCAAACTGGACATGGAACTCGCAGCGAAGATGAGCGCGATTGCCGGAAGTTGATTTCCCCTATCATAGCCCGAAAAACAGACCGAAAACTAAGCCAATGAAACTACCTGTCTACCTCGATTATGCCGCTACGTCCGCCGTCGCGCCCGAAGTTCTGGACGCGATGCTGCCCTATTTCACGGAAGCGTATGGCAACCCCTCCACCCTCTACGGCGTCGGAATGGCGGCGCGGCATGGCGTGGACACGGCCCGCGAAACGATAGCAGACGCCCTGAACTGCGCCCCCGAAGATATCATTTTTACGGCGGGCGGAACGGAGTCGGACAACGCCGCGATTTACAGCGCCGTCCGCACCGGCGCGAAACACAAACGCCACCTGCTCACCACCCCGATTGAACACAGCGCCGTGCTGGAGCCGATGAAGACGTTGGAGCGGCAGGGCTATCATGTTGAGTATCTTCCGGTAGATTCAGAGGGGCAGGTTCCGTTCGTGGAGATCGCCCGCCGCCTGCGCTCCGATACCCTGCTCGTCTCCGTAATGCACGCCAACAACGAAATCGGAACCATCCAGCCGATAGCGGAGATTGGCGAACTTTGCCGCGTGCATGGCGTACTCTTCCATACCGACGCGGTGCAGACGTTCGGGAAACTGCCGCTGGACGTTCGCGCCATGAAGATAGATTTCCTCAGCATTTCCGGGCATAAACTGCACGGTCCCAAAGGAATCGGGGCATTATATGCGCGGCGCGGGCTGTCTTTTATGCGGTTTATGGAGGGCGGAGAGCAGGAGCGAGGGCGGCGCGGGGGAACTTTGAACGTCCCCGGCATCGTAGGACTAGGGAAGGCGACGGAGTTAGCATTGAGCGAAATGGACGGCGAATCGCGCCGCCTGACCGCCCTGCGCGATGATCTGCTGGCACGGCTTGACCGGGCGATCCCCGGCCTGCGCGTCAATGGCAGTCTGGAACACCGCCTGCCGAATAACTTGAATTTTTGCGTTCCGGGGGTGGAGGGCGAATCGCTCCTGCTGGCGCTAGATGCGGCGGGGATTTGCGCTTCTGCAGGCAGCGCCTGTCACTCCGGCTCAACGGAGCCGTCGCACGTCCTGAAAGCGATTCAGACGCCGTATAATCTGGCGCGTGGCGCTCTGCGCATGACGCTGGGCCGCGACACCACGCAGGAGACTGTAATTTACGCGGCGGAAACGCTGACGCAGATCGTTCGGGAGTTGCAGGGTCTGCGGAGCGCGGAGAAAGATTTAGTTGACGCGGTAGCCTGCTGAAGCATCCGATGCAACCGCTGGCCTGTTTGTCAAACCGGGTTTTTTTACAAAATTCGGTATTTTTGCAAAAAAAAGTGAAAAAAGGCTTGACAAACCCTGAAAATCGCTTGACAAACGCGCAAGGTTCCCTTATAATACCATTAAGAGTACTTACGCGCAGATAAAACGCAAACCGGGGTTTTCTTTCGCGGCCCCCTGTATTTAGTGAGTTACGTCCTTATCCCTGCTATCGGTTGAATTATTGGCAAGGCAGCGACGTTTCTTTAGCCGTATTTCTGCGAGTTTCGCGCATCGAATGGCAATCGAGCGCGGCGCGGCGCAATATCCGCTGGAGACTCGGCCTCTTTTGGCCCCGTTTCGGTCGCGCTTCGGCGCTCTCGTCACAACCGGGTCTGTGAAAAAATTCACGCAGTAGAGGCTCAAAAGCGACGTAGGCCACGCGAGAAAATACCGCACAATGTGATCAAAGAGGAGCGCCATTGATGAGCGACGAGACCGCGATTCTGGAGAGACCGCAAGCCCGTCGGCGAAAAGCCGACTTCAAGTCCGAACCCCTCGGCACGGGATTGACGGAAGAAGATGTGGACGATAGCTTCGAGCAGGAGCCGTGCGACGATCTGCTTCACCTCTACGACAGCAGCCTGATTGTTGTCGGCAGCAGCCTTACCGACGAGCCGCGCGAATCCTCCCCGCCTGTTTTTCCGGTGGACGACACCAGCGACATCGGACGCGAACGCATCAGCAACCTTCTCAGCGAACCCGCCAACAACTCCCGCACCGACGAAAGCCTCCAGCTCTGGATGAGTCGGGCGCGAGGGGCGCAGCTGCTGACGGCGGACGAAGAGATTCGGCTGGCCCGCGCCGTACAGCGCGGCGATAAAGTCGCCAAAGACAAACTCACCGAAGCGAATCTGCGCCTCGTGGTTTCGATTGCAAAAAAGTATAGTGTGCGCGGCATTCCGCTTCCCGACCTGATTCAAGAGGGCAACATCGGGCTAATTCGCGCCGTTGAAAAATTTGACCCCAGCAAGGGCTACCGCTTCAGCACCTACGCAACGTGGTGGATTCGCCGCGCCATCGCCCGCGCCATCATCAATCAGGGCCGCACCATCCGCATCCCCGTCTACGTCGCCGAAATCATCCATAAACTTGTGAAAGCGAGCAGCCGCCTGCGCCAGCAGCTCCTGCGCGATCCCACCGTCGAGGAGATCGCCCGCGAACTGGAAGTTCCGGTCGAGCGCGTCAACGAGATCATGCGCATCGCTTTGGAGCCGCTTTCGCTGGAAACGCCGGTCGGTGAGAAAGACAACAGCCAGTTGTCCGACTTTATCCAGTCCCATACCGCGATTTCGCCTTCTGAAGCGACGCTCAATCTGATTCGCCGCGAACAGATTGAAGAAGTTTTGAACAAACTCACGGGCCGGGAAAAAGAAGTCCTGCGGATGCGGTTCGGCCTTGACGACGGCTATGCCCGAACACTGGAAGAGGTGGGGGTTCGCCTGCACGTCACCCGTGAGCGCGTCCGCCAGATCGAACTCCGCGCCCTGAAAAAACTCCGCCATCTTGGGCCGAGCGAACTGATTCGCCAATAGTCCTGTAATTTATCAATCCCGCTGTCACATTGATTTGTGGCGGCGGGCTTTTTTTGTTTCCAGGAGGAACGTTTGTCGGAAGCGCGGGCCAGAGTTTACAAACGCCAGACGCGGGCGGAACCGTCCTGAGAGCCGCTGACGAGCCGCTTGCCATCGCGGGAAAAGGAAAGACTGGTGACAGCCGCCGTATGCCCTGTGAGACGCTTGATTTCCGCGCCGGTGGCGGCGTCCCACAGCGTCACGGCGCGGTCGTCTCCCCCGCCCGCCAGCAGTTTGCCGTCCGGGGAGAAGGCGACGGCGTTGACGCGCAGGCCGCTGGAGTCGAGTGTTCGAAGCGCCTTGCCCGTAGCCGCGTCCCACAGGCGGACGGTATTGTCCTGTCCGCCGCTTGCCACCATTTTGCCGTTGGGCGAGAACGCGACGGACAGGACGCCGGTGGCATGGGCGCGGTTACGCCACAGAATTTTGCCCGTCGCGGCGTCCCGCGCCTGAACAATCCCCTGCTCGCTGCCGCGTCCCGCCGCCCCGCCCGCCGAGCCGCCGCCGGTGGCAATCGCCCTGCCGTCAGGGGAGAAGGCCAGCGCAAACGTTTCGCCGTCGTCCGTCCAGGTCTGTTTGAGATTTCCCGTCGCCGCGTCCCAGAGTTTGATTTCCGCAAAGACCTGCCGCGTCCGCACAAACTCCCGCGCCCCGCCTGTGGCAAGGGTCGCGCCGTCCGGCGAAAAGGCCAGCGCGGGGATCGCGCCCTCGTGCGCCGCCTGCCGCCAGAGAACTTGCTCCCGCTGCGCGTCCCAGACCTCCACATCGCCGGGTTCGCCCATTCCCCAGCTTCCGACCGCCAGCCGCCGCCCGTCCGCGCTGTACGCCAGCGCCGTGACATCGCCGGGATGCCGGCCGCCCGCCTCACCGATTTGACGGCCCGAATCGGCGTCCCACAATGCCGCCGTGCCGCCCTCCGCGCTGCCGTACTCGGCGCGGCGCGTCCCGATGGCGAGGGTGGCGTTATTCGGCGAGAACGCGACAGACGTGACCCCGCGCCCCTCCGCGCTGATAACCCCGCGCTCCGGGGCGGTGAGGAGGCCAAAAATCAGCATGGTCATGCCGAACGTCGCGCCAAGAAACGCCATAAACTTCTCGCCGTTAATCCCCTTTGCCGCCCGCAGCCAGCCGATGGCCCCGAAAATCAGCGCCGCTACGCCGCACAGCAATCTCATGCCAGGGAGCATGGCGCAAAAACCGAAGAATAGCGCGGTAATCGCAGCAAGGTTCACGCTCTGCGGCAGGACAATCGCGCCGCCTCCGCTGGAAGGCGAGACGGAATAGGTCAGACCGCCTCCCGCCGCCGGACTGCCTGCATAAGCGGCAGGCGCGGCGTAAACGCCCCCCACAGGCGCGGAGGGCGCATTTACGGCGCGAGTCCGGCCTGTTGTTGCGCTCGTCGGCTGCAACGGCGCGGAATCGGTCGGCGACGGCAAAACAGGAACGGCGCGGCGCGGGGCCTTGCGCAGGTGCTGACCCTGCTTGACGGCGGACGAGGACGGGAACGGATCGCGACCGCCGAGTTTCGCCGTCCGTTCACACCAGGGGCAGGACGGGCAATGGACATCGTAGCGGTGCTGGGGATTGCGGACGCAGACGACGAGGGCGTCCTCCGCCGCCGTCAGCGCGTCGCGCCATTCCACCGCCGTCGGGCGGGCGGCGGGATGGGCAAACCCCTCCTCAAAGCAGCGGATAAACAGGCGGCGCAGGCCCGCGTCCAGCATGGCAAACTGCGGCGCGGCCGGCATGGGGCGATAGGGAACTGTCCGGGAACCGTGTGGAAAATGCCCCGCCAGAATCCGCGCCTCGTAGGGCGGCGGCTCGCCGAGTCCCTGATAGATTCCCGCGAACGGGTGCGTCCCCTCCATCAAAAGTTGAAAAATTAGCACGGCAAGCCCGAAGCCGTCGTGCTGCGGCGTTCTGTCCTGTTCCGCGAACGTTTTGCCCTGCAATTCCGGCGGCGTAAATTCCAGCTTTCCGACCGGGCAGCGGTAAATTTCGCCCGTCTGCGGATCATGGGCCTGAAACGAATCGCAGTCCACCAGCGCCACCAGCGCCGTCTGCGTCACCAGAATATTCGACTCGTTGACATCGCCAATCACGTAGCCCCGCGCATGGAGGGCGCGGACTGCGGCGGAAAGATTGCGGGCGGCGCGGTGCAGATAGCCGGTGTGCAGCAGCGGGAATTTCTGGCGGCGCGTGGACGGGTTGTAGAAATCAAAAATCGGCGTTTGGTCGGTCAGGCGCGGCATCAGGAAACCGACGAATCGCGCCCCTTCCTCCAGCAGGTCAACAGGCCACGCGATTGAGGGCTGACCGGACGCGGCGGCGGGGTCTTCCGGCGGGGCGGCGAGCATGGCGCGGAGCTTGCGGGCCTGCGCGGAATCGGGGCGATGGTAGATTTTCGCGACCAAATCCGGCGATTCGGACACCGCAAAAATCCGCGCCTCGCCGCCCGCGCCCAGCGCGGCGCGTTCTTCAATCGTAATTTGCTGTCCGGTCAGACGGCGGCGCAAGCGCATGGGACTTCCTCACACAGGGCGAATCGCATTTTTTTACGCGCCGCCAAAATTTTTTTTTTGCCCCGGAAAAGGGCTTTTCCTTCTCAAAACGCCGCTGAAATCCCGCATTTTCCCCGTCTCCCCAAAAAAAATTCTCTGGAATCGAAAAGTTGGCACAGTTTGTGCATTGAGAGTAATTGATAGTTATACACATTAAAATAACTATTTACTTGTGAAAGGAGATTAAAAAGATGCGCAATATTTTTGTTGCGACGCTTGCAGCGGGCCTCGTTTTAACGGTTGGTAACGCTGCGATGGCCCAGTCGCCGGAGCCGTCCGCCGCCGCTAAAGTCAACGTCGGCGGTCAGAGTTTCGACCTGTCCAGCGCGATTACAGATAACGGCACGCTCTTCTCGCTGCCGTCCACCAGTCTGGCCCTTGCGGGCGGCTCGGTGGTTACGGTAGGCTTCGAGGGGGACAGGGACCCCAGTATGTCCTATTCTTTTGCCGTCACAAATTCTACGCCTTTTGCGCAGACTTACGACTTCGATCTGACGATCCCGATTATTCCGACGGTCTCCAACAGCCCGACGAACGCCTCGCTTATCGGAAGCCTGACGGACGGCGGCAGCGATGGGATTGTAACGGTCACGCAGACGGGCGAATTTACGGCCCTGCAGCGGGCGACCGGGGTTGATACGGCGGGCGTGGATTATAGCCTGGGCCTGGATGTCGGGCCGGATGTGACGGTCTCCGGCGACCCCGGCGACTCGTTCACCTATTCTCCGGTCGTTAAATCTGGCGTGTCCAGCTTTATCATTACCGCGCTGGACGTTCACCTGCACTTCACGCTTTCCGGCAACGGGGACGCCGCCTCGTTTAACGGGCGTGTTTCGGTGACGGGCGCTCCCGCCACGCAGGGGCTTGTGCCGGAACCGGGCAGCGTGGCGCTGCTTGGCGCGATAGGCGTCTGCGCGTCGGGCTGGACTTTGCGCCGCCGCCGATCACGTGGTTAAATTAAAGTTGATGTTGCATACGCTCTAGTCGGGGACTCGCGCTTCCCTGGCGGGTCCCCGACTCTGGCGTGTCTGGCGTCACGCATTGCGCGGCCTCTCCGCGAAGAATCGCCCCGGTTTATTCCGCCCGTCTTTATCATGCGGGCCGTCGTAGTAAGCGGCCCGCTCTCCCCTTCTGTTTCGCCCGGTCATTTCCCCCGGCTTGCCGCAAGGCGGATCGCGTGGATTGCCCTTGCCACCGCTTCGGCGTCCACGTCGAGGTGCGTCACCATACGGACGCGATTCGGCCCGCTTGCGAGGCAGGCGACGCCTTGCGTACCCATTTCCCGCGTGAAGTCCTCCGCCGGGTAAGGCGTATCGAAGTAGACCATGTTTGTCGGGACAGCGGCGGCAAGCGCGACGCCGGAAATGTCTTTGATTCCCGCCGCCAGCGTTTGCGCGTTGGCATGGTCTTCCGCCAGCCGTTCGATGTGATTTTCGAGCGCGTAGAGTCCCGCCGCCGCGAGAATCCCCGCCTGCCGCATCCCGCCGCCGAGCATCTTGCGAACGCGCCGCGCCCGCAGGGTAAATTCCCGCGTTCCGCACAGGACGGAGCCAATCGGGCAGCCCAGCCCTTTGGACAGGCAGAACGTCACCGAGTCGGCGCAGTCGGCGTAGTCCCGCGCCGACAGTCCCGTCGCGACCGCCGCATTGAACAGCCTTGCTCCGTCAAGGTGCAATTTCGCGCCCCGCGTTCTGGCAACCCCATGCAGTTCGCGCATCACGGCGAGCGGGATAATCGCGCCGCCCGCCCGGTTGTGCGTGTTTTCCAGCACCAGCAGCGACGTGCGGGCGGAATGGAGACTCTCCTCATGGAAAGAGTGCGCGACTTCCGCCACGTCCGGGACGCCGCTGACGCTGTGAAATTGCCGCGTCAGGACGTGGGCAATCGTGGCGGGCATCCCGACCTCATAGATCATGGAATGGGCCTCCGAATCCATGAGAACCTCGTCGCCGGGAACGGTATGGACTTTGAGGGCCAGCGCGTTGCTCATCGTTCCGCTCGGCGTAAAAAGCCCCGCCTCCTTGCCAAGCAATGCAGCGGCGGTCTCCTGAAGCCGATTGACGGTTGGGTCGTCCTCATAAACATCATCCCCGACTTCGGCCTCCGCCATCGCCCGCCGCATCTCCGGCGTCGGCCTTGTCACGGTATCGCTGCGAAAATCCGCGATTGCGGTCATCAATTCAGGTCTCCTTCCGGGTATTCGGGTGTTCAGGTATTCAGGGGTTGACGCCACGTTTTGAAAACACCCGTCTGTGTAGCCTGCGGCTTCGTGTCCTTCGGACACAGAGGTCAAGTGTTGAATGGTGCGTCCGAAGGACGTGAGGCGCTTGCGCCGCACAGACGGGTGTTTTCAACACCTGAATACCTGAACGCCTATTCCTTCTCTGACGCCCGCAGCAGCGTTTCCGGCGCGGTTTCGGGTGTGGCGTTTGCGGCGCGAAGCAGCGTTTCCGGGGCGGCAGGGGCGGACGCGCCGCGCAGCAATATCCCATGCGCTTCTTCCAATGCCTGCCGCGCCTGCAAAACGGGCAAAATCGCCGCCGCTTTGTCCCGCAGTTTTTCGTTTTTACAGTGTTCCACGAACCACTTGACCGGCTTGACCGCCTGCCCATCCCCGACTTTTTCAAGGGCGTGTAATGCGGCCTCGGCGACTGACAGCGGCTTTAAAGTCTCAAAAGGCGGCAGGGGGTAAGTTCGGATGAGGCCGCACAATTTCGGTATGGTTCCCGTTTCTAACTGCCCGCAATGTTCCAGCGTGAGCAGCGGTAGGATTTCCAGCAGGGCTTTCTGCCCAATCCCGGCGCAGGAGTAGCGGGACTGCGCCAGAACTGCCAGCGACCGGACGCTTTCCGGCAAGCGCAATCGCCACAGGGTTGTAGCGCACTCCACGCGAAGCGCCATCTGATTGTTCGCGCTTGTTAGTAGCAAAATAGGAATGCAGAGCATGGACGCGGCAAATAAGGCTATACCAAAAGTGTCAATTAACCTGCTCAGTATTTCGGGTAAAAGTCCTATGCCGTTAGCAATTCCCACCAAAGAAATGCACGCTATACCTGCAACGGTCCTCCCCAGTATATGCCATGATTCTTCGCCAGCCCGCTCATACTTCGCATCGGGGTCAGGTGGTTCCGTGCTGTTCATTACGTCACCGAGGACGCGGGCGGCGTACCGCGCTTCCGCCGGGGACAGAGCGACTTGGCGCAGGGCCAGCGCCGCCGCCGTCCGTTCGCGCCACTGACGCAAGGGCGCTTCGCGCAGGATTTTGCAGAGCCGCGCCGCCGCGTCGGGGGCCTCAATGAGCAGGCCGGTCTCTGCGTCCACCAGTCTGCGGATCGGATGCCGCCCCGACGTGAAGCGCAGCAGTTTTTTGATTTTAGGCCAATTTGCGTTCAGCGCGGGGGCGTCCTGCGGCGGCAATCCCTGCCACGCTTCGCCGTCGCAGGGCGTCTTTTCTGGTTCGGATTTTTCAGGCTTCATGGCGCGTTTCTCCCGCCGCTTCGGAACGGATTCAGACGATGCAGGCGCAGCCGCACTCGAATTGCAGCGCGACGGGCGAGGTGTGTTCCACCCGGCTGCCATTGCGAACGTGCGTGACTTTTTTAGTGACGGGATCGAACGCCACCACATCCCTGACGCCCTGCGCAATGTAAAACGGGATTCCCACGTCCAAATCTTTCGCCTCGTAGCCCTTGCTGATAATCTCGATTACCGCTTCGGGCAGGAGGGTCGTCGCCTCGTCGCTCTCCTCCGGTTCCCGGCAAAACAGGGCGATGTCCGGGCGTTTCTGCGAACCGTCCGGGAAAGCGATAGAAATATCCGGGGCATGGACGCAGGCGCAGCCGTCACCCGTTCCCGGCGTCGGGGCAATCGTGGCGCGAATTTTATCTACCGCTTTTTGATGCCGGTACAGAGGAAACGCCTCCCACGTCGTCAATCCGCCCGCGCTTTCCAGTTTCACGCCAATCGCTTCACCCAGATAGTCCAAATTATAAAAAGACTGCATCATGTCTCCTCTTTGTCCTGTTTCGGGCGCGGCAAGCAGCGCCCCTGCGTCATTGAGGCCCGCCCCAAAGCGTTGCTGCATCTACCTCCCGCGTCCGTCAGGACGCCTGGCGGAACGCCACCTAGCGAGGCGTTTGCAACGCCTCGCCGCTATGCCTCGACCGTGCCGCCATTTTATCTGCGCGTCACCGTCAGACCGGCGGCGGGGACGGGAGTCAGCAGTCGCGCCGCGCCCGCCGCCAGCAATGCCGCCCCAACGCGCTCCGGGTCTTCCGTCAGGGCGATAATCGTGCCGCCGCCTCCCGCGCCCGCCAGTTTCGCGCCGTAAGCGCCCGCTTCCCGCGCCGCCGCAATCAGCGTTTCGTTGGCGGGGCCAGAGCCGCCGAGTTCCGCGACAAGGGCGTGGTTTTCGTCCATCAACGCGCCGAGCGTCCGCCAGTCCCGTTCAATTAAAGCGCGTTTGCCCGGAATCGCCAGCGTCCCGATTCTTCTATAGTGATCGATGACCAGCGCTTCGCCAGCAAGCCAGCGTTGGCGCGGCGTATGATGCACCGCCCCGGAATGGTGCTGCACGCCGGTATGCGCCAGCAGCAGCGGCGGGGCGGGACACAGCGCGGCAAGCGGCTCAATGGTGGCGAGCGGCTCGTCTCCGCGCTGCTCCAGCGACTGCTTGCCCGCAAAATCCATGAAGTGCAGCCCGCCGAAGACCGCCATGTGCTGATCCTGAAACCCGCAAACGACGCCCATAATTCGCGCTTCGATTTTTCGCATCGTTTCCGCGAGATGGTAGGGGGAGAGTTTTAAATCGAGGTAAGCGTCCAACGCCCCGACCAGCGCCGCCAGCATTGCGGTCGAGCCGGCCATGCCCGCCCGCATCGGAATGTCGGTGCGGAGCGTCAGGGAGAATTTTTGCGCGGCGGGGTTGATTTGCAGGAACGTCAGCGCCGCCCGCGCAATATCCAGTTTGTCGCCGCGCATTTTCAGGTCTGCGACGTTATGCAGGACGGCGGACTCGTCCTCGTTGGTCAGCGTCAGGGCGTCCGCTTCGGTTTGCAAGCGGCACTCCGCCCGTTCCCGCGTGGCGCAGGACAGGACGCAGCCGCCGTACATATCGGAGGGATTCCCCACGATGCCGCACCGTCCGGGCGCGTCCGCACTAATCTCCATGCTGTCCTATCCTTTAATCAAGTTTCAGGTTTCATTATACCCAATCTTCGCTCGCATCAGAGATTCACTCGCCGACCTCCGGGGTCAGGGCGAGCAGCTGCTTCACAAATTCCGCCTGTTTGGTGTCCTCTTTGCCGCGCAGCCACGCCACAAACAGGCGGCGGCTCTCTTGCGCCAAAATATCGCCGACGATCTCCGGGTTGGAACTCTCCGGGCTTTCCGGCGGTTTGACGCGGGTTGTGCCGTTGTCGGCGGGGGCTTTCAGGCCATAGAGGACGGTCTTGATGCCGCCTTCCATCGCCGCGCCGAGGCACATCACGCACGGCTCCAGAGTGGAGACTAAAATCGCGTCGTCCGCTTCGGGCGGCAGGGCGGGCGGCTGTCCGTCCTTCGCGGCGGCGTTGGCGAAGGCCATGATTTCGGCATGGGCGGTCGGCTGCTGCCGCCCATTGCCTTCGTTGTGGCCCCGCGCCACGATCCGCAAACTGTCGCCCGCGCCCCGCGCAATCACGCAGCCAATGGGGGCCTCGCCCGCCGCTACGCCGCGCTCGGCTTCTTCAAGGGCCGCGCGCATCAAAAATTCCTGCTGTTCGTTTGTCAGTTTCATAGCGCTCCAAAATTCAGGTATTCAGGTATTAGTTCGCTCACTGATAGTTTGTACAAAACTCCCAGTGAAGAAGTGAACACCTGAACACCTGAATATCCTCTCAATAAATTTTCCACAGTCCGGGCGGGGCGAGTTCCACCAAATTTTGATCCGGGTCGCGGAAATAGAGGCTGCGCCCGCCCCGGTCGCCGATGACTTCCGATTCGATGACAATGCCGTTCGCCGTGAGATGCGCCCGCCACGTTTTTTGTTCAGCCGCTTCAATGGCAAAGGCCAGATGCAGGCGTCCCTGCCCGTCATGCGGCGGGATAAGGCCGCCGGGAACCGTGTTCTTCCCGGAGGACGCGCCTTTAAGAAACAGGAGCAGAACCTGCCGACCGGGAATTTCCAGCGCGATCAGGCGCGGTTCTTCGTAAAGCCGCGTAAAGCCGAAAAGGTTTTCGTAGAACTGCGCGGCGCGTGCTAAATCTTCCACATATAGCGCCGTCTCCAGCAGGCCGCGAATTGCAGGCATGAGAGTCTCCCTTTGTAAGATTCGGGGTATAATCACACGGGCGCGGTCTCGTGCCCCTGTTTTTGCTACGCGGGAAAGGGCGAAAAGTTGGCGGCAGAGCGTGAAATTCTTGCGGAAACGCCGCTCGGAGAGATTTGGGAACCGGAACGCGGGCGCGTTGGTCTGCTAATGACGTGCTGCGCGGTCAACTTTTTGTACGCGGTCTATTTCGGAGCGATTGGCGTGCTGCTCCCGGCGATTGGCGCCACTTTCCAAACCGAACCCGCCGCACAGGGCCAACTTTTCCCCGCCAATTTCGCCGGAATGATCGCAAGCGTCTTGATTTGCGGCGCTCTTTCTGACCGGTTCGGGCGCAAAAACGTCCTGCTGGGCGGGGCGGCGCTGTTTGGCGTCGGACTATTTCTGTTCGGCGTCGCGCCCGGTTTCGGTCTGGCCCTGCTTGCCGCCCCGCTGGTTGGCGCGGGCAGCGGGGGCATGGTGATTGTTGGCAACGCGCTGGTCTCCGACATCTTCCCGGAGCGCCGCGCCGTGCTGCTGAACCTCACGCAGATTATGTTCGGCGCCGGGGCGGCGGTCGGGCCGTCGCTGGCGAAATTCCTGCTCGGCATGGGGACAGGCTGGCGGTTTCTTTATCACGGGCTGGCGCTGGCGATGCTGGGCGCGTTCCTGGCGATTCTCTTTCAGCCCGCGCCGCGACGAAACGCCGCCGCGTCTGGTTCAATCAACTGGAACGATCTGCGCGATCTGCTGCGGCAGCCCGCTTTTGGGATTCTCTGCCTGTCGCAGGGGCTTTACGCGGGCGCGGAAGTCGGCTTTTTTCAGTGGATGCCAACTTACTTTCAGACGCTGGCGGGCGGCGCGGCCCTGAGCGGAATCGTCGTCAGCGTGTTCTGGATCGCTATGACGGTCGGGCGCATCGCAACGGGTTCGCTGCTGGAGCGTCTGCCGCTGCTGCCCTTCGGAATCACACTCGCGGTTCTCGCCGCCGCGTCGGGCGTCTGCGCCCTGCTCATGCCGACTCCGCCGCTGGCCCTCTGCTTTGTCGCGCTGACGGGCCTGCTTTTTTCCGGAATTTACAGCGTGGTTCTGGCAGAGGCGGCGCATCGCTTTGCGCATCGGGCGGGAACGGTCTTCGGCGGAATCGCGGCGCTGGCTGGCATCGGCTGCGCGTTATCGCCCTGGGCCGTTGGCGCAATGGGCGCATCCGCTTTAGGCTGGCGCGTCGCCATTGGCCTCTCGCCCCTGCTCTCCCTGTGCGTCGCCGGAAATTTTATCCTGCTGAAAAAGCAGAAGTGAAGGTGTTCGGTGTTCGGGTGTTCAGGTGTTCAGGTGTTGACTGCTTCGCTGTGAGTTTTGTACAATCTGTCAGGAGGCCGTCAGTACCTGAACACCCGAATACCGAACACCTGAACACCCTTCTCCTCCGAGGAGTCTCTATGGCGCGAATCATAGCGCTGGACGTGGGCGAAAAAACCATTGGCATCGCGGTCACTGACGAGAGGCAAAGCATGGCCTTTCCCGAATCAACCCTGTGGCGGCAGGAGGGCAAAAAGCGGGATATGGCGGCGCTGCGCGAACTCGTCGCCCGCTACCTGCCCGCCGCAATCGTTGTCGGCTACCCGCTGATGATGGACGGATCGGCGGGAATCCAGACCGAAAAAATCGAAGCGTTTATCAAAGAATTGCGTAATCATATAAGAATACCGATTATAAAGCAGGACGAGCGCCTTTCGACCCGCGAGGCCGAGCGCGTTCTGATGCAGAGCGGACGCCGCCGCGAGGAGCGCAAAAAAGACGTGGATGCCCTCGCCGCCGCTCTGATCCTGCAATCCTACCTCGACCTGCAAAAAGCAAGGGAATACGGAAACAGGGAACAGGACGAACGGGCGTAGTAGGGCTATCTTCAGGAGAGTTGTATTGGATGTGTTCCCCGGTCGCAGACCGGTTAGCCTGTGGGCTTCCCCAGACGGGGCGTTCACGGCCCGGATGTGCGGCGCGGGCTATTGATTTTCTGAAATCCAATGAGTGTACCGAAACCGAAAAGCAAAATGCGGCAGGAATGGGAACGGCGGCGGCGAAAAATTTTAGCGCGGCTTGTGGTGTTTGTTTTTGCCGCAAGCGGGCTGACTTATTTCGGCGTCCGCAGTTTGTTTGAGCCAAAAACGTCGGAGCGGCATCTTATAACCGTTGAGATACCGGCGCGTTCCCGCGTCCCGGAGACAGGCGCGAAATTGGAGCGGGACGGCGTGATTCGCAGCGCGTTTGCGTTCCGATTGTGGGCAAAATGGCATGGCGAGGGCGCAAAATTCAGAGCCGGACGCTATAACTTCTCCAGCAATATGACGCTGGCGGAGATTGCGCGGCAACTGGACGCGGGGCCGCAGGAAAGCGGAATCCGCGTCACGATTCCCGAAGGCTTTACGCTGCGGCAGATCGCCGACCTGCTGGAAGAAAAAAAACTCTGCGACGCGGCGACCTTTTTGCGCGACGCCACAGACGAGACTTTTATTGAACATTTGCAGGCCGATTTTTCCCTGCCGAAAAACACGCTGGAGGGCTACCTGTTCCCTGACACATACCACTTTGAGCCGGGGACGCCGGTAAAAACCCTCGTTGAGACGATGCTGATGAACTTTTCCACGCGCTATGCGCGTCCCTATCAACACGAAATTACGCAAAGCGGGCGCGATCTGCACGCTCTGGTGACGCTGGCCTCGCTCATTGAGCGGGAGGCCCGCGTCCCCGAAGATCGCGTTCGCATTGCAGGGACCCTTGAAAACCGCCTGAAACGCAATATGAGACTGGAGGTGGACGCCACCGTTTTATATGCGCTGGGGCATCATAAAGACAAGGTTTACTTCAAAGACTTGAAGGTGGATTCGCCCTACAATACCTATCGGCACAAGGGCCTGCCGCCCGGCCCTATCGCAAATCCGGGGCTGCCGTGCCTCGACGCCGCAACCAAACCGGAAGTGAACGACTACCTCTACTATGTGGCGCGGCCCAACGGCTCGCATATCTTCTCGCAAACGCTGGCGGAACACGAAGCGGCGAAGCGGACGGCGCGGGCGGAGCGGCGGCGCTTGCAGGGAGGCGATCATGGATAATTCCAACGAAATGACGCCGGACAATCATGCGGCTGATACTGCGTCTCTCTCTTCTGAAACGCGCAGCGCCAGTCCAAAGCGCGGCGTCCATATCTTCCGTCCCGACCGCATGGTGGATTCTGTGCTGGAAGTCCCGCCCGCCGAACTAAAAATGCGTGGGATTCAGGGGCTGATTGTGGATTTGGACAATACGCTCGTCCTCTGGCAGCAGGAAGAGATTGCCGAGGAGATTATGGCGTGGCTGATGGAGCTGCAAGCGCTGGGAATCAAACTCTGCATCCTGTCCAACTCCGTTCTGAGTATGCGTTCCGTGCGTATCGCGGAGCGGCTGGGAATCGCCAACGTCCGCAAGGCGCGTAAACCGGCGAAAAGCGGCTTTCTGCGGGCAATGGACGCCATGAAGACCGCGCCAGAGAACACCGCCATTGTCGGCGATCAGATGTTTACGGACATCTGGGGCGGCAACCGGGCGGGGATTTACACGATCATGGTCAAACCGATCCATCACCGGGAATTTGTCTACACGAAATACGTCAGCCGCCCGCCGGAAAGATTCTTGTTGCGCTATTTCAAGCGGCGCGGTCATCTGTAAAAAGGCCACGAAATTGATGCGAGACGCAGATGAGGAAAACGCTTTTGTCGAGGCGTTTATCGCGCAAAACCGGCGCGAACGCTACAAAACGCTTCTTGCAAACGCAAAAAAACGCGCTAAGATTCTTGATCGGCTTAATCATAATGTATGGGATTTCGACTCGATGCGGGCGCATCCAATTACGAGTCAACTGCTCGGCGACAAAACGCTGGAAGAGTTCCTGATAGCGCAGGGCGCGAAACGCGGCCAGAACGTTTACATCATTTCTGATAGTAGAAAGTTAGATGGCCTCCATCTACCGTTATCGCAGGCGATAGCCGAAATATATCAAAAAGATTTTACTGCGGTCGCTTGCTGCGTCAGGGGGAAGTTAGCCTTTTACAAACCGGAAGCGCCAGATTATGGCTATGTCTTGGTGAACCCGCCGCTGGCGCAAACGCATACAACAAAATGACCGTTTACGGGGAAGACAAATATGCGCGATTTTAAGATTATTGTGGAGAAGCACAGCGACGGCTATATTGCGTACCCGATTGGCGTTCGCGGTATCGTGGTCGGTGAAGGCGACACCTATGACGCCGCGCTCTCTGACGTAAAATCGGCGATTGCGGCGCATATTGCGACATTTGGCGCGGAAGTCGTCGAAGCGGAAGACCCCGCGCTGGAGGTCTTTGTCGCGGAAGCGAGCGTCGCTGCCTGATGCCGAAATTTCCTGTGGACGCGCCGCGTGAGCGAGTCATCAAAGCGTTAGAGGCGCTGGGATTTGTCTTGGTACGCGCTGGCAATCATCTGATGCTGACAAGGGCAACGCGGATGGAACCGAAACGCCGCTGACCTTGCCAAATCACCGAACGATCAAAGGCTCTACCTTGCGGCATATTTTGACCGAAAGCGAAATCGCCCGCGAGGATTTCCTGAAAGCATACGAAAATGTCTGACGCGCCCGAATACGCCCCGCTGGAAACAATCGTTGAATATGGCCTGGACACTATTGACCCGGAACGAACGGTAACAGTATCGTTGCGCGATTTGCTTTATGTGTTTCAGACAATGGGTGAACTCAACCGTTTTTTCATAATGATATGCACTACCCGGATTTGAAAGCTGTTGAGAAGTTTCTCGGCGATGTCAAAAATGGAGCAATCCATCTTATATGGGAATGCTACTACCATAAAATGCGCGATATGCTGCCGCCCGATGTAGAGGCGTCGTTGCCAGATGTATTTGATTGCCCGCAACTGCCCGAATACTACCGGGCGCGAGATTGAAACATTATGACCGGCGACATCATTCCTTATCTGCTGCAAAAAGGCTACGCGACGGACGCGCAAATCACCGCAGCGCTGGCAAGTCCGCTTCCATTGCGGAACGCCCTGATTGCGGCGGGCGTAGCGTCTGTTTCTATCGCGGAAGCATGGGCCGCTGAAACGAAAACTCCGTTTGTAGACTTGAGTAAATTCAATCCTGAGCAAAATGCGCTTAAATCAATTTCCAGCGATACGGCGCGAAAGTTTAGGATTGTACCAATCAAGCGAGATGGAAACAATCTATATATTGCAGTAATAGAAGAGTCTGATGCGCTTGCATCACGTCGTATTCTATCGCGTGAAACACAGTGTAAGGTAATATGCGTAATCGCTGACCCGGAACAGATTCGCGCCGCAATCGCAAGGTATTACGGTGAGATCGCTTAATCATTAGGTCAGGAACTATTCGCGCCTGCTTTACGTCTTGAAATTTAGGAGAACCTTCGCATGACAGTGCAGGGCGATACGAAGGTCACGGGCGTTTTCGGCTACCCCGTCGAACACAGCCTCTCCCCGGCAATGCACAATGCTGCGTTTGCCGCACTTCATCTTAAGTACATTTACGTTCCTTTCTCGGTCGCGCCGGAAAATCTCGGCGCGGCGCTGCGCGGACTGCCTGCGCTCGGCATTGTCGGCGTCAATCTGACGATTCCGCACAAAGAGGCGGCCCTGCCCCACTGCCATACAATCAGCGACGCAGCGCGTGACATCGGGGCGGTCAACACCATTCATGTTGTGAACGGCGAACTGCGCGGCGATAATACCGACGGACAAGGATTCTACGAACCCTTGCGCGAAATAGGCGTCGCGGTTGCGGGCAAAAACGTGGTTGTGCTGGGCGCGGGCGGCGCGGCGCGGTCTGTGGTTTTCCGGCTGGCGCGGGAAGGCGCAAGCGTGACGCTGGTCAATCGCACCATCGAACGCGCCGCGAAACTCGCCGCCGACGTGGAACGCGCCGGGTACTCCCCCGTCGCCGTTTTGCCGCCCGATAGCCCGAAGGAACTGACAAACGCCATCGCCGCAGCGGAACTGCTCGTCCACACAACGAAGGTCGGCATGATGCCCTACCCGGACGCCATGCCGCCGATTCCGCTGGAAGCGTTTCATCCCGATTTGTTTGTGTACGATTTGATATACCGCCCCGCCGAAACGCAGATTCTCCGCGTGGCGCGGAAGCGGGGCTGCCGCACTTTAAATGGACTAAAAATGCTGGCGCATCAAGGCGCAGCCGCCTTCGAGATTTGGACGGGCCAGCGCCCGCCGACCGACGTGATGGAGGAAGCCATTTCAGATTTTGGATTTTAGATTAGGGGCCCTCAAAAAAATAAACGTTCCAATGTTCAAAGTCCGCATTGAGTCCGCGAAGGCGGACTTCGCGCTTTTGTGGCAGTGAATTTATTCGCCCGCTACACGCTACCGCAATGGAACGATTTAAACTTTGAGAGTCCCTTAAGTGCAACGCATCTCGTGGAATTGCCTGTATCGCGCAGTTTCCAGCGCGAGAGATGTTTTTGCAATTCAAAATCCAAAATCTAAAATAATATGATATAATCCTTCATTCCCCGATTCGATGAAGTAACGATGACGTTGCGCGGCGGGCGTCTTTTGCCCGACGCTGTGCGATAGCAAGTCTCGGAGCAGCATTGCCGCTTTTCGCGTCCGGCAGGACGTCTGGCGGAACGCCACCGAGCGAGGCGTTTCCAACGCCTCGACGACGTTGCGCGGCGGACGGCTGTTGCCCGCCGCTGTGCGATAGGTGTGAGCGCTCGATTGCGGTTGGGCGGTTGGTTGCGGTTAGTAAGTTACAAAGTGAAATTTCCCCGGCCTGCCGGGTTGCGCGTGGAGATAAACAAGCATGGTAATGGCTCGTAAAAGCATGGGCGACTATATGCTGGAGAAGGGCTATGTCAAGCCGGAGGAGCTGGAGGACGCCAAAAAGACGCTCCAGAACACCAAAGGCGGCGACATGGCCCGCGCCCTCGTTGATATGGGGATTGATCCGGTCAAGGTCTATGAAGCGAAAGCGCAGGAGATGGGGCAGCCCTTTGTGGACCTGACCAAATTTGCGCCGGAGCAGGCCGCCGTCAGTCTGATTCCCGACCACGTTGCGCGGCGGCATAACGTCATTCCGATTAAAAAGCAGGACAACGTGCTTTATGTCGCGATGTCCGACACCAACAATTTGCAGGCGCAGGACGATTTGCGCCTGATGTCGCGCAGTCAGATTAAGGGCGTGATTGCGGCCCCGTCGCAGATTGAGGACGCGATTGCCCGCCTCTACACCGGCGGCGCGGGCGGCGTAGAGGCCCTTACGACGACGGCGAGCAGCGCCAAAGGCGGCATGAACCCGCTCAAGGGCGGTATGGGCGCGGAACTCTCAGGCGGAGCGGATGCAAAGGCCGATCTGGCGCTGGCAATGGCGCAGTACGGGGCCAAAGGAGATGCCGCCAAAGAGGACACCGACGAGAACGCCGAAGTCGTTTCGGAGGAGGCCCCGATTGTCCGCCTCGCCAACACGATTTTGCAGCAGGCCATTAAAGAGAAGGCCTCCGACATCCATATGGAACCGGACAAGCGCGGCCTGCGCGTCCGGTATCGCGTGGACGGCGTTCTGCATGAGAGCATGAATATGCCCTCTTATATCAAAATGCCGCTGACCGCCCGCTACAAAATCCTCTCCGAAATGAACATCGCCGAGCGCCGCGTTCCGCAGGACGGACGCATCGCCATCTCTTACGAGAGCAAGCCGTATGACCTGCGCGTCTCCTGCCTGCCGACCCTGCACGGCGAAAAGATCGTAATGCGAATCCTCGATAAGAGCAGCGTTATGATCGGTCTGAACAAACTTGGGTTCACAACCGAAGTGCAGGAGCAGATTGAGGAGCTGGCGCAGCAGCCGAACGGCATGATCCTGACGACCGGCCCCACCGGTTCCGGCAAGACCACCACGCTGTACTCGATGCTTAACAAACTGAACACGATTGAGAAAAATATCGTAACGGTTGAAGACCCCTGCGAGTATCAGCTGGGCGGAGTTACGCAGGTGCAGGTCAACCCGAAAGCGGGGCTGACGTTCCCGAAGGCCCTGCGCTCGTTCCTGCGGCAAGACCCGGACATCATCATGGTCGGGGAGATGCGCGATCTGGAAACGGCATCTATCGGAGTCGAATCGGCGCTGACAGGCCACCTTGTGCTTTCCACGCTGCATACCAACGACGCGCCCTCCGCGACCCTGCGTTTGATTGATATGGGGGTGGAACCGTTCCTGGTGTCCGCTACCGTCATCGGGATTCTTGCGCAGCGCCTCGGACGCAAAATCTGCTCGAACTGCAAAGAGTTCTATGAGGTGGAAGCGGGCGATCTGCGGAAATTCGGCCTGAAGGGGCGCGACCCCGCCGAAAAGATTCAGCTGGCGCGGGGCCGGGGCTGCGAGGTCTGCCGCAATACGGGCTACAAAGGCCGCGTCGGTTTTTACGAACTGCTGCGCCTGAACGCGGAGATGGCGGAAATGATCGTGCGACGCGCCCCGCTTGCCGACCTGAAAGAGGCGGCAAAGGCCAACGGGATGCACGAACTGCGCGAAGATGGACTGGAAAAAGTTCTGCTCGGTCAGACCACGCCCGATGAGGTCATGCGCGTCGTCTTCACCGCCGGTTATTAAAGCCCTGCGGAGTCTGTCCTCCCCCGCCCAGATTCAGGGCGGGGGAGATTCCTGTATCCGTTGTTTTTTGAATTGACAATCCGTATGAATCTAGCCGATATAATGCAGAACAGCGGCCTTTTGCCGACTCAAAAAGAGGTCTACTCGGAAAATATCAACGAATACGCGGAGCAGATGCGGGACGGAGCGTGGGACTGGGGAAGAACGGCGAGCGACCGGCGTTCGCCGATGATTGTCAGCGGGGAAGGCCATATCGTTGCGGGGCATCACCGCTTCATTGCGGCCCAGATTGCGGGCGTGGCGATTCCGGTGGGCGTTGTGAGGATTCTGGAAGGAATCAGCCACCGCGCAGCGCGATCCTGGGATGTGGTGACCGTCCGGCCCGAATACAGACCGTGAAAGAGGAATGATGGGATTTGAAGCTTTTGCTGTGATACTGTCCCCCATTGACGCGGACGGAGATTTCTGGGATGTCAGGCATCTGGTGACGCAGATCAAGCGGCGCTGGCGCAGCGTGGAAAACGATGCGTGGGAGATTACCGAACGCGCCGGATTGCGTCCCCGCAATGAGATTTTTCTTGCGCGGCAGACTAAGGAAGGACTGATTCAGGCGGCGATCTGGCGCGAAAAATCGTCCTGCGCCCTGCGAATTGAACTGCGTTTTGCATACTGCAACCCGTCCTCCGTTTATACGCCCTTTTGCGAGATGACGGCGTGGCTGATGCAAAAATTCAGGCTGCGCTGCCATATCGTTCCCGATCTCGCGCCGGAGCAGCAGGGTGTTTCCGATGATTTTGACCGCCCCGAAATAGTGGCTGCAACGCTGACGCCGAGCATGGACTACAACCGTAACCTCTGGCAGTTATACGCAGGCACGGAAGATACCGCCGCCCTGCGACCAGGAGACGCCATCGCAAAATTCATCTCTCCGCGCCTGCGGCAAATTTCGCTCTGACGCGGAATCAACGCGCATGGAGTAAAATAGTCCGGTGGCCAAAGAATTTGACGCGACAACGAAATACCTGTTGGAGAATCATCCCCGCGATCTGCTGGCGCTTGCCGGGTTGCCAGACGCCGAAAACTATGTCGTCAAAGCGATTGACGCCGATCTTTCTACGGTGACTGCCGCCGCCGACAAAATTCTGCGCGTTTCCAGTCCCGACCCGTTCCTGACACATTTTGAGATGCAGTCCGGCCCCGATCAAACGGTGGAAGACCGCACCTTGCAGTACAATGTTTTGAGCGGCTATCAGCACAAACTGCCCGTACTCAGCGTGCTGGTTCTACTGCGCCGCGAAGCGAACAGTCCGCGATTGACGGGGAATTTGCAGAAACGCCTGCCCGACGGGACGCCGTATCTCAACTTCGCGTACCGGGTCGTTCGATTATGGGAGAAGCCCGTAGAAGAAATCCTGGCAGGTGGATTAGGCGTTTTGCCGCTTGCGCCGCTCTCCGATGTCGCTGAAAGCGCCTTGCCGGACGTGATTGCGCGAATGAAGATGCGGATTGACGCAGAGACCACCCCGCAGGACGCGGCGGAATTGTGGGTCTCAACCCGTGTTTTGATGGGATTGCGTTATGAAAAAGAGTTTACGGATCAGATGCTGGAAGGAGTGCGAAATATGAAAGATTCGGTAACGTATCAGGCTATTTTGCAGGAGGGCCGACAGGAGGGCGAACAGATAGGTCGGCAGGAAGGCGAACAGATAGGCCGACAGGAGGGCGAACAGATAGGCCGCATCGAAGAAGCCCGCCGAATGTTGGTTCGCATCGGAACGCGGCGCTTCGGCGCTGCCCCGGATGCCATTCTCACGGGCATTGACGCGCTCACTCTGGAAGATTTGGAAGCGCTGGCGGATCGGCTGCACGAAGTGGAAAGTTGGAGCGAATTGCTGCCTGCGTCCGAGTAGACCGAATCATTTTCTACGGAACGCCACCGCCGCAAAATGCGGCGGCGCGTTTCCGGTTTCCTTTGCGCCTTGCGAGTTCTTCTTTGAGAACCATGCGGGGAGGAACATAATGGATTTAGCAACGGCTGAACGAATTGTCGCGGAAGAAAAACGGCGAAAATATCGCGAAGAACTGGCGCTGCAAATGCGCCGCGACCTGAGAGAGAGGCAATGGCTTGAATTGATTAAGGAAGTCTTTCTCAATTTCACACTCATCAAGCGATTGGGCGAGCCTTCCGCCTCGATGCGGGCGCGTTATATGTCCATTGAAACGCGGGAGGAGTTCGATGACGTGGAGGAGCGCTATGAGGACGCAAAGAGTTGGGAGGATTTGCCTCTGCCACCAAACCGCCGGGAACTTTAAAAATCGTTCGCCTGTTTTTTGAAATACGGCGCGAGTAAAAAGGGCGTCGTAATTTCGATGCAGCCCTCTGCTGCGAGAGAGGCGGACGCCGATGCGCTGGTTCCAACGCGCTATTCCCGATTCTTCCGAAGAAACGACCGAAACACCCCCCGCCGAACCTGATGAAGCGGAAACGGAAATCGGTACGCCGCCTTTTCCAAAGGGATCAGCCAAATACGATCTTGCGCTGGCGCTGGCGCAGTACGGAGCGAAACTTGCCGCTTCCGAAAGGGAGGAAATACAAGTCGTTTCGGAAGAAGCGCCGATGATCCGCCTCGCAAACACGATTTTGCAGCAGGCCATCAAAGAGGGCGCTTCGCAGATTTTGATTGAGCCGGATGGCCCTGGCCTTCGCGTTCGGTATCGCGTGGACGGCGTTCTGCATAACAGCATGACAATGCCGTGGTTCATCAAATCGCCGCTGATTGCGCGTTACCTGCATCTGGCGGAGATGAGCCTCCTGCCGCTGACCGAGCCGCAATCGGGGCGAATCGCGATTTCTTATGAGAGCCTTCCCTACGATCTGCGCGTCAATACGATGCCGACGGAACACGGGCTTTCGTTCTCGATGCGGATTTTGGACAAGCGCAAAGTCCTTGATGGCCTGAAAACGCTGGGAATAAGCAACGAAGTTCACGTTCAACTGGACGATTTGATTCAAGCGCCGAGCGGGATTTTTCTTTCCGTTGGCCCCGTCGCCTGCGGCAAGTCCACGACGCTGTATAGCCTGCTAAGTAAATTGAATACGGTGGAGCGATTTAGCGCCGCCATTCAGAGCGAAGCGGAGTACCAGTTGGGCGGAGTCACAGCGGCGCGGGCGGGCGGAAAAACCGGTATGAGCTACCCGCAGGCGTTTCGCGGCCTGGTTCGCGCCGGGGCGAATGTCATTGTGGCGGAGCGATTGCCCGACGCGACGGCGTGGAACGCGGCGCTGACCGCTTCGGAAGCGGGAGTGCTGGTACTCGCCTCGCTAACATTGCCCGACGCGATCACGGCCCTGCGCCATCTGCGAAAACTGGAACTGGACGCCGAACGAATCAGTCAAAATATCAGGGGGATACTGTCGCAGCGATTAGTCCGCCGCATTTGCCCGAACTGCAAAGAGTTTTACGACGTGACAGTGGGCGATTTGAAGCCCCTCGGCCTTCGACGGCCCGACCCCGCTGAAAAAATTACTCTGGCGCGTGGCGCAGGCTGTGAGCAGTGCAATAAAACGGGCTATAAAGGGCAAATCGGCCTGTTCTCCCTGTTGCGCATGAATCAGGAGATTGGGGACAAAATCGTGCGCGGCGATTTCTCTCCCGACCTTTTCGAGGCTGCCCTCGCCAACGGGATGCACGAATTGCGCGAGGATGGTCTGGAAAAAATACTGCTCGGTCAGACAACCGTTGATGAAGTCTTTCGCGTCGTCGGTATTTGACTTTACTTATGTATGACACAGAAGAAAAGTACATAATTACGGATGGGGTGCGAAGGGCAAGGGCAGCGCATCAAATCGGGAAGACGACAATTCCAGCGCAAAAACCCGTGCCAACAGGCGGTTTAAGTCCCGTCTTCGATGTCCCTGTGGACAAATTGCTTTCCACAAAACCGATTTTGGAAACCGACAAATCTGGTTTTTCGCGGTGGCGCAAAATGTTGCGAAGCATAGATACAGGTTTTTTCCCTGACGGCGAAATCGTGCCTCCAATCGAGATAAAACCCGGTAATTTGGGAACGCCAATCGGCGATGTCATGGTAGAAGGGCAGGATGATCTTGAACGTTTCTTCTAAAGCGTTACGCGCATTACGCCGAATTATGGTGGTGACGCGCACTCTGGCCTACGAAAATGCTGACGCTGCTAAAATTGCGGCGATAATGGATGAGGCCGAATATCTCCCGACGTTGCTTTTACACAGCGACGATGTGGACAGGGAATTTCTGGAACACCTTGAACATATCGCAGCGAAGTGGTCTGAATTTAGGTACGTCGTCATAGAATACGAGGCTGCTTCAGAGGAATCGCCCCAGAGAGAACTTGCAGGCGTTGCGTAGGGGGACGACTATGAAACACGATGATACTCTACGCATTATACATCGCATTTTAACGATGACGCGCCATCTCGCGGGAACGGGATGCGACAGCAAAACGATTGTGGCTATTCTGGACGAAACGGAACATCTCGCGGATATTGCGATACGTCAGGACGCCGATGAGTTCGATTTGCAACTGGCGCATATCGGACAGAAATTCCCCGCGTATTTCGGGCGTTTGCGCGAGGACTTCAAATTTAAAACGGAAATGGTGAAGGGCGAGGCCGCAGTAGCGGCGTAGCCGGGAAGGAAGTGCTTATTATGTCTGGCGGAAGTAATATGCCCCCGCAAAATTTGGGCGGGATGCCCCCGCAGGGCAATGTTCCGGGTATCCCCGGTATTCCGGGCCTCAGCCCCGTGCAGGTTGCGCCGATTGTTGCGGCGAAGCCGATTCCACTGGATGAGGCGCATATTGACGATTTGCTGAAAAGCATGGTGGACAAAGGCTCCTCCGACCTGCACCTCGCCGTCGGGATTCCGCCCGTCGTGCGCGTGGACGGCGGACTTGTGCCGCTGCCCTTCGATAAACTCTCGCCGGTTGACTCGCAGCGCCTGATCTACGACATCCTTACCGACGACCAGATTCAGCGTTTTGAAACGGAACTGGAACTCGACTTTTCGTACCAGATGGCCCGCGTCGCCCGATTCCGCGTGAACGTCTTTCGCGATAAAGGCAACGTCGCCAGCGCCTTCCGGCAGATTCCGCAGAAAATCCCGACCCTTAAAGATTTGGGACTGCCGCCGATTCTGGAAGAACTGACGAAACTGCCGCGTGGACTCGTCCTCGTCACCGGGCCGACCGGTTCGGGAAAATCCACCACGCTTGCCGCCATGATTAACGAAATCAACACGATGACGAGCAAGCACATCATCACGATTGAAGACCCGATTGAGTACCTGCACAACCACAAATTCAGCGTCATCAATCAGCGCGAAGTCGGGCAGGACACGAAGGCTTTTAAAAACGCCCTCCGCGCCGCGCTCCGCGAAGACCCGGACGTGATTCTCGTCGGTGAAATGCGCGATCTGGAAACCATGCAGATGGCGGTCTCCGCCGCCGAAACGGGCCACCTTGTTTTTGCCACGCTGCACACCAACAGCGCCGCGACCTCGGTTGAGCGCATCGTGGACTCGTTCCCCGAAGGCGGCAAAGAGCAGGTGCGCTTGCAGCTGTCCAATAACTTGCAGGCGATTTTGTGCCAGCAGTTGATTCCCCGCGCCAATCAGCCGGGACGTGTTTGCGCATTGGAAATCATGCGGGCCAGCCCCGCCATTCGCAACCTGATTCGCGAAGCCAAAGCGCATCAGATTACGTCCATGATTCAAACCAGCGCCAATATGGGGATGCAGACGATGGACCAGTGCCTGCGCGACCTCTACGTGCGCGGCATGATTACCTTTGAGGAATCCATGACCCGCGCCATGAACCCGGCGGAACTGGAAAAAATGATCAAAACCGCCACCATGCCGCAGCCCGGACAGCCGGGATACTCGGCGGGACGTTAATGCAGGGTGTAGGGTGTAGGGTGTAGGGTGTAGGGACGATTTCCTTTCGTTGCGAGTTTGTATAAACTTTCAATGATGAGCGCATTGTTCCGACACCCGACACCCGACACCCGAACACCCTCCTCCGAAGGAGACCCAATGCCTAACTTTCAATACACCGTGCGGGACGCGACCGGGACGGTGCGCACCGGAACGTCGGAAGCGGAAAATCAGGATATTTTGAAGCGCCGCTTGCAGGAGCAGGGCTTTCAGGTCAACGATGTCAAGCAGACGGCTAACACCAAAAAGAAGCGCGGCGGCAGCACGAATGGCAAGGTCAAACTGCGCGACCTATCTATTTTTTGCCGTCAGTTTTCTACTATGATTGACGCGGGCGTCTCGCTCGTGCGCTGTCTGGACGTACTCGGCGAGCAGTCGCAGAGTCCGCGCCTGAAACGCATCCTCAAAGAGATTCAGGTCGAAGTCGAAAGCGGGCAGTCGCTTTCCAAGTCCATGCAGAAATACCCAAAGGTCTTCAATAACCTGTTTGTCGGTCTGATTCGCGCCGGAGAGGTCGGAGGAGTTCTGGAAGAGGCGTTGCAGCGTTTGTCGCAATTCCTCGAAAAGGACATGGAACTGCGCCGCAAAGTGAAATCGGCGCTGACCTATCCGGTCATCGTTATCATCGTCGCGCTGACCATCGTTCTGGGAATCTGCACCTTCATCGTTCCGAAGTTTATTGACCTGTTCAAAGACCTCGGCATGAAAGAATTGCCGCTGATGACGCAGATGCTGGTAGACTTTAGCACCTTCCTGCAAACGAAGTGGTATATCGGGCTGGGCGTTTCGCTCGTGGTCTGGTTCTCCATCAAGTACGCGGGAACGACCAAACTGGGGCGGCGCGTGATTGACCGCCTGAAACTAAAAATTCCGGTGTTCGGCAAACTTAGCCACAAAATCTGTCTGGCGCGGTTCTCCCGCACCCTCTCCACGCTGCTCATTTCCGGCGTCCCGATTTTGCAGGCGATGGAAACGGTCGCCGGCACGGTCGGCAACGAAATGATCAGCGAAGCGATTATGAACGCCCGCGCCCGCATTCGGGAGGGAGACCGCATCAACGAGCCGCTGGAAAAAAGCAAAATGTTCCCGCCGATGGTCGTCCACATGATCACGATTGGCGAGGAATCGGGGGCTTTAGACGCCATGCTCGCCAAAGTCGCGGAGTTCTACGAGTCGGAAGTGGACGCAGAGATCGCGGCCCTGACCTCCTCGATTGAACCGGTCATGATCGTTGTCCTCGGCGTTTGCGTCGGCTTCATCGTTATCGCGCTGCTCCTGCCGATGGTTAGCGTGATTCAAAACCTCTCCGGCGGCGACGACGAGAAATAAGAAGCGGGTGTCGGGTGTCGGGTGTCGCGTGTCGAAAAATCGTTATGCGCTTGAAGTTTACACGAACTTTCAAGAGTGAGCGTATCTTCCGACCCCCGACCCCCGACCCCCGACACCCTTTGAGGTGCAGTGATGGCAGTCCCGCAGACAACGGCGGTTTGGTTCTGGGCGGTTACGGCGTTTGTGTTTGGGATTACGATTGGGAGTTTCCTCAATGTCGTGATCTGGCGGCTGCCGCGCAATCAATCGCTGATGTCGCCCTCTCATTCGTACTGCCCGAAGTGCGGCAAGTCGCTGTCGGCGCTGGACTTGATTCCGCTCGTGAGTTTTCTGGCGCTGGGCCGCAAGTGCCGTCAGTGTGGGGCCACTATCTCCTGGCGCTATTTTGGCGTGGAGCTGCTCACGGGAATTTTGTTCGTCCTCATTACCGTTCGTTTCCTCTCCAATGTCCCCGATTGCGTAGCGCTGCTGGCCTTCGCCTGCGTCATGGTTCCGATCTTCTTTGTAGACCTGGACACGTTTACGATTCCCACTTCGCTCAATGTGCTGGCGTTTGTGATTCCGGTCGTTCGGGACGTTTACGGCATCGTTCAGCGCGAACCGAATCACGCGCCGATTGGCGGCTGGCTTCCGGTCTCTGTGCTGGGCGGTCTGGTTGGGGCATTGATTTTCGGCGTGGTGCGGATCGCGGGCTGGTTGTGGAAGCGAGTTGAGGCGATGGGGCTTGGCGATGTCCTGCTGGGGCGCGGTATGGGCGCGATGCTGGCGGGACTGATTCCGGCGGGCTTGAGTCCGCTGCGGTTGTTCCCTATCTGGGTGATTTTGTCCGTATCGTCCGGCGCGATTATCGGTGTTACCCTGCTGCTGGCGCAGGGCAGGCAAAACGAACCGCTGGCATTAAATACCGCCCCCGAAAGCGAACCGAACGCAGAGGACGGGCGGGAAACTTCCTCACTCGGTCAGGAATTATTTGATGTCGGATTTTGCCTGTGGTTGGGGGATTTCTGGGAGTATCTGGGCTACACGCTCAAACTTGGGAAGTACAAGAACGAAGCGCCTGCCGCGCAAGAGGCAACAGAAGACGATTTCGTTGCGGGGCCGACGCATATTCCGTTCGGCCCGTTTATGGTGTTAGGTTTTTTCCTTACTGTCTTTATCGGAGAGATGCTGACGGCGGGATATCTGCGCTGGGCCTTTCCGCCGTCCGTTCGCCCCTAGAGCCTGTCTGACAATTTCTATCTCAACCAGAGGATCATCGCCGCAATGGTGATGGTCGTTCGGTAATTGATCTCCCGCTTGTCGTAGCGGGTTATCAAGCGCCGAAACTGCTGCAAACGCACCGCGCACCGTTCCACCACGTTGCGGCAGGCATAGCGAACGCGATCATAAACGCACGGAAGCCCGCCGTCGCTGCCCTTTTTCTGACGCTGCTTTTGCTGGTCCTCGCGTTTTCGCGTCCGTAGTACGCTTTTTTTTTCGTGCCGGTTATGTATCCAATAGGAAACACCCGGTGAGCGGGCTGTCAGCGGCGTTCTGTGATTCTGTGTAGACAACTATGCCGCAGCGAGGCATTTTGTATGCCTCGCCTATGCCTCGCTCGCTTATTCCCCGGATAGGCCGCGCCGCGTTTATTTCGGGTTGGGAAGGTACGCCCCGCCCCGACACTGTTTCAGATAGTTCAGGCCGAAGACCTGCCCGGTCATCTCCAGATCGTCCTTATAAACCGGGTCGTGCCAGCCTTCGATGTCAATGCAGCCAGTGTAGCCGCCGCGCCGCAAGATCGAGATTACGTCCGTCCAATTTGTATCGCCGAAGCCGGGAGTGCGGTGATAGACGTAGGGCGTTCCGCCGCGCAGGCCCTGCGCCTTAATCACATCCCATTCAATCGTGGCGTCCTTGCCGTGCAGGTGATAAATGCGCGGCAGCCATTGTTTTAGCTGCGGCAGCGGGTCAACCAGCGAGTTCATCTGGTGGCACGGCTCCCATTCCAGTCCGATGGCGTCGCCGGGAATCGCGTCGAAGAGCATCTGCCATGCGCGGGGCGCGTGGGCGATATTCCATTTCGGGCGATCCCATGTCCCGCCCATGTCGCAGTTTTCGAACGCGATTTTGACGCCTTCGTCCTCCGCGATTTTCGCCAGCCGCCCGAAGACCTCTTGATATTTCGGCAGGCTTTCCGGCACAGGACGGTCTTCCAACGCGCCCGCGAACCCCGCCACGATGCTGCACCCGAACATTTTTGCGCTGCGGATGCACGTTTCCCAGTCCCGCGCCGTTTTTTCGTCCTGCAAGGGGTTGCCGAACATTCCGAGACTGCTGATAATCGCGGAGTCGCCGAGCGCGTCTTTGACCGCTTTCGCCGTTTCCGGCAGGTCTATTTCGGGCAGGTACTGCCATGCGAACAACTGGAAGCACTCAAAGCCATGCGGCAAAATTTGCCGGATATAATCGGCCCCCGCGCCAAACTGGACAATCGTGCCGATGCGAATATCCTGATGCTCAATCCGACTGATGGCGTCCGCCATAAAACGTTCCTCCGTTTAGATATTTTGGGCAAGTTGCGGATAAATTTTCGCTATGGCGCGGAATGATTCCTGCCGCGCGGCGCGTTTCGGCAGGGCCATTGAGTTTTCGTGCGGGCGAATCAATTCACGGCCACGCGTGCGCAAAGTCCGCCTTCGCGGACTCAATGCGGATTAGCCCCACAAAAAGGATCGGGCTTAGTGTCCGAACGGACACTTCGCGCGCTTGGGGCAGCGGTTTCAACCGCCCGACGCGGAAAACTGAATGGCCCTGCGCGTTTCGGGCGCGTTTCAGAGCGCAAAACTCGTCTAAAGAAAAAAACGGGAGGAAAACGCATGGGGAATTTAACGGGCAAGACCGCGCTGGTCACGGGCGGTTCGCGGGGGATCGGGGCGGCGATTGCGCGGCGGCTGGCGGCGGACGGCGCGAACATCGTCATTAACTACGCCCGCAACGCGGAAGCCGCCGCGCAGGTCGTGGAGGAACTGGCGCGGGCGGGAACGATTGCTCGCGCAATTCAGGCCGATTTGTGTGTTCCGGCGGAGATTGAGCGGCTTTTCAGCGCGGCGCGGGCAGAACTGGGCGCGATTCATCTGCTGGTCAACAATGCGGGCGCGGCGGAGTATCGCCCGCTGGAAACATCGGACGCCGGATTTTACGACGGGATTTTCGATCTGAATGTGCGCGGCGCTCTGCTGTGCTGCCGGGAGGCGGCGCGGCATTTCGGCGAAGCAGGCGGGCGCATCATCAATATCAGCAGCAGTCTGACCGAATCCCCGACCCCGAACGCCGCCGTCTATGCGGCGAGCAAAGCGGCGCTGGAGAGTCTGACGAAATTCCTTGCGGCGGAACTTGGCCCGAAAAAGATTCTGGTCAACGCTATCGCGCCGGGAGTGACGCGGACGGAGATGCTGGCGCGCGTCCTGTCCCCGGCTATGCAGGCGGAACTCGTCGCCCGCACGCCGCTGGGACGGCTGGGGGAGACCGACGACATCGCGGAAGTGGCGGCTTTCCTCGCCTCCGACGCCGCCCGCTGGATCACCGGGCAAGTGATTGTCGCAAACGGCGGGCTGCGCTAATTTCTAAGCGGGAGCATTGAACTTTCTTCCCGGCATTGCGTCTGCAAGAACAACCGCCGTAAAGCAACGCGGAACCTAACAAGGAGACCTTGCACCAAATGAAAACTGGAACTTTTGCCGTAAAAATGCTGTCGCTTGCGGCCCTGTTCGCTTTTGCCGCGCCGACTCTGGCGCAAACCCCTGCCCCGACTACGCCCGCGCCCGCAAAACACGCCGCCCGCCTGCCGAAATGGCTGGCGGAAGTGACGCTGACGCCGGAGCAGACCGAAAAAGTCCACGCCATCCAGAAAACGTCCGCGACGCAGGCGAAGGCGGTGCGGGACGACGCCAAACTGACCGATGACCAGAAAAAAGCCAAACTCAAGGACATCAAAAAAGACACGAAAACGCAGATTCTCGCGCTGCTGACGCCGGAGCAGAAAGCCAAAGTCAAAGCGGAGCATAAAGAGAAGAAGGCCGAAGTCCCCGTCGCGCCCAAATAGGCGCGTGGAGATATTAGATATTAGATATTAAGTCTAATATCTAATATCTCACATCTAATATTTCGATGCTACTCTTAACAAATCGTAAAAAACTTGCTCTTGCGGGAACTTTTTTGGCGTTAAAACAGTTTAAATAATGACGATGACGTATCAGGGTTTTTGTTGCAACCCAATCCTGCATAATGCAAACGCGCCGTCCGATTCTCACGCTGTTGCGCTGCTCCGAAAAAGCGGCGTTCTGGAGACGCCCATGCGACACCTGTTCAGAGACATCAAGCGATTTTTTGGAATCGCCGCCGCGCTAATAGCAGCGGTTTTGCTGTCCGCTTCTTTTAATACGCTTCCCCACGCGCAGGACGAAGTTGCGGGATAACTCCCGACCGCGTTCTTCGCATTTCTATACGACCGCTTCGCCGCTTGCAATGCGGCGAGGCGGTCTTTGTTTTGACCTTGCGGCGGTAACAAAATCGTCCCCGCTTTGCGTAACATAAATGAGCGGGAAGCGCGTTTTTCCGCTTTTACTGGCAGTCGGGCGCAATCTTTTCGTCCGCTGCCCTCCGGGTTTGACGAAATCCGGGCGGCGCAGGTATAATACCCGGCGTCAAGGCGGGATTCTCCGCCTGTTTTTTCATTCCTGCGCGGACTTTCATTCCCCCGCGCTGCGCCCTTATTTTCATTCTAAGATTCCGCCCCCAATCGGCGGAAGGAGGTAACCCCCTATGGCTGCTGCGATTGCAATCCAGGGCCTGACGAAGAAGTATCTGGATGTCTGGAACAAGCAGGAGGTCGTTGCGGTCAACAATCTCAACCTGACGGTCGAGGAGGGCGAAATTTTCGGCTTTCTGGGCCGCAACGGGGCGGGCAAGACCACCACAATCAAGATGCTGCTTGGCCTGATTTTCCCGACCGCCGGAGACGCCACGCTGCTCGGTAAACCGATGGGCGACAACAACGTCAAAAACGAAATGGCCTACCTGCCCGAAGAGACGTACTTTTACGACTCCATGAGCGGCTGGGACATTCTGGACTTTTACGCCCGCCTTTTCAAGATTCCCGAACCGGAGCGCAGTCGGCGCGTGAAAATCTGCCTCGAAAAAGTCCGCCTCCAACCCGAAGCATGGCGGCGCAACATTCGCGGCTATTCCAAAGGGATGCGGCAGCGCACCGGAATCGCGCAGGCGCTCATCAACGACCCGAAACTGCTGTTTCTGGACGAACCGACCTCCGGTCTCGACCCGATTGCCCATGCGGAACTCCGCGACATCGTGGCGAGTCTGAAAGAGGAAGGCAAGACCGTTTTCCTGTCCTCGCACCAACTCGCGGACGTGGAACTAATCTGTTCCCGCGTGGCGATTATCCACAAAGGCAAACTGCTGACCAGCGGCACGATCAAGGAACTGGTCTCCGGCGAACGCACCGAAATTCTGGCGCGGGGGCCGCAGATTGTAAACGGTCTGTACGCCAAACTGCAAAGCCTTGCCCCCGACATCTCGCAGGAGGGCGCGGACACCCTGCGCCTGAGCAGCAGCGATCTGGAAAAAGTCGGCGCTTTGATTGACCTGGTGCGCGGGGCCAAAGGGCAGATTCTCTCTGTCGTCCCGCACAAGCGGACGCTGGAAGAGGTCTTCGTCGAAACCGTCCGTAAAGAGGACGCCTTCGCCGACACGTCCCTCGAAGAGCCGGAAGCGGCGCGATAACAATTTCAGGTATTGGGTATCTGGGTATTGGGTATTGGGTATTTGGGTATTGGCTGGTTTACGGTAAGTTTTGTACGACCTACCAGTGAGCAAGCGAATACCCAATATCCGCTACCTGAATACCCAATACCTAAATGCCCTTTCCCGGAGGAGTAACACCCGATGATTCCTTTTGCGATTGCGCGGCAAACTGTCCGCGAAGCGCTGCGCCGCCGCGTGATGTGGATTTTCCTTGTCAGCGGCGTCTTTCTGATTGCGCTCGGCCCCGTCTTCGGCTTCCTTAGCCCGAAAGACAGCCAGACGATTCTGCGCAGCCTCGGCCTTGCGGCGGTCTTGCTGGCGGGCCTGTTTATTACCATTGTCACCTGCATTTATCTTATTCCGGTCGAAATCGAGCGCCGCACCATCTATACCGTGCTTTCCAAGCCCGTGCAGCGCTATCAGTTCGTGCTGGGCAAGTTCCTCGGCGGCTTCAGCGTTGTCTTTATCAATGTCGGGGCAATGGGCCTCGTCTTTCTGGCGATGATCTGGAAGCAGGAGGGCCACCTGCCGCCGGAGATGGTGCAGGGCGTCGTGATGACGTTCTTTCAGATGATGATGCTGGCGGCTCTCTCGATTTTCTTTTCGACGTTCGCCACGCCCGTCGTGAATTTCTTCCTGTCCTTCGGCATCTTTCTGATTGGCAACCTGAGCAGCGTGACCGACTCGCTGACGACCAACCGCAATATCGTGGTTAGCACGGTGGGCAAAGCGGTGCATTATCTGATTCCGAACTTCGGCAACTTCAACATTCAGAACCAGATTATCCATCCGGCGGGCGAAATTCAGAATATGGATGTATACATTCGGCAGAACATCGTCTATGCTATTGTCTACTCGCTGGTGCTGCTGATGCTTGCGGTCTTGATTTTCGACCGCCGGGAGGTATGACGCAATGGCAAAAACGGGAAAACGCTACGACCCCGACAGCCTGCGGCGGCGCAATCCGCTGATTGCGGGCATCGCCGTTCTGCTGGCGGCGGCGGGCTTCATGCAGGCGCAAATTGATCCGACCGCAAGGAAAATGCAGGGCAATCAGACCAATACCGCCAAAGCGTTTGGCGGACTGAATAACGAGTTTCTGCTGCTGCCGCTGCTCGGTTTCCGGGAGGCGGCTGCCGGCCTGCTCTGGGTGCGCTGCGATGAGTTCTTCCACAGCGGCGACTACGACGCGATTCTGCCGCTGGTGCGCCTGATCACCTATCTTGATCCCCACGCCGAAAACGTGTACGTCACCGGCGCGTGGCACTTATCGTATAATTTCACCGATTCGAGCGAGCGCTCCGACCGGCGCTACATCATTCCAGCAATGACGTTCCTGCGCGAAGGCGTGGCGAACAACCCGAACATCCCGGACATCAAGTTCGAACTCGGCTGGGAAAATTACGATAAGGTCAAGGATTTTGTCGAGGCGGAAAAGGCCTTCAAGAACGCGATTGCGGGGCCGCATGGCGACGGCACGGCGTTCGATTATCCTCAGAAAGAGAAGTCTGCGCCCTCCGACCGCTCGGACGATTACCCGTATGCCGCGCCGCTGCGCATGACGCATATTCTGGCGCACACCTACGAAAAACAGGGACGGCTGCCGGAAGCAATCGCGGCGTGGAATCAGGCGCTGGCCCGCAGCAAAAAGGACATGGCGGAGAACAAAGACCCTTCCAAAGTCTTCAGCCTCCGTTCGCTGCACGACGCGGAACAGCATAATCACGACGAGGACTTGCAGCGCTGGCGCGACCGCTACACCGCGTCGGGACACGACGCTTCGGTCAACCCGACCGATAATCCGGGCGTACTGGGCCTGTTTGTCGGCGTCCCGCCGAAAGTCTGGGATTTGGCTTTTAAGCCGGAAATCGTGGTCACGCGCCCGAAAGTCTTCAAGGTGCGCGGGCAGGTCAATATGGCGGATGGCGGGCGGATTGACGTGAAACTGACGGACTGGGACTATGTGGACAAATCGGCGGACGAGGTGCAGGAGAAATTCAGCGTAGACCCGGCGCAGACGATTCTGATGGACTCGATTTCGGTGCGCAAAGACCATTTTGAGCGCGAAATGGACATGAGCAAAGACCCGAAGATGTACAATTTCAGTCAGCCGTATTACCGCATCGCGCTGTCGTTCAATCCGCGCACGACCGCGCCGCACATTCAGGACCGCTTCGGGTACAGCGGCGAGGGCATGACCGATTCCGACCCCGCGCATATCACGCTGGACACGGCGAAAACGCGGGAGCCGCTGGGAACCAAATACATCGAGGGGCAGGGCGGCAGCGGCCCAATCTGGGACGGCGTGACGGCCCCCTGGGGACAGTTCGGGCAGCCGGCGCGGATGCTGCGGGTCGTATTCAAGGTGAGCAAGTCGCAGCTGCTGGGCAACGGCGCGATTACGGAAAAAGATATTGTCCCGAACGAGTAAATTTTCCTGATTTGAAACTTTCCGCCGCGTTTCGTTCGTAATTAGAGGCGGGAAGGTCGCGGTGGAGACATTTTTCTTTCGCGCCAAATTTACATTCTTTTGGGTTTCAGGGAGGGGCAAACGCCCCTCCTCTTTTTTTGCCGCGCCTGCCTTATACCCGAATGGATACAGGAAAACCGGGACATGAAACGAACCATGATAGAACAATGCAGGGCTACCCTGGCGCTTGACGCCTCGTTTGATCATGCGGAACTCAAGAAAGCGCATCGGAAACTTATCAGTCAATGGCATCCCGATAACTTTCCGCTGGACAGTCCCGCCAACGCCGAAGCAACGGAAAAATCAAAAGCGATTAACGCCGCTTTTGAGACGTTGCAAAAATATCTCGGAGAAAACCATGCCGCCCGCCGTAATGAGACGGACAACGAGAAGCCTGATGCGGCGCGGGGTCAAAGGGAGGGTCAGACGGGACGCAGGAGCGGCAACCGGGGCCATGCGGCGGGTTTTCCTGACCCAACCGTAGAGGAGATATTTCTCACATCGTCCCACATTGTTTCTGTCGGCTACAATCGCTTTACCTCAATGCTTTACATAAAATTCAGCAACGATACTATTTACAGGTATTCAAGCGTCCCAGAGTCGCTGTACGACGCGCTCCTGATTGCGCCGTCGCACGGCGCATTTTGCCGCCAACATATTTATTACCGTTTCAGCCACATTCGTTATTTTCTGTAAGTCATGGCAAGAGGAGAGGCTGCGGGGTTGTGGCGCGTGTCATTTTTTTCGGGAATTTGCCTTCTGTCGGCTTGATTTATGAAAATGCGAGAACAGGCCGAAAATCTGTTGAAACTGTATTTTTCGAGCAGGAATCGGGGCATCGTGGGCGGAACGTAAAGCGCAGAATAGAATTGGAACCCGAAAATGAAAACGATTTGCGAATGAACGGCGTCAAAATTGCGTAGGGTATTATGTAATGCGCGTTACAGGACGGATTGGAAAGACAAATTATGCAGCACAAAATTTACGCCTCCGCGCCGAAGCGGAACGCAAAAAACGCCAGCGGCTTTACGCTGATTGAACTACTCGTCGTGATTGCGATTATCGCGATTCTCGCTGCGATTCTGTTCCCGGTCTTCGCGCAGGCGCGGGAAAAGGCGCGGCAGACCGCCTGCGTCTCTAACCTCAAACAGATTGGCAATGCGCTGACGATGTACGAGCAGGACTACGATCAGCGTCTGCCCGACCGCCACCTTGACCTGAAGGGCAGCGACCCCGCCTTCAGTCTGCCGGGAGGGTGGAGGCCCTGGGGCGCGGCGTGGCCCGTCTCCGATCCGCGCGCGGGCTGGGCGCAGATTGTCTTCGAGCCTTATCTGAAAAATAACGAAATCTGGTCGTGTCCCAGCGTCAAGGGGATTTTTAGCGGCGTCCCGCAGGTCGAGCAGGCGGTCAGCGCGGCGGCGAACGCGCCCGTGACCCGCTACTGGATGTGGCGGTTTGACCGCAACGGCGACCCGTCCAACCCGCTGCTGCTCAAAGAGTGCTGGGGCAAAAGCGATCTGCAATGCGTGGACGATGTGCATCAGTACGTCCAGATTCAGAAAGACCCCGCCACCCAGAAGCCGGACAACTCGGTGGACGACGCGACGGGCGTGGCGGATTTAGAGATTGCGGTTGACCCCTATTTCCCGGACACGATTGCCGCCGTTCCCGCCAATCTGAAAGGCAAGTCCGCCCACTCCGGCGGGCGCAACCGCCTGATGCTGGACGGCCACGCAAAATTTTTCCGCGATTACAGAACACATTAGAAAAGGGTTTCGGGGTTCGGGTGTCGGGTGTCGGGAAAATGCCCGCTTCGCTTCGAGGCAGAACAAACTGACAGCAGAACGCCGCATTGCCGACCCCCGAACCCCGAAACCCTTTATTGGAGGCTGATTTGCTGAACGGACAACTTACGAATTTGCGGCGCGTTGGCGCGTCGGCGCTGGCGGTCTTTGCCGGACTGCTGGCGGCGGGCAGGATTGAGGCGGGCGGGCGTCCGGGGGCGGGCAACCTGCATTTTGCCGTGTATGGCGACACGCGGGACGGACACGAAATGCACCGCAAAATTGTGGCGGACATGACGGCGCAGAGACCGCAGTTCGTCGTGGTGACGGGCGACTGCGTGGCGTCGGGGGCGGACAGCGACCTGTGGGGCATCTGGGACGGCATCACTGGAAATCTGCGCCGCCAAAGCCCTTTTTATCTGGCGCGGGGAAATCACGATGTGGGCGGCAAGGGCTACGAAAACCGTGTGACCGCGCCCTTCACCTCTGGCAACCGGCTGTACTACTCCTTTGACCGCGAACGCTGTCATTTCGCCGCCGTAGACTGCTATTCGGCCTATAACACCGGAAGCGCTCAATACAAATGGCTGGAGAAGGATTTGGCGGCGCACCAAAATTCTCGTTTCCGCTTCGTCTATTTCCATGAGCCGCCGTACTCCATCGGTTCGCACGGCAGCAATGTGGTGATTCGGGGCGCGTTGTGTCCACTGTTTAAAAAGTATCATGTCAACGCGGTCTTTAACGGGCATGACCACAATTACTATCGCACAAACCGCGACGGGATTGTCTACCTCGTCACAGGCGGCGGCGGCGCTCCGCTTTATCCCTGCAATCCGAAAACAAAGGGCGCGATTGCAGGCGATAAATGGGAAAAAGTGAATAACTACGTGGTCTGCGACATCTCCGGCGCGACGATGCGCGTCACCGCCTATCGCTCCGACAATACCCCGATTGAATCGTTCTCCGTCTCCGGCAGACCGTAATCGCAGCCCGGTCATTCCGTTTTCCGCTTGAGAGACGGAATGACCCGGCTTCCCCATTGAACGGTCTGGTTCATTTCCCCTGATGCAGGAATCTATTCCCCCCCTGTCGAAATTTCGCGCGGCGTCTTTTTTAAGCGCATCGTAACGTCGTTGGCAGCCACTTACCCCCGGCATAAGAGTAATCCGTTGCGCCAGAATCCTTTATGCAAAAAAATAACAAACAACCGATCCCTTTTTTACGCCGCTTTCGGGAGGCGGGAATCGCCGCTTTTTTGCTGCTGGTCGTGATTGCGGCGAGCGTTGCGGCTCCGCGCTTCCTGCTGCCTGAAAATCTGCGCAATATCCTGCTGGACGCGCCGCTCAATATCGTGGTCGCAATGGGCATGACGGCGGTGATTATCAGCCGGAACATAGATTTATCGGTCGGCTCCCTGCTCGGCCTGTGCGCGATGGCTGCGGGCCTGCTAATGAAAGCGCGGCCCGACCTGCCGATTGGATTGGGCGCGGCGCTGGCGGTCGCGCTCGGCCTGCTGCTTGGCGCAATCAACGGGGGACTGGTGGCTTATTGCCGCGTCCCCGCCATTATCGCCACGCTCGCCACACTGAGCATCTATCGCGGGCTGGTCTTCTGGATGAGCGGCGGCAGACAGATTGACCCCAACGACGTGCCGCCCGCCCTGATCCGCTTCGGGCAGACCTCCCCGATTGGCGTCCCGTATATCGTGCTGCTGGCCTTTGCGGTAGCGATTGGGGCGCACCTTTTTCTGCGCTATCAACGCGCCGGACGAGAAATCTATGCGGTCGGCAATAACCCGAAAGCGGCGAAACTGCGCGGCATCCCGGTCAAGCGAACGGTCTTCCGCGTCTTTGTTCTGACAGGCGCGTTGTCGGGGCTGGCGGGCGTGATGTACGCGGCGCGGTACGGGTTCGTCAGTCCGGGCAAGACGGGATCAGCCTTCGAATTAGAAGTGATTGCGGCGACGGTGATTGGCGGAACGAACGTCTACGGCGGAGCGGGCTCCGTCGCGGGGACGCTGCTCGGCTGTCTGCTGCTCGCCGTGATTAAGAACGCCCTGATTGTGACCGGCCTCTCCGCGACGTGGCAACTCGCGGCCTACGGCGCGATTTTGCTGATTGCCGTTCTGACCGACGCCTTAGCGCGGAACCGGGCGGAACGAACGGAGGTCTCCCCTTGACCGAAACGCCGTCCCCCGCTCCCGCGAATCCGCCCGCAAATTCTCCCGCCGCCTTCTCGTCCGCGCCGCGTTTCTCGCTGAAAAATTTTCCGTTCCTGCGGGAATCGGTGGCGGCGTTCCTGCTCGTGGCGGCGTTCCTCATCAGCGCGAAATTCGCGCCGTCGTTTCTAGACCGGGACTACCTTTTTGACGCGACTTCGCTGTATGTCGAAACGGCGCTGCTGGCCCTGCCGCTGACATTTATTATCATTAGCGGCAACATTGATATTAGCGTGGCTTCGACGCTGGCGCTGACCGCCTGCGCGACCGCCGCGCTCAACGACCGCTGGCATCTTCCCCTGCCGCTGGCAATCGTCTGCGGCCTGCTGCTGGGGGGACTGCTGGGATTTTTTAACGGCCTGCTGGTGGCGAAATGGCGGCTGCCCTCGCTGGCGGTGACGCTGGGAACTTACGCCCTGTATCGCGGGGCGGCGCAGATTTTGCTGGGCGATCAGTCGGTGAGCCGGTTTCCGGCGTGGTTTGCGGGCGTGGACTACCGGCGGGCGATTGGCCCCGTCCCCGTCCCGCTGGCGATTTTTTTAGTCCTGGCCCTGGTCTTTGGCCTGCTGCTGCACCGGACGGTCTACGGGCGCTGGACGGTGGCGGTCGGCGTCAACCGGGAGGCGTCGCGTTATTCCGGCGTTCCCGTGCCGTTTGTGCTAATGTCGCTCTTCACGCTTTCGGGCGTCATGGCGGCGCTCGGCGGGCTGCTGATGACCTCGCGGATGAGCGCCGCCCGCTTCGACATGGCCCCCGGCCTGGAACTCGACGCGATTACCGCCGTCGTACTGGGCGGCACGGACATTTTCGGCGGGCGCGGCACGATGCTCGGAACCCTGATCGCGCTGGCGCTGCTGTTTGTTTTGCGGACGGGCATGGGCCTCGCCAACGTCACGGCGGAGGGGCAGATGGTCGTGATTGGCGGTCTGTTATTGGCGGCGATTTTATTTTCCAACGTCCTGAACCGGGACGCGGCGGATTGATTTCCGGGGCCAGCGCCCGGAGAAAATATTTCAAAGGAGAAACGATGTTCAACAGTTTCAAGCGGAATCGGAATCGAAGCGGCGGGGCGATAATCGCCTGCGCCCTGCTGGTGGGAATCACGGCGGGGTGCGGCAAGTCCAATGACAGCGCGGCGACAAATAGTCCCGCGCCAACGGACGGGAACAGCGCCCCGCCCGCGTCCGGCAAAAAACTGAAAATGGTGTATATCCCGAAAAATACCGCCAACCCCTATTTCGACGCCGTGAACGAGGGATTTAAGAAGGCCGCGCAGGAGCAGGGTTTCGACTTCGCGACCGTCGCGCCCGCGACGGCGGACGCCGCCTCGCAAATCCCCTTCATCAAGCAGCAAATCCAGCTCAAGGTAGACGCCATCGCCATCTCGCCCAACAGCCCGGACGCCGTGCTGCCCGCGCTGAAAGAGGCGTTAGCGCGGGGAATCAAAGTCGTCACGGTGGACGCGGACTTGACCGGGCATGAGGAGGGCCGCAGCGCCGCCGTGATGCCGACGGACTTCAACGCGCTCGGCAAAAACCTTCTGGAAACGACGAGCGGGCTAATGGGCGGGCAGGGCGATTTCGCAATTTTAAGCGCAACCACCGACGCGCCAAACCAAAATTTTTGGATTACCGGCATAAAAGAGACGCTGAAAGACCCGAAATACAGCAAAATGAAACTGGTGGAGATCGCGTATGGCAACGACGACCCGCAAAAAAGCCTGACCGAAGCGCAGGGGCTACTAACAAAATACCCGAACTTGAAAGCGATTCTCGCGCCGACAACGGTTGCGGTGGCGGCGGCGGCGCAGGCAACGGAAACAGCGAACGCGGCCTCCCGCGTGGCGGTCACGGGGCTGGGAACGCCGAACCAGATGCGCCGCTTCGTGGAGAACGGCGCGGTGAAAAAATTCATGCTGTGGGACCCCGCCGATCAGGGCTACGTCGCGGCAAACCTGCTCGTCGGGCTATGCAGCGGAACAATCAAACCGGCGGCGGGCGTCACCTTCAAGGCCGGAACGCTCGGCGACCGAACCTTCGCAGACAAAAATCTCGTGGTCGTCGGCCCGCCCGTCGTCTTCGACAAAGCGAACATCGGGCAGTTCCACTTTTAGCGGAAGAAGCCAGAAGTCAGAAGACAGAAGGACAGCCCCGTCCGTGAGGACGGTTAGCCGCAGGCTCCCCAGGCGGGGGTTTTATACCCCCGACCTGGCGCGGATGTTTTCCACACCCGGTAATTGCAGCACAACTTACCCAATCGCGTCGAGGCAGTCTTTGATGGACATCTGGACGCAGGTGAAAATCGGGGTATCTTTCAAGGTGTACAGGCTGGATTCGGTCTCCCGCAGCGACGCGACGAGATCGAGAAAGTCAGCGGGAATGTCAGTCTCAAAGGCCACGACAAACTCCTGATCGTCAATGCCGAACGAGTAAGTCGTGTTGAGTTTCACCGAGGGAAATTTGTGGCCCGAATGGATATGCCCCTCCATGATGCGCTGGCGCTCCTGAAGCGGCAGCAGATACCACGCCCGCGTTTTCACGAACGGATAAACGAACAAATACTTGCGGCCTGTGGGACGCACCACGAGGCGGCGGCCTTCCGGGGCGTCTTTCTCGGTCGGGTCTTTGTACTGCGAGTTTTTCGTCATGGCAAGGTAGGAATAGGGCTGTGCGGCCCAGCGACCCATGCCAGTATTGAGCAGCTGCGAGCCGTGCTTCTGGAAATGGTCAAGGTCGGGCGTGGCGTTCCACAGCAGCAGGTCGGCGTCGCCGCGAATCCCCACCAGCGAGTAACTCCGCACGATCATTTCGTCCGCCGCCGTTTCGACCGCCGCCGCAAACTCCGCTTTGTCCCGCTCGCGAACATCCTGCGGCTGCCGCCGCCACGCCGCGTCGAACTTGTAAAAACTAAACTGCACCATCGAACGACCGCGATTTTCCATCATTCTATATCCTTACTTATTTTGCTTTCGCGCAGCGGGCGAGGTAGTGATAGACCAACGCGCCCGTCATGCCCCGCATTTCGAGGTGGCGCGACAGGAGGTCTTGCAGCTCGCGGCGCGTGAAGCGGTAGTAATATATCCCGCCGTCGTGCATCCCCTGCTTTTTTCCGAACAGGCGCGTATACAGCGAATGTTTGTAGGCGGACAGCACGACCCCGCCCCCCGCCTCCGTGACGCGGGCCAGTTCCGCAATCATTTTGTCGCGGCTCTCCGGCGTTGGGAGATGCTCTAACACCTGACACGAGACCGTTTTCGTAAACGATTCGCGGCGGAACGGCAGGGCGCAGACATCGGCCTGCGCTAAGTCTACGTTACCGATTCCCGCCTGTTTTAGTTTCCGCTGACAGCGGCGCAATGACTCGAACGAAAAATCCACCGCCAGCACGGACGCGGCGCGGGCGGCGAAGTCCGGCGTCATGCGCCCCGTGCCGCAGCCCGCTTCCAGCAAAACGTCGTCTGATTCAAGATTAAGCTGCGCCAGCGTCACCGGAATTTCGATTTTGCCGAACCACGCCAGCCCGCGCATCCGGTCGTAATCTTCGGCCTGCGCGTCCCGCGCCGCCATCTCGCTGCGTTTCAGTTCCGCCGAATCCGCCTCGGTCTGGTCGGCGGCGGGAACGGCTTCCGGCAGTTCCAGATGCGAGGGAAGCAGGCGGGCGATCCCCTCCGTAATCGGGTATTCACAGCCGCAGCCGACGCAGATCAGTTTGCCGGTAATGATGTCGCTGCCGTCTTCCTGTTCGGGAACCGGCTCCATTTCCGGGGCGCACCCGGCGGGACACCGCAGAATGTCTAAGGCGGCGTATCTCATCGCGGCTGCTCGGCGCGGTGTGAAGCGGCGGAGAGTGGCGCGGCGGGCGGCGCGATTTTCGACGTTTCGTCCTCTTCGTCGCTCTTTTCCACAATCTGATAGGGCATCATTTCCAGTCCGCCGATATTGCCCCGTTCCGCAAAGCAGGGAATCGTCCGATGCGTCAGGTAGCCTTTTTCCAGATAGCGTCGGTTCACGAACAGGTCGGCGAGGTAGACCGTCCGCCCGCCCGTCAGCGCAGCCGGCAGCAATTTGCGGCGCGAACGGACGGCGGGAGAGGCCAGCATCGCGGCAATTTCGGCGCGTTCCGGCGCTTCGGGGCTGGCGTCTTTTAAGGCCGTGACCCGCTCAGAAATTTCGTTCAGCGTCTCATAATCCACGTCTTCAAAAGAGAAAACCACTGTGCAGGGCAAGTCCAGAAAACCGGAGCGGAACAGTCCCGGACTGGCCTGCGTCAGCACGGCGGAAACCGCCTGCCACTCCTCCGCAATCCGGCTAAGTTTCCGGTACTCGTGCCGCATCATGGCGATCCCCCGCGTCGCTACCAGAAACACGCCGAAGTAAATCACCGCCGCCGCCACCCACGCCCGATGCAGCGCCGAAGGAATCAGCACGGCGGAAGCAATCGCCACAATCAAATACGGCGCATACCGCCCCCGCAACGCGCTGATGGCGTACTGCGCTTCCAGATAGGCGCGATACCGGGCGTTCGGCGTCTCGTCCGCCTTTTCAATCGTTTCAATCTCATCCGTTGCGGTCTTCATACCACGAATTATACCCGAAAACGAAACGCCGGAGATAGGGTATAATAGGAAGAAAAGGTGTTCGGGTGTTCGGGTGTTCAGGTATTCAGTTATTGACTGTTTCACTATGAGATTATACAAACTTCCAGTGAGAGAGAGCGCACCTGAACACCTGAGCACCTGAACACCCGACCCTGCAAGGAACATTTTGCCGTGAACAACACCCGACTTCCCGTATGGCTTACCAAGCGCGTCTCCAGCCCCGACACCGTGCAACTTGTGGACGGCATGATGCGCGACGCAAAACTGCATACCGTGTGCGAAAGCGCCCGCTGCCCCAACATCGGGGAGTGCTGGTCTAAAAAAACGGCGACCTTTATGATTCTGGGCGATATTTGCACCCGCGCCTGCGGCTTTTGCGCCATCAAAGTTGGGCGTCCGCTGGAACTCGACGGCGATGAACCGCGCCGCGTGGCGGAAGCGGCGAAAGAGATGCGCTTAAAGCACGTCGTGGTGACCTCCGTAGCGCGGGACGAACTGCCGGACGAAGGCAGCGGACACTTCGCGGAAACAATCCGCGCCCTTCGCGCCGCCATTCCCGGCGTGATCGTCGAAGTCCTGACGCCTGATTTCAAGGGCAAGCGCTGGTGCATCAAGCGCGTGGTGGACGCCCGCCCGGACATCTACAACCATAACATCGAAACGGTGGAGCGGCTTTCGCCCGTCGTGCGCCCGCAGGCGAAGTATGAGCGAACGCTGGACTTACTTCGCGCCGTCAAAAACATGAATCCCGAAATCCACACGAAATCGGGCATCATGCTCGGCCTCGGCGAGACGCATGAGGAGATTGTCCAGACCCTGCGCGACCTGCGTAACGTCAATGTCAGCGCCGTGACGATTGGGCAGTACCTGCGCCCGACTACCACGCAGCACCTGCCCGTCGAGGAGTACGTTCATCCCGACCGATTCGCGGAATATGAGCGCATCGGCGAGGAGATGGGATTTTTGTTTGTGGCAAGCGGCCCGTTCGTCCGTTCGTCTTACAACGCCGAAAAGTTCTCCGAAAAACTGCTCGCCGACCGGCTGTCGCGGGTGGGTGTGGCTTAATGAAGATGCGCCCGCTGAAATCGTAGTTTCGGCGGGCGCGAAGGGATAAGGTAATTTGGATACGCTCGTGGTTAGCGTAGAAACGAAAGCGTTACGGCGTATAGTCGAACGTGCCCGTGATTGGGACAAGCGTAACAGGCTCCAGCGTCACCGGATCAAGTATTACGGAGACTGGCGTATCTTCTACACTATTAGGCACGTCTTTGCAGCTGTCTGTGCAATGGTAGTAGTTATCCGAAGTGGCAGGGTTGAACTGGTCGAACGTTCTGGCGCAGCACTCAGTGCAGTCTGAATGGCTTTTGCCGTTGTGTGCCTTGCAGCAGGTGATTAATGGCTCCTTTTCGGGGCATCTCTCACCACCTATAAGGATTTGCACCGGCGTCAAAGCGCGGGATAGAGAGAGCGCCGTTGTTGTGCCGAGCAGAACGCCGAGTAGCGCGACACAAACGCGAACCGTGTTTTTTTTCACGAATCAATTCCTCCTCGTTGTGTGGTCGGATGAGTAGAGAGCGATGTTCGCTCCTACCGTCCTGTTATGGCTTCGTCCCAAGCCTCCCAATAGGCCTTCATCGGCGCGTATCGCTTGAGAAGCGCGATATGTTCTGCGGTTGGGTCGGCTGTCACTGCGGGCTTCAGCAACTTGTAATAAGCGTTAGAGCCACAAATATACGCCATGAAACCTCTGAAGAACAAAGTTGTTTGGATGAATGAAGCGCTGTCTTCCAGATCGGGATCGTAAAAGTTGTTTGCCAGCTTTATAGCAAGTTCTGTCTCAATGGCTCCGGTTTGCATTGCCGCATCGTAAGACTTTGAGGCTATATTTCTCTGCGCGTTTCGCTTCATCAAGTCGGAGATTTCACTCAGGTAATTAGCATTTTTTCCCATACTGACGATGCGGCGGTAAGACCATGCCGCTTTGAGTAATCTCGGCGCGGGAAGAAACAGCGTTATATCTTCCAACTGTGGCGCGGCATTGCCCGCTTCTACGGCGGCAATCGCGTCCGCCTGCATCCTGGCAGCGGCAGCATCGCTTTTTGCTGCGTTTGCTTTTCGGGAGTAGGCCGCCGCCAACTGGTAGAAAAACACCGCGTTCTGATGTTGCGTTACAGTGAGTTTCTTCAGGCTATTCAGCGTGTCGTCGGTGGGCGAGAAGTAGGCCAGCAACGCCATTTCGTACAACGTGTTCGCGTCATCGCGTTTGAGTTTCAAGGCGTGGCGCAGCGCGTCAAGGGCGGCTTCCGGCCGATTGACCTTCGATTCGGCTATCTTGTCTTCGTCGCGCCCCATGCCGGGATTTGTCAGAAAGTCAGGCGCGTTAGCGTAGGCAAGCGTCTGCCAGTAGTCCACGCGCTTCGGGTCGCATTCCACGCAGTCCTGCAAGCAGGCGACAAATTCGTCGCGAGTTAGCGGCAGGTCTGGTGATAACGCAGGCTTTGCATTAACCGGAACGAAATTTTGTGGGAGCGGCGTTTCGGAAAATTGGATAATGTCTTTCGCGCTATGATACAGGAGGAGCAGTCCCCACCCGCAGGCAAAACTAATCTCTTGCCTCGTTTCAGCGGGCATTTTACGGCTCAGGTGATAAGCGGAGCGCAGGCCGCGCAAAGTCTGCGCCGCTAACTCAGCACGGCGTCTAACAACGGCGGAATTATCCAACCTAAAGCCCTGTTGGTCATCAGGCGTAGTGGGTTTAGCGGGAGCGACGGGTTGCGGCTTGCCATACAACGGCATACTCGGTTCACTCTGCATTTGCTGCCAGATTTTCCAGCGCTTCTCGTATAAGCGCTTAACGCCCTGCTCATATGTCGCGCTTTCCTCGGCGCAGGCCAGCGCTTCAAGACGCCCAGCGCAGGCGCAACCCAGCAACATTTGATAACGGGCATTATCGGGTTTGCGCTCGGCAAGCGCGGACAGCATAGCAATCGCCTTTTCCAGCCTCTGCCCTGCCTGCAAGAGCGCTGTTCCGCGTTCCCGAAGGTCATCCTCCGACCACTTCTTGTAGTCGTCAGCATAAGCGCTTGTAGGTGAGGCGAAAAGTGCCACGAGGCAAATGAGCGCGAACAGATAGGAAACCGGTTTCATCTCTTACCTCTTTTACTTCACAATATCCAAAACTTGAGACAGATTCGAGAGCCGCCATGTCTTGCCGTCGGGCGTACACAGAAGCCAGCTCGGCGTTTCATCCAGTTGCAGCGCGTCGGCGGTTTGCTGGTCGTCCTGAACGCGCTTACGCGCCGCGTCGAGGTCGCTCTTTTGAAGTCGCGACTCATCGAACCCGACCTGACGCTCGATCCGGCGCACCTCGGCGGCGTCCAGAAAGCCACCCGCCAGGAGCGCCTCGCGCATCTCCCAAAATTTGTTTTGTTTCCGTGACGCCTCCGCCGCGACCGCCGCATCAAACGCATAAATGTGCCTTTTGAGCGGGAGGTTGCGAATTACAATCCGCACTTTGCCGTTATATCGCGCAAGGATATTTTTTACAGCCGTCTGGCTGGCGCGGCAAGGCGGACATTGATAGTCCATAAACTCTACTAAACGGTAGCCGTTTCCGACAGCGGCGTCTTTGCCTGTCGCCTGCTCCGGTTTCGCGCCGATCAAGCGGGGCGGAGGAATGGAAGGTCGCGACGAAATAGCGCCCGTTTTCAAAAACAACAAGATGCCCGCGCCGCCGCTCAGCGTGGACAAAAGCAACACCCTGATTAGAAATATTGTTTCACTGGAAGCGCGTCTCATCGCCGGAGTGTCCCGCCTGTTTGTTGAGCGTCTGTTATGATTTAGTGTAGCATGAAGGCGACTGGCCTGTCAATACTTTATAGCAAAACATCGCGTGTTTTTTTTTGTATTTTCGTAAAGTAAATAAATAATGTCTATTTTTAGGCATTTCGTAAAAATTGCCGATGAAATAATTTGCTCCCTTTTACGAAGCGCGGAAAAAATTTTGCGCCCTGAAGCCAGAAATCGCAGCGGCGAAGATGAAATATGTAAGATTGCGTATGCGGGAGATGAGGTATAATGTATCCAATAGAGGGATGTGGCGTGTCTGCTGTAGTTTTGCGCGAACCTTGAAGTGACCTGCGCAACGCCAATGTCAGCGCCGTAACGATTGGGCAGTACCTGCGCCCGACGACCACGCAGCACCTGCCCGTCGAGGAGTACGTTCACCCCGACCGATTCGCGGAATATGAGCGCATCGGCGAGGAGATGGGCTTCCTGTTCGTGGCGAGCGGCCCGTTCGTCCGTTCGTCCTACAACGCCGAAAAGTTCTCCGAAAAACTGCTCGCCGACCGATTGGCGCGGGTGGGCGTGGCCTGATACAATGGAGAAATCATGGCAGCACATCGGGCGAGGCATTCTATATGCCTCGCCTGTACAGGAGAATGTTATTCAATGAATACCTTGACGAGTTATCGCGGCCTGATTGCCTGTGTCCTTGAGAGATACCGGGAGTCCTACGCGCAGGGGCAGCCGGAAGCAATAGACACGGTTATTCTCCGAGACGATGCGCATGGTGAATATATGCTGTTTCGGGTCGGTTGGGACGGCAAGAAGCGCGTCCACAATCCTGTGTTCTATCTCCGGCTTAAGAACGGCAAGATTTATATCGAAGAGGATTGGACGGAGGAGGGCGTTGTCATGGACTTGACGCGGGCGGGCGTCCCGAACCACGACATTGTGCTGGCCTTTAATCCGCCGTTCGTGCGCCATTTGACCGATTACGCTGTCTCCTGACGGCAGCGTTCTCCTGAGTAATCATTCATGCGATTTTTGCGTTTGCCAATTAACGCGCTGCTGCTGTTCGCGCCGCTTGTCCCGCTGGGGATCGGCGGCTATGTTACGGTGCGGCGCGTTTTTGTTTATCTGAATACCGGGCAGCGGCTTGCCGGAACGCTTTCCGCCGAAGCGACCAAAGCGCTGGGGCGCAATGTCCGGGTCGGCGACGTGAAGATTACCGGCAATCTGCTCGGCCTCACGGCGGCGAACCGGGTGGAACTGCGCGACATTTCCATTGCGGAGACCGCCTCGCCAGACAGCCCGATTCTGGCCCGTGTGGGACGGGTCATCGTCGGCTATAATTTGCAGCAGGTGTTAGATAATGGCAACGCCGTCGTTCCGATTGTGGACGGGGTTTCGGCGGACGACGCGGAACTTCGGCTCGTCCGCGACGCGGGCGGACGCTGGAACTTCACGCCGCTCTTGCAGCAGCTGCTTACCTCCAAAGGGACTTCTAACCGCTCGCTGACTACCAAAATCACGTTGCAAAACGCCCGCGTGGATTACTCTGATTACGCTTTTCCGCACCCAGTCGGCGTTCCGGCCCGCCCGTTTTTTGCCCGCGTCAGCAAAGTTGGCGGCGTGGCGATAGTGCGCCCGGACAAGGGCGTTTCGTTCGATTTTAGCGGCGCGGCCCCGCCGGAGATTGCGGGAAATTTCCACGCCGTCGGGATCGTTTCGCCCGCTCCGCAGAGCATCACTGCCCGCCTGACCGTTGACGCCGTTCATCTGCCTGTAATCGCCGCCCGGACTTTAGCGCCTGCGCAGGCGCGGATTTTAGAGGGAACGGCGGGCGTAGACATCAGCGCTATTTACGCGCCGCGCCGAGGCGAAGCGTACCTGCCCTTCCACCGGGCGGCGCTGACGGCAGGCGGCGCGATACGACTGGCGAACGTCCGCGCCGAATCGCCGCGACTGGACGGCCCTGCTTCCAATTTCAATGGTTCTCTCTCTTTTAATATGACGGCGGCGCAATTCGATTTGCGCGGCGATTATCAGGGTGTCTCCTCCACGCTTCGGGGCGGCGTTTTCGATTTGCCGCTGGCGCAGATGCTGGCGCAGGCGGGGAATTTCTCCCTGCGCGACCTGCGCCCGACCGTCGCGGTCACAGGCGCTCTTCAAAATCTGGACTTAGCGCGGACGCTGCGAATCCGCCCGATTGCCGCGCAGATCGCCCGCCTGTCTCCCGCCGCGCAAGCCGAACTGCGCAGCCTGCGCGGAACCCTGCCCGCCCTCTCCTTCACGCTGACCGGGACGCTTGCCGACCCGACCGTTTCGCTGACCGCCGACCTCCCCGCCGTTCAGTCGCGGACGGTTCGCGCCGCAAACGTCCGGCTCACGGCGGCGCTTGCCGGTCACGCGCTTTCCCTTGATCTGCATGGGCTGCTCGGCGGCGGCGAACTCGGCATACGGGGCGAAGCCAATGTGACCGGCAATCGCATCGGGCCGTACCGCATCGTGGCGCGGGGGCGGGACTTGCAACTAAGCGCGGCGCAGGGTCTGCTTCCCGGAACGCATCGGCTCGGCGGACGGGCGCAACTGGACGCCGCCGCGAGCGGCTCCGGCAGTTTGACGCCGCAGATTCAGGCGCAGGCGCAGGCGTCCAATATCACGCTCGACGACCAGAAGATTCGCTCGGTCTATCTCGACGCCGGAACCGCGCGCAATCAAATCGTGCTGCATAGCCTGCGCGTGGAGGATGAAAAAGGCTACGCGGTCGCAAGCGGCGTGATCAATTCGCAGACGCGGGCCTTAGATTTAAGCGCCGAAGCGGACGAATTGGACGTAGACGAATTGACGAAAATCGCGCTGAAACTGCGGCCCGATCTGGCGCAAAAACTGGCGGCAAGCAAAACGCCGCTTCACCTGGAGGGCATCGCCTACCTGCGCGGCGCGGACGGCGGCCCCGCGAAAATCACCGGCACACTAGACGATCCCAAAGCGCAGGCCCACGTCACCGCCTTCGATGTGCAGTTCAATAACATTGCGCTGGATCAGGCGGACGCCACGCTCGACCTCACGAAAGACACGCTGATTGTGGCGCGGGGCCGCGTCGTCCGCGCTCCGGGAACCGTGACGGTCTCCGGCCTGATTAGCGGCCTGCGCGATCCGCAGCCCGATGTCAGCATCACGGCCCGCATAGACACCGTAGACCTGAATTACCTGCTGCAAACGGCGGGCGTCCGAACGACCGGACTTGACCTGACCGGCACAGTTTCCACCGCGTCCCCAATTTTGATTAGCGGCAGTCTGACGGAACCGCGCATTCGGCAGCCGTTTACGGTCTCGGTGGACGATCTGACGGTGAACGGCCTGCCCGTCGCCAATGCGTCGGCGCGGGCGGACTACGGCGCAGAGGGGATTCACCTGCTGGACGCTTCGGCGGAGTTCGCGGGCGGCGTCCTTGCCGCAAGCGGCGTGATTCACACGGACGGAGCGATTGACCTGACGGCGAAGGCGAATGGTTTGCGGATTACGGAGGCGGCAGCCGCATTGCCCGCCGCGCTGGAGAATTTTCGGGGAACGGTGGACGCCGCCGCCGCCGTGACCGGGACGCTGAAAAAAACGGTCATCAGCGCCACGCTCGACGCGCAAAAACTGGCGTACAGCGCCGCGCCGCTGGGACGATTTCAGGCCAGCGCAAAATTCGCAGGCGGCAAAATCACGCTCGGCCCCTCGGCGCTGACCGGCTTTGCGGGGCAGGACGCCCGGATTGACATCTCCCGCGCCGCCTACGATTTGCAGACCAAAGCGGCAAGCGGAAACGCCGCGTGGAGCGGCGTCACCTTTGGCGGGTTTCGCGATCTGCTGCAAAACCTCGCCGATTCCGACCCGGAAACCAACCCGGCGGGCCTGCGCAGCGCCGCCAAAATACTGGCAGATTTAACCAACACGGTCAAGGCAAGCACGTCCGGCAAAATTGCGCTGACCGGCACGGCAGAGAATCCCAAACTCGCGGTGGACTGGGACGCTGTCCCGATTACGATTGACGGCTACCCGATTACCCTGCTGGCGGGCAGCGCTACGGCGGACAAAACGCGGGCCTCCGCGCCAAAAATGCAACTCATGGCGCAGGACGGCGAGATTGACATCAACGCGCCGAAAATTGTCTATGACGGTGATTTGCAGGTGGACATCAACGCAGTGGGCGTCAACCTCGGCGTGATGCAAAACTGGCTCAAGCCCGCAGGCGTCCCCGCGTCCGCCCTGCCGTCCGCCGGACTGCTGGGCGCGGCCCGCCGCCTGCTCGCCGCGCAGGGCAGCGACGCGCAAATCGGGGGCGCGGCGACTTTCGCCGCCTCCCTGAGCGGCAAGACGCGCAACCCCGAAATCGCGCAAATGACCCTGAACGTCAGCGATCTGAAACTGACGCGCCTGCCCAACGCCGACGAACTCAAAGACATCCAACTCTCGCTGAAAACCCCGAAGGGCAAAGCGGCCCCGCAGCAAAACCGCGTTACGGTCTATGACATCTCCCGCATTGACATCAACGACGCGAATCTGACGGGCGGCGTCCTGAACATCAACGACGCGGGCGTCAGCATCGGCAATACGCAGGCGCGCGGCAAGGGGAAAATCACCGGCTTCCAATGGCAGCCGCCCTTCTTCACCCCCGACGCCGCCTACCACGCCGAAGCGAAACTGCGCCTGCGCGACGAAAAAGAGCAGAACCTTCAAGAGATTGCGAAACTTTTCCCCCGCGTCCTCGACCCCCAAAGCACGGGACAGATTACCGCGTCGGCGGCGCTGGACAAAAAACCGGACGGGGAGGTGAGCGTGGTGGGCAACCTCGGACTGAACGCCACGCGCCTGCAAATCGCCGGGTTCCGCAGCGGCCTGCGCGACGTGGACAGCGCGTTTACCTTCACCGGCAAAGCGCTGAATGTAGACCGCTTTTCGGCGCGGACGCAAATTTATAATCTCGGCAATCTGCCCGAAAGCGCAAAAGACGCCGGTTCTCCCATCACGCTGACCGGCAGCCTGCCGCTCTCCGTCCCGGAGGGCGCGGCGACCGATCCAAAAGTCGGGCTGCATCTCACGGTGGAACGCGCCCCGTTCGCGGAGCGTCCGCTTCCCGGCTCGAAGTCCGGGGCGGTGCGCGGCATTGCCAGCGCCGATATTACCATAGCGCGGGCCCTGCTGACGCCGCGCGTTTCGGGAAACGTGACCCTCTCGGACGCGCTGCTTGCCATTCCCGGCGATTTTGGCGGGCTTCCCGGCGGCGCGTCGGAACCTCCTATCAATCCCCGTTTCCGCGATCTTGCGTTCAACATCGGCAAAAATGTCCGCGTCTCCAACGCGCTGCTCAATACCGTCGTCACAGGCAAAATCAATATCGCCGGTTCGCTCGCCGCCCCGCAGTTAGACGGAACCATGACCTTAAACGGCGGCAAATTGTCGCTCGCCACCACCCGCCTGACCATTCTCAACAACAGCACGATTCGCGTCAACTACCCCGTGCCGGATGCTGGGCAGCAGGGGCTTGGCCTGTACGTGAACCTGCGGGCGGAGGGCAACCTACCCCGCGCCTCCACGAACGGGCGCACCGTCTCGGAGCGCGTGGCCTTCCGCGTGACCGGCCCGCTCACCGGCAGCGTGATTGATCCGAACACGGGGCAGTCCCGCCTGAGCATCACGTCCAACAGCCCGAATTTTGATCAGGACACCCTGCTGCAAAGCCTGACTCTCGGCAGCAATCCGGGGCAGTTCGGCAGCAATCCGGGGCAGGCGGTGCAGGGGCTTTTGACGAACGCAATCACCGGCAGCTTCCTTCCCGGCGTCTTCGACAGCACCGCGCAGAAACTCGGCTTTGAGGAACTATCACTGGGCTACGATTCCTTGCAGGCGCTGAACCTGAACGTCACGCGCCATCTGTTCGGCCCCTTTTCCGCCAGCTACTCCCGCGCTTTGAGCGGCGTGGTGGAGCGCTACACCTTCCGGGTCAGCGCCCAGATTCAGGGTCAGTTTCAGGCATCCTACGAGACCAATGAGATCAACGAACAGAAAATTTTGCTCGAAGGCGCGTGGCGATTTTAATCTATTTGAATGATCGCGCCACACAAATAGCCCTTCGTTTGGTCGAGCTTACAAAAGGCCCGCCTGCCGAAGCCCACCGGCTGACCGTCTTCACGGACGGGACAGCAAAATCTTAAATTTCCCGTCCGCGAAGACGGTTGGAGGAACGCCCCCCAGACGGGCCTTTCATAGGCCCGAAGTGAGAAGTTACGATTTCTTGCGCAGGGCCTTGCGTTTGAATTGCGCTTTGGTCAGCGCGGGCGGTTTCGGAAACGTGATTTCGGCGTAGATGTCTGCCAGCGTCAGAGAAACGTCCAGCGATTCCAGATGCAAGATGTCCTCCGGCTGAGTATAACTGAAGACCTGCCAGTCGTTCTCGCTGATGCGGTGGACGTGCCGAACGCGCATGGCGTCCTGCGCTACCAGCACGTAATCGGTCAACGTGGGGTTTTGCAGGTATTCGTCGAATTTCTCGCCCGTATCTTTGTGTTCCGTAGAGGACGAAAGCACTTCGAAGACGACCATTGGATTCAGCAGCGTTTGCGGGCGCGTGTTCTCAAACTCCGGTTCGCCGCACAGCGCCACGACATCGGGATAGCGGTACTGGCTTTCTGAAACGCGCACCCGCACGTTCTCTATGTATACCTCACATGACCTGCCGCGAAACGAAATACGCAGGTTCAAATAAATGTTTCCGGCAACCTTATTATGTTCAGGGGACTCTCCCGCCATCGCAATAATCTCTCCGTTTACGTATTCGAGTCGTCCATCAAAACATTCGTCCCTTTCGAAGTATTCTTCGGGCGTATAAAGTCGCTTCGCGCTTTTCGGCGCGGGGCGGCGCGTTGCAATTTTCGGGGCGGCGACCATCGCGTTCTCCTTCTTGTCTGGCAGTCGTTCACACTTTTTTATTTTACCACGTTTTTCCCCCTGCCGGAAGGCCGAATTTTTTTCAGACATATTCGCGGCTACGGATGCACCGGAACCCCGTTGCGGCGCACCTCCCAGTGCAGATGCGGGCCGGTGGACATCCCCGTTGAACCGGAATAGGCGATGAGCTGACCCGGCGAAACGGACTGCCCGAACGACACGCACACGGAAGAGCAATGCCCGTACAGCGTGGCCCGCCCGCCGCCGTGATCTATAATGACGCAGTTGCCGTAGCCCCGCGAATAGGACGCCATGATGACCGTCCCGCCGCCCGCCGCATGGACGGGAGTGCCGGAATGGACGCCGAAATCAATGCCGGTGTGGAGTTTGCGGCGGTGCAAAATCGGGTGATAGCGATACCCGAAGCCCGATGTGATGCGCCCGTTCACCGGCTGACGGAAGCCGCCGCGCCACGCGGGGCCGGGAACAAAAGCGTCCTCCGCCGAGGGAATCGGAAGCGGTTTGCCGTGATGCGAAGGACGGGAGGAACGCTGCTGCGCCATGCGCTGCGCGGCCCGCGCCGCCGCCCTTCGCGCCGCTTCCTCGCGCCGCGCCGCCTCCTGACGGCGGCGCAACAGTTGGGATAACTGCTGGATTCGGGCGGTCATAGAACCGGCCTCGTCCTCAATGTCGTCGAGTTCGTCCTCCGCCTGCGCTTTCGCCGCCCGGACGGTGTGCAAAATCGCCCGCTCTTTCGCCATATCAGAGACTAGCAGCACTTTTTGCGACTCATACTCCGCCGCCAGCGTCCGTTGCTGCGCCTCCGCCTGTTCCAATTCTTTCGTGTCGTCTTTAATCTGCGCGATGTCGTCCTGAACGCCCGCGATCAGTTTTGCGTCGCTTTGCGTAATCTGCTTGACGTAATACTGCCGCGAAAGCATCTCATGGACAGAGCGGGACTGCAAGAGAATCTGCGCATAGGTGGTATTGCCGCGCTCATAATTGTCCCGGACGCGGGCGGCGAGCAGGCGGCGGCGCGTGGTCAGCCGCTCCTGCGCGTCTTCCCGCTGCGATTCCAGATCGTCGTGCCGCGTCTCTAAATCCCCCAGCCGCGCCCGCGTCGCCCCGATTTTTTGCCGGGTTGCCGCCAGCCGCCCCTGCACCGTCTCAATGCTTTCCGTGACTCGGTTTTCTTTCGCCGCCGCCTGATGGATTTTGGCGCGGGCGTTGTGCGCCTTGCCGCGCAGCCCCGCAAGCTGATGAGCGAGTTGGCTTTTCCGCTGACGCGCCAGTTTTGCTTCCTGCGCGGTCGGGCCTTTTTTCCACTTCTTCGCGGCGGCGTGGCGCGGCCTCCACTTATGCGGCCCCGCAAAAACGCTCAATGACGCAGACAGCAGCGCGAAAATGAGGAAAAGATTTTGGATTTTGGATTTTGGATTTTGGATTTTGAGCGGCCTCAGAGGAAGATTTTATCCACGAATTACCACGAATAATCACGAAGATACACGAAAAGAAACACGGAAAATCAATCCGCAGATTACGCAGATGTTCGCAGAGTGAAATACAAATTTACGCAGAATTTGCAGAATGTTGTTTTGTATTTTTCGTGTCATTTTGTGATTATTCGTGGTAATTCGTGGATAAAATCCTCTGTTCCTTAGATTTGTTTGAGGAAGCGGCGCATGGACAGGTGGCTGCCGAGCAGTCCGACGAACGCGCCAATCGCGACGATGCCGCCGAGAACGTCCAGCGGGCCGATGGCGGAGGGGACGTTGCCGGTGAGCGGCGAATGGATGCTGACAACGGCCCGCGACACTTCGCGCCCGAAGAACAGAATAATTCCGCCGGAAATCGCCGCCCCGACCACGCCGTGAAACAGCCCCTCTAACAGCAGCGGCAGGCGGATAAAATTCGGAGTGGCCCCGACCATCTGCATAATGCGGATTTCGCGGCGGCGGGCGAAAACGGTGAGGCGGATCGTGTTCTGCACAATAAAAAGGGTCGCGATAAAGAGGCCCAGCGCCACGCCGCCGCCAATCAGTTTGATGAGTCGCGCCACCGCCAGCATCTCCCGGACTTCCGCGCCCGCGTCGAAGACCTTAACGATTTCAGGGAACTCTTTCGGGTCGCGCAGGCGGAGGGCCAGCGTACCAATCTGCGCGGGGTCTTTTGCGCGAACTTCCAGTTTGTCGGGCAGCGGGTTATCGGGCAGGGCGTCGGTGAGGCTCGGCGTGTCGGACTGCAATTCCGCCCACGCCGCCTCTTTCGGCACGAGTTTCGCGACCGCGACGGCGGGGTCAGCCTGCAATTTCGTTCGCAGATCGTCCGCCTGTTCGCGTTTGGCCTCGACGGGCAGAAAAACGTCAATCTGATTGAACATCTGCGGCTGCTGACGGGCGTATTCGTTCAGCCGGTACGCGCTCCACAGCGACGCGCCCAGCACCGTAAGCGCGACCGTGACCGTCCCCAGCGCCGCCAGCGACATCAGCCCGTTGCGCCGGATATTGAGCAGCGATTCACGGCACAAAAACCCCAGACTGGTTAAATTCACAACGCCTCCAATTTAGGGTGTCGGGGTTCGGATGTCGGGTATCGGGCAATTCGCCTGCCTGCTAAAGCGCAGCCGAAAGACTTATCATCCGACACCCGACACCCGAACCCCGACTCCCTCTTCCCAGTACGCGCCGTCCTGTTCGTCGGCGGCGAGGTGTCCGCGCTCGAAGCGCACGACGCGGCGGCGCATCCGGTCAACGACGGCCTGATCGTGCGTGGCGACAAGCACGGTCGTGCCGCGCGCGTTGATGTGGTTCAGCAGTTCCATGATGCTCTGCGACACGTCCGGGTCAAGGTTGCCCGTCGGTTCGTCCGCCAGCAAAATCAGCGGGTTATTGACCAGAGCGCGGGCGACGGCGACGCGCTGCTGTTCGCCGCCTGAGAGCTGGTGCGGGAAAGCGTCCGGGCGGTGCGCCATGCCGACCATCTCCAATGCGCCGGGGACTTGCCGCCGGATTGTCTGCCGGTTTGCGCCAATCACGCGCAGGGCAAAGGCTGCGTTTTCGTAGACCGTCTTGTTTGGCAGCAGCCCAAAATCCTGAAACACCACGCCAAGCCGCCGCCGAAAGCGCGGGATTTCGCCGAGTTTCATTGCGCCTAAATCCTGACCCGCCACCACCACGCGCCCGGTCGTCGCCGTCTCCTCGCGGTACAAAAGTTTCAGCAGGGTAGATTTTCCCGCCCCTGTCTGCCCCACCACAAAGACAAATTCGCCCTTCTCCACCTTTAAATTGACGTGGGAAAGCGCCGTATATTCGTTCTGATAATTGACCGTCACGTCGCAAAGTTCTATCATGGGGAAAGGGGTATTGGGTGTCGGGTGTCGGGTGTCGAACAATTTCCTATTTACCAAAGTCTGTATAGACTTCAAGCAAGCAGTTGCATTGTCCCGACGCCCAACACCCGATACCCAATACCCGTTTTACTCCTCTCCCGGCGGCGGGCGGTGCATTCGGCAGCGCCCGATGCGGCGTTTTTGCGCGGCGGTCACGCGCAGGGGGTGCGTGGCGGGGCAGTAGGCGTTGGCGAGACGCCCCGATTCGTTGCAGAGGCTGATGCTGACAAGTTCCGGCGCGGCGTCGCCGCCGTCGTTTTTCGCATTGCGCTGCGTCTCGGCGGGCGGGCGGGAGCGCGGTTTTGGCGCGGCGGACTTTTTCGGTTTCACCGGTTTCGGATCGGGCTTTGGTTCGCTGCTGTCGGGTTCCGGCAGCGGCGGGGCGGTGTCTCCCGGCGCGGTCTTGTCCGGGGCGGCGTCGCCGGGATTGGTCTCTCCGGTCGGGTCTGCGGTCGCGGCGGGCGCGTCCGGGTTATTTTCGTCCGGTTTCGTCGCGTTAGCGGGTGTGGTATCGCCGCTGTCTCCGTTGTCCGCGCTGCTGTCGTTGTTGCCGCTATTATCGTCCTGCGTCGTCGGGCGCATCCAGCGCTTTGTTTTCTTTTTGGCTGGCGGAGGCGCAATCGTCCGTCCGTTGTCCACAATGATTCCGGGCGCAACGGTCTTGAATCTGCGCTCAATCGGCGCGGCCCCGACCATGAAATCGTGCCAGATAGGGGCGCAAAGGTGTCCGCCCGTCGCGCCGCCCATGGAAGCATACGTTACGCGCCCGTGATATTTGTGGACGCTTGCCACCCAGATGACCGCCGTGAGTTCCGGCGTGTAGCCCGCAAACCAGGCGTCGCGGTTATCGCTCGTTGTGCCGGTCTTACCCGCCGCGTCCTCAATCAGACCGTTCCCTTCGTTGCCGCGCGCCAGGGTTCCCGTGCCGCTTTGCACCACCGCATGAAACGCTTTATTCATGGCCTCGGCGGTTTCCGGCTTGATAATGTTCTCAATCACTTCGGGCGCGGGGTCGTCGTCCACATTCTGATTGGCGTCCAGAATCCGCGACCACGCCATCGGTTTGCAGCGTTTGCCCTGCATCGGGATCACGGAATAGGCCGAGGCCAGATCGAGCGGACGCACAGCGCTGGCCCCCAGAGCGGTCGGCAGGTAGGGCGCGAGGGGCGTGGTGATGCCCATTTTTTTTGCGTACTTGATGACCGTGCGGATTCCCGCCGCCGCCGCCGCCTGCACCGCAATCGTATTTTTTGAGAATTGAATTGCGGTCAGACAGGAGATGTTGTTGTAGCTGTATCCGCCGTCGTAATTTTTCACGACGCGGTGTTGCGGATCGTGTGGGTAGGGAATCGGCTTATCGGGGAAGGAGGTATAGAGGCTGGCCTTGTCGGTGTCGAAGGCGGCGGTGTAATCGAAAATTTTAAAAGTTGATCCGGGCTGCCGCCGCCCCTGCGTCACCGCGTTGAACTGATCGGCGGTGAAACTGCGTCCGCCGACGAGGGCGCGGATGTAGCCCGTCTTATTGTCAATCGCGACCAGAGCGCCCTGATTCGCGCCGAGTCCGGCGGCGTGCGCCAGCCCGTTGCGCAGCGAGGCTTCCGCCATCTGCTGCATTTTCCAGTTCAGCGTGGTTTCGATTCGCAGGCCGGAATAGACGTGTTCCGCCCCGTATTTTTTGACCAGTTTTCCCAGCACATACGTCACGAAATAGGGCGCTTTGAACTCGTAATTTTTATGCGGGCGGCGTTTCATAAACGACAGGGTTTCGCGAACGGCGTGATCGTGTTCCTGCGGCGTGATGTTGCCGTATTCCAGCATTTTTGCCAGCACTTCGTCGCGGCGCTTCAAGGCCGCTTTGCGATGCTCGAAGGGGGTCAGGGCGCGGGGGCGCTGCGGCAGTCCGGCAAGCAGCGCCGACTCCGAGATGTCCAGTTTCGCGACGGGCTTTCCAAAATACGCCTGCGCCGCCGCTTCCACGCCGTAAGCGCCGCCACCGTAGTAGATATTGTTTAAGTAGAGCGCGAGGATTTCGTTTTTGGTGTAAAGCTGCTCCAGACGGATCGCGGTAAACGCCTCCCGGACTTTGCGGCCCAGCCGTTTTTCCTTGCTGATTCCAAACTGATTGAGGTTGCGGACGAGTTGCTGCGTCAAGGTGCTGCCGCCCTGCGCGGCGTGGTTGCCGCTGCGAAAATTGACAACGACGGCGCGGGCCACGCCAATCGGGTCTACGCCGGAGTGTTCGTAAAAGCGGTGGTCTTCAATCGCAATCGTGGCGTCCCGCATCCGTTTGGGGACTTTTTCGAGCGCGACAGGCTGCCGGTTCTGCACGTCCAATGTGCCGAGCAGCACGTTATCCTCCGACCAGATCGTCGTCGCGACGGGCGTTTTAATCTCGTCGGCGATGCCCTCCAGCGAAGCGAGGTCTTCGTTGGTGAAGCGCCAGAACAGCACCGTCACGCACACCAGGGCGATGGCGAGCGCCGACTCCGCCGCCAGCAATGCGAGGGCGAGGGCGGTCTTGATTCGCTTTTTTGGGCTGACGCGAGAGCGGGCGCGGCGGGGATAAACCCGTCCGGCGGTCTGCGTCACGGCGCGTGTTCCACGAGTGGTCATACCGCTATTATAGAATTTACCGCGTCATTTGTCAAGCAAACGCGCCAATCGCGGCAAATTAAGCGAAATTCCGGCAGGATTTCGAAAAGGAAGGCGCGAATTGCGCCGCGTTTCCGGGCTGTGAACGGCCCGGAAACGCGGCGCAATTCGCGCCTTGAGGTTTTTAGTGATAGAGAGTGAACCAGCTGAAAGCGTCAAGCGTGAAAGCGTCAAGCGTCACGGCGGATTCTAACTCAACCGGCATGAACCCCTGCACGGGCTTGACTCCGCCCCCGCCTTTCTTTTTCTTGAAGACCAGCGTCGTTGTCTGCTTCTTGCCCTTCGCGATGTAAATGGGCTGATCTACCGGGTCGTAGCCAGCGGCCTCGCCGTGAATCACCAAAGCTCCGGGCGTGATCGAGGTGAATATCAGAGAGTATTTTTTGGCGTCATCGAGTTGCGTTACGCCATAGCGACCGCCCATCGTAATCGCGGCGGAGATCGGCGTATGCTGATCGTCTTCGGTGAAAATTTGCAATTTCAGCAGGACTTTCAGCGTGCAGGGAATAGAGATAACGACTTGACTTGGCGTTGGAAATTCAACGGTTCCTCCTTCGTAGCCGTCGGGCGAGACGATATTGCCGCTCGCCTTCCATTTGTAGCCTTTCGGAAGCGATAACGTGGCGTTGCCGGTCGCATCGAAGTTCAACGCCCCAATAGCGCCAGCGGGGGGAGGGCTTACCGCCGTTGCGAAACCAGTGGCAACGACGCTGCCGACATAGGTGGTGGGATCATCGGGTGCGGTATCGGGCATGATATGAAACGTCACATCTTGCAGAATCGGGTCGGACGCAATGGACTTGCTTGCCTCCTGCGCCTGCAAAATGTAGATGTCGCCTACCGGCACGACATCTCCAGGCGCGAAGCCGCTGGTGTTCGCGGCCTTGTCCGCCAGATAGTTGTCTGCCGCTCTTCCCAGAAGAACGGAAAGCACATCCGTTCCCGCCTTGACCAAATCTTTCATTGCTCCAGTCAGCGCGTCCAGAAAAGCGCCTTTGTTGCGTAGTTTGCGGTAGGGCAGCGCGAAGACGGCAGTAGCGGAACCGTGCAGTATTGCATCCCAGTGACCGCAGTTCTTCGAATAGGGCGGCATGGTATTGTCCGTCATTACCGATGCGGCGTCCTCTTTCGACAGCTGAGTAAGGGGGTCGAGTATTGCCTTGAAGTTAGCCGGATCGCCCGGTTTGAAATCGTTGTTCACCAGACGTCTGGCTGCGGAGTTGTAAATCACCTTTTGCTTTTGCAGAAGACGCAGGGTATTGGGCGGAGGCAACGGCATGGCCCCGCTGGTATCGTTGGATTGCGCAAGGTAGGCGCAAGCAACGCTGCCGTCCTGCGCGAAATGCGTAGGTGTGTTTACGCCGCTTACCACGCCCTGCGGGCTCTTCGGATCGCCCTGTGTTCCGTTTGTGCTATGGCTGGCGTAAGCGGGAGAACACGGGGTGACTGGCAGGACATTCGGCTCAAAATTGCCGGAGAGGGTGAACAGATACCACGAATCCACATTGCCCTGCGTTGCAGTAAGTTTTGCTTTGGGCTGCCCCTGCTTGTCCTTAACGTTGAGCGCATAGTTGACCTGCGACCAATCCGCAGGCAAAGTCCCCTGCAAGCTTGCCCCATCGGGCGCGGCGTTGATCGTTCCCACCACGCGCCCGGTGTCCATTTCGATCACGGTCATACTGCCAAGATGCCCCTGCGCGTCTGTGATGTCCACATGGAACGTAAACGTGCCGTCCGGTGGGGCGAACACTCCCCAGCCCGGCTCATCGGAGACCTGCATCGTGGAGATTTCGTGATCCTGCATTGTCGCGGGGTCAACCGCCTCGTTCAGGGCGTAGTTGGAAACGTCGGTTTGCAGTTCCATTTGGCGCGTTTGACCGTTACCGGCGCTTTTGAATGTTCCCGCTATCCCGACGTAGACGGAGACATTCGGATCGGTGGGCAGTGGAACGCGGATCAGTCCCTGCTTTTTCGGGACTTTTTTGACGGGGACCTTCGCCTGCGCCGCCGCCGGAATGGCCAGCGCAAGCAACGCAAGCAGCGCAAAAATACGGAATGTCATACCTATCTTCCTTCCGACAAAACAGGGGAGCCGGGGGGAAGCCCAGTAGACAGAAAAGCGGTCTCCCGCCGCCGGGGAGGACACGCGCTTTCAGCGGTCTTGCGGCAGGTGAAATTATTATAGAGGAAAGTTTGACTGCTGTCAAGCCCCGACGAAAAAATCTTCGCCGCCGCGCCGCCGCGCAGAGCAGACCACGCAGGGTATAATACAGGACACACGTCTTTCGCAAGGGATTTGGCCCTGCGGACTGGAAGGAAACCGAAACGAAGCCATGACGAACGAGAAGAACCCGACCGAAACTAACCGATTTGACCGCCGCAAGTTTATCGCGCTGGGCGCGGGAGTGGGAGCGACCACGCTTGCCGCCGCGCTAGAGGGACCGGCGCTTGCCGCGCCGCAGGACGCTATGAAGCCGACGCTGATTAAGCCGAAACCGCTGCCGGAGAAGATTTTTACCACCGAAGCGGCGGGAATCAGCCGCAAAACGCACGAGGAACATTATAAACTCTACACCGGCTACGTCAACAAAGTCAATGAAATCCGAACGAAACTCGCCGCGCTCGGCGTTCCCGACCCGACAAAGGCCAACGCCACGTACAGCGATCTGCGCGAACTGAAAGTGGAATACTCCTTCGCGCTCGGCGGCGTCAAAAATCACGAACTCTACTTCGGGCATCTCGGCGGCAAGGGCGGCGACCCGACGGGCGAAATCGCGGACTTGATTACGGCGGCGTTTGGATCGTTTGCGAACTGGAAGGCCGATATAAAAGCCACCGGAATTGCGGCGCGGGGCTGGGTCTGGCTGGCGCGCGACTATACGGACAACAGCGTTTTCAACTACATCGGCGACGCGCAGAATACCTACCCGGTCTGGAACGCCACCCCGCTGCTGGGCCTCGACGTTTACGAACACGCCTACTATCTGGACTTCCAGACGGGCCGCGCCAAATACATTGACGCCTTTTTCAATGTCCTAGATTGGGACGCCGTGAACGCCAACCTCGCCACGGCCAAAGCAGTCGCGGCGGCGGCGAAGAAATAGGTGTTTGTTCATTTGCCCCGCGTAAGAGGACACACGCCATGCAGGAAGATATGCGCGACGCGGGCATAACGGACGTGGAGACGGGCCTGCGCCGCCTGCGCGGGCTTGCCGGACAGGGGATTACGGACGATGACGTTGCGGCGCTGACTCCCCTGCTGCTCCACGCCCTGCGCCATTGCCCGGAACCCGATAAGGCGCTCGGAAGTTTCGCCCGCTGGTTCGAGGCGGTCGGCGGTCGCGCCTCCTATCTGCGCCTGCTGCTGGAACAGCCCGCCGCGCTGGACGTTTTTTGCCTCGTGGCGGGCAGCAGCCCCTACTTTGCGGACTTGCTCGTTCGCAATCCCGAATACTTCGAGATTATCTCCCGTCCCGGCGCAAGCGGCGGGCGTCTCACTGCGTCCACGCAGTACCGCGCCGTCTCCAATCTTGTCTCCGTCTGTCACAATTTGCCGCTGAAAAAAGACGCCCTGCGCCGCTGGAAGGCCCGCGAAATGCTGCGCATCGGCGTCCGCGATCTAATCGGGCTTGCCGATATGCCGACGACTGCCCGCGAATTTTCCAACCTTGCCGACGCCTGCGTCCAGTGCGCGGTGGACATCGCTCTGTCTGCCGCGCCGCTCGCCCCCGATTCGTTTGTTCCGCCGTTTGCCGTGATTGGCATGGGCAAACTCGGCGGGCAGGAACTGAATTACAGCAGCGATATTGACTTGATGTTTGTTCACGGCGACGCCCTGCCGCCGGAAGTAGAGCGGGCGGACAGGCGCAACATCGAAACGATTGTTTATCTGACGCGCCTTGCCGAAGCGGTCGTGAAAATCCTGTCGGAGGAGACGGGCAACGGTCACGTTTTTCGGGTGGATATGCGCCTGCGCCCGGAGGGGCGCTTCGGGGCGTTGACCCGCTCGCTGGCGGGCTACGCCGCCTATTATGAGAGCTGGGCGGAAAATTGGGAGCGGCAGGCGGGATTAAAAGCGCGTTTTATCGCCGGGGACAGAGCGCTCGGCGCGGCGTTCATGGAGTTGCGGACGCCGTTTGTCTACCGCCCGGTCGTTTCCGCGCAGTTCGTCGCCGACATTCTGGAAAACAAGCGCCGGATCGAACGCGTCTGCGAACTGGCGGGCGAAACGGAAACGAACATCAAGACAGGTTACGGCGGCATCCGGGACGTGGAGTTTCTCGCGCAGAAATTCCAGTTGCTCTATGGCGGTCGCCGCCCGAACCTGCGAACCGCCAACACCCTTGCGGCCCTGCATCGCCTGCGCCGCGCCCGCCTGCTGACCGAAGCGCAGGCGGCGGAACTGGCGGATGACTATCAGTATTTGCGAAATTTAGAGCATCGTTTGCAGCTGCTGCACGGGTTTCAGGTGCAGAATATGCCCGCGAAAAGCGACCAAAATGAACGCGCATGGCTGGCCCGCCGCATGGGACACTCGGACAGAGACGCCTTTGAAGCGGAACTGACGCGGCGCCGCGACCGGACGCATCGCCATCTCCAGACGCTTTTTTATGGCGAAGGCGCCTCTTTTTCCCCTCTTACAGAATTGGGGGAGCGGCGAGAGATCGGGGCCTTACTGGACGCCATTGAGACGCCCGCCGCGCAGTCGGAAATCGAAGCGATTCTGCGCGGCATCGGGTTTCGGGACATTCCCGCCGCTCTGCTGGCGCTTCGTTCTCCGATGCGCGGCAACGAATGGGGCGAAATGCCGCCCGATACCGCCGTCGAATTTAAGTCCCTTGCCCCGCGCCTGCTGGAATTTCTCGCCGATACGCCCGACCCCGACGCGGCGCTGGCGGGCCTCGAAGCGCTGGCAATCGCCGCGCCGAACCGCGCCCAACTCTACGCGGCCTTAGACGACAGCCCGGAGATGCTGCTGAAAATCCTGAACCTGGGTTCCGCCGCGCCGCCGCTAATTAAAAACTTAACGCGCCATCTGGAATGGCTGGACAGCCTGCTCGATACGCAGGAAAGGGAAGACAGGGAACAGGGAACAGGGAACAGGGAACAGGACAGCATCCGCCTTGTGGAACTGCAAGCGCGGGTGCGGAAGGCGAAAGATTTTGCGGCGAAACTGGACGCGATTGCCCTGTTTTATCAGCGGGAGACTCTGCAAATCGGGGCGCGGGACATCTGGGAGGAGATTGATACGGCGCAGGTGATGGACGCATTGACCGGGCTTGCGGAAACCACGCTTGCCGCTCTGCTGGAAATCTGCGTTGAGTCGCTTGCCGCAGCGCAGACCGATTCGGAAGCGGCGCGGCGCGTCCTGGGCCGCGTGGCGATCATCGGCCTCGGCAAACTTGGCGGGGCGGAACTCGGCTACGGCAGCGATTGGGACGTAGTTTTCGTCTACGACGCGGGCCACGACCGCGCCGACGCAAATCAGAGCGACGCCCGTTTCGCGCTGGTGAATAAACTGGCGGAGCGGCTTATCGGCCTGAACCGCGAACTGAATCTGCGCGGCCTGAACATCGAAATTGACACCCGCCTGCGCCCCTGGGGGCGGCAAGGCGCTCTGGTCCATTCCCTGCGCGGCGCTATCGCCTACTACCGCGAGTCGGGCGAGACGTGGGAGCGGCAGGCGGCGCTGAAGGCCCGCTTTATCGCCGGACACCCGCAGGTCGGGCGGCGCTTCGAGCGGATTTTGCACGCGGTCAGTTTCGGGCGCGGCGCGACGCCGAAGGAGGACGCCGCGATTGCCACCATGAAAAACCGAATCGAAACGGAACGCCTGAACCCCGCGCAGCGCGACACCGATCTCAAACTCGGACATGGCGGCCTGAGCGACATTGAATGGCTGGCGCAGCGTCTGCAACTTCGCTACGGCGGGCAGCGAGTCAGCCTGCGCGTCCCGAACACCCTCCGCGCCCTGTCCGCGCTCGTGGCAGTCCGCCAGCTGGATAACGCCGAAGCGGACGCCCTGACTGCCGCCTACCTCCTTTTGACCCGCCTGCGCAACGCCCTCGCTTTGCCGACCGGCGCTTCCGTCAACGTTCTGCCCGAAGAACCCGCCCGTCGGCGCGTCCTCGCCCGCTTCCTCGGTTACACGGACGAAACGCAGTTCTGGAACGATCTCCACGCTTATATGACCGAAACCCGTCGTATCTTTCTCCGCCGCTTCCGGGCGAATTTTTAATACAGGGCCTTTAAGAGACGCTCAAGAAAATAAGTATTCCAGTGCGAAGTCCGCATTGAGTCCGCGAAGGCGGACTTCGTGCTTTTGTGGCAGTGGATTTATCCGCCCGCCCGCCAACGTGGAAGATTTTAATCTTTGAGAGTCCCTAACAGAAATCCGCCGGAGTTACGACTTTTCTCTGGTTCAAAAGAATAGCGAGGAATTGGGGGGCGCATCGCCGCAGCGGGATTTGCGGCGGCGCGTTTTGCCATCCGCCGGTTTCGTGATATAATATGAGGAGGCGGCGCGACTGCCGAAACGAAAAGGGGGCTGCGATGACAAAAACGGTGGATATTTGCGAGAGGCACGAAGGTTTGTCCGAATTGATTTCGCTGGCGCAGGCAGGGACCGAGGTCATTCTTGCCAATGGCGGCACGCCTCTGGCGCGGATTGTGCCGGTAGAACCCATGACCACGAAACGTATTATGGGTCTGCACGAAGGCCAGACCTGGATGAGCGACGATTTTGACGCGCCCCTGCCCGAAGACTTCTGGGGAGGCAAAATTTGAACGGCCTGCTGGACACGAACAATTTCATCTGGAGCGACGGGAAGCAAAACCTGCTTTCGCCGCAAGTCCGCGCTTTTATGGAAGACAGACGCAATCGGCTTTTCCTCAGCATTGCCAGCGTTTGGGAGATGCAGATCAAGGTGCAGATTGGAAAACTCGCGTTTCAGAACTCTTTGCCGGAAGTGATACGAGAACAGCAGGAGAAAAACGGGATCGAAATTTTGCCCGTGACGCTGGCCCATGTTTACGCTTTGGAGGAGTTGCCCTCGCGCCCTCGCGACCCGTTCGACCGCATGATTATCGCGCAGGCCCGCGTAGAAAATCTGATCGTGTTGAGCGCCGACGAGATATTTTCGCAGTAACCGGTCCAACTCCTCCGGTAGCGCGTTTCGTGTTTTGGGAGGGCGGTTTTGGCGGGATTCCGCCGGGTTGCGCCTGCTCCGGGAGTCCCGCCGCCGCAGCGGGATTTGCGGCGGCGCGTATTGCCGCTCGTTAGCCCCATGATGTTGGCGGGCTTAAAATCGCAGGCGGACGGTAAACACCCGATCACCCCGCAGGGCGATTTCCAGTCGGCGTGTGGCGTAGTCATAGTGAATTTCTGCCGCCTCGCGGTTGACCTCCACCGCGACCGGAGGATTTTCGCACCACAATAGTAAATCTCCCGCCCCCTGCGCGGTCAGTTCGTAACATTCCGGGAACGAATAATCGAACTCCGCGTAGAGCAACGCGCCGCCGCTGTTGAACTTGTCCGCAAGGCCAATCGGGGCCACGCCGCCAACCAGCGGAACAATGGTAAAGACCTCCGCGCCCAATTCCGGCAGAGTAATCTCCCACGCTTCCTCACGGGCCAGCGTCCGCAGCGCGTTGGCGTGGTGCGCAAAAACGACGAACTCCTCGCCCTCCAGCCCCTCGACATCGGATGGGCGAACAACCCCGGCAATCGGTTCTGAAGGACTGTCCGCGCCGCCGTGCCGCGCATTGAAGACGCCGAGGACGCCGCCGCACGCGTTGTGATTGAAAATTTTCAGGAGGACGGCTTCCGTCGTCGGGTCGCGGAACAGGCAGTCCCGCGTCGGCCTGCCGGGAGCGGCGCAGCGCAGGACGCCGCCGTCCGGCAACACGAGTTTTTTCAGCAAATCGAAATTGTGCGCGTCCGGTTTATCCGAAACGTAGACCGGACTGCCGCTGACCGCCCGCCCCGCCGCATGGTACGCGCCCGCCGGATGCCCGGACTGGAACATATCCCAATCGGGGTGAATAAACTCGCCGAACCACGCCGAAACCTGCGCGTTGCAGTACAGATGTTCGCCGTGCGATTCGGGCTTGTCGGGCCAGAAATCGGTGGAAGTGCGGGTCAGCGTGGAGTTTAACGCCCCGTACAGCATTTCGTTGGCGCACGACATACAGTTGATGAGATTGCCGCCAAACTGAGTCTGCGCCGAGCCTTCCAGCGCCTCATGGTAACTCCGCATCATTGCGACGCGCCCGCCAAGCCCCTGCGAAACGCCCTCGACCGCCGCCTGATTGTCCACCTTCACGCCGTCCACGCCCTGCTTTCTCAGATGCCGGTGGTAGTCCTGATAAAAGCGGTAAATCTGCTCCGGCGACACCACCCCGACCGCTTTTCCGAACCATTGCAGCAGGGAGGCGACATAGTGTTCGATCTCCGGCGCATACTGCCGCGCCACGCTCCGAACGCCATATCCCGGCAGGCTGTCGCCGTCCACGCCGCCCCAGTAGCCGTGCAGCGCGTGCCAGACCAGAAACGTTTCAATGCCAAATTCGTCCTTTGCCATCCGCACAGTGGGCGCGAGATCGCCGGGAAATTTCTCGTTGGCGGCAAAGCCGGTCAGCCGCTTTTCGCCGGTCGGAAAGGGTTTGACCGACTGCCAGCCGTCGTCTAAGAGCAGCAGTTTCGGCTCCACGCCGCCCGCCCGGAAACTCGCCAGCCCTTCGCGGACTTTTTCGCCCGTCACGTCCTGATAAAAGGCGTCCCACGTACACCAGCCAAAGACATCGGCGAAATCGGGCAGCGTTTTCTCCTCGCGCAGCCGCCCCGTTTTCATCTGCGCCATGACGACGGGCGCGGCGTCTTGCATCAACGTGTACGGGTTCGGCCCCGCCGCGACGTACAGACCGGTAAGTTCCATCCCCACCGTCGCCGGGTCGCCCGTCGCCGCCACAAGTTCGAGGCCGCTTTCGCCCGTCCCCTGCAAGGCGGCGCGGAACACGCCGTCAATGAGTGGGACAATCAGCAGGCAGTCGCCGCCGTCGGTTTCCGCCAGCAGGAACTGCGTTTCCATCGGGACAGCCCCGATTTTCGTTCCCGCTTTCGGGCGCATCCAGAACGGCTCGTAGCGGTGCAGGGCGGTGTAGCGGGCGATGCCGGTCAGTTCGCCGACGGGAAAAACGTGGCGCGGCGCGGCGTGTTCCGCCGTGAATTTCAGGAAAAGCCCTGCGTCGTCGGGCGCGGGAACAGCGGTCACGCCCGCCGCAAGCTGGAGGTGTTGTTCGATATTGGTCATGGTCAGGCCTGTTTCGCGTCGGTTGGAATCCTGCCGCCATTGGCAGTCTCCTCATTTCGACGGAATAAATTGCTGTCAAATTACCCGCTGGATTACTTTTGCATCGGGCGTCCGAAAAACGCGGGGCAGAATGTCGCCGCAGACGGGAGGAACGCCACAACTCCCCCGCTTTTCTTAAAGCGGGGGAGTCGGGGTTAAAAGGGGTGTTGCCCGAAAACTACTCCGGTAGCTTCCCCAGATTGCAGGGAAGGCGGGCTAAGACAGCGCGACTTCATTCTCCTCGCCGGTGCGGATGCGGATCACTTCCGCCACCGGGATCAGGAAAATTTTCCCGTCGCCGATTTCGCCGGTGCGGGCGGCCTCGGCAATGACATTCGCCACCTGCCGCGCCTCCGATTCGGGAACGACGATCTCTAATTTGACCTTGTTGATCAGGTTTACAGTGTACTCGGCCCCGCGATACGTCTGGGTGTAGCCCTTCTGTTTCCCGGCCCCGCGCACTTCGGTCACGGTCATGCCGCGAATCCCAATCTCATTCAAAGCGGCCTTGACCTCTTCGAGTTTTTGCGGGCGAATCAACGCCTCCACTTTCATCATCTCTCTTTTCTCCTCTCTCCATTGGTCGGAGCGTTTTTTCGGGCGAATTGCCCCTTTTGCCCTCACTACGCATTGCCACGCTGCAATGTTAGCGATTTTTATGAGCGATTTTTGCGCGGTTCCGTCGAAACAGACATCGCGCCCATATTCTCCGTCAGCAAAATCGCGTCGGCGATCTCGCGCAGAGAACGATTTGAGGCCAGCGCCTGCGATTGAAGGCGGCGGTACGCCTCCTGATCGCTGATGGTGTGCCGATCCATTAAAATCCGTTTGGCCCGTCCGATCTGTCGGCTGGATTCAATTTGATCCTGCGCCGCGTCCAACGCGCCCTCCAGCGCCGTCATTTCGCGGTAGCGGCTGAGCGCAATCTCAATCGCGGGCTGCAATTCTTGCTGCCGGAACGGTTTGACCAGATACGCCAGCACCCCGATTCGGCTGGCCTGCTCGATCATCGGGACATCGCTGTACGCGGTGAGCAGCATGACGGCCCCAAGACGTTCCCGGCAGGCGATCTCCGCCACTTCCAGTCCGTTCTTTTTCGGCATCATCACGTCTAAAATCAGGGCGTCGGGCTTGAGGCTGCGGGCGAGGTAGCAGGCGCGTTCGCCGTCCTCCGCCTCCGCGACAATGCAGTGGCCCAGCGATTCCAGCATGGCGCGGAGATCAAGGCGAATCATGGCGTCATCGTCAGCGATGAGGATTTTTGCGTTGTGCATAGCGAACTTCCCGGCGGCAACCCTGCCGCGCTGTGTTGACTTGACCGCCGCCCATGCGACGTATGGGGAAGTATAACAGATTCCGTCCAGATTGTCAACTTGATCAAGCGCGGGCGCTGCGGCGCGGCTTCGCAATGCGACGCCGGGAACCGAAAGGCGGCGCGGCGCGTCTGCCGCGCAGAACGGACGGGGAGAAACAAGGACTTTGCCCGAAACGTGTGGAACCATGCCATAGGTGGAACCATGCCATAGACGGACGGCGGGCGGGCAGGAGAAATTTCGTATGGACAGCGAACAAAAGACCGGGACGACAAACGAACACGCGGCGGAATCAGCGGCAAAAATTAGCGCGGGCGGCGCTTTGCTGGATGCGGCGGGGCGGCGGCGCTGGCTGGACTTGCTGCTCGTGGTCGCGGTTCTGCTGGGATTGCTGGCCCTCGCGGGAGTCGCCGTCCGTCTGCTGGCGCTGATGGGGCATACCCTGCTGATCTTCGCGCTGGGGGCCTTGCTCGCCTACGCCCTTGATCCGCTGGTGGAAAAATTGCGGGGGCCTAAAACGGCGGCGAAACGGCGCGGACGCGCATTAAGCGCCGGATTGGTCTTTGCCGGGATTTTCGCGCTGCTGGCGCTGGGAGCGCTGGCCCTCAGCCGCCCGCTGGCGCAGCAGGCGCGGCATCTGGCGGAGAACCACGCGGAGTATCAGGCCAACGCGGAGGAAAAACTAGCAGCGTTTGACGATTGGCTGGAAGGCAAAGGAATCCATGCCAATTTGCAGGGCTATATCAAGCGTTCCAACCCGAACGCAAAGGCGATCAGCGAGCAAACGGCGAAGCGTGTCCTGAAACTGCTGACGAATTTTTCTAAAGCCGTCGTCGAGGGCGCGATTACGGCGCTGATTGCGCTCTATTTTTTGATTTACAGCGAAGAGATGCGGCAAAGCGCGGAGAAAAACGTGCCGCCGCGCCTCCTGCCTTACGCTTCGCAGTGGATGGACGACGTGAACCGGATTTTAGGCGGCTTTGTGCGCGGTCAGTTGATTTTAGCCCTGACGATTGGCGGCATGGCGGCTGTTCTGTGTCTGGCGCTGGGACTGCGTTTGTGGCTGCTCATCGGGCTGTTTGTGGCGCTGGTGGCGCTGATTCCGGTGGTGGGGCCGTTTATCGGAGCGGTTCCCGCCGTGATTGCCGCGCTGATCTCGCCCCACGCGCATTTTCACCCGGTCTTCCGTGTGATCGTGCTGGTGGCGGCGTTCGGAATTATCAATGAGGTCGGTTCTAAAATCCTGTACCCGCGACTGGTCGGGGCGGCGCTGGGCCTGCACGAAGTTCTGACGCTGTTCATTCTGTTTGCGGGCTTCGAGGTCGGCGGCGTAATCGGAGTGCTGTTTGCCGCCCCGCTGACCGCGCTGGCCTTTGTAACGCTGGGACAACTCTACCGTTTCTGGCAGGGGCAGCCGCCGCAGGGCGTCCCGCAAAATGTGATTGCAGAACGATAATAGACAAATCACTTAAACCTCGTACCTTCGCGGTAGACCGGGCCGCGCAGCGACCCGCCCGCAACGCAATACCGGGCCGCGCAGCGACCCGCCCGCAACGCAATACCGGGCCGCGCAGCGACCCGCTCGCAATGCAATACCGGGCCGCTCAGCGACCCGTCTGGGAGGCTTCGCCGACCGTCCTGCGGACAGGATCGCAATATCTCTCTACCGTGTTTCACTGATTTGTCTGTAAGAAAACCGGGCGGAGCGATTTACCGTTCGCGCTGCCGGTAGTTTTCAACTTCCGGCAACGGAAAAATTTCGTGAACCTTTCGCTCGCCTGCCGCGTACTACGGGTACAAATCCCTACCGGCGCAAAACAACGCGCCGTTTTATGAAAGTAGCTCTGTGAATCCTATGACTGAAACGGCTGAAATGGCGCGGACTGCGCCGGAACGCCCGCTGGAACTGAACGCTCCCGGCAACTACCGCGACTGGTTCCGCGCCGGGTTTTTTGCGGCATTGGGCGTGGCGGCGTCCGTTGTGCTGCTGCTCGTTTCGCGGCGGCTATTTGAAGCGGCGCTGGAGATCGCCACGCCTTTTGTGCTGGGGACAGCCTTTGCCATGCTGCTCGATCCGCTGGCGGACAAATTGGAGGCGCGGGGCCTGAGACGCTTCGCGGCGGCGGGGATTGTTTTTCTGGGGTTCCTGCTGATTGTGGGCGGCGTGATTGCGATTGCCGTGCCGATTTTGAGCGGGCAGGTCGCGGCGCTGGAAGAAAACGGCCCGAAAATCCTCACGAGTTTGCAGCAGTATGTCAACGACTTCCTTCACACGCACAAGAAAATTCTCGGCGTGAAACTGCCGCCGAATTTCAATACGCTGTCCGCGCAGGTCAGCGCCAGCCTGACCGCGCAGTTAAAAAACTCGGCGGGGCGCATCACGACATTCCTCATCGGCTCGGTGACGACGGTATTAGAGGTAGTCGTCACGCTGATTATCACGTTTTATCTGCTGCTCGATATTGACAGGTTCCGCGCCCGCGCCTTTTATCTGGCTCCGACGCGGTGGCGCGGCCCCATGCGCCTGATGACGGGCGACATCGGGCGGGTCTTTACCGAATACCTGCGCGGCCTGATGATTGTCTCGGCCCTGTACGGGCTAATGACCTTGCTGCTGCTGCTGGCCCTCTCGATGGCGCACAACGAGATCGCGCAGTACGCGCTGCTGGTCGCGGTTGCGGGCGGACTGCTGTATTCCGTCCCCTATCTCGGCCCGCTGGTCACGGCGCTAATCACGTTTTTAATTACCTTTGCGGCGGGCGGCGTCAGTTTTGGAATCTGGGGAGTGCTGGCGACGCTGATTCTGAATCAGGTGTTCGACAACGTGATTACGCCGCGTGTGGTGGGCGGCGGCGTGGGTCTGCACCCGGTCGTTTCGCTCTTTGCGCTGACGCTTGGCGGCAGTCTGTTCGGGCTATGGGGCCTTCTGCTTTCCGTGCCAATCGCGGCAAGCATCCAGGCCATCTGCTTCCGCCTGTTCCCGAAACTGACGACGCCGACGCCCCCGGCCTTCCTCGCCGCGCAGGGCGTTCCACCGGATGAGGACGCCTCCGCAAAAATCCTGAAAGGGGAAGACGCGCCGCCGGGTTAGGTAAATAAACACGCAAATTGGCGGAACAACCGGGCGAGAATCCCGTTCTATCATTGGCTGCTATCCTGACGAACACAAAAAAACAGCCCCTGAGACCACTTCAAAAGGAGCCTCCTATGGCAACCGCAACCCAGACACCTACCAAAAGCGATCATACCAACGGAAAGACCGAAAACGGAAAGACCGATCACGGCGTGAAGGCTATCATTGGCGGCAAAATCAAGACCTACCCGGCGCATCCCCGCCTCGCGACCCCGACCGACCTGAGCGCCGAAGGGGTGCAGGCCATCACCGACGCCTGCAACCCGATTATCGCCGATTCGTTCGCGCTGTATGTCAAAACGAAGAATTTCCACTGGCATCTTTCCGGCTCGCATTTTCATAGCTACCACCTGCTGTTTGACGAGCAGGCGGAGTCCATTGAGTCGGGCATTGACCCGCTGGCGGAGCGGCTTCGCAAAATTGGCGCGACGACCATTCGCAGCATCAGCCACATTTCGCAGGCGCAGACGATTAGCGACGACAACGACGAGTACGTTTCGCCCGCCGACATGATCCTCCGCCTGCTCGCCGACAATCGGCATATCGCCGTCGCGCAGCGCAAGGCGATTGACGTTACCGATCAGTACGACGACGCCCCGACCAACGACCTGCTGCAATCGCTGCTCAACGAGACCGAGCGCCGAATCTGGTTCCTGTTCGAGATCGCGCAGGGGCTTGACGACATCAAGTAGAAGCATTTTTTCGCGCCTGTCCGCCGATAATCAGGGGGGGCAGGCGTTTTTTGTTGACTTTTTTTGTTGCAGATTTCGATTGACTTTTTCTGTCTGGTAGGTTATACTACAAATGCGTCGCCGCCAAAAAACGCCGCCGCAACACAACGCACACAATGCGAGGAAATTTAGAAATGACACAGGCCCTCCTGCTCACGGAGACAGGGCGGGAAGCGGAGCGCACCGGCCCCGTTACCGTCGTGATTTCGCGCCGCGTCCGCCCCGGATGCGAGGCCGCGTATGAATTGTGGCTCGAAGAAGTTTTAGACGAAGTAAAGCTTTTTCCCGGCTATCTCGGCACAAACATTTTGCGCCCCGGCCCCCACACGCAGCCGGAATTTGTCGCGATCATGCGCTTCGATTCCTATGCCAATCTTGCCCGCTGGGAAAACTCCGACACCCGCCGCCACTGGCTCCGCCGCGCCGAAGCGATTGCGGATGACGCCCACCCGCCGCGCCTGCTCGACGGACTCGAATTTTGGTTCACGCCCGGAATGGCGGACACGCCCGACGCGCCCTCCCGAAACCGCATGGCGGCGCTCGTCATTGCGATTTTGTTCTGCCTGGGGACGTGGGTCAACCCGTTTCTGCGGTCGCTGATGAAGCCGCTGCCCGCCCCGCTGCAATTACTGATTCTGGCGACGTTTCAGGTCGTGCTGCTGATGTACTACGTCATGCCCTGGCTGACCCGCAACCTGACGAAATGGCTGTATCCCAAAGCGAAAAACAGGTGACCGCCTGCGGCGCGTTGGCTGAAAATTTAAGAGGCGTGGATGCGATACGGAGCGGAAAACGGGCGGGACAGGCGGAACGAACCCGATGAGGGGACGCAGCGACTGGAGGCGTTCAGCGACGGCGTGTTCGCCATTGCGATCACCCTGCTAATTCTGGACGTGAAAATTCCCCACCTGACTGGAACGGGGCAGGCCCTCGCGCCCGCCCTGTTTGCTCTGTGGCCCGCCTACCTGACCTATATTCTGACGTTCGTCACGGTCGGCGTTTACTGGGCGAACCACAATTACATTTTTCGGATGTACCAGAAGACCGATCACGTTTTTAATATGCTGAACGTCGTTTTTCTGATGTGCGTTTCGTTTATACCGCTGCCCGCCGCCGCGCTCGGCGAGTACGTCACACGCCCGCAATACCGGCAGGCCACCGTCATTTTTTACGCGGTCGGCCTGCTTCTCCCCGCGCTGTTGTGGCTGCTGGTCTGGCTGTACGCAAGCCGCGACTACCGCCTGATTGACCCGCGCCTCACGCTCCGTTTCGTTCAGAAAATGACCCGGCAATACGTGGCGTCCGTCGTTTTATACGCGCTGGCCCTGCTGCTTTCGTGCTGGAATCCCCTCGTTGGGCTTTCCGTCACGGCGGGCCTGACCGGGTTATACCTGCTGCCGCAAAAACCGCCGGAATACACCGACGCAATCGAAGTAAAAAACGCGCCGCGCTAAGTAGCCTACGGTCAGCGGGAACGAAAGAAGCGCGTACTGCAAGGAGCCTCTGAATCAGGGGCGCAGCGAATCGTAGCAGGCGGCGACTTGACGGGCCATGTTTTGCGTCGTATAATTTTCCTCCACACGAAGCCGCCCCGCCGCGCCAAACCGTTCGCGCAGGGCGTTGTCGCGCAGTAAAAAAACGAGCGCGGCGGCAAGCGCAGGCGGATCATCGGGCGGAACGAACCGGCCCGTTTCGTTCGCGATCACCGTTTCGACCAGACCGCCGACGCGGCTTGCGACGACCGGTCGCCGCGCCGCCATCGCCTCCAGCGCGACAATCCCCTGCCCCTCCTGCCGCGAGGGAATCGCCGCCACATCCCCCATCCGCAGAAAGGGCGCGGCTTCGGCGGTATGTCCGGCAAACAGAACGGAGGGATTGCCTTTCGTCAGGGATTTCAGACGGTTCGCTTCCGGCCCGTCTCCCACGAGAATCAGACGGGCCGAAGGGATTTCAGCCTGAACTTGCGGCAGAGCGCGGAGCAGAACATCGAAGCCTTTTTCCCGCGACAGACGCCCGACCGCCACGATCAGCGGCGCATCGAGCGGGACATTCAAACGATTGCGAAACAGGGCGGCATCAAAGGGAGCGTCAAAGGGGGCCACCGCCACGCCGTTCGGAATCACGACGATTTTCTCCGCATCCACGCCGTTTTGCCGCAGGGAACCGGCAACCGCCTGCGACACGGCGATAATCCGCCCGCAGCGCCGCGCCGCCTGATTCAGACCAAAACGGGATAGAAGACCGAGGCGGGGAACAAGATTATGGGCGGTGAACAGGCAGGGCAAATCCTCATGCGCGGCAGAGAGCGCTCCAATCCACGCGCCGCGAACGCCGTGCGCGTGAACGAGATCAAAATCCTCGCCCAAATGCTGCGACAGGTTACGAATTGCGCCGCTGTCCCGCAGAAAGGCAGTGCGCGGGGCGATGTCAAGCGGAACATGAGGAATCGCAAACTCCAGCGCAAAATCGGCAAAATCGGCAGGCGCGAACAATGTAAAACGATACCGATCCCGGTCAAGGGAGGAGAGCAGCGTAGCAATATGCCTGCGAATCCCGCCCGCTGCCGGACGGACGACCAGCGCGATTCTAATTTTCGAAAGTGACATAGACATTCGCAGGTAAGCAGGCCCTCATTAATACGCAACGCCGTAAAACACGCCGTCATGATTAAGTATGGCACAAGGTCAGCGGGTTTTGAAACGTGAAGCGCCCGTTAAAAAACAGTTTCCGTTCCGGTCAGAGCGTATAGAAAAGGTCAACGCCTTAGCGCCAGCGCTCAAGTTTGGCGCGGAATAGCCGACAATTCTACCGCTTCTGCCCCGTTGCGCCGGAGCCTCAGACCGCTATGTCCAAAATTAAACCGCCAACAACTGAAAATGGGACGGCCCGCGAGACCGATCGTCTGCTTGCCCTGCGCCGCTACGAGCTGCTGGACACCGGCCCGGAGGCCGCCTTCGACGACCTCACCCGGCTGGCGGCGCTGTCCTGCGCCGCCCCGGTCGCATGGATCGCGCTGGTGGACGAAACGCGGGTCTGGTATAAATCGTGCTACGGCGTGGAATTGTCGGCCTTTCCGCGTCAGGCCACCGCCAGCAACGTCGCCATCGCCGGCAGCGAACTGTTTCTTATTTCCGATCTCGCGGCGGACGCCCGTTTCGCCGAAGCGCCCTTTGTCGCCACGCCGCCCCACCTGAAATTTTACGCCGGACAGCCCATTCTGACGCCGGAGGGACACGCCATCGGAACGCTGTCCGTCCTTGACCACACGCCCCGCGACCTTAACGCGGCGCAGCGCGACGCACTAAAAACCCTCGCCGCGCAGGTCATGGCGCAAATCGAACTGCGCTGCCGCCTGCCCCTGCTGGAACGCAACTCCGAACGGCTGGAACTCGTGGCGAAGGGCGCTTTCGACGGCCTGTGGGACTGGGACTTGCGGACGGACGAGATTTATTACTCCCCGCGCTGGAAAGCGATGCTCGGTCACGCCGACGACGAACTGGAAAACACGCCCGAAACCTGGAAGCAGTTAATCCACCCGGAGGACGCCGAACGCGCCGCCGCCGCCCTGCAAAGTTTTCTGAAGGGACGCGAAACGTCCTATGAGATTGAGTACCGGATGCGGCACAAATGCGGCATAGACCGGTGGATTCTCTCGCGCAGCACCGTCAAGCGCGACCGGGAAGGCAAGGCCGTGCGCCTCGCTGGAATTAACGCCGACATTACCGACCGCAAGCAGATTCACGCCGAAATGGAGCATTACATCGAGGAGCGCACCGCGAATTTGCAGGACGCGATTGAGATGATGCAGCAGGAGATCGGGGAACGCGCCCGCGTCGAGGCCGAAGTCTTTGATCTCAACGCGCAGTTAGAGCAGCGCCTTCAGCGAATCGCGGCGCTGCGGGCGATTGACATGGCGATCTCCGCCAGTCTGGACTTGCGGCACACGCTGGACATTTTTCTGGAGCAGACCTTAGAGCAGCTCAAGGCCGACGCCGCCGACGTGCTGATTTACAGCCCGCACACCCTGCGGCTGGAGTTCGCGGTCGGACGCGGCTTCAAGACTTCGGCGATGCGCTATACCCGCCTGCAAATCGGCGCGGGACACGCGGGCAAAGCGGCCTTAGAGCGATGCCCCGTGCATATTGAAAATTTAAGCGAAAATCCCGGCTCGTTCCGCGATACGTCCGTCCTCGGCAGCGAGAATTTTACCGCCTATTTCGCTGTGCCGCTGATCTCCAAAGGGCAGGTCAAGGGCGTGCTGGAGATGTTCACACGGCGCGAATTTCAGAACGATTTCGAATGGCGCGACTTTCTGGAAACGCTGGCGGGGCAGGCCGCTATCGCCATTGACAACGCGCAAATGTTCGAAAACTTGCAGCGCTCCAATCTGGAACTGACCCTCGCTTATGACGCCACCATCGAAGGCTGGTCACGCGCCCTTGACCTGCGCGACCATGAGACCGAAGGCCACACGCAGCGCGTCACCGCCCTGACTCTGGAACTGGCCCGCGAAATGGGTCTCAGCGAAACGGAAATGGTCTCGATTCGGCGCGGGGCCTTGCTGCACGACATCGGCAAGGTTGGGATTCCCGATCATATTCTGCATAAACCGGGGGCGCTCAACGTGGAGGAGCGGGAAGCGATGTGCCTGCACACCCAGTACGCTTACCAGATGCTTGCCCCGATTGCGTTCCTGCGCTCTGCAATGGACATTCCGTATTGCCACCACGAAAAATGGGACGGCACGGGCTACCCACGCGGCATCAAAGGGGAGGAGATTCCGCTTGCGGCGCGGATTTTCTCGATTGTGGACGTGTGGGACGCGCTGCGCTCCGAACGCCCCTATAAAAAAGCGTGGTCGGTGGAGGAATCGCGCCAGCAGATTCGGACGATGGCGGGGACGCATTTCGACCCGAAAGTCGTGGACGCCTTTTTGCAGCTTGACATCCTTGATTCCGCCCGCGAAAACCCGCTTCGCCTCGCCGCATAGAAGTCAGAAACCTAACATTCTTCGGTCGCGGCGCAGCGTTTAGCGGAAGATGACTTTCGCCAAATCTCTTGCGCCGTGAATCACCTGCTTGATTTGCGCTTCGTCCTTCACGACGCGGTAAAAATTGTGGTATTTGCCCGAAACAAGGACTTGCAGTCCCGGCAGTCGGTTTTCGTAGCGCCGCCCGATGTCCGGGTTGCTGGCTATCGTCTGAAACGCCCTGTGAAGCGCATTGATCTGCGTTTCCGCTGCCGCCTGACTGTGTTGTCGAATATAATCGTAGATGGCGTCAAGGTCTTCCCTTGCATCCACATCCAGATAATACTCCCTTATTTGCCCGCCTCCCGCGCCTCAAATCGCTGCTCTCCTCTGGCGATAATGTCGTCGAAGAAATCTTTCAATTTTTCGCGGGGGACGGTGAGATACTCACCGCGTTCAAAGCGGGCGTCCGATTCCGCCATCATCTGATCAATTTCGGCGACCGTCCATTCCGTGTCTGCGTACATTTCCGGTCTGTCCTGCTCCTGCTCTTTCTGAATCAGCAAGTTGAGCATCTCATTGATGGAGGGGTATTTTCCTGTCGCGATTTGCTGTTCCGCATAGCGCTGCATCTCCGGTCGCAGGGTGATTTCCATTGTGTTTGTCCTTTCCGCACTCTCATGTTTCCGTATTCTACTTTCCGTATTCTACGCGCAAAACGCGCCGGAGATTTCCCGCAGGCGCCGCGCCGAAGCGCTCCTGCTTTTGCGGGAAATCTCTGCGGGAATCAAAGCGGCCTTATGCCTCGATCTTGTTATTGTCGCAGTATACGGGGCGGAACAGCGTCTGTTGCAGCGGCGACATAGCGGCGAGGATTTCCGGGGCGGGCGTCCAGTCGTGCCAGCGGCTGCCGATGGTGTTGTAGCAGTTGAAAACCGCCACGCGGTCATGCTCCGTGTCCGTCCATTTCGCGCCGGTGTGGGCAATCGCTTCGGTGAAGAACAGAACGGAACCAGCGGGACATTCGTAGTCTTCCCACAGCGGAGAATCCTCGTTTTGTATTGAGGCGGGCGATTCAAAGGCCGCTTTGTGGCTGCCGGTCAGGAATTTCGTGCCGCCCGCGCCGCGCTTGACCGGGTTGAGTTCCCATACCGCCCGCGTCAGGCCGGCGAAGACCTTGCCGGGACGCTGCCGGTACAGGTGCGAGTTGTAGCCGAAACTGTCCAGTCCGCCGCCGCCGTGCGGGTTGAAATTGGTGCTGCCCGCCTTGCGCAGGGCGAGGAACGAACTCTCCATACGGAATCCGTAGCCGTTTTCGCTCCAGATGTAGGGATCGGCGACGAACTCATTCATAAATCCCACAATCACGGGATGATCCATCAGCGCCGAAAGCGGCCCGCCGTAAGACGAACGCTGCGACGCGGGCAGGCTGTTCCCATCGGTGGCGAGGCGGTAGCAGAAAGCGCGGGCTTCTTCGATCTCCGGGCCGCTCAGGACGCCGGGAACGAGCAGCCAGCCCCGCGTATCGAACGTGTATTTTTGCTCTTCGGTGAGCGTGACGACGGTTTTGCCCTGGGAATTTTTTTCCGGCAGCATGGTGTTGTCCTTTCGAAAACGGCTTCGTTCTTCTTGATTCTCTCGGTCTAAAAATTCGGTCAATTCGGCCTCACATTTCGGAGCGGGCGCGGCGGATTCCTGCCTGCCGGAAAATAATTGCGTCGGCGCGTCCAAAGGCCGAAAATCGCGCGAAATGCGGCAGGCAGGGCCATTCAGTTTTCCGCGTCGGGCGGTTGAAACCGCTGCCACAAGCGCGCGAAGTGTCCCTTCGGACACTAAACCCGATCCTTTTTGTGGGGGCTAATCCGCATTGAGTCCGCGAAGGCGGACTTTGCGCACGCGTGGCCGTGAATTGATTCGCCCGCACGAAAACTCAATGGCTCTGTGCGGCAGGAAAAGCGGACAGTAAAGGGGAAACTCCTTATAAGGCCTTAAATAGGAATGAATAGCGCTAATGCAGAGGCCATCGCGAAGCGTCATGGGACGCAATCCAGTATTTGTGCCGATTGACTCGGAGCGCCCTGACGCCATAATGACGTGGGGCATCGTGAATCAAAAAGCAAAACGCAGCGCGGGAACGCGCAGGGCAGGAGCGTTTGTTGAGGCAAATCGAACGGGACGCCGCCATTGCGCTGGCGGAGCGGAGGCCGCGCATCCTCTTTGTCAATACGCGCAGCGCGTTGGGCGCGGATGTCGCGGTGCATCTCACGCTGATTCAGAATTTAGACCCGGATCAGGTGGAAGTCCACCTTGCGACGAACCGCCATTCAGTTGACCTGGATAAGACGCTGGGCTTGCTTAAAGACACGCCGGGATTGAAACTCTCCATCCTCGATTTAGGGCATGAATCGGGCGGGAGTGGCAAAATCGGGAAAATCTTTTCGGCTCTGAAAAATCTCGGCGCGTTAATCTCGCTGCTGCGGCTGGCGTTTTATGTCCGCCGCCATAAAATTGATGTTTTGCAGGCCACCGACCGCCCCCGCGACGCCGTTTTTATGACCTTGCTGGCAAAATTGACGGGCAGGGCAAGCATTGCGCGAGTCCATATTAAGTGGTATCCTGAAATTGGCAGGGCGACGACGTGGGGACTGACAGAAGCGGCGCGAGTAGTGGCGATTTCCGATTTCACCCGCGACTCGCTGATTGCGGGCGGCGTGGCGGCGGACAAAATCGTTACGATTTACAACGCGACCGACGCCGCGCAGTTCGACCCGGCAAAAATTCCGTGCGGAACGCTGCGCCGCCTGATGCAGATAGACGCCGACACGCCGCTCATCGGGATCGTGGCGCGGATTATGATTTTTAAAGGCCATCTGGAACTGATTGAGGCGCTGGCCCTTGTCCGCAAGGCCGTTCCCGACGTTCGGCTTGCGATCATCGGCAGGGAAGACCATCTGGGCGATTTCAGCGGCGAGACTTACGCGGCAAAAGTGAAAAAGCGCATCGCGGAACTCGGACTGGAAGACGCGGTACACTGGACGGGCTGGCGCGACGACACCGCCGCCCTGATGCTAGACTTCGACGTTCAGGCCGTGCCAAGCTGGGAGGAACCGTTCGGTCTGGTGGTGACGGAGGGCATGGCGCTGCAAAGGCCGATGGTCGGATTTGCTTCCGGCGCGTTGCCCGAAATTATTACGGACGGCGTAGAAGGGCTGCTGACGCCGCCGAAAGACCCCGCCGCGCTGGCAGCCGCATTAATCGAACTGCTGCAAAATCCGCAAAGGCGCGAAGCAATGGGCCGCGCCGGTCGCGCTCGCGTCTTAAAAGATTTCACGCCGCAGCGTCAGGCGACGGCGGACACGGCGCTCTACCGCGAATTGATGCTAAAATAGAATAGGAAGCAGCGAGCGGGGGAATAGAGAACCGACAGGGAAACATCAAGCGGCGCAGGCATACGCGGGCGAGGCATATAAAATGCCTCGCTAGAGACCTGTGGCCAACCGTCCTCACGGACGGGATGCGGCTTCATTATCCCTCCCGCGTCCGGCAGGACGCTTGGCGGAACGCCTCTAGCGAGGCATTTTATATGCCTCGCCTACTACCGATATAAGCGGCGCGAAGGACGATACAAAAACCATGAGCAACACGGCAGTTCAGAACACAACGCAAGCGTTAGCAAACGAGCAACCTTTGCGCTCCGAAGAGATTGCTCTCCTGAAAGAGAATTTCGCGGAGGACGGGTATTTCCTCGTCAAAAATGTCGTCGCGCCGAACAAACTGGCGGAACTGCACCGGAAAATCAACGCGGAATTTGAGAATGGAAAGCAGTCCGGGGCGTTATTCTCCGGCGGCGGCATGATGAGCGGACACCTGAACTGCTTTCCCGGTCAGGACTCCCGCTTTGTCTACGAGGCGCTGGAGGCGCGGGGCATCCTGGACTTAATCCGCGCTATTGAACCAAAGGCCAGCAAAATGCCGAACGTCGGCTGCAACTACAACCTTCCCGGCAGCGTGACGCAGCACTACCACGCGGACTACGATTTCACCCGCGCCTTTATGATTGCAAACGTCGCCGTCGTGGACACGGTCGTCGAAAACGGCGCGATTGAACTGATACCGGGAACGCACCAGAAATTTTACAAATACTGGCGGTTCGCAATGGAGCGCCCTTACCGAAACAGCATCCGCGTCCCGATGCGGCAGGGCGATGTCATGGTGCGAACCTCGAACGTCTGGCATCGGGGTATGCCGAACCGGACGGCGGTCGCCCGCCCGATGCTGGCGCTGACGTGGGAAGAAGGCGGCAGCGTGGCGGACGATCCCTTTGCGGCGGAGAACGGCAAAATCACGTTCCGCCCGAACTGGTTCCGGCCTACCCGCATCGGTCGGATTCGCGAACGGCTCTTTGTCAGCGTCCCCGCGTCGTATTCGGCGTTCCGCTTCGTAACGTCGCTGTATGGGAACAAAGGGTATTAGAAGGCCGCTTGATGTAAAATGCCGCGCCGACGGGGTAGTTTGGGGTATCATATCATACCCCGCATTGCAGGAAGGTGATCGCTATGTTGGATTCCGTAATTGACAAGTATAAAAAATTGAAGGAAAACGACGCTTTCAGCCTGTTCAAGCAGCCGAAAGTTCTGGCAAACTACCGCCTGTATCAACGCGAACTGGAAGAAAAACCGATTGAAATGCGCAGCCACCCCACCGGCGTCGAAATCGAGATGACGAACCGCTGCAATCTGGCCTGCATCCAGTGCCTGCGCTCGCTCGGACTCAAACCCTACAAACTCGGCGACATGGACTTCGAAAATTACAAGAAAATCCTCGCGCAGTTTCCTTACGCCATGAATATCTCGCTGAACGGTTTCGGCGAACCGATGATGTACAAGCATTTCTTTGAGGTCGTCGCCCATACGCGCCGCGAACGCCCCTGGTGCAAAATCGGCATCTACACCAACGGGATGCTGATTGATGACGAAAAGGCCCACCGGGTCATGGACAGCGGACTGACCGAACTCAACATCAGCATTGACGCCGCTTTCCCGGAGACCTACCGGCGCGTGCGGCGCGGCGGCAAACTCGCCCCGCTGCATGACAATATCCGAAGATTGGTGCGGATCAAGCAGGAGACGCGCAGCCGCCTCCCGATGCTCGGCCTCAACTACGTGATGCTCAATGAGAACGAGGGCGAACTCGTGCCGTTTGTGGAGCAGGCGGCGGACTTCGGCGTGGACTTCGTGAACTGCATCACCTACGCGGGCTACGACTGGGGATTTAAGAACAAGCGCACTGAAGTCAGCTACAAACGGGAATTGGAAGCGGCCCGCAAGCGCATGGACGAACTCGGCGTCCGCTGCAAATCGTTCCCGTCCGACGATCTGGGGTGGAGCGACCCAAAGCGTCCTTTTGCCTGCGACTTTTTCTGGGGCGAAAATTTCCGCGTGACCTACGACGGGCATATTACGCTGGGTTGCTGCACCCCGTTTAAGGAGACGTACTCCTACGGTAATCTGTTGGAACAGCCGTTCTCCGAAGTATGGAATAACGAATTTTTCCGAAAAAATCGGGAGTTGGCGAAGCGCGGCGTCGCCCCCACCAAAACGTGCGCCTCGTGCGACGCCTTTAGCAAATCGTTCTTCCAGTCCCCGGAGGGCGAATCGCTCGGTTTCGTGCCGCTCGGTTCACTCGCCGCCACCATCAAGGGGTGAAGCGCCAGCCGGGAATCGCAGAAGAACGCGACTCGTGGCAACGTTCGTCCCGCCGACCTCCGGGCTGGGTTATCCGACAAATCGCCGCCCGTTTCGCATCATAGTTTCTCACCCTAACAGAAAAGAAGTCCCGTTCTTTTACGATGTGAAAGAACGGGACTTCTTTTGGTTCTACGTAACGATTCACCCCACCCTAACTCTCTCCTTCGCAAGGGGAGGGAGCCGTCCGCATTTCTCCCCTCCTTGCGAAGGAGGGGTTAGGGAGGTGAATAATTACTCTCATGCTACTCCCAGGCGATGAGCGGCAACTCCTGCGGGAGGGCGGCGTCGGGGTGGTGGGGGAGGATGCGGACGGAGAGTCCCTGCATCCCGCTGACGGCGCAGGGAATGTCGCCTTCGTAGCGGTTGAGGTCGCCTTCCGCGCCTTTCCAGACGAGCGGCAGGGCGTGTCCTTTGGCGACTTCGTGGTAGATGTCGAGCGGGCCATGATACGCCTGAACGCTCACGTCCTCCGGTTTGAGGTCGCCGAGTTGGACGCGGGCGGTGACGCGGACGGCGCTTCCGACGAGCATGGGGACATTTTCGCCGGTGGCGGAGGTCTCGACGTTTTCGACGCGGACGCGGTTCCATTGGTCGCTGACGCGGCGTTTCCAGTCCACCAGCGTTTTAGCGCGGGACAGGTCGTTCGCCATGAGCGCGTGGTAGCGCTGGGTGGCGGGGAAATAGAACTGCGTGGCGTACTGCGCAACCATGCGGTGCGTGTTGAAGACCGGGACGAGTTCGCGCATCGAGTTTTTGACGCGGGCGATCCAGGCGCGGGGGACGCCCTCGGTGTTGCGGTCATAAAAGAGCGGAATCACCTCTTTTTCCAGCAGGTCGTAGAGCATACTGGCCTCTACTCTGTCCTGATAGTCCGGGTCGCTGTAATCTTCGCCGCGTCCGATGCTCCAGCCGACCTGCCCGCGCATTGCGCCCTCGGCCCACCAGCCGTCGGGAATGGAAAGGTTCAGGCCGCCGTTTGCCAGCACTTTCATGCCGGATGTTCCCGACGCTTCCATCGGGCGGCGCGGGGTGTTGAGCCACACATCCACGCCCTGCACGAGGTAGCGGGCGACGTTCATATCGTAATCTTCCAGAAAAACGATCCGGTTGCGGACGTCTTCGCTGCGGGCAAACTGGACGATTTTCTGGATGAGTTCTTTGCCGCCGTCGTCGCGGGGGTGCGCTTTGCCGGCAAGGATAATCTGCACGGGGCGGTTCGGGTCGGTGAGCAGGCGGGCGATGCGCTCGGCGTCGGAGAGCAGCAGGGCAGCGCGTTTGTAGGTGGCGAAGCGGCGGGCGAAGCCGATGGTGAGCGCGTCCGGGTGCAGGACTTCGCGGACTTTGCGGATTTCAAATTCGCTCATGCCCCGGTTTTCGTACTGCCGTTTCAGCCGTTCGCGGGCGAACTGGATGGTGCGTTCGCGGCGGCGCTGTTTGACCCGCCAGAGTTCTTCGTCGGGGATGTCGTTGACTTTGGCCCAGACGGTGGGGTCAGCGAGTTCCTGCGCCCATTTGCCGCCGAGATAGCGGTCTAAAAGTTCGATCATGTCGGCGGAGAGGAACGAGCGGGTATGCACGCCGTTGGTGATGTGCTGGACGGGCACTTCGTCTACGGGGAATCCGCCATAGCCGCTTTGCACCATGTGGCGGGTCACTTCGCCGTGCAGGGCGCTGACGCCGTTGCAAGAGTGGGAGTTGTGCAGCGCGAGAATCGCCATGTTGAATTTCTCGGCGTTGTCTCCGGCGTGGACGCGCCCGAAGGCCATGAAGTCGTTGAAGTTAATGCCGAGCGTTTCGATGTAGGGGCCGAAATAGCGCCCCAGCATATCTTTAGAAAACACGTCAAATCCGGCGGGGACGGGGGTGTGCGTGGTGAACAGGTTGCCCGCCGCGCAGACCTCTTTGGCGGTCTCAAAGTCCACGTTTTTCTCGCCCATCATCAGGCGGACTCGTTCCAGCGCCAGAAATGCGGAGTGGCCTTCATTCATGTGGCAAATGGTCGGTTTGACGCCGAGCATGGTCAGGGCGCGAAGCCCGCCGATTCCCAGCACCATCTCCTGCTTCAGGCGCATCTCTTCGCCGCCGCCGTAAAGTTGGTCAGTGATGTTCTGGTCAGCGGGGTTATTTTCAGGAATGTTGGTGTCGAGCAGGTAAAGCGGGATGCGCCCGACCTGCGCTCGCCACACCTGCGCGTAGACCGAGCGTCCGGGAAAGTCCACGCAGACGCGGAGCGGCCTGCCGTCGGCGGCGCGTTCCGGCTCAATCGGGAGGTGGTAAAAATCGTTTTCGGGGTAGCGCTCCTGCTGCCAGCCGTCGCCGTTGAGCGATTGGCGGAAGTAGCCCTGCTGATACAGCAACCCCACTGCCACGAGCGGCAAATCCAGATCGCTGGAGGATTTCAGGTGGTCGCCCGCCAGCACGCCGAGGCCGCCGGAATAGATCGGCAGACACTCCGTCAGACCAAATTCCATCGAGAAGTAGGCGATTTTCGCGCCCGCTTTTAAGGCCAGGGCGTGGTTTTTCTTGTACCACGAGTTTGCGGCCTTCGTGTAGGCGAAATTATCGCGGGCCACGCGCTCCAGATGCCCCAGATACGAATCATCCTGCGCGGCGTCCTGAAGGCGTTCTTGCGCAATGGTGGCGAGCATCCGCACGGGGTTGTGTTCGCAGGTCTCCCACAGGTCGCGGTCGAGTCGGCGGAACAGTTCAATCGCTTCGTGGTTCCAGGCCCAGCGCAGATTATAGGCGATTTCGCGCAGGCGGGACAGCGATTCGGGCAAAGCGGGCGTTACTTGAAAAGTATGGACTGTCGGCATGAAAATGAATCCTCCGTGTTTATTTTCGGCAATCTTCGTCGAAGGCTGTATATCATACCTGCAAATCTCCGTCTGCGGTATTAAATTTTCTTTAAGCGCAGGAAACAGAAGCCAGAAATCAGAAGGGAAATTTTATTTCGCCGGTTGGGGCGCGAGCTGGTCGCCGACGCGGACGGCTTCGCTGCGGCCCAGAATAGTCAGAGTTTCGTCTTCGGTCCGCGTGGCTTTTTCGGTGTAGCCTTCGTGGGTTGGCCGCCGGTGGCGGACAATCTGACGCGCCGCAATGTCGAGGATGAGGTATTCCGGGATGCCGACGCGGGCGTAGAGCAGCGTCTTTGCCGCAAGATCGGAACGCAGGGTAGAATCGGCGACTTCCGCAATCAGCAAAACATCCTGCGGACCGAGATTGCTTTGGAAATAAGCGCCTGTCGGCTAACGGGTCGCGACAATATCGGGTTCCGGCTCGGAAACCTCGCCCTCCGCGCCGGGAATTTCGGTAGGGTTTTCGGTCTGAACGAAATCCAGCCCGAACAGGCCAATAAGCCAGTTGCGCAGATGAATCAGCGCGATGCAGTGCGGGGGATTTACAGGCATTTTGGTAATAATCACTCCATCAATCAGTTCATGACGGCCTTCGAGCAGGCCGTTGTCGAATAGAAACTGATACATTTTCCGGGTGATGCGGGTGCGGTTGGGGAAAGGTTCGTTCTCCGGCGCAATCAGACTTTCAATCCTGTCTTGCTTCTTTCGGCGTAAAATGTCCCGCCTTCTTCCAGCGCGGTAGCCCTCAAAATAGTGTGAAAAGGGGGGGCGTTTTGAAAAATTTGTGGGTTCTGCATCACAATGGTCAGCATAAGTTAGACAAAATTTTGTCTTTTCGTTTTTCGCATTTTTCGCGCCAATCGTAAAAATGGCTCCTTTGCGTAACGGACAAAACTTTGGTTAGCCGCTTAGGGACCCTCAAAAAAATAAACGTTCCCATGTTCAAAGTCCGCATTGAGTCCGCGAAGGCGGACTTCGCGCTTTTGTGGCAGTGAATTTATTCGCCCGCTACACGCTACCGCAATGGAACGATTTAAACTTTGAGAGTCCCTTAGTAGTATCTAATGCTGCCCCTCTCTATCGTTCGCCCCGCTTCTTAAGGCGACAAGAGGCGGGGCATTTTGTATTATTTGAAGACGTTGCGGAAGGCGGGGCGGTACCCGGCGAAGACGACCTCGGTGTGGGGATTTCCGATGCGGCGGGCCAGACATTCGGAGAGAATGTCGCGATAATCGGTCGTGACGCGGAGGTCGCCGGGGCCTTCCAGTTTCGTTTGCGCCAGTCCGGGCCAAACGCCATGCACTTTGCCGCCGCGCACGTTGCCGCCCAGCGCCAGCATCACGCTGCCCCTGCCATGATCCGTCCCCAGCGAGAAGTTTTCGTAGGCGCGGCGTCCGAACTCCGTCATCACAAGGAGGGTGACGCGGCCTAAGTCCGGCCCTAAATCGGCGGCGAACGCGGCGAGGGCCTTACCCAGATTGCCGAGATTGCTGGACATCAGCCCCGCGTCCCGGCCCTGCGCGACGTGCGTGTCCCAGCCGCCCATTTCCAGGAACGCGACTTCCAGACCGACCTGTCCTTTGACGAGGCACGCGACCTGCCGCAGTCCGTTCCCGATTTCGCTTGCGGGGTAATGGGCGTTTGCGGCGGGGCGGTAGTTCGCGGGATCGAGCCGCTTCACCGCGTCCAATGCGTCGAGCGTGGCGCTGCCCGCAAGGTTCAGGGTGTCGGGTGTCGGGTGTTGGGTGTCGGCATGGCCCCCTGTTCTCTGTTCCCTGTTCCCTGTTCCCTTGTTTTTGTACATTTCCCGTAGCGATTGGGCGATTTCGGCGGCGCGGTCGGGCTTTTCGGCGGCGGGCAGGTTCAGGCGAAAATCGTTCAGATTCAGGAGAGCGACGGCGCTGGTGGCTCCGCGCAGGGAGTCGGGCATGGTGTCGGCGACGGCGACGGCGCGGAGCGGCGAGTCGCGCTCGGTTGCCGTCGCCGCGAGATGCCGCGCAATCCAGCCGCTTGCCGATCCCGATTCCTGCTCCAGTCCGCGCTCCATCGTCGCCATCGCTTCGAAGTGCGAGCGGGTCTGATCGCCGGAACCGACGGCGTGAATCGGCGCGAATTTGCCCTCTTTGTAAAGCGGGGCGAGCGGGGCGAGCGCCGGATGCAGGCCGAAAAACCCGTCCAGATCAACGGCGCGGGCGCTTGCCGCTTCAGTCTTGTTTCCCGGCCTCGGCAAGGCGAGTGTGGGGCGCAGGCGGTAATAATCGTCGTCGCCGTGCGGCGCAATCACATTCAGGCCGTCCGCCCCGCCCCGCAAAAATAGCACAATCAGGGCGTCATGCCCCGCGTTCCCCTGCGGCCCCACAGTGACGCTCGCCAGCGCGGACAGCCCGTAAGGGAACGCCGCGCCCGCCGCCGCCGTTAGCGCCGCCCCGGTCAAGACCTCTCTGCGCGTTAATTTTTTCATGCTTTGTGTTTCTCCATTCATCTGAACTCGGATTACACGGATTGAAATGATTTCACAGATTTTCCAATGCCTGCAAGCAATTCACAGGACAGCAAGCGGCACGTAGTAAAAAATCCGTGAAATCATTTCAATCCGTGTAATCCGAGTTCAAAAAATTCACGCTTTCCACTGAAACGCGGGCGCGGCGAGCAGCAGGGCGGCGGCCTCTGCAAAAAGGGAGGAATCTGCCACGTTTTGCTTCCGCGCTCTTGCGAGGTGGTTTTGGACGGTCTGCCGCAAATGCGCGAGTTCCGGCGCGGCGGCGGGCGTCTGGTAGATGGTCTCGATCAGGGCGTCAATCTGCGCGGCGTCGGAGGTCGCATGAAAGGCTTGACTAACAGCGGGCAGGTCAACCGTTGTGCCGCCGATGCCGTTTGCCGTCAGCGCCAGCGCGAAATTCCAGCGACCGAGCAGGGAACCCGTCCACGCTGAGGGCTTCTCCGGGAAGCCGTCGGGCATAGGCCACGAATAAAGGGCCTGCCCCATTGCGGCGAGATGCTGCTGAACGTTCTCGCCGCCGTTGGTGTCCGCGCCCAGTGTCCGCAGGGCGGAGGCGGCGAACTCCAGCGGACGCTTTAAGATCGGCTGCGTGGTTCCGTTTTGCGGCAGGTTGTCCAGCAAAATCGGGCGCAGCAGGGCGCGGATGTCCGTATCGTTTTTCAGGTAGGCGGCTGCCGCTTTTTCCACGACCGCATCGGGGGCGTGTCCCAGATACCGCTTGCAGAGTTTCGTCGCCAGAAAACGCGCCGTCGCCGGGTGCGTCGCCAGCCGCTCCAATACCGAGTCGCCGTCAGACTGACCGCCGTTCGGGGCAATCGTCAGATTCAGAAACGGAATGAATTTCGCGCCGTCGTCGTGCTGATACGGGCCGAACTCAAAGCCGCTGTAGGGCGTTTTGAGATTCGCCAGATTCATTTTAACGAAGCCACGCCGCACCCGCCAGCCGGTGAAGCACCGCGCCACCTCCTGAATGTCCTTTTGCGCATAGCCGGAATGGACGCCGAGCGTGTGCAGCTCCAGCAGTTCGCGCCCGTAATTTTCATTGGCGACGCCGCGTTTATTGAGTTGATTATCGAGGTAGGAGAGCATGGCGGGGCTGTGCGCGGAGGCGTTCAGCAGATCGCGGAATTTCCCCAGAATATGCGGGCGCAGGGCGCGTTCGGCATCGGTCGGCAGCAGAACGCGCTCGTCGTTTTTCAGGGCGAAGATATTGAAATGGTTCGTCCAGAAGTCCGCCAGCGTTTCGCGCAGTTGATGCGTGGAGTAGACGGCCCGCAGCAGCGCCGCCTGCTCCGTTTCGGTCAGCAGCTGCGAATCAGGCAGCGCGTCCAGCGTGTCGGGCGCATCGGAAACGTCCTGCTGCGTGTCCAGACCGTCCACGCGCCACGCAACGGCGCGACTCTCCGGCAGCGCGTCCGCGAGCTGCTCCTCCAGATAGTTCCCGGCTCCTGTCTCCGCGACCCGCGCCACCTCGCCCGCCGCTGGCCCGAACGCCACGCGGTTTAGGACGCGCCGCGCCGCGTCCGCTTCCGGGCGGCGCGAAGCGGGCGGGAACGCCGCCGCCTGCGCTCCGGTCAGCGCCTCTTTTCCCTGCCGCAGCGCTTTGCAGCCGGACAGGGCCAGCAGACTTAACCCCACAACGCCGTTTTGGATTTTAGATTTTGGATTTTGGATTGTCGCTTCGCTCATTCCACTTTCCTTTGCCGCTTTCGCAAGTCCCGCATTGCGATTCATCATTCATCATTTCCTCTACGCCATTCCCGTCAAGTCCATCGTCGGGGCGTTGGAGAGGGGCGGGACAGCGGGCATCTCTTTGCGGCGGGGCCAGACCGCAAGCAGTCCCGCGCCCATCGCGCCGAGCAGGGAGAGCGGCAAGAAAAGGTACCAGCCAATCAGCGGAAACACCATTGCGACGCTGTATACCAGACTGCCCTTGACCAGATTGCCAAACGCATTTCCCCGCAGACCGGACATCTCCGCAATCCGCGTTCCCATCAGTTTTGCCAGCCCTGCCGCCCCGACCACGAAGACCGCCGCAATGCTCAGGCTGCCAAACAGCGCGGGCAAAATCAGCGGCGGGACGCGGAACGAAAGCAGCGCGACTACCAGCAGAATCGCCATGCCAATTCCGAATGCGAAACATTTTTTAGGCCGATTGACCAGAGCGGCCTCGGCCCGCGCCGCCTGCTCCGGCAGCGTCAGCGCCACCGCCATCAGCAGCGCCGCCCAACTCAAAATCAGCGCGGAGATCAATGCGACCACCGCCTGCACCTGCGCCAGTGTCATAATGTGTCTTCCTCCCGGTCTTGTTTCGGCGCAAATCGCGTATTTTTGCAGACAATTTTGCCCGTCCTTGCAAGATATCGCATTGCGCCGTGTTCTTATCACGGCCTACGAAGCAAAAATCGGGCCGGTTTCAAAAAAAGAAAGGCGTCCTGCGTGACCAGCGGCAATGCGGTATAATAGATGCTGACTTAATGGCTTGATAGGAAAGAAGTAGAAGAACGCTATGCCTGATAACTGGGACTTTTCCGAAACAAAACGTCCGCGCCGCGTTTTCGCGCCCGACGCCAGCGCCACCCCCGTGCTGACCTCGCTGCTGTGCGCCCTGTGCGTCGCGCTGACGCTGGCCTGGTGGGGGCAGGACGTTTTCAAAGGAACGCCGCTCGCGGTCTTCGGCGGGTTCGCCCATACGACGGCGGATGACATCTGGCGCGGGAAATATTACGGCCTGTTTACCGCCTTTTTCCTGCACGGCAGCATTATGCACCTTTTGTTCAATATGATGTGGTTCCTGCAATTAGGCCGTCTGTTGGAGCGGACGCTTGCCCCGCTGACCTATCTCGGGTTTCTGCTTGGCGCGGCGCTCGTTGGCTCGTGCGCGGAACTGGCCTTTGACGGCGAAACCGGAGTCGGGGCGTCGGGCGTGGTCTACGCCATGTTCGGGCTGATGTGGGCGGGGCGCGGGGCGTTCGCGGAGTGGCGACTGGTCGCCACGCGCAATAACCTGAATCTGTTTCTGGGCTGGGGCGTGTTCTGTCTGGTCGGGACGTGGCTGCATTGGCTGAATATCGCCAACGCCGCGCACTTCGGCGGGCTGCTTTTCGGGCTGTGTCTGGGCTGGCTGTTCTACGCGCCGCGCCGCCGTCCGCTGGCTGCGCTTCCGCTCGTCTTGCTGGCGGCGCTGTGCGTCCTTTCGGTGACGTGGCTGCCCTGGTCGCCCGCGTGGAACTGGGACAGGGGAAACACCGCTTACCGGCAGAAAAATTTCGCCGCCGCCCTGTTTCTGTACCAACGCGCCCTCCGCGAAGGCGGCGAGGAGTCCCCTCTGTGGAACAATGTCGCGCTGGCGTGTCAGGGACTGGCGGACGAGGCGGGCAAACGCGGCGACGCGAAAGAGCGTGACGCGGCGCTGGCGGAGTCGGACGCGGCCCTCAGCAAATCGAACGCCGCGCCGAAAGAGCAGGACGCGGCGCTGGCGGAGTCGGACGCGGCCCTCAGCAAATCGAACGCCGCGCCGAAAGAGCAGGACGCGCCGCCGTCCGCCACGAACCCGACGCCGGAAGACGCGATTCAGCGCCTGCGCGAAAAAATGCGAAGTCCGAACGAAAAGAAATAGGGCGGCTTGACAAACCGCGCCCGAATCGGTTAGACTCAAAATGGCGCAATGGGAAACGGGCAGGAGAGAAATTTTTTAGCGGTCGCGCCGGGAACAGGGAGGCGCATGGTGAGCGTTCGCAACAAAAATACCTATGCCAATCGGCGTGGGACGGGCGGAACAGGCTACGTTAAAAGCGCGTTCGTTCTGCTTACGCTGGCGCTGCTGAGTTTTGCGCTGGGCTTTTTCGTGCTGGCGCGGCTCGTCCCGGACGACCACGCCGACAGAAAATCGAATAATGGCTCTGCCGCGTCGCGCAATGCCGATTCCGGGGATAAGATCGCCGCGTCCGCCGCTGACCGCAAGCCCGCGCCGCCGCGCAAAATCGCCGCCTCGCCTGTCATTCCCGCGACGCCGAAAAAAGACGATGGCCCGCTGATTGAAGGCCCGGACGAAACGCCGACGCAGACGCCGACCACGCCCGACGCGGTAAAGCCCGCTGTCACCCCTTCTGAAAGGCCAAAGACGAACCCGGACGCGACGCAAACTATGCCCGCCGCCCCGAACTCCGACGGCGCAGTGCAGACGCCGAAACAGCCGGACAGCGGCGAAAATCCCGCCGCGCCGACCGATGCGCCGCCGACCGAGCGCAAACGCTACCACGTCCAGATTAATCTGCACGAGACCCGTGAGGCCGCCGAGCAAGAGGCGCAGCAGATCGTGGACAAGGGGTTTAAGGCCCGCGTCCGCCGCGTGATGCGGGACGGAAGACCGCTGTACCGCGTGGAGTACGGCGCGGTCTATAAACATAAATCGAACGCCGACGCCACGCTTGCCAAACTGCGCGACGCCGGGATTGACACCGCAATTATCACCGAACGCTAATTTTTGTCCTTTTTCTTGGCCTGTTTTTGCCTTTTCACCAAAAAACCGACCGAAAAGGGTTGCGCGGCGCGTCCAAACCTGTGTATAATAGGATAGCCCCCCGGTGAACTCCCCGCACCGCGCCCGCTTGCTCTGGCGGAACGCGGCCCAGACAGAAACCAGCACAACAAATCTTTAGGAAAGCCCTGCCCCGTTTTGCGGCAGGCAGGGGCTGAAAAAACAAGCACACATGAGAAATCTGACTAACACAAGCCGGTTGTCCGTTCGCCTTCTCCTTGCTCTGGCGCTTTTCGTGGCGTTCGCTGCGGCAGGCTGCGGCGGAGGCGGGGGCGGCAACAGCGGTACGGGAACCGGGAACGGAAATGGGACTGGCACGGGAACCGGCACACAGAACCCGAACCTTGCCTCGGTCACAGGCCGCATCATCTCGTCCAATGATAACCTGCCCGTTCCCAATGTCACCGTGACGATCCCCGGCGCGACGCCCGTCCTGACCGGGACCAACGGGCAGTTCACCATAACGAACGTGCCGCTTTCTGCGACCAGTCTGACGCTCACTTACGCCACGACCGGCACGGGCTACACCACGACCGCCCTCTACACGGTGAGCGGCGTCACGGCGACGACCTACGATGTCACGAACACCGCGACGCCCCTGCCGCTCTTCGCGACGGGAACGGCGCTGACGGCGGGCAAGAGCCTGACACTCAACGACATCAAAATCTCCGGCTCAAAAGTCGCCAGCGGCAACAACCCGCCCGCGCCGCCCGTTCCGTAAATCGGGTATTGGGGTTCGGGTGTCGGCGAGACCCCTTCCCGGTGGATTTACGCAAACCGCAAGGAAGGGGGAATTGTTCGACACCCGACACCCGAACCCCGATACCCTTTGCCGAGGTCTCTCTATGCGGTCTGCCCTGCTACGATGGCTGCGCGGCAGCCTTTTGCCGCTGTTCGGGCTGGGCGTTTTCCTGACGTACCGCTGGGCGGAACACGCTGCCCCTCCGCTGCCCGATAACGTCGTGCGGAACGCTTCCGGGCGCGTCGTCGTCATGCGGCTGCAAAACGCGCCGTTCACCGCCTACGCCGCAGGCCGCAAAACATGGTCGCTTCACGCCGCGCAGATGGACTTGGAACGCCTGCCCGGTTCCGCCTTCACCGAAATCGAAAGCGCTTCCCTGACCGATATTCGGGAGGGAACGCTTTACCGCCTGTCCACCTCACTTCCCTTTGCCGCTTCCACTTCCCCCAATGATGCCGCCGTTTCCGCTCGCTTTTCCGCCCGCTCCGGTCGCTACGCGCAGGGACGCGGCGAGACTTTGCCGCCCGATCTGGCTCTGGTTTTTGCGTTGCGCTGGCAGTTCCGGCTGGAAGGCGACGTGGATTTCAAGACCGTTTCCGGCGACGAACTCAAAGCGCCCTCGCTGACGATTTTAGAACTGACGAACCGCCGCACTGGAAAGTTGGAGCGCCGCGTCGTCTGCGATCAGGGCGCTACGATTCAAACAAAGGGAATCCGCCTGCAAAGCAATGGGCTGCGCCTGAATCCGGCAGATCGAACCGTAGAGTGTCTTGGGGGCGTTTATGCCGCATTCTCCGGCGGGACGGCGCAGGCGGAAAGCGCTTACTGGAGTCCGCAAAACCAGACGCTGACGTGTCCCGGCGCGGTGTCCGGCGTAATGCAGGGGATGCCGTTTCAGGCGGTCAATGTCGTAGCGGACATTCGCCGCCGCCAGCTTCATGCCAGCCACGCGAACGTGCAAATTCCGCTGGACGCTTCGCCGCTGACGCGCTGACGCCGCGTTTATACCGCCGGAACGATGCGCAGTTCCCGGTCGGCCTCGGCGTTGAGGGATCGAACGCCGTCTGCCGTAACCGTCACGATGTTTTCGATGCGGACGCCGAACCGGTCGGGCAGGTAGATTCCCGGTTCGACGGAGAAGCACATCCCCGGCGCAAGCGGCGTCAGGCTGCCCGCCACCATGTCCGGCGGTTCGTGCGTGGAAAGCCCGATGCCGTGTCCTGTGCGGTGGACGAAGTATTCGCCGTAGCCCGCCGCCGTAATCGTGTTCCGCGCCGCCGCGTCCACCCTCTCGCCGTCCGAACCGGGCCTTGCCGCATCCCGCGCCGCATGGTGCGCCGCGCTGACGATGCCGTAGATTTTGCGGGCGTCCGGGTCGGCGGGTTCGCCGAAAGCGACGGTGCGGGTGATGTCGGAGGCGTAATGCTCCCACAGGCAGCCGATGTCAATGATGACCGTATCGCCGCGCCTCAGTTTTGTTTCTCCTGTATGATGGTGCGGGTGGGAACCGTTCGCGCCGAAACAGATCAGCGGCGCGAACGAAACGCTCGTATCGTAACGCTTGCAGGCGGCGTGAACAAAGTCCGCAACTTCCCGCTCCGAAACGCCTTCCCGCAGAAACGCGACCGTCTCCTCAAAAATCACGTCAATCCATTTTGCGGCGGTCTCAAGTGCGGCAAGTTCCTCGTCCGATTTGATTTGCCGCAGCGCCGTCATGGTCTGACCGGCGGGCTGAAAGATCACGCCGGGGGCCAGCCCTTGCAGGGCCAGCAGATGAACGCTATGCAGTTCGTTGTCCACCAGCGCGATATCGCCCGCTCCGATAGAATAAGAGGCCAACAAATTTTGCGCCTGCTCCGCCCAACCCTTTTCATCCCGCCAGCCCAGCGCTTCGGTGATTCCCGCATGATTTTCGAGGGCCTGCCGCGCATTCATTGCCGGGACAAGAAAGGCGGCCGCGCCCTTCGCCGGAACGAAGAGCCCGACAAACCGCTCATGCCCGCCTTCGCGCCATCCAGTCAGATACTGCATCTGATCTGTTCCGGCAAGGATCGCAAGCGCGGCCTTGTGCGTCCTCATTTGCGCTTGCAGGCGGGCAATCCGCCCCGCGTAATTTAAATTCATGCCGTTTCTTCTCCGAGCGTTTTTTCTCCGTTAAAATCGTTCGCGCTGCGCTCCATTACGATATAGGGAGTGTGTTTCATCCGCAGACTGCGGTAGGTCGCAAGCGCGGGTTCGTTTGTCGCGACGGCGTAAAGCCGAAATTCGACCGCGCCCGTGTCCCGCCCCGCCTGAAAAATCGCTTCATATAGCCGCCGAAAAACGCCGCGCCGCCGCCAGTCGGCCCGCACATAGACGCTCTGGAACCACCAGATTGCTCCATTGCGCCAGTCGCTCCACTCAAACGTGACCATCGCCTGCCCGATAATTTCGCCGCCCGCCTCCGCCACGAAATACAGACCCTTGCCTGCGTCCGCAAGCGCGGCCTGAACGCCGAGCGCCAAAACGTCCCGGTCTAAAACGGTATCCTCCGTCTCCGCCGCCAGTCTGAAATTATATTCCGCCACCGTTTCCCAATCAGAAAGCGCGGCGCGGCGTATCGTAATGTCGTTCATAATTGTTTTGGATCAAACTGTCCTTCGTTCTTCTCATAGACAAATCACTTAAACTTCGTCCATTCACTGCGTCGAGGCGTTTCATACTCAATCCAAGCCTCGCTTGGTGGCGTTCCGCCAAGCGTCCTGCCGGACGCGCAATCTTGAAGCAATATCCGATGTTTAAGTGATTTGTCTATCAGATTGAACCGCGCTTATCCCCTATTCATAAATTTAGATGCGCTTGCCCTGGGATTTTTGCGCAGGGCAAGCGCATCGCAATTTGATACGCTCAGGCTTTTCAGGCGTCTTCGCTTTCGGTCGCTTCGGTCGGCTCCCCGGCTTCGGCGGGTTCTTCCGCCGGTTCGCTTTCGGTCTCCGCCGGGGCCTCCGCCTCGCTCTGCGCTTCGGGGGCGTGTCCGCCGAACAGACTGGTCGCCTTTGCGATCAGTTCATCCGGGCTGCCCATCCCCAGGTTCTGCGCAATGCCGCCCAGACCTAACTTTTCAACCGCCTGCTGCTCCGCCATCTTCGTCAAACTGCCCATCAGATCGTCCGACATCGTATTTTCTCCCTGCGCCCGCCGCGCTCCGCGTCGGGCGGTAATCTATCACTGCGCACTGGTAAAATGGAATCGCCGCCCGCTTCGTGCAAAGTCTTCGTTCGGCATTTCGTTTGACGCCCCGGCGGGAAAAACTGTTTCACGCGAGAGGAACTATTTCCCGGACGTTCGCGGAACAGGACGCGCTACGCGGACAAGGAAGTCCAACCCGTTTGTTCCCGGCAAAATTTTGATGCCAGAGCGTTGCGTGGGCGAGACCGCTGTCAGGCCGCTTCCCACCGGCAGCCCCTCCTGGCGCCGGCTTTTAAGAAATTGCGCCCGCCCGGTTTTCAACCCGTCTAAAATTTCAATGCCGAAAACGGCGGTATCGCCCGAAATCTGCGCGGCGTCAAGCAAAGCGGCAGCGCGTTTCACGTCTGCTTCCAGCAGAACGATATCCACCAGCAGATTTAAATGCTGACATTGCGCCAGAAGATCGCGCAGGGCAGGGGCCTCCCTCAGATTCCGATACACGATGCGCAAGACGTTATCGCCCCGCTTCTGCGCCGCAGTCAGATCGCCGGAAATCAGTTCCGGGTCATATCGCTCCGGCGTCAGCCAGTTCTGTTTTTGCGTCGCGCCGATTTCGCCGACTGTCCACGCGGGCGAAAAGTCCCGCGCTTCTGGAATAAACGGCCTGCCGCCCCGAAGCAGTCCCATCCTGTTTGGGGCTATGGCAACCGGTGATTTTGCGGCGGGGTTCGGCGCGGGCAGGACGCGGAACGGGGCAGTCAGGCGGTCAAGCACAGGCCGGTCGTCCTCCGCCGCGCCGTTCTCCTCAAACAGCGTGGCGCGGACAAGGTACTGACCGGGAAGCAGGTCGCGCAGCGTCTCGTTATAGCCAGAAATCCCGCCGGACGCCAGCGTCTCCGACGGGCGAATGATAAACTTCTGGTAAGGCTGCTCGCCCAGTTCGCGAATCTCAATCTCCATAGCGATTTTCCGCGCCGCGCTGAAATTGACAAATTCCGCGCCCATCACAACAGGCTGCCCGACCGAATAAGCGGGAATCTCCGCGCCTGTCTTAATTAAATAAACCCCCTGCAAAATCCGCTTTAGCAGCGCGGTCAGCGGCGTAAACGTCGGGTCATTCGGCGCGTTCGCTTTCGGGTTTAACGCCCAGATTGCGCCGCGCATCGGCCCTGCCAAACTCAAATAGCCCCAGTGCCGCTTGCGGACTTCCGGGCTATACTCCGTTTCGCTGCCTCGCCCGTCGGCGGGCAGCAGGCGCCCCGTCCGCGTTCCCGCCAGACCGATCCCCCGGTCACGCGCTATCGGCAGCCACGCCCCCGCAATCTCCGAACCGACATGGAACACCTGATCGGGCGGGCTGACCGTCGGCAAATCGGGCGATTTGACCGCCGCAAGTTCGGCGGGAAGCGGACTATGCAGCGATTCGCGCAGTTTCCAGACGCCGTTTTCCCGATAGACATACCGCTCGAACGCGGGGCCGCCGATGCAGATGAGTTTGCCCTGCCCGCGCAGATAGGCCAGCAAGTTGGCCTGCGCGACCGCAGGAAAAAGGCGGCTGTGCGGCGCAATCAAAGCCGCAAAACGAGCAGGGGTAAAAAATTTCGCGTCCGCTATCTGTTCCGGCGTGACAATATCCGGCGCAAATCCATCGCGTTTCAGCGTGGCGGCGGCGTTCTCCGCATCTGTCGCCTCGGTCAGAGGCGGCAATGCTCCCATTATCGCAATGTGCGGGCCATCAATGGCCCACGCCGCGCTGTTTTTCCACAAAATTGCCGCGCACACCAGCGTGGCGCGAATTATTGTCTTACGCAAATCGAATTTCTCCCGCACAAAAGTAGAAGCGGGCGCGGAAGAATATCTTCCGCGCCCGCCGCCGCATTAAAATCAAAAGGTGTGTCAGACTTTTTCGGAAAGCTTCAGCACGTCCGCCACGTCCAGCATCAGGCTCGGCCCCATACTGGAGGTAAGCGAAACTTTTTTCAGGTATTTGCCCTTCGACGATCCCGGCTTCGCTTTCAGCAAGGCCCCGATAAGCGCCACAAAATTCGCCTGCAAATTCTCGACCGGGAAACTCGCTTTGCCGATGGGCGCATGGATAATGCCGTTTTTGTCCACGCGGTACTCGGCGCGGGTCGCGCCCTTGATGTCTTTCACGACCTGCCCGATGTTCGGCGAGACGGTTCCCGCTTTCGGGTTCGGCATTTTCTGCTTCAATATCTGTCCGAGACGCCCCACCAGCGGCATCATATCGGGAGTCGCCACGAGCAGATCGCAGGACGCGCCGCCCTCTTTCTGGATTTTTTCCAACAGATCTTCCGCGCCCACCAGGTCAGCGCCCGCCGCCGTCGCGTCCGCCGCTTTTTCGCCGCGAGCAAATACCCACACCACGCGGGACTTGCCCGTTCCGAACGGCAGGTTGGTCGTGCCGCGCACCATCTGGTCGCCGTGCCGGGGATCAACGCCCAGATTCACCGCAGTCTCAATCGTCTCGTCGAATTTCGCCGTCGCCAGCGCCTTGATTTTCGAAAGGCCCTCTTCGGTCGGCAGGAACGCCTCTTTGGTCAGCGTCTTTTCCAGCGCGATAAACCGTTTGCTGTGCTTCGTCCGGCTCGCTTTTGCCTTGCGCCGCGCCGCCGTCGAAAGTCCGGTCTTCGCCGTCTCCTCGCCGTCCTCCGCAACCGCCGCCACAGTCTCCGCCGGTTTCGTTTCTTCCGGCATCACATCTAAATCCGCCATGGTATCATACTCCTTTGTGGTCGCTATCGGAACGCTTTGCGTTCCTCCCACCGATTTCTATCCACGAATTACCACGAAGAATCACGAATTTTACACGAAAAGGAGTGAATCTAGAAAAATTCTCCTTCGTGTTTAATTTGCGCTTCTTCGTGGTAATTCGTGGATTACTTCTTGTCCAAATTTTCCGGCGCGGGCAGCAAGGATTTGCCGTCCGAGTTAATCTGCGTGACGCGCTGTCCCACCTGTGACCAGACCATGCCCACAATGACAAGTCCCCACAGTCCGAGGCCGCGCAGCAGGCTGAAAATCATATCGCGCTGATACGACGAGTCGAAGCACACGCCGCTTGCCGCTTCCAGGCAGGTGAAACTGACGAACGCCGCGCCCAGACCGATCCAGGTGGAAAGGTAGTAAAACCGCGCCTTGCGCCGGTCGCGCTGATATGTGGCGAGATGAAACGGCTTGTCCGATTCCACCCGCATCGCATGACGGCACAGGGCTACCCAGCACAGTCCAAATAGACCGAGAATCAGAAATTTGCCCGTAGTCGGCAGCATAATCGTCTTTCCCCTCGCCTCAATCCACCGCGCTCAAGCGAAAATTTCGCTCTAGAGCGCAACCTCAATGCCCATTGACCGCGCCGTTCCCGCAATGATTTTCATCGCGGTCTCAATATCGTGCGCGTTGAGGTCAGGCATTTTGGTGGTGGCAATCTCGCGCACTTGCTCCGCCGTCAGCGAACCGGCTTTCTCTTTGCCCGGTCGGACTGCGCCCTTCGCCAGTCCCGCAGCCTTTTTAATCAGTTCCGGCGCGGGGGGCGTCTTTGTGATAAAGGTGAACGAGCGGTCTTCGAAGATGGTAATCTCGACCGGCACGACCGTGCCGATCATGGAGGCCGTTTTCTCGTTATAGCCCTTGATAAATTCCATCATATTGATGCCGTATGGCCCAAGCGTGGAACCAACGGGCGGGGCGGCGGTCGCCTTGCCCGCGTTAATCTGCAATTTGACGACGGCGGTAACTTTTTTCGCCATGATTCTCCTTTGGGAGAGGAAACAGGGAACAGCGAGCAGGACATCTATTCCCGTTTCCGCGCCGCGCCTGATACCGTCTCTTCTCTTTACGTAAACGAACGTTGGAACGTGTCCAATCCGCTTAATGACTTTCTAAATGACTTTTTCGACCTGATTGAAGTCGAGTTCTACCGGCGTGTCGCGTCCGAAAATCGAAATCAGAACTTTCAATTTCTCTTTTTCCGCGATGACCTCTTCGACCTTGCCGACAAATTCGCTGAATGGGCCCGCCGTGACGCGCACCATCTCGTTCTTCTCGAACCGGACTACGATGACCGGAACCGCCGCCACCGCCGATTGCAGCAGTTCGCGAATCTCTTTGTCCTGAAGCGGAACGGGCTTAGTTCCGGGCGGAATAAAGCCCGTGACGCCGGTGGTGGACTTCACGAGGTACCAGGTCGAATCGTCAAGGAACATTTCGATCAGCACATAGCCGGGAAACACCTTGCGTTTCGTTTCAAATTTTTTGCCCGCGCGCATCCGGGTCTCCGGTTCCGTCGGGATGAGAACGTCCCCGATTTTCTCCGTCAATCCCATGCTGCTGGCGCGACGCTCGATGCTGTCCTTGACCTTGTTCTCGTGACCGGAATAGGTATGCACCGCGTACCACTGTCGTTTCATGTTTGATAATCTCGATAATTAAAAGGCGAGGATGAGTTCTGTGAAAGACGCTTAGAAACGCAAAAGCGCAGGCCGAAAGCGCGGCGCGTTCTGCGGAGGGTCTACTTAATCAGGCTGAATTTGCTGACCAGAACAGTGAGGATCGAGTCCAGAAGGCCCATGTAAATCCCGCAGCCCACGATGACGCCAACCACAACCATTGTCAGGCGGGTCGCTTCCGGGCGCGTGGGCCACGTAGATTTTTTCAGTTCTACAATCGTCTCTTGCACGAAGTTACGTGTTCGTTCCACGCTTTGTTCGGCATTCAGCGGGGCCTCGCCGCCGCCGCCCGCCTTTGCGGGGGTTTGCTCAATCGCCATAGTTCCGCCTGTTCTCATTTTGCGGCGCGTTTGCTTTGCGCCGCGTTTGCCCGTCTTACGCTCCGGGCCGCGTTTTCAACCACGTCTCTTGCCGCAGCAAAAAGACTGACAGGGGCGGAGAGGCTCGAACTCCCGGCCTACGGTTTTGGAGACCGCCGCTCTACCGACTGAGCTACGCCCCTTTAAGAGAGGTGTTCAGGTATTCGGTATTCATGCATTGGGTATTTTCCCTTTCACTGGCAGTTTATATCATCTTACAGTGAAGCAGTCAATACCTGAATACCAGATACCTGAATACCGAATACCCGTTTATTTCGCTTCCCGATGTAAGCGGTGGCAGCGGCAGGTCGCTCTGGGGCAGTACTTTTTGAGTTCCAACCGCGCCTGATGCTGGATTCTGTTTTTGGAAGTCGTGTAATTTCTCGAACGACATTCCGTACACGCCAGCGTGATGGTGATACGGGCTTCTTTTGCAGCCATTTCCGTCCTCTGGGGAAGGTGTTGGGTGTTGGGTGTTGGGTATTTGGGGCGATGCTCGCTTTACTGTTAGTTTGTACAAACTTTCAGTAAGCGAGCGAACACCCAACACCTAACACCTAACACCTAACACCTACTCTCTTCTCTATTCGAAGATTTTGGTCACGACGCCGGCGCCAACGGTGCGTCCGCCTTCGCGGACAGCGAAGCGGAGGCCTTCTTCCATAGCAATCGGCTGAATCAGTTCGCCGGTGATGCGAATGTTGTCACCCGGCATAACCATCTCAACGCCTTCCGGCAAGTTCATCTTGCCCGTCACGTCCGTCGTGCGGAAGAAGAACTGCGGCGTGTAGCCCGTAAAGAACGGGGTGTGGCGTCCGCCTTCCTCTTTGGTCAGGACGTAAAGCTCACCCTGGAACTTGGTGTGCGGCTTAATCGTTCCCGGCTTCGCCACGACCTGTCCACGCTCGACATCGGTGCGGTTGATGCCGCGAAGCAGCATACCAGCGTTGTCGCCGCCGTAGATAATATCGCATTTCTTGTGAAACTGCTCCAGGTCGGTCGCGGTCGTGGTCTTGGTCGGGCGCAGGCCAACGATCTCAACCGTGTCGTTGACTTTGGTGGTTCCGCGCTCAACGCGGCCCGTAACGACCGTACCGCGTCCCGTGATGGTAAACACGTCTTCGATGGACATCAGGAACGGCTTGTCGTTTTCGCGCTCCGGGGTCGGGATGAACGAGTCTACCGCGTCCATCAGTTCCCACAACGGCTTGTGGCCGGGGTCTTCGCGAGTCATTTCTTCGCTGGAGAGGGCGGCGGTCGCCGAGCCTTTGATGACCGGGATGTCGTCGCCGGGAAAGTCGTACTTAGACAACAGTTCGCGGACTTCCAGTTCGACCAGTTCCAGCAATTCTTCGTCGTCCACGAGGTCGCATTTGTTCAGAAACACGACGATATGCGGGACGCCGACCTGACGAGCGAGCAGGATATGTTCGCGGGTCTGGGGCATCGGGCCGTCGGCTGCCGAGCAGACGAGGATGGCGCCGTCCATCTGCGCCGCGCCGGTAATCATGTTCTTGATGTAGTCGGCGTGTCCTGGGCAGTCAACGTGCGCGTAGTGGCGGGCGTCCGTTTCGTACTCAAGGTGCGCCACGTTAATCGTAACGCCGCGCGCTTTTTCTTCGGGGGCCGAGTCAATTTCGTCGTAGGACATGGCCTTGCTGCCGTTGTAGGTGCCGAGCATACGGGTAATCGCAGCGGTCAGCGAGGTCTTGCCGTGGTCAACGTGACCGATGGTCCCGATGTTGACGTGCGGCTTATTGCGTTCAAATTTCGCTTTGCCCATTTTAGTTGGGTATCCTCCAGGGAATTGTGCAGTCCGCGTCTTCCCGGCGCGTCGGGAAAACACGTTCGCCCTCCGTCTTTTGCGCTGTCGCGTTTGTCGGAGGGGTTGGCTTTTAAGGGAAGGAGCAGCCCACACTGGGAATCGGACCCAGTACCTCTTCTTTACCAAAGAAGTGCTCTGCCAATGAGCTATGTGGGCGCAGAGGAAGCGAGCGGCGATTCGTAGGGTCGTAAAAAACAACTTTCCGAACGTCGGCGTCGCTGCCTGCTCAAGTGGGAGGAAGAGGATTCGAACCTCTGAAGCTATCGCAGCAGATTTACAGTCTGCCCCCTTTGGCCACTCGGGTATCCTCCCACGCTGTCGGGCCGCGTCCCACCGGCTACCGCTGTTTGTGGGACACAGACAAAGTGATACCCGGCGGAAATCGCGCTCCCGACGAGTAGACACTCTTAATATACCATAGAATCGGCAAGGCGTCAAGAACTGCTGCGAAGATTCCGCAATTTCTATCTTCGGCTGATGGAGAAGGAAACAATACAGCGGCTCTTGCGCGGCGAATCCACCCGAATGCGGCCCGCGCCCGCTGCGTCCTGCGATTTTCATAGTAATTTTGCTTTGCGGTACAGAACAACGAAATAAGGCTAACAGCGCGGTTGTACAAAATTTCGGGGGCTTACTTAAAATGATAATCGCAGGGACAACAAAACTATTTTTATTTCTACTGGTTGCGGGGCCGCAGACGGGACATCTGGCGGGGCAGGCGTTTTTGCCGGGTAACAGAACGGCGCGTGAGGCCGTTGTCACACTGGAGGGCGGAGAAAAGGCCGCGCCGCTGGCGGGAGCGGTTATAGATCAGCGCGATAAGGCGTTTGCGCCGCACGTTTCGGTGGTGACGGGCGGGACTACGATCTCGTTCCCGAATCACGACACGGTTTTTCATAATGTGTTCGCGTATTTCAACGCAAAGAAGTTCGATTTAGGCGTGTATCCTCGCGGGGCGATAAAAAAAGTCCGCTTCGACAAAAAGTCGCGCTGATTCTGCGGGATACCCTGCCGGAGGTCGCGATTGTAGCGCGGTACGGCGGCGAGGAATTTGCCGCCCCGCTGACGCAGCGCGATCTGGCGCAGGCGGAGGAGATTGGCGAGCGCGTTCGCATTCTGATGGCGGGAAGCGACGCGGAGCAGGGCGGCGAAGCGGACGCGGCGAAAATCACCCTGAGCGTGGGCTGCGCGGAGTTTGGCACGCAAACCAAGCAGGCGGAAGGGCTGATTCTCGCGGCGGAACTGGCGGGCTCGCAGGCCAAACAGCTGGGCCGCGACCGCGTGTGCCGCTTCGACAGCGTTCCCGGCGCGGACGAGAACGCCGACCCGTACCAGCTGCATAAATTCCTGAAAGACAGCAGCCTCGCCACGATTCAGGCCCTTGCCGCCGCTGTGGACGCCAAAGACCCCTACACGCAGGGCCATTCGCGGCGCGTGGCGGAGTACGCCTGCGCGTTGGCGCGGCATATCGGCCTGCCCGCCGACGAAATCGAGTTGCTTTATACGACCGGCACGCTGCACGACGTGGGAAAAATCGGCGTTCCCGACGCCATTCTGAAAAAACCGGGACGCCTTGACGACGACGAGCGGGCCATCATGGAGACGCACCCGGCGCTCGGCGAGGTCATCGTCCGTAAGGCCCCGATTCTGGCCCCGACCCTGCCCGGAGTGCGCCACCACGAAAAATGGGATGGCACGGGCTACCCGGACGCATTGGCGGGCGAAGCAATCCCCTACCATGCCCGCCTGCTCGCCGTCGCCGACACCTACGACGCCATGACCAGCGACCGCCCGTACCGCAAGGGGCTTGCCATCGAAATCGCGCTTGGCGAGATTGGAAAGGGAGCGGGAACGCAGTTCGATCCCGCGCTTGCCGCCGCCTTCGTGGAACTGATGCGCCCCGCCGCCGAACTCCCGCAGGCCGCCTGACGCCCCGTAAATTGCTGTTCGAAACGAAAAAGAGAGCGGAAAACCACGATTTTCCGCTCCTTCCTCTCCGGCCCCGCCGCGCTAATCCGTCGCGTCCACAATCTGAATTTCGATATTCGGCGTATACACGCGGACAGCGCCGTCGCTGCCGACCGCCGAAAGCGTAAACGTCAGCGTGAAATAGCCCACCGACAGCCCCGACGAATCCAGAACGTGCCACACACGCGGGGCCGGCAACGCCGTCAGGTCGTAGTTCGTCGCCGCAACCCCGATCAGTCCGTCCACCGCCTCCCCCGTCGCATCGTACACCGTAACCGTCGGGGCGGGGCTGCCGGAAATCGTCAGCGTTCCCGTGTCCGCCGTCAACTGCGCGAAAACAGACCGCGCCTCCCCAATCCGCATCCGAAAAAATCCGTCCGGCATCGCGTTCACTCCTTTCGGGTATTCAGGTGTTGACTGTTCTACTGAAAGATTGTACAACCTGTCGGGAATGTGGCGAATACCTGAATACCTTTTCCCTCTATCCCCCTTCGCCCGCCGCAGTGACCTTGATCCTGTCCCCTGTGGTCACGACCAGATCGCCACGCTGCGCCGTTTCTGTTGCAAGCGTCAGCAAGCCCGGTTCCACAAGACGATGACCGTTCGCGTCCACTGCCCATAGTTCCGTCAGTCCGGCGGACGTTGACGAGCGCCCGTAGCCGCCGCACTCCCAGGACGCCCCGGTCAACACGTCGCTGTCCTGAATCGAGACCTGCCAGTATCGCGCCGAAATCCCGCCGTTTGCCAGCGTGGTGACAGGCGTTTCGTTGTGGTACTGACAGCGGTGCGTCGGCAGGGCCGCGTCCGTCACACTGCCGGAGAGAACACCAGAAGACGCCTCCGTCCACGCCGCCCCGTCCTGCGAATAGCGCCACGTCAGCAGCGGCGCGTTCCGATACTTCACCACCGCATGAAGCCGCGCCGCCTTCGCCCCCGACGCCCCAAAGTCCAGCAGCCCGCTGACCGCGCTCGGCGCATTATACCGTGAGACATCCAGACCCGTCACCGCGCTCCCGTCCGCCAGCGTCGGCGCAGGCCGATACTGCGTCAAATCGTTCACCTCAAACCCCCACGTCACTCGTGGCATTGCCGCCTCCTTCGGAAAGAAAACAGAAAACAGAAGAAAATTCCTGCGCCTGCGAACTTTGCAACAACACGCAAAGATTGCAAACTCTGACAGCCCTTCTACTGTCTAACGTCTATCGTCTCCTCCTCTTCCTCCCACGTCGCCAGCGTCCGCAGACGGACGCCGCGCTGCCCGCCCTCCAGAACAAAGAGCAGGAGACCCGCCTCCTCCGATTCGCCCGCCTGCTCCATTTGCTGCAACATCCGCTCCGCCGCATCCAGTTCCCGCGCCGCGCCCGTCAGCGTGTAGCAGCGCGTCTCCCGCGCCGCCTTTGCCGCTTCCCCCCGAACCGCGCCCGCATTTTCCCCTGACTTCTCTTTCGCGCTCATACCGCCACGCTTTCTCGCCATTTTGCGCCTACTCCAACTGCCGAATCGCCTCCTCCAGGTCGCGCCATTCCGCCGAAAAGCGCGGCGCAACCGTTGCCACCGCCGGATCGCGCAGGAACGTATGCCACGCCGCGCCGAAATTTTCGTCCCGCAGCGTCTCCGTCACGTCCGTCCGGAGGAGCTGCAGCGCCATCAAAATATGCGGAATCGCGCTCAATCGCCGCCAGATTTTTCCGATCATTTTTCCTCCTCCTCTGCAAAGCAAGGTCGCCACCCGCACCGCCCGATTAGAGGGCAGCAGCATGGGAATCAGCACGTCCGCTAATTCGCAGGCGGCGCGGAGGCGAAGAACCCATCGGTCACGTTCGCCGCAACCAGCGCCTCGATATGCGCCGTTCCTCTCTCCTCGAAAACCGCCGGGGTTCCCCGCACTGTCCACCAATCTCCATGCTCCCGCCAGAAAACCAGAGAGCCGTCCGCCACCACGCCCCGCGCCGCGCTGTCCAGCCATAACCGCGCCACCTCGCTTTTCGACACCACTGCCAGCCGCACCCGCGCATCTACGGAAAGATACTCAAAGTAGGCCGGCACATCCGCCCGCGTCAGCGTCGGACTCGCCCCGCCCGTCCCCGCCGCATAAAAATCCACCGTATGCGGCAACATCATCAAGGCCATAAGCCCTCCTTCTGAGGAAGAAAACAGAAAACAGAAAACAGAAGAAAAAGCCCGGTCGGCCAACTTTCAACGTTGAAGAAAGTTTGTGAACTCTGACAGACCCCTTCTGTTTTCTGTTTTCTGTTTTCTTCCTCCGCTACCAATCTTCCATCGTCCCGACCGTCCCGTTCGGCGCGGGCATCACGAAGACCGGAGTCGGGGCGGCGACGATTGGCCCGCCGCTGACGTTCGCCCGCAGCGCTTTCGCCGCATCCAGGCACTTGCCGCTCCGCGCCGTGAGGTCTTGCTTCAAGTTGCCCTGCGTCATCGAAGTCGCCGCCGTTGCGTATTCTGTCGCTTTCGATTCCAGCAGTTCCGCTGCCGCCGCCCGAACATCCCCGCTGTTCTGCTTCAATAGAAACGCGATCTCCGCATCCGTCCGCGTCCTGTCGCCGCCCGTTGAATTGAGGAACGCGCCGTTTGTATCGCCCGCATAAAATCGCGTCTGTCCCGTCGGCGTCCCGATGTCATACGTGAACGCAATCCCGCTCATGCCAGAACCCTCCCATCCGATCCGCCACCATATCCCGCGCCGAAACGGTCTCCGTTGGCTGTCCGCAATCCGTCCACCACTCCGACCACATCACATGACGCCGCCATGCCCCGTACTCGTCAGGCCGGTACGGACACACCACCCGCGCCTGATTCGGCAGCCGCGCCGAGACTTCCTGAAACGAAAGCCGCATCGCCCGCGAGTCCGCCGCGTACCGCCGTCCCTGCCCCAGCAGCGGCAGCCATTCCCACGCCAGCCGCGCCGTATCGAACACGATCACCCGCCCGCCGCTGCTCATCAATTCCCACCGCCCCGTAATCGGACTCAACACCGCCACCGCCGCATAATCCGGCCTGCTCATTCGCTTTTACTCCTTCCAACCTAATTTCCCGGAACCTTTTCCTTCCCCGCTTACGTCCTGTACCTATAACGCATCAGCCGCCGCTGATTTCTCAGGCGCAAGTTGCGCGAAAGGAACTAACACAATGGCAAGAGACATCACGACCTACACCGAAAAGCAGACCGCGAAAATCCCGTCCGACTACTTTCTCTGGGCCGCCCTCGGCTCCATCGTCGCCTCGCTCGCCTTTAAAGCCCTCGAAAAAGAGGACGAGGCCAACTTCATTGGTCACTGGGCCCCCACCTTCCTCGCCCTCGGACTCTACACCAAGCTGATCAAGATGAATGAAAAATAGGTATTCAGGTGTTCAGTGTTCAGGTATTGGTTACGTGCGCTGAGAGATGGTACAAACTTACAGTGAGCGAATCAATACTTGAACACCGAACACCTGAATACCCGAACACTTAAGCGGTGACATTCGTCAGCAAGTAACCGCCCGTCGCGAGGCCGTTGCCGTCCACCGCAATCAGCCGCCAGTCGCGCAGAAAGGCCGCTTCGATCATGCTGCCTTTGCGCTTCTCTTCACGCCAGCGGCGCACCGCCAGCCCCCGCGCCCCCGTCGCGTCGTCCGGGGCCTCGAACGTATAACCCAGACTGACGGAACGCAGACTCGGCGCGTCGGGCCGATAGAAAATCAGCGCCAGCGCCGTGCCGTCATCCGCCTGCCACAGGTTCGCGCCGGAATACGCCGCTCCCTCCGCCGCCGTATTCTTCTGCGTCGCGCCCTCAATGAGCGTCAGCCCCCGCATCACCTTCGGCAGCCCCGAAATCGTCAGCGCGTCCTGGTGCGTATACTTCACCAAATCCTTCACGTTCGGATGATCCGCCAGCGTCCGCGCCGCGTCCACCGAAAGCAGCATCGTGTTTGGCTCCCGCGCAATGCCCCGGATCACCGCCAGTTTCCCCGCTTTGATGTCGCCGAACGGATTGCTCGTCGTGGACGCATACGCCGCCCACGAAGTCGTATTTGCCACCAGCGCGTTCCGGTTCGCCGCCGCAAAGTTGGCCCGCTTCGTGATCAGGTTCGCGACCGAAATCTCATTGTCCAGCATCAGCCGCTCCGTCAGTTGCAGCGCCTGATCCATGTCCGGCGCGAGCGGATTGTCCGCCACTGCCACCTCCGCGTCCGCCACGAAGCCCCGGTAGGCGTACTCCTCCGCGTAGTAGTTCTGCGTGGAAAGCCCGTAGTCAATCTCCGCCGCCTCCGTTCCCGGACGCCGCAGCGAGGCCAGCTGCCCGCCGCTGCCTGCCGGAGAGGGACTCATGAAGTCCTCTTTGCGGTACACGAAATACTTGTCAGAGCGCTTGCTCACCGGCAGCATCGGCAGCGCCTGCTCCGCCACATACGCGCTGTTCCGGTACATCACCGAAAGGTTCGTCAGCGCCTGATCAATATGAATCTGCGAAATCGTCGGCATATCACAACCTCCTTCGGAGAGAAAACAGAAGACAGAAAACAGGAAACAGAAGGAAATGCCCGGTCTGCAAGCCTTCCGCATAACGCGCAAAACTTCCAGCCTCGAAATGCCTTTTTCTGTTTTCTGTTTTCTGTCTTCTGTTTTCTTCTCAAACTCACGCCCCGATGTACGCCATCGGCTGCAAAAGCACGTCCACCAGCAGGCCCGCCGTCGCCGTCGCGCCCGAAAGCGCCACGCCCACGATCTGACGCGGGTTCGTCCCGCTCGCCGGAACCACCGTCTTCACCTGCCCGCCCGCGTTGGCAATCGCTACGTAGTCGCCCGCCGCAATCGCCGCCGAGCCGTCCGTCACGATCTGCGCGATCCCATGCAGCTGCACCGCGATTTCGTTCAGGGCCGAGTTCGCCGGAATCCCCTCCAGCGCCACGCCCACAAACTTCGTCGCCAGCGCCGCCCCCGGCAGCGCCACATTCCCCGCGTTCGTCCCCGACATCACCACGCACACATTCGCGCCATTCACCCCGCTGTCCGCCGCGAACGACTTCACCAAAGTCAACGTCTGCTTCGCCATATTCTCACTCCTTTCGCAGAAAGGAAGAAAACAGAAAACAGAAAACAGAAAAAAATGCCCTGCCAGTGAACTTTTCACGCCCCAATCAAAGCGTAAATTTCGCAATCTCTGACCGCCTCTTCTGTTTTCTGTTTTCTGTTTTCTGTCTTCTTTCCCTATTCCTCCCGCGCCGTTCGCGCCATCTCCGGGTTTGCCGCAGCCACCGCCGCAAACGACGGGACGTAACCGATGCCCTCCGCCCGCGCCTTCTCCTGCGCCAGCGCGATCAGCCGCTCCCGCGCCGCCGCGCCGTCCCCGCTCGTCAGCGCGGCGAAGCGGTCGGTCGCCATCCGTTCGCCCATCGGGACTGTCTGTCCGTTCTCCTGCACAAACGCCGCGAACAAAGCGCTCAACCGCTCCGCCTTGCCATCAAACGTCACCACGCTTGCCTCGTCCTGCATGAGAAGCGTTCGCGCCAGTTCCGCCGCCCGCTCCGAGCCGCGAATTTTTCCCTGCCGCTTCCACTCCACAATCTGCCGGTCGGCCCACTCCGTCCGCAGTTTCGCTCTCTCTGCGTCCAGCGCCGCCCGCTCCTCCGCAAAATTCAGCGGCTCCTCGCCGCTCACCCCGCGCAGGTAGCCCATCAGCCCCTCCGCCAGCTGCTTCACGCTCGACATCGTTTCCCGCCCCCCTTCCCGATAAATCCGCCCCGTCTCAAACCGCGCCAACCGCATTTCTCCCCCTTCCCTACGATGCGAAGCGAGTGAACAAGGGAAGGGAATGGGGAGCGCGTCGGCGATTGAACACGGGGGGTTAGGTGAAAACACCTGCGCGTTCGCCACCCTCGGATGACACACAAACGACGTTTCCGCCAATCGCATCCCCGTCACGTCCAACCCCACCGAAAGCGAACGCGCCCCCGCTCGCTGCGCCAGCCGCCATGCCTCCAACGGCTGACGCAGCACGCCCCACAACTGCGAACCCGACGCCCGCAGTTTCGTCACCACGCCCAAAGCCCCGTCAAACGGCGACTCCGGCAGATGCTCAATCTTCACCGGAACCTCGTCCGGCGAATTTCGCGCAATCGCCTCCAAGTCCGCCGCCGTAATCGTCACGCCCTTGTCCGCATACTCCCCAGCCTCAAACAGCAGACACTCCCGCTCCATAAACCCCGTCTCATCCATGCAGTTCCAACCCGTCATAGTTTCTCCTTTCCTCGCAGGCAAAACAAAAGCGGTCACGGAAATTCCGTGACCGCTTTGCAGCGAAAAACATATTCGATGGCAGGTTGTCTATTCAGTTGACAGCCGCCTTCGGTTTCGATTTAGGACGCTGTGAACTTTGTGCGTCTGTGAGCAGCGGTAGTAGTAGCTGGGGAACACCCATGCGTACAGTCAGCGAACTGGCAAGCTCACGCAGATAAGGCCAGACCTGTATATCTGCCGAACCACCGCCGTATATCGCGAAGAAATCTAGCGGCAATTCCTCACTGGAAATAAACGTCAGGCGATAAGTCGCTTTGATACGTATAACGTATTTGGCCTTGTAAATCCCCTGAATATCGTAATATAGCAATAATTCAGGACGAGTCGCTTCACCCGGCGCAAGACGCATCTCACGATTGAGACGAAAATCAAAAGCGTTCACTTCTTTCACAAGTTGCCTGTTGACTGATGTGGACACCTCCTCCAGTATAACACCAGTCAAATCAAGCGAAGCAAGATATTCGTGGTATCTTTCAGGAGACAAGCGACTCGCCGCATCGTCAAAATCTGGTATCTCGTAGGATGTTTTCATGCTAGTAAGCCACTTTTTCGTGATCAAGGTAATCCGCGATTTTTGATGACAAAATGCCGCGTTCCGCTCCACCTATACGCCAGCCAGAATGAGATTGCGCATTGAAAACGGACGCAGGGGTTGCGCCTGCTTGGTATTTGTGCGCTTCTTCCGAAAACATTTCGTGGATAGCCTGCCGAACATTGTCCAAAGTGACGCCCCCAGCCATACTTTGCGTCAAATACTGCGTGGCAAGTTTGTTAATGCTGCAACCGTTTTTCTTCGCCTGCGCTGCCAACTGCGCGTGTAACAGGCGAGGCAGACGCAACATCAGGCTGCCACTGTGGGAAGATAAGTCATCCGTATCTTCCTGCGGTTCAGGCAGGACGGCCCCCTCTTCAATAAAGAGTGGGATCAAATACTGGCGCAGTTCTTCCAGAGCATCCAGCGTTTCCTCGCGCGTATCTCCGACCGCCACGAACGTCTTCTCGCCAAGTTGCGGAATGGTGGCAACGTAGCCCCCCCCGTCCGCTTCAGCCAGTCGTCGAAGCGAAACGGCATAGTCAAGACCCAAATAGTATTCTGCGCTCTGCGCAACAGATTTTGCGTTCATCGTTTCTTCTTTTCTTGCTTCGTCTGCTCGGCTATTACCTGATCCTCTTCTTCGGCATCTTCTTTGGATTTAATAGCAGCCAGCAGGCTTTTAATTTGATAAGCTTTGACGCGCTTGCCATGAACTAGCGAGAAGGTAAGACGCCCGTGTAGTGTGCCTGTTCTCTCGCCTTGATCTTCCAACTTCCGCAAATGCGGGTCTTCGACAAAAAGCCAGTGTGATCCCGATTTGCCATTAAATCGGTGCGTTTTCGGAAAATACGCGCTGACGACTTTTTCAACGTCCTCTTTAGAAACTTCCGGTGGAACGTGTTCACGCCACTTATTAAGAATATCGGTAGCGGTATCAGCCATCTTGATATTATGATAGCACAGGCGCTATCATTTGTCAAGAATATTTTTCAAATTGTCAATGAACTTGCCCGAACGAAATCCGCGTCGGCGCTTCCTCTCGCAGCAGATAGCCGCTGCCCATGCCGACTTTTCCCGCGCATTTCCGGTTAATCGCGTCCAATGCCGCGCCCAGGTTCGCCTGCCGCTCCGCGTCGTCAAACAAACTCAAGTTCACGTCCTGCTTCAGCAACAAGTCCGAAAACGTAATCCCCACCCAGTGCAAATGAAACCCCATGCGCGGCGCGGGCAGACCATCCACCAGCGGAATCACCGACTTGCCCCACGTCACCCCGTCGTTAGCGTGAACGCATTTTCGCCGCCCCGCCCGCCATGTGTACGTATCGCCCGAACGATCCCCCCGGTACAACGCCTGCACTTGAACCGAACCCGCTAACTGCCCGTACTTCCGCAGACGCTCCAGCGCCTTCGAGAACAAACGCATCAGAATCGCCCGCCCGCCCTCTGTCGTCCGAAACTCCGGCGGCAAAACGTGCGAATGGCCCACCGATTTCCGCACTTCCGGCAGATACGCCCCGTAGTCCGCTTCCAGACTGCCCCGCAGCATATACCACCACCGCGCTCCCACCACGCTGCCCCACGCCCGCCGCAAGTCCACCGCCGAAGCAGAATACAACTGCTCCACCGTCCGAATCCCGTGCCGCTCCAGCCGCGTCGCCATCCTCGGCCCAATTCCCGGCAAGTCCAGCAAATGCAGCCCGAACAACCTTCCCGGCAAGTCCCCGTCCTCAAAAATCGTCAGACCGTCCGGCTTCTGCGTCTCCGCCGCCACCTTCGCCAGAAAAACATTCGGCGCAACCCCCGTCGAACACCGCATCATCTCGCCCAGCCGCGACCGAAACCGCGCCTTCACCAGCAAACACAACTCCCGCTCCCGCCCCCGGTAATTACGCCCGATTCCGCAGGCCATCTCGTCCACCGAAAGCGGCTTCACGCTCGTGAAAATTCCCTCCAATTCTTCTAATATCGCCGCGTGATAATCCAGATAAACCTTCGGCCTCGCCTCAATCACCCGAATATCCGGGCAGATAATCCTCGCCTTCCGAACCGGCGTCCCCGTCCCAATTCCCAGCGCCTTCGCCTCATAGGAGGCCGCAATCGCGCAGGTCGAATCCGAAAGCAACGGCGCCACAATCACCGGCCTTCCCCGCAACTCCTTCCGCTCCTGCTGCTCCACACTCGCAAAAAACGAGTTCATGTCCACAAAAAAATATCCGCCATTCATCATCGCTCGCTATTCCATTTTCTCAGCGTTCTTCCCGTCCGCAGGACGGTTGGCGAAGCCTCCCAGACGGGCCGTTCACGGCCCGGTCTCTGCGTCCCGTTCGCTCGTTCACGGCCCGGACACAACGGACGGGCCAAAACAAAACCGCGCCTGCCCTCAACGGCAAACGCTGCGTCTTCCGACTTCCGACTTCTCCTTCGTGTCCCTTCGTAATCAATTCGCCATAATTCGTGGATAAAAAATCTCTGTGAATCTCTCTGTCTCTCCGTGTCCTCTGTGGTTCAACTTCCCCCCTCCTCCAGCGGCGGCAAACCAAACGCTTCCCGCACCGCCTGCTCCCGGTTTCCCACCACCCCGTGCGTCAGCAGCACGTCATACGCCCGCGCCAACTGCCCGATGTCCTTCTCGTCAATACTGCCCAAAGCGAAGCGCGGATAGTTCGCCTCTCCGTCCTGCGGCCCGTAATTGTAATCAATCAGCAGCTTCACAATCTGGGTGTTAACCGCCGCCTCCACGTCCGCCTTCGCGTTCTCCAAAGCGTACAGCAGCACGTTGAAATGCACCTGCCCCAGAGCGCGACCGCCCGAACGCCGCCCCTCCCCGCTCGTCAGCGTTTGCAGCAAAATCCCCTGCGCGATCTGCTGATTATGCCAGTCCACCGCGTTCACAAAAGCGTCCGCGTTCATATTCGATTGCAGCAGCTGCGGCGTCACGTCCCTCGGAAAAATCGCGCTCGCGTCCTGCTGCACCGATTGCAGCAGCCCCAGTAGCCGTTCCGACTCCGCCGCGCTCCCCGAAGACTGCGCAAACAGCATCGGCGCTCCGTACTTCTGCAAGGCCAGATTCCAAAACTTCACCAGCGCGTCCTTCGACCACCAGTGCTTATACACCGCCCGCAAGTCCGAATCCCCGTAAGGCAATTCATCATGCGGATTGTAGATGTACAAAACGCACTTCTCACGCGGCACGGTCGTAAACCCGGCCACCGGCGTCCAGCTCGTAATCGCCCGCACATTCAGGTAATCATCCACCTCAAACCCAATCTGCTTCGGCGATTTCGCCTTGATCGCCGCCAGCGTAAACCGCCCTGCCCACCGGCCTTTTTCCTCCAGCCGCCACACCAACTCCGACACCGAGTAACCCCGGTAAAACGCCGCCATCATCTGAAACAGCGTGTGCCGAAAGTCCCGCGTTCCTCCATCCGGCCCCGTCATGCCGCGCAGCGCGTCCTCCACAAAGTCCCGCATCTCCGCAGCCCGCCCCGACGCCTGCCTGCGCTCCGCTGGAAACACCTGCCAGGGCTTCGCCAGCAGCGCAAACCGCTTCGTATTGATGGCGGCCTTGCACATCGCATCCGACATCATCTGCTCGTAAATTTCGTTTCCACGCCCCAGCGCCAGCAAATCCGGGTTAAACGGCGCAATCCGAAACGCCGATTTCAACACTGCGTCCCATGCCGTCAGCTCCTCCCGCATCCGCTCCGCCATCGAAATCTCCGGCGCTGCCCGCTCCCGATCCTCCACCATGCCCCCGCCTCCCTCCCGCCAAAGCAAAACGTCCGATTTTTCCTTCGCCCCTTCAACACCAAAAGCGCGTCCAGCGGAACATCTCCCGCCAAACGCGCTCACCTACCTATCTGTAACCACCGTGTCCGCAGGCCGCCCATGTCCTGCCGGGTATTTTCAATACCCGGTATAGAACAGTAGACAAAGAAAAACATCTCTCACTATATACTACGTTCAGAACGCCGTTTTACGCAATAAAACCCGACTTTTTTCTACTATTTTTCAAAAAAAGTCCAAATCACCCCAAAATCGCCCCTTTAAACGCAAAAATCCCCTCGTCCGCTCCCGCGAACCAGAGGATTTTCCAAATACCCGGTAGACAAATCATTAAAAACAGCGCAGGAAAATCGCGTTCCCGTCCGCAGGACGGTCGGCGTAGCCTCCCAGACGGGTCGTTCACGGCCCGGACACGCCGCCCGATTGCTGCGCTGCCTCTGCGTTGCAATCCCCCTGCTTGCTTCGCTCCGAACACCCGAATACCTGAACCCCTGAACACCCGAATTTAGTATTTTCCCGACGCCTGCCGCTGCGCCTCCCGCTGCTGGTCTTTCTCCGCAATCGAGTCCCGCTTATCGTACAATTTCTTGCCCTTCCCCAGCGCGACCTCCAGCTTCGCAAACCCCCGCTGAAAATAAAGCGCCACCGGCACAATCGAAAGCCCCTTTTGCTCCGATTTCGCCCGCATCTCCTCAATCTCCCACCCGTGCAATAGCAGTTTTCGCTTCCGCCGCATATCCACATTGAACCGGTTGCCCTGCTCAAACGGCTGAATCGTAAAATTATAAAGCCAGACCTCCCCATGCTCTACCCGGCAAAAAGAGTCCTGAAAATTCATCCGTCCCGCCCGCAGCGACTTTACCTCCGTCCCTGCAAGAACCAGACCCGCGTCATACGATTCCTCTAATTCGTACTCATGCCGCGCCTTGCGATTATAGGCCACCTGCTTCTTCGCATTCCGATTCGCCTCCGCCTCCTGCGTTTTCGGCGCGTTTTTCATTTTGTTCATCACCCCTCCAAAATGGATGACCAGGTGTTCAGGCGTTCAAATGTTCGGGGTGTTGATGCCTTCACTGATAGTTTTACAAAACTATCAGTGAAGAAGCGAACACCTGAACACCCGAACCCCTAATCCCCGCTCTCCAACGCTTTCTCCACCGTCGCCAGCAAGTCCGCCTGATTGATCGGCTTGCCCAGCAGCGCATCCGGCATCGTCTCCGCCGCATGATTCTGCGTCAGGCTCTGCCCCCATCCTGTCAGCATCACCGTCGGAATTTTCGGCCCGTTCCGCCGAATCTCCGCAATGAGTTCCAGCCCCGTCATCTCCGGCATCCCGTGATCGGTCATCAGCAGTTGAAAATTCGCGTTCGGTTCCCGCAGCAGCCGCAGCGCCGATTTCGCATCGTTCACTGCCGCCACCGTATGCCCCCGCCGCGTCAAAATGCTCGTCAAAATGCTCGCCACCACCGGCTCATCATCCACCACTAAAATGCGAACACCATTCCCTTTTCCCTTTTCCCTGTTCCCTCTTTCCTGTTCTTTCGCCTCCGGCCTCAAAGCGTTCAGCGGCAGATGCAGCGTGAACCGCGTCCCCGCCCCCGGCGCGGAGTCCACCGAAATATGCCCGCCATGCCGCTGAATAATCGTCCACGACACCGCCAGCCCAAGCCCCGTCCCCTCGACCCCCCGCGTCGTAAAAAACGGATCGAAAATCCGCGCCGCGACCTCCGGCGTCATCCCCTTGCCTGTATCCGACACCACAATCTGAACTTCCTGCCCGCTTGCGCCCGCCGCCGTCCGCGTCGCAAGCGTCAGCGTTCCGCCCGTCGGCATCGCGTCCAGCGCGTTGTGAATGATGTTAATCAAAACTTCCCGCAGCCCGCTCGCCTCAGCAAACAGCGTCGGAATCTCCGCAAAGTCCGTCTCCACCGAAAAAAGCCGTCCCTGCCGCTGCGCCTCGTCCCTCCAGCGCGGGCGCGTCATCTGAGCCACGTCCTCGACCACCCGGTTCACGTCCGTCGGCTCCCCGTGCGCCGTCGTTCGCTGCCGCGCGAAATTTTGCAGCCGCCGCACCGTGCTGCTTGCGTCCGTGACCGCCTTTTTAATCACCCCCAGCGACGATTGCAAGACCTCCGGCTCGTCCAAACTCTCCTCCGCCAGCTCCGTATAGCCCAGCGCCGCCATCAGCGCGTTATTCAGATCGTGCGCCACCCCGCTCGCCAGCTCTCCAATCGCCCGCATTTTCTCCATCTGCACCATCTGCGTCTGCGCCGCTCTTACTTCCGCCAGCGCGTTTTCCGCCTCCTGCCGCGCCTGCACCAGCTCCGTCACCTCAAAACTCAGCAGCAGCAGGCCCACCACCTCCCCCGCCTCGTCCCGCAGCGGAATCAGCGAAGCGTCGCAAATCCCGTCCCGCCCGTTAGCCAGACGGTACAAATAGTGGCTTGCACGAAACGGCGTTCCCCGCTTCACCCCCGCAAACAAATCCGGCGGAATATCATGAAAAACCTCCCGATATTCTCGTCCCACCGGCGTCCCCGGCTTCTCGCCCCAAAAATGCGCCACCGCCATATTATTGATCGCCGCGACCCGAAAATCGGTATCGAACAAAACGATGCTGACCGGCGCGTTATCAAATATACTCTGAAGCTGCCGCCGCTGCGCCGCAATCTGGTCGTAAAGTTCCGCTTTTTGCAGCGCGATCCCCACTTGATTCGCAAAGGCCGTCAGCAGCGACAATTCCTCCGGCGACGCCGTGTGCGGCGTCTCAAAATACACCGAGACCGCCCCGCGCCACGTCTCTCCCTGCTGAATCGGCCCCACAATCACCGCCACAGGCAAGGCCCCGTTCGATAGCAGCGGCAGGCGCAAGTCCGTCCCCCGCGCATCCGAGACCGCCAGGGCCTGCCGCTCCCGCAAAGCCCGCAGCGCCAGCGTCTCACCCGGATTTTGCAAAAATTCTGCGTTCGCCTCCTCGTCCGCCAGCCCGATGCTATGCCCGATGCGAAAAGCGTCTCCCTCCCACAAAAGCGCCGCCACATGGGCCGACTCAAACGTCGCCGCAGCCTCCTGCACGATTGCCCGCAGCAGATCGGCAAGCGTCGCCGAAGCGTTCACCATCTGATTCATCCGCGCCAGCGCCTCGGCCCGCTGCCGCGCCTGGTCCGCAGAACGCCACGCCGACGCCATCATCCGCTCGCTTAGGACCGTCTCCGTCACATTTTGCACCATCAAGAGCGCGTAGCGCCGATCCCCCGTCGGCTGCAAACTCCACTCCCAGTACGTGATGCTCCGCGTCGCCGCGTGCGCAAACTGGATGCGGCGCGGCAAATCGGCCTTGCCCTCCGCCAGCCGCCGCAGCGCCGTCCGCCACTCCTCCCGCCGCAAAGTCGGCAAAAATTGCAGCGGCGACTGCCCCTCCAAACTGTACCGCCCCGCCCCCTCCTGAAGCATCAGCCGAAAAGCCCTGTTCAGCCACAGCGTCTGTCCGCTGTCCGTATCCAGCGCCGCAAGGCCCCAGGGCGCGTGAAATAGCGCCGACTGCCAGAACGCCGCCCCCGCCGCAAAATCTATTTCCGGCGCGTCCCCGTTGCGCTCTGCCTCCGAATTATGAAACGACTGCCCCATACCGGCCCGACTTTCCAGCGGACTGCGCCCCAGAAGCGCAGCCCTCGCTATGACAACTTTACGGAAAAACTCCGAAATCTTTGCCGCCTCTCCTACTATACGCCGCCGCCGCCCCGAAATTCCTGCTTCACCCTGCCATTCCTCTCCCGGAAAAGCTAGAACAAAAAGACCATGCAGAACTATTTCCAACAGCGATACCGGAATGATCGGTCACACCGCAAAGACAAATCACTCAATCGAATAGTTGCTGTCGGTGTATAATAAAGAAGAGCGCAGAACTTCGTCTTGCCCCCTTGATCTGCGGGGCGGGCGCAATACGAAGCGCGTTGGCAAAGGAGCAAAAATTCATGCTGAAAAATATTTGCGTGTTCTGCGGTTCACGGCCCGGTTCGCGGCCCGAATACACGAAAGCCGCCCATGCCCTCGGCGCGGAGTTAGCGCGGCGCGGTCTGACCCTGATCTACGGCGGCGCAAAAGTCGGCCTGATGGGAACGGTAGCGGACGCGGCCCGCAGCGCGGGCGGGGCGGTGATCGGCGTGATTCCGCAGGCGTTAGTCCGCAAAGAGGTGGCGCACCGGGAATTAGAAGACCTGCGAATCGTCGGCTCCATGCACGAACGCAAGGCGCAAATGGCGGAACTCGCGGACGCTTTCATCGCGCTTCCCGGCGGTTTCGGGACTTTCGAAGAGTTTTTCGAAGTCCTGACCTGGGCGCAAATCGGACTGCATCAAAAGCCCTGCGCCCTGCTCAATATCGCGGACTATTACAGCCCGCTAATCGCCTTAATGGACCACGCGGTCACCGAAGGCTTCGCGCCGCCCGCGCATCAGCGTCTCATCCTGACGGATACCGACGCGGCCCGCCTGCTCGACGCGATTGCCGCTTACGACCCACCCGGCGCAGAAAAATAACTTCGTCATCTGACGCAATCGGGCATTTCTGTCCGCAGGACGCAAGGCCCGGTTTGCGCTTGGCGCAGGAAGGGATTCCGGGGCCGGAAGGCGTATTAAACACAGCAAAGCGCAATGAGGAGAAAGAAGTGAGCGAAAATTTAACCCTGCTGAAAGCCCGCCTGAACCAGATGACCCGGCTTGGACAGGCCGCCGCCCTGCTGGGCTGGGACCAGCAGACCTATATGCCGGGTGGGGCGGCGGAAGCCCGTTCGGAACAGATGGCGGCTTTAAGCCAGCTTATCCATGAGATGTTTGTCGGGCCGGAGACCGCCGATCTGCTGGCAAAATCGGAAGCAGACGCGCAGGGCGGGGACGCGGACAGCGACGAAATCCGCCTGCTGCAAAATACCCGCCGCGAATTTGACCGCGCCACCAAACTGCCGACCTCGCTGGTCGTGGAAATGGCGAAGCACGAAACGCTGGCGCAGGAAATCTGGGTGCAGGCCCGCAAAGACAGCGACTACGCCGCCTTCCGACCCGCCCTCGAAAAAATGTTCGATCTGACGCGGCAAAAAGCGGAGTGTTACGGCTACAAAGCGCATATCTACGACGCCCTGATTGACGCCTTTGAGACTGGCGCAAAACAGGCCGAGATCGCCGCTATGTTCGCCGATATGAAACCGGGCCTTGTCGCCCTCACCCACGCCATCAGCCAAAGCAAGCGCCCGGTAAACGACGCCCTGCTGCATGGCGATTTCCCCACCGACAAACAGCGGGCCTTGACTCTCAAAACCGTCGCGGCGCTGGGATACGACCTGAAACGCGGACGGCAGGACGAGGCGGCGCACCCGTTCTGCTCGAATTTCTCCCGCGACGATGTGCGCATCACCACGCGCTTCAACTCGAATTTTCTCAGTCAGGCCCTCTACGCCTCGCTGCACGAGGCGGGCCATGCCATGTACGAGCAGGGATCGCCCGCGCAATATGAAGGCGGCCCGCTTGCGGGCGGCGTCTCGCTGGGCGTCCACGAAAGCCAGTCGCGCCTGTGGGAAAATCTCGTCGGGCGCAGCCGCCCCTTCTGCCGCTACATCTTTCCCACATTGCAAGAAACGTTCCCCGACGCCCTGAAATCCGCCGACGCCGAGCAGTTCTACCGCGCCGTCAACAAAGTCGAGCCGTCCTTCATCCGCGTGGAAGCGGACGAGGTGACCTACAACCTGCATATCCTGATGCGTTTCGAACTGGAGTGCGACCTGCTGACCGGCGCTCTGGGTTTCGACGACCTGCCGGACGCATGGAGCGCCAAAATGCAAGAGTATCTGGGAATCACGCCGCCCGACGCCGCGCAGGGATGCCTCCAGGACATCCACTGGTCAGCGGCCCTCATCGGCTATTTCCCGACCTACTCCATCGGCAATCTGCTGTCCGCGCAACTGTTTCAGGCGGCGCGAAAAACGCTGCCCGAACTTGACGCGCAGATCGAGCGCGGCGAGTTCGCGCCCCTGCTAAATTGGCTGCGCGAAAATGTCCACCACTACGGCAGCAAATTCCTGCCCCGCGAAGTCATCCTGAAAGCGACGGGCGAACCGCTGAACTCGCGCTGCTATGTAGACTACATGACCCAGAAATACCACGACATTTACGCCCTCTAATCCCACGCAGCGACAACGAAAACTCCGCTGACGGCGCGTCCAAACCCTGTTTTGGACGCGCCGTTCCCGTGTCGCGCAGGGTAAAAAATAACCGCGAAAAATAAATATTGAAATAATGGCAAAAACAACCACTTTTGGCACAATTTTTGCTTATGTAGTTTTGTCACCCTGACAAATACCGGCCCGTCATCGGCCTTACAAACGAAAAACAAGGAAAAATCATGTCCCACTGCGCCCTGTCCCGCTCTTTTATTCTGTCGCTGTGCGCGTTTGCCGCGCTTGCTGCGCGGCCCGCCGCCGCTCAATTCGCCTACACGGGCGATACGACTGCCGCGCCGACCTATGCCCGCGCCAACGCCAGCTACCCGGTCTCTGGCAAATCGTTCACCGCCACCGCCGTCCATTACGACTCGTATATTTTTACGCCGACCGTCAGCGGAACATACCAGTTCCTCAGCAAGACCCTCCCCGCGACCTACCCTAACGCCTCCTGGGACAACCTGACCTTCCTCTACGCGGGATTGGGCTTCAATACCGCCGTCCCCGCCACGAACGCCCTTTTCGTCAATGACGATTACGTGGACTCCCGCAACGACCCGGCCCTGACCCGCTTAAAGGGCGAGTCGGGATTCCGCTACGACCTCACGGCGGGCAGCGCCTACACCTACGTGACGACCGGGTTCAACAACGCGGCGTTCGGAGCGTTCAGCAATACGATTGACCTGCTCAACGTTCCCCCGAAACAGAATTTCAGCGGGACTCTCCCGACCAGCGGCGCAACTTTTACCCGCCCTTCCATTGCGCTCAGCGGGGCCGCGCCCTCCACAATCTCCTCGCAGACCGTCGGGTACAGCGCCATCAATTTCAGCGTGCCTTCCGACGGGTTCTACGATGTCGTGGGCCTGTCCTCCGTCGTCAACAACGGCAACGCGCCTTACTCGTTCCTGTACAAATCGGCGTTCGATCCCGCCAGTCCGCTGACGAACATCCTTGGCGGCAACGACTTCTTCAACGCCACGCAGGGCCTGAGCGGATTTACGAAATTCCTGAGCGCGAACACCAATTATACGTTCGTGCTTGCCAATCAGTATAGTTTTTCCAGCGGCGGCGCCTACACCGCTTTCGTGCAGGCCTCTGCCGTCCCGGAACCGGGCAGCGTCGCGCTGCTGGCGGGCCTTGCCGGGTTGGGATTCGCGGCCCTGCGCCGTCGCCGCTAAGACCGGAACGTAAGCGGCGCAAAATAGCCCCGTGATTGCGCCCAATCAGACGGCGCAATCACGGGGCCTATAGCGGCGAGGCGTTTGATACGCCTCGCCGCTGCCGCGCCTTCGATTGCCTCGAAACAAATCTAACGCTTGCTGACGCTGCGCGGGACGTAATTTGCAGCGGCGGTCTTTGCGCCGCCAGAAGCGCCGGGGACGTTGGCGGGCGTTCGCAATTCCCAGATTTCCCAGCCATGCGGGGCCATCGCAAGGGCGGGCAATGCCACTACGCCGTCTTTGGTCGTCAGGCGGATGGACTGCCCGTCGCGCAGGCGCACGGCGTCAATGGCGCTGCCCAGCCGAACAAAATAATCTGCTGCGCTGAAACTTGCGGCAGGATTCACGGGCTTATCCGTCGGGTTCCACAGGCATACCCAGCCGTAGCGTCCGTCTTTTTCCGGGCGCAAGTGCAGCGCGGCGTCTACGGGGCTGCCCGCAATCGGAAGCGGCTGCGTGTAGGCCAGCCATGCGCGGTTCGCCTCGTTCCACTTCACCCACTTTCGGACGGTATCGCGCTCCGCCGCCGTCATCTCCCCGATTTTCCCGACGACCTGCAAATTGCCCGCGTTCGCCGCCGCGCTGCTCAAAGCGTAATCCAGCGCCGCCGGATTGTCCGAAGTCGCGTGGCAGGGCGCTTCCGCCGTGATCACAAATCCGGGGCGGGTATACTGCAAGTCGCGCAAAGCGCTCCGCGCCGCGTCCGCCTGCGCATAGTCCGCCATGCCCGCTGAGGGGGTCAGAGCGGTGTCCCACAGGCCGAACGTCCCCGTATCATGCGATTCGGTCAGTTCCGGGCGGCGGTCAACCTGACGGTCAATCACGAAATCGGGGCTCAAAGAACGCAGGGCCTCGCAGAAACTTCCCCAGTGCGCCAGTTGGTCATTCAGGGCGTGCGCTATCGGGTGGTCGTGCGCCGCCTCGCTGCAATCGTCGTAAAATAACTGCCCGCCAAGTTTCAGGTCGGTGACGGCAAGTTCGCGGCAAAAAATTTGCAGCGATTTATTGAAATTTTCCGCCGCCCCGCTGGTAAAGCACGTCCCCACCGTCGTATCGCTCCACGCTGCGCGGGAACCGTCCGGGCGTTTGAGCAGCCATTCCGGGTGATCCAGCGTGACCTGAGAAAGTTCGCTGACCTCTCCCGGCGCGGCGAACAGGCCAAAGCGCAAATTCTGTTCGCGGGCCAGCGTGGAAACGGGCAGCAGACCGAGCGGGAATTTCACCCTGTCCGTGACCCAATCGCCGTAGGTTCCGCTGTTGACCGGCAGGTTGGTCTGCCAGCCGTCGTCGAGCAGGAAGATTTTCGCGCCAATCGTCGCCGCCGCCGGGATGAGTTTCTCGCACTGCGCGGCGGTGATATTTGCGCCGTAAGACTTCGTGGAGTAAATCGTCGGAATGCTGCTCGCGGTCGCCCGCGCCTCGTACTGCCCAACGTAAATCTGCTGCAAAAAGGCCCCCGTCGCGTTCGGCCCGCTGAAAATCCCCACCAGCGATTTCGGCATTAAGACCCGCTGGTCGGTCTTGACGCGGGTATAAGGGCGCAGCGTCGTCGTGATCGTCTTGCCGTCCGCGCTGCGCTCGCTCGCGCCCAGCGGCGAGAGAACCGAGGTCATCAGGCCGTCGCGGGTGGCGGGGTCAGTCGCCGTGAAAACCGGGCCGCTGAACGTCTGCGCGTTCGGCTTCGTTCCGGGCAGTTTCCATGAATCGTAGGCCGCTGACTCCAGCAGGAAGCGCGTGGGGCGGTGGCTGACCAGCGTGAACCATTTCGCCAGCGTCGGCTCGTCGCCCGCGTAAATCTGGTAGCTGATGTCGAGGTCGAACCCCTCGTACTGCTTGACGCCGGACAGGGTGACGGTCAGGATCAGGCTGTTGTCCGCGCCCGTATTGACCGAGTGAATCATATACTGCCAGTGGCTCTGCAAATCCAGCGAGATGGGGGCGGAACCGACTTCCGCCACGCCAATCGAACCGGGCAAAGCCCCAAATTTCGTTCCGGTGAACTTGACCGCGACCGTCTTGTTTTTCGGCAGCAAGTCCACCTGAACAAAGCGCGGAAGATAGGCGTCCGAGACGGTGGGCGCGGGGACTTTTTCCGCGAGCAGGCCGTCCACATAAATCTCCGCTTCGCCCCCGATGGCGCGGTCAAAAACCAATGCGTAGGAGTGATCGAACCGCATCTGCGCGGTCGGCAGGGCGGCGCGAAGCCAGACGGTCTTGCCGCCCGTGTTATTGATGGGCAGCGCCGTCGTTTTCCATGCGGCGTCGGAGTAGGCCGCGCTCGTCCAGTCGGCGGTCGGGGCGGCGTCAGTCATGCGCCATTCGGTCAGGGCCTGTGGCCCCGCCTTCATATCGGCGGCGAAAGAGAACGCGCCTTCGGACGCGGCGGCGCTGCCGATCTCCCGGTTGCGCTTGACATCGCGGAACGAAACGGTCTTCAGCGAACCGGCGGCGGCGTCAAATTTCACCACGCGCTGCAACGCCCCGTTGGTCAGCGTCCAGACTAAATTTTTCTTATCGAATTTAACGCTCGGCGCTTTGGTCTTATCGAAAAAATCGGCGCGTTCGGTCGCGCAGGCGGTTTGCGACGCGCCGCCCAGCAGCGCAAGTCCCAGTCCCGCCAGCAATGCGAGGCAAAATCTTCTCATGCGTGACACTCCCGACAAACGAATATGGGCCGCAGCCCTGAATTTAAAATGACTTAAAACGCCCCCAAAAATCCACGCGACGAATCGCGCCAATGCAAATACGGGCATCGGCGCGTAATTCCTCACAGTTTTTCGCGGCAAAGACGTAATCCCGGAAAGATTCCGTCTTTCTGCGCGGTTTCGCAGCGCGGACAGCGCTATTATCGGCGTATTTTCGGCAAATCGGGAGTGGAGAAAAGCCAATCAGGGAAGCGTCACATCGAAGGCCGCGCCGTTCGCCTGCGACTTATCGAAAACGGGACGACCGTTCACCGAAACGATCAGGCGGATGTCCTCAATCTCCCGGCCTATTCGCAGGTCAAACGAACTGCCGAAAGCGCGGATGTTTGTCAGGCGCATTTCAGGCCACGCGGCGGGCAGGCGCGGCAGGCAGCGGAACGAGCGTAGGCCGGTCGGCGTGATGCCGAACAAACCCTCCGTGATAATCCGGCAGTACAGGGCGCTCTCCGCCGAAAGGTGCGCCCCGTCGCCCTCCGGGTACGCCTCAACGGGGTAGGGAACGTGATCGCCGAGCAAGCGGCGGCGCGTGTAGGCGGTCAGATATTCCAGCGCTGTTTCCGTTTCGCCCGCAACGAACACGCCGCGCAGGGCGTAAAGGGTCGCTCTGTCCCAGAAGACCGTATCGCCCGATTCGGTGGCGAGGCCGTCCGCCGTCCACAGTTGTGGCGAGAACAGGGCGTCAATCGTTCCGGCCCTGCGCGTCAGGATTCCCATCGCCAGCGGCAGACAAATCCAGGCGCGGAGCGTCGTATTGCCGTCATAATAGCGGTACGTCTCGTAGCCTTCCACATCGCCGCCGAAATGGATTTCAATGGCAATCTCCAGCGCGTCGGCGCGTTCCGCATACTCTCTCGCTTCGCGCCCTTTGCCCAGCGCGTTGGCGAGGCAGGCGGCGGAACGCAACGCCCCGTAGGTCAGCGCGGAGGTGGAGAGATTGGCGTCTCCGGTCGGGAAGCGGCCTTCCAACTCGTCGGTTTCCGATTTCACGACGCCGAACGCATTGACCTGACGGCGGCAGTATTCCAGACACCAGACAATCGCAGGCCACAGTTCGCGGGCAACCGCTTCGTCCCCATTCGCCAGCGCGAAACGCGCCGCGCCATAAGCGAACATGGCAGCGTCGCCCCGGTCTTTGCCGCAGCAGGGAACGTCGCCCTCCACCTCATGCGACGACCAGATCGGCGCGTAGTCCGGCCCCATGTCCTTCGCGAAAATGCGATAAGCGTTCAATGCGGCCTCGTTCGCCGCCGCATCGCCCAGAAACGGGAAGAACGGCCCGCTGTACTCGCACTGATCGTTCGCCCACACCCCGCCATAATACCGCCCGCCGCCCGGAGAATGGACCAGCCCCATCTTCGTCGCAAAGACGCTCTCTGCCGCCCGCAACTTCGCAAAACTAAACGCGGTATTCAGCGCGTCATCCGGCGTGTGCAGACGCAGATTCCTGCCCCACGTTCCGAATTGCGAATGACGCAGTGCGTACTCAAAGTCGGTGTTGACGGCGAGCGGTTCCTCGCCCTGAATATAAGCGCGAAAAACCAGCGTGTACCATATTGATTCGCCGGGTTCAAGCGTCGTTGGTTTGAGTCGCTTGCCCGTTATTTCAATTATATACTCGCCATAAACACCCCGCGCCGTCTCACGATGCAAAAAGGGTTCCCCGGCGACTGTGACGCTGCGCTGCTCACAAGGATAAACTTTATACTGTTCGATGACAACAGGCAGGTGGACGGAAGGGAACAAAAAGCGGGATAATATCACCGATGAGGCCGTAAATTCGTCAACGGATAGCAAACTGGAAATATTACACTCCCATACAGTTTGTGGAATAATAGGGCTGCCGTTCACCGTGATATGCGGCGCAATCTCCAGGCCGAACGTCCGGCGCAGATAACCGCGAACATCGTTCGGTTTCGTTCGCAGCATAGGCCAGATAATCTCACGCGAATATTCGAGTTCCAGTTCATACGATGCGCCATATCTTGCAATCACCGAGACTTGCTGTCCGCTCATTTCAACGCAGTCGGAGTGAGGTAAATTCGCGTCTTTTTGGACCTCCCAAGAAATCAAATCCGGCCCGTATATTTTCCAGCGTTCGTTTTCGTTCATGGCGTTGTTTGTTCGTTCAGCAGAGGGCGTTCGCGGCATGGCAGGCGAGGCATTTTACATTTTACCAAATGCGCCGCGCTAGAGGCGTCCCGCCAACCGTCCTCACGGACGGGAAATTCAGGGTCTGATTCTCGCGTCCGGCAGGACGCTTGGCCGCAGGCCTCTAGCGCGGCGCATTTGGTAAAATGTAAAATGCCTCGCCTGCACACGCCTCGCCCGCTCCTGCCGGAAGTTTCAACTCCCGGCCTGCACCGCAATCCATTTCCGTTCGGCGCTTGCGGTCAAAATGGCGTCAATGACCTGCTGCGCCCGCCAGCCGTCGGTCAGCGAAGGGGTAATTTCATGCTGTCCCGCGCCGATAGCGTCCAGCCAGCGGTAAACATTATTGGTCGAATCGAGACGACCGGGACGGAAAAAGTCCTCGCTTGCGCCCCGGCCTTCATCGGGGCGCGTCGTGCCGGGAATCGGGACGATTTCCCAACGTTCCTCGCCGCGCGGCGTGGCCTCTAAACTTGTTCCGAGGAAAGAAGCGTAAAAGCGCAGTCGGCCCTCTGTCCCGAAAATTTCCAACTGCTGCCGCTGATTCTCCTCGCCCATCTGCGCGACCCAGCTCGTATGGAAAACGCCCTGCATCCCACCGGAAAATTCCGCCAGAAACGCGCACGAATCGTCGTTGCGCGGGGCGACTTCCGGCGCTTCCGTGCGGACAAGGCGCGGCGCAATTTCGGGATTTTCGTTCCACAGGGCCGTCAGGTTTTGAGCGCAGACGGCGGCAAACTCCTGTCCGGTGACGAACCGCGCCATATCAATCAGGTGCGAGCCGAGATCGCCGAGGATGCCGCTGCCGCTGCGGTGCGCGTTGCCGCGCCAGCCCGGAGGACGGCCTATCGCGTAGCCGCCCAGATAACAGCCGGTAAGGTGCAACGGCGTCCCGACATAGCCCTCCGCGACCATTTGCCGCATCGTTTGCAGGGCAGGGTTGCCGCGATAGGTGAAGTTGGACATTCCGAGCAGACGGTCGTTTTGCGCCGTCTCCGCCATCTCCCGCGCCTGATTTTCGTTTAACGCAATCGGCTTTTCGCAGACGACCTGAATCCCGCGCCGCAGCGCCGCCATCGTCGCCGGGAAATGCAGATCGTTCGGGGTGCAGACAATCAGGCCGTCCGGTTTGGTGGCGTCGAGCATTGCGTCAAGGTCGGTGAAATAGCGGGCCGAATCGCCGTATCTCGCCCGAACTTCCTGCGCGTCCCGCGCCCGTTCGCCGCACACGCCGACAATCTCCGCGTTCGGATGATGCTGAATCGCGGGCAAATGCCAGTAGTCCGCCCACCAGCTAGGCCCCGCCAGACAAACGCGGACGGCCTCCAAAATATCCAGACTCATAGCAGCTCCCGGAAGAAAAAATAAATGACGGCGGGTCGGGCGTATGAAACGCCTGTCTGTGGGGCCTTCGGCCAACCGTCCTCACGGACGGCAGAATCAGACCTGAATTTCCCGTCCGTGCGGACGGTTAGCCGGTGGGCTTCGGCAGGCGGGCGTTTTATAGGCTCGAACTATTGCCTCAATCCAAAGTGAAGACTACTTTGCCGCAAAGCCCGTCGCGCATCAGCGCCATGCCGTGATCATACTGCTCAAACGGCAGTTGATGCGTGATAACAGGGGCTACGTCCAGCCGCCCGGAGGCCAGCAGCGAACGCATCGTGTCCCACGTTTCGTACAGGCGGCGGCCCACAATGCACTGAATGGTCAGCCCCTTGAAGATCATGTCTTCGGCAATGTCGAGTTCCACCGTCTGCGCGGGGATGCCCATCAGCGAGACGCGCCCGCCGCGCCGCGCAATCCGCATGGCCTGCCGGATCGCAATCGGTGCGCCGGACATCTCTAAGGCGACATCCACGCCCTGCCCGTCCGTCTGTTCCGCGATGAATTTTTCCACGTCATCGGTCGCGGCGTTCAGCACGGCGGTCGCGCCCAGCTGCTTCGCCAGATCGAGACGGTAGGGGCGGGTGTCGGTGGCGTAAACGGCGGAAGCGCCCGCCGCTCTTGCGACGGCGACGGCGAAAATCCCAATCGGCCCGCAGCCCAGCACTACTACCGTCCGCCCGATAATCTCGCCCGCAAGCGTCGCGTGGACGGCGTTGCCGAGCGGGTCTTGAATGCAGGCCAGGTGCGGCGGAATGGCGCGGTCGTTCTTCCAGACGCTGCCCTGCGGCACAACGACGTAGGGCGCAAAACAGCCGTCCACATCCACGCCCAGAATCCGGGTATTGGCGCAAACGTGCCGTTCGTTGAGCAGGCATTGCTTGCAGTGTCCGCACGTCCAATGGCTTTCGCCGCTGACGTAATCGCCCACTTTGAGATGCGCAACATCCGCCCCGACCTCGACAATCTCGCCGGCAAACTCATGCCCCATAATGCGGGGCGGCTTCACCCGCCCCGCAGACCACCGATCCCAGCTGTAAATGTGATAGTCCGTGCCGCAAATCGAAGTCGCCAGTGTGCGAACTTTCACAAAGTCCGACTTGACCAGCTGCGGTTCCGGGACATCGCAAATCTCTGCTCCCGGCCCCGCCTGCGTCTTGACAATCGCTCTCATGGCGTTTCGCCGCCCCTTTCCTTGTCTCTTTTCACTGCGTTAGTATTGCGGGACGGTCGGGTCTACTTCGGCGCTCCACGCTAAAATTCCGCCGGTGACGTTCTTGAGGTTTTTAAAACCTTTGGACTTTAAGATATGCAGGGCGTCGGCGCTGCGCTTTCCGCTGCGGCAGTGCAGCAGGATTTCGCTGTTCGGGTCGAGTTCGCCCGCCCGTTCCGCAATCTGGCCCAGCGGAATCAGTTTCGCGCCCGGAATTTGCGCGATGGCGACTTCGTAAGGCTCGCGGACATCAATCAGGGTGAGTTTTTCGCCGCTGTCCATCCGCGCTTTTAACTGGGTCACAGAAATTTCGTCCATAGTTTCCACCGTTTGCGCCGGGGCCTCTTCGCCCCGGATTCCGCAAAATTCTTCGTAGTCAATCAATTCGGTAATCGTGGGATTTTCGCCACAAATCGGGCAGGCCGGGTCTTTGCGGAGGCGCAATTCCCGAAACTGCATTTTCAGCGCGTTAAAGGTCAACAGGCGCCCTGTCAGCGGGTTTCCAATGCCTAAAATCAGTTTAATCGCTTCGTTGGCCTGGATGCAACCCACAATTCCGGGCAGGACGCCGAGAACGCCGCCCTCCGCGCAGGAGGGGACCATGCCGGGGGGAGGCGGTTCGGGATACAGGCAGCGGTAGCACGGGCCATGCTCTGCCCAGAAAACGGACGCCTGCCCCTCGAAGCGGAAAATGGAACCATAGACGTTTGGCTTGCCGAGCAGGACGCAGACATCATTGGTCAGGTAGCGGGTCGCGAAGTTGTCCGTGCCGTCAATCACCATGTCAAAATCTTTTACAATCTGCATAGCGTTCTCCGAGGTGAACGCCTCCTGAAACCCGATAATCTGCACGTTCGAATTGATGTCGCGCAGCGTTTCGGTCGCCGACTCCATTTTTAAGCGGCCCACGTCCTTCGCGCCATGAATAATCTGCCGCTGTAAATTGCTCTGGTCCACCGTGTCGAAATCCACAATGCCAATCGTTCCGACGCCCGCCGCCGCCAGGTACATCAGCAGCGGCGAACCGAGGCCGCCCGCTCCGATGCACAGGATTTTCGCGGCCTTGAGTTTTTTCTGTCCGTCCAGATTGACTTCCGGCAAAATCAGGTGGCGGCTGTAACGCAGAATCTCTTCGTTGTTCAGTTCCGCCGCGTCCCGGCGCTCCGCCGTGATCACGCTGACCGGCGGCGGCAATGGCGCGGTCGTTTTATTGTTTTCCATTCTGTTCTTCTCTCTATTCCTCTTCATCAACGCCAAAAATGGCGTATAAATCTCTTGCGCCGTGCAAAACGCGGACAATTTCAACCCTGTCCTCTTCAACACGGTAGAAAATCAGATATACGCCCTCTGCAAGGCTTCGCAAACCTGCGCCAAACTCTTCGCGCCGTTTGCCAATTCCGGGACTCTCTGTAACACGTTCGCTTTTTTCTCTAAACGATCAATGAATCGCCGCGCCCGGATCGGGTTGTTTTCGGCGATGTAATCGTGTATTTCGTCCAGATCGTTGACGGCAAGCCGCGTGAAATGTAAGCGTTTCATTTTTTCGCGGAAGCCTTTGCATTGCGTTCGCGAAGTTTTTGGAATACTTCTTCGGCGGGGAGGGTCTTGCCACGATCCGCCTGCTCGATACCCCGCGCGATTTCGTGCTTTAAATCGCGCAAACGGGCCTGCGTGAGTTCGTCACGGGCATTGAGTAATTGCAGCGCCTCTCGGACGACCTCGCCGGCGGAATGGTACATTCCGCTGGAGACTTTGCTGCTGACCAAATCTTCGAGTTTCTGAGTTAATGAAACGGTCATGAATTTTTCCTTTCTTAATTTTTGACGCGCACGGCGTTGCAGTCGCTACGGCGCCTCGAAAATAGACCGCAGGGGCAGCTCAAATCCCGGCAGAACGTCCTCGCCACGCATGATTCCGTTGATGTCAATCTGGTAGGTCTCGGCGTTCGGACGGTATACAGTCAAAATCCGTTTTTTCGGGTTGAGTTCCCACCCGATGCGCACACCCGCCGCAATCCACTGCTTCATTTTTTTGACGACTTCGCCTTCCCGATCAGAGGGCGAACGCACCTCTAAAATCGCGTCGGGGACAATGCGGCTGAACTTTTCGCTTGGAACTTTCGGGGCGCGTTCCTTCGCGATAAACGCCCAGTCCGGCGCAATCGCGGTGTCCGGGTTCTGCTCAATCACAAAGCGCGTTTCGGCGGCGGAAGTCCTGCCCAGACGATTGCGCTTGACGAACCATGAAAGTTCCGTCGCGAGATCGGAAGTGACAAAGCCGTGCTGTTCACTTGGAAAGGGGGGCATGGGAAAGAGTTCTCCACGTATCAGATCGTAGCGCCATTCCGGGTCGAATTTCTCAAGATCGGCGGCGGTAATCGGTTTTGAGCGCGGTTCAGAAATCATGGTTCTGCCTCCTGCCAGAATTTTCGCGTCATAACGGGTGAAAAACTTTACTTGTCCTGCAAGGCGGCGACGCCGGGAAGTTCTTTGCCTTCCAGAAATTCCAGCGAGGCCCCGCCGCCGGTGGAGATGTGCGTCATTTTGTCGCCAAAGCCCATCTGCACGACCGCCGCCGCCGAGTCGCCGCCGCCGATAATCGTGACTGCGCTCGAATCGGCGAGGGCCTGCGCGATCTGCCGCGTTCCGTTGGCGAACTTGCTAAACTCAAAAATTCCCATCGGGCCGTTCCAGACGACGGTTCCGGCGGTCTTAATCGCTTCGGAGAATTTCGCCACCGACTCCGGCCCGATGTCCGCGCCCTCCCAGTCGGCGGGAATCGCGCTTGCCGCCACTGTTTTCGTTTCGCAGGCCGCTTCGCCCGCGTCGAACGGGTTGGCGCTGGTGATTACCACGTCGGAGGGCAGCAGAATTTTATCGCCCGCCGAGGCCAGAATCTCTTTACAGAAGTCCAGATTTCCCGCATCCAGCAGTGACTTGCCAATCTCATGCCCCTGCGCTTTGAGGAACGTGTAGGCCATGCCGCCGCCGATAATCAGCGTGTCCACTTTCGTTAAAAGTTGGCGGATAACCCCGATTTTATCTTTGACCTTTGCGCCGCCCAAGATTGCCACAAACGGGCGCTTCGGTTCCGCCAAAGCCCCGCCGAGATAGTCCAGTTCCTTTTTCATCAGGAAGCCCGCCACGCCCGGAAGATAATGCGCCACGCCTTCAGTGGAAGCGTGAGCGCGGTGCGCCGTCCCGAACGCATCGTTGACGTAGACATCGGCGAGGAACGCTAAGTCCTGCGCGAAGCCCGGACTGTTGGCCTCTTCCTCCGGGTAAAAGCGGACGTTTTCCAGCAGGATCACGTCGCCGTCTTGGAAGCCTTTAATCGCCTCCGCCACCTCGTCGCCGACCGTCTTGTTCAGCAGCTCGACCGGTTTTCCGAGCAGCGATTCCAACCGAATCGCGACCGGCTCCAGCGTATATTTCGGCGTAATCCCCTTCGGGCGTCCCAGATGCGAGACTAAAATGACCTTTGCGCCCTGTCCGCTCAAATACTGGATCGTCGGCAGCGCGGCCTGAATCCGGGTGTCGTCGGTGATCGCGCCGGCCTCGTCCTGCGGAACGTTAAAATCCACGCGGACGAGTACGCGCTTGCCCTTGACCTCGATGTCCTCAATCGTCTTCTTGTTCATGTGAAAAAATTCTCCCTGAAACTTTTATTTCAAAAATCGCGAACGGAAAATCGAACGAAAATTTGGAAAACGCGGCGGTCTTGCGGTTCAGGCCGCGCTTTCTACTTTGTAAAAAATTCTTCGGTTCATCGCTTCATTCGGCGTGTAGCCGTAAGCGCAGGTCACGTTCAGCGCTTCGTCTCTGGAATGAGTAGCGGCGTAAGACTCCATGATAATCGCAGCGCGTTCTTCATAATCGAGCGAGGCCCACTCTTTCCAGAACACATACAGATAGACCGCTTTCGCTTTGCGCGGGTTAGGCTCAACGACAATAACCGGCTCTCCCGCTTTTGGATCAGGACTGCGCCACTCCTGAATCAAGCGGCTTTTCAGATTGACCTTGTCCACTGCGTCTTCTTCAATTAAATGTCCGACTGGCATTCACTCACCTCCACAGGCCATCATAACGATTGCGCAACCATTCCACACTCTTTTTTACTGCTAAAATCTCTGTGTCGTTTGCGGCAAGGCGGCGATAGCGCATTTCGACCCACCAATTCTCGTACAAAGTCGTGGTGTGAAGCGTTAGATTATCGGCAATCCGTTTCGGCAGGTCTCTCGCTTCGTAATTTCGCGTTGCAAGCAGAAGCTGAGACCAGAAGCGCAGACTATGATAATTTTCCCGCTCCGCAATCACATTCAAGTTTCTCGCTTTAATTTTTGCCGTTTCCAGCAGGGGGCCAACGCGGTCCGAGGAGCTTGCGCCCTCAAAGCGGAAATATGCCGTCTTCAGCAGCATCTCCGCCGCGTAACCCAGCAGGTAAACGCTCGCAGTCCGAGTCGCTTCGTCGGTCAGGAGGAGAACGCCCTCCGCGTAACGCGCTTCGGAGGCGAATTCCAGTTCGTGCACCGTCTCGTCCACTTCTTCCAGTCGGGCGCGAAACGACATCCTGCCTCCCAAATCGCCGTGCAGAATAGCGGCATAACCGGCGCGTCACAGGCTCCAATAGCGAATCGAATCGGGCAGGGACTTCGGATCGAGGGCGGACTTGACATCCATCAGCACCCCGTCGGGACGGACGCAGGCGCAGAACTGCTCCGGCGGCATCTCCAGATAATTCCGGTGCGAGACGGCGAGAATCACCGCGTCCAGATTTTTCATGCCGGCCCAGTCCGTCAATTCCATGCCGCAGACGCGCCGCGCTTCCTCCGCCGAGGCAACCGGGTCATGCACCAGCGGCTCGATTCCAAACTGCCGCAGTTCCGTTACGATGTCCAGCACCCGGCTGTTGCGCAGGTCAGGAACGTTTTCCTTAAAAGTCAGGCCGAGAATTCCGACGCGGGCGCATTTTACGGGAATGTCCGCGTGGACGAGCAGTTTAATCAGCCGCTGCGCCAGATGCTGCCCCATCGTGTCGTTGATGCGGCGTCCCGCCAGGATTACCTGGGGGTGGTAACCGACCTCCTCCGCTTTGGTGGTGAGGTAGTAGGGGTCAACACTGATGCAATGCCCGCCGACGAGTCCCGGCGCGAAGGGCAGAAAATTCCATTTCGTGCGGGCCGCCGCCAGCACATCCCGCGTGGAGAGGCCCAGCCGGTCAAAAATCAGCGCCAGTTCGTTCATCAGCGCGATATTCAAATCCCGCTGCGTATTCTCAATAATCTTCGCCGCTTCGGCGACTTTGATGGACGGGGCGCGGTAAATCCCCGCCGTGATGACCGCGCCGTAGACGCTCGCCACCCGCTCCAGCGTTTCATCATCTTCGCCGGAAACGATTTTGACAATTTTTTCCAGTGTGTGTTCGCGGTCACCCGGATTGATCCGCTCCGGCGAATAGCCCAACTTGAAATCTACGCCGCGCTCCAGCCCCGATTCTCTGGCAAGCACGGCCCCGCAGATGTCCTCCGTGACGCCGGGATACACCGTAGACTCGAACACTACTACCGCGCCCGGTCGCATGACGCGGCCCACCGTCTCGGAAGCGCGAATCAGAAACTGCAAATCCGGGCGCTTGTTGGCGTCAATCGGGCTGGGGACTGCCACGATGAAAAAGGTCGCGGAGGCCAGCGCATCGGGGTCGGAGGTGAAGCGCAGGGAAGTCTTCCTCAGCGTTTCTGGTTCCGTTTCGCCGGTGGCGTCGTGGCCCGCGCAGAGGTCTGCGACTTTTTTTCGGTCAATATCAAACCCGATTACGCCGGGAAATTTTTCGGCAAAAGCCAGCGCGACGGGCAGCCCGACATAGCCCAGCCCGATAACCGCGATCCGCTCCATCATTCAGACACGTCCTTACCGCTGCAAAAATGCTTGGATTCCGGCGGCAAAACGCGCCGATGGCCCGCCGCGCAGAATCTTCCTATTATAATACTGCGAAATGCCCCCGCAAACAAGCGTTCGGAGAAAAAAATCGCAAAAGTTCGCCACCGGCGTCCCCAAAAGGGCCGGTCACGGCAATTTTCACCCTGTTTTCGGCAGTCAGAGGGGTGAAAGGGGGTTGAGGGTTCGATGCGGACAGAGGGTAAAAATAGGAATCAGGGGCGATTGCGCCGTGCTAAGGGGGACTAAGCGGGCAGCGCCGCCAGCGTCGTAAAGGGCAAATCAAGGCCAATCAGAACTTTTTCGCGGTCGGAGAGATCGCCGATAATGCGGCGCAGGGGCAGGGGATTTTCTTTGACCAGCGTGGGAGTCGCGACAATTTTATCGTCCTCCGCCAGTTGGGGACGCTCCAGCACATCAATCAGCGCGACCTCGCACTCGCCGTGCAGCTCCTCCTCGCAGATTCGTTTCAGATTCGAGATGGCCCGCTCCGAACGCGACGTTCGCCCGGTGACATAGAGTTTTAGAACGAGTTTACTCATCGTTTTCCTTCGGCGCGTCCCGCCGTCGTTCCTCTTCCCTGCGCGGCGGCGCGGCCTTCGCGCAATGACCAGACCAGAGATTTGTGGCTTAATTCACCGTCCGCCCCCGTTTGCCCTTCCTGATGCCTGCAATTATGAAATAATCATCTTTTTTAATTTGTGCAACATTTCCCGAAGAAATTTGTAAAAAAGTTGCGATCCCGCGCATCCCGCTATCCGCGCCGCCACAGGGCCATTAGCGCGAAGAGCAGGCTGCCGCCGCAAAGCGCCGCCGCAATCCAAAACGCCCGCAGCATTTCGGCGGAGCGCGGCGCGGGCGCGGCATTTTTTGCCTGCGCCAGTTCCCGGTTCAGGCGCTCCACCTCCGCCTGCAGCGCCTGTGGCCTGCCTGCGTCTGTGAAGACAGGCGGCGCAGCGTTATTTTGCGGCGCGTTCCTCTCCGGTCGGCGTCGCGCAGTTTCGGGGGAAACATGAGCGAGATTCGGATGGCGGGTTCCGCCCTGCGCGGGGTAATGCGGTCTTGGCATGATCTTAGAACCCCCGCAGATATTTCACGCGCCGCGCAAACGAGACCGCCGCGTCCTGACTGTCCCCGTCCGGCGCGTACAGAATCGTGGTTGCGGGAAAATTGTGGTGCAGGTACACGCGCAGAATAAACGGCTGTTCCGGCGCTGGCTCCAGCCACATCTCCTCGACATTGACGACGGTACTCAGCGGAGTGCTGTGCGTCCGAACGCCGCCCGCGAAGGCCAGAAATTCAAAGAGGTTCTCGCCATCAATCGCCATGCCGTGCAGTTTGGGCCGCGCCGCCGCTTCCCACCCGCAGGCCCCGTCACTGAAATACGACTCGTCGGCATGGCGCGAGATATACGAGGCGCGGAGATTGGGATGCTCCTCCGCAAACTCCGTCAGCAGCCGCTCGATGCGCTGATGGATGCCCCGCTGTAGCTGCAATTCTACCAGGGTATTCGTGTAGCGGCGGGCAAATTCACGGCCTGCCGTCGTGACCGTTCTTTCGCCGGTCGTTATGGTCAATCGTTCTGCGCTCATATCGCTTCCTCCCTGTTGGCCTGCCCGCCCAAAAATTCCGTTGAAAAATTTCCGGTCGGGCGAACGCATCCGTGCGTTCCGAAAACACCTGCGGGAATTATCGGTCAGCGCCGGGTGGAAACGCAGGGAGAACGGCGCGATGATTCTGTTTTTCGGAAAATCAGAAAACGCAGCGCAGCAAAAAAGGGGCCGGGGAGGGAACCGTGAAAAACTTGTCTGCATTGAATCTGCTAATTATGAATCCATAGACTGCATCATCTATACTAAAGTTCGCCTCTGCAAGCAAATCAACCCCTATTTTCCCAAAAAAAATTCAAAAGTTTGCTTTTCAGGGCGCAAGGTTTCCACACAGGCAGGCGGGAAGATATCAGCGGAACGGCGACGGGCATGACAGTCAGAGGGGGTTGGCAGGGGGTGCTTCCGTCCGCAAAACGGTCGGCGAAACCTCCCGGACGGGTTTACAGCCCGTCTGCGCGGCGAAACTTTGCGAAGAAACTCTGCCGGAGCGCTGAACCGGGTCCGCGCAGCGCCCGGACGATTAACGTCTCTATTTCCGCCCGCGAATCAGACCGGAAACGTCCGCTGTTCCCGAAAGCGTGATCGTATTCTGCCCGGTCTGGACTCCGGTCAAGGTCACGGGGAACGGCAGGGCGTTCAGGTCAAAGCCGCTTTCGAAGCGGCGCATCAAAAAATTCAGGGGAGCGCCGAAAAGCGTAATGCCGACGACGTGGAGACGGGCCGCGTCTATCTCCAGGCGGCGCGGCCCCGCCACACGGACGGGGCCAGTCAGTTGAAACGGCGCGAACAGAGTGATATTTTTGCCGGTGAGCGGCGGATTGACGTTGACGACCTCGCGCTCTGCGGACAGGGTGACGCCCTCCGGCGCAAACGCGGCGCGAACGTGACGGAGTTTGCCGCCCGAAAAACTCTCCCCGACAAGGTACTCGTTCACCGTCGCCGCGCTGGAGGTCGCCGCAAATGCCGTCGTCTTGATGGAACGGACACGCCCGGAACCGGTGTCCACGTCCACGCCGCGCAGTTCCAGATGCAGGGCGTCGAAATACAGGCCGCTTTTTAACTGCACCTGATCGCCGTCAATCAGCACACGGGCGAAATGTCCGCGCAGCGTCCGGTCAGGGTCGCTGTCAATGTGGACGCGGTAGGCGCGGGCGGGGCCGAGAACATTGGGCAGGGCGTCGCGGACGCGCCGCTCCGCCGCCCGGTTAATCGCCCGTCCGCATCCCCATGACGGAAACAGCGCAGCGCAGATCAAAATCGCCGCAATGCGATAGGCCGCCCCGCTTTTTTTCGCGCTTCGCTTTGTGGTGGTAAGCAACGCTCTCCTCGTAATTTTCCCGCAAAAAGTCTCACTGATGCAGGAACAGCGCCGCAAGCGCGATAAACGCCATCAGCGCGAACCACAGCCAGCCGCGCCGCAAACGCCCCAGATCGGTCTTGCGGCCCGACCACGCAGAGATTGAAAAGCCCGCCGCCGCAAGCAGCATCGGGACAAAGACGGGCGGAAACGCCCCGGCGCGGCACAACTCCGCCGCCCCCAGAAATCCCAGCAGCGTGAACAGTTTGCCCGCCGTCTCCGCGCCCGCCGGGACGGGCGCGTAGCCGAATTTTTGATCGCGTTCCCGCAGCAGGACTCTGGCCCGCAACGCCGCCCCGACGTGGGCGCTGATAAAAGCGGCGTAGATCAGCGGCGTCAGACTGTGAACGCCCAACTCTACGCCGCATTGCAGGCGCAGCGCCGGGTTCAGCGTTCCACTGAGCAGAATGATCGCCCACCAGTACCGTTTCAGCCGGAGCGGCGGGGCGCAGTACGCTAACTGACTCGCTGTCATCAGGCCGAACGGCAAAGCGAGCGGCGGAAAGACCGCATAGGCCGCGCAACACAGCAAAAACGGCAGGGTAAACAAAAATGCCAGCACAGGACGCGCCACCCGCATTTTCTGTTCGCAAATTAAATCGGTCGCTTCGTTGAGGATGTACAGGTCGCACCACAGCAGCGCCGCCAGCAGAATCGTCTCCGCCACTACGCGCCCGTGAAACGCTCCGCCGGAAAGGCAGACACCCAGCGCAATCAGCAGCGCGGTCTTGGAAACGACGGGCAGCCGATGACCGGGCAGAATCTGCCGCCACGACGCGGCGCGGCGCGGCGCAAGGGCATATTCTTGTCTGGCGGACTTCGCCGACGCAAGGGCGGGGGGCAGAATGGACATATTACAAACGAGAATACCACAATCGGAGATATTTTAGATTTTGGATTTTGGATTGTGCGAGCGTGTATAAAATTTGGGCAAACAGACGCAAACCAATCCCGTCCGCAGGACGGTTGGCCGTAGGCCCCCCAGACGGGTCGTTTACGGCCCGGTCAACGGCGGATACCAAATTGTTATACGCCCTCCAAAACAGGGCTGCCCCCTTTTTCCGCTTTGCGAGAAGGGGCAACCCTGAATTATCGGCCCTTTGACCGGTCGGCGAACGCCCGACAGACGGGCTGTTTACGGCCCGGAATCAGGCGCGAGACAAACGGTCGGCCTCGTTCTGCGTTCCGGTCGCCACTTTGTCGGACTGGTTTTTGACGGCGGTCATGGTGTTGTCCGCTGTGTTCTCGACGGCGTTCACAGCGCGGTCAAGGACGTTGGTCTCGTTCGCTTCCCGGTGCGCGGCCCGCTCGTGCGCTTCCGCCGTGCGGTCAGCGGCGCGGGCTTCCGCCCCGATTGAGTTTGCCGTTCGCGCCGCTTCCGGCGAGTGGGTCGCCGTATCATAGGCGTTGGTCGCCGCCGTGTCGTAGCCAATCGTCCGCTGCGTCGTTCCATAGTCGGGCGACATATTGTGGCCCGTCGAATCGTAGGTGCGGACGGGCGGCGTCAGGTCGGTGTGCCGGTCAGCGAACTGACTGGCGACGTAGCCCTGATTTGCGTGGGAGTAGGCCACGCTGCCGACCTGCAAAATCTGCTGGACGCGGGCCTCATCGCCGGGGTGCGCCGCGACCGCCAACACGATTCCGCCTTCAGCGAGGCCGCGCTCGTAGTACGGGGCCTCATCCTTCGGGATGCCCGCGCCCACCAGCCAGCCCAACGCGCTGCCCGCAAGGCCTCCCGCGCCCGCCCCGGCAAGCATCGCGGCGATTGCGCCCGACACCAGTAGACCGATGCCCGGAAGCGTGACCGAACCGACCGCCATGACGCCGCCCAGCAAAGCCCCGACCGTGCCGCCAATCGCGGCCCCTGTTCCGATGCCCTCCATTGTATGCGAACCGGTGTGCGCGGCGAAGTCCTGCGCCTCGCCCCGGTCTTTCATCACAATGCTAATCTCGTTCTGCCCGTAGCCGAGCGATTTGACCTGCGAAACGGCAAATTCCGCCGCCGATTCTGTGTCGAACAGTCCCGTAATCAAGTTTGCCATCGTGGGTTCCTCCTTATTCGTCGCGGCCTCGCTTTCAACGCGGGCCTGATAACTGAAGCAGAGACGAGCAGGCGGCGGCGTTTGTTCCCGCGCTCAAAATCTTCCCGAAATGCGGACGCAGGAATCGCGGCGCGGCGGCGCGAATCTACCCGCATTATAACCCAAATTCAAAGGAAAAACTGTGCCAAAAATTACCATGATCGGGGCGGGCAGCACCGTCTTCGCCAAAAACTTGCTGGGAGACATCCTTTCATTCCCCGAACTCTCCGGCAGTCATATCGCGCTGATGGACATCCATCAGGAACGGCTGGAAACGTCCGAAATCGTGGCGAAAAAAGTGGCGCATACGCTGGGGGCCGCGCCAAAAATCACCACGCACACCGACCGGCGCGAAGCCCTCGATGGCGCGGACTACGTAATCAATATGATTCAGGTGGGCGGCTATCAACCGGCGACCGCGATTGATTTTGAGATTCCCAAAAAATACGGACTGCGCCAGACCATCGCCGACACGCTGGGAATCGGCGGAATCATGCGGGCCTTGCGGACGATCCCCGTGATGCTGGAGATGTGCCGGGACATGGAGGCGGTCAGCGCGGGCGATGTGACGTTCCTCAACTATGTCAATCCGATGTGCATGAACACGTGGGCGGTGACGCGGGCCTCGAAAATCAATACGGTCGGGCTGTGCCACAGCGTGCAGGGAACGGCGGAGGAACTGGCGAAAGACATCGGAGTCCCGATTGGCGAGATTAACTACCTGTGCGCGGGCATCAATCACATGGCGTACTATCTCAAATTTGAGCGCAATGGCGAAGACCTGTATCCCTTGATCCGCAAGGTCGTGGAGGAGGGGCGCGTCCCGAACGGCAACCGCATTCGCTACGAGATGCTGACCCGCCTCGGATATTTCGTCACCGAGTCGTCAGAGCATTTCGCGGAATACACCCCGTATTTCATTCGCCGCGACCGCCCCGATTTAATCGAAAAATTTAATGTGCCGCTCGATGAATACATCCGCCGCTGCGAAAATCAGATTGCGGGATGGCATGAGATGAAAGCGAAATACGAGAGCGACGCCCCGATTGAGATTAACCGTTCGCGCGAATACGGCTCGCTGATCATTCACAGTAGGGAGACGGGGACGCCCCGCGTGGTCTACGGCAACGTGGCGAATCACGGCTTGATTACCAATCTGCCGGAGGGCTGCTGCGTGGAAGTGCCCGTGCTGGTGGACAAAAACGGCCTGCAGCCCACGCGCATCGGCGCAATTCCGCCCCAGCTTGCCGCCCTGATGCAGACCAACATCAACGTCCAATCGCTGACAGTGGAAGCGGCCCTGACCGGCAAACGCGAACACGTCTACCACGCCGCCATGTTCGATCCGCACACGGCGGCGGAACTGACGCTGGACGAAATCTATGCAATGGTGGACGAACTCCTCGCCGCGCACGGCGATTACATTCCGGCCCTGCATTAGATATTCCAGGCGTTCTCCTCTCTTGCCAGAGCGTCCGGCAGAAAGACTTTAAATCTCTGCCGGACGTTTTGATATGCAGAGATCAAGCGTTCCCGTCTGCAGAACGGTCGGCGGAACGCCTCTCAGACGGGTCGTTCACGGCCCGGTCTTAGCGGGTCTGAATGGTGATGTCGCCGTCGCTGGCATGGACTTCGCAGTTCAGCGCGTCCTCGAAAAAGCGGACGGGAACCCAGACCTTGTTTTCTTCCATGTAGGACGCGGCCTGAAGCGAAACAATGCGTCCGTCCGCCTCCACGCTATCCTGATCCGCCGTAACGGTCGCCTTATGCGTTCCGAGTTCGATGGCGGTGGACTTGGTGGCGTTGTCCCACGTCACATAGCCGCCGAGCATCTCCGTGACCGCCGCCAGCGGCACAAACGTCACGCCGTCCCCCGCGACCGGTTCCGGCAGAGCGCCCGCGTCCTGCGCGATTCCGTTAATTGTATAGGCCATAATTCAGCAATCTCCTTTGATAAAATTTCCTGATGCAGAAAAAAAAGCGGAAGAAGCGGCGCGTCTGCGCTGGCCTCCTCCGCTTTTTCGCAAGGGTGTGTCTAGTGGATTCCGACCGTCAGCTGATTGACGATGGGGTTGGTGTATTTCGCGTCGTCCAGCGTCTTCTTCGTGATTTCTTCGGCCTTCTTTTTCATTTCGTTGGACTTGACGCGCCCGCGCAAAACGACCTTGCCGTCTTTCGTGTCCACGTCAATAACGGCGTTCTCTTTGTTGCTCAGGTCTGCGTCCGCCAGGATCGCCCCTTTGACCTTCGGCGTCACGGCTGCCGCCTCACCGAGGTTTGCGACGGCCTTCTGTGCGCCTGCGACCGCTTCCGTTCCGGCCTTCTCCACCGTAGAACCGGCGTCTTTCGCGGCAGCGACGGTCTGATCGCCCGCTTTTTTCACGTTCTCGGCGGCGTTCTCAGTACCGGTTTTCACGGCGTCACCCGCTTTGGAAGCGTCCTCTTTCGCGCCCTCCGCCGTATTTGAGCAGCCCACGATAGCGCCGCCAAAGAGCAGCAGCGCCGCCCCGATTACGAATTGTTTCTTCATCTCTGAAATCTCCTTAAAGGCCGCGAAAGTGTCTGCGGCGTCGCGTCCGAGCAGCCTGACAGGGCCTGCGCCGTCCGGTTCCATACTGCATGACGAGCAGGCAAGCCCGTTAGTTCCAGCATTTGCGCAGAAGCGGGCTTCTGTAAAATATACCCCTCATGCCGCTGTTTTGTGCGCTACTCTGCGAAAATTGTTTCTACCGCCAGCGCGAATCCCGGCAGCGCGGAAGATTGCACGGCGTCGCTGACGCCGTACAGTCCGCCTCGCTCGTACTGCCCCTCCCGCAAATTCATGACTTCCACCGTTTCGCCCTGCGCCGTGACAATCCAGATTTCCTGCGCCCCGATCTCCGCATAGTCCCGCAATTTGCCCTGTAATTCCTGTCGTACTTCATCGGGCGATGAAATTTCGATGACTAAATCCGGGGCGAACTCAAGTCGCTTGATTCCACGCAGTCCTTTGCGTCCGCGAATCCCCGTTCGCGCCGCGCTGATAAACAGAAGGTCAGGCTGCCGCGTTTGCAAGCGCGGCGTCCGTCGAATTACCACATCAAACGGCGCGGTCAGCACGACTTCCAGACCATTTACCATGACATAGTTATCTACCGCAAGCAGTAGAACGCGAGAAATCCACTGATGATCGGCTTCCGGCGAGGGCATGGAGAAAAGTTCTCCTTCGATAATCTCATAAGGTTCTTTCGTAAGCGGCGAATTGAGGTAATCCTCCCACGAGAGCGTTTGCGGCGCGGGCGGCGCGACGGGAACGGCGGCTGCCATAGCGAAATTTCTCCTTTCTTGCGGTAAGGCGCGGCGTCAGACCGCCGCGCCGCGTCCGGCCTTTTGCGCGACGCGGGCGATGCGCGGGCCGTGTTCGGTCTCCCAGCAGCGTTTGGCGTCCGGGAAGATTTTGCCGGGATTGCAGAGTTGGTTCGTGTTGAAGACGTTTTTAATCGCCTGCATCAGCGCCAGGTCTTCGGGGGCGAATTGCCACCCGATAGCGTCCATTTTTTCCACGCCTACGCCATGCTCGCCGGTGATGGAGCCGCCCACGTCCACGCAATGTTTGAGTATCTCATGCCCCGCGTCGAGGACGGCCTGTACCTGCGCCGGGTCTTTTTCGTCGTACATCAAATTTGGGTGCAGGTTGCCGTCGCCCGCGTGGAAGACGTTGCCGACGTTCAGGCCGTGACGGGCGCAGATAGCGCGGACTTCCCGCAAGACTGCCGGAAGTTTGGCGCGGGGAATCACGCCGTCGTGCGTGACCATACTGAGGCCGAGCCGCCCCAACGCGCCGAACGACTGCTTGCGGGCCTTCCAGAGCAGGGCGCGTTCCAGATCGGTCTGCGCGAGACGAACTTCTCTGGCCCCATTCCGATTGGCGATTTCGCGGATGCGCTGCGCTTCGGCGTCAAGCCCCGCTTCCAGTCCGTCCGCCTCAATGATGAGAACCGCTTCCGCGTCGGCGGGAAAACCGAGATGAAATGCGTCTTCCACCGCCTTGATGATGAAGGTATCTATCATTTCAAGGGCTGCGGGCAGGATTCCAGCGGCGATGATGTCCGAGACGGTCTGCGTGGCCTGATCCACCGTTTCAAAAATGGCGAGCAGCGTGCGGATAGACTGCGGCAACGGCGTCAACCGAATAGTGACTTCCGTGACAATTCCGGTCGTCCCCTCCGCCCCGACAACCAGCCCGACAAGATCGTATCCCGGCGAATCCTCAATCTTGCCGCCAAGTTTCAAAATTTCGCCGTCTGGCATTACCATTGTCAGCCCGGTGACATGATTCGTCGTGACGCCATACTTGAGCGTATGCGGCCCGCCCGCGTTCTCCGCGACATTGCCGCCAATGGTGCAGGCCCCCTGACTGGACGGGTCGGGCGCGTAGTGCAGATGATCCGCTTTGACCGCTTTGGTGAGGTAGGTGTTGACGACGCCTGCCTGCGCGGTCATACGGCGGTTCGGAACATCGGTCTCTAAAATTTCATTGAGGCGCGTTGTGCTGATAATCACGCCGCCAAAAGTCGCGGTCGCCCCGCCGGACAACCCGGTTCCCGCCCCACGCGGCGTAAAGGGAACATTAAGTCGATTGCAGATTTTGACAATCCCCGCCACTTGCTGCGTATCCTGCGGCAAAACAACGGCGTCGGGGTAGCGTTTTTCGGGGGCGTAGGCGTCGCAGTCGTAAGCGCGAAGTTCCGCCTCGCCCGTCAGCACGGCCTCCGCGCCCAGCAGCGCGATGAGTTCCCGCTTGAGTTCAGCGGCATAGGGCGCGGCAGTCGGGCGATTGGCGGGCATTGCGGTTACGGTTGACATGATTTGTTTCTTCTTTCGACACAGCAAAAACAGTGGTGAGCGCTTCCTTAACACGGAAGAGGTCTAATTTTCACAAACGCTTCTTAAAGATACAGCGCCACCATTTGCCGCCAGGAACGCGGACGGTGCGCTTCGCCGTCCCAGATATGAAAGGCGTGGTCTATCCCTTTTTCGCGCAGGGCGTGGCTGAACTGGACATTGTTTTCGAGGAAGGCGTCTTCCCGCCCGATGGTCAGCGTGATGTCCAGGCGGCGCAGTTCCGTCAGCAGCGCGGCGTCCGTGAGATTGGGCAGGTAATGGCTGGGATTATGGAAATAAATCCGTTCGTCGTAGTAGCCGTCAAACAGGTCGCGATAACTCCCGACAGGCTTTGTCAGGTCGTATCTGCCGCTCAAGGCCACGACCTTCGCAAAATGCTGCGGATACCGAAACGCAAGGTTCACCGCATGGTACGCCCCAAAACTGCACCCATGCGCCGCCAGCGCCGAACCGGGGTTCAACTTTTCGGAAAAGGGTAGGACTTCCTCCAGCAGGTAGGACTCGTACCGCTCGTGGGAAACAATGCGGTCAGCGGGACGGCACCAATCGCAATAAAAACTATCCGCATCCACGCTGTCCACGCAGTAGAGTTGCAGATGCCCGCTTTCGATAGGGTGACGCAACGCCCCGACAAGTCCCCAGTTCTCATAATCGTAAAAGCGCCCGACCCGCGTGGGAAAGACGAGAACGCGCATCCCGGCGTGGCCGAAAACGAGCGTCTGCATCTCACGCCGCAAGTGCGGGCTGTCCCAGCAATGGTACTGTCTGTTCATAAGGCAAGGTATCGGCGCGTGGCAAACGATGGACGGGCAGGGAAGAAAAATCCGACAGTATAATTTATAGCCAGAGATGGCGGTACAAAGTCAGCGCCTGCGTCCAGAGGGCGTAACCTTCGGGCCGCAGGTGCAGCCCGTCGTCCGCGTAGAGTTCCGGGCGGGGCCGACCGTCGCGGGCCAGCATCGGCGTAAATACATCCACGTAGAGATTTTCGGGCCGCAGCAGGTGTTCTCGGCGGATCAGTTCGTTCGTTTGACGGATTTTCTCGGTGAGCGCGGCGCGGGCCGGACTCGGTTTGATAGAAACGTAAGTAAACGGAACTGGCCCGGTCTGATTTTTCACCTGATCCGCCAGCGCCCGGTACGCCGCAAGAACCTGCTCCGCGCTTTTGCCATCCGCCAGATCGTTGTCGCCCGCATACAGCACGAGCGCGGACGGGCGCAGCGGCGCGACTAGCCGCGAATAGAACCACGAGCAGGCATCCATCGTCGAGCCGCCAAAGCCGCGATTTACGACGGGAAGGCCCGAAAAGTCCGTCGCAAGCGTCGTCCATAGCCGAACGGAAGAACTGCCATAAAAAACCACATTTTGTTTCGGGGGCGGGGCCGCGCTTGCCGCCTGCTCCAGCCCCCGCACCTCCGCTTCGTACCACTCCAAAAGAAATTCTCCTTGCTCATTCGCGCCGCGTTATCATGCCGCGCAGAACAGCCCGCATGGCGTTTCGGGCCGCGCAGACCGGGCCGCATAGCGTTTCAGGCGGCGCAGACCGGGCCGCATAGCGTTTCAGGCGGCGCAGACCGGGCCGTGAACGACCCGTCCGGGAGGCTGCGCCGACCGTCCTGCGGACGGGAACGCGACTGCCATACTCCCGATGGAAACGTTGTCCGTTTATTTTGCCGGTTCTATTTGCCAGTCGCTAATTAGGACTTCGCCATTGTCGCGGATGTGATAGGTGACCGGCACAGTCGTTTCGGTCGGCGTCCGCGTCCATTTATCGGCGTCCGCCGTCATTGCCATAATTTGCCGTCCATTCAATCGAAACGCAATATCGTACCCGTTATTAGTTTTACCAAAGCGGACAGTTATACTCATGATATACGCCTGCCCATATTTTGCAGGCGTGTTTAGAATTTTCACCGCCCGCACGTTTTGGAGAGTCATGCCACCTATGCCGAGCAGGAACACGATGGCTACACCCAAAACATAATTCCAGCGGTTTGCGCGGAACGCGGCGTGGCGTCCCTGCGCGTCAAACTCCGCGTTTTGTTCACGGGACGCAAGAAGGCCATGCCGCTGTCCCACGTCTTCCGTTTTAGCAGATTGTGCTTCCATTGATTTGCCTCCCATCGAAGCGATTTGTTGCGCATCAGCGAATAAAAAGAATCGGCGCATAGCCCAGCGGTTCCAGCGGCCCAAACTCTGTCCTGTCGGTCGTAACCACCGTGCCGCCAAGCCGCCGCGCCAGCGCAATGCAGTAGCCGTCCGGCAGGGCCATTGCATGACGCCCTTTGTAAGAAGCGGCTTCCATCCAGAAGGCTGCGTCCATATCTTCCCGAACACGCAGGCCAACGCTTTGCAAATCGGAAAGCGCCTTTGCGGCGGCTGCCGCCCCGCCGCGACGATAGAAGATGTAATACACTTCCGCAAGATTGACCGCGTGAACCCAGCAGTCGCCGGGGTTGCCCGCCAGCAGCTGCGCCGAAACTGCCGCGCCAGGTTCACTGTCCAACAAGGCGATCAGCGGGCCTGCGTCGAAAGAGTAGATCACAGCTTGCCCCCCGCGATCATTTGCTCTTCTTTCACCTTGTCCGCCTGCCGTTCTCGGTGCAGTTCCTCCACCATCGGGCCTAAGTGCGCGTATTTACCAATGAGCGCTCCAATCGCTTCGATGCGTTTCCGCTCTAATTCGGAAGCGTCTGCTTTCTCGATGTCTACCCACTGCGCGAACCGCTCTGCTTCGGTCAGGGAGGTGTCAGGCAGTCCTTCGGCGATTAAGCGGCGGGCCACCTCGTTGGGCGCAACGCCCTGCCGCGTCGCTTCCGCCTGAAGCCGGGTTTCCACATCGGGCGGCAAATCCATCAAAAAACTCATTGTCCCATTCCTTTCCTCTTTCGTGTTTATATACGCGCTCGTAGCGCCGTCTCATTTCGCGGGCGGAACTTGCCAGTCGCTAATCAGGACTTCGCCATTTTTGCCGATGTGATAGGTGACCGGCACGGTCGTTTCGGTCGGCGTTTGATTCCATTTCACCCGATTGAAAGTAGACGCTTTAATCAATTTTCCATTCAAGCGAAAAGTAGCGACGTAGTAGGTCACGGGGTCTTTTGTATTCGTCGAAAAGGCCGTTTTGCTTGCGACATACGCCTGTCCCTGATGCGCGGGAGTATTCGGTATATTTTGCGCGTAAGGATGATGGCGGGCCACAGAACCGATGATGAGCGGAATCAAAATGCCCAATATCAAAAACACGATAAGAAAATTCCAGCGGTTTGTGCGAAACCATGCCGAGCGGTATTGCGCGTCAAACTCCGCGTTTTGTTCGCGGGACGCAAGCAGGCCATGCCGCTGGCCCACGTCTTCCGTTTTTATGGATTGTGCTTCCATTGATTTGCCCTTTTCAGTCGAAGCGATTTGTTGCGCCTCAGCGAATAAAAAGAATCGGCGCATAGCCCAGCGGTTCCAGCGGCCCAAACTCTGCCCGGTCGGTCGTAACCACCGTGCCGCCAAGCCGCCGCGCCAGCGCAATGCAATAACCGTCCGGCAAGGCCATCGGATGCCTGCCTTTGTAGGAGGCCGCCTCTTTCCAGAACGCTTCGTCGGAGTCCTTTCTTGCGATAACGCCCGCCGCCGTAATCTGCTTGAGGGCTGTCTCCGCCGCCGCTTCACCGCCCCGCTTATAGGCGATATAGTACACTTCCGCCAGATTCGCGATATGCGCGTAACAATCACCGGGGTTGTCTCGGAGAATTTGCCGGGTGACTTCGCCGCCGGTTTCTGCGTTCAGAAAAGCGATAAGTGGCCCTGCGTCAAAAGCGTGGATCATGGCGCGGCCTCGTAAGAATGAGCGTCGCGCTCGTTGTCGGCCTGCCTCTCCCGATGCAGTTCCTCCACAAGATCGCCGCCGAAATGCGAGAGGCTGCCGAACGCCGCGTCAATCGCCGCAAGACGCCGCGCTTCGCTCTCCGAAGGGGCCGGGGGCAGTCCCGCCACGATCAGGCGGCGGGCCGCTTCCTGCCAGTCAACACCCTGCCGTGTCGCTTCCGCCTGAAGCCGGGTTTCCACATCGGGCGGCAAATCCATCAAAAAACTCATCGTCTCGCTCCTTTCCCTCTTTGGTGTTTATATACGCGCTCGTAGCGCCGTCTCATTTCGCAGGCGGAACTTGCCAATCGCTAATCAGGACTTCGCCATTTTTGCCGATGTGATAGGTGACCGGCACGGTCGTTTCGGTCGGCGTCCGCGTCCATTTATCGGCGTTCAGCGTCGTGACGGTCAGCAGCCGCCCGTTCAATCGGAACGCGATATCGTATTGCCATGTGTTCATCTTTGTCCGGCGCATTGTGGCATCTTTGCTGATAATATACGCCTGCCCGTATTTTGCAGGCATGTTCAGGATCGCCAGCGTTCGCGCGTTTTGAAGCATCATATTGCTCAGGTAAAGTAAAGGAATAAAAACAATGGTTGCGCCCAAAACATAGTTCCAGCGGTTTGCGCGGAACGCGGCGCGGCGTCCCAGCGCGTCAAACTTCGCGTTTTGTTCGTGGGACGCAAGCAGGCCGCGCCGCTGCCCTGCGTCTTCTGTTTTTGTGGGTTGCGCTTCCATTATTTAACGCCTCTCTCAATCATTATACGCTTTCGCTTCGCCGCTTGCGCCCGTCGAAAAGGCGGTTTTGCGGACGCCCGCCGCCCGCTTGCGCCGCGCCGAAATGCTTCCTGCCTTTTCCCGTTTATTTTCCCCGAAATCGCCTGAAATTCCTCCCGCGCTTTTCTCCGTATAACGCGCAGGGCCTTCCGCGCCGATAATGAAAGCAGGACTGCCGAAACGGGGCAGCCCGATGACAGGGAGACGAGATTTTGCTGGTTCCAAAGATTCACCCCAACCTGCTGCATATTGACCGCGCCGTTCTCGTCGTGATGGATATGCAGGAGCCGTTTTTACGCAATATATTCGAACGCGAGCGCGTCTTAAAGAACGTCAGCGCCATGATACAGGGCGCGAAGACCCTGCGCCTGCCAATCGTCGCGACGACGCAGAACGCAGAAAAGATGGGCGGTCTTGTGCCGGAAATCAAGGCCCTCCTGCCGCCGCTGCTTTCCGCCTACGACAAAGTGACGTTCAGCGCGTACAGTTCGCCCGCTTTTGAGTCCGAGATGCAGCGCTGCGGACGCAAGCAGGCGGTTATCTGCGGCGTCGAATCGCACCTTTGCGTCAGCCAGACCGCGCACGATTTAGCGGCCTCCGGTTTTCAAGTCCATGTCGTGACCGACGCCGTTTCGTCCCGCTCGGAGTCGAACTGGAAACTCGGCCTCGACAAAATGCGGCAGGGCGGCGTCCTGCTTACCTCCGTTGAGACCGCCCTCTACGAAATGCTGCACGAGGCCGGAACCCCGGAGTTCCGCGACATCCTGCAAACGATCAAGTAAACGGGCAGGGGGAAGAAAGAAGAAAGAGATAGGATGAACAGGAAAGAAGACCGGTGAGACAGGATGAACAGGGTAACTCGATTTTTGATTAAAATTTTTTTATCGTGTTTTTTTATCTTGTAAAATCCTGTTCAGCCTGTCTATTTCTTTTTTATCTTCCCTTTTCCCTTAAAAGTGTGATACAATAAGTTTGCCAGTGAAATGGCGTCGCTCCGCGTTTCCGATTTGGAAAACACAAAAAGAAAGGGGTGATCGCTTATGGACGCGCCCGTGCAAATGGAACTTCAGTTCCCGCGCAGTGGGCAGCGCGTTTCCGTACTTGTGCCTTCCCATCTGGCACGCTACGCCGACGCGCTCCGCGCCGATTTCGAGACAATGTACACGCCTCGAACGGCAAACGCTTCCGCTGCCCGCAACGCAGGGGAAACCAACCGACCTACGCGCTAATTCAGGGACTTCGCTTTTTTACTAAGCCCCGCTATCATCCATTCATTAACCACTCGCGTAGGCATCTATCCAAAAGGCCGCCCGGAAATCTCCGGGCGGCCTTTTTCTATCCAAAAAAATTTAATTCACGAATGACACGGGCTGATGAACGATGAATCGAAATGCCCTGTTCATTACTCGCGTTAGAGCTTAGTAAGCGATGTATTGGATTCATCATTCATCACTCATCATTCATCATTTCCTTCTTGCTCCGCTTCTCAACGCGATGAGAAGCGGGGCATTTTCGTTTATAGGAAGAAAGGAAATGGGAGTGATGGAGCGTCGGTAAGAAAAGCGGGCGCGGGGTGGATTGGGCGCGGGGCAGGGGAAAAGTCACTCGGAATTTTACAGGCCGGATTTCACTGCCACCGCAGGGATTTTGTTCTGATGGGCATCTGCGGCAGGGGCGGCTTGAGGAAGGGCTTAAAGCGTCGGTCTTTGTCCAGAATCAAGTCCGCGATAGCGAACACGTCCGATTTCAGCGGTGAGGCCAGCGCCGTTTCCCGATCCAGCATCACGCCCAGCAGGTCGTTTTCCGCCGCGTTGTCTTGCGCCGCGTTTTCCTGCGCCGCTAACTCCGTCAGTTCGCTCCGCCCCCACTGGGTCTTAGTTGCGTCCACCACCATGAACGCCGCGCCCGTCGGCATCATTTTCAGCCGCAGCGCGAAACTTTGCCGGTCTTCGGACGCTTCGCTTTGCCAGTCTCCCATACTGATGAGAAACGTCGCGCCGCGCTCCCTATGCCCCTCCGTCCACGAGACATAATAGACGGCGCAGCACGAATCTTTGCGGCTGATAAAGCCCCAGATCGTTTTCGTGGTTTTACCGCAGCAGTCGCATTTGCCCTCGCTGCTCTCTCCCTGTTCCAGCGTGTAGGTCGGCATAGTTCGTTTCTCCTTCCCGGCTTCTCGCGGGCAGCGACTGCGCCGCGCTTATCGGCTAAATCTTAACTGTCTTTACGAAAGCGGGACGCCCGCTTCGTTTACCGTTCAATCTTGACGGGCGTGCCGATCGGAATGGCGGAAAACAATTCCTTTATGTCCAAACGGTCGAGCGCCACGCAGCCAAATGTCCAGTCGCAGGCGGAACCTCCGCCGTGAATTAGAATTTTGCCGCCGAGCGGCGTATCTTGCGGCGGATTACGGCGCTGCCGCTCCGCAATCACAATCTGGTTGTACTGCGCCAGCGTAATTAAATGGTTCTGCAATCCCCGCTCCGCCGCCGCGATATTCGGATAACTGATGCCCAGGGAACGGTAAAATTCACTATGCGCGTTTTTGGTGGCGATATAAAAATTACCTTCAGGCGTCCGCTTGTCGCCTTCGCGCTCTTTGTCATCAACGGGGTTGGCCCCCAAGCCCACCGGATACGTCCGAACTAATTTTTCGCCGGAATAAAGTCGCAGTTCCCGCCGCGCCTTTGACACGACAAGATGCGGCCTGACCAGCGGCAAATAAAGCGGGCGGCGCTTCACTGCCGTCGCCTGTCGGCGCCAAATCTGCGCTGCCGTTTCCTTCGGCAAAGGCCCTGTCTGCCAGTAACGCGCTCCCAGCGCCGCCCCGCCTATCACCGCGCACCCGCAAATTATCGCCGCTTGCAATTTCATTCAGTCGCCTCCTCCGCCGCGATTGCTGCATTTAATCTGGCGAATTGGAAACGGGCGTCAAGATCGTATCATGCCGCTCCGCTTCCACACGATCAGGGTAGTCCAGAATGTAATGCAGGCCGCGACTCTCATGGCGTTTCAGCGCCGATTCCACGATCAGCAGGGCAACTTGCGCGACGTTTTTCAATTCCCAATCTTCGACGGCGGCGGGCGTTTCCCCTTCCGTGACCGCGCCTGTTTTCTGCAAGGCTTCCCGCGTCGCAGTCAGTTCTTCGGTCGTTCGGACGATCCCGACGCGGTTCTGCATCAGGCGGCGAATCTCCGTCAGCAGGTCGGCGCTAAACACGCGCTCGCCGGACGCGGCGGGCGCGTTTGTGCTGGTCTGCGACGCTTGCGGCGTGAACGCGCTGTCCGCGCAGGCCAGCGCATGACGGGCGGCGCGGCGACCGTAGACCATCGCTTCGAGCAGCGAATTGGAGGCGAGGCGGTTGGCCCCGTGAACGCCTGTGCAGGCGACTTCGCCCGCCGCATAGAGACGCGCAATGTCGGTCGCGCCCTGCAAGTCTGTGATGACGCCGCCGCACTGATAGTGCTGCGCCGGGACAATCGGGATCGGAACCTGCGTGATGTCAATCCCCACGCTCAGGCATTTTTCATAGACCGTCGGGAAGTGGTGCTGAATTTTTTCGGCGGGGATATGTGTGGCGTCCAGAAACACGTTCGGGACGTTGCGGGCCTTCATTTCGCGCACAATGGCGCGGGCCACGATGTCGCGGGGCGCTAAATCTCGCAGCGGGTGATACCGCTCCATAAAGGCGTCGCCGTCCGCGTGGCGCAGAACGCCGCCCTCGCCGCGCAGGGCCTCGGTGATTAAAAAGGCGCGGGCGTCGGGGTGGTAAAGCGTGGTCGGGTGGAACTGCACAAACTCCATGTTGGCGATATTCAGGCCCGCCCGCCACGCCATCGCCACGCCGTCGCCCGTTGCGACGGTCGGGTTGGTGGTGTGCTGATAGACCTGCCCGCTGCCGCCGGTGGCGAGCAGAACAGCCTTCGCGCGAAACGTGACCGCCTCGCCCGTCTGCCCGTTGAGGGCGTAAGCGCCCGCGCAGACGCGGCCCTGCGCCGTATCGTAAATCAGCAAGTCCGTCACGAAATAATGCTCGTGGACGGTGATGTTCGGTTCGCGGCGGACGGCCTCCAGCAGCGTCTTTTCGCACTCCCAGCCCGTGTAATCCGCTGTGTGCGCGATCCGGTTGCGCGAGTGTCCGCCCTCCCGACCGAGCGAAAGGACGGACTGCCCGTCGCTATCGAGTTCCATGTCGAACTTTGCGCCCCGCGCTATCAGGTCGCGAATCCGCTCCGGCCCTTCGCGCACCAGAATCTCCACGGCGTCCTCGTGGCAAAGCCCCGCGCCCGCGACCAGCGTGTCCTGCGTGTGCAGCGCGAAAGAGTCGTCCTCCGACAACACGCCCGCAATCCCGCCCTGCGCCCAGCTGCTGTTGGCGTCGGCCCGCGTTTTTTTTGTCAGCACCGCGACTTGCCCGCCCGCCGCCGTGTTCAGCGCAAACGTCAGCCCCGCCAGCCCGCTGCCAATCACCAGATAATCTACGTTAATGTCCATGATTCAACTTTCATCACTTTTTTCATCATTTTTGCAAAAACTTTGCTACGTTCCTGCCGATTTGCTCCGCCGCGTCCCGCGTCCCCGTTTCTGAATGGCGCGTGACTTGCAGGCCGTCCGGCGATGCGATGACCGCCTGCAATGTCAAAATGTCGCCGCGCAGGGTGGCGTAGGCCCCGATGGGAACGGAACAGCCGCCGCCAATCGCCGCCTGAAACGCCCGCTCCGCCGTAATCGCCGCAACGGTGTCCGGGTCGTTCAGCGGGGCGAGCAGCGCCCGCGTTGCGTCATCTTCGGCGCGGGTTTCCAGCGCCAACGCGCCCTGTCCGGGCGGCGGCAGGCAGATTTCCGGGGCGATCCGCTCCGTAATGCGGGCTTCCAACCCCAGCCGACGCAGGCCCGCGCAGGCCAGCACAATCGCGTCGTACTGCCCTTCGTCCAACTTGCGCAGACGGGTGTCGAGATTGCCGCGCAGTTCGATTACGTTCAAGTCCGGGCGAAAGGCGCGAAGCAGGGCCTGCCTGCGGGCGCTGCTTGTCCCGACCGTCGCGCCCGTCGGAAGCTGCGCCAGACTTGCGCCGCTGCGCGAGATCAGCGCGTCGCGGGCGTCCTCCCGCGCCGGATACGCCGCAAGCGTCAGACCCTGCGGCAGGATTCCCGGCATATCTTTCAGGCTGTGTACGCCGATGTCCACCCGATTTGCGAGCAGGGCGTCCTCGATTTCCTTTACAAACATCCCTTTCGTTCCAACGGCGGCGAAGGGAACGTCGCGCCGCGCATCGCCCGTCGTCTGAATAATTTCGGTCGTAATCGTCAGATCGGGCCGCGCCGCCCGCAGCAGAGCGACGACCGTTTCAGTCTGCGTCCGCGCCAGCAGGCTGCCCCGCGTCCCGACCCGGAGATTCATTTTTGGCAGTTCGATTTTCATACCTTTATTATGACTTACTACGCGCCGATTGCCGCTATCATTTGCCAGAAATTCGGACGGTTGCATGCCGTCCGGCAGGGAAAGAGAGCGTTTGGCCCCCTGCGCGTAAGGTATACTAAAACGGGAAGCGCAAGGAGAGTCGGCTTCGCCCTTCGGAGGAGACTGAAGTTATGGCTTACAGCGATTTTACCCTGATGCGGTTAGAACGCGATTTTGGTCTGCAAATTCGCCGTCAATCTGCAATCTTCCGGGACGTGCCGCCGGTCGAGGTCACGACGCGCTTGAAGGAAAATTTGGCGGACGATACCGATCTTGCGCTCTCAAGCGGGTCGGAAAAAGCGCGTTCGGAGTACTTGATCGCCCCGATACTCTCCGAGGTCTACCGCAAATCAAAAGACAGAGCCATGCTGTTCTCCGGGATCGAATTTAACGTGGACAGGCCGCGTGGACTGGAAGGTTATTGTGATTTCCTATTGTCCCTTTCCCCGATGTCGCCGGAAGTGCGAGCGCCTGTCGTTTCGATAGTGGAGGCCAAAAAAGAGGATATTCTGCGGGGAATTCCGCAATGTCTGGCGGAACTGGTCGCAGCGCAAATTTTTAACGCTGCCGCCGAACGCTCCATAGAAACGCTTTATGGCATTGTTACAACGGGAACAGAATGGAAATTTCTGAGGCTTCGGGGAATGGAAGCGCTGATAGATTCCGATGAATATTTTTTGAATCAGCCTGAAAAAATTGTCGGCATTATTTTGTCCATGCTGAACTGACCCGCCTGCAAGCGGCGGCGCTATTGCGTCTACTGGCAGGACGAAATTCCGCGCAGTTGTCTCCCGGTCAGGCCGACCTGCCCGCAGACACGAAGAGGAGAACGTTTATGAGCTGCATTATCATTAGCGCGGTCAAACACGCAGGGCGGACGCTGCTGGCGGGAGTCGCCGCCTGCCTGCTGGCGCTGCCGCCTGCTGCGGCAGACACTCCCTTTATCCCCGCCGCCTATCTCTGGACGCAGGCGACCGACGCCGACCTCAGCGGAAACGGCGACTGGAAGATGTACAAAGCGTGGCTGGGAACCTCCCGGCTGGGAGCCGAATCCGATCCCGGCGGATGGGGATCATGGGCCGACACGTGCGAGGGCTGGAATAATAATCACTGGGGCGATCAGCAGGCGCGGTATGGCCTGCGCGTTCTGCCGGATATTTTGCTGGGGATCGGGACGATGCCCTACGACGCTACCCCTGGCGCGACCTGGCAGCAAAAACTGGCGTGGGAAGACAAACAGTGGCAGTTAGAAGCCGCAAACGATCCGGCGGTCATGGAGCATTTCGTTAATCTCGCCAATCACCTCGCGGACTGGCATTACCAGAGCGTGATAATTCGCATGGATTACGAATTTGACGGCGGCTGGGACCCGTATGGCAATCTCAATGTCATGTCGGGGATGCCCGGAAACTTTATCAAGGCGTGGCAAAACGTCGTAACGACCGTGCGAAAAACAGTAAGGGCCCGCGACCCGAAAATCAAAGTGAAATTCCTCTGGAACCCGACCGACAGCAACGTGCAAGTGCAGACGGCAAAATTTTATCCCGGCGACGCCTACGTGGACTACATCGGGTTCGATAGTTACGACGCCGACTACACCGGAATATACAAATCCGGCGAGCAGCCGGACGAGGCGACGCAGCAGCGGGCGTGGACAAAAAGCATCCTGCCGCGAATTCAGGGATTTGCGGATTTCGCTTAGTCGGCGAACTCCAGCAAACGCGGCGGCGGAGTGGCGGGGCGCAGCGTGCCGCTGATTGTGGGGGAGTGGGGTTTGTGGCAGGTGGCGAAAGGCGGGCGCGGCGCGGGCGGCGACGACCCGTCCTACATTCAGAATATGTGCGACTGGATGCGTTCGCATAACGTGTATATGGAGAGTTATTTTGAGGCCCCGGCGGACGGCGTGTCTACGCTTTGGCCGGGGGGCTATCCGAAAGCGGGCAGCGGCAACCACTCGTGGGGGACAGCCGGTTCGCCCTACCCGAAAGCGGCGGCGAAATACCGGCAATTATTCGGCGAGGCGAAAGCGGCTCAGAGCGATCCGATCCTTTCCGCCCCGGCAGCCTCAAAAATCACCGGAGCCAGGAAGCCGCGCTGAACGCGGCTTGCCCTTTCGTTTTTTCCTGCGAATTACGGCGCGTAAATTTTTTTGTGGCGCGGCAAGGGAGATGACGCGCCCCTTTTGCCCAGGGCCATTCAGTTTTCGCGCGGGCGAATAAATTCACGGCCACAAGTGCGCAAAGTCCGCCTTCGCGGACTCAATGCGGATTAGCCCCCACAAAAAGGATCGGGCTTAGTGTCCGAAGGGACACTTCGCGCGCTTGGGGCAGCGGTTTCAACCGCCCGACGCGGAAAACGGAATGACTCGCCCCTTTTGCCGCGCAAGGCAGGAGACTCGCGTCGAAAAGGCGAACTTTTGGCTTGCGGGACGCGCAGCGCCGTTTTTCATGCAGCGGCTGCCTGATGAGCGCGTCTTATTGCGTCCGCCTGTCAGCGGGCGAGGATTGAAATAAACACACAGCGGACAGACAGGCCAGCGTTGGCCTGAATACAGGAGGAAAACCCCTATCATGGCGGAAATGAAAGAAAAACTGCGTGTCGGACTGATCGGCTGCGGCGGCATCTCCGGCGCTCATCTGCCCCACCTCTCCACGTCAGACGATGTGGAGCTGGTCGCGTTCTGCGACGTGGTGGTGTCGCGGGCCGAAGCGAAGGTGGAATCGCATGGCGGCAAAGCGTTCGACAACGCGGAACAAATGCTCGCGGAGTCGAATCTGGACGCGGCCTATATCCTGATCCCCACCTACGCGCATGGCGCTCCCGAACGCGCCTGCATTGCGGCGGGCGTCCCGTTTCTGGTCGAAAAGCCGCTCGGAATTGACCCGGAAGACCTGAAAAAACTGGCGGCGGAAGTGGAAGCGTCCGGGCTGATCAATTCGGCGGGCTTTATGAATCGCTATCGCAAATCCATTAACCACGTTAAAGCGCTGCTTGCCGATGATCCGGGAATCCTGCTGGACGGGGCGTGGATTGGCGGCCCGCCGATGGACGTGGAGGGGGATTATTTCGCGAAAAACCCGATTGGCGAGTGGTGGCCTGTGAAAGAGAAAAGCGGCGGACAGATGGTCGAGCAGGTGATTCACACGGTAGACCTTGCCCGGTACCTGTGCGGTGAAGTGACCGAAGTGTTCGCTTATGCCGCCAATGGCTTTAACAAAAAAGTCCCCAAACTTGTTCCCAATTACAACCTGGACGATGCGATGGTGCTTTCGCTAAAATTCGCCAGCGGCGGCGTCGGCAACCTGATGTCGTGCTGCGCGGCGCAGGCGGGCGGCCCGGTCTTCCTCAATATCTGGTCGGGCAAACACTCCATTAAATTTGATGGCTGGGCGCACCATGTCAACATCAAAACGGCGGGCGAAAAAGAGGAGTTCGCGATGCAGGGCGACATTGACGATATCTTCCCGACCGAAGACCGCGCCTTTCTCAACGCGGTGAAAACGGGCGACCGTTCCGGCATCAAATGCACCCACGCGGACGGCGTGAAGTCTACCCTGCTCGCCCTCGCCGCCAACGAGAGCCTCGTCACCGGCAAGCCCGTCGCGCTGTAAATTTCCGGGACGCCTAAGCGTTTCCAGGCCGTGAACGCCCCGCCAGCAACATAGCAATCGGGCCGCGTAGACCGGGCCGTGAACGACCCGAACCGGCGGCGTATCCGGGCCGTGAACGACCCGTCTGGGAGGCGTTCCGCCGACCGTCCTGCGGACGGGGATGCCCGTCGTACTGACCGTTCCGTCCATCGGACGGTTAACCGAAGGCTTCCCGGACAAGTCGTTCACGGCTCAAAACCGCAATTACCGCGAACCTTTCCGCCCGGAAACCCGTATGAGGATCGGGGACGCGGCGCGAAGCGGACTTTTCCGCTCTGGAGTCGGCGGCTCTCCGCCATTTTACTGTCAACGGTCTTGAAAGAAATTCGCAGTCCTGTCTCAAGTTTCGGGGCGTTTAGGCCAAAAATCAAAGCGCGAGTCGGGGACGCTGCCGCGCTTTTTTCGGAAAGGCGTGTGTCGCCGAACGCAAAACAACCTGCTGGACGTTCGGCGGTGCGAAGCCCATCCCGCCGCCGAACGACCGGCTTTCCCCCGAACGCCGCGCCCTCCCGAAACCCGCCGCAGACCGCCGCCGGAGATTTCCGTGATTCCCATTTCCGATCTGAACCCGACCCGCCGGTTCGCGCTTGTCTGCGCCGGTCTGATTGGCATTAACCTGCTGGTTTTCCTCTGCGATATTTTGAACCCGGTCACCGCGCAATTTTACATGGCGCGGCATGGCGCTCTTGTCGCGGCGCAGGAAACAGTCGGCAGCCTCTCCTACCATTTTTCGCTGATTCCCGCTTACGTCACCGGGCGCATCAACGCGGGCAGTCCGCCGCCCGTTTTCCCCTACCCGGCGTTTGATCCCCGCGTCACGATTTTCACTTCCATGTTTCTTCACGCGAACTGGCTGCATATCCTCGGCAATATGCTGTATTTATGGATTTTCGGCAACAATATCGAGGATGTCCTCGGACGCTGGCGCTTTCTGCTGTTTTACTTCGTCTGCGGAGTGTGCGCCGCCGGACTTCAGATTGTGATTGATCCCGGCTCTCCGGTTCCCACCGTTGGGGCGAGCGGGGCGATTGCGGGCGTCATGGGGGCATATGTCGTGCTTTATCCGTCCGTGCGGGTGCGGACGTTTATCCCGATTTTTGGCATTTTTGGTTTTCTGACCGAAATCCGCGCCCTTTTCGTCATCGGGTTCTGGTTCCTGCTGCAGCTCGCCAATTCGCAGCTGCTCGGCGGCGGCGAAATGATGCGTCCCGGCGGCGGCGTGGCCTACGCCGCGCACGTCGGCGGATTTCTGGCGGGGGCGTTGGGCATCGTTCTGCTCGGCGGCAAAGGCCTGACGCCGGAAGTTGCGGCGGACGAACGGGATTCTCGACCTACCTACCCGGAAAATGACCGGCAAGACCGCCGTTAGCGCTACAATAGAGGGAAGTCAAGAAGAAAATTATGGAACTTACGGGAAACGCCCTGATGTACGAGCAAAGATACCAGCAATGCAGGCGGCAGGAACGGACGGTCTGGTTTCACGGCGAACCGCTGGACTCTCTACTGGCGCGGCTCACGGAACGCCTTGACGCCCCCTATCTTCCAAAAAACGGGCGCGTGCTGGAGTTGGGCTGCGGCGCAGGCGATCAGGGGCTTTTGCTGGCGGCGGCGGGCTGGAATGTGTCGGGCGTTGACGTTGCGCCAACCGCCGTCCTGTGGGCCAATGAGAAAGCGAAGCAGCGCGGATTAAACGCCGATTTCCGGGTCGGAAACGTCTGCAATCTGAAAGATTTTTCGGACGAATCTTTTGATCTGGCGCTGGACGGCTGCTGCCTGCATTTCGTCATCGGCGCAGACCGGGAAAAATTCCTTCAGAGCGTCTGGCGCGTCCTTAAGCCGAACGGCTGGCTGCTCGTCAACACCGTTTGCGGCGAACAGGACGCAAAAGTCACGATGCCGGACTACGACCCCGCGACCCGCTGCTATGTCCAAAACGGCGTTGCGTACACCTATCAGGGGCTTGAAGAAACGATCTGCCGGGAGATAGAAGCGGCGGGCTTTGAGATGGTCTGGCGGGAAATCGCCCCCGCCATCCCTGAAGTCAATTCGGCGTTCCTGCGGCTTGACGCGCGAAAAATTTGCGCCGCGTCCGCCTCAAAAGCGTCATAAAGCGGAATCACGCGGCAAAATTATTAAGGACAACAGTAACTATTCACCTCCCCCAACCCCTCCTTTGCAAGGTGGGGAGAAAAGCAGGCGGCTCCCTCCCCTTGCGAAGGGGAGGGCTGGGGTGGGGTGAATCGTTAAGGATAGCAATCGGTACAAAGTATGCAGAGAAAGTTGCGGGGCGTGGCGCTGGTGATTGCCCTTTTAATCGGGCTGGGCGCGGCGGCGGGGTTGTGGGGCGCGAAACTGCGGTATCACGTCGAGGCGCGGAACCGAAGGGTCGAAATTGGCGTGGAGTGGCCCGAAGTCTCGCTGCTGGCGCAGATGAGTCAGCAGCCGATTCAGCAGGTCTTAAAGCAGTTCAAGGAACAGAATGTCACCTCGCTGATTATCCCGGAAGACACGCTGGGAACATTAGAGTTGGCGGGCGCGGCGCGTCCCGTCCGCGTGACCGCCCCGGACGGACGCTTCGGCACACGGGTCACGGTGGACAGCAACGTAACGTTTCAGCGGATTTACGCCGCCCTGAAATCGCATGGAATCGCGATCAAGGCCGCCGAGTCCGCCGCGCCGTACCCGCTTCCGGGCGCGACGCTCTTCATTCTGCCCGCCGCAAGCCCCGCCGGAAAACCGACCGCGCAGGCGTATGTTCCCGTTGGCTATACCTACCTGCGGCCTATGGGGATCGGCCTGCCACCCGACGCGGTGGCGGCGGCGCATACAGCGGCGCTTCGGATTGCGGGGCGCATCAGCAATTTTCCCGGCGTCCGCTTAACTTCCGCCGAATCGGCGCTGCGCGATTTGCAGGCGCAGGGCGCGGCGCTGGTGATTTTCAGCGGCGACGACACGCTGGGCTATCGCGGGCTGGAAAAGGAAGTGGCGGACCTGCTCCGCGACCCGAAACAGCCCGCCCCGCCGACCGAAAATCAGGCCGCGCCGCGCCCGCCGACCGGACTGGTCTTCGGCGAAGTGGAATTTACCAAACAGCGCGGCGACGAAAAAATTGCGGCGGCCCTGCACGGCGATTATGTCCGCGTCCACACGATTCAGGGCGCGGAGGGCGGGCAGCTGGAGGAAGACGACGCGGTTGAGCGCTACTGCAAAGCGGCCCGCGAACGCAATATCCGCTTCTGCTACGTCCGGCTGTGGACGCAGGCGGGCAGCGATCCCGTCGGCGAGAACGTGGAATTTCTCGGCAAAATCTCCGAAGGGCTGGAGCGCGGCAACGAATGGACGGGCGGCGGCATGATGTTTGGCACGGCGCGGCAGTTCGAGGACACGACCACGCCGGGACAGTTAAGATTCCTGAAACTGCTCTTTGGAATCATGGCGCTGGGCGCGGCGGCGGGAACGGTGTGGATGCTGCGCCTGCTGGCCCCCGTCTCGGAACGCGCCGCGACCGTCCTCTTAATCACGCTGGGCGTCGTCTGTTTCGGGCTGGCGCTGGCGGGCGGCGAGACAGGGCGCAAGCTCGTGGCCCTGCTGGCGGGCATCGTTTTCCCGACGATTGCCTGCCTGCGAACGTTCCCGCGCTTCGCGCCTTCTGACCCTGCGGAGCGCGATAAAAGCGACGCGGGCGCGATTTATGCCCTGCCGCTGCGTCCTATCCATTGTATCAGCCGCGCCATTCGCAGCCTGGCGCTGGCAAGTTCGATCACGGCGCTGGGAATCGCGCTGGTCATCGGTCTGCTGGCGACGCGCCCGTTCATTGTGCGGGCCAATCAGTTCCTCGGAATCAAAGCGCAGCACGCCGTGCCGCTGGTGATTATCGCCCTCGTGATGCTGACCGGCGGCGCGGCCCTGCGCGGCGAAACGTGGGCGCAGCACGGGCGGCGTTTGCAGACAAAATTGCGGGAACTACTGGCGGAACCGGCGCGGTTCGGCCTGCTGATCGGGGCGGGCGTGGCGCTGTTCGCCTTCATGGTGGTTGTGGAGCGCACGGGCAACGATTCCAGTGTGGGCGCTTCCGGCGGCGAACTGAAACTCCGCGCCGTACTGGAAACGCTGCTCGTGGCCCGCCCGCGCACCAAAGATTTGGTCGGGCATCCCGCCTTTCTGCTGGCGATTGCGTGGGCGTGGCGCGGACGCCGCCGCCTGGTCGCGCCCGCGTTCCTCGCGGGCTGCATCGGGCAGGTCTCGCTGCTCAATACGTTTTGCCACATCCATACGCCGCTCATTATTTCGCTCTGGCGCGACGGCCTCGGTCTGCTCATTGGCGTCCTGTCCGGCAGCGTGATCTTTTTACTGCTGGAATTGGTCTTACCGAAAGTCAGGGAGTAAGGTGTTCAGGTGTTCGGTGTTCAGGTGTTCAGGTATTCGGCGTTTCATTGACCGTTTGCGCAATCTCACAGTGAAGAAGCCAACGCCCGAACACCTGAACACCGAACACCTGAACACCCTCTGGAATCCACTATGAACGAAACGCAACAATTCGCTGTATCGGGCTATTACGGGTGCGGCAACGCAGGCGATGAGGCCGTGCTTGCCGGGATTCGCGAATCGCTGGCGCGGCGTTCCGGCGACTCCGTCCGCCTGATTGCCCTGTCGCAGGACCCGGCGGCGACGACAAAATTACATGGCATCCGCGCCGAAGACCGCATGAATTTCTCCGCTCTCCGCACGGTCTTTCGGGCGAGCGATCTGCTGCTTTCCGGCGGCGGCAGCCTGCTTCAGGACACGACCAGCGTCCGCTCGCTGCTGTATTATCTCTGGGTGGCGCGGCTGGCGCTCAATACGCCGATTCCGCTGATGTTCTACGCGCAGGGCATCGGGCCGCTGCGCCGCGCCATGTCCCGAACACTGGTCCGCATGGTCGCCAACCGCGCCGCTTATATCACCGTGCGCGACGAATCTTCCGCCCGCCTGCTCGCCGCAATGGGCGTGGATATTCCGGAAATCGAAGTGACCGCCGACCCCGCTTTCGCCCTGACGCCCGCCCCCTCCGAAACGGCTGCGTCCCTGCTTCGGGCGGAGGGACTGCCGAAAAACAGACCGCTGATTGGCGTGGCGCTGCGGCCCTGGGGCGGTTCGGGCGCGTCGCCGGTGGCAAGTTACGCCCGCCTGCTTTCCGAACTCGCGGGGCAGACGCAGGCGCAGATTGTCCTGATTCCCATGCAGACGCCTAACGATGTGGACTTTGCCGATAAGGTGGCGCAAAAGACCGATTCGCCGATGAAATTCCCCATACTGCGCGGCGACTATGCGCCCGATGTCCTGCTCGGCATTATCGGTCAGATGCAGGCCGTTGTCGCGATGCGGCTTCATGCGCTGATTTTTGCGGCGCGGGCGGGCGTTCCGCCGTTCGCGCTGGCCTACGACCCGAAAGTCGAGCATCTGATGCAGGGATTGGGCTTAGAAGATTCGATAGAGAACTGGCGCGGTTTCGACCCGGAGGAGGTCGCGGGAAAAGTGGCGGGGCTAATCCGTGAGCGGGAGGGGCGTTCCGCCGCGTTACAGGCGCAAATGCCGGAGTTGGAACGCAAAGCCCTCCGAAACGCCGACTGCGCGCTACTTGCGGCGGGCAGGGGATAGCATCAGACCGACCAGTCTTCCGTCCGCAGTCCGGGAATTTTGCCGAAGTCGGACACGTTGCGGGTCAGCAGCGTGGCGTTATTAGCGAGAGCGATGGCGGCGATTTTTAAATCCATTGTAGCAACGCGAATTTTTGCCTGCCGCAGCCGCTCAAACTCGACAACAGCCCGCGCATCAAAATCCAGCACGGCAACATTGCAATAACTTCGCAATGTCCGTTTCAGTTCGCCGTAATCGAAAATTTGACGTTCAAGCGTAGGCGCGTTCGCGATTCTCGCCATCCAACCGCGCATCTGCTCTTCGAAGTTGACAATCGTCGTAGCAATATCATCTGGTGGAAGCGCGTAGAGGCGTTTGTAAATACGAAGCCCCTCAGCGCCCCCGCGCTCCATCAGGCTCATGTGATCGGAGTCAATAGCGACTATCATTCAGCCTCCTCATCGTACTCCATGCGCTGCGATTCGCGGTACTCCCTGCCAAGCCGGACGGCCTCCTCGTGCCCTTCGCTTCCGGCAAAAGAACCGAAAATTTGATCCAACCAGGGATTTCCTTTTGGCGCGGCGGGCTGTTCAAGCCGCGTTCTCAATTCTGCAATCTCCCGCTCCATTGCCATCAAACGCTCTTCCAGCGCTCCTGTCGTCATTTTGCGCCCTCCTGTGTCTTACTCAAACTTATTATACCATAGACAAAACGCCGCCGCGCCGAGAAATCCTCTGCGCGGCGGCGTTCGCGGGGGGCGTGGGAGTAAGATTCTTACCGTCTGATTGGGGGAGGGATTTTAGAACCGGCCATGCCCCCAGTTGGATTGGCTGACGCCCTCGCGGTAGCCGTGCGGGCCGTTTTCCCAGCCGCCGTCCATTGCGTGGTTCATCACTTTCAGGGTCGTGGCGGTCAGCGTGTTGGTCGTGGCGTCGTATGTCCCGACGACTTCGGCGGTGGGCGTGGCGGCAAGGGCGGTGAAGAAGGCCGCCTGCGCTTCCGTGACGCCGCCGTCCGCGTAATACTGCGTACTGGTCGTCGTCACCACGTTGATTGTCGTCTGCGCGGGGGTGAATCCGTCCGCGTCCGTGACGGTCAGCGTAAACGTCCCGGCGGTCGCGTCCAGCGCCGTCGCCGCGCCGGAAGCGCGGGGATTGGCGTAATCGGAGAAGCCGCTTCCGCCGGTCGGACAGACCTGAATCTGCGTGGCGACAAGGTTGTTCGTCGTCGTGTCCAGCGTTCCCGTGACCGCGACGTTCGCCCCGCTTACCAGCGTTCCCGCGCCGTAGATGGCGGTCGAGGCCGACGTGACTACGGTAATTGTCGCGCCCGTCGTGGTCGTTCCCGCGCTGCTCGTCGCGCCGCCGCTCGTCGTCAGAGTAAAGGTTAGGACGGGCGCTGTCCCGGTCAAAGCGCTGACCACGCCGCGATAATCGCTGCCGTTATGCCGCGTCGGGTCGCCGATTCCTGTTGTGCCGCCCTCCTCCACCACCGGGATAATTTTGCTGTCCCGAAGGATGAAATGCGCCAGATTGAAGTCCACGACCAGATTATTCGTCGTGGCGCCGAGCGTTTTAGGGGAGTGGAACGTATCGGTGATGACCGCGTTTCCGGCGGAGTTCCGCGCCACGCTGGAATCTACGGTGACGGTCGTCGCGGTCATCGCGCCGTTGGCGAACAGTTGAATCGTCGGGGCAATCGTGACATTGATGGCGGTGTATGTTCCCGCCGGGATCGCCGCGCTGCCGAGGAACGAGAACCGCTGCCCGGACGAATCGTAGAGCGTCCGCAGGTCAATCTGCGTTCCCGCCGCGCTGTCATAAACGACGACGGGAGCGCCGCTTTGCGGGACTAATTCCACATGATAAATGGTCGCCCAGATATGGGCGTAGTCTTCGCGGGGACTGTCCGTGAGCAGGACAGCCGCCCGCCCGGTTCCGCCCGTCAGCCCGGTTCCGCCGCTGCTGCCCCCGCATCCCGCCAGCGTCAATGCGCCGAGCAGGACGGCAAACGCGCCCGCCGCTTTCATTCCTATCGTTTTCATTCCAACCGCTTTCATTCCGAAATGTTTCAATCGTCTTTCCTCCTGTGTTGCGCAGACCTTGCCGCAATCCCCGCCCGGTCGCGATTTCGCGCCGCGCAGTTAATGACGCCGCAAACACAGTATAAAGGACGAACATGAAAATTCGATGAAAAATTGCAGCTGCTTGCGGCGCAATCGTTCCAGATAGTTCAGGTTTAGAACGTGCCCGTCTATGCAGACTGCAACGATCAGGTACAGAACGTACCCGTCTATGCAGACTGCAACGATCAGGTACAGAACTTACCCGTCTATGCAGTCTGCGGCTTCGTGTCCTTCGGACACAGGATTCAATTTCTGACTGCTGCGTCCGAAGGATGCGAGGCTTTAGCCACACAGACGGGCGCGTTCTGTACCTGCCCCCCGTCCTTCCAGTTCGCGCCACATTCCACGACCGCCGCCGGGACAAACGTTCCGGCGGCAGTTGGCGCTTGCCGAACTTCCTGTCGTAAAAGGGAAGCGGTGGGCCTGGGGTGTCCTATTGCGATAAGGGCAAAAGGGGCTACGCCGCTTTGCGCTTCGCTGCGGTAACCAGTTGCAACGCCGGAGCGCTCGCCGCCGCTGTTGTGGTCGCTGTGGTTGCGCTCGTTGTCGCGGCCTGACCATCGAGGTGGAAGCGGCCTACCAGCGTTTTGAGCGTGTCCGCCATGTCCTGCAAAGAAGCCGCCGACGCGCTGATCTCCTTGATGCTCGCCGTCTGCTCCTCCACCGCCGCCGTCACGTTCTGCGCGTTCGCCGACACCTCCTGAGAACACGCGCTCATCTCCTCGGTCGCCGCCGCTGACTCCTCGCTGATGGCGGCGATGCTCGCAATCGAACCCGCAACGCTCGAAACGCCCCCCGCCATCCGGCCCACCGCCTCGGCGTTCTCCTCCGCTGCGGTCTTGATCGTCTGGTTGGCGTCCAGAACCCGGTCTACCGAAGCCGCCATGTTCTGCGCCGAAACGTTCATGCCGTCAAGCCCCGCCGCCACTGTTTCCACTGCCGCAAGGATTTCCGAAAGCGCCGTTCCCGCCTCCGCGCTGCGGGCCGCGCCGCCCGCCACTTCCTCGCTGGTCGCTCGCATCGCAAGGACGGCCTCCTCCACGCCTTTCCGCACCTCGCTGATGAGTTTGCCAATCTCTGTCGTGGAGTGGCCCGCGCTTTCCGCCAACTTGCGCACCTCGTCGGCGACGACCGCGAAGCCCTTGCCATGCTCCCCCGCTCGCGCCGCTTCAATGGCGGCGTTTAAGGCCAGCAAATTGGTCTGCTCGGCGATCTGGTCAATGGTGGAGACAATCGCCCCGATCTGTTTGCCCATGTCGCCGAGTTCGGTGATTTTGTCGGAGGAGGTTTGCACCTGTTTCTGGATGCGCCCCATGCTCGCCCCCGTTTCGGTCACGGCGCGGCGTCCGGACTCCGCCATCGCGCGGGTCTCTGCGGCGGCGGTCGCCATTTTCTTAGCGGACTGCGCCACTTCGGTCACGGTGTCCGCCGCTTCTTCGACGCAGCCGTCGGCGGTCTGCACGGCGGCGAGTTGGCGGGCGCTGACCTGCTGCACCTGATTAACTTCGGTCTGGAGTTGGCGGGCGACGCCGTCCACTTCGGCGGCGGACCGGGCCTGATCTTCGCTGCCGGAGGCGACTTCCTGACTGGCGGTTGCGGTCTGGTCTGCGGCCTGCGCGACCTGCTCGATGGAGCGGGCGATTTGTGAAGCGGCCTGCTGGCTCTGCGCGGATGTCTCGGCGAGGCCGTGTCCCATCTCCGCCACCGATTCGGCGCTACGCGCCACCTGCCCGATAAGATCGTTGAGCGAACCGCGGGCCGTCCCATACGAAACGACGGTGCGCTGCACCTGTCCCAGCACGAGGTTGAAAGAGTTCGCCAACGCGCCGAGTTCGTCCTTTTGAGAAATTTCCAGCGGGGTGGTGCTGGGGATGACCTCAACGGTCAAATCTCCCGCCGCCACCGCCGTAATCCCGGCTTCCAACCCGTTGACGCAAACGCTTTGCAGCCGGTGCAGGCGCTCCGAAATCTGCGCGAGCGGGCGGGTAATGAGCCGGGTAGTGGACACGCCCGTTACCACCGAGACCAGCGTTCCCAGCACGATAAAGACCAGAGTCGACTCGATAGTGCCGCTTACCGTTTCCGCCGTTTCCGCCGCTTCCTTTTCATTCACCGCCATTTTGAACTCTTGAAAGTCGTTAATGATTTTATCGGCCCGTTCTATCTGCGGATTGACTGCGCTGCTGTATAGCGCAAACGCCTCGGTGTTTTTGTTCGCCGCCGCCAGTTTGATAACCTGCTGCCGGTCTGCCTCGGTCTTTGCCCAGAGGGCCTCAAGTCCTTCGACAATCTCCTGGCCTTTCGGCAGGCGAACGCTTGCTTTTACCGCAGCCAGCTCTTTTTTAAAACGGGACTCGTCCCCCCCTAAAGGCGCTCTCCCCTTCCCTATGTCCGCGTCCGACGTTTTGATGATAACGTCGCGCAGGTGAAGCGAGTATTGCAGTAAATCGGACTTCATGTCGCTTACCTGGACGAGCAGCCGCGCATCTTTCGTCATTACGTCTTGACGCTCTTTTAAAGCGGTCATACGCGCCACATTGACGCTGCCGTTAAACAGCGCGATAACGATTCCAATGCCGAATCCGATTCCCAATTTGTAGGCGATTTTAAGATTTGTAAACCACTTCATTTTTGTTCCCTGTACGCGCCGTTCGCTTGCCAGCGCGGCGCGTAAACCAAGCGGGGGGCTATGAAATCCCGCTCGCTTCTGCTTGCCTTTGCTTGTGTGATGGCGCTTTGTGACCGCGCTCTGCCTCTGCCTGCCCCTTTTGCGGCAAGGGCGCAATTCGGATAGATGTGAAAGAATAGTCGGCAGTTTTGCCTGATTCTTCAGTGAGCGAACAAAAAGGGACAGGACATGGCAAAGTGAACGCGCTCTGCTATGTCCTGTCCCTTTTTTTGATTTTTGGCCTGCTTTACGCTGACGACGATTTACCCGTTCGCTGCGGACCGAAGCCGGAGGAGGCCTTTCATTGGAGGACATGGAAACGTTTTGTGTCGTTTCGGGGCAGAACAGCGCGATCACTTGCCGACCTCTCCGCCGCCCTGCGAAAAACGCGGGACGCGCAAGAGAAGTCACCCGGCGCCGGACGGCGAAAAAAACCTTCTCACTGTCCGGCGCGGGCTATTTTCTGCGCGCTTCGGCGTGGTATAATACTTTATGAGGGAGAGGCCTTCCATGTCGCATGACCAATTATTTAAGGAGCTATTGCAGGAGTTTTTTCGCGAATTTCTCGAACTTTTCTTTCCCCGCGTGGCGACCCGCCTCGATTTTACGCGGGTGACGTTTCTGGACAAGGAACTCTTTACCGACCTCATCGAAGGCGACCAACGCGAGGCCGACCTGATCGCGCAGGTCTATACGCTTGATGGACAGCCGGAAATCGTTCTTCTTCATGTCGAAGTGGGGCAGCAGCGGCGCCTGACCTTCCCCGCCCGAATGCACGATTATTACCACGCGCTGCGTCTGCGGAAGAAGGCGGCGGTCTATCCGATTGTGGTCTATCTGTCACCGGGCGCAGGCGGACTGGCGCGTGAGACTCATGTTGACCGCGTGTTCGATGAGGAAGTTGACCGCTTCACCTATCAGGCGGTCGGTCTGCCGGACTTGTCTGCGGATGATTACCGGGACAGCGAGAATGTGCTGGCTTCCGGTTTGAGCGCGTTGATGCGAGTAAGCGCGTTGGGAAAGGCCGTGCAGAAGGTCTGGATTCTGCGGCGCGTGGCGCAAAGCGTGGAAAACGAAGCGCGGAAGTTCCTGCTGGTGAACGTGATCGAGAGTTATTTGCCGCTTGCCGGCCCGGAGGCGGAAGAATTTCAGCGCCTGTCCGCACAGCCGGAGGCGCAGGAGGTGCGCGAGATGATTAGCGTCTACGAAGAACGCGGGATTGAAAAGGGCATCGCCATTGGCGAGGCCCGGACTAAAGAATTGATTAGCGTCTATGAAGAACGCGGGATTGAAAAGGGCATCGCCAAAGGTATTGTCATTGGCGAGGCAAAGGGCATTATAGACGGGGAACGGAACCGCCTGCTCAAAGTCCTGCGCCGTAAATTCGGCGAACTGCCGGAGACCGTCACGGCGCCTATTGAGGCTATTGCGTCAGAAGAAGAATTTGATGCGCTCTTCGAACGCGCTCTTGATGTGAGTACGCTGGACGAAATGGGCCTCGCCGGTTCCGTTTGACAGGCAAAACAGGACACTTCCGAGAATCAGAACACATTCTGCCCATTCGATGCCCTGTTTATCCACAAAAGGACACGAATTGACGCGAATTTCCGTTCAGAATTTTTCGTGTCAATTCGTGTCCTTTCGCGGATCGTCCTAAATCCGCGCTTTGACGTAGGCCAGCAGGTCGGCAATCGGGATGCGCTCCTGCGTCATGGTGTCGCGGTCGCGGATGGTCACGGTGTCTTTCAGGCCGTTGTCCTCCTCACGGCCCAGCGTGTCGAAGTCCACCGTCACGCAGAAGGGAGTCCCGATCTCATCCTGACGGCGGTACAGTTTCCCGATGCCCGCCGAATCGTCATAGACCGCCCTCATGTCCCCGGACGCTTGCAGCATATTCTTAATGCTCTTGGCGACGGCGACAATCTCATTCGCGTTCTTTTTAAGAGGCAGCACCGCCACTTTAATTGGCGCGAGCGCGGCGGGCAGACGCAGCACGATGCGCGTCTCGCCGTTCTCTAAGGTCTCCTCGTCATACGCTTCGCACAGGGCGGCGAGACAGCCGCGATCCACGCCGGCAGCCGGTTCCACCACGAACGGCACGATGTGCTGGTTGTTCGGCTGATCGAAGTAGGTCAGTTTCTCCGTGCTATGCTCGTTCTTCATTGCCTTCTGCTTTGTGTTCTCCGAAAGCGGCAGGTTGTGCTGATCCCGCGAATGAGAACCTAAGTCCCAATCCGTGCGTTTCGCGATTCCTTCCAGTTCATCAAAGCCCAGCGTCGGGAAATTGTAGAGAATGTCGGTCGTTCCGGTGGAGTAGTGCGAGAGTTTCTCCGTCGGATGCGCGTACAACTGCAATTTGGCGCGGTCTAGCCCCACGACATTGACCCACCAGTCCAGATGATCCTGAATCCACTCCTCGTGGACTTTTTCATCGTCTCCGGGGCGCACGAAATACTCAATCTCCATTTGCTCCAGTTCCCGGACGCGGAAAATGAAGTTGCGCGGCGTAATCTCGTTGCGGAACGATTTCCCGATTTGCGCGATGCCGAATGGGATTTTGCGGCTCGTGGAATCCAGCACGTTCTTGAAGTTCACGAACATTCCCTGCGCCGTTTCAGGCCGAAGGTACGCAAACGAGTCCTCATCGGCAGTCGGCCCCACCTGCGTTTTGAACATGAGATTAAAGTGGCGCGGTTCGGTCAGTTCGCCCTCGCACTCGCCGGGGTGCAGTTTGGGGTGTTTCAGGCAAACGGCGTCCGCCGCCTTGTCCTCACGGAAGCGAAGTTTGCACGTTTTGCAGTCCACGAGCGGATCGGTAAAGGTGACTTCATGCCCGGAGTATTTCCAGACGTTTTTGTTCATCAAAATCGCCGTTTCGATGCCCTCCATATCGTCGCGCTCGTAGACGTTGTGCCGCCACCAGAGGCGTTTAAGGTTATTTTTCAGTTCCACGCCGAGCGGCCCGTAGTCATACGTCCCCTGAAGCCCGCCGTAGATTTCGCTGCCGGGAAAAATAAACCCGCGCCGCTTGCAGAGCGACACGATTTGTTCGAGGGTCTGGGCTGCCATAGCGTTTTTGTCCTTTGCCAGTATCGTGGGATTTGTTTCGGACTTTATGATACCACGTTGCGCGAGGGAAAAGGGAAGCGGGAAGAAAACAGAAAACAGAAAACAGAAAACAGAAAAATTTTCACCACAGAGAACACAGAGATAAAGGGGGAAAAGGAAAAAACGGAAATTTTGCTGCCTGCCATTCCACAATTTCGCGCTGAAAATGGGGTTGCCGCGTGAATTGCATCAGGGAGGCCGCGTTGACTTTAAGCGGCCTTTCGGCTACAATAGGAAAGAATTTTGCGGGGAGGGACGACATGAGGAGGCGCAGTTTTTCGGACATGAAATTGGATGAGGCGATGCCGCTGATTGGCACAACGCAGTTTATCAAATGGGACCTGGATGTTCCGCCAAGTCCGCCAAGCGATCATCTGCGCGAACATTTACGCCGCATGGACGCTTTTGATACAGCAGGGACGGAGGCAGCGAAGCTCTTGATTGTGGATGCCCTGCTGACGGAGACGGTTCCGAACTACCCGAAGCTAAAGGTGTGGAAGGGCGAGGCGCTGATCTCACCGACGCTGACGGGCTTTGCCGATTACCTGATTACGCCGCGCCACGCCTACGTAATGACGCCGCTGCTTTGCGCGGCGGAGGCGAAATTGGATGATTTCAAGAAGGGGCGGGCGCAATGCGTGGCGGAACTTGCGGCCTGCCGGGAGAAAAATCAGGCGGAGGGCCACGACTTAGATCTGTTTGGCTTCGTGAGCAACGGGCAAGTCTGGCAATTTTACAAACTGACGACTGCGAGCGAAATTTTTGAGACCGCTGAATACACGACCCTGTATATGCCGGAATTGCTGGGGGCATTAGACTATGTTTGCGCGGAGTGCGCGAAGCGAGTCCCGTAGTTTAATTACAGATTTTAGATTTTGGATTACGCAGATCAAAAGGTCGCCCGCAATGCCGCCGCGACGCGGGTATGTCCGCCCTCCTCGGCGTATTGCAGAGCGGTCTTGCCGAAAGCGTCGGTTAAGGTCGGGTCAGCCCCGTTTTTCAGCAGGGCGGCAACCGCTTCGGCGCAGTCGTCTTTCTGGCGGGCGCACCAGTGCAGCGGCGTTCCGCCCAGAAACTCCGAACCGGGGCGAACGACGCGGGCGTCCACATCGGCCCCCGCGTCAATCAGCAGCTGAATAATATCGGGGTGGCGTTCGCTGGCCCAGTGCAGGGACGTCCCGCCGATCCAGTTGATTTCGTGCTGCGTCGGGTCGGCCCCATGCGCCAGCAGCAGGCGGACGATTTCAATAAAGCCGTTGTGCGCGGGCCAGTGCAGGGGCGTATCGCCGATCCAACCGCGCTGATGCACGCTCAGCGGATCGGCTTCAATGTGCTTGCCCACAATCTCAATCCAGCCCTCCCGCGCCGCAAGGTTGATCGCCACGCCGAGACCATTTGTGCCGTCGGCTTTGTCCGGGATTTCGCTGAGGAAGTAATCCACCACGTCCTGATGATTTTTCCACGCCGCCTGAATTACCGGCGGATAGGTGTTCATCGGATTCGTGTAGACCTCCGCGCCGCGCTCGATCAGCAGTTTGCATACCGCAAGTTTCCCGGCGCTTGCGGCGAATTGCAGCGCCGTCCAATGGTTGAAGTTCGGGTCGGCGTGTCTTGCGTTGGCAAGCATTGGATCGGCGTCCAGCCGCCGCGCAATGCCCGCCAGATCGCCCGCGTCAATCAGGGGAAAAATCGCCTGCGTCGGCGCAATGTCCATCGGGTTTTCGCTCATAGCGTCGTGTCTCCCTGCAAATAATGATAGAACGGTCTTGCCCGCTCACCTACTCACTACGGGCAGGAACAAAGAACAGGAAAGCAAAGCCCGTTATTTCGCGCCTGCCCGCCTGAGCATCGGAACGATTTCTGCTTGCTTCTGCGCCGTCGCCAGTAGCAGAGGAGTGTTGCCTGCGGCATCTTTCGCATTGACATCGGCTTTTCGGGCAATCAGAAACGTAATCAGTTCCAGATACCGGGCCTGCGCCTCTTTGTCCTTTTTAACTACGTCCTCGCCAAAAATAAGAAAGGGATCGTGAGCGGCCTGCGTGATGGCGTAGAGAAGGGCCGTTCGGCCCGCTTTGTCGCGGGCATTGATCTCCGCCCCTTTATCAAGGAGTTTTGCGGCAGTCCCCAACCCCCGATTTCCCATCGCATACATTAATGCGGTTTTACCGGATTTGTCTGACGCCTTCGTTTTCGCGCCATGCTCCAGCAACAGGACAATGCTTGTCTCCCAATCCAGTTCCGCGGCCGCCATGAGCGGCGTGACGCCATTTGCGTCCGCGAGGTTGACATCCGCGCCCTTCGCCAGCAGCAAGTTGATCGCTTCTGAAGTTGGGTTGCCGAACCGGCAGGCCAGCACAAACAGGGGCGGGGCGGGATCGTCATTCGGCCTCGCTTGCGTAATCCAGGCGTCCTCTTTTCCCGGCGCGACTCGCGCATTAGGGTCGCCGCCCTGCATCAGCAGGGTTCGCAGCGATTCGATCTCGTTCTGCGCAACCGCATGGCACATTCTCTGCTGCAATGCAATGTCGGGGGGCGCGGCCTTTGTCGTCTGGTTTAACGAAACGCATACAACAAAGAAGATTGTAGTCAAACGTTTTCGCCGCATTATCACGATTTTGCTCCTTCAACATAGATTTCGCAAGTTAGACGTGAACCGCTTTGCAGGCGTTACACGAACATCAAATCGAGAGATCGGGCTACAAGAGGCCCTTATAGGAATCGCTTACGCCGCGACGGATTCCAGATAGAAATTGTTTTGATACAGGTCAAGGACTTGACTGCGTTCTTCTTCGGTGAAGGCGGGCGTGTCGGGGGCGGCGGCGAGTTCCTCTACGAGTTCCGCGTCGTAGATGTTAGGGAAAATGCCTCCGATAGCGGGTTCCGAAAGCAAAAACTGAATCGCCATCTGGCCCAGCGTTCTGCCGCGTGGCTTCGTCAAAAATCCGAGTTTTTCCACTTTGCGCAGGCCGTTGTCCTGCCACTCCTTGCGCAGCGCCGGGTCAGTCTGGCGGAAACTGCGGTGATCGTCCACCGCAAATTTCGTGTCCGCTTTGATATGGCCCAGCAGCATATCGGAGGCGTGGGGAACGCGGACAAGGACTTGCGCCCCGTTTTCGCGGGCGGCGGGGCAGATCGCCTCGCCCAGCGCCTGCTCAATGAGGTTGTAGATAATCTGAACCGGGGCCTTGCGCTCGCGGACGCAATAAATGCCCTCCTCGATCTGCCGGTCGGCCTTGAGCGCGGGGCCGAGCGCCGCGCCGTAACTGCGGATTTTGCCCTCCGCCACCAGTTCGTCCAGCGTGGCGAACAGGTCGTCGCTTTGCAGGGCGTCCATACGGGGGTTGTGCATCTGGTAAAGGTCAATATGGTCGGTTTTCAGGCGCTGCAAACTTTTTTCGCAGGCCATGCGGACAAAGGCGGGCGTCCAGTCGTGCGGGCGCTCGCTCTGCCCGGGCTGAACGCCGGGAAAATTGTAAAAATCGTAGCCGAACTTCGTGCCGATGACAATTTCGTCGCGCTTATCGCCCAGCGCGTCCGCAAGCATGGTCTCGCCGCGTCCGTCGCCGTACACGTCCGCCGTGTCATAAAAATTGATGCCGCGCTCAAAGGCCAGTTTGAGCAGCGATTTGCCGAAGTCCTCGTCCGTGATTCCCCACATCTTTGTCGCGACCGTCCAGACCCCGAATCCCACGACCGACGCTTGCAGCCCCGTTTTGCCCAGTTCCCGATATTGCATTGCCTGAAACTCCCCTTCTAACACCGGCGGCAAGCCATTCGTCTGCGGCGCCCGCGCCCGCCTCCGGCCTGAACCTTTTCCATTCCCCGCCCGACTAAGATAGTAACCCAAAGCGCGGCCCAATGTCAAGGGAAATGATGAATAATGAATGATGAATCGAACGCGCTCCCCAGGCGCATTCATACAGACAGAAAGCAATGTATTAGATTCATCATTCATTATTCATCATTTCCCTGCGGTTGACTTTCGGAGGCGGCGGTAGTATACTAATAGCATCAGTTCTACGAACATCGGTCTTCCCGGAGGGGATATTGAAATGACGGTAACCCATAAAATGAAATTCAAAGCGATAAAGACGCTCGCGATTGCAGTCGGCCTCGCTGTCATTGGCGCGGGCGCGGCCCTGGCGCAGTCCCCTTTCACCATCCGGCAGCCAGCGGATGGCTCTACCACCCGCGAAAAAATCAAAGTGGAGATTCCCCGCGCCAGCATCCGACCGGGCGGCTTTGTCACCCTGTATATTGATGACAAATTCCGCGTGGCCCTCAACCCGAAGGACGATACGACCAAGCCGTTCACTTACTACTGGGACACAAAATCGGAAAATGTGCCGGACGGCGAACACACCATCCGCGCCGTGCTTTCCGAACCCGCCAGCCAGGGCAGCGACGCGGTGAACGAGATGGCGACCAGCGAGGTCAAAATCAATCTCGCCAACAAAATCAAGGCCGAAACTTCGCTGTTGCTGCGCTACAAATACCATGAGGGCGAAAATCTGGAATACCGCCGCGACAGCCGCGCCTACGTAGTCGGAGCCGAATCCGCTGCGGGCAAGGCCACCGGAGACATCGAACTCAACGCGGTCAAAAGCAAACTGGTGCTGGGCGTGGACGATGTGCGGCCTGCCGAAGATGTGGCGCTCGTCCGCAACAAACTGACGTTTCTTTCGCTGCTCACAGACCAGGCGGAATACACGCTTGCGCCAGAAGACCTGACCAATTCGCTTTATCAGGAACTCAGTAAGCGCGGCGAAATTAAGTACGTCGCGGGGTTGGAGCCGTCGTTCCTGAAATACGCCGCCGCAGGACTCGCGATTGAAAATACGCTGGACTTGCCCGTTCTGCCGCTGACGCCCGTCACCATCGGACAGACTTGGACGACGCCGGGACAAAGCCTGGAACTGCCGGGACTGCCCTCGCTAATCCAGCCCTTCGTGAAAATGGACAACAAATTCGAGGGCCTGGAATGGGAAGGCAATTACAAAACCGCGAAAATCCGTCAGTCATACAAAGGCAGCCCGGTCAAGGCCCTGTATTTCGGAACGATTCTGGTGACGCAGCCCGAAATCACCATTGACAAAATTTACTATATCGCCTATAAGTCGGGACGCCTGATTAAGACAGCCCGCGTTCTGACCATTCGAGGCCGGACTTCAAGCCCTTTGCCTTCCGGCTTACAGGGACTGGGCGATAACGGCAATAAAGGCGGCTCGAACGGCCCCGGCGGAGCAAGAGGCCCCAGCTCAAACAGCGCCTCACCCGGTGGACAGGGCGGACGCGGCGGACGCGGCGGACGCGGCGGCCCTCCCAACGGCGGGCGCGGACAGGGGCAGAACGGCGGTTATGGCAACGACCCGGCGCAGACCGACCGCCCCATCACGATCAAAACGCTCACCGATACGGAATACATCGGGCAGGTGAAATTGTAGAGGAAGAAAACAGAATACAGAATACAGAAGCAACTGTCAGAGTTTGTGAGTTTCTGCGCGTCATTGCAACGTTTGGCATACCGGGCATTTTCTTCTGTATTCTGTATTCTGTTTTCTCCCCCAGGAGCATCCCCTATGGGGCTTTTCTCACAAAATAACGCCCTGCATGATAAGCGCATGGAACTGACCGAGCATCTTGGCGAGCTGCGGTCACGGATCATGCGCTCGATTTTGTATGTCATTGTCGGCGCGATTGTGGCGTATCAGTTCTTTCCGATGCTCTACGGCACGCTGTACCGGCCCCTTTCGCGGGAAATGGCGAACCAGAACCGCGAACGAACGGGCGTCGTGAACCCGGAATCGCTGACGGTTGCGCTGGCAAAAGGGCAAATTCCTACCAAAGAGGAGTATGACAAGTTAGCGGAAGCGGTCAACCGGATTATCACCGATCCGCCCGCCCGCCCGGTCATGTCCATTGTTTTCCGCAACTTCCATGAGCCTTTTACCGTGCGAATCTCCGTCAGCATGATTTTCGGTCTGGTGCTGGTCACGCCGCTGGTAGTGTGGGAATTTGCCATGTTTATCACCCCCGCGCTGACTCCCGCCGAACGCCGCCCGCTGAAACTGTTGATTCCCATTTCGGTCTTTCTAATGGCGGCGGGGATTGCGGTCGCGTATACCACGATGTTTTACGCGATGCGGTGGTTTCTGTCCTATCTCGATGACTTTCCGCAGCCTGCCGTGCTGATGCAGGACCCAAACGACTATATTCTGTTTTTCGTTAAAATGATGGCGATTTTCGGCCTCGCGTTCCAGCTGCCCGTTGTGCTGATGGGCGGCGCGTTCGCCGGACTGATTACCAGCAAAGGCCTGATTAAGCACTGGCGCTGGGGCTTTGTGATTGCGGCGCTGGGAGGAGTATTCACGCCCTCCAACGATTTGCCTTCCATTGCGCTGATGGCGGGGCCGCTGCTGCTGCTCTACTTTGGCAGTATCTTTCTGGTGCGGCTTGTAGAAAAAATGAAGGCCAAAAATTCCCCCGCTACGGAGTAAACGTTTTGATTTCGACTGACAATGCCGTTAAACCCTCGGCCTTCGCGACATGGGGCGCGGCCCTGCTTCTGACGGGCGTGACCTGCCTTTCCGCCCGCATCTCCGCCCCGCTTCCCATGACTCCCGTCCCGATTACGATGCAGGTCTTCGCCGTTCTGCTCTCCGGCCTGCTGCTGGGCGGGCGGTTCGGGGCGTTGGCGCAGGGGCAGTCCCTTCTGCTCGGTCTGATGGGGCTTCCCGTTTTCGCGCTCGGTCGCAGCGGGCCGTCTGCGCTGTTTGGAATCACGGGCGGCTACCTGATGAGCTATCCGCTGGCGGCGCTGGCGACGGGCTGGATTGCGGAGCGCAACCGGGCGCAGACGAACTCCGGCGCATGGCTGCTGCGGCAGACGCTGGCCTGCGCGGTCGGCCTCGCCATTATATACTGTTGTGGCTGCGTCTGGCTGGCGCTGCTCTCCCGCCCCATGCTTTCGGCGGGTATGGCGGCGCTGCTGGGCGCGGGTTGGTTCCTGATGTGGGACGCAGTGAAAGCGGGCCTCGCGATTGCGGTAGCGCTTGCGATTCGCAAGTCCTCGCGCCGCGTCGGGCAGGAGTAGCGCAACAGCAACCGCGACAAAAAAGGAGGGCGGTAATCATGGACGGAGGCGGACACGGTGGCGGACACGGCGGCGGACACGGCGGGCATGGCGGCGATGGCCCTATGGGATCAGGGGGCAGGGAAATGCCTCCGACCGGAAAGCTGGAGCGCTGCGATGCGCAGGAAATCCTTGCCGTTCGGACGTTCAATGTAGGGCATCTCGTCCCTCTGGTTCCCGGTACGATGTTCCTTGTTATTGGTCTGCGCGGCCTGATTGCGTGTCTTTTTTTCCCTAATGCGGACGGCTCAGTAGACGTAGGCGGGAGCATCTTTGGCGCCGTATTCTGCCTCCTCATTAGCGCGATAGGGCTTGCCTGCTTTTCAACAGTCCTGCCCGTCTCGCTGCGTATCTTACTTCCCACACGCGCTTATCAGCAGCGGTACGGCTGGCCTCCGCTGGGCAAATTGACGGAAGGCGCCTTTGAAGAATTTTCCTATCTTTCCCTGCAACCTTACGGTGTTCGGGGAAAGGCGAATCTTACGCTACACTGGCGCATCGCAGGAAAAACTCCCTTTGTGCTGCATACCGCCAGTCTCGAAGAGGCCAGAGAACGCGGGCTTGCGGTATCCGCGCTGCTGGGTCTGCCCATCAGAAACAGTTAGGAAAGCCGCTGCACGACGGGTGAATCGGGAGTATTTGACGGTTGATCGGATCATACATGGCCCGACATGAACCCGTACAAAATCAGGCGCGACTAACCGCGCCCTCACGCCGTAGTGAAAGGAAAATCTAAGATGATACGCCGCCTCGCCGCTCCGCTCATTGGACTTACCGCCCTGTTTGCCGCCGCGCTGACCGCGCCCCGCGCCGCCGCCGACCTCGTGATTGATCCGACGGGCGGAACGTCGCTCGTTTTCAGCGACCCGGACAACAGCGCCCGGACGCGCCCGCTCGGATTCACCGCCCAGTTTTTCGGCCTCGATAAAACAACGGTGGACATCAGCACCAACGGCAACCTGAATTTCGGCCTGAACACCTCGTTTGCGGACGGCGCGTTTCCCCGCTCCACCGCCCGCATCGCGCCGCTGTGGGACGACCTGACGCTAAACTCTACCGGGACGATCGTAGAAAAAGCCAGTCCCGGCGTCTACTACTCGGTGACGTGGGAGAACGTTTTCAGAACGACCAGCCTGAACCCCTCCAAAATTGACACGTTTCAGGCCGTCTGGTTCGGGGCGTCGGCGACCGTGGGCGGGTTTACCTTCCAGAAAAATGACATCGCCTTTTCGTACCAGATGGTCAACGCCGATTTTGACAGCGGCGCTGCCACCGTCGGCATCAACAAAGGCAGCAGTAACGCCGCCGCCGTCCTGCCGGGAACGACCGACGGCGTGATTACCGCCGCAACGAAAAATCTGCTTCCCATCACCGGGCCGCAGTTCGTTTTGTTTCGTTCGGATGGATTGGGCGGTTATGTCGCTTCGATCCAGACGACCGCCGCTGTCGGCGCGACCGTCACGGGCAGCGTCAGTCTGGAGGGCGTCAACGACCTCTCGGCGGTCAGCCCCGCCGCGCCGCTCGGCCTGTTCCATGTCGAATTGCGTCAGGCGGGCGTCGTCATCAAGCAGGCGGACGTTACGCTGACCGCAACGAAAGGCGGCGCGGCGGGGACGTTTTCGATTTCCGGCGTCGCGCCCGGAACGTATGACGTGGCGATCAAGGGCGCGAAAAATCTGCGCGTTGTGGTTGTCGGCGTCGTTGTCGGGGCGGCAGGCGGCAATGTCGGCAGCGCGGCAGGGCCGATTGAACTTCCGGCGGGAGACAGCAACGGAGACAATTCGGTGGATTCTTCCGACTTCACGGCCCTGATTGGCGCGTTCAACAGCGCCGCGACGGTTTCGGGCAGCGGCTACGATCCGAAGGCGGATTTCAATTTCGATGGCTTCGTGGACTCCTCCGATTTCACCCTGCTTATCGGACAGTTCAATAACAGCGGTCAATAAACAAAAAAGACAGGGGGCAGCGTGGCGATGGGAACGGAAACGGAATCGAGCGATCAGGTGGGAACGCGGCTGCTTTTTGAGAACGAGCGCATCCGGTTATGGGAACTGGCGGTGTCTCCGGGCGAGAGTCTGCCGGAACATCTGCACACGCTGGACTACTGCTATTTTGTGGAGCAGGGCGGTCTGCTGCGCTTCCTCGATCCCGATAGTCCGGCGGGGCATCGGGACGCGCAATTCGTGGATAATCATGTGGCGTATGTGCCGGTCTCCGAAGCGGGACGCATTGACCGGAAGCTCACGAACGTCGGCGATACGCCGCACCGGAATTACATCGTGGAATTGAAACGGCCCGACTGACCGGGACGCATCGCCATAAAAAAGATTCGAGCGAAAGTGTATCCTTTTCAAGCAAGCAAACGTCTAAAGAATGGCGGGACTTGAAATCCCCGGCGGCCTCCCCTGCCGCAGAGTCCCTTCGTCCCTTCCCCCAATTATGCCCAACGGAGGCCGCAAGGCCCCATTTCCCAACGGAGAAGAACGAAATGAAACACGTCTCACGACAATCGCGCTGGCTGGCCCTGACAGCGGCCCTGGCCCTCGCGCCGATCCTGACCGGATGCGGCGGGGGCAACGCGGGCGGCGCTGCAAACACCGCCAAATCCCCGACTGCCGCCACCCGCGCCGCCGTCCGCAAAGTCCAGACCAAATCGCTGCGGGCCTTCGCCAACGGAGCGCCGACGGGCAGCACATTCAGCGCCAATACGCTCGCCTCTACTTCCAGCGCGGCGAACAGCGCCAGCGCGGGAACGGCGACGACCAATGGCGGCCTTACCCTGTTCGGCGGCTACCTCAACAGCCTGCACCCTTCCGGCAATGCCAGCGGCAACAGCGTACATAAATCGGTCAAGCGGCGGGGGCGCGACGCTTCCACCGGTTCCGGCGCGACGGACGGTTCCGGGTCGGTGAGCGGCTCCACTTTCTACTACGATGAATGGCTGGCGCTCTGGGTCGAAACGACGACGGACACCGGGACAGTCCTCAGTCAGAAATTCTACGAAGACCAGGCAAAGACGAAACCTGCGGGCAGTCTGGACGCTACCACGTCCGACCCGGCGGTATACCCGGTCGTCAGCGCGTACCACTATGCGTATACGGCGGGCAGTCTGAAAGGGACGAGCGGCGATTCGACCTACACGCTGAACGCGGATTATTCCGGCAAATCCAGTTACTCCAGCGTGACTTCGGACGGCTGGAAATACAAGGGCGAATCGGCGCAGAACGCGGACGGTTCGAGCGCTTGGACGAACCGCACGGACAGCCCGGACGGTTCGTACAGCGCGGACACCGGAACGTTCCGCAGCGACGGCAGCAGCGTCACGAAAACGACCGGTTCCGACGGCTACACGGTGGAATATGTCAACAACGCGGACGGCTCCGCCACCGGAAAAATCACGGGAAACTTCGCCGGACTGCCCGCCGCCATCGTCCGGGACACTTCCGGCAAAACGACCATCACCTACGCCGACGGCACGGTAGACACCATCCCCGGCTGGGACGCGCTCTATAACGACAGCAACGGCGGGGTCACCAGCGACGGCGGCGCGACGAGCGGAACGGTCAGCGGTTCCACCGACTCCGGCTCCACGTCAGGCAGCGCAGGCCCGCCCACCGCGCCGACGGGCTAAGCGACCAGGTGTTGAAAACACCCGTCTCTGTGTCCTTCGGCCTCGTGTCCTTCGGACACACCCTGCGGAGAGGCTTTTGCTGCATAGACGGGTGTTTTTAACATCTGACCTCTCGCCTGCGTAAGGTGAACAAAAAGAGAGAATCGCTATGGGACAATTCGGAAGACTGCTCGGCTATCTCAAACCGTACCGCAAGCGCGTGGCTCTGTGCGTGTTCCTGCTCTTCTGCGTGACGCTCACAGGCGTCGCCATGCCGCGCATCGTGCAGTACACGTATGATAACGTCCTGACGCATAACAAACATCCGCTGATTGCGCTGGATTACGTCTTCTGGATGGTCATCGGGCTATACGCGGTTCGGGGCGTTTCGTCGTTTTCGCTGAATTACCTCATCGGCTGGCTGGGGCAGCGCATCGTCTTTGACCTGCGGTTCCAGTCGTACCGCCACCTCAACCGCCTCTCCCTGTCCTACTACGACACGCGGCAGACCGGAAAAATCATCTCGCGCCTCACCAGCGACATTGACACGATTCAGTACATGATCTCCGGCGGGTTTGTCACGTTCCTCGCCGACCTTTTCGGCGTGGCGGTGATTCTGGCGGTGATGTTCGCGGTCAACTGGCGACTAGGGTTAATCGCGTTTGCGGTCGTGCCGCTGTATGTGCTGAACTACAAACTTTTCATCCGCAAAATTCGGCCCATCAGCGAACAGATTCGCGAAAAATGGGACGCCATGCTGGGGACGCTGAACGAAAAACTCTCCGGCATCAACGTCGTCAAAGCGTTTGCGCGGGAGGACTACGAGACCGAAACGTTCGTTGAAACGCTGCGGGCCAATTTCAAACTGGGCATGACGCAGATGATTATGAACCGCAAGCTCAACGCCATTGCGACCGTGATTCGCGCCGTCGGGACGGGCGGCGTCCTGTGGTACGGCGGAAAAATGATCACGAAGGGGAATATGCACGTCGGGGAATTGCTGGCCTTCAACGGCTGGATCGCCTCGCTGTACGACCCGGCAGTCCGCCTGATTGACTTCAACGTCACGCTGCAATGGGCAGGCAGCGCCATTGACCGCGTGTTTGAGACGCTGGACACCCGCCCGGAAATTACGGACGCCCCAGGCGCCCTGGCGCTGCCGACGATGCGCGGGGCGGTGGCGTTTGAGAACGTGGCGTTTGGCTACGATTCCAAAAACCGGGTGCTGGAGGGCATCAATCTTACGGTAAATCCCGGCGAGATGATCGCGGTGGTGGGGCCGAGCGGGGCGGGCAAAACGACGCTGGTCAACCTCATCGCCCGCTTTTACGACGTGACGGCGGGGCGTGTCCTGATTGACGGCGCGGACATCCGCAATATCAGATTAGAGTCGGTGCGGCGTCAGATCGGGATTGTCAGTCAGGAGAGCCTGCTGTTTTCGGTGACATTGCGCGAAAATATCCGCTACGGTTCGCGAGAGGCGAGCGATTTGCAGATTATTCAGGCCGCGAAGAACGCCGACCTGCACGAGTTTATTTTAAACCTGCCGCAGGGCTACGACACAAAAATCGGCGAGGAGGGAATCAAACTCTCCGTCGGTCAGAAGCAGCGCATGAGCATCGCCCGCGCCACGCTGACGAACCCGAAAATCCTGATTCTGGACGACGCGACTTCGGCCCTTGACAGCAAAACGGAGGCGAACGTGCAGGCGGCCTTAGAACGGCTGATGAAAGGCCGCACCAGTTTTGTGATCGCGCACCGATTGTCCACGATTATGAACGCCGACCGAATTTTGGTGGTGGACGGCGGGCGCATCGTGGACTTCGGGACGCACGACGAACTGGTAGACCGCCCCGGCGTGTACCAGACGCTTTACAACGAACAGTACAAATCGGCGCACGAACACGCCCTCGAAGCCCTGTTCGCCTGACGCCTCCCGGTTGAAAGTAATCTAAAATGGATAGAACCGCCGATTACGTTGCCCTGATTAAACGGGCGATTGCTGAAATCATGGAGGAAATGCCTCCTGGTCGCCGTCGCTTGACAGCGGCCTGTTGCGGTCGCGGGGGGGGGCTGTCGGAAATAGGGTCGCGCAGGGTATTGCAAACCGGGCGAAAAAGCGCTAGAATAACTCGGTTCCGCCGCAGCGAGTCGGCGTCAAAATTTCTCACAAAATTTCGCACTCACTAACCCACACAATGAGGTATCTGATTATGACCGCGCAAGCGCAGGCCGGAGGGCTTCGGGGCGTCGTTATCGGCGAGTCCCGCATCAGCGATGTTCAGGCGGAAGGCCGTCTGTTTTATCAGGGATTCGACATCCACGATCTCGCCGAAAAATCTACGTTCGAAGAAACGGTATACCTGCTCTGGCGCGGCGAACTGCCGACGCAGGCGCAGCTCACGCAGTTCCGCGCCGAACTCGCGGCGGAGTACGCCCTGCCCGAATCGGTGGTCGCTCTTTTGCGCGATTTCCCGAAGACCGCCAATTCAATGGACGCGCTGCGCACCGGCGTTTCCGCGCTGGGAATGTTCGACCCGGACGCGGGAGACCACACTGCCGAGGCGAACCTGCGCAAGGCCCTGCGGCTTCAGGCGAAAATGCCCACGCTGGTTGCGGCGATTGAGCGGCTGAGTCAGGGGCTGGAACCGATTGCGCCGCGTTCTGATTTAGGCGTTGCCGCCAATTTTCTGTTTATGCTGACCGGGAAAGAGGCCGACCCGCTTTACGTCCGCACGATTGATATTGATTTCATTTTGCACGCCGACCACGAGGCCAACGCCTCCACCTTCGCGACCCGCGTCACCGTCTCCACCGGGGCCGACCTGTATAGCGGCGCGGTCTCCGGCATCGGGACGCTTTCGGGGGCGCGGCATGGCGGGGCGGCGGAAGAAACGATGCAGATGCTGCTGGAAATCGGCAGTCTGGACAAAGTGGACGCTTATGTGCGCCCGAAACTGACGGGCGAGAAGCGCACCCCGATTCCCGGTTTCGGTCACGCGGTCTACCGCGCCCCCGACCCCCGCGCCACCCACCTGCGCGAAATGAGCAAGCAGCTCGGCGAACTCCACCACGACACAAAATGGTTCCAGATGACCTCGGAAATCGAAAGCATCGTCAACGAACTGAGCAACACGCCGGAGCGTCTGGCGGCGGGCAAACAGGCCATCTACGCGAACGTGGATTGCTTCTCCGCGTCGTGCTACCATGAGATGAACCTGCCGACGCGCCTGTTCACGCCGCTATTCGCCATCAGCCGCGTTTCCGGCTGGTGCGCCCATATGTTAGAGCAGATGCGACCGGGCGAGAAGATTATCCGTCCGCGTCTGGAATACGTCGGGCCGAACGACCTGCCCTGGAAACCGATTGAGGAGCGATAGAGCGGAGCCGAGGCATGACGCCCGCGCCCGTTCGTCCCTGTCCGGGCCGCTGAAGCGCTTCGTTTGCTGGATTTGACGTGACGATTCACCCGGTTGGTCGGGCCTTTTACAGGCCCGACGTGATTGGCGCAGACAAATTATTTTCGATAGGGTCTCATAGCGCACTGAAGGAGATGCCCCGATGAACCGAGCGGCGCAACAGCGTTCCGCCGTCCGTCGCCTGATGACTGTATTAGGCGAGTCGCCGATTGCCAGCGACGCGCAACAACTGGTAGTAGAGGAGGCGCGTCGCCTGACCGAGGCGGCGACCGCCGCGCTTTGCCTGCTTGCGGACGGGCGCGAAATGCTCGATTTTGTGGCGGTGGCGGGCGAGAACGCCGACGACATTGTGGGACTGCGAATCCGGGTCGCGGATTCGCTGTCCGAGTCCGTCCTCGCCACCGGGGAAGCGATTTTAGTGGACGGACGCACCCCCGTAGAAACGGGCGACCTGTTCGCGCTGCAAGGGGAAGACAGGAAACAGAAAACAGGGAACAGGGCGATGCCGACACCCGCCCCCCGACCCCCGACGCCCGCAAACGACGCTTCGCCCCGTTCCGCCGCCGTTGTCCCCGTCTGGCAGAACGGACGGATTATCGGGACGCTGACGGCGCTCAATAAGACGGGCGACGGGGCCATTCCCGCCCGCGCTTTCGACGCCGACGACCTCGATACGCTGGCCCTGCTTGCGGAATTTGCCTCCCACGCCGCTGAAGTCCACGCCACGAACCGCCTTGCCCGCGAACAGGCCCGCGAACTCGCCGTGCTTTACGACGCGGCCCGCACAGTGGCGAGCAGCCTGAACATTCAGCAGGTCATGGAGAGTGTGCTGGTCGCCATCTGCGCCCATCTGGAATACCACAGCGCCACGCTTTTTCTGATGAACGACGAGCGGACGCACCTGTTTATCGCCGCCGACCGGGGATTGACGGAGGACGAACGCGAAGTGCAGCTCGCCGTCGAGCGGGGGATTCCGGCGTGGGTGCTGGAATCGGGGATGCCGCGTCTCGTCGCCGATACGGACGCCGAACCCGACTTCGAGGACGTTTCGGAACGCGCCCGCGCCCTGTCCGCCCTCTACGCTCCCATCCGCAGCCGCGAAGAGACGCACGGCATGATTCTGGTGACGAGTTTGCAGCGCCACGCCTACCGCGACACGGACTTGAAACTTCTGTCCGCAGTGGCGATGCAGGCGGGAATCGCGATGGAAAACGCATGGCTGTACGAGGACGCGCAACGGCAGGCAGAGGAAGCGACCGCCCTCTACGACCTCTCGCAGCACGTCAACGCGACGCTGCACCTTGACCGCGTGCTGAATTTTGTGGCGGACAGCGTGCTAAACCTGCTGAAAGTGGACAAGTTCGCGCTGCTGCTCTACGACGCGAAAGAGAATCGCCTGGTGCCGCGCCTGACCCGCAATATCGCCGAGAACGCTTTCCAGAATGTGCGCCCCCGCATCGGCGAGGGGATCGCGGGATGGGTTTATGAATGGCAGACGCCGCAGGCGGTGGCGGACGTGGGGGCGGACAGCCGCAACCGCGCCGCCCCGATAGATCAGGCGGGAGTCGCAAGCACGTTGTGCGTCCCCATGCACGTCGGCGAGGACGTTATCGGGGTAATCCACGCCATGAGCGGGCGGCGCAGACTGTTCACCGTCGCCGAAATGGAGCTGCTTTACACCATCGCGAATCAGGCGGCGGTCGCCGTCGTCAACGCCACGCTGTATCAGGACGCCCGCCTGAAATCGCACGAGATGCGCCGCTATTTCCGCCGCGTGGCCCATGCGATTGGCAATGCGCTGGACGAGCAGGACTTGCCGCAGCTGCTGGCCGATCTCGCGGTGGAGATCATGCGGGCCGACCGCTGCGCCGTCTACCGTATTGAGGGCGAAGAACTCCGGCTGGAAGCCACGAGTCATTTCCGCGCCGCCACGCCGCCCGACGCCGTAGTGCCGGTTGGCGCGGGGCTTTCCGGCTGGGTGGCGCGGCGCGGGCAGGCGCTGCTGCTCTCCGACCTCCATGCCGACCCCCGCAGCGAGGCGCATCCCTGGCTCTCCCGCGACCGGCTGACCTCTTACCTCGCCGTGCCATTGAAGGAGGGACGCCGTACAGTGGGCGTAATCGAAATCTATGCGCAGGAATCCCGCGAATTTACCCGTGAGGAGGCGACGCTGCTCTCCACTTTTGCCCGCCGCGCCCGCCTCGCCGAAAAAATCGCGCAGGAATCAGTTTGACAGACAGCGTTCTCTTGAAATATCAAGCGTTATGATCGCCGCTTCATTCTTTCGGGCAAACCGCGCAATCGGGCCATTCTCTTTTCGCTGCTCGGAGGGGCAAGGCGGATTTTGCGGTGAAATTTTGCTGACCTTTCGTGAAGATTTACGCTAGAGCCTATCTGACAATTCCTATCTCATTTCCGGGCTGCTCTCAGCAGGACAACGACGAGCGGAATACTGGTTTGATCCCTTAGATAAAGACGTATGGCTTTCGCTCAACCGAAATGAGACGCGCTTGCTTTCGAGCGCGACCATGCCGCTGTCCGAAACGCCGGAATGGAAAACAGAAATTACGGCCCTGCGAAACGAACTGGAAGCATTGAAACTGCGCGTTGCGGCGCTGGAAAATCCGTAATCCGCCCCAACTTTTTCTGACCGCGCCCAACGCTGCTCCCGATACCCTCTTGCTTTTCCCCGCATGAAACGGCTATAATAAGACACCGTGAAATTTTTCACTTGCACTTTTCACTAACAACCCATTTTTGGAACCCCTATTTATGCCGGGAACGCCGCGCATCGCCGCGCCGCCGACCGGACGACGAAGGAGCATAACACCCTATGGCAACCGGACACATTGTTCAGGTTCAGGGGCCGATTGTTGACCTCGGTTTCGAGGCCAGCGAACTGCCCGCAATCAACAACGCCATTAAAATTACCGACGCAGGCAAGAAAATTGACCTGACCGTCGAAGTGGCCCAGCATCTCGGCAACGATGTCGTCCGCGCTATCGCTATGTCCAGCACCGACGGACTGGTGCGCGGCATGGCGGCGGTGGACACCGGAGCGCCTATCTCCGTTCCCGTCGGACGCGAAACGCTGGGGCGCGTTTTTAACCTGCTCGGTCAGCCGGTGGACGAGCGCGGCCCGGTCAACGCCAAGACTTACTGGCCCATCCACCGCCCCGCCCCGACCTTTGCGGAGCAGAGCAGCGCTCAGGAAGTCCTTGAAACGGGCATCAAAGTCGTTGACTTGCTGACCCCTTTTCTTAAAGGCGGAAAGATCGGGCTGTTCGGCGGCGCGGGACTCGGCAAAACGGTGCTGATGCAGGAACTCATCACGAATATCGCGACCGAACACGGCGGCTTCTCCGTTTTTGCAGGCGTCGGAGAGCGCACCCGCGAAGGCAACGACCTCTGGCTGGAAATGGCGGAATCGGGCGTTATCACCAAGACCGCAATGGTCTTCGGGCAGATGAACGAGCCGCCGGGAGCGCGGCTGCGCGTGGCGCTGTCCGGCCTTACGATTGCCGAATACTTCCGCGACGAAGAGGGGCAGGACGTGCTTCTCTTTATTGACAACATTTTCCGGTTCGTGCAGGCGGGCGCGGAAGTCTCCGCCCTCCTCGGACGCATCCCCAGCGCCGTCGGGTATCAGCCGACTCTGGGAACGGAGATGGGCGCGTTGCAGGAACGCATCACCTCGACGAAAAAAGGTTCGGTCACTTCGGTGCAGGCGATCTATGTCCCCGCCGACGACGACACTGACCCGGCCCCGGCTACCACCTACGCCCACCTCGACGCCTACGTTTACCTGTCCCGGCGCGTCTCGGAAAAGGCGATCTTCCCCGCCGTTGACCCGCTGGCCTCGACCTCCCGCATTTTGCAGCCGAACGTTGTGGGGGCGGAGCATTACGAAGTGGCGCGGCAGGTGCAGCAGATCATGCAGCGCTACAAAGAGTTGCAGGACATCATCGCCATCCTCGGAATTGACGAACTTTCCGACGATGACAAAATGGTTGTGGCCCGCGCCCGCCGCATCGAAAAATTCCTCTCGCAGCCGTTCCGCGTCGCCGAACAGTTCACCGGACAGAAGGGCGTCTACCTGCCCCTCAAAGAGACCGTCCGCTCCTTCAAAGAACTGATCGAAGGCAAGCACGACGACCTGCCCGAACAGGCATTCTACCTCGTCGGCAGCATTGACGAAGCGGTTGAGAAGGCCAAAACCCTTAATCAGTAGAGAGAAAACAGAAAACAGAAAACAGAAAACAGAAGAAAATACCCTGTCTGCAAACTTGCGGAGCTGAAGCAAAATTTGCAAACTCTGACAGACCCTTCTGTTTTCTGTTTTCTGTTTTCTGTTTTCTGGAGAATTCTATGGCTACTTTCCCCCTTGAACTCGTGACCCCGGAACGCATCCTGTTTTCGGAAGACGTGCAGAGCGTCCGGGCGCCCGGAATTGACGGCAGTTTCGGTGTGCTGGCGCGTCACGCCCCGATGCTGACCGAACTCACGGTCGGCCTGATTAAACTGACGCTGGCGAATGGACAGGACGCTTACGTCGCGACGAGCGGCGGCTTCCTGCAAGTGAGCGGCGATAAGGTGATTATTCTGGCGGACTCGGCGGAGTTGTCGGACAATATTGACGTAGAACGGGCAAAAATCGCCGCCGCCGCCGCCCGTCAAAAATTAGACCTTCCCGGCGAGGACGCGGAGGCCCTGCGATTGGAATTGCAGCGAGCCGAAAACCGGATTCAGGTCGCGCAAATGAACCACTGACGCCGTGCCAATCCTATCACAACCCCTAATCGAAGCGCGAACGCCCGGTAAGTTGGGCTTCGGCTAATCGGCGAGGCATATGAAATGCCTCGCTAGAGGCCTATGGCCAAGCGTCCTGCCGGACGCGAGAATCAAAACCTGAATTTCTCGTCCGCGAGGACGGTTGGCGGAACGCCTTTAGCGAGGCATTTTATATGCCTCGCCTTTGAGAGATTTTTTTATAACGGAAACGCAAAATACGCAAACTGACCCGCGCCTGTTTGCGTATTTTTAAGAGAGAGAAATTAAAGCAACCGGGCGCAGAGCAATCCCCATCCCGTCCGCAGGACGGTCGGCGCATCCTCCCAGACGGGCCGTTTACGGCCCGGTCTGCGCGGCGCGATTGCGGCGTTGCGCCCGGTAAGGAAATGGTATGAGCAACGCAGTAGAAGCGCCCAGCGACGAACTTTTTGACGTGACCATTATCGGCGGCGGCCCCGCCGGACTCTATGGCGCGTTCTATGCCGGACTGCGGCAGATGAAAACGAAAATCGTGGACAGCCTGCCGGAACTTGGCGGACAGTTGAATGCCCTGTACCCGGAAAAATACGTCTATGATATGCCCGGATACCCCAAAGTTCTGGCCCGCGACCTTGCCAACAGTCTGATTGAGCAGGGGACGCGGTTTAATCCGACCATTTGCCTGGATGAAAAAGTCCTGCGCCTTCAGCACGAGGCGGACGAAACGATCACCTTCACCACTCAGCGCGGAACGCACCGCACCAGGACCCTGATTATCGCGACCGGGGCAGGAGCCTTCTCCCCGACCAGACTGGACGCGCCCGGATTGCTTGACTTCGAGGGCGCGGGCGTCCACTACTTTGTAAAAGACAAGGCGCAGTTTGCGGGCAAACGCCTGCTGATTGTCGGCGGCGGCGACTCCGCGCTGGACTGGGCCATGAATTTGGAGCCGGATGCCGCTAAAGTCACGCTGATTCACCGCCGCGATACGTTCCGGGCGCACGAGGAGAGCGTGGACTGGCTGCTCAACCGTTCCAATACGGAAGTCCGCCTGTGGCACGAACTCAAGCGCGTTGAAGGCAACGGTTCGGTCAGCCGCGCCGTCGTTCTGCATAACAAGACGGACGAGGAACATGAGATCGAAGTGGACGCCGTTCTGCTTAACCTCGGATTCAAGGCGGACATCGGCCCGCTGCGCGACTGGGGGCTGGAACTGCACAGCAACAAAAAAATTGTCGTCAACGAGCAGATGGAGACCAATCTTCCTGGCGTCTTTGCGGCGGGTGACATCACCCACCACGCCGGGAAAATTGACTTGATCGCTACCGGAGTCGGCGAAATCTGCATCGCGGTCAACCTCGCCAAGACGCACATTGACCCGAAAGCGAAACTGTTCCCAGGCCATAGCAGCAACATGGCCCTGTAAGAGGACTTTTATCCACGAAGGACACGAAGAGACACGAAATGAGAAAGAGACAGGATGAACGAGATTTACAGGATTTTCGATTCAATCTGCGAAAATCTGCGAAATCTGCGGATTGAATTTCTCTTTTCGTGTCTCTTCGTGTCTCTTCGTGTCGTTCGTGGATAAAAACTGGAGCGTATTTTGATTGTGCCGGTCTCGATAGAACCGATGCTTCCGGGCGATGTAGAAGCGGTGGCGCGGATTGACCGCCGCTGTTATCCGTCGCCCTGGCTCACGGGGGCGTATGCGACGGAATTAGGCAACCGTTCCGCTGCGTACCTCGTGGCGCGTCTGGATTCGGAGGTCGTGGGCTACGGCGGGCAGTGGGTCAATGGCGGCGAGGCGCATATCACGACGCTGGCGGTGGAACCGGCCTATCAGCGCCGCCGCATCGGGGAACGCCTGTTGATTGCGCTGATTGAGGAGGCGTGGTGCGAGGGCGCGTCCCATATCACGCTGGAAGTGCGCGAAAGCAACCGGGCGGCGCAGGCCCTGTATCGCAAGTACGAATTTCGCGCCGTCGCGCTGCGCCGCAATTACTACACCGACAACGGCGAAAACGCGGTCGTCATGTGGGCCGACGACATCCGCACCCCCAAATTCAAGCAGCAGCTCCGCGAACTCCGCCAAAAACTCTACGCCTGATTTCCTCTGCAATCTTTCCAGCATAAGCGCGGAGCATGCTGGTAAGAGAAGGCGGCATTAAGTCAGGAGGCAGCGCTTGGCTGGCGCGATTGTTTCTATAGAAAACTTGCTGAAGGCCTATCTTGAGGAAAATACGATGAAACAATGGGAATCGCTGGCGGCAGTGGAACGCAGTCAGGACAAGGTAAGCGGCGCGTGGCTATTCTCCGGGACTCGCGTTCCGGTCGCCGCGCTATTTGAGAACGTTCGGGACGGCGCTACGATTGATGAGTTTCTGGAATGGTTTCCGGGAGTTCAGCGTTCGCAGGTGGAAGAAGTCCTGAACTATGAGCTTTCGCTCCTAACGGAGCAAATAGCGGCATGAAAATTCTGTTTGATCAGGGGACGCCTGTCCCGTTGCGCCATTACCTGTCGCCGCATACGATAATAACGGCTTACGCGCAAGGGTGGTCTGGCCTCGCGAATGGGGACTTGCTTAATGCGGCGGAGCAGGCGGGGTACGATCTCCTGATTACGACAGACCAAAACCTGCGCTATCAGCAGAATCTTGCGGGAAGACGCATTGCGATTCTCGTTCTGCTTTCCACTTCGTGGCCTCGCATCAAATTGCAGGTTGACGCAATCCGGGCTGCAGTCAATGTCATTCGGTTGGGCGGTTATCAGGAAGTCCCGATTTAAAATCAGGTCAAACAGAGAACAGGCTTATGCAGTTATGACCTGTTTTCCCCTTCGATGCGGTCGAGGGAACCATCGCGGAGGTAATAGATTCGGTCAGCCCCGGTTAGCATGGCGGGGTCGTGCGTTACGACGATGACGGCCCCCTGTTCCCGGTAGCGTTTCAGCAGTTCGATGACGGCGGTCCCGTTGGCGTGGTCAAGGGCGGCGGTCGGTTCATCGGCAAAAATCACGGCGGGGCGGTTAATCATGGCGCGGGCCACCACCACACGCTGCCGTTCGCCGCCGGAAAGGTGCGCGGGGAAGCGGTCGGCGAGCGGCAGGATATGCAGTTCGTCGAGCAGGGCTTCCACGCGCTTTTTTGCGTCCCGGTCTGATTCTGCCGCCGCCACGAGGACATTTTCGCGGGCCGTGAGGTGATTAAGCAGGAACGGCTGCTGAAAAACGAAGCCGAACCGTTCGCGGCGCAGGCGGACGCGGGCGGTTTCGGTCGCGCCGGAGACGGGCAGATCGCCGTAGAAAATCGCGCCGTCGCTCGGCGGCTTTAGACCGCTCAGGAGATACAGCAGCGAACTTTTCCCCGACCCGGACGGCCCCATGATCCCGTGAAAGCCGCGCTCCGGGAACGCAAGCGAGATGTCGCGGACGGCGTAAGTGGTGCGGTCGCCATCGCCGTAGCGCAGGCTGACGTTTTCGGCGCGAAGGCTCAATTTGTCTCCCGTGACGCGATATAGTTCTGCTCAAAGTAGGTGGCGGCATAGACTGCGATGGCGGCAAAAACGAAACTGGCGAGGATGTCCAGCGGCGAATGGATTAGCGCGGCGATCCGCGCCGCCCCAACCAGCAGAGCGACCCCTGCCGCCGCCATTCCCAGCGGGCGCGAGAACGGCAGGATTAAAAACGCGCAGGCCGCGCACAGCAGCGTATGGTCGGAGGGGAAGCCGTTGTCGGCCTCATGCGGGATCAGCGGCGCGACATGGCGGACAACAAACGGGCGCGGTTCGTTGTACAAAGTCCCGCCTCCCTTTGCCAGCGCAATCGCTAAAGCCAGCGCCATGACGCCGCGAGTCAGCAGCGGACGGCGGGACGGCGGCAAGACCGCCATCACAAAAACAACCAATAGCGGCGCCGCAACAAACAGGTATTTCGCGCCCATCACAATCAAAACGTCCACAGCAACCCCTCTCCCTCGCCCGGTCTTACGACGCCTATCACTTCACCGCGTGGCTTCCCGAATCCTGCCTGCAAAGAGCGCAAAAAACAGAACGGACAGCAAAAAGCAGGAATCCGCCGCGCAGGCCGCGAATCAACGCGCAAGCAATGAGACGAGGCGCGGCAACACGGGCGCGGGAGGGCGGCGGTAAAATGAGCGAGATGATTCTGGGCATTGACATCGGCGGCACAAAATCGGCGGTCGCAATGGCGCGTAAGAGCGGCGAAATCCTGGCCCGCCGCGCCCTCCCGACCGAAGGCGAACCGGAGGCCATGCTGCAAAAACTGGCGGGACTGGCGCGGGACATTCAGACCGAACTGGGGACGCAACGCGAAGCGATACTCGGCGCGGGCGTCGCGGTCGGCGGGCCGCTGGACTCCGCGACAGGGACGGTCTACTCCCCGCCCAACCTGCCGCTATGGAAAGCAGTCCCCGTCAAGGCGTTTTTCGAGCGGTCGCTGGGCTTGCCCGTCCGCGTGGATAACGACGCCAACGCCAACGCGCTGGCGGAGTGGAAACTCGGCGCGGGGAGGGGCGCAAGCAACCTGATTTTTATGACCTACGGCACGGGCATCGGGGCGGGGCTGATTCTCAATGGCAACCTGCTGCGCGGGGCGAACGATTTGGCGGGCGAAGTCGGGCATCAGACGATTTTGATGAATGGCCCGAAATGCGGCTGCGGCAAGCGCGGCTGCCTGGAGGCGCTGGCGTCCGGCCCCGCGATTGCGCGGCTGGCCCGCGAAAGCATGATGTACGGGCGGCACAAGCGGGTGCTGGCGCTGGCGGGCGGCAAGCCCGGAGACATTGAGGCGTTTCACGTCGTGGAGGCGGCGAAGGAGGGCGACCCGTTCGCCGTCCAGATTTTAGAGGAGGCCGGAACGTATCTCGGTGTCGGGCTGGCGAACCTGATCCAGATTCTTAACCCCGAAAAAATCATCCTCGGAACGATTGCCGTCCATGCGGGCGAACTCATTCTCGGCCCCGCCCGCCGCGCCGTCGCGGAATATGCGTGGCCCCGCAGCGCCGCCGCCTGCGAGATCGTTCCCGCTGGCCTCGGCGACCGTTCGCAAGACCTCGCCGCCATCGCCCTTTGGCTGGAAGAATAGCCGCGCAATCGCAGTTTATATCTCAGGTGGCGGGCGAATAAATTCACTGCCACAAAAGCGCCAAGTCCACCTGCGTGGACTCAATACACATCCAATACGAAGAACGCATTGAGTCCGCGAAGGCGGACTTTGTGCCGTAGTGGCAGTGAATTTATTCGCCCGCCACGAAAACGCAAGAATCTATCGGTTCACGCCCGCCGCGACATCACCGACGCTGTTTTCCTTCGCAGAATGGCGGGCGCGTTGGTCGGTGTCGGTATCGCCTTTTCGGGTGGAATCGTAAATCGGTCTGCCGCCGTCGTCGCGCCCGTCCGGGCCGACGCTGTACAGGGCGTACTTCGCGCCGTCCAGCCGATAGCGCAAATCGCCCGAAATGGCGAACGGGTCCGTCCGCAAATTCGCAGGAAGGATTTTGTTCAGCGCGTCCAATGACGCCGGGTAATCCCCATGCGTTTCCCGATAGGCATGAAGCGCGAAAGTCACTGCAAGCAGGTGGCTCTCTGTTTCGGTCACCACCTGTTTAATGCGTTCGTCTGTGTATTCGCTGTCTATTGCCAGATTCATCGTGTCGCAGGGAATTGGAACAGGCGGCAAATGCAGGCCGTAAGGCTGACGGTCTTTGCGATTTACTGCGTCCATGTAGTGGGCAAAATTTTCAAACGCTGCTGACCGCGCCGTTCCAGTCGCCGTTCGCCCGTTTAACCTGCGCGTACAGAACAAGCAAACGCGCCAGCGTCCGAAATTTTGCAAGTTCTGGCAAGCCCGTTGAGAACGAACGCGCAGGCGGATTGCCAAAAGCGTAACCGAATCCCTGCCGCAATTTCGCCAGCGCCGCTTGATTTTTGCGGACGAGCGCGGCCTTTTCCGCCAGCGTGTAGATATGCTTTTCTTCATCAGTGGCATAGGACTTTGGCGGAAGCGGGACGCCGTTTTTTGTTGGCTCATCGTTGGCGATAGCGGCGTCAATCGCTTTGCTGTCCTGCGTAGCGTCCATTGCCGCAAGAAAAAACGTTCGCGCATTGGGGTTTGGAGACGGCGTGAATGGAATCACCAGCGTCGGCATAATCTGCCGCTGATGCAGCGCGTAAACGCCGCCCACAAATAGCAGCCAGACCGCAAATCCCGCCGCCATCATTCGTTTTACGCGAATTCCCATTTTCTTGCCCTCTCCGAATCTAAACGCGGCACAGGTGTTGCCTCGCCATCTTCCGCCCGTTTCTCTCGCTCATGCGAACTATTGCGGCGTCCAGTCAATGTCCGGGGTGACGCGCAGGACGAATCCCGCCATCAGGCGGGCGGCGTTCTCAATATCGTCGAGGGACATGACTTCGCACGGCGTGTGCATATAGCGCAGCGGCACGGAAATCAGGCCGGTCGCCATTCCGGCGCGGCTAATCTGCATGGCGTTGGCGTCCGTTCCCGTGCCGCCGCCCGCCGCTTCGATCTGATAGGGAATCTCGTCCTCTTTCGCGGTCTGCACCAGCAATTCAAAGACTTTCGGGTTGATGTTCGCGCCCCGCGCAATGATGGGTCCGCCTCCGAGTTTCACGTCCCCGACTTTTTTCTTGTCCGCGCCGGGAAAGTCCATCGCGTGTCCCACGTCGGTCGCGATTCCGACCAGCGGATCAATGCCGAACGAGGCCGTTCGCGCCCCGCGCAGTCCGATTTCCTCCTGCACGTTCGCCACGCCGAAAACGCCGCATTTCAGGTCGCCGGACTTTTCGGAGATCAGCCGCATCGCTTCCGCCACGATGAAACAGCCCATTTTATTATCGAAACTCCGCGCGGTCGCCTGGTCGCCCCGCAGCATCTGCAAGTCCTGCGCGTAGGTCACGCAGTCGCCAATCGCCACAAGTTCCTCGGTCTCCTTCTTATTCGACGCGCCGATGTCAATCCAGAGGTCTTCGGTCTTGGGGATTTTATTGCGCTCCTCAGTGTCCAGCAGGTGAATCGCCTTGCGGCCCAGCACCCCCAGCACCGGCCCGCTCTGCGTATGGACATGGACGCGCTGCCCGACCGCCACCACCGCGTCGTGACCGCCAATCTGTCCGAAATACAGGAATCCCTCATCAGAGATATAGCGGATGATGAACCCGATCTCGTCCGCGTGTCCGGCGAGCATGACGCGGGGATGCGCCGCCGCATTTTTTGATGCGATCACACTGCCCATAATGTCAGTCCGCACTTCGTCGGCGTAGGGCCGCGCCGCTTCCCGAAACACCCGCTGCACCTGCTGCTCATAACCGGAAGGCCCCGGCGTGTCCACGATCTTCTTTAAAAAGGCAAACGATTCCTCGCGCAATTCTTTCTCCTTCGGGCGGCAGTTTTCTGGCTGCGTCCCCGCATTGGGTTCTGGGTTAATCCTGGGGGGATAATGTTAAGACGGTTGTAGTTGCTATCATAGCAGGCATCGGCGATTGAGTCAAGTGAAATAAGTCACAATTTTGCAATTTTTGCGTAATTTCCTCTCAAAGATTAACGCGTTTACGGCCCGGTCAGCGTGGAAGTAGAACGTTTATTTTCTTGAAAGTCCCTTACGTCGTGATTTTGCCTGTCGGGATTGTCGCGGCGCTTTACGGCATGGCAATCGCTTTTATGTCTTATTCTGCGCCCCTCCGAGGGCGGAAACGCCGCGCAGACCGAAAGACGGCCCTTGAAAATCTCCGGCGGGCGCGGAATTTTTGTTCCTCCCCGATTCTGCGCCGACGCGCCGCGCCTTGACAGGGCGGGCGGAATCGTGCTAAAGTAGCGGAAAACTACTACTTGCAGGGAGACTTGACCGTGCCGCTACTAAATCTATGTTTCACTCCGCGTGTTTCGCCCGTTTTGAAGTCCGCGCATCGCGCTCGCCGCAGCGTTCTTGCCGTTTCCGCGCTTGCCGCGCTGCTGGCCTCCGGCGGCGCAAGGACGGCGCAGGCGCAGGAGAAGCCCACAGGCGAACAGGCCGCTCCGGTCGCTCCGCCCCCTCCGGCGGACGCCGCGCCCGTCATCAACTTCCGCGAACGCCCGAAATACGCCGCCGATTCGCAGCGTCTGCGCCGCGTCGTGACCCTTGACGGCGTGGCGGACGAGAACGAATGGGACGCTTTCTACGCCATCACGGACGGCGCGGTCAAGGGGACGATCTACTGCCAGTGGGACGATAATTTTTTGTACCTCGCCGCAAAGACCAACGGCCCCGCCTCCCTGCTTTTCGACATTGACGCAGGGGGGGACGGCTGGCTGCGCGGCGCGGATAATCTGGAAATCGTGGTCGGGGGATTAAGTGAAAGCGGCGTTCCCATTGTCGCCACCCGCCTGCTCGACGCCGCCAACAGCAAGGACACCCCGGCTTGGCGCGAAAACGCCGTTGACCCCACAACGATTCTGGTGGCGTCCAAAACGGTGAACGGGGCGCAGTTCACTGAGATCGCCATCCCGAAAAATATCGCCAGTCTTGTCCTGCGGACGGGGGCCGTGATCGGGCTGCGCGGCGAGTTTTTGCCGCCCATCGCGCCCGGCTCCTACATCCCCACCATGCCCTTTGAGCCGCATCTGCTGCTCGACGCCGCGCTGGTGGAGACTAAAGCCGTCAGCGTTCCGGGCGTTAATCCGCGCCTGACTATCTCCGACAACAAGTGCGTCGCCGGTCAAAACCTGTTCGCCACGCTGGAACTGCTGAACCAGACCGGGCAGACGATCCCCGTCAAAGCGATTATGTGGACGGGAACGGGTTCCTCCTACGACGCGGTGAACACCTTCCGCGATCTGGTCGTTCCCGCGCTGCCCGCCGGAAAAACGCAAAAGTACAAATACAAGACCACGCTCCCCGGCGATTTAGCGATCGGCTCCTACACGCTGCTGGTGGCGGCGGAGATGGGCGGCGGCAAACAGGCGCAGTCCTCCACCACGTTTACGGTCGTGGAACCGCTTCAGGCGCAGATGGCGAGCCGCCCGGAACCGGTCGTTGTGGGCAGTCTCCCGACAAAATTCACGGTGGAGGTGGACGTTTTCTGCGCCGTTCCCAACGGCCTGAAATGCGACATCGAACTGACGAACATCCCCGCCGGGTGGGAACTGGAAGGCAACAAAAAGCGCGGTCTGGAGATTGACCGCGAGGACGCCCGCCGCGCCGCCAAATTCAATTTTAAATTGCCTTCGATTGTCGCGGCGGGGGCGTACCCGCTGGACGCTACGGTGACTTATCGCGGGCGCGTCTGGAAAACGCATACGGTGGCCCATATTCTGCGGGCCGCTGCCCCTGTCGCCGTCCCGGTCATTCCGGCGCGACCGTAGCCCCGCTTGACCTATTCAAATCTGACCTAACCCCCCGGCCCCCTTTCCTTATGCGTTCGCTGCGCTCACAGGAAAGGGGGAGCATTAGACTGGAAGCGTTCACGTTGTATCAAACTTTGGCAAAGCGTAATCGTTCGCAGTCTAAATTTCTCCCTTCCAATCGCCGACGCGCTACTCATTTCCTACGATGCGCAGCGAGTGAATCAGGGAATGGGGAGCGCGTCGGCGATTGGAAGGGGGCCGGGGGGTTAGGTTCATTCAAGGTGGGACGTGTCGTTGACGCGCAGCACACGGCAGCGTCCCGCTTCCGGGCGAACGGCGTCTTCAATTACAGACAGCGAGGCGTTATCGAGCCAGAGGCGCTGCATTGTCGGGAGGGGCGCGTCAAGCGCGGCGCAGAGCAGGGCGCGAAGGCTGCCCCCATGCCCGACGATGACGACCGGGCCAGTGTGGTTTTCGGCGCGGATGGCGTCCCACGCCCGGTTCATGCGGGCGTACACGGCCTCCAGCGTTTCGCTTTCCGGCGGACGATGCGTCAGCGAGTCCCGAATGTAGCCCGCCAGCAGAACGCCTTCGCCCCGCGCTTCGATTTCGGCGCGGTTGAGGCCCTCCCATGCGCCGAGGCAGGTCTCCCGCAGTTCAGGAGTGGCGACGACCGTCAGGCCGAGCGGGGCTGCAATCGCTGCGGCGGTGTCGCGGGCGCGGCTGAGGTCGCTGGAATAAACGGCGACGGGCGGCTGCGGCAGGCGGGCGATCCTGGCCCCAATTTTCGCGGCCTGAGCGCGGCCTTCGGCGTCGAGCGGAATGTCGGTATGGCCCTGAAATCGCAGGGCGCGGTTCCACTCCGTGACGCCGTGCCGCACGAGATAATAGCGCTGGGACTGCGCGGCATCCGCGCCGACAGCGGGGCTGCTGCCCATCGCGTCGGCAGTTGTGTTGACGGGGGTGGTGGTCGTTTGATTCGTCATTTGATCGAGTTCGGCATGGGAGCGGGAGCGCCGCCTGCGGGCGGCGTGATAAGTTTCGCCCCGGCGGGCGCGTAGAACGCGAAAGCGCGGTCAGAAATCGCGCCGTTAATGGTCTGCGAACCAAAAATAATCTCGTCCGATACCCGGTTCGAGCCGCCGGAGATGCGCAGTAATTGATAGTTGCGCTTATCAATAAACACCTGAGTCGGGCGCTGATGCTTGATATCTTCAAGGATTCTCGGCCATTCCTCTTTTTTTACGTTCGACGGCATCTGCTCCGGGATTTTCGGCTTGCCAATGACGACGTAGGCGTCGCGCCCGTTCACCTTTGCGGTCGGCCCCATTGAGAAAGTAAAGCGCGAGGGGTTCACCAGATAGCGCATCATAATCTGCGTCATTGTCACGGTCGGGGACGAGGGGCGTTTGACGTACTGTTTCAGCGACGGCTTGTACACATACAGCGACTTGCCGTCCCCGACGTAAAGCACAGACTGATTGCTCATTCGCGCCGCCTCGCCCGTCCCCACGTAATGCTGCGCGTCATAAATTTGATTGGGGGCGCGGAACCGCACTTCCCGCGTCTCCGTCATGGCGAACGCCTTGCCTTTGGGCGTTTTCCCGATGCGCCGGGTGGTAATCTTGCCCTGAAACGACTTTGCGCCGATGTATAAATTTTCCATTTTAGCCACCAGCGCGTCGGGGCTGCTTTGACCGCCCGCTCCGGCGGGGAAAGCGGGCAGCAGGCACAGCGCCAGCCCGAACAAAACGCCCGACGAAAGGGGCGCAAACCGAAAGGTCATCAAAAAAATCTCCCTGCGCTCTGCCGGGAAAAACCCACAGCGCGGCGCGATGATAGGCATTAGGAATCAATTCGCATTTTAGTATACCCCGCAAGAGCCGCTGAAATTCTGCTACAATCACGCGGTTTCCGTGTCTGATTGGACTAAACCGCGCAAATCGCGCATTGGGGGGCGTTTCGTCCCTGACCGGCCTTCCCGAAGATACCATGAAAAAGATTTTACGTTCCGCTCCCCGTTTCGTTTCCCTTTCGCTCTCGATTTCGCTGCTGGCCTGCGCCGCCGCCGCGCAGAAGCCGAGCATCCCGGACATCACGCTGAACGCGCCGCCCGCGCCGCGCCGCCCGCCTTCGCTGCTGGAGCGCGGCGCCGCCGCGCTGGAATTGCCGCTGTCTCCCTGGGGGCCGTATGCGCAGGCGCACTACGGGCCGTGCTTTCTGGCGGATGGGGCGCGGAGAACGCTCTTCACCTTCCCGATTGTCGTGGGGCAGCGGCGCAAAGAAACTGTTCTGCAAAAAGTCGCGCTGGCGAACGGCAAGGCGCGGACTCGCATGGAACGCGCCGCGCTGGAGCGCCGCCTGATGGGACTTGCGCCGATGCAGGCGTGGAACGATGACCGCCCTGCCGCAGGCGATTCGGGCGGCGCATGGAACCGCTATGCGCGTCTGGCGGAAGCGGACGGCAGCGGGCTGCTGTGGAGTTATACCGCCGCGTTCAAGCCCGCCGCGCTGACCGAGGCCGTGATGAACGCCCCGGACGCAGGCGGCAAAATCGCGCCGCCTGCCGCGTGGGGCGCGGGCGAAGCGGCTGTCTCCTATTTTCCCGCAAACGTCACTCCAGGCGGCGACGGCCTGCTGATTCGCGTCGCTTTGACCAATCGCGGCGCGACGCCGCAGACTTATTTCGTGGACGTTTCAGGCGGACGGGACGCAAATTCGCCGCCGTCTGTGCCGAACGATTACGCGGTGGAGCGCGACGCCGAGACGGGCGGCATGATGATCCACTCCCGACCGGACGCCGTGACGTTTGCGCTTGCGAGCAACGCGACCGCCTATCCGCAGCGCTCCTACCGGGTCAGCGGGGCGTACTTTTCTCCCGAAGGCGCGGTCAGTTCGGGCGGCGGGGCGGGCGGCGTCCCGCCTTATGGCCTGCTGCCCGACGCGGAAGAAACGCGCCCGGAGACGACACATCAGACGGAAGACAAAAAAGCGGGCGGTAAAGAGAGTAACAAGGGGCCGGATCGGGCGAAAATCGGCGGCGTGTGGGGGCTGCTGCGCGTGGACGAAATCGCCGTCGCGCCGGGAGAGACGGTCACGATTACGCTGTGCGTGGGGCTGGGAAAAAACAACGCGGAGGCCGCTGACGCCGCGCAGTCGCTGCTGGGGCTGTGCGATGACGCCCTGCCGGACGGTCAGCGGCGCAAAGGGGACGGCCTCGCGACTCGCGCCGCCGCCGCCCACCGCGCCGCCCGGTTCCGTTCCGGCGACGCGGCGATTGACCGGCTGATGGCGCAAAGTCTGGCGAATACGCCGGAGCGCGATTTGCGCCGCGTGGGGGTTGCGTCCCGCCGCGACACGCCCGATACGCCCGCCGGAACGTACCAGACGGTAAACGGCGGCTGGACGGCGCTGGGCTGGGTTGGCTATCGGCAGGACTGGAGCGCCGCGCAGCTGAACGCCTGTTACCTCACTAATGGCAGTCTGGACGCGCCGCTGAATCCGCAGGCCGCGCCGCCGGTCAATCTTTTCGCCCTGTGGGAACTCTATCAAAAAACGCATGACCATGCCATGCTCGCCCGCTTTTACCCCTTCGCGAAACGCCGCTACCGGGAGTTTCTGACGGCGGGGCGCGTGGATTTGGCCCTGCCCCTGTTCGCATGGCCCCGCCCCGCAAGCCGAACCGGCGGTCTCACGCTCGCCGCGATGCCGCTGTACGGGCCGCAGGCCCCGCCCGCCGCCCCGCCGCCCCGCGCCTACGCCCCCGACTACTCCGCCTACGTGATTCGCGCCGCGAAAATCCTGCGCCTGATGGCATACGAGACCAGTCAGCCCGCCGCCGACCTGCTGCAATACGGGCAGGACATCACCGCCGCGACCGCCGCAATGAACGATACGCTGTGGGACGCCAAACGCGACACCTACGCCGCGAAGTCCACTGACGGGACGCCGCGAACCGAAAAGGACGACGCCCAGACCGAACTGATGCCGCTGATTGCGGGCGGCGGGGCCGTGCCGCCGCCGCGCCGCGCCGTCCTTATCAACCGGATGACCGACCCGTCCGCGTTCTGGAGCGGCGCGGGGATTCGCAGCCTGTCGCAGTCCGCCGCAGAATACCATTCGGCTCTGATTGACGGGGGCGCGGTTGGTTTCGGGCAGAACTGGCTGCTCTGGAAGGCCCTGCTCGACGCGGGCGAAGCGGCGACGGCGCAAAAACTGGCGGACAACCTGCTCCATGCCTACGCCGCGCAGTCCGCCTTTTACGATTGCCCGGAGGCCCTGGACGGCGACGCCGGGACGGGCCTCGGAGTCCCTGACTTCACCGGAGATTCCTGCGCGTTGATTCCGCTGTATCAGGCATACCATACGCCGGGAACGGTCGCGTCGGGCTGGGATTTAGACATTCGCAGCCAGCATTACGACCGGGCCGGAGACGCGATGAGCGTGAGCTGGCGCGTTCTCAATACGGAACACGCCGTCCCGCTGCTTTGCGTCATGGGCCGTCCAAACGCGACCTACCACCTGTCCGGCTCCCTTTCGGGCGCGGCGGTCAGCAACGCGAACGGTCTTCTCACCCTGACCGCGCCGAAAGACGCCACCACGCAGTCGCTGGAAATTACCCCGCAATGAAAAGGATTTTTTATCCACAAATTAACACGAAGAAACACGAATTGAACATGAAAAAAAATGCAATCCAAAATCGCAAACAATCCGATGGTGATCCTGTTTTTATCCTGAAAAATTCTGTGTATCCTGTCTATTGTGTTGGCCTTGTTCTGCTGGCGGGGTGCGCAAAGCCTGCGGTTCCGGGCATGGCGCTCGTTCCGGCGCTGCCTGCGGCGCGGTATCAATCCGCGTTTGTGGACTGCAACCCGAAGTGGTCGAGCGACGGGACGCGGATCGCGTTTTTGCGGGCCACGACCGACCGAAAATTGCAGTTGTTCCTCGCGGACGGCGGGCTGAAAAAAGCGACGGCATTGATCGAGCCGGAGATTGTCAGCCCTGACCGTCTCTATGCGCCCGCGCTGAAAAGTTACGACAGCCCCGATACGCTGGCCTGGTCGCCGGACGACCGCTGGATCGCTTATGAGCGCAGTGAAACATTCGATTTCGGCGCAAACGACCGCCTGCCCGGAACCGGCCTGTGGATGCTGGATATGACGACGCGCAAATCCCGCCCGCTGGCGATTCATACGCGCCGCTACGTGGGGAACCTGACCTATTACCGGTATCCGCAGTGGTCGCCGGACGGGGGGCGTGTGGCGTTTGTGGGGGAGGGACTGAACGGGCAGCGGGCGATTTTTACGCGCAATTTCGATTTTCCCGAAGCGCAAGTCCGACCGCGCTACGACAAATATCAGGACAGCGACTGGCCCGCATGGAACCCGCAGGAATCCGACGCGCCCGCGTTGGCCTACCGGCAGGGCGTTCGCCGCGCCCCGACCGTCCCAACGACCGACACGCTGCGCGTTCTGCGAATCGGGGCGGCAAACGGCGCGGACTCAACGGAGTGGTGGCGGGCAAGGCCGACGCGGACAACGGAGCCGCGCCTCGGTCATCTTGTCTGGTCGCCGGACGGCAGCCGCATTGCCTGCTCGCTCACGCCCGACGCGCAGGACTTCACCCGATATGCCGTCGCCGTCATAGACCGAAGCGGCGCGATCCAGACCGTCAGCCCGAACGACGGACGCGGCTATTTCGCGCCCGTCTGGATAAACGCGCAGACCCTCGGCGTTCTGGCGACTCGTACCGGAGGCGGATTCGCTGTTGTCGCGCTGAATCTCCGCAAGGGGAGAGCGCGGCAGATCGCCGTCCTCCCGACCTCCGACTGTGATTGGTCTCCCGACCGGACGCGCCTCGTTTACGCCTCGCCGCCTTCCGCAGGCGACGCAATCGGCCTCAAATTCCTCTCCTTACCCCGCTTCTGACCGGGCCGCGCAGCGTCCCGCCTCCTCCTTCGCCGCGCATTATTCCCTATTTAGAAGGAGCGTGAGGCATTTCGCCGCGCCGCCTGCTTTAAGAAATTCGGACATCTCGACCGCGTGGACGGTATAACCCCGCGCTTGCAGTTCCGCCGTCAGTTGCGGGCAGCCGGACGGAATGACCGCGTGATCTCTCAGAAGCACGGCGTTGCAGGCGAACCGCAGCGCCTCCGCTTGGCTGATTTCGATGGTCTGAAAATTGCTCCGAACCGCGTCCACCGAGGCCGCATCGAACGCGCCGGGATAAAAGACCACCGCGTCCGGGCCGAGCGGAAACAGGCAGGTGTCCAGATGATACCAGCGGTCGTCCGTCAGCCGCAGCGAGAGGACGGAGACGGAAAAAATCTCCGCAAGCGGCGCGTGGGACTCAAAATCGCTGCGCCGCCCGTAGCCCGCAATCAGCGTATCGCCCGCGAAGAGCGCGTCCCCTTCGCCCTCAAACTTGATCGCGTCGGGCAGCGTTATCACGTCGTAGCCGTTCGCTTCGAACCAGGCGCGGTAATGCGGCGCCTCCTGCTGCCGTTCCCGGCTCTTAAAGTTGGACAGAACAACTTTTCGCCCCCGAACTAATCCCGCATTCGCCGTAAACACCATGTCCGGGCAGTCTTCCGCCTGCGGCACCAGTTCAATCGCTGCGCCTATCTCGTTTTTCAAGACCTGATGCAGAGCCTCCCATTGCTGCGCGGCGAGCGGGAGATCAGGCGCGTTCTCCACCCGCATCCAGGGATTGATGACATATTTCACTCCGTAAGCGGTCGGGGCGCACAACAGCAGGCGGGCAGGCCTTTCGTCTAATTGCTGGCGGGATTCAGGCATTGCGTTTCCTTTCGGACCGGATCGCGGCCCAGGGAGAATTATCGGCGAGGCGCAAATTTTCTTGAACCGCGCCCCTGCGATATACAGATTCATACGGAACTGGCGCGGCGGCAGTTTTCGCCCGTCTTTTGTGGCGCAGATTTGACAGAAACGACGCAAGCGGTTATAATTTTATCAGGATCAGCCCAAACAATGTCACATGATGCAGGAAGGAAAGCGGCTCTATCATGCCGAAAGCGAACAAAGATTGCGTAGACCCGGAGCAGGCGCGTTATTATGAGACGTATCCCAGGTTTCCGGGCATAGATACAGCCTTACGTCTGCTTCGGACGGGCGAAGCGAAAACTTCTGCCATTGATGTGATTTGCATGGAATTGCGCGACCATGCGGCGAAAAATTCGGCGGAATTTATCGTGGCGTTCCGAGTGGAACCGGACGAGAGGACGCGAGTCTTTTTGCTTGCCGCTATCACGGAGGCATCTTCGCCTGCTTTTATTCCGCTGTTGACGGAAAATCTCACGGCGGCTCAGGAACGTCTGCGCGATTGGGCAGAGTTTGGACTGACAAAAATAAATACCAGCGAATCGCGGGCGGCGCTCTGGCAATGGCGTTCGGCTGCAAAATCCTGACGACAACAGGGGATTCGGAGAACAAAATGAACAACGCGGAGCGGGCGGAACAGCGGAGTTTGACGCGGCGGCGGTTTCTGGCGCAGGCCGGAGCGTCAGCGTTCGCGCTTTCGCTGGCGGAGAGTGGGCGCGGCGATCTGCCGCAGCCGAAAATCATACTGGGCGAGGGCAGCCACAAATACGAATGTCTCCACGACTGGCTTGTGCCTCCTGACGGTCTGCTGTGGGGCGACACGCAGGGCGTGGCGCAGGACGCTAAAGGCCATATTTACATCTCGCACACCGTGCATCCGCAAAGCCGCAGCGGCGACGCGATTGTGGTTTTCGATAAAAACGGCAAATTTGTCGCGTCGTGGGGCGAACGGTTCCGGGGCGGCGGGCATGGCCTTGACATTCGCAAAGAGGACGGCAAAGAGTACCTTTACCACTGCGATACCGCGCATCACGTCGTCGTCAAAACGGACTTAAACGGCAAGGTGATCTGGGAAAAGGGCGTCCCGACCGAAGCGGGCGTTTATAAACCGGGCGATAATTTCACGCCCACGAATGTCGCGCTGGCCCCGAACGGCGATTTTTACATTGCGGACGGCTACGGTTCCGGCTGGATCACGCAGTACAATCTCAAAGGCGAGTTTGTCCGCGTGTTCGGCGGCAACGGCGGGGCGGCGCTCGGCGAAGTCAACTGTCCGCACGGGGTAAAGGTGGACACGCGGGGCAAAGAGCCGCTGCTCGTGGTGGCGGACAGAGAAAATCACCGCCTGCAAACCTTTTCGCTGGACGGAAAGCCCGTCCGCATGGACACGGACGGGATGCGCCGCCCGTGCCACTTCGATATTCGCGGCGATTTGCTGCTTGTCCCCGACCTCGTTTCCGTCGTCACAATTCTGGACAAAAAGAATAAAGTCGTCGCGCAATTAGGCGATGGCGCGAATGTCCCGGACTTGCGTGGTCACGCCCGCAGCGAGTATATTCCCGGCAAATTCATCCATCCCCACTCCGCCAAATTCCTGCATAACGGCGATATTCTAGTGGTGGAATGGGTCGAAATCGGGCGCGTCACACTGCTGAAAAAGTTGAGTTAATCTAGCGAGGCATATAAAATGCCTCGCTAGAGGCGTTCCGCCAAGCGTCCTACCGGACGCGCAATGTGAAATTGATTCCTGCGTCCGTGAGGACGCTTGGCCGTAGGTCTCTAGCGAGGCGAATTTGGTAAAATGTAAAATGCCTCGCCTGCCTTGATTCGGGCAATGCCTATTCGCCAATCGGTTCCGGTTTGCCGAGGAAGCGGGGGCGGGGGCGCAGGTATTTCGCTTCGACCCAGGCCACTTCGCAGGAGACAATTTCGCGCAGGTGCCAGCGTCCGAAATTGACCGGAGCGCGGCGCGGTTCCGCCGCCGCCCCGACCGCATCCAGCCCTAACTGACGGGCGATGAACAGGGCGCGGGGCAAATGGTACGCCTGCGAAACGAGTACCACTTTTTTGACCCCGAAGACCGCCTGCGCCCTGTACACGCTGTCGTAAGTGCAGAACCCGGCGTAGTCCAGCGCAATGTCCTTTGCCGGGACGCCCAACTCAATCGCCGTTTTTCGCATCATTTCCGGTTCGTTATAGTTTAACTGTCCGTTGTCGCCCGTCATCAGCAGCTTGCGGACTTTGCCGGCGCGGTACAAATCTACCGCCATCGCCACCCGGTCGTACATCACCGGCCCCGGCCCCGACGCCGAATAGCCGCAGCCAAACACCAGCGCAACGGGCGCGGCGGGCGTCTCCGCAGGCGCGTAATACAGGCGACCCGCCGCCTGCACACTGCCATAAATCGCCCCGCCAATCAGCAGCAGACTGACCGCAAACGTCAGCAGCGCAAAAACAATCCGCTTCTTCCTTCTCGTTCCGTTTACCATGCGTTTGTCTCCGTCCCGATTTTGACAGAAGGTTAATGCGTTTTCGCCAGCGCGTCCGCGATCTGGATTGCGGCGCTGCCCTCGCCGTAGGGGTTGACGGCGCGGGCCATTTGCGCGTGGGCGGCGGGATTGGTCAGCAGTTCGCGGGCCTCGCTGACAATGGTATCCTCGTCCGTGCCGATGAGACGGGCCGTTCCCGCGTCCACGCCTTCGGGCCGTTCGGTGGTGCGGCGCAGCACGAGGATCGGGACGCCCAGCGTCGGGGCCTCCTCCTGAACGCCGCCGCTGTCGGTCAAAATGAGACTGGAGCGCTGCATCAGTTTCACGAACGGCGCATAGTCGGGCGGCTCAATCAGGTGAACCCCGCGAACGCCCGCAAGGATTTTCTGCAGCGTTTCGCGCACGACCGGGTTGCGGTGCATGGCGACCACGATCTCCGCATCGGGAAATTCCCCCGCAATTCGGGCGATGGCGCGGGCGATGGACTCCATCGGTTCGCCCCAGTTTTCGCGGCGGTGCGCTGTGACCAGTATCAGGCGATTCGGGCCGTCAACGATGCCGCGCAGTGCCTCATCTTCAAACAGATATGGCTTTTCCGCGACGGTGCGCAGGGCGTCAATGCTGGTATTGCCGGTCACAAAAATCGTTTCGGGCTGATAGCCCTCCGCCAGCAGATTTTGCCGGGAGGGTTCGGTCGGGGCGAAATGCCAGTGCGAAAGCGACGCGATCAGGCGGCGGTTCATCTCCTCTGGGAAAGGGTCATACGGGTTGCCGGTGCGCAGTCCCGCCTCCACATGACCGAATGCCACCCGGTGATAAAAGGCCGCCAGCGCCGCCACAAAAGTCGTGGTGGTATCGCCCTGCGCTAGGCAGATGTCGGCGGGGTTGGCCTGCAAGTCGGCGTCTAGTCCCTGAAGGGCGCGGGCAGTAATGTCTGTCAGCGTCTGCCCGTGCCGCATAATCGCAAGGTCATGGTCGGGTGTGATGGCGAAGACGCGCAGCACTTGATCGAGTTGTTCCCGGTGCTGCCCCGTTACCACAACGCGGACTTTAAAAACCTCCGGGCGGCGCAGGAGTTCCAGCACAACGGGGGCCATTTTTACGGCGTCCGGGCGCGTTCCAAAAACGCACAGGACGCGAATGAAAGAGGAAGGTGTCATAGAGAAAGGATACCCCAAATTTTTCTATCCACGAATTACCACGAAGAATCACGAATTTTACACGAATATCAGTTCACGACAGAACGGCAGGAGACAACCCAATGGGCCTATTTACTGTTTTTCGTGTCCCTTCGTGATTCTTCGTGGTAATTCGTGGATCAATCTTCTTCTGTGGAGATTTTGAGCGATTTGAGTTTGCGGAGTTCGGGCCAGATGGCGGCGACGGCGGCGACCACGATCACGGTTCCGACGCCGCCAAGCGCTACGGCGAGAACCGGGCCGAGGAAATGCGCCGCCACGCCCGACTCGAAGCCGCCGAGTTCGTTGGACGCGCCGATAAAAATGTAGTTCACGGCGGAGATTCGCCCGCGCATCGCGTCGGGGACGCGGACGAGCATCAGGGTGCTGCGGACGACCACGCTGATATTATCGAACGCGCCGAGCAGCAGGAGCATTAGCAGCGACAGCGGGAACGACGTGGAATAGCCGAAAACGACCGTCGCGACGCCGAAGCCCGCCACCGCGAGCAGCAGGGCGCGGCCCGCGTTTTTCAGCGGCGGCAGGTGCGCCAGCGAAAGCGCCATGAAGACCGCGCCCAGCGAAGGCGCAGCCCGCATCCAGCCCAGCCCGATGGGGCCGACTTTCAAGATGTCCTTTGCGTAGACCGGCAGCAGCGTCACCGCCCCGCCGAGCAGCACCGCGAACAAGTCCAGCGTGATGACCGACAGCAGGATTTTGTTCTTATAGAGGAAGCGGACGCCTTCAGTGAGGGAGCGCAGGGTGGGGGCGGCGCGTTCGCGTTCCGGCGCTTTGCCGCGCACCTGACGGATGAAAAACAGGAAACAGAGGCCGAACAGCGCGTCCAGAAAATAGACCGGCGTGGCGCTGCGGCTGAACGCGACAATCGCTCCGCCCAGCGCGGGGCCGATGGCGGCTGCCAGCTGCCAGAAGTTGCTCATCCATGCAGCGGCGCTCTCATAGAGGTCAACCGGCACGACCTGCGGCAGGAGCGTCGAGGTGGATGGCGCGTGGAACGCCCGCATAATTCCTACGCCGACGATGCAGACATAAAACGTCCAGATGGGGTAATGCAGCAGCGTCAGCGCCGCAAACGCGAGGGAGCAGGCGGCAAGCCCCGATTTGGTGATAAGCGCGATGCTGCGGCGGTCGTAGCGGTCAGAAAAATGTCCGGCGGGCAGGGCCAGCAGCATAATCGGCAGGACTTCCGCCAGCCCGACATAGCCCAGCGCCAGCGTGGAGTGAGTCCGCTCGTAGATTTGCCAGCCCAACGCCACACCGACCATCTGCTCGCCCAGCGAAGCGAGGAAGCGGCTGATAATCAAAAATTGGAAATCGCGAAGGCGCAGCGCGGCGTAAGAGTCGCGGGGCGTTTCGGCGGGTTCGGGCGGAGTCATTCCATTTCCTGCGCGTTAAATCGTTCGTCGTTCGTTCTTGCAGTGTACCCGAACCCGGCAGAGATTGCAACCCGAAAAAAGCCCGCCGGTGTCAGGCGAGCGCACTGCCTGCGGATTTTCCCCTTTTCCTCCTCCCTCTCCCTGAAAGGAACGCGCCGCACGGGGGATCGAATCGCGTCTTCCCCCATGCGGCGCGTTTGTCGGTCACCGCCTGCGACGCGCAAGCAGACCGAACGCGGGAACCGCGCCCAGCAGCGCGACCAAAAGAGAAGCCGGAGCGGGAACCGTGCTGGCGTTGATGCGGAAGTTCGCGCTGCCGACCGAGTTGAACGTCACACCGTCCGCGCCGCCCTGAAGGGTGAAAGTCCCATTGTAGAGATTGCCGAGCGGCAGGGTAGGATCAAGCGTGACATCAAAGAGTTCCCCGCTCCACGAAGCGCCGCTCGAAAGCGACGCCGGCGCATTGGCGAAAAATTTGCTGTCATCCAGCGTTAGTTTCCCGCTTGACAGGGTGAAGACATCCGCGTTGAGAAAGAGTTCGGAGCCGCCTGTATTGGTCAGCATCCCGGAAAACGTGACGGTGCTGCCCGGTCGCGCCGTGACGCTGGACGGATTGAGCGTGAATCCCAGCTGCGCCTGCGCCGCCAGAGGAAAGCAAAGGCTGACTGCGGCCCCGATGAGCGTCCATTTTTGCATGAGAGAAATCTCCTTTCGAGAGAAAAAGCGCCGCGAGGCGTTAAGGAATCTGAATCCGGTAGGAGCCGCCGAACACGCCGCCGGGGTAACTGCCCGACAGCCGCAATACGCCCGCTTTGCCGGCAACCCCCGCCACGCCGGAGAAGCGCAGGGTCAGCGTGGCGGTCTGTCCGATAAGCAGCGTCCCGACGCTTTGCGGCAGCGCGGTCATCGGGGCCGTCGTGTTTAGTTTTGCGGTCAGGGTCTGGATATTCGCTAAATCCACGCCGCCGGAATTGACAAAGGTCAGCGTCAAATCCAGAAAATTCCCGTTTCGCGTCAGGGTTGGCGTGACGGTGAGCTGCGGCGTCATGCGAATTTTCACGAGGAAGGCGTCGCTTGGCCCGTTCATCGCGTTCTGGCCCGCGTTCATGGTAGGGAAGGTGAACGATTCGGTATGTCCGCCCACGAAGATATTTCCGAAATCGTCGGCGGCGATGGCGGCGGGGTCATCGTACCCCTCCCCGCCGAGGAAACTGGAATACAGCAGGGTGGAACCATCCGGGCTAATCTTCGTGACGAACGCATCGGCGTTACCTGCGTTGAAGTTCTGGTAGGCGTCCGCCGTCGTGGGGAAATCGGCGGAGTAAGTCCACCCCGTAACGTAAGCGTTTCCGAATCGGTCGGTCGCGATGGCGTTTGCCGAGTCGAAGTTTGTCCCGCCCAGAAACGTGCTGTAAAGCAGCGTACCGGTCGGGCTGATTTTCACGACGCCCGCGTTGCGCGTCCCAAGCAGCAGGGGCTGATAGGCGTTCAAAGTGGGAAAATTGGCGGATTCGGTCTGCATGGCAAGGTAAAGATTGCCGCTGCTGTCGCTGGTCACGCCTTCGGTCCAGTCAAAGCGGTCGCCGCCGAGATAGGTGGAGAAAATCAGGCCGGAGCCGCTGGCGTTGAGTTTTGTCGCGTAGACGTCCCAATCTAACCATGTCCCGACGTAAATTTTCGAGGAGTTGGTCGGGTCTACCGCAATCGCGTTGATTCGATGCCGGTTCAGGCTGGAGTTCAGGATGTTGGCGGCCCCGTTGACGCTCTTGAAAACGCCGTCGTAATTGCCGCAGTACACGATATTCGGGTTTTTCGGGTCGAGCGTGAAGGAGTTCACGTTGACTATTCCGGAGAAATTCCAGGTCGTCCCGTTCAACGTCTTCATCAGCGAGTTGCGATAGTCCGATTTGACGTAGACGATGGCGGGGTTCGACGGATTGATGACAATCAGGCGGACGGCGTAGGGGACTGTCCCGTTGTAGGGCAGGCCGGAATTGATTCCGCTCCAATTCTGTCCGCCGTTGGTTGTTTTGTACATCCCCTGATACGTGGCGGCGTACAGCGTGGCGGGCGTTTTCGGGTCTACCGCGACGGAGTTGACGCCGAAATAGCCGCTGCCGTTATTAGGCAGACCGCCGCTGATCTGCGTCCAGACCGCGCCGCTGTCCGCGCTTTTATAAACGCCGTTGTCGGTTGCGGCGTAAAGGGTGGCGGAAGTAGTCGGGTCGAAGGCCAGCCCATTGGCGGCGGCGGTGTTGTAAAACCCGGTCGCGAGCCAGGTGACGCCGCCGTCCCCGCTTTTAATAACGCCCCGCGAATTGGTCGCGTAGAGGACGCTGCTATTATTCGGGTCAATGTACAGGCTGCTGACGTAGCCGTTGTACTGCCGCGCCCAGGTCGCGCCGCTGTCCACGCTCTTGTACGTCCCGTCGTCCTGCGCGGCGTACAGCGTGGACGGCGTTTTCGGATCAATCACGAGCGCGTGGATGTCCGCGCCGTTCAGCCCCGTTTCGCTGGCGGCCCAGGTAATCGGAGCGGCGGTCGCATTGCCCGTCTTGTAAAAGATAGCCCCTTTGTGCGCGGTCTGGATCGCGCCCGGTGTCGTGGGAAAATCCCGCGAGGAAGTAGAGCCTGCAACGGTGGCCTCGCCCGCCGCATTGACCGCAAGTCCCAACCCCCACGAAAAGCGGGAGCCGCCGATGTACGTTCCATAGACTAGCCGCTTGCCGTCCGGGCTGAATTTCGCGACGTAGGTATTCCAGTCGCTGCTGCTGCGCGTTGTCCGATAGGCTCCCGCCGTCGTAGGGAGCGCGGAGCCGGAAATGCCGGTGATGTAAGCGCTGCCGGCGCTGTCCACCGCGATACGCTCCCCCTGATCCTGATAAGTTCCGCTGTACAGCGTAGAGTAGACCATGCCGCCGGTAGCGCTGAGTTTTGTGACGTAGGCGCTCTGATTGGCGGCCCGGAAGGTCGTCTGGTAAGCGCCGGAAGTCACCGGGAAATTGCGCGAATAGGTGTAGCCGGTGACGTAGGCGCTGCCCGCGCTGTCTATCGCAAGGTCATAACATTCGTCGCCGTTGCTGCCGCCAAGATAAGTGGAGTACAGCATATTTCCCGCCGGGTCGAATTTCGCGACGTAGCCATTCCAGTAGGCCGAACCGTGCGCGGCCTGCGCCGGGTTCAGCGTTGGGAAATCTACGGAACTGGTCGGGCCGGCGACCCAGACATTGCCCGCGCCGTCCGTCGCCATGCCGTACATCCAGTCGTTGTCGGAGCCGCCGAGATAGGTGGCGTAATCTATCACGGGATCAATCACGAGCGGGCGGCGAACGTCATAGCGCCCAATCTGAAAACCGACATTGCGCCCGCCGCGCAGCGTGTACCGCGCAGAGACCAGACGTTTTTTGCCGCCGATATTTTGATAAACGGTCGGGGCGAGCCAGCGGACTGCGCCGCAGGTAGTATTGGCAACGAGCGAACCGGCCTTATCCAGGCCGAGCCGCGACATCCCCGCGAATTGCAGCCGGATCGCCTTCGGACTGGCCCCCGGAGCCACAATGAAATCGTGTTCCACGCGCTGCGCCGCGCCGTAATAAACCAGATCAATGCCGGGGTACACGCCGCGATAACGGACTTTGCCATACGTCGCAACGCCTGTCCGCCAGCGCTTCGGATCGCTGCCAATCAGGTAGTTGGTCTTGCCGGGAAGCGGCTGCATCCCGGTAATTTCGGGCGCGGCGCTGGCCCCCAGCAGCATCATGCGGAGCGTGGCGGAGCGCGGCGTCCGCGCCGCGCCGGGAACGCCGTTTTTGTTTTTCGGGGGTTCCCGGAGCGAAAGCGCGGCGGCGTTCGGGGTCAAAGACAGGGTAAAGCCGGGACGCCGCGCCGTGTACTTGACCGGGCTTGTGGCGTTCGCGCCCGCCTCGAAGTGGAGCGGGGCCATAAGCGGCGAAACGGCGCGGCGCGGCGGGCCAGCCGAAGCAGGCGGGGTCTGCGCCATGCCCACGACCGGGAGCGTCAGCAAAAGAGCCAAACAGGTTTCCTTCAGGAGTTTCATTTGCACCTTCCTCGATCTTTTTTTCCTTGATGAATTTCTTGTGAACAACAGGCGTTGGGACAACTTGTGTCAGATACAACTTCTTTAAGTTGGCCTGTATAAGAATATCAGGTCTTTCGTGACCAAAGCGTGACGAATCGCTCGCTTAATGGGGTAAAATTAAAAAAATCCAAAAATGATTTGTTAATGAGTTATTGCAGTACCCCCGCCATTCGCCCATGACGCACTGGAACGTACAACTGCTCGGCCCGCCCGCCGCCCGCAACGCCGATGGCGCGGTCGCTCATTTGCGCTCGAAAGAGACCTGGGCGGTATTGGCCTCCCTGCTCCTTGAGCAGGCCCTTAAGTCCGCCTCTGCCGATTTCACTCCCCGGCGCCTCTCCCGCGTCACGCTTGCCGAACGGTTCTGGGGCGATAAATTCGACCCGCCGATGCACCTGCGTCAGGCCCTCGCTTCGCTCCGAAGGGCCTTTGAGAAGGAGGCGTTTTACGTTGACCGCGAGACCATTCAGGTCGCTCCCGGCTTTTTTTGCACCGACATTGAGGAGGCGCTCGGCCTGTTCCACGCGGCGCAGTCCTGCACTGACCCGGAACAAAAACTCGCTTTGTTGATGCAGGCGGAAGAAAAAATCGGAGGAGATTTCCTCGAAGGGTGTTTGACTTCTCTGGACGAGGGGGCAGTCTGGCATACCGGGGTCGCCGCGCAGATTGAGGCAAAAACTTCGGCGATTTTGACGGCGCTTGCGGAGGAGCAGCGGGCGGTGGGGCATCTCAACGCCGCCTTCGACACCGCGCTGCGTCTTCTGGCCCAATTCCCTCATTCCCCGAAGGCGAAGCAACTGGCATGGGATCTGGCGATGGATAGCGGGCAGGAGACTGCCCTTCATACGCTGGAGCAGACGCAGGACTACCGGGCGGCGCTGCCCCGGATCGCCGATCTTGAGCGCAAAGGCAAAAGCCTTACGGCGCGGGACTCGCGTTTGTTTGAGGCCCTGCTGGAAGAGCGCCTGAAAGCCCTCTCCCCGGCCCTGATAGCGCATCTTTCCCACCTTGCCGTTTTCCCCGCGCCCTTTTCCGCGCCGCTGGCAAAGGCCGTCTGCGCTGTCCCCCGCGCTTCGCTGTTCGCGCTTCAAGAGGCCGGTCTGCTCGAACCGCAGGGCGAAGCGTTCGCTCTGCTTCGGCCCGTTCAGAATTATGTCTGGAAGCGCGTTCCCGCCCCTGAAAAAAAGACGCTGCAAAAAGAATTTTATAAAATTTGCAGGGCATGGATTGACGATTACCGGGCGGGCGCGGCTCCCCGCGCCCCGGTCTTCCGCTCGCTTGACGAAGTGAATCCCCATTTTGCGCGGGTTATCGCCTCGCTGCTGGAAGCGCCGCTTACCGAAGACGCGCTCTCTTTTTTTCTGGACATTTACACGCTGGGCCTGATCGAAATCTTGATATTGCATCTGGATCACTTTCGAAGATTCGCAGCCGACGCGGCGCAGGACGTTTCCCTGCGGATCGGAATATCCCACCTTCTGGGACGCATCGCGCAGCGGCGGCAGGAATTTTCGGAGGCCCTGCGATGCTACGATCTCTGTCTGGATTTGAGCGGCTCCTGCGAGGCGTTTGTCCGCAATCAGTATCTGGCCCCGAAAGCGCAGGCCGCTCATTACGGCGGGGATTCGGCGCTGGCAGTCCAATGCCTCAATGAGGTGATTGCGTCCGGTATCGCGGGAAATCTTCGGGCGCAATTAGGCGACGCGCACCGTTTTCTCTGTGAGATACTCAATCACTTCAAGGACTATGAGCGGGCCTTATTCCATGCGGAGACCGCCCGGACGCTTCGCGACCCCCACACGGAGAGGCCGGAAGCGACCGCCTACGGCCTTTTCTGGCAGGGAAAAACGCTGCTTCGCCTCGGTCGTTCAACAGAGGGCGCGGACTGCATTGACGCGGCGCTTGCGCTCTGGCTGGAGGCCGGCGATTCTACCGGAGTCGGTCACTGCCTGCGTGTGCTTGCCGAACTGCATATTGAGGAGGGGCGTTACGTTCCGGCGCAGGTGAATTTGGAACACGCCCTGTTGCTCCATGAGCAGACGGGCAGTGAAGGATGCCGCATTGCCGCAGTGGAGGCGCTGGCAAAACTCTGCGCAGTCCGGGGCCGCGAAAGCGCCGCCCGCCTGCATCTGGAAGAGTGTCTCGCTTACTACGAAGCGCGGGGCCGCGCCGAAAAAGCCGATGAGATTCGCGCTCTGCTCATCGCCCTCTTCGGCGGCCCGCCCTGACGCCGCAGGGAGGCATCCCTGATGTGACGCCTGTTTCAGGCCAGACTTCGGTCTGCGTCAGGAGTCAAAAGACCGCCCTGCGCAATAAGCGCAGGGCGGTCTTTTGTGATTGCGGGTTTTGCGGCAGGACGAATTACCCGCGCATTCCCAGCAGGAGTTCGGTCGTCAGTTGGTCCAGTTTCTCGTAGCCGAGTCCTTTTTTACCATATGCCACGCGGTCAACCGGCAGGGCGCTGATTTTATCGGCGTTCTCTTTAGAGTAGGTCGCGAGCAGCGGCTCCAGATTGTCGGGGTCGGCGCTAAGGGCCTTGATCATGCCCTGAATTTCGGCGTCCGCGTTGAACTGCGCCGCTTTCTCTTTTAAAATAAGGTAGGTGCGCATACAACCCGCCGCGAAGTCCCAGACGCCCTGCGCGTCTTCTGTGCGATAGGCGTGGGCGTCGAAATGGCGCATCCCTTCATAGCCGCTGTCCTCCAGCATTTTGACGAGGAAGAAATTCGCTTTGATGTCCTCCGCCCCGAAGCGGTAGTCCTGATCGTAGCGTCCGGGCTTCTGTCCGTTGAGGTCAATATGGAACAGTTTGCCCGCGTCAATGGCCTGCGCGACGGCGTGAACGAAATTCAGCCCCGCCATCGTATCGTGCGCAAATTCCGGGTTGACGCCGAATTTTTCCGGGCGGGCCAGCGTCGCGATAAAGCCGAGCGCGGAGCCTACTGTCGGCAGGTAGATGTCGCCGCGCGGTTCGTTGGGCTTGGGTTCCAGCGCGAATTTCATGTGGTAGCCCTGCGCGAGATCGTATTCCGCAAGGAAATTCAGGCCGTCGCGGAACCGTTTCATCGCGTCGCGGGCGTCCTTACTGGCGTCGGTCTCCGTGCCTTCGCGCCCGCCCCAGAACACGTAGACCTTCGCGCCGAGTTCCGCGCCTAAGTCCATCGCCCGCATCGTTTTTTGCAGGGCGTAGGCGCGGACTTTCGGGTCATTGGAGGTAAACGCGCCGTCCTTGAAAATCGGGTCGCTGAACAGGTTGGTCGTCGCCATCGGGACAACGAGGCCGTTGTCGGCGAGGGCCTTCTTGAAATCGGCGACAATGGCGTCGCGTTCGCCCGCCGAAGCGTCAATCGGCACGAGGTCGTTGTCGTGGAGGTTGATTCCGTAAGCGCCAAGTTTCGCCAGTTTCTCCACAATTTCGCTCACGGGGAAGGCGAGGTCGGTGGGGCCGGTGGGAGTCCGCACATTGGGGCCAAAGGGGTCGCGCCCGATATTGCCGACTGTCCATAGTCCAAAGGTAAATTTGTGTTCGGGCCGGGGAGTGTAATCGCTCATGGTTGCTGTGTCGTCCTTGCTGCACGATAATTTGCGTGAAAATGGGTTGCGCCTGCGCCGTCGCAATGCGTTCACGGTAAGTTTCGGCGCGGGGCGTAAAAAATCCTGCCGCTCATTCCGCCGCGTTTGCCTGCGTAAGTATCGGCGATAGCGCGGTAACTTTTGCCGCCGCAGAGCGTGGCGGCGCAGGGGAAGGCTAAAAGCGAGGCCAGCGCAGAGCGTTTGACCCATTTCTTGCGAACATCAGGGGCTTCGGCAAAAATTTCGACGCGGGGACGACACTCGTCCGCCCTTGCGCAGCCTCCTCAAAAGATGCTGCGTCACGGGCATAGTCTTGCGGAAGGATGGTGGAAGGTTCGGCGTGTAGTTTCCGTCAAAGGCGCGCGGCGGCGTTCCTACAACGGGCGGGCGCGGCAAATCCGCCCGAAAGACCTGCAAACGTTCGATTACGTCGTGACAATGGACGATCAGAATTTCCGCGACGTTGCGGCGTTGCCGCAGGGAACGGCCCGCGTCGTTCGGTTTCTCGCAGTCCGGCGTCCGCGAAGTCCCCGCCCCCTATTACACCGGTGAATTTGACCGGGTGTACGCGCTATGCGACGCGGCGGCGGACGGCCTGCTCGCCGAGATCAAGGCGGGCCTGCAAGTCAAATAACGGACTGCGCGATTCGGATTCCGTTTTGCGCCATGCTGTAAAGAAACGTCGCATGGAAAAAATCGGCGGGGTGCGGCAGAATGTTCGCCGCCCGCGCCGCGCCGACCGGAATATCGAACGTGTTTACGCAATCAACGGGCAGTATGACCGAATGATGCAGATTGGCGGCGTTGGCGCGGACTTTCAGGCGCATCGCCATCTGATAAATACATAAATCGGTGCAGTCGCCGACCACAAGGAAATGCGTGATCTGCGGGTGGGCGTCGAGCCAGCCGTTCAGCGTTGTCCCCGCGTCCGAACTAATCGAGTTTTTCGGGATGATTTCGTACTGCGCGGCAAACGGCAGGGCCATGAGTTCCGGCGCAATGTCCGACTCGCGGGTTTCGCGGACGCAGTGGGGCGGGAAGTCCTGAAACTCCGCCGCGTCGGGGGCGTGCGCGTCATGCGTCAAAACGAAATGCGTGACGCCCGCCGCGTCCGCGCTTCGAAACAGCGCCACCATCGGCGGAATAATTTTCGCCACGCGGGAACTGGACAGCGGCCCCTCGTGGCAAAATCCGTTGATTACGTCTACGCAAAAAATTCCGACGTTCGCCGCCCCGCCCGCCTCCGCGACAATTTCCGCCAGCGACAAAAGGGGCCGTTGCGCCGCCCAATCTTCTAAATAATCCAGAAAATCCGCCGCTTCTTCCCGTAACGAGGTCATTGCAATTACTCCACCAAATCGTAGCCGACGCGCATTTTCAGCGTAAGTTTGCCGCCCTCCGGCAATGCCTGCGCCGATTTCTTTTTCGGGGCCGCGCCTTTAAGCGAGGAGGTCAGCGCCGCGCCGCCGATGCCGGACGAGCGCACGGTCTTGCCCTCTGCTATCGCAAAATTGCTGATAAAGGTCATGTTAAGCATCCCCTTCATCACGTAAGCGGCGCGGCGCGGGTCTTGCGTGGGCTGCGCGTCGGCGGTCAGCATGATTTTCAGGGGCTGCGCTAAAAACGAACGGATGCGGGCGGTATCGTAGCGTCCAATGCGCTCCGTTGCGATCCAGCGGCACGTCACTGTCCCCGCCCCGCCAAGCGGCATACCGGGCAGGCGGGCGGGCTGCCGCCACGCCTGCCCCTGCCGGACGGCATGACCGGGCAGGAACGCGCTCTGCATCCCCAGCGAACCAGAACCGAGCAACCCGCCGAGGCTGTTCTGCGGGGTCAGCCCCCGAATGCCCGCCACGCTGCCATGCGCGTCGTAAGTGACGATCAGCGGCTTATCGTCGGGCTTTGAGCGCGGCTTTCCGTTCATCAAAATCGCCCCCGCTGTCGTCACCGTTTCGACTTCGCCGCCGCCTCCGGGCAGAGCGCGAAGCGTCCGCAGCGACTGCGAAAGGTCAACGTCCAGCACAGTCTGGTTTGGCTGCGCCTGATTCGGGACGGGCAGAAGAACGACGGTCTGCGCGGTCGTATGGTAGCGGTTGACTTCGCCAATGCGATACTGGACTGTCAGCAGACGCAAAGCCCCGTTTTGCGCCGCCCCCGAAAGCGCAATCGTCAGCAGAACGGCGGCAAAAGCGAAGCGCGGCGCGAGGGCGGCAGGTCTCATTTTTTCGATCCGTCCTTTTTGCCCGCGTCGGTCTTCGCGTCCTCTTTATCGTTGACGCCGGGAATAATCAGCGTCGTTTCGCTGTCCATGCTGACCTTCAGGCCGCCGCCTGTTCCCGTCGGCAAATCGAGGTTTTCCAGATGATATTTTGTTTCGATTGCGTCGCCGTTATCCGGGTCAATGAAAAGCGTGCCGGTCATTTTTGCCGGGTCTTTCGCGCTCGTATTGATAAGCAGATCGCCCGCCGCTTTGACTTTGCAGGCCGATTTGCCCAGCACAGTCTCGCGGCCCAGATAGGTGTAGGTCACGGTGAATTTGCGGCCCTTGAAAATCGTGCCGTTAAATTCCGCCGTCCAGGTGTCGCCGACTTTGACCGGTTTGGACGGCACGGGCGTTGAGGTCATCACGCTGCCGAGTTGCTGCAAGGTGTCGCCGCCGCGCTCCCCGACCGCCCCTGATTTCAAGTCCGTCACGATTCCGCTGTCGCTCACGACGGTCATAGTGACCGATTTGCCGCTGTCGTCGGTGAGTTCGTTGCCGTTAATCGTAAGCATTTGCGAGACGGGGGTGCTGATCCATCTCAGACCGCCGCCCGCTTCCACCTTCGAGATTTCGCGCTTCTGCACCGTCTTCAAAGCGATGTTAAGCTGCCCCTGGCTGGTCTCGCCGAGCGCGGTGGCCTGCGCCCGGAACTGCTTTTTCTCGCCCGTCTTGTGTTTCAGCGTCCACGAAACGGGCGCGTCTTCCGCCGTCTTGACTGCGGCAGGCGCGTCCGTTTTTACCGCGTCCTGCGCAAAAACGGCGGCCGGCATCAGCAGCAACGCCGCGCCGCCAAACAGCGCGGCATAGTTAAAATTAAAATTTCGCATGGCATTTGTCCTTGATTCAGGTATTCAGGTATTCGGTATTCGGTTATTCAAGTATTGTCTGCTGCGCTGTGAACTTGTACAAACTATCAGTGAACGCGCCAAATACCCGAATACGGAATACCTGAATACCTTATTTCTTCGTGATCGGCTGCACCGTGAGGCGGGCGGACACGTCTACGTGCGTATCGAGCGGCGCGTCCGGGTTTTTCGGGTCAGGAATCGTCCGTTTGCGGTCGAGGACGGCGGTCAGGGTGTAATGCCCCTCCTGAAGGCGTCCGGCGCTGCGGCTGGTCTTCGCGTCGGGGCGCGTCGGGGCGGTAAACAAAAAATCGCCCGTCAGCGACGCCTTGCCGGTGGAAGCGTCCACCGCGTCCGCCAGAATCAGGGTCGGCTTTCCCGCCTTGTCCAGCAGCTCACTGAAGACCGCTTCCGCCGTCTCGCTGCACTGAAAAACCGTATCGCTTTTTTTGGTCTGAAACGCGGTAAGCTGGGCGGTGTAGTTGGTCTTGCCCGTATTTTTGCCGAGCAGTCCGTCGCTGAAATTCCACTGTTCGCCGACTTTGACCGCGCTGTCCGGGAAAGCGACGGGCAGGATCAGCAGGAACAGTTTCCGCAGTTCAATTCCGAGGTTGATTTTCTGCGAATTGGCGTCTCCCCCCGTGACGTTAACGACAGCGCCGTCCGATTTCAGGGTGGCCTTAACATTCAGCGCCGATTGGATTTGATCCAGCGGCACGGGAAATTCCAGCTGCTCATCGGGCGGCGGCATTTTATTGTCTGGGCCGACCGGATTTTGCAGCACGATAATCTCCGCCTTGCTCACCTCGAACGCCACGACCGCGCCGTCCGCTGTGACTTTTTCCGGGCGGACGCTGTATTCCAGCGTGATGCGCAGGTGCGCAGGAGGGCCATCGGGCTGAACGAACGGCGGGATGCGCCCGTCGAAAAAGCCGACCACGCGGTAGCGGGTTGTCTCCCCCACCCTAAAATGGTAGCCGAGCCGCGCCGCCGCGCCGCCGGTCTTTTCCGCCTGCGCTGCGGGAATGGAGGCCTGCGAACTCGCGAACTGCGGGGTTCCGAGCAACAGGCCACCCAACGCGCCGACGGCGCAAAAACGAAAAATGCGCGTCATAGCGCAGGGATAATTCAGCATAAACCGTTCTCCTTCATTCCCTCATTACGCTATTTTAGCATTTTGCGTTCGCGCCTGTCAAAGCCGCTGCTGTCGGCGCGGATTGTGTCCGCGTCGGCGATTGGAATGGGTGAGAGAAGGAGTTACCTCTTTGGCGCTTCGACAAATCGTGTGGTCACCCCTGCGGACGCGGGACTGCAAACCCATTTTGAATTTGCAAAACTTGTCTTTGTGTCAAATTCGTAGGGATTCACGCTGGCGGGTTTTGCAAACGCAGGCCGACGTTTCATTCCACGCAGTCCCACCACACTCTTTGTCAAAAAGTCTTTATGTTTTTAATCAAAAACGCGCCTGCCGCCAACTAATTCCCGCTCTCCCGCTACAAACACAGTGAGGACGCCGGAAAACGCAAGAATCTTCTGGCAATCTCGATTCCAACGCGCCGCAAATTGCGGCGAGGAGACCCCATGACGTTCCGTGAACGCAAATGGCTGACCGCATTTCAGGCGGGCGATCCCCGCGCCTTTGATACGCTTTTTGCGGAGTATGCGGGCCGTCTTCAGGCGTTCGCCCGCCAGCTCACGGGAAGCAGGGCCGAGGCGGAAGACCTGACGCAGGAGGTCTTTGTGGCGGCGTACCGCGGGGCGCATCGTTTTCGCGGGCAGTCCAGTTTGCTGACGTGGCTGTTTGCGATTGCGGTGCGGCAGTGGCGCGACCGGCAGCGCCGACCGCAGGCCCCGCTCGCCGATTATGAGGAACTGCTGTTCGTCGAGTCCGGGGCGTCGAGTCCGGCGGATCAGGTCGTGGCGTCGCTGTCGCTGCAAGCCGCTCTGCAAAGCCTGACGCCCGCCCTGCGCGAGTCGTTCTTGCTGGTTGCGTCGCAGGGCCTGACGCACCGGCAAGCGGCGCAGATTCTGGAGCGCCCGCTTGGAACCGTGAAATGGCAGGTGGCGGAAGCGACAAAACGCCTGCGCCACGCCCTGCAACCTGAAGAAGATCAGAAAGACCCGGAGAAAGAAAATCTGCTGAAAGACCCGAATGAAACGACGCCGAAGGAGGCCGCTCATGTGTGAACGCTACGCATTGCAGGATTGGACAACGCTTGCGGCGGGCGATAGTCCGCGCTGGCAGCAAAAGCGCCTGGCGCGGCATTTGTCGCAGTGCGCCGACTGCCGCGCCGCGCTTGCGTCCTTGCAGTCTGTCTGGAACGCCGTCCAACCGTTTGCCATCGAGGAGATAAATCCGACCATGAAAACGCAAATTCAGTCCGCCATCGCATTGCAGTCCGCGCCGCAGTTCGTTCGTTCGCGCCGCGCCGCCCGCCGCCTGCCCCGCCGCCTTGCCCTGGTCGGGACGCTGGGGCTGACCGCCGCGCTGGCGCTGACTGCCGCGCCGTTCCTGATAACCCGTCCGCTGCCCGCCTTCGCCGACGTGGAACGCGCCATGCTCGCCGTCAAAACCGCCCGCTACCACTCGGTGCAGTCTATGGATTTTTCGGGCCTCTTTAAGAAGGCTTCCGATACCTACGTGTACGAAAACGACAATGTGTTGCGCTTCGGCCCATCGGCCTCGGCCTCTCAGGGAATCGCGTACAAAATCACAAAGACGGGTAAAACGAAACCCACTCCCACCTCCTCTCTGGAAAACCGTTTCGGAAGCGTTGTTTACTTCAGCGACCATGAAATGTACAACATAAACCGTAATCAGGCTGACCCCGGCACGGCGGAAGAGGCGAAAATGGAGACGCAGGCGAGTCAAAGTCTTCTGGATCGCATCGGCCCGCCGACGGCTCGTAAGACACGCGACGCCCCGCCGGAAGACGCGAACAACAAGACCGGCGCATGGAAGGCCAGCCGCGTCAGCGTGGCGAGGCAGCCACTGATTAAGTTTGAGCGGCAGCGCGACATTGCCTCTCCGGGGAACTGGCGCGAAAAAATCTATGAGACGGTCTGGACTGACCCGCAGACAAACCTCGTCGTTCGCACAGAGCAGCACGATATAGATTTAGACAGCAAGAAGGAGTCGGCGTCCTACATCTGTGATAATTATCGCTACAATGAGAATATCCCGGAGACGGAGTTTCAGGCCCCAATGCCGCCGCAGGCGCATCTCATGGTGATGAATAATCAAAAGGACAAGAAGCCGCCGGAAGTTTCGGCGGCAGACCGGGCCGCAATTCAGAAACTGATCTCCGCGTCCGATCTGGCATGGAGTCAGGGCGATTTTGCGCAGTTCGCCGCCGTGTGGGACTTCGATTACATGGCCCTGACGTACCTGAATCCGGCGGAAGCGGCGCAGTTCCCGGCGCAGCGCAGTCAATACTACAAAGAACTTACGCTGGCGCAGCGCGGAGTCTGGAAATCGTGGCATACCGGCATCAATAAGATCACGCCGGTCTCTATCGGTTCCGGCATCCCGGACGCTTTTAGAGTGGAAACGTTCTCTAATCTGCGCTGGCGCGACCGCCCCGCCATGCGCGAAAACGAATATACCTACTACGTTCGCAATACGCCGAACGGCTGGCGCGTTCTGGACTGGAATCCCGAACCCGGTTCGCTGACTTATCCCGGCGATAAGAAAAATTAGCCGCGTCGCGCACACCGCAGGGACGGGCGTATGAAACGCCCGTCTGCGGGGCGTTCCGCCAACCGTTCTCGCGGACGGAAAATTCAGGTCGCGATTCTTGCGTCCGTGAGGACGCTTTGCCGAAGGTCTTTAGCGAGGCATTTTATATGCCTCGCCTGAATAAGCGCGTCGAATCGAAGAAAAAAATGACGGCGCGACCGCCTGCCGCCGAAAAATTCCCCTGCGCATATTGACTTTTGCCGCGATATGCAGTATATTACTAAGGTTCGCGCTTCACTCGGAACGCGAAACAGGATACTGCTGCAAAGCAAAGGAGGCGGCCCCGAAAGACACGCAGTCTTTCCGAAGGTGATTCTCTGGGTTCCGTGTTGGAATGTCCCGGTCTTTCCCTGCCCGCGCCCCTCCACGCCGTGAGGGGTCTTTTTATGCCCCGTACTGCTCCCGCATCCTGCCTTTTAACCAAAAATTTGCCATCCATTCCGAAGACCACGAACGCGCCGGCCCGATACCGCCGCGCCGTAGGGAAGAGTCAAAATGCCGACCATCAATCAGCTCGTGCGCAAAGGCCGCAAGCGCGTCAATAAGAAAACGAAGGCCCCGGCCCTGAAAGGCAACCCGCAGCTGCGCGGCGTGTGCCTGATCGTGCGCACCGTTTCGCCGAAGAAGCCGAACTCGGCCCTGCGCAAAGTCGCCCGCGTCCGCCTGACCAACAAAATGGAAGTTTCCGCCTATATTCCCGGCATCGGGCATAACTTGCAGGAACACAGCGTTGTCATGATTCGCGGCGGTCGCGTCAAAGACCTCCCCGGCGTCCGCTACCATATCGTGCGCGGCACGCTCGACACCGCCGGGACCAAAGACCGAAAATCCAGCCGCTCCAAATACGGAACGAAGAAACCCAAGTAAAGAAGACAGAAAACAGAAAACAGAAAACAGAAGGGGCGTTTCGAGTTCGGAAGGTTTACGGTTGAACAGAAACGTTTGCAGACAGAGCATTTTCTTCTGTTTTCTGTTTTCTGACTTCTGTTTTCTTCTCCGAAGGAGATGTTTGCCATGCCGAGAAAAGGCCCTGTCCGGCCCCGCGATATTACGCCCGATCCCGTTTACGGGAGCATTCTGGCGACCCGGTTCATCAATCGTTTGATGGTGGACGGCAAAAAAAGCGTGTCGGAACGTATTTTTTATACCGCAATGGATTTGTGCGAGACCCGCGCCAAGCGCCCCGCGATTGAAGTCTTCGACGCCGCTATCCGCAACACGATGCCCGTGATCGAAGTGCGCCCGCGCCGCGTCGGCGGTTCGACCTATCAGGTCCCGATTGAAGTGCGGCAGGAGCGCAAAATCGCCCGCTCGCTGCGCTGGCTGATTATCAATTCGCGCAAACGTTCGGGACGCAGCATGGCGGAGAAACTCGCTGGCGAACTGCTCGACGCCGCCAACAATACCGGCGCGTCCGTGAAAAATAAAGAAGACACGCACCGCATGGCCGACGCGAACAAAGCGTTCGCGCACTATCGCTGGTAAAACCCACGCAGCCCTTTTCGAAGGCGAAATTGGAGGCGTTTGCAAGACAGGAACGCTTCCGAAATCCAACCGATTTACCGGGAGCGACGACACCCGGAGGCTTAGTAAGCAAAGACAATGGCACGAGAATACAGTCTGGAACGAACACGAAATATCGGCATCGCCGCCCACATTGACGCGGGCAAGACCACCTGCACCGAGCGTATCCTGTTTTACACGGGGCGCACCCACAAAATCGGGGAAGTGCATGAAGGGGCCGCGACAATGGACTGGATGACGCAGGAACAAGAGCGCGGAATTACGATTACCTCCGCCGCTACGACCTGCTTCTGGGGCCTTGAGACCGATCCGACCACGAACCTGCGCAAGCAAACCCACCGGGTCAACATCATTGATACGCCCGGACACGTGGACTTTACCGTTGAAGTTGAGCGCTCTATGCGAGTCCTAGACGGCGTGGTCGCGGTGTTCTGCGCGGTCGGCGGGGTTCAGCCGCAATCCGAAACCGTGTGGCGTCAGGCGAATAAATATAAAGTCCCGCGCATCGCGTTCGTCAATAAAATGGACAGAATGGGCGCGAATTTCCTGACCGTCGTCGAAAAAATGCGTGAGCGCCTCGGCGCGAACGCCGTTCCGATTCAGCTGCCGATTGGCGCGGAAAACGACTTCCTCGGCGTGATTGACCTCGTGACGATGAAGGCCATCAAATATCTTGACGACACAGGCCAGAAATTTGAGGAAGTGGACATCCCCGCCGAGTTGCAGGACGAGGCGAACGAGTACCACACCAAATTGATGGAAGCCGCCGCCGAAGCCGACGAGTCGCTGATCGAAAAATTCCTGGAAGAGCAGCCGATTACGGTAGAGGAAGTAAAAATCGCAATCCGTAAGGGGACGGTCGCGGGAACGCTGGTTCCGGTGTTGTGCGGTTCCGCTTACAAGAACAAGGGCGTCCAGCTCCTGCTTGATGCGGTTATTTACTACCTGCCGTCGCCGCTCGATGTCGAAGGCATCCCCGGCGTGAACCCGGACACGAACGCGGTGGACTCCCGCCAGCCCTCCGACAGCGAACCGTTCAGCGCGTTGGCCTTTAAAATCGCGCAGGATCAATACGGCGTCCTGACGTTCTTCCGCGTCTATTCGGGAACCCTTAGCACCGGTCAAACGGTTCTGAACGCGACCCGCGACAAGAAAGAGCGCATCGGACGCATCGTGCGGCTTCACGCTAACACCCGCGAGGACGTTTCGGAAGTTTACGCTGGAGACATCGCCGCGATTGTCGGACTGAAAGACACGAAGACCGGCGACACGCTGGCGGACGACAAGAACCCCATCGTGCTGGAGAACATCTCGTTCCCCGACCCGGTTATTTCTATCGCCATCGAGCCGAAAACGAAAGCGGATCAGGACAAACTGTCCTCCGCCCTCGTCAAGCTTGCCAGCGAAGACCCGACCTTCCGCGTCGCAACCGACCCGGAAACGGCGCAGACCATCCTTTCGGGAATGGGCGAACTTCACCTCGATATTAAGGTGGACATCCTGAAGCGCACCTACGGCGTGGAAGCGAACTTCGGCGCTCCGCAGGTCGCCTACCGCGAGACAGTGGGACAGAAGGCGGTCGCCCGCGTTCCCTTCAAGCGGCAGACGGGTGGTTCCGGTCAGTACGGGGACTGCGAGCTGGAAATCGAGCCGCAGGAGCCGGGAATGGGCAACATCTTCGTCAACAAACTGACGGGCGGTTCCATTCCGAAGGAATTTGTCCCCGCGATCGAAAAGGGCGTCAAAGAGGCGCTGGAAGCGGGCGTTATCGCGGGCTACCCGGTCGTGGACGTAAAAGTCTCCGTCACGGACGGCTCGTGGCATCCCGTTGACTCCTCCGAAATCGCGTTCAAGGTCGCGGCGAACCAGACCATGAAAGAGGCGCTCCGCAAGGGCAAGTCCTTCATGAAAGAGCCGATTATGGCGGTGGAAGTCTCCACGCCGGAAGCCAACATGGGCGACGTGATCGGCGATGTCAACCGACGGCGCGGACGCATGGAAGGCATGGAGCCGGAGCCGGGCGGCAAGCAGGTCGTTCGGGCGCAGATTCCTCTGTCCGAGATGTTCGGGTACGTCAACGATCTGCGCGGTTTCACGCAGGGACGCGCTTCGTTCTCGATGACCCCCTCGCACTACGAGGAAGTACCGCGCAATGTCGCGGAAGAACTGCTGGCGAAATCGCAGGGCAAACAGCCCGTAAAAGCGTAACTTTCGCCTGACTGAACCCGGCACGGCTGGAATGGCGCGGACTTTTAACCACCTCCCGAAGTGGAGATAGGAGAAGTTCGGCGCATTTCAGCGTGAATGGCGCGTTACAGACGGCAACCTGTCTGTACGCGCCATTCCTTGCCGCTAATTACAAAACGTTTTCAATGCCATTCACAGTCAATGGGAATGGATGACACAGGAGAATAGGTATTTCTATGGCGGGAGCGGCGCGACAAAACAAAGTGCGTATCCGACTGCGGGCGTTTGATCACCGCATTTTAGACCAGTCGGCGGAAAAAATTGTGGACACGGCGAAACGGACGGGGGCGCGAGTCGCCGGCCCGGTTCTTCTCCCGACAGACAAACTGATCCTGTGCGTGAACCGGGGAACCACGATTGACAAAGAGTCAATGGAGCATTTCGAGCAGCGGACACACAAGCGCCTGATTGACATCCTGGAACCCGGTCCCAAAACGATTGATGCGCTGATGCGCCTTGACCTTCCCAGCGGCGTGGACATCGAAATCAAGCTGTAAGTGGAAGCGGAAAATGCCGGACTGGAAACTATGGCGCGAAATGAGCCGCGAAACGCTTGAGTCGGCCCGCAATCTAGAAAACGTTAGTGGGCGTAACGCAATCAGCCGTTTTTATTAGGCGGCGTATCAAATGACAACCGCTTTTCTGTTGTATTGTGATTTGCAACCACCGCAGGAGCGCGAGGCCTGGTCTCATGCGGAAACGCCCGATATGCTCAAGGAATATCTCAAGCCGCTGTTGAAATCGGCGGACAAAAGAAAAGACCTTTCAAATCGGCTTGAGTTGCTTTATAAAACGCGCTGTGAAGCAGATTATGCGAGCGCCTTTCAACCCTCCAGTAACGATGTGAGCGCTGCAAAAAGAGACGCCGGTTTTATCGTCACAACGCTTGATGCGTTTTTTCCAGGGAAATGACATGGAACAGGTTATTTTTTATCGCGAAGATGTTGACGAAGTGCTTGATTGGCTTAGAGCCGCAGCTGAAAAGAAAGAGAATGTGCGGGAATTTAGCGCATCGCTTGACTACCAGAAACAGAATTGGCTCTATTTCGCAACCCGTCTGCGCGGGCCAGAAGACGCTTATGATCGCGCTATTGTATTGCAAGCGCTCGAAAATGAATGGGAAGCGGAACACCCCAATTCGCTCTGGAAATTAATGCTGCTTCCGACGGCATAACACAACTTTGAAAATTTTCAGCGGCGCGTCCGCTGAAAGTGGGTGAGCGGAAATTTCCGCTGAAACGCGCCGTAATCGAAACGGCGCGACGATACGAAAGGACAACCCAAACGTGGTAGACACAATACTGGGCAGAAAAATCGGCATGACGCAGATATTTGATGATCGCGGCGTCGTGGTTCCGGTTTCCGTGATAGAAGCAGGCCCCTGCATTGTCACGCAGCTCAAGAGTGTTGATAAAGACGGTTACGTGGCCGTTCAAGTGGGGTTCGGAGAGATTCGGCCCGCGCTTGTCAACAAGCCGGAAACGGGGCATTTTGCAAAAGCGGGACTGGAACCGCTGCGCCATCTTCAGGAAATTCGCGCCGAAGACGTATCGGACTATACGCTCGGCGACGCGATTAAGTGCGACATTTTTGCGCCGAATCAGCGCGTCAAAGTGACTGGCGTCTCCAAAGGCAAGGGCTTTGCGGGCGTCGTTAAACGCTTCCATTTTCATGGCGGCGATATGACGCACGGCTCCATGATCCACCGCAAGCCCCAGTCGGGCGGCGCGACGGACGCGGCCCGCACCTTCAAGGGAACGCGCAAGCCCGGACAGATGGGCAACAAAAACGTCACGGTGCGCGGCCTGCGGATCGTGCGCGTGGACTTGGACCGGAACCTGCTGCTGATTGAAGGCGCAGTCCCCGGAGCGAACGGCGCAATTCTCACCATTCAGCGGCTGCAACAGCGCTAGAAAGACGATCAGACAATGGCGACTATTCCCTTATTTAATACGGATGGAACGGAAATCGGCTCGCTGCCTCTGCCTGATTCGATCTTCGGCGTGACGTTCAACGAGACGCTGGTGCATCAGGCGATTGTGACCGAGGAAGCGAATTACCGGCAGGGAACGACCCAGACCAAAGAGCGCGGCGACGTGCGCGGCGGCGGACGCAAGCCCTGGAAACAAAAAGGAACGGGCCGCGCCCGACAAGGTACGATTCGCGCCCCGCACTTCAAGGGCGGCGGCGTGGTCTTCGGGCCGCACCCGCGCTCGTACCGCAAGGCGTTCCCCATCAAAATGCGACGCGGGGCCATGCGCTGCGTCCTCTCCGTGAAGGTCAATGAAGGCGCGGTTATCGCGCTGGACGCGCTTCACTTTAACGAAATCAAGACAAAGCAGGCTGTGGCGCTGGTCAAAGCGCTGGGATTCGGCGAAACGCGCCGCCTGCTTGTCATTATCCCCGAACACAACGAAACGCTTCTGAGGTCTATGCGGAACCTTCCGAATGTAGAACTCCGCTTTGCGCCCAACTTCTCTGTTCGCGACGCCCTGACCGCGCATAAAATCGTGATTGTCAAGGACGCCGTTGCGAAAATCGAAGCGGTCTGGACGCCTGAAAAAGCGCGGAAAGAAGCATTGGAGGCCGCCGCATGAAAGACCCGCACCTGATTATCGTGCGCCCCCTGCTCACGGAAAAGAGCAATCAGCAGGGCATCGCCATGAAGTACCATTTCCGCGTGGCGAAAAGCGCCAACAAGATTGAAATCGCCAGCGCCGTTGAATATATTTACGCGCAGTCCGGCGCAAAGGTCACGGCGGTCAACACCATGAACGTCAAAGGCAAGAAAAAGCGGGCGATGGTGAAAGGCGGCAAGTCCGGCTACTCGTCCGACTGGAAAAAGGCCATCGTCACGACCGACAAACCGCTGGAAATTTTTGAAGGGATTTAAGGAACCTCATGCCAATTCGAAGATTTAGACCGAATACGCCGGGGCAGCGGTTCCGGGCGATTTCGACCTATTCCGAACTGACCCGCAAGCCGGGTAACAATCAGACCGTCGAGCCGCACAAGCCGCTGATGACGCCGATCAAACGCACCGGCGGACGCAACAATAAAGGCCGCATCACGCACCGCTTTGCGGGCGGCGGCAACAAAAAAATGTATCGGATTATTGACTTCAAGCGCAATAAGTACGATACGCCCGCTACCGTTCTGACGGTGGAGTACGATCCGAACCGGACGTGCCGAATCTCGCTGGTGCAGTACGAGGACGGCGAAAAGCGCTACATCCTGACGCCGGTCGGCCTGAAAGAGGGCGATACGATTATCGCCAGCGATACGGCGGACATCCGAATCGGGAACAGCCTGCCGATCCGCTATATTCCGGTCGGAACGCAGATTCATAACATTGAACTGCATCTCGGTAAGGGCGGGCAACTGGTGCGCTCCGCTGGAACTTCCGCGCAGCTGATGGCGAAGGATGGCAAATACGCGCAGGTGCGCCTGCCCTCCGGCGAAACGCGCTTGATCCTGATGACGTGCCACGCCACAATCGGCGTGGTCGGCAACCCGGAACACGAGAACGAGTCTTACGGCAAGGCCGGTAAATCGCGCTGGCTGGGAATCCGCCCGCACGTTCGCGGCATCGCAATGACGCCCCGCGACCACCCGCACGGCGGCGGCGAGGCGCAAAGCCCGATTGGACGCAAAAAAGGCCCCTCGACCCCGTGGGGCAAAGCGGCGCTCGGTCTGCGGACGCGCCACAACAAATCTACCGACAAGTTCATCGTGCGGCGGAGAGGAAAGAAGTAGGAGAGTAGAAAACAGAAAACAGAAAACAGAAAACAGAAGGAACCCGCGAGATTACAAATTTTGCGCTTCGACTGTGTAGTGAGCAAACAGGGCATTTTTTCTGTTTTCTGTTTTCTGTCTTCTGACTTCTCTCCTCGGAGATACCTATGGGACGTTCACTGAAAAAAGGGCCGTATGCCGACCCTAAACTGCTGGAAAAAGTGCGCGGGATGAATGCGCGGAACGAGCGTAAGGCGATCAAAACGTGGTCGCGGCGCTCCACCATCTTCCCGGACTTCATCGGGCATACGATGCTGGTGCATGACGGGCGCAAGCATATCCCGATTCTGATTACGGAAAATATGGTCGGACACAAACTCGGCGAATTCGCTCTCACGCGCCTTTTTAGAGGCCACGCGGGACAGCAGATTGACCGTCGCTCCGGCATCAAATAACCGGGTGTCGGGTGTCGGGTGTCGGGTATTGGAGATGTGGGTTTTTCGCTTGTAGTTTGTATAAACTATCAATAGCGAGCATATCTTCCGACACTCAACACCCGACACCCGGCACCCGCGAAGGACGAACTGATGGCAAATGATACTGTGGCGGACGTGGCGCTTCGACCGAAGGAACACCGCGAGAACCGCAAAAAAAATAGGGGGCGCAAAGTCGGGGACGACCAGGCGCAGGCGACGGCGAAATTTATCTCCTGCCCGCCCCGTAAAGCGCGTTTCGTGATTGATGAAGTGCGCGGCAAATACGCGATTGACGCGCTGGCCTTCCTGCGCTTCATTCCGAACCGGGCCGCTGTCTACATTTCAAAGGTGCTGGCCTCGGCGGTCGCGAACGCGGCGAACAATCACGGCCTTGACCCTAACAATCTGAAAGTGGTGGAGGCCCGCGTGGACGAAGGCCCGCGCATGAAGCGGGTACAGCCCCGCGCTCAGGGCCGCGCCTACCGCATCCTGAAGCGGATGTGCCACATTATGATTATTGTGGAAGAAGTGGAACCGAAGCCGGTCAAGCCACGCAAACCGAAAGCGGCCTCGCCAAGTCGGGCGGCTGCGGCCCGCGCCGCAAGAGTTGCCGCGCCCACCGCAACGGTGACTTCGCCGGTTCCGACGGAAGCGACGGAACCGGAGCATACGGCGGCGGACGACAACAGCGCTTCGGAAGAAGAAACGTCTGCGCCCGCGCCCTCCACGACCGTGACGGATACGAACTTCGACGCGGCGTCCCCGGCGGCAGAAGTGGAAGCGGCAAGCGCCGATACCGCCGCCCCGACCGAAGCGACGACGGAAACAGCGGACACGACGAATGAGACTGGCGCTCCTGCGATAAGCGAAATGGACGCGCCCAAAGCATAGCAGTTCGGCGTTTGGCGTCGGGCGGAAGGTTCCGCGCCGCGCTCGGCGCCATTTTCCGAAAGGACAGAGCATTGGGACAGAAAGTTCACCCTATCGGGTTTCGCATCGGCGTGATCCGCAATACGGACAGCACGTGGTATCTGCCGAAGAAGCAGTTCGCGGACGCGCTGTACGAAGATTACAAGATTCGGCAGTATATCAAGAAGAATCTGGCGCAGGCCGCAATCTCCCGCGTGGAGATTGAGCGTGCGGGCAACCGCGTCAAAGCGACTTTGTTCACCGCGAAACCGGGCATTATTATCGGGCGGCAGGGCAAAGGCGTAGACGACCTGAAGGCGGCACTGGACAAACTGACGGGCAAACAGTGCCATGTCAGCGTGCAGGAAATCCGGCAGCCAGATCAGGACGCGCAGCTGGTGGCTGAGAATATCGCGCAGCAGATCGAAAAGCGCATCGCATACAAACGCGCTATGCGTCAGGCGATTATGCGGGCGATGAAACTGGGAGTCAAGGGAATCCGTATCCTTTGTTCCGGTCGGCTTGCGGGGGCGGAAATGGCCCGCAAAGAGCAGGACAGACAGGGCAAAATTCCGCTGCAAACGCTTCGCGCCGACATTGATTACGGCTTTGCGGAGGCGGCGACGACCTACGGCAACATCGGAATCAAAGTCTGGATTTACAAAGGCGACGTGCTGCCCGGTCAGCCGCGCCAATCCGAACTGGAAATGCCCCGCGCCCCGCGTGGCGAAGGACGCCCGGATCGTTCCGGCGAGCGTTCGGATCGCGGCGGCGAGCGCGGCGGTCGTGGTGAAGGCGGTCGCGGCGGACGCGGCGGCGGAGATCGCGGCGGACGCGGCGGCGGCGGTGGTCGCGGCGGTCAGGGCGGCGGAGGCTATCAAGGCGGCGGTGGCGGCGGTTACCAGGGTGGCGGCGGAGGCGGCTATCAAGGGGGCGGCGGTCAAGGTGGCGGAGGTGGCTATCAGGGCGGCGGTCAAGGCAGTGGCGGTGGCTATCAGGGCGGAGGCGGCGGCAGTCGTCCCGCTGGTGGCGGCGGTTACCAGGGCGGCGGTGGCGGCAGTCGCCCTGCCGGTGGCGGCGGTGGCTATCAGGGCGGGGGCGGCCCCCGTCCGGGCGGCCCCGGCGGCGCTCCGGGCGGCGGCAATCGCGGCCCCCGTCCCGGCGGCCCGCAGGGTGGCGCTCCGGGCGGCGGCCCGTCCAACAACAATCCCACGCCGTCGGAATGACGGCGAACGGCGGGAGGAGGGTATTCAGTTATTCAGGTATTACGCTCTCACTGAGAGTTTGTACAAAACTCGCAGCGAAACAGCCCCTACTTGAACACCTGAACATCTGAGTACCTGCCCCGGCCTCATGGAGAAGGAAACAAAATTATGTTGATGCCAAAGCGCGTCAAGCACCGTAAACAGCATCGGGGTCACCGACGCGGCAAAGCGTCGGGCGGCACGATGGTCAGTTTCGGCGATTATGGTCTTCAGGCGATGGAATCGTGCTGGATGACGGCCAACCAGATCGAGTCGGCCCGTATCGCTATGAATCGTTATATTAAACGTCAGGGCAAAATCTGGATTCGGATTTTCCCGGACAAGCCGTTTACGAAGAAGCCCGCCGAGACCCGCATGGGTTCCGGTAAAGGCGCTCCTGACGGATGGGTTGCGGTTATCAAGCCGGGGCGCGTCCTTTTTGAGATGGGCGGCGGCGTGACGGAAGCGATTGCGCGGGAGGCTATGCGCCTCGCGTCGCACAAACTCCCGATTGAGACAAAATTCATTAAGCGGGTCGCAACGCCCGATACGAAGATTGGCCCTTCGGAGATGGAAGATGATTCCGAGCGGACGCTGGCCTACGAAGCGGACGAGGCAGCGACCGAAAACGCCCATGAGATAGAAAACCTGCGCGAAGAGGTCGGCGACAAGGCGTTTAACGAAGCTTTTCTGGCCCAGTCAACGGATACGCCCGAAATGGCGGGCGCGGAAACGACCGAGACGGCGGGCGAAGCGGCTGCGATTATTGAGAGCGGCGGACTGGCGGGCGCGACGGAAATGGAGGCGCAAAATGGCTGATCTGAAACAGCGCGAAATTCGCGAACAACTGCGCGAAATGACCGTGCCGGACTTGCATAATGAGATCGCCGCGCAGCGGGCCACGCTTTTCCACCTGCGCCGCCGCAACGCGATGAAAGAACTGGAAAACACGGCGGCGATTCGCGCCGCCCGCAAGCAGATCGCCCGCGCCATGACGATCCTGCGCGAACGTGAACTGGCGGCGGAGAGGGGCGCGTAAACCAATATGAGCGATGAACAAGTAAACCAGGAAGCGGCGGAAGCGCCCGCAATCAGCGAAACCAGCATTGCGGAGGCGCCTGCAACGGAAAACAACGAGACGGCAAGCGAAGTCGCGGCGATTATCGAAGGCGGCGAGTCCGCGCCTGAAACAAACGAAACGACCGAAGCAGCGCAAGAACCCACAGTAGAAGATACGCCTGCGGAACCGGTCAAGGCCGGTAAAACGGTCATCTCGAAGGAGCCGGTCTTTACGGCGGTGACCTCGACGAAGACCGACGCGGAGATTATCAATTTCGGCACAACGGCTGGCCCGAAAACGCGCGGACGGCGCAAAGTCCGCTCCGGGCGCGTCGTCAGCGATAAGATGGACAAGACGATTGTGGTAGCCGTTGAGACTCGCGTCAAGCACCCGCTGTACAGCAAGATTATGAAACGTACGGCGCGGTTCAAGGCGCATGACGAAAAGAACGAGTGCGGCGAAGGCGATACGGTCGAGATTATGGAAACTCGCCCGCTCTCGAAAGAGAAGTGCTGGCGTCTCGTTCGCATCCTTGAGAAAGCGAAATAAGGACACCAACTCATGATTCAATCCTATTCCCGACTGCGCTGCGCGGATAATTCCGGCGCGCGCGAAATCCTGTGCGTCCGCGTTCTCAAAGGCTCCGCCGGTCGGTATGCGGCGGTCGGCGACGTGTGCGTCGGCGTCGTAAAATCGGCGACGCCGAACCAGCAGGTCAAGAAAAGCGATCTGATCCGCTTCGTCGTCGTGCGCACCAAGCAGCCGATCCGCCGCAAGGACGGCTCGGTGCTGCGCTTCGATGAGAACGCGGCGGTCGTCATCAACAATAATATGGAGCCGCGTGGCACGCGCATCTTCGGGCCGGTGGCCCGCGAACTGCGCGACCGCGACTTTATGAAGATCGTCTCGCTGGCCCCGGAGGTGTTGTAAAATGACTTACATAAAGCGAAGCGTTCCGACCGAACCGATCAAACTCAAAGTGAAAAAGGGCGATCTGGTCGAGGTAATCTCCGGCAAAGACAAGGGCAAGCGCGGCGAAGTGCTTGCGGCAATGCCGAAAGAAAACAAAGTCCTGGTGAAGGAAGCGAACATTCGCATCAAGCACTCGAAGGACAAGCAGAGCAGTAAAACGGGCGCGGCGGCGGGCAGCAATGTCATCAAAGGCGGACGTCTGGAAGAAGAAGCCCCGCTGTTCGTGGCGAAAGTCATGGTCGTCTGCCCTTCATGCAGCCGCCCGACCCGCGTGGGCTACGCCTACCGCGAAGGCGCGGAAAAACTCTCGCGCCGCAAATACCGCGTGTGCAAACACCCGGACTGCGCCAAAGCGATTGATAAAGAATAATTGAGAAAACGGAAAACAGAAAACAGAAAACAGAAGGGGCTATTTGAGTTTGCGAGATTTGCGCCTTCGCTACGAGTGTGAAAAGTTTGCAGACAGAATACTTTTTTCTGTTTTCTGTTTTCTGTTTTCTGTTTTCTCTCCCACGCCGGTCGGAAATCGGCGGCAGAACAAGGGAGACTAAGGATAATATGGCGACTCGATTGCAGGAACGGTATCGGGCGGAAGTGGCCCCGAACCTGATGAAGCAGTTTCAGTATAAAAATGTGATGCAGATTCCCAAAATTGATAAGATTGTTATCAATATGGGCGTCGGTAAAGCGGGACAGACCGGCGGCGACTCGAAGGAACTGGACGGCGCGGTGCGGGACATGACCGCAATCGCCGGACAGAAGCCGATGGTGACGCGGGCGCGGAAATCTGTCGCAAACTTCAAGTTGCGCGAAGGCTCGAAGATCGGCTGCAAGGTCACGCTGCGCGGCGACCGGATGTACGAGTTCTTTGACCGTCTGGTAAACGCGACCCTGCCCCGTATCCGCGACTTTCAGGGCATCTCGCCGACCTCGTTTGACGGGCGCGGCAACTTCGCGATGGGCATGAAAGAGCAGCTGGTCTTCCCGGAGATCGAGTACGACAAAATTGACAAAGTGCGCGGCATGGACATCATTATCTGCACGACCGCCAATACGGATGAAGAGGCGCGCGGCCTGCTCAAAGGCATGGGGATGCCGTTCAGGGAAAAATAGACTTTCTCGTCGCATGGATTCTGGAGCATGGCAAATGCGTCAAGCGAAATTTGGGACAGCGCTGGGACTTATGCTAGTAGGGCTGTCACTGAGCAGCGTCAAAGCGCAGGATAAGGCGATTCTCCCTCGCTGGCAGTCGGACAAAGTATTCACAAAGCAATTTGCTTCTGCCATTAAAGTTGAAGGTTACAGCGTACAGCCTCCCAAAAAATATCAGAAAGACCAGACAGATATTCCCGGCGGGAAAGTTATCTCCTGGATCGGCGCGGCGCGTGACGATGGCTCACTTACGGCTATGTTTCTGGACTTCCTTCCTGTTATTCCAGAGAAGGAAGTAAAAGAGCATAATCTAGAATGGGCGGCAACGCAAATACTTGCAGGGATGAACAGTCAACGCAAAGACTGGAAACCGGAAAAAGCCGAAACGGGTATGGTGAACGGTTTGACTTTTGTTCGTATCCGTTGGTCAGGCTTTGATGCAGAGTGGAAGCGAAAGATACAGGGCGTAATTTATGTAATGCTAGATGGTGACAAGCCCATAGCGTTAACTGGTCAAGATGCTTTTCCTGAATCGCAAAAAACTTTGCCCATGATAGAGGCTTGTATCCTGACGTTCAAAAAACAGTAGCAAGGCTATGCAAACAAAAATTGACGACAGCATTTTTAAGGTGTCTCCTTATAGTTCTGTCTGTAACCGATGCGTTCATTTTCGCAGGGGCGAACGGCGCAAATGCGACGCTTTTCCCGAAGCCATTCCGCTGGAGATTTGGGAGGGCGAGAACGATCATCGTCAGCCCTACCCCGGCGATCACGGGATACAGTTTAAGGACGCCCGGACGCTTGCGGCGGCAGCCGCTTGATTTTTTACTCGGACAGGCCGCTATAACGCATCTGCATTGCGGCCTGCAACTAAAACCATCGCGAACCTCAAGAAGGAGCGCGAGACGGACGCGCAACGGCGCAGCCGTCCATTTCTTGAAATCGGCGGGCGAACGCGATTCGACCCGGCCACTGGGAGATATTCTTGGCTAAACAGGCTTTGATTGAGAAGCAGAAACGCAAACCGAAATTTGCGGTTCGCGCTTATACCCGCTGCAATGTGTGCGGTCGTTCGCGAGGCGTGATTCGACGCTTCGGAATCTGCCGAATCTGTTTCCGTGAGATGGCGCACAAGGGCCTGATTCCGGGCGTCACGAAGTCGAGCTGGTAGGAGGAAACAGATAACACTATGGCATTCACAACCGACCCGATTGCAGACCTTTTGACGCGCATCCGCAACGCCAATAGCGCCAATCACGATACGCTGGAGATTTCCCACTCCAAAATCAAAGCGGAAGTCTGCCGGATTCTGCTGGCGGAGGGCTTCATTAAAAACTATGAGGTCATCAAGCAGGCCCCGCAGGACAAAATCAAAATCGCGCTGAAATACGGCAGCAAACGCGAAAAGGTCATTACGAACCTGAAACGCATCAGTAAGCCGGGATTGCGCGTCTATGTCGGACACGAGAACGTGCCGCGCGTTCTGCGCGGACTCGGCATTGCGATCCTCTCGACCTCGCGTGGCGTGATGAGCGACCGCGAGGCCCGAAAACAGGGCATCGGCGGCGAAGTCCTCTGCTACGTCTACTGACGAGCAACACCGGGAAAAGATTTTCTATCCACGAAATGACACGAAACGAAACGAAAGAAACTTAAACATCTTTTGAAATTATTTCGTGTTCCTTCGTATTATTTCGTGGATAAAAGATTTCAATCTACCAGAAAGGTCTGCGAATATGTCACGAATTGGAAAGCGCCCGATTCCGCTGCCGAAGGGCGTGGAGTTTAAGGCGGAGGAAGACGGAACGGTCACGGTCAAGGGGCCGAAAGGGACGCTGGTGCGGCGGTTCAGCCCGGACTTGAGCTTCATCAAGGACGAGGCGACGCTGACGGTTACCCGCCCCAGCGATAACAAAGAGCATCGGTCGTTGCACGGGCTGTCGCGCACCCTGCTCGCCAATATGGTCGAGGGCGTGACGAACGGCTACGTCAAGCAGCTGGAGATCGTCGGCGTCGGGTTCCGCGCCGCAGTCAATGGCAACGTCCTGACGCTGAACGTCGGATTCTCCCATGCGATTGAAGTGGCCCCGCGTGAGGGAATCACGTTCGCGGTCGCCAACGATCCGCAGTCGCGCAACCCGGTGGTTACCATTACTGGAATTGACAAAGAGAAAATCGGTCAGATCGCGGCGGAAATCCGCCGCATGAAAAAGCCGGAGCCGTACAAAGGCAAGGGCATCCGCTACAAAGGCGAGGCCGTGCGCCGCAAGCAGGGCAAGGCCAGCGGCAAGGGCGGTAAGGGCAAAAAGTAAAGAAAATCGGGTATTCGGTATCAGGGTGTTCAGGTATTGGGAAGCCTTCTGCTCATCAATATTCGAATACCTGAATACCAAATACCCTCATACTCAAAAATTTGTGGTATAATGCTTTCTTGCGCGTACCCCGATGCGGGGACGCCCCATTTTAGCGTTAGGTCGGTCATCTAACGCGAGAGGAAATTCATGCGACTTGAAGATAAAGAGCGGCTTCGGAAGAAGCGCCATAAGCGCGTGCGCTATAAACTCAGCGGGACGCCGGAGCGTCCGCGCCTGAATGTGTCGCGCAGCATCAATCATATTTACGCGCAACTTATTGACGATACGTCCGGTCATACTTTGGCAGCGGCCTCCACCGTAGAAGCGGACATGAGGACTGCGCTGAAAAGCGGCGGCAATGTCGAAGCGGCAACCGCAGTCGGGAAACTGATTGCGGAGCGCGGCAAAGCGGCGGGCGTGGCGGCGGTCGTGTTTGATCGCGGCGGTTACAAATATCATGGACGCATTCAGGCGCTGGCAGACGGCGCTCGTGAGGGCGGTCTGGAGTTCTAAGGAGATTGCATTGGCGAAAATTGACCCGGACACGCTGAATCTGGAAGAGCGCGTGATCCGCACAAATAAATGTCAGAAGACGACTAAAGGCGGACGCACGATGTCGTGGAGCGCCCTCGTGATTGTGGGCGATCACAACGGACACGTCGGCGCGGGCCTCGGCAAGGCGCGGGCGATCCCGGACGCCATCCGAAAAGGCGTCGAGGCCGCGAAAAAGAACATTATCGCGATTCCGATTGTCGGCGGAACCCTGCCGCACGAGATTTTTGACGGCGAAGGCGCTGCCGAAGTCATGCTGAAACCGGCTTCGCCGGGAACCGGCATCGTGGCGGGAAGCAGTATGCGGGCGATTCTGGAACTCGGCGGCGTCCATGACGTGCTGGGCAAATCGCTCGGCTCGTCCAACGCGACCAACATCTGCTGGGCTACGATGGAAGCGCTGAAAAAACTCAAGCGCATCGAGGACGTGGCGCGGCTCCGCAACACGACCGTAGACGCGCTTGCCCCCTGGATGAAAAAACTGGAGGACAACTCCCATGCCTAAACTGAAAATCACGCTGCTGAAAAGCCCCATCGGGTACGCGCAGAATCAGAAGGACACCGTGCGTTCGCTGGGCTTCAAGAAGATGCAGCAAACGGTCATTCATGAGGACAATCCGGTCGTGCGCGGCATGATCCACAAAGTCAAGCATCTCGTTATCGCGGAACAAATTTCGGAAGAATAGGCAGCCGGGTGTTAGGTATCGGGTATTAGGTATTGGGTATTGCTTGCTGCGCTGATAGATTATACGAAACGCCAGTCTGAGCATAGTACCCAATACCCAATACTCAATAACCCGAATACCCGTCTCCTCTGGATTAATACTATGTCTATTGGAATACACAATTTAAAACCGGCGGTCGGTTCCACGCACAAACGCAAGCGCGTTGGACGCGGTATCGGGTCGGGACACGGCAAAACCTCCACGCGAGGCCATAAGGGTAACAAATCACGCGGTCAGATTAACCCGAACTTCGAAGGCGGACAGACCCCGCTGCACCGTCGCCTGCCGATGCTGCGCGGTGTGCAGCACCGCAACCCGAACGGTTTTACCAAAATCCGCGACCGAAGTTACGCGATCCTGAACCTGGAAGTCATTGCGGAAGCGTTCAACGTTGGCGAAATCGTGACGGTTGAGGCGCTGGTTGAGCAGGGCCTGCTTCGCGCTGGCGATTATGGCACGCGCCCGAACCAGAAGCGCGTCAAGATTTTAGGCGACGGCGAACTGAGCAAGAAATTGACGGTTCAGGTTCACGCCTTTAGCAAAAGCGCCATTGCGAAGATTGAGGCCGCTGGCGGCGTCGCTGAGGCCGTGACCTCGGAAGGGTAATACCATGCTGGAAGCGTTGGAACGCGCCTTAGCCATCCCGGAACTGCGCAAGCGCGTGCTTTATGTGCTGACGATGTTTCTTGTCTTCGCGGTCGGGGCGCATATTCCTGTTCCGGGCATTGACCACGACAAACTCGCCAACCTGATGAACGGTCAGGCGGGCGGGCTGCTCGGTTTCGTGGACGTGTTTGGCGGGGGGGCATTACGGCGTTTCTCGATTTTTGCTATGGGGATTGGGCCGTACATCAACGCCTCGATTATCATGCAGATGATGACGATTGCCATTCCGCAGCTGGAGCAACTCTCGAAAGAGGGCGAGTCGGGACGCAAGCAGGTGGCCAAAGTCACGCGGTATCTAACGATTATTCTTGCCGCCGCGCAGTCGTTCGGCCTCACGGTCGTGTTTTCGCAGCAGGGAGCGACGATGAACATTGTGACGCGCCTGCTGATTATGGTGACGCTGACAGCCGGATCGGTCTTCCTTTTGTGGCTGGGTGAACAGGTCACGCAGCACGGCGTCGGCAACGGCGTCTCGCTGGTGATTTTCGCCGGAATTATGCTGAGTATGCCGGGGCAGCTCTCGACGCTGGTCAATCAGGTGAAATCGCATACGGTCAGTCCGCTGGCGGTAATCGCCATGATCGCGCTGTTCGTCGCGACGGTCTACGCGGTTGTTTACATCACGCAGGGGACGCGCCGAATCCCGATTCAGCATACTAAGCGCGTGATCGGGATGCGGCAGACGCAGGCGGGTTCCTCGTTCCTGCCGATTAAGATTAATTCGGCGGGCGTCATTCCCATTATCTTTGCGATCTCGCTGATGTTGCTGCCCGCCACGATTCTAAACGCGGTCCCGGCAAGCGGCGGGCCGATGCTCTGGATCAAGGAACACGCGAAACTCTTTAATCCGGGCGAGGCGTGGAGCGTGGGACTGCCGTTCAAACTGCCGGTTCCGCTGTTCATCTACGCCCTGCTGATCATCGTCTTCACGTATTTCTATACAGCAATCGTGATGAACGTGCAGGAGATGGCGGACAACCTGAAAAAATACGGGAATTACATTCCGGGCATCCGTCAGGGCAAACCAACCTTCGATTATCTGGAAAAGGTAATTTCGCGCATCACAATGGCAGGCGCGGTGTTCCTCGCCTTTATCGCGATGACGCAGTACATCATCCCAGCAATCACAGGAATTACCACGATCTCGATTATCGGCGGCACATCCCTGCTGATCGTTGTCGGTGTGGCGATTGAGACGATGCAGGCGGTAGAGGCGCAGCTTTTGATGCGGAACTACGAAGGCTTCATCAAAGAGGGCGATCAGCCCCGCGTCGCCGGAACACGCTAGAAGCGAAGAAATAGACAGGATTTTCAGGATTTAGACAAGATTACACAGGATTTTTGAACCGTAAAGTGATGTGAGATTAGAAGTTTTATTCTTTTCCATTGCAACACAGGGTCGAAATTTCTAATCCGAAATTGGGTTATCCTGATCCTATCCTGAAAAATCCTGTCAATCCTGTCTATTATGTTTCAGGATTGCGAGCGAGGAATCGTTCATGATCCTGATATTGCTGGGGCCGCCCGGAGTGGGAAAAGGCACACAATCGGCCCGAATTGCGGTACACTATGATGTTCCGACCATTTCGACCGGAGTGATGTTTCGCGACGCGATGGCGCGTGGCACGGATTTAGGCCGCGCCATCACGCAGTATAAAATCGAAAAGGGCGAGTTTGTCCCGGACGCGATTGTGATTGCGGCGGTGCTGGAGCGGACGGCGCAGCCGGACTGCGTGAAGGGGTTTTTGCTAGACGGTTTTCCGCGCACGATCCCGCAGGCCGACGCGCTGAACGTTACGCTGACCGAGCGCAAACTTTGTCTGGACGCGGTGCTAGATTTTGTGGCCCCGATAGATGAGATTGTCGGACGGTTCAGCGGGCGGCGGGTCTGCCCGGTGGACGGCTCAACGTACCATATCACGAACCAGCCGCCAATCCAACCGGGATTGTGCGACGTGTGCGGAACAAAACTTGTTCGCCGCCCCGATGACGATCCTACGGTCGTGCAGCGGCGGCTGGAAGTTTATAACGAATTAACGGCCCCGCTCCGTGACTATTACCGGCAGCGCGGCCTGCTCCGAACGATTGACGCCAACGCCGACCCGGAATCGGTCTTTAGCGCGGTGGTAAGCGTCTTGAACGCGGGATAGACAGATGGACGGCAAGATTTGAGCGCGAAGATACAGTTAAGAACCCGCGACGAGATTGAAAAAATGCGGGAAGCGGGACGCATTGTTTCGCACATTCTGCGGACGGTCGGCGGCATGGCGCAACCCGGAGTGACGACGGGCGAACTGGAAGACGCCGCCAGCCAGATGATCTGCGAACATGGCGGAATGTCGCCGTTTCTGGGCTATACTCCGATGGGGCATCCGCCGTTTCCGGCCTACACGTGCGTTTCGGTCAATGAGGAGATTGTTCATGGCGTTCCGGGGCCGCGCAAACTGCGCGACGGCGACATTGTGACGATTGACTGCGGCGTGGAACTCGACGGCTGGATTGCGGACAGCGCCTGGACATACGGCGTGGGGAAAATTTCGGCGCAGACGGAACGCCTGCTGAAAGTGACGAAGGAGTCGCTTTATCGCGGGATCGCGCAGGCGCGGGCGGGCAACCGGGTGGGCGACATCGGTCACGCGGTGCAAAAATATGTGGAGAACAACGGGTTTTCCGTTGTCCGGGAACTGACCGGGCATGGCGTGGGGCGTGAACTCCACGAGGAATTGCAAATCCCACATTTTGGTTCACGCGGCAAGGGCGTTGTGCTGCAAAGCGGCATGACGTTTGCGATTGAGCCGATGATTAACGCCGGTCGGAAAGAGATTCAATTTCAAGACGACCGCTGGACGATTAGCACCGCTGACAAGCGATTGTCGGCGCACTTTGAACACACGGTCGCCATCACACCCGATGGCGCCGACATATTGACGGCCCCGGACCCAGAAATCCGGTAATTTAGTTTGTAGAAGGAAAGGAACTCTATGCCCCCACCACCAAAGAGACCGGGAGGAGCAGGCCCGCCGCGACCGGGCGGCGGAGGAAGCGGCCCACGCAGGCCGGGAGGCGGCGGAGGCGGTCGCCCCGGCGGGGGCGGCGGTCGTCCGCCCGCAGGAGCGAGTGGCGGCGGAGCGCCCGCGCCGCGCAAGCCGGAACCGGAGGAGAGCGGCAAGGAGCCGGGCATTGAGGTCGAGGGAGTAATCGCCGAGGCCCTGCCCAATGCTATGTTTCGCGTCGAAATCCCGGTTGGCGAAACGAAAAAAATGGTGCTGGCCTATGTATCGGGAAAAATGCGGCAGAACTATATCCGCATCCTTCCGGGCGACCGCGTTCTGGTAGAACTCTCGCCCTACGATCTGGAGCATGGGCGCATCCGATACCGCTACAAGTCCTAATGCGGATACAAAGTCGGGCGGATTACTCCGCCGTGTTATCCGAAGACTTAGCGTCTTACCAGAAGGAAACGAAAATGAAAGTTCGCGCATCAGTGAAAAAAATCTGCGAAAAGTGCAAGGTCATTAAACGCGAAGGCGTCGTGCGCGTCATTTGCATCAATCCCAAGCACAAGCAGCGACAGGGTTAGGAAGGGCATCGGGTGTCGGGTGTCGGGTGTCGGGCAATACGTTCGCGCACTTGTAATTTCTGGTGATTGGAGTGAGCGGGTTTTGTCCGACACCCGACACCCGACACCCGACACCCTCCGATTGAAGGAGGCTCGGTTTGGCACGTATTGCAGGCGTGGACTTGCCACGCGATAAGCGAATCGAATATGCGCTCTGCTATATTTACGGGGTGGGACTGACCAGCGCGAAGAAAATCGTCGCGCAGGCGGGCATCAATCCGGTAACGCGAGTGCGTGAAATGACGGAATCGGAAACGTCGAAAATCCGCGAAATTCTGGAGCGGGAATATCGGGTGGAGGGAGACCTGCGCCGCGAGTTCGCGCTTAGCATCCGCCGCCTGATGGAGATCGGCTGCTATCGGGGAATCCGGCATCGGCGCGGGCTTCCGGCGCGGGGACAGCGCACCAAGACTAATGCCCGGTTCCGCAAAGGGCCGAAGCGCGCGGTCGCCGGCAAGAAGAAGCCGAAGAAGTAAAGCGAGATTATAGGGTGTGGGTATTCAGGTATTGGGTGTTAACCGTTCACTGATAGATTGTACAAACTTTCCGTGTATCATACAACACCCAGTTCCTCTCACACCGAATACCTGAATACCGCAACCGGGACAGATACAGGAATTATGGCGAACAAACAGACCACCAAAGCGGGCGCTTCCAAACAAAAGGCCCGCGAAAAGAAAAATATCGCGCTCGGCATCGTGCATATCCAGTCCACGTTTAACAACACGCTGGTCACGATTACCGATGTGCAGGGCAACACGATCTCGTGGGCCAGCGCGGGCGGCTCCGGCTTCAAAGGAACCCGCAAGGGAACGCCTTTCGCCGCGCAGATTTGCTCGGAGAAAGCGGCCCGCGCCGCGCAGGAACACGGCCTGCGCCGCGTGGATGTCTATGTTAAAGGGCCGGGGGCCGGTCGCGAGACCGCTATCCGCGCCTTGCAGGGCGTCGGGCTGGAAGTCGCGCTGATCAAAGACGTGACCCCGATCCCGCACAACGGCTGCCGCGCTCCCAAGCGCCGCCGCGTGTAAATTTATCACTACGTAATGGTGGACGAAGCGGCGTTTAGTTCTTACTACTTGCGCTTGTGTAAACACCCGGAAAAGCGGATGAAATTTCTGCGTCGCCTTTCCGTTAATTCGCGGCACTCGCGCAATGATTGCGCGGGCCGCAAGGAGCATCTGGTTTCATGGCTGATAATCACGACCCTCGCTGTCGTCAATGCCGCCGTGAGGGAGTCAAACTCTTCCTCAAAGGCGATAAGTGCTTTACGAAATGTACCCTCGAAAAAACCAGCCGGGACGGCAAGACCCGGTGGCGCGATAAACCGCCGGGAATGCACGGCGCCCCCGCCTTCTCGAAGAAGGTCACGGAATACGGTCAGCAGCTGCGCGAAAAGCAGAAACTGCGCCGTGTGTACCGCGTCCTCGAAAATCAATTCCATAATTATCTGGTCGAAGCGATCCGAAGACCGGGCGTTACGGGCGAGAACCTGCTGCAACTGCTGGAATCCCGCTTCGATAACGTGATCTACCGTATGGGCCTTGCGGCGAGCCGTTCGCAGGCGCGGCAGATGATTACGCACCGCCACTACACGGTGAACGGACAGCGCGTCAATATCCCGTCGTATATCATTAAACCGGGCGATGTCGTGGGCGTCTTTGAAGGGCTGGCGAAAAACGGCGGAATCAAAGAGGCGCGTGACCGCGTGATCAAGCGCAGCCTTCCGATCTGGATGGACTTCAACCCGCAGGCGATGCAGGGCCGGTTCATTGCCGTTCCCTCGCTCAACGAGATCAAGGGCAGCGTGGACGTGCGCGACATCAACGAGCAGCTCATCATTGAATTTTATTCGCGCTGATTTTCTGGCAGGGCGGGGCGTTTCGCTTTGCCTGTCGTCCTGTCATGCCGCGCTTTTATGTTTCTATGCGGCGGCAGGGGCGCGAGTCATGGGGCGGCGCGGAATGTTTGCGCCGCCCCATGAGACGATTCGGAATGGGGCTGTTCGCGAGAGGCGAACGGGCTGGTTTTTGACTCAAGGAGAGTATTAAGATGGATTTGACTCAGCCGACCATCCAGACGCTGGAGAGCAGCGGCAACTTCGGCAAGTTTGTCGTGGAACCGCTGGAGCGCGGATTCGGTGTGACTTTAGGCAACTCGCTGCGCCGCGTTCTGTTGTCCTCAATCGAAGGAGCGGCAATCACTTCGGTAAAAATTGATAAAGTCCTGCACGAGTTTTCCACGATTCCCGGCATCAAGGAAGACACGACCGAACTGCTGCTGAATCTGAAAGACCTGTATGTCAAGGTGGCGAAAAACGGGGCGGAGACTACCGAACCGCGCACCGTGCGGATTGATGTTAAGGGCAGCAAAGAGGGCAGCCGCGTGACCGGGGCGGACGTGCAATGCCCGGAAGACCTGGAAGTGGTGAACCCGGAAGTCTACCTTGCGACGATCTCCGATGAGGACGCCGCGCTTTCGATGGAGATGACGGTCGAGATTAACAAGGGGTACGTCCTGCCCGACCGCCTGGAGCGCCGCAGTCAGATGGGCATCGGCACGATCCCGATGGGCGCAGCCTTTACGCCGATCCGTAAGGTGAACTATACCGTCGAGCCGACGCGCATCCAGTCCAATACGAATGTCGAGCGGTTGCTTCTGGAAGTCTGGACGAACGGCACGATTTCGCCGGAAGTCGCTATCAGTCAGGCGTCGGAAATCCTGACGCACTATTTGAGCCTGTTCATCGGGTTCAAACCGGGCATCGCGGCGGGGCCAGGAGTCGGCAGTGAAAACCTGCCTCTCCCGGATGTTCCCGGCATCCGCATTGAGGAGCTGGATTTTTCGGTGCGGACTTATAACTGCCTGAAAAAAGCGAACATTCTGACCATTGCGGAACTCATCGGCTACACAGAGTCCGACCTCATGCAGATTCGCAACTTCGGACGCAAATCGCTGACCGAAGTGCGCGAAAAATTGATCGAATTGAACCTGCCTTCCCTGAAGGGCGGTTCCACCGTTGACCTGAGCGAAGAAGACGATTCCGACGATTCGGACGAATAGCAAATATCGGGTATCGGGTGACGGGTGTCGGGTGTCGGGCAATACGCTTGCCATTCTAAATTTGTAACAAATTGGAGTGAACCGGGCATTGTCCGACACCCGACACCCGTCACCCGATACCCTCTTTCCCGGAGGATACCCATTATGCGCCACCGTAAGGCGTATCGAAAATTTGGACTGCCGAGCGACCAGCGGCGGGCCCTGCTGCGCGGTCTGACCCGCAGTATGCTGCTCAACGATCAAATCCTGACGACGGAGACCCGCGCCAAAGAGATTCGACCGATCATTGAGAAGCTGGTCACGATGGCCCGCAAGGGCGGAGTGGACGCGCCAGTTCCCATGCGCCTGCATACGCGGCGTATGGTGCGGCGCTACGTGGACAGCAACATTGACGAGTTTGTGCGCGTCAATAACAACGGCAAACCGGGCAAGATCGCCCGCAACCCGTACTACGTTGTCCCGCGCCTGTTCGAAGTGATTGCCCCGCGCTTTATGGGCCGCGACGGCGGCTATACCCGCATTACCAAAGTCGGGTTCCGGCGCGGCGATGGCGCTCCGATGGCCCTGCTGGAGTTTGTCGAAGGCATTGAGCCGGAGGAAGTCGCCGCAGAGCCGGAAGTCGCGCAGACCGCCGCCGGTCGCCGCAGCCTGTTCGGTCTGGGACGACGACGCAACTAGGGAAAAGGGAAGAGGGAAAAGGGGGAAATAGAACTACTTGCCTCTTTTCCCCACTGCCTGATGCAGAACTTTAAGGCGATTATTGAATACGATGGGACGGACTTTGCGGGGTTTCAGTGGCAGCACAAGACCCGCACCGTGCAGGGGGTTCTGGAAGCGGCTATCGCGTTGCGCGTCGGGAGTCCCATCCGGGTGGCGGGCGCGGGGCGAACGGACGCCGGAGTTCACGGGCTGGGTCAGGTCGTGAGTTTTCAGGCGGACACTTCCATCCCGATTGAACGCATGGCCTACGCTTTGAATAGCGCTTTGCCGCCGGACTTGACCGTTCGGAGCGTGGAGGCGGCGGAGGATTCTTTTCATGCGCGTTTTTCCGCTTCGTCGCGGGTCTATCTGTATCTCATTCTGAATCGGCGGACGCCTTCAGCATTGTGGCGGCGGTACTCGGCGTTTCAGTGTCATCCGCTGGATGCGGCGGCGATGCAGGACGCGGCAGGTCGGCTGGTGGGCGAACACGATTTTGCGGCCCTCGCCAATGAACTGAAACCGGACGAACCGACCATCCGCGATATGATGCGGTGCGAAGTGGCGCGGCGCGGCGACTTTCTCTTGCTGCGATTCGAGGCGAACGCTTTTCTGCGCGGCATGGTGCGCAATATGGTCGGGACTTTGATCGAAATCGGGGCGGGCAAACGCGCCCCGCAAGACATAGAGGCGATTCTGGCAAGCCGGGACCGCCGTTTGGCAGGGCCGTCCGCTCCAGCGCAGGGCCTCTGTCTGATACGAGTGCGGTACGGAATGCGGAGGCATAACCCGCGCCGCTGGAAACCATCCGAGGGAAATTCATGACAAAACTGGTTAAAACAACGGTCTCGGCCCGACCGGAAGATATGGAAGCGCAGCGCAAATGGTACGTGATGGACGCGACCGATGTGCCGCTGGGCCGTCTTGCGGTGGACGCCGCGAAACTGCTGCGCGGCAAGCACAAGGCCATATTCACCAATCACGTAGATACGGGCGATCATGTGATTATCATTAACGCCGATAAGGTTGTCCTTACAGGCGCGACCAAGCCGAATGAGCCGGTGCGCCATCATACGGGCTGGCCCGGAGCGCTGAAAAGCGTGGCCCGCTCTGCCGAACTGGACAAAAAGCCGGAAGAGGCGATCCGGCGCGTGGTGCGCGGCATGATTCCGCATAACAAACTCGGCGACGCCGTGATTATGAAATTGAAAGTTTATCGCGGCGGGACGCACCCGCACGAAGCGCAAATGCCGGAACCCTACAAGCTCGGCGAACAGACGCGGCATCATCAAGGAGAGTAAGGTATGGCAGGAGAAACGACGGCCCGATTCTACGGAACGGGCAAACGAAAGAACGCGGTAGCGCGGGTCTGGATTATGGCGGGCAGCGGCAAGGTAGTCATCAATGACCGACCGGCGGAGCGGTATCTGGGCCGCGCCGTGCTGGAAAAACTGGTTCAGCAGCCGTTTGTCACCACACAGACGGAAGGCCGCTACGACGTGATCGCCCGCTGCAAAGGCGGCGGCATCTCCGGGCAGGCAGGAGCCATTCGGCACGGAATTTCCAAAGCGCTGTTGGAAGTAGACCCGGAAATGCGCCCCGCGCTGCGCCGCACGGGCCTTTTGACCCGCGACCCCCGCGTCAAAGAGCGGAAGAAGTACGGACGCAAACGCGCCCGACGCGGGTTCCAGTTCAGCAAGCGCTGATACGACGGGATTCCTGGTTGGCAGACGACGCGCGAACGCAATGGCCTCCTGATTACTCAGGAGGCCATTTTTATGAACTCAAAAAAGGACAGAAAGGTCAATACCCAATCGCTTGCAGGACGGCCTCGCGGGTGGCGGGGAGTTGGAGCGGTGGGGCGGACGCCTGCCGAATGGCGGTGTCCGGGTCTTTCAGGCCATGACCGGTCAGCGTCGCGACGACGGTGACGGGGCGGGTGAAAAAGCCCTGCGCGGCGAGTTTGCGTAGGCCCGCCACTGGCACGGCGCAAGCCGGTTCCGCGAAAACGCCCTCCATTGCGGCCTGCATGGTGTACGCTTCCAGAATCTCGGCGTCGGTCACGCTGTCAATCAGCCCGCCCGATTCGTCCCGCGCCGCCAGCGCCGTTTTCCAGCCCGCTGGGTTCCCGATGCGAATAGCGGTCGCGACGGTATCGGGATGCTCAATCGGGTGTCCCAGCACAATCGGGGCCGCGCCCGCCGCCTGAAAACCCAGCATTTTGGGAAGGGTCTCGCTTTTGCCTTTGGCGTGGTACTCTTTGTAGCCCATCCAGTAGGCGGTGATATTGCCCGCGTTCCCGACCGGCAAAATATGGTAGTCCGGCGCGAAGCCCAGCGCGTCCACGACCTCAAACGCGGCGGTCTTCTGCCCCTCCAGCCGAAACGGGTTCACCGAATTGACCAGCGCAATCGGATAGTCGGCGCAAATCTCCCGCACCAGATTCAGCGCCGCGTCGAAATTCCCCGCGACCGCCAGCACTTTCGCGCCGTGAATCAGGGCCTGCGAAAGTTTGCCCAGCGCGATTTTTCCCTCCGGTATCAGCACATAGCAGGTCATTCCGGCGCGGGCGGCGTAAGCGGCGGCTGCGGCGGACGTGTTGCCGGTGGAGGCGCACATCACGGTCGTCCGCCCCTCCTCATGCGCTTTGGTGACCGCCATCGTCATGCCCCGGTCTTTAAAAGAGCCGGTTGGGTTCATGCCCTCGAACTTTGCGTACAGCGTGAGGTGCGGGCTGATGCTTGCGGCGAGGCGCGGCATGGGGATCAGCGGCGTATTCCCTTCCATCAGCGATACGACAGGCGTTTCCGCCGAAACGGGCAGATACTCCCGGTAACGTTCGATAACTCCACGATACATCACGCGCAAATCTCCTTCGACAGAGGGCTTGCAGGTATTCGGGTGTTCAGGTATTCGCTCTCTCACCGGGAGTTTGGGCAATCTATCCGTGAAGCAGTCAATACCTGAATACCCGAATACCTGAACACCCGAATACCCGTTCTTCCACCTTTATTATCGGGCTTCCGCAGTAAAATTCTCCTGCTGATTAGTTCGATCTGCTGTCCGTAATCTCCTGCCTGCCAATGGCGTGTGGACGCTGCGCCCGATCACTTTGTGGAGGCGCGTTTGACCGAATCGTGAATCAGGCGCGTTCCCTCGCCCGTCAGACGCAGATAAAAATCGGACGATTTGCCCTCGAAGGTGGCGAAATGTCCCTGCGTTGGCGGCGCGTTCGTGACCTTGAAAATCGCCGTCCCTTCGTCCACCTCATCGAACATCGCGACGAACGCCTGCGAAATCCCGTTTTTGACAACCGCCTGAAACTGCGGGCGGAAGAAGTCGCCGCCAAGACGCGGGATGCCGGGGGTATCGGCGGGCTGACGCTGCAAGTTATTCCACTGAAAGCCGGGGTACAGGACAGGAAGGTATAACATTCCCGCCCGTTTCGCTTCGGCAAGGTCTTCCGCCCAGTAGTCCGTTCGCGCTCCGGGGACGCCGTTATAGGTCCCCCGGTTGCCGACATTCCAGGGCTTGATGGCGTCGAAGCGGCGAAACGCCTTTACCCATTCCGCGTCCTTCTCCGTTCGCCACCCCCATTGACAGCCACCGATAAGAAACACGCCGTATCTGTCTTTGCTGTGGAAAGAGTCAATAATCCGGTTTGCCTCAAGGCCCGAAAAGCGGTCTGCGTAGAACCCGAAGACCGCGACAACCGGCTTTCCGTTCTGTTTCAGGTAGCGCGGGTCGTCGGTGATCCGCATCACGTCCACGAGGAACTTCCAGTCTTTCTGCATCGTGGCGAGCGCCTTTTCGGGCGCAGCGCCGCTCATGTCGTATTCGACCGCGAAGACCCGCCCCGTCCGATTGGCGGCGTCGCGAACCGCGCCAAGCGCCCGCGCTTCTCTGGCGGAACCCGCCGCCCCGTCCAGCCCGCCGAGAAACCGCTGCACTAAAACGCCGTCCAGTCCGTATTGCCGCATCCAGTCGAAATGCCGCGCTACGGTCAGGGCATTGGCGGAACTGAACAGCGACGCGGCGCTGCCGTCGGGGTAGGTGAATCCCGGCGCGGGGTAGCGTTCCGCTGCGGAATACTCCGTCATGTCGGGCCACATCTCGAAGGTCAGCGTGTCGGGCGCGAGGCGGCGTCCCTCTCGGCTCCAATGGAACCAGCCGCCGCCCGCCGGGTCGCCGGGAGCGCGAAACCAGCCCTGATAGCCGCACAAAACTTTGCCGACCAGCGAACCGGCGTCAACGTCGCTGCAGCGCAGTCCGTGATACGGCTGCATCCAGGGCAGGGCAAGATACGCGGCGGCGGGCGGCGCGGGGGACTGCGCGGCAGTTCCCCGCGCCAGCGCCGCAAGCGCAAAAAACAGCATCAAACCGGTCAGATAGCGCGGCACGAGCGTTCCTCCTCAACGAGATAACGCCCTTATTCTGCGGGGCGCGGGCGAATCCATTCCTGCCCCGAAATTCGGAGACGCTCTTTTCCACGTCGTTCTGGTCTATCGCCTCCAGCATCACGGGCATAATCAGCAATTCGGAACGCGCTTTTTCATTGCCGACAGCCAGCGCCAGCGGCAGGCGCTTCGCCCGATGCGTTCGCAGGGCGTCACTGACAGGAATGGGCGCGGTGGACGCAAAATAGTCCGTTTTACGGGTTGGTCGTCAGGCCGAATTGCGTTTTCACACTCCGCAAGGTAAAATCGCGATAGGCCATATTGCTCTCCCTACGCAGATGACGCGGCGTACCGCTCTTTGCCTGCTATTGTACCGTATTTCGCAGCGCGTCAAAAACAACGCTCTGGTAGAAAAACCGCGTAACTTTACGGCGGCGCGTTTCGTCTGGTATACGGGCAGGCGAAATGCGTCAACCTGCGTCCCCGGACGAAGCGCCGCGTCTTGTGCGGCAAAACCGAAAGGAATCCTTCATGCGAAATTATGTCCTGCGTATTGCGCTACCGCTTGTTCTGTTTTGCTTTACGCTGTCCGCGCCCGCCATCGGGCAAGAAGCGCCGCAAACGCCCCGCGAAATGGCGATAGCGCAGTGTGTCCTCGGACTGAAAGCGCCGGATGCGAACGTTCGTCGGGAAGCGGCCTCTTCCTTAAGAGATCTCAAACCCCTCAGCGATGATGTGATTCGAGCGCTGGCAGAGTGTCTGAGCGACTCCAGTAACTCGGTTCGATCCGCTGCCGCCAATGTGCTGGGGGACATCGGTCCGAAAGCGGGTATCGTAACAAAGGCGCTCGCGGCGGCGCTAAAAGACCGGGACGCCTACACGCGACATCTGGTTGCTTTTGCGCTTGGGCAGATCGGCAAAGACGCCGCCGCCGCTGTCCCGGACCTTACCGACGCCCTGAAAGATTCGTTTAGTGTGGCGCGCGCTTCCGCCGCCGAAGCGCTGGGCAAAATGGGCGCGTCCGCCGCATCCGCCGCGCCGGAACTCGTTGAAGCGCTGCGCGACGACGATAGAAGCACGCGATGTGACGCCGCCAAAGCGCTGGGCGAGATTGGCGACGCCGCTGTACCTCTCGCGCCTCAAATCGCGGAGATGCTCAAAGATAAGGATTCTGGCATTCGCAGCTCCGCCGCGAAAGCGTTAGGGTGCATCGGGCCGCGCGCGGCGAAAATGGTTCCCGCGCTCATCGAGGCCCTGAAAATCACTGAGGGAAACGGGCGGGATGAGATTCCCAACGCGCTGGGCAGCATTGGCCCTGCCGCTGTATCCGCCGTGCCTGCCCTCGCAGCGGCGCTGAAAGATAAGGATGAACACGTTCGACACGCCGCCGTCGTAGCGCTGGGAGACATCGGCCCTGCCGCCGCGTCCGCCGCTCCCGCGCTGGTGGAAGTGTTCCGGTACAAAAGCGATTGGACACGCAGAAGCATCTGCGACACACTGTACAAATGGGGGCTTGCCTCCTTCACAGCTCTGCCCGCGCTGGCAAGTCTGCTCGATGACAAAGAGGGTGAGTTGCGCTACTGCGCGGTCATTGGTCTAAGTTTTATCGCCCCCAGCGCCAGGCGTGATCTGGGAAAATTGGATAGCGCTGCGCTGACCGCAGCGTTGACGCAGTGGCGGAAAGCGGAAACTCTGGCAAACAAAGTCTATGACCGGGACGCCATTGATGCCGCCTCTCTGAAACAAGCGAAGATGCAAATACGGACGTTCGTGGAGAGTATTCAGAATGAGCAACGGCTCAAAGCGGGGCATTAGCGGCGCGTTTTGCGCCCGAACTGCGCCGCAAGGCAGAAAATGGGAACGTATTCCCCGCTGCAATCGTCTCCCCAACGCAATCCCTGTGAAGCATCATTCCAGAGAAATATAAAGGAGACTTCCTATGGCTTCCCAGCCTCACCACGACGAACACGAAAACGCCAAACTCGCCGACATCGGCAAAAACCGCGATGAAGGCGGCGAACGGCTTACCGATAACCTCGGACACGCGATCAGCGACGACCAAAACAGTTTGAAGGCCGGAGCGCGGGGGCCGTCCCTGCTCGAAGACCACCTGCTGCGCGAAAAGATACACCACTTCGATCACGAGCGTATCCCGGAGCGCGTCGTTCATGCGCGGGGCGCGGCGGCGCACGGCTATTTTCAGGTCTACGAGTCGCTGGAAGACCTGACGATGGCGAAAGTCCTCCACGACCCGAACAAGCAGACGCCGGTTTTTGTCCGGTTCTCCACCGTCGCCGGTTCGCGGGGCAGCGCCGATACCGCCCGCGACGTGCGCGGCTTCGCCGTCCGAATGTACACCGACGAGGGCAACTGGGACATCGTGGGCAACAATATCCCCGTGTTCTTCATTCAGGACGCCATTAAATTCCCGGACTTGATCCACGCGGTGAAGCCTGAACCGCACAACGAAATCCCGCAGGCGTCCTCCGCGCACGATACGTTCTACGACTTTATCTCGCTCACGCCCGAATCCATGCACATGATGATGTGGGTGATGAGCGACCGCTCGCTGCCGCGCTCGTTCGCCATGATGGAGGGCTTCGGCGTCCATACGTTCCGGCTGATTAACGCGCAGGGCGTGTCGCGGTTCGTGAAATTCCACTGGAAGCCGCTGCTTGGAACGCACTCGCTGGTGTGGGACGAGGCGCAGAAACTGGCGGGCAAAGACCCCGATTTCCACCGCCGCAATATGTGGGAATCCATCGAACTCGGAACGCCGTTTGAGTGGGAACTCGGCCTGCAAATCATGGAGGAAGCCGACGAATCGAAATTCGACTTCGATATTCTGGATTCTACGAAAATTTGGCCTGAAGATTTGATCCCGGTGCGTCGCGTCGGGAAAATGACCCTGAACCGCAACCCGGACAACTATTTCACGGAGACGGAACAGGTCGGTTTTATGACCACTAACATTGTTCCCGGCATTGATTTCTCCGACGACCCGCTTTTGCAAGGCCGCAACTTCTCGTACCTCGATACGCAGCTCAGCCGACTTGGAAGCCCGAACTGGCCGGAACTTCCGATTAACCGCCCGGTCAATCACGTCGCGAACTATCAGCGCGACGGGCATATGCGCTCTACCGTGAATGTCGGGCGCGTGTCGTATGAGCCGAACTCTTTGAGCGGCAAGAATCCGAAGGAAGTCCCGGTCGCGCAGGGCGGCAATATGACCTACCCGGAAATTGTCAGCGGCCCGAAAGTCCGCGTCTGCAGCGAGAGTTTTGGCGATCACTACGGGCAGGCGCGGCTTTTCTGGAATAGCATGAGTCCGGTGGAGAAACTGCATATCACGCGGGCGCAGCAATTCGAACTCGGCAAAGTCGAAAATCAGCCCGTCCGTCAGCGGATGCTGGGACATCTGTTCAAGATCAATCAAACGCTGGGCGAACTGGTCGCGCCCGCTATCGGGGAAGCCCCGCCGAATCCCAACGGAGAACCGACGGACGCGCAGATGATGAAGATACTGGCAAGCGCGGTCTCGGAGACCAGCGCGTCGGGCGGCTTGCAGAAAACCTCCGAACTCTCGCAGGAAAATCAGCCGAAGTCCGCGAAGGGCCGCAAAATCGCAGTCCTCGCGACGGACGGCGTGAACACCGCAAGCGTTGAAAAAATCAAGACGGCGCTGGAAGCGGAAGGCGCGGTTGTGGAAGTCGTCGCCACGCACCTGGGCGAACTGAAAACGGCGGACGGCGCGTCGCTGACGGGCGCGAAAACGCTGCTGACAACGCCCTCGGTCGTCTACGATGCGGTCGTGGTAGCGGACGGCGCGAACAGCGTGAAGACCCTCTTGACGCAGGGAGCGGCGCTGCTGTTTGTGGCGGAGGCGTTCAAGCACGGCAAAGCGGTCGGGGCGGCGGGCGGCGGGCTGGAGCTGCTGCATAAGGCGGGGCTGAAAGTCGCGCCGGATCACGGCGTGCTGGATGTGTCGTCTGACGCGGCGGCGTTCGTCAAAGCGGTCGCGCAGCACCGCTTCTGGAACCGCCCGGACGACGCTGTTCCGGTGTAATGTTCCGATTTGCGTATTGCGCGGCAGGCCGCAGGACGAACGGTTCGTCCTGCGGCCTTTTTGCGCGATACGAGCAAGGACGCGGCGGCGCATGGCGTCCGATTGGCCCCGCGTCGGGTATAATTCAGCCATCATGGAAAGAATTGCCAACCGCCACGCGCCGATACGCGCTCTGTTTCTGGACATTGACGGCACAATTATCGGGGAGACGGACACGATTTCGCCCGCCGTCCGGCAAGCGATTGCCGCCGCCCGCGCCGTCGGCTGTGAGGTCGTACTTTGCACGGGCCGCGCCCGCTTTACCGCCCTGCCGATTGCCGCGCAGATTCCGCCTCCGGGCTACGTCATTACCTCAAACGGCGGCGTCATCACGCACCTCGGAAGCGGCGCGACGATTGCGCGGCGCCTCATGGACAAAAGCGCGGCCCGCGACGTGATTCAGGCGATTTATGCGGCGGGAGCGCAGCCCTACGTTTACGAGGACAGCCCGGAGGACGACGCCGAATCGAACCGCGTGCTGTATCATCCCTCGCGCCCGCCCGGAGCGTGGGCCTCCGGGCCGCGCTATCGGCCTTATCCCGACCTGCTGGACGCGCCGCCCTTTGATCCCGTTTCGGTCAGCGCGTTCGGGCCGGAAAACATTATGCGTCCGCTGGCGATTGAACTGCGCGAACGGTTCGGCGATACGTGCAGCATTATTGGGGTGGGAACGCATCGCAACTGGGGCGTGGAAGTCTATACGGCGGGCGTCAGCAAGCAGGCGGGGCTGGAGACAGTGGCGGCGCGGCTCGACGTTCCCCGCGAATCGGTGATGGCGATTGGCGACCATATTAACGATCTGGAAATGATCCGCTGGGCGGGGATCGGCGTGGCGGTGCAGAACGCCATCCCGGAAATCCTCGAAGCGGCGGACTATGTGACGGCCTCTGTGTACGAGGACGGCGTGGCGCGGGCGATTGAGCGGTTTATTCTTTCCTGAACGCAGCGACCGGGCCGTGACGAACCAAAACGGCGGCGTTTCCGGGCCGGGAATGACCCGGTGCAACGCGGAGACTGGGCCGTGAACGAACCCGTCCGCAAAGCGCCGCGCTATCCGGGCCGTGAACGGCCCGTCTGGGAGGCGTTCCGCCAACCGTCCTGCGGACGGGAAATTCAGGCAACAGGATCGGGAGGCAGTATGAAAAATCTTTTTGTGCGGTGGATTGCCAGCGCGGTGGCGCTGCTGATTTTGACGCAGGCGGGCATCGGGATTGAAGCGAAAACTCCGCTGGCTATTCTCGTGGCGGTCGTGGCGCTGGGACTCGCCAATGCGGTGATTCGTCCGCTGATTATGTTCTTTGCGTGGCCTATCAACTGCCTGACATTCGGGCTGCTCGGTTTTGCGATCAACGTGCTGATGTTCGGAGTCGTGGGCAGCGGAATCGTTCCGGGCTTTCTGGTGACTGGCACAAAAACGATTCCCGCCCCGATGTCCGCCCTGATCGGGACTATTGGAATGAGCGTCCTCTCCGGCCTGATGAATTTCTTCCTCAAAGATCGCGGCGACCGGGACAATCGTTAGACAATGCGGGTGTTCGGGTGTTCAGGTGTTCAGGTATTCAGGTATTCAGGTATTACGCTTTCACTGACAGTTTGTACAAAAATCACAGTGAAGCTGTCACTATAAGAACAGCTGAATACCCGCATTGCCTAACGCCCCGTAACTTCCGGGCGGAATCGGGGTCTAACAGCGGGAAGAGGACGCTGCGCGGGGAACGGCAGGGCGCAGCGCCGGAAGGAACTCGCTTTGCGCTATCCACTCTGGAAATCCGGCCTTACGGCGGGCTTCATCGGGTCTGTTTTTTTGTTTTTGAGTTTTGTCGGCGGCGCGGCGCGGGCGGACGGCCTGCCCGCCGTGATTTCGGTCAGCGAAGACCATCGTATCAAGCAGTGGGACGCGCAGGGGAAATCTGTTGCGACGGTCGGCTCTCATGAGGACGCGATCAACGCCGCCGCGCTCGTCCATGCGCCGGACGGACTGCAAATTGTCACCGGTGATTCTGCCGGGACGCTGAAAATCTGGGACATCGCGAACGCGCATCAAGTTTTCAGCGAGGACAACGCGCATCGCGGCGGGATTTTCGCGGTCGCGGTCTCTCCTGACGGCAAAGTCATTGCGACGGGCGGCGCAGACCGGCATATCCGGCTTTGGCGGCGCGACACGGGACGCAGGCTTGCCGATGTGGAGGCGCATCAGGATACGGTACGCGCCCTGCATTTCTATCTTTCCGGCGCAGAACTCCGGCTCCTTAGCGGCGGCGCGGACAGCATCGTCCGCATCTGGCGCGTTTCGGTCAGCGGCAACAAGGGCGAATTGACCTACGATTCCAATATCCCCGCGCACGACGACGCGATTACGGCCCTGGCCCTCTCCCCCGACAGCAAAACCTTCGCCACCGTTTCTAAAGATAAAATGATAAAGACGTGGCGCGTGGACGGCGGCGGGCAGGAAAACCGCTCGCACGGAGACCGCCCCATCAATGCCGTCGCGTATTCTCCTGACGGCAAACTGCTGGCGGTCGGCGACACGGACGGACACATTCGGCTTTACGACGCGCAAAAGGGCGGGGGGCTGCCGCCGCTGATGACGCAGGAGCGGGCAGTCCGCGCATTGGTCTTTTCCGCAGACGGCAAAACGCTGGTCAGCGGCGGCGAAGACCGCAAAATCCACTATTGGGACGTGGCGACGGGCAAAGAGCGGCAAAGCGTCGCGGCCCATGACGGCGCGATTACGGCCCTGCTGCTGGCCCCGTAGACTACCTAACCCCCCGCCCCCCTTCCCTGACCCCTCGCTTAGGCTCGTTAGGGAAGGGGGAGTTTAAACTATAAGCGTTCACGTTATCTCACACTTTGGCAAAGCGCGACATACTCATAACTTGAATCTCCCCCTTCCCTGTGAGCGTAGCGGACGGATTAGGGAAGGGGGCCGGGGGTTAGGTCAGAATGTAAGGCGGGGAAAAACGCGGCGGGCGTTGGCGGTGGTGAGCGCGGCGATTTCGGGTAGAGAGAGGCCGCGCAGTTCCGCCAGTTTTTCCGCGACCAGGCGCGTATAGGCCGGTTCGTTGCGCTTGCCGCGATGGGGAACGGGCGCAAGGTAGGGCGCGTCCGTCTCGACCAGCAGCGATTCTAAGGGGGCGTTTCGGGCGGCGATGCGGATGTCCTCCGCGTTTTTGAACGTCAGCGTCCCGCCAAGCCCCAGCGCAAGGCCGAGCGCGACCGTTTCAGCGGCCTGCTCCGGCGTCCCCGCCCAGCAGTGCATCACCCCGCCCGCGTCGTCCGCCCCCTCCTCGCTTAAAATTTGCAGCGTCTCCGGGTACGCTTCGCGGCAATGGATGATGACGGGCAGTTCCGATTCGCGGGCAATTTGCATCTGCGCCCGAAACGCCCGCTCCTGCGCTTCGCTCGGCGAAAAATCGTAGTGGAAATCCAGCCCGATCTCCCCGATAGCGACGACGCGAGGGTGATCGGCAAGCGTCCGCAGGCGGGACGCGGCGGCCTCGTCCCAATGCTTCGAATCGTGCGGGTGAATCCCAATCGCGGCGAAAAGCGTTTCGGGATGCGCCTCCGCCAGCGCGACCGCCAGTTCGCTGCTCGCCAGATCGAATCCGACGACGATCATTTGCGAGACGCCCGCCCGCGCCGCCCGCGCCAGAGTCTCGGCGAGGTCATCGGCAAAGCGTTCGTGATTAAAATGGCAGTGGGTATCAATCAGCATCAGAGGTCAATTCATGAAAGCCCCGCAGCGCCTTTCGATTGGGGGAGGCATTGCGGGGCGTTTTTCGTTTCGGCATTTTGCCGGACAAACGAAAGCAGGCGCGGAATCGCGCCTACTTGCTCATTTTGTCTTTGGACATTTTGCCGCCGGTCATTTTGGCCTTCGACATCTTGCCTTTGGTCATTTTGCCCTTCGCCATTTTGCCTTTGGTCATTTTGCCGTGCGTCATCTTGCCTTTGCCCATTTTGTCTTTGGACATTTTGCCCTGGGCCAGCGTCGGGGCCATGAGGGTGAGAATGAGCGCCATCGCGCTGAGGGGTGCAAGCAGTTTCTTCATGAGATTTGTATCCTCCTGGGATGTTCAATCGTCGAGATGATGTGGCGCGGCGCGGGGCAGGAGCGAAATCCGCGCTTTAACAGCCCTTTTCGCCCTTTCCGTTCCACGCAGAAACAAAGTTAAACATTGATGGGGAAATTCCTCCTTTTGCGCCGATGCATCGAAAAAAAGGGTCAGGGCCGCCCCGCAAGCAGGCGAATCTGTTCCAGACGGGCAGGGAGGATGTTCAGAAAAATCGCAGCGATCTCCGGGTCGTAACGGCTGCCGACGCCGCGCTCGATCTCGGCGCGGGCCTCCGCCATCGAAACGGTCTTGCGGTAAGGGCGCTCGCTCGTCATGGCGTCAAAGGCGTCGGCAAAGGCGAATATCCGCGCTCCCGGCGGAATCTCCGCGCCGGAAAGCCCGTCCGGGTAGCCGCTGCCGTCCCACCGTTCGTGGTGATGCCGCACGACCAGAGACGCATCCGCCAGCAGGGGAATCGGGGCGCACATCTGCCAGCCGATGACCGGGTGTTTGCGGACTTCCGTCCACTCCTCCGGCGTCAGGGGGCCGGACTTCAGCAAAATCCGGTCGGGGATTCCGATTTTCCCGATGTCGTGCAGCAAGGCCCCGCGCTCAATTCCGTAGCGTTCCTGCGCGGGGAGTCCCATTCTGTCCGCTGTTTCAATCGTATAAGCCGTGACGCGCTCGGAGTGTCCCGGCGGCTCTGTGCCGCGTCCCTTCAGGGCTGTGAGCAAAGTATCCAAAGCGCTTTCCTGCGAGGGCAGCAGGTCAATCGGGCGGCGGGCAGAATTGCGGCGCTGCGCGGACTGAACGGTCAGATTGCGTTCCGCGATGACCGGCAGGTCGGTCAGGGGGAAAGGGCGGGTGACGAAATCGCCAGCGCCCAGCGTCAGCGCCGCCCGCGCCATCTCGACATTGGCCCGCCACGCCAGCAGGACAAAGGGAGTCTGCGGGCTGTATTTCAGGGCGACGCGAAGCAAGTCCAGCCCGCGCAGGTCGGGCAAATCGGAGTCGAGCAGCGCCAGATCGAACGGACTGCGGCGCAGAAGCGCCAGCGCCTCCGCGCCCGTTTTGACTGCCGCGACCTCGTAGCCCTCGCCGCGCAGGTTGGCGGCGAACTGCGTCCGGCAGGCGGCGTCCGCCTCCACCAGCAGGACGCGGACGGGATTCGCCCCCGTCCCGGCGACGATCTCCAGCGGGTTGACGGCAAGCGCATTAGCGGACGACTGAGGGGCGGACGGCTGAAGAAACAGAGGCGCGGCGCTGCGTTCCGGCGAAGCGCGGCGCGGTTCCGGGGTCGGCATAATTTTCCCTCCTGCGCTGTCCGGCTAATTCTCGTCCGAAAAAAGGTCGCCTTCGTCGGCGGAATCCAGTCGCTGCGCCGTCTGGCTGTGCCGCCACACGCCGTTGGCTCCGCCCCGCTGCGCCCGGACTAAAGCGGACTGCGCCCGGTTGATCAGGGCCGCGCAATCGGGGGTATCCAGAGTCAGCGCGGCGATTCCCACGCTCACGGTCATCCAGGGCGATTCCCATTCCGAGGCGCTTGCGGTCATGGCGTCGCGCATCCGCTCGCCCAGCGCCGCCGCCTGCGCCTCGCCCATCAGCGGGCAGGCGATGACAAAGCGCGGGGCGGCGTTTGCCGCTGTTTCTTCCGCCAGTCCGACGACATCCTGCGGGCGGGTCTCTTGCCGCACGCACCGCGCCATCGCCCGCCCGATAAATCCCAGATCGCAGACGCCGGGAAAGGCCCCCGCCGGCGAGGTGTCCACCGCCAGCGCAATCACGCTGAGCGGCTGCTGCGCCCGCGAGACCATCGCCGCCATCGTATTCAAGTAAACGTAAAACGCCTCCGGCGTGACCGCGCCCGTTACCGCGTCCTGCGGCAGCAGCGTATCAAGCCGCACGGTGACGGCAGCCTCCGCGCCCGTTCCCGCTGTCTCAAAGTCGGGCAGCAGCGTCCCCGTAAAATTCTCGTTTTCGTATGCCATCGCGTTCTCCGTCCCGGCACAGAAGTTTTCCGCGCCACATTGTCAGGCTATTATCGGCGCGAAGGGGGAAGAAATTCAGACTCGACCCCCAACCCCCTTCCCTGAGGCACTCGCCAGACGCACAGGGAAGGAAAGGCGTAACGATTCACCCCACCCCGGCCCTCTCCTTTGCAGGGGGAGGGAGCCGTCCGCATTTCTCTCCTCCTTGCGAAGGAGGGGATGGGGGAGGTAAATAGTTACGGAAAGGCTTAGATTTGGATATCCTCTTACTCTGGCAGGGCATTTGTCACGCGCCGACAGGAACGAGTTTGGCCCTCTGCGAATCGGGGTACAGGTCAATTTTATATCCGTGCAAATCAAAACGGACGCTTCTCTGGACACGCCTGCCGGTACGGGCATTTTTCTCAGGGATATCGAAGCGCCACACACAACACGTTCTCGCCGTGTGGCGGGCGGTTTGCGCGGAAGCGGGACAGTGTGGTAAAATACAGACGACGGCGTAAGAGCGTATAGAAAAACTCTTTCGTTTGTTTAAGTCTGCTTGAGGTAAACTCTTGCTATGATGACAAAAGCCTACTCAACTGATTTGACCGATGCCGAATGGGCGCTCCTCGAACCCTTCTTCCCGCCCACAAACCGCGCCGACGGACGCAACGGACGCCAGCGGGTGTATTCCTACCGCGCTATTCTCAACGGCATTTTCTATATCACGCGCGCGGGATGCGCCTGGGAGATGATGCCCCATGACCTGCCGCCCCATGCCACGTGCTATCATTACTTTCGTAAATGGAGCGAAAACGGCCTACTCATCAAAATTCACACCGCGTTGCGCGAACAAGTGCGCACCCAAGAGCAACGCGACCCCACCCCTTCCGCCGCCATCGTGGACAGCCAGTCCGTGAAGACGACGGAAAAAGGGGGCAGTCCGGTCAGGACGACATCGGTTTCGACAGTCACAAGCATATCAAAGGACGCAAACGCCATCTGCTGGTAGACGCCAGCGGATTAGTTTTGTCCGTTTTTGTTTCTGCCGCCGACCTGGGCGAACGCGCTGGGGCCAAGGCCCTCTTTGAGCAAGTGAAGGGGCAGTTTCCGCGCCTGACCAAAATTTGGGCCGACAGCGGATACACCGGGCCGTTTGCGGAGTGGGTTGCAGAGCATCTGGGCGCAGAGTTAGAGGTCGTAAAGCGCACCGATGACCTCAAAGGGTTTAAGATTGTTCCACGTCGCTGGGTAGTAGAACGCACGTTCGGTTGGTTCGGGCGTTATCGCCGCCTCGCCAAAGATTACGAACTCAGACCGGAGCGCAGCGAAAGCATGATCTATCTTGCTATGATGCGCTTGATGCTCAGGCGTTTGGCAACTTAAAACTTTTTCGCAACTCAAGACTTTTTCTATACGCTCTAAGCAGTTCTCTGTAGACCGCGCAGAACGTGGAGGAACCCGCATGACTCTGACGATTGAATTGCCCGATAATCTGGCGTCGCAGTTGATGACGCGAACGACAAAAGAAGAACGCAACGCCTTTGTTGTCGAGGCGGTTGCCGACGCGCTAAATCCGCTCTCAGATGAGGGCGAAGAGCGATTTGTTCACGATGGCGGTATTTTCGTGGGAGGAAAGCCGCTGTCGAAGGAAGAACAGGAGGGCGAAGCACGCCTGCTTGCCGCGCTGAACGCCGAACTCGATCCCGAAAAAGAGCCGGAACGCGACGCCGCCGAGTGCAAGCGAATTGTGGACGCGGAAATAGCCGACATGGACGCGGGAATTGGCAAGTCTTACACGCTGGAAGAAACGTGGGAGTGGCTTGATGCGCAATGGGCGGCGCGGCAGGCGGCGAAATCGGCATAAGCAATTCTAATTCATCAGAAGAACTGTCTGTCTACGCCGTGCGAACTCGCGAATATGCCAACCGGGACATCAACGCGGCGATGGTGCGGCTTGCAGAACTGGTTTCCGATGAAGCCGCGCTTGCGTGACGTCAGGAACTGAGAGAAGCGATTGGCAGTCTGGCGACTTTGCCGCGCCGCTGTCCTCGCGCCCCGGAACCTTTTCATGGCGACGTGCGGCAAATGCTGTACCGTCGTTCCCACAGTTCGCTTGTCTATCGCGTTTTATTTCGTATTACAGGCGAGGAAGAAAATGCGCTTGACCCGCCAACGGTCACGGTCATTCACGTTCGGCACGGGGCGGCGCGTCCGCTGACAAAAGCGCAAATACGTCAGATTGAAGCGGACGAATGAACGAGGCCGCAAAACAAAACGCGGGCCTTCTCTTGTTGAGAGAAAGCCCGCGTTCTTCTTTTTGCCCAATCGGAACATTGGCGCAAAGCGGGAACTACATATCGTAGTCGCCCATGCCGCCGTGCGAATGACCGCCGCCCGCCGCCGTCTTCTTCTCCGGCTTCTCCACTACGAGCGTTTCCGTCGTCAGGATCAGCGCCGCGATAGACGCCGCGTTCTGCAGGGCGGAGCGGGTCACTTTCACCGGGTCAATGACGCCCATGTCAATCATGTTGCCGTACTCTTCGGTCGCGGCGTTGAAGCCTTCGCCTTTGGGAAGCGACTGCACTTTGTTGACGACAACCGAGCCTTCGAATCCCGCGTTTTCAGCGATTTGGCGAAGGGGTTCTTCTAAGGCGCGGCGCACGATGGCGATGCCGTGCTGTTCGTCAGGAGAGCCGCCAAGGTTGTCAAGAGCGGACTGCACGTTGAGGAGCGTCACGCCGCCGCCGGGAACGATGCCTTCTTCCACGGCGGCGCGGGTGGCAGAAAGAGCGTCCTCGAAGCGGTGCTTCTTCTCTTTGAGTTCGGTTTCGGTTGCCGCGCCGACTTTGATGACGGCGACGCCGCCCGCGAGTTTGGCAAGGCGCTCCTGCAATTTCTCTTTGTCGTAGGAGGAATCGGTCTCTTCAATCTGACGTTTAATCAAATTGATGCGGCCCATGATAGATTCTTCGGTTCCGCCGCCTTCGATGATGGTGGTCTCATCTTTGCCGACGGTGATTTTCGTCGCGCTGCCGAGATAGGTGAGGTCGGCGTTTTCCAGTTTGATGCCGAGGTCGTCGCTGATGAATTTGCCGTTGGTGAGGATGGCAATATCTTCGAGCATGGCCTTGCGGCGGTCGCCGAAGCCCGGAGCCTTGACCGCAACGCTGTTAATGATGCCGCGAATTTTGTTGACAACGAGGGTGGCAAGCGCGTCGCCGTCCACGTCTTCGGCGATAATGACGAGCGGGTGACGGGCCTGCGCGACTTCCAGCAAACTCCAAATGACGCCCTCGAAATCTTTTTTCAATTATTTTATGGAAAATGTTTTTAAAAAGGAGGAATCCTCGTTCGCCGCATTGAACCTTTCCACAGCGAACCAACCGCAGGGGCTATCTGCCTTACTTGTCGGTCTTTGTTCGCGCCGCATTGTAGGCTTTTGGCTTGATGTCATGCGGATATTTTCCTGTCGAAAGGAGGCAACACCATTGACCTATCTGAGTTTTCAGCGTATTGCTTTGTCTGCCACAATAGTATGTTGCTTTGCCCTACAGTCTCATGCTCAAGTGGTGAGTGTTAATGACTTTGGCCCTTCTGCCACACTCGAAACATTCACGGGTTTGGGGTTGCCAAGATACAATACAGGCATTAATAGCACACTGAAACTGAGTGGCGCTACTTACAAAGGTGACTATACAAATCGTTTGCAGTATTACGATTTCGGCGCGACATTCTCTTTCGGTGAAGCACTTGCAACCACCGTAGATGACGGAACAATAGATGTGGTTTTTGATACGCCAGTCTTACGCGCAGGGGGATATATGGGCGCAAGCGGCGGCATCGTCTCTTTCTACAATGATTCTGGAACGCTACTCAACACGCAGACTATTCCGGGGCATGGCAACACTTCTGTTCTGACGTTTGCCGGCTTTCAGTCGTCTGACCTTATCAAACGGATAAGTTTTCAAGATACCGAAAGCAATGGAAGAATCTTAACGCTGGACAACGTAATCCGTGAAACCGCATCAGCAACACCTGCGCCATCTGCGCTCCTCACTGCGCTTATCGGTATCATTCCCGGCGTGATGCTTCTGCGCCGCCGCAAGTAGGTTTTGTCACGGCCTGCAAAATGCTGTATAATGAAGCGGGGCGCGACGTTTGCGCCCCGCTTTTGGAAGGGAGACGCCTTATGCCTGTAAAAGTACCCCGCTACACGAAAGAAGAGGCGGGAAGACGCGCCGATGAAATCTATGATCGCGATATTCGGGCGCAGGTTGAACCCGCGCACAATGGCGAGATTATCGCCATTGATCTGGACACCGGCGCATGGGAACTCGACCCGGACGAAAATGTCGCTTCGAACCGTTTGGATGCGCGGCTCCCTGACGCGCAGATTCTCGTTCAGCGCGTTGGCCCGGATCGCGCCGTGCGCCGGTTCGGCGGGTGGAGACGGCAAACCCCATGATGACAGGAACGGTCACGGCGGAAGGCGCCGCCGTTTTGCGCGTCACCCTTTTTGAAGCCAACGGACGGCCTCACGACTATGACGCGGTGATAGACACTGGCTATAATGGAACCTTCACGCTGCCGCCCGCTGTTATCGCCGCGCTCGGCCTGCGCCGGATTCGATTTGAACGCTCCCGACTTGCGGACGGCACAGAGGTTCTATTCGATGTTTATGAAGGCGTTCTGCTATGGGACGGTCAGACCGTGACCATTTTGATAGACGAAATGGATTCCGATTCGCTGATTGGTATGGCGCTGATGCGCGATTATGAACTGAACTTGCCGGTTCGGGTTGGCGCGGCGTTCACCCTGCGCCCCCTTCCAAATCCGTAATCAACGTTTCAGCGGACAATGCGCTTTTCGATAGCCGCTTTACCTCATAACGAGAGAGGCAAAGCGGCTTTTTTACGCATTTTCCATTCTATGAGATAAGGAATGGCCCCGCCCCCGCCTATAATCCTCCTGTCAACGCGCCGGAGCGCACGACCCGCCGCCCCTGCGAATTTCCCTGCGCGGCCTTTCAGTTTCACGCCGCAAGATTAAAATTCCGCGCCGTGAGATTTAAGTTTTGCGCCGCAGGAGTCAAGTTTCAGGACGCGGAATTCAAGCGCCGCGAAGCGGCGGGCGAAGTTCTTTCCGGCATCTTTCAGGAGGAGCAGACAATGCAAAGCGATTACCTGCCGAAAGGCAAAACCCAACTTCAAGCGTGGCTGACCAATTTCAACACCGTCGCGAACACGAACATGACAGCCCTCGGCCTCACCGCCAGCGACATGACCGCGCTCACCGGGGCCGCCAGCGGCCTTTCCACTTCCATTAACGTGGTGAAGACCGCGAAGGCCAGCCTCAAAGCGGCGACGCAGGGCGAACTGGGCGCGACCAAAAACGTCAACAACACGGTTCGCGGCGTGGTGCGCCGCATTCAGTCCAATGCCGCCGTTTCCCCCGCGCTCAAAGCGTCGCTGGGCGTCAATCCGCGCACCGCGCCCAAAAACCACACGCCGCCCGTGACGCCGACGGGACTGATGGCGGAAGCGTACAGCAACGGCGTCAATTCGCTGCGCTGGAACCGCGCCGGGAATAAACCGAACACGATTTTCGTCATTCAGGCGCAAAGCGGCGCATCCGCCGAATGGGTCGAAGTCGGGAGCGCGAGCGCCACGAAATTCGATCACGTCGGGCAGACTCCGGGCGTGAAGGTGGCGTACCGCGTCCTCGCAAAACGGGCGGGCATGGCGAGCGTGGCAAGCCCCGCCGTCACCGTGTACGGCGCCGCGACGACCGTTGTCCTCACCCTATCCAAAGCCGCGTAAATCCGCCGCAATAAAAACGCCCCGAACTTCCCTTTTGCAAGAGAAAGTTCGGGGCGTTTTGCTATGTGTCTTTTTGTCAAAGACCGGGAACTACATATCGTAGTCGCCCATGCCGCCGCCGTGCGCGTGTCCGCCACCGCCGCCCGCCGCCTTCTTCTCCGGCTTCTCCACCACCAGCGTTTCCGTCGTCAGGATCAGGGCCGCGATAGAGGCCGCGTTCTGCAGGGCGGAACGGGTCACTTTCACCGGGTCAATGACGCCCATGTCAATCATGTTGCCGTACTCTTCGGTCGCGGCGTTGAAGCCTTCGCCTTTGGGAAGCGACTGCACTTTGTTGACGACAACCGAGCCTTCGAATCCCGCGTTTTCAGCGATTTGGCGAAGGGGTTCTTCTAAGGCGCGGCGCACGATGGCGATGCCGTGCTGTTCGTCAGGAGAGCCGCCAAGGTTGTCAAGAGCGGACTGCACGTTGAGGAGCGTCACGCCGCCGCCGGGAACGATGCCTTCTTCCACTGCGGCGCGAGTGGCGGAAAGGGCGTCCTCGAAGCGGTGCTTCTTCTCTTTGAGTTCGGTTTCGGTTGCCGCGCCGACTTTGATGACGGCGACGCCGCCCGCGAGTTTGGCAAGACGCTCCTGCAATTTCTCTTTGTCGTAGGAGGAATCGGTCTCTTCAATCTGACGTTTAATCAAATTGATGCGGCCCATGATAGATTCTTCGGTTCCGCCGCCTTCGATGATGGTGGTCTCATCTTTGCCGACGGTGATTTTCGTCGCGCTGCCGAGATAGGTGAGGTCGGCGTTTTCCAGTTTGATGCCGAGGTCGTCGCTGATGAATTTGCCGTTGGTGAGGATGGCGATATCTTCCAGCATGGCCTTGCGGCGGTCGCCGAAGCCGGGGGCCTTGACCGCGACGCTGTTGATGATGCCGCGAATCTTGTTGACAACCAACGTCGCAAGCGCGTCGCCGTCCACGTCTTCGGCGATAATGACGAGCGGGCGGCGGGCCTGCGCGACTTTTTCGAGGACGGGGATCAGGTCGGCGGCGGCGCTGATTTTCTTCTCGTAGATGAGGACGAGCGGGTTTTCAATTACCGCTTCCATGCGCTCCGGGTCGGTCACGAAGTAGGGCGAGATATAGCCTTTATCGAACTGCATCCCGTCCACGAAATCGGTGTAGGTCTGAAGCGATTTGCTCTCTTCGACGGTGATAACGCCGTCCTGACCGACTTTCTCAATCGCATCCGCGACGAGGCTGCCGATTTCGGTGTCGTTGCCCGCGATGCTGGCAACGCTGGCGACTTTCTCTTTATCGCCCTTGACCGAAATGGAAAGCGTCTTGAGTTCTTCAATCGCCTTCGCGACTGCCGTCTCAATGCCTTTTTTCACGAGCAGGGGATTGCCGCCCGCGCTAACGTAGCGAAGTCCCTCATTGACAATGGACTGCGCGAGGACTGTCGCCGTCGTGGTTCCGTCTCCGGCGACATCGTTGGTCTTGCTGGCGACTTCTTTGACAAGCTGTGCGCCCATATTCTCATACGGGTCTTCCAGTTCGATCTCTTTTGCCACCGTCACGCCGTCTTTGGTAATCGTGGGGCTTCCCCACTTTTTGTCCAAAACGACGTTGCGGCCTTTCGGCCCCAGTGTCACTTTCACGGCGTTCGCGACTGCGTTGGCCCCGCGCTCCAGCGCGCGTCGGGCTTCCTCATCAAACTTCAACTGCTTGGCAGCCATAGTTAATCTCCTTTTTTGCAAAGAAGACAGAAGACAGAAAACAGAAAACAGAGGGGGCGCATCGCATTTGCAAGGCTTGCGCGTTGAAGCGAAAAGTTTGCAGACAGGGCATTATTCTTCTGTTTTCTGTTTTCTGTTTTCTGTTTTCTATTGTCCTATTTTTCTAAAATCGCGTAAATTTGGTCTTCGTCCAGAATAACGTAATCCACGCCTTCGAGCGTGGTTTCCGTGCCGCCGTACTTGGAATACAGCACGGTATCGCCGACGGAAACGGCGAGGGGCTTGACCGTGCCATCATCAAGGACGCGGCCTGTGCCGACGGCAACGATTTTGCCCTCCTGCGGTTTTTTCTTCGCGGAGTCGGGCAGGAAAATGCCGCCTGCGGTTTTTTCTTCGCCTTCGCTGGGTTTCACAACAACCTTGTCTCGGAGCGGTCGCAATGCCATATTGTCTACCTCCTATGCTAGCGTTATGGGTGATTTCAATCCTCGTCCGCCGCTTCCAGCGGACGCTGACAGTGAATAATGGGCGTCTCTGAAAGGGTTTTTAGCAGTCGCCTTCCTTGAGCGCTAAAATAGAATACTAGATTTCCGGTAAGAATGTCAAGGGCAGGGGGAAAAGAAATCGTGAAACGTGGGGTCAAGAAGCGGGGCAGGGTTCATCAGGCGCATTTTTCGAGCATTTTGGCGGCAAAAGGAGAAAGCGAAGCGTCGCTGTATTTCAGAACAACTTCCCAAGCCTCTTTTGCTTCGTTGCGCCGTCCCGCTTCATACAGTGCTTCCCCAAGATAGTACAGGGTACCGTAATTTGCCGGGTAATTTTCCATGATTTGTTGAAATTGTGCAATCGCTTCATCGCAGCGTTTTGCTTCGAGCAGCATACACCCGAAAGTGTACTGGACATCGGCTTTGGAGTAGCCTATCTCCGAGGCGCGTTCCATGTAAGGGAGGCCCTCAGTGAGTCGGTTTGCAGCGCGAAGCGCCAGCCCGATTCTGAATAAGAGTTCTGCGTCCTGCGAATCGAACTCTGCCGCCATCCGCATTTCTGTAAGCGCCTCCTCAAAGCGCTTCACGTCGGACAGCGCGAAGCCCAGCGCCCGGTGAAAGTAGTTTTTAGCGGGCGCGTCCAATCCCGCCAGCGCCAGCGTTGTATCGCGGCAATCATCCTCGAACCGCAAAATGCGGCCTGCGAAGTATTTCCGGTCAGGCGATAGACTTTCAAGCCACGCCTCCACCGTCGGAAATTGCGGCAGTCGGCAAATCCGCTCCCATTCGATATACCGCAACAGGGCGGCGCTCACACAACGCAGGTGATAGGAGAAATCAAGGGGATAGCCATTGGTTTTGCTCCAGCCAAAACGATAACGGAGGGGAATTCTCGTTTCGCGGAAACGCTGCATAGCCAGCGGCTTCGTTTCGCTCAAAGTTCGATGTCTGATCTTCTCGACGTACTGACCCATCCCGTTTTCATCAAGCAGGCGATAAGCGGTCAACTCCGCCAATAACTCATCAACCCATAGATTGTGTTTTAGAATGGGAGTTTTGCGCTGCGCAGAGACGACGCGGTGGTACATTTCGTGACCGACAATCTTGCAACATTCTTCAAGCGAGTCTGTCTCCGCAATGGCAATGAAGTAGCGATGAAACCAGAGCGCCCTACTGCAAAAACTTTTATGCCAGGGGAGGATTTCATAGGGCCATGCGGCGTCTGCGGGCGTGCCGAACCATGCGCAGCACCGCTGGAACGCCAGCGCCGCGTAGTTTTCTATTGCGTCCCCGTAAGCGGTCACGGGTTTTTTGTCTGACATCCCAGCCCCCCTGAAAAGCGGCGAAACGGCGCATAACGCCGTATTTATTATACCCGCGAGGCGCGTCTCGCCGTTTCGTCGCATATCAAGAGTGTCCCTCGTTTTCTCGGCGAGCAAAAATCGGCGGGCAAAAATCTTTTCGTTCGCCCGTTGCCGCCCCGAAAGCATTGACAAACGGGCAAGCCTTGCGATATACTGATTTTGCGCCGAACGTTCCGCGCATGAAATTGAGTCGTGTGGCGTGATAGTTTGGGAGATTGCTCGCATGATGAATACGCAAACCAAACGCAAAGTTTTGTTGTACGCCGCGCCAATTTTCTGTGGCAGTGTATTTACGGCGCTTCCTCTCAAACCTCCCGTCAAAATGGCGATGATGGCGGTCGTCTTCGGTATGATGAGCGTTATCTTGTTTTCGACGACTGTCTACGCTTCGGTAAAGCGGCTTTCAATCCCACTCGCATGGATTTATTTTGTTGGACTTTCCCTGTCTGTTGGCTGTGGTTGTATTGGAACTGCCTTGTGGTACATGACTTCAACCTGGGGACAGCGGCTATCTCAGCTGCCCGTCGAGCAAGTAAATGAACTCTTTGTTGCTGGGATGTTATTTTTGATTTTAGGTGTCGTTAGTCTCGTCTATGTTGCGCGGAACAAAGCGCAAACGTTGCCGCGTCGAGGCATATAAAATGCCTCGCATCTCATGCCTCCACAGGCGTAAAAAGCAGGATTGGTAATTATGAGTGAGAAAATTGCAGAGACAGCGGGAATTGCGCCGCGCAAACCGCTAAACCGCGTGATTGCGAACTGTCCGCCTTCAGGAATCCGGCGCTTTTTCGACATTGCGGCGACGATGGAAAACGTGATTTCGCTGGGGGTGGGCGAACCGGATTACGCCACGCCGCGCCGGGTGCGGGACGCGGGCATTGATGCCATAGAACGCGGCATCACTCAGTACACGTCCAACAGCGGCCTGCTGGAGCTGCGGCAGAAAATCTGCGCCATGCTGGAGCGCCGCTATCGGGTCCAATATGACCCCGTGAGCGAGTGCGTGATTACTGTTGGCGTTTCGGAAGGGCTTGACGTGGCCCTGCGCGTTTTGGTTAATCCCGGCGACGAGGTAATCGTCCCGGAACCGTGCTATGTGTCGTATATCCCCGGCATCGAATTTGCGGGCGGCAAAGCGGTCACGGTTCCCTGCGACGCGGCGGACGGTTTCCGCCTCCACGCCGAACGGGTGGAAGCCGCGATCACGCCGAACACCAAAGCGTTCCTCATCGGTCAGCCCGCCAACCCGACGGGCGCCACGCAGACCCGCGAAGACCTTCAAAAATTAGTAAACCTTGCGAATAAGCGCGATTTTTACCTGATTTCCGACGAGATTTACGACCGCCTGACCTACGCGGGCGAACACACCTGCCTCGGTTCCCTGCCCGGAGCGCGGGAACGCACGATTACGCTGAACGGTTTCTCCAAAGCCTACGCTATGACGGGCTGGCGCGTGGGCTACGCCTGCGCCCCGCAAAGCATTTTGCAGCTGATGCTGCGGGTGCATCAATACACGATGCTGTGCGCCCCGCATATCGCGCAGATCGCCGCGATAGAGGCGCTTGACAGCGCGGAGGCGGAAGTCGTGGCGATGGTCGCGGACTATGACAGCCGCCGCCGGTTCTTTGTGAGCGGTCTGAACCGGATCGGGCTGGACTGCGTGGAGCCGAAAGGCGCGTTTTACGCTTTTCCCTCGATTAAAAGCACTGGACTGACGGCGGAGGAGTTCGCGGAACAACTGCTGAGGGAGGAACGGGTTGCGGTGGTCCCCGGCGGCGCGTTCGGGCCAAGCGGAACCGATCATATCCGTTGCTGCTACGCGACTGCGCAGCCTTTGCTGGAGGAGGCGCTGATTCGCATGGGCCGCTTCGTGGCGCGGCATACAGAAGGCGGCGCGGCGGCGCGGACGCAGGAAAGCGGGATTTCGCAGTGAGATTTTCAGGCCAGCGTTTGCTCATTTTTGCGGCGGCGGCATTTATGATGGGAAGGGCGGCGCAGCAACCCGCCCGCGCCGACCGCGTGGTACTCGCTCCGGCGGGCGCGACGCTTGACCCGGACAGCGTAAAATTGGAAGGTCTGTACAGTCCCTACGGCGGCAACCCAAACCGGGAGTGGTTCCAGTATTCCTCGCCGCGCCAGATCGAATTGGAGTATAATCGCTCCGGCCTGCGTAATGACAGGGTGCGGCACTCCTTCAACGTCGAATACCCGCTTTTAACCGATTTAGGCGCGTATCCCGCTATATCCGTCGGCATCCGGGACATTTTTGGAACCGGACTGGAGCGTCAGGCCGTCTATCTGGCATTGGGCAAAACGCTCGGCCTCTCGCAAAAGCAGGAAAAGATCGTTCAGGCGTTGCATTTAAACATCGGGGCCGGAACCGGCTACATCAGCGGCGGCTTTATCGGGATTCAGTCCCGCTTTCGCGGCGGCTGGCATATTGACGCCGAATGGTACAAAAACCGCCCGAACACCAGCATCGGCCTTGACCTTACGCGAAATTTGCAGATTAAAGCGTACAGCCTGAACGGAACCGTCCATTACGGGCTGACGTTTGCGCTGATAAAATAAAGAAAACAGAAAACAGAAAACAGAAAACAGAAGAAAATGCCCTGACTGCCAAATTTGCCGCGTTTCTCAAACCTTGCAAACTCTGGCAGCCCCATTCTGTTTTCTGTTTTCTGTTTTCTGTTTTCTCTCCTGGAAAACCACTATGCACGATACTCGTCTCGTCGCGCTGATTAAAAGCGTCGCAACCAAAAACCGTTTTTATGCGCTGGTGCGCCCGGAATCGGGAATCCGCAACGCCGATATGGTGGACGTGATTCCCGACGATTTGCTGCTGGGAATCGCGTACCCGTGTCTGGAAGACGGCCTCAACGATTTTGCGGTCATCCGCACGACCTTTGAGACGCTGGACTTATTCCCCGACGACGACCCGATACGCGATGAGATGATGGAGATTATCAACGATGCGCGGAGCAATCTGCTGCGCCGCATTAAGGAACTGCGCGACCGGCTTGCCAATAATACCGCGCATTTTCTGGGAACAGACTACAACGAGTTTAAGGGCTACGCGCTGCAAATGGTGGAAAAAGGCTACCCGCGCCGCAACCTCGATTCCATGATGAAACTTAACGTGTTTACGTCGGTGGCGGAGGCGGAGGGGCATACCAACCCGCATGAGATTCTGTACTACTATGAGTTTGGACTGCCGCTGACGGTGGCGCAGGGCAAAGAGATGCCCGCCCGCGAATTTATCGTGACGCTGTTTGACGATGTGATGCACGGCGTTGTGAATGACGATAATTACAAGAGTAAATACATATTTGACAGGTACGTTTTTCAGAAATTTATCGCGGTTATGTTCGTCAATTACGCGACGACCGACCCGATGTTCTATGGAATTAACAAGAGCGATTACGGGGTTTCCGGCGATAAAGAGATGGATTCCACGCCGCTGTATCAGGCTATCCGCAAGGAACTGAACGAGATCGAGGAGCGGATGCGCGAGGCAAACGACCCGATTATCGGCTCGATTTACCTGCCGGAGATTGGCTCGTCCGCTGTCCACCCCGCGAACGTTGCGCCAAATTTCACGCAGGACGCGCCCTTCCCCGACTTTTCCGGGACGCCGACTCTCCCCGGCGCGGACACGGAAACGCCTTCGTTCCTGACGCATGAGGCGGGCGGTCTGACGCTGGAGCAGGCGTCGAATCTTTTGCCCAGTGAACTGGTGAATGAGGATGTGCTGCTTGGGCCGCTGACGCAGCTGTGCAGCGCCGCGAAGTTTCTGCTGCATAAAGAAGACGCGGACACGCAGAAGTTCGCCGCGCTGATTTTGTCGGATGCTTCTAAACTCGTCAGCGAACTGAAGCGCCTGAACATCATCTCGCCTTTCGCCAACGATCCCGGCGATATGCACTCGTAATTCGAAAAGACGTTTTCGTGACGCTTTTTCACTGACGCGTGGGTAGATATTACCCGTTGCGTGGTGAATCTCCAACGGGTTTCAATCTCAAAAGGTAACTATTCACCTCCCCCTACCCCTCCTTCGCAAGGAGGGGAGAAAAGCAGGCGGCTCCCTCCCTTCGCAAGGAGGGGAGAAAAGCAGGCGGCTCCCTCCCCTTGCGAAGGGGAGGGCTGGGGTGGGGTGAATGGTTACTTTTAATCCGCGCTTTCCGAATCGGTAAAGAGGAACCAGACGAAGATCAGCCATGCGCCGCCCGTCAGAAATAATGCGGTAACGACGCCGGAGTCCTTAAAGAGCAGCGAGGCGACCGCCGCCGCAAACAGCGCCTTGCGGCTTTGCGCCAGCCAGGGACGCCGCGCCAGCAGGCTGCGCCACGCCGACCCGAACAGCCTGCCGGAGGAGAAAACGACCGCTGCAATCGCGGCGGCAGCCAGCAGAAACGCGGGCGAAACCAGAAGGCGGAAGTTCATGGCGATTTTGCGCAGGACAATCGCGGCGGGATAGCCTGCGCCTCGCCCGCCGCCCGCCGCCTGCATCACCGCGCCCAGGTGAGACGCTTCGCCATGCGACAGCCGCGCATCCAGCAGGCTGAAACCGAAGGCCAGCAGCAAACCGCAAAAAGCGCCCGCCGCCCCGATCCGCCAGTCCGCCCGCCTTCCGAACAGCAGCGCGACCCCTACGCCGAACCCCGCCCCGCAAGAAACCAGACTGCCCGCGTTCGCGCCGAGTCCGGGCCAGCCGAGCAGCAGCGTCAGCCCAATCCAGCACAAAATCAGTCCCCGCAGCGCCCCCCGCGCCTCTTTCGTTGGCGGAAACGGGACGTTCGTTGCGTCGAGCCATGCGAAACTGCCCGTAATCGCAAATCCGAGAATCACGCCGAGATACTCATTTCCGACGCCGTAGTAGCGAATCCCTGCCAGCGCGTAATCGCTGATCAGGGCGTCTTTGAGCAGGTTCTGCCCCGTCGCTATGTCTCCCATGATAAGAGCAAGGGTGACGAAAGTGGCGATTAGCGGCGGCGGCAGGCGGACAACCCGCGCCGCGCCGCAGCAGGCCAGCGTCAGGCCAAGCATCCACGCCGCAATCCGCAGGCCGTATTCCAGCAGGGTGGGGGGAACCAGCAGCGGCGCGAACAGGGCGGCAGACCCCGCGTTCATCGCAAAAATCAGGACGGGCGCGAAAAATTTTGCCGATTGCGGCCTGATTTTTCGCGCCGCGAACGTCAGCAAAATTAAGACAGCGCACAGGGCGAACAACCCCGCTGTAACCGGGACTAACGCCCGCCCGTTCAGTTCGGCAAGGTAATCCATCCGCGCCATCCGCGCCAGTCGTTCCTCGCCGTCCCCGCCCGTTGGAATGACTTTAAGCGTCCGTCCCTCCGTTGGCTGCGCGAGTCCGGCGCGGAGCAGGCGGGCCAGCGTCGGCGCAAGGTCGCGGTTGGAGACTATTCCCGGCGTCCGCGTCGTAGCGGATACCAGCAGTCCGGGCGGGAAATCGGGGCCGGAAGCGAGAACGGGCGTCAGACGTAACGCGGGTGTCGGGTGTCGAGTGTCGGGTGTCGAAAGAAGAAGCGGAGGGGCGAGGAGGAACCAGTCGGTCGGGCGTTCGGGCGGAGATTCTATCAGGAGGCGAGCGAGCAGGTCGAGGCGGCGCAGGGCGGCGGCGCGGGCGGCGGGATCGTTTTTGCCGGATTGCGCGTTGCGTTCCAGATCGCGCAATCGGACGATGATAAAATCCGCTTCCGGCTGATTGACGATGGCCTGATAATCGGCGAGCGGGGAATCTATCGGAGCGGCGGGACGTTCGGGGCTTGCGCGGGAAATCGCAATCTCCTCCGAACGCCCCGAAAAAGACGCCCCGAACAGCGCGGCGGGCGAAATCTCCCGTTCCGCTGCCCCCGCCTGATTCATCATGCCGACTGCGCCCTGCCGCGCCCACGCCGCCAGCGCCGGAGAGCGTCCATCCCGCAAGTCGTCCAGCGTCAGCCCCGCGCAGGAAATGACAACGATTCGCGGCGCGTTCTGCGCGATAGCAGGAGAGGCGCATAGAAAACAGAGGAAGGTAAACAGAAAACAGAAAGAAATGCCCGTTCTGCCAAATTTGTGGCGTTTCACAGAAGGGTCAACTTCTGAAGACTCGTTCTGTTTTCTGCTTTCTATTCTCTGTTTTCTCATGGCGATTTTCTCATTTCTGCTTGATGCCCCTATTGTGAAGTCCAACGGCTGACTTGTCAAGGACAAATTTTAACGGAATCAGGACAAATTTGAGGCCTTATTTCCAATTTTAACGGCAAATTATGTCACGAAAAAGAGCGAAATACGTCCATTCAAATTGAAATTGTGTCATAATAGGGACATTCAGGAGGGCGGGACGTGTCAGAACAGGCGGAAACGCGCAAAATGCGAATACTGGAACTGCTGGCGGCAAGCGGCGAAGGCAGCGACATCGAATCGCTGGCGGAAAAAATGCGCTGCGACTCGCGTACCATCCGCCGCGATCTCGAATCTTTGCAGGGACTTTTGCGTCAGGTGCAGGGGCTGGAAGTCCGGCGAGGACGGGCGACCATTGCGCGGGCGGGATACAGTCCGGGCTATTTTACCAGTCAGCTGGAGCGCAACCTTGCCGCGAAAGAGGCGATAGCAGTCGCCATCGTCGCCCGATTGCCCGACGAGAGCGCCATCGCCCTGACCGCAGGCAGCACGACCTACGCCGTCGCCCGCGAAATTCGCCGCGCCGTCGTTGCGGGTGAATCGCCGCATAATCCCATCGTGTTTACCAGCAGTGTGCCATCCCTGCTCGAACTCGTTTCGGGCGGCGTGGCGGCGGGCGTGCTGGGCGAGATTTACGCGCCGGAAGACTGCGCCCTGCACTCGCCGGAGTTTCGCAGCACCTTTCAGCCGGGAATCGCCATTGTCGGGGCGAGCGGAATTTTGCTGAACCCGTTGGCGGGAACGCTGGACTTATTTTCGCACCGGGCGGAGGAAGCGGCCTTCCATAAGCAGCTGCTCGCCGATGTCCCGGAAATTATTCTTGCGGCGGACTGTTCCAAACTCGGCAAACGCCACCCCTGGAACTTTGGCGGGGCTATTCTGCGCGGCAAGACCGTCCGCCTTGTCACCGACGCGCTGACCGCAGAACAGCGCGACAACTTAGACCAGATCACGCCGGAACTCGCAAAAAACGGCGTTCAATTTACATACGAAGAAGGGTATCGGGTATCGGATGTCGGGTGTCGGGAGTAATTCCCGCTGGCAAGACGGCGGTTTACGCCATCTTGCCGACACCCGACACCCGACGCCCGATACCCTTTTCCCGGAGGGAATCATGTGCGGAATCACAGGCTATATCGGCGGTCGGAACGCGGTGGAAACCGCGCTGACGAACTTGAAACGGTTGGAGTATCGCGGGTACGACTCGGCGGGCGTGGCGTATCCGAACGGCGGGCAGGCGCATATTACGCGGGCCATCGGCAAAATCGTCAATCTGGAGCGGGCGCTGGAGTCGGAGACGCAGGACGCTCATGTTGCGATAGCGCACACCCGCTGGGCCACGCACGGCAGGCCCAACGAACAGAACGCGCACCCGCACCGCGACTGCTCCGGCAAAATCGCGCTCGTCCATAACGGCATCATTGAGAACTACGCGGAGTTGCGGCAAGAACTCATCGCAAAAGGGCATACGTTCGCCTCCGAGACCGATACAGAGGTCTTCGCGCATCTGATCGAGGACTACGCGAAAGTCCATGGCGGCGATTTCGCCGCCGCCGTCCGCGCCGCTCTGCATGACGTTCGCGGCTCATATGCGCTGGCGGTCATTTCGCAGGACGCGCTGGAAACGATTTTTGTCGCCCGTAAAGACTCGCCGCTGATTATCGGGCTGGGTGAGGGCGAGAATTTTCTCGCCTCCGACATCCCCGCCGTAATGCGCTTTACCCGCCGCGTCATTTTGCTGGAGGACGGCGATTTTGCGGTCATCAAAAAAGACAACGTGACGCTGACCGACTTTGAAGGCGCTCCGATAGTCCGGGAAACGCTGGAGGTGACGTGGGACGACGCGGCGGCGGAAAAGGGCGGCTATCCCCATTTCATGCTCAAAGAGATTCACGAGGGGCCGCGCACGGTGCGGGAGACCCTGCGCGGACGCCTGAGCGACGACGGCAGGATTTCCCTGCCCGGACTGCCCTTCACGGCGGCGGACTGGGCAAAATTCAAGCGGGTCGCGATTGTGGGCTGCGGCACAGCGTATCATGCGGGCGTAGTCGGCAAGCGACTTTTTGAACAGGTTTTGCGGCGTCCGGTCGAGGCGAGCGTGGCGAGCGAGTTCCGTTACGGCGATCCGCTGGTGGACGCCGAAACGCTGGTCGTCCTCATCTCGCAATCGGGCGAGACGGCGGATACCCTTGCGGCGATGCGGGGGGCAAAAGCGAAGGGCGCAACCACGCTTGCCGTCGTCAATGTGCTGGGCAGCACGCTGTACCGGGATGCGGACGCCGCCCTCGTGACGCAGGCGGGGCCGGAGATCGGGGTCGCTTCGACGAAGGCCTATCTCGCGCAGTTGACGGCCTTAGCGCTGCTTTGCCTGTACTTTGCGCAACTGCGGGACGGCAGCGTTCCGGGGGAGTTCACCGAGGCGCTGCGCCTGCTTCCGTCGCAGTTAGAAACCTGCCTGAAACGGGAGCCGGAGATTGCGGCGCTGGCGGAGTCGCTTTCGCATCACAGCAGTTTCTTCTATCTGGGGCGCGGCTACGATTTCGCCGCCGCGCTGGAAGCGGCCCTGAAACTCAAAGAGATTTCGTATCTCCACGCCGAAGCCTACCCCGCCGGTGAGATGAAGCACGGGCCGCTTGCCTTAGTGGAACCGGGCGTCGCGATTGTCGGGTTCTGCCTTCAGCCCGCGACGAACGAAAAAATGGTCAGCAATTTGCAGGAGGTTGCGGCGCGGGAAGGCACGATTTTGGCCGTGCTGCGCGACGGGGATTCCATTCCTGACTGCGCCAATGAGACGATTTTCGTCCCGCCGACCCTCGACGCCCTGATGCCCATCGTCAGCATGGTCCCGATGCAGCTGCTGTCCTACTACGTCGCCCGCGCCCGCAACTGCGAGATTGACCAGCCGCGCAACCTCGCCAAAAGCGTCACGGTGGAATGAATGAGGAAGGATGAATCACAATCCCATGCTTTCTGTTTGTTATCGCGAATAGCAAACGGTGTATTGATTCATCCTTCTTCCTTCATTTCGGGTCGTGTGCTATAATAAACGCAGGAGGAATCGCGTTATGACACAGACTGCCATTCGATTGACCACCAGAGTTTTGCCCGGTAAGCGCGTGGAGTTCACTGCGCCGGAACTGACCGAAGGCGTGGACGTGGACATCTTCGTCGCGCTGCCGCAGGAAACTGCGCCGCCCGCCGCGCCGACAGGCGACGGTCGCGTTTCGATGGTGGATTTTGCGCGAACGGTCATTCCCGGCCCGCGCCCCTTTGCCACCTGGGAGGAATACGAACACGCTTTACAGGAGGAAAAAGACGCATGGGAACGTTGATGGTGCCGCCTGTGGGGGACATTTACGCGGACGCCAATGCCCTGATCTACACGGTGCAGCATCATCCCCTTTATGCGCCGCCTCTCGCCCCGCTCTGGAAAGCGCAGCAGGCAGGCAGACGAGTGTTCAGCAGTGAATTGATGCGCATGGAAACACTGGTGTTGCCTATTCGCCTCAACGACGCCCTGCTTGCCGACGACTACCGCAGGCTGTTTCAGCAGCAGGTAGTTGATCTCGTGCCGGTCACATCCGACATTTTGTAAGAGGCCGCTCGCCTTCAGGCGGTTGTTCCCGGACTCAAAACGCCTGACGCTATCCACGCCGCGACGGCCTTGCTGCGCGGCTGCGCCCTGTTTGTCACCAACGACGCGGGCTTCCGGCGCGTTCCCGGTCTGCCGTTCGTTCTTCTTGATGAAATACTTGCCGCGCCATAAAAAGGCGGCCTCCCGTTTCTTGCGGACTGCGCGTTAGCGCGAACAGTCCGCAACACACGGGAGGTCGCCTTTTTTTATCTTTCCCTATCTATCTCGCTACTTATCTCCCTGCTGGCCGAAGTTGCCGATGAGAAGGGTGAAGTCCGAGGAGTCCACCGCGCCATCGCAGTTGAAATCAGCGCGAAGGTCGTAGCCCGTTCCGGCAATGCTCACATCGCTGTTGTACGCGCCAATCAGCAGCGTAAAGTCGGAGGAGTCCACGCTGTTGTCGTTGTTGCCGTCGGCTGCCGCAAGATAGGGGTTGACCCCGTTGGCGTCTCCCACCGTGACATCAATTCCTCTGACCACTTTACGCAGCCATTTCGCGCCCTTGAAGGCCAGATCGTAAACGCCACGCGGCACGCCGGACATAAAGTAGGCCCCGTTATAGCCGACGGAGATTTGGCGGGTGAACACGATGGTCTGCGTTCCCGGTTTGCGGAAATCCACCGTGACGGTTTGCGAGGGCGCGGATGGCGCGATGCTGTCGAGGGTGACGGTTCCGTAGATGGTCGCGGTGACGGGCTGATTGATGTCATACGCCCCGTAGCCGTCGTAGCGGGCGACCGCCAGATAGTACGTTCCCGCCGTCGTGATATTGGCGGATAGCGTGGCCGTTCCGCCGATGCCGATGAAAACGTTGGTGATTTGCGAAGCGCCGTCCGTATTGTAGAGATACAGGTTGGCCCGCAGCGAGCCGGACAGGGAGATATTCGCCGAGAAACTGCCGGCGGGCAGGGCGATCTTGTACCAGTCGGCGCTGTCCTGATTGTAGTAAGACGTTCGGGAGTAGCCGAGATGCCCGGTGACGTTGGAGAGATTGGTCAGCGCAAGGGCGGTCGCCGCCGTGTCGTTGACCTCTGCGTCGTTTGCGACGTAGAGCGGGGTGACGGTGTTGGTCAAGGTGTAGCCGCCATAGCCGTCGTAGCGGGTGACGCGGACGTAGTAGGTCGCTCCGGGCGCGAGATGCCCGATGCCCAGCGTGTTGGTCGCATTACCTCCGATGAAGACGTTGCCAATCTCACTCTTGCCGTCGGAGTCGTAGAAGTGGAGGTTGACGCGGAGCGGCAGCAGCGTATCGGTCGTCAGATTGAAGGTCACGTCGCTGTCGCGGGGCGCGACAAAAGCGTACCAGGCGTCGCCCGTCTGACTGCCGTAAGACGCTTGCGAATAGCCGAGATTGCTGGTAACGCTGGAATTGACCGCGAAGGCGGGCGCGGTTCCCGGCGACGTTCCCGGAACCAGACTGACGCCAGTCACAGGCGGCGTCAGGTAGGATTTCAGGGTGTAGCCGCCCCAGTTATCGTAGCGGGTAACGGCGACATAGTAGGTCGCCCCCGGCGCGAGATGCCCGATGCCCAGCGTATTGGACGTGTTGTAACTGACGAACGAGTTGCCGATTTCGGTGGTTCCGTCGGAATCGTAGAAGCGGATATGGGCGCGGAGCGGCAGTACCGAATCGGTGGTCAGCGTGAAAGTGACGTCGCCGTTCTGCGGAACGGTCAGGGCGTAGTAGTCGGCGCTGTCCTGATCGCCGTAGGCGGTTCGGGAATAGCCGAGATGTCCGGTGATCGTTGTGCCAATGGTATAGGCCAGCGCGTGTTTATAGTCGTCGTTGACCTCTTTGTCGTTGGCGAAGGTCGGCGGAGTCACGACGTTTTTGAGCGTGTAACCGCCCCAGTGGTCATACAGCGTGACGGCGACGTAGTAGGTCGCCCCCGGCGCAAGGTGCGCAACGGTCAGCGTATTGGACGTGTTGTAACCGACGAACGAGTTGCCGATTTCGGTGGTCCCGTCCGAGTCGTAGAAATGGACGTTGGCGCGGAGATTGAATAGGAAATTGCCGCCGCTGTCCTTCGTCTGGTCGGTGGTCAGCGTAAAGGTGGCGTCGCCGTCCTGCGAGGCGATGAATTTGTACCATTCGACGGAGTTGATGTTAGTGTAAGAGCCGAACGAGTAGCCGAGATGCCCGGTGACCGTACTGTTGGGGGCGAAAGGCAGTCCCGTTGCGGGCGTGTTGTTGACGGTCGCCTGCGTGGTGATGACGGGCGTAGTCTCTGTATTGGCGAGGGTGTATCCGCCGTAGCCATCGTAGCGCTGCACGACGACGTAATAGGTGGTTCCGGGCGCGAGGTGTCCGACGCCAAACTGCCCGGTGGAGTTGACTCCGACAATGCCCTGACCCGCAACCAGCGTCGCGCCGTCCGAATCATAGAATTGGAGGTAGGCGCGAAGCGGAAACACGCCGTCAGTGGTCAGCGTAAAGGTCACGTCGCCGTCTTTGGGAACGGTCACTTTGTACCATTCGATGACGTTGATATTGCTATATGCGCCAAACGAATAACCCAGGTGTCCGGTGACTGTGCTGTTGGGGGCGAAAGGCAGTCCCGTTGCGGGCGTGTTGTTGACGGTCGCCTGCGTGGTGATGACGGGCGTAGTCTCTGTATTGGCGAGGGTGTATCCGCCGTAGCCATCGTAGCGCTGCACGACGACGTAATAGGTGGTTCCGGGCGCGAGGTGTCCGACGCCGAACTGCCCGGTGGAATTGCCTCCGACAAGGCCCTGACCCGCAACCAGCGTCGCGCCGTCCGAATCATAGAATTGGAGGTAGGCGCGAAGCGGGAACACGCCATCGGTGGTCAGCGTAAAGGTCACGTCGCCGTCTTTAGGAACGGTCACTTTGTACCAGTCCTGCGTGTCCACGTCGGCGTAGGCCGTCCGAGAATAACCCAGATGCCCGGTTACCGTAGAGTTCACCGCATAAGCAACGGCGCGCGCGGCGTCATTATTGGGTTCGGTGTCGTTTGCGGCGGCGGGCGGAGTCAGGGCGCTGCTCAGGGTAAACGTCCCGCTGCCATCGTAGAGGGTCGCATGAACGAAATAAGTCCCCGGCCCTAGATGCCCGATGCCCTGCTGCCCGGTGGAACCAAAACCGACAAGGCTCTGACTTGCAACCAGCGTCGCGCCGTCCCTATCGTAAAAGCGGATATAAGCGCGAACTCCGGCGCCGGTGGTCAGCGTCAGCGTGGAATCCTCGTCGTTGGTCACGGTGTAGGAATATACGATGTCGGTGTGCGTGGCGTCCAGCGATCCGGTCGCGCTGCCGCCATTGGGATTAAGGACGGCCTGCGCCTGCCCGACGGCGGGGTGTCCTGCCAGCGCAAAGAGCGCCAGCAGCCAGAGCGCCAGAACGCTCCAGCGCGGGAAACTGCGTTTGTGTTGCATAACATTCTCCTGATTCAAGGCGTAGAATAAAAATCGAAAAAACGAGAGATTACGCAGCAATCAGACGCTTATTTCCTGCGCTGATTACTCCATTTAATCTCTCTATTGCAAGATTCATGCCAAAGAGAACATTTCGTTGAAACAGGGTGAAAAGCAGGTAAAAAACAGTGTAAAAGGAAAGAGCAAACCGGGTGTAGGCAAGAACTAACGAAAAAGCGAAGTAAGCGGCAGGGCGGCCAATCGGGGAAATAAAAGCGAAAAAAAGCGGCGGGAGCATGATGCTCCCGCCGCTTTATTGTGAGAAGGTCTTTTTTGTGAGAAGGTCTCTTGTGTGAGAAGGTCTCTTGTGTGAGAAGGTTTAACCCTCGCCCGCCATCGCATCGAAGGGGATCAGTCCGAGCCGCGCCGCGCGGCGGAACGCCTGAACGCGGTTGGTGACCTGAAGTTTATCGTAGATGTTCGCCAGATGGAAGTCCACTGTTCGCTTGCTGACATACAGCATATCGGCGACCTCTTTGCTGGATTTGCCCTCAATCACCAGGGTCAGGACTTCGACTTCGCGCTTGGTAAGTTTAATCGGCTCCTCTTCGGGCCGCGTTTCTCGTGTGGTCATGGTACTTATTTCACTACTCCTTGATATTGCGAAGACGGCTTTTTTACGGCGCTGTCTCCGGCAATTACATCATTCCACACAGGAGCGGAAAGGACGCGCCGATTTACCGGGTACGAGACAAAAACACGAAACCCTACGAGGATTTTTGCGCCGTTTGCAGGCGCTTATACGTGAAGAAAAGCGGGCATTAAGTGGGAGTAAGCGCCTAATTACAGGGGCGGGAAAACTGGCGGACGCGGCGGGCGGTGAGAGGAAGTCAGCGGGCGTTGCGGAAGGCGCTTGGAGTCTGGCCCGTCCATTGCTTGAAGACTTTGCTGAACGCCGCTTCCGATTGATAGCCGCTATGCGCCGCCACCTGCGCTACGCTGACATTCGGCTCACTCAGCAATCGCGCCGCCTTATGGATGCGCCACCGGGTGACGTAGCGCAGCGGCGGCTCGCCGACGAGCTGCGTGAAGCGGGCGGCAAAGGCGGAGCGCGACATCGCGGCCAGCGCCGCCAGCGCCGCCACCTGCCAGTCCCGCGCCGGGTTTTGGTGGATGGCGGTGAGAGCCTCGCCGATTTGCGGATCGAGGGCGGCGCGGAACCAGTTCGCTTCGCCTTCGGGCAGGCGGGCAAGGTGGGCGCGAAGGGCCTGAATGAACAGGACTTCGGACAGGCGCGTCAGCACGATCTCGGAGCCGGGGCGTCCGCTCACCGCTTCGTTGAGCGCCGCCGCAATCGTGGCGTCCATGCCGAAAGCGCGTCCCTGCTCGCAGGGGATATGCAGCAGGACGGGCAGGGCGCGGAGCAGCGGGCTGGTCTGGAAGTCCTCGAAATAGAAACAGCCGCCAATCAGCGCCGTTTTTTCGCCCGCCGCGCCGCACCGCAGCACCCCGTCCGCGTCTTTGGGATAGTCTGTCAGGAGCGTTTCCAGCGGCATGAGCGGGCTGTCGGGCGAGGTGCGGACGGCGTGCGGCAGACTGCGCGTCACCGCCGCAAAATCGCCCGCATGGAGTTGCAGAGAGGGCTGTCCCTCCGACTCGATCCAGCACGTTCCAGCCAGGACGACGCAGAATTTCGCCCCAAACACGCCATCCACAGAAACGCCCCATTCGCCCCGCGCCTCGGTCGGGCAATGCACCACGCTGCGGATTCTTACGGCATTGAGGGCCTCGGTCAAAATATCCATTTGTTTGCTCTCCCTGCTTACTTTTCTTTGATTTTCTGGACGATTCGACAAATAGTATAGCGTATTCCGCATGGATTGTCTGCAACGAAAGGCGTATAGTAACTCATGCTTCCAAAAAGGGGAGCGTGATAAAGCAAAAGGGAGAACGAAAGAGATGGGCATTGTCATCACGGCCCCGACGGGCAATATCGGCAGCAAACTGACGGAACTGCTGCTGGCGGAGAATCAGAACTTGACGCTAATCGTCCGTGACCCGGCGAAACTCAGCGCGGAAGTCCGCAATCGAACGACGGTCAAGCAGGGCGATTTGACTGACGCGAAATTCGTGCAGCAAGCGACCGAGGGCGCGGACGCGCTGTTCTGGCTTTCGCCGCCCAGTCTGGAAGCGCCCGACATCAGCGCCTATTACGCCGCGCTTTACGGAGCGGCGGCAGGGGCGGTCAAAGCGAACCAGATTCCCCACGTCGTCCTGCTTAGCGGCGGGGGCGGGGGACCGCGCGACGCGGGAATCGCCACGCAGTTGTTCTTGACCGAGGACGCCTTAAACGCAACGGGCGCGAATGTCCTCTCGCTGCGGTGCGGGCTGTTCATGGAGAATTTTCTGTGGTATCTCCCGACGATAAAAAGCGACGGCGCATGGTACGGAATCAACCGACCGGAACTGCCCGTGCCGCTGGTCGCCACGCGGGACATTGCGGCGGTCGCGGCGCAAAAACTGCTGCATCGGGACTGGCAGGGGCAGTCGTTCCTTGCGGTGCAAGGCCCCGCCGACATTACGCTTGCGGAAGCGGCAGCCGTCCTGACCGAAACGCTGGGCAAGACTGTCCGTTACGTTCAAGTTCCGGCGGAGGCCATGACGGGCAGTCTGCTTGGCATGGGCGCGTCGCCAGACGCGGCGCATAACCTCGTGACGATGTTTCAGGCGTTTGAGACGGGTTCTTACGCAGAGGAACCGCGCACACCGGAGACCACCACGCCGACCACGCTTGCGGAGTGGAGCCGCACTGTCTTGAGGCCGCTTTTGTAATCGTGGGCATCCGGTAACTATTCACCCGGTTGGTCGGGCCTTTTACAGGCCCGACGTGAATAGTCAAGACGCAACGTTGCTTGACTGACCACTCCTTGACTGACCACTCAATGATAGAAACAGCGCCGCGGCGCGATTCATTTCCGACGTTCGTTATTTCCGCGCTTTGCCGACGTTCGTTATTTCCGCGCTTTGCCGACTTTCGGTTTTTTCTCCGATTCGACGAGACGCCCCGCCAGCGCCAGACCGATCAAAAGAGCGCACAGGCCGACGAACCCGTCTCCGCAGCGGACGTACAGCGAGCGCCCGGTACTGCGCGTCACGTCCCCGACGACGAACGCCGCCGTATTGCGCGGGGCCTGCGTGGTGATGTGTCCGTTGGCGTCAATCAGGGCGGTGACGCCGTTGGTGGTGGCGCGGACTACGGCGCGGCGGTTCTCCACAGCGCGGCACACGACCGCCGCAAGATGCTGCTCCTGCGCGGCGCGGGACTGGAACCACGAGTCGTTGCTTTGCGTGACCAGCAGGTTTGCGCCCGCCCGCGTCATGGCGCGGGCGTACTGCGGGTACATGGATTCGTAGCAGATGAACGGCCCGACCGCGACTTCTGACCCGTCCGCCGCGTGAAACGCGAGCAATGTCGCATTCTCTCCCGGCGTGACATCGGTCTTGAAGAAGCCAAACGAATCTTGAAGCGCGGCGGGCCAGACCCTGCGGAACGGGATAAACTCCCCGAACGGCACAAGCTGCTGCTTGTCGTAGTGAACCGGCAGGCTGTTATCGGGCGGGAACAGGATCGAAGAATGGGCTACGCCGCCCGCCGTGACGACATCCGTCCCGGTAATAAATCCCGCGCCGAGCCCCTGCGCCGTCTGCATAATCAGCCCGGAGTATTGCGGTTTATGCAGCACATCGTCGGGCGCGGACGCCTCCGACCAGACGAACAGCTGCGGCGCGGGGCGCGACTGCGCGGCGCGGGCGGACAGATCGCGAAAGGTCTGGACGTATTGCCGGTCGTCGAAGCGGGCCAGCGGATCAAGATTGTCCTGCATCGCGGCGACCGTGAGGCGCGGCCCCACCTCCTGCATTTGCATCCGGGCAAGGCCGAAAAGCGTCAGCAGTCCGAGCATCGTAAACCCCGCCCACAGATAGCGCGTGGCCTGATATTCTTTGCGGTTCGCCCACCAGTACGCCGCGCCGCCGCTCGTCAGCAGCATCGCGAAACTTAGACCGTAAGCGCCGGTAATATCCAATGCCTGCAAAATCGGCGGGAAACGGTACTGCGTGTAGGCAAGCTGCGCCCAGGGCATCGAAATCGGGCCGAGCGTCCGCAGCCATTCCACAAAGACCCATGCCGCCCCGATCCCGATAATCCGCCAGCCGTCCGAAGTCCGCCGCGCAATCTGCCACGCTAATGCGCCCCAGAGCGCGTAAAATCCCGCGAGAATGAACGTTAGCCCTGCCCATGCGATCCAGCCGATTTGTGAGCGCGTCCAGGCGTTGAGGGTAAGTCCGACCCAGTACCACGTCGGCCCCAGAAACGCCCAGCCAAACACGTAGCCGCGCCACGCCGCCTGCCGCGCCCGCGTCGACCGCGTCACGCTCAAAATGGCGGGCGCGACCGCCAGCCACGCCAGAGGCCACAGCCCAACCGGGGGATTTGCCAGAAACAGCAGCAGCCCGGAAAAAATCGCCAGCCGGATTCCGCGCCCGGACGGAAAAATAGACGGAAAATTTGCAGTAATCGCATTGCCTGCCGGTTGCGCGGAACGTCCCGCATCGGCTATAATAGGTTCCTTCGGTGTCATGCCTTTAGTTGTACCCGAAAGCGCGGAATTTTGAACCACAGAAAACACAGAGCGACACAGAGAAGAAACCATGCCATCCAGAATCCAAAATCCAAAATCCAAAATTTTCCTGCGTCCCTCTATGTTCTCCGTGTTCTCTGTGGTGAAAATCCTGGGGGGCGTTTCGCTCTGTCTGCTGTGCGGGGGGTGCGCCAATCAGCCGCCGAGTAGCAACGCGCTGTCCGGGATTCGCCTGCGCGTCACGATGCGCTATAATTACACGGTCAACCCGAACTATCAGTATTACTTTGTGATTAATAATGCGGGCGACCGCAACGCGGCGGGGCCGATTCCGGTGGGAGCGCCTCTCGCCAATAACACCTACGGCAACGGGTTTGCGACGGCCTCCGATAGCGGCGCGTCCAACGCGACCAACAAGGGCGGCTTTACCGATTTCGTGCAGTGGGGATTCAATCAGTATGGCGGACAGTCGCAGAACGGGTACGCGCTGTACCACGTCGTCGGGGACGCCAACAACCGCCAGAATTTCCGCTCGACCGGCGTCCCCATTACCTCGACCGCGCCGTCTACCGACCTGACCGATCCGGCAGGCTCGACCACGCTGACATTTGAGATAGATTTATCGCAACTCGTCCGGGACTCGCTGGGCAACGCGGTTGACGCAAATACGGCGGCGACCACCGCCCGCGCCCTGCAATACCTGCAGGTGAATATCATTTCAACCAATGTGACGCCGCTGGATCAGGCCCCGGCGCTCAAGGCCTACGACTCGATGGGCGACACGTCCAACGGGCGTGGCAGTTACCTGACGCTGGACGTGACGCAGAACCGCGCCGTCACCAGCACGGACACGGCGCTGCCGGAAACCAACGAACCAACGGCCTACGACGTGTACGGCGCGACCGGGCAATCGCCGCTCGACCTCGTATCGTGGACTATCGAAGTCGTGAGAACGAATTAACAATGCGGGTGTTCGGGTGTTCAGGTGTAGGGTGTCGAAGTGACCGGGCCGTAAACGACCCGTCTGGTAGGCGTTCCGCCAACCGTCCTGCGGACGGGGCGATTCGACACCCGACACCCGAACCCCGACACCCCTTCAAGGAGATTTTGCAATGCAGACAGGGACTATCAACGGCGTGGCGCTGCCGGTATCGAAACTTGTGCTGGGCGCGATGGTCGTCAGCTCGGAAGATTTGGCGCATTGTTACGCGATGCTGGACGCTTTCACCGAAGCGGGCGGCAATGCGTTCGATGTGGCTTATATTTACGGTGGCGGCACGGCGGAAAAGGGCCTCGGAATGTGGATCAAGGCGCGGGGGAACCGCGAAAAAGTCGTGATACTCGGCAAGGGGGCGCACCCCGATCACACCGGCGATAAAGTCAACCCCGCCGCGATTGCCAGCGACCTGACAACCAGTCTGGAACGCCTTCAGACCGATTATATTGACCTGTACTTGCTGCACCGCGACGATGTAAACGTGCCGGTCGGGGAGTTGGTGGACTGCCTTGACGCGCACCGGACGGCGGGACGGATTCGCGCTTACGGCGGCTCGAACTGGACGACGAAGCGGATTCAGGAGGCCAACGAATACGCGGCGGCAAACGGAAAAATGCCGTTTGTGGCAAGCAGTCCGCATATCGGGCTGGGGCGCGTCAAAGAGGAGATGTGGGGCGGCTGCCTGACGGCCTCGCAGGAAGATCTGGCGTGGCATGAGCGGCATCAGTTCCCGGCGCTGCCCTGGTCGTCGCAGGACAGCGGCTTTTTCACCGGGCGCTATTCCCCCGAAATCCACGATAACGCGGACGTAGAGCGCGTGTACTACGCGGCGGACAACTGGAAACGGCTTGACCGCGCCCGCGAACTCGGCGCGAAAAAGAACGCGACGGCGAATCAGGTGGCGCTGGCCTATGTGCTGGGTTCCCCGTTCCCGATCTTTCCGATAGTCGGCCCGCGCAAACTGGAAGAGCTGCAAAGCACTCTGCCCGCCCTCCATGTCTCCCTGACGCCGGACGAGCGAAAGTACCTGAACCTGGAGAGCGATCAGGCGTAAATGCCCCGCAAGGATTAAATTCCCAAGAGAGACGGGCGAATAAATTCACTGCCACAAGGGCGCGAAGTCCGCCTTCGCGGACTCAATGCGGACTTCGCATCGTGGGGGATTTATTTCTCTGAAAGTCCCTGAATGCGTCGCTACGCGCTTTTGCGGGAGAGTAGGAGAAGCGCGGCGTTGCGGCCCGGAGCGCCGTAGACGCAGCCGCCGGGACTGGCGCCCGAACCGCACAAAAGCAGACCGGGAACGGGCGTTTGCGGGCCGCAAAACCCCACGCCCGGTCTGCCATTGAAAAGGCGCGGCGGCAGCAGGTCGCCGTGAAAAATGTGTCCGCCCGTCAGTCCGAAACGCGCTTCTAAATCGCGGGGCGTCAGGACTTGCCGATGCAGAATGGACGCGGGAACGTTGGGCGCGAACCGCCCGACGAGGGCAATCACCCGGTCGGCGTATTTTTCGCGCTCCGCGTCAAGGTCTAATCCTGGCGCGAGATGGTAGGGGAAATACTGCGTAAACAGCGACAAAATATGCTTACCCGGCGGCGTCAGGCGGGAATCGGTGGCGGTCTGAACATAAATTTCGATCATCGGTTCGGTTGCGGGAAAGCCGTTTGCCGCTTCTTCGAAGGCGCGGTCAAGCGCGTCCATATTGCGGCAAAGGTGCGTTGTGCCGAGATGCTCCAGCCCTGCGCCATTTTGGATTTTAGAGTTTGGATTTTGGATTGAAGCGGACGCAGGCAGGCAATCGTAGCGCGGCAGTTCGGAGACGGCGAGATTGATTTTGCAGGACGCGCCGCCCCGCGTAGTCAGATCCTGCCAAAGTCCGGGCTGATTTTTCACCGGCGAATCTTCGCCAAGCAGGGTGACGAACGTTCGGTGCGGGTCGGCGTTGGAGAGAATGACATCCGCGTAAATCGTTTCGCCCGATTCCAGCGTGACGCCGACGGCCCGCCCGTTTTTGATGACGATTTTAGCGACGGGGGCGTTCGTCCGAATTTCGCCGCCGCTGTCGGTCAGGGAGTGCGCCAGCGCCTGCGTGATTTGCCCCATGCCGCCCCGGACGTATCCCCATGCGCCTCGCGCTCCAAGAATTTTGCCGAGGTAATGGTGCAGCAGGACATAAGCCGTTCCCGGCGTGGACGGCCCGCCGTAAGTCCCGATCAGGCCGTCGGTGGCGAGCAGCGCTTTGAGTTGCGGATTGCGAAACCGACTGTCCAGCAGATCGCGGACGCTGCCGGCGACGAACTCCGCGTACCACTGCGCATGGCCCGCCTCCGCAAAGTCCCGCCGCATCCGCGCTTCGTCAGGCGGCGTTCCCGTCGTCCATTTTTCGACCACTTCCGCCGCCCGCTCGATGTCCGCCTCAAAATGAAAAAACGCGGCGACATCCTCCGGCGTGTCGCGGCAAAAATCGGTCAGCGCGGCCCGCGTCTTCTCTGCGTCGGCAAACAGAAACAGCGACCGCTCGTCCGCGAACGGCGCAAACCCCGCCGTCTCCCGCCGATACACCTCAAACCCATAACGCGCCAACTCCAAATCCGCCACAATCTCCGGCAGCAGCAGACTGCAAAGATAAGCGGCAGTGGAAACGCGGTAACCGGGCCATACCTCCTCCGTTACGCAGGCCCCGCCAACGATTTCGCGCCGCTCTAATACAAGGACGCGCTGCCCCGCCCGCGCCAGATAGCCCGCCGCAATCAGCCCGTTATGTCCCGCCCCAATCACAATCGCATCGTAGTTTTGCATTTTTTTCTATCCACGAATTACCACGAATTTATCACGAAAAGACACGAAGAAATACGAATAAACAGGATGAACCGGATGTTTCAGGATTTCCAAAAACCATTCTTCTTAATCCTGAAAAATCTTGTTTATCCTGTCTATTGTGCATCCTTTTCTTTTGCTTTGTATTGAAGTAGAATGTCCCGCGTTCCGGCGGTGAGCAGGAGAGCCATCGCTCCGGGCCAGAGCAGGAGGAACGGGGCGGCGGTGGGAAGGGAAAAGAGAGTGAGCAGCAACGCGACTGTCAGCAGGCCGAACGAATAGGCGGGACGACCGAGCGCGAGATAGAACGCGCGGCGCAGGACGGGGAAAACGCCGCGTACTGTGGGCTTGTCCGGCGCGTCGAAGACGCCCGACTCCTGCGCCATCAGCAGCGGAAAATGGTAGATCGCCATCAGGCCCCATATCAGCAGGGCATCGAAACTCAGCAGCGCCAGCCCGAATCCGATTGCTCCGCCGACCTGCGCGTAGTACCATAAATTCAGGACAAGCAGGCCAATCACGGCGGCTTGAAGCAGCGTGAGACGCAGGACGGGGCCGCCGAACTGCCGCGCCTGCCGCCAGAAATCGCCGTAGGTCTGCGGCTCGTGATGCAGCGCGGCCCATGCCACGCCGTAAATTCCGGCGGTGGCGGGCGCAGCCAGCAGCGCGGTAAGTAAAACGGCAAGGGCTATGCGGACAACCGGCGCGGCTTGGAATTGCAGCGAAAGCCCGACCTGATACCCGATGGTCAGGGCCAGCGACCAGGTGGAACTGATGCCAATCACCAGTCCGAGCCGCTCCCAGACTTCGCGCAGGGCCGTTTTTAGCGTGGCAGGCAGTCCGAACGGGGGCGAAACGTCCGGCGTAGTGGTTTGTAAATCGTTCGATTCCATGCCGTCTATTTACGGACGGGGCGCGGGATTTCCTGCCCCGTCGGGCGGTTCTTCGCAGTCTGCTCAAATCGCGTCGTCGCCGCGCTCCTCTGTCCGCACCCGGATCGCGTCGTTCATCGGCAGGACGAAAATCTTGCCGTCGCCCTCCTCGCCCGTCCAGGCGTGGCGTTCAATCGTCGTGACGATCTCGTCCGCGTCCTCGTCCCGCGCCACAATCTCAATCTTGATTTTCATCGCCAGCGCCGCCGCGTATTCCGCCCCGCGCAGGCGAGCGGACTGTCCGCGCTGACGCCCGCTGCCCCGCACGTCTGAGACCGACATACCCGTTACGCCGATTTCGCCCAACGCGATTTTCACTTCGTCCAATTTCAGCGGGCGAATAATCGCCTCGATTTTTTTCATGCCGATTTCCTGCCAGATACCAAAGCGCAGTCAAGAATCACAGTTAAGGAAACAAATTTCCTTAATGTTTTCGCCCAGGTGAGAAATACGTTGATCATACGTTCTAATACCATCACCCCGCCAAACGCTGTAAATGCAGAGTCCTTTTTGCTGCCTGTTATCCATTTTGTCCTGGCAGTCGGTAGGGGGCGCGGTATTGCGGGGCGAGCAGGCGGTTGGCCTCGTCGTCGTTTAAGACTTGCCCCGCCGCGTCGTCCCATTGCAGTTTGCGGCCTAATTGCAGGGCGAGGTGCGCGAGGTTTAAGGCCGTGTGCATCGGCAGGTGATTCTGGAAACTGCACGAACACTCCGTCCGGGATTTTACGCCGTCTATAAATTCCCGCTCCTGACCGGGCGAAACGGGAACCGCCTCCGGGTACTCTTTGTCCGGCAGACGTTTGCCGTCCGCGTCATAGATTTCGCACAGGCCGTAATTCGCGACCAGAGTCCCCTTTGTTCCGTGAAAAACAATCCCCAGATGGCGACCCGGCCCCGGATTCCCGATACCGAAATGGAAACTGTTGCCCTGCATCAGGCTCCACGTCATCAGGCGGTCAGGGAACTCCCAGACTGTCTCCATCGTGTCCGGCACGTCCGCCATACTGTCGGTCGTCCTGCGCCCGCCGCTTGAGGTGACCGTAAGCGGCGCGGGCAGTTCCAATGCCCAGAACGGCAATTCGACGATGTGCGGGCCGAGTTCGTGCAGCCACGAGTCCACGTAGTCTTTGAAATAGCGGTGCATCCCGTCGCGGAAGCGGGCCATGTTGAACGGCGCGGCGGGCGCGGGGCCAAGCCATGCTTCCCAGTCCAGTCCGGCGGGCGGCGGCGTGTCGGCGGGGCGTCCGAGTCCTTCGGAATGGTCGTTCATGGTGCAGAAATTCCGCACCATGAAAATCTCTCCCAACTCGCCTGACCGGACGACATTCACGCATTTGCGGTAATTATTGGTGGCGTGAATCTGCGTTCCGACCTGCGTGATGCGCTCGTATTTTGCCGCGTACTGCGCCATCAACCGTCCCTCCGCCGGATAGCGGCACATCGGCTTTTCGCAGTACACGTCCTTGCCCGCCGCCAGCGCGTCCAGCGTAATCAGCGCGTGCCAGTGCGGGGGCGTCGCGACAACGACCGCCTGCACGTGCGGGTCAGCCAGCAAGTCCTTATAATCGTGATAGGCTTTGGCCCTGCCCTCCGTATATGCGACAGCGCGTTCCCGATGCGGCGCATAGACATCGCAGACCGCAACAATTTCCACATCGGGGAACGCCGCGAAATTTTGCATCAGCGCCCCATACCCGCGCCCCGCCACCCCGACAAACCCCAACCCGATTCGCTCGCCCATAGTTTCCGCCTCCGACATCACCGCGTCCTCTCAAAGAGGGGATAGAAATAGACAGGATTTACAAGATGGCTCAGGATAAAAACACGATGATAGAAAGGTTTCAACCCAAAATCGTAACTATTCAGGCGTCCGGGCCTTGAAAGACCCGTCTGGGAGGCGTTCCGCCAATCGTCCTGTGGACGAGAACCGCGTTTTCGTCCGCAGGACGATTAGCCGCAGGCTTCCCAGACGGGCCTTTCAAGGCCCAGTCACATTAGGCGGAACAGTTACCCAGAATCCAAAATCGAATTATCCTGTTTATTCTGAAACATCTTGTAAATCCTGTCTATTTCTTTTCTGCTATCTGTTCCCGGTCTATTCCGTTCGCGTGGTCGTTTTTCCTTCCCGGCGGTTCTGACGCCATGAATGGCAAAAAAAAGTTGAGAAATCATGCACGAAAAGCCAAGATTTAGGATATAATAGGCATAGCGGGATGCAATTTGACGCATTGGGCTAAGTTTATGCGTATTAGCGTGTAATGGCGCAGGACAGGAAGCCCGCAATTCTGTCGCATTTTCGGTTTGCGCCGCCACCAAACGGGATTTTTCATTGCCGCCCGTCCCTTAATCGTGTTATAATGTACGACGCATTGACAACAATGACGTTGAGCAAGGAGACAACGGGCCATGATTATTATTCTGGGGGCGGGCGCGACGGCAACGCAGCGCGACGATTTGATTGCAGATTTGAAGACGCGGGGCTACGGCGTTCATCTTTCCGAAGGCGTAGAGCGGACGATTGTCGGGGTCATCGGGACGCCGGAGCGGGACAAGGACGGACTGGTCGAGCAGTTCGAGGCCCTGCCCTTCGTGGAGCGCGTGGTTCCGATTTTGAAGCCCTACAAACTCGTCGGCAAGGCGTTCCGGCCCGAAGGCACGATTATCAATGTGCGGGGCGTGGAGATTGGCGGCGACAAAATCTGCGTGATGGCGGGGCCCTGCACGGTGGAATCGCCGGAGATGCTCTTTGAGTCCGCGAAGTTTGTCAAGGCCGCAGGCGCGACGATTTTGCGCGGCGGGGCCTTCAAGCCGTCCACCTCGCCGTACTCGTTTCACGGCATGGGCGAAGCGGGCCTGAAACTGCTCGCCGAGGCCCGCGACATGACCGGACTGCCGATTATCACCGAGGTCATGGACACCCGCGACGTGGAGTTGGTCGGCAAGTACACAGACATTTTTCAGATTGGGACGCGCAACATGGCGAACTACTCGCTGCTGCGCGAAGTGGGCAATGCCCGCAAGCCGGTGATGCTGAAACGCGGCTGGGCCAGCACCATCGAAGAGTGGCTTCAGGCGGCGGAATACATCGTCAGCCAGGGCAATTACGAGGTGATTCTCTGCGAGCGCGGCATCCGCACCTTTGAGACGTATACCCGCAATACGTTCGACATCAACGCGATTCCCGCTGTGAAAGAACTCTCGCACCTGCCGATTTTTGCTGACCCGTCTCATGCGACCGGGCGGCGCAGTCTGGTCAACGCGGTCAGCCGGGGCGCGATTGCGACCGGGGCGGACGGCTTGATTATCGAGGCGCATCCGAACCCGGAGAAATCGGTCAAGGACGGGGCGCAGTCGCTGACGTTCGCGCAGTTCGAGCAGATGATGGCGGACATTCGCCCGGTCGCGCTGGCGGTCGGCAGGACGCTTTAATCTTTCGCGTTGTTCCGGGTGTTTCAGTTCCAGGTGTTACCTATCAATACCTACCCGTTTGTGTCGCTTGCGGCGACCAGGCGACCAGGTGTTGAAAACACCCGTCTGGGTAGCCTTCGGCTTCGTGTCCTTCGGACACACCATGCAGATTTTGACTGTTGCGTCCGAAGGACGCGAGGCTTTAGCCACCAAAGCGGGTGTTTTCAACACCCGCGCGCATCCCGCCGCAATGACGCGGCGCATTTCTACTCTAAAGGAGAATCGCTCTTATGAAACGTACCTTTCGGTCAGGCTTTACGCTGATTGAACTGCTTGTGGTCATCGCCATCATCGCCATTCTTGCCGCCATCCTGTTCCCTGTCTTCGCGCAGGCGCGGGAAAAAGCGCGGCAGACCGCCTGCCTCAACAACAACAAGCAAATCGGAACGTCCCTGCTCATGTACGCGCAGGACTTTGACGAAACGCTTCCGGGCTGGACGCATATTCCGAACAACCCGCTTTACGCCAATTATGGCTGGGCTATGATTGTGCCGAGCATGGACCCCTATCTGAAAAACCGACAGGTATGGGCCTGCCCCAGCGCCGGTCGCAATATCACCACTGCGAATCTCCCCGGCCCCAACAATGACAAAATCGTGATGAGTCTGGGCTACAACGAGTACCTGTACAACATTGACCACGAAGAAAATGGCATGATCCATTATCCCGTTTATGATAAAGGATTTAATAGGCTGTCGCGGCTGGCAGCCAGCGAAGCGGGTATCTCCAGCATCGCAATGGTGACGGACGCGCTGCCTGACGGCACAACGGGTATTGTCCATGATTGGACAAACTACGACGGGGTCACTTTTCCGGGTGAAAAATCCGATTTCGGCATGGGCCGCATCAAATACTCGAATAACTGGACGGGCCAGAGTCCCGCTAAACCGTTGCCGCCGCGCCACCCGGAGTACGGCGTCGTCTGCACCTTCGCGGACGGTCATGCCAAATATATTCCCGGAAAGGCCGTCGTCGGGGGCTACAACAGCGGCGGTTTCACCTACGATCTGCGGTCTTCCAATCCGCTGTTCAAGCCGGGAGTGGAATGGCCCGTCATCAATCCGCGCAATCTCCCGCACTGACGCGGAACGGAAAGGAATTTCCCTGCGCTGCGTCGTATCTTGAAGCGCGATGCAATCCAGAATCCAAAATCCAAAATCCAAAATTTCTACGGTTGCGATTGTCGGCGTGGGGATGATGGGCGGTTCGCTGGCGCTGGCCCTGCGGGAACGCGGGCTGGCGCTTCGCGTCGTCGGGGTTGACCGAAACGCGGACGCGCTGAACGCGGCGCAAAGCAGCGGCGCGATTGACGCGGGAACGGCGGACTTAGGGGCGGGCGTTGCGGAAGCCGACCTGATTGTTTTCGCGACTCCGGTTCCCGTGATGCTGGAACAATTCCGGGAGATTGCGCCCTTTGTTCGCCCGGACGCGCTGATTACCGACCTCGGAAGCGTCAAGGGGCGAATTGTGGCGGCGGGCAAGGCACTGTTTGGGCCGCGCTTTGTGGGCGGTCACCCGATGGCGGGGAGCGAACGGAGCGGGTTTGCGGCGGCGAAGGCCGATCTATTTGAGGGCGCGGCGTGGGCAATAGTCCGCGCCGCGCCCTTCGCGTTTGAAACGGATGAATCGGCGCGAACGCTTGCGGAGTTTACCGCTTCGCTGGGCGCAAATCCCATCGCGCTGGACGCCGAACGCCACGACCGGACGGTAGCGCTGGTCAGCCACCTGCCGCACCTGCTCTCGTTCGCTTTTTCGGGCCTCATAGAGGGCAGCCCCGATGCGGAACTGGCGCGGCGCATGGCGGGAGGCAGCTACCGGGACATCATGCGCGTTTCCGCCGCCGACCGGGAACTGTGGCGCGGCATTTTTCACGAAAATCGCGCGGCATTGCGGGACGCCCTGACGGAGTGGCGGGCGCATCTGGACGCGCTGGAAACCGCTCTGCTTCCCGAAGTCTCGCCGGAATGATAGCGTCCGTTGTATCCGGGCCGTGAACGACCGGCCCGGAACCGCCGCCCGGACGCTCGGCCCGAAAATACGTTGCAAAAGGCAAATTCTATGATGGCGCAGGAACAGACCGTACAAGACCGCGCTGAAATCGTTCGCCTGATGAAGCGAATCCCGCGCCGAAGCCCCCTGCGCCGCCTGATTGACGCCGCTACGGGAGAATTTTTGAGACCGAACGAGGCCGCGCCTGCATTATGCGCTGTCCTCAACACGACGCCGGAATATCGGTGGCGGGAACGTCTTGTCGCGGCAATCGCTCTGCGATACGCTCCGATTCGATTGGAGGAGGAAAGCGCCACCGTGCTGGCATTGGGCAAAGCGTTGCAAACCAATTATATGGGGCGTGTCTCCGTCGCTACGTTTCGATTTATGATCTGTTTTGTTGCAGCTTTTGCAGCGCTCTTAGTTAGCGCTCTGCTTTATGAGTCAACCGGATTGCTTTTGATCATTGGCGCGATATTTCTTGCGATTTCAGCCTTTTTGCTGCTTTCAAGCCCCTTCGTACTGGTGATTGCGCCCCTGCTTGACGCTGATTATAATCGGCGCGTCCAACTTACGACGGCTGAGACGCTCGCCCGCCTGCAATTTGCGGAAAGCGCAGGTATATTGGCAAAGGCGTCACGCGGAAGAAAGCGACTTGCGGACGTAACGCGCAACGCGCTGGTTCAACTCCTGCCGACGCTGACCGAAGCGCATTACGGACGCCTTCCCGCTGACGCCACGCCGGAACTGTCGGCGCTGCTGTTTGATGCGGACACGTCGGAACCTCTGATTTCGCTCACGATAGAGGCGCTGGGGAAAGTGGGGGACGGGCGGGCGGTGGAACCCGTGCAGAAATTTGCGCAGACCGCCCGCACACCGAAACTGCGTGAAATGGCGGCGGATATCCTGCCGATTCTCATAGCGCGGCGCGAACAGGAGAACGCGGCGGGGACTCTCCTGCGCCACTCGTCCGCGCCGCCGGTTGCCGCCTCGGAACTGCTGCGGGCGGCGTCCGCCATTGCCGCCACGCCGCCAGAAATGCTGCTGCGCCCGTCGAGCGAAATACAAATGTCCGCAGAGGACGCAGAAGACGCAGAAAAATAGGAGATAGAACGAGGACTTTTTCCTATTCATGGTGAATTTTTCCTGGCTGTTTAATTCTACACAGGCTTAATTGTCCATTTTTCTGCGTCTTCTGCGTCCTCTGCGGACAATTCTCACCATATCAGGAGACCACCCTTGTCCGATCAACGCGACCCGCAAACTCATGCTATCATCGGAGCCGCCATCGAAGTTCACAAGACGCTGGGGCGCGGATTTCTTGAGATTGTTTACCACAAAGTGCTGGAACGGGAACTGGAAACCCGCGCCATTCCTTTTCGGGACGAGGTTTTCCTGCCCATCCAATACAAAGGCTGTTTGCTCGAATGTACGTACCGCGCAGATTTTATCTGTTATGATGAAATTCTGCTGGAAATCAAGGCGCTCGATAAACTCGATTCGGCGCACCGCGCTCAAGTTCTTAATTACCTTAAAGCGACAGGCCTCAAACGCGCTCTCCTCATCAACTTTGGCGACGACATCCTCCGTTTTGAGCGCATTGTCCGCGATTATTAAGTCCGCTGAGGACAATTCTTACGTCCGCAAAGTACGCAGAAGACGCAGAAAAAATACAGAATAACAAAAGGGAAAAGATGCAACCAGGCTATCTGCGTACACATCTTTATCTTTTTTCTTGTATTACTTTTGTATTTTTTCTGCGTCTTCTGCGTCCTCTGCGGACAATTTATCCTGAATCTTCGACTGGAAATTTACGTTGCAATTAAAAAAACTCCATTTGCTTGGCTTTAAGACCTTCGCGGACAAGACCGAAATCCACATTGACGCGGGCATGACCGCCATTGTCGGGCCGAACGGCAGCGGCAAATCCAACATCGTGGACGCGCTGCTCTGGGTGCTGGGCGAACAGAATCCCCGCCTGCTGCGCGGCAATAACGCGCAGGACGTGATCTTCAACGGCACGGACAAGCGCAAGCCGCTCGGCCTCGCGGAAGTGCGCCTCACGATTGACAACAGCGACAAAACATTGCCGATTGACTTTGCCGAAGTGACGGTGACGCGGCGGGTCTACCGTTCCGGCGAGAGTCAGTACCTACTTAATAACAGCCCCTGCCGCTTAAAAGACGTAGTTGAACTCTTTTTGGACACAGGAGTCGGGAAGGGCGCGTACTCGTTCGTTTCGCAGAGCGAGATTGACGCCGTGCTGTCCGCCCGCGCCGAAGACCGCCGCGAACTTTTCGAGGAGGCGGCGGGCATCAAAAAATACCGCGTCAAGAAGAAGGAGGCGTTGCGTAAATTAGAGTCCGCCGAAACCAACCTGAACCGCGTCCGGGACATCCTGCACGAACTGGAAGCGACCCGCGAACCGATGGCGAATCAGGCGCAAATCGCCCGCCGCTACCTTCTGCTGCAAGAAAGATTGCACGAAATCGAAGTCGGACTGCTGGTCTCGGAACTGAAAAAAGCGGATTACGAACTGACGAGCGGCAGGCAGATGCGCGACGAAGATCAGGCCGCAATGCTGCGCTTCGATGCGGAACTGGCGGCGCTGGAACGCAAAAGCGAGGAGATTAAAACCAGACTGGCAGGCGCGGAAACGGAACTGGACGCGGCGCAGCAGGCGCAGACCAACGGCCTTTCTCGCGCCGAGCGGGCGGAAAGCGCATTGGCTTTGATGGCGGAGCGCGGGCAGGCGGCGGAGAAAAATCGCGAACGCCTGACCGCCGAACTCGCCGACATCGCCGCGCAGATCACCCATTTGCAGGCGCATATCGAGATTGACCGCACTGATTTAGCGGAAGCGGAGGCGCTGGAATCGGGACGGCGGACGGAGTGGGCGGGATCGCGGGCGGCGTTTCAGGAGTTGGAGGCGGCAGTTCAAAACGCGCTGCGGCAGGTCGAGGCGCGGCAGGGAGAGCGTCTGCGGCGGGCGCAGGAGCGGGCGAGCCGGGAGGCGGCGCACCGCAACGCGCAGGAGCGGTTCGCCGAACTGACTGCCCGAAATGAGCGCATCATGCGGGACGCCGAAACGCTGAACGCGGCATTGGACGAAGCGCAGGCGCGGCTTGACGCCGCCATAAAATCCCGCAATGAGAAGGACGCGGCGCGGAAAATCAGCGCGGAGTCGCGGGCGGGCGTGGAGACGCGGCAGCGGGAATTGCAGGCGGCGCAGGCGGAAAACCGCGCCAAACTGGACAGGGCAAGGCGGGCGCAGGCCGAACAAAACTCCCGCCTGAGCACCCTGACCGAACTGCAAAATAACCATGACGGCTTTTATCAGGGCGTCCGGGCGGTGCTGAACGCAGAGAAAAAAGGCCAAATTCGGGGGCATTATCGCGCCGTCGTGGACTTGCTGACCGTGCCGGAGCCGTACCGGATCGCGATTGAAGTGGCATTAGGCGGCAGTTTGCAGGATGTCGTGACGGAAACGGAAGCGGAAGCGAAAGCGGGCATTCAGTGGCTCAAGGACAACCGCGCCGGTCGCGTGACGTTCCTGCCGCTGCCGCTGCTGCGTCCCGGAAACCCACTTGATATTGGGCGTAACGGCGGGGTAAATGGCGTGGTTGGTGTGGCGGATCAACTGGTAACGTTTGACAACAACTACGTTAAAATCGCGGAAATGCTGCTGGGGCGCGTTTTAGTCGTCGAGGACATGGACGCGGCGATTTCGGCCTCGCGGCGGATGAACGGGTGGAGTAAAATCGTCACGCTGGAGGGCGAGCTGCTGACTCCGGGGGGGGCGTTGACGGGCGGCAGTTTGCAGGGCAAGGGGGCGCATCTCATCGGGCGCAAGGGCGAAATGGACGACCTGCGGGCCTTGCTTCCGAAGACGAAAGCGGAAGCGGAGCGGCTGACCGCCCTCGTCGAGACCAACGCCGCCGATTTAGTTCAACTGGAAGCGGAGCGCAACGAGCGGACGCGAGAGGAGTCGAAATTGCAGGCGGAGATCGCCGCCGCCGATTCCGCCCGAAGCGGCGCGGAGCGCGAAATCGCCCGCATGAATCAGGAACGCGCCGACCGCGACAACACCGCCAAAAACCTTGCCGCGCAGATGGCGGACGTGACCGCGACGGTGGCGAAAATCGCGGCGGAACTTGCCAGCGGGCAGGCCGAAAACGAGAACGCGGACGATGCCCTCGCCGCCCTGAATGACGAAACGAAAGAACTGATTGCCCGCCGGGACGCGCAGCGGACGCAGGCGGTCGCGCTCGAAGTCGAAGTTTCGCGTTTGCGGGAGAAGCGGGAAGGCTTAACGCGCAGCCTTGCCGGAGACCGCGCCGCGTTGAGCGGCCTTGAAATGCAGCGAACGCAAAAGATCAATCAGCAGAACGCGGTTCAGGCGGAAGGCAATGAGGCCGTCGGGGAGCGGGAGCGATTGACCGCCGCGTTAGCGGAGGCAAAAACAAATCTTGCGGCGATTGCGGGCGAGGTCGCGCAGTGGAAGACGGCGCGGCAAGCGCGGCTTGCCGAGAGTTTTGAGCTGAACAATTCCGCCAAAGAGACGATCCAGCGCCGCGCCGACGTGACGAAAAACCTGCACGACACCGAACTGCGCCTCGCCCGTCTGGAAGTTTCGGCGGCGCAGGCGACGGAGCGGCTTGCGGAAGAATACAGCATCACCCGCGAAGACGCCCTCGCCCGCCCCGACGAGCAGGCGATAGACCGCAACACCGCAATGGAGGTCGGACGCCTGCGCCGCGAAATCCGGGCGATGGGACAGGTCAACACCGGGGCGGTCGGGGAGTATGAGCGGCTGACCGAGCGCTTCGACTTCCTGACCGAGCAGAAAGGCGATTTAGAGAAAGGCCGCGCCGCGCTGCTTTCGACTATTTCCGAGATTGACGACAGCACGCGGGGCGTCTTCATGGAGACATTTCAGGCCGTCAGCGTGGAGTTTGACCGATTGTTTCAGCGGCTTTTCGAAGGCGGAACGACCAAACTTATCCTGACCGATCCCGACGATGTGTTAGAGACGGGCATTGACATTATCGCGCAACCTCCGGGCAAAAAGCCGCAGACGCTCTCCCTGCTTTCCGGCGGCGAACGCGCCCTGACCGCAACGGCGCTGCTGTTTGCGTTCCTAGCCGTGAAGCCCTCGCCGTTCGTGTTGCTGGACGAAGTGGACGCTCCGCTTGACGGCGCAAACGTGGAAAAATTCACCAACCTCATCAAAGAGTTTAGCGAACGCAGCCAGTTCTTGCTCATCACGCACAACCCGGTGACGATGGAGGCCGCCCCGACCTGGTACGGCGTCACGATGAAAGAAGCGGGGGTCAGCAGCATCCTGTCCTACCGCGTCCCGCAACTCGCGACGATTACGGCGAGCGATCAGGCCGTCGTTCTGACGCGCCTGCCAAACGAGACGCCGCCAATCGTGGAAGCGGTGGTGGGGGTATAATCAATACAAATTTCGCGGCGCAGAAAAGGAAAGGGATATGAGCCTGACACTAACGCACGAACAGGAAGCGAAATTGCAGCGCAAAGCGGAGCGCATGGGCAAGCCGGTCGAAGTCGTTCTTGACGAATTGCTGGAGGAGCAGGAACCGCAATCTCTAGCCGCGCTCTCTCCTCTCACCTTGCCAGAAGAGGTACGCGCCAATCAAGAAGAGTACGTCGCGCCTTACCTGATAAACGAGGGTGGCTTTTGGGTCATTGCCGGGGGGAAGGTGTCTGCGGAAGACGCAAAACGCGATTTTGTGGCGGAAATGCGGGAGGAACGCATTCGCTCCTTCTTCCCGGAGGCCTTAGGGACCGACGATGAAAGTTCTTCCTGATACGTCCGTCATGGTCGCGTCCATTCTCAAAGATCATCCTCATCATGCCCGCGCAATGCGCTGGCAACAGCGTGTTTTCAAGGGAGAGATTTCGGGCGTTCTGGCAACGCATTCTCTGGCGGAAATTTACTCGACCTTGACGCGAATACCTCTGCCGGATCGCCTCTCGCCTGATGTTGCGTGGGAGGCTATCGAACGTAACTTGCCTTTCTTCGAGATTGACACGCGCACGGAAACGGAAGTTGTTGCTGCGCTTGCCGGACTTTCTGCGCGGAACATTGGCGGCGGGCAAGTTTATGATGCGCTGATTGCCGCTGTTGCCCGCAAGGCCGAAGTAGATATTTTGTTGACTTTCAACGCGGCCCATTTTCGTCGCGTCGCTCCCGATCTCGAAGAAAAAATTCAAGAGCCATAGAATTGGATTCGCCTGCAAATTGGGCGAGCAGTTCGTCCAGGTTCTCAGAAGTTTCCAGCGCCGCCATAACTTGCCGGTAGCAGGAAAAAGAATCGTGGCGGGGAAGATTGCCGCGAACGGTCAGCAGGCGTTCAAGCAAGGCGGCGGGCAGGATTTTTTCCTCGTCCTGCGAACGGCACTGCTTGATGTCAATCGCAGGGTACAGGCGTTTTTCGGTCAGGACGGGGGACAGCGCGATCTGATAGGCCGCTTCGGGCAGGACATATTCCAGCAAACGCAAATGCGGGTGGATGTCGCGCTCCTCCTCCGCTTCCGGGTCAATCGGCTGATTCCAGACCGCGCCGACCATTGTGAGCGAACCGCCGGGACCGCTGCCGAGCAGTCCCGCCCCGTGAAAACAGCCCGCCTTTCGCGCCCATTCCGAAATCCGCTGCCGCGCAAGCGAAGTATCCGCCTCCTGCTGCGCGTCCGCCTCCTCCGCTTCCAGCATCGCGCCCCATAGCCCCGTCAGCGAGTCAATCAGCAACACCACATCAAGCCCCGCTTCCGTTTGCCGCTGCGCCGCCTCTAAAACCAGATCGCACAATTCCAGCGTTTGCTGCGGCGTCCCTTCGCGGAACGTGGACGAGACAGTCACAATCTCCGCCTGCGGAAAGCTGCCGCGCCACTCCGTCGCTTCCTCCGCCCTCGCCCGCAAGAGCAGGACGATGGCAAGGCAGTCCGGCGCGTTCTGCGTGACGCCGCGCAAGATTGTCTGCAACGTCCGCGTCAGTCCGCTGCCATGCGGCCCGTAGACCACGCCGAAAACGCCCGCGCCCAGCGGGACGGCAAAGTCCAGCATCCGCCCGGTCAGGTCGCCTGCGCCGGTTTCCAGAGTGAGCCAGCGGTCGGGGGCGCTCCGTTCGGCGCGTCCCCGGTTGGTTCGCGGAAACGGTCTCTCCGCCGCGTCCTTCAGATCAAGGCCGTTGATTTGTGTGACGGCGGTCAGGCGGTCGGGGGCGTCCTCCGCTGCGGTCTCTGTTTCGCCCGCCACGATGTCGCCCGTCGCCAGCCGAAATGCGTCCGCCAGCGCCTCCGGGACGGCTATCTCGGTCGGCGGGCCGCCGTTGCGATTCGGGCGCAGCAGGGCCGTTGTTCCGTCCTTGCGCCGCTGCGCGATTCCGTTTCGGGTGATGTCAAGCGTCAAAAGGAGTCTCCAAAAGCATAGGTATCTACACAGAATCGCTTGATCCGCGACCGGGAGTGGAAAACTCCCGTCACGTATCCTGGGCGACCTGCGAACGCAACTTCGCGCTGTTGAGAAGCTTTTGCCTCGCATCCCTGTGGTAAAATCGAGAAAAAAGTGGGACATCGAGGAAAAAATTCCGATTTTTGCGTCCGCAGGACGCCGCTGTCTTGACGGGAGTTTTCCACTCCCGGTCGCGGCAATTCCGTGTAGATACCTATGCTCCAAAAGGCCTGTTGCGGCGTTTCGATAACCGGGACACAGGCCGGCTGGCGTTATTGTTGATAGTCAGGCTTTACGGTAACGATTCCCCTTGCCCTGATTTCTCCTGCGCGATGCGTGAAGAAAATCTTTCGTTCCCTCCCGCTGACAGGGGGCAAACCGGGAAAGGGTGAATCGTTACGCTCCGATTTTCAGGCCAATGCCGCGTCAATCGCTTGCAGCGTCTCGGTGGAGAGGGTGACTCCGGCGGCTCCGGCGTTGTCCACCACCTGCTCCGGCCTGGACGCCCCGATAATCACGCTGGCGACGCTGGGTTGCCGCAGGCACCATGCCAGCGCCATCTGCGCCATGCTTAACCCCGCCTGCTCCGCTATCGGGACGAGTTTCTGGATTTTTTCTAACTGCGCGTCATCCAATTTGCCGCTGTTGAGGAACGTGTTCTGCTTCGGGTCGGAGGCGCGGCTGCCTTCGGGGTGCGGCTGTCCCGGTTTATATTTTCCGGTGAGCAGCCCCTGCGCCAGCGGCGAATAGACGATTTGCCCGATTCCTTCCCGAACGCAGACGCCCAGAACATCCTTCTCTAAATCTCGGCCCAGAATGTTATAATACGGCTGACTGGAGATGAACGGTCGGTAATTTTTCGCCCCCTGAATTTTCGCGGCGCGGTCAATCTGCGCGGCGGGCCACTGGCTGAACCCGGTATACAAAACTTTGCCCTGCGTGATGAGATCGTCCAGAGCGCGGAGCGTCTCTTCCAGCGGGGTTTCCGTGTCGTAGCGGTGGCACTGGTACAGGTCAATATATTCCAGCCCCAGCCGTTTCAGACTGGCCTCGCACTGCTCCATGATATGCTTGCGGGACAGGCCGCGATTGTTCGGCATCGGGCCGTCGTTCACCGGGAAATAGACTTTCGTCGCAAGGACGTAGCTGTCGCGGGGATATTTTCGCAGGGCGTTCCCGACAACGGTCTCGCTGTTTCCCCGCGCATAGCCGTTGGCGGTGTCGTAAAAATTGATTCCGAGTTCATAGGCTTTATCAATGCAGGCCTCCGCCGTCGCGTTTTCGGTCGCGCCGCCATAGGTCAGCCAGCTTCCGAGGCAGATTTCCGAGACGTTCAGGCCGCTCGCGCCCAGTTTCCGATAGTGCATAAAAATCGCTCCTGAGTGAAAATATTCGAACTCAAGTTTACCCTTTTTTCACCGCAGAGAATAGAGAGGGACACAGAGAAATGCGCAGAGAATTTTTATCCACGAAGCGACACAAAGCGACACAAATTTGAGAGAGTAAGAAAAAAAGGAAAAGAAGAATCAATGCTTATTCTGTCCATCCTTCAAATCCCGCACATCCTGTCTCAATTCTTCTCTCTAAATCTCTGTGTTCCTCTGTGTTCTCTGTGGTAAAAATTTCTGTGAAATCCTTACTGCGAATCGCAAAAATTGGGGTATAATAGCGGGGTTACGGTCAAAACCGCCGTGAACGCGCCTGCTGATGACCGCAGCGCAGGAGGCCGCTTGTGTCCGCCGCCGCCCAAATCTCCACCCAGACTCCCGAAGAACGCGCCGTTCCCCCGTCAGAACTGTCGCTGCAATATTTAAAAGGCGTGGGGCCGCAGGCGGCGGAAGCTCTGGCGCGTCTGGGAATCAAATCGGCGCAAGACTTGCTGCGCCATATCCCGCGCCGCTGGGAAGACCGGACGCATTTTCGGCGCGTGGCGGACTTGCAGGCGGGCGAAATGGTCACGGTCAACGGCACGATTTCAGCCGTCACGACGAAATACCCGCGCCCGAAAATGGCGATTACGCAGGCGATGTTAAGCGATGGCGGCACGGCCTTGACCTTGTTCTGGTTCAATCAGCCGTTCATGGAACGGACGTTCAAGCAGCTGATGGAGCGCAAAACTCCGATTGTGGCCTACGGGCAGATTCGGCGCAACGGCTGGGCGTTTGAGATGCAAAACCCGGAGTGGGAAGAACTTGGAGCGGACGGCGATTCGCTTTCCGCCAACCGAATCGTTCCGATTTATGCCCTGACCGAAGGCGTCCGGCAGGGACGGCTTCGCAAGTTAGTTGATCTGGCCTTGCAGACCGTTTTGCCGACCGCGCGGGAGGCGCTGCCGCCGGAAATCCTGCTGCGGCACAAACTTGTTGGCGTTCAGACGGCGCTGCAAAACGTCCATTTCCCGGCAAGCGAGGCCGATCTTTACGCGGCCCGTCGCCGGTTGATTTTCGAGGAGTTTTTTCTGCTGCAAACGCGACTTGCCCGCAAACGCCGCGAAAACCACCATGCGGGCGACGGAATCGCGTTCCGATTGGACGCGCAGAAATTGCAGGCGGACTTGCGCGAAATCGTGCCGTTCGAGCTGACCGGGGCGCAGAAGCGGGCCGTTGGCGAGATTGCCGCCGATGTCACGAGCGGACGCGCCATGAACCGGCTTTTGCAGGGGGATGTCGGCAGCGGAAAAACGATGGTAGCCCTCGCCGCGATGCTGATGGCGATTGAAAACGGCTATCAGGCGGCTTTGATGGCCCCGACGGAGATACTGGCGCAGCAGCACGCGATTGTCCTGCGCCGCCTCTTAGAACCGATGGGCCTTGCGGTGGAACTCTCGCTGGGCAGCCAGAAGGAAAAAGAGAAACGGGAAACACGGGAGCGCCTGCTCGGCGGTCAGTCGCGTTTAGTCGTCGGAACCCATGCGCTGATTCAGGAGGGCGTGGACTTTGCGAAACTCGGCATGGTCATCATTGATGAGCAGCACCGCTTCGGCGTTTTGCAGCGGCAGGCGCTGGCGAAAAAAGGCCACCGTCCGCACATCTTAGTAATGACCGCGACTCCGATTCCGCGCACCTTGACATTGACATTATACGGCGATTTAGACGTTTCGATCTTAGACGAACTGCCTCCCGGACGCAAAGTCATTACGACGCACTGGAAAACGCAGGACAAACGCAGTCAGGTCTATTCCGCCGCGCAAAGACTGCTGATTGAGGGGCGGCAGGTCTACGTCGTTTGCTCGCTGATTGAGGAGAGCGAGAAATTGCAGGCCAAAAGCGCCACGCAGCTCGCCGAGCATATCGCCAACGACGTTTTCCCGCAGTACCGCGTTGGATTGCTGCACGGGCAGATGAAATCGGACGAAAAAGACGCGATTATGGCCCGCTTCAAGGCGCATGATTTAGACATTTTAGTTTCTACAACGGTGATCGAAGTCGGAATTGACGTGCCGAACGCCTGCGTCATCGTGATTGAGGACGCAGACCGCTTCGGTCTGGCGCAGCTGCACCAGCTGCGCGGGCGCGTCGGGCGCGGACAGCACGCCTCGTTCTGCATCCTGATTGCGGAGCCAAAAACGGAGATTGGACGCGCCCGCATGGAGATTATGACGGAAACCCGCGACGGGTTCCGCATCGCCGAAGAAGACCTGAAACTGCGCGGCCCCGGCGAATTTTACGGCACAAAACAAAGCGGCCTGCCCGAATTTATGATCGCGGACATCTCGCGGGACATGGACATCCTCATGGAAACGCGGGACGCCGCCTTCGCCTTAATCGAAAAAGACCCGGAACTCGCCCGCCCGGAACATATCAACCTGAAACTGGCGCTGGCGAAAGAAAGTACAGGCTATGAACTGGCCTCGGTGAGTTGAGTTTTTTCCTCATCCACGAATTACCACTAAGAATCACGAATTTAACACGAAGCAAATACAGAAAAACACAAAAAGAGACGAACGCTCATGTTACTACTGAAAGATGAAGTCTTTGCGATTGTCGGCGCGGCGATAGAAGTACACAGAGAATTAAAGAGCGGCTTTCTTGAGGCAGTCTATCAGGAAGCGCTGGAGATAGAAATGGACTTGCGCGGCATCCCGTATGAGCCGCAAAAACCGTTGCGCCTTCAGTATAAAGGGCGCCAACTGGAAAAAGAGTATTGCGCCGATATGGTTTGCTACGGGCAAATTATCGTTGAACTCAAAGCCATAACGCACACTTCTGGCGCAGAGCAATCGCAGGTGATAAACTATTTGAGAGCAACCGGCCTGCGTGTCGGCGTGATGCTTAATTTCGGACTTCCCACGCTGGATTGGAAACGTTTTGTCTGCTGAATTTATCTTCGTGTTAAATTCGTGATTCTTCGTGGTAATTCGTGGATAAAGAGACATCTATGGTACGCGCTTTAGTTCCCGGCAGTTTTGATCCGGTGACCAATGGACATTTAGATATTATCGAGCGGGCGGCAAATATGTTCGGCTCGGTGATTGTGGCGGTCGCGCACAATAATTCAAAGGCCGCGCTCTTTACGACGGAGGAGCGCGTCGCCATGCTTGCGGAGTCGTGCGCGGTGTGGCATAATGTCACCGTAGCAACTTTAGAGGGACTTCTGGTACAATATGCGCTAGACCATGAGGTCGCGGTCATTGTCAAGGGGTTGCGGGCCGTCTCGGACTTTGAGTACGAGCTGCAAATGGCCCACATGAATCGGCGGCTGTCCCGCGCTGTGGAGACCGTCTTTATGATGACGGGGAGCGAATATTCTTACCTTAGCTCCAGTATCGTCAAGGAGATCGCCCGTCTCGGCGGCTCCGTGGAAGGGTTGGTGCCAGATCATGTTGGAACCCGCTTACAACAAAAATACCAAAAACCATAAACCGGAAACAAACGGCGCCCTCGCCGAAGCCCATAGTGAAACTCCCATTTCTACCGCCGTCGTTGCGGCGGCGGAGGACGCGCCGCGCTTCGTCGCGCCCACGCACGGCGGCGTGGACATCCTCAAACTGCTGGCGGAACTGGAAGACCTGATCGAGAACACTCCCAAGAAAATGGGGATGATGTTCCGCTTCGATGAGGACAAGTTCCACATGACGGTGATGAAGATTCGCGCCAACCTGCCGGAAGAGATGAAGCGGGCGTCGAAACTGGCCCGCGATTCGGAACGTATCGTAGAGGAATCCCGCGAACACGCCGACCACATCGTCGAAGAGGCCCGCAAAAACGCCATGAGCGAATTTGAGCGGGCCAAACTGGAAGTGTCCAAAGCCCGCGAAATGACCGAGGGCGAACGCAAAAAAGCCCGCGAAGCGGCGGAGCGCGAGACCCGGCAGATGCTGGAAGAGGCGCGGACGGCGGCGGGCGAAATCCTGCTGGAAGCGAAACAGCAGGCCGCGCAGTTAGTGGCGGAAGACGCGATTTTGCAGCAGGCGCGATTAGAGGCGCAGACCCTCTCGCAGAATGCCGCGCAGGAGGCGACCGGAATCCGGCGCGGCGCGGACGACTATGCCCGCGACGTTCTGGGCAACCTGGAAGCCGTCCTCAACAAAGCCGCCTCGCAGGTGCAGCGCGGACGGGAAATGCTGGAGAAATGAGGCGGGTGTCGGGTGTTGGGTGTCGGGTGTCGGGGAATACGCTCGTTTCCTAACCGATTGTACAAACTTTCAATGAACGGGGCATTTCCCGACACCCGACACCCGACACCCGACACCCGCCGTATGAGGGACTCATGCGACTCGACATATCGGAGATTCTGCGCGATGTCGGCAAGCGCGTGGAATATGCAATCAATGAGCCGCCGCTGGTGGACGAATTTGTGGAGTGCCTGAAACCGATTCAGGGCAAAATCGTCTTTACGAACACTGGCGGAACGCTGCTCGTCACAGGCAAAGCGGACACAACGGTCGCTCTGCCGTGCAGCCGCTGCGGGGATCATTACTTTGAAAAGCCCGCCGATCTGACGTTCGACGAACAGTTCGAACTGCGGCACGAGGCAGTGGGGCCGCGCACCCTGCAAACGGTCACGCTGATCGAAGAGGACGAGAACCCGATTGCGGGCCGACTGGTGGAGGGGCAGGTCTTTTTCCTGACCGAAATGCTCCGTCAGTACCTTGTTCTGGACGAGCCAACGAAACCGCTTCCGCCCGACACGGCGGACGGAAAATGCGGGCAATGCCTGCGCCGACCGGCGGACGTACTCGCCGCGCTCAACGCGGCGACGCCCGCCGAAAATGAAAACCAAACCGAATCCGAACCGCCGATTAACCCGGCCTTCGCGAAACTTAGTGAACTTTTAGAGAAGGAGGAATAGGTGTTCGGTTGTTCGGGGGGTCTGGTGTTCAGGGAAATGCGTTCGCTTGCTGATAGATTACATAAACTATTAACGAGCGAACGAACACCTGAACACCAGCCCCCCCGAACAACCGAACACCTCTCCTGAAAGGAAATCCCAGATGCCGCTCCCGAAACGACGCCATTCTAATCAGCGGACGCGCAAGCGCCGCACCCATTACAAACTCTCGCACCACCCGGCGATTGTGCCGAGCTTTGAGAATCCGGGCGAATTTACGCTCCTGCACCACGTAGACCCGACGACGGGCAAATACAAGGGCCGTCAGGTCTTTGCGGCCCCGGCGGAGACGCAGGAAGAAGCGTGAATCCGGTAACAGCCGCTACTCCCAAACAGGCCGGGACGTTCCGCATTGCGGTGGACGCGATGGGGGGCGACCGGGGGCCGCTGGAGGTATTGCAGGGCGTCCGGCAGGCGGCGCGGCAGTCCGCGTCGCAGTTTCTGCTCGTCGGCGATCCGGCGGCCTTGAAAGCGGAACTGGCCCGCAGTCCGCAGGCCAACGTCGAATTGATTCCGGCGGCGGATGTAATCGGCATGGACGAGTCGCCGGTCAAGGCGTTCCGCCGCAAGCCGGACGCCTCGGTCGTTGTTGGGGCGCGTCTGGTCAAAGAAGGCCGCGCTGACGCCCTCGTTACCATTGGCAACACGGGCGCGGCAATGACCGTCGCGCATCTGACTTGGGACCGTATTTCCGGCATTGACCGCGCCGCAATCGCCACTCCCATGCCCTCGCTGAAAGGCGTGGTCGTGCTGATTGACGGCGGCGCGACGGTGGACTGCGGCCCGAATAATCTTTACGAATTTGCCATCATGGGCAGCGTCTACGCTCAGGCCGTGCTGGGAGTCGCCGCGCCGAAAGTCGGGCTGCTCTCCAATGGCGAGGAGCCGACCAAAGGCAACGACGTGGTGAAACGGGCGCACGCGCTTTTTCGCGAATCGGAAGCGAAGGGCATAGCGTTTGATTTTTACGGCAACGTCGAAGGCCGGGACATTTTTCGTGGGACAACGGACGTAATCGTTTGCGACGGCTTCGTCGGCAATATCGCGCTGAAATCGGGCGAGGGCGTAGCGGAAATGATGCTGGAGATGCTCCGCCTTGAACTGAGCTCGGCATGGATGAAGCCGTTTGTCGCGGCATTGCGCCCCGCCCTCCGCCGCGTCCGCAAGCGGATTGATTACGCGGAATTTGGCGGCGCTCCTCTGCTCGGCGTCAACGGCGTCTGCATCATCGGGCATGGACGCTCGGACGCCAGCGCCGTGACAAATGCCTGCCACGCGGCGGAACGCGCCGTCCAGCACAACCTGATCGAAGTCATCCGGGGCCGCGTGTGCAATACGTAAGGTCGGGTATTGGGTATTTCGGTATTGGGTATTGGGTGTTATATTATGAATTTTGCGCAAACTGTCAGTCAACAAACCAATACCCAATACCGGAACATCCGATACCTGAACACCTGAAGGAAACTCAATGTCTGCTGTACTCAATGCGCTCAACGGGCCGCACGCCCATCATGCGGGAATTATCGGGCTGGGAATGGCGGTTCCCGACCACATTGTGACCAATGATGACCTCGCGGAGCGCATGGAAACGAGCGACGAATGGATCGCATCGCGGACGGGCATACGACAGCGGCGCGTTTCCGACGCGAACACGGCGACTTCCGATCTGGCGGTAATCGCGGCGCAGAACGCCCTCGCCGATGCGGGAATGGACGCAAGCGAACTGGACTTAATCTTGTGCGCCACAACCTCCGGCGATTATGTATGGCCCGCAACGGCCTGCGTCGTGCAGGAGAAAATCGGGGCGAAGTGCGCGGCCTTCGATCTTGGCGCGGCCTGCTCCGGGTTCTGCTACGGACTGGCGACCGCCGAAGGGTTCATCCTTTCCGGGGCGATGCGGCGCGTCCTGGTCATTGGCGCGGACACCTTAACGAAGCAGCTCAACTGGGAAGACCGCCGGACGTGCATCCTTTTCGGAGACGGCGCGGGCGCGGCGATCCTGGCCCCCTGCGCTCCCGATGAGGGGATTCTCTCGTCTGTGCTGGGTGCGGATGGCGGCAGCGTGGAGTCGGTCTGGATTCCGGCGGGTGGAACCCGGACGCCAACGACCGCCGAAACCCTTAACGCCAAACTCAACGCAATCGCTATGAACGGGGCGGAAGTTTACCGCTTCACCGTGAAAATCATCCCCGACGCGGTAGTCGCTGCCCTGCAGAAGGCCTGCCTGCGCCCGGAAGATGTGGACTTATTAGTTTTGCATCAGGCCAACCTGCGCATTATCGAAGCGATTGCGGGCCGCCTTAAAATCCCGATGGAAAAAGTTTTTACCAACGTCGAAAAGTACGGCAACACGTCCGCCGCCTCCGTCCCCCTCGCCCTCACCGAAGCGCAGCAGCAGGGACGCCTGAAGCGCGGCGACATCGTGGTAACAGTCGGCTATGGCGCGGGCCTGACCTGGGCCGCAAACGTGATACGCTGGAATAAGGAGTAGAAAACAGAAAACAGAAAACAGAAAACAGAAGAAAATGCCCGGCCTGCAAGTCTTGCGCTTCGAGCGAAAATCTTGTAAACTCTGACAGCCCCTTCTGTTTTCTGTTTTCTGTTTTCTGTCTTCTTTGTATTTTCATGGGCAAAATTGCTTTTTTGTTTCCGGGGCAGGGTTCGCAGAAGGTCGGGATGGGTTCTTCGTTTGCGGAGAGTTTTCCGGCGGCGCGTTCGCTGTTTGAGCGGGCCAATGAGATTTCAGGGTTTGATTTGCGGGCGTTATGCTTTGAAGGGCCGGACGAGGCGCTGCGGGAGACGGAAAACGCGCAGCCCGCGCTTTATGTTGTGAGCGTGGCGGCGTGGACTTGTTTTACCGAAGCGACGTGCGGCGCGATGAAACCGGAAGCGGTGGCGGGGCATAGCGTGGGCGAATATGCGGCCCTTGTTGCGGCGGGCGTTCTGGATTTTGCGGACGGCCTGCGATTGGTGCGAAAGCGCGGCGAACTGATGCGGGACGCGGCAAAGCGTAAGCCCGGAACGATGGCGGCGATTCTAGGACTGGACGCGGACGCGGCGCGGGAAGTCGTCAACGAAACGCGGGACGCGGGCTTGGGACTGGTCGCGATTGCCAATTACAATGGCGGCGGGCAGATCGTGATCTCCGGCGAGCTGGCGGCGGTGGAAGCGGCAGGCGAACGGGCAAAGGCGCGAAGCGCGAAGCGGGTTATTCCGCTGAATGTTTCCGGCGCGTTCCATTCCCCGCTGATGGTGACGGCGGGCGATGCGCTGGCGCATACACTTTTAGAGACGACGTGGCGCAAACCGAAAATCCCGATTGTCTCCAACGTGACCGCTGATTACGTCACCATGCCCGATGACCTGACGGGCGGACTGACGCGGCAAATCAGCGGAAGCGTGTTGTGGGAACAGTCCATGCAAAAACTGCTGTCAGACGGCTTTGATACTTTCGTGGAACTCGGAAGCGGCGACGTGCTATCCAACCTGATGAAGCGCATTGACAAGTCCGCCCGAACCTTCAGCGTTCAGGACGCCGCCTCGCTGAAATCCGCCCGCGAACTTCTGACTGTATAAATCGCAAGCATAGACCTTTTGGACAACCTGATGGTTGCAACCGGTGGAGGAAAGTATGACGATTACATTAAGCCCAAAGACCGAAGCGCTCTTGCAGGAAAAAGCCGAAAGCGAAGGCGGGGATTTAAGCCGCATCGCAGAGGAATTGATACTGAGCAGCATCGAATGGGACAGGCAGGAACGTCAAGCGATCATCGCGGGCGTTCTGCGGGGGCAGGAGGATTTTGCCGCCGGTCGTTATAAATCACTGACGCAATTCATCGAAGAAAAACGCGCTAAATTCGGGTTTTCCGCAAACTGGCCGCATGACGTTGAACTGGATGAAGAGAATGCCGCGATTTGATGAAGACGACTTGCCCGAATACCATTTGGATGTTTCAGACCGGGCGTCAATGGAAATAGATTCGCTTTATCTGACAAATATGCGCTATGGTCAGAGGGCGGCGGACAAATGGTACGCGGGATTACTTCGCGCCTTTGACACCATAGCGCACCTTCCACGCGGATTTGCCCTTGCGCCTGACAGCGATAAAATGGGCGGCAATGTACGGCAAATGATTTACGGTTCAGGAGGCGGGGCCTGCCGAATTCTTTACACTGTTCTTGAATCGGAAGATCAAGAACCGAATACGGTGCGTATTTTGTATGTTCGAAACGCGGCGCAGCGTTATTTTGGCGAATCGGATGAGGAATGAAACCAGCGCTTACGTCCCGCAATGCGCGTTGGCGCAGGCAGTCGAATTTACTGATGAAACGATGCAAATTTTTCTGACAGACGGGCACGTTCTCAGCGTTCCACCTCTCTGGTCGCCGTTGCTTCACGCCGCAACGCCGGAGCAGCGCAATAACTGCGAAATCGGTGGCGGCGGTCGAAGTTTTTATTGGCCTGACATTGACGAAGATTTGTCTCTTGCAGGACTGATGGCGGGCGCGGATAAAGAAGCGGCCTGAAAAGGAAACAGCGTTGCACAACATAGAAAAAGCCGTTCATCTTCTGCAACCCGGCGAAACGGCAGTTGCCGTTTTTACGGACGGAACGTATTTGCAAATTAACACGGACGGTTCTGGCACAAGCGGAAAATGGAAAATGGGCGCGGAACGCACTGCGAGTCGCGTCATTATCTACAAGAAAAACGGGCGCGGACGCAATCGCACAAACGAAATTTATCTGGCGCGTTTTGATGGTTCTGAAGCCTCAGATGAGGAAGAACGCCGCACGATTTCGTTTAGCGGCGCGACGCTGACAGGCGTCACAGAAGAAAATTGGCGCATTTTTGCTGACGCGAACGCAAACCCGGTTCGCTATCTACCTTAAGCAGAAGGAGATTCATTATGATACTTGATCTTGGCGCTGAACTCGAAGCGCGTCTCAAAGAAAGGCCGCTGGACGAAGGCGAAAACCTCGATCTGAACGAGACCGCGCAAATGATGATTCAAGCCTATCTTGATTGGGAAGCGCAGGAACTTGCCGAATCCGTCGCGGCAATTAAAGAGGGTGAAAAAGCGTTTGAGGAAGGCCGCTGGAGTCCGCTGGCGGATGTTATCGCGAGGCATCGCGCAAAATATGGCTACCCGGAGAACTGGCCGCACAACGTAAATACGGAAAAAGAAGATGCCTGACGATGACCTGCCTGTTTACGAACTGCAAATGTCCGAGCCAGCCGAAATGGAAATTGACGGCATTTACCTAAACATGATACGTTTTGGCCTGGATGCCGCGCAACGCTGGCTTACCGGATTTTACGATGCGATTGCAAGGCTTGAGACGCTTCCCCGCGCCTTCCCAATCGCAAAGGAAAGCGAGGTAATGGGCAAAAATGTTCGTGTCATGCTGTACGGAAAAGGCCGGAGCGCCTATCGCGTTTTGTATGCCGTGTTTGAGCCGAGCGACGGCGATCCGGGCATTGTTCGCATCGTTCGCGTCCTTCATGCGATGCGCCGTCCCTATGGCGAGGATGAAGATTGAAATTACAGGATAAAATTGCGATTGTGACGGGGGCGGGGCGCGGCATCGGGCGCGGCATTGCGCTGGAACTGGCGAGTCAGGGCGCGAAGGTCGTGGTGAACTTTAGCCGGAGCGCGGACGCGGCGGAGCAGGCGGTCACAGAGATTAGCGCGGCGGGCGGCGAAGCGATTGCCGTGCAGGGCGATGTCGCCAGCGCCGCGCAGGTGGAAGCGCTGATTAAGACCACGCAGGAGAAATTCGGGCGCGTGGACATCTTAGTTAATAACGCCGGAGTGACCCGCGATAAATTGATTTTGCGCATGACCGAAGAAGACTGGGACGCCGTGCTGGACACGAACCTCAAAGGCGCGTTCCTTTGCGCCCGCTACGCCGCCCCCGTGATGGTCAAGCAGAGAAGCGGCGTGATTGTCAATGTCGGCTCGGTGATTGGCAAAGTCGGCGGGGCGGGGCAGGTTAATTACGCCGCGTCGAAGGCGGGGCTTGTCGGGCTGACAAAATCGCTGGCAAAAGAACTCGGCGGGCGCAACATCCGCGTCAACGCTGTCGCGCCGGGATTTATCGAGACCGACATGACCGATTTTATGAAGGACGAGCAGCGCGAGGCCCTTATCAAACAGATTCCGCTGGGCAGGCTTGGCGCGGTGGAGGACGTGGCCCGCGTGGTCGCGTTCCTCTGCGGCCCGGACGCCGCCTACATTCAGGGCGAAATGATTTCCATTGACGGCGGGCTATTTATGTGACCGCGTTGTCGTATCGGATCAAAGAAACTAAACAACAGGAGAAGCAAACCAATGACGACGTTCGACCGTGTGAAAAAAGTGCTGGTAGACCATCTGGAACTGGAAGAAGACCCGTCCAAAGTGACGATGGAGGCGCACATCGTGGACGACCTCGGAGCGGACTCGCTGGACGTGGTAGAGATTATCATGGGGCTGGAAGAGGAGTTCGAGATCAATATCCCGGACGAGGACGCCGAGAAACTCCCGACCGTCGGCGCGATTGTCGGCTACGTGGACGAAAAGTCGCAGGGCTAAACAGAGATTTTCGTTTCTGAACCACAGATTACACAGATTGAAATGATTACGCGGATTTTCCACTGCGTCCCGTTTGCAGGCAGGCATTGAAAAATCTGTGTAATCTGTGTAATCTGTGGTTCAAAACAATAGTAGGATTGAACGAATTATGAGCGAAGACAGTTATACGCCGCGCCGCGTCGTGATTACGGGCATGGGCGCGATTACGTCGCTGGGGCAAAACGTCGAGACGCTGTGGCGGGCCTTGCTTGCCGGGTGTTCCGGCATCTCCACCATCTCCGGGTTCGACGTGACCGATTACACCACGCGGTTCGCAGGCGAAATCAAAGATTGGGACTTCACGCCCTACATGAGCGGCAAAGAGGCGCGGCGCACAGATAAATTTATCCAGTACGCCCTGGGCGCGGCGCAGCAGGCGTTCGCCGACTCCGGCCTCGTCGTGACCGAGGAGAACCGGGACGCGATTGGCGTGGCGATTGGATCGGGAATCGGCGGGCTGCAAAGCATCGAAGACCAGCACAGCATTTTGCAGGAGCGCGGCCCAAATAAGATCACGCCGTTCCTGATTCCCGGCATCATCTGCAACGAGGGCGCGGGCATGGTCTCAATCGCATTGGGACTGCGCGGCCCCGTGACGTGCGTCGCCACCGCCTGCGCCACCGGCAACAACAACATCGGCGACGCATGGCACATCATTCGGCGCGGCGACGCGGACGCCATGCTTGCGGGCGGCACGGAGGCGAGCATCTCGCCGCTTGGCACGGCGGGCTTCTGCGCGGCGCGTTCCATGTCCACCCGCAACGACGCGCCGGAGCGGGCGAGCCGCCCCTTCGATAAAGACCGCGACGGGTTTGTCATGGGCGAGGGCGCGGGCGTTGTAATGCTGGAATCGCTGGATTCGGCTTTAGCGCGGAACGCAAAAATCTACGCGGAACTCGTCGGCTACGGAATGTCCGCCGACGCCTACCATATCACGGCCCCCGCGCCGCAGGGCGAGGGCGCGTCCCGCTCGATGCGGGCGGCGCTGAAATCGGCGCGGCTTCAGCCGACCGACATCCACTATATCAACGCGCACGGCACGTCCACCGGCCTCGGCGACAAGAACGAGACAGCGGCGATTAAAACGGTCTTCGGCGAAGCGGCCCCTACTATTCCGGTCAGTTCCACCAAGTCTATGCTGGGGCATCTGCTCGGCGCGGCGGGGGCGGTCGAAGCGATTGTCTGCGTCAAGACCATTCTGGAAGGCGTCATCACGCCGACGATGAACTACGAGACGCCCGACCCGGAATGTGATCTGGATTACGTCCCGAATCAGGCGCGAAAAGCGGAAGTGACCTGCGCCATGTCCAATTCCTTCGGCTTCGGCGGTCACAACGCCACGCTCATCTTGCGCCGTTATGAAGATTAGTCTGCGTCATTTCGCCCGTCTGTGGAACGATGGGCAAACTTTCCGCTGCCAATAGCAGCAACGACGACTGCGTGGCCTGCTCGGACTTGACTCTGCTCATCGGCGAGTTCAACAGTACCGGCGCAAACTAAGACACGCAAGCGAACAGGCAACAGTAAAACGCACCGCCCGCTATTCCGACGGGATAGCGGGCGGGGAGTTTTTCGGGGCCTCTATTTTAACTCACGCCGCGCACGAAGCGGGCGGCCTCTTTTTCGTAGGTGTTGAAGGGGTTTTTGAGATCGAGCTGGCGGTTGCGTTCAATGTAAACCGCGTCCCAATCAATCACGTAGCGGGCGCCGGGTTTGTTCAGCAGGGCAGAAACGATTTGTCCACGCCCCAAAGCCCGCGTGTTGTGCGGCGGCGTCAAAATCGCGTTCTGGACTTCCTCGTCCGTGACCACGCGGCGCATTGCGCCCGCCGCTTCGAGACCGTAGAACAGTCCGTCAGTCGGGCTGATATTGTGATACTCCAAGTCCAAACTTTGCATCACGTCGTCCTGCCACGTCCCGCCGTTCTCGTCCAGATACTGCTGATACAGGACGCGTTTCGCCGCCCAGTCCAGCCGGTCGGCGGTGGAAAGCGGGTCGCGCTCCAGGTCATTCAGGATGGTCTCCCATTCGTTCAAAACTAAGTCAGTCTGCGCGTCCTTGCGGCCTAAGTACCGTTTAGCGGCGTCCAGATAGCGGCGCTGCAAATCAATCGCGGAAATGGTTTTGCCGTTGCGCATCTTGATCGGCCATTTCAGGGTCTGGTCGCGGGACACGGAGCGCAGCGTTTCCAGCGGATCGGCGACTTCGACATCGGGCGGGACGCAGCCCTCCTCAATCAAATCCAGCACGAGACTGGTCGAGCCGACTTTGAGCATACAGGCGTATTCGCTCATATTGCTTTCGCCGAACAGGATATGCAGACGGTGCAGATTGCTGTATGAGTAATACGAGTCCCATTTTGGATTGATAATAGCGCGATTGAAACGGACGCGGGATGAGATAGTTTTGACAATATGGTCGGCCCGCTGTGAGAGTTGAAAATTCACGTTCGGATCAATCTCCACGCCGTAAAAGTTCGAGACCCAGACGTAATCCACCTCATGCTCGCCCAGCGTCATAATGTTGTTTTTGCTGCTGGGGCGCGTCAGTTTATGCCCGCCCACGCGCCCGATGCCAGCAAAAATCTGCCGCGTCACCAGAAACGGCAGAAGATACGACAGCGCGTCGCTGAAAAAGCGATCTTCGATCTGCACGAGGTAATTTTCGTGGCAGCCGAACGTATGCCCGCCGAAATGGTCAATGCTGTTATTGTGAAAACTGACGGAGTCTTCCAGTTTGAGTTCCTGCACCAGCTGCGCCAGCAGCATCCGCCCCGCTCGGTCGTGCCGCACCAGATCAAGCAGGTCGCAGCACTCCGCCGTCGCGTATTCTTCGTGGCTGCCCACCGCGTCAATGTAGAGCCGCCCGCCATTGCGCAGAAAGCCGCCCGCCCGCGCCGGTTCAAAGGCGTAATCGCGGGCGTGCAGATCAATCACGCCCAATTTCTTCTCGTAAAAGGCGTAGTCCTTGACCTGCTCCACGACCTCCTCGGACGTTCCCGCCGCCGGATCACGCACCATGCAGCCAAATTCTGTTTCAATCCCGAAAATACGTCGTTCCATGAGAGGTTCCTTAGAAAACAGAAAACAGAAAACAGAAAACAGAAGTGACTATCAAAGTTTGCAAGGTTTGCAGAAACGCTGCAAAGTTGGATGACAGGGCATTTTCTTCTGTTTTCTGTTTTCTGTTTTCTGTTTTCTCTCTTTATTTGTACTCGCTGACAAGCGTTTCCAGTTCGGAGGCGGGCAGGAGGCGGAAGCGGCTGTCCCGCGCTCCGCGCCGTTCCAGCAGGCCGACTTCCAGGGTTCCGGTCTTCAGTTCGTCGCGGAGGAAGGCGCGGTCGGCGTCCGCTTCGTCCACGTCGCGCAGGGGGTTGAAATCGTCGGCGTCGTCTTTTTGTCCCATGCGGCTATTGGAGCGCAGGGCCTCGCGCATCCCAACCGTCCACGCGGAAAGCGCTTTATGCAGGGCGTCCTCGCGGCTGGGGCGGGACGTGGATTCGCCGAGAGCGTCCATCATTTTATCTTCGGCGGTCTGGGTTCCGGCGATTGCCGCCGCGCCCTGAAACTGGCGGAACTCGCCGTCGTAGTTCAGGCTGTAAAAAATGTCCGATTCCGGCGTTCGGCCCATTTCGGCGAACAGGGCGCGAATCACGAACGGCACTCCCGAAAACAGGTCGCCATACGCCTGCTTCAGCGACGGACTGAGCGAAAATCCGACGAGCCGCTGCAAGGTCACATCGTCGGGGCTGCGCTCAAAGCCCTCCTGATGCGCGATCTGAATCATGCGGACGCGGACGGTCTCGATGTCCGTCTGCATCCCGATAGCGGAAAACATTTGCCGGTCATAAATCTCGTAGACCTTGCGCTGCGTCCGGCGCACCGTCAGTAAGAGCATCCCGCCGTCATAGGCCAGACCAACGACGGGACTGCCCTCGCGCAGGCGGTTTTCCACATTGTCTTTGCGATAGCCAACGGCCTCTTCGCGGTCAAAAGGGGTGTACATAATGTTTCGTTTCTCGTTTCAATGCGTTCATTTTACTCTGCAAAGTTGATCAGGCAGGGCGCGTATATTCGAGGCGTATCAGGCGCGGCATATCAAGTCCCGCGCCAAAGGCGTCTCGCCAAGCGTCCTCACGGATGCGAGCGCTGTCGTTTTCTTCGCGCAAACGCCTCTGGGGAACTAACACGGCCTATCAAAACCCGGTTGGGCAACGCCTCGCCATGCAAAACATACATCGAAGCATCACCCTTTTCGGAAGGGCAATCGTTCGTTTTGATTGTTCCGTCTGCCCGCTGGTAGTAGCGGACGCACAGGTGGCCTTCGTGCGTTTGCAGCAATTTTTCGGCCTCATTCCGCGTCATTTCAGACAAGTTATAGACGTTCTTCTCGCACGAACGGCAGTACCGAACGCGCTCCCCGCCCACCATTTCGTTCCAGTTGGCGGGACAGGGCGCGGCGATGCGGACATTGGCAAGCAAGGGAATATCTTCAGGCATGGCTGTCTCTCCTCGCGGTGGTGTCCGCTACTGTGCCTATTCTCGCAATTACCGTGAGCGCGGCAGGACTTTCGCGCCTTGACTGGCCTCGATTTCCGCGACAATCTCCCGCAGTTCTTCTTCGGCAACGTCCGCGATACCTTCCGCCGAGATCGTTTTCGCCAGCGGAAGCACTTTCTGCCACCCTCCGGTCGCCGCATCTAAATCGGCGGCAATGTCCAGCAGGTACAGGGCCTCTTTCAGCGCTTCGCGGCGGGTCATATCGTGGAACGGTTTTTTCGTTTTTACGATATAATCAAAGACGCCCCGAATCTGCGTGGAACCGCTGCCCGCCGCCCCGAACTCCGTGCTTTCGAACCTTGCCCCGGCGCCGTCATAGAAGAAAATCCGGCCTTCGTTACTCTCTTTATCATACGTCGTCAAAATCGGGATAAATCCGCCGATGCCCTGCATTGCGGCGGGAATCCCAGAACGCACGACCTTCGCCAGTTCCGCCAGTTTCCCGTCAAGGCTCATCTCCTGCAAATACGTCCGCTCAAAGAGTTTGAAGGAAGTCCGCAGGTAGCGCACCGCCTCCATTGCGCTGGCAAACGAGCCAGAGATCGCCAGCAGCGTGTAATCGTCAATCGGCAGGACTTTTTCCGATTTATCATACATCACCGCAAAATTCGCGGTCGCCCGCCGGTCGCCCACATTGACAACGCCCTGATCGTACTTAACCGCAATGACCGTTGTGCCGTGCGTCTCCACAAAACCCGGCCCCGCAGTCGTGTCTGCTGGTCGCGGCATGAGTTCCATGCGGCGCGTCAACGGATGCCCGCTGGCCTCCAGCAGACTCCACAAATCGCCCTTCAATTCCATAAGGTAAACTCCAAAGGTGTTCAGGTGTTCAGGTGTTCGGGTATTCAGGTATTCGCCTTTTCACTATGAGATTGTAAAAATATACAGTGAACCAGCCAACACCTGAGTACCCGAACACCTGAATACCTGGAATTATTCTCCACTGCGCTGGCGGTAGCGGCGGGCGGCGTCCGGGTCAACGCGCTTCATGCGTTTGAGCAGATCGCTGGTGTCGGGCCGCTGTACGTCCGGCTTGCCGGGGCCGCCGTCCCCGCCGTCTTTGCGGCTGGGTTCAACGGGCAGGGTGGGAAGTTGACGGCGCTCTTCGCCGCGAAAAATTGGGTTCATGGTTCATAGCCTCCAAATCAGGATGGATGTGTTCAGGTGTTCGGGTATTCAGGTGTTTAAGTAATAAGCCCCCGCTGACAGTTTGTACAATCTATCAAGCAGGTAGCCGAATACCTGAACACCTGAACACCTGAACACCTGAACACCTAATCGGTTTTCCGCTGCATGACCGCAACGAAATCATCTAAGGTTTGCGCGGCGGCGAACTCTGCGTTGAGCAGGCCGACGTTTGCTTCGACGAGCGGGTTCATATCGAATAAAAAATCTTCGTCCTTATGGCGGAACGCGATCCCGTTCCAGCCCATCGTTCGGACGGCGGGCGCGAACCGCTCCACAAACAGGCCGCGAATGAAAGCGCGAGTGTCGGCGGGCGGGGCCGTCATTGCCGCCGCAATCCGGGCGTCCGTGACAAGACGCCGCATCGCGCCCTCCTGTTCCAGTCCGTAATACAGCCCCATTTCCGGGTCTATATTGTGGTACTCCAGATCGAAACTTTGCAGGGTCGGATCGTCCCAGCCCAGCCCCTCGGATTCGCGGTAATCGTTGAGGAGTTTGTATTTCGCCGCCCAGTCCAATCGGTCATGCAGCGAAAGCGGATCGGTCTCCAGCGCATCGAGAGTCGCCGCCCATTCGGTCAGCGTCCAGTCGGTGTCTTCGTCCCGCCCGCGCAGGCGCGTTTCCGCTTCCCGCAAATACACGCGCTGAATTTCGACCGCCGTTTTGTGCGGCGCGGCCTGCAACTCCAATGGGTGTTTCAGCGTCAGGTCACGCGAAACCTGCTTCACGGCGCGAATCGGGTCTGCCAGCTTCAGCGGTGGGCGCAGTCCGTCTTCCAGCAGCTGCAAGACAAGGCTCGTGGTTCCGATTTTGAGGGCTGTGGCGTATTCGCTCATATTCGCGTCGCCGCAGATGACGTGCAGGCGGCGGTACTGGCTCGGCGTGGCGTGCGGCTCGTCGCGGGTGTTGACCAGCGGGCGGTTGTGCAGCGTATCCACGCTGGCCTCGACCGAAAAGTAGTCCGCCCGCTGCGAAAGTTGATAGACCGCTTTGTCCGGCGTCGCGTCGTTCTCAATGCCGACTTTGCCCGCCCCCGCGTAAATCTGCCGCGTGGCAAAAAAAGGCAGCAGCCCCGCAATCAAGGCGTCGGTCGGAACTTCGCGGGCCATCAGGTAGCCTTCGTGCGTCCCGTAACTTGAACCGTGAAAATCGGTATTGTTTTTATACAGTGTGACGGCAAGATTTTTCACCGAAGCCCGGTTTTGCGCCGCCAGAAACGCGATCCGCTCACCCGCCTTATCGTGCGCCACGAGGTCGCGCAGGTTGCGGCACTCCGGCGTGGCGTACTCCGGGTGTCCGTGATCGTTGTAGAACCTAGCTCCGTTCGAGAGAATCCGGTCGCTGCGCTCCTCCTCCCGGCTCAAAGTCGGCGCTCCGGGCGCGTCGAACTGCGCGTCGTCGGGATTTGTGGCGAGTCGCTGCGCGGTGAAGCCTCGCATATCGCGGCGGGCGTCTTCCCCCCGGTAGTTCCAGCCCTGCGCCTGCGGCCCCCTGTGGCTGCGAACGACGGCGATGCTCTCGTTAATCCAGTCGTTCGCGCCGAGTCCCTCGACCACGATTCCATATTCGGTTTCAATTCCAAAAAGTCTGTTCATAATGATTTCGCCGGGTGCGGTTCATTCGCGCCGTATTCTAGAGTGGGATGGCCTTCGTCCGTGCCATATCCCAGAATGAAACTAATCCAAGTCGTTTTTTCGCCCGGCGCATCGTCCAGTATTTGCCAGAGGAGGTCTTGCTTCTGGCGTTCGCGCAGGTCGTTTAATCGGGGCGTAAGCAAATCAATCTGCACGTTGCCCCGTAACCGCGCCGGGTCTCAATCACGGCGTCTTCGCCCCGCGCCTGATGCCGGGCGTTAACCGCTTCCGCCACTAATTCTTCGTAGGGCGGCTGCTTCATTTTGGTTCTTGGCTTAACCGTCTCGGTTTCCATAGTTCTCGCCTCTGTCAACTGCGTCGCAGCAGCCACGCATAAAACTGAGAATGGCTCAAACAAAACACGATAGGAAGCAACGTATTCACCTCAATGCGTCTGCGTCAAGCTTTTCGTTTGGATGCAATAAAACGACGGGAATATCGCGAGTGTCAGAATTGTTCTGTAAGGCCGTTTGTAATTCAGTTAGCGTCGAATCGATCACAATCAAATTTAGTCTACATTCTTGCACAATCCGTAAGGCGTCAACTGTATTTATCGCGATGATGGCCTGATAGCCTGCTCGTTGCAAATTGACCTCAATGAGCCGAACTATATGGCTTTGCGAATGAACCACCAAAATTGTTTTCATTACTTACTGGCTTCTTTCGCCCGACTCTAATCATCGCAAAGAGCATTCTCTCCTTTGCGTAGTATTCCGAATACGCCGTCAAATTCCGCCATTGCCGCCCGCTTGTTTCGCTTGTTTTGCTAAAGTTCGTCGGTCGCGTAGCACATGACAACCGAAATCGCCTGCTGCGCCTCTTTATCCAGTTCGGCGTTGATAATGTCCCACACGTAATTTTGTTTCTGGCGTTCGCTCATGCCGTTGAAACGCTCGGAAACAATTTTGACGTGAGTGCGGCCTCGATACCCCTCATCCGTCACGATCACGGTATTGTCGCCAAAGGCGTCTCGCAAGGTCTGTTTCGCCCGGTTGGAAATATCGGTGTACTCGAATGTTGGCGCGTTCACTGCGATTCTCCTTTTGTTCTCTTACCACTAATCCATTTGACGCAAGACCCATTGATAAAATCGTCTTGCAGCGACAACAAATTCAAACGCGAAAGCGAAGGAGGGCGTCTTTGGGTCGTACCGCCAGGTAGATTTCCAACGACAACAAATACCCCAATCCTTCTTGCGATCCGTATCGTTATCCAGTCGCTGTTCCAAATCGGTCAGTGAAATGAGCAGCGTAATATCGTGTCCTTCGGCGCTTAAAAGATGGGGAGTGTCTCTGCCTGACGCGCTGCGCTTTTCGAGCCATGCCGCCAGAGAGACTGCGTTATCTTTCGCGAGAAGGTACTCTTTTAACGCGCACTCGACCGCGTACCCGGCAAGATACATCGCGCCGCGCAAATGTCGTGTCTCCGCCCCGCTTTCGTTCGGCAGCAGCGTCGGCGGCTGCAATAATTCTTCCGCGTCCCGCAAACGCCGCAGTCCGCTTTGATGATATTCCGATACGCCGTCAAATTCCGCCATTGCCGCCCGCTTATTTTGCTTGTTTTGCTAAAGTTCGTCGGCGCTATATGCGACGGCAAGGCTGATTGCCGCTTGCGCTTCCGGGTCGAGTTCCGCCCGCAGCAAGTCCCAGATATAGTCCTGTTTGCCGCGTTCCGACATCCCGTTGAACCGTTCCGAGACCACTTTGAGATGAATCCGTTCAAGATACCCCTCCTGAACGATAACCGTATCTTCGGGAAACGCTTTCCGAACCACGCTTTTCACCTTCGGCGCAATTTCAGCGAAATTATATGCGACTGCCGCCACGATGGTTCTCCCGTTGACTATCAACCGTAAAGCTCGTCCATGCTATAAGGAATAACAAGAGAGATATGTTGTGATTCCTCTTTGAGGTCTCCGCGCAGAACGCCCCATACCAGTTCTTGTTTTTCTTCCTCTCTCAAACCGTTAAAAGCGGGAGAAGCAATAATAATATGGATACGCCCCTGATAGCCGGGGCGCGATTCGACTCCTGCGTTCGGGAAATGCTGATGCAGAGAATCTTCCGCCCTACGCGCCGTATCCGGACTGGCAAATTTTACCGTTGTGGTATTTTCCATTCGCATTTTACTCCAAACGCATCTTGATCCAGAGATGAAAGCGTTTTACTGCTGACACAAAATCTTCCGCCTGTTGTCTTTCTGGCGCGGCGGGGTCGTAGCGCCACGTTGATTTCCACTTGATACAAACGTTCCGATCTTTTGCGATTTCTTTGTCGGTAAGGACTTGCGGCTCTAAATCCGTTAAGTTCATGAGCGTTACAAGATTATGGCCCGCGTTGCCCTGTATTTCAGGGATTTCTTCGCCGGAGTCACGCCTGCGCTGAATCGCTATCGAAAGGCTGTTCGCATTGGGGACTCGCGAGATGATATACGCTTTAAGAATACATTCAACTGAATACCCGGCAAGGTACATCGCGGCCCGCAAATGCCGCCTGCTCGCATCACTGACGGCGGGATCACGGCTTGGCGGCGCAAGCAGTTCTTCCGCGTCTTTGAGGCGGTCAAGCGCCGCTTTGATAAATTGAAACTTGCCGTCAAATTCCGCCATTGCCGCCCGCTTGTTTTGCTTGTTTTGCTAGAGTTCGTCGGTCGCGTGCCACAGAACTTCTCCCCACAGAGTACACAACAGGGCGCTTTTTGGAGAGAAAAGTTTCCCGCATCCTCTGTGAAACTCTCCGCGTCCCTCGGTGTACTCTGTGGTTCAAAATCTCCCCTAAATCACGCTGCGGCGCTTGTCGGCGGTCTTTTTGGCGCGGACGGGCTTGATCGTCGCGACGTGTTCCGGCTCGTAGTCCAGCAGTTTCAGCCAGTCTTCGATATTGTCGCCTTTCGGGAAAATCTCGTTTTCCTTGAACTCAACCCGAAGGCCGCGCTGAAGGTCGTCCATCGTGATGCCCTCCGCGTCCGAGCGCTTTTCGATGCTGCGCTTAATGGCAAAGTCCTTCGCCCGCTCCACCACCGACTTGATTAACGCTCCGCTCAGCAGGTCTTTCCAGTACAGAATCTCGGAATCGCCGCTGCGCAGTTTAATATCTAAAAATTCCGTCTCCTCGCTGCGGCGGAACGTCTGCTCGGTGATGACATCCAGCATCTCGTCGAGCGAACTGGAGCAGTCGCCCTTGTGCTGGCGGATCAGTTCCGGGTCAATCGGCGCGTCGCTCAAATAGATTTTGTAGATTTCGCGGGACGATTTTCTGTCCGGGCGAACGACCTTGACTTTGCGGTCAATGCGCTCCGGGCGCAGGATCGCCGGGTCAATGTAGTCCGGGCGGTTCGAGGTCAGGATCACGACCACGTTTTCCAGCCCGACCAGACCGTCCATCTCCGCGCAGAACTGCGGGACAATCGTATTGGAGATGTTCAGAAATTTGCCGGACGAGCGCGTCCGAAGCAGCGACTCCGCCTCATCAATGAAGATGAAAACGAGGTTGCCTTCCTTCGCTTTTTCCCGCGCCTGCGAGAAAATCTCCCGCACCATGCGCTCCGATTCACCCAGCCACATATTCAGGATTTTCGGGCCGTTGATCATCATAAAATACTCTTTGATGTCCCGTCCCGCCCGCTGCCGAAACTCCTGCGTCAGGTTGTACGCGGTCGCTTTGCCGATGAGGGTCTTGCCGCAGCCGGGAGGCCCGTAGAGCAGGACGCCTTTCAGCGGGCGCTTGCCGAACCGCTCAAAGAGTTCCGGGTAGAGCAACGGCAGTTCAATCGCGTCCCGAATCACCGTGATGGCCTCCTCCTGCCCGCCGATTTTCGACCAGGGCAGAATAGGGACTTCCTCCATATAATAATCGGACGTTTCCTTCGCGGCGAAATGCTCCAGAGCGACTTTGAAATTCGGCTCCATACGCACCTCGGCCCCGACTTTCAGGGTCTCGTCAATCAGCGGCTGACCGCGATAGACGATGCGGGACTGCATTCCCTGCGCGTCCATTGAAACGCGCAGGCGTCCGTCGTCCAGCGTCTCGGAGATTTTCACTATCGGCCCGCCCTCGGCAAAGCCTAAATCGCCGACGACCGCAAACGCCTCATTGACCTTGACCTGCGTCCCGATTTTGAAGTCCGGGCTTTCCAGTTTCGGGTCCACGTTAGTGATATATTCCTGATCGCCCAGAGCGATGCGGACGTAGTTCTCCGGCGTTTCCTCGACGGCTTTCTGCCCGAAGCGGCGTTTGGGTTTCGGCCTTGCGTCGGGGGCGGGGACGCCCAGATACACGCCGATCCGGTTGGCGGGAGCGGTCAGTTTGGTATACGCTTCCTCAAATTCGGCAATGACTTTTTGCGCCTCGCCCATCATGGCCTCGTCGGTCTCCAACTGTTCGCGCAGGGCCATGAGGTAGCCCTGCCGGACATCGCTGCGCGGGGTCATGCGGATAACCTCATCGAGCAGCCACAGGGCGCGGAGTTGCATCTCCGTCGGGGCGGTGGATTCATCCAAAGTAAAATGGTTGTTGTCGGGTTCGTCGCCAAAGTCGGCGTTACCGCGCAAATCACGGTCTTTATCGCGTCGCATGAAACTCTCCTTGCGGGCCGGGTACAAATCGTTTGGGATTCCATATCGGATTGAATTGGGAAACTTTCGGGTTCGGGCCGCGCCGTCGTTGGCGCGGACACAATTCGGGGCGGTCTTTACTGGATTATATCCTATCTTACGGCGCGGCGCAAGGAATAGTTTCGGAGAAACAGGCCGCGTTTGTCCACCTGCCCGAAGGAACGGGACAGCGGACAGCCTGAAAAAGCAAAAACATTCCCCCCTCCCATCGCCGACGCGCAGCGAGTGAAGCAGCGATGGGAATGGGGAGCGCGTCGGCGATGGGAATGGGGAGCGCGTCGGCGATGGGATACGGGCGGTTGGGCAGGGGGGATTGAGCGTCAGGCGAAGCGGTAGCGCAGATAGATTTCGTCGCCGTCCCGGTAGATTGAAATCAATTTGAGCGGCGCGGTCTCTCCAGGCGGAAACCCCGCGCCCGCGACAATCGAGGGCAGATGAGCGCCGCCTTTGATTTTCGGGGCGAGGGTCAGGAAAAGTTCGTCCGCAAGTCCGGCGCGGATTAAGTCGTCGTTGAGCGTGGCCCCGCCTTCGCAGAGCAGGATTTTTACGCCGTGTTCGCGCCGCAGCAGAGACAGCGCGGCGGGCAAGTCCACGTCCGCCGCGCCAATCTGAATCAAGTTCGCGCCGTCCCGCAGCCGTTTCGCCGCGTCTGGCGGGAGATTTTCCGGCGCAAAAACAAACGCCCGCTCCGGCGCGTCGGTGAAAAAGCGGTTTGTCAGCGGGAAATCGCCTGTCCGGGTCACGACGCACCGGATTTTGTCTGGCGGGTAAAGGACGTGGCTGGCGCGGAGGGTGGCGCCGCCAATCAGGGCCGCGTCGCACTGCGTTTGCAGCCGCCGAAACAGGACTTGATCGGTCGGGCCGCCCACGCCCTTCGCCGTGCCGCCGAGGTTCCCCACCACGATTTTGCCGTCCGCCGTCGCCGCCATATTGATGTAGACATAAGGCCGATTTTCCGGCGGGGCCGGGAACGCGACGGCGGTATACAGCGCGGTGGGCGGCAGCGGACTTCCGGTCAGGTCAAGCAGACATTCAAGCGGCATGATCTTCTCCCTTTGGGATTTTGGATTTTAGATTTTGGATTGCCGGGATTGCCAGCGCATCGCTTTCTTCCTAACTTGCGTCACACGCGTTCGGAAGAATATATCTGGAAAAACGTATTCATTTTCTCATTCACCAACCACCACTATAATAGAGTGGTGAATAAGTTTCTTATGGCAGAGAAAACTTATTCACCACACACAGACTAAGGGTTTTGGCGCATGAGTTTATGAATACGTTTCTCTCACAACGTAGCAGGCCCCGCTGGGGCCTCTGGCCCCCTTTTCTCCTCGCTCGTCCGTCTCCGCGAGGAAGCCCGCCGCGATCAGCGAATGGACGCGACGGCTGGTCGTAGGTTGCGACCACTCCCAGAAGTCGCTGATTTGCTTGACCGTCGCTTTGCCGCCGTAGCCCTCAATGGCCTGCGCCACCTGTTCCGCCATTTCGTCCTGCGCGTCTTTTGTCTTGCTGTGTTCGATTTCCGATTGCGACAGCGCGGAGAAGCGCAGCGTCTTCGTGTCCATTTCGACCGCCAGTTCGCCCCGCACTCCGCCGCGCCCCTCCGTCCGCAAGAAAAGGCGGCGGTTCCCATTGGCGAGGCTTTCCGCCTTGTACGCCGAAATCCAGCCGTCCACCGCCCCCGTGAAGGCGTTGCTGCCCGCAATCTCGTCGCCCGCCTCGCCCTCCGACTTCCGGTTATGCGAGACGAGCAGCACGGCGCACACCTGCCGCGCCAGATCGCGCAGACTGCCCACTTTGTCGGTAATCTCGCCCCGGTTCAGCCAGTCGCGTATGCCCAGCGCTTCCGCCGCCGTGTCCACAATGAGAAGCGACGGTTGCAGCGGCTCCAACTGCGCCCGCAATGCGTCCATGCGCTCCGGGTCAGAGAGAACGAACCGCTCGGTGCAAAGTTCAAGGCTGCCCGCCTCGTCCACGCCCTGCCGCCTGCCCCGCGCCAGCAGGCGGTTGGCGACCTCATACTTGCCGTCCTCCATCGCCAGATACACGACGGGGCCGGGGCGGTTGACTTTGTACTTCCCGAACACGTCCGCCCCGCTCCGCACCGCGTAGGCCATGTCCAGCGCGAGGAAGGACTTGCCCGCCTTCGGCTTGCCCGACAGCAGAAACAGCGACCTGTCCGGCAAGAGTCCCTCAATCAGCATCGGCGGCGGATTGCCCACCTCCTGCCAGAACGCCGTTTCATTCAGAATCGGCAGCATCGCGCCCGCCTTTCCCGCGCCCGCGCCCGTTTGCATCTCGTTCCACAACTGCGGCAGGTACTCCGGGTGACGCTGCCGCAAAATGTCCAGCGCCACCCGCGCTTCGTCATGCCCGCTCGTCTTTAATTCTCCCAACAGTTCCAGACTAAACATCGTTCACCTCCTGATCGCCCAGCGCAAAATCTCCGCCATTTCTTCCACCGGGAAAGCGTTCAAGTCGCAGAACGCCCGCCCCGCCGCCCCCGGCCCGGTAGGGCGTCCGTCCGCCCGCCGGAAAGCCCGCCGTTCCACCGCCCTCGACTGCCTCCCTGTCCGTTACCGTAAACAAAAGAGAGTGTACACCAGTCCACGTAAAAAAGTCAAGGAGGGACGAAAAAAAGTGTCAACAAGAAGCGGGAAGGAGACCGTATACCGGCGAGGACTGTCAGAGATTGCAAGGGGCTGCGCGTTGTGGCGTCGTGAGCAGACCGGGCGGTTTCTGCGGTCTACGGGCTACGGTCTGCTTCCTGTAAATTAACCGTCCAGGGCGCGTCCGGGTAAATCTCTTTGAGCAGGGCCATTCAGTTTTCGTGCGGGCGAATCAATTCACGGCCACGCGCGCGTAAAGTCCGCCTTCGCGGACTCAATGCGGATTATCTCACACAAAAAGGATCGGGTTTAGTGCGCGAAGGGACACTTCGCGCTTGTGGCAGCGGTTTCAACCGCCCGACGCGGATAACGGAATGGCCCTGCACGAGGGTGCGCCTTTTTGAGTTTGTCAAACTCAACGGCAGCTTTCGCATCAAACGAAAGAATTGGCAAACCGCGAAATGCTTCAAGATGCGATTCGAGCCGAATGTAGGCGGCAATTAGTCGTTCTGATGTATTTGCCTGCGCAATGCGGGGCAGCCATCCCCGCATTTGCGCCTTGTAGCTAACAATCGTTGTGCCGTAAGAGTTGCCTGGAAGCGTAAGAAGGCAGTTTTTTCACCTGATGAACTCGTTGAATTTACCTCGCTGTCTTTCGCAAGTAATACGCGAACTTCTTTAGTATTACCGTTACTTGCTGCTCTGTGCAGTCTTAGCATATTTGGTCATCCAATTTTGATGAGGTTACATAAAGATTGAAGCCTTTTTATTCCGCCAGATTTTCGCTCCACTGACCCATCTGTCGGAATTTGGCTTCGCGGGCGGCGAAGAGTTGCTCTGGCAGTGTTCAGGCGGCGGCAAACTCACCCATGTTACGCATCGCAGGCGAATAAAATCCGAGAACGATAGCGCTCTTCGAAATCCCCTCTGACACGAGTTCCGCCGCAACGCCTTCTTCCGTGTTGTCTGTCAGAATCCAGATTTTCCCGTCGCGGATTTCCAGTTGGGCCAGGAGATGCGATTGATAGCGTTCGCCGTCAAAATCTATGTGCGTCAGCGTGTAGCGGTCGCGGGCCGTGTCCATGACGCCGACGATATAAAATTTGGCGGCAGCTCCGGGAAACGCTTCCCACGAGCGGAATACCCGCGCAATGGCGTCACGCAGACTTTCTATGGGTTCCATTGGATAATCTCCTCCGTTGCAGGCGCAAAGGTGAACGACCGCTTGATTCGATTCTGCAAGGCAATTTGACCGATGCGTTCCGAAAAAATCTCCGCAAACGCCGCTTCCGGTATCGCCAGATAAAGCGTCCGCTCCGGTTCCACAATCCGCAGTATATCTTCGTACAGCCCGTACTGCCCAATCGCCTGCTCCAGATCGGCAATGGGTGACGGATTTAGAAACGATTTGACCTCGACCGCAATCTTTTCCGCGCCGCGCTCCGCGCCAAGCAGACGTTCCGCGCCGAAGTCCGCGTAAAGGGTTCGCTCGTCAATTTGCAACGTCAGCGGGTCGTCAGTAATTGTCCAGCCGTCTTTGATGAGCGCGTTGCGAACCTGGGCGTGATAGCGGTCTAATGCGGGCGAAGTCTTCTTTTCCTGAACGTGGAAAACTACTCCACCGAGTTTTCGCGCCACTGGCCCATCTGCCGGAATTTGGCGTAGCGGGCGGCGAGGAGCTGCTCTGGCGGCAGGTTGCGGAGGGTCGTCAGGTGATAGGACAGGGCTTGTTTCAGCGTGTCCGCCATCTCCAGCGGGTTGCGGTGCGCCCCGCCGAGCGGTTCCGGCAGCACGTCGTCCACCAGATCAAATTCGCAGGCGTGTCTCGCGGTCAGTTTCAGGGCGGCGGCGGCCTCCGGGGCGGCGGCGCGGTCTTTCCACAGGATTGCGGCGCAGCCCTCCGGCGGCGCGACGGAGTGATCAGGCCGACCAGTCTTCCGCCCGCAGGCCGGGAATTTTACTGAAGTCCTGCAAGTTGCGCGTCAGCAGCGTGGCGTCGTTGGCAAGCGCAATCGCCGCGATCTTTAAGTCCTGCTTCCCGCCGCGAGGGTACGTCTTTTTAAGTTTCTCGTACTCAACGGCGGCCTTCGCATCAAACGGATAGACGGGCATCTCTTTGAACATTTCGATATGCCGATTCAGCCGCGCATAAGCCCGGATCAGGCCTTCCGAAGTTTTTGCTCCCGCAACATAGGCAAGCCACCCGCGCATATGCTCCTCATAAGTGATTACGGTCGTGGCAAGGTCTTTTTGCGAGATGCTTGACAGGCGGATTTGCAGCATCATGGAGTCGGCGTTGCTGTATTCAAGCAGACTGACAATATCGGTGTCCATGAGATGAATCATGCGGCGTCTTCCTGTTCGTCTTCTCCAGCGGCTTCCGAATCGCGCCACTCGCGCCCCAGACGCATGGCCTCCAAAAATTCCGGGTCGCCTTCGAACGCGCCGACAATTTTCTTCCACCAGGGCGTTTCAAGCGCTTCTGTCTCTTTTCGCTCTTGCATCATCTTCGCAAAATTTTCTTCCAGCGCCGTGACCCGATCTTCCAGTTCTATTGTCGCCATAAACCGCTTTTTCCTTTCCTGCGATTTCCCACCACTAAAATTATATCACAAATCCTAAAAAATGACTTCCGTTTTTCGCCATTCCTGCCCCACTTTTACCGCTTGCTGAATGATCGTTGCCACGTCCGGTTTTATGCCGCGTTCCTACTCCGATCCACACCGACAGCTTCTCAGTCTAAATTTCCCAAACCTGATCATGCCCCTGAACGCCATGCCTTGTGAGAAGATTGTGAATGTATCGGAAATTTTTACTTTTCGCTATTTTTAGAAGGTCATTGCCGAGTGTGCCGCCAATAACATCACGAAATTTTTTCAATAAAATATTGACTGAAAGACTATCGCCTTTCGCCACAGCATCACGCATAGCATAGTATACAATATTACTATCAAAAGCAAATCTACTATTGACGATTTGATGCAATACTTGATAATCGCTTAAAGCAACCGCCTCGCGCAACCATATTCTAGCGCCGTATTTGATTAACAAGTTTGAAGTCACCGATTTATTATTTATAGCTGCTTGGTACAAGGCGGAAGGAGTATCCATACTTGAATTTATTTCTGCCCCTTTTCTTATCAAGTAAAGCGCTGCGTCGGCCTGACCGCCGCGAGCAGCAAAACATAAAGCGGTGCTAGAACGACTTTGCAGGTTGACATCCACTTTATGTTCGCATAATACGGCCATCACGGATATATGTCCAAAAAACGCTGCTCCCATCAATGGAGCAATATAGGAAAATCCCTTTATTTGATTGACGTCTGATCCTTTGGCAATCAACGCTTCTGTATCTTCGACATTGCCGATCATAGCCGCGCCATTCAAATCAAGTTCCGCGCCATACAACCAAAAAAGTTCTATTAATGTCGGGTAGCCTTTTGCAACAACTAAATCATAAATTGAAGCAATATTGTAATGAGGATACACGCGGTTGAACTTTTGCCTCACGTCACATCCCGCATGAACAAGTTCTCTGACTACATCGTGTTGATCGGACGCTACCGCGCATCCAAGAGCGCATTTGCCGTAAGAGTCCAAAACATCCAGGTTTGCGCCGCGCTCGATCAGCGTATATGCAACCTCTGCATGGCTTTTCTTTATTGCGCAAATCAGTGCGGTTTGACCAAATTTGTCCACAGCATCAATGTTTGCTCCTGCGTTCAATAGCAACGGTATTAGATGGTCATGCCCATTCTCGACAGCATAAAACAAGGCAGTTTTTTCACCTAATGAACTCGTTGAATTTATCTCGCTGCCTTTCGCAAGTAATACGCCAACTTCTTCAGTATTACCGTTACTTGCTGCTCTGTGCAGTCTTAGCATATTTGGACATCCAATTTTGATGAGGTTACATAAAGATTGAAGCCGTTTTACTCCACCGAGTTTTCGCGCCACTGGCCCATCTGCCGGAATTTGGCGTAGCGGGCGGCGAGGAGTTGTTCCGGGGGCATATTCCGCAGCGCGGTCAAGTGGCATTGAAGCGCCTGTTTCAGCGTGTCCGCCATTTCGGTCGGGTTGCGGTGCGCCCCGCCGAGCGGCTCCGGCAGCACGTCGTCCACCAGATCAAATTCGCAGGCGTGTTTTGCAGTCAGTTTCAGGGCAGCGGCGGCTTCGGGCGCGGCGGCGCGGTCTTTCCACAGGATTGCGGCGCAGCCCTCCGGCGGCGCGACGGAATAAACGGAGTGTTCCAGCATCAGAATCCGGTCGCCGACCGCGATCCCCAAAGCCCCGCCGCTGCCGCCCTCCCCGATGATCGTGACCAGTATCGGAGTCGGCAGGGTCGCCATTTCGCGCAGGCACAGCGCAATCGTTCGGCTGATTCCCTCCTCTTCCGCCATCAGATTCGCTTCGGCGGCGGGAGTGTCCACGAAGATAAGCAGCGGCTTGCGGAATTTCGCCGCTAACTGCATAATTCTTAATGCCTTGCGAAAGCCCGCAGGACGGGCGCTGCCGAAATTGCGATGCTGCCGCGTCTTCAGATCACGCCCCTTCTGATGCCCCAGCACGACCACCGATTCGCCCGCAAACCTTGCCAGTCCGCCGACAATCGCGCCATCGTCCGCGTTGATGCGGTCGCCGTGCAGTTCCGTGAAGTCCTCGCAAAGCAGGCCCAGATAGTCTAAGGTGTAGGGGCGTTCCGTGTGCCGCGCCACCTGCACCTCGTTCCAGGGGGTCAGGCTGGCGTAAATCTGGCGCATTTTTTCGTCGCGCAGCCCTTCCACTTTGACGATTTCCGCCGCAATGTCCAGCCCCTTCGCGGTCTCGTCGGCGCGGACTCCCGCGTCGCTTGCCACCCGCTTGAGTTCTTCAATCAGGGCGTCGAGTTCGGCAATCGGTTTCTCAAAATCAAGCGGGTTGGTAAGCATGGATCGCCCCTTCGTTAAAAAATGTCAGCATTTTGCCTAAGGCCGTCCGCATCTCTTTGCGCGGCACAATCCGGTCTACCATGCCGCAGCGCATCTGAAATTCAGCGGTCTGGAAATCGTCGGGCAGTTTCATGCCCATGTCCTGATTGCCCACGCGCCGCCCCGCGAACCCGATCATCGCGCCCGGTTCCGCAATCACCACATCGCCCAGCGAAGCGTAGGAGGCATAAACCCCGCCGGTAGTCGGGTCGGTCAGCACAACAATATACGGGATCGCCTCCTGCGCCAGTTTCGCGGCGGCGGCGCTGGTCTTCGCCATCTGCATCAGGGCCAGCAGACCCTCCTGCATCCGCGCCCCGCCGCTTGCGGTAAACAGCACAACGGGCAGGCGTTCTTCCAGGCCGCGCTCCATCGCCCGCGCAATCTTTTCGCCCACGACGCCGCCCATCGAGCCGCCCATAAAGCCGAAGTCCGCCACGCCGATGATCAGCGGGCTTTCATCAATTTTGGCGTACCCAGTCATAATCGCGTCGGTCAGCCCGGTTTTGGCGCTGTCCGCCGCGTGTTTCCCGGCGTAATTGGGAAATTCCAGCGGGTCAAGGGCCATGACGCCCGCGTCCATTTCACGGAACGATTCGGGGTCTGCCGTCATCTCGATCCGCTCTCTGGCGCTCAGCCGGTGGTGATGCTCGCATTTCGGACAGACTTTGAGATTGCGCTCCACGTCGCGCCCAAAGGACACTTCGCCGCACTTCGGGCATTTATTCCATAGTCCGTCCGGCACGGGGGCCGCGCCGTTGCCATTATTGGCGTTACTCGCCGGACGCTTAAACCAACTTTTTCGATTCATAGACTACTTTCTTCTTCAAAGAAGACAGAAAACAGAAAACAGAAGGGGCGTTCAGAGTCCGCCGACTTATACTTCGCGTGAAAAGTTAGCGAATCGGGCATTTTCTTCTGTTTTCTGTTTTCTGTTTTCTGTTTTCTCCCTCCAACGCAGGATTTCTTTTGCTTTTCGGTGAACGTAAGCGCACTTCTCAAATAAGGATACGCGCATGAGTCTGCCGGAATGGCGAAAAGAGATTGATCGCATTGACGCGGAAGTTCTGGAACTGCTGAACCGCCGCGCTTCGCTGGCGCAGCAGATCGGACACGCCAAGTCTAGCGCGCGTTCCCACTATTTTACCCCGGAACGCGAACATATTGTATTTAACCGGCTGTTTTCGCTGAATCAGGGGCCGCTGGACGCGACTGCCGTGCGTGCCGTCTATCGGGAGATTATTTCGGCGTGTCGGGCGTTGGAGAAGCCGCTTGCCGTCGCTTTCTTAGGGCCGGAGGGGACGTTCAGCCATCTGGCGAGCATCGCAAAGTTCGGGAATATGTCCGCGTTTGTGCCGACGGAAACGATTGCGGACGTGTTTTCGCAGGTGGAGCGCAACGCGGCGGACTACGGCATTGTCCCGATTGAGAACTCGTGGGCGGGAGTCGTGCCGGAAACGCTGGATACCTTTATGAACTCGAACCTGCGCGTGGTCTCGGAGGTCTATCAAAACATCTCGCACAACCTGCTGACGCGGGCGGAGTCCTTAGAGCAAATTACGAAATTGTACTCGCACTTTCAGCCGCTGGCGCAGTGCCGCAAATGGCTGCAAAACCACCTGCCAAACGTGGAGATTGTGGAGGCGTCCAGCACCGCAAAGTCGGCGGAAATGGCGGCGGCGGACAGCGACGCGGGCAGCGCCGCCATTGCCACTACTTTAGCGGCGGAACGCACCGGCCTGCCTATTCTCTGCGAACACATCGAGGACAACCCGACCAACCGCACCCGCTTTTTAGTCTTAGGCTACAACGAACCGGAACCAACGGGCAAGGACAAAACGTCGCTGATGTTCTCCGTGCATAACCGTTCCGGGCAACTCGTACAGGCCCTCAACGCCTTCGAGAAATACGACGTGAACCTGACCATGATCGAGTCCCGGCCCAACAAAACAGCGGCGTGGGAATATCTTTTTTATATTGACGCGCAGGGACACCACAAAGACCCGAACATCGCCAAAGCGCTGCAACTCTTAAATCAGCAGTCGCTTTTCGCCCGCGTCTTAGGCTCGTACCCGGAAGCCACATGAGAGAAAACAGAAAACAGAAAACAGAAGAAAATGCCCGTACTGCTAACCTTCCACTTGAAACGCAAATCTCGCAAACTCCGAACGCCCCTTCTGTTTTCTGTTTTCTGTTTTCTGTTTTCTTCCAAAGATGCCCGGAGCGGGACTCGAACCCGCAATCCTTGCGGCGGCAGATTTTAAGTCTGCTGTGTATGCCAGTTCCACCATCCGGGCCAGTTATCACACGAACGTAACGCCTTATTATACGCGGGGAAGGTAGTTTCTGTCAAACTCGTTCGAAACAAAAACAGGGAAATCAAATTTGTGAGACGAATTTTGGTTCGAATGACCGGTACGCATCCCGGAGCCAAATTAGGCGATTTTCTAATGGCGACGCCCGCGCTCGCTGGATTGCGTCGGGCGCATCCTGACGCGGAGATTACCCTGTTGCTGTGGCCCCCGCAAGCAAACCCCCACTGCGCCGACACAACGCTCTACAACAAAATTTTATGGCATGGCACGGAAGGGGCGAATGCCAACGTTGGAGAAAGTTACCGCTTGCTGCGACAGCTGCGGGAGCATCGCTTCGACGCCTTTGTCGCGCTCAACAGCCGTTCCCATCTGGCCTGGGTCTGCCGCCTTGCGAACATTCCCAAAAGAATCGGCAGCACCGGAAAATATCACAAGGCGCTTTATACCGAAAATATCGCGCAGGATCGGGGAAACCCGGACAGGCACGAAATAGAGTACAATTACGATTTAACGCGTCCGCTGGGCGTTTGTGGGACGCCGGGGCCAATGGTTTTCCCGGTCGAGCCAGAAGCGGAAGCGGAAGCGGAACGTCTGCGCCGCGCCACGCTTCAAGATGCGGATCATCCTTACATCGTCCTCAACCCGACTTATGGTGGTTCTTCCCGCGCTTTACCTGCAAGTTGCTTCGCGCAGGTGGCGCAACGTCTGCGCCTTGACACAAATATTCCTATCCTGCTCACCGGCGGAGACCAGGACACGGAAGAGAACGCCTGCCTGATCCGTGCTATCGGGCAGGGCGTTTATAACCTCGCAGGAAAAACATCGGTCGGGGTTCTTGCCGCCCTCCTGCGGAAAAGCGCTCTTCATATCAGCGTAGATACGGGAACAATGCACCTCGCCGCTGCCATGCAGACCCCTTGCGTCACTATTTTTCCCTTTATGGAGCATTGGGAACAGAAAATACGCTGGCTCCCCTGGCAGACCGCGCACCGAATTATTGGCCCGGATCAACGCTGCTCAAACTGCGCTCCGGGAAACTGCAAGCGGACGCAAACCGTCTGTATGGAAAGCATCAAGCCGATAAAGGTGGCGGAGGCGGCGCTGGAACTCCTCGCCGCCCCCGGCGCATTCTCGTGCGGGTCCCATTCTATCTGAAATCCTATGCGTTGAACCTTTTACCATGCGGCGCGTCCTTAGAACGCAGGGCAAAAATTCCCGAACAATCCCATTTTCAGGCTGAATTGGAATCCATGATGTCCTCTGACACCCACCCCCCCAAACCCGAAACGATTATTGCGCCCGCCCTGTGAACTCCGCGCCCGTGAACTGGCTGCCCTGATCGGTGTTGAAGAGCTCAGGCTGCCCTTAAGCAAAGGCCCGCTCCAGTCTGTCCAAACAGAAACCGGTATCCAGCGTGCTGGCAAGTTCCCACGCCAGAATAAAGCGGCTGTGCCAGTCCATGACGACCCACAAGGAGGCAAAACCATGCGGCATCGGGATATAGGTGAGGTCACAACTCCAGACCCGATTGACCCGCTCGATCTTGACCCCGCGCAGAAGGTGCGGATACGCCCGCTTCTGCGGCGACGGACGGCTGGTGTTGGGGCCGGAACACCCATCGCCGCAAGGCCCATGAGGCGCATCAAACGCTGCACCCGCTTTTTGTTACCGCATGACCCGCTTCGCGCAGCGTCCCCGCCCTCTTGCGATAGCCAACGAACGGGTGGGCGGTGTATTCCAGATCAATCAGCCGCATCAGCCGCAGGTTCAGTTCGCTTTCGCCTCGCTGGGGATTGCCGTCAGGGTGCGGTTTCCCGGAATGATTTCGAGGGCGAGTTTGGCCTTGAAGTCGGGGGAGTACCGGTTGCGGTGCGATTTCAGAATGGATCCCCTTTCCGATGGATTATGGCGCTGCCATCCACCTTAAACCGCTGTCCGGATTTCTGGGGGCATTATCGGAAGACACCCACGCATTGGCAGGCGGGAAGGGGGCGTTGGGGCATAAGAGTTGGCTCCGAAAGAGAGGGGGAGACAAAACGATTGTACCCGAAACACGGAAGTTAAAAATTTACAGACCCTTAGCGATGTTTCGTCCCTTGCCCTGCGTTTGGGGCGCGGCTATCGCAGGATTTTGCCCTTGACATCCAGCGCCTGCGAAGCGCAAAGGTCATTGCCCAGAACGTCCCAATTCTTCAGCGTCCAGACCACCTCTTTTTTGCGGTTGACCTCAATGAGCTGCGGGTTGTTCGGGCCGGCGTGGGTATTGCCGAAAATAATATCACCGTTCGGCAATACCTGCACCGATGTAACCCAGCACAGATGGATTCCCGGCAGTTCATCGCGCTCGATGCTCCAGACCGTTTTGCCCTTCGGCGTGACCTCGAAAATGCGGTTATTGTTGCCGCCGCCAATCAGCGTATTGCCGTTTTTCAGGCGGATCGCGTTGAAGACGTTAATTCCATGCCCGTCATGTCCCGGAGTCTCCGGCTGTCCCGCCAAATCCATTGTGTACGTCCAGACGACTGCGCCAGTCTGGTCATATTCACGGATTTTGCCGTCGCCTTCGTGGCAGACGAGATAATGCCCGTTGTCCAGCTTGCGGACGCGGCGCGTGTCCCGGTGCGAGTTCGGATGGTCCACCGTAAGCGGGATTTGATGAACGATTTTATCGTTCTTATCTACTTCGATAATACGCAGGTTGCCCGTTTCCGAAATCATCGTGACGCCGTTGCGGAGCCGCTGAAAGGCGTGGATTTCGACCGGCCCCGCGTAAGGCGCGACGGCATGAGAAGTGTGCTGCCAGACGATCTGCTTGTCCGGCGTCATTTCAACAATGGTGGCGGGGCCGGTATGCAGCAAATAATTGCCGTTGGGCAGGGCGGCGATGTCGTGCGAATTGAAACCGCAGATTGTCTCCCAAGTCACTTTGCCTGTCGGGTCAAGGATGACCACATGGCCTTTGTCCTCCGCCAAAATCGTGTGGGTGACAGCGGCGGTCTTGCCCGGTGTCCCGGCAAGGGCCGCGACGCTCCCGGTCAGCGCGAAAGCGGCGCAGGCCGCCGCAAGAAAAACGTTCTTCATCTGGATCATATTCCTCCTTCGGGTACGGCGCGTTCCCGTAAACAATTCAATCTAACCGCAATCTATTATATCACAGGATTGCGGTTCAGGAAAAAACAGGCTTTACGGCCCGGTCGGTTATTTTTTGCCGCCGCAACGTTGCATCAGCGCAGGGGCTGCGCAGGGCCATTCAGTTATCAGCGTCGGGCGGTTGAAACCGCTGCCCCAAGCGCGCGAAGTGTCCCTTCGGACACTAAACCCGATCCTTTTTGTGTAAGCTAATCCGCATTGAGTCCGCGAAGGCGGACTTTGCGCGCGTGGCCGTGAATTGATTCGCCCGCACGAAAACTCAATGGCCCTGGGGGCTGCGCGTTGCGCAGGAAACGTCGGGTATAATGGCGAAATCGGCGGTAACGCTTCCGGCCCGGAGCGAATTTGACCGCCCTCAAAGGAGAGCCTGATGACGCCCGTTTTAGAGAATAAGAACGCCGAGATCGAGCGAATCGCCGCTGATTTCGACCGCGATGGCTACGCCCTGATCCCGCAGCTGCTCCAGCCCGAAGAACTCGCCGTCCTGCGCGAGGAGACCGCCGCGCTCGTGCATGGCGGGTTCGAGAACAAACAGGACCCGACCGATTATATGACCGCCAGGAATCCGCAGGGCGAGCCGGAACTGTTCCGCGTGCAGTACATTTTCAACAAGGCCCCGAAAAATTCTCTGCTGATCCTGCTGGCGCAACCGTTCATTTTGTCTGTCGTTCAGCGGCTGCTAGGCGAGAATTTTGTCTGCGCCGCCGAGGCGCTGGTCTTCAAAAAGGAAGGCAATGGGCGCGAAGTCAGCGTCCATGCCGACTGCGACCCCGCCGACCCGCTGCTGTCGCCGGTGATTTTTAATGTGGATTACTATCTGGACGATTCAACGGAGGACAACGGCTGCCTGTGGGCCGCGCCGGGAACGCACAAACTGAACCTGCCCTACTCCGAAATTGCGGCAAAAGGCTTCGATTTTCCCGGCCTGATTCCCGTACCAGCAAAGGCGGGCGATGTGCTGCTCCACAACGTTCGCACAGTTCACGGCTCCCACGCCAGCGCCGGCAAGGCCCTGCGCCGCACAATCTACTACGAATTTCAGGACATGGAGGCCATGCTCAAACAAAACGGCCCGCGCCCGAATTTCGCCATGAATGACGCTTTTATCCGCGACCGGTTCCGTCTGCTTCTCGCCGCCATTGACGCCCGCAGCAAGGCCCCCTACGCGCAAAACGAAACGCCGTTCGCCTACCGCGTCCCGGAACGCTTCGCCGCGCAGTACGGCATTACGCCCCCCGCGCCCGAAACCCCCGCGAACCTGCGCCCCGCGCTCGGCTATAACGCCTACATTTGAGGAAGAGATTTTTTAACACAGAGAACACAGAGGGGAAACACGGAGGGCACGGAGAAATACGGAAAGAAATTAAGACACGATTAACGGGATTTACAGGATGAAGATTGAATTTTCTTTTCCCTTTTTCCTCTTTTCGTTCTCCGTATCCTCTGTGGCTCTCCTCGGTGAACTCTGTGCTAAAAAGTCTTCTCATCTTTTTCCGAGCGGGGCGTCCTCTTCGTCAACGGGCAGCAGGCCGTCCCGCGTGAAGTTTGTTTCCGCGACGACCGCTGTGTCATCCGGGACGAAAGGGCGCGGGCTGCGTTTCAGAGCGGCGGCGATCAGCCCGCTGAAAAGCGGGTGAGCGCGGTTCGGGCGCGAACGAAATTCCGGGTGAAACTGCGTGGCGATGAAATAGGGGTGCGCCGGAATCTCCACAATTTCGACCAGCCGGTAATCACTGGAGAGGCCGGAGCAGACCATGCCGTGACGGGCGAGCGTTTCGCGGTAATCGTTGTTGAACTCGTAGCGGTGGCGGTGGCGCTCCATCACGGACGTATCGTCGTAGAGTTGTTCCGCCAGCGTTCCGGCGACAAGGTGGCATTTATACGTGCCGAGCCGCATGGTCGCGCCCTTGTCCGTGATGTTTTTCTGTTCCGGCAGGATATGGATCACCGGGTGCGGCGAGTCGGGCTGCACTTCTTCGGTGTGCGCCTGCGAAAGTCCGGCGACGTTGCGGGCGAACTCAATGACCGCCATCTGCATCCCGTAGCACAGACCGAGGTAGGGGACGCCGTTTTCGCGGGCGTAGCGGATCGCCTCGATTTTGCCGGGAACGCCTCTCGCCCCAAAACCACCCGCCACGACGATAGCGTCCATTGCGCCAAGCAGTTCGGCTGCGTTGGCCTGTGTGATGGTCTCGCTGTCCAGCCAGTGCAGAGTGACGCGGCTGTCGTGGGCGATTCCGGCGTGCTGAAGGCTTTCGGCAATGGAAATGTAGGCGTCGCCGTTCTCGATGTACTTGCCGATCACGGCGGCGTGGACTTCGTGCGTGGGCCATTTAATGCGGTTGACGATGCCGCGCCATTCGGTCAGATCGGGCGGGTTCGGCGGCAGGTTCAGGCGCTTGACAACCCAGTCGGAGAGTCCGGCGGCCTCGAAATTCAGCGGGACTTCATAAATCGTTTCGGCGTCCGCCGCTTCAATCACGGCTTCGGCGTCCACGTCGCAGAACAGGGAGATTTTGTTTTTCATCTCCTGCGAAATCGGCAGGCGGGTGCGGCAGATGAGCGCGTCGGGCTGGATTCCAATCTCCCGGAGTTTGATGACGCTGTGCTGCGTGGGCTTGGTCTTGACTTCGCCCCAGGGCCCGACATAGGGAATCAACGTGACATGGATGTACAAAACGTTGTCATGCCCCACGTCTTTTTTGAACTGCCGAATCGCTTCCAGAAAAGGCAGTCCTTCGATATCGCCGACCGTGCCGCCGACCTCCGCGATCACCACGTCGCTGTCCGGCCCGCCGTCAACTCCCTTTGCGGCGTCCAGAATCCGGGACTTGATTTCGCCGGTGACGTGCGGGATCATCTGCACGGTGGCCCCCAGATAGTCGCCGCGCCGCTCTTTTTGGATCACGCTCTGATAAATGCTGCCGGTGGTAACGCTGGCCTGCCGGGTCAGGTTAATATCCACGAACCGCTCGTAATGGCCTAAATCTAAATCGGTCTCCGCGCCGTCGTCGGTGACGAAACATTCGCCGTGCTGGAAAGGATTCATCGTTCCGGCGTCCACATTGATATAGGGGTCGAGTTTCTGGAGGGTGACGCGCAGGCCGCGATTGCGCAGCAGCCTGCCGAGGCTGGCGGTGGTGATTCCCTTTCCGATGCTGGATACGACGCCGCCCGTTACAAAGATAAATTTAGTCACTCCGCGCTCCCCTTTTGTTCTAATATCTCAAACGCAATGCCGTTTTCGCGCAGGATTCCGACCGCCTTTTCGCTGACGACGTATACATCTCCGGGCAGGACTTGCAGGCCGCTGCTGCACTTCTGCATCATCAGCAGGTAGGCGCGGGTCGCGTCTTTCGGCAGGATTCGCACCCGCGCCTGCCCCTGTTTTTGCCGCTGATACTGTGGCATGATTCCGCTCCTCCGCCCACCGCAATCCTAAAAATAAAGCCGTAAAACAAAAAAAGCGCAACCGGGGTGTTGCCCGCTGCGCCCGAATCTATTATACCCCAATTCAGTAGACGGTAGACCGAAAGCGTCAAGGAGATAAATCTCCTCGCTACGCGGCGCTGCCGGAGCGTCCTTCGGACGAAATAATTTTTGCGCGACCTCCTCCGTCCGAAGGACGATCCGCCGCAGGCGCGTAGCGAGGCATTTGAATGCCTTGACTCATCGTGCTACTCTCACGCACGCAGGGAAGCGCGGCGCGGACGGTGAACCTTCCGGCGTGGGAAATCGTTAGAGTGGCATCAGGAAAGACAGGGAGAAGATAACAATGGCGAATATCAAATTGCTGCTGGCGGACGTGGACGGGACGCTGGTCACGAAAGACAAAATTTTAACGGAACGGGCAGTACAGGCCGTCATGCGCCTGAAAGAGGCGGGGATTCGGTTCGCAATCACCAGCGGACGCCCGCCGAAAGGCATGGCGATGGTCATTGCTCCGCTGCAAATCACGACGCCGATTGCGGGCTATAACGGCGGCGTCTTCACCAACCCCGACCTTTCGATTATCGAGGCGCATACCATTCCCGCCGAAACGCCGCCCGCCATTATCGCCGCAATGGAGGCGCACAATCTGGATGTCTGGCTGTATCGCGGGACAGACTGGTACGTGCGCAAACAGCCCGCGCCGCATATCGAGCGCGAAGAATTTACGGTCAAATACCCGCCGATTCTGGTTCCGAGTTACGACGGGATGCTCGGCGACGCGGTGAAAATCGTGGGCGTCAGCGACGATCTGGACGCGGTGGCGCGATGCGAGGCGGCGCTGCAAAAAGACTTCGGCGACAAAGTTTCCGCCGCCCGCTCCCAGTCCTACTATCTGGACGTGACCAATCACGAGGCCAACAAGGGCGAGGTGGTACGGTGGCTGGCGCAGCGGTTCGCCATTTCCCCGCAGGAGATCGCCACGATTGGCGATATGCCCAATGATACGCTGATGTTCGCGCCGAGCGGCCTGAGCCTTGCGATGGGCAACGCCAGCCCGGAAGTGCAGGCCAAAGCCATGCAGGTCACCACCTCCAATGAGGACGAGGGCTTCGCCAACGCCATTGACCGCTTCATTCTGGCGTGAGATTCGGCGTAAAAGGCTGCGCCTATTTCCTGCCCGTTATGCGGAGAAAAAAGTAAACCAGATAGTCTTCTTTTGCTTCCAGAGGATAGAACAGACACATCAGCACACTGATTACAAAACAGGGAAGGCCGATGCGCCACGCGAACGAAACGCTCATTTCAGGCCGATGCAGCCATTTCGCAAGCGGGGCAAGCGCAAATTCGTAGACGCCTGCCAGCAAAACTAATGGCGGCATCATATAAAACGGGACGCCGATGATTGCCAGACCGACGGGGATACGCAGCAAATTCCATGATACTTGATATAACCAAATATAACAGAACACAAAGGGCCAAATGCCGCAAACTAGCGTCGCACCCAGTGGAGAACATAGGAATGGGTTCATCAGAACGTGTCCTTATCTTCAAAAATCTCGCTGGCTACCGTTTATGAAAAAGCCGCCAGAGGCCCGCTGCGCAAAGCAGAAAGACCGCGCCGCCCAGAACGGTATGCCAGCGGGCCAGCGCGAGATTCGGTTCCCAGCCCGCCGCCACGAAGACCGTTTCCGCGACCGGGGCGGACGCCACCGAATGAAACGCGCTGTCTAAATCTTCCGTAGGACGCCAGAGGCCGCGCCGCGCCAGACCGGTCAGATCGCCGACGCGCTGAAATTCTGCGCGATGCGCCGCTGTCCAAGCCTGAATCTCCTGCGGACTGTGCGAACGCGCCATTTCCTCGCGCTCCAGCATCAGGCGCAGGGTCGGCTGATCGTCCATTTCGGCGAAGAGCGGCGCGGCGCTTTGCTGCGGATTGCGAACGTCGAACACGGGCGCGTACACCCGCACTGCGGTATTATTTTGCAGGTTTTCCACCGCCCGCGACAGGTCAATGCGGCAGCCCGTGATCCGCACCCAGCCCTGCGAGGGACGCGCCCGCGCCGCCTCCGCGTAAGTAAAGGTCTGCTGCGTTCCATTCCGCGCCGACTCGCGCCACCGCATTACGCCGCTCACGAAAGGAATGGCGCTGAGCACGGCCATCAGGGCAAGCAGGCCAAACCACGTCTGATCATTTTTTCTCATGGCAGTTTTCCGCAATGTAATTTAAGGGGAAGAAACTCCTTTGCGCTTGCGGAAGGGGCCGCGCCACGCTTCGGCGAGTTCCGGCAGATTTGCCAGCAAACGGGCGCGTTCGACGCCGCCCGATTTGTGGTATTTCGCCGCGTTGGTAAAGGCTACCGTAATTTCGGGATGGAGGCGCTCCAGCAGCGTGACGGGATCGCCCGCGCCAATCTCTCCCGATTCGATGACGCGCAGATAGTAGCCCGTCTGTCCGGCCTCTATCAGGCGCTCCGGGAACGGCGGGTAGTTCCATTTTCGGGCGAGGTTGACGCAGGGCTGACGCGGCTGACTGACCTGCGCTCTTGCCGTCCCGACCGCGTAGATGTCCCCGATGCAGACCTGCGATTCGTCCATGCCAAGCAGGGTAAAGTTCTCGCCGAACGCCCCATAACTGAACGCTGCCCCGATGCCGAGTTCCGTTTGCCAGCGCGGGAAATGCTCCGCCGGGAACGCGCAGACCGCCTTATCCGGGCCGCCGTGAAATTTCAGATTGGCCTGCCGGTCGCCTGCAAGGTTCGTTTCGCCAAGGAAGAGCCGCTGCGCAACGGGCGTTTTATAGATGGCGCTGCGCCATTTTGCGCCGTTCGTTTCCAGCGCCTGCGGCTGCCCAATCTGCACCGAGACGAGCAGGCGGGGCGTTTCTGTATCGCTCACGAGCGGCCTCCCAGCGTGAGATTCTGCGGCGCGTCCTCGCCTGCCTGTCCGTTCGTCTGGTAGCGCGGCGCGATCTGGTTTTGCCGCTCCATAGACTGCAACCGGTTTTCGATGGTTTGCAGGGCGGTATCGAAACTCAAATCGTACTGCGTGGTGGTGTCGCGCAGCGAGCGGACTTCTTCGCGCAGCGCCTCCACCGTTTCGCGCAGGGTGTTGTCCTGCCCGCCCTGCCGCATTTGGATTTGCAGCTCCACCATTTTTTTCTTGTGCGCAGTCCAGATTACCATTAGCGGGACGCTGAACGTCATTACAATCGCCACGAGACCCACAAAATTATCGTCCATCAGGCCGCTCCCTTTTTTAAAAGCCTTTCACACCGCGATAGCCAGAACGTCGGGCAGCGCGATTCGGCCCGCGTACAGCGCTTTGCCGATAATCACGCCCTCGACATTCGGGGCGGAGTTTGCCGCCACTTCCAATAATGCGGCGATGTCCTCAATCCCTGTGACCCCGCCCGACGCAATCACCGGAATTTGCGGCGCGGCGGCGGCGACCTGCGCCAGCGCCGCCAGATTCACGCCCTCCAGCATCCCGTCGCGGGCAATGTCCGTAAAAATGAATCGCTTCGCGCCCAAATCCGCCATGCGCTGAACAAAGACCAGCGCGTTCTCCCCGCTATGCTCCTGCCAGCCCTGCACTGCCACGATTCCGTCCCGCGCATCCACACCGACCGCGATTTTGTCGCCGTAGACCGCAAAGAGTTCCTGCGCCAGTTTCGCGTCCCGCGCCGCCGCCGTGCCGACCACGACCCGCGCCACGCCCAGAGCAAGCATCCGCTGCGCGACGGCGGCGCTGCGAATCCCGCCGCCCAGTTGGACAGGCAGCCCGGTTTCGCGGACAATGCCCCGCACTGCCGCAACGTTCTCCTCGCTGGTCTGGCCCAGCCTTGCCCCGTCCAAGTCCACGATGTGCAGCCATTTCGCGCCTTCGGCCTGCCAGCGCCGCGCCACCGCCAGCGGGTCGTCGCCATAATTTGTCACTGCGTCAAAGTCGCCCTGCCGCAGCCGGACGCACTTGCCGCCCTGAAGATCAATCGCCGGATAGATGTCCATAAGTTTTGAGGGAACGGTCTCCCTATTCCTTCCATTCTACAAAGTTGCGTAAGATTTGCAGGCCGACCGCGCCGCTTTTTTCCGGGTGAAACTGTGTGGCGGCGACGTTGCCGCGTTCGACCGCGCAGCAGAACTCCACGCCGTAATCGGTGGTGGCGGCGGTAAAGGCGGGATCGGCGGGCTGCGGGTAGTACGAGTGCACAAAATAGACGCGAGAGCCGGGTTCCACGCCGCGAAACAGTTGGGAAGGGCGGGGGAATCGCAGGGCGTTCCAGCCGATGTGCGGGACTTTCAGTTCCTCCGCGCCAGCGGGCGTTTCGTCCTCGAAGAACTTAACGACCTGACCGGGAAAGACGCCGATGCCGTCCGTCGCGCCCATTTCGCTGCTTGTTTCGAAGAGCATCTGCATCCCGACGCAGATTCCGAGGAACGGTTTTCCCTGCCGAATCGCCTCTAAGGTCGGTTCGCGAAGGCCGCTGTCGTTAAGGTTGGTCATGGTCGCGCAGAACGCCCCGACGCCGGGAAGCACGACTTTATCGGCCCGCCGGATCACGTCCGGGTCGCCGGTGAGGACGGGATCGCCGCCGACTTTTGCCAGCGCCTTTTCCACGCTGCCGAAATTTCCAATGCCATAATCCACAATCGCAATCATAAATCTATCACCGGCAGGTAGACAAATCGGAACGGCGCATCCTGCGTCCGCGTCTAAGGCCGTTCCGGTTTTTCCGTCCGCCGCTTTCCTTTAGCGCTCTTTTTCGTTTTGAGAGTTGTTCCGATGTCCGCCGCTTGCGCGGACGGCCCCATCGTCGTTTGAATCTCAGACAGGTTTTTTGAGACCTGTTTGGCGTTCGCGCTTGTGATGTCGGACGCCCAGCGGACCGCGCCCAGCAGGGCCAGCGTCAGCGCCGCCGTAATCGCCAGCCGACCCATGACGCCGCGCTCCTGAGAGGGGGTCGTCGTTTCGTCTTCCGAATCCAAATATTTTAGCACGTCGTTTTCTCCGGGAAGATTTTCGAGTTCACCCGGACTGCCTTTCGCAGCAAACGCTGCGCTCATGCGGCGCCTCACATAAATCACAAACGAATTTCGTCAAAGTCCGAAAAAGCGGTTTCGATCACCTTCAAAAAGTTGGCCCCGGCGGGACTGCGAAGCCGGCGCAGCATTGGGAAATCGTACCGGCAAGGACAGATAACTTCGCCGTTATCTTCCCAGGGATATTCCACGTTTTGCGGCGTCTGTTCCCGATCTACCGCCGGGGCAAGGCGTTCAATATCTCTGGCGAAAAGTCTTGCATCACGGGTGACATTTTTTAGCATCTCGCCTCTCGCCGCATAACGCTTGACTACTTTTCTCGATCTCAGATAAATTTCAATAAAATCGGCAAATGCAACATGGCGCGTCTGCGCGTTTTCCAATGAAGTTTCCGTATCGCGTAAGCGGTAGGCCTTGGCTATTTTTTCGCACGCCATTTGTAGATAGTGCAGGCGATGGCAGGCCTCTACTTCTTCCAGTTGCGTGAGAATTTTGTAGACTTCAAAGTCAGAACGCGCCTGCATTGCGTAAGTCGCCGCCCATTCTTCTCTGGTTACGGGCATTTCCGCGTCTCCGGCCTGGTCAAGAAATCAAGGATAGATTCTTTGCGCTGTCTGTAAATTCCACTGACCGGGAAGCGCGACTTCGTTGCGACGAACGCGCTCAAATTCACCGGGAGTCACTAAGGCGAAGACCGTGCGATAAGGTATTTCTTCGTCCCGCGCAAAACCGTAAGCGTCTATTTGTCCCGTTTCGAACGTGAATCCTGTTACCTCCAGCAACTTAATCGGTTCGTCGGGCGACTCCTCGTTTGCGGAAATGAAACGGTAGATTTCGGTTATCTCCGGGTCAAGTTCTACGTGCGATTCTACAATTTCCTTCGCTACCGTGTCTTTATCTTTTACCGCCGCTTCCATTACCATAGTGAAACTCCTTACAGGACGCCTTTTGTGGAGGGGATTCCCTGAACGCGGGCGTCGTGGGCGACGGCCTGCGCCATCGCCCGCCCGAACGCCTTGAACGCCGATTCGATAATATGGTGCGTGTTGACGCCCGCCATTTGCCGCAGGTGGATTGTCCAACCGGCATTGACGGCGACGGCGCGAAAAAATTCCGTTGTCAGCTCCGTCGTGTAGTCGCCAAGTTTCGGGGCGGGCAGGTTCAGGTCGCAGGCGAGAAATCCGCGCCCGCTGATGTCTAGGGCGCAAAAAACGAGCGCCTCGTCCATCGGAACGGCGCAGTTCCCCACCCGCGCAATCCCCGCCCGGTCGCCCAGCGCCTCCGCCAGCGCCTTGCCGAGCGCGATTCCTACATCTTCCACCGTATGATGGTCGTCAATATGCAGGTCGCCTGTGGCCTTGACGGTCAGGTCAAGCAGGCCGTGTTTGGCGATATGCGTCAGCATATGGTCGAAAAATCCGACTCCGGTGGCGATTTCGCTGCGTCCCGCGCCGTCTACGTGGACGGTCAGGCGGATGTCGGTCTCGCTGGTCTTGCGTTCGATGGTCGCGGCGCGTTCTCTCTTTATTTCTGACGGGGTTTCTTGATTCATACGGTTTAGATTGTCGGGCGTTTCGCCGGGATTTTCCAAAGGAGGGCGAGGCCGTTTCGGTAGCGGCATGGTATCACATCGCCGCAATCCCTGTCAAGTCAGTTCGAATCGTCCTGAGCGTCAGGCGCGGAGACGCTGAGGCAATGACCGTCCGCATAACCGATGACCGCTTTGCGCTTCCCGTGCCGGTAGGCCACGCTTTTGAAAGGATCGCTCGCGTTTTTCTGCGTGTTTTCAGAATCGTAAATCATGGGCGTTTGTCCCGATGAATCAAGCGACTGAAGCGATTTAAAGTTCAGCAGGGAGTTGAACGCATAGCCGTATTTGTCCGAATCCGTGTGGCGCGGCGCGACAACGGGGCAGTGAAAATAATTCACCGGGAGCCGTAAATTTGATCTTCTCATGCCGGAAGGTTCGGAGGCGGTCGGTTTGACGTAGGGTTCTAAGTTCGTCATCCAGCGCTTTGCAGGCGGATACTTCTCGTCCCAGTCCTGCGCGTACTGAACGGTCGCCAGCGTCATCGTTTTGACGTTGGAGAGGCAGGCGGTGAACCGCGCTTTTTCCCGCGCCTGCGCGAAGACCGGGAAAAGAACAGAGGCCAGAATAGACAGCAATAAGACCGGAACGCCGCAGCATCCCCCGATGATGGCGGCGTAGAAAAGCGGACTTCGGCCCTTCGGAGGCGGCGGGGGCGTGTATTGCTGCGGCGTGTACTGCGTCGGGACATAGAGCGGCGGCGCGGACGGCGGCAGCGGCGGAACGTAGGGCGGCGGCGGCGCGGGCGAATTGGGTTCCATACAGGCGTTTCCTTTCGTATCAGGCTGTCCCGGAAAGCCGGCATCCACCGCCGACCGGGCCGTGAACGACACGAACCGACGGCGCAATCCGGGCCGTGAACGACCCGTCTGGGAGGCTGCGCCGACCGTCCTGTGGACGGGCATAACGTTCCATGCAGCGAATGTCGGTGAGTTTTGCAGACGATGCTTTTGAAATTCGGAGACAAAATGCTGATTCACCAGGCGCGGCGAGATTTCCTGCCTTCCTCTTTTTTATCAAGGCCATTCAGTTATCAGCGTCGGGCGGTTGAAACCGCTGCCACAAGCGCGCGAAGTGTCCCTTCGGACACTAAACCCGATCCTTTTTGTGTAGGCTAATCCGCATTGAGTCCGCGAAGGCGGACTTTGCGCGCGTGTGGCCGTGAATTGATTCGCCCGCACGAAAACTGAATGGCCCTGTTTTTTTATGCTCTCCCTTGACTTTTCACCCCGCTTCGCTTATACTTTAACCGGAGTTAAACTTTATTTCGCCGGAGCGAAACATTTATGAGCGTCAGAAGCGAGCGGGCCACCAGTCAGGCGGTCGAAGATTATGTGAAAGCGGTCTACGAATTGCAGCAGGCCGAACGCCCCGTCGCAACGACCGAACTGGCGGAGCGCGTCGGGGCCTCTCCTGCCGCCGCGACCAAAATGATGAAGCAGCTGGCGGCGCAGGGGCTGCTGGAACACACGCCCTATTATGGAGCGCGGCTGACCGCCTCCGGCGAACAGATTGCGCTGGAAATTCTGCGGCATCACGGGCTGATCGAACTGTTTCTGCATCGCAGCCTGGGCTACGGCTGGCACGAGGTGCATCACGAAGCGGACGTGCTGGAGCATTTCATCAGCGAGCGGATGGAGGAGCGCCTTGCCCGCCTGCTCGGAGACCCGGCGTTTGATCCGCACGGCGAACCGATCCCCACGCGGGATGGCGCGGTTGCGGCGGCGCGGGGCGCATCGCTGGCGGCGGCGGAACCGGGGGCGGCGCTGATTGTCCTGCGCGTGGCAGACCGCGATCCGGCGGCGCTGCAATATCTGGCGCGTATTGGAATCGCGCTCGGCGTCGAAATCAATGTGCTGGAAAAACAGCCCTTCAACGGCCCGCTCACCGTCACGATTGGCGGCGAACCCTGCGCCATCGGGCGCGAACTCGCCGATTATATTTTTGTGGAAGCAAGATAGGAAGGTATTAGGGTGTTGGGTATTGGCCCTTACGCGGGGAGTTTGTATCATCTGACAGTGAAGCAGACAATACCTGATACCCCAATACCTGATACCCAATACCCGGAATTTTACGGTATGACGACACGAACGGCCCGCGCCGAAGAACTAAATAGGGAAGCAAACTCGCTGCCGGAAACGCACCGCTCGATTGCCATCCCGACGACGGGCGGACGCTGGAAACGCTATCTTGCGTTTGCTGGCCCCGCGTTTCTGGTCAGCGTCGGCTATATGGACCCCGGCAACTGGGCGACGGACATTGAGGGCGGCTCTCGGTTCCGTTATCAACTGTTATGGGTAATACTTGCCAGCAATTTTATTGCGCTGATGCTGCAAACGCTTTCGGCTCGGCTCGGCCTCGTCACGGGGCGCGATCTGCCGCAGATGTGCCGGGAAAGTTTTAAAAAGCCCGTCGCCGTTATGCTCTGGCTGCTGGCGGAGGTCGCGATTGCCGCCTGCGATTTAGCAGAGGTTTTGGGCAGCGCCATTGCGCTTAACTTGCTGTTCCATGTTCCGCTGCTGATTGGCGTCCTGCTGACGGCGCTGGATGTCCTCTTGCTGCTGGCGCTGCAAAGCCGGGGGATGCGCCTGCTCGAAGCGATTATTCTGACGCTGGTCGGCACGATGGCGGCCTGCTATGTGGTGGAAATTCTTCTGGCAAAACCGGATTGGGCGGGCATTGCGGGCGGGCTGGTAACGCCGCGCCTGAGCCGCGACAGCCTGATGATTGCGCTGGGGATTTTAGGCGCTACGGTCATGCCGCACAACCTGTACCTCCATTCGGCGCTGGTGCAGTCCCGCAAAGTCGGGAGCAGCGAACGCGAAATCCGCACCGCAATCAAGTACAATTTCTGGGACACTTTTATCGCATTAAACGGCGCCTTTTTCGTCAACGCGGCGATCCTCGTCATGGCGGCTGCCGTCTTCTTCGCGCACGGCGTGGTCGTTACAGAGATTCAGCAGGCGCACGCCACGCTGACCCCGCTGCTTGGCACAAGTATCGGCAGCGTGGTCTTTGCCGTCGCGCTACTGGCTTCCGGGCAGGCGTCCACCGTGACGGGGACGCTGGCGGGGCAGGTCGTGATGGAGGGGTTTGTCCAGATTCGGGTCAAGCCCTGGCTGCGCCGCCTGATTACCCGCTCGCTGGCGATTGTCCCCGCGATTTTTGTGATTGCTTGGTACGGGCGCGGCAATGTGGAGGCGCAAAATCACGCGGTCTACAACCTGCTGATTCTCTCGCAGGTCGTCCTTTCCATTCAGCTGTCCTTCGCCACGATCCCTCTGGTCATGTTCACCGGCGACCGCAAGAAAATGGGCGTGTTCGTCAGCCCGCTGTGGCTCAAAATCACGGCGTGGCTTACCGTACTCGCCATCGCCGCGCTGAATATGTACCTCATCTACTCTCAAATTGTGTCACAATAGAGAGGAAAAGCCCTCATCACTCATGCGAGGCATATTCTAAGAGCGAAGGAAAAAACTTATGGCAAAACTGATACTCCTACGGCACGGGCAATCTACGTGGAATCTGGAAAACCGCTTCACTGGCTGGATTGACGTGCCGCTGACGCCGCAGGGCGAAATGGAAGCGACCGAGGCCGGAAACAAAATCAAAATCGCGGGAATCCATCTTGATGAGGCGTTTACCTCTGTGCTGAAGCGGGCGCACGACACCCTGACGCTGTGCCTGCGGGCGGCGGGGCAGGAGGGGATTCCCACGCATTTCGATCAGGCCCTCAACGAGCGGCACTACGGCGATTTGCAGGGCCTCAATAAAGCGGAAACGGCGGAGAAATTTGGCGAGGCGCAGGTCAAACTGTGGCGACGCAGCTACGACGTGCAGCCTCCGGGCGGCGAAAGCTTGAAAGACACGGCGGCGCGAACGCTGCCCTACTTCGAAGCGGAGATTATTCCGTCCCTTGCCGCAGGCCGCAGCGTCATTATCTCCGCGCATGGCAACAGCCTCCGCGCCATCGTGATGAAACTGGACGGCCTGAGCGAAACGGAAATCCTCGAACTCAACATCCCCAACGGCGTACCCATCGTTTACGATATGAACACGCAGGGGCAGCCCATCAGCAAAATAGAACTGTGATAGAACTGGACAGTAAACGGTAGACAGAAACAGGAAATGCCCTTCGCAAATTCGGGCCGTTAACGGCCCGCCTGTGAGGTCTGCGACCGACCGTCCTGCGGACGGGAAAATTTTTCTATCAGCTTTCCAGACCGTAGGGAAGAACCGCAAATGAGAACAATCCAACGGGGAAAATATTTCTGCGTTTTGTTGCTGTGGCTGACGCTTGCCGCATTGTGCCGCCCTGCAAACGCTGCGCTTGCGCTTTACTACGATTTTGATTCGCTGATCTATTTGAGCAGCGATATTGTGGACGCGGAACTCACCGGGCCGACCAGCGCGAAAGTTCTTCTGACCTACAAGGGAGCGACTGCGGCGGGCGAGAATATCGCGCTGCCGCGAACACCGGGCGGGTTTTTTAAAAGTAAAGCAGGAACGCGCAGACTTCAGGCGGGCGATCACGTTACGCTTTTTCTGACAAAAAAGCGTAACATAAACGCCCGCTCCGAATCGGACGTTTACATGGAAATTTTGCCGGGTACGCGGGTACAATACGAAGGGCGTATATACAAATTTCACCCTTTCAGCGATTACATCGCGACGGACGTGGCTCTGCTCAAAGGCGGGCCACCCAGACCGCTTTTTAGAATCGAGGACTTTCAGAAGAAATTAGCGCAGAGTATGCAATTTGTGGATGCCGCCACGCCTTTTCTGAAAGGGAGAGCCACCTTCGCGAACTTGCCCGAACTCATGGACATTCTGCGCAACCGCGCCACGCACGATTTTGAGGAATGGGACGGCATGGACATCATCAAAGAGGATGCCTGCGCTCAAATTGTGGCCCTGCACGATTTTAACACCCTCGTGGATGCGATGCTGATTTCGGGGAGTTACTATATGGGAAATTATTCCCCGAATGGGGCGCTCACTAATGGATTCAGGATCCCGGCGGGCAGACAGTTTCTGTTTCGCGTGGTCCGTGACGCTTCGCAACCGGAATCGCGACGCCTGGTTTGCGCGAAAGCCCTTGCAGGAGTGGCTTTCGGCCCGCTGACAGAGATTCCGAAATCCGTCCCTTCGAAAGCCCCCGTAGCAGAAGATGGCAAAATAAATGAGGAGTTCCTTGCCGCGACGCTCGCATTGTTGCCCGATGTGCGCCGCTCCGAACCGATAACCGCAGCAATTTTAAGTGGCTTGGAATGGCTCGCAGGCGCAGTGCAGCAGCCAGAAAAGATCAAAGCGCACAGCGCGGAACTGCGTAAGTTTTACAGCGAATCCCATTCCGAAGCGGCGCGATTCTGGATCGAAAAGATTTTTCTGGAGGAGGCAGGCGTAGAAGGGTATCAATCCCTGAAACCGACGAGCGGCCCTGTCTTGAGTCTGGTTCAGAATGCCGTCGTGTTCGACAACGGCAAAAACGTTGTCTGCGCTGCCATTGAGCGCGACACGATCAAAATTTTCCAGGACAGAGCGGAAAGTTCTTACGATAGCGGGCCTGCGCTTATTCTGCTAAATCCGCGAACAGAGCAGCGTTATACGCTTACTCTAATTAAGGTGATGGATTCTAGAAACCATCAGGAATATAGTCTCTATGCGAAATGGGCGCTGCCCGACGCCCTCCCGCCGGGAATCTATCGGCTTTTCTGGGAATTTAAGCGAGAGGAAAAGGTCATCAGCGCGGGGCATTATCTGGAAATCAAACTCTGACAGCTCCTTTTGGCTTCTGACTTCTTCCCTCTACTCCGCAATAATCTCCGCGCAGCCCAGATAGCGTTTCGAGAGGCGGTAATCTACTACCATGAGGCCAATGTCGGCAAGCAGGCGTTTCAGGCTGCGGAGGCTGAAATAGTGGATATGTTCGCCCTCCATCCACATCGGGTCTGCGGTTTTCAGGGCGCGAGTCCAGGCGCCTTCGTAGTTCGGAGTAGAGAGCCAGAGCAGGCCGCCGGGAGTGAGCAGGCGTTTTACGTTTTCCAGCGCGGCCTTTGCGTCCACGACGTGTTCAATCACGTCGCCCATCAGGATTACGTCGAATTTCTGCCCGCCGAGGTCGGAAGTGGCGATGTCGGCCTCCAGAAATGCGACGCCCATGTCCGTCACCTGCTGCGCGTAGCCGGAATGGATGTCAATGCCCAGCGCCGTATAGCCAAAGTCCTGCGCCACGCTCGCCGTCGTGCCGTTGGCAGTCCCCACATCAAGCAACATTCCGCCCGGTCTGCGCGTCCAGAGCGCGTGGAGGATGTCCGATTTCGCGGTCATCTGTTCGTAACTGAACTGCGTCAGGTGCGCGGGCGGCGGGTCTGACGCGGCTTCGTGCATGGCGGCGGGCGCGGGGCGCGGATTGGCGAATCCATGTTCGCACTCCCGGCACTGCGACCAGCGGCGGACAGGGTGGTACGCCGGGTGGTAACTTGCCAGCGGCAGGCAGTTAACCACTTGCATCGGGGCGTGATTTTCACCGGCGCAGACGGGGCAGGCCGCGACGTATTCTTCGTCATAGTGGCTGCGGCAGACCACATTATGATGCCGGTCTTCGGGCGGCGTAATGCGGCGGGCGAAATTCGGTTCAACGGCAATCGCCTTGCAGTGGAACGCGTAGGCCGACTCGTACTGCCCGAACGCATTAGCGATCATTCCGAGGCGGTACAGCATACTCCCCGGCGAAATCCCCGCTTCCAGCAATTCATTGTAAAGCGGGACGGCGGCGGCGTAATCTTTTTCGGCGAAGGCGCGTTCCGCCCGCAAAAATTTCTCGTCCGCGATTTTCTGGTGATCGTTTTTCGGCGGCGCGGGCAGCGGATTCGGGCGCGAGGCGCGGGGCATGAGCGGCGCGGCAAGTTTCGGCATGAGTGTCTCCCTGGAGAAGCCAGAAGTCAGAAGCCAGAAGAACAGCGTCTGCCCGCCGGTAGTTTTGATAGCGTTGTTAGGGAAATTGTCGGAAACGCGGCAAAAAAAACGTAGAGGAAATTCGCGAAACGAGGGGAAACACTATGAGACGTAAAAATAACGCGGCGGCAATAATTGCGGTGGCGCTAACACTCGGCGCGGCGGCGAACGCAGGGCAGGCAAACTCGGAAAAACTCAAATTTTCTGTCAAGACGGACAAAAAGATGTATGCCATCAATGCGCCTGTCAAAATGACGTTTACCGTTAAAAACACCAGTTTGCAGCCGATTGCGCTGACGTTTATCAGCGGCAAGCGTTACGAGATTTCTATTTTGCAGGGCGAAAAACCCCTCTGGAACTCGTCGCGGGGCCGGATGTTCACGCAGGAGATCAGCACGGAAACGCTTGCTTCGGGAAAATCCCTGACGTACACCGAAACGTTCAGACCGGGAACCGCCGCGATGCCCGCGCTTTTGCCCGGAACGTATACGGTCTCCGCTTTTCCCGCAACGACTGACAAAGTCGTTCTGCGTATTACGACGACCTTCAAAATCATCGCGGCAAAGTAAGCGCGGGCCGAATGTCAATCCAGAATCCAGAATACAAAATCCAAAATCCGCCCTGCCGCGCCGTCTGGCTGGGGACGCGGGAATATGCGGACGCCTGGGCCATGCAAAAGGCGCTGGCGGCGCAGCGGTTTGACAGCGAAACGTCCGATGTCCTGCTGCTGCTGGAGCATCCGCCAACGCTGACGCTGGGCCGCGCCGCGCATCGGGAGAACCTGCTGGCGGACGAGGCGGACTTGCGGCGGCGGGGCGTGGCGATTAGCGAGAGCGACCGGGGCGGCGACATCACCTATCACGGGCCGGGTCAGCTCGTGGCCTATCCCATCCTCAACTTGCAGGACGCGCCGCACACCGCCGACCTGCACGATTATTTGCGGAAACTGGAAGCGGTCTTGATTCGGACGCTGGCGCATTTCGGCCTGACCGCCGGACGCTTTCCGGGCTATACCGGCGTCTGGCTGCATCTGGATTCGCCCGCCCCGGTGAAGATCGCGGCGATTGGGGTCAAGGCGGGCCGCTGGATTACGCAGCACGGATTTGCGTTCAACGTCGCGCCCGATCTTGCGCATTTCGACTGGATTGTGCCGTGCGGAATCCGGGATTACGGCGTCACCTCGCTGGCGCGGGAATTGGAGCGCGACGTAAGCGTTGCGGAAGTTTTCCCGGTGGTGGTTGCGGCGTTCGGGGAGATTTTCGGGTTGGAGATGCAGACGAGCGTATGAAACGCCCGTCTGGTGCGCCTACGGCCCGACGCCGGGAATCCCGTCGTTTGCGGGGGCGGAGGCGTTTTGCGTGGTTTCGGGCGCAGCCCAGCGCGACAACTGCAAGGCGTTCTCTAATTGCGCGGCGGGAGTAGATTCGCTATTGAGGGCAAGCGCGGCGGCGCGGGCGACTTCCGCCGTGAAAAGCAGGGAATCGGACGGGTCGGTCGCGACCGTGACGGACACCTGCTGCACGGAGTCGTATTTCTCAAAAAGCCGATTGGCGGCGCGGTAGACATTCCGCACAATCGCGGCGCGTCTCTCCACGCTAAGGTCGGCGGGACTGGCGAGGTTCGTCCCGATTTTAACGCGGGCGTTGCCGCTTTCGGGGAACTGAACGCTGGCGATCCACATCCCATCGGGCAGCGCGGTCGCGTCGCCGCTGGTGGAGACGGCGGGAGCGGCGGGCGTCGCCATTCCGCCGCCGGAGCGCAGGGCGGGAGCGGCGGGCGCGGGCGCTGCGGCGGGGCGCACATTCAGCACCGGCGCGGTCGGCAGGTTTGGCAGCGCGGGCTTTCGCGGCGGGGCCGACGCGGAGCCGCGCAGATCGGGCGGCAGTCCGCCGCTGCTCAACGTCTGCGCCGCGACCATTCCCGACGAACGGACGGGCAGGGCGGCAGGTGGCAGTCCGCCGTTATAAACATTAGAGGCGGAAGCGTAGGAATTGAATTTTGCGCGGGGAGCGTCGTGGCGCGTGTACCGCAGACCGGCTAACACGAGCAGGACAGAGCCGACAAAAATCATCGCGGCGGTCGTGATTCCGTTCAGCCATTTGCGCGGCGGCATCCCCATCAGGTTCTGCGTGCCGGTCGGCAATCCGCCGTCCGCCGCCAGCGCCATTGAGCGGCTCAGGCCGCTTCCCATCAGGCGTGAGTCGCCCTGCCGCATCAGATGCGCCCGCTCGTCCTCCAGTTTTTGCAGTTTCGCCGCGTCCGCCGGGGAGGACTTCAAGTCCATCGCCAGCCGCGCCCACTGAATTGCGTCGTCGAGTTTGCCCTGATCGCGGTAGATGTCGCTGAGGAGGGAATGGGCGGTCGCGTTTCCGGGCTGCGCCTCTAGCGCCGCAACGCAGTGATCAATGGCGGCAGACCAATCGCGGCGCATCCGGCATAAATTGGCCTGCGTCAGCCGAACGTGCAGACGCTCCGCCTCCAGCGGACTGAGCGCGGGCGCAATGGCAAGCGGCGCGGCGGCGGCTGCAACCGGCGTGGCGAGATGCGACGTGGCGCGGACGGTCGCCAGCGCGTTCGCAGGCAGGGCCAGCGTTGCCGTGCCAGAGAGCGTGGCGTCTGCCGGGGCCTGCGCCGAGTTGGCAAGCAGCGTGGACTGCCCGCACTGAGCGCAGTACCGGCTGTCATCAGAAACACTGGAATCGCATCGTTCGCAGATCATAAAATTTCCCCTGCCATCCCAAAAAACAAACGCCTTATATGAGGCTGGATTTGACTGGCGTCTAAATTCCGGTACTGCCGAAGCCGCCCAGGCCCCGCGCCGTTTCGTCCAATAGTTCCGCTTCGACCTCTACCCATATCGCCCGCGCCACCGGCGCAATCACCATCTGCGCGATTCGGTCGCCGCGAGTAATCGTAAAATCTTCCGCGCCAAAGTTAATCAAAAGTACCATGACCGGGCCGCGATAATCGCTGTCAATCGTTCCAGGCGAATTGACCATGCCGATCCCGCGCCGCAGGGCTAGCCCGCTGCGCGGACGAATCTGCGCCTCAAACCCCGCCGGAATCGCCATGCGAAGCCCCGTCGAAATCGCGGCGCGTTCTCCGGGGGCCAGCGTGACCGGGCAGTCCTCCGGAACAGCCGCCCGCAAGTCCATGCCCGCCGCCCCCGCCGTCGCATACTCCGGCAGCGGCAAGTCCGCCGCGTTCGCCTCTCGATAAATCGTAATCCGCGCCGTATCCAATCGCTTTAGACTTGCTTTCTGCTTTGATTGTTCCACATCAAAGGCGGGTATCGGGGTTCGGGTGTCGGGTGTCGAAAAATACGTTCGCTTATTGACCGATTGCATTTCTTCGAAACGAAGCGGGGATTGTCCGACACCCGACACCCGAACCCCGATACCCGCCCTCTCCTACTTTCCGTCCGACTTGAATTGCGAGGTCTCGCCTTCGATGTGGTCTTGCTTGATGGGGAAGCGCACCCAGAAAGTAGAGCCTTTGCCGACGCCCTCGCTTTCGGGCCACATCTGGCCTTTATGCGCCCCGATGATTCCCTTGACGAGGTACAGGCCGATGCCCGTTCCGCCCGCTTTGCGGGTGCTTTTGTTGTCCACGCGGACGAACTTCTCGCCGAGTTTTTTCAGGTAGGATTCCGGTATGCCCATGCCCTGATCTTTCACGCCCAGCAACAGCGATTCGGGATGCTCGTCGTTTGCGGGCAGGATGCGCCCGATGATCCGCACTTCGCCGCCGTCCGGGGCGTATTTGATGGCGTTGGAGATCAGATTGTGGAGGATATTCTGGATTTTGTCCGCGTCCGTTTCCGCAATAATATGCTCCGGCTCAAAGTCCACAATCAACTGATGTTTGTCCGTGCGCCCCTTCTGCATGGAGACCACATCTTCCACCGATTTGCGGATGTCCACGTCTTCCCAGTTGATTTCCAGCCCCGCGCCCTTTTCGATTCGGGACACGTTCAGGATGTCGTTAATCAGGCGGCTCAGGCGGTCAACGTTCTCATCAATGATGCCGTAGAACTCGCGGCGGTCTTCTAAGGTGTACCACTCCTCTTTTTCGTCGTCAAGGAGGGTGCGGACAAAGCCTTTCATCGGGGTCAGCGGGGTGCGCAGTTCATGCGAGACGATGGAAACGAACTCCGTTTTCATCCGTTCCAGCGCGCGAATTTCCGTGATGTCGTTGAAGATAATTACGAGGCCGAACGGATTGTTGCTGTCGTCGCGGACGTTGGCGGCGTGCATCTGGTAGACGTAGGCGTTCTCCTCCTCGTCCAAAATGCTGATTTCGTCGGGCGTCCGCGCCTCCTCTTCCTCCTCGGTCAGAACGCGGGGATTGGCGGCGTCTTCGAGCTGGCGTTTCAGGATCGCCAGGCAGTCCTCCTGCTTGATAACGCCCTCATACGGCTGACCAATCGGGTTGGAATCTTCGGGGACGGCGAACATGGCGCGGGCGTGGGCGTTCATCTGCGCGATTTTGCCGTTGCGGTTAATCAGCAGCAGGCCGGCAGTCAGACTTTCCAGCGTGTGAACGAGTTTTTGTTTCTCCTCCACGACCTCCTGGAACATCTGCGCGTTGGCGATAACGGCGGCGGCGTTGCGGGAAAGGCGCTCCAGCAGGCGAGCGTCCTCATCAATAAAATCGCCTCCGAAGCGTTTGTTAAAGCAATGCAGGACGCCGACAGCGGCGCGGTCGGTGACATTGTTTTCGTCGTCGCGCTTTTCAATCAGCAGGGGAACGGTGATGCCGTTGCGGATACCGAAGCTGGCCAGATTTTCCTCGACCGCGAGCGGGTCGGCGGCGCTGTCCGTGAAACCGAGCGGTCTGCCGCTGTGATAGACGCGGCCTGAGACGCCCTTGTCGGTCGGGACGCGGTAGGCTTTCACCTGATCTTCCGTCATTCCGAACGCGGGGATGCGGGCGTAAAGGTCTTCGTTTTCTTTGTCGCGCACCATAATCACGCATTTTTCGGCCTGCACGATCATTGCCGTCCGCTGCACAAGGCGTCGCAGGGTCTCCTCATATTCGCTGATAGCGGTGGGCAGTTCGCCCGCTTCGGGAGCCGCGCCATTTTTGCCGCGCTGTTCCAATTCCGCAATTTTCTTCTTGAGTTCTGCGTTTTCACTTTGCAGTCTGTTCAATTCGTCTGATGCCACTTGCCTGATTTCCTTCCGCGCAATCGGTTCCATGTTATCCATTATATCACACGGACTTACAGAAGGTCAACAGAAAAGCAAACAAGGGAAAAGGGAAAAGAGAAAAGGGAAAAGAATCCGTCCGCAGATTTCGCAGATTTTCGCAGAGAAGATTAAAAGGGATGCCAGTGGTAAATTCAAGGCTAATTTTCGCGTCCGGCAGAACGATTGGCGGGACGCCTCTGGCGAGGCATTTGACGGGCAAAGCGCGGCTGTCGGGGCGGGACTGCGTCCACGCGGCGGCGGCGAGCAGGTCATCCGTTTCGCGAAACCCAAGTGTGCTATGCGCCCCGCCGCTTGCGCCGCGCCCGCGAAAATCGAAGATCAGCACGGCGTAATGCGCCCGATGCAAGGCCCGCGCCGGTTGGAGCATGGCAAGGCGGGCGCTGTCCACGCCGTGACAGCAGATAATCAGCCCTTTGGCCTTTCCCTTTCCCTCCGCCGGAATCAGCCAGCCGCGCAGCGCCGTCCCGTCAGCGGAAGCGAACCTCGCCGATTCGCCGCGCAGTCCAAACGCGGCGGGAGTCGGGGCCATCGTTTTGGGCTTGCGGCAGACCGTTCCCCACGCCAGCAGTCCGCACAGCGCCAGATAGCCACTGACAAACAGGGACGCGGCAATCAAAATCCGCGTTCCTTTTCGGCCCCGTCGCTGTGATGGCGCTTGCGTGTTGTTGATGGCGTCTCACTCCCGACCGCAGAATTATCCGACCCGCTTTCTCTTTCATTCACCGACGCGCTCGCCGTTCCCTGCTTCCCTCGCGGCGCTTACAGGGAACGGGGGCAGGGAAATTACGACAGCAATTTGAGGTAAAGACTCGGTGTGCTGATGGCGGAGCGCAGGACAGAAATTCCCGCCTGCTGGATGGTTTGCAGCTGCGTAAGTTTCGTCGTTTCCGCCGCGATGTCCGCGTCCGTGATCGTGGCAATCGAGGCCGTTAAGTTCTGCGCGGTGATTTGCAGCGTGTTGCTGTTGGACTGAAGCACGTTGGTCTGGAAACTCCCTAATTGCGCGGAATACTGCGCGATTTGATTAAAAGCCTCCTTCGCCAAAATGACCGCGTTGTTGGCCCCCGCCGCCGTCGTAACATCTATATTGGCGAGCGAAGCGCCGGGAAACGAGGTCGTGGCGAGGTTGGCGGTCGTGACGTTGGGCAGGGATTGGCTCACGGTATCGCCGACATTGGGGCCAATCTGGAACGTGTCGGGGTTGGCGGTGGTGACGCCGACGACGCCGGAGAACGCGGCGACGTTGCCGGCTGCCGTGAGCGTGACCGTATCGCCGCTGGCGCTGGTCAGCGTCAGGCCGGAGTCGGTCGTATGGTAGCCGCCGTAGAAGGTGGTCGTGACCGGGCCGCCCGTCGTGTTGGCGGTAAGATTGACCTGCGCGTTGATCCCGGAGGCTGTCAAGGTTCCCGCCGCCCCGATGATGGCGGCGGAGGAGGCGAGATTTACGCTGAAATTCGCGCCGAAAGTGTCCTGCGTCAGCACGATTTTGCCGCCGGTGAAGTTCGCCGTAACGCCGGTGCTGCCGCTGATAAGGTTGATTTTCCCAAGCAAATTCTGCACCGTATCGCCGCCGCTGACCGCGATATTCTGTCCGTTGACGTTGATGGTTCCGCCCGTCGTGGCCCCGCCGCTGCTGATAAGCGAACTGGCGCTGGCGTAGGTCACGGTTCCGGTGAGAGTGGCCTGCGTCGCGGCGGTCGTCACGGTCAGGGTGACGGCCCCGCTTGCCACGCCGCTTGCGCCGCTGATGAGATTGATGCCAACGACCCGCGTCGTATCCAGCACGGAAGCGGTGACGCCCGCCGCCCCGTTGAGCAGGAATTTGCCGCCGTACTGCGTGGTATTGGCGATATTGTTAATGCTCGTAATGGCGTTGGTGATAATCTGCTGATCAGCCTGCGCTTTTGCCGGGTCGGCGGTGAGGTTGGCGACGGCGTCCTGCGCGGCGCTGCGAATGGCGCTAATCAGCGTCGTGACCTGCGCCAACGCCCCGGTCGCTGTCTTCACCAGATTGATGGCGCTTTGCGTGTTCTGCACTGCCTGATTAATGCCGTCCACCTGATACTGTAGCGCGTTGGAGACGACAAAGCCCGTCGGGTCATCCGCCGCCGAGTTGATGCGTTTGCCGCTGCTCAATCGCTGGTTCGCTGTCGTAATCTGCGAATTGATGTTGTTGATATTGTAAAGCGCGGTCAGCGCGTCCAGATTCGTATTAAAATCTATCATTTGCTTTGCTCCCTGCATTTGCTGTGTCCCGCTGATTCCGAGTGCGGGCAATGCTTACAGGGGTATTCTTCCGCGCCACTGCGCAAGGCGCTGATAGCAAAACTACGAGGAACGGATTGCTTTCGGTAAAAACTGCTAAATCTAACGGCGGCAAAAGCGCTGGCCTGTCTGCGTCTCGAAAAGAGAACCGCAACCGTGAGGCGAGGCGAAAATTCTTCGCGCCCGCCCGTTTTTTGCGATAAATTTTTGCGGATGCGTTTACAGCGGGAATCGGAATGTGCCATAATGCGGGCGAGACGAGCAAGATTACCGAAAGAGGGAGGGTGTTCGGTGTTCAGGTGTTGGCTGCTTCGCTGGTAGTTTGTATAAAACTCACAGGGAACAAACGAACACCTGAACACCGAACACCTGAATACCCTCTCCACGCGAAGGAGCCAACCGATGAGTTTGGTCATTGACGACATTATCGCCCGCGAAATCATGGATTCACGCGGCAACCCAACAATCGAAGTAGACGTTTATTTAGAGGACGGCACGATGGGACGCGCCGCCGTTCCCTCCGGGGCCTCCACCGGGGCGCACGAGGCGGTGGAACTGCGCGATGGAGACAACACCCGCTACGGCGGCAAAGGCGTCCTGACGGCGGTGGATAACGTCAATGATAAAATCGCGCAGGAGATCGTGGACATGGACGCCACGAACCAACGCGCCATTGATATGCGCATGATCGAGATTGACAACACGGAAAACAAGGCCAATCTCGGCGCAAACGCGATTCTCGGCGTGTCGCTGGCGGTGGCCCGCGCTGCCGCGACCGGGCTGGGGCTGCCGCTTTACCAGTACATTGGCGGGGTCAACGCCTACACCTTGCCCGTCCCGATGATGAACATCCTTAATGGCGGCAAACACGCGGACAGCAACGTGGACTTGCAGGAATTCATGGTAATTCCCGTCGGCGCGTCGAGCTTCTCCGAGGCCCTGCGCATGGGTTCCGAAGTGTTCCACGCCCTGCGTAAAGTCCTGAAAGACCGCAAACTCTCCACCGGCTACGGCGACGAAGGCGGCTTCGCCCCCAATCTAGAGACCAACGAGGCGGCGATCCAGATTATCATCGAGGCGATTGAGCAGGCGGGCTACAAGGCGGGAGGCGACATCTCCATTGCGCTGGACTGCGCCGCGACCGAACTCTACGAGAACGGCAAATACAATCTGGCGGGCGAAGGAAAAATCCTGAGCGGCGCCGAAATGGTAGAACAGTACGCCAAATGGGTGGACAAATACCCGATCCTCTCGATTGAAGACGGCTGCTCCGAGGACGATTGGGACACCTGGAAACTGCTGACCGAAAAAGTCGGAGGCCACGCCCAGCTCGTCGGCGACGACCTGTTTGTCACCAATACCGAGCGGCTGAAACGCGGCATCGTCAGCGGCACGGCGAACTCGATTTTGATTAAGGTCAATCAGATCGGGACCCTGACCGAAACGCTGGACGCGATTGAGATGGCGAAACGGGCGGGCTACACCGCTGTTGTTTCGCACCGCTCCGGCGAAACGGAAGACTCCACGATTGCCGACATTGTGGTCGCGACGAACGCGGGCCAGATTAAGACTGGCGCTCCGAACCGCACCGACCGCGTGGCAAAATATAACCAACTTCTGCGCATCGAAGAGGAACTGGCGGAGACCGCCGCCTACGCGGGCCGCAGCGCCTTTTATAACCTGAGATAGGATTTCTCACCACAGAGAACGCAGAGGGGAAATACAGAGAACACAGGGAAGATTTTTTATCCACGAACGACACGAAGGGACACTAATTCAGGGAAAAGGGAAAAGAAAATTCAGTCCTTATCCTGTCAGTCCTGAAAATTCCGTTCATCCTGGCTATTTCTTCTCTGTGTTCTCTGTGTTCCTCCTCTGCAATCTCTGTGGTGAGAAATCTGGAAAAAGGACGACGGCCTTTGCGACGCACGAAGATTGTCTGCACCATTGGCCCCGCAAGCAGTAAGCGCGGGGTTATGGAAAAGTTACTGCGAGCCGGTATGGACGTGGCGCGGCTGAATTTCTCGCACGGCACTCACGCGCAGCACGCCGCGAATATCGTCAGCCTGCGCGAACTGTCCGCAAAGTTAGGCCGTCCGCTGGCCCTGCTGCAAGATTTGTCCGGCCCGAAAGTGCGGCTCGGCGATTTTGGCGCTCCGATTATTTTGAAGCGCGGGCAGGAGATCGGATTCACGGCGGAGGCGGCGCGGGAGATTGACCGCGCCTGCCCGATTCTGCCGCTGCCCGTGCCGGAACTGATTGCGGTCTTAAAGCCGAATCAGACGCTGCTGCTGGACGATGGCAAAATCGCTCTGCGCGTGGTGAAGGTCGAAGGAAATCCCGGCGATCCGGGGAGAATCGTCTGGGCAAAGTGTATCGCGGGCGGCGAACTGAAGACGCATAAGGGCGTGACAGCGCTGGGCGTCCGGTTTCAGGTTCCCGCCGTCACGGAAAAAGATAAGGACGATCTGCGGTTCGGGCTGACGCAGGGCATAGACTGGGTGGCGGCGTCCTACGTGCGAAGCGCGGGGGACTTGCAGCCGCTGCGCGACGTGATGGCGGAAGTCGGCGTTTACGCCCCGATTATCGCGAAGATCGAAAAATTCGAGGCCGTCCGTAATCTGGAGTCTATTCTGGACGCGGTGGACGGGATCATGGTGGCGCGGGGCGATCTCGGCGTGGAGATGCCCTTTGACGAAGTGCCGCTGACGCAGAAAAAAATTATCAAATTGTGCAATCAGCGCGGCAAGCCGGTGATTACCGCTACGCAGATGCTGGAGAGTATGCTGTCCTGCCCGCGCCCGACCCGCGCCGAAGCCGCCGATGTCGCCAACGCCATTCTGGACGGCACAGACGCGGTGATGCTTTCGGGCGAGACGGCGGCGGGCGAGTATCCGGTCGAAGCGGTGCAGACCATGGCGAAAATCGCGGAACGCGCCGACGCCGCCCTGCACAAGGCCTGCGACTATGGCAGCCGCCTGCACCCGCCCGCCAATGTGACCGAAGCGGTGGCGCGGGCGACGGCGGAGATTGCGCGGCAGGTGGGCGCGGTCGCGATTGTCTGCGCGACGCGGCACGGCGGCACGGCGCGGGCGGTGGCGCAAAACCGCCCGACCGCCCGGATTCTCGGCGTCACAACGGAGATTGCCACGTACCGGCGGCTGGCGCTGACGTGGGGCGTGACTCCGGCGCTGATCGCGTCGGTGGACAACACCGATGACCTGTTGGAAGCGGCGGTCGCCGCCGCGCAAAAAGCAAAAATCGCGAAACCGGGCGATCTGCTGGCGCTGACCTCCGGCGTCCCGGTCAACAGTCCCGGCACAACCAACCTGATTAAAGTACACAAAGTGAAGGGGAATAATGAATGAGGAATGAGGAATGGGGAATCAAAATGCCCTGCTTGCTGATTTTGATGAGGTATAGCAAGCAGTGTATTGGACTCCTCATTCCTCATTCATTATTCCAACGGTCTTTATCATCGCTCGTCGCAACACACAATCTTTTCGGTCGGGGGCCAATCGGCGCGGAATCGTGGTTCTGACGCTATCGGGCGGTCTCGTCTGCCTGTTGTGCGCTTTTCTGGGGGCGCAGGCCGCCTCGCCGTTCCTCGACGCAGACCGTCTGGGCCGCGCCAATGATACGGTCGCGGCGCAGGTCAAGCGGCTGCAACTGGAAAATCAGCGACAGGAGCGGGCGATTGCCCTGGCCCGAACGAACGCCGGAATCGAACGCAAGGCGCGAGCGGGCGGCTGGATGCGCCCGGAAGAGCGGCGTTTCCGAATCCCGCAGCCCGCTCCCCCTTCCCCGTAGTTTGTTTTGTCGGACTTCTCTGTCCGCCTGCCATCCTTTGCCGACGCATCGCGCGAATCTCCCTTTGCTCGTCCGGGAGCATTGTTGCCCCCATGAAATAAATCAGGCTATGAAACACGTCATTATAGGGACTGCCGGACACGTAGATCACGGCAAAACGACCCTGATTCAAGCCCTGACCGGCACAAACACCGACCGCCTGAAAGAGGAACAGGAGCGCGGCATGACCATTGATCTTGGTTTTGCCGCGCTGCGCCTGCCTGATGGGACTATCGCGGGAATTGTGGACGCGCCGGGACATGAACGGTTTTTGAAAAATATGCTGGCGGGCGCGGGCGGGATAGATGTCGCGCTGGTGGTGATTGCGGCGGACGAGGGAATCATGCCGCAGACGGAGGAGCATCTGGCGATTTTGCGCCTGCTCGATGTTCGAAGCGGCGTGGTCGCTCTGACAAAAATGGATTTGGTAGACCGCGAATGGAGCGACGCGCTGGAGCGGGACATTCAGGAGCGTCTGCGCGGGACTTTTCTTGAAAAATCGCCCATCATCCGGGTTTCCGCCGCGACGGGCAAAGGGATTGACGCTCTGCGCCGCGCCCTGCTTTCCGCCGTCAGCCGCGCTGAGGAGCGCCGCGCCGATCTGCCGTTCCGCCTGCCGGTTGACCGCGTGTTCACCCGCCCCGGCTTTGGCGCGGTGGTCACGGGGACGCTGACCGCCGGGACGCTGCGAGTGGGGGACGCGGTGGAGATCGCCCCGGCGGGGCTTGCGGCGCGGATTCGCGGGCTGCAAATTCACGGCGAAAAGCAAAAAGAGGCCCCGGCGGGCTGCCGCGTCGCGGTGAATCTGGCGGGCGTAGAGGTCGCGGAGATCGAACGCGGGATGCAGATCGTTCCGGCGGGCAGCGGATTGGCGGTCTCTGTGTTCGACGCGGTTCTGCGCCTGCTTCCCGAAGCCGAAAAACCGATAAAAGACCGGGAGCGGGTGCGCCTGCATTTGGGAACAGCGGAGATTTTAGGCCGGATTCGCCTGCTGGATTCGCGGACGGAACTAGAATCGGGCGGTGAGGCGTACATCCAATTTCGCGGCGAGACCGAATTTGCCGTTCTGCGCGGCGACCGCTTTGTGCTTCGGACTTACTCGCCGATGCGGACGGTGGCCGGCGGCGGGGCGCTGGACATCGCCCCGATGCGCCTGCGAAAAAACGACCCGGCGATTTTAGCGGCGCTGGCGGCGAAAGAGCGCGGCGCCCCGACCGATCTGCTGGAAACACTGCTATTGCGCCACCCGCTTGGCGTCATGCAGAAAGAGTTGGCGACGCTGGCAGGAATCTCACAGTCCGATGCCGAATCGGGACTCGCCGCGCTGATTGCGGCGGGCAAGGCGGAGGTAATCGCTTTTGAGCGGGTAATGCTGACCGCCACGCGGCGGCAATGGACGGAACGCGCCCGCGCCGCTCTGACCGCCTACCACGCGCAGTTTCCGCTGCGGGCGGGGATGCAGAAGGAAGAACTCCGCGCCGCGCTGGGCCGCGAAGTGGACTCCCGCGCCTTCGGTTCGCTGCTGGGGCAGTGGCACGAAGAAAAAACTATCCGCGTGGAAGCGGGCGCGGCGCGACTGAGCGAATTTGCGGTACAATTAAGCGACCGTCAAACCGCCGTTCTGGAGCGCATGGAGAAATTCTACCGGCAGCGCGGAATCGCCGCCCCGCCGATTGAGGATGTCAGCCGCGAGGTCAAGGCCCCGCCGGACGCCGTAAACGCCCTGCTCAAACTCGGCGTGGCGCACGGGCGCTTTGTCCGACTGGCCGACGGCGTTTACTACGATGTACAAACTGTCTCCGCCCTGCAGCAGACATTCCGCGAGGCCGCGCAGCAAAATGGCGGTAAGGTAACCGTCGCCGCTTTCCGCGACCTGACGGGAACGAACCGCAAATTTGCGATGCAGGCCCTCGAATACTTCGACAAAATCCGCTTTACCCGCCGCGATGGGGACGAACGTATACTCTTTGAATAGGATGAAGATACGCCTCCTGCGTGCCGATAATTGCGATACGGCTGTTTCCACTTCTCTCAACCCGCATCCAAATTCCGTTTCGAACGTTTCTGGGCCTGCCTGAAATCTTCCTGTTCAGGCCGGAAAGGATCGCTATTATGTTCGACTCGTCCACCCTGCGCGGACTTGCGCGTCCGCTGCGCCGCGCATTGCCAGCGCTTTTACTGCTCGCTGCCGGACTTCCGGCGCGGGCCGACGATGGCAAAATGACTCTCACGCTGACGCCGCCGCTGCCCGGTCGCCTGACCTACTGGTTCGCCAGAGACCGGCAGCAGACGGAGCCGCAGACGCTCGAAATGCCGAAAAGCGGAACGCAAATCGCCCTCAGCGTTCCCCGCGCCTATTGCCTGCCCGACGCCTCCTTAGCGATTCTGGACGGCGACCGCAAGCGGATCGCTCATCTGCCGGTTAGCGCTACGCTGGACGGGGCCGCGCCGCGAATCACCGAAGCGAACCTGCTGTTCAGTCCGGTGTGGGGCGTCAACGCCATGCCCGACGCTGACCGCGCCGTTATTGCGAACCAGTGGCGGACATGGCTGCGGCGGCGGCGAATCGCGCAGGCGCGGCGTCAAAACTTCCCCGACGGGCGGACAACTCCCAATGTATTGAAAGACGGCGGTTTCGCGGCGGGTCTTGGGCATTGGAGCATGGAGAACAGCAAAGCGCCCGCCCACGCCGACGCCGCTGTTTTGACGAATCCCGAACTGCCCAAAGGCGTGAAAGGCAGGGTCATCCGCTGCAACGTCGCCACTGCCGGAACAGACTCGTGGCATTTGCAATTCATGCAGCCGGGGATCAACTGCGAGGAAGGCACGCCCTACACCGTCTCGTTTCTGGCGCGGGCCGATCACGCCCGCAAAATAGTCGTTTCGGCGAGCGTGGACGCCCCGGACTGGCATTTGATCGGGATGTACCAGACGGTCAATCTTTCGGCGGAATGGAAGCGTTACAGTCTGGCCTTCCTGCCGTTTCAGGCCAAAGCCAATCATACCCGCTTTTCGTTTTCGATTGCGGACGCGACGGGAACGGTGGACTTTGCGGACGTTTCCCTTCGGGCAGGAGTGGATTTCAGCGGTTTCGCCGCGATGCAGGCCCCGGAAGTGGCGCTGTCGCAGAACGATTTCCGGTTTTCGCAGTTGGTACAGGTTCCGATTACGGCGCATGGGCTGGGCGTGGCGGAGGGGCGCGTCACGCTGCGCAATCAGGACACGGTTATTGGGACGTATGAGTTGCAGCCGACGGACGGAGGGGCGGCGCGGTTTAGCGATGTGCCGCTGAATACGCCGTTGAAATTCACGGTCAGCGCGGGCGGCAAATCGCAGGAGTTTACGCGGATTGTGGCGGAGGACAAGTCGAACGCCACACAGGATATTGCGCTTCCGAGCGGCTGGGAGGGCGTAAAAACCGTTGCGCCCGCCGTGATTGCCGCGCCTCCGAAAGCGTCTCTGGAACCGGCGGGGGGAGACAAAACGCTGCTCTGGGCGGCGCTGGGAATCACGGCGCTGGCGCTTGGCGGACTGGGCGGCTACGCGCTGCTCAACCGCAGGCCGCAGCCGCAATCGCAGGCGGGCCTGCCGCAGGCCATCACGCAGCAGGCCCCGCTGAATCTCTCCACGTTGAACCCGCCCCTGCGTTTCCCGGAGAGTCAGGCGGTCGGGGCGCGGCGGCAGGGCAAGGCGCTGCCGGAGGCCCTGCCGGAGCGGACGCTGGACTCCGCCCAATTAGTCGCGGTAGCGGGCAAGTATTCCGGCGCGGCCTTCTCGCTTGCCGGGAGCAGCATGGTCATTGGACGGGACGCGGGCTGCGATGTGCCGCTTCCGCTCGATACCAGCGCCTCGCGCCGCCACGCGGAGATTCGCCGCTACGACGACGGAATCGAAATCACGGACAATAATTCGTCTAACGGAACGTTTATCAACGGCGTTCGTCTGCCTGCGAACACGTCCCACGCGCTGCGTCCCGGCGACGAGATCGAAATTGGGGCCAGCCGCTTCCGCTACGAATCGTAGTCGGTTCAGGCCCCGCCCTTCTGTTGTGAGCGATTTCTACGGCCCCATCCTGGCCCCCCAAAAAACGCCGCCGCGCAATCGGCGGACGGTTCGGGGGGGCCAAACGCAGGCTGTCCCCCGTTTCCGAATTATTGCAATAGTATTGCAATGCGCCCGGTCAATCCCAACCTTCTCCCGCTTTCACGAAAATTCGCTCGCTTAATTTTTGTCTTTCGCATAGCGCAGGCAGAGGCGCCGCGAGACAGCGCTCAAAACTTTTCCGGGGTAATTGGAGTATACTATGCAGAAGCAAAAGCAGAAGCAAAACAGAACAAACATCACAGGAGAAAGCATGGCACGGCGATTTAAAACATTCCGCAGAGCAGGCATACGGGCGGTTTTTGCGGGCTGCGCGATTGGCGCGGCATCGGGATTAGAGGCGAATCGAGCGGCGGCGCAGGCCCCGGTCGTTTCCATCATCGGGACGGCGCGGGCGAGCGCGGCGGGCGGCCACTACGCGCCGGAGCGCGCGCCGCTGCTGCCTTTGGCCTTTCAGAAACTCCCGCTCGGCGCGATTAAACCGGGCGCATGGCTGAAAATCCAACTGGACAACGAGGCGAATGGCCTAACCGGACGCCTGACCGAAACGTCGCATTTTCTGGATATTCATAATACAGGCTGGACTGACCCCGCCAAAGGCGGCTTTGAAGAGGTCGGCTACTGGCTGCGCGGCTTCGTGGATTTGGGATTTGTCACCGGGAACAAACGCATTATCGCCGCGTCGAAACAGTGGGTGGACGGGATTCTTGCGACGCAGGCGGCGGACGGCTATTTCGGGCCGACGGCGCTGCGGACTTCGGTGGAGGGCGGCCCCGACCTGTGGCCCCATATGCCGATTTTAGACGCCCTGCGCTCGTATCAGGAAGCGACGGGCGACCCGCGAATCGCGCCGTTTATGGCGAAGTATTTCAAGTTTCAGGACACAATCAATCCGGCGTGGTTCAATAAAAGTTGGGCCGGGGTGCGCTGGGGCGACAATCTGGACAGCATCGTCTGGCTCTATGACCGCACGGGCGATAAATCGCTGCTGGCGCTGGCGAAAAAAATTCACCGCGCTTCGGCGGACTTTGTGGGCGGCGTCCCAACGCTGCACAACGTCAATTTCGCGCAGGGCTTCCGGGAACCGGCGCAGTTCAGCCAGTTGGACGAAGACCCGCTGCTTCCCGCCGCAAGCCGCGCCGACTACGCGAAGGTCATGGGGACGTGGGGGCAGATGCCCGGAGGCGGATTCGCGGGCGACGAGACGGCGCGGGCGGGCTACACCGATCCGCGTCAGGGCTTTGAGACGTGCGGCATTGTGGAGTATATGCGCAGTTTTGAGATTCTTGACCGCATCGAGGGCAATACCGATTGGGCCGACAAGACGGAAGAACTCGCGTTTAATATGCTGCCCGCCGCGCTGACCGCCGACGGAAAACTGACGCACTATATCACCTCGGTCAATCAGGTGGAACTCAGCAGCAGACCGCAGCGCCATAAGCAGTTTGACGACAGCCCGATGCGCCTTCAGCCTTACCAACTTGGCATTGACGAATATCGCTGCTGCCCGCACAACGTCGGGATGGGATGGCCCTACTACGCCGAGAACCTCTGGCTGGCGACGTATGACAAAGGGCTTTGCGCTTCCCTGTACGCCGAAAGCGTCGTTCGGGCCAAAGCGGGCGGCGACGGCGCGGAGATTACCCTCACTGAAAATACGGACTATCCCTTCGGCGATACAGTCAAATTTACGATTGCGGCTCCGCGTCCGACCCAGTTTCCGCTCTATCTGCGGATTCCGGCGTGGTGTCAGGGCGCGACCGCAACGGTGAACGGACAAGCGATTGCGGCCCGCCCCGGCGCTTCGACCTATCTGATTATCGCCCGCAAATGGCGGACGGGCGATACCGTCACGCTGCGCCTGCCGATGCAAATAGCCGTAAAACGCTGGTCGAAACAGCATGACGCGCTTTCTGTCGCCTACGGCCCGCTGACCTACGCGCTGCAAATCAAAGAGAATTTTGAGAAGACGGGCGGCACAACCGAGTGGCCCGAATATGCTGTCCGCGCCGGGTCGAAGTGGAATTACGGCCTGTTGCTTGACGAAAAAATGCCGGAAAAGTCCTTCACGGTGAAGCGCAGGCCGTACAATCCTGCGGTCAACCCTTTTACCGCCGCGACCGTTCCCATCACGCTGACGGCGCAGGCCAAAGCGATTCCCGGCTGGCAGCCCGATTCGGACGGCGTGGTGGGGCTGCTGCAAAACAGTCCGGCGGCTACCGACCAGACCGCCGAAACGGTCACGCTCATTCCGATGGGGGCGGCGCGGCTGCGGATCGCCGCGTTCCCGGAAGTCACAAAAGACGGCGCGGGAACGGCGTGGATTCTCCCCCCGAAGCGTCAGGCCGCCGACGCCTCGCAGGTCAACGACGATCTGGACGCACTCAATGACCCGAAAGAACCGGCGCGTTCCGGCGATCAGACGGTCTCGCGCTTTACGTGGTGGGACCACAAGAGTTCGGCGGAATGGGTCAGCTACCAGTTTGAAAAGCCGCAGACGTTCTCGCAAATTTCGGTCTACTGGTTCGATGATAGCGGTTCGGGGCAATGCCGCGTCCCGAAATCGTGGCGGCTGGAATACAAAGACGGCGCAGTCTGGAAGCCTGTCACCGGCGCGTCCGCCTATGGCGTGGAGCGCGATCAATACAACGCCGTGACCTTTGACGCCGTGACGACGAAGGAATTGCGCCTTTCCGTCCAACTTCAGGAGGGATTTTCCGGCGGCGTCCTGCGCTGGCGAACGCAATAGGATTGCCGCGCATTTTGCCCGTTCTTTTCGGAAGTGAAAATTTCTTGACAGAACGCGCAAAATGCGGTATCCTGTAAGTGACAATTTCAAATTGCGCTGCTTCTTATCAAGAGTGGTCCAGGGATACGGCCCGATGACGCCACAACAACCACCCGCCGCATTTTTTGCGCGGGCAGGTGCTAATTCCGTGCAGTTACGTCCTGTTGCTGCAAGATAAGAGGAGTAAGGCAAATTCTCAAGGCCCGCTTCCCGCATCTGCTTGCGCGGCGCTTTCTGACCCCGCTTTTACGACCTCTTCTGCAACGCAGAAGGGGTTTTTCTGTTTGGACGACCGAGATAGAACGGCGCGTCCGCAAAAAAACGCCCCCGAAGCCAGCGTTCTTTACCCTATTGTCTATCTCAAACTACGCCTCCGGGCGGCGCAAAGCACGCCTGCCCGGAAAAGGAATCCGCATCATGTCCGATTTCATTCTCTTCACGTCCGAAAGCGTTACCGAAGGCCACCCCGACAAACTCGCCGACCAGATTAGCGACGCCATTTTAGACGAACTGCTCAAACAGGACCAGACTTCCCGCGTGGCCCTCGAAACGTTCGTGACACGCGGCCTCTGCGTCGTCGGCGGCGAACTGACGACCCGCGCCTACGTCGAGATCGCCGATGTCGTCCGCGACACCATTACCAATGTCGGCTATACCCACACCGATTATGGCATGGACGGCAGCACCTGCGGCGTCATGCTCGCCATTCAGCAGCAGTCCCCCGACATCGCGCAGGGCGTGGACACGGTGGGCGGCAAAGAGCAGGGCGCGGGCGATCAGGGCCTGATGTTCGGCTACGCCATCAACGAGACGCCGGAACTGATGCCCCTCGCCCTCACCATCGCGCACGAACTGACCGCGAAACAGGCCGAAGTGCGGCGGGCGCACCCGGAACTCGGCTTTCGCCCGGACGCCAAATCGCAGGTCACCATCGCCTACAACACCGACGGCAAGCCCGACCACATTGATACGATTGTTCTGTCCACGCAGCACAGCGCCGACCATACGCAGGAGGCGGTGCAGGCCAACGTGCAGCAGTACGTCATTAAGCCGGTGCTGGCAAACTACGCGCATCTGACGAAGGAAAACATCAAGTACCACATCAACCCGACGGGGCGCTTCGTGATCGGCGGGCCGCAGGCGGACACCGGCGTCACGGGCCGCAAAATCATCGTGGACACCTACGGCGGCGCGGCGCGGCACGGCGGCGGCGCGTTCTCCGGCAAAGACCCGTCCAAAGTAGACCGCTCGGCGGCCTACACCGCCCGCTACATCGCCAAGAATATCGTGGCGGCGGGCCTTGCTGACCGCGCTGAAATCCAGCTCGCCTATGCGATTGGCGTGGCGGAGCCGGTCAGCCTGCTGGTGGACACGTTCGGCACGTTCAAAGTCCCGGAAGCGGAGATCGCCCGCCGCGTCCGCGCCGCAATGGACCTGCGCCCCCGCGCCATGATCGAGAAACTGAACCTGCTCAGTCCCGCGCATATCCAGTACCTCCAGACGGCCCGCAACGGACACTTCGGCAAGCCCGGATTCCCGTGGGAGCAGACCGACCTCGCCGGTGCGCTGGCGTAGGCCCCTCCTCACGGCGCGAAAAGCGCCTTGTTCGCAACATTCCAGCAGGCGAGGCGCACAACGCGCCTCGCCTGTCCTGTTCCCGATGCGGAGAGGGCAGGCGCGGCGGGCCGGGTATCGGGCGCGGCTTCGGCAGGAAAAGCGGTGCGGTCTGCCGAATCGAGGGGGTACGTCCGGCGCGGCGCGGCTGCCCGCCTGAGAAAGGATAGCGCTGTTTTGGAAAATTTTGAATGCGTGATTGCCACGGAAGCGAACGCGGCCCCGACCCCCTCCCTGACGGCGGGCGTGACCCGCGAAGTCCTGCCCAACGGCCTGACCGTCCTGATTAAAGAGAACCATGCCGCCCCCGTCGCGGCAATCTATTTGAATGTGCAGGTCGGCTATTTCAACGAGCCTGACCGCTATAACGGAATCGCGCACGTCATTGAGCATATGCTCTTTAAAGGCACGGCGCGAAGACCGGAGCAGGAGCAGATCGCCCGCGAAGTCCGGGATTTGGGCGGCTACATCAACGCCGGGACGTATTACGAGGACACCTCCTACTATATCACCGTTCCGAGTCAGCATCTGGAAGCGGCGCTGGACATTCAGGCTGACCTCGCGCAAAACTCGCTGATGGACGGCGACGAACTTGCAAAAGAGATCGAAGTTATTGTGCAGGAGAGTTTAATTAAGCGGGACAGCCCGTCCGCCATGCTGACCGAATCCCTGTACGCGCTGGCCTACGACGCGCACCGCATCCGGCGCTGGCGCATCGGACATCCCGAAACGCTGCGCGGATTCCGGCACGACGACCTTGCCATTTTTCTTCAAGACACCTACCGCCCGGAGAATCTGGTACTGGCGATTGTCGGGGACGTGGATACGGCGGCGGCGCTGCGGCTGGCGCGGAAGTTCTGGGAAGGTTTGCCGAAGGGCGATTTCCACCGCGAAGAATCGCCGGAGGAACCGCAGCGCGACCGGTTCCGCTATCAGCGGCTGCTGGGCGAGACAAAACAAAAACTGCTGCTGTTCCACTTTCCCGCCCCGAACACCATGCACCCGGACGCCGCCCCGCTGATGATTCTCTCGGCTCTGATGAGCGACGGACGCTCGGCCCGCCTGTACCGCAAACTCAAAGAGGAACTGCAGATCGCCAACAGCGCATGGGCGTCTTACGAGGGCTTTGACCGGATGGGCATGATAACGGTCGGGGCGGAGTGCGCGGGCGACGATCCGCTGCCGGTGGCGCAAGCCCTGCTTGCGGAAATGGAGCGCATTAAAAATTTCCCGCCCGACGCGGAAGAACTGGAGCGCATCAAGACCCGCGTGGAAGTCCGCAGCCTCACCGCGCAGGAGGAGGTGATGGGCGTGGCGCGGGCTTTGGCGGGCTACGAAACGCTCGGCGGCTACGAAATGATTGACGTTTACACGCAGCGCCTGCGCGACGTGACCGCCGACGACGTGCAGCGCGTGGCGCGGGAATATCTGCGCCTGCCGAAAGCCGCCCTGCTGGAATACCTGCCGAAAGACACGCCCGCCCCGGAACGCGACCGCGAAATGGTGGAGGCCGAATTACTGACCGTTTTGCCGAACGACGCGGACGCGGCGCAAAATTCCGCCGCGCCGTCGGTGATTATCTCTGCCACAGAACCAGAAGCGGCGGCAAAAGCGATTGCCCTGCCGAATGGCGGGACGCTTTACTACAAACGCCGCCGCGATTTGCCGCTGATTTCGCTCAGCGTGGCGTTTCGGGGCGGCAAGCGGCATGAGAGCCACGCCAACTGCGGCATCACGAACCTGATGCTGAAGTCCAGTTTGAAAGGGACGCGGCAATTCGGCGCGGAGGAGATCGCCAACCGGATTGAGGGAATGGGGTCGGGCATCGGGTTTTCGGCGTCGCCGGACTTTTTCAGTTATAGCATGAAATTGAAGCGCGACGTTTTGCAGGACGGATTTGCGATTTTTACGGAAGTGTTAGGACACCCGACGTTTCCGGCGGACGAAGTGGAGCGGGAGAAGCAGGCGATCTTTGCAGAGATTCGCCGTCAGCAGGACAACAATATCGCGCTGGCAATGGATCAGTTTTCGGCGGCCTGCTACGGCGATTCGCCTTACGGACTGCCTTCGAGCGGGATTGCGGAAGCGGTGGCGGAGCAAACCCCCGCCACGCTCGCCGCATGGCGTGAAGGGCTGATGACGACCGAAAATATGGCGATTGGGATTGTCGGCGATCTTTCGGAGGAGGAGGCGATTGGGCTGTTCGACGGCCTGATCGCCGCCCGTTCCAGCAATCGAATCGCGCCGATTATCTCGGCGTATCAGCCGTATCGGGAACAGGTCATTGTCCGCAACAAGCAGCAGTCCGCCGCCGTGATTGGTTTTCCGGGAGCGAATTTGTACGACGACGACCGCTACGCGCTGGATATGCTTGCGGAGATTGTGTCGGGCATGGGCGGGCGATTCTTCCGCGCCGTGCGCGGCGATAACGCGCTGGCCTATCAGGTATCGGGCTTCCACCGTTCGCGGCAGGACGCTGGGAATTTCGCCGCTTACGCCTCGACCGCCCCGGACAATGAGGAACGCGCCCGCGATCTGCTGCTGGAGCAGTGCGATTTGTTGCGCCGGGAACCGGTGACGGCGAAGGAGCTGGCCTCGGCAAAGGCTTCCATGATCGGGGAACACGCCATCGGGACGCAGACGTTCGGAGCGCAGGCGGGCGAACTGGCGGTCTGCGGCGTCTACGGTCTCGGCCCGGACGAACCGGAGCGCTATCTGCGCCGCATCGAAGCGGTGACAGCGGAGGACATTCAGGCCGCCGCCGCCAACTATCTGCACCCGGAAAACTTCTGGCTGGGCGCGGCGCGGGGCGGAAGCGCGGCGGAATAAAGCGCTCGCGGCGTGCCCTCATCCCCCCGGCCTCCTTCTCCCAAAAAAACCTGAGAGAAGGGGGAGAATCAGATTTAGAGTCTCACCTCTCCCAAAAAAGCCTGAAAAAGAGGGGAATTCAAATTTAAACTCTCCCCTCCCCCAAATCGGGAGAAGGTAGAAGAGACTTAGATTTAAACTCTCCCCTCTCCCAGGCTTTTTTGGGAGAGGGGCCGGGGGTGAGGGCCTGAGTAGAAAGCGGAATCTTCCCGAAACCGTGTCCGCGCTGCGCCGTATTTGAACCGATACCGTCATTGCCCGGAAAGGAAGTCCCAATCCATGCTTCAGCAACTCCAAACGGAAGAACGAACCGAAAATTACGCTTCCGAAAATTACGCCGCAAAAACCCGCGTGACGCCGCAGGAATTGACCGAAGCGGTGACGCGGATTGAGATGCGCCACGCCGCCGCAACCCATGAAACGCTGGACACGCTGACGCTGGGGGAGGCGGTAGACCATTTGCGCCTCGACTCCACGCCGGAGGAGCTGCTGGCGGAGGTGCGGGCGATACGCGAAAGCGCGGAACGATCCGCCGCCGCGCAGACCGTTGGGGAAACGCCGCCGCAGTCGCGCCGCGCAAAGTGGAGCCGGCGGATGGCGGGCGCGGCGCTCGTGGTCTCGCTTGCGGCGAATGGGGCGCTTTTTGCCGCCTGCCTCTCCTACGAAAGTCTTGCCGCACATTCTCGCAGCGTCGCCAATATGTCCAATGCAAACGGCAACCCGCAGGAAACATATTACTCAACATCCTTCAAAGAGATGCAGGATGATCACGCTTTTACCATAACTACCGAAGGTCTGATGAACGTTGCAAACAATCAAAAACGTATTGAAGTTCACAATAATTCTACTCCCGAACCACACAGCAAATTTATCTGGCGGGGCAAAAAATGGCGGAGTAAAGCATGGATTGCAGGCTGGGTCAAAAAAGGCGTTACAGACGCTGCGATCAAATCAGGGGCCTTCGAAGTTTCCAGTATGATTAAGTCCAACACGAACGGACAGTACCGGAGTGTGAAAATTCCGATTGAGCGGTTCAAGGACTTGCCCGAACTGCCGACTCACTTCGAAGTGGGTGACTGGGACGCGCAGACCTTGCTGATTCCGGCGGCGAAGTAGAAGCGCTTTTTTTGAGGAAAGTGCGGGATACCACAGCGCCGCCCTGTGGCATGGGGTGAGGACTGCGGCGGGTTTCTCCGCGAAATAATGCGGAGAAAACCCTTTCTCAAATTTTGGCTTTGGGATAGACTAATAACCGGAACAAGCGACGCAGAAACGTCGTCTGTCTGATCGTGAACAGCCAATCGGGGAGTTAAACTTGCGTTAAACTTTCCGGGTGGTTCGAAAACTATCCCGAAGGCAAACGCCTCACAAATTTTAGGAGTATATGCAAATGAATCGTACACCCAACACCCGACGCGGCTTTACGCTGGTCGAACTGCTCGTCGTCGTCCTGATCCTCGCGATTCTGATGGCGGTCGCGTTGCCGCTTTACCTGAACGCCATCCGAGGTTCGGAAAAAGGCACGGCCCGCGCCAATATGCAGACCATCGCCAATGCTGAGCAGTCCGCGAAACTGTCCAATGCGACACATACCTACAAGGCTATCGCTGGCACTGCTACTGACGCCCAATGGACAGCGGCTCTTCCTGACTTGAGTGCTGCTGTCAAGGGCCCCGGCGACCGAACCTACCAGGTTACGTTGGCCCCGGCAGGCGGCGGCACTTGCAACACATATGATGACGCCGGAACGGCGACGGCGCAGGCTGTCCCCGATGGCAGTTTCTATGTGGAGTCGCTCCCTGATTCACACAAGGACGGCTGCTTCGTCCCCGGCGTGACCTCGAACTAGTCTGCGAATTTGCAGGCCGCTCGAAGCGCATAGAAAATCGCCTCCCCGCGACGGTGGAGGCGGTTTTTTTTGAACTCTGATTACACAGATTTTTTATGATTACACGGATTTTTCGTAGGCGAGGCATATCAAATGCCTCGCTAGGGGCGCAAGCGCCAAGCGTCCTGCCGGACGCGAGCATCAAGTCTGCGGTTCCCGTCCGTGAGGACGGTTGGCGGAACGCCTCTAGCGAGGCATTTGATATGCCTCGCCTACGACGGTGAGCGCGTTAAATTAAATTATCCGCGATGAGTTTTGCGATTTCGCGCTGCACTTCGTCGTTCAGGCGGTAACTGGTATGGGAGGCGAGCGGGTTCCAGTCGGAGTCCACCTCGTATTCCCGGATGCTGCCGACGGAGTCGAACAGCCGCCGCGTCGGGAAACCTAATACGTCGTCCGTGTCGAAAAAGATTTTCCACTTCGGCGGCCCGCTTTTCGGGACGCCAATCACCGTCGGATCGAGCCGTTGCCCTGCCGCCAGCCGGTCTACCAGTTTTTGCTTTCGCAGCATCATTAAGGCAATCTGACAGCCGAAACTGCTTTTAGAACCCAGCGTCAGCCGCCCTGCCTGCGCCATGTCCCGCCAGTGGGTATAGGCCGCGACCATCTCCGGCGAACCCTGCTCGTCCTCCACAAATCCCGGTCTGCCGCTTGCAAATTCCGAGTCGGGGGCCAGTAGTCCAAACAGGAAATCAAAGCCAATCGTTGCGCCCTGACTATGCCCGATGAGATGCAGGGCCACGTTGTCCGCGTTTTTGTACGGCTCCATTCCCCGCATGAACTCCGAATACACCCGGTCGCGGACGCTGCGTTCGCCCTCCGACGAAGTGTAGTAAAAAACGTCCCCGATTCCCGCGACAATCACCTGCTCTTTGACCCGCGAAAGGATAGGGCGCAGAATCAGGCGCGGCAGGAAGTCCGGCGTCAGTTCCAGAAACGAATCGTCGGGCGTGGCGCTGGCCTTGATGGTCGCGTAGTTGGTCGCCGCCACAATCGTGTTTTCCGCCGCCGTGAGTTTCTCGTCCGGCAGCAGGTCGGGCGTTTTCGGTAGCGGCGAGTGGCCCCATTCGACCCGGATAACCTCGTTGATTCTTTCGGTGAGGAGGGGCTGCTTTTTTTGCAGGAAGTCCCACAGTTCGTTATAATCCGGCGTATGGCTGCTCGGCTGCGTGTCCTCGACCACGCCGTGAATCATCAGCAGGATATTTGCGTTCATCGGGTACTCCTTCGCGGGAACCTGATCCCCTGTTCACTCGCCGACGCGCTCCCCCTTTTCCCGAAGCGCCTGAGCGCGAACAGGGAAAAGGAGCGTATCGGCGAGTGAACAGGGGCCGGGAGATTGAGGGTTACGCTCAGGCCTTTACGTGGGCGGCCTTATGCGCCGCGCTGTCTCCGCAGACCGAGGCGTCACAGCAGCCCGCCGGACAGGCGCCTGTATTGCAGGTTCCGTCCGCGCAGCAGGTGGGACACTCCGGGCAGCAGGGGCCGTTCACGCAGCAGAAGCCTTTGGCGCAGCAGTCGGCGGCTTTTTTCGCGGCGCGGGCCGTCGTGGTGACCGCTGTCGTTTTCTTAGCGGCGGTCTTTTTGACAGCGCATTTCGCGCAGGCGGTCGCGTTCGGCTTTTTCGCCGTCTTGTCGGCGCGGGCGGGCGCGGCGTTAAACAGGCCGACGCAGAGCAGGGCGACGAGCGCCAGCAGGGTGGTGATACGATTCATGGTAATTTTTTCCTTTGATGGATGTTGCGTATTTGTTGTTCATTTCCTCTGCGTCCGAAGGACGCGAGGCCGCAGGCCAGAGAGACGGGTGTTTTCAACACCTGTCGCCGCAGGCGGCAAACATCAAAGGGAAATCGGCGGAGCGCGGCCTGGATGGGCGCGACCGAGGCGGGGCGGGCTAAAAATCAGCAGAGGAGCGAAGGCAAGGGCCATCGTTTTCGGCGCGGCGGCGGCATAGCGCGGCGCAGGCGGCGGAAGCGCCAGCGCCGGAAAAAAGAAAACGGTCTTCTCGGTCAGGGCGGCGTCGGGCCGCGTCTGAATTTGCAGGACGCAGCGGGTGGTGGCGCAGTTCGCGCCCGCCCGCATCCCGCGATCAGCGGGTTTGGCGGCGCGGCAGGTCGCGCAGGCGGGCATTGCAGCGGGCGTTCGGAAGGCGGCGGGAGTCCGCATCTGCGCCGCAGCGCAGGGCATCGGGCAGGCCGCGCCGTTGACGCAGCGCCACGCCGCGCCCGATGGCAGCGCCAGCGCCAGCAGCAGCAGCGTCAGCAGCCATGCGTTCTTTCTTCGGTTTTGAAACGTTCCCGTCTTCATTAGGTTTATAATACGGCGCTCCGCCAAATTTCGTTAGCCCGTATTTTAATGGCCCACCGAATCGTGGCGGAAACCTTCGCGGTCATTGCGGCCCAGCATCAGGCCGATGAGATAGTCCGCGACCAGCGCCATCAGTGAAATAATCACAAAATCGGCGAACACGTACCACGCGCCTCCCGGCGCTTTCGAGGCCGCAAGCAGGCGGACAACAACCAGAGTCGCCGGAATCGCCAGCGTCTTCATAAACACGCGCAGGGCGTTCTGCGACCACGCCGCCACCGCCCCAAGTCCCAGACCCATCAGGGCCATCTGGCCCCACCAAATCCACATTTTACTTTGCCCTTCTCAAAAAAAACAGGAAACCGCCTCGTTTTTGCGGAACTAGTCCGGCATGAAAGTGGAAACGGAAACGCCGCCGCAAATCACGCAGGCCCTGATAGATACTCTCATTCTGAATCAGTATACGCAATGGATGCGGGATTTGCGCCGTTTGCCGCCCGATTTTTTGAAGCGCCTGCAATTCGCCCGCCGCCACCTGCCCGCTGCGCTTGCCGCGCCCGTCGTCACGCAGATTGAGCGGCAGGAACGCGCCGCCCGTAAATTCGCGCTGGCAGACCAGATGTTTTTCACGGCGGAGGGTCTGGAGCAGGCGACGGGTGAGGCGATTGCCGCCTACCGCGCCGCCCGCTTTCCCGCCGATGCCCCGATTTTTGACGCCTGCTGCGGCGTGGGCGGCGACGCGCTGGCCCTGGCCCGTCGCGGCCCCGCGCTGGCGGTTGACGCCGATTTCGAGACCGCCCTGTGCGCCCGCGCCAACGTCCGCGCCTGCCTGCCAGCCGCCGCGCATCCTGTTTCCGTCCTTTGCGCTGACGTGACAAAAATCAATCTGGCGCGGCTGGTGGACGCCGGATTTCGCGCCGCGTTCTTCGACCCCTCCCGGCGCGGCGGCAGGCAGAATCACAACCGGCATCGGGTGCGGAGCGCCGACGATTATGCCCCGCCGCTGGATTTCCTGACCGAATTGCGCCGCCATTTTCCGCTCGTCGCCGTAAAAATTTCGCCTGCCATTGACGACGAAACGCTGTCCGAACACCCCGACGCCGAAATCGAATTTGTCTCGCAGAACGGCGAATGTAAAGAGTGTCTGCTCTGGTTCGACGCCGAACGCCCAATGCCCGACGCCCGACATCCGACACCCTCTGCCGCCATTCTGCGCCCGGACGCGCCGCCCGCCGTCCTGCGCCCTTTCGACTGCGAACCCCTGCTCACGGACGCCCCGCGCCGCTGGCTGATTGAGCCTGATCCGGCGGTGATTCGGGCGCACCTCCTGCCGCAGGTCGGCGCGGAATTTGATGCGGCCCTGATTGACCGCCGGTTCGCTTACCTGACCGCCGACCGGTTCACGCCTTCGCCGTTCGCCGTCGGCTACGAAATTCTGGAAGCGCTGCCGTATCATCTTAAAAACGTGCAGTCCCGGCTGCTGGCGCTGAAGCGGCGCGTGACCGCCATCAAAAAGCGAGGCGTGGAGATTGACCCGGCGGAGCTGCGAAAGCGCCTGCCGGGAGACCGCAGCAGCGCCGCCGCTGCCGTTTTAGTTCTGGCGCGGCAGGGTGAAAAAATCATGGCGCTGATCTGCGCCCCGCCCGCGCAATACAACCCGAAGGAGACAGAAAAATGACGCAGAAAATTTATCAGGTAGACGCTTTTGCGGACAGGCCGTTCGCCGGGAACCCCGCCGCTGTTTGTATCTTACCGGAACCCCGCCCCGACTCGTGGATGCAAAGCGTGGCGGCGGAGATGAATCTGGCGGAAACCGCCTTTATCCTGCCGCAGGAGAACGGCGACTACGGCCTGCGCTGGCTGACGCCCACCGTTGAGGTAGACCTGTGCGGTCACGCCACGCTTGCCGCCGCGCATATCCTGTGGGAAACGGGCGCTACGCCTCCAAGCGAAGCGGCGCGGTTCCACACCCGCAGCGGCCTGCTCACTTGCCGCAGGCCGGACGCGCAGCAAAACTTAATCGAAATGGACTTCCCCGCAGAAGGGCCGCAGCCCGCTACTCCGCCCGCCGGACTGGTCGAAGCGCTGAATGTCGCGCCGCTGTGGACGGGGCGCAACCGCTTCGACAGCGTGATTCAAGTCGAAAACGAATGGGTCGTCCGGGAACTCACCCCCGATTTTGCGGCGATGGCGGCGAGTTTCGCGGCGCAGGGCGTAGAATGGTATCGCGGGGTGGTCGTGACGGCGCAATCGGACAGCGGCGATTTTGATTTCGTTTCCCGGTGCTTTTACCCGCCCGCCGGAGTCATGGAAGACCCCGTGACCGGTTCCGCGCACTGCGCCCTTGCCCCGTTCTGGGCGGAGCGGCTCGGCAAAGCGCGGCTCGTCGGCTATCAGGCGTCGGCGCGAGGGGGAGTAGTCCGCGTGATCGTTTCCGGCGACCGGATACTGCTCGGCGGGCAGGCGATCACCGTTCTGCGCGGCGAACTGCTGGCATAAGAAACTTCCAAAGATTAAATCATTCCGCGTTTCCGGGCCGTGAACGACCCGTCTGGCAGGCCTGCGGCCAACCGTCCTGCGGACGGGACGATTATTTCTTTGAGAGTCCTTAAAAGGGCGCAAAAGACAACACGAAACGGTGAATTTGTGTCAGAATCTCAGGGAACTAAAAAAGCGCCAGAGCAGGATGGCTTTTGTCTCCCCCGTCCGCAGGACGGTCGGTGGAACGCCTCCCAGACGGGTCGTTCACGGCCTGGAAACGCGGATAAGCAGGAAAATGAGAATGAACGAAGAGGAACGCTACCGGTTCGATTTGCAGGGGTATCTCAAAATTGAGGGCGCGATTGACGCCGACGCGGTTCAGGCCATGAACCGCTGGTTTGAGAGCAAGGCCGAGACCGCCCCGGAGTTTGCGGGGCGCGACGGCGAAACGATCCGCGTGGGCGATATGCTGACGTGGGGGCCGGAATTTCTTAACCTGTTGGACAATGCCCGCGTCCTGCCCTATCTCAAAGCGTTGTGCGGCGAAGAACTGCGATTAGACCACAATTATTGCTATATCTCGCGGCGTCCCGGCCCGAAACTCGTGCTGCACGGCGGCGGAACGCCCTACGATCCGCGTCAGTATTACCATTGCGCCGACGGCAAAATGTATAACGGCCTCGTCGTCGCGGCCTACGCCCTGACCGATACCCCGGCGGGCGCGGGTGGATTCTGCTGCATCCCCGGCAGCCACAAAAGCGCGTTCCCCTGTCCCCGTCCGATTCAGCGCATGGACGTTGCGAGCGACCTGGTGCAGGCCGTTCCCTGTCGCGCAGGCGACTGCATCGTCTTCACCGAGTCGCTGACGCACGGAACCCATCCCTGGCAGGGCGACTCCACGCGCCGCGCTCTGTTTTTCAAGTATTCGCCCGGTCACATGACCTGGTCGGAGACAAACTACCTCGCCGCACCGGTGAATGCGGCGGTCGCGGAAATGGCCTCCCGCCTCACCGAAACGCAGCGCCTCCTGCTGCACCCGCCGCGCAGTTAATGCCCTCTTACAACAGGAATCAAAGGAATCAAAGGAATCAAAGGCGGCATGGAGAGAAATTTCCTTGCTTCCTTTGAACGCGAGGGCCTGCCATTTCGATGTCTTTTAATGATCGGCGTAGTGCTGAAAAAGTTCGCTGACCGAGTTATCCTCATGGATGCGCAGGATCGCGTCGGCAAGCAGCGGCGCGACGGACAGCACCTTGATTTTCGGGCTTTGCTTGTCCGGCGGCAGGGGGATCGTGTCCGTAATCACGAGCGATTTCAGCGGCGAACCGTTGACGCGCTCCACCGCGTTGCCGGAAAGGATACCGTGCGTCACGCAGGCGTGTACCGCCGTCGCGCCCCGATCCATCAGCGCCTCCGCGCCCTGGACGATGCTGCCGCCCGTGTCCATCATATCGTCCACCATGACGCAGATTTTGCCCTGCACGTCCCCGATAATCTCCATAATTTCCACTTTATTGGGTTCCGGGCGACGCTTGGCGATAATCGCAATCGAGGTCTTGAGGTTCTCCGCAAGGGCGCGGGCGCGGGCCACGCCGCCGACATCGGGCGAGACCACGCAGATATTGCCGTTGCGCAGGCCCACCGAAATCAGGTGATCGGCGATCAGCGGCCCCGCGTAAAGGTGGTCTACCGGCAGATCGAAAAAGCCCTGAATCTGTCCCGCGTGGAGATCGAGGCACAGAACGCGGCTCGCGCCCGCCTGCGTGATCAGGTTGGCGACGAGGCGGGCGGTAATCGGTTCGCGGGGCTTGACCTTTTTGTCCTGCCGCGCATAGCCGTAATAGGGCAGCACGACCGTGATGCGCCGCGCCGACGCCCGCCGAAAAGCGTCAATCATAATCAGCAGTTCCATCAGGTTGTCGTTGACCGGGCTGCACGTCGGCTGCACGATGAAGATGTCCTGTCCGCGCGCGCTCTCCTCAATCTTCATGCAAATCTCGCCGTCCGCAAACTGCTTGACCGTAATTTCGCCGAGCGGCGCGTCGAACTCTCTGGCAATCCGCCCCGCAAGCTGCGGGTTGGCGTTGCCGCTAAATATCCGTAGGCCCTGAAATTCCTGCATCCCGTTCTCCCCTGCTTTCGATTGACCGCCCGCCAGCCCCTCCGCTGCAAAGAGGAAAGGGCCGGGAGTGGGTGTTGCCCGCCTATTTCCCCTGTTTTTCCCGCGCGTCCCGGCGCCGGTCGGCCCATTCCGGTTTGATGGTCGGTCGCGTCCGCGCCAGCGCCAGCGCTCCGGGCGGCACGTCCTCGGTGATCGGCGAACCGGCTGCGACAAACGCCCCCGCCCCGATAGTGACCGGCGCAACCAGCGTGGAATTTGTCCCGATAAAAGCGTTGTCCCCGACTATGGTGCGATATTTATGTACGCCGTCGTAGTTGCAGGTCACGGCCCCCGCCCCGATATTGACGCCCGCGCCAATCTCCGCGTCGCCGATATAAGACAGGTGCGAGGCCTGCGCCCCGACGCCCAGCGTGGAATTTTTAACCTCCACAAAGTCCCCGATTTTGACGTTGGCGGCGAGGCGCGAACCGGGGCGCAGGTGCGCGAACGGCCCCACTTTCACCCCGTCGCCCAGCACGCTTTCTGTGATTTGAGACATCACGACGCGGACATTGTTTCCCAGCGTTGAATCGGCGATTCGGGTCGAAGGGCCAATCACGCACTGTTCGCCGATTACGGTTCCGCGCAGTAAATAGGTGTTGGGTTCTATGATCGTGTCCTGCCCGATTTTAACGTCCACGTCAAGATAGGTCGTGGCGGGGTCAGTGATCGAGACGCCGGACAGCATGGCTTCCTCTAGCAGTCGGCGGCGCATGATGGCGGCGACGTTGGCAAGTTCCACGCGGTTATTAATGCCGACGACCAGGCGGGAATCGGCGGCGGGGACGGCGACAACGGACTTGCCCTGCGCCGCAAGAATCCCGGCGGTATCGGTGAGGTAATACTCGCCCTGCGCGTTATCGGGCGTGACCTGCGTCAGGGCCTGCCAGAGTTCGGAGCCGTTGAAAGCGTAAATCGAGGGATTCCATTCGCGGATTTTTTGTTCTTCCGGCGTAGCGTCCTTCTGCTCCACAATGCGGACGAAGTTGCCTGCGCCGTCGCGGACGATCCGCCCGTAGCCGGTGGCGTCCTCCGAAACGGCGGTCAGCAGGGTGGCTGCGGCATGGGATTCGCGGTGCGTGGTCAGCAGGGTTGCGAGGGATTCGGGCGGCAGCAGCGGCATATCCCCGACGAGGACGACTATCGTTCCCGCCCAATCGCCCAGGAGTTCTTTTGCGGCGTTCACGGCGTCGCCCGTGCCGCGCTGCGTGGTCTGGCGGGCGTATTCCACCCCGTCGCCGAGGCCCGCCCGCACCGCGTCCGCCTCATGTCCGACAACGACGACCACGCGCTCTACCCCCGCCTTTCGGCACGCCCGAATGACGTGCGCGGTCATGGGCAGGCCGCAGAGAGGGTGCAGCGGTTTGGGAATCCGCGAGCGCATCCGGGTAGATTTTCCGGCGGCAAGCAGAATGGCGGCGACAGGCGCGTCCGATTGGGGGGACATGAAATTCGACTCCAGAGTGAGATTCGGGCGTTCCTTCCGGGGAACGCAATGACTGCCTCCATTATAAAGGTTTACGGGGCCGCTGTCAAGAGGAAATCGCGCGTCAAAGGGGTTTCCGCAAAATTGCGCGTCTCCTTTTCAAGAGCGGACTGTCCGGGCGATTTTTGTTTTTCGGTTTCGGGTATACTGATTTCATCCGATTTTCTGCGCGGTTTTCCGCGCCCTTGTTTTCTGCGCTGACCGGAGGAGCGTATGCCCGCGAGCGAGAACGCGACCGATTTTCAGAACGCCGTCAACCGCCTGCTCACCCTCGCCATGACGCAGCGCTCCTGCCCCACCTTTCTGCGGGAAGGTCTGGAGGAGGCGCTGCGCGTCGTGGGCGGACTGCGGGCGTTTGTGGCGCGAATTGAGCCGGAAACGGGCGCGTTTGTGGTGATTGAGACGGCGGGGGCGGGTTGGACGGCGGAGAACCGCCGGATTCGCCTGCAGCCGCACAACGCCACGCAGCGCGGAATCACGGGCTACGCGGCGATCACAGGGGCGGTCTATATCTCGCCGGATGTGACCCGCGACCCGCACTACCTGCCCGCCTTTGACGACGTTCGCAGCGAGATCGCCGTGCCGTTCTTTGATGCGGATGAGCGGATTCGCGGCGTCCTGAATGTGGAAAGCGACCGTCTCGCCGCCTTCGATTCCGGTCATGCCGCCCTGCTGACGACCTTCGCCAACACCATCGGGATCGGACTGGCCTTCGAGTCGTACCGCCATCGGGAGCGGATGCTGGTGGAAATCGGGCTTGACCTTGCCGCAACCGCCGAAACGGAGACGTTGATTGAGCGCGTGATTGAAGTCGTGACGGGCGTTCTGCGCTGCGAGGGCTGTTCCGTTTTTCTGCTGGACGACGCCACGCAGACGCTGGTATTGCGCGGGACGCGGGGGCGGCTCAAAGACAAAATTCACGAGGCGTTTTATCAACTCGGCGAGGGGCTGACCGGCAGCGTGGCGCTGACGGGCGAGACCATCCGCCTGCAAGACCCGCGCTCTGACCCGCGCTGGCGGGGCCGCTATACCGAAATGAGGCCGAATGAATGGGGCGCGATTCTCGCCGTCCCGATTTTGTCCCATTCCCGGACGCTGGGCGTCCTGCGGGTGTCGCGCCCGCTGGAAGTTCCGGCGTGGCATCAAGCGCAGTTCACCGAAGACGACGAGCGGACATTGAAGACCATCGGGGCGCAGCTCGGCACGGCGATTGAGAACGCCCGCGTCTCCAAGCAGCTGGTGCGGACGGAGCGCATGGCGGCGTGGGGCGAACTCTCCGCCAAGTCCGCGCACATGATCGGCAACCGCGCTTTCGCCATCAAAGGCGACTTAAACGAACTGAAATACCTGCTGGCGCAGGCCGCAAAGACGCCGCATATCAGCCCGAACGTTCTGCCGGAAGTCGGCGCGTTGGTGGCGAGCGTGGAGCAGGGCGTTTTTCGGCTGGAAGACATTCTGCGCGAATTTCGCGATTTTGTCATGGCGACGCAGCTCACGACGCGCCCGCTCGACATCAACGCTCTGACGCGGGAGACAGTGGCGGAAATCGTTCCAAAGCGAACGCCCGTATTGCTGGAAGAGGACTACGCGCCCGATTTGCCGCCCGCCCTGTGTGACGCGGACAAGATGAAACGCGCCCTGTCCGAACTCATAGAGAACGCGGTCAGTTTCATGCCGGAGGGCGGCGCGTTGAAAATTTCTACCGCCCTGGTTGCGGCGGGCGAGGGGCCGAAAGGCGTCCGGCTGGCGCAGGGAAAACCCTACGTCCGGCTGACTATCGCGGACACCGGCCCCGGCGTCCCGCTGGAACTGAAAGACAAAATATTTACGCCGTTCTTCACGTCCCGCGTCAAAGGCATGGGCCTCGGCCTGTCCATTGTTAAAGGCATCGTGGACGCGCATCATGGCGTCCTCCGCGAAACCGGCGAACCGGGACGCGGGGCAAGTTTCGAACTTTATTTACTGGGAGAGTAGAAAATACAGAAAAGAAAACAGAAAACAGAAAACAGAAAACAGAAGAAAAATGCTATGACTGCCAACTTTGCGGCGTTTGACGAAACTTGCGATTTCTGGCAGCCCAATTCTGTTTTCTGTTTTCTGTTCTCTGTTTTCTGGAGAACGATCATGGCGCGAATTTTAGTGGTGGACGATGAGGATGAGGTGCGGGCGGCGCTGAAGCGGCGGCTGGAGCGGGAAGGGCATACCGTCCGGGCGGAGGCGTCGGCGAAGGCGGGCGCGGCGGCCCTGCATGAGGCGGGCGAATCGTATGATGTCGTCGTGACGGACATGAGCATTGAGGACGCCAACAGCGGCGTGGAGATGCTCAAAGCGGCGACGGAGCGCGACTTCCTGACCGAGGTCATCGTGCTGACGGCGTATGGCAACGTGCAGAACGCGGTCGAGTGTATGCAGATGGGCGCGTTTGATTACGTGGAGAAAAACGTTCCCGGCGCGGACGTGTACGAACTGCTGATGCTGAAAATTGACCGCGCCATGCAGCACCGCCGCGTCTGCGTCCGCACGATTGAGCGGCTGGCAAAAGTCAGACCGGACGGGAGTTAGAACGAAATAAGCAATCAGGCGGCAACAAGTAGGAGGGCTTTCCATGCAGACAAAAAATTGGTATTTGCGGCATCAGATTCTCGGCATACCCGATCCAAAGGACATGACCGCTTTTGATAGAGATTACTTTCAAGGAGAAGACGGGCGGATGCACTGGCTTGGCGGCGCAGAAGCGTTCAGCAATCTGTCCGTCGGAGCGATGAGCAGTCTGATGGAACTCGGGTTCCTTGACCCGAAAGGTGAGACGAACGGCTCGCCGACCGCGCAGGACTTTTTGGACTTTATGAAGCGGCATCCGATGTTTACCGCGATTGGCTACGCAATCCACCCGGCCCGCGCCGATGCGCGGATCACGATTGAGGGTATGGAGGCGCGGGCGGAACTGGACGGCGACACCCTGCGCGAGTTCGCCGAATTTGCCGAAACGGCGGACGAGCAGGAAGTCCGCATGACCTACTGCCGCTGCTGGTGGGACTGACTGCCCGTCTGTATTGGGGTTGATGAAAAGCATCGCGTTCCGGCCCGCTGTGGTCCTGGCTGTGGGCGCAGCGGGCCGAAACGCATTTAACTGCCGAGGGCCGCGCAATGCAAAAAACGCGGCGGCCTCCGCAGAACGGTAAAGGCGAACTTAAGCGGCAAGCGGCAGATATTCGCGTTCGGGAACGGGTACGGGGTCGCGGGTGAGACCGATTTCGCACACGCTAAGAATCCGATCAAAGCGAATATCGTCCGTATCAATCACAAGATAGCCGCCGTACAGCGGCACATACGTCGCGTCGTATATTTTGGAGACGCGCTCGTGTTCGCGCCCGCCCCGGTCGGTATAGCGGACGGAGCAGGTCTTTCCCACTAGTTCTCTGGCTTCCTGAAGCTGCATGATTTTCCCTCCTGGCGTAAGTTTCGCGCCACGCACAGATTAACGGCAGTTCACGCCCTGCCATCTATCCGTCGAACTACCAGAAAACCCGGAATAGACAGGATGGACGGGATGAAAGACCGATGAAACAGGATATTTGAAGTGGTATTTCCGCATCGAATTATCCTGTTCTATCCTTAAAAATCCTGTCCATCCTGTCTATTCCCGATTTGGAGAAAACCCTTGCCTCGAAAAATTGCTGCAAATGATTTTATGCGGATTGCCACCGTGAGCGATCCGCAGGTCTCGCCGGATAACGATAGCATTTTGTGCGTGAAGCGCGTCGTGGACGTAGAGAAAGACAAATATCGCGGCGAAATCTGGCGTGTCGCGCCTTACTATAAAGTTGTAGATGATGAGGCCGAAAAAAACGATGCGGAGCCTTATCGCTTCACCGGCGACGCGGATTACAGCGACGGTTCGCCGCGCTGGTCGCCGGACGGGAAGACGGTCGCGTTCCTCTCTGACCGAAAAAAGCCGACGAACCAGATTTTTATCATTCCCGCAAGCGGCGGCGAAGCGCGTCCGCTGACCGACATCAAAACGGAGGGCGCGATTCAGGCGATTCGCTGGTCGCCGGACGGCGCGAAAATCGCGTTTTTGTACCGGGAGACGCCCGCCGCCTATACCAAAGCGGCAATCGAGGAGCGGCAAAAAAAAGAACTGCCGAACCCGCCGCGCTTCCATTCGCGCCTGCAATACCGGCAGGACGGTTTCGGCTACTGGGACGGCTCATACTGGCAGGTCGCAGTCGCAGACTTCACGACGGGCGCAACGACGCTTTTGACGCAGGGCGAATTTAACTGCGGCGCTCCCGTCTGGTCGCCGGACAGCAAGACGCTGGCGTTTATTTCTGACCGCCGCGACGATGGGGACATTGCGCCCGCCGACGATTCGATCTACAAAATTTCCGTTGATGGCGGCGAACTGGCGAAAATCCCGTCGCCCGTCGGCAGTAAATACGGACTGGCGTGGTCGCCTGACGGAACGAAATTCGCCTACGTCGGCAATCCCGACCCGCACGACTGGTGGGGAACCAATAATTCTCGCGTCTACGTCCTGCCCTCCGAGGGCGGCGAGACGGCGCAGGACTTGACCGGTCACACCGATTTAGATGTTGGCTACGGAACCCTCTCCGACGTTCACGAAACGGGCGCGGGCGATCTAATCCAATGGACAGAAAAAAGCGCTGCGCTTTCTTTCCCTGTCAGCACGAACGGAACTACACTGATTTGCGACGCCAATCTGGAAAAGGACGAATTGACGATAGATGGTGATAGCGGCGAAAATGGCGGATTTGATGGGACAATGGCACGTACTGGGGCTTCCGAAGACCGCCCACAAGAACTGTACACAAAATTCAATCGGAGAACGTTCTTCAATCAGGCATTTTTAGACGAGGTGCAAGTTGTGACGCCGGAAGCGATTTCGGTGTTGAATGGGGACGACTGCGAGGTTCCCGGCTGGATTTTGAAACCTGCCGATTTTGTGGCGGGGCAGAAATACCCGCTCGTTCTGTACATTCATGGCGGGCCGCACGCGCAGTACGGCGAGACGTTTTTCCACGAATTGCAATTTCTGGCGGCGCAGGGCTACGTCGTCCTGTATATGAACCCACGCGGCAGCAAAGGCTACGGCGAAGCGCACACGAAGGCGATCAAGGGCGATTGGGGCAACAAAGATTACAGCGATCTGATGGCGGCGGTTGATTACGCCGAAACGCTGGACTACGTGGACAAAACGAAAACGGCGATCATGGGCGGTTCCTACGGCGGCTTTATGACGGCGTGGGCGATTGGGCATACCGACCGCTTCACCTGCGCGATAGCCGACAGGCTGGTGGGGAACTTGCAGAGCATGGCGGGGACGTGCGATTTCCCCTGGCCTGCGAACGCCTATTTCAGCGGCGATGCGTGGAGCGACCCTGCCGAACTTTGGCGCCATTCGCCGCTCTCTTACGCCGCCAATATCAAGACTCCGCTGCTCATCATCCATTCCGACGGCGACCTGCGGTGTCCGCACGGTCAGGCGGAGGAGTTGTTTTCAGCCCTGCGATTGCAGCGCAAAACGGTGGAGTTTGTCCGCTATCCGGCGGAAACATCGCACGGCCTTTCGCGCAATGGCCCGCCGTCGTTGCGCCTCGACCGCCTGAACCGCAATCTTGCGTGGCTCGACCGCTGGCTAAAAACGCCCGCGAAAGAATAGCGATCCTTGCCGGTTCTCGCTATTTCCCCTTGCCGGGAGCGTCATCAGGACAAGCGACCAGAAAAGCCCCGCATGAACGCTAAGAAACGCCGGGAGTGATCAACTCCCGGCGTCTGCTTTGATTTGCTGCCGCAGGTATTCGATCTGCGCGGCGTGCTGCGTGTCATGCTCAATCATTTCGGCGATGTATTCGGTCAGGGTAATCGTTTCGCTGCCCCAGTTCCGCCGGTCGTCAAAGGCGGAATCGGGCAGGGCCAGCGCCGTTTCGTTCCACGCGCTCCCCACCCGTTTCAGCCACGCCAGGAGGCCCATCCAGTCGTCTGACGCGGGCGCGGCGCGGCGGTCAAACTCCTCAATCGGCAGGATCGGCCCATTTTGCGCCAGCAGCGGCAGGGTCACTTCTTTCCACGCCGCCACATGGTACACAATGCCCGCAATCGAGCCGTCCTGCCCGATCCCAAACCGATGCGGGGGCCAATCGGGACGCGCATACCGCCGCGCCTCCTCCGCCGAAACGCTTTCCGCCTCTCGCAGCAGATAGCGAAAACTCCGAACCGCCCGCCCCTTCAAAAACTCCGAAGCCGATTGCGGCATGGAAAGCCCTCCTGCGCAGGGAACAGGGAACAGAGAAATACGCTCGCTCACTGACAGACTGTACCTTCTCGTAACAAAGCAGGCATTTTCTGTTCCCTGTTCCCCGCTACTTGTGTTCCTGCACCCATTTTACCAGTGTGTTCGCGGCCTGTTCGTCGCGGATGTTTGTCACGTCCCACCAGTTCACGTCCAGTGGCTGCGTGACGCGGGCCGCCGCCATGACCTCGCCGTTCAGCACAAAGGCCACACTTTCGTTGACGTGGCTGCGCGACCACTGGTAGAAGCGCGAACGCCCCTCCCGGTTCAGCCAGAGCCGCACGGAATAGGTTTTGTCGGTCAAAAACGATTCGGGCTGCGGGATGACCTGCGCGTCGGTAAAGAGTTTTGAGGTCAGCACGACCGGGCAGGTCGTCGCCAGAATATCGCCGGGGATAGTGATGCCCTCGTCGGTGTCGCGCCCGCTGGCGCTGCCGCCGCTGTTGTCTTTTTTGGCGTCGTCCATTTCCTCTTTGAGCTTGACCTCATTGCCATAGCGGTCAAGCAGCGCTTGCAGCGGCACGTTTTGCTTCGATTTCGGGTCGGTGACCGGCGTTTGGGGGGCGGCGAGTTGCGCCGCGTTCTGCTTCCCCAGCGTCCGCGCCACGCCCACGCGCACAAATGGGGCGAGCATGGCGTAGCCGGTGGCGTTGTCTAATTGCAGGGCGTGGGTCACCGCGTCGGCGGACTTCTGCTCCAGCGCGGGCGTCTCACTGTCAAAAATCGTCCGCAGGCCAAAGTCCGTCAGTTCGATTCGCGTGGACTGGTTCAGGTGCTTGATTCGGAACAGGTTGCGGTCGTATTCGCCCCGGCTGTCCAGCGTCCCGACCACCGTAAGCCCGGAAACGTCCGCCGTCAGCGGCTGCCATTTTTGCCGCAGCAGATAGGAATCCGTGATTTTTGTGACGCCGAAATACCCCGCGACCGCCAATACGGAGAGAATCAGCAGGTTGCGCGTCCCGCGCTCCCGCATTCCCGCATACCGTCGCGGCGCGTCCAACCTTGCCGCCTCTGCGGCGCTTTGCGCGAACATTCCCATTGTGTTGCTCCTCTGGAAAGAAAACAGTAAACAGAAAACAGAAGAAAATGCCCGTATTGCGAACTTTGCAACAACGCGCAGAAACTTGCGCCCGCTGACAGGCGCTTCTGTTTCCTGTTTTCTGACTTCTTCCCCTACATTCCCACGATATTGTAGCCGCAGTCCACGTACAGCGTTTCGCCAGTGACGCCCCGCGCCAGATCGCTGAGAAGGAACATTACGCTGTCCCCGACTTCCGCCGGGGTAATGTTGCGTTTCAGCGGGGCGCGGTCAGCGCAGTATTTCAGCATCTCATCGAGTCCGGCGATGCCGCTTGCCGCGAGGGTTTTGATGGGGCCGGCGGAGACTGCGTTGACCCGAATATTCTCGCCGCCAAAATCCGAGGCCAGATACCGGACGCTGGCTTCCAGGGCCGCTTTCGCCACGCCCATCACATTGTAGTTCGGAACGACCCGCTCTGCGCCCAGATAGGTCAGCGTGACGATTCCGCCGCCTCCCGCCGCCTGCATCAGGGGCCGCGCGCCCCGCGCCAGCGTCAGCAGGGTATAAACGCTGTTCTCGTGCGCAACGTGGAATCCCTCTTTGGACGTGGCGGCAAATTCGCTTGTCAGGTCTTCTTTGTTGGCGAAGGCGATGGCGTGAAGCAGGCCGTCGAGTTTGCCGTCAAAGGCCGCGCCCACTTTCTCAAACAGGGCGGTCGCCTGCGCTTCGTCCGAGGCGTCGCAGGAGAAGACTGGGGCCTCAATGCCCGCCTCCCGCAGCAGTTTCCCGACGCCGTTTTCTTCCCGCTCGCCGAAGACCGAGAACGCAAGCTGCGCCCCTTCGCGGTGCAGGGACAGCGCGGTGTGCCATGCGATGCTCCATTTGTTCCGCGCTCCCGTGACAAGCACCCGTTTGCCCGCCATAAGTTCCGGCATAATCTTCACCTCCCGTAATGGTTTTCTCTACTTCTATTCTACCATAGACTTTCGTTTTCGTTTCTGTTCCGATTCGTTCCGATTTTTTTCTTTCCCCCCGGCGTTCAAAGAGCGTGATTCCGGGGTTAAGAAAATTTTTACTAAAAAATTTTTTTTATCCGCAAATTATTGAGATTTTTCGATTTTGAGATTGAAAAAGCCTGATTTCGCCCTGAAGAATTTGCCTGAATCTGCCGATTCTTAAAAAAATACCAGCGTAGCGTCAAAAAGTGGAACTTTTGGCATGAATTTTGCTATATAGAGAGATGAAGATGCAATCGCGCTCACAAAGTGTTTCGAGCGCGGAGGAAACCATCGCTAAATCAAAGGCGCCGTGCTTGCCGACAAAGCATCCGGGAGACGAGTTCCAGCCTCTATCCCGCTTTGTTCCGCCTATCGTCGCTTTTCAATAACCGGACGGTCTGGTCTCAACGTTCGAGGCCGACCGTCCTTTGTCTTTCTCCGGTCTTTTTTGTCCTCCCCTCCCTGTCTCAAATCCCATAAATCACGTATTGATACGAGCGTTCTTCGGGCGGCAAAAGCGGGAATAACCCTGTTGGAAGTCGCAGATAGCAATTTCACGCGGTCTCCTCAAAGGCCTTCGGGCAGTTTTCTTCCAATCGCGGGCGGGCCTTACGTTCGCCGCGTTGACATAGCGGGTGTTTGTTCAGGAGCGGCGCAGCTCCTTTGTTGCCGGGTTGGGATTGAGTCGGATTGAGTTTCTATCAGGGATTGCGCGGTTGGTATCAGGTTGCGTGCGATTGCGGTAATTGGGGGGTTGCGGGCAGGCCAACGGAAGCAGGTTCCACCGGCCTGCCCGCTTTTTCTTTTTTCTTTTCCTCCTGCATGGCGCGTCAGGGTTCAATTTTGGCTTGACAATCCGGCGAAAAACCGCTACAATAGAACAGCATTGAAAAATTCCGCGTCCGTAGTTCAGTGGATAGAGCGTCAGTCTTCGGAACTGAATGTCGGGGGTTCGAATCCCTCCGGGCGCATCGAGGCATCAGGCAAAAGGCATCAGACATTCGTCCTGATGCTTTTTGCTTTTTTTCTGAACTCAAATTTCCCGTCTGTGAGCAGGCCTGACCGTCGGCCCGATCCAAAGGAGAATCGCTTTGAAATCTGCTTGCTGTTTCCGGCGCGTCGCCGCGCTTTGCCTGCCCGCTGCGCTGGCGCTGTCAGGGGTGTTGATTGCGCCTCCGCCCGCCTCCGCCGCGCCGCCCGCTGGCTACCGCATGGTCTGGAAAGACGAGTTTAATCTCACGCCGGGATCGCCGCCCAATCCGGCCTTCTGGACTTACGAGACGGGCGCAAGCGGCTGGGGCAATAACGAACTTGAAAATTATGTCAATAATCCCGCGCATGGGGGCATTGTCGCCGACCCGGACGCGACCGACAAACGCGCCCTGCAAATCACGGTGACCTCGGACGGCAAGGGCGGCTACGAGTCCGCCCGCCTGATTACCGCGAAAAAAGTGGCGTTCCAGTACGGCTACGTCGAGGCGCGGATTCGGATGGCCTCCGGGCAGGGAATCTGGCCCGCCTTCTGGATGCTCGGCGCGGACATTTTCGATCCCAAAGTGAGCTGGCCCCGCTGCGGCGAAATTGACATTATGGAAAATATCGGAAACGCGCAGTGGCTCGGCAAAAACCTGAGCAGCCTGCACGGGCCGGGATACTCCGGCGGCGACAGCCTGCACGGTGAATTTAACCTGCCCGCCGGGGAGAAGTTCCGGGACAGGTATCACGTCTTCGCGATGCTCTGGCAAAAAGATTCGATTGCCTTTTCGGTGGACGGCAAGGTCTACGCCACGAAGACGCCCGCCGACGCTCCGGGAAAAGTCTGGGCGTTCAATCATCCCTTCTTCCTCCTCGCCAATGTCGCGGTCGGCGGCGGCTTTCCCGGACTGCCCGACAAGACCACGACGCTGCCGCAGCAAATGCGCCTTGATTACGTCCGCCTGTACCAGAAGCCAGAAGGGGACTCGATTTTGCGCCTGCCCTGAATCGCGCCGCAAAAAAAACATTGCAGCGATCTGAAACTCTTGGCCTCTTTTTCATCCTCCTGTCCGTGTGCGACAAAAAACTACGGACAGGAGAGAAAAGTATGGTCTACCGAAAAAACCTTCCCATGTTTGAGCGCGTTGCCCGGACGCTGGGCGGCGCGGCGCTGATCGCTTACGGGCTGTTTGGAATGAAAGGCCTGCCTTTCGGCTACGCGCTTGCGGCTTCCGGGGCGGCGCTGATGCTGATGGGACTTGCGGGGTACTGCCCGATGTGCGCTCTGGCGGGGCGCTGCGCTGCGCCGGACGCGGAGAAACGGCGCTGACGGCAAGACCCTGCAAGAGAGAATTGCTGGGTGCGGCGCGGCAGGGAGACGCGGCGGCGCTGGAGCGTCTTTTGACGCTCTGCCGCCCCGATCTGCGCCGTTACGCCGCCCTGACCTGCCTGACGGCGGCGGACGCTGAGGACGCGGTGCAGGAGGCCCTGCTGACTGTCTATCGGAAAGTGGAGAAGCTCCGCTCCGCCGCCGCTTTCTCCCGCTGGCTGTTTCAGATTGTCCGCCGCGAATGTCTGCGCCTGCTGCGGCCCGATCACGCCCGCGTGGAGTGGGAAATCGAGGAAAAATACCTCGCAGTCCATTCCGACCCCGATCTGCGGCTGGCGATTGCGCTGGCGATTCAATCCCTGCCGGACATCTACCGGGACGTGATTATTCTGCGCGACTTCGAAGAATTGACCATTCGGGAGATCGCGGCGCGGCTGAATTTGCTGTCGGAAACGGTCAAGACCCGCATCTATCGCGGACGGCATTTAGTCCGTGAACATCTTCTGAGTTGATTCGGAGTTGAATGTTGATAATAATGGAAGGAGTGAAATCGTGCTGAAGACCGGGCTGTAAACAACCCGTCTGGGAGGCTGCGCCGACCGTCCTGCGGACGGGAATACCGCGCGGAAAATCGAAACGTCAAGGAGTGAAATTGTGCTGAAGACCGCTTTGCTGCACCCCGAAATTTTGCGAGCGCTGGCGGGCGCGGGACACGGGGCGCAAGTACTGATTGCGGACGGCAATTATCCCGCCTCGACCGGTTCGCCCGCGACCGCCGCCCATGTGTATCTCAATCTTGCGCCGGGACTGGTCAACGCGCCCGATGTCCTCCGCGCCCTGCTGACGGCGATTCCGGTAGAGGCCGCTCACGTCATGCGGACAGCGGACGGCTCCGAGCCGCCGATATTTGAGGAGTTCCGCGTTCTGCTTGGCGCGGACTTGCCGCTCCAGCCGATAGAGCGTTTCGGTTTTTACGCCGCCGCCTCGCAGCCCTCCGTCTGCCTCGTCATCGCTACGGGAGAGCAGCGAATCTACGCCAATCTCCTGCTGACCATCGGCGTCGTCGCCCCGTAATTTTCAGCGGTTTGGCGAGGAGACTGTCCCCGCGCCAAATCGCCGCGCCGTCAAGTTTCTCGCCCGTCTCCCCGATAATCCCGCATGAGAAAATTTTGCCCGGTCTGCCTTGAAGCGGGAAAAGGAGCGTGAGACATGGCCCCGGCGCACCGAAACGGACGCCTTGAAATCCGGCTTGATGAAGACGGATGTCAGGCGATTGCGACGATCTACCCGCCTTCCGGCAAGGACGGCGAGGCCGTCGAATACGCCGAAGTTGTTGAAAAACTGAAAAGCATGGGCGTCACGGCGGGCTATCGTGAGCAGGCCATCAGCGTTGCGGTGCGGCAATGCGCGGTCAAAAGCGAGATTGCGTACAATGTCATCGTGGCGCAGGGGACTTTGCCGCAACCCGGACAGGACGCGAAAGTCCGCTACCATTTGCCGGTGGAAGATTTGTCCGCGCCCGTCCCGAAGCGGCGCGATGGCAGCGGCATGGTGGACTGGTTCGCGCTGGATTCGCGGAACATGGTCAAGGCCGAGCAGGAACTAGCGATTATCATGCCCGCCCAGCCGGGAACGCCGGGAAGGACGCTAACCACGCCCGTTCGGAACGTGCCGCCGCGTCCCGGCAAACCGGCGGCGCTCAACGCCGGAAACCATATCCGCTGTTCCGACGACGGCCTGCGGCTTTTCGCCGCGCAGGACGGCTTCGTCTGCCTGCGCAACGAGCAGCTTGTGCTTCACGCTTTCCGGCGCGTCACCGAGGCGGCGCTCAAGGGTTGTCTGCATTTTCCGGCGGGCGCGGTCTTCGCCAGCGATGTGTTCAATACCGAAGTCCAGACGCAGGGCGTGATCGCCATCGGGGGCGCGGCGGGCGGCGCGTATCTGCGCTCCAAAGGCGACATTCTGGTTCATTCCGCGGAGGACTGCCGCATCATTGCGACGGGCAACGTTTTTGTGGTCGAGGGGCTGCGGAATTGCGATGTGACGGCCTACGGAAAAATTTGTTTGCTGGGCGGCGCGGCGGCGGTCGGCGGCATCTTGCGCGGGCGTCTGGGCATCGAGGCCGGTTCGCTAGGCTCCGAAGCGATGGAGGAGATTCACGTTGAGACGGGCATGGACGCCTACGCACCGCACCGAATTTCCGAGATACAGGAGGAGATTGCGACAGCGGAGGCGAATATCGCCCGTATCAGCCAGACGCTGAGGCCCTTCACCACGATTGCGAAGCAGGCTGTTCTGTCCGAGGAGAAACGCGCCCTGCTGTCCAAACTTCAGGCGCAAGCCCGTTCGCAGGAACTCGCCATCAAAGAATTACTGAGCGAACGCCGTCAGGTCACTCTCACCGCGAAAGAGCGCGTTAAATCTTCCGTCATTGCGCGGGACACGGCGCATCCCGGCGTGTGGTTGCGCATCGGCGCGGCGGAGCGGCTCATTGAGGAGCCGCTGTTCGGGGCGCGGTTCGTTGAGGACTCCAGCGGAAAATCTGTCACCTTCGAGCCGCTGCAAAAGGCGGCGTAGCGGCGCTGCGATAAGGCGAAGGGCAAACAGGCGGGCGTCTGGCATAAGGGAGGGCCTTTCGTGGAAACACGCTTTAAGTTAACGCGCCTTGTCCGCACCCAATCTTCCGAGATTTATCTGGTCTGGGAGGGCGAGCAGCGGGTCGGGCAGATTGATATTCACTTCGCGCACGACACAATCCACGCCACCGTCATCTTCGAGTCCGATCTCACGGTCGGCGAGGAAGAGGAACTGCTGGCGCAGATTGACGACGATATTGTCTCGTCCTACCTGCCCCGCTTCGAGCGGGAGGATTTTGTGGCGCACGTTTTTCGCGGCGAGGAGATCAGCCGCTACACCGACTGTTCCGGCGCAATGGACGACATGGACGACGAGGACGAAGACCCGGACGAATGAAGGGAAAAGGGAAAAGCGATTCAGTCCGCAGATTTCGCAGATTTAATCCAAAAATCCTGAAAATCCCGTTCATCCTGTCTAAACTCTTCTTCGTATTTTTCGTGTTCCATTCATGGTAAATTTGTGGTAATTCGTGGATAAAAAAAACGCTAAAACTGAAATGGGCGCTCCTGAACCGATTGCGGCGCTGAACCGGATTCCGATTACGGAGTACGCCCTGCCGCTTGCCGAACGCGAGCCGCTAGTGGATATTCGCGGTGCGTGTCCCGGCTTGGTTCTGGCGGAACACGTCTGCCCGTTTTTGCGGGTCCGCGTGGCGGAGATGCTTAATAATGCGCAAAATTTCCTGCCCGCCGGGTATCGGCTGAAAGTCGGCACGGCGCTGCGGACGCTCTCGATGCAGCGCTCCGGGTGGGACGGCGCGTTTAAGCGCAATCAGGAGGCGCACCCGGACTGGCCCCTCTCCGCGCTGCGCCGCGCCACCAACAAATACCACGCGCCCTACGACCAGAAAGCCCCGCCCGGACACTGCACCGGCGCGGCGACGGACGTGGGCCTGCTCGACCCGGACGGCAACGCGCTGGACATGATCGCCCCGACGGAAGGCTGGCAGGCGGCGGCAACGTGGTCGGACAAAATCGGCCCCGAAGCGAAACACAATCGGATGCTGATGGTGGAGGCGATGCTCGGCGCGGGCTTCTCAAACTGCCGCGACGAGTACTGGCATTACTCCTGGGGCGATTCGGCGTGGGCGGTGCGGCATGGCGAGAAAGAATGTCCCTACGGCTGGGCGCATCCGCCCGTCTGTCTGGAGGCCGATTTCCCCGAAGCCAGCGCCGCCAATCTTACGATGAATACGACGATTGACGCGCAGGGCCGCGCCGTCCGCGCCGAAGGCTCGTGCGCCATTCCGCCCGATTCGGGCCGTCTGCGCGTCGGGATTTTCTGGGCCAAAGGCGCTCCCGTCACATTGCGCCTCGCCGCCGGTTCCGCCAATCAAAATCTCGCTTTCAACCCCGTTTTCTACCTCGGCGACAACAAAGCGGACTGGCAGCCTCTCCCCGAATTTTCCCGCGACGGCGGCGATTTTGTCTTCGCCCTGACCCCCGAAACTGACCGCGTTTACCTGACGAATTACCTCCCCGAACCGCCGCCCGCCGCCGAATGAACGCTTCACAGGTCGTGAAGGAGACGAACTTGCCGCCGCCAAAATTCACGCCCCGCAACTATTTCAACGCCGCGCAGGAATATCTCGGCCTTGCGCGGCAAGCGCTCATTCAGTCGCAGCCTCAATACTTGGTCGCGCATTTTTTTGCCGGTCTTGCCGTCGAGGAGATATTACGCGCCATGAGCATCAAAGAGGGTGATACGTTTGATGGAACGCACTCGATAGAACACTGGGCAAAGAAATCGAAACTTTTATCATCATTTGTAGACGAGGAGGCAGAGAGAGTACGCGCAGCGATAGACGAAGTGGATGCGCGATGGCGAGCGAACCAACGTTACTACACGATGAAGATGCTTGACGCGCACCTCGAATCGATCAAACTTAACAAGATACGCGGCGACCGCGTAAAATACAGCAGCAAGCGGCTTTTCGATGCGGCGACGCTCATCGTAAATTTAGGGGTAGAAAAATGGCTCTTGAACAACAAATCAAAGAGATTTTAGAACGCGAACTGCCGGGATCGCAGGTGGACGTGGAGCGCGACCCCGATTCAGAGAAAATCGGAGGGCGCATCATCTGGGAAGGTTTCGCCGGACGCAACAGCCTGCGCCGACAGCGGGAGATTTTCAGGGCGTTGCGCCGCCAACTCTGCAGGAGCGACGAACAGGAAATTTCGTTCATCTTCACCTCCACGCCAAACGAGTATGAATCGCTGGAGGCTATGGTCAATAGATAATTCTGCCTATTCCCACGCGCCTTTTTTCTCTTTCTGGAAGACGGCGGCGTATTTGCGGGCGTTTTTGGCCTGCGGGCTTTTCGGGTAGGAGTCCGCGACGCGGTTCATGAGCAGGGTCGCTTCGTCCCAGTAGTTATGGCGTTTGTTTTCCGCTGTCCACCACGAATTGAACCGGGCGAGGCGGCGGCAGGCGGCTGCGGCGCGGTACACGGCGGCGGGCGCAACGGGGCTTTTGGGATAGCGGCGGGCCAGTTCCAGGCAGATGCGCCGCGACCGGGAATAGACCTCCCGCGAAATCATGTGATTGCGGATTGCGGCCCGGTCTTCCGGCGTAGTCTGCCGGTCGTTTTGCCAGAACTGAAACGCGCCCGTCCGGGTTCCCTGCCAGAGCGCGACGTTATAGAGCAGAAGTGTGCCATGCGTGGAGTAGTACGAGGCGTAAGCGTAAAGGGCAGCCGCCCGCTCGTCGTCGCCGCCCGCGTCGGAGATGGCTTGATACAAGCCGCGTAGGTCTTTGAGGGCGTCGAGCGGGGCGGGGCTTTTCGTATCGAAACTGAAATCGTCCAGCGATTTCTGGTAAGCGGCGTATTTCGCGGGCGCGACCCGTTTCAGCCACTTCTCCGATTCGTTCCACCGCTCGTCGCAGAGATAGCGCATCCCCAGCGTGTAGGCCAGCAAGTCTTTTTGCGGGGATTTCGGACGCGCCGCGAGGTAACTTTCGATCTCACGGGGCGTCATGCGAATATCCAGCAGGAACGCAATGTCCAGTTGATAGTCCAGCGCAAAATACTGGTCTAATGCGGCGGCGCGAAGCCCCGCCGCCTCGTCCAAAATTGCGAGATTCTCACGGGCGGCGCGGCGCAGAAAACTGTTCGGGCAGCGGGCAAGCAGCGCGTTGAAATCGGAGATTGCGGCGTCGTTCTTACCCATTTTTTGCTTTGCCGCGCCCCGAACAAACAGCGCCCGGTCAAGAACGTTTACCGCGATGACCGGCCCCGCCCACTGCAAAGCGCGGTCATACATTCGGCGCTGATAGTAGATTTCCGCCAGCCGAACGCGGACGAGCGGGGAGAGTTTCGCGCCGCCATTCCCGTCGCGGGCCGCAAAGGTATCCGCGAGGCGCGTGAGGTTTTTCAGGTCGGCGGACGTGTTGCGGGTGTGGTAGAGCCGGTAATAGATATAGGACGCGGCGAGTTCCGTTTGCCGCTGCACGGCGGCGGCGAAATCCGATGAGGAGGCAGCCGACATCCGTTTGCGCGTCCGGTCAATGCTGACGAGGGCGATGGCGTAATCCTTCCAGGTTTTCGCGCCCGCCAGACGTTTGAGATAGATCGCCAGCAGCGGCGCGTCGGTAGCGCCCTTCGGTGAACCCGTCAGTTTGCGGCGAACCAGTTCCAGCGAGTCGGCGTCCTGCAATTTCAAGTAGGCCGTTGCTGCCGCCGGGTAGTTTGCCTCAACATACAAAATCCGCGCCCGCAGTCCGGGAACGGAATTTCGATAGCGCGACTTCGGAAATTCTGCGGTCAGTTGTTTCAGCGCCGCTTCGCCCGCTTTTACGTCGCGCTTTGCCGGGTCGTCGGAGAGCAGGGCGGTTCGCGCCAGCATAATCAGCGCGTCCTGCCGCTTCGCGCCGCCGGGGAAATTTTTCAAGAGCGCCTGATAACGGGCAACCGCCTGCAAGTTATCGCCCGCCGCCGCAACCGCGCTTGCCGCCTGATACGCCGCGTGTTCCCGCAGCCAGTCCGCTTCTGTGTTTGCCGCAATCTTCTCTAAATTCGCCGCCGCGTTCGGCGCTGATGGCGCGTCCGTCAGCGGGACGCGCTGAAAATAATCCTGCAATAGTCCGGCGAAGGCGGGCGGGAGAGGCGCGGAGAGTTTCGCGAGGCGCGTTAAAATTTCTACCCGGTCACGCAGTCCGCCCGTCCATCCGTCCGCCTTTGCCGCGCTTTCGTAAAGCCGCTGCGCTTCCGCCCATTGCCCGGTTGATTCTGCTTTCAGCCCCGCCGCTAGTTTTGCCGTTCGCGCTTGTGTTCGCTTCTCGCTCGCCTGCCTGTCCCTGTCCTCGCTGAGTTCCGTATCGGGCGCGGTTCCTTCGTAAGTCTCAGTCGTCTCCTGCCGGTCGGAGAGTTCCCCGCGAAACGAGACCACGCCCCGGCGCGGCGGCGTCCCGAAATCGGGCTGTCCGCTGTTGAAATGCACCGAAGCGAACTGCCCCGAAAGGCACGCGGAAGCCCCGACCGCAACGCACAGCAGGACAAAGATTTTTATCCACGAAATGACACGAAAAGACACGAAAGGGAAATGAGAAATAATGAATAATGAATGATAAATCGGGGGAAATTCCTGTTCCCTGTTCCCTGTTTCCTGTTCCCTTTTTTCGTGTCGTTTCGTGTCATTTCGTGGATAAATCGGCATGAGTTTCTCCGGTTCTGGTGGTTAGGCCGTCGGGATTGCGGAGCGTCCAGTTTCCGCGCAGGGTGGTTGCGGCATCGGCTGGCAGGCGCAGGGAAATTCGGGCGGTCTCGTTTGGCGCAAGTCGCCATTTTGTCAGTTTGAGAACGTTGGCGCGGGCGGGACTGCACCGAACTGCTGCCCCTGCCGCATCGGAATTTGCCGCGAACGTTTCGGCGCGGTCAAAGGCGGCTGCGGCGATTTCGTTTATTCCCGGCCTATCTAGAGTCAGGGCGAGCGTCAGGCCGTCGGGGGCGAAAAAGGTGTCGCTTGCGCCGCAATTTGTCACGGTCACCGTCACGTCGAACGGCGGACGGTTCGCTTTGCGCCCGGTCTCAATCAGTTCCCACGGTGAGGCAACGGACTGAACGGTCACCTTTAAATCCGGCAGCGCCGTCCGCTTTTGCAATGCGGCGGCTATGGCGGGCAGGGGCAGCGTCATGGTCGCGCCCGGTTCAGGATAGCGGAAGAGAATCACGCCGCGACAGTTTGCGGGGCGGTTTTTTTCTATCAGCGCCAGATGCCGTGCCAGCAGTTCCGGCGTCGGCAGATCATAAATCAGATGATAGCCCCTGCCGCGCCCGTCCCGCGCATTGCGGATGGCGATGAAGTCCGCGAGGTTCTCTCCGATTGTGGTCTGCGCGGTCGCGGGCTGTCCGCTGCGGTCGGCGGCAAATGCGCGAACAAACTGAAACGCCGGGTGTCTTGTCGCTTCGTCCGCCGTCATTTCGCGGTAGAGGCCGAGAACGCGCCCGGTCTCGTCGGTCATCAGGGCGTGTCCGTAGGCGGGAAGTCCCGCGTAGAAGGGTTTGCCGAATCGTTCCGCTTTTGCCAGCCCACGCGCCGCCGCTTGCAGATCGGAAACGGGCGCGAAACGGGTCAGAGATTCCGAAAGATTGGCCTCATAATACTGCGGCGCGGCGAAATCTACGGCGTCCAGAACCGCGCCCAGATCGCCGCTGTCATACCACGTTGGCAGCGCGGTAATGCTGAGTTTCAGAGCGGGACGGCCCAGCGCGGCGCGGATTCTGGTCAGCAAGTCGGCATACTTCGGCAGGCTTCGCGTGGCGCAGTCGAAATCTATCTGCAGTCCAACGACTTTTAGCCCGACCGATTCCGCTTTCGCCCGCGCCTGCTTCGCGGCGTCTGCGACGACTTTTGCCGTCGCCGCGTTATCAATCTCCGAAAAATGCCGCACCATCGAATAATCAAAATTAAAGACCAAATGCGCTGTGGGCGCGTTCGGGCTGCTTTGCCAGACTTGCGGCAGCGTGGCGCAGACGCCGTACTCCCCGCGCTCAATCGTCCCGGCATGGACAAACAACGCCCGAACGTTCAGCGCCTTTAACTGCTCGCACTCCGCCGTCGAAAGATGAAACGGCGCGTTCCAGTACCATAGCGAAACCTCAAGCGGGGCAGGGGGAGGCAGATTCCCGCGCCGAAACTGCGCAAATCCCCCCCACGCAACCGCGCAAGCCAGAACCGCAAACAGACCGCGCTGCGACAATCGCGCTGCCCAACTTCTGTTTTCTGTTTTCTGTTTTCTGTTTTCTCTCGTCAAAACAGCGTCGTCTTCGGTTCGCGCCGCGCCTCGATTACTTTCTGGCGGGCGGCGGCGATGTCGTTGATGAAGTCGCGCCGCGCCGCTTCATACGCCTCGCCCTCCAGACGCAGAATGTAGGCGGGATGCCATGCCGCCATTGCGTACCGGGCGTATTTCGACTCAAACCATTGCCCGCGCTCCTGCGTCATTTTAAACCCTTTGTGGATCATGGCGCTGGCGGCGGGCGCTCCGAGGCAGAGAATGACCAGCGGCTGCACAATGTCAATCGTCTGCTGGAGCCAGGGGGCGCAGGCGCGGGTCTCCTCCGGCGTCGGCGGGCGGTTCTTTAATCGGCCCGCTTCCATAATGCAGGCGCGGCAGCGCAGGACGTTCGCAAGGTAAACGTGCTTGCGTTTGATGCCGTTTTCGTTCAGGCACTGATCCAGCAACACGCCGGAGCGCCCGACGAACGGCCTGCCCGTCGCGTCCTCATTTTGTCCCGGCCCTTCGCCGATCAGCATCAGCGGCGCTTCCGGGTTGCCCTCGCCAAATACAACGTGCGCCCGCGTTTTGGAAAGCCCGCAGGCCACGCATACGGACGCCGACTCCGCCACCCGCGCCAATCGGACGCCTTTGGATTCAATCGGGATTTCGCCCTCGCCGGAAGTCGCCTGCGTTTCCGCGTCCGCTTCCTCGCCCCACTCCGTTCGTAATGCCGCCGTTTCTATCGCCGCGTCCGGCACGGGCGGGATCGCGTCCCGCGCCGCCGCCGTTTCCGCCTCCGTCACCGGGATTTCGCCCGTCGCGGTCGTTTCCGTTCCGGTCTCCGCCGCAAGTTCTGCCGTCGCTTCCTTCGCTATCGCCGTCTCAATCACCGCCGCCGCTTCCGCCGGGACTTCCGATTCCGCCTTTTTCTTTCTCGCCGCCATTCTTTGCCTCCGTTGCGCGAAATATCGCGCTATGCAATCATAGTACTGGATTCGGGGGCAGTCCGTTCCAGTTCGGCGGGCAGTTGGGCTTGCAGGCGGGCATAGGTGTTTTGCAGGCTGTCGGGTATCACGCGGACATCGGCAAGCACGGGCATAAAATTGGTGTCGCCGTCCCAGCGCGGCACGATATGCCAGTGAAGGTGATCGGCGATTCCCGCCCCCGCGCCGCGCCCCATGTTCACGCCAAGATTAAACCCGTTGGGCCTAAACGCCGCTTTCAATAAGTTGACGCTTAACCGCGTCAGTTGCATAATTTCCAGCAGCGTAGGATCGTCGAGGGCGTCCAGCGTGTCCGTATGGCGGTAGGGAACGACCATGAGATGCCCGCTGCTGTACGGAAACGCATTTAAGATAACATACGCCCGCTCGCCGCGATGCAGGATGTAATTCGCCGCGTCGTTCGCTTTATCCTGCGCGGGAAAATCGCAGAAGATGCAGCCGTTCGGTTTTCCGCCCGATTCGATGTATTGCAGCCGCCACGTCGCCCAGAGTTGTTCGGTCATAGATGCCTCCATGCGCAATAGACAGGATGAACGGAATGTTTCAGGATGAATAACAGGATGCTTTGATTTTGATGTAGAAGATTTCCGCCCTGAAATACAACGAACGGTTGTCCCGTCAACCGGCCTGCAACTGTTCGCGCATTGCCAGAGGCTATTTCGCAAAAACGTTCGCAAAATCCTGCTGTTTTCGCGTATAATGCAGAGAGGAGGCCGCATGGAACGCCGGGACTTTCAGCAAATCGCTGCCCTTCGATTAAAAGAGACGCAGGCGCTGCTTCGGGCGCGTCAATATTCCGGCGCGTACTACCTCGGCGGCTACGTCGTGGAGTGCGCTTTGAAGGCCTGCATCGCCAGGCAGACGCGCCGCTACGCCTTCCCGGACAAAGAATTGGTCAGCAAGAGTTACACGCACGATCTTACTCGTCTGATTGACGCGGCGAATCTCAAAGACGAACTTGCGGCGGAGCGGCGAAGCAACGCGGCTTTTGACGCAAACTGGAAAACGGTAATTTTGTGGACGGAGCAAAGCCGTTATGCGCGGTTCGCGTAGATAGACGCGCAAAAACTTTACGATGCAATCTCCGATCCCTTTCACGGAGTTTTACAATGGCTAAAACGATTCTGGTAATGTTTCCCCTTCAGGCCGGGAAACGCTTGATTGAACTGCTGGACAAAACGGACTTCGACGTGCAGGTCGCCTTTTGGTACTATCATGAGGAGCGCGACGTTTGGTATCTTACGCTTGCCTCCCCGCTCGTGGACAAATTAGGCCCGACGGAGCCATACTTGCGACTGCGGACTATGATTGACACGATGGAACAAGACCCGGACGAGTCGCTTGTGCCGCTTTCGCTGGACAATATCGAGGTGCGCGGCATGAAATACCCTCTGATTAAAGACGTTCAAAAGCAGATCAAGACAGACATTGACCAGCGCATCCAGCCGTTCCGCGCTTATGCGGGCGGCATCTACCTGGATTCCTACGTCTACCGTTCCCGCTAGAAAATGGCGAAAAGAAACGTCTGGCAAACGCTTGGTAAAGAAACGAGGCGCAAATTGCTGTATCAAATCACGAAACGGGTGTTCTCACTCGGCGACAAGTACGATATTCTGGACGGGAACAACACGCCCGCGTACCATGTTCAGGGCAAATTCTTCTCGCTTGGCAATAAACTCTCGCTGATGGACAATTCCGGCGCGGAGGTCGTCCGCATCGAGCAGCGGCTGCTGTCGCTGGTCTCGGAGTACGACATCTACCGGGACGGACAGATCGCGGCGGTCGTGAAGAAGAAAGTTTTCAGCCTTCTGACCCCGCGCTTTACGATTGACGGCTCCGGCGGGAGTTATGAGATGCAGGGCGACTGGCTGAACTGGAACTACACCATCACGCAGGGCGGTCAGGTCGTGGCGCGGATTAGTCGGCAACTGGCGTTATTTCAGGATCGCTACGGCGTGGCAATCGAAATCGGGGCGGACGCGCCGCTGCTCCTCGCCATCGCCATCGTCATGGACGAAGTGATGCACCCGGACGGCAAGGACTGAGGAGGTTTTGCAATGCAGGATGAAAAATTACCGTTTTGGAAGCGTTCAGGGAAATGGATCAGCGCTAAAACAACTGGCATAACGCCTGCCATAATGTTGCGTGACCTTGTTAATTCCATTATATTTGTGCTGACCACTCATGTCGCGATGAAGATAACCGGACTGTGGCCTTTCTTTAACGCTTTTGTAACAGCGCATGAGTCACAGATAAGCAATACTTTGGTCCTGTATTGTTTACTCTGGCTGCCTTTCCGTTTGATGGGTGCAATCGTTTATGCGTTGCTCAAAAGCGTTTTTCGATTGAGAGAATACGCCACGCCAAGCGCCGACGCGAGGATTGAAAATATTTGAGTGAACGAAACGGCAATTATAGCAAAAACGGGAACGGGAACGGAAGCGGGCTGATACGGCGCGGGCCGGAAGGGCGGGACGAGGACGAGCAGCTCGGCTTTGTCACGGGCGGCTCCCTGTCCAAAGGGCTGACGATGCGGCTTGCGGAGGGGCGCAGCGTGGAGGACTTGCGCGTCGGGCAGTTCGTTGTCGCGCAGGGCGAACGCAATTCCTATTTCGCGCTTCTTAGCGACGTTTCGCTTGCCGCCACGAGCGCGGGCGTCCTGCTGGAACCGCCGCAGGGCGAACTGGCCCGCCGCGTCATTGCCGGAACCAACACCTTTGGCAACGTCGAATTGCGCCCGATGCTCATGGTCCCGCACGGCTCCGATCCCGACGATGAGGGCGGCCTGCTTCCTGTCAAAACGATCCCCGCGCACTTCGCGCCCGTTTTTCCCGCCAGTCAGAGCGACGTAGGCCGCATTTTCGGCGACGAGTCCCGCGACAAGAAATTCTTCCATATCGGGCAGCCGCTTGACATGGACACGCCCGTTTGCCTGAATTTAGACCGCTGGGTCGAGCGCTCCAACGCGATTTTTGGCAAAAGCGGCACCGGCAAAACGTTCCTGACGCGCATCTGTCACTGCGGCGTAATCAAGGCGGGCAAAGCGGTCAACCTGATTTTCGATATGCACAGCGAATATGGCAATCAGGGGACGAGCGAGGAGCGGGGCAGCAGCGGAGTGCGCGGCCTGAAACAGTATTTCGGAAGCAAGGTCAAGGTCTTTACCCTCGATCCCGAATCGTCCCGCCGCCGCAAAGTCAGCGCCGATTACGAAGTCCAAATCCCGTACAGTCAGATTACGGTAGACGATATTCTCTTGCTTTCCCGCGAACTGAACCTTAATTCAACGGCGGTAGAAACGTGCTACCTGCTGATGAGCAAAGATAATACCGGCTGGTTCGCAAAATTCTTAGAGATGGACTCGGACGCCCTGAAAGATTTCGCCGTTGAAAACAACGCCCACTCCGGCGCGTTGTCGGCGTTGCAGCGGAAATTGCGGGCGTTGGTGGCCCGCTGCAAAGATTTTCTGGTGGAGAAAGTTCCAGGCGGGGATGATGCGGTCACGCATATTTTGCAGACCTTGCAGGCCGGCAATCACGTCGTTTTGGAGTTCGGGCAGCACGACCGCCCGGTTCAATATATGCTCGTCGCAAATATCCTGACGCGCCGCCTGCACGACCTGTACCGCGAACTGGTGGAAAAAGCGCAGGGCAATGGTTCCGCCCTGCCGACGCCGCTGGTCATCACGATTGAGGAGGCGCACAAATTCCTCTCGCCGCACCTCGCAGACCAGACGATTTTCGGGACGATTGCCCGCGAAATGCGCAAATATAACGTCACTCTGCTGATCGTAGACCAGAGGCCGAGCGGCATTGATAACGAAGTCCTCTCGCAGGTCGGCACAAAAATTTGCTGCCTGCTCGACGACGAAAAGGACATTGACGCGGTTTTGACGGGCGTATCGGGCGCAAACAGCCTCCGCAGCGTGCTGGCGAGTCTGGAAACGCGGCAGCAGGCGCTGCTTTTCGGTCACGCCGTCCCGATGCCGGTAGTGGTAAAAACCCGCTCGTATGATGACGCAGCGTTCCGAACGGCGCTTTACGACCCGCTGTTCGCTGGCGCGACCGACACGTCCGCCGAAGCGGTCGTCGCCCGCCGCGAGCGCGTCGCCGCCAACCGCGATTTAGATTTTTAGCGTGGCAGAAGCATTAATGTTTTCGCTACACTACTCGCCAGATAGAGGCATTATGCAATGCGCCCGGACAGTGTTCAACTGTCCGGGCGCAGCAGGTACGCAAACATCACCGTTCGATGCTGATTTTTTGCGTTTTCAGGTGTTGTGCCAGCCACGGCTCAAGGGCTTTGGCAATACCGATTTGTACGGCCCGCTGCTCGTGCGGTGTTTTGGGGCCGCCGCTGACGACGGTAAACAAACCAGAAACGAAAACGGCCCCAAGTGCTTTCAGCGTGTCCTCTTTGGCTGTGTCGTCCACTTTCATATCGGCGACTTCAAGAGTCACGATCTTTCCCTTAACATCCACGATTCGCACACTGATCGTCGCCGTTGACTTTGTTTTCGGGCCAAATCCAACCCAGATGCTGCGGGAGTGCCAATCCACACTGCCGCTCATAACCCAGTCCACTCCCAGCTTATTGCCAACGCGAAGCATATTTGCGGCAGAGGGAAGTTTTCCGTTTTGATAGATTTCTTCCGAACCGGCAACCGTTTCCCAGGTTGCTGTCGTTTTGACCTCGGAAACAGCGTCAACTTTGATCTTCGTGAGCAAGGTTGACAGAAATTCTTTCGCTGTCTTTTTTGCTCCGTCTGTTCCCTTGTCCAAGCGCCAGGGCAAGACCGCGATTGTCTCCACCTTGTCGTTGGTATCAGGTTTATTGTCAGATGCGAGCGGCGCTTGCGCGAAGCACGAGGCCTGCGTAGCGATTATCACGGTCACAAGGCCAATTATGAACCGTCTGCGTGAGTAAGCCAACCTTTTTCCCTTCCGGTCTGATGCCGTCCTAATTTGTTATCAGTTAGGACGAGTGGTACTTAAAAATTCATACGCGCAATTCCTGCAAGTTGCGATAAACAACAGAGAAATTGGATTGAAACCTTTCCCGCCTCTGATATGTCAGGAGAATAGGCTATAATGGAAGGATAGAGAAAGGGGGCGCAGAATATGACGATAAATCCGATGCAGGCGATCTATGCGCGTCTCCGCGCTGTCGGTCTTAACCCAAAATTTGTGCGGGAAGTGGTCTTGCCGGACTGGTGGGACGATGCGATTGCAGAAAACCCCGCCGGTTATGCGGAGGCGCTGGGGCGTCTTGCCGATGCGCTCAGCCTCGATCTCCGCGCTCTGCAAGACCCGAACGGCGTTCTGAACTGTCGGCCCTATCTCGCCACACGGAACAAAGCGCGGCAGGGGTTGCGCGAAGAAGATTTGGCGTGGGCGAAGTGTCTGGGGGCGCGGGCGGCGCAGCTGGCCTGCTCCGCCATGGCGCTTCCTCCGGCGGACGTTCCGAAGTCGGCGCGGGAGATTCGCGCCACGCTCGGCAAAGACAACCGCATCGTTACGTTTCCGACTTTGCTGGACTATTGCTGGAGTCTTGGGATTCCGGTCTTGCGCGTTGCGCAGTTCCCGGACAAAGCGAAAAAACCGGACGGTATGGCGGCGCGTTTCGGCAACCGCTACGCCATCGTCCTCTCAAAAAATAGCCGCTATTCCGCGTGGCTGCTTTTCATTCTGGCGCACGAATTAGGCCATATCGCGCTTGGACATTTGCAGGAGAACGGCGTTTTTGTGGACGATGCGGCGAACTGGCAGGCAAACGATGAGGAAGAAAAATCGTCCCCTGCGATTCCCCTGACCGCAGAGGACGAGGAGCAGCAGGCCAACGACTTCGCGATTGAACTGCTGACCGGGCAGGCGGACACCACGTACCATGCCACACAAAATCTCAACGCCGCAGGACTGGCGGAGGCCGCGCAATTTTTCGGGCAGCAATACCGCGTTGATCCCGGCGTCATGGCGCTCAACTATGCGCGTCATGTTCCGAATGGGCCGTATTGGGCCTTAGCGAACGCGGCGCTAAAACGGCTGGAACCCGATGCAAACGCCTGCGCGATAGTACAAAATGCCATGCGGGGAAATTTACAGCGAGAAGCGCTAGCCGATGAGCAATGGGAATTTCTCCTGCGCGTGACCGGGGCGGATGAGGCCGCATGATCTGTCTGGCAGACAATGATTACATTTTGAAACTCGCCGCCTGCGATCTGCTGATGGAGACCTTTGCGCTTTTTGGCGCGGCATCGAACGAAATTTACGTTCTGCCCTCGGCAAAGTACAAGTTCAGGAAAAACAAGCGGAACGAACTTTCGCAAAAGTACGGCGAGGGCGGACTGGCCCGCGCCGTTGCCTTCGTCGAATCGGTTGGCATAATCATCGAAATCGAGAATGAGGAAACTGCCTTGATGCGCGAAGTCCGCGACCCGCAGACGGGCCGCGAACAGATTGACGCAGGCGAGCGAATTCTTCTGGCCTCAATCCACGCGGAGAACGATTTTCTGCTGCTGACCGGGGACAAACGTTGCCTTCGCGCTCTCGCCTCCGCCCCGACTTGCGCCGCAGTCCATGCGCGGCATTGCGGGCGAGTTGTCTGCGTGGAACAAACCCTGCTCTGGCTGATTGAGGCGGTCGGGTTTTCTGGCCTGCTGCAAAAAGTCGTTCCCGCCCGCGATTGCGATACTTCCCTTCGCGCGGCCTTCGGTTCCGGGTACGCCGCCACGCAGGAGAACGTCACGGAAACTTTGGCCCGATACGTGAACGAATTGGATCAGGAGACCGCCGGACTGCTCAAGCAAACGCTTTGAGCAATCCGGGCGAGCGGAAAGAGCGTATGGAACGATGGCGGAATTAAAAGCGGGCGTGGGCTATGCTACTATTACGCCGCCTACCGGGGTGGCGCTGGCGCGGGGCGAAGCGTATCAGTCGGTGATTTCGCAAGGGCGGCGGACAGACATTGAGGGCGCGGCGCTGGTGATTGAGTACGGCGGCGAGCGCTTCGCGCTGCTGCAACTGGACTTGTTTGCTGTCTCCGCGCAAACCGCCGCCGCAATCCGCGCCGCCGTTTCCCAACTGACGCAGATTGCGGAGGAAAATGTCCTGATTGCCTGCGCCCGAAATAACAGCAGCCCCGCCACGATTCTCAAGCACGGCGGCGGCAAGACTGACCCCGCCTATATGGAACTGCTGCCGCGCCTGATTGCCAGCGGCGTTTTGCAGGGCATCGAAAATCTGGAAACAGTGGAAGTCTTCGCGGGACGCGCCAACCTCATCGGGGCCACGCGCAACACGCAAAGCGACGACGGACTGACCGACAGCGAACTGCAAACGCTGGAGTTTATTTCGCAGGAGAGCGACGATACCACGCTGCTGTTCTGCTTCGCCTGCCCGCCCGATTCGTATGAGGCGGACGACGCGGAGATCGGGCGCGATTTCCTGATCCGCGCCTGCCGCCTGCTGGAAAGCGAATTTGAGGACGCGCTTTTTTTGCAGGGTTCCTGCGGCGATGTGGAAGCGGTCTACGCCCGGCAGAACGAAATGCCGCGAACCGCGCAAATGATCGCGGGGGCGGCGTTTATTGCGGTGGGGCAGGCGGCGCGGCAGGAGAATCCGTACCCCGTTCGCTGCGTCTCCCGCACCGTTGCGCTGCCGCTCAATCCGCCCTCCCGCGAGGAACTGGAACGGCGGCGCGACGATAACCGCGCCCTGCTTGCCGAACGCGCCCCGGCAAGCGACGAGGGCCGACGCGCCCGCTTCTGGGCCGAGTCCTGCGAAAGCTTGCTGATGCAACTGACCGGAGAATCCGATCCCTGGCTGGAGATGCTCCGCGACGCGCAGGCAGAGATCAAAACGCAGACCAGTCGGGAACCGCGACTCGGCGAAATCGCGCAGTTTATGGACTTGCCGCCCGATTCCGTCGCCGCCCTGCTGCGCCTTCAGCGGGAACACGCGGGCGAGGGCGTCCTGCCGCCGAAAACGGTGAACTGCGAAATCCAGGCCCTGCAAATTGGCGATGTGATCCTGCTGGCGCATCCGACGGAACTTTACGCGGAATTTGGATTGGAAATCAAGCGCCGCTCGCCCTTCCCGCATACCTTCGTCATCGGCTGCGCGAACGGCTATCTCGGCGTCCTGCCAGACGAAGCGGCTTTTGCGCGGCATGACTACGCGGCGGAAACCCTGCCCTACGCCTTAGACCAGTTCCCGTTCGCGCCCAGCGCAGGCCGCGTCTTCACCGACGCCTGCCTGAAATTATTACACGAGTTAAAGTGAAGTTTTTCACCACAGAGGACACAGAGAAGATTTTTGTCCGCAGAAGACGCAGAAAACGCAGAAGAAATACAAAAAATCCTGTCATTCCTGAAAAATCCTGTTCATCTTGTCTATTTCTTCTCTCCGGGAAACGAAAACGATGCAGATTATTCCGCGCTATGAACTCGCTTTGCTGCTGCGCCGCGCCGGTCTGGACGCCGGAACGCGGCAATTCGTCTGCGAGACCGTCTCGCGCCTCACCGTGCGGGAGGCCGCGCCGCCCGTTTTTACCGTCGGGCCGCACCGCAAAGTGACGTATCCCGATGGGCGGGTGGAAGGGCCGTTCCCGGTTGCTGACCGTCCCGCGCTTTCGGCGTTCCTTGCGGCGGCGCTGACAGAATTAGAGATTTCCGACGCGCTGGCGCTTGTGCCGGAGGGCGCGTTCTGGCTCAACAATAAAGCGCAGGCGCAGCACCTGCACAACGTGGCGGACGCGCAAGCGGTGGCGAAATTCCTGCGCGGGCGCGGCCTCACCAACCGGTTTCAGGGCGGTTTCCGAATCGAAGCGCCGCAATTCCCGGCCGACATTCCCCGCCTTGCCGCGCAGACCTATGCGGGCGGGGCGGATGTGCTGCTCGTTTCGCTTGACCGCCGCCGCCCGCTGACGGCGGTCGCCTGCCACCATTTCGATATCCATTTTTCTTCCCCCGATCCCGCCGTAATCTCCGCGATTGCCCGCCTCGCCGAATCCCACAGTCTGCTGCCCGACACCCTCGCCCTGCCCGAACTCCCGGACGTTCCCGTGATGTGGGCCTGACGCCTGCGCGGTAAGAGGGGTCGGGGGCAAATCAGCGGTTATCTATTCTGCGCTGCCTCCAGTTACCGTAACATTGCGCAAAAAACTGCGAAATCTGCCAGTAATCGCAAATTTTTGGCAATATGCGTAAAAAAACCCGAATTTTACGCTTACATTTTTTCATATATTGCGTCATAATGATATGGAAGCCCTCACGCTGCGAAATTGCGAAATAAAAATGGTTGGATATGCGGAAATTGCCTCGTTGTTCCTGTTCACCCCGGCAGCCGCCAGGAGATTATCAATGTCTGGATTATGTTCCCGTCGGCGTATGGCCCTTGCGCTGCTGCTGGGCCTGCGCTTTGTCCTGAGCGGACTGCCCGCGCCCGCGCAGACCGCCGTCAATGTCCTCACCCGCACTTACAACAATCAACGCACCGGCCTCAATGCAGGCGAAACGACGCTGACACCCGCCAATGTCAACACCGGGCAGTTCGGGATGCTCTTTTCCCGGCCTGTGGACGGCGAGGTCTACGCCCAGCCGCTGTACGCCGCCGGAATCACCATCAACGGCGCCGTCCATAACGTTCTCTTTGTCGCAACGATGCACGACAGCGTGTACGCCTTCGACGCCGACTCCCTGACAAACTCCGCGCCGCTGTGGAAAACGAGTTATTTTCAGACGGTGGACGGCGCGAATCCCGTCGCCGTTCCCACCTCCTCGATTCCGACTTCCGATCTCGGTTTCGCCTGCGGCGGCAATTATAAAGATATTTCTTCCGAAGTCGGCATCCTCGGAACGCCCGTGATTGACCAGACGACCGGAACGCTTTACCTCGTGGCCCGCACCAAAGAGACGGGCGGGGCGGCGGGGACTTACGTTCAGCGGCTCCACGCGGTCAATATCTATACGGGAGTAGACCGCATCCCGCCCGTCGTGATTCAGGCGTCTTTCCCAAGCAATAGCGGCCCCGTCTATTTCGATCCGCTGATTGAAAATCAGCGCGGGGCGTTGCTGCTCGATCACGGCAGCGTGTATATCACCTACGCTTCGCACTGCGACGGCGGCAACTATCACGGCTGGGTTTTGCGCTACGACCCGACTACGCTGGCCCTGAAAAATACCTGGTGTTCCACCCCCGACGGCTGGGCAGGCGGCATCTGGCAGTCCGGGCAGGGGCCGTCGGCGGACGCGGCGGGCAACCTCTATCTCGTGGTCGGAAACGGGACGCCCTCGGTCAAATCGGGCGGCAAGGACTACGGCAACGCGCTGGTCAAACTCGCCCCAAGCAACACTTCCGCTTATTTCACCGTCGCCGACTGGTTCATGCCCTATAATACGGACGCGCTCAACGGCGGCGACCTCGATTCGGCCTGCGGCGCGGCGCTGGTTCCCGGCCCCTCCGGCAAAACTTACGCGGTCATGGGCGGCAAAAACGGCTGGGTCTACTTCTGCGATACATCCAACCTCGGCAAATACAACCCGAACCGGGCGGGCAGCCCGCAGAATGACAATCAGATTGCGAGCAGTTTTCAGGTCGGCCCCGCGCACCTGCACGGCTCCTCGCCGTTCTACACCGGGCCTGCCGGATCGTGGGTCTATCTCTGGGGCGAGTATTCCAGCCTGAAAGCGTTTAAGTTCAACGGGACGACCTTCGCCAGCACCCCCTCCTCGCAGACGACCTATAACGCGCCGGATGGTATGCCCGGAGGCATGATGACCGTTTCCGCCAACGGGACGACCGCCAATACCGGCATCGTCTGGGCCAACGTTCCCTGGCTCGGCGACGCGAATCAGGCGGTCGTTCCCGGCGTCCTGCGGGCGTTCAACGCGACGGACATGACCAAAGAACTCTGGAACAGCCATCAGAGCGTGGCCCGCGACGATTTCGGCAAATACGCCAAATACTGCCCGCCCGTCGTCGCGAACGGCAAGGTCTATATGGCGACGTTCTCCGGGCAGGTCGTGGCCTACGGACTGCTGCCTGCGCCCCTTGCGCCGACCAACCTTATCGCGACGGGCGGGGCCAACGCCATCGGCCTGAACTGGACGGCGGGGCAGTTCGCCTCGACCTATACCATCAAGCGCAGCCTGACCTCCGACGGGACGTACACCACGATTGCGACGGGAGTTACCGCCAACAGCTACACCGACTCCGGCCTGACCAACGGCGTGACCTACTATTATAAAGTTTCCGGCGCAAACAATCTGGGAACCAGCGGAGACTCCAATATCGCGTCCGCCAAAGCGGTCGCGCCCGTGATTGGGAATGGCACGGGACTTACCGGGCAGTATTTCACCGATCCGGGCGACGGAACGCATCTCAATAACCTGACCGCCGCCCGCCTCGATCCGACCGTCAACTTTACATGGAACGGCGCGGCCCCCGCTTACGGCGTTCCGGGAACGAACTTCTCCGCCCGCTGGACGGGGCAGGTTCTGGCCCCCGTCACCGGCGTTATCACCTTCACCGGGACGGCGGACGACGGAGTGCGCATCTCGGTCAACGGGCAGCAGATCGTCAATGGCTGGATGGATCAGGGGCCGACGGCGTACAGCGGAACGATTGCGCTGACGGCGGGACAAAAGTACGATATTAAAATGGAGTACTATCAGGGCGGCGGCGGCGATTCGGCGGTGCTGTCGTGGTCGTATCCGGGACAGACCAACACCGTGATTCCCACGACCCAACTGTTCCCGGCATCCTACGCGCCCACCGCGCCGACTAATCTCATCGCGGCTGCGGGCAATCAGACCGTCGGGCTTTCGTGGAATCCCGGCCTGTACGCCGCTGGCTACAACGTCAAGCGCGGCCTGTCCAACGTCGGCCCCTTCACGACCATTGCGTCCAATGTCGCGGCGAAAAATTACAACGACACGGGCCTGACGAATGGAACAACGTACTATTACGTGGTCTCAACGGTCAACGCGACGGGCGAAAGCGCAAACTCCAATGTCGCGTTCGCCACTCCGGCGCGTGGAGGCGGCGGCGTCGGGGACGGCCTTTACGGGACGTATTACCCTGGGAACGACGCCAACTTCACGCCGGAAACGGGAACGCCTTTCCTGAACTTCATTGACCCGACCATCAATTTCAACGTGGATAACGGCGGCGTCGCCAACGGCCCCCGCGCCTGGAACGCGGGCGTCCCGCACGATAGTTTCACAGTAGTCTGGACAGGGCAGCTGCTTGCGCCGGTGACCGGGCAGTACACGCTCTATACCAATTCGGACGACGGAGCGCGGTTAAGCCTGAACTCCGGCAGCGGGCTGTACGTTATTATCTCTGCGCCGTACTATCAAGGGCCAACGCAGTTTGCCAGCAGCGCCATCACGCTGACGGCGGGGCAGAGATACGACATCAAACTGGAGTATTTTCAGGGCGGCGGCGGCGCGACGTGTCAGCTGCTGTGGGCCTATCCGGGAACGGCGCAGCAGATTATTCCGCAGATCAACCTGTTCTCCAACCGTAACGGCAATCCGCCCGCCGCGCCTGTCAGTGTCGTCGCGGTCGGTTTGAATCAGGCGGCGCAGTTGAGCTGGCCCGCTGTCAGCGGGGCGTCCACGTACCGCGTCAAGCGCAGCGCAGCGCAGAACGGCGTCTATACCGTTGTCGCAAGCGGTATCGCGGCGACGGGCTATGTGGATATGGGACTGACCAACGGAACGACTTACTACTACAAAGTCTCGGCCTCCAACCTTGCGGGGGAAAGCGCCGATTCCGCCGCCGTGTCCGTTATCCCGCAGGGGATCGCCATGATCCTGCATTACACCTATGAGGACGGGCCGCTCGGAAACAGCCCGGACACCATCACGGACACTACGCAGAATGGCAATACGGGCCAGATGATCGGCGGCGACGCGGGCTTCACCACCGACTCCGCGCAGGCCAGCTACGCCGCCCTGATTGGCGCGGGAGTCCATCCGGCGCTGTCCGCCAACTTCAATTTCGGCGATCAGTTCACGATCTTCACTTACGCCAAAATGAACGACGCGGGCGGCATCCAGACCATTCTGTCGAATCAGGCGGCGGGCGGGGCGTCCTCCGGCTTCGCGCTGTACGTCAACGACTATAATGATCAGAGTCACGCGCTGGTCTTCGAGGCGAACAATAGCGCAAACGGCGTTCAGACAAAGACGCGCACCGCCCCGAACGTGTTCCCGCTGGGGGACGGCAAATACCATGCCGTTGCTATCACGGTCAATCGTCCGCTCGGTCTGGTAAACTTCTACTTCGACGGGCAGGCGCTGACTTCGAGCAATCTGACGCAGACCGACTATTCCATGCAGCAGCCAAACACGCTCCTCGGTGTCTTCACGGATGGCAACTCGGAGACGGCGGGCGCAGAGTTTGACGACCTGCAAATCTATTCGGGTATGCTGAACCCGGCGGACGTTGCGGCTCTGAGCGCGGGCGGCGGGACAGTCACCGGACAGATGGCGCTGGAGGGCGTCGCCGACCTGACGAAAGTCAGCGCGGGCGCTCCGCTCGGCCTGTTCACCTTTGAGTTCCGCAAGCCGGGAACGACGACCGACCTGTTCACCACGACCGCCGCGCTGACTGCGGCGGGCGCGGGCAGCGCTTTCGGAAACTTCACGTTAACGGGCGTGCCGCTGGGAACGTATGACGTAGCGGTAAAGGGACTGAAAAACCTGCGCGTCTCCACGCCAAACGTTCTGGTGAGCGCGACCGGTCAACTGCCGAACCTGCTGCTTCCGGCGGGCGACGCCAACGGAGACAACAGCGTGGACTCGACGGACTTTACGGCGCTGATTGGCGCGTTCAATTCCGATTACAATCTGCCGGGAACGGGCTATGACCCGACCGCCGACTTCAACTTCGACGGCATGGTGGACTCAAGCGACTTCACCTTGCTCATCGGGCAGTTCAATAACGTCGGGGCGAACTAAGGGAGAAAACAGAAAACAGAAAACAGAAGCGGGCTGTCAGAAATCACAACCATATTCGTAGTATTGAAGTTTGCAGATCGGGCATTTTCTTCTGTTTTCTGTTTTCTGTTTTCTGTTTTCTCCGATGAGGAGATTTTCCATGACCGAGGCCGTTCTGGAAAGGGCGAAAAATGCGAAGCGGGCGGCGCGGAAACTGGCGGGAACGGGGACGCAGATCAAAAATGCGGCCCTGTTTGCGATGGCGGACGCGCTCACGGCGCAGCAGGCGCTTATGCTGGATGCGAACGCGGCGGACGTGGCGGCGGGGCGGGAGCGGGGCCTCAGCGAGGCCTTGATTGACCGGCTGACGCTGACGCCGCCGCGCATCGTTGCAATGGCGGAGGGTCTGCGGCAAATCGCGGCCCTGCCCGATCCGGTGGGGCAGATCATCAGCGGCGGACGGCAGCCGAACGGACTGGATATTCAGCAGGTTCGGGTTCCGCTCGGCGTGATTGGGATCATTTATGAGAGCCGCCCGAACGTCACGGCGGACGCGGCGGGGCTTTGTCTGAAATCGGGCAATGCGGTGATACTGCGCGGCGGCTCGGAGGCGTTCCGGTCGAATGTCGCGATTGCGCGGCTGCTGCGGACGGCGGGCGAACGGGCGGGGCTGCCGGAAAACGCCCTGCAACTGATCGAGACGACCGACCGGCAGGCCGCAACGGAACTCATGCAGGCGACCGGTTACGTGGACTTGCTGATTCCACGCGGCGGCGAGAGTTTAAAGAGGAACATTCTGGCGAACGCGACCGTCCCGGTGCTGACGGCGCTGGGCGGGAACTGCCACGTTTTTGTGGACGCGGGCGCGGATTTGGCAATGGCGGCGAACATCGCGTTCAATGCGAAAGTCTCGCGCCCGTCCGTTTGCAACGCCTTAGAGACGCTGCTGATTCATGCGGAATCGGCGGCGGGCCTTCTGCCCGATTTAGGCCGAAGGCTGGCGGCGGCGGGGGTGGAACTGCGGGGCTGCGAACGGACGCGAACGTTTCTTTCCGACGCCACCGCCGCGACGGAATCGGACTGGAAGACGGAATTTCTGGCGTTGACGCTGGCTGTCAAAATCGTGGACGGTCTGGACTCGGCGCTAGACCATATCGCGCAGTACGGCACGGGCCATTCCGAAGCGATTATCACAGATCATCACGGCAATGCGGAACGTTTTTTGCGGGAAGTGGACGCCGCCTGCGTCTACGTTAACGCCTCGACCCGCTTCACCGACGGCTCCGAGTTTGGCATGGGCGCGGAAGTCGGCATCAGCACCCAGAAACTCCACGCGCGCGGCCCCATCGGTCTCCAGCAACTCACGACGTATAAAACGCTGATTCGCGGCGACGGGCAGGTAAGAAGTTAGGCCTGAAAGGTAAGAAAAAATGCGAAAAGGATTTTGCGGACTGCTGGCGGCGTTTGCGCTTGCGGGCGGGTTGGGCCTCGCGCCGAAAGCGAACGCCGAGGAGACGGTCTGGGCGACGGGGCGCGTATTAGATTCCGGCGGAAAACCGGTGGCGGGCGCTCTGATCGCGGTCTACGATGACTCGAATAAAGTGGCGGACTACGCGAAGACCGACGCGCAGGGCGAATACGCGCTTGCCGTGCCGCGCCATTTGCTGCATCTGGATAAAAAGCGGACAGGATTCGCCACGCAAGTCTTTAACGGCGTCAGCCATTTCATCGGGGATGCGGCGGGGTTTGTCGCCAATCCGCTGCGGGCGGGCGTCCATGCGGTCACTTCCAGTCAGGCGGCGCTGGCGGGCGGGCCGGTGGCGCAGGGCGGCGTGCTGGCGGGCGGCGTGGTGGTGGATCAGCTGCTTTTCAAGATGATTCCGCAGCATAAACCCACGCAAGAGGAGGCGCGAAAACAGCCCGGATCGCTGCTGATTAAGGCCGTCGCGCCGGACAGCCACGATTTGATTGGCGTGGCGCAAGTCTACTGGGCGCAGCAAGAGGTATTTCGGGCGGGCGGCAAGCAAAGCAAAACGCTTGCGGTCTGGGTTGACCCGGTAAAAATGGCGGGCGCGGACACCGATAGCGAATCGAAAGCGGCCTCCGATTTCCTGCGCTTCACTTCGGCGCGTCTGGAGCCGAGCATCGCCGAAGTCGGGCAGACCGTCCGCATCACGGCGACGCTTCCCGCGCCGCCCGCTCCCGCCATCTATGCGACGGTGGTGGCGCGGAATAATCGGACGGGGCAAAAATGGGAACTTTCTCCGGTCGGGAATAACCGTTACGCGGGACAATTCACGGTAGATAAGCGCTTTTCGCGGGACGATCAGGCCATCAGCATCCTTGCCTATGCCGCGCAGCCCGATAAGCCCGGTCGCCGCAAAAATGTAGAATCCGCCATTGAGGGATCGGGACTGTGGGACGCCCGCAAACCTTACCGCTACGACCCGCTGCTCGTCGTCAGCCGCAACCGCGCCGATCTGACGCTGACCGTCGTAGAAACAGCGCGGCAAAACCGGCGTTAGTCCAAACGCGCCGTAGTTTTTTTGTTGATTGCCGCAACGCAAGACCGGGCCGTGAACGACCCGTCCGGGAGGCTACGCCGACCGTCCTGCGGACGGGAATACCGCCTCGGAGGCGCTTCGAAATCTACGATGAAACCATGAGGAGAAGGCATGAAAATACTGGCAATCTCCGGCAGTCTGCGGACTGCTTCCTCTAATGCCGCGCTGATTGAGGCTTCCGCATTGCTGGCCCCTCCAAATTGCGAAGTGATTATCTCCCACGCGCTCGGCGGACTGCCGCACTTCAACCCGGACCTGGACAACGAGACGCCGCCCGATTCGGTCACATCCTGGCGGGCGCAATGGCGGGCGGCGGACGCCGCGTTGATTTGCAGCCCGGAATACGCGCGCGGCATCCCCGGTTCGCTGAAAAACGGACTGGACTGGCTGGTCAGCAGCGGCGAACTGATGAATAAACCGCTGGCCCTGATTAATATTTCTCCCCGCTCTACATTCGCACATTCCCAGCTCACGGAGATATTGACCGTGATGATGGCGAAAATTATCCCGACGGCTTCGCCTACGCTCGCTATTTCCGGGACAAATCTGGACGCGGCGGGGATCGCGGCCCACCCGGAATTTTCCGTCCGATTAAGTGAAGCAGTGGCGGCCATAATCGCAGAGAGGAAAAAAGCAGGGGAGGAATGATCTTTTGGAAGATGCGCTGCCCGCGCCCATCGAAAAGGTGGAAGTCGAAAAGGTGGAACGCGATATTATCGCCCTTGCAGGGACGTATGCCGCCGCGCTCAAAATGAAAATAAGCGACGGCGCCGAAAGGGAGACGGACGACAACGCGCATTACTGATTTATCAGGGGTTGGAAATTGCCGGGGAAGTGGGCAAGCAGATTGACCTTTACCATAATCAAGGCCGCTTCCCGTATCAATACGCAGGCGCGTTTCTGGAGCGGGCGGCGAAACTTTGCTTTCTGGAACGATTCCCGGACTCGGCCCTGCCCGAATCAAAAATACGCTTGGCGTTCGCCCGAAGACGTTTGGGATAGGCTGTCTGCTTGCGTCCCGCGAAGCCATAGAGATCAAATGGCGGGACGCCGCAACCGACAGCGATCCCATTACGAAAGAGTCTACGCGCCTGCAAGCCCTTGCTGCGGCGGGATACCGGCCTGTTCGGTTGATGTTCCACTACCCTGATCGGACGCAGGCAATTCGCGTTCCGCAAACTCTGGAAACGCTGTATGCGGGACTGAAAGGTCAGGGCGAGAGTATCCGTTCGGTTTTGGCGGCGAACCCGCGTTTGGAACGGGTTCGTTTTCCGTCGGGCCGTCTCGATCTCAATCCGCAGGAACACGTTTGGAAGGCGACGCGGGAACCCCATTGCCGAACGAATCTTATAGCGCTGGCGGGAGGGTTTGAGACGCATCTCAAAACGACACAGTTTCCGTGTTCTTTGCTGGACAAGCGCGGCCACAGCCGATTATGTGCCAGGTTTAAGTGATTTGTCTGTTAGGGACTTGCGATAAAATAAATATTCCCGTATGCGTAAGTCCGCATTGAGTCCGCGAAGGCGGACTTCGCGCTTTTGTGGCAGTGAATTTATTCGCCCGCCCGCCCGCCAGCGTGGAAGATTTTAATATTCGAAAGTCCCTTAGTGACTGGTTGGCTCCCTTTTTTTCCTCTTCGTGTTCTCTGTGTTTTTACCCTGTGAACTCCGTGTTAAAAAATCTTTCGTCTTCAATTATGAGAAAAAGCAGCGCGATTAAAACGGCTTTGACCGAGCAGGCAAAGAGAGTGCGTGTATTATTTTCAGGAAAAACTTTCTAAAACGTCTTAAAATTCAAGAGTTGGCATAATTCTTGCAATAGGAGAACTAACAGGTCAGCCGTTTCGCCTGCAATCCGCTTTTTCACACCCGCGCCGACCCGGAGAAGGCCGACCGCAAACCGTTTTTCAAGGAGAAAATAATGTCTATTACCCCGCGCCGCTTCCGCACTTTGCCTTTGTCCCTCGCGGGGATGGGGATGCTTGCCGTCAGCGTGGCCGACGCGCAGATCAGCACGATCAACTCGGCGCTGATCCGCCCCCGCGTCTTCAATGACGCCCCCGCCTCGACCTTCACGTCCGTCAACAATTACCCCGCGCTGATCTCCCTGAGCGACGCCAACGTTTCCGCAGGCGGATTTGCCAACCGCCACGTCTGGAATTTCTCCAGCGACAACGGCGCGACCGCTTACACTTTCAGCAACAGCGATTATTTCAAGGTCTCTATGACCCTCAACCTGAGCGGCACGGTCACGCCGCGCAAAGAGGCCGGTTTTCTGCTCAACACCGTCGGCGGGGACGGGCAGTTCATCGTCAATACGGACGCGCATGAAGTGGTGGTCTTCGGCGGGCCGCTGCCCTTCTATTCGTTCAATAATGCCAACGGGCTGAAATACAACGCGGGCGACGCCATCACGCTCGGCATGACGTACTTTCTGGACGCCAACGGCAAAAACGCCATCATCTATACGGCGAACGGCATTGACAGTCCCGCGCAGGAGTTTTCCAACCGGGAACAGGGGATCATTACGGGCAGCACACTCGGCGGCTACCTGCAAGTCCCGGTAGAAAAAGGGAACGCCGCAAATGGCGCGACCGCCCTGTTCACCAACCTCAGCATCAAGTCCGCCGCCGTTCCCGAACCGTCCGCCTGCGCCGCCCTCGCGCTCGGAATGACCGGGTTCGGCCTGCTGCTGCGACGCAGAAGATAGAAAGAAGAAGCCAGAAGTCAGAAGCGGGGCGGAAGCGAGGCATATCAAATGCCTCGCTACGGGCGTTCCGCCAATCGTCCTGCCGGACGAGAAATGCAGGTCTGATTCCCGCGTCCGTGAGGACGCTTGGCCGCAGCACTCTAGCGAGGCATTTGATATGCCTCTCCTCGGTCTTTCCTCTGCCTCGCTTCTGTCTTCCGACTTCTGACTTCTTTCCCTCACGCTCGCTTGAACTGCTTATCGAGTTCGTGGAAGCCAATCGTGACGACAATGGGCCTTCCGTGCGGACACAGGTAGGGGTTCTCCGTTTCCGCCAGCTGTTCGAGCAGCCCCTGCATCTCCTCAATCGTGAGCGGGTCGCCCGCTTTGACCGCCAGTTTGCAGGCGTTCGTGATGGTGACGTGCTCCTGCTGCACCAGCAGGCGGCGCGAGACGGTCTGATTGATAAGTTCGTCCACCATGTCGCGCAGAATCTGCTCATACGGTTTTTTGACCAGCATGGCGGGAATAGCGCGGACAACGAAACTCTCGCCGCCGAAAGGCGCGATCTCCCAGCCCGCCGCCGCAAAATTCTCGCAGTGTTCGGCAAGCAGCAGGGCTTCCCGGCGGTTTAAGTTCAGCGTCAGCGGAATGGCGAGGCGCTGCACCGGGATTCCGTTGGCGAAGCGCTGGATCGTCAGGCGCTCGTACAGCACCCGCTCGTGCGCGACGTGCTGATCAATCACGGCGATTCCGGCGGGCGTCAGCGCAATAATATAAGTGTTCCGCGCCTGTCCCAAAACCTTAAATTCACGCAGCTGCTCGGCAAAAGGGCGCGGGCGGGGCGGTACAGGAAGGGTGTCGGGTGTCGGGTGTCGGGTGTTGGCCTCGTCTGCATTTTGAACGCTCTCATTTTGGATTGCCCCGGCGCTTGCGGTTTCCTCTGCCGTATTTCCGACACCCGACACCCAAACCCCGACACCCGATTCTTCCTCTTCCCTTTTCCCTTTTCCCTCGTCCCTCTCCTGCGGCATGAAGGCGGAGATTGCCGCTTCCACAATGGCGGCGAACGGCGCGGGGCTGTTTTGCAGTTCCGGGCTTTCTCTGTTTTCCCGGCGTTCCATGTCGGGACGGGCGAAGGCGGAAGGGTCGGAGGGGGAATCGAATCGCATGGGGACGGTGATTTCGGACGGGGAAAAGTCGGGCGCGGCGGCTTCGGACGGGCGGGACGGGCGCAGGGTCGGGACGATTCCGTAGGCCAGTAGCGTGGACTTGACCGCCTGACTGACCGCGTGATGCACTTCACTGTCCCGCGTAAATTTAATCTCCGTTTTTGTTGGATGCACGTTGACATCCACCATGTCGGGCGCGATTTCGAGAAAGAGCGCCGCAATCGGGTAGCGGCTGTCGGGCGTCAGCGAGCGCACCGCGTCCTCCAGCGCGTGACCGAGCAGGCGGGACTTGATCGGGCGGCGGTTCACAAAAAATAACTCGTGCGAACGGCCCGGACGCGAAATATCGGGCGTCGCCATGAAGCCGTCCACGCGCAGGCCGCCGTCCTCGCCATGAATGGGAATCAGTTTGCGGGCGACATCGCGGCCCCACACGGCGGCGAGGGCCGCGAGGGGTTCTCCGGTTCCGGGCGTGGCGAAAATCTCCTGCGTCCCGTTGCGGAGTCGGAACGCGATCTGCGGGTTCGCCACCGCCAACGGCCCTACCACTTCCACGCACCGCGCCGTTTCCGTCGGAGTGCTTTTCAGGAATTTCAGGCGGGCGGGGACATTGAAAAATAAGTCCGCCACCTCAATCGTCGTGCCGTCCCGCGCCGCCACTTCTTCCACGCTTGCCAGATCGCCGCCGAAAACATGGAGGCAATGTCCGCCGTCGGCGTCCGTTTGCTTGGTGGTCAGCGTGAAGCGGGAAACAGAGGCAATCGAGGGCAGGGCCTCGCCGCGAAAGCCCAGCGTGCTGATGGCGAACAGGTCTTCCGCCGTGCGAATTTTGCTCGTGGCGTGTCTTTGCAGGGCTAAGATCGCGTCGTCGCGGGTCATGCCGCAGCCGTTGTCCGCAATAATAATGCGCTGTTTGCCGCCGTCTTCCAGCCCGACCACAATCTGCGTGGCCCCCGCGTCAATCGCGTTTTCGACCAGTTCCTTGACGGCGGAGGCGGGCCGTTCAACTACCTCGCCCGCCGCAATCCGATTTGCCGTATTCTCGTCCAGCAAGACTACCCGATTCGCCGCCATAATTCACCTCGTAATTCCGCTTCCACTCTCTACTTTCAGGTAGACAAATCAGTATACCCCGAAAAACGTCAGGGTGACAGTCCAGGATCAGCGAAAACATTGCCGCCGGGGGCGTTAAATCCCGGCCCCGTTTATCCTGTCCCGATCAATTATGCAGCGTTTCCTGTCTATCTCTCCGCGCAGGCCTGCGCCTTTTATGCCCCTTTGGAACCGAGCGAGTCAGGCGGAGTTTTCCGCTTCTTCCCCGCGTCATAGAGTATACTGATTCTAATGCTTCGATAACGAGTCAAACCTTGCCCTACTCCGCCTCCCAACAGACAACCGAAGACAGCCGTGAAGCCCCGTACAACGCCCGCCCGATGGATGTGGTGACGGGCGTTCTGGAGCGCGTGACCTACCACAACGAGGAGAACGGCTATACCGTCGCCCGCCTCGCGGTGGAGGGGGCGCGTGACCTTGTGACGGTCGTGGGAAATTTTTCCAATCCGATTGTCGGAGAGATGCTCGTCTGCGAGGGGAGCTGGACGGCGCATCGGGAGTTCGGGCGGCAACTGACCGTGCAGAGCTACTCCACGAGCAAGCCCGCCACCGCCTTCGCCATTGAGAAATATCTGGGCAGCGGGTTAATCAAAGGCGTGGGGCCGGTGATGGCGAAGCGCATGGTAGACCTGTTCGGCCTCGATACGCTTGACCTCATCGAACGGGAGCCGCGCAAACTCCTGCGCGTGGACGGCATCGGCGAGAAGCGCGTCGCAATGATCCAAAAGGCGTGGAACGAACAGCGCGAAATCCGCAACGTCATGCTGTTTTTGCAGGAGAAGGGCGTCTCCGCCACGTTTGCGGTCAAGATTTATAAGACGTATGGCGACAAATCTATCGCGACAGTGGAGCAGAACCCGTACCGGCTGGCGCAGGATATTCGCGGCATCGGGTTCAAGACGGCGGACAAAATCGCACAGCAATTAGGAGTCGCCATTGACAGCGAGCAGCGGCTGGAAGCGGGCCTGCTCTACACGCTCTCCGAGGCCACCGACTTCGGGCATCTCTATCTGCCGGAACCGAAACTGCTGACCTCCGCCGCCGAGATTTTGCAGGTGGAGACGGAGAAAATCGCGCCGGCGCTGGAGGAGATGGCGGCGGCGCAGACCGTTTTAGCGGAGGATTTGCCGGGATTGGAGATGGCGGGGAGGCCGTTGCGGGCCTTTTATCACCCGGCGCTTTACTATACCGAAGTCGGGCTGGCGGGGCAACTGCGCCGCCGCCTCGAACTGCCGCTGGAAAAGACCCTGAGCCGCGAAAAAATTCTGGCGTGGATCGCAAAGCAGGAGACCGCGCAGGGCATCACCCTTTCTGATGAGCAGAAAGAGGCCGTCGCGCTGGCGCTGGAAAACCGCGTCTTCATCCTGACGGGAGGCCCTGGGACAGGCAAGACCCTGACCACCAATACGATAGCAAAGGCCTTCGACGCGCAAAAGAAGCGCATCCTGCTCGTGTCGCCGACGGGCCGCGCCGCCAAACGCCTTTCGGAGGTCACGGGGCGCGAAGCGCAAACGATCCACCGCCTGCTTAAATTTGATCCCGCCACCCACGCCTTTCAATTCAACGAGACGAACCCACTGGCCTGCGACGTGCTGATCGCCGATGAAGTCTCCATGCTGGACGCGGTGCTGGCGAACAATCTGCTCAAGGCCGTGCCGGAGACCGCGCAGATCGTTTTTGTCGGGGACAGCGATCAGCTGCCTTCGGTCGGGGCGGGCCATGTGCTGGGAGATATGCTGGACTCCGGCGTCATTCCCTCGACTCGGCTGTCGCAGGTGTTCCGGCAGGCGCAGGAATCGCTGATTGTCACCAACGCGCACCGGATTCGCAAAGGCGAGTTCCCCACGCTTGTTCCGCCGAAAGAGCGCAGCGGACAAAACTGCCTGTGGATTGACGTGGACGAGGGCGCGACGGAGGAACTCAAATCATCGGAGATCGGGGCTATGCAGATCGTCAAACTGGCGCGAAAAACGCTGCCTGCGCTGGGCTACGCAAAGGACGATATTCAGGTCTTGACAGCGATGCGGCGCGGCGGATTGGGCGTGGACTACCTGAACGAACTGCTTCAGGAGGCGCTAAACCCGGCAGACCCGACCGGGCGCAAAGTGGAATTTTCGCGTGGTTCGCGCCGCTTCCGCGTCGGCGACCGGGTAATCCAACTCGTCAACGATTACGACAAGAACGTTTTTAACGGCGATGTTGGGGTAATTACGGACATCAAAACCGACGATCAACTCCTGCTCGTCCGCTACCCGGAGATGACCGTAGAGTACGATTTCGCCGACTATGATGAATTACAACTCGCATTTGCCTGCTCGATCCACAAAAGTCAGGGCTCGGAGTATCCCGCCGTGATTTTAGTAATTCATTCCAGTCAGTACATGATGCTGCAAAGAAACCTGCTCTATACCGGCCTGACCCGCGCCCGCAGCCTGTGCCTGCTGGTGGCGGACAAGCGGGCGATTGGCAGCGCCGTCCGCAACAACAAAACGACGAAACGCTACACTCGCCTCGCGGAACGCCTGCGCGAAAAGGACGAGACGCCCTGATTGACGAGGCGCACAACGCGCCTCGCTATGTGGCGTTCCGCCAAGCGTCCTGCCGGACGCGGAGATAGAAAAAAATTCGCTTTCATTGCAGGGAGAAAATGCTTTTCCGCTTTTTACGGGTGTCACATAGTATTACAGCGGAACTTGTTTCCAGACCTGACCTGTACCCCATAATTTAGGCCACCGGATATGTTAGACTCCTCATCAAAACAAAGAGGAGTTTGACCATGAAAAAAGGCCAGTTCTCGCAGGAGCAAATTACCCGCATCCTGCAAACCGCTGAAATCGGCGAACAAACCATCACGGCCCTCTGCCGCGAACACGGCATCACCGAACCGACTTTCTACCGCTGGCGCAACAAATTCAGCGGTATGAAGACCGACGACGCGCAGCGCCTCAAAACGCTGGAGCAGGAAAACGCCCGCCTCAAACGCCTGCTCGCCGAACGCGATCTGGAAGTGGACGCCTTGCAAACGTTCCTGCAAAAAAAGTAGCCACGCTGCCGGGACGCCGCCAACTGGTCGCTTTTCTGCAAGCGCAGGGCCTTTCCCAAAGGCGGGCTTGTGTTCTGGCCGCTGTCCACCGCGCCACCGTTCAATACAAACCGCGCCTCAAACAGGACGCGCCGCTTTTGCAAGCGATGCAGGCCATTGCAAAGCGGCATCCGCGCTGGGGCGTTCGCAAAATCTACCAGACGCTGCGGAACGCGGGACAGGCCGTCAATCACAAGCGCGTGTTTCGCCTGTGGCGGCAAGCGGGCCTGCAAGTGAAGGCGCGGCGGCGTCAGAACTACCGCCCGCCGCCGCTCGTGCAAAGAGTGCGCGTGGTGGCGCAGCGTCCTAATCACGTTTGGTCGCTGGACTTCGTGTTCGATGCGACCGAACGCGGCAGCAAACTCAAAATGCTGACCGTCGGCGATGACTTCACACGCCAGTGTCTTTTGATTGCCGTCGGCGCGTCCTTTTCGTCGGCCCAGGTTCAGGCGGAAATGGCGCGGCTGTTTGTCCGCTACGGCGTTCCCGGCGCGTTGCGGATGGACAACGGGCCGGAGTTTATTGCAACAGAAATGCAGGCATGGCTTTCCGAGCAAAGCATTTTGGCGGCTTATATTGCTCCGGGCAGTCCGTGGCAGAACGGCTTCAGGGAAAGTTTTCACAGCCGCTTGCGGGACGAACTGCTTTCCGCCAGCGTCTTTGAGAACATTGCCGACGCCAAAGCACAGACAGAAGCGTTTCGCATCATGTATAATGAAGAGCGTCCGCATCAATCGCTGGGCGGCTTGACGCCCGACGCGTACAAAACCCGGTGGCTGCGCGAGCAGTCAACCAAGAGCGGAGACTAACTTTTCGCGTGGCCTAGAAAACAGGGTACACGTCAACCAACCATCTATTTCAGGGAGATTCTATCATGCTTTCAGAGGACGCGGAGCTTGTTGCGGCGTATTGCAGACAGGAATTGCCGCTGGCGCAGGCAAAACTCAGCAACGGGTACGGCTATGTTTCAATGCCGCACTGCGTGATCAACTCCGTTTTTTCGATTGGGGTTCGTTACGAAGGCGTTCTCAATGTCATCAGGAACTACGATGTGTTCCTGACAGCGCAGGGCATTGATCCTGCCCAACATCACATCGGGGAGATGTTGCGCCTTTTAAGTCCGCACAGCGCGGAGGAGTGCGCCGATCAAGTTTTTCTGAATCGACAACGCACTTCCACAAAGAACGGAATCTTAAAAGCGGAGGCCGTTCTTCACTTTGCGCGAACTTTAGAAAAGCATGGCGCGTCGCATCGGGAACACTCCGCGAATTTGCTTGCGATACCAGAATTTGAGGAAAATATTCGCCTGATTCCCGGTCAGACAAGCGGCGTTTCGCTGAAATACTTTTTTATGCTTTGCGGTGAAATGGATTATATCAAACCCGACCGCATGATCAACCGTTTCCTCAAAAGCGCTTTGGGAAGGACTCTGCGCGACGATGAACCGTTACAGATTCTTCGAGAGGCGTCACGCCTGCTTCAGAACGAATATCCTGATTTGAGACCGGCTCTGCTTGACCACGAAATTTGGAAATTTCAGCGCGGGCGATAATACACGCAATCAAAACTCGGACGAGATACACCTTCCCGCGTCCGGCAGGACGCCTGGCGGTACGCCACCTGGCGAGGCGCGTTGTGTGCCTCGACACGCAATGCTATCTATCCAGGCGTTTCCAACGCCTCGACACGCCCGAAAAATCGGCCATTATCGCGTTATTGATGAGGTTTACCGGCCTATTTCCAGCCAGACGATCGCCGATTCTAAGGAGTCGAAGGGGGCGGCGTTGACCGGCGCGGCCTTTCCGTCGTAGTTGGCGGCGCGGAGCGCGGCTCCGGCCTTCGTCAGGGTCTGATTCATCACCGTCTGAATAAATTCCGGCACGGCGCGGTTGGACTGGTCGCGCAACAGGGCGATCCGTTTGCCCTTCGCGCCCGTCAGCGGCGGCAGATCGGCGGAGTGGAAGGGCGCGGTGTCCAGCACGGCCCCGCGCAGGCCCAGCGCAGGCGACAGCAGACAGGCCAGCGCCGCCATACCCCCCTGCCCGATTCCGAGGACGTAGCGGCGCGTTTTGCTCACGGGAATCGCCGCCAGCGTGTCGTTCAGCGCGTCCGCCGCCAGCGCCTGCGCGGTCGGCGCGGCGTCTGCGTTGCCTGCCGCATGGAGAGACCAGAGAGTCTTCGCTTCCTTTGCGTCTGGCGGCATCAGCAGGGCCACCACATAGCGGCCCTTCATTGCGGCGCGGTCGAAGTTCATCCAGTATTTTTTCTGCTGATCGAAGTCCGCCGCCGAGTTCGTCAGGACGACCAGCAGTCCCGGCCTCTGCTCCTCCGGCAGATCGGCGGACGCCCCGCCCGGAATGTAGGCTGCCGCCTGCGGCGCGGGCGGCAGCATCACGAGGTAGCCCGAAGCGATGCGCCAGTAGCCGTACTTTGGCCTGTCCCGGAACCGGACGGCGCGGGCCTCCTGCGGCAGCGAAAACGTCCGCGCATGGGCCGCCGCTTTCCCGATGCGCGGGTAGGGCAGAGCGCGAACGTCGGCGGGGTAGTCCGCTTTCCGCTTCTCCCACCACTGCACCCACCCGTGAATGTCCCGTGATTCGTTTTCCGGCAGTTTCGCAATTACACTCAAAGCCCGGTTAATCTGATCGTACTGCCACTCGCCGATCTCGGTGGTGTCCAGCAGCGAAATCAGCGTGGGGATCATACGCGGGGCGGCCTTCTGCGCCACAATCGGCAGCAGCGTGTAAGCGGTATTGTCATCGTAGCGTTTTTGCAGGCAGTTGGTCAGGGCCTCGGTCGTCCAGGGCGAATCGTAGAGGGTGACGCCCGCCAGCAATTCGGGGTTCATGCCCCGTTTTTTTGCCAGTTCCGCCTCCACAATTTTGCGGACGGTCGGCTCCGCCAGCGTCAGGTCGGCGGCGTCCGGCCTGACCAGATTCAGATAGGCGATGCTTGCGGCCTGAATCCCGGCGTTGTTGGAGGCGGTCAGCAGCCCGACAATCTGGAGGGTAACGCCCGCGTCATTGAGGATTTTGCGCCGCAGCAGCAGTATCTTTTCCGCTTGCGCTCTCTCGGCGGCAGAACCGCTTTCCAGGAATTGCGGTCGGTAACGGGCCAGATTTAGCGCCAGACCGAGCGGGGCATTGATGGAGCCGGGATGCGCCTCCGCAAGCCGCTTCGCCACCGCCGCGCCGCCTTCGCGCAGCAGCGCCGCATTGGACTTTCCGGTCTGCGCGGGACGCCATGCCGCGTATTCCGCCGCATCTTTGAGCGAATTTCCGGTTAGTGACGCGACGTAATTCAGCGTAAGCGTCTGGTTTTGCGGCGCGGCGTCCGCCATGCCGAGATCGAAAAGTTCCAGCGTCCTCCGGTTGATTCCCAGCGTCTCCGGGGTGTCCTGATCGGCGGCGCTCACGCTGCGCAGGGCGTAATAGATCAGCATGATGCGGGCCGCGTCGCTGCGCACCTCTTTGAAATGATCACGGAGGAAATCTACTTTTGCGTCCGCGCCGAGCCGTCGGAATGTCTGTTCGGCGCGGCTGTCCCGCTGCGGATTATCCGCGAAACGCTTCCGCATCGTCTCAAGGGCGCTCGGAAAGTGGGGCAAGGGCTGCGCGAACACAGCGGCGGGAATGATCGCCGGTCTGTTTTCCCACCATGCCAGCCATTTGTCCGAGGCAGCTCCGTATGTCTGCCCCAGTTCGCGCCACTCCATCAGGGCGTTAGTGATGTTGGCATCGGTCTCGTAGTCCCGCTCTCCGCCCGTTTTGGACTGACGCAGCGCCGCAAAAACAGCGGGCAGAACGCGGAAATCATGCGTCTGCGTCAGGGCCGTCAACGTTTCGCTGAACGTGGGGCGGGTATATTCCGTTTCGATCCAGCGGTTGAGAAGAGGCAGCGTATCTTCGCCGGGACAGGCGAGCAGCAGGGCGGGCGAGACGTTTTGCAGGGCGTCCCGCTTCCCGATGCGCTCCGAAAATTCGCGATGAACGTCCGGGGCGATACGGGCGAGGTAGGCGGCCTCCGGTTGAAATGCTGACAAAAATGCCAGCGTTTTGCGCCGCGCCACCGGCCCCGCCGGGGGCGTCGCCGGGTCTTTTGGATCGGAAATCGCCGCGCCGCTATGCAAAATTGTGGCGAGGACATCCAGCAGTCCGGCGTCCATCGCGGCCTGCCGCCGCCGCGCCGTCATCCGCATTGCGACCAGACCTTTCGCTTCCGGCTCATTCAGCAGCCACGACGCGGAGGTAAAAGGCATGGCGCGGAGGCGGTCGAGCAGGTATGTCCGCATCCCCTCTTTTTCGTTCTTCAACTGCGCGACGAGATCAGCCACGCTATCGCGAAGCACGTCGCTGACGGGGCGTTTGCCGTTTCGGGCGTACCACTCCGGGTACTCTTTGAGGGTAAGTTTCAGACCAAATTCGCGGTCAAGCTGACGGAGCGTCCCCTCTTGAATCGGCAGGGCTTTCGATGTCATGCCCAGATTGAGGAGGTCAAGCAGGCGCGGATTCAAATTGTCGGCAAGGCGCTTGACCTGTCCCGGCTCAAACGGCATGGCAGCGTCATTGTACTGCAAAATTCTCTCATATATTTCGTACAGAACACCAGCGCTGCCCATTTTCGGCAGGGCTTTTTCCAGCGCGGCAAACTGCAAATCGGGGTCGAGACTGCTGAAACGCAGAAAGGCGTTCTCCTCGCCCCCATCCGCCCGCTCCGACTGCGCAACCAGGACTGCAGTCCATTCCGCCACCCGTTTCACGTCGGCGCTTTGTCCGGCGCGGGCAGCAGCGCAGGACGAAACGCACAGGCAGGCCATCAGCGAAAAAAGCGCAACGCGCCGCATGGTCTTGCTCACGTTTCGAATCTCTCCTGTCCCGCGCAACGCAAGGCGGAACCTATTAAATGCCTCGCGAAAGGCATTAGCGTCAGGCGTCCTAACGGGCGCAATAATCGGTCAAAAAGGCGCGAGAAAAATCTGTGAGACGCGGCGCTCAGGAATTTATTTGGGGCCAGATGATTCGTCTGTAAAAGACAGGAACCGCTTTCGCCTCTGCATTTTCCCGGCGGCAGAAGCCGCTACACCGCATCAGACGAGCGTATCAAGTCCAAGTTCCGCAAGCGTTCCGGCGTCAAGCGCGCGAAGAAACAGCGCGTCAAGTTCCGCTTTCGATTGCAATGCGGCGAGCGGCGCGGCAGCGCTCTGCGGCAACGCGCCGAATTTATGCCGCAACAACGCCAGCAGGTGTTCGCGGGAAGCGTTGACCGCGCCCTGTGCGATTCCCTGCTCTCTGCCTTGCTCAATGCCAATCGCAAGGCCCTTCTCGATGCCCCGCTCCTCGAATATGCTCACCATCGCTTTTGCCTCCTGCGCTTCGCTCTCCACCAGAAGCGCGTATTCTTCCGCCTCGCTCGCGCTCAGGTCGGAATAAATCTCCGTCGGCAGGTCGGTAAAGAACTCTTTGTCGAGCAGCGTGACCCGCGCAAAGTCGAGGCGGGCGGCGATAGGGGGGTAAAAGAGTTCGAGAAACTCGCGGAAAAACTCGCGCAGGAAATCTTTGAAGAGTTGATCGTGGGACACCATCGCGCTGCCGCCTTTTATTTTTATTTATTATACCACGAGGAATGAGGCCATTGAAGAGTTGGAGTAGGATAAGGGGGTTGATGCAGAATTTTTTTGCAGGACGGTCAGCCGCTGACCGTCCTGAAGAGGCGTCTGCATCGGATAGATGGGAAATGTCGGACAAAAGCGCTCGTTGGTTGCTTGTGTTTACGCGCCGCTGATTGCGGCGACGGCCTCGCCTTCGACCCGCAACAGGTTATCGAAATCGAAACCGTGTTGCGCAAAAACCGCAAGGCAGGCCTCGACGCACTCCGGGTCGTAGAGGACGCCCTTGTTGCGCAGGGCCTCATTGAGGGCCTTTTCGATGCCGAGCGAGGGGCGGAAAGGCCGGTGGGAGGCCATCGCTTCCACCACGTCGGCGACCGCCATCATTTTCGCTTCCGGGATGATCTCGTCGGCGGAAAGGCCGTTCGGGTAGCCGGAACCATCCAGACGCTCATGGTGCTGCAGCGAAACAAGGGCGATTCGCGGGTCGAAATCTATGCCTTTGAGAATGTCGTAGCCAATCTGGGCATGGTTCTGAATAATGCTCATTTCGGCGCGGCTCAGAGTTCCGGGCTTGCTGAGGATTTCGGCGGGCATAGCGATTTTTCCGATGTCGTGCAGCAGCGCCGCCACGCGCAAAAGTTTGACCGCCTCCGGTGAATGGCCCATCTGCCGCGCCATGGCGCAGACCAGCAGACTGACGCGCCGCTGATGACCGGCGGTGTAGGGATCGCGCAGCTCAACCGCGTAGGACATGGCGCGGACAATGCCGTCCACGCTGCTTTTCAGCGACGCAATCAAGTCTTGCAATTCCCGTTCGACCCGTTTGCGGTCGCTGACATCCGCCATATAGATTGAAAGCCCATCCTGCGAGGGGAATGCGTTGAGATTAAGCCAGACGTTCCACTGTTCCGACCGGTATTCTATGATCGCCGGGTTTTGCTTCTGCATGGCCCGGTGCAGCTCTTTGTAAATGGCGCTGTTGTGCATTTCGGGGAAAACGTCCCACAGGTTTTTTCCGATTACGGCGTCGCGGTCAACGCCGCATATCTGCTCGGCGCGAGAATTAAGGTAAGCGAACTGCCACTGCCGGTCTAAGGTGATGAAGCCGTCACGGATGCTTTCGAGGATGTTGGAAATGCGTTTCGTCAGGCGTTTCAGGGCGCGTTCCGCGTGGCGGCGTCCCGTAATATCTTCTGCGATGACGAGGCAGGCGTCCCGGTCGCGGTAGCGCAGGGCCTGCATTGTGACGCGGGCGTCGAGCGTCTGCCCGTCCTTGCGCCGGTGTTTCCAGACTTCCGGTTCCGTCCTCTCCGCGTTTTCGGTCGTCAGCATTTCGTTGAGCGCGTCGGTCTCCTGCGGGTCGCAGAGATCGCGAATCGTTAGCGCGAAGAACTCGTCTCTGGTATAGCCATATTTTTCGATGGCGGCGTCATTGACCTTCAGGACGCGCAGCGTCTCGCTGTCATACACCCAGGTAGGCAGAGGGCTGCTATTGAAAAGCTGACGGTAGCGGGTCTCGGCCTCATGGTGGGCCATGTCGATTTTGCGGCGCTCCGTAATATCGGTGAAGGTGACGACGACGCAGGCCAGACGCTCACCCGCCTCGAAGACAGGCTCGGCATTGACAAGCATCCAGACGCAGGAATCGGCCCCGCGATTTTGCACTCCCAGCACAAATTCATGCACCGGTTCTTTTGTCGCAAGGACGCGGTTGACCGGAATGTCCGCTTCTGCGAGACGCTGACCCGCTTCGTCCAGAAGATTCCATTCCGCTTCACTGGCCCCGCGTTGCAGTATTTCCTCCCGCGTGAGGTCAAGCAAACGCGCGGCGGCGGCATTGCAGCGGATAATGGCCCCGCGCAGGTCGTGGATGGTGACGCCGACCGGGATCATGTCGAGCAGCAGGTCGTAGGGCGCTTCTCCCGGTGTCTGGGCAAACAGCATATTGAGCGGATTATTGGGTTGCCGTAGGGCGTCCTCTTGCAGTAACATATCGGTAAGATTAGAGATTCCGTCCATCGGGCCTCCTCTGCGGGTTTGCGACGGCGGCGACCCTTATTTCGGGCCTGCCGACCGCCGCGCTGTAAGCGACGCTGCATAAGAACAAGACGCATGAGGCCAGTTTTACCTGACTCTGGTTAAATGATACCTTTAAAATTTAAGAGAACACCGTTTTGTCACGATTTCAGGCTGAAATTCGCATAAATTTTATTTTTTCTAACAGGTTATGCCATGAAACGGCCTGAAAATCCTTGAATCTTTAGTCGTATAAGTATCGGTTTTTTTTGCAAAAATATCCTGCTATACAAAATTCTGCTTTTTTTCTATTTTGTTCGTCAGCAAAAGGTTGCCCTCTGCGATTGCCTGCGCCAGCCAGCCGGGGGGCAGCAGCGTAGTCGCGTCCGATTGCAGAAAAATCGCTGGTCCTGCTATCGTCTGTCCGGCGGCGATCTCCTCGCGGCGGTACAGGGCCGCTGTCTGCTGTCCCGACTCGAAATAGACGTTCGCCGTTTCAAAAGGTATTGCCGGAATGACCGGCAGTCCGCTCACTGCGGGCAGAATATGCTCCAGACTGACTGCGACAAAGCGGGCTGCCACCGCCTCGATTGTTTCCCGTTCGCTGGAGTGTCCGTAGCGCAGGCGGTGCGCGGCATGGAACGCTTTGCATAATGCGTTTAACGTCGCATCTTCCGGGCAGTTCACCGGCAGCGCGAACGATTGGCCCGCGTACCGCAAGTCCAGAGCCATCGCGCCGCGCCATTCCTCTGTCTCCAGACCCTCCGCCTGCATTTCCCGCGTGGCGCTTTCGATAAATTCATGGCGCAGCGCCGCAAGTTTTTCGCGCCAATCCGCGCCGTTCCCGTTTAATAGCGCGGCAGGGAAAGCGCAGACAGATTCGCGGCGTACCGGGGCCAGCGCCAGCCCCAGCGCGGAGAATGCGCCGGGAAAGCGCGGAATCAGCACGGAACGGATGCGCAGGGCCTCCGCAAGTTCGCAGGCGTGGAGTCCGCCCGCTCCGCCAAAACTCACCAGCGTAAAATCCGCCGGATCGCGGCCCTGCTCCACCGAAACATGGCGCAGGGCGCGGGCCATCGTCGCGTTCGCCACCTGTACGACGCCCAGCGCCGCCCGTTCAATGGAACAGCCTAACTGTGCGGCGAACGCCTCGAAATAGTGGTGTGCGCGGTTTGCGTCCAGCGGCTTCTCTCCGCCGAGCAGGGCGGTGGCGGGCAACCGCCCCAGCTGGATATTCGCGTCTGTGACTGTTAAAATCTCGCCCGCGCCATACGCTACCGGGCCGGGGACAGCGCCCGCGCTTTGTGGCCCCACCCGCAGCCCGCCCGCCGCGTCCAGCCGCGCCAGCGAACCGCCGCCCGCCCCGACCGTATGGATGGCGAGCATGGGAGTCCGCAGCGGCAACCCGCCAAGTTCGCCGGTGGTGATGACGGGGCATTGCCCCTCCGAAATCAGGGCCACGTCCGCGCTGGTTCCGCCCATGTCGAAGGTCAACAGGCGCGGCAGATTCAGGCGGCGGCTCATCTCCATCGCGGCGACCACGCCGCCCGCAGGCCCGGAAAGCGCCGTCTTAATGGCCTTTTGTCCGGCTTCCGCCGCCGACATCGCGCCGCCGTCACTTTGCATCACGCGCAGGTTTTTTGCGCCCGCCGCTGTCGCTTTTGTTTCGAGTCGGGATAGATAGCGGCGCAGAATCGGGGCGACGAAGGCGTTTGCCGCCGTTGTGCTGGCCCGCTCAAACTCACGCGGCTCCGGCGCAATCTCGCAGGACAGCGAGACATTCAGGCCGCGCTCCCGCGCCATGCGCCCCACCGCCCGCTCATGCGCCGGATTGAGATAGGAGAACAGGAAGCAGACGGCGAGCGATTCCACGCCCTGCGCCACGAGTTCATCGAGCAGACGGGCGGCGGCGGCCTCGTCCAGCGGCGTCACGATTTCGCCGCGCCAGTCCAATCGTTCCGGCAGTTCATAGCACTGCTGACGGCCCAGCAGCGGAGCGGGGCGCGACGGATGCAGAGAATAGAGTTCGCGGCGCTCCTGCCGTCCAATCGCCAGCGTGTCCCGGAAGCCCTGCGTCAAAATCAAAGCGGTTTCGGCTCCGCGCCGCTCCAGCAGGGCGTTGGTGGCGACGGTCGTGCCATGCGCCAGAGCGAAATCGGGGCCGAGTTCGTCCGCGTCCCGCGCCGTAAGCAGTCCCGCTGAAACGCCATCCGACGGGTCGGCGGGGGTCGTGGGGCGTTTGCGGACGGTGAGACGCCCCGCCGCGTCCAGAAAAACAAAATCGGTGAACGTGCCGCCGACATCCACGCCCGCCAAATGCCGCTGCTCCATACGCTGCCCGCTTGCTCCTTCCGTTTGCGCATCCGGCGAGAAATTCGCTTCGCTAAGTAAAGTTCGCTTTTGTTGCGCAGAAATCCTGCTTTTTCGCTTGTTTTGCAGCCCATCTTCGCGGAAACGTTCAGCCGATGACCGCGATGGCCTGCGCCGCAAGCGATTCCAATGCGGCGGGATCGTCGGCGCGAAGGGTGACGTGTCCGATTTTGCGATTGGGGCGCGGTACCTTGCCGTAAAGGTGGAGATGCAATCCGGGAATTTTCAGCAGTTCGGCGGTATCAGGCAAGTCGCCGATGAGGTTGAGCATCGTCCCGTGTCCGCGCAGGGCGGTGGAACCCAGCGGCAGACCGGCGACAGCGCGAATATGATTTTCAAATTGCGAGGTTTCCGCGCCCTCAATCGTGCCATGCCCGGAATTGTGGACGCGGGGGGCCATCTCGTTTGCGATGAGCCGCCCGTTCAGCAGAAAAAATTCAACGGTCAAAACGCCGACGTAATCCAGCGTCGCCATCAAACGGTTAAGGTGGTCTTCCGCTTCGGCCTGAAGTTCCGGCGAAACGTCGGGGGCAGGCGCGATTGTCCGCCGCAAAATGCCGTCCCGGTGGTAATTTTCCAGCAGCGGGTAAAAGGCCGTTGCGCCGTCCCGCCCCCGAACGCCAATCAGCGAGAGTTCCCGCTCAAACGGAATAAAACCCTCCAGAATCAGCGGATGTCCCTGCAATTCGTTCCACGCCAGCGTGAGGTCGGACGGCTGCCGCAGGACAATCTGCCCCTTGCCGTCGTACCCGAAGCGGCGCGTTTTCAGTACGGCGGGCAGTCCGAATCGCTCTGCCGTGTCGCGCAGTTCGACCGGACTGTCCACCGCGTCAAAGAGCGGCGTCGGGATTCCGAGGCCGCGCAGCACCCGTTTTTCGGTCAGCCTGTCCTGCGCGGCGCGGAGGGCGTTCGGCGGCGGAAAGACGGGCGCGAATTTGGCAAGAAATTCCGCCGTCTCTGTCGGAACGTTCTCAAACTCGTAGGTGATGGCGTCGCAATTTTCGGCGAACCGCGCCAGCGCGACCTGATCGTCATAAGGCGCGGCGATCTGCTCCGCCACCTGCGACGCGGGGCCGTTCGGGGCCGGATCGAAAAACCGGAACTGAATGTCCAGCGGGATGCCCGCCAGAGCCAGCATCCGCCCCAGCTGCCCCGCCCCCAGAACTCCTATCTTCATGTCAAATCTCCAGGATTAGCGTCGCGCAGACCGGGCCGTGAATGGCCCGTCTGGGAGGCGTTCCGCCGACCGTCCTGCAGACGGAAAGTACAATGCAAGACCTTTTTTACGTCGTTTCTATATCCACGCTCAATTAAAACCAATGGCAAATCTAAGCGGAACGATCAGGACTTGCCGCTGATTTTTTCTTCCAGAACGGCAAAGAGACGTTCACAATGCGGCGCGCGACCGCGTACCTTCGCGCTGTCCAGCGTTTCTAAAATCTTCGGGCCATGCTGTATTTTATGATAGCGGCCTTTGGTCGTATCTTTTGTGGCGGCCTCAAAAGCCGGAATGTGATCGCTTTTTGGTATATCTTCGACGTTCTGGCGATTTGGCAGCGCATTGGGATGGAACTTTTCGGCCCCATAAAATCGGACTAACGCTTCAGGATCGGCAAAAAACCATGCCTCCATCGCCTGCGCCATGAGATGACAATGCGTTTCTTCCGCGCCTTCGGGCCGCTCCCAGCCGTCGCCCTCCCGCGCTTTGAGGTGTCGCCAAACTTCTCCGAACTGTTTCACTTCCGCTTCGGAGTCCACCAGCAAAATCGGGAACGTATCGGCCTGTTTCCGCTTCAACGCTTCGCAAAATTTATCGTAGGTTAGTCGGCGCGTCCCGCAGGGGATCGTTTGCAGCCTGCCGCCCCGTTCGCGCAGGATCGCGTCAAATCCCGCAAGGAACGTCTTGAACGCCTGACGATACGCAATGTCCGCGTTTTTCGGCCCCGCTCCCTCGACGTAAATCTCAATGACCTTCACCATCGGACGCCGCCAATCGCGCCTTTGAGCCAGATGTCGCCAAGCGAGACCTCAGCAGGCCAGCCCACGATCTCGGCGGCGGTCAGGCGGCGCATCGTCGTGCCATTTTCTCCGCGTTCGCAAATGACCAGCGCTTCCGGGACGCTTTGCAGGTTAGAGACCAGAATATCGGAATGAGTCGTGATGATTATCTGCGTCCGCTGCGACGCCTCAATCAGCAGTTCGGCAATGGTGGGCAGGATGTCCGGGTGCATCCCAAGTTCCGGCTCCTCGATGCAAATAAGCGGCGGCGGGTTCGGGTGGCACAAAATCACCAGCAGGCAGAGAAAACGCAGCGTCCCGTCCGAAAGGCGCGTTGCGGGAATGGTGTGCGCCAGCCCCTTCTCCCGGATTCGCAGTTCGACCATCCCGAAATTCACGCGGGTATTGATGCCCTCAATCCGGTCATTGAACCGTTTCAATTTCTCAATAATCGTATCAATCACGCCAGGACGGTTCTGCAAATCGTTCAGCACGAGCGCCAGATTGCTGTAATCCTCGGACAGAAACGCGCTTTCAAGGTCAGCGGATTGCGGGAGTCGCGCCGCCGTAAGCCTGCCAAAATTAAAATTTGTGTACAAAGCGATCCGCGAATACCGAGTGGAGAGTGTATTGATGTCATAATAGAAGTCAAAATCATTACGCTGCGCTAAAATCGAAAGCGTAGTATCAAGAGTACCTGAATCAAGTTCCCGCTTCTTTCGTACTTTTGCAGGCTTCATGCTCTTAGAAAAGTTAATAGTTTCGCGGACTGATATGTATGACTTCTCATTTTCTAATGGGTTGCCTTGATTATATACATGATATTCACCACCAAATCCAGAAGATGTTATTGATTCGCCCACAAAATGTAATCTACCATTGTGCGGAGACAAAAAAAACAAGTGCATTATATGCTCATTAAAGTCATAATCGTATAAAAGCGATTTTTCTTCTTCAACGTCTACTTCAACTCGAATGGGCAGTTTGTCTTTAGAGTCGCCTTTCCATAACCACTCCGTTAATCCGCCGTTTTCGCGAATCGGTTGGGCGATGTCACGCGGGGCGTGTTGAAGCAGGCGAATCGCTTCCAGAAAATTGGACTTGCCAGAACCATTCGGGCCGACGAGGACATTCAACGGTTCCAACCCAATGTCTACTCCTTCTGGCCCGAACGACAGAATATTTTTCAGCGACAGCGAACGCAGCAAAATTTTTCCGTCCATTGGCGTTTTTCTCTTTCGGCGGTGTTTACTGACCGCGCCCCATTTCTTCAATAAACCTGCGTTGCGCGTCCGGCAGGACGCTTGGCGGAACGCCACCGAGCGAGGCGTTTTCAACGCCTCGACTGTTGCAATTCTGCAATTCCGCAATCAATTCGCCGAGCGGGATGTCGCGCTGTTCCTTCGTTGCCTGATGGCGCAATTTGATGACCCCTTTTGTCAGTTCGTCCTCGCCGAGAATCAGGGCGTATTTTGCGCCAAGTTCGTCCGCCTGCTTGATCTGTTGCGGGAATTTGCGGCTGCGGTACGAGATGTCCGCCGCGATTCCCGCCGTCCGAATCGCGTTGAGCAGGCGGACAGCGGCGGGGCGAACCACCGAATCCGCGCCCAGCGTGACCAAAAAGACGAGCGGGCTTTCGTCCGTTACTGGCAGTTCGATATTGAGGGCGTCCAGCGTGATGAGGCAGCGCTCCATGCCCATTCCGAACCCGATTCCCGGAACGGACGGCCCGCCGCACTCCTCTACCAATGCGTCGTAGCGTCCCCCACCGACCAGCGTGCTTTGCGCCCCCAGATTCCGTCCGACAATCTCAAACGCGGTCTTTGTATAATAATCGAAGCCCCGCACCAGCCGGTGATCCACCACAAACGGAACGCCCGCTTCCGTCAAATAGCGCTGCAAATCGGCGAAATGCTGACTGCTTTCCTCTTCCAGAAAATCCACCAGATGCGGGGCGTTCTCCAGCAGGCGCAAATCGTTCTGGTCTTTGGTGTCCAGCATCCGCAGCGGGTTTTTCTCGAAGCGCGACTGCCCCTCCGCGCTGAGTTCGGACAGAAACGGGCGGGCGTACTCTTTCAGCGCCTCCCGGAACGCGGGGCGCGTCTGCGCCGTGCCGACCGAGTTGATATGCAAATCCATTTCCGAGACGCCAAGTTCGCGGTAAAAGGCCATCGCCAGCAGAATGATTTCGGCGTCCATCGCCGCCTCCGCCGCCCCGAACGCCTCAACGCCGAGCTGCTGATGCTGCCGGTAGCGGCCTTTTTGTCCGCGCTCGTAGCGAAAATTCTGCCCGATGTAGTAAAGCTTCAAGACCGGGTGTTCCGCGAAAAGATTGCGCTCGATGCAGGCTCGGACGGCGGGCGCGGTTCCCTCCGGCTTCATGGTCAGGCTGCGGTCGCCGCGATCTGTGAAGGTGAACATCTCTTTGGAAACAATGTCGGTCGCGTCGCCAATCGTGCGGGTAAAAAGTTCGGTCGGCTCCAGAATCGGGGTGCGAATCTCCCGATACCCGAAGCGGCGGCACACTTCGCGGAAAACGCCCTCCACATAACGCCATTTCGCTGTGTGCAGCCACGCCTCTTTTGCGGGCGGGTAGGGCAGGACATCATAGGTATAGGGCGGCGCGGCGTATTTCATGGAATGGGATTCCTCGTTTAAGATAGGTTGCGACCTAATTGTACGGCGCTTGCCGCCCGCAAGTCAAATCGGAGCGCGTTTCGGGGCGATTTTAGCGCGGGGGCGGTATTGCCGCGAATGTTCAACTTCCGACAGGGGGCGTTGGAATCTGCCAGTCAATCGGCGGTTTACCGTTTGCTTCTAATGCCGTATTGATCTGCGAGAACGGCTTGCTTCCAAAAAAGCCGTTGCGGGCGGACAGCGGAGAGGGATGAACGGACTGCACAATCGTATGTCGCGCCGTGTCAATCAGCGCGATTTTTTTCTGGGCATACGCGCCCCAAAGCACAAAAACGACCAGCTCATTTTTGGCGCTGACTTTTTTAATGATGGCGTCTGTGAACGTTTCCCAGCCGTGCTTGGCGTGAGAGGTCGGGGTGTGCGCCCGGACGGTCAGCACGGCATTGAGCATCAAAATTCCCTGCTCCGCCCAATGCGCCAGATACCCTGTCTTCGGAGTCGGAACGCCAACATCTGCGTTTAACTCTTTATAAATATTTACCAGTGACGGCGGCGTTTCAATTCCCGGCAAGACAGAAAAGCAAAGCCCGTGCGCCTGCCCCGCGTTATGGTACGGGTCTTGACCGAGCAGCAGCACGTTGGTCTTTGCGTAGGGCGAAAATTTCAGGGCGTTGAAAACGTCCGATTCGGGCGGATAAACGACATGACGCGCCCGCTCCTCCGCAAGAAACTGCTGCAATTTGCGGAAGTACGGCTTCGCCAGTTCCTCCCCGACGGCCTCATTCCAATCGTTCGGCAGCGTGATTTTTTCGCCTTCCACGTCCTCTTCAAATAAATCTAAATCCATTCTTGTTTACTTTCCGGTAAAATTATGCAGACAAAATATCAGTGCAAACATCGGGGCCACTTTGCGGTAAAGTCAAGTGGCCAAACAAAAAACCATCGCAAAGAAAATGTCTCGATGTCTGATTTAGTTTACCGCATTTCTGACCTGCTTACGCAAAGGCTGGACGACATTCCCATCGGAACCAAGAGTGAGTATGTTCACGGCGACGAGACGGGCTGGCGCGAAAACGGACAATATGGGTAACTGGGGAGTTTTTCCACGCCTTCACTGCGCTATTTTACCTGTCCCGGCATCGTGGTCAGCGATTTCTACGGTGGCTACAACACGCATTGCGGGCGGCATTAGCGGCGCGGGGGTCACCTGGAGCGCGATGTACACGAACTGAAAGGCAAATTTTCCCTGCCCCACGTTCTTTCCTGGGCGGAAGACTTGCGTAAAATCTATGACCGGGCGCGGGCTTTCACCCACGCCGACCGAAAAGAACGGGCGGCGGCGCGGGGTTGTTTTCAGAAAGAACGCGCGGCGTTGGCGTCTCCTTTTGCTGCTGCGTCCTTATCGCAGAGCACGCTTTGAAAGCGTTTGCCGCAATTTGAGAGCGAAATGTTTACCTTTGTAAAACAGCCACAGGTTCCGTGCGAGAACAATGCGGCGGAGCGCAGCGTCCGTCCACTCATTCCACGACGGGGAGATTCATGGCGCGAAGCCACTCTTTAAGTTTGCGAATGCGGGTCGTTTCGTCGGCGGGGATTTGCAGAGGACGGCCCCGCGTGTCTATAATGATTCCCGCGACGCCGCCCTGAACGAACTGCCGTAATTCCTTGCCTTTGCCATTGCCGAGGTCGAAGTTTTTGGCGGGGGTGAGGGTGATTTCGTCCTGCTTCGGGTCGCCGTCCACGCCGTTCTCAAATCCAAGCGGGTAGACGCGGAGCTGACCAAAGGGAATCGCCTCCGTTTTGCCCTGAAACTGAACGGTCAGGCACGGGTCGCCGTCTTTCGCAACGCCGACGGGCGCGACGCACGTTCCGAGATAGATCAGGCAATCCCGCTCAAAGACCTGCGTTGCGGCGACCGGATGCACCTGCGAGAGAACGCCCAGCTGCGGCATCATAAAGATCGAGTCTACGGTAAGGAGGGTGACGCCTTCGGGCTGGTAGGCGTCCATCATCATCAGGGCGGACTGTTCGCGGCGCGGCGCGTGGGAGAGGACGCCCCCGCTGCCGACGATCATGTCCAGCGTGAGCAGATTGACGAGGGTTTGCCCGCTCGCTTTGCCGTCGAAGATATTGCCGACGTTTTTTTCGGAAGCGCTGCCGGTCAGCCCCCGCGCCAGGGACTTGTGATGCTCAAAAGCGAGGCGCAGGGCCTCCCGGCTGACCGCCTGCTCAATCTGCAAGTCCATGAGCCGCTGCGGAATCGTGGTCGGGCGGATCATCTTGTTTCGGAGTTGGTTGCGCAGGTCGGCGTCGGAGACCTCGAAGGGGAGCCACCGTTTGATATTTTCGACTTTGGCCTCCGTCAGCACATTGCAGATGGAGTAGGACATTCCCAGATTGGCGGAGACCGTCCGGTTAAAAATGCCGCTGAACACAGAAAAAACGTCGGTCGTCGCGCCGCCGATGTCCACGCCAAGCACGTTGATTTTGCGCTGGCGGGCGATCTCCTCCATGATTTTGCCGACGGCGTTGGGCGTGGACATAATGTCGGCGCTCGTCCACGTCGTGAGTTTGCCATAGCCCGGAGCCTGCTGCATGACGTGTTCCAGAAACAGGTCGTGGATCGCTTCGCGGGCGGGCAGGAGGTTTTCCCTGTCCATGCTGGGGCGCAGGTTTTCTACCTGCCGCAGGGCGACTTTGCCTTCAAGGAGTTCCTCCACCGGGGCGTAGGCGTTTTTGTTTCCGGCGTAGATCACGGGCAGGGACAGGCCGACGCCGAGGCGGGGTTTCGGGTCGGCGGAGACGAGCATCTCCGCCATCTCAACGAGGTGCGAGACCGTGCCGCCGTCCGTGCCGCCGCTCATCAGAATCATGTCGGGGCGCAGCTGGCGCAGGCGCTCCACGCGCTGAAACTCCTTGCGCCCGTCGTCCACTGCAATCACGTCAATGATGATTGCGCCCGCGCCCAATGCGGCCCGCTGCGCGGACTCGGCGCTCATTCCCTTGACGACGCCCGCCACCGACATTTGCAGCCCGCCGCCCGCCGACGAGGTGGAAAGGTAAAGGTCCACGCCGGTTTTTGCGTCGCGGGCGGGCGTCATCGGTCTGCCGTCCGCGCCGATAATCGTCCTGCCGCTGAGTTCCTCGATCTCCCGCGTGGCGTTGACGACGCCGACGGTCACATCATCGAAAGGGGCCTCAACGGTGGTGGGCGCTTCCCCGCGATGCGTCAGGCGGTACGTCCCGTCGGGCTGCCGCTCAATCAGGATGGCCTTTGTCGTGGTGCTGCCGCAGTCGGTGGCGAGGATGGACGCGGCCTGCGTTGGGGCAGCAAGCGGCGGCATTTCACTTAATTCATCTAATCGGGGCGTTTCAGACATTCGCGGCGTTTCGTTCATAGAGCTTACGGTTCTCCTCATAGCGCGGCGGCGCGGCCTTCTGATATTCAGGCAGGACGCTATTTTACCCGATTTCGAGGCCGATTTTCAGGCGCGTTTTCGAACGCAAATTACCGCCGGTTCGACTTCCGGGCAAATTCGGGTAAAATGGAGTGGCATTTCCCGCTTTGCCGCCCTTCGCGGCCCGCCGAACGCTTGACAAATTCCGCCGCGTCTCTTATAATGAAGCGCGGCGAAAAGAGCGCGGTCAACCGAGCGCGGCGCGGAATGAAGCGCGGACGCCCGTAACGTTTTCGCCCTCTGGCGCGTCTAAACTCTGCGCGGCTACATTTTCTCATTGATTTGATTTTTCTCTTGACCGGATGGCGCAGCAACTTACGCCGAAAGAAACTGGGAGTTTTTTCACTATGATTTTATCGCGATTTCGCAGCGCGAATCCGCGTTTCATTTTCTCCGCCGCCTGCGCTGCGGGGCTTTTCAGTCTTTTCGCGGGCAACGCCGTCCGCGCCGAAGGCGTTGATCCCGCGCCCGCGCCGATGAAACGCGCCGCCGCCACGCTGACCACGCCGCTTTCCGTCTACTGGAAATATACCAGCGCCTCCTCGCCCACCGTCGCGGGGCCGCCCATTGTCTCCGGCGACACCCTGTATTTCGCGTCTTCCAACCGCCTCTTTGCGATTAACGCGCTGACAGGCGCGATGAAGTGGACGTATCCCTCCGGCGACTCCCTTAAAACGCTGATCACCGGCTCGCTTGCGCTCAGCAACGGCGTCATCTATTTCGGGGCCGGGGACGGCCTGTACGCGGTGGACACTGCGGACGGCAAACTGCGCTGGCCTCGCTACACCGTCCGCGCCGGAGTCGCGACCTCGCCGCTGGCGCTGGGCGACCGGGTGTATTTCGGAACGTCCGACTCGAAAATCTACGCGCTTGTCGCCGCAACGGGCGAACCGGCGGACGGCGTTTGGAGCAGCGCCAGATCGGCGGGCATCAACAGCGGCGGCGATTTCATCGGGGATATTGTCAGCGCGGAAGACACGCTGTATTACGTGACCTCCGACAACGTAATCCACTCCGTCGTGATTGCGACCGGGCAGCAGCGCTGGGGAACCCGCCTGAGCGCCAACCTCACCACCGCCACGCCCGTCCTCGCGGGGGAGTTCCTCTATATTCCGGCGGGTGACACGGTGCAGGCGTACCGCGTCACAACCGGGCAGTTCCGCTGGCAGGCGCGGCTGGGAACGACCTCCTCCGCCCCGCCCGCAGTGGACGCCGACGGCACGGTCTACGCCATCCGGGATGACCGCTACATTCTCGCCATCAGCGAAAACGGACGCTCGTATCCCTGGAAAAAAGCGCCGCGCATCGAAAACGAGACCGAACTCGCGCCCGTCATCGTCGGCGATACGCTGCTGGTCGGAACGGCGCGGGGCGGACTCTACGCCTATAACAAAGCCGACGGCGCGTTGAAATGGCGCTATGTGATGAAGCCAAGCAGCGCGTCCGGGGCGGCTGTCCCCGCCACCGCTAATTTCGCCGCCTCGCCGATGGTGGACGGCAACACGCTGTATGCCTTCACAGACGACGGAACCTTGACCGCCTTCCGCAGCGACGCCCCTGATAAACTGCCGCCGACGATCCTGCCGCTGACCCCGGAGACCGGGGACGAATTGAAAGGATCGCCACCCTTCTATATCGCCGCGCTGATTACCGACGAAGGCTCCGGCCTCGACCTTGCCACGCTCACGCTGAAAGTGGACAATAAGCCGGTTGCGCGAATCACAGTGGACGATCTGGGAAAAAAACCGGGCTACACGATCAACGAGGACAACGGCTTCCTGCAATACATGATTGATGAGAGCAGCAACGGCAGAAATTCGACCTTTTCCGACGGCCCGCACACCGTGACAATCACCGCGAAAGATTACCGGGGCAACGCCGCCACAAAAACGTGGACATTCCACGTCAGCGAGGAATCACCGAAACGTTCGCGCCCCTACTCCGGCGGCAACAACGCTCCCGCCGGAACAGCGGGCGGCGGACGCGGCAGAGGGCGCGGCGGCAATCGCGGCGGCGGCGGCGGGCGTCCGGGCGGCGGATTCGGCGGAGGCTAATTTTCTCGGACGCTTATGACCTTGACCGATATGAACTTGACTGCTTCTGATCTCGATGCGGCGACCCTGCGGGCATGGCTGCGATTCGCCAACGTGGAATTTTCGCCGCGCCGCATGACCGCCCTGCTCGCGCATTTCGGGGGCATTCCGCTGGCCATTCTGGAAGCGACCGATACCGAACTGGAAAACGCGGGCTGCGCGGCGCGGCACGCCGTCCGGCTGCGCGACCCGAAATACAAAGAGACCGACCGGCAGGTGGCGTGGGTGGAGAAAAACGGCGTCCGCCTCGTCTTTCACGACGACAGCGATTACCCGCCCCTGCTGCGCGAGATTGCGGACGCGCCGCCGCTGCTGTTTGTTCGCGGACAGTGGGACGCGGCGCAGCACAGCGTGGGCATGGTGGGTTCGCGCCATGCCACTCCCTATGGCAAGGCGACGGCGGAGCGCCTTGCGAAAGAATTGGCGGAGCGCGGCGTTCTGGTCGTGAGCGGCGGGGCGGTGGGGATTGACGCCGCTTCACACCGGGGCGCTCTGGCGGGCGGCGGCATGACCCTTGCCGTGCTGGGCTGCGGGCTGGATGTGGACTACCCGAAGGAGAACCGCGCCCTGTTTGAGCAGATTACGGCGCAGGGCGCGTTAATTTCGGAATATCCTGTCGGGGCGCAGCCGGAAACGTGGCGCTTCCCGCGTCGAAACCGAATCATCAGCGGAATTTCGCTCGGCGTGATTGTGGTGGAGGCCCCGCTGAAAAGCGGCGCGTTAATCACGTCAAAAACGGCGGCGGAGCAGGGCCGCCCCGTAATGACCGTTCCCGGCAACATTGACCGCCCCGCAAGCGTCGGCAGCAATTTGCTTTTGCGCGACGGGGCCACCCCGATTTTAGAGACCGACGACGTGCTGCACTGCCTCGGTCTGGTGACTGTCCCCGCCCGCCGCGAACATCAGAGCGTCCTCGCGCTCGATTCCCTGACGGAAAATACTCCCGCCGTTCCCGCCGCCCCGAAGAAGCCCCTGCCGCAACTGACCGAAACTCAGCTGCGCCTCCTCGACGGCCTCAGCCACACGCCGCGCCATATTGATCAGCTGGCGCAGGCGACCGGCCTCGACGCAATGGCGGCAAGCGTGGAGATGTTCTTCCTCGAAATGAGCGCTCTCGTCCGCAAACTTCCCGGTAATCTTTATATTCGTCTCGCCTGATTACTCGGACACGCAGACCTGTTCAAGCGCAGGACAAGCGGGAAAGTGGAACCGACGGGAGAAAACTGCGTCCAATGTTCAGGGGCGCAGGCGCCATGAGGCCTGCGTATTTTTATTTTTGCGCCCGCCGCCCCTGTCAGGAGAAAAAATGTTCCCTAATCGAAGCAAATTCCCGTATCTTTGCCTGCCTGCCGCGCTCCTGCTGCCCGCCGCTCTTGCTGGCTGCAACCCGCAAGATCAGAAAAACGTCGCGCAGGACACGAAAAATCTTGCGTCCTCCACCGGCGAGGCGCTGACCAATGCCGGTCTTGCGGGCAAAGTGAACGGCGTCCTTTCCCTCTGGAAAGGCGTGGACATGAGCAATCTGCACGTCCAGGCGCAGGACGGCGTGGTCACTTTGGAGGGACACGTTCGCAACGCCGCCGAAAGAAAACGGGTCAACTTTGTGGCGCATCAGATTCGCGGCGTGGACAAAGTAGTGGACAATCTCACGATAAAAAATTAAAGCGCGGTAGTCTCCCGAAAGCCGTCAGAGGCGGCGCGGGCGCGGCGAAAATAATGCGCGAGAGGGCGAGTTGTGGTATAATAAGGATAGAGTTGCGTTCAGGGGACTTCGGGACGGGCGCGAACGTCCTTCCTGAGATGCAGCCGCACTCGCGCGGGCTTACGACAGGTCGGAGTTACGCGCGGCGGCACGGAGGTTACTGACGGAAATGAAAACCTGCCTGAAGTGCCATTGTGGTCAGCGAATTATACGGCGCGATGTGATGCAGCAAGGGTATTACGTGCGTCAGGTCGGCCCCAGTTTCGTTTATATCAAGTTCCGCTGTTCCCGCTGCAAAAAACTCGGCGAACATTACGTCAAACAGGATGAGTGGGAGGACGCGATGCTGCAAGAGACCAGCACGGAACTCACCAGCGATGAGCGACAGCGCTTTCAATCGCTGGGGGCCATCACGCTCAACGAGATGAAAGAGTTTCATTTCACTCTGGAAGAACTGAAGACGCTGCCCGCCCCGAACGCCCGACAGAGCGAGGCGCCGCCCGAAACGGACGGTTAAAACGAGTGCGGATTGCAGGATGTCCTGCTGACGATATTCAACTTGAATGGAAGCGCGAACTCCCTGCCCGATAACGGCGGGGAGTTCGTTTTTTGCGGGTGTCGGGGTTCGGGTGTCGGGTGTCGAAAAATACGCGCGTAATCGAAAGTTTCTATAAATCTAAACAGCGCGGGGAGTGTGTCCGACACCCGACACCCGAACCCCGACACCCTGAATTGAGGACTGCGAGTGAAAATCACGTTTCTGGGAACTGGATCGGGAGCGCCGACGCGCCACCGGAACGTTACGGCGCTGGCGCTGCAATTCGATCAGCAGGCGCGGACGTGGCTGTTTGATTGCGGCGAGGGAACGCAGCACCAGATTTTGCGCAGCCCGCTGAAATTGAACGCGCTGGAAAAAATTTTTATCACCCACCTGCACGGCGATCACCTGTTCGGTCTGGTCGGGCTGCTGGCGAGCCGTTCGCTGGGAGACGGCGCGACCGCTCCCATTACGATTTACGGCCCGCAGGGATTAAACGACTTTATCCGCGCCTCGCTGGATTTGAGCCGCACCCGGCTGCGCTACCCCCTGCGGGTCGAGACCATCGCGCCGGGTCTGGTCTGCGAGGACGACACGCTGACCGTGCATTGCGCCCCGATGCAGCACGGCATCCCGGCGTTCGGCTACGCGGTGGTGGAAAAGACGCAGGCGGGCGCGTTCGATGTCGAGCGGGCGGGAGAGTTGGGCATCCCCCCCGGCCCCCTGTACGGCAAACTGAAAGCGGGCGAAACGGTGACGCTGGCGGACGGGCGGACGATAGATGGCTCCGCGCTGGTGGGGCCGCCGCGCTCCGGGCGCAAAGTGGCTTTTTGCGGCGATACGACTTTTACGCCCCACGCGGTTGAACTGGCCCGCGACGCCGACCTGCTGATACACGAAGCGACTTATATGCACGAGGATTTAGCGCTGGCGGAACGCGCCAACCACTCCACCGCAACGATGGCGGCGAATGTGGCGCGGCAGGCCAACGTCGGGAAACTGGCGCTGACGCATTTTTCCGCCCGCTACGAGATCGAGGGCGGTTCCCGCTTAACGGAACTGCTGGCGGAAACGCAGGCGATTTTCCCGAATGTCATTCTGGCGCGGGATTTTCTGCAGATTGCTATACCGCGCCACGAACCGGGAACTTGAAAGGTAGACGGGCGAATGTTAATCGCTACAGATTGCATCGAAAAAGCGTAAATTTGTATCCCATTCCAAAAAAATTATTAAGAAAATGTTAAAGACCCCTTGACAACGCGCTGAAACGGGTGTATTATAAGTCTGTACACAGCGGAACGGCATATTGAGAAGTAATTCTTAATGTCCGTAAAGCGGTGTGGCAAGAACGAGGTACTAATCCCATTTGAGGAGGTTGCAACATGATTAGAGCGGTAATCAACGCGCTGACATGGAGGGCGACTTCAACGGAAGGATGAGACACGATGACGCCACCGGATCGCAGTACGCAGGCCACGCGCCAGACCTAGACTAGCACGAATGTCGCCCTCGCGCTCCGCAGACGCTTAAAGAACGTCGCGGGAAACAAAGCGCCCTTGCGAAAAACCCGCGCGAATTTCGCGCCCGCTATGCTCTTCCTCTCGCGCAGGCCGAAAATAGAATTAAAAAGTCCGTCGCCAAAACGGCGGACGCCTGACGGACAAGCCCTCCAGATGCACTCTAACCCCGCATCGGAGGGTTTTCTGCGTTATATCCCACTTTGAGCGCTTTCCCCCGTAAATCGCGACGCAATTTTTTAAATTCAGGTAACTTTTATCCGTTACAGCGCGTCTCTCTTGCTGACGGCAGAATAACGCCCGGAAAAACACGCTTTGCATCCCGTTTGATTTGAGAGGAGACACACTGATGAAACTGAGATTGGCTTATCTCGCCCTGCCCGCGCTGCTGACGCTGACGGCAGGATTGGCGCCCCGCGTCGTCGCGCAGGGGCCTCCCGGCATGATGGGGATGCGCGGCGCCTCCGCGAACATGAACCCCGCCGTATCCGCTATCGGTTCGCTGCTAAACCGCAACGATGTGAAAACGGAAATTACGCTTTCTCAGAAACAGGGCGAGCAGATGACCGAACTGCAAACCAAGTCCATGCAGGAACTTGGAACGAAAATCCGGGAGAACCTGCCCGACTTTAAATCGCTGGGCGATCTTTCGGAAGAGGAGCGCAAATCGAAGTTCGACGAAATGCGGACGAAAATTCAGGATGTCGCGCAGACGCAGATGAACGCTTCGTCCGACGCAAGCGAGAAGAAAGCGCAGGAGATTCTGCGAGCGGAACAGTGGAAGCGGCTTCAGGAACTGGACTTGCAGTTTCGCGGGCCGCTGGCGCTGGCGCAGCCGAAACTGGCGGAGAAATTCGCGCTGACGGCAGACCAGAAAACCAAAATCGCTGCCCTGCTGACCGAATATCAGACCAAACGGCAGGAACTGATGACAGGTGTTTTCTCCAGTTTTCAAATGCCCAAACAGGGCGAGGCCCCCGTCATGCCCGACATGGACGCCATCAAAGCGAAAATGACGAAGGCGACGGAAACGAGCGAGAAACTCCGTAAGACGCAGGGTGAGAAAGTCCTGCCGCTGCTGACCGACGCGCAAAAAGCCGCCTGGACTGCTGCGCAGGGCGTCCCGTTCAAGTTCCGTCAAGCGGAATAGGACGTTGACTGTTGGAAGAAGCAGAATAGAGGCAATGCAGGCAAGGCATATAAAATGCCTCGCTAGAGGCCTACGGCCAAGCGTCCTCACGGACGCAGGAATCAGACCTGCCTTTTTCGTTCGGCAGGACGATTGGCGGAACGCCTTCAGCGAGGCGCATTTGTAAAATGTAAAATGCCTCGCCTGCATTGTTTGCCTCAACTGCGTTACTATTCTGCTGCCTCTTCCGACTCCGCTGATTCCGACCCTGCCTCATCGCCAGTCTTTTTGCCGAGCAGTTTTCCAACCAGTTGGGGCAGGCGCATGGTCAGGGCGGAATTGGCGACGAGCAGATCGCAGCCCGCATGAATCGCGTTCGGGCGGACAAACGTCATGTTTACGTGCGAAATATGACCGAGAACCCGCGTCTCCGGGTGCGCCTCTTTCAATTTCCGGGTCGTCTCCTCCGCATGAAGCCGCTCCTCACCGAAATTCAGAATCACGATGTCGGGCGGATTTGCGGCGGCGGCGGTCAACGCTTGCTCGCCCGTCGTGACGACCGTGACCGAATGGCCCATTTTTTGCAGCGTTTTTTCAATCCGCACGGAAAAGAACAGATCGGATTCGATTACAAGCGCAGACAGCATCAGAGACTCCAGATGTTCGGGTGTTAAGGTATTGAGGTGTTGAGGTGTTCGGGTGTTCGCCGACTTGCGCCGCCGAACACCTCAACACCTGAACACCCGAACACCTGTATTTCTCAATCCACAAAGCAAAATTCATTCGTCATCAATAGAATGTGCGCGTATTTTTCCCACGCGGACAGGGTTTTTACCGTTTGCGAATCCGGGCCGCCGAAGTCCACTGAGGCCGACCATGTCAGGGTGGGTTCGGAGGCGGTCGAAGCGGTCTTCACGTTAGACGCGGCGGCGGTCTTGATGACGGGCGACCATGCGAAGGCGTCAAAACCCGGATTCGCGCGGCAATCCACGAGGAAATCCAGCGTATCGCCGCGCTTGACGACCACGCGCTCGACGCTGGTTTGAGCCTGTCCATGCTGCGCCGTCCAGTGACCAAGTTCGCCCGCCCGACTGGAAACGATTCGCGCCTGCACCCCGTCGCCCTGATCGCCGGGGTGGTTGAGTCTGCCCGAAATCGCGACTGTTGCGTCCTGCGGGGCCGTCCAGCGGCGAATGGCGGCGTGCGCCGCGTCGTTGCCGGGATGCCCGCCGTCCGCCGTCAGCAAAATGAAGCCCAGCGTGGGATCGGGGAATTTCTCGCCGACCTGCCAGCGGTCATTCTTAAACGTCGTCAGCGGCGTGAACGCGACGGAACCGACGCCCGCATCGAAACCGCCGTAGCCATACTGCCACACGGGGCGCGGCGCGGGGGCCGCGACCGCCTGACGAATAAAGCGCAGTCCCAGCGCCGCCTCGTCTGCGTCCGGGAGTCGGTTGAACAGCCACTTATACAGGATGCGAATCCGCTGCGCGTCATCCGTCGCGCCCGCAATCTCTTTGCGGCCTGCCAGCGCTTTGGCCTGATCTAACACAAACGGACTGTTCATCATAAACAGGGCTTGCTGCGGCGTAGTCGTGCGGTAGCGCTGCGCGTTGCTCGTGTCGGGCGAGGCGAAATCGAAGGTGCGGAACAGGCCGGGAAGGTTCTGCCGCTCGATATAGCCGTAGACCGCCCGCCGCTTTGTGTAATTTGCGTCGGTCAGAGAAACGGACGGCCCGCCGACTTTTTCATCCAACTGCCCCGCGACGGCAAGCAGCGAATCGCGCAGGGATTCAAAGTCTAATCGCTGCGCATTTTGCCGCCACAGCAGGCGGTTTTCCGGGTCGGCGGCGTCCGCATCGGGGCGGTAATCGCTTGCCTGCCGGTAGGCGCAGGACAGCAGAATCCAGCGGTGCAGTTTTTTGACCGACCAGCCTTCGTCCATGAACCGCGCCGCCAGATAGTCCAGCAGTTCCGGGTGGGTCGGGCGTTCGCCGCGCAGTCCGAAATCGCCCGGAGTGCGGACGATTCCCGCGCCAAAATGGTGCATCCACACGCGGTTGACGAGGACGCGGGCGGTCAACGGATTATTGCGGTTCGCAATCGCCCGCGCCATTTCCAATCGTCCGCTGCCCTGCGCGAACGGTCTTCTCTCCGGCCCGGAAAGCGCGGCAAGGAACTGACGCGGAACCGAGTCGCCCCATGCCCCCGCATTGCCGCGCTTGAAAACGTGCGGGTCATACGGGCGCTCATTGTCCTCTAAAGCAACCGCAAATTCCGGCGTGGGCGGCGCGTTCCTCTCGGTCTCCCCCAGCGTTTTCTGGATCGTCTGGATTCGCTTTTGCGCGTCCGGCTCAAACGCGGGGAGAAGTTTTTTCATCTTCTCCGCGTCCGGGAAATCCTCTTCGCGCAGACTTTGCAGCACGGCGGGAATCTCTATCGGCAGTTTGTCGGGCGTCTTTTTCCCAATGTGACGCAGGCGAGCAATCTGCGCTTGGACGATTTTCTGGCTCTCGCTTTTGAATTCTTCCGTCCGCTGCTGGTACGCCTGATACGGCTCCCGGATCGGTTTCGGCGAGATAATCCACGCCGGCTTTGGCTCATGGGAACTGGCGAAAACGCCGTACAGCGAGTAGTAATCTTTCGTCGGAATCGGGTCGAATTTGTGGTCGTGGCAGCGGGCGCAGGCCACCGTCAGGCCCATCATGCCCCGGCACGTCGCATCAATCCGGTCGTCCACAATCAGCGCTTCCTCATTCAGGAAACGGCGTCCCAGCGTCAGAAAACCGAGCGCGGCAAGCGGCCTGCGGTCGTCGGTCTGCGGCAATTTATCGGCGGCAATTTGCTGGATCAAAAACTGGTCGTAGGGCAAATCTTCGTTGAAGGCGCGAACAACGTAATCGCGGTAGGTATAGGCGTTATGAAAGTTGGTGTCTTCCTGAAACGTGTAGCCTTTGGTGTCGGCGTAGCGGGCGACATCAAGCCAGTGACGGCCCCACCGTTCGCCATAGCGCGGCGAAGCGAGCAACCTGTCCACGACATTGGCGTAGGCGTCCGGCTTTTTGTCCGCGAGGAAGGCGTTCATTTCGGCGGGCGTCGGCGGCAGTCCCGTCAGATCAAACGTGACGCGGCGCAACAGCGTCCGTTTGTCCGCCATCGGAGACGGCAGCAATTTTTTTGCGGCGAGTTTCGCAAAAATAAAAGCGTCAATCAGGTTTTGCGACCACGCGGCGGAAGCGACTTTTGGAACGGCAACTTTCTTGACCGGCTGAAACGCCCAATGTTTTATCCTCGAATCAACCGCTGCGGCCTTATCTCCCGCCGCTTCGGGCCACGCCGCGCCGCTCTTGACCCATTCGGTCAGCGCCGCAATCTCCTCTGGTTTGAGTTTGCCCGTCGGCGGCATCTTGACCGCGCCGTCGTAATGCGTGACGGTGACGAGCAGACTCTTTTCCGGTTCGCCCGGAGTGAGGACGGCGGAACTGCCGCCGCTTTTGAGCATGGCGTCCCGCGAATCGAGCCGGACGCCGCCCGCCTGCTGTTTCGCCCCGTGACAGGCGTAACATTTATTATAAAGCAGCGGACGCACCTGCGTTTCGAAAAACTCCGCCGCTTTCGGTCCGATTTTGGTCTGCGGAGCGGCGTTGTCTGCCCGCCCGATAATGGCAAGGCCCAGCCCCGCTGCAATGAGAAACCCCGCAAATCGCAATTTTCCTCGCATCATTCCGCTGCCTCCGCTCGCCGCGCTGATTTTTCCCCCGCTGCCTCTTTATGACGGAATCAGCCCCGGATTGTTGCGCCATTGTCCGGCAAATGATACCGTTCTTCCTGAAAATCGCACGGCCCTGCGTGGAGGAGCGTAAAGCGGCCTATCGCACGGCGAAGAAAATTTCGCGCAGCAGAGAAGGCTGCACACTGCCCTCCGCAAGCAGACGGTCATGGAAACGCCGCGCCGTGAACCGCGCCCCCTGCCGCCGCATCATCTCGTCGCGCAGGGCGAGCAGGGCGCGGCAGCCCATCAGCGCCGTCATGCTTTGCGTCGGGAACAGGGCGCAGCGGCGGACGGCGGCGCAGGCGGCGTCCTTTCCCGTCTGCGCGGTCTCCTGTAAAAATTGCGCGGCATCATGCAGTGACTTGCCCCGCGTATGAATTTCCACGTCTAGAACCGCAAGGCAGGCGTCTTCCAACTGGCGGCGCAGCTGCATCAGCCGGACTCGCGGGTCGCTGAAATGGCCATGCTCCCACATCATGCCTTCGGAATAAGCGGCCCAGCCCTCAACAAAAAGTCCGCTCTCCGCGAAATGCCGCCGGAACCGGGAGGCCGTCTGATTGGCGCAGCCCGTCTGCAAGTGCCTGCCGGGATAGCCTTCTCGCAGCGCTACTAGCGGAATCTGGTAGCGGGAATGTTCCTGCAATTCCGCCTCGCGCAGTTTCGGCGGCAGCCCCTTTGCAGGCGGGGCGATCCAGAGTTGACCGGCCTGCTGTTCCTCAAACGGCGCGGCGGGCTGATAAAGGGGCAGGCAGGAAAGGGAACGCGCCCAGACGGGCATCGGTACTATTCGCAGCGTTTCGTCGTTCGGCGGGGCCATCAGACGGTGATACTCAATAAATTCCCGCGCTTTGACCGTCTCCTGCGCGTAACACTCCATGAGCTCCGTTATTTTGGGGTGCGATTTTTTCAGCTCCGGGATTTGGTCTTGCCACGCGCCCCCGCCCTCGATGCGCGCCGCCGTCGCCGCCAGTTCTTTCTGCGTCCGCTTCATCGCCCGCTGCCCGATGTCCCACAGCGCGTCGCCCGTCTCCGAAAGCAGATGCCCGACCCGCAAAAAATAATCGTAGCGCTCTTTGCCCAGCGCAAAGTCCTCGCCCGCGCCGGGATGCAGCGTTTCGCGCAGGAACCGCGCAAACTCGGACAGAGCGGCGCGGGCCGGACGCAGCGCCTCATGCAGCGCGTTTTTCAGCGGGGCGTCGCGCAGGCCGGAGATAAAAGCGGGAAGCGAGTCGGCAAAGAAAATGTCGCCCGCCTCCGCCATTTCGACCGCAACTTCGATGAACAGACGCGGCGGCTTCTGGAGGTTGCCCCGCGCCTCCGCCAGCGCCAGCGGCGCGGCGCGAAGCCGACCCAGCAAGCCCAGGGCGCGGAAGGGCGCAGGCCCACTTGCGCGGGTTGTCAGCAGGGTAAGGCCAGAAAGAACGGTTTCCAGATAGGTGTCGGGGCGGAGTTCGGGCCAGCGCTGGTGCTCCAGCGCCGCCAGCGTCATTTGCGCGGAACTGCGGGCCACGCGGTAATCAATCCGCATATCGAAAGACAGATCGGCCAGCGAGATTTTGTCAATGGCGTGGAGGTAGGCCCGCACCTGATCGCGGTCGTCCCGAATGGCGAATCGCTGAAACGAGTCCAGCCCTTCGTCGTAGGCGTGGACGCCTTTGCGCGTCGCCATGACGGGGTGGGCGGCGTACTGCGCCGCCAGAAATTCCATTGTCAGATCTTCGAAGTCCCGGTCTGCCGCAGGAACAGTTTCCATCGTTTCGTCCAAAAGGCCGTTTTCCTCATCATTTTTCGCAGTTTTGTTCTCAAAAGCGATTCACCGCGCCACTCAAAATCTCCTGCCTGACCCGTAAAGTTTACTTCTGTTTATTACAGAAAAAAATATTTTTTTAAAAAAATCTTGTCAGAGGGACTTTTGGCACGAATCATGCAATATACAGAGTACGTAGTCCAGTCAGGCACTTTTGCTGCCGAGACGCGATGCCGCCTGCTTCCGCCGCAAAGACGCGCTACAAAAACAATCTGAAGAGAAGGAAAGATTAAAGATGCGAAACTTGAACACACGCGCCCAATTTACTCTGTCGCTGCGCAATCTGGCATACCTGGGACTGCTCGCGGTCGCAGGAGCGGCGCAAGCGCAAACCCTGGGCGTCAATTTCACCGGAGTCGGCGGCAGCCAGTTCGCGCCGCCGGACACGAACGGGGCGGTCGGCCCCGGTCATATCGTGGAATTTACCAACGGCAATTATGCGGTCTACAATAAGACGGGCGGCGCGGTCGCTTCCCCTGTTTCGGACACCTCTTTCTGGAATAATGCCGGGATTAGTTCCAGCATCACCAATGCGGGACTCAGTGACACGCGCATCGTCTACGACTCGTCCTCACAGCGCTGGTTCGCCTCGGAGATCACGACCGCCTCCACCGGCAATAAGGTGCTGATTGCCCGCTCCAACTCGTCCGACCCGACGGCGGGCTGGAAAGCGGCCAGCTTCACGGCGGCGTCCAGCACGACTTTTGGCGACTACGATACGCTTTCGGTCAATGCCAGCGGCGTGTACCTGTCCACCAACAATTTTAATGCCGCCGGGACAGCAGGAACAGGGACTACGCTGACCTCAATTCCGAAAAGCGACCTGCTGCTGTCCACGCCGAGCATTGCGAACCTTTCCACGTTCACTTCCGCAAGCAATATCATCTATCAGGCCGCTTTTGACCCCAGCGCCGCGACAACGGGCTACGTCTACGGCGTGACTGGCAATAACACTCTGTCGCTCTCCAAAATCACGGGCGCGGGGGCGGCGGGCGCGACCCGCAATACCATCAATCTGGCAGTGCAGGCCCAGAACTCGCCCCAGAACTATGCCTATCAGCCCGATGGCACACAGCAAATTGATAACGGCGATAACCGCATTGGCAGCACGGTCGCACAGTCCGGCAAATTTTCGATTATCACCCGCACAGTGGACGATGGAACTGCCAATCACCGCTCCGCCATCCGTTATACCGTCGTCAACACCGCGACGAACACGGTGGCCTCGGAAGGGACGATCAAGGACACGTCGGGCAATAACGACTACTCCTACCCCTCGATTTCGGTCAACGCGAGCGGGCAGGTCGTCGTGAGCTACAACCGCTCCGGCAAGACCACTTTTATCGGGGCCTATGCGCAGGCGGGGGCGCTGGACGCCAACGGCCTTCTAACTTTGAGCGGTTCCGAAATTACCTTGAAAGCGGGAACGCAGAACTACCATCTGTTTGGCGGAACAGGCGAGCGCTGGGGCGATTATGCCTCGCTGGTCAACGACCCCTCCGACCCAAACTCTTTCTGGAGTTTTCAGGAAGTGGCCCTGAGCGCGAACAGTTGGACGACGCAGATTACGCAGATTAAAACGGCCTCGACTCCGGCCCCCGGCAGTCTGTTTGTCTTTGCGGGGGCATTGCTTCCCGGCCTGATCGCGCTACGCCGCAAACGCCGCAAGTAAACGCGCCCCTTTTGCCGAAGCCGGTCATCGCGCTTAATGCGGTGGCGGGCTTCCGCAAATCTACCTCAGATCGTCGGACGGGGCAAATTCGCGCTGCCCGATTTCCCGCGCAATCTCCGTCCAGATTTCGCGGTAGGTCGGGTATTGGGGCGCAAAGCCGAGCGTCTGCTTGATTTTTGTGTTGGCAAGGCGGTACGAGGCGGTGAAGACTTCCACCGTCACGGCCCCGGCGATCATTTTTGCCAGCATCAGGGGGGCGGAGCGGGGCGGCGGGGCGGAAAGCAGGCGGGCGGCGAGCGGCAAGACTTCGCGCATCGGGGCGGGGGCGTCATCGGTCACATTAAAAATCTGCCCCGCCGCTTTTTCCGGCTGCGCCAGAGTCAGAACAATCGCCCGCGCCGCGTCCCGGCTGTGAATTAAACTGACAAAGTTCTCGCCATCGCCAATAATCGGGAGCAGACCGCGCCGCAGGGCCGTAACGCTCTGCTGCGTGTGCCAGGAATCGGCGGACATCAGCGCGGAGAACCGCAATAGCGCGGCGGGAAGCGACGCGGCTCGAACCGCATTTTCCATTTCAATCGTGGCGCGAAGAAAGGCATGATCGGTCAGCGGCGCTGCTTCGTCCATCCAATCCGCGCCCTGCGAACGGCAGACGTAGGCCGCGCTCTCCTGAACGAAAAGTTTCAGCGCGGTTTCCTGCGCGGCGGCAAGCAGATTATTTGTCCCTTCGCGCCGCACCCGGTCATTTAATTCCCAGTCTTTCGGGCTAATCCGCAGTTTCAGCGGAATTGCGGTCGCCAGATTGACGATAGCGTCCGGCTGAATTTCGGCAACGACCCGCCGCATGGCGTCGGCGTCCAGCGCGTCGCCGCGCAGGGGATTCGCCCCCATCATTTTGACGCGCAGGAGTTTTTCCGGCGTCCGCGCCAGACCGAAGACTGTGTGTCCCGCCGCCAGCGCCTGCGCGACGGTCTCCCGCCCCAGAACGCCCGTAGCGCCCGCAATAAAAACTTTCATCCCGTTTGCTTTCTATCCGCCTGCTTTTCGGGCGCTGCGCAGCGCCAGGGCTACTTGGGAGCGATACAGGCCGCGAGATTGCCGGAATCGGGGCAGAACCATTTGTCCGGCGGCGTCTGATTGGTATAAAACTGCTCCAGTCGAAACGGCTTCTGATGTCCGTCCATCAGGGTCAGGTTGGCCCGCTGAAAGTGGCGCGGAGCGGGGCGGGCGTCCTCGCTGTCATTCAAATCGTAGTCCGGGGCGGTCGCTTTGAAAGCGTCGGGGCGGGCGGTCTTCAGGTCATCCTCCGCGCCGAGTTCCGCCGCCATGACCGTTTCGGCGGGCGTCTGAAACGCCGCCAGCGACAGAACAGCCGATTGCAGATTCGCCGGGTCGCTCAGGTCGGGAAAGCAGATTTCGTTCAGCCCGTAAGAATTTTCTTTCGATTTGGGGTCGCTGGGACACAGACGAATCTGCTTGCTTTTAAGATACGGCGCAATCAAGTCAGGCCAGGGGATGTCATTGACGCTCTGCGAATCGAGGATAGCGACGGGCGCAAGCTTTTCGTCGTAGTCCTGAATGTACATCAGAACGCCCGTTGAAATCTGCCTCATGTTGCTGGCGCACGACGATTGCCGCGCCTTCTCCCGCGCCTGCGCGAAAACCGGAAAAAGAATCGCCGCCAGCACCGCGATAATCGCAATCACCACAAGCAGCTCAATCAGCGTGAACCCGTTTAATTTCCTCATACCGCGCTCCCCTCAAATCGCATTTCCCTTAGCCTATGATAACAAAGAATGCCCGCCCTGTCAATACGGGTTTTTACTCTGGGAAGAAAACAGAAAACAGAAAACAGAAAACGGAAAAAATGCCCGGTTTATCAACGTTGCAACAACGCGCAAAACTCATAAATTCTGACACCCCTCTTCTGTTTTCTGTTTTCTGTTTTCTTCCTTCGCTTCACAGGTTCACGGACTGCGCGGCCTCCATGCCGGGGATGGCGCGGATGGAGTCGAGCATGGCGCGGGAAACCTCGCTGTCCACCATAAGCGCCATGATCGCCCGCTTGCCCGCGCCCTCGCGCCCGACGTGCATCCCGCCGATATTGACGCCCGATTCGCCGAGCAGCGTCCCCACTCTGCCAATAATTCCCGGTTGGTCGGTGTGCTGCGTCACGATCATGTGTCCGAACGGCGCGATGTCCACCGTGTAGCCGTCAATATGCACGATTCGCGCCTCATTGCCGTAGATTGCGCCGCAGATTTCCCGGTCGCCGCCCGGAAAATGGGCGCGGACGGTGAGCAGGCACGAATGATTCGGATTCATGCGGCGCAGCGTCTCCGTCACTTTGATTCCCCGCGCCTCCGCCAGCGCCGGGGCGTTAACGAGGTTCACCGGGTCTTCCAGCGCCACCTGCAAAAGGCCCTGCAAGACCGCCCGCGTCACGCTTTCGGTCGGGATGCCCGCCCATTCGCCGTTAAAGGTCACTTCGACGCCGTTGATGGCGCGGCCCGCCCCGCCGGTTTCCCGGTTTAACTGCGCCTGCAGGCTGCCGATTTTCGACGCCAAAACCAAAAACGGCGCGACTTTCGCCATCTCATCGGCGGTCAGCGCAGGCAGGTTCACGGCGCTGCGGGCGGGACGGCCCTGCAAAACGTCCGCAATCTGCTCCGCTATATCAATCGCGACGTTGACCTGCGCCTCCTCGGTGCTGGCCCCCAGATGCGGCGTAATCACGTTCTCCGTCAGAGAAAGCAGAGGATTGTCGGCTTCCGGCGGCTCCTTGCTGAACACGTCGAAGGCCACGCCGCCGACTTTGCCGCTCTGGATGGCAGCCGCCAGCGCCGCCTCGTCCGCCAGCCCGCCGCGAGCGCAATTAATGAGACGCACTCCGTCCTTCATCTGTTCGATTTGCGCCGCGCCGATCATGCCCCGCGTATCGTTGTTTAACGGAACGTGGATCGTGATAAAATCGCTGCGCCGGTAAATATCTTCTAAAGAAACGATCTCCACGCCAATCCGCTGCCCACTCTCCGGCGTGGCGAACGGATCGTAGGCAATGACAGTCGTATCGAAACTTTTCATGCGCTGCGCCACGCTGCGCCCGATTTTGCCGAGGCCGATAATCCCGACCGTTTTGCCGTAAATTTCCGTGCCGACAAATTTTTTGCGTTCCCATTTTCCGGCGCGGAGGCTGGCGTCGGCCTGCGGGATTTTTCGGGCCAGCGTCAGCAGCAGCGCGACCGCAAGCTCCGCCGCCGCAAGGGTATTGCCCTCCGGCGAATTGACCACGACCACGCCTTTTTGCGTCGCTGCGGTTACATCAATGTTGTCCACCCCGACTCCGGCCCGCCCGATGATCTGGAGCCTGCCGGCGGCGCTTAAAACGTCGGCGGTGACTTTGGTCTCGCTGCGCACGGCGAGGGCGGCGTACTCCCCGATAATGGCCTTGAGTTCTGCGGGCGCAAGCCCGATTTTTACGTCCACTTCCGCGCCCGGTATGTCGCGCAGTATCGCAATCCCGGCCTCGGCGATGGGATCGCTGACTAAAATTTTCGGCATCTCTTTCTCCTGATTCCTCTCGACTCTACTGGTCGCGTTCCTGATTGCCCGTTTCTCGTCCCACTTTTGATAATCCGCGTCAATGCGGGCTATCAGAATACCCCTAACGCCGGGAAGTGTCAATGCGGCGCGGCAGCCCGTTTGCGGGCGGAGCGCGAAATCTTCGCCCCCCGCCTGCAAACGGGAATTGCAATGCAGGGTCGGTGGCCGCGCTGGAACCTCAGTAAAAAATGAGGCGACGATTCACCTCCCCCAACCCCTCCTTCGCAAGGAGGGGAGAAAAGCGGACGGCTCCCTTTCCTCCCAGGGCCATTTAGTTTTCAGCGTCGGGCGGTTGAAACCGCTGCCACAAGCGCGCGAAGTGTCCCTTCGGACACTAAACCCGATCCTTTTTGTGGGGGCTCATCCGCATTGAGTCCGCGAAGGCGGACTTTGCGCGCGCGTGGCCGTGAATGTATTCGCCCGCACGAAAACTGAATGGCCCTGCGTTTCTCCCTTCGCAAGAGGAGGGCTGGGGTGGGGTGAATAATTGCGAATTTGTTTTGTATCGGTTTGCTGGCTGCCTCTTTTCCCTTCCCTGTCCCAACGCAAACAGGCGCAATTTGCTCCGTCGCCGTCAGAGCGGAAACAATCCTCCGATTTGATGCGGGGCAAGACGCGCAAAAATGCGTTTTTTGTGGCAAAATAAAGCGGTATAGAATGTGCGGACGCCGCTCGGCTGTCCATGCCGCGCTTGCGGCGCTTTGTCCCGGAGGGACGCTTATGAACCGAAGTTTGGAAGAGGCGGTCGAATTTTCCTATAACCCGGAGCCGCGCTGCCCGTGCGTCCTGCTGCTGGACAACTCGCAGTCCATGCAGGGCGCGGCGATTGCGGAACTTAACGCCGGTCTGATTACCCTGCGCGACAATCTGCGGCGCGACCCGATTGCCTCCAAGCGCGTGGACATCGCCGTTATCACTTTTAATAACCGGATTGAAGTCGCGCAGGATTTTATCCCGGTGTCGCGCTTCGAGCCGCCAACGCTGGACGCCGCCGGTCAGACGTGCATGGGAACGGCAATTTTAGAGGCGATTTCTCAGCTTCAGTCGTACAAAAAGGCCCTGCGCGAAATGGAAATGGACTATTTCCGCCCGCACGTCTTTTTAATTACCGACGGCAGACCGGAGGGCGAGCCGGAATCGGTGACGCTGGAAGCGGCGCGGCGAGTGCGCGAGGAGGAAAGCAAAAACGCGCTTCTTTTCTTCGGGATCGGGGTGCGCGGCGCGGACATGGACAAACTGGGGCAAATGATGGCGCGGGAACCGCTGGACTTGAGCGCAAAGAGTTTTCAGGAACTTATAGATTACCTTTCGCGCAGCGTCTCCGCCCTTTCGCAGGGCCGCTTCGATGGCGAGGAGCAGCGCCCTATGCCTGCCCCAAGAAAATTTTAATACCTTTTCCACGAATTACCACGAATTTACCACGAATAGACACGAAATTTCGATGAGACGACCGCATCCGGGCAGTCGGATTTTTAGTGTTTAATTCGTGATAAATTTGTGGTAATTCGTGGATAAAAAATAAATCCGGGAGTGAACGATGAAAATGTATCGGCTGGGCGTGGCGTGTATGTCGCACGATCATGTGTGGAGCGAGTTGCAGCGCTGGCGGGAGACGGGCCGCGTGGAGATTGTGGCGGGGGGAGACGACGCGCCGGAACTGCTGCAAAAGCTGCAAGCGGAGTTTGGCGTCGCGAAAGTCTACCCGTCGTTTCAGGAGATGATCGCCTCGGAAGATTTGGACCTCATTCAGGCGGCGGGCGGCAACAGCGAGGGCGCGGACATCGTGGAGGCGGCGGCGGCAAAAGGAATCCACGTCGTCAGCGAAAAACCGATGGCGGCGACGCTGGCGCAGGCGGAGCGGATGCTGGCGGCGGCGCAGAAGGCCGGAACGCTCCTGATGATTAACTGGCCGAACGCATGGCAGGCGGGCTGGCAGGAACTGGCGCGGCGGGTTCAGGCGGGCGACATCGGCGAACCGCGCTATACCCGCTACCGCTCCGCGCACAACGGCCCGATAGCGCTGGGGTGCAGCCCGGAGTTCGTAAAAGACCTGACCAATCCGAAGGTCAACGGCGCGGGCGCTTTCATGGACTACTGCGGCTACGGGGCAAATCTCGCGGCGCTGCTGCTCGGACTTCCGAACTCGGTGACGGGGATGCGCGGCTATTTCGGCAGCGAGCCCGGCTACGCCGCCTCCGACGATAACGGCATGATTATCGCGAAATACGGTCATGCGTTCGGCGTCTGCGAGGCGAGCTGGACGCAGCCCGTCGGGTATGCCGGAACGAATCCGGTGGTCTACGGCAGCGAAGGCTCGATTGGCCTGCATCACGATCAGGTCTTGCTTCAGCGTCCCGGCAAAGCGGAGGAGGCCTATGCGCCGCCCGCGCTCGCCGCGCCGCATCGCAGCGGGCCGGAATACTTCCTCTATTGCCTGGAAAATAATCTGCCGATAGAGGGGTACTGCTCTCCGATTGTCAGCCGCAACGCGCAGGAGATTCTGGAAGCGGGGCTTCGCGCCGCCGATACCGGCGTCACACAGTCCGTGCCGCTCGGCAGTCCGATTCCCACGTAAGGCCGCGTCGCTTGTCATGCGGCGCGAAGCGTTGTATAATGATAAAGGGAAAGGAGAAAAAAACTTATGTCAACGCCAACCATTGCCATTAAGCCGGAACTCGCAGAATTGATTCATGCGAAAGTCGCGAGCGGACTGTACCACTCACCGGAAGACGTGATTCTTGAAGGGCTTCGCCTCATTTCCGAGCAGGATGAAATCCGTCGTATGCGTCTTGAGAATCTGCGGAAGGAGATTCAAAAGGGCCTTGATAGTTCGGAACGCGGCGACGTTCTCACATTTTCTTCCGGCGCGGAAATCGCGGCCCATATCGCGGTCGAAGGGCGCAAAATTTTAGCCGACAGAAAGTTGCTTAAATGACGGGCCGCATCGAAAAAACGCGCGACGCTGACACGGACTTGACGCTGATCTGGGTTTACCATGCCGAAAAAAGCGAACGCGCTGCCATGCGTGTCTGCGACAAGATAACAGCAACGTATGATACCTTGTTGGCTTTTCCACACATGGGCAGGAATCGCGAGGAATTACGAACGGGATTGCGGAGTTTTCCGTCTGGTGATTATGTGACTTTCTACCGCGAAATCGTCGGCGGAATCGAAATCGTTCGCGTTTTGCATGGAGCGCAGGACGTATACAGCGTTTTTCCGCCGGATGATTTCGAGGAACCGCCCGCTACTTGACGCCCTATGACAACGAACAACGAAACACCGCCGCAGACAGAAACGAACGATTCTGCGCTCGTAACAACGCCGCCGAATCGCCACTGGATCGGCTATATCGCGCCGATGGCGATTTTCATGCTGTTCACCGCTCTGGTCGAGCCGCATTTCCGGGCGCAGTTCGTGGCGTGCTACGCGCTGAAAATCGGACTGGTCTGCGCTTCCCTGCTGGCCTTCCGCTATACGTGGCGCGACATACGGCTTGACGCCCGCGCCCTGCCGCTGGCCCTGCTGGTCGGGACGCTGGTCTTTCTCGAATGGATTCTGATTGACCCGCGCACTCCGCACTTCGCGATACAGGGGACGCGCACCGCGATTGATCCTTATAAGGATGTTGCGGGAGCCGGATTGCGGGCCGTTTTCTTTGCGGCGCGGTTCTTCGGGCTGGTCGTGGTTGTTCCGATTATGGAGGAGATTTTCTGGCGGTCGTTCCTGTGGCGCTATTTCAGCGACCCCGACCGCTGGGAATCGCTGCCGCTGGGTCAGTACGTTCCGTCCGCCTTCTGGTTTGTGGTCTTTGGCTTTGCGCTGGCGCACCCGGAATGGCTTGCGGCGATCATCTGCGCCGCCGCCTATGGCTGGCTTTTAATAAGGACAAAGAGCCTGACCGCCTGCATTGTAGCGCACGGCCTGACCAATCTTTTGCTGGGAATCTATGTGGTGGCGACAAAACAGTGGGTGTACTGGTAAAATCCCATAATGTTTACAGTGAAGGCGATTCCCGACGGAATCGCCTTTTTTGCGTTTTGAAAGATTTTTTATCAAAGACAGGGGCGTATACCGCAGAAAATTGGCAGGGGACAAGCGCAGAAAAAAAATTAAAAAAATAATTTGAAAAATGAACAAAACTAGTAATTTTGGCATGGTTCTTGCAATAAAGAAATAAAGGGACAGCAAACGGCCTTGATCGAAAACTTTTCCCTGTTGCGCGGATGGGACGGGCAGAGAATCCGACGCCGGGTCCGCGCATTATCAAACCGACTGGCAGGCGCTTTTCAAAAGAACAAGAAAAAGGATTCTACCCAAGATGCGTATCACACAAAATGTAACGGCGTTCGTCAGCCTTGCCCTTCTCTCCCTGAGTGGCGCCGCCCACGCAGACACGCTGACTTATACGGCGTCCGCTCCAGCAACCTTTGTCGAAATTAAGGGAACGCTGACGCTCCCGAAGTTCAATCTTCCTGGCGCGACACTGGACGCCATCACGCTGGCGGCGACTTCCAACCTCTCCGTCTCCGGCAGTTTTACCAATGGAGACCCGCGAACGGCGCAAGTCAGTCTGAGCGTAAGCGCCGACGTCAGGGTAACTGGACTGGGCGGTTTGCGGCTTGACCCGACGCCGTCCGTTTCGCAGACCCTCCCGGTGGCCCCTGGCCCCGCAGTCTCATTTGGTCCTCTGGTAAGTCAATCAACGACCTCCGCCAATGCGTCATCGTCCAGTTTCGGTCTCTACACTGGCGCTGGCTCCTTCGATCTGACCTATGCTTCTCTCACGGGTCAGTCCGTCTCAAGCTCAAGCGGCAATCTTGGGGTGGGAGTAAACGCCTTAGCGGATATTTCTACCACCATCACCTACCAGTACCATACGACTTCGAGTAGCGTCCCGGCCCCCGGCAGTCTTGTTCCGGTAGTCATAGGGGCTATGATGGGAACGGGCGGCTATTTCCGCCGCCGTAAATAGGTGTTTCGCTTTGCTCGCGCTTCTGCCAGTAAATATACAAAGTGATGTCAAAAAAGAGACAGTCCTGTCAGGATTGTCTCTTTTTGTGGTTGAAACGAAGAATGGTAGGAATATATATGCGAGTACAGGCGATTGTGTGCAAAAAATAAGCGGACAAAACAGTAAAAAGTTAAAAAAGAGGCATCTTGAAAATTATTTTTTAAAATAATTCAAAAAAAGGCCTTTTTTGTTCGAGTTGGCACGGTTCTTGCTATATAGGTAGTGAGGCGGGAATTTCTCGCAAGAGACCGACCTTAACAGACTTCCCAACAAGATGCAGGATTTGAGACCAACGCGACCTTCCCGTAGCGTTCCCTGTGTCCGGCGTCGGCGAGACAGAATAAACATCTGCCGCCATAAAAAGACGCCATCTGCGCGAAATACGCGCAAATGTCATAATGACAAATCACTTTTTCGAGAAACTCGAAAGGAACCTACCACTACCATGAAGAATTTTGCCATCCTTGCCGGCCTCGCCGCAATCTCGTTCGCTGGCGCCGCCAATGCCGACACCCTGATGTACACCGCCTCCGCGCCTTCCGCAACGACGGAAATCAGCGGCACGCTGACCCTGCCGCAGTTCAACGTTCCCGGCGCGATCCTCGACTCGGTGTCGCTGATGGCGACCTCCAATGCGACCAACTCCGGCACCCTCACCAACACGGCGGCGCAGCCCCAGTCGTTCACCCAGTCGTTCACCACGCAGGTCACGCTGACCGGCCCCGCTTCCATTAAACTGAAACCGGCCCCCGGAACGTCGCAGGACTTCACCGACCTCGCAGTGAGCGTGCCGACGGCCTACGGCCCCCTGACCGGAACGGACACCAAGTCGGCGACCCCGGCGCTGGCGGATTTCGGCCTGTACACCGGCGCGGGCAGCATTAGCTTCTCTTATGTTTCGCTCAGCGGCACAACCACTCTCGGCGGCGGCGGCAATATCGTCTCCAACATCTCCACAGTGGCGGACGTTTCGGCGAAAGTGGTCTACACCTACCACCTGCAGCCGACGGACGTCCCGGAACCGGGCAGCGTCGCGATGATGATCGCGGGCGGCATCACGGGCGCCGGCTTCTTCGTCCGACGCCGACGCAGCAGCAAGTAGTTCCCTTCCGCTTGCCCCGCAAGCGCAAAGACAGTCCTGATTTTTCAGGACTGTCTTTTTTTGTCGCCTCTTTTTTTATCAATTTTTTGCCTTGATCTTCTTTATAATCGGTTGGCGCGGCAATAATACGGGAAAGCGCGAAAAGCCCCTCTACTATTGCCGGTTTTCGGGCAGAGAAACTCAAAAACGGGGTTTGTGGCACGGTTTGTGCATTATAAGTTGATGAGGGCGCGTTGGTTTTATATTAAGTTTGGAGCGAAAGCGGGAATAACCGCAGGGAAGTAAAAACTTCCCGTTCGCCCCGCTAATCAAGCGAACGCGACCACAACATTCCGAACCCGATAGATGTCCCCGCCTTGCGCCGGGCGCTAATCCGGGACTTTCTCTGAAAAGGAACCGATTAAATTGATGAACCGCGCTAATAAATTCTCGATGCTTTCCCTGACCGGCCTCGCCGCAATCTCGTTTGCGGGCGCCGCCAACGCCGACACGCTGATGTACAGCGCCTCCGCGCCGTTCGCCACGACGGAAATCAGCGGCACGCTGACCCTGCCGCAGTTCAACGTTCCCGGCGCGATCCTCGACTCGATTTCGCTGATGGCAACCGCCGACGCGACCAACTCTGGCACCCTCACCAACACGGCGGCGCAGCCCCAGTCGTTCACCCAGTCGTTCACCACGCAGGTCAAACTGGCCGGGCCAAACTCCATTAGCCTGAAACCGGCCCCCGGAACGTCGCAGGACTTCACCGACCTCGCAGTGAACGTGCCGACGGCCTACGGCCCCCTGACCGGAACGGACACCAAAACGGTTGCTCCGGCGCTGGCGGATTTCGGCCTGTACACTGGCGCGGGCAGCATCAGCCTCGCCTACTCCTCGCTTAGCGGTCAGTCCACCCTCGGCGGCGGCGGCAACGTCAACTCCGCCGTTTCCACCGTAGCGGACGTTTCGGCGAAAATCGTCTATACCTACCATACGCCCAGCGCCGTCCCGGAACCGGGCAGCGTGGCCCTGCTGCTGACGAGCGGCGTCACGGGCGCGGGCCTGCTGGCCCGCCGCCGCGCCAAAAAGTAGGCCCCGACGGGCTGTCATTCATAACGCGAGAAGCAGGCGGCCCGATTTTTCGGGCCGCTTGTTTTGTTTTCAGGCCGGGAGCATGATGTTCCCGGCTTAATTTGTTGCGGCAGGCGTAGCAAAATCGGGGTTTTTATGGCAAAATAACGGCGGGGATTATCGGGCGGGGCGCATCGTATTTTTTCGCCTTAAGCGCCGCGCCGGAATCGGGACGCGCCGCGCTCCTCCCGCAAAGGCCAAATTATTGAACCGCAAGCAATCCATTCGCGTTATGCACTTCGCCGATACGCATTTTGGCGTGGAACTCTACGGGCGGCTCGATCCCGATACCGGCGTCAACACACGCCTGAAAGATTTTAAAGTCTCGCTGATGCGGGCGATTGAACTGGCCTTAGAAGCCGGAATTGACCTTGCCGTGTTCGCCGGAGACGCCTATAAGACCCGCGACCCGCGCCAGACCGATCAGCGCGAATTTGCAGAATGCATCCGCCGCCTCACGGACGCCGGGATTCCCGTTGTCCTGCTGGTCGGCAACCACGATATGCCCGCCATTCGCGGACGCGCCCACGCCGTTGAGATTTACCGAACGCTGGGCGTCACGAATGTTCACGTTTTGAGCAAGCCGGAGATTATTGTCGTCGCAACGCAGGCGGGGCCGGTTCGGATTGCCGCCATGCCCTATCTGATTAAAGGCTTTTCGCTGGCGCGGGAGGAGTTTCAGGGCAAAACGCTTGATGAGACGCGCCTGATGCTGGAAGCGAAGTACGCGGAATACATACAGGCCCACGCCGACGCAATCAACGCGGCAAACGACGAAATTCCGACGATCCTGCTGGGGCATTTCTGGGCGAACGGCGCGAAACTCTCGGCGTGGCAGAGCGGCTACTTCAATATGCTGGAGCCGCAAGTCCCGCTTTCTTCGCTGACGAACCCGGCGTTTGACTACGTGGCGCTGGGGCATATTCACAAGCATCAGGACTTGAATCCGGGCAGTCAGCCGCACGTCGTTTATTCCGGCAGCCCCGACCGGATTGACTTTGGCGAAAAGGATGAACGCAAGGGATTCGTGCTGCTCGATCTGCAAAAGGGCGGCGCGGAATACCGCTTTGCGCCGGTGGACGAGGGCCGCGCCCTGCTCGATATTGATGTGGACGCCGACAGCGACGAACCGACCGAAAAAATTGTCGCGGAAATCAAACGCCACTCCCTGCGCAACGCCATCGTGAAATTGACCTACCGGGTGACGCAGGAGCGGGCGGCGCTGGTGCGGGAGCGCGACATCCGGGAGGCGCTTGCGCCCGCGTTCCTCACGGTCTCCATTTCGCGCAAAGTGCAGCGCGATTCCGCCGCCCGCATCCGCCTGCTCACCGAATCGCGCTCGCCCCGCGAAGCGCTCGAACTCTTTCTGGACAGCAAACCCGACTGGACGCCGCGCCGCCAGCAAATTTTAGACTGCGCCGATCCCCTCTTCAAAGAACTCGCGGAAGAGGAAGCGAGCAGATAGGTATTCAGGTATTGACTGCTCAACTGACAGTTGGTACAAAACTATCAGTGAAGGAACGAACACCCGAACACCTGAAGTAACTATTCACCTCCCCCTACCCCTCCTTCACAAGGAGGGGAGGAAATGCGGACTGCTCCCTCCCCTTGCGAAGGAGGGGAGAAATGCGGACTGCTCCCTCCCCTTGCGAAGGAGGGGAGAAATGCGGACTGCTCCCTCCCCTTGCGAAGGAGGGGAGAAATGCGGACTGCTCCCTCCCCTTGCGAAGGAGGGGAGAAATGCGGACTGCTCCCTCCCCTTGCGAAGGGGAGGGCTGGGGTGGGGTGAATAGTTACCACCCGAACACCCGAACACCCGAACACCGACCCATGATACCAATCACACTGACGCTTAAAAATTTTATGAGCTACGGCGAGGAGCCGACCACGCTGCCGTTTGCGGGGCTTCATGTCGCCTGCCTTTCGGGGGACAACGGCAATGGCAAATCGGCGCTGCTCGACGCCATGACCTACGCGCTGTGGGGCAAGACCCGCGCCACTGGAATCGGGGGGATCACGGACGACGATCTGATTCGGATTGGCGCGGACGAGATGGAAGTCCGGTTCGAATTTGAGTTTGACGGCGAGAAATACCGCGCCGTCAAGAAGCGCAAGCGCGGCAAAAGCGGCGCGGGCGACTGGCAGTTTGCGCAGGTCAATTCCAGCGGGGCCTACGCCTCGATTGGCGGCAGTTCGCGGGACGTGGGCAAGCAGATCGTTCAGACGCTGCGCATGGACTACGAGACGTTCATCAACTCCGCGTATTTGCAGCAGGGGCGGGCGGACGAGTTCACGCGCCAACGCCCCGCAGACCGCAAGCGGATTTTAGCGGAGATTCTGGGATTAGAACGCTACGACAAATTAGAATCAAAAGCGAAAACTCTTGCCGGTCAGCGCAAAGAGGAAGCGGCGGAACTTGACCGCGAAATTGTGATGCTGCGGCGGGAGACGGAGCGGCTGCCGGAGCATCGGGCGGCGCTGGAGACGGCCCGCGCCGCGCTGGAAAAAATTCAGACAGATTTAGCGGAGCAGGAGAAGACGGCGGCGGAATGGCGCGAAAAGCGCAGCCGGCTGGAGTCGGCGGCGGCGGCGGCGAGAGATTTGGAAGCGCAGATTCAGCGCATCGGGGCGGAAACGGCGGCGAGGCAGCGGGATTTGACGGAGCAGCGGACGAAACTCGACGCTACGCAGAAAACGCTGGCGCAGCGCGAATCGGTGTTGGGCGACTACGAACGGCTGCAAACGGCCCGGAAGCGGCGCGAACAACTCGACCCGGAAGTGGACCGGTTTAGCAAAATCACGGCGGACTTGCAGGTGGTGGTCGGGGCGATAGACATTGCGCGGACGAACCTTAATAACGCCATCGGGACGGCGGAACGGGACTGGCGCGAAGTCGAAGCGCGAAAAAAGCAGGCGGAACAGATTGCGGCGCAGATGAAGACGCTGGCGGCGGATTTGCAGAGCGAGGCGGCGATTGCGGACGAAGCGGACGAGGCGGCGGCGGATTTGCAGACCGCGCAGGACGCTTTCGCCGAACTTCGGGCGCGGAATGAGCGTCTGAAACTCGATATTGCGGACATGGACGAAGTTTTAGCCCTTCTCGGTCAGCCCCGCGCCGCCTGCCCGGTTTGCGAAAACGACCTGAGCGGCAACCGGCAGGCGGCGGTGATCGCGAAACAGACGGCGAAACGCGCCGCGATGTCGGAGCGGCTTGAGACCCTGAAGCGGGAGGGCGGCGCGGCAAAAACGGCGCTGACCGCCGCGCAAAACCGGGTGAAAACGGCGGGGGAAGCGCGGGAAGCGATCACCATAAAGCGGACGCAGCACGATCAGTTTTGCGTCCGCCTGACGGAGATTAAAACGGCTGGCGTTGACGCGGACGCGGCCCTCAAACGCCTGAACGAACTGCAAACGCAGCGGGAGCGGGGCGCGTTCGCGGGGCCGGAACAGGCGCGGCGCATCAAGATGGAGAAAGATTTAGAGATTCTGGGGCTTGCCAAAGCGGAATACGAACAAACGCTTGCCACGCTGAACGTTCTGAGTAAGGCGGAGCAGCGGTATTACAATTTTCAGGAAGCGGCAAATAATCTGGAAGCCGAGCAGGAAGCCGAGCGGCGAATTGCAGCGGCGCTGGCGGAAAAGGCGAAGGAGCGGAAAGCGGCAGAAGCGCGGCTGGAGGAGGCGCGGGCGCGGCTGGGGCAGTACGACGAAATCCGCGTACAGGCGGCGGCGGCGGAAAACGAACTGGCGCGGATGCAGGACTTGCGCGGGCGTCTGCTGGGCGATGAGCGCAGCAACCTGTCGTATATCGAATCGGGGGAGCGAGCGCTGGCGCAGTTCGCGCTGAAAGAGGCCGAGCTTAAAATCAAGAAGAACGAACTTAATATCTATAACGCGCTGACGCAGGCGTTCGGGAAAAAGGGGATTCAGGCGCACATCATCGAAAGCGCGATCCCGGAGATTCAGGACGAGGCCAATCTGCTGCTGGCGAAAATGAGCGAAAATGAGATGACCGTCGCGTTTGAGACGACCCGCGCCGCCAAAACGGGCGATTCCACGATTGAGACGCTGGACATTAAAATTCGGGACGACGCGGGCGTTCGCCCGTATGAACTCTTTAGCGGCGGCGAGGGGTTCCGGGTGAATTTCGCGATTCGGATTGCGCTGTCCCGGTTGCTGGCGCGGCGTTCCGGGGCAAAATTACAGACCCTGATTATGGACGAAGGCTTCGGTTCGCAGGACGGCAAGGGGCGCGAACGGCTGGTCGAGGTGATCGAGTCCATCAAGGACGATTTTGAGAAAATTCTGGTAATTACGCATTTCGAGGAGATGAAAGACGCTTTCTCGCAGCGCATCGAAGTCGTAAAGGACGCGCAGGGTTCGCGCATTCATCTGTTTTAAGTCCGCTTCCGAGGGGCGGGGCGCAGAGAAAGTTCAGGAGCGAAACATGAGGATTAAACGCAATCGGGGGCCGTTGCGAGCGCCGTTTCGTATGGCGGTGATTACGCCGGAGCGGATGACGCCCGTCCTGCCCGCCGACGATATGGACGAAGACGAGCGGATTGGCGGCAGCGGTTTTATCGTGATCGTTTACGATAATTCTAAAAATACGTGGGACGAGGTGGTAATGATCCTGCAAAAGGCGACAGGCTGCACGCAGGAGGAGGCCGAAATCGAGACGTGGGAGGTGGACAACCTCGGCAAATCGGTGGTGCATCACGGCGGCAAAGAGGTCTGCGAAAAAGCGGCGGGCATCATTCGCACGATTGGCATCCGGGTCGAAGTCGTGGAGGAATAATCTGTCCCCACTCCATGTCTTAACAAAATGTCTTAACAAAAATTTAATATTCGCGCAGGAGGAAACGGCCTTTTTTTCTGGATTTTGCGCCGGGTCTGTGATATACTGAAAATGGCGTCGCCCGATTACCCTCCCTTTCGCACCCCTCGCAAGCGCCGCGATTCATTACGACTAAGGACACGCTATTTTCATGTTGAAACGCGCCTCCGTTTGGAAACGCTTTACGGTATCGGGATTGGCTCTGCTTGCGGCGGGATCGGTTCCCGCCGCCGACGCGCAGGGTCAGTCCGCCGCCTCTGCCCCGCGCTTTGCGACGTTGCCGCAGCCCGCGCTGCCCTTCACTCGCGCCGCGCGGCGGATTGCCGCCCGCGCCGCCGCCGCTCCAGTCCAAATCACCGTCACCCTGCGCTTGCCGAACGAGAACGCGGTGGACGCCTTCCTCGCCGATGCGCAAGACCCGCTTTCGCCGCAGTATCACCAGTTTTTGACGCCGCAGCAGTTCGCCGACCGCTTTGGCCCAACGCAGGCCGCGCTGGATCAGGTCAAGGCGCACCTGATTGCAAATGGACTGAAAATCACGAATGTTTCCGCAAACCGCCTCGCGATCTCGGCGCAGGGCAGCGCGGCGCAGGCGCAAAAGGCGTTCGGCGTCGTGATTGCGGAATATCAGGACGCCGCCGCAGCATTCTACGCCAATACGACCGCTCCGACGCTACCCGCCGCAATCGCGCCGCTGGTGCAGCACGTTTTCGGCCTCGATAACTACCCCGTTCCGCTGCTTCACGCCCGCCGCAATCCCGGCGGCAACGGCTACACGCCGCCCCAGATTCAGACCGCATACAATCTCAAATCGCTTTACGGGGCAGGCTATACCGGCAGCGGCGTTACGGTGGCGATTGTCTCCCTGTATTCCTACGATCCCGCTTCGGCGGCCTCTTACGGGCGCAATTTCGTGGCGTCCACTTACGTACCCAAAATTACGACAATCAATGTGGACGGCGGGCCGGGAGCGTACAATTCGCAGGGCAGCGGCACGGTGGAGGCCAACCTCGATATTGATATGGTTTTAGCGAACGCTTATAACTCCACTATTCTGTTTTATCAGGGCAATTACAAAAATAGCCTGCAAGAGTTGTACAACGTCACCGCGAAAGTCGTCAGCGATAATAAAGCGGATATTGTGACGACCAGCTACGGCTTTGGCGAAAAATATTGGTCTGGAAATCTTCCGACCGCTACGACCTCCTACCACAATGTGCTGCAGTCCGCCGCCGCGCAGGGCATGACGTGCTACGTTTCCAGCGGCGACGAAGGCGCGACCGGGCGCGATATCAGCGGCAGCAACCTGATCCACGACGAATTGACCATGAGCTACCCCGGCTCCGATCCCAACATTATCAGCGTGGGCGGGACAACGCTATTCGTTAATTCCAGCAATCAGATTACGAAAGAGGAGGGCTGGAGCAGTGCTTACCAGACGGGCGGGGCCAGCGGCGGCGGCATCAGCCAGATTTGGGCGGCCCCGGCGTGGCAAGCCTTCACCGGCAACGCCAAACGCGCCGCGCCGGACGTTTCGCTGAACGCGGACGGCTATTCCGGCTATCTTATTTACGATCCTTCGGTCGGCTCCGGCACGGTCGGCGGGACCAGCGCCTCGTCCCCGATGTGGGCCGCCGCCAGCGCCGTGATGTGGGAATACGCGCAAAAACTCGGCTATCCGCTGCGGCAAGGCAATATCGCCCCCGCCTATTACGCGCTCGGCGGCTCCAGCGCTTTCCACGACATCACGCTCGGCAGCAACCGCTACGTGGACTCGGCGGGACGGGCGTATCAGTACTATAACTGCCTGACCGGGTACGACCTTGCGACGGGCTGGGGCAGCGCGGATTTCTCCGCCCTCGCCCTCGCCCTGTTTCCCACCATTTCCACGTTGCAAGTCAATCCCGCCGCCGTCACGGGCGGGCAGGCGACAACGGGATATATCACGCTCAACACCGCAGCGACTACGGCGCTCGTTGTGACGCTTGCCAGCAGCAACGCCGCCGTCGCCAGCGTTCCAGCCACCGCGACCGTCGCCGCCGGTTCCAACAGCGTCACCTTTCCGGTCACAACTCACAGCGTGACGGCGGCGCAGACCGTCACGCTGACGGCGACCTATAAAAGCGTGTCCCGCGCCGCTACGCTGACGGTCAATAACGGCAGCGCCGCCGCCCCGACGCTGACAGGGTTGACGCTCGCGCCGACTTCCATTATCGGAGGAACGCAAAACTCCACCGGCACGGTGAGCCTCTCCGGCGCCGCCCCGACGGGCGGCGTCACGGTGACGCTTGCCAGCAGCGACACCGCCGCCGCGACCACTCCGGCAAGCGTCACCGTTGGCGCAGGCAGCGCAAGCGCAACTTTTACCCTGGTTTCCAATAAGGTGACTGCGACGCACACTCCGACAATTACGGCGACTTACAGCGGAGTTAGCAAAACGGCCTTGCTGACTGTGACCGCCACGCCCACCGGCGCAACGATCACCGGCAGTATTTACAACGACCTCAATGACAACGGGCATCAAGAGGCGGGCGAACCGGGACTGTCCGGCTGGCAAGTCTACCTTGACCTGAACAACAACGGACAGTACGACGCAGGCGAACCCACCGCAACAGCCGACGCCGCCGGAACGTACAAATTTACCGGGCTTGCCGCCGGAACTTACTACATCTACGGCTACAGCGTCCCGGCGGGCTGGCACGCTTCGGAACCGTACTACCCTTACGACGGCTATTCGGTCACGCTCACCGCAAATGGCGTGTCCCGGACGAACTTCGGCTACTCGCAGTCCGCGCTGCTGGCGGGCATCCTCTACAACGATGTGAACACCAACGGAACACAGGACGCAGGCGAGACGGGACTTTCCGGCTGGTTCGTCTACCTCGACACGAATGGCAACGGAAAATACGACTCCGGCGAACCCGTCACTACGACGGACGCGGACGGCTATTATTCGTTCGCCGTCGCGCCGGGTTCCTACGATATCTACGTCATTCCGCAGGCCGGCTGGACGCAGGGCGAACCGGTCGGCTATGATGGCTACACCGCGACGGTCGGGACGAGTGAGGTCTCTCCAAGCTGGGATTTCGGCTATTCGCGGACGTCCCCGACGTTTACGCTGTCCGGCACGGTCGCTCTGGAGGGCATTAATCCGCAGGCGGCGGCGCAGTCGGTGGGCTTTACGTTGGTTCCGGTCGGAGGCGGAACGACGTATTATCTGGCGGAAAACATCCCGCCGACAGGCGAATTTACGCTCAACAACATCCCGGCGGGGCAGTATCAAGTCCATATCAAGGGAGATTTGTGGCTGGCGGTCAACGCCCTCAACACCGACCTGAGCGCCGCCGATTATACGGCGATCAACGTCACGCTTCCGGCGGGCGACGCCAATAATGATAACAGCGTGGACTCGACGGACTTCACCGCGCTGATCGGGGCGTTCAATTCCAGCGCTGCCATTCCCGGCAGCGGCTACGACGCGAAAGCCGACTTCAACTGCGACGGCTTCGTGGATTCGTCCGACTTCACCCTGCTGATCGGCGAGTTCAACAACGTCGGCGCTTCCACCCCGACCCGCTAACGTCCAGCAAAATCTGCCGTAAACAAAGCGCGTCAGCGATTAGCCGCTGACGCGCTTTGTTTGTTTTACTGCGGAATTGCCGCTTGAAACTCTGTCCGATTCGCGCCGTCTTAAAAGCAGGAGACCGGCGCGTTTCGCCCGTTCGGAGAAAAAAAGGAGCAAACCGCTGCATAGAAGGACAATCTCTTTCCGATAACGTATTAAGAAATCAAGTATTCGATAAATTCCCTGCGGGCATTGGCGGAAAGGCGCGAGAAACATGGACGCAAAAGATCGGGCGGAACTGGAACGATGGATTGATATTATCACGGAGAAGGCGGCGGGCTACGGGCTGGATTTCTACCCCACGCATTTTGAGGTCGTGCCGGATCATGTGATTTATGAACTCGGCAGTTATGTGCTGCCAGCGCGGTTCTCGCACTGGACGTTCGGACGGGATTACCACCGGCAAAAGACCTCGTATGAGTATGGAATGTCCCGGATTTACGAGATCGTGTTCAATACCGATCCGTGTCAGGCGTTTTTGCTGGACAGCAACTCCATGCTGGCGCATAAGTTCGTCGTGGCGCACGTCTTAGGGCATAACGACTTTTTCAAGAACAATAATTATTTCGATCATACCGACCGGGGAATGATCGAAAAAGTCCGGCTGCATGGCAACCGCATCCGCCATTATGAGGAGGACTTCGGGCCGCTCGCCGTCGAGGAGTTCCTGGATGCCGTGCTTTCGATTGAGGAGCATTTCGACACGGGGCTTACCGCGCAGTTCCGCCGCAAAACGCCGGAGCAGTACGAGGCCGACCGGACGATTACCGGCCCCTCCGCCACAGAATACGACGACCTCTGGAACGTCACGGAAAGCGGACTCGGCGGGCCGCAGGCCAAGCGCCCGCGCAAATTCCCGCCGGAGCCGGAAAAAGACCTGCTCGGTTTCCTGCGCGACCATTCGCCCGACCTCGAAAAATGGCAGCGCGACATCCTCGGAATGATCCGAGAGGAGATGATCTACTTTATTCCACAAATGCGTACAAAAACTATCAACGAGGGTTGGGCCTCCTTTTGGCATGAGCGGATTATGACCGATCTGGAGCTGACGCCGGAGGAGCATCTGGAATTTCGGCGGATGCACGCGGGCGTCCTCTCGCCTGGATCGAAAATGTCTATCAACCCCTACTACGTCGGCTACAACATCTTCCGCGACATCGAGCGGCGCTGGGACGGCGAAGGGGATACCGATATGCCGGAAGAGGACTGGCAGGGGCATAAACTTGCCCGCCCGGTCGGGGAGGGCATGAAGAAAATCTTCGAAGTGCGCCGCGACGAGGCCGACGTTTCCTTCCTGCGGAAATACCTGACCCAAAATCTGGTCAGCAAACTGGATATGTACACCTACAAACTGGAGGAGCAGGACGGCGAACGGATGTGGGTGGTGCAGGACACGAACTGGCGCAACGTCCGCGATTCGCTGCTTGATTCGATGACGAATTTCGGCATCCCGATTATCATGGTGGAGGACGGGGACTACCGGCGGCGCGGCGAACTGCTGCTGAAACACTCCTACGACGGCAAGCCGCTGGACATGGAATATACCGGGCGCACCCTGCGTTACATACATTATCTCTGGAAACGCCCCGTGCATATCGAAACGATTGTGGAAGACCAGCCCATGCTTATCTCCTACGATGGCGAAGAGGTCTCGCAGACGGAATTGTAAAAGCGCCGCGAGTCAGGACATTTCAAATGCCTTGACTCGCAGCGAAAGACTTCTATGCTGCGGCGAGGCCGCCGAAGCCCAGCGTCGCCAGAATCGTCAGCGCGAGAACGGCGTCTCCGGCGGGCGTCATGTGAACGCCGTCGCGGGTCAGGTGGAAATCGGGGTTGACGGACTTTCCGGCGCGGATGGCCTGCGTAAAAGTCTCGTGAGTCGGGGCAATGAACGCCGCTTTCGATTCCGCCACGCGCCGCATCGCCGCCACATGGTCGCGCAGGCGGATATTGCGGAGGCTGTCCGGGCTGTCAACCGCTTCGCCGAGAACGGTGGGCGTGGCGAAAATCAGTTCCGCGTCCGTGCCTTCGCGCAGGCGGTCGGCAATCGCGCTCAAGTTCGCCTCGTAAACGTTCAGCGGGATTCCCAGCGGCCCGTCGCCCGCCGGAAATTCACGGCGCGGATTAAACTCGTCGAAGCCCCAACCGACATCGTTGACGCCGATCATCACAAGAACGGCGTTTGGTTTCTGCGCGATTACGTCGCTGTCCAGCCGCGCCAGCAGATCGGGCGTCCGGTTGCCGCCCACGCCCGCGTTGACGACCCGGATATTGCGCTCCGGGTAGCCCGCCGTCAAAAAATTTTGCAGCAGCGCCACGTACCCGCCCGTTGCGCCGTCTCCCTGCGTGATGCTGTCTCCGAAACAGACCAGCGCCGCGTTTTTGCCCAGAATCATGCGATAATTCCTCCTGATGGCGCTCTTTGAGCGCAAAATGATAGCGGAATGGTAAAGTATTTGCCTCTTCGGGATTGCTTTTCGCGCCCGCATCGTATATAATACAGTGGCGAAATTATTCCAGACGAAGAAAGGACACGAAAATGAAAGCCGGTATCCACCCCGATTATAAAACAGTTCAGGTCGTTTGTCAATGCGGCAACACGTTTGAGACCCGCTCGACCCGCGACACCATCCGCGTTGAAATCTGCTCCGCCTGCCACCCGTTCTACACGGGCAAGCAAAAACTGATTGACACAGAAGGCCGCGTCGAGAAGTTCCTGCAAAAATATAAAATGAAATAGACTTAACTCTGGGTGTCGGGGTTTGGGTGTCGGGTGTCGGAAATGCGCCTTGGATCGAATGTGGCGCGACCCTGTAACAGCGGGGAATTGTCCGACACCCGACACCCAAACCCCGACACCCTTTTTTTGGAGTTCTCATGGACAGTAACGCGCAGGACGCGCTGACGGCGAGGCCGCCCAAAGGCGAGATTTTGCAGTATGGCGGACAGGCCGTGATTGAGGGCGTGATGATGCGCAGTCCGCGCTATTTTGCGGTGGCCTGCCGCGCTCCCAACGGCGAGATTATCGTACAGCGCGAAGCGATTGATAAAAGCGCCCTCCATGCGCTGCGCTGGCTGAACAAGCCCTTTTTGCGCGGAACTTACGCCCTGCTCGACGCCATGATTTTGGGAATGAAAGCGCTGGCCTTTGCGTCCAATGCGCAGTTACAGGGCGACTACGCCAAAATCTCCCCGCCCGAAAAGACCGCCGATATAGCCCCGAAAAACGGCGCGTCGAAAATTTCCCAAAACGGAACGCACCCCGCTTTCGAGGCCAGAGTCGCAACAGAAGCGAAAGCGGAGGCGCTGGCTGTTTCCGCCTCCGCTGTCAATGGCCCGCCCGTCGCGGCGCGATTGGAGATGCCCGCCAGCGGCAAGATCAACGATGTCGCCGTCAAGGGAACAATGGCCTACAGCCTGGTGTTTGGCGTCGGGTTCTTTGTGCTGCTGCCCACGCTGCTGACGCAGGGGGCGCAAAAACTCCACCTGCTCAATGGCTTCAGCCCCAGCCGCCTGAATGTTGTGGACGGGCTGATCCGCATGGCGCTGTTTTTCGGCTATATCGGACTGATTTCGCTGCTGCCCGCCATTCACGCCGTCTTTCAATATCACGGCGCGGAGCATAAGGCGATCAACGCGCTGGAAGCGGGGCTGCCGCTGACGCAGGAAAACGCGCTTGCCTCGTCCCGAATCCATCCCCGTTGCGGCACGAGTTTCATTTTTATCGTGATGGCGATCAATATTGCGGTTTTTTCGCTGCTGCCGCGTCCCGCATTGCTGCTGCGCTTTCCGCTCCATATCGCCATGATCCCGATTGTCGCGGGGATTTCCTACGAAGTCCTGAAATTCGCCGGAAAGTTCCGCCGCAACCCGCTGGTGATGGCAGTCTTTGCGCCGGGTATGTGGTCGCAGTACCTCACCACTCGTGAGCCAGACCCCGCCCACGTCGAAGTCTCGCTTGCCGCCCTCCGTTCCGTGCTGGAAGCGGAGGGACACCTTGCGCCGCTCGCCCAGCAGACTGCAAACCCGGACGAACCCGCCACCGCGATAGCGTGAGATTTGAACGGAGTGTAAAGCCTCCGCGCTTAGACCGCTACCTCTTCGCGCAGCCCCGATTTTTCCGCCCCCTCGTCCCGCCCGCTGTGCGACTGCACCGTTTCCCGCAAATGCAGGGCTTTCAGGGCCGGATTTTCCGCTGTCAGGTCGTCCTGCGGTGCGTAGCCGACCAACTCTCTGGCGTCGGAAATATCGAGCCGCTTGAACCGGTTGTCGCTCAGGCCGTGCAGGATAGCGAACTGCAAATTTTCCACGTCCACGCATCGAACGAGTAGTTGGTTTAAGTCCCGATGCGAAACGGAAGCGTCTAGCATTTGAATGCTGCCCGCGTCCCGCGCCGCTTCGAGGGGTTGAAACGCCCCGATACGCAGGGAAATCACCGAGAGGCCCTCTTTGTTCGCCATATAGCGGCCCAGCGCCTCGCCGAAGCATTTGGACACGCCGTACAAATCTCCGGGATTCACGGGTTCACTCGTCTTGATCTGCACGTCCGCCGGATAGCCGGAGACAGCGTGAATCGAAGATGCGTGAATCACGCGCCGACACCCCGCCGCCTTTGCTGCTACAAAAATGTTGTAGGTCCCGATGATATTGGCGTCGAGCAAGTCATGCCAGGTTGCGGCGGGGTCGGGATCGCCCGCCATGTGGACAACGGTATCGATTCCAGCGCAGATCGTTTTAAGCCTTTCTAAATCGCGCAAGTCCGCGACGACGACTTCGCCCCACCGCGCCACTTTCTCGCCGTCCGCTTCGCTTTGCGCCATGAGCCGCAGACCGTAGCGGTCATGGTTTTGTTCCGCGAAATACGAACCGATGCGGCCTGCCGCTCCGGTGACTAATACCCGCCGAAACGCCCGTTCGTCTGACTTTGCCAACGCGCCCGTTCCCGTCGCGTTAAAAGACTGCGCCATTCCCTTTTTTCTCCTTTCGCTTGATTTCTTTGCGAGAAAATCAGGCGTAAAGACGAGCGGGACGGACGCGGCGTTCCCGGTATTCTTGCAGAAAAATACCGCGCTGCAACGATTCGAAGAAACGCTGCGGCGCGGTATAATGTCTTTGGCGGCAAACACCGCCTAATACAAAAGCCAGGTCAGAGGGTTCAAATCCGCTGTACTTGGACCGTCGGCGGGTTTGGCCCTCTGGCCTCGGAGAAAGGTGGAACCTATGGTTCCCAAACTCAACGAGACTGAGGGAGAAGACCTCAGCCTGCGTCGTCGTATCCGACGGTTCTGGATCGAGGAAAAACGCCTCGCCTGCATCGGTCGCAGTGTGCTGTGCCACGCGGTCGTCGCGTTGCCGCTGGAGGCCATGCTTTTGTGGCTTAGCGTTCCGGCGCTCGCAGCGATCCTCGTGGCGGTGACTGTGGCGGTCACGGTCGAGGTCGTCAGCCAGAAATCTGAAGCGAACGACAACAACGATTAGGCGTCTGCCACCACAGCGAACGGCGAGGTTACAAGCGACGCTCTTTCCTGTATTATTGATTCTATTATACCAAAAATTTGCGTAATTTTCAGGAATTTTTCATAATTTTCAGGAAATTGCAGCGCGTGACTTTCCGACCCCGACACCCGAACCCCGACACCCATCCTCTAAGCCGCCATCGCCTGCGCCGATTCCAGTGAACGCAGCGCTATCGGGTTTTCTGGTTCGCGGCTTAGAACCTCGCCGTAGAGCGCCCGCGCCGAACCGTGATGCCCGCGCTCCGCGTGCAGATTGGCTAAGTTCAGCATGGCCCCCACAAAATTTGGGTTGATGGATAGCGCGTACTGAAATTCGGTCTCTGCATCGCGCCGCAGCCCCTTCGCCTGATAGACCAGCCCCAGATTGTTATGGATGTCCGCATAGTTCGGGTTCAGTTGCAGGGCCTTGTGGTACTCCGCAACCGATTCATCGTACATTCCGCGCCGGAACAGATCGTCGCCCAATTTATAATGGAATTGGATGTCGTCCACTTCCGTCCGGGAAACCTGCTCGAAAGATTGCAGGGCCGCCAGCGCATTGCCCGACTTGTGATAATCCAGCCCCTTCTCGAACGCTTCGGTCTGGAAGCCCGGATCGAACTCCAGCGCCGCGCACAGCGATTCGATGGCGTCCTGATGCGCCCCCGTCTCGTAGCGCACAAGGCCAAGATACAGATGCGCTTTGGCGAACCGGCAGTTAATCTCCAGCGAGGTTTCCAGTTCCGCGACCGCCTCCGGCATTAGCCGCTGCGCCCGCAGCGCCAGCGCCAGATTAAAATGCAGGTCAGCGTATTGCGGGTTGATCTCCAGCGCCGAACGGAAATGCGACTCCGCCCGTTCCCACTGCCCGTGCTTCATTGCGGCGTGGCCCAGATGCGCGAACGCTTCCGCCGAATAAAACGAGGCGAGGCGCTCCGTCAGTTCATCTTTGCGGTTCCGGCGCGGCTCCCGCGCCTGATGAAAGGCGCGAATTGCCTCCTCGTAGATGCCCTGATCGAACAGGCGAATCCCCCGGTCGTAATCTTCATTACGCCCAAACCCCAGCATTTTTCCCAGTACCGACATGGAAAGAACCTCCGTTTGAGGAGGGTGTCGGGTATCGGGGGTCGGGTGTCGGGAAAATGCCACGCTTACTGGAAATTTGTACAAACTTTCAGTAGCAAGCGTATCTCCCGACACCCGACACCCGACACCCGACACCCTTCCCTATTTCAGCGCCGCCGTCGTGCGCCCGATGCAATGATAATCGAAGCCCAGCCGCCGCAGGCGGACGGGATCGTAAATGTTGCGCCCGTCAAAGAGCAGCGGAGTTTTCATGTGTTCCTTGACCCGCTCCATGTTAAGCTGCTTGAACTCGTTCCACTCTGTCACGATCATCAGCGCGTCGGTCTCTTCCGCCGCTTCGTAAGCGTTTTTCGCGTAGCAGATGTCCGGGAAGATGCTCATCGTGTTCTCAATGGAGATGGGATCGTAGGCCTTAATCAAAGCGCCCTCTTCCAGCAGTTTCGTGATGATGTCCACCGATTTGGCGTCGCGCATATCGTCGGTGTTCGGCTTAAAGGCCAGACCGAGGATGCCAATCGTTTTGCCCTTAAACGAGCCGCCCATCGCTACGCGCATCCGGTCGAGGAAGCGGAATGGCTGATCGCGGTTCACATCCATGACGGCCTGCAAAATCGGGGAAGCGACATCGTGCCGCTCCGCCGTCCGCGCCAGAGCGCTGGTGTCTTTCGGGAAGCACGAGCCACCGTATCCGAGGCCCGCGTTAAGGAACGCCGCTCCGATGCGGTGATCGTAGCCCATGCCCTTGATGACCTGAATCACGTCCGCGCCCACTTTGTCGCAGATATTGGCGATGGAGTTGATGAAACTGATTTTGGTGGCGAGGAACGCATTGGAAGCGTATTTAATCATCTCCGCGCTCGCCACGTCCGTAATCAGCATCGGGCGCTCCAGCGGGGCGTAGAGTTCCAGAATCCGCATTGCGACGACTTGATTCGGCGCTCCGATAACGATGCGGTCGGGTTCCAGCGTATCTTTAATTGCGGAGCCTTCGCGCAGAAATTCCGGGTTCGAGACGACATCGAAATCCACGTTGCGCTTGCGGTTCGCTTCGATAATCTCGCGCACCATGCTGCCCGTTCCGACCGGCACGGTGGACTTATTGACGATGACCTTGTAGCGGTTCAGAGCGCCCGCGATCTCTTTGGCCGCGCCCTGAATGTACGACATATCGGGGTCGCCGTTGGGCAGCGGGGGCGTGCCGACGCAGATAAATACTACGTCGGAGTGGTCTACCGCGTGGGCCAGATCGCCGGTGAAAAACAGGCGCTTGTCTTCCACATTGCGCTTGACGAGTTCTTCGAGGCCGGGTTCATAGATCGGCATTTCGCCGCGTTCGAGCATGGCGATTTTGTCGGGGTTTTTGTCCACGCAGATCACTTCGTTGCCGAGATCGCTGAAGACGCATCCGGTCACGAGGCCGACGTAGCCCGTGCCGATAACGCAGATATTCATGGTGTCGTAAATCCTCCAGAGGGTTAAAAAGCGTCCGCCATGCAAACTGTCGCGCCGTTTGCCGCGCCGCGCCTGTCCCCTTGCTTCCCGCAACGGAAATTTCGGGCCGTAGGAACATTATCGGCAAGGTTTCGGACGGGGTTTAGACCGCAGGGCGCGATTTCTCTGGCGAAACGCAGGGTCGGGCGCGGGCATTCCGCGCCTTTCACGCTTAGTACAATGCAAAATCCATGCCAACCGTGCATAGTTTGAGTTAACGGGCCGATTTCTCCGCCCAAAAGTCTCTGTCTGACCGGCCTGCTCAGTCGGAATACGGGCAAAGGCCGCGACAAAATTTCGCAACTGTGCCACAATAGAAAAGAAGTACCCTCGATGCAATCAAGACATTGGGCTGTCCTCTTAAAAAATACGCCGGACGAGTTGGAGTATAGAATCCCCGCGTCGTCCGGCGAATAGAAAAAAGGCGAGTTCAGTTGCGGCCCGCCGCCACGCCGCCGTCTACTGGCAGCACGACGCCAGTAATCCAGCCGGAAAGGGCGTCGTCCGCGAGGAACATCGCGGCGTTTGTGATGTCCTGCGCCTGCCCGTTGCGGCCCAGCGGGTGAAACGCATGGAACGAGGCCAGCTGTTCCGGCGTCAGCAGATTGTCAAAAAGGGGCGTTTCGACGACGGCGGGCGCAATGGCGTTGACGCGGATTTTGTCCGGCGCAAACTCAATCGCGAGGTTGATGGTCAGCGCGTGAATCCCCCCTTTGGCGGTGGAAGACGCGCTGCACGGCGTGGCGGCAATGGCGTTTCCCGCCCACATCGAGCCGGTATTGATAATGGCCCCTCCGCCGCGCTTCTGCATTGCGGGAATCGCCGCCTGCGCCATGAAATAGTAGCCGGAGACCAGATTCAGGTAGCGGGCAAAGTCGCTTTCGGTCACTTTGAGGAACGGTTTTGTCTCAAAGACGCCCGCGTTGTTGAACAAAATGTCCACGCCGCCGAAGCGCTCGGTCGCCGTTTCGATCAAGCGGCGGCGCGTGTCCGCCTGCCCGATGTCGCCCGCAACGATTGCAGCGTTTGCGCCTGTGGGATCGAGTCGGGCGGCGGTCTGCGTCAGAACTTCGGCGCGGCGACCGTTGATGACGACTTTTGCGCCCGCCGCCAGAAACCCGCGCGCGGCGTCGGCCCCGATGCCCGTGCCGCCGCCGGTGATTAAAACAATTTTGTCTTCCAGACTCATTTTTTCCTGTTCCTTTGCGTAGTGTAAGTTGGGATGCGGCGGAAGTTTTTTGTGATTTCCGCCTGCCCGATCACAGTATGCGCGGGATTGCGGCGGCTGACAAGTAGGCACAATTTGGATAGTCAGGGCGGAATTATGAAAGAAACGGGGCTTTTGCCGAAAAAAAAATCGCAGGCGGCGTTTGATGTGGCGGCAACGGTCGAATCGGTGTTCGGCTGCAAGTGGTCGCTGCGGGTGCTGGCCCAGATTCGGCAGGGCGTTTGCCGCCCCGGCGCGATTGAGCGGGCCTTGCCGGGACTGACGCCGAAAGTGCAGACCTACTATTTTCGGCGCATGAGGGAACTCGGCCTGCTGGAACGGATCGTCTACGCTGAAATTCCGCCGAAGGTCGAGTATCACCTGACCGATTTTGGACAGCGGTTTCTCCCGATTTTAGACGCGATTGCGGAGTTGCAAGCGGAACTCGAATCCAACTCGCCGGAAGTTTTGGCCCGACAAAATACAGGCGGCATGGAATAGGAAGGAATGAACCTCGTGCAGGAGTTTGATTTTATCGTGATTGGCGGCGGTTCCGCCGGACTGAAAGCGGCGCGGACGGCGGCAAAACTGGGCCGCAAAGTGGCGCTGGCGGAGGAACGCGAACTCGGCGGCGAGTGTTTCTGGGCAGGCTGCGTCCCGACCAAAGCGATGGTTCGCGCCGCCGATGTGTGGACGCAGGTGCGCCACTCCGGGCAGTATGGAATCCACGCCGAAGTGACCAAAGCCGATTTCGGCGAGGCGATGGACTATAAAAAGCGTGTCGTCAAACAACTTGGCGGCGAAGGCCCGGACGACGGCGGCCTGTCGAAGATCGGAGCGTCGTATTACCCGTTGCAGGCAAAATTCGAGAGTCCGCATGAGGTGCGCATGGGCGATGAGGTCATTAGCGGCAAGTGCATTTTAATCGCGACCGGAACCGTTCCCGCCGTGCCGCCGGTTCCCGGATTAGAAGAAGTCGGCTATATCACGAACCGGGAAGCGGTGCATCTGGAGACGCTGCCGAAGCGGTTGGTCGTTCTCGGCGCGGGGCCGATTGGACTGGAATTTGCGCAGATTTTTCGGCGGTTCGGGGCGGCGGTCACGGTGCTGGGAACCGGCGCTCAAGTTCTGCCCAAAGAAGACGAGCAGATTGCGGAATTGGCGGCGCAATACCTGCGCGACGAGGGCATCGAAATCTATCTGAACGCTTCAGCGGGCGAGGTCTCGCGCCGTAACGGGGCGAAGCACGTCCATTTCCAGCAGGGCGGCGTGGTTCGGGAGATTGACTGCGACGAAATTTTGGTTGCTACGGGCCGGGACGCGGCCTTAGACGGCCTGAATATCGAAGCGACGGGCGTGGCGTATGACAAGCGCTGCGTCCACGTGGACAAGCACCTGCGGACGAACGTGCCGCATATCCTCGCGGCGGGCGACATTGCGGGCGGCTACCTGTTTACCCACGTCGCCAGTTACGAGGGGCGGCTCGTTGCGATGAACGCTTTTACCGACCAGCCGGAGCCTTTTGATCACCGGGTGGTCCCGCGCTGCACCTACATTGACCCGGAAGTTGCCAGCATCGGCCTGACGGAGCGGGAGGCGGAGGCGCGGGGCGCGGACATCAGCGTCTACGACTTTTCGTTCGCCGACCTTGACCGCGCTGTGATTTACGGCGATCCACGCGGCATGGTCAAAATCGTGGCGGACGCCCTCAACGGCCTGATTTTAGGGGCGCACGTCATCGGCCCGGACGCCAGCAGCGTGATCGCGGAACTCGCCATCTGTATGCGGCACAATCTGCCCGTCCGCGCCATCGCCGACACGATGCACGCCTATCCCAGTTTCCCCGAAGCGATAGAGGCGGCAGCCCTTTCCGCCCCCAACTTTCGCGGACAGGTCGAAGGCGCAACCGGATAACGCCGTGTTTCCTTATCGTAGAACAAACGCAAAGCGGGCGGCGGGATTTTACTTTCCCGCCGCCCGCTCTCTGTTTTTTTATGGTAACGCTCTCTACCCGGCAGTTTTCGTCACGCTCTTTTGCGCCACTTTTGCCAGCAGGCGCAGCGCTTCGTTGACTGCTTCGGCGTTCGGGAAAAGTTCGGCGACATCGGGTTCCAGCAAAACGATATTGCTGCCCTGCGCGTATCGCGCTGCATATTTGCCCCGAACCCCGCCCGAAAAATCGTATTCCGGCAGCATATCCGGGTCTTCAATTTCTTCGCTCATAATTTTTTCTTTCGTGGGCCGTTGCCAGCCTCGCGCTCACAAGACGTATCGTGTCTCCCCGCTCAGTATGAACGACAACTAGCAAGCGCGGACGTTGGGACATTCCAAGCAGAATCAAGCGTTCTTCATCGTCAGAGTGCAACGAGTCATCAATCAGCATAGACAGAAAATCTGCAAAGACCGTTGCAGCCTCCTCAAAGGAAACTCCGTGTTTGGTGAGATTCGTGACCGCTTTTTTCTTGTCCCATGTGAATCTCACGGTTTTATTATAGCAAAACGATTTGATTTGCGCAAGGTCAATTTTGCGATCATGACTTCATCAGATGCTTTCAATGCAGGCCAACTTGCCGCTAGGTTGATCAAAAGACAGTCCGTTTTCACGTTCCATTTTTCTAAGAGTGAGTTCGGCAGTCCAGAAAACGTACATAAAGTTTGAGCCAAATCGACATTTGCCGCTCATCACAACATCATCAAGAGAGAAGACGGTTACGCCTTTTTTGGTTGCGACTTCTTCACGAAGATTTTTTATCATGTCATAGTGCGGATTCTTAATTTTGATTTCATTGCCACTCCATCCTGGAATTTCTTGTAGGCTGAACTCAAACCAAATGGGGTAATCAATAGAAGCTCCATGTTCGCCTGTATAGCCGTTATACGAGCCACTGCTATAAACGCTGGCGATCATATTTGCTAGTTCGAACAATTTCAACATACGTTTTTCAGAAATCGGGTTAGTCATTTTGATTTTCCATTTGATGCGGCACAGTGAACAGGTTATATTCATACTTCAAGTAATTCGGCGTAGCGGTCATCTTCCGCGTTGTCCCAAACAGCGTCCAGCGAAGCGGAACTGGCGTCACGCCAGAAGTCGGTCTCGTCGTCCAGAAGCAGCGTGACCAAAACTCGTGTTCCTTCCGGCGCGATTATTTTTTCTAATGGTTCAATGCGTCCTTCATGGACGGTGGCCCAAACAGTGTTTATCATTGATCTTTTTTCCTCATTACGCCGTCTGCTTCACTCCGATTTCCGCTCGTTCTTCGAGGGGTGCGAAATGGTTATTTTCGCCGCGCTGGATTGGCAGGGGAATGGCGTCAGAGACGGCGCACACGAATTTTACGCTCGGTGACTACGACAAAACAGCCTGTCCAGGTCTCAACCGCTTCCGTCTGAAAGATCGTTTCCACACTGGAGATTATTGCTTGCCGCGCCGGGTCGCTGAGGCGAAGCAGCAAAATTCCGGCATGGGTTCCCGGCGCGAAAGCGCGAAGATCGGAGAAGTCTAAATCCTGCGTGATAAAAAATCTGCCTTCGCCCTGCGCGGCCTGCCAGACCGGGGGATCAGCAAATCCCGCCAGCCCCTCCTGCGGAACGCTATCGGCATCGTGACCGAGCGCGTTCAACCGGGCTACAAGGGACAGCGGTAAGTTTTCATCCAGTTTGATTTTTATGCGACTTTTGACAGCGGACGCGGAGGCAAATCTTCGGCGGCGGACGCAGCGGCAAAAGCGATTGCGGCGCGAAGGTGCGCTTCCGTCAGCGTGGGAAAGTCCTGCAAAAGCGTTTCGGTCGTGTCTCCTGCGGCAAGACTTGCCAGAATCGTTCGCAGGGTGACGCGAGTCCCGGCGAAAACGGGTTCGCCCCCGCAAACATCAGGAAGCCGCGTAATGTATTGCTGATAGTCCATTAGTCTCGTTTGCCTCACTTTTGTTTTCATTATAAACCGGAAAGCGCCGAAACGGCAAGTCTGCGATTGGACCAGCAAATAAAACGCCGCGATCTATGGCCTGATCTTGGGGGGCGCGTCATCGGCCCGGACGCGAGGAGCGTAATCCGGGCAGGGGAAACTTGCCTTTGAGCGCGTGGACATCGCGCCCCAGGTGAACCCCGCGCCGCTGATGCCGCCCGCAATGCGTATTGGCAACCGGCGTAGAAATCGCTGACCACGATACCGGGACAGGTGGCGCCCAAAACGTCGGTCACCCCAGACCGGCGCGGGTCCTAAGACGTGTTAGGTTTGGCCCAATCAGGCGGCGGGGGCTGAGAGAGAGGCGTTCCTTTGCCGCCGCGCTTGAGGGTTTCGATTTCTTTCTGCAAAGCGGCGGCTTACTACTGGAGAGAGCCAATCATTTGCGCCTGCTGCGTGAGGATGGCAATGCGTTCGTTTTTGGAAAATTGAGCCGGATTATCCATATTTTTGATTACGTGGCAGAAGATACAAAAGATTCACACAAGGCTGAACAGTTACATCCCGCGCGTTTATAACGGGGGAAGGCTTTTGCGCCAATCTGTACTCTGCTCGTAGGCGAAGGCGGCGCGGAACAGCGTGGCCTCATCGAATGCCCTGCCGATAAGCTGCAGGCCAATCGGCAGACCGTCCGCCATGCCGCACGGCAGCGAAAGCCCCGGCAGCCCCGCCATATTGACCGGAATCGTCAGGACATCCAGCAGTTTCATTGCCAGCGGATCGGCCTTTTCCCCGATTTTTGGCGCGACTATCGGCGAAGTGGGCGTTATCAGCACGTCGAACGTCTCGAACACGCGGTCGTAGTCTTGCCGAATCAGCGTCCGCACCTGCTGCGCCCGCTTGTAATAGGCGTCGTAATAACCGGCGGACAGGGTGTATGTCCCGATCATAATCCGCTGTTTGACCTCCGCCCCGAAACCCTCCTCGCGGGATTTTTCGGTCAGGCCGATATGCCCCGCCCACTCCTTTGTGCGGTGTCCGTAGCGCACCCCGTCAAAGCGGGCCAGATTGCTGCTGGCCTCCGCAGGCGCGATAATATAGTAGGACGCAAGGCCGTATTCGGTGTAGGGCAGCGAACATTCGTCCACCGTCGCGCCAAGTTCCTCGTACTTTTTAATCGCGGCGCGGACTGCCGATTCCACCTCCGGGGCGATTCCCGCCTGAAAAAATTCTTTCGGGACTCCCACGCGCAGCCCCTTTATGCCCTGATTCAGCGTCGCGGTAAAATCGGGGACGGGCGTTTCGGTCGCGGTCGAATCCATTACGTCATGTCCGGCAATGGCGTTCAGGAGCAGGGCGCAGTCGGTCACGGTCTTGCCGAACGGCCCGATCTGATCCAGCGACGAGGCGTAGGCGATTAACCCGTAGCGCGAGACGCGCCCGTAGGTCGGTTTCATGCCCACGACGCCGCACAATGCCGCCGGCTGCCGGATGCTTCCGCCGGTATCGGAGCCAAGCGAAACGAGGGCCTCGCCCGCCGCAACCGCCGCCGCCGACCCGCCGGAGCTGCCGCCGGGAATTCGCTCGGTATTATAAGGATTGCGGGTAGTGTGAAATCCGCTGTTTTCGGTGCTGGAACCCATCGCAAACTCATCCAGATTCGCCTTGCCGACAAAGACCATGCCCGCGTCATGCAGCCGCTGCACGACGGTCGCATTATAGGGCGGAACAAAATTATTCAGGATTTTGCTGCCCGCCGTCGTTCGGATTCCCGCCGTGCAAAGGTTGTCTTTCAGGGCTATCGGGACGCCCGCCAGCGGCCCCAGCGCTTCGCCCGCCGTCCTTCGGCTGTCCACGTTTTCCGCCTGCGCTAAGGCCAGTTCCGGCGTCACCGTCAGGTACGCTTTGACGTTCGTCTCCACATCGTCAATCCGCGCAAGGACGGCCTTTGTGAGTTCTACGGCGGAAATTTCACCGCTGGCAATTTTCTGCGCCGCTTCCTGCGCGTTCAATTCAAATAATTTGGGCATTATCCCGCTCCCTCTATCACACGCGGCACCACAAAGCACCCGTCCGACGCTTCCGGCGCGTTGGCGAGAACTTCTTCCCGCGAAAGCGACGGGCGCAAAATGTCTTCGCGCAGGACGTTGACCATCGGGATGGCGTGGGAAGTCGGCTCGATTCCGGTCACGTCCAGCGTCAGCAGCTTCTCGAACTGCGTCAGCAACGTATTCAGGTTCGCGGCCTGCCGGTCAATCTCGTCGTCGGTCAGTTCTAATCGGGCGAGTTTCGCCACTTTTTTCACCTCATCATGGGTCAAGGCCATCGCGTCAATTCCTCTCGGTCTTCGGATCACACGTTCATTTCAAGGTAGTCGTGGGAATAATCTTTTGCCAGTCCCCATTCGCCCGACTCGATGAAGTCGCGCATCAGGCCGGACGCAATCGTGGTGGTGCAAAGCGTGGTGATGCCCATCTGCCGGTAGCGGTCGGCGCGGACGGGATCGTAAATCCGGGCGATGACTTTGGGAATATGGAAAATATGCTGCGCGATCTGCGCCGCCATGATATTGCGGTTGTCGCCCTGCGTCACCGCGATCAGCACGTCGGCGTTCTCGATTCCGGCGCGGCGCATCACGTCCTCGTCAATCCCGTTGCCGATAATCCTGGCGCCCTTGAACTTGGTTCCCAGCCGCCGGAACGACTCGCTCTGCTGATCTACAATGGTGACGTTGTGACCGTCGCGGTACATCATACGCGCCAGCGTGGAGCCGACGCGCCCGCAGCCAACAATGACGATATTCATAGTTCTCTTCCTCCAGAGCGCCGCGCAGGGGCGTATCGCGCCGCCACTTAGTATACTCCGAAACCGGGCGAAATTCCTTCCGCGCCAAACAGCGCGGCTGTGATTCTTCCGCAGGAAGGAACTTTTAATCCCCGGCTGGTATCTAAAACAGAGAGAATCGGAAATTATCGCTTGTTTGCTCTGAAAACTGCTCGAAGGAGAACCGAATTGGACAAAGAGAAAATGACTCAACTGGAATCATTCAAAACCTATGCCATGACCACCGGCACGGACGTGGGGCTTCGCGTACTGGGCGCGATCTTGATCTGGATTGTGGGACGCTGGATTATCGGACTGCTCACGAAGATGCTTTCCGCCGGACTGGTGCGGCAGAAAATGGACGCCACTGTGCAGCGTTACGTTCTCTCCACCGTGACCGGCCTGCTTAACATCGTGCTGGTCGTTTCCATTCTGGGGCAGTTCGGGGTGCAGACCACCTCGTTCGCCGCCGTCATCGCCGCAATGGGATTTGCCATCGGCACGGCGTGGAGCGGACTGCTGGCCCACTTCGCGGCGGGCGTCTTTATCCTTGTCCTCAAGCCTTTCAAGGTCGGCGATCTGATTGAAGCGGGCGACACGCTCGGAACGGTGGTGGAAATCGGCCCGTTTGTCACGAAGGTAAACACCCTCGACAACGTGCTGACGATGATTGGCAATAACAAAATTTTCTCCGGCAACATCCAAAACTTTTCCGCCAACGCCTACCGCCGCGTGGACATCACCCACATTTTTAATCACAATGTCAACCCGCAGGAAGTGATGCAGATGCTCAAAGAGCGGGTCGCCGCTATCCCCAACGTGCTGAAAACGCCCGCGCCCGACGTGGAAATCCTCGAATTTCATCTGAGCGGCGTGACAATGGTCGTCCGCCCCTACTGCGACAACGCCCATTACTGGCAAGTCTACTTCGACACAAACCGCGTCATCGCCGAGTTCAGCAGCGAAAAAGGCTACGGCATCCCGGAACAGCACCTCGCGATTCGGAACATGGCGTAGGGGAAGAAGAAAACAAAAAACAGAAAACAGAAGAAAATGCCCGGTCTACTCACTTTGTAACAACACGCAGAACTTGTAAACTCTGACAGCCCCCTTCTGTTTTCTGTCTTCTTTTCTCTGGCAAAACTGTGTTATAATAGATGTGGAATGTCCCGTCGCTTTCTCTGTTCTTAGTTGCTTCTGCGTTTTTAGCGGGAGCGAGAAATCGCTTCGGTCTACCCTTCTGTTATCCTGCGAGACCGACACACAAGAAACTTTGTCTCATCTCGGAGGAACAACATCATGCAATTCTGCTTGAAAATGGCCCGCGCCCTGCGATTGGCGGCGCGGAACTTTCTGTTTGCGGCCTTGCCCCTGTGCGGCCTGTCCGCTCCGGTCTCCGCGCAGGACACACGGAATATCAACGTCGTCATGCGGCATAACGACAATGCCCGCACGGGACAATACCTTAACGAAACGACGCTGAACGCCGCCAACGTCAACCCCGCGCAGTTCGGTCTGCTCTTTTCCCTGCCCGTCACCGGCGAGATTTACGCGCAGCCCCTTTACGTCTCAAACCTTGCCATTGCGGGCGGGACTCATGACGTGGTGTTCGTCGCAACCGCCCATAACGACCTCTACGCCTACGACGCGACCGGGCAGAACCCCACTCCCTACTGGCGCGTCAATCTCGGCCCGTCCGTGCCGTCCGGCATCATTGGAACGCCGAACCTGCCGGTCGAAGTCGGCATCATTAGCACCCCCGCGATTGATGTGACTGCCGGAACAATGTACGTCTGCTGCAAAGACTATGTGAATAATGTCCAGCGGTTCCACCTCCACGCGATTGATTTAGCGACGGGCGCGGACAAGCAGGCCGCCGTCGAAATTGCGGCGAAAACTCCCGGCGGCGGCGCAGGCGGCGATACGGACGGCAAAGGCAACGTCGTATTTCAGCCCGGTAAGCACAATCAGCGGTGCGCTGTCACTCTCGCCAACGGCAATATCTATCTCGCGTTTGCCAGCCACGAGGACTACGGCCCCTATCACGGCTGGGTCTTGAGCTACGCCGCCGCCACCCTGACGCAGAACGGCGTCCACTGCAATACGCCCAACGGCGGCGCGGGCGGAATCTGGATGTCCGGCGAGGGGCTTCCCGTTGACAGCGCAGGCAACCTCTACTACGTCGGCGGCAATGGGACGTATAACGGCGCAACCGGCAGCGGCGGCAAATGGAACGGAACCAGCAACCTCGGCGAAAGCGTGGTGAAACTCAATCCCGATGCGTCCGTCGCCGACTGGTTCGCCCCGCAGAACTACGATTACCTCAACAGCATTGACGCCGATCTGTCTTCCTCCGGGGCCATGCTCGTTCCCGGCCCCACTGCGAGTGGTCAACTTCTGCTTGCGGGCGGTAAAGAGGGCAAAATTTATGTGTTTGACCCCGCCAATATGACGAAATTCCACGCCACCACCGACACCGTGTATCAGGAATGGCAGGCGTCCGGCAGCCATATCCATAGCAGTATGGCCTACTGGAACGGCCCCAACGGGCCGACCGTCTACCTCTGGGGCGAAAGCGACAAACTCAAATCTTTCAAGTTCGCCAACGGCTATTTCCAGACGACCCCGACCCAGACCAGCACGATGGGCGTCTACCCCGGTTACGCCAACGGGCCGGGGCTTGCCGTTTCCGCGAACGGCGCGGCGGGCGGAGTCCTGTGGGCCAGCCTGCCCTATGACGGCGACGCGGTGCATCAGCACGTCGGCGGAATTTTGCGGGCGTTCGACGCGACCGATGTCTCGAAGGAACTTTGGAACAGCAAGATGAGCGCCGGGGACGACAGCGGCGTCTGGGCCAAATGGACGCCGCCCGTCATTGTCAAAGGCAAACTGTATCAGGCCACTTTCTCCGGCAAACTGCTCGTCTACGGCGTCCTGCCGCCCGTCGCCCCCGCCGCCCCGACCAACCTTACCACAATCGCCGGGAACGCCCTGATCGCGCTGAACTGGACGGCGGCCCCCCACGCGACTTCCTACAAGGTGCGCCGCAGCCTGACCCCCGGCGGCCCATACACCCTGCTCTCCTCCAGTGTCGCCAACCCGTATTACACCGATAGCGCCGTCACTAACGGAACGACCTACTACTACGTTGTCTCCGCCATTAACGCTTACGGCGAAAGTCCGCTTTCCAATGAGGACAGCGCAAAGCCCAGCGTCTCAGCTGTTGGGGGATCGTTTGGGCTTCAGTTTGCGGGCAGCGCCGTCCCCATCACACCGGGAGAACTCGCGGGCGTCGTTCCCGCGACGAACTGGAACAGCGCGGCGGGCAGCAATGGGGCCTTAGCGCAGATAAAAGACAATCTCGGCCTGCCCTCCGGCGTCGGCGTGACCTACGCGGCGGCGGGGACATGGACGCTTGGCCTTGCCGATTCCCCTGGCAATGTCCGCCTGATGAACGGCTACCTCGATACTACTGACACGTCCATTACGACCGTCAGCGTCACAGGACTGCCCGCCTCCTTCACCGGCAGCGGTTACGATGTGTATGTCTACTGCAACGGGGACGGCGTGAACCGCGCTGGAATCTACACGATTGGAAACACCGCGATTCGGGTGCTGGACAACGCGCTATTTAGCGGCAACTTTATCCCTGCCAGCAATTCCGCCGGAAATTACGTCCTGTTCAATGGACTGAGCGGCAGCGGCTTTACTTTGACCGCCACGCCCGATCAATCGGTCAACGGAGTCCGCGCTCCGATTAACGCCATTCAGATTGTGGCCCGCGCCGGAACCCTTCCCGCACCCGCCAATCTGACTGCCGCAGCGGGCAATGCAAAAGTCGCGCTGAACTGGACGGCTTCCGTTGGCGCGAGCGGCTACAAAGTCCGGCGCGGCTTCGCCCCCGGCGGCCCCTACACCACGCTTGCGACGGGCGTCACCGCGACAGTCTACACCGATAGCAGCGCGACGAATGGGACGACCTACTACTATGTCGTCGCGGCGAATAGCGCCACCGCCTCCAGCGTCAATTCTAACGAAGCGTCCGCCACGCCGCTCAAACCCGATTTCGGTCTGACGATCACTCCGGGCAGCGTTTCGCTCGTGCAGGGCGCGAATGGGACGGTCACTGTTGCGGCCCCCGGCATCGGCGGACTTGCCGATTATGTCACGCTGAGTCTGTCCGGCCTGCCAATAGGCGTCACCGCCGCGCTGACGCCGACCACAATCTTCACCGACCGGCAGAGCGTCATCACGCTGACTGCCGATCCGCTTGCGCCCGTCGCGACCGCGACCGTAACCGTCACCGCCGTTAGCGGTTCGCTTTCGCACTCCGCGACCTTTACCGTCAAAGTCCTTGCGCCCGCCAGCGCCGGAAACGGCGTCTTCGGAATCAATTTTCAGGGCGGCTACACAGGCGGCACAGATGTCACACCGCTTGACCCCGCTGAACTCGCGGGCGTCGTCCCCGTCGCCAACTGGAACAACGCGCCCGGACAAAGCGGCGCGGCGACCGCCCTTGCCGACAGCGGCGGCGCGGCGACCGGCGTTTCCGTGACATGGGACTCCGCGAATACGTGGGACTCCGGCCTTGCGGACAATCCCGGCGATTTCCGTCTGATGCGAGGCTACCTCGACACGGGCAGCAGCACGACCACGACCGTGACCGTCGGCGGACTCGACCCCACCATGCCCTACGATTTTTACCTGTACGCCAGCGGGGACGCTGCCGGACGGACAGGCGTTTACGGCGTCGGCGATCAGCAGGTCTACCTCGCCACGATTGCCCCGTTCAGCGGGACATACCTCCGCTCAACCGGAACAACGCCCGCCGATCCCAACGCCACCGGCAACTACGCCGTCCTGCGCGTGTCAGGCTCTGACACGTATACGGTGACCGCCACGCCGGAACAAAGCGTCAACGGGTTCCGCGCCCCGCTCAACGCCGTGCAGATTGTGGCGGTCGGGCGGACGGTCTCTGGCACGATCACGCTGGAGGGCGCGACCAACCCCGCGCAGCCGCTGACGTTTGTCTTCCGGGATTTTAATACCGGCGCTCCGCTGCTGACCCAGACGCAGACCTTGACCCCGATTGCCGGGACGGCCAACGGGACATTCCAGATTACCGGCGTTCCCGCCCGAAAATACAATCTCGCGATTAAGAGTCTGGTCAACCTGCAAAAGGTCGTTCCGGTCAACGCGGTCACGGGCGACGCGCCGAACCTCATTGCCGCGCTGCCCGCCGGGGACGGCAATAACGACAACAGTGTGGATTCCTCCGACTTCACCCTGCTTATCGGGGCGTACAATTCCGACCGAAGCGTTCCCGGCAGCGGCTACGACCCCCGCGCCGACTTCAACTTCGACGGTTCGGTAGATTCCTCGGACTTCACGCTGCTCATCGGCGAGTTCAACAAAGTCGGCGACAATTAAGGGAACAGGGAACAGGGAACAGAGCGGAGGGACAAAACGTCTCACAGCGTCGGGCGCGGTAAATACCCGCGTCCCCGTCCGCAGGACGATTGGCCGCAGGCCTCCCAGACGGGTCGTTCACGGCCCGGTCTACGCGGTACGATTGCGGCGTTGCGTCGCGTCATTCACGGCCCGGATACGCCGCCGGTTTGGTCTGCGCGGCGCGACTGCGATATGACGCCCACGCCCGTTTACGGCTCAATCTCGCGGGGCGGGCGGATTGTCACAGCCCGGACGTTTCTAGTCAAGGAGAATTTCCCATGTCGGAAGAAAGACCGCTGTTTATCCCTGTCCTGCTCGGAACGCCGCGCAAGGAACGCGCCAGCGAGAACGTGGCGCGGTTTGTTTTTGGCGAAACGCGCAAACGGGACGGCGTGGAATCGGAATTGATTGATGCGCGTCAGCTTGCCTTTCCCGTAGATGACGAGGGCGAAACGCTGAAGGACCCCGTTTTTTCCGCGAAGATGGCGCAGGCGGACGCGCTGATTATCGTGACGCCGGAATATAATCACGGTTACCCCGGCATACTCAAGCACGCCCTTGACACCAACCTCAAAGAGTACATTCATAAAGCGGTCGGAATCTGCGGCGTTTCGTCCAGCGTTTTCGGCGGGGCGCGGGTCATTCAGAATTTGATTCCGGTGATGCGCGAACTTGGTCTGGTCACGATTTTCTACGACGGCAATTTCCCGAAAGCGCAGGAGCTTTTCGATGATGCCGGGAAGATAAAAGACCCGGCCTACACCGGGCGTATGGACAAATTTCTCGGTGAACTGGTTTGGATGGCGAAAACGCTGCGGCACGGTCGCGATCACATCGCCCCCGATAAATAGGGACAACGGGCGTGATCTGAGTCGCAAAAAAGGAGCGAAGCAATGCGGGCGGTGGTGCAGCGGGTGTTGCAGGCGTCGGTCACGGTCAGGGAAGGCGGGCAGGGGACGCTGGTCGCCGCCATTGAGCGCGGCTATCTGGTCTTGGTCGGCGTAAAAACCGACGATTCGGAAGCGGACGCGAACTATCTGGCTGATAAAGTCGCCGGTCTGCGCGTATGGGAAGATGAGAACGGCAAAATGAACCTGACTTTGGCGGAAGTCGGCGGCGCGGCCCTCGTCGTTTCCAATTTTACGCTGTACGCGGACTGCCGCAAAGGGCGTCGTCCCGGTTTTTCCGATGCCGCCCCCGGCCCCGTCGCGGAACCGCTGTATCGGGCGTTCGGCGCGGCATTAGAAGCGCTGGGCGTTCCCGCGCAGTACGGAGTATTCGGCGCGGCGATGCAGGTCGCCCTCGTGAATGACGGCCCGATTACGCTGCTGCTCGACAGCCGCCGCGAATTTTAAAAAAGCCCCGCCAACGCATTGACACCGCGCCGGAAATATGATTTAATAAAGAAGCGGTGTTCGGGTGTTCAGGTGTTCGATTTCTCACCGGAAGTTTGCACAATTTCACAGCGGAGCAAGCAAACACCCGAACACCGAACGCCTGAACACCCCATTTTTGAGGTAGGTTTTGTGAACTTAGACGATTCCCACGCTTCCGCTGACGCGCCGGAGACGCCCCGCAAACGAACGCGGACTCCTGCAAAACCCAGAGCGGAAAACAAAACGGAGCAAGCGGACGCGGCCCCGAAACGCGGCGGCATTACTGTGCGCCCGCTAAATCCCTCCACGTTGACGCGCCGCGCCGGTTCGCATTTCAACCTCGGCGAACTCTACAAGCGGTACGGCAAACTCCATATCGCGCTGGTCGAGTTTCACAAGGCGGTCGAACTCGTTCCGAAAAATCCCTACTATCGCTATAAACTTGGCGACTGCGCCGCCGCCGCCGGGATGCTGCTCTACGCGATCCGTGAACTGGAAACGGCCCGCGATTTGCAGCCGCAGGACGGGTTTTACCATTTCTGGCTTGGCGACCTTTATTCCCGCGCCGGACGCTTCGACGACGCCATCGGGGAGATGCGGCAGGCGTCCGAACTCTCGCCCTGCGACGCCTATTACAATGTCCGCCTCGGCGTGGTCTATTTGCAGGCCGGATACCCCCGCGAGGCGGCGGACGCTTTTCGGCAGGCCATCTCTCTGGAACCCGACAACGCCTCTTACCATTGTCTGCTCGGCGACGCCTCCGCTCGCCTCGGCTTTGAACGGCAGGCCCTGCAACACTACCGCAACGCGGGCCGCCTCGACCCCTATGACGCCCAATACGTGGACCGCGTTCGCCAGATGACTACCATTGAAGGACGATAGAAGAAATGACGAAAGCGTTCTTCCCGTCCGCAGGACGGTCGGCGAAGCCTCCCAGACGGGTCGTTCACGGCCCGGATGCGTCTGCTCGGCGGGTCGTTCACGGCCCGGATGCGTCGGCTCGGCGGGTCGTTCACGGCCCGGACACGCCGCCGGTTCAAATCGTTCGCGGAATGAACCGGCGGCGCTCATTGAAAATGGCTGCGCTGGTCTGCCTTACGGCATTTTTAGCGATGAAAGCGGAGGCGCAGGCCAGCGAAAATCCGCTTTACCTCGCTCCACGCGGGCCGATTCCGATCCGCAGTATGCGCCCCTACGACCTGCTTTTCCTGCAATTTCCACCCGATTCCGGCGACGCGCTTGCCGCCGGAAAAGACCGCTTTCGCTTCCAACTCGATGTCGCCAACAATATGCTAATTCCCCGACCAAACGAAGGCGCGACGGTAGTAGAGGACAACGAATATCAACGGCTGTCTCTTGAGTGGCGGCGCGGAATCGGCAAACAAACGGAAATCGGG
>CBDFGA010000003.1:0-3207 GCA_965246955.1 Chthonomonadaceae bacterium
GGAGCGCGTGAAAGCGCGTCCGCGCAGTCGCGGCGTATCCGTCTATCCGTTCGGCATGACGCAGGCCGATTTGCAGCGCTATTTCGCGGTCGGAGCGGTCTTTGTCGTCGCGCTTTACTTCCTTTCGCAAATCGCCTCGATCCTTCCGCCGTTTTTGATTGCGTTCTTTCTTGCGGCCCTGCTCGACCCGACGATTCGGCATTATGAACGGCGCGGCGCGTCCCGCGTCCGCACGATTCTTTCCATTTACGCCCTCGTTCTCGCCGCTGTCGTCGCTATCGGGTTTCTGGTCGTTCCCCGCGCCGTGACTCAGCTGGAGGAGATGAGCGCGAATTTCGGGAATTATACGATTATCGCCCAGCGCAACGCCGACTCTCTTTTGCAGCAGAACGCGAAAACCTTGCAGCGCTTCGGAATCAAGCAGAAACGCCTCAGCGACCTGATGAACCAGAAATCCGGCCCCGTCCGCAACGCGCTGAACGCTTTCCTTGACGGCCTCGCCGATTTCGTGACGGGCGCGGCCTCGAAAATCCTCTGGCTCGTCGTGATTCCGGTTGCCGCGTTCTTTTTAATGCGGGACTTTCCGCTGCTTCGCGCCCGGTTTATCGCCCTGTTCCCCGAAACCTATCAGGACAAAGCGGACGCGATGAGCCGGGAAATCGTGGACGTGTTCAGCGGCTATTTGCGCGGCCTCGCGAAAATCTGTGTGCTGTTCGCGGTTGCGGCCTGCGTTCTGTTCTGGGTTTTGGGCGTTAAGGACTGGCTTTTGCTGGGGCTGCTGGGCGGAATGTTCTACGCCGTGCCATACGTCGGGCAGTTGGGAACGTCTACGGTGGTGGGCGCGGTTTGCTACGCGATGCCCGCGCACCGCGCGCTGGGCTTTATGGCGGTCGGCGACCATTCGCTCGGCTATGTCGGCAGCGTGATTCTATGCATTGTCGGCATGGGAATTGTGTTCGATCAGATCGTGTATCCACGTGTCGTGGGCGGCTCGGTCGGCCTGCATCCCGTCGTCAGCATTTTCGCGATTACGGCGGGGGCCATGCTGTTCGGGGTTCCGGGCGTACTGCTGGCGGTGCCGGTCGCCGCTTCCATTCAAGTCGTGCTGATGTGCAGTTTCCCGCGCCTGCGCGAACGCCCGCCGTCCCGCCTGCTGGAACCGCAGCCATGAAGAAAAGAAAATTATCCACGAAGGGACACGAAAAAGACAATGCCATTTTCGATAGGATGATGCGATTTTGTATTTTGGATTGAAACCTAATCCTGTCAATCTTTCTAATCCCAGCAATCCTGTCTAAATTCCTTTTTCGTGTTGTTTCGTGGATAGAAATACAAATCGGAGCAAGTGATGAGCATACTTTCGGAGATACTGGCGAGCAAGCGCACGGAAGTGGCGTGGAAGCGGCAACGCGCTTCGCCCCGCGAATTGCAGGAGCGGCTGCTGGACGCGCCGCCGGTTCGCGATTTTCGCGCCAGATTGCGAAGCGGCAAAATGGAAAACGGCGTCGCTTTGATTGCCGAAGTCAAGAAAGCGTCGCCGTCGAAGGGCGTCATTTGCGAAAATTTCGATCCGCTGCAAATTGCGCGAACCTATGCCGGAAACGGGGCCTCCTGCCTTTCCGTGCTGACCGACGAAAAATATTTTCAGGGGCATTTGAACTATCTGCCGCAAATTCGCGAGATCGTGGAAACGCCGCTGCTGCGAAAAGATTTCATCGTGGATGCGTGGCAGATTGCGGAGAGTCGGGCGTTCGGGGCGGATGCGATTCTGCTGATTGTCGCGGCGCTTGGCCCGAAAGATTTGCGAAGCTTCCTGAAGACGACGCAGGATTACGGCATGGCGGCCCTCGTGGAAGTCCACGACCGGGACGAAATGAACGAGGCGCTGGACGCGGGCGCGGACTTGATCGGCGTGAACAACCGCGACTTGCACACGTTCCGAACGACGCTGGCGACGACGCTGGAACTGGCGAAAGATTTGCCGCCGGACGCGAATCGCCTGCTGGTCAGCGAAAGCGGAATTTTCACGGCGGCGGACGTTTCGCAGCTGAAAGCGGCGGGCGTAAACGCGGTTCTCGTCGGCGAAGCGCTGATGCGCGAATCGGACATCGGCGCGAAGATGCGCGAGTTGCTTGCCGCGTCTTAACGCCCTTCAGCAAGTACGCAGATTTAGACGTTGTTTGAATTGATGGAATTATTCGGAGGAAGATACCGTGCAGCCACCCATCTATGAAGGCGTTTTGGAAGAATTGCTTACGGGTCACCCTGAATTGGCGAAACAGCGCGTTCGCCTCACGGCTCTGGAAAATATAGAAATGCCGAAGAACGCTGCGCCGGACGGCATGATACGCTTCGGAATGTTTCCCGAACTGCAGGCGCTGACGGAAGATGATTTCAAAAGCGTAGAATGGCGCAGTCAGGAAACAAGCGCGGCGGCTTCACTGCGACGTTTCACGCTGTTTCGATAGGCGTAATCGGCGAACAGCAGGGCGGTTTCGCAATGCCCTAACGCCCGGTACGCCACGCTGCGCTGATACGCCAGTTCATCAGGCGTCAGATAATCGGGGCCGTTGCGGAGCAGCGCGAGAACCGTATCCCAATCGCCCGCTTCCTGCGCCTGCCGGATACGCGGCTCCAGATACGCTTTCGTTCGCTGTTCGGATGGCACAGGGCGCGGAATGTCGTTATCGCTCAGCATATACAAATTGGCGGACAGTACATCCAAACGCGCAATTTCCGCTTCGGTCAAACGATACCAGCGCGGTTCCATTGCGTCCCGAACTTCGTCCGCTTCTTCGCTTTCTAGTCCGCCGTTCGCGATAATCCGATGCAGCTCAAGCAGCAAGCGCGTCGCTTCAACGTATTCGGGATTGTTCAAAAAATGTTTTGTTTCTGCAATCATATCGGCGTCCCTCTCTCGTCAATCCCCCAATCCTACCGCGTGTTATGTAAAGCGGTCTCGTATTCGCTGAATGGCATAATTGAATCGGGTTCTACTTGACCGTGCGTTGGACTCGTTAGACGCAGCGTAAGACGCGGGGCAAGCGAACCGTCCTCGAAATTCTGGTCGCGCTTCCATACACGAAGATAATTTTTGTCAGTGGCCCCATCCGCTTCTACAATGACGCCGCGCAAACGCGAAGGAACTAAAAACTTGGGCATCGCGCTAATAGCAGGCGCGACAGACATTCCGCCGGTATTTGGCTG
>CBDFGA010000004.1:0-2957031 GCA_965246955.1 Chthonomonadaceae bacterium
TCGGCGAGGGAGTGGGCTGTCCCGGCAAGAATGAAACCTGAAAGCAGCGCGACGGTCTGCTGCGGGCGGGCGCGGGCCGCGTCCAGCAGGGAAGACCATCCAGCGCGGGTCATCGCTCCGGGATCAACGTGGGGGCCAAGCCGCCCGTAAAGCCAGATTCCGCCCCAGAAAACCAATGTGCAGATTGCGGCGAGATAGAGGGCGCGGATTACGCCGCCCGCAATCAGGCCGTGCGAGACCCACGAGCGGTGCGGAACGCACGTCCGATAGGGCCACCACAGGCAGCGCAGGAGGCCCCAGCGGCGGTATTCCCGGCTGTTGAGGTCGAGATCGCCCGCGCAGGCGTACCCGGCAAAAAGATAGGCGGCAGTAAACAGCGCCGCCAGCGCCGGATCGGGATGCCGGACGTAATGGAAGTACGCGGCGTTCGCGCCAGCGGCGGAGACCAGCGTGATAAAATCGTGGGTGGGGGCGTTGGGCATGGCAAAAAAGAAGACAGAAGTCAGAAGGGGCTGTCAGAGATTGCAAGGTTTGCGCGACGCTGCAAAGTTGGCAGACCGAGCATTTCTTCTGGCTTCTGACTTCTGACTTCTGTTCTGACCTACCAGCGATTTCCGCCGCCGCCGCCGTAGCCGCCCCGGTCGCTGCCGCCGCCGTAGCCGCCCCGGTCGCTGCCGCCCCGGTCGCCGCCGCGTCCACCGCCGCCGCTGCGTCCGCCGCCGCCGCCGCCGTAGCCGCCTCCCCCGCCGCCGCTGTAGCCGCCACCGCCGCCGCCAGCGCGGGGTTCACGCGGTTTCGCTTCGTTGACCGTCAGAGTGCGTCCGCCCATCTGCGTTCCGTTGAGTGTGTTGATTGCCGTATCGGCGTCCGTGTCGGACTCCATTTCAATGAACCCGAATCCTTTGGCCTGCCCCGTGTACCGGTCGGTCACAATCGTGGCCTCCTTGACCGTGCCAGCGGAGGAGAACAGGTTCTCCAGGTCTTCTTCGGTGGCGGAATACGGCAGGCCGCCCACATAGATACGCTTTGCCATCGTCTCCAAAACTCCTTATCGTCTCGTTTCAATCCTCGCCGCTTTTACATCCCCGCCCATCGGGGAGACCGGGCGCAACAGCCGACGCAGGAGCGTTCCGCACGGAAATACATGGAGATAGCCTACCTCAATGCAGATGCCGTTTCGCTCGTTCCAGACAGCCGTGAAACCTTTCAGATAAATTATACAGGAAGGTTTGTATGCTGTCAAGCATTTCTGCAAAGAATCGCGGCGATTCTACGCAAAATTTTCTTGCTGTCCCAAATTTTTTGCAGTCCGCAAACGCAATTTCCTTTTGTTCTTAAGATACGCTATAATGGAGGAACGAAAGCGGGGAGGCCGACTGTCCTGCTGCCCCGCCTCACAGAGATTGGGGAGTATAAAACGCCATGCTGGAAGCGGAGAGTACGGAACGGATTTTAGAGCCTGCGACCGCCGCGCTGCGAGAGCGATTGGAGGCCACGCACCGGGCGCGGGAAGCGGCCCTGCCGCTGGCGCGGCAAACGATTCAGTTTGCTTCGCGGGCCATTCGCGCCGCGCACCGGGACGAACGGACGGCGGCGGAGGCTCTGACCGCCGAAGCGAAGGGTTGCGTGGAAGCGATTAAGGCGGCGCTCGCGGACTATCCTGACCTGTACCACGCCGGGTATGTTCACGACTCGCAGAAAGAGTACGCGGAGGCCGCCGTCCTGCTGGCGATCACGGCGGGGCAGGCGATTCCCGGCTGGCGCGAACTGGACGTGGAACCGGCGGCCTATCTCAATGGTCTGGCGGAGGCGGCGAGCGAAGGGCGCCGCCATGCGCTGGACAAACTGCGGCTGGGCGAAATGGCGCGGGCTGAAACGGTCTTAAAAATCATGGACGACATCTATTCCGAACTGACGACCTTCGACTTCCCCGACGCGATTACCGGCGGTCTGCGCCGCGCCACCGACGCCCTCCGCGCCGTGCTGGAGCGCACCCGCAGCGACGTGACGCTCACGCTTTCGCAGAACCGATTGGAGTCGGCATTGCGGGAGGCGGCGCAAAATAAATTCGCTGAGAATGGGGAATGAATCGTCTCGCGGGCGAAAATTCCCCCTGCGCGTCCGCCCCGTTTCCGCCGACAATAAAGACAACCGCCGCCGCGTTTCCCCGCGCCGGCCCGCCACTTTACCGGAGCCGATTCCCATGACCGATAGAGACGCCCTTGACATCGGGCGCGAGGCCCTGCTCGTCGCGCTGAAACTCTCCCTGCCCGTGCTGCTTTCCGGCCTAATTACCGGCGTGATTGTCAGTCTGTTTCAGGCCGTGACGCAGATTCAGGAGTTTACGCTGACCTTTGTGCCAAAACTGCTCGCCGTGATCGTTACGCTGGCGGTTTGCGGCCCCTGGATGCTCGCGACGATGACGCATTTCATCACGAATACCTACAATCATATGCCGCCGCTGAACCGCTAATTCGGCCTCGTCACGCAGACCGAACCGCAATGACCGGGCGGCGTGTCCGGGCCATGAACGGCCCGTCTGGGAGGCGTTCCGCCAACCGTCCTGCGGACGGGGACACGATTTTTGCAAGCGCCGCCGATTTTTCGCCCGCCAAACCATGAACCTGCAAGCCTATAATCTGCTGCAACTCTACGCTTTTACGCTTGTGCTGGCGCGGATTGCGGGCGTCATCGGGACAGCGCCCTTCCTGAGCAACCGCGCCATTCCCGCCACGATCAAGGCCGCGCTTGCCGCCCTGCTTTCGCTGGCGGTGACGCCGCTCGCCATGCAGAAAATAGGAGCGATTCCCGGCAACGTCTTCCTGCTGGCGGCGCAGGTCGTCGGCGAGGCCGTCTTTGGCATGGCGATAGGCTACTTTGCGCGGCTGCTGTTTACCGCCGTCGAGATGGCGGGCTACCTGATTGACACGCAGATGGGATTTGGATTCGTCAACCTCGTCAACCCGTTCTCGGAACAGCAGGCCTCCATTATGAGTGGCCTGCAATATCAACTCGCAATGACGCTCTATATTTTAATGAACGGGCATCTCCTGCTGCTTGGTTCGGTCGTCCGCAGTTTCAATGCGCTGCCGCCCGGTTCCATTGCGTTCCATAGCGGGTTTGGTCTGGCGGTATTGCCGCTGCTGAAACTGCTCTTTACGCTGGGCTTCCGCCTCGCCCTGCCCGCAGTCGGCGTCCTGCTGACGATGGACTTAGCGTTCGGCCTGATTGCGCGACTCGTGCCGCAGGTCAACGTATTCATGGTGGGCATCCCGGCAAAAGTCATTATTGGCATCGGGACAATGGCGATGCTGCTGCCGACCATCTCGCTGATTGTGGGCCAGTTCATCGTCGGGGCCGCAACAGGTCTGGACGCGCTGATTGCAGGCGCAAAATAGGGTGTCGGGTGTTGGGTATCGGGTATCGTTCACTTTTGAATTTCCTTTTCCCTTGATTTCGTGTCCCTTCGTGTCGTTTCGTGGATAAAAAATCCTGTCCCATCGGTTTTTGATCCTGTTCATCCTGTCTATTTGTTCGTGAGGTCTTTTCATGCCGGAAACCGCCGGAGAGAAAACAGAATCGGCAACCCCGCAGCGGCGTCGTGAGGCAAGGCAGCGCGGGCAAGTCGCCAAAAGCACGGAACTGTCTTCGATTGTCGTGCTGTTGGGGCTGATTATGGCGCTGCGCGGGCTGTGCGCTCACGCGGCGGGTGTGCTGACGCTGTATTTTCAGACCGCCTGCCGCCATCTCGACGCGCCCGATCTGACGATTCACTCCACGATGACGCTGGGCGGCGGGGCGGCAATAGCGCTGCTTTCGGCGCTGGGGCCGATGCTGCTGCTGGCAATGGCGCTGGGAATCGGGGTCAATATCGCGCAGACGGGGCCGCTGTGGGCCGTCGAATCGATCACGCCAAACTTCGCGAAACTCAATCCGCTCACCGGGATTTCGCGCCTTGTTTCCATGCGGGGCGTTTTTGAACTTTGCAAAAGCGTGTATAAGATCGGTCTCATCTCCTATATTTGCTGGACCACGCTTCGCGGCGCGTATCCCGACCTGTGCAACGCCACGCGCATGGACTTGCTGGGCGGCGGCGCGGTGATTGTCAATACCCTCATGCGGCTTTCGATGCGGGTGGCGACGGTGATGCTCGTGCTTGCGGCGCTGGACTACGCCTATCAGCGGTTCCAGTTCGAGAAGCAGATGCGGATGACGAAGGAGGAGGTGCGGCGCGAGCATAAAGAAAGCGAGGTCTCGCCGCAGCTGCGGGCGCGGATTCGCGCCCGCCAGAAGGAGATGGCGAAAAAGCGGATGATGACGGAAGTTCCGACCGCCGACGTGATTATTATGAACCCCACCCACTACGCCGTCGCCCTGCGCTACGACTCTGGGAAGATGGTCGCGCCGACAGTGGTTGCAAAGGGACAGGACTTAATCGCGCTGAAAATCCGCGAACTGGGACAGGCCCACAACGTCCCTATCGTGGAGAATCCGCCGCTGGCCCGCGCCCTGTTCGCGCAGGTGAAAGTCGGCGGGGCCGTCCCCGGCGAACTCTACGAGGCGGTGGCGGAAGTCCTCGCCTTCGTATATCAGATCAACCGCGAACGCCGCGAACGCGCCGGTTTCGCGCAGTAATCATCTGGCAGGCCCGCGTAAAATCTACGGCGCGGCGACAGTCCACAGCGCGTCCGCATACCTAAAACTCAGGCGTTTGCTGACATAAAAAAGGCCGCTTCTGCTTCCCAAAAAATGGGAGACAGAAGCGGCCTGAAGTTTTTGCGCCAGCGCGCGAAAACTATTTGGCGGCGCGGCGGCGGCGCAAAGCGCTGACTGCGGGAATCGCGCCGAGCGCAACGACCAGCAGCGAGGAAGGCGCGGGGACGGTGGAAGACGCGCCATTGACCTTGAAGGTCAGCGAACTGAAGCGCGTCGCGTCGTTGGGGAACGAGATGCTCTCCGTGAACGTGGTGCCGTTGACGTCTTTCGGCGACAGTGTTTTCAGGGGGCCGACGCCGCTCTGGAAGTCGCCGTTGGTGTTGTTGGCCAGGTTGCTATAACCGAACGCGGTGGGCAGGAATACGGTGGCTGATGTTCCTGTGATGGCCGCCGCAATCGGGAAGGAGAACGTGGCGAGGGTATAGGTTCCGGCAGGGATCGCAACGGTCTTGCCAGCGACGTTGGTCGCAACGTGACCCACCGCGTCGGCCTCGCCATACAGGGTCGCGCCCTGATAGGTGCTGGCGGTCGTGGTGAACGAGGCCGCGTCCGACCCCCAGAGGAACGTGCCTTTTTTGTTGCCTCGCGTCGGGTCAGTCCCCTGCCCTTTGACAACATACGAGTTGTCGGCAACGTCGAATTGGGTCTGAGTGAAGACGACGGCGGTCGGGACGCTGAGCGAACCGGCAGCGCTGGTTCCGAGGCCAATGACTGCGGCGAAGTTTACCGTGTCGCCGGGGTTGTAGCCTAAGCCGCCGTTGTCAAGGCTGTCAATCGGGACAAGGTAAATGGTGGACGCGGCCTGAGCGATATGGGCGGCCCCGACGAGCGAACCCGCGAGAGCGGCGGTGGTAGCGAGAGATGCGAAACGCTTCATTCTAATGACTCCTCCTGTGGGATGTCTCCATGATTGCATGGATGTAAATTATGATCTGGCTTGGTCTGCCATTCCGACTTAATGCGAGACGCGACTTCGCATCGGAACGGACGAAAACTTCTTCACTTTCTTATATTGCAAGAAGTGTGCCAACTTAACGCGAATCGGTCCTGTTTTAAAATAAATTTTTTTTTATTTGAAATTTCTTTTCTAAAATATCGTCCTTTCTAAAATTTCCTATCTCATCAGCGTCAGAATCAGCCTTTTTAGGCCTGTGTTAATGCGAAAAAAAAAAATTAAAAATTTTTTCCAGAAGGCGCGTTTTTTGAGGCAAAAGCGCTGAAAACTCCCGTAAGGGCAAAATTTTTCCTGAATCAAAATCCCCGCGTTCCAGCAGTGTGGAGCGCGGGGATTTCAAAAAACAGGACAAAATATGGGGTCAGGCGGCGGCGTTTTCCTGCGAAACGGGCGGCAGTTCCCGCGCATGGACGACCCGGTTGCGGCCCTGATGTTTGGCCTCGTAAAGCGCGCGGTCGGCTTCGGCAATCAGGGCGGCGGCGTCCTGCCGTCCCGCTTCCCGCGTCATCACGCCGAAACTTGCGGTCACGGGGCGGTGCGCCCACTCCAGCGCTTCCAGAGCGGCGCGGATTCGCTCCGCCAGCAGGGCCGCGCCCTCCGCTCCGGTGGCGGGCAGCACCAGAATAAATTCTTCACCGCCATAGCGGGCGGCGCAGTCGGCCTCCCGCGTCATCTCCCGCAAAATCCGGCCCACCTGCTTCAGCACTTCGTCCCCGGCGGGGTGTCCAAACGAGTCGTTATATTGCTTGAAGCGGTCTACGTCCAGCAAAATAAGAGAGACCGCCGCGCCGCTGCGCCCCGCCTGCGCCAGCGTATTGTTGAGAAACTCCCGGAAAGCGCGATTATTTTGCAGTCCTGTCAGTCCGTCCGTTGTCGCAAGCCGCTCCAGCTGGGCGTTCGCCTGGTTCAGCATCTGCGCCTGCATCTCCAGCTGCACGTTTGCTTCCTGAATATGCACGATCTGCGTTTCCAACTGCTCTTCGAGGAGATGCTGCGCGGTGATGTCCTCAAACAGGTAGAAGCGTCCGAGACAATCGCCCGCGTCGTTGTGAATATCGGTGGCGGAACGGCGCAGCGAGCGTCCGCTCTGCAGCCGGATTACATCCTCTGCGCTGGCGCGGCCCATGACGCTCGATTCCGGTTCCCATACGGCTTCGCCGTCCCTGCTTTTGATTTGTGGCAGGCAGCGAGTCATCAGTTCGCGGTGCGTCACCTCGCCTGCCTGCAATCGCGGCGTGAGCGGCGTCAGACCCCAGAGTTCCAGAAAGCGCGTATTATAATAAAGCGCGGCGTTCGTGGCGCTGTCCGCCACATAAAAGCCCAGCGTGGCGGCGTCGGTGGTGTGGCGCAGCAGGGCGGCTTGCCACTGGATCGCCTCCTGCGCTTTCTTGCGTTCCGTGATGTCCTGCGCGATTCCCAGCGTCTGCGTGGGCCTGCCGTCGCCGTCCCGCGCAAAAATCGAATCGCGGCTCAACAACCAGCGCCACAGGCCGTCCTTGCGCTGCATCCGATATTCGGTCTCTAAAATTTCTCCATCCGGCAGCTGAAATATTTTTTTCGATTGTTCCGCAACATACGGCAGGTCTTCCGGGTGAATTAATCGGACAAAAAGCTGCGGCCCCATCTCCTGTATTTCCGCCGCCGTATAGCCCAGCATGGCCCCGACCTCATGGTTGACATAAAGATTGCGCTGTTCATTTAAATCGTAAATATAGAGGAGGTCTGGCAGCGTTTCAGCAATGCGCTGGAAGACCTCGCCTGTCGGCAGGGGGACAGCCTCAGCCCTTTTAACTGCGCCTGACGCTTTGCGGCGGCGGGCGAAGCGGCCAGAAAGCCCTGCGCCGCCGATACCCATCAGAAGCGGCAGGGAATCGGCGGGCAGGCGCGTACCGCCGCGCAGTTCCATCAGCAGCAGGAATCCACCGCAAAAAAGAAGGGGATAACGTAGGTTGGGGAAATTTCTAAAAAGCGCCATTCTGTCCGTCTTTACAGGGAAAATTTCTCCTGCGCTGTGTCCGTCCCAACTGCCGCGTTCACAGCGCCGAAGTGTACTCCTGTATATAGTCGGTCTAAAAACGATTTTTAATGAGGGAGAACAGGGCGGAAACGAACAAATGAATCAGGAATCATGTCGTGGCTTTTGACATCTGGGGGGAGAAAAGCAGAGGCGGCGCAAAGCGGCGCGGACGAACGCCGCTTTCTACGCAGGGCCGCGCCGCGTAAAACACCGCAAAGGGATGGGACGGCGGGAGACTGACATTGGCGCAGCGTATTGCGCGGCGTTATTTTCGTCCTCTACGGGCCGCTATTTCCTGCATGATGCAGGGCCCGCCGGAGATGACCTGTATTCCGGCGCTCTGCGCGGTGTTATAGGCGGCGTTCGATTCCGATCCGGCCTGCATCCAGACGAATGGGATGCGCAGGCGTCCCGCCAGATGCAGGGCGTCCTCCGTGACCTGCGGCGGCGTTACCGTGACCAGGCAGTCAATCGGGCCGGGGATGTTGTCCAGCGAAGGGTAACACGGGTCGCCGTCCACCTCATCGGCGTTGGGATTGACTGCGTAAACGGTGTAGCCCGCCGCTTTGATTTTCCGATAAACTTTGTAGCCGTACTTCTCCGTATTGCGGGACGCCCCCAGCACGGCGAAATGTTTCCGCCCCAAAATTTCATCTTCCAGCGATTTACTCGACACAACGATTCTCTCTTTCCGTATTCCCGTCTTTTCATGCGGGCCTTACGCCAGATTCAGCGCCTTTTTGACCAGCGCCACGATGTCGTGCGGGGTCTCGGCGACGGGAACGCCCGCCGCTTCCAGCGCCTCGACTTTGGCCTGCGGCGTCCCGCTCTTGCCGGAGATAATCGCGCCCGCGTGTCCCATGCGCTTGCCGGGGGGCGCGGTGCGCCCGCCGATAAACCCGATGACGGGCTTCGTCATCGTCTTGATATATTCGGCGGCGTCCTCTTCATCGCTGCCCCCGATTTCGCCGACCATGACAATCGCCTGCGTCTGCGGGTCGGCCTCAAACAGCGGCAGAACGTCAATGAACGTTGTGCCAATCATCGGGTCGCCGCCAATTCCGACGCCCGACGACTGACCGAGACCGGCCCGCGTCAGTTCGTCCGCGATCTCGTAGGTCAGCGTCCCGCTGCGCGAGACCAGTCCAATCGGCCCCGCCATAAAGATGCTGCCGGGAATAATCCCGATTTTCGATTTGCCGGGACTAATCAGGCCCGGACAGTTCGGCCCGATAAGCCGGACGCCCGGACGATGCTCCAAAATGGCGTTGACGCGGATCATGTCGCTCGTCGGAACGCCTTCGGAGATGCAGACCACCAGCGCGATGCCCGCGTCCGCCGCCTCTAAAATGGCGTCTGCCGCATTCTGCTTCGCCGACACGAAAATGACCGAAGCGTTGGCCCCGGTTTCCTTCACCGCGTCCGCGACGGCGCTAAAGACCGGGACGCCCTGCGCGGTCTGCCCGCCCTTGCCCGGAGTCACGCCGCCCACGACCTTTGTTCCGTACTCAATCATCTGCGCGGCATGGAATCCGCCGTCCCGCCCTGTAATCCCCTGCACAATGACGCGGGTATTCTCGTCTATCAATACGCTCATTTCAGTCCACTCCGTCGGAGAGGGAAAAGGGAAGAGGGAAAAAAGGGAAAAGCGCCATACCCGCGCCATTGGGAGTTTTCGCAAACTGGCAGCAAATGCGCGTATTTTTCTTTTCTCTTTTCCCTCTCCCTTTTCCCTCTCATTCGTTTTCGTTAAATTCCGTCTCAGCGACCATAGGTTCGCCGTCGTAGTCGTAAAAACCTTCCGCTTCGGCGTAGATCATGCCGTCTGTCCGCTCTGCGAGATCGCGCAGCACGAGGTCCAGCGCCTCCCAGCCCGGATGCTCATCGGCCTCAATCAGCGGCGGCAGGACGTTCCACGCATAGATCGCGACGGTGTGCCGCAGATGGTCCAGCGTAATAAAGCGTCCGGCGGAGAGCGGCAGGGCTTCGGCGCGTTCCAGGCCGGCTGCAATCAGAGCGTCCGCTTCCTCGTCTTCGCCGATGGCGAGGCGCTCCAGCAACGCGATTTCGTGCAGTTCCGGCGTGTTCCAGCGCAGAATAGCCGCGTCCCAATCGGTCGCGGCGAGTTCCGTTTCGGTGGCCTCGCCCGCGATGCCGACGCCGAAAGCCGCCGGGTGTCCCGCGTCAGTCAGCGTTTTTAGCAAAACATTCAGCGGCGGCGCGGCGGCGTTCATGGCGTAGATTAGCAAGGGCGGCGCAGACATAACATTCTCCTCGAACAATCTCTGTCTGGTATACCCTATTTTTGCGCCGTTCATCAAGCCATTCGTCAGCCATTTAGCAGGGAGAGAAGGACAGACGGCCCGCCGCGTGGAAATAAAGCCGACGAGAAATCGAGGCTTTACTGCGTTTCCGGGTGTTTTCAACACCCCGCACAGAAATACAAGCGTCTTACGGACGCGAGATTCAATGATCAGTCTGTTTGCTCTGCGCGTCCGTAAGATGCTTGTTTTTATTGCCGGGTGTTGAAAACACCCGGAGAGAATGGGAGATATTTTCGATGACGAACGACGTTTTTTTATTGCTGCACGGGTGGGGCGGCAATAAGCCGGAACACTGGCAGGAGCATCTTTTTACCAGACTCACGGAGGCGGGCGCGAAAGTCCACTATCCGAAGATGCCAAATCCGACCGCGCCCGATCTTGCCGCATGGCAGGAAAAATTAGGGGACGAGCTGGCGGAGATCGCCGCGCAGTCTCCCGACGCGAAGCTGACGGTACTGGCGCACAGTCTCGGCGGCATTAACTGGATGCACTACGCCGTAAAGGTGAACGGCGCAAATGGCAAACAGATCGCTGACCGCGTTCTACTGGTGGCCCCGCCCTACGTGCTGCCGGAAGCGCCGCCGCTCGACGCCCCGCCCGGAGTCCCCGCGTTCTTCCCGCCGCCTTTTGATCCCGCCGCCATGAACGCCATTGCCGCCGCGACCACGATCATTGCAACGGACACGGACGATTACGCCACGTTTGACCAGTCCACCGGCCTCGCCGCAAAAGTCGGCGTCCCGATTCAACTGCTGAAAGGCGGCGGACACATCAGCCCCTACTACGGCTACGGTGAATGGCCCTGGGTTCTGGAATGGTGCCTGCGCCGCGCCGATCTGCCCCCGGTTGGCAAGTAGAGCAAAAGAGATTAGATATTAGATACTAGATATTAGCGATATTTCCTAATCTCTAACATCTGGTACATTGCGGCTTAAATTCGCCATTTATTGTGTGAAGATTCGATATATCGCGTCCGGCAGGACGCTTGGCGGAACGCCACCTGGCGAGGCGTTTTTAAAGCCTCGACAAGCAAGGGTGGATTTAAGGCGCGATGTACTAGTATCTCCTGAACGGAGTGACATGAGCGTTTTTGATAACAGGCGGCTGCCCGTCGGCACATTCAAGTTGGATGTAGAACGGATGCGGCGCGGGTGGTACTCGGACAAATATTTTTTCAATATCGTTTCGGTCTTGACCGATCTGGCGAAGCAAGGCTATCGGTTCGGCGGCTCCTCGCCCGACCTGACCGACATCGGACTGGATTTAAGTCAGATTTCCATCGGCGATATCGCGGTAGAGATGCAGTGGTTCACCCGCCGTAGGCCGTTTTCGGTGGTCGTTGGCGTGGACAAGGCGCTGGCGATGCTCCAGACCTGCACCGGCTACTTCGACGACGCGGGCGAATGGGTGGACACCTACGATTCTGCCTCGGTCTGGGCGGTGCAGGACGGGGCGATTGCCCCGTATGCGGGCGACCCGGAAAACATCTGGCCCGTGCTGAAAATGCAGGGGCGGTATCGGGACTTCGCCATTCTGGAAACGCCGACGCTGGGGGCCTTGACGCGGGGCAGCCGGGTCGCGACGAACGTCTATCACGTTCTGGACGCGGCGAAGGGCAAGGACGTGCTGTTCTTCCCCGCCCGCTTCGACGCGCATGAGGTGCAGGCGGCGGACGGCTACGCCTACCATATCGCGGTGCAGGCGTTCAACGCGAAAAGCGGCAAGTCCGCCATCTCCCACGTCTCGACCGACGAGCAGGGCGACTGGTGGGGCGGGGCGGGCGGCGGCACGGTGGCGCACGCGGCTATCGCCTGCTTCCTCGGCGACACGGCGGAGACGATGCTGGCGTTCTCGTCTATCCTGCCCGCGAAAATCGCCCGAATCGCGCTGGTGGATTTCGAGAACGACTGCGTGGGGACTTCGCTGGACACGCTGGAAAAAATGTTCCGCAAGTACATGAGTCTGGTGGACGCGGGGCGGGACGCGGAGGCGCAAAAATACGTCCTCTATGGCGTCCGGCCCGACACCGGCGGCGGGATGCGGGACGTGAGCGTGGAGCCGCTCGGCGATCCAAAATTAGATTTCGGCGTGAATCCGCGCCTGTGCTTTGCGATGCGGCGGGCGATTGACGGCGCGTTCGATACGTGGGAATTGCCGATGCGCTGGGTAGATCGCGCCCGCGACTATTGCCGCAACGTCAAAATCACGGTCACGGGCGGCTTCACGCCGGAGCGGATTCGGGCGTTCGAGGCGCAGGGGGTTCCGGCGGATGTCTACGGCGTGGGTTCGTCTCTGTTCTCCAACTGCGCGGAGAACGGCACGAGCAACGATTTCACCGCCGACATTGTGCGCGTCAAGATCGAAGGCGACTGGTATCCGATGGCGAAAGTCGGGCGCAGGGCCTGCGACAACCCCGAACTCCTGCCCGCCGAACGGTTGCCGTAAATACTTTTTTAATGCGGCGCGTTCAGCAACCGGATTGGGAGAACTGCTGTATAATAAAATCACAAGCGCGTTCACGATGGCTTCGGGAGCGTTCGCTAAAGGAGCGTTTCGTGTCGGATTGGCCTGAAATGAGCCGGGACTGCCTGAAGGCAGGGCGGAAACTGCTGGAAGAAACGTTGTATCGGCGCAGCATCAGCAGTTCCTACTATGCAGCGTATTCAGCAGTCACGGCGGCGCTCGTTAAAAAGGGGGTGACCTTCGCGCATGGCTGGAATAATCCGGCGCATGACCAACTGCCCACTCTGGTATTACATCGTTTGGCCTTGCCTCGCAATACTCGCTTTGAGTTGAACAAAGCAATCCGCCGTCTGCGTTTGGAACGCGAGAACGCCGATTATCGTCCACAGGCGAAACTTGACCGCAATACGGCGTTGGACTGCCTCCATGACGCCCGTCTGGTCCTCAACATTTTGGAGATTGACAATGAATAAACTGAACGCCAAAAAGGTAGCGCAACTGGTGCGTGAGGAAATGCAGGGACGCCATCCGAGCGGCCTGACGATTGAAGTCCTCGAAGACAAGACCATTAAAATAGATACATGGTGGCAGGTCCCCGTTCGTCCCGATTTCTGGCCGGCACGGACGTTCGAGTATTATGATACGCTGGCGGAAGTGGAAGAGCGTCTCATGGAAGCGCACGACGTGAATATCCTGCTTTCGCCGATGGCCCCACTGGAAGACGCAGAAAAGCAGGCGGCATAGGCATCAGAGAAAGGAAAGATTCTTTATGGCGTTATTTTCATTAAAAATTAAAACGCTGACTTTCGCCGCCGTGTTGCTGCTTTTCGGCTGGCAGGGCCGCTGCTGTCCGGCAGACGGTCAGACACGGCAAAAACCTCCGGCGCAAACGAAACGCCCCGCCCTGACCGGCTACAACGCCGATAAGATTAATGCGCTGCGCCCGGAACAGGTAAAAATGCTGCGCTTCTACGGCGGGACGTTCTTTCGGTTTTCGAACGTTCCAGTCGAAACGCATGATCCGGCCTTGATTCGCCGATTTCTTCACGCGATTCGCTATCCTGTTTTGTCCGGTTCCGTCAAAAAATTAACTTTGCTCAATCGAAGCGATATATTGGAAATCTACTTGCGAAATGCCCGAAAAGGCACGGAACCGTTAGAGGTTCGTTTCCTCGGACGCACCAATTACCCTGTCCGTGATTGTTTTGGCCCAGAATTTGTTGCGGCGTTGCATGACTTGGGGCGGGGTGAGGCGCGACGCTACGCTGCCCTTGCCGGAAAATTGAAAGGCGCAGTGGTTGCCATTGCGTTCAACGACCCAAATGCGTCTGTAATTCGTGACAAGGCAAAAATTGCGCAGTTTTTGACCGCGCTAAAATCTCTCGACGCCGGGGCCTGCGCCTATGGTGATTCGGACGCCACACCCTACCGATTTGATTTGACGCTAAAAAACGGGAAAGAACAGGAAATTGACCTGCTCGTCCCAAAATCACTCCGCAATGGCGTCAAAGGAAAAGCGCGACCTGTCTGGCTATGGCCTTATGATAAGGCCGCGCTCACTGCAAAGGCAAGGTGAATTTTATGGTCTCACGTCTCGTCGCATTTGCCGCGCTATGCGCCGCTGTCGTTGTGGGTGGCGGGCTGCTCTGGCGAATGGAAGCGAAGCGTCCGCAGTCACTTCCTTCGCCGAATGTATACGCCGAAACGGATTGGATTCCCGATGATTATACTCGCTCAAAGGCGCAGAATCTTACCGCGCAGGACGTGAATTTTATTCGGCTTAAAGGGCTTAATACAGGGCATGACGGCGATCCTTCGCAGGATATCACCGACCCAAAGATGATTGAAATCTTCCTTGACGCCCTGCGATACTCCCAGACAGTGAGCGAGATGCAAACGGCGGCCCGCGACAAATGCGACACGTTTGAAATCTTCTTCAGGAACCATGATCACTGGGTCGTTCCGACTCGCTTCGATTTTCCGCTTTACTATTTTGGCCCGCCGTTTCAGGAAGCGCTGGTGAAATTGGGCAAGTATCGCGCCGACCAACTGCATACGTTGCTGCGCGAGCGCGGAGGCCATCTCAAAAAAGTGACTTTTGGTCGCGACGATAAAGTGTTTCGGACGCCGTATCAGGTGAAGGCCATCACCGCCGAACTCAACACACTGGACGAAAATGCTTTCGCCTATGCAAAAATGGACAATGTCGTCTTCGTTCATCTGTTTTTTGATAACGCCAAAACGCAAACGATCTACCTCATCCTGCGAAACTGGAAATATCACCGGCCCGATGAGACGCCGAAAGCATGGCCTCCCCTCCTCACAGCTTACCTGCACCCCGTAAAGAAGCGTTTCAAGCGCTGATACGCTTTCCGAAAATGAGAAAACCCGCTTGCGCGGGTTTTTCTTGCCTTGCGTGGATTCGCCGGGGCGGGCAGCCGTATGCTCCCGAAATCCTGCTGGGCTTGCTGTTTTACGCCTACGCCACTGGCGCCTTTTCCTCCCGCAAAATCGAGCAGGGAACCAAAGAGACCGCCGCCTTTCGCTCTCTGGCAGGCAATCTGTCTCCTGATTACGATGCGATTGCCGCTTTTCGCAAGAACTTCCTCCCCGAAATCAGCGGCCGGTGCGTGCAAATCCTCTCCCTCGCGCAGGAGACGGGGCTGCTCCCACTCGGCAACATCAGTCGCGACGGAACCAAAATCCACGCCGACGCTTCCGAGAATAAGGCCGTCAGTTATAAACGCCTCCTCGCAATCGAAGCGAAGTTGCAGGCCGAAGTCGTTGAACTTTTCGCCCTTGCCCAAACCGCCGATAGCCGCGCCTCAAACGCCTCACCGAAGCGAAAACCGTTTTGGAAGCCCGCGCCGCCGAGAAAGCCGCGTGCGAGCAGGCGGAGTGCGACGCCAAAATGCAGGCGCGGCAGGCTAAAGAAGAGCAGACAGGCAGGAAACCGCGTGGCAAATCGCCCGCCCCGCCGTCTGCTACTTCCCCAGAACGGCGATCAGTACAACTTCACCGATCCCGACATCCGCGTGATGAAAAACAGCCGCGACGGCGGGTTCAGTCCGCAGCACAACGCGCAGGCAATAGTAGACCATGACGCGCTTCTCATTGTCGGCGGTTCGCTTTCCACCCACGCCAACGATCAGGGCGAAGTGGCCCCCACGTTAGAAACGCTCCCGCAGGAACCGGGGCAACCCTCTGCCGCCACGCTGGACACGGGCTATTTCAGCGAAACGAACCGGCGCGTTTGAGAGGCCGCCGGGATGGAAGCGTATAGCGCGACCGGGCGGGCGACGCCTCATGCCGGGTTGGAAAGCGCGCTTTGCGGAAGCGGGCGAGCCGCCGGGTGAGACCGCCAGCCTGCGCGAGAAGATGGCGTACAAACTACGGACGGCGGCGGTGATGGGCTTCCGTCAATTCTCCTTGCGCGGTCTTGCGGCGGTCACCGGCGAGTGGCGATTGGTTTGTTTGGGCTACACTCTGCGCCGTTTGCACGTTATGACGACGGGATAGGTCGTCTGGGGGGCGTATTGGCTCGAAAAAGAGAAAACAACGGCTTGTCCGGGAGCCTTTTGCTGTTTTGCGCGGGCATTTTCCCGCCCATCCCCAATTTTAGTTCGCAAGAGAAGCCCGACAGCCGTTCTCAAAAGCCTCTCTGCCGACAGACTGCTAGCGAGGCATTTATATGCCTCGCCTATGCTCGCCTATGCTTATGCCCTTTAACAGGCAAAAATTAAAAAGCGCAGCGCCGTCAAAACAAGCAGCAGCGTTTCGGGCGTCGGGGCGGTCAGCGGGGCGGTCTGAAGCAGAAAAGCGCGGCAAAGGGCGGCGGGCGTGTCCCGATGCGTTTGCGGCGGCGCGGGAATTTCGGCAAGCAGGGCGGGCAGGCGGCGCAGGCAGTCGGTGAAATCACCGCGTGAAAACTCGTCCCGCCACGCCTCCGCCTCCGCCGCAAACGGAGAATTTCGCGCCCGCCGCTGCATCTCCTGCAAAATTTTCGCCACCGTCGTTTCCCGCGCCATGTCTTCCTGCGCCAGCAGCCGGTACGCCGTCTCTCCCTCCCCCATCAGGACGCCGATGGCGGCGGCGGTCTGCTTGCGGGCGACCTCCGAAGCAAGCCCTTCCAATCGCGGCAAGAGCAGGGGCAGCGCCTCGGCGACATTCAGGCGGGCGAGCGCGTCCGCTAATGCCGGAATCAGCGCCCTGTCGGTCTCCGCATTTGCCAGCAAGTCCAGCAAAACGGGCATCGCGGCGGGACTGCCTATTTCTCCCAATGCCTGAATCAGCGCCGCCTTCAATTCCATGTTAGCGGAATTTTCTGCGTCCGTTTTCAGATGCTGCAACAGGGCGGGCGCGGCGGATTCGGCGCGGAGTTCGCCCAGCGCCGCCGCAATCGCCGCCGTTTCGCTGTTTGGCCCCGCTGAAAAAAGCGCCGTCAGCGCAGAGAGCGCCGCCGCCCCGCCTATCGTTCCCAGAGCGCGAATCGCCGCCTGCCGCTCCGCCGCCGTCCGTCCCGGTTTATGCAGCAGGGCGATTAAATCGGGAGTCGCTTCCGGGCTGCCGATCCGCGCCAGCGCCGTCGCCGCCTCCGCCGCAATCCCCGCCGCCGGATCGCGCAGCGCCGCCCGCAGCGCCGAAAGCGACGAGGCGTCCGCAATCTCGCCCAATGCCCGCGCCGAAGCGGAACGCACGGCAGGGCGCGGGTCGCGCAGGCCCGTTTCCAGTTCAGAAGTAGCAAGCAGGGCGCGAGTCCCGCCCAGCGATTCGGTCGCTTCCAGCCGAGCCCCTTCGTCAGCGGAATTTTGCAGGCGGCGGATCGAGCGCCAGACGCGGGGACGGCTGCGCCCCAGTTCCGTCAGCGCCGCCCGCATCGAAAGCGCGTCGGCATCCTGCAAAGGGCGCAGATAGATTAGCCCGGAGAGGCGCAATACCGCCGCAATCAAAAATAACAACTGATAATTATTGATAGAATAGCCAAAGAAAAAGCCCTGCCAGTTGGTCAGCGCATTCAGCAACGCGCCGCCGACCAACGGGGCCAGTCCGCTTGTCAGCCCCGTCACCGCCGCCATCATCGCGACATAGACCTGCGTCTTCTCCGGCGGACTCATGCGGATTAAGAGGTTGAATTGCAGCAGTCCGAACCCCGCCCAGAAAAACCCGGCGGTCAGATTGTTCGCGCCCAGCAGAAAGACTGCCAGATCGTGATGCGCGGGCGACGCCGCGACCCAGTAGAGCGGCAGGGTAAACGTCCCCACCACGCTAATTGCAAGCAGGGGCTTATTGCCGAATTTATCGCTAAGGTAGCCCCAGAGCGGCATGGAAGCAAGGCTGGCCACACTCGCGAGCGTGGCAAAAATTTGCAGCCATGCGTAATCGAATTTCAGGACGCTTAAAGCGTAAGCGATATAGAACGGCGCGGCGATAGTCTGCCCGATTCCGAAAAGCACATTGAACCGCATCAGCCGCATGAAATTCTTGTCGGCGAAGGGAGCGCGATAGTAGTCCCTTGCCCCCGCCCATCCGGTCGGTCGCTCCGCCGCCTCCTGCCTCCGTTTCGGCGGTTCGGCCTGCCGTAGCAGCATCGCGAACGAAAGCAGCCCGCCCGCAACGCCCACGCCGAACAGGACGCCGAAGCCCAGCCCCTCCCAGTGGTGGCGGCGCGTGGCGAAGTCCAGAAACCATGCGGCGGGCAGGCCCGCGACCAGACCGACCACTCCCATAATCATGTTGCGCCGCCCGAAATAGCGTCCGCGATGATCAGGCGGCACAAGATCGGACATCCACGAAAGGTAGGCCGGAGCGGGGATATTCAGCAAAATATAGGACAGCGTATAGAGAACAAGGAACCACAGCAGGGTCTGCGAACGGGGCAAGATCAGCGGCAGGAGGAGGATAGGTAGCCAGAGCGTCCGCCCCGCAAGGCTCGTCCACGCGGTCAGCGGGCGGCGGGCGGGCAGCCGTTCGCCAAAATACGACGAGACAATCTGCGCCAGCGCCGCAATCGTTGGAATAGCGGTCACCAGTCCCAGAACGACGCTGTTTGCGCCGATCCAGAGGGCGTAACCGGTCAGGAAAATGCCGGTCGTCATGGCAGTCCAGACCGACGCGAAACTGCCTTCCCAGATGGCGATTCGGAGGCCGCGCAATACCTCCAGCCGGTTCAGCGGCGGGGCCTCGCTTTCATTGTCCAGAGCGGTTTTCGGCGAATCAAACGCCATAGCAGACAGATACTCCCGGCCCGCGTCGCTGCGGAACAAAAAAACGCGGAGAAAAAAGACGCCGTTTTCCGCGCCAGCGTCCGGTTTCCGCCTGCCCGCCCGCGTTGGCCTGCTATTTCGCAACGCGGCGCGGCATCTCCTGCTAAGGGCCGAAAACACGGTCTGAAACGGCGTTCTTGTCCTTATTCAAGTTTCTAAAAGATTCGTATTTTAATACTGCAAATATAGATTTAAGCCACAATTCGCAAAATAATATAAAAAACTGGCAAATCACGCATCAGTTGGCACGATTCTTGATGTATACTAAAATTGTAGGGCGAAATCGGGCGATTTACCCGGTCTTCTCTCCGATTTATGAGGATTTGCGCTGTTTTGACCGAAAAAGGTAGTTACAAAAAAAGAACGACGCATCCACAGGAATACGTCGTCAAAAAAATTCAAAACACGGCCTCGGTTGTGTTTGAACCTACGTCGCGTCCGCTCAATGAACAGGGGGCTTGGAACGGCTCTGTTTCCAAAGCGGCGACGCGCGCGCCTTAGTCAGCGCGTGGTGGGGCAAAGACCGCCGGTTTCCGGCCTGCGCGATAGCGTCGCGGCGTTACGCAGACGGAAACAGCATCGGCGGTCTTCTTCCCAAAAAACCAGATTGGCGCGTTCGGCGGCGCGTGTGGCGAAACAACGCCTGATGCAGCGTCTATTGCGCCTCAACCGCCTCAAATTTTTCGCGACGATCCGGGCCTCCCCACTTTTCTGAGAAGCGGGGAGGCTCGATTGTATTTACCCCGTATCAGGCGCGGCGGCGGCGCAGCAACAGGCCCACAGAAAGGCCGGCTGCCAGCAGCGCCAGCGTACCCGGCTCCGGCACCCCCGACGAGGTCATGCGCTGCTGCGCCTCCAGGTAATAAGAGAAATTCGTACTCTCGCCCGCCTGAAGGTTGAAAATGCCGGACTCAATCAGAATCCCGTAATCGCCATTGTCCAGCGTCCCAAAATCGGGCTGAAAACTGCCGTCAGTACTGAAGTCGCTGGTCGTCTGCGTCGTGCCGTTGCCCACGTTATAGGTCGCGCTCAGGCCGCTGCCCAGAGTGACATAGCGGTTCGATGCGCCGAAAAAGCGGTCAGGGTTGCTCAAAAGGCCGCTTTCCGAGGCGGTGGCAGCCGCCGCGACCCGCGACCCGATTGCGTTCGGATCGCCCTGATGGACTGCGAAGGAGACCTGTTTGTTTCCCACACCGGAGCCAATCAGGAACGCGGTCGGATCGGCGGCGGAGCCAAAAAACTGCTGGGTGTTGCCATTGCCGCCGGACGAAGCGCTTGGATTGGCGTTGACGCCGCGCGCGTACCGCAGATTGGTCAGCGACTGCGCGTCCGTGTTCTTAAAAACGATGTCAAATCGAATGCTGTTCGTGCTGGCAATGAGCATCGCGGTCTGGGTGATTTGCAGGCCCTGCGTCGTGGACGAACCGGTCTGCCGAAACAGCTGCGAAACAAGTCCGGGGTTCGCGGTATTCTGCGCGGAAAAGGAATTGACCGTAAAATTGCTGGCGTTGATCCAGTTCGTTCCGCTATGGAGCCGGGAGTTGTCGCCGTAGAGCGCAAAGCCTTCCGCCACGTTGGACGAACCGCCGGTCAGGTACTCGCTTTTGGCGTGTACCGAAGCGCCGACGCTGCCGGCCCCCGTCACCGGGGTATCGCTGATTAACATCCCATACGTTCCGCTTTGCGCCGACGTATTGATGCTGCCGTCCGCGTTGATATAGGGTTGTCCGTTGCCGTCAAGCAGGCCGTTGGGCTTGATCGTCCCGGTAGCGTGGTAGGGTGCGCCGAGGTCGCCCCGGTCATTGATATAGAGCGCAACAGAATCGGTATTAATCAGTCCATAGGTATGGCCTGCGGCGTAAGGATTCGTGTATATGACGGACTGCGCCTGCGCGGACAGACCGGTCAGGCCCCCTGCCAGCAGGGACAGAGCGAAAGCGGTCTTTCTTACAAAGTAAATTTTCATTAGAATTTTGTTTCTCCTCACGGAAATCGCTGTAATGCCTCTGCAACCCGTCGTTATCACGGGCGCTGCCATAAAATTTGCAGTATCAACGAGGCGTGACGGCGGGGGATGCCCCTAAAGTCTTCGCTTGCTCGGACTATCCTATTTCTCTATATGCAATATCTGTGCCAAAGTCCCCTGTTTTGGTCTTTTTTGAAATTATTTTTTTTATAAAGGAGAAAACTGTTCTATCTATCGGGATATTGCCCGCGCAAAAACACAAAAAAGCCCCTGTCATCACACGATGACAGGGGCATTAGGCCCGAAAAATTGTTTTGCGCTCTGTTACGCCCGCTTTGCGTCTCAGGGGCTTGAAGAAACGGGGGCGGAACGGGGCGGTTCCAGCGATTCTCCGTTGGCCTCGCGCCACTCTTTCGATTGCAGGACGCGCAGATGCGCTGCCTCGCGTTCCCGGTGCAGCAAAGCGTCGTCCGGCGGCGGCTCATCGTCCGGGGCATCGCCCTCCGCCTCCACGATCCGGTCGGCGAACACACAGCCGAAAAAGGCCACGACCCCGGTGACGCACAGCAGGATGGACTGCCACGTCCCATGCCAGACGAAATTCAACGCGCCGAGGCCGGAAAAATAGAGGGAAGAGGCCCCGAAATACAGGCGCCGCGCCAGCGTCGTGCCGGGACGCAGCGTTTCGGTCAGTCCGGCGGTGGCGGCAAGCAGCGCCACCAGCAGCAGGATCACGATCCGCCCTTTTTCCACGACCGCAAAGTCCCAGACATCAGGCAGCACTTTGCCGTGATTCTGCATCATGTCCCGGAGCGCAAGGCAGGCAACGCCGTAACACAATGTTGTGATGAGCATTTGCCGAATGCGCTGGTGCATCATGGCGGCGAGCAGCACAAAGACCGCGAATAGCAGGGCCGACTCGCGCCCTTTGACCCACGCAGTCACAATACTTTCCATAGAGACCGCGCCCACCGCAATAACGGCAGGCAGCCACATCGTGATTAAAGTTATAACGGGCCTTCGCAAAGTGGGTATCCCCGGCGAGTTACACAGAGAGAAGGGCGCGGCGCATCAGCAGGGGGCCAATGGAGTTCGCGCCGGTATATTTGCAACTTATCGCAAATCATAATGCGATTATCTATTATAACACGCCCGTAACGAATCGTCAATGCCGAAAAAAAATTTTCAGGAATAACTTTGCGCATTTTTCGCTTATCCTGCATTTTTAACAGGCCTGGAGAAAAAATGCCGCGTTTCATTCAGGGAAAATCTGCTTTGCGGCGGCGACAGCCTGCAAAAATTCCAGCGGCGGCGCGATGTGGAGGAAGGGGTAGAGCAGGCGGAAGTCCCGGCTTTGCTCCAGATCAAGCAAATCTTTGTCCCGCGCCACCAGAAAATCGGCGCGGACGTGGATCGCCAGATTCAGGATGGGTTCATCTTTTGGATCGCGGGGATAGTCCAGCGAACGAAAATGGTGCGTCACCCTCTGCGCCCTGTCATCCATCCGTTGCAGCAATTTATAAGCCACGGCATCCGTAAGAAATGGATTCTTGCGGCGAATTTTTGGACGGAAAAGCACATCCACGTATTCGTCTCGTAGGATAGGACTCACAAACACCGCGATACGTCCTTCGTCCATCAGGCGCAGGGCAGAGACACCCGGCCCTTTCGGGTAGATGCCCGCCTGCAAGACAATTCCGGTATCGAAAACCGCTTTGATCAGTTCGCTCATGCGGCGGCCTGCCTTTCGGCGCGTTTTTCGGCGCGGTAGGCTTTTACTTCCGCTTCGATAAAATCGTCCAGTTCCTCTAATTCCGCTTCCGTCAGTTCGCGTCCATCGAAGCCCTGCTGCGCGGGCGCGAGGATTTCGTCGAGCGTTTCCGTTTGCGGGGCGGTTTCCGGTTCAGGCAGGATCAATTTCAGTTTCGCTTCCTGCGGGGCGGCGGCGAGGTAGGCGGTCAGTTCGGCGGGCGTTCCTTCCAGAAAGCGGAAGGGGGCGCGTTCTAATACTGTGCGGGTCTCCATAATCGTCAAGTCTCCTACGATGGGCTTTTTTTATATTATATCACGGGCGGCGCAAAAAGATAACCGCAAAATTTGTGAAACCGGGCGCGAATCCGCCCCGTATACGCTATAATAGGCGGAATCAAACGCCCGTTTGCCCGAAAAAATCGCTCGAAGGACTGCTTATGTCGGTTGCCGCCATTTCCCATCTGACTGTGCGCTACGGCGCAAAGACTGCCATCAACGACCTCAGCGTGGAAATCCCCGAAGGCTGCGTCGGACTGCTGGGGCCGAACGGCGCGGGAAAGACCACGCTGCTCAAAACCCTGCTCGGATTCGTCAATCCCACCTCCGGGAGCGGCAAAGTCCTCGGCCTTGATGTGGCGACGCAGGGGCTGCAAATTCGGCAGCGCATCGGTCTGATGCCCGAAATGGACTGCCATATCCCCGGAATGAACGCCGTGACTTTTGCCGCCTACGCGGGAGAACTCGCCGGTATGCCCGCCGCCGACGCCATGCGCCGCGCCCACGAAACGCTGGAATACTGCGGGCTGGGCGAGGCGCGATACCGCAACGTCGAAACCTATTCGACCGGAATGAAGCAGCGCATCAAACTGGCGCAGGCCCTGGTTCACGGCCCGAAACTGATTTTTCTGGACGAGCCGACCAACGGACTCGACCCCGCCGGACGCGAGGAGATGCTGGCCCTGGTGAAGGATATTTCGCACGGCAAGGGCGTCAACGTCATCGTTTCCTCGCATCTGCTGCCCGACATCGAATTTGCCTGCGACAGCGTGGTCGTGATGCAGCGCGGACAGGTCGCGCAGCAGGGAACGATTGCCGAACTGAAACAGACCGCCGGTTCGCAACTCGAAATAGAATTAAAATTCCCTTCGCCGCAATTCGAGCAGGAGATGACGCGGCGCGGAGGCAGACTGGTTCATCAGGCGGGCGGGAAATATCGCTTCGCGTTCGAGACAGGCGGCGGCAGCGGGCGCGACATTTTCGCGGCGGCGAAGGCCGTCAATGCGCAGGTGCGCGGGTTCTATCCGGCCCTGCGTTCGCTGGAGGATGTTTTCATGGAGGCAGTGGAATAAACCCTATGGACTTCGATTTCGGACAGCCCGTCCCGACCGCGCAGGTCGCGCCGGAAATGAGCGGCTCTCCCATCGCCGACCTGAGTTACCGCAACTACGACGGGCCGCTGAAATCCCGCGCCGCCCGCTGGTGGATTGTGGCGCTCTCCACCGTCCGGCTTGCGATGAGAAGCAAAGCGTACTGGATTTTATTTTCGCTGTGCGGCCTGCGCTATATCCTGCAATGCGCGATTATCTACTTTACGCAAATGGCCGCCGCCCGCATCCCTGACCCCAGCGCGGCGATGCAGATTCGCGAAAAGTTTGCCAGCGGGTTTTTCTCCGCGATGTGCGGCAACATGAACTCGTTCGGACTGCTGCTAATCGCGCTGACTGTCGGGGCGGGCGTGATTGCGGCGGACAATCAGTCCAACGCGCTCATGGTCTACCTGTCCAAGCCAATCACCAAAGGCGATTACCTGCTCGGCAAATGGATGGGAGTCTTTGTCAGCATTTTCGCCGCCGCTGTGATTCCGGCGTTGGCGTTATACCTTTTTTGCCTGGGCGGGTATCGCAGCGAGGGCTTTTTAACGGAAGACCCCTGGCTGTTCCTGCGGATTCCGTTTGCCGCCGCTGTTCCCGCCGCCATTCACGCCAGCGTGATCGTCGGCATTTCGGCGTGGTCAAAAACGCCCCGCTCGGCGGGGGCGGCGTATGTCGGACTGTACTTTATCTCCTACACCATCGCGGGCATTGTCCTTAGCAAAATTTTCACGACCCTGCCCGCCGCCTCGCTGAATATGCTTTCGCACAGTTCCATCAGCGGCGTGATTGACGGACTGGTTCAGCAGGTCTATCATATTCCTGCGCTGGACATCCCCTGGTTCAGTCAGGGCGAAGCGACGGGCAACCGGGGCGGCGACGGCAGAATCGCGACGGAGGCCCCCAAACTCTGGTTTGCGCTGACGCTGGCGACTGCCCTTTGCGTGGCGGGAATCGCGGCGGCGCGGTCGCGAATCCGGGCGGTCGAGGTAGTCAAAGGATGAAGAAAACAGGGAACAAAAAACAGAAGGGACGCCCGGAAACGCGGTTAATTTTGGGAGGGCGCGGCGATGATTGAACTACAACGCGCTTCGAAATGGTACGGGCAGGTGATTGGCGTGAATGACGTTTCCTGCGCGGTCTTGCCCGGAATCACGGCGCTGCTGGGGCCGAATGGGGCGGGCAAGTCCACCATGCTGAAACTCATCACCGGGCAGCTGAAGCCCACGACCGGGCAGGTCACCGTCCTCGGAATGAGACCGTTCGCGAATCCGAACGTTTTCCGGCGGCTGGGTTACTGCCCGGAAGTGGAAGGCGGCTACGACGACATGACCGGGCGCGATTTCGTGACGATGCTTGCGGTGATGGCGGGTATCGGCCCGCGACTGCTCGGCGGCAAGGTCAGCGAGGCGATTGAGACGTGTGGCATGACCGCCAACGCCGACCGCAAAATTGGCGGCTACTCCAAAGGGATGCGGCAGCGCATCAAAGTGGCGCAGGGCATTGTCCACGACCCGGACGTTTTTGTGCTGGACGAACCGCTCAACGGCCTCGATCCTGTCGCCCGCCGCGAAATGACCACGCTGCTCACGGGGCTTGCGGCGCAGGGCAAGTGCATCTTAATCTCAAGCCATATCCTGTACGAAGTGGAACAACTGACTTCCAATATCCTGATGATGAGCCGGGGCCGCGTCATGGCGCAGGGCGATATTTACCAGATTCGCAGCCTGATTGACCGCTACCCGCACCGCATTTCGATTCGGTCGCCGCAGGCCCGCCGCGTCGCCGCCGAACTCTTGCAGCTGCCGTATGTCCTGAGCGCGAAGTTAGACAGCGCCGTCGCCGCGCAGGTCGAAATCGAGACCCGCGAACCGGAGGCCTTCTACGCGCAGTTCCCGGAGATCGTCGCAAAAAACGACTTCGACATCCTGAGTTTCGACTCGCCCGACAACAATCTGGAGTCCGTGTTCAAATACCTTGTCTCGTAAGATATTAGATATTAGTCTTAACTCCTAATATCTAATATCTCATTTCTAACTCCTATGACCGACTTTTACCTATTTCGATCCGCGCTGCGCGATCTGCTGCTGCCGCGCAAAATCCTGCCTGCTGTCCTGCTCTCCCTGCTGCCGCCCGTCATCGGGCTGCTGTGGCGGTTTGGCGGAGCGGAAGATTTCAGCGCGGAGCTGGCCTATAATCTGCTGTCCGCGTCGCTCGTCTTCGGCTTCGTGCTGGTGATCCTGTCCGTCGTTTTCAGCACCGGAGTCATCGCGCAGGAGATCGAGCAGAAAACGATCATGTATCTGCTGACGCGCCCGGTCGCCCGCTGGCGGATATTGCTGGTGAAGTTCGCCGCCGCCGCGCTGGTGACGACGGCGGCGGCGTGGATTTCCTGCGTTCTGCTGGCGGTCACGGTCTACGGCGGCGAACTGATCTCCGGTTCGAACCGCCTGACGACCGCGCAGATGAAAGACGCGAAGACGCTGGTCACGCAGTTAAAAGATTCGCCGGAACCCGTTTCCTTTTATTTGCAGGGCGAACTTTCCCCGGACGTGAAATTGCGCGTAGATTCTTACAACGAAGACAGAAAACCAAACCGCCAACTCATCGCCGACCTGACCGCCGACTTAAACCGCATCCTGTCCAAAGGCCTGCTCTACGACAAAGACCGATTCGCCGAAGTGAAACTCGCGCCGCAAACGCGGGAGTTGCTGGCGAAAAACCCGGCGGCGGGGGAGGGCCTTTACGCTCTGAACCGCGCGCTGCTGACCGACGCCTACCCGGACATTTTTAGCAGCCCCGCCTCTCCCCTGCCTCACGTAGGCCGCGATCTGCTGCTGCTGCCCGTTGGCGCGTTGATGTACGGTTCGGTCTTCCTGCTGCTGGCAACGCTGGTCGCCCGCCCGCTGATCTACGGCCTGCTGTTCGCGTTTGGTTGGGAAACATGGGTTCCCAGTCTGCCCAACGATTTTCAGCGCGTTTCGATCATGTCGTACCTGCGCGTGCTGGCCCCGCACCGAATGCCCGACTCCGGCGCGGAGGGCGCGAACGCTGCCCTCGCGATCTTCAATCCCGCCACAATCTCACAGCCGTCCGCGTGGAGCGTGGCGTTCGGCCTCACAGCCATCGCGCTTTTCGCGGCATTGACGGCCTTCTCCACACGAGAGTACACGCCGCGTGACGACGCCTGACATCCGGTCAGGGATTTTGCCTTTTACCAGTTGCGCCTCGAAATCCCTGCGGAAAGCGCGGGGGCCACTCTGCCCTTTCATCCTAAGGCAAGGCGCGGCGCTTCCCGTTTTAATGCGGCAATCAGAGCGGCAGGCAACGGCAGCATCTCCAATGCGCGTGGTTCGACTTTAATCGCGCCGTCACCGTAAGATGCTGTCTCAAAAATAGATTGGGCCTAACCGACAATTCTTGCTCTCAGTTTTTGGAGTCGCAAAATGTCGGAAAATAACAAGAAAATCAAGCCGCTTCCCACGACTTGGGAGATGCCAGACGAACTTCGGGAGAAATTCGCCGAACGCATTGCCGCCAATGATTCCCCGCCAAAGCGAGGACGACACCGAATTGACCCGCGAAAAGCCTTCGATGGCATCATTTTTCGGATGCGAACGGGTCGTCAATGGAACCCGTTACCTAAAGAGTTCGGCAATGACGCCAGTATTCACCGCACTTTTCAGTAGCGGGACACGCTGGGCCTCTTCGATAAACTCTGGGCAACCCTGATTTCTACCTGCCAAGACCTCGGCGGGGTAGACTGGGAATGGCAATCCGCCGACGGACGTCTGCGCAAAGCGCGCGGCGTCCTAAAAAAAGGGCAGTCGAAGAAGCCTGCGGCAAAAATCCCACAGATCGTGGTCGCGCGGGCGTCAAGAAAAGCGTGCTTGTCGAACGAGAAGGCCGCTCGCTCGGTATCGCGGTTAGCGGGGCCAACGTTCCAGACGCGCATCTCCTCGAACTGACGATTGAAGCGATTGTTGTGGAACGCCCTGAACCGACCGAGGAAGAACCGCAAAATCTGAGTTGGGACAAGGGCTTCGACACCCCCACCGGTGAAAAAGCGGTGGCAGCCCACCATTATATAGGCCATCTTCGGCGTATCGGCGAAGAAAAACGGGATGCAGACGGCGAAAAGAAGCATCCGGCGCGGCGTTGGGTTGTTGAACGCGCATTTAATTGGCTTGCTTCCTGCCGCGCAATCTTGGTTCGCTATGATCGAAAAGCCAGCAATGATTTGGCCTTATCGAAGGTGGCTTGCTCCTTATTATGGTTTCGGCGTCTGGATCGAATCCTCAATCCCTCATTTTGAGATAGCATCTTAGAAACTATCTCAAAACTTCGGCGTTGGCCTGTTCGCTCAACTTGTGCCACCGTCGGAACCAGAGCAGCGCACAAGCAACTTTGACCATCGCCAGATAGTTTTCGGCTTTTTTGTCATAGCGAACTAGAATTCCGCGACATTTTGATAACCAGGAAAAAGTGCGCTCCACCACCCAGCGACGGGCAGGATACTTCTTTTCGCCGTTTGGGTCTAACTTTTCCTCGCCGATGCGTCGAACGTGCGGCACATAGGAGGTTTCTGCCAACGCGGCGGTACTAATCGGATTGTCATAGCCTTTGTCTAAGCATAAGTTTTGTTCCTGTTCGCTGGGGCGCGGACGCTCGACGACTACCGCGTCAAGCGTTACGGCAAGCAATTTGCAGTCGGGCGTGTTCGCGCCGCTGATGGCGGCGGAAAGCGGGCCGCCGTTTCCTTCGACAAGCACGCTTTTCTTGACGCCTGCCTTGCCCCGGTCGGTGGGATTGGGGCCAACGCACTCTTCGACTGCCCTTTTTTTGCGGCCCGTGGGTTGTCCGGGTCGCCTGCCTGTTTGGGAACGCCGCGTGCTTTGCCCAAGCAGCCATCGGCGGACTGCCATTGCCAGTCCACGCCGCCGAGTTCGTCGCAGTGGGTGAGCAAAATGGCCCAGAGAATATCGAAAATGCCTAATTCTTCCCACCGCTGGAACGTGCGATGCACACTGCTGTCGTCGCCGAAGCCTGCGGGCAGTTGGTTCCATTGACAGCCTGTCCGCATCCGAAAAATGATGCCGTCGAAGGCTTTTCTGGCATCAATGCGGGTGCGTCCGGTGGTTTTAGGCGGATCATAGACCGCCAGTACCGCCTCAATAGTTTTCCAGAGCGGGTCGGGAACGACCCAAATGGTGGGCAGCGCTTTGGCTTTGTCAGTTTGCTTGGACATCACAGGCTCCTTGAAGTAGTCTCCTGTGGATCATTCCACAAACGGCGTCGAACTTTGAGATGATTTTTCACTCCAATCTCATCGCCTTTTGAGATAGTTTCTTAGAATGAGAGGCAAAAATTCGGGCAGTTACGCCTCCGAAAGTAGTGATTACACGATAGAATGGGCAAATCTTGAATCTAGGAAAAAATGGTGCTAAAACTCTTAGTGACTTGCGATAAAATAAATCTTCCCGTATGCGTAAGTCCGCATTGAGTCCGCGAAGGCGGACTTCGCGCTTTTGTGACAGTGAATTTATTCGCCCGCTTTCGGTTTCGTTCTCTGGGCCTCGCTACTTTTGCTCTTTATTTTCCACTTTGCGGGCCTGAATCCGAATCGGTGTGCCTTCCAGCGGGTATTTTTCGCGCAGCTGGTTTTCGATGTAGCGTTTGTAGGAGAAGTGGAACATCTCCGCGTCATTGCAAAAGAGGACGACCGTCGGCGGCTGAACGCGGGGCATGGTAGCGTAGTAGACCTTGAACGTGCGCCCGTGATCCATCAGCGGGCGGCGCTCGGTCGCGTCGCGGATCATGCGGTTGAGTTCTCCCGTCGGGATGCGGTGCGCGTGGTTTTGCGCCGCTTCAATCGCGGTGTCTACCGCGTAGCGGACGCCGAACCGCTCTAAGGCCGAAACGAAGACCAGCGGGGCGTATTCCAGAAACGGGCAGTCTTTGCGGAACTCTTTGGTGAATTTTTCGATTTTGTCGCGGTCGGGGCGGCGCTGTTTGCCTTTTTCGTAGACGACGCCGGGATCAACTTTATCCCATTTGTTGACCACAATCACGCAGGCGCGGCCCGCGTCCTGCGCCAGTCCCGCCACGCGCTTGTCGCCGTCCAGCACTCCGGCTTCCGCGTCTACCACCACCATGCCGACGTTGCTGCGCTCCAGCGCCGTTTTTGCGCGGTCAACCATGTAGTATTCGACCGTTCCCATGATTTTTTTGTTGCGTCGGATTCCGGCGGTGTCCAGCAGGACAATTTTCTGCCCGTCCCAGACCAGCGGGGTATCAATCGTGTCGCGGGTCGTGCCGGGAATCGGGCTGACAATCACGCGCTCCTCACCAAGCAGGGCATTGGTGAGCGAGGATTTGCCGACGTTGGGTCGCCCGATAATCGCCAGCCGAATCTCGTCCTCCTCCGGTTCGTCCGGGTCGAAATTGGCGGGAAAATGGCCCGCGACTACATCCAGCAGATCGGCGACGCCGAGGCCGTGCGCGGCGCTGATGGTGTGGATTAGTCCGAGACCGAGGCCGTAGAACTCCGCCGCGTCCTGCTGAAGGCGCGGGTTGTCGGTCTTGTTCACCACAAGGAGAACGGGCCGCTTCGAGGCGCGAAGCACGTCCGCAATCTCCTGATCGGTTGGCGTCATGCCGTCGGCGGCGTCCACCACAAAGAGGATGACATCGGCCTCCTCCATTGCGATTTCGGCCTGATGGCGCACCTGCACGGCGAGGGGATCGGTCTCATTAAGCAGGATGCCGCCGGTATCAATTACGGTGAACTCCACGCCCTGCCACTCGACATTATGGTACAGGCGGTCGCGGGTGATTCCGGGCGTGTCTTCGACAATGGCGACGCGGGAACCGATGAGGCGGTTGAAAAGGGTGGACTTGCCGACGTTGGGCCTGCCAACGACGGCGACTAAAGGACGGGACATAGCGATTCATTCCTATCGCCCCGTCGCAATTTGAGTTTCCAGAAGCGGGTTCGGGGCGGGGTCAGCGGCGGCGCGAAGGCCGCCTAAATTGGGTGAGCAAAGTTGAAATTTTTTTCACGATGATTGTAAAGGGTTGACGGGTTACATGGTCGTAGGGATTTTTCAGTTTCAGCGATGCGGGTTATTTTTGTAATTATACCACGTTTCGCGAATTGACGCAGAGGGAGGGAGTAGCGCCGCATTGGTCAGGAGATTTCTTTATAATTCCGTTAGCGTTCCCGGCGTCATGGAAAGAATAGCAAGGACAATTTGCGGGGCAAGTCGTTTGATTTCGCTCAACTGGTTTGAGGGCAATACGAGAATGGCTAATGCGCGGCCCTGGATATTTTGTTGATAGCGCAAATTTTTATCCGCAGTGAGAAACACATCGAAACTCCCCTCCGCCTGCGCCAGTAGAAGGCCATTTTTGATTCCGCTCCAGCCCATTTCCTGTACGGTAACGCATTGATGTCCGGTCAGGACGCCCTTGAGATAGCGAGGCAGGCTTTCGTCAATCAGCACATTCATGCGGAGCCAACCTCGCGGGCCACGTTCTCTCCTGCATAAGTTAATATTCTAAGGGCCGCCTTCTGCGACACCGCCGGGAAATTATCGAGAAATTCCGATAAATCGCACCCGTCTTCCAGATAATCGAACAGGGTTTGTATCGGAACGCGAGTCCCTTCGAAGACAGGCGTCCCGCTCATGATCTCTTTGTCAACGACAATCCGTAAGTTGTTGCGCAATAGTCTCTGGCCTAATGTATCTGCAATCATTGCGTCCGTCCTTATCGTGGTATTCAATATTTCTGTATTATACGCGCTAAATCTTTGCGCGTTGACCGTCTAACGCCTGCGACGTAATCGGGCCTGCGGCCTGAGCAGGCGACTTGCGCGCGTTTATCTGGATGCGCGGTTAACCGCTCACAACGGCAATTCCCGCGTGGTCCTGCGCCGCTTCCTCCAGCAACTCGCCGAGGACAGAAGCCAACTCGTCGGTTTGCAGGCCGGAGGCGAACAGGCGGCGCAGGAAATTTCGGAGGAATCCAAGCAGCCCGCCCCGCCGGACGCGCCGCTTCTTTTTGACGCTGCGCGGACGAAACGATTTCGCCGCAAGCGCGTAGTCCGCCGCCAGTTTTTGCGTCTCCTCCGGCGTCAGAAAACCGACGAGACCAAACGAGGGCAAAAGCCACGCCTCCAGATTTTTGCCGCCCGCCGCCAGTTCCGCCAGTGTCTCCGCCGCGTCCTCCGCGCCGCGTCTCCTGCCCAGATTCGCCACAATCCGGGCGAGGCCGCTGCCGATTTCCAGCGGCGTTCCAACGCAGCACGCGGCAATTAGCCAGCCGTGCCGCGCCTCCTGCGCGGTGATTTCGTCGTTCTGCACCGCATCCGTAATGCGGTCAGTCTCCAGCGAATCGGAAAGCGCGGCGAACGCGGCGGGCGTGGTCGCCGAGCGCAGCGCCGGACGCAGCGCAAGATAGCGGGCGTAATCGAAACGGTAGAACCGCCACGAATCGGTCATCTGTCCGGCTTTTCCGCGCCGCTCACTCTCGTGTTCGCCCCGTCAAATAGATCGCCCGTTTCCGCTTCTGTTGCCATGTCCGCCCTGTGAGTTCGCCATTGATGCCGCCCCATGTTCACCGTGTCCGACGCCGCCTTGAACGTCACCCCTTCCGCTTCGAGCAGACGCCGCTGCCTGTCCCGCAATTCCGGCCCCAGTTTCGCAATCGGCAGTTTTCCGCCCGCCCCCACCACCCGCTGCCAGGGAACGTCCGGCGGGGCGTAGCGCATCGCCGCTCCCACCATCCGCGCCGTTACCGCTCCGGTCGTCAGAAGCCCCGCGACCTGCCCGTAAGTCGCCACGCAGCCCGCCGGGACAGTCCGCACCAGAGCGTAAATCTCGCTATCTTCCATGATTTCCTTATCCACGAATTATCACGAAAAATCACAAAGCAAGCACGAAAAAAACCAAAATTCTCCGTTTGAATTTTTGGTAGGATGGCATGAAAGGGTGACCTTTTTTCGCCTTTTTCGGCTCCGAAGCCATGCTTTGGGCTTCCTGCCGCGCCGCTTTTTTTCTGGCAAAGGCGGCGGCGCGCGCCAGAAAAGCAAATCGGCGACTGGCCAGTCATTCTTCTCCTTACTATTATGCCCGATTCTGCCAGTCCGCGCAAGTCCAAATCGGCGCATTTTGTATTACGCGGCGTTGGCGGTCACGGCATTTTTTTCACGGTTTGAAATAGAGGCCCCGTTTTCGGAAAGGGGGCGGCGGGTCAGGCGAACTCTTGTGATGCGCCGCCCGTCCCAATCACATCTTAGGCATAGATATTCCGTATATCCGGTTGCAGGGCGGCTGGATGCATCTGGTCGCAATTTTGGACTGGCATTCCCGCTACATTGTGAGTTGGGAATTAGATCAGACGTTGGAGATGCCTTTCGTGCTGGCCTGCGTGGACAGCGCGTTGGCGGGGCGGGGCCTGCGATTTTCAACAGCGATCAAGGCAGTCACTTTACCAGCCCGCAGTATATCGAACGTTTGCTGACAAAGAATGTTTCGGTCAGCATGGAAGGGTTGCGAACCGTTGAGCAACCGTTTGCGATTGGATGGAGCGGGGGCGGGCGCTGGACAACCTCTTTACCGAACGCCTTTGGCGAACGGTCAAGTAGGAGGAGGTTTACCTTCGCGACTACCAGACGCCCAGAGAGGCCCGCTGCCAGTTGAGCCGGTATCTGCAGTTCTATAATGAGACGCGACCGCATCAATCGCTGGGCTACCGAACGCCCGCGTCGGTCTACTTTGCAGACGGTCAAACCAACACAAAAGAAGATCTTGTGGGAAGGAAAAAACTGAGGTGAATACCGCGACGTCTGCAACCCTGAAACAGCTGGTGACGAACGACGCTGGGAGATATACGCGTTCCCTTGCCTCAAACTGCGATAAAGCGGTTCGCGCCCTGGATCAAGGAGAGGACTGACCCGGATCACTTTGCGGACTGCCATGACAGATGGCGGTCACTTCTTGCAGACGGGGACAGCGGGAATTTTTCTGCTGTCCCTGTTTGTTCTTCTGCGTCTGACGAGGGCAAAAAAATAAAGCCGCGCCTGCGATGGCAGGCGCGGCCCGTTTCGTTTGCGTGGCTGACGGCCTATTTGCGGCGGCGACGCAGCAAGCATAGGCCCGCGCTGGTCATGCCCACGATCAGCGCGAGGCTGCCCGGTTCCGGCACGGCGGTCGTGAAGTTTGCGCGGAACGCGATGTCGCGTGTGGCTTCGAGTCCGGTGTACCAGGCGTCCGAAGTCCATGTGCTGCTTGTGTTGGGGCCGCTGGTCAGGACAAATCCGCCCCCCGCATAGGGGTTGGTTGAGTTGGCATCGTTAGTCCCTGCGGCGTAAAGGTCGCTGCTTCCTCTATCACCGGGCAGGTCCACAGTAGAGATGAAGGCCACGTATTTCGCGCCGGGGACAAGGTTTACCTGCGGCGTGAAAACGTAATCGGTCAGGGGGTCGTTCGCGCCAGGGGTCGCCGTTATCGGAGAGGCGTAAAGCGGCGCGGCGCTGATTCGGTCGCCGCCCCAGGGCGCGACATAGAACTGGAAATTGCTCACGTTTCCAGAGCGGTAATTCAGCGAGAGGCCGAAACTCGTCAGATTAGTGTCGCTTGTCGGAGCGGTAAACGTCTGTCCATAGGTGGTGATGTTAGGTCGCCCGAACGGAGCGAAGAAGTTGCGTCCCGCCGTCAGCGGGCCGGTCGGGTAGGTATCAATCGCGGTTGTAGCGTGAGCGGCGCCTGCGAGAGCGGCAAGAACGGTCAGGGCGGACAGGCGGATCAGGGATTGTTTCATGGTTTCCTCGGTTGGGTTCCTGCTGCCGCAGCGCGGCCAGTCAGGCGGGTTGGGAGTGGGAGTGAGGGAACTGCAAAAGCCTCATTTTCCAGCAAGGCGCTGCCCGGTCGGGCAGATACTGCGCCGCGAAGCGCCGTTTGATTCGCGGGTGGAACGCAGGGCCGTCCTACCGTAGTTTGGTGAGAGGCCGCGCCTGAAAATTCGGGCCTTGCGGGAGAAAAGCGGGTTCCTCCGGCAAAGCGGGAAATATCCGGGCGCCTGGTTGTCTCACAAACTGACGATCTGCTGCGTCGCAGAACAAAGTACGTGTATCGCAAGACAGCGCTAGATCATAAAATGCTCATTTATTAGTGATAAACACAAGCCACACAAACAGTATAACAGGGTTTTTGCGAAAAACGCCGCAAAGTTCCCTGTAAAACAATCTTTTTATTGAAAAAAAGGGAAATTAGGTAGAAATGCCAGCAAGCGGCTGTCCAGATACACTTTCTCCTTGCCGTTTGACTGTCTGCCGCGCCGATTTTAGCGACAGAAAACGGCGTTTTGTGTCAAAATAGGCCAAAGGAGTAATAATCATGCTTTTGCGGGGAAAAAGCCTGCGGCGTCTGCTTGTCTGCGCGATGTTCGCGTTGCCCGGAACGATGGCGGGAGCGCAGAACGGCGCGGCAGCGAAAAAACACACGGGCGCAGTCCGCGCCGGAGGGGGCAAGGTGATGAGCGAACAGGCGGCGTGGCGAACGGGACAGTCGGAGGAACTGCGCGCGGGGCCGATTCGCCTCACTTTTTGTGATGGCGAGCTTCGCGGCCTGTATGTGGGAGAGCGGGAGATTGCGCGGCGCGTCTATTTCGCCGTTCGGGACAAAAATTGGGATACTGCCCTGCCCAAATTTTCCCATATCACCGTGCAAAAGCAGGCGGACGCTTTCACCCTTGATTTGCAGGCCGACTGCGTGACCGCCACCGCCGATTACCACTGGCGAGCGCAAATCAAAGGGAAGGCGGACGGCGCAATCACCTTCGCCGCAAGCGGACAGGCGGGGCGTGATTTCGATTCCAACCGCATCGGAATTTGCCTGCTCTACGGGACGCCCGCGCTGCTCGGTCAAAACTTTCAGACGACCGGCGCGGACGGCAAGGCCGTAAAAGGCGCGTTCCCGCAAAACATCTCCCCGAAACTTGTGGCGGAGAAGTTCACCGCGCTGCGCTACACCGCAGACGGCATGACCGTGACAGCGAGCATGACGGGCGCGACGTTCGACATGGAAGACCAGCGCAATTACGGCGATAGTTCGTTCAAGGCCTACGCTTCCCTGCCCTACGCCTACCCGCATATCGCAAAGGGCGACGCGAAAGCGCAGGAACTGACACTCCGCATGGAACACGCCCCGCCCGCGCCGCTGAAGGAAAAACCCGCCGAAAAGTCCGCCGAAAAAGTCACCCGTCTTACGCTGGGAGAATTGCTGCCCGATGTAACAATCCCAAAACTCCTCACCGCCGACTCCGCCGACCCCGATGTCATCTTTGGCGCGATCAATTTCAACCGGGAGAAATTTCGCAACGCAAAAGAATTGACCTGGGGCCTCAATCCCTCGGTTCATCTGCCCGACGACACGACTTTCATGGAGAACGCGACCACAATCGTGGAGCAGGCGCGGACGGCGGGCGAGTTTGCGCCCGGAGCCGCGCTGCATATCACGCCGATACGCTTTGACTCGGCGCACTGGCGAACCGGGCGCGATCCGCGCAGCGCTTCCGTGTTCGGTTCCGCGTGGGCGGCGCGGGCGGTGAAATATCTGGCCCACGCAAAGGTGGAAGACGCCGCCTTCGATTTCGGGCCGGGGCAGGCGACCAACGCGCTAAAGGATTTGCTTCCCTTTGCAGGACATTCGCTCTACGATGTCAAAATTCATGCGGCGGGCAGTTCCCCGATTGACGCGCTGGCCTTTGTCGGCAACGAGGGCTTGCAATTCTGGATTATCAACCTGACCAATCAGCCGCAGTCCGTCACGGTGAATAATCTGCCCCAGGCGATGTGCCAACTCGCCCGCCGCAACGGAAAACACCCGTTGGACGCGCCGCTAGACACCGATCCGATGGCCGGCATGACCGGCAACGTCACCACCGACCTCGGCCCTTATGAGGTCTGCGAGATACAATTTTAGAGGGAGAAAACAGAAAACAAAAAACAGAAAACACAAGGAGCGTTCAGAATTTGCAAGTCGCTGCGTGTCATTGAAACGTTTGTAGATCGGGCGTTTTCTTCTGTTTTCTGTTTTCTGTTTTCTCTCCGCACGGAGAACACATGAAGCGAACACGAATTGGCGCGATGGCCCTTGCCGCGCTGGCCTTCGGGATGACCGGATGCGCCAAAGAGAAGCCCGCCGACAATGCAGCGCCCCCCGCGACTGCCGGAAAACAGGACGCGGCGCAGCCCGTGAAACTGGCGTTTATCCCGAAAGGCAACGCGAACTCGTTCTGGCAGGTGATGAAAGCGGGCGCGGACAAAGCGGCCTCGGAAGAGATAGGCGTCACACTGGCGTGGCAGCCGCCCAGCAAAGAGAACGACATTACCGAACAGATTAACGTCCTGCAAACGCAGGTCACGGGCGGGGCGGCGGGGATTGCGCTGGTCGCTTCGGACTCGAACGCGCTGGTCGCCCCGGTGGACGAGGCGATTGCAAAGGGCATCCCGGTCGTCACGGTGGATTCGGGCATCAGCAAGGAGAGCGCCGCCTGCTACATCGCGACGGATAACGTGGAGGGCGGGCGCATGGCGGCGAAATCGCTGGCGGAGGCGATGGGAGAAAAAGGCAATGTCGGCCTGCTTTTCTTCCTGAAGGGGGCCACATCCAACGATCAGCGCGAACAGGGCTTTAAAGAGGAGCTGGCAAAGCATCCCGGCATCAAACTGGTGGCGGAGTTGCAGGCCAAAGACGCGGCGGACGCCCTGAGCAAGACCGCCAATATGTTCACTTCGCACCCTGACATCACCGGAATCTTCGCCAACAATGAACCGCTCGGCATCGGGGCGGCGAACTACATCACGCAAAACAAACTGACGGGCAAAGTCCAGTCGGTCGCTTTCGACGCGGCGGACGCTGAAATCGCCGGACTGAAAGACGGTTCCCTTCACGCGCTCATCGTGCAAGACCCATACCAGATGGGCTATCTCGGCGTCAAAACGCTGCTCAAGGCCGTCCGCAAGCAGCCGATAGACAAAAAATTCGTGGATAGCGGCGTCACCCTGATTACGAAAGCAAACCTTGACACCCCCGCCGTCCAGAAACTGATGCACCCGGCAAAATGACTCGCCCGCCGGGACAGGGAACAAGGCAAAGCATGATCGCTGCGGTAGCGAAAAATAAGACGGCGCTCAGGCCGCGCCTGCGGCTTGGCGGTCTGGTGCGGGACTGGACGCCGCCTGCGCCCGCTGTCTCGGAGATTGCGGCGGGGCGAATAGAACTTGCCGAAGCGCGGCTGGCGACGATTGGACGGTTCCGCCTCGGCGTTCCCGCTCCGTTAGATGTCAACGCGCGGATTGCGGGGCAGGCGGTCAGTTTCACGCTTGGCAGTTTTGATCTGTCCGCGTTCGGCGGGGCCTTCGATGCGCCGCAGGGATTCGGGGCGTCCGATCCCGCCTCCGATTCCTCCCGCCTTAAAAACGGGATGCCGCATAACGACCTGCTGATGCGCCTCGCCGCCAGGGCCATTCCGTTTTCAGCGTCGGGCGGTTGAGACCGCTGCCACAAGCGCGCGAAGTGTCCCTTCGGACACTAAACCCGATCCTTTTTGTGGGGGCTAATCCGCATTGAGTCCGCGAAGGCGGACTTTGCGCGCGCGTGGCCGTGAATTGATTCGCCCGCACGAAAACTGAATGGCCCTGCTCGCCGCCGTGTTGCAGCCGCCGCTGGCCTCGTTCGTCGCGCCGAACGGCGTACTGGAATGGCCCTCTCCTCTCCTTAACTATCAGCGCGACGGAATCGCGGCGCTGCTCGCCCCCCCGGAACTGCTGCTTGGCGACGACATGGGACTCGGTAAAACGATTCAGGCGATTGCGGCGCTGCGGATTCTGTTTTTCCGGCGCGAGATCGCCAACGCCCTCGTCGTTTGCCCCGCGTCGCTGCTGCGGCAATGGCAGCGCGAATTGAAAAAATGGTCTCCTGAACTGATTGTCGTGGCCCTTGCCGCCGGAGCGGCGAACGCGGCAACCTGTGGCGAATCCCGGCGCATATTCGCCTCATCAGTTACGAGACGCTGCGAATGGACGTGATGGAAGTCCGCGATAGCCCCGCCGTCCGGCAAACGTGGGACATGGTGGTTCTGGGCGAGGCGAGCCGCATCAAAAACCGGGAAGCGGGGATTTCGCTGGCCTGCAAAAAACTGCCGCGTAAACGCCGCTGGGCCTTGACCGGGACGCCGCTGGAAAACCGAACCGACGATGTGCTTTCGATTTTCGAGTTCCTTATCGGCAATCCGGGCGAACGCGCCCGCCTGCCCGTCAGCGACAGCGGCATCAAACACCAACTGAAAGCGCTGCAACTGCGCCGCAAAAAAGAGGACGTGCTGCCCGATCTCCCTCCCCGCACCGTGATTGAGCTGCCGATAGAACTGCCGCCGGGACAGCGCGTCAGTTACGATCTGGCGGAGCGCGACGGCGTGGTCGGTCTGACGAAAACCGGCGCGGCAATTACGGTAACGCACGTTCTGGAACTGATCTCCCGCCTGAAGCAACTTTGCAACTACGATCCCGTCAGCGGCGAATCGGGCAAACTCGCCGATATTTCGCAGCGGCTGCAAACACTGGTCGCGGAGGGCCACCGCGCTTTGATTTTCTCGCAGTTTACCGACAATATGTTCGGCGTCGGGCGGATTATGGAAACATTGAAAGAATATGCGCCGCTTGCTTACACCGGCGCGATGTCTCCCCATCGCAAAAACGAGGTGGTGGACACCTTCACGGCGGACAGCCGCCATAAAGCGCTTGTTCTTTCGCTGCGGGCGGGCGGGGTCGGACTGAATTTGCAGGCCGCGTCTTATGTCTTTCATCTTGACCGGTGGTGGAACCCGGCGATTGAGGAGCAGGCGGACAGTCGGGCGCACCGCATGGGGCAGCAATACCCCGTGACCGTCTTCCGCTACGTCTGCGCCGACACGATTGAGGAGCGGATTCAGGCGAAACTTACGGAGAAACGCCGCCTGTTCGCCGACATTGTGGACGATGTGACGCTGGACATCGGCGCGGCCCTGAGCGAGGCCGAACTGTTCGCGCTGTTCGGCCTCGCCGCCCCGCGCAGCGCCAATCTGGACGGCGATTTCCCGGCGGACTTCGCCGCGCTTTCCGGCGCGGAGTTTGAGGACTGGCTGGCGGACAACCTGCGCCGCATCGGGTTTGAGACGCAAACGACTCCGCAGACCCGCGACGGCGGCATTGATCTGATTGCCACCCGCGCCGACTCGCTGAACATCGAAACGCGCCTGCTGATCCAGTGTAAAAATGCGCGGGAACCGGCGGGCGTCGCGGTCGTCCGGGAACTGCGCGGGGTCACGTCTGAGATTTCCGGCGGTTCTGTTGCGGTCGTGGCAAGCCCCGCCGGTTTCAGCGCCGACGCCCGCGATTTCGCCGAAGCCAGCGGCGTCCGTCTGTGGGGCCGCGACGAACTGCGCAAACTGCGCCGACAGGCGAATCGTAATTCCAAACCGGCGTAGACCGCGTCCGATCTTCTTTCGCCTACCATGATTATTGTCCGCTGACCGCCGTGATTGCGAGCAGGGCAGGGACGCCGCGCCGGTCGGCCCCGTATTGGAAATCAATCGTGGCAATCACGACGGCGGAGCGCGGGTTGTTCCACTGCTTTGCGTAAGCGACCGCCGTTTGTCCGTTGCCATAGGGCTTTGTCCAGGCGATTTGCGCACCGCGCAGCGGGCGCGGCGTATCCTGCCGGTACGAATCAAGGTCAATTTCGGCGTAGAGGGGAACAGTGACCGTCTGCCCGTCCGCGTAATGGATGAGGTACCGCGCCATCTCGAATTTGCGGTTCTCGCGGCGCTCCTGATCGCTGCGCGGGCTGTCTATTCGCGCCGCTTGCAGGAAAAAGAGCGCGTCGGCCTTGCGGTTGACCGCAATTCCCGTGACGCTATCGGGCAGGTGATTCGGAATGCCCGCGCCGCCCAGCATGACGGCGGTCGGCACGGGCGAGGTCTTGAAATCGTAAATATCGTAGACCACGCCCGCGAATTTCTGCTTTCCGGTCGGCAGGGCGGCAAAAGTCGTGTCTTTTTCTCCGAACCAGCCTTTTTCGTCCCGGTACTGATTCGCCGCTTTCGAAAGGTCAATCGGCGCGTAGGCCAGACCCGCCCCCGCAATCACCGCCGTTCCTCCCGCAAACGGCGCTTTGAGATTGCGCAGGACAGTCGCGAGGATCGTCTTCTTCTTTTCGGCGTTAAGCGGCACGGTCTCCGAATCTTTGAACAGCAGGTTGCACAGCGCGATTCCGCCCGCCCCGCGAGGATATTCCAGCATCGCCCCGATATTAAGCAGCGGCCTGACGTTCCTGTAAAACTCCGGCGAACGCAGGGCTTTCAGGGTGATGTTGTCAATTCCGATGAGCGCCCCTTTGCCGTCCACTTTTTGCCAGTCCGCGATTTGCAATGTGACGTTCGCCGCCGTTCGGGGCGGAGTGACAGGCAGGACTTGCGGCGTGTTGTCTGGCTTTACGTCGTATTCTACTTTTTCCGCCTTGTCCGCGCCATTGAAAATCAGGTTGACTTTCGTTTGAGGCCAGTAAAATGTATTGCCGATCCAGGTCAGTTCTGAAATCGTCTGCGGTTTGGGCCACGTCATCGGGACTTCGGCGGGCTTTCCGCCTTCGGGAACCGGGAAGTTAATGATCTGGGGCCAGCCGTCCGCGCTGACAAAATGATTGACGATTTTATCGAACGCGAAAAACGAAGATTTGGCGAACGGGGCCACGTCGTCGTAGTCCACCACATAGGAAAAGGCGTCTGAGGCGACATACTCGTCCTCGTTAAAATTAAAAATTCGCTGCCCGGAGAGCAGCACAATGTCGCCGGTGGACAGGCCGGAAGTCAGCGGGTTTTTGGGGACGGGGAACGAAACGCGCTCCCGTGTGAACGGGCGAATCATGTGTTCGAACCCGACAATTTTGTTATAGTCGGCGAGGCCGTCCGGCGTCAGATCGTGGAGGATGAGCCAGCCGCCCGACTTGTTAAACGCCGTCAGTTTCGGCAGGTTTTCGGCGAGCGTTCGGAGGTTGGCGGGCGTGGCGCTCACAATGGCAATCCCGCCCGAAGCGGCAAGCGCCGCCAGCGGGTCAGCGGCTTTTTTGTATTGCAGCCCGGTCGCGTCCAGCGCTTTAGTCAGCAGCGGATTTTCCGAATCGGCGATGACGGCGCGGAACGTCTGCTTATAATTTGCGCCGTAGTCCATCAAATTCGCCAGCAGCGTTTGCGCGACGGCGTTGGTTTGGAGATTTTCGCCGATGGTCATTTGCGAGAGCAGCAGCAGACCGGAACCCGCCGGGACTTCCACGAGGGCCGAATCTTGCAGGCGGGCGTCGCATTGCACCAGCGATCTTGCGCCCGCGCCGGGTTTCTGATACGCCTGCCGGTAGACCGTTTCGCCGTCGCCCCACGTAAAGAAATCTTTTTGTTTCAGACCGCGCAATACCGGATGGCCTAAATCTTCGCCAAAGGCGATCTGTCCGGTCGCGTCCGTCGTTTCGATTTGCACAGGCAAGGCCTGATATTTTAGCGGGTTTTTCTGTTCCAGCACAATGACCGTTTTGCCGCCCGACGCCCACGCCGCGAGCTGGCTGCGCGTACTCTCCTGCGCGGTCAGCGCGTCTTTTCCAATCAGCAGAATTTTCCCGGCGGCAGGCAACGCGGCAAGATTCGCAAGCGGCGTGAAGGCGACGTTTTGCGCTTTGAGATAGGCCACAGTCGCGCCGTTCGGGTCGTAGACGAGAAAATCTTTTGCGGTCAGCCCGCCGCCCGCCTGCCCCGCCGAGGCCAGAGAAACGCCGGACGCGCTGGCAAGGACGCCAAATTTCACCGGCGGCAAAATCGAGATTGCCTTTGCGTCCCGAAAGACTATTTTGCCATTCTGCGTCAGCGTCAAAATGAGTTCGCCCTCCGTTCGCGCCGCGACGTTTGGCAGTTGCACGGGAAGGTCAAATTTTTTGCTGGTTCCGGCGGGGACGGCGTATTCCGCGCTGTAATGCGCCGCCGCTTTGCCGCCAACGTTCAGCGTGTAGGCGAACGTCACCGGATCGCTGCTGTGCGTGTCGTTGAAGATGCCGAACGTCCGCCGGACTTTCTGACCGCCGCCGAACGTCCCGTCCCACTGCCGGCAAAAGACCGCCAGCCACGATTGAGAGTTGTACACATCGCCGCGCATACTGTCCGGCCCCACCCAGTAATGCCACGCCGACTGCCCCGCCCAGCGGTAGCCCTGCGTCAGCATCTCAAAAACTAAGCCCATCGCGTCCGCCGCCTGCGCTTTGCCCTGAAAGGCCGCTTCGCCGCCAATCCACGCATAATCGGCGGGGTTAATTCCCGACGCGAAATAGTCCTCGCCGATAAAGCGCGGACGTTTTTCGTCCCACGTCCAGCGTCCGCGCCCGCCGCCTTCGGGAAATGTCTCATACGCCTTATGCGGATAGTCGGAGGGGGAATTGGTATAGACGTAGTGGTTGCCATGCGCGGGCATTGCGTTATCTTTGTTCGCGCCGCCGCCGTCCGTCATCGTCAGGCGGGTGGGGTCTGCGGCGCGGACGGCGTTAGAAATATCTAAAATGGCCTTCTCAAAAGCGTCCATGCGGTCGCCGTAGAGGTTGATGCAGTTGATAAACAGCCATTCGTTTTCCAGCGACCACAGCATCACGGAGGGGTGATTGCGCTCCGCCCGCACCTGCGCCGTCATCTGATCGCGGACATGGTTCATCAAGTCCATTTTGATATGGGAGTTGTAAAGTTTTTGCAGCTCCGGGTCGTTCTCAATCGCGTTGTAGCCAATCGCCTCGCCATCGAGCGGGCCGCAGCGCCGCACTACCACGCCGTTTGCGTCAAAAAAGTCGAGCGCCTGCGTCGGTTCCAGCCCGTTCCAGTTGACGCCGCCCTGCGAAATTCCCATATACCGCATCGTTTTCTGGTGGGTCTTGCGGTAGTTCGCGACAAACTCTGCGGGAGTGGCTCCGGGCTGCAAGTCCGCCCATCCGTGAAAGACGACGCCGTTCAGCGTATATTCTTTCCCGACGCTGCCCCAATCCCGGAACCCGAACAGAGTATCGGACACGTCTACCGGAACGCCGCCGATTTTTACCGTCGTTCGCAGCGCGGTCATTTGCGGGTCGTCAGGCCACCACAGGCGCGGATTCGCCCACGCTTCAGAAAGAGTGAGAACTTTTTCACTGCCCGAATCCAGCGCGAAAGCGACAGACGCGAACGTCTTTTCGACCTCGCCCGTTTTCGGATTGACCGCCGCGCAGACGATCTCGCCGCTTTGCGCTTTGCCCGTGCGATTCGCCAGCGTAATTTCCAGCGCAAGGGCCTTTCTCGCAACCGACGGCTTGCAGAAAACATCCGCGACCGAAACGCCGCCGGACGCGGTGAAAATCGGCGTATTAAGAATTCCCGACTGCATCCCGTTCCAGACCGGATATGCGAAGTCCTGAAAGCCGTGTTTCGTAAAATCGAGCGGGATGTTGAACGTCTTGCGCAGTTTCATCGGGTCGGTCGGGCTTGCGGAGTAGCCGTAGTAGGCGTCCTTGATTCCGACCATAATTTCGTTCGTTTCGCCCGCCTTGATACCCTTCGTCACGTCAATCGTGAACTTCGCGAAAGGAGTCTCGTTCCACCCGCATAACACGCCATTGACGTAAACGGTGGTAATCAGATTGTTTTGCGGGAAGGTAATCTGGAACGAGCGCCCCGCCTGCGACGCGGGGACCGCCACCCGCGTCCGATACCACACCCGGTGCGCAAAGAGCAGATCGGGGCGCAGTTCGTTCTTGTCGCCGGGAACCGCAATCGCCGTCCATATCGGATTTTGCGGCAACGCTTTTATCGATTCCGCCACCGTTTTGGGCAACTGTTCATCGTCGCGGCAAATCTCCCACTGTCCGCGCAGCGCAATTTCGGCGCGACTTGATTTCGCGGCAGGTTCGGGCTGGGCAAAGACGTTTTTTGCGGCGGCGGCGTCCGTCGGATTGTTCCGCGTTTCGCCCGGTCGGTATTTGGAATTGGGATGAAACGCGCCGGACGTAAGGCAGAGCGCGTCGGAACCGTACAGAATCCGCTCGAATTTGCCGTCCTTTGTTTTGGTCTTTGGCAGGCGGATCGTCAGGGTGTGCTGTCCGGCGGTCAAATTTTGCCTGCCGAGTCGCAGCCACGCCAGTTCGTTCCACGTCGCGAACTCCATCAGGTCGGTCGTCAATTCGTCCGGCGCGACGATCCGCCATGCGCCCGAATCCATGCGCCACTGGAACGGCGACCGCGCAAACTCATAGCCAATGCGATTCCAGATTTCGTAATCCGACGGCTGCGGCGCGTCAAAAGCGTACTTCAGCAGAACGCCTTCGTCCGGCGCGGCCTTCTCCACTTTGTCCGCGTCTACCGAAACTTGCAGCCATTTGCCGCCGGAAAAAAATTCGGTGTGGCCCCACGCCGCCGTCTCGAATTTTAGATCGCCGCCGTTTTTGACATTTGCGGCGGTCGGACTTTCGCCCTCCAGCCAGATAAAATCCGCCGACTGCCGCCGCGCCAGCGCGGGCGGGGCAAACAGCGTCAGCGCGGCGGCAAGCCCCGCGAAACGAAAATTCTGGGACAAGACCATGAGACGAACTCCTTTGTCAGTCAGGTTTACGACACCGGCCCGGTAGACTTTCTTACGTCAAGCCGCACGGGAAAACGCAGGACGCCCGGTTTCGGCGAGCGGCCTTCGATTAAGTCCACCAGCAAATCAACGGCGGCGGTGGCGATTTCCGCGACGGGCTGATAGACCGAAGTCAGCGGCGGGCGCGTCCGTTCGCTTGCGTCGGTCGAATTGAAACTCACGAGGCTGAAATCTTCCGGGACTCGCGCCCCGCAGCCGGGAAGCATCTCCGCAACGGCGCGGGGCAGCCATTCATCATGGAAAATAAAGGCCGTCAGCGGATTGGGCAGGGCGCGGCGGCGGACAATCTCCTGCGCCAATCGGTACGGGTCGCTGTAAATCTTGTCGCTCACCAGAACGATGGCGTCCTCTGGAAGCCCTGCTTCTTCGAGGGCGCGGTCAATCCCGCGCTGCCGCTCCTGAATCCACGAAAACACGCGGGATTCGTTGAGCATTCCGATCTGCCGGTGTCCAAGTTCCAGCAGGTGCTTGACCATGAGATAGCCGCCGGTGGCGTTATCGCAGTCAATGGCGTAAAATTTCGGGCGGTTGGGAACGTAAGAGATCGAGACGACCGGAAAGTCCGCGTCCAGCAGCGCCGCCGTCAGCGGGTCGTCCGGCTCGCGCCCCATCAGCAGCGCTCCGTCCGTGCCGCCGCTCAAAATGTCCGCGCACAGGGCGTTGTCGTTCTGGAATTGCGCGGAATGGAAAAGCAGATTGTAATTCGCGTTGATGACTCCCCGCATCATGCCGCGCAGAATGTCCTGATAATAGTGCTGGTCATCGCGGAAAATCCAGGGGGTATTCGCCACCAGACCAATGCGCTGCGTCCGCCCGGTCGCAAGCGTTCGGGCGACGGAACTGGGCCGGTAGTTCAGGGCGCGGGCGGCTGCGAAGACCCGTTCCCGCGTGGCCTCTGGAATCCGGGTATCGGCCCGTCCGCTCATGACAAGAGAGACCGCGCTTTGCGAGACTCCGGCGGCTTTTGCGACATCGTGACTGGTGATACGGCGTTTTACGGAAGGTTCAGACATTCTTTGCTCATAGGTATTATTTGGGTTAGAATCAGGATACAGCATGAGGCCGCAAAATGTCAAGGGGAGAAAACGGAATCATTCGCCGACATTGCATAGTATAATACCAGTTAAGATAGAAAATCGGGACAAAAAATCGCAGGAGACAGAAAAATGGACGCACTGGAGACCTATCCCCGCCGCCCGGAGGCCGCGCAATTCCTCGCGCAGTTATTCGCAGACTTTGCGGAAAAAAATCCGCAGATCGCGGAGATGGCGGAGCGCTTCCGCGCGACGGCGGGCGTGGACATTCTGGCGCTGGTTGACCACTGGATTTTGCCGCCGCAATCCAAATTGGAATCGGAACTCACCGCGCTGGGATTTGCCCCTGAAAAAAACGCGGAGGGCGATAGTTTCTACCGCGTTCCCGGAACGCGCCTGCCGCTTGTCCGCATGGAGCCGAATCGCGAAACGCCGACGCTGGCGCTGCGCGTGGAAAATCTGGACGATTTCGCCGCCGCAAACGGCCTGAGTTACGATTCCGTTCATGGCGATTTCGATTCCCGCTACCAGCGCGGTCATGTCAAAACCGCGTGGGGCGAATTGACGCCGACTGTCCGGCGCGGCTACAGCGGGTTTTCGCCCGGATCGCTCACAAATTATCAGCGGCGCAATCTTACCGAAATTCGCGCCGCCTTCTGCCAGCGTCCGCGTAACGAAGACACCGCGCTCGCCATCGCAGACGCTTACGCCCTCGTCCCAAACGCCGTCACTCTGCTGGGCGCGGGGCGGGCGACGGACGAATTTTTTGCGGCAGAACGCGATTTCTATCTGACGCGCAACGCCGCTGCCCGCTTTCAGCAAGAACGGCAGCGGCAAATCGGAATTGGCTGGGCCAACCACGATCACCATACCTACCGCAGTTCGCGGCAGGCGTTTCAGCCGCTAATTACCCTCTGGCAGCGAGTCGGATTTGTTCCCCGCGAACGGTTCTACGCCGGAGCGGAAGCGGGCTGGGGGGCGCAGATTTTAGAGCATCCCGACAGCCGCGTTGTTCTGTTCTGCGATGTGGATATTGCGCCGGAGGAATTGGACATAGATTTCGCTAGCGCCCCGCTCGAACCCCGCGAAACGCTGGGGACTATCGGCCTGTGGTGCGCCCTGCACGGGGACAGCATCGGGGCGGCGGGACTGCATCATCTGGAATGTGAGTTCGATTTTGCGGCGGCGGAAACGATTTTTCAGGCGGCGGGAATCGGCGTGATGAAACCCTTCACCGATTTCCCCATGCTCAAGCAGGCGTTCACCCAGCCGGAACTCTGGCAGGTTGACCGCGAGCGCCTCACTCCTCTCATTGCGTCCGGCGCAATCACGCAGGCGCAGGCCGAAGCCTTCGCGACCGTCGGGGCGGCGGGCAGCCACCTGGAGATATTGCAGCGTTGGGAGGGCTTCAAGGGCTTCAACAAAACGGGCGTCAGCGCGATCATCCGCGAAACCGACGCCCGCAGCGCCGCTTAATTAGCGCGGCTGGAGTTACAGAGATTTATCTCTGTGACTCCTGATTATTTTTCCGGCGGATTATTTTGGCGCGTTGGCGTACAGGTCGGCAAATTCGGTCAGGCTTTCCGCGTTTGCCGCTTCTGTCCATCAAATTATCGCACCATGCCGCGTCCGCCTGCTCGATCCGTTTCAGCAGTTCCACCGGCAGCGTCCCAAAGCGTTTCACGAGGAAACGCAGCGTCATCTTCCGCGCCCCCTGCGTTTCGCCCCCGGCAATTCCCCGCGCCTCGCCTTGCGCTTCGCGTTCCTGCAGCCAGTCGCCAACACGAAAACATGGTCGGCGCGAAGTTCCGGTAGATTCAGGTTCGGGTCTGCCACCCGAATATCCTCCGCCGCAACGTTAAGCCCCGCAAGCCGCGTCACAATCGTGGTATGCTCACGAAAAAGCATCTTCACCGCCCGGTCTATCCACTGCGACAGGTCGCTATTCTCGTCTTCGTTCACAGTTTCCTTCCCCAGACTCCAAACGCGCCGCCTGATGTGGGCCGCTCACTTGCGGCGTTTCTTGTAGTCGTTAATCAGGCCGTTCGTCGAAGAATCGTGCGAGGCGACCTCGCCGGGAGCATCGAGTTCCGGGAGTATAGCCTTTGCAAGCTGCTTACCGAGTTCCACGCCCCATTGATCGAACGAGTTGATATTCCAGATAATGCCCTGCGTGAAGATTTTATGCTCATACAGCGCAATCAACCGGCCGAGCGTTCGCGGCGTCAGCTTCTGGAACAAAATCGAGTTTGTCGGACGGTTGCCGGTAAAAACTTTGTGCAGGATTAACGCTTCCAGTTTTGCGCCGGACATTCCGCCCGCTGCCAGTTCCGCCCGCACCTCGTCCGCCGTTTTGCCCCGCATCAGCGCTTCTGTTTGCGCGAAAAAATTGGACAGCAGGATGTCATGGTGCTTGCCGAGAGGGTTTTGCGATTCGACCGGGGCCAGAAAATCGCAGGGGATAATCTTCGTTCCCTGATGGATTAACTGATAAAAGGCGTGCTGCCCGTTCGTTCCCGGTTCGCCCCATAGGATCGCGCCCGTCTGGTAGTCCGAAATTCGATGGCCCTGTCTGTCCACGCTTTTTCCGTTCGATTCCATGTCGCCCTGCTGAAAATAGGCGGGGAATCGGCGCATATACTGATCGTAGGGCAAGATCGCCTGCGTCTGCGCGTCGAAAAAGTCGTTGTACCACAGGCCGATGAGCGCCAGCGTGACGGGCAAGTTCTGCTCCAGCGGGGCGGTCTGAAAGTGCGTGTCCATATCAAACGCGCCCGCCAGCAATTCTTCGAAGTTCTCAAATCCGATGTAGAGGGCAATGCTCAGGCCAATCGCCGACCACAGCGAATAGCGTCCGCCCACCCAGTCCCAGAACCCGAACATATTTTTGGTGTCAATGCCGAATTTGCTCACCGCCTCCGCGTTGGTGGAGAGCGCGGCAAAGTGTTTCGCGACAGCGGCCTCATCCTTCGCCGTTTGCAGGAACCAGTCACGGGCGGTATGCGCGTTCGTCAGCGTCTCCTGCGTGGTGAACGTTTTGGAGGCCACCAGGAACAGCGTCGTTTCCGGCGCGACGATTTTCAGCGTCTCTGCGATATGCGTGCCGTCAATGTTGGAGACGAAATGGACGTTCAGGCCGGGTTTTGCGTAGGGTTTTAGCGCCTCCGTGACCATGACGGGGCCGAGGTCGCTGCCGCCAATCCCGATATTCACGATGTCGGTGATGGGCTTGCCGGTGTATCCCCGCCAGTCTCCGCTGCGAACCGATTCGGAAAACTCCCTCATGCGCGCGAGAACGGCGTTGACCTCCGGCATCACGTCCTGCCCGTCCACTAAAATCGGGCGGTTGGCGCGGTTGCGTAGCGCGATATGCAGCACGGCGCGGTCTTCGGTCACGTTGATTTTCTCGCCGCGAAACATTTTGTCGCGCCAGCCTGCGACATCGGCCTGCCGCGCCAGATCGAGCAGCAGCGTATGCGTCTCCGCCGTGATGCGGTTCTTGGAAACATCCAGCAGAATGTCCTCATAGCGCAGGGAAAATGTCTCAAAGCGCTGCGCGTCCTGCGCAAACAGGTCGCGCATTTGCAGCGGTTCAATTTCGGCGTGGTGCGCCCGCAATGCCTGCCACGCGGGCGATTCAGTCAGTTGGCTCAAATTCTTTACTCCCTGAGAAGATTTTTCACCACAGAGAACACAGAGAGGCGCAGAGAAAAGGAAAAAGAAAGTCAATCCGCAGATTACGCAGATTTTCGCAGAAAGAATCCAAATCAATCCTGTGAATCCTGAAAAATCCCGTTCATCCTGTCTATTTCTTCTCCGTATTTCTCTGTGTCTCTCTGTGTTCTCTGTGGTGAAAAAGGTTTTACGCGCCGTCGGTGTGTGTGGGGCAGTCCGCCGCATTTTTGGCGATGTTCACCCACGTATGGACGTGCGGGGCGCCCCGGAAATGCCAGACCAGCGCGGGGCCTTCCAGCCGCCAGATGTCCCACACGCCGTCGTGGCCCAGGTCGTCCTGTTTGTAGAACGACAGATGGATTTTGTCGAGGCCGCCATTTGCCGCGATCTCCCGCATCACCTCTTTTGCGTCGGAGGGGCGATAGGGCGAAAGCAGGGCCTGCATCGTTTGATGGACGAGCGCCTTTTGGTCGCGGCTCAATTCGCCTATCGCAATGCCGGGAAAGATGCCCGCTGCCCCTTGCAATTTGACGGCGCTTTCATTCGGGGCCTTTTCGAGCAGGGCCATACCGCGCTGCTTGCCGTCCAGCGCCTGAAAAACGTCGTTCGCCTGCCGCGCCTGCTGCCAGTAGATGTTTCCGGGATGGCTGGGGTCTTCGGTATCTTTGGGCGCGTGACCATAGAAGATCGGCCCGCCAAACGCCGCTGCGCCGAGGGAGTGACCGTCCGCGCGCAGGGTGACGTGCCGCCCGGTCAAAACCCATTCAAATTTGTCCTGTTTCGGGTCGCCAAACAGCGCGACGTAGTAATTGTCCATTCCGGCGGCGTCGTTGCGCATCTGTTCCTGAATTTTTGGGAACCATTCTTCGGTGGTGACGCCGCGCAAAATCCCGCGAATTATCTCTTTCTGATCGGGGTTGAAGACCAGTCCAATCGGTTTTTTCGTGATGCCCCAGTTCGCCTGCACAATCGTGCGGCGCGGGCTGTCCCACGCCATGCAGACCGCCTCGCGCTGCGCGGGAGTCAGACTCTGGTAAAGCGTTTTGGTCAGCGTTTCGGGGGCGGCGATTTTTGCGGTTGGCGGGGCGGCGGCGGCAAACTGCCCGCTGCCCAACGCGCCCGCCGCGACCACTGCCCCCGCTCCCAGCGCGGCAGACTGAAAAAACTCGCGGCGGCTGACAGCGCGAATTTTGTCTGCGCCCGCGTTTTCGATTGCCTTTTTGTTTTTCATTTCGGTTCCAATTTCATGCCATAGCGCTCCTTCGGGCCTTGATGCAGGGTGGGACAGCAGGGGACTGTGCTTGTTACCGCGCTATTCCGCATGGCGGGGAAAGATTCCTGCGCAAATTTTTCGCTCTGTTTATTCGGGGCAATGCGACAAAATGTTCTGCTGCGCTTGTTCGCGCCGCCCACGCAAAATTTTCAGAGAAAAATTTGCTATCAATCGCGCAAAGTGGTTTTTGCTTACAGATGAATCCGAAATTATGCGGGAGCAAGGGGAAAAGTGATTGCTTCTGCGCTTGACACGTTAGCGCGAAATTGGTATAATGTTTACCTACTTGACCAATTTCGTAACCATTCAAAGAGGAACCCGATTTCATGCCCGACCAGACTATCGCCCCGCACGGCGGAAAACTTATCAACCGCTTCGCACTGCCGGAGCGGAAGGCCGCGCTGCTTGCTGAAGCGCATGGCCTGCCAAAAATCTCTCTCGACGCCCGACAGATTAGCGACTTAGAACTGATCGCCATCGGCGCGGTCAGCCCGCTCGAAGGATTTATGGGCAAAGCGGACTACGAAAGCGTGGTGCATAAAATGCGCCTTGCCAGCGGCCTGCCGTTCTCTGTGCCGGTCACGCTGGCGGTTTCCACAGAACAGGCCGCAGTCCTTGCGCCCGGAACGAAAGCCGCGCTGACCGATGAAACGGGCGCGATCCTGGCTGTGCTGACCGTGAGCGAAACGTTCTCCTACGACAAACAGGCGGAAGCGCAGAATGTCTACCGGACGACCGACGAAGCGCATCCCGGAGTCGCGGCCCTGCTCGCGCAGCCCGATACGCTGGTCGGCGGCGAGGTCGAAGTTCTGGAACTGCCCGCGCACACCGATTTCGCCGAATATTACCTGACGCCCGCGCAGACCCGCGCCTATTTCGCCGAAAAAGGCTGGAAGACCGTTGTCGGGTTTCAGACCCGCAACCCCGTCCACCGCGCCCACGAATACCTGCAAAAAGTCGCGCTGGAGATGACCGACGGCCTGCTGCTGCACCCGCTGGTCGGGCAGACAAAGGGCGACGACATTCCCGCCGATGTGCGCATGAAATGCTATCGCGTCCTGCTCGACAACTACTACCCGCTGGACAGAACGCTGCTGTCGGTCAATCCCGCCGCGATGCGTTACGGTGGCCCCCGCGAAGCGATTTTTCATGCGATTATCCGTAAGAATTATGGATGCACCCATTTTATTGTGGGCCGCGATCACGCCGGGGTCGGAAACTACTATGGAACCTACGACGCGCAGAACATCTTCGACGAATTTACGCCGGAGGAGATAGGCATCGTTCCGCTGAAATTTGAGCATACCTTCTGGTGCAACAAATGCGAGGGCATGGCCTCCAACAAGACGTGTCCGCACACGCCCGCCGACCGGGTGTCGCTGTCCGGCACGAAAGTCCGGGAGATGCTGCGGGCGGGCGAAGTCCCCCCGATGGAGTTCACGCGCCCGGAAGTCGCTGAAGTCCTGATCGCGTCCATGAAAGAGAATTAATCCACGAAGATCACGAATTTCGACACGAATTGATTTGAAAAAATTCGTGTTTTAATCCGTGATAATTCGTGATCTTCGTGGATAAAAGGAGAAAATCTTGGAGAAACGGCAGTTAGGAAAGACCGAACTATTCGTGACGCCGCTGGGGTTTGGCGGCGCGGAGGTTGGGTTTGCGCGGGCGGAAGTTGCGGCGGTTGAGCGGGTGCTAAACGACGCGCTGGACGCGGGGCTGAACGTGATTGATACGGCGGAGTGCTACGGTTCCGGCGAGGAAACGGTCGGTCACGCGGTCTCGAAGCGGCGCAGCGAGTATTATCTTTTTACGAAATGCGGTCACGCCTCCGGGATAGATTTGCCGGACTGGGACTTAAAATTGCTGGAGCAGAGTGTGGAACGCAGCCTGCGGCTGTTGCAGACCGACTGGGTGGACGTGCTTCAGCTGCACTCCTGCTCGGAGGAGATTTTGCGGCGCGGCGAGGTCATCACCTTTCTGCAAAAGACGCGGGACGCGGGCAAAACGCGCTACATCGGATACAGCGGCGACGGGCAGGCGGCAAAATACGCGATTGAGACCGGGGCGTTCGACACCCTGCAAACCTCCATCAGCATCGCGGATCAGGAAGCGATTGATTTGACGCTGCCGATTGCCCGCGAAAAAAACGTAGGGATTATTGTGAAGCGCCCGATAGCGAACGCCGTCTGGATTCACGAGACTGCGCCCGACAACGGCTACGTCGTAGATTACTGGAATCGCCTGCAAGCGCTGGATTATGACTTTTTGCAATCGGACAAAAGCGCGGCGGCGGAAACCGCCCTGCGCTTCACGCTCGGCCTGCCGGGAGTCCACACCGCCATCGTCGGAACCAAACAACCGGGACGCTGGCGCGAAAACGCGGCCTTTGCCGAAAAAGGCCCGCTGCCCACAGAACAATACGAAGCGATCCGGGCGAAATGGCGAGCGACCGCCAGGCCCGACTGGACAGGAAGAACTTAAGTTCATCCACGAAATGACACGAAAAGACACGAACAAAACACAAGAGACAGGATAAATAGGATTTTTCAGGATGAGACGGGATTTTCGATTCCCCTCTGCGAAAATTTGTGTAGTCGGCGGATTGCGCTCTATTTTTCGTGTTATTTCGTGGATAAAGGAAAAAACGATGGCGAAGGCGGACGCGGAAGCGATTAAGAAGGCGAAGGACGGGCTGGATGTATGGCCCGATATTTTGCGGTACGCGCAGGAAGGCTACGGCAGCATTGCGCCGGACGACTTTTTGCGGATGCGCTGGTACGGGATTTATCAGCAGCAGCCCAACGAAGGGCATTTCATGCTGCGCGTCAAGATTCCTTCGGGAGATATGACGGCGGAGCAGATGCGGGCGGTCGCGACGGTGGCGCGGGATCACGGGCGCGGCATTGCCGACATTACCACGCGGCAAAATTTTCAGTTCCACTGGCTCACGATTGCCGATCTTCCCGTCGTGATTGACAAACTCAATGCGGCGGGGCTGTCCACCAGCGGGGCCTGCGGGGACATCACGCGCAACGTCTGCGGCTGTCCGGTGGCGGGCATTGACCCGAACGAACTCTACGACACGCGCAAAATCGTGGAGGACGTGACCGCGTTCTTCCTGAATAATAAAGACTTTTCCGACCTGCCGCGCAAGTACAAAATCAGCGTCTCTGGCTGCCCCATCCACTGCAATCAGCCGGAGATTAACGACGTGGGGATTCAGGCGGTTCGGCGCGTCGTGAACGGGCGGGACGAAATTGGATTCCATGTCAGAGTAGGCGGCGGACTCAGCACGCAGCCCTATTTTGCGCAACAATTAGATATATTCATCAAGCCGGAGCAGGTGTTGGATGTCTGCCGCGCCGTGACGGAGATTTTCCGGGACTGCGGTTACCGACAGCGCCGCAACCATACCCGCCTGAAATTCCTCATGGCGGACTGGGGCGCGGCGAAATTCCGCGAAGAACTCATTCAGCGATTGGGCTGGACTCCCAAACCCGCCGCGCCCGCCTCCGAGCCGGTGGGAACCGTGCAGCAAGACCATCTGGGAATCCACGCGCAGAAGCAGGCCGGAAAATCATGGATTGGCGTTTCGGTGATTACCGGGCGGCTGACGACGGAGCAGATGTTTGCGGCGGCGGAGATTGCGGATAAATACTGCGAGGGCGATCTGCGCACGACCACGCAGCAAAATTACCTGTTCCCGAACATAGACAACGCGCATTTGGAGGCGGCGAAAGAGGAACTCAACGCGGCGGGTTTTTACTGGGACGTGTCTGAGTTTCATCGCGGGGCGGTCTCCTGCACCGGCAACGAATTTTGTAATTTAGCGATTGTAGAGACAAAAGCCCGCCTGCGCGAGATTGTCGGCTATCTGGAGAGCCAGATGGTCTACGACGAGCCGATACGGATTCACCTCAATGGCTGCCCAAACTCCTGCGGTCAGCACCACATCGGCGACATCGGGCTACAAGGCTGCAAAGCGCGGCTAAACGACGGAACGCAGGTCGAGGCGTATGACGTGTGCCTCGGCGGGCGATTAGGCGCGGACGCGAAATTTGTCCGTCCTATCTCACGCAAAGTCCCGGCGGACAAAGTAAAATTCGCGCTGGAAAATCTGCTTCGCGCTTTCCGCGCCAACCGCAGCGAAGGCGAGACGTTCGGCCCCTTCACCGACCGGCACAGCGACGAAGCCCTCGGCGAATTTATGGGCCTTCATCTCATCGCGCAGGACGATCCGACCTGGACGCCGCCTCCCGCCCGCGCTCACGCCCCCGTCGGCGCGGAATAGACAACGGAATGGAACGGGACTTTGACCTTCTCCAAAACGGAACAAAGAGCGGGTAACATCGCCTCCTCCAAAAAATGGAGGGAAAAATTACATTCCGAAGGTAACGATTCACCCCACCTCGGCCCTCCTTACGAAGGGGAGGGAGCCGTCCGCTTTTCTCCCCTCCTTACGAAGGAAAGGGAGCCGTCCGCTTTTCTCCCCTCCTTCACAAGGAGGGGTTGGGGGAGGTAAATCGTTACTTCCGAAGAGCGCTTTGACAGTTATTCACCTATTTTAGATGGGGTTGCCCTGATGTATTTCTTCCGAGCGATTGACAGAGCAGGCGGCGGCGTGATATAATAGGATGTTGCGCGGGAAACCGAGTACCGGGAGTGGTGTCCGAGTTGGTCGAAGGAGCACGATTGGAAATCGTGTAATGGTCAAAAGCCATTCTAGGGTTCGAATCCCTATCACTCCGTAGCGTCAAGGGAAAAGGGAAGAGGGAAAAGGGAAAAGTAAATACGTTTCGTCAATGGTAGATTGTACTGAATCATCAACGAGGAACGCATTATTCTTTTCCTTTTTTCCCTCTTCCTTTTTCCCTTTTATTTTTCAGGAGGAATCCTTGCCCCAGCGCGCGCGGCTCCCGATGTTCCTTTCTCTGTTGACGCTGACCGTCCTGATTGGATGCGGCGCATTCTGCGCAAAAAGCGCCGCCTACTATGCGCGTCTACACCGACGGAACGCGGCGCAAAGTGTCCAATCTTTGCCGACGGAACCCGCGCCTGACTCCGCCACGCGCCTGATGGTCTTCGCCCCGCACTGCGACGACGAGACGCTGGGAAATGCCGGACTGATTCAGCAGACGGCGCAGGCGGGCGGCATGGTGCGTGTGGGGATTTTGACGAGTGGCGACGCCTTCCCCGCCGCCGCGCAGCGCCAGTTTCGCAGCCTGCGCCTGCGCCCCGCCGATTACAGCCGGTTTGCCGCCATGCGGCAGCAGGAATCGAGAAACGCGCTGGGAGGTCTGGGGGTTTCGGCGGCGAACGTCCGGTATTTCGGCTATCCTGATCGGGGACTGATGCCGCTGTGGAGCAGTCACTGGATGGCGGACACACCCTACTTCGCGCCGAACACCCGGCGCGGCGCGACCGACCCCGCCCTGTCCGCTTTCCCCGACGCGCCGTACTGCGGGCAAAGTTTGCTGGAAAATATCAAGGCGGAACTGCGGAATTTTCGCCCGACGCTGATTACGGTGACGCATCCCGCTGAAGACCACCCTGATCACGCCGCCGCGTCCGCGTTTGTGGCGCTGGCCCTGCGGGAACTGCAAAACGAGCCGGAATCGGCGGCATGGGCAAAATCGGTACATTTACGGTATTATTTAGTGCATTGCGGCGATTGGCCCGCCCCGCCCGCGCAAAACCCGGCGCTGGCCCCGCCCGCAGCCCTTATGAGACTCGCGACCGCATGGCGCTGCCTCCCGCTGACGACCGGGCAGACGAAAGCGAAAGCGCAGGCGATTGCCCGCTACCCGACGCAGACCGCCATGATGGGAAACTTTCTGCAAGCGTTCGCCCGCTCGAATGAGATTTACGGCGCGGAGGACGCGCAAATTTTGACGCGGATTCTCGATAGCGCGAACCCGCTGCCGGACAACGCGCCCGTCTGGAAGCGGATTGCGCCCGCCGTCCGCAGCCCGCTGGCAGACAATCTGGCGCGGGAGATGGAGGGCGGCGGGGACATCGCCGTGTGCCGCGCCTGCCGGGACAGTAAAAATTTCTATCTGCAAATCGAAACGCGGGAAGCGGTCAGTCCACGTTTTGCGTATAGGGTCGCGATTCGCGGCCTCGGCAAACACGGCGAATCGGGCGCGGAGGCCCTGACGCTGAATCCTTCGCCGCCATCTAACACGTCGTCCCGGACGCTGACGTTTGCCGTCCCGCTGACCCAACTGGAAATCAAGTCGTCAAATCAGGACGCGCCGACGCCCTTTGCCGCGCTGACTTTCCGCGTGGAAACATCGCTGGCAGGCGTTCCGATTGACCAGACCGGAATCGTGATTCTCTCCACGAAATGACATGAAGGGACACGAAAAAAACGAACAAAACAGAACTTCAGTCCAAAAATCCTGTCAATTTTGAACAAAGTCTCGTTCACGCTGTAGAGTAGAGTTGCTTTTTTGCATTGAATTTCGTGTCTTTTCGTGTCATTCGTGGATAAACTGAAATGCGAATCGGCATCCTTGGCGGAACTTTCGACCCGATCCATTACGGGCATCTTTTTATTGCGGAGGAGGCGCGGGCGCGTTTCCGGCTGAATAACGTTGTGTTCATTCCAAACGGGCAGCCGCCGCACAAGAACGGCGCAGAAATTACGCCTGCCCGCCACCGGTTCGCCATGACGCAGACGGGAATCGCGGGCAATCCGCATTTCCTCTGTTCGCCGATTGAGGTGCAGCGGGCGGGCGTTTCATATACGGTGGACACGCTGGCGGCGCTGCGGGAGATGTACCCGGAAGCGGAACTGTTTTACATTACCGGCGTGGACGCGGTGGCGGAAATCCTGACGTGGAAGCGGCACGCGGACGTGATCCGCATGGCGACATTCCTTGCCGCCACCCGCCCCGGCTTTGATTTGAAGACGCTGAAAGAGAAACTGCCGCAGGAGTATCTGGCCCGCGTCCTGCTGATCGGCTCGACCTATCTGGGCATCTCGTCCACCGACATCCGCGACCGGGTGCGGCAAAACCTCCCGGCCCGCTACCTGACGCCGGACAGTGTGCTAAAATATATTTATAAAAATCAACTTTACAGCGCGGGCGGCCCGGAAGCCGCTGCTCTCGCCGAAGAAAAACCGGAAAATAACGCATGAACCGAAACACCAAAAACGAGGAAGAAGAGATTGAGCCGATTGATCCGGCAGACCGCGCCGAAGTGGACGCGCTGCTGGCGCGGGGCGATCTGGACGGATTTGGCGACCTGATAAATGAGGACGAGCTGGACGCCGATGATGGAACCGCGTTCGATTCCGGCGATCTGGACGATGAGAACTATGACGGGGAAGACGAAGACGACGAGGATTACGAGCCGCTCCCCGCAATGGACTCGGAGGAGAAGGCCCGCTTTATCGCCGGAATTGCGGACGCCCTCCGCGCAGTTGACATCACGCTGCTTGACCTGCGCGAACTGACGACCATCACGGACTTTTTCCTTATTTGCACGGGCAATTCCAGCATCCAGATTCGCGCTATCGCCAACCGCATTGAGGAGCGCCTGCGCGAGCGCGGCGAGCGCAAACTCCGCGTAGAGGGCTTCCGCGAGGCGACGTGGATTTTGCTGGATTACAGCGATGTCGTCGTTCATATCATGGCGGCGGAACAGCGCGAGTTTTTCAATATCGAAGCGTTCTGGGGCGACGCGCCCCGGATCGAACTGGAATTTGTCCCGGAGCCGACGACCGCCGCCGCTTCCCGTTTCGACGCCCCCGCCGCGTGACCCGCGACGCATAGCCGCAAAGGAGCAGTATCCGATGAGAAACGCCGACCCGACCCGCGAAATGCCGCTTCCGCCCCCTCCCCTCGGTTCGCCTGCGGAACCCGCCCCGTCAACCGCCGTTCCCGCTTCGCTGACGATGCGCGACCCGCTGGCGGAGGACAGCGCCAAACGCGCTCAGGCGGCGAACGATCTGGCGAAAATGGGCCTGTCTCCGGCGGAAATTCACCGGCTGCTCGACGCCGACCCGAACGCCGCGATTGCCGGAACCGCCGCCGCGTCGCTTGCTTCCGCCCCGACCGTTTCGCTGCCCGCCGCCGCGCTTGCGGCGGTATCAGCCGCCCGCCTTGCCGCCCCCGCTTGCCGCGCCCCGAATCGCGCCCGCCGACGAAACGAAATTTCCCGCTTTCCGCGAGTCCTCGCCCGCCGAACTGCGCGAGGCCGAGCCGCTTTTGCGCGAAGCGAGTCTGCTGCGCCGCCGCGAAAAGTACGCCGAAGCGGAATCGAAATGCCGCGAAGCGCTCAACCGCGTCCCGAACGACGCGGCGGCGCTGGAATTGCTGGGGGATATTTTTCAGGGCGTGGGGCGCGTGGACGCCGCCCTTGCCGCTTATCAGCGGGCGGGGCAGGCCGACCCGAAACGGGCGTCGGCGGAGCGGAAATACGCCGACCTGCTCACGCGCCAGCAGGACTATTCCCACTTCGACCCGGAAGCGGCGATAAAAAATCCGATGATCGCCACGCTGCTGTCCTGCCTCCTGCCCGGAGCGGGACAGTTCTACAACGCCGACATAACCAAAGCGTTGTTTTTCTTTGTTTGCGACATCGTTTTCGGTTATCTCATCGCCTGGTCGCCCTGGGGCTTCAAGAGCGGGCATCGCGGCGGCGGCGTCAGCGGCAGCCTGATGGCCCTCTCCGCGCTGTCCGGCATCCTCTACATCGCCTCCGCCACCGACGCGCTTGTCACCGCGAAGCGAAACCGGTAGCGAAACCGATAGTCGAGGCGTTGAAAACGCCGCGACGATAGCGAGCCGGAGTTCGGAGTCGAGGCGTTGAAAACGCCGCGCTAGGTGGCGTTCCGCCAACCGTCCTTCCGGCCGAGAAATGCAATCCGATACTCGCGTCCGGCAGGACATCTGGCCGCTGGTCACCCAGCGAGGCGTTTTCAACGCCTCGACTCCGTTTCGCCACCTAACGCGGTGTTTTCAACGCCTCGAAATCTTATGCCAGAGCAATTCCTGCAGCGGCGAGCGCGTCGCGCAGAGCGCGGCGGGCGTCCAGCTGCGCCTGCGGCAGATCGCGGGGGGCGGCAACGACCGAGATGCGGGCGGTGTAGGCGGCGGCGCTGACTGCGGAGAGGCCAAGCACAGTAGGCGCGGCGCGGAACAGGCCTGCGGACGCTTCGGTCTGTCCTTCAGCAGCGGCGGGAAATAGCGCCGCCCCCGCCTCATTAAGAATTTTCAGGGCGAGATTGAGGTCGGCAGTCGGCGCGATCCCGATCTCAATGGCGTCCTCTACCGGGTAGCGCGACAGGTTCACGACCGTGCCGATGTCCCCGTTCGCGAACAGATGCAGCCGCCCGGTTGAATCTAAAATCCGTGTGACCCGCATCCCAATCTCCAGCGCCTCGCCCGTGACGCCGCCAATCGTCACCGTGTCCCCCACGACGAACAGATTGTCCACAATCAGAAAAAAGCCGGAAATCACGTCCTTAAATAATTTTTGCGCCCCCAGCGCTATCGCCACACCGACCACGCTTGCGGTCGTCAGCAGCGGGATGATATTAAAGCCGACAGCCTGCAAAATCAACGCCCCAAACAGAAAAAACAGCGTGTAACTCACGATGCTGCGGCCCAGCCCCTGCAAGGTCTTCAGCCGCGAAATCCGCTCTTCCGAATAGCCGCCCCGCGATTCGCGGGCCAGCAGGCCATTTAACACAGCGTCCAAAACGCGCAGCAGCGCGGCCCGCGTCAGCAGGTAAAGGACGAGCAGCGCCACGACTTGCGCCAGCGCGTACAGCGCGTGTTCCGTGAGCAAATTCCAGAAATTTGTCCAGAAATCGGGCTTGAAGATGGAAACGGTCTTTTTCACAATGGCTCCGGGAGGTCATGTATTTGGGTGTTTGGGTTTGAAACACTCGGTGTGGCGACAGGAGTTGAAAACACCCGTCTGTGTGGCCTGCGGCCTCGTGTCCTTCGGACACACAGATCAAATTTTGATTGCTGCGTCCGAAGAACGCGAGGCGAAACGCCACCGAGACGGGTGTTTTCAACTCTTGGAACTGCGACACGGGGCGGTCAAATTAGTTTCAGAACTTCTTCCGCTACGATGTCTGCCGCTTTGGGGCGGGCAAGAGCGCGGCAGGCGTCGGTCATGTTATGGTAATGGCGGGAGTCGGCGCGGAGGGCGAGCAGGTCTGCCGTGAGTTTTTGCGCGGTCAGCGTGGTTTCCGGCAGCAGGCGGGCCGCGCCCGCCGCTTCGATTGCGCGGGCGTTATAGGTCTGGTGGTCGGCGTAGGCGGAGGGCAGCGGGACAATCAGCGCGGGGCGGGCGTTGACCAGCGCCTCGGTCAGCGTAGAGATGCCGCCGCGACACAGCGCGACGTCGCAGGCCCGCCACGCCAGCGGCATTTGTTCAGCGTTCAGATAAGCGAGGGGAAGATAGCCGCCCGCTTCCCGCAGGCCGCGCTCCTCCGCCTGCCGCTGCGCGTCCTCGAAATTCTTTGCCCCGACGTGGTGAACAATCTGAATCCCCGCCGCCAGCAGCTCCCGCGCCGCGTCAAAAACAACGGAGTTGACCGCCCGCGCCCCCTGACTTCCGCCCGTCACAAACAGCGTAAAGCGTTCCGGCGCAAGTCCTGCAAAAGACTGCCGCGCCGCCGCCTGCGTCACGGAATCGGGCAGGACGATTCCGGCGCGGATCGGAAAGCCGGTCACAACGGTCTTTGCGGCGGGGAACTGCGCGGCGGTCTCCGCAAACGTCAGGCCAATCCGCCGGACGAACCGCGCCAGCCACAGGTTAGTGCGCCCCGCAATCGCATTGCCTTCATGGATGACTGTCGGCAGTCCGAGACGCGCCGCCGCCAGCACGGTGGCAGCCGCCACATAGCCACCCGTTCCGATCACCGCGTCGGCCTGGAACTCCCGCAGGATTTTTCGCGCCTCATTGTGTCCCCGCAGCAGCGAGAGCGCCACGCCGAACGTGGACAGCGAGACGGTCTTGCGCAGTTTTCTGGCGGTGATGGCGCGAAATTCCACGCTGTGCTTCGGAACGATCTCGGTCTCCATGCCGGTCACGGCCCCGATATAGAGGATTTCGGCGTCGGGCCGCAGCCGCTTCAAACTCTCCGCAACAGCGAGAGCGGGGTAGATATGCCCCCCCGTTCCGCCGCCGCTCACGACGATGCGCATAAAGCAAACTCCTGAAAAATGCGAATTTAGACATAAAAACAATAGACAGGATAGACAGGATTTCTCAGGATGGACAGGATAATCCAGGAGAGATTTGATTCAGATTTTCGATAATCACGAAATTTGCGCTTCACGTTCACTTTTTCGCCAAAGTTGATGAGCAGGCCACTTTCGTGGCCCGTCCCGGTCAGGTAATTGACGAGTTGGATGGAATGTTCGGGAAGCAGCGCCTGAACCGCTTTCAATTCCAGAAGCAGGCGATTTTCGATGAGCAAGTCCGCGAAAATTCGCCGACAACTTGCCCACAATACAGAACGGAAATCGGCTTTTGCTGCGCAACTTCCAAACCTGCGGCTTCAATCTCAAATCTCAAAGCGTTCTCGTAAATTTTTTCAACGAATCCCGCGCCTAAAGTATTATGCGCTTTAAAAGCCAGTCCAATGACGATTTGCCTTCATTCCTCATCTTCCACTGTTTTATCCTGTCTTTATCCTGAAAAATCCTGATCATCCTGTCTATTGTTTTTTTGTCTATTCCTGCATTTTGCGGAAGGTCACGTGATCGAGCAGGTCAAACGAGGGCAGGGGAGAGAGTTCGGGGCAGACCTGAATAATGGTTTGGTCAACCGCTTCGCCCCGCAGGAGGGCAGGCAAAAATCGGACGGCAACCGCCTCGGCAAGATCGGAAAAATCGTGGTGCAAAAAGGTATGCCCCTGCCCGAATAAAAGAGACAGCGGGACGCCGGTGATGCCCGCGACCGCAAATTCGCCTGCGCCCTCGCCGATTTTGCGCCCGCGCCGCGCCATTTCCAGCTCGACCATCTCCCACTCGCCGTTGCCCGCACCGACTGCCAGCGCCGTAGGACGCTGCGGCGGCGGCAAGTCCAGCCAGCGGCGGAATATCTCCCGCGTTATCTCGGAACTGTCGGGATTTTCTGAGATAAGGAGCGGCTGCCGCCCGAAACGCCGCTGCATTGCCGCCTCGAAACCGTCGCGCAGGCGGTGGCGGAACGGGTCGTCCACGTCAAATCCCACATAAGCGATCTGCGAATGGCCCAGTCCCGTCAAATGCGCCACGACTTTTTCCATCATGCAGGCGTGATCATACTCTATCTGGGGCCATTCCGGGTGACGGACGGCGTAATTACCTTTGACGATAAAGGGCTTGCCGATGCTCTCCAGGTAAAGGGCCTGCTCCTCGATCTCTTCGTCCCGGCTCCACAGCACAAAAGCGTCGCAGGCGCGGGATCGGGCCAGTTCTTCCAGAGTGGACAGCGCCGACTTTTGATTGTCCTGCCGCCGCACCAGAATTTCCCAGCCCGCCGTATTGAGATAACGCCCCAGGATTCCCGCTACATTGACGGCGCGGAACTGCGTAAACAGGTCTCCGGGGGTATTGTAGACAAAGGCGATGGTGGAGGTCTTGCCGCTGCTCAGGGCGCGGGCCGCCGGGTTGGGGCGGTAGCCGAGTTCCTGCGCGGCGTGGCGCACCCGCTGCCGTGTCTCCTCCGACGCCCAGATATTCGGACGGTCGTTGAGAACGCCGGAAACGAGGGCGGGCGAAAGATTTAACTTTTCCGCAATATCACGCAATCGAACGGGCATAGGTTACCTCCGGCGGAAGCGTCACGCCTGTTTCGGAAACGGCTGGTCTGGGCTGTCCAGAAACTGCCGAATCTGTTCGGCAAGCAAACGGCTCTGGTACGGTTTCTGCACCAGCCCGACCACGTTTGGCGTCAGGGCGAGGGACGCCGCCGTGAAATCGTGACCGGTGGCGATCAGCACAGGCAGCTGCGGCAGGACGCGCGCTAATTCGGCGGCGAGGCCCAACCCGTCCATTCCGGGCATGGTCATGTCTGTAATCACGAGGCGCAGCGATTCCGACTCTGTTTTCGCGAGTTCCAGCGCCGCGTCGCCCGACTGCGCGGTGTGGACAACGTATCCGCGCCGGGTCATATATTGCAGGAACAGATCGGTAATCAGCGGGTCATCGTCCACAATCAGCAGGGCCTCAGCGGGCGATTGAAGCGTCCGGGCTTCCATAGATTCCCCTTTCTCGGCGGCAGTATCCGGCGGCGCGAGCGCCACTGGTGGAGGAAGCATATTATTGAGATTATCAATAGGGGATTAGTTTGTCAGGGGGCAGCGCGATTCCTGCTTTGCGGAATTTTTTTTAGCGGGAATCGCGTAATTTTTTTAGCGGGGAGATTTCGGGGATTCAGGCGGCTTTTTCAAGGCGGCGGCGTGCGCCTTGCGCTGTCTGCAAGGCGATTTTTCGTTCTCGCTTTTTGGTCTCCGTTTTTTTTGTTTCGGCAGTCTTATCCGATTCCGTTTCCGCCGCGTCCTGTTCGGCGCAAAGCGACCGCATCGTCGTTTCGAAGGCGTGGTCCAGCGCCAGATAGCCGGGAACATCGCGCAGCACGTCCCGGAATCGCGTCATTTCCAGCGCCGCGCCGTGCAGGACGCCCAGCGCCTGCTGCCGCTCGCCCATGATCGCCATCGTCCGCGCTTCCGCCAGCTTTTCGGCAATCGCGTCATAAATTTCGCCCAGTGTCAGTTCCTCTTGCATGGTCTTTCTTCCTGAAAATCAATCAAAAATAATGGGTCAGGCAGGTTCTCCCCTTCCCTCTCTTTAACACTAGATAGCGCCGCGCAAAACCGGAAAGAAGAAAAAAAGAAATAGAAAGGATTTTCAGGATTTTTTGGATTCAATTCTGTCAATCTCGAAAATCCCGTTCATGCTGTCTCTTTTTCTTTTTTCTGATTTTTTCTGAAGCCTTTCCGGTTTTCGCGCCGTCCATAGAGTATTGTCCCTGAAGGCGGGCGAAATCGCAAATCGAGTCCGCAAGGAGCCGCGTTTTATGTTCGGGCCGACATCGCAACACCATACCGATTCGCTGCTGCCGCCGCTTCAGGCGGAGGGCCGGACGCGGGAGCCGGAGATCGAAGCGCAAGTCCGCGCGATGCTGCGCTGCGATCCCGCCGGGTTCCGTTACCGCGCCTGCCTGGAAGACCGAAACTGCGCCGAGTGGGTGCAGCCGGAAACGCTGGTCGTCCTGATTCGCATCCTGCATCGGTGCGGAGAAAGGGAAGCGGCGTGGGAACTCGTCCCCCTTCTCATTGACCGCAGCGCGGGATTTATCAACAAAAAGTTGGGGGTGTGGCGCCTGACGCCGCAGCAAAGAGAAGATTGCTTACACGAAGTTCAGCACGAAATGGTGGACGAATTTTTCAACTTGAAAGCGGGCGCGGAGTTTTGGGAAGTGCGGTTCTGGCTGTGTCTGGAACGCCGCCTGCTCGACAGGACGCGGCGAACGCAGGCCCGCGCTGACCGGGAGACCTCCGCAGACGCGCCTTTCCGCAACGAGGACGAGGGCGAAGCGCTGCTGGCGCGAATCGAGGACGATCAGAGTATTCCCGCGCAAACGCTGGTGGAAATGCAGGAGGCCCTGGGCCTGCTGACGCCGAGAGAGCGGACAGCATTTCTCCTCTATTATCGCGAACAGTGGACGCAGACAGAGATTGCCTGCCACTTAAACGCCACCGACCGCACCGTCCGCAATCTACTGTATCGGGCGCAGCAGCGTTTGGAGCAGTGGCGCAGCGCTTAAAATTTAGCAAGAAACAGGTAAGAATGATGGAACGTGGGAAAGAAGCGAACGAAGAAATGAACATGGACAGCCTGTATTGCGCATGGAGCGAAGACCGGCGCGGCTCCGCCCCGAAACCCCTGCGCGAATGGACGCAAGCGCACCCGCGTCAGGCCGAAGCGCTGACAGCATGGGCCTGCGACGCGCCCCTGCTGGACGCGGCGGAGCGAGCGCCGGAAGACGCGGCGGGAACGGCCCGCGTTCGGGAGATCGGGCGGCAGGTCGTGGCGGAGATGCGGGCGCAGTATTTCGCGCAGACCGCCGCCGCGCCCGTCAGCCTGACTGCGGCGGCGCAAAAGCAGGGCCTGACGCTGGCGGACTTTGCGCGAAAAATCGGGGTCGGTCTGACCATCGCTTCAAAATTAAACCGCCGCCTGATCCACGCCGAGCAGATTCCGGCGGAGTGCCTGCGCCGCATGGCGGACGCGCTAGACCTTACGGCGGCGCAAGTTCGCGCCTACGTTCAGCAGGGGCCGACGCTGGCGCAGAACGCAATGTATAAGTCGGCAGCCGCGCCGCAGGTGACGGAAAAACAGGACTTCGCCGCCGCGATTTCTTCCGCGTCTGATATGACCGAGGCGGAAAAAGCGTTCTGGCTTCATCAGGACGTTTCGGCTTAGAATGTTCTCAAACAAGAACAAATCGCCGCAGAAATCGTCTTTATAATGAGGACAGGGCCATTTTGTCCCTCTCAAATTTTTGAGAGTGTCAGGGGAAAAGGGTTAGGAAAATGATCCACTTTATCGCGCGCGCGCTTGGCAAAAAAGCGCTTCATCATACGGTGGCAAAACACGGAGGAACCGGAATGTTGGATATTCGATCAGGGCTTCACCTGCTGCGCGACCGGCGCGTTCCCATCGCCTCGAAACTGCTGGCGCTGGGACTGGGCGGCGCGTTAATGATCGCGCTCGTCGCAATGGAACTGCCGCTCGAAGCGGTATGGGCCGTTCTGCTACCGGGCCTGGGCCTCGGCCTCGACGGCATGATTGACGGACTGGAAGCGGTCATCGGGCCGCTGATGCTCGGCTCGATCCTGCTGCAATTCCTCGCCCCGAAACCGCTGGTCGCGCAAATTCGCGACGAACGCGCCGGAATCATTCTGGAACGGGCGGCATAGCGAAGGGAAAAGGAAAAATAGACAGGATAGACAGGGTAAAAGACCGATAGGACAGGATTTTTTGAAATCTTATCCTGTAAATCTTGGGCAATCCTGTTCCTCCTGTCTATTTGCGTCTCCTGTCACGTTTTTGGCGGCGATTCGTTTAAGAGGAGTGTAGGACGCGGACGCGGCAAAGGCCATGACGCAGGCCGCAGCGTCCTCCAACCCCATGCGGACAAGACCGCTTGACATAGCAAGACAAAACCAGAGAATCGGCGGAACGGGCGAGGCCCGTTTCGCGCCGAGCGTGACGTTTCCCATTGGCGGCAAAGTAGGTTTTTCCGCCCCTGCGAGCGGCGCGGCAGCGGGAGGCCCGAAGGCGGAAACGGGTCTCCCGCTTTTGTTTGCCCATGTTTTCTTCCCTCTGTTTTTCCTTTATTCTTCCTCCTTTCTTTCGGCAACACCCTGCGCCGCCGCCATCATTCTCCCGAAAAATAAACAAATCGGCGCAAAATGCGTAAGGAATTTGACAAGGGCGGGCCAGATTGGGTACGCTTAGGGCGGCAATCGGAAATGCCTGCCTCAAAGTATGCGTCGGGAGGATGCTTATGAAACCAAATTTACGCCTGATTTCGCTGCTGGCGCTTGCGGTCTGCGCCGCGCCCGCCGCCTTTGCGCAGGGCGAACGCAGCAACCGGATTGACCCGCACCCCGTGCGGCAACAGGTCGGCATCGTGTCCCGCGTTCTGCTGATGGAGGCGTGGACGACCTTTCCGCACCCTGTAAAAATGGGCGCGAAAATCATCCTCTCGGCCTTTTCGGATGGCGGCGATACGCTCTTCGTCGGGACAGTGAACTGGACGAGCGCCGTCGCGCCCTACGAAGCGTACATAACCGAAATTCACGATGTGAAAACGAAGCACGACCTCAACGAGTTCACAGACTATTTCACCCTCGGCACAGCGACGCGGCATCAGAAAGAGTACGGATCACTGCCCGAAACGCAGGGGCATGGCGTTTTTATTGCGGCGGGTTACTACGTCCGCGCCGAAATCGCCGACTCGCAAAAATTGCCCGATGAAAGCGCCGAACCCGCCCGCGCCAATATCGCCGCCCTTCGCGCTCGAAAATCGGCCCTCGCGACGGCGATTGCGGACGCGGCGGAAAAAGCCCTCGGAATTGATCCGCAAATCGCTGCCGAAGAACAGATCGCCGAATATGCCGTCAATTATTCCGCGCTTTCGCTGAACCTTCGCGCCTTCCAGCATCTCACCATTTCCGACCCGATTACCGTAAAACTCCTCGCCCGATTAAACGACGTAGCGTTCAACAACGGGGCTTTGGGCGCGTCCGTCCCCAATAACTTCATCCGCCCCGCCAGCGAACTCAATGCAGGCGGCTCCGGCGGCGCATCCGCTGGAGGAAGCGCGGGCGGCGCGGCCCGACCATAAAATTCAGGGTGTCGGGTGTCGGGTGTCGGGCGATGCTTTGCTTGTATGTTCAATCCCATAAGCAGCAAGCGAACGTTTTTCCGACACCCGAACCCCGACACCCGACACCCTTCCCGAAGGAACTTGACCATGATTTTAGTGACCGGCGGGGCCGGATATATCGGCAGCCATTATGTTCTCTCCGCGATAGAGCGCGGCGATGAAATCGTCGTTTTGGACAATCTCGTTTACGGACATAAAAAAGCGGTATTGGACGGGGCCACCCTGATTACCGGCGATATGGGCGACGCGGCGTTGCTCGACCAGATTTTCACGAACTATCCGATTGACGCCGTGATCCACTTTGCCGCCTACGCTTATGTCGGGGAGTCGGTGACGGAACCGGCGAAATACTACCATAACAACACGTTCGCTACCCTTGCCGTCCTTGACGCGATGCGGCGGCACAACGTGAACCACTTCGTTTTCTCCTCGACCTGCGCCACCTACGGCAATCCCCACTACGTCCCGATGGACGAAAAACACCCGCAGGAACCGATCAACCCCTACGGCGAAAGCAAGTATTTCGTCGAGAAAATCCTGAAATCTTATGACCGCGCCTACGGGCTGAAATACACGGCGCTGCGCTATTTCAATGCGGCGGGCGCTGACCCGCAGGGCCGAATCGGCGAGAGCCACGACCCGGAAACCCATCTGATTCCGCTGATTTTGCAGGTCGCGACAGGCAAGCGGGAATCGGTCAGCGTCTTCGGCACGGACTACGACACGCCGGACGGCACGGCTCTGCGCGATTACATCCATATTTTTGATCTCGGTTCCGCGCACACCCTCGCGCTGGAACGTCTGCGATCCGGCGCAGACAGCGATATATATAATCTGGGGACGGAACAGGGCTACTCCGTTCGCGACGTGATTGCCACCTGCGAAAAAGTCTCCGGGAGGCCGATAAAAGTGATAGAGGCTCCGCGCCGCGCCGGCGACCCGCCCCGCCTCGTGGCAAGCGCCGGCAAAGCGAAATCAGAGTTAGGCTGGCAGCCAAAGTTTCAAAACTTAGAGGAAATTATTCAGACCGCGTGGCAATGGGAAACGAACCGGACGTACTGAGACGAGTATTCAGGTGTTCGGATATGAACGACCGGACGGCGTATCCGGGTCGTTTACGGCCCGGATACGCGAAAGGAAGACGCAATAATGAAGGGAATTGTACTTGCCGGGGGCAGCGGGACGCGCCTCTACCCCGTGACGCAGGCCGTCTCCAAACAGCTGCTTCCAATTTACGACAAGCCGATGATCTACTACCCGCTGTCCGTCCTGATGCTGGCGGGCATCCGGGAGATTCTGTTGATTTCCACGCCGCAGGACGTGCCGCTTTTCGAGCGCCTGCTGGGAGACGGCAGTCAGTACGGCGTCCAGATAACCTATGCGGAGCAGCCCCGCCCGGAAGGTCTGGCGCAGGCGTTCCACATCGGCAAAGAATTTCTGGCGGGCGGCCCCGCCTGCCTCGTGCTGGGCGATAACCTGTTTCATGGCGCGGGCCTCTCCGATCAACTGCGCCTCGCCGCAGGCCGCGACGAGGGCGCAACGGTCTTCGGCTACCGCGTGGCAGACCCGGAACGCTACGGCATCATGGAACTCGATACGCAGGGCAACGTCCTTTCGCTGGAAGAAAAACCGCCGCAGCCAAAATCGAACTACGCGGTCGTCGGACTGTATTTTTATGATGCGCAGATTACCGAAATCGCCGCGCATATCAAACCCTCCTGGCGCAACGAACTGGAAATCACCGACGTAAACAACGTCTATTTACAGCAAAAACAGTTGCAGGCGGAACGGTTCAGTCAGGGCATCGCGTGGCTGGACACCGGCACGCACGACTCCCTTCTGGAAGCAAGCAACTATATCGCCGCCATCGAACACCGGCAGGGTTTGAAAGTCGCCTGTCTGGAAAGCATCGGCTACCAGTTAGGCTACATCACGGCAAACGACGTGCTGCAACAGGCCGACCGCCTCGGCAAAACCGAATATGCGGGCTACCTGCGCCGCATCGTCAGCGATCCCTATTTCAAGCGCGAAGCGTAGAAAAAGAAAAGCGAAAGATTCGTCCGCAGAAAACGCAGAAACAATACAAAAAAATGCAGGAAGCCGCTATAACATTTTTCCTCATTTTCATTTTTTCTCTTTCTGCGTCTTCTGCGTCTTCTGCGGACAAATCTCCTGCTCCTTCTCTGCGGTCTTCTGTGTTCTCGGTGGTGAAAAATTATGTCAAATTTCACAATTCGCCGCATGATGCGCCCCGATTTGCAGTATGCGTTTGATTGGTCAGTTGCGGAGCGCTGGAATATCGGCCTGCACGACCACGACGTTTTCTTTGCGACCGATCCGAGCGGTTTTTTTATCGGGGAGTTGGACGGGCAGCCGATTGGCTGCGTCAGCGGCGTGGCGTATGACGAGAATTTTGGCTTTATCGGGATTTACATCGTGGCGAAGGAATTTCGCGGGCGGGGTTACGGACGGCCGTTGTTCCGCGCCGCAATGGACTATCTCGGCGAGCGAACGATTGGGCTAGACGGCGTGGTCGCGCAGCAGGACAATTACCGGCGCTCCGGTTTTCGGACGCTGTACCGCAATCGGCGCTATGCGGGCGTCGGGGGCGGCGCAATCTCTCCCGATTGCGTGGCGCTGGACACCGTTCCCTTCGAGGCGCTGAACGCTTACGACCGGCGGCATTTCCCCGCGCCGCGCCCGCAGTTTTTGCAGGGCTGGATTCGGCAGCCCGATTCCGTTGCGCTCGGCGTCGTGAAAAATAACGGCGAACTGGCGGGTTACGGCGTGATCCGGCGCGTGGTCAGCGGTTCTTTAATCGCCCCGCTTTTCGCCGATAATGAATCGGTCGCCGATACCCTGTTTCAATCGCTGGCGGCGCAAAGGCCGAATGAAACCATCTTATTGGACGTTCCTGAAATCAATCCGCAGGCCGTCGGGCTGGCGGAGCGGCACGGCATGACGCCCGTCTTCGAGACCGCCCGCATGATCGTCGGCCCGGAACCCGCATTGCCTTACCCGGAAATTTTCGGCGCCACCAGTTACGAATTAGGATAAAGTTCAGGTATTCAGGTGTTCCGGTATTCGCTTATAATTTGTAAAATCTATAAGTGAGCAACCAATACCTGAACACCCGAACACCCGAATACCGAAAGGAACCCAACACAGACCATGAGCGCTACGGAGACCGCTGGCCTTGAAAATATAGAAACGGCTCTGCCCGGAGTCATTGCGAAATCGCTGAAAAAATATGCGGACGCTAGAGGCTGGCTGATTGAACTTTTCCGCGACGATGAACTGCCCGCAGGCTTTGAGCCAACAATGGGCTATCTTTCACTGACGTACCCCGGCGTGGCGCGGGGGCCGCACGAACACGTAGACCAGTCGGACGGCTTCGTGTTTCTGTCCGGGACATTCGAGGTCACGCTGTGGGAGAATCGCCCCGGCAAAGCGCGAACGAAACACGTCTTTACGGCGGGCGAAGAAAATCCGTTGTTCCTTGTCGTGCCTCCGGGCGTCGTCCATGCCTACCGCAACGTCGGGGTCAGGGACGCGACGGTATTGAATTTCCCCGACCGACTTTACGCGGGACACGGTAAAAAAGAGCCGGTGGACGAAATCCGCCATGAAGACATCAACTCGGAGTTCAAACTATGACCAAGACCGTCCTTGTCACCGGCGGCGCGGGCTTTATCGGCAGCAACTATTGCCGCTACATTATGGAGCATCACCCGGATTACCGCGTCGCCGCGCTCGATGCGCTTACTTATGCGGGCAACCTTTCCACCATCGCCGATTTGCAGACCAACCCCGCGACAAAAGACCGCTTCTGGTTTTACCCCGGTAAGATTCAGGACGAAACCGTCGTCAACGGGATTATCGAAGCGGAGAGTGTAGACTACATCGTGAATTTTGCGGCGGAGTCCCATAATGACCGCAGCATCCTCGACCCTGGCAGTTTTATTCAGACGGATGTCTATGGCGTGTTTACTTTGCTGGACGCAGTAAAGCGCCACAACGTCGCTAAAATCCTCCACGTATCAACGGACGAAGTTTACGGAACGATTGATGAGGGGCAGTTCTACGAGACGACGCCGCTGGAACCGAATACTCCCTACTCTTCCAGCAAAGCGGGCGGCGAACTTCAGGCGCGGGCGCACCGCATCACCTACGGGACGCCCACGCTCGTGACGCGCTGCGGCAACAATTTCGGCCCGTTCCAGTACCCCGAAAAACTCATCCCGTTTTTCCTGACCCGCCTGATGGACGACCGCAAAGTTCCGCTCTACGGCGACGGCTCGCAGGTGCGCGACTGGGTGTACGTCATGGATCACTGCTCCGGCATTGATTACGCCCTGCATCATGGCGAACTCGGCGAGGCGTATAACATCGGGACGGACGGCGAATGTCCGAACATCGAGATCGTCAACCGCCTGCTGGCGCTGCTAAACAAGCCAAACTCGCTCATCAAACACATCGGCGACCCACGCGGCGGGGCGCACGATAAGCGGTACAGCATCAACGCCGACAAACTCAAAGGCATCGGCTGGAAACCCGCTTATGAATTTGAGCAGGCGCTGGAAAACACCGTGCGCTGGTACGTGGACAATCAGGCGTGGTGGCGGCCTATCGTCGCCAAGCCCGATTATCAGGAGTTTATCAAAAGCTACTACGGCAAATACCTCGGTGAAGATTTGTAGCATGGGGAAGATAATAGATATGAGATATTAGAACCAGAATCAGAAACTAATATCTAACATCTAAGCGCTCTGGCGTAGTTTGTGCTTAGTTTTGAGAAAGCAGGCATTTCCGTCCGCAGGACGGTCGGCGAAGCCTCCCAGACGGGTTGTTTACAGCCCGGATGCGCGGCGAAAATCTAAGGAGAAACTTTGCCGGAGCGCTTAGTATCTTATATCTAAAACATAGTTATTGTAAAATGTTGAATATTGTTGACGGCTGAAAAAACTGGTAATTGACAGGCAAACGAACGAAATTTCTGTGTTATAATGACAGAGAAGTTGTTTCCTCCCCATCAAAAAATTATTCAGTAAGGACATTCGCTATGCAGTCAAACACATTCTCGTTCGCCGTTCGCGTTGGCCTCGCGGCCCTGCCCGCCTTCACCTGCGCCTACGCTCTTCCCGCCGCCGCGCAGACCCTTGTCTCGCCGAACTTCGCCGCCGCAGTGGAGGGCAACAGCAATAATGCCTTTCCGTTTCACTACAACCAGAGCGCCCGCTATCAACAGGTCTATGCCGCTTCCGAATTTAGCGCCTTGACCGGCCCCGCGCTAATTACGCAGATTGCGTTCCGCCCGGACGCCGGGGCGGGGGCGGCCTTTTCCACTGCGTTCGCAAGCGTCCAGTTCAATCTCTCAACAACCAGCGCTACCGTCAATAACCTCTCGGCAACGTTCAGCAACAATGTCGGCGCGGATGATGCGGTCGTTCGCTCCGGCCCGGTCACCCTGTCCAGCGCGTTCACCGGCCCGACCAGCGGCCCCAAAGATTTCGACGTGATCATCACTCTGACGACGCCCTTCCTCTATAATCCCGCCAGCGGCAATTTGCTGCTCGATATCCGCAAGTTTTCCAGTGAGGACATCGGCGCACAACTGGATTCGGTGGACGCCAATAACGCGACCTCCCGCGTCGTCGGCTTCAATGTCAACAGCGCTACCGCCAATCTCGCCAGTTACAACGGCGGAGAGACGGGCCTCGTCACGCAGTTCACGTATGATACCACGCCGGAACCGGGCAGTCTGGCCCTGTTCATCGGAGCCAGCATGACCGGCGCAGGTCTCCTTGCGCGACGCAGGCGTAGATAGTCTGGATCATTCTATCACTCTCAAAATCGGGAAAGGCGGGGGGACGATTAGCGCGTTAGAAAGCGGGAGGGTATATGCCTTCCGCTTTCCATTTCGCCCCAGATTTGCGCAAGGCCAAAGTCAAGCGCAAGATCAGAATCCTGTTTTTGTTGGTCTTGTGTCTTTCCTCATCCTGTCCCTTTGTTTTTTTATCTGCGTCAGTCGGATTCCTCTGCGGACCGCATTTCCGTTTCCTGTCCTCTGTTCCCTTTTCTCTGGATTCCGCGTATAATAGAGTAGCAAGTAAGACCGTGAGGGCGGTGGGACAGTAAGACCAATGAGAAAGACGGAACGGATAGACTTTCGGCGCGGGCGGCGGGTTGCGGGGCGTTATGCGCGGTACGTGGCGCAGCAGAGCGTGGCATTACCGGTAAAAATGCTGGTATTCATGCTGTTTGTTTGCAGTGTGCTGGCGCTCGTGGGCGTTGGCCTCATGGCGTTGTGCCTGCCGATTTGCGGCACGGGCTGGGACACCGCGTTCCTGCTGCTCGGCATGGTCGGGGCGTTCCTCACGCTGCTGACGGTCTCCGCCGGTCTGCATCACGCAGTGGATTACGTCATCATGCAGCCAGCGGGCCATTTTCTCAACCCGATCCCTCCCACCCACGACGCGCCCCTGCCGGACGAAAGAACGCTTGTCCGCGCATCATCCGGCGACGATTCCGCGCTGCTGCGCCCCGTCCTTGCCCCGGTCTACGAGACGGAACCGCGCCAACTGCTCCGCGCCGTCAACGCGAAATCTGCGGAATGAGGGAAACTGATGAGACGAAGGAAACCTCCGCGTAGATACACAATTACGAAATACGCCGGGATGTGGGGGACTACCTCGTCGGAAAAATGCTCCGCCTTCCTATCACACTGGCGTTTATTTACTTTGCCTGTGTGGGCTGTTTTATGACGCTAATAAGCGTAATTGGTATTTGCGCCATGTTCTACGCTCTTTTATCAGGCAGCGGCGAATCGTTGAGAGAATCAGCAGGATTTCTCGTAGGCTGTTGCGTTCTTTTGCTCGCTTCACTGACCGGCGATTCTGATTAGCCCTTATATTTTGAGATAGGGAAACAAGACCGTTTCCCGGATTCTTTGGTGAAATGTAAGCGCCAACCCACATTTTACTGGCGAAACCTATGAAACGGCCTTATCCCACCTATAATACGCTCTTCGAGGCGCTTTGTCCTTTAATCGGGCTATGGGTAGCAGGGCCATTCAGTTTTCGTGCGGGCGAATCAATTCACGGCCACGCGCGCGCAAAGTCCGCCTTCGCGGACTCAATGCGAATTAGCCTCCACAAAAAGGATCGGGTTTTGGTGTCCGAAGGGACACTTCGCGCGCTTGTGGCAGCGGTTTCAACCGCCCGACGCGGATAACGGAATGGCCCTGGGCGCAGGAGGTCTTCTATCTTGTCCGTCCGCTATTTTCGGTATGCCAAAAGTCGCGCCGCCGCCGTTCCCAAAGACGTGTTGAGCGATACCTACCCTGGCCTCCTCGTCAGCAACTTTTACAGCGGCTATTCGTTTCATTGGGGCCTGCACCCACGCTGCTGGGTGCATTGCTTGCGCGATTTTGACGCGCTGGAAGCAAAACATCCGACCGATGTGGGGAAGAAGTGGGTGCAGGGAGTGCGAACGTTGTATGGGGAAGCGCGGGCGTTTGCGAGCGAAAACGCCAAAGAACGCGCAGCGGCGCGGTGGCAGTTTCAGCAACGACTGACCCGCACGCAGAGCGCTACGTTGGCTCCTGCCTGCCGCAAAGCCCTTTGGCGCAGGGATCGGTGACCTTCGCGCGCGAGTTGTTCACGTTCGTGGCGCTCCGAGGGTTCCTTCGGAGAACCATCCGGCAGAGCGCAGCGTTCGCCCGACGGTAATCATGCGTAAAATCAGCGGTGGGTCGCGTTCGTCTACCGGTTCGGCGACGATGGCAACGCTTGTGAGTTTGTTTGGGACGTGGCAGGCGCGGGGCGAGGAAGGTTTGGCGGCGTGTCGGCAAATGCTGGTTGACAGCCAAAAACCGCAGCCTAACCCAGCAGTATAAAATTCACTCTCACAAGTCTGAACTCTTACTCGCGCATAGCCGGAGCGGAGGAAAGCGTGATATAATAATGCCAGGATGAAAACGCGGTGATACAAACAATCGAGCGTCTGGAATTACCATCAGATACCTATCACCTTTTAGTGCAAATGGCGCAGGCGCGGAGCCTTCCCCTGCCCGAATTTGTAGCGAAAATGGTCAAGGATTTTCAAGCGCAGGAAGACCTCGACGCGCTGCGGGAGGAGTATCGGCGTCTGACTGATAAAGCGTTAATGCGGACAATCACACCCAGTGAAGGAAAACACAGAGACGCGCTTTGCGCTGAAATAGACGCCGCGCATCGGCAATCGAACGCAGGCCGCACGCTGGAACGATCAAACAGGCGGGCAGACGAAATCATCGCAAAGTCCGAAGCGCTTCTCTCGCAGATCGGGCAACAAACAGCGGGGTAAAAGATGATCTTTACACGCAGTATTCCGCCCCGGCGTTACCGTGACTATACGCGCTACCGTGATTTGCTTCGTAAGGACTTTCAGTATCGCTGCGCCTATTGCCTGATCCATGAGTTTCATAACGGCGGGGCCGCGTATTTCGCCATAGAGCATCATCGGCCTTTGCGCGGCCCCTGTGGGCGTCCCGATTTGGTCAGCGAATATACGAATTTGTACTGGTCTTGCAGCGAGTGCAATCAAAACAAGGCCGACGATTGGCCTGATCCGCAACAGGAAGCGATGGGATTTCGGTGGATTGATCCCTGCGAGGCGTGGGGCGATCACGACCTCAACTGGCATATCGCGCCTGATGATGAAATACGCGCTTTGACGCCTGCGGGTGAATACACAATCCAACGCTTGATGCTTCATCGGCGCGAGAGTTTGAAGGCGCACTGGCAAAAATTACATCGCGCTGTCGCCATACGCGATTAGTTGAGAGAAGCATTGGCGCAAGATTCCGTTCCTGATGCGCTGATAGTAACAGTCCGACGGCAACTTATAGATTTAGACGAATTTTTAGAGCCGCCTGTATTTGACAGGCCGCGCCGTCAGCGTGGGTAATCGCCCTGATCGTACGCGAGAATGGACACAATTCTATGCGGCGTTGGCAGTCACGGCATTTTTTTCACGGTCTGGAACAGTGTCGTCTTCAGAAAGGGGGCGGCGGGTCAGGCGAACTCTTGTGATGCGCCGCCCGTCCGTCGCTTCTACGGTGAACTCCAGGTCGCCGAAAGTCGCCCGCTCGCCCGCCTGCGCCTGATGCCCCAGCAGACCGAACACAAATCCGCCCACCGTGTCCGCTTCCTCCGTCGGCAGTTCTATCGCCATACGCTCGTTCACGTCGTCGAGGCTGATGCGCCCGTCAAAGACCGTGTTCTCCGCGTCCAGAACGTGAATCGTCGGTTCGTCCACGTCGTATTCGTCCTGAATGTCCCCGACAATCTCCTCCACCACGTCCTCAATCGTAATCAGTCCGGCGACCGTGCCGTACTCGTCGCGGACAATGGCGATCTGCTCCTTGCGGCGGCGCAATTCGGTCAAGAGTTCGTCAATTTTTTTGTTTTCGGGAATGAAATAGGGATCGCGCATCACGTCGCGCAGAGCGATGGCGGTATGCGGGGCCACAATCCGCATCAGCAGGTCTTTGGCGTGGACAATTCCGACGATGTTGTCCATATCGCCATCAAAGACCGGGATTCGCGAATGGCCCGACTCGTTAATTAAGGTGACCAATTCGGTCGGGGTGGATTCGGCGCTGGCGGTCGTCATATCAATGCGCGGGGTCATCACTTTTCGGGCGACCGTATCGGCGAAGTCTAAAATGCTATGGATCATCTCCGTTTCGCCCGCCTCTAAAACGCCCTGTTCCTCGCTCGCCTCCACCATCATTTTGAGTTCTTCTTCATTGACGGTGGGCGTGAGGAAACTCGCCGTGCCGCCGAAGGGCCGCAGCAGCAGATTGGCGAGCAGGGTAATCAGCAGCACGACCGGAGCGAGCAGCCATTCCATGACCAAAATGAACCGGGCGGAAAGCAGGGCGATATTTTCGGGATAGCGGGCCGCGAGACTGCGCGGGGCGATTGCGCCGCCAATCAGGGTCAGAAACGCAACGGGCAGCAGGGCCAGCAGGAGCGCCGCCGGAGTCGCGTAAGGAACATGGAGGACGCGAAGCGACTGCGCGACGGGCGGGGTAATCACGAGCGCGGCGAACGCGGCGGCGAACAGCGAAATCAGCGTCACTCCCGTATGAATCGTGGCGGTCAGGCGGGCGGGGTCGGCAAGCAGGGTTTCCACACGCTTCGCCGCCGGTCGGCCCTCCTCGATGAGTTGGCGCAGGCGAGACTTTCGCAGGGTAATCAGCGCGATTTCGGACGCGGAGAGGAACGCCTGCAATCCGATAAGAAACAGGGTGAGCGCGACGGCAAGCGGAACGGCGGCGGGGTTGGGAGCGGCGGCGAGCGCGGGCGGCGCGGCGGCGGGCGACTGCTGCGCGTCGAGCGGGCCAATCAGCGCCAGCAGGCCGACGAATGTCAGCAGCGCGGGGAGCGCGAGGGCTATAAGCACACTCAGGCCGGACGGGAACGCGCCAACGTTTCTGCCGGTCTCCTTCGCAGCGGGGAACGCGGAGGAGCGGGAAACGCGGCGCCGCCGTTCCGGGGCAGGGCCAGTGGGTTGAGATACAGTACCGGAGGCGTCGCGGCGCGAAGCCCCCTGCTGTGGCGAACTAGACAAAATACAAATCTCCTGCGCGATTCAAAGTCCCGCTTATTTTTGGTGTTCCACTCTTTCCCGGAAGCGTTTGAGAAAGGGAAAGCGGAAGAACCAGGACTTTTGACGACGCCTGCGCGTGACCGCTGATGCGGTTGCGAACAAAGGGCATGATCCAGTAGACCAGCGAAGTGAGCAAAATGGCAAGCACGGCCCCGAAAACGACTTCGCGCAGGGAATGAACGCCCGCCTCGACCCGGCTTTGCGCCACGAGCAGGGCCAGCAGAATCGCCAGCACGGTGACGGCAGGATTTTTCGCCGTAAAGAAAATCGTCATCGCCAGCAGAAAGCCGACGGCGCTATGCCCGCTGATAATTCCGCCGTGCCAGGGCGAGCCGGTATTGCTTAACAGTTTAGAAATAACGACAATCAGTGCCAGCGTCACAATGCCAACGACGACCACGCGGGTGATGTCCGGCGACATATCCCGCTGCATCTTCTCCTGCATCTCCGTCAGGCGCTTTTGCCCGAAGAAAATCAGGATGCCTGCGATCAAGGCGTTTGCGGAGGCGACCAGCACCGCGCCCGCCGCCACGTCCTTCGCCATTTTCGCAATCGGGTTGTAGCACTCCACCACCAGATCAATCACGGCCTCGACCGCTGTATTCATCATCTCCGCCACAATAACCAGCGTGATGGCAAAAAGCAGGACGAGCATATCCCGGTTATCGAGATTGAGCAGCAGCCCGGACAACAGCACCGCGACCAATGTATAAAAATGGAAGCGCATATGGGGCTGGGTGCGGAAGCAGTGCAGGATTCCCTCCTGCGCGTGCTTGAACCCGGACAGCGGATGTTTGCGGCGTATTCGCATGATTCCTCAAAGAAAACAGAAAACAGAAAACAGAAAACAGAAGAAAAAACTTCTGTCTCTTTGCTCTCCGCTTCGAGCGCAGACCTGACAAACTCTGAAGACCCTCTATTTTCTGTTTTCTGTTTTCTGTTTTCTATTCTTCCGGGACGGGAAAACTCATTCCCAGCACGGCCTTTTCGCGGACGCGCATTTCGGCGGAGCCTTCGACCGTTTCGTCTTCGAGGCCGAGCAGATGCAGGATGCCATGCACCGCAAGCAGCGCCAGCTCGTCTTCGAGCGCGAGGCCGTGCGTTTTGGCCTGACGGACGGCGGTATCTACCGAGATTACCACGTCGCCGAGATTTTCCGGCAGTCCGGGAATTTCAGGCGCGGGCGGCGCGTCCGCTAAAAAATCTTTCTGCGCGAAAGACAGCACGTCGGTTGGCTTGTCGTAGCCGCGATACTGCCGGTTTAAGGCGTGGACTTCGGCGTCGTCCGTTAAAGTAATGCTAACTTCGGCGCGGGCGCGGCCTGCGCTTTGGAGCAGCGTTCGCGCCGCCTGCCGCAGCCGCGTCGTCTTGACCGGGATTTTCTGCGTGTTCGATAAGGTGACGGGCATACAGTTCCTTTAACCCCGGCAGATTTCCTGCAAACGACGGCGCGGGCGGGTTTTCCCCGATGACCGCGCAAAGCGAAGCGTCGTCCGCTGTCTCCATCTCCCGGTCAAGCGGGCCGACCAGCGGCTTGATTCCGCTCATCAGGCGCGGCGCTTCCCCGCTGCCAATCGGCATCCCTTCGAGCAGCGTATCTTCCGGCGAAGGCGGCAGGGCCGAGGGCTGCAAATCGGGGCGCGAGACCTCCATCGGGCGGCCTGTGGCGTTGGCTATCGGCGCGGGGTAGTTGATCCTGCCGTGATTCATCGCCAGCAGGACGTGCAGAAAAGCGTCGCGGATGCGTTTCACGTCAAGGAAGGTCAGGCGGCACTCATCGAGCTGCCCGTCCTCAATTTTGTCGCGAACAATCGTGTCAATCTGCGCCTGAAGCCGTTCCTGCGTGGGGGAATCGAGGCAGCGGGCGGCGGCCTCAATCGAGTCGGCAAGCATGACAATCGCGGATTCGGCCCCCTGCGGCTTCGGGCCGGGATAGCGAAAACTGGCTTCCAGTCCGGGCGGGATTCCTTCGGGGCCGTTGCAGTCCGCAAGTGCCTGATGATAGAAATAGCGAATTAACGTCGTTCCATGATGCTGCGCGATGATGTCGCGGATTTCGTCGGGCAGGCGATTTTCCCGCGCCATTTCGATTCCGTCGCGGACGTGCGCGGTGATAATCAGGGCGGAAAGCGAGGGACTCAAACGCCCGTGAACATTTTCGAGGCGCTGATTTTCGACAAAGAAGTCCGGGCGTTTCATCTTGCCGATGTCGTGGTAATAGCCGCCGACGCGGGCCAGCAGCGCGTTCGCCCCGATTGCCGTTGCGCCCGCTTCCGCCAGTGTGCCGACCATCATGCTGTGCGCGTAGGTTCCGGGCGCGATGGCGCAAAGCTGCTGCAACAGGGGCCGGTCAAATGCGGAGAGTTCCAGCAGGGTGGCGTGGGTCAAAATTCCGAACGGTTTCTCCAGCGCCAGCACGCCCGACCAGAACAGGAACGTCGCGAAGGCGGCGCTTGCCGCGCCCCACGCCGCCCCCGTGAGCAGTTCGCGCATCGTGTCGCCGAGCAGGAGGCCCAGCAGAAAAACGAGGCCGACATTTGCCGCGACGAGCGCCCCCAGCGTCCCAAGCAAATTGACCTTGCGGCGGGTACTCGCCACGCTTGCGATTCCCACCAGGCTGCTCATCAGGGTCATCACGGTGAAGCGAATCTCGTGGTTCATAATCAGGCCGGACAGGGCCGCAAGCAGGGCGATAATCAGCACCGCGAGGTGGGTGTCGAGCAGGACGCAGACGAGCATCCCGGCAGCCGCCACGCTCATCATGCCGAGGTAGCCTAATTGTCCGCCGGAAAATTGCAGGCCGAGCATCGCGCCGCTGGTTTTCAGGCCGAACACGCTCAGGAGAACGATCACAGCGAGGAGGGTCAGGCGGCGGGTGTCGGCGTAGAGTTTCGGGAGGGTGCGGCGAATGGCAAACACAATGAGCAGGGCCATCGAAGCGGCGAGGGCGCAGACGGCGAAAACGGCGGTCCATTCAGCGCGGGGGTCGAGCAGGCCCAGCGCCTGAAATTTGTCCAGATGCTCCTGCGTCACCGTTTCGCCCGCTTTGATAATCGGGTCGCCCATCGTCAGGCGTTCGGAGACGGGTTCCGTTGCGCGGCGGGCGGCGTCCTGCGCGGCCTGCGTCTTTGCGACATTAAGCAGGGTATTGGGACGAACGGCCTGCTTTGCGACGGCGGCGGCAAGGGCGGCGTCTTGATCGTTGGTCAGGGCGTCATGCGCGGCCTCGTCAACGTCCTGCCGGGTGTGGCGCAGGTCGCGGGCGGGGCGCAGGTCTTCGTTGCGGTCGTGGATCGCGCCTTTCATGGCGTCGGTCGTCAGGGTGAAAGCGGCGGCGCGGACTTGCTGAAAATCGCTTGTCGTCAGGGACAGCAGGCGGGCAACCTGCGGCGGACGGAGGACGGAGGCGAATTGTGGCGCGATTTGCGCGGCATAGGCTTGCCGGAGGGCGGGCCGCGCTTTAGTCTGAGGCGCGGCGCGGGCCGATTCCAACCGCTCGAGGGTCTCGCGGACGGAGCGAACTGCGGCGGACTGCGCCTGACTGTCGGCGTCGTAGACGGGCGGGACGCCGAGCGCGGCGGCGTCCTGAAGCCGAAGCGTCTTCGCGTTGTTAATGTAAATCACGCTGCGGGAGGCGCGGATTTCGCGGGGGCTGACCTCGCCGAGTCGCAGCGAAATCCTGTCCGGCCAGAACCTTGCGGACATCAGCAGCGAAAGGGCGGCGATGGTGAAGGCGAGCAGCCCGACTTTCGGCAAGTCAAGGGCAAAGCGGGCCGTCGTTTCGCGTTTAGACGCCGCGCCAATCGGCGAGGAGGGCGGGGCGTCGTTTTTCGGTCGCAGGAGAAAAGTGTTGATTTTCATAAAGTAGGCCGCGCCGCAGGGCGGACGGGACAACCCGTTCTTCGCTCGCAAAGAAAAATCCTTCGGAGCGCGAAACGGAAATAGAGACGCATCCGGCCTTTCCGCCGGACAAACTTCGCTTGAAAAACCGTAAAAATCACTCTTTCTTACGCAGCGGGGAGGGATTTGTTTCCCTCTCGCGAATCAATTATATCGGATACCGGGGCAACTGTCAAGTAATTTTCGACGCGCCGGATAAATGTCGGCATTTTTGCGGCAAAAGCGCAGGCGCTTTTACGGTCAGAATCTGGCATTGACGCCGAATAAAACGCAAAATCTACCAATAAATCTATTAAGAAACGCAGGAAAAAAGACGGCATGAAAATCGAAGCGGGCGAAAAACTGGTAATGATGGGCGATTCCATCACGGACGCGGAGCGGGCGCGTCCCCTCGGCGAGGGGCTTAACGTGGCGATTGGCAAGGGCTACGTCGCGGCGGTGGACGCTTTGCTGGGCGCGGTCTACGCCGAGCGGGAAATTCGCGTGGTCAACATGGGGTGCAGCGGCAACACCGTCCGCGATCTCAAAGCCCGCTGGCAGACCGACGCGCTGGACTTAAAACCGGACTGGGTTTCCATTATGATCGGGACAAACGACGTGTGGCGGCAGTTCGATCTGCCGCTGCAAACGGAAGTTCATGTTCTGCCGGAGGAGTATGCGCAGACTTTGGACGCGCTGGTAGCGGAAACGCTGCCCCGCGTTCGCGGCCTTGTCCTGATGACGCCATTTTACATGGAGCCAAACCCGGCGGACGCAATGCGGGCCAGAATGGACGAATACGGAGCGATTGTAAAGCAAATCGCGGCGAATCGCGGCGTTCTGCTCTGCGACACGCAGGCCGCTTTCAACGCCGCCATGCAGACCTACTACCCCGCCACGCTGGGCTGGGACAGAGTGCATCCCAACCACGTAGGCCACATGATTCTGGCCCGCGCCTTCCTGCAAACGCTGGATTTCGCGTGGTGAGGTAGGGAACAGGGAACAGGGAACAGGGCAATGCCCGCCTCCTTACGAGTGTTCGTAAACAGCCAGTAAGCGAGCTTATTATTCTGTTCCCTGTTCCCTGTTTCCTATGCCCCGCTGATGTCCCAGAGGACGACGCTTTTGTCGAGGCCGCCTGTGACGAGATGTTTGCCGTCGGGGGAGACCGCCATAGCGCGAATCTCTCTTTGAACTCCCGGCAAAATCAGGACGCTGGCTTTTGTGGCGATGTCGTAAATCGCAACGGTCTGCCCGGTGACGACGGCGGCGACTCGCTTGCCATCGGGAAGGAACTGAACGCTCGAAACGATGCTGCTATCGGTCGGTATCGCATAGAGGGCCATCCCCGTTGCGGCGTTCCAGAGTTTGATTTCGCGGTCTTCGCCGCCGGAGGCCACCTGCGTTCCGTCGGGAGAGAAGGCGGCGGAGTAGATCGTTCGGTCATGCCAGTCCATGACGAAGCGCTGCGTGGCGGTCTCCACGTCCCAGATTCGCGCGGTCTTATCGCCGCTGGCGCTCACGATGGATTTGCTATCGGCAGCGAAAGTGATGCTATATACCAGCCCGAAATGCCCCCTGAGCGGCGCTCGCCCTTTGCCCGTTTCGGCGTCCCAGAGCAGAATGGCGCGGCTCATGGGGGTATCGGCGGGCGTGGCCCCGCTTGCGGCAAGCGTTTTTCCATCCGGCGAAAAAGCGATATGATCGAAATACGCCCCCTCCATCGTGACGTGGTAGATTTCTTTGCCGGACGCCATGTCCCAGACCGTCAGGGTCTTGTCCGTTCCGCCCGTCGCGAACCGCTTGCCGTCCGGGGTGAAGGCGATGGCGGTCACGGCGCTAATCCCCGCGTTGAAGCTGCGAAGGACGCGCCCTGTCGCCGCTTCGCGCAGGGTGACGTTGCCTTTCGCGTCGCCCGCCGCTAAAATTTTGCCGTCCGGCGAGAACGCGACGACCTCGACGGGCGCGGCGTAGCCCCGCCAGTTCATCACGATACGGGCGTCGCTGGACGGTTTTGCAGGTTTGGGTTTTGCGGGTTGCGCGGGCGGCGCAGCGGGCGGCTTCGCGGCAGCGCCGGTCATGGAAAGCGCGGCAAAGGCGGCTGCGCAAAAGGTAGAACGCCCTGCGGCGCGGAAATAAGCGCGGATCGTGTCCAGACAAATCAAATGAGATACTCCTTTATTTCGGCGGTTTCGGCGGAAATCGCGGGCGTCCATTCTGTTGAGCGCGAACGCCGTCCCGCCTCTCTTTACGGAGAACGGGGCGAAAATCGGCGCTTGACCGCCCCGCAACGCGCAATTTTTATCCAATCCCTGTTTTCTTCTGTTTTCTTATCGGTGAAACGCCCGCGCCGCTTGACACAAATTCCGCAGACCACTATAATAGCGTCAGCATTTCCGATATGCTTCATCCGACGATTTCCAATCCAACGCCCTCCCGCCAAAAGGCCCGCGCCGTAGCGTGGCCCGAAAGGACGCAGACAACGTGACGCTCGTAACTTTTTTCTTTTTTGCGCATCAGCCCGAACGCCTGATCGCGTATGACCGCCGCCACCACGACGGGCCCCTGCCCTCCGATAAGTTTTACGATTACTATTTCGATGAGGAACTCAATCGCATCGTCTTTAATAAAGTCGCGGACAAATGCTACTACCCCGCCACCCGCCTGCTTCTCGAACTCGTCAAGCAGCATAAGGATTCGGACAAGCCGTTCAAAATCTCCTACGGCCTGAGCGGGACGTTTCTGGATCAAGCCCGCCGCTACTCCCCGCACCTGATTGAACTCTTTCAGGAGATGGCGGCGACGGGTATGGTGGAGTTTACCTGCGAGACGTATTACCATTCGCTGAGTTCGCTGTTCGGCGAAGACCGCAGCGAGTTTTGTTCGCAGGTCATCAAACACGCCGACGAGATCGAAAAACTTTTCGGCCGGCGTCCGACCGTATTCCGCAACACCGAGTGCCTTTATAACGACAGCATCGCCGCGACCGTAAAGGGGCTGGGGTTTCAGGGGATTATCACGGAGGCGGTGGACTGGATTATGGAGGGCTGGAAATCGCCCGACTTTGTGTACGAGTCGCCGTCCGGTCTGCCGATCCTCCTGCGCAACTACCGCCTCTCCGACGACATCGGGTATCGGTTTTCCAACAAAAGCTGGGAGGGCTGGCCCCTGAAAGCGGAAACGTTCGGGGACTGGCTCGCGGAAAATACGGACATGAATGTCACGCTGGCAATGGACTACGAGGCGCTGGGCGAGCATATCTGGGCGGACACCGGCATTTTCGACTTTATCCGCGCCCTGCCAGACGCCATCAAGCAGCACCCGAACCTTGCCTTTGCCACGCCGACCGAAGCGGTCACAACCCTGCCGAAATGGGGGCAAATCCGCGTGGACGATTTCTCTACGATCTCGTGGGCGGACAAGGAGCGCGACACAAGCGCGTGGCTTGGCAGCGAAATGCAGCAGTTCGCTTTTGAAGAATTGAAAAATCTCGCGGCGTCCGTGCTGGGCAGCGGGGACGCGGGCTTTCTGGAAACGTGGCGGCGCTTTCAGACCAGCGACCACTTCTACTACCTGTCCGACAAGGCCCTGAGCGATGGCGACGTGCATAAGTATTTCAGCGCCTACGGCAGTCTGTTCGAGGGCTTTGTGCGCCTGCATACCGCCATGATGGACTTAAAACACCGGGCGGAGCTGCTGGAAATCGCGAAGAAATCGGAATAGATTGTCCGAAGAAAAACACGATTTCCAGCGGTTTCACGTCCGTCCCCGTCGCGGTCATGTTCAGCGTGACCACGATGCGCGGACCGAAGCGAAAACGCTTTTCCTGCGCCTCATTAAAATCGAAAATTTCAATCGCGGTGTACAGGCTGATGTTCGCGAAGCGGGGAGAAAAGGCGCGTTTGACCGGGTGAAATGGATTTCTGGCTGCCGTCCGACCAGATACCACCGATGCGCGTCCGGGACGCCCGCCGCTTCCCGCCCCATTTCCGCGAGAATCTCCCGCATTTTTTCGCTGTCGGTCGGCTTGTCCATTTCGGTATATTCGCTTCCCGTGTCCAGCAGAAGCGTGGCGCCCCCCGCCGCCTGACCCTCCGCGATGAGATTGGCGACGGTGGTGGATTTACCGCCGCCGGTGGTTCCGAGGATTCCGGCGTGGCGCGGCAATATCTGTTTGTTGCGAGAATCGAACGCGATTTTCAGGTCATCATGCCCAAACGCCCGCCCCGGATTGATATTGCCGTCCGCTTCGAGGAATGTCCCTACTTCGGCCTCATTCAGCGGAAAAACCGGGCTGTTCGGGCGCGGGCGGAAGCGGTGTGGCTGCGTCTGCCCGTTTCGTTCATTGCAGCGCAGTCCAAATTTCTACCGAAAGACCGGGAATTCTCCCTGAAATTTTCCACCACCCGAAAAAATTTGTCGAACTGCCGCCTTCCCCCGCGAATAAACTTGCATAGGCCGCAAAAAACCTTTCCGCTTCTCGAACAGGCAGGCGAGTATAGAAATCTAGGAGAAGAAAAAATGACAGCGCAAAATGATTTTTGGGCGCACACACCGCCGGAAGGCGCACCACAGCGCCCACAACTTATGATTGAACACACCAAAAATGTTGCGGAGATGGCGGAAGGGTTTGCATCGGAGTTCGGCGCGGGCGAGTTAGCGAAATGGGCGAGCATACTGCACGACATCGGCAAATACAGCGATGAGTTCCAAGATTACCTGCGCCGCTGCCATACGGCGCAAATGGCAGGCAAAAAAGGCAAAACGCGACCGGGCGGCGGCGATCATAAAATGGCGGGCGCTTTGCTTAGTCGGCGCTTGTTCGGCGGCGTGAAAGAAAATCCGCTGGCGATCACAGGCTTGGGACATCATGGCGGGATGCCAGCCCGCAAAGAACCGGCAACCTTGACGCTATTGCCGGAACTGGAAGCGCAGCTGCATGAGGACATTGCAAGAGCGCAGGAAGATTTGCAGGGTTTGCTTATACTGCCCGAATCGCTGACTATTCCTGAATCGCAGATTAAATACGAATTGAACTATGAATTGTTTACGCGGATGCTGTTCTCCTGCCTGGTAGATGCCGACAGTTTGGACACGGAACGCCATTTTCATCAGGAAGACGCAGCGCAGCGCGAGAAGACCTGCTCGTTCGCGGACTGGCTGGACATCCTAAACCGGAATCAAATTAAATTGCAAACCGAAGCGGAGGCCAAAGCGACAACCGAAAAAGCGCGGGAGGTCAATCAGGTTCGGAGCGCAGTTTATAACGCTTGCGTTAAAGAGGCAAAAAATAAGCGTGGGGCGTATCGTCTGACGGTTCCTACCGGCGGCGGAAAAACGCTTTCTTCGCTGGCTTTTGCCTTGCAGCACGTCCTGCATCATTCGGAAGGTTTGCCCGAAGCGCAACAAATGAAACGCATCATTTACGCCATACCTTACACTTCGATTATTGACCAGACTGCTGACGTATTTCAGACTCTGCTTGGCAAAGACGCCCCGATATTGATTCACCATTCCGCTCTTCCCGATGAAAGCAAACCGGGCGAGAGCGACGGCGCGAACGGCGACGGGCCTTCGGCATGGCGGCGGCTATCAAGTCAGAATTGGGACGCGCCGCTGATTGTGACGACGACAGTGCAGTTATTCGAGTCGCTTTTCAGCAACAAGCCCGGTCGTTGCCGCAAACTACATAATCTTGTCAACAGCGTTATTATATTAGATGAAGCGCAAATGCTGCCCGCGCATCTGTTACAGCCGATTGTTAATACGCTGAAAATTCTCATCAAACATTACGGCGTGACGGTCGTATTCTGCACGGCGACGCAGCCCGCCTTGCAGGAAATTTCGCGGGCGCAGGGTTTGAGTGGCTTCAAAGAAATGCCGGAAATTGTAAAAAAAGAAAAGTACGTAAAGCATTTTGAAATTATGAAGCGCGTAGATTATAAAATCCTGCGCGACGCGCAGACATGGGAGCAAGCCGGTGATCTTATGACAGAGGGAAACGAAACGCAGTGCCTCGCTGTCCTCAATACGCGGGCGAACGCGCTGGCCCTGCTGGACGCGCTGAATGATCCCAAAGCGTTCCACCTTTCCACCATGCTATGCGGGGCGCATCGCGACGTGGTTTTAACGGAAGTGCGGCGGCGATTAGCGGCGGGCGAACCGTGCCGCCTGGTTGCCACACAGGTCGTGGAGTGCGGATGCGATCTGGATTTTCCAAGAGTCCTGCGGGCTGTCGGGCCGTTTGACCGGGTGATTCAGGCGGCGGGTCGCTGCAATCGTTCCGGCAATCTCAAAAATGCGGACGGCAGCCCGAAGAACGGCGAAGCGATTATCTTTTTCCCTGAAAAAGCCAGCGTTCCGCCCGGTGAATACAAAATCAAAACGGCGGAAACGACCAACATGATTAAAACCGGCGAACTGAACGCTGAACACGATTTTGACCTGCCCGAAATCTGCGAGGATTATTTCCGCCGAATCTATGGCAGGCTCACGACGGACGCGAAAGCCATTGCCGTTCTGCAAAAAGACGGGAACTATCCCGCCGTCGCCAACGAGTTCCGCATGATTGAGCAGGACACCGTTCCCGTCCTTGTCCGCTACGCCCCCGAAGCAAAAGAAGCGGAAGAAAAGGAAGAAAAAGAAGCGAGAGAAAAATGGGCAGAACTTTATGACGAAATTTCAGGGGCGGCGCAGTCCGGCAAAATGACGCGGGAACTATGGCGCAAAGCGCAGCCGCTTCTAGTCAACGTCTTCCGGCGCGACACAACAAAGCCCGTAAAAGCGGGGATGCTGATTGACGCCCTGCCCGCCGATCCGGGAACGCTTTACTTCTGCGCCGAAATCGCTTACGATAGCAAAGCGCATCATGGCCTCGCCGCCATCTTCGGCGATCCGGCGGACATCCTGATGCCGATAGACATGGGTATCGTCTGACGCCCTGAATTTGACGCGCTAACTGCCAGATAATAAAAGTTGCCGGGAATGTTGACATAACCATACAAAAGCGATATAATCAAAGGAGGACGAGGGTTGAAACCTTTCTTCGCGAGTGTCTTTGCGTCTCGACGGGATTGAAACTCTGAGGTTTAGTTGCTTTTTCGCGCCCGGTCACAAAATCGCGAGGATTGAAACGCGACCAAGATTTGAAAGTTTGCCTGCCGCGAACAATACGAATATCGTTCGCGGCAGGGCAGGTGTCAGCTACTTAATGAGCTGACGGCGGCGTCGCAGCCAACGCTTCAATCGCCGGTGCAGCAGATAAACTGCCGTCCCGACGGTAATCACGTTGGCGATAACGCCGAGCCAGAAGAGGAAACTGCACATAGTTTCTCCTTTCTGTAAGAGTCCCGCTGGGCTAAGCGGAAACTCTGTATTGCGGGGCTAGATGTGGCAACGTCTGCCCCGCATTTTTATAATACCCCAAGCCGCGTTGAATTTACGTTACTTCGCTTTAATGTAGTGTAGTCAAGTTGCGCTCGCTGGAGACGACGGGCGAGGATTGAAACGGTTTCATGTAGTGTAGGAAGAACGTTAGTATAGCGGGCGGAAAAATTATTTTTCCGCCCGCTTTCCTCTTTCCCGGCATAATAACGAGTGGATAATCAGCAGGCAATCAATTACCCGTCAAGTTTCTACATAATGCGCCGGGTAATGATTTTTGTCGAACTATGCTCTCCCGTAACGAACAATACAATAGAAAGGAGGATTCAATGTACCATAACCCGATGGCGGTCAAAGTATGGGGCGATCTGGCGTTGTTTTCGCGGCCTGAACTGAAAGCGGAACGAGTGTCGTATCCCCTGCCCCCGCCGAGCGCGGCGCGGGGAATTCTGGAATCTATCTTTTGGAAACCGGAGTTCCGCTGGCGGATTCGCGAAATCCACGTTTTGCAGCCGCAGCCGATTTCGCCGTCCTGTCTGGCTATGCCGCAGCCGAAGGCGCCGACATACGACCCGAACAATGCGGATGAAGGCGATTTTTACCGTTTCCTCTCCGTGATGCGGAACGAGGTAGACCGGAAAGCGACGGAAACGCCGATTTCCATTACCGAATCGCGGACGCAGCGCCATTCGCTGATGCTGCGCGACCCGGCCTACCTTATTTACGCCGACATTGAACTGCGCCCCGACGTGAAGGAGGACGCCGCAAAATACCGCGACCAATTCCAGCGGCGCGTCAAGCAGGGCCAGTGTTTCCAGTCGCCTTTTTTAGGGTGTCGCGAATGTCCCTGCGCGTTTGCGCCGCTCGACGGAACCGAAGAATCGGAGCGATTCCGGCACGAAAAACCCATTCCACTGGGCCGAATGTTGTTTGATTTCAAGCGCGACGCGGAAAACGGCGTGACGCCGGTTTTCTTCGAGGCGGAACTAGAAGACGGGATTCTGAAAGTGGGAACCGATATGTACCGGAGGCACGGCTTATGATTTTGCAGCAGTTAGCAGAAGATTACGAGCGCATTTTGCGCTACGGCATCGCCCTGACCGAAGACGAAGAAGACGCGCCGGAAAGTTTCGCGCCGCCTTCCATGTATGCAGACAAATTGATTCGGGGCGAAATCGAACTCAATTCCGACGGTAAATTCCGCGCCTATTCCCTGCTTGGCGGCGCGAAGGACAAAAAAGGCAAAGACATAGGGAAATATCTGCCCGCGCCCTTTATCGTGCGAACGGTCAATGTCAGCCCTTTGCTGCTGACGGATACGCCCGCCTATGTTCTTGGGCTGGAAACCGACGCGAAAAACGCCGCCAAAAAGCATGAGGCGTTCAAGGCGCTGGTGAAACTCTGCGCGGAAGAAACCGGCGAAAGCGGAACGCAGGCGGTGGCGAAGTTTCTGGACTGGTGGGACGCCGCGCCGCTGGAGGATCGTTCGCCGGAACTTCTCGCCTTGAACGCAAACGACATCATCACGTTTTCCGTTCGCGGCGAACGGCCTATGGATCATCCCGCCGTACAGAAATTCTGGGCCAAAATCTGCGGGGCAGGCGCGAAAACCGCGCTTACGCAATGCCTGGTCTGCGGCGAACAGCGTCCCGCCATTGAAAGTATGCCGCTCATGGTCAAGGGAATACCGGGCGGTCAGACTTCCGGCACAGCCCTTGTCTCGGCGAACTCGGACGTGTTCGAGTCCTACGGAATGAAACGCGCTGCGACCTCCCCCATTTGCGCGGAGTGCGCAGAACGGTTCGGCAAATCCCTGAATTCACTGCTGAAAAACGACGCGACCCGCAAGCGCGTGGGCGGTTCGATCTATGTTTTCTGGACGCAGAAGGGAACTTTTGCCACTGCGAATCTTCTGGGGAACCCGCAGCCGGATTTCGTTCGGGCTTTGATTGAATCCGTCAGCCATGCAAAGCGTCAGGGGCTTGAAGACACGACCCCGTTCTTCGGACTAATGCTTTCTGCAACCGCCGCCCGCGCCGTAGTGCGGGACTGGATGATAACGACGGTCGGGCGCGTGAACCTGAACGTAGCGAACTGGTTTGAAATGCAGGAGGACGTTCCCGACGCTTACGGGCAGCGCGGCAGCCTTGTCGCCGATTGGGTGCTTGCCGCCTGCATCTACCGGCAAAAAACGCAGGGCCGCTTTAGTTCGGAAGACGTTGAAAAGCGCATCCCGCCGCTGCTCATGCGAACCGCTTTGCATGGCGAACCCTTGCCCGAAGATTTGCTGTATCGGGCCGTACTGCGAAACCGCGCCGAAAACAACGTGACTTACGAACGCGCCGTTTTAATAACCCTTGTATTGAAATCAAGAGGCGAAACGCTTGATTTCGCCCCACTGCCGAAGGAGAACACCGATTTGAATCCTGATGAACCAAAACCGGAATTGAGCAGAGCCAGCGGCTATGCGCGACAATGCGGCAGGCTGCTTGCCGTTCTGGAAGAATTACAGGGCGCTTTTGCCCGTTCCGAAGGCCGCAAAATCAACGCCACACTGGTAGACCGATTTTACAGTTCGGCGTCTTCCGCGCCGGGAACCGTTTTCGGAACCCTGCTTGCCGACGCGCAGGCGCACCTGACAAAACTGCGAAAGAACAATCAGGGCGCGTATACCAATCTGCAAATCCAAATGGAAACGGAAATGGAAGGCATGACCGAATTTCCGCTCACGCTGAACATGAAACAGCAGGCGCTTTTTTCGCTTGGCTACTACCACAAACGCGCCGAACTCCGCGCCGCCCGGACTGAGGCTGGAGAAGCCAACCGCAAAAAGAAAGCGGACAAACAGGCTGCGCTTGACACCGAAAGCGACGCACCCATATTGGAACTCGACAACGAAAACGACACTGAAGAACAGGGGAACGAATAACCATGAACCGATACGAAATCTGCGGCGATCCGAACCGCCGCCACGACTTCTTGCTTGTGTTTGAAGTGACTGACGGCAATCCGAACGGCGACCCGGACGCGGGCAATCTGCCCCGCGTTGACCCTGAAACCATGCAGGGCCTTGTCACGGACGTGTGCCTGAAGCGCAAAGTCCGCAACTATGTCACGCTGACGCAGGCGGAAAATCTGGACACGCGCAGTATCTACGTCAATGATATGGGTGTCGCGCTCAATGACCTTCATAAGAAAGCCTACGACGAAGCGGGCCTAAAATCTACGGGAACGAAACAGAACCGCGAGGACGTGAAAACGGCGCGGGAGCGGATGTGCCAGCGCTACTACGACGTTCGGATGTTCGGCGCTGTGATGACGACGGGCGTCAATGCGGGGCAGGTGCGCGGGCCGCTGCAACTGACTTTTGCGCGTTCCATTTCGCCTATTATTCCACTTGACATTTCGATTACCCGTGTCGCGATCACCAAACCGGAGGACGCAAAGGTCGTCGTCAGCGAAGGCGATGAGGCGGGCGAGGGCAAAGGCGGCAAGACTACGGAAATCGGGCGCAAGCCGATGGTTCCCTACGGCCTTTATGTGGCGCGGGGCTTCTTTTCGGCGGCTTTCGCGAAGCAAACGGTCGTAACGCAGGGCGATTTAGAACTGTTTTGGACGGCGCTGGAAAATATGTGGGATCACGACCATTCCGCCAGCCGGGGCCTGATGGCGTGTCGCGGCCTGTACGTGTTCAGCCATGAAAACGCGCTCGGCAATACCTCCGCTCATGCGCTGTTCAGCCGCTTTGAGGCGCGGTTGAAGTCGGACGTAGAGGCGCCGCGCCGCTATGAAGACTACAAGGTCTTCCTCAATGACCGGGAATTGCCGGAGGGCGTGACGCTGACAAAACTGGTCGGCGACGCTTAAACGAAAGCGAAGGAGGGCGCAGCGCCATGTGGTCAGATGATGAGACCGTGATGATTTCCGCTATCGAACACTACTCCTACTGCCCCCGGCAGTGCGCCCTGATTCACGTCGAGGCGATTTACGATGAAAACGTCTTTACCCTGCGCGGAACAAGGGCGCACGAACGGGCCGACACCACAACGTGGGAAATGAACGGGACTACCCGCATCGAACGCGCCCTGCCTCTCTGGTCGGAGCGCCTCGGCCTCAACGGGCGGGCCGACACGATTGAGTTTTGCGCCGATGGAACGCTCTATCCTGTCGAATACAAGCACGGTCCGCGCCGCCAGCATCGGCACGACGACCTGCAACTCTGCGCTCAGGCCGCGTGTCTGGAGGAGATGTTCGGGAAGGCCGTCCCGACGGGCGCGATCTATCACCATACCACGCGGCGGCGGCGCGAAGTCCGTTTCACGCCCGATCTCAAAGCGGAAATGGAGGAGATTATCTGCCAGATTCGCGCCATGCGCCAGACGGGAACGATGCCGCCGCCCGCTAACGATTCGCGCTGCCCCAACTGTTCGCTCGTGGACGCCTGCGTTCCCGCCGTCGTGCAGGCGGGGCGCGTGGCCTACCACCGGCGGCAATTATACGCCATCGAGACCCTGCCCGAATTTCCCCGCGATGAGGAGACGCCATGAGCCGCCAACTGCTCAATACCCTGTTTGTCACCACGCCCGGAGCCTTCGCCCGACTGGACGGCGACACCGTGCGCATAGACGCCGATGGAGCGAAAATCCTGCAAGTTCCGCTGCTGCACCTGGGTTCGCTGGTTTTCTTTGACCGCGCTTCGCTGTCGCCGCCGCTGATGTGCCGCTGCGCCGAGGAGGGCCGTGAGATTACGTTCCTCGATTATGCGGGGCGTTTCAAGTGCCGCGTGGTCGGGCCGATTTCCGGCAACGTCCTGCTTCGCAAAGCGCAGTACGAGGCGCTGGCGGACGAGGCCCGCGCTCTGGAAATCGCCCGTCCCATTGTGGCGGGCAAGATCAAAAATGCGCGGCAAACGCTGCTTCGCGCCGCCCGCGAAGTTTCCGATGAAGCGTCCAAAAAACTGCTGACCGCAAAGGCCGCTTCGATTGCGACCTATATCCTGACTTTGCCCGATATGACGACGCTGGACTCTATTCGCGGAATTGAGGGGCAAGCGGCTGCCTGTTATTTCGAGGCGTTCGGCGCGATGATTACCCGCGAAAAGTCCGAGTTTGCTTTCACTACGCGGACGCGCCGCCCGCCGCGTGATCGGGTGAACGCGCTGCTCTCTTTTGTCTATGCCCTTCTGACAACGGACTGCGTTTCGGTGCTGGAGGGCGTGGGGCTTGATCCGCAGTTCGGCTATTTGCACTGCCTGCGTCCGGGCCGTCCCGCGCTGGCGCTGGATTTGATGGAGGAGTTTCGTTCGTATTTCGCCGACCGTCTGGTGCTGACGCTGATCAACCGGCGTCAGATTCAGCCGGAGCATTTCGAGACCCGCCCTGGCGAAAGCGTTTTGCTGACGGCGGAAGGGCGCAAAATTGTCCTCACGGCGTATCAGGCGCGGAAGCAGGAAGAAATCGCGCATCCGTTGCTGCAAACGAAAACGCCGCTCGGCCTCGTGCCGCACTTGCAGGCCCGTCTGCTCGCTCGTCATCTGCGCGGTGATATGCCGACCTATCTTCCCTTTGTCGCAAAGTAAAACACATGAACATTCTAATCGCCTACGATGTGAATACGCAGGATTCAGCGGGCCAGCGGCGCTTGCGTCAGGTTGCGAAGGCTTGCATGGGCTTCGGTCAGCGCGTCCAAGATTCGGTGTTCGAATGCAGCATTAGCGCGGCGGACATGGAGCGTTTCCGCGTCCGCCTGCTGAAGATAATTGACGTTCGGGCGGACAGTCTTCGCATCTACCGCCTGCACCCGGACCGAGAGGAGGTAGTGGAGGTTCACGGTCGCGATTTGTATCTTGACCTGAATGGCCCATTGATTATTTGAGGTTTGCGCGGATCGGGAGCGACGGCGCAGCGCCTTAGAGGTACGCGCCAGTCATAAAGGTCATGGCCGCCACTCGATTGCGTGACTTTACTTTGAACCATTTTTGCGAAAGCAGATAAGAAGTCTTTGTTCAGGCGCGATGAGATTGGTTTTCTCATTTAGCAAGCGAGCATTGACCGTTGCGCCCGGTGGAGACGCCGGGCGAGGATTGAAACCAGGAGGGGCGCGGCGCTGTCGGTTCCTCCTGTCAGTTGCGCCCGGTGGAGACGCCGGGCGAGGATTGAAACGCAGCCCCCGCCCGTCAAGTTTCCCTGCACCTGCCCTGTTGCGCCCGGTGGAGACGCCGGGCGAGGATTGAAACGATGTATTCTGCCTCTTGCTCCATGCCGATAAAGGTTGCGCCCGGTGGAGACGCCGGGCGAGGATTGAAACTTGCGCTGGGGATTTTGTACGGCCCGCTGATCCGGTTGCGCCCGGTGGAGACGCCGGGCGAGGATTGAAACCGCTCATGGCGCAGGCGTTCGGGCGGTTTGGGCGGCTGGTTGCGCCCGGTGGAGACGCCGGGCGAGGATTGAAACCTCGTCCGGCGTGACGACGTTGCCGTCCCTGTCCTCTGGTTGCGCCCGGTGGAAACACCGGGCGAGGATTGAAACGTTCCTTCGCGTTGGAACATATACTCGGCGTTGAGTTGCGCCCGGTGGAAACACCGGGCGAGGATTGAAACATTATAATGCCGCTGGCGTGTTTCCTGCCGGGAATTTTTACTGTTGCGCCCGGTGGAAACACCGGGCGAGGATTGAAACGTTTCAGGAAGCGGGAATTTCCACGCGCAACGCGAAAGACCATGCGGTTGCGCCCGGTGGAAACACCGGGCGAGGATTGAAACCAAAGAGAAAACCTAATTCCCGCGCTTTTACCAACGCGTTGCGCCCGGTGGAAACACCGGGCGAGGATTGAAACAATGTCTGTTTACTCTCAAAAATCCTGCGCATGGTGGTTGCGCCCGGTGGAAACACCGGGCGAGGATTGAAACCCAGTCGGGCTGTAAATCATCCAAAACTTGCCTGACGTTGCGCCCGGTGGAAACACCGGGCGAGGATTGAAACTTGCCGCGTCTGCGTTCCGTCCGTCTCGACGTTGACGCGTTGCGCCCGGTGGAAACACCGGGCGAGGATTGAAACCTGCATGGCGGGCGGCATATTCCCCTCCGCAAGACGGCGTTGCGCCCGGTGGAGACACGGGACGGTCAAAAGGGCGTCAAAGTGAAGCCTGCTTTGAGGTTCAAGACCCTCTCCAAGGACACAGGCAAGGGCGCAAAACAATCTAAATGTCAATCACGTAAAGATACGAAAAGAAATTCAATCCAAAATAGAATTATCCGGTGTCATCCTGAAAAAAATTCCGTTTATCTTGTCTGTTTCTTCTTCGTGTCCTTCGTGGATAAAATTCCCGTTTGAGGAGCCGCCGTTTTGGAATCCACTGCTGTTCAAATACGCGCTGAACGCCCGCTCTCTGGCGCCGCCCGACTGGCGCTCATCGCGGCACTGCTGGCGCTCAATATCGCGCACACGCTTTTTTGCTTGCTGGCGCTGCCTTTTGTAGCAGTTCTGCTGCTTTGTGATGTGGCGCTGGCGGTCGTGATGCTGCGCTTCCCCGCGCTCGCCCTCCGCATGGTCGGCCCGATGCGGCGGCTGTTCCGGCTAATGCAGACGCTGGCCCGCAGCCTGCGCGTGAAGTGGGGGACGCCGTACAGCCTGCCGATTGCCGAGGCGGACGCGCCGCACCTTTTCGCCACAATCCGCAAGTGCGCCGAACTTGCGGGCTGTCCGCAGCCGACCGAAGTCGTCCTGCAAATGGACGCGGGCGCGTATGTCAAACTGGAAGGCGTGCGTTCCGGGCGCGGCAAATGCACGCTGGGACTGGGGTTCGATCTGCTGTCCACGTTGCAGCAGGCGGAGGTCGAAGCGATTTTGCTACACGAAATGGCCCATGCGCGGCTGGTGCAGCGCGGCGTCAACAGGTGGACGCTGGCGGGCGTGATTCGCGGGCATCAACTGGCGGGAACGCTGATGGAGCTAGCGGAGGACGAGCGGCGGGCCTCGCGGAAAAGCGAGCAGGACAAAGGGACGCCGTTCTACACAGCGCGAATCATGGGCTGGCTTGCCGGACGCATCGCCCGCGCCGAATCGAACCTGTACGCCCTGTACTCCCGGCAGGACGAATTTCTTGCGGACAAAGTGGCGGCGGAAAAGGGCGGCGCGGAGAACTTCTGCGCGGGTCTGCTCAAAGTTGTCATGGCGGACTACAAAAGCGCCGAAGTCGCGTGGCAAGACCGCATGATGCAGAGTCAGCGAGAGGGCAGCTACACCGCGTGGGTGCGTTCGCAGCTGCGCCCCGCCGACGCCTCCGAAGCGATCCATCTGGCGCAAAAGGCGTACAGCGACGACCGCCGCGACGAATACGACACCCACCCCACGATTCAAGACCGGTTCCGCGCCATCGGCGTTGAGCCGCAGGAATTTCTCAAAGCGCAGGACAACCCGGCGCTGTCGGGGCGGTTCGAGCGAGCTGAATGGTTCCGCGACGAGGACACCACAGCCGAGCGTTTGTTCGCGGAAATCGAACGGCGGCAGACCGAAGACGAGCGGGAAAACGCGCAGGAGATGAGCGCGGCGGGCCGAAAGCGCCGCTTCCGCCCGCTGACCGGCTGGGAGCGCGGCGGCATTGCGGTCATCACGCTGGGGGCGCTGGTTCTGTGCGGGGCAGTCGTTCTGTTCTCATCGCCGGGTACGGACGGGCTGTTCGCTTTCTTGATTGGCCTGCTGCTGGTCGGGGGCGGGGCGGCGATGTTCCTGCACGGTCGCCCTGCGCCGCCCGCCGCCCTGCCGCTGCCCGATTTTACGCTGTGGGAAGACTCGCTGGAACGGCTATGGGATCGGGACGAGGCGGCGCGAAACGCCCCGTTTCATCTGCCGCACCCCGCGTTCGGCCTGCCGCCCGGACTGAAACGCGACGAACTCCTGCGCTTCTGGACGCTGCGCGGCCACGACGCCCTGAAGCAATGCGACTATCTGACCGCAATGGCCTGTGGGCATGAATGTCTGGAATTGCGGCGCGATAACGCGAACGGCCTGTTGCTTCTGGGCGTTTCCGCGATGTGTCTAGGGCAGAACGCGGCGGGCGATCCGCGTCTGGGCGCGGCGCTGCGTTCGTTCCCGAAAGCGGCCTCGACGCTCTGGGGCGTGGGCTGGGCCTGCATTGCCGATGGCGAATGGACTTCGGCGGAGTATTTTCTGCTGAACGCCGCCGACCGCATGGCGGCGCATCCCACGCTGCTGGGCGCTCTGGCATTGGCGCAGGGGCGGCGCGGCAAGACCCGCCTCGCGATTGAGAACTGGCGCAGGGCGGTCGCCCTGGCCCCCGATTCGTTCCGGCTGCGTTTGCGGCTGGCGCAGGCCCTGCTCATCGCGGGCAAAGCGCGGGAGGCCGCGCCGGAGTTTGCGCGGCTATTGACGTTCCCGGAGGCGCTGACGGACGAGGACGTGCCGCTCGGCAGGACGCGCCTGCACCTGATGCTCGGTCAAAAAGCGGAGGCGGACGCCCTCGCCGCGCAGGTTGCCGCGTCGCACCCCGCGCCGCTGACGCACTACCGCATCGGGGCATCGTATTTTGCGACCGATCATTTCGAGGACGCGGCGCGGGCGTTTCACCGGGCGACAGCAACGGCGCTTTTTCCCGCCGCGTGGGTGCAGCTCGGCATGATTCATGCCCGCGAAAAGCGGACGACGGAGGCCCGCGCCTGCTACCTGGGGGCGGTCAATCTAACGCATCCCCGCGCTCCGCAGGCCGACAGGCCGCTGCAAGTTCTGGACGCCGCGCTGGGCGGTCTGCGCGAACTGCGCAGCCCGGTCTATCCGCTGCTGCCCTGGGACATCCGGCTCAATGTCGAGGCCCTGCCCGCATTCCCGTTCCGCATCCTGTATTTCCTGACGCTGGCCCCCGACCTGCCGCAGGCCCTCGCCTACGTCAGCGAAATTTATACGGCATTGCTTCCAAACGGCCCCGCCTTGCAGTCGCTCATCGTCAAATCGGAACGCGCTGAAATCCCCGCCCCCGACGAAGCGACGGAACCGGGCATTGTGGACTGGCAGGCCGGAACATAGGGAAATTTTTTAAAAAGCGCATAGCGCTATGCAATCAGGCCTGAATTTTGGTATAATAGGAGTAGAATTGCGACGACCGCATGAAACAGCACGCTGCGACCGATGCGAACGAGGCGTTTCTCCTCGCTCCAGAACCGTTGGACGCGACGACGCAGGCTGAGGTTCGTACCCTCAGTCTCGTTGAGTTTAGGAACCATTGGTTCCACCTTTCTTCGAGGCCAGAGGAAACAGACCCGCATTGTGTATCAGGCTTTGCGGGCTTGTTAAACCCTCTGGCCTGATCTTTGTATCAGGCGGTATTGCCGCCGCAGTAATCATACCGCATAACGGCTGCCCGTTGCGCGGTATTTTTAATGCTTTCAGAAAGGCGTTGCCCCTTGCGCTACACCAAATCCATCCGCAATTTGCAGTCCGAAACGCGCCCGCAGCCATCTGCAATAATCCAAAATCCAAAATCCAGAATCCAGAATCTACCGGAGGAATTTCTGCCCATTGACGCGGAATTTATCACGCTGGGACAGTTCCTGAAAGCGGTCAACGTCATCGGCACGGGAGGAGAAGCGAAATTCTACCTTGCGGAGAATGTCGCGCAGGTCAACGGCGAACCGGAACAGCGGCGCGGGCGCAAACTCCGACCGGGCGATCTGATTATCGCGCCGGGGGCCGCGCCGACTCGGTTGACTGCAAACGAGGGTGTCGGGGTTCGGGTGTCGGGTGTCGAAGATACAGGCGACGCAATCCAAAGTCCAAAATCCAAAATCCAAAATGGAAACGTCCAGAATGAGGCCGATGATGACGTTTAGCAGGCGCTGGCTGGCGCTGTTTGCCGTTGGGATTTTGCCGCTTTTGCTCGTCGGGATTTCGCCCGGTTTCTTTGTGCTGGCTGGCCTATGGTACGCGGGCCTGCTGGCGCTGACGGCGGCGGACTGGCGCACACTGCCCGCGCCCGCCGCGCTCCATGCCGAGCGCGATGTGGAGGAGAAACTCCGGTACGGCGAGGAAAACGCCGTCAAAGTCCGCGTCCGCAATGGAGCGGGGCGACCGCTGCGCGTGGAACTGCGCGATTCGCCGCCGCCGAACATTCCCGGCGAGTCGGCGGATTCCGCTTTTGATTTCACCGTTGCGCCAAAGGGGCGCCACGCCGCCGTATATCAGATCACGCCGAATCAGCGCGGCGATTTTCGGTTTGGCGACATCTATCTGCGCGTTCACGGACGGTTTGGCCTGCTGCGGGTTGCGGCGCAGATTCCCGCCGCGCAAAATGTCAAGGTCTATCCCAGTCTGGCCCGCGCCGCCGAATTTAGCCTGATGGCGAAGCGCGGCAGGCTTCAGCAGTCGGGGATCCGGGCGGCGCGGTTGCAGGGCGCGGGGCGCGAATTTGAAAGCCTGCGCGATTACGAACCGGACGATGAGATGCGCCGCATTGACTGGAAAGCGACGGCGCGGCGCGGCAGGCTGATTTCGCGGCAATACGAAGTGGAGCGTTCGCAGACGGTCTTTCTGATGCTGGATGTGGGCCGGACAATGCTGGCGGAGATTGACGGCGTTCCGAAACTGGACTACGCGATTCAGGCGGCGCTGCTGCTGGCCTATGTCGCCACGCAGACCGAAGACCGAATCGGGCTGATGCTCTTTGCCGACGGGGTAAAGACCTACCTGCCGCCCAAAAAAGGGCGGGCGCAAGTCTATGCGATCTTAGAAGCGCTCTACAACGTTAAGGCCACGCTGATTGAGCCGGACTACCGCGCCGCCTTCGCCGAACTGCGGATGCGCTGGCGCAAACGCTCCCTCGTGGTCTGCTTCACCGACCTGTGGGACGCCGATTCGTCGCGGCAGGCGGTGGCGGAACTGGCGACCTTGCAGCCGCGCCATCTCGTCGCCGCTGTGACCCTGCTCGATACCAAAATCCAACGCTCCGCCGAACGCGACTCCGAGACCATCGGGGCGGTCTACGAAAAGGCCGTTGCGGGGCAGGCTTTGGACGAGCGGGCAAAGGCCCTGGGAACGCTGGCGCAGCGCGGCGTCCTCGTCGTGGACTCTCCGGCGGAAAAACTCTCCGGCGACCTCATTAACAAATACCTCGAAGTGAAACAGCGCATGATGCTGTAAAGCGCCTCCGGGCGCAGCAACCAGGCAGGAATCTGCCGCGCCGACGGCGAATTGCGCCGATAGTGGCATTACCGTCCGCAGGACGGTTGGCGGAACGCCTCCCAGACGGGCCGTTTACGGCCCGGTCTGCGCGGCCCGGTCTGCGCGGCGTTGCTGACGGCCCGGTCAGCGCAGCGCGATGGATGGGACGCGATTGCCGGGGCGTTCACAGGCCGGTCTATGGGAAGTTCCCAACTTTGCGCTGAAACGACAGGGGGATGAAATGCCCGTCATACTGGACTGGAAAGAACTCGCGGCGAAACTGGACGCCTATCGGACGAGCGGCAAACGCATTGTTTCGACCAACGGCGTGTTCGACGTGCTGCACGTCGGTCATGCGCGGTACTTGCAGGAGGCGCGGGACTTAGGCGATCTGCTGGTCGTCGGAATCAATTCGGACGCCAGCACCCGCCGCCTGAAAGGGCCGCCGCGCCCCTTCGTTTCGGAACGGGAACGGGCGGAACTCCTTGCGGCCCTGCGCTGCGTGGATTATGTGACGATTTTTGACGAAGCGACGCCGGAGGCGCTGCTTGCCGTGATCTGCCCGCGCTACCACGCCAAAGGCGGCGATTACCACGTCGAAATGATGCCCGAGACCGCCATTGTGCGGCAGCATGGCGGCGAGGTCATCGCCCTGCCCTTTGTCGAAGGGCGCTCCACAACGGTACTGACGGAAAAGATTGCCGGGGCGATGCAAACACACGCTAAACGGAAATGACGGGAGGTCAGAGATCATGCGCGTTTTAGTGACCGGGGCCAACGGGATGCTGGGGCAGGACGTTTGCCAGATGCTTGAAGCGGCGGGACATACCCCGATTCGCACCGATGTCAGCGTCCGCGAAGGGATGAATGTCCCGGAGTGGCAATCGCTGGACATCACGGACACAAAAGCGGTGATGCAAAGCGTCGAAACGAACAGGCCGGACGCCGTTTTTCACGGCGCGGCCTATACCGACGTGGACGGCTGCGAACGCAATCCCGATCTGGCCTTCAAAATCAACGAACTCGGAACGTGGAATATCGCCGCCGCCTGCGCCGAGCGCGATCTGAAAATGACGTATGTCAGCACCGATTTTGTGTTTGACGGCGCGAAACAGACGCCCTATTGCGAACGCGACGCCACCAATCCGCTGGGCTACTACGGCTGGTCAAAACTGGCGGGGGAGCGGCACGTCGCGGCCCTGTGCCGCAAGCATTACATCGTGCGCACGGCGTGGCTGTTCGGCGTGAACGGGCCGAGTTTTCCGCGCAAAATGCTGGAGCTGGCGCAGACCCGCCCGGAAATCAAGGTCGTGGTAGATCAGGTGGGCAGCCCCACCCACACGGTTGACCTTGCCCGAACGATGATTGGCCTGCTGGAAACGCCGCTCTACGGGACATACCACGTCACGAGCAAAGGCTCCTGCTCATGGTACGATTTCTGCCGCAAAACGCTGGAGCTTGCGGGCGTCACCGGCGTTGAGGTCAAACCGATGCCAGCAGACGAATGGCCTTCCCCTACCAAACGTCCCGCCTACTCCGTGCTGCGGCATTACGCCCTCGAGCTTCAGGGCCGCGACGACCTGCCGCAATGGGAGGACGCCGTTGCCGACTTCCTCAAACGCATGAACAGTAATACGAACGGGTAATAAGACCGGGCCGGGAACGGCCCGGTCAGCGGCGAATACCAAATTTTATGCGCTCTATTTGAAAACACGAAATTTCGTGTCTGTTTTTCGTGTCTCTTTGTGTTGTTTCGTGGGTCAGGAGATTCCTAACTGCTGAAAGAGGAAGGCCAGTTCGTCGGTCAATTCCTCAATGACTTTGTTGACGGGCTTTCCGGCGGAGTGGCCCGCTTTGGTGTCGTAGAGCAGCAGCGCAGGCTTGCCCGCCGGGTTCGCCGCCTGAAGCAGCGCCGCCATTTTGCGGGCGTGAAGCGGGGCCACGCGGGTATCGGCGTCGCCGGTGACGAAAAGGACGGCGGGATAATCCGCGCCCGCTTTGACGTGGTGATAGGGCGAGTAGGAATAAAGCGTCTTAAACTGTTCCGCGTCCTCCGAGGAGCCGTATTCGGGAATCCAGAACGCCGCAACCAGGAATTGATGGTAGCGAACCATGTCCAGCAGGGGAACGGCGCAGATGACCGCCCCGCACAGTTCGGGACGCTGCGTCAGAAACGCCCCGACCAGCAGTCCGCCATTGCTGCCGCCAGCAATGGCGAGTTTCTCCGGCTGCGTCACTTTGTTTGCGGTAAGCCACTCCGCCGCCGCAATAAAGTCATGGAAAACATTCTGCTTTCGGTCTAACATCCCCGCCCGATGCCATTCCTCGCCGAACTCGCCGCCGCCGCGCAGGTTTGCCACGACGTAGACCCCGCCCTGTTCCGCCCAGATCGCACCCAGCGACGAGAACGAGGGAGTCAGGCTGACCCCGAACCCGCCGTAGGCCGATAGCAGCGCGGGGGCCTCACCTTTCCATTCCAGCCCTTTTTTATGGACTAAAAACATCGGGACTTCCGTCCCGTCCTTCGACGTAAAGAAGACCTGCTTGACCTCGAAATCCTCTGACCGCACCGGCGTCTGATTTTTCGCCCAGATTTCCGCAAGGCCCGCCGCCGCGTCGTAGCGGTAGATCGTGGCGGGCGTGACGAACGAAACAAACGTGAAAAACGCCTCCGATTTGTCCCACCAGCCGCCGAGTCCGCTGATGGTTCCCAGCGTCGGCAGGTCAATCGCGCCCGCCGGTCTGCCGTCCGCCTCGAAAATTTTGACCAGCGACGTGACATTATGCAGGTAATTCACGAAGATTTTATGCGCCGCCAGCGAGAACCCCGCCAGCGCGTCGGGGCCGGTCGGGATGATTTCCGTCCAGTTTTCGGGCGCGGGGTTTTGCAGATCGGCCTTTAAAATCCTGCCGTTCGGAGCGTTCCAATCCGTTTCGACGTACAGCGTGTCGTCCGCAATCTGACAGGAAAATTTTGCGTCAATGTCGGTGATGACCGGGACAATCGGCCCGTTCTCCGCGATATTTTGAACGAAAACGTCCGTTTTCTGCCCGGACGAGCCGTAGTAGACCTCCATCAGCAGCCAGCGCCCGTTCTCCGAGATCCCGACTCCGATGATTTTTCCCGCGTCGTAGCCCGCCCCGAAAATCTCCGCGTCGTCCGCCGCGTCCGTTCCCAGCGCGTGATAGCGCACTCGCGGGCCGTCCGCCTCCATGCGTCCGTAGTAGATTCCACTTTTATCGTTTTTTAGCGCCAGACCGCCGAAATAGCGGGACTTCGGCAGGACATCCGGTAAGTCGGCTTTGCGGTCAATGTCCAGCAAACGAATCTCCTGCTCGTCCTCGCCGCCCTGCCGGACGCCGTAGACCATCAGGCCGCCGTCCTGCGAAACGTCCAGCCGCTGCACCGTGACCGATTTATCCTCGCTCATCGTATTCGGATCGAGCAGGACTTCATCGGGGCCATGCAGACCCTTCCGCCGGTACTGGACGGGCTGTTCCTGATCGGCGAGCCGTTTCCCGAAAAAATAAAATCCGCCGTATTCCGCCGGAGCGCCGATACTGTCAATTTTGAGCAGTTCCGTCAGACGCGACGCGATGGCGTCCCGTCCCGCGAAATCTCCTAATTGCGATTTTGTGTACTCTTGCTGCGCGGCGATCCATTCCCGCGTTTCCGGGCTATTCTGATCTTCCAGCCAGCGATAATTATCAACGATTGTCACGCCGTGCAGCGTGTCGGTCACCGGGACTATTTGTGTCAGGGGCAGAGTCATTTTTGCGTACTTTCTCTGGTCGTAAATTGCGGATTTCGCGCCAAATTTGTCGGCAGGAACGGGCGGGCGCTGCGTAAGGGGGGGCGCGGATATATTGTGGCCTAAATTCGCCGTTATTTCTATGGGATCGCCCCCTATTTTTATAGCGCAGGCTAAACTGTTGAAATAATGACCGACTCGCCTCTGTGCGAACAATGAAAATCGCGCGGCGCGGGCCAACAGGAAAGCGGAAAAACAAAAACGGCGTAACGCGCAGGGAAGCGTGTTACGCCGTAAAATTTTCGGGGCAATAAGAATGATTTCAGTCCGCGTCGTGGATCGCGCGCGGCTCCTCTTCCGACTCTTCGGTCTGCCAGTTATCGCAATCCAGGCGTTTGCAGTGCAGCATCCGGCGGCTGCTTCCGGTCTCCATCTCGACCGTTGCAATGGCGGCATGGCGGCAGGACAGGCACAGCGACGGCTCCAGCAGGCGCACAATCCGCAGTTTGGTATTTTCGTTTTGCATCTTTATTACCTCGGTTATTCAGTCAACTTGCGCCTGCGGAAAGCCTGTCCTTTCGGAGCGGCTTTGGCGCACAGGAAGTTCCTGCGATTTCAAGTCAGAACTGCGCGGCGGTGCGGACGCCGAGACTGGCGCGGGGGACGCCTTTGAGGTAGCAAATCGCTTCCTCTTCGGTGGCGGCCCAGCGCGCGAGCGAGAGGGCCTGCGGACGCGCTGAGGCCGCCCATTCCCGCCCGATAGCGACGCCGAGACGCCCGCGCCTGCCGCGAAAACTTTTTGCCAGCCGCTCCAACCCCTCGAAACACTCCCGCGTCACGGGCGAAAGCCCCTGCGCGGCGGTCAAGTCCAGCACAATCTCGCAGTGTCCGGCGGAGGCCAGCCGGTCTAAAATCGCGGTCAGCAGGGCCGGTCGTGTCTCGTCCCAGACGCCCGTGATTTTCACGACCGGGATGCCGCATTGCAGATGCAATCTCATGTCGTCCGCTGCGATTCCGTCCATTCCGCCGTCCTCCGTCCCCTGAATTTCCGATGGTAAAATTATCGGGAATATCTGTCGGGAACAGGAGTAGTTTCGGCGGTTTTCCGTTCCAGATTGAGGCCTGCCGGTAGTTTTTTTTGCCCGCATCCCCGTTTTTCCCGGAAACACGTATTGTTTCCGGGGAAGGGCAGAGAAGGAGCCGCGTTGCTTTTTGAGAACGATGCAGGCGGGCGAATTGTTCCTCCAAATCTCCTCGTTCGGTTAAATTCCGTAAAAATGCTGTAACCCTGCGAAGCGGCGGGCGTCTTACCCTCCAGCAGACTTTTCCCTATCTCTTTTGACGACGGATTTTAGATGCGGTTCAACCAGAAACAAACAGGGCTTTTCGGGCGGTTGTCGGCGCGGGATTTGCGGCGGCTTGCGGCGCTATGCCTGCCGCTGGGCCTTGCCTGTCCGTCGGCGGCGCAGTCCGCGAACTCCGGCGCGATTGGCGGCGTTCAGACCGAGACGGTGACCGGGCGCGGCGTTTCCGGCCCCTACGGTCTGGCGTGGCGCAATATCCGCCCCGGCAGCGAGGCGGTAGACCGCAATGGAGTCGCGTTGCGGCGCGGGACAGACTATTTTTTCGACCCGAACGCAGGGTTAATCTCGTTCGCCGCGCCGCTGCAAACCACCGACCGCGTTCATCTTTCCTACCGCGCTGACCTGCCCGAATCGGTCATGAATAGCGCGACTGCCGCCGCAACCCTCGATTTCGATGTCTGGAAGTCCGGGCAGAACCGGCTTTTCCTCCATTCTTATCTTGATGCAAAAAACAGCGGCGCGAGCGGTTCCGCGCCCGTTTCCCTGCTGCAATGGGCGGGTAGTTCGCGCTACGGCAGGCGGGCGGATGTGGCCTCGGCGCTGTATTTCGATCTGCGCGGCGGCGACTGGCCGGGGCGCAGCGGGATGCGCTTTTCGGAGCGGACACGAAGCAAAACGTCGGACGTGGGATTTACCTATGCGAGGGCAGGGGCGCGATTCCTGGCCCCGGAAGACAGCGGCCTGCAAACGGGAACGGAGATTTTAGAGGCAAAGGGGAAATTTGCGCCGCAGCGCGGCCTGACGATTCTGTCCGCGCTGCGGCAGACCACTTTGCTGACAGACGCGGCGGTCTCTCAATCCGGCGGCATGACGCGCAGCGCCAGCGGGTCGCTGAGCTACGCCCTGCCCGATGGGAAACTGGAAGCGGGCCGCGACCTCACGCAGGCCATCTCCGCCGACGGCTCGAAACTGCTGCGGACGACCGACGCGGCGCGGATCGAAAGCGCGATTGCGCCCTGCACCACCGCGACCTTGCAGTACGATTCGCAGACCACACAGTCCACGACGAAGGACGACCGCAGCGACAGTTTCACGCAGAAGACGCAGATCGGGTTTCGGACGAGTTTCTGGAAGCCGCTGCTGCTCTCCGGCGATTTCCGAAACGGTCTGGGAACGAACGGGGCGCAGGACGCGGCGAACTGGAAAATGGAACTGACGCCCTTTTCGCAATGGCGCGACCTGCGCGTCACAACGCGATGGGAAGACCGCTACCTCGATTCGGGCGCGGAACGGACGCGGGAGGGGATGCTGGAACTGCCCGTATTGCCGATAGCGCGGCTGCGTTTGTCCGGTGGGTTCCGGGAAACGTACCGCCTCGACGCCGACCGCATGACAGGCCTGCTCAATGCGGAGATGGCCCCGCTGCCGTTTCTGGAGATTACGGGCGGCGCCCGCTTCCGGGACGGGACTCTCGCCAACAATCAGCCCGACCCCGATTTTTCCGACGGCTATTCGGTCAAAGTGGCGCTGGCCCCGGTCAAAAGGTTCCGCTTGACCGGCAGCATGGGCCGCAACCCCGACCGCGACGACGGGACATTGAAACGGCTGGAATCGCAGGCGTTTGGACTGGAAACGGAGTTGGGAAGTTTTCAGTTTCGCGGACAGGCGGGCATTGACAACGAATACCTTGCCAATCGGATGACCCGCGTGATGGACTTCAACCTTGCGGTGCGCCTGTCTCGATTCGACACGCTGACGACCGGGTTTCAGGGCCGCTTGCAGGACGGCGCGGGATTATCGGGCAGTTCGGTCTACTCGTTCGCCTATACCCGGCGCGTTGGCCCCGCGTTCGATCTCTCGCTAACCGGCAAAATGACGCGCAATGACGGAGACAGCATTTCCGCCGCCGACCGAACGGATTATAAGGCCGAAGCGAAATTCGGCCTGCACTTTTGACGCGCCTCACTCGCCAGAACCGGGAAAAGGCCGGGAACGGGAAGCGCGTCGGCGGTGGGAGAGGACGATTCCCTACGCCGCCGAAACGAGCGCCGCGCTCGCTTCCCGCTGACCGGGATGTTGCGTCAGCCAGTCTTCCAGATCAGCGACGGACGTGAAATCTAGCAGCGCCTCGCTAAGGTCTCCCAGCTGCTCCGCTGTCAAAAGATCGAGGCGGGGCAGAAACGGCCCCGTCGGAACGCCAAATCGCTTGCTAATCAGCCGCGCTACAACGCTTTCTACGCCCTGTTGCCTTCCCTGTTCCATCCCTTTCGCCATTCCTTTCGCCATCCCTTCACGGGCCCAACTCGTCATAAATTCTAATTCCACGTTTTTTTCCTCCTCCGGTCTGGTTTCCGTTTCGTATTTCCGCCGATATTGCCGCATCTCGTCGGCAGTCAGTTTGAGATACGTTTCCATGAACAGGCCGATCAACTGCGTCCGCGCCGGGTCTAATTTCAGCGTGGCGATCATGCGGATAATTTCCCGCGTGACTTTGATCCGGTCGTTCGGCGCGATATTCATTTTAGTCATCAGCGCCGCTGCCGCCGGGTTTGGCGTTTTAAGAAATTTGCGCCACGATAACCGGTTAAGCTGAATCACTTTGTACTTGAATTGCAAGACCGTTTCGCCGGGAAACACGACCGCGTAACGGTTCGGTTCCGGGCGCAGCGGGCGATCATACGAAAAAATGACGACAGGATAGATCGGCAGCCCGTATTTTTCGTGCAGGCGGGCGAAATAAAAGAACATCCGCTGCGGAAAATCCGCCTGCGCTGTCGCCTGATTTTCGACGTGAATGATGAAGCAGGTGTCCTGTCCGCGAAACCGCGCTTTCACGATCAAGTCCACCTCGCGCCGCTCGCCGCTGGTCAGGTCGGTGAAAATCTCCTTGTCCAGAAATTCAATCGTGTCAAACTCGATATAGGCGGCGACGGACGGCAAAAACGCCTGAACAAAATCGGTAAAAAAGTGCGTTAGCAGCGCTTTGAAAAGCCGGTCGTGGTCAACCGAAATCTGCTCCATTTTTCCCTCCTGAGTTAAAAATGCGCCCTCACCCAATTTGGAAGCGGGGAGAGAGGAACTTTCAGGCGGCGAGGCCGACAGGCGGCGCGGCGTGGCCTTCCAACGCCACCTTGAACTGCTGATTGTAAAGCCCTGCGTAGATGCCGTCCCGCGCCAGCAGTTCGGCGTGACTGCCCATCTCCTGAATTTCGCCGCGCTCCATCACCACGATAATATCCGCCTTGATAATAGTTGACAGGCGGTGCGCGATAACAAAACTCGTCCGGCCTTTGAGCAGAGTGTCCAGCGCTTCCTGAATCAGCGACTCGGACTGCGAATCCAGCGAGGAAGTGGCCTCGTCCATAATCAAAATGCGCGGGTCGGCGAGCAAAGCGCGGGCGATGGCGATGCGCTGCTTTTCGCCGCCGGAGAGTTTCATTCCGTCCTCGCCGATTTTCGTGTCGTAGCCTCGCGGCAGGGCGATAATCGTGTCATGGATATTGGCGGCGCGGGCGGCGTCCTCGATCTCCGCGTCCGTCGCTTTCAGGCGTCCGTAGCGCAGATTTTCGCGGATGGTGGCATTGAACAGCGTCGTCTCCTGAATCACAACGCCAATCTGCTCCCGCAATGATTTTAACTTTACGTCGCGCACGTCCACGCCATCCACCGTGATTTTGCCTCCGGTGACATCGTAATTTCGCTGCAAAAGCTGAACCAGCGTTGTTTTGCCGGAACCCGACTGCCCGACAAACGCCACCATTTGCCCCGCCCGCGCCGCAATCTCCACGCCCTTAATCACAGGCTGCCCCGGTTCGTACTCAAACCAGACGTGATCGTAATGCACATCGCCGCGAATCGGGGGCATTGGGTGGGCGTCGGGGGCGTCTTTGACAATCGGCTCGGTGTCGAGGGTGCGGAAAATGCGCCACAGGGCGGCGTTGGCGCGGGCGAATTGATCGTTGACCTGAATCAGCCGCAGCGTGGGGCCGTAGAGATAGCCGCCGATAAAGCCGTAGAACGCCACCAGACCGCCAATCGTCAGTTCGCCCCGCACGACCAGACGCCCGCCCCACCAGAGCAGCAGCGCCGTGCCGACCGCCCCGATGAACTCCGCGAACGTCCACAGCAGGGTGCTTAACGCGGAGATTCGCACATTCAGCCCTAAAATGCTGCGCGTCTCCCCGACGAACTGACGCACCTCGAACCGCTCTTTGGCGTAGGAGCGCACGACCATCGCCCCGGAGAGTTTCTCCTGCAAATCGCCGTACATAGCGTCGCGCTGTTCGCGCATTTCGTGGTGCGTGGACTTGACTTTGCCGATAAGCAGTTTATAATTCAGAATATAAATGGGATAGACCGATAGCGCGATCAGCGACAGCGAACCGCTGCGCAGGAACAGCAGGACAATCACGACCGTAAGCGTTACCACATCCTGAATCACGGTGACGAGGCTGCCGCTGACGAGTTGATCCAGCGAGGCGACATCGTTGGTGATGGTGGACATGAGTTTGCCCGTCTGACTTTTCTCGAAAAATCCGAGCGAAAGCGACTGCATATGCGCGTAGAGTTTGCGCCGCATCCCTAACTTAAACTGCTGCCCCAGGTAGTTGACGCAGTATCCGAGGCAAAAATTGAGGATGGCGCTGCCGATGGCGATGCCCACCATGTAGGCGAAGAAACGGGAAAGATTTACCGGGTCATGCCGCGCCAGCGCCTTGTCGGAAAGGTGGTCGGCGAGCGAGGCGAGCAGCAGCGTGGGCTGAACGCTGAGGGCGGAAAGTCCGAGCGTAATCAGCACAATGAGAAGCATCACGCGCCAGTAAACGCGGAGTTCTTTGAGGAAGCGGACGAGATTTTGCATGGCGCTGGTTCCGGGGCCGCGAATTTTCGGGGCCGCGACCTCCGGCCCAAAATCGAATGGCTGTCATCCTGCGAGGCCCGTTCAGGACACAAATCGGGAAAGTCTGTCTATTATTATACCCCGATTCGCCCAATTTTTCGCAAAAAAAGCGCCGTTTCCCGCTTGACTTTCCGCCTGCTTTCGCTTATAATAGGAATGGTACACAATACCTGCTCCGCATCGCCGCTTTGCGCGTTCACTCCGCATGGTTCAGAGGGCGTTAAGGCAAAGGAGTATTCCTTATGCGTATCCAACGTTTGTCCGCCCGCGCAGCAAAGCGCGTCGCGCTTGGCCTTGTGGCTCTCGCGGGAGGCGCAGTCGTTTTTCGGGTGGCCCTCGCTGCGTCCCATCATGGCCCCGCGCCCCGACCGCAGGCGGCGCAGCTGCCGCAGCCGCCCCCATCACCCCCGAAAATAGTTTGTGATTGCAGCAAAGTCCCCAAAGACCCTCCGCGTTCAGGCAACCGCAACGCCGCCGACGCCCCGACCATCGGGCCGGACAGCGCGTATGACGTAATCCTGCCCGACGCTGCGCTGTGGCAGGCCGTCCATGTCGGGGCGGGCGCGGAGGAATGGTTCGGCGCAAACGTGCCGCTGGCATCTGGCCCCAACCCCACCGACGGCGGCTGGAAAGCGACTTTTGGACGCATCAGCCGCGACGGAGCACGCTATCAGGCCCCAGATACCAGCCCGCCGGAGGGTGTGGACATTATTACTTATACGGGGCCGTCCTACGCGGCCCCGATTGCGATTCAATTCCTCGTTTATGTAGACGATCCCGCATTTGATGACGGCTCCGATACGCCCGCGCAGATCGGCGCGGTGGACAATCTTCTTGAATTGGCCCCGGCAAAGGCCGCGCCCCTGCCAGACGGCGCATTTTGGCCTGCGCTGCCCCCCGTCGTCTCCGGCGCTTCCACCATAGCGATAAAGGCGGGCGCAAAACAAGCGGACGTAAAGGAGGCGGGCTACCCGATCTCACGCTGGGCCAGCAGTCTGGGAAGGGACGCGCAGGGGAACGAAAAGCGCGTTATAATCGGCATCCGCAGAGAAAATCCGGTGACCGGCAAAAATAGGAAAGAGCCGCCGGTAACGTCCCGGCAGACGAGTCCGTTTAACGCGGCGCCCCCTTTCCCTCCGTGCCGAAATCGCTATTTCAGCGCCGTTGGCGCGAGATACGCTATGCCGAATGATGGGAAAATCCACTGGGTATGCAGCAAGGCCCGAATGACCGGCTGGTCAACTTTCGGGCGGCTCAAGGGCAGACTTCCCGCCGAAGTTCTGGACAGAATCAAAAAGAAATATCGCATCGGATTCGAGGCCACGACAAATTTCGATATGCCGACCCAATCGGCGGAGATCAGGCAGTCCTGTTTCCATTACGTTGACCATTACAAAAGCAGCGACGACGGCAGGAATTGGATATACACCGGGAGTGAAATGTACGAAAAAGAGGGGATCGGAAAAATCTACGTACCCGCATGGATTGAATGTTTCGACGGCTACTCTCCCTTCGAAGAAACGATTTTCAGGCCGGAATACCCGCGTGGCCCAATCCGCCGCCCAAACTGACCGCTGACTTGCGCGGCCCTGCGATACTGCCCGCCATCCGGCGCCTGGAGAAGCCTGCCGAAATTTCGGCGGGCTTCTTTAAGACCGGTAATTTCAGGAATCGAACGATTCAGCGGCGGATGCCGAACGATTCGCCCGCCCGCGCCGCCTCAATTTCCGCCCGTGTCGCCAGCAGCAGGTCGCCGGGAATCGTGTGTTTCAGCGCCGCCATCGCCGCGCCATATTGCAGGCCGAGCGGCAGGTCATTTTGTAGCCATCCCATGATGACGCCCGCGTTAAAGGCGTCGCCCGCGCCCAGACGGTCTACCACCGGCCCCAGCGCGAACGCATTGACCGCCCAATCGCCCCGGTCATCGCAGGCGGCGGCCCCGTCGCCGCCGCAGGTCACCACCACCGATTTGGCCCCGAAGCGTTTCTTCAGTTCCCGCGCCGCGTCCGGCCCGCCGCCCTCAATTCCGAAAATGGTTGCGGCGTCCGTGAGCGGGCAAAGCAGGATGTCCACGCCGTATTTGAGCAGGCGCGAGAGCGTCTTTTGCGCGTCGCCGGGTTCCCACAGGCGGCTGCGATAGTTGACATCGAACGAAATGGCGACGTTGGCGCTTTTGGCCTGCTGGATTAAAAATTCGACCGCTTCGGCGCAGGCGGCGCTAAGGGCGGGCGTGATTCCGGTGAGGTGCAGCAGGCGGGCCGAGGCCAGCGCCTCCAGATCGAAATCGTGCAGTTTCACGCGGTTAATGGACGAATCGGCGCGGTCATACGTCACTTCGGTACTGCGCGGAGCCACGCCAAAATCCACGAAATACAGCCCTGCCCGCGCCCCCGCCTCCGCGTCCCATCGCACGCCGGAAACGTCCACGCCCCAGCGCCGCACCTCATTCTCAATCCGCCGACCAAGCGCGTTTTCTGGCAGTTTACTCCACCACGCCACGCGCAATCCCAGCCGCGCCACCGCCACCGCCGTACTCGATTCCGAACCGCCCACGCGGACATCCAGCGTCGTCGCCTCCTCCAGCCGGCCAAAGGCGGGCGGGGCCAGTCGCAGCATCGTCTCGCCGAACGTAATCACATCAAACGGGCGCAAATTTGCAGGCAAAGCAGTCTCCTTTTTTTACCACAGAGAATGCAGAGAGATACAGAGAAGAGAGAAAATGAAAGAGGGAAGCTAAGTACAGTATTATACGCAGATTTTCGCAGACTGAAATTTAATCCGAAATCCAAAATCGAATTACCCCGCCTCTTTCTTCTCTCCGCATTTCTCTGTGTCCCTCGGTGTTCTCTGGGGTTCAATTCTTCCGATCAATTTGAGACTGGAAGAAAGCGGCGGCGGCGCGGAGGTTGGCCTGCCGCTGCGGGGGCGTAAATTTGCCCAGCGATTCGTCTTCCAGACACAGGTCGCGGTCGTATCCCGCTTCGCGCAGGGCGGCGAAATAGCGGGCGTGGTCAATGTCGCCCTCGTGGATAGGGCAAACGTATTTTTCGTACTCGAACCCGATAGGCCGCTGCGTTTCGCGCAGTTCCGGCGGATAGGCGATATTTTTAATGTGGGTGTGCTTGACGACGGGCGCGAACTGCGTAAAAATCTCATACACGCGGGAAAGGGGCCAGCCGCGCCAGTAGAAATTCCCTGAGTCCAGCGTCAGACCGAGGCGCGGCGAACCGACGAGCGTAAGCAGCCCCTGCAAAAAGTCGGGGTCGTTGCCCTGATCGCCGTGATTTTCGATGCCCAGGTCAACGCCCGTGTCCGCCGTCTCGTCCAGAATACGCCGAACGCAGGCCGCGACGATCTCCTGCCGCCGCCCAAGCTCCAGTTCGCTTTCGCCGCGCATCGCCGCGTCAATCCGAACGACGGGAGCGCCAAGCCGCCCCGCCGCCTCCACCGTGCGGACGGCCCAGTCAATCTCCGCTTCCCGATCCGCCGCATTGAAATTATTGCCCATGCACAGCGCGGGGACAGTGACGTTCTCCGCCTCGATCTCCGCTTGCAGCAGGGAAAATTCGATCATATCGCTGAGGTTCAGGCGGGCCTTACTGCCTTCGGGGCGCAGGGCGGTCACGGTGTCGTCCCGCCGCACCCACAGTTCGACCGCCCGCATATTCAGGTCGTTCAGTCCGGCGGCAAGGGTGGGGTAGCCCGCCGCCAGCAAAATCTCATCGCGCACTGACAGGAACATCGGCAAACCTCCAGCAAGAATATTTCCGCGCCGCGCAAAAAGGCGGGCGCGTTGCCCTTATTTATTGTAGCACACAAAATTTACGCGCTGCCCCTGCCGGAAAAATGAGCACGGCAAATCACGCGGCGCGTCTATTGAACGGACGCAAATTTTTCTTGACAAAACAGGCCAGCGGCGGTATAATCATTGGTGTATGATATGTTTTGTGGAAAGTTCGCCGACATGGCACAGTGGTAGCGCAGCTCACTCGTAATGAGCAGGTCCTCGGTTCGAATCCGAGTGTCGGCTTTCAGCAGTCAATTTCCCGCTCTGCGCGGGAATTTTCTTTTCCCTCTTCCCTTCGCTCTTGTTTCAGGAGGCCGTAATGCGCCGTTCCCCGCTGCCCGCCCCGCCCTTTGGTTCGCGCCTCACCGGACACCTGCCGCAATATAGCCGCGACGCGCTGGGGTTCTTCACCTCCTGCGCCCGCGACTACGGCGATTTCGTGCCGTTGCGGTTCGGCCCCGTCCATGCCTTCGCCGTCCACTCGCCGGAACTCATTGAGCAAGTCCTCGTCACCGACTACCGCAAATTCACCAAAGGCAACCTCCTGCGCCGCAACCGGATGCTGTTCGGAAACGGTCTGCTCGTCAGCGAGGGCGATTTCTGGCGGCGGCAGCGCAAACTGGCGCAGCCCGCCTTTCACCGCGAACGCATCGCCGCCTATGGCAAAATTATGACGGACTGCGCGGGCGAAATGCTGCAAGGCTGGCGCGACGGCGAAACGCGGGACATCCACGCCGAAATGATGCGCCTGACGCTGGAGATCGTGACGCGGACGCTGTTCAGCGCGGGCGGCGACCAGCAGGCCGAACGGGTGGAACGCGCCCTCCACGACGCGCAGGAGGGTGTGATGAAGCGGATGCAGCAGCCGATTAAATTTCACGACCGCATCCCCACCGCCGCAAACCGGCAGTTAGGCCGCGCCGTCCGCGTCATGGACGCGATTATCTACGACATCATCCGGGAACGGCGGCAAAGCGGCGCAAGTCCCGGCGACCTGCTCGATCTGCTGCTGCAAGTCCGCGACGAGGAAGACGGGACGGGAATGAGCGATAAACAGCTGCGCGACGAGGCTCTGACCGTTTACCTCGCCGGACACGAGACGACCGCGTTGGCCCTGACCTTCGTTTTCTATCTGCTGTCCCGAAATCCCGAAGCCGACCGAAAACTGACCGATGAACTCGATGCGGTTTTAGCGGGACGCCCGCCGCAAATGGCGGATCGTCCCGTCCTGCCCTACACCGAATGGATTCTCATGGAGGCGATGCGCCTTTATCCGCCGGTGTGGGCGATGGCCCGCAACGCCATTGACGAAACCGAACTCGGCGGACACCGGATTCCGGCAAAGGCCACCGTCCTCACGACGCAATGGGCCATGCACCGCGACCCGCGTTATTTCGACGCGCCGGAAACCTTCCGCCCGGAGCGCTGGGAGAATAACTTCGCAAAAACGCTGCCTCGCTACGCCTATTTCCCGTTTGGAGGCGGCCCCCGCGTCTGCATCGGCAACACGTTCGCGCTGATGGAGGGCGTTTTGCTGCTGGCGGCGGTGCGGCAGCGCTTCCGATTGCAGTCTGTTTCCGACGCCCCGCTCGAACTTTTGCCCGCGATTACCCTGCGTCCGAAGCATGACCTGCCGATGCGCCTGACCGCCCGATAGGGTCAATCGCCCCGCATTACTTTGATGATTCGGGAAAAGCGGGGCTTTCGCCCCCGTATAAGTAGCAGTTTTGGCCTATTTTGATTAAAATAATAAAAAAATTTTAAAAAACCTCACGAATTGGAACCATTCGGGTCAAAAATGGTGTAATATATATCAGCGCATGTCCTCCTTTTCATTGAAGTCCATCGTGTAAACTGGTGGAGACCTGTATCGGATGCCCAGACGGGTCTGATACAGGTTTATTTTTTTGTCTGCCCCGTAACAATCACACAAGTCAGTCTACATGAAATAATTGCGGAAATCATGCAGCCGGACACAACGCTGCCGCATTGCCGTCCGCAGGACGGTTGACCGCAGGCCTCCCAGACGGGTCGTTCACGGCCCGGACATACGGCCTGGACGCTCGGCCTGGTCTTGACGCAACGCAAAGGCCAGGTACTCTCTGTACCTGGCCTTTATTGGGTCTGCCTGTCCGCAGGACACGCGGACTCCGAAACAGACGCTTTCATCATGCGGAGGGAACGACGGCGACTGGCTCGGCGATGAGGTCATACGGACGGGCCTCCGTGATTTTGACGCGGACGAACGTTCCCGGCTTCGCGGCGCTGCGGCGGATGATGACCTGCCCGTCCACCTCCGGCGCGTCCCGGAACGAGCGACCCGTTGCGGCGGTGATGTCGGAGGGCGAACGGCCTTCCACTAAAACGTCCATTTCACGCCCGACCCATTTTGCGTTGCAGGCCAGCGAGATCGCCTGCTGACGGGCCAGGAGTTTTTCGCGGCGCGAACGTTTCAGTCGCGCCGGAACTTTCGGCTCAATGTCCGCGCTTGGCGTCCCGTCCTCCACCGAATACTCGAACACGCCCACGCGGTCGAATTTCGCCTCGTCCACGAACCGCTCCAGCGTCTGGTACTGCTCTTTCGTCTCGCCCGGAAACCCCACAATGAACGTCGTGCGAATCGCCACGTCAGGCGCGGCGGCGCGGAAATCTTCCAGCAGCTTTAAGTAGCCTTCGTAAGACATGGGACGGCGCATGGCGCGAAGCATGGCGTTGTCCGCGTGCTGAAGCGGCATATCAATGTAGTGGCAGACTTTCGGCGTGGTGGCAACCGCTTCAATGATTCCGCGATTGACCCGCGAAGGATAGCAATAAAACAGGCGCAGCCAGTTCACGCCGTCCAGTTGCGAGAGTTCGCGCAGCAGCAGCGGCAGGCGCATTTCGCCGTACAGGTCGTATCCATACTGCGTGGAGTCCTGCGCGATGAGGTTTAGTTCCAACGCGCCCTGCGCGATCAGGCCCTGCGCCTCCGCCAGAATTTTCTCGATGGGCTTGCTGACGTGCTTGCCGCGAAACGAGGGAATCGCGCAGAAGGTGCATGCGTGATCGCAGCCCTCGGAGATTTTCAGGTAGGCCGTCCAGGGTTTTCCCAGACGGACGCGGGACGGGGTGTCCACCCAGCGGTGGTGCGGCTTTTCGTTAATCATCGCCACCGAGTCGGGGCGGATCAGCGTTTGCCCGACGACTTCCGTAATCGCCTGCATCTGCCCCGTCCCGATCCAGCCGTCCACGCCCGCAAGTTCGCCGCGCAGTTCGCTGGAGTAGCGCTGCGACAGGCAGCCTGCCACCACGACTTTCTTAATCTCACCGCGCTCTTTGCGCTGCAAGGCGTCTAAAATCGTGTCTATGCTCTGCTGCTTCGCCGATTCGATAAATCCGCAGGTATTGATGACCACCACGTCGGCGCTTGCGCGGATTCCCGGCGCGTCGTAATTCGCGTCTACGGCGTAGCCCTCCGCCGCCAGCAGGCCGAGCATCTCCTCCGAGTCCACTTCGTTCTTCGCGCAGCCTAAATTTATCAAACTAATTTTTGTCATAATTCCTTAATTTTCCGCAATCGTTTTTGTGTTGCCCCTTATGATACACGATTTTCGGGGGATGGGGGAGTTTTTAGGCTATTTTTGCGCGGCGACGTAGTATTGCGCTCCCAGCGGCAGCCAGTTGATCGCGCGTTCCAGGCGGGCAAAGATCGCTTTGCGGAAGGGGAAAAACAGAATGAACCGTTTCTCTTTCGGCGTCATTCCGCTTTCGGCAAACAATGCGCTCGTCTTCGACTGCCGCAGCAAGACCGCTTCGGCGTCGAATTCGCAGCGGTTGACCGCCAGTCGGGTCAGCGGATTGAACGGGTTATGCTCAAAAACGGCGGCGATTCCGCCCGGTTTCAGGACGCGGCGCATCTCATGGGTGAACGCTTCCCACTGCGCGGGCGGAACGTGGTGCATCACGCAAATGGCAAACACAATGTCGAACGTATTGTCCTCGAACGGCAGGCGCGTTCCGTCATACGCCTGATACTGCGCGGTCGGGTTGAACTCCGCCGCCTTTTCGACCAGCCCTTCGGCGATGTCCACGCCGTGCATTGCGCCGAAATGGGGGATTAGATAGCGGTCGGTCAGCCCGACGCCGCAGCCGATGTCCAATACATTAAGCGCGGCGGGATCGCTGAAATTCCGCTCCGCCATCTCAATCAAATAACGCGCCTTGACTTCGGTAAAGAAATCCACGTCCAGCCCGGAGAACGCGATGGACTGCTGCACCTCCTGCTGATAGGTCTCTTTATAATTGTTGAAATCGCTTTCCGGTCTCATAGGTGTTCGCTCGCTTTTTCCGGCTTCCGTTCCGCCGTCTGGATCGTCTGTTCGTCGTGTTTTGCGCGCGGCGCGGCCTCCGCCGGGTTGCGCGGAATGACCGCCTCATACGCGGTTGTCCGATTAGGCCACGCCGAATTTGTGGGGGACAGTCCGCCCGTTTCACGGACAATGTAAAGCGGTCGGTCTTTGACCTCATCGTAGATGCGGCCCAGATATTCGGCGACTACGCCCAGCACCATGAGCTGCAGCCCGCCGAGGAACGAGATCAGCGCCGCAAGGGAGGCCCAGCCGGGGACTGCGCCGCCGAACACGCGGTAGCAGACGGCAAAAAGGCCATAGATGACAGAAAGCAGCGATACAAATAGACCCAGCATCAGCGCAAGGCGCAGCGGGGCATACGAGAAACTGATGAGCGCGTCAATCGCCAGTTTCAGCGATTTGACGAAGGTGTACTGCGGCGTCCCCGCATAGCGGCTGGAGCGCACGAACGTCACGCCCGTTTGCTTAAAGCCGATCCAGCTGAACATTCCGCGCACGTAGCGGTTATTTTCGCGCAGGGAGAGGAAGGCGTCCAATGCCCTGCGGTCTACCAACCGGAAATCGCCGACGTTGACCGGAATGTCAATGTTCGCCATCCGCCGCTGTATCCGGTAGAAGACCTCCGCCGTTTTGCGTTTGAACCACGTTTCGCCCTCGCGCTCCTCGCGCACCGCATAGACGACCTCGTAGCCTTCGCGCCACCGCGCCGCCATCTCCAGCGCCACTTCGGGCGGGTCTTGCAGATCGGCGTCCATGATAATAATGGCCCTGCCGACCGCGAAGTCCATGCCGGCGGTAATGGCGAGCTGATGCCCGAAATTGCGCGAAAACTGGATGGTCTTGTAGCGCGAATCGGTCTGCTGGATGTCCTGCATCAGCGCGTAGCTGCGGTCGCGGCTGCCATCGTCCACCATGATGACCTCGGCGGGGCCGTCGAGCTGATCGAGAATGGCGGACATTCGGCGGCGCAGTTCGGGCAGGGTCTGTTCTTCGTTGTAAATCGGCAGCACGAACGAGTATACCGGGCGCGGCGTTTCCAGCTGATATTCCGGTGGCTCCGGCAGGTTCATAGCGTCTTTCCTTCTGTGGCGGGATAGGCTGCGTCAGGGCGTCGGCGCAGGCGGGCGCGTGGCGGGCGCAGCGGTGACAAAAAGATTGTACGATCCGACGGGCGCGTAAGAAACGGCCCGCAGCAGCGAAGCGTTCATCAGCAGCAGGCATACGGCGAGGGCCGCGACAAAGCTCTTTCCGCCCGACGCGCCCAGGCGGGAGCAGGCGTGCAGCCCGCCGCCGCCAATCGCAAGCGCGGGGACCATAAGGCAAACCAGCGTAATCCGCGCCGGGACAGTCCAGACCAGAATGGACGCCTGCAAATAAACGAGCATATAAACGCCGTACTGAACCGCCAGCATCCATCCGGCGCGACGTGCCGTTGTGTCCGCCCTGTCCGCCCTGCGCTGCTGCGCGGCCCAGGCCGCTCCGCCGCCAAGACCGAGCAGCGTGAGCAGACCAACGGCGACGACAGTCCATTTCGGGGCGTGGATCGCGTTCCGAAAGTATTCTACCGGGAGCCACCAGTAGGTGACCAGCGAGCGCAGCAGATGAAAATAATCTCCGGGACGCAGCGGATTGAATTTCACCCAGTTCTGGGCGGCGGGCAGAACGCGGCGCATCGCCTTTTCCGCCGTCAGGTCGCCGTAGATCAGGATATTGCGCAGGAACCACCACAGCGTCAGCGCCGCGACGACTCCGATAAAGACACCCGAATATCTCAGGGCGCGCGCCCGCTGAAACCGCCAGAAAAACACCGGCATACAGACCGCCAGAAAACACGTATTGAGTTTGGTCAGGATGGCGAGCGAAACGAGCGCGGCAAGCCAGACCGTTCGCCGCAGGGTCAATTCCGATTTCGCAATCCACTGAATCGAAAGGTAAGTAGTGAGCAGGCAGAGTAAAATCGCGAGACCGTCGTTTTCCACGCTGCTGACGATGGCAAGCAGGCTGGGATTGAGCGCGACAAAGACCGCGCAGGCAGCAGTAAGAAGGCGTTTCGGGCCGTTCAGTTCGCGGGCGATAAGGTAGACAAGCGCGATGCAGGGCAGGAACAGAAGCAGGCTGAAAAAACGCACAAGGTAAAAAACCGTTTTTGCGTCGGCGGAGCCGACTGCGCGAGCCGCAAAAGAGGCCAGAACATAATAAACGGGCGGCTGATAGACTTCGTACATCGCGCCCGTCTCGCCCAGTACCGGCAGACGGAGGGACGCCCGGTAGAGTTCCACCGCGTTGTAGTGGGCCGGTTCGTCATACGGCGTTCCCGGACGCACCGCAAAAAGGTAGAGCAGGCCAACGATCAGCGACAAAAAAATGAGGAACGAAAGAAAGCGTTTTTCTGTCGCTTCCAACCGGGACGTTTTCTCTGAACTCGCAGTCGAAAAAGCGGGCGCGGTCATAGTTTGTCTCTTTTTAACTTTTGCGCGGACGCTTGCCGCGCCACGCTGCCGGAAGCCATCCCGCGCATCGGGCGGATATTTCTGATGCAGCACCGGTTTGCATTTTTACAATGATGGTACAGAATACCCCACTCTTTTTCATTGTGTCAAGGCAACTCTTCACGTCGGGCCTTTTACAGGGACTGACGTCAATAGGCGCTTGAAAAAGCGCGGCAAAGTTGTCCACCAGAAAACGCTTTGACAGTTGTTCACAATTTTTAGATGCGTTCGTCCTGGAAATTCCTGCAATTCATTTGACTTCCCGGCACGGGACGGGTATACTTTTCTTTATTCGCCTCCGTATAATGTCATTGTAGAATGATATTTCCTATTGGGACGAAGGATTAGACAGCATGGCTTACGCGGACTTTCAAGATTTTCTGGCGCGGCTGGAGCGCGAAGGCGAATTAAAGCGGATTAAAACGGCGGTTGACCCGCATCTTGAGATTACCGAAGTCTCCGACCGCGTGATGAAGATGCCCGGAGGCGGCCCCGCCCTGATTTTTGAGAACCCGACCGGCAAAAGCATCCCGCTGGCGATCAACGCTTTCGGTTCTCGCAAACGGATGAGCATGGCCCTGGGCGTCAAAGACATCGAGGAGATCGCCTGCGAGATTGAGGAGTTGCTGAAACCGGACATTCCCGGCGGCGGTCTGATTAACGCGGCGCGGGAACTCCTGCCGAAACTCGCCACGCTGTCCAAAGTTCCGCCGCGCCATGATAAAGGCAGCGGGCGCTCTCAGGAAGTCGTCCTCACGGGCGACGACATAGATTTAGATAAATTCCCGATACTCCATTGCTGGCCGCAGGACGGCGGGCGCTATATCACCCTGCCGCTGGTCTTCACCAACGACCCGAACACCGGCAAGCGCAACGTCGGGATGTACCGCGTTCAGGTCTTCGATAAGCGCACGACGGGGATGCACTGGCAGATGCACAAAGTCGGAGCGGAACACGCCCGCATCCGCGAGGAGCGCAAGCAGAAAATTGATGTGGCGATTGTGCTGGGCGGCGACCCGGCGATTACCTACGCGGCGACCGCCCCGCTGCCGCCCGGAATTGACGAGATGCTGTTTGCGGGCTTCCTGCGCAAGAAGCCGGTGCATTTAGTCAAGGCCAAAACGGTGGATTTAGAAGTCCCGGAGGACGCCGAGATCGTAATCGAGGGACAGATTGACCCGACGGAGCGCCGCATGGAAGGGCCATTCGGCGATCACACGGGCTACTACTCGCTGGCGGATATGTACCCGGTCGTCCATGTTACGGCGATTACGCACCGGAAAAGCCCGATCTATCCCTGCACGATTGTGGGCCGTCCGCCGATGGAAGACGGCTGGCTGGGCAAAGCGACGGAGCGTCTGTTCCTGCCGCTGCTGCGCCTGACCCTGCCGGAGGTCGCGGACATGAGCCTGCCGGTCGAGGGAATTTTCCACAATATCGCGCTGGTTTCCATTAAGAAGCGGTATCCCGGACACGCTTTCAAGGTGATGCACGCCCTGTGGGGCCTCGGTCAGGCGATGTTTACGAAAATGATTTTTGTGTTCGACCACGACGTGAACGTCCAAGACGTTCACGAGTGTCTGTGGCGGCTGGGGAACAATATAGACCCGGAACGCGATATGCAGTTGGTGCGCGGCCCGATAGATATTTTAGACCATTCGTCCCGGACAATGGGCTTTGGCTCCAAAATTGGGTTCGACTGCACCCGCAAACTGCCCGCCGAAGGCTTTAACCGCGAATGGCCCGACGTAATCGAGATGGCCCCGGATGTGCAGCGGAAAATCGATTCAATCTGGAAAGAACTGGGAATTTAGGAGAAGGTGTTGGGTATTGGGTATTGGGTATTAGGTTAATGCGCGGTTCGTCGGGAGTTTGCGCCAACTCACAGCTAACGCGCGTATTTCCTAATACCCAATACCCAATACCCAACACCCACGAGGTTTACTTGGAAGCAGACGCGCCGTTATTTGTCGAAGAGATGCACTGGGGAGAGCAACCCGTCCGGTTGACGGCGTGGCCCTGCTCCGTCCTGCCGGACGACGCGCCGACGACTTCCGTGCATATCGTAGCGTTTTACGGCGATAAAATCCTTGTGGTGCGCGACCGGCGCGGCATTTTTGGATTTCCCGGCGGACGGCTGGAATCGGGCGAGACCCCCGAACAGGCGCTCAGCCGTGAAGTCTACGAGGAGGCGCGGGCGCACCTCAAGCCCGATTATTACCTGTTCGCCGTGCTTCGTATCGAATACCCGACGCGCCTGCCCGGACGCAATTACCCGCACGACCATACCTATATGGGAGTCTATGCCGGAGGCGTCCGCGCGCTGGAGCCGATTGGCATTGACCCGGCGGGAATTATCACCGGGCGCGACCTGTTCAACCGCGCCGTCTGCGAAAAGCGGATGCCGCCCCACGACCTGATTCTGCTCAATGAGGCGCTGAAAGTCCTGCTGGCGCAGCCCGCCTACCGCTTCTCGCCGGGAGTGCGGACATTTGCGGCGGCGACAGCGGAATTGGCGCTTGGGGCTTTGAAGACCGAAGGAAAGTAGCGATGATCATGTCCGACGCGCCCGATGCGAAACGCCGCCTGATTGTCGCAATTACCGGGGCCAGCGGAGCGCCCTACGCCGTCCGCTTTTTGCAGGAGGCGACAAAGCACTTCGGCGAGATTTACGTTGCATTGAGCGATCAGGCGATGCAGGTGATTTCACTGGAAACCGGGCAAATGGTCAATCCACGCAATCTGTCGGCGGAAACGCTGCTCGGCTTTCCGTCCGACGCGCTCCGCTTTGTGGACAAAAAGGACTATTTTTCGCCGCCCGCGTCCGGCTCGTTCCGGCACGACGGCATGGTGATTGTGCCGTGCAGCATGGGAACCGCCGCCCGGATCGCGCAGGGCATTAGCGACGACCTGATTACCCGCGCCGCTGACGTGTGTCTGAAAGAGCGCCGCAAATTGATTATCGTCCCCCGCGAAACGCCCTGGAACCTGATTCACCTGCGGAACATGACCCAACTCGCGGAAGCGGGCGCCATCATTCTGCCTGCCGCGCCGGGATTTTACTACAAGCCGCAAAGCGTGGCGGACATCGTGGACTTTATCGCAGGCCGCATCTTACAGCAATTAGGGATCGAACAAACGCTCGTCCCGCAATGGCAGCACGAGGACGGGTAGGCGCTATCACAGCAAATTTATCACGCCGTCGCAAAGCCGGTGTACGGACGTTTGTAGGGCGGGTGGAAGGCCAGCACGATATGATCCATCGGAATCCCCGCCTCTAGCAGCGCGTCCGCAATGCCATCTTCTGTGCCGTCATGCTGAATCCAGACTTTGCCGCCTTTCACGTCCGCGTGAAGCACGATTCCATGCAGACGGCGCGTGTCCCGCCATCCCACGCGCATCAGTTCATAATGGCCTTTCGCCTCGTCATAAATTCGCTCCGTGATAACCTCATCGTCTTCGGGAATCTGCGCGGCAATCCCTTCAAAAATCCGCTTCACGATAGCGCCATATTCTGCTAATCTATCCATTTCGTAATTGTCTCCTTCCTCGAACTATACACGAGAAGAAAGATCGAAAGCTTCTTCTGCAAACTGCGGCCTCTTACCGTGTCGAAAAGCGCCGCAAAAGCCTCATCAGGAACCGCAAGGTACAAAACGCGCTCCGGTTCCTGCGCTTGCAGCGCGTCCTGGTACGTTACAAACTGTCCTACTGCCGCGTAAAATTCCACCATCGTGGTTTTTCCTGCGAAACTTTTGATCTCTACCGCAATTTTGCGCCCCGCCCGCTCCGCCGCAATCGGCATTTCCGCCGCCACATCAATTTGCAGGGTCTGTTCGCCGTATTCAAGGTAATATGGGTCGTCGGTCACCGTCCAGCCCTCGCGCTCCAGCGCATGAACCACCGCGTCATGGAACAAATCTCTCCGCGACATAAAATTTCCTCTGCGTTCCTTCAGGGATAAAATCAACAATTCGCTTTTTTCTCTACCGCGCCTCTCCCGTGGGACACAGAGGGCTTTTTATCCTTTTACGCCCTGCGTACAGAACGGCGATCTTAAAGCGGTCTCCCACGCAATGCAGTCATGCCCTGCAAGGGCGAACGAGTCATTTCAGGCCAAAGAAAGACTGGCCGGTGTCAAACATAAAGAGCAGGATGGCAGTGACAAGCCAGACGAGGATCGAGACCTGCATCGAGCGGTCTTGTTTCAGCACATCTTCGGGAGCGCCGCCTTCGCCTTTTTGGTACACCATGTAAAGGTAGCGGCACACGCTGTAGATCACAATCGGGACGGTGATCCACAGATGCGGATGCGCTCGCGCCGATTCCGATTCCACGCTATACACCGCGTAGCAGACAATCGTCACGGCGGAAACGACCACGATGATATGGTCAATAAACGCGATGCTGTACTCCTGCAAAATAGCGCGGTGCTTGCCCGCCCCCGCGCCGAGCAGGACGAGTTCCTGCCGCCGTTTGCCAAAGCCCAGAAAGAGCGCGAGTTGCAGGGTGCAGAGCAGCAGCCAGTGCGAGATGGGCGTCGCGATAACGGCCCCGCCGCCGACCGTCCGCAGCACAAACCCGATGGCGATAGTAAAGACATCCAGCAGCACAATATGTTTCAGCGAGAAGCAGTAGGCGATTTGAAGGACAATATAGGCGGCGATGACGAGCGCGAATTTCAGGCTCAGGGCTGCGCTTAAGGCCAGCGTCACGACCATGAGAACGACCAGCGCGACGCGGGCCAGACCAAGCGGCAAAGCGCCCGACGCAATGGGTCGTTTGCATTTTTTGGGGTGGTGGCGGTCGGCCTCCACGTCCAGCAGGTCATTCAGGATATAAATGCTGCCCGCCGCCATCGAAAACAGGAAGAAGGCCCCGGTGACGCGCAGGAGTTTCGTCGCGTCGAAGATATGCCCGGTGAAGATCAGCGCCGCAAAAACAAACAGGTTTTTCGTCGCCTGATGGGGCCGCGCCGCCCGGAACAGCGCTTTCAAAATGGAGAGCGGCGTCCGCGAAACGGTCAGGGGCGGCGTATCGGACACTGGAAGTGGTTCGGTTGGCATGGCGTGAATCGTTGCGCTTTCAGAAAGCGTCCGGGAAAAGCCGCCGGGAGAGTTCGGTCTGGAGCAGATTTTCCGGGTCGCATTGCTTTTTCAGATTGGCGAATTTTTGCAGGGCCGTTTCGCCGAGGAACGCTTTTGCATCGTCTGTTTTAAGGGCGCTGTCTTTCGCGAAATAGAATCTGCCGCCGGAGCGCAGCGTAATTTCGGTCAGTTCTTCTGTTAGTTTCCACAGGCGCTGCCGGTTGCGCTGCGTGACCGGGAAATCCAGGGCCAGCGAGTAGCCCTCGACCGCATGGGACATCAGAAAATCGTCCGGGCGATGGCGCTTGAACACGCCCAGATAGGGAACGATTCCAGCGCGGTGGCACGCTTCAATCTGCGCGGTGAAACAGCCTTCGGCGCTTTCGGCGGGAACGAAACTCTGGTACTGGATGAGGCCGCCCGGTTTGTAGACGAATTTCCAGTCCGGCACGTAATCGAGCAGGAACGCAAACTCCGCGTGGGACTGCCGCACGGTCTTGTTGTTGCCAAGCGTGTTTCCCGCGATGAATTTTGCGGTGTTAATCAGCCGCATCCCAGAATCGTTGCTGAACGGCTTCATTAGCCGCCACATAATAGACTTTGGCAGCAGTCCGAACAGCGTGTCGGGCAGTTCCTGATGCGCCACGCGGAGGGTCTGCGCCGGGTTTGGATCGTCTTCGGCGTGGAGGTAGTGCGCCTCATGCACCTGCCCGCGCCCGATGGCCTTGCCCTTTGCAAAGCAGTCAATCCAGCCGACCAGATAGTCCGCCGTATGCCGCCGTTCCTCAAACTTTTCAATAATCTCGCCGAAATTCTGCGTGGCGTAGGCCAGAACGGACAGTTGCCCCGATTCGACCTTTTTCATTTGCAGGGTCAGTCGGGTGAAGCAGCCCAGCATCCCGAAGCCGCCGATAGCGGCAAAAAACAAATCGCGGTTTTCCGTTCGGCTGCAAGTCCGCGCTTCACCGGAGGGCAGCAGCAGATCGAAGTTCAGAATATGGTCGCCAATCGGCCCCATTTTGTAATTATTTTTGCCGTGAAAATTCATTCCCGCCGCGCCGCCCAGCGTGACGAACATCGTCCCGGACACGACCGGGGGCCACCAGCCGTCCTCAATCGCGTACTGCCAGAGCTGGCGCAGGGTGACGCCCGGTTCGATTTCGATGACGCCGGTCTGCGGGTTCCAGTTCAGGACGCGATTCATGCGGGTCATGTCAAGGCAGATATTTTCGCCATTGAGGGAGGCGTCCCCGTAGCTGCGTCCCGCGCCGCGCAGCCCTAGCACGCGCCCGGTGGCCCGCGCCGTCTCGAACGCTTCGCGGATTCCGTCCGGGGTTGTCGGGCGGTAGACATGGGAAAGCGAGGCCGTATTCATGCCCCACGCCTCGACCCGTTCCAGCCGCTCGGCGGGCAGGGGCGCGACACGGCCTGTATCCTGCAACTTCAGGACGGTTTTTGCTTCGGCTTTTGTATCAAGTCTCGTTTCAGACTTCGTTTCAAGCGGCGCAAGGCCCGCGTTTGTTTCGGCCTGCCGCTCTGCGTTGTCGCGGGCAATCATAGATTGGACTTTCTAAACAAAAAGGAGGGAACGTTGCGCAGAACCAGAAAAATATAGCGCCAGACGCCGGGAATGTAGGCGTTTGCCGCGCCGCGCCGCGCCGCCGCTAAAATCTCCGAAGCGGCGCGTTCCGCCGGGATCAGCAGCGGCAGTTTCAGCCCTTCGGTCATGGGCGTAATGACCGGGCCGGGTTTAACGGTAACGACTTTGACGCCGTAGCGCGAGACGCGGTTGCGCAGGGCCTCCAGGTAGGTAGTTAAGGCCGCTTTGGATACGCTGTACGCAGGCATGGACTGCCGCCCGCGTTCGCCTGCGACGGACGAGATGCCGACTATTGTGCCGCCTTTGGCCCGCTCGAAGCGCTGCGCGGCCTCGTTGAGCCACGCGATTGCGCCGAGCAGGTTGACCTCGATCATGTGTCGGTCTTTTTCCAGCGAAAATTCACCGGGCGCTATCGGCGGCATGACCCCCGCCGCATAAATCACTAAATCCAGCCCGCCCATGTCGTGCGCGATCTGTTGAAAAAGCGGGGCCGCGCAGTCGGTCTCCGTCACGTCGTGGACGTAGACGCGGGCGGGCAGTCCGCCCTCGGCCTGAATCGCTTCGGCGATGCGGCGCAGTTCCGGTTCGCGCCGCGCCACCAGCGCGACGGCGCTGCCCTGTTTTGCCAGCTGCCGCGCCAGTTCCTCGCCAATGCCGGACGAGGCCCCGATAATCAGCGCGTTTTTCCATTGTGAGGCCATAAATCATTCCTGCGCTTTGCGTAAATTTTCTCCGGGCCGCGCCTGCCGCCCGCGCTGCGTAATACCACCTTAATTGTACCCTATGGCGGGCGTCTGCGCCGCCGATTTGATGGAAGGGGGCGCATTATTTTCGGCGGCGTTTTGCGGATTGATTCCGCTTTTACGCCGCCAATCCGCAAGGGGCAGGCGCGAATAGACGTAGGCCTGTCTACGATTTCCGTTCGCTTCGGGCGCGGCGGTCAAGGTTGCGGCGTGATGATAAGCGCCGAGCAGCGCGGGCGGCATCTTGCCCTGACAGATGCAGATGATGTAATCGGGTTTGCGGCGGGCTAGAATCGGGTAGGCCGGATGCTGCGGCCTGCTCAGGTCGGCGGGCGCGACTCCCACGCCGATATACGATTTGTAGCGCGAGGGCAGATGGGAAATCTCGCCGTCCGTGAGGCCTCGGAAATCAATGAATGTTTTGTCCGCATTGATAAACGCGCCATACCCCATTTCGGAGTAGACAATGACTGAGCGGGCAGGCAGGTCTGATTTCACAAATTCGCCGACGCAAACGGTGATAGGCGTTAGCCCCAGATCATCGGCGCAGGCAAAAAGTGGTCCGTCATCGGTTGCGAATTTCGCCCGCGCCCACGAATTGTGCGGGGTAATGGCGAACGCCGCCGTCCAGAGGGTCAGCAGAGCCGCCGCTGCGGGAATAAGCGGCGGCAGGGCAGGAGCGACGGCAGGTTTTTTTTCGGCCCGCCATTCAACGAGCGCGGAAATCCCGCTCACCTGCAAAAGCGCGGCGACGGGGATAATGGCGGCGACGAAACGCCACCCGATCATCCAGTCACCGCCGGAGCGCAGCGCCAGCGCCAGGGTCGCAAGCAGCGCCACGCCCAGCGGGGCGGTGAGCGGACTGCGGCGCTTGCGCCACAGGCCCAGCAGCGCGAGACCCCACCAGACGGGAGCCGTGATTATCTGTAAGAACTGCGTAGGATGCGCCTCTCCGCGCTGTATCGCTTTCAAGTCCATACGGTTTGGAAACAGCGTCTCGAAAAGGTATTCCACGCCGGATTTCGCGCTGCTTACAAGCGGGCCGCTTTTTGCGAAATAGGTGTTTGGGAGCCATTGTCCGAAATACCAGTGGCGCAGGCAGAAAAAGCAGAGTGCGGGAGCAAGAAACACTGCGGCCCACGCCAGCGTGTCCGATTTTTTCTCCGCCCGCGTCTTGCCGCCGAATACGCGCAGAAAAAGCAGCCCCGCAAAAACAAGCAGCGTTTCCGGGCGGGCCAGCAGGGTGAGGAAAAGCAGCAGAGCAGAAAATTGTCCGCGCCGCCCCTTGCTTTCACGCAGGAATTGGAGCAGCGTTGAGAGAAGCAGAAACACGTACAGACTGGTTTCAAGGCCGTTTGCGCACGCCAGCGCAAAGTTGATGTTGAGCGCGACGAGCAGCTGCGCCAGAATCGCTTTTCCGGGCGTCATGCCGTATTCCGTCGCCAGACGCCGAGTCTGCCACAGGGCGAGGAGGCCAAAACCGAGCGAGGCAAGTTTGGCCTTGAACAAAATCCCGACCGAGGGCGCGATTTTCAGCAGGACCATGCAGACCAGCAGATGCAGCGTACTGGTAAATCCCTCGACCCGCTCGCCGATATTAAATACGGGGCCGTGACCGGCGAGGGCGTTTGCCGCATAGCGGAAGGTGATAAAAGGATCGTCCGCCGATTCCGCGAAAACGCTGAACGCGGCGGCGAGAAGCAGCAAATAGGGCAGAGCGGAGAGAATTGCGTGGCGTCGCCCTGTCAGCGCGGGATGGGCTGGTATGGAATAGAACGCAGCATCGGACATGAATGCCTCCTGAGTGTTTTCGGCGCTATCGTGAGCCTGAGAGAACACAGAGTAAAGCAACCCGCAATCATTGGAACGGGGTTGACGCAATGCAAAATATCGGCGCAGGCCCCGTTCCGAACTCTGGAACAGCGGGGCAATTTCCTGCGGCCCTCACGAAAAAATTTGCGCTAAAGATGGTCAAACCGTAAAAATCGTGACACCAGAGTCGCAATCGGTTCCGTATAAGGAACTGTGCGACCGATTTCACAATAGAAACAGTATACCCGCTACATCGGGCGTGTCCATCCTGAATTTATGTCCTGCCCGAATTTTTTGATTAAAACTGTCCTGACTACGAGAGAAAAGAAGGGCCGCCATGCTGCATTGCGCCGAAGTCCGTGAATCGCGCCGCGCCTTCACGCTGATTGAATTGCTAGTCGTTATCGCCATTATCTCCATCCTTGCCGCCATCCTGTTCCCGGCCTTTGCTACGGCGCGGGGCAAAGCGCGGGAGGCCGTCTGCAAATCGAACCTGCGTCAAATCGGCCACGCGGTCAGGATGTACATGGACGACAACGACGGAATGTACCCCTACGCCATTGACCCGGCGGATTACTGGACGCCGCAAATCTGGGACGGGCAGCCGGATTTTCAGAAAGAGATTACGGACAACAAAGTCCCGTTCGTGCAGGACGCGCTAAAGCCTTACGCAAAGTCGCCCGCGATTTTTCAGTGTCCGTCCGATACGGGATACGACGTGGAGGACTTCACCTACGATAACAACGGTAACCCGCTGCACATTGACCCGATTGGCGTGAAGGGGACGCAAAAAGACGCCTATCCCTCCAGTTACGTTAAGTTCGGGACTTCCTACTACTACCGGACGGAACTGGCCTATACCCACGCGACCGATAGCACGGTGCAGTACCCGTCCAGTGTGAATGTGCTGTTTGACGGCGCGGGACGGTGGCACGGCAATTTCGTCACCCAGCGCTACGATACCCTGTTCGCGGACGGACACGTTAAAAACCTGTCCCGCAGTCAACTGGACACGATCTGGATGACTCCGCTATAATTCGGGCGTAAGGAAAAATCTGATGTATTTGCGACGCGCCGACGGCGACAAAATTTATATTGACGAAACGGCCCCGCTCGGCAAGGGCGGCGAGGCCAGCGTCTACCCCGTGCCGGAGTTTCCGAACTGGGCCGCGAAAGTCTATCTTGACGAGCGGGCCACGCCGGAACGCGCCGCCAAACTCGCGGTGATGCGCGACCACCCGCCTCAAGTCCCCATCGGCTCCGATGACCATGTTCCGATAGCGTGGCCCGTAGAATTGCTGTGTGACCTAAAAGACCGGCAGCGAGTCGTCGGGTTTTTGATGCCCCGCGCCTACAACGTCGCGGAGATTATTGATTTTTACAACCCGCAGCGCCGCTTGCAGGTCAGCCCGCTGTTTGATTACCGCTACCTCATCCGCGCCGCCCGCAACCTTGCCGCGACCGTCCGCGCCCTCCATGCGCGGAACTACATCGTCGGCGATATGAAGCACGCCAACGTGCTGGCGACCGACACCGCCCTGATTACGCTGGTGGACACCGACTCGTTTCAGGTGGAGAATGAGGAGACGGGACAGGTCTATCCCTGCCCGGTGCGGACGCCGGAGTTCACGCCGCCGGAATTGCAGGGCAAAGCGACCGGGCAGGAAGTTCTGCGCCCGGAACACGATAACTTCGGGCTGGCGGTATTGATTTTCCAGATGCTGATGGAGGGGACGCACCCCTTCGCTGGAGTCTACGACGGCGTGGACGACCCGCCCGCCTTCGAAGACCGGATCGCGCAGGGGCATTTTCCGTATGGCGCGAATCCCGGCCCGTATCGGCCCGGAACGCGGACGGCCCCGCCGTTCTCGCTGCTGCCGCCGCCGATTCAGGCGTTGTTTTTGCGGTGCTTCGACGAGGGCTTTCACGATCCGTCCGTCCGCCCGACCGCGCAGGAGTGGCAGACAGCGCTGGACGCGGCGAAACGCGCTCTGTCGCATTGCGCCGAAAATCCGAGCCACTGGTTCAGCGCCCATCTGGACGCCTGCCCCTGGTGCGAGCGGAAAGTCAAGCTGCGCGGCGTAGACCCGTTCCCGTCCGAGGCCGATTTGGAGGCGTGGCGGCAGGTGTCCGCGCCGCAGTCCGACCCCGCGCCCGCCGCAGGAGGCTGGCGGGCAAACGATCCGGCTCCGGCGACGGCGGGCTGGAACGCTTTCGCCAACAATCCCATGCCGCAGCCCGCCAATACCGCCGCTGCCGCTTCCAAACCCGATGACGGCGGCAACTTCCTGCGCAACCTGTTTGTGGGAATTATCGGCGTTTTCGGTATGCTGATCGTGTTCGGTATGATGTCTTCGTCCCACTCGGCGTCTTCGCAAGACTGCCAGTCGGGCTACTATTACGATACCAGCAGCGGGGGGTGCTACCCTTCCTATTTGTCAACGACCAGTTCGTCCGCGTCGTCGTCGCAGGACGGCGCGGCGCAGACCGGCGCTTCGCAGTCCAATTCGGGCGCGGCGGCGCACGCGACCGCGACCGGCGCAAAACGCGGCATCGCTTTCTCGCCAGACGGCAAAACGCTGGCGACCCTGAGCGGCAAAGCGCGGCTGTGGGATGTAAAAACGGGCGAACTGCTGCATACGCTGGAATGGCAAAATGTCGGGGACAAAGGCGCAAATCTGAACGAGGCCATCACCTTCTCGCCGGACGGCAAACGCCTTGCGCTGAACCGGAACAATTTTCTCGCGCTCTACGACGCAAAGACCGGCCTGCAAATCGAATCGCAACCGTTTAGCGAAAGCGTCAATACGCTGGAATTTTCTCCAAACGGTTCACTGCTCGCGGCGGCGCTGGAAACTTCTGACCGCCCGGTTCGAGTGTGGCGCGGGGACACATTAGACGTGGTGAGGCAACTGGAACGAGCGGGCTTCTGGGCGCTGACAACCGCGAAATTCTCGTCTGATGGGGGATATTTGATTGCAGGGGGGGCAGAGACGAATCAGGCGGGGTCCATTACAGGCCTCATCATGCGATGGGACATTTTTGACTGGAGCCCTACGCAGACAATTAGCGATAATCGGGTTGAGGTCATGGCTCCTACTGTTGGTGATAGGCTAATTACAGCGAATGGTATCAATTACACGGTCGTGGAGAACGATCTCAAGCATAGCGAGACTCATTCATTAGTTTCGGCTGTGGAAACGCTGGCAATCTCGCCGGACGGAGCCGTCGTTGTCGTTCTGCAACACGATCAAACGGTGAGGTTTATCAAAGTGAAGTCCGACGAAACGATCAATACGGCGCAGCGGCGCAATGCCGCAGGGCAAATTCGGGCGGTCTTCTCGAAAGACGGCGAAACGCTGGCGATTGCTGATGACGAAACAGCGCGTCTCTACGACGCGAAGACCGGCAACGAGCGGCGCAGCATCAGGCTGAAACGCTGACTTGCCGCCAAAAAGACCGAAGGGTCTGAAATCGAAACGGTCAGTACGAGTCGGCGGAGATTCGCCATCATTTATAGAGGCGCTCCGTGTTCGTTCCCGATTCAGAAGAGGCCGCGCCAGACTGCCGGGAGTTTTTGACTCCCGGTTATTCTGGCGCGGCGCTGTTCCAGTGAGGAAAGGGGTTTTGGACGGGGGCTAGATCGTCGGCATGACGTTTCCGCCGCAGACCGGGAGATAAACGCCGGTGATGAACCCCGCAAGGTCGGAGGCGAGAAAGGCCACCGCGTTGGCGATGTCCTGATCTTCCCCACGCCGCCGCATCGGGACGTTTTTTTCGTAGCCCTCCTGCCGCTCCGTTCCGGTCGCCCGGTATTTTTCCGAGATCATCCACCCCGGCGCCACCTGATTGACCGTAATCTGATGCTCGCCAATCTCCCGCGCCAGCGTCCGCAAAACGCCGTCCATGCCGCGCTTGCCGCTGACATAAGCGGACTGCGACGGGGTGCATTGCATAGCGCACTCGGTGCTGATGGCGATAATTCGCCCCCGGCGCTTTGCGATCATGTCGGGCGCGAACGCTTGCGCCATCAGCACATTTTGCAGCACGCACGAGCGGAACTGCCCCTCGTAGTCCGCGACCGACTGATTCAGCACGCTTGTCCAGTCGTATTGAATCACCGCGTTATTGACCAGAATTTCCGGCAGCCCCAGCGCCGCGCTCACCTGATCGCGCATCCGCAGCACCTCCGTTTCCTGTGTGACATCGGCCTGCGCGATCGCAGCGCGGACGCCCATTGCGGCGATTTCAGTCTGGAGTTCGCGGGCGCGGACTTCGCTCTGGTGGTAGTGGATGGCAACGTCCGCGCCGCATCGGGCCAGGGTGCGGGCGATGACCCGCCCCAGTTCGCCCGTCGCGCCCGTCACCAGCGCGATTTTCCCCGTAAGGTCAATGGCAAGCGGCGTCTGCCCCGCCGCGTTTTTTTCTGCTTCTGTCAAAAGGTTTCTCCTCATTCTTTGCCCGCTTCTTCTGGCGCGGACCTTTCCGGGCCTGACGGGAAGACGCGCCTCGGCGTTGTCTCATCACTTTACGCGCCGCGCCGGGTTGTTCGTTTCTTTCTGGCGCAATTCGCAACTAGCGCAATTCGCAAGGATGCGACCGCTATTTTCTTCTTTCTATCGCTTCTCTCCGGGAGAGTCTTTCTGCTATAATAGGAGCGACGCAAACCATGTCAAGGAGAAACGACGCACAATGTCCGCACCCGATACTCAGTCCGCCGCCGCTTTGCCCCGCTGGGATATGACACCTATTTTCCCCTCGCTCGAATCGGCGGAGTTTTCCGCCGCGTTCGCCGAAGCGCTGACCGATCTCGATTCCCTCGCCGCGCTTTTTGATCAATACGCCGTCCGCAAGCGTCAGATCGGGGCGGTGGACGCCGAATTTGCCGCCGCGTATGACGCCGTGACGGTTCCGGTCAACGCCCTGCTCGAAAAAATGCGGACGCTGGGCGCGTATATTGGCTGCTTCACCACGACGGACGCCCGCGACGAGACCGCAAAGGCCGCTGAATCGAAACTGGACATGGACTATGTGCGCTTCAGCCAGTTGATGACCCGCTATGTGGCCTGGGTGGGCCTCAGCGATGTGGAAGAACTCAAGCGCCGGTCACCCCTTGCGGCGGGCAACGCCTACGCCCTCGCCAAAGCGCAGTATCAGGCGCGGCATCAGATGAGCGAGGCGGAGGAATCGCTGGCGGCGGAACTCAGCGCGTCGGGCATCAGCGGCTGGGCCAAACTGCATGGCAACATCACCGCCCTGCTGACCGCCCCGGTGGAAATGGGCGGCGAAACGAAAAACCTGCCGATGAGCGAAATCCGCTCGCTCGCCAACCACCCCGACCGCGCCGTCCGCAAGGCCGCCTACGACGCGGAAATCAAAGTCTGGGAGACTGTGACCGTGCCGCTTGCCGCCGCGCTCAACGGCGTCAAAGGCCATCAGCAGACGCTGCGGAAACGGCGCGGCTACGCCAACGATGTGGAGCCGACGCTGCTCTCCAACGGCATTGACCGCCCTACGCTCGACGCGATGCAGGCCGCCTGCGTGGAATCGTTCCCCGATTTCCGCCGCTATATGGCCCTGAAAGCGAAGGCGCTGGGCGTGGAAAAACTGGCGTGGCACGACCTGCTCGCCCCGCTCGGCGAAACGTCCCGCCGCTACGCCTGGCCCGAAGCGGAGGACGTTATCCGCACGAATTTCGCCGCTTACTCCGACCGCATGGCGGACTTTGCCGAAACGTCCTTCCGCGAAAACTGGATTGACGCCGGCCCCCGCTACGGCAAAGAGGGCGGGGCCTACTGCACCGGAACGCGCCCCGGCGAGTCCCGCGTCTTTATGAATTTCGACGGCTCCGCAAACGGCGTCAGCACGCTGGCGCACGAACTGGGACACGCCTACCACAACCTCTGCCTGAAAGACCGCTCCCCCTTGCAAAGCTCAACCCCGATGACGCTGGCGGAGACCGCAAGCCTGTTCTGCGAGACGCTGGTCTCCGAGGCGGAGATGCAGCGGGCGGCCCCGCAGGAAAAACTCACGCTGCTCGACCGCAGTCTTCAGGGCGATTGTCAGATCGTAGTGGACATCCATTCGCGGTTTCTGTTTGAGCAGAGCGTCTTCGATCTGCGCGATCAGCGCGACCTAAGCGCCGCCGAGTTCAGCGAAAAAATGCTGGCGGCGCAAAAAGCGACCTACGGCGAAGATATGGAATCGCTGCACCCGTTCATGTGGGCGGTAAAAGGGCATTATTACGGCCCGCTGTTTTACAACTACCCCTACACCTTCGGGGCCTTGTTCACTATCTCGCTGTATAATGTCTACCTGCAAGACCAGAACGCCTTCCGCGCTCGCTACGACGATTTCCTGTCCTCGACCGGCCTTGCCGACGCGCCGACGCTGGCAAAAAATTTCGGGCTGGACATCACCGATCTGGAGTTCTGGCGCGGCGGTCTCAACGTCATTCGCGCAAAGATTGACGCCTTCGGGCAGCTGGTGGAATAAGCGCCGCGTTTTGTAACGCTTCCGCCCCGGTGACGCAAGGGGGCCTCATGATCTCCCGGACGCTTTGTCCGGGAGTATGGATTGCGGTGAAGGATTCAGGCCATGCGGCGGGGAATATAAAATCGCGGTCAAAAATAATGAAATTTGTTCGGCTGGAGCGGAACAACGCGCTCGCTCATGCCGTCAAAAAAGACGAGTCGTTATGCGCCCGAACGCCTGACTGTTCTGTCAGGGAAAGAAAGCCCCGCCGTATGAAAGTTATTACGCCCGTTCGCAAAGGTTTTACGCTGATTGAACTGCTCGTGGTGATCGCCATTATCGCAATTCTCGCCGCGATTCTGTTCCCCGTTTTTGCGCGGGTGCGCGAACAGTCCCGGCAGACCAACTGCTTCTCGAATATGCACGGAATTTATGTGGCCCTGCGCATCTACCGGGAAGACAACAACAAATACCCGTCCGCGCTGCTGGGCTACGTGCAAGACGCTACTGGCGTTTTCTATACTACTGGCAACGGAAACATCCCCGCGCAAATCAGTTCGCTGACCTACAAGCCGCTGATTAGCGGGCAAAAATATCTGAACAACGATCCGAGCATCTTTGTCTGCCCCGATACTAACCATAATAGAGTGGAGTACACCGGCGTAACCGACATCACGACGGCGGTGTATCCTGTTCCGCTGGCCCGCGCCGGGAATTTTCTGTTTACGCAGTTAGTTAAAGATAACTGCTGCCGCGCTGTCCCGATTGATCAGCCCGCTTACTTTTACAAATACGATAGTTACGACATCGGGCCGCAGATCAATGCGTCCGGCGTCGTGCAAAAAAACGGCGCTGACCCGATCTACGAACTCCATTACGCGCTGGACTGGACGGGCAAAACCGGGACTGCCGACGCCACCAATCAACTGAAATACCCGAACGCGCCGGAAGACCGCACCGTCATCACCTGGTGTACGTACCATGCGGGCTACGCGGGTTCAGACAAAGTTTTGACGCTGATGCTCAACGGCAAAGTGCGGCCCGTGTCCGCCAGTGAATTTGTACCCAAAGGGCCAATCGGTCTGGTTCCCTGACGCAATCTGTATTTTCCCCTCGTCGCGCAAGGCAGGGTTTAGGGTGAGGTCAATGAAAAAAATTTCACGGACGCGCAAGGCGTTCACACTGATTGAACTGCTCGTCGTAATCGCCATTATCGCGATTCTTGCCGCCATTCTGTTCCCCGTCTTCGCGACGGTGCGCGAACAGGCGCGGCAAAGCAGCACCATGTCGAATATGCAGGCGGTCTATATCGGCGCGAAACTCTACAACGAGGACGAGGGGCATTACCCGTCCGTCCTGTTTGGCTACGCGGAGATGCCAGACAAAACTTTGACTCCGCCTTATCGGCTTCTCACAGCGGCTGGTAAAGGCGGGACGATTACCGCAATGCACAATATTGCAGGAACGTACCGAGCGGCAGGACAACTGGACACTAACAATAAACTCGTCGCAAATAGCAGTCACATTGTTGCGGGACATCTTTACCACGAACAGATTAAAGACTACGTAACCTTCCTCGCGGGTGACGACGCCATCACCGACCAGACGGACACAACCTTAGCCTACTACCCGCCGAACTCACCGGACGGCAGCGGATTCAATACAGACGGCACGGTAAAAGACATTGGTAAACCCGTTGCCTGGACAGTCAACAGCACGAGCAATGGTTGTTCGCTTTACGGCGATGCAGACATTCCTGCTACTGATAATGACGGAAATTCCTATGGGGCGGGAACGCCGAAAGTCTACTACAAAATGGACGCAATGGACATCGGCCCGATGATTGACGGGAACGGGAAAGTCGTCCACGCAGACGCCAGCGGAAATGTTGTTGCAACCGGCGGACAAATTGTTTACGAACTGCACTATTCGCCGGACTGGACAGGCGAACTGTGGAACTCTGCGAAGGGCTGCGACGTTGACCCCAACACCAAAAACCCGCTGTCCGCGCAACTGAAATACAAGAACCCGCCGTCCGATCACACCGTCCTGACCTATATTACCAGCCATGTCGCGTTTGGCAACAGCGCCAAAGTTATGGTGTTGCTGCTGTCCGGCACGGCGAAGAAAATGGAAGCCAAAGACGCCGCCAAACAGCTGCCGCTCAACTACTGATGCAGGCGTCCGGGATTGCCGGGAGTTTTCAACTCCCGGCAATCCCGCGTTTATTTCGCGCCCGAATCGGAACCCGCAGCCAACCGGCGTCGTCGAAGAAAACAGCCCGAACGAAAACCCGCCTGTTCCCCATGCCGATTCCGGGAGAGGAGCCGGGGGTGAGGGCTGACTTCAGTGAATTTTTTTTGGAAGATATGGATTACCGCATGAACAACCGCGTCCGCAATTTGCGCCAAAAATCGCACCCGACCGCCGGGTTCTCCCTGATCGAAATTCTGGTCGTGCTGGCGGTGCTGGTCATCGGAGTGCTGGGCATCATCCGCATTTTTCCGTATGGCTTCCTTGCCATTCAGCGCACCGCCGAGCAGACGAACGCCTCCGCCCTCGCCAATCAGCAGTTGGAATTTGAGAAAAACGCGCTGTCTGTGCCGGAAAGCATCGTCGCAATGGACGCGAACGGCGTAATCAATCCAAACATTCTGCCCGATAACCTGAACCCGGAAGCGCTTGACCCGAATAATCAGAACGCGCTTGTCGCCGACGTGAACAAGATCAACTACGTCGTCGGAGAGACGTTCCGCATCCCCACCGCGTTCGGCTCGCCCAACGGCATGACAAATTTCGGGGCGGTCTACACCGCGCAGTTCGGCCCCATCTACTTCAATCCGGCTGCTACTGTCACCGCGCCCGATCCGCTGAACCCGCAGGTCACCGGAACGCCATTGCAGCGCTCAGAGCAGCCTTTTAAGGATCAATTTGGCAGCGAAACCGTTCCGAACCTGACGAGCAGCGCCGAATACGCCATTGATTACGACCGTCAGTTGATCGCCTTTTATCCGCGCTTTGTTGCTCTGCCGCCGAACGCTACGGTGACGACGGGCCGGACGTTCCAGTTTAACTACACCTACTACACGACGACAGGCGGCATTAAAACGGTTTTGAGCGGCAGCAATAAAATTTATGTCCCGGATATAGCCATCCCCGTGACCGCTCCGCAGTTCCTTCCGACATGGCAGCCGATTTTCAGTCCGGCAGGCGCGGCAGCCCCGGCGCTGACATTGCCAGCGGACATTGACCCCAATCTCGGAATCCGACATGGCAGCGAAGAGGTCAGCCGCGCTTTCCGACTGATTTCTCCGACGCCGCTGGCGGGAACAACTACTCCGCCTACGTGGACTAGCGATCCTTACGAATACGCCCTGTACAGCGCGAACGAGTACGGCAACGGAAACGTCGGCGTGTTCGTGTTCAATCCCGTAGGCCACAATGAAACGATTGTAACGGCGACGGGAACGCAGCCTTTTTCCGCCCGGATTAGCTACCAGATTTTGGACAACCATATCGTTCGCGATCAACGCGCATTGCCCGCCGTCGCGCCGTTCGATGTCCGCCTTTCGCTGCCCTACGTTTCGACGACGGGCGACGTGCAGCTTGACCAGACGAACTTCGCCGGACTGTTCGGCGGCAACACCGCCAATGTGCTGATCTACAACGCTAACAACGGACAACTGATTACCAGAGGTTCGGGCGAGTGCCTTCCGGGAAGCGTTCCCACCGGGAACGCCATCGGGACGGCGAATAAATTCACGGTGGACGCGAAGACCGGCGTCGTGCATTTCGACGAAGCGTTCATTACGGCGAACAATCTGCAAAACGTCACGCTGAAAATCTACTACCACACGCAGAAGAATTTCGGGGCGCAGCTGCAAAAGGCGAACGCGCATTACTACCCCGCCGACACTTCGACGCTTCTGGCCTATAACAACTATTTCGTTGGGACAGGCGCGAACGCGGGGCGCATCTATTTCCCGAAATGCGAGTCGGGCAAAACGGTCACGATTGGCAGCCTGAACTATCTGGACGCAGCCGGGAACGCACAGCACGCCAGCGGCGAGAACTACCAGATTTCCAACAATGCCAGCCTGTACGGAACTGTCGGATTGCCCTACATTGACCTGACAACGAAACATAGCAACTTTGGCAGCCTGCCGGACGAAAAGACGACCGGCCTGATGGCGGTAGATAATGTGCAGGGCGTTTCGCTGAAGTCGCGGGTACTCTGGCTTCGCAGCGTCTCGATGTCGCCCAATTCGCAGGCCGGTCAGCCGCCCGTCCCGACCTACCACTGGCGCAAACTGGATCAGGACACGATTTTAACGCCTAACCCCACGCATTAGAAAAGGTATTCAGGTGTTCGGTGTTCAGGTGTTCAGGCATTGTCTGTTCCACTGAGCGTTTGGTACAATTTATCCGTGAGCGTGACGAACACCAGAACACCGAACACCCGAACACTTGGAATTAAACGAAAACTATGAACGTCACAGCGCAAAACAATCACATAATCGCAACGAAGGGGACAGCGGTGCAATCCAAAATCCAGAATCCAGAATCCAAAATCCGGCATGGGTTTACCATGATCGAATTGCTGGTCGTCATTGCGCTGCTGGCGGTCTTGCTGACCCTGATCTTTAAGCCGCTGATTGATACCTTCAATCTGACGAGCCGCGCCGGAACGCAGGTCGAGGCGCAGGCCGCCGCCCGCGACTCCCTGCGCGAAGTCACGACCACGCTGTCCGATGCGGCCTACATCTACGACAACTCGTCTAACCCCATCAATCTGTGGGTTCCAACCGTTGGCGGACAAACGCCCGTCCCGACCGCCTACGCGATGGCGGAGTATGTGCGCCCGTCCCGGCAGTACGACCAGTCGCCGAACCTGCCCTCCGATCCGACTACCGGCGATCCCATCTATTCACAGGCCGACGCCGCCACGAAAAAAGGCTACGCCCTGCCGCTGACCGCAGGCCGGACGCTGGGACGCCTCTTTATCGGATTGGCGGACAACACCCCGACGGCCACTACCATTGTGGACAGCAATGGCGTGACGCTGAACGGGATGCCCGCAAAGCCTTACTTCAATACCTATGAGGAGCCGCGAGTCAACAACAAGGACAACCGCTACACGCTGTATCGGGCGGAGGTCCAGACTTTTATCGCCGACCCGAACACGGCGGCGGGCGCGAATCCGGTCTACATTCCGAACTTGAAACTGTTTCATACGGTGAACGCTTCCGGCGCAATCGTGGACACGGATAAAGGGACGGTCCAGTTACACGACCCGAATTTTTTCTACGATCACTCACCTGCGGGCGGGCAAGAGGATGGGGCTGGCACAGCGCTCTGGGCGGTTCCCGGCGCGAAACCGACCGGCAACAACGGCGCGGTTTATACCATCGCGGACAACTGGCGGGCGGTCTCCTCGACGCTGCTGCTGCCGAAAAAAGTGGACGCAATCGCCCTGAACCGCAACCCGGATACCAACGCCGTGCTGTACTATGACGCGAACGGAAATGTCGGGACGGCGAACGGCTACGCTTCCCGCGTCCGACCGCTGATTACCTTTGCGCCCTACTACGTGCAGAACGATCCGGGAACGCCTTCCAGCGTGGAAAACGCGGGCAACGAGGCCATCGCGCCCGCCGCCGTCTCCTATATCACGCAGTATTCGCACTGGGACAATCCGTTCCGGGTGCAGGTCTTCCGCGCCTTCGACGCCGCTACCGGCAACCCCGACCCGACGGGCGACCCGCTGGCGCAGGCCACGCTCAACTATTATGAGTACGACCCCGCGACCGGCAATATCCTGTACAAAACGGCGGCTGCGGGCGGCGCGGGCGGCGCGGGCGTTGTCTCTGGCCCGATAGTAGACCCGGCAACGGGAGCATGGACTGGCCCCAGCGCCGTTAATGGAGCGCTGAAATACAGCGATCCGAATTTCTTTGTCTACGCGGTTGACCCACGCGCCGGAGCGGTAAATTTTTCGTTCCCCTGGTCTGTCCTGTGTCACGACACGCAGGCCAACAACTACGCGCCCGTGCCGCAGACGTACAGCCCGCTGGAGATTAACGATAAGGTAATCAATATCGCGACTTCTGGCTATGGCAAGCGGTACGTGCAGCTGGGCGTTATATCAAATCAAATGTGGAACGCGAAGACCTTGATGCCCGCCGGGGCGCAGTCTCCGCTCGACCCGATGATTTTCGGAACTGTTCCGGGAACCACGCCCCGCGTCACCATCGTTCCGGGTTCCGAACGGGTGTTTGGCCCCGATCAGAATCCCGGCCCGCATTACGGTTACCGGACGCAGTACACCCGCGTTTCGGCGAACGGCGACGCGCCGGGGCCGAACCAGTACAAAATCAACTATACCGATATTCCGAACGCCGCCCTCGCGATTGCCAACGACCCGCTGAAATCAGACCCGCGAGTCGGCGCGGGCTACATCGAGTTCGACAGCGGCAACGATACCGAGACTTCGCCCGATCTGTCCCAGAACCCGAAAAATATGGAACAGACCGTGCCGAACGCGGCGGGCGGTTTTCCGCTGACCTATCGTCCGCACAGCCTGCCGCTGCTCAAAAACGTCGCTGGCGCGAACGCGGCTTCCGATCCGATAGAGATTACCTACCGTTTCCAGATGAACCGGACGAACGATGTGGTCAAGGCGGACTATCTGACGCGGGAACTGATGAACGTTTCCATGAATATCCGCTACTACGATCCGCGCTCGTCGCGCCCGCAGGAAATGAATTTGACCGGACAGGTCAAAGTACGGAACTTGCAGCGTTAAAACGTCATCTAATCAGGTAATCGGGTGTTCAGGTGTTCAGGTATTGATTGTTCCCTATGAGATTGTACAATCTATCAGTGAGTGAGCGAATACCTGAATACCCAATACCTGAATACCGAATACCCGAAGACCTCTCGACCTGGAGTTTACCGAATGTCCGATGGAAAGGGACGCAACCGCCCTATGAACAACCGAAATGCGCGGCGCGGGCAGGCGCTGATTATTGTACTCGCCGTGATGTTCGTGCTGCTCTTCATCGGAACGATCTTCATTGCGCAGATTGGGCGCAACATCCAGCAGTCCGGGCGCAGCGTTCAGACGCAGACCGCCAACACCCTGGCGGAGGCGGGCGTCAACTACTGCGACGAGCAGCTCACGCACAGCGGCGACGGGGCCGACTGGCGCCCCACGCCCACGCCCCCGATTTCCAACACCGACCCCGATTACCAGTGGCTGTCTGTCGGTTTTTCGCGGGTTGCGATGAACGGCGGGCGGGCGTTGGTGCGTGTCGTGTATGCGCCGGACACGCAAGACCCACGCGGCGGACTGCTGCGCATCGAATCCATCGGCAGACCGGGCGACATCGGCGACGGTACTGACCCGACCGTCTTCCTGCAACGGGGCGCGGCCCCGCGCCTCCGCAAAGAACTGGTCGCGTACAAGCAGATCGGACTGACCGATTACGGCCTCTACGTCACCAACAAAAATAAGACCAATAACGAAGCGTCTATCGGAGTTCCCGACCTGCACCTGCCCGATCTGCGCGTTCCGGCGCTGGGCGAAACAGGAATCGGCCCCACCGCCCCGCTCTCGCTGGTGCTGGGCGACCCGTCCGTCGGCGTCAATAAGAACCTGACTACCCCGTCCTATCCCATGCGCGTCAATGGGGACGTGAAATTTTACGGTTCGACCTACCTGTTCGAAAGTCAGCGCAACACAGGCGATAACCTGCTGACCGCCGATACCCTGCTCGCTTCCGGCAACATCGTTTTCGACAATGCGAACACCCGGCTGTTCGTCAACGAGGACCTTACCAAAAAACCTGCGCCGCTTGCGCAAGCTTCGCAAGGGCTGAAAATTGGGCCGAACGGGGACGCCAACTGCGCTGTAAACCCGACCAGCGCGAATCCCGCCTGCGCCTTTGACAGCGCCAACGGACTGGTGCGAACGGGCAGCGATCAGCCGGACAGCAGCGGCTATTCGCAGGGCATCCGTTCGCTCGATCCGCCCTCGCTGGACTATTACGACGCGGGAACGGGCTTCCTGCGCTACCGCCTGCTGACCCGCGAAACCGGCGCGTTCGCCACCGACGCCGACAAAAAGCGGTTCCGACAGGGACAGTTCGGCTGGGGAACCGGCGTCTATATCAATAACCCGACCGATTATCAGGCGGAAAGCAACGCGGCGGGCGTCGGTTCGTCGTACTCGCTCCGCGCCGACTGGCTGAACCCGAAAGCCAACTTTGCGAACAGCAGCTGGCAGGGGCCGTACTACCGCCCGCCCGGAGTCACGATTGAACTTCTCGGCGACCGGATGCGGATCACGCGGGACGATAACGAATCGTTCTACGGGCCGGATGGTCTGCCTTCGGTCACGCAGGGCAGCAAGTCTATCGAAATCCCGTTCTCCGATTACGAGCGCAAGAATTACGTCCTGCCCAACGGCGCATTGCTAACGGTCAATCATCCCGCATTGCAGGCGTTCCCGCACGACGGCGACGACCGCGACGCCGTGCTGTCGAAAAACGGCCTGAAAAATCCCTACACCCACACGGATACTTATGGCGTCAACGTCGTCGTGATGTTGGAGGGAAATGTCAAAGTGCGCGGGGTATTTGGCGCGGACGCTTCCAACATCTCGGAAGCGGAAAACCCGGACACGGAAGGATCAAAGAAACTGGAGCGCGTCCACCTGACGATTGTCTCCGGGCGCACCGCCTACATCGAAGGCAACATCGTCAAGGGCGACCCGGACAAAGCGTCTACCTGCGCGATTCTGGCCCGTGATTACGTCTGCGTCAATACCACGCAGTTCATGCAGGCCCGAAACCAGACGAACCTGTGGACGGCCTACTCCGAAAATATCGGCTCGTTCGTCAGCGAGATTGGCCCCGGCACTTCTGTGCCGTCCTTCGACGCAAGTTTCAGTTTCGGCCTTGATCCGACGGTGGCCTATCCGCCCGCAGCTGCCAGCGGCGCCTCGCCGGTGAAACTGCTGCTGCGCAGCGCTTCTTATCATGGCAATCCGACGCTGATTAATCTGCTGATCAACCCGGCGATTGACAACGACCCGACGAAAAACAGACTGGGATTTTACGATTTCTCGAAGTCCATTTTTCCGGCGATTCCGCCGCCAATCGTAGCGCAGACCGACGCGCTAACGGTTAATACGTTCCTTCCGAGCGGTCTGAGCAACACGCAAAACATTCCCTTTAAAGAAACGTATGCGCTGGGCTACACCTACCTGGGGACATCGCTGACCGGATTCGCCACCCTGCCGAAACTGGAAGGGCGTTCGTTCCCGCTGGCTTTTGACACGGCAGCAAGTCTTAACAGCAGCTACACGCTGCTGGCGAGACCGGGCTACGAGAACCTGCTGCGGTTTCAAGTGGACACTACGGCGGCGGGGCGTTCGGGAAACAGCCTGCTTTCGGGCGGCAGCGACGATTACGCTTTCGGCGGGGCGATGGTCACGCCTTTGGACATCCGAATCGAAGCGATGCTTTATGCGCAGGAACGCAGTTTCTTCGTTATTCCGGGCTATGCGTTTAACCCGGACAAAGACGACACGGCGCGGGCCTACCTGCTCAACAACAACTCGCGGCCCTTTACTTACGGTCAGACCACGCGGGTCGCCGCCGATTTTCCGTTCTACAATGAGCCGCTGGACGTTCGCATCACGGTCTACGGCACGATTGCGGAGAACTACACCGCCTCGATCAGCGATCAGGCGGCGTGGATGACCCGGTGGGGCTATATCCCGGAATATAGCGGTGCAGGCGGCGTCGCGGTTGGCGGAGGCAATACGGCGGGAATGGCGATACCTAACATCCACCTGCGCGGAACCGAACCCGGCACGACACCGGGCGTCAAAGACGGCGCAGAATACCGCACGAAAGACGAGGCGGACGCGAAAATTGCGCGGGGCATGAGATTCCTCTACGATCCGCTGATGGTCTCGCCCTACGCGGAATCGGCGCAAATGTTAATCAAAAGCAAAATGCTGCCGACCAATCAGACAGGCCTCAATCCCGTCCGTTTCCTGTCGCAGCCGCTGTTCTACAATAATAACGGAGTGATGGTAATGATTAACAGTAAATACCGGCAGGCGCTGCCGCCGCTGCCGAAACTCCCCGTCTGTCCGGGAAAACTCTACGAAGGAACGCCCGCGCAGCCCCTGGGCTGAAAAGAAAACATCAATCCGCAGATTACGCAGATTTTCGCAGATTAAAATGCGATTTCAGACAGGATTTACAAAATTTACAGGATTAGGATTCAAAAATCCTGTCAATCCCGTTAATCCTGTCTGAAATTCCTCTCTTTTTCTTCTGCGAAAATCTGCGTAATCTACGGATGGTGTCCTCGTCCGTTTTGCGGTGAAAGACCGAATTGGAATGAAGGTAAGAACGATGAAACGAACCAAAAATCAGAAACGGATCGCGCTCAGTCTGCTGGCGGGCATGACCCTGCTGCCCGCCGCCCTGAAGTCGCAGGCGCAGACCGCGACTTACGGCGCGACGCGGCGGCAGATCAAGGCCTGCGTCCTGTTTGCGTCGAGCAATTCGGCCCTGTTCAATCCCTACGCCTTCTACGAACTGGACGCCCGCACCGATCTGCGGCCCGGAGAGTGGGACATCATCAATCCGCTGGCCCCCTCCACCGTCAGCGGCGCGGGATTCCGGCGCTGGCAATACGCCGGGTTTGGAAACAACAACGGCAAACCGAACTCCAGCACGGACGGCTCCTTTCAGGAAAACGCGCCGCTCGCCAAAAATATGGCCCCGTACTGGGAAGTCAACCTTGACACCATTTCTGACGACGATCTGCGTAAAATGGACATCGCGCTGCTGCCGATGGCTGAGAATAACGCGAATGTGAAACTGTCCGATGGGGAGCGCGAACGTCTGCGCCGCTTCGTGGACGGCGGCGGCACGCTGTGGATCGAACTCGACCCGCCGAAAATTCTCAATGGAACTCCAATGAGCGGCATCACCAATTTCATTTTTAGTATCACCAGTGGTGGCCCTGGAGGATCAAGCAAACTCAGCTCGTATCACCCCTTGCTTAATTTCCCAAACAAACTCAGCAATTTCGATCTGTTTCAGATTGCGGGGCTGGGTTCGGGAGCAGGCAGCTTCCAGTACGATTTGAAAATTGCGCCGGGTATTCCGCCGCCCTATATGTCTCCGATTCTGGGCGGGGCAGACACCACGCTGGCGGCGGGGGACTACGGCGCGGGCCATATCATCCTTAGCGCGGCCCCGATAGCGACCAACATCAACAGCGAGATTACGCTTAATAGCGGGAGGGTCAACCTCCGCTCCGCGCCGAAATTTGACAGCGCCCTGAAAATGGTCGCCAACATGATCGCGTGGACGACCGCCGCGCCGACGCAGGGCGGCAACGCCCGCCGAACGGGTTCCACCGGCGAGCGCATCGGGGCGCAGCTGGGCGAAAAATGGACGTGGACTCCCGCCACCGGCGCGGCGAAAGTCAGCGCGGGTTCCGGCGCGGTCATCTACAAGAGTCTGGTCTTCTATGTGGACAGCGCAAACATCCTCCACGTTTTTGACCGCGACCCGGCGCAGCATTTTCTCGGAAACCAGAGCGCGGACGACGGCTATATCAAAGATTTTCAATACGGCGCTCCGTATGACGAAATATGCAACGCGCCCACCGAACTGACCGGGCGCGTCTCTACGCCGACCGTAGCAACTGTTACGGAATATGGCAATTCCAGTAAAACCGGGGATTACGTCGCGGTTACCAGCGACGCGGGCGACACGGCGATTTTCCTGATTCGTCCTTATAAGGCCACAAACGGCGACACCGCGCTGGAATTAGTTGGGGCGGGCGGGTATAAGCACGGCGGCGGCGGCGGTCTCATCGAGGCGTCAGCCCCCGTGCCTTCTCCCGTCTACTCGGAAGGATTGTTCTTCGCAACGACCACGCAATCCACGAACGGAACGGTAGCCAATTCTGGAACGGGGCGCATTGTGGCGCTGGGACTGAAAGGCGGCGTCTTTGCGAACGCTTTCACCCTCACCAATAGCAATGCAAAATCCGATACCGCCGTCGCGCCCTTCCCCGGCGATGGCAACAACCCCAGTAACGCGGTCGAGGCATTGCCCACCCTGCGCGGGCCGATTGCGGCGGGCTATATCAAAGATAACGCTTCCGGCGCTCTGGACAAAATAATTTATGCTACGACTGTGCCGCCCGTCGCGACAAACGGAGTGGCGGCAAACACCAGTGTCCTCGGAGCGTTGTGGTTCAGCACGAAAAACGAACCGCTTACGGGTTTTCTGCGCCCCGGCACAGACAACAATCTTGTAGCAGGAACCTACCAGGCATTCCATGCGGACGGGCAGCGCGGCAATGTGCCGTGGTACTTAAATGCGTCCGACGCAAACGACCCGCTTAACCCGGTGATCCGCATCACGCACGCCAGCGGGCCGCCCACGTCGTTGCGTTATGGCGACACAGGCAGTTTTCTGGTCTACACGGAAGTGAATAGTACAGAGCGTAAGACGCAGATTGAGCTTCCCAATGCAATCGCCGCAACTGACCTGGTGTACGCGGACTATACTCTGAACTGGCCGGGAACGACCGGTATTAACGCCGCAACCGGCGGCGGGGCCGTCCCAATGACCAACGCAGATATGAAGACGATTGGTCGTGCGTTTAGCCCTGCAGCCCCGAACCTTGCGAATAACGGGGGCGACACCAAGACCTACGCCAACATTATTGGCGGGCCTGTGATTACCGCGCAGGACACCGCGATTTTTAATTCCACCTTCGATGGCGGCGCGAACGGAATGACCGGACGCATTTACGGACTGCGTGAGCAGTACGGCAGCGCAACCAGTCAAAATACCGCAGTGAAAGAAATTGGGACGCAGATCGCCTGGACTTACTCGCCGGAGCCAAGTCGCGGAACGATCACGAACACCCTGACGCGCCTGTTTGACCGGGACTCGTATGGTGGCATTGGCTCCTACAATCCCTTGAATCAGACCGACGGAACGTACTGCACCCAGTTCACGCCCGTCGGCAGCCCCGCGCTCCTAAACGATACCGTTTATGTTGTGGGGACAACGAGAAGTCCGGCGGCGACGGTGATTATGGCCCTTCGCGCCAACCCGTCCATGACCATCACGCTGGGAGCGGTCAACGGACTGCCGCAGCCGATCCCGCAGGGCTATAAGGTTGAAATTTTCAACCGGACGGCGCAGGCCAGCGACGGATCGGTCTCCAACTGGTTCGCGAATGCCCCGCATTTGACCAAAGACGCGCAATTCGTGGTTGACCCGGACAGCGGCAACATCACGATTTACGACTGCACCCTGAGCGGCGGCAACGTCCTGAATCTGGGCGAACCGATTGTCATTGGAATCCAACCTACCGTCGCCACAAACGCCCAGGGAACGTCAGTGACGCCGCCGCCTATCGTCATCTCGCTGCCGAACCCGACCGACATCAACGGCGTCAGCCCGCTGGATAATCTGGCGTGGTACATGATTATCCCGCAAAACGGAAACATAAATTATGTGCCGAAGAAATTGCAGGGCATCGTCCCCAGCAGCGGGCCTTCCATCATCGGCGAAACGCTGTATTTCAGCACGACGAACGGCGGAATCGCCTCCGTTGACCTGCGCGGTTCGGGCGGGCAGCATACGCTGCACATCGTCAATCCGCCGCCGACGGGTGGCACGCTCGACAATACCGACGGCAATCTGCGCGTCCACCTGATGATGCCGCTGCCCCCCAACGGGCAGCAGGGCGGGCCTGGCATGGCGCTGGAGCCGCCGACCGGCACGGAGCGGACGCTGGTGATGGGGCTGCCGGGAGGGGTCAGCGCTTTTGACGCCCGCCCCACGCTGATCGCCGACGCAAGCCGCATCATGGAAGTGGACTACGGCGGGAACGCGCTCTGGACAATGGACGCGACGCTGGCGGCCCTGACCGCCAACAGCGGCGAATCCATCACGACCAAGACGACGCTGGCGCGTCCGAGCGTGGCGCACCGCATCGGGCTGGACCAGTTTTTCATCGCGGACACGAACAATAACCGCGTCACGCTGGCAGACCGGGGCGGCAGCGCTAACTTCGAGCTGACCACGTTCAATAACGATATGGGCTTCGTGGCCCCCGGCTATCCGCTGACGCTCAATGCGCCGACCGACGCGCAATTTCTTCAGGACGCGCCGAACAAACTCATTGTGTTTTCCAGTCCGAAAGGGACTTATACTTACAATGGAAATAACGCGGTCATCAACCGCTACCTGATTGCGGACAGCGGCAATTTCCGCCTGTTGGAAATCGTGGACGTGCTGGACGCAGACACGGGGCAGCCTGTCATCGCAATCGGGCCGAACGGCAGCAAAGTGACCATGCAGCGGCAGGTAAGTTTCGTCAGTAAATCGCTTGGGGAACAAAATCTCAAGCATCGCTATCGAAGTATACAGGAGTTCGCCGTTCCCGATCCGAACAACCCGAACAACCCGACGGTGTACATCGTTTCCGCTATCGGAAATACGGCGCGGGGAGTTGCGGATAGCAACGCAACGCTCACGGCGTCGGGCAGCAATCAGGAGGGGCTTGGCGGTTCGGTGGAAATTCTGCGTCGCGATCTGAATAATTACGCGCTAGACGGCACGACGTACCGCGTGTTCACCAATCTGAAGCTAATAACTACGCAGGGTGGCAAGGCGATTACGTCCTACGTTCCGCTGAACAACGTCACGTTCTGCAAGGGGTTCTATAATTCCAGCGCCGATTCGAACGCAATGTATCCGCTGAACCAGTTCGCCTACGAATATATGATCGCGGACGGGAACGGCTGCTATGTGGTGAATGAGAACGGCGTAATTCTGTGGATGCTGACCTCGGATCAGTATTTCAGCATGACAGGGCGTCCGCTCCGCGCTTCCAGCATCCAGCGGCTGACGCAGGCCGACCTGAACCCGATAGCGGGCGACAGCCGCCCCTGGTATCCGCGCTTCCTGATTACGAATCGCTATGAGGGGCCGGACGCGCTGCCGGAACTCCTCGGAGGCAAAGTCACGCGGGGCCAGATTCACGGCGAAGTGTTTGAAATTCGCAGCCTGAACTACGAGGTGTCCAACACGAATAACGGGTTTATTTATACGTCAACCGGAAGCGGATTCAAACTGAATCTGGGCGACCCGAATTTTCCCAACCTGCCGATTACCTGGCTGTTCCCCAACGAGCGGCCAACGTCCTTTGTGGTCAAAAGCGCTTTGGGGTCAAGCTTCCTGTACGGAGTCGAGCGGTTGATCGGCAATACGACCGCCGCCACATCCACGTCCCTCTTGCAGCAGCCGACCTCTGCGGAGCGACCGAATTAACCTGACACCCAACCCCCTTTCCTGGCCGCTCGCTCAGGCTCACCAGGGAAGGGGGAGTTTAAACTGCAAACGTTTACGTTAGATCAAGGTTTGCAGAAGAGCGAACGATTCATAGTTTGACTCTCCCCCTTCCCTACAATGCGTAGCGAGTGAATCAGGGAAGGGGGCCGGGGGGTTAGGTGAATCGTTATATTGAAAGAAAGAAATGAAGGAAAATTCCATGAGGCGTGTGATTTCACTCAGGAACAAAATACAGGGCGCGGCCCTTACCGCCGCCTCCCTTGTCTGTCTGCTTACCGGAGCGCAGGCGCAAAACCCGACCGGGCCGCTTCCCGCGACGCCGTTTACCCTTCCGTTCGATAACCTCGACTGGCTGACCGCGCAGGGGCAGAACACCTACTTCGGGCCGGGAGTCAACACTAATACGGTCTCGACGGGCGGCGTCCCGAACGGCGCGAACGCCACCGGGCAGCGACCGGGATACACGGACTATAAGCCCAATTACGGGACCAGTCCCGGCCCCGCCACGTTCCGCTGGACGTTTCCTTTCAATTACCAACTGCCTATCTATACCGGGGCCACGCAGCTGCAAGTCCCCGTCACGGTGGACAACCCCAATATTGATCCCAAGTATAACGGTAAAATTTATACCGATCCGGGCAGTTTTTTCAATAAAGCCCATTCGTACCTGCCGCCGAGTTCGACCGGGCAAGTCTGGGTGATTCCCACCGGGGCCTTTGTCGCGGGAATCGGCGGCTACTCATTGCCGGGAGTGGACGCTGCGGCAGGCTATTACGGCGACTACGCCTACACCAAAGCGATCCACAACGATTTTACCGTGACGCGGGCAGGCGGGACTGGCCCCGCCACCGACAGCGAACTCGCCGCGCTGCCCAACGCCTCGCCGGAAGTCTATACCGCCGTCAACTCCGCGCTGATCAATACGGCGCAGCCCGTCGCCGTATGGACGAGCGGGCCGCTCACGCAGGGCCGCTACTCAATCCGCCTGTATTCGCCGGGAGCCGGAACAACCGCATCGGGCCTGAATGAACCGCCCGTGATCTGGCCCAACGTCAGCCGCGCTTTCGTGCGCGTGAGCTGGGGGCCGAACACGACTCCGGGCGCAAACGGCGAGTTAGACCCCACTTCGCTTTTCAACGCGGGCAGCGCCCTGAACGATCCGGTCACGAGCCGCATTTTTGAGGTCAATTTGCAGTCGTCGGGCTGGGTTCCGCTGGTGGGCGGCGGCTTCTCCGCAAGCGCCACCTTCCCCTACGACGGCAATATCAACGATCAGCTCGTCGTCACGCTCTACACGCTGACGCCCGACAACCTGACCGCAAGCGTCTTCAACGGCAACCCGCCCACCGTCACGGCGGACGCGGTGCAGTTTACGCTGCAGCAGACTACCAGCGGCACAACGGTCGTCAATGGCGTCACGATCCCCGCTGTCACCGCCGATGCGGGACTGGTGCTGAAAGACTTGATGGGCAATCCGCTTCCCCTGCGGGACGCCAGCGGAAACGTTCTGAAAGACGCGAACGGCGTGACGCTGCTGAATACGATTTCGCCCGTCGGTCGCCTGCTGGGTTCGCCGGTCGGCACGGGCAAACTTACCAACTTCTATAAGAACGGCGTCCCGATTCTGTTGCAGCCAAGCCATCCGCTGATGTATTTCGCCCGCGAAGAATATATCGCCGACACGATCAACCGCTCGTATGTAGACCCGACCAAAGGCGGAACGCTGGTTCCCGATCCCACCTCTCCGGGCGGCACAGTCCCGGTCTTCTATTGCATTGACAACAAAAATCAGAACCAGATTTCGGCCTACAACGCGACAAAGCAGATTACGTCCGCCGAAAAAGTGATCTGGCGCTACGTCGCGGATTCCGATAACGGCACGGGTACTTCCTACGCCTCGCCGGTGCTGGCGAACGTCCGATGCCGCGACGGGATTGTCCGCTCGATGGTCTACTTTACCACGACCTCCGGCTCCGGGCGCAGCCACGTCTACGCCCTCGACCCGGTGGGCGATCTTGCCACGCACACGACTCACGCCTACTGGGAATACCCCAGCGCCACGACTCGCGGGCTGGCGAATGACCGCAATATCGAAGGCGTGACACCGACCGTAAATTACCTTGCGCTGGAAAGCGCCTACACCGCCAACGTGCCGGATCAGCCGTTTGCGGGCAACCTGAATATCGCCGACCCGACCAAACCGATCCTGCTGTTCGACGAGTATATCAGCCCCTATACCGGCGCGTTGGACACAAAGCGGCAGATTCCGTTCGCCGGAGTCAAAGGCGCTCCCCTGCTCATGGACGACCCGACAAACCCGACCGGGCCGCAAATGCTGGTGATCGCCAGTCTGGACGGGCATATCTACTCGTTCGACGCGGGCGGACGCGGCGACTTCGGCACGGTGGCGAACGTCGGCTATGTGTCGGGAACGACTCAGCGCCTGTGGACGTGGCCCCGCCTTGCGGCAGACCGCGAGTATTTCCTGTACACGCTGAAAGGGGCCTCCCTTCCGGTCTCCTCGCAGAAAGACCCGCCGATTCTGGTGGCGGGCGATTCGCCGCTGCCGAACCAGAACATCATTGAGCAGTTCAGTACCTCGCCGACGCTGTATAACGCGGCGAACACGAACAGCCCGATTGTGATTGGATCGGACAATGGACACCTCTATACCCTGTACGCGGGGCATGAGAGTTTCGACCTTGTGCCGAAGACGGGAACAAAGGCCGCCACGCTGACGACGGACGCCCGCCTGCAATGGACGTTCCCCAGCGAGGCCGCCGGGAAAAACCCGAAGACGCCGCTCGGCGCGGTCAGCACGGTCACGGTCTATCAGCCCGGAGGCAATCTGCGCGATCAGTACGTTTTCACGGCGGGCGGGCGCGTCTACTCGGTCTACGCCAACACCGCCAATGCGACCTTCGCCACGCAGGGCGAACTGGCCTGGGCCTATCCCAACCCGACCACGCTGAACAACGGCAACCCGGCGCTCTACGATCCCGCCGTCGCCGACCCGAACGATTCCAATACCACGCCGTTCGATCTGGATTTCAACGCGGCCCCGCTGGTGCTGAAAGGAATCAATTTCTACCCGGAGGCGGTGGGCGCTTCGCTGGGCGCGGCCTCCACGCATGACCTGTGCTACGCCCTTCTCAGCAACGGGGCGCTGTACGCCCTCGACGCGCAGCCGCAGGACGCCGCCAAACACACGACGACGCTCTACGCGACCAATAGCGCCAGCAACGGCATTCTGCCGCTCGGCAATACGGAGGCGTCTCCCATTGCCGTCCGCATCACGCCGGAGCCGACATTCTATAATGTGACCAATACCGATACCAGCCCGATTGCGATTGTCTATGGAGATTTAGACGGAAACATCTTCGGGTTCAAAGCGATACCGGAACTGCCGCCGACCGCCATTGACGCGGGTTCCACCGACACCAACTATCTGCCGGTCATCTGGGAGCACCGCAACGCAGAGAACCGGCTTCCGGCGGCGGCGCGTTCGGCGGCGGCGGCGGTCATCGGTGGAGACACCTATAACTCCGCCGCAAATCTGGGGGCGCATGGCCTGCTGCTCTCCGGCGACGAGAACGGCGTTCTTTACTGCTACTCGTTCGGCGACGGCGCGGACGGCAGAACGCCGACGATTCCGAAAGACCAGATCAACCCGGACATCGGCAGGGGCGACGTTTCGATTGACATTCGCGGCGTGAATATCTTCTCGCAGTCAAACTTCGCGGCGTTTGATCAGACGGGCGGCATTGCGAACACCCTGACGCCTCTCAACACGTCGGCGCTGCGAGGCAATACCGATCAGTCATTGATGGGGGTGACCGATCCCCGCGCCTTCGAGTGGGGCGATAGCGTATATATCGTCGCGTGGGGCGTCTATCATGCGGTTCCGACCAACGCGCTCGACCCCAACCTGTTCGACTTTGGCGATGCGCCCCCGGTCGTTACCGTAAGTTTCCGCGTCAAAACGGGCGGCGGAAGGTCGGCCTCGCTCCAGCCTTCCGTTCAGCTGCCGGGAACGATTGCGAATATCGGGACGAACAGTTACGGAGTCGTCGGAAATTCCAATCCGGCAGTTAAGTGGCCAGGGGATGTGGTGGCCTTCAATAACGGGACGGACTACTCGATCTACGGGATAGACGCAAGCGACCCGGCGGCATTTATGATTGACCCGGTGACTCATCAGCGGGCAGAGCCAAAGGCAACCAATCTCTACCGAAACAAAAACGGCGGCGTCATTCCCTGGGTTGCGGTGTACAAAACAAACGGCAGGCTGCTCGACGCGCTGCAAATCATCCCGGACAAGGCGGGGTCGCATCCCTACACGCCGGGAACCACAGGCCTCGGAATCACCGTCCTTGCGAACATCACACAATCGCTGAGGCATCACGGGACTGACCCGATGACGCTCAAACCTGACGTTACCCTTCCGACTTCTGGACCGGATATGGCTCAGGGAACTCCCACCAACGCCTTTAACGTCGGGACGCTTGACCCGGACGGCAGGGGCTTTGAGGCGGGCAAGCCCGCAGGCCCCACTCAAGACCCGAAACCGCTGAACGGACGGACGCTGTACGTCGCGCACCCGCTGGCGGTAACGACTCGCGGCAAGAACAGTAGCAATGTGCTGACAAAGGAAAATTACAATGTGATGGGCTTCTCGGCGAGCCTTGCGGAAATGAGTCTGGTTCATAAAGCCGGTGAAACGCTTGCCAATGGCAACCGCGTGGTGAACACCGTGAATAATACGACCACGCTGAAATCGCTGTTTGCCCCGCTGGGCGCTATCGAAAACAACACGAGCGGCAAATATCTGGGGCTTGACAACACAGGACTTGTCCCCGCGCTTTACGCGGCTGACCGCAGCAACTATACGCGGGCCACCGGAATGCGCCTGCCGATGGAGGCCACCATGACGCCGCTGGGCTGGCATGGCGGGCCGACCTCCGTGATGAATCCGCTGCCCTGGGAGCAGATTCCGCTGGAGGGAATCGGCAGCCCTGACTACCCGAACCTGGGGGCCGAGCGGATCAAACTGACGAAAGCGACCGGCGAAGACCTGCTGACGTATTCCTCGTCGAACCCGCCCACGCTGACGCCTCCCTCCAATAATAAGAAGGATGCGGACGGCTACGTTCACGGGGACATCAACCCGACGGAACTCTCGCTGTCGGTCAATGTGCCGAAGTATTTCCCGGCGAATATGAACTTTGGCACGGCAAAGGGCATCGGCGCGGCTTATAAAGACCCGGCAAGCGGAATTATTTTCGGCGACCCGACTCTGCCCGCCGTAGCCAATAATCCCACCTATCCTAACATCATCGGGCCGCTTTACACGGCAAGCGGGCTTATGGCGAGTCCGGGCGACGGATACGACAATCCTTCCGGCGGCTTTATCGGCACTCTGAACATCGCGATTGCGGGCGGCGGTCAGCTGCCGGATATCAATGCGCGGCAGACCTACCTCCTTGCCACTTCAAGTTCGATCCGCTACCCGTTCCGGGCGGTGACAGTGGGAGCGAGTGTGCTGCCGACGCTGAAAATGCGGATTGACGAGCAGACGATTGACCTGGGCAAACTGTCGCATGGCGGCGGATACAGCGATCCGGTCACGTCCCCGGCCCTTCCGGGCGGGCTTCGCGCCCCGTTCAATCCCAATTTCGTCAACTCGGCATATTACAACAGCCTGAATAGTCAGCTCAAAGCGTTCTATGACCGGCAAAATTCCATGTACTTCCGCCCGTTCACGCTGTATAACGAAAGCAACGTGAACCTCGTGGACGTGCGCATCGCCAAACTGACGAGCATAGACGGAAACCAGAAAATCGGAATCCCGTCCCTGAGCAGCGAAAGAGTGAAAAATTTCGCGCAGGCCATCCAGATTCAGAGCAGCGGCATCAATGACTACGGCCTGAATCCGCTGTTTGGCATCGGGTTCAACGGCGCGGGCGGCGGAGTCGGGAACATCGGGGTCGTGACTTCGCTGGATCATGCCAGCGACAATAACAACATCTACAGCGCTCCCGCTTACCGTGAGGACGCTTCGTGGTTCCCGCTGCTCAACCCGTTCGTTGACCAAAACAACGTAAACGACTGGAACGCGATCATCAGTTCGCTGGCGAATCCCGCGATTTTCCCGAACAGTCAGCTCATGCCGCTTCCGGTCAACAACGCGGCGAAAGCGGCAAGCAGCGGGAACATCTATACGTGGCTGGACGGAAAACAGCCGCAGCCGACCATTCACAAACCGCGACCGGGCGACGGCGTGGGAACGATTATGACGCTGCCGGACGCGCCCTATGGTCGCGCCACCGCCGACTCGCACCCGCCGATGCTGGGCATTGCGATCCCGCTGGGCGCTCCGGTCGGGACGTACTCCGTCCGACTCAATGCGTTCGAGGACAATACGCCGGTGCAGATGCGCCTCTGGGAGGACTATCGCGGATCGGGCGGCTATCTCAAAAACGTCACCGACCACGATGGAATTCTGAACCAGATTTCGTCCGGCAACAATACGGATGTCAATCTGGAAGGCGAGGCGCAGACCAATCCCGGCACAACCCTGCGCTTCACCGTCATGGAATCGCGGCTGACCAACGGGGCGAGCAAGGGTTCGCTGGGCGCGATTGACCCGATTAACGATCCGCTGCTGAGTCTTTACCCAGGCTCCAAAAATCAGAAACCGGCGGCTCTCTCGCTGGGTTCCGACCTGTTGCCCGCCGCCCTGCCGATTGCCGGGAACAATTCCTATACGATTGCGCTGTACAACACGACGAACCGCCAGCCGATGGGCAGTAAGTTCGTAGATGGGAACACCTATACGCCGATTGCCGGGGCGCCCTGGTATCTGTCGTATTCGGCGCTGAGCTTGCCATACACGTCAGGCAGCAACAACGTCAACTTCTATGACGCGGCCTTTGCGCGAAACGGCGTCGGGAATTACGATATCAGCGGGCAATGGTGGACGCAGCCCACGCTGTTCGGCGGAACAGAACCCGCGCTTACAAACCGGTTCCCGTCCGCGCCCGGACAGGTCGCCGGAGTTCCGTCGCTGTTCGGCGATCCCGTGCCGCAGACGGAGCGGCACGGCAGCCCCGCCATCACGTCGGACAACGGCGTGACGCCCTACCTGTTCTGGCAGGGTTCGGTGGACAAAATCCCGACGACCAATGCCGCGCAGCTGGCCTCGAACCCGACGCAGATTCGGGACTCGCGGACATTCTATCAGGCGCTGGACAAATTCGGAGCGCCGACCGGGAACACGTTCTCGTTCCTCAACGACCCGGCGCTGACGAAACTCAGTCCGAGGCCGCTGCTGGTCACGCTGTCCGACAAGACGACCAAAGTTTTGTTCCTGTTCTGGCACACCGGCGGACGGGGCCAAACGGCCCTGTACTACAACGTCAACCGAACTCCGGGCTTCCCGGCGAACGGCTGGAGCCGCGACACGAAACTGCCGGTTCCGGCGGGCGTGACATGGCAAAGCGATCCGACCGTGCTTTACCGTCAGATTTTCCTGCGCGATCCGGTCACAGACGCGGTGGTTCCGGGCAAGATAAGCCAGGACAAGACGACCGACTGTCTGGACGTGCTGTATACCGGCGTCCTGAAAAACCGCTCCAACGCGGAAACGCTGATGAGCCGCTATGAGATTGTGGCAGACGCCGACACGGAAGCGATTACGCTTCAAGTCAAGACCCTGCCTGTCGTTACGCTGGAGCAGCTGGCGCGAGTGGGACAGAACACCTACGAAGCGCGGGACGCCTCGTGGTACTCCGATCCCAAAACGGGGACGATCCTGCTGGCTTACTCCCGCAATGGCGGAGCGTTTAAGAATCTGCTGGTCAACGCCATCGGACGGTTCGACGCCGGTTCGGGTCTGACCTACTACGACTCCACGCTGGGCGGGCAGGTCGCGGTGGATGCGCGGACGGGGCGCGTCAGTTTCCCGAATGTCACGCTGAACCGGGCGACGGATGTGCTGTACGCAAGCTACGTTCCGCAGGTAATGCGGGTCAGCGTCAACCGAACGGACACGAGACCGGTCTTAGATGCTTCCGGCGCGGTGACGACCATTCCCTCGCCGGTCAACACGACCTCGGCGAATACGTACAGCCCGGTGGCCTTCCTGGACACGAAGAGCCCGGCGCGTACTAATGGCGGCAGGATAGACCGAATGTGGGTGTTCTACCGGAAAAGCGATCCGACCTCCGGCAGCAGCGGCTCGTCCCTCTACTACAAAACGATGCGGCTCATGGTGAAAATCCCGAACTATACGCCGGGTAACGCCATCACGGTCACGGGCGCGACCGCTTCCGAAACGGACACCAAACGCGGCATTGCGTTCTTCACGCAGGACGCGGAGGGAGCGCCCGTCACCGTGAACGGCTACGCCTCCCGTGTGGCGTGGCGCGACGAACTCGGCTCGATGATTCAGGACGTTAATACGAAGCGGTTGTTCTGGAGCAGCATCCCGGACACCATCCTGCCGACCGACAGTCAGATCAACGAAGGGCAGGTCTCGGCCTTCAAAGACCCCTTCCAGGATAAGGTGTGGGTGTTCTGGACGAGCGCCCGCAACGGAATGTCCGACCTGTACTACGAGACGATCTCGCCGCAGTTCTATCCATTCAAGTAGAAGGGTATTCAGGTGTTCAGGTGTTCGGGTGTTGACTGCTTCACTGTAAGTTTGTACAAACTTTTAACGCGGAGACGAATACCTGCAACACCTGAACGCCCAAAGGAGCGCTGTATGCCGGTTGTGACGTGCGTCGGAAATTGCGTGGCGGATGTCGTGGCGAGGCCGGTTGACCGGCTGCCGGAGCGAGGGACGCTGGCGGCGGTGGAGCGCATCGGGCTGTTTGCGGGCGGCTGCGGGGCGAACACCGCGACGGGACTGGCGAAACTCGGCATTGAGACGGCGCTCATCGGAAAAATCGGCGCGGACGGCTTCGGCGATTTTCTGGCGGCGGAACTGACGAAAGCGGGCGTGGATACTTGCGGACTGCGGCGCGATATAACTGCGGCAACTTCCGCCACGATTGTGATTGGACACGCGGACGGCGAACGCAGTTTCCTGCACGACGCCGGCGCGAACGCCACGCTGACCTTAGACGAGATAGATTTGGAGACCGTCCGCCACAGCAAGATTCTTGCGGTGGCGGGCGTTTTTTTAATGCCCGCGCTCGACGGCCTGCCGATGGCGGAATTGCTGAAAAAAGCGCAGGCGGCGGGCATCGTCACCGTTTTGGATACCGCGTGGGACCCGGCGGGGCGCTGGCTCGATCTGCTGGCCCCCTGCCTGCCGCATCTCGACTATTTTTTGCCCAGCCTTGATGAAGCGGTCATGCTGACGGGCGGTCTGCATGGCCCGGAAGCGATAGCGGATTTTTTTCTGGCGCGGGGCGTCGGAACCGTTGGATTGAAACTCGGCGGGCAGGGCTGCTATCTGAAATCCCGGAGCGGCTCGGCGCATCCTGTCCCCGCCCTTCCCGCCGAAGTCCGCGATACGCTGGGCGCGGGAAATTCCTTCGTGGCGGGTTTCACGGCGGCGCTATCGAAAGGCTGGACTCTGCTGCAATGCGGACAGTTCGCCTGCGCGGTCGGTTCCTGCGTCGTCGCCTCCATCGGCGCAACAACGGGCATCAAGTCCTTTGCCGAGACGCAGGCGATTATGGAAGATTTTTATCCACGAAACGACACGAAAGGACACGAATAATTCCATTGGAGAGTTTAGATGAAGACTTTACAAGAAATGACCGCTGTGCTTTCAGGAGGAACGCATATGTCTTTCCTGTGAGTTAGGAAGGAAACTTATTTTAGCAACGCCCTCACGCGCCGCCCGATTCCCGCCAATAATACGGAAACGCTTTTCCAAAAAGCAGTCAGGACAGGCGATTCGAGGAGGACGGTATGGGGCGAGCGCGACAACGCAACGGACGCGGCGGGAAATTCTCGCTGCTTTCCTTTACAGGGGCGGGGCTGGGCATTTGCGCCCTGCTTGCGCCCCTTGCGGCGGGCGGGCAGCGGCGGGCAACGTCAGCAGGGGCGGAGCTGCTGCTCTCCGATGATCACGTGGACCAGATCGTCGTGACCGCCTCCCGCGTCGCTCTGAAGTCCGGCGAGGCCCCCTCCGCCGTCACCGTTCTGACCGAAAAAGACCTTCGGGAGACGGGGGCCGTCACCCTGTTCGACGCCCTGCGTTACGTTCCTGGCCTCGATATTTTCCAGATGAACCGCGCCGATACCGCCGTCTCGATTCGCGGCCTCAACAATCTAAATAATAACAAACTGCTGGTGATGATAGACGGGCGATCTATTTATGAGGAGGCGAACGGCGGCATTGTCTGGTCAACCGCCATGCTCTTGATTTCGCGCATCAAGCGCGTGGAGATTGTGCGCGGGGCCGGTTCCGCGCTTTACGGGGCCAATGCGTTCAACGGCGTCATTAACATCATTCTGAAAACGCCACATGAACTGGCCTCCGCCGCCTCGAAGACTTCCCTGCGGACTATCCTGAGCGAGCAGGGAACGACGCTCAGTGAACTGCTCGCTTCTACCCCGACGACCTCTGGCTGGGACTTCACTTTTGGCGGGGCGTATAACCGAACGGACGGCTATGGCGGGCGGCGGGCGGGCAGCGTCCGCGACAGTTACACCACGCCGATTCTCACGCTGGACGCGCAGAAAAAGATGCGGCGCGGTTCGCTGCAAATTTCCCTGGGGCAGTCCACCGCCCGCACCGATTACAATCAATCGGGGTCATACCCGCTTAGCGACATTCACGTTCACAGCGCGTTCACCATGCTGCGCTACGATGAACAGGGCGTCAAAGATCCGTTCGCCGTCCGTATTTTCGGCAATTTCGATCTGTCCGCAATCACCGCTGACCCGGCCACCGCTTCCCCGCCCGCTCACCTGATTGATACGACGACCTTTGATATTGAGGCGCAGAAGCAATTTCGCATTTCCAGTCAGCACAATGCCGTTTACGGCTTTAACTACCGCAGCATCCTGTTGCGCTCACAAATCACTGATATCAACAATATCAGCCGGAAGCGCCAGCAGGAGCTCTATGCGGCTTACTTTCAGGACGACTATCGCTTTAGCCGCAAAACGCGCCTGTTTATCGGCCTGCGTCTGGACGAAAATTCGCAGTACGGCTTTAATTTTACGCCTCGCCTCAGTTTGCTGCATAGCCTCTCCGCAAAAGACACCCTGCGCCTCTCTTACGGCGCTTCGTTCCGCAGCCCCACGCTGCTGGAGTCCTACTCGGAGTACACCAATCCCATTACGGCGGATTTGATCTTGACTTTGCGTAGCAATCCCAACCTCAAACCGGAGCGTGTGACCAGTTTCGAGGCGGGATACCGCCGCGCGCTGCCGACAGGTTTCATCGCGATCAACGCCTTTTATAACCAGTACCGGGATTTGATCTCCTATCAGATCACCGCTACTGCCCCGCCGCCCTATCCACCGGGAATACCGACTGAGATAATGTACCTTAATCGGGGCAGGGCCACCGCTTACGGGCTGGAAACGGAAGCGCATCTGCGTTTTTCGCGCCGGGTTCACGGCCTGTTCAATTATTCTTACTCAAATACTCGCGGCGATGACGGCGAGTCGGTTGGACTTTCTCCACACCACAAATTCAACGCCGGAGTCAATGTCGCGTTCGCGCCGCGCTGGGAGGCCTTTCTGGGGGCGCACTACGTAGACGCGGCGACTGCAAGAACTATTGGCAGCTCTGATGTCACCTTGCCCGCCTACCTTCGCGCCGATCTGCGCATTACGTACCGATGGGGGTCAAAATCGCATTCGCAGTCGCTGGCGCTGATTGCGCAGGACTTATTCGACAGCAATCACCTGGAATATCCCGACTTTTCCGGCGGAATGAGTCCGATTGAGGTTGCACGGCAGCGCCGGACCGTCTCGCTGCTATTCGAGGGGAAATTTTAACGGGAATGACACAGACTATTTTCCCAGAATTTCATCGCGTCCTGCGCGTCCTCAACGGGCGGAACTTCCCGTTCCACAGCGCTCGGCCCTGTCCGCAAATCGCGCCGCGCCTTCTCCTGCTGTTGGCGGTCTTGCTGCTGGCGGGCGGGGCGGCGGCGCAGCGTCCCGTCATTGCGGGCCGCGCCCGCATTGTCATCATCAAGACGCGGGACGTGCCGTTTTATACCGCCGCGCAGCAGGGATTCGTCAACGGATTGAAGCAGCGGGGCTATCGCGGCGAGAAGGTAGAGATCAAAACCGTCTCCCTGACCGGCAACGCAAAGTCCGATCTGGCCCTGACGCAGGAACAGATTCGGAAACGCCCGAACCTGCTGGTCACGCTGGGAACCGACGCCACGCGGCTGGTTGTGGAGCAGAAATCGGACATCCCCACGCTGTTTTCAGCGGTGCTTGATCCGGTCAGTATGGGCGCGGCGAAGTCCCTGGAGGAGCCGGGGGGAGTGTTTACCGGGACGACCCTGCTTGTGTCGCCCGGAAAACAGTTCGACGCGCTGCTACAGTCCTGCCCGAAAGCGCGGCGCATCGGCGTCCTGTACACCGAAAACGATTCCACGTCGCTGGCCTATCTCAAAGAGGCGCAGGCAGACGCAAAACGGCTGGGTCTGGAAGTGCGGGCGGTTGCGGTCAAGCCCGATCAGGCAAGCAAGGCCGCGCTGGCGGGGATGGCGGGCGCGGTGGACGCGCTCTGGCTGATTCCCGACCCGGCCTCTACCGGCGTTCAGGAGATGACGGACACGCTGGAATTTGCCCGCGTCCATAAATTGCCGATTTTAGGCGCGTCGAGCGCCACCGTCCGGGCGGGCGCTTTGACGGCCCTTTCCGCCAATTTGGAAGACCTCGGCGATCTGACGGCGGAGATGGCAGTCCGCATTTTAGAGGGAACGGACAGCCCCGCGAAGATGCGGGCGCGCGGCCCGCGCCGCACCCAGCTCACGCTGAATCTGGACGTAGCCCGCCTGCTTAATATCGCCCTGCCCGACGCCCTGCTCAGTCTGGCGGACGAAGTGTACGACTCGCGAAAGGACGGAGCGGAGTAGGCCTGGGTATTCGGGTGTTCAGGTATTCAGGTATTGATTGCTTCACTATAACTTTTGTACAAACTATCAGTGAGCGAGCAAATACCTGAATACCTGAATATCTGAACACCCGAATCGAGTGAACATGATGAATGAACCAAAAACGCCGCTGCACCAGAGCGGAATCGCCCGCAGGCTGGCAGGCAAGGCCATTTTTCTGGCGACTGTCCCGGTTATTGCCACCGCCGCCATGCTGGGCTATATCAGTCGCGGGCAAATTGTGGGAACGGCGCGGGCGATGGAGCAGATTCAGACCCAGACCGCGCTGGAGGGCCACAACGCCTATCAGCGGGCGGGGCGGCAGGCGCTGGAGCAGTCCGGCAAAGAAACGCAGGTCGTGGCGCAGGACGCTTTGCAGTCCGTCTCGCGGAAAATGGCGGCGATTCAAGACCGGGCTATCGCCGCCACCGCGCAAAATTCCACCGAACTCAACCGCCGCAGTTTCGAGGGGGTTGTCCGGCAGTCGGCCCGCGCCAACCGCGCCGCGCTGGACGACGCCCGCGACGAGACCACGCGCCTTCTGGACGGCTCCGCCCGCGACACGCAGCGGCGCGGCGCGGCGCGGATCGAGGCCGCAATGCTGGCGCAGGTGGACACCCGGATGCAGGAACGCGCCCATGCCCTGTCCCGCGCCGTCAGCGACCGTCTCGCCGACGCCAAAAATTATTTGAAATTGACCGCGCAGATGCCCGATATGAGGGAGGGACGCGCCGCAGGGCAGAAAAATATTCTGGATGCTCTCGTTCGCAGATTTCCCCAGATTAGTCAAATATCCGCGCTGGACAAGACCGGGCGCGAGACCGCCATGTCCGCCGCCGACCGCGCCGTCACGCCCTCCGATTTAGGGCAGCGTTCGCAGGCGCGTTACTTTCAGGCCGGTAAAAACGGCGCGGAGTATCTTGCGGACGACGGACTGCCCGCCCGTAACGGAGCGCCCACCCTGCAAATTGCCGTGCCGATTGAGGCGTATCATGGCAAAGTCGTCGGCGTCCTTCAGGCGCAGTACGCCCTCAGCGATCTATGGGATGAGATACGCGCCGTCCGCATCGGCGAGGCAGGCTCCGCCGGAGTGCAGGATGATCGGGGACTATGGCTGCTCGCGCCCCGCCCCGCAAGCGGCGACCTTCTGACCCGCGCCCAGACGATAGACGCGCTGAACTGGCGCGTCGTCGCCGCCCTGCCCCGCGACGAGGCGATGCGGCCTATCGGCCTGCTGAAGCGCGACATCTCTCGCAATGCCGCCAACGCCCAGCGCGAAATGCAGCGGAAAATTCAGGATGCCGCGCAGACCGCCTCCGTCCGATTGCAGCGCGACTCCCATCAGCGGCAGGCGGCGGCGGAACGGCTGGAACGGGAACAGTCCCGGCAGTCCCTGCAAAAAGTCCGGGAAACTACCGCCCACCAGATGCGAGAGGAGATCGCCCGCCTGCAAACGGCGCTGCAGGCGCAAACGCAGCAGAAGCAGCAGGACAGCAACGTCCAGATGAACCGGGCGGCGGACGCCGTGACCGCGCAGATGACCGCCCGCGCCGCCGCGCTTCGGGCGCAGGCCCTGCAAAGCGCCGACCGTAAAATCGTTGTGATTGCGTTTTTGCTGACCGTTGTTTCCAGCGCGTTAGGCACGCTGCTGGCATTAGTGACGGCTTCCCGGATTGCGCGGCCTGTGGCGGAGTTGGCCCGCATGACCCACGCGATTGCCGACGGCGACCTCGATAAGCGGGTCAACGAGGACGCGCCCGACGAACTCGGCGCCCTTGCCGCCTCTTTCAACGCCATGTCTGATTCGCTGCGGCAGAGCCGCGCCGAACTGCGCGAAGCGGAGGGGCAGGTGGTGCAGTCCGCCAAACTCGCCTCGCTGGGCGAACTCAGCGCAGGTGTGGCGCACGAACTGAACCAGCCGCTCGCCATTATTCGCGGCGTCGCGCAGCAGCTGCAAGATGAGCCGGGACTTTCCGCCGATGTCCTCTCCGATCTGGAACTGATCGAGGGACAAACCGGGCGCATGATTAAAATCATTCAGCACATGAGGACGTTCTGCCGAGTCGGGAATGGCGAACTCAGCGAGATCAATCTTAATAAAGTCGTGGAAGACTGCTTTCTGCTCATCGGGCAGCAGATTCGGGCGCACGGCGTGGCGGTCACTCTGGAACTCTGCGATAATTCGCCGGAAGTTCTGGGCGACGCCAACGAACTGGAGCAAGTCTTTATCAACCTTGTCGGGAACGCCCGCGACGCCCTGAGCGGCAGGCCGGACGCGCAGATTATCCTGCGCTCTTACGTGGAGGGCGATCAGTTCACGCTGGAAGTGCGGGACAACGGCCCCGGCGTCCCCGCTGAAATCCTGACCCGAATCTTCGACCCGTTTTATACGACCAAAGAGCCGGGAAAAGGCACGGGACTTGGCCTTTCTATCAGCCATACCCTCGTGACGAAACACAAGGGGACGCTGCAAGTCCACAATGAGGGCGGGGCGGTCTTCACCGTCCGGCTGCCGCTTGCGCCCCCGCAAAGCGCGGCCCTGCCCCTCGCCGCATGACCCGCCTGACCGGGCCGTAAACGAATCGGCGCGATTTGCGTATGGGAGAGTGGCGCGTCCCGACGCCGCCAATCCAGAATCGAATCGAGACGCATGGCCCTCATCGAACACGACGCGCCCGCCGAAGAGCGCGAAATCCCAAGTCAAAATCTCCCCGCACCAGTCCAAAATCCTGAATCGTCCCGTCGCGAACTGCACGGGGCGGTTTGGCGGCTGGCGTGGCCCTCTGTGCTGACCATGCTTTTGCAGACCTTCAACAGCCTGATGGACGCCTTTTTCGTCGGACACCTGCCGAACGGAGCGCAGGCGCTGGCGGCGACGGGCGTAGGCGGCGGAATCCAATTCCTGCTCATCTCGCTTTCGATGGGCGTTTCGGTCGGGGCGACGGCTCTGGTCGCCCGCTTCACCGGCGCGGAAGACCACAATTCCGCCGTCCGCGCCACCGGACAGGCGCTGACGCTGAGTCTGCTGCTGGGCGCGGTGTTCGGAGCGCTGACCTACGCGGGGCGCGGCGCTATGGTCGGCTGGCTGCTCGATTCGCATAAAAGCCCGGAGGCTGCCGCGCTGTGCGTTCAGTTCGTCACGATTACGCTGCTCGCCACCGTGCCGCTTTTTCTTTCCAATGTGGCGCAGGCGGCGTTTCGCGGCGTCGGCGACACGCGGACGCCGCTGCGCATTACCGGCGTTGTGATCGCCACGCATATTACGCTTAATTCGCTGTTGATTTACGGGCGATTTGGCTTTCCGGCGCTGGGGGTGCGGGGCGCGGGAATTGCGTTAACGACTTCGCTTTTTGTCGGCGCGATCCTCTTCTTGCTGGCCCTGCGGCGTTCGCCGCTGGGCGGCGCGTTTGCCGCCGCCAATCTCAGGCCGCATCTGGACTGGTCGAAACGCATCCTGCGCATCGGGATTCCCGCCGCGATTCAGGGCGTTCTGCGAACGCTTTCCATGATGTCCTTTACAGGGATGCTGGCGCGGGCGGCGGAGGGCGCGGCGGGCGTGGCGGCGCTGCAAATCGGGATTCGGGCGGAAGCCCTCGCCTTCATGCCCGGATTCGGGTACAGCGTGGCGGCGTCCGCGCTCGTAGGGCAAAGTCTGGGCGCGCGCGACCCGGAACGGGCGGAGCGCTACGGCTGGGCGGCGACAGGGCAGGCCGTGATCGTCATGGTCGTCATGGGGTTCGTGTTTTTTGTCTTCGCCGACCCCATCGCCCGCGCTTTCACCGGCGACCCGCTGGCGCAGCGTCTCGGCGGCGACTACCTGCGGATTAACGCCGTCTGCGAACCGTTCCTTGCCCTCGGCATGGTGCTGACCGGGGCCTTGCAGGGCGCGGGCGAGACCATGCGCCCGACATTCGTTACCCTGCTGACGATGTGGATTGTGCGCCTGCCCATCGCGTACTATCTGATTTTCACGCGGCATCTCAACGCGCGCGGGGCCTGGATTTCGATGTGCTTCTCGACCGTTTTAGGCGGTCTGCTGACCGTCTTGATTTTCCGCGCGGGCCGCTGGAAACGCAGCAAAGTCTGAGCCATTCCAAAAGGGTTTGATTTTGCCGAAAGCGAAGGCGCTTCCGTCCGCAGGATGGTCGGCGCAGCCTGCCAGACGGAGCGTTTACGGCTTGGAAGGAAAACGAAGATGAATATTCCAAAGGCGATTTTGCCGTTGCTCGTTCTGCTGTCTGGCGCGGCGCGGGCGCAGGCCCCCGGCGAAAAAGCGGGGTGCACTGTAATTGAGGCGGAAACGGAGGCGCAGGGCAAAATCGTCGCGGATAAAACGGCCCTCGGCGGCAAATTCACGGCGCGGGACGGCGATTATCAGCCGATTTTTCTTGCCGCTGTCCCGGCGGGCATCGGGCCGGAAATCACGCTCTGGGCGCGGTATCGCGGCGTGTCCCTGCAATGGAAAAGCGTGGCGGGAGACGGAAAACAGACCGAACATCCCTGGGCCTACGACGCCCCGAAAACGTTTCAGTGGCGTTCGCTGGGGCGCTATCGGCGGGAAGAACTGGGCGCGAAAGTCCTGATTATTCGCGGCCCGAACGCGGCGGAGGGCGCAGGCCTTGACGCCGTATGCTTTGCCGACCGCGCCGATTTCGATCCGAATATTTCCCTGCCCGCAACCGCCCCCGACGCTGTGACCGTCCGCGTAGACTGGAGCCGCGTTCTGACCCGAACGACCGCGCTGCATTATGGATTGAACGCTTTTCACGGCTTCGATCCGGCAAGCGCGGCAGACAAAGGCTATCAGGAGAATATGTCCTTTATGCGCCCCGGCCTGATTCGCCTGCACAACGGCAATATGATGGGCGATTCGCGCAAAGTCCCCGACGGCTGGATTGACACCGTAAAGCGCGGCTGGGACGCGGAGAAGATCAAGCGGGCCATGACGAACGTCTACGCTTACGGCCCCGAACTGCTGCTCAATATCCCCGGATGGCCCGACTGGATGGCGGCGAAAGACGGGACGCTGGCCCCGGAGCATCGGGCTGAATTTGTAAAATTGTGCGCCGATCTGACGCAGATTGTCAACCGGAACGCGGCGCGTAAAGTCCGCTACTGGGAGATTACCAACGAGCGCGACGGCCCCTACTATCAGGAATTTCACACTGGCGGAGGGACAGGGCCGCTGAAAGACGCCGCAAAGCCCGACCGAACGGAAGAACTCGCCGCCCTTTTTAACGACTGCGCCCGCGCCATGAAAAAGAGAGACCCGGCGATTTTGACGGGAGGCCCCGCCGCAGCGCGTCCCGACTTTGCGGACTTTCTGACGCGCTTCGCCCGCGCCGCCGCGCCAAATCTGGACTTTTTCTCCTACCACGCCTACGCCAGCGGCAGCCGCGACGATTCCGATGAGGCCATATTTAACCGGGCGAAAGCGTTCGGCGATTTCGCCACAAGCATCGCCGGGATTTTAAAAACGGTCAGCCCGGAGCGGCATATCCCCATTTTCCTTGACGAGTATAATATCTCGTGGACGTGGGAGACCCGCGACCCGCGGATGACGGACGCAAAAAGCGCCGTATTCGATCTGCTGGTCATCGCGGCAAGCATCCGGGGCGGGGTGGACGGAACCGCCGCGTGGAACGAAAAAGACGGTATCTATGGCAAGACTGATAACGACAACCGGCGGCGACCGGCGGCGCAAAGTTTCCACTGGCTGAATACCTACGGCGTCGGGGACTGCGCGGCGGCGGAATCGAGCGCAAAAGACTGCATGGAAGCGTTCGCGGTCAGCGGCAAAAATGGGCGGGCGGTGTGGCTTGTCAACCGTTCCGCCCTGGCGCAGACTGTGCGCTGCGAGTTTGGCGCGGCCTACTCGCCCGAAAAAGCGAAACAACTTCGGATTGCGGGAACGGAAATAACCGAGCGGGAAATAGACTTCCGCGCCGCAAAAAATACGCAGTCCTGCCCGCCCTTTTCCCTCACCCTGCTCGTCTTTCCACCCGCGAAGCAAAGCGCAAAGCGTTGAGTATCCTGCGCCGACCACCGCAAAGAACGCGCAAAAAGGCCGGGACAACGTTGTCCCGGCCTTTTTGGAACTCCCGAACAGGGGCGCGTTATTTGACTTTTTTCACCGTAACGTAATGGTCGCCGGTGTAGTAGACCTCGCCTTTTTTGCCAATCAGCAGGCGCTGCGGGCCGGGAAAGGGGAAGCCCTGCGGCGCGTGGACGAACTCGCGGTAATACTGGCTGTCGGAGCTGCGCGGCAGGAGGCCCTGGCTGTTGGTGAAGACGCCGCCGTCGTTGCGCTCGTTGACTTTCGTTCCGGCCTTGATGCGGGCGATGGTCGGGTTGATGTCAATCGGGCCGTTGTAGATTTGTTTGCCGAAGTTGATGACTTTGGCGTTGAAGATGGCGATTTTGCCATTGACCGCTCCGATTTGCGGCTGACCGAAGCCAAGCGCGTAAGCGGCGGTCGTAATCAGCAGGAACAGGGCCGCCATTGGCAGCGCGATGCGGGTCTTAAGTTGCGTTCGCATGAGAAAACCTTTCATGGTGGGTGATAGGCGCGGCGGGGTAATTTTTGGTTATTCCCGCGTGTCGTAAATCAGCGCCAGTTTGAATAAAACGTCCTCGTCCGACCTTCGGAAAGCCGGGTCTTCGTTTTTCCAGCGCTCGGCGATGTGTCCCGCCGCGTTGCGCAGGCCGTCGAGCGCGTCTTTGTGCGTTCTCTCCAGAACGTCCGCCTTTTCTATGATGCACAGATAGCCGCTCGCGGGCAGCCACGCCATATCGCTCCAGCAGTCAATCAGCGCGTCCCAGTTGCGCCCGAAATAGCCGGGGAACTGAAATGCGGCGGCGATTGCGTCCAGCAGCGCTTTTTCGGAAGAGAACGCCGCCCCATCCAGAAGACGGACGGCAAAATCTTCTTTGCCCAGACGCTGCGCTGCGTCGGACGCTTCCTGTTCGGTCAATCCCCGCGCCTCGATCACGGCGGGGCCGGCGGCTCGGCGACATTCCGCGACGAAGTTTTCCATAACGGCATTGCTCATCGTGACCTTCCCCCCGTTAATCCGCGCTCTCGGCTGAAATCTCCGGCAAAAGGGCCGAGACCTGCTGAACCGGTACAGTATACCTGCCGGGGCGGGACGGGTCAAGGGATTGTCAGAAGAAAATTTCGTCCCGGCGCGAAAACTCTGCGATAAAAACCGTATCAGAAATATACCAAGAATCGCCGGAATAGGGTATCCTATGAATCCCGCGCTATCTTCGCGGGATTTCGGCGCGAATCGCCTCCGAGAGGGCTGACAGGGCTATTGGAAAAAGCGCCGACGCCGATTTCCGCAATACCATCCTTACCATTTTCCCGGCGACACAGCGCTGTTTCGCATGACGCGGAAACATTTGATCTCTAACGCGGTTTCACTGCGAAGGGGCGAAATCCGCCTCCTGGCAGTTCAAGACACAACGAGCGCAGCGTTTGGCCAGAACGCCGCTTGCGCATCCTGCAAACACGAGAGGAACTTGACGAATGGCTAGAACCACGGTCGAACGGCCTGCGGAGAGCGATATTGAGGTCTCCGAACTTATTAGTCTCTACCGTTTGATGCTGCGGATTCGCCGTCTGGAAGAATCGGTCTACCGAAAATTCCACGAAGCGAAAATCGGCGGCTACCTGCACCGCTACGACGGAATGGAAGCGCTGGTCGCCGGCGTGATCCCTCAGCTCCGATTCCCCGGCGATTACGTCCTTTGCACCTACCGCGACCACGCGCACGCCCTCGCCTGCGGAACCTCCGCAAAAGCGATTATGGCGGAACTTATGGGCCGCGCCACCGGCTGCGCTCTGGGCAAAGGCGGCTCCATGCACCTGACCGACCCGGACAACGGCTTCCTCGGCGGCGACGGCATCGTGGGCGGCCCCGTCCCCATCTCGCTGGGCGTGGGCTACGCGCTGAAATATCGCGGCGAAGGCGGCGTCTGCGTCTGCTACTTCGGCGACGGAGCCATGAACCAGGGCGGCGTCCACGAATCGTTTAACATGGTCGGCCTCTACAAACTCCCCGTCCTCTACATCCTCGAAAACAACCAGTTCGCAATGGGAACCTCCGTAGAGCGCTCCACCGGTCAGCCCGACTTCGTGCTGAAGGCCAAAGCGCACGGCATCGCAGGCGAAAAAGTGGACGGCATGGACGTTATCACCGTCCGAGACGCCGCTGAACGCGCCCTGCGCCGCATCCGCGAAACGGGGGAGGCCTATTTCCTTGAATTAACGTGCTACCGTTATGTGGGGCATGGAATAGGAGACGATAATACAAAGGCGTGGCAAACTTATCGTAACGAAGATGAAGTTGCGGAATGGCGTAAACGCGATCCGATTGCGAACCTGCGTGACAAACTGGAAGCGAACGGGATGCTAACGGCGGAGCAGGCCGAAGCGATTGACGCCGAAATCCATGTCGAAGTGGAAGAGGCCATCGCCTTTGCGGAGAGCAGCCCGGAGCCGCCGCTCGATAGTCTTTACGATAACGTGTACTCGAATTAGAAATGCGGGGGCCGGGTGTCGGGTGTCGGGTGTCGGATGCAAAGGGAACAGGGAACAGGGAACAGGAAATCAATCATTTTCGACACCCGACGCCCGATACCCGACACCCGACACCCGACACCCGACACCCGACACCCTGCTGGGGAATTTTCATGGCAACGATGCGGTATCAACAGGCGCTCCGATTGGCGATGACCGAGGAGATGGAGCGCGATCCGAATGTGTATATTTGCGGCGAAGAGGTCGGGCAATATCAGGGGACGTACCGGGTGACCGAGGGGATGCTGCAAAAATTCGGCCCTCGGCGCGTGGTGGACACGCCGATTAGCGAGATTGGAATCGCGGGCATGGCGACGGGTTCCGCGATGGTGGGACTGCGCCCGGTGGCGGAGTTTATGACCTGGTCTTTTGCGCTGGAAGCGATGGATCAGTTAGTCAACCATGCGGCGAAGATTACATATATGTCGGGCGGACGAATCCAATGCCCGGTGGTCTTTCGGGGGCCGGCGGGCGTGGGAACGCAATTATCGGCGCAGCACTCACAGAGCATGGAGTCGTGGTACGCGCACACTCCCGGCTTTAAGGTGGTGATGCCCGCTTTCCCGGAGGACGCGAAGGGCCTGCTGAAAACGGCGATTCGCGACCCTAATCCGATTATCTTTATGGAACACGCGGGGCTTTACGGGTTTCAGGGCGAAGTCCCGGAAGACCCGGATTTCACCGTTCCGTTTGGCAAGGCGGCAGTGCGGCGCGAAGGCAAGGACATCTCGCTGGTCTCCTATTCTCGCGGGGTGCATATGTGCCTGAAAGCGGCGGAAACGCTGGCGAAGGACGGCATTGACTGCGAGGTGATTGATCTGCGGACGCTGGTTCCGCTGGACATGGCGACGGTTTTAACGTCGGTTCGGAAAACGCATCATGCGGTGGTGGCGCAGGAGGAGTGGAAGAACGTGAGTTTTTGCTCGGAACTTTCGGCGCGGATTCACGAGGGCGCGTTTGACGATCTGGACGCGCCGGTCGAGCGGGTCGGCGGCGCGGACGTTCCGATGCCGTATGCGAAGAACCTGGAGCGGGCGGCGATCCCGACGGACAGCGATGTCGTGGCGGCGGTGAAACGCGCATTAGCATAAAAACAGGGTGTCGGGTGTCGGGTGTCGGGTGTCGGAAATGCGTTGCGCGTTTGCAGTTTAACCAGACTGGAAAGAGCGCAGAATTTACCGACACCCGACACCCGACACCCGACACCCGCGAATGGGGAAAGACGATGGCGGAAATCCGAATGCCGAAAATGGGCGACGGAATGGAAGAGGGGACAATCAACCTTTGGCTGAAGCGGGAGGGCGATCAGGTCACGGCGGGGGAACCGCTGGCGGAGATCGAGACCGATAAGGCCAACGTGGAGATTTCCGCTTACGAGACGGGCGTCCTATCGAAAATTGTGGTGCAGGTGGGCGAGACGGTTGCGGTCGGCGAGGTGATTGCGCTGATTGGCGAGGGCGCGGCGCTGAAATCGGGCGGCAACGGCGCGGCGCATGGCGCGGGTTCCAATGGCGGCGGGGCGAAGGAAGCCTCTGCGCCGATTGCGGAGCCTGCGGCGGCAGCGGTCGTTCCGGTCGCGGCGACGCCTGCGGTTCCGGCGGCGGTTCCTGCAGCGGGGCCGGACTCGGAGCGGGTCAAGGCGTCCCCGCTGGCGCGAAAGATGGCGCAGGAGAGCGCGATTGATATTGCGCTGGTTGTGGGGAGCGGGCCGAATGGTCGGATTGTGGAGCGGGATATCACGGCGTTTCTGAAAGCGGGCGGAACGACTGCCGCGCCGGTCAAGGCCGCCCCGAAGGTGGAGGCGATGCCTGCGGCGTCCCCTGCCCCGGCGCGTCTGGCCCCGGTCGCTCCAATTTCGGGCGCGGCGAGCGTGGACACGAAGCCGAGCAAGATGCGGCAGGCGATTGCGAACCGCACCGTGCAGAGCAAGCAGAATATCCCGCATTTCTACGTGACAATGGTCGTGGAGATGGATCGGGCGTTGGCGCTGCTAAAGGAATTGAACGCGGACGCGACGGACGGCAAAATCACGGTGAACGATATTATCGTGAAGTCGTGCGCGATTGCGCTGGGGAAAGTCCCGGCGGTGAATGCGACGTGGACGCCGGAAGGCGTGGTTCGCCAGTATTCGGAAGCGCATATCGGGATTGCGGTGGGCATTGACGAGGGGCTGATTATCCCGGTGGTGCGGAACTGCGAGAGCAAATCGCTGCGGCAGATTTCGGCGGACGCGAAGGGACTGATTGGCAAAGCGCGGGCGATGAAACTGACGCCGGAGGAGTATAGCGGCGGGACGTTCAGCGTGTCGAACCTGGGCATGATGGGCGTGGACGTGTTCACGGCGATCATCAATCCCCCGGAAGCGGCGATCCTGGCGATTGGCGGCGTGGCGCGGGAGCCGGTCTTTACGGGCGAGGGCGATTCGTTCGTGGTTCGTTCGCGGATGAAAATCACGCTGTCAGCGGATCATCGTTTGCTGGACGGGGTAGTCGCGGCGAAGTTCTTGCAGGAAGTGAAGAAGTCGCTGGAAGCGCCGTTTAGCCTGTTGTCTTAACTTAGAAGTGATGTAGGAATTAAAAGGGTGGGGCGTCAAATCTGATGTCCCTTCTTTTTAAAAAGAGAACATAGGAGCAATCTGATGTTTTGCTTTTCGTGTGGGGAAAATTTACCTGATATTGCTACATTCTGTATTAGGTGCGGCAAGGCACAGGGAAGCCGTCTTCAACAAGCAAATGAATGGCAAACTTGTGAGATCGCTGTTGTCGCAGTCAAGAAAAGCGGTCTTTTAACTAACGGAACAGCGAAATGGGTGGCTAACGCCGCTGAGTCTAATCGTCAGTTCATTGCAGCAGAGGCGCCTTTTGACGCTTACGTAGGTTCCTTACGTGGCATTGATCTAGATTCAAATTGGGCGAGAAACGCTTTTGCCGTACTCACCGGACAATTAGTTCGGGACGGATGGCAAGAAGTTTCGCGAGGAAGTCGCTGGTGGGAAATATATTATAGGCGGCAAAAGTAAATGGGGCGTTTCTTTGGACTAAGGTGAGAAAACGTCTGCGGGTTGGAACCGTTTGCTTATCCCTGTGGAGAATTTGTCTACATGATAACATCGCTGCGATACCGTGAGCAAATTACTGATGAACTAACGGCGCTGCCAGAAGAGTATTTGCCGTTTGCGCTTCAAATCCTGCGTTCTTTTCGAGAAAGCGTTTCGCTTAAACCTGCCGATGAAAGTTTTCGTCAGGGATGGCGGGAAGCGCAGGAGGGAAATACCTTGCCGATAACGACTCTCTGGAATGACATAGATGCCGAATGAGTCGGAAACGTCGCTGATTGCCATTGAGTACACGCCTGAGTTCAAGCGAAACTTACGCCAACTGGCGAAAAGATACCGCCGAATCAAAACGGACATTCAGCCTCTTTTGGACGCATTGGCGCAGGGCGAATTTCCCGGCGATCAAATTCCTGGCGTTACGGTCGAAGTATATAAGGTTCGAACGGCGAATACCGACAGCGGCAAGGGAAAGAGCGGCGGTTACCGCATTATCTATCAGCACGTAAACGACGGACGCATTGTGCTTATCACAGTGTATTCGAAGGTTGAACAAGGCGATATTGCGCCTCACGAAATCCGCCGAATTTTGACGGAGTATACAAGTCAAGTTGAACAGACGGATGAGGCAGGGACGCAAACAGAGGACGCCGAAGCAGAGCAATAACCTGAATGAAATTTTGCAGGATTTTGAGATTTACGGGCAAAGCAGTGGCGAATGGCAGACATTTGAGAAGGGCGTAGAATACGAGGCCTTCTTAATCAGACGAAGGAGTTGACCTGATGGAAAAAAATGAAGGATGGAACGAAATAAAACGCCCTATAGTCGAGATAGACAAATCGCTGAATCAGTACAAAGATCAGGTTCTGTTCCCGGATAAAGTAGCTAAAGCGAACGAAGCGTTGAGAACAGTCGGTTTGCCAAAGACAGAGAAAAAGCCGAAGGCATAAGCCGAAAGTACGTTTGATGGCGCCTCATTTTGAAGAGTACAGCGGCGGGACGTTCAGCGTGTCGAACCTGGGCATGATGGGCGTGGACGTGTTTACGGCGATCATCAACCTGCCGGAAGCGACGATCCTTGCGATTGGCGGGGTTGCGCGGGAGCCGGTCTTTACGGGCGAGGGCGATGCGTTCGTGGTGCGTTCGCGGATGAAAATCACGCTGTCAGCGGATCATCGTTTGCTGGACGGGGTAGTCGCGGCGAAGTTCTTGCAGGAAGTGAAGAAGTCTCTGGAAGCGCCGTTCTCGCTACTGAGTTAGATTCGCTTGCTCCCATCCTCTACCTCTGCAAGCAGCAGAGGGGGAGCATCAAGCGAGGGGCGTTCTGCCCCTCGCTTGCTGGCAATCCGTCATTTTTCGTGGTGGGCACTCACAAAAACACTTGTAAATCATAAATTTAAATACTTTATTTATGAGCGTTCAGCCTATAGGGTAGCACCACACCAAACGGTGAAATGAGATGGAGCCTTCGAGATAGAATCACCGTTTCATGTGGTGCTACCGCCTATAGTGACTATAAAATTTATAAAAAATTATGACTATTTCAGAGCAAATACTTTGGGCGGTAGCGAAAGTTGTGGCATTTGATGCAAACAGCATTTTTTCGCGTGAGGATATACGTATTCAGGCTGGCATAAGTCGAGAGGATTGGAAGGCAAGTTATAGTCCTATCTTTCAGGGGATGCGCATGGATCAACCAGGAGGAGCGCCAAACGTTCGCGACATTCACAAGAATATATTCGTTCAGGTAGGGCACGGCAAACATACCCTTACCGATTATGGACGCGGGGTCGTTGCTACAATGGAAGTGAAATTTTGCCCGAACTGCATAAAAGAAAAAATTAAAATTCCGATGAACGTTGACAACGGACGTTCTGGAACTCTTCCAACGGTATATTCTTGCCCGAACTGCGGCAAATATTTTAGCCCTACTCCGCGTGGAACATACAATGACGTTACACACAAGCATATTGAAAATGGTTAACTGCAATGTTACTGTTTGTTATCAAACAGCGAAAATTGCGTCTGTTTGCCCAAGCACCGATTTATCTGTACATAGAAGGCAAATTTAATGCTAAGCGCAACAAAATATCGAGAGCAGGTTTTCGCCGAGTTCGATGCTTTGCCGGAGGAGTATTTGCCCTTCGCGCTTCAACTCCTACGTTCGTTTCGGGAAAGTGTTTCGCTTAAACCCGCCAATGAAAGTTTTCGTCAGGGATGGCAGGAATTGCAGGAGGGGAATACCTTGCCGATAGCGACCCTTTGGGATAACAATGATACTTTCACGCTACGAACTTGAGTCCGATGACGATTATAAGTCTTTCGAGTTTACGAGCGTTGGGAAAAACGGCGAAATTCGAAAAATCGTTCAGTATTCGGAAACAAACCTCCAATATTTTTACAATCTTGGATTTGGCGACAAAAATTCTGAAACGGGAGTAGTGGACGATACCGTAATTTCAAATAACGGTGACAGTCAGAAGGTTCTCGCGACGGTAGCTTCTACGGTTTATACCTTTACGGAACGCTATCAGGGTATTTGGATTTATTTAACGGGAAGCACGAGATCAAGAACGCGCCTTTACCGCATGGGAATTACAAATAACTTGGATGAAATTTCGCATGATTTTGAGATTTACGGTCAAAGAAGCGGCGAATGGCAGACATTTGAGAAGGGCGTAGAATACGAGGCCTTCCTAATCAAACGAAGGAGTTGACCCGATGGAAAAAAACGAAGGATGGAATGAGATTAAACACCCCATCGTGAAAGTGAACAAAGCGCTGAATCAGTACAAAGATAAGGTTTTGTTCCCCGATAAAGTGGCGAAAGCGAACGAAGCATTAAGAACGGTCGGTTTGCCAAAGACAGAGAAAAAGCCGGAGGCATAAGCCGAATCCCGGCAATCGGGGGCGTGTCGCGGGAACCGGTCTTTACGGGCGAAGGCGATGCGTTCGTGTTGCGTTCGCGCATGAAAATCACGCTGTCGGCGGATCATCGTTTGCTGGACGGGGTGGTGGCGGCGAAGTTCTTGCAGGAAGTCAAGAAGTCGCTGGAAGCGCCGTTTAGCCTGCTGAGTTAAACACACAGGCGAGGGGCAAAACGCCCCTCGCTGCGCGGCGTTCCGCCAAACGTGATCATATTGTTGTACAAAACTGGTGCGTATCATAATATGATGTGGAAAAGGTACGAGAATGGTTAGTTTTCGGACTTACTTTTGCGTTCTGGCTTTAGTTTTGCTGGAATTGTCAACCGCAGCACAAGTTGAAGTTCCAGTTAAAGAAGACAGGTACGTATTATCAGGCACATCTGTGCGATTTCTGCCTTTAATGCTTATATTTAAGGATGATACTTTTCTCAATTCGCCAAAAGAGAAAGGCGAAGTACCACAGTCAATCCTCTTTGTTCAGCCTTACAATGTGCATTTGCGTAATGGCTCTCGAACAAAAAGTCTGAGCCTACGAATTACAGGTCAAGCCGCAGAAGGCGCAACTGTTGATGAAACAGTATGCCTCACAACAAAAGAAATAGATTTGCTTCTGCTTCGGCTTAACGATATTCACCGAATTGTTGAGCGGTGGAACCGTCTGAAAAAGAGTATGTCGGAATCTGAAAAGGAGCGTACTGTCGTATTCAACCCACATTCTGATATTCAAGTCCGAGCAGAAATGATGAAAGATGGGACGATTGTTTGGGCCATAAAAATCAAGGATATAGTGTCTATTGGTTTTGTGACAAACCTATCACAAACCATCAGTCAAATCGCAAGTTCTGCCGAATGGCTGAAGACTGGTAAATTGCCTCACCATAAAAAATAGCGAACATTTCTGGTCTCTCCACTATTCGTACCGATTTTGCTTTGAGATAAATAGAAAACAAGGTTGTTATATGCGTCATGCTGTCGGCAAATCACTCGGTGGTGAGTTGGAACAGGGTATTTTATCGGAGTGGGAATGGTCTAAGGATAAAGGCGGATACGCTCAAAACCGTGACTTTTTTTGCGTTCATTGGGAAGTGCAAATACGTGACCAGCCCAGTATCCGCCTGCACGTTGAAGCGCCCAGATACGGTATCGATCCTTTTCTAAATGACATCAAGCAAGATATGATCAGGGCGATTCTTGCCTCTGATATTGCCCGCGTCGTAGTGAAAAATGGATACCAATACAAACAGGGAACCAGAATTTCTGCGTCAAACATACAGAATTGTAAATGTACGGAACCATTCCGGGTCGTCCTCACATCCGAACAACGTAAGCCAACAACCGAACAAGACATAAATGCGGTGCATCAAGCGATAGGACTACATATTGACAAAATAGTGCGGCAATTTATGCCAACGTTGAACGCACACTTTGCAACCCCGATTTAGTCTAAACGTGAATTCTTGACTTACTGGCGAACATAAGGCCGTAAGCGTTGGCAACACGGGGCAATTTCGGTATATAATGGAGTGAGGCGCGATTGGTTTGCGCCTCGCTTCCCTATTTCGTTGCTCCAAATGAGGTTGAACCGTGCAGATCGCAGATGTTATCTGGTTGGAGTCCATTGTAGAGAAACTGGAAGCCAAGCATAGCGTTCGCGCTGCTGAGGTTTTGGAAACTTTAGAGAGCGAACCGCATTTTCGCTTTGCTGAGAAGGGGCATCGCGAGGGCGAAAACGTTTACGCCGCGTTGGGGCAGACGGATGCGGGGCGGTATCTTATCGTGTTCTTCGTCTATCGGAAAGATCGGCAGGCGCTGATTCTATCGGCGCGGGATATGACGAAAGCGGAACGGGGGCAATATGAGCGACGCTAAAAGTTCGAATTCGGGCGCGGAAAGTTACGAAGCCATCGGGGAGTATTGGGACAATCACGACTTGACGGAGCATTGGGACGCGACGCGGCCCGCTGAATTCACCGTAGACGTTCAATTACAGACCACTTATTTCGCTGTCGAATCTTCACTGTCGGAGCGCCTGCGAGCGAGCGCGGCGCAACGCGGCATCTCGGCGGAAACGCTGCTAAATTTGTGGCTGCAAGATCGAATGACGCAGGAGACGGTGCGGGAAGGTCACGCCAGCGTCTGATAAATATCGGGATTGCGGTCGGGATTGATGAGGGGCTGATTATTCCGGTGGTGCGGAACTGCGAGAGCAAATCGCTGCGGCAGATTTCGGCGGACGCGAAAGGCCTAATTTCTAAAGCGCGGGCGATGAAACTGACGCCGGAGGAGTACAGCGGCGGGACGTTCAGCGTGTCGAACCTGGGGATGATGGGCGTGGACGTTTTTACGGCGATCATTAATCCGCCGGAAGCGGCAATCCTTGCGATTGGCGGCGTTTCGCGGGAACCGGTCTTTACGGGCGAGGGCGATTCGTTCGTCGCGCGTTCGCGGATGAAAATCACGCTGTCAGCGGATCACCGATTGCTGGACGGCGTGGTGGCGGCAAAGTTCTTGCAGGAAGTCAAAAAATCGCTGGAAACGCCGTTTAGCCTGTTGAGTTAAGCCCTCATTCCAATCGCCGACGCGCTTCCCATTCCCCAACCCCTCTCCCAAATTTGGGAGAGGGGAGAGTAAAGCGCTCGGCAGCGTTCCGCCAAGCGTCCTGCCGGACGCGCAAGGTAAGATTAGCCGGGAGACAAAATATGGTAACTATCACCTTTGCTGACAAAGAGACGGAAAAACGCGCTTTAGGTTTCCTGCTTGGACGCTTTTCCGGGCGCGTTCTGAAATCGGGGGAGCATATTGTACCGGAAGCGGCATTAGAAGCGCTGGCAAATCAGAATATCCCTTTCAGCGTGAAAGGTAAGGCAACCTATGAGCAGCAAATTGCGGCGATACGAAATACTCCTCCCGTTGCAGTTTAACGATGGGCGTGATGTACCGCCGGAATGGTTAGCGGAAGCGGTTGTTGAAATTACGGAGCGCTTCAGGGCGGCAAGTTACGAGACGCAGAACGTTGAAGGACACTGGCGCTATCAGGAAGTTCTCTACCGCGATAATCTGGTAAAATTATCGTGGACGCGCTTGATGACGAAGAGGGCCGCGAATGGATGCGCGAGTACAAAAGTCGCTGGAAGCAGAAGCTTGAACAACTGGAACTCTGACTTGTGAGTTATCTGATTGACATTGATTGAATCTTTACGCATGAAAATCACACTGTCGGCGGACCATCATTTGCTGGAGGGGGGGGCGCGGCGAAGTTCTTGCAGGAAGTGAAGAAATCGCTGGAAGCGCCGTTTAGTTTGTTGAGTTAAAGGCCGTGTGGAGCGAGGGACGTTGTGTCCCTCGCGCGGCTGGTTTTCACCCTGTCATGCGCCTGACAAGCAACGGATCGTCTTTCGCGGAAAGGGATATGATGACAACGATTGAACTCGCAGTTGACGAGTCTTTGCTCGCCGAAGTTGACCGGGCCGTTCGCGCTCTGGCGATGACGCGCACTGATTTTGCGCGAATCGCTTTTGAACTTGCGCTGCGAAGTCAAAATATCATTGCCCTGGAACAGAAACAGAAACAGTGATACGCGCAGCAACCTGTTCAGGCCGACGAATTAGATGGGCGGGAAGTGGAACAGGTCTGGAGTGAGGCATGAAGCAGGGTGAGGTCTACTCCCCTATGTCTCGTCCTTTCGTGACGCTGTTACAGTGACGATCTCCTGCTGTTACAGGAGATCGCAGCGCGTTAAGCGCGTCTCACTTAGATCGCGCAGGCCAGATCAAAATCGCAGGGAGTGGGTTGACAGCCCGCTCCCTCTTTTGATTTTTTTCCCCGCCCGCCGTCATTATAACACAAGCGCAATCACTTTTTCGATCTTCCGGCCCTCTAACTTCTTCTACACAATCGCGCCGCCATCGAAAAAAACCCTGCTGACTTTGCCTGCCAACAATCCCCAACAATCCCCAATTTCAGCGCTGAATGTATATCTGTCTACTTTTCATTCCCGCCGCTTTCGACTAAAATAACACATCCGCCTAAATCTAGGCGACTCCAGACCAATCCACGCTAAATAAGGCCCGAATCTGCTTCTTCCCCCTTCCTTAGCGAGCCTGCGAGCGGCCAGGGAAGGGGGGCGAGGGGGTTAGGTAAAGGTAGACATGAGCAACAGCAGCGATTTCGTTCACATCCACTGTCATTCCGAATTTTCTCTCCTCGACGGGGCCAACCGCATGGGGCCGCTCATCGCAAAGGCCGCCGAAATGGAGATGCCCGCCCTCGCCCTCACCGATCACGGCGTCATGTTCGGCGTCGCCGATTTCTATGGCAAATGCAAGGACAAAGGCGTCAAGCCCATCCTCGGCGTCGAGGCCTACGTCGCCCCCCGCAAGCACACCGACAAGCAGCCGCAGATTGACAAGTCCGCCTATCACATGGTCCTGCTCGCCCGCAACGAGACCGGCTACAAAAACCTGCTCAAACTCACCACCATCGCCGCCCTCGAAGGCTATTACTACAAACCCCGCATTGACCGCGAACTCTTGCAAAAGTACGGCGAAGGGCTGATCGCGACCTCCGCCTGCCTCGGTTCCGAAATCAATTCCAATCTCCTGCGCGGCGACTACGAGGCGGCCCGCAACGCCTGCGCCTTCTACCGCGACCTCTTTGGCGATGGCAATTACTATATCGAAATTCAGAACCACAACCTGCCCGAACAAATTCAGTGCAACGAGCAGCTGCTCCGAATCGCCAAAGAACTCAGCCTGCCCGTCATCTGCACCAACGACGTGCATTACCTCACCGCAGGCGACGCGGACGCCCACGATATTTTGCTCTGCATAGGAACCGGCTCAATGGTGCATGAGACCGACCGCCTGAAATACGCCACGCAGGAATTTTACTTAAAGTCCAGCGAACAGATGAAAGAACTGTTCCACCAGATGCACCCGCAGTGCATCGAAAACACCCTCGGAATCGCCGAACGCTGCAACGTCGAACTGGAGTTCGGGCGCTGCCCCATGCCCTCCCCCGGCATTCCCGACGGCTTCACCCCGCACGAGTACCTGACCCATCTCGCCGAGCAGGGCCTCGTCAAAAAATTCAACGGCAACCCGTCGCAAAAAGTCATTGACCGCCTGAAATACGAACTCGAAGTCATCCAGACCACCGGCTTCTCACAGTACATCCTCATCGTCCGCGACTTCGCCAAATTCGCCGAACAAAAAGGGATTTTCTACGGCGTGCGCGGCAGCGCGGCGGGCTGCCTTGCTTCTTATTTAGTTGATATTACGGATATTGACCCGGTGGAATACGGCCTGACGTTTGAGCGCTTCCTGAACCCGGAGCGCGTCCAGATGCCCGACGTGGATATGGACTTTGAGGACACGCGCCGCGCCGAAGTCATCGAGTATGTCACGCAAAAATACTCCCCGAATCAGGCCGACCCCACCGAGGCCCGCGTCGCGCAGATTGTAACGTTCGGAACGCTTGCCGCCCGCGCTGTGCTGAAAGATTCGGGCCGCGCCCTCGGTATGCCGCTCGGCGACGTGGAAAAACTCTGCAAGATGATCCCCACGCTGCCGCTCGGCATGACCATTGACAAAACGCTGGAAGCCAACCCCGAATTTAAGAACGCCTACATCCGCGACCCCGCCGCCCGCAAACTCATAGATACCGCCAAACGCCTGGAAGGAATCTCCCGTCACGCCAGCGTCCACGCCGCCGGCGTCATCATCTCCCATGACGCCCTGACCGACTACACGCCCCTGACCCGCTCGGCGGACGGCGGCTGCGTCACGCAGTACAGCGCGTATATGCTGGAAAAAATCGGCCTCCTGAAAATGGACTTCCTCGGACTCGTGAACCTGTCCATTTTAGGGCAGGCGGTCAAGAACGTCCACCAGTCCACCGGCATCACCCTCGACGTGCGCAAACTCCCGCTGGAACTCCAATCGGACGGCAGCGCCTCCGACGTTCAAAAGACCTACGATCTGCTCGGCGCGGGCGAGTGCGTGGGAGTATTCCAACTGGAATCCCCGCAGATGCGACGCTACGTGCAGGAACTCAAACCGACTTCCGTCCGGGATGTGGCGGCAATGGTGGCCCTTTACCGCCCCGGCCCGATGGCGCACATTCCGCGCTTTGTCCGCTGTAAACATGGCCTTGAAAAAATTGAATATCCTCACCCGCTGTTAAAAGAGGTGCTGGAAGAGACTTATGGCGTGATTGTGTACCAGGATCAGGTCATGCGAATCGCGCAGATTATCGCGGGCTATTCATTAGGGCAGGCGGACATTCTGCGCCGCGCAATGGGCAAAAAAAAGCGGGAGGAAATGGAGAAGGAGCGCGTCAACTTCCTGAAAGGCGCGGCGGAGAAGAACATCCCTGAAAAGAAAGCGAACGAAATTTTCGACCTCATGGAACCGTTCGCGGGCTACGCCTTCAACAAAGCCCACGCCGTCTGCTACGCGATGGTGGCCTACCAGACCGCGTACTTAAAAGCGAATTACCCGGTCGAATACATGGCGGCGCTGCTGGCCTGCTTCGTGGACAAGTCCGACAAACTCGTGACGGCGATGGACGAGTGCAAGCGCCTCGGCATCAAAGTTCTGCCGCCCGACGTGAACCAAAGCGGGTCGGACTTTACGGTCGAGGGGGTCGGGTTTCGGGTTTCGGGTGTCGGCAATGCGATGCAAAATGAACCGACACCCAACACCCAAAACCCGAAACCCCTGCAAGCCATTCGCTTTGGCATGGCGGCGATCAAGGGCGTGGGGAAAGCGGCGGTCGAAGTCGTGCTGAAAGCGCGGGAGGAGGGCGGGGCGTTTACGTCGCTGACCGATTTTTGCGCCCGCGTCACGGGACTGGACACGGGCAACGTTTCACGGGGCGTGATGGAAGCGTTGATTCATAGCGGCGCGTTCGCTTCGCTGCCGGGACACCAGAATCGGCGGGCCTTGACTCACGTATTGGACGCGGCGCTTCAGGCGGCGACACGGGCGCAGAAAGATCGCAAATCGGGGCAGGCGTCACTGGCGGATATGTTCGGGGACGCGGAGGACGACACAGTGGTGGAAACGATCCCAATCCCCAATGTGCCGGAGTTCGCCCGCGATCAGCTGCTGGGCTTTGAGCGCGATCTGCTCGGCCTGTACATCTCCGATCACCCGCTGCAAACCTACCTGCCGACCTTTGAGAAGAAACGGGCCGTCCGCGTCAGCGATCTGGCGGAGATGGGCGACCGGCAGGAGGTGACGCTTGGCGGCATTATTACGAGCATCAAGCCGTTCACGTCGAAAAAGTCCGGCGAACCGATGGCGTTTTTTAACATCGAGGACATGAGCGGAACCGTCGCCTGCACGATGTTCCCGAAGGTCTTTGCGGAGTGGGGCGACCGCCTGCAAAAGGACGCGATTGTGCTGCTGCGCGGCAAGACCAGTCACCGCGAACGGGTGCGGGAAGACGATGACGGCGGCGTGATTGTGGAGATTCTGGCGGACGAGGTCTCAGCCCTTTCGGACACCGGCGGCAAGGACGGACCGAAGCGGATTGTGATTAAACTCGACCCGGCAAAACCGGAGATGCTGCGCTACGTCAAGGAGACGGTGGAGGCGCACCGGGGGAATGGCGGAGCGGCGGAAGTGTTCCTGCACGTTCCGCAGGGGCAGGAGCTGCACGTCGTTCGGACGCCATTGCTTGCGGAGTTCAACGAACCGTTCCGCGCCGCCATCGAACGCCTGCTCGGTCGCCAAACCGTCTGGGTAGAGTGAAATCTCTCCTTTTTGATATTCCGGTGAGTTTTTGACCGTTCTGCGAAAATAGATAAGAAGACGTGCAACTTTGTATCCTATATTCCCTGTCTATATTTTCAGCAAATAAGCACGAAGCCTATTTCGGGGAGGAAAATAAAATTGGAAGATACTTTTGATAACGGGGAAGCGAACCTGCGTTCGCCTATTTTGCGCGGAGATGGAGGCAATGATTCAGAGCGGTATTTGAAGAAACTTTGCGAACATTCGTTCTTAACATTATGGAGTTATTCCTCGCCCTACCGCAATCAGGGACACACAGACAAGGGTGGGGACGGCAAAGAAATCTGCGATTTGATGGTTGTATTTGAAAATCACATCATCATCTTTTCGGATAAATACTGTGCTTTCAAGGACAGCGGCGATCTAAAAGTGAATTGGAGCCGTTGGTATCGCGCCGCCATAAAAGACGGTGCAAAGCAGGTTTGGGGTGCAGAGCGATGGATTAAGGATCACCCTGACCGCCTTTTCGTTGATAAACTCTGCAATCATCCTTTTCCGATTGCTCTGCCGGATATGGCATCTGCGAAGTTTCACAGAATAATCGTCGCGCACGGTGCGTCTGAACGATGTAAACATTTATTGGGCGGCAGTGGCAGTCTGATGATAAATATCGACAACGATCAGGCAACTACAGAAGACGTTTCTCAGGGAAAAGCTCCGTTCACCATAGGTCATGTTGACGTTTCTAAGGGCTTCGTTCATATTTTCGGGGAGTGTTTAGTTTATTGCGGGTATACTTAGCGTATGGAAAAAGAAACAATCCCACCGCTGACCTGCCCCGACTGCGGCAGCGTTCACCGCCAAACCAAAGACGGCAAAACCTCCTGCGGCAGTCAACGCTACCAATGCCAAAACTGTAAGGCCCACTACACCCCCCAGCCCAAAGTCTGGGGGCATCCCGCCGAAACCCGGATGCAGGCGATCAGGATGTATCTCGAAGACGGCAACTTCCGACGGATCGCCCGTCTGCTGGGAGTCGCGCCGCAAAGCGTGGCGACGTGGGTGGCGCAGTACGTGCAGACTTTGCAGGCCCAGGGACAAACCCCGCCGCAGCCAAAGACGGTGGAAATTGTAGAACTTGATGAACTCTACACGTTCGCGGGCGCAAAAAAAAACGTTTCTATCTCATCACCAAAGTAGATCGGGCCACGCGCTGCCTGCTGGCCTTTCGGGTTAGTCAGGCCGCTGATTGGGACGCTTTGCAGGCGGTCTTAGACGGCGGCCCCAAAGCATTGAAGCATTACAGCGACGGTTACGGAGGGTATGCCAGTCTGATGTATCCGTGTCCGAACGCGCATGAGGTGGCTCCGGGGAAGACGCAGACTTACAGCGTGGAAGCGCTCAATGCGGAACTGCGGCATTATTTGGCGCGTCTTTCGCGGCGCAACCGTTGTTTTTCGCGCAAGATGGAAGCGTTAGAGCAAGCGGTGTGGCTGTTTGCTTTGACGTGGAATGCGCGTCAGTTGCACAACCGAAAGTTTCCCAAACACAAAAAGCACCTGATCGAATTTCTACCCGCAATAAACTAGGCACTCCTTATTTTCGATGATACCACGCTTGACATTGTTTTGCAAACATTAGACACTATAACCGATTTCGTTGCCTATCTGACTAAAAAAGAGATTTGTTTGTGTTCAATGCCAAGCCTTCACTTATCGGGTGAAGAAGAACTTTTAGCAATCTACTTAAAGAACATGAATTCTCACAATGAGCGGTTATGTCAAGTCTTTTCTGTAAAATTGTGTGCATCCTTTCGGATGAACAGTGTTTAGGTCAGGGCGTGAATGTCAGATAGGCCTTGCCTGTCTCCCATTCCTCGCTGATCTCCATCAAAATTGCGCTCACCAGGCGAAGACAGGACGCTTCATTCGGAAACAGGCGGGCTACCCGCGTCCGCCGCTTTACTTCCTGGTTCACCCGCTCCAGACCGTTGGTCGTCCGAAGCAAACGACGATGCGGCTCAGGAAAAGCAAAGACCGTCAGGCCCTCCGGCACGTTGGCCTCCAGCCAGTCCGCTAACTTCGGATTGCTCTTACGGTGGTCGCTTGCTAACTTGGAAAGCAGCGTTTCCGCTTCGTGCTGGCTGCCCGCATTAAACACGGCCCGCAGCGAAGCGGCAAGCGGCGCTTTTTGTTCCTGCCGGGTGACGTGGCCTTGCGCGTTTTGCTGCAAGTGGAACTGACAGCGCTGCCAGCAGACACTGCCGAACACCGCTTTTCGGGCGGCGGCAAGCCCGGTGTGCGCGTCGCTGACAATCAAGCGGACGCCCGACAGTCCCCGCGCCAGCAGTCCCTTGAAAAAGTCGCGCCAGTGGACTTCGGCCTCCGAAAGCGAGACCGACACGCCCAGGATTTGCCGCTTGCCGTTTGTGTCCACGCCCAGCGCAATGAGAACGGCGGCGTCACGCATCCGCCCGTCCACGCGCACGCTTTCATAGCGGGCGTCAAGGTACACATAAGGAAATCCACCCAGCGGCCTGCTGCGCCACGCTTCAAGCGCGGCGTCCATTTCGGCAGCGAGGCGACTGACCTGCGCGGACGAAATATCAAAGCCGCAGAGTTTTTCGGCGACGGCTGCGACCTTACGCGTGGAGACGCCCTGCACGTACATTTCGGCCAGGGCCAACTTCAGCGCCCGCTCGGAGCGTTGTCCTTTTTCCAGCGCGGACGGATAGAAGCCGCCTTCGCGCACTTGCGGCACGGCAAGGGGAATGGCCCCCATGCGGGTCTGGATCGTTTTGTCCTTGAAGCCGTTGGCATGGCCCGCCCGCTCGCTGGTCCGCTCATACGGCCCCGCGCCCAGATGCTTTTGCCGCTCGATGAGCATGGCAGCGTTGAGCAGCACACGGAACACATCGGGCAGGGCGTCGCAGCCATTTTCGGCCAGGGTTTCCAAAAGCCCTTCGGACAGAGTAAAATCGTTGTGGCAGTTCATGGTGTTGTTCTCCTTTTTTGGTTTGGTCACCGAAAGGATACACCATGACCTGCCGCTTTCGTGTCGCTCAGGTCAAATCAATCTTACAGAAACTATTGTACACTACCCAATGAGCATGATTTCATGTTTCCCACTGATGTTCAAGGCATAGCGGTTGAAGAGGGAATATGGGAAGCATTTTGCCAAAGTCCTCAGCGGATAGCGCAGATAGAAAGAAATAAAATCAGCTACGGATGGGATGCGCTGATTGAAGAATTTACCGGACATACCCTTGCAGGAACACAGTATGATTCGACAAATACAGTCAAAGAAATGGAATTTGTCTATCGGTTTCTTGTGCGCGAGAATCGTACCCGCCGTTCTTTTCTAATGAAATCGTTCTTCGAATTATTCGATAGGACGCAACTAAATGCCAGAGGCGTAAGAATTATTTTTCCGTCTTCTTCAGGAGACCCGTATTATGTCTTCATGCTATTCCCGCAATTTGAGGGCATTTCGGAAGAAAAATACCGCAACGCTCGCCGCAATCATTTAGAACAATATTGTTTAGTTGTCAAAGCAAAATGGCCTGATGCTCAGTATATTGTGGGAATCGCAGTAAATTCTGATACGTCGAAGGGCGTTTCAGAAGACTTGATATGTATTGATGTTCGTGAATGGTCGGAAGAAGCGCAGAACGAATCATTAAAAATCCAGCAAGAACTAAATTTACTCAACAACGTTCGGATGACAGCGCGGAATGTGTCAAGCATTTTGAGACAAAAAGATGATATTTTTTAATGTACTATCGGATCAGTCTCCGCTGTCTGCGGTTCGACCCGATTGATACACACTTGCTCATGCAGCGGCAAGACTTTGGGCGCTCCTTTGGAGAAACGACCCGGCTTGCGGGCATACGCTTGCTCTAAAGTTTCCTGCCGCGCCTGCTGAACGGCAGCGGCTTTTCCCATGTGAACCATTTCCGGGGTCAGCAACGCAATGCCGGTATGGTACTGCTGCGTGTTATAGAACGTCAGAAACGCCGCGCAAAACGTCCGCGCTTCCGCAATGCTATCAAAATGACCGGGAAACTGAGGCGCATATTTCACCGTCTTGAACTGCGCCTCCGAAAACGGGTTGTCATTGGAGACGCGCGGACGCGAGTGCGAACGGGTCACGCCCAGATCACAAAGCAACTCCGAAACCGTTTTAGAGACCATCGGCCCGCCCCGATCCGCATGAAGGGTGAGCGCATCGCGAGAAATCCCGTGACGCTGGCAGGCCGTTTCGATCAGTTGCGCCGCCAGATGTTGACACTCCCGTTCGGAGACAAGCCAGCCGACCACGCAGCGACTGAAAATATCCAGCACGACATACAGGCGGTATCCCTGTCCTTTGGCGGGGCCGCGCAGTTTGGTGATGTCCCACGTCCACACCTGGTTGGGCGCGGTGGCGAGAAGCACGGGGCGGGTATGTTTTTGGTGGCGCGATTGCCGCCTCCTTTCGGCAACCTGTTTGTTTTCGCGCAAAAGCCGATACATCGTCGCGATTGAGGCCAAATAGCAGCCTTCGTCGAGCAACGCGGCGTAAACCTGGCGAACCGACCGATCCAAAAAGCGTTCCGAGTGCAGATGCGCGAGCAGTTCCGCTTTTTCCGCCGCCGAAAGGCTTTGGGACGTTGAATTTGTCCGCAGTCCCAAAACCAACTGACCGCCGTTTCGCTGACGATAGAAAGTCGCCCGGCTTTTGCCCACCACCGCGCAGGCTCTTTTGATGCCCGTGAAGCGCGCGGTCTCTGCGATGAACGACGCGGCTATCCGGTCGGCAGCGTGAGGTTCATCAAGTCGGAAAGTTTTTTTTGGAGTTCCACGAGCGCTTTGAGTTTTTGGTTCTCCAACTGGAGGGCTTGCAGAGTTCGGGCGTCCTGCTGGCGTTGGGCTGCTCGCTCTTTTCGCTTCTGCTTTTGGCGCGGGTCATTTTGGGCGACGAGTTTTCCCTCTTCGTACTGCTTTCGAAAGGAAGCGAGAGTGGAAGAGTAAATGGCCTCGCGGCGCAGGATGGTTCCGAGTTGTCCGCGCTCGGTGCATTGGTCGGCTTCGCGCAGGATGCGAAGTTTGTCGGCGACGGTGAAGCGGCGGCGGCTGGCAGGCTGGCTGACGTGCGGGTCAGGCAACAGGCGGATATTCAGGTCAGACATGGATGGATCACTTTCTCGCCCTGAGAAATCTACACTATTTTTGGTACGGGCTTCTGTCTCACTCTATTCTGACACATAGGGGCGCGGCTCCGATTTTCTAATGCGCTGGTCACAGGGGCTTTGGAGTGAGGAAAGGTTGACGCAGGCTGTCAATGACACGGCAGATTATTTTGCCATTCCTTACGGGCCAAGTAGCGTTGCGCCGGAAGAAGTGAGGGCTTTCGAACTCTACTTTGAGCGATTAGAAGCAGCGGGGCTGGGAAAACTGAAACGTCCTGACCTGCTCGTCTTCCGAGAAGCGGATCGCGAACCGGTGGAGAGCGCGATTAGTGCGCTTGACGGGGTCGAGGAATTGCCTTTCACGCCTGATGAGAACGTTTTGATGCAGGCTTTGCTTTCCTATGCCATCATTGCGGTAGAATGTGAAAATAGCCTGTGGGTAGCGAAAAAGATGCCAGAGTTCAATGCCACTCTCACAGCGCAAAAACGGCTTAACGGACAAATGGGACTGAAGAAAAACGCGGTCTTGCCAACGGTCATTATCAAGGACGAAGATTTTCCTTCTTTGATTGGCTGGCAGGCGGCGCATGGCGTCCCAATCCACATCTGGCACGCCTTTTATGATCTTGCCTTCGGACTGTCGCTTGATGAAGCCCAAAGGCTGATTACCGACGGGCTTATTGAGCCAACGGTGCAGACTTTTCAAGCCCCCGGCGGCGCGACGAGCAAAAAAGCGATCTACAAGTTTTACTACCACTACGCCTATCCACTTGGCGAGACGCTGGGCAAAATCGAGTTGTTGCCGGATCATATTGAAGATAAAAATGGGCATATCTTGCCTTATGTGCGCTTCAAGGGCGGAACGCTTGAACTTCACAACGCCGCGATTCAAGTCTTGAACGAACAGGCGAAACAGAAAGCACTAGGCCGAACCGATGGCTAAACGAACGCGGCCCGAACCGCATCAAAAACTGCCGACGGACTGGAACGAGCGGGAAGTCCTGCGCGACAAAGGCCAATTCTGGACTCCGGCCTGGGTTGCGGAAGCGATGGTCGCGTATACGCTGGCGGACAGGGCGGACACGATTTTCGATCCGACGGTTGGAGAGGGCGCATTTTTTCGGGCCGCGAAACGCTATGCGCAGACGCAAAACCGCTCGCTGACGCTGCGCGGGACGGAAATAGATTCGGACGCTCTGACGTTGGCGCGAGATAGCGGACTGACCGAAAGCGATTTAGCGGGCGTCACGCTGGGCGACTTTGCGCTTGAGCCGCCGACCGAACGGTATCCCGCCATTGTCGCCAATCCTCCCTATATCCGGCACCATCGCCTGTCCGCCGAGGTCAAATGCCAACTCAAAGCGTTCAGCGCAGAACTGCTTGGGAAACCGCTCGACGGGCGCGCCGGATTTCATATCACCTTTTTTCTGCGGGCATTGCAGTGTTTGGAGACGGGCGGAAGACTCGCCTTTATCCTGCCTGCCGACTCGTGCGAGGGAAAGTTTGCGCCGCCGCTGTGGGAGTGGATTACGCGTAAATTTCGATTGGAGGCGGTCGTTACGTTCGCCCCTGCCGCGACGCCTTTTCCCGGAGTGGACACCAACGCGCTAGTTTTTTTCATTCGTAATGCGCCGCCCTGCGAGTCGTTTCAATGGGCAAAAGTCAATATTGCAGACGCTGACGGACTGCAAAACTGGATTGCGGCGAAAATGCCGTCCCAGGACAGCGACGCGCTGACCGCAGAAACGCGCTCGATTCAGGAGGGAATTGCGACCGGGCTTTCGCGCCCCTGTCGAACGGAGAACTTCGCCGAATTACGTTTAGGCGATTTTTTCGACGTTATGCGCGGCATTGCGACCGGCGATAACGAATTTTTCTTTTTGACGCGGACACAGGCAGCAGAATTGCAACTGCCGGAAGAATGGCTGCGCCCCGCGATTGGTCGCACCCGCGATGTCGAATGTGACCTGATTACGCGGGAAACGCTGGCGGAGCTGGAAGACACAGGACGCCCGACATTACTTTTCGCGCCGGACGGCAGGCCGCTTGCTGAATTTCCGCCTGCGGTGCGGGACTATTTACAGATAGGCGAAGCAAAGGGACTGCCGCTGCGGGCTTTGATACAGCAGCGAAAGCCGTGGTATCGAATGGAAAGGCGGCGTGTTCCGCCGTTTCTGTTCGCCTATCTGGGACGTCGCAACGTCCGATTTATTCGTAATACAGCGGGCGTTCTGCCGCTGACCGGGTTCCTGTGCCTGTATCCCCGTTCGGAAGACCCGGAAACGCTGACGCGGTTGTGGAGATTGCTGCAACATCCCATGACGACGGCGAATCTGGCGCGTGTGGGGAAGTCCTACGGGAGCGGGGCAATCAAAGTAGAACCCCGCGCATTGGAAATGCTACCTTTGCCTGTCTCGCTCATTACGGAACTGAAATTAAATATTTCGCGCCTTGACTTATAAATGAGACACCGGCGGCAAGGACGGGCCGAAGCGGATTGTGATCAAACTCGACCCGGCAAAACCGGAGATGCTGCGCTACGTCCGGGAGACGGTGGAGGCGCATCGGGGGAATGGCGGGGCCTCGGAAGTGTTCCTGCACGTTCCGCAGGGGCAGGAACTGCACGTCGTTCGGACGCCGCTGCTGGCGGAGTTCAACGAACCGTTCCGCGCCGCCATCGAACGTCTGCTCGGTCGCCAAACCGTCTGGGTGGAGTAGCCAAAGAACTGTGCGCTCCTATTGAATGGCATGGTAATATGTGATATAATGCGGTGGTGAGGTAGCGAAAACTCATCAACATATACGCCTATACCAAACGGCTTCCTGCCATTGCCTTTTTATCTAAACGTCAACCTCACTCGACAATACAGGTAAGCGCGGTGTGCGGGAAGTTATAAATTTACGAACCCTTAGCGTTCCGGGCGCAGACCGATCCGTAGCGACGCCACAGCGATCCAAAACGTTCTTAATCACGCCGGAATCACGCTGAAACAGCGAAAAATTCGATATAACGCCCTATACTGCCGATATACAGAAAAAGGGACTGAGCCGCGTTCCCGCTGTCTTTTGCCGCCGATTGACAACCACGCCGTAATGCAGTACACTATTCAGGTATCAGGTGTTCGGGTATTAACTTCTTCACTATGAGTTTGTACAAACTATTAGTGAAGGCATCAACACCTGAACACCCGAACACAGGGAGCGATCACGATGAGACTGGGCGTAATCACCGACGAAATTTCACAGGACTTCGAACACGCGCTCGACGTGATGGCGGAATACGGCGTCACGGGCGCGGAACTGCGCGGCCTGTGGGGTACTAATATCGCTGACCTGAGCAGCGAACAGGTGACCCGCGCAAAAGGCGCGTTGCAGGAGCGGGGCATGACCGCCATCGGCCTCGCCACGCCCTTCTATAAATGCGATCTGACGGAGGAGCCGGACGACGCCCCGGCGGGGCCGCTGCACCTTGCCGCTCCGCTCGGCCTTGATGCGCAAATGGAACTGCTGCGGCGCTGCATCCGGCTGGCCCACGAGTTTGAGACTCCCCTGCTGCGCGTTTTCACCTTCTGGCGAAAACAGGCGCTAAACCCCGAACTGGAAGAGCGCATTATTGACGCCTTTGACGATCCGGTCAATCTGGCGGCGCAACAGGGCGTCACGCTGACGCTGGAGAATGAACACTCCTGCTTTATCGGGACGGGCGCGGAGACGGCCCGCATTTTAAGCGAGTTCCAATCGCAGAATTTTCGCGCCTGCTGGGACCCTGGCAACGCTTTCGCCGCTGGAGAGACGCCTTTTCCCGGCGGCTACGAGGAAGTCAGGCCCTATGTAGCGCACGTTCACGTCAAGGATGCCCGCATTACGCAAACGCCTGAACACGGGCCGCAGCCGCAATGGAGCGTGGTGGGCGAGGGCGAAATTGACTGGCGCGGGCAAATCGAGGCCCTGCGCCGCGACGATTACAAAGGCTGGCTGTCGCTGGAGACTCACTTCGGCGGCGAAGCGGGTTCCCGCGCCTGTCTGGACGCATTGATTAAGATGATCTAATTCGGGTGTTCAGGTGTTCAGGTGTTCGGGTGTTCAGGTGTTCAGGTATTCGTTTACTGGGAGTTTTGTACAAACTATCAGTGTAGCAGTCAATACTTGAATACCTGAACACCTGAACACCTGAATACCTGAACCCCTTTCCCGAAGGGTATTCTCATGGCTGATTTTACGTCCATTTCTACATGGCGCAATATGTTTACCAAGCACGGCTCGAAGATGGGCTGGCTGCTAGTGCTGCTTTTTGGTGTCCCGATGATTCTGGCGTTTGGAATCAGCGGGTATCAGAAAGACCGCAACCCTGCCGCGAAAAACGAGAATTTTGACGAGACGGTGATGAAAGTCAACGGCACGGCGGTCTCGCGGGCGCAGGTCGCGGGCGCTATCAGTCTGGCGACGCGGGGCGGAGTGCAGCCTGGATTGCAAATGGCGCAGGCGCAGAGTCAGGCCATGCAGCAGGTGGTCGGGCAGGAGATTGTCCGGGAGCTGGCGGCGCAGCGCAAAGTCCAGCCCACCGATTCCGAGATTGATAAGATGATGGAGCAGACGCGGGAGCAGATCGTCGGCAGGGGCGCTTCCGATGACGAATGGCGCAAACGGATTGTGCAGGCGACGGGCAAAAGCCTGAGCGAATTTCGGCAGGAGCAGGCCAATTCGCCGCAGCTGCTTTTCCCCGCCCTGACCCGCAGTTACTCCGGCGAGGTCAAAGTCACGGATCAGGACGCCCGCAACAAATACGCGCAGGTGCGGTTCCGCACGGTGCTGATTCCGATTAAATCGGACAAATCTTCCGGGCGGGCGAATCCGAAAGACAAGTCGCTGCCCGACGCCGAAGCGAAGAAAAAGGCGGAAGACCTGCTGGCGCAAGCGAAGGCCGGAGCGGACATTGCGGCGCTGGCGCGGGCCAATTCCGGCGATTTTTCCGCCGCGCAGGGCGGGGACAGCGCTCTGCGCCCGGAATATGCCGACCCGCAGCAGGGGATGCCCGCCAGTATGGGATCGTTTTTCAACGGCAAGGACTTCGACGAGGCGATTCACAAAACGGCGAACGGCGGATTTACGGACGTAATCAAGGCTACCGGATTCGCTCCGGGCTACGTTTTCGCCAAAATCACCGACCGCAAAATTGACCTGCCTAAAACGTTCGACGCAGCGAAAGAGATCAAAGCGCTTCAGGAGCAGAAGGCGCAGACCAAACTGGTTGACGACTTGAAAAAGAACGTGGCGGCGGCGAAGGTCGAGGTTCTTGACCCGGACTATAAGGCGTATTACGACTACGGGAAATTGCAGCAGGACAGGCAGAAGCAGGCGCAAAGCACGATGGGCGGTCAGGCCGACGGCCCCGCCCCGACCAAAGAGCAGATTGACGCGCAGGAAAAAACGGCGCTGGCGGAGTTCGACGCGTTAAACAAACGCAATCCAAAAGACGCGACCGCCGCGATTGTGCTGGCGGAGTTCCTGAAAACGCAGCAGTACGATCCGAAATTGCCGCAGCCGCAGAAAGACGCGATTCGCGACCGCTTGCAGGCCCTGTATGAGACGGCGCTGGTCTCCACCGAGGACGCCGCCACGCGGGAATCGCTGGCGGCGATCTACCGCGACAAAAAACTCAATGATAAAGCGGCGGAGCAGTATTCTAAAGAGTCCACTATTCTGGACGCTTCCGGCTTTGCGGACGCGCAGGCGGCGCAGGCGGCGCAGCAGACCCATCTGAAACTGGCGACGCAATTTACCAGCGTCGGGAAGCCCGACCTTGCGGCGAAGGAGAAGGACAAAGCGGCTGCGGCGGCGGGTCAGGCCGCGAACCTTCAGGCGCAGGCGCAGGCGGAGCAGCAACGGCAGGCGGCGGAAGCGCAGGCCCGCAAAGCGGCGGAGGACGCCGCGAAGAAGAACGCCGGGAAGCAGGGGGCGGCCCCCGCTCCGGGCGCGTCGCTTTCGCCCCCCGGCGCGGCCCCCGGATCGCCGATTCAGGTCACGCCCATCACTCCGGGCGGCGCGAATCCGCCTATCACCGTAACTCCGCAGGGCAAGTAGACCGCTTGCCCCGGCGACTTATAGAAATAACCTCCGTTCTGGCTAAAACGGAGGTTATTTCTTTTTATCTGGGAGGGAATTAAACGCATGACGGGCGCGATTCGAGAGGACGAAATAACTGCCGAAAATTAAGTGAGTTTGCAGGGAGGAATCCTACCCCCGTCATGGCGTATTTAACGCAATCCCCTCGGCGGACGAAAGCGTAACTTTTGCGCCGCTTGCGCCGTCCTATCGGAGACCTGCCGATTCTGTCTCCGTCGCGCAGGGAACTGCTGGCTTTAATTTGGTTCGGAGGAAAGAAACACAATGAAATTCAGTTTGCATCTCTCCAACGTCGCGCTGGCCCTCATCACCAGCGCCCTGCTCGGTCTGCTGATTTTGACCGACATTTCGCTGCGCATGGCGTCAGCGCCAACGGTGGCCCCGCCCGTCTCCTCGGAACGGGTCGTCACCAGAGAATTGACCCTGACGGACAGTCAGGGCCGCGTTCGGATTCGGATGGCGGTGGACGAGAACGACGCGCCCAGCCTCCAGATGTTCGGGCAGGATGGCGGCAAACGCGCCGCCCTGCGCCTGAATAAGAACGACGCGCCCAGCCTGCGCCTGTATGACGCCACCGGTTCCGTGCGCTCTGTCACCGGCTTCATTTGGAATCAGCGCGATGCGAGCGCTGCCCAGCCTGCGCTGATCCAGTTCGATGACAGCGGCGTGGGCCATGCGGCAAGCAGCCTTTCGCCTTACGTGCTGGCGAACCCCTACGCCCGGATTTACGATGAGGACACGCTGGGGCAGCGCGTTGCGCCCCGCTCCGATCCGTTCGCCTCGCTCACCGGCGGTTCAACGAGTTGCGCGGGCTACGGCCTCATTCAGAACGACGAGGGCGAAAATTAGGCCGACGCTTGATCTGCCTTCCGCCCTCACCCCAGCCCTCTCCCAGGTTTGGGAGAGGGAGCAAATTCGCGCTTCACTCCCCTTCTCCCAACTTTAGCAGAGGAAACAACGCATAGTTTAATCTCCCCTTCTCCCAGGCTTTTTTGGGAGAAGAGGGCGGTTTACCGTTCCAGACACGACTTCACGGCGGCGCGGAACGTGGCGTAATCGGCGGGGCCGTCCCAGCGGCGGCGCATCTGCCCGCTGCGGTCTATCAGGATGGTGATGGGCAGTTCGTGGGCGTCGCTGAAAAGGCGCTGAATCTCCGGCGTTCCCGCTACCTGCCGATAGGTTACGTCGTGCGCTTTGCACCAGTCGCGCAGCGTTTTCTCGCTGTCCTCATTCAGCGCGATTCCGATCACATCCACCCCCTGCGCCCGAAATTCCCGATCTACTTTGATCATGTCGGGAATTTCGCCCTGACACGGCCCGCACCACGTCCCCCAGAAATTCAGCAGCGTGACGCGCCCGTTCTGGTTCGCCCGCGAGACCGTTTTGCCCTCTAAATCGGGCAGGCTGAAATTCGGCGCGGGGTCGGTCCGCGTCGGCGGGCGGGCCGCGATATTCTGTATATCGGGCGGAATCCGCGTCGCTTCTGGATTTGTCGCGGCCCAGCGTTTCCACTGCGAAACGGCCTCCGCCTGCTGCGCCGGAGTCGCATTGATTTTGACGTACCACGCTTTCCCGGTCAGTTTATGCAGCAAAAATAGCGCGGCGACGACCTGCTCTTTATGATCGGAATCGAGCATGGCAAGCAGTGTCGGCACGGCCCGCTCCGGCTGCGGCAGCCGCTTTGCGCCCAGCCGGGAGCCGATCTGCGCCAGGGCGTCCGTCCTAATTTGCGTGTCGTCGTCGCGCAGGGCGGCGAGCAACAGACGGAATCCCCGCTCCGGGTCGGCGTCCGGCAGCGATTCCAACGCCCGCAGCCGCACTAAAACGGACGAATCCTGAAAGGCCGTTTCCAGCGGGGCCGCGACCGCTTCGGAATGATATTCGCTGAGTTTGTCAATGGCGGCGTAGCGCAGTCCGGGGCCGGGATCGTTGGCGTAGCGCAGCAGCAGCGGCAGGCGCTGATCAGCGGACGTTTTTGCCAGCAGTTCAATCAGGCTGTCGGTGGCGTCCTCGGCGTCGCCATGCAGCGGATCAAAGGCGGGCGGACTGGCCTTCATCAGGCGGGCGGTCGTGACGGCGGCGAACAGCGCCAGCGTGACCAACCAGAACATGGGACGGCGCAGCAGTGAACGCTTCACGGGCGCGGCGTCCTTCAGCGCAGATTCTTTTAATGCGGCCATAATGCGGCGATTCCCCTTTGGTCATTGGACTTCTACTGCATTTCAACCGATTTCAGGCGCGATTAGTTCCCGCAGGTAAAAATCAAAGCAAAACCGGGGAAGGAATCCGGCCCTGTCAAAGTGAAAAGGCGTACCGAAGGGCAGCAACCTTTCAGGTCGCCTGCGCAAGGCGCGTTGTTGCGTTATGCCCGACTTTCACTGACAGGAAAGCTATTAAGAGTGAAATATCTACGCCCGTTTCTGGGCGCGGCGGCGCTGGGCATGACCGCCGCGCTCGTCGCGCTGGACGCTTTTTTCGTGGAACCAGGCTGGCTCTCCTTTGAAACGATTGAGATTCCGATTAACGGCCTCCCGAACGCTTTCGACGGCTATCGGATCACCCTGCTCGCCGATTTCCAATACCCGCGCTGGACGGACGCAGACTTTGTGCGGCGGGCGATTGCGATGGGCATGGCATTCCGCCCCGATCTTGTCGCGATGCCCGGAGATTTCGTAGACCTGCCTCGCGGCTCCGATGTTCCCGATCTGACCGGCCTGTTCGACGCGGCGGGCCTGGCCCCCGACGGCGCGGTCGGAACGCTGGGCAATCACGATCACTGGATTCACGCGGCGGGCGTCCGGCGGGAGATGGCGGCGCATACCCCCGTTCGCCTGATTGAAAACACGTCGTTTTACGTGGAGCGCGGCGGGGCGCGGATCGCCATTGGCGGCGTCGGGGATATGTGGGAGGGAGTGGCAGACCCGGAACGCGCCTTTGCGGGCGTCCCGTCCGACGTTCCGCGCATCCTGCTTTCGCACAACCCCGATATTGCCGAGCGCCGCCTTGAAACGCGGATAGATTTGCAGTTGTCCGGGCATACGCACGGCGGGCAGGTGCGCATCCCGTTCGGCCCCGCCATTAAAACGCAGAGTTTGTACGGCGATAAATTCCGCGCCGGACTGGTTGCGGGGCGGCATCACCCGGTTTACATCACGCGGGGCGTCTGCACGGTGCGCGGCGTCCGGTTCTGCTGCCGCCCGGAGGTCACCGGAATCACGCTGCGCCGCGCAAAATAGGAGTGGAGCTGCTGAAAATTAGCGATCCGCTGGAACGAGGCTTTTATCAGCAGCAGGCGATTGCGGAGCATTGGTCGGCGCGCGAATTGCAGCGGCAAAAAGAGAGTTCGCTGTTTTTCCGTCTCGCAGCGGGCAAGGACAGGGAGGCGGTCTTGCAGATGGCGGCGAAGGGGCAGGTGATCGAGACCCCGGAAGACTTACTGCGCGACCCTTATGTGTTTGAGTTTTTGAAAATCCCGGAGCCGTACCTGCCTTCGGAAAATCAACTGGAGACCTTGCTATGCGATCATTTGCAGTCGTTCCTGCTGGAACTCGGCAAAGGCAGGGCCATTCAGTTTTTGTGCGGGCGAATCAATTCACGGCCACGCGCGCGCAAAGTCCGCTTTCGCGGACTCCATGCGGATTAGCCTACACAAAAAGGATCGGGTTTAGTGTCCGAAGGGACACTTCGCGCGCTTGTGGCAGCGGTTTCAACCGCCCGACGCTGAAAACTGAATGGCCCTGCGGCAAAAGATTTACTTTTGTCGGCAGGCAATACCATCAACAACACCCATTTTCACGTTGACCTTGTGTTTTATCACCGGATTTTGCGCCGCTTTGTGCTGATTGACCTGAAAATTACCGACGTGCAGCATCAGGACATCGGTCAAATGAACCTTTATCTGGGCTACTTCGATAAAGAGGAGAACGGTGAGGGCGACCAGCCGCCGATAGGAATCATTCTGACTCGCAACCGGGACGAGCTGCTGGTGGAGTATGCGACCTACCAGATGAACAGCCAACTTTTTGTTCAGGAGTATCAACTCTATCTTCCCGACCGCGAAGAATTGCGTCAGCAACTGGAAATTACGCTCAAAGAAGCGGAAGAAGCGCAGGAGCAGGCGCGTCAATTTGGCCCTGCGAATGCGAAAAATGAAACAAACGACCAGAGCTAATCGCCTGTCTCTGACAACTACTACAATAACCGGGAGTTTTCAATGAATCGAAAACGTAATCTACTGGCGTTTGCCCTCCTTTCTTTTTCCTTTTCCCTGTTCCCTGTTCCCTGCGCGGCGCAGTCGGACGCGGACTTGCAGGCGGCGGACGCGCCCGCAAACGCCGTCTGGCTGGAAACGCTGGACATCAGCCAGATGACGACGGGCTGGAACAGTCCGGGCGCGGGCAAATCGGCGGACAATCACCCGCTGACGCTGAATGGCGCGATCTACCCGCACGGCGTCGGGACGCACGCCGTCAGCGATTTTCTGATTGACCTGAAAGGCGTCGCCGTGAAATTTGTCGCTACGGTCGGCGTGGACGATGAGGTCAAAGGCGGCTCTGTCACCTTCACCGTATTCGTGGACGGCAAAAAATCGGCGGCGAGCGGGCTGATGCGCAGCGGCGACGCCCCGAAACGGTTGGAAGTGGATTTGACCGGCGCGAAAAAAATACGGCTGCTGGTCGAGGACGGCGGCGACGGCATCAGTTATGATCACGCGGACTGGGCGGGGGCGATGCTCGTTTTAACTCCGGGCGCGACGGTCAAGCCGACCGCGTACTCCGTCCCTGTCGCGCCGCCCCGCATGACTGTGCCGCCCGTTGCCCCCAAGCCCACAATTCACGGCGCGAAAATCACCGGGACGACTCCGGGACGCCCGTTTCTCTTTCTAATCGCCGCAACAGGCGAGAGACCGATGAAATTCTCCGCGAAAAACCTTCCGGCGGGCCTCGCGCTCGATCCCGATACCGGCATTATCAGCGGTTCGCTGAAGGCGGACGGGCAAACGGTCGTGGAACTGACCGCAAAAAACAGCAAGGGGACGGCGAAACGCGGACTGACGATTGTCGGCGGGACGCGCAAACTGGCGCTGACGCCGCCGATGGGCTGGAACTCGTGGAATATTTGGGCGGATCATGTGGACGCGGAGAAGGTCAAAATCTCCGCCGACGCAATGGTCAGCAGCGGCCTTTCGCAGCACGGGTTTCAGTACATCAACATTGACGACTGCTGGGAATCGCCGATGCGCGACGCCGACGGCAACATCCAGACCAACGCGAAATTCCCGGACATGAAGGCCCTGACCGATTACGTCCACGCAAAAGGCCTCCGCATGGGAATCTATTCGTCCCCCGGCCCGAAAACCTGCGGCGGCTACGAAGCGAGCTGGCAGCACGAGCAGCAGGACGCGGACAGCTACGCCCGGTGGGGCTTCGATTATCTGAAATATGACTGGTGTTCCTACGGCAATATCGCGCCAAATCCCGATCTGGACGCCATGAAAAAGCCCTATATTGTGATGAGCAATGCCCTTGACCATACCACGCGGGATATTTTATTCAGCCTGTGTCAATACGGCATGGGCGACGTGTGGAAATGGGGCGGCGAGGCCCCCGTCAACGGGAATTGCTACCGCACGACGGGCGACATCACGGACAACTGGGGCAGCCTGCACGGGATTTATACGGCGCAGAACGGTCACGAAAAGTACGCGGGGCCGGGACACTGGAGCGACCCGGATATGCTGATTGTCGGGCGCGTGGGCTGGGGCAATCCGCATCCGAGCCGTTTGACGCCGAACGAGCAAATTGTCCATATTTCGATGTGGTGCCTGCTGTCCTCGCCGCTGCTGATTGGCTGCGACATGGGAAAACTCGACCCGTTCACGCTGGCTTTGCTCTCCAACGATGAGGCGCTCGACATCAATCAGGACGTGCTGGGCAAACCGGCGGGGCGCGTGGCGAAAACCGGCGAGGCGGAAGTCTGGGCGCGACCGCTGGCGGACGGCGCGATGGCGGTGGGCCTTATCAATGGCGAAGCGGAGGCGCAGACCATGACGGTGAATTGGTCTGATCTGAAAATCAAGGGCGGCAAACCCGTCCGCGACCTGTGGCTGCACAAGAACGTTGGGAGTTTTTCGGACAAGTATAGCGTGGAAGTTCCCGCGCACGGGGCCGTCCTGCTAAAAATCGGGAGACCGTCGGGGAAATAGCGTTGCCGAAAGTTAAGTTTGCCAGGAGTTCAAAACTCCCGGCAGGAAACTACAAGCGTCCTTCGGACGCGGCGCATTATGTATCCATATCGCATCCCGTCCGCAGGACGGTTGGCGGAACGCCTCCCAGACGGGCCGTTCACGGCCCGGTCTGCATGGCGCGGCGGATCGTTCACGGCCGGGATACGCCCGCCCGGTCTTGCATAGCGCGGACGGAACATTTAATACAACTTACGGGTAGATTCCGCGCAGGGATGTGGCGTCCGCCACGCGCTGAACCCCGATGAGATAGGCGGCGAGCCGCATATCAATCTCGTCGCGCCTCGCTTTCGTCCGCACCTCCTGATAGGCCCGCGTCAGGATCGCTTCCATGCGGGCGTTGACCTCACCCTCGGCCCAGAAATAGAACTGCAAGTCCTGCACCCATTCGAAGTAGGAGACGATGACGCCGCCCGCGTTTGCCAGCACGTCCGGCACGAGGAAGACCCCGCGCTCCTGCAAGATCGCGTCCGCCGCCGGGGTTGTCGGGCCGTTCGCGCCCTCAATCACGAACCTCGCCCGGATTCGCCCCGCGTTCTCGCCCGTAATCTGGTTTTCGATGGCGGCGGGAACCAGAACGTCGCAGTCTAATTCCAGCAGTTCCGTCGGTGAAATCGGTTCGCCGAAGCCGCTCTGCGGCAGGCGTCCGTCGGCGGTCATGTTCCGCTGAATTGCGGCGATGTCAAGGCCGTCGGGGTTGTACAACCCGCTCGCCACGTCGCTAATCGCCACGACTTTCGCGCCGCGCTCGTGGAAAATCCGCGCCGCCACGCCGCCCACATTACCAAAGCCCTGCACCGCGATCCGCAGGCCGATTAGCTCCAGCCCGAACTCTTTGACGGTCTCTTGCGTGATGCTGACGATGCCGCGCCCGGTGGCGTCGCTGCGCCCTTCGGAACCGCCGACCGCCACCGGTTTGCCCGTGACGACGGCGGGAATCGTGCGCCCCCGCGACATGGAGTAGGTATCCATGATCCAGGCCATTGTTTGCGCGTTCGTTCCCATGTCCGGCGCGGGGATGTCGGTGTCCGGCCCGATCACGATGCTAATCTCCGTCGTGTAGCGGCGCGTCAGCCGCTCCAGTTCGCCGAGAGACATGGCGCGGGGATCGCAGACGACGCCGCCTTTGGCCCCGCCAAACGGGATATTGACGATGGCGCATTTCCACGTCATCCACATTGCCAAAGCCCGCACTTCGTCGAGGTTGGCCCCGGCGCTGTAACGCAGACCGCCTTTGCTCGGCCCCCGCGAGGTGTTATGCTGCACCCGGAAGCCGGTAAACATTTCGGTCTTGCCATTGTCGCGTTTTACGGGGAAATTTACGGTCAGTTCACGCTGGGGGTGTTTCAGAACTTCGTGCAGGCCGGGGTCTAATTCTAAAAATCGCGCCGCCCGGTCTAATTGCGCGAGGGCGTTCTGGTAGGGGTTGCTTTCGCGGGCCGCTTCTTCGCGGAGCGCGGGGCCGGACAGGGGGCTGCCCTGAGTCGGCGAAATAGTGAGCGTAGACATTGAGATTCCTCCTCGAATCTGAAACGGCGTTTTCGCGGCGGAACGAGAGGCCGACAGCCTCGCTGCGCGGGGGCCGCTTCGCCCCCGCCCGCTCGCCACGCTTCGCAGTTTCTTATGCTATTATACGCTAAATCGCGCGAAAAAATTACAAAAGCGCGTTCGCCTTGCACAAATTGGACAGATAGATTTATGGCAGATAATTCTTCGCTGCTTTGTTTTTCTGCTATGTGTGGGCTGCAAAATCGGTCACATTGAAAATCATAATGGCAAACACGGGACACGTCAGACCAACAACAAAAAACTATTAGCGCGGATTGGGGGTAAAATAAAACGAGGATGCGGGCCAATAAGTTCTTCATGTTACTCTGGCGTCCCATGTCAGGCAAAGTTCCAATCCGCAAAAGCAGAAAATGACGATGAAACTTTCATTTGAGAATCTAGGGGCGCTTTCGGTCGGCGAATTATACCTCGCTGATTTGACGGTGATTTGCGGCGAAAACAACACGGGGAAAACGTATCTTACTTACGCGCTTTATGGCCTTCTGCGCACATGGGATTCGTTTATGAAGCTACCGGAATTTGACTTGACGCCACTGCGAAAAAATGGCATCATGGAAATTGATCTGCAAAAAAAAGTGATTATGCAGGCAACCGACATTTTGCATCAGACCACAGAAGAATACTGCGCCAATCTCTACCGTGTATTATCAGCGCAAAGCAATCGCTTTACCACAACAGAACTGCATCTTGCATTAGACTTTACCGGAGTTCTGGACAAACTCTATCATCGGGAATTTACGACAGACCGAAATCGCCGGATTATCTCCTGTGTCAAAGAGACTGGCAGTCCGCTGCTGAATATCAATACCGCAGAAGAGAGCGCGAATCAAGGCCTGCCCCCTCGTCCCCCCTTTCGCTACCAGTCCTTTATTGATCGCGTCGTCAAAGAGATTTGTTTTGCGCCTATCCTCCCGCAGCCATTCATTGTCAGCACAGAAAGGACAGGGGCGGTCACATTCCAAAGCGAATTAAACCTTTCCCGAAACCGTCTGTTCGAGCTGGCATTAGAAGTAAAAGGCGCGGAAAACCCTTCCCCAGACCGACTTATGGACCAGGTATATGGCGGCGGCTACCCCGTGCCGGTCAAGGACAACGTGGACTTTATCAACTCGCTGGCGGCGGTGCAATCGCAGGAAAGCGAACTTTCTAAAGCGCACCCGGACATCCTGGAAGATTTTGCGGAGTTAATCGGCGGAAGTTACAAAATGCAGAATAATGCGCTCCATTTTGTTGTGAAAGGGGTGCGCGGCGTTCGCTTGCGTATGGGAGAAAGTTCCAGTTCCGTCCGTTCCCTCGTTATCCTGGGATATTACCTCAAACATCAGGCGCGACCGGGCGACCTTCTTATGATTGATGAACCGGAATTGAATTTGCACCCTGCAAATCAGCGGAAACTTGCCCGTCTGCTGGCGCGGCTTGTCAGCGTCGGCATTAAAGTTTTCCTCACGACTCACAGCGATTATATCATCAAAGAGTTTAACACGCTGATTATGCTCAACCACGATTCCTCGGAAGCGGACGCAGTGCGCAGTCAGTACCATTACAAACCGCAAGACCGACTGGCTTATGAGCGTGTCCGCGTTTATATGCTGCGTAAAGATTTTGCGCGTAAAAGTGGAAACCAACGCCAGACAAAAGTTCCCACCCTGTGCGAAGCGCCAATCAACCCGATGTTTGGAATTGAACTTGCCAGTTTTGACGACACTATTAATGAGATGAACGCAATCCAGGACACGCTCTATTATGGCCTCAATCCGGGCGGGAAAGCGTAGGACATGGCGGTCATTGAGGTTTTACTTGCGCTGATGGGCTGTGATTTTGTGGACGGTAGACAGGCGTCCCACGCCATCCTCGAAGAAAAAGACCCGAAAGCAAAACTTAAGAAGCTAACGCTTTCCGAGTTGAGGCCGGGTATGTTGGTTTTGCATATTGACGAAGGGCGTAAAATTCACGATACCAGACGTGGACAACAGGGAATTGTTGCTGTTTGTATGTCGCCGCTATTCGCGACGACCGCCGCCGGAGATCAAAACCGCGCCTGCGACGCGGTTTTGATCCGTGAACGCGAAGATGCAGAATGTGATATTGTTTATATTGATTTGAAATCGGATCGCCCTGCTCATTTTAAAGGCCAATTCCAAAGCACGCGATGCTTCATGCGCTACCTTGCTGAGTTGCTCCGCGATCTTCATAATGTGCCAATGCAAATTTCGCATGAGTGATTTGTTATCTTCCATACGGACGGAACCAATGCGGTCCCCAGCATGAACAAGCGCGTAACCCGCCCCTCCCCAAAAAATGCAAACAGCGCCGAGGCGCCAGACAAATACCTTGTGCGCAATGGCGACACAAGGCGTTGTACAGAAATTCTCTAATACCCGGTCAGCTTCGGCAAACAAAAGTAACGCGTGAAATTTACTGAAACGGTTTAGTTCGCCCTTGCGCCCGGTCGGAAATCGTGTTACAATGAAGGCATGGGCGGCGTCTGCGCGGTTGCAGACGCCGCATGATCTCAAGCGCCCCTGCAAAAAAAAACGGGCACGAAAAGGAACACCCCACTTTGAAACGATGCGGTTTACTGGCGTTTGTTTTGCTGCAATTTTTCCTGCTGACGGCCCTGAAAGCGGGCGCGACGGCCTCCTTTGTGGAACACGTTCCCGGCTTTCAGGTCTATGGCGAAGCGGCGGGAGTCACCGAGCGCAGCGTGGCAGGCCCGGTGCGGGAAAGCGACACGATTACGCTGTGGGCCAAAATTGGCTACTCGTTCTACTACACGGACGTTGCGGTCTACTACACCACCGACGGCACGACGCCCGCCGGCTCTCGCGGCGTGGGAACGGGAACCACACAGGTCTTGCGCTCCTCCAATGGCGGCGTGACGTTTGTCCGCAATCAGCCCGCCTCGCCCGCAAACATTGACTGGTGGAAAGCGACTCTACCCGCCGCCGCGCAGACTTACGGCGCGACCATTAAGTATCAGATTGGCGCGTGGTACGCCGGGACGAACACGGGCCCGGAAGTCTTCGCCGCGCAGAACAATTCTACGACCTATACCTACACCGTCCTTCTGGCGTGGCCCGGAAGCGGCAGCCCCAACGCCAACTACGCGGCGGGCTACCCCAACGTCCATTTCTGGAAAGAGGAGGCCGTCGCGGGCAACGGCTATCTCAACGCGCAGATTGATCAGAACGGCTCGCTTTACGACCTGTATTTCCCGTCCGCCGGGTGCATCGAAGGCATGGGGACAAAAAACGAGGGCTACTACGGCGGCCTCGATACCTTCCCGCCCTCGCTTATGGCGGGGCAGCGCGGACAGATGAACATCAATCAGGGCATGGCGGGGATTCAAATCGCGGGCAAAACTTACTGGCAGTCCAACGAAAACGGCAGCGACTGGAGCGGCGTTGCGCAGTCCTACGCCGGAGACACCAACGTCGTCGCAACGTCCAGCAATCTCGTGGCGGCGGGGGCGAATATCCACCTCGATCAGTACGATTTCGCGCCCGTCGGCATTGACTACCCCACCGACAGCGGCAATGTGAAGCAGGTCAAAGGGCTATACGTCAAACGCTTCCTGCTCACCAACAATCAGACTGCCGCGCAGACCGTGAATTTTTACTACTATTGCAGTTTTGCGTTGAATGGCGGCGGCAACTACGAGGGGATGTTCAACGACACCGGCCTCGGCGCGATGATCGCCTACGACAACACGCAGCGCATGACCAGCGCGTCGGGCGAGTACAACCCGACCACCTTTGCCAACTACAATAAAAATCTTTCGCTCTATCTCGGCGCGGCCCTGAAACTCTGCGACAGCGTAAACAGCGCCGCCGGCACGCCCGCCACCGACTCGTGGGCGGACAGCAGCAGCGATCAAAAGCAGGGCTGGATTGGAATGAAAGTCACGCTGCCGCCCGGACAGACGCAGGAGATTGACCTGCAATTCGTCGGCGGCTACGACAATTTCGCCGGGGCCACGCAGACCTATTCCTACCAGATGCTGCCCCCCTTCCTGTGGTTTTTGACCAACAGCATGAACGACATTCAGACGCAGACGGCAGCGTACTGGCAAAACTGGCTGGCCTCCGGGACAACGGTATCCACGCCCGACGCGAAGTACAATAGCCTCTTTAAGCGCGGTTTGCTGGGGACGGCCCTGCACCTTGACGCCAAAAGCGGCGGCGTGGTAGCAGGGATGCACAACGGGGCGTACCCGTTCGTCTGGCCCCGCGACGCCGTGTACGCCGCCATCACGTTAGACCGCACGGGACACACGACCGAAGCGGCAAACGTGTACGGCTTTCTCAACAGCACGGCCTATCGCGGAGATGAGTCGTGGGGCAAGGGCTTTTTCTATCAGAAATACTCCACCGACGGCTATCAGATTTGGACGGCCCCGCAGGTGGACGAAACGGCGGCGGTTCCCTGGGGTGTTTTTTACCACTATAACGTCACGGGCGACAGCGGATTCCTTTCGACGAATTACACGATGACGCACGATGCCGCCTACGCCATGAGTTCCAACAGCGCGTTGGATAACCGAATGTATTATGACTCGCCCAATAAACTCATGCACTCGATGAACGTATGGGAGGATTCGTTCGACGACTTTTTGTACTCCAACGCGGGCGTGGAGCGCGGCCTGCGCGACGCCGCCAATATCGCTAACCTGATGGGGCAGTCGGGGGACAGCAACCTGTTCTCAACCCGCGCCGACGCGATTCATCAGGGGATTATTGCGCGGGCTACGTGGGATGGCGAGAATACCGACATCTCGCAGCTCGGCCTCGTTTATCCGTTCGCCATGTTCGCGCCCAATGACCCGCTGGTCACGCATATCCTGGACCGCATGAACGGCGCGGCGACCGACCGCAACAACGCCAATCACCCGCTGACTCATGCCACCGGCGAGTTTGCGGGGCTGATTGACCGCTACTACGGCGACTCCTACTGGAACGGCGGCCCCTGGTTCCTCTCGACTGCATGGTACGGCCTGACCTACGCGAAAAAGCAGGACGTGGAAGCGGGAACGGCGGACATTGACCTGCACAAAAGCAAGGTAGACCTGCTCATCGGCAAACTCGGCCCGATTGGATTTGGCGCGGAACAGATTGCGCCGTCCGGCAGCCTGCTGTATCCGGGGCAGTCCGATTTTGCGCTTCAAGCGGCGTGGCCTAACGCATGGGAGTCTATGTCAACGCTGGTGGACGCCATCATGGTCTTCCTCGATCCGTCGTTTAAGGCCAGCGCCAACACGCTGACCCTCGCCCCGAAACTGCCGTCCGCGTGGCCCTCCGCTACCTTCAACAACGTTAAAATCGGCGCGTCCAGCCTGAATATCACCCTTGCCGCAAACGCGAACGCGGTCACGCACACGATCACAAACCTGTCCGGCAAGGCCCTCAATGTCGCGGACGCGGTTCGCTTCCCCGCGTCGTGGACTAGCCCGGTCGTCACGGTCAATGGCGCGTCCGCCGCCTACACGCTCGATTCTGCCGCCAGCCGCGCCCTGCTGACTGCGCCGCTGACGCCTAAGGCCAACGCGCAGACCGTGATTCAGGTAGCGCCCGGCGTGGCGCTCTCCGGCGTCATCACATTGGAAGGCTGCGATCCGAAGGCCATCCCCGCGCAGCCGGTGACGTTCCAGTTCCGCCCGCAGCCCTCCGGCGCGGCGTTCAGCCAGACCGTAAATCTGAAATCGGACGGCTCCTACACGCTATCTCCCGTTCCGGCGGGAACGTACCATGTCGCCATAAAAGCGGCGAAATGGCTGCAAGTCGCGAAGACGTTTAATCCCGCCTCCGCCAATCCCACCGCGTTCAACGCCACTCTGCTCGCCGGGGACGGCAACAATGACAACAGCGTGGACAGTTCCGATTTCACCCTGCTGATTGGCGCATTCAACAGCGACGTGACGATCCCCGGCAGCGGCTACGACCCGCAGGCCGACTTCAACGGCGACGGCTCGGTGGACTCCTCCGACTTCACGCTGCTCATCGGCAACTTCAACGCGGTGGGGGACAACTGAGGGAAAATGAGGAATGAGGAATGAGGAATCAATGCCCGGTTGACTAAACGCAATCGCGCATAGCAAACGGGGCATTAGATTCATCATTCCTCATCCATTATTTAGTTTGCGCGGCGGCGCGGGCCGGAGTGGATGGCGTACTGGCCTGCGGCGTGGATTTCAGGAATGGCCCCGCCGTGATGCAGAATAGCAGGCCGGACAACAGTGCCGTGACGGGCAGAGTCAAGACCCATGCCAGCGCGATATTGCGGATGGTAGCGACTTGCAGACCGGACTTATTGGCCCACATCGTTCCCGCTACGCCGGAGGACAGGACGTGCGTGGTGCTAATAGGCTTGCCGCTGGTGTCCCCGGCGAAGATGCAGGCCATTGCGACCAGTTCCGCAACCGCGCCCTGCGCGTAAGTCAGGTGCGTTTTCCCGATTTTCTCCCCGACCGTGACCACGATGCGCTTCCAGCCGATCATTGTCCCCAGACCCAGCGCAATCGCAACCGCTCCGATGACCCAGGGCGCGATAAAGTCCACCGTTTTCTTTAACTGCTTCTCGTTGTCGTCAAACGCCTTTTTGTCCTCTTTGGAGAGTTTTACGGCGTCGGATTTGGCGAATTTGTCCAGCGCGTCCACCGTCCGCATAATTTCCGTCCGCAGCGCAGTCCGAACCGGTTCCGGCTGGCTTTTCAGGTCGCTTTGCCCGGAGAGTTTCGTTTGCAGATCGGCGAGGTCGGCGGTCAGGGCGGGGGCGGCGTGATACTGCGTGGTGATGCGCTGCAACTGCCCGATCGAAGCGGTCGTCTTGCCGATCTGTTCGGCGTCGAAACGGCTGTTGAGGGCGTACTGCGCGGGGGCGAGGCCGATGAGGATCAGCATAATCAGCCCCATGCCTTTTTGCCCGTCATTGGAGCCGTGAAAGAAACTGACGCCGGAGCAGGTAAAGCAAAGAATGGCGCGAATCCACAGCGGCGGCGGCTGATCGCCTTTGGGTTCCTGATACAGCGCCGGATTTTTGATCACGGTCTTGACGACCACGAGCAGCAGCGCCGCCACGAAAAACCCGATCAGCGGCGAAAAAAGCAGCGACTCGAACGTCTGCATCGTTTTCGTCCAGTTCACGCCGCTGCCAAACCCTTTGCCGTTAAAGAGCGAACTCGCCAGACCGACGCCGATAATGGAGCCGAACAGCGCGTGGGAACTGGAGGCGGGCAGCCCGAAATACCACGTTCCGGCGTTCCAGATAATTGCGGAGAGCAGCAGGGAAAGCACCATCATAATGCCCGCAGCCCCGCCCGTGCTGATAAGCAAATCCACCGGCAGGAGATGCACCACGCCGAACGCGACGGCCCCGCCCGTCATCGTGATGCTGACGCACACGCCCGTGAAATTGCAGAGGCCCGACCAGACAACGGCCTGCGTCGGTTTAAGCGATTTCGTGTAGATGACGGTCGCGACGGCGTTTGCGGTGTCGTGGAAGCCGTTGACGAACTCAAAACTCAATGCGATGAGCAGGCAAAACAAAAGTAATGCCAGCGTTCCGAACCCGATTCCACTACTGAAAAGTTCCACAGGCGTCTCCCGTTCTTTGCTGCGCTCGCGGCGCAGCGGCGTGATGGCAAAACTGCGGTCTTTCACTCTCCCAAACGAATCATCCCACCTTGATTACGCGGTCGCGTTCCGTCCGTTTCATTTTATATAGCCCTCATTCCAATCGCCGACGCGCTTCCCATTCCCCCAACCCCTTCTCCCTACCTATCTTACCAAATACAGGCCAGTGAGAAGGGGAGAAAATGCGATTAGGACGTTAGACCGCAAGGAGTTCGCGCATTTTCGCCCCGATGTCTGTTTCGCGCATCAGGGCCTCGCCGACGAGGAGGGCGTCAATGTTCGCCGCCCGCAGTTTCGCCGCGTCCGCCGCCGTAAAGATTCCGCTTTCGCTGACGAGCAGGCGGTTTGGGTCGGGCGGCAAATTCGCCGCGAGGTCAAGGGTCGTCGCGAGCGTCGTCCGAAAGGTGTGCAGGTCGCGGTTATTGATTCCGATGAAGTCCGCGCCCGCCGACAGCGCCTCGTCCACCTCATCGCGGTCGTGGACTTCCACCAGCGCCGCCATGCCGCTCTCACGGGCGACTTGCAGGAAATGGCGCAGGTCGGTCGGAGACAGCGCCGCAACAATCAGCAGAATGGCGTCCGCCCCGAAAGCGCGGCTCTCCTGAATCTGCCATGCGTCCACGATGAAATCTTTGCGCAGCAGCGGCAGCGAAACGGCCTCCCGAATCTGCGGTAAATAATTCAAATGCCCCTGAAAGTATTTTTCGTCGGTGAGGACGGACAGGCAGGACGCGCCATTCTCCGCATACGTCCGGGCAATCTCCACCGGGTCGAAATTCTCCCGAATCACGCCTTTTGACGGAGAGGCTTTTTTCACTTCGGCAATCAGCGCGATTCCCGCCGCCGTTTCTTTTCCCTCCCGCAAAGCCCCGACAAAATCACGCGGGGCGGGCGCGTTGCGCAGGCGATCTTCCCACTGCTGCGGCGCGGAATGTTTGCGTTTATAGTCCACCTCCGCCCGCTTGTCCGCCAAAATTTCTGATAAGATACTCATACATTCAACTCCAAAAGAAGATTTTTCAACACAGAGTTCACAGAGGAATAACACAGAGAGACACAGAGAAGTAAGAGTAAAAAGAAATTCAATTTAAATCCCGTTAATCCTGTTTAAAATTCTTCTCTGTGCGCCCCTGTGTTATTCCTCCGTGAACTCTGTGGTTCAACTTCCCCTTCACGCCATCGGGGATTTCGGCTCCAGCAGGCGGGCGGGCGGGCGTTCGCTCAGACGGGGGAAACTGCACATCAGCACGACCTGAATAGACGCGGCGACGGGGACAGCCAGCAAAATGCCCGGAACGCCGAACAGCGTGGCCCCCGCCGTGATTGCGAACAAACTTAGGACAGGATGCAGGCCGACCGAGCCGCCGACCACACGGGGATAAACGATCTGATCGAACACCACGCCGAGGCCGATAATGCACAGAATCACGCTCGCGACATAGCCCGGAGAGTGTGAACCGACTGAAAAGAAACCCAGCGCGTTGTGCGCGGGGGCGGAGTAGCACACCGCCCCGACGACCGTTGACGTTCCCAACTGCCCGACATACGGCACGGCGTAGAACATCCCGCCGAGCAGTCCGAGCAGCAGCCACTCCCGGATTCCCAACGCCCAGAACAGGACGCAGGCGGCAAGAGCGAATAGCGAACAGATTTTCGCGAGGCCGCGCAGGTAGGCGCTGAAAACGTCGGTGATTTCGCGGCTGATAAAATCCACCCGGTCTTGATAGGCGTCGGGGAAAGCGGCGATGACGCGGGCGCGAATCAGCGGATAATCGCGCATGAGAAAGAAAGCGGCGACCGGAATCACGACCAGCCAGAGCAGTTTGGAGGCCAGTCCGGCGACAAAATCGGTCAGGTTCGCGAGGAAGGCGTTCAGTCCCGCGCTGACGGGGCCGGATTTCTCCTCCATCAGATCGCTCAGGCGTTTTTGACGGATTCCAAAGCGGCGCAGCGTAGCGGCGTTTTTTTGCAGAAACGTATCGGCGTTCATCTGGACTTCCACCGTATAGGTCTTGAAATTTCCGCTGATTTCTTCCAGCTGTCCGGCGACGGGCGGCACGACCAGAAAGCCAATCGCGACCAGCGCGACCAGCGTCAGCCCGTAAATCAGCAGAATGGCGCGGACTCGGTTCACGCCGCGCCGCTCGTAGTAGCGCAGGGTGGGATCGAGCAGCGCCGCAAGAAAAAAGGCGATCAGGAACGGCGGCAAAATCGCGGCGACCTGCGCCAGAAAATACAGCGCCGCCACAAAAACGCAAGCGCCAACAGCATAGCGTTGCAAGTCGGCCTGCGTCAGACCGAATGGGTGGACGGTGACGGCGCGGCGGCGCGGACTGTTTTTCGTCCGTTCGGTCTTCTCATTTTTTTCGGGTTCGGGGGGAGTGAGTGCGGGCAGCGTCAAGGGGATCGGGAGGGCGTTGTCGGGCGTGGCGCGGGTTCCCGGTTCGGAAACTTCCGCCGCGCCCGTTGTCGGGTAAGGTTCCAGTTCCAGCGTTGAGTCCGGCGTCATTTAACCGGCGTTCTCCTCGCCTTCGGGCGGGCCTTCGCCGAGTTTCTGCACGACCTGCGCCCGCGCCCGGTCAACCGCAGAGGTGACGCGATGTCCCAGCGTCTTGCCGAGTTCGGTGACTTTATCGTTCAGATCATCCAGCGATTGACCGAGGTCTTCCCGCGTCTGTTCGCCCGATTTGGGGGCCAGCAGCAATCCCGCGACCGCCCCGACCAGAACCCCGATGCCGATGCCCGCCAGCACGCTGACCAGCAGCCCGCGATCTTCCGTATTATTCGCCATGATTTTCCTCCTGTGGTATTTTCTGCGCGTTTAGAGATAAGAACGGCGGGAAGCCCGCGCAGTTCCGCGAATTTGCGCCGCGCTATTTTTGGGTTCGCCGCTGCGTCAGCAGGCCGATAAGACCGAGGGCCGCCGCCGCAAGCGGTCTTGAGTGCGTTTTTGAGTTCGTTCTCGATTTCGTTTTCGTTCTTGCGTCCGGGTCTGACTTCCGATTCAGCGCCTGTTTCGCCACTGAGCCGCCGAGCAGCAAGAGCTGCGCCGCCTGCGCCATGCCCTCGCTTTTGGCGGTGATGCGCCGCGCTGCAAGCGTCGTGTCCGCCAGCGCTTTGGTCGTAATCTCGACGTTCGTGAGCGTTTGCCGCGCCACCTGCAAAGTCGGGGCGATATCTTCGCTCATCATCCGGTCTAGTTTCTGTACCGTCCCGGTAATCTCCTGCCGCGTCTGTTCCACGCTCGCCAGCGTCCCGCGCAGTTCGCCCAGCATTGTATAAACGCGCAGCGCCGCCAGTATTAAGACCAACAGCAAAACGCACAGCAAAATTTCCACAGGCAGCGGCATAAGTTTCCGTTTCTAAAAGGGATTTATTTCAGGAGGAAAGCGGCGGGCAGTAATGCAGAAAGCCGCCATACGCCCGCGCCGTCAATCTCGATTTCGGCGTCCTGCGGCAAAAATTCCGCCATGACCTGACGGCAGGCCCCGCACGGCATCTTGGTTCCCGGCGGATCGTCGGCCTTCGCGTCGGCGCAGGAAACGGCGAGGCGATAAAACGCTTTCGCCCCGCCCGCAATCGCCGCGAAAATTGCCACGCGCTCCGCGCAAATCGCAAGGCTATAACTGGCGTTCTCCACGTTGCAGCCGACAAAGATGCCCGCGTCCGTTTCCACCGCCGCCCCAACATGAAATTTCGAATAGGGGCAATAAGCGGATTGCGCCGCCAATTTCGCCCGTTCCATCAAAAGCAAGCGCCGCTCCATTTCCTATCCATGAAGCGACACGAAGAAAATGGACAGGATTGACGGGATTTTCAGGATTTCAATCTGCGAAATCTGCGTAATCTGCGGATTGATTTTTCGTGTCGCTTCGTGTCATTTAGTGGATATATCTTCTCTGATTTCGTGGCTGATGGTTCCGCCGCCCAGAACAACCTGACCGGCGTCTTCTCCCGCGCCGCCGTAGAAGACGGCGGACTGACCGGGGGTTACGGCCCGCTGCGGGGCGGCAAAGCGGACGTTGACCGTTTCGTCCATGTCGCCGGGGGCCAGAGTAGACGCGGCGGCGGTTCCATTATAGCGGATTTTCACGCTTGCTTCAAGGGGCAGGCCGTCTTTTTGCAGTCCGGCGAGGGCGCTCCACGAAAGAGTGTCCGCCACGCAGCCCGCCGCGTAGAGTTCCTCGTCCCTGCCGACCACGACCGTATTGGTGTCCGCGTCGAGCGAAATGACGAACAACGCGCCGTCGCCGCTTGCCGGAAGCCGCTTGCGCTGCCCAATCGTGTAGAAGGCCACGCCGCCGTGTTCGCCCAGCGTTTTGCCGCCCGTGTCCACGATTTTGCCGGGGCGGACGGCAGCGGGCGCTTTCTCCGTCAGAAATTCCACGTAGCCCGATTTCGGCACAAAGCAGATTTCCTGGCTGTCCGGCTTGCTGGCAAGGGCAAGGCCGCGCTCTTTGGCGATGCGCCGCGTCTCCGCTTTGTTCGGCAGGTGTCCGAGCGGCATGAGCGTCTTGCTTAACTGCTCCTGCGTCAGCGTGTAAAGCGCGTAGGACTGGTCTTTGGCGTCGTCGAAGGCGCGTAGCAGTTCGTGGCGTCCGCTCGTTTCATTAAAGCGGATGCGGGCGTAGTGGCCTGTCGCGAGATAGTCCGCGCCGAGGTCTTCCGCATGGCGCAGAAGTTCCTCGAACTTCACGCTGCGGTTGCACTCCACGCAGGGGTTAGGCGTCCGTCCTTTGCTGTACTCGCTGACGAATTTATCAATGACCTTATCCGCAAAATAGTCCCGGAAATTCAGAACGTAGTGCGGAATCCCGATTTTCGCGGAGGCGCGGCGGGCGTCCTCCACCGCGCCAAGCGAGCAGCACCCGCCGTACTTGCCCTGCTCCGCGTGTTCCTGCCAGATTTGCAGCGTGATGCCGATCACGTCGTAGCCCTCTTCCACCAAGAGGGCCGCAGTGACCGCGCTGTCCACGCCGCCGCTCATCGCCGCAACAACTGTTCCTTTGCTCATAATATTCTAAAATCCCTATTTTATATTTATCGTTTTTATTTGCGGGGCGCGTACATTACCACGCAATCCACTACGTTGTGGTGGCAGCAATCCGCCTCATCCTGCGTCAATTTTCGTCCCTCGACCGCTATATCAGACATCTTAACGGGTTGTCGGCTGATGCCAACGACCATCCATATAAACATCCCTGCCGTAAGAAAACCGATTATCAAACAGGGTATTCCGCGAGCGCGAGACTGACTTTCCCACTGTGCGCTGCGCTGCGGCGCAAGTCCACGCGCCAGCAACGCCCTTTCCTGTATTTCCCAAAGACTATCAATCGGCGCGGTAAGCCAGTAGATACCGCTGCCGATAAAAACGGCTGCCAGTACAAAGAAAAGCACAGGAACAAGGATTTCCATACTTTTAAACTCCGCCATGATGAAAACTGACGCTCGGAATGAAATTTCGTCCGCTGCCTTTTCCTTTTACGAAGTGTGAAAGCGTTGAGTTTCTCTCCCTTCATTATCCCACATTCCGGCGTCGCTTACAAGAAGCATAAGGCGGATTCGCGAATTGAGCGGGAAATTCCCCGCAAAAACTTCGATGGCCTCTCCCGATTTGACATTGCTTCCCCGCGCAAAGTATACTGTGGTCAACAGAAATCGCGCCGGAAATGAGAAATATGGCCGCCAGAGACAAATACCATTACGCCGTAAAAAACGCCCTGATAAAGGACGGTTGGACGATCACCCACGATCCCTACACCTTGCCCTATGAGAAGCGGGACACGTTTGTTGACCTGAAAGCGGAACGCCTGCTTCACGCGCAGAAAGAGGCGCAGGAAATTCTGGTCGAAATCAAAACCTTCCTGAGTGAATCGCAGGTCTCTGCGCTGCATGACGCTATGGGACAGTATCTGCTCTATCAGGACATTATGGAAGCAACGGGAGCGAAGGAGACGCTGCATCTGGCAGTCCCGACGGAGGCGGCGGAGGGAATCTTCGCTGAACCTATCGGTCAACTGGTGATACGAAAACATAAAATCGCATTGATCGTGTTTGACCCGGACACGGAGGAGATTACCGAATGGAGACCGTAGAACGCTACCGCGCTATCGTGGAAAAAATTCTGGAAGACTATGCGGCAGTCCCTTACGCGCAAAAAAATTACGAGCGCGAACTCGTTCTTGATCGGAAGCGCGACCGCTACCTGCTGCTTACGCTGGGCTGGGACGGCAGGCGCCGCGTCTACGGCGTCGTTTTTCATCTGGACATCCGCGACGGCAAAATCTGGATTCAGAGCAATAGCACCGACACGGAGCTTGCGCCGAAACTGGTGCGGGCGGGCGTCTTGCGGGAACATATCGTGCTTGGACTGCTGCCGCCCGACGCCCGCGCCGATACCGACTACGCCGTCGCGTGAAATCGGACGGTCTCCCGCACCCCGATTTGACATTGCTTCCCTGCGCGAAGTATACTAGCGCTAACAGAATTTTATTTTTCGGGAAGCGAGGGACGGGCGATGCTGGAATTACAAAACGGACTGCGGGAGGGCCTGAGTTTTGACGACGTGCTGCTGCTGCCACGCGAAACGGACGTGACCCCGGCGGAGACCGACCCGCGCACCACGCTGGCAGGCGGAATCACCCTCCGCGCCCCGATTTTGAGTTCGCCTATGGACCGGGTGACCGAAGCCCGGATGGCGATTGCCATGGCCCGCGAGGGCGGCATTGGGATTTTGCACCGCAATATGTCGCCGGAAGAGCAGGCGGGCGAAGTGGACAAAGTGAAACGCTCGGAACACGGCATTATCACCAACCCCATCTCCCTGCCGCCCGACAAGACCATCAAAGACGCCGTTGCGCTCATGGAGCGCTACCATATCTCCGGCGTCCCCATCACCGAACCGGACACCAACCGCCTCGTGGGAATCCTCACCAACCGCGACATCCGCTTTGAGACCGACTACGCCCGCCGCATCTCCGACGTAATGACGACAGACCGCACCCGCTCCGACGGCCTCGTGACCGCGCCCTTTGGGACTTCGCTGGAGCAGGCGCAGGATATTTTGCAGGCGCACCGCATCGAAAAACTCCCGATTGTGGACGACGAACGGAAACTTCTGGGCCTGATTACCATCAAAGATATTCAGAAAGTCCGCCAGTTTCCCAATGCGACAAAGGACAGCCGGGGCCGATTGCGAGTCGGGGCGGCTATTGGGCCATTGCGCGACCCGATTGGGCGCACGGCGGCGCTTGTCGCGGCGGGCGCGGACTTGATCGTGATTGACGCGGCGCACGGTCATTCGCGGGGGGTTCTCTATGCCCTGCGCGGCGTCAAAAGCGAATTTCCCGACCTGCCGGTGATTGCGGGCAATGTGGCGACGCGGGAGGGGACGCTGGCCCTGATCGAAGCGGGCGCGGACGGGATTCGCGTGGGACTGGGCGCGGGCAGCATCTGCACCACCCGCATTGTCAGCGGCGTCGGCGTTCCGCAGCTCACGGCAATTTTAGAGTGCGCAGAGGAGGCGCGGCGCTACGGCATCCCGATTATCGCGGACGGCGGGATTCGGTTCAGCGGCGACGCGGTGAAGTCGCTGGCGGCGGGCGCGTCGGCGATCATGGTGGGCAACCTGCTGGCGGGAACGCAGGAGGCCCCCGGCGAAGTGATCCTGTATCAGGGCCGCGCCTACAAAGATTATCGCGGCATGGGCAGCGAAGGGGCCCTGCGCGAAGGCAGCAGCGACCGCTACGGGCTGGAATCTACGGCGCGGTTCGTGCCGGAGGGCGTGGAGGGGCGCGTCCCGTACAAAGGCGCGTTGCACGACACCATCCATCAGCTGCTCGGCGGCATCCGCTCCGGCATGGGCTACCTGGGGGCGCGGACGCTCGACGATTTGCAGGACAGAGCGCAGTTCGTCCGAATCAGCGGGGCCAGCCTGCGGGAGAGCCACGTCCACGACGTATGGATTACCAAAGAGCCGCCGAATTATTCCAGCGAAAGCAGTTTTGGCGAACCCAGTCGGGAGTAGACCATTCCTCTAAAAATGAAATTTTCAATGCGAAAAGGCTTTTTTTATTCGGAAGAAGCAGGATTCTATGAAAACGATTGCGCTGGAACCACCGCCAACAGAAACGCGGACGCTCATGGAGGGTTGGCGGGCTGAAGAGACTTCTATCACGCTCTCACGAGAGGGATTTCCCTGCGCCGGACTAACGCAACTGGAAGCCGCTGACGGCCTTTTTGATTTGATGCCAAAAGAGGAAAACGAACTGCTGGAAATCTTTCGGCAGGGCGACGAAGATTTTGCCGCTGGCAGGTATATTACGCTCGACGGTAACTATTCAGCCTTCAAGTGGGGGATAGAACGGCTTTCCCCAAAAGACGGATTCCAGCGCAGGCAAGACCGAACGACCCTGCTTTCGCAGCGTGGAAATCTAACTGCGGAGGGCGCAAAAAGCGTCCGCCCCGCCCGAACTGCGAAAACCGCCCGACACTTTCTGCTTGACTTTCATCCTGCGAACGTCGCGTTCCGCTAAGTTGTTATCAAACGGAACCGCAAAATCATAGAGAAAGGCCAGCGTCTGCTTCACCACCGCCGCGCCGCGCGCCCGTGAAAAAATCTCGTTGCCCGCCCCGCCCCGCAGATCGCCCACCACCGGGCTGTATCCCATCTTCGCCATAATCGCCGCTCCTTTCGACTACCCCCCGGCCCCCTCCTTGCGAAGGAAGGGGAGAAAATACTTTGCTCCCCCTCCTTAGGAAGGAGGGGGCCGGGGGGTGGTTCCTTTTCTTTCATTAGGGCGATCAGGCGAAAGAACCGCGCCGCCGGAGGCATCCCGAACTTTTCCCGAACGCTTGCGGGAGGACACGGCGGCTTTTTCGGCATCAAGCCGCAATGACGCCGGGATGACTCCGGCGGAATCCCGCCGCAGCGCAGGAATCCGCCCTGCTTTCGCCGTATGGAGCCGCAGCGAAACCCCGCCGCTCACCCTGAAACGAAGGACACAAACCGGAATGAATGTTGACCTCGCCATCGCGCAGGCCGCGAAACCGCGCCACATCACCGAAATCGCAAACGATCTCGGACTCGCGCCCGACGACATCGAACTTTACGGCCCGCTCAAAGCCAAAATCGCCCTGCCCGCGCTCGGTCGCGTGCTGGCGTCCGACCGTCCCAACGGCAAAATCGTCGTCGTGACCGCCATCACGCCGACCGCTGCGGGCGAGGGCAAGACTACCGTGACGATTGGGCTGGCGCAGGCCCTTTGCGGTCTGGGGAAGCGGGCCATTGCCGCCATCCGGGAGCCTTCGATGGGGCCGGTCTTCGGGGTCAAGGGGGGAGCGGCGGGCGGCGGCTACGCGCAAGTTCTGCCAATGGAGGACATCAACCTGCATTTCACCGGCGATATGCACGCCATCAGCGCCGCGCACAACCTGCTCGCCGCCCTGCTCGACAACCACCTGCAATTCGGCAATAAACTGCAATGCGATCCCCGCGCTATCGGCTTTCCCCGCGTGGTGGACATGAACGACCGCGCCCTGCGTCAGATCGTCGTCGGGTTGGGCGGGCGGTTGGGCGGCGTCCCCCGCGAGTCCAGTTACGCGATTACAGTGGCCTCCGAAGTCATGGCGATCCTCTGTTTGAGCGGCGATTTGACCGAACTGAAACAGCGATTGGGGCGCATCGTTGTGGGCAGAAGCGTGGCGGGCGAACCGATTACCGCCGCCGACCTTCGCGCAAACGGGGCCATGACCGCCCTGCTGCGCGACGCGATCAAGCCGAATCTCGCGCAGACGTTAGAGGGAACGCCCGCCCTGATTCACGGCGGGCCATTCGGGAATATCGCGCACGGGTGCAGCAGCGTCCTCGGCACGCGGCTGGCCCGCAAGCTCGGCGACATCGTGGTCACGGAAGCGGGATTCGGCTCGGATTTAGGCTTCGAGAAGTACTGCGATATTGTGGCCCCGACAGCGGATTTAGCGCCCGACGCCGTTGTCCTTGTCGCGACGGTTCGCGCATTGAAGATGCACGGCGGCGTGGGTAAAAAGCGGCTGGACGCGGAGAACGTGGCGGCGGTTGAGCGCGGACTGAGCAATCTTGACCGCCACGCCGCAAACGTCGCGGGGCGGGGCGTTCCGTTCGTCGTCGCGGTCAACCATTTCAGCAAAGACACGCCCGCCGAAACGGAAACGGTCTTGCGCCATTGCCGCGAAAAGGGCTGGCGCGTGGCCCTCTGCGACGTGTGGGGCGGGGGCGGCGCGGGCGGGGCGGAACTCGGCGAGGCCGTTTTGGACGCGCTGACCTCGCCGGGAAACTTCACGCCGGTCTATTCGTCCGAAATGTCCCTGCGCGAAAAACTCCATGCGGTCGCGACGCAGGTCTACGGCGCGAACGGCGTAGTCCTCTCCCCGCAGGCGGAAGGGCAGCTGACGTGGCTGGAAGCGCATGGATTGGGCGAACTGCGCATCTGCGTCGCCAAGACCCAATACTCTTTCAGCGACGACCCGAAAGCGGGCGGCGCTCCGACTGACTTTTCGATCCATGTCCGGGAATTGCGCCCTTCCGCCGGGGCCGGTTTCGTCGTCGCGATGGTGGGGGATATAATGACGATGCCCGGACTGCCCGCCGTTCCCGCCGCCGAAGCGATTGACGTGGACAGCGAAGGGAAAATTATCGGGCTGTTTTAGACGTAGAAGGAGAAGGCAAGGCGCTCCGCGCTCGCAAAGTCTCGAAGAAACAAAGCCATAGAAAGTGAGGGGCGGACGATGACGCCGCGAAAAGTCAATAATACTATCGTAATACTCGCCGCGCTATTTATCGCCGTGATGTTTGGCGTGATGCAGGCCAGCGGCAATAGCGGCGGACTGAACTGGCAGACCGATCTGACGCAGGCGACGGCGGCGGCAAAGCAGGCGAATAAGCCCACGCTCGTCAGTTTCCACACGCCGGGGTGCGAGGCCTGCGCCCGCATGGACGCGACGACGTTCAAGGACGCCGCTGTCCTCGCGCTGTCCAAACAGTTCGTCTGCGTCCGCCTGGGCAGCGACACCGACCCGAAAGCGACCGACGCCGCGAAAATCTCCGAGTTTCCCACCACCGTTTTGCTGAACGCGCAGGGGCGGGAGACGTTCCGCTTCGCTGGCTATATCGCCCCCGACCGCTTCGCCGCCCTGCTCAAAGAATTTTCTGCCACAAAATGACGCCAAAGAGAAGTCAGAAGCCAGAAGTCAGAAGAAAAGAAGCCGACTACTAACTTTCACCGAGGAAGCAAAGTTTGCAAACTCTGGCAGCCCCTTCTGACTTCTGGCTTCTGACTTCTGGCTTCTCTCAGGTGTCATTTCGCGGATAGAAAGGCAGTTCCGTGACGCGCAGGGAGATTTCGCCCGATGCGCCGCGTGAGAAAAGAAGCGTTCCTGGTTGGCGGTGTTCGTGCCGCGCATAGCCGAGCGCGATAGGCCGACCGTCCCTTGCGGGCGATTCGGCGATGACGCTGGTGATGCGGCCTGTCTCGCGTTCCCCGCCGTCTTCGCCCGCGCCGTAGATTTTATCGCCCGCTTCTGGCAAAGCGTCCGCGCTGGGTTCGATGACGAAACCGGTCAGAGCGCGGTTGGTATGGCCCCGGCTGTCAATGCGGGCGATAATCTCCTGCCCGATGTAGCAGCCTTTGGTGAAACTGATGTGCGTGGGGCCGAGTCCCGCTTCCAGCGCAATCGTCGTCTCGTCCATATCCGCGCCGTATTTCGGGATGCCCTCCTCCACCCGCAAAATCTCTTGCGCCTCTGTTCCAATTTCCGTGACGCCGCGCTCGCGCAGGGCGTCAATCAGACCGGGCAGGGCCGTTCGGGGCGTATAGATGTCCCAGCCGCCGCTGCCGGTATGGTCCGCTTCCAGTTCGACCGCGCCTTGCAGCGCGTCCGCAACATTGGGAAAGAGCGAGCGCAGACTGTGAGCGATTTCAGCGGACTGCGGCCCTTGCAGCGTCAGCCCCATCCACTGCGCTTTCCAGTCTTCCAGCCGCGCGTCTTCCATAATGATATAGCGGTCAAGCAGCGCATGGACTCGCGGGACATGGGCGCGCGGCAAGTCCAGCAATACGTAGGGCGTCTTCCCGATGACATTAATCAGCGTCATATCGGAGACAAGATGCCCGGTCGCGTTGAGCAGGCAGGCGGGCAGACTGGTAATGGTTCCCTGCGCCAGCAGCCGGGTATCGTTGCTGACCATGCCCTGAAGCCACGTCAGGCGGTCTGCGCCATACACGGCGATCCAGCCCATGTCTTCCCGTAAATAATAGCCCGCCGTCTCCCGAACGGCGCGGTACTGATGTTCGATTTCTATTTTCATATTAAGCGGTTTATGTTTCTCCACAAAATGACACGAAGGGACACGAAAAAAAGGGAAGAAGAAGGAGGAAAAAATGATTCAATCCGCAGATGAAGCAGATTTTCGCAGATTAAATTTCTAGTCCAAATCCAAAATTGAATCAGCCTGTCCCTCCTGTCTGGTTCCGTTTCGTGTTCCTTCGTGTCAATTCGTGGATAGGTCCTAAATTTCTGTGACCAGCTGCGTCAGGGTGACGAAGCGGGCGTTTTTTTGTTTGAGGTAACTTATCGTGTCGCGCAGGTTGTCGCCATTCGCGGCGTTGTCGGTCAGGCCAAGAACGAGGCGGTGGGACAGTTCCAGATGCGCGTCAATCACGGGCCGCAGTCGGTCGAGGCCGTCGTCCAGATAGCCCCGCGCCCCGTTGATGTTGGCGACGGGCGCGATCCAGAGCCGCGCTTCGCCCGGTTGGTGAATGTTGGCGCGGGATGGGTGGTAGGGCGATTTCGGCGCGTTAAGCGGACGGTTGGCGCTCGATCCCGGCGTGGCGTCCACCAGAATCCCGATGTCCTCTAAGGCGGTGATGTCCCCCGCCTCGATGTCGCCGTTGGCGGCGCGAAAAGCGGTCGGCTTGATGGAAAATTGCTTCAACAGGTCTTTGCCGACGCGGATTAAGACGCCGCGACTGACCGTATTTCCCGCGCCCGTGTCAAACGTGAGGTGCAGGCCGATTTCGTGCCACGCGGGAATCCGGTGGAAATACTCGTTGTGGTACAGACGCAGATTCAGCATCGGGTCGTGTTCCGTAATTCCGATGAGCCACGTCAGCGGAATGGTGTGCTGCTCCGCCGCCTCCACGATTTCGATTCCGTAGCATTTGCCCTGCGCGGCGCACAGGCAGTCCACACTGATTGCGACAATGGGTTCCGGCATGGTCTTCCTCGCTTATTGAATAGCCCTCACCCCCGGCCCCTCTCCCATAAAAGCATGGGAGAGGGGAGGAAGATGCCCTCACCCTAACCCTCTCCCCTATCTGGGAGAGGGGAAAACTCAAATTTGATTTTCCTCTCTCAAACTTGAAAGGAAAAGATTTTGAATTTGAACTCCTTCTTCTTCCAGGCTTTTTTTGGGAGAAGGGGGTCGGGGAGATAAGGGCAGACAAAATGGTATCTGCACTTGCTATTTACGAGATTCCGCGCAGAAAGGTTCAGCAACTTGCCCGCTTCGGATAAAACGCCGCCGATTTCAGATGAAAATTTTGTAGGTCTGCAGATGCTGAACGGGGCCGTACAGCGCCCACAGCGAACCCACCACGTAGTCGCCGAGAATCAGGCCGAGAAAAAACGGCATTGCGGAGTTGTGCGCTTTCATGCCGCCGAACCGGACAATCAGGAATTTCGCCAGCCACGCCGCGAAAAAGCAGAACCAGAAATAGTCCATCGCAAAGGAAACGGCGAGGGCGTAGCCCGCCGGGTGGAAGGGCCACGACAGGAACGTCCCGCGCATTCCCCGCAGGAACAGCACTATAATAAATCCCGCCGCCACATATAAAATCTGCGTGATATTGGACTTTGCGGGCGTTTGCAGCCAACCGCCGAGTTTATCGTAACTCTCATTGCCGACCCACAGTTTGAATCCCGCCGCTTTTGCCGTCGCGCCTTCGGCGTAGGTAACGTGCAGATTGGCCCAGTACGCGCAGAGCGTTCCCCACGCAAACGCAATCAGCAAAATCCACAGAATCGCGCTTTGCCGGATTCGCGCCGACTCGCCCATCTTCATCGCTTCCAGTTGATTCGGCATCGGGTGGCAGCGGTAGCCCCGGTTGAACCAGTACATCGAGGACATGGCGGTCAAACTTGCGGGGCCAATCGCGGCGGAGCCGAACAGCGTGACCAGAATCAGGCGCGGGTTGACGAAGTAAATCTCATGCGGCGTTCCGAGTTCGGCGCGGACGCGGGTCAGGGTCAGGGCGAGCAGGAAATACAGCCCGAAAAACAGCAGCGCCACCCAGGGCGTCATCCCAATCGCATGAGAGAAACCGGCGAGAATGACCGAGCCGATTCCCAGCCCGATAAACGCCCCGCGATACTGGTTCGCTTCGCTGCGGGTGTCGAGTGTCGGGTGTCGGGTGTCGGACATTCTGTTCCCTGTTCCCTGTTCCCTGTTCCCTCGCCACGCCTTAATCCACGCCTGCCGGAACTGGACGCGCAAGGCCCAGACAATCGTCAGGCCCCATGCGATCCATGCGCCGCTGGCCTGCTGCTCGAAGAAGGGAAAACCGGCGTTGCTGGCCCCGTCCAGTCCGGCGGCGGCCCCGAAGACCTGAAACAGTTTCCGCGCCAGAAAGAAGAACCAGCAGGAGAACGATAAGTCCAGCGGCACAAAAAACGCCAGCCCAATCGCAAAGGGGTACAGCGAGATATTCGTATCGTGGATGGCGCTCCAGGGGCGGGTTGTCAGCAGTTGCCCGATATTATACTGCTTCACCATTTCGAGGTAGGGCAGTGAGGGGTACAGGACGTGCAGACCGTTGAGCAGGTCAATTCCGGCGGCGAGGGCGAACCCCATCCACATCAGCCGCTGCTTATAAAAAACCGCGCCCGTCCCCTGCGGACTCTCCGCCGTCATCGTGAGCGGCAGTTGGACTATCGGGAAAGACAGCCGTTCGTTATCGCTCCACGCCGACCGGACGAGGATGTTCAGGCAGGCGCACATCGCGATAATTGTCCCGATGAACAGAGTCCACCACAGCAGCGGCGCGACGAACGGCCCCCAGTAGTGCGGGTCATAGGGATTGACGCTGCCCTGATAGTAGCCCTTGACCGCAACCGGATCGCGCACAATCCAGAACTGCGGCAGGAACGGGAAAAAAAGGTCGCGCCATTTGTTTTCCGGCGTGGCGTAGCGTTCCGCGTGGGCGATAGAGCCGAACAGGTTTTGGAACAGGTCATGCCCCGCTGTCAGCGTCCCGACGACGAGAATGATGTAGACGGTGAGCAGTTCGGCCTGCGACAGCGCGAATCGCCGCGCAAATCCCGGCAGGCGGCGCAGTCCGAGGTTGGCAAGGGTGAGCCAGAACAGGAAAAATACGGGCGTGATAAAAAGCGGCAGACACGTCCCGTCCAGCGTGTACCAGCGGACTTCCACGACGGTGATCCAGAAGGCGTTCGGCACGGCAAGCAGCAGTCCGATAAGGACAGAGCGGAGCGTCACGCCGCGAAAGGCGCGGTTTTCGGCGGCGGCGGACGGTTGATCGGGCAGCGCGGCGGCGGGCGGCGCGGCCTGCGCAAGAATATTTTTAGCGGGTCGGGGTTCCATACGCCTATCATAGCAAATTTTAAGGAATAGCGCAAGCGGTCGGCGGAATTTTTTTGTCTGAGCGGGACGTTTACCGCCTGCGTTCCAGCATTTCGCTGACCGGCACGGGCCGCGCTTTAATTTTGTCCAGGCGGGCGAAAATTTGCGGCAGAGCGGCGGCAGAGCCGGTCGAGGAGACGTGCATCAGCGCGACATCCCCGCCCCGAATCCGAGAATTGATGCGGTCGGTGACGAAGGCGGCGGATTTGCGCGGGCCAAAAGCGTCCAGCGAGTCCACGCGCCAGTAGATCGGCTGAAACCCCGCATCCGCGACAACTTTGCAGGCGTGGGCGCTGAAGTCTCCGTAGGGAAAGCGGAACAGCGGCTTTGCGCCGCGCCCGCAGGCCTTTGTAATCGCCGCTTCGCCGCGAACCAACTGCGCCCGGATTTGCGCGTCGGTGAGGCGCGGAAAATGGGGGTGCGAGTAGGAGTGGTTGCCAATCTCCATGCCTGCGTCGGCGATGGCGCGGCACGATTTTGGGAACTGCTCGCAGAACTTGCCGGTCAGGAAAAAGGTGGCGCGGACGTTGCGCGACTTGAGTTGCTTTAAAATGGGCATTACCGCGCGGTCGTCGCTGCCCGCGTCGAAAGTCAGCGCCACCCGCGTTTTGTCCCTCGAAAAAATAAACTGCGCGGCCTTCGGTTTGAGATGGGCAAGCGCGGGATTGACAGTCGGCGCGGCGGGCGCAACGCCCGCCGTGACGGGACGTTTCACGGACGCGGGTAAGGGCGCAACCGCCGCAATCTGATCCGCCTTTTTCGTCTGGCAGCCGGTTAGCAGCGTTACTAACAGCCCGACAGCAAAAAACGCGCCGCGCCATTCGAATCTGACTGTATTCGCGTCCGGCAGGACGCTTGGCGGAACGCCACCTAGCGAGGCGTTTTTAACGCCTCGAATCGGAAGAGGGCAGTTGTTCAGTAAACTGTTTTGGGGCGCAACGCGGCGCAAAAAGGTTTTCAGATAATTCATTTCGTTTGCGGGATAAAGCAGCCAATCGGTTTCGTCTTGCTGACGGAGACGGGCTTGTTCAGAATAATTTCGTCCAGGGTGCGGCGCAGATCGTGGACGGCGGCGGTGTGGCGCATTTTACCGAAATCTATATACTTATCGTCAATGCGCCCCTGATATAGAGTCGTCCCGTCCGGCGCAAGGACGCTGACCTCCGGCGTGACGGTCGCCCCCACCCGCTTCACCAGTTTATGCTTCGGGTCGTAAAGCGCAGGGCAGGCGTAGGCGTAATCTTTGGCGTGCTTCCGGGCGGCGGCAAGCGTGGAATCGGTCTCGGTATAGACGATGTAAAACGCGACGTGGTGACGGGCGTAATCGTTATAAATGGCGTTGTACTCCGGCGCGTAGCTGTTGGAGATAGGGCAGTCCTGCGATATAAAGAGCAGCACCGTCGCAACCCGTTCCGAACCTTCCAGCGGGCGCGTTTTCTCGCCTGTGACGTTCAGAACTTCGATTTTGCTGTCCGTCGCCGCGTTACCCTTTGCCAGCGCCGCCTGCCCGAAGCACAGCAGCAATGCGAGTATCAGTGTTATTTTGCGTTTCATTGATTGTTTCCCGGTGACTTTTTAGCGCGTCGCGATGCGCGTCTTACTCTATTATACGCCGTTTTTTGATTTTGTGACAGCGGAGGGCGGACGAATTATCAGACGGACGCCGAACGGAACGGCAAGCAACAGGCAGGCGAATCCCGCGAGATAGATTCCGAGGCGGATGCCTGCCGGGTCGTAGCGGAACGCGGCGGTATGCGCCCCTGCGGTCAGCGAAACGGCGCGAAAAATTGGGGCGTCCGGGGCGCGGTCAATCGTGGCGGGCTGCCCGTCCACCATAACCTTCCAGCCGGGATACCACTGGTCGGCGAGAATCAGGGTTGTCGCGGTTGGGGCGTCGGTTTTCAGCGTGACGCGGGTCGGGCTGTCCGTGATCCATTGCGCCGCGCCGACGGTCGCGCCGTTTGCCACAAGCGCGGCGCGGGGACGGGCGGACGGCAGGGCGTAGACCGCCATTTCGTTCGGCCCGTCGTACAGCGCTGTTCCCGGCGGCGCGGCCTGTCCCAATGTTTGGAACGTGGGATCGCCGGTTGGCACGGTCAGGGCAAATTTTGCGGCGGTCAGCGGCGTTTCCGGCGCGTTGGGATTCTGGAAAAACACCATATTGCCGACTTCCGGCGGGCTGGCGTCCACCATGCCCGCCCGATTCGGTCGCGCAAACCGGTTCGCGAACTCTTTGTACTGCCGCGTCAGCAGGGAGTCGTAGCCCTGAACGTCATGCAGGCCGTAGACCATTGCGCCGTTGGGAGGCAGGACAGCGGGCGGCGAACGGTACAGACTCCACGCTTGATTGACCGGCAGGATTCGCTCATGTCCGATCTGCGCCTGAAGCAGTTTGATTCCTGGCGTGACCGGGTAGACATTTTCCGGCGCGGCAGTCGGATTGACCGGCATCCCCGCCCAGAACAAATCCGCGACTACGAGCAGCAAAGCGATTTTGGATTTTGGATATTGGATTTTGGATTGGGTGAACAACCAGACGGCGGCAATCGCCATGACCGCAATTCGGAGCCAGTCCTGCGCAACGTTGGCGAATACGTCGCCGAGCGTAGGGAAGATAATTCCCTGCAATGAAACGCTGAATTGCCGCGCCGCGATGCTTAAACTGACTGCGAACAACAATACCGCGATCCCCGCCGCAACCTGTTTTTCCCGCGCCGCAACTTTGCCGGCAAGCAGGAAATCGAGGCCGAACGCCGCCAGAATCGCGACGGCGAACGCCCACAAAACGAGAACGCGGGCGGGCGAGCCGGACTGCCCGAAACCCGGAACCCCGAAATAAAGCAGCGCGTCAATCGGCGTTCCGAGGGCCATCAGCAGCGCCAGCAGCGCCAGCAGCCCGAAGAACAGTACACGCCGGTCGAAATTGTTTTTACGCAGGCCGCGAACCAGCGCGAAAATTGCCAGCAAGATCGGCAAAATCCCGACGTAGCAGGCGATCTCCGCCGCGTTGTGCCTGATTCCGATTTCCACGCCGCCGCCCATGTCTTTTTTGTAGTAGCCCCAGAACTGATTGCGCGGGGCGTAGTCGTTGCCGTAAAAATTCGGCAGCGCCAGCGTCACCAGTTGCGAGGGATTCAGGGCGTATTCCGTATAGGCGGCATAGCCCGCCGCCGTCGGCGTCCCCGTCCGGTGCGACACGCGGGAGAGTTCCAGCGCGGGCAAAATCTGCGGCGAGGCCAGCATCAGCCCCAGAACAAGCGCCGCCGCGCATCCCGCCAGTCCACGCCCCGCCGCCCCGATGCCCTCCCGTTTTGCCGCCCCAATACTTAGCCCGACCGCCCATAGTCCCGCCGCCAGCAGTCCATAAAACGCAATCTGCAAGTGTCCGGCGAGGAGCATAAGACCAATGCTAGAAAACAGAAAACAGAAAACAGAAAACAGAAGATGGCTGTCAGAGGATGACGGGTTTTGCGCATCGAGGAAAGTTTGCAGAGCGGGCATTTCCTTCTGTTTTCTGTTTTCTGTTTTCTGTTTTCTTTCCGCAAATACTTCGTGGATCAGTTTAAAAATCAGCGGAAGCCAGCAGGAGGTCGCAAGGAAGGTGGGAAGTTGCAGCCATTGGACTTGCCACGCCGAGTAGGCGAAGACCACGCCGCCGAGCAGGGACGCGATTTCGGAGCGATTCAGGCGGCGCAGGAGCAGGTAGGTAAACCAGCCGCACAGCGTGAGATGCAGAGCGGCGCTGACCGCAAACGCCCGCATTGTGGGCAGCAGGGCAAAAAGCAGGTTGGGCGGGTAGAAGACCGCCGACTGACTGTTCGCGACGAAGGGCGTTCCGCAGAATTGGTAGGGATTCCACAGCGGCAGCGTCCCGCCGCGCAACGATTGCGCCGCGAAAAGCCTCCAGGGGTAAAACTGCGCGATCCCGTCCCAGCGCAACGGGTTCCACAGCGGAACGGCGGCGGCGGGAATGGCGGATTTATACGGCGCGACGTGACCCAGCAGACCGGCGGGCAGGAAAACATCTCCGGTCAGGAAAGAGCGCCAGAGGAAAATAACGGCAAGCAGGGCGAAAAAAAGCGGTGGAAGCCAGCGCGGAAGCGGGGCGGCGGCGCGGCCCTCCGGTTCAGGCGGGGAGTTTTCAGACGGGGCCGGTGAGGAAGACAAGGTTTTTTAGCGCCTTCTCGTTGTTGGGGTCGCGGCGCAGCACCTCGTCGAACTCCATTTTGGCCTCGTCGTTCATGCCAAGCATGGTATAGGTCAGCGCCAGATCGTTGCGGGCGTCCAGACGGCTTGCATCCAGCGTGACGGCGTGGCGCAGCTCTTCGAGGGACTCGTCGAACAGGCCGGTGAAGCCATAGACGAGGCCGAGCTGGTAATGTCCGTCGCTGGAGTTGGGGTCGTCGCTTAAAAGCTGTTGAAATTCTGCGATGGCCTCGTCGTAGCGACCGTCAATTTTCAGTGAAATGCCGCGTTCAAGGTAGGGGTTCAGGCTGCCCATAGACTATCGTGTCTCCCGCATCGGGCCGCGAATGAGCGCGGGTCTCAGAACGAATGGTGACGTTATTTTGCGACGCGCCATTGCGTCCTGTTTTTCAAGTATAGCACGTAGCGAAAAAAAAATCAAGCCGATTTTTACCGCTTCTAAATTGTCCCGCTTCGCCGTTGCGCTAACTTTCCGCCGATTCGCTTTCAAGCGATGCGGGCGCTTTTTTGGGGGGCTTTTCCGGTTTGTCGCTGAGGTTATAGCGGTTCATGGCGGTCTCAAAGCCTTCCCGCAGCGCAAATTCTATCGCGTCGGCGGCGCGTTCGCGGGCCTCGTCCATTAAGTCCTGCTCCTCTTTGCGGAACTTGGAGAGGACGTGGCCTTTCATGTCGCCGGGGCCTGCTGCCCCGACCCCGATGCGGACGCGGGGAATCGCCTGCGTCGCCAGCAGACGGAAGATATTTTCCAGCCCGTTATGCCCGCCGTGCGAACCTTGCAGGCGCAGGCGCAGTTTGCCCGCCGGCAGCGCGATGTCGTCCGAAATAATAATGATGTCGGCGGGTTCAATTTTATAGAAGCGGGCGATGGCCCCGACCGCCTCGCCGGACAGGTTCATGTATGTCATCGGGCGGACGAGCAGGACTTTTTCTCCCCCAATCGTCCCCTCGCCATACACAGCCTTGAAATTCCGCTTGGCGACGGTGATGTTATGCCGCCGCGCCAGCAGATCAATGACCTCAAAGCCGACATTATGGCGCGTCCCCGCATATTCCGCGCCCGGATTTCCCAGCCCAACAATCAGTTTCATTGCATTTATTTCTCAGCGCGTTTCGTTCTCATCGTTTCGCGCCCGCCTGAACCAGCAGACGAACGATTTTGGGGTGATTTTGAGCGCGGGCGATATGCAGCGCCGTGCGCCCATCGCGGGTGGGAACTGTCACGTCCACGCCATGCGCCAGCAGCAGGCGGACGATCTTCGGGTTACCTTTGCTGCAAGCCCACAGCAGCGGCGTCTTGCCGCCCTTGTCCCCGCGATTGACATTCGCGCCCGCGTTTACCAGCAGCGCGACCATATCAGGATTATCACGGCCTACCGCCCAGAGCAGCGGTGTTGCGCCGGTTGCGTCCGCCAAATCGGGCTTCGCGCCATGCGTTAAAAGCAATTCGACAACGTGGAGTTTTTCGCCGTAGACAGCCCCTTTCAATGGCGACTCGCCTGCGCTGTCCCGCGTATTCGGGTTCGCGTGTTTTTGCAATAAATACCGCGTCAATTCCGTTTTGTCGCCGTAAGCGCCTGCCACCGCCGTTTGCAGGGCCGTTCCGCCCTGCTCGGCTCTCGCATTGACATTCGCTCCTAGGCCAACGAGCAGACGAATACATTCCATCGGCGCATTGGTCATCATTCCCATTCGGGTCGAAACGCGAAATTGACAGGCGAACATCAAAGCCGTAACACCGCCCTTTGTTTTCGCAAGCGGTTTCGCTCCGTGTTTGAGAAGTAATTGCATCTTCGGCAGCGTGTTATCTTCGGAAATTGCCGCGCGCATCAGCGGCGTGACGCCGTTGAACAAGCCAAGATTTACGTTTGCGCCCCGCGCAATCAGCAGACGCATCCCTTCGAGACTACGATCCACGCTTAATAACAGGGGGGTGAATCCCATCGGACTCGCCTGCGCGTTTACATTTGCGCCATGCTCAATTAACAGGCGCATAATTTTAACATTGGCAGTCTCCATCAGCGGCGTTTCACCCAGCGCGTCGGCCTTGTCCACTTTCGCGCCCGCGTCCAGCAGGAGTTTTACCGCCTCGAAATCGTCAGACATCGCCGCAATTTTGAGCGGCGTGGTAAAAATTTCCTGCGGTTCTACAACGCGAACGACGGCCCCAGTTCGGTCGCGAAGGGTTCTCAGCGACTCCGGCGAATGTGGCTGTCCGGCGTAATAGCGGGATTCCGCGTTGGGGTCTGCTTTCGCGTCAAGGCAGCGTTTCAGCGCGGCATTGTCCTGCCGTTGGACGGCCTGAACGATTTCCGGGACGCTCTGCGCCGCTTGCGCCGGTAGGCGAACCGGAACGATGGCGGGCAGCGCGAGCAGAAAACAAATGCGGGACGCAGCGTTCCCGCATGAAATCACTTTTGACATAACGTTTCCTTATTTCATGCGAAACCGAAACCGCGATTGGCCCACTTTCCTATATTACCGCATCCGCCCCGAATTTACTCCGTGAGTTCAAGCGGCTTTTCCATCATCTTGCGCATGGTCTGCCGCAGGGCGTCGAGCGGGCGGTACTCGCCGGTCGCTTTGTCGAGGTACTGCCAGTGTTCCCAGCCGTTCGCGGAGGGCTTGCCGAGGCAGAGCGCCGCCAGTTTGTGAATCGAGGCCCGCAGTTCGCCGCTGACCAGCGAGCCGTCCTCCATGACGCAGGCGGTCTGCTCCGTTTTGCCGAGGCGCAGCGTCATTCCCGGCTGAACCAGGTTAAACTCCAGCAACAGGGTGAACGCAATCCGCTTTTTCGGAGCGTCCAGCGGCGGCGGCAGGAGTTCGTCGGGGACGAGCGGCGGGACGATCTCCTCAATCCGCGTCCGCGCCAGATTGACGTAGACCGTCTCTTTTTCGATCCCGATAAAGCGGCGGCGCAGGCGTTTGGCGACCGCTCCCGTCGTTCCCGTCCCAAAAAAGGGATCAAGCACCACGTCGCCGGGATGAGAGCAGGCGCGAAGGATGCGGTGAATCAGGGCCTCCGGCTTTTGCGTGGCGTGCGCTTTTTCGCCATTGATTTTCAGCCGCTCATCGCCCGTGCAGAGCGGGATATGCCAGTCGCTGCGCATTTGCAAGTCATCGTTCGCCGATTTCATGCTTTTGTAGTTGAAGGTGTACTTGGTTTGCTGCTCGGTTTTTTTGACCCACAGCATCGTTTCGTGCGCGTTGCAAAACCGCGTTCCCCGGAAATTTGGCATCGGATTGGTCTTGGTCCATATGATATCGTTTAAAATCCAGAAACCCAAATCCTGCATAATTGCGCCAACGCGATAAATGTTATGATAGCTTCCGATAACCCAGAGCGTTCCATTGTCTTTGAGGACTTCGCGGCAGGCGAGGAGCCATTCGCGGGTGAATTTATCATATTCGGCGAAACTGCCGAACTGGTCCCAGGCGTCGTCCACCGCGTCCACATGGGTCAGGTTGGGACGCCAGAGGTCGCCGCGCAGTTGCAGGTTGTAGGGCGGATCGGCAAAAACTAAGTCCACCGAGCGGGGCGGCAGGGATGCCAGAATTTCGCGACAGTCTCCCTGCAAAACTTGATCCAGCGGCAGTTCGCTCAGGGGCTCGACGGGGGATTCGGAGTTCGCTTTCGGTTTCGGAGTCGCTTCCGTGCGGGTTCGATTCAGGGTGCGGTTCGCCAACATTCACTCCATTCGGTCAGGTAATTTGAGGATTTCGCCCGCTAATTCACCGTCGGATTCCCGGTTTCCTGCCTGATTAGCGATTTTTTTGCGATTATCTCTTAATGAGTGAGTCGGAGTGAGTCTGAATGTCGTTTAGTGATTCTAATTGAGTCGAACTTTGTGCGGGTGCAGGCAAGCGGGGAAATTTTATCCATGAAATGACACGAAAAGACACGAAGATAAAAAGGAGAGAAAATTTCGTTTCAATCCTGTAATTCCCGTCCGTCTATTTTGTATTCAATCTGCGAAAATCTGCGGATTGAATCCTCTTCGTGTCTCTTCGTGTCATTTTGTGGATAGAAATCCTATTCTGTGCGGCGGAACACGAGCGCCGCGTTGAGGCCGCCGAAGCCGAACGAGGTAGACAGCACCGTGTCGAGGCGTTTGGGGCGACCCGTCAGCGGAACACAATCGAGATCGCAGTCCGGGTCGGGATTTTCGAGGTTCAGGGTGGGTGGAATCCAACTATTTTGCATCGCCAGCAGACAGATTGCCGCTTCGATTGCGCCCGTCGCGCCGAGGGCGTGACCGTGCATCGCTTTCGTGCTGCTCAGGGGGATTTTGCGGGCGAGGTCTTCGCCGAGGGCCGTTTTAATCGCCAGAATCTCCGCGTTGTCGCCGAGTTTTGTGGCGGAACCGTGCGCCCCGATATAGTCAATCGCATCGGGCGCGAGGTCTGCCGCTTTCAGGGCCATGCGGATACACTGGGAAGACGCCGCGACATCGGGACGCGGGGCCGCCATGTGGAAGGCGTCGTTATTGGAGGCGAACCCGGCGAGTTCCGCATAGATTTTTGCGCCGCGCTGGATCGCGTGTTCCCGATCTTCTAAGACCATGACCGCCGAGCCTTCCGCCATGACAAAGCCGTCGCGGTCCGAATCAAACGGGCGGCAGGCCGCTTCCGGGTCATCGTTGCCCTTGGACATCGCATGAATAAAGGAGAACGCCCCGAAGCACAGCGGGGCCAGCGGCGCTTCGGCCCCGCCCGCAAGCATCAGGTCGGCGTCGCCGCGCCGGATCGCGTGCCATGCGTTGCCCAGCGCGATTGCCCCGGACGCGCACGAGTCGGCGTTGGAGGTCGTATAACCGCGCAGGCCAAACTCAATCGCCGCGTTGCAGCCGCCCGAACCGACAAACGTATGCAGCGCCAGCATCGGACTGACGCTTTTCGGCCCCAACTCCCGAAACCGGATATGCTGCGCCTCCGCCAGCGCCACGCCGCCCAACGCGCTGCCGATGCACACGCCAAACCGCTCCGGGTCTTCCGCCGCTAAATCTATTTTGCTGTCCTCAATCGCCTGACGGCTTGCGGCGACGGCGAACTGCGCGAACCGGTCAAGGCGCTTCAAGGTCTTGCCTTCCAGATAGTTCGCCGGGTTGAAGTCTTTGATCTCGCCCGCGCACCGGGAGGCGTACAGCGAGGCGTCGAACCCGGTCAGCGGCCCAATCGCGGAGCGTTCGCAGCGGACGCCGCGCCACAGGCCCTCCGCGCCCTCGCCCAGCGGCGTAATCGCCCCGATGCCAGTTATCACCACGCGCCGCTGCCTGCGTCCGTTCGCCGCGCCATTCTCTCGATTTTCGTCCATGCCGTCCATTCCGTTGCCGCTCATTCCGCTTTCACCGCTTTCATTTCCGCCGGGTTCGCTTCCGTTGTCTCTACGATTGTCTTTAAGGTTTGCAGCGTTTTCGCCGCAATAGGATGCACGAAAAGTTGGCCCACGATTTTATCGGCGAACCATTTGCCAATAATCGGGATTTTCATGGTCAGGTCGTGGTCAATCACGACTTTCATGCGGTCGCGCTGCGGCGTAATGCGCCATTCCACGCGCATCCCCTTTGAGATTCCGCCGATGTGCTGAAACGTGATACGCCGCTCGGCGGGAAACGTCTCCTGCCGCGCCTGCCACTTGACCGGAAAGTCAAAGCCCGTCTCGGCATAGATAACGGGCGCGTTTTCGGGATCGTCCGCCCGCCGCCGCCGTTTCCAGCGCAGCAAAACAAACGAACGGGTCGCGCCGAAGTCCGCCGTTTTGCGATTTCCGTCCTGCTCCGTGACGCGCAGATAGCGGTAGTGCGGCAGAATCCAGCCCCAGTCCTGAATATCGGCGGCAAGCTGATAGATGCGCGGCCCGATTTTCTGCGGGTCGCCCAAGATTTCAATCGTGTTGGATGTCTTCATAACATCGTATTACCGCGCATTGGCGCAAAATTCCTTTCCCAATCCGCCAAAGTTCGGGTATAATAACCTTACGCAATCATTTCGCCGCAATGCGGCGCGAGTTTTTCCGCCCGGACACCGGGCCAACAGTCGAAAGGAACGAGCGAATTTGGCACAAGTATCGGTCAAGCCCGGAGAGGGCATAGACGCGGCGCTGCGGCGCTTTAAGAAGCAGACGATGGAGAGCGGCATCCTCAAAGAGGCCCGCGCCCACGAGCATTACGAAAAGCCCAGCGACAAAAAGCGCCGCGAGGCCGCCGCCCGGATGCGTAAAATCCAGAAGGCCAAACGTCTGTCCGAAAGCCGCGAAAGCCGGTAGGGACTTTCCAACGCAGAGTTCACAGAGGAGAGGACACAGAGAACACGGAGAAGATTTTTATCCACGAAAGGACACGAAGGAACACAAAGAAAGAGGAAATTCTATCCTTTCATCTCTCTTTTCCCTCTCTGTGTTCTACGGGTTTCCTTCTCTGTGTTCTCTGTGGTTCAATTCTTCTGCAATGCCCCGCGCAGGACGCGGGAGGCCAGCAGCACCATCTGCCGGCTTTTCGGAACGGACGGACGAGCGGTCAGCGTGTCGTAGTTTTGTTTCTGAATCCGGCGCAGGACTTCCCTGCCGCCCTGATTGAACATCTCAATATCCAGCCGGACGCGCTTCTCCACCAGCCCGCACAGTTTCAGCCCCGCCTCGAACTGCGGTATCGTCCGTTCCACCTCAAACCGCATCAACGCCCCGAACTCCGGCGAAAAGCGCCGCGCAAAAATCTGCTCCTCTGTCACGCCGAAACGCGCCATGTCCTCTTGCGGAATATATATCCGATTTTTATCAATGTCGCGGGAAACGTCTTGCCAGAAATTCGCCAGCTGCAGCGCCGTGCAGGTCGCGTCAGAGAGCGCCAGCCGCTCCGCGTCGCTGTATCCGCACAGGTAAAGCACTAAGCGCCCGACGGGATTGGCGGAATTTTTGCAGTAGCCCAGCAGGTCGGCGTAGGTCGCCCAGCGCGGAGTCACCTGATCCTGACGAAAGGCGGTCAGCAGGTCGCGGAAGGGATCGAGCGGGATCGCAAACTTTTCCACCGTTTCAGACAGCGCCACAAAAACCGGGTGGCGCGGCTGCCCCCGGTACATCAGATTCAGTTCTTCCTCCCACCAATTCAGCAAAACGAGCGCTTTTTCCGGGTCGCCAATTTCGTCGCCCAGATCGTCGCTGATGCGGCAATAGGCGTAGACGTTGTAAAAATGCTGACGCAGCGGTTTCGGGCAGAAAACGCCCGCCACCAAAAAATTCTCATAATGCGATTTCGCCAGCCGTTCGCAGTACCGCCGCGACTCCTCTGCCGACAGCAAGCCTTCCACCCGGTAAGGATGCGCAATCGCCCCCGCTTCAATCATACTCGTCCCTTGTTCCTGTCCTGTTTTCGATTCATCATTCATCATTTCCGATCTTACCCGTGCCGCCGGTGGAACTCGTCTTCGTCCATGCACAGGAAAATAATGCCCTGAATCAGTCCGATTAGCGCGGGGATATAGGTCCACGAAAATAGCAGGGACAGGATTCCCGCGCCGTAATTGCCGAGATAAAAATGCTGCCCGCCGAACGCGCCCAGCAAAATCCCGAACAGTCCCGCCGCCGTTTTGTCCTTGCGCGGACGGTAGGGGGTCAGCGGGTAGTAGTGGTTTTGATACGGCGCGGCGCTGAACTGCGGCGCGGGCATCATCGCCCCGCACGTCTGGCACTGCCCCGCCGTCTGCGGGACCCATTGCTTGCAGTTGAAGCACTGGACGTGCGGGAACTGCGTCAGCGGCGGAGGCGCGGGGGCATAGGTTGGCGGACGGTACTGCGGTTGATACGATTGTGGCTGAAACGGCGGCGGCGGCGGCGGCGGCGGGGCGGGACGCTCCAACTCAAAAGGCGGCATTTCGGACTGCTGGCAATGCAGGCAGACCGACTCAAACGCGCCCAGTTCGCGTCGGCACTGCGGGCAAGTCCGCTCGACGGGCGCGGGCGGGAACGCGGAGACCGGAAACCGTTCGCCGCACTTCATGCAGAATTGCGCCTCCACAGGCGCGAGGTTATGACATTCGGGACACGGTTTTTGCGCGGCGCTCATGGGGTTCCTTTGCTGCCCGCGCCTGCCTGCCCCATCCCTGCGCGGGCGGGCGGCAGACAGCGGGAATTTCACTCTATTCCTCTTATACGGCGCAAACTCCTGCCCGATTTCACGATTTTAAGAAGCCCGCGTTCCGCTGCGCGGTCAGGGCGTTCCGCAGCGTAAGGCGTGGCATAATTATCCCAGGAGGCAACTGTTCACATCGGGCCTGTAAAAGGCTCGTTTACGGGGCGTTCCGCCAACTGCCCTCACGGAAGCCCTTTCCAATCGCCAACGCGCTACCCATTCCAATCGCCAACGCGCTACCCATTCCAATCGCCAACGCGCTACCCATTCCAATCGCCAACGCGCTACCCATTCCCTGGCCCTCTCCCAATTTTGGGAGAGGGAATCACGCTGAATTTCCCGTCCGTGAGAACGCTTGGCCGGAGGCCTCTAGCGAGGCATTTGATATGCCTCGCAGGGGGCGGTGAAGCGCGAACCGGAACAAAAAATATCGGGAACTTGCCGCCCGCCTGCCACGTCTGGCAAACAACTGCGGAATCCGCGCATTGCGGAGCGCATAATTTTAAGGAGAAACAACGACAATGGCAGACACGATTATTCAGACGCAGCCCGGAGCGGCGAACGGACGCGACGAAGAGATTGGCAAAGAGATTGGCGGCGTGGGCGGCGCGGTCACCGGGGCGATTGCGGGCGCAATGGCGGGGCCGGTCGGCGCGGTTGTCGGCGCGGTCATCGGCGGCGTGACGGGCGCGGTCGCCAGCAAAGCGGCGGTGCATCAGGTGGACAAAGTGGATGACGACAATACGATTTCCGGCATCGGGGCGCATACCCACGAGAACGTCAGCAACGCGGCCTACAACGCCGAAGCGAAGACGGAAAACACGCTCGGCATGAACGGCTTGCCGGGGACGCAGACGGGCGGATACGACATGGACGGGACGCCGGACACGCGGGGCATCACGGAGAAGATTTCGGACGCCGTGACGGGCAACCGCATTGACGATAAGACGGGCAAGCCCGTCGCGTAGCCTGCGCGTTTACCTGGCCTCTCTTCCAAATGCGGGAGAGAGGCTTTTTTTACGTCTTTACCTCGTCGAGCGCAACGCTATGCAGGAAGACCACGCCGATTCGGCGAAACTAAATCCATCCAATTCTGGCAGCGCCATGCGGGGCGGCGAAGGGAAACGCAAACGGATGCAGTGTGGTAATTGCGGCGGGGAAAATATCGAAGAGGCGCGGTTTTGCGAGTCGTGCGGCGCGAAACTCGCGGCGGAAGCGCCCGCCGCTGTCGGCCCGAAATGCCGGTGCGGGGCAGGGCCGGAGAAGCGGGACGCGCAGGGCTTCTGTCAGCAGTGCGGTCGGCGCGGCGCGGCCGAAGCGCGAACCGCCCTGCCCCGCGATCACGTGGAGATCGAACTTTTGCCCGCCTTTGCCGCCGTGACCGACCGGGGCCGCAAGCACCACCGCAACGAGGACGCCTGCGCCATTGCCCGAACGCTAATCCGCGATGAGGAATATTCGATTTTGATTGTCTGCGACGGCGTGAGCAGCTCGCAGGACGCGGACGCCGCCTCGGAAACGGCGGCGAACGCCGCAATGGAAACGCTGAAATCGGGCGAGGAACCCGCCTTTTCCGATGCGGAACCGGCGCTGCGCGACGCCCTGATCGCGGCGCATCGGGCGGTCTGCCAACTGCCCCATTCGGCGCTGACGGGCAAAGACCCGCCGCTGACCACGATGGTCGCGGCGCTGGCGTATCGCAATGAGGCCGTGATTGGCTGGATCGGGGACAGCCGCGCCTACCTGATTGCGGGCGACGAAATCCGGCAGCTTACCAAAGACCACTCGTGGCAAAATATGGTGGTGGACGCGGGCGAAATGACGCCGGAGGAGGCGGCAATCGCGCCGCAGGCCCACGCCATCACGCAGTGCCTGGGGCTATGGGCGGACGGTGTGCCGGAAGACTTGCCGACGCCGGGAATCGCGTCGGTCGCGCTGGCCCCCGGTTCGCGCCTGCTGCTCTGCACCGATGGCCTGTGGAACTACGCTTCCACGCCGGAGGCGCTGCGCGATGTGATCGCCGCCGCGCCGGAGGGAGAAACGGCGCTGGGCCTTTGTCGCCGCCTGACCAATTTCGCGAACGCGGCGGGCGGGCATGACAACATCACCGTCGCCGTCCTTTCGCAATAAACTACCGGAAAAAATTGACGAAAAAAACTGACAGAGAAAAGAGAGATTGATGGCGATCCGCATCCACGAACTCAATCACGTCGCGCTTCACGTCCGCGATATAAACGTTTCCATGCGCTTTTACGGCGAAGTCATGGGATTGCCGCTGCTGCCGCGCCCCGCCTTTGGCTTTCCCGGAGCGTGGTACGCGCTGGGCCGTCAGGAGCTGCATTTGATTGAGCAGAAAGACCTGACGGAGGCAGACCGCAGGCATCACCATTTCGCGCTGCTCATAGACGACACGCAGGCGGCGGAGCGGGAGCTGCAATCCAGAGGCGTCACGGATTTTTACCACAGTATGCGTCCCGACGGGGCCGTTCAGCTCTTCTTCCATGACCCGGACGGCTACCGCATTGAAGTATACACTGCGCCGCCCTCCCGTGAGAACTAAGCGCTCCAGCGTAGTTTGCTCGGCCTAAATTCGCCTGTGTTTGCGTCCGGCAGGACGCGAGGCCGCAGGTCACCGAGACAGGTTTTTTCAACACCAGAACAATGTGGAATAGACGGGTAATTAAGGAGAAGACGGCTTCCGCGCCTCTTTGAGCCAGCGTTTCGCCACCGACTGCGCGGGGTCTGCTTCCAGGGCGGCGCGAAACTGCGCCGCCGCCTCGTCGCGCAGGCCCAGCCGCGCAAAGACCGTTCCCAGCGCCAGCGGATTTCCGGCATAGGCGCGGCGAGCCAGCGCCAGTTCGCGCTTCTCCGCTTCGCTGAGGACGTAGAATGTGGCGGGCGCGGAACGCACGGGCTTGCCGTCGCGCTGCGCCGTGACCGCCCATTGATAGACCTGCCCCGGACGCAGCGCCGTCGCGGGCTGCCAGCGGGTTGGCGAGAGCGCAACCAGCGCGGGACACGCCGCGTTGGACTGCGCCATTTCCAGACGGACTTGATACTGCGCCGCGCCCGCCGCCGGACGAAATTCCAGCGCGGGCCTGGTCTCCGAGACCGCCGTATCCACCGGGCGCAGCGGCAGGATTTCTGGCGCGGCCCCCCCTGCGTCGTCCCCCCCGCGAGTCTGCCCCGACGCTCTGGCGAGCCGGGTCTTCCATGCGGCCTCCGGCAGCGGCGTCTCCCGCAGCGCGGTATCCGCCGCCGCAAGCCGCACAATCCGCAGACTCTGCCGCGCATTATCGGATTTCAGATGGGCCATTTGCGTCGCAAGCTGCGCGGAGCCGCCCTGCGCCCGCTGCAATTCCGCAATCTCCCGTTGCAGCGCGGCCTTTTTCACAACGGACTGCTCCGCCTGCCGGTCACGGGCCTTTAATGCCGCCGCAAGCCCGTCGCGGCGCGTTTGGGCCGGAACGACAAAAGCGAAAAACAGCGCCACGCCCGCCGCCGCCGCGCCAAGCGCAAATCCGGCCCCCGGCCCGAAAAGAGACCGCCACGCGGGAAAAAGCCGCTCGTCGCGCACAGGAACCGGCGCGGAGGCGGGAAGCGCCGCCCGTCTTTTGCTCTCCGCAACGTCCTGCGACAACTGAAGGAGTTCCGCCGTCTCCGCATATTCCCGGCGGCAGCGCGAACACAGCGCGGCATGGCCCAGCGCCGCCCTCGCTTCCGCTTCCGGCAGGCGTTTTTCCGCCAGCGCGATCATGCGCTCTGGCGTCAGGCAGTCCGGCGTTTCCCGCTCCGGCCCGCTTTTCAGGGCCAGCGCGAACTGGCGCTCCTGCTCGTCCTCCCTTTCCGGCCCCCGCATTTTTTCTGCTCCTCGCGCAAATTCTGGAAGGCGGGGCGAGCGCGGAAATTTCCGGCGCGGCCCCTGCTTCTCTTTCTCTTAGACCCGGCTGCGCTGCGCCGCGTGTGATCCTAATCGGAGGATTGACGCATCTTTTCGCGCGCCTGCTCCAGAACGGGCTTGATTTTATCGCGCCAGCGGTTCCGCCAGTACGCCTCGTCTTTGCCCTGCCGCCGCGCAAACTCCGAATAGGGCAGGTTCTGTTCCATACGCAGGAGGAACAATTCCCAATCCCGCGCATCCCATTTCTTTGCGGCGGCGCAGCGAGTGATCTCCTCCCGCAGCTCGGAATAATGCGCGGCGTCCAGCAGCGCCTGCTCCGGCGGGGGCGCGGCGTCCGGGATGTCCCAGGTCTGCTGACGCTCCGAATCGGGCAGCGCGTCCACCGAAAAGGTGCGGCGGTGAAGCAGACTCTTTTGCGCCCGAAGATGGTTCAGGCACAGGTTGCGAGCGATCTCCCACAGCCACGTTCGAAGCGCGGCCTCCTCGCGATACGAGGCCAGATTCCGCCACGCCCGCGTAAAAGTTTCCTGCGCCACGTCCTGCGCGTCGTCCCGGTCGTTCAAAAAGCGAAAACACAGCCCGACGACCTCCTGCCGATAGGTCTGGCACAGGGCATCGAACGCCTGCCGACTGCCCCCCTGCGCCGCTGCGAGATCGTCTTTCTCTTTGCCGTTCATGCGCCTCTCCCGGCAGTTTGAATTTACTGTGCGAAACATTCTCGCCAGCGCGAAGCAAATCCTTCTTCGCTGCGCTTTCGGTCAACCGGGGCGCGGGAGGAAAATCCTCGCCGCAAAGGGAATACCGGTTCAGACTATCGCCTCCCGGAGAAAGACTGCCATGCGCTCTTTTCACGTCCCCTTGCCTGTTCCGCCCCTTGCCCTGCCGCTCGCGCTCTGCCTGCTTCTTGCCGCAGGGGCTTTCGCGCAATCCCCCGCGCTGCCGCCCGACTCCCCCGCCGCGCTGCTGCAAGCGGGGCAGAACGCGGAATCGCAGGCAAAGCCGGACGCCGCTGCCGTCTTTTATCAGCAGGCCCTGAAAGCGGCGCGGGAGCGGAAAGACCGGCCCGATGAGGCCGCCGCGCTGATCGCGCTGGGCCGAATGGAGCGCAAGGCGAGGCGGCTTGCCGAAGCGCAGACCTATCTGGAAGCGGCGCTGCCTGTCTGCCGGGAAATCCATGACACCGAAAGCGAGGCGCGGTGTCTCTACGCGCTCGGCGGCGTTGCGGCGGACAGCAGGAACGCGCCGCAGGCCATTGCGGATTTTAAGGACGCCGCCCCGCTGTTTCTGTCCGTCGGCAGGAAGAAAGACGCCGCAAATGCGCTTCTGCAAGCCGGTTCCCTCACGCGCCGAAGCGGGCGGACGAAGGCCGCGCTTCCCTTTAACAATCAGGCGCTTGCTCTCTTTCAAGAAGAAAAAGACGACGACGGCGTGATGCGGGCCGAAATGGAGATTGGGAACTGCTACGGCGATTTACAGGACGTTGCCGCCGCCCTGCGACACTTCGAACCGGCGCTGGCGCTGGCGAAAAAGTTGAATGACGACCGCTGCGCCTTAATGCTCATGAACAACATTGCGGTCGTGTGGACGTATCGGGGCGAATTGCGGCAGGCGGTTGATATTCTCACCGACAGCGCGAAGATTAAAGAAAAACAGCGCGATTTCACCGGCGCCACCGTGACGTTGAATAATCTTGCCGTGTTGTCTTTTCGCGTGGGAGACGTTCTCAAAGCGCTGGAAACGGCGCATCACGCGCTCGATTTGGCCCACGAAAACGGCGATAACCTTGGAATCGCGACCGCATTGGAGGAACTTGGCGGCTTTTATTATAATCTTTCGCGCTTCGACGACGCGCTAATCTATTGCCGAGACAGCGTGACCGCCAGCCGCAAAACAGAAGACGGGCGCATCCAGGCGCGAAACCTCGCCAGTTTCGCCAACGTCTGCGAAATTCTCAAACGGTACAAAGAGGAGCGCGACGCCCTGACCGCCGCGCTGGAAATCTACCGCAAAAATCAGGACGAGGACGGCGAAGCCTCCGCCCTGTATTCCCTCAGTACGTGCCTATACCAGAGCGGAAACGCAGCGCAGGCAAAAACTTATGCGGAACAGGCCCGCGTGAAATTCCACAAAGTCGGTGACGCGGAAGGCGAGGGCATGGTTCTGCTTTACCTCGGCGAAACCCGCGAAAAGCGGGGGAGCGGCGCCGACGCCATGCCCTTTTACAAACAAGCGCTTCCGCTTTTTCAGCAGGGCGCTTATTATCAGGGGCAGGCGGAAACGCTTAATCGCATCGGGGAGGTGGAGGAATCCGCCGGAAATTTCGCGGCGGCGGAAGCGGCCTACGCGCAGGCCTTGCAAATTCAGGAACGGTTCCGCGCTGGAATGGGCGATTTGACCGAAACCAAACTGCGGCACGGCGAAACGCAGGCGGGCGCGTATCGGCGCTACATCGGCCTCCTGCTCGAAACAGGGCGGAAGGAAAAAGCCTTTGCATGGGCGCAAAAGGCGAAATCCCGCGTTCTGCTCGACCTCATGCAAAGCGGCGGCGCCACTGCCGCTGCGCCTGCGCTTTCCCCCGAAATGCAAAAAGAAAAAGCCGCTTTGCAAAATCGCGGCAATGGATTGACGCGGCGCTGGCTTGCGGCCCTGGGCGACCTTAGCGACGCGACGCGGCAGGCGAAGCCCAACGTCAGCCGCAAACGCAAAGCGGAAGCGCAGGCTCAAGCCATCGCGCAGGAACAGCAAAAATTAGAAAAAGACTGGCGGCAGTGGCAGGAAAATCAAGTCCTGAACTCCCCGCATGAAATTCCCGCCCCCGCCCGCCCCGCTTCCCTTTCCGAAATCGCGGCCCTTTTGCCGGAAGACACCGCGCTTCTCGAATACTGCGCCGTTCAGACGAGACAGGGCAAAGCGGCGAAGATGGGCTTCGCCGTATTTGTCGTGACGCGGAAGAACGGCGGGGCCAATCTACGCGTGATTCGCCTGAAAGCCGACGGCGCGGCGCTGGCGCAAAAGGCGGAAGAGCTGCGCGACGCCTGCGCTTCCCGCCCCGGTTCCAATTCGGAAGGGCTTTACAAAGGGTTGGCGCATGAACTTTACAACGCGCTGATTGCGCCCGCCGAGTCCGCGCTTGTCGGCGCAAAACGCCTGATTATCTGCCCGGACGAAGCCCTCTGGAATGTGCCGTTTGCCGCATTGCTCACGGGTTCCACTTCCGCGAATGGCGGCAAAACGAACGGGGCGGAATTTCTGTGGGAACGGTACGCGCTTGTCACGGAATACAGCGCCACGGGCTGGAAAGCCGCCCTTGACCGAAAACAGAAAAACGCTCGCCCCGCGCCTCCCCAATCCCTTCTCGCGCTGGCGAACCCCGATTTCGGCCCCGATGCCGCGCCGTCGGACGCCAAAATAGCCGGAATTCGCGACGTGATTCTGCGCGGCGGCTTTCTGCGTCCCTTGCCCTATACGCAGGTGGAAGCGGACGCCCTCCATTCCGCCTTTCCCGACGCCATAATAAAAACGGGAAGCGCCGCGCAGGAGTCCGACTTCAAGCGCATGGCGGCGAATTTCCGCTACATTCACCTTGCCAGTCACGCCCTTTTCAATGAAAACCTTCCCCTTTTAAGCGGCGTGGCGCTGGCAAAACCGCCGCATGACAACGCGGAAGACGGCATCCTCACGGCGCGGGAACTGTGCGATATGAAACTCACGGCGGACATGATTGTCTTTTCCGCCTGCCAGACCGGGCGCGGCGCGGCGCATCCGGGCGAGGGCCTTATCGGGCTGACGTGGGCGGCGTTCGCGGCGGGCGTTCCCGCGCAGGTAGTCTCCCAGTGGGCGGTGGACGATGCGGCGACTGCCAAACTTATGGGGACTTTCTATGCGGAACTGAAGCGCGGCAAGTCCAAAGACGCCGCCCTCCGAACCGCCGCCCTTTCCCTCCTCCGCGACGGAAAACACGCGCATCCCTTCTACTGGGCGCCCTTCCTCCTCCTCGGCGATTGGCGCTAATCCCCGCAGCGTGAAATCCCGTTGTAAAAAATAATTCGCCTCACTTCCCACGCGGCGCGATTGCGGCGTGTCAGTTCCTTTCAGAAGCGCAAAAAAAGCAGGCCATTTGCAGAATCGGAGCGGCCTCGCCCCGACGTTAAGGCAAATTGCGCGATGGAAAGGAAAACACACTATGAGAAAGTTTGGAATTGCGGCGCCCCTGCTTGCCGCACTGCTGCTCGGCCCCGTCTGCCGAACCGCGCAGGCGCAGTACGCCTTCGTCGGAGACAGGGCCATCGGTAGCCCGACCCTGCAGCTGGACGTTTTTAATCAGACAACTGGCGCGGAAGTCTTTGTTTCTCGCCCCGCCGCCCTCACCAGCGACATGACCGATCTGAAAGTCGGGCCGGACGGCAATCTCTACGCCATTCAGGGCAACAGTACCATGCTCGTCTTCAACGGCAGCACGGGAGCGTTTATCAAGTCGGTCTCATTGGGTGGGTATGTGCCGTGGGCCTTCACTTTCGGCCCAGACGGAAATATCTATCTATCCACGCCGGTCGGCATTTATAATTTCATTATCACGCTGCAAGGGCCAAACAACATTCCTGCGGGCAGTCACCTGGGCGGCTTTATCAAATACTTCACCACCACCGGGTCGCCGACGACTTCGATGGCCTTTCGCAGCGGGGCGGGCGGCGCGTCCTGCACCCTGCTTTGCTGCAACGGCGGCGTTATTTCTCAGTACGACGCTTCCGGGAACTCCATCAGCGATCTGACCCTCCGCACGGCGATTACGAATTTCAGCGTGGGGCCGGACGGCGGCGTGTACGCCCATACCGTCGTTCCTGATACGGTCGTTTCCTTTCGGAGCCACAACGTCATTCAGCGCTTCGCCGGTTCGCCGCTTGCCGCCACAAACTGGTTCGTCGGCTACAGCTTTTCACCCACGAAAGACCCGCTCGGCGGCGTCTACACCAAGCAAAGGTTCTATCAAGTCTGGGGGCCGGACAACAATTTGTATATCGCCAAATCCAAAGGCGACAACACGGGAACCGACCTCATTTACAAAGTCACGCCCACCCCGGATGCCGAAGGGCGTCCGAACTTCGCGAGCGCCGGCGTGACCACGACCTTTACGGGCGGCCTGCAACTCCCCCTCAGCATGACCTTTTTGCAGCAGCCGCTTGGGGCCGCGTTTCCGCAGACCTATTCCTCGCAGGTGGCCTTCCGCGAGACCGGCGCCAGCATCTGGAACCCCGCCTTTCCTGCTAATTACACCGCTTCCTATCTCCTCGGCCCTTCGTGGAACACGGGCGGGACCGTCATGGCGGGCGGCTTTGCGGACATCAGCACACCATCTGTTAACCTCGGAATTTTCACCATTCCGTCCGTTGATTTCGGGGATTTCGGCGCAACCGCTTCCGTAAATTCGTTTGGCGCGGCGGGCGTGAAATTCACGGGAACGGTGGACAGCGGCAGCGTGAACGTCAATTACCCCGTGACGGTCAACATGGACTTCGGCGACCGCAATTACCTGTTCGCCGGAAACTGGAACCCTGTTTACACCACCTACACGATAGACCCATCCGCCAATCTGGGGACGCTCTCGCCCCACGCCAGCGCCAGCGTTGATCTCGTGATGAACGGCTACCTCCGCGCCGAAGGCAAAGCGAAAGCGTTCAGCTCCACAATTTTCGATCAGGTCATCACGCCGCCCGCCGGTTCCGCCAGCGGCGGCGCGGGCAGCTTCGATTACGGGCGCAATCTGTTCAACACGGACAGCATTCTAGGCGGCGGACAGCAGAAGAATTACAGCCTGCTCGCCAATATCGTGACCGGCTACGTGAAACGGCCCAGCATCAATACCGCCGGGATGCCCAATCCCCTTGCGACCGACCCCCGCGTGATTACGACGACCGGGCAGGACACGTTTTTCAATATCAAGGGCAGTCTTAGCAATCTCGCCCGGCAGATCATTCAGGATACCACTGGCCTTTACGTCCCGATTGGCAGCGACAGCAAAAGTCAGCATTTCCTCGGCAGCGGCTTCGATTTGAGTTACAGTTTCCTTGACCTGTACGCCAACGTGGATTTGAACTTGAAGCAGGACTTTACCTTCGCCCCCCGCCCCCACGTCAAATTGCAATTACCGTCCGGCGTGACCGTGAACTGGAAGGATAAGAGCAACGTCACCCATAGCGGCGCCAATTTCGTGGAGTTCGACGCGGGCGACACCATTCAGGTTCAGATGCCCACGAACCCGATTTTGCAGTTCACGCCAACCTACACCCTGCCCAACACGTTTACGCAGACGCTTTCGCTCGTGATGAATCCCAGCCTGCAACTGAACCCCCTCGAACTCACGGGCAAGGGCAGCGTGGCCGGCTACTCGCTTGGCAGTTTCGATTTCAAGCCCATCGCCACGCAGACGATTGCCAATACCAGCCTTGCCTTCCCGCTTGCCACCAGCAGTTTCACCCTTCCGGGCTTTCAGACCGTGACGCAGACGGGCATCACCGTTTCGGGCCGCCTTCATCCCGCGCCCGCCCTTGCCGTTGCCATGCCCAGCCAGATTCCGCTGGTTATCGTGCCGTATCAGTACAATTCCACTACGCTTCCCGATAACGTCACCGGGGCGAACGGCACAAACGGCGTAACGACGATTACCGTGAGCGGCATGACCTTCCCGACAACGGGAGCGCAGGCGTATTTCACCATTCACGGCAGCGCCCCTGTGGCTCTTGCGACGCGCTACCTCGACCCGTGCGACCTTAGCGTAGACCTGCCCAACAAGTACCTTCTCATCGCGGGAACCGGACAGATTTACGTCACTATTCCCAATGCGGCGGGGCCTTCCAACAGCCTGGACATCGCGGTAATGAACCCGATTCCGCAGATTAAAAACACCGGCCCGAACGTGTACGCGGCAGACCCAAATTTTAGCGGAAATCTCCTGCTGACCGTGACCGACAACAGCACGACTTTCCTCTGGAGCGCCAGTTACTACAATATCCTGCAAAGCAAGTGGTTCGCCTCCTACAATGGGACCAGCACAAATTCGAATATGTCGTCGTTCTTCTCCGGCTACGACTTTAGTTCTGTGACGCCCCTGCCCGCCATTCACTATAAGGCCAGCGACGGCATTGACCACACGCTTGCGATGTATCAGGAATCGAACCCGTCCGGCCTGCTGTGGGCCGTCCTGCCGCTCGCTTACTACGCGAACCCGGACACCGCGCAGATTACCGTCGTTAGTCCTGGCCCCGGCGGAGGCGTTTCCAACGTCCTGCCGCTCACGATTGGCACGGCGGTCCCGCAGGTCACCAGCCTCAGCCCCAATAACGTTGTGCCGGGAAGCGGCGCGTTCCGCCTCACAGTCCTCGGCCCTCTCTCTCCGAACACGCTGCCTGATCCCGGCCCTTACGGGAACTTCAACGGCGCGTCGGTCATCTACTGGGACGGCAGCCCTCTCCCCACCGTTTTCGTGTCGACGGGCGAACTCTCGGCAGACATTCCGGCGTCCTCCGTCGCGGCGGCGGGGACGCATAGCGTAAAAGTGGTGACGACGGTCGCTAACGGCGCGGGCGGCGGGACTTCTACGCTGCTCACCTCCGGCAGCCTCGGCCTCAGCGTGACAAGCCTTCGCCCGCTGATCGCCGCGTCTCCCGGCGCTTCCATCGCGCTATATCCCGCCGCGATTGTCTCGGCGGACAAGGCGTTTCTCGGCGCTCCTTCGGCCCCGCAATACAACCTCACGGTGAACGGACAAAACTTCGACGCGGCCTCTGTCGTGCAGTGGAACGGCGCGGCCCTGCCTACGCAGTTCGTCAACGATACCACGCTTGCGGCGGCGGTTCCCTACGCCAGCGTCGCCATGCCGGGAACGGCGCAGATTACGATTGCCAATTCCACCACTGGCGGCGGGGGCGGTGTATCCAATGCCGCAGCCTTCTCCATCACGAACGCAAAGCCGGAGGATGCGGCGCTGACTCCGCTGACGCTGACCGCGCTGGCCCCCAACTACGTTCAGGACGGCGGCGCAAGCGCGACGGGCGGAATCCAGGGCGAGGGGTTCTTTCCCGGCTCCGTTGTCAACGTCAACGGCAGTCCGCGCCCGACGACCTTTAAAGCGCATAACGCCCTGACCTACACCCTGACGGCGGCGGATATCGCCGCCGCCGGAACAACCCTGCAAATCACGGTGACGAATCCTGCCCCCGGCGGAGGGACGACCGCCGCCCTGCCGCTTGCCGTCGGCGGCGCGGTCTCCGGCACGCTGACCTTCGAGGGCATCGCCAGCGCCGCGCCCGCGCAGAACGTCGTCTTTAGCTTCCGCCCTGCGGACAATTCGGCGATCCAGACGCGAACTCTCGCAGTCCCGGCGAGCGGCGTCTTCACGCTGGGCGGACTGCCGCATAAGCCCTATACGCTGCATATCAAAGGGGATAAATACCTCGCCGTAAATGTCAGCGTGACGGTGGCCGGCAATACCAGCGGGGTATCCGCCACGCTCGCCGCCGGAGACTCCAACAACGACAACAGCGTGGATTCTTCGGACTTCACCGCGCTCATCGGCTCATACAATTCCGATGCGGCTATACCCGGCAGCGGCTACGATGCGCGGGCGGACTTCAACAGCGACGGCTTGGTGGACAGCAGCGACTTCACCCTGCTGATCGGCAATTTCGGAAAGGCGGGCGACATTTAGCGAAAATCGGAACTGGCAGCCCGACAAGTCTGCCTGAATTATGCGCCGCATCAGATTCGATGCAGGAAAATACCGCGCCGACAGGGAATTTATCCCTGTCCGGCGCGGTATTACGATTCAGGAAACTTTTTGCGCCGCCCGCCTGTCTCTATTTTGAGGCCTGCGCCGGCCGAAAGCGCTTTTATTTCCCCGACCATCAGGAGACGCCTTGAGAACTAAAGCCCGTATTCGCTTCCGTAAGCAGGAACGTATCCTGCGGCAGTCCAACCTTCGCATCCTGGAAACACTAAGCGCCGATCAGCGGCGCGTCCTGCTGCTTTCGCGGGACGGCTACGAGGCCGGGGAGATCGCCCGCGAACTCGCGCTGCCGAGAGAGTACGTCGCGCATTTTATGATGGGACTGGCGCAGCGCCTGACCAACGATAAATTGATCCCTTCGTCGGAGTGGAGCAACGCGCTGAAATGGGCCAACCGGGAAGGGATTCTTTAAATCAGGGTGTCGGGGTTCGGGGGTCGGGGGTCGGACAATGCGTTGTCCGCTTAGCAGTTGCGCAGTGAGTCGGCATACAGGCGAATTTCCGACCCCCGACCCCCGAACCCCGACCCCCTTCACAAGGTTACGCTATGTCATTTTTTGCAGCGGGAAAAATAGAAACAGACAGTCCGAATAGTAGTCCGAAACAGCCGCGTAAGCCGCGCCGCAAGAAAACGCGCAGTCCGCACGAGACTGCCGCCGCCGATACGGTGGACGTTTCCGACCCGCAGATGACCCGGCTGATTGAGGACTACGCGCCCGAAGCGGACGTAGACGCCCAGCTCGTCTTGCAGGCCGAAGCGGACGGAATCGCGCCGGTAGAGCAGCGGATGCGAGAGCGTTCCGGGCATCCCCGCGTGGCCTCCGTCCCGCTTGAAATCCCTAGCTCCGTGCTAATTCCCGGCGGCAAAACGGTGCTGCTGACCCCCTGTCAGGAGATTATTTTGGCGCGGCGCATCGAAAACGGGGACAAGAACGCGAAAGAGGCGCTGATTAACAGCAACCTCCGGCTGGTCAATTCCATTGCGCAGCGCTACCAGAATCGCGGCCTGCCGATGGAAGACCTGATGCAGGAGGGCGTTATCGGGCTGATTCGCGCCACCGACAAATTTAACTGGCGGCGCGGTTTCCGGTTCAGCACCTACGCGACCCACTGGATTCGGCAGACCATTATGCGGGCGATTGCCAACTCCGGGCGAAGCATCCGCCTGCCCGCTTATATCGTGGACACTATCAGTCGTCTGGCGCGGACTCGCGGCGAACTGGAGGCCACGATGGGCCGTCAGCCGAGTCGGGCGGAACTGGCGCAGGCCGTCGGAATGTCGGAAACGCAGCTGACCGACCTGCTGCAAAGCATGGTGGACCCCGTTTCGCTGGACGCGCCGCTGGGCGAAAACAGCGAACGCCGCCTCGCAGAGATTATTCCGTCCGAGGAGACGCAGGGGCCTTCAGCGCGGGTCTTTCGCCGCGCCATTCAGGATGAGATCGGACGCGCCCTGAAAAGTCTGCCTCCCCGCGAACAGCAGGTGCTGGAGCTGCGCTTCGGCCTGAACGGCCACGATCCGCATACGCTGGAAGCGGTCGGCAAGGCGCTGCATATCACCCGCGAACGCGCCCGCCAACTGGAAACGCAATCGCTTGAGAAACTGCGCGGCAACAACGCGGGCGAACGCCTGCGCGAAACGCTGGAAGCCGCGTAGGAAGGGTATTCAGGTATTGGGGTATTCAGGTATTATTCGCGCCCACTGATAGATTTTACAAACTCACAGTGAAGCAATCAATACCTGAATATCCCAATACTCCAGTACCTGAATACCCCAATACCTGAACACCCGAATCATGCCGCTAACCAACCTTCCCTATCAAAATACCGCTCCCGCGCTTGACAGCGAGACATTGCGCCGCATCGTCGAATTTAGCATGGACTGCATCGAAACGCTGGATTTCGAAGGGCGCGTGCTGTGGATGAATACGGGCGGGCAATGCGCGTTGAATATCGCCGATTTTGCGCTGCATGACGGCGCAGTCTGGGCGGAATCGTGGGCGGAGGCGAGTCGGGAGTCGGCGCGGCAGGCCGTCCTCAGCGCGGGGCGCGGCGACACGACTGTGTTTCGCGGGCAGCGAACGGACAGCGCCGGAGACTTACGCTGGTGGGACGCGACGGTCTCGCCGCTTCCGGCGGACAGCGGAAACGGGGCGGGCTGCTTCGCCGTTTCCCGCGATGTGACGGGCGAGCTGCAAAGAGAGGCGGCGGCGGCGACGCTGGCGGCGGTCGCGGCAAGCACAGCGGACGCCATTATCGGGTTCGATACGGAAGGCCGCATCACCGCGTGGAACCGCGCCGCCGAGCAGATGTTCGGCTACACGGCGGCGGAGGCCGTCGGACAGACCTACACGCTGATTGGGTCGGCGGAAATCCACGCCAATCAGCGCGAAATTTTCCAGAATGTGATGCTGGGCCACGCCACGCGCCGTTACGAGACGCGCCGCCGCCATAAAAACGGCAGCATGGTGGAGGTCAGCATCGCTACGTCGCCGCTGGAGGTTGGCGGCGTGATTTCGGGCGCTTCCGCCGTCCTCCGCGACATCTCCGAGCAGGCCCGCGCCGCAGAGGAACTGCGCCGCTCCGCCGCCATGATGAACGCGCTGGTGCAGGGAACGGGCAGCGCGATCTACATGAAGGACACGCAGGGCCGCTTCCTGCTGGCAAACCCCGTCTGCCTCGCTATCCTCGGTAAGACCGCCGACGATGTGCTGGGCTTTGATGAAACGCATATGTTTGAGCCGAAGATTGCGCGGCAAATTATGGCGGATGACGCCGCGATCATGCAGGCGGGGGTCGAGCGCACTCTGGAAGAACTTGTCCCGATGGACGGCAAAATCCATACGTTTCTTTCGGTGAAAAACCCCATGTACGACGCGGCGGGCCGCTGCATCGGCATCATGGGCGTCTCCACCGACATCACGCAGCGCAAAGAGGACGAGGCGGAGATTCGGGACTTGAACACGCGCCTGCGCCGCGCCATGCAGGAGACGCACCACCGCGTGAAAAATAACTTGCAGGTCATTTCGGCGCTGGCGGAGATGCAGGCGATGGACGCGGGCGATATGATACCGGTTTCCGCCATGCACCGCATCGGGCAGCACGTCCGCGCCCTCGCCGGAATCCACGACCTGCTGACCCACCAGATTAAGGCCGACGCCCGCAACGAGACCATCTCCACCCGCGAGATTTTAGACAAACTGATGTTCTTGCTGCAAGCGATGCTGAAAGACCGCTCACTGACCTACGAGGCGGTGGACGCCCGCCTGACGATGGAGCAGAGTTCCTCTTTTGCCATGCTGGTCAGCGAACTGGTCTCCAACGCGGTCAAGCACGGCAGCGGCGAGATCACGCTGACGCTGGAAGTTCAGCCGCCGACGGATGCGGCGCTCCGCTCTACTCCCCCCGCGCTGCGATTGGAAGTCTGCGACGACGGCCCCGGCTTCCCGCCCGACTTCGACCCGCAGGCCGCCGCCAATACTGGCCTCGAACTGATTGACAGCCTGACGCGCTGGGACTTGCGCGGCGCGGCGCAGTATGAAAACCGCGCCGAAGGCGGCGCCCGCGTCGTCGTGACTTTTCCCGGCAACGCCCTGCCCGTCCTGTCCCCGACCGAAGACCGCATCGAATAAGGAGACCGCCGCCATGACAATGACACTCGACGAATTTATGCTCACTGCGGACAAATCAAAACTGCCCACCCCCGAACAGCTGGAAATGCAACGAAAAGAGAGAAACGAAACAGGAGACCGGGCGCAGGTGATTTACGACCGCCTGAAGCCCCAAATTGAGACGGAGGAAAATATCGGAAGGCTTATCTCGATTGACGTTCTCACTGCGGATTATGAAATAGCAGACAGCGTTTTAGACGCGGCCGCGTTATTGCGGGAACGACAGCCGGAAGGCAAAATTTTCTGTATGCGCATCGGCTATAATGCAGTCTACGCTATCGGCGGCACACGGAGAAGAACTGCGCTATGATTATCGGTTACGTAGAAGATAACTGCGCTATACTGTCCCTGACGCTTCGAACCCAGTTTGGCGATATTGTCGAGGACTTTATGATTGATACCGGCTTCGAAGGATTTCTTACTTTGCGCCCGGAACGAATCGCGGCCCTCGGCATCCCCTTCGTCCAGGATTCAGGTATCAAACTGGCAGATGAGAGCAAGAATAGGACGACCGTGCATCGCGGCGCTATTCTATGGCATAATGAGGAATCGCGTGTAGATATTATCGCGCTAAACAGCCGCCCCCTCGCTGGCGCGGAACTGCTGCGCGGCTGTCAGGTATGCATTGATTTCGAGGAGGGCGGGCTGGTCACCGTAGGACAGAGTCCGCTTTCGTAAATTTGGGCTGGAAGGAGAAGACAGGTGCAATTCACGCTGGAACCGTTTATGAACTCGTATTTGCCGGCGGGGGCTGACCGCGTGGACGCCATTTTGACCGTGACCGCAACGGGCGAGGGCGTGATGGCGGACAGGCCGCAGGCGGTCGTCGGGCTGATTATTGATATTTCCGGCTCGATGTCCGGGCAGCGGATCGAGGCGGCGAAACACGCCACCCGCAAAGCGATTGAACTGATTGACCCGACCGCGCAATTTTTCGTGATCGCGTTTTCGAATCATGTCTGGCGCGTTTCCGCCCCCGCGCTCGCCACGCCGCAGAACAAGGCGCTGGCGCAGGCCGCCGTGCAGCGTTTAGAGGCGGGCGGCGGCACGGTGATTTCGCAGGCCATGCGGCAGGCGCGGACGGAGTTTCAGCAGATACCCGGAGCTTTGCACTACGCCCTGTTTCTGACGGATGGCAAGAACGATACCGCCGATGAGGAGTATCTGGAGCAGGAGCTTGCGGCCTGCGAGGGCGTATTTCAGTGCGACTGCCGGGGCGTCGGCACGGACTGGCAGACGAAGCAGCTGCAAAAAATCGCGACCAAACTGCTCGGCACGGCGCAGATTATCGCCGATCCCGGCAGCATGGAGGCCGATTTCCGCGCCGCCATTCAGAACGCAATGGGCCGCGCCGTCGGCAATGTGCGCCTGCGCCTCTGGACGCCGAAAAGCGCGAAAATCCTTTCCTGCAAGCAGATGAGTCCCGAAATTGTGGAGCTGACGAACCGCGCCGCGCCGGTGGACGCGCAGTCGTTCGATTACCCGACGGGCGCGTGGGGCGCGGAATCGCGGGACTACCACGTCGCGTTTCAACTGGCGGCGGGCGAAGTCGGCGATGAGATGCTGGCCTGCCGCGCCGCCATTGTCTACCAGAACGGGGGGCAGGAGACAAAAATTGCCGCGCCGCCGCTGGTCGCAACGTGGACGGACGACGAGACGCTGACCTCGCGCATCAACGCGCAGGTGGCGCATTACACCGGGCAGGAGGAACTGGCAGCCGCGATTCAGCAGGGATTAGAGGCGCGGGAAAAGGGCGATCTGGACTCTGCGACACGCTTTCTGGGCCGAGCCGCCAAACTCGCCACCGAATCGGGCAATGAGGACACCACGCGCCGCCTCTCCAAAGTCGTGGACATCGTGGACGCCAATCAGGGGACTGTCCGCCTGAAGTCCGCCGTCAACAAGGCCGACGAAATGGATTTGGATTTAGGCAGCGCCCGCACCGCAAGGGCGGCGCGAAAACCGAATCCGGCAGCATAATCGCAGATAAGGAGCTCGCTCATGCCGCCTATCCTCCCGCCGCATCCTCGTCATTCCTCGCGCCGCGTTCGCCGTGAGATTACGCATAAATACACGAGAGCAGGGGCAGTGGTCGGAATTGTTTTTCTGCTGTTTCTAGGGGCTATTGCCTTCGCGATGCAGCAAGCCCTGACCCGCAGCGGAATGCATCCGCCCGAAGCGTTCCTTTTGGTCTGGAATTTGATAACCGGATTTTACATGGTCGTTGCTTTCTGCGGAATCGTTTCTCTCACACTCTTTTTGATTACGGGCAAACAATCGCCGGGGCAAATTATTGAAGTCAATGATGTCGCGGTGACCGAACAGGACGCGGAGGGCGATACTGCCGCCCGCCTGAAAAATTTGGATGATCTGCTGCGGCAGGAACTCGTCTCGCAGGATGAATACCAGAGCAAACGCGCCGAAATTCTGGCGGGCGTATGAAACGACCGAACGGAAGCCTTTTCTCGTCCATGATAACGCCGCGCTCGCTGGGATGCGCGTTGATTTTAAGCGATTGACTTTTTGAAGAGAGAAACGTATGACCACTACCTGTCCGAAAGACCCGTCGCATCAGAGCGACGATCCCGATTACTGCTCGGTGTGCGGCGCGAAGATTCAGGGCGGAAGCGTGCTGAGTTCCGCGTCATTCGCCAGCGCCGCGCCCGCCGCTTCCGCTTCGACCGGAGGCGCGGAAACCTGCCCGGACTGCGGGACGCCGCGCAATAATAACGGGCGGTTCTGCGAAGTCTGCCGCTTCAATTTTGAGACGCGGGCGTCGGGAGTCGCCCCGCCCGTCGTCGTTGCTATGCCGCTCGCCCCGGAACCCGCGCCCGCGCCGATGCTGGTGGCGGAACCCGCGCCGGTTTCAGTCGCGCCCGCGCCGCCTGCCGCGCCAATTTCTCCCGCCGCGCCGCCCGCGCCTTCGGTCGTTTTGGACGCGCCCGCGCCGCCCACGCCCGCAATCGCCGCCGACGGCTCGCTGATCCACTGGGAAATCTCCGCGATTGTGGACGGTTCCCTCTACGCCGAACCCGACCCCAACGTGCCGCTTCCCGCGAACGAACCGGAGCGTGTCTTTCCGCTGGACTTCGCCGAAATGCTGATCGGGAGGCGCAGCGACCGTAAAGACATCCACCCGGAAATCCCGCTCGCTGACCCCGGAATCTCGCACCGCCACGCGAAATTGCAGCGGCAGCCGGACGGCAATTTCATCCTGCTGGATGTTGGCTCGACCAATGGGACGCAGCTCAACGGCGTGGACGTGCAGCCCGGAGTAAGGTTGCCCCTGCATGACGGCGACGAGATTACGCTCGGCTGCTGGACGCGCATCACCCTCCACGCAAGGCAGGCGCAGCCATGACCATCGCCCCGACACCAACGCGGACTCCCGCGAACGCCGCCGCAAGTCCAACACCGCAAACGTCCGCCGCGCTCTCCGGCCTGCGCTTGCAACTCGCCACGACGCCCGGACGGATGCAGGCGTTTGCCGCCGCCATTGCGCTCGGCGCGTTTCTACTCTGGCTGCTGGCGCAAAGCGGCCTTAGCGCGGCGCGGCAGACCATTCAGATCATTGGCAAAGATTCCGCGCCCAGCATCATTGCGGCGGAGCAGATTAACGCAAACCTTGCTGACATGAACGCCAACGCCGCCAACGAATTTTTCGACGCTGTGACTAACAAGGCCGACGCCCTCAAGCCGTATGAGGATGACCGCAAGCAGGCCAACGACGCGCTGATTACCGCCGCGCAAAACATCACGTTCGGCGACGAGGAGCGCGTTCCGATTGCGACCATTGCCAACGATCTGCAAAAATATGTGGGGCTGATCGAACAAGCGCGGTATCTGCGCGAACGGGACAAACAGCTGGGCGTAACGAAACTGGCGCTGGCCTCCGACCTGATGCGCAATAATTTGATGCCCGCCGCCGAAACGCTGGACAAAGTGAATTTCGATCACCTCCAAAAGTCGTATGACGCCGGATTGCGGACGCTGACGGTATACCAGACCCTGTTCGCGCTGGGCGGAATCGGGCTGATTGCGTTGCTGGCGCTGGCGCAGATTTACGTTATGCAGAAAACGCGGCGGCTGATTAATCTGCCAATGGCGGGCGCGACCCTGCTGACCGCGCTGTTTGTCCTGGTGATGTTCAGCGTCCTGACGACGGAAAAAGCGCGGCTTAAAGCGGCAAAAGAGGACGGTTTCGACTCCATCCGAACGCTCTGGCAGGCCCGCGCCGTCGCCTTCGACGCCAACTGCGACGAGAGTTTTTATCTTCTCGCCCGCCTGACCGGTTCTAACCTGCAAAGCGAACGCGCCCGCTACACGCAAAAATTTAACGAAAAATCGGCGCGGCTGGCGGACATTCCCGCGTCAGGGCTGGCGAATGTCACCGCGCCCGCGCCCGGTCAAAAAGTCAACTTCAAGGGCTATCTCGCCGACGAACTGAATAATATCACCTTCGACGGCGAGAAGGATGCGGCGGAAAAAATGCTGGGAAATTATGCGAGGTATATGCGGATTGATGGAGAGATTCGCCAACTGGAAGAATCGGGACAGCATGATAAAGCGGTAAAACTCTGCGCTGGAGCAAAGCCCGATGAGTCCAATGGCGCATTCAGCGCCTTTGACGATTCGCTGGGGGCTGTCCTGAAAATCAATCAGGACGAGTTCAACAAAACGGTAGATTCCGCCTTCTCCACATTTAAGTGGGCCGTACCGCTCGCGCCCGTCCTCGCCCTGCTGATCGCCCTCGCCGCATGGTTCGGCCTCCACCTGCGAATCCGGGAATACGCGGCGTAGGGTATTCGGGTGTTCAGGTGTTCGGGTGTTCAGGTGTTTGTCACGTTCCCTGTGAGTTTTGTACAAACTATCAGTGAAGGCATCAACACCCGAACACCTGAACACCTGAACACCCGAATTGTGGGAGCAATCTAAAATCCAAAATCGAAAATCGAAAATCGAAATGATCGAAATGATTGAGCGGGAGTGCGGCGGCGAAATCAGTTTGGCGGCGCGGAACTTGCAAACGGGCGAAACGACGGAATATCACCCCGACCGAAAAGTCAAAACGGCGAGCGTGATTAAACTGCCGATTTTGATTCATCTCGCGCTGACGGTAGCGGAAGGCCGCTATGATTGGGGCGAGGCGCTGACGCTGACCGACGCGGAAAAAGTCGGCGGGGCGGGCGTCCTGAGCGGCATGACAGCGGGGCTGAAAATCAGCCTGCATGATCTGGCCTACCTGATGACCGCAATTTCCGACAATACCGCGACGAATATGCTGATCGAACATCTGGGCGTGGCGGTGGTCAATGCGCGAATGGAAGCGTTCGGACTGACCGAAACGCGCCTGCTGCGGAAATCTTATTCGCCGGACACGCCCGAAAGCGCGATCTACGGCATGGGCGTCACCACGCCAAACGAGACGCTGCGCCTGCTGAATTTGCTGCATGAGAAGCAAATCGGCGATGAAGTCGCCAACGATGCGATTATGGACTTTTTACGCCAGCAGCAGATTCGCGACCGCATCCCGCGCTATCTCCCCGCCGACTGGCAGTATCTGGGCAAGACGGGCGGGGTGGACGGCGTTCGCAACGACGCGGGAATCGTGACTGCGCCGGACGGCAGCGCCTTCGCCCTGTCGCTGTTTGTTCAAAATCTCCCGCTCGGCGATTGGACGGCGGACAGTCCCGGACTGATTGCCCTCGCCCGACTCGCCAAAAATCTGGTACAATAGTTCCGCTATGAGATTACTAAACCTTTTAAAAAGCAAAATCCATCACGCCACCGTGACCCAGGCCGACAAAGACTACATCGGCAGCATCGCCATTGACCACAATCTGATCGAGCAGGCGAACCTGGTTCCCGGTGAACTCGTCCACGTCTGGAACGTGGACAACGGCGAACGCTTCGAGACCTACGTCATTGATGAGGAACCCGGCAGCGGCAAAATCATTGTGAATGGCCCCGCCGCCTATCGCGTCCAGCCCGGACACAAAATCATTATCGCCGCCTTTTGCCTTACCGACGAACCCATCACGCCGAAGGCCATCCTCGTTGACGCGCAAAACCGCTACGTGAAAGACCTGTGAACAGGGTGTCGGGGTTTGGGTGTCGGGTATCGGTCAATGCCGCGTTTTCTTGAAGTCTAACAGACTTTGAGAGAGCGAACGCATTTCCAACACCCGATACCCGAACCCCGACACCCTGTCTCCGAAGGAGACGCCCCTTGATCTACGCCATCGGCGATATACATGGCAAATTTACGATGCTGCAAACGCTGCTGGACGGCCTCCCGCTGACCGACGCGGACACGCTGGTCTTTGTCGGCGATTACATTGATCGCGGCGAAAACTCTCGCGCTGTGATTGATTCGATGTTGAAATTGCGGGCGGAGCGAGGCGAACGGGCGATCTTCTTGCGGGGCAATCACGAGCAGATGCTGCTGGATGCGCTGGACAGCGAGGAGATTTCAGAAGTCAGCGACGACGAGCGGTTCGCAATGTTCGACGAGACCACGCTGCTCTGGCTGCAAAACGGGGGCGGCGAAACGCTGGCCTCTTACGAGGTGGAAAACCCGCTGGAATGGCGGGAAGCGATTCCGCAGGAGCATCTGGCATTTTACCGCGCCACGCAGTTAGAATACATCACCGAGGCGTACCATTTCGTTCATGCGGGAATCGCCCTGCCGAATCAGCGCTGGGACGGCAGCGATCAGGGATTGGATGCGCGGCTGTGGATTCGGGAGCCGTTCCTATCGTCCCGCGCTGATTACGGCGGGCGGCGCGTAATTTTCGGGCATACGCCGCAAATGACCGGCAAGCCCTTAGTCCTGCGGAACAAAATCGGGATTGACACCGGCGCGGTATTCGGCGGGGCCCTGACCGCCGCCGAACTTTTCCCCGACGCTTCGAATAAGCGGGAGCCAATCCGCTTCTATCAGGTCGAAGCGCCCCGTTCCCGCTAATTCGGGCCTCTGCCGCGCTTCCGGGCCGTGAGCGGCCCGGATATCATCCGCTCTCTCCGCGACAAATCTGCGAAGCCCACGAATTTTTCTGTTCCCTTTCGCAACGATTTACCCCCCCCCAGCCCTCCCCTTGCGAAGGGGAGGGAGCCGTCCGCTTTCTCCTCCCCTTGCGAAGGAGGGGTTGGCGGAAGTGAATCGTTACTCCCTTTTTTATTTTCTCTAATTGTCCCCGACCTGATTGAAGTTGCCGATGAGTAAGGTGAAGTCGCTGCTGTCCACCGCGCCGTCACAGTTAAAGTCGGCGCGGGCGTCGTAGCCGCTGGCGGGATCGCTGGCAAGGCTGCTGTAAGCCCCGATGAGAATAGTGAAATCGGAACTGTCCACGCTGTTATCGCCGTTCGCGTCGCCCGCCGGAAGCAGAATATTGACGGCGGGCGGACTGCCCGCCGTCAAATCGAGGGGTATAACTTTTTGCAGCCACTTGTCGCCCGCTATCGCGAGGGTGTACGCGGCCACCGGGATATTCGGGAAAGAGAACGTCCCGTCTGTCCCAACCGGCGCGGTCAGGGTAAAGGGCGCGGAACCGTCGGTCGGGCGGAACTGGAACCGCACTTTTTGCGTTCCTGCAGTCGGGGCAAGGCCCTCCAGCGCGGCGATTCCGCTTACGGTCGTGGTTAGCGTGGCGGGGAAGACCTCAATGCCGCTAAGTTTTCCCGCGCCCGCCACTGTCGCAAACGAGACGAGCATCCCGCCGCCCTTGTTCGACATCGCGTTAAATTCCCGCGTAATGGCCCGGAACGGCCCGCCCGCCGCCGCATAGATGTCGAAATTGCTCAGGACGGTCTGGCTGTTAATCAGGACATTCATAATTCGCTGCCCCGCCGCCGTTGCGGTATTCTCGGCGAAGTGCAGACGAACGGTGTAATTTAATTTAGGGTCCAGCCCCAGAAAAGAGTACGTGAATCCGCCGATGCGCTCGGCCTGATAGACCGCCTCCGGCGCAGGATTCGCGACCAGACTTGTGTCCACGCTGCCAACCCGCGTATGCCCCGCGCCGCCGCTGAAGTGCGCGTCTGCTGTGAACGGCGCGACGGCAGGCCCGCCGGAATTGAGGGCGGTATGCGCGGCGGCAAGGTTCGGATTGTAAACGAGCGTAGAGACCGCGACGGCGCTGGTCACACGGTTCGGCTTGGTCGCCATCGCCTGCACGGTCGTGGTGAACCCAATCGTGAAAGGCGCGGTATAGATGGGCGAGGCCGTCGTCGGAATCGTTCCGTCCGTCGTGTAGTACACGGTGGCTCCGGGCGTGGACTCGGAAATCGAGACGGTCGCCGTCGGGTAGAAGGAGCCGGACTGCGGGGCGATCTGCGGCGTCTGCACCGTCAGCGTCCCACCGGAATACAGTTGATTTTGCGGGACAATCTGCGTCGGCAGCCCCGCCGCTGCATAAAACAACTGGATTTGCGAGCCGCCAACCCCCTGATAGTACTCCATCTGGACATTTGCTGGGACACCCTGCGTCAGGGTAATGTTCCCGCTGTCGGCGGTGGCCCCATGTCCCGTCCAGTTATTGATCAGCTGCTGCCCGTTGACCCAGAGCCGGATGCCGTCATCGGATACGGTGGTGAAAGTGTACGGCCCGGTGGAGCGCGGCAGGAGCTGGCCTGCCCAGCGGACGCTGAAATTCGCGCCGTTTACTCCGGTCGTCGGGCTGCCGCCGTTCCACAGGAAATTGATAGTCGGGTCAACCTGCGTGACGGCGGGCGAACCGCTAAGGGACGTATTGGCGTAGTACGCGCCCTGAAGCCCGTTGCCGTCGCCAGGGCCGTCGCCCTTGAGGAAATAGGCGGCGGCGGTAATGCTGTTGGAGTAGCCGGATTTTGTGGCAATCGCCTGCACGGTCGCGCTGCTATTGATAGCGAAGGGGGCGGAGTAGACGGGCGAAGCGGCGGTCGGGGCCGTCCCGTCCGTCGTATAATGGATGACCGTTCCGGGCGTCGTGGTGGCGATGCTCACCGTCTGGGAAGCGGCGAAGTAGCCGCCTGCCGGTGTAAAGACGGGAGTATCGAGGAAATTGCCGATGCCGTAGACGCTAATCTGATACTGCGCCGGGACGTAAACTTTGCCGTTCGCAACCGTCGGGACGGTAAATTTATCGTAAGCCCCGGCGTTGTCCCGCGTTCCGGCCTGCGTACTGTTGTAAAGTTCGTAGGCGACGTTTCCGGCGTCGTAGGCGTGCAGCACGGCGCTGCTGGCGCTCTCAATCGCCCAGACGATGCCGCCCGACACGCCGTTAGCGGAGAGGACGGGCGTGGCTCCGGGGTAGCCGTAACTGGTGGCGCTGCGCGAAGTCGGCGCGGTGGCGAGGCGCGTGGCGCTGCCTGCGGCGGAAGTCAGCGGGAACATTTTCAGGTTATCGCCGTTGCCCGCGTAGTAGACCGCGCCGTTGAAATAGGCGGGTTTGCTCCATGTCCCGGCAATCGCCCCGCCAATACTTTGCGTCACGCTGTCGAAGGCCGAATTAAAACTGCCCATTTTCCCCGCGTCGCGGTTAATGAGATAGATTTTGCCCTCTTTGCCCGCCCCGACCAGCAGATGCGGCGTCGTTCCCGGCTGATCGGGCAGCAGGGTCAGCCCGCCGGAGCCTAAATCGGTGTCGTAGGTGTTAAGATTGACAACGTTGAAAGGCGTGAAATAATCGGCGACGGAGAGGCCTGTCCCGGACGATTGGAGTTTCACAAACGCCTCGCCGTAGTCTTTGCCGCCCGCGCTTGCGGTAAAATCGCCGTTGCCCGTCTCAAAGTACACCATGCCCGCGCTGTCCACCGCGAGGCCCGCCCCCGCCATCCAGATTCCCGCTTCGTTGGCGTTCGGCGTAGTGCAGTAAACCCCGGTCTGCGCCAGCGTCGCGGCGTTGTAGGAGAAGACCCAGCCGTGATAGGGATCGGTGTCGGCATGGGAGCCGAACGCGATCAAGAGCGTCCCGTTCGCCAGCGCGAGGCCGGGGCGCTGCAAATGCTGCTCCGGGTCGAAGGGGAGTTTGCCGCCCGCGCTGCCGCCGCCCGTTCCGGCGACCGTCGCGGTGATGGCGACCGGGCCACCGAATTTCGCGGCCCCGGTAGTCAGGTCGAGGGCGTAAAGCATCATGTGGTAAGGCCCCGCCGCCGAGTCCTGCGTAAAGGACACCGCGTAGAGCGTCTTGCTCGCTTTGTCAATCACGGGCGTTCCCGTGATGCCGACTTCGGCAGGCACATCGTGGTAGGGGCCGTAGCGGTTGCCGAAATAGGAGTTGGGAACGGGAACGGACGCGCCGAGCGACACGCGCCACAGTGAGGTGAACGATCCGTCGTCGGCGTCGAAAGCGTAAACGCTGTTATGCTCCGTCGCGACGTACAGTACGTTGCGTGTTTTGCCGTTGATCGTGAGGCCGGATACCACAAGCGGTTGCGCGAAAACGTGACCGTCCACTGTCTGCGTGAAAATTTTCCCGAATTTCCCGGAAGAAACGCTGGCGGGCGTCAAAATCGTTTCGGAGAGGTTTTGACCGGTACGGGCGTTGTCGTTATGCTGGGTCAGCACGTCTACCTGCGCAATTCCCGGCGCGGCAATCAGCGTCAGCGCCGCCCCCATAATAAAACTTCGCAGGCTGCGAGAAACAGAAACGCTGCGGCGCCGCGCTGCCAAAAATCCGATCATTGCAAACTCCTTGCCCGTAACGCTCGAAAGAAACGCCGGTATTGCTATTCTATTCTTCAATGAGACATCTTCGATTATACACGATTTTTCCGCTTAAGCAAGGCCAATCTCACGCAGACGATGCGGTTTTTTCGCGGACGCCGCATCCCGGCAACGGGGCGCATAACACTGCGCCCCGTTGTGGCGGTCAAGGTTTCTTCGCAAAAGCAACTTAACAAAAATAATTGCTGTTTTATAAATACCGTTTTAATAACCGAAATAAACAAGTCGTGACCGCTTGCTTGCCGAAGGCGCGGATCGTGGCGGACCGGTTTCATGTCATGAAAAATCTGGCCGATGTGGTAACCACCGCTCGGCGTGATATTCAGCGCAAGGTTCCCCAAGCCGCCCGCCAGACGTTTAAGGGCTGCCGCTGGCTTCTCGTTCGTAATGAGGCCGATCTCTGCGAAGCCGACAAGGACAAAATTCGGCAGAGGTTCGGGTTGTCCCCCGATTTGCAGCGTTTGCATCGTTTTAAAGAAAATTTCCGAGCAATCTTTGAGACGGCCTGCGACAAGGAACAGGCGGCGGCGCGTCTTTAACCTGGATTAACACGGTTAAGCAAAGTGGCCTGACGAAGTTAGCGAAGTTTGTCAGCGCGCTTCGCCATCGTTGGGAAATATCCTCAATTATTTTCATAATCGTCTTACCAGTGGCAAAGGCAAAGGCTTAAACACGAAAGTCAAGGACATCAGGCGGTGCGCCTACGGTTGCAGGAACTTTGAACATTTTGCGCTTCGCATTTTGGCGGAGTGCGATGGCGCGAAATGAACCACACTATTTGTCAAAGAGCCAAGAAAGGTAATTTCTATGATTGCGCCTGCGTTTTTTCGCAAAAAACGTCGTTTGGAATAGAACTATCGTGCAGAAAGTCCGTCTACAAAGCGGACGGTCGTCCCGCTTTGTGTATTTTGGGCTATCTGCCCGACAGCGGCGCGAAGTAAGCCCCTGAAAAGGGCGAGTCACACCATGCGGCAACCTAAACTTTGCTTCCGGCAGAATCACCTGACGAGGAGATTTATCTCCTTGATGAAAAAAATGACCGTTTGCGTCAGGTGGGTGAGATGAATAACAAAATGCAAGCGCCGTCGCTTCCCCTGTTCGGCAATCGAATTACCTCTTACGTGAACCGCAATGCCGCGAGTTATTTTATGGCGCTCGTTTTAGTATTGGCGGCGCAGTTCGGGACAAGCATCCTCTTGCCCGTGACCAAAAATACCCTGTTTTTGCTGTTCTGCACGGCGATTGCAGTCAGCGCCATTCGGGGCGGGGCGGGGCCAGGACTTTTTGCGACGGCCCTGTCCGCCGCCTTCACCGCCTACTACTATTTGCCGCCCGACCGCTCTTTTGCCGTCGATTCAGCAGGCGTCTTGAAACTTGATCTGTTGATTGGCGCGGGTGCGCTAATCACCGGACAATGCGAGCGTCTGCACCGGGCGCGTCGCGCCGCCGATCAGCGCTGGAAGGAGATCGAGGAGGCGCAGCAACGGCGGGAATTGCTAACGCAGATTGGGGGGCCGCTGACCGCCGCAACCCCGCTGCAACTCAGCCTGCAAAATGTCGCCCTGATCCTGACGCGCCATTTCGCCGACCTGTGCCTCATTGACGCGCTGCGGGAAGATGGCGAACTTCAGCGCGTTGGCGTTAGCGTTTCTAATCTCATGGACAAAGATTTCGCCGAACAGATTGCCCTGCGCTACCCGCTGGAGGCGGCGCTGCATTATGGCCCGCCGGAAGTAGTCCGGGCGGGCCAGGGAGAAGTCGCCCGCCGCCTCGACTTGGAGACCACGCACCACCAGATACTAGAAAGCGCGGGCTTCCACGCTTTCCTCAGTCTGCCGCTTTACGCGCCCGGACGCCGACTCGGCGTGGTTACGCTGGCCTTTGCGACCAGCAGGACGGAACTGCGACCGGAAGACCTGACCTTCGCCACCGAGATTACCCGCATGATCGCCATCCGCGTGGCGAATGAAAGCCTGCTGTGGACAGCGCAAAAAGAGATTGACCGATTGAAGCGCCAGATTGCCGCCGCATGACGGCAGGACGCTTTTGCGAATACACTGTATTTGCGTCGTCGCGCAGACCGGGCCGAAAACAGCCTTTTTCTTTTCTGTATTTGCGTCCATGCGGAATTTCTGGCAACTGGAAAGACCGCTTGTTCGCTCCAAGCATTAACTCCCCGTTTTGCGCTTATTTAAATCTAATTCATGCTTAATCCTCTCTCACAACAGGGCCATTCAGTTTTCGTGCGGGCGAATCAATTCACGGCCACGCGTGCGCAAAGTCCGCCTTCGCGGACTCAATGCGGATTAGCCCCCACAAAAAGGATCGGGTTTAGTGTCCTAAGGGGCACTTCGCGCGCTTGTGGCGGCGGTTTCAACCGCCCGACGCGGATAACTGAATGGCCCTGTCTCTCACAACCACTTGTATTTCCCTTTTTAATAGTGAACTTCTTCGGATTTTATCCGTCTGTGAGCAAGAAATCGCGCTTTTTTGCGTCCTTCTAAAAAAAATATAACTATTTTTGCGAAACAAGCGAAAATTTTCCGGTTTGAGCAACAGTTGGCACAAAACTTGCAATAAGAGGTACTAAGAGTTGAAAAGCCGTCGCTTCCCCGATGAAATGAATAAGGCGCTTCCATTGTCGAGGACACCGAAAATGCGCTTTGCGTTGCAATCCCCTGAACATATTCTGCCCGCGCTCCGCGCCCTGCGGAGCGCGGAACGCGCCATCGAGTTGGCGCGTCATAAAGTTCTGTTTATGGACCATACCGCCACGCTGGGCGGCGGGGAACTGGCCCTGCTGCAAATCGTGACGAACCTGGATAAAAATCGGTATCAGCCGGTAGTCGTCCTGTTTTCCGAGGGCAAGCTTGTGGAGCGGCTGCGGGCCGCCGGTATTGAGGTCCATGTCCTGCCGCTTAGCATTGAGGTCGCGCAGACGCGCAAGGACAGCCTCAGTCCGAAAAGCCTGCTGAAAGCGAAGAACGTCCGCGATACGCTGGCCTTCGCTTTTCGGCTTGCCCGCTTTATCCGAAAAGAAAAAATCGAACTGGTCTATACCAATTCGCTGAAGTCAGACATCATCGGGGGGCTTGCGGCGCGGCTTGCCGGTCGGCCTCTGATCTGGCACGTCCGCGACCGAATCCAGGAGGACTATCTGCCCGCGCCGGTTGTTCGCGCATTCCGCGCCCTGTGCCGCCTTGTCCCCGATTATGTGCTGGCAAATTCCCATGCCACGCTAAAAACCCTGCAACTCCCGCGAAAAGAGCGGACGGCCACGGTATACAGCGGGGTGGATACGGCGCAGCGCGTCGTGCCGGACGCTTTTTGCGGCGAAATTTCCGCGCCCACCGAACCAGATAGTCTGCCGGAGTCCCCGCGCATCGGATTGGTGGGGCGCATCAGTCCATGGAAGGGGCAGCATATCTTTTTGCAGGCGGCGGCGCAGACCCTCAAGCGGTATCCCAACGCGAAGTTTCAGATTATCGGGTCCGTCATGTTTGATGAGGAAGGCTACGAGGCGGAAATCCGCGCCCTGTGCCATCGGCTTGGACTGGACGATGCGGTCGAATTTACCGGGTTTCGCAGCGACGTCCCCGAACTGATGGCGGGGCTGGATATTTTAGTCCATGCGTCCACGACGGGCGAACCGTTCGGGCAGGTGGTGATTCAGGGGATGGCGGCGGGCAAACCGGTGGTCGCGACCAATGGCGGCGGCATCCCGGAAATTGTGGCGGACGGACTGACGGGCCTGCTCGTTCCGATGGCGGACGCCGACGCGATGGGGGCCGCAATCTGTCATCTGCTTTCGGAACCGGCGCTGGCGCGGCAAATGGGACTGATGGGCCGTCAGCGTGTGCTGGAACAGTTTACGATTGAGCATACTATCTTCAAAGTCGAACAGGTCTTCGACTCCTTTTTCGCCCCGAACGGAAAATGACCTGCGCGGCCCGCTATCCTCCCCGCCGCCACCCCTTGCGCCGCGCAGACCGGCCCGGATACGCTGACCGTCTGTCGGCGTATCCGGGCCGTAAACCATGCCGGAGCAGACTTCTTTACGTCTTTTCGTGATTTTTCGTGGTAATTCGTGGAGGAAAAATCCTCTGCGTATTCTGCGTATTCTGCGGACTGAACTTTCTTTTTGCGCTTCCCTTTTCCCTCGAAGCTACTCCTGCATTGCGTCTAACGCCTGCTGAAGGCGCTGCAATTCTTCAGTGACCTCTGCCAGCAGCCGGACGGCGTTTTCGGGCCAGTCGGGGGCGGCGCTGCTGAGCTCCAGCCGCCGCATCACAGCGACGCCCGCGTCCGCTTCCAGACTCATCAGGACTCCGCGCAGTTTGTGAGCGCCGCGCTGAAAAGCGTCCTTATCGCGGGCGTCGAGGGCCTGCGCAATCTCCTGCCGCAATTTGGGCCATTCCGCCGCGTAGAGTTTGGTCAGCGAGCGGAGCAGATTCGGATTGCCGCCGACTCGCCCCAGCAGCGCCTCCCGGTTCAGCGGCCTGAGAGGGCCAGCGGCGGGCGCGACGGCTTTGGACGCATCCGGCAAAGAAGCGGCAGACGCGGGCGCGGCCAGCGAAATCGGCGTTGGCGCGGCGGGAGAGGACTCCGCCGCAGACGCAAGCACCGGCGGGAACAGGGAACGCGCCATTTTAAGCAGCATTTCCTGCTGGATCGGCTTGGAGAGGTAGGCGTCCATTCCCGCCTGAAGGCAGCGGTCGGAGGCCCCCGGCATCAGGTTGGCGGTCATGGCGATAATCGGAGTGCGCCTGCCGCTGCGCGATTCACGGCGGCGAATCTCCTGCGCCGTGTCGTAGCCGTCCAACTCCGGCATCTGGCAATCCATCAGGATCAGGTCGTAGGTCTCGGTTTCAAGGCGGCGCAGGGCCTGCGTCCCGGTAGAGACGGCCTCGACCCGGCAGCCGATTTTTTCCAGAATCAGCGCGGCGATTTTCTGGCTGATGATATTGTCTTCCGCCACAAGGACGCGGGGGCCGGTGGGCCACTTCGGCGTGGGCTTGACCGCAACCGTCCGCGTCCCTGCTGTGGACGGCCTGCCGTCGGGCGATGGCAGCGACGGAATCACCGGAGGCGTCTGTGGCAACGGCGCTTCGGGCGCGACCGACTCCGGGGGACGGATTTCGTTCTGCGTTTCGTCCGACTGCGGCGCTTCCGTCTGCGCCGCATCGGTCTGCGCCGCATCGGGAGGCGTTTCTTCCGTTAGCAGCGCTTTCGGCAGGGGCAGCGGCTCAGACGAGATCAGCAAAGCCGTCAGGGTGTCGCGCAGGTGGGACTGGCGGACGGGCTTGCGCATCCACGCGCCGACGCCGGCTTCGCGCAGGGCGCGGGCGGCGGCAAGGCGGCGCGGCGCAATCAGCAGGGCCATCCGGGTCTCGCGCAGTTCCGATTCCGCAAGCAGGGCGCGGACCGGGGCAAAGTCCGCCATTCCGGGCGCGGCGTCGTCCAGAATCGCCATCTGGAAGGGAGTTCCCGCCGCCGCCGCTTCTCTTAGCAGCGGAAGGAGCAGAACGGCATCTTCGCAGAGGATAACTTGCGCCTGCCACGCGGACAGGGTTTTTTGCAGGGCCTCCTGGCGCAGCGGGCTTCCGGCAAGCAGCAAAATCCGGGCGTCTTTCAGCGGCGATTCGGGGACGGGCGGGGCGTCGGCAAGGGCGGGATCGCGCTCCAGCGGCAGCGTCAGACGGAACGTGGAACCTTGCCCCGCCACGCTCACAGCGTTCAGAGTCCCGCCCATCAGCGCCGCAATCTGGCGGCTGATAGTCAGTCCGAGTCCCGTGCCGCCCTGACGGCTGATTCCGGGGCTGGCCTGCGTGAACGGCTCAAAAATCTGCTCGATGCTGTCCGGGGCGATCCCGACGCCGGTATCGGAAACGGAGAGGACGACCTGTCCGCTCCGCTCGCCCTGCGGCTGCCAGTCCACTGTCAGACTGACCGCGCCCTGCGCGGTGAATTTGACGGCGTTGTCGGTCAAGTTCGTGATAATCTGCTGGATTCTTCCCGCGTCCCCGATCAGCGAAGGCGGCAGGGCAGCGTCGCAGAAGGCCGCGATGTCCAGCCCTTTTTCGTGGGCGCGGGGCGCAAAAATCTCTGCGGTGTCCTCGATAATCTGGCAAAGATCGAACGCGACGGGGCTGACGCTCAGGCGTCCCGCTTCAATTTTGGAGAAGTCCAGAATGTCGTTGAGCAGGCGCAGCAGGATGTCGGCGGAGGCGCGGGCCATCTCGCCGAGTTCCCGCTGCTCCGGCAGTAGTTCCGTCTCCATCAGCAGATCGGTCATGCCGATTACGCCGTGCAGCGGCGTGCGGATTTCGTGGCTGATAGCGGCGACAAACTCCGATTTCAGTTTGGCGGCGCGGTTCGCCTCGTCCAATGCTTCGGCTAATTGCGCCGTCTGCGCCGCCAGCGTCTGCGTCTCCCAGCACCGCTGCAGGCCCAGCGCGATGCTGTCCGCCGCCGCGTTGAGCGCCCCCTGCGCCGGGCCAGAAAGGGGGCCGCGCAGAAATAAACTTAACGCGCCAAGCAGCCGGTTTTCAATAATCAGGGGATAGGTCGCGGCGGTCAGCCCTAATTGCGCGGTCAGCGGAATTTCGTAATCGCGCAGCCGCTCCAGCGCCGAGCCGAACAGGTCGGGCTGCGCCGCCCAATCCGGCGGGATCGCAATCGGGCCGAGGGGCCGCGAGGACGCCCCGATGCTTTCGGTCAGAGCGTAGCCCGCCTCCGCCTGAAGCCGCAGGGCCTCCTCGCCCGCCCGCCACGTCCACAGGCGGACCAGCCCCGCGTTGAAATGCGCGACAATCGCCTCCGCGCAGGCCTGCAGCAGCGGCTCCGGCGAGCGGGTCTGCGTCACGGCCTGCCCGATGGCGGCGCTGAAATCGGCGAGGCGGGCGCGTTCCGCGATATGCTCTTCGGCCTGTTTGCGCTCAGAGATGTCGCGGGACGCATATAGCAGGCGGTGCGGACGGCCCTCCGCGTCCAAAATGAGGTCAGTCTGCGTTTCCAGCCAGATATACGAGCCGTCGCGCCGCCGCCGCCGCCACTGGGTCTTGGCGGGGCGCTGCAACAGGTTGCGCTCCGAGGCCCGCCGCCCGATCAGCGCCTGGTCATCGGGGTGCGTCCACTCATAGAAACTTTTCCCGATGGTCTCCTCGACGGTGAAGCCGGTCAGTTTAAGCACGGACGGGCTGACGAAAACGCACAGGCCGTTCATCTCATGCAGGCTGACCATATCGCTCATGGATTCGGTGAGCAGGCGGTAAGTCTGTTCGCGCTGGCGCAGCGCGTCCTGCGCTTCGCGGCGCTCGGTGGCGTCGGCGATAATGACGATGGTCTGGCGGGGGCCCCCCTGCGCGTCGTCAATAGCGGTCTGCTCAATCTCAAGCCAGATTCGGCGTCCGTCCCTGTGGTTGCAAAGCCGCTCGACCCGCTGCCCCGGCGCTTCGGGCAGAGGGTTTCCGCTCGCTTCGGGGGCCAGATCGCAGGAGAGATGCGAAAGCGAATCGCGCTCCTGCATCTCGCCCTGCGCATAGCCGGTAATGCGCGTAAAAGCGTCGTTGGCCCACTCCGCCCGCCCCTCCGCGTCAAGAATCAGCACCCCGTTTGCGGTCTTACTGGCGACCAGCGAGAGGCGGCGCAGTTCGTCCTCGTCGCGGCGGCGGGTCACGGCGGCGGCGAGGACGTTGGCGAGGGCCTGCAAAAAGTGGAGGTCATTGGGGCTGAAAGCGCGGGGCCGGTTGGAATAGATTCCCAGCACGCCGAACGGACGCAGTTTGCCGGGGATTGTGACGCAGACGCCGCTGATAATGCCCTGCCGCCGCGTCCCGTCCGCTGCGCGATAGTCCAGCGCGGGGGCGTCCAGCGCGTCCTCGGCGTCGCGCAGGACGGCGACCTGCCCGGTGGCAAGGGCCTGCCCCGTCAGCGAATCGAGGGCGAGGGGCAGCGTGTCGGTGTCCGAATCGGCAGGCCAGCCCACTCCGGCGCGGCGGCGCAGAGTTGCGCCGTCGGACTGAATCTCCAGCGCCTCGCAGAAAGGCGCGTCTAAAATGGCGGCGGCCAGCGTGACCGTCTCCTGAAACAGGGTGTCCAGGTCTAAATTTTGCAGGGCGCGTTGGCCCAGAACGCTGATGGTCTGCTGCTGCCGCGCCTGCGCCGCAAGCTCCCGCTCCGTCAGACGCAGCACGGTGATGTCGCGGGTGATCGCAAGGACAGTAGTCGCCTCGCCTTTGGAAAATTCGGGAACGAACCGCGCCTGAAAAATCCGCTCGCCGCCATTGGCGGCGTGAGCGAACTCCAACTCCTGATACTGCCCGGTCGCGAGGGTCTGCGACAGGGCGATCTCCCACTGCGCGGCGACGCGAGGCGGCAGCTGCGCCCGGATCGGCCTGTCCATAAATTCGGCGGGGGCGACGCCCAGCGTTTCCTGCACGGAGGCGCTGACATACATCACTTTCAGATCGCGGCTGAACCGCATCATGATATCGGGCGCGGCGTCGAATCCGGGCAGACGGCGGGCGGCGCGGCGCTGCGCCTCCTCCGCCCAGGCGCGTTCCAGATCGGCGCGTTCCAGCGTGGACAGGCTGCGCCGCATTTCTAATTGCGCCATGACCTGCCGCGCCAACGCCCGCAGCGATTTTTTCTGTTCCGAGGTCAGGCGGCGCGGGATGCGGTCGAAAACGGCAATCGTTCCCAGCGCCTCGCCCGTCGGCGTCCGCAGGCAGGCCCCCGCGTAAAACCGGATATGCGGCTCTCCGGTAACGAGCGGGTTTTCGGCGAAGCGCGGGTCGCGCTGCGCGTCGTGAATAATCAGTAGGTCATCATTTTCGGGCGCGATTGCGACCGCGCAGAACGCGATGTCACGCGGCGTCTCGCGCATGGACATCCCGACGCTGGCCTTGAACCACTGCCGCCGCTCGTCCAGAATCGTGATGACCGCCATCGGAACGTCGCAAAGGGTCGCTGCGAGTTTCACCGCCTCATCAAAGACGGGTTCCGGCGGCGTGTCCAAAATTTCGTATTGCTTCAGGGCCTCCATACGCTTCATCTCGTTTATTTCATTTATTTCTAATTTTTGATCTAGCATGGTTCAGGCGTCTGGGTATTGGGTATCAGGTATTGGGTATTCGCTCGTTCATTGATAGTTTGTTTAATCTCACAGGGAAGCAGTCAATACGTTAATACCCGAATACCTGAACACCTAACTGCTTCCCTCTTTGTCCGCGTCGAACTCCAGAACGTATTTGACCAGCGCGGAGCGGGTGCGCGGCTCAACACGCAGTTTGATGGCGGCGCGTTCAATGGCGTGCTTGACCGAGGAAACTGTTACTTCCTGCTCCATCTCCAGCGACAGGGCGCGGGCGATCTGCTCCGCCGTCATTTCGGTCGTGACAATTTTTTCTAAGGCCCGCTTTTCCCGCTCGGTCAGGCTGGCCCGCTGCGCCACGCGCTCCAATGAGGTGTGGTAGGGCGTTCCCCGGTCAGAAGTTTTTGTTTCCGCAATGGCGTCCCGCGCCGCCGTTCGAGCGCGACGGATTGCGGCAATGAGTTCCTGCGGAGTGCAGGACTTGTTCAGGCATTCGAACGCGCCGGAGAATTTTCCGATGGCTCCCAGTTGATTGTGCGCGGTCAGCAAAATCACCTGAATATGCGAATAGCGCGACCGGATGCGCTCGGTGGCGAAAATGCCGTTGAGGTGCGGCATATCGAGGTCCATCACAATCACGTCCGGGCGCAGTTTCAGGGCCAAATCTACCGCCTCGCGTCCGTCCTCCGCCGTCCCCACAACGTGAAAATCGGGTACGGCGTTAAGCTGCTCGGCCAGCAGATAGCGGATCAGCGTCGTGTCGTCCGCAATCAAAATGTTGGTTTGCGGCATAGATTTTATTTCCTCTGTTATCGTAGATTGTCGGACAAACCGGCGCTAATCCTGATAGAAAAGCGTTTCGCTGCTTCCTATGATGAAAGCGGACTGAGGCCCTCACCCTCGGCCCTCTCCCATTTTGGGAGAGGGGAGATTTTAAAACTTAGCCTCCCCCTTCTCTCAGGCTTTTTTGGAAGAAGGGGGCCGGGGGGATGAGGGCTTCTCTTAATTTCTTATAAGCATAATTCGTGCCAACGCGATTCCGGGACGAAATCCCCCGCAAATAGGGGATGAACGGGATTCGTAGCCCTTGCTGTCAGGCAGGCGTATGGGGAATACTAAATACGCTAATAAAAGCCATTTCGTTCTTGCTTTTTTTCGCCGGACACAGAAAACCTTTTGTGCTAAGGCAAGCAGAATTATTGCAAACAGGGTGTTCGCGCAGACGCCTTACCCACTGTGGCAGGTCGCGAGAGTTCTTCGCGCTCCTTCCGCCTGACCTGATGGAGATACTACTTATGCGCTATCCGACGAAAAACTCCGGTCGCTCCACTGAAATCCGCGCCGCTGTCGCAACGCGGGAAGAAAATATTTGTTCGCTGCCTCTGGACCGTATCCCCACCTGCCTGCTGCCCGTCGTCCCGGAACCGGAACGCGATCTGCCGCCGCTGGATGAGGCCCCGGCGGTCTCCACTTTCACGCTGGCGGAGCGCGACGCGCTGTACGCGGAGTTTCAGCCGCTGACCCGCCGTCTGATCCGGCAATACGGCGATACGCACGAGTCCCGCGAAGATTTGACGGGCGAAATCTACTACCGCTTCTGCCGCCTGCTCGACTGCTTTGATCCGGCGCGAGGGATTCCGCTCAAACCCTACCTCGTGCGCCAGCTGTCCGCCTCGATCTATACGTATGCGCGGCACCAATGGCGGCGGCAAAAACGGGAAATCGCGATGGAACTGGAATCGGGCCTGAGCGAAATGCACCTTGCGGAAGACCCCAGCCGCCAGTGGGACGAAAAACTGACGCTGGGCCATGTTCGGCAGGGACTGCCGGACGCCCTGCTGCAGCTCTCGCTGCGGCAACGGCAGGTCGTGGTCTGGCGTTACTACGAGTCACGCTCGTTTGAGGAGATCGCCGAACGCCTGAGCATCCAGCCCGCGACGGCGCGTTCGATCCTGCGGCACGGCCTCCACAATATCCGCCACAAACTCATCCGCGCCAATTACTGCTATGAGTGAGGAAGGCGTTAGATATTAGATTTAGCGACCGTTGCGTTGCGCGGGAAACCGGGCCGTAAACAACCCGTTTGAGAGGCTTCGCCGACCGTCCTGCGGACGACAACGCGATTTCTCTGCACCGTGTTTAACTGAGTGGTCTACCCATCTAATGTCTGACGCCCAATGCCTGCTCCAGATGGCGCTGCATCGCCTGCGTTTCCCGCTCCGCTTCGTCCGCTACCTCTCCCGCTCCCAGTTCCCGCGCCCGCTCCGCAATTTTCCTTGCAGTTTCCCGCTGCGCCGCGCCCGCGCATAGCAGCGCGGCGACGGCGGCCTGCATCAGACTCTCTTTCAACAGGGCGCGTTCCGGTTCCTGCTCTGACGCGCAAATCGGGAATAATTTGTCGTCTGTGGCGCAGTGGTAGGCCCGCAAAAACAGGCTTCGGGCCAGCTGAAGGCGGGCGTCGGAGTCAGCGGGATCGGCAAAAAGCCGTTCGCGGCAGCGGGTTTCAAGTTCTGGGACAAGATCGTTTTTTTGCATGGGTTTGACTGCGCCTGCTGATTGCGCGAGGAAAGCGTCCGTGCCGGTTGAAAATCTCTGACGCTCCGCGTCAGGCGTTGAGTTCCGCTTCCCGGCTGGAAGCGGGCGGCGGCGGGGCGGCGCGGTCCCATGTCACGCGCTGCGTCCCGAACAGGAAGCGGAAAAATCCGCAGAGCAACGCATAATTCATCAAATAAAAGTAGCCGATGGGCCGCGCAAGGCGTCCCGGTTCGCGTCCCGGCCTCGCAAAATAGGCGCGGAGGGCGAACAAAGCGCCGACGATTTGCAGCAGAAGCGCGGCGGCAAACAGCGGCAGGCGCAGCAAAACCAGATTGGCGATGAAAGCGATCAAGAAAAATTGCGGAACAAGCCAGCGCAGAACTTTATGGCCCCAGAACGCAAACGCAATCACGCCGTAGCGCGGATGCAACAGGGCGCGGGTCAGGCCCAGCGCCTGAAAACCGCCCGCCCCGATGCGGATTTTGCGCGTCATTTCGGCCTTTGCGCTCGCGCAGGCCGGTTCGGTTCCCCGCGCTCCCGGCTCAAAGCGCACCTGAGACTTTTTTTCCAGGACGCGCAGCGTCAAAACAAAATCTTCCACAATCGTGGAGGCGGGCAGCCGGTCGTAGAGGCTGCGCCGCAGGGCGAAAATGCCGCCGTTGCAGCCAATCAGGAAGCCGAGGCGGCTTTCATTGCGCTTGATCCAGCCCTCGTATTTCCAGTAAATCCCCTCGCCGCTGACCCCGCCCTCCTGCTCAATCACGAGTTCGCCGCTGACGCACCCGACAGCGGAATCGGCGAACGGACGCGCCAGCAGACGCACCGCGTCCGGGGCGAACATCGTGTTGGCGTCGGACATCACCAGAATTTCCGTCCCGGCGCGGGCGACCAGATCGTTCAGCACCGAAATTTTGCCGCGCCGCTCCGAAAAGCAAAGCGCCTGAAGGCGGGAGTCCGCGCAGCCGCGCAGAATTTCCGGCGTGTCGTCCTCTGATCCGTCCGAACCAATCAGCAGCGTAAATTTATCGGCGGGGTAATCTATCGCCCACGTATTTTCGAGTTTGGCGGGCAGAACCGCCGCCTCGTTGTACGCCGCCACAATCATCGTGACGGGCGGCAAGTCTGCTTCCGAGACCTCCGGCGCTGCGACAGCGGAAGGCCGCCTGCGGGCCAGCAGCGCCAGCAGCAGCGGAAATCCCGCATAAGTATAAAAGATCAAAATCCAGCAAACGCCGAATAAAATTTTCGCGCCAGACAGCAAGGGAACCTCCGTGAGCAGGGTGTCGGGGTTCGGGTGTCGGGTGTCGAAAAATACGTTCGCGGCTGAAAAATGATTCGCACTTCCGGCATTGCGTAGAATTGTCCGACACCCAACACCCGAACCCCGACACCCTTTTCCCTGAATTATCGGCAGGAAACGCGATTTTCCGGCCCGGTCTTGCCCTGAAACTGCGCAAAGTCGCTCGTTCGTGCAATTATTTTCTGCCGGTCTCTTTTGGCGTGGCGCGATTCAACCGAACATTGCACAGGCGGTTAAACGTCGGCATTTGAATCACGCAGGCGGAAGGGGCGACAGTCTGCGCGAAACGTAAGGTAAGGCTTCATGGACTACGGACGAGCGGCAGAAATTCTGGGACGGCGGAAATGGCTGATCCTCTTTAGCATACTGGTCACGGCGGGGCTGACCTGGGGCGCGACGCGACTCACGGGGGCAAAATGGACGACCGCCGTGCGGCTGATCGTTCCGGCGACCTCGCCGCTGACGGACGCCCCCAACAGCCGCAGCGACGCGCCGACTCTGGACGCCCGTTCGCAGGCCACGCTGTATACTTCCGTCGCGAAAAGCGAGGACGTGGTGGACGGCGCGATCAAGGACACCAAAATCGCCATTTCGCCGCAGGCGCTGGCGAACGCGGTGGATTTGGACGCGCAGGGGCAGCGAATGTTCGAGCTGCGCGTGACCGACGCCAGCCCGTCGCGCTCCGAGAAGCTCGCCAACTCCGTCGCGGAAAATTTTATCGAAACGCTGCATAGTTTAAACACGCAGCAGGCGCGGCGAGTAGTTACCCTGCTGGAGAAACAGCAGAACGAAGAGGACGCCAAACTCCGCGCCGCCCGCCAGAAATACGACGCCTATTGCCAGGATCATAAGGTGCTGGGCAGTCCGGCGGGGCAGCTGGCCCTTATTTTCAAGCGGCTGGAGCTGGCGCGGCAGGGCAAAGACGAGGCGTCGGCGCGTCTGGCGGAGGCGCAGTCCCGGCTTGCGGCGCGGCAGATGCAAATGGCGAATATGCCGAAGACCGTGACCGAAACCGAAAACGCCGACGCGCGGCCTATCGTGCGGACGTTCGAAGACGCGGTAGCGCGAAAAGAGACCGCGCTGATTGAGCTGCGCTCCCATTATCAAGACCGCGACCCGCGAGTCAAAGAGGCGCAAGAATCGCTGGCGGAACTGAAAAAGCGGCTGCGGGACGAGAAAAAACGCAGCGAAAACGCCGAGCGGCAAAACCCGCGCTACAACCCCCTGAAAGAGACGGTCGAGGACTTAAAGGGAGAGGTCGGCAGTCAGCAGGCGGCCATCGCGCAGGAAGACCAGAACATCCGCAACGCCGATGCCGAAATCCAGAACCTGCGCGGCCTTGACAGCCCCCTGAGCGCCCTGACCAGTGAGATTACGGCGGGGACGGAGGCGCGGCAAAGCATTGCGGGGCGGCTCAACAGCGCCCGCGCCGCCCTCGACGTTGCGGAACAGCAGTCGCCGCTGGTGATTATGGAAAAGGCGGGGCCGTCAAACCCACCGCAAAATATGTCGGCGGGGCGCACCAAGAAACTGACGATGCTCGCCGCCCTCGCCGCGCTCATCCTCTCCTCCGGCCTTGCGATTGCCTTTGACAGTCTGGACAGACGGCTGAAAACGGTGCAGGAGGCGGAAATCGCCCTGCCCGCCCGCGTCCTTGCCGCGATTCCCGCTCCGACAGGCGACATCACGATGCGCAGCCTGCCCCGCGCCGCCGAAAAGCATCCGCTCTCGCCCCACGCCGAGGCGTATCACTTTCTGGCGCAGCACCTTCTCAAGACGCAGGGCAAACCCATCCGCTCGCTGCTGACCATTTCGGCGAGGCCGGGACAGGGCAGCACGAACACGATTGCCAATTTAGGCATCACGCTGGCGCAGTCCGGGCATCGGGTGATTCTGGTGGACGCGAACACCCGCAACCCGCAACTGCACGAGATTTTCGAGATTCCCAACGACTTCGGCCTAACGAACACGCTGGAATCGCCCGATATTTTCGCGATAAAACGCGCCCTGCGCCCGACTTCGGTTCCGAACCTGTGGGTCATGCCGAGCGGCCCCGCGTCCGGGAACCCCTGGGAATTGTTCAGTTCGAACCGGCTGGCGGAAGTGGGAAAATTGCTGCTGGAACGCGCCGACTACGTGCTGTACGACGCGCCGCCCGCCACGACCTTCGCGGACACTTTGAATCTGGCGACGGTCGCCGACGCCGCGCTGCTGTCCGTGCGGGCCTTAGAGCCGCTGACGGGCGAGGAGGCGCGTCTGGTGGAGCGATTCGAGCAGGCGGGGACGCACGTCATGGGCAGCGTCCTAAGCCATGTGCCGCTTTCGCTGCTGGAGAGTTACCGGACGGCGCAGCCGATGCGTTCGGCGCGGGGACTGCCCGCCGCGCAGGACGAGCGGTTCGACAACGTGGATGTTCTGACGAAAACGGCGGAGCTAACTCCGGCGCAGGCGGCGGCGAGCGCCGCGCCCGCCCCGCATTTCGAGCCGTTCGTTCGACCGGCCCCGACGGTGGAACCGGAACCGATTGCGCAGCCCGCGCCGATGGCGGCGCAAGCCGCAGACGCGCCCGTCCCGCAGGAAAACGAGGCCGCGCCGGTCTTCCTTTACGCAGCAAACGACGCGGAGAATATGCAGCCGGTTGTCGCGCCGCAGGCAGCCGCTCCCCAGACCGCCGTCGGCGCAAAAGAGCCGACGCTGGAATGGGCGAAAGAAACGGAAAACGCGCCGCAGAGCGTGAGCGCAATCGAAAAAGAGACAGCGCCGACGCTGGACACAACGGCGGTGTTCCCTGACCGCTACGCCGCAATGACGGCGGACTTGAATCGTTCCGAAGCGCCTGAGACAAACGCATTTGAGCCGAGCGCATTTGAGACAAATGATAAGAACACTCCCGTAAACGTTCCGATGGCGGCGGCTGAATTTGCGCCCCCCGTCGCAATGCAATGGGACGAGGAAGCCTTTATGTCAAACGCCAACCTGCCGCAGACCGAGTTCCCCCGCGCCATGAGCGGCTACGCGCCGAGCGCGGTGGAAGAGTACGTCCGCCTTGCCAATACCCGCGTGGAACTGATGCAGCGCCAGATCGAACAGCAGTCTGCCATGACCGCCCGCCTGATGGACGAAAAGAACCGGATGAGCGCGGAACTGGAAACGGCCCGCAATCAGATGGCGAGTTCGCTGGAAAAAGAGGTCTCGATTGCCAGCGCGATTTTGATGACCGAACAGCGGCGCGTTCAGATTGAGCAGGAGATGGAAGGGGAGCGGAATGCCGCCCGGTTGGAGAGTGAGCGAATCACGGCGCAGGCGCAGTCCGACGCCGCCCGTCTGACCGCGCAGGCGCGGGAGCAGTCCGAGGCAGTGGCGGCGCAGGCGAAAAATCAGGCGGACGGCCTGACCGCGCAGGCGCAGGACTACGCGGACAGGGTGACGACGCAGGCGCGGGAGCAGGTCGAGGCAATAACCGCGCAGGCGGCGGCGCAGGCCGAAGCGCAGCGCCGACAGGCCGAGGAGATTGCGCGGCAGGTCGCGCAGCATCAGCAGGACATGGCGGCGGAACGCGCCGCCGCCGTTGCGGACGCGGCGCAAATTCGGGCGCAGGCCAAATCCGAAATCGCCGCCCTGCTTCAGGAAGCGCGGCGCGAGTCGGAAGCGCGGCTTGCGGCGGAGACCGAAATGGAACGCGCCGCCCTCCGCGCCGAAGTGGAGCGGATAAAAGCGGACGCCCGAACCGAGGCCGAACGCATCATGGCGCAGGCAAGGCACGAAGCGACTGCCCAACTCGACGAGGCGAAGCATCACGCGGAGGAGATCAGTATGTACGCCGCCGCCGCCCATTCCGCGCACGAGGAGCGCCTGCAGGCCCTGAGCGCGGAGTGCGATGAGATTGTGGGACGGACGCGCCGCGCTCTGGAAACCCAGCTGGCGCTGCTGCCGCCGCCCGCTTCGGCGGACAACCTGCGCTCCACGCTTCAGGACGCGCTTTCGGCGGCGACCAAACTGGAACAGAAAAGCGTCCCGCTTTACGCGCCGACGCGGGGCGAGTGGCCTGACGAATCGGCGTGGCGCAGCGATAACGGCGCGGGCGGAATGATCCGCAACATCTCGTAAGTTCGCCCTTATGCCCCGGCTCCCTTCTCCCTACCTCGCTTACCAAAGACAGGCCTGAGAGAAGAGGGAGATATACGCAAAAGCGACTCCATTCCCAAAATTGGGAGAGGGCCGGGATGAGGGCAAGGATAGTGCGCAGTTTGGCAAGGGGTTACAGCATGATAAATCTTCTTCTGACATCTAAATTGTGGCTGACATTCCCTTTTATCGGGGGCATTACGTTTATACTGGCGTTGCGGCGCGTGGCGCGGATGGGGCAATTAGCCCAATCGCTGCCCGGACTGCGGACGGTCTCGCCCGTCATGTTGGATCAGGCCCCCCGCGAACTGCGCGAACCTAAAGTCCGCCGCGAAGAACTGCAACTGCGGGAGAGTCCGCAGGGCAAGCGGCATCGCGTTCTGATTGTGGGTTCGGGGGACGTAGGGCAGACGCTGGCGGACAGTCTGGAAGCGACCGGGAAGTACACGGTGATTGGCTTTACGGACGACCCGGAGGAGGCCGATCCGCTGTCCCGCTGGCCTATCCTCGGACACCGCAGCGAGACGGCGCAACTCGCGTTAGAATTTCTGGCGGACGAAGTGATCGTCGCTTACGCCCCGACGTGGCAGCAAACTTTGACGAACGAACTGGCCCTGAAAACGCCGAATGTCAGCGTGAAAATCGTGCCGTCCTTCTACGAGACGCTGCTGCGCGTGGAGGACGTGGAGAGTCACGGCGACATCGCGCTGGTGCGATTGACGACGTTTAAGTCCCGCGATTTAATCAAGCGCGTTTCGGACACGACGATTGCGGCGCTGGGGCTTGTCCTGCTGGCCCCGCTGATGGCGGTCGTCGCGCTGCTGATTAAGGCGACCTCTCCCGGCCCTGCGCTTTTCTCGCAGGAGCGGGTCGGGCGGTTCGGACAAAATTTCAAGGTGCATAAATTCCGCACGATGGTGGAGGACGCCGAAGCGCGTTCCGGCCCGATTTTAGCGAATGGAACCAAGGACTCGCGCCTGACTCCCCTCGGAAAATGGCTGCGCCTGTTCCGCTTCGACGAACTGCCGCAGCTGTGGAACGTCCTGCGCGGCGAAATGAGTCTGGTCGGGCCGCGCCCGGAGCGCCCCGTCTTTGTGGAGAAATTTCTGGAAACGGTTCCCGCCTACGCGCAGCGGCATCTGGTGCGTCCCGGTATCACGGGCCTCGCGCAGGTCTGCGGCGGCTACCATACCGACGCCCGCGACAAACTGCGCTTCGACCTGATTTACGTGTCGCACCGCTCGGTCTGGCTCGACCTGTCCATTCTGCTGCGCACCGTGCTGGTCGTCATCCTGCCGAATCCGCAGATTCGTCAAAAAGAGAAAGCGTTGGGATAGGGAAAAGGGTGTCGGGGTTCGGGTGTCGGGTGTCGAACGATTCCCGGATTGCTCAGAAGTTATCCCGCTTGCAACTTCGGGTGTATTTCCAACACCCGACACCCGAACCCCGACACCCTCTAATTGCTATGAAAGCAACGGAACCCGTATTTATTCCGCAGGAGGCGACCGATAACGCGATTTCGACGCGCAGCGTGATTTTGACCGCGCTGGTCGGCGGGATTGCGCCTGCGGTGCTGTCCTACCTTTTCGCGACGACGCATGAAATATTGGTCTTTGCGATTGTGCTGGGCGTGATGGCGCTGGCGGTGACGCTGGCGAACCCTTTCGTCGGGTTGGTGATCTTCGTCGGGCTGCTTTATACGCGCCCGGAGGAGGTGATTGAGCCGCTGAAGGGGATGCACTTTTCGCTGATCGCCTCGGTGGTGACGCTGGCGGGGACGATTCTTAAGATGCGGATGAACGGCGAGAAGGCCGTTCGGACGCCGCTGAATGGCATGATTATCGGCTTTGGCCTGATTGTCGTGCTGTCCACGCTGGGGCAGGACAACACGAACGAGGCGGCGCAGGACATCGGCAAGATGGTGATCCTTGTTCTGCTGACGCTGAATCTGGTGCGGACGCCCGCGAAATACAAAGCGTTCGTTTCGGCGATTCTGGCCTTCACGTGCTATCTGGCGCTGTACTCGATCTATCAGTTTTTTCAGGGTTCCGGGATTCAGGACCACGACGTTTTGCGCTCGCAGGCCACCGGGATTTTCGGCGACCCGAACGATCTGGCGGCGACCGTGCTTGCGGGCCTTGCGCTGACTCTGGTGCGCGTTCAGCAGAGCAAAAACGCGGCGCGGGCCGGGTACATGATTCTGGCGGCGGTGGACATCTGGGGCATTTTGCTGACCAATTCACGCGGCGGACTGCTCGCTTTAATGATGGTGATGGGAATCGCGCTGTTGCTCTTTACGCGGGTCAAGGCGGTCGCGCTGGCGATTGCGGGCGTTTTAGTATTGGGCTTTATGGCGTTCGGGCCAAGCCGCCTCTCCAAACTGGACAGCAATGAGGAGTCCGCCAACAGCCGGTTCTGGTTCTGGGCCAACGGCGTAGACCAACTCTCGGAGCATCCGTTTATCGGCGTCGGGTACGATCAGTTTCCGGGCGTCAACGGCGGCATGACCGCGCATAATTCGTTTGTTTTGTGCTTTGCGGAACTGGGATTTACCGGTTATTTCTGCTGGCTGGGGTGTTTGTACTATTGTTTTCAGCGAATCAGGCCGAAAACAGAGGCGGAAACGCGAGCGGGGCCGCGCCTCAGTCCCGGAGTGGCGCACAGTCTGAAGCGGCTGGTTCCGGGCCGCGACCGGGTAAAGACGCTGCGGCGCGAATCGTGGCGCACCCGAATCGTTCGCCCGGACGACCCGGACTTTGCCGACCGCATGGCGGCGCGTCTGGCGCTGTTTGGATTTTTGGCGGCGTGTTTCTGGCTGTCGCGAACGTATGTGCCGGTGCTGTACCTCCTAATCAGCCTGCCCATCGCGCAGCAAATCTCGTCCCGCCCGGACGCGACGGACTTTCAGCCGACCAAAGCGGCGCGTTACCGGGACTGGACGCGCATCGCCTTAATCGCCGTGACGACCGTCGTCTTCATCGGAATTATCGCGAATAAGTACAAATAGATATCAGGGATTAGATATTAGATATTAGATTGCCGGGTAGTGAAAATACCCGTCCGGTGTGTCCGGGCCGTAAACGCCCCGGACACACCGGACGGGTCGTTCACGGCGCGGTTGTATGGCCCGAACATTCGGATTAAGATATAAACGTATGGAAACGCTGCCCGTTTTGGAACAAACTGTGGAACAAGTGAAAACAATCAGCGCCGAAACGCCGCCCGCGCCTTCACTGCCGAAGGAAGCGAAGCGGGAGCGCCATGTCGTTTATCGCCCGACGGGGACGGACGGCATCGGGCTTGCGGCGTGGCGCGAAATGATCGCGGAGATGGTAGACAGCCGCGAACTGACGTGGCGGCTGTTCCTGCGTGATTTTTCCGCCCGCTACCGGCAAAGCGTGTTAGGCTATATCTGGGCGATTTTGCCCGCCCTCGTGACGACGGCGACGTTTACGTGGCTGAACCGCTCGCACGTCCTGCCGATAGCCGGAACAACTTTGCCCTATCCCGTTTTCGTGCTGCTGGGAATGACCGTCTGGCAGCTTTTCGCAAGCGGCCTGACGAACGCGACGAACAGTCTGGTCGGGGCGAGCGCGTTGATTACCAAAATCAATTTCCCGCGTGAAACGCTGGTGATTTCTGCCTATGGGCAAGCGATCTTCGAGTTCTTTATTCGGATTTTTCTGCTGATAGCGGCGTTTGCAATCTACGGCGTCGTTCCGGCGTGGACAGTAGTTTTGATTCCGCTGGTGATGATTCCGCTGAGTTTGCTGACGCTGGGACTCGGCTGCGTGTTCGCGCTGATTAACGGCGTGATGCGCGACGCAGGGCAGGTCGTGACGTTCCTGCTAACGTTCTGGATGTTCTTAACGCCGGTCGTCTATCCCGTGAAGCCTGGTTCTCATTCGCTGCTGAACGTGGTCAATCCCGTCAGTCCGTTCGTGATCGCCGCGCAAGATTTGGCGACGACCGGGCATCTGACGCAGCCGTTGAATTTCGCCATCGGCTGCGCCGTCAGCGTCATCGTGTTCCTCGCCGGCTGGCGCGTCTTCCACCTCACGGAACCGCGCATCGTGGAGAGAGTTTAGAGCGGGTGTCGGGTGTCGGGTGTCGGGTGTCGAACAATTCCCCGCTCACTGAAAGTTTGTATAGGCTTTCAACAACGAGCGCATTGTCCCGATACCCGACACCCGACACCCGACACCCGATGGGGTTCTTATGTCCGCAGTAGTCAGTGTAGAAAACGTATCAAAAAAATTTTGCCGGGGTTTGCAGCGCGGGATGCTGTATACCACGACCGACGTGGCGCGGGACATGATCGGGCTGCGCGGCGCGAACGACCGCCTGCGCCCGGAAGAGTTCTGGGCGACAAAAAATCTATCGTTTGAATTGAAGCGCGGCGAAAGCCTCGGTCTGCTCGGCACAAACGGCGCGGGCAAAAGCACCCTGCTGAAAATGCTCAACGGCATTATCCGGCCTGACCTCGGCGAAATCCGCATGACCGGACGCATCGGGGCTTTGATTGAAGTCGGGGCGGGGTTCCACCCGATGCTGACCGGGCGCGAAAATATCTATGTCAACGGCGCGATTCTGGGCATGAGCAAGCGGGAACTGGACCTGAAATTCGACGACATTGTGAGTTTTTCCGGGCTGAAAAGCGACATTTTAGACGCGCCGGTCAAGACCTATTCCAGCGGAATGTACGTCCGATTGGGCTTTGCCGTCGCGATCCACTGCGACCCGGAGATTCTGCTCGTGGACGAAGTGCTGTCCGTTGGCGACGGGGCGTTCCGCGTCCGCTGCGCCGACTGGATCGCGGGGTTTCTGCGCCGTCAGGGAACGCTAATTTTAGTCTCGCACTACCTGCCGACTATTCGCGAGTGCTGCAACAAAGCGATCTACATGGAGTACGGCGAGTGCAAATACTACGGCGAAACGATGGGCGGACTGCAAATGTATCAGGACGCGCAGAACCGCGCCATGACTGCCAACAGCGGCGGCAAGTCCACGCTGCGGGCCGGTTCGCCGATCCAGTTCCGCTCGCTGAAATTGCAGGACGCCGAGACCGGTTTGATTACCGAAGAATTTGACCACGAGCAGCCGTACCGCGTGAAAATCGAAGTTGAGGCGCGGGAAAAGGTCGAGGGGGCGCACCTGCACCTGGTCTTTCCCGGCCCGGACGGAAAAACGGTCTGCGGCTGGACTTCCCGCACGGAGCAGCCGGACGGCCTTTGCTTTGCGCCGGGAAAACACGATTTACAGATTGATATGGGACCGATGAACCTGATACCGGGCAGCTATTCTGTCATCGGGTTCTTGAGCGAAAAATCGCATCTTGCGGACTACCACGAGTTTGTCGGCCCGCATTTTAATGTTCGCACGCACCCGACGGTGGATGACCGATTCGGTTCCATGATGTTGAAAGGGAGTCTCCATGTCTGCTAGTTCCGCGATGTATGTTCCGACGGAATTTGTCGAACGATTGCCCAGCGCCGAAGAGATGCTGGAGCATCAAGATCACCTGTCCCGCTACCGGTTCGCCGCGCAGTTCGCTCCGGGCAGCAACGTTTTGGATATTTGCTGCGGCATCGGGTACGGCTCGTTTTTGCTGGCGGCGGCGGGCGCAAAGCAAGTTTTAGGCGTGGATATTTCGGAAGAAGCGGTCGCGACCGCCCGCAATCAGCCCGCCTTACCGAACCTGTCTTTTGACATCGCGGACGCCTGCGCTCACCTTCCCGGCCTCGATTCGTGGGACCTCATCACCTGCTTTGAAGGCGTGGAACACGTCCCCAGCCCGGAACTGCTGCTCGACCGGATTTATAAGGCGCTGCGCCCCGGCGGGCTGGCGATTATCTCCACGCCCAACGCGGACGCTTTCGGCGGTCATAGCGGCAACCCGTTCCACCTTTCCGAAATGTCGGAGGAGGAGTACCGGCGGCACGTCGGGGCGCATCCCTGGCGAGTCCAATGGTACGCGCAGATTGGCGAATGGATTTGGAACCGTCCGCGCTGGCAGCAATCGTTGCTCAAACTCGCGGGGCGCGACAAAGCGGCGGACGGCCTGACAAACTCCGCGCCGTCCGCGCCCGCCGAGAGCGATGGCGCGAAATCCGGTCTGCTCGACGTGGACAGCGGCTACCCGATGCCCTGGAAACGCGCCCTTGCGGTCAGCGCCACGCCGCCACCCGTGATTATCGCCGTCTGCCAAAAATGAGGAAAATGAGGAGTGATGAATGATAAATGATGAATCCAATACATCGCTTACTAAACGTCAGAACGGATAGTCAGCGTAGCATTTCGATTCATCATTCATCATTCATCACTCCTCATTTAGGAGTGGTCATGCGCGTCGCTTTGGTTACGGATAATTTGCCGTCGGAAGGGATCGGCGGGGGGATTGGCACGTATGTCGTGCTGGTCGCGGAGGAGTTGGCGCGGCGCGGCGTGGAGGCGCACGTCTTCCGCTGGCGCAGCGACGAAGCTTACGCCGCTTACCAGACCAACGGCGTGACGTACCACCTTTGCCCGAAATGGGTCTCGGCGCGGGAGGACTCGCTGTGGAACGGCGCGGTCTGTCAGTTCACTTCGCGGACGAATCCGATTCAGGCGGACGCTTATATTTTGCGGTACTTCATCGGAAAAGTCGCGGCAAAAACGCCGTTTGACGTGATTGAATTTCCCGATATTGACGGCTACGCTTTAAGCGCCCGCCACCTGCGCGGCGTGAAGAAAATCGCGGTGCGTCTGCACGGGTGTTCGCGGCTTTGTCGGCAGTTTGCGGGCGAATCGGAAGACGCCCCGATGACGGCCTTAGATAAGTGGGAGGCGCGGGCGGCGATGCGGGCGGACGCGCTGACCTCGGTTTCCCATTCGGCGCTGGCGGCGACGGCGCGGGCATGGGGGGCCGACCTGTCCCGCGCCGTCGTCGTGCCGAACCCGATTGCGGCCCTGCCGAGCGTAGGCGAACCGCGTGACCCGGCGACCGTTTTTTTCAGCGGGCGATTGGAGCGGCGCAAGGGGATTGATGTGCTGGCGCAGGCGATCCCGCAGATTTTGCAGGCCGTCCCCGAAGCGCAGTTCCGCATTTTTGGTAAAGATAAACTCTGGGACGAGACGCAACCCGATTCGCCGAACGGCAGCGTGGTGATGCAGCAGATTTTGCAGGCGCGGGGCGTATGCGGCGACAAAGTGAAATTCATGGGGGCGGTTCCGCGTGACGTGCTGCTGTCTTATCTGCGCCGCGCTACGGTAGCCCTTGTGCCGTCGCGGTACGAAAATCAGCCGTTTGCGGTGCTGGAAGCGCTGGCCTGTGGGACGCCCCTCATCGTCAGCGACATCCCGGCGCATCTCGAAATCGTCCGCAATGAAGCGGAAGGGCTGACTTTCGCGGGTGAGAACGCAAACGAACTGGCGCAAAAAACGATTGCGCTTTTGAACGACGCTTCCCACCGCCACGCGCTCAGCGAATCGGAACGCAAACGCAGCGCTGATTTCTCCGTCGGAACCGTGACCGAGCAGCTCTTGCAGGCGTGGGGCGTTTGATTTTGGATTTTTGGATTGAAGCCGTGTCGTGGCGTTCCGCGTCGAGTTGCAAAAACCATGCCGTCAAACTAGAGTCGAGGCGTTGGAAACGTCTCGCTAGGTGACCTACGGCCAAGCGTCCTACCGGACGCGAGAGGCAGTTTGAGTTTCTCGTCCGGCAGGACGATTGGCAGAACGCCACCCAGCGAGGCGTTTCCAACGCCTCGACTTTTTCAGGTGGCTCTAAATAATGCGAGCCATACAAGGCATAAATCATAGTTGACAGAGCCAATCACAATCGGATATTACGACGACGGCGAACACCGCGCCGGGACGGGACGCTACCTGAGCGAGATCATCGGCGCTCTGGACAGGACGCGCTACCGCCCGGTCTTTTTTGCGCCGCGCCCCCGCCACTGGCACGACGATTTGCGGGAACTCGACGCGCAGATCGTGTACCCGGCGGGCATTGACCCGAAGCCGGAACCGCTGTTGAAACTGGTGGATTTTGCGGCGGAATCGGAAAAATCCGCGCCGGAAACGCCGAAAAAAAAGCGGGTCGTGATGCCCCCTTCGGTGGCTTTTGGCATCGGGACGTATCGGGAAGTTCAGCGGCTGCGCGATCTGTTTTTGCGGGAGCCGGTCGCGCTTTTGCACAGCAATAATACGGGCGCGGAACCGGCCCCGATTGCGGCGCGAATGGCGAAAATCCCGAACGTGCTGGGGACATTCCATGTGCTGCCCTCTTATGATTTAGACGGCGTTCGGAACGGGCGGCGCTATCACCTGCTGGAGTCATTAAGTATGCGGGCTTTGCACCACGCGATTGCCTGCTGTGACGCGGCGCGTGTGGACTGGCAGGAGCGGGTCGGGTTCCGGCCCGAACTGTGTTCTGTGATCTATAACGGGATTGATGTCAAGCGGGTGGAGCGGCAGGCCGCGCCGGATGCGGCGCGGCGCAGTCTGGGCCTGCCCCCCGGCGGGCCGCTGATCGCCTCGGTGGGGATGCTGCACCGCTACAAGGGGTTTGCGTTTCTGGTGCAGGCCTTGCCTGCCCTGCTGCAAAAATTTCCGACTGCGCAGATTGCGATAGCAGGAACCGGGCCGCAGGAAATCGAATTACGGCGTATGGCGGTCGCGGCGGGAGTTTCGCCTGCGATCCACTGGCTCGGTTTTTGCAGCAATGTGCGCACTTTGCTGGAAGCCGCCGATATTTACGTGCAGCCGTCCCTCGTCGAAGCGTGTCCGATGGCGCTGCTGGAAGCGGGCGCGATGGGGTTGCCGGTTGTGGCGTCTGCCGTTGGGGGCGTCCCGGAGGTGATTCTGGATGGCGAGACCGGGCTGCTCACACCCCGCATGGAACCCGCGCCGCTGGCGCTCGCCCTGCAAACCCTGCTGGATGACCCGGCAATGCGGGCGAGAATGGGCGCGGCGGGGCGCGTCCGCGTTTATGAGAATTTTACCCGCGAACGGATGGTAGCGGAAACGCTTGCCGTTTATGAACGAATGTTGAATCCTTCGCAGTCCGCCCGCAGCGAGGAAGGAACGCCGAATGTCCGCGATACTGACGCCGCCGGAAAACTCAAGTCCAAGTCCCGCGCCTCCGCCTGATCTGAAACAAGCGGAAAAAGCAGGGCATTTGCTGTTTCTGGACGGACTGCGGGCGTTGGCGGCGCTATTCGTCGTCGTTCACCATGCGTGGCTGCAAATTTGGCCGCTGATGTACCACCGTTCCCCCGTCGGCCTGATGGCGAAAGCGAGCGGCTGGCTGCTGTACGGGCATTTTGCGGTTGCGCTGTTTATCGTGCTGTCGGGTTTCAGTCTGATGCTTTCGGTAGTTCGGGGCGGCGGCTTCCTGCGCGGCGGCGCGAAAATGTTCTTTCTGAGGCGGGCGCGGCGGATTTTGCCGCCGTACTATTTTGCGCTGATCTTAAGCGCGATTCTAGGGCTGACGCTGGTCAGTCAAAAGACCGGAACGCACTGGGACATCAGCCTGCCGGTCGCCCTGAAACCGTTTTTCATTCGCATTTTTCTGCTGCAAGACCTTTATATTGATTCTTACACGATCAATCATGCGTTCTGGTCTATCGCAGTGGAATGTCAATACTATCTTTTGTTTCCCGCGATGGTGTGGAGCTGGCGCAAAATCGGCGGGGCTCAGACGACTTTTCTGGCCTTTTCACTCAGTTTTATCGCGTTCAAAACAGTGCATCACGACCGAATCCATCTCGCGCTGTTTCCATTTTTTGCGCTTTTCGCCTTCGGGATGCTGGGCGCGGCGCTGTGCTTTGACGATAGCCCAAACTGGCGCAGGCTGCGGGACGGGATTCCCTGGCTGGCGTTGGTTGTTCTGGCCCCGCTGTCCATTCGATTATTAAGCACCCGGTTCGCGCTGTACGCGGACTACCCGTTCGGTCTGGCCTGCCTCGGTCTGCTGGTCGGGGTGGGCCGGTCGCCAGAGGGCAGGATTCGAGCGGCGCTAAGTTGGCGTCCATTGGTATTTGTTGGCGGCTTTTCCTATAGTTTGTATCTGATTCACGCGCCGCTCATCCAACTTTTCTGGCAGTATGTCCTGCGCCCGCTGCATTTGAGCGATAACGCGACATTCCTGCTGCTGGCATTTGCCGGGACGCCGCTGTTCGTTGCGGCAGCCTATGGATTCTACTGGTTTTTTGAGCGCCCCTTCCTGACGCCTGCGCTGAAACGTTCCGCGAAATTGTCCGAAAGTTAAATTCAGAAAGTTAAATTTGTCCCGGCGTAACGATTCACCTCCCCCTACCCCTCCTTCACAAGGAGGGGAGAAAAGCAGGCGGCTCCCTCCCTTGCGAAGGAGGGGAGAAAAGCAGGCGGCTCCCTCCCCTTGCGAAGGGGAGGGCTGGGGTGGAGTGAATAGTTACGTCCCGGCGATGAATTTTTGGTACAATAGAGTCAGCGCGACGGGCGCAAAACAGGAGAAGCGAAATGACACTGACTTTAGAATTGCTGCCGGAAACGCAGCGTAGGCTGGAAACGCTTGCCATGAGAAAAGGGCAGGACGTGCCTGGGTTCGTTCAGCGCTTGATTGAAGAGGCCGCGAAGGATATTCTGGTAACGCCGCTGCCCGGTGAAAAAACGTTCGATTCGATTCTTGCGCCCTTTCGTCAGGGCTTCGACGAAAGCGATCTGAACGAAGAAGATATGATGGCCCTTTTCGACGCCGAACTAAAGGCAGTTCGCGCCGAACGAAAAGCAAAAAGGGAAGCGCATGGCTGATTCTATACGAATCGTAGCGGACACAAGCATTTTCTTTCAAGCAACCCTTAGCGCCAGAGGGCCTGCGGCACAGATGCTTCGGCTTGCGGAGGCCGAACGCTTTTTGTTATGTACGGGCAAAGAGTTGCAGGCGGAAATCAGAGATGTCTTGACACGTCCTGCGCTGCGCCGCAAAAACGCGCGTTACTCCGATCAAGACATTGAGGACTTCATCAGACGTTACGAAACGCTTGCATTACATTTCGATCCGATTTCCGCCTCTTTTCGCTATGAGCGTGACCCGAAAGATGAGCATATCATCAATCTGGCGCTTACCGCAAAAGCGGACTATATCGTAAGCCGGGACAACGACCTGCTTGATCTCATGGACGAAGGCCGAAAGGACGGGCGGGATTTTCGAGAACGTTTCCCGCTGCTGACCATTCTTGATCCTGTCGCCTTCTTAAATCGCATCGCGTTGCCTGCTGAATCGGACGAGTTACCGCCGTCGAATACGGATTGATCGGAATGGGAAAGGCAGACAAAGGGCCGTTATGAAAATCGCTATCGCCTGTTCCGGCCTCGGTCATATTTCTCGCGGAATCGAAACGTGGGCTTTGGATTTAGCGCAGGCCTTGCACGAAGCGGGTGATAACGTCACCTTATTTCAAGGGAGCGGGGAATCAGCGGAGGGCTGGCGGCAGGTTGTGCCGTGCCGCAAGCGCTTTGATCCGCAAACGCTGGCGTCTGTGGAACGTCTGAAGCGTTTTGGCGGCTGGCGCTACGGCATGGGTTCCGGCTATGAGATGGAGCAGACCACGTTCGCCCTGAAATTGTGGCCCAAAATCCGCGCCGATTACCAGATTTTGCACGTTCAGGACCCGACTCTGGCGCACATCATGGAACAACTGAATCGGCGCAAACTCTCCCGGCCCCGCGTGATTTTAGCGCACGGGACAGAAGAGCCGACCGCGACCCTGCAAAAGTTTTCACACTTACAGCACCTTGCGCCGTGCTACCTTGCAGATTGGGAGCCGAACCGCCCGCCCGGTCAGCAGGCGTTTGCGATACCGAATTTTGTGGACGTGAAAAAATTTGCGCCGGGAGACCGCTGCGCGGCGCGGAAAAAATGGGACTTGCCGCCGGATGATTTTATTGTGCTGTGCGTGGCGGCGATTAAAAAAACGCATAAGCGCATGGACGACCTGCTGCGGGAGTTCGCGCAGTTTGCGGAGAAGTACAACCGCCCCGCGACGCTCGTCATTGCGGGCGGGCGCGAAGCGGAATCGGACGGGGTTATCGCGGAGGGGCGGCGCTTGCTTGGTTCCCGCGTCCGGTTTCTGGAGGGCGTCCGCCGAAACAAAATCGCCGAACTGTACCGGGCGGCGGACGTTTTTGCGCTGGCCTCGCGGCATGAAATGATGCCGATTGCCGTGCTGGAGGCGCTGGCGAGCGGCCTGCCCGTCGCCTGCAACAACACGCCGACGCTGCGCTGGATGACAGGACCTGCGGGCGAATTAAACGACATTTCGCAGGCGGGAAACCTCGCCGCGCAGTTAGAGAATTTAGCGAATCCAACGCGCCGCGCCGCCCTTTCACTGGAAGCCCGCAATTATGCGGAAGCGAACTTTTCCACCGGGGCCGTCGTCGAAGACGTCCGGGCGATGTATCGAAAAGTTGCAGGAAATACCGATTGACACGACTGCAAATCAGCGTTATAATACCCGCGTATAATGCAGCCGATACGATTGGCGCGGCGATTGCCAGCGTTTTCGCGCAGACCGTCGCTCCATTTGAAATTATCGTGGTGGATGACGGCTCAAAAGACGATACGGCGGCGGTCGCAGGAAAATTTGGCGCAGGCGTCCGCGTGATTCGGCAGGCCAACGGCGGCCCCGCCGCCGCCCGCAACCGCGCCGCAAAAGAAGCGGGCGGGGCGTGGCTGGCGCTGCTCGACGCCGACGATTCGTGGCTGCCGCAAAAATTGGAGCGGCAGATCGAAACGCTGGCGCGGGAAAATTTCGACCCGGAAATCGGCGTGGTTCACAGCCTTTCCGGGGACGGGCGCGGAGACGCCGACCGCGAACCAATAGATTTTGCGCGGCTCTGGGAGCGCAACCGCGTGGCGACAACGACGGTTCTGATTCGCCGCGAAGCGTTTTTGCAGTCGGGAGGGTTTGACGAAGACCGCGCCTTAATCGGCGTGGAGGATTATCATCTGTGGCTGCGGCTGGCCTGTTCCGGCTGGAAGTTCGCGCTGTGCCGCGAAGTCCTTGTTCGGTACACCCCCGCCGAGAACAGCCTGACCAGCCAGACGGAGCGTTTTGCCCGCGCCGAACTGACCAACGCGGAGAACATTGCCGCCCGGTTGAACCTGCCTGCCGCCGATCTGCGGCGCAAGCAGGCGGCAATTTGCGCGCAGTACGGGCGCGATCTGTTTTATTATCGTAAAATGAGAGAAGCGCGGCAAATGCTTTGGATGCCGCTGCGCCATAATCTGACTGGAAAAAACCTGCTCTGGTGGCTGGCGACGTTTGTTCCGGCCCCGCTGCTCGACCTGAAACGCAAGAAAAGCCCGTCGGCGCTATTGCCGTTTTCGCCGACGAGATAGAACGAAATTATGAAAAATTCGCAAGACAATCGGGCCGTTCTGCGGCCCATCACGGCAGTCCTGTTTTTGCTTCTCGCAGCGTCCTGCCACGCGGCGGGAAAAATGCCGCGCGGCTCTTATCTGCGAAGCCCGGTCGGTTCCGTCGCGTCGCTGGTGCAGCAAACGAAAAGCGATCCGCTGGTTATGGAGCGGTACTCGCGCCTTTTTCACATGGCCCCGCCGCTGGTGCGCGGCGCGTTTACGCAAATGCGCCTGACGCGCATGAAAAAAGACCAGATTTCCCGCGTTTACTATGTCCACCCGGACGAAAAACTCGGCTACCGGATTCGCCGGGTGAAAAAAGGCACGCTCGTTTTTGTGCTGCCCGACGGTTCTCCGGCGCTGGTGCAGGTGTGCGGCAACCCGATGCGGGCCGATTTGAAATACAATCACGGGACAATCGTCGGCGACCGCAGTCTGATTAAAGATTTTTCTCCGCTCGATGAAGAAGAAGCGCGGGCGGCGGGGCCGCTTGAGACCGATGAGACCGTCGGCGGAATCCAGACCGCAAGCGCAACCGACGGCGCGGGCGGGGGAGCGGGCCGCGCCGCCGCGCCCGACGCGGCATGGAGCGGCCCCGGCGGAAGCGACGCGGGCTTTGTCGCGGAATCAAGCGGCGCGGCTCCTGGCTTCGTTCCGGCGGCTTCTGGCCTCGGCGGTCTGGGCGGCGGGGCGGGCGTTGGCGGGGCCGCAGGCGGTCTTGGCGGACTGGGCGGGGCGGCGCTGACCGGACTTGCCGGACTGACGGCATGGCTTGGAGGCGTGGGCGGCGGCGGAAGCAGCGCTGCCAGCGGCGGTTCGGGCAGCAATCCCTCTCCGGGCGGCAGTGGTACGGGAAGCGGCGGCGGCACGGGCGGATTTGGCGGCGGCGGGAGCGGCGGCGGCGGATCAGGCAGCAGCGGCGGCGGCGGCGGCGCGGGCTATACCAGCGTCGTGCCGGAAAGCGACGCCATGACGCTGTTGATTTTTGCCCTGCTTGGCGTGGGACTGACGCAGATTGCCGTCTGGCATCGCGCCCGACGGCAGTCTGCGCCCCGCGAAGGCGTATGAAAGACGCTGCCCCCTGCGATCCTTTTTGAGCGGTATCACCGGGGGCAGCGTCGGGAACGCCGATTTGTAACATCTGGATCAACGTCGGCTCAAATTATTATACTGCTTGATTCCCCAATTCACGCAATTTTTCACGAAAATTGCGCTTATTTGCCGCCAATATCGCGTCAGTCAGGTGAAACTGAAACGAAGATAACGCTCTCACCGAACGCTCATTTAATACCGCGTCGGGTGCAGAACGTACTGGATGCGATGCCCCTGCGAAACGCCTCCGAACCACATCTGGTTTGGGGGCGTTTCGTTTTGCGCAAAATTTACAGCGAATTACAAAGCGCCGAACTGATCAAAACTCACGATTCGTAGCGTGAAGTCCGCTGCCGGATCGCAGCCGTTGCCGGGAATGGTAATGGCGCTGTTATATGCGCCAATCAGAGATCAAAGTCATTTCGTAACTACTCCCCCACCCCGCCCCCCCTTGCGAAGGGGAGTAAGCCGTCCGCTTTTCTTCCCTCCTTGCGAAGGAGGGGTTGGGAAAGGTAAGTAGTTACGTAATTTCCAAAGTGAAACCCGTCTGGAAGTTACGTCGGCCCTGCGCAATGCGCGACGTGAAGGTTCACTCTTCCGGCTTCTCTCTTGCAGCCTCCCGCCATTAGTTCGGGTCGGCCTCTACAGTGAATGGGGCGTACACTTTATTTCCGCCCGTCTGTCCATTGCGGGAAGCGGTGGTTTCCTGATCCGGGCTGACAAGCGAGGCCAGCGACACCGGCTTGACGTGACCGTCGCACCACAGAATATCGCATTTACCCTGATGGCGCCCCACGAAATTGCCGAGTTTCGGGCTGCTGCGCCATATTTCCAGCGGCGGAACCGTGTCCGCGAATTGTCCGGGAATGTTCTGCAACGAAGCGCCGTCCGCCGCAAATTCTCCGTCGCTGTCCCCGGCCCAGACCGTTGTGGAGGCCGCTTCCAGTTTCGCCAGATGCCAGAATTTCGGCGGATAATCTACGCTCACGGGCGGACTTCCCGGCAGACCGGAACCGATTAGGTCGTAGTAAGCCGAGTTCATACAGTACGAACCGTAGTTGCGTGATTTCGCTGTAATCCGCGCCTGCGGAATGTATTCGCCGTAGGGGGTCGTCACGTCGGCGCTCCTGATGGCCTTTTCGTCCAGGTAGCCGCCCTGATCGGCGCAGTTGAAGATCGCGGCGTTTTTTTCGTAAGGCTGCAAAGCGTCCATCCACTTGTAGTTGGTGACCGTTGAGCCATTCGGCTGGCTGGCCCCGCCCGCCCAGGGGCTGTTGGCGTCTTTGTAATAGTGGTTGACCATCGCTTCATCGTAATCCTGCGCGTATTGCAACATTCCGGTTCCGATTTGCTTCAGGTTGGAAACGCACGACGCTTGCCGCGCTTTGGCGCGGGCCTGCGCGAAGACAGGAAATAGAATGGCGGCGAGAATCGCGATAATGGCGATCACAACAAGCAGCTCAATCAGCGTAAAGCCGGCGCGGACGCGGCGCGGCGTATGGAAACGAAACGGATTCACAGTAATCTCCTAGTTATTAAAAGCGGCGGATTTCTTGAATAATCCGCGAACGGTTAATGCGACGGGCGCTTTCCAGAGCGCCGGAAAACGAAACGTGACGGGGATGCGGCCCCGAACAATTCAAAGCGACTTTTCCTTCCTTTTTAAATCGCGCGGCGAAGAGGAATCGCCGCAAAAGTTATACGACCGGTCACAGCAAGCGCGGCGACGGAACCGCAGGCGCGGGGGACGAATCGCCGTCCCGCGCATTCATCAGCAAACGCGGCAAAAAGGGCAGAATGAGAAACACCAGCGCCGTCGTTCCCGCGTTGAGATAAATCAGTTGGTGGAAGTTCAGGCCGTACCTTTGCAGCAAATGCGAGCCAAGCACGTCGCCCATACCGGTAGCGAAATTGTGGATGCTAATCATAAGTCCGTATCCCACGCTTTCACTGCCGCGCGGCGTGGCCCGCGCCGCGAGGTCCATCAGGGCCAGTTCCGCCAGTGTGTTCGTCAACCCCGCAAAGCCCGCCACTACCGCCGCGCTGGTCGGCCCCAGATAGAAGCGGTAACTCAGACCGCCCAGAATCTCCATGCTGATACAGAAAAACAAAACATGGCGCAGGGTCATGCGACGGCACAGGAACAGATAGGCCAGCGCCGCGCCCGCGCCCGCGATCCCGGTTATCATGCCGAGATTGCCGATGAACTGCTGCGAAAGATTCAGTGTGTTCGTCTGGTAGTAATAGAGCGGCGTCTGAAATCCCGGCGCAAAATAAAACAGGAAATAGGCCCCCACCGCCGTCCACAAACTGCGCGAACGGGCCAGTGACCGCGCCTGCGCGATGAGGTTGCGGCCCGCGTTCCGATTGCGCTGCGCCACCGGCTTTTCGCGCAAAAGAAAAAACGCCATTGCCGCCAGCGCCAGCGGCAGGGAGGCTCCCAGCCCTGCCGTGAGAATCAGTGTCCGCGTGGCGAGAAACCCGGCGATTGGCCCCACGATGAAATAGGAGAGGTTTGCCACCAGTGAGCGCAGCGAAGTCAGTTGGCCTGTGCTGTGGAACCTTTGCCCCGCCTCAACCAGCAGACCGCCCACGACCGTGCTAATCGCCATCAGACAGATATTGATGCCTGTGACCGACCAGAGCAACCCCTTCGGCGTGCGCGGCGCAAATCCCAGACCGATCCAGAACAGCCCCGCCAGCGCCGCGCTGATAATCAAATACCAGCGGCGGCGCGTCCGAAACAGCGGCACGGCGTCGGTCAAGATTCCAACCAGCGGCTTGAAGGTGAAGACCAGCGCTCCCACCGCAAAGAATTTCGCCATGTCCGTCGGCTGATAGTGCAGCTGCGTTTTCATCAGGTATTTCAGCGGCTGTCCGGCGATGCCCGTCCCGCCGGGGTTTGTCAGCGCGGACGAGGCGATGCCAATCGCCACAAACCAGAAATAGATGCGCCGCAGATGTTCCGGCGAACGCGCCTCGATTTCGGTCGCGGGAGCGTCAGGGGCCGCGCCGGAATCTAAAAGCGGCGTTTCTATAACCTCAGCGGAAAGAGACATGAATCCGTCCTTGTTTACCATTTATCAGCATCTATCATTCATCAGCAAATGCGATGATATCGCAAAAAGCGCAGCGAATCTATCCCTCTTACGCGCAAAATTGCGCGTAATCTTCAAATATTAAAAAGTTTAATGACGACAAATACGCGAGTGTATTTCTGTAATATGTTCGCGTAAACCCAATCAAAATCGCGCCGCTCTGCGACACGAAAACGCTTCTGAGTGAAACTTCTTTCCAAGGCGGCAGAATTGAGTTTTAAACGGCAAGGAGATTTTTTGCAGGCAGGAAGCGCCGCGCTGTCCGCCGAATAACAATACCATTCATCTTTTGCGAGGCGCTTATGAACCCGAATGACATGGGCTTGCTGCAACTCATCAGCGCCGCCGTTACGCCCGTTGTGATGATTTCGGCCTGCGCCACGCTAATACTCGGCATCAATACGAAACACTCCGGGGCGGCGGACAGGGTGCGCGAACTGGCGGCGCGGTATCGCAGCGAAAGCGACGCAAGCGAGGAGCGCAAAGAAAATTTTCGGGAGCAAATCCAGATTTTCTACCGTCGTTTCCTTATCTCCCGCACGGCATTGTGGATGCTCTATATTGCGGTCGCGGTATTCATCGCCTGCGTTTTGTTTATTCTGCTGGTGCAGAAGCATTTTTTGAGTTCGCACCGGGCGGGCGGGGCGTTGTGGCTTTTTATGGCGGGCGTCGCGCTGATGTTCGGGGCGGTCTGTCTGGAGTTTCAGGAGATTCACCTGTCGCGGCGCAGTCTATTTCTGGAAGTCCGCGATCTGGTCAGCCCGACGGGGACGCGCCGCTCGCTGGCGGCGAGTCTGGCCCGCTTTGTGCTGGGCGAACGCGCCCCGATGGGTGGCCCCGACGCGGGGCAAAATGACGCGCCGAAGGAGTGAGTTCTGACAAGCAGTCCGCCGACAAATGGAGCGCCGCCAATCGAAACGCAGACGCAGCGGGCAGGAATATGGAAACGGTTCGCGCAGTGGGGTGAACGGAAATTCACGCATCTGACCGACTGCGGCCCGGAAGCGCGGCGGCGCAATCGGATGCAGCGCGGCCTGTGCTACACCATTCGCCTGTCCGATTCGTTCTCCGCGCACCAATGCTCGCTGATGGCCTGCGCCTGCGCCTACATCGCGCTGCTTTCGGTCGTGCCGCTGCTCGTGCTGGGGATCGCAGCGCTGGGGTTTCTGATGCGCAGCCCGCGTCACGCGCTGGACCTAGTGGTCGCGGCGGTCGGCGGCTACGCTCCAAATCGCGCCTTTCTCGACTCGGCGCGGGAGATTCTGGAACGGATTTTCGCAGATCGCCGCCTGATTGGACTGCTGGGGTTGGGCGGACTGCTTTTCGGGGCGCACCAGATTTTTCTGGCGATGCAGCCCGCCATGAACCTCATCTGGGTCGTGCCGGAGACGCGGCACTGGGCGCGGCAGCGATTGGTCGCGCTTGCCGCCACGCTTTATGCTCTGCTGCTGCTCGGCCTCGATCTGGCGGCGTCGGCCTTTCTGGTCTATCTCGGAGGACGCCCGGAGTATGTCTTTGCCAGCCATGCGACCGCGTTTTTTCTGCGGCTTGGCGTGGCCCTCGTCCCGATGCTGGTGATTACCCTGCTGCTGGTTCTGCTTTATCAATTCCTGCCGAACCGGGCGGTTCCCTGGCGTTCGGCGCTCGTGGGGGCAGTGGTCGCTTCGCTGCTGTGGCAAGCCACAAAAATCGGGTTCAGCCTTGTTTTGCTGCACGCCAATTCGTATAACCGGCTCTACGGATCGCTCGGCAGTCTGGTGGCTCTCGTCGTCTGGACATACTATTCGATGGCGATTCTGCTGCTGGGCGCGGAGATCGCCGCCGACCACGCCACGATGCGGCAGGGCGAACGGGCGGCGGAGCAACGGGCGGAATCGGGGGCCGACCTTGCGGCGGCAAGCGGCGTCCCGGTTGCGGTGGAACGCGCTGAACAAAGGGAAACGACGGGATGAGAAATGTGAAATGGAACGCGGGACGCAAAATCGTTTTACCGTTAGTCGCATTGCTGGCCTGCGCCGCGTTGATGCAGGCGGCGCGGCCCGCGTCAAAAAAGGCCCTGCGCGTCGTAATTTGCGGCGGCGGGCCGACCGCCGATTATAATCAGACCGCTATCGAAAGCAACGTCCGCTATGTGGGCAAACTCCTGCCGCCGGACGCCCTGCTGACCACGCTATTTGCCGATGGCAATTCGGACAAAAAAACGGTACAGGCGGCAGACCGCCCCGATCTGCCGATGGGGGAGTTTCTGCTGGAATTGGCCTTCCTCCATTCCGACGCGGCAGAAGACGCGGGACTGCGCTACCGGAGGCCCAATCTCGGCGTGAAACTGGACGGCCCCGACACTCCGGCGGCTCTAACGGCGCAATTTACCGCGCTGACGCAGCAGTCCGCCGCCGCGCCCCTGCCCGTCTTTCTTTATTTTACCGGGCATGGCGGCGCGGGCGGCGACGACTTTCAGAACAATGTGTACAGTATGTGGGGCGACAAAACGCTTTCTGTCCGCGAACTGGCGCGGCAGATGGCCCGCCTGCCCGAAAACGTTCCGGTCACGCTCGTGATGGCACAGTGTCACTCCGGCGGCTTTGCCGATCTGATTTTTGAGGGTGGAACGGTGGACGGCAGACCGATAGCGCGGGATTTCGCGGGGTTTTTCGCGTCGGCCCCCGACCGGATGGCGGCGGGCTGCACGGCGGAAACGGACGAGGCGGAGTATCACGATTTCACGTCCTACTTCTTCGCGGCGCTGACCGGGCGCGACCGGGTGGGCAGGCGCGTCGGCGGCGCGGACTACAACGGCGACGGGCGCGTCGGCATGGACGAGGCGTTCTATTACACGCTGGCAAACGACCGCTCGATAGATACACCGCTTTGCGCCTCCGACGTTTTTTTGCGCCGCTACGCCCCTCTGTCCGAAAAGGCGCTGGACGCCGTTCCCTATCGCAATGTCCGGGCGTGGGCCAGCGCCGCGCAGCGGTACGCGCTGGATTCGCTGGCGAAAAGTCTGCGTCGGCAGCAGGGCGAAGACCGGTTGAAACGCGCCGCGAATGATCTGGACGCGGGGCTGCCGTCAACTGGCGCGGAATCGCGGGGGGAACTGAAACGGAAGTTCAGCGAGGCGCAGGACGAGGCGCGAAGGACATTGCTGGCCCGCTGGCCCGAACTGCGCGACCCGTCCCTGCCCGATTTCGCGCTGGCAAAGACGCAGGCTACCGCCTACCTGAACGCCAATCAAAAAAATGCGAAATGGCGCGGCCTGCTTGCGGCGGACGACGCGCTCAATCAATGGGAGGCCGATTCCGAAACGCGGGAGATTGCGGAGGCGCACCTGTACCGGTTCGTGGCGCTGGGGCATCGCATCGTCCGCCAACATTCGCTAATCAAGACGGCGGACGCCGCGACGAAGGCCCGTTTCGAGCGTCTGCTGCGAGCGGAGGCCGCTGCGTGGCTATTGTCCGCGCCGTCCACCGGGCGTTTCATATCTTACTAAAGCGTCCGGCAGGCGAACTATCGCTGCATCGTTTCGGTCGCGGGCTTTTCCGGTTCGTCCGTCGGGATTTTGTTCTCAATGCGGTGCGATTGCACGAGGTAAAGCAGGACGATTCCGAGGACGATGCGGTAGACGATAAACGCTTTGGTGTCATGCTCTTTCATAAAACCGAGGAACCAGCGGATGACCGCGTAAGCGAACACGCCCGCCACCCCCGCCGCAAGCAGCGAGGGAATCAGGACTTCATGGAAATGCGGGGCCTTGAGTTCCTTGACGAGTTTAAAGAGGCCGGCGGCGGTGATGGCGGGAATGGAGAGCAGGAAACTGAACCGCGCCGCGCTTTCCCGATCAAGCCCCTGAAACAGTCCGGCGGTGATCGTGCAGCCGGAGCGGGACGCGCCGGGAACGAGAGCCAGAATCTGCGACCACCCGACGACCTGACTCTGCCGGAAACTCATGTTCTCCAGCGGGACGCTGCGTTTGCCGACCCGCTCCGCCACGAGCAGGACGAGGGCCAGAACAATCAGCGCCACGCCAATCACATTGAGATTGCGAAACGAGGTGTCAATTCGGCGCTGGAGCAGCACGCCGAAAATCAGCAGCGGGATCGTTCCGAAAATCGTGTACCATCCGAGGCGGGCGTCGGTATCTTCGGGCCAGACATTGACCGGCATTTTCGTCCGCATCACGCCCTGCGCGTAGCGGATCAAATCGCTGCGGAAGTAGGCGATAATGGCGACAATCGGGCCGAGCTGCGCGATGGCGGAAAAGGCCGCGCCGGGATCGTCCATGCCCAGTAGGCGCGGCGCAATCGCCATGTGCGCGGTGCTGGAAACGGGCAAAAATTCCGTCAGTCCCTGCAAAAGTCCCAATGCAACGGCCTGTCCCCAGGTGATTGGCGCGACGCTCATACGTTTTCTCATGCCTCCTGCCGCCTGCGCCGCAAAAATAAAGCGGCAGGCGAAAATCGTAAATTCCCGCCTACCAGTATACCGCGTTTGGCGGGGCAATTCCGCTGTATGCAATAGACATCGGCAAAATTTTGCGTTTCGGGCAGGGAAGCGGCGCGGCGGCGGCGAAATACGAGGGCGTAGCAACATCCCGGAAAATTCGACGCAGGGAGTCTGACGCCGGACAAAGGAGACTGAGACCGAATTGAGCGAACTACGCCAACAAATTTTGATACTGCATCTCGCGCACCCCGATCTGGACGCCCCGGTCGTCGCCTGGGCGTTGTATGACGGCGCGGCCCCCGAATCGCAGCTGCAAATGCAAAGCGGCGATCAGGAAAAGCCGCCCTACCGCTCCGTTCTTGCGGCGATGCGCGACGGCTGGTTTGTCCTGCAAGTCCCGCCCCTGCCGCATTATGTTCGCGGGCAGGAACACGAAGTCGGGCATCTGCCCTATGAATATGTGCTGGAGAGGAGGGTTGAGAAAAATGGCTAGCGTTTCTAAAGAGCATTTGCTGACCGCCGCGCAGATGGCGAAATTCGTCACCGACGGCTATCTGCTGTTTGACGGCCTGATCCCGCAGGAACTCAACGACGCGGTATACGCCGAGCAGGAGAGCGGGGCGGGACACTGGGACAAAGGGCAGGCGATCCATGAGGTATTTGAATTGCCGCAGGTCAAAGGCGTGATTCAAAGCCTGGTGGGACAAAATCCGGTCTATGACCATTCGGCGCTGCACGTGGTGCGGGCGAAACAGAAGGACGCGCAAATCTGGCACGCCGATTCCATTATTGACGCCCGCCCGTTCGCGTTCGATATGCAGGCCATGTACTTCTCGCACGACTGCCCCGACGAGATGGGGCCGACGCTGATTTTGCCCGGAAGCCACCTGCGCCGCACCAGCCACGCCAGCATCGCCCGCTACAAAAACATCATCGGGCAGATGCGGCTTGCGGGCAAAGCGGGGACGATTGGCTTTCTGCATCACGGGCTGTGGCACTGCGCCCAGCCAAATCAGACAGAAAAAACCCGCTATATGTTCAAATTGCGCCTGCGTCCCGGCGAGGCGCAGCGCGGCCTGTTTAACACCGACGGCCACACTTCGCCCGATGTCCGCAACATCATCAATTCGCATACCCACCGCTGGCAGGGCGAGGAGGAGCGCTTCGAACATATGCAGCGGGCGAAACTCTGGCGCTACGTCACGGGCGACGACAGCGCGGACGTTTCCTTCGAGACCGCCTTGACCCGCATGGGAATCTAGCCCGTTCCGCCGGTAAGTCCCCATTCTCCCTTCGCAAGGAAGCAGGCTGTTTTTTTCTCTTCTCGCGAAGGCGAGGTTGGGGCGGGTGAACCGTTGTGTCGGCGCTTGAAGCAATCGAGGAGGAGCAGTCTGATAAAATCTTACTTTTCCCGAATAGCCCCTTCGCTGGAATCTGTCCCCGCATCATGCCGCAGCGCAGAAATTTTTGTCCTTGACAACCCCTGCAAGAGATTGTATACTAAACCAGTCGGGTTAGTAAACTAGTTTTTCGTTCCCGTCTCAGGGACAGGAGTCAGGGGCCGCGTGAGTTTTTTTAATTCCAAATTGCGCTACGCGCTGTGCGCCGCCGTTGATCTCGCCATGCAGTCCCCGACGACCGCGTGCCAGAGCCGGGAGATTGCGGGGCGGCAGGAGATTCCCGGCCCTTACCTCGATCAGATACTTGCAGCCCTGAAAAGCGCGGGCCTTGTCCGCAGCGTCCGGGGGGCGGGCGGCGGCTACAACCTCGCCCGCGCCCCGGAGCGCATCACGGTCGGTGATGTCGCGCAGGCCATGATGCGCGGCGACCGCCTTTTTTCCAGCCACGCCGAATCGGAGCCGGACAACATCCAGGCTCCCGGAGCGGCCTGGATCGTGCGCGAATATGAAGAACGAATCGAGGCCCTGCTCACGCAGCAACTGACAAGCACCACGCTTGCGGACTTAGCGCGGCGCAAACAAAATCTGGACGACTCATTGAGTATTATGCCGGCAATTTAGGAGAGAAAACAGAAAACAGAAAACAGAAAACAGAAAAAATGCCCGGTCTGCAAACGTCACGGTCAAAGAGCAAAACTTGCAATCTCTGAACGCCCCTTCTGTTTTCTGTTTTCTCCAAACGAAGGAGAACCCCATGCGAATCGCAAACAATATCACGGAATTGGTCGGGAATACGCCGCTGGTGCGGCTGAACCGGATGGCGACGGGACTGGAAGCGGAAATCGCGGTCAAACTGGAGTATTTTAATCCGCTCTCCAGCGTGAAAGACCGCATCGGCGTCGCTATGATCGAGGCGGCGGAGCGGGACGGAAAACTCACCCATGAGATGACCGTGCTGGAGCCTACCAGTGGAAATACGGGGATCGCGCTGGCGTTTGTCTGCGCGGCGAAGGGGTATCATTGCAAACTGCTGATGCCCGAAACCATGTCGCAGGAGCGGCGGGCCCTGCTGCGGGCGTTGGGCGCGGAGCTGATTTTGACGCCGGGGCCGGAGGGGATGCCCGGAGCCATCCGCATGGCGGAGGAGATCGCGGCGGCGGAGCCGGGACGCTACTTCGTGCCGCAACAGTTCGCAAACCCCGCCAACCCGGAGATTCACCGCAAGACGACGGCGGAGGAAATCTGGCGCGACACCGACGGAAAAGTGGATATTTTCATTGCGGCGGTCGGCACGGGCGGCACGATCACCGGCGTCGGCGAGGTCTTAAAGGCCCGCAAGCCCGAAGCGCAGGTCATTGCGGTCGAGCCTGCCGCGTCCGCCGTGCTGTCCGGCAAACCGAAAGGCCCCCACCCGATTCAGGGGATCGGCGCGGGCTTCGTTCCCGATAACCTCAATACCCATATTTACAACGAGATTATTCAGGTCGAGAACAACGACGCCATGGAGACGGCGCGGCGGCTGGCAAAAGAGGAAGGGATTTTTGGCGGAATCTCCACCGGCGCAAACGTCTGGTCGGCCCTGCAAGTGGCGAAACGCCCGGAAAACGCGGGCAAACTCATCGTGACGATTGCCTGCTCCACCGGCGAACGCTACCTGTCCACGCCCACCTACAATATCTACGTGGATCACGCCTGATGATTTTAGATTTTAGATTTTGGATTACAACTCACCCCGGCCATCCCCTTCGCAAGGAGGGGAGCAGTTCGCTTTTCTCCCCTCCTTATCAAAGAGGGGTTGGGGGAGGTGAATAGTTATCATTTTTCGTGATGATTCGTGGTGAAAGGTCGGGCCGATGGCAATCCAAAATCCAAAATCTAAAATCCAAGATGCGATTGATTTGCCGATTCGGTACGCTGCTGTGGGCTTTACGCTGGCCCTCGTGGTGATGATTGCGTTTACGCTGACGGGGCCGAAGCGTTTCCCGGAAGCGTCGTTCCGCCCGGAGTTGATTTTAGATAAGCCCGTCCCCGATTTTCGGATGCCGCCGCTTTCGGACGCTTCAGGGCGGGGCGAACGAACGGGCCCGCTCTCCTTTCAGGGAAAGAAAACGGTCGTACTGTATTTTTTGAGCGGGCAGTGCGGAATGTGCCGCATGACCAATCCCCGCGTGCTGCGCTGGCTGCAAAGCGAGGCGGGGCGCGGTGTGATCCTGCTGGGCGTCCGCTGCAACGCCCTCGATAAGCCTGCCGAAATGCAAAAGTGGGCGGAAGCGAACGGCCTGAAATTCCCGATTTTAAACGACGAGCGCGGCATGACCAGCGCCTATTTTCAGGTCTCCCATACTCCCACGTTTGCGATTATTGATAAGCGGGGCGTCCTGCGCTACCTCGGCGCGTTTGACGACAATCTGGAAGAGTCAGAGGTCAAGCGCCGGTTCGCGCCGGAGGCCCTCGCCGCCGTCGCCGCCGGTCAGCCCGTCGCGGTCAAATCCCACGTCGCCATTGGCTGCGCGATTACGTCTCTGAAAGATTCCGTCCGGTAGACGCCTCGTCTTTGATTGCGCTGTCAACGACATCAAAAAGGAGAAACAAGGATGACTGCCAATTCAAAATTCCGCGTCGGCGACTCGCTTGTGGTCAAACCGGGCGTCCTTTGCCCCGACAGACCGTCTCTTTCGCTGGCAGGCTGGCAAGGCTGGGTCACCGAAGTCCGTGAAGCAGACGGAATGATTGATTTCGATTGGGACAGCCTGACGCTACGCGCCATCCCCGCAGACTATATCCGGGACAGCGAAATTGCGGGGCTGGGATGGCAGAGCATGGTACTGGAAATAGAGGAAGTGGCGCCCGCCACTCCGCGAGATAAACCCAAAGACGCGGAGGCAGTTTACGAGGAGATCATGGCCTATCACCTCTGGGACTATCTTGCTGATGAGAACCCCGGAATCGGCGCGTTACTGAATCCGCTTGGGGAAGCAAGCGAAGCGGAATACCTGAGCGCATGGGAAAAACATCTGCGGCAGGCGCTGCGTTTCCCCTTCAAAGCGGAGTTGCAGGAGAAGTTCCATCGCGGCCCGGCGCAGGTCGGCGACCTTGTTGAGATTACCGGCATTATGGACGTGGGCGACCGGTATGGTCTGCTTGCTGAGGTCAAATTGAAGGGCAATCGTCATGTCATTCCGCTGTTCGAGTTGGAAGCGGTAGATGCCGATTCACCGAATTATCAGCCGCTCAACGATTACGTGATCTGGTCTGCCACCCACTGATAAAGTGTGGCAGGGGGATTATCTCACCGTAACGTAGAAAAAGAGGAAGCAGGAGGGCAAAATGTCGGACAGGTACGCGGAATATGAGAGGGCCTGCGCGGAGGTGCGGCAGCAAAACGCCGCGCTGCTGTCAGAATTTGACGACTGGCTTGCCGCAACGGGACTGTCCCGAAAGACAATTAACGGGCATTTACAGAATATGGAATTTTACCTCAACGAATACCTTCTCTACGAGGATGCTACTCCGGCGGCGGACGGTTGCGTGAGCGCAGGAAGGTTTTTAGGGTACTGGTTCATTCGTAAAGCGGGCTGGGCCAGCGCCGCCACGATTCGGAGCAGCGCGTCCAGTCTGAAAAAATTTTATTCCTTTCTGCGGGAAAAGGGCCTCGTGGACGCGGAATCTGTCCAGCAACTGTACGAGGAGATAAAAGAAGAGATGCCCGATTGGCTGGCGACTCTGGAGCGCTACGATGACCCGGACATAACGGATTCGGCGGAGATATGGGGGCTTTAGGCCAGTAGCAAGCCCTGTCCCTCTGAAAAGCGCTACGACAAAAAAGGATTCTCCCCCATGAATATCTTTGCCCTGAACGCCGGAAGCTCCTCGCTGAAATTCGCCCTGTTCGCCATTGACGCCGAGGGCGAACAGTTGCTGATGCGCGGCGCGGTCGAACGGCTGGGAAGCGATCAGGCGCAGATTACGATTGCGGGGCGGGAGCCGGTTTCGGTTGGCGCGGAAACTCCCGCGCAGGCCGTCGGTCAGATATTTGCTTTGCTGCAATCCGGCAAAGCGTCCGATGCCGCCCCGCTTCCCGACGCCCTTGTCTGCCGGGTCGTGCATGGCGGCGGACGGTTCACGGCGGCGGCGCTGTCCACGCCGGAGGTTCTGCGCGAAATCCGAGCGCTTGCCCCGCTTGCCCCGCTGCATAACCCCGCCGAGGCCGATTTAATCGAGGCCGCGCAAAAGGCCCTGCCCGACGCGTCCGTCGTCGCCGTGTTCGATACCGCCTTCCATCACACCCTGCCGCCCGCCGCGTTCACCTACGCCCTGCCCGCCGAACTGACCGAAAAATACGCCCTGCGCCGCTACGGGTTTCACGGCGTTTCGCACCAGTTCGTCAGCGGCGAACTGCTGCGCCTGCTGGGAAAAGACGCCGCCGGTTCCGCGCTGATAACGTGCCACCTCGGAAACGGAAGCAGCGTTTGCGCCGTCCGGGACGGGCAAAGCGTGGATACCAGTATGGGCATGACCCCGTTGGAAGGCCTGATGATGGGAACGCGCAGCGGCGATGTGGACCCCGGCCTGCTGCTCTATTTGCAGCGCGAAGCGAAAATGACGCCGGAACAATTAGACCAGATTTTGAACCACGAAAGCGGACTGCGCGGCGTTTCCGGCCTCAGCGCGGACGTTCGCGATCTGGAGCAGGCGGCGGGCGGCAATGAAAAAGCGGCGCTGGCGCTGGAGATTTTCGCGCGCCGCGTCCGCAAAACTATCGGGGCCTACGCCGCCGCGCTGGGCAAACTCGATGCGATTGCGTTCACCGGCGGCATCGGCGAACATTCGGCGTCCGTCCGGGAGCGCATCTGCCGCAATCTGAATCTTTTCGGCATCGCCATTGATTCTGCCGCAAATCAGGCCGCAAACGGCGACGCGCCAAAACGGATTAGCGCCGCCGATTCCGCCGTTGCCGTCTGGGTCATTCCCACCGACGAGGAGCGGCAGATGGCGCGGGAAACGTTCGCCCTCCTCGCGGCGACCTGAAGGGTTCGCGGTCTGATGGGTTCCTAAACGACTCGGCGCTTATTTTTTGACTGCGCTGTCAGGGTCATTCCGTTTTCCGCGTCGGGCGGTTGAAACCGCTGCCCCAAGCGCGCGAAGTGTCCCTTCGGACACTAAACCCGATCCTTTTTGTGTAGGCTAATCCGCATTGAGTCCGCGAAGGCGGACTTTGCGCACTCGTGGCCGTGAATTTATTCGCCCGCACGAAAACTCAATGGCCCTGCTGCGCTGTTTACAGAGAAGGATTCGCCCGCAGATTTACGGAACATTTCAGCCCGAAGCGCTTTCTTTGTTCTGGGCCTGCGCTGACACATCGCAGCGTCAGCCATTTTGATGCGGGGAGGAAACGATGAGCGGGCGAGATATTATTGTGATTGGAGCGTCCGCCGGGGGCGTGGAAGCGCTCTCGCTCCTCGTCAGCCTGCTGCCGCCCGACTTGAACGCCGCCGTTTTTATCACCCTGCACGTTCCCGCCCACAGCGTCAGCGCCCTGCCCCGCATCCTTTCGCGGCGCGGCCCCCTGCCCGCCCTGCACCCCCGAAACGGAGAGGTCATTACTCCAGGACGCATCTATGTCGCGCCGCCCGATTATCACCTGCTGATACGCAACGGGCAGATTGAACTGACGCGGGGGCCGCGTGAGAACGGTCACCGCCCCGCCATTGATCCCATGTTTCGCAGCGCCGCCCTGGCTTACGGGCCGCGTGTCGCGGGCGTCATCCTGTCCGGCGCGTTAAGCGACGGCGCGGCGGGAATGGAAGCGGTCAAAATGCGCGGGGGAATCGCCATTGTGCAAGACCCCGACGAGGCCCTCTACGCAGGGATGCCGCGCAGCGCGTTGGAGCAGGTTGCGGTAGATTACACCCTGCCCCTTCAGGAGATTGCCGCCCTCCTGACGCGCCTGACGCAGGAGCCTGCGCCCCACGCGGCGCAGGCGCGAGACGAGACGGAGAACGACATGGAACAGGAACTCGCTTCGATGCCCGCCAGCGCCTTGCCGGAGGACAGACACCCCGGCCACCCCTCGATGTACGGCTGCCCGGACTGCGGCGGCGTCCTATGGGAGATGCCGGGGGGCGACGTGCTGCGGTTTCGCTGCCGGGTCGGTCATGCGTGGGCGGCGGAGGGTCTGCTTTCAGAGCAGGTCGAATCGATGGAAGCCGCCCTCTGGACGGCGCTGCGCGCCTTAGAAGAGAGCGCTTCTTTCTGTCAGCGGCTGGAAGCGCGGTCAACCGAGCGCGGACGGGAGCGCAGCGCCGCCCAGTTTGCGGCGCAGTCGCAGGACGCTTTGCAGCACGCCACCGCGCTGCGCAACATCCTGCAAAAAGGCTATCAGGTCGGTGAAGCGGCAGCGGAGCCGCCTGCGCGGACGGAAGAACAAATTCTTATTAAGAGCGTATAGAAAAACTCTTTCGTTTGTTTAAGTCTGCTTGAGGTAAACTCTTGCTATGATGACAAAAGCCTACTCAACTGATTTGACCGATGCCGAATGGGCGCTCCTCGAACCCTTCTTCCCGCCCACAAACCGCGCCGACGGACGCAACGGACGCCAGCGGGTGTATTCCTACCGCGCTATTCTCAACGGCATTTTCTATATCACGCGCGCGGGATGCGCCTGGGAGATGATGCCCCATGACCTGCCGCCCCATGCCACGTGCTATCATTACTTTCGTAAATGGAGCGAAAACGGCCTACTCATCAAAATTCACACCGCGTTGCGCGAACAAGTGCGCACCCAAGAGCAACGCGACCCCACCCCTTCCGCCGCCATCGTGGACAGCCAGTCCGTGAAGACGACGGAAAAAGGGGGCAGTCCGGTCAGGACGACATCGGTTTCGACAGTCACAAGCATATCAAAGGACGCAAACGCCATCTGCTGGTAGACGCCAGCGGATTAGTTTTGTCCGTTTTTGTTTCTGCCGCCGACCTGGGCGAACGCGCTGGGGCCAAGGCCCTCTTTGAGCAAGTGAAGGGGCAGTTTCCGCGCCTGACCAAAATTTGGGCCGACAGCGGATACACCGGGCCGTTTGCGGAGTGGGTTGCAGAGCATCTGGGCGCAGAGTTAGAGGTCGTAAAGCGCACCGATGACCTCAAAGGGTTTAAGATTGTTCCACGTCGCTGGGTAGTAGAACGCACGTTCGGTTGGTTCGGGCGTTATCGCCGCCTCGCCAAAGATTACGAACTCAGACCGGAGCGCAGCGAAAGCATGATCTATCTTGCTATGATGCGCTTGATGCTCAGGCGTTTGGCAACTTAAAACTTTTTCGCAACTCAAGACTTTTTCTATACGCTCTAAGAATGGCGAGTAAGCATAATAATTTGGTTTATATCGCGTATAATTTAAGCGAATGCGCGAAAATTTGTTCTGCGCTTACGGGTTCCTTTCCACCCGCCCCTGTTTCAAATTTTAAAGCGGGGCGCTCAGCGGAACGCGCCTCCTGCCGCGAAGACGAGCAGAGGAAGATACCGCCGCTTTGCAAAGCGCTTGCGGGCGGCGCGGGAATAAAAGACACCATATCACCTACGCAGTAAAGGGCCTCGACGCGCCTTTTGGCTGATGCGGGACGTCAAACCGTCCCGCCCTGTTCAGGAAAGCGCTGATGAGTCTCCCAGAATCGAAAGACGCGTTCGAAACGCTGCTTAATTATCTTAAAGCAAGCCGGGGCTTCGATTTCACCGGCTATAAACGCGCCAGCCTGATGCGCCGCATTACCCGGCGGATGCAGACAGTCGGCGTGGCCCATTACGACGAATACGTGGACTTCCTCGAAGTAAACCCCGATGAATTTGCCGCGCTTTTTGACACTATTTTGATCAATGTGACCGATTTCTTCCGCGACCCTCCGGCGTGGGAATATCTCGAAAAAGACCTGCTGCCGCGCCTGCTCGCGCAAAAAGCGACGGGGGAAATGGTCCGCGTCTGGTGCGCGGGCTGCGCCACCGGAGAAGAGGCGTATACTCTGGCGATTTTGCTGGCGGAGGCGATGGGCTTCGCCGAGTTTCGGGACCGGGTAAAAATCTACGCCACCGACGCCGACGAATCGGCGCTCAATACGGCGCGGGCCGCCGTCTATACCGCAAAACAGATCGCCGCAATCCCCGCGCCGCTGCGGGAAAAATACTTTGAGCCGACGAATGAAAAATTCGCGTTCAGCAAAGACCTGCGGCGGCAGGTGATTTTCGGGCGCAACAATCTGACGCAGGACGCGCCCATCTCGCGCATTGATCTGCTGACGTGCCGCAATACGCTGATGTACTTCAATTCCGAGACGCAGGGGCGGATTCTGGCCCGGTTCCGTTTTGCTCTGCGCGACGCAGGCTATCTGCTGCTGGGGCGGGCGGAGATGCTTTTTACCCATGCCAGCGCGTTTTCGCCCGTGAATTTGCAGCAGCGCGTCTTTGCGAAAATTCCCCGCGCGCCCCTGCGCGACGGACTGGCGGCGGCGAACGCGAACGGACGCGAATCCCGCCCCGCCCCGCCGGAAAATCATGTCCGGCTGCGGGCGACCGCGTTCAGCGCCAGCGCCGACGCCTGCCTGGTGGTGGATGAAGAGGGGCGATTGATCGCCGCCAACGATCCGGCAAAGGCCCTCTACCGTCTGTCGGACTACGACATCGGGCGTCCCATGCAGGAAATGGAGTTCTCCTACCGCCCGATTGAGCTGCGCTCGCATCTGGCGCAGGCTTTGACGGAGCGCCGCGCCGTCGCCGTCCGGGAAGTCCTCTGGCCCGCATTGAACGGCGCCGCCCGCTGGCTGGAGCTGCGCGTCATGCCGCTGCTGGAAAACGGCGAGACGCTGGGGGCCAGCATCACTTTTACCGATGTGACAAAACATCACCGGCTGGAGGAAGAATTAGAGCGCTCGAATCAGGAACTGGAAACGGCTTCAGAGGAATTGCAGTCCGCCGTGGAAGAACTCGAAACGACCAACGAAGAACTCCAATCTACGGTGGAAGAACTCGAAACGACCAATGAAGAACTCCAGTCTACCAATGAAGAGCTGGAGACCATGAACGGCGAGATTCAATCCAACAACGAGGAATTACAGCTCATTAATTCCGAATTGCGGCAGCGCAGCGTGGCTTTAAATCAGGTGAACGCTTTTCTGGAATCGATCCTGACGAGTCTGCGGGGCGGAGTCGTGGCGCTGGACTCCGAAGGGCGGGTGCTTATCTGGAATCGGCAGGCGGAGGAGCTGTGGGGCCTCCGCGCAGACGAGGCGCTGGGCAAAAGTTTCCTGCTCCTCGATATTGGCCTCCCCCTGGAAAGTTTGCGGCAGCCGATTCGGGCGTGCCTGGTTGGAGAAGCGGACTATCAGGAGATGACGCTGGATGCGGTGAACCGCCGGGGGAAACCGCTGCTTTGCAAAGTAATCTGCACGCCGCTGCTGCAGGACGACCGGGCGCAGCGCGGCGCGATCCTCGTAATGGAAGGGCTGGAACCTCACTATGGCGCTAACGCAGAATCCTGAAATGGAAAATTATGAAGAAGAATACCGCAAATTCGAGCAGAAAGTTGAGGCCATGCGGCGGCGGATGGCGCTGCGCGACACGCCGGAGATCATTGCGGATTTGACAAGCGAAAACCTCTTTGAAGAACTGAATACCACCGTCGAAGAGTTAAGCGTGGCGCAGGAGGAGATGCGGCAGCAAAACGAGGAGCTTGTCGCGTCGCGGACGGCGACCGAGGAGGCCACGCACCGCTACCGGGAATTATTCGATTTTGCCCCGGACGCCTATTTTGTCACGTCGCGGGACGGGGTGATCCGCGAAGCGAACTTTGCGGCTGCTACGCTGCTCAACGTCCCGCAGGACTATCTGACGGGCAAGCCGCTCGCGGTATTCGTGGATGCGGAGGCGCGGCGGGCGTTCCGGTCGGTGCTGGCGCAGATCACGGAGCGCAGCGAACCGGCGGAATGGGAGGCGCGGCTGCAGCCCCGCCACCGGCTGTATGTGGACGCGCAGTTCCGCGTGTCTGCGGCGCGGCGGACGGGCGGCGCGGACGAGCTGCGGTGGACAGCCCGCGACATCACCGACCGCAAGCGGGACGCGGCGCAGATGACGGCGCAATTAGACCGCATTGAAGCCCTGAATGAAGCGCTGAAACAGGAGCGCGCGAATCTGGAGCGGCGCGTCCGGGAACGCGGGGCGGAGCTGGAAGCGGAAGTCGCGGAGCGGATCAAGGCGGAAATCCGGCTGGCAACGGCGAATAAAAATTTGCAGCGGGCCATGACGGAGATTCATCACCGGGTAAAAAACAATCTGCAAATGGCGTCGGCCCTCATTGACCTTCAGGCGCAGGACTTGCAGGAGAATCCAGGCGCGGTCGAGGCGACTTTTCAGCGGCTCACGGGGCAGATTCGCGCTATGGCGGCGCTGCATGACGCCCTGACGCATCAGGCGAAAGAGAACGGCGACGTAGACTACATTCCCGCCGGAGCCATTTTGGAACCCCTGATTCCGCTGGCGCAGCAGACGACCAACGGCGTCACGGTGCAGGCGCGTTTTGATGAGGCGCGGCTGCCAACGCCGCGCGCAATGGCCCTCGCCATCATCGCAAATGAACTAATCAGCAATGCGGTGAAGCACGGCGGACGGTCGTTAAGCGTTTCGCTCCGCGCCGAAAGGGAGCAGGCGATTATGGAAGTCTGCGACGACGGCCCCGGCTTTCCGCCCGATTTTCGTCCCGACGCCATCCCCGGCATCGGACTGGAACTCGTGAACAACATGACCCGCCATGATCTGAACGGGCAGGCGCATTATGAAAATCGGGCGGAGGGCGGGGCCTGCGTCCGCATCGTTTTCCCGCTGCGCGGCGGCCCAATCCTTACCCCGGCCTGATTTTTGCGCCGTTCAAATTACGCCCAGAATCGCCTGCTCCGCCTCGGAAAGCGCCTGCCGCGTTTCGGGGCGCAGGAATTTCTGCTGATCTACCTGCTGCGGCTGATGGCGGCGTGTAAAATAGCCGTGCAGGACGCGCCGCGACTGGCCCGAAACGTTGGTCGTGCCGCCGTGCCACGTATGGCTGTTGACGACGACGACATCGCCCGCCCTGCCCTGCAAAACGAACTGGTCGGGGTGCGGCGCTTGCGGGTCGGGCATGACATCGGCGGGCGCGTCCGTCCGGTTATGGGTGCGGGGGACAACGCGGGTCGCGCCGTTGTCGGGCAGGAAATCGTCGAGCAGCCACAGCGTGTTGCAGACCTGATAATCTCCGGGCGTCTCCAGCCGGCCCCAATCGGCGTGCAGGGCCTGATTGCCCTTTCCCGGCAGCGCGTTGCGGCTGTTGAGCGAGGACAGATAAAAATCATTTTGCAGGACGTGGGCGACGGCGGCAAGGACTTTCGGCTGGCGCAAGATGACGTGGAAGACCGCGCCCTTGTTAATCAAATCGGACAGGCGGTCGGTTCCCGCTTCCTGATGCGCTTCCTTTCCCGCCGCGTCGCCCTCCGCGCTTAAAATCTCGTTCTGCCGCTGGCGCAGCGCTTCGATTTCGCTCGCGCTCAAAATTCCCGGCAGCGGCAGATAGCCTTCCCGGTCTAAAAACGCAATTTCGCCGGGTGTCAGATTGGTTTCCCGGACGCCGAGCGCGTCCAATGCTTCGGTGATGTTCATTCCGGTTTCCTTCGCGCCCGATGGCGTGGGGTTACTGAACGCTTCATTCGTTCGCGGCGGGCGGGATTCCTGCGCGGCCTTACAAAAAATTGGGAGATGCGGGCAGAAAGGCGAAACGATGCAAAACGCGGGCGTATTAACGGTCAGCGACGGCGGAGCGCGGGGCGAGCGGGAGGACTCTTCCGGGCCGATGCTGGCGGGTCGGCTGGCGGCGGCGGGGTTTGCGATTGCGCGGCGCGGCCTTGTCCCCGATGAGCGGGAACAGATCGCCGCCACGCTGCGGCAGTGGCGCGACGAAGGCCTTGCCCTGATTATTACAACGGGCGGCACGGGCTTTGCGCCCCGCGACGTGACCCCGGAAGCGACCCGCGACGTGATCGAGCGCGAAGCGCCAGGGCTGGCGGAACTCCTGCGCTGGACAGGCTATCAGAAATTCGACCGCGCCGTCCTCTCTCGCGGCGCGGCGGGCATCTCCGGGCGAACGCTGATTATCAACCTGCCGGGAAGCCCCAACGGCGTGCGGGACGGCATGGACGTTCTGGCCCCGCTGCTGCCCCACGCCGTCGCGATTCTGCGCGACGAACCGGTAGACCACACGCTGCCACCGGGAAAACAGACCAGCCCCGCCCCGCCCGCCGACGCCCCGCCCGTCACGATTATTGAGGTGAACGCCAATATAGACGACCTCGCGCCGGAAGTCTACGAGATTGTGATGGAGCGGCTTTTCGCGGCGGGGGCTTTGGACGTTACGCTCTCGCCGCTGCAAATGAAAAAGAACCGTCCCGGCGTCCTGCTCACCGTTCTTGCGCCGCCCGAACTCCGGGAGGCGCTGACGAAAATCATCTTTCAGGAAACTTCCACTTTCGGCGTCCGCTATGCGACGATGACGCGGCGCGTGCTGGAGCGCCGCAGCGTTGCAGTCGAAACGCCCTACGGGGACATTCGCATAAAAATCGGCAGCTGGCAGGGCGAGGAGACCGCCGCCGCGCCCGAATATGAGGACGTGAAAGCGGCGGCGCAGGCGCATGAAGTTCCCTTCAAGACCGTCTACGCCGCCGCAATGCGGGCCTACTCGTAAAATCGCGTCTAATTTCCCGCCCGTTCGCGGCCCTGCTGCCCCGTCCAGGGTAAATCCTGCCCGGTGGAACCGGGCTTTTGCAGATGGATGCGGAGTTTCCACAAATTTTTGTCAACCCCGAACGCCAAATCTTGCAACTGATTGCTGGTCGGCGGGTCGCTGTCCTGTATTGCTCGAAGGTCTTGATAGACCTCTTTTTGCAGGACGGTGATACGGTCAATCAGCAGTTTCAACGACTCCGTATCGGTCACGTAGCCGCCGGGAAAGTCCGGTATTTTGGTCGTGCGGGCAATCGTGGAATAGCGCCCGTCCACGCTATATCCCAGCGCCAGATTGCGCTCGGCGAACACGTCGGCCTTTGCGCGGAAGTAGTCCGCCTGCTCCTGATACTGCTCGTGCAGCGGCAGGTAAAGCGGGCCGTTTAAGTTCCAGTGCGCCTCTTTGGACTGATTAAAAAGCGCCAGTAAATCTACGACTAACTGCTGCAAAAGTTTGGCGGTCTTTTCGCGGTCAGCGTCGCTCGGCAGCGGATACGAGTCCTCGATGCGCTTTGGCTGCGGCAGTTTTTCCACGCTTGGATTGGGGCCTTTGGCGCGGTCTGCGCGGGCTGCCGCCTCCCGCCCGATTTTTGCGTCGGTCTGATTGGCTTTCTGGTCAGACGGTTTAAGGTCGGCTTCCTGCGCGAGGGTGACGCCGCACAGGGCCAGCGCGGTCAGCGAGACGCCAGCGATTCGATTCAGGTTCATGCGAGTTTGTTGCTCCATCATGGGAAAGTTTTCCCGTAAGACGGAGAAACATTTCGCGGTGTTCCCTTACCTCATGTGCGCCTGTCTCTCGCCCCTACTGCACTTGCTGCGAGCAGAACTGATACCAGCGCGGCGCGGCCCCCTGCTGCGAAATGGCGAGGTTCAGGTAGGACGTGAAACTGTCCGCGATGGACAGGCTCAGAGTCGGATCGGGAACGGTAATCGCCATGCCGTTGGAACCGGACTCGTTCTGGTTATGCCCGTTGGCGATAATCGCGCCGCCGCCGCTAATCCCGATGGCGGATTGCAGGGCGATGGCGGCCTGCTGCAAATCGGTCGCGGTCGTGGTGGCGCGGATTCGGTCGGCAAAATCGTACAGGTCGCGGAACTCCGGGTACTTGTAATTCTGCGCGTTGACGCGGGCGGCGCGGATAATCGCCGCCTGATCCGCCCGGTGGGTAATCAGCGAGCCGCCGAAGTTGTCCAGGGCCGTCGCGACGGCCTGCATTTTAGACAGGTCAATCACCGATTGCGTGATGCCGTCCGTATTGGCGTAGTAGTTGGCGAACCGCGTGGTGACGCTGACGCCGAGCGTGCAGGGGTTGTCCGTCAGGTTCGTTTTCAGGTCGCCGATCCACTGGTCATACGGGTAGCCCGCTCCGGGCGGGCTTTCCTCTGAGCCGACCATAACCTTCGCCGAATTTCGGACTTCGTACTCAATCTCCGCCATCTGCATCAGCGAGGCGTCGAAAATCAGCGCGTCAATCGGCTGCGCCGTTCCCGCCAACGCGCCGGGAATCTGCTCTGTCTCGATTTCGTTGCGGGTCTGCTGGTCAATCGAAACGGCGCGGCGCACGAAGTTGCGCTTGACCGAGCGGTACTGCGCCGGAACGGGTTCCCACCCGGAGCCGTGATCCCACACCACGACCGCCAGATTATCCGCCGGGTAGTTCGTCGAACCCCACTGCACGAAATCCTGCAAAACGCGCCAGTCGCCCATGTCCACCTGTTTCGTGGACGTGTTGTAATAGGGCGAAGTGGCGAACGCGGACGGCAGAATGTCAGAGTCCAGCACGGTCGTGTTGCCCGCCGTAATCTGCGCGACATCGGCGGCGGAGTGCGGCCTGATGAGATAGCGGCGCGTCTCGTTGAAGGTCGCCGTGCCGCACGTCGAGCAGGTCGCCTGCTTCCACTGCACTACGATATTCACGTTCGAATCGGAACCGGCGGTCGCCATCTGCGCGATATTATGCAGGGCGTCCGACACATTGCCGATAGCGCTGTCCGCCTGATTCAGATCGTTGGACGAGTTCAGAAAAACGAGGACAGTCCAGCGGGCGCGGCCCGTAGTGTGGGCATTGGCGGCGCAGGCGGCGCGTCCCGCCGTTGTCCCGACCGTCACGACCGCACCCCGCCCGTTGCCGCCGGTATTCCCGCCCCCATTGGACGAACCGCCCCCGCACCCCGACAGCGAAGCGGCTGCCACGCCCGCCATGCCAAACACAGCGGACAAACGCGAAATAAAACAACTTCTTCTCATATTGAAAATGGATTCCTTTTCCGGCGAATTGCAGTCCGTTCGGGGGCTTTTCGGGACTACGCGGACGAAATAACGAAATCTGCCGCCGATTCCTGCGACAAATGCCGATTCGCCCTTGCAACAGGCAGGGGGATTTGCTATAATGGAACGGGAACGCGGACGGGACGGTTTTCGCCCGCCGAAACGTCGCCCGGTATCGTATTGTACCCTAATGACGCAGGAAGCGGCCCGAATGTTGCGGTCGGCGCAAAAACTGCGGCGGGCCTGCGGCCCGGACGGTTATCTCGACGGTTGTTCCAGAGGCCGCTGGCGCGGCGGAAGCGGAGGGCGTTGCTCATTCCATGAATACCGAATCACGATCTGATGGGCAGGACGCCCTTCCCGCGCTGAATCTGCCGCCCGCCAATTTCCAGGAGGCCCCGCGTTACCGGGACTTTGCCCGCCCGCCCGCCCGCCGCTGCGCCGCCCCGCTGCGCTGGCGCGACCCGCTGCTGACGCTTGCGGCCTTTGCCCTGCTTGCCGCCAACTTGCTTTGGCATCGCTTTACGCTGGCGGACACGGGGCTATGTCTGCTTGCCGCCCTGCTCTTTATGACGGCGCGGCAGGCCCCGATTGCGCGGACGCGGGAAAAATCGCTGACCTTTCTGCCGCCCGTCGTGTTCGCGTTCGGGCTGTGGTGCGGCGCGGTTCCGGCGGCGCTCGGCGTCCTGCTGGCCTGCGCTTTAGCGGCGCGGTTCAACGCAGGAAAGATTCCCGGACGACGCAGGCGGCTTCGGATGCAGGGCGTTCACCTCGCGCTTGCGTTACTTTTCGCGGACGGCGCGTTTGCGGCGGCGCTGTCCCTGTTCGGCGTCCGCGCCATTGTCCCGATTTTCTGGCGGGCGTCGCTTGCCGCCCTGCCGTCGCTGCCGCTGAGCATCGCCGCCGCCGCCGCCGCGCTGACATTCCTCGCTGTGCTGATGCTGCTGACCGCCGCCGCCGAACTGGGAACGGCGCGGAACCGCTTCGCGACGGGCGAAATGCCCGCGCAGCTGCGGAATCTGGCATTATGTATCTCACTCGGCCTGCTGCCCGTCGTGCTGCTGACCCCGCTTGCCGCCGCATGGGGGCTTGCCATTGCGCCCTCCGCCGCCATCCTCTTTTTGCTGGCGGCGCAGGTCGTGCGCCTCAGCGTGGACATCCGGGGACTGCGCGGACAGATCGAAACGGCGGAAGCGCTCGGCAGGGCCAGCATCTTAGAGCCGGAGGAGACCGATTCCACCCGCTTGCTGGAGCGCTTTCTGCATCTGGCGAAAAATCTTGTGCTTGCCGAACGCTCGCTGGTCTGGACGATGGATCAGGAGACGGGCGTTCTGGTTCCGGCGGCGGCCCTGCCCGATATGGGCCTGATGCGCGACGAGGAAGCGGTCTTCGGCGAGGGGCTTATCGGGCATACGGCGGCGCGTCTGCGCCCGCGCCTGATACCCGACGCCGCCAAAGACGTTCACCGCGCCCGCCGCGAAATCGCTTCCGGCGCGATGCTGCTCTACCCCGTGATGGCGCATGAGCGGCTGCTTGGCGTGGCGCAGTGGATTCGCCCGGTCGGCAAGCCCTTTACTTCGGAGGACATTGCGCGGCTCGACGCCCTGATCCCGCAGGCGGCGGTCACGCTGGAAAACGTGCGGATACGGCAGGCCATGAACCATCTTGCGGCGACCGACGGCCTGACGAACCTGTGGAACCACCGCAAAATGCACGAACTTCTGCGCGTGGAGATGAAGCGCTCTACCCGCTACCACCGCGCCCTTTCCGTGCTGATGCTCGACGTGGACAGCTTCAAAACGTTCAACGACACTTACGGACACCCGCAGGGCGATCAACTTTTGCGCAATATCGCGGCGATTTTGCGGGCAGGCGTCCGCAACGTGGACTTCGTCGGGCGCTATGGCGGCGAGGAATTTCTGGTGATTTTGCCGGAGACCACCAAAGACGACGCCTGCCGCATGGCGGAACGAATCCGCAGCGACGTGGAGATGCAGGCCATGCTGGAAATTGACGGCAAGACCGTGCGGCGCACCGTCAGCGTCGGAGTCTCGTCCTACCCGGAAGACGCGCTGAACCCGGCTGACTTAGTTCAGCGGGCGGATGAGGCCCTCTACCGCGCCAAACGTTCCGGCAAGAACTGCGTGATCTGGGCATGAGGAAATTGGGAAACAAATTTGGAAGGAAAAGCAAGACCATGCCTGTGAAACAACGACGCTATCCGAAAGAGGAGTTCGCCCGACGCGGGAATGAAATTTACGAGCGCGATATTCGCGCTCAGGTGGAACCGGCGCACAATGAGGAAATTGTCGCCATTGACATCGAGACCGGGCAATGGGAATTAGACCCGGACGAGAGCGCCGCCGCAGACCGACTGGATGCGCGACTGTCCGACTCGCAAATCTACGTTCGGCGCGTTGGGCCGTCGCGGTCAGTGCGGACATTCGGCGCAAGAATAAGCAGGCAGACTCCATGATGACCGGGACGGTCACGGCGAAACGTGAGGCGGTTTTGCGTATTGCCGTTCTCGCTACGACCGGGCAGACCTACGACTATGACGCCATGATAGATACGGGTTACAACGGCTATTTCACGCTTGCGCCCGATGTTATTGCCGCGCTCGGCCTGCAATGGCATCGGCTTGGACATTCCACGCTTGCAGACGGCACAGAAATTACCTTTGACGTTTACGAAGGCGTTCTGTTGTGGGACGGTCAGCAGACGCCGATTTTGATAGACGAAATGGACGCCGATTCGCTGATTGGAATGTCGCTGATGGCGGGCTATGAACTGAATCTCCCAGTTCGGAGCGGCGCGACATTCACCCTGCGTCCCCTTGCCAATCCCTGATTATCTGGCAGGATTGGGCAGGTTGATAGTCAGGCAGAAGGGAAAAATTCATGGCGGTTTACCATATTCTGCCGACACGGGAAAATCTGCACGGGACGTTTTCCCGCGATTACGCGCCGATTCTGACGATTGAAGACGGCGACACCGTGATTTTTCAGACGCTGGACGCAGGCTGGAACACAAAGGCGTGGGACGGCGCAGACACCCCATGGAACGCCGCCGAGCGCGACGCCGCCCGCAAATTTCAGCCCCGCGACCCAGAGACCGATGGCGGACACGCGCTCTGCGGCCCTGTTTTTGTGCGCGGCGCAAATCCCGGCATGACGCTGGAAATCGAAATCGGGGCGATTGTTCCGGGCGCGTGGGGGTGGACGGGCGCCGCCGGGTGGGACAGCGTTTTTAACCGCGCCCTGGGAATGGTGGACGTTCCCGGAATCTACCATAACTGGACGCTTGACCGGGCAAGCATGACCGCGACAAACCAGCACGGGCATACTGTCGCGCTGCGTCCGTTTATGGGCGTGATGGGCAACGCGCCGGATGAAACGGGTCCTCTCTCCACCGCCCCGCCGCGAACCGTTGGCGGAAATATGGACTGCAAGGAGTTGATTTCTGGCAGCCGGCTGTTTTTACCGATAGCCATTGCGGGCGCGTTATTCTCGGTCGGGGACGGGCATGGGGCGCAGGGCGACGGCGAATCGAGCGGCATGGCGATTGAGTGTCCGATGGAGCGCGTGGAACTGACCTTCCGCCTGCGCCCGGACATGAAAATCGGGACGCCCCGCGCCGAAACGCCCGCCGGTCAGATTACGCTGGGCTTCGACGAAGATTTAGATCAGGCGGCGTATAAGGCGCTTGACGCCATGCTTGACTTGCTGACAGAGCAACACGGCCTTGCGCGAACGGACGCGCTCGCCCTCGCCAGCCTCGCCGTTGACCTGCGCGTCACGCAGATTGTCAACGGCGTTCAGGGCGTCCACGCGCTGCTGCCTGATGGCGCGATCTCTGCGCCGGAAAACGGCTGAAAAGCAAAGGAGTTTTCCTCTATGCCGCCTGATGATATGTTACAATTTGACGCGCTTCGCAGCGATTACAGCCTGCTTCCCGCTGAAGCGCGGCGTGAACTCGCTGATTTTGCGTCAGCGCTACGCAAAAACCGCGCCGCAAAAGTCTGTTGTCAAGACCGATATTGCGCAGGAACCTTTTATTGGGATGTGGCGCGACCGCAAAGAAATGAAAGACAGCGCAAAATGGGTGCGTGAACTGCGCGTCCGGCAGGACGCTTGGCAGAACGCCACCTGGCGAGGCGTTTGCAACGCCTCGAATCCTGCTATTTTGATTGAAAACCACTGAAGGAGAATCGCAGCATCATGCGAAAAAAAGTTACGATTGTTGGCGCGGGACAGACCGGAGCGACCCTGGCGCACTGGCTGGCGGAACGCGGCGACGTGGATATCGTCCTGTACGACATTGTGGAGGGTATGCCGCAGGGCAAGGCCCTTGACCTGCTGGAGGCCATGCCCATCATTGGCAGCGACGCCAAAATCACCGGAACGAACGGCTGGGACGAGACGGCGAACAGCGACATCGTTGTCATTACGAGCGGCCTGCCGCGCAAACCGGGCATGACCCGCGACGACCTGCTGAAAACGAACGCGGGCATTGTCGCGACGGTGACAAAAGCGGCGGCGGCGAAATCGCCCAATTCCATTTTGATCCTGCTGACAAACCCGCTGGACGCCATGTGCCATATCGCCCTGCACGAGAGCGGATTCCCGTCAAATCGGGTCTTCGGTCAGGCCGGAATTTTGGACACCGCCCGCTTCCGCGCCTTTCTTGCGATGGAGACGGGCTTTAGCGTGGCGGAAATCAACGCCTACGTTCTGGGCGGGCATGGCGACGATATGGTCCCGCTGATTGGCAGCACCAATATCGGCGGCGTCCCAATTACCAGCCTGATCGCCGCGCCCCGGTTGGAGGAGATCGTCAGCCGCGCCCGCAAGGGCGGCGGCGAGATTGTCGCCCTGCTGAAAACGGGCAGCGCCTTCTACGCCCCGTCCGCCGCCATAGCGCAGATGATCGACTCGGTCTTAAACGACCGCAAGCGCATCCTGCCCTGCGCGGTCTACACCGGCGCGAACGAGGGCGGCTACGGCGTCAGCGACCTTTATCTCGGACTGCCCGCCATGATTGGCGCAAGCGGCGTAGAAAAAATCGTCCCGATAGAACTGACCGCGCAGGAGTCCGCCGACCTGCAAAAGTCCGCCGCCTCCGTCCGCGAACTCGTTGACGCCCTTAAAGGCTTCGACCCGCCGATGCTGCCGTCGAAGTAGACCGCGAACAATAGACAGGGTGGACAGGATAGAAACCCATTATGGACAGGATTACGGGGATTTTCAGGATTGACAGGATTGGTTTTTAAAAATCCTGAAAATCCCGTTAATCCTGTCTAAAATTCTTTTTGTCGTTCGTGGATAAAAAAACCTGTCCCATCGGTCTTTTATCCTGTCCATCCTGTCTATTTGTATTCTGTCTGTTCGCATCTGGGAGTATGCTATGCCTGAAGATTTTGCGCCGCGACCGGAGCGCAAGGCCACCATTCGGCTGGGACAGCGCGAACTCAGCCGGATTTCGCTTGCCGTAATTGTCCTGATTTCGGCGGGGCTGATTTTCGCCGGATATCGCGTCTTCCTCGGCTTCAAATCGCAGCGCGACATCACGCTGGCCCGCGCCAACCTGCATACCCTGAGCGTGGCTATGAGCGCCTACGCGCAGGACTGGAACGGCAGACTGCCGCCTGCGGATACGTGGCAGCAGAATATCGCGGGCTACGTTCCCGGAGCCGGGGGGCGCGGCAGCGCCATGAGCGCTTTCTCCGCGCCGGGGGACGGGGCCAACGTCGGCTACGTTTTTAATGAACTGGCGGCGGGCTACAATCTGGAGCCGTCGGACAAAGACCAGCAGCGGCAACGCGCTTTGCCGGTCAATCAACTGGTTTTGCTGATTGAGCGGACGGACGCGCCGCTGAATGCCCACGTCGCCATCCCTGCGCAAAGCGACGCGAAGGGCGAGGCGGCTCTTGGCAAGGCCCTGGACTTCCCGCACTACGCCGCCGACCCGGAAAAAGCGACCGCCGTCCTGCTTTTCGCCAACGGCAAAGTGGATACGCGCACGAAGCGGGATTTTGTAAAATAGAGAAAACAGAAAACAGAAAACAGAAAACAGAAGAAAATGCCCGGACTGCAAACTGCGTCGCTGACGTTGGAAGTTTGCAGATTGGGAACGCTCCTTCTGTTTTCTGTTTTCTGTTTTCTGTTTTCTCCCGAAGGAGATTTTTCTTGGGAACCGCCTATACGCCGGGACTGAAAGTCAGCGCCCGGACTCGCATTGAGAAAATTCGCCGTTTGCCGCTCAAAGGGACGGTCTTAGTCAAAGTCGGCGATGTGGTGACGCCTCGCGCCGTAATTGCCCGCACGGAGCTGCCGGGAATCATGCAGACCGTGAAATTGGCGGAACGGCTCGGCGTGGAACCGGGCGATGTGCGGGACGCCCTGAAATTCAAAGAGGGCGACGCGGTGGCGGTCGGTGATCTGATGGCAGAGACGAAAGGCGTTTTCGGGCGATTCTTTCGCAGCGAAGTCCGTTCGCCGTTTGCGGGAAAAATCGAACTGATCTCCGCCACGACCGGACACGTCGGCGTCCGCGAAGCGCCGACTCCCGTTGAGCGGGACGCTTACATTCGCGGAACCGTTGTGCGGGTGCTGGAAAATGAGGGCGTCGTCGTGGCCTGCGAGGGCGCGTTGGTGCAGGGGATTTTCGGGGTGGGCGGCGAACGGCAGGGCGAAATCGTCGTGATTACCAGCAGTCCAGACCAGCCGATTACCGACGCCTCCCTCACGGAGGCGCATCGCGGAAAAATCGTCGTGGGCGGCTCGAATGTTTCCGGCGCGGCCCTGCGTAAGGCGGCGCTGGTCGGCGTGGTCGGGATTGTGGCGGGCGGCGTGATTGACCGCGAACTGATGGACTACCTTGCCGAAGCGCTCAATCAGCCGGGATACGACATCGGCGTCGCGATCACCGGGCAGGAGCCAATCGCCTTTACCCTGATGATTACCGAGGGCTTCGGCGAGATCGCCATGTCGAATCGGGCGTTCGCGCTGTTCCAGTCGCTTCAGGGCGAGACCGCATCCATTAACGGGGCCACACAGATTCGCGCCGGAGTGATCCGCCCCGAAGTCATCGTTCCGCTCTCCGAGGTGTTGGAAGCGCGAAAAGAGGACGACGCGGAGGGCGGACAGCTGGGCATTGGAACGCCAATCCGCGTGATCCGGGAACCCTATTTCGGGATTCTGGGAACCGTGAGCGGCCTGCCAACGGAACTGGTCAAAGTGGAATCGGAAACGATGGTGCGCGTCCTGGAAACCAAGCTGGCAGACGGGCGCACGGTCACCGTCCCCCGCGCCAACGTGGAAATCATTGAAACGGTTTGATTCAGTCCCTCTTTGTCTACTATTAAAGAAGGGGAACGCAGTTCAACATGGACGCCCCATTCCCCTTTTTCCTCCTTCCTCCATGTCGCGCCGCCACTGAGTTTTTTGCAGGCCGTCGCCACTTCCCACGCGCACGCATCCGATGCGCAAAGGCGCTTTCTCTCCCCTTCGCTATTTATTGAATGAACCTGAACAATTTTTTTACAAAAGACTTGACAATACAACGCTCAAGTAGTATCATAATAACGTTGCTAGATAAGACGGTCATGCGCCGCTCTTCACCTTAAATTTCAAGCGGATTTTACAAATACCCGGAGGTGTTTTCAAAAATGGGAAAAGCAGTAGGGATTGATCTCGGAACAACGAACTCCGTTGTTGCCGTCATTGAGGGCGGCGAACCGACCGTCATCGCAAACGCCGAAGGCAGCCGCATCACTCCGTCTGTCGTCGGATTCAATAAAACAGGCGAGCGGCTTGTCGGTTCCAGCGCCAAGCGGCAGGCCATTATCAGCCCCGACCGCACGATCATCTCGATCAAGCGCAAAATCGGCACGAATGATAAAGTCAACATTGACGGCAAAAACTATTCGCCGGAAGAAATCTCCGCGATGGTGTTGCAGAAACTCAAAGCGGACGCCGAAGCGTATCTGGGGCAGCCGGTGACCGAAGCCGTCATTACGGTTCCCGCCTATTTCAACGACTCGCAGCGCACCGCGACCAAAAACGCCGGGGAAATCGCCGGAATGAAAGTCCTGCGCATTATCAATGAGCCGACGGCGGCGGCTCTGGCCTACGGCCTCGACAAAGGCAAGGAAGAAAAAGTTCTTGTTTTTGACCTGGGCGGCGGAACCTTCGATGTTTCCCTGCTGGAAATCGGCAAGACGGAGGACGGCGGCGCCGTTCTGGAAGTCCTCGCGACCAACGGCGATAACAAACTCGGCGGCGACGACTGGGATCAGCGACTGATGGAGTATGTCTTTGCGGAGTTCAAAAAAGACAACGGAATTGACCTGAGCAAAGACAAGCAGGCCACCCAGCGCGTTCGGGAAGCGTCGGAGAAGGCGAAAATCGAACTCTCCAGCGTGACGACGACCAATATCAACCTGCCGTTTATCAGCAGCACGCCGGAAGGCCCCGCGCATCTGGACGTGAATATCACCCGCGCCAAATTCGAGGAACTGACCAGCGATCTGGTAGAGCGCTGCCGCAAACCGTTCGAGCAGGTGCTTGCCGACGCAAAGTCCAGCGCTTCCGACATTGACGAGATTGTTCTGGTTGGCGGTTCGACCCGGATGCCGATGGTGCAGGATTTAGTCCGCAAACTCGGCGGCGGCAAAGAGCCGAACAAGGGCGTAAACCCGGACGAAGTAGTTGCGGTTGGGGCGGCGATTCAGGCGGGCGTTCTGGCAAGCGAGGGCGGCGGCGCGGCGGCAGGACAGAATATCCTGCTGCTGGATGTCACTCCCCTTTCGCTGGGGATCGAGACGCTGGGCGGCGTGATGACCAAGCTCATCGAGCGCAACACGACCATTCCGACCAAAAAGAGTCAGACGTTCAGCACCGCCGAAGACGGACAGCGCAGCGTCCACGTCAAGGTGTTTCAGGGCGAGCGGGAGATTGCGGCGGCGAACAAACTGCTGGGCAACTTCGAACTCGACGGCATCCCGGCGGCGGCGCGGGGCATCCCGCAGATTGAGGTCTCCTTCGATATTGACGCCAACGGAATCGTCAGCGTCTCCGCGAAGGACTTAGGCACGAACCGCGAACAGAAGATCACCATCAGCGGAACGGGCAGCCTGAACAAGGACGAGATTGACCGCATGGTCAAAGAGGCAGCCGCGCACGCCGAGGAAGATAAGGCGCAGCGCGACCGCGCCGAGGCCCGCAACAAGGCCGAATCGCTGATCTACCAGACCGAGAAAAACCTCAAAGACGTGGGCGACAAAGCGCCCGCCGATCTGAAGGAAACGGTTGAGAAGAACATTATGAACCTGCGGACGGCCCTAAACGCCAACGAGACGGGAACGGAAGAACTGACCCGCCTGACCGGCGAACTGGAGCAGTCTACCTATAAATTGTCTGAGATGCTGTATTCGCAGGCGACTGCCAACGCGAATGCGGGCAACGGACATAGCGAGGCGGAATTTACCGAAGAGCCGGAGCCGCAGGCCGCCCCGCACGACGATACCGTGATTGAGACGGAGTTCAAGTAAGTAAACAGCAGACAGTAGACGGTAAACAGTAGGAAATGCGGCAAACTGCGACGCCCCTACTGTTTACTGTCTAGCGTTTACTGTCTACTCCTATAACGAAAGGAGCCAGAGAACATGAACACGACCCGATACGAGACCAACCCGTTTGAGATGCTGCTTCGCCTTCAGGACGATGTGAACCGCGCCCTGTCTCCCCGCGAGGGAACGGGGACGCGCCGCGAACACGTTTCGCAGCGCGTCTGGAGTCCGAGCATTGACGTGCTGGAAAACAGCGAAAAAATCGTGATTAAGGCCGATCTGCCGGGAATCAAGCAGGATGAGATTGACATCGAACTGACGGGCGATACGCTCACCCTCCGGGGCGAGCGAAAATTCGAGGACGAGGAGCGCCGCGACCATTATGTGCGCGTGGAGCGGCAGTATGGCGCATTCCAGCGGACGTTTACCATCGGCGTCCCGGTCGAGGCGGACAAAGTTTCCGCTACCTACCGCAACGGCATTTTAGAATTGACCGTGCCGAAAGCGGAAGCGACGCGACCGAAAAAAGTGCAGATTAGCGCAGAATAAAATTGGAGAAGACAGAAAACAGAAAACAGAAAACAGAAGAAAATACCCGGTCTGCAAACGTTTCAATCGAAGCGCAAATCGCGCAAACTCTAAGCGCCCCTTCTGTATTCTGTTTTCTGTCTTCCACTCTGGGGGTGATCCGGCGTGAGCGGAAAAGATTATTATTCCATTCTGGGCGTGGCGCGGACGGCGACGGCGGACGAAATTAAAAAGGCGCACCGCAAGATGGCCCGAAAATTTCACCCCGACCTGAACCCCGGCGACAAAAAGGCCGAAGAGCAGTTCAAGCAGGTGCAGTCCGCTTACGACGTGCTTTCCAACGAGGAGAACCGAAAAAAGTACGACCAGTTCGGCGAGAACTGGAACACGCCGGGATTCAATCCGGGCGGCTTTAATCCGGGGGCGGGCGGCGGGGGATTCAATTCCGGCGCGGGCGGGTTTCGCGGCGCTCCGTTTGTGGATGTGGAGACGGACGGCAGCGGAATCAATTTTGAGGACGTGATTGAGCGGATGTTTGGCGGGGGCGGCCCCCGCGCCCCGCGCCGCTCGGCGGTTCCCGCTGAAGACGTGGAGTTCGGGCTGGAGGTCTCGCTGGAGGAGGCGTATCGCGGGGCCACGCGGCGCATCAACGTCACGGTGCAGGACGCCTGCCCGGACTGCGACGGCATGGGCCAGAAGCGCGACGCCAAAGGCCGCTTCGATCTGCACGGCGCGACCTGCCCGCGCTGCAAAGGCAGCGGGCGCATCCCCGCCCCGCGCAGCGGACAGGTCAATATCCCGGCGGGCGCGTGGGACGGCCTGCGCCTGAAACTCGCCAATGAGGGCGCGGCAGACCCGAAAGGGCGGCGCGGCGATCTTTACGTGCAACTGAAAATCATGCCGAACCCGAAATTTGAGCGCGAGGGGCAAAACCTGTCGTTCGATGTCGCCGTCCCTTATACGATTGCGGGATTAGGCGGCGAGATTGCAGTCGAGACATTGGACGGTAAGAAGCGGCAGCTGCTCGTGCCGCCTGGAATCCAGACGGGCCAGAAAATGCGGCTCGGCGGACAGGGGATGCCCGCCCTGCGCGACCGACCGGCGGGAGACGCCTATGCCCGCGTGAAAATTACCGTTCCGAAAGACCTGAGCGACCGCGAACGGGCCCTGCTCACAGAACTCGCGGGGCTGCGGAGCGAAGCGATACGGAAGTGAAAGGTGAAGACAGAAAACAGAAAACAGAAAAAATGCCCTGCGTACAAACGTTTCAATCGAAGCGCAAATCGCGCAAACTCTGAGCGCCCCTTCTGTCTTCTGTCTTCTTCTTCGAAGGAGACCCCATGGCCACGCACGACAAACTGGAGCCAGTCTACATGATCGGCGTCGTGGTCAGCCTGACCCAGATGCACGCGCAGACGATTCGGCTGTACGAAAAACTGGGTCTGGTGACCCCGCAGCGCCGCAATAAAAACCGCCTGTATTCGGAAACGGATGTGGAGCGGCTACGGCAGATTCGCCGCTTTACGCAGGAGATGGGCGTTAATCTCGCGGGCGTGGAGGTGATTTTGCGCCTGCTGGAACAGATGGAGGCGCTTCAGGCGGAGCGCGACGCGCTGGCGGAGCGCGGGGCCGACATCGAACAAAAGGTGCGCGATTATCTGGCGCGGACGGGCGGCAAGTTCCCCTGACTGGATCAGCTCGATCCCCCGCCCACGTTGACGCGGATCGCCCTTCCGTCCGCGACCATAGAAACGACGCAAAAACTGCTGACCGCCGCGCCGCTGATTACTCCGCCCCCGCCCAAAAAACGGGTACGCCGAAAAAGCGCCGACGGGACAACCGAAAAACCCTGACCGAAGTCCGTGTTTGCCGCAAAGCAAACAGGGGCTTTGGTTGTTTTGCGGCAATCGCTGCGACGGTTTCGGGCAGTCCATAAGAGGTATAATTCAACGGAAAAATTTCAAGTAAATTTTTCAGATAGTCTTGATAAAATTGCTGGGGAGGTAAAGTCCTATGACGTGTACCCTATTTTCCAGGCCACGCGAAATGTTAGTCTCCACTGTTGGTTGACTGCTCGCGCAGCCACCGGGTTTTGTATGCGTCGGGCGTCAAACCGCTCAGCGATTGATGCGGACGCTCGGTATTATACATGATCCGAAACGCTTCCGTTTGGGTGCGGGCGTCCGCGCGGTTCTCAAATACGCTGGCGGAAAGCAATTCGTCGCGCAGGCGGCTGTGAAAACTTTCCCGGAAGCCGTTTTGCCACGGACTGCCCGGAGCGATGTACGCCGCCAAAACGTTCTGCGCGGAAAGCCATGCCTGCATTTCGGTTGCGATAAATTCTGGCCCGTTGTCCATTCGCACTGCGCCGAGAACGCCAAAGGCCGCGAACAAACGCGCCCTTTCCGCCTGAACCTGGGCCGAAGAAAACGCGGTTCCGACCGCAATCAAAAGACACTGGCGCGTAAAGGCGTCGCAGGTTTTTAAGGTCAGCAAATTTAAATGCTGACAGCACAGGCAAACATCGCTGCACTGTAGTTCCCGCAGGCCGATCACAGGTCTGCGTGGCGAACGGCCTGAATGAACGCCCGTAATTTTGCGTGGTCTTTGACGCCGGGACTGGATTCTACGCCGCTGGAAACATCCACTGCGTAAGGCCGCACTCTGGCAACCGCCTCCGCCACGTTGTCCGGCGTCAGCCCGCCCGCCAGAATAATCGGCAAATCGAAGCGTTTTTTCGCCTCAATCGCCAAATCCCAGTTAAACGTTTCGCCGCTCCCGCCCAGTTTGTCTTTGTGGTAAGTGTCCAGCAGAATCGCGTTCGGGCTCGTGTCTTCAAGATAGGTCTCAATTTCGGTAAGGCTGTTTTCGTCTCTTATACGAAAAGCGCGAATGAAAGACAGAGGCCACACGTCATTTAGACTGCGCTCGCCAACATAAAATTGCAGTGCGGAGAAACCGGCGTCACGCGCTTCGTAAGCAGACTCTGAATCGTCCTCGCTGTCTTCGACTAAAATAACAGTTTGGACGAAGGGCGGTAGCGTGTAACGAATGTCTTTCGCCAATCGCGGGTCTATGAGACGCGGCGACTCAGGTATCAGCACAAAACCTAGCGCGTCCGCGCCATAGTCCACCGCCGCTCTCGCGTCTTCTTTATTTGTAATACCGCAGATTTTTACGCGGGTCATTTTGATGATTCCTGGTTCATAGTCCGTCTTCTTCCGCAAGGAGACGCTCAAGATCACGCGCTCCATGAGGCGGAAATCAAGGGTTTCCGGTAACGCGGGGCCCAACCCCGGACGCGCTGCATTTCATTAGAAGCCCAATCATTTTGCATCGCGGTTCACCCCCGCCGTCATGCTTCGTCAAAATGCGTTGTTTTCCCTTCCCGGTAACGATTCACCCAGGACCATTCCGTTTTCAGCGTCGGGCGGTTGAAACCGCTGCCCCAAGCGCGCGAAGTGTCCCTTCGGACACTAAACCCGATCCTTTTTGTGGGGGCTCATCCGCATTGAGTCCGCGAAGGCGGACTTTGCGCGCGCGTGGCCGTGAATTGATTCGCCCACACGAAAACTGAATGGCCCTGCGATTCACCCCGCCCCGGCCCTTCCCTTCGCAAGGGGAGGGAGCCGTCCGCTTTTCTCCCCTCCTTGCGAAGGAGGGGTTGGGGTGAGGTGAATCGTTATGTGCTAACTATCAATGAGCGAGCGAATACCTGAACACCCGAACCTCTTTCCTCAATAGATTTCCACTTCGCGCAGCATCAGTTTCGGGGCGAAGTCCGCGCCCCATGCGGTGTGGCAGGCCGACGCTGCCAGCGCGTCGGGGGTGAACCCGGCTGTCACGCGCTTGATGACGAAGCGGATTTTACTTGTCGTGACGGTCGGAAACTGCGCCACGCTGGTATTTTGGTCCATGTACCACGTATCTACGAGGCAGTCCACTGCAGGCGCGGCGTCGCTGGCGGGGCAGGGCGTATTCACCGAAGCGACTGTCGTCCATCCCGTTCCCGTCCAGACCTGCGCGTCGTAAGCGAGCAGGGCGCAATACTGGTTATCCGCGTTGATTCCATAGAGAATCGCCTTACTGAGAGAGCGCGTCGTGGGGAAAGTCACGGTCAGCGTCGGCGCGGTCGTCGAGGCCGCCGGCATATTCCCAACCCAGAAATTCGGGTTAAGACTGCCCGCGTGAATCGATTCCATGACCCCGTTGGTCAACGCGCCGAAATTGCCGTTGCCGCCCTCGGAATAGGTGAACTGCGCCAGCCCCGCGACGTTTGTCCCAAAGTCCACTGCGACGGGCGCAACCGTCTGACCGGCGGAGGCGACGAGATAGACCGGCAGCATCGGCACGGTGATGCGGGCCACGCCGCCGATGACGGGCGTCTGCGTGACATTGCCGAAAGCGTCCACCGTTTTCAGCGTCGCCCCGCCCGCAACGCGGAAATTCACCACCGAGTCGGGCAGTCCCAGATTATGAATCGGGTAGACCACGCTGCCGTCCGGCCCCGGATATTTCAGCCCGAAGAACAGTTTGTTGCCAGTCGCGCCAAAGTCCAGTGTCCCGCTGTATGTCCGGCCTTTCAGCAGCGCAGAGCGGACGCGCAGAGCGGCTGCCGCAGGGTGCGGCCCCGCGCCCGACCACAAATACGACGGGCAGAGCGAGAAGCCATGCTCATTGGCGTAAAAATGCAGGTTGGTGTCGGCGGAGATGCCCAGCGTCTCCAGCAGATCGCGGTGCAACAGCATCCGCACCGCCTGAACGCCGCCCATGAAACAGCCGCCCTGCACCCCGCTGATGGCGAGTTCCGTCTGCCAGACCGGTTTGTTCTGGTCGCCGTAGGACGCCATGATTTGCCGCAGGGCGCGAATTTTGTACGTCCAGTGGTACGGGTCAATGCTCCCGTTGCCTTCGTAATCGTGCAATGACAGCACATCGCAGCAGCTTTTGCCGCCGAGTTGATAGAACTGCTGATACCAGTTCAGATCAATGCCGCACAAAGCGGGAGCCACAATTTGCGCCTGCGGGTCAATGTTTTTAATCTGACGGTAGGTCTGCTGCAAGAGCGCGACATAATCCTGCGGCGACATCGAAAGGTTCGGCTCGTTGACCACTTCCCAGTAGCGGACGCGCCCTTTGAACCGCGTGACCGCCTCCCGCACTTTGTCGGCGGCGCAGTCCGAGGCGCTGACCAGTTCCACAATCAGCGTCAGGCCATATTTCGCCGCGTCTGCCACGTGCCTGTCCACCGCGTCCAGTCCGTAGTTTGTGCCGGTGCGCATCAGTTTCAACTGGACTTCCGCCTGCCGCGCCGCGTCCACCGGCCCGCCCCGAATCTCGCCGTCGCTGACATTAGGGACGTTGGAGTAGGACGGCGTAAAGGCTAGATGCTGAACGCCCGATTTCAGCGCAGTCCCTTTGCTGCTCAGGGTGTATTGCGCTTCGTACCATCCCCATTTTGGCGGCTGGAAGGTGACGCGCCGTGTGACCGCCACGCCGTCCTGAAGCGCGATGTCCACCTTCCCCTGCCCCGCAAGTTTTTTGTTTACGTCGTAAATGGAGTAAGTGAGCGTGGCCTGCGAAACGCGCCGCGTCGCCGCCGCGATATTGAGCGTGAGCGTGGTCATATTTGTTGTATGGAACTCGCCCGTCGCGCTGCCAGCGGCGGCAAGCGTTGGCAGCAGGCCGAGGCCCAGCAGCGATTTTTGCGTGACGCCGGTCTGTCCGGCGTCCAGAAAGTTCGCCGCCGTTCGGAAAAGGCAGGGGCGGAAGTGCATCGGGTTGCCTCCGCACGATTCGCCGTCCCCGAACGTTCCATTCACGCCCACCCAGACGCGGTCTTTGCGGTCAATCTTCACCGGTGTATAAGACCGCCCGAAGTAGTATCCCCAGGCGTCGCACCACGAAAAGAGGCCGGCCCGCTGCGTTTCGGTCGTGAGATCGGCGCTGAATTTCGTCAGATAACCCGGATTGTGCGGGGTCGTGGAATAGATGCTGCCCTTTGAGTCCACCGCGACGGTATGCAGCAGGGCGCTGCCGTCCGACTGATAGTAGTCGTTGACGCCGCTGCCCAGCACGGTCAACAAAGCGCCGTTTGCGGCAAATTTATAGACCTGATTTATGTCGGCGAGGGCGTAGAGACCGCCGTTCGCGTCGGTCGCCAGCGAAAGACAGTTGGCGATGGCGCGGCCCAGCGGGATCGGATTCCCTGCTCGCCCGTCCGCATAGAATACGCTCACCTGCTGAACGCTTTGCCCGCCTGCGGGCTGCGGAAGGACAAGAATTTGCTCCTGCCCGTTGACGCTTCGAATGGCGATTGCGGAGGCTGCCGGCAGCGTGAAATCGCGGACGCGGACTCCGGCGGCATTGTACTGCTGCACCAGTCCGGCGCGGGGCTGCGTAATATAAACGTTGCCCTGCGAATCGACCGCGAGATGCGCGGGGGCGTTGTTTGCGCCGAGCCGCGAATCGTAAATCGAGAACTGCGACAGAAATTGCCCGGAGTCGCTGAAACGCTGCGCCAGATAATTGGAGCGCGTCTGTCCATTCTGAGTCCAGACGGTATCCAGCACGTAGAGGACGTTGTTTTTATCGAAGGCCATGTCCGCTACCGCAGCAAATTTACCGTTGCCATTGCCCGCGCCGCCCAGTTCTAAGTCCGCGCCATAGTCAGCCGGTCGGGGGCCGTTTGCCGCCCGCGCTCCGCTGAGGCCAGAAAGCAGCAGAAAAAGCGCCAGCAGCCCCGGCAGGCCGCTTTTGCCGTATCGAAATCGCATTGATGTTTCTCCGCGCGCGTCGCTTCCGCGCAAATCAGGAGTGGGGGGTCTCCTTGCAAAAAACGCAGATACATTTTCGGGCCGCGCCGCCGCCGCGCTGACTGTTAATACGGCCTGTCTTTCCGCTTTTTTGCCTTTCGCTGGTCTGAAAGAGAACTCCGTGCTGGAAGTCGTCCGCTAAAAAACCGGCTCCACTTTCCCCACAAAGCCCGCGCCACTCTCGGCGCGGGCTTTCGTTTCTTCCTCAGAAACTCGTTCCGGCAACTCTTGACAAAATTTCGGCCTGCCTGTATAATGGATTGAAGCGCGAAATCCTGCGCGTTTCGGGAGAAAATTATGCTGACAGAAACAATGCGCTCAATCGAAGACGTGGCGAAAGAATTAGCCGCCGCGCATCGCGCCGCTGACCCGAAAACAACGCTGGTCAAACTTTTCTCTTCCCCGCAGGATGATGAGATTCGTCTGCTTGAAATTTCAACGGCAGTCCCTGCGATTGGCGAGGTCTTGCCCTACCGCTTTGCGCCGCATAAGGCCAGCCAGATTGATTACCCATCCATCGTTGTCCTGATGAATCCTACCGATTGGGAAGACGTGCAAAAGGAATTATTACGATTGCCTGTCGGATGGGATGCTTCTTCCGCGAGGGACATTTAGGGAGATGGAATGTCATGGCGACCCCGCGTGAGTGGGCTGACCCCTTTCTTGAGCAAGCGCGGGAAGATTTGCGGGCGGCGTGGGCGGTTTCCACGGCAGGCGGCAGTCCCTCCACGCTGTGTATGCTGATCCAGATGGTTTTTGAGAAGCTTGCGAAAGCCGCGTATGCCCGTAGTGGACAGGTCGTTCCGAAAACGCATCAGATTGTCGCGTATCTGTTCAATATCCTGCTGCGCGACCCCGTTGGTAAATCCTTGCTTCAAGACAACCCAAACGTTCAACAATTCGTTGAGGCGCTGGAGAACGCGCAGCCCAGCATTGCAGGAAAGCAGGCGCCCGTCTGGCCGCAGCTGGAGTATCCGTGGGAGGACACTTCCAGCGGCGCGGTCCATTATCCTGCGCGTCATTTATGGCTCGTCCGCCGTGTGGAGGACCCAAAAGACCGCATTGTCGCGGACTGCCTCATTGTCGCCAGCGCTCTGGAAAAACAACTGACAACGATTGTGCCATAGCATCCCGCCTCTTTTACCACAAAGCCCGCGCCACTCTCGGCGCGGGCTTTCGTTTCTTCCTCAAAACGCTTTTCAGCGCGGCTTGACAGAGTAGCGGCTTGTTGTTATAATGGCCTTAATCGGGTATTTGAAAGAGGAACAAATTGATAAGGGGAAACGAATGTAAAAAGGCAATATTCACCTCCCCCAACCCCTCCTTCGCAAGGAGGGGAGAAAATGCGCTGTTCCCCCTCCTTCGCAAGGAGGGGAGAAAATGCGCTGCTCCCCCTCCTTCGCAAAGAGGGGAAAGAAGCGGACGGCCCCCTCCCCTTGCGAAGGGCTTATCTTGTCCCAGATGTCGAAAATGAGATAGAACGAAACAGGCAAGCAAGCATTTAGAGTTCTGCTTTGCTATCTCATCGTTCTACACCATCCCACTTACGGGACAAGATAAGTTGCGAAGGGAAGGGATGGGATGGGGTGAATCGTTATGATCTGATTTTCAATTTTCAGGAGGGATACTCAAGCGATTTCGAGGAGTGCCTAGTTTATTGCGGGTAGAAATTCGATCAGGTGCTTTTTGTGTTTGGGAAACTTTCGGTTGTGCAACTGACGCGCATTCCACGTCAAAGCAAACAGCCACACCGCTTGCTCTAACGCTTCCATCTTGCGCGAAAAACAACGGTTGCGCCGCGAAAGACGCGCCAAATAATGCCGCAGTTCCGCATTGAGCGCTTCCACGCTGTAAGTCTGCGTCTTCCCCGGAGCCACCTCATGCGCGTTCGGACACGGATACATCAGACTGGCATACCCTCCGTAACCGTCGCTGTAATGCTTCAATGCTTTGGGGCCGCCGTCTAAGACCGCCTGCAAAGCGTCCCAATCAGCGGCCTGACTAACCCGAAAGGCCAGCAGGCAGCGCGTGGCCCGATCTACTTTGGTGATGAGATAGAAACGTTTTTTTTTGCGCCCGCGAACGTGTAGAGTTCATCAAGTTCTACAATTTCCACCGTCTTTGGCTGCGGCGGGGTTTGTCCCTGGGCCTGCAAAGTCTGCACGTACTGCGCCACCCACGTCGCCACGCTTTGCGGCGCGACTCCCAGCAGACGGGCGATCCGTCGGAAGTTGCCGTCTTCGAGATACATCCTGATCGCCTGCATCCGGGTTTCGGCGGGATGCCCCCAGACTTTGGGCTGGGGGGTGTAGTGGGCCTTACAGTTTTGGCATTGGTAGCGTTGACTGCCGCAGGAGGTTTTGCCGTCTTTGGTTTGGCGGTGAACGCTGCCGCAGTCGGGGCAGGTCAGCGGTGGGATTGTTTCTTTTTCCATACGCTAAGTATACCCGCAATAAACTAAACACTCCCCGATTTCGTCCGCCGTTGATTCCGACCGCCGAAAAGCGCTATCATAGAGGGACAATCTGCTGACTGTGCCGCGCAACGACGCCGCAGGCCACGAGGCGCCACGTTCCGCAATCCGTTGCCGGGACTGCCTTCACCGCGCCCGCCGCCCTTCACGCCGCAAACACGAGCAAGATCAGCAACGGAGGAACCTTCATCATGGCAGTTCGAGTGGGAATCAATGGATTTGGACGCATTGGACGCATCACCCTGCGCACTATTCTGGAGCGCCACGCCGACGACATCGAAGTCGTCGCCATCAACGATTTGACCGACGCGAAAACCAACGCGCACCTCTTTAAGTGGGACTCCACTTATGGCCCCTTTCACGGCGAGATTCAGACGGAAGATAAAGACTTCATCGTCAACGGCAAAAAAATCACTGTATTCGCCGAGCGCAGCCCCGCCGACATTAAATGGGACAGCGTGGGGGCCGACATCGTGATCGAGTCCACCGGCTTCTTCACCGACGCCACCAAAGCCGTCGCGCACCGCGAACACGGCGTGAAAAAAGTCGTGATCTCCGCGCCCGCCAAAAACGAAGACCTGACCATCGTTCTGGGCGTCAACGAAGATAAATACGACCCGGCGAACCATCACGTCGTATCGAACGCCTCCTGCACCACCAACGGCCTCGCGCCCGTCGCCAAAGTCCTCAACGACAAATTCGGCATCGAAAAGGGCCTGCTGACAACCATTCACGCCTACACCAACAGCCAGCGCCTTCAGGACACCGCCGCCAGCGACATCCGCGACGCGCGCGGCGCAGCGCAGAACATCGTGCCGTCGGCGACCGGCGCGGCCCGCGCCGTCGGCCTCGTGATCCCGGAACTCGTCGGCAAATTCAGCGGCATGGCCTTCCGCGTCCCGACCCCCACCGTCTCCGTCGTGGACTTCACCGCGCTGCTCTCCCGCGACGCCTCGGTCGCGGAAGTCAACGCCGCCGTGAAAGAGTACGCCGACGGGCCGATGAAAAACGTGCTGGAATACACGGAACTGCCGCTCGTCTCTACCGATATGAAGGGCAATCCGCACTCTTCCATCTTCTCGGCGGTGGACACCATCGCGGTCGGCGGCAACCTTGTCAAGGTCGTCGCGTGGTACGACAACGAGTACGGCTACTCGTGCCGCGTCGGCGATCTCGTCACTTTCTTAGCCAGCAAAGGGCTGTAAAGAACCTATCCACGAAACGACACGAAGGGACACGAAACTGAGTTGGCGATTTTCGTGTCTTTTCGTGGATGAAAATCGTTTCGGAGGAACGATGACACCGCGCGATCCAACAAAAACTTTACGCGAACAAATTGAAAGTACCCGTGAGACTGTCCAGGAGTTTGAGGCCGCCGCCGAGTATTTCTATCAGGAAGGAAAATTTCTTGTCAGGAAGAAGCAACATTACGCAGGCATTTACTTGCTTGGATACGCTGCGGAGATGTGGCTTAAAACAGCGTACTTTCGTTTGATCAACCTGTTATCAAGTGATACCGCCACGCCACAACTTCCCTTTGCAGTCCAGCGCGGGAGAAACGAGTTAATTCCTCCGGTGCGAGACGCAGAGGGTTATCACAACCTTTTGTTATGGTGGCGGCTGATATTGCTTGAAAGAAATAATCCCGCGAACTTTTCTCCGCGCCGACCATTCAACTTGAAATTCGCGATAGAGTTTCAGACCGTCGTTTTGCGATCTTATGATGCCTGGTGGATTCAAATGCGTTATCGAAGCCCCATCGCCGCCACAAAAGAGGCGGAACAATATTTGAAAGATGTCGAATGGATACGTGAAAACCACGATCTTTTATGGAGATGAAAAATGTCCATCGTTAAATTTGTTCCGAGAGTTGATGTCAAAAAAGAGCAATTAGTCCGTCGCTTAACGCAAGAATACCTTTCGCCAAGCGCGGGCGAAGTAGAACCGCTTTTGATGGAGCTTGATGATAAGAAACGCTCAAGCACCACTCACCTTTACGTCATCTGGGAAGATTGGACGCGAATTGATCAGCAAACACGCGCTGAGATCATCATGGAGGCCTACGCAGCGGCGCGTGGAACAGCAAACGCGCTGCGAGTCACGATAGCAATGGGGCTGACAAAAGCCGAGGCGAAACGTATGGGGATTGACTACGCGGTCGAGCAGCCTGTCTCTTGATCTTATTTGCGGAGATGTCCCGTTGTTGCGGTCTTTCTTTCTCCTGCCGCATTGTGATATAATAGGGCGTGGAAAACGGCGGCGCGGGCGCGTTGCGAGGAGGGAGCGGAGACAATGGCGAAGTGGAAAAAATCTACCCTGAAACTCAAGGACAATCATGGATGGCGCTGCTCGCCCGGTCATCAGATTTGCGTCATCGGGCGCGGCCTGATGCAGTTCGAGTACCCTGTCCACTGGATCGTCAAGCCGACCGACACCTCCATTAAACTGCACGACCGGGTTCCGCCGCTGGATGACATCGTGATGGAAATTTCGGTGATGCCGATGGAGCCGATCCGGTGGGAAGACGTGAATCTGGCGAAGATGCTTCAGGAAAATCTGATGAAAAGCATCGAAGAGGTCTTTGTGGACGAGGACATCAACCCCTACAACCGCGACGGGATCGAAATGGTCTGGGTGGAGTACCGCCGCATTGAGACCGATCCCAAAGACGATTCACTGCGGGAGGCGGTCTGGCGCAGCGCGTTGGCGCACGAGGAGGATACGGTAGTCGTCATCACTTACGGATTCTGGAGCGAATTTTACGATAAGGCCGCCTCGGTCTGGAACCATTTCGTCGGAACGATTATTATGAACCGCATGGTGGAAGACCCAACGCGGGGGCCGCGCCTGCAATAGGGCGCTTCTGCGCAGCAATTTTTTAAGGGGTTTCGCGACGCCCGATACCCGGCATCCTGTTTTTACGGTACACTCCGCTATGCTCGAAGATTTAACCCCCCTCCTTAATTCCCGAAAGACCGAAGACCGCCTGAAAGCGGTGGCGCGGCTGGCGAGTCGCGGCGATCTGGAGTCGCAAAAGCTCCTGCTGGCGGCGCTGCGCGACAAGGTGAACTATGTCGCGACTTCGGCGGCGGAGGCGCTCGGCAAGATGGCGGAGGATTCTATTGCCTCCGGGATGCACGACCATTTTCTGTGGTTGATGGAGGACGGGCCGAAGCGGGATGTCGGCTGCCACGTCCGGTCGAATCTGGCTTTCGCGTTCGGGCGGCTGGAATACGGCCCTGCGCGGGACGCCCTGCAAGGCGGCATTAAAACGGTGCAGATTGAGGCGGTGGGCGGCGTTCCGTTCGATGTGGCGGGGCATCTGCGGGCGAACTGCGCTCTGGCGCTGGCGCAGATTGGCGTGTGGGAATCCGTCCGCGATATTGCGCTGCTGCTGTTTGATAACCTGACTCCCAGTTCCCTCCCTTACCCCGACCCGCAGACGAAAATTGAGCCGCGCAAAGCGGCGGCGCAGGCGCTGGGGCGGCTGGGCAATTCGGCGGGCCTGCTGCCGCTGGCGGTTAAGTTGACCTTTCCCGAACGGGAAGTCCCGGAAGTTTTGCAGGAGTGTATGCAGGCGGTTGTGGATTTGGAAGACGGGCGGGCGATGGAATTGCTGACGCCCTACCTGCGCCATTCCGACGAAACGCTGGGCGCGTTCGCCGCCTTGATGATCGCCCGCGCTCGCGACCCGGACGCAGCGGAACTGCTGAAATCGGCAGCCCTTACGATGCGCGGCAACGCCCTGCAATCGGTCTTGCTCTCCCTCTCCACCCTGCGCACCGACGAGGCCCTTGCCGCAATCCATGCGCTCGCGCAATCGGAGCGGGACGATCTGCGGCTTGCCACGCTGGAAGTCCTTGCGGGCCTGACGGACAGGGAGAGTCAGGCGCTGCTGGCAAAAATGGCGAAAAGCGATTCGTCCGCCGCTGTCCGCCGCGCCGCCGCAAAATTTGCCGCATAATTGCGTCGCCCTTCGCAGCGCCCCGACCGGGCGGCATATTCAGGCCGTCAACAATCCGAACGTAACGCCGCAATCGCGCCGCGCAGACCGGGCCGTGAACGGCCCGTCTGGGAGGCTAAAGCCGACCGTCCTGCGGACGGGGGAGGCAAATTTTCATTATGCGAACAAAAAAGAACGCTTTGTATTGTATCCTTTCGCTTTTCTTATTCTCCAGGACTGCCGCGCCGCAATCGGAGGGCGGGGCGGGGCGGGGCGGGAGGCGCGTTCAGTGCGCCAACCTCGTTTATGCCGGAAACAAGACCTCGCAATGCTTCAGCGACCGCTTTCTGACGCGCCTTGCCGCCGATACGAAAATCCAGACCGATCCGCATTTTGTAAAAACCCGCCTTGACAGTTCCGCCCTGTGCCGTTTCCCCTTCGCGATTATGACGGGCGAAGGGCCGTTCACGCTGACGGGCAAGGAGCGGACGGCCCTGCGCTACTACCTGACGCATGGCGGCTTTTTGCTGGCCTCGGCGGGCTGTTCCGACCCGCGCTGGATTCGGTCATTTCGCGGCGAGTTCGCGCAACTGTTTCCCGCGCAGAAATGGACGCCGCTGCCGCTGTCCCATCCCCTGTTCCGCACCGTCTACAAGATTGACGACCTCTCCACCAAGAACGGCCTTCTCGGAACATCCGTCGCGAAACTGGAAGCGATTTCGATGCGCGGGCGCGTCGTGGCGCTCTTCTCCGCCAATGGCCTCAACGATTCGACTCACGCGATAAATTGCTGCTGCTGCGGCGGCGATGAGATAGAAAAGGCCGAATTTATTAATGTCAATGCGCTGGCCTACGCGCTCCTGTATTAACGCTATCATTCTAGACATTATTATATATTGTAACTCACTCAGAGAAACCATGTATATTAGCGTACAACTTTACGGACGAATATATGCTATTTATCAATCAACAAAATACAAATTTAATGACCATTGCCCACGAACAAAAATCGAAGTTACCTATGCAGATTGACGATTATGTACGCGACCTTCAATCCCCCGTGCGTTCCATCCGACTCACCGCTGCGGACGCGCTGGGCAAAAGGGGCGCTGACGCCGCTCCCGCAGCGCCCCGGATCGCAGAGCTTTTTAAAAACAAGGACTATCATATCCAGTTCGATGCCGGAATTGCGCTGGGCAAAATGGGCGAAAACGCCCGCTCCGCCGTGCCGCGCATGATCGAACTACTTAGCGAAAAAGACGATTTGACGCGCGCGCAAGTCGCCGAAGCACTTGAACGAATAGGCCCGCCCGCTTCCGCCGCTTTACCGCATCTGATTGATCTGCTCAAAGATAAAGACAACGCTGTACGAGTCATGGCTGTCGGGGCGCTGGGCGCTCTTGGCGATGACATAATTCCTTTAATGCCACGCCTGATCCGTCTGCTCAAAGACCGCGACAGCGATACGCGCTTTCGAGTCGCGCAGACGCTGGGGGTTATCGGACTGTACAAGCCAGATTTGTCTATTCCAGCGCTGATAAATACGCTCAGAGATCGAGATGCGCTGGCGCGGCAAACGGCGGTGGAGTCACTGGGGAAAATGAGTTACTGGGCGTGGGAAGCCGTTGTTCCTCTTGCCATGACTCTGAAAGACAAAGACGACGGAGTCGCTTATGCGGCTGTCGAAGCGCTGGCTAAAATCGCTGAAGGACTGTACCAGCGAGCGCGTGATTTCGATCCGCCGATTGTGGCAAAACAGATCGTCGCGTGGGGAAATGTTGAGAAGAACTTGGCTTCGTATCGGCCCGAAGATGCGCCCGATCCGGCGGAATTTGCCAAATCAACAAAAACAATTCACGATTTTCTGGTTCACTTGAAAATGCCAAAACGCTAAGGAAAATCGTTTTTGCGACGGCGTCCTGTGAAACCTCACGCTGGCCTACTTGATGGAACTACAAAAATTTACAGGCGCCCTCTTTGAGTTGCTACGCCTGTAAGAAAATGAAGCGTATGGACACAAAAAGTTAATGCTGCGTCTGCAACTCGCTTTGAAGGACAGCGAGCAACGCGCCCTCTTGCCATCTTCGCCGCCGCAAAACACGCAGGAAACGGAAACGCGGATTGCGGCCCTTGAAAAAGAGATCGAAGAACTGAAAAAGCGCGTCAGGGAGTTGGAGGAATTGCGGTAGAGTCGGGGATATTTCCCCGATTTTTTTTGTGCGTCCAGTCGTCGAAGAGGCTGTACAGGGCGGGGATCACGAGCAGTGTCAGCACGGTGGAGACGAGCAGGCCGCCGATGACAACCACAGCCATCGGGGCGCGGACTTCCGCCGCCTCTCCAATCCGCAGGGCAATGGGAAGCATCCCGATAATCGTGGCGGTCGTGGTCATCAGAATGGGGCGCAGGCGGGTCGCCCCCGCTTCGATCAGGGCGTCCGTGCGGGCCATGCCGCGCCCGCGCAGGGTATTGGTATAGTCCAGCAGCAAAATGGCGTTGCGGGTCATCAGGCCAATCAGCATTAAAATTCCGATGCCCGACACCAGCGACAGCGATTCACCGGTGAGCGCCAGCGCCGCGAACGCCCCCATTAGCGCCATCGGCAGGGTGAACATAATCACGAACGGCGTGGCGAGCGAATTGAACAGCGAGGCCATGACGATATAAACTAAAGCAACCGCCAGCAGCAGAGCGCTGACAAAATACGGGACATTCTCCGCCAGCGTCTTAGAGTCGCCCGCCTCCGCTAAGGTGATTCCCGGATGCGGCAGGGCGTTGACGATTTTTAATACTTCCGCTTCGACGTTGCCGAGCGCGTAGCCGGGAGCGAGCGCCGCTGAAACAGTGATGACGCGCTGCCCGTTGTAGCGGTCAATGTTGGTCGGGCCGGTCGCATTGCGCAGGCGGGCGATGTCGGCGAGGGCGACGGACTGGCCCTGCGCGTCGCTGCCGACAGGGATAATGGCGATGTCGGCGGGGGCTGTTCGCTGATCGGGCTTGAGTTGGACGCGGATCGGGGTGTCGGTCGCCACGCCATTTTGCCGGAGCGCGTTGTCCGCGTTGCCCGCAATCGAATCGCGGACGACCTGCCCCGCCTGATTCACGGCGATATGGAACTGCGCGGCCCGTTGCGGATCAATCTCCGCCCGCAGTTCCGCCGCTCCGCTGCGGACGGTGATGTCGGGGCTTACGACGCCGGGAACGGTCTTGATGCGTTCCCTGACCATTTCGGCGAACTTCGTCAGGGCATTTATGTCCGCTCCGCGCAGCTGAAACGCCACCCCGTCGGACAGCCCGCTGATCGAGCGCACCGCCGCCGCCGTGATGCGGGCGTGATTTTTTGCGGCGATTTCGGCGAGCGCGGCTTTGAGCGAATCCGCCACATTCTCATCGGATCGGGCGCGTCCCCCCAGGCCCGGATGCAAAATTTTATCGAGCAGACCGGCCTTATCGCGCAAAAATAAGTTAATTTGCGCGAACTGCGAACCCTGCTGCGGCAGCGAACCGAAGCCGCCAATCACCTGCCCGACCGTTGTTTCCGATGCCAGCACGTCGGGGGCGTTGCGAAGAGCGTTTTCGGCCTGTTTCGCTACCGCGTCGGTTGCGGACAGGCTGCTTCCCGGCGGCGTTTCGATGCTGATGGCGATCAGGCCCTGATCCGCTCCCGGTAAAAATTCCGTGCCGAGGTTGGGAAGCGAGAGCGCGGAGACCGTAATCAGGGCCGCGATTCCGGTCAAAATCACCCACCCGCGCCGCCGCAGAACTACCGCAATCAACCGGCGATAGCCCCGCTCCAGACATTGATACAAATTTTCCAGCGTCAGGTACAGCCCGCGTTTCGCTTCCAGATTTTCGCCCTTGCGATACCATCGCGCCGCCAGCATCGGAGTCACGGAGAACGAGACCACGAGCGAAAGCAGCGTCGCGGTCGCAATCGTCAGCCCAAATTCTTTGAAGAACCCGCCGACAATGCCGCCCATGAACGCAATCGGCACAAAGACCACCACGTCCACCAGCGTTGTCGTCACGTCGGCGAAACCGATTTCCGCCCGCCCGTTCAATGCCGCGTCACGGGGATTCTCGCCGCTTTTAAGATGCCGCGTGATGCTTTCCAGAACCACAATCGAGTCGTCCACCAGAATCCCGACGGACAGCGAGAGGGCCAGGAGCGTGATTTGATTCAGCGTGAACGCGGCGATATTCAGGACTAAAAACGTCGCGACGATGCAGGCGGGAATCGCCAGCGAAACCATCAGCGTGCCGCGCAGATTGTGCAAAAACAGCAGAATCACCAGCATTGCCAGAACGGCGCCGAGTATCAGGCTTGCGTCCACGTCGTCGAGGGCGGCGCGGACGGTCTTGGCGTCGTCGTGCAGCGTGGACTGTTTCAGGTCGGCGGGAAGGTTCGGGGCGAGTTCAGCGAGGGCGCGGCGCGTTTCCTCCACTACCGCGACGGTATTGGAATCGGAGGCGCGGCTGACCACGAGCGTGACGCCCGCCCGCCCGTTGACGCGGCTAATTTCCGTCGGGGTCGCTTCGGCGTCCGCCACGTCCGCCACGTCTGCCACGACAAGCGGCGGCGCGGGCAGAATGTCGGAATTTTGCGCCTGCTGCGCGGACTGCGCCGCGCTTTGCTGCAACTGCGGGGCGAGAATTTGCGTGTCCCGGATCGCCTGCAAGCTCTGGAACGCGCCCGCAATTCGCACCTGCGTTTCCCGCCCGTTTCGCGCCACTCCCCCGCCGGGAACGTCGCGCCCCGCCGCTTTCAGGGAGTTGACGATATCGGTCACGGTCAGGCCGTAGCGGGCGAGTTTTGCGGCGTCGGCGCTGACCTGAATCTCCCGCTGCGCCCCGCCGACGATCTGCGCGTTGGCGACGCCGGGAACGCGCTGAACGCGGGGCAAAACGGCATCGCTGATTGCGGCGCGGAGTTTTTGCGGCGTCAGCGATGCGGAGGTGAAGCCAATCTCTAAAATCGGGCGGGCGTTGATGTCGAGTTTGGCGATTACGGGCGGGCGGGCCTCGGCGGGCAGGTCGGCGCGGATCGCGTCAAGGCGCGTCCGGGCGTCCGCCATCGCGGTATCCAGATTGCTGCCGACTTGAAATTCCACGCTGATGACCGAAACATTGGCCTGCGAACTGGACGTGACTTCGCGGACGCCGGGAACCGTCCCCACCGCGTCCTCCAGCCGTTTTGTGACCTGCGCTTCGATTTCGGGAGGATTGGCGCCGGGATAGACCGTCGTGATGACCAGCGTGGGGATGTCGGCCTGCGGATTGAGTTCGGCGGGCAGGCGCGAGTAGGCCCGCAGGCCGAGTATCGCGACCGCCGCCAGCGCCATCCAGATTAGCAGAGGGCGAGCAATCGCCAGTCGGGTAAACCACATAAATACAGTATAGCCCAAACCGCGCCCGACCAGAACATTGCGGATCAAAATTCCGTCGCTTCGCAGGCGGCAGGGATGTCTCGGCATTTCTGAAAGCAAGCTATTCGCGCATCAAGGAGATTTATCTCCTTGACGTTTGGGCCTCACGCGGTCAGGAGGCTGCTTGCCGCGCCGCTTTGAGTAGGGTATACTCTCTTTACACTCAAAACATCAACCAAAAAGGAAAGGTTCTCATGGAAAACACAACAACGCTGAAACGACAAAATTTCAATGTGACGCCGGAAGAAGAGGCGCAGCTGCAAAGCCTCCGCGAAATTCTGCGCGCGCCCAGTATCAAAGACGCCGTGCTTCGCGCCGCCCGCATCCTGCTGACGCTGGATCAGGAAACGCGGGCGGGCGGACGCATTTTCAGCATTGACCGAAACGGCGCTCAAACGCGGCTGTTGCTGCCGGACATCGAAGCGCCCGCCCCCCTGTGGAAATATCTGGAGCCGCGCCCCGATAACTGGAAGCGGCAGCTGTTCGTCAAAGGTCGCCGCCTGACCGCCGCGAATGTCTGGTTCGATATGTTTGCGAATCAACAGACAACGCAGGAAGCGGCGAAAAATTGGGACCTGCCGCTTGAGGCTATCGAAGAAATCATTCGCTACTGCGAAGCCAATCAAGACGTAATCGGGGCGGAAGCGGATCAGGAGGGGCGCACCATCGCCAAATACGCCGACAAAATCGTTCCAGGAAAACGTCCATGAAACTGCTGATTGATGAGGACTCGCAGGGCGACCTGGTTATCAGGCGGCTGCGCGACACGGGTCACGACGTTCTCACCGTGAATGAGGCGGGATTGGCGTCAGAGGCGGACGACGTTGTTTTTGCGCTGGCCCGCAGCGAACGGCGCGTCCTGCTGACCCGGAATGTGGACGACTTTGAGGCGCTGCATGACGCCGAAGCAGACCACGCGGGGATTCTGGCGGAGTACCAGAACCAAAATCGCGGCAAAAATATGACTGCCGCAGACATTGCGCGGGCGATTGCAAACCTTGAGGCCAGCGGGTGGGACATCACAGGTCAATTTGTGCCGCTCAATGCGTGGAGTTATGGCGGTCAGGAAAACGCGCCGTGAGCCATCCTGCTTTTGCGCTTCTCCGCAAAGGTTCCTGCGCGTCATTTTTGTATCTTCCCGTTTTTATCTATTCCGTCGAGCGCGATTTTATGCCGCGCCGCAACAGACAAAAAAAGCAGAAGCAAATGCGCTTCTGCTCATAGACGGAAAAAAGAAATTTGCGCCGCGCTTTACGCAAAAGCCAGCGCCGCTTCGTAGGGCGACATCTGCCCGTAGTCGTCGCGGGGATCGTCGAACGCTTCGACGAAACTGCCCTGAATGGCGCAGGCGGGCGCGTGGGACGTGTCCAGATGAGCCGTCAGCCAGTCCAGAAACAGTTTCGCTTCGGCGGTCTTTCCGATGCCCTCGGCGCGGTTTTTGCCAATCAGCGCCATGAGCTGCGCCTGATGCTGCCCGCGCCGGTCGCGCTCCAGCGCGTACTGATGAAACAGCGCGTCTATTTTCTCCACCGACGCCGCTGCCGCCTCCACGTTCTTAAAGCGCAATACGCCGTTGAACGCCCGCGCATAAGCGTTCTGTGTGGCGCTATTGGTATACAGGTCAGAATAGTCGGTCGTTTTGCCGTCCGCCGCCAGCACATTGGCAATATAGGTAGGCGAACAGCGCAGGGTCTGCGCGATCTCTTCGACCGAACGCCCCGCCGCCCGCAGTGATAATGCAAGGTCTTTTTTCGTTTGTTTCATTGCCTTCCGGCCCTTTCTCGCTTCGTGACTACGCGCTCTTTTCACTGATTTATTGTATCATAAAGAATCGCCAATGTCAAATATCTTTGTCTACCTTTATGGCCTTTTTTTAACTATCCGTCTACTTAAAAAGAGACGTAAACAAAGCGCGGCCCCGCGCTCCAGAATCGGAACGCGGGGCCGCGCTTTCACCCTGTAAACTCTAGCAGCAGACTACTTGCGGCGGCGGGCCAGCAGGCCGCCGCCCGTAATTAGAAGCCCCGCAAACAGGGCGAGGCTGCCCGGTTCCGGCACGGCGCTCGGCCCGACGAGACGAGTGACGTTCGGCGTGTAGTTGCCGGAGGTCGAATCGTAAGCGGAGGCGAATTGTAGGGGAAGCGCCGCGAACTGCGCCGCCGAATCGGAGAAGGAGACCGTCAGACGGTCGCCGCTGCGCAGGCTGTCCAGTGCCGCGCCATTTGCGTCCAGGCTGGTAAAGTCCAGATAGTTGTAGGGCGTGTCGTTGGAAAGCAGGCTCCATGCGGAAGCCGCCCCTCCGTTTTTGGCGAAGGTCAAATTCAGCGGCGAGAGGTCGTCGCTGCTCAGGAAGATGTCGGTCACAGCGGTTCCGGCGGGGCCAGTCACATTGAAGTTGTAGGTGTAGGTGTTCAGGCCGTTCGCCAGCGTCACGGTCGGGGCGGCGGCGAGGGAGAGCGTCTGCGCGTTTGCGCCCGCGCCCAGCGCCAGCATTGCGCCAGCAAGAAGCAGTTTTTTCATGGTTGATTCCTCATTCGTATTCTTAAAATGGTACTGCGGGAATGTTATGCAAAATGTGTTGGGTATCGGAAAGTCCCGTCCGCAGGACGGTTGGCGGAACGCCTCCCAGACGGGGCGTTCACGGCCCGGTCTGCGCGTTGCGTTCGGCGGCGTTGCAGATAGACCGTTCACGGCCCGGTCTTTTCCGACACCCGACACCCTATTTCGCCGGAGGCGGCGTTGTGCCGCGAACCACCGTGCTGGTGACTGTGTTGCTGATGACTGGCAGGGCGGTGGCGGATCGGACGGTCGCGACGCCGGTCAAGACCGCGCCAACTGCCGCCGCAGCGCGGCCTTTGATCTGAACCGTTGTCTGCGCTCCGGGGGCCAACGCGCCGAGCGTTGCCACTGCGTCCGCGCCCTGCAAGGTCAGATTTGGCGAGGCCACATCGGCGAAGCTCACTCCCGTCGGCAGGGTAACGACCGCCTGAACGCCTGTCAGCGTGTACGGCGTGTTGTTGATGACCCGCACGGTATAGACCACCGCGCCATTGGGCTGCGCTTTGGCGGGGGCCGCAAGCGTCGCCGTGAGCTGGCCTGCGACATTCGGCTTGGTCACGGTGATTTTATCGAGCAGCGTGGGCGTACCCTCCACGCCCGCGACCTGCACGTTATTGCCCGTGACCGGGTCAATAAGCGTGTCGGGCAGAGGATCGTTTACCGGCTTGCCGTTGATGTCCGTGCCGAACGTTCCGCTGCTGGTATTGCCGAGCGGTTCGGACACCTGATACAGGTTCAGGACGTTATCGGCAATCGTGATGTCCGCGAAACTAAAGAGTTTGGACTTGAACTTGACGCCGAGTTTCTGCGCTCCGCTGCCCGCGCCCGGAAGAAACGCTTTCATTGCGTCGGTGGTCAGGTTGGTATCGAGCCAGGAGGCCGCGCCCGTCGCGAAGTTGTAGGATTTGCCGCCGACGGTCTGCGTGAATGTCCCCGTCGCCGAGTCGTCCTGATCAATGCCGAAGCTGCCGCGTGGGTTAGGCAGGTTGTTGTCGAAGTCGCGGTCGCCGCCCGCGCCCTCTACGAAATGCAGCACGCCGCTTGCGACGGTCTGCGTCACCCCGTCGAAGGTCGCGTCCACCGCCACAACGGGCGGGCCGGACGGATTCGGCGTCGAATCCACGCCGGGAAGGACGCGGACGGGCAGATTGCGCTGGTAGTTATGTTCATGTCCGTTAAAGACGAAGTTCGCGCCATGATCTTCCAGCAGTTTGGCAATGCGGCGCATCTGGTCGTTGGCGATGGTCGCGTTGCCGTTTGACAGGGCAGGCTGATGGTAGACAACAAATTTCCACGTCGCTTTACTGCTGTCGAGGTCGTTGATCACGAAGTCGCGAAGCAGGGCCGGGTAGGTCGTGAAGGGGAAAGAGGGCGCGTTGCCGGGAGGGCCTCCGGGCAGGAAGCCGCCGAAGACGTGCGGGTTGGCGTCGAGGAACAGGAAATGCGCGTTGCCGTAATCAAACGAGTAGTTCGATTCGTGGTCAATCTGGCGTTTCAGTCCTTTGCCGGTGTCCACCGTCGTGCTGGCGCGGTAGGCTTCCGTTGCGGCGGGCGAGGTGTAGTTTTTGCCGTTGTAAGCGTAGAAAATTCCGCTCGGCGTGGAGGCGTCCCCCGTGAAAACGTTCTGGATGTCGGCTCCGGCGGGGCCGTTGAGCGGGAAATAGAAGTTATTGAAGTGGGCCAGCGCGTCGCCGCCGCTGACGCCGCCCCCGAACCGACCGGGGCCGCTGCCGCCGGGAACGGTCGCGCCGCTGTCTGCCAGCAGGTTCGCCGTCGCGCCATTCGCGCCGATGTCGTGGTTGCCGACGGTGATATAGAGCGGAATCTGGCGAATAAAGGGAGCGCCGTCGTCGTTATTGTCCGCGTCGCTGTTCCAGACATCCATCCACCAGTCGCGATAGTTGGCGTCGGAGCCGACCGTGTAGACATTATCGCCCGTATTCAGCGCAAAGTCCGGTTTCGGCAGGCCGCCCGCCGGAACGAATCCGGGCGTATTCGGGAACGTATAGTCGCTGACGTGGAGCATGGCATGGATGATGCGGGCCTCCCAGTTTTCAATTTTCCCGGCGTTGGGGTTCGGGGCGGCAATGTTCGGATAGAATCCCTCATCGCCCTGCACTTCGAACGAGAAGACGCCGGTTTTCTTGCGGGTGTGAAACGTGGAGGACAGCGCGTACCCGCCGGGGCCGCTCACGGTGTAGTTATACGTCGTGTCGTAAGCGAGGCCGGAAAGCAGGGCGTAGTAGTTGCTGTGCGCCCCGTAAGCGGTGGGAATCGTGAGAGCGGCAAGGGCGGGATCGGCGGACAGATAGTTGTCCACGACGCGGCCTCTCGGCGTCACGATGCTGGGCGCGTTGAGAACGCTGGGCGTGAAGGACACGCTGAAGCCGGTGGGGTTGGGCGCGGTCTCGTCGGTCTGCCACGCAATCACGATCTGATCGGTCGGGCCAAATGCGCCGTTGTCTCCGGGCTGAATGTAGGGCTGGAAGGTCACGGTCGGCGCGGCGAACGCAATGTCGGAATGGGCCTGCGGCGCGGCCTCGTTAGGAATCGGGCGGGTCGAAACCGGCTTCGGGGCCTGCGCGTGGCTGTTTATCGCGCCCGCGAGGACTGCGCCGGTCAGGGCCAGCGTCGCTTTCATTCGCATTTTCTTCATGAAATTCTCCTGTGGGAAGGTCGTCGGTCTTTTCGATACTGCAACGTCATTCTAACAGGCAAATGTTAGGGGAAGAATAAGAGAAGATTAAATTTATGTTAATTTCGCAAGTGAAAAGTTAAGAAACCCCTGTCCTCGCAGGCCATACAGAATTTCTTGCTTTTTGGGCCGGGATCGTGCTATACTAAGTTATCAGGTTAAAGTTGCGGCCTGTATTCCCCCCGCCCTCGCCCGCTTCGGGCATCGCATCGCTGTTTCGTTCACCGTCCCATGTTGGATTGACCTGAAGTACCGGATTCTTCCTGCCGATAACACGGACAGGAAACGTGAGGAGAGAACTCTCTCGCGTTAGACCGGAAAAAAAGCCTGCGAAAACTACGACAGGCTGCATTGAACAGAAGATCACGTCGCGCCGGTCAGCCCGCTTCCCCTGCCCTTTTTCCAACTGCCGAACTCCGCCCGGTCGCCCTCCGGCCCGGACTGAATCCCGCCGACCCGTTTCAGGCTAGTCCACTTTTCATCGCTCCGAATGCCTGTCCTGTTCTCAACAACAGGAGGCCTTGTTCCGACCGCCGCCCCTGCGCGGCATCCTTCCTACCGCCCGGAAAATCGCCTGCCTCCCAACCCGTTTGGATACAAATCAACGCCGCTGCGCGTATGTTAGAGGACAGGGAACAGAATTTTCACCACAGAGAGCGCAGAGGGACACAGAGAAATACGAAGAAAAAAAAGAGCGTTTGTCCGCAGAAAGCGCAGAAGACAGGCAAAAAATAAGATGGCGCCGCAAAATGTTTTGCTTTGGCCTCTTCTTTCTGCGTCCTCTGCGTCTTCTGCGGACAAATTTATCTTCTCTCTTGTGTCCCTCTGCGCTCTCTGTGATGAAATTTCTGCTCTCTTTTCCCTGAATTGATGCGCAGTCCGGCAAGGGAGACCCGCAAGAATGTTTTCTATCGTCATGCGCCGCCCGATGGGGACGACGCGCATCTATGCCCGTTTGCCGTTCGCGTTTTTTATGCTTGCCGCGCTTTGCGCCGCCTGTTTTTTGACTGCGCCCCGCCCCGCTCAGGCCGCCGTCACCACCGTTGCCAGCAGCGACCCGGCGACGGTGCAGAACGTTCAGATCGCCGATTTCTACGGGCGCAGCGTCGTCCTGCGCTGGGCCGCTCCCACGCAGGCCGCCGCCATTCCGATTACCGGCTACTATGTCACCTGGCAGGTAACCGGTCAAACCGCGTTCGAAAGCAAAGTCGTCGCGGCCTATGGCGACCGGCTCAACGCTTTCCAGATTCAGCCGCTCGATCCGGCGAAGACTTACACCGTGACGATTGCGCCGCTCAGTCTGCTGGGGCAGACGGGTAAAGCGTTCACGCTGAACAATATCGCGCCTAAAGGCCAGTACGAGGCCCTGATCAAGCAGTACACCAACACCGGCTTGAACGGGTTCCTTTACCTGCCGGAAAACGATCCGGTCAACGGACGCATGAACCCGGTCAAGGTCAATAACAATTTCTACGCCCTGTATTCCGGCGGCGCAAACGGCCTGTATTTCGATCATTCCAGCGCGGCGGTCAATAATCAGCAGCACTGGCACATGATCGCGGACGATTACGGAACGGGGGCCCTGACCACCCGCATCAAGGCGTCCATTCCGATAGACGCCGCGACCCGCGCCCTCGTTTGGGACTGCGACAGCGGCCCCTTTGCGCGGCAGACGTGGTACATTGTACTGACGCCCAACAAAGTGGAGCAGTTTCTGCTGTTCCCCAATAATGGCGACGCCAATACGACGGGCGTCTACCCGCTGGAGCAGATTCAGATTAAGTTCGATGGCGTGAACGCCCGCGTTTACCGCTACTCCGGCGGCAACCTCGTGGCGCAGACCACGTTCAACTGGCGGCAGACGATCTACATGAACGTCCGTCAGATTATGAGTATGAACATCAATGCAAGCGGGCTGCAATTCCTCGCCGACACCACGTATTCCGGGCAGCTGCAGCAGACGGGAGCGTTTGCGACCGACCTGTCCGCGTGGAAATCGTGCTACGCCTACTTCACGCTGGGGTCGTACAATAACCGCAAGTTCAACCGGGCGCAGGGGACGACGGCGAGCGGGCAGACAGGGTATGACTTTGAGGGCGGCAATATGCACTGGGGCAATATCGCCGTTGTGACGCCGGACGGCAAGGCCCCGCCCGCCGAACTCTCCTACTTCCAGCAGACGAACGCAGGATTGCGCGACAACACGCTGGACTTAAGCGCCGCCCCGTCGCTCATGGTGACGATTCCCGACGCCATCCCCGCCGACGCGACCGCCCGCGAGCTGGTTTTCACCGACCGCAACGGCTGCATCCCGTGCCTTTCCGGGACGAACAAACTGCGGCTCACGATTAACGGGACGCTGCTGGCAAACAAAAAAGAGGCCGAGGCGTGGAGCGATTATCCGACCTACCGCTGGCAGATTCCGGCAGGCATCTTGAAGCAGGGAGCGAACACGATTGTCTTTGGACAGTCCGGAACGCCCGATCCGATGGGCATTAGCTGCCTGCACATTGACATCCATGTCCCGATTAGCAGTTCTGCGGTCGCGGCCTACACGCCGCCGCCCGCCAACGCCGTGCTGGACACTATGCCCGACCATACGGAACTGGAAGGCTGGACGATTCCCTGCGTGACGCAGACCCTGCCCGCAACGGCGGCGCGGGGCGTCATCAGCCTGCCTGTCACGGTCAATGGCGTGGACGCGGCGCACCTTGCGGGCAATCCCGTCCCGATTAACACGGTCTGGACAGAACTCAACGGGACAAAAATCTGGTCGCAGGACGTAAACGCGGCGGGAGTGGGATCGGTGTATTTCAGCGGAAACGTGCCGCTCGACACCACGAAATACCCGGATGGCTACTACGAGGTAATCACGCGGGCGACGAGCAAGAGCGGCGCACAGGGGTACGCCAACGGCTCGAACCTCTACGAGACTTACGACACGACGAAGCGCCTGCTGATCGTCAACGCGCCGTCAAACACGACCGCGCCGGTCATTTCCAGCGTCACCGTCGCGACGGGCAGACCCGCGCAGACGACCGCGATGAGCGCCACCGCGCCCTACTATGTGCGCCGCAACGTGGCGTACAACTGGACGTTCAACATTCAGTCCCGCAATACGCTGTTCAGTGTTCAGCTGTTCCTGCGCGATTCCAATGGGTTTTTCCAGACGGTGCGGACCTATAATCCGGCCTCTCCGAACGCCAAAACGACGGACAGGGGAGGCGCGACTTATACTTTCACGGAGGGGCAGACGCTCTACGACTGGTGGCCGGTGGATGGCAACGGGCAGGATGTTTTCCTTCTGAAAACGACGGACGTGTTCGGCAATACCGCGCAGTTCCAGTACGCCTGGAGCATGATCGTGTCGCCGCCTCCCACGCCCGCGCCCGCTACCGCGCTGCCGCGCATCAGTCTGTTTTCCGTATCGCCGCAAACGGTGGTGAGCGGGTGGGCCTGTCAGCTCAAATGGAACGTGAGCGGAGCGGCGTCGGTCACGATTGACAATGGCATCGGGACGGTGGGGGCAACCGGCAGCGTCTGCGTCACGCCGACAAAAACGACGACCTACACCCTGACCGCAACCAACTCACTGGGCAAAGTCATCCAGACCGCGCTGGTGACGGTGACGCCGTGAGTGAGACGCCAGACCGTTAGGTATCAGCAGCCGACCCGGTGTTTCCTATCAAATCCACACCCGTCTATGTGGCGCAAGCGCGGCAGGGGTTGAAAACACCCGTCTATGTAGCCTGCGGCTTCGTGTCCTTTGGACACACCAATCCAGTTTTGCATTGGGCGTCCGAAGGACGCGAGGCGGAAGGCCACACAGACGGTGTTTTCAACACCTGGACTGACGATCTGGTAAAGGAGCAAAAAGGTGGAAAATGCGGTACGCGCCATTCGGCAGGACGAACGGGCGGAGTGTCTGGCGCTGTGGAACACGGTCTTCGGAGACGATCCTGTTTATTTTCGGCGGTATTTTTTCGGCGATACGGAGTGGCTGCCCTATTATACGCAGGTCGCAAAGGTGGACGGCAGGATTGTCAGCGCGGCGCACGTTGTGAAGCGGACGGTGGCCTGCGGCGAGATGAAATTGACGATGGGCGGGCTTGCTAACGTCGCAACGCTGCCGGAGTATCGCGGGCGCGGGCTGAACCGGCAATGCGTGGAGCGGATAATTGCCGTTATGGAAGCGGACGCAATGGACTTTTCGCTGCTATTTACCGGAGTCAACGCTTATTACGCAAAAATGGGTTATGCCGACCTGCCGCGCTATGACGCCGCCCTGACAATCCGCCCGGACTTTGCGCCGCCGCTGCCAGATTGCGCCGTCCGCCCCGCCCGCCCCGAAGACCCGCCCTTTATTGAGGCCTGTTACGCCGCTTATAACGACCGGAGACCGATAGCGGTTCAGCGCAGCCCCGCCTACTGGCGCGACTGGGTAGGGCTATCGGCGAACGAAGTCCCGGAAACTTTGCTGGTCGTAACGGACGCGGAAAATGCGCCGATGGGCTATATTCAGGTGGACTCGTGGCCTGACGTGGAAACGGGATCACCTCACTCGGACGAAGCGGAAATTTTGGAAGGGATTGAGGAGTGCGGGACAATCACCGAATTTGCGGTAAATCCCTCTCTCACGGAGGCGTGGCGCGAACGGGCGGCCTTTGCGCTTTTGCAGGCGGTCACAGCGCGATTCTATGCGGGCGGCATCCGCCGGGTTCAGGCCGTTATGCCGCTGGAACCGGAAGTCAGAAAAGCCGTCCCGCTGCTGTTTTCCGCGCAGGAGGATAGCGTAAACGGCGACGGCATGGCGCGTCTGCTGCACCGGGAAAATCTGTTTCGCGGCCTCTCAATGGCGTGGAACGAGCGCTGGAGCGCGGCGAATCGTCCGCAGGGCGTTGTCGCATTTGAGACGCCCTACGGACTGACGCAGTTGGATGCGACGGGAACCTTCCTGAAAATCGCGCCTGTTGAACCACCCCAAACGGCGCAGGCGATACAACACGTCGTATCGCAGTCCGACTTTTTCCGTCTGCTGTTCGGCTTTGGACGATTGGAGGCGCTGGCAGCCAGCGGCGATGCTTCGGACTTGCTGACCGCGCTGTTTCCGCCGCAATGCCCGATTTGCTGGCCTGCGGACGGGTTTTGATGGAACCAGAGCCAGGTCATTCCTTTTCGTATTGCAGGACGCTGATGCTTGCGGCGAGCGATTTGGCGATGTCCATGAAGGCGGCGGCGACGGGCGATTCGGGGCCGCGCAGAATGACGGGACGGCCTGCGTCGCCGCCCTGCGTGACCGATTCGTCCAGCGGAATCGCGCCGAGATAGGGAATCTCAAACCGCGTCGCCGCCTGCTCTCCGCCGCCCGCCCCGAAAATCCCGCCGCTCATGTTTTCAATCAGACCTAAAATCGGGATGGTCCGGTGGACGCTTTGCTCCAGCGAACGAAACATCAAGACGCTTTTGCGGGCGATTTCCTGCGCGGCCTGCTGCGGAGTCGTCACAATCACGACCCCGGAGATGGGAACGAGTTGCGCCAGCGACATCGGAACGTCGCCCGTTCCCGGCGGCAGGTCAATGATCAGATAGTCGAGTTCGCCCCAGAGTACGCCCGTAAGCATATCGCTCACCGCTTTGCCGAGCATCGGGCCGCGCCAGACGACCGCCTGATCGGGCTGCAAAATGAACCCCAGCGACATCACCGCGACGCCGTGCGCCCCGACCGTCCGCATTTTCGGGCCATTCTTTGTTTCGATCACCGGCGGCTTGCGGTTCACGCCCATAATCAGCGGAATCGAAGGGCCGTAAATATCGGCGTCCAGCAGCCCGACGTTCGCGCCCGTCCGCGCTAATGCCACCGCGAGATTGGCGGCGACGGTGCTTTTTCCCACCCCGCCCTTGCCGCTTGCGACCGCAATGACGTGGCGAACGCCGGGAATTAACTCCTGCCCCGCGCCGCCCGCCGAGCGGACTTGCGCGGTCATCTCCACGTTCACCGTCGTAACGCCGGGAAGTTTGGCGACGACCTGCCGCGCCTCCTCCTGCATAATGTCCTTGACCGGGCAGGCGGGAGTCGTCAGTTCGATTTTGAATGCGACAATCCCCTCGCAGATTTTGATGTCTTTAATAAACCCCAGCGAAACGATGTCCCGATGCAGGTCAGGGTCTTCGATGGCGCGGAGAGCGTTCAGTATTTCATTTTCGGTAATATCGGGCATAAGTGTTTTGTTGCGCTTTCTTTACGCGGTCTCGCCGCGTTCCGCCGCTTCGATCAGGTCGCGCTGTATTGTATACTCTTCGGGTCGCTGCCCTGAACATAAAAACTACCGGGTGGCGCTATCACACCTGAGTCATCAGGACAAGGCGTATTTGCCCCCACTGTCATGACCGTAATTGGGATAAATGGCTGCAAATCACACCTGTCCCGTCCGCAGGACAGTTGTCCGTAGGCACCCCAGACGGGTCGTTCACGGCCCGGTCAGCGGTAAATTAATAAACTGAATTGCGCGTCCTGCCGGACGCTTGGCGGAGCGCCACCTGGCGAGGCGTTGAAAACGCCTCGACTTCCTCTTCATCGGCGATTATTAGCGATTGGTTACGCTCAACGTAGAATCACGCCGCCCCGCCGTTATTGCTAACGGCGGGACGGCGAAAAGAGCGCGGTGTTTGAGACCTACGCGCCGGTGTATTTGCGGGTCTTCGGATCAAAGGTGAACATCTTGCTCTGGCGGTAGGAGAGTTCCGCCAGCGTGACCATGACCTGAACGCGCAGGGCGAGATCAATGTTCGCGTTCGGGACGCCGCCGCCCCGGATGCAGTCGAGCAGGTTCTTTTCGTGCAGGGCGATGTCCTCGCCCGCGCCGTTGTTCGGCACGACCGCCTCGTCAATATCGTCCGCGTAGTTGCGTTCCGGCTGCAATTTCACCTCGCTGTTTCCGATGAACAGCGTGGCCTTGTTGCCGCGAATCGTGGGTGTCCAGCCCTGCTCATTGACGCTGGAGGCCATCGCCATCAGTGAGCAGTCCTCAAAATCCACGCTGATATTGATGAAGTCCGGGACTTCGCGGTCGGGCCATTCCGCCTTGCCCGCATGGTATTTCGCAAGGTACGCTTTGCGCTCCGGCGTGTCGCTGGGGTAGACCTTCTGGACGTATAGCCCGCCCTGCGAGGAGACGCGCAGCGGGTAGCCTTTGATTCCGTCCGTCGGCAGGCCCATTGCGATAAAGAGCGGGTGCAGGCGGTGCGGCAACAGGTCGCCAATCAGCCCGGAACCGTACTCCCAGTATTTGCGCCAGTGGTAATAGCGGTCGGGATCAAATTCTTTCGGGCCGCGCCCCTTGCGGAACGTTTCCCAGTCAATATGCGCGTCGCCCGCCGCGTTCGGCCCCGCGTCGGCTTCGGAGCGCCATGCGTCCGTGTTCCATTCGCCGACCTTGTTATCGCCGCGCATATAGCTGTCCTGCGCCAGAATGACCTTGCCGATTTTGCCGCCGCTCGCCATTTTGCCTGCGATATGCCAGCGCTCGTCGGAGCAGCCCTGCGAACCGACCTGAAATTTCACGTTGGACTTTTTCACCGCGTCGTAAAGCTTGAAGCCCTCCTCCAGCGTTTTGCAGAGCGGCTTTTCGCAGTAGACGTGCTTGCCCGATTCGATGGACGCCGTAGCGATGTCGGCGTGCCAGTTGTCGGAGGTCGCGATTACCACCATGTCAATGCCCTTGCTTTCGAGCATCTTGCGGTAGTCGGTGTAAAGCGCCTTGTCCGTGACGGTGTTGGAAATCGTTCCGCTTTTCTGATAGTCATTGAGTTTGGCCTGCGCGTCTTTCAGGTTGCGCCCGTAGAGGTCGCACAGGGCAACCGTCTCGGTGTTGTTGGCCTTCGAATTTTCGTTGAGCAGGCGCAGGTGCATATTGCGCCCCTGCAACCCCAGCCCAACGTGCGCGATGGCGATTCGGTCGTTAGCGCCCACCACGCGGCGCATGGCCTCGGCGGTCGTCGGCAGCGAGGAGAGCGCCGTTGTCGCCGCCACGCCCGCCGCCGTCCCGACGGCGGTCTTCTGGATAAATTCGCGGCGCGTGCTGCCCGCCGCTTCCGATTCGGTATGATTGCTCATCAGTTTGCCCCTGGAGGAGGGTGTTGGGGTATTAGGTATTGGGTATTGTCTGTTATTCTGTGAGTTTTGTACAAACTGCCAGTGGAAGCATGACACCCAATACCTAATACCTGATACCCAATACCCTTTTTTTTAGATTTCAAACCATTCTTTAAGAAAAACGATCTTCGTATTATTGAGGACGGCCTCGTTCGCTTTCAGGGCGATTACAGTAGCGTGGTAGCCTTCCGTCGGGCCGACTTCCAGTTTTTTGCCGGTGTTGATGGCGTTGGTGAAGTCCCAGCACGCCTGATACAGGGCCGTCTTCGTGACATCCGTGCCAACCTGACTCGGCTGTTTGCCCTGCGAGAGCTGCTTGGTGGCGTCCGCAACGAGGGCGATTCCCGTGCCGGTCTTGATGCCGCTGCCCTTATCCGGGTCGCCGATGGTCATTTGATCTTTGCGGGCGTACACTTCCCAGCCCAGCAGACTGGAATCGGACTCTTTGAACATCCAGGCGCGTTGGTCGCGGAGTTGAATAGCGCAGTTCGAGCCCAAAAACTCCTCGTAAGCGCCGTCGAACGAATTAACGAGCGTGGCGTCGTAAGAGAACGAAACGTCGTTCGGGTATTGCAGCACACAGGAAACGGTGTCCGGCACGTCGCGCCCGTCCCTGTATCCGAGCAGACTGCTGACGCCGGAGACCGAAAGCGGCAGCGTTTTGGTGAACCAGGTCGCCGTATCAATCTGATGGATCCCGATTTCGCCGAGCAGACCGCCGGACGTAGAGCGCGAAAGCCGCCAGTTCAGTTCTTTTTCGCGGGCCGGGTCGGGGTGTCCCTGCCGCCATGAGGTGCGGTCATGGTGCTGGGCGCGGGCTGAAACAAGCTTGCCTAACGCGCCGGAGCGGACAAATTTCAGCACGTGTTCGTGCTGCTTATTCGAGCGGACTTGCAGTCCGGGCATAAAGATCGTTTTGGCCTTCAGTCCGGCGCGGGCGATGTCCTGCGCCTCGCCGATGTTGGAGGCCAGGGGCGCTTCGCAGTAGACGTGCTTGCCCGCCTGCAATGCGTCCAATACAATCTGTCGGTGCAGGTGCGAGGGCGTGGCGATGAAGACCGCCTGAATCGTTTTATCGTCCAGAATTTTCCGGTAGTCGTCGGTGAAGGTCGCGGCGGGCGCGATGGCTGCGGCCTTGCGTTGCAGGGCGGCGGCCTTATAGGTGTCGCAGTACGAGACAATCTGCGCTTTGCCCGCTTTGATCTTCGCCAGCGAGGTCATAATTTCGCGGCCCTGCGGCCCCGTCCCGATGATGCCGAACTTGACTGGATTGCCCGGAATCAGTTCGTCATCCTTCTTTGCGGCGGCGGGCGTTTGCGCCTGCGCCTCGTTGATGCCTGCGGCGGCGACAAGGGCAAGAGAGGCGGTCATGCTGTCTTTTAAAAATTCTCGGCGTTCCATAGGTTTGGACACTTTCCTTTGTGTAAGTTCTTTGCGCGTGCAAACATTGCGCCAGCGCGTCAAAAACGGCGCGTGTTATGTTTAGTTTACCACGTAAAATCGGGTTTCGCCATGAGTTCGCCATGAGATTGAAACGCATTGAAACGCAAAGACACGCACTGTAAATTGATATTCGTGGCGCTAATTTCAGGTAAAAGGCGATTTAAACGCCCGCCACGATGCCGCCCAGATGTCCCGTTATCGCAATAATCGGGAAGGACAGCGCCGCAAGGACGATATAGGCGGGGCGCAGGGTGACGGTCTCCTGCCGCGATTCGCCGCGCCGCAACGCCCACAGGCCCCAGATGACCGCCATCGAGACCACGCCCATAATCAAATGGTACAGCGTGTCCGTATTGCCGGTCAGTTGACTGATCAGGCTGCCGGTGTAGGGGTGCGGCACATACTTGAACCACCACGCCAGCAGACCGGTAACGACGGAGACCGGCGCGAAAAGCGCGGCGGCGGCGATATTATAATAGGCGGCGGCGTGCAGGCTGCGGTTCCGCGTCCGCGCTCCGAGCAAATCGAACAGCAGGGCGATCATCAGCAGCGCTATCGGAAAATGCACGACGACCGGGTGCTGCGCGTGTTTCGGGAAAAGCAGCGTCTGGATGGCCCAGGGGCCGGGTTCGTCCGCTGCGGCGGCTCCCGCGCCCGCTTTGGGTTTCGCGATCACGGCGGGATGACTTGCCGCATCGCCGGGAAGGGTGTCCTCCGCGAACTCCTGCGCGTTGGTCGCGCCGTCGCCATCGGAATCGTTTGCGTCTACCAAGTGGAGGATCGCCGCTGTCAGCGTTTTCGTTCCAGCGGCTTTGAGCGCCGCCTTAATCTCCTGCCCGTAAGGATTGAGCGCCGGGACTTTGGTATGGCACAGAACGCATTTCGCGGTGGCGGTCGCGATTTTGCCGCCCTCTTTCAGCGGGTACGCCTGCATCACGACGGGCGGAAAGGTCGGCAGCGCGGCGGCAAAACGCGCCTGCGCGGTCAGCGCCGCAACACAAAACAGAAGCAGCAGGGAAAAACGCCTCATAATCTCTCATTCTCTGCGCGTTCGCGACAGATTTTCGCGCAGTAATTATAGATAGTTCTGACAATGTGGAGGGGCAAAGGTTACGTAAAAAAGTCTCGCGTCCGCGCTATTTTTGCGGCGGGCATATAAAACCCCCGTTTGCGAAGCGTTCCGCCAACCGTCCTCACGGATGGGAAATTCCGGTCTTGATTATCGCGTCCGTGAGGACGCTTGGCCGCAGGCCTCTAGCGAGGCGCATTTGGTGAAATGTAAAATGCCTTGCATGGGGCGGTGAATAGTTACCTTTTCGGTGGTCGGGTTCAGATTCATTGTCAGATCGCTCATGGTCTCGCGCCTCCACACTGATTATAGATTATATCACAAAACCGTTTGGCGCGGCGGGCAAAATCGCGTCAGAGAACGGCGAAGCATGGCACAGGCCGCCCCGACACAATTACCCTTTCTCCGCCGCGTGTGCTACAATAAAATTGAACTTGCGATTCGCAAGGAGTCGCTGTATGAGAAAGGCCCCGCCATGCTGTCCGTCCCCGAATATCGCCCCGACCTGCGCCGAATCCATGTCCTGTCCGGCCTGATTGTGGCTCTGCTGATTGCGCTGGCCCTGCGGCTATGGCTTTTGCAGATCGTGGACGGGGGCGAACTCGCCGAACTCAGCAAGACGCAGCGCACCCGCCTGATCCGGCGCATCGCGGCGCGGGGCGTGATCTTAGACGCGAAGGGGCGCGAACTCGCCGCCAACCGCCCGCACTATGTCGTCTCCGTTCTGCCCGACGAACTGAAAAAAAATCCGCAATTATTGCCCCGCCTCGCGGAACTGCTGCATACCCCCGCGAAGGACTTGCAGGAGCAGATTGACGCCAACCGCACCACGCTTTTCGATCCCGTGCCGCTGATGGAGGATGTGGACGTGGCCCTGCTGACGCAGATTGAGGAGCAGCGGCTTGACCTCCCCGGCGTGCTGATTACCAAAGACCCAAAGCGTTTTTATGTGGATAAAAAACTCTGCACCCATGTTCTCGGCGTGACGCGGCCTATCAATGCGGAGCGGCTGGCGAAACTCAAAGAGCAGGATTATCACGGCGGCGACCTGCTCGGCGTCACCGGCCTGGAAGCGCAGTACGAAACGGAACTGCGCGGCAGGGACGGCGGGCAAACGATTGAAGTGGACGCAAAAGGCCGTATGATCCATACCCTTGATGAGATTAAACCGACGCCAGGACACAACCTGAAACTGACCCTTGACCAGGACTTGCAGCAGGCGACCTACTCCGCCCTCAACGACGAACTCGCGAAGGGACACCCCTGCTCCGCCGTCGCGATTGACCCCAACGACGGCGCGGTGCTGGCCTTTGTCAGTATGCCGTCCTACGACCTCAACGATTACGGCAAGAATTACAACGCCCTGCTCAAAGACCCGAATAAGCCGCTGATTACCCGCGCTTCGCAGACGGCCTATCCCTGCGGTTCGCCGTTCAAACTCATTACGGCGGCGGCGGGGCTGGAAACCGGCAAAATCGTTCGTTCGTCTCCCATCTACTGCCCCGGTTTTATTTACGAGGGGCGGCGATGGAATTGCGACGTTCGCAGCGGGCATGGCAGTCTGGCCCTGACCCGCGCTATCGCCGCGTCCTGCGACGTGTTTTTCTGGCGGACGGCGCAGCGCGTGGGCAAGGACGCGCTGGCGGAATGGGCGCATCATTTCGGTTTCGGGACGCCGACCGGTATTGATCTGCCGCCCTCGGTGGACGCAAAGGGCCGCATCCCGACCCCCCTGTGGAAGCGCAAGGCGCGGCGCGGCGGCTGGGTCGAGGGCGATCTGCTCAATATGGCGATTGGGCAGGGCGATGTTGGCGTGACCCCGCTGCAACTCTGCAACGCGACCGCCGCGCTCGCCAACGGCGGCGACGTGCTGCGCCCGCAACTTGTTCGCGCCGTGATTGACATCAGCGACGGAAAACCGACCGTAACGCGCCGTTTGCAGCGCGAAGTCCGCCGTAAATTGACCATGAGCGCGGAGAACCGGAACGCCATTGTCGCGGGCATGGAGCAAGTGGTGCGGGAGCATGGGACTGCCGCCGGGTTCCACATTCCGGGCGTTTCGATTGCGGGCAAGACGGGAACGGCGGAGGTCTTCCGGCACGGTAAGAAGGCCCCGAACAATGCGTTTTTCGTGTGCTTTGCGCCGGTAGACCATCCGAAAATCGCCATTGCCGTTGCGGTGGAGGGCGGCGGCTTCGGGGCGGTCGCGGCGGCCCCGATAGCGCGTCAAATGCTGCTGCAATACTTCAAGACCAACCGCCCCGCGCAGGCCGCAGAATCGGCCGCCGATACGAAGCCCGTTCGTCACCGGCGGCATCGGAGACAGCGGCGGGGCTGACCTTCCGTCCCGCGTCAAATCGCAGCGCGGGACGCCGATTTGCGATACAAATTTTGTGATATAATGATACAAAAGCGAAGAAGAGGGAACAAACCATGAGCGATTTTGCGATAGGTCTGGTCAGGCCGCGCACCGATGAGGAGTATCAGGAGGCCATCGAAGCGATGCTGGAAGAAATGCAGCGCAGCGAGACCAAAAGTCGGCAAACAAGGGCGCGAATCGAACGTCTGAAAGCCGAAACACGCGTTATTGAAGAGCGGTCAGCGGTGATACAAGCGCGGACGCAGGCGCGTCTGGATTCGCTGCCAGAATGGATGCGGACAGATGTGGGATAAGCTTTGGGGTTACATCAAGCAAGTAATTTCGGTGAATTGCCGTTTAGATGACGTGGAAGAAGACATTGCCGAACTCCGCGAAAAACGAAAAGAAGACCGGCAGGAAGACGAACGTCGCGACGAAAAAATAGATGCAATTACGCAGGTATTGCAGCGTTTCGCGCTTGAGTACGAACATGACCGGGAAAATGCGGCGAACGAGCGCGAATTGCAGCGCCTTCGCCTTGAAGTCCTGCTTTTGCAGGCGGGGCATCGCCCGCCTGCCAATCAGCCGCTCGCCGAAATAGAAACGCTGCGCGAATTGGTCGAAAAACTTCAGCGCGACAACGTGGAATTACTGCGGCGTCTGGAGCGGACAGAGCAAAAGACGGACTGATTTCGCGACGCTCCGTCCCGTCTGTTTTTCGCGCCGCCGCGCGGCGGCGTCCTGCGATAGCGGCCTACTTTGAGAAAGCGACTTTTGCGCGTCAGGAGGCGTTCCCCATGCGAAGAAACAGCGTGAAATGAAGTTTGATCTGCCTTGCGCTGACGGAAAGAAAGCAAAAAGCGTTTTTATTTGGTCTGCCCCCCGAATTTGTAGAAAACTAAAGTATAATAGAGGAGAGTAAGGAGAACGAAAGGTTTGCGAAGGACGACCGGAAAACAGATCGCGTGGCTGATTGCGCTCTGCGTGGCGCTGTGGGGGCCGATGGCGAATTTGCCGATGGCGGCGAATTGCCTGCGCCTGTCCGCGCCTGCCCGCATCGTTGTTCCTTCCGACCATGCGCCGGATTGCCGCTGCTCCGCGTGTCCCGGCGGAAAACGCTGCTGCTGCCGTCCGACCGAAAACGCGGCCCTTGCCTTCCGCCTCATGGCCCGCTGCGACAGGTCGCAGCCTGTCTCCTTCACCGCCAAGATCAATCCGCCCCTGCCTCCGCATCTTGCCGCGATCCCCTTCGTCTGGATTCCCGCTTCCGCCCCGCGCATTGCCGCGAAAGACCTTTTCCTGCGTCCGTTTTCTCTTGCTCCATCCGTCCGCCCGCCAAACTCCGTGTGATTCTTCCCTTCCTGAAATTTCTCTGCGCTGCGCCTTACGGCGTGGCCTACTCTCCTGAAACTATTTCCAAACTAGGTTCGGTTGCGAAGCGCGACTGGCAGAATTACGCCTGCCCGCCGCCGTTTCGCGCCGCGTTACGGCCCGAAACACGGGTTTTGGGCAAGGATTAGTAACGTTATGAAACGAACGGGGTTTACCCTGATTGAACTGCTTGTTGTCGTGGCGATTATCGCGATTCTGTCGGCGATCCTGTTTCCTGTTTTTGCGCAGGCGCGGGAAAAGGCGCGTTCCGTTTCCTGCCTGAGCAATGTCCGTCAAATCGGCGCGGCCTACATGATGTACGCTTCCGATTATGACGGATTTCTGCCGCTGACGCTCGACTCGCCCGGAAGTTCGTGGACAGACCAGTGCCAGCCGTATCTCAAAAACCGGCAGGTTTATCGCTGCCCTTCCGACCGCAGCGTGAACTGGACGACGCCGAAAAAAGCGGGGCAGGGGCTTCGGAAGTCCTCCTATTTCCTGAGTTTCTACCTGCAAGGCGCAAGCGAGTGGGGAAATACGGCGGCGATTGACAAACCGGCGCAGGTCATCTATCTGGCGGAAAGCGCGGACAATACCACAGGAGACCACTTTCACCCCGGCGGCTGGGGCAACCCCTGCGAGGACGGCTCCGGCTCCTGCGCGGGCTGGAACGCCTTTCTGGAACCGGCGGAACTCAATGCGCGGCAGCATCAGGAAGGAAGCAACTACGGCTACGCGGACGGCCATGCGAAATGGGCGAGATTTGCCTCGCTCTGGTTCCGCGACGTTCCCAACAATCTCTGGGCCGGACGTTTCGACCCACGACAATAGATTCGGGTGTTCAGGTGTTTCGGTATTCAGGTATTCAGGTATTCACCGGTTTGCTATGAGTTTTGTACAAACTATCAGTTGAGCAGTCAATCCCAGAACACCTGAATACCGAAACACCTGAACACCCGAATACCTGAACACCCAAATATCCGACCTCCTCTTGAAAGGACTTTAATACAATGAAACGCAACTTGCTTGCCGCCGCTTTGAGCGGCCTGATCCTGGGCGGGCTTGCCGCCGTTTCCGCCGCGCAGACGGTGGACTTTTCCAACCTGACGCACCCGATTGCCGGGGTTGGCTCCTCCAACCCGGCGTATACGCAGAACGGCTTTTCGCTGCTGCGAATCGCCGACCCGGCTGACCCGGCGACCAACGTCAATCATTTCCATACCGTTGCCGGAAGTCACGGCAAAACGTCGGCGGACTTCTTCTCCGATGATGGCTCGCCGTTCCGCTATTTCCTCGGCCCGATTCTCGGCTCCGACGCCAGCAACTATCAGACAGGACCCCAAACGCCCTTCAATCTGAAAACGTTCACCGTTTTTCGGATCAACACGCAGTTCACCCTGACCTCCTCGCTGGGCGTGAAGCAGGTGATTGACCAGCCCGGAGTCTACACGTTCGGGGCGGGATTTGCTGGAATTACGGAGTTTCAGCACAGTTTCACCGGCGATTTTGACGGTGACATGATTGTAGACGCGCTGACCTTCAAGCCGACGACCTACCGCTCCGTTTCCGGCGTGATTAGTCTGGACGGCGAACCCGCCGCCACGCTCCGCCCCGTCCATATCGAACTCCGCGCTCCGGGCGATACCGCGCCGCTTTTCACGTTCGATCTGCCGACCAGCGGGGCCTTCACGCTGCCGCACCTGCCCGACAGCGTGTACGACATCGCGTTTCGGGGGGCGAACACGCTGCGCCGCACCCTGACCGGCGTTGACCTGACCGGCGGCAACCAAAGCGGCCTGACTGTCCTGCTGGAGGGCGGCGACGCGAACGGCGATAATTCGTGCGACAGCACGGACTTTACCGCCCTGATTGGCTCGTTCAACTCGGATGCGACCATTGCGGGCAGCGGCTACGACCCGACGGCGGACTTCAACAACGACGGCTTCGTGGACTCTTCCGACTTCACCATCCTCATTGGCAGCTTTAATCAGCAGGGCGACCGGTAGGAAACGCGCCTGCATCCTTTGGCCTTTTCTCCCAATTTCGGGGAAAGGGCCGGAGGATGCGGGCGGCGCGTTAGCGAGGGAAAAGGAGGAGGCGCAGCAAAAAGGGGCGCACCGGGCCTTTTCTTGTGGTAAAGATGTGGTAAAATGAGAAAGAAGACTTGAAATCGCTTGAAAAACGGGTTTGGAGAGGCGGGATATGAATCGGTCTAGGTGGAAATTTGGCGCGGCTTTGGCCTTGCCGGTAATGGCGCTGGGATTGAGCGCGGCCTTTGCGCAGGCCCCGAAATCGGAGAGCGTTTCGGCGGACGGCGTGAAATTTTATGACGCGCAGGTCGCGCCCGTTCTGAAAGCGAACTGCCTGCCCTGCCACAGCGCCGGGGCCAGCGGCGGACTGCGCCTGACCGACCGCGAAAGCATCCTCAAAGGCGGGGTCACCGGCCCCGCCGTCACGCTCGATAAACCGCTGGACAGCCTGCTCGTTAAAATCGTCCATTACGACGGGCGGCAGATGCCGCCTTCGGGCAAAATGGCGCAGGCGAACATTGACATTCTCACAAAATGGGTTCAAATCGGGCTTCCGATGAGCGCGAAGAAAATTGCCGATGACGCGGGCGTGAAGCGGATCGTGCCGCCGTCCGTAAGCGCCGAAACAATGCGGTTCTGGGCGTTCCGCCCGGTGCGGCGTCCCGCCGCGCCAAAGGTGAAAAACGCCGCGTGGACGACCAACCCGATTGACAATTTTATTCTGTCCAAACTGGAAGCGAAACATCTGACGCCCGCCGCCCCCGCCTCGAAAATCGCCTTGCTGCGCCGCGCCACATATGACCTGACGGGACTGCCGCCGACGCCCGCGCAAGTCCGCGCCTTCCTCGCGGACGCCGACCCGAAAGCGTATGAAAAAGTGGTAGACCGGTTGCTCGCCTCGCCGCAGTACGGGGAACGCTGGGGGCGGCACTGGCTCGATCTCGTCCGCTACGCCGAATCCAACAGTTTTGAGCGCGACAATCCCAAGCCGTTTGTGTGGCGTTACCGGGATTATGTTATCAAGTCGTTCAACGCGGACAAGCCGTACAACCAGTTCATTCGCGAACAGCTGGCGGGCGACGAACTGCCCGACGCCACGCCGGAAAGCCTGATCGCCACCGGTTATTATCGCCTCGGAACGTGGGACGACGAACCGGCAGACCCCGAACAGGCGCGGTACGACGAACTCGATGACATTGTGGCGACCACAGGGCAGACGTTTCTCGGCCTGACGGTGAACTGCGCCCGCTGCCACGACCACAAACTCGACCCGATCCCGCAGAAAGATTACTACCGCCTGCTCTCGTTCTTTCAGGGGACGACGCGCTACGGCGGTTTGCAGGACGGCGTAGGCCATGCGTTTGAGGACAACTCGCTGCGCCCGATAGCGCCGCAGGCAGAACGGACTCGCTACGCGCTGGAGATGCTGGACTACAAGCGGAAACTGGCGGCGCTGGAAACGGAAATTAGCGCGACAGAGGCCCTTGCCGCCAAAGATTTGACTCCCGTTGAAAAAGAGGAGTTCCGGCGGGAAGACCGCCGCGTTGTGATCGTCAAGGCCCACGTTCCGGCAGCCGTCAGCGCGGAGCGGTTCGCAAAATACGAGGCGGCCTTTTCGGGGCGCGACAAATTGCGTAAAAACCCGCCCGCCGGTCTGGAAGTGGCCCTCTGCGTCACGGAAACGCCGACCGTTCCGGCAAGCCATGTCATGCTGCGCGGCAACCCGCACGTTCCCGGCGACGAAGTAAAGCCCGCGTTTATTTCCGTGCTGGCCCCGCCCGCGCCCGTGATTGGCGCAGTCAACCCGGAGGCGCACAGCAGCGGCAGGCGCCTTGCCCTTGCGGACTGGATTGCCAGTCCGCAGAATCAACTGACCGCCCGCGTCATGGCGAACCGCGTGTGGCAGTACCATTTCGGGCGCGGGATCGTCCGCACATCCAGCAACTTCGGCTTTCAGGGATCGCCGCCCACGCACCCGGAACTTCTGGACTGGCTGGCGAGCGAACTGGTGAGAAGCGGCTGGAAACTCAAGCCGCTGCACCGAATGATTATGCTTTCGAGCGCCTACCGCATGAGTTCGCAGGCCGACCCGAAAGCGCTGGCAAAAGACCCGGAGAACGATCTTTTCTGGCGCTTCGATATGCGGCGGCTGGACTCAGAGGAGATTCGGGATTCGATTCTTGCCGCGTCGGACAGTTTGAGCCTGAAACCGTTCGGGCCAAGCGTGTACCCGACCCTGCCCGCCGAAGTCCTTGCGGGGCAGTCCATGCCGGGACATAACTGGGACACTTCCGCGCCAGACGAGCAGAAGCGGCGCAGCGTCTACCTGCACAGCAAACGTTCTGTCTCGATCCCATTGCTGGCGAGTTTCGACGCCGCCGACACCGACGCGACCTGCCCCGTCCGCTTCGCCACCACGCAGCCGACGCAGGCGCTGGGGATGCTCAACAGCGCGTTTCTGAACGAAAAAGCGCAGGTCTTCGCCGACTCCATCACGAAGCAGGAGGCGTCCGACCCGGCGCGGCAAGTGCGGCTGATCCTGTGGCGCGTCCTTCAGCGGCAGCCGACCGCGAAGGAAACGGCGCGTGGCGTGGCTTTCCTGCAAACGATGCAAAGCAAGCATCACGTCGCAAAACCGGAGGCCCTGCGCCAATTCTGCCTGATCGCGCTGAACCTTGACGAGTTCGTCTATTTGGACTGAGGAAAACTCGCTTATGCCAACCACCCCGACACAACAAGCGACGGTGCTGTCCGGTCACCGTATCGAAATCGTTGCGCCGGGACTGCCGGAAGGCGCGAATGTGGAAGCGCTAATTACCCTGCCTGCCGAGGCTGACGCGGCGCAGCGGTTTGCCGCGCTTGCCGAACGCTGGCGCAAAGATACTGCCGCGCTGTCGTCTGTTTCACAGGTTGCGATGCACCCGGCCTGTAGGAAATGATCGGATTAGGCCATGCCGCCGGGCCGCTGATTTTGCGCGAAATGCAGCGTCAGCCCGGACACGGGTTCTGGCGTTGCGGGCGGTCACAGACCAAAATCCTACCCTGCCGGAACAGCGCGGCAACCTGCCCGCCATGACCGCCGCATGGCTGCAATGGGGCCGCGATCAGGGCTTAATTTCGGATTAAAGACCGAGGACGCCAGCAAACGTTTGCTCTATTTGTTGTAAATCGAATAGGGAAAGCGCACCGAGTTTCCGAATAACCAGAGTCTCCTCAATAGAACTGAGAAGTCCCTTGACAATCGAAGGCTTAAGTAGACCTGCCGTCGCCCAATCCCGCAATGGCGTATCATCGGCCTGCCCGGTTGCCATGTTGCTACTGATGGGCGCAACAATAAGATCGGGGGCCGCAGATTATAGGCGTCTGTGCTGAGAACGACAGCGGGACGCCGTTTTGTTCCTGTTTGGTTGGTGAAGGGAAAGGGAAGCAGCAGGACATCGCCGCGTTTAAAGGGTGTCGTAGATCGCATCTTCGTCGTTGTCCCATACTTTTGCGAAGGCCGGTTCGGAAAGCCGCATGGCCCAGTGCGTCAAGTCTGCGTCGTTCAATGCTTCACGCTGTGGCAGTTGCAGCAGGTCACTGCCCAGCACACGCCAGTAACGCCCGATTTTGACGCCCTGCGCTAATCCGCTTTCGAGCAGTTGACGCACAGCGCGTTTTGGGACGCGCAGCAAAGTCGCCGCTTCGTCCGGCGTATAATAAGTGTTTGGATTGATTTCCTGCGGACGCATGAGCATCATAATATCCTTAAAACTTTTCACCGACCTGCGAGTGAAAAAGAGATTAGCGGCAGTCCGCTTCTTCACTCTGAATTATAGCACGATTTTTGAGACATTCGAAACAATCAAGGCCCGTTGTAGCGCGAAAGGAAACGAAAGATGAGCGAGATACAGGACGAATTTTGCGGACGGACGCGCCGCGAATTTTTGTGGGAATCGGGCGCGGGATTTACCGGCCTCGCGCTGACGGGGATGCTGGCGTCAGACGGCTTTTTCCCGGAAGCGGCGGCGGCGGAAGCCAATCCAAAGTCCAAAGTCCTGAACGCCAAATTCGAAAATCCGCTGGCCCCGAAAAAGCCGATTGTTCCCGCAAAGGCAAAATCAGTCATTTTCCTTTATATGTACGGCGGGCCGAGCCAGATTGATACCTTCGATTATAAGCCCAACATGGTCGGCATGGACGGCAAGACGATTGAGGTCAAGACGTTCGGGCGCGGCGGGCATAAGAATCAGGGCCGGATTGTCGAACCGCGCTGGAAATTCAAGCAGTATGGTCAGTGCGGCAAATGGGTCAGCGATCTGTTCCCGCACGTTGGCGGCTGCGCGGACGAAATCGCGTTCATCCATTCCATGACGGCGGACTCTCCCATTCACGGCAGCGCCATGCTGCAAATGAACACCGGAAAAATCCTCAGCGGCAGCCCGTGCCTGGGTTCGTGGGTCAACTATGGGCTTGGCACAGTCAATCAAAACCTACCCGGATTTGTCGTGATGCTCGATCCACGCGGGGGGCCGATCAGCGGCGCGAAAAACTGGTCAAGCGGCTATATGCCCGCAACCTATCAGGCCACGACGATTACGGCGGGCGACACCCCGATTTTAGACTTAAAGCGGCCCGGCGGCATGACTGACCCGATGCAGCGCGAACTGCTCGACACCCTGAAAGCCTACAATGCCGACCACGAGGCGCTGCGCCCCGACAATTCCAACCTGGCGGCGCGAATCGCGTCCTACGAACTGGCCTACCGAATGCAGTCCACCGCCCCGGAAGCGACCGATCTGGCGAAAGAGGCGGAGCATATCAAAGAACTTTACGGCCTCAACGACAAGCGCACGGAGGTTTTCGGGCGGCAGTGCCTGATGGCGCGGCGGCTGGTGGAGCGCGGCGTCCGGTTCATTCAGCTGTATTCGGGCGGCAACCATATCGGAGCCTCGTGGGACGCGCACAACGACCTGACGACCAATCACGGCCTCCATGCGGGCGAGACCGATAAGCCGATAGCCGGACTGATTAAAGACCTGAAGCAGCGCGGACTGCTGGACTCCACGCTGATTGTCTGGGGCGGCGAGTTCGGGCGGCAGCCGACCGCCGAATACGCCGAAGGCACGGGCCGCGACCATAACGCCTACGGCTTCACGATGTGGATGGCGGGGGGCGGCGTCAAAGGCGGCGTGACAGTCGGCAAGACGGACGAACTCGGCAGCGCGGCGGTGGAAGACCCGTTCAAGGTCAAGCATCTTCACGCCACGATCTTGCAGCAAATGGGACTGCCGCCCGACCGCCTGACCTATTTCTATGGCGGCCTGAATCAAAAACTCGTCGGCGTCGAAGGCGCAGAACCGATCCACCAGATTATTTAACGGAAAGATTAATCTTTTACGCTGGCGTATGGTTGGGAGGGTGCCTATGGCAAAAATAAAATCTCGTTTCACAGACCAGTCCGTTGATTGGAATGATCAAGTCTCTACTGGAATTATTCGTGTTGGAATGTTTTCCCCTTTTGCTTACCGATTTTGGCGCGATTTTTTTATTGGACGCGCCCAGGGAGCAACCGATTGGTGGGACGCTGTATTCGCCATTATTACTACGATTTTCATTTTTACTTCGGCAGGATGGGCTTTGCGCAAATGGCTGGAGCGACGACGAGCAGCAGGTCTCGGTGTATAATGGAGCAGGACACGGGACATTATGTCTTTCGTCATTTTTGATTGGCAACACAACACAATTTGCATCAGTTTAGGAACCAGAGGGAACAAAAATGCTGCAAACTCAGGAACGTTTGGAACTGCCTTTGACAACCTATCGCGCTCTGGAGCGGATCGCGCAAGTTCAGGGTGTGACAACCGCCGATGCTGTGGGAAATCTCGTCCGACGGTTTGATCAGGCGGAAGAACTCGCGGCGCTTCGAGCGGAATATCAGCGGCTGGCGGACAAGGAACTGGCGCGTACTATTACCCCCGAAGAATCCATTCGCATTGAGGCCGTTGCCGAACAACTTAGCGATGCCGAGATGGAATCCGAGGTGGGGCGTCAGTGGGAGGAACAAGCGGGCAAGATGAACGGTCTATTACAGGAACTCAAAAATACGCTGCTTGCGTTCCCCGACAAAAAAGAGGCGCGGGCATGATCTTTCGGCGCAGCGTCCCGCCGCCCAGGTACCGGGACTATGCGCGGTATCGAAAACGGCTCCGCGCTGATTTCAGTACCGGTGCGCCTACTGCCTGACGCGGGAATACTATCTTGGCGGCGAGGCGAACTTCGGCATTGACCACCACCGCCCGCGCCGGGGGACGTATGCGCCTCCCGATTTGGAAAGTGTCTACGCCAATCTCTACTGGACGTGCCGCGAGTGCAACGAAAACAAAGCAGACCATTGGACAAGTCCCGAAGAAGATGCGCGGGGCTTCCGGTGGATAGACCCCTGCGAAGACTGGGGCGATCACGACCTGCATTGGGAAATCGCGCCTGACGGTTTAATACGCTGGCTGACGCCGGTTGGCGAATATACGATCATCAAATTGCGCCTGCACCGGCGGGCGTGGCTAAAGCGTCACTGGCAGCAACTCTATGAATGGAGAAAAGCGCATGACGGTTTGTTGCTTCTTCTCGCTGAGAAGGAACTGCCTGAGCAACTCGCAGAGCGCGTCCGAACACAACTTCACTTTCTCCGGGAACAATTAGAACCGCCCATTTTTGATCGCGCGCGAGCAAGCGATTGACCGCGCGGCAAATGGGCCTGCCGCCGAACCGCCTGACCTATTTCTACGGCGGCCTGAATCAGAAACGCGTCGGCGTCGAAGGCGCAGAACCGATCCACCAGATTATCTGACAATTCACCTTCCCCACCCCCTCCTTCGCAAGGAGGGGAGAAAGCAGGCGGCTCCCTCCCCTTCGCAAGGAGAGGGATGGGGTGAATCGTTACCAGATTATCTAACAGACGAGTCCTTTTTTGATTTAGCGCGGGCAGCCGCCCCGACATACTTTGCATGTGTCGGGTTTCGATACTCTCTCAAGCGGACACGCTTGAAAGAGCAGAAAACGCGGGGCGGCAGGGGATTTGCCCGAACGCGCCGAACTCTACGGTATGAATTTGCTGCAACCCCATCCGTTCGCCGTTGCCGACTCGTTTTCGCCGACCGCGCCGTTCGCTTTGCTGCATGACGACGCGCTTGCCGCCTGCCGCCGCCTGCCCGCTTCCCACTTTGCGTTGATCCTGACCTCTCCGCCCTATAATATCGGCAAGCAATACGAAAGACAAACGACGCTGACGGACTACCTGACCGCGCAGGAGGAGATTCTTCAAGCCCTGATTCCGCTTTTGAAATCAAACGGCAACCTGTGCTGGCAGGTCGGCAACTACGTGGAGCATGGCGAGATATTTCCGCTAGACGTTTATTTTTATCCCCTCTTTAAAAAATTGGGGCTGAAATTGCGGAACCGCATCGTGTGGCGTTTCGAGCATGGACTCCACGCCTCGCACCGTTTTTCAGGACGCTACGAAACGCTGCTCTGGTTCACGAAAAGCGACGATTACGTTTTTAATCTGGACGCGGTGCGGATTCCGTCCAAATATCCGGGCAAGCGGCATTTCAAGGGCGACAAAAAAGGGCTTCTGAGCGGCAATCCGCTGGGCAAAAACCCGTCCGACTTCTGGGAAGGTCTGGCGGAAGAGTGGCAGTCGGGTGTCTGGGAAATCCCGAACGTCAAAGCGAACCATTGCGAAAAGACGCCGCACCCCTGTCAATTTCCGGTAGAATTAGCGGAGCGCTGCGTTCTCGCATTTACAAACGAGAATGACTGGATTTTAGACCCGTTTGCGGGAGTGGGAAGTACATTGGTCGCCGCCGCCCTACGAAACCGCCGCGCCGTCGGAATTGAGCGCGACGCCGAATACTGCCGTATGGCAAGGCAGCGGTTGGCGGACTGGCAGGCGGGCAGCCTGAAAACCCGTCCTATCGGCAAACCCATCCACAAACCCACAGGCCGCGAAAAAGTGGCGCAAATGCCGATGGAGTGGCTGGAAGCAAGCGAGGAAACCGAATGATTATCGCGGCGCGTTACTCTTTTAATGGCGGCGCGGAAACCGTTGCGGAAAAATATCCGCATCTGCTGACCGAGATTGAAGCGGCGATTGCTTCCGTCAATGCGGAACAGCATCGCAGCAAACAAAGCAAAGAAAAAACCAGGATGGGGCAAATGCTATACAGTCCTGTCTCATTGAACGCGGCGATCAAAAAAGAATTGCTGCCGCAGGCCTGGACGACAAAGCGCGTGGAGTGCTTCTATTCAAGCGAGTATTATACGGAACACTACAAAAATGTAATGTCGGTTTCCGCGAAATGGACTTTGTTAAAGAAAAATTGGGCGTAGAAGTTCAATTTGGAAAATACTCGTTCATGGTCTATCATGTCGCCGCAAAGATGACAATTTTTCGCAACCTGGGCTTCATTGATACCGGCATTGAAATTGTGCCGGTCAAGCAGTTCGTTTTGCAGATGAGTTCGGGCGTTTCCTATTTTGAGCAGTTTACCTGGGATTTAGAGCAGCGCGGCGTCTCCGATATTGACGTGCCGGTCTTGATTCTGGGACTCGATAGCGAAACAGGGACTACCGGGAAACGCCCGCGCAATAAGCGGGTGATAGAAACAAGCGCCGCAGAGGCTGCGCCGGATAAAGCAGGCGAATATGCCCCTTAACAATGTACTGAATTTGACGCATGGCGACGTGCCGCTGCCCGTATTCTTGCCGGATGCGACATTGGGCGCGGTGCGAGCGACGGACGCGACGGACTTGGAAAACGTCGGGATTCAGGCCGTCGTGATGAACGTGTTTCATCTGATGCAGAAGCCCGGTTCCTCCACGATTGCGGCCCTCGGCGGTCTGCACGAGATGGCAGGCTGGAGGCGTCCGATTATCACCGATTCGGGCGGGTTTCAGGCGTACTCCATGATCCGGCAAAACCCAAAATGGGGCAAAATCAGCGACGCTGGAATCCGATTCAAGCCCGAAAACGGCGACCGCGAATTTCAACTGACGCCGGAAAAAAGCGTTCAACTCCAGCTCGCCTACGGCGCGGACGTGGTAATCTGCCTCGACGACTGCACCCATGTGGACGATACGCCGGAGGAGCAGGAGTTCGCCGTTGTCCGCACGGTGCGATGGGCGAAACGCTGCAAAGAGGAGTTTGCGCGGCAAATCAAGCAGCGCAAACAAGACCCAAATTTGCCGCGTCCGCAACTGTTCGGCGTGGTGCAGGGCGGCGGCAGCCTGGAACTGCGCAGGCGGTGCGCGGAATCGCTGCTGGAAATCGGTTTCGATGGCTACGGTTACGGCGGCTGGCCCCTCGACGCGGACGGCAAACTGCTGACCGATATTTTAGGCGCGACCCGCTCCTACATCCCCGCGCAATTCCCGATGCACGCGCTGGGAGTCGGGCAGCCGGAGAACGTGCGCGTCTGCTACGGACTCGGCTACGAGATTTTTGACAGCGCCCTGCCGACCCGCGACGCCCGCAACGGCAGAATGTACGTCTGGAAGACCGACCCCGGAAATCCCGACTTTGCGAAAGCGCCCCGCTGGTACGACAGCCTGTATATTGACGATGACAAGCACATCAAGGACGACCGGCCTTTTTCGCCCTACTGCGACTGCCTCACGTGCGCGCGCTACTCCGTCGGCTACCTGCGGCATCTGCATAAAGCCAATGATACGCTGTATTACCGCCTCGCCACGCTGCATAATCTCCGCTTTATGACGCAGTTAATGAACGCCCTGCGCCTGCCTGCGCCCGTCGGCGAAAACGCGGCAAGCGAAAATTCGGAAGCGGAGGCGTAACGGATGGCGTCGGAAATGGAAAACAAAACGGAACTTGAAACGCTCGTCAGGCTGGCGCAGGAGAGCGCGAAGCACCGCGAAATCTGCCCGGAACTGGTCACGCGAATCGCCACGCGGGAACTGAAAATCCGTAAGCATCCCCGCGAGGCCCTGAAAGAAACGAAAAACGCCCTGCATCAAATCGCGGGGGCGTACCTGTCCTGCCGACCGCGCTACGACCGCTGGCTGGAAACGCTGACGCTTGCCCGCGCCTCCGAAAACCCGAACGAATGGAGGGAGACCTGCGCCCGCATGATGCGTCTCCACGCTTCCACTTCGGAACGATTGCCGTACCTCGCAGAGTTTTACGCGACTTTGCTTGACGGACTGCCGCCCGTCCGTTCCGCGCTTGATCTGGCCTGCGGCTTTAACCCGCTTGCCGTTTCTTTTATGCCGCTGGCTCCCAAATTTTCGTATTTCGCGTTAGATATTTACGCCGGCCTGACGCAATTTTTCACCAATTATTTCGCGCTGGCGGAAATCAATGGCGTAGCGCAGACAACGGACGTGGCGGCATTGACCGAATTTCCCGCAACGGACATTGCCCTGATATTGAAATTTCTGCCCGTGCTGGAGCAGCAGGAGCGCGGAGCGAGTCTGCGTTTCCTCCAATCTGTCCCCGCAAAAGTGCTGCTCGTTTCCTTCCCGACGCGGACGCTGGCGGGCTACAACAAAGGCATGGCGGAGAGTTATGAGTCGCGCTTTCTGGCCCTGATTGCGGCGGAAAACTGGAAGGTCGAACGCTTCGAGTTTCCCGGCGAACTCTGTTTCCGCGTCTCAAAATCGGCGTGACGAGGTATAATAGGGGAAATGATGAATAATAAATAATGAATAATGAATCCAATGCGTTCGCTTGCAGAGAGACTCGCGAACAGCAAGCAGGGACTCAAATTTATTATTCATCATTCATCATTTCCCATTGGAGACCGAAACCCGTGATTGCCCGCGCCCAACGCCTTGAAAAAATTCCGCCCTACCTGTTTTCTGAGATCGCCGCCGCCAAGCGAAAGGCCCTCGCCGAAGGCCGCGACCTGATTGACCTCGGCATCGGAGACCCCGATCAGCCGACGCCCGCCCCGATTATCGAAGCGCTGGCGCAGGCCGCGCATAACCCCGCCACTCACCGCTACGACGAAACCAACGCGGGCTGGACTCCCTTTCTGGAGGCCGTCTCCACGTGGGCGAAACGCCGCTTCGACGTGGATATTGACGCGCTGACCGAATCCATGCTGCTCATCGGGAGCAAAGAGGGGCTGTCGCATCTGGCGTGGGCCTACATTGATCCAGGCGACCTTTCCCTCGTCCCCGATCCGGCCTACACGGTCTACAAAGTCAATACCCTGATGGCGGGCGGCGAGACCTACGCCATGCCGCTGCTCGAAGAAAACGGCTTCCTGCCCGATCTGTCCGCAATCCCCTCCGAAGTGGCGAAACGCGCCAAACTGCTCTGGCTGAACTACCCGAACAATCCGACCGGGGCCATTGCGCCGCTGTCTTTTTATGAGGACGCCGTGCAATTCGCCCGCGAATACAATCTGCTGCTCGTCAACGACGCCGCCTATACCGAAGTCGCGTATGACGGCTACCGGCCCGTTTCCGTTTTGCAGGTTCCCGGCGCAAAAGATGTTTCGATTGAACTGCACTCCCTCTCCAAGATGTTCAACATGACGGGCTGGCGCATTGGCTTTGCAATGGGCAACGCGGAGGCGATTGGCGTTCTCAACAAACTCAAGTCCAACCTGGACAGCAAGCAGTTCCCCGCCATCTCCCTCGCCGCCGCGCACGCCCTGCTGGAAGTGGACAATCAGCCGACCTTAGACCTCTACAAAAAGCGCCGCGACATCCTTTGCAGCGGCCTGACCAAACTCGGCTGGAAAATCCACGTGCCGGAAGCGACCCTATATGTCTGGACTCGCGTTCCCGCCGGTCATACGTCCATGTCGTTTGCGAAACTGCTGCTCGAAGACGCGGGCGTTCTGGTGATTCCCGGCGTCGGCTACGGCGAATATGGCGAGGGATACATCCGAATGTCGCTCACGGTTCTCGGCGATAAGAACGGCGAACGCCTTCAGGAAGCGGTCAGCCGGATCGCGGAACACGTCAAACTTTAGCCCGCTCCGCGCCCCGTTTTTCAGTTCTGCGCGGGGGGCGGCAGGGCGGGACGTAAGCGGGGGATCAGAAATGGAACGTCACCGCGCTGATATTCAGCGTAGACTTTGCCGTAGCGTTCCCGCAATCTGATCTCTTCGTGGCGCGAGCCGATCACGCAGTAGGCAGCGGTCACGACGCAGACGACGGCCCAGTTCGTCGTCATGCGCGGGGACAGCGCAAAAATTACGACAATCAGACCGTTCAGCGGGTGGCGGACGACCTGAAACGCGCCCGTCGTCCGCAGGCTTCCGTCTTCGTTGAGACTCGGCCCCTGTCCTTCGGGTTCACGTCGAACCTCTGGCTTGCCCGCCAGCCACTGCGCCAGCGCGGGCAGTCCGCTGAAACGCGCAATCCCGACCCGATGCGCCGTTGCCGCCGCTTCCGCCGTCAGCAAAATCTGCGCTGTCCGCAGCAGCCATGCGGCAGGCCCCCGCGCCTGGTACAAAACGACTGTTGGCTGACGGCGAATTGCGACGGCGAGCGCAATCAGTCCCCCTGTCGCCTGCGCGTTATAGAGCGGACGATACAGGGCGTTGCGCGTTCGGGTTCCGAACCGCGCCTCCACCCGGCGCTTGACCGCTCGACTCGCCAGCGCCGAATGTATCGCAAAATAGGCGGCGGTCGCTATCGCCGTCCGCGCCATGCCTCGCAGCCATCCCATTGACGCCTCCCTTTCCGCCCGCCACCGGCGGCGCTGCGAACCCGTTCTGCGGGGCGAATTTGCGCCCCGCACTGCGCTTCATGGAAAGAAGGACGGGGCCATATGCCGCATTGTTTCGCCGGTTCGGTTCTTCCGGCGTTGCGGCGGAAAACGGGGTACAATAAAGCGGGTCAATTCGAAATCAGGGGATTGAAGCAATGCAGAATGAGACTGTCGGGCGGGTATTGATTACGGCGGCGCGGGAAGGGGTCTTCCGCCGCGCCATGCTGGAGGATATGGGCTGCGCGTTGGCTGCCGAGGGATTCGTTCTGTCCGATGATGAGATGCGGGCCCTCCGGGAAAAGTGGGACACGCTGCGCGGGCTTTCGGAGCGGACGGCGCAGGAGAGAATCCGGGCGTGGGCGTGGTCATACACCAGAGAGAAGGACGACAGAAAAGAGGAAAAAAGAACGTGATTTCGACGCTGAAAACAGGACAGATTACGATAATCATCTACGCGGCAGGTTTGTTTCTGGGCGGTCTGGAAGGGCTAATCACAAAGGGCAGCGTGATTTCGCTGCTTGCCAGCGCCCTGTTTGCCGTTTTGCTGCTTTTCGCCCTGCGAACGTCGCTTACCAGGCCAAAATTCGGCCTCGGCCTCGGCGCGTTATTCGTTCTGCTCTCTTTCGGGCGTTTTGCAGGCGTCTTCCTCAAAAAGCATGAGATGTGGCCCGCCGGTTTTTATACGATTTTCGGGTCGCTTGCCGCCGTGATCATCGGGACGGCGTTTCTGATGACGCGGGAAGAAGTGGCGCAGCCCGCTTCCGAATACCCGCGCTGACCAGAAATCTGGTTCAGCCGGTCTGAATTATTTTTCCTGCAGCGTGATGCGGACGGTCTGACCGGGACGCAAACTCCCCTTTGATACAAAGCGAAACTGGACGCGGAACGTTCGCCCGTCCGGCTCCGCCGTTCGGGCGATTTCGCTGACCGTCGCAGCCAGCGGACTTCCTGTCTGCGTTTCGGAGGAGATTTGCGCCGATTGTCTGGCGTGGATTCGGGCGAGTTGCCGCGTCGTCGCCAGCGCTTCGACCCGCAGACCGTTCAGCGAAACAACCGTGACGAGCGGGCTTCCCGGCTGCGCGGTCTCGCCCATTCGCGCCCCGACTTCGGAGACGGAACCGGCAAGCGGGCTTGTCAGCCGGAACGCGGCACGCGCCGATTTTGCCGCGCCGAGTCCCGCTTCGGCCTGTGAGACCGCCGCGTTCGCCGCCGCAATGTCCTGCTCTGCCACACGGAGAATGTCTGATTTTGCGCGTTGCGCCGCCGAAAGCCCCGCTTCGGCCTGCGTGACTCCGGCTTTTGCCGCCGCCGCGTCCTGCGCCGCATTGACCACCCGGAACGAAACGCCCGCCGCGTTTCGCCCCTGCGCGGCCTGCGCTTTCGCCGCGTCATAATCGGCCTGCGCGATCCCGGCCTGCGCTTTTGCCCCGTCTAGATCGTTGCGGGAGACGCCGCCGACCGCCGCGAGTTTTTCCAGTCCGCGAACCTGCTCCAGCGCCCGATTCAGCCCAATTTCCGCTTTGCGGACGCCTTCGTTTGCGGTCTTGCGGTCTGCCGCATCCTGATTTCGCGCCGCATCGAGACCGGACTGCGCCTGCGCGAATTTAAGTTTGGCTTGCGTCAATCCCGACTGCGCCGCCGCAATATCCGAATCGGCCTTTGTGATCTGCGCGTCGCGTCCGGCAATCGCCTTCTGGACTTGCGCCCGCGCCGCCGTCAGGCCCGCGTCCGCCGTCCGCTCTTGCGCGATGGCGTCCGCCTCATCAAGGCGAATCAGCGTCTGCCCGCTCATCACCGTATCGCCCGCTTTCACCCCCACCCAAACGATTTTTGCGGGCTGCCGCGCCGTGAGCGTAGCCTTTGCCCCCGATTGAACCCTACCCGTCAGCGTCAACGCAGACACAAACGCATCAGGCGCGTTATCCTCGCTTTTTGGCGCGGTCGTGACGGCAGGCTGAACCTGCGCGGAGGGACTCGGCGCAGGATCGGGAGAGTGGGAACAGCCGCAAAGGGTACACAGTAAACAATAGACAGTAAACCGTAGCAGCGTTCGGCTCCGCGTTTCGGGCAATCCAAAATCCAAAATCCAAAATCCAAAATCGCTCATGGCCTGCCCTGCGCGTGGTCAAAATCGGCGTGTGCGGTCAGGAGATCGTACCGCGCCCGCGTCAGGCTTTCCTGCGCGGCGCGGACTTCGCGCTGCGCCGCCTGCGCCTCCAAAATCGTGCCGCGCCCCACCTGATACGCCGTTTGTGCCACCGTTTCCGCCGCTTTTGCCGCCGAGAGCCGCGCTTCAGCGGCGGTAATCTGACTGGCAGTCGTTCGCAGTTTTTCCCACGCCTGCATCACGTCCAGCGCTATTGCCTGCCGCGTGTCCTCCAGCAGGGCCGCCAATCGCTGTGATTGGGCTTTTGCCTCCCGCGTGTCCAGTTTTGTTTTGCCGCCATCAAAGACGTTCCAGCGGATTTCCAGCGTCGCCGCCGCGTAATGCTGCGGCAGAAACGCCGTCTGCGTCTGCTCAACGGCAACGCCGCGAACGCTCAAAACCGGCTGATCCTGCGTTTTTGCCAGCAAAATCCCGGCAGTCGCCGCCGCCAGATTCTGCTCCAGCGCCTGCAATTCAGGCCGCGATTTCAGCGCCAGCGCGACCGCCGCGTCCGGCTTTTCCGGGACAATCGGCGCATTCGCCAGGGCTTCTAAATTGACTTCTGTACTGAGAGGACGCCCAATCAGCCGGTTAAATCCCATTCGCGCCAGCGTCAGTCCGCTTTCGGCTTGCATCACCCCGCTTGCCGCCGCTGCCGTCTGCGCTTTCGCCGACTCCGAATCCACCGGTTTCGCCAGCCCCGCCGCAATCTGCGCGTCGGTCAAGGTTTGGAACTCCTGCGCCGCTTTCAGGCCATCGTTTGCGTCCCGCACTCCCGATTCCGCCCGCAAAACGTCCAGATACGCCTTACGAACTGACAGCGCAATATCCAAAACGTCTTTCCGATAATCCGCCGAAACCGCCCCCGACTGCGCCGCGTATCTTTGCCGCGCCGCCCCGATGCCCGCCCGGTACAACACCTGCTCTACGCTCAATTCCACTTTGGAATAACTTTCGGGCAGCACGGTCACGGGCTGATATTGCGGGGTGGGGAAGGTGACGCGGGGTTCCTGCGCGGTCGTGGAAGCGGAAACGCTGACGGTCGGTCGCGCAGTCGGCCTGTTCCGATCTGCCGACGCCTGCGCCGCATCCCGCGCAAACCCCGCCGCCCGCGCCTGTGGACTGTGGGCTATTGCCATCGCCACGCTTGCCGCCAGCGTCATCGTCCTCGTCTGCGCGGAGACGATTGATCCACGAAATGACACGAAAAGACACGAAAGGAAAACGAAAGATGCGAAGATTTTTCTTTGCCCTTTGCCCTTTTTCCTTTTCCCTTTTTTCGTGTCTCTTCGTGTCATTTCGTGGATGGTCATGGATTTTCCGGGAGGGTTTGCAGGAAGGCGACGAGGAACGCCGCGAGGTTGTTGGCGGCAAGGGAAGAACGCTGACCGAGGCGGATTAACGCGGGGATTTTGTGCGGCTGCGCAAGCGTGGCGCGAATCACCCGTCCGCGATTCACGCTGCCGTCGGGATTGGCGAGGGCGTTGAAATCGAGCGGCAGTTCGTCGTTCACGCCGTCCGTGATAGCGCGGACGGACAGCCAGGGAATCCCCCTCGCTTCCGCGACGCGAACCGCGCCCGCCGTCTCCATATCTACCGCAATCGCGCCGGTTCGCGCCGCAAGTTCGCGCTTTTCCGCTGTCGTCGTCGCGACTTTATCTACCGTGACCAACGTCCCTCGTTCGATTTTTATGCCGGAAGGTCGAATTGATTGCGCCGCCAAAAACAGCGCCGCGTCCGGCAAGAACATTTCTGTCCCATCCGTCACTTTGTCTGCAAGAATGAGATCGCCGGGTTTCATGTTTTCAGAAAGCCCGCCTGCAAATCCGCAGACAACCATCGAAGTGCAAAGTTTGGGTGTAAGGTGTTCTACCGATTGCGCGGCGTTCGCCACGCCAACGCCGCTTTTCATTATAGCGACGAAGCCACGCCGCTTACTTGAGTCTCTCCATAGCCGGCAAAAAGGTTTTTCCTCCTCCGGCAAAGCAAAGATCACAGCGACTTTAAGCAGCGTATCCATTCTACCTCTTGCATTGCGCGTCCGTGAGGACGCTTGGCGGAACGCCTCTAGCGAGGCATTTTATATGCCTCGCCTGTGATCGCTTAACAACGATGCGTCCTATGCCTCGCCTGCACTGTCTGACGGTTTCGCTTTATTATGCTGCCGCAAGCGCGGGGTCGGCGTTCATTGTCGGCGCGGCGTCCGCGTAGAGAACTTTTACGCGCACGGCCTCGACTAAATCTTCCGGCGTGGACAGCCCCGACGCAATGCCGACGACCGCGCAGTTCGCGAACGATTCCAGCGGCAGTTCGTCCGCGTTCTGAACGTGGACCGTGTTCGGGTTGTAGTGGCGGCACAGCGCCGCCAGTTCCATCGTGTTCGCGCTCGTCCGGGAACCGACCACCAGCATCAAATCCACCTTCGCCGCAATCTCAATCGCGTCGTCCTGCCGGTTCTGCACCGGGCGACAAATCGTGTTAATGATGCGGATTTCTTTGCACATCATCAGCATCTCATTGACCATCGCGTGACACAGTTCCAGCGCCAGCGTCGTTTGGAAAATCACGCCGATTTTGCGCAAAAGTTTATAGCTGTTCTTCGCCTCGTGCAGTTCCTCTACCGTAGAAACGACCAGTACCGGATTTTCTAACGCCCCGATAATTCCCTTAATCTCCGCATGGTTCCGGTCGCCGATAATGACCACGAGGTAGCCGTCGCGCTCCAGAGTCTGCGCCGCTTCCTGCGCCCGCAGCACAATCGGGCAGGTCGCGTCCACCACTTCGAGGCCGCGCTCCTTCGCTTCTGCGATTTTCGCCTGCGGCAGACCATGCGCCCGGATCACCATCGTACCCGCCGACTCGCCGTTGTAGTCGTCCACTTTGCGCAGGCCGCGCCCTTCCAGTTCATCCGTGACGCGCTTGTTATGCACCAGATCGCCGAGAATAAAAACGTCGGCCCGCTCATCGAGGGCCTGCTTGGTCAGGTTAATCGCCCGCTTCACCCCAAAGCAAAACCCGACCTCTTTCGCCATAATCACTTTTCGTTCCATTTTTATTCCTCTATCCACGAAGATCACGAATTATCACGAATTAAACACGAAAATCAATGCAAAAATCTCTGTGTCTCTCTGTATTCTCTGTGGTTCAAGAAATTCGTGTCAAAATTCGTGATAATTCGTGATCTTCGTGGATTATCTCTTCACATAGCCGTTGGCGCGGAACCATTCCACTGCTCTTGCCAGCGCGTCCTCAATGGGCGACTGCGGCATCTGCAATTCGCGGACGGCCTTTGATGCGTCAAAAAACATTTTATGCCGCGCCATTTTCACGCCTTCGAACGGGTGCGTCGGCGCTTTCCCCAGCAGGTTCGCCGCAAGATTTTCCACTCCTACCGCGATATACGCAACCGGGTAGGGCATCCTCACCTTTGGCGCGGGCTGCCCGGTAATCGCCGCCAGCATCTGCAAAATCTCCTGCAAGGTCACATTGCGATTTCCGAGAATGTACCGCTCGCCCGGTTTCCCATGTTCGCCCGCAAGAATCGTACCCGCCGCCACATCGCGCACATCCACCAGATTCAAGCCCGTGTCAATGTAGGCCGGAATTTTGCGGTTCAGAAAATCCACGATAATCTGGCCCGTTGGCGTCGGCTTGATGTCCTGTTCGCCGACCGGCGTGCTGGGGTTGGTAATCACGACGGGCAGGCCGTTCGCCGCAAAGTCCCGCGCCACTTCTTCCGCCTGAAACTTCGACCGCTTGTAATGCCCGATCATGTTAGACTCAGAAACGGGCGTTGTTTCGTTTCCCGGCGAGCCGTCCTGCGGGATTCCCAACGCCCCGACCGTGCTGGTGTAGACGATTTTCGCCACGCCCGCGTCTTTCGCCGCCTGCAAAATCTTCCGCGTTCCGCCCACGTTCGAGTCATAAAGTTCCTGCGGATTCTTCGCCCACAGCCGATAGTCCGCCGCGACATGGTAAAGCGTATCGCACCCGCGCATCGCCTGCCGCAGCGAGTCCGCGTCGTTCAGGTCGCCCGTGACAATCTCCAATAGCCGCGAATCTAGCGCCGTCAGGTTGTCAAGACGCGAACTGCCCCTCGCCAACGCCCGGATGCTCTCTCCGCGCTCTACCAACTGCCGCGCCACATGGCTGCCGACAAACCCCGTGCCGCCTGTTACTAATGCTGTCATGCTCTGGCAGAAAACAGAAAACAGAAAACAGAAAACAGAAGAGCCGTCAGAGTTTATACGATTTGCAGAAACGCCGCAAAGTTGGCAGACAGAGCATTTTTCTTCTGTTTTCTGTTTTCTGTTTTCTGTTTTCTTTCCTACCCTTTCATTGACCATGCCGCCAGTTGCAGCGTTCCCTTGACGGTCTTCATCGCTTCGGAGACGGCGCTGTGTTCGAAGCCGCTGTGCATTTTACAGTTCTGGCAGCGCGGATCGAGTCGCGATTCCCAGTATTCCCAGTTCGTTTTTTCCCAGAAATCACTCCACTCCTCGTGGTAGCCTTCACCTTCGACAAGGTAGCACGGCGCTTTCCAGCCTTTCGGCGTGTAGTTCACCGTAGACCAGGGGGCGCAGGGCAGCTCACGCAGACCGGCGGCAAATTCGAGGAAGACAGGAGTCGCGCTGACCTTGTACTTGCCGGAAAAGTCGCGGATTTTGACGAATTTCTCGTGAATCTGGTCTTTGGTCAGGAAGATGTCCGTTTCCACGCTCTGATATTCGTAACCGGGCGAGATTAAAATCCCGTTTACGTCCAGTTCCTCGACGAGTTTGCAAAGCCCTTCCACCTCGTCCACGCTGGTCTCTTTGAAGACGGTCGTGTTGAGGTAGGTGCGATAGCCGCGCTCCCGCGCCTGCCGGATCGCCTCAATCGCCTTGCGGAACACGCCTTCGCGGTTGCAAACATAATCGTGCGTCTGCTCCATGCCGTCCAGATGCACCATGAGAAACAGATGATCGCTCGGCGGAATCTGGTCGAAGAATTTGTCCGCCAGTTTAATGGCGTTTGTGCAGACGATGATATACTTGCCGCGCTCGATTAGCCCCGCAATCAGTTCCTTGAGTTCCGGGTAAAGGGTGGGTTCGCCGCCGCAGATATTGACAATCGGCGCTCCGCAGTCCTCCGCCGCCGCAAAGCACGTTTCCAGGCTCATGCGGTCTTTGAGTTTGCCGGTGTGCCGCTCCACCGAGCAGCCCAGACACGCCAGATTGCAGGTGTACAGCGGTTCCAGCATCAGCACGGTCGGGTAGCGTTTCGCCCCGCTCCGCTCCATTTTATTGCGATGACGCGCCTGCGCCACAGTAAAGCCTATCGGATATCGCATGGGATATTCTTCGTTCCTTCCTTCATCTCAAACTAGCTCCATATCAAATCAGCGTTCCCGCTATGAAAAGCGCGGCGTCAAAGTCCGGCGTCCCGCGCCAATGTCAGCATCTCATCCAGCAGCATTTTCAAGTACGGGCATTTTTCGTAAGCGGTCTGCGGATTGAGATTTTTGAACAATTCTTTGCCATCCGCGACTTTGTTGTAGCCCCGCTTCGTTTTTTCTTCGTACAGTTTATCCAACAGTTTCGCGGGCGGCTCATTGAAATTGACAGTTTCCGGTTGCGCGATTTTCGTTGGAAGCGCTTTTGAAATTTTATCAGGAAAAATTCCCGGATCGCTTAAAAGCCAAGCTTCTGTTTCATGCACGGCGAAATGCTGACGAAATTTGTTGTTTTCAACCTGATCTTCCATGTACCACTTCGCCCAGGCGTACCGCTCGCTGATCGTTTTTTTGTCTTCAGGATAAAATTCCGGGCCGTACAAGTCCATGAGACCAATAACGGCTATAACCTCATTGGGCGATTTCGCGGCGCGTAGGATGACTTCGACTTTGGCGGGCGCGTCACGAACGAGAGTAGACCAACTTTTGGAATTGTCTATTTTGATTCCAACCGATTTAGTCAAACGTGGGTCGAGCCAGCGTTTGAGAAAATCATTGAGAACTTTCTTCTCTGTATCACCCTCAACGAGCAGGACGAATTTCATGCGATATTCTCCAGCGTTCCAGAGCGGAAAATATCACCCAGCGTAAAATCTTTCAGCCAATGCGCAAGTTCTTCGTCGTCCACAATCGCAAGCGTGGTTTCGCCATCTTCCCATTTTGCTACTGTCACTGTTGGACGCTTCTCTCGGAAAGCATCCAGGAACGCTTCCGAATGAGTCGTAAAAATGATTTGGCTTTTTCTTGCCGCGTTTGCGGCATATTCCGCAACAATCGCCATCATTCCTGGATGCAGTCCCGTTTCCGGCTCGTCAATCGCAATCAAAGCGGGAGGGTTTGGGTCAGAAAGAACCGTCAGCAAAAACAAAAAGCGCAGCGTTCCATCGGAAAGACTTGCCGCCGTCTGAACAGTCTTCAGCGATTTCCACCGTATTCCCAACTCGATTCGCTGACTGGCGGCGGGCGAAAAGACAACTTCCTCGAAGTCGTCGAATGCTGCCCCCATGCCTAAATCAATGTCGCGCTTGAAGTCCCGGTCACCGGTATAAAGCGTGTGCAGCGCCGACGCCAGATTTTGACCGTCCGGGTTGATGCGCGTGTCGTACCGCGTTATGACAGATTGACGAATGGGAGCGTTTTGATGCAAAAACAAATCATTATAGAGACTCCACCCCGCCAGATACTTCCTCAACAATGGCAACCAGTGATTTCCCCAGTGGGCGCCAGAGGCAAGCGATAGCAACGTTTCAGCAGGCGGCGCATCTTCCACGACTGAAAAATCATTCGATTTCTCGAAAAAAATCATTGCGCTTTGCGTGTCACGTGTCAGTAGATTGGTGAAATCCACCCCGCTATCCAAACCTACTAACAAGTGGCGGACAACAGCAAATTCGTCCGTTAGTAGATAATCGTTTGCCGAGTCACGCTTTCGCATATCAAGCCTGTACTCTAAAGTATCAAATTGGGTCTCTGTTACGTCATCATCAAAAGAAATTTTGGACGCAAAGCGTATGTCTTGCGCCTGACCATCCCAGACCAGCGCCGCCATTCCGCCCTTCGAAATTACGTACTCGCTCAAACGCCCCCGCGCAGAGGCCGAAAGAAACTCCAGCGCCGTAATGAGATTGGATTTGCCGCTGGCGTTCGCGCCAATCACGACATTCAAATCACCCGGCGTCCATTCTACTTTTTTTAGAGAGCGAAAGCCCTCTATGCTTAGTTTTTGAATTTTCATGCCGCGCCTCACGCTTTGCCATTTCGTTCTGCAGGAAAGTATACCCCAAAGCGGGACGTTTCGGGCCGATTTTCACACTTCCAGATTGGCGAATCGCCCGCCCGCGCTGGCGTCCACCGTCGCGTCGGCGGGCTTTTCTCCCGTGAGGTAGGTATGGTACTGCGCCATCGCCCACAGCGGGAAATAGTGCTTGTAATAATGATAGCGCAGGTAGAAGACACGGGGGAAGCCCGTTCCGGTGAACCATTCTTCTTCCCATGTCCCGCTGGAGTCTTGCCCGCTGAGCAGAAAATTCATGCCGCGCTGCACGTGTTCGCTCGTCAGGTCGCCCGCGCTAAAGAGGCCCATCAAGGCCCAGGCCGTCTGCGAGGCCGTGCTTGGCCCGTCCGCTTTGGGATGCTCCTCGTCATACGACTGCGCCGTTTCGCCCCAGCCGCCGTCCTCGTTCTGGACAGAGTGCAGCCATTTGACCGCCCTTTGCGCCCGCTCGGATTTCATGTCCTCACCAATGCGCGATAAACCGCGCAATACCTGCCATGTTCCGTAAATATAGTTGATGCCCCATCTGCCGAAAAAAGAGCCATCAATTTCCTGTTCGCGATACAGATAGTCCAACGCTTTCTTCACACGCGGGTCGCTTTTGCCAATGCTGTAATACGAACACATCTCCAGCGTCCGGGCGGTGATGTCGGCGCTGGAGGGATCGAGCATGGCGTTGTGGTCGGCGTAGGGGACATATTGAAACAGGGTCTTGTTATTGTCTTTATCGAAACTGCCCCAGCCGCCATCCTTGTTTTGCATGGCGAAAACCCAGTTGATGCCCCGGCGCATGGCCTCGCGGACGTTTTCGGGCGCTTCCGTCCAGTGTTCGCCATTGACGCAGTAGGCTTTGTAGAGGCCCATCAAGACCATAATCGTATCGTCTACATCGGGGTAGTATTCGTTGTGCATTTCGAAATACCAACCGCCCGGTTCGACGTTGGGCGCTTTGACGGCCCAGTCGCCTTTTTTTGTGGTCTGCTTGGTGAGGAGCCATTCTGCCGCCTGCCGGATGGCGGGGTCGTCGGGGGCGTGTCCGCTGTCAATCATGGCGTTGAGGATGATAGCGGTATCCCAGACGGGCGAGACGCAGGGCTGCAAGCGGATCGTTTCGTCGTCCTCTATCTCAAAGGCGGCGAGTTCTGCCAGTTCTTTGCAGATAGCGGCGTGGTTGTCGGGTAAGCCCATGCACTTGTAGGCCATGATCGCGTGGGTCATGGCGGGAAAAATCGCGCCGAGTCCGCCGCTATTTTCTTCGCGTTCGAGCAGCCATGCAAGGGACTTGTCGAGGGCGCGTTTGCGGAACGGCTTGACAGGGCTGGCGTCGTAGACTTTGAGAATTTTGTCTACGACGAGGAAGACGTTGCGCCACGTCAGCGGTTTGTCGTCCCATTGCAGGCGCATCCGGCGGCGGTCGCGCCCGCCGACAAAGAGTTCGTCAATGTGGGCGTTGTCGGGGATGGGGCGCTGCGGGCGGGCGGCGTTCATCACGGCGAGCGGCACGATGATGGCGCGTGACCACGAGGACATATTATAGATGTTGAAGTAGAACCATTTGGGCAGGAGGACGGCCTCCGGCGGAATGGTGGGTACGCCGCTCCATTCGTACTGCCCGAACATGGAGAGGTAGAGTTTGGTAAAGGTGTTGCAGCGGGTGACGCCGCCTTCGGCGAGGATGGCGCGGCGGGCGCGGCGCATGAATGGCTCGTTCTCTTTGTGTCCAGCAAGTTTGCAGGCGAAGTAAGCCTTGACGGAGGCGCTGACATCGGGGGGGCCGCCGGGATAGATGGGCCAGAAGCCTTCGGGGCGCTGCCAGCGGCGGATATAGGTGGTGAGTTTGCGGAATTTTTCTTCGTCGCGGCGTCCGAGGAACTGCATGAGGAGAATATATTCGCTCTCTAAGATGGTGTCGCCTTCGAGTTCGGCCTCCCAGTAGCCTTCGGGGTTCTGGCGTTCGAGGAGGTAGTCCTGCGCGGCGCGGACGGCGCAGCGGACGGCCTCAAGGGAAACGGTCTGGGAGTGGCGATGCCTGCGCAAGAGATGGGGGGTAGCGACAACCGCTTCCTGCCGTAGTTTGTGTGTGTGCTGTTGTGTTTGCGGTTTCAATCTTCACCGTCCGAAGAATTTTCGGGCTGTTGAGCGTCGGTTGTAATCCTGAGTACCGCATAAGGCGCGGCAGGGGCGCGGCGGGCCGAAGGGGAGGACTTCGGGGGCGCGGCGGGGACTGCGGCGGGGGGATTATGGCTTTGGCGTTTGGTATTCAGGGAGGCCTGGGCTTCTCAACTGGTCAGGGACGCAGGATGTTTTGACTGCGCGGCCTGTTTTATTTATGGGTCTTAGGGACTTTCGAATATTAAACTCTTCCACGCTGGCGGGCGGGCGGGCGAATAAATTCACTGCCACAAAAGCGCGAAGTCCGCCTTCGCGGACTCAATGCGGACTTACGCATACGGGAAGATTTATTTTATCGCAAGTCCCTTACTACTATTATACGGATTTTCGCGGCAATCGTGACCGGGCAGGGAAACTTTTTTCGGCCTGCACGGAACGCAGAGACCGGGCCGTGAACGCCCTGTCCGCAACGCGCCGCGCATCCGGGCCGTGACTACCCCGTCCGGGAGGCGCACCGCCAACCGTCATGAGGGCGGGGGATTGCTGCGCCGATTTGCATTTGTTTCCGGCATTTTTCGGCTGCGGGCTTGAATCTGGCTATTTTAGCCCTCAATGGAATTTTTTGTCAAGCGTTTGCAGGCGATTGGCGCTAAATAGAGCAAAAAAGCGGCTGGGTGAAAATTTCGGGACGAAATTTACGGGATTGACAGGCGCAAGATTTTCGGGATTTTGCGTTGGTATTGTCAGCGGTGCGGGTACAATGGTGTTAGTTTTTTGGTGTGGCCTTTGCGCTATTGGCGCGGTGGGAGAGGGTGGCCCTGTGCCTGTGAAGATGAACGGTTTTAGATTTATTGATTTATTCGCCGGGATCGGCGGTTTTCGGCTTGCGTTTGAGGACGCAGGCGGTGAGTGTGTGTTTGCGTCAGAATGGGACGCCTACGCGCAGAAAACTTATGCGGCAAATTTTGGTCATGTTCCGGCGGGGGATATTACGCTGATTAACGAGGACGAAATTCCTGATCATGACATTTTGACGGCGGGGTTTCCGTGCCAGCCTTTTAGCATTGCGGGGGTGAGCAAGCATAATGCGCTGGGCAATTTGCACGGATTTGATCATGCGACGCAGGGTAATTTGTTTTTTGAGGTGGCGCGGATTTTGAAGGCGCGGCGTCCGGCGGCGTTTGTGCTGGAGAATGTGAAGAACCTGCGCAGCCATGATAAGGGGCAGACGTTCCGGGTGATCCGGCAGACGCTGGAGGAGGAACTGGGCTACCAGATTTATTTTGATGTTCTGGATGCGCGAACGCTGGTTCCGCAGCATCGGGAACGGATTTATATTGTGGGCTTCCGGGAACCGACGCCGTTTGCTTTTCCGGCGCTACCGGACTGTAAGTTGAGCGTCCGGGATATTTTGGAGGAGAGCGTCCCGGAGAATTATACGCTGACCGATAATTTGTGGGTGTATTTGCAGAATTATGCGGCGAAACATAAGGCGGCAGGCAACGGCTTCGGGTTTGGCCTTGCTGACCTTGACGGCGTAACGCGCACTCTGAGCGCCCGCTATTACAAAGACGGTTCCGAAATCTTGATTCCGCAGACGGGGCGCAATCCACGCCGCCTGACGCCTCGCGAGTGCGCCCGGCTGATGGGCTATCCTGATGCGTTTGAGATTGTTTGCAGCGACACACGCGCCTACAAGCAGTTTGGAAATTCGGTTGCCGTTCCCGTCGTTCGGCTTGTGGCGCAGGAAGTAATTAAGTGCCTTTCGCAAAAGAGTCTGTTATCGTGCCGTCCATCGAAACGGGTTTCACAGCTGCGGCTATTCGAACAATCCGGCGCCGCCTCCTACAATGGGGTAAAGCGAATTATGCCCCTTTCGCATGGCGCGGCGCTACCACCCGCTGGCACGGTCTGATAGCCGAAATACTCCTGCAAAGAACGAAGGCGGCAAGCGTTGTCGGCGTTTATAACCGTTTCACAGCAACCTATCCCGCCCCTGCTGACCTTGCCCGCGCTTCAGTAGAAGATATCAGCGAAATTATTTACCCGCTTGGCCTGAAATGGCGGGCGCCACTTTTGAAGCAACTTGGCGAACGCCTTGACAGCCTCGGCGGAAACCCACCGGAGACGCTTGCAGAACTGCTGACTCTACCCGCCGTCGGCCCCTATGCCGCCGCTGCGTATTTCAGTTTTCATCTGAATAAACGCGGCACAATTATTGACGCCAATGTTGTGCGCTGGCTTTCCCGCATGGTTGACAAACCGATGGATGGCGAGACGCGCCGCGAAAAATGGCTGATTGAACTTGCAGAGCAATTCACCCCAAAGCGAAACGTCAGGCAGTACAACTATGCCATTCTGGATTTTTCAATGCAAATTTGCGCCAAAATTCCAAAGTGCGAACAATGCCCCATAGGCCCGGAATACTGCGCTTACAGGCGCGAAATCCGAGATTAACGCAATAGGAAGGAGTCATTTTTTTGCAGAAACTACCTGCTGAGGAAAGCGAAAAACTGTTGCTTGCCGAACTGAAACGCATCCATTTGCTGGGGCCGATTGAATCGAAAAGTCTTTCGGCAGACCGGGGAACACTTCCCTGCATTAGTTCGCAATGCGCGGGCTACACACTGGAAGCGGAACTGGGAATAACTCGCAACCCAGGCAAAGAGCCGGACTTTCATGGCTGGGAAGTCAAAACTCATCCGGGCGCAAAACGCTCGCCAATCACTTTGTTTACCCCTTCGCCTTCATCAGGACGGTACAACACGGCAGGAATAAGTGAATTTCTGCGTGATTACGGCGTTGTCGGTACGGCGAAGCATCCCGGAAGACAAAGGTTTACCGGAAACTATCAGCATGGAAAGTCTCATCGAATCGGCAAGCAGACAGACGCTAACAGTCAGATAATCACCGCGCATCTTGACGGGTACAATCCTGACGCGAGGAAAATGGAGACAACCGGAACATTTTCCCTGCGAGATCAAAATGGCGTCATTATTTGTGAATGGGACTATAACAAAATCAACGAAGCGTGGAAGAAAAAACACGAGAAGGCCGTATATGTTTCTTCACGCCGCTATCCGGCAAAAGGAACGCCCACGCATTACAGTTACAGCAATACTGTAAGATTGGGCAAGGGCGCCGATGTAAACAATTTCTTTCGGGCTGTTTATGACAATCGTATTTATCTTGACCCCGCTGTAACGTCCACGCCTGATCACAGCGGAAGACCAAAGTTATACACCAATTTTCCCTTTCGTATCAAAGGGCTTTCCATTTCATGCCTGTACAGTGAGATGAGTACCGTAGATGTCATGGATGGCTCCGTGCTCCACACGGAAGTTACGACCTGACCGATTCTTATAATCACCGAGGGGCAAAGTTCTCAATGAACCTGAAAGACGTATTTGATGCGGTCGCGTACAAAGAACTCAAACTCGTTGATTTGCCTGCGCGGGGTTCCAATCAACATGAGTTGAACGGCACAAACGCGCTCTGTGATTTTTTCTCTGCGCCCAGAGGGCTAATCGGTTCCAGCTTTCGGGTTGAGGGGGTTATTCAGTGGCTTTATTTTGCTGATAATCAGGACACGCAGCAGACGCAGGCGTCTTTCACCTTCTATGACGCTCGCGCAAGGACAGCGCTAAAAACGGGAAGGACAGAATGGCGTTTGTATTACTACGGAGATTTCCTGAGCGCAGCCCAACCGGGTGATGCGCTGATACTGGCAAGAACGGCGGAGAACGTTACGCTTTGCCTTGTCTTTCAGCAGGGTTCAGGCTGGCTTCGCGCCGTGCAAACACTTTTTCGCATCGATCCTTCCAACACGACCTTGCAGGCTATTCCTGATGCCACCCTCGACGCACAAACACTTGACTTCGCGCAAGTGCAAATCCTCGACGAACTCGGCATTGAAATTTCAGTGCCCGCCGCGCCGACCGACGAAGAAATTATTCTGGCGAAATTCGGCCCCCGCTTTCCGACAACAGCAGAGATGTCGGACTTTGCCCGAACACAAATACAGGTTGATACAAACGACTGCGACTCAGCGCTTATCGGCTGGCTTACAAGGGAGGAAGCGTTGTTTCGCGCTCTTGAAGCCGTCGGCGTCCGGCAGCAGTTAGCGCAGGGATTCCGCGATGTGGAACATTTCATCAGTTATTCGCTTTCGGTACAGAACCGGCGCAAATCCCGCATGGGTAACGCCCTGCAAAATCACCTTGCCGCGCTGTTCGATATTCAGCGGCTTCGGTATGAAACGCAGAAAAAGACGGAAGGGAAAAAAAAACCTGATTTTCTTTTTCCCGGTCATGTTGCCTATCACAATCCTGCTTTTCCCGCTATCCAACTCGCCATGCTTGCCGCAAAGTCTTCCTGCAAAGACAGATGGCGACAGATATTGACAGAAGCAGTCCGTATACCGGAAAAACATTTATGCACATTGGAATCGGGAATTTCCACTGATCAGACCGATGAAATGCAGGTTCAGCAGGTGCGGCTTGTCATTCCCGCTACGCTCCACGTCACGTACACGGCGCAACAGCGTCAAACCCTGATGAGCCTTAACGAATTTGCAGACTATATTCGATTCATGCAGGCCGCGCCGTAAAAGATTGTCAAGGTTTCCTCTTTCGCTTCCTGCGCTTTAGTATGCTATTGAAAATCTACTTTGCATGAGGTGCGAAATGCCTTTGCCTGCCCACATTGAAACTATCGAGGATATTGAGAAATTCGTTCGCTATCTGATGCTTGACGAAAACTTGGTCTATCACCCGGACGAGCCTTTCACCGGGTATGTCAATTTCGCCGATGGTTCGCCTGTCTACACGTCGGAACAGTGCGCCGAACGGGAACGCCTGCTTGACCGGTGTTTCGAGATTGCAGGCGATGGGGTATACGAGATCGGTCTTGAACTCTCGTTCGAGCGCCTTGGACTGCCTTTTCCGAACCGCGCAGATTAGGAACCCGGCGACACCCCTTAACATTGGGGAAGTCAATCATAAGAAGAAATCTCCCTTTCCTGCCAGTCAGGAAAGGGAGATTTGCTTTTTGTCGTGGAGCGCATTTCACGGATGCAGGCGGAGGTATTCGCGCATGGCGTGTCCTCCGCTGCGCTGGTCGGCGTACTCGCAGGCGTCGAGTTGGGCGCGGAATTCGGCCTCTTTTTGCGCTGCGCGTTGTTCGGGCGTTTTCCGGTTGGCGTAGGCCCCGCGCCCCCTCATGTGGACGAGATCGTTCATCAGGTCGGTGACGTCGGTCTTGCGAAAATGCCATTGTTCGCGGCGGTTGAACCAGCAGGTCTCTTTGCGGGCGGTGAGGCGTCCGTTGCGGCGCAGGGCGTAGACGACGTTCATGGTGACATTGAGCATCCACGCGGCCTGCCGGGTGGTTATCCAGTCGCCGAAATGCCATTCCCATTCGGAGAGGTCGCCGACGCCGACGCGCTTGCCACGCGGCAGGAGACGCCGTAGTTTCGTGCGGGGCGGAGGCAGTTTTTCTGCCGGGAACGCTTCGCGGTCTTCTTTTTCCTCGCGCTGACGCTGACGCTTTTCACGCCGCGCTTCGACTTCTTCGGCGGAGAGCCAGTATTTTGAGCGTTTGCCTTCGGCGCGGTAGCGGGCGAGGACGCCATGCTTAATCAGATAGAGAACGGTGGGCGTTGAAACGGCGAGAACGCGGGCGGCCTGCGGGATGTCAATGGCGTCGGCGGGCCTTGCCGCCAACGCTTTTTCGAGCGGGCGGAGGCGTTCGCGGTTGGTCTCGCGGCGGAGGCGGTCGGGGTCGCGCAGGACGGCCTCGGCCTCTTTGATGCGGAAATAGCAGCGGTTTCCGTTGACGAGTTTGCGCGTCAGGCTGTGATAGAACGTTTGTTTTCTGAGCCGTTTTACCGTCATGCGGAACATACGCGCCAGTTGCGGCGTAGTGACCCAGTCCTCTGTTTCTGCGGCTGCGGCGTTTTGGGCCTGTCTGGTAAGGAGCGCCTCTACGTCCGCTTCGCAAACCTTCAATCGTTTTGCGTCGGGCTGTTTTCGCAGCCGTTTATGGTGAACATCGTCGTAGATTCGGTCTTTGGTGACTCCGAGTCGTTTTGCCGCTTCGGCGGCGGCGATCCATGTTTCGGTCTCGTCCTGCATTTTTTTGCCTTTTCGATTGCCCTTGAAAAAAGGGGTGATACTATTACCACGTTCAGCAAGGCGTTTCACGCAAAGGTTATGGATTATTTTGTGAAAAATTAAAAAAGGCCTCGGTTTCTGTCAAGCGTTTACAGAGGATTGACGCTAAAAATAACAAAAAGGCGGATGGGAGAAAATTTCGGGACGGAATTTTCGGGGCTGAGAAGTCCGAAATTTTCGGGATTTTGCGCAGGGATTGGCGGCAGGCCGGGTAAAATGGGGTAGTTTTTTCGGCGCGGCTTTTGCGCTGTCGGCGCGTTCCGGGAGAGAGTAGCCTTGCGCCTGGGGCGATGAATCGTTGTAACTATTCAGCCCGTGTTCTCGGCTGAAACTTTTGCGCCCTCTGCTTCGTGGTAATAACCAGGCTGACCCGTCAAGATTTTCAGACAACCTGTGAACAAGGCCTGAACGCGGTTTTCTCCGTTGTCATCCTCCTGCAAGAGCAACCGCTTTTGCAGGCGGCGCAGATCAAAGAACTCGACAAACATCTCGGCAAAGACAGCCACAACAGCAGCAAACCGACCGCAAGCGCCGGGTTTGCCAGAAAGCCCGTCTCCCTGCGGCCCCACACCGGTTGCAAACCTGGCGGGCAGAAGGGGCATCCCGGCAAAACGCTGGCGCTGACCGAACCCCCCGACGCAATGCGGGACAAAAAGCAGGAACTTCGCCGCCGCGCCGCGAAATAGGCAGGATAAAATCCACTGGGGAAAAGGAAACGACAATGACGAAAATTCCGATTGGCCTGCAACTCTATTCGGTGCGCGATGACGCCGCCAAAGACCTGTCCGGCGTCCTCGCCGCCGTAGCGAAGATGGGCTACGACGGCGTAGAGTTCGCCGGGTATCATGGACACGCGCCGCAAGACATTCGCAAGCTGCTCGACGACAATGGCCTGAAATGCTTCGGGACGCATACGCATCTTGATTTGCTGCTGCCCGAAAAATTCGATTCCACCGTTGAAACCCACAAAACGCTGGGGACGGAATTTGCCATCGTGCCGGGACTGCCGGGAGAATATACCGGATCAAAAGACGCATGGCTTCGCACTGCCGCCCTGATGAACGAGATCGCCGCGAAACTCAAGCCGCTGGGACTCCAGACGGGCTACCACAACCACCACACTGAGTTTCTTCCTCTAGACGGCGAACTGCCCTGGGACATCTTTTTCGGAAATACCACCGACGACGTGATTATGCAGTTCGACACCGGCAACGCCCGACACGGGAACGCCGAGGCGGGGCCTTTCCTGCGCAAATATCCCGGTCGCGCCCTGACCGTGCATCTGAAAGAGTTTTCGCCCGGAGACCGGGCCGTGATTGGCGACGGCGAGGTAAACTGGCCCGAAATCTTCGAACTTTGCGAGAGCGTTGGCGGAACGCGCTATTACATTGTGGAGCAGGAGGGCTACTCCGCGCCGCCGATGGAGTGCGTGGCCCAATGCCTGCAAAACCTGCGAAAAATGGGCAAATAACCCCGCTGTTACCTTTTAGGCAGGCGGGGTGTGAAAAATGTCACACCCCGCCCGCCGTTCCCGTGTTACTATAAGACTGCCGGAGCGGTCTTTCGCTTCCGCGCAAAAATTTGATTTAAGCCCATCCGCGAACGCTTTCAAGGTGGCAGGCATTGAACGTGAAAATCGTCCGATGCCTTTTTTCTTGCCCCACGATTTTCCTCCGGTCATTTTTTTCCTTTCGATCTGCTGACACAAAAAAGCCCCGCTTCTCATCGCGTTGAGAAGCGGGGCATAAGGGAAATGATGAATGATGAAAGTTGAATCTAATACACCGCTTACTAAGCTGTAACGCGAGTAGTGAACAAAGCATTTCGATTCATCATTCATCATTCATCATTTGTCGTTAGATGGGACCGACGTTGTTGAACTGACCGATCAGCAGGGTGAAGTCCGAAGAGTCCACAAAGCCGTCGAAGTTGAAGTCCGCCGTCGGATCGTAGCCGCTGCCCGCAATGGTCGCATCGGAGTTGAAGGAGCCGATCAGCGCGGTGAAGTCCGAGGAGTCCACCGAGTTGTCGCCATTGGCGTCCGCTGCCGGGAGCTGGATCGGATTAGCGGTTGTGCCGAGGGTTCCGCTGGTGGCGGAGACGACAACGCCGTTGGTCAGGACGGCGAGGTTTTTGCTGCCCTTGATCCAGATGTCATACGTTCCGGCAGGGACGCCGGGAAGGTTGAACGTTCCGACCGGGCTGCCCGCTGTGGTGGCGAGGAACACATCGGCCTTTCGGACTTCTACGCCGTTCTGACGCAGGGAGATATGGAACGTTCCGAGCGGGGCCGAGGGGCTGACCGCCGCGAGATCCGCGACGCCTTCCAGCGCGATTTTGCCCGTAATGGTCGCGCCCGCCGCGCCAAGCGCCGCGATGTCCACCGCGCTCAACAGGCCTTTGTAGACCGCTACGTTGTCGAACTGCGAGTTCGACGCGAGCTGACCGCCGCCGGCGAATTGGCCGAGGCGGTTGTCCCCGGTAGCGGTCGGGAAGGTGGTGTCAATCGTGGAGTTATCCACCGCCTGCAGGACGCCATCGTAGTAGAGGCTGACGCTGCCTGCGGTGCGGTTGACGACCGCCGCAATCGCATGGTATTTCCCGTCGAACTGGTAGACGCCGTCCGCAGTGCGGGTCTTTGTCTGGATGTTCGGGCCGGGGGTGGTTCCGGTATTGGTCTCAAACACGATGGCATGGCTCTGGTTGTTGAAGTCGTTGATGTACAACTCAAAGCCGCCCGTCGAACCGCCCGAACCGCCCGTCGCCACAATGGTTTGAATGCCGAAGTTGTCCTGCGTCAGTTTCACGAGCGCGTAGAACGTGAACTGGCTGCCGAAGTCGAAGGCGTCCGGCAACGCAAGGTAGTTGGTCAGGCTTTTGGTGACGCCGGAGTACTTGCCCGCCGCCGCGTCGAGCGTGAAGCCCGCATCAGCCCCGGCCACGTCCGACGCGATGCTGCGTCCGGTGTTGCCGCTGCCCGTGATGTCCGTGATGGGGTCAGGGTTCATTCCCGACGGGCCATTTTCGAAGTCGTAGGCGAGGATTCGCACGGCAGCCACCGCTTTGACGGCAACCTCGTTGGAGTTGGTCGTGCCGATATTGTTGACGGCCTGCACAACGTAGTAGTAAGTCGTGCCGTTCGTCACGTTCATGTCATTGTAGGCCAGTGCGGTAAGGCCAGAGGCGATGGTGGAGTAGGGGCCGCCCGCTTTATTGGAGCGCAGCACATTGTAGGTGATGGCGTTCTGCGTTCCTGTCCACGCCAGGTTGACCAGGTTGTTGCCGCCGGTGGCGCTCAGCACGGGAGCGGCGGGAGCCGCTGTGAAGTTGGGGAACAGCTGCGTCTGCGGAATAATCTGGAAGCCCAGGTTATTGGGGTTGTAGACCAGCTGCGCGGTGTAGCCGCCCGTTCCCTGCACATACTCGAACTTGATATTGTACTTCTTGCCCGCCGTCAGATTGACTGCCGCGCCGGTGTTGGCCTGCGGGCCGTGTCCGGTCTGGTCATCGAACAGCACAACGCCAGTGGCGGCGTCAGTGTCAATGGTGAGTCGGGCGCCGTCATCGGTGATGGTCTGGAAGACATAGGGGCCGGTGAAGGGCGCAAGCACCTGTCCTGTCCAAACGGTCGTAAACTGCAAGGCGGGGACGCCGCTGGGCCAGTTGGTCGGGTTGTAGGTCGTGTAGGCGTTGTTCGCGTTGAAGTTAATCACCGGCGAGATGTTGTAGAGGAACGGGGTTGTCGCTTCCGCAGAGAAGTCCGTATTGCCGCCGTTGTAGTACGTCCCGGCAAGGCCGATGCCGTTGCCGATGACGGGGGCCACCGGGGTCGCGAACGCCTCATTGGAGTTCGGGCTTGTGCCGATGTTGTTGACCGCCTGCACAACGTAGTAGTAGGTCGTGCCGTTGACCGCCGTCGTGTCCACGTAGGACGCGGTGGTGAGACCGGTGGCGATGGTGGTGTAGGGGCCGCCCGCCGTAGTGGAGCGCCGCACGTTGTAGGTGATCGTGAAGTTCGGGGCAGTCCACGTCAGATTGACCAGGTTGTTGCCGCCGCCAGCGACCAGATTGGTCGGGGCCGCCGGAGCCGCTGTGAAGTTGGGGAACAGCTGCGTCTGCGGAATGATCACGAAGCCGCTGTTGAGCGGGTTGTAGAGCAACTGCGCGGTGTAGCCGCCGCCGCCCTGCACATACTCGAACTTGATGTTGTACTTCTTGCCCGCCGTCAGATTGACTGCCGCGCCGACATTGGCGAGGACGCCGTGTCCGGTCTGGTCATTAAACAGCACCTGACCGGTCGCGCCGTCCGAGTCAAGAGTGAGTCGAGCGCCATCGTCGGTGAGCGTTTCAAAAACGTAGGAACCGGTGTAAGGCGCAAGCACCTGTCCCGTCCAAACGGTCGTGAAGTTGGTGGCGGGGACGCCATTGGGCCAGTTGAGCGGGTTATAGCCAGTGGTATTGCCGCCGCCATTGAAATTGACGACCGGATCGAGGCTATACAGAAACGGGGTCGTGGTCTCCGCCGAGAAGTCTACCGCGCCGCCGTTGTAGTACGTTCCCGCAAGCCCCACGCCGTTGCCGATGACCGGCGGCGTCGGAATGACGGACGCTTCGTTGGAGTTCGGGCTGGTTCCTTTGGCGTTGATCGCCTGCACCACGTAGTAATACTTGGTGCTGTTGGCAAGCCCGGTGTCGGTGTACGTCCCGGTCGTCAGGCCCGTTTTAATGACCGTGTAAGGCCCGCCCGCAGTCAGGCTGCGATACAGCGTGAAAGAGGTGGCGTTGTCCGGCGCGTTCCAGATCAGAGTCGCCGACTGCCCGCCGGGGACGGCTGCCAGGGTGGGAGCGGCCGGGGCGAACTGCGTGGCGTCCGGGTAAAGCGCGAACGTCGGAACAATCTGCTGTCCCTGTCCGGGATACGCCCAGAAGAGCTGGGCCACGCCGCCGCCGCCGCCCTGAAACCAGGTGACGCGGATGGTGTGGTAGCTGCCTGCAGTGAAGGTAATCGGCGCGGTGTTGCGCGTGGTGGTTCCCTGATAGATGAAGTTATCAATCACGAGAGCGCCGTCCACATACAGGCGGATGCCGTCGTCGCTGGCGGTGGTGAACACGTAAGGTCCGGTGACCTGCGCGCGCACCGCGCCCGTCCAGATGACGCCGACGTTATCGTGCGGGACTCCGGCGGGCCGCGTTCCATCCACATTGAAGTTAATGGTCGGGTCCACTTCCGTCAGGATAAGCTGCGACGGGAGGTACTTGGGATTGGGAGTGTCGGGCGAGTTGTAGTACGCGCCGGTGATACCCGTGCCGTCAATGCCCGCCTGCGGGGTGGCGGAGGCGACGTTGGAAAACGCGCTCTCTCCGGCGGCGTTGGTAGCCGTAACCTTGTAGTAGTAGGTCGTGCCGTTGACCGCCGTAGTGTCCTGGTAGCTCGTAGTGGCGGTGGTCGCGATGCTGGTGAACGTTCCGGTCGCGGAAGCGCCGCGATAGACAGTGTAGTTATTGATGCCTGGACCGGTCACCGCGTTCCATAGCAGTCCCACACGATTCGTTCCGGCAGTCGCCGAAAGGGCGGTGGGCGCGACAGGAACGACTGTCGGGGTGTTGAACAGGGTCGCGGCCTGAAGGGTGATGTTGCCCGTGCCGCCCGTCTGCTGATGCATGATCGTCAGAGTCTGACCGGCAGAGGCCGCTTTGAAGACAATCGTATACACGCCAACGAAGTGGTTGGCGTCCGGCGCGAACTTGACATCCGCGCCGCTGGCAAGGGTGCTGTCCGTATAGTCCGGCGCGGAACCGTCGGAGAGGTGCGCGGTGAACGTTGTGGTGGCGCTGACGCCGCCGACGTAGACTTTGAGGGTCTGCGAGGTCGTGTTTGCCGGGACGGTGAACTGAAACGCGCCGCCGCCTTCGTAGATTCCGGTGGTGGAGTTGGTCGCGGTCGCGGTCGGCGTTCCGTCTGTCCAGGTGTAGGACAGGAAGTTATCGCCGTAGGCCCCGCTGTACGCGGCGCCAATCAAAGTTTGATCGCTAATGATTCCGACCGGCGTTCCGCCGACGGACTTATGGTCTTGCACCAGACCGTTAATACCCCAGTGCGACCAGTCCGTGACGCCTTCCGTTGTCAGATTGACATTGGTGGATGCGTCCGGCGAAAGGGTCGCCGAGAGGACTCCCTGCGCCATGCTTGCCGACTCCATTGTCAGCAGCAGAAGCGCAGAGGTGAGAATGGGATGAAGAGCTCTCTTCATGATTTCCTTTGTTCCTTCCAGAAATGAATTGAACGCCACAGCGTTGCGGCGAAAGAAAGGGAGCGCCGTATGTTTTGCCTCCCCTTGTGAGGAACTGCATCGAAATTGAAACTGCGCAAAAGCGCATAATCAGTTAAACGGTTTGTAAGGCGTGCTGACAGAGATTTTTCCAGTAGAAAAGCGCTGTTCTAAGACGCCGCAGACTCTTCCTCCTTTACAATGCGTATTTATCGCAAACGCCGACCCCGTGCGTGAAAGAACGCGCTGCGCTGCGCCGTCCCGAAAGTAATGGGACGGAAAATAAACGTGGCGGTCTTTGCGCCACACATTTCATTGTAACATATAAAGCGCTTTACGGCAATATATTTTTTGCTTAAAATCGCATTTTCGGGCATTTTTTTGGCATTTTTTTCGTTCTTACCGTATTAAATAAAACTGCTGTGGCATGATAAACCGGTTAATTCGCATTCGTTCCGATGCAGGACGTGAATTGGCGTCCAAAATCGTTTTTGCCCTTGACAATTCGTTAGCGTAAGTCTATACTTCTACGCGGCGGTTCGGAACGCCGCCGAAACGGGCCGCCGAATGTCCCGCTTTGCCTGCCGAAAATACGGTGAAATCATGCTGGATAATCATCAACTGCAAAAAATTCCGCTCTTTGACGGTCTGACGCCGGAGCAGCTGCGCTTTATTGCGGAGAACGCCCGTCAGCGCACCTACCGCCGCGTCAATGAGGCGATTGTCCATGAACACGATCAGGGCGAAACGTTTTATGTCATTTTGGACGGCACGGTCAAAGTTTCCACCACGCTTGCAAGCGGGGCGGAGGTCTTTCTGGCGCTGCTGGCGACGGGCGATACTTTCGGCGAAATGAGCCTGATCGACTCCAGCGGACGCGCCGCCGACGTGATGACGCAGGAAGAAACGACGCTGGTCTCGATTGACCGCGCCACGTTTGAGCATCTGATGAATACCGCGCCGGTCTTCTCCCGTAACCTGATGCGCGTGCTGGCCCGCCGCCTGCGCCTCGCCAACATTCGGATTCAGGCGCACTGCACGCTGGACGTATACGGCCTTGTGGCGCGGCAAATTCTGGAGTTTGCGGAACTCTACGGCGAGACCCTGAAAAACGGCGACCGCATCATCCCTATCCGCCTGACGCAGGGCAACATGGCGGAACTGGTCGGCGCGTCCCGTGAGCGGGTCAATCAGGTCATGGTCGCCTACCGCGAAAAGGGGCTGATTTCGATAGATTCCGCCTTCCATATTACGGTGCATAAACCCGATGACCTGAAAAAACGGCTTCAGTAGACCCAGGTGTTCAGGTGTTCGGGTGTTCGGGTGTTCAGGTGTTCAGGTGTTCGGGTGTTGGGCGCGTTCACTCATAGATTGCGCAAACTCACAGTGAAGCAGAAAATGCCTGAACACCTGAACACCTGAACACCTGAACACCCGAATACCTGAACACCCGAATACCTGAACACCCGAATATCTGCATTACCGCGCAAAACTAACGAAAAGAGACAATTTGGTTTGGAAAACAATCAATTTTTACGTGAGGAATTGCGGCAGATCGGCCTGCATGAACTCGTGGACATCCATGCCCATCTGCCCGCCGTCGCTTTGCTCGAACACGCCCTGCACCGCCGCGAAGGGATTCTGGCGGCGAACGGCGCGTTGGTAGTAGAAACCGGTAAATTTACGGGACGTTCGCCGAAAGACAAATACTTCGTGGAGGAGCCGACCAGTCGGGATAAAATCTGGTGGGGCGTCGTCAATCACAAACTCACCGAAGATTCCTTTGACCGCCTGCATCAGCGCATGACGGCCTACCTGCGGGAAAAAGACGTTTTCGTGCAGGACTTGTCCGGCGGCGCGGACGGACGCTATCGGCTGCCTGTTCGCGTGGTGACCGAAAAGGCGTGGCACAGTTTATTTGCGCATCAACTTCTCATTCGGCCCGAAATGGTCTCGTCGGAGTACGAGGCGAGCGAAACCGGATTTGCGCCCTACACGATTTTAGTCGCGCCCGGATGCCATGCCAAGCCGACAGAGGACGGAACCGAATCGGAGACGTTTATCGTAATTCATCCCGGCAGGCGGCTGGCCTTAATCGGCGGCACGGAATACGCGGGCGAGATTAAGAAAACGGTCTTTACGCTGCTGAATTATCTCTTGCCGGAGCGCGGTTTTCTGCCGATGCACTGCTCCGCCAACGTCGGACGCGAAGCGAAAGACACGGCGCTGTTTTTCGGCCTTTCGGGGACGGGCAAGACGACCCTTTCCGCCGATCCCGCCCGCGATCTGATTGGCGACGACGAGCATGGCTGGAGCGATGACGGCGTGTTTAATTTTGAGGGCGGCTGCTACGCCAAGTGCATCCGCCTGCGCGAAGAATCGGAGCCGCAAATCTGGAACGCGGTAAAATTTGGGACGGTCTTAGAAAATGTGGTGATAGACGCGGACTCGCGCCGCCTCGATTTTGACAGCGCCGCCCTGACCGAAAATACCCGCGCCGCCTATCCCGTAGATTTCATTCCGGGCGCTGTCCTTCCCGGCGTTGGCGGACACCCGCAGCATATCGTTTTTCTTACGGCGGACGCTTTCGGCGTTCTGCCGCCCATCAGCCGCCTGACAAACGCGCAGGCGCTTTTCCACTTTCTATCGGGCTATACCGCAAAGATTGCCGGGACGGAGCGCGGCCTCGGCGACAAGCCCGAAGCGACGTTCAGCGCCTGTTTCGGTCAGCCGTTCCTGCCGCTGCATCCGACGGTCTACGCCCGCCTGCTCGGTGAGAAGATGGCGCGGCACGATGCAAAAGTCTGGCTGGTCAATACAGGGTGGAGCGGCGGGCCGTTCGGGGTCGGGGAGCGGATGAAACTGGCCTATACGCGGGCCATGATTGACGCGGCGCTGACGGGCGGTCTGGACGCGGCGGCGTATCGGGAGGACGAAATTTTCGGTCTGCAAGTCCCGGCGGCGGTTCCCGGCGTCCCGACCGAACTGCTCACGCCGCGCAATACATGGCCTGATGCGTCCGATTACGATCGGCAGGCGCGGGAACTGGCGCAGCTTTTCGTCGCGAACTTTGAGAAGTACCAAAGCGAGGCCGCGCCGGAGGTAATCGCCGCCGCCCCGAAAGTTTGAAGCCGAACCACAGCGAAAAGATTTATCTCCGAGATAAATCTCTTTGATGGCTATTTCCCCGCTTCCAGCCAGTCCAGCGCGTTAGTCATGGCTTTGTCGCGTCCGTCGCTGAAATCGTAGCCGCCTTTGCCGCGATAGGGCAGCAGTTTCACAACCGCGCCGTTATCGCTGAGGATTTTCTGCGCGGCAGTCGCCATCAGGTAGGGGTTCGCTTTGTCCTCCCTGCTATTTTGCAGGAGGTAGCGGCGGCCTTTCGCCATTTTTAGCGGCAGTCCGGCGGAATGAAACGCCGCGCCCACCAGGTAAAATCCGCGAAACGGCGTGGCGGATTCCAGCGAGGCGGCGTAGACGGCGGGGCCGCTGTCCGCCGTACCATGCAGAAAAATGCGGGCGGGATCGGGCGTGTAGGTACTGCTCACGTCCTTCACAATGTCCGCGACCAGCGTTTCCGTCGTGAATTTGGCCTGCTTCACGTCCGCTTTGCTTGCCGCCGTCAGCCACGCAATTTTCTGTTCAGCGCTCCAGCGCGGGGCCACAGGCAGAGCGATAAGATAGCGGTCTTTCAGGACGTTGTGCGAGATGTCTTCCCAGAGGGCCGTAGCGTTCGCGCCGCTGCCGTCCCCGGCGGTCAGCACGACCAGCAGTCCCGGCGCGACCTGCCGGATTGCCCCGCCGCCGTTTGCCGCCACCGCCACGTTGACGCCGTTGCCCTGCGCCCGGTTCGCCCGCGCAATCCGCCCGTTGTTGGGGACAATCAGCCAGTACGAACTATGCGGGTCAGCGTTGGCGTGGCGCAGTTCCGAGCGGTTCGGAGCGATAAATTGGTTTTCGAATCCGGGCTGCCGCTTGCGCAGGGCGATTTTCGGCACGGGCGTATCGCGGACATCGGCGGGCAGGCGCATTTTGTTTTTCGCCAGCCACTGATGCCACCATGCCGCGTCGTGCGTCTCCGCGACGGGGACGCCCGTCACCTGAGTCAGAATGTTGCCGATGGCGAACATCCCTTCGCGGGTATTGTCCGCGTCCAGCATCCCGATTAGCGTGGGGACGGCGTGGGGGTTGCCAATCAGGCCAATCGTGGCGCCGAGGTTATACGTAATCTGGTCGGGGTATTCGTCAATCAGCATGGCGAGCAGCGGTTCCGAGGCCCATTGATTATCGGCGGAACCCAGCATTTGCAGGGCGGTATAGCGCAGGTTCAGCGGGGCGTCTTTCGCCGCCAGCGGCAGCACGGAGTTGCGCAGGAACGCCGCGTCCGTAGGCCGGACGGCGCGGACGAAAATCAGGGCGTTCTGGTTGCTCGGTCCGCCTGCCTGCGGCAGCAGGGCTTTGGCTATCGGGGCCAAAATCCCGGCGTCTAGGATCGCTTTGCGGCGGGCGCGGGAAATTTTCGTCGGCTGACTGAACTGGATTCGCGCCAGAAGTTCCAGCAAAATCTCCCGTTGCGAAGGGCTTGCGGCGCTGAGGCGCGTTACGAACTCTTGAACGCCGGGAACCAGCACCTCTTGCAGCGTCTTGCCCTCTTTTGTTTTATGCCATTCCAGATACGTGTTGAAATCGTCGGCGAGCGGACGCAACTCCAGCGTTTCCGCCGCTTGAATCGCGAAACTCTGCACGGCAAGGTTCGGGTCGGTCGCGCCCAGATGGATAATTTCCACGATGTGCGGGTTGGCGGCGCACAGGAACGTGTTAATCAGCGATTGCTTGGCGTCAGCGGAACGGATTTTCGTCCAGTTGTCGCGCAGGGCGGCGAAACCGATTTCCGGGTCAATGTCAATCAGATCTTTGACGGGCAGGTAGCGGGCGGTCTCTTCAATTTCCAGATTCACGATTCGGTCTGCAATCGCCGCCGGATCGTTCGGCGGCGTGGTCTGCGCGAGGGCGGACGGATGCGCCAGCGCAAAGAAAATCACGACCACAATTTTTATAGATCGAAGCATCTCACTCATTCCTTACTGTTTCACGCGCAGACTTCACGCGCAATCTTGAAAAATAGACGCCCGCGCCGCCCTTTAGTTTCGGCGCGGAGCGCGGCGCGGAGAGAGCCGCAAGAGTCAGGCGGTGACTCGGAAACCGCAGGCAAAGGTCAGTTTCACCGGTTTGCGATTGGAAAAATGCGGAGGCGTAGACTCCCGCGCATCTTCCGGCGTATGCGGCGTATGCTGACGGAAACTTCAACGCAAAAATGAAAAATTCCTGCCTGGGGCGCTGCCGAAGACCGCCTGCGCCGCCTTTCGCCTCGCCGACGTAAAGCGCGGCCTGCCGTCCGGGGAACAGCGGCGGGAGCAATGAGCGCGAGGCGCAGCGTGCAAAAATAAAAATCTTCCTGTTGCGCCGCGACCGAAAACGCCCGCATCGAGTATACTCATCTTATACTTTTCAGCGGAGCGCAAATGTGAACGAGGATGTGAATGATTACGAGCGAACGGAAGAAAACAGCGATTATTCGCAGCTGATTGACCGGGGAGTTAAAATCCTTTTCCGTGAGTATCCGACGCTTATAACCCGGCTCGCCGGGATGAACGTGGCGGCGGAAGACATCCGGGTGGAAGACCCCAATTTGAACCTGCCCGAACTTCGCGCCGACCACGTTTTCATTGTGCCGGAAGGCGCGATCTATCTGGAATATCAACTCAACCGCGATGACCGCCTGCTTTCTTCGTGGGCCGCAAAATGGGGCGGGCTTTCGCGGCAGTTGAATATGCCCGTTGTGCTGGTCGTTCTCTACTTGCGGCGGGGCGATTACGCCACGTTTCCCGCGCAGTTTGAGTCGCAGATTGGAGCGTTCCGCACCGGACTGAACTTCACGGCGATCCGGCTCTGGGAACAGACCGAACGCATCCGCAGCGGCGAACTGCCGGAGCTTGCGCCGCTGCTGCTTTTGGGTGAGGACAACCCGACCGAAGCGACCATCCGGGAGGAAGCGGATTTGATCCGCAATTCTGATTTGCCGCCGGAAACGCAGGCGGACTTGCTGGGGCTGATTTTGCTGGTGGCGTCCCGGCGTTTCAGCAGGGCATGGCTGCGGACGCTGTTTCAAAAGGAGATAAATACAATGCAGGATTTGGGACTGATTGGCGATTGGTTGCAGGAGCGCGAAGCGCGAGGCGAAGCGCGAGGCGAAGCGCGAGGCGAAGCGCGAGGGGCGCGGAAGATGGCGCTGCATTTCCTTGTGAAACGCTTTGGGACGCTGCCGGTGGAACTGCTCGAACGGGTCGAGCGGGCGGACGCGGAATGGTGCGATAATCTAATAGACAGAGCGGCAAACGCGGAAAGCCTGAACGAGTTTGCCGATCTGTACGCTGACGCGCCGGAGTAATGCGCTCAGAAACCGACCAACCGCAAAACTCATGACCGCCCCCGCTTTGCAAAATGAGCAAGACAGAAAGAGAACGACGTGGAAATCCCTGCCGATGAGTTGGAGGCGTGTTTGACGACGCTGCAAAAAATTGCGACCGCGCCGAGCGCGGCGCGGCGCGACGACCGCTTCAAAGGACTTATCTCGAAAATTTACAAAGAAAGTAAGCGCGACGATCAGCGGGAAGACCGCTGGCGCAAAGAGATGGAAGACCGCGCCCTCCGCGCCGCGACGGGCATGGTGCAGATTCAGCGCGACGCCCTGCCCGCCGCCGCGATTGCGCCGCCCGCATCAGAAAAAGCGAACGGCGCGAACGGCGCAAATGGAACGCATGGGACTAATGGGACAAGCGAACCGCCGAAACCCCGCCTCAACAAGCCCGACCACTGCTATATCTGCAAGGCGGAATTTAACGAACTGCATTTCTTTTACCATTTGCTCTGCCCGCAGTGCGCAGAATTGAATTATCGGATGCGCGATCTCCATGCCGACCTGACCGGGCGCACGGCCCTGATTACCGGCGGGCGCGTCAAAATCGGGTATCAAACGACGCTGCGCCTGCTGCGAGACGGGGCGAAGACCATTGTCACGACGCGGTTTCCCCACGCCGCCGCCCGCCGCCTCTTTGCGGAGCCCGACGCGGCGGAATGGAGCGACCGCCTGCATATTTACGGGCTGGACTTGCGGAATGTGCCGACGGTGGAAGCGTTCGCCCGCCACCTGCTTGATACGGAACCGGCGCTCGATATTATTATTCATAACGCGGCGCAGACCATCAGCCGCCCGCGTGGGTTCTATCAGGAACTCATCACGCAGGAGCAGAGGCCGCAGGACACGCTGACTTTAGCGGCGCGGAGGCTGGTGCGGCAGGAAGCGCCCGCCACCCTGCTCGTCTCGGACAGCACGGCCCTGCTGCCCGCTGTCTCTCCGGCGATGGGCGCGGCGCTTGCGAGTACAGAACCAGGCCGCGACATCCTGCCCGCTGACCGGCTGGAAGACAACGAGGAACGCGCCGACTCGCGGACGTTCAACTCCTGGCTGCTGCGGCTCGATGAGGTGAGCGCTCCGGAGATGTTGGAAGTGCAGCTCGTCAATTCTGTTGCGCCCTTCCTGCTCAATAGCCGATTGAAGCCGCTGCTGCTGCGTTCGCCGTTCGCCCGCCGCTTTATCGTGAACGTTTCCGCGATGGAGGGGCAGTTCCGCCGCAATAAGACGGTCTTTCACCCGCATACCAACATGGCGAAAGCGGCGCTGAATATGATGACGCGCACCTCCGGCGAAGACTATGCGAAGGATGGGATTTACATGAACAGCGTGGACACCGGCTGGGTCACGGACGAGAACCCGACGGTGAAGCGCGTGAAAATTCAGGACGAGAGCGGATTTTTCCCGCCGCTGGACATCATTGATGGCATGGCGCGGATTTATCACCCTGTGGCGACGGGCATCAACGATCCGGCGGAGCCGCCTTACGGTTTGTTTTTGAAAGATTTCGTCCCCTGCGCGTGGTAAAAAACTCGTATAGGGTTCGAAATCGGGCCGTAAACTATAGCCGACGGGCGGCGGAAAACGGGCCGTGTGTCCGGCGCATAAACGCCCCGTCAACAACGCGCAGCGCATCCGGGCCGTGAACGGCCCGTCTGGGAGGCGTTCCGCCAACTGTCCTGCGGAGGGGGAGACCGTTTTGTGTCGCTGCAAATAGAACGGGCGGACTTTGCGTAGAAGGAGAGGGAGGAAAATTTCCTCCTTTTGTTGAATTATGTCCCGGTGGAATGATGTCTGCCGAGCGAAAATACAGCGAGGAAACGCGGATTGGCCTACCTTTTTATTGATTTTGACGATACGTTGAGCGACTCGTTTGTTTTGCGGACGCAATATGCGCGGGAAGTCGGGGCTTTGCTGGCGCAGTCTTACGGCAAAACGGAGGACGAATGGGCCAAAGCGACCGCCGATTTGCTAATGATTCTGGAAAAGGACTACGTGGCGCGGTTCGTCGGAAATCCGCTGGGCGGGTATTCGGAATGGCTCCATGCGGCGCGGCAAAAGAGCGCCGAAACGCTGTTTTCAGTCCTGAATCTTCCGGTTCCGGGCAACGCGATCCAGATTATCATCGAAACTCAGTTCAATGCGCTGACCGCCTGCGACGCCTCCTTTCCCGGCGCTTACGCGGCGCTGGACGCGCTGTTTCAGGCCGATGTCCGGGTGCAGCTTGCGTCCGGGAACGAGTCGGAATTTTTGCTGGCGGCGCTGATTGGCGCGGGCATCGAGAGTTTTACGGAGAGTAAATTTGGCCCGGATTTGGTGGATTGCGCCAAAGAAGGCCCGGAATACTACCTGAAAATCTTTGAGGCGACGGGCGTGGCCCCGTCCGACGCGCTGGTAGTGGACGATCAGCCCGAAGCGCTGCAATGGGCGATGGCGGCGGGCGCAAAAACGATTCAGGCGCAAATCTCGACCGAACGGCGCTTCCCCGAAGTCCCCGGCGTCCTGGCTGTAATGACCCACCTGCAACAATTACCGGAATTAGCAGCAAGGTTTTTTTAGCCGCTCCCTTTGTGACCATCCAATCCCTCCCCCGGCCCCTTCTCTTGCCGGGGTAGGTTTTCCCTCGAAAAAGGAGCGTGTCGGTTGTGTCTGTGGGTGTTTCCCCGTTTATCTTGCGGGGAAACCGCCCATTATTCCGGGATGAAATCGCCCAACAGGAGGGGAATACCCTGCAAAAACCATACTAAAAGACGCATTTGACCGCGACGAAAGGCGCGGATGGGCGAAAAAGGCGCGTCTTTCGCTTTCTTCTTGGCCTACGGAAAGACTTATTTTATCGTAAGTCCCTTACAGGCGACTGTTTATCGGCGCTGGACGCTTTTCCCGATGAGACATTCCATCTGATTTATCTCGACCCGCCTTTTTTCACCCGGAAACAGCACGCCCTGACAACAAGGGACGGAAGTGAAACATTCGCCTTTCAAGATGTCTGGTCGTCTTCCGCCGAGTATATTTATTTACTGCGTCCGCGTGTTGAAAAAATGCGTCGCGTGTTGAAACGCAACGGTTCCCTTTTCTTCACTGCGCCCGGAACGCTTTGCGCATGACGCGAGTTTTACTGGATGAAATTTTTGGCGCGGCAAATTTTCAATCGGAAATTATCTGGTCGTATCGCCGCTGGTCTAATGCGCGGAAAGGCTTGATGCCGTCACATCAGACCATTTTTCTACTTTTAATCAGAGAAGTTCAAATGCTTCCCTGTGTATGGCGATGATTTCGAGTCCACGAATATCGAGCAGCTTTTGCAGCGCCGGAAGCGCGATGCGTGAAACAAAAGCGTTTATGCCTGCAATGAAGCGGGCGAAACGCTGCGCAACGGGGCGAAGCGGGGACTCCGCTGGGCGATGTCTGAGAGATTCCCTCTCTGAACCCGAAAGCGAAGGAACGCGCCAAATACCCGACCCAAAACCGATTTTGCTGCTGGAGCGCATCAGCCAGATTAGCGCGGAACCGGGCAACCGAATTTTAGAGCCGTTCTGCGGCAGCGGGACGACGCTGGTTGCGGCGAAACTCCTTGAGCGCTGCGCCGTTAGCATAAATAGTGCGCCCGAAGCGATTGAACTGACGGGATGCCGCCTGCGCGAGATGATTAAGACCGATTCGCGTCTAATGCAAAAAGGGCGGGTAGAATATCAGAAGCGGGATTCGACCGCTCTGGACGCCCTGCGCGGCCTCGGCTTTTTTCCGGTGCAGCGCGACCGGGGCGTAGACGCTATTTTGAAAGAGCAGGTCAATGGCAAATCGGTATTTGTGCGGGTGCAGCAAACGGACGAAGCGTTGGGCGACGCAATTTCTGCGCTTCGTAAGGCGGGGCGCAATAAGGGCGACGCGCTGTTGCTGCGGGTCGTGACCGAGGAAAACCGCCTGCCGCTTGAAATTGAAATGACAAACGATGTCTATCTGATTTACAGCGCAGCGGCAGGTATTGCCGCGCTTTTGGGCCGGTTGAAAGAGGAAGCACAGGCATTGTGAGGACAATGCGGAGGGAGAAAACAATGGACTTATCGCTGCTGGAGACGATGCGCCATCAGATTATGACGGGCAAGGACTTCTCCAAAATTTTCAACTATTTCTTCGACCATTTCGGTGAAAACCGGGCTTTTATGGACGCCAGCGTCCCCAGCGCCCCGCAGGATAACGAAATGCTGACGCAACTGCTGGAGCATATCGGCAGGGCCGTTTTTAAAACAAATAAAGTCCGGGTGGACGTGATGGGCCTGCTTAAGATCGCCGAATACGATTTCGTTCACGGCGGCGTCATCATCAACGGACACATGGGGACGGTGCTTTACTGCGAGGACGCGCAAAAGGGAATCCTGGGGCTGGCCTCGCCAAAAGACGGAAACACGCAGTTCGTCCGCTTCTCCGCCGAAATGCTGTCCCCCAATCTGACCAACGAAGCCGCAAAATTCAATCAGTAACGCGCTGCGCGATTGTCCGCGCCAAATGTAACGTTGACGCGGACAATTCAAGCGGAAATCACCTTGCGCCGAATGTCCGTCCACAAATTGATGGCGGGTTATACTGATAGTCAGTCGGGCAGCGTTTTATTTCTATGTCGGCAGCCGACAGAATAAATTTCTTCGCTTTTCCCGATTTAAGGGACAAGATAGGGCGAAGGAGGGGAGCAGGACATTCGCTCCCCTCCCTGTGAAGGCGGGGCCGGGGGTGGCGCAGGCTGCCCGCCTATTTCGTGTAAAGCGGCGGGGAGATGCGCGTCACGAACGGCAGGGCCGCGATTTTTTCCAGATTTGCTACCGGAATCCAGCCCAGCAGCAGTTTGTTTGGCGTCAGAACGGCGCTATCAGTCAGGCCCAGCGCTGTGAGCTGCGCCAGTCCGTCTTTCGGCAGTTTGTCCAGCGAAATCTGAACTTCGACTTTTCCGTCTTTGACTTCCAGTTTGCCGGGTATCGTCAGACTGCCGCTCTTGCCGTCTTTCTTGACCCGCGTCGCCAACCCCATCAGCAGGGCGTTGAATTTCGACGCGGGGCCATTGCGCGGGGCCTCATCGCTCAGAGCGTTTACGCTATCGCCCGCCGCTCTTTGCGGACTTTTCAGTGCCGAAAGCGGACTTCCTGTGGACTTGGCCCGCGCAATCCCGGACGGCGCGGGAGAGAGAGCCGATTGGCCCGCTGCCAGAGAATTAGCAAAATAGGTTCCGCTGCTGCGACCCAAAGCCTGCCGCAACTGAACGGAACCGTCCGCGTCCATTGCGTAGAGGTCGCCGAACGCGCCTTTCGCCGATTCGACCGGCACGTCAATTCGAATGCTGCGCCCGCCCTGATTGATAACGCGCTGCTCCACCGCCACAAACGACGTGTACTGGCTCATCATCCGGTATTCCAGCGCCGTTGCGATAATGGTCTGCTGAATGGCGGGGTCGGGCGTGTTGCGCTGCGCTCCCATCCAGTCCCGCCGCTGCAAGTCCTCGATCCGTTCTCTGGCCCACAGCGTCGCAATCTGCCCGCCGTCCGCGTTCTGCGCCGGAAGGTCTACGTGAACGCGCTGGCTCCAGGGCTGTCCGCGCAGCAGTCCATGAATCACGATGTCCCCGGAAGCGGCCTTTGTGTAGCGGCCTTTCAGGATAATCGGGCCGGCGGTGAACAGGTCAGGAATCTGGCGGGGGAATACGTCCTCCACCGGCAGGCCGTTCCAGTCCACCGTGATATTCATCAGCAACGGTTTGGCGATGCGGCGATAGAACCGCGCCGCAGCCGCTTTGCCGTCGTCCTGCAAAGTGACATATTCGGCGGCTCCCTTGCCCTCGACCGCCATGTTGTCAATCAGGAAGCGGTTCACGCCATTGCCGACGCCGAACGGGAACATCCGCGCCCGCCCCCGGTTTTTCTGAATGTGATCTATAATCTGCATATCGTTGCCGACAAACCCGTCGGTCATGTAGCAGACGATGCGCAGGCGGTTGGGATCGTCCGGCAGTTTCAGGGCGTAGTCCACCGATTTCAGAATGTCCGTGCCGCCGTTGCCCTCTAGCGGTTTGAGAAATTCCAGCGCTTTCGCGACGGTCTCCCGCGTGGCGCGGACGGGCTGCGGGAAGCACGGGAACAGTTCGGTATTGAAGCCGAGCAGTTGAAAGGTGTCGCCGGGGTTCAGGTTTTCGATGCAGTAGCGCATCGTCTCTTTGGCCTTTTCGATAGGCCAGCCGCCCTGCGAGCCGGTCTGGTCAATCACAAAGACCATCTCTTTGGGGGTGATGTCGCCCTGCATCGGGGCGTTTGGCGGCTGAATGATTGCGGTGAAGTAACCGCTTTTGCCGTTCTCCGCATGAGTGAGGACGCCCGCCTGAATCTCCGGCCCCGCGACTTTGTACTTTAAGATAAAGTCCTGATTCGGGATCGTGTCTTTATCTTTCAGCGTAATCGTCCGCGTATTGCCGGGAACGAGCGACTCGCTCGTCCCGTCGTCTACCACAATCTCATGCAGCACGGAGTTCATCGCGGCGATTGGCAGTCCGGCGTTCAGATGCACGGTGAGCGAGAGAGTGTGACCGGCGCGAACGTCGGCGGGCATGGTCGGCGGCGAAATGCGTCTGGCGTCTTCGGCAGTCGTATTGAGACCGTCTTTGCCCTGCGTCGTGTAGGGGCCGCGTGGCAGCCGCGAAGCGTTCGTGTTTGGGGCCGTCTCCGCGCCGCCGAGGTAGCGTTTGCCCACAACCATCGGGAAGTGGAACTCGTATTCGCCTTCCTGATATTTCAGCAGGTGGACATAACTAATCGCAATCGTGACGTTCTCTCCCGGCAGGACATTCGCGACCGACTGCGTGAAGATGTTGGGGCGCTCCTGATCCAGCAGCGCCGCCGCCTGCCCGTTGCTTTTCGCCGTCTCGTAAATTTCCCGCGCCTCCTCTTTTTTCTTAATCTCCGAATGGATGACGCGGTTTCCAATCGTCATCGTCATATCGTCCACGGCGGCGTCATCGGGCAGGGGGAACGTGTAAACGGCCTCGACCGGAGTCGTCGCCGTGTTTTGAAACTCCTGCTTCACGTTGACCCGCGCCACAAACCCGCTGATGTCGGCCTGAACGTCGGTATGCTTCAGCGGGCAAAGTCCGGCGGGCTTCCCCTCGTTATTGACAACTGTTAATTGTCCCGGCGCGGCGTCCTCGCGAACGTCATGCGCCAGAGCGACCGTCTGAACTTTGATTGCGGCGGGCGGGCCTTCCGCCCCCTTCCGCCCGCCATTGCGCTGACCGGACTGCGCGAGGACATTCCACGTCAACGCGCAAACTCCCGCCGTCGCCAGTGCGCCCAGCAGCGCCTTTTGCGATTTACTCATGCTTTTTGCCTCCCTCATGGTACGCTTCCCTTCTGCGTTCGCCGATTAGACTGCGCTGCCCCCGAAAGGGTTACAGCATCCGCCCCAATCTGACTGAAACGGCCTGAACGCGCTTAACAGGGTTGGGTACACATGAGGGCGAAAAGGTTCAAAGACCCTCCCCAATCGCCAACGCGCTACCCATTCCCCCCGGCCCCCTCTCCCAAGTCTGGGAGAGGGGGAGGTGAATCGTTCCTCTTATTCTTTGCTGAGTTTACGAAAGATCGAAACAGGCAGAAGGGAAGAAAATTTGGGGACTGATTAGCCCCCTCTCCCAGACCTGGGAGAAGGGGGTGGGGGTGAGAGCTTACGCCGCTATCGCAAGCGCGGGCGCTCCGATTGCGGGCGTTCCAATTTCCGGCGCGGCGGGGCGGGTGATTTCAAGGACGCGGCTGGCGCGTTGGCGTTCGGATTCGTTTCGGACGGCGACTTTGAACAGGCCCGTCGCGCCTCTGTCTACCATGTCGAGGGAGAAACCGAACACGTAGGGCGGCGCGGGCAGGAGTTCGGCGACTGACCTGTACCCCAGAATTTAGGCCAATGGATGCCGAAGTCGCCGATTTGAAAAAGCAGATGGAGGCCTTGACGCGCCGACGTTCTGTTAATGGGCATTGAGTGGGATGGCCCATTTTAAACACCAATCCGTTCGCGTCCTTTATGCTTATTGCTGCGGTTATTGCGGCCTCTCCGAAACAGACCCGGGCGGAGAACTGACGGTAGACCACTTTGAACCGGTTTCGGCGGGCGGCGATGACCGCGATGAAAACCTTGTTTATGCCTGCTTTCGCTGCAATCTCCACAGCGGGTGCGGTTTGTGTACCTGCCGCCGTACTCGCCGAACCTGAACCGCATTGAGCGGTTGTGGAAGTTCTGCAAAAAGAAAATGTTATCCGTATTCTATGCGACCTTTCCCCGGTTCACGCAGGCGATTGACGCTTTTTTCGCCGATAGAGGGCGTTATCAGGACGCGCTAACGACTTTGATGACCGAGAAAGTCAAGATTCTCACACGCTCTTAGTATATCCGCGCTTGCGCATCCGCTTGCGACGCTCGACGTTGCGCCGGTTGTAACAATGCCGCCCGCCATTGCGCGGACAGTGGCGTTGACGCCTCCACCTGCACTGGACGATTCGATGTCGCCTGAGCAGGAGATGAAAGCAAACGGCATTGCGCTGGAAGGCCAGAGTGATATTACGGGGTTTTCGAGAAATCTGCAACAGGGACGACGAAACGCAAAATTCGTGGCCGGTGGACGAGGCCTACGGCGAAGCGATTGCGAGCAATCACCTACGAAAAGTCGCGCGTCCTTTGAAGCGTGGCTTCCATGCGAACGTCCGCAATCACAACGATCTCATGCCCTTGCTCTCTGGGCGCGTTCGGCGGCGATGGTCAATCTGTTGGTGGCGCATGGCGCAAAAGTGGCCGCAGAGGTCAGTCGGGGAAAATACCCCGCTGATTATTGCTGTGAACGACAGGAAGATCGAAGTGGCGCAGACTCTGATTGCGTATGGCGCAAGTCCCTACACAAAAAATCGTATCGGGTGGATGGCCTTCAGTCTTGCATTTCAGGACAAAATAACGCGAGCAATCACCGCTGCGTGACAGAAACGTCAGACAATCAAACAGCGCAGGCATTGACACTTTCGCCGCAATTTGCTATAATTCCGTCTGCTATCAAGCCTAAAATCTCAGGAGTAGAATGTGAAAATACAGCAAATTGCATTGCGGCAAATCGTGGACGATCCGCAGCAGCCCCGCAAGACCCACAGCGAGGAAAGTTTACAGGGACTTGCGGACAGCATCAAGCAGCATGGCTTGCTCAACCCCATCACCGTGTCCCCGACGGAAGACGGCGACCGCTATGTCATCGTCACGGGAGAACGGCGCTGGCGGGCCGCGCAAATGGCGAAAATGGACGCCCTGCCCTGCGTCGTCAAAGAGATCGTGCCGGACGAGCGCCTGACCGAGCAGCTGATTGAGAATCTTCAGCGAGAAGATTTGCAGCCGCTGGAAAAAGCGAAGGGAATCCTCCGCACCAAAGACACCCTGAGCCTGACCAACCGCGAAGTCTCCCGCCGCCTGGGGCTTTCCGAACGCACCGTCGGCTACCTGCTCGATCTGCTGGCCCTGCCGGAGGACATCGGGGAGGCGGTTATCTCCAGCCCGAACCGCCCCGCTGACGGACAGGTCACCGAGAAGCACGCCCGATTCCTCAAGCAACTCAACGAGGAGCCGGAATTGCAAAGCGCGGTGGTAGACCGAATCCGGGACGAAAAACTCAGCACGGAAGACACCGGCAATCTCGTCAAAGCGCTCAAAAAGAATCCCGGCAAGTCCAAAGAAATTTTAGACAGCCCGACCGACCACCTGATTAAATTCTTTCAGGACAGCGACCCGGCGAAGGAGATACTGGACAGCATTGACCTGAGCGACGGCCCCGCCACCCTCTCGCCTCGCGCCCAGCGCATCATTGACTTTTTGCCCGCGCTTTCGGCCATCGAGCCGCACAAAATGAACCATCCCGAAGTCCGGCAAATGGAGGACGCCCTCACCTCGCTCAAACTGACGGTGGATGGCCTGCTTCGCGCCTGCAAAAAAGAGTTAGGAGAAAACGTCTGATGGCAGCAACCGAATACTCGTTTGATGTGGTCTCGACCGTAGACCTATCCGAAGTCAAGAACGCCATTGACGCGGCGGAAAAGGAGATCGCTACCCGCTACGACCTCCGCAATACGAAAACGAAAATTGAGCAGGACGAAAACACGCTGAAAATCCTTTCGGACGATCAGTTCCGGCTGGACATTGTGCTGGAGATTGTGCGCAGTAAACTCGTCAAGCGCAATATCTCGCTGAAATCGCTGGAATACGGCAAGGTGGAGCAGGCGTCCGGCGGCGCGGCGCGGCAAACGGTCACGCTGCGGCAGGGCATCCCGATGGAGGAGGCGAAAAAACTGGTCAAGGATTTGAAGAGCGCGGGCCTGAAAGCGCAGGCGCAAATTCAGGGCGAGGCCGTCCGCATCTCCAGCAAGGACAAGGACGCGCTGCAAACGGCGCAGGCGCACATCAAGGGCCTCAAAGACCTGCCCTACGACGTGACCTTCACGAACTATCGGTAAGACCTCCCCCTGCCCCCTCCTTCATAAGGAGGAGGAACGAAAGCAATTCCCTCCCCTTGCGAAGGGGAGGGTCAGGGAGGGGTAAAAATCAGGCAAAAAAAAGGAGCGGCAGGCAAAAGGAGAGAAACGCCTGCCGCCCAATATAGGAAGGTGAACTCGAATCCTTATTAGTATCGGTAGTGACGGCGCGTCTCTTTAGAGTAGACCACGCAATTTTACAAGTTTTTTCTCTTTTTTCGCAACGAAGCGCAAATCCAGCCAGAAATAACGCTGAACTGGGCGCAAAAGGAACGCTTGCCGCATGGACGAATCGCTTGACCCGATCCAGAAAGTGGAACTGGCGCTGATCCGCGCCGAACATCAAAAACGCTACGCTGTCGGAATCGCCTATATCAAAGATCAGGTCGGCGAGGGCGTCGAGTACAAAAACACCGTCGCGCGCGTCGTCGTTTCGGAAAAGGGCGCGTACTACGAACTCAACGACTTGCCGGAGGATTTCTGCGGCGGAGTCGGCGACGATTTCGAGCGCAAATTCCTCACCCCCGCCGAAGCGGTCAACCTGCTGACGTTCGCGGTCGAATCCACCGCTCTCGTCAACAAAGAGAACACGCGGCAATGCACAATTCTGGCCCTCTACACCCGGCGCGGAATCGTAGACCGCCGCAACTGCTATATTTTCGATTACCACGCCAACAGCGACGATTTCATGCCCGCTCCGCCCCTGATTGTCGGGAAATTTCAGCCGGGAGTCATGCCGCTGTTTTTCAAGATTAAAATGGACGCGGAGTTCGCCCCGGACGTGTTCGGGATGCGGCGCGGAATTTTGTTCTGCATGGCGAACGCGGGCGACCGCCACCTGATGATCAAACTCCCGGCGGACGGCGAGAACTTGACCGACCTCGGAGCGATGCCCGTCCCCACCACCATCAATTAAACTCCCCTCTGCCCCCGCGATGCGGCGCAAAATCGGCGCGGAGGCGACTTCTCTCTATCGCTTCGCGGCGTCTTGCGCCGGGAACCGTTCGCGCTTGCGGCGCGGGGAGTATCAGGCGGCCTTCGGCAGTTTCGGCGCGTCTTCGAGAGGGGATTGTTCCGCAAGGATGCGCGCCCGCTGCCCCTCGTCCGAGAGCAGCGTGTCCATTTGCGCGGCGGGCAGCGGGCGGTGCATCAGATAGCCCTGCGCCGTATCGCAGCCCAGGTTCTGTAAATAGTTGAACTGCTCCTGCGTTTCGATGCCCTCGCACGTCACCGAAAGCCCCAGCGTGCGGGCCAGAATAATGATCGCCCGAATGACCGCCTCGTCGCTGTCCGAGACGCCGATTCGATTGACAAACGAGCGGTCAATCTTGAGCGTGTTCAGCGGCATCTGAGACAGGTGCGACATCGAACTGTACCCCGTGCCGAAATCGTCAATCGCGAGGTGAATCCCCAACTCCTGCAAGCCGGTCAAGGTATCAATGCTTGCGGTCGCGTCGCGCATCATCATGCTTTCGGTAATCTCTAATTTCAGATGCTGCGGGGCCAGACCCGTTTCTTCCAGAATGGCGGCGACCTGCGCCACAATGTCGCGTTCCATCATCTGCCGCACAGAAAGGTTCACGCTCATCACCAGATCGCGCGCGTCCGGGTATGTGGACTGCCAGCGCCGCGCCTCAAAGCACGCTTCGCGCAAAATCCATTTTCCCAGCGCCACGATCATGCCCGTTTCCTCGGCAATCGGGATAAATTTGGCGGGAGAGATCATGCCCCGCGTGGGATGCTCCCAACGCGCCAGCGCTTCAACTCCCGTAACGCGCCCCGACTGAAAATCTATTAAGGGCTGATAATAGACCGCGAATTCTCCGCTCGAAATGGCCCGCTCCAGATCGTTTTCAAGCGCGAGCCGTTCCTGCGCCCGCGTGTTCATATTGGCGTCAAAGAAAGCGCAATGGCCTTTTCCGTCCATTTTCGCCTGATACATCGCCGTATCCGCGTCGCGCAGCAGGTCGCCGGAGGTTCGGCTGTCGTTCCGCGTCGTCACCGTAAGCCCGATGCTTGCGCCCGGAAACACGTCGCGGTCTCCCAATCGAAACGGCGCTTGGATTGCTTTGCTCGCCCGATGCGCAATCGTTTCCGCCTCCTCTGCGCCGCCGATTTCCTCCAGCAAAATGACAAACTCGTCCCCGCCGAGGCGGGCGACGGTATCGCCCGGACGGGTGCAGGCGATCAGACGTTCCGCCACCGTTCGCAGCAAAGTATCGCCCGCTTCATGCCCCAGGCTGTCATTAATAATCTTAAAGTTGTCCAGATCAACAAACATCAGGCCCAGCGTTCCTTTCGTGCGGGCGGAGCGGGCCAACGCCTGATCTAATCGGTTGAGGAGCAGGGGGCGGTTCGGCAGGTCGGTCAGCGGATCGTGAAACGCCTGATGCGCGATTTTATCTTCCGCCTCTTTTCGCGCCGTGATGTCCGCGCAGATTCCCAGCAGATGCCGCACCGTTCCGTCGGGAGAGGCCAGCGGGCGCTTCACGGTCTGGAGCCAGCGTTTGCGGCCCTGAAAATCGGTGATCATTTCAGCGGGGATGAATTTTTCTTGCTGTAGCCCGATCACCTCGCGGTCATCGCGCAAAAATTGGGCGGACTCGCTCGCTTCCGGGCTGAAATCGGCGTCGGTCTTGCCGATCATTTCTTCCGGCGTGACGCCGTACAGAGCGGCAATCGCTTCGTTGGCAAGCGTATAGACCCCCGCCGCGTTTTTCACAAAGATCAAATTGGGGTCGGTGTCCAGCACCTGGCGCAAAAATTGCTCCTGCTGGCGCAGCGTCGCGGTGCGCTCAATGACGCGCCGCTCCAGTTCGTCCCGCGATTTTTGCAGCGCGGCCTCCGCTTCCACCCGCGCCGCCACATCGTTTTGGACGCCGACATAGTGCGTCAGAACGCCCGCTGAGTCGAAGATAGGGGCCATAAAAAGTTCGTTCCAGAAAGGGGTTCCGTCTTTGCGGAAATTGCGCAAAATTACGGCGCAGGAAACGTGGCGGTTCAGGCAGTCGCGCATGGTCTGCCGCGCCGCAAGATTGGTTTCCTCGTCGCGCCGGTCGCCTTGTAGAAAACGGCAGTTGCGACCCAGAATCTCGTCGGGCGCGTAGCCGCTGATTTTCTCGAATGCGGGATTGACATAAATCAGTGGGCGTTCGGGCAGCCGCATATCGGCGATTACAATGCCGTTGATGCTGGCTTCGAGCGCTTTCGCCTGTAGATGCAGCGCGGCCTGCACGGGCATCGCAAGCAGATTTTGGTCGAAGGAGAAGGCGTTACTATTGTCCAATCTATTGTTCCTGAAGGAAGTTATAATTCCAGTTACTTTCATGTGTTTACGCAACTTGATGTAACTAATCAATTTATCAATCCCTCTTAATTTTCGGCGCAATTTGTGTTTTCTTGACCGCATTTTGCCTGATGCGTTACCATTGGTTGGACATGATGTAGGGCGGTCAATGCGAAAAATAGGTCTTTCGTCCCTTCCGCAATTTGCCGCTTCCGTGCTAAACTCCTACTAACAAATTTTGCGAACGTCCAAAGGAGTCAGTTCATGCGAAGCAGGACGCTTTATCAAATGTTTCTGGAAACGGTTGCGCGGGACGCCGACCGTCCCGCGCTTGGCTGGAAAACGGGCAAGGCCGAAAATTACGAGTATTTGACCTACGCGCAGACGCTGGCGAAGGTCAAAGAGATGCGGCAGGCCCTCGACGCGCTGGGACTGCGGCGCGGCGAACGGCTGGCGCTGCTCTGCGAGGGACGCCCCGAATGGGCGATTACCGATCTGGCGGCGCACGCGCTCGGCCTCGTTCTGGTCGCGCCTTACACCACCCTGCCCGCCGCGCAGACGGCGGACATCCTGCGGGACAGCGGTGCGAAGGCTATTATCGTCAGCGACGCAAAGCAGCTGGCGAAAATCGTGCCAATCCGCGCCGCGCTGACCGATTTGCAGCATCTGATTGTCATGGATGGCGACGCGGAGAAAATCGAGGCGGCCTGCGCGATCTCCTGGGCGGACTTGCTGGCAAAAGGAAAAGCGACGGGGAAAAATGAAGCGGAACTCGACGCGATCAGCAGCGCCGTCAATCCCGAAGACGCCGCGACTTTCATCTATACCTCCGGGACGACGGGCGAGCCAAAAGGGGCCATGCTCTCGCATCTGAACCTCCTGCAAACCACCGACGCGATCATGGACGAAAACCGCGTGTATTTGAACGACCACGACGTGTTTCTCTCCTTCCTGCCGCTGTCGCATATTTCGGAGCGCGTGGGCGGGCATTACATTCCGCTGCAATTCGGCTCCTGTATCGTGTATTCGCAGGGTCTGCTGCGCTTCGGCGAAGAACTTACGAAAACCCTGCGACCCACCGCCATGATCAGCGTGCCGCGCCTGTGGCAAAACATCCACGAAAAGGCGCTGGACGCCTTCGCGAAAATGCCGGAGGACAAGCGCAAAAAAGTGGAGTGGGGGATCGGGGTCGGGAAGGAAGTTGTCCGCTGCCACGCGCAGGGCAAAAATCCCGGACTGATTCTGGCGCTGAAGCATAAAATCGCGGACAAACTGATTTTGTCGAAAGTCCGGGAGCAAGTCACGGGCGGCAATCTGCGCTACTGCGTCTCCGGCGGCGCTCCGCTGGACGACGAGACGGGTGAGTTTTTCTTAGGCATCGGGATTCAGATTTTAGAGGGCTACGGGCTTTCGGAGGCCAACATCATCGCCATCAATCGCCCGAACCGGCAGCGGCTCGGCACGGTCGGCAATCTGCTGGCGGCGGTGGAACTGAAAATCGCGGAGGACGGCGAAATCTGGATGCGCGGGCAGGGGCGCATGGCGGGCTACCACAACAAGCCGGAGGACACCGCCGAAGCGATAGACGCGGACGGCTGGTTCCATACCGGCGACATCGGCGAACTTTCGGCGGACGGCTACCTGAAAATCACCGACCGCAAAAAAGACCTGCTCGTCCTCGCGAACGGCAAAAAAGTCGCGCCGCAGCCGATTGAGGCCGACCTGAAACGCAGCCCCTACATCGCGGAGGCCGTGCTGCTCGGCGACCGGCAGGCGACGGTCGGCGTCCTGCTCGTCCCCGACTATAACAAACTGCTGGTGTGGGCAAAGGAAAAAGGACTGCCCGCCGACCCCGCCCTGCTGATTGAAGAACCGGAAACGCTTAAACTCTTCAAATCCGAAATCGAATCGCAGACCAAACACCTCGCGGACTACGAGAAAATCAAACGCTTCCGCGTCATTGAAAAGCCCTTTACGATTGACGGCGGGGAACTGACCCCGACGCTGAAAGTCAAGCGCAAAGTCGTCAACGAAAAATACGCGGACCTCATCGCGTCCATGTCCCGGTGAGACTTTTATCCATGAATTACACGAATTATCACGGATTAAAACACGAATTTTTCAAAAATAATTTGTGCTGAAATTCGTGATAATTCGCGTAATTCGTGGATAAGAATTTGGAGAGATGATGCGGATTGCCATGCTGACGCCGACGGACGGGAGCGACACGGCGGAATACGCCCGCCATTTGATTGCGGGACTGGAAGCGCGGGGCGACTGCGCGGTCACGGTGGTTCCGCTGCCGGTGGGGCGGCAGGCGCGGGAGTCTTACCTGCGGCAGGGCGAAATCTGCAACGCCCCGGAGAGTGACGCGGTTCATATCCAGTACCGCCCGGAGTTCTGGGGGCCAGTCGCGCCGGGAAATTCCGCGTTCTGGGAACTGCGCTACGCCCTGAAAAAGCCGGTTATCCTCACCGCGCACACGATTGCGCCGCTCGAAGAACTGCTGGATTCGTCGGGGCGGGGCGGGGCGGTTTTCACGCTGCAAAAACAACTCTGGCTGCGAAACGCCGCGTTCCGGGACAGCGTGGAGATCGCGCCCTTTGCCACCGCCCTGACGATTGTCAAAACGCCGGAGGAGCGCGACGTTCTGATAGCGCGGGGCGCAAAGCCCGCCTATGTCGCCGTCCTGCCCGACGACGAGACGCCGCTGCGCTATCGCGCCCAGCGCAACGTCTACCAACGCGCCATCGAACTTTTCAACGACGGCCCCCACCACCCGCAAATTCCCGGTTAATTTGCCGCCATTCTCCTTTATTTTCTAACCGCGTTCTGTTCCGCCGACGCTCTGCGGCGGCCCGCTGAAAAAAAAGCGCAAAATTTCTCTGGAAACGTGGCAATTTTGCGAGAATCGGGTTAAAATGAATCAGGAACGCAAACGAAACAAAGCCTCGCTTCCGTAAACACAGGGGGTTGTTCACTACACGGCAAGCGCCGCCAGAGGGACGCGAAGGGCAAAGGCCATGCAGGTACTCAGTCACCGGGGCTACTGGAAGACCGCCGAAGAAAAAAATACCGAAACGGCGTTCAGCCGCTCTTTTACGCTGGGCTTCGGGACGGAGACCGACGTTCGCGATTGCAACGGAGCGCTGGTCATCTCCCACGACCCGCCGACCGGCAGCCCCATGCCGCTGGACACGTTCCTCACGCTTTACAAGCAGCGCGGCGATGGTCTGCCGCTGGCGCTCAATATCAAGGCCGACGGATTGCAGGGCGGTCTGCTTTCGGCCCTGCAAGCCCGCGATGTGGAAAATTATTTTGTCTTTGATATGTCCGTGCCGGATACGCTGCACTACCTGAATCTCGGCATGAACGTTTTCACCCGGCACAGTGAATATGAGCCGCAGCCCGCTTTCTATGAGAAAGCGCAGGGCGTCTGGATGGACTGCTTCGAGGGCGACTGGATAACGGAGGCGGACATCCGAGGCCACCTTGACGCGGGCAAATCCGTGTGCCTCGTTTCGCCCGATTTGCACAAAAGGGACTACCTTTCGTTCTGGAACGCGATTCTGGCATGGAACTTGCAGAAAGAGAGTCGGCTGATGCTCTGCACCGACTACCCGGAAGCGGCGAAGGAATTTTTTCATGGACAAAATTAAGGCCGTAATTTTCGATATGGACGGCGTTTTGATCGAGGCAAAGGACTGGCACTACGAGGCGCTGAACCGCGCTCTCGCCCTCTTTGGGTTTGAGATTAGCCGCTATGATCACCTGGTCACCTACGACGGGCTGCCGACGCGGCGCAAACTGGAAATGCTCACGATGGAGCGCGGCCTGCCACAGTCGCTGCATGGCTTCCTGAACGACCTGAAGCAGATTTACACGATGGAGATAGTCCACGCGAAATGCAAGCCAACGTTTCACCACGAATACGCGCTTTCCAATCTCAAGGCCAAAGGCTATCAACTCGCGGTCGCGTCTAATTCTGTCCGCAGCAGCGTGGAGATGATGATGCAGAAGGCTAGTCTCACGGGCTATCTGGACGTGCAGATGAGCAACGAAGACGTGAAGCGGGGCAAGCCCGACCCGGAAATCTATACCGCCACAATGAAGAAACTGGGACTTGCGCCGCAGGAGTGCATGGTGGTAGAGGACAACGACAACGGAATCCGGGCGGCGCGGGCGGCAAACGCCCATGTAATGATCGTAAAAGAGGTGCATGACGTGAATCTGGAAAATATCACGAAGCACATTCGGCAGTTTGAGGAGGAACAGGCATGAATATCCTGATTCTCATGGCGGGCGGCAGCGACGCTTTTAAAGAGGCGGGCTACCTGTACCCCAAAAATCTGACGGAGATTGACGGCCTGCCGCTGGCGCAGCACGTCATTGAGTCGCTGGCGGGGTTGCGGGCGATGAGCGGCAAACTGCTCTGCATGGTGCGGCAGGACGAAAACAGCCAGTACCACACCGGAGACGCGCTGCAGCTCTTAGACCCGGCGACCACTGTCATTGATGTCTATGAGCCGACGGCGGGCGCGGCCTGCACCGCCCTGCTGGCGGTAGAATGGATTAATAGCGACGAACCGCTGCTCATTATGAACGGCGATCAGATCGTGACGGCGGACATCGCCGCGCTCGTCGCCGATTTTCAGAAGCGCGGTCTGGACGGCGGCATTGTGGTCTTTGAGGCGGTGCATCCGCGCTGGTCGTATGTGAAATGCGACGCAGACGGCCTCGTGGTGGAGACGGCGGAAAAACGGCCTATCAGCAATCTGGCAACGGCGGGACTATATTATTTCGCGCGCGGCAAAGATTTCGTGAGCGCCGCAATGGACATGGTGCGCAAGGACGCCCACGTCGCCGGCCTGTTCTATGTCTGCCCCGCTTATAACGAGCTTATCCTGAAACAGGGCCGAATCGGGATCGGGAAAATTGACCGCCACGCCTATTTTTCGCTGGCGAACCCGCAGGGCGTAGAGAATTATGAGAAGCATCTTCGCAGCGACGCGGGCCGGGGATAAGCGAGACGGGCGCAAACGGGACAGGAATTACAATGCGCGTTGAAAAACTGGACAGTATGGTCAAGGGGTGGTTCGTCGGGAATTTTTCACCGACGCTGCTCCAGACCAATGACGCCGAAGTCGCGGTCAAGTCCTATCGGGCGGGCGACGCGGAGGGCTGGCATTTCCATAAAATCGCGACGGAGATTACGGTCATTATTTCCGGCGAGGTAGAGATGAACGGCGTCCGCTACGGGGCAGGCGATATGGTTGTGATGGAGCCAAACGAGGGGACGGACTTTTGCGCCGTGACCGATGCGGTTAACGTGGTGGTGAAAATGCCGGGAGCGAATAACGACAAATATCTGGAGGATGGCAGCCGTGCTTAATATCGTTGTGCCGATGGCGGGGCGGGGCAGCCGCTTTGCCGACGCAGGCTATGAACTTCCCAAGCCGCTAATCCCGGTGCTGGGCAGACCGATGATCACCGTCGTGATCCACAATCTGGCCCCGAAAACGCCGCACCGCTTTATTTTTCTGTGCCTTCAGGAACATATTGAGAAATATGACGTAGAACAGAATCTGAAACGCTGGGCCGCTGGCTGCGAGGTCGTTCCGGTCAAATCCGTGACGGAGGGCGCGGCCTGCACGGTGCTGCTGGCAAAGGATTTTATCCATAGCGAAGACCCGCTGATGATTGCCAACAGCGATCAATGGGTGGATATGGACATCAACGATTATCTTGCGGTGATGGACGCGGAGCAGGCGGACGGCCTGATTATGACGATGCGTGCCGACGATCCCAAGTGGTCGTATGTGCGGCTCAACGCGGCGGACGAGATTACGGAGGTCGTGGAAAAAGAGGTCGTCTCACACGAAGCGACGGTCGGAATCTATAATTTCCGGCAGGGGCGCGACTTCGTGGCGGCGGCGGAGAACATGATCGCCCGCAACCTGCGCGTTAACAACGAATTTTACGTCGCGCCCACCTACAACCAGCTGATCGAGGTCGGGAAAAAAATCGCGTACTACAACATCGGCGAAGAATACAGCGGAATGTACGGAATCGGCATCCCCTCCGACCTGAAAAAATTCGAGGGGCTGGAAGTTTCCAAAAAGGCCGTCGCGTTCTAATCATCATAATATTAATTAAAGCGAAAGTCAGCATAAATTGAAAGCAAAAAATAAATGGGGGGGGGTGGAACAGGGCGGAATCGTCCCGAACTCCCCACGCGAAAACAATTTCAATTTCCTGCGTTTTGGCCTCGCAGTGCTTGTCCTGTTCTCCCATTCCTTCAACGTGATATACGGCAGTGATACAGGGGACTGGTTTTATATCCTGACGCGGGGACAAATTTTTGGCGGTGGGCTGGCGGTTGACGGTTTTTTCGTTATAAGCGGGTTTTTAATCTTGCAAAGTTGGCTGTACAGTCGGTCAGCGGGCGATTATTTGCGCAAGCGCGTTCTGCGAATCTATCCGGGTTACCTTGTTTGTTCACTGCTATGCGTTTTCGTGGTGGGGCCAATCGCGGTCGGTTCGGCGTCCGTGTATTTCCATACGATGCCCTGGAAACAGAATCTTCGCCCGCTCCTGTTTCTGAATCAGATCGAGATTTATCCGTTCGTCTCTTTGCCGATGCCAATTGTCAATGGATCGCTCTGGACGATTTCCTCCGAGTTTTTGTGCTACTTGCTGCTTGCGGCGCTGGGGACGCTGGGCCTGCTGCGGCAGCGCAAATACGTCCTTGCGTTGTTCGCCGCCACGATCGCCTTTTACACGCTTCAAGTGGCTCAGGAGTGGAAAACCACTTTCCACTTTCCGCTGCGTCTGGGCGGCGTTGTGGACGCATGGCCGCGCCTGTTCACGTTTTTTCTGGCGGGAATGTGCTATTATCTCTATCGAGAACGGATTCCGCGCACCGTCGGCCTGCTATGGCTTTCTCCGCTCGTGCTGGCAATCTCGTGCGTGACGCAAAGTCTGGCGCTGACTCTGCCGATTTTCGGGACGTATATCTTGTTTTATTTCGCGTTCCATCCGAAAATTCACCTGAGCCGGTTCGGAACGAAAAACGATCTCTCGTATGGAATCTACCTGTACGCATGGCCCATACAACAACTCTTGCTCAAGTATTTCATTGCCGCGCTGAACCCGATCACGCTGTTTTTGTGCGCCTTGCCGCTGTGCTGCGCGGCGGCGTATCTAAGTTGGCATCTGGTGGAAAAGCCCTTCCTGAAACTCAAGCTGCGCCCGCAAACGGCAGCCCTTCCCTGATGCAGCCCCGTATGAAAAGCGGACGTAATAAGAACAGTTTAACCAGTTCAGGGAATTAGCAGATTGACGCCAAGCGAAGAAAATGGGGGAGAAATACAGGCGGATGGAAACGAAGACGCGCCCGTCTCCGCAAACGCTTCGTCAAAGCGGGTTCTCAAAAATGTTATTGTCGGCTACCTGACGCTGTTTGTGACTACCCTTATCGGATTTTTTACTACACCATTGCTAATCCGTTTTCTCGGCGCGGAAAAGTTCGGCCTCTGGACAATGCTGCTTTCAATCCTCGGCTACGTCGGGATGGTAGAGGTTGGCACGTATACGACGGTTGCCAAACGGGTTGCGGAATGTCTGGCGGTGCGCGATATGGCCCGACTTTCCCGTGTTTTAAGCACCGCTTCGATCATGTATGTTGCTATGTCAGTAATTGTACTGCTGGCAGTAACGATACTGTACGCTTTTTTGCCGCGCCTATATCCGCATTTGACGCCGGAAGATACGGAAGTGGCCCGCGCCGGTCTACTGATTCTTGGCGTAATGCAGTGCGTCTCCTTTCTATTTGCTATACAGTCCGCCATTCTTTCTGGCAGCGGACGGCTTGATATTGCGAACCGCACTTCTACCGGCATCAACATTGCGCAGGCATTGGCAAATGTTTTTCTGGTCTGGCGCGGGTACGGTATTCCGGCTCTGTGTCTGAGCGGCCTGATAAGCGCCACGCTGGCAGGGGTATTGATGCGCCGACAAGCGCGGAGAAATCTTCCGGGAATTCAGGCGCATCGTTCCCATGCGTCGGCTGCAATGGCCCGCGAACTGCTGAAATACGGTTTTCGCTTTTCGCTCATGTCTATTGCGGGCGCGTTGAGTTTCTCTTCGGATGTCTTAATTTTAGGCTTCTTTATGCCGGTTGCCGCAATCGCGCAATATGTGATTGCAACAAAATTGATCGGCTTTATCAGTATCTTAACAATAAAGCCTATGAACGGCGTAGCGCCTGCTTTTACGCATATGGAAGCGACAGGAGACCGCGAAGGGCAATTTCGCCTCCTGACAAGCAGCGGATTCGCCTCTATGTTGATTGGACTGCCATTTGCGATTGCTTTTTGCGCCCTCGGCGACCGAATTATTGCCGCATGGGTAGGAACCGGTTTCAGCGCAAGTTATCCCGTGCTTATCGTGCAGGCATTCTGGATAATGCTCATCACTCCCGGCGGAAACTGTGTTAACCTGATGACGGCGACGGAAAAGAACTTGTTTCTGGTGCGGGCTTATCTGGTGACAGCGGTCTGTAATGTGCTTTTAAGCATCTGGCTGACGGCCCGCATCGGTCTGATTGGGCCGGCGCTCAGTTCGCTGATCGCGGTCGCTGTGCTTGAATTTGCCATTTTGCCTTTTGTCACTTGCCGCCTGTTCGGTTTTTCGTTGAAGGCTTTCTGGTATCGTTTGCTGTCTCCGCTTGCGCTGCCTGCTCTGATTGGAATTGCCGTCGCCGCCGCGCTGCGTTTCCTTCCGCTTGCGCACAATCGTCTGGTCGCTGCGGCGATGCTGATTTCTGTGGTCGGGACGTGCTGGGGAACGTGGTTTTTTTTCGTTTTGCAAAAGGAACAGAGAAAACAGTACGAACAGGTAGTTTTGCTGCGTTTGCGCCGCGCAGGATGACCTCATAAAGAAAACAGAATGAAATCCATTTCCAATCTTGACATCAGCATCGTAGCGCAGGGGCCGATTAAAGGCGGAGCGGATCAGCCCCGCGAAGAACGCCGCACCCTGCAATGTCTGGAAAGCCTGCGGCGGCATTTGCCCGGAGCGCAAATCATTCTTTCCACATGGCGGGGTTCCGACGTTTCGGGCCTGCCCTTTGACACGCTGGTTTTAAGCGACGATCCGGGAGCCGTGAGCCATGATGCCGTCGGTTCGCCTAACAATATCAATCGGCAAATCGTTTCGACCTGCGCCGGACTGGAAAAAGTACAGACGCCTTATGTTCTCAAGTTCCGAACCGATATGCTGCTGGAAGGCAATGGCTTCTTAAACTATTTCGGGAAATATAGCGCTCGCAGCGAGGAATGGCGGATTCTAAAAGAGCGCGTCGTTATTGGCAATGTCTACACGCGCAACCCGAATCGCTCGCTGCCGCTGCCGTTTCATGTCAGCGATCTCTGCGCGTTCGGTTTGACCGAAGACGTGCGGAATTTATGGGAAATCCCGCTTGCGCCAGAACCGGAAACGTCGCACTGGTTTGAGACGCGCCCCTGCCCGGACGTGGAGGCGCTGCGTCCGCTTTCACGCGGCACATTCTGCCGCTATGTGCCAGAGCAGTATATCTGGGTCAGTTTCCTTCGCAAATATGGCCCTGTTCCCTTTGAATGGTACGGCGATACGCAGAATGACGCCATCCGTCTGACCGAGCAAACGCTTGCTAATAACGTGGTTGTTATCAGTATGAAACAGATGCAGGCGGTCTTTCGGCGCCGCGTGCGGGCGAGCGATTGGGCGGCGTTATATACGCATGGCGAATGGCTGCGACTTTACAAGCGCTACTGCTGTCCTGATCTGCGCCTTGCGCTCGATAGAGAACGAATGGCGATCAGCCTTTATACAGCGCTGATTCCCGCTTGGAATTTTATCATGGAAAAACGCCGCAATCTGCGCGGCATAGCGAAAGCGGCTTGAATGGAGTTTGATGCGTGATTGCCGTATACATCCCGATTTATAATAATGCTGCCTGGTGCCGGGAACTGACGCTGCTGCCGGGACTGGCCTATTTCGCTTCGGACAACGGTTCGGAGGATGGTTCAGCGGAAATTTTGCGGGGCAAAGGCGTCTGCGTGATCTCGCCGGGACGCAATATCGGGCGCGTCGGCAACTGGGAGTTTTGCGTCCGCCACTTTCAGCAGAGCGGCGCGGAGTGGATGAAATGGCTGTTTGCGGGCGACCAACTCCTGCCGGACGCCGCCGAAAAACTCAATCGGGCGATTTCCGAATACCCGGCGGCGCGGCTGATTATAGGCGAATTTGACGAAATCACGGCGGCAGGCAGGCATCGCGGCGGCGAATGGTTTCCCGCAACCCGCCTGCTGCAACCCGCCGAGGCCATGCGGATTGTGGCGGAGCGGAAATTCTCGTTTGGCCCGCCCACCGTCCACTGCATCCACCGGGAGGCGCTGGCGGACGGTTTCCATTTCGGCGAGATGCCCTGGGTCGCTGACATCACCCTGTGCCTGAACATCGCGGAAAAATTTCCCACGCTTTTTCTTAAAGAAACGCTCGGCGAGTTTCACGTCACGCAGCGCAAATTTTTCCTGACCTATCAAAACTCGCTGGCGGCGTCCCTTCAGGAAGGCTGGCACCACGAGCAGGCGGCGGAAAAATATAAGGCCCTGACCGGCGACGAAGCGGGCTACCGGCAAATCCTGCGTGAAACCGATGACCGCACCGAACGCGACATCGTGCGGCGGGCCGCAACGCGGGCCGAATCGCCGCAGGACATGGCCCATATCGCCGAAATGCTGCCGCTTAAAATGCTGCCGCAAATGCTCTGGCATAAACTACGCTCCGGCATCCGGTCAAAATAAGAGCGCGGATTGGAAGATGGAACGATGCGCATTGCGATACGCCACCCGTTTTTTATCGCCAACGACCAGACAACGAATTTCAACGGGTACGACTTTGAGTTTGTTCGTCTGTTTAAGCCGATTATCTATATTACCGGCTGGCGACGGCAGTTGACACGCGGCATAAGGTTCCGCAAAGAGATGGCGGCGGCAGGGCTTGAGGCCGATCAGTACGAATTTGCCTTCACCGAAGCCGAACTCAACCGCAAAGCCGATGTGACCGTCTGCTTTAACGGCTTTCCTTACCGGCCCCACAACGAACCGCCCGCGAAATTCAACGGCCTGAAAATCTGGCACGTCATGGATTATGTGTGGCAGGCGGCGGAGTCGAATCGGATTTTGGAACAGGGTGGGGTAAACTATGTCATGGGATACGCTGATCATGGCAAATACTGCCCGTTTTTCCAGAAATTTTATCCGCGCTATGTCGGCAAGACGATCCCCGTGCCTTTCGGGTACGGCAAACGCTTTGAAAACAAAACGCCCTTAGCGCAGCGCCGCCAAAAAGTAATCGCCGTCGGTTCCGTGCGCCCGGTCAACGACCCGTCCGCGCCCGACCCCGACACTTTGGAAGATTACATCGCGTTTTACAAAGGCGTGGAGTGGACGCACCAATGGCGGCGGACGCTGGCGCTGGAAGCGAACACTCTGCGCGACATTATGGACTCGCAGCTGCCGCTTTTCCCGGAGACCGAAAACCCGAAATACAACGCGGTCGAAGTCCTCAACGAGTACGCCCTGTTCGCCAACGACGAGGGATTGATGGCATTTCCGCCCGCCCGCACGTATGAGGGAACGGCGGCGGGCAGCGTCCTCATCGGCGCAGAACACGGCTCCTACACTGATCTGGGTTTCGTGGACGGAGTAAACTGCATCCTGCACCGCAAAGACGACCTGAACGACTTTCGGGAAAAAGCGGGCTACTATGTCAAAAACCCGGACAGGCTGCAAGCCATTCAGCAGGCCAGCGTTGCAATGATTCGTTCCCGGTATTCGCACGCGCAGGTGGCGCGAAATACCTATGCCGCCATCGAGAAAATTTATCAGGGAGGGCAAGGGTGAACGTCGCGATATTTGCCAGCGCCTTCCACCCCGCGATGGGCGGCGTGGAAGAACTTTGCCGCCAACTGGCTCTCAACTACCGCGCCAATGGCATGGACGCTATCATTATTACAAACCGCTGGCCCCGCAATACCCTGCCCGATTACGAACTTTTTGAGGGGATTCCGGTCTATCGGCTTGCCATTCGCGTTCCCGAAGGCGATCTGAAAATGCGGCTGACTTTCCGCCTGACGATTGGCGCGGAGATGGCGCGGCTCCATGCGATATTAAAAAAGCATCAGTCCGATTTGCTGCATATTCAGTGCGTCACCAGCAGCGCCTACCACGCGCTGCGAGCGCATGACGAACTGAAACTGCCGCTTTTCGTGACCACGCAGGGCGAGCGCGTGATGGACGCCGGGAAAATCTTTGAGCGTTCCCCGCTGATGAACGAACTTCTCCGCGAACTCTACGACAAGGCCGCGTTTATTAGCGCCTGCTCCAAAAACACGCTGGACGACGCCGAGCAGTTTTATGGAAAACCCTTCGGCAGCGACCGCGCCGAGGTGATCTATAACGGGATCGCGCTGAAGGATTTCGACGGGGCCGCGCCCTATGCCAACCCGAAGCCGTATATTCTGGGAATCGGGCGCTCCGTGCCGCAAAAAGGATTCGATGTTCTGCTTCGCGCCTACGCGCAGTCTGGCATCGAATCGCACGATCTGCTGCTGGCAGGGGACGGGCCGGAACGCGAGAATCTGGAAAATCTGGCCCGCGAACTAAAAACCGGCGACTGCGTAAGATTCATGGGCCGCGCCGACCGCCCTGTCGCCGTATCGCTTTTTCAAGGCTGTTCTTTCTTCGTTTTGCCGTCGCGATTGGAGCCGCAGGGCATCGTCAATTTAGAGGCAATGGCCTGCGGCAAAGCGGTCGTCGCAGCGAAAGTCGGCGGCGTTCCTGAAATTGTTTTGGACGGCGAAACCGGCCTTCTCTTTCCCGGCGAGGACGTTCCCGCGCTGGCGGCGGCGCTGACCCGCATGGCAGGCGACGCCGCATTGCGAACGCGGCTTGGCGCAGCGGGGCGCGTGCGGGCGAAAACATTCGATTGGGACGTGATTTCCGAGCAGTACCGGGAGATTTACCGGCAGGTACTCGCGGGTAAACCGGCCCGCGTCTGACATGGACGCTTACTGGAGCGTTAAAAGCATGAACATGATTTCAGGCAAAGATATTTCCATGATCGTGCAGGGGCCGATTGAAGGCGGCCCGGACAGTCCCCCGGAAGCGCAGCGAACACGGCGTCTCCTGCAAAGCATCCGCAGACATTTGCCTGACGCGGAACTTATTGTCTCAACGTGGCGAGGCGCCTGCCGGGAGGGACTGGACTGCGATTACTGGATTGAAAGCGATGATCCCGGCGGGATTCGCTACCGCGACCTGAGCAACACGAGCCAAAATAATGTCAACCGGCAGATCGTCAGCACACAGCAGGGATTGCGGCAGGCAACTCGCCCCTGCGCATTCAAAATTCGAAGTGATATGCTTTTGACAGGAACGGGCTTCTTAAATTACTTCGCCCGGTATCAGGGCCGAGATGAAACATGGGCCTTCCTGCGCGACCGGGTGCTGACAAGCGCTTTTTTTTCACTGAATCCGGAGCGTCATGGAGGGATGCCGTTTCATCCCGGCGACTGGATCGCGTTTGGCTGGAGCGAGGATGTGCGGGATATGTGGGACATTGCGCTTTGCAATGACGACGACGCCAACCGCTATACGCCGGAGCAGTATCTCTGGCTTAGTTTTCTGCGGAAGCGCCGGCCTGTGGTGTGTGAGCATTACCATGATCGCAGCCACGACGCGCACCTGAATACAAAAATTTCGTTCGCCAATAACCTGGTATTGCTGGAGCCAAAACGACTGAGCGTTCAGTTTCTTAAATATAAAATCAATCCCTATACGCCTCTGGTATATACACATGGCGACTGGCTGCGGCTCTATCAGCGCTATGGCGGGGGAGACGCGCTTCGCCTGATGCCAGACCCATCAGGACTGCTTAAAACGGCGCTGGAGCCGTTGAGCGCGCTACGCATGAGGCTGCGCGACCGCTTCCGCGCCGGTTGAGACTACTTTCTGAAAAGGAATCATAAAATGAACGAACTGTACGCCCCGGATTTTCTTAAACGTCTCGAAAATCTGGCAAAGGAAAAGGCTGCCGAGTACCAGAACAACAAGCCTTTTGCCCATATCTATTTCGATAATTTTTTGCCTGTCGCGCCGCTGGAGGCCGCACTCGCGGACTTTCCGGAACCCCGCGAGATCCGGTGGAACGAGTTTGATGACCCCAATCAGAAAAAACTTGCGTTTGACGCGGTGGAACGTCTGCCCGACACGATCCGCGAAATCCTCTATTTTCTGAACAGCGCTCCAATGACGCGCTTCCTCGAAACATTGACCGGAATCAAAGGCGTTATTTCCGATCCCTATTACGTCGGAGGAGGTCTGCATCAAATCAAGCCCGGAGGTCATCTGGAAGTTCACGCCGATTTCAACAAGCACGAACAACTCAACCTTGACCGGCGGATCAATGTGCTGGTTTACCTGAATAAAAACTGGGAGGAGTCCTACGGCGGCAACTTCGAACTATGGAACCGGGACATGACGCAGGCGGAAGCGAAAATTCTCCCCCTGTTCAATCGCTGCGCCATCTTCAGCACAACCGATTTTTCGTATCACGGGCATCCCACGCCGCTCGCCTGCCCGCCCGACCGAACGCGCAAGTCCATCGCGACTTACTACTATTCCAACGGGCGACCGGAGGAAGAAGTGACCGATGCGCACAGCACTTTGTTTAAAGAACGCCCCGGCGTCGTCAAGACCAACAGCGGTATGTCCGCGAAGAAATTCGTTCGTTCGCTCGTTCCACCGATTATTACGGATGCCTATCACTCGATCAAGAAATCGTAAACGGCGCGGCAGGCCAATCGCTGTAAGGAGACGCCCTTAACGATGCTTACCGAAGAGTTGGTGAAGAAAGAGACCGCTGATGCAAGCAAGGCCGGATTGGGAGGCTGGCGACTGCCTGCCATTGACGGCCTGCGCGCGATGGCGATGCTAATGGTGTTTGCAGTCCACGCCTGGGGATTTAGTAACTCCCCGACGCTTCTCTGCGCGGTCGCGGGGAAGCGCGTCAATCTGCTTGCGCCGCTGGCCTCCTTTGATGCGGGCGTGGATTTGTTTATGGTGTTGAGCGGTTTTTGCCTTTTCTGGCCGCTGTGCAAATCGGAGCAGACCCTTGCCGCATGGGACTTCCGGGAATTTTACCGCAGGCGCATCCATCGCATTGTTCCACCCTATTATGCTGCGATTATTTACGCCACGGTTTTGCCTGTGGCGCTGGTGGCCGCTTTTAAATTGGCGCATACCCCGGCGAAATGGCAGCCGCTCTCTCCCCTCTGGGACTATGCGGCGCATTTGCTCTTTTTACACACGTTGTTTCCCGCATCGTATCATAGCATCAACATTGCTTTCTGGTCGCTGGGTCTGGAGGCTCAATTTTATCTGGTATTCCCGCTGGTTGTTTTTGGCTTTCGGCGTTTCGGGATGCGGTTCGTGGTCGGAATCGCAATCTTATCGGTGCTGTACCGCATTGCGGGCGGAGTATTGACGGCTAATTTATCTTATGCGCAGAGAGAAGTCTTTGCCGGTTTTTTTCTGGGACGCTGGATGCAATTCGCTTTTGGAATGATGGCTGCGAAGTACGTGGCGCGGCATCGTCTTGCGGGAACGTCCCTGTCTGGCGGCGCGGGAACGGGAATTTTTCTGTTTGGGTTTGCTGTGTACACGCTTGCCGTAAGCGCGTTCCATTTTTTTGATTGGCCCCGCAGCCTGCTGCTTGGAATCGCTTTCGCGCTTATTGTCGTCGCGCTATGCTGCGCAAAGACGGCTGTCCGGCACCTCTTTGAAAATAAAACGATGGTCTGGTTTGGCTTCATCGCTTACAGCGTTTTTTTAATTCACGCCAATACGCTATGGTTTTTGTCAGGTCTCTTGCAGAAAAAACTCCATGTGGAAGGAGTAGAGGAATTAATTTTGTTGGTTGCGGCAGGTTTGCCGCTTATCATTGGAATTTCCTACGTCTTCTTTTTACTGTTTGAACGTCCCTTCCTCAATTTTCGCAGGAAAAAGGCGCTGACGCCCTCCCTGCCGGTCGCGTAGGAGAAAATGAACGTTTTATGCCTGATGTGATTTTTGTTTCGCTGGAAGAATGGTACGAACTGTGGCGCCGCTGTAAATTTCTGGTTGTTGAGATAATTCGGCAGTCGCCAGGAATGCGTATTCTTTACGTCGTTCCGCCGAGCGACATTTCTGCGGAACTACGGCGCAAGGGGTTAAAAGGGCTTTTAAAGGCGATAAAAGAGGGAGGTTCTTTTTATTCGCCACCGGAATACCCCGCTATCTTTGTTCTCAAACCGACCAAATGGCTACCCAATACGCTTTCAGTCGGCAAAACTTTTAATCGCTGGCTGGAGCGGCGGCAGATTCGGAAGGCCGCGCAAAAATTGGGGATGAATCATCCGCTCCTCTGGCTGAACCCGGAAGGCGCCGTCCACATGGTTGGGAAAATGGGGGAGAGCGGCGTTGTCTACGATATTACGGACGACTGGACGAGCGCGGAGCAGCCGGAGTGGGAACGGCGGCGCGTGATTGCGGACGACGCCGAACTGTGCCGCAGGGCCGATCTCACGGTCGTCTGCTCCGAACGGCTGTTTGAGATGAAGCGGGGGCTGGCAAAAAATCTCACCCTGATTCCCAACGGCGTCGAAGCGGCGCGGTATCGTTTTGTTTCGCGCCGCGACCCGGCGGAGGGATGCTTTGAGGAAGCGGAAGCAGCCCTGCCCCTGCCGGAAATGGCGCGGGAATGGCGGCGGCCCATTCTTGGATATACCGGAACTGTCCACGCTGAGCGCGTAGATTTGCCTTTGTTGATGGCGCTGGCAAAGCGCCTGCCGCAGGCGACCTTTCCACTGATCGGGATGCTGGCATTGACGCCCGACGAACAGGCGCTGCTGCGGCCCTATCCCAATATAAAATTGGTCGGGCCGGTTCCCTATGCGGACTTGCAGGCGTGGATGCGGGCCTTCGATGTCTGCATCGTGCCGCACGTCGTCAGTCCGTTCACTGAAAGCCTGAATCCGCTGAAACTTTTCGAGTACCTCGCCGCCGGACTGCCCATTGTTTCTACCGATGTGGCGGGCTTCCGGGACTACGGGCCGGATACGGCGCAGCCGCTGGTCTCTATTGCAGGCGGAGAAGCGGGAAAGGCGCGGCAGCAAGCGTTTATTGCCGCTGTGGAGACCGCGCTCGCCGAACGCGCTGACACGGAAAAATTTGCCCGGATGAGCGCGTTGCGCCAGCAGGAAGCGGCCCGACACACCTGGCAGGCGCGGACGAATCGGTTGTTGCAGGAAATACAGAAAGCGATAGGAACCTCGTGACAAATGTTTCCACTTCCCTGTCAGACGAGGGGCCGCTGCGAGTGCAAATCGCGGTTACTCCGCTGCCTTATCGCCTGCTTCCGGCGATGAAACGCCGCATAAGACTTCTGCTGGCGCGGTTGCGCTATCCCCGCGTCCAATTTGATGCGGGCTGCGACATCGGGCCGGGACTGTTTCTCAAAATAGGCCCCGCCGGAGCGATTAAGTTTGGTGAGAAATGTGTTTTGGATCGTTTTATGACCATTGAAACGCACGGCGTTTTGCGCGTGGGGGCGCGAACGATTTTTGGACACCACTGCACCTTAAGCGCTATTCATTCATTAGAGATAGGCGAGGACTGCTTAATCGCCGACCTCGTGGACATTCGCGACCACGATCATAATTTCGAGCGGCTGGACATCCCCATCCGCTCGCAGGGCGCGACAGCGGCCCCGGTCAAAATCGGCAACGGCGTGTGGCTGGGGGCCAAAGTCACCGTTGTGCGCGGCGTCACGATTGGCGATAATGCGATTATTGGCGCGAACGCAGTGGTCACAAAAGATATTCCGGCCAACGCGATTGCGGTGGGCATCCCGGCAAAAGTCGTGAAATACCGCGAATAACGGCTGCGCGGAGAAATTTTCCTGTGAGCATAGAACCGATTATTAGCATCTCACTTGTTCATCACGACGGATTGGAAGCCCTGCGCGACTGCCTCGCGTCGCTGGCAAAAAACCCGCCTGCGGTTCCGTATGAAACGATTGTGATTGATAACGTCTCTACCGATGGGGCCAGAGAGATGCTTCGCGCCGATTACCCGGAGGTTCGGCTGATTTGCAACGAACGGCGGCAGGGATTCGGCGAGAATCAGAATGTCGGCCTCAAGGCCAGTCACGGAAAATACCTGCTCCTCCTTAATGACGACACGCTGATCACTCCGGGCGCGTTAGACCGTTTGCGCGAATTTCTGGAATCGCGCCCGCAGGTTGGCGTCGTTGGCCCGCGCCTCCTCAACGCCGATGGCAGCCTGCAGCAAAGCGCCTACAAATTTCCCTCGCCCCTGCGCTGCGTCTGGGAGAACACCCTGCTGACCGCCGCCTTCCCCAACAGCCCCCTGTTCGGCGATTATCGCGGCTGGGCGCACGACCGCGAGCGCAGCGTGGATTTCGTCAGCGGGGCCGTCATGCTCGTCCGGCGCGAAGCGGTTGAGCAGGCGGGATATTTTGATCCGCTTTTCTTTATGTACGCCGAAGAGACCGACTGGCAAAAGCGCATCCGTAAAGCGGGCTGGGACATCGCTTTCTGTCCCGATTCGGTCATAACGCACCTGGGCGGACAAAGCACCGAAGGGATTAAAGACCGCCAACTCTGCGAATTTCACCGCAGTCAGATCAAATTTATGCGCAAACACTACGGCGCGAGCGGCGTTTTCGTGCAGCGTGTGGCCCTGCTGTTTGGCGCGGCGCTGCGCGTGGCGCTGTGGGCGCTAATTTATCCGGTAAAGCGGAACGCGGCGCGGCAAAATCTCCGTATCTGGATTCGACTGCTGCGCTGGTGGGCCGGATTCGGGCCGCACGAGGGCATCGCGGAGCTGGCGCAAAAATCCAACTCCGGCCCGGCAGCGGAGGGACGCCCCGCATGACCCGCGTCCTTCACTGCCTTGATACCGATGGATTTGCCGGGACGGAGCAGCACGTCCTCACCCTGCTGCGGGCGCAGGCCGCGCTCGGCCTCGAAACGGCGCTGGTCTGCCGCGAGGACAACGTGGATTTTGTTCGCAGGGCGCGGGAGATTGCGGACGCGAAGATTTTTGCGCGGTCTGCCCTGCCCCTGCGGAAAGCGATTCCCGCGCTCAGGGCGCAGATCAGAGCGTGGCAGCCGGACATCCTTCACGCGCACAACGGCAGCACGATGTTGCAATGCGCGATTGCGGCGGGGCGGAGCGGAAACGCGCCCCGCAGCGTGGCGACGCAGCATTTCGTTGACCCCGCGCATACGACTTATACCGGCGCAAAACGCCTTTTCGCGGACATTCTGCACGGCTACACCAACCGCCGCCTGTCCCGGATTATTGCGATTTCTGACGCGGTGCGCGACGCCGCTATAAAGCGCGAACACCTTTCAGCCGAAAAAATAATAACGATTCACAACGGCATCGAAGCGCCGCAGGCCGACGCGGAGCGGGCGAAAAAAGTTCTGCGCGAAATGGGCATTGCGACGACGGGGCCGCTGCTGGTCACGACGGCGCGGCTTTCGGAAGAAAAAGGGCATCGGCATCTGCTGGCAGCGGTTCCGGCAATCCGGCGGCGGTTCCCGGACGCCCGTTTTCTGTGGCTTGGCGGCGGCGACATGGCGGACGAAATCCGGGCGCAGGTCGCGGCGGCGGGGCAAAGCGACGCGATTCATCTGCTGGGTTACCGCACAGACGCGCCCGATTTTGTGGCGCTGGCAGACTTATTGATTCTGCCGAGCCTGTGCGAACCGTTCGGCCTTGCGGTCGTCGAGGCGATGATGCTGGGAACGCCCGTTCTGGCGACGGACTGCGGCGGCCCGCCGGAAATAATCGCGTCCGCCTATCCCGCCGTTCCGCTGGCGCAGGCCGTCGGAGGCCTCGCGCCGCCCGCCGATCCGCAGGCGCTCGCCGAAGCGGTCTGCGCCCTGCTTGCCGACCGGAACGCCCTGCGCGAAATGGGCCTGCGCGGTCACAACTGCGCCCGTGAAAAATTTACCGCGCAGCGCATGGCAGCCGAAATTACCCGCGTTTATGAAGAAGCGCTGCGGGCTCGACCCGCCTGATGAGCCGCCCCGCGCATCGGGAGCGAAACGGGATGTGCTTTATTTTTTAGAGATTTCAGGAAACGCTATGAGCGCAACTTTAACGCAAAACAGGCAGACTGCCCCACCTCGCGCGGTGGAGTCCGTGAAAACTATTCCTTTACCGGTCATCTTTGCCAGCATCGCAATGGCGGCGCTGGGCCTCGTGAGCGTTTACTTTACGAAAGAATTGTATTACGCAATTCTGGTGCTGCCGCTCATGCTGTGCGCCGCCACGCAGCCGCCGTTTCTTCTGATGCTTATTATCGCGCTGATGCCCTTCCAGCAATCCATGCTCGGAGAGGCGTCCAGCGTCAACTTGAGCGTTTCTGATATGCTGACGTATCTGATGTGGCTGCCGCTTCCATTGATTCTGCTTACAAACGGTCGCAGAATACGCACTGGCCCCGCCATGATTCCGATTGTTTTGTTTCTGCTTGCAGCCTGCATCTCCGCCGCAAACGCATGGCATGACACAAATACCATCGCGTCGCTGTTTCGATTTACACGTATGACCTTGATGCCGGTATTGCTGTTCGCGAATGCCCGCCTTAGTCTGGCGACGCTGCGCAGAGCATTTTTAGGATATACTCTCTTAGCGGACATTCTCAGCCTCTTCAGTATTTTTGCTTTTGCGACGGGCGGCATCGGCAAGGCCATGTATGCTGCGGGAATGCATAAAAACTCGCTCGGCCCCACCTATGGCGTTGCTATCGCGATTATCCTGACCTTTTTGTTTTTAGACCCGGAAATGACGCCGAAACTGCGCCGTTATCTCTTTGTTTCCATAGGAATGAATTTTATTGGAATCATACTGGCGCTCTCACGCGGCGGGTGGATCGCAACAGGCACAGGAATAATCCTGCTGCTGCTGCTGACACGCCGCTTCAAACTGGGAGCAGGACTCCTGCTGGTCTTTGCGCCTGCCGCTCTGCTGATCTGGAAACTTTTGCCCGACGATGCCACGAAATACGCCGGGAACGTCACTAGCAGTTCCTATCAGGTCGCCATTCGCCTTGATGTGATTGGATCGGTAATGCGAATGTTTTATTCCAGCCCTATTATTGGCGTTGGCATTGACCTCGCTTATAAACTGGAGCCGCACAGCCTGCTGGTGCTGACCCTGGGCGAAATGGGAATTGTTGGACTCTCCGCGTTCCTCTTTATGTGTTTCGCGGGTTTCCGCACGATCACGATTGCGTATCGGCTGACCAAAGAGAATCCCCAGACGCGGCTTTTGACCACCCTGTGTTTTATGGTCCTGACTATCTCCCTGACCCACTCAATGATGGACGTTTACTGGCGGCGCGGCATCGGGTTCTTCGGCTGGATTTGCGTCGGAGTCGCCACGCAGTTGATCGCTCGCGCAAAACAGGGGGAATTTTTGACTGCGGCGCAACGCGAAAAAATTCTTGCCGCGCAAACGCCGCGTCCGCGCCGAAGGGATTCTGACGCCGCGCCCGCAACCTGAATGCCAACAATACAGGAAAGATTTTACGTGTTCAAATCGCCTCAAAAGCCCGCGCTGTCTCCCAGTACTCTCGCGGCGTCTGCGCCGCTTCCAGGCGCCGCAAGCAAAGTTCGTTACCATGAGATTGACATTCTGCGCGGGGTGTCCGTTTGTCTTATGGCGGCAACGCATGGACTATTCTGGGTCTGGCTTCGTCCCTACTGGACTTACGCCGTTTCGAATACGGGCGTCTTTTTTTGTTATATTCTGTTTTTGTTTTCGTTCGGTATGAGTATAGCGATTTTATGCCTGCGTGGGACACTGGACACCTTGAGCGGTCGCATGAGAACGCTGCGCCGCGCAGGAATTGTCCTTCTGGCTTACTACGCCATAGTGACCGGTCATTATCTGGTAAGCGCAATCAACGGAGGAGGGGCGCGCGACATTGCGCAAAAACTTGTCGGCTATCTTGTTTTGTTTAATGTACCTAAAGCGGGCGATTTTATTGTATCCTTTATTTTGTTTCAGTTGATTGCGGTGGCGCTGGGGCGTCGTCTACGCTCTTTCATGGAACACCCCTGGCTGCTGATAGGGGTGGCGTTGCTCTGTCAGCGCGTTAGTATGAGCCTGTATGCTGTTCCAGTCTCAACTGTAATTCTGCCCTACTGGCGGTTATTTTTCGGCAGCGAGCACATTTCGCGCAGTTTTCCAATAATGGGCTATATGCCCTTGTTCGTTGCCAGCCTGCTGCTGGGGAAATCCTACCTAAGCGCATTGGATCGGCTGCTCTGGCTGCGCCGCGCCTTTCAAATCAGTCTTATGACGGCTGCCCTGACACTGCCGGGAGATTGGTACTATTTCCAAAGTGGAAACGGTCTTCTGGGTATGCTTGACCCTGTGCCGACGCTGTTTTTTCTGGTCCAGGGCGGGGCTATGACAGCGGCATTATTTAGTTTAATTGGACTTTACTGCCAGCGGGAGACGTTCACCACAAAATCGCCGCTCACTACGTTTCTGATTTATGTGGGCCAAAATTCTATCTGGACGATTGTATGGCAATATACCTGGATACAGATGATTCTGCGGGTATTTCCGATTCCGCCCCATAGCAGCCTGCCAATCCCGCCTTATATCGCTGCGGTGGTATTGTTGCCGCCTGCAAGCCTGTATCTGGCGCAGCGCCTTTGGCGCAGCCGCAGGAAGATGCAGGACGCGCCTTAAACGGGCTATTATCCGATAGGATACGGCTAAAGGGCAAAGGCCCATCCCTGACCGGGGTTTTATCTGAAAAAGCAAAGGGAACGGCATTGCAAGCGCAAACAACAGGCAAATTCACGGATCAGGTTGCAATGGGACTTCTAACGCTGATGCGGGAAGATGTTCGCAGCATGGTCGTGGATCGTGGGGGCGGACGCCTGAAATACCGGCTCTCTGCGCTGACGAAAATCGCGCTGTATCCGCGTATTCAGGCCGCGCTGGTATTTCGGCTGGCCCATTTTTGCTACGAACGGCGGCTGGAACTGGTGGCCTACTATTTGCAGGGCTGGATTTTGAGCCATTCCGGGGCGGAAATTCATCCGGCGGCGCAAATTGGGCCGGGGTTTTGCCTGGTGCATAGCAGCGGAATCGTGATTGGCAATGCGGCGCGGATCGGAGCGCATTTTATCTGTTTTCACGGCGTCACGGTCGGCGACTCCGGCAAAGAGGACGGAATGCCGAAAATCGGGGATTGGGTCACGGCCTCGGCAGGCGCGAAAATATTGGGCGGGGCCACGATTGGCAGCCATGCGGTTATTGGCGCGAATGCGGTTGTTTTTGTGGATGTGCCGGCGGGGGGCGTGGCGGTGGGCATCCCGGCCCGCGTGGTCAAGATTCGCGACTTTTCCGCCCCTGCCGCCGAATAGGTTTTGATACCTGTAATTTTGATGCGGGAAACGCGCTGCCGCGTCTGCGGCGGCGCAAAAATAAAAGGCAGATTTCGGGCCGCTGCAAGCCGGACGGCCGCGCAGTGAAGAGAATCAATGATGCGTCTAAACAAACGAAATCTGCCGACAAGGACGGCAAGCGTCAGGGAAAATATCGCGCCGGAACGCAAGGACACCGCCCTGTTTTTCTGTAAGCGGCAGGCGCATAATCTTTTGCTGCTGCTTCTGACTTATCTCACTTCGGTCGTCCTCGGACAGCACCACTATTACTGGCTGCCGCTGCTGGCCATTCCGCTGATCGGTTACGGATTTAAAATGCCGTACCATCTGCTGACATTAACATTGATTCTTGCCCCGCTCGACATTGGATTGGGCGGTGAACGCGACGACCATTTCCCCGTTATTTTTAGCATTTCGGATGTTCTGCTCTTCATGGCGCTGCCGGGGGCCGTCCTGCGTCTGCGTTCGCGTCCTGAAATCTGGCGTATGGGCGGTATCGGTCTGCCGATGCTGGGGTATCTCGCAGCGGGACTGCTTTCATTTTGCGTCAACCTCCACGCCATGCGCGGGCAGGGCCTGGGCTACTTCAGCGGATGGATTCGAAACGCGCAGTGTGTGCTGGGCCTGCCGCTAATCTACGCTTCGCTGGAATGGCGCTGGCCGCAGTTGCGCGACGCCCTGCGCGGCTATTTGCTTTGTGTGCTGCTCATGGCGGGATGGGGGCTGTTCAAATTCTGGCATGGTCTGCGGGCCGGTCTTTATATTTTCGGAATCCATAAGAACGTGGTTGGGCTGGCGCTGGCGCTGGCGGCGCTGATCGCGCTGATTGGACTTTTGCCGATAGACAGGGCGCGGCGCGGCGCAATGCAGGCGAAACTTTTTGCCCTTCCCACGCCGTTGCTTGTCGGCGCGTTTGGAATTTATGTTCTGGCGCTGGCCTGCTCGCTTTCACGCGGTTCGCTGCTCAGTCTGCTGGGCGGATTTGTGATGGTGTGCATTTTATGGCGGCGTCCCGTCCTGCTGGCTGCGCTATTTTTGCTGACTGCGGGCGTTGTTTATGGCGTCGGCGAGACCCTGCACCCCTATTACAGACATTACGAGACCGATTTTTCGGAACGCAGCAACAGCATCAGCGACCGAATCTTCATGTTGCGGGAAAGCGAGCGGCGTTTTCGGGCGCAGCCGCTGCTCGGCGACGGTTTCCGCATCCGCCGCGATATCCTGCCGCACAATATGGAAGCGATGGTGCTGGCGGAAAACGGCTTTATCGGCTTCGCGTTTCTGGTATGGGGCATGATCGCGCAGTTCCATTTCCTACGCCGTAGTTACCGGGAGCTTTCCCAGGACGCCGCGCTGCAAACGTTCGTCGTAATTATTGCGGTCTGCGCCGTCGCCCTGCTGATTCACGGACAGGTCGAACCCTACTGGCGGCGCGGGCCGCTGCTGGTGGTCTGGGCGGGAACGGGAATGGTCTGGTCGCTTATCCTGCAAAAGCGGCGGGAAACCGCGCTGCCGGAGCGGGCGAGCGTCCTTGTTCCTCTCCCGCTTCTCCCCCTTTCAAACGAAGGGGAGAGCGACGTGGAGATTCCTCTCCTTCCCAAATCGGGTGGCAGGCCGGGAAAAGGGTAGCGCGTTCGCGACGGGAAACGGCCTCCGCGCAAATTTTACGGGCAATCCTGCGCAAAATCGCGTGAGGGGACACTTAAAGATTGAAGATACTCCTTATTTCGCATACCTGTATGTCGCGGACTGCCGGACAGCCCAAACTGCACGCTCTCGCCGCGTTTCCCGACATGGAGCTGACGGCCCTCGTCCCGGACAAAATGTGTACCTATGACCAGTGGCAGCAGGCCGAACCGCCCGCGCAGGCGAAATTCCGCTTCGAGGTCGGCGGGACGCGCTGGCATTATATTCGGAAACAGTGGTACTTGCTGCACTACAAAGATACGCTGAATCGGCTGCTGCGCGAAATTCAGCCCGACATTGTGGACATCTGGGAAGAACCCTGGAGCCTGCTGTGCGCTCAGGCGATACGCGCCGCCCGCAAACACTGCCCGAAAGCGCGGCTGCTGGTGGAGACGGAGCAGAACATTTATAAAAAATTGCCGCCGCCCTTCCAGCATTTTCAGGATTACAGCCTGAAACACGCCGAGTTTTGCGTGGCCCGCAACCAGGAGGCGGTGGAAGTCCTGCGGCGCAAGGGCTATTCCGGCCCTGCCTGCGTGGTGGGCAACGCGGTGGACTGCGAACTTTTCACGCCGCTGACGCCGACTGTACGGCGGGCAAAACGCGCCGAACTGCAATGGGGCGATCCGGGCGATTTTCTGGTCGGCTATGTCGGGCGTCTCGTGCCGGAAAAAGGTCTGGCGGACGCGGTGAACGCGCTGGCGAAACTGCCGTCCAACGCAAAATTGATCTTTGTCGGCGACGGGCCGATGCGGGCGGAACTAGAGGCCCTTGCCCGGTCGTCTAACCTCATAGAACGGGTGATTTTTGCAGGGGCGAGGCCGCTGACGGAACTGCCGGGATTGATGAACACGCTGGACGTTCTGATCCTGCCATCGCTGACGACGGCCCGCTGGAAAGAGCAGTTCGGGCGGGTTCTGATTGAGGCGGGGGCCTGCGGCGTGGCGGTCGTCGGCTCCGATTCGGGCGCGATCCCGGAAGTGATCGCCGAAGCGGGGCTGGTGTTCCCGGAGGGCGATGCCGCCGGGTTTGCCGAGCGGCTTTCCCGCCTGCAAAACGACCCCGCCCTGCGCGAACGCTGCGGCGCGTTCGGACTGGAGCAGGCCCGCAGCCGCTACTCCTGGCAGCAGGTGGCGGCGCAGATGCGCGAAGTCTACCAGACCATTCTCAGGCAATAGATACGAGATTATAGATATTAGGTATGATATATTAGTATTTAGTCTAATATATCGTCTCTATTATCTCATATCTTATATCTCCTCTCTGCATCGCTTGCAAAGAACCCGGAAATCCATGCGCATCGGAATTAACGCCCAATTACTCAGTATGTCGGACACCTACCGGGCCGCCGGAGTGTCCAACTACATTTATAATCTGCTCCGAAATTTAAGCGCAATGGACGGGGCCGATCAGTATACCGTTTTTACCGGAAAATGGGCGGCGGACGAACGCCTGCGGCAGGGCCTCCCTCTGGGACGCAATTTTACGCTGCGCCCGTCGCATTTCCCGACCGAAAAACCCATCACGCGCCTGCTTTGGGAACAAACGGCGCTGGCGGCGGGTTCCATCGGGCTGGATGTCCTGCATGGCCCCGTCAATGTCGTTCCCATCCTTTCCCGAACGCCCCGCGTCGTCACGATTCACGACCTCGCCTTCCTGCTTTTCAGCGATAAGCATCTGCCCTCCAAGCGCCGCTATCTGTCCCTGATGACCCGGCTTTCCGCCCGCAGCGCCAGCGCCGTGCTGACCGTCTCCGAGGCCACCCGCGCCGATGTCCTGCGCCTGCTGAACGTCCCGCCGGAGAAGGTCATCACGGTTCCGATTGCGATTGATGCGGAGTACCGCTATCTGGGGGAAGACCCGGAATTTTGCGCGGGGGTTGAAGCGTTCAAGCGGGAACGCGGCCTGCCGGAGCGGTATTTTCTCTATCTGGGAACGCTGGAACCGCGCAAAAATATCCCGGTCATGCTGCGCTGCTACGCCGACCTGCGCCGGCAGGAGGCGGGCAGGGGCAGCGAGACTGTGCCAAAACTGGTGATTGCGGGGCCGAAGGGCTGGCTCTACGATCAGATATTCGCGCAGGTCAAAGAATTAAGTCTGGAAGACCACGTCATTTTTCCGGGATTTGTGCCGCGTGATGAGATCGTCTGGTGGTACAACGCGGCGCTGGCCTTTATTTACCTCAGCGTCTATGAAGGGTTCGGATTACCGGTCTTGCAGGCGCTGGCCTGCGGCGTCCCGGTGATTGTCAACAACACCTCCGCCCTGCCGGAAGTGGTGGGGGACGCGGGGCTGCTGGTGGACGCGGAGCAATCTGAAACGGTGACGCAGGCGATGCGCGATTTGACCACCTCCCCCGACTTGCGCGAGGCGCTGCGCGTCAGGGGGCTGGAACGCGCCACCCATTTCTCGTGGCGGCAAACGGCGGTCAAAACGCTGGAGATTTACGCGGCGGCGGCGCAGAAAAAGCGATGAAAGCGGACAGAAAACAGAAAACAGAAAACAGAAAACAGAAGGCAGAGGACGAAGTTCAGGAGACGGAAGAAAACAGCGCGGCGCGGAAAGTAGTCGTGCTGATACCGGCGCGGCTGGCGGCGACGCGCCTGCCGAACAAGCCGCTGATTGACATCGGGGGCTGGCCTATGATCCGCCACGTCTGGGAGCGGGCAAAGGCCGCGCCGGGAATCGCGCAGGTGGCAGTCGCGACGCCGGACGCGGAGATTGCGCGGGCGGTGGAGGCGTTTGGAGGCGTCGCTTTGCTGACCTCGCCGAAGCACCGTTCCGGCACAGACCGATTGGCGGAAGCGGCGGACTTGCTTGCCCTCGCGGAGAATGACATCGTGGTCAATGTTCAGGGCGACGAGCCTTTGATCGAACCGTCCGCGATTGCGCTGGTCTTTGCGCCGCTGCTTGCCGACCCCGCATTGCCGATGGCAAGCCTGATGTGTGCCTGCCCCGCGCAGGACAGGGACAATCCCGCCTGCGTCAAGGTCGTCTGCGCCCGGAACGGAGACGCCCTGTATTTCTCCCGCGCCCGCCTGCCCTTTGCCCGGTCGCCTTCCACCGAAAATTCGTCCGCCGAGGTGATGCAGCATATCGGCCTTTACGCCTACCGCCGGGACTTCCTCGCCCGTTTTGCCGCAATGCCGCCCGCCCCGCTGGAACAGACCGAATCGCTGGAACAGCTGCGCGTCCTGGAAAACGGCTTCCGAATCCGCATGACGCGCATCGAATCCGCGCCCGTCGGGGTGGACACCCCCGAAGACCTCCGTCGCGTCCGGGAAGAATTTTCTCTCGATGACAGGCAGGAATCTGCGGCCTGTTTACTGTAATTAAGGGCGAAGCAAATTCAATTTCGGAGGGATTTTCAGTGAACACGATTCGCGTGGGAGTGATTGGGACGGGCGGCATGGCGCAGGGGCATATTCAGCGCCTGCTGGAGAAACCGGAGTCGGAGATTACCGCGATATGCGACATCAACCCGGACGCTTTGAAACGCTCGGTGGAGCGGCATCCCGGTTTGGAGACGGCGAAACAATTTTCCGACTACAAAGAACTGCTGGCGAGCGGGCTGGTGGACGCTGTGCAGATTATCACGCCGCACACGCTGCATTACCAGATGATCCTCGACAGTTTGGACGCGGGCATGGACGTTTTTTCGGAGAAGCCGATGGTCTGCAACGCGCAGCACGCTCACGCGGTCATCGAGAAAATTAAGGAGACGGGCAAGGTCTTCGTGCTGGGGTATCAGCGGAGCTACCTGCCGAACTACCTTTACATTCAGTCCAAAATCGCGTCCGGCGAGATGGGGGCGGTGCAGTTCGTGCAGGGGCTTCAGGGGCAGGAGTGGCTGCGGGCCTGCGCGAACTCTTGGCGGCACACGCAGGAACTCGGCGGCGGCGGGCAGCTCAACGATTCCGGCTCGCATCTGCTGTCCATTCTGCTTTTCATGACCGGGCTATCGGTGGAAAAAGTCGTCGCATTCATTGATAATATGACCGTGCCGGTGGACATCAATTCGGCGATTTCGGTAAAGTTCAAGGGCGGCGCTCTGGGGAACGTCTCTATCGTCGGCAACGGGCCGGGATGGTACGAGGACATCACGATCTGGTGCGAAAAAGGCGCGTTCTACCTGCGCAACGGGAAACTGGAAGTCAGCGACGCCACCGGCAAGCGGACGACGCCGACCGCCGAGGAGCTGCCCAAAGGCAATACGCCGGACGACAACTTCATCGCGGCAATCCGGGGCGAAGAGGAGATTGGCTGCCCCGCGTCGTGGGGCCTGCGCGTGATCGAATGGACGGAGTCGGCGTGGAAATCGGCGGCGGAAGACCGGATCGTCACCGCGTAGAAAGGGTGTCGGGGTTCGGGTATCGGGTGTCGAAAAACAATGCCTTGTTCCTTTGAGGTCTCATAAAAGCCCACAATGCGCAAGCAAAGATGTTCCGACACCCGAACCCTGACACCCCTTTTCAGTTCGCGCCGACCTGACCGAAGTTGTTGATGAGCAGGGTGAAGTCGGAACTATCTACGGAGCCGTCGTTATTGAAGTCGGCGCGGGAGTCGTAGCCGCTGCCAGGGATCGTTGCGTCGGAGTTGTAGGCCCCGATCAGGACGGTGAAGTCGCTGGAGTCCACGCTGTTGTCGTTGTTGGCGTCCCCCGCCAGCAATCGCAAGGCGAGGCCGCTAACGTTGGCGGTGGTCAGGTCAACATTCTGGCTCGCCGCCAGCCATTGCTGTCCTTTGACGTTCAGGGCGTAACGCCCTGCCGGAACTCCGGTCAGACTGAACGTTCCCTGCGATCCTGTGGCCGACATCAGCGTCTGATTGATGGGGGGAAGCGTCACGCTGGTATCGAGGTTGGTAAGGCGCAGGATGACGGGCTGCGCCGGATTGGCGCTGCCCTCCAGCGTGACGGTTCCCGCGACACTATGGAAGATCACCGCAGAGAATTGCGTGGTGATTCCCAGCGAGTCGGCAGTCCCGGACGCCGCTGTGACATCAGAGGCGTAGACGCGGGAAACGCTGTCTGTCGGGATATTTTGCGCGTCGAGCGGGGTGGCGAACGAGCCGCCAAAGTTGCGGACATCGAGCAGCAGATTCCCGTTCGCCGGGTCGTAGACAAACGGCGTGGCGAGGGTAATCACGACATCGAAATTGTAAAGGCCGGTGAGGGGATCGGCCCCGGCGCTGGAGAGGGGCAGGGGGCCGCGATTATAAACGACGATATCGTCCGCGCCCACATTGCCGCTGAAATTTGCGCTCAGTCCGTCCACGCTTTTGCTGGTGGTGGACAGATTGATCTGGATATCGGGAGCGTCCAATTTAAAGGGATTTCCTCCCAGTTGGCTAGGCCGAAAGGCGATCTGCCGGATGGTAATCGGGCCGCTCACCCCCGCAAAATCACCGGCCCCGTAAACTTGCTGATAACGCATGGAGTGGACGTTCGGCATGGAGGACACGCTGAACGGGTACAGGTTTGAGTTCGGCCCGCCCACTCCCACAAGGTTCGCGGGCGAGATAACGGACTGCGCGAGTCCGCCCGGAGCAGCAATTCCCATCAGAGCAAGCAGGCCCGCGCAATGCGCGAGCGGTTTGGCGCGAAGAAGCATGAAATTTTCCCTCCCAGGGAGATGAATTGGGGCGGAGGCGTCTTGCTGAAACGTAACGCAGTCCGCAAAGAATACTGCGTGTCTTTTCCGGCAGGGGCGGCGGGAATGGGAGAGGATTGGATGGCGTAACGGGAGAAGACACGATTTTCTGAATGATACATGAGTCGCGCCATGCGGTAATAGGACGTTCTATTAATTACATTATCCCCTATTTTTCCGTAAAATGAGGGGTTTCGGGAACTTTTTTTCCGATTTTTTTGTTCGAACGGGACTTTTGGTTTAAAACCCCGTATTTTTACGTATTAAAAACATCGGACAGCCGGTCAGATTTTCAAAAAATTTGCCAGAAGGGTCTTGCCATGCTGTGTCAGGGCGCTTTCGGGGTGGAACTGGACCCCCTCTACGGCATAATCGCGATGCCGGACGCCCATGATTTCGCCCTCTGCCGTTTCCGCCGTGATTTCGAGGCAGGCGGGCAGCGACTCGCGGCGTATCACGAGCGAGTGGTAGCGGGTGGCGGTGAAGGGATCGGGCAGTCCGGCGAATATGCCCTGCCCGCTGTGGCGGATGGGAGACGTTTTCCCGTGCATGACGCGCGCGTTGCGGACGACCTCGCCGCCAAAGGCCGCCCCGATGCTTTGATGCCCCAGACAGACGCCAAAAATCGGAATCTGACCGGCAAAACGCTGTATCAGCGGCACGCAGATTCCGGCCTCGGCGGGGGCGCAGGGGCCGGGTGAGATAAGAATCCGTTCGGGCCGCGTCGCTTCCACTTCGTCCAGCGTGATTTTGTCGTTGCGAAAGACCTGCGTTGCGGCCCCGAGTTCACCGAGATACTGCACTAAATTGTAGGTAAAACTATCGTAGTTATCAATCACTAAAATCATCGTAGATTTTCTCTCTCACTCACTTTGCGTGGAACGCAGCCTATTCGCCCGGTTTTGCGGCGGCAAGGCTTTTCGACCCGGCGGCGAGTTCCCGGTAGGCGTCGGCCTGCGCTCCCTTCATCGCGGTCATCGTCGTTTCTTCCGGTCTTGCGGCGTATTCGCGGAACAGACTGACCGCCTGCAAAAGCAGCGCCGCGCCCTGCTGGTAATGGGCGTGCGCCGCGTCGCGACCGGGCGCGGGCGGCAGTTTGTCCAGATAATCGGCGGCGGCCTCGCCGCGCAGTTTCAGATCGGCCAGGGCGCGTTTCAGGGCGTCGCCCGTCATTTTGCCCTGATGCTGCGCTTCGGCGTCGCTTTGCAGTTCTCTGAGCATATCCCGCAGCCGCCCCTCCATCAGGCGGGCAAGCCCGGTGTAGTCGTCGTTGTAGGCGCTGTCGGAAGCGGGAGTCAGGGCCTGCGCCTGCTTGAGTTCATTCAGACTGGCGGCGTAAAGCGCGGAGTCGCCGACGGCGCGGCGGGCCAGCGCGTTGGCGAGGCGGCGGTGTGGCAGCGGGCTTTTCGGGTCGGCCTTCGCCGCCGCAAGGTACGCGGCCTGCGCCTCCGCCGTCTGGCTGTCGGCGAGCAGGGCGTCCGCTAAGGCCACCTGCGCCGCGACATCGGCGGGGTCGCGTTTGATGGCGTCGCGGTAGGCCGCTAACGCCCCGTTCATGTCGCCTTTCGCCAGCAATGCGTCGCCCTGCATCCGGCGCAGTCCGGCGTCATCGGGCAGCAGCGTCAGTGCGCGGGCGGTCTCTTCGAGGGCCGCGTCGTTCATCTGCCGATCCTGATACGCCTGGATCAACTGACGGCGCAGCAGCGTGTCGCGGGGGCGGTCGTTGATGGCGCGGCGCAGCGAGGCAATCACATTCGCCATATCGCCCGCCTGCCGATACCGCGCAATCGCGCCCTCAATGTCCGGCGGGGCCATTGCCGGGGGCGGGGCCACATCAGGGCGGGCAGGCAGGACATCGCGGCCCGCCGCCCCGTCTGTGGAGAAGGCGGAGAACGTGCCGGGATCGGGCGCAATGGAAACATTCGGCGCGGACTTGCCGCCGTTATTTTTCGGATTTGCGGCGGAACTGTCCTGCGCGTCCGAGTCGGTTTTCGCGCCATAACGGAACTGCCCGTCCGGTTTGCGCGTCGTCTCCGCCCCGGACTTGCCGCCGCTTTGCGCGGCGCGGGCGGCGCGTTCTCTGTACGCCTTCGCCTGCCGCTCCTGCCTCGCTTTGTCCTTATCCTTTGCGGCCTGTTCCCGCTGCGCCGCCGCCAGCGCTTCCCGCTCTTTCTTCGTCAGTTTGCCCGTCTGCGCCACTTTGGTCGTGGTCAAGTCCTGGGCCATGTGGGAAGGCAGGCCGAGCCGGGTCAAAATCGGGTCGGCTGCGATCTCCATTGCCGCGTCAAATTTCAGGTGTTTATTGCCCATCATCAGGGCGGTCGTGGTCTTCGCGTCGTAAATAGTGCGCCAGATGTCGCCTTCGCCCCAACCCTGCAAGCGCCCCTGCAAAGTCAGCGTCGCGTTGGTCATCACGGCGTCGAGCGCCAGCAGATTTTTCGCGCCGAAGGCCTGCGCGATACGCTGCATGGCCTCCGGCGAAATCGGCCCCGCCACGTCCGCCGCCGCCAGCGTATGTTCCCGCAACGCCCGCACCACCACAGGATCGTTGGCCTGAAACACGAGGACGCGGTACTTTCCCGATTCGCGCAGGGCGTCGCGCAGCAGAACGCGCAAGGCCGCATTGGGATCGGCCTTTGCGGAGAATTTCGCGCCCGGAAGATTCGGCGTGAACAGCATGACAAGCGGCAAACCTTCCGACTGCGCCGTCCCGCCCGGATCGAACTGACCCGGCGCGGCCTGCGCGTTCGCCCCGATTGCCCCGCCCAGCAAAATCCCGCTCAATGTTAGCATTGCGAGACTGCGAATCGCGGCGCGGAGACCGGGCCGTGAACGACCCGTCTGGGAGGCTTCGCCAACCGTCCTGCGGACGGGAAATGCGACTCCGATTCCCGCGTCCGGCAGGACGCCTGACGGAACGCCACCTGGCGAGGCGTTTGCAACGCCTCGACCCGGAACGCGATTTGCTACGTAGCGACGCGGAATTTTCACTCGCATATCTTAAGTCCCCGCTGGCAGACGCGGATAGCGCTTTGCGCAGACTCCGCGTTGTGTCCGTTCGCCGCCAGTTTCTGATACGCTTCGATGGCGCGTTCGTAGTTCACTTTTGCCGAGCTTTTATCGCCTTTTTCCTGAAAACAGTACGCCATCTGCTGATAGATGTGCGCCGCGCCGTCGCCCGCCCCCGGCAAGGCCCGCTGATACATCTGGATCGCTTTGTCATACTCGCCCTTGTAGCGAAAATCGTCGGCAATGGCGACAGAGGAGCGCGAAGTCGCGGCGGGCGGGCTGTCCGCATCGTTGCCCTTCGACATTGTGACGTTGTTTTTGCCATTCCCGCCGCTGCCGCCGCCTGCGCCGCCCGCATTGATTTTGATGGTATAGCGTCCGCCGTCTGAAGCGCCTTCCGCGCCGGTCAGCACGATCCGGTCGTCCGTGTCACGGGCGGGGCTTATTTTTTTATCGGCGGGCTTTTTCGCCCGCGCTTTTGTGGCGGGAACCGCCGGAGCGGGCGGCATCGCGGGCAGCGTCTGCGTTGGAGCAGAGGGCAGCGTAAAGGGAGAATGATTAAATTTTGCCAGCGGCAGACCGGCGTCCGGGCCAAAAGCGTTGGGGTTCGCAGCCTTCGCGGTCATTTGCGGGCTTTTGATTGCGACATGGCCCGCGCCTTCCAGCGGACTCGCTTTCACGCCGTCCCCGCCCGCCGCAGCGGAATTTGCCGCGCCGCCGTTCATCAAGGCGGAAGCGGCGGGCGCAAGCGGATCGGTCGCGGCAAGCGCTCCGGCGGCAATCGGCCCGATTTTCGGACTGTTCGCGCCGTCCGCATTGAGGTTCGCGTGATTTGCGCTGGAATGATTTGAGCGGGACAGCGCCACGCCCGCCGCAACCAGCGCCAGCGCCGCCGCCCCGACAGCGACCAGCGTCATCCGACCCGGCGCGGCGTTTTCCCGTCCGGGCGCGGCAAGCAGCGGGGCCGTCCGCTTCGCTTTTGCCGCGCCCGCGTCACGCAGTTCGTCCCGTTTCAGCCGGTCGGCGATGCTGCCGGGGTTCAGCCGCAAGACCTGCTCGTATTCCTGGAGGGCGCGTTCCCGTTCGCCCTGCGCGGCGTAAAGTTCACCGAGCAGGGAATGGGCGGCGGCGCTTTCCGGGGCGATTTTCAGGGCGCGTTCGCATTGCTGCACGGCCCCGACCGAATCGCCTTTTTTTCGCAGGACGTAGGCGTTCTCCAGCAGCTCTATCGCCTGCTCCTGCTCTGGCAGGGCCTGCGTATAGGCCGCTTCGCTGATTTTCGCCTTTTCCAGCGCGTGTCCGCACTGACGGCAAAATTTGTTTTCCGCGCTGTTTTTCGCGCCGCACTCGGTACAAAACATATCTTTATCTTACCTTAAAAAAGTCGGGCATATAAAATGCCCGCCTGTGGGGCGTTCCGCCAACCGTCCTCACGGACGAAGAAGGCCTACCTGGATTTCCCGTCCGTGAGGACGGTTAGCCAAAGGCTCCCCAGACGGGCATTTTATATGCCCGGTCTAAATTATTGCGAAAACGATTAAAATTACTGTAACATTGACAAAAAACCGGGCTTGCGAATATAATGACGCAGAGACTTGGCGCAAATCGTTCGCTGCCAGGAGATTTTACCGCGTTTTTTGTCTTTTTGCGCTCTTTTTGCCGCGCCGCGCCGCCGGGAACCGGAACCGGAACGCCGCGAAATGCGTCCATACAATGTACCGGGCATTTTACAGGTGCAGGAACGCGCCGCGCTGTGCCATCTTTTGCGATTGCTGTTTTACCGCGTCGCTGCCGAGGCCGCCGCGCCCGGATTGAGGTTGACCGTCCATTATGTCCCCTATTATGACTGATATACAGAAGATTTCTGTCACGCTTTCCGAATCCGATCTCGCCATCGAACCGGGGCAGACCGCGCAAATCGTCGTGACGCTGGTGAACCGGCAGGACGCGCCCGACCGCCTGTCCATTGAGGTCGAGGGGCTGGACGTGGAATGGTACGCGATTCCCGTCCCCGCCGTGAACCTTGCGCCCGGAGCGCAAAGCAGCGAGCGCGTCCTTTTTAAATTGGGCCGCAGCAGCGCCAGCCGCGCCGGACACTACCCGTTTTTGGTCCGGGTGCAGGCGATGGAGACGGGCGAGGTCGGCGTGGCGCAGGCCACGCTTGCCGTGCGCCCCTTCAGCGACCTGCAACTGGAACTTAACCCCAAGCGCGGCCTTGCTACTTTCTTCCGACCGCTCAACGAATTTCAGATTACGCTCGCCAACCTCGGCAACGCGGAAGAAACGCTCGATCTTTACGCCAACGATCCCGACGACGAGTGCGCTTACGAGTTCGATACGGAGCGCCTGACCCTGAAACCGGGACAGAATGAGACCATCAACCTCGCAATGCGCCCGAAAACGTCCGCTTTTCTCGGCGGCATGAAACTCTACGGCTTCACTGTGTCCGCCCGCGCCACCGCAGACGCCTATGTCTCCGCCGCCTCGCACGGGCAACTGGAGAAACGGGCGCTTATCTCGCCGCTGTCCGGCATCTTTTTGATCCTGCTGGCGCTCGGCAGCGGCCTGACCTACGCTTTCTGGCCCCACCCGCCGCCGCCCGTCCGCCTTGTGAAGTTTAATTCCAACCAGCCCAAAATCGGCAGCCTTCCGGCCCGCGTCAGCGCGGGCGCGGAGGTCGTGCTGTCGTGGGACGCGCAGAACGCCGCCTCGATTCGGCTGTTCCAGAAGGTCGGCAAGCAGGACGAAGTGGCCCTGCCCGCGTCTGCGCAGCCCGCCGCAGGGCAGGAGGCCGGCAGCATCACGGTCAAGCCCGAAGCGCCCTTCACCACCTACCGCATCAGCGTCAAGGGCGAGGGCGACGGCAATGAGAAAAAAGATTACGTCACCATCAACGTCACGCCGCCGCCGCCCGCCCCGCACCCGAAGATTGCGGCTTTCCGCGCCACGCCCGCGATTATCCATCAGGGCGAAGCGAGCAGCCTGCAATGGGAGGCGAGCGGCGCGGACAAACTCATCCTTGATCCGGGCAATATGACGATGAGCGGCTTCACGACCTCGCAGGAAGTCCACCCGGACGGCGACACCGTTTACACGCTACGCGCTTTCGGACGGGACGACAAAACGAGCAGCGCCGAACGGCGCGTCACGGTCAAGGTCGTCGGGAAAGATGTCTGCATCGCGCAGATTGTGGCCTTCCACGCGACTTCGCGCCATTTTTACTTGAATGAATCGGTGCAACTCACCTGGAAAGTCATCAATGGACGCGCCTCGGTGACTTCCGACAAAGGCCCTCTGCCGCAAGGCGCGACGGAATCGGGCGGCGTGATCGCCACGTCTGCGCCGCTGACCGGCCCGACGACTTTCACGCTGACGGCGACTGACTCCGCCGGAAAGACCGTCACAAAAGACTTAATCATCACGCCCGTCGAGCGCCCCGTTCCGCCGCCCGCTCCGCCCGTCGTCACTCCCGGCGATCCCGCGCAGCCAAACAACCCGAATGGAGCTCCCCCGCCGCCCGTCGTCACGCCGGGAAACGGTTAGGGGAAGAAGTCAGAAACCAGAAGACAGTAAACGGTCCACACAAGCGCACAGACATAGCGAGGCATATAAAATGCCTCGCTAGAGGCCTTCGGCCAAGCGTCCTCACGGACGCGAGAATCGGTATCGAGTTTCCTGTCCGCGAGGACGGTTGGCGGAACGCCCGTAGCGAGGCATTTTATATGCTTCGCCTATGCCTCGCCTTCGACACGCTGGCTTCTGGCTTCTTCCCTCTACTCGCTTTCCGCTCTGGGGTGCGCTTTATCGTAGACGGCCTTAATGCGTTCGGTCGTGACGTGGGTGTATACTTGCGTGGTGACGAGGTGGGCATGGCCCAAGAGTTCCTGCACGGCGCGGAGGTCGGCCCCGTTGTCGAGCAGGTGGGTGGCGAAAGAGTGGCGCAGGGTGTGCGGCGTGGTCTTCAGGCGGTCGGAGGCCACTTTGAAGTATTTGTCGAAGGTGCGGCGGATGCCCCGGTCGGAGAGTCGCCTGCCGAATTTGTTGAGGAAAACGGCGGGGTCGGCGCTGCCCTCGTTTTTGGCGGCCAGCAGCGGCCTGCCATGCTCCAGATAGTTTTTCAGGGCCGCAATCGCGGTCAACCCCATCATCGCAATCCGCTCTTTGTCGCCCTTGCCGTGCCGGATTCGCATCTCCTCCTCCTCTAAGGCCAGATCGGGCAAGTTCAGGTCGTGCGCCTCGCCTGCGCGGATGCCGGAGGCATAGAGCATCTCCATCAGGGCCTTATCGCGCAGTCCGTCCGGCGAGGTCAGATCGGGAGCGTCGAGCAAAGCGTCCATTTCGCGCAGGCGCAGGAATTGCGGCAGGCGTTCCTCCTGTTTGATCGTGATAATCTCAATCGTGGGATCGCCGACGATATAGCCCTGCCGCTTGGCCCAGCGGCAAAAGGCGCGTAACGAGGCGAGTTTGCGGGCCAGCGAAGCGCGTTTGTACTCGCCCTGCTGCAGTTCGGAGAGGTAGGCGCGGCAGTGCCGCCGCTCCACCAGATGCAGGTTGCCGGGGCCGAGTTCCGGCTGCGTTTCGACATAGCCCAGAAACTGCGCAAGGTCGGCGCGGTAAGCCCGGACGGTGTGCGCCGCCGCGTTTTTCGCCAGTTTCAGATGCTGTAAAAAGCCGTCCAGCACATCGTTGGTGGCGGCGGAGAGCGCCGGTTCCAGCAGCGGCTTGTCCGCGCCCTGAATCGGCCCGATGTCCAGCGTCAGTTCAAGTTCATCCTGATTCACACGCTTGCCTCCCGAAGACTTTTATCCACGAAATGACACGAAGGGACACGAAAAAGAAATAGACAGGATGAACAAGATTTTTCAGAATGAACAGGATAAGGATTGAATCTTCTTTTTCCTCTTTCCTTTTTTCGTGGCCCTTCGTGTCATTTCGTGGATAAAAATCTGCGCTCTTAATTCTTCCGCTTCTTTAGTTCTTCCGCCTCTTTCGCTTCCAGCTCGGCGGAGGTCAGGCGGGCGGTCGTTTCGCCTTTGGCGCGGGTGGGGGCGGTCAGGTCTTTCAAGGTGACGAGGACGCTGTACCGGAGTTGGAAATTTTTCTCCGCCGGTTCCAGCCGGTTGCGGGCCTCCTCGGAAAGGTTGTCCATCCAGCGCGTTTTCATCTGCTCCTGCACGTCGGCGTGGCGCCTTGCAACGGCCTCGTCCATGCTGTCCGGCTCCAGCTCGACGGCGACTTCTTCGGTCGCGTAGATTTTCTGGATCGTCCCGGTCATTCCGCGAAAATAGTCATAAAACAGGCCGGACTTTACATCGTCGGCGGTGGCGGGACGGTCGGCGATCTGCACCCGGTCGCCCTCTTTGTAGGGGGTTGGCATGGCCCTCTCCTTTGCAATAATTGGCATTACCGTCATTATACCCGCAAACCGCCCGTGTCGCTTCTTGCGTCTTAAAAGTAAGGGGGGCCAGTTCGCGCTTTGCGGTTTAAGCGTCGTTGCGCTTTAAGAGCAGGGAAACGATCTTGTCATTCACGAAGCGGCATACGGCGTTTTCCTCGCTCTCAAGGTCGGGATAGTCCTTTTCAGAGAGACGCCCCGACTCGCGGTACAGGGCGGTAATTTCAGAGACTGCAAGGGCGTCAGGATATTGGCCCTCCTCATCGTCAACGTAATTGGCCCAACCCTGCAACATATCGCGGAGGCGGACGATAGGAGTTTTGAGTTCGGATTGCGCCGCGTTGCCTTCTGCGCCGCGTTCTACGATAACGTTCATGCGTCTTTCCTTTCTGTACGGGGAGATGTTTCGGTTCCCCTTGCGCGAAGGTCATGGCTTTCCCCACCCTGCGTCCTGGTAGATGTCCCGAAGGGTTCCAGGTTTAATATCCCCTTTATGCAGAGGAACGTTGACTCTGGCTCCGGGCTTATCAGGGTGTCGGAGTATCGTATGGGAACCTTGCGTTCGCTCTACGTACCAGCCCTCTTTATTCAGTCTTTTGATAACGTCTCTTGCGGTCATGCCTCCCCCGTTTTTGATAGATCAGCCATCCGAATGTCAGGAATGAGTCAGGGAAATGCAGAAAGAAAGTCTAAAGTTATTTTTGCCGCGCTTCGCTGGATTGGGCGGCTTTTTCGGCGCGGAACTTTTCCCATCGGAATTTTTGCGCGGCGCTGACTGCGGCCCGTTTGCGCTCGGCGGCGGCGGGGTTGGACAGCGCTTCGTTCGCCCGTTTAAGGTTTTCGCGGGACGCGGCCTGTTTTTGCGGCGTTCTGGCCTGTCCCATCGCTCTGGCGGCCTCGCGGCGCAGGTTAGCGTTCGGCATGATTTTTTCTCCCGCTCTTAATTATAGCATACTAATCCCTAACGTTTGGGATTATTCTAGAGCGAGGTGTATTGTCCGGGGCGGCATAATTTGCAGAAAAGCGAAAAATGGGATATACTAAGCGTCAAGTAGAATTTCTTGCCCCGGCGCATCGCCCCCCGATTTTTGCCTGAGCGCGGACTGTCTGCCGTTTTCGACTCGTTTCGGAACCGGCATGAGGAGAATTGGACCCTGATGTATCGTCGCAAAATGAACCGCCGCCCTGCCCCGCGTCAAATCCCGTTTCCCGCGCTGGCCCTTCCGCTGCTGGCCTTTCCGTTCGCGCTGATCGTGGCGGGCGGGGCGTTGGCGCAGGAAACAAAATCGGAAACTCCCGCAAAGTCCGACGCGCCCGCGAAAACGGACGGCAAGACCGACAGCCCCGATGCGGCTGGCAAGGACAGCAACGCGCCGGAACAAACCAAAACAGACGCCGCCAGAGTGGACACGTCCGGCCCTCCTCCCGCCAATCCGCTGGTGCTGCGCGACCCCGATAACGGCAGCGGCAACAGCAGCAAAAATTTTGACGATAAAGGCAACCGCAGAACGCCCGCCGTCCGCAGTGTGACCGATTTCGGCGACTGGCGCAGAAACTCCGGCGACCCCCGCGACCGTGACCGCGCCAAAAACGAATTGCCGCTGTTTGGCTACAATTTTTTCGCTCCCGCCCGCGAATATCTTCAGGCGCGGCGCGACGCCCTGCTGCGCCGCCTTAATCCTGAAAACGATTTCATCGGGGCTACGGACGGGCGGACTTCCGGCAATTCCGCTCCCCTGCCGCGTTATGCGCAGACGCAGAGCGGACAGCAGCCCAACTCGCCCTACGACGCCGCCCCGACCGGAACGCGCCGCGTCGCGCCCGGAGACAATGCCGCTTACTACGGCCCCCTTAACCATTCGGGAAATGCCGGAAGTGATGGAAGTAACGGGAGTAACGGCAACGGCGGCGCTGTCCGCAGTCCACAGCGCAATGCGGACGGCACGATGACGACTCAGGACGGCGCGGGCGGAAACTCTCTCGATGGCAGTATGGACAGAAACAGCGGCGCGAACCGCATTCCCCGGCAGGTGCGGGGCGCGGGAATCCCCGATGCTTACGGCAACGGAACGGACGGACGCGGGGCAAACAGCGGCTCTTACGCGCCGCGCCGCAACGCGCCCTATGGCAGCGGCCCTTACGCCAGTTCGAATTACAGCGATCAGAATTACGGCGGTTACGGGAACCGCCCTTACGGCTACGACCCGAATTACGATTACGGCTATCCGTCGCGCAATTCTCGTAATAATTATCAGGACAACGGCCCTTTCGACGCCTACAATGGCATCGCTGACCCGCTGACGCAGCTTTACAACAATGTCCAGAGCAGCGTCCCGGCCTCCTACGCGATTTCGGGCGGGGATAGCCTGACGGTCTCATATAGCGCCCCGACCCTGCCGGAGCAGGAGTTCACCGGCAAAGTGGACGCGCTCGGCAGTCTCAATTTGCAGGGCGGGCGCATCGTCCTGCGCGGCATGACCTTAGAGCAGGCGACCGCCGCCATCAAGTCCCGCCTTGCCCGCCTTTATAAAAACGTCTCGGTCATCGTTCAGTTGCGCGAACTGCGCACGATTGCGATTACCGTTAGCGGCGAAGCGGTTCAGCCGGGAAGCTACACCGTTCCCGCTGTCGCGACCGCCCTGAACGTCTTGACCGCTGCGGGCGGGCCGAACGAAAACGGGACCCTGCGCCGCATCGAAGTCCGGCGGGCGGGCAAACTTGCCGGAACGGTGGACATCTACCAGTTCTTGACGGGCGGAGTTCAGCCCGATATTTCCCTGCAATCCGGCGACCTGATCGTGATACCGCCCCGGCAGTCCCGCGTCGTGATTCAGGGCGAAGTCCGCAACCCCGCGCAGTTCGAACTGCTGGACAACGAAACGCTTGCCGACGCGCTGAAATTCGCGGGCGGCGTGAAATCGTCGGGCGTGGCGCAAAGCGTCCAGATTAACACGGTGCAGCCCGGACAGGAGCGCATCTTAAAAAATGTGGACATCAAAAGCGGTTCCGGGGCGGCAAAAACCGCCCTCTACGACGGAGATACCGTAGACGTTTTCTCTGTCCGCGCAACCCTCGCAAATCTCGTCTCGGTGGAGGGCGCGGTAGTCCAGCCCAGCGATTACGCTTTAAGCGGCAATATGCGGGTGGCAGACCTCATCGAGCGGGCCAGAGGCGTTCTGCCCGAAGCGTCCCTGAATCGCGCCGATCTGTACCGCTGGAACCCGGACAACACGACCAGCCTGATTACGGTGGATGTAGAAAAAGCCCTCGCCAACGACCCGAAAGAAAATTTCACGCTGAATAAATGGGATCGGCTGAAAATCTACTCCCGCGAAGAAGTGGTCTATACCGGCCTGCGCAAAATGACGGTGCGGGGCGCCGCGCGGAAACCGGGCGTCTACGCCCGCAGCGAAAATACGCGGGTCGCCGACCTGCTGCTGCGTTCCGGCGGCCCCGCGCCCGACGCCTATCTGGAACGGGCCGAACTGCTGCATCAGCGCGGGGACGGCACATTCGCCTACGAGCAGATTAACCTCGCGGCGGCGATTGCGGGCGATCCGAAAAACAACGTCCTGATTGAAGACAACGACCTGCTGGCAATTTACAATGTGGGAGAGGCGAATTTCACGCCGGAACACGTCGTTTCCGTTCTCGGCGAAGTCGTGGCCCCCGGAATCTATCCTCGCGGCGCGGGCATGAAACTCTCCGAAGTCGTGCAGCTCGCAGGCGGCTTCCGACCGGGCAGCGGCGGCACGGTGCGGCTGACCCATGCCCGCCGCAGCGTGGACGCCAACCAGAGCAGCGCGATTACCGTTGCGGTGAATTTCGACCGGCGGGGCCATTGCGCCGCAGACGCCGACCGCGTGGTGGAGGACGGCGACGTGGTGACGGTGCAGGGCGACGGCGCGTTCCAGAACGACGTGCGGACAATCTCGATTGTCGGCGCCGTGCGAAGCCCCGGCCCGCTGCCGATTGTAAAAAAAGGGATGCGCCTGACCGAAGCGCTGGCCCTTGCGGGCGGACTGCGCCCGGAGGCTTTCGCGGAGGGCGCGGAGTTCTACCGCAATCCCGCGATTCTGGCCTCGACCGGGCAGAAGACCATCGTGCAGAGCATCTCCGCGCAGATTGACGCCCTGAACGCCAGCCAGCTGAAACGGTTTGAGGCCATCTCCGCCGTTGACCTTGCGAAGGCAGCCGGCAGCGCTTCGGAGACGGGCGGCGGACTGAGCGCGTTGAGCAGCGGCGGGGCGGCGGCGCAGAGCGCGGCGGGAGCGGCGGTGGCGCAGCAGCAATTAGGGACAAAAAGCCTGACCACTCCGGCGCGGCAATTCCGGGAGAATGACCTGACGCCGCAGGGCAATATCGCGGTCAACCTGCCGGACGCCCTGAAAAAACCGGGCGGCTTCGAGGATATCCTTCTGGAAGACGGCGACCGGATTATCATTCCTGAAACGCCGACCACCGTGCAGGTCGTCGGGGCGGTGTACCATTCCAGCGGCGTTCAGTTCACGCCCGCGCAGAGTATGGACTACTACATCCAGCACGCGGGCGGCTACGCTTCGGACGCGGCGCGAAACCGAATCCTCATCATTCGGCGCGGCGGCGGCGTCCTGCCTGCCGGAAAAGCGGGCCAGATTCGACCGGGCGACCTGATCTTTATTCCGACGCGGGTGCAGGCGGAAAAAATCGGCGGCAAGAGCGGCGCCTTTAACGATATCTTCAAAACGGTGACGAACACGGCCCTGACCGCGTTCCTCGCAACCCGTTTGTTCGGGCTGTAATTTAGCGGGTGTCGGGGTTTGGGTGTCGGGTGTCGGAAAGACCGGGCCACGCAGCGACCCGCCGAAAACGCGCAGCGACCGGGCCACGCAGCGACCCGTCCGGGAGGCGTTCCGCCAACCGTCCTGCGGACGGAACTCTCCGATACCCGACACCCGAACCCCGACACCCGCCGAATCTAAGGAGCGCGATTTTTCTTTTATGGATGGCAGCAACGACAGCGCGGCAATTCCCCCCGACGCGCATAACTGGAAACTGGAAACGGGCCTGTTGTGGGACTTTCTGCGGCGGCGCCTGCTCGTCGGGGGGCTTTTTGGACTGTTTGTGTTCGGGCTGATTCTGTACGGTCTGCTGCGGTCTATGCCCCGCACCTATACCGCGACCGTTTCGATCTCGATGCAGGGGACGCGGACGATTGCCTCGCCGCTGGGTGCTTTGCTGGGCGGCGCGGCCCCCTCCGCCACCTATACCGGCGTCTTAAAAAGCCGCCGAATGGCCCGTGATGTGGCGCGGCTGACGCAGATGCAGACGTTTTTGGGGCTAAACTCGGAAGAGGCGGCGGTCGGGAAACTGGCGGGCGGCATCAAAGTGGAAGACACGCCCTCCGACGGACTAATGTACTTGACGATGAACCTCAGCGCCCCGCCGCGATTAGCGGGCGGCGACGTGGCGCAGGTCAAAAAAATTCAGGAGGCGACCGCTCTTGCGGCAAACGCCTACCCGAAAGCCCTGCTGCGCTATATGCAGGACTCGGACACGGACAAAGATTTAGCGCTGCTTCGGGCGGCGCAGGCCGAAGTCGCCCGCGTCCGCAAAGAGTACAACGACGCGATCTACAACGTGCTGCTGTATATTCGCAAACACCGGATTAACGACGCGGATGCGGCCCCCGCGCAGGGCGGTGTCGCCGGAACAAACGCGCGCGGCGAATTAAGCGGTATTGCGGGGGCGTTACAGACGCTGTATCAGCGGCGCGGTCAACTGGAACAGGAACGCGCCTATTCGACCGCATTGCGGCAGGGAACGCTGGAACTTTTGCAGGGCGATCCCGCCACCCTGCCCGATCTACCCGGCGTCACGGCGCTGGCGGACGCAAGGCGCGAATATACCGGAGCGGCGGCGTACTATACCGACCTTCAAATTCAGTTCAGCGAAACGAACCCCGGCGTGATTGCGGCCCGCGCCCGCCTGAAACTGGCGGAAAAACGGGTCATGGCGCTGGTGCGGGCGATACGGGCGGGCCGCGCCTCGGAGACCGCGCAGCGGGCGGCGGCGGCGGCGGAAACGGAAATTGTAGACCGGCAGATTCGGAGCGCGGAGGCCGCCTTGCAGACCAGCCGGGAGTCCGATCAGGACTATGCCCGCCTGAAACGGGAGCTTGATCTGCGCTTCGAGGCCCTGAAACAGGCCCTTTCGCAGTATGCGGGACTGCGGCTTCAAACCGTTTCACCGCAAAACCGCCTGACGGTCATTGACGAGGCGTTGATTCCAACGGCGAGCAAACCGGCGCTGCCGCTGCTGATTATGGTCAGCGCGGCGGGGGCGATTCTCAGCGCCGCCGGCTGCCTGCTGGTAGAGTTTTTGCTGCGCCGCCATCGGCGGAGCGGGAGGATATAGACCCTGCCCGGACTGCGAAACAGCCTGACGGAATCGCGCCGCTTGCCTTTTGCGCTGGTCTATGTCGCGGGGGCGGCGCTGGCGCTATGCGCGGCGCTGGCGCTGCCGACATTCCTCAATTTCGTGGCGCAATTAGGGCATAATATCCCCGCAGAGGACTTGCGTTCGGATTACCTGATGGGGTGCGTCTGGGCGGTGGCGCTGGGCTGCGTCATGGCCCTGCTGCCGATTTCCACGCCGCACAAACGCGACCTGCTGATTCTGTGGACGGTAAAAGTGGGGATCGCGCTTGGCCTGATGCTGTTCTACGAATCGTTTTACAATACGCTGGACGCCTACGGCTATTTCAATCTGCCTATCGAACAGCTGGAGCGCAACGGATTCGTGCTTGGCAACGGCACAAACAACGTCGCCACGCTGTCGGCTCTGAATAATCTCGTTTTTCCGGTGTCTTATCACCTGACGAAAGTCTCCTACGCGCTGCTTGGCCTGTGCGGGACGTATCTTTTTTACCGGGCGTCTGTCCTCGCGACGGGGCGGGAGAATCGGCGGCTGCTCTATGCGCTGGCCCTGTTTCCGACGGTGTTGTTCTGGTCTTCCATTATCGGCAAAGACCCGATTGTGCTGTTCGGCGTCGGGCTGTATTTTTACGGCGTAATCGGCTGGTATCAAAAAAACCGGGCGTGGTATTTGCTTTTTATTGCGGCGGGCTTGCTGATCAACGTGTTAATCAGGTTGTGGCTCGGCCCGCTGCTGGCCCTGCCCGCCATTGTCTTAATCTCGCTGACGACGCGCAGTGTGGGAACGCGGGCGGTGATCCTCCTCGCGTCGCTGGCATTGCTGGCGGTCGTTTTTGTGAAGTTTCAGCAGTTCGTGGATGTTAGTCTGATCTTTGATCTGCTGACGGCGGGCGATGGCAGCGTGGCGGGGGCGGCGGGGACGGCGGCAACCATTCCGCGCAGTCCGATTGGGCTGATTTTGTTTGTGCCATTCGGGGCGTTCACGGCGCTGTTCCGTCCGCTTCCGGGCGAGATTCGCAACCCGTTCGGCATCCTTTCGGGGCTGGAGAATCTGGCGGCGCTGCTGCTGCTCGTCCGGGCCTTCCGGCGGTCGGACAAAGCGGCTCGGCGGGAGCCGCTCGTGCTGTGGGCCGCTTCGATTGTGCTGCTCTGGTCGCTGTTTTACGCCTTTATTTCGATCCAGAATCTTGGCGGGGCGGCGCGTTTCCGCCTGCAAATCTACCCAATTTTATTGCTGCTGATTTTCTATCTGGGACAAAAACGGGACAAAAATCGCATTGGGATTGCGCCGCGTTCCGGGCAGGGCGGGGCGAACCGGGCGGATTAAGAGGAGTTTTGCATCTGTTGAAAACGATTGAGACGATTAACATCATCGGGCTGGGCTATATCGGGCTGCCGACCGCCGCGACGCTGGCAAACGCGGGCTTCGACGCGCTGGGGGTGGATGTGCGCCCCGACATCATCGCCAAAATTAACGCGGGCGACATCCATATTCAGGAGCCGGGGCTGGATATTCTCGTGCGGGCCGCCGTGCAGCGCGGCAAACTCCGCGCCGCCGCGCAGCCGTCCCGCGCCGACGTGTTCATTATCGCCGTGCCGACTCCGATTCATGCCGACAAATCGCCCGACTTAAGTTTCGTCGAGGCGGCGACGCGCACGATTGCGCCCGTTTTGCAGCGCGGCAACCTCGTTATTGTGGAATCCACCGTGCCGCCCCGCACCTGTGTGGATGTCGTCGCGCCGATCATCGAAGCGCTTACCGGCCTGAAACACGGCGTGGACTACGACCTCGCGCATTGCCCGGAGCGAGTGATTCCCGGTCAGATTCTCACCGAAATTATCCATAATGACCGCATCGTCGGCGGCACAACGCAGGCGGCGACGAAGCGCACGGCGGCGCTCTACGGCTCTTTCGTCAAAGGCAAACTGCTGGAAACGGACGCCACAACCGCCGAGATGTGCAAACTCATGGAAAACTCGTTCCGGGACGTGAATATCGCGCTGGCGAACGAGCTGGCGAATATCGCGAGCGATTTGCAGATTGACATCCACGAGGCCATTGCGCTGGCGAACCGGCATCCTCGCGTCAATATCCACACGCCGGGAATCGGGGTCGGCGGGCATTGCATCCCGATTGATCCCTGGTTTATCGCCCATGTCTCCCCCGAAAAATCCAATCTTATTCGAACGGCGCGGCAAGTCAACGACGCCCGCCCGCATCTGCTCGCGGAGCGCATTTTGGCGGCGCATCAACAAAGCCCGGACGCCGCCATCGCGTTCTTCGGACTGGCCTATAAAAGCGACGTGGACGACGTGCGCGAATCGCCCGCCATTGAAGTGGTTCATTTCGTCGCGCAGTCCATACTCGCGCCGCTTTACGTGGTTGAGCCATACGTCTCCGAACTGCCGGACGAACTGCGAGCGTTCCCGCACGTCTCGCTGACGAGCGCGGAGGACGCGCTAGATCGGGCGCAGATCATTGTCGGGCTGGTCAATCATACGCCGTTCCGCAGTCTGGACGCCGCAAAGTTCGCAGACAAATTAGTTTTCGACGAAGTGAGAATCTGGAGCAAAAGGGATTGAAGCAGGTCTTAATTTCGCAGGGGGCGGCGGTAGTCGAGGAAGTCCCCGCGCCGCTGAATGAATCGCGGACGGTGTTGGTGCGGGTCAATCATTCCTGTATTTCGGTCGGGACAGAGATGAGCGGGTTGCAATCGTCCGGCGTTCCGCTGTGGAAACGCGCTTTGCGGCAGCCCGCCCGCGTCAAAAGCGTGGCGGCAATGGTCGCGACGCACGGCATTGCCGGAACGAAGGCGATGGTCGCGGGGCGCATGGGCATCGGAGCGGCGACGGGCTATTCGGTTGCTGGAACCGTGCTGGAAGTCGGGGCGGAGATAACCGATCTTGCGCCCGGAGACCGCGTGGCCTGCGCCGGAGCGCAATGCGCCCACCACGCGGAGATCGTCCGCATTCCGCGCAATCTGTGCGTCGCTGTGCCGGACGGCGTAGATTTCCCGTCCGCAAGCGCCGTGACGCTGGGCGCGATTGCCATGCAGGGCGTCCGCCGCGCCTCTCCCACGCTCGGCGAGAATTTTGTCGTGATTGGATTGGGCGTTTTAGGGCAACTTACGGCGCAACTCTTGCGGGCAAACGGCTGCCGCGTGATTGGAGTGGACTTAGACCGCAGCCGAATCGCGCTGGCCCGCGAACTCGGCATGGAGCGCGGCGTCCACCCCGACGACGGCGAGGACATCGCGCAGATTGCCAGACTTACCGACGGAATCGGGGCGGACGGCGTGATTATCACCGCCGCAACCCCGTCCGACGCCGTTGTCTCGACCGCCTTTAAGATGTGCCGCCGCAAAGGGCGCGTCGTCCTCGTTGGCGATGTGGGGCTGCACTTAAACCGGACGGACTTCTACCAGAAAGAGATAGATTTCTTCATCTCCTCGTCCTACGGGCCGGGGCGCTACGACGCGCATTACGAAGAGGAGGGACTGGACTATCCCGTCTCGTATGTGCGCTGGACGGAGAACCGCAACCTGTCGGAATTTCTGCGGCTGATTGCGGACGGCAAAGTCCGCGTCGCCCCGCTGATTGCAAAAACGTTCCCGCTGGCGGAAGCCGGGGCCGCTTACGAATCGCTGAAGGCGGGTGAATCGCGTCCGCTGATGGTGCTGCTCTCCTACCCGGACGGGGACGACGCGAGACCGATTCAGCGCAAAATCCCGAACCCTGCCGCCCGCCCCGCGCAGACCGGACAGATTCGGATCGCCATTGCGGGCGCGGGCGGTTTCGCGAAGGGGATGCACCTGCCGAACGTGCAGGCCCTCGCCGCGCAATACCATTTGCAGGCGGTCATGTCGCGCACGGGGCATAACGCGACCGCGACGGCGAAACAGTTCAACGCGAACTACGCCACGACCGATTTTCAGCAGATTCTCAACGATACCGAAGTGGACGCCGTGCTGATTGCGGCGCGGCACGACCTGCATTGCGACATGGCCCTGCGGGCTTTGCGGGCGGGCAAGAGCGTGCTGGTGGAAAAGCCGCTCGCTTTGACCCGCGCCGAACTCGGCGAAATCACGGCGTTTTACGAGCAGGCAGGCCGGGAACGGGCGGACAAGGCCCCGCTCCTGCTCACCGGGTTCAACCGCCGTTTCTCCCCCATCGGGCAGCGGCTGCGCGAATTGACGCGGCAGCGAACGGCCCCGCTGATTTTGAACTACCGCATGAACGCGGGCTATCTTCCCCGCGACCACTGGACACAGACGGCGGAGGGCGGAGGGCGCAATATCGGCGAGGCCTGCCATATTTACGATCTATTCAATTTTCTTACGGACGCGAAAATTGCCCATGTCCACGCCGCAGCCATCCGTTCCGAGACCGCGCACTACGGCCCGACCGATAACTTCGTCGCGACATTGACCTATGCGGACGGCTCCGTCGCCACGCTGACCTACACGGCATTAGGCGCGGCGGACTACCCCAAAGAGCATCTAGAGTGCTACGCGGACGGCAAAGTTTTCGTCATGGAAGACTACCGCAAACTGACGATTTACGGGGCCAAAGCGAAGGGCATAGACAGTCAGACGGTGGACAAAGGCCAGAAGCAGGAACTGGAAGCGTTCGCCGCCGCGATTCAATCGGGCGGCGCGTGGCCTATCCCGCTGTGGCAGCAGATTCAGGCCACAGAAATCAGTTTCGACGTGGAATCGCAAATCACCTGGCGCTAACGTGTCGGACGTTCAGAAAGCAAATTACGTGCATATCAGCATCATGGACAGCCGGTTTTCCTGTCTGGTCAAAACGATTGCGGGCTACGCAAAGACCGGGACGCCGCTGGTCGCGTGGGACGGAACCCGGCTGGGTCACGTCGCGACGGGCGACGATATGGGAATCTACTATTTCGTTCCCAGAGTGGCGGCGCTGACACACACCGGCACGCAGCAGGCGATCAATCTTTTTTGCGGCGGGACGCTGCTGCTGGCGCTGCTGTGCGGTCTCGTCGGCTCTTTTATGCTTTTTAAAACGGCGGCGCAGCGCCTTGTCGCGCTGATAGGCCTGCTCTGGCTGACGCGAATCGGGCTGGGAATCGGAGACGTTTATCTCTTTTCGATTGCCCTTGCGATGGCGACCGTGCCACTTTTTTTGTGGTTCCTGCGGCAAAATCGCGTGACGCCCGCTTTTTATGCGCTCCTTTTTGCGACAGGCGCGGCGGTCTCCACAGGCAACTGGCTGCGTTCGCAGGCGGGAACGGGCGTCGTTCTCTTTATGGCGATTCTGCTGCTGGCGGGGCTGACCGTCCCGCTAAAATCGCGTTTGCTGCTGCTGCTTTGCCTATTTGCGGGGATGCCGCTGCCCGCGCTGGCCTTTAAGACCGTAGAAAACCGCGCCGAAGCGTACATGATAGCGCATCAGCCCGGATACCAGCCGCTGATTCAGCAGCACGTCGTCTGGCACTCCGTCTACATCGGCCTCGGCTACCTTACGAACGAATACGGAATCGCCTATCACGACGAGATTGCGGCGGCGAAAGTGGCGTCCATCGACCCGACCGTGCCGTACTGTTCCGCCGAATACGAACGGATTTTGAAGCGGGCCACGCTGCAATTCGTCCGCGCGCATCTCAATTTCACGATGGAAACGGTGGCGGCAAAATGCGGTGTGCTGCTGTATCTTTTCGTCCGGTACGCAAATATCGGGCTGTACTTTGCGTGGCGCTATCGGCGGCCCCGCGCCCTTGACGCTGCGTTCTGGACTGCGATTGGGGTGGGTCTGCTGCCGGGACTGCTGGTCGTCCCCTATGCCAACTACGCGACGGGCTTCACAGCGTTCGCTGTCCTGTACGCCATTGTCTGCATCAATGCCGCGCTGGAATCAAAGGGCCGCGAAGCGAAAAATATCTTACATTCCGGGCCGAACGCGCCGGTCTTACAGGGGTCTGTCTGATGTGTGGAATTAACGGGGCATTGGTATTTGAGCGGGGCAATTTTCGGGTAGACGCGCCGTACATTGCAAAAATGCGCGACACAATGGCGCTGCGCGGGCCGGACGGCGCGGGCTTGTGGGTGTCTCCCGACCAGAAAATCGGGCTGGGACACCGGCGGCTTTCGATTATTGACCTCTCCACCGTCGCAGATCAGCCGATGAGCAATGAAGACGACAGCCTGCAAGTCGTCTTTAACGGCGAAATTTATAACCACGCCGACATTCGCGCTGAACTCATGGCGATTGGCGGGCATACGTGGAAGACCGACCACTCCGATACCGAAGTGATTCTTCACGCTTTTGAAGAATGGGGCATTGACTGCATCCACCGGTTTCGCGGGATGTTCGCCATTGCGCTGTGGGACGTGAAGAAGCGGGAACTCTGGCTGATTCGCGACCGCATCGGCATCAAGCCGCTCTATTATTCCGTGCATCACGAGCGCCTCGTTTTCGCCTCGGAGATTAAGGCCCTGCTGCAAGACCCGGAACAGAAACGGGCGGTGCATGAAGAAGCCTTTTACCACTACCTCTCCTTCCTCACCACGCCCGCGCCGCAGACCCTCTTTGACGGCATATTCAAAATTCCGGGCGGGACGTGGCTGCGCGTTCAGGCGGATGGGCAGATTGAGGAGCGCCGCTACTGGGACGTGTGGGACAACGCCAAACCGCTTGCGCTTTCCGAAGATGAGACGGCGGCGGCGGTTCTGGCGGAACTGAAAACGGCGGTCAAACTCCGCAAGGTCAGCGACGTGCCGGTCGGGGTTTTTCTGTCCGGCGGCATTGACTCCAGCACGAACGCGGCGCTTTTTTCCGACGGTTCGGAGCGGAACGCCAGCCCGGTGAAGACGTTCTCCATCGGCTACGACGGCAATTACGAATCGTATCAGAACGAACTGCACTATGCGCGGCAGGTCGCCGATGGGGTGGGCGCGGAATATCACGAGCGGCTTTTGACGCAGCAGGATTTGCTGGACTTTTTGCCGCAAATGATTAAGTTGCAGGACGAACCGATAGCCGATCCGGTCTGTGTCCCGGTCTATTACGTCTCGAAACTGGCGCGTGACAACGGCGTCGTGGTGTGTCAGGTCGGGGAGGGCGCGGACGAACTGTTCTGGGGCTACGCCAGCTGGAAGCAGGCGCTGGAGCGGCAGAACACTGCTAATTCCGCTCCGATTCCCGCCTCCATTAAAAAACTCGGACTTACGGGAATCCGCGCCATCGGTAAGCAGAACAGCCAGCGCTACGAATGGCTGCGCCGCGCCTCGGTCGGTCAGCCGATGTTCTGGGGCGGGGCGGAGGCATTCTCAGAAACGCAAAAACAGCGCCTGCTCTCGCCCCGTCTGCGGGCCAAATTTGCGCATCTGACCTCATGGGATGCCGTAAAGCCGATTCACGACCGTTTTCTGGCGAACGCATGGGACAAATCGCCGCTGTCGTGGATGTCCTATATTGACCTGAACATGAGGCTGCCGGAACTGCTGCTGATGCGGGTGGACAAAATGAGCATGGGCGTCAGCCTGGAGGGGCGCGTCCCGTTTTTAGACCATAAATTCGTGGAACTGGCGATGAGCATTGCGCCCGCCATGAAGACAAAAAACGGAACGCTGAAGTATATTTTAAAGAAAGCGGTGCGCGGCGTCATCCCCGACGAGATCATTGACCGCAAAAAGCAGGGGTTCGGCGTCCCGGTCTACGAGTGGTTTCTGGACAAGCTCGGCGACGAGGCCCGCCGCGAACTCTCCAACTTCTGCGACCGCACGGACTTTCTGGACAAGGCCGAAGTCATGCGCTACCTTGATGAAGGACACGGTCCGCTGGTCTGGTATCTGCTCAATTTCGCGCTCTGGTGGAAAGAGTACATCGCGCAAGACGGGGCATGACCGGGCGGGCATGAACACCGAGCGGCGTTTCCGGGCCGCAGTATCGGGCCGTAAACGGCCCGTCTGGGAGGCGTTCCGCCAACCGTCCTGCGGACGGGAATACCCCGCTTACCCTCTCTGTTTTCGTAATAAGACCGCCCCGCCCGTCAGCCCCGCCAGCAGAAACGCCAACGCGCCCGGTTCTGGCACAGCGTCGGCATTGCGAAACTTGGCAACACGGCTTGCGGCATAGTCGGCTACATAAAGACTACCACTTGGATCAAAAGCGATGCCGATAGGTACAAAGTACGGGTTGACGCTAGAATCTGGGTTGTAGATATTTTGAATGAAAGCCCCGTTGCTGTCGAACTCTACGACGCGCCCATTGTTTGAATCCGCTGCATAGACATTGCCGTTTTTATCTAGCGCTAATCCCCCAATCAACTCTATTTCGCCGTCGCCTGAGCCGCTCTTACCGAAATTTCGGACAAAAATGCCTTTGCTATCAAATTCTACGACACGGTTGTTAAACTCATCCGCGACATAGACATTGCCGCTGCCATCCAGTGTAATGTCCGTCGGGCGATCCAACTCTCCGTCGCCATGACCGTAGCTGCCAAAATTACGTATGAATACGCCTTTGTTATCAAACTCTGCAATACGATAATTGCTCAAATCGGCGACATAAACATTACCATTTTGGTCCAGCGCAGCGCTTGCAGGGTTGAAAATCTGACCATTACCCATACCGATGCTGCCGATATTATAGACGAATACACCCTCGCTATTGAACACTTCAATATGGTTATTGCCAGAGTCAGAAGCGTATATATTGCCTTTGTTATCAAGCGTAACATTGGAAAGTTCGTTAAACTGCCCGTCGCCGTATCCAGGACTGCCGATATTGCGTACAAATCCGCCCATGTTGTTGTACTCTACGATACGGTTGTGTGAGCCGCCCTATGTGTCAGAATAGAGTGAGACAGAAGCCCGTACCAAAAATAGTGTAGATTTCTCAGGGCGAGAAAGTGATCCATCCATGTCTGACCTGAATATCCGCCTGTTGCCTGACCCGCACGTCAGCCAGCCTGCCAGCCGCCGCCGCTTCACCGTCGCCGACAAACTTCGCATCCTGCGCGAAGCCGACCAATGCACCGAGCGCGGACAACTCGGAACCATCCTGCGCCGCGAGGCCATTTACTCTTCCACTCTCGCTTCCTTTCGAAAGCAGTACGAAGAGGGAAAACTCGTCGCCCAAAATGACCCGCGCCAAAAGCAGAAGCGAAAAGAGCGAGCAGCCCAACGCCAGCAGGACGCCCGAACTCTGCAAGCCCTCCAGTTGGAGAACCAAAAACTCAAAGCGCTCGTGGAACTCCAAAAAAAACTTTCCGACTTGATGAACCTCACGCTGCCGACCGGATAGCCGCGTCGTTCATCGCAGAGACCGCGCGCTTCACGGGCATCAAAAGAGCCTGCGCGGTGGTGGGCAAAAGCCGGGCGACTTTCTATCGTCAGCGAAACGGCGGTCAGTTGGTTTTGGGACTGCGGACAAATTCAACGTCCCAAAGCCTTTCGGCGGCGGAAAAAGCGGAACTGCTCGCGCATCTGCACTCGGAACGCTTTTTGGATCGGTCGGTTCGCCAGGTTTACGCCGCGTTGCTCGACGAAGGCTGCTATTTGGCCTCAATCGCGACGATGTATCGGCTTTTGCGCGAAAACAAACAGGTTGCCGAAAGGAGGCGGCAATCGCGCCACCAAAAACATACCCGCCCCGTGCTTCTCGCCACCGCGCCCAACCAGGTGTGGACGTGGGACATCACCAAACTGCGCGGCCCCGCCAAAGGATAGGGATACCGCCTGTATGTCGTGCTGGATATTTTCAGTCGCTGCGTGGTCGGCTGGCTTGTCTCCGAACGGGAGTGTCAACATCTGGCGGCGCAACTGATCGAAACGGCCTGCCAGCGTCACGGGATTTCTCGCGATGCGCTCACCCTTCATGCGGATCGGGGCGGGCCGATGGTCTCTAAAACGGTTTCGGAGTTGCTTTGTGATCTGGGCGTGACCCGTTCGCACTCGCGTCCGCGCGTTTCCAATGACAACCCGTTTTCGGAGGCGCAGTTCAAGACGGTGAAATATGCGCCTCAGTTTCCCGGTCATTTTGATAGCATTGCGGAAGCGCGGACGTTTTGCGCGGCGTTTCTGACGTTCTATAACACGCAGCAGTACCATACCGGCATTGCGTTGCTGACCCCGGAAATGGTTCACATGGGAAAAGCCGCTGCCGTTCAGCAGGCGCGGCAGGAAACTTTAGAGCAAGCGTATGCCCGCAAGCCGGGTCGTTTCTCCAAAGGAGCGCCCAAAGTCTTGCCGCTGCATGAGCAAGTGTGTATCAATCGGGTCGAACCGCAGACAGCGGAGACTGATCCGAAAGTACATTAAAAAATATCATCTTTTTGTCTCAAAATGCTTGACACATTCCGCCGTCCGCAACGTAGACATTACCGTTAGGAACCCTCAAAAAAATAAACGTTCCAATGTTCAAAGTCCGCATTGAGTCCGCGAAGGCGGACTTCGCGCTTTTGTGGCAGTGAATTTATTCGCCCGCTACACGCTACCGCAATGGAACGATTTAAACTTTGAGAGTCCCTATGTATCTATCGTGAGTCCATTCGGCCCGTCTATTTGCCCGTTACCGCTGCCGAAACTGCCAATACTGTGGTCAAAAACGTAGGTCTGCGCGGTTGCAATGGTGGGGACGGCGAGGGCGAGGGCGGCGCAGGAGGCGAAAAATGCGGTCTTCATGGATCGACTTCCCTTCGTGAGTAGGTGGCGGCGCGGCGGGCGCGGCGCGGTGATTTTGCGGGAAACTGTCCCGTCAATCTCTATTGCAAGAAGTGTGCCAAAGTCACGCAAATTCGCGGTTTGGATTAAAAAAAGTAAAAAATTATTGTAGCGTAGGATTGTTTGATGGCGCGTTTGGAATCAGGCCAGCATCGAAAGGATAATTCCGACGATCTTTTCAACCTGATCAAGATAATAGAAATCATCATCAATGACTGCAGCCCTGTCCTGAAGACGCAGGAATTTCCAGACATCGCCCGTTGTGACAATGCCGTAGAGCGTATCAATCGGACGCTCCTCCGCCGCGTTGAAAATCTGCGCGGCGACAAGTTCCGCAAGGCACTGCGGAATCCCCTTCGGAATGTCCTCTTTTTTGGCTTCCACAATGGCGATTAACGGAGCCTGTATATCTATCGCAAGCGGGGACAGCGTAAAGAGAAAATCACAAAAGCCAGAAAGTCCGCGCAGTTCGTCCACCTCAAACTCCACGCCGGAGAACAGGTTAATGCGTTCCCGCGTCAATTTGTAAACTTCCATCAGGATCGGCGTAATCAGGAGTTCGGAACGGGCTTTCTCCGAGCCGCTCCGCAAGGCCAGATCGGTCTGATCTGCCAGTGTGCCGCGCAGCCAATCGGAAAGCGCGGCGGGAGGCGCGGCGGCAAAAAGCGCGGGCTGCCGCGTAATTTCAAGATGATATTCCCGTCGCAGTTGCGTCATCGTAAATTGATTGTAGGCCATTGGGTCTGCTGCCTTCGTCGCGCATGATTTATGATATTTCAGTATACCTTACGCCGAACTTTCCCCCTTCGCTTTTGCAGCAAGCAGGAATCTGGCGCGTCTGTCTGCAAGTAGATGCTGTTAAACGGCGCGGCGCAGGGGCCGCAATCGGGAGCAAAATCATGTCGGGGCAATCGGAACGTCCGTCTCTTTTTATCATGCGGCGGCGGGAATTTATGGCGCGGCTGGCTGGCGCGGGGCTTGCGGCGCGGGCGGCGCTGCGCGGAAACAATGCCGACGCCAAACCCCAAACACGACCGCCTTACGCGAACGACATGGACGCCTACGCCCGCTACGTCCGCGCCTCGAAAGATTTCAAGGCCGTCCGGCAGGATAAAGCGTGGCTGACGCGGGCGTTTCCCGGCTGGGTATCAATGCCCTGGACGTATCAATGGACGATGGGCTACGACGACGCGGCGGGGCAGTGGGGCCGCGCCAACGGCTATAACGGCGCGTTTCTGGACGGCAACGGCGGGCAGCCCGATTCGCCGCCCGGAAAACTGGCGTGGATCAACAAATTTCAGTTAAAGTTTTATTTGGATCACACGGCGGGCAAAGGCGACCTGCACCTGTGGGACGGCGGCAAGCAAAAGCCGCATCTCGCGGAACTGCATGGCGGCGGCGTTCGGACGGTTCCGGTCAACGCCGAAATGGGGCGGCGGCTGCGCGAGCGAATCAAAAACAATATTGCGCAGGTCAAATCCTCGCCGTTCCGCGCCGCCTACGCCCTCGATGATGAGGCGTCGTGGGGGCATTTCGTCCACCCGGCGATGTGGCGCGTGACCGACGACGACGCGGCGTACCCGGCGTGGCTGCGGGAGATTTATGGACAGGCCGCGCCGCGCCGCGAAAAGTGGATTACGTATGAAGACGTTCGCCCACAACTGGCGGAGTGGGCCGTCCGCGACTTCGACGCAAGCCCCCTGATGGACCAGTGGACGTTCAACGATTCGTACTGGTGCAATTTCCTCGGCGATCTCGTGGAATACGCCAACTCCCTCGACCCCGAAACGCCCTGCGGCATTGTCGGCGGGCAGGCCCCTAATGCGTTCGGCGGCTATGATTACGCCAAACTGACGCGCAAAATCCAATTCATCGAAGCCTACAACCTCGGCGAATCGCAGTCCCTCATTCGAACGCTTAATCCCCAAAACGCCATTCCCGCCGTGACCAGCGCTTTTCATCTGTCGGCGGCGGATGACATCTGGCAGACGTGGTATTATCTGGCGCATGGCAACCGGGGGCATATCGGGTGGGTGGAGAACTGGTTTGATGGCAAGACGCCGAAAGACTGGCAGGCGCAGGTCGGGCCGCATTACCGGGAGGCGGGCGAAAAAATCGGGCCGTTATTGCGCGGCGCGGAGCGGCAGCATGACGGAATCGCTCTGTATTACAGCCACGCTTCCATTCAGCTCGGCTGGATTCTGGACGCGCAGGCGCACGGCAAAACGTGGACGAATCGGGACGGCGATCACCGGCTCGGCGCGTCGCACCTTGTCCGGCAGGCGTGGGAAAACATGATGCGCGACTCCGGCCTGCAATACCGCTATGTTGGCTATGTGGAGGCGATCCAAAGAGGCATCCCGGCAGAAATCAAGACGGTGATCTTGCCCGCGTGCCTGTGCCTCTCCGACGCCGAAGCGCGGGCAATCACGGCGTTTTGCAAGCGCGGCGGAACGGTGGTCGCCGATTACCTTCCCGGCGTGTGGGATCAGCACGGCGTCGGGCGAAAGGACGGCGGAGCGTTGGACGCGCTGTTCGGCGTCCGGCACGATCCCGCGCTGACCATGCGGGACATTTTCGGCGGCGTTCTCTGGTGCGAGACCAATCAGGACGCGAACTACGGCTACAAGAACTATGAAGAACTGCTAACAAAAGTCAACCACTGCATCCGAGACTCCAGCGGGTTCAACAAGGCCGTTCGCGCCATGCCCACGCAGAATGTGAAGCGCTTCGGCGCGGGAACCGCCTGCCTGCTCAACCTCTCGCCGCAGTGGTACAACGCCTATCGCGCCGCCGGTTTCGAGGCCGCAAAGCGCCGCGAAACGTTCATTAAACCGCTCGGCCTAACGCGCAAAATCGAGATCGAAAACGCGGGGGCGGCGGAATTTGGCTATGAGATAACGACATTCCGCAGGCCGGACGGCAGAGCGGTTTTGTTCCTCGTCGGCAACCCGGAAACGCGCGGCACGGAAGCGGGGGGCGGCAACGCGGTCGGGCTAAAGACTGCCGCCCTGAACGTTACGCTGAAATTCGCCGCGCCTGTCCGCAGCGTCCGCGACGAACGGACGGGTAAATTTCTCGGTGACGGGCAGCGTTTTCCCTGCGTCTGGAAGCAAAACGAAGCGGTCGTCCTCTCGTTCGCCTGATCTCCGGCTTCTCTCTGTCAGGCCGCAATAGGATAGCCTTTGCCCCGCAGCGTCGACTGCGCGGAAGGAGCGCGTTTTCGGGGCCGAAAAAAACCCGGCAATCGGTCGCCGGACGAACTGACAGCGGGAGTCAAGACCTGAAGACGTGGAGCGATTGCGCCGAAAATCAGGGCTAACCGCGTCGCTTAATTTGTCAGCGATGGGCCAGCCTGATCAAGCAAGGAACGCCCGCCATGAACACCATTGAACGCCCGACCCCCGAATGGGAAATGGATTTTGCGATGCCCCGCGATGCCGCGACGCCGCTGCTGCTCGCCCTGTCCGACGCCCGGATGCGGCGCGTGCTGGCGCTGGTCTTCTCGGCGGCGGGCTACGACGTGCAGTGCGCGGGGGAATTTCGCGAGGCGCGGGAGCTGCTGAACCGCTGCCACTTCCCGGCGCTGGTCACGGAGTGGGAACTGCCGGGCGGCAGCGGCATGGAGTTGGCGGACGCGCTTGTTGACGGCGATCCGCTGGCGGAGACCGTCCTGCTGGCCTGCCCGGAAAACGCCCCGCTGATCGTGGACGCCATAGACTGCGGCCTGTTTTATAACCATTTCTGGAAACCGCTGCACGACGCGGGCGATCTCGTCCGGTGCGTGGGGCGGGCGATGGAGCGGCGCGAATTGCGGACGCGGCAGGCCCGCCTGCTGACAGAGACGCGCGACGCGAAAGAGGAAAACCGCGCCTATTGCGCCCGACTGGAGCAGCTCGATAAAGTCGCGGCGCTGGGCCAGATGACCGAATCGGTGGCCCGCAGCCTCCATGCCCCGCTCGCCAATCTCCGCGCCTACGCGCAGTATCTGAACGCCCGCCTGCAAAAACAAGACGAGGGGCCGCTTTCCGCCGAACAGATGGCCCGTGTGCTGGACTACCTCGGCGATATGGAGCGCGGCGCGGAGCGCTGCCACGCCGCCGTCTCGCAGGTCATGGACTACACGCAAATCCACGAGGAGCCTCCCATGCCCGTCTGCCTGACCGACGCGCTGGACGGGGCCTTAGCGCTGCTGCGGGACGGAATCGAGGCGCAGGGCGTCACGCTTCGGCTGGAGGTTGCGTCTGATCTGCCGCCCGTCCTCGCCAATCCGCGCCGCCTGCAGCAGGCCATTGTCAACCTCGTCCGCAACGCTCAGCAGGCGCTGGAAACCTCCGGCGGCGTGATTGCGATCACGGCGGAAGCGGCGGCGGACGGCAAAGGCCTGTCGCTGCGCATTGAGGACAACGGGCCGGGAATCGCCCCGGACGCGCTGCCGCATATCTTCACGCCATTTTTCTCCACCCGTTCACGGCAGGAGGGCATGGGCCTCGGACTGACGATTGCCCGCAGCATGGCCCGCGAATGGCGCGGCGATCTGCGCGTATCCAGCGCCGCCGGACGCGGCGCGACCGCCGAACTCGTCCTGACCCTGTGCGACGAGATTACCGTTCCGCCCCTGCGCCTTGTCCGCTTTCCTCCTGATTCTGATGCGCTGCGCCGCGCCGCCTGATTCCAAGCAGGAGACCGGACGGCGTGTCCGGTCATGAACGAGCGAGCGGGGATATAAAGACCGGGCAGTGAACGATCCGAACCGGCGGCGTGTCCGGGCCGTAAACGACCCGTCTGGGAGGCGTTCCGCCGACCGTCCTGCGGACGGGAATACCGGCGCCTGAGAATTTACGGAACGCAATAGATGCGGGGCGCGTACCGAAAGGGAGATATTTAATCTATTTTCCGGGAAAATTCCATGCAAAAGCAAACCTTCGCCCGCATCGCCGCAATCGGGGCGGTCGGCCTCCTGACTCGCGGCGCGGCGGCGCAAAAAACGAACGCGAACGACTGGCAGGCGGCGGGAACGCTGTTTGAGGCGTGTTCCTGCATCGTCCCCTGCCCCTGCAACTTCGGGCAAAGTCCGCTGGCGGCGTCGGATGGCAGGCGCAATTATTGCCACACCGTTTACGCCTACCGCCTGCAAACGGCCTCGTATCACGGCGTCAAACTGGACGGGCTAATCTTCGGGGGCGGCGAAGCGGAGGGCGGCGCGTTCGGGTTTCTGGATTCTCGCGCCACCGCCGCGCAAAGGTCGGCCCTTGAAAAACTGGCGCTGGCGGTCTTCGGTTCAGGCGGGGCGTCGGGCGGGCCGCGCCGCTTCGCGGTCGTCCGCATCACGGCGCGGCAGACCGCCGCAAAATTTACGGTGGAGTTTGCGGGCAGCGGCGGATTTTCTGCGGATGTGCTGACCGGGGCGGACGGCAAAAATCCTGTTATTGTGGAAAATAACGTGACCTGGCCCGTCAAGCGCTTTACGAAAGGCAAAACTACCGCCTTCGATTACCGCGATCCGGCAGGCAATCACCTTCACCTTGACGGCGTGAACGCCAATATCGGGAATTTTAAACTTTCGGGCGCGGGAAACATCGTGGTAAATCGCGGCGCAAAGGCAGGCGGTTCCTGTTGCGCTTCGGGCAAAAAACGGGGCTGATTTTTTTGCAAAGGTAAAAAATAAACGTTCGGGCCGATTGGCCCGAACGCTTTGTTATAGCGCGGTTCATAAAAAGAAATATAACATCAGGAACGCGGCGCGAATTTAATACTCGTTGACTCGTTTCGCCACCGGCTGATTTTTATCTTTTTCCAGCTGTTTTAGCGCCGCCAGCACCTCGGTCAGGTCAATGATGTCCAGTTCCGTTTTCGGCGCGGTTCCGTTGAGCAACTGCATCAGGTAGCCGAAGGGCTGGCCCGTCAGCCGCTTGCTGACATCGTTCATCACGTCGGCGACGACCGCGGCGCGGGTCTTGGTCGGGCCGTAATAGCCCTTGCCGCCGCGAGGCCTTCTTTCGACCGTGAGCAGGCCTTTTTCCACCATGCGGCTCAAGGTGACCGCAATCGTGGAGGGCGACTGCATTTCGCGCTTTTCGGCGCGGCGCGCAAAGTGCATGGACTCATACACCTGCACGGAGGACTGCGGTTCGCCCGCGTCCCAGAGCAGGCGCAGGATATCCCCCTCCAGCACGCCGAGCGAAGGCACATCGTCCCCGCCGACTCCGATATATTTTCTGCGCTTCTCTTTCGTTTCCACCAAAAAACACCGTCCTTTTCCGTCCTGCGTCCGTGCGAACGGAATGTTTGATTTGTTGTTGCACTCTTGCAAATGCCGCGAGACTGCAAGACCAGTCTTAGCCCCGCGCAAATAATGCGCGGCTCCAACACCATGCAGCAAGCGGACTTGCTGTCAGGCGTTAAGGGGTTGTATTGAAAGGACGTTATAAGAACCGACCTTGTTCAATTTAAATTTACGCCAGATATTATGACATACCCCCTGCGTTTTTGTTTCGTTTGCCGCGTTTGAACAAGAGCGTTTTTTACGTTCAGGGAAGCGTATCAACTCCCGAAAACGGCTTATTTTATTCGTAATGCAATCCTTTACCGCATACACTTTTTTACAGGACAATCTAAAGGGAACGGTCTTATTAAGGTCGGACACTTAAAATTGTGGCGCGGCGCGGCCACGCGGACTGCGTTTTCAATGTAGTTGAACTGTTTGCAAGGGATTTCGCTTCAAAGCGTGATTTTCTGTCCGTCGAAGGCCAGCGCGACATTCTCCGGTAGCTGGGAGTTGACGGCCTCGTGGTCGAAGTGGTGCGAAAGGTGCGTGAGTAAAGCGCGGCGCGGCCTGACCTGCGCGATGATGTCCAATGCCTGATACAGTCCGAAATGCGTGGGGTGCGGTTCAAAGCGCACCGCGTCCAGCAGCAGCAAGTCCAGATTCTCCAGGCGGGGCATGACATCGGCGGGGATATGACTGACATCGGTGACATAAGCGGCGCAGACAGGGGGGGAGTCGGCGGCAGTCTGTTCGAAGCGATAGGCGGTCACCGGCAACGCGCCGTGCAGGACAGGAAACGGGCTAATTTGCAGGCCAAATAGATCGAACCCTGCTGCCAGCGGATGCAGCGTCAAGCGCGGTTTGCCGCCCCCCGCCTGCGTGGGCTTGAAAATATAGTCGTAAATCCGGCGAATGTCCGCCAGCGTCCGCTCATCGCCATAGACCGGAATTTCCACTCCCATCAGGTCATTGAAGCGGCGCAGGTCGTCCATGCCGAACAGGTGGTCGGCGTGGGCGTGGGTCATTAAAACGGCGTCCACGCGCCGCAGGTCGTTCGCCAGCGCCTGCAGGCGAAGTTCCGGCGTGGTGTCTATCAGAATAGTCCCTGCGTCCGTCCGAACCAGAATGGAGGGCCGCAGCCGTTTGTTTTTCGGGTTGTCTGAGCGGCAGACCGCGCAGTCGCACCCGATCATCGGAACGCCATGCGACGTTCCGCTCCCAAGAATCACGATTTCCATATACGGTAAGTATACCGCATAACAATACAAAATAGCGCTAACGCATGATAAGAAATATCTAAGGGACTTGCGATAAAATAAATCTTCCCGTATGCGTAAGTCCGCATTGAGTCCGCGAAGGCGGGCTTCGCGCTTTTGTGGCAGTGAATTTATTCGCCCGCCCGCCCGCCAGTGTGGAAGATTTTAATACTCGAAAGTCCCTAAGTTTTCTGCGAACAGGGTTTGTAAACCGCCGCGAGGCCGCCATTTCTACTTACAGCCTTCCGGCCATGCGGCGGGATGCGGGGGCGGCGACCTTGCGGCGGCGTTGACTTTCGGCCCGGTCGTGGGCTATACTGCAACCAAAAGAAACCGATACGTGAGCGGTGAACAGCGGCCTGCGCGGAAGAAATCCCGGCGCGGCGGCGATTGAGGAAAGAGATGACGATGACGACGCAGCATGAACTGAAAGTATTCTCCGGCCCCGGCAACCCGGCCTTAGCGCAGGCGGTGGCGGAGTGGCTGCACGTCCCGCTCGGCGAGATGTTTTACACGCAGTTTGCGGACGGCGAGAACTATGTCCGCTTCGATGAAAGCGTGCGCGGCACGGACGCCTACATCATTCAGCCGACCTGCCCGCCGGTGGACACCAACCTCGTGGTATTGCTGGAAGCGATTGACGCATTGCGGCGGGCTTCAGCGTGGCGCATCACGCCGGTTATTCCGTATTATGGCTACGCCCGTCAGGAGAAAAAGTCTGCGCCCCGCGAACCGATTACCGCCAAACTCATCGCAGACATCCTGACGGTGGCGGGCGCGAACCGCGTGATGTGCCTTGATCTTCACGCCGACGCGATTCAGGGGTTTTTCAATATCCCGGTAGACCATCTGACCGCCATCAATCTCTTTACGGACAATTTTGCGGCCCGCTGGCCCGAAGCGCAGCGGGAGAATATTGTCGTCGTTTCGCCGGACGAGGGGCGCGTCAAAAAAGTGCGGCGCGTGGTGCAGGAACTCAAGGCCCCGCTCGCCGTCGGCTATAAGCATCACCCCGATCACGGCCTGACCGAGGTGACCCATCTGGCGGGCGACGTGCGCGGCAAAATCCCGATTATCGTGGAGGACATGATTACGAGCGGCGGCAGCATTATTCAGGCGGTGGACGCGCTGCTGGCGCATGGCTGCAAACCGGAGATTCACGTTGCGGCGACGCACGGGATTTTTGCGCAGAACGCGGTGGAGCGTCTGTGTTCGCGCCCGGAGATTGCCAGCATTGTGGTGACCGATTCCGTGCCGCTCTCCCCCGACAAGCGCGACCCGAAAATTCAGGTGTTGAGTGTGGCGTCCCTGTTCGGCGAAGCGATTCACCGCGCCAATAACGATCTCTCGATTACCTCTCTTTTCGACTGACGCAATAAAATGAAGTAAAAATTATGCCTTCTTCCGATTTCGATTTCGTCAATACGATTGGGGAGGGTCTGGGACAGCGGGCGGAAGCGGCGGGACTGGCGAGCCTGTCGCCGGAAGAGCAGACGGTCTTACTTGCATGGTGGGCCAGCGGAATTATCGGTAACGGCGGTTTTCGCTATTTTTACGAGGGCGCTTCTAACGCCGCGCAGGTCGCGTCCGCCTTCGAAGCATTGGGATTTTCTGACGCCGCAAACGCCTGCCGGGAAACGCTGCGCGTCTTTCCACCCGAAATTTTATCAGGGGATGCGATGGTTCGGCAGCAATGGCTCGACGCAAATTACAGCGATGCGGAATTGACCTGCCTGTTCGCCGCACAGGACGCCGTAATATGGGAGATAGATGGACAATTAGAAACGACGGCAGCGGACTATATTCGCCGCCACCGGGAAAAGATTGAACTCGCAGATCACGCAGAGTGACACAGATTTTAACGCGGCGATGCAAGGGATCACCCTCGCTAAAACCAAACTGGACATCTAACCCCTTCGCGATAAACCATACAAAACGCTGTCCACCAAAGCCCGCCAGCTTGCCTCAATCATGTTCGTCGAAACGCCCACCGTACTCCAGTTCTGTTCGCCGTCCGCGCTGTCAATGATGACCCGCACCTTCGCCGCCGTCCCCTCTTTCGTGTTCACTACGCGCACCTTAAAGTCCGTCAGCCGGATGTGCGCCATCTCCGGGTAAAATTCCAGCAGCGCCTTCCGCAACGCCCCGTCCAGCGCGTGAACCGGCCCGTCGCCCTCCGCCACCATCAGGCGCTCTTGCCCGCCCACCTCGATTTTGACCGTCGCCTCCGTGATCGTCTCCTGAGAAATACCCCGCTTCTCCACGATGCAGCGAAAGCCCTTGAGCGTAAACAGCGGGCGGTACGTCCCCATCGCCTGCATCATCAGCAGCTCAAACGACCCCTCCGCGCCTTCATAACTGTACCCTTCATGTTCCCGCTCCGCCACCGATTGCAGCAGGGCGCGGGCCTCCGGCGACTTCCGGTCAAGGTCAAGGCCGTATTCGGTCGCCTTGCCCGCCATGCTGCTCCCGCCCGCCAGTTCCGAGACCAGCAGCCGCCGCGAATTGCCCACCAGTTCCGGGTTGATATGCTCGTAGCTTGCGCCTTTCAGCACCGCGTCGGCATGAACCCCGCCCTTGTGCGCGAACGCGCTCTTGCCCGCGTAGGCGCGGCGCGTGTCCGGCGTCAGATTTGCCACCTCGTCCACATATTGCGAAAGCCCCGTCAGATGCCCCACCGATTCCGGCGTCAGGCAGTCATAGCCCATTTTTAGTTTCAGCGTGGCGATCACGGAGATCAAATTGCAGTTGCCGCAGCGCTCGCCGTAGCCGTTGACCGTCCCCTGAACGTGCGCCGCCCCCGCCTGAATCCCCGCCAGCGCGTTGGCGACGGCGCACTCCGCGTCGTTGTGCGTGTGCATCCCGATCACGGCGTTCGGAAAAGCCGCGCAGACTTTGCGCGTAATCTCCGCGACCTCATGCGGCAGGGTTCCGCCGTTCGTATCGCACAGGACAAGCCGATCTGCGCCCGCGTCATGCGCCGCTTTCAGGCAGTGGAAAGCGTACTCCGCGTTGTCCTTATAGCCGTCGAAAAAATGTTCTAAATCATAGATGACGGTCGGGACTTTGCTTTTCAGATAAGCCACGCTGTCCGCGATCATGCGCAGGTTTTCTTCCGGCGTGGTTTTCAGCGCGTGGACGATGTGCTGCTCCCACGTCTTGCCAAAAATCGTAATCACCGGAACTTCGGCGCGAAGCAGTTTTTGTATCTGTTCGTCGTCCTGCGCGGCGATATTGGCGCGGCGGGTGCTGCCAAACGCCGCCAGTTTTGCGTGGCGCAGCGGAACGGACTTCATCCGCTCAAAAAATTCCTCGTCTTTCGGGTTCGATCCGGGCCAGCCGCCTTCGATAAAGTCCATTCCGAACTCATCCAGCCGCCGCGCAATCCGAATCTTATCCTCCACGCTGTACGAGATGCCCTCGCCCTGCGAACCGTCCCGCAGCGTTGTATCGTAAATCTCAATCCGCATTGCGCCCTCCGAGGCCAGATATTCGGGTGTTCCGGTATTTGCCGCCCACCGGGAATTGGTGTAAACTTGAGGCCCTTTGCGACATAGCAGCCCTGTCTTTTTCTGAAAACGCCCGTCGGCACAGAAGGCGGCCTTCCGCAGCGGTCTCCTGTGGCGCGATTTCCAATAGGGGCGCGTCTTCAGCCAGACGGCGCGTCAGGTCGGTCGGCGAGGCGCCCTGCCGTTTTGCGTTCCCGTCAATCTTCGCCCTCACTTCCGGCGACAGGTCAATCGTAAGCGTCATCGTTTTATTTCTTCTGCCCTATTATACGCCACTTTCCCCGCTAACAACAAGGGCCGCGCCTCAAAGAAGAAGCGCCGCGCAATCCAAAAACCAAAATCGTATCACCAGTTGATCGGGTAGGCGTTGATGCCGGTGAAGCAGCCGACTGCCGTAGTTAGCCCGCCCGCAATGAAATCGCCCATGATGACGCCGTAGCACAGCGGCAGGGAGAGGCGGTAGAGTTTCAGTCCGCCGTAGCGCAACACGAGCGTTTTGAACAGCCACGCGAGGAAGAACGGCAGCCAGAGATTGTTCATCGTGTTCGTGTTCGCCATCGCGTAGCCGACCGGGTGAAAAGGCCACCACAGAAACCGAATCCGCAGCAGCATCAGCGAAACGGTGATGAGAAATCCGCCAGCGGTCGCGAATGTTCCGGTGATGTCGGGCTTGACGGGAGAGCCGAGCGTATCGGAGAGGCTGTCAAAGGGCATCCGGCCCATGTAGGTGCGCCATTGATCGGTCTTGGCGTTCGCGCCGTAGCCGTACCAGATCATCAGGCCGATGGCGAACGAGACCCCAACCCCCAGCACAATCGCCAGCAGGAGCGCGAACGTCAGCCGCCGCTTGTCCACGCCCACGCCGTCCGCCATTTTGTAAGCGTCAAATTGATTCGGCATCGTCAGGCAGCGCAGTTCCGAACTGGCAATGAGGTTGCGGACGTAGGCCAGCGCGGTCAAGTCCGCCGGGTGGTAGACCGCCGAGCCGAACGTCGCCGTCATCAGCCGATGCACGTCCGCCGTCGGCCCAAACAGCCACGCATTGCCCGTCTCCGCCCGAATCCGCGTTGCCGCCAGCGTATACAACAGTGAAAGGACGATCAGCACTATCGCGACCGGCCCGCGCATCCCCGCCGCCATGCACCAGACGACCAGCAAGGCCGCGCTGACTCCCAGCCCGATAAAGGCCATGCGGTACGAAAGCGGTTCGTCCCGGTCTGCGCCCGTCTGCTTTGACCGAAACGCAATCGTCCAGATTTCTTTGAGATAGGCCCGCGACAGCCACAGCCCGAACACGGACAGCGCCAGAAAAGCGCCCGCCCCCTGCTGCCCGATAAAAGGCCACTGACTTTGCGAACCGCTGCCGCCGCCCGCGTTGAACCCGGCGGCGGAACCGTAGACCGCCTCCAGTTTCGTCACGATCCAGAAGAACCAGCACGAGAACGTCATTTCGGTTGACAGTAAATAGGCAATCCCAATCACAAAGGGATAGAACGACAGCGGCGTATGCCCGATGGCGTTCCAGGGCGGCGCGGTCAGCGCCTGCCCGATGTCGAACTGCCCGTCGGCGCGGGTCGGGAACAACGGCACGGACGGGTAGTTGAGGTGAATCGTGTTGATAATGTCCAGCGTGAACGGAATCGCGAAGCCAAACCACATCAGCCGGTTGGACAGCAGGCTTTCAGGGCGGGCAATCAGTTCGGTCGGCAGGGCGACGGTCGGGAAAGTCAGCCGTTCGCGATCCACCCACTGCCGCCGCAGCAGTGAAACCAAACACAGCGACGCGATGGCGAACAATGACAGAAAGACCGTCCACGCGGCAATCTGCGTCTGCCACAGCGCCCAGGGAACGGAGGCGTTTCCGATGTAAAACCCTTTCAGGGCGTCCGCGTTTTTCTGCGCGATCCAGTCGGGGATGTATTGATGGAACTTGCCCGCCCAGCCGTTGCTGCTGTCGGCGTAGTAGAACGCGGCGGCGACGGTCGGCACGACGAAGTGGATTCCGCCCGACGAAGAAATCACAGTCGAGACGGTCATCATCACGTAAATTACGAGGCGTTCGGCGGCGGTGAAGGCCAGCGGTTTGAGGAAGCGCGTCAGGAACAGATTGACAATCGTTAAGAGAAAAAGCGCGTTGAACGCGCCCACCGGGATCGCTGTCCCGCCGAGCGCGGTATGCCCGCGCCCGCCCAGAATCAACTCCGCCCAGTGAATCCACAGGTCGGTCAGCGCTGTGAAAATCAGGCCGAGCAGCAGGGCGCGAAACGTCAGCCCGGAAGCGCGGCCTCTGGCGGCAACGCGGGGGGCGGAAGTCGCGGTCTGAATATCGGGCGCGGCGGACGCAGGTTGTGCGGCGGGCAGGCTCATCGGGGCGTGTTCGTCCTTTAAATGAGTTGGCAATCGGGATTATAATACCCGCTGCGGGGCGTTTTATCCTCTCACATTCTTGCGCGGGCCTTCCCTGCGCGTTTGGCCTGTAGTCTGAAAGCGTGGGAACAAAACGTCCGCTTCGCCCGTCCTGTGTCCAACGCCCGCAAAACTTGCGAAGTGACGCGGGGCATCCGCTCGTTCGGGCAGACACAGGAGACCCTGAAATGAAGAGAATCATCGCGCCGCTGCTGGCGATTCTGGCGCTGACGCAGATCGCCCTGCCCGCCATCGCGCAGGACAAGAAGCCGAAAAACGCCATCACGCAACTGAAAAAGAACCGCAAAAAGCACCATGTCACACGGCAGATCACGCCCGCCCCGCAGAAAAGTCCGGGCAAGCACGCGGACAACCTGTCCAAAAACGTCAATCACGAACTGAACCGTGAATCGAAGGACATCAACCACGCTTTCCAGAACAAGCCGAAGAAAAAGAAGGCTGGGAAAAAGTAAGCGGGAGTACGACCCAAACCAGACGGACGCGCTGCAACATTCGCAGCGCGTCCGTTTTTGTCTGGCAGGACGGCGCGGACTGCGATACGGACGAACTTCATGCCGGCCGGCGGCGTCAAAGAGAAGTATCCGGCGGACTTTTCACCGCCGCCCTGTTCGCAAGGAGAATTCCATGTCAAAATATAAGAAAACGTTTGCGCTGTCCGCCCTTCTGCTCACGACACTGACCGCCGTTTGCGCCGCGCAGTTTGGCTCCATTCTCAAAGGCGGCGGCATCGCCTTTATCATCTCGAAATTCGGGCCGGAGATTAACAAAGCGATTAACTCCGCCAGCAAAACGCCCAATGACAGCCCGGACTTCGGAACGAAAGTTGTGCCGGTCATCTCGGTGGGAGACGGCAAACAGGCGGGCGCGGTGCAGGTCATGGGGCCGCGTGACGCAGTGGCGAAGGTGCAGGCCGTCGCGCAGTTCGAAACGCAGTTCAAGCCCGCTGGAATCCGGCTGCGCGGCCTCGTCCCGATTGACTCGACCAATGTCAAGGAGATTCACCGCATTCCCGGCGTCGGAGTCAGCGGTCTGCTCGACATCAAAATCTAATCCGGCTTGAATGTGTCCGGCGCCTGAACGTCCCGCCGCAGCGTCGCGACCGGGCATCGAATAGGCGTCGTTACCCGTAAGTTGACGCGCTTACGGGTTCTTCTGGCGTCCCACTCCATCCCCCTGCTTTTTTCAGGAGATTTGCGCGTGACCGCGAACTCCTGAATTGCCGCCGCACTGACCGGAAATGACCTACGGATAAAGAAGCGGTTTGATACTCCGGCTAAATCGAACAGCAGCGTGATACGGCGCTCTCTTTTGAAACCTAAGCAGTCCTGCGTCGTAGTTCAGACAAGTGAGAAAAAACGTTCTTTTCCCTTCCAAAGTGAAACACGACACGCGGAAGATTACAGAAGCGTGTCCAATCAAAAAATCCCGCGCATCCTGAAAAAATCCTGTCCCTTCTGTCTAAGGTACTTTCACGTCTTCGTGTCATTCGTGGATTAAAGTTGACAAGAAATCGGAATAACGGCATAATAAGCAGGAACGGAAACTCATGGCGGTCTTGACTTACGCCCGCGTCCTTAAAGACCGGCGCACCAAAAATTTAACGGCGCGGCTGCGTCCCGGCGATATCGCGCTTATCTCGCATCCCGATCTGGACACGACCGCCGCCCGCGCCCTGCGCGACTGCCGGGTCTCTGCGGTCGTCAACGCCGCGCCCTGCATCACGGGCCGCTATCCCAATCGCGGGCCGAGCGTGCTGCTGGACGCCAATATCCCGATTCTGGAAGGAATCGGCGAGGACGCTTTCAACGCCATTGCGGACGGGCAGCAGGGTTTTTTGCTGGAAGACGCGCTGAAACTGGCGAACGGCTCCTGCTTCGAAGGAACCCATCTGACCCGCTTTCTGGTGGACGCGCAACTCACGGCGGCGCAGGCCAACCTCTCCGACGAGTTAGACCATTTCGCCCGCAATACGCTGGAATTTCTGGCGGCGGAAAAATCGCTGCTATTCGACCCGATTGACGCGCCGCGCCTGAAAACGAAATTTGAGCACCGGCACGTCCTGATTGTGGTGCGCGGCGAGGGCTACAAAGAAGACCTCGCGATGCTGCGCGACTATCTGCGCGACGCCCGCCCCGTCCTGCTGGCGGTGGACGGCGGCGCAGACGCCCTCCTCGAAGCGAAACTGCGCCCGCACATTATTCTCGGCGACATGGACAGCGTGAGCGACGCCGCCCTGCGCTGCGGCGCGGAACTCATCGTGCATGGCTACGCCAAGGGCGATAAGAAAGCCCCCGGTCTCGAACGCATGGAGCATCTGGGCCTTAGCGCAACGGTCTTTCCTTCGCCGGGAACCAGTGAGGACGTGGCGATGCTGCTGGCGGACGCGCTGGGCGCAAAACTGATTGTGGCGGTCGGAACGCATTTTTCGCTGGAGGAGTTTCTGGACAAGGGGCGGGCAGGCATGGCAAGCACCTTCCTGACCCGCCTGCGCATCGGCTCGAAACTGGTGGACGCCAAAGGGATTGCGCGGCTCTGGCAGCAGCAGCATCCCCGCATCGGCGAAATCGGCCTCGTGGTCTTCGCCGCCGCCACCCCGATTATCGCCGTTCTCCTGCTCTCGCCGATGGGCAAAAACCTGCTGCGCGTCCTGACGCTCTGGTTCCGGCTGCGCGTACACAGGTAGTGAGAAATGAGGAATGATGAATCAAAATGCCCTGATGAATAATCGCGAATACTTCTCGTAGTCTGTCGGCGAGAATATCTCTGTGTCGCGTAGAATGCGCCACAATAAAACATGAGTAGCCAATTCAAAACCGTAGATTACGAGGCCACCCTCAAAACCAGCGTCCGACTTTGCGACTGCCGACCGACCACCTCGCCCGCTTCGTCGGTGACATCGTGGCCCAACTTGACCGCAAACCCCTGTACGCCTGCAACTGGGACACTCCATCACCGGGCAGAAGTATCAGAAACTGCCGAACGGCCCCGCGCCCCGCCAGATTCTGCCTGTCATCGAAGCAATGTGCGACCAGTCCGAAATCGCCATTGCGGAGAAAGCGTATTACGGACATAAGCAAAAAAAAGTTTTTGCGCTGCGCGCCCCCGATTTAGAGGCGTTCACCGGCAGGGAGATCGCTCTCGTTAATCAGACGCTGGAGCATTTTCGGCACAGGAACGCCAGCGCCATCAGTGAGGCGTCCCACGCCTTTATCGGCTGGCAGGCCGTCCGCGAGGGCGAGACGATTCCGTATTCCTCCGTCCTGCTTGACTCCCGCGATTTGACGGCGCAGGAACACCAGTGGGCGGGTGAACTCAATACGACCGGATTGGAGGCGCTGCTCGCCGCGTAAACGACGATCCGATTGTCATCAAGAAACAGGATTTTTTCGACGAGACGCCTGCCGAGGCCGTTCCCCTCATCGAACACCGGGAGGAGGCGGAACGCGCCATCCGGTTCGCCGTCACAATTCCCGGCATGGAAAACCGGCGGGGACTGCCGCGCCGCTGATGCTGCCGGTCTTCGCGCTCCCACTTCGTAAGTCCGCTTTCAGCCCGTCCTTGCCGCCTACTAATGCCAGCACAAAAATACGGTAATTCTCATGTCTGTCCGCGTCACCGAAATCACGCAGGAATAGGCGGGCCTATGAAAGGCCAGCCTGCTCCATTCGCCCCGCTTCCCACTCCAAGCATTGACATTCCGCCTTAATCTCGTTATAATAGAGAAAGACCTGAATGGTAAGGAGTTTCTTTTTGAGCGCTGCATTGCAAAACGAGAGTTCGGCCCTGACGCCGCTGTTGTCCGTCGTGGTCCCGGCCTATAACGAGGCGGAACGGATGGGCGCGTCCCTGACCCGCATGGCGGAATACTTCCACGCGCAGACCTACGACTTCGAAGTGCTGATTGTGGACGACGGCAGTTCGGACGCGACCAAAGAGATTGCGCTGGCGTTCGCCGCGCAAGACCCGCATTTCCGCCTGCTGACCTACGAGACCAACCGGGGCAAAGGCCATGCGGTGCGCTACGGGATGCTGCGGGCCGTCGGGCAGCGCGTCCTGTTCTGCGACGCCGACCTCGCTACGCCGATTGAGGAAGTCGAAAAATTGACTGCGGCCCTTGACGCAGGCGCGGACATCGCGATTGGTTCGCGGGACGTGAAGGGTTCGCAGCTGTTGAAACGGCAGTCTTTTGTTCGCGAAATGGGCGGGCGGGCGTTTAATCAGATGGTGCAGGCGCTGGCGGTTCCGGGCATCCACGACACGCAGTGCGGCTTCAAGTTGTTCACGCAGTCGGCCTCGCAGCGGATTTTTAATCTGTGTCAGGTAGACCATTTTGCGTTTGACGTGGAGGTCTTATACCTTGCGGTGAAAGTCCTCGGTCTGCGCGTGGCGGAAGTCCCCGTCCGGTGGGCGCATCAGGAAGGCTCCAAAGTCCGCTTCGTCCGGGACGCGACGCGCATGGTGAAAACGTTGTTTAAGATTCGCGCCACCCGCTACGCCGCGTCCGCGAAGATTGCGCCGACCCGCTGATGAACACTTCGCAATACGAGCAAATGTACCGGTTGGAAGATTCTTACTGGTGGTTTGTGGGGCGTCACCGGCTGATCGAATCGCTGCTGAAGTCCTACTACGGAGCGCCGGACAACCCGGAATCGGCCCTGCGTCTGCTGGACATCGGCTGCGGAACCGGGGCGACCTCGGCGCGGCTGGCGCATTGGGGCAAAGTCGTGTCCGCCGATTTTTCGCCGCTGGCCCTGCAATTCTCGCGCCGACGGGGACTGCATAACCTTGTCGGGGCGGACGCCATGAACCTGCCGTTTCAGTCCGACCAATTTGACGCGCTGGTGGCGATGGACATCCTGGAACACCTGCCCGACGACAACGCGGCCCTGCGCGAATTCCACCGGGTATTGAAACCGGGCGGGCGGGTTTTCGCCACTGTTCCCGCTTATATGCACCTGTGGAGCGATCACGACGTGGCGCTGATGCACCACAGGCGCTACGTCCGAGCGGAACTTTCGGAGCGGTTTGCGGCGGCGGGCTTCGAGATCGAAAAACTCTCCCATACCATGATGTTCCTGTACCCCGTCGTGGCGATTCAGCGCCGCCTCAATAGAACGAAGTCCACCGTCCCGGAGTTCTCCGCCCCCGTCAACGCCGCGCTCACGAGTTTGTTCACCGCAGAGAACACGCTGGCAAAAAATATGAATTTCCCCTTCGGCGTCACGATTTTGTGCATTGCAAGAAAGAAATCTTTTTGAACTCGGACTACACGGATTGAAATGATTATACGGATTTTCTATTGCATCATACTCACGGGTCTGTGACGCGCTTGCAGGCAGGCATTGAAAAATCCGTGCAATCCGTCTAATCTGTATAATCCGAGTTCAAAGGCGACTCACTCCATCGGCCTGAGCAGTTGTTCCGGGGGCGTGTTTGGGGCGGCGGCTGACGGGCGCAGAAGTTGGGCGTCGGGCGTGGCGGGCTGGGCGGAGGCGCGAAGCAGGGTGCTGGCGGCGCGTTCCTGTGCGCGACGGGCCAGCAGGACGGGCAGCGTTTCGCGGCAGGCGTCGAGAAGGGCGGGAATGTCGCTGCGCTGCTGCAATTTTTGCACCGTTTCGGCGGCGGAACCCGGCCCGACGTAGCGCAGGGCCAGCACAATAGCGGCGGTCAGTTCAGAGGACTGCGGGGCCACCGCCTGCCGCAGCGGAGAGATCGAATCGAGCAGGAATTGCAGGGAGGCGCGGGGCAGCAGTTCGGAGTCGTTCGCGTCGAGCAGGGGCAGCAGGTGGCAGAGGGCGCGACGGGCGGCGGGCTGCGCTTTGCGGCGTCCCGCGTAGGTCGCTTCAATCACGCTCGGCAGGGCGCGTTTGTCGTCCAGTTGAATCAGCACATCCGCCGCCGAACTCGCAAGCGCGGCCAGTTCGGTATTCGACCACGAAATCCCCACCGGAAGCAGTACCGTAAAGTAGAGCGGTAAAAACAGCAACAGTCCACCAAAGATTCCGAACAGAAGACTGCTTGCTATCATAGCCAGCAGCGTTTCCAAGGTCATTGGATTTCCTATCTCACAAAACATAGCGATTGAAGCAAGTATCCCAATCGTGGAGATCAATGATATGGTAAATATGCCGGGAAATAGGAAGGTTCTGCGAAACCAGCGGCCCGAACTGTACGGATTGAGGCCGAGCATAATGCGGGACAGGCTGGGGCCGCTGCGCGGATCGCCAATCTCGCCCAGCGTCTCGATGAGCAGGCGCATTTGCGGGACAGTCCATTCCGGCTGCCGCTCCAGCGTGTGAAGCAGAGGCGGAACGGCGCGGGGGCCGAACGTGACCAGAGCGCGGGCGGCGTGGCGACACACCACTTCGTCCCGGTCAAACAGCGCAACGGGCAGCGATTCGGCGGCGAAGGTGTCGCCGATTTTCCGCAGGGCCTCAATCGCGGCAAGTTTCAGGCGGCGACGGTACGGGCGGTTGCGGGCAAGGCGGTCGCGCCAGCGGTCGCGGTCGCGCAGAACGGCGGCAAGGTAGGGGACAGCCCGCGCGCTGCCGTGTTCTCCCGCCGCTTCAATCTGGCGGCAAATTTCGCCGCGATTCCCCACTTTCAGGGCGCGGCGCAACTGCTCCACTCTGGAGTCGTCAGACAAATCTTGCGTGGTCTCGGCGGGCGGTTCGATTTCGTTCATGGCGGTCTGCTCCGCTTTTCGTTACGGGCTTGCGGCGGGCAAACGTTCCAGCGATTCCCGCGTAATGCGATGCCGATACGCGAACATCTTCTGCAAGTCGCGCCGCACGAACAGCCAGTCCGCGACTTTCCCAAATGGGCCGAACGGCATGGTGTACGCGACATGATCGGTCAGGCGGGTGCGGTTATCGGGCAGCGCCTCGAAGCCGTGCCGGTGTTCCCACGCCTTGAATGGGCCTTTGCCGGGAACCTGCCGGTCGGCAAAAAAGCGCGGCGGCTCATAGGCGATGATCTCCGCCTGCCACGTCGGAAGCGGAATCCCCCACCGCCGCAATTTCAGTTTGTAAATCACGCCTACCCGCATTGGGACAGGTTCGCCGTCGAGCCGCGCCTGCGTATCGGGCGGCGTGAGTTTAAACAGCGTGTCTATCGTATCGTAAAACGCCCAGACTTTTTCCAGCGGCGCGTCAATGTCGCAAACAAATTCAACTGTCGGCATTTTTCTTTTCGCCTTCTCTTTGATCCTCAATCGGCAGAATCAATCCGCCTCGTTCTGCAACTGAACGACGAATTGCATCTGCTCTTTTTCGAAGCCGAAGTCCTGCGGCTCGTCGTCGGGCGGGCGCAGGTAGCCCTCGTGCCGGATGAGGGAGCGCAGCGAATCGCGCAGGAGTTCGGCCCGCGAAGTCTCCTCCCAGTGCGCTTTGCGGCGCAGCCACTCAAATTCATCTTCCGACAATTTTAATGTGACGCTGCGGGTGCGGGGATTGTTTTTCATAAATTTGCGCGTTTCATAAAAATAAAATTCGGCGTGCGCCGTATTTCCAGATTATGACACACAAGCAGGAGTAAGCGGCATCTCCCGCGAAATGAAAAAAAGATTTCGGGCGTGTGGGGAACACAAAATGCGGTACGAAAGAAAAATTGCGGCGTTGGTCCTATGGATTTTGCTGCTGACGGGCGCAACGATGGCGGGCGCGCGGCAGGAGGCGCTGCCGACCGATCAGGCGGGCTGGGTCAAGCGCCTGCTGAAAATCAAGGAGCCGCAAAACGAGGACTGGAACGCCCTGTATCAGTTCCGCAACCTCGACCCGGAATTTACTTACCCGGTCGTTCGGGCGTTGTGGGACGCGAAATGCAGCGTGGGTCTGAAAAATCAACTGATGCAAAATTTCGCGTCCGACTTTGGCGATTTTAAGATTGGTTTGGACGGACTGCCCGTTTCGAATCCGAAACTCAACCCGCATCTGCTCGATATGCTTGATCTGGGCGCGGCGGACGAAAGTGAGGACGCCCGCCGCAGGGCGTTGAACCTGTCTTATACCGTAGCGGCACACGCTTTCGATACGCCGGACGAGTATAAAGCGTGGCGCAAAACGACGGCGGGGCGACCGATTGCGGATTTAGCGCGGGAGAACTATCGCAGTTTGTTTACGCGGTTCATTCAGGCCGCGCCTGCCGCAAGGGGCAAAATGCTGGGGCAGGTGACGCGGCTTGGGTTTTCGTCCGGCACGTATGGCACGAGCGTGGCGGGCAAAGAGGTGCATGGCGTTCTGGCGCACGGACTGACGGGCATACGGCGGCAAATGGCGATGGAAACGGGACTGCTGGACGCAATCGCGGACTTGCTGACTCTCCCGAAGGACGCCGACAAAGAAAAAAATGAGCAGACCGTCCGGCAAGTCCTGTACTTCTTCATGGGGTTCTCGCCCGACGTCCCGTTTATGCAGAAGATTGAACCGCGAGTTCAGATGGTGATTGAGGCGCAGCAGGCGGTCAAAGTCACGGCGAGTTACGAAACGGTCTGGTTCCTGCAAAACTACAATAAAAGCCGCTGGGCGACCGATGTCCTGCTGAAAATTGTGGCGGATTACTACCCCGGCGATTACTCATGGATGCTGACGAGCGCCCTGTGCGCCCGCGACGATCTCCGCGTAATTCCCTCGCTGATTGCGGTGCTGGACGACTGCGGGATCGGCGAAGACCAGACCATTCAGAACGCGCTCGTCCGGCTCACGGGCGCGAAGCCCGACGCCGACTCCGACGCCGATTGGTGGCGGCTGTGGCGGAGCAAGAACGCGGCAAAGTTTCCGCCGGAAGTATCTGCCCTGCCTGTCCCGAAACTCAAAGCGATGACCTTTCATCTGGTATCTATTCGGCGCAAAAAATCGCTGGTTGAGATTGGGGATGACCCGCGCCGCGCCTACTGGCTGATCTCCTCCGGCCTGATTTTGACGCCGGAGAACGCCGCAAGACCGCGCCTGCAAACGGTGGGGAACGGCGCGAACCGTTACACGATCTCGCAGCCCGTCCCCGACCAAAAGGCCGAAAAGCCGACGATTGCGCCGGAGAAACGGCCGGGACTGCTCGTCGTGCTGACGGACAGCATGGACGACATCGAGGCGCAAAAACTCCGATGGCAAACGATTGCGGCGCAGGCCTTCGATGGCAAATTGTTGATCGCGCTGGCCCGTTCTCCGCAAACAAACGCAAAACAAAATGACCCGAAACAGGCCGCGCTCTGGCCTGTCCGAACCGCCCCCAACGCCGCGCCGGACGACCCCTGCGCGACGGAAAATCTCGTGTCCGCCATTGTGAAAGACGCGGCGGCAAAATATCCCATCAATCCCGACCGGGTGTTTCTGGCGGGCGTGGGGCAGGGCGGCGGCGCGGTCTATGCCTGCTCGCTGGAAGCGCAGACTCCCTTTCATGGATTCTTGCTTTTGGACGCGCCGTTCCGCTCGAATCTGCTGCCCCCCCTTGACCGGGCTAAAAATAGGCGGTATTATCTGTTGCATCACCGGCAAAATAGCAAGACGCCGTTTTTTCTCGCGACCGCCGCGCAGTCCCGTCTGACCAAAGCGGGGGGCCGCGTCCTGCTAACCGAATATCCGCCCCTGCCAGAGAAAGCGCCTGCGCCCGACGCCGATGCCCTCGCTACTGCCCTGCGCTGGCTGACGAAATAGGATGTTCAGGTATTCGGTGTTCGGGTGTTCAGTTATTCGCTCGCTCACTGATGGTTTGTACAATTTTTGCGTAAGACGGGTAATACCTAAACACCCGAACACCGGACACCTGAACACCCTCCTCCTGGAGTTTGCCATGCCGCCGCCGACGTATTACGATGTGAAAATAGTGAAGACCGACGATCCGAATTATGTGGCGTGGATGCGCCGGATGCGGGACAACCGCCCGTCGCGGGGCGGGCCGAGGGCGGCGGGCGAGGTGCTGGGCGGGCGCGTGGAAACGGCGGTGCAGCATTGGCTTTCGAAGTTTGTGCCTTTGCAGGAGGAGCGGATTTTAGGCTGGACGCAGCGGCAGCGCAACGGGCGCAACGGCGACTCCTACCGCGAAATGGACGGCGTATGGCAGATTGATGACGAATCGCTGTGCCTGTTTGAGATCAAACTCACGTTTCAGGAAAACCGGGAGCGCGGCGTCGGCATCAAGCAATTAAACACGTCCGCCGAAATTTTGTTTACCAATCCGCGCTGGAAATACATTCTGAAACGGCTGGTCTACGTGGCGGAGGAACCGCATCGGGTGCTGGAAAACGACGAGGGCGTCGGCCTGCCCGTCGTTGAGCCGAACGATGAGTGTGCGGAAATCGGCGTCATCTGGATCACCCCGCAGCAGGTCGAAGAGGCCGCGAAGGAACTTGCCATTGAACTGCCGGAGGGCTGGCAGCAGGACGAGGCGCGGGAAGGCCACTTCGAAGACCCGGCGCGGGAAGAATGGCGCGAATTTGCGGGAACAGAAAAGCCCGCCGCCGAAGAAAACGAGGACGCAATCCCTGACGATAACCCGCTGGCGCAGGCATTGCGGCGGGCGATGGGGCAGGAATAGAGCGGGGTGTCGGGGTTTGGGTGTCGGGTGTCGAAAAAACCGGGCTGTGAACGGCCCGTCCGGGAAGCGTTCCGCCAACTGTCCTGCGGACGGAACGATACGACACCCGACACCCGAACCCCGACACCCTGTTTCGAGGAAGCATTTTGCTATTAGACAGTGATAATTGCCCGTCGCGGCGGGCGTGGGTTGAGGTGGATTTAGGCGCGGTGCGGTCTAATCTTGCCGCGATTGGCGCGTTTTGCGGCGCGGGCATTCAGACGCTTGCCGTGGTCAAGGCGGACGCCTATGGGCATGGCATGATTGCCATCGCAAAGGCGGCGTGGGAAGCGGGGGCGGCGTGGCTTGGCGTGGCGACGGTGGCGGAAGGCAGGACGCTGCGGGAGGCGAGGCTTGCCGGGAATATCGCCCTGCTGTGCCACCCTGCGCCGGACGAAATGGACGCCCTGCTCGCCTGCCAACTCACGCCGACCATCGGAGATTGGGACGCGCTGGAGTCGCTGATTCGGGCTGCGCGGCGCGTCCGGCAGCGGCCTGAAATCCACCTTGAGATTGATACGGGCATCGGGCGCTCCGGCGTTTTGCCGCTTGAGGCCGCCGCGTTCTGGCGTCAAGCCGTCGAAAGCGGCCTGCGTGTCACGGGCCTCACCACCCACTTTTCCGACCCGGACAGCGAAACGAGCCGGTTCCCGGAAATTCAGCTCGCGCTCTTTGAAACGACGCGCCGGGAACTGGAAGCGGCGGGGGCGCGATTCGATTGGGTCCATGTGAGCGGCAGCGCGGCGATTTTGCGGTTTCCCCAATGCAATACCAATCTCGTTCGTCCGGGACTGCTGCTGTACGGCCTGCGTCCCGGAAGCCTGCCTGCGCCGCTGGCCCTGCGCCCCGTATTGACCTTGAAGGCCCGCGTCGCGACCGTCCGCGACCTTCCCGCCGGTCACAACGTCAGCTACGGCCTGACCTGCCAGCTGACGCGCCCGACCCGCGCCGCGACGATTCTGATTGGCTACGGCGACGGCTATCCGCGCCGCTTATCGAATGTCGGTCATGTTTTGCTGCATGGCAGGACTGCCCCGATTTTAGGCCGAGTGTGTATGGATCAGACCGTGGTAGATGTGACGGAAATCCCCGAAGCGGCGGCGGGCGATATCGCCGTCTGCATCGGGCGGCAATCTGACGCGCAAATCACCGCCGAATCGCTCGCCGCGCAGATTGACACAACGGAACACGAAATTACCACCTGCCTGAGCCACCGCCTGCCGCGCATTTACGCAAAATGATCGCGCCAGTCTTCCTGCTATCTTTCTCAGGACGCTTGCTTTTTGAATTTCGCTATAAAACGTATTGAACCTGTTTTTTTATCGCCTTATCCATTTTTCAGGGAGTGATTTGCCCGTATGAAATTTTGCTTTTATGCGCCGATGCTGCTGGCAGTCGGCGGAGTGTTGGGAACGCCGCGCATTGCCGCCGCGCAGACGCTGGACTATCCGCAGGCCCGCAAGACCGACCAGACGGACGCCTATTTCGGCGTCAACGTCGCTGACCCGTACCGCTGGCTCGAAGACGACAATTCCGATGAAACGAAAGCGTGGACGGCGGCGGAAAATGCCGTCACCTTCGATTATCTGAACAAAATCCCGTACCGCGCCGCGATTCGCGAACGGCTGCTGAACCTCGTCAACTATCCGAAATACGGACAGCCGACCGTCCGGGGGCCGTATGTCTTTTTCTCCAAAAACACCGGACTGCAAAACCAGTCCGTGATCTATTTCCAGAAGGGCAGGGACGGAACGCCGGAAGTTTTCCTTGACCCGAATACGTTTTCCACTGATGGCACGGCGCGGCTTGCCGGATTTGAGGTCTCCAGAGACGGCAGGTACGCGGCCTACGGCGTCTCGTACAAAGGCTCGGACTGGAACACGTACTACGTCATGGATGTCGCAGCAAAGCGCAAACTTGACGACCAGTTGGACTGGGTGAAATTTTCCGGCGCGTCGTGGCGCGGCGACGGGTTCTATTACAGCCGCTACCCGAAGCCCGCGCCCGGTACGGAACTGACTGCAAAAAACGAGAACCAGAAAGTCTTTTTCCATAAAGTCGGGACGGCGCAGAGCGAAGACCGCCTGATCTATGAGGACACCGCGCACCCGGATTATACGGTCGGGGTGGGGGCGACGGAGGACGAAAAATACGAAATTTTGAGCGTAGAAACGACTGGCAAACGCGGCAACGCCGTTTTCTACCGGGAGGCCGCGCAGCCGGACAAACCGTTTGCGCCCATTGTTCCGACGATTGGGGACGATTCGTTTGGCGTGGTGGAAGATGTGGAAGCCGGGTTTCTGGTGCAGACCAATCAGAACGCGCCGAATCAAAAAGTCGTGTTCTTCGACCCGAAGCAGCCGGACATCGCAAAAGCCAGAGTCGTGATTGAGGAGCAGCCGCAGCCGCTTGCCTCGCTGACAACGGGCGGCGGCAAAATCTTCGCGACCTATCTCAAAGATGTGTCTTCGCGGGTCTACCAATACTCCTACGCGGGCAAAAAAGAGCGGGAAATCAAACTGCCCGCGCTCGGAGAGGCCAGCGGATTCGGCGGGATGCGCGAAGATAAGTCCCTTTTTTACACCTTCACGTCGTACAATTTCCCGCCAACGATTTTCCGCTACGACATTGCCGAAGGAAAGACCGCGCTGTTCCGTTCGCCAGAAATCAAGGGCTTCTCCCCGACCGATTACGAAGTGCGGCAGATTTTCTTCAAGAGCAAGGACGGCGCGAAAGTCCCCATGTTTGTCATCTCCAAAAAAGGGCTGAAACGCGACTGCGCCAACCCCACGCTGCTGACGGGCTACGGCGGATTCAACATCAGCATCACGCCGTATTTCAGTTCGCTGCGGATTGGCTGGCTGGAGCAGGGCGGCGTGATTGCGGTGGTGAACCTGCGGGGCGGGGCGGAGTACGGCGAGAAATGGCACGAGGCCGGGATGCGCCTGCGTAAGCAGAACGTTTTCGATGACTGCATCGCCGCCGCTGAAACGCTGATCCGGGAGAAATACACAACGCCCGCGAAACTGGCCTTGCAGGGCGGCAGCAACGGCGGACTGCTCGTCGGGGCGGTCATTAATCAGCGCCCCGATCTGTTCGGGGCGGCGATCCCGGAGGTCGGCGTTATGGATATGCTGCGCTTCCAGAAATTCACGGCGGGCAAATTCTGGACGGCGGAGTACGGTTCAAGCGACGACGAGAAGGATTTTCATAACCTGTTCGCGTTCTCGCCGCTGCACAACATCAAGGCGGGCGGCAAATATCCTGCGACGCTTGTCACAACCGCAGACCATGACGACCGGGTAGTTCCCGCCCATTCCTTTAAGTACGTCGCGACCTTGCAGGAAAAAGCGGACAGATCGCGCCCGCTGCTGATTCGAGTCGAGACCAATTCGGGACACGGCTCCAGCAATCTGAAAAAGGCCATTGAGGAGACGGCGGACATCTACGCCTTCCTGTTCACCAATCTCGGCGTGACGCCGAAATTTTAGGCCGCAATGCGGTCACCGGAGTTTTAAACTCCCGACAATGTGACAGGACAATTAAACAAAACGGACAAAACGCCATGCGACTTGACCTGCCGATAGACATATTCACCTACCCCGATGTGCCGCTGCCCCGCGTGTGGACGGTGGAGCAGCATTTTAAAACGCCTGCGCTGAACCCGGAACAGGTGGAGGCGCAGGCGCGGCAGGCGGTTGCGGCGCTGGCAAGCGATCCGCGCCTCAAGCCGGGGGCGAGCGTGGCGGTCGGGGCGGGCAGTCGCGGCGTCCACAATTTGCAGCCCGTCGTTCGCGCCGTGATTGTGGAGCTGAAAAGCCGGGGCTGCCTGCCATTTTTGATTCCGGCAATGGGCAGTCACGGTGGGGCGACACCGGAGGGGCAGGCGTCCGTTCTGCGAGATTATGGCCTGACGCCTGAAGCGGTCGGAACGGAAATTCGCGCCACAATGGAAGTCAAACAAATCGGCGTTTTAGACGGCGACGACGCGGGGATTTATGCCGGTCACCCGATTTTTATGGACTGCCACGCCGCCGCCGCCGACGCGATTCTGCTGATTAACCGCATCAAAGCGCACACCGATTTCAGCGGCGAACTGGAAAGCGGTATTGGAAAGATGAGCGTAATCGGACTCGGCAAGCGGCACGGCGCGGAAGCCATCCACCGGCACGGCGCCACCGGCCTGCGCGATCTGATCCCGAAAGTGGCGCGGCAGATCGCCGCCACGTCCCAACTCGTCGGCGGGATTGGCTTGATCGAAAACGAACTCGGTAAAACGTGCGAAATCCACCCCCTGCCCGCCGCCGCCATTGCCCGCGAACCGGAAAAGGCCCTGCTGCGCCGCGCCAAAGACCTGATGCCGCGTCTGCCCTTCACGGAAATAGACGTTCTCCTCATTGACGAAATGGGCAAAAATATCAGCGGGGCGGGCATGGACACGCGGGTCATCGGGCGCGGCATGATGCCCAGCATCGCCGAAGAAACGTGGGGCGGCCCGAATATCCGCCTGATCGCCGTTTTAGACCTGACCGCCGCCTCGCACGGCAATGCGACGGCATTGGGACTGGCGGACTTCACCACCAAAAACCTCATTGAAAAAGTGGATTGGGAAGCAACGTTTATCAATTACCGCACCAGCGGCGAGGGCGCGGCCCTGCGCGGACGCCTGCCGATTATCCTCCCTACTGGCGCCGACTGCGTTCGGACGACCTACGCCACCTGCGGACGGGGCGCGTATGAAGAAGTCCGATTCGTCCGCATCCGCAACACCGAAGACACGCAGTTCCTGGAAATCTCCACCGCACTGCTCCAAGAGGCCCGCGCCAATCCCAACCTTACCGTCGCGCCTGATGCTCACGAGTTGAAGATCTAAAAGGCCCTATTTCCCCCATTCTGAAAATTCGCTATCTGCAAAATGCTCCGTTGCCCGGAACGACTACGAACAAAAACGGATGTCAATATCTATTTTCTGCCTGTAGGGGCAAACTTTACAGGATAGGGCGTGGAAAAATCTGTCCCTTCTCCCGAACAAGAATTACTTCAAGAACTTCCGCGCGACGCGCGGTTGGCGGCAGGACTGCGACAGATTGACCTCGCAAAACATCCGCATAAGCCGCAGTCTTTCGTCAGCCGTTACGAGTCGGGTGAACGAATACTGGTTTAGCGCAAAAGGAGTAACAACCTCGAAAATTCAATCTCGCATCCGTAAGGACGGTTGGCGCAACGCCTGTCACGAGGCATGGGATGAAATGTAAAATAACTCGCTTCCACACGCCCTGCCGACACGCGCCTCGCCGACACGTGGCATCGGTACGCGCCTCGCTTTTTTTAGACGCCCTGACACGAGGGAAAATACAAGCATATGACTATTCTCAACGAAAATCAGACGCAGACTTTACAGGCCTTGTGTGACCGATTGATTCCGGCGGACGACTTTCCGGGCGCGTGGGACGCGGGCGTCGGGGATTATATTCTGCGGCTGCTGCAAACCGAGGCCGCCCCTGCGCTGCCCCTGTATCAGGCGGGTCTGGACTGCCTCGACGCGGAGGCGCTGGCGCGGTCGCAGCGCCGTTTCGCGCTGCTTGCCGCCGAAGATAAGGACGCGATTCTCCACGCCTTAGAGCGCGGCGAAACGCAGGTTGCCTGGACAGCGAGACCGCAGCAATTTTTAATGACGCTGATTAACCACACGGCGGAAGGGTATTACGCCGATCCGGGCAATGTCGGCAACAGGGATTGCGTGTCGTGGAAAATGATGGGCTGGGGGGACGAATGGGACGTATGAGCGATTACGATGCGATTATTACCGGCGCGGGGGCTGGCGGCTGCATTGCGGCGGCGATTCTGGCGGAGGCGGGCTGGCGTGTCCTGCTGCTGGAGCGCGGCAAACTGCTCTCCGCTGCGGAACTGGGCCGCGACCACCTGCGCAATCAGCGGCTGGCCCTCTACGGGCATAACGCGGGGCCGGACTTAGCGGGTAATCCTCGCGTGTTTGTGGCCCCGGACGGCAGCGAACGCACCGTCAGACCGAACGAAGGGGCCTACCAGAACAACGCCGCGACGGTAGGCGGCGGAACGCGGGTCTATGGCGGGCAGGCGTGGCGCTTTCTGCCCGACGATTTCCGCATGGCAAGCAAGTACGGAGTCCCGGAGGGCAGTTCCCTCGCCGATTGGCCTCTGACCTACGAGGAAATGGAACCGGCCTATGAGCGGGCGGAATGGGAGATCGGGGTCTGCGGCGACCACGAGGGCAACCGCTATCAGGGGCCGCGCCGCCGCCCCTATCCCCTGCCGCCGATCCCCGTGAGCGCGGACGGGCGGGCCTTGCGGCGCGGCGCGGGGGCATTGGGCTGGAGCGTTTTCTCTCCGCCGCAACTCATCAATTCTATTCCCTATCTCGGTCGCGACGCCTGCGTGAAATGCAAATACTGCGTGGGGTTCGCCTGCCCCTCCAACGCGAAAAACGGGACGTGGAACACCATGCTGCCCCGCGCCCTTGCCACCGGAAATTGCGAACTCGTCACGCGGGCGATGGCGGAGCGGATTGATACCGACGCGCAGGGCAAAGTAGTGGGCGTGACCTATTTCGTGGAGGACAGCGGCGGTTTGCGCCGCGTCTCCGTCACCGCAAAACAGGTCGTGTGCGCTTCCGGGGCGACGGAAACGGCGCGGTTGCTGCTTAACTCGACCAGCGGCAAACACCCCGCCGGACTCGGCAATGAACACGGCCTCGTGGGCCGCAATTTGCAGGGGCATTACTACGCGGGGGCGGCGGGCCTGATGGCGGAGCGCGTTTACGACGGCATCGGGCCGGGAGTCAGCACGGCGACGTGCCGCTTCAATCACGACAACCCCGGAATCGTGGGCGGCGGGATGCTCGACGACGATTATATCAAACTGCCGATTATTTTCTGGCGGAATAATCTTGCGCCGGGAACGCCGCGCTGGGGCCTCGAAAATAAACGCTATATGCGCGAAAATTACGCGAAAACGCTGCACGCGATGGGGCCGATTCAGGAGATTCCCAGCGCGGACGCCCGCGTCACGATTGACCCGAACGTCCGCGACCGCTTCGGGATTCCTGTCGTCCGCTTATCCGGGACGACGCACCCGGAGACAGTGCGCGTGTTCGACTTTATGAGCGAGCGGGCGGAGGAGTGGCTGCGGGCCAGCGGCGCAATCACGACATGGCGGCATCAGGGCGGGCTTTACCTGAGCGCCGGACAGCATCAGGCGGGGACGTGCCGCATGGGAAGCGACCCGAAAACTTCGGTCACGGACAAGTGGGGCCGTGTCCACGCCCACGATAACCTGCGGATTGCGGACGCTTCCCTGCACGTCACCAACGGCGGCTTCAATCCCGTGTTGACCGTCATGGCCCTCGCTTTCCGCGTCGCCGAAAACCTCGCGAAATCGTAATCTGACCGCGCCGCGTGTCGGGTTATCTGGAGGAGATGCTGTTCGCCGTATAAGACCGATCCTGCTCTCCAGCGAGGCGCAGCCGAAAATCGTAACTGTCATCGGGCAGGTGTTCCCAGCGGGATTTGCCCCACAGTACGCGAACTTCACCGCCGCTGTCTTTGCCGTCCCATTTTACGCGGATTTTGCTGGAATTGCCGCGATACGTTCGGGCTGGCTCAAAATTGACGCGGCAAGCAGCGTGAGAAATGAGGAGTCTTTTTTGCCTATGGAAGACTTGAAAGGGGATAAACTTTCGAATAAAGGGCCTATTAAAGTCTTTGCAGGGGATAAACTTCCGAACAAAAGGGATATGAAAGACTTCGCAGAGGATAAACTTCCGACGAAAGGGGAAGAAAACGTCTTTCAAGGGCAAAATATTTCAGAGAATGGGCAAGAAAATGCCTCCCATGAACCAGAAAAAGCGTCGGGCGAAGGTATGATACGTCTGCGCGGCGGCGGTTTCGTTCACGAGGACGCCATTGAAGAAATCGCCCTCCCGCTTTATCAGGGCGTGATGATGCACCAATTCGACTTTGCCGCCGCCCGCTATAGCAGCGGCGCAGGCAACCGCGCTATTTTTGAGCCATTGGATTGGGAACACAAGCGCATTGACCCACAATTCCTGATGTCAACCGATAATCACGAAGGTAAGGGCCGCGCTAGAGTCGTTTTTCGGGAAATATCGAACGCGACAAACCAGCGCGCGATGCTTGCCGCAGTAATTCCCAATAGACCATGTAGCAATGGCCTTCCTATTTTAGAATCGTTGTTCTCTCCGCTGATGTTGGAAGCGGTTCTAAATTCTTTCGCATACGACTTCGTTGTTCGTTGCGCTATGGGAGGAACCCACTTAAACTATTTTGTTATTGAGGGAACACCGCTTATCCCGCCTCGTACTCCCGCGTTAGATTTGCTGGCTATTATCGCGGCGCGGCTGAATTGCGGCGACGCGGTTTTTGCCCCCGAATGGCTGCGCTTGCGGGCGGACGCGGAACGGAACGGGCGCGAACTCGGCGGGTGGAAACAACTCTGGGCCGTGACGCCCCACGAACGCCTGCGCCTGCGCTGCCTCCTCGACGCCGTTGTCGCCGAACTCTACGGGCTGGATTGGGACGATCTCGCGTGAGTCGGGGCCACTTCGCCCTGATCGTTGGCGTGGGTGGAAAGCGAACCGCCGACAATGAGAAGCGCGTCATGGTCTACCGCCGCCAGGTTTTGAATTTCGAGGGCGTAAGATTCGTAACCGGGGTACATCAATTTGAGCGCCGCCATGTTGATGAAGATTTGGTCAGTGTCGATGCTCGTTCTTTTTCCGCCAACTTTATAATCCATTGCCACGCATTCAGCCGACTTGCGCCTTTCCTCTTCCCGCCAGCGCTCATAGCGGTTAAGCGTGGTTACCGTTCGTTCGGTCGCGCCCTGTTCAACGCGCAGGTATTTGATATAATCCGTCTTCGCACTCACCTATTTCATTCTATGGGTCTCTTTGTAACGCCGCAGGGTATTGGTGTCGGACGTTGTTGACCCTATTATCGTGCTGCCTGTGCTGAATTGGCCCGCAGGCGTTGAAGTTTTTCGCGGACATAAAGGTATGATTCTCCAATCGCGTAAAAATACGGTACGATAATGAAAGGAAATGAGATGGGGCGAGGCAAGAAAAATGCTCATGCCCCTGAAAGGAGGGGCATGAGCAGATTTGGGAGATTTACAAGTCGTTGAAATATCAACAACTATCAATAAATAGCGAAGGGGGGACTCGAACCCTCGACACTACGGGTATGAACCGTATGCTCTAACCAACGCAAAAACGCTCTGCGCGGGTTAGAACATCAGGCGTCAGGGGTTAGAACATCTTGATCTAACCCCGCACAACCCCCTTATTGATGATCTAACCCGCGCCGTCACCGGAATCTGTGATCTTTTGCCGCAAGCAAAACGAAAAGGAAACCGATGAAACTCTATGATGCTACCCGTGACTATCTGGCCTACTTGCAACACGAGCAGGGAGCCGCGAAAACGACGTTCACCACGTACCAGAACCGCCTGAACAATCTGCTGCGCTGGCTGGAAACGAACGGCTACCCCGCGCCCGGTATTGACGCCTTCACGCTTCCTACGCTGCGCCGCTATCAGTATTTCCTTTCGGGGAAAGGCGACCGGCCCCGCACTCTGCGCGGCTGCTTCAATGCGATTCGCAGTTTCGGCGCGTTCCTCGTGAAAGTCGGCGCGTTGACTGAGAATCCCGCCGCGAAGATCACCCTGCCGAAACTTGACGCCGCTACGCGCCTCGTTGTCAACGATGCCGAAGTCTCTGCGCTGCTGGACGCCTGCGAACGTCAGCGGACGATGCGAGAAGTCGCGCTTTATCGCGCCGTGCTTTCCTCCATGATCTACGGCGGGTTGCGGCGGGGCGAAGTGTATAACCTGCGCGTGGGAGACGTGAACCTGTCCGAAAAATCGCTGCTTGTCCGAAACGGCAAAGGCGGCAAAAGCCGGAAGATTTATGTCTGCGCGGACGCCGTGAACGCCCTGCGCGAATGGCTTGCCGTCCGGGAAAGCGATTGCAGGCATGAATGGCTGTTCGCCTATGATCGGAACCGCCGTATTCACGATGAAGGAATCGCCTCGCTGATTGAAACGCTGAAAGCGACGGCGGGACTGCGCGACAATGAAGCGGTCAAGCCGCACGGCCTCCGGCACTGGTGCGCGACAAACCTGCTCCGCAATGGGGCGAACCTGCGCGACGTGCAGCAGTTCTTGGGCCATTCGGACTTGACAACGACGGCGCGGTATCTTCATTCGTCGGAGGAACAACTTCGGAGTATCGCGGAACTGACGGCCCTGCGTCCGCACGGGAAGCCACAGCCCGACAACGTGATTGATCTGCGCGAAAGGCAGCAGGCGAAGCAGGAACGCCCGCGCCGCATTGCGCGGCAGGCATAGGGAGAACGAAAACAGGCACCGGACAATCTTTCGATTGTCCGGTGCCTTGCCAAAACAGGATTGACAGAATACAGGCAGTTCAACTATAATAGATGCAACAGAGGTAAAGAAAGACGAAGCGCAAATAAAGCCGCTGGAAAGTCTGCCCTGCAACTGCGGCGGCGAAGGGCTGAACCATCGCGCAACGTGTCGGCGCGGCGTGGGGATCTATTTGCGGCGCAAGAAGGGTCTGCCGCTCGTTTAGGTAGTCAAATCGTTTGAGGAAATGCACTATGCCACAACGAAGTAACGATTTTCAGAAGTTGATATTTTTGATCAAACAACAGAGTATAGACAATGCTACTGTCTCCGAATCCAAAATGCTCATAGATCGCGTCTCTGGGGTTGCCCGCGAAGTTGATGTCTATATTGAATCAGAAGTAGGAGGACATTCTATCGGAATCAGCATCGAATGTCGGGATAGGAACCGCCGCGCCGATGTAACTTGGGTTGAATCCATGAAAGCAAAACATGAACGTCTTCCCACTAACCGACTCGTTTTGGTGTCACGCTCAGGCTTCACTTTAGAAGCAACCAAGTATAGCGCGTCCTTTGGCATTGAAATCTTGACGCTCAATGAGAATACTGCAAACACAGTCAATCAAATATTCAACAACCTCAAGTCACTATGGCTCAAGTCGTTCACATTGTTTGCTGAAAAAGTCGTGATTCAAGTTGCAGCAACGGAGGATATGATTGAGGAGAGGGTTATCGCTTTTTTGGACACAGGCATTTATTCTAGCGAGGGTACGGTTCTGACGGTAGCCCAAGATTTAGTAAATTCATTTTTGAGCAGTCACCCAATTCATCAAGAAATTGTTCAGCAAGGAACTCCCGATCACAATTGGTTCGAAGCGGGTTGGCTCTCCCCTGTGGACGCTCAGGGAAACGCCATTTTTCTTCTCAAAACAGACTCGAATGCGTTACGGCGTATTGATTCAATTAGAGTTCAAGGGCGAGTCCACAACACAATTTCGGAATTCCCACTACAAAGAGTGACTCTCGGCGGAGTACAATCTGTATGGGCTAAGGGGCAATATCTTGACCAAGATGCTATGTTGGTTGCCTCTGAAAATAGTAGGGGAGAAGTAAAAGGTTCTTTTATCACAGAGGATAAGATAGTGACGATGCTTCCGCACGAAACATAGGCCGCGAATAGCCTTCAATGCCCCGCTTTGCCCTCTCTGCGCCATTTCTGGCCCTCCTGTCCCGTTTCGCGTCATTTTGTACCCGACGCATTTCTACGCCCTTCTGACGGCCTCACAAAAACAAAAAGAAACGCCTGTCTGACAATATCAGGCAGGCCCGGACAGCGTTCAACTGTCCGGGCCTGTGGTTTCGTTCGGCCTTGCCGAAGCGTCTAACTTCCAAAAGTCTGACTGTCAGACTTTTGGCGGCGGCTTCGCTCGGTTTCCCGTCACTTCTGCGCTGCTTCATTGTTTCGTTAGGTCAACGGCGTCGGAGCCAACATTGACGCCGCCATTGGTAAATATGAGCGTTCCGACTAAATGACCGCTTGTATTGTTTGTCAGCGTTCCCGACAGTGAATCGGTGACACCGTTCGCAGGGTCAGTCACAGTTCCACTCACAGTGCCGCTATTGCTTATCGTAGCGGAAAAATTAGCATTTGCATTTGTCGTCGCATTATGACTCGAACCAGTCATCTGCCCGTTGCTTGCAACCGAGAGAGACAGCGTTCCTGTTTCGAGACCGCCGTTAATGGTAGACGTGTCGGTAAAGGTTCCGCTGTACGCGCCCACGAATGGCGAGGTAGTGGTCGTGGAAGAGGAGCCACCGCCGCAGCCGACAAGCAGTCCAATGAGAAGAACCATCAAAGCCACAGAGAGAATACGTAATCGCATTTGAATGTGATGCCCTTTCGATTTGCTTTGCCCGTTTTTGTGTGGGGCCGCAGTTAAGCAATTCTGCTTGTTCCTGCTTGATTCCTGCTTTATTTGACTGCCGCCGAATTTATTTTTTCTGAGGTTCCGCGTTCTCTGTTCCCGCCTTCAACTGCCGGAATACCCTTTTTCGCCCTCTCTGCGCCTTTCTCTGGTGTTTTATCCTGTCCGGTGTCATTTTATGCGTCCATAAGTTTCTACGCGCTTCTGACGGGGCGCAAAAACGCCCTTCCATTTTCAGGAAGGGCGTTTCGTTCGGAGCGGCGGTTATTCCGTCTTGCCGAATTTCACAGTGAAGGACTCGCGTTCAGGAACGGCTTCCACGCCAACGGGCAGGGTTTCCGCGCCTGCGTTCTGCATCTTCTCCGCAAAGTCGCGATACTTCGCCGTGTCCAGCGTCTCGGCGGTCTTCACGGCGTCGGGCAGGTTGCGGCGGGAGAAGTCGAGCGCGGCGGCGGGATCGCTGATTTTCAGGGACGCGGGGCAGATTCTAAACTGGCACGTACCCTGCAAGAGCGCAAGGGATTTGCGGCGGCTTTTGCGTCTGGCAAGTTCCTTCCGCGTCCATTCCTGCAATTCCGACTCGTACAGGTGACGGAGGCTTTCGGCGTCCGCGTCCAACTGCCGGACAATCTGCGCGGCCTGCTGCTGAACGCGGGCCTTCTCCGCTTCGATGTTCGCCTGCTTGCGAAGATACCAATTTGCGGCGGCTTCGTCGGTGATATGGAATTCAGGCCGCGTTTCGGTTTCGGGCGCGTCAGCGGGGCTGTCAGGCGGCAAAACGGGCGTTTCTTCGGTGTTCATTTGTCTATCCTTTCAAGAGGGAAAGCGTTTCGGCCTTCCCTCCGGTTGTATCTGTGTTATTTGGTGAGCAACGCGACAAGCAGGAGCGCGGCGCGTTTGGTGGTGACAGCGGCAATGCGCTTGCCGTCCGCATCGAGCAGAATCCACGTCCTACATTTTCCCGCGCAGTCAATCCAGCCCGGTTTGATGGTGTACATTGGCCTACCCTCCGCAGCGGCAATCGGCGAAGATAATTTCCTCACAGACAGGGCAGGTTTCGGGCGTCACGTCGTCAAGCATGACCGCGATTGTGTCAGCAAGCGATTTGCGCTGTCCCACGTCGCCACAGATAAGCCAGATCATCGCTTGACGCAGAAGCGAGCGGAAAAGCAGGTTTTCACTGCCCGCTTCGGTAATCACGATTTGAAGCGGTTCGTTCGGCAAGGTGCTTTGCATAGGTTTTCTTTCCTTTTCCCTTTCGGGTAGAATGGAAGCGGGTTCAGGGCCTAATCTGAACCCGCTTCCGGGATTAGGAAACTACTTTTTTCCTAATCCCTTTTTTGTTTAGAACCGAGCGAACGGGTCAACGCCCGTTTCCCACAGTTCACAGTCCCGCATTTCCCTCTCGGCCTGCTCGCATTGCGCTTCGTCCGCTTCTTCTTCAAGGGACAGGTTCAGCGCAATCAGATGCTTGCAGTAGTGTTTTTCCGCGTGGAACTGACAAGAGCAGGTTTCGTCGGCAAGGTTCAGCAGATAGACCGTATCGGCTTTTGCAGAACCGGAGCGTTTTCCCATTCCCCAAAAATTCGGCTGACTGTTCTGCATATAGCAGTAGTATTCACCGCCCTTTTTCAGTTCGGCAGCAATGACTTTTGCGCGTTCCATGACGCGGACTTGCAGGGCCGCTTCCTGCGCGTCTTTCGGTTTCGGAACCATGTTTCAGGTTCTCCTTTCGATTGTGAAGGTTCGTATCGGTGCAAGAAGCATTTCCTTCTCACACCTATATTGTACCGCATATCACGTTACATTGTAAGGTAGACAAACAGGTAGACACGAAAAAATGTATTGCTTTTATACCGTGATATGCTGTATACTATATGTGGAGGGATACGATCATGCAGCAGGGAAACAAGATAGCAACTTCTTACCGATTGTCGCCCGCCGCTCTTGAATTGGTGGGGAAATTGGCGGATAAGTTCGGCCTATCGCAAGCGGGAATAGTGGAATTAGCCGTCCGCAAATTGGCGGAAGCGGAAGGTATTAAGACGGAAGGGAATAAGGAAGATGGCGACCATTGAGCAGCAGGAGAATCACGCCTTCGCGGAGAGTGTCCGCAGGCAGGCGCTACGGATTGCAACGCTGATAGCGGCAGGTAAGACGGAGCAGGCGGCAAGCGCGGCCCTGACGCTATGCACACAGGCAGGGAACCAGCGGAACGCCATCGCAGGGATACCAACGCCGGACGCAGTGACCGACGTAGACGACGAAGACGAAACCGATTATGATCTGAATCGTTTGCGGCAGGAGTACGGCGAAAGCGACGCAGGGAACGCATGACGCCGGGAGGGGGCGGGTGTGCGAATAGCAAATTAGTACCTGACGCATCCGCCAATCAATTCGACGCGCACGGCAAACTTTTCGAGTCTGATGTTCAGAGCGTATAGAAAAAGTCTTGAGTTGCGAAAAAGTTTTAAGTTGCCAAACGCCTGAGCATCAAGCGCATCATAGCAAGATAGATCATGCTTTCGCTGCGCTCCGGTCTGAGTTCGTAATCTTTGGCGAGGCGGCGATAACGCCCGAACCAACCGAACGTGCGTTCTACTACCCAGCGACGTGGAACAATCTTAAACCCTTTGAGGTCATCGGTGCGCTTTACGACCTCTAACTCTGCGCCCAGATGCTCTGCAACCCACTCCGCAAACGGCCCGGTGTATCCGCTGTCGGCCCAAATTTTGGTCAGGCGCGGAAACTGCCCCTTCACTTGCTCAAAGAGGGCCTTGGCCCCAGCGCGTTCGCCCAGGTCGGCGGCAGAAACAAAAACGGACAAAACTAATCCGCTGGCGTCTACCAGCAGATGGCGTTTGCGTCCTTTGATATGCTTGTGACTGTCGAAACCGATGTCATCCTGACCGGACTGCCCCCTTTTTCCGTCGTCTTCACGGACTGGCTGTCCACGATGGCGGCGGAAGGGGTGGGGTCGCGTTGCTCTTGGGTGCGCACTTGTTCGCGCAACGCGGTGTGAATTTTGATGAGTAGGCCGTTTTCGCTCCATTTACGAAAGTAATGATAGCACGTGGCATGGGGCGGCAGGTCATGGGGCATCATCTCCCAGGCGCATCCCGCGCGCGTGATATAGAAAATGCCGTTGAGAATAGCGCGGTAGGAATACACCCGCTGGCGTCCGTTGCGTCCGTCGGCGCGGTTTGTGGGCGGGAAGAAGGGTTCGAGGAGCGCCCATTCGGCATCGGTCAAATCAGTTGAGTAGGCTTTTGTCATCATAGCAAGAGTTTACCTCAAGCAGACTTAAACAAACGAAAGAGTTTTTCTATACGCTCTCAGACTTTAATGCGTGATTTACTTCTGTTTATAAGTCTGATGTTCAGACTTTTGCGCGAATGAGCAAACAGGCAAAAAAAGGAAGGAAAGGGGCAGGCGAATCAGTCCCTCTCCACCCTCCGCCGTCACAGGCAAAAGCGGGGTATCTTACCCGCTTCGCACACGCGCAGGCACGGAAAATAAAATTCTCTCACCGGCGCGGGCGCGTACATTAGTTTTCAGGTGTCAGGCGGCTTATTGTTTGGCAGATTGACCATGCTTCGGAGGGCTTCACTGTTACGCTGGCAGGCGCGTTCCCTCCATTGCGAGGCATAAATGAGTTCTGGCGTGATGCTTTTTGAGAAGCGGGCGCGTCTGACAGGCCGCTTCCCGCCATGCCGATAGCAATGGGTTTCGCCTGCCACTGTGAGCAGTCGGCAGCGTTCTCCGCTTCGCGTGGTCGCTTCGCATTGTTTGGGTTCTGGCGTCATTCTTCTTTCTCCTTTCCGGGCCGCGCAGAGGTTTTTTGCGCGGCCCGGTGAAACGTCAGCGCATCATTGCCGCAAGCGTCGCGTGGCTTTCTTCCGTTGTGGCGAGTGGCGGGGCCGCGCTGTTCGGGCGTGTCCTTTCCCGTTCGGCGGTGTTCAGTCCTTCGAGCAGTTCGGGCAGGCTACGCGGGTTTGTGAGCGTGGCGCGTGGAGCATGGTAGAACCGACTGCCGTTCTTTCCCGTCGCCATAGGCCAGCGCGACACGTCCGCATGAGGAATGGGGAACATCACGGAAAGATGTTCGCCGGTGCTGTCAAATAAGCAGGGCAGATAATAGTCGGGCGCGGGCCTCCGCGTATCGTGCTGTTCCTGATTGATTGCCAGCGAATCGTATTTTGGGCGAGAGGCTTTCACTTCCACGCGAACGCCGTGCAGAATCAGGTCAGGGCGCTTGTCGGGTCTATTGCTAACAAGCGCCGCCGCATCAATGACGCCTTTTGTTTCCAGAAACTGCCTTACTACGATTTCCGCCAACGCGCCGTAGTAGTCACGGGAGTAGTTTCCTTCCTCTCCCGCGTCCTGATTGGCCTTGCGCGTGGCGTCGTTGGCCTCCACGCGCCGCTTCGCCACAAGAGAGGCCATTTCTTTTTGCGTCTGTGTTGCCTTGATTTTCAGGGACGAGACGTTCACAGGGTTCACAGACTTCACAGGGGTTTTGCTATTGTTACCTATTGTAGATATAGATTCTTGCTTCTCGCTTTCAGGCAAGGGATTCGTTTCCAATGGTATACAATTACTCAAACCCTGTGAACCCTGTGAAGGGTGTGAAGGGGTTTCGTCTTCTTCTCGCAATCGCAGGCCGATATAACACCATGTGACTTTTCCCGAAAAAGTGCGCTGCGCTTCATGCAGTCCAGGCCGAAGGCGTTTGATGGCAAGGCCGAAATTCGTTCCGCTGAGGGGCGTTTGTCCGCGCTGGCGGCAGTCGGCGGCGAACGTATCCCGGACGATGTGTCTGGGCGTGATTGCCTCCGGTTCCGCAACGGTCTCCCTATCAAGCCATACGGCAAGCGGGTCTGTTTCTTGCCTGAACTCATTCCATGCGTGGCGCATACTCGCCGTTTCCGTGAAGCCTTGTTTTCGCAGTCGGGGAAGCAAGGCCAGCGCATGATTGAGAACGCCGGAAAGTTCCTGCGGGTCGGCAAGGCGGGCGTCCAAAATGTGACGCGGTATCGGTACGAACGCGGTTCCTTCTTCGAATGTTCTGCCGAACGGAACGACAAGCCAACGACGATAAAAGGCGTGAGTGGCGTCCCCCGAACGCGGGGGCTGATTGGCGCTGAACAGCAGCCGTGCGGTCGGGACAAACTCAAAGGAGTCTTTGAATTTGATTTCACCGTGTATTTGCGCCTCTGTCCCGGTCAGCGCCTTGAACGTTCCTGTTTCGGACAGATGCTTCGAGGGTAAATCTGGGCAGATGTTGGCAAGTTTTCCAAGCAGTCGCGCCGCCGCAAACTTGTCTTCTTCGAGTTTTTGCAGGGAGAGTGCCGCCACGTTCGCCTTACCGAGAAAGGCGGTCACTCCGGTCAGCCACGCGGATTTACCGTTGGAACCTTCACCGAGGCAGAGAACCGCCTTCTGAATACTGATGTCAGGTGTCAGCAGCCATGCCGCGACTTCAAAGGCCAGTTCCTGCGTATCGTCGGAGAATGACGTTCGGATAAACTCTTTCCAGTGCGGACAATCGGCGGCGGGATCGTACCTCACGGGAATCTGCACGGTCGAAAGAAACGCCGTGTCATGGGGCCGAAGTTCGCGGCGGTTCACGTCAAGAAGGCCGTTCAGAACGTTCACAGTATCGAGCGGCGGGGCGTCCCATAGAAGCGGGGCGTCCACGCAGATATATTTGCAAACTTCGCTGGCCTTGTGGCTACTCCATTTGTCGGAGAGGCCCGCCTTTTCGAGTAGCGCTTTGACGCGCTTTTTGACACGCTTCTCCCCTTCGGGCGCGTAGACGCCGCCCGCGAACACGTAGAGAACTCCGGCTCCGTCCTGCGCGAAATGGTCTTCCGAAAGAATCGCGTCGGCAAGCGCCGGAATGGAATCGGCGTCATTCTCTACCGCTTTCGGTTCTTCACTGGCAGAGGGCGCGGGGTTGTCCACCGTTGCCGTGTCGGGTGTTTCTGCGTCCTGTCTGCGCGGTGCTGGCCCCGCTTTACGTTCTGGACGCAGGCGCGAAGGTCGCGGACTATATACCTTCGTCAAATTCGCGGCTGCTTTGTCGAATGTCCGCCTGCGATAGTCGCCCCGTTGCCATTTGTCCCGCTGTCCAAGCGCAGACTGATTGAACAGCCGTTCAGCGCGTTCAGCATCGCCGCCTGTCCAGAACAGGAGTTGTTTGCATAGGGCAAGGTCAGCGCGGGACTCGTCGCTGCCATACGCTGACAGGTCGCCGTTATCGAACAGGGCTGTGAACTCGCCGCCGTTTTTTGCGCTTCGGGCCTTTTCCAGCAGGGCCGCGTCGTCTGGTAGGAAAGCGAAGCCAGCGGCAGGAACCGGACGCGCCGCCTCTGGTTTCGCAAACAAGCGGGCATGAAGCGCGGCAAGTTCTGCGGTGCGGTCAAAGACTTCGTGCGGCGTTCCGGGAAAGTGATTCCCGGACATTGTGAAGTAACGCCCCTCCGAGTACATTTCAACCCCGTCTTTACGCCGCCCTCCTTCGGGCAAGCGTCCTTTGCAGATGATGTGCAGCCCCGCGCCAGAGGGCGAAATTTCGGTATACGAATCCAGCGCGTTTACGATGCCTTGCGCCTGCGGGGTCAATTCGCCCGTTGCAAGGTCACGGCATTTGTCTAGGTCAATGCCAACGAATGGGTCGTCTGCCGTGAATACAAAGCCGATGCCGTCAAACCGTCTCCCGTTGGCGAGTGCGGTTTCAAAATCCGTCCACGTTGCGGGGTCGGTTGCGCTGGCCCTGCCGCCGCCCGTCGCCCGGTAGGGAATTTTCGTCGTCCGCCCGTCTTTTGCAGGTTCTATGCGATAGGCAAGCCACTGAACGCGGCGCGTGATTTCTCCGGGAAGGTTCATTTGCTCGCCTCCTTCGCCGCTTTGAGACGGCCTATCAGTTGGCAGGCTTCCGCCATGTTTTTCGGGCTTGGGCCGCGATAACCGAGTCCGCGCAGATAGTCGAGTTGCTTGCCCGATGGTTCCTTTCCGCGCATAGCGGCGGCGGTATATTCGTCAGCAAGGGCGCGTTTTCGCGTTGCGCGTTCTCCGGCAGGTTGGGCCTCGTTATAAATGACTTGCGCGACGAATTCACGGGCGAGTTTTATGTTCAGGGCGAGAATTTCGAGAATCAGGTCGTGGTCTTGATAGCGGGCGGGCGAAACGGATTTTCGTTGCCAGCGCTGAACCGCCTTGCCAACTTCGGCGATAATGTCGTCCGGGTCAGATTTGCCCGCTCGGACGGCTCGGTAAAACAGGTCGCCGATTGTTCCGCGAAAGTTTTGTGGCAGCAAGTCAAGTAGACTGACACACGATTCATCTAACCTGTGAAATTTGATTTTGTCGGTTTTGCAGGGTATAATAGCAGTGTTGGATTCGGTGTCTAAGGCGGCGGCAGTGTTCAAAAGACGCGCCGCCGCTTCTCTGTTACGAGGCATTTCTGCGGCCCTCCGTTTTTTGGGTTACGCGGTTCGCTTCGACAAACTCGGAGACGGCGCGGCGAAGGATTGCGGAGCGACTGCACTGCCCAAAACGGCGGGCAATCGTATCGAGTTCAGTGAGGAGTTCCTGCGGAAGTCGCAGACTGACCGGGGGTTCCTGTCGTAGAGGCTTGATGCTAATTGCTGACATTGGGAGTCTCCTATTGGCGAGAATCCCAATTCAAAACGAAAAGAGGGACTCCCGCCATTTTGGTAAATGGCAGCAGTCCCTCTTGCTTTCTGCTGGCGCGTTATGCGCGTTGAGCGTCAAAGATTACGATTGAGGGGATACACGCAGGCCACTCGGTGAGTGGCCTGCCGCGGCAATCCCGACGCTTAAAAGTTATTGAATGTATTGTACACTAACTACCGGGCAATGTCAAGCGATTTTGGCTTTTTGTGTAGAAAAAAAAGTGTTTCTATATGTCGGGGTGATTTTTAGTTTCACGGCGTCAACCCGAAATGATCGCGGAACGCGGGGTCAATTCCGGCAAGATGCGCCATTTCAAATGCTATCTTCTCGTCGGGCGTAGCGGCGCGAAGGTGACGCTTTGGGACTTCGAGCGGTTCGACTTCATGTGGAACGCCGATGTATACAAGGCAGCCTCTCTCCCCATCGTCGTCGTAATAGGCCAGCGTCCCCGCGTGTTTGCCTGCGATAATCCTCACAACGCCGAATTCGATTTCTTCCTGCGGCATGGCCTGCAACTCCCCAAACGAAAAAAAACCGGACGGCCTTATATTGGCAGTCCGGTTCAATTTTTCAGAAAAAATTTGTTGGAAAATGCGCTCAGGCTTTCCGGGTTGCGCCATTCTCTGCGAGTATACTATTTACCGGAGGCGTGGCGGGTTAGATTTGAGACTCACACATGAATCGTAAAAGGTTAGAACATCTGCATCTAACCTTTCACTACCTATCAGTAACTATCAATAAATAGCGAAGGGGGGACTCGAACCCTCGACACTACGGGTATGAACCGTATGCTCTAACCAACTGAGCTACTTCGCCGCGTTTTGTTATGTTTATTATACCCCGATTTCGGGCAGGTTTGCAAGCGCCGCGCCCACGATTTTTTACGTATCCGAATCGTAGGGACTGCCGAACGCAATTTAAACCTTGCGGGAAGCCCTTCTGGAGGCCGGATGTCTTACTTTTTGGTTGCGGCGGGCATCGTCGTGGTGCTTCTTTTGCTGCTGGACACGTTTCATACCATTATTGTGCCGCGCACGGTGACCTCGCCGTACCGCCTGACCCGGATGTACTACGTCATCACTGGAGCGATCTGGCGGGCCACGCTTGCCGTGACGCCCTTCCGTCGGCTTCGCGCTACGGTCTTGACCGGGTTCGCGCCGTTCTCGCTGCTGCTGCTGTTCGTAACGTGGGCCATCGGGCTGATTTTCGGGTTCACGCTGATCCATCTGGGCTGCGGCACGATGTACCATTCCGAAGGCGGAGTATACCCCGCGCCGTTCTGGACGCAGTTTTATTTCAACGGCGTGACTTTCCTGACGCTGGGCTACGGCGATCTGGCCCCAAGCGGCCCGGTGGCCCGCGCCCTTGCGGTGACGGAGGCGGGAGTCGGGTTTATGTTTCTGGCGGTCGTCATCAGCTACCTCCCGGTAATGTATCAGGCGTTCTCGAAGCGCGAAAACGCCATCACGCTGCTGGACGCCCGCGCCGGTTCGCCGCCGACTGCGGGCGTTCTGCTGCGCCGCTACGCCGCTGCGGAGAACATGACGGAACTCATTGAACTGCTGGCGGACATGGAGAAATGGGCGGCGGAACTGCTGGAAGCGTATCTGTCCTACCCGATTCTGGCTTTTTATCGTTCGCAGCACGAGGACGAATCGTGGCTGGCGACGCTGACCGCCATTCTGGACGTTTGCGTTTTGATCGAGGCCGACTTTCGGGGCGATTTCTCGTGGCAAAAGCAGCTGCGCTGGCAGGCGCATTTGACCTTTGCGATGGGGCGACACGCCATTGTGGATTTATCGCAGGTGATTTTTGCGCCCCCCAAAGCGCCGCCGCAAGACCGCCTGCCCCCGGCGGTATGGGAAAAGATTTGCCGCATCATGGAGGAGGCGGGAGCGCCGCTCTGCGACGATGCGGCGGCGCAAAAAACGCTGGCGGAGTTGCGCGGACAGTACGAGCCTTACCTTTACACGCTTGCCGACCGGCTATTCCTGACCCTGCCGCCGTTTCTGCCCGAAAAAGAGGCGCGGGACAACTGGGAAACAAGCGCATGGGACAACAAATCCCACCTTTAAACGCGCTCAAAGTTTGACTCGTTCCGCGCAGACCGGGCGGGAACAACCCGTCCGGGCGGATGCGCCGACCGTTCTTGTTTATCTGATTTATCTATTAAATCCTGAAAATCCCGTTTATCTGTCTATTTCTTCTTTGTCCTCTCCTCTGCGAAAATCTGCGAAAATCTGCGGATTGATTGCGCTCATTATTTCTTTTCGTTTTCGATCTCATGGGCAAGGGCGAGGAAACTCTCGTAGCGGCGGCGGGAGACATGGCCCGCTTCCACCGCGTTTTTGAGATTGCAATCCGGCTCCGCCTCGTGGATGCAGTTGCGGAAGCGGCAGGGGGTTTGCAGGAACGGAATAAACTCGATGAAGCAGTCCGCCAGCACCTCCCGCTCAAGTTGCAGCATCTCCAGTTGGCGCAGTCCCGGCGTGTCCGCCACCCAGCCGCCGCTCGCCAGCGGGATGAGTTCGCGGACGGTGGTGGTGTGTCGGCCCTTGAAGGTCGTCAGCCCGATTTCGCCCGTCGCCAGTTTCAGTCCGGGCTGCGCCTGATTGAGCAGCGAGGATTTCCCCACCCCGCTTGGCCCGGTAAAGGCCGAAATACGCCCGCGCAGCGCCGCCAGCAACTCCGCAATCCCCAGATTTGCTTTTGCGCTCGTGGCGATGACCCGGTAACCGATTCTCGCGTACTCGGCGAAATTCTCCTCAAACGTTTTTTCGTCGGCCAGGTCGCGCTTGTTGGCGATGATCAGCGGCTCGATGCCGTTGGATTCCGCCGCCACAATCCAGCGGTCAATGCGCCACAGGTCGGGATTCGGCTCCGCGCAGGCGAACACGATGGCGAGTTGATCTAAATTCGTGACGAGCGTCTGCACCTGCCCGCCCGTTCCGGCGCGGGCAAAGCGGGTCAGGCGCGGCAGGATCGCCTCAATCACGCCGTTGTCGTCGTCCGTCCGCGTGAACCGGACGCGATCCCCCACCGCCACCGTGTCTTTGGTCAGCGGACGTTTGGCGCGGGTCACGCGGCGCGGGTTGCTGCCGCTGGTGCTGTATGTCAGGTCTTTTTTCAGGTTGCCGCGCAGGAGGCAGCGCATAATCTGCGGGGCCGCCGCCGCATCTCCGTCGGTCTGCACGATGTACTGCCCGCTGATAGCGCGGAGGACAAGCCCTTCCGCCATGCCCTCGGTGGCTTCCATCAGATCGGAATCGGCGGTGGAATCATTCGGTATATTTTTGACGATAGTGTTCTTCTCCTCGCATAGTCCGCGTTTGGTCTTTTTGGTCAGGCGGAAAGATCGGGCAAAAAAAGCGAAACGCCTCCGAAAACGGGCTAAATGCCGTCCGGGAGGCGTTAATCGGGGCTGACCGAAAAATTATCTGCTGCATCCTGAATTTCGGCCTCGCGTTTCCTGATTCTCCCGGCGGCAACGCGCCGCTGCGCGTCCCGCAATCGTATCGTTTGGCGCGGGCGTTGCGCTAAAAATCGCGCCCTTGCCTGCTAATGCAGTATACAATTTAAAAAGCAAAGCGTCAAGTTTGTTTCACAGGAAAAAAGCGAAAAGGATTTCCCGCCGCCCGTGTTGAACCAGGTGAAAATAAAGCGTGGAGAAAAAATCATTATGAAATTTATGGCGCTCCCGTTTACAATAATGGCGTTATTCGCCGCGCCCGCGCAGTCAATCCAAAATCCAAAATCCAAAACCCAAAATCAAACGCAGTCGCTGGGCGCGTTTATTCAGCCCGTCGCCGCCACCGCGTCGAGTTCGCAGGACGGCGCGGGACGCACCGCAGGCAAAATGATTGACGGCAGCGGGTGGGACGAATCGGTTCCCGGCAGCGGCGTCTACGTCCACACCAGCAACGTTTTTGCGGCGGGCAACTGTATGTGGAACGGCGCGACCGACGCCGCGCTCGGATTTGATTTAGGCAAAACGTACCGCGTCAGCGGAATCTACCTCTGGAACTACAACGAGGGCAACGGCTATAACCGCCGCAGCGTTCGGGACGTGGAGATTGCGAGTTCCACCGACAATCAGAATTTTCAGACGCTTGGCAAATTCACCTTTGCGATGGCGTCGGGCAAGGACGATGACAGCGGGCAGGCGGTTCCGTTTGCAGCGCCCGTGACGGCGCGGTATTTCCGCTGGAACATCCTCTCCAACTACGGCGGCGACAATTCCGGGATTGCGGAAGTCCGCTTCGCCAACGCCGACCGCAAGGCCGTCGCCGCTGTTCCCGCCGTCTGGAAGCCGACCTATCCGCGCCCGACTTACGCCCCAGCCAAACGCGGCGCGGCGCTCGCCGGAGCGGAAAATATCACGTTCCCCGCAGACGCCGGAATCGTGGACGTGACCAAAGCCCCCTACAACGCGAAGGGCGACGGCGTGAGCGACGACACCGCCGCGATCCAGAAAGCGTTCGATGACAACCCGGACAGGGGGGCCTACATCTACCTGCCGAACGGAGTCTACCGGATTTCGGACACAATTCGGTGGGGCGGCGACGCGGGGCGGCAGCGCAACACCGTACTTCAGGGGCAGTCCCGCGACGGAACGATTATCATGCTGCGCGACCATTGCCCCGGTTTTGACAATCCGCGCCGTCCAAAGGGCGCGGTCTACACCGGACACGCGCCCGCGCAGCGCTTTTTTAACGAGATTCACAACGTCACCGTAGATACCGGAGTCGGGAATCCGGGAGCCTGCGGCGTTCAGTTTATCGCCAATAATCAGGGCGGAATGTACGACGTGGCAATCGTTTCCGGCGACGGGCAGGGCGTCAGCGGCCTCGACCTGGGTTATACTGACGAGCAAGGGCCGTGCCTGATTAAAAATATCAAAGTCATCGGGTTTGACAACGGCGTTTATTCGGCGAACGGCGTGGCGAGCGAGGTCTTAGAGCATATCACGGTGGAGCGGCAGAATAAATGCGGCTTTCGCAACGACGGACAGCCCTGCGCCCTGCGCGATTTGCGGAGTTTCAACGCCGTTCCCGCCATCCGCAACGCCGCCGGGTTCCTGACGCTGACCGACTGCGTTTTGCGCGGGACAGGCAGCGCCGCCGCGCAGACTGCCGTTATCAACGACGCGGGGCTGTTCGCCCGGAACATCAAGACCACCGGCTACCAGACCGCCCTGCAAGACCATACCGGCAAAGCCCTGCGCGAATCGGCGGGGCCGGACGTGGCGCTGTGGACGAGCAAGTCCGGCGTGGCGCAGTTCGGGGCGGCGGGAAAAGGGCTGAACCTGCCTATCCGTGAAACGCCCGACGTTCCCCGCGACCCGCTGACCGACTGGATTTCGCCGCTGCCATTCGGGATAAAGCCCGACACGGACGCGGACGCCAGCGACGCGATTCAGCAGGCGATAGACTCCGGTAAAACGACTGTTTATCTGCCGCGAGGCGGCTACCATATCGGGAAGACGATTGTGATTCGCGGCGCTGTCCGGCGGGTTATCGGGCTGAAAGCGTATCTGATGCCGTCGGGAGACCTGCTGAAACAGAACGCGCCGCTATTCCGCTTTGCGGACGGCAAAGCGCCGGTCGTGATTTTAGAGGGAATTATCACCGATTTCAGCGTGGGGCCGTACTTTTTTCTGGAACACGACTCCAGACGGGCGTTGATACTGCACCGCCTCGGCGTGAACTTTCAGGGGCTTACCGACGCCTACCGCACGGGCAAAAACGGGAAGGGCGCGGTTTACGTGGAGGATGTCGTCGGGCATGGGTTCCATTTCCGCAATCAAACGGTGTGGGCGCGGCAGTTCAATATCGAGGGCGACGGGACGCATCTGGAAAACGATGGCGGAACGCTCTGGATTCTCGGCTACAAAACGGAGGGCGGCGGCACGCTGATCGAAACGAAGCGGGGCGGCAGGACGGAACTGCTCGGCGGACTCTCCTACACGGTCGGGGCGATAGACGCAAGCCCGATGTTCGTGATTGACAACGCGCAGGCGTCTTTGAGTTTCTGCGAGGTCTGCTTTACGGGCAAGCCCTTTCCGAATGTCCTGCGCGAAACGCAAAACGGCGCGACAAAGACGATCACGCAGGACAGCCCGCTCTGGGGCGGCAGTTTTACGCTGTATACGTCGGGGAAGTAGCGCCTGCTTGCTCGCGGGCGCAGCAATCCGCCGCGCCCGCAAGAAATCTTCGGTAAATGAGACTAACCGTCCGTTTTGCGGAAGGTGAACTTCGATCCCTGCGCCCCGTTCCAGGCCGCTTTTTGCTGGTCGGTCATCAGGGCGAGGATTTTATCGGCCTGCGCCGCGCGCACTTTGTCCAGCTGCTCCTGCATCTCGCCGAGTTTCTTTTCGATCATTGCCGGGTCGGGGCGGACGGGCGGGGCGCCGGGTTCGGGCGCGGCCCCGCGCAGAGCGGTGAAGGAACTGGTGAAAAGATCGTTCTGCGATTTCCGGTACTCCGCGAGGATGGCGGTAATTTTCGTCCGCTGCTCCGGCGTCAGGGCGAACCGGTCCGCCACTTTCTTATCGGAGAGGGCCAGCGGGCCGCGCCACTGCAAATCTAGCTCATGCAGGCGGTTAATCTGTTCTTTGCGAAGAATCGTTTCCGCTTTTTTGTCCACATTCGCGCTGATTTCGGCGTCGTTGGATGACCGCGCATCGCGCATCTTCTGCGCCATCTCCGCCATTTTGGCGTTCCGCTCTTCGTCGGAGAGGTCTTTCATTCCCGCAATGGCGGAGGCGTCGGGCAGGTTCGCCCGCATCTGCTCACGCCCCTCGGTCACGGCCTTGTCCTCAATTTCTTTGATCTGCTCGGTCTGACGCTGGGAAATGGCGATTTCCGTTTTCACGTCGTTACGCTTCAGCAGCGTTCGAATGGCGCTGGCCCCCGGCTCAAGCATCCGTCCGAAGTTGCGGATGGCGCTGCCGTTTTGCGCCTGCGCCTGCGGCGCGGAATAGCCCAATACCAGAGCCAGCGCGGAAAGCGCGTAAAATGTACTGCGTTTCACTCGTTTCATTAGAAATCGTTCTCCTCAATCTCGCTGCGCCCGCCGCGTCAGCGCGGCAGGCCCCGATTCGTTGTTTTACGCGCATAAGACGCGCCGAAAATCAAAAAGTTAGCCCGAATTTTTGCCGGATTGAAAAATTTTCCGCAAGGATTCACCACCCCCAACCCCTCCTTTGCGAAGGAGGGGAGAAAAGCGGACGGCTCCCTCACTTTGCAAAGGGGAGGGCCGGGGAGGGGTGTATCGTCACAACGGCCTCCGCTTGCCAAACGAGGTTACGAAAAAGTCCCGCACGTCAAACAGGGCGGCGGGGTGCAGGACATGACCCGAATCCCACCGCTTGACCTGATCTTCGCGGGCGTGGGCCGCCTCGACAAAGGCGCGGCTTGCGGACGGCGGAATAATCTCATCCTTTTTCGCCACGATAATCAGCATTTTCCGCGCCCCAATCCGCCCCACGAAATACAGCGGATCGCTGACGAGCGCGACCGACTGAATTTTTTGCAGCGTTTCCGGCGTCTTTTTCACCGGCCAGTGCGCCAGCAATAAAGGATATTCGTCAATATGTTTGACGATCTCCAGCAGGCCCGCGCCCGGAACCGCGAAACAGAACGCGGAGATTCGCGCCTCCACGCCCGCCGTCACGCCGCCCAGCATCGCGCCCTGACTGAATCCCATATACCCGATTTTTGTTTTGTCCACGTCCGGGCGCGATTGCAGATAATCTACGGCGCGGCGCAAATCCACCACGCTTTGAATCCAGGCGTCCCGCATCGTGTCGGAGTCGGGCATATGGATTTCGCCGCTGCGCTCCGGCCTTGCGCGGGCGCCGTGATACTGCGTGTCAATCGAGAATGTGGCGTAGCCCTGCGCCAGCAGCGCCTCGCTGACCCACTGAATATAGGAAACGTCTTTATTTCCGCCGGAGCCATGCACGAGAATTACGGCGGGACAGGGCGCGGTAAAATTTTTCGGCTGCGCGTAGATCGCCGTGACCCGCTGATCGTGAACGCTGTCGTAGGCCACGCTGAAGCGGGCGCGTTTGTCGCTGTCGTCCAGCGGTTTGACGGCGGCGTTCAGCGGCAGATCGCGGTCGTAATCGTAGAGTGAAAGCCGCATCGCCTCGGTCGCGTCGGTCGGCGGCGGGAACTGAAATGGCGTCTGCGCTATTATCGGCAAAACGCCGCAAAACAGCAGCGCAAGCAGCGCGGCTGCGCCATAATAAAATCTAGTTCGCATCGTGTTTGTCCTCACCTGAGATTGCGCCGTTGAGGAAGTTCGATTGCCCTTCGCCCATCGTTTCCACCTCGCTTCATTTTCGCCATTATATCACGGGCGGAACGATTCCTGCAATCCCGGCGGAGGCCGCGCCTGAAAGATTAGAACTGCGCGATGGTGGCGCGATAGGCCGCGACCGCCTGCTCGTACTCCGCCTGAATGTTGATGACCTTGATTTTTGCCTCCGCAGTGGCTCGCTCCCGTTGATTGACAAGGAACAACGTGCCTTCCCCCAGCGCCAGCCGGTCGCGCTCGCCCTGTTCCAGCGCGCGGGCCGCGTCCACCTCCTGCGTGGCGGCGAGATAGCGGAGGTAGGACTGGTTGATGTTGGCGAGGGCGGCGTCAATCTCCGTTTCAATCTGCTGCCTTTGCAGCCGCTCCTCCTGATTCAGTTTTTCGATTTTCAGCCGCGCCTCGTCCAGTTTGCCCCGCGCCGTCCGCCGCTCCAGCGGAATCGCGAATTGGAGGCCATATTTCATCTGTGATCCGACCGAATTATAGCCGGTGTCCACGCCCGGATTGACCAGCAGGTCCACGCTCGGAAGCAGGTCGTTCCGGGCAATGTCCTGGTCCACTTTCGCGATAGAACGGGCCAGCGCGATGCTCCGCAGCTCCGGGCGGCGCTGAACGGCAAGGGCCTTGTCCCGCGTGGCCTGCGCTTCCGAATATTCTGTCGGCGGCGGCGTGAAGGGCGGAGTCAGACCGGCGGCGGGATAGGCGTCCAGTTTCCCGTCCGGCTTCCACAGATACAGCCCCAGTTTGTACTGCTCTTTGAAAAACTCCTGATTGGCTTTCGCCAGGGCCTCCTGACGCCGCCGGACCTCCGCTTCCGCCTCGAATTTGTCAATCCCCTGCCGAATCCCGCTTTGCACTTCGTCCGCAATCTGCTGTTCACGAACCTGCGAGACCTCAAGCAAATCCCGCGCGACCTGAACGCGGCGGGCCGCCGCCACCCAGTTCCAGTATTGCGCCGCCGCGCTGAAAAGCACATCGAGCCGCAAATCGGCGAACTGCGCGTCGGCGAGCGGCGCTCCGAATTGCGCCTGCCGTTCCGCCGCCTCGCGGGAATTGAGATTCCAGCCGCGCAGCAACGGAATTTTCGCCGAGATGTTATAAAGTCCCGTATCGCCCGTGTTTGAGAGCGGCGATTTGACTGCCCCGGTATTCAGGATTCCCCCCGCGTAAAACGTCACGCCGGAACGGGTCAAAATCTCCGCGCCCACCGTATTTGAAGTGTACTCTTTCAGTTTCCCGCTGCTATTGTACTGTTCATAATTGGTTCCAAAGCGGAGGTTCGTATCGAACGCGCCCCGCGCTCCCCGCAGCCGCGCCAACGCCTGCCGCCGTTCCGCATCCGCCCCGATCAGTTTGGGATAGTGCGCGTCCACCTGCCGCAGCATATTCGCCAGCGTCAGTTCGGTTTTCTTCGTGGCGGAAGCGGGCTGGACGGCGGCAGACGGGGCAAGTTGATTCGGGGCAGGCGCGTCACCCGCTTTTGGCTCCACGAGAACACGCACTCTGTCCGCCGAGATTTGTTGTGCGCCGAACGTCATAGTGCGGGACGCTTCTCCCGCTGTATCGGTCAGAACGGTTTCCGGCATCAGTTTCGCGCCTACGATGTCAATGACGCCACGAGGCGGAATCGTTTCCGTGAGCGTTCGCAGGAACGGAACTTGAAAACTCGTCACGATCTTCGGCGACCCCTTCTCCTCCCCGATAGAGATCACCTTCGCCAGCAAATAGACGAAACTATCGGAAGCGTCGGGAGTTATTTTTCCGTTCTCCGCCTCCGAAAACGCGACGATACCATTTACGAACTCCGCGAGATCGTCCAACTTCAGCAGGTAGACCTCCTCCTGTTTCGTCAGCGCGAGGGCCTCCTGCTTTTGTGTCGCCAACACGGTGACCAGAACCGCATCGCCTTTCGCGTTGATTTTCCCTTCCGCTCCCACCATCGGCAGGACTTCGAGCGGGACCAGAACCCCTTGCTCGTTTCGCGCGGCGGGAACGGGGGCTTTCAATTCCCGCCCGCCAATCTTTACCCGTACTAACGTCCGGGCCTGCGCCTCGACCGGCGCGGCGTTCATCCACAGAAGCGCCATCAGAAACATACAGCAAGTCCCACTTTTCACGCGCAAAATACCCTTTCTTTCTCCCTCGTCCGGGACGACGGAATGAACGCCGTCGCATTCTCACTCCCTTTACTTCGGCGCTTTCGCTTTCAGGGTGAACTCGTCCTTGTCCTCTTTATCGTAGTCTTTCTTCTCATCATCGGTCACGGTCGCGCCGTCTTTGCCGCCCGGCGAGACGGGCAGGTTGCGGCTCACCGTTGGCGGGAATGCGTTGAACTGACGCCACAATTCCCAGCCAAGCGAGACCCGGTCCAGCATCACCCAGCCGACCGCTTTTGCGCCGGGACGCAGACGGTCTAGCGGCGGCCACTCCTGATCTTTGCCCGCAGAAACCCGCTCGTGATCGGGCTTCACAATCAGGCGGAACCGGCTTTTCCCATCGTCAATCGCGTCCACAGTCGTCACAATTCCGCCGAACGTTCCCGTCGCAACGGAAGGAAATCCAGTGAATTGCAGGGCGGGCCAGCCCGCGAACTGCAGGCGGACGCGGCGCCCCACGTCAATCAGCGGCGCGTCGTTATCCGAGACGATCATCTCCACCGCGATGTCTTTCGTGGTGGGAGCGAGGACGGCGAGAACATCATTCGCCTTTACCGTCGCGCCCGCGCCGAACTTCATCAGCCGCACGATTCGCCCGTCGCTGGGAGCGCGGACAATCTGCTGCGCGTTGCGGAGTTGCAGGTTTTGCAGGTCCTGGTCCAGTTTCGTCAGCGTCTCGTTCGCTTTCGCGGTGGTCTCCGCCGCCTTCGCAATCGTCTCGTTCGCGGACTGGATTCCCGCCTCAAGGCTGGATAACTGAGCCGCCGTCGTGAAGTTCACCTGACTCACGTCCTGAAAGCCGATACTGCGGTCCCGCTTCGCTGCCTCCACACTGGCGAGGCGGTTTGCAATCTCATTTGCCGCTTTCAGCAGGTCAATTCGGGCGCGGTTCAGATCGGCTTTCGCCACGTTCACGGCGCGGCCCGCCACGTCCAGACTGCGTTCCGAGCGCTCCACTTCGGTCTGCGCGACAATCAGATCGCGCTCCGCGAACTCGTCGTCTTGCTTCGAGCGCAGGAGTTTCTCAAAAAGTTGGCGCACCCGCTCGCGGCGCAGCTTCTCCGTCTCTAAACGTTGGCGGGCGGCGCGCACCACCTGTTCCGCCGCCAGTTTACTCTCCTCCGACTGCGCGACTTTTTCCTCCGCCGCCGGTATCAGCGCGTCCCGGATGGCGTCCCGACTGCGCTCCGACTGCCGCTGGTTCTCGACCGCCGCCGTCATCATGTCCGTCGTGCGTTTGGCCCGCTCTCCCGCCACCGGCAGCGCCACATTCCGCGATTTCGTGAGGTACTGAAACTGCTCTTGAAGGCGGGCAAGGCGCAATTTTGCGGCGTCGCGCTGGGCTTCGACCGCCTGACGCTGCGCCACGATGTAGGCGCGTTGCTGCCGCGTCTGTTTGACCAGATTCGGGTTCAGGAACTTGGAATCAATGTCGTCGAGAACGGCGATAATGTCGTTTTGCTTCACAACTTTGCCGTCCCAGACGTTCCACGACACGATTCGACCGGGAATCTGCGCCTCGATATTCTGCGGCCTTGCCGCCGGATCGAAGACCATGACCTTTCCGACGCCCGACACCGACTGCTGCCAGGGAATCAGCGCCAGCCCGAAAGCGACTGCGACAATCAGCACGATGACGGCGGCAACCGCAATCCGCCACCAGCGCCGCGTGACCACAAGTTTCAGGGCCTTCGACTCTTTGCGAACATTCTGCCCCGTTGTAAGAACGTGTTCCATCTACTCGGATGCTCCTTGCTTGTTGATGTTGACCGATTCGGTCTTTGCGCCTGTCGCTGGCATTCCTGTGTTAGTCCTGGAATCGCTTACGCCTGTCCTGGGAACGCTCGTTGTGTTCGAGGAGGCCACTGTGTCAATCGGGGAAGCGCTTGCGCCTGTTGCGGGAACGCTTGCGCCTGTTGTGGGAACGCTTGCGCCTGTTGTGGGAACGCTTGCGCTTGTTGCGGGAACGCTTGCGCTTGTTGACGAAGCGATTGTGTTCAACACGGGCGTCCCGGTGGCAAGCATTGTCTGCTGACAAAGGAACGGAAACAGCGTCGCGAACTTACTTGTCGGTTTTGCTGCAAGCGCTTTCATCGCTCCGGCCTCCACAATCTGCCCGTCAATTAGCACGTACACCGTATTGCAGCGCACGATAACTTCGTCAATGTGCGTAATGGACAAAATTGTCCAGGCGTTCTTCGAGTCGTAGATCGCATCGAGTATGCGTTGGCGCGTCCGCTCATCAATGCCGGTAAACGCCTCATCAAGGATCAGCAAGCGCGGCCTGTCCACGACGGCGCGCGCAATGAGCAGGCGCTGCCGCTGCCCCCGCGAGAGGTTTTTTCCGCCGCTGACGAGCATCGTCTTGATTCCGTCCGGCATCCGCGTTAGATCGTCCGTCAGTTCCGCCAGATCAAGCGCGCGGCGCACATCCTCATGCGACACATTCGGGCGACCGACCGCGATGTTTTCTTCAATCGTGCCGTCGAAAATTTCGTCGGTATCGGAGACGAGCGCGACGGCGGCGCGGAGGCTTTCCAGACTGACATCGCGAACGTCCATGCCGTTGACTTCCACCGTTCCATGACTCGGTTCGTCCAGTCCGCAGAAAAGCGCCGCCAGCGTCGTTTTGCCCGCGCCGCTCGCCCCGACGAGACCGACCCGCTCACCCGCCTTGATTTCGAGGTTGATCCCGGCAAGCGTTTCCTGCCGCGCAAGATAGGAAAACCGCGCCCCGCGACAGACCACGCTGACGCCGCCGTTGTCGGGCGGCAGTTCGCGTCCACCCTCGCGTTCAACGGGAAGGTCGGTCACATGGCCTACTTTGTCCAGTCCCGTGAGCAAATCGTAGACTTGTTCCGACTGCAAGACTAGTTTGTCCACTGCCGCCAGCACCGAAACGACGATGAGTTGGGACGCGACAAGTTGCCCCAGCGTCAGTTCTCGATTGATGACCAGCCAGCCCCCGATGGCGAGGACGCCGGCGCTTGCGAACGCTTGAAAGACATAATTTCCGAGGGCCTGCCGGAACAAAACGCGGAAGTGGGCGCGCCGCGCCATCACATAACCGACCACCAGGTCGTCGGCGCGTTCGGTGAGGTAATCGCGCGAACCGCTCATCTTCAGGCTCGTCTGACAACGGGCCAACTCCTCCAGCCACTGCGCGACCCGGTATTTCATCACCGATTCGAGGATGCTGGTACGCAGTCCGCGCCAGCCGAATACAAAGAGAATGACGAAGGTAAACAACACCACGAGGAGATCGAAACCGAAAAGGTAGCTGCTGTAAAAGGCCATGAGCAGAAGTCCGCCGCAGACCGTGAGCGTGTAGGCGAGCCCGTCCAGCAGGAGTTTCGCGAGCGCCTTTTGAATGGTCAGCACGTCGAAGAAGCGGTTGACGAGTTCGGGGCCGTACTCGTCCGCGAGGGCAGCGTTCTGGATTCGGGGAATGCTGTTGGCAAGTTGCAGAGCGATTCGGGCAAAAACCCGTTGCTGCAACGTTTCGACGAGGGAGAGCTGGAGCAGACGCAGGACGCCGACGAACAGCATGAAGCCGAGGACGAGGGCGGTCAGCACAACAAGCGGCTGAAGGAAAATTCCCTGCGCGATGGTGTTGACCAGCGCCTGCACTGCGAGGGGAACAGCGAGGGCCGCCAGCCCCGTGATGAGGGTGTAGATGATGAGGACGACGAGGTCGCCTTTTTCCTCACGTATCAATGCCCACAATCGGGCGGTCGGGGCCGGATGTTCTGCGTGACTGCGCGGAACGGGCCCTGTCAGGGCGTTCTCTTTCACTCAATTAACCTTTCTAATTCCGTATGGGTTCGCGTTGTTCTCCGGGTTCGGTTAGTATACGGGTTCTGGTAATTGAATGGTTTTATCGAGGAATCAAATTTTTCGGGCGGGGAGAATTTTGCCGGGGACGCTTTCGGTTTTGTGGCGGGCAGGGTGGCAGAGGAGGCTTTGCAAGCGGTATTTTTCCGCCTGATTTAGGCTATAGCGGTCAAAAAACCATAAAAATTCCCTTTCATCCCCAAAATAGCCGTCCATTAGCCCGATTTTGTTTGACAGAAAGGTTGTTTCTCTGATATACTTGCAGGGATCGGAAAACAAAGGCGCGGTCGCATGACCGACAGTCCCATGTTTTGCTATTGGCCCTGAATTCCTGCGTGGCAAAGACGCCGCCTCCGCTAAGACCCCTCAATAAATATGTGCGCGACGAAGTAGTTGCGTGTCCCTCGCAATCGGGGCGATTTCCTTCTGGTGGAAAGCGCCGTCCCTTCCTTTTTTTCTTATGGCAGCGCGAGGGACCAATTCGATTACAGGCCCGGATGTTCGTGGCGGCGGCGCGATTTTGCGCCAATGCCCTCAACGTCAGGCCGCGCAAAATTCGCTTCGTTTTTCAATAATTTTTAACCTGATTATGAAAGACGCCGCGTTTTTTAGCATGGCCTACTCTTGCAAGACCCCCATTTTTAAACAGGAGGAAAAGGTACGTGAATCGCACCCCTTTCCGCGCAGCCCGTTTCGCGCAGCGCCTTGCCGACCCTAAAACGACGACACTGGAAACACTGGACACAGTCTCGTTCGCTAACGGTCTGCCCCGCGCCGCCGCAAACTCCGCTTGCGCCACCGTTTCGCTGCTGGCCCTGGGCCTCGTGACCGGCCTTGCCGTCACGGCCCATGCCGGCGATACAAACAACTCCGGCGTTCGCGCCGCGACCGCCGCAAAAGCGGTCAAAAAAACGAAAGGCGCCGCCTTGCGCCCGATTCGCGTGGACATCCCCCGCTTCTCGCTGATTGCGGCGGCGACAGGGCAAGACCCGCAGCCGCCCGTCACGCCGCCCGCGCCAACCACGCCCGACGCGACCAAGCCCGCCACGCCTCCCACCACAGCGGAAACCCCTGCCGCCGCTACGACACCTGGCCCGCCCGCTCCCGGCAGCGTGTCCTATTCGGGATTGATTGACATCTATCTCGGCGTCAATACCCGCGCTCCCCGCGCCGCCAATAACGGCCCCTTCGCCGGAGTCACCACGCCGGACGGAACGCGCCTTTCCATTGACAACAACGGACGCTCCTTCGATGTCAACGACCGCGACCCTTCCCTGAGCCTTGCGGAACTCAACGTCGTGCGAACCCACAATCGCAGCCTGCCCATTGATATTACCGCGACGCTGACCCTGGGAGAAACGGCCCGCCTTTTCCACGCAACGGAACCGGGCGGAACCGGAGCCTGGTCGTTCCTTCAGCAAATTTATATCACTTACACGCCCCACGTCCTGAAACGCGACATCACGCTCGATTTCGGGAAGTTCGTCACCCCGTTCGGCATGGAAGTCACCGAAAGCGTGAATAACGACAACTATTCCCGCGCATTCAACTACCAGCTGGGGCCGTTCTATCACGCCGGACTTCGCGCCACCACCGCTATCACGCCGACCATCAAGTTCATTGGCGGCATTGTCAATGGCTGGAACAACGCCGCCGATGACAACAACGCGAAAACCGTTTTCGGACAGGCCATCTGGACTGCCACGCCGAAACTGACCGCCATTTTCGGCGTCATGGGCGGGGCGGAAGGCACAGGGGCCTATGGCACGGGCATCCTCAAAGGCGACGGAAATATTGACACGCAGCTCTATGACGGGCAGGTGATTTATCAACTCAGCCCGAAAACGAAATTTGCCGCAAACGTGACTTATGGCGCAGGGGCGGGGGACGCCACCGGAGTCCACTATTCCGGGAACTGGCTCGGCGTCGTGGGCTATGCGCGGCATCAGTTCACTCCGGCGGTTGCGGGCGCGTTGCGCATCGAACAGTTCGAAGATATGAACGGCCTCCGCACCGGTTTTGTGGGCAGTTACATCAAACTCAATGAAGTAACCCTGACGGGCGAATACGCCACCCTGCGCGGCCATCTGATTGCGCGGCTGGAATACCGCCACGACCACGCCAACAACAACACGTTCTTCGGAGCGGGCGTTGGCGGCACGACTCCCGATCAGGACACCATCACGGCGTCTGGAGTCTATAAGTTCTAGGACGGTCGGGTATTCGGGTATTCGGTACTCGGTATTGACTGCTTCACGATGAGTTTGTACAATTTATCAATGAACGAAGCAAATACCTGAATACCCAAATACCTCAATACCCGAATCCCCTTTTTCTCTCGCCAATGACGGCGCACCAATCTTAAGATTTCACTACGACGCGCCCCGCCCAATGTCGGGCTGGCGCCGGGACGCGGCGCAACAAGCCGCGCAAGACAGAAACTGCGCCGCCGCGCCGCAATCCGACGCGGCGGCGCAGGGCTGCAAGCGCCGTGTCCCGGCTGGCCTGATCTCACTTCTCCTCCTGCCGAAGACCGCGCAGGAAGCAGAACGTTTTTCTTTTCAGACGCCGCCTCAAATCATGGCGCGTTTCAGGAGAGATGCTCGCCGCCAATTCCTACCAGTCAGTCCTGTCAGCGCGATTTCGCCGCAGCCCCTGCGCGAACGTTGCGCAGAACAACCTATCGGGCCGCTCCCGTAATCAAGCGGCCCCGCCCTCCCGGACTGCCGGAGGGGCGGGAGGCGGACGCCGGAAATACCTACCGGGCCGCAATTTTTGAGATCAATTTTTAATAGATTGAGGCGTGGCGCGTCCTGCGCCAGAGCGTTTTCGAATGGGAGGAGAATTAAAGATGAGTTCGGAGAGAAAACCGCGAATTAATAAATTCGCCCGACTCGCGCAGCGGATGCGCGATCCCGAATGGCGGCGGTACGCCTGCGCTGTCGCGCTCGGCAAAGCGGCTGCCATGGCGATCCTGCTGGTCATCGTGCTGATGGTCGCCGCCTGCACCGGCAGTTCGGCGCACGCGCAAGACCCTTACGCCGCAGTCAAAGCGGGCGATATCGTGAACCCGCTGAATACGGTCTGGACGCTGGTCGCGGCCTTTTTGGTCTTCGGGATGCAGGTCGGATTTACCATGCTGGAAGCGGGCTTCTGCCGCTCCCGCGAAACGGTCAACGTCCTGATGGAGTGCATCGTGGACACCTGCCTTTGCGGGATTTTGTTCTACGCTTTCGGTTATGCGTTCATGTTCGGCAGCGGCAACGGCTTTATCGGCAGCGGAGACGGCACGGCGCATAACTGGTTCTTCCTGCAAAACGTCCCGGCGACGTATGGCAGTTACGGCGTGGCGCTGCTGGCGCACTTCCTGTTTCAGTTCGCTTTCGCCGACACCTGCTCCACAATCACCTCCGGGGCCATGATCGGGCGCACGGGATTCGTCGGCGACCTGCTGTACTCCATCGGCGTTTCCGGGTTCATTTACCCGATTATCGGTCACTGGGCGTGGGGGCCGGACGGCTTCCTCGCGCTGATGGGATCGGCGGCGGCGGCGGGCAGCCCTGCGCATTTTCTGCCCTCGCTGGGAACGGGCTTCCACGACTTCGCCGGCTCCACCGTCGTCCATACGATTGGCGGGTTTATCGCGCTGGCGGGTTCTATTGTGCTGGGGCCGCGACTTGGGCGCAAGTTCAAGCGGGACGGCGGCGGCCCGATGCTGCCGCATGACCTCGTGATTGCGGCGACGGGCGGTCTGATTCTGTGGTTCGGCTGGTACGGATTTAACCCCGGCTCCACGCTTTCCGCAATGGACTTCCAGGGAATAGGGCGGGTTGCGGCGAACACCACGCTGGCGGCCTGCGCGGGCGGTCTCGCCGCGATGTTCTACGGCTATCCGCAGACGAAAAAATGGGATTTAGGTTTCACAGTCAACGGATTCCTTGCGGGCCTCGTCGCGATTACCTGCCCCTGCTACTGGGTCTCCCCGACCGGTTCGCTGGCGATTGGAGCGATTGCGGGCGTCGTCGTGATTATGGGAATCAATGTGCTGGAATGGCTGCGTATTGACGATCCGATTGGGGCCGTGCCGGTTCACGGCTTCTGCGGAATCTGGGGAACGATTTCGCTGGGGCTGTTCGCGACAGGGCAGTACGGCGCGACCGGCCCGATTACGGCGGACACCTCCGCCGCAATGGTGCTGAAGGGATTATTCTACGGCGGCGGCACGACCGTGCTGTTTGCGCAAATCATCGGGAGTCTCATTATTACCGCCTCGACCTTCTCGATTGCTATGCTGCTGATGTGGCTGGTGAACCTGACCGGAACGCTGCGCGTCTCCCGCGAGGGCGAACTGATGGGCCTGGACGTGCATGAGCATGGCATCCCCGCCTACCCGGAGTTCGCGCTGATTGAGAGCGCCCTGGCGCATGGCAGCGCCGTCACGTCCGCCTCCGATGAGACGGCGCGAAGGTAGAACCTAATCTGCGGATTGTCGCAGATTGAATACTGAAAAAAATGAGACAGGATTGACGGGATAAACAGGATTTTTGAAATCAAATCTTGAATAGCCGGTCAATCCTGTCTAAATCACGTTAAGCGGCGCCCAATCAAAATCCAAAAACAACCGACAAAGGCGGCAACGATGCGCAAAGACCTTTTCCTTCCTTCCATCGCCCTGATTTCTCATCTCGTCCTGATTTTGCCGGGACGCCTTCTGGCGCAGGCCGCAAAATTGGACGATACTGTCTCGTGGATCGGCAATTCCTACAACGGCAAGACCGCGTGGGTCTTGCAGGACGTGGAAGATATTTGCGTTCTGCCCGATGGAACCGTTTTCACGAACGTTTTCTGGGACGAGAACGGCGGCAACGTTCAGGAATACCGGGCGGGCGAAATGGTTGGGATTGCCGAGCATACGCATGGCTGGGGCTATGGCGGCGGCGCGGCGGTCGCGGCAAACAGCAAATATCTCTTTATCGCGCAGCAGGTAGATAACGAGGGCGGCGGTCTGAAAGGCGCTTCCTGGCCCGAAAAAGGCTTGAGTTGGTGCGGGATTTCGCGCCGGCTTCGCAGCGATATTCGGCAGGCCGCGCCTTTCTACGGCGGTCGGGGCGGGCAGGGAGACACCCTGAAAGGCGCCTATTTCTGCGTTCAAGAGTACCCCGAAGGCGCTGCGAACCGCGCAATTCGCGGAATGTGCGCCGACGAGACCCGGCTTTTCTTCAGCAGTCCCCTCGAAGATTCCGTCAAAATTTACGATGCGGACGATATACTCCGCCTTCGGTCTGTCCCCCTCCCGCGCCCCGACAAAATTTGTCTCGATAAAAAAGGGAAACTCTGGATTTTGCAGCGGCCTGAAACGACGGGCGGCGCGTGGAATGTTCTCTCAATGACGGTGGACGGCAAACTTTTGCCGCAAAAAATTGCGCTGCCCGCCAGCGTCCTGCCAACCGCGCTTTGTGTGGACAACAAAGGCCGTCTGCTGATTGCGGACGCGGGGCCGGACAACAACATTAAGATTTACGATGCGTTGGATATTGCGCCGAAACTTGCCGGGACGTTTGGCGTCCGGGGCGGCATCTTCGCGCCGCCCGTCGGCAAATTTGGCGACTTGCGGTTCAATAAACCTGTCGGGGTTGGCGCGGACGACGCGGGGCGAATCTATGTGGCGTCGGACGGACAGACGGCGGGCGGCGGAACCGTTCTGGAATGTTATCAGGCGGATGGCAAACTGCAGTGGCGGCGGTTTGGACTTCTCTTTGTGGACTGTCCGGGCGCTAATCCCGCCCGCCCGGAGGAGATTTACACCAAAGAGGAGCATTTTACGGTAGACTATACCCGCCCGCCCGGTCAGGAACGGCAGTATCGCGGCTATACCGTCAATCCGTATAAATACCCGGACGATCCGCGCCTGCATCTGTCGTCCACCAATGCCCGCGTGGAGAACCTCGGCGGCAGGCCGTTCCTGTTTGTCAGCGATATGACGGGCGAGTATCTGAGCGTCTACCGCTTCGATTACAAAACGGACGGCGAGACCGCGATCCCCTGCGCCCTGTTTGCGAAGCGCCGGGTGAGCGACAAAAAAGGCTGGCCCGCCCATCAGCCGGAACGCGGCGAATGGATTTGGACCGACCGCAACGGCGACGGCAAAATAGACGCCAACGAATTTCAGTCGGGCAGCGGCGCGGAATCTAATGGCCTGCTGACGCCCGACGCCAACGGAACGCTCTGGCAGGCATGGGACAAACAAATTCGCGCCCTGCCCCTGCAAAACGTGGACGCAGCGGGGATTCCGCACTGGAACTACGCAAAAGCGAAGACCTACCCGCAGCCGCCGGAACTCGATGAAATCCGCCGCCTGCGCTACCTGCCCGACCGCGACATCATGATTCTGGGCGGCAATCGTGGCGACGACCACAATCAGCACTGGAAACCGATGGGGCCAATCCTGTGCCTGTACGACCATTGGCGCGGCGGCAAGCCCGTCCTGCGAAAGTCCGTCGTGCTGCCTTACGCCAAAGGCTCCAGCGGTCACGAGTCCGCCGAACCTATCTCCTTCGATGTGGCGGGCGATTACCTTTTCGTGGCGTACACGCGGGGACTGGAAGCGGACGGCATCAAAAACGCCTTCGTTAAAGTCCTGCGCCTGTCCGATTTATCCGTCGTCGGCAACCTCAGCGCGGAATCGGCCTTCGGCGAAACGGGCCTGCTCGACCTCGTGGAGTCTACTGCTGCTGTCCGCCGCGCAAACGGCGAATATGTCGTCTTTCTGGAAGACGACGCGAAAGCAAAATCTATCGTGTTCCGGTGGAGACCGGGAAAATAGGGTGTTCAGGTGTTCGGGTGTTCAGGTATTGTACGCTTCACTGGGAGTTTTGTACAAACTGTCATTGAACGAGCGAACACCCGAAAACCTGAACACCTGAACACCTGAATTACAGGGGAGAAATCAATGTCGAAAATCAAACAATCGCTCGCGTGGTGGTGCTTTGGACGCTTCATGCCCACCGAAGACCTGATCGCGCAGGCCAAACGCATCGGGTATGAGGGCGTGGAGATGTGTCCCAGAGAGATTTTTCAGCAGGTCATAGACGGCGGGCTGAAAATCATTACGATGGGCGGACATGAAGACATCACGCACGGCCTCAACCGCCGCGAAAACCATGACCGCATCGAAAAAGAGATTACGGCGAATCTCGCGATGGCGCAGCAATGGAACATCCCCGCGCTGATCGTCTTTAGCGGCGAACGCAAAGGACTCTCGGACGCGGCGGGAATGGAACACACGGTCGCGGGATTGCAGCGCGTGGCGAAAGCGGCGGAGCAGGCGGGCGTCACGCTCGTCATGGAACTGCTCAACTCCAAAGTAGACCATGCCGATTACCAGTGTGACCATACCGCATGGGGCGCGGCGGTCTGCGCGGCGGTAGACTCCCCGAATGTGAAACTGCTCTACGATATTTACCATATGCAGATCATGGAGGGCGACATTATCCGCACGCTGCGGGAAAATATCGCGCATATCGGGCATTTCCACACGGCGGGCAATCCGGGCCGCAACGAGATTAACGAAACGCAAGAACTCTTTTACCCGCCCATCATGCAGGCCATCGCCGCAACGGATTACAGCGGCTACGTCGGACAGGAGTTTTCACCGAAGGGCGATCCGCTGACCGCGCTGGAGCAGGCGTATAAAATCTGTGACGTGTAAAACTCAAAGACACAGGAGACTGCGCTGCGTCATCATGCAGTCTCCTGGCATTATCGTCAAATGTGGCGTTGCGGCGAAAAGTGAGGGGCAAATTTCAGCGTCCTTCCAACAAAGTTCTTGAGAAGTTTGGAAGCAAATAGATGAATCAGCGCCAAATTGGAGGCCGAAACAATAAGCAGGGCAACCGATATGAAGACATATTTGCCACCTACAAACTGCTTCAATTTGCGTCAAAGCACGTAGATCAAGCGATAGATGTGCGTATCAAAGAGCAAGCATGCTGCTTCGTAGACGATTTGATTATTGAAGAACCAACTCTTCAGCATTTCTATCAATTAAAATCAGGAGGCGGCGTAACATGGGGCGCAGGCAATGGAAAGTTGGAAAGGGAATTCCGGGATCAATTTGTTGACTGTAAAAGGCGTGGCATCAGATTTAAGTTGGTTATAGTCGTGTCTGATTCCGGTCGCAAACAATCGCTACAAATCAATATGCCACGCGGAATCAAAATGGTCACCTCTGTCTTCGTGTTTCCCATTCTTGCGCGGCCTTCTGACTTGATAGATCACAGGCGGATTATCCAGAACAGGCTGAAACTTATTTCCGCAAGCCGTTTTGATAGTCGCGCGGCGCACCAAAGTATTGTTGAGGCTTTTTACTATGACTGGATAGATCATGCGCCCGATCCTGACGGTTTCTGCGTATTAGAAAATGTGATCGCAAGTATCCGCGCAAAAAACGCGTGTCCAATACGTCATACATGGCAGGATAACACAGGAAAATGGGTTCAGGCCAACGCTTTGCTACTGCGGATCAGCGACTTAAAATTTTGGACAGACAGAGGCCATTTTGAATGGCGCTATCTGCCGTTTGGTATGCAGGGCATAGTGCGCGAGCCTTGCTTAAGTCAATCTTTTACAAGATTTATGGATCGGGTAATCGCGAAACAACCCCAAACATTTGACGATTTCGAAGGACTGTTGCCATGAGAACCTACTCAAAGTTCGCTACTAAAGAAACTAAAGCGATGCTTGATAAACTCATCAGCAGGCCTCCCGCCGCTGAATATCGGGAGGTAATGTATGCTTTGGGCAACGAGTTCTCAAAGACTATCGCGCAAAAGGTAGAGAGGCCCAAGCGAATTCTGCTCATCTGCACCAATGAAGACGCGGACTTCTTAGCGGCAGGTTTGCTTGAGGGTTTGCGGGCGAAGGGTTTCAATCACGTCGCCTTGACCTGTTTTTGGAATGATCGCGTACACCTAACAGCGGATTGGGACGTAGCGCCAATTGTTCGCCGTTACTCAGAACCCACTAAGGTTATTGATGTGTTTATCGTAGCAAAATCAATCATATCGAGTGGATGCGTTGTGCGAACCAACATAAGCGAACTGGTGTATGACAAAAATCCTGAAAAGGTGCTGATTGTCGCGCCAGTCATTTTCAATGGCACGGAGCAGCAGATTCGCAACGAGTTTCCATCTTCCGTGTCCGAAAGGTTTGAGTTTTACTGTTTCGCAGAAGACAGTGAGCGAAAGGACAATGGCGAGGTCGTTCCGGGCATTGGCGGAAGCGTATACGAACTGCTGGACGTTGGAACTAGCGCTTCTAAGAACAACTACATTCCTGAGATTGTAAAGGAACGTCGGCTGCGACTCAGCGCCGCCAGTCAGAGTCGAAGACGGCTGTGAAACAATCTCAGAGTTGGCAGATCAACACGCTTTCAATCCATATCTCGACCCAACCTCTTAAATTGAAATGCTATGACCTTATGCGAATGAAAATCAGAGAGAGCGACATCATCCGCACGCTGCGGCAAAATATCAAGCATATCGGGCATTTCCACACAGCGGGCAATCCGGGCCGCAACGAGATTAACGAAACGCAGGAACTCTTTTACCCGCCCATCATGCAGGCCATCGCCGCAACGGATTACAGCGGCTACGTCGGACAGGAGTTTTCACCGAAGGGCGATCCGCTGGCGGCTCTGGAACAGGCGTACAAGATTTGCGAAGTCTAATTCGCGTTTGCAGGGGCTAGACACTGAGGAACTGTGTACCTGACCCTCTGGTCTCTTGCCAGAAAGGTATGTTCTGATTGAACCAACGCGACTTCAAGAAGTTGGCAAATATTCGCATCGCCGATGCAAAGGTGTTACTGAAAACGAGTCGAAATGCGAGCGGGGCTTACTATCTGGCAGGCTATGCAGTAGAGTGCGCGATTAAGGCTTGCATCGCGAAGAACACTAAAGTAGGCGATTGGCCTCCGAAGCCCGATGACGTGCGAAAGATGTACAGCCACGATCTGAATGAGCTTATCAAACAGGCGAATCTGGCAGCTGCTCTTGACACGGAAATCAAGACAAATCCCCAATTCGCGGGCCATTGGGGTATCGTTAAGGAGTGGTCGGAACAGAAACGATACGAGCAATGCAAGCAGATAAAGGCTAGCGAAATGGTAGTGGCGATCACCGATAACTCAAATGGAGTGTTGGCATGGATACAGCAGTATTGGTAAAACCACAAAGAGACGCCGCTTGGCAGTTGCTAGATGCCTTGAGGAGCAAACAGTTTCCAATGAAAGCGGCCTTCTGGCAATATTTGCCAGACGCAGAGACCTGGCGTCTCGTCATAGCGACAGCACTCGTAGATGAAGTAGGCTCTATTAGTGCGTACACGAAGCTCCAGATATTGTTGAACGAGTTGCCTGATGACATCTCCGAGGAGTTTTCTGTCGCGAACATTACGCTGCTTAGCCCGGCTGCCGAACTGGTAAATAAACTGAAAAAGCGTTATGGCTCTGTCTTACCAGATAAACGCATTATTCGCCGAATAAGTCTTTCGCCCGATGAAGCGTATATCCACTTTCTGCAATAGAGCCTGATTGCCAGATGTCATCTGATTTCGTTCAGGGCAAATTCAGATTCTCAAAGTTGCCGCGTGGGGAGTCGGCAACCGCAGTCAGGTGAAGATCGCACGCTCCTCATTATGCGCGTATAGATCATGGAGGGCGACCTCATCCGAAAGCTGCGGAAAAATATCGCGCATATCGGGCATTTGCATACGGCGGGCAATCCGGGCCGCAACGAGATCAACGCAACGCTGGAACTCTTTGCAGGCGAATATCCGCGCTGGCTGTGATCGCGCAGGGCCATTTTTTTGATTTTTCCGCCGCAACGCAAAACGCCTCCGTCCCCGAAACCGAAAACGGAGGCGCAGCAACGGCCTTGAAGCGTCCTAAATCAAATCGGCGGCGGTGATAATGCTCTGCGCGATGTCCTTCATTTTCTTGTTCTGGTTCCGCGCCTGGAAATGGATGCGCTTAAACGCCTCTTCCTCGCTCATGTGATGCCGGTCCATCAGGATGCCTTTGGCCCGCTCAATAATTTTGCGGGTCTCCAGCGTCTCTTTCAGGTTTTCGATCTCGCCCGCCTGCCCCTTAATTTCCTTGAAGCGCTGCACCGCCATCGCAAGCGCCGGAGACAGGTCTTCTTTGCGGAACGGCTTCATCAGGTAGGCCAGAGCGCCCGTCTGACTGGCCTGATCCACAAGCTCCTCCTCATTGAAAGAACTCAGGAACAGAATGGCGCAGGGCGTCTCGTTGAGAATCTGCCGCGCCGCTTCGATGCCGTCCATCTCCGGCATTTTGATGTCCATGATAATAAAGTCCGGCTTGTGCAGCCGCGCCGCTTCGACCGCCCGCACCCCGTCGCCGACCTCTTCCACGACCGTATGCCCTAATTTTTCGAGCCGCGCCCGAATAATCGTGCGCGTGAGCTGCTCGTCCTCCGCGATAATCGCCCGTAAAGCTTCCATGTCATTTATCCTCACATTCGCTGCCTGCATTACCTGCGACCGCGCTCCTCGCCCTGCGGTAAAAGCGCGTCCTTTGCTCTCTCCGCAAAAGGCCGTTTTTAGAATCTTTTCCTGATTCGCGAGGCTCTTACCATATTCCTTCCTGAACGCGGCTTTCTTTGACGTTTAGCCCGTAAAAGAGTAAATTTCTTCATTGACTATTCCGCGCAGTGAAAATATTTTCGATTTCCGTTTGCATTTCGGCGCAGAGTGTGGTATAATGATCTCAATATATTTTCTGGTTGACGGAGTGGAGGGGCCGCAGACGCGGTTCAGCGACTCGGTAGGCCGGCCTCCTTTCGGAATTGCCCGTACTTCAACGCGGCAAAGCGAGAAAGCGACGCCGGTTTTTTTGTTTTTACCGAAGTCCGGGGCGGCAGCGTGACGCGACCGACAAAATGCGCTCCAAGATTTAGCGCCGAAGAATAAGAGGAAAAAAGATGCTGACCACTCTCCATGCGGTTTATGAAAACCAGAGCCTGCGATTGGACGCGCCGCTTCCCCTCAAAAACGGCGAGACCATTGAGATTACTTTAGAGCTGAAAGAACAAGACGCCGCGCCTCGCAAACGCTTTTCATGGGAGGACGGCCCTGTTCTTTCGAATGACAGTTATGCAGGGAATCTATCGGATGAAGTCCGCCGCCAGCGCGATGAGGAATAAACGCGCATGGCCCGATTATTCCCCGATACCTGCGCCCTTGTGAAAATCTACCGCGTTGAGAGCAATAGCCTGCAAGTGAGAGCCTGCTTTGCGCCGAGCGACGCGATTTGCATTGCGCGGGCGACGTTACTGGAATTTCCCTCCGCCTTTTACGGTATGGCGCGGCAGCAGCTCATTACAATACCAGAAGCCTCCGCCTACATCCAGGCGTTTCGGGCCGATCTGCCGCAGTACGTAATTTTGCCGACAGACACCGAAGTTTACGATGAAGCGACGCGCCTTCTTGATCTTTACGCCGTCGTCCGCAATTTGCGCCCGATGGATGCGATCCAGCTTGGAACCGCTCTTGTGGAGCATCGCCGCAATCCGCTGGATGCGTTCGTCACCACCGATAAAGTTCTCATCACGGTCACGCAGGCCGAAGGCTTGACTGTCAAGCCTTGATTTTTCGCAGCGGCTCGATGAAAATCTTTTCTATTTCTGTTTGCATTTCGGCGCAGAGTGTGGTATATTAGTTTTAATCTATTTTCTGGTTGACGGAGTGGAGGGGCCGCAAGCGCGGTTCAGCGACTCGGTAGGCCGGCCTCCTTTTCGGAATTGCCCGTAGTTTAACGCGGCAAAGCGAAAAAGCGACGCCGGTTTTTTGTTTTTTACCGGGGTCTGGGGCGGCAGCGTGACGCGACCGACAAAAGGGACAATCGAAGCGGAGATTGCCAACGCGGTGGTAAAGTTTCAGCGGGAACAGCAGGGACGCGGCCCCGGCGACGTTCGCGCCCACCTCATCGGCGAGTTGATTGTGGTGCGGTGTTCCGGGATATTTACGCCGACCGAAGCCCGTCTTGCCGTCTCTGAGGAGGGACGCAGGCTAATCCGAAGCGCCCGTCAGGAACTCCGCAGCATCAGCCACGCGGAGATAGAGGCCGCGATTGCCGCGATTGCAGGGCTTGGCGTGATTCGAAGTTACAGCGATGTCAACGTCGAGGCGGCGGAGCAGATGGAAGTTTTTGTGCTGGAGTCGGACTTAGAAAAGCGGCTGCTGCGGCAGGACTTGGACCACCTGAACCGGCTTGCGCCAAAACGCGGAACGTAAGGGGCGCTGAGCGCGTCTTACCTGGGCGATACAAATTTTAATACAGTACGGTTGCCATGCAGAGGGGCGGAATGATGTTCCGCCAGTCCAAACGGAGGCCGAAGTTTACGAACGCATCGGGAAATTTTCCAATGCGGGCGCGATCTTCGGCCTCCGTTTTTTGTTTCGAACTTCGTTTCGAAACGCGCTTGCTTTGGAGAGACGGCAATGACAAATACGCTCTGGATCGCTTTTTTTGCTGTGCTGCTATTGCACGGCCTGATACCCGCTGAACCCGCGTCGCCGCGTGGACGCCTGGAAGCGGAGTGGCGGAAACGCCGGGGGAGATAAACTACGCCATGCAAGACCTTTTTTGCCTGCTGATCGCCATCGGGTTTTTCGTCGTATGCGCCGCCTACGTCCGCGCCTGCGACACGCTTTGAGGGAGACATACTCATGCTCGACTACCTTTTCAACGGACTGGCGGCCATCGGGCTGCTCGTCTACCTGCTTTACGCGCTGCTAAGGCCGGAACGCTTCTAACTTCGGAGGGATTACGATAATGACCGCCAATGGAATCCTTCAGATTCTATTTTTTTTCCTGCTCGTGCTGCTCGTCACCAGGCCGCTCGGCCTGTTCATGGCCCGCGTGTTTGAGGGCGAAAAGACTCTGCTCGATCCGGTTTTCAAACCGATAGAGCGAGCGCTTTACAAAGTTTGCGGCATTGACGAAACGCAGGACATGAAATGGACGAACTACGCCTTCGCGATGCTGATGTTCAGCGTCGTCGGCATCGTCGCCACTTACGTTTTGCTGCGCTTGCAGGGCAGCATCAATTTCGCCGGGATGAACCCCAAAGGTTTCGGCGGCAAAGATATGCCGCCCGACCTGAGTTTCAATACGGCGGTCTCGTTCGCCACGAACACCAACTGGCAAAACTATTCGCCGGAACTCACCCTGAGCTACTTTTCCAACATGGTGGCGCTGGCGATTCATAACTGGATGTCGGCGGCGACGGGCATTGCGATTGCCATTGCGCTGGTGCGCGGGTTTGCCCGCCGCTCGGCGGAGGGCATCGGCAATTTCTGGGTGGACGTGACCCGCGCCACGCTGTACGTCCTCGCGCCTATCTGCCTGATTTTCGCGCTCGTTCTCGTTCAGCAGGGCGTGCCGCAGAATTTCAACGCTTATACCAGTGTAAAAACGGTGGACGCCAAGCCCGCAACGAACGGCAAGGACAATTCGCAGACCATCGCGCAGGGGCCGGTCGCCTCGCAGGAAGCGATCAAGATGCTCGGAACGAATGGCGGCGGTTTTTTCAACGCCAACTCCGCGCACCCTTACGAAAACCCGACGCCGCTGGTCAACCTGCTGCAGCTGCTCTCGATTTTCGCCATTCCCGCCGGACTGACCTATACGTTCGGACGCATGGTCAAAAACACGAAGCAGGGCTGGGCTATTTTTGCCGCAATGAGTGCGCTGTTCTTTGTCGGGGCGTTCGTGTGCTATGGCGCGGAACAAAAAGGAACGCCGAAGCAGGCCGAATTTCATGTGATGACGGCAGCCAGCGACACCCAACCGGGCGGCAATATGGAGGGCAAGGAGACGCGCTTCGGCATCACAAACTCGGCTCTTTTCGCGACTGTGACGACCGACGCCTCGTGCGGGGCGGTCAACTCAATGCACGATAGTTTCACGCCGCTGGGCGGGCTTGTCCCGCTGGCAAACATCCTCTCCGGCGAGGTGATTTTCGGCGGCGTGGGCGCGGGCCTCTATGGAATGTTGATGTACGCCGTGATTGCGGTCTTTATCGCGGGGCTGATGGTCGGGCGGACGCCGGAATATCTCGGCAAGAAAATTGAGCAGTATGAGGTCAAAATGGCGATGCTCGCCGTCCTCGTACTTGCCGCCGACATTCTGTGCTTCACGGCGGTAGACTCCAACCTGATGATACGCCCGCTCGCCGGAGCGCTGACCGTGACCGACGCGAACAAAGCGGATGGCGAAAAATACGCCGCAACTGCCGCGAAATGGAACCGCCTCAACAACGCGGGCGCAAATAACGGCGGCGCGGACACGTTCTACGGGCCGACCTATAACAACCAGAACAACAGCGTGGCGCACGGCTTCTCGGAGATTTTCTACGCCGCCGCTTCTACCACCGGCAATAACGGCTCCGCCTTTGCGGGGCTGACGGGCAACACGCCCTACTACAATCTGACGCTGGGAATCGGGATGCTGATAGGCCGCTTTCTGATGATTATTCCGTTGCTGGCGATTGCGGGCAGTCTGGCGAAGAAAAAGGCCGTGCCGGAATCGGCGGGAACGTTCCCCACCGACTCCGCGACGTTCACCGTGCTGCTCATCGGCGTCATCGTGATCGTTGGGGCGTTGACTTTCTTCCCGGCCCTGTCGCTCGGCCCCATCGTGGAATACTTCCAGATGAATGCGGGCAGAACTTTTTAATCCACGAATGACACGAAAGGACACGAAAAGGGAATCGCAAAAATCGCAAAGAAAACGCAAAATCTTTTGTCTTTTTCTTTCGTGTCTTTTTGTGTCATTCGTGGATAAAGGAAAATTAAAATGGCACAATCGAAATCGCTGTTTGACCCGCAGATACTGAAGCGGGCGGCGGGCGACGCAATTACGAAATTAGACCCGCGCCTGGTCGCGAAAAATCCGGTGATGTTTGTGGTGGAAGTCGGCAGCGTGATTACCACGCTGTACTTCTTCAAGAGTTTACTGGCCCGTGACGGGCAGACGCTCTTTGTCGGGCAGGTCACGGTCTGGCTATGGTTCACCGTGCTGTTCGCCAATTTCGCGGAAGCGATGGCGGAGGGGCGCGGCAAGGCGCAGGCCGACACGCTGCGCAAGGCCAAAACGGAATCGGTGGCGCGGCGATTGCTGGACAACGGCAAAGAAGAAAGCGTACCCGGAACGGCCCTGCGCAAAGGCGACCTGATCGTCTGCGAGGCCAATGAGGTCATTCCCGGCGACGGCGAAGTAATTGAGGGAATCGCCAGCGTGGACGAATCGGCGATTACCGGCGAATCGGCCCCCGTGATTCGGGAAAGCGGCGGAGACCGCAGCGCCGTGACGGGCGGCACGAAAGTCCTTTCCGACCGTATTGTCATCCGCATTACGTCGAACCCCGGCGAGACGTTCATTGACCGGATGATCGCGCTGGTCGAAGGGGCGCAGCGGCAGAAAACGCCCAACGAAATCGCGCTTTCGATCCTGCTGTCCGGGCTGACGATTGTGTTTCTGTTCGCCGTCGTGACTTTGCAGCCGTTTGCGGTATACAGCGTCCGGGCGGCGGGCAGCGGCGTCCCGCCCTCGATTACGGTCTTAATCTCGCTGCTGGTGTGCCTGATTCCCACCACGATTGGCGGGCTGCTGTCCGCCATTGGAATCGCGGGTATGGATCGGGTCATGCAGCACAATGTGCTGGCGATGTCCGGCAAAGCGGTGGAAGCGGCGGGCGACGTGAACACCCTGCTGCTCGATAAGACCGGCACGATTACGCTGGGCAATCGGCAGGCGACGGAGTTTATCCCGCTCCCCGGCGTCACGATGGAGGAGCTTGCCAACGCCGCGCAGCTCTCAAGCCTTGCCGACGAAACGCCCGAAGGCCGCTCGATTGTCGTGCTGGCGAAAGAGAAGTACGATCTGCGGGGGCGCGAACTCTCGGCAAGCGAGGCGGAATTTATCCCGTTTACCGCGCAGACCCGCATGAGCGGCGTGGACATGGACGGAACGCGAGTCCGAAAAGGCGCGGCGGGTTCGGTGAAAACGTGGGTCATGGAGCAGGGCGGGCGCGTCCCGATGGAACTCGACGAGATTGTCACCAACATCTCGTCGCTCGGCGGGACTCCGCTCGCCGTCGCGCTCAACGATAAGCCGCTCGGCGTGATCTATCTCAAAGACGTGGTAAAAGGCGGGATGCGGGAGCGCTTCGACGCGATGCGGGCGATGGGAATCCGCACGATTATGATTACGGGCGACAACCCGCTCACGGCGAAGTCCATTGCGGCAGAAGCGGGCGTAGACGATTTCCTCGCCGAAGCGACTCCTGAAGATAAGATGGCCTTAATCAAAAAGGAGCAGCAAGGCGGCAAACTCGTCGCGATGACGGGCGACGGCACGAACGACGCCCCGGCGCTGGCGCAGGCCGATGTCGGGGTCGCGATGAACACGGGGACGCAGGCCGCGAAAGAGGCCGGCAACATGGTAGACCTCGATTCCAACCCGACCAAATTGATTGAAATCGTGGAAATCGGCAAGCAACTGCTGATGACTCGCGGGGCGTTGACGACGTTCAGCATAGCAAACGACGTGGCAAAGTATTTCGCGATTTTGCCCGCGATGTTCACGGCGACCTTCGCGGAGTTGAAATCGGTCAACTTCCTGAAACTCGGCCCGCTCGGAGCGCAGTCGAACGCTAATTCCGCCGTGCTTGCTTGCGTGATCTTCAACGCGCTGATTATCATTGCGCTAATCCCGCTGGCCCTCAAAGGCGTCTCGTACAAACCGATGGGCGCGGGCGCTGTCCTGCGCCGCAACCTGCTGATTTACGGCGTCTTCGGAATTTTCATTCCGTTCCCGTGCATCTGGCTGCTCGACCGGGCCCTGACCGTCTTGCATCTCGCGTAAATCGTCCGCAGAAGACGCAGAGGACGCAGAAAAAGAGAAATAAAGAAGCGGCATCTTTATCTTTCTGTTTCTTCTATATTTATTCTGCGTTATCTGCGTCTTCTGCGGACAAAAAAGGAGTTCTTAAAATGTTAAAACAACTGCGGCCTGCGATTACAAGCGTAGTCCTGTTTATCGTATTGACCGGACTGGTGTTTCCGGCGGCGGTGACGCTGGCGGCGAAGGCGCTGTTTCCGCATCAGGCGAACGGCAGCCTGATTGAGAAGAACGGGGCGGTCGTCGGCTCGGAATTGATTGGACAGAATTTCGCGGGGGCGAACTATTTTCACCCGCGCCCCGCCGCCAACGGTTACGACGCGGGAAATTCCGGCGGCACGAACCTCGGCCCGACCAGCGACAAACTGATTAACGGCATCCACAAAAAACTGGCGGACGGCAAGACCGACGATCCCGGCAATTTCGACGGCATCAAAGATTTGGCGGACGCCTACCGGAAAGACAACGGCCTGGCTGCCGACGCGCCCGTTCCCCCCGACGCCGTGACCCGCTCGGCAAGCGGCATTGACCCGGAGATTTCGCCGGAGAACGCGAATTTGCAGGTCAGCCGCGTGGCGAAAGCGCGGAATCTGGACGAAAGCGCGGTGCGGAAAATTGTCGCGGACAATACGGCGGGGCGAACGTTCGGCCTCCTCGGCGAACCGCGAGTCAACGTGCTGAAACTGAATCTGGCGCTGGATCAGGCGGCCCCGCCCCCGGCTACCGCCGCGCACTCCGGGCAATAGGGACTGAAACTTACGCGCTTTCGACCTCCTCCCAATGGTCACCCCTCGCCGACGCAATGACGCCATGCGGCGAGGGCTTTTTGCCCATTGAAAATAAATTGAAATAAGGCAAAATCAATCTTTATCAAGAGTTCTTCACCGATGCGGTGAATTTCGTCGTAAGCAAACGTGAGTAGTATATCATACAATTTCCTCTGCAAAAGTTTGCTTGAGCAAAAATTCCGCTATAATTTAGTGAGGCGCAGAACGCCGTTATCCGTGAAATGGGCGTCAATATGAAAACCATCCAACATACTGGTTCCAAGCAAAGGACGCTGCCCCATTGCCAGAACTGCCGTTCTCATTTCGCGTCCGTCTCATAAGACAGTTCCGACATGAACGTTGACCGGAACGCTGGAATCGTCGGCGAGCGTGGCGCGGTTTTGGTCGTAGAGCGGCAAACCGAGACGGGCGATTTCGGCGGACGAAAGCGCCAACGCGCCTTCGAACCCGGTATCCAGAACAAACTCTACCGTTTCATCGGGACGACCGGACAGGCGAAACATAACGGCGATACGCGCTTCCAGACCGACGATTCTGCCCTCGATCATGGCGCTGTCCTGCGCAGTGAGCCGCCCACTGCGAAAACGGCGTTATAGCCGATGCGGGCCGCAAAAACAGCGGCGCCAGGATGCCGCGCATGAAGCGGATCGCCGCTATCGAACAGGTCTTTGCCAATCGCATAATCGCCCGTTTCGATATCAATGGAAATTATTTTGCCGATATTTTCTTCCGTTTCGACAAGCGAACGGAGTTTGTTTTCGTAAATCGCTTCCCCGATGCGCGTGATTTCGTCGCCGGGAAAGCGCGGATGGCCTGACGGTGGTTCCATGATGAAATGTCCTTTGCAAAAATTTGATTTGCGGCGCGGCGTCTCGCCTATTATACCATGACTCAAAACAAACCGGAATCGGGGCAGAACGGAATGAGGAACGATGCGTAACCTGCGGACGCAGCTGCTGGCGAGTCATCTGGCGCTGGCGCTGCTGATGCTGCTGGGAATGACCGGCGGCGTGATTAATTTTTTTCGGCTGGGGCGCTCGATTGACCGAATTTTGCGGGACAATTATAAGAGCGTGATCGCCGCGCAAAACATGAAAGAGACGCTGGAGCGGCAGGACAGCGCCGCCACGTTTTTCCTTGCGGGGCAGACCGAAAAAGCGCGGGCGCAGTACCAGGCGAACCGCCCGCTGTTTCAGGCCGCGTATGAAATCGAGGCGCATAACATCACGGAATCGGGCGAACAGGAGATCGCAAACGACATCGGGCGGCGCTTTGCGGACTACCAGAAGCGGATTGAGGCGCTGCTCTACGCCCGACCGCCCCTGTCAAACGCGGCGGCGCGAAACTACTACTTCGCTGTGCTGGAACCCGATTTTAAACAACTCAAACAGCGGGCGCAGGACGTGCTAAACCTGAATCAGGACGCGATTGTCCGGGCGAATGAGCAGGCCAAATCTGAGGCGTGGCGGGCGTCGCGGGTCGGCGAGGCGGTCACGGCGGGCGCGTTTGGGCTGGCGATCCTGTTTGTGGTGTGGACGACGCGGGCGGCGCTGAACCCCCTGCGGTCGCTGGCGCGTCAAACGGAGGAGATTGGGTTAGGCCATCTGAATCAGAAAATTTTGCTCAACCGTTCCGACGAGATCGGGGCATTGGCGGCGTCTTTTAACGACATGACCGAGCGATTGCGGGAAGCGCGGCGTTTGGAAATGGAGCGGCTGAAACGGGCGGAGCGGATGTCCGACGCGGCGCTGGAAAGTTTGTACGATCCCGTCGTCGTCACGGACGCGGAGGGGAAAATCGCGCACCTGAACCCGGCGGCGGAGGACTTGTTCGGCCCCGCGTCCTCGGCGAAAGGCCGCTCGGTCGGGCAGATGAACGCGCCGCGTCTTGCGGAGGCGGTCAATCGGGCCATTGCGCAGGAGCGCGTTTCCGCAGCAGAAGATGAAGCGGGACTGCTCGTTCGTAATCAGGCGGGAACGGAGCGGGCGTACCGCCTGCGGGCCAGTCCGATGCGCGACGAGGAAGGGACGCTGCTCGGAGCGGTCGCCGTTTTAGAGGACATCACGCGCCTGCGGGAGCTAGACCGCATGAAAACGGAATTTATCGGAGTGGCCTCGCATGAACTGCGGACGCCGGTGACTTCGCTGCTGCTGTCCGTGCAGCTATTGCAGGAGGGGGCCGTCGGGGAGTTAAGCCCTGACCAGAAAGAGATTGTGGCGGCGCAGCGGGAGGACTTGCAGCGGTTGGAGCGGATGATGCGCGACCTGCTGGACATCACGCGACTGGAGGCGGGCGTCACGCTGCCGCGCTTTGCGTCTGTCCCGGCGGCGGAACTGGCGGGGGGCGCGTTTGCGGCGGCGCTTTCGCAAGCGGAGGCGAAGGGAGTGGATTTACGGCTTGACGCGAAAAGCGACTTGCCCGCCGTCCGCGCCGACAGCGGACAGGTTCAGCGCGTTTTAATCAACCTGCTTAATAACGCCATCCGTCACACCGACGCGGGCGGACAGGTTACGCTTGCCGCAAAACCGCTTGCGAATGGCGCAAAAAGCGGCGTGGAATTTTCGGTCGCGGACACCGGCGCGGGGATTCCGCCGGAGTTTTTGCCGCATATCTTTGACCGGTTCATGCAGGTTCCCGGCGCGACGCGGGGCGGGGCGGGCCTCGGCCTCTCTATCGCGCAAAATATCATCAAAGCGCACCAGAGCGAACTGACCGCCACGAGCGAATTGGGGCGCGGCAGCCGGTTTCAGTTTACGTTAAACGCAGGAGGGGAGTGACATCATGGCCCATATTTTAGTGGTGGACGACGAAGCGAATATCCGCATGACCGTGCGGCTGGCCTTGCAGCGCGTCGGGCATACGGTGGAGACAGCGGCGGACGGCGCGGAAGCGCTGGAAAAATTCGGGCTGGGCGGCGGCTGGGACTTAGTTCTGCTGGATCAGCGGATGCCGGGAATGGAGGGCCTGGAAGTTTTGCGACAAATGCGGCAGAAAGCGCCGAAGGCCCGCATCGTCATGGCGACCGCGTTTGGCACGATTGATCTGGCGGTCGAGGCGATGAAGTCCGGCGCGACCGATTTTCTCCGCAAACCGTTTACGCTGGAGACGCTGCGCGGGGCGGTCGAGGCCGCGCTGGATGCTGCGCCGGAGACCCCGGCGGTCATGGGCGGAATCACGTTCGGTTCCACGACGATCAACGGCTACCGGATCACATTTCAGTTAAATTCCGGCCTGAAACTCGGCGGCGCGTTTCAGCAGCCGTTCACCGTCCGCGATCCGCTCGGCGCGGAGCAGGTCTGCAAAGTCGCGCTGTCCACCGTCTTTATCGAGATGGTCAAGGCGCACACCGACTGCGACTCCCTGCCCGGAGGCGACCGCTTCTGGCAGGCGCTCTGCGAGGAGGCGCTGGCAAATTATCTGTGGCAAAACGCCGCCTTCCCCGAAGAAGTTCTGCGCGTGGACGATTACACGACCGGTCTGCGCCGCTTCGTCGAATCGGCGCTGCAATCGTAAGGAGTCCGATTTGGCACAGGACAATTTAGACGTGAAGCGCCCTGCGCCGGAAGAACTGCTGGCCCGCGTGATGCGCGACGAACAGAAAGCGAAGCGCGGACGCCTGAAAGTGTTCCTCGGTTTTGCGGCGGGCGTCGGCAAAACGTATGAGATGCTTAATGAGGCCAACCGCCGCAAGCAGCGCGGGCAGGACGTGGTTATTGGCTACATCGAGACGCACGGGCGCGTCGGCACGGTAGAACAACTAGGCGATTTAGAGGTGATTCCGCGCAAAAAAATAGACTATCGCGGGACGACGCTGGAGGAAATGGACACGGAAGCGGTGCTGGCCCGCCGCCCGAAATGGGCTTTGGTGGACGAACTGCCGCACACCAACGCGCCGGGAAGCGTCCGGGAAAAACGCTGGCAGGACGTGGAGGTTTTGCTGGAAGCGGGCATCAATGTCGCGACCGCCATGAACGTGCAGCATCTGGAAAGCCTGAACGATACAGTCTATGACATTACCGGCGTCCGGGTGCGCGAGACCGTTCCCGACCGGATTGTGCGCGGGGCCGACGAGATTAAAATGGTGGATATTACGCCGCGCTCGCTGATTCACCGGTTGGAGCGCGGCGACATTTACCAGCCCGACAAGGTGCAGCAGGCCCTGCAAAACTGGTTCAAGGAGGGCAATCTTTCCGCATTGCGCGAAATCGCCCTGCGCGAACTGGCCGGCGAGGTGGACGAAGACGTTGCGGCCTATCGCAAAGACAAAAACGTCAAGCAGATGTGGGCCACGCAAGACCGTATTATGGTCTGCATCAGCCCCGATCAATCGTCGTTGCGGCTGCTGCGGCGCGGCTGGCGCGTCGCAAGCCGGCTGCGGGCGGAAATTGTGGCGGTCTACGTCGAAAGCGGCCCGACCAATCCGGCGCAAAAACTGATTCTGCGCGACGATTTCGCCCTTGCTGACCGGCTGGCGATTCCGATTGTGACGTTGCAGGGCGACATTGCCGGTGAGATTATCCGCTACGCCCGCGAGAATCAGATTACGCAGATCGTCATCGGACACTCCGACCGAAGCCGCTGGCAGGAGTTCGTCAAAGGCTCGATTATCAACCGCCTGACGCTGGAACTGCGCACGATTGACATCCTGATTGTCGCCGCGCCGCATGAGGGTGAGACGGGGCCATGAGCCGCCCGCCCGTAACGCGAAGACCGGGCCGTGAACGACCCGTCTGGAAGGCTGACGCCAACCGTCCTGCGGACGGGGGATTTTTTTGCTGCGCCGCCTTCCGTTACGACCAGATCGCGATAACCGCCGCCGCCGCTTCCCGCTGGACGTTTTCGTTCTCGTCGTCGTCGCGCAGGGCGGCGAGGGCGGGCAGCGCCGTTATCGCCATTGGCCCGATGCGGCCCAGAGCGCGGGCGGCGTAGCCCCGAACATCCTCATCAAAATCGTTCAGGGCCGATACAAGGGCGGGCAGGGCGTCCGCCGCGCCTTCGCCGATTTCGCTTAATGCGTAGGCGGCGTACCAGCGGGCCTTTTCGTCCGCGTCGGTTGTCAGAACTTTCGCAAGCGGCAGGACGGCCCCGCGCAGCATCTCGTCTGTTGCTTCGTTTGCGGAGTTTCCCCCCGCGCCCGCGTCTTCCGCGAGCGCCTGCGCGATATTGGCGATGGCCCACGCCGCGCCCCACCGGTTATCCGCCTTTTCACTCTGCATCTGCGGGATCAGGGCGGGAACAGCGGGCCGCGCCGCCGCGCCAAGCCCCGCAAGCGCGGCAGCCGCCATGCCGGGAAACACGCGCTTATCGTCCAGCGTCGCAATGAAAACGGGCAGATGCTTCGCCCGATCATTCGTGATAATCGCAACGGCGAAACGCGCCCACAGCGCCGAAGTCGCGTCCCGGCTGCGGAGCGCTTCGGTCAGGGCGGGCAGGGCCGAATCCGCCGCCGCGCCGAGTTTCGCCAGTTCCCGCGCCGCGTTCCAGACCACCGAAACGTGATCGTCCTTCAAGGCCAGCAGAAGCGTCGGCAGGCGGTCAGTCGGGCTGCGGATTGGCCCTTCTGTTATTCCGGTCATTCGGCAGCAGCCTCTAAATCGGCCTGCTGAACCGCTTGCCGCATTTTTGCAAGTCCCATTTTCGCCACTGTCTTCGCGTCCTGCCGGTAATAGTCCGCGTTGAAAAGTTCCAGCGAAAGCGTTCCGGTAAATCCAATCGTCCGAAGCGTTCGGAAAATCTCGCCCAGCGGCGCGATGCCGTTGCCGGGATAAACGCGGTCGGCGTCCGTGACTGTTTCCGGCGCAATGTCCGGGTAGTCGTTGACGTGAAAGACGGGCAAAATTTCGCCGCGCAGCAGATTCAGCCCTGTAACCGGCGAACCGCCCTTATAGAGATGGTAAGAATCGGCGAGGATAGCGGCGCTGCGGTGTCCGCTTTCGATGGCGACCGCCGCCGCGTCGCCCAGCCTTCGCAGCGTTTTGGAGAAGCCCCAGACTTCCAGCAGCGGCGTAATGCCAAACCCTTCGCCTATCTCGCAGAGCGCCCGATACCGGTCTGCCAGTTTCAGCAGGTCATGGTCTTCGGTCTCGGTGAGGCCCATCGGCGGGGCGGCAATCCGCGTTCCGCCAATTTGCGCGATCAAGTCCATGTCGCGCTTCGCCTGCTCCAGCCCCGCTTTGCGCTGCCCCGCGTCGTCCACAATCCACGCGGCAAAACCGATAGCGCCCTCGACGGTGAGGCCGCTGTCGCTGATTTGTCGGCGCAGGTCGGGCAGACTGCCGCCCTCCGCGACGTATTTTTCGATTTCGTCTATCCACGGCTCGATGCCGTGATAGCCCGCCTCCGCCGCAATCGCGACGAACTCGGTCAGCGGCAGGTTGTGTCCGCGCAGGGTGCTGGCGTTCAGGCCATAGCGGAACGGTTCCGATTTTGTAATCATTTCATGCGCCATCTATTCAGCCTCATTTTTTGATTTGCTTGCAACGCTATTACAATTCCACGCCGTTGATAATCAGGCGGAAGTCGCAGCCCAGCACCGCCGCCGCCTTCCGGCACATGATCATACGCACCACGAAAATCTCGAAATACTCCATGACGCTCGCCTCTTTCACGTCCGTCACCAGTTCCAGAGTCAGGCTTTTGTTTTCGGCGTCAATATGCAGGTGCGACTTTTGCACGGCGTGATTTACCCGGTCGTGGATGTCGTAGGTCGCCGGGTCGGGGTTCTGCACCCGCGTATAATGCACGTCGGACTTGTCCGCAATAATGACCGCCGCCGTCATTTTGTTGATGGGAACCCCCTCCGGCTCCTCGTGGTTGCCAATCGCCCCGATCACCAGCGCGATTTCGCGGGCGTCCATCCGCATCTCATTGAGCAGCTGCATCGCCATTGTCGCGCCGATTTGCGGGTGATAGGCGCGGTGGACGCAGCAGCCCATGTCGTGCATATAGCCCGCAATGGCGGCAAGTTCCGCCGTCCGCGCCTCAATCCCTAAGTCCGCGCAGATATTGCGGGCAATCGCAGCAACTAACGCGGCGTGGCGCAGGCCATGCTCGGAATAGCCGATGACCGCCATTTGCGCGTTCGCCATTTCGATGTAGGCGCGGATTTTCTCGTTGTGCCGCACGTCGCGCAGGCCAATCGTCCGCATCTCCGCCAGCGCCTGCGCGGGCAGCGTTTGCGCGGGCGGCTCCATTGCGGCCTTTGCGTCGCTATGAGAACCCGCTATCGGCGCGGTCTGCGTCTGCAGGCGTTCAATCGTTTGCGGCAGGTTCGGGGAGTTCGGGCTTAAAATCGCGCCGTTTTCCTTTTCCGGCGCGGGGATTGTCTGCGTGGCGGGCGTTGTTGTCGCGTTTGTCGTCTTCGTCAATTCGGACATTCTCTTGCTGCTCCTGCGGCGCTTGCTCCACGCCGCTCGCTTCCGCGCCTGCGTCGTTTAGGGCGGTGTATTTTGCCACAAACGCGGCGCGGTAGGCGGTGAAATTTCCCGCCCGGATCGCGGCGCGAATCTGCGCCATCAGGCGGTAATAAAAGGCGAGATTATGATACGTCGTGAGGCGCGGCCCCAGCATCTCTCTGGTGGCGAACAGGTGGCGGACATACGCCCGCGTATGCCGCTGACAGACCGCGCAGGGGCAATCCGGGTCAAGCGGGCCAAAGTCTTCGGTGAACTGCGCGTTTTTGATGTTCAGGACGCCCGCCGCCGTGAAGACCTGCCCGGTGCGGGCGTTGCGGGTCGGCAATACGCAATCGAACATATCCACTCCGCGCTGCACGGCGTCCAGTATATCTATCGGCGTCCCGACGCCCATCAGGTAGCGCGGTTTTTCCGGCGGCAGCAGGGCGGTCGTCCAGCCAATCGCCGGGTTGCGCTCGCTCGCCGGTTCCCCGACCGCCAGTCCGCCAATCGCGTAGCCGGGAAAATCTAGCGCAATCAAATCGCGGGCGGACTGTTCGCGCAGTTCCTTATAAACGCTGCCCTGCACGATTCCAAACAGCGCCTGCGGCCAGCCGTTCGTCGCCCTCCTCCCCGATTGCTCATACGAGTCGCGGCAGCGGACGGCCCAGCGGCGCGTTCGGTCGTTGGCGGCCTGCGCGTACTCCGGCGTAGCGGGATAGGGTGGACACTCATCAAAGGCCATAATGATGTCTGCCCCGATGTCGCGCTCGATTTGCATTACGGACTCGGCGGTGAACTCGTGCCGAGAGCCGTCAATATGCGACTGGAATTGGACGCCGTCCTCGCCGATGCGCCGCAGCCCCGTCAGGCTGAAGACCTGATAACCGCCGCTGTCCGTGAGCAAGGCCCCGTCCCAGCCCTGAAAGCGGTGCAGCCCTCCGGCGCGGGTCAGCAAGTCCTCGCCGGGACGCAGGTGCAGGTGATAGGTATTGCCGAGAATCAGTCCGAAGCCGATTTCGCGCAGTTCGCCCGGAGTCATGGCCTTGACGGTCGCCTGCGTCCCCACCGGCATAAAGACCGGCGTTTCCACGACGGCATGGGGCAGCGTAAGCAGGCCGCAGCGGGCGGACGCGCCCGGTTCGCGGCGGGTTTGCAGTACCTCAAAGCGGAAATCGGGCCAGTCACGGCTATGGGAGTTTAAGGGAATATCTGGATCGGTCATACTGCGTATAGTATGCCGTATGGCGGGGCGTTTCGTCAAGCGAAATAAGCCCCCGCTCAGGATGAGAGCCTCTTAATTTCTGACTTTTGTTAACTATTCAGCCCTTCTGAAAAGGGTTTTTTATCTCAACACCGCTTTGCAAACATTAATTCCCAGTTTTATGCGATGTAACGATTCACCTCCCCCAACCCCCTCCTTCGCAGGGAGGGGAGAAAAGCGGACGGCTCCCTCCCCTTGCGAAGGGGAGGGCCGGGATGGGGTGAATCGTTACCATGCGATTTCGTAAATTCAGTTTGCAAAGCCTTCTGAACTGTCTGACTGCCGCTATGGATAGCGCCTTTTCGCATTAGCGTCCAGATTCAGTGGCAAAATAGGCCAAATAGGGCTGAATAGTTGCGATTATAGTATAATGACGGTGTATCAGAACTTTCCCCTTTTCTTACGAAAGCGAAAGGGACTTGAATTTCTTCCGCGCCGTGAGCGCGGGACGCCCGGATTCGGGCGAAGGAACCATGCGACCATGCGATTTGTGCTGATCACCGGGCCGGACGGCGCGGGCAAGACCTACGCCCTGCATAGTTTTCAGGACGCGGACTACTACGCGGTGGACAACCTCCCCCCGGCGCTCCTGCCCGCCCTTGCCGCCCATTGCCGCGAGGAGGGCAGGCGGCGCGTGGCGGTCGTTGCCGACACGCGCAGCGGCCCCGCCTTCGCCGAGCTGCCCGCCGTCCTGCGGGACCTGGAGCAGACGGGGATTCCGGTGGAAGTCCTGTTCCTCGACGCGGGCAATGAAACGATTGTGCAGCGCTACAAAGAGACGCGCCGCCCTCACCCTCTGCTTGCCGAGGAGAACGATCTGCCGCCCGACAGCGGCCTGCTCGCCGCCATCGAAGCGGAACGCGCTTTGCTGCAAAACGTCCGCGCCCTTGCCGACCGAACGCTCGATACGACCGGAATGACCGTCGCCCAGCTCCGGGACGCCATCCTTGCGGCCTACGGCGCGGAGACCCGAACCAGTATGCAGGTTACCATTACGTCGTTTGGTTTTAAGTACGGCCTGCCGATAGATTCCGATCTGGTTTTTGATGTCCGGTTCCTCAACAACCCGCACTACGTCCCCGCCCTCAAACCCTATAACGGAACCGACGCGGAAGTCAAAAAATTCGTCTATGACGATCCTCGTACCCAGCCATTCCAGACCCTGCTGTCCGATTTGGTGGCGTGGACTCTGCCGGAGTATCAGCGCGAAGGCAAGTCCTATCTCAACATCGCCATCGGCTGCACCGGCGGCAAACACCGTTCCGTCGTCCTGACCGAAGACCTTGCGGAACGTCTGCGGGCCGACGACTGGACAGTAGTCGTCCGCCACCGCGACATTGAGCAGGGGAAAAGGGAAGAACCGGATGTAGGGGTTCGGGTGTCGGGTGGCGGAGACAGGGCGGAAGCAATCCAAAATCCAAAATCCAAAATCCAAAATGAGAACGTCCAAAAGGGAGACGCTTTATGAGCCGATTTCGGAACTGGCTGAAGTGGCTGAATCCCGGTATGGGCGTCAAGCGGTGGATGGCGCTGGGATTTCTGGGGCTGGGGTTGGTCTTGTTCGGATCGGTCGTCCGAATCCAGTCCGGCATTTCCGGCGACCGCCCGCTTTCGGTGCGTCTGGCGGACGGCAGCATCCACGCGCTGCATCTGGGAATCCGCGCCCCGATGCTGGCGGCGCTGCTGTTGATTGCCGGAACGCTGATCTGCTTTTTTGCGTTCGCCCGCCTCGTCGGTTCTCTCACCGCCGTCCTCAGCCCGGAACTGGCGCGGGGCGGACTGGCGAACGCCGTTTATGAGCGCCGGAAACTGGCGCAGGCCCCGCGCATTGTGGTCATTGGCGGCGGCACGGGGCTTTCCACCATGCTGCGCGGACTGAAAGCGTACAGCAGCAATATCACCGCCGTCGTCACCGTCGCGGACGATGGCGGCTCGTCCGGCAAGATTAAAAAGCAGCTCAATATCCTGCCGCCCGGAGACATCCGCAACTGCCTCGTGGCGCTGGCGGACTCGGAAACGCAGATGACGGAACTGTTTCAGTATCGTTTCCGGGAGGCGGGTAAGACGCCGGGAAGCAGGGAAACGGGCGCGGAAGAAGCGGCCCCGGCGACTTACGGCGAAGGACTGCGCGACCATGCGTTCGGCAACCTGCTGATTGCCGCCATGACCGCCATCAACGGCGGCGATTTTGAGAAAGCCGTTTTGGAAACCAGCAAAATCCTGAACATTCGCGGCAAAGTCCTGCCCGCGACGGTGGATCACGTCCACCTTCGCGCCGAAATGCAGGACGGCAGTTTCATCGAGGGCGAGACTGCGATTGCCAGCAGTCCCTTGCGCATCAAACGAATGTTTCTCCTGCCGGAGACCGCCTGCCCGGTGGACGACGCTATCGAAGCGATTTCCCGCGCCGACATCATTGTGCTTGGCCCCGGCAGCGTGTTTACCAGCGTGATTCCCAACCTGCTGGTGCGGGGCATCCCCGAAGCGATTGCGCGTTCCAAAGCGAAAAAAGTCTACATTTGCAACGTGATGACCCAGCCCGGAGAAACGGACGGCTTTTCCGCCTACGACCACATTAAGACGATTGAGCGCCATGCGGGGCGGCGCGTCTTCAACTACGTCCTCGTCAACAGCGCCCAGCCGGGACAGCACCTGCTGGAAAAGTACCGCAAGTCCAACGCAACGTTAGTGATCGCCGACACCGACCGCATCAAAGCGGAGGGATACCGCCCCATCACCGGCGCGTTCATCAGCCAGTCCGACGTGGTGCGCCACGACGCCCCCGTCCTCGCCCGCGCCATTATGAACCTGCTGTGAGGAGGATATTCAGGTGTTCAGGTATTCGGGTATTGACTGCTTCACTACCAGATTGCATAAACTGTCAGTGAGTGAGCGAACACCTGAACACCTGAATCTATTTCGCTCCCACGTTGTTGAATTGACCGATGAGCAGGGTGAAGTCCGAAGAGTCTACAAAGCCGTCGTAATTGAAATCGGCGGTGGGATCGTAGCCGCTGCCGCTGAGGGTGGAGTCGGAACTGAACGCGCCGATGAGGGCGGTGAAATCCGAGGAGTCCACGCTGTTGTCGTTGTTGGCGTCTCCGGCGGGCAGTTCGACAGTGGGAACAGTGGCGTTTCCGGCCACGACAATGCCGCTCTGGATGACGCGCAGGTTCTTGTCGCCCTTAATCGTAAGGTCGTAAGTTCCGAACGGTATTCCGGTCAAATAGTAGCCACCCTGCGCCGAGCCTGCCGCCGTTGTCAGCGCGAACGTGGTCGCGACAATCGGGGTGGTAGAGCCGACATTGCGGAAACTGAACGTCAGCGGGTTAAGCGGCGCGTTCGGGCTGATTTTCGTCAGATCGGTCACGCCTTCCAGCGAAACCAGGCCGGAAACAATGGCCTGCGCCGTCCAGTTGGTGAGGCGGAAGGCGGCGCTGGCGATTACGTAGTCCCCGGCGGTCTGAAATGTTCTCAGCGCAGGGTCTTGCAGGGACAGAGCGGGCGTCGTACCATTCGACGTGAACGTAAAAGCGTTGTAGTTCGGGTTGGTGATTCGGAAGACGCCCGCCGAATCGAGTTTGCCCGTGCCGCTCAATATCAGGCCCAGGTTATTGAACTGAATCAGGGCGCGTTTGATGCCCCCCCCCGCGCTGCCCGTATCGTGGACGCCGAAATCTATGACGCTGGTTCCGGCGAGCGTTCCGGTCAGGGCAAACGCGCCTGTTGCCCGGTTGAAACTGCCGGTCAGCGGCAGGCTGGGGTTTTTCCAGCCCGCATAAAAGACGCCGTTGACGACGGTATCAAACGTCCCGATGGCGACGCTGGCGGTCAGGGCAGAATCGTCGTCGGGGCCGGTCGCGGCAATCGTCAACTGCGCCGGATGGTCAACGGGGATTACCGCCCCGCCCGCCGGTAAAAGCGAGCTGATATTTACGAATCCAAAAAGGATTGTTCCGGTGGCGGTCAAATTTCCTGTAATGGACAGATTGCGTCCGCGCAGGTCGGGCAGCGTTTGCGCCTGCGCTGCGGGCGCAAAATTCAGAGCAACACCGGCAGCAAACAGCAGGCAGGCCGACGACAGACGAAATAAATTTTTCATTGGGGCGATTCATTCCTTCAAGCAAGATTTCAGAGGAAAACAGGCCGCAGGCAAGCAAAGGCCAGCGACACCCAGCAGAAGACGCCTCGTGATGGTTATTATGATTATACAGTCATTCTGCGAAAAATGCCATTTGATTTTCACGGGGAATTAGAATTTTTGCGGTTCCGACTTTTGATTCGCGCCGAAGACAGGAGCGCTTCGTCAGCGCGGACGCAAAAAGGACGCGAAGAGAGAACCTCTTCGCGCCCTGTGAATTTTGACGCCTTTTAAAGCGTCTGGCAGGCGCAGATCAGGCTTTTCGGCGTCGAAGCATCAGGCAGGAAAGCCCGCCCGCAACGAGCAGCGTCACGCTGCCGGGTTCCGGGACGCTGGAAGTCCGGTCGCCAAAAAAGGCGGTGGGGCCGAAGTAGCCGGGGGAATCGAGTGCGTCGGGTGTGCCGGGATAAACAAAATTATTCGAGGCGTCGTACTGCGCGCCCCCGAACGTGACGCCGGGAATCGTGCTGGGGATGGCGATAGTGCTGGCGAAAAAGTCCCCGGCGTTGGTATAGAGCGCCCCCAGGACATACGTTCCCGGCGTAAGGACGAACGGCGCGACGGGCTGTTCGAGCCAGCGTCCGTTGGCGCTGGTGGACGCGATGGGGAACGAGGCATTGGTAATCGCTGTGCTGGCGAGCAGCGTGGGGCCGGACGCATCCCACAGGCCAACGGCAATTTTGTTTGCGAGCAGACCGTCGCTGTTCCAGTCGAAAACGCCGAGGCCGGTAATGGGAGTGTTTGCGGTCACGGTGAAGGAATAGCCGAATGTATGCCCGCCCGTTCCAGCCTGCGACTGAAAGCCGCTGGTAAAATCGAGGATCGGCGTCTGCGCCTGCGCCGCAGCGCTGGCAAGCCCTGTGAGGGCGAGGGCGGCAAGCGTGAGAGCGGTCTTGCTCATGTTAAAAGTTTTCATATTGCGCGTTCTCCTTGTTTTTTGCGGGCTGTACATTGCAGTCCCGTCTATTGAATCAAACGATCACCGAAGCCTTATTTTGGAATAAGTTGCGCTTCTACTTACTCCTATTGCATAATCCATGCCAAAGTGATGTCAGGAGGCCGATTCGGTCAATTATTTTCAAAATAATTTGATTCATGTCGCAAAAACGATGCAATACGACGCTTTAACCGTTCTTAAGTTTCGAAACAGAAGCAAAAATTCTCATAAAGGGCGGAAATTGTTTCCCTTCGCGTCCTTTTTTGCCGCGTAGGGGCGAACCTGCAACCCGGCAGGCGCGTAATAGTACGCAAGGGATCAGATAAAGGGATGGGCGGCGCTCTGCGGCGCGAAAGGAAAAATCATGGCGGATGAAATTTTGTTTCCGACGCTCTCGGACGAGCAGCTGGACTGCCTGCGTCCGTTCAGCCGGGAAATCCATTCCGAACCGGGCGACACGCTCTTTGCTGAAGGCACGCCCGCCGATAAATTTTTTGTGGTGCTGGACGGCGAACTTAAAGTGACGCGCAACGTCAATGGCGGCGAGGTCGTGCTGGCAGTGCACCATCCGGGACAGTTCACCGGCGAAATCTCACTCCTCTCCGGCGGCGACTGCATCGCGACGGGGCGGGCGATTAAGCCGACGCGCCTGCTGGAGATGACCGCGCCCGACCTGCGCAAAGTCCTGATCGCGTGTCCCTGGATGTCGGAAATTATCATCACGGCGATGGCGAACCGCCGCCCGGAAGCCGATATGCTGGCGCAGCAGCGGGAGAAACTCGCGGCGCTGGGCATGATGGCGGCGGGGCTGGCGCACGAACTCAACAACCCGGCGGCAGCGGCGCAGCGGGCGGCGGAGCAGCTGCGCGAAAACTACGAAAAGCAGCACGCCCTCGCCCTCGCGCTTTGCGAAACGCCGCTGACGCCGGAGCAACGGGGCGCGTTGTCCAAATTTCAGCGGGAGGCGTTCGCCCGCGCCGCCAAAGCCGAGCCGCTGGACACCCTGACCGCAAGCGACCGGGAGGACGAACTGGCGGACTGGCTGGAGGCGCATGGCGTCAAAGAGGTCTGGGACTTAGCGCCCGCGTTCGTGATGGCGGGATTGCAGCCGCCGCAATTCGAGGGGCTTGCGGAGACCTTGCCGAAATCCACGCTGTGCGAAGCGCTGCACTGGATCGCGTCCACGCTTTCAGTGGCGGGGCTGGTGGACGCGGTGGAGCAGAGCATGGCGCGGATTGTGGACTTAGTGCAGGCGGTCAAGTCGTACTCCTACATGGATCAGGCGCCGGTGCAGGAACTCAATGTCACCGAGGGCATGGACAACACGCTGAAGATTCTAGCCTTCCGCCTGCGCAAAGGGACGGTCAAGGTGCATAAAGAGTACGCGCCCGACCTTCCGCGCATTACGGCCTATGGCAGCGAACTGGCGCAGGTCTGGACGAATCTGATCGTCAACGCCCTGGATGCGATGGATGATAAAGGAAACCTGACCATTCGCACCGAATGTGAGAACGATTCGATTTTGGTGGAGATTGTGGACGACGGCCCCGGCATCCCGGATGGGGTCATGCCGCACCTGTTCGAGCCGTTTTTCACCACCAAAGAGGTCGGCAAAGGCACGGGCATGGGCCTGAATATCTCGTATCAAATCGTGGTGACGCGGCATCACGGCGACGTTCGCGCCATTTCCAAACCAGGCGAAACGCGCTTTCAAGTCCGCCTGCCGGTTGAAAATAAAAATTAGGGTATTCAGGTGTTCGGGTGTTCAGGTATTGGTTGTTTCACTGGAAGTTTGTACAATCTTTCAGTGAACGCGACGAATACCTGAACACCCGAACACCTGAATACCCTCTCCAAAGGAGTCTCCCGATGGCAAATCAATGTGCGCATCTCGATCAAATTAAAAGCGTTAAACCGAATACGAACGGCTGTGAGGAGTGCCTGAAGACCGGCGATTCGTGGGTGCATCTGCGCGAATGTCTGGTCTGCGGTCACGTCGGCTGCTGTGACTCGTCGAAGAACAAGCACGCCACGAAGCATTTCAACGGAACGCAGCACCCGATTATGCGCTCGATTGAACCGGGCGAAAACTGGCGCTGGTGCTACGTGGATGAGATGATGGTATAAACCTGTTCGAACCAGGATTACGCGGACGGGACGGATGAGATGGATTTTCCACTGTGCGCCGCTTACAGGAAACGTGAGACGCTTGCGGGCAGGCGTTGAGAAATAGCAGTACAAACGACAGACCGAATTATCGCAGAGAGGAAGCGGCGCAAAGCGGAACAGGACATAGCACAATGATGAAGTCACGCACTGTCGGCTTATGCGCTTCATTCCCGCGCAGTCGCGCCACTTCGAGGGCGCTTTGCGTCCTCCCGTCTGACTGAGAGTGAAGTTCGCGCTTTTGTTCTTTGAGTTCAGCGGCGCTTTTCTCCGTCGTCTCTTTATGCCGGAAAAGACAGCCGATCCAGTCGAGTATGCTTTACCGAATCACTTCTAGTCCCTTCGCAGTTTCGCCAGTTGTTCGGTAATCTGCGTGATGTTCGCGTTGATTTTGATCGTCAAGTGATCCATTTCCTGGAAATCTTTGGCAATGCGCTCGTCCATGCGATCCATTGCGGCAAAGAGGGCGCGAATTTCGGCCCGCGCTTCCGCAGGCGCTTCCAGCATCGTTTCCGGTGTCATGCGTTCCTTCTCCTTTTCGTTCTCTTGTCTTTCATTATATCACGAAACCGGCAGACAGCAAAACGCGCCGCCGCAAATCTTTCTACGGCGGCGCGAAACGGGCGCAGCGAAGTCAGCGGGCGGATTGGAGGGCGCAACGAGGTTGCAGTTTACGGAGCGCCCTGCGTGTTGAATTCGCCGATGAGCAGGCCAAAATCGCTGCTGTCCACCAGGCCGTCGCAGTCGAAGTCAGCCGTTGGGTCATAACCATTGCCGGGGAGAGAGGCGTCGGTGTTGAACGCGCCAATGAGAACGCCGAAGTCCGAGGAGTCCACGCGGTTATCGCCGCTTACGTTGCCTGCCGGAAGCAGGACGTTGGGAAGGGTGGCAGAGGAACCGCTGACGACGACGTTGCGCAGGACGACACGCAGGTTTTTCGCGCCTTTTATCGCTACGTCCTACGTTCCGGCGGCGTTGTTGTGCTAATTTTCGGCGGTGTTCACTTTTTCTTGCGCGGCTTTGAGTTCATTCAGGCTTGCGGTTAGCGCGGCGATTTGGGCCTTTATTTCCGCAAATTCCTCTTTCAACGCATCTATCTGCGCCTGAACTTCCGGCGTGTTTTGGTTGCTAAAACCGGGCGGCAGAGCGCGTTGGGCGTTGTCCCGCATGGTAATTTCGAGACGCAGCGCTAGATTTTCGTAATCACGCTCGGCGGCGCGGCGTTCCGCCTCGATAGTGCGGCGCTGTTCGGCGGCGACTGCCCTGTCTTTATCCATTTCGTGCAGGACAGACCGGAGCAGATCGCGGTTCTGGTTTAGGAAGGCTTCCTGTTCGCCAGCAGTCTCCTCCAACCCTTTGATGTTTTCCTCCGCCTGACCAAGACGGCGATACGAGGAAGCGGCGGACTGAATGGCATTTAAAATGTCTTTCCACATAGACTATTTCGGCCCCCACAGTTTCTGCGCTAATCTGTCAATATCGGTCTGAATGAGGGCGCCTTCTGCGGCGATCCGTTTCCTGTTTTCGCGCAGAAGAATGATTTCGGCCTGAAGTCGGTCAAATTTTTCTTCGGACTGCTTCATGTCAAGCAGAAGTTCGTCACAGACGGCCCGGTATTCCGCTTCGGTAGTCGGGTTCATGTTAAGGGTGATATCGCTCATAGTCTGAGTTCCTCCACGCTTATTATATCACAGAACGAATGGGCGAGAGGCAAATCGGCGCAAACGCGCTATTGCTTCTTACTCCGCGCCTTTCCTCACGAACGGCGCGAAAGTTCACGCTTCCACCTTCCTTCTATCACGAAACCGGCAGGCGGCAAAACGCGCCGCCGCAAATCAATCTGCGGCGGCGCGAAACCGAAAGTAAGCGCAACTACTCCAACTTACGCGGTTCCTGCGCGGCGCGAAGTTCCGCGATTTCCCGCCGCAGTTCGTCTACGAGGCGCAAAAGTTCCTCACGGTCAGATTCGAGCGAGCCTCCGGGCGGCAGTCGGTTTTGGCGGGACAAAAGTAATTCAAGGCGCAAGGCCAGTTTCTCTCGTTCGTGCGCCTCGTTTTCCCGCGTTCGGACGATTTCGGAGCCTTGCTGACGCATTACCTCTATCATATCGTCAAACGAGTCGCGCAGTTCTTTGAGTTCGGCGGTATTTTTCTCCGTCGTTTCTTTATGCCGAAAAAGATAGCCGATCCACTCCAGTACGCTTTTCCACATCACCTGTAGTCCATTCGCAGTTTCGCCAGCTGCGCCTTGATTTCCACCATGTTTGCGTTCGATTTGCGTTTGATCCGGGCAATCTCCTCGAAGTCTTTAGCAATGCGTTCGTCCATGCGATCCATTGCGGCAAAGAGGGCGCGGATTTCCGCCTGCACTTCCGCAGGCGCTTCCAGCATCGTTTCCGGTGTCATGCGTATCTTTCTCCTTTCGTTCTTCTGCCTTCATTATATCACGAAACCGGCGGGCGGCAAAACGCGCTTCCGCAAATTCCTCTGCGGCGGCGCGAACCGGGCGTCTCGAAGTCGGCGGACAGATTGCAGGACGCAAAGGGAACGCGGTCTACGGGGCGCCCTGCGTGTTGAATTCGCCGATGAGCAGGCCGAAATCGCTGCTGTCTACAAGGCCGTCGCAGTCGAAGTCGGCGGTCGGGTCGTAGCCACTGCCGGGGAGAGAGGCGTCGGTGTTGAACGCCCCGATAAGAACGCCGAAGTCCGAGGAGTCTACGCTGTTGTCGCCGTTGGCGTCGCCTGCCGGAAGCAGAACGTTCGGGAGGGCCACAGGGGAACCGCTGACGACGACATTCCGTAGGACGACGCGCAGGTTTTTCGCGCCTTTTATCGCTGCGTCATAGGTTCCGGCGGGAACGCCTGACGCCGCGAAGGTTCCGTTGGCGCTTCCGGCGGTCGCGGCAACCCCATTCCAAAACCGCCCGCCGTCGCCCGCCCTAAACGCGCTATCGGAGAAGTTGAACCGGATACTGCGCGAAAATTTCATCTGCGCTTAAAAGCGTAAGATTTTCCACGCAGGACTGCGCGATAATAACGCGGTCAAATGGGTCGCGATGATGTTGCGGCAGTTGGCTCACCGCGTAAATATGCGCCAGAGAAACGGGCAGAACTTGAATTCCGTTCGTCTCCTGCTGATGGCGAATCGTTTCCGGGAGCGTGTAGGACAGCGAAAGTTTGCCGTTCTGGATTTTGATTTGCATTTCCCAAACGCTGGCAAGGCTCAAATAAAGTTGGTTGCTCTTGTCTTTGATGGCGGCGTAAACTTGCGGCGAAAGCAAATTGGGATTGGAGTCCCACCAGATAAAATTATGCGTGTCAATTAAGCCGTTCACAGTTTGCCTTCCCGAAATTCCTCTGTCAGCGGCGCGTCAAAATCGTCACTCATCCATGCTTGCCCTAAATGAAGGCCCGCAATGCGTTCGCCCGCCTGCGCTTCAATCGGCACCAGTCGCGCCAGCGGCCTGCCTCCATTCGCCAGCACGACATCCGTTCCGCCCTGCGCAAGCGTAATTAAATCGGCCCATTTTTCCTGCGCATCATTGATTTCCACCGTTTTTGTCATCGTAGCCTCCTCTTTGTCGCGGCGACTGCGCCGCTTCTTCTATTATATCACGAAACCGGCGGGTGGCAAAACGCGCTTCCGCAAATTCCTCTGCGGCGGCGCGAAACGGGCGTAGCGAAGTCGGCGGGCGGATTGCAGGGCGCAAAGGGAACGCGGTCTACGGGGCGCCCTGCGTGTTGAATTCGCCGATGAGCAGGCCGAAATCGTTGCTGTCTACAAGGCCGTCGCAGTCGAAGTCGGCGGTTGGGTCGTAGCCATTGCCGGGGAGCGAGGCGTCGGTGTTGAACGCCCCGATGAGAACGCCGAAGTCCGAGGAGTCTACGCTGTTGTCGCCGTTGGCGTCGCCTGCCGGAAGCAGAACGTTCGGAAGGGCGGCAGTGGAACCGCTGACGACGACATTGCGCAGAACGACGCGCAGGTTTTTCGCGCCTTTTATCGCTACGTCATAGGTTCCGGCGGGGACGCCGGACGCCGCGAAGGTTCCGTTGGCGCTTCCGGCGGTCGCGGCAAGCGAAACGTCAAAGCCCCTGCTTTCCCTCGTCGTTGCGGGCGTTCGGAAGGAAACCGGCAGGCGGCAAAACGCGCCGCCGCAAATCTCTCTGCGGCGGCGCGAACCCGATAGCAAGCGGAACTATTTCCGACGGCGGCGCGACAGCAATATCGCGCCACTAAACCCGCTTCCCATAAACAGGGTAAAAATACCGGGTTCAGGGACGGAAGCAGTTGATGCTGTTAGCACCAAAGACAGATTATCTGCGTAGCCATCGTTATCCGACCCCTGTAAGCGCGTCATCGTCAGAAGGACATTAATGTTTTGCGTTCCCACCGGAACTGAACCATTCGAAGCGCGAAACAAAAGCCCAGATGCTCCATTTCGGTCAGACGAAGATACCCCGCCAATGCTTGATGAGCCAAGCAGGATATTATTAGCGTCAAGAAAACTGGCAGTGAGAACCGCATTGTCGTCTTGTCCATCGTAGCCACCAAACCAGCCGCTCAAAGCAAAGGAAACGTTGCCCGTGTTAATCAGGCCTGCTCCACCTGTAACGCCAATGTTCTGAGTTCCAGTCGAAGGAGTTCCGCCTGGCCCACCATAGAAGAAATTGTTACCGCGGTTGCTAGGGCCGGGATCAGTATAGAGCATATAGTTGCTGTCACCGTACTGGTGAATGGTAAAGGTGCTTGTCGTCGTCCAGCCAGGAACGGCAACAACCGTATTAGAGGTCGGGCCAAGTCCACCGGCTTCGGCGTCAGAATTGACAATCAGGTTGGAGTTGAACTGTGCTTGCGCCTGCGAAGTCAGAAGGCAAAGCACGGCAAGGCCACCAAAAGCATATAGGCTACGGGTATAAATGACCATAGAAGAGTTTCCCTTTCCAGAGAAGCAAATGTTTCCGCACTTCCAACACGTACCGGCTCAGAACGCGGCGCGATAGAATAGTAGACGGCAGGACTGAACCAATCTATTAATATTATAACGCGAATCATAACAGACTGTCAATAGTTTTTGCGCTTTTCCAACAACTATATTTTTTAATCTGTAATTTCTTGGCGTTAGGCACGGCAATAAGGAAAGGGTATCGTAATATCGGGCGCGAAAATTTCTGTTTTGTTATCTCAAGAAGTAAGGCGGAACAGGCAATAATTCCTGCGAAACGCGCCGCAAAAACGTTCGTTACGCGGAAGAATTGGCCTTTTGTTGCTTTGTTTTGGCCCTTTATGCGAAAGAAAGGGCCAAAACTTCGCGAGAATAGGCCAAAACTGCGGACGAATAAGCCTATGCAGGCAGGAAAAGGGCCGAGCGCTTGCCGCAAAGGGCCAATTCACGCCGCAAAAGGGCCAAAACAAACCGGCGCTGAGGAGAAAACAATGCCTTCCGAAGATTACCTTCCCACTATCGAACAGAACCGTCTGGCATGGTTCAACAATTTCGTCACTGTCGCCACTGCCAACGTCACCCTGCTCGCCTTCACGCCCACCGACCTGACCGCGCTCAATGGCAACGTCGGCGGCTATACCACCGCCGTCACTATCAGCGCGACCACCCGAACCGCCTACCACGCCGCCAACAAAAACAAGACGGCCGCCAACAAGACCGTGACCGCCAACGTCCGCGCCCTCGTGCGCCGCGTTCAATCCAATCCCGCCGTGACGCCCGCGCTGAAAACCCAACTCCAGATTAACCCGCGCACCACGCCGCGCACGAAAACCGCCCCCATCGCGCCCACCGCCCTGCTCGCCTCGCCCGACGCGGACGGAACCAACACGCTGACATGGAACGGAAACGGCAACAAGGCCCGCACGACCTATCTCATCGAGGCAATGATTGGAAGCGCCACGACCTTTGCCGTCGTCGGCGATACCACCGCGCAGAGTTTCGCGCACCGGGGGCAGACCCCCGGCGTCACCGTCACCTACCGCGTCACGGCCTCCCGCGCCAAAATGCGAAGCGCCCCCTCGCAGACCGCCGCCGTCTACAACCATTCGCCCGCCCCCGCGCTGACCCTGCTCAAAGCGGCGTAGGATTCATCTATCCACGAAAAGACACGAAGAGACACGAAAAAAGACCAATGCAAAAACGCCGTATAGATTCCTGTCTTCTTTCGTATTCTCTTTCGTGTCCCTTCGTGTCTTTTCGTGGATAAAAAATTAAAACATCGTGCGGGGGCGTTCAGCGTTGGCGCGGTCCACGAGGGCGATGCGTTCCGGGGCGGATTTGGCGTAGCGGGCCTGCGCCCGCAGTTCCCGCTCCGCGCCTTCGCGCAGGGCATTGGATTGCAAGGCCTGACCGAGGATGCGGGCATTGTCATTTACGGGAATGGCTTTGGCTTCGACCTGCGCGGCGGCGGCTAGAAACAGTTCCGCCGACAGCCGATGCCGCGCCGCGCCCTCAATCGTCAGCGCGGCGATGGCGTTGGAGGACTGCGTGAGTTCCGCAATCGTGGGCGCGGTCGGGGCGGTTTTCAGCAGGACGCGGGCCATATCCATTTGCGCCCGCGTGTAGGCGCTGGAAGTCGCGGCAATGCGCAGGTAGGCCGCAACCGCGCCGCTGCGATTGCCGTCCGCCATCAGGCAGCGGGCAAGGCCGAACGCCGCCGTGACAAAGTTCGCGTCGGCGCGGGACACCCGGTCATAATACCCCGCCGCCTGCTTGTAATTCTTCTGCAATTCGCAGGCCAGCGCGAGGGCAAGTTTCGGGGCCAGTTCGCCGGGAAGTTCGCTGTACACCGCGTCGAAATGCGTCTGCGCGTCCTTTGGCTTGCTTTGTTTCAGGGCCGAAAGCCCGCGATACCAGAACACGCGCCAGTCGAACGGGTCGTTTTCGATCACCGACGCCAGCAGTTTTTCGCCCGCCGCGTAATCGCCCGACTCGATGTAATCCAGCGCGAGATGCAGCGGCAGTTCCGAGGAATCGGGGACTTTCTGCATGGCCTTTTCAATCGCCGCCTTTCGCGCCGCGCCCGCCGACGAACCCAGCGAAAACAGGACGTTGGCGGCGGGGTCGGTGGCGTCCGGCTTCAAGGTCGGCAGCATTTTATAGTCCAGTTTCTCCGCGTCCCCCTCCTCGTCGCGCTCCAGAAACGTGTCGCCGGTGAACAGGGGGCTGTCATACGAGCGCGAAATTCCGTCCACCGCAACCACTTCGCGCAGAACGCCCAGCAGCTGCTCCGCCATCTCGTCCGCTGTCTGGAACCTCATGTCGGGATTAACGTGCGTGGCGCGAAGCAGGAACCGGTAAAGGGCGTCGTGCTGCGCGAAAAGCGGCGCTTCGGCGGGCGTTGGGAGGGAGTGCAGGTACGTCCCCTGAAACTTAAAGTCCATGAGCAGGACAAGCAGAGTGCGGGCCACCGTGTAAAGGTCAGAAGTGAAATTCGGTTCGGAGGCGGCTTCGGGGGACGTATAGCCGACTGTCCCATAAACGTCCCCTTCCGTGTCGTCCACGCGCCGGACGCCGCCCATGTCAATCAGTTTAACGTCGTCTTCTTCCAGCATCACGTTATCGGGCTTGAAGTCGCAGTAGACGAGGCCCTGCCGTTCGAGGTAGCCAAACGCGGGCAAAATCGCGTGGATGTACGCAATTCCCTCCGCGACGGGCAGCGGGCCGCGCTCCTGCCGGATGGTTTTCAGCGTTTTGCCGCCGACATACTCCATCACGATATAGCCCTCATTGCCCATCGTCACGAAGTTATAAATCCCCACGATTTTCGGATGCTTGACGGACGCGAGGAACTGCCGCTCCGCCAGCGCCGCCGCCGCGCTCGCCTCGTCTTTTGAATTGAGCAGACCTTTCAGTACGACCCAGCGCGAAAGGGTTTTGTCCCAGCCCAGATAAATCCAGCCCAATCCGCCAAAGGCAATCGCGCCCTTGACCTCGTACTGTCCCGCCACGAGGTCGCCCGGTTTCAGCGTCGGCACGAAAGAATACTCCTGCCCGCACATCGGGCAGAATCCTTTTTCGTGGTTGAGTTTTGCATTGCAGTTGTTGCAGAAGCGTTTTCGGTCGGGAACCACCGCGTCCGCCATGATCGAGAGCAGAGGGTCCATCGAGGGCAGTTCCGGCAGGGAGATCAATCCCGCGCCGAGTTGCCGCCGGGTGCTGACGCGCCCGCTTCTGCCGCTGGCCCGCCCGCTGCGTCCGCTCCCCGTGCGCCCCGAAAGCGCAGACGACGCACTGCCGCCCCCGCCCATCGTGCCATACGACGCCGAACCGCGAACCCCTAATTTCTGGCTGGCCCGCACCGCCTGCGCCATCAATTTTTGACCGACGGGGGCGCGTCCGCACGTATCGCAGGCCCCATCCACAATTTTGCCGTCGCATCCCGCCCGCTTGCATTTTTCTTCCATGCTGGTTTTTCTCTCTTTCTTTCTGAACTCGGATGACACAGATTGGACGGATTACACGGATTTTTGGTAATTATTCACCTCCCCCAACCCCTCCTTCGCAAGGAGGGGAGAAATGCGCGCGGCTCCCTCCCCTTCGCAAGGAGGGGAGAAATGCGCGCGGCTCCTTCCCCTTCGCAGGGAGGGGAGAAATGCGGACGGCTCCCTCCCCTTGCGAAGGGGAGGTCTTGGGGGAGGTGAATAATTACCAAAAAAGGCGCTTTTACGCCTGTTCGCCCGGACAAAAGGTCATGCGATCCGGTAGTTAATGCCTTTGACCGCCATGATTTGTGGCATGGTTGAAAGTCAAATTACCCGACTACCCGTTATTGCCAGCAGAACACCCGGCCCCTCTGTAGGAAGCGCGTACCGCGTTCTGTGGGGCCGACCTGCATTTGCTTGCCGGGGACGCCGTTGAGATTAAAAACCTCGCTTCCACTCAGGCGCGGCGCGAGGGCGAAGGCACGCTATCGCGTACCGGGCGGAAAGAGTTTGGTCAGGGCGTCGCGGCAAATGACGGCTGCCACGCGCTTGCCGTAGCCGCCGTTCTCCACCACGCAGGCGAAGGCGTAGCGCGGGGCGGCTGCCCCGTCGGGGCCGTAGGGCGCAAACCCCACGAACCACGAGTGCGGCTGCCCGTCCCCCTGCCCGTTCTGCGCCGTCCCCGTTTTGCCAGCGACGGGGACGGCGAGCGTATTAAAGACGCCCGCCGCCGTGCCGTTCTCCACCACGCCCCGCATCATGTCCCGCACGGTCTGCGCGGACTTCGGCGTCATGGCCTGACCGAGCGAAACGGGATCAGACACCCGCTTTTTTTCGCGCTTTGCCGGGTCGGTCAGGCTGGTGAGGAAACGCGCCTGCGGCATCTTCCCGCCATTTCCGACTGCCGCCGCAAGCCGCGCCATCTCCAGCGGCGAGGCCAGCATCCGCCCCTGCCCGTAGCCGATGTCGGGCAGGTCGGCGTCGAAGGAATCAGCGGACGGGACGCGCCGGAAATGGAATTTTTGCGCGAGTTCCTGCCGAAACCGAGACGCATTGATCTCGATGGCAAGATTGGCGAAATAGATGTTGGACGACACGCGAAAAGCGGGCGCGAGCGTCAGCGTTCCGAACGCCGGATCGCCCGTATCGTCCCGCGTGTTGCGCCGGACGTAGGTCTTCCCCCGCGCCTGCCAGCGCAGTTCGGGGGCGGTCTGATTGCAAAGCGCGGCGAAGTTCAGGGCGTTGGGCAGAGTGTCGAGGGCGGCGGCGGCGGTCGCGATCTTCAGGGTGGAACCGGGCGGATACCAGCCGCTGACGGCGCGGTTGACGAAACGCGCTTCCAGGTTCGCGTCGGGCGCAGTCAGCCATTGCCGGACTTGCAGGGGCGTCAGCGTGTTCGGGTCAAAGGTCGGGGTCGTGGCGGCGACAATCACATCGCCCGTTTTCGGTTCCATCAGCACAAAGGCGGCGCGGTCTTTGGGCTGCCCCGTCCGCGTGTCCTTCAAAGAGGAAACCGATTTCCAGAGCAGGGCCTGAATGTCGCGCTGCATAGCGGCGTCTATTGTCAGATGCAGGTCGCGCCCGCGCCGAGCGTCGTACCCCGGCAGGTTGCGGTTGCGGTAATCGGGCAGCAGGTCGGCATGATGGGCAAATCCGCGCAGTTCGGCGTCGTAACCTTTTTCCAGTCCGAACGGCCCGCCGACTCCGGGATCGAGGTAGCCGACAAGGTGGGCGCAGGCCGCGCCGAACGGGTAGTAGCGGCGGCGCGAAGTTTGCAGGCGGCGCACTTCCGCCGGGTCAGAAACCAGCGCCGCGATCTCCTCCGGGCGGGACGTGGCGAGGATTTTGCCGTTGCGGTCGTAGATGTCGCCGCGTGGTATCAGACGTTCCAGCGCGAGCAGGCGCGGATTCTGGTGCGGGCGGGCGATTCCGTCGGCGTCGGGGGTGCGGACAGGGCGGACGGCGATCTCGTCCGCCCGCAGCAGTTGCAGCGTTCCCAGCCGAACAACGCCGATTCCGCCGAGCAGCAGGGCGGTGTAGACCAGCGCGAAACGCCGAATGGCGAGCAGACTTTCCGGGCGGGGCGCAGGGCGTCCGACGCCTCCGGGCGGCGGCGCGGAGATGCCGCGCAGCAGGCCAATCAGCAGAAAATTCGCGACCAATGCGCTATTGCCATACGACAAAAACGGCAGGGCGATTCCGGTGAGCGGCACAATTCCGGTGACGCCGCCGAGAATCAGCAGCGTTTGCAGGGCGAACAGGGCGGTCAGTCCGAGCGCCAGCGTCCGGTCAAAGTCCGTCGCGGCCCGCATTGCGATCCGCAGGCCGCGCCAGACGAGAATTGCGTAGACCGTCAAAATAAGCCATGCGCCCGCAAGCCCGCCCTCCTCCGCCCAGCTGGAAAACGCCAGATCGCTGCCGCCGCGTGGATTCAGCGCGGGCATTCCCATTCCCACCCCGCTGCCCTCGAACCCGCCGGACGCCATCGCCCAGTAGGACTGCGCCAGCTGCATCCCGTTGGGGCGCGAATTGTCAAAAGGCGAGCGCCACATCTCGACGCGGGTTGCGAACACCCCGATATGACCGGCATATCCAATGCATCCACCGACAAGAATCAGCCCGATTCCCGCCCAGACAAAACTGCCGCGCCCGGTCGCGAGATAGAGGACGGCGATAAACGTGGCGAACAGCAGCAGCCCCGGCCCCAAATCTTTCACCACAACGAACAGCAGCAGCGCCAGCCCGAACATCACGGCGACCGGGCCGATGTCCGCTAATTTTGGGTTTTGGTTTTTGGATTTTGGATTGCGCGAGGCGTCTGCATGAGGCGCGTAGTCGCGGCGGGATTTGTCGGCAATCAGGTCGCCGCGCTGCGCGAGGTAGCCTGCGACGAAGAAAACGAGCAGGAGCTTGATAATCTCCACCGGCTGAAAATGCAGCAGGTTGAGTTTGACGCCCTCCGGCCCGGAACCGAACAGCGTTAGCCCCGCGACGAGCAGGGCGGCGGCGAACACCCAGACGTACTGATAGTTGCGGATGCGCTGACGGGCGGCGGCGGTGAGGCGCGAGGTGAAGAACAGGCTGATTAGCCCGAAGGCCAGTCCGCGCAAATGGTTTTCGTAGGCCAGTCCGTCGCGCAGCGGGTCTTTCAGGCTAAAGAGCAGAACGACGCCCAGGCCTGTCAGCAGCAGGCACAGCGGAATCAGAAACGAGTCGCCGCTCGTCCGCGCCCGCACCCAGGGCGGCGCAAGGAATACGGCGAGCAGCAGCAAAACGGAACCCAGCGCGAAGCGCCGAAAGACCGTTCCCGCGTCCCGAACAATGAAGCGCGGCAGGAGCGGGCGCGTCATTCGGGTATCAAGCAGGGGCAGGCGACGCAGAATAGCGGCAAGTTTTGGCAGATCGGGCGCGGGCGGAATGGCAGGCGCGGCGGCGGGCGCAACAGGAGAATCGAACAACGCGGGCGATTTTTCCGCGTCCCGCGCCGCCACAATCCGCGCCGCAATCGCCGGAGCGACTTTGAGCGCGATGAGTTGCGTTTCGGTCGCGGCGGGGTAATTGACGCGGGCGGCGGTCATGTCCGAGGCCAGACGTTCCGCTTCCTCCCGTTTCAGCAGCGGAATGTCCAGCAGGGCGTCGCAGGAATCGAATCCGCCGCGCCCGTCCCGATACGCCGCAATCCGCGCCGCGATTTCGGGCGCTGCGTCCAGCGCCGCCGCGAACGCTTCCGGCCTTGCCGCGTTGACAAAAACGGCGTTCGGCGGTTCCGTCGGGCGCTTCGCCAGATAGACCAGCGCCAGCGCAAGCCCCAGAACAATCATTACCCCCAGAGAGAGCAGCCCTTCGGTATTCCGGCTGCGGTCGCGCAAAGCCACGTTGTGATAGTCCTCCGCCACAGGCCGCCGCATTTGTTCTGCGGCGCTTTCTATACCTTCTACGTTATACCTTAGTTTCCGGCTTCATACATTTGCAGCGGCTTTTCCCATTCTAGAAACGCTCTGAACTGCAAGGCATCCCCAACGTTTCCAGCAGCGAATGAACAGGATAGGTGGCGGCAGGCGGCAAAACGCGCCGCCGCACCTCTTCCGGCAGGGCATCGCAGCCATTTTCGGCAAGGGTTTCCAAAAGGCCCTCCGACAGAGTAAAATCGTTGTGGCAGTTCATGGTATTGTTCTCCTTTTTTGGTTTGGTCACCGAAAGGATACACCATGACCTGCCGCTTTCGCGCCGCTCAGGTCAAATCAATTTTACAGAAACTATTGTACACTACCTTATCTTGCCGCTCGATGAAAGTCCCGGCGAAGGGACTTTCATCGTTATTCTCAAGGAAAAACATTCATGAAACGTATCGTTTGTTCCCTTTTCTGCTTGCTTCTGCTCAAGACCTTTGAGCAGAGGGCAGCAAGTCAGCAAAATTACATGGAAAAACTTGCCCCAATGCGGATCAAGTTTTATGGAGCGATACGAAAAGGGGACTTGAAAACTGTGCAGGACCTTGCCAAACAAGGCGCTATACTCGACGACCGATATTATGATGGAGACAGCCTTTTGATGTTTGCGGCTGGATACGACCATTTAGACATCGTAAAGTGGCTTGTCGAACAAAACGTGACCATTGATGCGAGGAGTAGGTTGCGTTCGACGCCGCTGATTGAGGCCGTTCGCCTGAAGAATCTGGATATGGTCCAATATCTGATTGAACACGGCGCAAAAATCAACGTCCATTGCTTGCCCCATTCTAGCCCTTTGCATTTTGCCACGCTGGAGGCCACGCCAAAAATCGGTGAACTGCTTTTGGACAAAGGCGCAGAGATTGAAGACAGATCGAGCGGGCAACACTCCTTTAATGTCCGCCTGCGAAGCGGGCAAGACCGAGTTTGTCGCGATGCTGCTCAAACGTGGCGCGACGTGGGACGTGCAAAACAAGCAAGGCCAAACGCCGCTGCAACTCGCGACGCAGAAAAAGCGCAAGAAAGTTATCGCATTGCTCAAACAGGTCGGCGCAACCGAATAGTCGAGGCGGGAAAATGGGCAGGACGAAGCGAACGCCTGCCCGTTTTTCGGCCTTGTGCTCTTTCGCGACGGTTTGGCGGACGACGCGCCCCCCTTTCCCTTTTCCGCTTTCCTCCTCCGTTTTGTTTGTGAATTTCGGGTACAATGTCAACCAGAACGCGGCGGGGTGAAACGACGCCGACCGCGCCTTACCTCTTCCTTTTAGAAAGTGTCCACGCAAACATGGCTGACTGCGAAAACTCCGCTGAGATTGGCGTCTTTGGCGGCAGCGGGTTCTATTCCCTGCTGCAAAACGCCCGCGAAGTCACGCTTGAAACGCCCTACGGAGCGCCGAGCGATTCGATTGTGCTGGCGGAACACGCGGGCAAACGGGTCGCGTTCCTCCCGCGTCACGGCAGGAGGCACACCATCCCGCCGCACAAGATCAATTACCGGGCGAACGTATGGGCCATGAAATCGCTGGGCGTGAAATTTCTCATCAGCCCGTGCGCGGCGGGAAGTTTACAGCGCCCTGTCGCGCCGGAGCATTTCGTCGTCTGCGATCAATATGTAGACCGCACCCGCCACCGCGCCGATACTTTTTATGACGGCCCCGAAGTTTTCCATGTCAGCAGCGCGGAGCCGTACTGCCCGCATTTGCGCAAGTTAGCGATTGAAACGATTCGGGAGCAGGGCATCACCGTCCATGAGCGCGGCACGCTTGTTGTGATTGAGGGGCCGCGCTTCTCGTCGAAGGCCGAAAGCCAGTGGTTTACTTCGGCGGGCTGGGAAGTCGTGGGAATGACGGGCTACCCGGAAGCGTATCTGGCCTTAGAGCAGAATATCGCGGTCGTCAATATCGCGCTGATTACCGACTACGATTCTGGTCTGGCGGGCGACGTGCCGCCTGTGACGCAGGAAGAAGTCTTCGCCGTGTTCAAGAAGAACGCGGAACGGGTCAAAAACGTCGTGCTGGCGCTTATCGCCCGCATCCCGCCCGATCTCGACAGCCCGCAGCACCACGCGACGGACGGGGCCAAAGTCGGCGGGTAGTTTTTTTTCTATCCACGAAGGCCACGAATTATCACGAATTTAGACACGCATTGTTGAATTTTTCGTGTGAAATTCGTGGATAAAGGCATTTTGGAAGGGGCAATGTTATGCCGCTTGGAACGCAAAAGGGGCCGCTGCAAACGGTGGCGTGGGACAATGGAAAAGTGCGCCTGATTGACCAGACCGCGCTGCCGGAAAAGTTGCAGTACGTGGAACTGGCGGACTGGCGCGAAGTCTCGGAGGCGATCCGCACGATGGTGGTGCGCGGCGCTCCCGCCATCGGCTGCACGGCGGCGCTGGGCATGGCGCTGGGCGCAAGAGGCATTATCGCCGACGGACGCGAGAACTTCATGAAGCGCGTGGCGGGCATGGCGGACACCTTCCGGGCGTCGCGGCCTACCGCCGTCAACCTGTTCTGGGCCATTGACCGGATGCTCGGCGTAGCGCAAAACACGGACGGCAACCCGGTGGACTTGAAAGACGCCCTGCTCTCCGAAGCGCTGCGGATGCTGGACGAAGATATTGCGTCCAACAAAAAAATGGGCGCGTTTGGCGCGGCCCTCCTGCCCGATAGCGGCAATGTCCTGACGCATTGCAACGCGGGGGCCTTAGCGACAGTGGGCTACGGCACGGCGCTGGGCGTGATCCGCGCCGCGACGGAAGCGGGCAAGAAAATCCACGTTTACGCCGACGAGACCCGCCCCCGCTTGCAGGGCATGAAACTGACCGCGTGGGAACTGGCGCAGGAGAATATCCCGGTCACCATTATTGCGGACAACATGGCGGCGAGTCTGATGCGGCAGGGCAAAGTGGACTGCGTGATTGTCGGGGCCGACCGGATCGCGGCGAACGGCGACACCGCCAATAAAATCGGGACTTACGGCGTGGCGGTGCTGGCAAAGCACCACAATATCCCGTTTTACGTCGCGGCCCCGTTCTCCACGATTGACGCGGCGTTGGCGAGCGGAATCCAGATTCCCATTGAGCAGCGCGAAACGGTGGAGATGACCCACATTGAGGGAATCCGCATCGCCCCGGAGGGCGTGACCGTTCTGAATCCCGCATTTGATGTGACGCCGGGAAATTTGATTACTGCGTTTATTACGGAGCGCGGCGTCTTGCAGCCGCCGTTTGCCGCCGATAATCCCACAGGCGGTACGCAGATTGCCCCGTTCGAGCGGGCAGAGTCTGCTTTGGAACTGGCGGGCGCGACACGTTAGGGAAACGACAGGAAAAAGGAGTTTACATGATGGCCCGATTGCTTGCTGAAGATTTGGTGCGCGATGTGCAGGACTTCCCGAAACCGGGAATCCTTTTTAAAGATATTACGCCGGTGGTGCAGGACTACGCGGCCCTGAAAGAGGTCACGGAGACCTTTGCAACGTGGGCCAGAGAAAAGGGCGTCGAGGCGGTTGTCGGGATTGAAGCGCGGGGCTTTATTTTTGGGACGCCGGTGGCATTAGCGCTGGGCGTGGGGTTTGTGCCGCTGCGAAAACTCGGCAAACTGCCCGCCAACGTCATCTCGGAGGAGTACGCGCTGGAGTACGGCACAAACACGGTGGAGATGCACGCCGACTCGCTGAAACCGGGCCAAAGGGTCATTATTATTGACGATCTGCTGGCGACGGGCGGCACGGCGGCGGCGGCGGCGCGGATTGTGGAACGTCTTGGCGCGGTCGTAGTCGGCTTTGGCTTTCTGGCGGAACTAGACTTCCTGGAGGGCCGCAAAGTCCTCAGCAAGTACGAAGTCAATTCCCTGCTCCGCTACGACTAATCCACTTTACGCGCAGACGGGCCGCTATCGGCTGTTTCAGTCCGGCGGCCCCGTCTGCGCCTCGGTGAGAGGCCCGCGTTATTTCTTTTGCGGAGTTCCGCTAAGTCCTTCCTGCACCCCCTGATTGAAACCGCGCATCCCCGCGCCCATATTTTTGCCGATGTCCTTCATACTGTCCGCCATGCCTTTACTCATGGCCTTCATCATTTCGCCCATCATCGCTTCCGGCTGCTCGAAGTCAAACGTGATTTCCGTTCCGGGCAGCATTTCAGCGCGAAGCCCGTAGATGCGCCACTCCCCGCTTTCGCGGCGCAGCAGGACTTTTCCGCGTTTCTCCACGCCATTCTCTTTTGCTACGAGGCCGACCTCCGCCGTATCGGCGCTGATTGTCGTGGGGCCGAACGCGGCGTTCGGCAGGGCCTTTACGGAATCTTTGCTAAACTTGACGCCCATTTTCTCCTGCGCCGTTTTCGTCAGCAGCGCGAACGATTCGTCCCGGCTGCCAGTCATAAATCGGCGGGCCGCGTCTTCAGCGCGGTTTGAATCGCTCTGGCGGCATCCCGCCAGGTTCATCAGCAAGAACAGAGCCACAAATAGCAATCCCCGCACAGTGTGTTTGCGTGACATAATCAATTTCCCCCTGCCTCTATGGATATTCGGTAACGATTCACCTTCCCCAACCCGTCCTTCGCAAAGCGGACGGCTTTCTCCCCTTGCGCAGGGGAGGGCTGGGGTGGGGTGAATCGTTACGAAATTCGTTTGCTCTCCGCAACGAGTACGCGGCGCATTGCGGGACGGTTTCGCCAATGTGTCCCGCGCTGACTCGGATGAGAAGGATATAGAAGGAAAACGGTGTCGGTTGGCTATTCTCGCGGCGGTCGGTCGGTCTCGCCGGTGGCGAAGCCGCCGTTCCAGTTGAACAGATTGCCGCCGATGCGTCCGTAGAGTTTATCGTGCGGGCCGTCAGTCGGGCGATAATGCGCGGCGGTGACCGTTTCGGCGTGACCGTCCGCCGCCACGAGCGCGATCTTGCCGTTGTGGGGCGAAGGGTAGCAGAACAGGCCGTTTGCCGTCTCGCTGATGTCGCCGTAATCTAAGCGGGCGATGGCGGAACCGGAGGCGGGAACGGGACGCAATGGGTCGCGCCGCATCGGCCCCGCTTCCACGAAAAGAGCGGTGCGGAACGGCAGCTCCAGCGCGTCGAGAGGATACGCTCCCGCGCCGAACGTGTTGTAAAAACGGGAATTGAGGGCGTAGGCGGAATCAATCGGATAGGCCCCGGTCGGGTCGGTGGTGGACTTTGCCAGCGGGTTCATGGGATTATCCAGCGTGGCTTTGTCCGGCAGGTAGGGCAATAAAGTTTGGGGCCACGTCCGCCACGTTGTTTGGTTCGCGGCCTCGATTTTTTCAATTCTTTCAATTTTAAGGACGGGCGGCATGGGGCGGTCGTCCCAGTCCTGCGCGTAGAGCAGCAGGGCCTGCGCCAGCCGCCGCAGGTTGTTGACGCTCAGGGCGTCGCGCTGTTCCCGCCGCTGCCACGCCGTCAGGGGCGGGACGGACGCAAGAACCGCCAGCAGCAAAAGCAGCCCCGCAATTTGCCCCCTTTTGAGCATCGCCGCCCGTTTGCTCGGCAGGACGTTCGGAACGTCCGGCGCATCGGAAGGCATGGCAATAGCGGGAACATCGGCGTCAGAAGGTTCGGAAATTGTCACGCCTCCCATTCGTACTCCGTCAGCCGTCTGGCCCCAATCGCCAGCGGCAGAACAATCGCGACAAAGGTCATGCTCAGGAAAATGAGGGCGAGGCACGACCAGATAAGGTGCGCGTACTCATGCGTTGACCAGTTGATTGCCGCGTACCACCCGCCAAAGGCCAGCAGTCCGGTCAGCGTCATGTAGCCTGTCGTTGCGAAAAATCCCAGAATCAAGGCCCACCCGCTGACCCGGTGCGCCGGATTATCGTAGAGAAAGCGGGGCAGGGCGGCGGAAATCCCCACGCCCATGCCGCACAGGGCAGCCGCCGCGCAGACAATCAGCGCCGATTGCAGCGCCACAAAAGCGATTCCACCGCCAAACAGCAGCCCGGAAATCAGCGTCAGCGCAACCCCCACCCCGCCCGTCAGCGAACTGCTCATCAGCCATTTCGCCAGCAGAATCCGCATTGCGCCGTTCGGGGCGTTCAGCAGAATCCAGAAACTCCGTCCCTCTAATCCAATCGAGGACAGCGAAAGGATACTGGTCTGCATAAACAGGATAATCCCAATCATCAGGGACGCGGAGGGCAATAGTTCGTCGCGCAGCCGGAACGCGGAATCCTGAAAGGCCAGCAGCAGCGGCACGCAGAACAGGATCATCGGCATACCGAGTTGCGAAAGCAGGATGCTGTCCCGCCTCATGTATTTGTAGTCTTTGGCGATCAGCGCGGCGACGGGCGCGGAGAGTAGCCAGCGGCGAATCCGACCGGAACGCACTCTGGCCCCGACCGTCGCGCTCTCCTCCTCCGCGACATTGGCGGCGGACAGCAGCCGCGCCCCCAGCAGAACGCAAAGGCCGTATAACGCCGCAATCCCCAGCGCGACCGCCGCAAGCCCTGCCAGCGCGGAGAAGTATTCCGCCCTGCCGCCGCCTGACAGCCCGATTAATGCGCGGGCGAACCACGCGGAGGGCGCGGCGTGGGCGGCGGGCGAGGGCGCGGGAATCAGGGCTGTCCGCAGTCCGCCGGGACGCGGCAGTCGCGCCGCTTCCAGCACAATCGTGGCGCAGACTACCAGGGCCATCAGCGCGTTCAGCGCGGCAATCGCGGCGCGTAGCCGCCGTATGCCGAACGCCGCCAGTAGCAGCAACAGGCCGAGGGCTGTGAGCAGGGCGGGCAGAAGCACGAACAGCGCCACGAGCGGCGGCAGCAGCAGCCAGCCCATCAGCGGCAGTCCCAGCGCGTAGGCGCAGGCCCCAATCGCGGGCAGTCCGAGCAGCGCGAACTGCGCCGAGTTGATTACGGTGGCGTCCAGCAGCTTCGCGGCGACGACAGCGCGGGGCGGCGCGGGCGCATTAAAAAGCAGGCCATAGTCGGCGGAGTGCAGCAGGGTGGCGGCGACGAACGGGGCCGCGCCCGCCAGCAAAAACAGAAACAGAAAATAGAAGACCTGATACACGATCTCACGGAATACGCCGAGTTGCTCCGCGTAGCGAAAAAAGGCGAAGAACGCAAAAGAAACGGCGGCAAAAAGCCCGACGCCGAAAATCGCCAGCGCCAGCGTGAGCAGTGTTTGGCGGCGCAGCGAATCGAGGGCGATATTGCGGGCGCTGAGCAGACGAATTTTAATCAAAAGCAGAAACATGAGGCCTCGTAAAGCGCTGCGGCGCAGGCCGCTCTCTCAATTATACCGCGCCCGCCGCCGTTTCGTCTCCGCTCCATTGGCGCGGGCGTTTTAAATCGGGTATAATCTAAAAAATGAGGGCCAGGTCATTGAGGACGGAAACAGGAAATCTTCGGGAGGCGATTATGCAGACCACAGGGCGAAAAGGGATACAGGCCAGCGCGAGACTGCTGGCAGGCGCGGCGCTGATGCTCATCGGGACGGCGGGGCGGGCCGATGAGGTCGTCATTGCGCGTCTGACGCCTACCACGACCAGCGCGGCGCGGGGAATGGTGGAACTCAAACTGACGCTGACCACCGACAAACCGGCGGGCATCACCCGCGAACCGGCCTACAAACACACGCCGAAATACGGCGTCCTGCATATCGGCGACGCGGCGAATAATGCGGTCTTTGTGGCGTTGGACGCCGCCGACGACCCGAAACTGATGCCCGCCGTCTACGTGGACAGCAACGGCAACGGCGATTTGACGGACGATCCGCCGCTGAAACTGGCCTTTCCGCCCCGCGTCAAGCCCGCGCCCAAACCCGCCAAAAAGGACGACGCTGCCGCCAGCCCTGACACAAAAAAAGAGACAAAAAAGGAAGACCCGAAACCGGAAGTCAAGCCCGCCCTCGAAGGTCTTGCCCCCGTGATCGAACGCTATAAAGGATCGGGCCGCTCCAGTACCGTTCCCGGCGTGGTGAAATTTATCTACCGCGAGGGCGAACTTTTTTATACCAGCGACATTGTGCGGACGGGCGAGATTAAGATTGGGAAGCGGACGTACCGCATCGCGCTGGTGGACGAGACGGCGACCGGCCTGTTCAACTCCTACGACCACGACGACGATCAGCCGGTCAAAGTGCATCTGCTGGTTGACCGTAACGGCGACGGAAATTTCGATCCCAAAAAAGAGACTTACGACGCCTTGCTGCCATTCCGCCTCGCCTCCGGCTCGTATCAGGTCAAGTCTATTGATCTGCGCGGCACGTTTCTGACGGTGGGGCAGGCGGCGCGTGAAGTGGCGGGAACGATCAAGCCCGCTGATATGAAGGTCGGAAGCGACATCATAGACTTTGAGGAAAAGGCGATTGACGGCAAAACCGTCTCGTTCCCGGAAGACTACAAAAACAAAATCGTTCTGCTGGCCTTCAGCGTGATCGTGGACAAAAAGAGCGCGGCAGACCTGCCCGCCCTCGTCAGCCTGTATTCCCAGCTCCACGACAAAGGGTTCGAAATCCTGACGGTTGACGCGGTTTCCATTTCCGGGGTACTCGACCAATCAGCCGCCCTGCTGGATTTGTATCAGAAGGCCAACGCGACGTGGCGCGTGGTGCAGGATGAAGACACCAACATCTATCGTATGTTCGGCATCAAAAAAATTCCGACCTATTTCCTGGTGGACGGCAGAACAAACAAAATTATCGCAATGGACAACGAACTGCACGGCGCTTCCCTGCAAGTCGCCGTCGTCAAAGCGATTGACGGCCTGAATAAACAGCTGTGAGGAGAGGTGTTCCGGTATTCGGGTATTCAGGTATTGACAGCTTCACTGGTAGATTGTACAAACTCTTATTAAGGGACTCTCAAAGTTTAAATCGTTCCATTGCGGGAGCGCGTAGCGGGCGACTAAAGTGACTGCCACAAAAGCGCGAAGTCCGCCTTCGCGGACTCAATGCGGATTTTGAACATTGGAACGTTTATTTTTTTGCGGGTCCCCAAGTGATCGAATACCTGAATACCCGAACACCTGAACACAGACGGAGTTGCCATGGACATTATCAATCGGGACGAGGCGCCCGCTTTTACGACGAAAGATTCTTCGACGATCCGCGAAATTATGGCGTACCGTAATTCGCCCGATACGAAGCGGCAGAGTCTGGCGGAGGCGACGATTGCGCCGGGACGCGAAACGCAGGCGCATTTTCACCCGAACACCGAAGAGATTTACTACCTGCTGCGCGGGGCGGCGCTGATGGCGATTGAGGGCGAACAGCGGACGGCAAGACCGGGCGACGCGATTGCGATTGCGCCCGGAGCGCGGCATCAAATCCGCAACACGGGCGCGGAAGATTTGGTCTTTCTGTGTTGCTGCGTCCCCGCCTACGAGGACGCCGATACGGTGATGTGCGATAGTTTGCTGTGATGTCCTATTGCGCCCAGACCCCGGTCAAGCGTTGCCAGGTGTTTTCAACTCCCGGACTTGTCTTCGGGCGGTTGCGGTCCTCTTTGCCAGACCGCGCCTTGTTCCGCGCGCCATGCCCTCCAGCCTAGCGGCAAGTCCGCGAGTTCTTTTACTGAAGGGTCTATTGTTGTGATGTGATAAAGCGAAACGATTTGCGCGTCCTCGACTGCGGGCGTTCCACCAGCAAGAAACTGCCAGCCTTCATCGTCCTCATCGTGCGTGACCCACAAAATAGGCTGACGTTCCTGCGTAATTTGCCGCGTGGTAATTACGGCGCGATTGGTCGGATCGTCAAAAGGCCAATCTACCTTCGCTTGATTTTCACTCATGCCTTCTGCGCCTTGCCATGTCCTCTATTTCTCAAAGCCAAATTCGATCTCGTTGGCCCAATGCTCCAGCCAGTCGGAATGGAACGCGCCGCCCCGCTTGCTGACGCTGCGGCCCCGCGCCAGTTCCATGCACCCAACATTGCTGTTGTCGTTGACGCGGAACGAGAACTTGATCGTCTGGCCCGCGTCCAGACGTTTTTTCACGTCGGGCAGTTCCGCCCAGGGAATTGCGCATTCGGTGATTCGGGTCGCGCCATCGCGCATAATCACAAGTTTCCCCTCGCTCACCGGCCCCTCTCCCGGCGCTTTGGGCTGACGCGGGTAAAAATGTTTATGCGGCATCCCCGGCGTTTCCATGCGCCAGATTTCCACGCCCCCGCCGTACTTTTCCGCGACCGGGTTCAGGGCGTATTCGTAGTCGGTGCTTTTGTAGTTGATAAATCCGGGCATAACTCCGGGCGGAGACTTGAAGGAGGGCTTGAGGTCTTCCGGCATGACATTGAACGCAATCTGAATGTTGTCGTGTCCGGGCGTGTTGCCGGAGGGCAGTTCGGGGTCTTTGCGGTAGGAGTAGCGGCGGACGCCTTCGGGCCAAATCAGTTCCGTTTTCGCGCCGTTTGCGTCCCGATCTACGAAAACGGATTTTTCCGGGTAGAAATACTCCTCGTCGTCGCGGTTTTCGAAGCGCGGCATACCGGGATCAACCGAACTGTCCGCAACTTTGGCGGCGAAGTAAAAATAGGTCTCGTCGTAAGCGAGGTAGCCAGTGGCAAATCCCGTCGTCACGCCCGCGTCAAACGTCTTGAATGGGAAGTAAGCGGCTTCGGTCAGGCTGGGCGCGACCGTTTCGGGACTCGTCACGGTCTGCGGCGGGATGCCTTGCCAATCCTCTAAATTGCCGTCCACGCTGATCGTCCGCTTTGCGATCACGTTGACGCGCATGGTTTCGGCGTGGTCAGCGATTCCGTCTTTACCCGCATCGAATTGTACCGTGAGCGGGTAAGCGTTGCTTGCGGCGGACGCGCCGCCGGTGATTTTGACCGCGACTTGCCGCGTTTCGTTGGCCTTGAATTGCAGGGCTTTGGGGGCCTCAATTTGCAAATTGCCGAGCGCAACGGTCAGTTTTCCTTTGACCGGGCGGTTCAGGACATTGGTCAGCGTCAAATTCAGCGCGGGATGGTTTTCGATTCGCGCCGTCAGGTCATGCGCCTGAATTGCCAGCGGCTCGATGCCGGAAACGTTCGCCTTTTGCAGGGCGGCAATCAGTTTCGCGAACGATCCGCGCTTTCCGTTGCCGCGCAGAAAGAATCCGCGCCCGTCCAACGGAACGGTGATTTTGCCGTTCTTTGCCGGGACGGGGTTGCCATAAAAGTCGTAGAGGCGGTACTGATCGCCAGACGCCGCCAGCGTCATCGCGGCCTCGCTCAACGTTTCAGGCTTTGCAATCGCCGCAATCAGTTCCGCTTTTTGTTTCGCGTCGGCAGTGGCGGGCAGGGCGGCGAGCGTTGTCCGCAGTTCCGCTTTATGCCGCTTTTCCGCGAAGCCCCGCGCCGTTCTGAACGGCAGACCGTTTGGCTCAAACTCCTCGCCGAGATCGCCGACCACTACGACCGAGCCGTCCTCGTCGTTCGGTTTTCCGGTGTTGTCAGGCAGGCCGTGAAACAGCATGACCCAGGGCAGGCCGTTCTGAAATAAAATTCGGTCGAAATCCCGTTCGCCGAGAAAGTGCTGCGCCCCACCGATTGCAGGAGCTACCGACCACGTTGTGACAGTGGTAATTCTCTTCGCTTTTCCGTCCGCTGTCCGAATCTCGCGCTCGTTGTCCTCCGCGATATTGCCGCCAAAGACTCCCATTGCCCGGTCGTAGCCCGCCGCCCGATTTGCCGCAATCAGCGCCGCCACGCGGTCATCGGTGTTCGCGACCCACGATTCAGTGTCCCAGATTTTCACGCGCCCGTTGGGGCCTTTGCGGTCGTTCCATTTTCTGAATGTGGCAAACGAATCCAGACCCTGATAATGGATGCTGGCGAAATCGAACAGCGGCAAAAATTCGTCGCTGCCGTCGCTGAACAGTTTGTCAATGGCATTGGAGGTGGAATCGCCGCCGCCGACCAGCACATCCGCGCCGTCGTCCTTTCGCGCCTGCGCTACGCCCGCCGCCATTTTGCGGTACATCTCCCGGTAGCGCAGCATATCCGCGCCCCAGCCGGAGATTGAGAGGCCTTCCCAGGGCTCGTTCCACAGCGAAAAGGCGTTGAGCGGGCCTCTGGGCCAGCCGTATTCCGCCGCGAACCGGTGGACGTATTTCTGAAAATCGGCGTCGTAGGCAGGCAGCCATGCCAGATCGAATTTTGTGTCCAGCATGACGCCTTCTGCGTTGAGCCAGGGGCGCGGGCGACCGAGCGGCTGCTCCGGCGCGTAAAACGCGCCGCCCCCGATCATAAACAGCACGGCGATATTGGCGTCCTGAAAGCGTTTGAGTTTGCGCCCCTCCTCCGCGTACCACGCCTCAAAATCTTTGTCGCTGGTTGGTTTGTAGGAGGCCCCGTAGCGGATGGCCTGCACGCCGAGCCGCTTCAGCACGTCGAGGTTGATGTCGTCGAGGCAAAATTTGGGATATTGAATCCGCTGCGTGGCGGCGGGGAATGTGCGCCCGATGCTGGCGACGAACTGTCTGCCGAGCGGCCCTAAATCCACAATCAGCGCATAGGCCCCGAACGCGGCGGGGACTTTCGGCGCAATCGTAAAATCCGCAAAGCCATGCCCCGCGATTTTGACGGTCAGCGGCAGGGCGGCGGGCGTATTGATCTTAAAGACTCGCGGCGCCCAGATGTCCCCCGGCTGTCCTTTCGTTCCATACGCTACGATCTCGACTTTGCCCTTAATCGCAATCGGGGCGTCCTGCCGGTTGACAATCTGAAACGTAAATTTCGGCTGTTCGCCCGGATACAGGAGGTTGCCGGGAACGCCGCTGTCCATCAGCGCAACGGAATAGGCCGCATTGCGCGAATCAGAGGACACTCCGAACGCTTCGGCGTATCCGGGCATACTGGCCCCCGTGACCATCTGCGCGTGGCCCGTTCTCACACTGCCTGCTATGACAAGCGCGGCAATGGCAAAAAAGAGGCCTCCTCTCCCGAATTTCGTTCGCTGTTTTGTCCCGTTTCGTTTCACGCGCTGCGCCTCCGCTGGCAAAATTTGATGCAAATTTATTCACCGAAACGGGATGAATTTCCTGTTTGGTCGCGACACGCTATCAGGAGCTGACCGCCTTGCGTGGAGTGAAATTACGTTCCTGTATCTCGGTCTTCCAGCGTGGGAAATGCGGCGTCTATGTCGCTGGCGCTCGGCAGGACGCGCTCCACCAGAATACCAAAGTCCGTAATACGATAAAAGAGCGTATATCCGTTGAAAGGCAGACTGAGAAGGCCGGGGCGGTATTCTTCGCGTCTTCGGCCCATTCCCGGCATATCGGCAACATCCTGGAGTTGTCTTTCAAGGGAACGCATCAATCGGTCGGCCCCGGTCTGGCCCCGTCTTTCGTTCGCATCCACCCAGATAATGAGCATATCGCGGTCTGCCTGCTCGGTATACTGATACCAGGCCATTATTTCCGCCCCTGCTTTTCGCTTACCACATGATGCCCCTCCGCAATAATATCTTCGATGCTGCGTGTGGAAAATTCCCTGCGATCCGCCTGCTCCGCTCCCACTTGCAGCAGGTGTTTCATCTTTTCGGGCAGGTAAGGATCGGCAAAGTCGCAGGAGAAAAAGTAAGACAATGCCGCATTGATAATATCATTTTCCGTATCGTAATTTCCGGCGGCGACTTCCGCCTCTAGCTGCGCTTTCAGCGAGGGCAAGAGCGTTACTTCCATTGCAATAAGAGAGGCCATAGTCAGGGTTTCCTTTCCTGTTTCGCGCCGTGTGCCGCGCCTCCACTGGCAAGATTTGATGCCATGCTATTCACCGCAGCGCGAAAAATCTCCTTCTCAAAATGATAAAAAATAGAGGAAGAACGGGCGCATAAGCTCACCGGGTTTGCGGCAGTGAACTTATGCGCCCGCTTTGGCCTGGCCTTACGGACGGGAGGCGAGATAGCCCCAGACGTAGACGTTCGGTTCCCAGCGGTCTACCGTAAATTCCGTCATCGCGGGGTAGAGATATACGTCGAAGAACGCTTCGGTCGTAGGCCACGAGTAGGCGTCGGGATAGGTGACCGCTCCGAGATAGTAGGTGATTGGCCACGTCGTGAAGTTGTCGTGCCACTGGCTGAAATCAATGTTGGCGAAGGGGGTGAACCCTACCGGCGCAGGCTGCCCCGTATGCCGCGAATCCAGATGCAGCGGGTGCTTGTACGGGTTGGAACCCAGGCCCGTCGTATAAACCAGATTGCTCGGATTCGCGCCCGTGCCGAACTGACAGGCCTGCACCGCTCCGGCGAGATACTCCGGTTTCCTGGTCAGATAGTGGGCGCGGGCGCACTCAATCGCGTCGGGGCCGGAATAGAAGCCGATAAACATGGGCTTTCCTTTGTCCGGCGTGGTCAGGTTAAAGGCGTTTCCGCTCGCATAGGCGAGGGCCTTGTCCGCCTCCGCGCAGACCTGCCTGACCGCGTTTTTTTGGATTTCCGGGTCGGCAAGTTTCGGGGCGAGGCGGGCGTAGGCGAAGGCGGCGTCCCGCTGGACATGATCGCCCCACTGGAAGACCGATTTATTCGGGTCGGTCAGGCAGGTGTCTTCCATAAAAACGTCGCGCCAATGCTTCTCGCCCGTCGCCGCGTAAAGTTGCAAGGCGGAGAAATTGCGGCTGTCCGTGATGTCCCAACTCCATTTTTTGATGCCGCCGTTTGCTTTCGCTTTCGTTCGCTGCGCTTCCGCCCACTGCATCGCTTTGACCGCGCTGGCCTGATAGTCCGCCGCCGCTTTCGGGTCATAGGGCCTCAGCAGGCGGGCGACGCGGGCCGCGACTCCGGCGTAATAGTAGGTGGCGTTCGCGTCGGGCGCGAAAACGTAAGCGGGCATGGACTGAATCCACGAGACTTCGCCGCCAATCGGATCGCCCTCCGTTTCGATTCCCAGCGGCATCCCGCCATCCGATTTTTGCAGCCGCCGGAAGCAGTCCAGCTCGAACCGCGCCTCGGTCAGCACATCGGGGACTCTGGCAGCCGGCGGAATGGAAAGCCGCATTTTCCCAAAAATCTGCGGAAACAATTCGAATAATTCCAACTGCGCGTGGATCACTTTCATGTGCGTGACGCGCCGGGGGTTCCAGTCGCCCGCATCATGGTATCCTCCCCACGCATCGGGGACGGGGACGCCGGTATCGCCCTTCGCCAGATCGCTGTACGCCTCTGGCCCTTTTTCCATCGCGGCGTAGGTGGACTGCGTGACCTTGACGCCGGGATCGCCGGGACGCATATCGCGGGGGTGCTTATACTGAGAATACGGAGGCCCGCCCGCCACGCCGCTGCGCTCGTTGTAGAGGCCCATCATCTGCGTCAGAAACGCGGTCTTCCAGGTGTCGCGTCCAATCTCAAACGGATAACTGCACCCCACGCCCGCCACCGAAACGCGGTACTTTCCGGGCGTTTTGAAGTCGCTGAAATCCATTTTGTAGACGCTGGTCAGATTGAAATTCTGGCTTTTCCACATCGCTTCGGGTTCGGCGGCATCTTTCGCCATCGTAATTTTGCCGGAGTAGACGCTCTGATTGGTCTTTGCGTCCACAACATCGAAGCGCAGGCCGTCGGCGTAGCGCTGCGCCCCGCCGCTGCCCAGCCATACGGAGAGAAACGCCCGCTTCGCCGGATCGTCGGGACGGAACCCTACCTGATTGACGTGGACGGCCTCGCTCCACACGCGGGCGGGATCATTCGCAAACGCAATCTCCGCCGGGTTGATGTTTAACTCGCCCGCGTTGATGGTGTAATTTTTGCCCGCCGTGAGCGGATGCGGCAGTTTGAGATAGAGGGTGTGCAGAACGGCGACCGCGCCCATCGGCTGCGCCCAGTCGTTCGGCTTGCTCTTGCGGTACACGGCGGCGGGCTTAATTCCGCCCGAAAAAGCGGCGTCGTCCGTTGAAGTCACGGTAAAATTCTGCCGGTCGTCCGCAACGAAATCGAGTAACGGATCGCCTTCCAGTTTCTCGTAGGTGACGAGATGCTGATGCGCGGGGCCAATCAGCCAGCCGATTTCCTGCCCGCCGCGCACCAGATGGACATCCGCCCCGTTTTTCGTCTGCTTGTCGTCGGACTGCGGGACGTAGGGGGTCAGATTGCCGAGTTTCACGGTTCCGGCCTGAATCGTAATCGCGAGGAGGTCGGGCGCGACGGTGTAGACGGCCTGAACTTTCGGGGAGTCGGGGCCGCGTTTGTAGCGTTCCCGCCGCGCCGCCTTCTCCTGCTTTTTCTGCGCCAGCGCCGCCGCTTCGTTCCGGGCTTCTTCGGCGCGGGCCGCAAGCGCCGCTTCGCCGGGGGGCGCCACAACGATTCCGCTGACCTCTATATCAATCGGATTATCGCTGCTGTAATCGCCGCCGAACTGCCACTGCGTGATTTTTTGCAGATTTAATTTTTGGTCGGGCTTGTCCAGCGCATTGGGGCTTGCCAGCGACGCGCCCTCTTTCGGGGTAATCAGAACAAAATCGTTCCCGGCGGGCGGCAGCGTGAACTCAAACGTTCCGCTGTGTCCGTCTGCGTCGCGCAGCATCAGGCGGATTGTCCCCATTTTGTTCGCCGCCCCGACCTTGACATAGAGAGCGGGGCAGTCATCGGGATAGGCTGAAAGGTCAAGCGGCGGCAGGAGGTTTGCGCCGCCTCCGCCTTTAGGCGTGACGCCCGCGCCGCGCAGCATGGCCCGCCCGTTCTCGATTTTTACTTTGTTTTCCCATGTCCCGTAGGCGAACAGGAACGGCGTGTCCATGTTGGAAATCGCGGCGGGAGGCGCGGCGAACCGCGCCGATTTTGCGAGTTTCGCGGCAAGCGGCGCTTGCGCCCGACACGAAAAAACCGCTCCGCACAACGCCAGCCCGCTCAGGGACAGCACGACTTTGTTTCTGACCATTCGATTATTCGGCCTTTCGGTTAGGGAATAGAAATAAGCGCGTCCGGGCGTTTCATATTTTACCAAAGCGTCCGGGCCGCGCAGACCGGGCCGTGAACGACCCGTCTGGGAGGCTGCGCCGACCGTCCTGCGGACGGCAATGCAAAATCGGCTAGGTTTCAAGCCCGACAACGTATCCCGGCAATCTGCCATAAACCGCCTCGTCCCACAACCGCTCAATCAGTTTGGCGGCTGGCGGTATATCGGTAATCGCGCCGACGCCGGTTCCAGCGTACAGGCACATGGATTCAATGTCGCCGGTCATGCCCTGTCGCGGGGCCGTTTCATCATAGCGCAAAATCGGTTCGCCGTCAGCGGTATACCCCGTAGTTTCGCCTTCATGGGGGCGCTTTCCAACGGGCGGACTGCCCGTATCCTCCCAGTCTTCTAAAGTCGCATTGCGAAGGACGCGGTGCGCGGCATAGGGCCAGCCGCCCTGAAAGCAGACCGTCAGCGCCGTATCGTATTCATTTTTTGCGGCGAGCCGCGCTTTGTATACTTCATGGGCGCGGCTTTCCCGCGTCGCGACAAAGCGCGTTCCCAGACTTGCCGCCGCCGCGCCGCTTGCCAGAACTTCCGCAATCTGATAGCCGTCGCCAATTCCGCCCGCCGCAATCACTGGAAGCCCCTGCGCCGCAGGAATGATCCGCCGCAAAGCGTCCTCCAGTTCAATGCTGGACTGCACATGACCGCCCGCCTCAATGCCCTGACAGATAAGGAAATCCGCTCCCGCAAATACCGCTCGGATCGCGCCGACCGCCGTAGTGACCTGAACGCCGACTTTTGCGCCTGCCGCATGGACTTTTTCGATATAGGGCGCGGCGTCCCCCCATGAAAACGTAACAATCGGGACGCCCGCCTCCAGCGCCGCGTCCAGCGCGTCGGGCGGAAAGGCCAGCGCGAAATTCGCAAAGAACGCGCCGTGCGTTCCATCCCGCACTTGCCGGACGATCCGCGCCGCTTCCTCCGTCGGCGTCCAGGTCAGCGCCAAAGCGCCCATCGCTCCCGCGTTCGCCACCGCAATCGCCAGTTCCGGCCCCGCAATGCTGCCTGTCGGGGCCTGAACTATCGGGACGCGCAGGCCGTATTCGCGCATAAATTTTTCGGTGATGGGACTCAAACTAAGCATAATTCACCTTACGCAGGCGGCATGGAAAAACCTCCCGCAAACCTATCAGAGCGTTTCGCGCCCTGATAGTTTCGCGGAAATAGTCTTGAATCCTTTTCCCGGACGCTTACGCCCTGACATTGACTCCGCTGCTCTGCGGCTGCGCCGTCGTCTCTTTCGCCAGCAGCCGAACGGCCTGCTGATCGCCTTTTGCCGCCTCTTTGCGGGTCACGTCCTGCGTCTCCGTCGCCTCCTGCGTGGCGCTCGGAGTGGAAGTTGACAGTCGGGACACGTCAATTTTGACTGCGGGGGTAGTCTGCGCCGTTTTGACCGGGGCGCTTGCGCTCGCAGGATTGCTGCTGGACGCCGACTGCGTGGCGCTTGCGGTCTCAGTCGCAGGCGCGGAAACTTTGACCGTCTGCGCGGTCTGGACGGGCGCTGCCGTCGCGGTCGTAATGTTCAATGCGCTCATTGTTTTGTCTCCTGGTGTATAGGCCAGCATAATTTCATGCGCAGCCAGAAGGGCGTAAACGCCGCCTGCTCGTAGACACAAACGGAATGGTCCTCTGCGTTTTCGTCTCCGCCGCCGATAGGAACGAACGCGAGGGGGCCAAAGCCCTGCTAACACGGATCGCCAAAGCGTTCCCGCGTCGGTCCAAACCTGGGGCGGACAGCGGCTAGATCGGGCCATGTGCCGCGTGGGTCAAAAAGCGCGTTGGGGCTGATTTGGAGATCATCAAGCGTACCGATGACCTAAAAGGCTTCTAGATTGTGCCGCGTCGCCGGGGGTAGAACGCGCGCTCGGTTGGTTCGAGCGTTACAACCGGCTGTCGCAGGATTACGAACTGCATCTCCACCCCAATATCAATGGTGAGCGTCTGCCTGCCGCGCCGTAGGTTAAACGGATCGCGCGTGATTGTCCAGCCCTCTGTGGTCAAAGCATGGGTGAAAGCGTCGTGAAAGGCGTCTTTTCGCGGCATAAAAATCTCCCGGCGGTTCGCAATATCCTATTGTAACGCAGTCCGAGGGCAAAAGTCAAGCGGCAAAATCAGGGAACAAGCGGCTCGAATTGCAGCGCGTAAAGAAAAATTCAGGACGGTCGCCGCAGCAAAAAAATCCTCGCATTGCCTTCTGTTGATATTACGGGCAAGCGCCGACAATGGAAGGCGAGACGCTTTATCATGCGTTCCATTTTTCATTTCAGGAGAACTTTCCCATACAGAAATGTGTCCTGTCCGCCCTGCTCTGCATCGGGGCGGCTTTGCTTGTCGGGTGCAGCGGAGGCGGGAGCAGCAACGCCACCGGCCTCGGACGCGCCGTGTTCAATCTTCAGTGGCCCGCAGCCGCCGCTCGCAGCGCGGGCCGCGCCATCCCCGCCGGGGCCAACAGCGTCAAAATCACGCTTGACAACGGCGCGGGGACGCTGTTGACGCAGACCGCCGTGAGGCCGCAGGCCACCGTCACTTTTACCGGCCTGCATCCCGCGCAGTTCACCGCGAGCATCGCAACCTTTGCCAGCAGCGACGCCACCGGCGCAACGCTCACCACGTCCAGCCTGCCCGTGAGTATCGCCGCCGCCGCCACGACCTCGAAGGACATTGCCGCAGACGCGGCGGTAGACCATCTCGCCTCCGATTTCACCGCGCCGGATATTTTGATCGGCGATACCGTGACCGTCACGCTCACCGGGCGCGACGCCGCCGGGGCGTCGTGACGCTGACCGGCAGCAGCATCACCTGGAGTTCTTCGGACGCGACCAAAGTCAGCGTCAGCGCTTCCGGCGTGATTACCGGCGTGGCGGGCGGCAGCGCCACCCTCACCGCGACCGACGCCGAGAGTGGCAGGCGTCTGGATATTCCGGTCGTCTGCCTCGCGCTCACCGGCCCGTCCTCCGCCCCAACTCTCGATGTCGGCGGCAGCGCGCCTGTCACGGTGTCGCTTGTCGGGCCGACCAATACCGCCGTGACATGGAGCGTTCTGGAGGGCGCGTCGGGAGGGTCTGTTGACGCCATCGGCAACTACACGGCCCCGGCCCTGCGCGGCGTGTATCAGTTTGTCGCGACCAGCGTTTTCGATCCCAATCGCTACGTGACCGTGCCGGTCACGGTCACAGCGGGCGGGGTCACCGTCGGCGTCAACTGACGCCTTACCCCGCGCCGCGTCCTGTTCCCGGCAGCGATTCTGCGCTGCCGGGAAAGCGCGGCGATAGGGGCCATCCGGGAGAATCGGTCTTGAAACGCAATTTCTTTGCACGCTCTTTTGCACTCTCTATCTGTTTGTTTGCGGCCTGTCTCGCCGGGTGCGGCGGGGGCAACAGCGGCGGCGGCAGCCTTAGCGCCGCGTCAGTCGGACGGGGCGCGGGCCGCGCCGCCATCACGTTGAAATGGCCCGTCCGCGCCACGTTCCGCCTGATCCCCGTCGCGTCCAACCGTGTCGTCATCACGCTGAAAAAAAACAACGTGGCCGTCGGTGCGCCCGTCATTTTTGACCGACCCGCCAGCGGCGGACTGACCGCCACGCAGACCGTGAGCAGCCTGCCGACCGGGAACTACACGGCGGACGCCTTCGCCTACCCGGACGCAACGAGCGGCGCGGTGGCGCAGGCAAAGGCGGTCGGGCAGGCGTTCACGATTGCCGACGGGCAGACGAGCAGCCTCAATTTGACAATGGCGAGCGCCATCACCTCAATTACGGTCACTGCGACGGAAAGCGCCGTCAGCGTGGGAGTGGGAGGCGCGCTGCAAGTCGCCGCGCTGGCGAAGGACGCGGGCGATAACACCGTGCTGACCGGCGGCAGCGTGACATTCGCCAGCAACCATACCGACATCGCGACGGTGGACGCCGCCAGCGGACTGGTCACCCGGTTAGCGCTGGGAACCGTCCGCATCACCGCCACTGACAGCGAAAGCGGCGTCAGCGGCTTCTTTGACGTTACCGTGCAAAATCCCCTTCCTGCTTTTGTCGTCGCAGATTTTGGTAATGGACGCATCGCAGGTATGCGTTCTGCATCCAATCCGATCTGGACATCTTTTGGCGCTATTGGCAACGGAGCAGGCCAATTCAATGGTCCCGTCGGAATCGCGACAGACGCGCTGCATCGCATTTATATTTGCGATACCCACAACTCCCGCATCGTGCGCATCAACGACATGAGCGGAGCAGGCTGGGTCAGCCTGTCGGGCGCGGGCGGGCATAGTTTCATCAACCCCCAGAATATTGCGATTGACAGCCAGAACCGGATTTATGTGACCAGCTATCAAAGCGGCGTTCTCATTCGCATCAATGACATGACTGGCGCGGGATGGACGGAATACGGCGCGACGGGCAGCGGAGCAGGACAGTTCAACGCCCCTTATGGAATCGCGTTGGACGCGCAAAATCGAATCTATGTCGCCGATTCCGGCAATGCGCGAGTCGTTCGCATAGACGATATGACCGGCGCAAACTGGACGACGCTGACCGCGATGGGGGGCAAACTCTGAACCATATTTTTGGAATCGCTCTGGACAGCGCGGGGCGCATCTACGTGACCAGCAACCAGAGATATGTCTATTACGCCGCCAACATGAGCGATACTGTCGGGGCTATTTACGACGGCGCGGCAGATGGGCTTTCCCAGTCCTGGGGTATCGCCGTCGCTCACAATGGACACATTTTCATTACCGATAATGACTATTACTATGTCCTTGAGATTAACGATATCACCGGCGCGGGAGCGGTCATTCACAATCCGGCAGGCTCCAGCGTGGGAGCGCTTGACGTGCCTTATGCCATTATGGCAAATTAGCGCGAAGTAGGATGCCGCCCGTTGCGGCAGAATCGAACCGCGTTCCGGTGGATTTTTTGAAATCTGCCGGGACGCTTTTTGTTTGCCATAGACTTCTTGCGGCGAAGACTTTGTCCAAAGAGCAGGCGGCAAAATCGGGGAACGCGAAACCCTGTCCGCTCGTCATTACTTTGTCTGTTTCGGTCGTTTTTGGCGCGAAACCGGCGCTTATGCCGAATTTTCAGGTAAATGGGCGTATAGTAGATTAGCATGAAAATTTTCAGGAGACGGGTGGACGCGGCGCCGCCCGCCGCGAGGCGACACAGGATGCGGTTGAACAGGGCGAAGCGGGCGGAGATTTTAGGGTTTTTTCAGGACGGGGCGGCGGCAAAAGAGGCGGCGGATGAACTGCGCCGCAATAAAACGGGGCAGGTAGCCGTGATTGCGCGGGACGCCCACAATCGCCTTACCACCAACGGAACATTGCGCGGCAAAATGGCGGACTATGGGCGCTGGTTAGTTCGCGGCGAAACGCTGGTGCTGACCGAAACGGAAATCGGCGAAACAAAGCCCGCGCTGGATATGCTGCGCCGCAATGAGGACGCGCCGCCCGTCACCTTCGTCTTTTACCCGGAAAGCGGAGTCGCCCTGTCCGGCAGCGCCGCCCTCGCGATGCCGGAGCCGCTGCCCCCCGACCGCCTGATGGAGGCTGCCCGCGAACTCTCCCGCGCGCAGCAAGTCCGAACGTCCCAGCGGCGCGGCAGGCCCCTGCTCGATAACTTGATACAGAGTGAAAAGACCTTGAAGGCCGTTCGGAAGCACCTCGCGGATGCCGCTCGCGCAGAACAAAGCCTGCTGCTTTCGGCGGAATGGCTGCTCGATAACGCCTATATCATTCAGGGACATATCGCCGACTTTAAGCGCAATCTGCCGCGCCGCTACTACGAGCAGCTGCCGGTCGTCGCCAGCGGGCCGCAGGCCGGGATGCCCCGCGCCTACGCCATTGCAGCCGCCCTGACCGAAGCGACCGATGGAACCCTGACCCGCGAAAATATCTACGCCTTTTTGCAGGCCTACCAGACCGAAACCGCGCTGACCATCGGCGAACTATGGGTCTTTCCGCTGATGCTGCGCCTGAGTTTAATCGAACGCCTGCGCGACCTCGCCCTGACGGTTGACCTGCGGCAGCGCGAACGCGAACTCGGCGACTTCTGGGCGAACCGCCTGCTGACCGCCGCGCGCCGCGACCCCGACCAGACCCTGCCGTTTCTGACCGAACTCAGCCGCGAGTACCCTAGCCCGACCCCGCATTTCGCCGATCAACTGGTAAGCCACCTCTACGACGAGGAGGCGGCGCTGCTGACGGCGCAGCAATGGCTGGAGCGCAAACTGGCCCTGCCGATCCACGACGCCGCCATGCAGGATCAAAAGATGCAGGCGGTGCAGCAAATCGCGCTCGGAAACGCCATCAATTCGCTGCGTACCATCTCGCAACTGGACTGGCGCGACACGTTCGAGGCCGTGAGCCGGGTAGACCACGTTCTGTGCGCAGACCCCGCCGGAATTTATCCCCGCATGAGTTTTGTCACGCGGGACAGATACCGCCGCGTTGTGGAACAGATCGCCCGCAACTGCAGCTTGACCGAATCGGAAACGGCGCTGGAAGTTCTGCGCCTCGCCGACGATCAGGAAGACCCCATCAAGCATCACGTCGGCTATTTTCTGATTGACGCCGGACGCCCGGAACTGGAGCGCCGCGTCAACTGCCGCGTCCGCACCGCCGACGGCCTGCGGCGCTACGCCCGCAATCACCCGACGGGAATCTATCTTGGCAGCGTGGTTTCGGTTTCCTTATTATTGCTGGCCTTGCTGACCGTATTGGGAATTAACGCCGGGACGGGCGGCGCGATTGTTCTGCTGGCCTTGCTTGCCGCCCTGCCCGCAAGCGAAATCGCCATTCAGATTATCAACTACCTCATTACGCGCCTGATGCCGCCCGATTTTCTGCCGCGAATGTCGTTTGAGCAGGGAATCCCGGAGAATTGCCGCTCGCTGGTCGTCGTCCCGATGATGCTGCTGACGCCCGCAAGCATCCTCGATGAATTGCAGCGCCTGGAAATCCGCTACCTCGCCAACGTGGACGACAACCTGCGCTACGCCCTGCTCTCCGACTTTTCAGACGCCCCGCAGCAGAATATGCCCGAAGACGCCGAACTGCTGGACGTGGCGGCGCGGGCGGTCGAAGCGATGAACGCAAAATACGGCGCGGGCAAATTTTTCCTCTTTCACCGGCAGCGCGAATGGAGCGCCACCGAAGACCGCTGGATGGGCTGGGAGCGCAAACGCGGCAAACTGGAACAGCTCAACGCCTACCTCTGCGGCGAACCGCTGCCGATGCAGCCCCATTTTCTGCGCGTCGGGGAGCCGGAGCGGTTGCAGCATATCCGATTTGTCATCACGCTGGACTCGGACACGATTCTGCCCCGCGACGCCGCCCGCAAAATGGTCGAGACGCTGGCGCACCCGCTCAACGCCCCGCAGGTCAGCCCCGACGGATCGAAACTCCTGCGCGGCTATACCTTGCTGCAGCCCAGGGTCAGCACCGCCCTGCCGTCTGCTACCGCAAGCCTGTTCTCCCGACTCTTCACCGACACGACCGGCACAGACCCCTACACCAACGTCGTCTCCGATGTGTATCAGGACTTGCTGGGCGAGGGCAGTTATCACGGCAAGGGGATTTATGACCTCGCCGCGTTCCATACGATTTTAAAAGACCGCTTCCCGCAGGCGCATCTCCTTAGCCACGACCTGATTGAGGGCGCCCACGTCCGCATTGCGTTTGTCAGCGACATTGAGCTGTTCGATCTGTTTCCCCGCGACTATATCTCCTACTCCGGGCGGCAGCACCGCTGGGTGCGCGGCGACTGGCAGATTGCCGATTGGATTTTGCCGAAAGTCCCCAATGGCAACGGCGAAACGGTCACGAACCCGCTGCGGCTGTTTGACCGCTGGAAGATTTTCGACAACCTGCGCCGCAGCCTGCTGCCCGCCGCCTGCGTCGCGACGCTGCTTGCGGGCTGGCTGCTGTCGCCAAACCCGATGCTCTGGGCGTGGCTGATCGCCATTACGATGTTCACGCCCGCCCTCGTCGGCCTGCTGGGACTGCTGACCACGCGCCCGAACCCCGACCCAAAGCCCTGGCGCGATCTGGCGGTCAGCGCCCTGCGCTGCGCGGTCATGGTGGCGCTGCTGCCGCATCAGGCGGCGCTCTCGCTCGATGCTATCGCCCGCGTCCTGTACCGCAAACTCGTATCGCACAAACTGCTGCTGGAATGGGAGACGGCTTCCGAGGCGCACCGAAAATCCCGCAACCGCCGGACGCAGTTTGTCCGCAACCTCATTTATATCCCGGTGGGCGCGGTTGTCGCCGCTTTCGGGATTGAGATGCTGACTTCGGGCAGCGCCAATTCCGCCACGCTCTACCTTGCCGCGTGGATTTTGCTGCCGCTGATTGTGGCGTGGATGAACAGCGAGAGTTCCACCGCGCCCGACCGCGACATCGCCGAGTCCGATCGCAAATTTCTGCGGACGACGGCGCGGCTGACGTGGCGATTTTTCGATACATTCGTCAACGCTGAAACAAATTGGCTGCCGCCCGACAACTATCAGGCGCAAATCCGCGTGGAAGTGGCGCCGCGCACCTCGCCCACCAATATCGGCCTGTGGTATCTCGTCGTGCTAACTGCGCAAGACATGGGCTACCTCACGATTGACGACGCCCTTGACCGCCTGATCGCCACCAATCGCACACTGGACAGCATGGAGCGCTTCGAGGGCCATTTCCTGAACTGGTACGACATTTATACGACCAAAGCGCTGTTTCCGCGCTACGTCAGCATGGTGGACAGCGGCAACCTGCTCGGTCACCTGTGGACGTTCGTGGAGGGATTAGAAGAAAAACTGACTGCCCCCGTTCTGGACGTTGCCGCCCTGCGCGGGATTGAGGACTGCGTGGCGCTGATTCGGGAGTTTGCCGCGCAGAACAATACGCCCGACGCCGCGCTTGCCAAACGGCTGGACGGCATCGCGAACCTGTGCCATTCCGGGGCAATCCCCGACGTTTCCGCCCTGATTTCGCGCCTGCGTTCGCTGCGGGAACCGGCGCAAACGCTGGCAGACGCTGCGCAGAAGCAATACACCGCCGACTCGCCGATTCACTACTGGGCGGGGCAGATTCGGGCGCAGTGCGACAAATGGAACTCCGTGATTGACCGTTACCTTATCTGGCTGGAAGTCCTTAATGATACGCCGTCCGAAGGGCTGCTGTCGCTGGGCAACGAAGCGCACGAGTGGCGGCGGGCGGCGCTGGCGGATAGTCCTTCCCTGCGCGAACTTTCGGCGGGGGCGGTTCCCGGCATGGCGGCGTTTGTCGCAATGAAAACGCGGGCGGAGGCGCTGCCAATTTCGAACGCCATGCGGCACTGGCTGGCGCGGCTGGCGGACGCCTTTGAGCGATCCGAATGGTTTGCGGGCGAAAAACTGGCGGACGGTGAACGGATTCTGGCGGACTGCCGCCGCTTCGCCGACGAAATGAACATGAAATTCCTCTACGACGCCGAACGGAAGGTCTTCGCGATTGGCTACAACGTGGACGACCACCGCCGCGACAATTCTTACTATGACCTTTTGGCAAGCGAGGCGCGGCTGGGCAGTTTTGTCGCGATTGCCCGCAACGAAATCCCGACCGAGCATTGGTTCGCGCTGGGGCGTCCGTTCTCGATTGCGTACAAACAGCGGGTCATGCTCTCGTGGAGCGGCACGATGTTCGAATATCTCATGCCGCTGTTGGTTCAGCGCAGTTACGATAATTCCCTGCTGAATCAGGTCTGCCAGTCCACCGTCGCGGCGCAGATCGCCTACGGGAAGGAGCGCGGGATTCCCTGGGGCATTTCCGAGGCGGGATACAGCGCCCTCGACTCGCGGCAGGTCTATCAGTATCAGGCGTTCGGCGTTCCGGGATTAGGGCTAAAGCGCGGGCTGGAGGATGACACCGTGATCGCGCCCTACGCTTCGGCGCTGGCGCTGCTCGTCGCGCCAAAATCCTCGCTGGCGAACCTGCGGCGGCTGGCAAAACTGTCTCCTCTGTCCGCGATGGGCGATTATGGCTTTTACGAGGCGATAGATTACACCCGACAGCGCGACGCGGCGGGCGATCCCGGCGTCATGGTCTACGAATACATGGCGCACCATCAGGGCATGGCCTTTGTCGCCATTGATAACCTGCTGAACAGCGAGATCATGCAGGAGCGGTTCCACCGCGATCCGCGAGTCAAAGCGACCGAATCGCTGCTGTATGAGCGCATGGCGACCGCCCCGGCGCTGGCGAAAGATTACGCCACCCGCGCCCCATTACCCCGCCTGAAAGCGACGGGTGGGGGAGGCGGGGTTGGGCGCGTAGACGGCGCGATGACCGTTGCCCCGCGAACGCACCTGCTCTCCAACGCCGATTACAGCGTCATGGTCACCAACGCGGGCGGCGGGTACAGCAAGTGGAACGACACCGAAATCACCCGCTGGCGGGCGGACGCGACTAAAGACGACTGGGGCAGTTTCTGCTACCTGCGCGACATTGAATCGGGCGAAGTCTGGTCGGCGGCGCATCAGCCGTTGGGCGCGATGGCGCGGACGTACTCGGCCCTGTTTTCGCCGGAAAAAGCGGAGTTCCGCCGCCGCGACACGCACATCGAAACCATCACCGAAATTTTTGTTTCGCCGGAGGACAACGCCGAAATCCGCCGCCTGACGCTGGTCAACCACAGCAATAAAGCCCGCACGATTGAACTGACAAGTTACGCCGAAGTCGCCCTCGCGCCCCACGCGGCGGACAGGGCGCACCCGGCGTTTAGCAAACTGTTTGTGCAGACCGAAGCGAACGAGGAAAACGACGCGCTTTTCGCGTGGCGGCGTCCGCGTTCCGCCAAAGACCCCGCGCCCTGGGCGGTTCACGTCGTCGCGACACAGAAGAAGTTAGAACACCCGCTCACCTTTGAGACCGACCGCCTGAAATTCATCGGGCGCAACCGCTCGGCGCGAAATCCGATTGCGCTTACCGGCAGCCTGTCCAATACGGCGGGGGCTGTCCTTGACCCGATTTTCAGTCTGCGCGTCCGCGTTCGGCTGGAGCCGGGCGAGCGGACGCACGTTTCGTTTATTACCGGGGCGGGCGAAAACCGCGAGGACGTAATGAAACTGGCGCAAAAATACTGCGAGTTCGGCAACACCACCCGCGCCGTCGAACTGGCCTGGACGCACGCGCAGTTAGACCTGCGCCACCTTCGAATCCAGCCCGATGAGGCCCTGCGTTATCAGCAGCTGGCAAGTTATGTCCTGTACCCCAGCAGCCGGATGCGGGCGGGTGAAGACCGCCTGCGCCGCAACCGCCTGCCGCAGTCGGGGCTGTGGGCGTTCGGCATTTCCGGCGACCTGCCGATTCTGCTGGTCACGATTGAAAACGAGGACAATTTAGACCTCGTTCAGCAGGCGTTGCAGGCGCACTCGTATTGGCGCGTTCGCGGCTTTAAGTGCGATCTGGTAATCTTGAATGAGGAATCAGAGGGCTACAATCAGCCGTTGCAGGAGCGTTTGCGGCGCATGGCCCTGATGTTCGAGCAGGGAGGCGGTCTGGATCAACCGGGCGGCGTGTTCATCCGTCCCGCAAACCAGATGGACGAGAACGGCAAGACCCTGCTGTTCACCGTCGCCCGCGTCGTGCTGATTGCGGCGCGGGGCGCTCTGGCGCAGCAACTGGCGAACCTTGCCGCCCCGCCGACCTATCCGCAGGCGCTGTCCAAAACGACGCGCCCGCCGGAGGAGACAAGCGCCCCGCTGCCCTTCATGGAACTCCCATACTACAACGGAATCGGCGGATTCACAACGGACGGCAAAGAGTACGTCATTTATCTCGGCCCCGGCGATTCCACGCCCGCGCCCTGGGTCAACGTCATGGCGAACCCGATGTTCGGGGCGATGGTCACGGAATCGGGCGGCGGGTTCTGCTGGTATGGCAACAGCCAGTCCAACAAGTTGACCGTGTGGAGCAACGACCCGGTGCGCGACCCCGTGAGCGACGCGATCTACCTGCGCGATGAAGAACTCGGCGTCGTCTGGACTCCGACCCCCGCCCCCATCCGCGAGCAGGACGCCTACCGGACGCATCACGGACAGGGATATACCAAATTCGAGCATAATTCCCACGCCATCGAGCAGGAACTCACGACGTTCGTCCCGATGAACGATCAAAACGGCGACCCGGTGCGGGTGCAGCGGCTGCGCCTGAAAAACGCCTCCTCGCACCGGCGCAAAATCACCGCGACATTCTACGCGGAATGGACGCTCGGCGTGGAGCGGGAAGACACGCAGCTGCACGTCGTGACGGGCTGGGACGCGGCGGCGAAAGTCCTGACCGCCCGCAACGCCTACCATCCCGATTACGGTTCCCGCGTGGCTTTTGCGACGTGCGGCCCGACCGCAAGCGCCTGGACGGGCGACCGGACGGAATTTATCGGGCGCAACGGGGCAATGAACGATCCGGCGGCGCTGCGGCGGCGCGGCCTGACCGGAAAAGTCGGGGCCGGACTAGACCCCTGCGCCGTTTTGCAGACCACCGTTGAGATCGAGCCGGGAATGACCACAGAACTGTTCTTCGTTCTCGGACAGGGCGCGGACAGCGACGAAGCGAAACGCCTTGCCGTGAAATACCGCGATCCGAAAGTCGTGGAACGCGCCTTGCAGGAAACGATTCGGTGGTGGGACAGTACGCTGGAAACGATTCAGGTGGACACGCCCGACATGAGCGTAAACTTCCTGCTCAACCGCTGGCTGCTGTATCAAGACCTGTCGTGCCGACTGTGGGGGCGTTCCGCGTTCTATCAATCGGGCGGGGCGTTCGGGTTCCGCGACCAGTTGCAGGACGTTTGCGCGACGGTCTACGCCGACCCGCAGGCCACCCGCGACCAACTCATCCGTTCGGCGTCGCGGCAGTTCGTCGAGGGTGACGTGCAGCACTGGTGGCATCCGCCGTCCGGCATGGGCGTCCGCACGATGATTACCGACGATCTGCTGTGGCTGATTTACGTGACCGCCCACTATGTCCGCGTGACCGGCGATGTCGCCGTTCTGGACGAGACCGCGCCGTTCCTCGACGGCAAACCGCTGGGGGAGGGCGAGCATGAGACGCTGACCACTCCGGGCGTCTCCCACGAAACGGCGACGCTGTTGGAACACTGCCGCCGCACCCTGCAAAAGGGGCTGACCACCGGGCCGCACGGTCTGCCGCTGATCGGGGCGGGCGACTGGAACGACGGCCTCAACCGCGTCGGCATCGAAGGCAAGGGCGAATCGGTGTGGCTGGCGTGGTTCCTGATCCACGTCCTCCACGACTTCGCCTACCTGCTGCGCCTGAAAAACGAAAACGCCGAAGCGGACGAGTGGGAAACGAAAGCAAAAACGCTCGCCGAAACCATCGAAGCGCAGGCGTGGGACGGGGAATGGTATCGGCGGGCCTACTTCGACGACGGGACGCCGCTCGGCTCCGCGCAGTCGGAGGAGGCGCGGATTGACAGCCTGCCGCAGTCGTGGGCGGTCATCTCCGGGGCGGGCGATCCGGGGCGGGCGCGGCAGGCGATGGCCTCAGTCGAGAAGCATCTGGTCAAAGAAGCGGAAAAGATGGTGCTGCTCTTTACGCCGCCCTTCGACAAGACGCAGCACGATCCGGGCTACATCAAAGGCTACTTGCCCGGAGTGCGCGAAAACGGCGGGCAATACACGCACGGCTCGCTGTGGACGCCCCTGGCAATGGCGCGGCTGGGGGACGGGGACGCGGCGGTGCGCCTTCTCTCGCTGATGAACCCGGCGCAGCACGCCCGGACGAAATCGGACGCGGAGCATTACAAAGTGGAGCCGTATGTGGTTTGCGCCGATGTGTACGCGCTGGAAAGTCAGGCGGGGCGGGGCGGCTGGACATGGTACACCGGTTCGGCGGGCTGGATGTACCGCGTCTGGATTGAGGAAGTGCTTGGCTTGCAGGTGCGGGGCAGTTCGCTGCGGCTTGCGCCCGTCCTGCCGCGCCATTGGCCCGTCGTCCGCCTGACGTATCGGTACAAAAACACGCCCTACGCCATCGAAATCGCCAATCCCGACGGCGTGTCTCGCGGCGTGGTCTCCGTCTCGCTGGACGAAAAGCCGCTTCCTGACGGCCTCGTCCCCCTGACCGATGACGGCAAACCGCACACCGTCCGCGTCGTCCTCGGTGAGACAATGGCCTTGCCCGCCGTTCCCGTTGCGACAGTCGCGACCGTTTGACGAAAGATAGGGTGGACGTTCTGGAGCGAGAAGGGTATAATAAAAACATAGGAGAATCGTGATGCCCTTGCCTTCGTTTCGTAATGACAACTGGCTCCCGGAAGGACACCACGCGACTGATTGGGACGAAATTAGCGCAGTCTTTGGCGGGGAACCGGGCAGCAAGCGGGCGCAAGTTCTGGCGGACCTTCTGGAATGGCGGGACAGCGTTCGCGCAAAAGGTCTGACGGGGCTGCTAATACTGGACGGCAGTTTCATTTCGGCGAAACCGGAACCGGGCGATTTCGATACGCTATTCATTTTAGATGAAGGCATGGAAACCCGTCTGGCGCAGGACGCGGAAACGGCCTTGCTTGTCAACTATAATTATTGCAAACAACGCGGCTGGGGCGATATTTTTATGTTCTCCGAAATCGCTGTCCGCAAGTTTCCCGGAATGTGCCGGTTGGACGGTTTCGACCATGACAAGGTAACCAAACAGGCAAAGGGTGTAGTGGAGGTGCGATTATGATCGTCAATCGGGAACAATTCGAAAGTACATTGCAACAACTGGCGAGTTTCAAGGGCTTGCTCGAAGCTATGCGCCTGCATTTGCAGGACACAGAGCCTACACTGATTCCGCTCGTCTCCGAGAGTTACGTTCACCGCATACAGGAGTTGCAGTCCGAAATCTGCGATTACCTTCTGCAAACGCAGACAGAAAGCCCCGTCCCTTCCATCGCGCATCTCGCAGGCAAATACGACAGCGAAACAATGGACGCAATCCGTCAGTCAACTCGCGAAAACCGAGAAAAAGAAGCGCTGGCAATAGAGGGCGAGTAATACTGTGTACGTCATGGGCACCGATAAGAAATCGAATTTTCTTGACGCAGCGCGGAATCCGTTTCGTTTGCGTGAAGAAGTAAAAAGGAAACATCTTGGACTTTATACAGATACTAATTTTAATACTTATAATATTACCTATAATAGGTATTATGTATCAATTGCAAAAAAAATGCGGAGACTATCAGAATTGCGATGCAACAGATGGAAGCAAATCCTGAAGACCGCTCTCTGCAATTGCATTTTTTGTCCACAGTTACCGGTCTGTTTTTGTCGTCGACTATCCAGCAAATTATTCTTACAAAGTCGCTCAATATTTTGCAAGAGAACATCCGTGATACTGATTTTCAGAAGGCTTTTTTCAATTACTTAAAAAAATATAAATTTTCCGAGGCAGATAGAAGAGGCATTTACAAATCGGTTCTGGGTATGTTGATGGTAGATTCTACACCGATTGTCAAGCAATTTGTTTTAGAAGTTGCACGTTGGCATTATACAATCCAACGTAAAGACGGTAAACTGACCATTTATGATGAAAATGCCATACAAAACGACATTCTGATGCATTCGGCTTAGAATACAAGCAAACATCAAGGAAAATTTCAATGGGTTCAGTCGGTAGTTTCGACGAGGTCATTGAACGATTTTCCACAGGATTATTGGAGAACAAAATGAAAGTTACTGACTCAGTTCAGATTGATGAACGGCATTCAATTGAGTTTGGACAGGCAACCTGGGATGAAACATCAATGTCCGTTCGTGATCGTTGGGCTACATCGAACGGCGGGAGACGGATTGCGCTGATAACATGAGGCTGATGAGCAAGCAGGCGGCGGAAACGAGATTTCCGCCGCTCGTTTTGCGTTTTGGAGGGTTTGCGGGGCTTGGGCAGGCTGTGTTATAATGGGGGTGGGAACGCTGGGCGGGAGGGGGCAACGATGGACGAGCAGACTTATCTGGCGTGGGGAACGCTGCACCGGCGAAGTGTAGCTGGTGAAACGTTGACGGAAGCGGAACGAGCGGAATATGAAGCCGGCTGTCAGCAGATTGACGGAATGGTAAACTATGAAGGCGACATACCGCGCATGAGAAAACTACGCGCCCTGATTGCCGAGGCCGAAGCGGAACAGAAGACTTTGCGTCAGCAGGAAAAAGAACTCCTCGCGCAGATTGCCGAAGCGGAGGCCAACCTTGACCTGCGCTCGCGTCAACTGCTTGGCATTGAGAACTAAGCGGCATGGCGCACTCGAAACATCAGTCTGTCCGCGCCCGCTATGGGAACTGCTGCGGCTACTGCGGCATTTCCGAGACCGACGCGGGCGGCGAACTCACGGTAGATCATTACGAGCCGATATCGGCAGGCGGCGATGACAGCGACGAAAATTTAGTTTACGCCTGCGTCCGCTGCAATCAATACAAAGGCGCGTTCGCGCCTTCGGAAGCGCAACAGGCGCAAGGTCTGCGTTTGCTGCATCCTTTGCGTGACAATATCGCGGAACATCTGCGCGAAAACGAGGCGACAGGTCGGCTGGAAGGCTTAACGCCCCTCGGCGCTTTTCATATCGCCTCACTGGCATTGAACCGCGAAGCGCTGGTAGCGCATCGGCTGCGTCGTCGAGTTAACCTGCTGCAAGAGGCGCGATATGCGCGGCTTCTTTCGGAAAACGCAAGTTTGCGCGAACGGCTGACACGTTACAAAATTCAATCGCAATCGGCAGGACGACGCAGGCGTAGAGGCCCGCCAAGAAAGCGCAGAGGTTAAGCGGCGCGTCAAAGGGTATCTGCCCGGAGTGCGCGAAAACGGAGGCCAATATACGCACGGTTCGCTGTGGACTCCCCTTGCAATGGCGCGGCTGGGGGACGGGGACGCGGCGGTGCGCCTTCTCTCGCTGATGAACCCGGCGCAGCACGCCCGGACGAAATCGGACGCGGAGCATTACAAAGTGGAGCCGTATGTGGTTTGCGCCGATGTGTACGCGCTGGAAAGTCAGGCGGGGCGGGGCGGCTGGACATGGTACACCGGTTCGGCGGGCTGGATGTACCGCGTCTGGATTGAGGAAGTGCTTGGCTTGCAGGTGCGGGGCAGTTCGCTGCGGCTTGCGCCCGTCCTGCCGCGTGGTTGGCCGGTAGTGAAACTGACCTACCGCTACAAAAACACGCCCTACGCCATCGAAATCGAAAATCCCGACGGCGTGTCTCGCGGGGTAGTGTCCGTCTCGCTGGACGAAAAGCCGCTTCCTGACGGCCTCGTCCCCCTGACCGATGACGGAGAACCGCACACCGTCCGCGTTGTCCTCGGCAACATGACCGCGTTGCCGCCCGCGCCCGTACCGGTTCTGGCGGGCAAACCTGCGGCATGACGCGAACCCGAATTTGGGTAAAAATGGGTTATAGTGAGGTTTATGTCTCAGTTCAGTTTCGGCTCAGTGTCGGCTCTGTCTCGGTCACGTGCCGCAGGTGGGGCTTTGCACGGTTGCGATAGGCGGTATTGAAGGCGATTTCCTGGTGGGTGAGCGCTTTTCGTCAGCGCGTAGTGGCGTTGTAATTTCGGCAGAGCAGAGGAGGATATCGTGAAGCAGGGCTTCCTCTATTGAGTGGCGGGGTGGCTGTTAAGTCTGCTGCTAATGCCGTTTGTGGTCCCGCTGTTTTTGCAGGGCGCGAATATGAATGCGGTGGGTCGCGCCTGGGTCGGATTGTCGTTCTTTGTGGTAGCGCTTCCCGCGTTTGCGCTGGAATATTGGCGGGCGGCGCGAAAACGGTAGAGCGGTGCGGACAGGCCGCGCTGCATGGCTTCACAAGAGCTGGGGCGGGCCACGAAAAATATAAAAATGGCAGGAGGAATCGCGCAGGACAAACCGGAATATAAACGCAGTCATTTCGGCAGTAACGTCGACCGTATCGCCAATGGCAGGGGGAACAGGAAAATGCTTCGCACATCTCGCTTCGTTTTGTTCTTTTTCGCGGTCTGTCTTGTCCCGCTCGGCCCCGCCGCGCAGTCCGACACGCTCTACAAAATCGTCCCGTCCAATCTCGGCGCGCTGTCCGGTACGCTGAATTTCGCGGATTTGAATGGCGATGGCAAAACGGACATCCTCCTTTTTAATGGCAGCAGTTCTATACAGGCCTATGCCGGGGACAGCTTCGATGTATGGTTCGGCAATGGCGATGGCACATTTCAGCACAGCGCGAGTTACCTACTCGGTACCGGCTATGACGCCCTGGAAATCGCCGATTTGAATGGCGACGGGAGACCGGATGTCGTAGCGGCGCAAGGCTCCTATCAGGGCTATAAATATTTCTATAATGCGCTCAACGTCTACCTAAATCGCGGCGACGGGACATTCGGCAGCCCAGCGTCAATTATGACGTATCCCGGCCCCAATACGATCTATCTGCGCGACTTTAACGGCGATGGCAAAGTGGATATTTTTACCGTAGACTCCGGTACATTTCAGGAGTCGAATGGGAACTCGTATGCTGGCTATCGGGGCGGCTTTTCTCTGTTTGTCGGCAATGGCGACGGAACATTTCAGCCAGAGGATTATATGCCCTCCTATAATGGAGAACCTTTCGTCACTGCCGTCTCAAGTCTAAGGCACGACGGAACGTTGGGCCTCGTCGCGTCCTTCTTCGGTTACACGCAACCCTACGGGCCGACGAAAACGTATATTCCCGGCGCTGTTTATACGGTGGATTGTTCGCGGAGCGGCGCGTTGTCCGTAAACAATGTGACCCAGATTGATGGAAATTACAGTGTCGCCCCATACTACGGCGATATAAACGGCGATGGCGTCGGGGAAGTTTATCTTGCGAACTACACTGGCGCAACTGTGCTGTTTGGCAACGCGAATGGCTCGTTTGGCAACCCTGTATCTTTCATAACCAATGTTCCGATTTCCGCCCCTTACGATTTCAACGGGGACGGAAAGGCGGACTTTTTCGTTTCAGGCAATGCCTACAATCCGCACAGTAGCATTTACTTCGGCAAGGGCGATTTTACCTTCCGCCGCGTTGATTTGCCGACCGGCGTCTTCGGCAACATAAAAGATTTGAATGGCGACGGCAGGCCGGACATTTACAGCCTCATTTACAATTCGACCACCAATACGACCAACCTCTCGCTCTACTTCAACAACGGCGACGGCTCTTTCAGCAACGGGCATACTTATACGATTCCCGGCAACGCCGGTTTCTATGGGCTTGCCGACATCAATGGAGATGGCAAGCCAGACATTATCATCGCGAACAGCACGATGACCTATGTACTTTTCGCGAATACCGTTACGAACTTACTCACCGGCACGATTGCGTTCGAGGGAGTTTCTCCTAATGCCGCCGCGCAGACTGTTACCTTCGAGTTCCGACCGACCGATAACAGCGGAGCCTTCACTCGCGCTGTCTCCGTTGGCGCGGACGGTAAATTCCTCTTTCCTGACCTGCTTCCGAAGCCGTATGTCGTTCATATCAAGAGTCCAAAGTATCTGGCAGCGAATGTGAGCGTAGATACAACGAATGGCGATGTGTTGGGCGTGACGGCGAACCTACTGGCTGGCGATGCAAACAATGACAACAGCGTAGACTCCAGCGATTTCACTGCGCTAATTGGCTCCTACAATTCCGATGCTACGATTACCGGTTCCGGCTATGATCCCCGCGCCGACTTTAACAATGATGGGTTTGTGGACTCCACCGATTTCACTTTGCTCATCGGGAATTTCAATCAGGTGGGCGATCCGTAGAAGCGGGCAGCGGACTTTGCAGGCGGGCGACGGGAACGAGATTTCCGCCGCTCGTCTTGCGTTTAGGACGGTTTGCGTGGCCTGGGCAGGGTGTGATATAATGGAGATAGTAACTTCGGGCGGGAGGTGGAACGATGGACGAGCAGACTTACAAAGTGTGGAGCGAATTGCACCGTCGCCGCATCTTCGGCGAACCGATGACCGACGCGGAATGGGCGGCGCACGAGGCGGGCTGTCAGGAAATAGATGCCACGGTGCGCTATGATGGCAGTCTGGCCTATCAGCAGCAATTTCTGACGCGACTGGACGCGGTGGAGGCGCGGCAGCAGCAACAGCGCGAACTGGAAGCCGCAATGGATGCCGAAGTCGCCGACTTGAAAAAGCAGATAGAGGCCTTGACGCGCCGACGCTCTGTTAGCGGGAACTGAGCGGGATGGCCCACTTCAAACTCCAATCCGTTCGCGTTCTTTATACTTATTGCTGCGGCTATTGCGGCCTCTCCGAAACGGACGCGGGCGGCGAATTGACCGTTGACCATTATGAACCGGTTTCGGCGGGTGGCGATGACCGCGATGAGAACCTTGTCTATGCCTGCTTTCGATGCAATCTCCACAAAGGCGCATCCACGCCGTTTTGCTACTCGCGCTAAACAGGCGGTGGGGCAGAAGCAACGGGTTCGTTCCGCGCTGTGGGCGAACGGCCTGTCCCTGCTGGATGAGGCCGCCGCATCGCGACGCGGCGGCCTCAAATAGCGCGGATTGGCTCCAAAGTCCTCCGTCAGACGATACTCCTTGCCAGCCGCTGGAACAGCGCGGACGACCAATCCCCATGCGGTACGGGCAAATTTTTCGGGTATAATGTAATCCATCATGTCACCCGGTAAGCGCCGCGTAGAAAGATGGCGCTGCAAATTTTCGACAGGACAGCCAAAAACTAAAGAGAAGCGCATCCTGCCGGGTAGGTGTTTTTGAGCGCAGAAAAACAGGTATAGTCAGAAAAAAGTCGGTATCGGGCGAGAATTTCGCGCCGCGCTGACGCACTTTGTGAGAAGTTTGCGTAAAAGTTATTGGAACGCGCAAACCGGGGAGTTTCGTATGCCGTCATTTATTACGCGCAACCGGATTATCGGAGCGATTATCGCGGGCCTGAGCGGGCCGATCCTGCTTTACGCCGCCCATGCCACGAACATACCGGGCGACGAGTATTTTCAGATTACCGCCATGATTACCGGGATGCTGCTGGGCCTTGTCGGAGCGTATTTCCTGCTCGACCCGGACAGCGCCGAAAATAGTTGAAAAGCGCGAATAGACAGGAATAAGAATGTCAGGACGTTTTTTGCCGCGCCGCGCCGCGCTTCGTGTTTCAGGGAAGTCCACGCCGCTGCTCGCGGGAGTCGGGCTGCTTGTATCTTCCGTTTCGATTGCGGCGGCGCAGACCGCGCCGCTGCAGGCCCCGCCTGACCCCGCTGTCCGCAAGCCCGCGCCTTTTCCAACGGGCGTGATTCCCCTGCCGCAAGGCGCTCCCCCTACCGGCCTGCAAAGCCCGCTGCCCGCGCCCGCTTTGCCGCTGGCAACGGGGGAGAAACCGCGTCTTGCTTCGCCCGGACTGACGGGCTATCTGCAATCCAAACCCCTGAACATCAACGACGCCGTAGCGATTACGCTGTCGGTCAGCCGGAACTACGCGCTCGCCGTTTCCGCGCTGTACCGGGCGCAGGGGCGGACGGGCGAGGCCCGCGCCGCCCTCACCCCGACGTTCGGTCTGGGGGCCGCACTCACGGAGTTTGACGCGCCGACCGTTGCGAACCTCGGCGGACTATCGGGCGGCAATTCGGGCGGCGGCAATTCCTCATCTTCGGGATTCATTATCGTCAACCAGTTCAACCCGGTGATTACGGCGACGTTCGGCGTGCCGCTGGACATTGCCGGATCGCTCCGCGCCGCTGTCGGACAGGCGCGGTTTCAGGAAGTGGCGGCAAAAATTGACGTAAACCGCGTCCGCAACCAGATTGTGCTGGACGTGAAAAATGCGTTCTATACGGCATTGCGGGCGCAGGCGCAAGTCGTGGTCGCGCAGGACAATCTGAATAACTCGCTCGGCAGACTCAGCGACGCGAACAAAAACTACGCGGCGGGGACGGTTCCGCGCTTCGACATCATCACCGCGCAGTCCGATGTGGCGAACGCCCAGCAAAACTTCATCAACGCCAAAGCGCAGGTCAGTCTGGCGCTGGCGCAATTAAAAAACACAATGGGCCTCAGCGTGCGGACGCCGATTTCGCTGACCTCCGATGGCGCGGTGGAATTGCCGACCGGAGTGGAGCCGCCGACCGTGCCGCCTATCGGCCCCGACGGACGCCCCACCGACTCACTAACGAATCCCGACGCCCGAAATCCGAAACCCGAAACCCCGATTACAACCCCGCCGCCGATGCTGGCCCCGCCCATCAATACCGATCAGGCCGCGCCAAAAGACCCGACCGGGAAATCGCAGTCCGCCGCCCCGCCCGTGACAAATCTTGTGGTGGACACGCTGGATTTAGGCCCGGAATTTGACGCAGTGTTCCGCGAGGCCCTGCAAAACCGCCCGGAGATTCTGGAGGGCGACGCGCAGATTGCGGCGGCGCGGCAGGGGATCATCTACGCCCGCCGCAGCGAGCTGCCTTCGTTCGGGCTTTCGCTTGGCTATACGGGCTCTCCCAACGCGGCGGGCTTTACGCGGACAGACCAACTCGCCGCCACGCTGAACGTTTCCGTGCCGATTTTCGATGGAGGAATGGCCCGCGCCCGCGTTGCGGAGGCCCGCGCCGACGTTGCGACCGCGCAGACCAACCGGCGCAACGCGGAGGATTTGGTAGGCTTAGAGGTGCAGCAGGCGTACATTGCGCTGGTGCAGGGCCGCGACCGGGTTCAGGTCACGAATGTCGGGCTGTCGCAGGCGCGGGAGGCGTTCCGGCTGGCGCGGGTGCGCTACAATGCGGGCGTGTCGCAGCAGGTGGGGATTTCGCCGCAATTAGAATTGATTAACGCGCAGTCCACCTTAGCGCAGGCGGAAGCGAATCAGGTCAACGCCATCTACGATTACAATGTGGCCCGCGCTCAACTCGACAAAGCGGCGGGAAGGTACGGGGGGAAATGATGAATGATGAATAATGCATCGAAATGCTCTGGTCGCAAAACAGGATTGCGAATAATAAGCAGGGCGTAAGGCCCCCGCGTGAAAGCATCAGGCGTGTATCTTTCGTCTTGCCAGCTCCTGCGCTGTCATCGCATTGCCGGTCTGTTTGCCGACCTTTTCGCGGCCCCGCTTTCGCCCGGAACGCAGGTCATGGCGCAGCAGACAGGGCAGAGAACTTTTCCGGCGTTCTGGCGGACACCAAGGCCGGACTGCAAGAGACGGCGGTGGTTCCCTTTGGCGAGACGGGCCTGCGCGTTTTGGGCAGACGGCGCTGGCTACACTCTGCCGGGACAGCGGACTTGACGTATTATGACTGGCACGAAAAACGCGGCAAAGACGGCATCAACCACGCGGGCGTCCTTGCCGGTTTTGACGGAACCGCCGCGCATGACGGGGGAGTCGTATTTTCACTACGCTTGCCGCCATGCCCTTTGCAACGCGCATCACCTGCGCGGTTATATTTTCACCTTGCGAAAGCAGGGGCGCCCGGTCTTGCCTGCGCCGGAATCCGTCTTTTTGGGAAAGCCGCTTTATCCCAAACTTGCAGGCTGAATAGTTACCCCGACGAGAAGATTTACAATTTCACTTGACAAAGTACGGGGACTCGTATTATGCTGAATGAAATCATCTTCAGGACGCCTGCCCGAACTGCGGCGTCCCCGTCCATCGCATGAAAGAACGTTAGAGGAGAAACCCGGATGTCCCGTTGCAACCGCCTTGCCGCCTGCGTTTCCGCCCTGCTTGCGGGCGTTTCGTTTTGCCTTGCCCGCCCCGCCGCCGCGCAGTACACGCTGACCAATCTCGGCAGCGACTTCAACCCCATCGCCCTTAACAACAAAGGGCAAGTCCTCGGCCTCGTTGGAAGTTCGCTGTACCTCACTACCAACGGCGTCAGGCAGTTCGTCTCCGATTTAGTCAATAATCCCCTTTCCTCAAATAGCCCCAAGTTTTATCTCAATCAAAAGGGCCAAGTCGCCGGAATGGACGCTTTTGGCAATCTTTTCCTTTTTACCAACGGCGTCAAACAAACTATCATTTCGCTTTACACAGGCAACCTTGCGGGGCTAAATGACAGCGGCGAACTTGTCTGGAACGCCGCAAACCAATTTACCAGAAAAAGCGACGTATACATTTATCAGAACGGCGTGATAACGGATACCGGCGCACACAGCGCGATCACCATAAACAACGCGGGGCAAATTCTCGGTCAAGGCGAGCTTTACTTGAACGGCGTCTGGCAAACGCCCGCGAACTTTAATGACAGATCATTCCTCAATAATAACGGGCAAGTTTTGACTGAAAAGAGCTTTTATTACACATACAGCGGATACCCATATAATAATTTTACTTATAGCATATACGATATTGCGGCGGGAACCAATTCTATTAAAGTCTCACTATCCGTTGGTCCGTATATTAATTTGCCCTCCGTCATCGCGTTCAATGACGAGGGAGATTTTATCGGAACGGCCTACACCGGCGGCCCCAGTTCCTCTAATCAGTCTGGCTGGTTTGGCTGGATTCAAGGAAGGTACATCAATACCGTTCCCAGCGGGCCGACGAGTTTTCCGAACGTACATTACGGTTCCGCTATCGCGCTGAATAATCTGGGTCAGACGCTTTCGCAGGATCATAGCTGGATTTCCGATTCGGAAAGTTTGTACGATCCCAAATCCGATACCTCTACGCTGCTGGGAACTGTTATTTTTAGCAATCCGAAAGCATACGTCACGAGCAAATACCTCAATGACAGAGGACAAATGGTAATTTCTTACGGATCAAATTACCTCGCAACTCCCAACGCGCTTGTGCCTGCCGATTCGGTCTCCGGCTTTGTTCGTATGGAAAACGATGCGGGGTACGCGACCGCGCAGACGGTGACATTTGCGTTTCGGGACGCGGCAAGCGGCAAAACGCAGTTCACGCGGACAGCGCTCGTTTCGCCCTACGGCGCTTTTACGGTCGGGGGCGTTTCCGCCGGATCGTACAATGTCTGGATCAAGAGTCCGAAGAATCTGGCGCAGGTCGTTGCGCTGATGAAGGGCGGCGGGGCGGCAAGCGGCGTATCGGTCGTCTTGCCCGCCGGGGACGCCAACAACGACAACAGCGTGGACAGTTCCGACTTGACCGCGCTGATTGGCGCGTTCAATTCCGATGCCACCATTCCCGGCAGCGGCTACGATCCCGCCGCCGATTTCAATAACGATGGCTCGGTGGACAGTTCCGATTTCACCCTGATAATTGGCAATTTTGGTCTGGTCGGAGCGCCGTAGCGTTCCTGCGATGATAGGCCGAAGTGAAAACGAAAAGGCGGCGCGGACAAAAGCGAAATTTGCTTTTGTCCGCGCCGCATTTTTCGTTCTTGCCACGCTTTTTGCCGTCTGCTTCGGGCGCGTTAGGAGTCTTTGATCTCGTCCGAAGTCACCTCGAATTTCAGCAGGCGGCTGGTTCCGAAGGTCGTAGTCAGGGCGACATCGGCGGCGTCGCGCCCCCGCGACATCAGGACGCGCCCGACGCGGGGGACGTTGTGCCGCGCATCGAAGGTGTGCCATTTTCCGCCCAGATACGCTTCGAACCAGGCGTGGAAGTCCATCGGCGTCGGAATTGGCTCAAATTCAATATCGCCGAGATAGCCGCTGACATACCGCGCCGGGATATTCAGGCAGCGGCACAGCGTCACGGCAAGATGCTGAAAATCGCGGCAAACTCCCCCGCCGTCGTTGTAGACATCAAACGCTGTTTTCTTTGGGCTGGCAAACGTGTAATCATATTTGACGTGGGCGTGAGTCCAGTCGGAGATGGCCTGAACGCGCTCCCACCCCGGATTGGTGTTTCCAAATTGCTGCCACGCGAAGTCGCCGAGCAAGTCTACCTCGCAGTAGCGGCTTGGCAGCAAGAACTGCATCACCTCGTCCGGCAAGTCCTCCACCCGGTGCTGATAGGCGTCCGTGACCTGCGGGTCGGCCTCTCCGCTATCCTCAATGATGCTGTCCGTCCACAGGCGCAATGGGCCGGCGGGGGCCGTGAAGCGCAGGCAGCGGTTCCCAAACGAGTCGCGGTACTCCGTCATGGGTATTTGCGGCTCGGAATGGATGACCTCCGGGGCGTGGAGGCGCGAGGCCGCATCCGGGTGAACGGAGAGCAGGGCGACGGTCGGCGCGGGCGCGTCCTGCTCCGTGATAATATCAAATCCGATGCGAATCTGCATAGTGTCAAACGTCCTCAAAGAGTGGAGTCGCAATGTGAAAAAATAAGCGGGGGTGGCGGCGCGGCGTTGCGGGGCGTTTCCCTTATTGCATACGAAAGACGGGGGCAATTTGTGCCGGGATTTCAGGGGAAACGGGACGTTTTGCCGGGATTTTTTTCGCGTGAATCAAGCGAGGAAGGGTATAATACGTTTTGACACACGCAGGGAGAAGAAAAAAATGACTTATTGCCTGGGAATCAAGACGCGGGAGGGCCTCGTTATGGCCTCCGATTCGCGCACGAACGCCGGATATGACCAGGTGAATATCCATCGGAAGATGCACACGTTTGTTTTGCCGGGAGAGCGCGTACTGGTGCTGCTGACGAGCGGCAGTCTCTCGATTTCGCAGTCCATCATCACGCTGCTGCGCAAAGATTGGGACGAGAACCGGGGGCTTGCGATTGCGCCCTCGCTTTACGACGCCGCCCGCGTGATTGGTGAACAGGTGCGGCGGGTCTCCACGCTCGACCGGGAGGCGCTGGAGCGCGACGATTACAGTTTCAACGCGCATATTCTGCTGGGCGGGCAAATTTTAGGGCAGTCCCCGGACTTGTACCTGATCTATCCACAGGGCAATCCGCTGTGCGCGTCGGTGGAGTCGCCGTATTTGCAGACGGGCGAATCGAAGTACGGGCGTCCTATATTAGACCGGGGCGTCCATTACGAGCATACGCCGCTGGAGCAGGCCGCGAAATACGCTCTCATCTCCATTGATTCAACGATGCGCTCAAATCTGACGGTCGGCCCGCCGATTGACCTGTTTGTCTATAAGAACGACGAATTAGATATATTGCGCCAGCGCCGCTTCGCCGCCAAAGACCCCGATTTGCTGGAAATCCGAACGCAGTGGGAGCAGACGCTGCGCAAGGGCGTGACGGAATTGCCGCCTATCAAATTCTGGACGGATTGAGCAAAATAAAACCGGGGAAGCGTGACAGGGTAAACAAAAATGAGCGTGACCGAAATCGAAAAAGCGATTACAGAGTTGCCGACGCAAGACGTGCAGAGTTTGATGACGTGGATTGCCGATCACCACGCGAAATTATGGGACGCGCAAATTGAGGATGACCTCGAAGCGGGGCGACTGGATACGTTGCTGGCGGAAGTAGACCATGAGATTGATCTGGGAATGGCGAAGCCGCTATGAAGCATTTGACCCTGCCGCGCTACTGGCGCTTTTACGCGCAGCTGCCACAGGCCATACGCGAACTGGCGGACAAAAACTATGCACTGCTGAAAGCAGACCCGCAGCATCCTTCGCTGCATTTCAAGCGGGTCGGGCGCGTGAAACAGTTGTGGTCAGTCCGCGTGGGGGAGCATTACCGCGCTTTGGGTCGGGACAGGCCGGAGGGAATCGTCTGGTTCTGGATTGGAACGCACGCGGAGTACGATCGTCTGCTGGCGCAATCATAAACATTATCTGCGCGGTATCCGAACGCAGTGGGAGCAGAATCTGCGCAGGAGGGTGACGGAATTGCCGCCCATCAAATTCTGGACGGATTGAAGGAGATGAAGTGATGATTACTCGTCAGCCTCGCTACTCCAAAGAGGAATTTGCCCGACGCGGCGATGAAATTTATGATCGCGCTATTCGTCCGCAGGTCGAAGCGGAAAACAAAGGCAAATTTGTTGCGATTGATATTGAGACGGGCGCATGGGAAATAGATGCCAGTGAGATTGTTGCGGGCGACCGCCTGACCGCGCGAATCCCGGATGCGCAGACGTGGATGGTGCGCGTCGGTTATGACTACCTTCGGCGATTTGGCGCTGGACGCCTGCGGAGGTCAGCATGATTGCAGGGACAATCAATGCCGACCTTGAACCAATTCTTGAAGTGGTCTTGCTTGCGGCGGACGGTCAGGAATATCGGCGCAACGCCGTGGTGGACACAGGATACACGGGTTGGCTGACCATGCCGCCAGACACGATTGCGGAATTGGGACTGGCATGGCGCGAACGCGGCGGCGCGACGCTTGCGGACGGAAGCAGGACGCTTTTTGATGTTTACAATGCGACAATAATTTGGGACGGACACCCTCTGACGATACCGGTGGACGCCGTAGACGAGGAACCCTTGCTTGGAATGTCGCTGATGTACGATTATGAACTGCTGATGCCAGTGCGAGAAGAAAAATCGTTTACGCTTCGGAACTTGTTGGAAGCGTAGCGAATTTTGCTTGCCTCACATTATTCTGCCCCAACAGGAGCAGACGCTGCGCAAGGGCGTGACGGAACTGCCGCCCATCAAATTCTGGACAGATTGAAGGAGACATAATCTTAATGACATCAGCAACTGCGGTGCGTCCCCGCGTTCATCTGGCGCATATTGACGGGCTACGCGCCCTCTGCGCCCTCTGGGTTTTGCTTTTTCATGCACGAGCCGTCGGTAATATCTATCCCGAATCGCTGCCGTTTGCTTTTCGATGGGTAGCTTTAGGCGGCCTCGCAGTCCCCGCTTTCATCGTCATTTCGGGTTTCTGCTTGATGATTCCTGTCATAAAACATGGTAAAATTGCGGGGGGGGGGGGTAAATCAATTCTACTGGAAACGTATTCGTCGTATCCTGCCTCCTTACTATGCAGCCATTTTAATTTTTGTTCTGCTGAAGCGCGTGACAGATAAATCTGATGTTTTCCTGCACCTCGTTTTGCTGCACAATTTTCGATCCAAAACTTTTTTTGGCGACATCAATAGTAGTTTTTGGAGTATCGCTGTCGAGTGCCAAATTTATCTATGGTTCCCCTTCTTCGTCATGGCATGGAGAAAATGGGGGGTTGCGCGAAGTGTAGGCGCAGCATTACCGCTTGTCTATATCGCAGGACATATTTTGGAAACTACTCCCCTCTGGGGAGTATGTCTGGACTTTTCGGGATTATTCCTGATAGGCGCAATCGGGGCCAACTTCGCTTTCAGTTCGCAACCCCATATTGCGCTTTTTCGTGACCGAGTTTCGTGGTCGTTTGCCTCGTTCGCATTTTTCTGCACCCTGATTTTGTTTATCACTCTTGATAAAAGACCGATTCATTATGCCACTAATACCGCGCTCGTTGCTATCGGATGGAACGTTAGCATTTCAAAGTTGCTTCTGGCGCTATCGGTATCTTGTATGCTCGTATCGGCGACAATTCAAGACAACAGTCTACGAAGGATTCTTTCTTGGCGGCCGCTCGTTTGGATTGGCGGCTTTTCTTATAGCCTGTATTTGTTGCATCAACCCTTCGTGAATTTTTATGCCCATACCGCTCGCAATCACGCTATGCCACCCAACGTAGCCACATGGATTTTCCTTCTTGTCATCGCGCCGACGATTGTGATGATGAGTTATGGCTTTCACTTGCTCATTGAGCGGCCTTTCATGTCCAGTCCCGCGCCAAAGACCGAACGGCATATGGAAGAAGCGGCGGTCAATTCGCCTGCCCCCTGAATAGCCGGACAGCAAATCGCGGCGCAAGCGGGACATATTGCCTAGTTCCGCAGTATAATAAAGGGGTAGACGGAACAAAAACAGAGAATGGACGGAAGAACGATGCTGCGAATGATGAAGGTGGCGGAAGCGGGCTACGCGGTGTGCTGCGCGGTCTTGAAGCGGGACGCCTTGCAGGACAATCCGAAGGTAGAGGCGGTGGTTGCGGAGATTATTGCGGATGTGCGAGCGCGGGGCGACGCCGCCCTGCTGGAACTCTCCCGGCGGTTCGATTCGCCGCATTTGACGGCGTTGGAAGTCCCCCGCGAAGCGTGGGACGCGGCGGAGTCGGAAGTCGCGCCGGAACTTCGCGCCACAATCGCGCAGTCCGCCGCAAGCATCCGGGACTTTCACGAGCGGCAGCGCAAAAATTCGTGGCTGGACGCGCAGCCAGAGCGGATTACCGGGCAGCTGGTGCGTCCGCTCGACCGGGTGGGCTTTTACGTTCCGGGCGGCACGGCGGCGTATCCCAGCAGCCTGCTCATGACGGTAATTCCGGCGAAAACGGCGGGCGTCCCCGAATGTATCGTGACGACCCCGGCGCGAAAGGACGGCGCCGTCTCGCCGCTCGTGCTTCATGCGGCGAAAGTAGCGGGCGTAGATAGATTGTTTACGGTCGGCGGGGCGCAGGCGATTGCGGCGCTGGCCTTCGGCACGGAGACTGTTCCGGCGGTGGACAAGATCGTTGGGCCGGGAAATCAGTACGTCAATATCGCGAAAAAACGGCTGTGGGGGGTCGTGGATGTAGATATGCTGGCGGGGCCAAGCGAGGTCTGCGTGGTAGCGGACGCGGGGGCCAATCCGAAATTTGCCGCATTGGACTTGCTGACGCAGGCGGAGCATGACATCGAAGCGGCGGCCTTCCTGATGACGCCATCGGTGGAGTTTGCCCGCGCTGTGCGGGAGGAGATTTTGCGGCAACTGGAAGTTTTGCCCCGCGCCGCGATTTTGCGGCAGGCGCTGGAAAATAACAGCGTCTGCTTCGTCACGGAGTCGCTGGAGCAGGCGTATGCGCTGGCGAACGTTTGCGCCCCCGAACATCTGGCGCTGATGGTGCGGGAGCCGTTCGCGGCGCTGGGCCATATTCGGAACGCGGGGGCCGTGCTACTGGGCGACTACGCGCCGCAAACGCTGGGCGATTACTACGCGGGGCCAAGCCACACCCTGCCCACGAGCGGCACGGCGCGGTTCGCCTCGCCGCTGCATCTGGACACGTTCCTGAAAAAGACCAGTTTTATCTATTACACCGCCCCGGCGCTGGCGGCGGTCTCCGAATCGCTGGAAACGTTCGCCCGCGCCGAGGGTTTCGACGCCCACGCCGAGGCGGTCGCCGCCCGTTTCAGTAACGTTTCTAAGAGTTAGAAAAGGACGCTTCCCGTCAATGTTCGACTTGCCGCCTAATCGTCCGCCGCGACCGCCGCGCCGCCGTCCCAAAAAAGGCGCGGCGCGCGCCGCCGCCCGCGAGTTCGCTGACTGCGTTTGTCAATGCGATAGGGTGGGCGTTGCGGGCGTTGCAGGCGGAGAAAGCGCCGTATGAACAGAGAGAGCAGACGCTGCGGGAGGCGATGACCGGACTGGAGGGATTGACGGCGGAGCAGTTCGGACAGTGGCATCGGATCGTGACGTTTTTGTATCCGTTGACTCAGTAGCGCCGCAGTCCGGCGGAGGGCGGGCCGCTGACGGAGCGATTGCAAGCGCAGACGCGGCAGCCCCGGTTTTTTCGAGCGGCAGGCGACCCAGATGAGGTGCGCATACGCCGATTCGCTGATTGATCAGAGGCGCGAAGAAGGGCGCAGTGAAGGGCGCAGCGAAGGGCGCGAAGAAGGCGCAAGTATATCTTTACGCGCTTTTGCGCAGCAGCTTTTGACCCGGCAGTTCGGCGACTTACCGGAGACGACCGCGCAGGCGCTTGCGGGGGCGGATTTGGACACGCTCAACAAATGGGGACTTTCTGCCGCGCCGCGAACACGCTGGCGGAAGTCGGAATAGAAAACGCAAACTAATCCAAAGGAATGTTTCTCTCCTATGTTTCGTCGCTTTACGCTTCTTGCCGTGTTGCTTTTTGCCCTGCCCGGTTTTGCGCGGGCGCAGGACAGGCCGACTATCGCGGTCGGGTCGAAAAAATTCACCGAATCCTACGTGCTGGGCGAAATCGCGAAAAAGCGCCTGACCGACGCGGGGTTCAGCGCCACGCATCGGCAGGGACTCGGCGGCACGATTATTGTGTGGCAGGCGCTGCTGCACGGCGACGTTGCGGCCTACCCGGAATACACCGGGACGATCACCGAAGAGATTCTAAAAAACAAAGACCTCCAGACGCCGGACGCAATGCGGGCCGAACTGCAAAAGCAGGGAATCGGGATGACGGGCGAACTCGGATTTAACAATACCTACGCCCTCGTGATGACCCGCAAACGCGCCGCCGAACTCGGCGTCCGCGCGATGAGCGATTTAAGCAAACATCCCGAACTGCGGGCGGGGCCGACCCCCGAATTTCTGGGGCGCAAAGACGGCTGGCAGCCGATGGCGTCCCGCTACGCCATGCGATTTGCGGAAACAAAGGGGATTGAGCATGGGCTTGGCTATTCCGCGCTGCAAAGCGGGCAGATTGACATCAAGGACTGCTATTCGACCGACGCCAAAATCGCGGAATATCATCTGCTAGTCCTTGACGACGACCTGCATTTTTTCCCGCAGTACCGCGCCGTTTTTCTGTACCGGTTAGACGCCCCGCCGAAAGCGGTAACCGCCCTGCAATCGCTCGCCGGAAAGATCGGACAGGATCGCATGACGGCCCTGAACGCCCGCGCCGAAGCGACCAAAGACTACGCGCTTGCGGCCTCGGAGTTTTTTACCGGCGATACGAAAGCGGGCGGCGCATCGCCCTCCCGCAACGCGCAACTGCTGGCGGAGATTCCGCGCCTGACCTTTCAGCATCTGACGCTGGTCTTCTGGTCTATGCTGGCGGCGGTAGTTGTCGGGATTCCGCTGGGCATTGCGGCAAGCCGGGGCGGGGCGGCGGGGCAGGCGATTTTAGGCGTCACCGGCGTTTTTCAGACGATTCCCTCGCTGGCGCTGCTGGCGCTGTTCATTCCGCTGTTTGGCATCGGTTCTTTCACGGCAATTCTGGCCCTGTTTTTTTACAGCCTGCTGCCGATAGTTCGCAATACCGCGACGGGATTGCAGGACATTCCTGGCCCGCTGCGCGAGTCCGCCGAAGCGCTGGGCCTGGATTCGCAGGCGCAATTACGGTTGATTCTTCTCCCGATGGCCTCCCGTTCGATATTAGCGGGAATTAAAACGAGCGTCATTATCAATATCGGCACGGCGACGCTGGCGGGCCTGATTGGAGCGGGAGGCTACGGCGAACCGATCCAAAGCGGCCTGCAGCTCAACGACAAACCGCTAATTTTGCAGGGCGCGATTCCTGCCGCGCTGCTTGCTTTGCTGGCGCAGGCGGCCTTCGACCTCCTTGACCGCAGGGCGATTCCACGCGGCCTGCGCCTGCGCGAAAAAATGCGGTAGCGATTCGGGGCGAGGCGGATTTCTTTTCCTTTTTCCCTTTTCCCTTGCCCCTCCACAGGGTACAATAAGGATATGACACCCTTATTAAGCGCTCAGGGCATAAGCAAGGCGTTCAGCGCCCGCGCCCTTTTTCAAAGTATCAGTTTCGGAATCAACGAAGGCGAACGGATTGGCGTCATCGGGCCGAACGGTTCCGGCAAGTCCACGCTGCTTAAAGTCCTCGCGGGCCGCGAATCGCCCGACAGCGGCCTCGTCTCCTCCCGCAAGCGCCTGCGCATCGGCTATGTGGCGCAGGAGGACGCTTTCCCGGTGGACGCCACTGTCGCGCAAGTCCTGTCCGCCGCGCTGGTAGACCTGCCCTTAGAGGCGACGGAGCGCGAACTGCAAATCACGCTGACGCTGGCAAAAGTCGGTTTTCCTGACCGCGATCAGCGGGCGTCCGATCTCTCCGGCGGCTGGCGCAAACGGCTCGCCATCGCCCGCGAAATTATCCGCGACCCCGAACTGCTTCTGCTCGATGAACCGACCAACCACCTCGATTTAGAGGGCATCCTGTGGCTGGAAGAACTTCTGCAATTCGCCCCGTTCGCCTGCCTGCTCGTCAGCCACGACCGCTTTTTTCTGGAGCGCGTCACCACCCGACTCATCGAACTCAACCGCGCCTACCCCGAAGGCTACCTGAGCGTGGAAGGGGCGTACAGCGATTTTCTGGAGAAAAAAGACGCCTTCCTCGACGCGCAGCAGCAGCGGCAGCACGCCCTTGCGGGGCAGGTCAAAAAGGAAGTGGAGTGGCTGCGAAAGGGAGCGCCCGCCCGCACCACAAAGGCCAAAGGCCGCATCGAATCGGCGGGCGAACTCATCAACGAACTGGCGGAGGTAAAATACCGCAACGCGCAGAACCGCAGCGCCGACATAGATTTTTCCGCCACCGACCGCAAAACGAAGGAGTTGCTTGTGGCGAAAGACCTGAAAAAGTCTATGGGAGACCGCCTGCTGTTCGACGAGGTGAATGTCGTCCTGTCGCCGGGAGTCCGGCTTGGACTGCTCGGCCCCAACGGAAGCGGCAAAACGACCCTGCTCAAAGTCCTCTCCGACGCCCTGCCCGCAGACGGCGGCAGCGTTCGCCGCGCCGACGGCCTGCGCGTCGTCCTCTTTGACCAGAACCGGGAGCAGCTGGAGCGTAAGGTTTCTCTGCGCAACGCCCTTTCGCCCAACAGCGACAACGTGATTTTCAACGGCGGCTCGATGCACGTTTCGGCGTGGGCGCGGCGCTTCCTTTTCCCCTCCGAAAAATTAGAGATGCCGGTGGGCAGTCTGTCCGGCGGCGAACAGGCCCGCGTCCTGATCGCTCGCCTGATGCTGCGCCCCGCCGACCTGCTGATACTCGATGAACCGACCAACGATCTGGACATTCCGACGCTGGAAGTTTTAGAGCAAAGCCTGCTGGAATTTCCCGGCGCGTTAATCCTCGTAACGCACGACCGCTATCTGCTCGACCGCATCTCCACCACCCTGCTGGCTCTGGACGGGCAGGGCGGAGCGGACTTTTACGCCGACTATGCGCAGTGGGAAGCGAAGCAACGAGAGCAGCCAGAAGTCAGGAGTCAGAAGACAGCAGGCGGCGGCCAGAAAACAGAAGTTAGAAGTCAAAAGTCAGAAGAAGCAGCGGCGAAACCCAAAGTACGCCTTTCCACTGCGGAACAGCGCGAACTGCAAAACATGGAAGCGACGATTATGACGGCGGAGGAGCGGGTCGCAGCGTTGCAGGCGGAGATGCAGCAGCCCGAAATCGTGGCGGATTATGCAAAATTAAAAGTAATCATGGATTCCGTCGCGCTGGCGGAGCGGCAGGTCGCTGCGCTTTACACGCGCTGGGAAGAATTGGAAGCGCGGAAATAAGGAAGGCGTTTGAAAAAATAAGAGACAGGTGTTGAAAACACCTGTCTCGGTAGCCTGCGGCTTCGCGTCCTTCGGACACACAACTCAGGTTTCGATTACTGCGTCCGAAGGACGCGAGGCTTTGACCACCGAGACGGGTATTTTCGACACCTGTTTCTGAGGAACGCGCGAACGGGTAAGGGCTACCGCCGGTTATTGCGTTTCATGGCAAGGAGGCGGATGGCGGTCTCGCGGTCGGTGCAAAGGTCATGGACAAGCGGCTGTCTCCAGCCCATCGCCTGCCATTCCAGCGACGAATGGATCGCGTCAATTTTCGTGGCCCCGCCCGCCACAATCACGACCTTCGGCACAAGGTACAACTGCTCAAAAGTAATGGAGAGCAGCCGCTCATTGATGCCGTTGACGTAGACTTCCAGTTCTTTCAGCACGTTGGACGGCAGCTGCTTGCGGGCCTCCAGCGTGATGAACAAGCGGTTGCAGATGTCTCCGATGGCGCATCCGACGCGGCCCGCGCCGCTCCCGGTATACTGCTCCACCAGTTCGATCATTTTGCCCAGTTCCGGCTGAAGGTTTCCCAGCATCGGCTCATGCAGGCCCACAATAAAGCGGTGTCCCGACTGCGGACGGATACCGCCGATACCGACCAGCGCCAGAGTTGGCACGAAAACGTCGTCCTCCGCATTGAGCGTCGAGGGCGCGTTGCCCGCCGCCGCTTTTTCTTCCCAGACCTGCGGCGAAATCCACCGTCCCGGCCCCTCCGCCAGCCAGTCGTGGATCATCTCCGGGGACTTGACCGCGACAGGCAGGCTCAGGCGAATCAGTTGCGCGTCGGGGAAAGCGCGGGCCAGCCACGCGCCGCTCGTATCGGCGTCCATTGCGCGGCGGGCGTCCGGGCTTTCCATGCTCCACACTTCCGCCGCGATATTGCCGTTGAGCGAGACCACTTTGACGCCCCGCACATTGCGCTTGTCGAAAATGTGCTTGTTGAACAGGCTTTCGCAGGCGTAGAAAACGGCGCGACCAGACGACAGGGCCACAATCTCATTTTGCCGAACGATTGTGTCGAGGTAGTCGGCGCACAGCTGCCCCAGCGCCTGATGCAGGCGGTCGTCGGCAAGGTTGTTCTCCAGCGTCTCCTCATGGCCCGCCGTGTCCGCGACGATGGCGGACTGCAATTCGTAGGCGGCGATGAGTTCGCGCTCCAGCGTTTCGACGCGGGGCGGCTTGAACGGCGCGTTCTCGTCAATGTGGACGCGGACAATCCCGGTGTCCAGCGCGAAGCGGTACAGCCGGGAGACGGTGCTTGCGTCAATATGCGCCAGTCCCGGCTCCGATTTCTGCAACTGCTGCAAAATTTCTTTTTGTTCCAGACGGTCAACCAGAACCATTTTTGCAATCCGCGCCGCAAGCCTTCGCCGGTCTGTGGGGTCAAGGGCCGGTCTTCTTCCGCGTCGTTTCTCACCGGTTACAGCCATAATGTTCAAATCCTTTCCAAAAGCGCAAGCGAATGTTCTTACGTTCCTTTATTATATCCTATGCAAGCGAAGTAATACAACGCTTTGGAAACAGATTTTACTTTTTTTTACGCTTGCGCTGTAAAAAAACGCGATTTGTTGCAAAATGGCCTGTTCGCGCAGAAGCCTGACAGTGACGTTTTTCTGTTCTTAAACCCCCTTTTTTGAGTAGCAGGGCCGGTAATTTCAGAATAATAAAAGAATTTCAGAATGAAATTCGACATTTTATGGCGAATCGTATTGACATGGGAAGCAAACAATGCTATACTCTAGGCGAAGGTATCCTTCTTTCTCGTCCTCAATTTATTTACAGCGCGTCAGCCTCAGCAGCGATACGCGCTTCGGCCCGACTTCAAAGGTGAAGTCGGGCCACTTTTTTGCCTGCGCGTAACAGGGGGAGGATCAAGTATTTACTGATAGACTCGGACGTAATCGCACTGCATTTTCCAGGGCATCGTTGTCTCGTCCACTTCCCAGGGCTTCGCGGGGGTTTTGAGGTTGGTCATCTCCTCCGAGTACCATTTCCCCCCGACCGCGAGGTTAATCAGCAGATACATCGGGCGGCGCATAGAGGGCGGCGTGTCGCTTTCCGCCCAGATTTTACCGTCAAACAGCCAGACGACTTTTTCGGCGTTCCACTCTAATCCCCACGTATGGAAGTCCTGCGTGATGTCTTTGCCGACCTCGTTAAATCCGAAGTGAAATTTATACTCCTCTTTGTCGCGCCCGATCATTCCGGCGCTGTGCTTGGTGGGGCGATGACCGAAAAATTCGAAGATGTCCACCTCCGGCCCCCACTGGTGCGCCTCCGCCGCGTCGGTCTTGCTGGCGTCGTTGCCGAGCAGCCAGAACGCGGGCCACGCGCCGCGATTATTCGGGAGTTTGAACCGCCCTTCGATGTAGCCATACTGAAAATCGAAGCGTTTGTCGGAGATCAGCAGGCCGGAGTTGAAAGGCCGCTGTTCGCCCATGTAAAACTTTTTCCAGAGTTCCGGCGGCGTCTTCCGGGCGTTGATGGTCAGGACACTCGGCGTCTCAAAGGAGAACGGATTGAGCGAGCCGTTCTTCTCCGGTAGAACATTTCCGTCGCCGTTATAATCTTTATCGGTGTAGTACTGCGCCTCGACATTGCCCCAGAGCGTCCGCTCGCTCGATCCCTGCCAGAAGGTCGTCTGCCATTTGCTGCGGTCAATGTAGGGTTTGCCGTCCTTGTCCTTTACCGCGTCAAACTCATCGTGGAATTTCAGCGTCATTTTTTTGCCCAGCGGCGACGTGAGGGAGGGCAGGGCCTTTTTGCTGTACGCCATTTGTTTCGCGGAGTCTTTTGCGGCGACGGTCTTTACCGCCGTTTGCCCCGCCGCGAACGTTGTCAGAAGCAGCGCAGGCGCGGTGGCGGTCAAAAAATTCGGTCTCATTGTGTTATGCCTTTTCCGGTAGGGATTTGAGTGTATTATAGCCGAAATAGCGGCGGTACAGGCGCTATTATCAAAAATACGCCTGCAAACTCATGGCTGAATCTGACCGTAATCGCAATAACCCGCGTAAATTTACCCCTGTATTTTGTTTTCATCCCTTTCCTTCTCAAAGGGTGAGCGCATTAACGCTTACATACAGGCTGGCGTAGCGGCTGACATAGAACGAAAGCAGGGTATACTTTTCTTCATGAATGAGAGAATTAACTGTACCTTTGCGCCTCATTACGCCCCGCGCCCCGCCGATTACCTCTTGATTTGCGCGTCCATTCAATTCCAGTAACATTCAGGAGAAAATTGTCATGTCGAACCGACGATCAGGTTTCACCTTGATTGAATTACTCGTCGTCATCGCCATCATCGCGATCCTGGCGGCGATCCTTTTTCCCGTTTTCGCGCAGGCAAGAGAGAAAGCGCGGCAGGCGTCGTGCCTGTCGAATATGAAGCAAATGGGAACGGCCTTTACCCTGTACCTGTCCGATTATGACAGCGTATACCCGACGTGCGACAATGACAAAGCGAAGATTTCGGGACGCCCGCCCGACCCGGAAACGCCCGACGCGAACGGGCCGGAAGAACGCGACTGGCATATCGTCACGCAGCCGTATATCAAAAACTTTGCGGTGATGCGCTGTCCGTCGGACGCTTCCAAAGCGCCCGCTGATCCGAAAAACCCGAACCTCGCGGCACAAGAGTATATTTCGTCCTATTCGGTGAACGGCTGGGCGGAGTACGATTTGAAAGAAAATACGGTGCTGCAGCCGGCGCAATGGGTGCTGCTGGGCGAACGCAACAACGTCGCGCTTGGCCCCAAAACGTGGTGGATGTTCTATTGGTGGACGTGGCAGACGGCAGCCCCCGCGATCACCTGGCCCCCGGCGCTTGCGCCCGATCCGTTGCCAAAAGCGAAAAACGAGACCGCGCTGGAGCGGCATCATGAGTCGCCAAACTGGCTGTACGGAGACGGTCATGTCAAAAGCGCAAAGTTCGCGCAACTGTGGAAAGCGGGAAAAGAGAACGCTTTCTGGCCTTCCCCGCAGTAGGGAATTTCGGGCGGCGCGTCACGGCGCGGGAGGCGCGACCGCCCTTTTTTTCCTCACGGGCCGGGTTGACTTCGCGAGGGAAAACACGGTATCATAATACAATGTAAAAATTGTCGGCGCGGACACGCTGCGGTGTCCGGGCGCCAGAATATCGGAACTATGCATCATGAGTGAGATTGACCAATTTTACGGCCCCAATGCGGGCTACGTGCTGGAACTTTACGACCGTTACCGCGAAAGTCCCGACGCGGTGGACGCCGCGACCCGCGCTCTGTTTCAGAACTGGAACGCCCCCGCCGCCCCGCATCGCAATGGGGCATCCGCGCCTGTTCCTCCGCCTGCTGTCTCCACTGCGGCCCCCACCGCCGAATCGAACGCGGCCCCGACGCCCGCGCACGACCGCAAAGTGGTGCTTGCCGCCCGCATCGCCCGCATGGTGCGCAAACTCGGACATCGGGACGCCGCCATTGACCCGCTCGGCGGCGCGACGCCCGGAGACCCGGAGCTGGGACTGGCCTACTACGGCCTGACGGAGGCCGATCTCGCCGCCCTGCCCGCAAACGTCGTTGGCGGGCCGCTGGCGGAGGGGGCGGCAAACGCCCTCGAAGCGCTGGAACGGGTGCGGAAAGTCTACTCCGGGCCGGTCGGCTACGAAAACGACCACGTGCAGGCCCCGGCGGAGCGCAAATGGCTGTACGAGGCGGTCGAGAGTCAGCGCTACTTCGCCGGTTTTGACGGGGCGACCAAACGCCGCGTACTGGAGCGATTGACCGCCGTTGACGCCTTTGAGCAGTTTATCCATAAAACGTTTCAGGGCGCGAAACGATTCTCCATTGAAGGCACGGATATGCTTGTGCCGATGCTGGATGAGATTGCGCGGCTGGGAGCCGAAGCCGACATCAAAGAGATTGTAATCGGGATGGCGCACCGGGGGCGGCTCAACGTTCTGGCGCACGTCATGGGCAAGCCCTACGCCGCCATTGTTTCCGGCTTCGACGCCGCGACAGGCAACGAGACCGCCAATCTGGAAGACTCCGGAATCTCCGCGCTGACGTGGACGGGCGACGTAAAATACCATCTAGGCTACGAGCGGACGATTGAGGACGCCGATGGCGCGAAACTTTTGATGACCCTGGTCGCCAACCCCAGCCATCTGGAATTTGTCAACCCGGTCGTGGAGGGGCATACCCGCGCCGCGCAGGACTCGTGCGACGGCAGCGGAGCGCCGCAGCAGGACGACCGCGCCGCCCTCGCAGTGCTGATTCATGGCGACGCCGCCTTTCCGGGGCAGGGCGTCGTGGCGGAAACGCTGAATTTGTCCCGGCTTCCCGGCTATCAGACAGGCGGCAGCATCCACATCATCGCTAATAACCAGATTGGATTTACGACGAATCCCTCGGACGGGCGTTCCACCCTCTACGCGGGAGACCTTGCCAAAGGCTTCGAAATCCCGATTGTCCACGTCAATGCCGACGACCCGATAGCCTGCCTTGCCGTAATCCGTATGGCGCATGACTACCGCGAAAAATTCCAGAAGGACTTTCTGATTGACCTCATCGGCTACCGCCGCTACGGGCATAATGAGGGTGAGGAACCGGCCTTCACGCAGCCGAAAATGTATGAGAACGTCCGCGCCCATCCCCGCCTGCGCGAACTTTTCGCCGCGAAAATGGCGGCGGAGAACGTTGTGCCAAAGGAAGAAGCCGACGCGATGTTACAGTCTGCCCTGACGGAAATGGCAAATTCCCGCAACACGCCCTACCTCAATGGACACGCGCATAACGACATGAGCAGCGATTTGCCGGGATCGCGCCGCGCAATCGAAACGAGCGTTCCGTCGGCGGCGCTGACCGCCCTGAACGAAGCGCTGCTCGTTCTGCCGCAGGGCTTCACCGCAAACGAGAAGTTGGAGCGCCTTGTCCTGCAAAAGCGGCGCGATGGCCTGACAAAGCCCAACGGCATTGACTGGGGCCACGCCGAAACGCTGGCCTACGCCGCGATTCTGGCGGACGGCACTCCCATTCGCCTGAGCGGGCAGGACTCCGAGCGCGGCACGTTCGGACACCGCAACGCCGTCCTGCACGACGCCCACACCGATTTGACCTACACGCCCTTGCAGCATATCCCGCAGGCCAGAGCATCCTTCGCCGTCTACAACAGCCCGCTTTCGGAAAACGCCGTGCTGGGTTTCGAGTACGGGTACAGTATGCACGCGCCGAACGTCCTGACGCTGTGGGAGGCGCAGTTCGGCGATTTTAATAACGGGGCGCAGGTCATTATTGATCAGTTTTTGGTCTCCGGCAACGCGAAATGGCGGCAGACGCCCTCGCTGGTGCTGCTGCTGCCGCACGGCTACGAGGGCGCGGGGCCGGAACACTCCAGCGCCCGATTAGAGCGCTTCCTGCAAATGGCGGCGACCGACAATATTCGCATTGTGAACTGCACCACCGGAGCGCAGATGTTCCACCTGCTGCGGCGGCAGGCGGCGACTCTGAAGACCGACCCGCGCCCGCTCATCGCCATGACCCCGAAAAGCCTGCTGCGCGACGCCGCCGCGTCCTCCTCGCTGTCCGAACTAACGGACGGCGCGTTCCAGCCGGTGATTGACGACGCGGGCGCAAAAGCGCGGGCGGAAGCGATTACCCGCATCGTGCTGTGCAGCGGCAAAATCTACCACGATCTGAACAAACGCGCCACCGACGCCGACCGCGAACATATCGCCATTGCCCGGATTGAGGAATTGTATCCCTTCCCGGCGGACGAGATTCGCGCCATGCTGAAAGGCTACCCGAACTTACAGGAAGTGGTCTGGATGCAGGAAGAGCCGTGCAACATGGGCGCGTACCTGTTCGTTCGCCCGCGCCTGATGGATGTCGAGATGGTCGGCTGGCGCGGCGAGTTTACCTATGTGGGCCGTTCGGAAGCGGCGAGTCCGGCGGAGGGCGCCAAGCACCGGCACGACGCGGAGCAGGCGCGAATCCTCAACAGCGCCCTGCGCGACGCGCCGCCGCTGCCCCGAAAACAAAAAGCGGCAATAAGATAGCACAGGGTATCGGGGGTCGGGGGTCGGGGGTCGGGAAATACGCTCGTTTGCTGAGAGTTTATGCAAATTTTCAACCAGCGGCGCATCGTCCGACACCCGATACCCGACACCCGATACCCTATTGAAAGGGAATTTCTGTGGATATTCGAGTGCCGGTATTGGGCGAATCGGTGGTAGAAGCGACGGTCTCGCGGATTTTTAAGCAGGTCGGCGAGGCGGTCAAGGCCGATGAAGTGGTCATTGAGCTGGAGACGGATAAGGCGAACTCGGAAATTCTGGCGACGGAAGCGGGCGTCGTGGAGCAGGTGCTGGTCAAAGAGGGCGATACCGTCGGCAAAGACACTCTGCTGCTGGTGATGAGCGCGTCCGGCAACGGCGCGTCCCCGGCGGCGAACGGTAGTTCCGCGCCGAAAGCGGAGGCCGTTGCGCCTGCCATTGCGCCTGCCGCGTCTGCCCCGAAAGCGGCGAGCGCCGAAAACGCGCCAAAAACCGCCGCTTCACCCGTTGCGGAAAGCATCGCAAAGGTGGAGGGCGTGGACATCGCGCAGGTTCCCGGCAGCGGGCCGCACGGTAAAGTGGTCAAGCAGGACGTGGCGGCCTATTTGCAGCAGCCCCCGGCGAAGTCCGCCGAACCCGCCCCCGCGCCGATTGCCGCCGCGCCCGCCGCCGCGCCGAAAGTGGAGGCCGCGCCTGTTGTGGCAACCGCCGCGACTGCGCCCGCTGGCTCCCCTGTCCTCCCCTACGCTTCCCCGCAGGACGATAAGCGCGTGGAGCGCGTGCCGATGTCGCGCCGCCGTCAGGTGATCGCCGCGTCGCTGAAGACCGCGCAGAACACCGCCGCTATGCTGACGACCTTCAACGAAGCGGACATGAGCGCGGTCATGGCCCTGCGCAAAAAGCGGGCGGAGGCGTTCGAGAAAAATAACAAGGTCAAACTCGGCTTCATGTCGTTCTTCACCAAAGCGGCAATCGGGGCGTTGAAAGCGTTCCCGATGCTCAACGCGGAGATCACCCCGGACGGCAAAGAGATTCTCGTCAAGCATTACTACGACATCGGGATTGCGGTCGGCGTGCCGGAAGGATTGGTCGTTCCGGTGGTGCGCGGCGCAGACAAACTGACTTTTGCGGAGATCGAAAAGCAAATCGGGGAACTGGCGGGCCGCGCCCGTGAAAACAAACTCGGCCTTGCTGATATGCAGAACGGCTCGTTCACCATCACGAACGGCGGCGTCTTCGGTTCGCTGATGTCCACGCCGATTCTTAACTACCCGCAGGTCGGGATTTTAGGGCTGCACAAAATTCAGGAGCGGCCTATGGTCGTCGCCGGGGAGATTGTCGTCCGCCCGATGATGTATCTTGCTCTCTCCTACGATCACCGTATTGTGGACGGCGGCGAGGCCGTCCGCTTTCTCGTCAAACTCAAAGAACTGATTGAAGACCCCGAATCGCTCTTGCTTGAAGGCTAAAACAGGGTGTCGGGGTTCGGGTGTCGGGAAATACGCTCGCTTGCTGAGAGTTTATGCGAACTTTCAATAAGCGGTGAATTGTCCGACCCCCGACCCCCGACCCCCTTTTCCTTTACAGGCTGTATCCGGCGCGGTATTTCGGGCGGATGATGCGCTCGACTTCCGGGGCGTTGCGGGCGCGAAGGTTTTTGGCGTCCCATTCGATTTTTTTGCCCTGCGACCAGACCGCCATGTTGCCCAGCAGGATCGTTTCCGCCAGCGGCCCCGCGTAGTCCGGGAAGTTGGACATGGCGCGGTCTTTCGGGTCAAGCGGGTTGCTTGACTTGATGGCGCGGACAAATTCCTCCCAGTGTCCCGGCGAATGGGGGAAAGCGACCTCTCCCACGTCCACGCCGCCCACGATATGCCCGCCGGGGCCGTAGTCTCCCGGCGTGTACAGCGAGCCTTTATCCCCGACAATCAGCGAGCCGCTGTCCGAGATATGCCCGTTGTCCACCAAATCCTCGAAACCCGGCCCCTGAAACAGTTCTTTCGCGGGGCGATAGTCGTTTCCGTCGTACCAGTACATTGTGAGGGCGGGGCGCGTTTTGTTCGCCGGGAACTCAAACACGATGCGTGACGAGGCCGGGTAGCTGTCGTGGTAGCCCGCTTTCGGGTCGTCTTTGTGGTTTGACTGCACCGATTCCGCCGTGACGGAGATCGGGTTGCGCAGGTCTAACGCCATGAAAGGCAGGTTGACGGTGTGGCAGGCCATGTCTCCCAGAGCGCCCGTGCCGAAGTCCCACCAGCCGCGCCACTGGAACGTGTGGTAATGGTCGGCGTAGTCGCGGGGGGCGGCGGGGCCAAGCCACAGGTCCCAATGCAGATTGGACGGCGGCGTTTTTGCGGCGGCGCGGGCCAGTCCCTGCGGCCAGATGGGGCGGTTCGTCCAGACATGGACTTCCTTGACGACGCCCAGAGCGCCCGCCCGGACTTTGTAGGCGTTCATGCGCATCCCGTTTTCCGCCGTTCCCTGATTGCCCATCTGCGTGGCGACTTTTTTGCGCCGCGCCAGTTCGCTCAAAGCGCGAACTTCGTACACGCTGTGCGCCATCGGTTTCTGGCAATAGACCGCCTTGCCGAGGTGCAGCGCAGCGGCGGCGGCAGGCCCGTGCGAATGGTCGGGGGTGCTGACCGTTACGCCGTCAATTTGCCCGTGCATCGCGTCGAGCATTTTGCGCCAGTCGGTGAATTTTTTGGCGTTGGGGAACTGCTCTCCCTTGCGGTTCAGCGTGTTTTCGTCCACATCGCAGATTGCGACGATATTGCCGTGATTGGCGGCGTCGCTGGAATCGCTGTCGCCTTTGCCGCCGACTCCGATGCAGGCAAAATTAATTTTTTCGTTTGGGGACTTGCTTTTGGCCCAGGCCGCGTTGGTGCTGTCCACCGCCCACAGTCCCGCGCTCGTCAGGGCCGCATCCCGCATAAATTCGCGGCGGCTTCGTCGCATTGTCATAATTGCCCTCTCCTGTTTCAATCCTCGCCCGTCGTTTTGAGCGGGCGCAATCTGTCCGTACCCGTTTTGCAACGATGGACAGCACACTTATATATATTGGACAACTATTTCGCGCCAACGTTGCGAAATTCCTTCTTTAGAAAATTCCGCTGCGCTCGGTTCCGTTTCGCCCCTCACCTTCCCCGTTTTTTGGCCTTAACATAAACTCAATGTGCCAGAGGGAAAATTATTTTCGCTACCCCTTGCAAAAAGACTTCTTATCCAGTAGACTGTTTCTAATCAACTTCCTCGATTTTGGAAGGTGTTTCAATGAAACTGTTCCACCTCGTTTTATTCCTGCCGCTTCTGCTCTGCCTGCCCGTCTGCCCCATCCGCGCCGAAGAAATTTATAAGATTGACGCCGCCATGCAAAAGGCCGATCCGCGCCTCGCGCAGCGCGTCACCCTGACTGAAACGCGGCTTCCGCTGGGGGCGTTGCTGGAGCGTCTCTCCGCAAAAACCGGCGTTTCCTTCCGCATGGACACCGCTTCCACCGCTTCGGAGGCCACGCTGCGCGTCGTCCTACACGATAGCGGGCAACCCGACCACGTTTTGCTGCTCGCGCTAAACAGGCGGTGGGGCATAAGCAACGGGTTCGTCCCGCGCTGGGGCGAACGGCCTGCGGTGTCTTTGGCCTTAGCCCGCAGGCGGTCATCTTTTTGGCGCGGCAGGCGGCCAGTCACCGGCAGGCGCGGGAGGCGCCTTTTCCGCAAGCCGCGCTTGCCACTCGCGCAGACGGCAGGAGAGCCGTTTGTCCGACTGCATCGGAGCGCCTGCGGGGGGCGGTTCGCCCCTTAGAAGCAGGTCGGCTTCGAGGGCGACGCAGCAGCGGCGTTGCGGCGCGTCAAGCCGACTGCGCGGCAGGTTCAGGGTTTGATGCCATGCCCGGTCAGGAGGCTCGGTCATCGGAAGCCACTCCGAGCATTGGCAGGCAGGAAGGGCGCGTTGGGGCAGCAGCGTTGGCTCCCAAGGAGAGGGAGGAGGCAAAACGATTGCGCCCGAAACACGGAAGTTGAAAATTTACAGACCCTTAAAACGGCCCGGTCTCCGAGGGAAGTGGAGCGATTATTTTCTTGAAAGTCCCCAATCAATCCAATCCGTTTAATCCAAGTTCGAAAAGATTCCACAGCGCGGGCGAAAATTCCTTGCTGGAAAAACGAACGACGGGATAAATTCGGGCGGATTTCCGGTATACTGAAATAACATTGCGGTATTTTTCACAAACATTTTCGCCGGGACTTTTCCCTCCCCTGTTGTATTGCGGGGACGGAACAAGGGCGAATTTTGAGGAGGCGGCATCATGGCGGTACTGGAACGTGAGCAGAAACAGGAAAAGACCCTTGCGCGACCGCGCAACATTGACGACATCGCGGACAAAGTTTTTGCGGGCGACCGCCTGACCGCGCAGGACGGACTGCGCCTGTTTCAGCACCCGAACCTGCCGGAACTCGCCTTCCTCGCCAACCACGTCCGCGAAAAAATGCACCCCGACACGAACCCTCTGGTGACCTACGTGGTGGGCCGCAACGTCAACTACACGAATGTCTGCTGGGTGCGCTGCAAGTTCTGCGCGTTCTACCGCGTTCCGGGCCATGACGAAGGCTATACTCTGAGCCGCGAACAGATTTACGAAAAAGTGCAGCAGATGGTGGACGCGGGCGGGATCGAAATCCTGATGCAGGGCGGATTAAATCCGAAACTCAAAATTGAATGGTACGAAGACCTGCTGCGCGACATCAAAACGAAATTCGGGGCGTATGGCGTGATTCTGCACGCCTTTTCGCCCGCCGAACTGATTTATATCGCGAAAATCAGCGGCCTGTCGCAGGCGGAGATGTTCCGGCGGCTCAAGGCCGCCGGACTCGATTCGGTTCCCGGCGGCGGCGCGGAAATCCTGACCGACCGGGTGCGGCAGACCATCTCGCCCTACAAGGACACGGCGGATGAATGGATTGCCTGTATGCGCGAGGCGCACAAAGCGGGCCTGCGCTCGACCGTCACGATGATGTACGGCTCGGTGGACACGCTGGAAGACCGGGTAGAGCATTTAGTGCGGGCGCGAGGTTTGCAGGACGAGACGGGCGGATTTACCGCGTTCATTCCCTGGTCGTTTCAGCCGGACGGCACGGAACTGGAGGGCGAACGCGCCTCGGCCTTCGATTATCTGCGGACGGTCGCGGTCGCCCGCCTGATGCTGGACAATATCCCGCACCTTCAGGCAAGCTGGGTCACGCAGGGGCCAAAGGTGGCGCAGGTCGCCCTCGGTTACGGCCTCAACGACTTCGGCAGCACGATGATGGAAGAGAATGTCGTATCTTCGGCGGGCTGCGCGTTCACCATGCCGATTGAAGAAATGGAACGCCTGATTGTGGAAGCGGGCTATCAGCCGATGCGCCGCACCACGCAGTACCAACTCCTGCCCAACGGCGTCCCGGACGGCTCCCCGCTGTGCGGCAGAAGTCTATCCCAAAATGGTGTTTCCGGGAGTTGAAAGCTCCCGGAAACGGGATGCGATTAGTCAATCAAACCGGAGCCAAAGAGATGAATCTCCTCGCTACGCGCCTGCGGCGGATCGTCCTTCGGACGAAATAATCTTTGCGCGATCTTCTCCGTCCGAAGGACGATCCAGCAGCGCCGCGTAGCGAGGAGATTTATCTCCTTGACGCTATTTTGCGGTGAACTTATAGATTGTGGTCTGGCGGTAGGTCTGACCGGGCTTTAAGATCGTGGTCGGGAACTGCGGGTGATTCACCGAGTCGGGATAATGCTGCGCTTCCAGACAGAACGCGGTATGAATCGCGTAGACCGCGCCGCCCTTGCCCTTCAAAGTCCCGTCAAGGAAATTTCCCGTGTAAAACTGGACGCCCGGTTCCGTCGTGGACATCTCCAGGACGCGCCCGGTCGTGGGTTCGGAGACGCGGGCCGCGAGCGTGGGGCCTTTGGCGTTGCGGCCCCGGTTCAATACGAAATTATGATCGTAGCCCTGCGGCGGCGGCCCGCTCAGTTCCGAAAGATGCAGGCCAATGGCGTGGGACTTGGTAAAATCGAGCGGCGTGCCTTTGACGTTTTTGAGTTCGCCGGTGGGAATTAAGGTGTCGTCGGTCGGCGTGTACTTGTTGGCGTTAATCATGATTTTGTGATTCAGGACTTCGCCGCCGCCCGCCAGATTGAAATAAGAATGGTTCGTCAGGTTGACCGGGGTGTCCTTATCGGTCGTCGCGGCGTAATCAATCTGAATGGCGTTGGCTTCGGTCAGGGTGTAGGTCACGGCGACGGTCAAAACGCCGGGATAGCCCTCCTCGCCGTCCGCGCTGGTGTAAGTGAACTTGACCGCTGTTTTCCCTGTTTGCGGCTCCGCGCTCCAGACCACTTTATCGAATCCCTTGAGTCCGCCATGCAGACTGTTGGGGCCGTTGTTGACCGCCAGCGTGTAGTCTTTGCCGTCGAGGGTGAACTTGCCTTTGGCGATGCGGTTGGCGACGCGCCCGACCGTCGCGCCGAAATAGGGCGAACCGGCGAGGTAGCCGTCCAGCGTATCAAATCCGAGGACGACATCGGCGAATTTCCCGGTCTTATCGGGGGCGGTCAGCGAGGTAAGAATCGCGCCGTAAGTCATAATTTTGGCGGTCATGCCATGCGAATTGGTGAGGGTGTAGAGTTGAACGGCAGTCCCATCGGGCAGAGCGCCGAAATCGGACTTTTCAACGGACGGACTTGCGGGCATACGGCGGGGGCCTCCTCTGGCGGTGCGAACGGGCGTGTCCGCGCTTACGGCAAGCGGCGCGAGGGCCGCAAGCGCCAGCAGCGACCATGCCGACAGGCTGTTTTTCATGCGAATTTTCCTTTGGAATGTGAAATCGTCTTGCGCGTGTGTACGAAATTTCAGTAAACGCCGCTGACCGGGCCGTAAACGCCCCGTCGGGGAGTCTGACGCCAACCGTCCTGCGGACGGCAATACGGCAAAAGCGCATCCCTGCGTGTGATTTTTGTACAAACGCCTGCGAGTATGGAATACGCCGCTGTCTTTCGGTAACCGCCGCCGGGATTCCTGCTTGGTTTCCTTTTATGCAGGTCATTCAGTTTTCGTGCGGGCGAATAAACTCACGGCCACGCGCGCAAAGTCCGCCTTCGCGGACTCAATGCGGATTATCCCACACAAAAAGGATCGGGTTTTGGTGTCCGAAGGGACACTTCGCGCGCTTGTGGCAGCGGTTTCAACCGCCCGACGCGGAAAACTGAATGGCCCTGGCAAGGGAAACGGCAGGCAGGATAATTGAGGAGCGGCGGCGTATTCTCAAACCGCAGAACAGCGCAAACGAGAGAATCAACGAAGATGGAACGAGGGAAGATGAAAAGATTTTTGATCGGAGCGGGTCTGGCCTGCTTGACGGCGGGCGCGGCGGGTGGAATGGCGCAGGACGCGCCCAACGCGGCGTTAAGAGAAATCGCGAAGCTGGCCGACTTACCGCTCTATACAAAGCAAGCGGGCGACGGCGACTACCGCCTTGCGCCGCCCTTTGCGGACGCGCCGGAAAAATCGTTCCGCGCCGACGTTCCGCAGGGCATGGTCACCCATTTCACGATGGACTCGAAGGACAGCAAAATCTATTCGGGAATCGCGAAAAATCGTCCGGGCGAGGTCGTTCCTTACACGCGGCGCGTCACGGTCTATGTCCCGGCGCAGTACAAAGCGGGGACGGCGGCGGCGTTTCTGGTCTCGCAGGACAGCATGGGACAGGGACAGATTCCCACGATTCTGGACAATATGATTGCCGATCACCGCCTGCCCGTCATGGTCGCGGTGATGCTCGATTCGGGCGGCGGCGACTCCATCGGCAGCCAACGCGGACTGGAATACGACACGGTTTCCGGCAAATACGCGGAATTTATCGAAACGGAAGTTCTGCCCCGCGCTGCGCAGGAGTGTCATGTCAAATTCACTAAAAACCCGGACGGACGCATGATTATGGGCGGCAGTTCAGGAGGGGCCTGCGCTCTGTCCGCCGCGTGGTATCACCCGGACTATTACCACCGCGTCCTCTCCTATTCGGGGACGTTCGTCAATCAGCAGTCGCCGCTGAACCCGGAATCGCCGCGTGGGGCATGGGAGTATCACGCGACCTTTCTCCCGAAGCAGAAGCGCAAGCCGCTGCGAATCTGGATGGAGGTCGGCGAGAACGATCTGCGCTCTCGTGACGACGAACCGACGTGGCATAATTGGGTGCTGGCGAATCAGCGGACGGCTGCCGCGTTGAAGGCCAAAGGCTATCACTATCAGTTCGTTTTCGCGCAGCAGGCGGGCCACGTAGACGGGCGCGTCGTGAACCAGACGCTGCCGCAGGCGCTGGAGTATGTCTGGCAGGGCTATCCGGTGAAGAAATAGGGAACAGGGAACAGAAAGACCCAATCCGCAGATGACGCAGATTATCGAAGAGAGGTAGAAAGCAGATTTTTATCCGCGAAGGACACGAAGGGTAACCCCACATTATAGTGTGACATTTTTTTCGCCTTTTTCGTCTCTAACGCCGCACTTTTGGGCTTCCTGCCGCGCCGCTTTTTCTCTGGCAAAGGCGGCGGCGGCGCACGCCGGAAAAGCAAATCGGCGACAGGCCAGCAGTAATCGGTCAGTCCCGCCGCCAGCGCAGGGGGACGCTGCGCCCACTTTCGCCTGCCACCGGGTTGCTCCGGCGCAGACTTTGGTGTTCCGCGCTAAAATGGCACCCGCTGCCCGTCAGGAACATTCAGGCCTGAAGCGTCGCCTCCCGCCGCGCAAGCGAGCGGGGGCGGCGGCAAAGACAATCGCCTGCGGCGGACAGCCGTAAGCGAGCAAGGCGGGAACCCGCGTCACGGTTTGGTCGTCGGTTTTGAGCCGGTGGAAAACGGCGGCTTTGTTTCCCGTGAGGGTTTTGCCGCGCGTTGCGCATTTTCAGCGGTCGCGCAGGGTATCGCGCGTCCGAAGTTTGTTCGGATCGGTTTTGCCACTTGGCGGACAGGCGTTGTTTTGGCAAAATAAGGGTGGTGTGCCAGGGCATTCTCACAGGGAAAGTTTGGTTCCTAACCCTTGTGAGGCAGACCCCGCGCATTTTTCAAGACACCCCTTTTTCCACTATTCCGGGGGGCGGCCCCGAACGCTTGGAGCTCCGGAAATCCTCTTTATTGAACAGCAGAAGCGGCGCGTTCGCCTGCTTCGCAAACGCGGCGCGAAATAGGAAGAAACCGCTTTGACGAAAGGCAAAATGATTTTCGAGACAGTTCCCGGTTTCGTTTTGCAGGCGGAATGGCTATTTGCCGAACCCCGACCGAAAAAATTCGGGCTGCTGACGGCCCTGCTGGACTGGCGCGGAAAAGCGCGAAACCGGGCGGTGCGAGGCGGCGTATTGATAATGGAAAGATGAGCGGAACGTCTTTTTTGAGCGGTCAGGAGGCGGCGAATGGATTGTCAGCAATGCGGGTATGCGATGGGGCCGTTTGATAGGGCGTGTCCCAAATGCGCGCGGCGGGCGCGATTCGGGGCGGGCGCGGCGGTCAAAATCGCTTACGCCGCCGACGGTCAGCCCTGTAAAGTTTGTCCGGCCTGCGCCCAACCCGCCGCCCTGCCGATGCCGCGCTGCGGACGGTGCGGTTTTGATTACGCGCTGGCGGCAAACGCAAACCCCGCCCCGGTTCTGGAAAATCCGCGCTATGCGGCAAGGGATTCGGGGCGTTTCGGAAACTGGGCGGCGGGAATTTTTGCGGCGGTCTGTCTGGCGCTGGTGGTCGGGATTTCGCTGCGCTCCTACGCGCCCTTCGGCAGGGCGGGCGCGTCCCTGTGGCCCACTGCGCATGGCGCGAACACTAGGGGCGCGGGGCTGTTTGGGGCGATTGACGACCGGCAGATCACGGCGCGGCTTGCGTCGGCCTCCGCGACAACGGGCGGCGCTGTCGAGGTTAGTCTGGCATGGGATACGCTGAGTGATCTGGACTTGCAGGCGCGCGATCCCTACGGCGAACTGATTACCGCATCGCATCCTCATTCTGTCAGCGGCGGAGCGCAGGACGTGGACGCCAACCCGACGCTTCTCACGAGCGAGGGTACGGCCTTAGTCGAGGCGGGCAGGCCGTGCGGCGCGGCGAACGTTCTGCCGTTGCCGGACTTCATGGTGGACATGGACAAAACGCTGAAAATGCCGGAAGGCTATCCCGATTTAAATTCCCTTCCAAACGGAAACAAAGCGCGTTCCAGATACACGCGGACGCCGATTGAGCATATCTATTTTCAGCAGGCCCCGCACGGCGTCTACACGGTCTACGCGCGCTGCTATTCGTGGCGGGAGCCGAATCGTCAGCCGCTGCCGTTCACGATTCAGGTACGTTCGCACGGCAAAGTCCTCCTGACGAAAACCGCAACGCTTGGCCCCGCCAGTTTCGTCATTGACGGAATTGCGCCTGCGCAGGTCTGTCAGTTCATGATCCCATAATACGAGAAGGAAAAGGTAGAAACGATGAAAAATGCGGGATTTGCGGCGGTATTAAGTTTCTTCTGGACGGGGCTGGGACAGATTTATAACGGGCAGATTTTCAAGGGGCTGGCGTTCATGCTGATTCAGGCCGTGAATTTCCACACGCTCAGTCCGCTGACGTTCGGACTATCGCTGCTGCTGTTTAAAATCTACGGCATCGTGGACGCTTATCAGACGGCGGAACGCCTGAATCGGACGTGGTGTTGAGCGAACACGCCATCAAGTTTGAGGACGGGACGCAGGAGCCGGAACGCTACGGGTTCGATCCGCAGCGGCTGGCGAACGTCGCAAAAGTCGTTCAGCGCGGGCTTGACGAGCGGGTATACCCCGCCGCCGCATGGCTTGTGATGGCAGCGAATGTGGTGGTGGCGCGGGGCGCGGTCGGCGGCGGGCAGCCGGAATCCGCCGCGCCCGTTCCTGCAACCGTCGAAACGATTTTCGATGTCGCCTCCATTACGAAAATGTTCACGGCGGTTCTGCTGCTGCAATGCGTGGAGGCGGGCGATGTTCATCTGGGGCAAAAAGTCGGCGAGTTCCTGCCGGAAGCCGACGGAACGCCCGCCGCCAATCTGACCTTGAAGCAACTCGCCACTCATACCGGCGGGCTGCCGCCCTGGATTGCGCTTCACGCCGCAAAACGCGGACGCCTCGCGGAGATTTTCGCCACGCCGCTGACTTCAGAACCGGGAACGCGCTACGCCTACTCCGATTTAGGCTATATCCTGCTCGGCGAAATCCTGACGCGCCTGACCCAGACGCCGCTCGATCAACGGGCGCACCAAAAAATTTTTCACTTCTGCGGCATGGCCCGAACGGGCTTCCGCCCCGTCGCCTCGCTGCGTCCGCAAACCGCCGCAACCGCCAACTGTCCGGCGCGTCCCGGCAAAACCTTCGCCGGCGAAGTCCATGACGCGAACGCCGGGAGCATGGGCGGCGTGGCGGGACACGCGGGCGTGTTCTCTACGGTGACCGATCTGGCGCGTTTTGCGCACAGTTTCCAGACGGTCGGCGTGTTTTCCAGCGCGGCGCGGCGTCTGTTTCAGGAAAACCAGATTGACCCGGCAATCGGCGGGCATTCAATCGGCTGTTTCACCCCGCCCAACCCGATGCTGCCGGGAGGCGATCTGCTTTCTAAACAAACGTTCGGGCATACCGGCTTCACTGGAACGCTTTTTCTGCACGATTCCAAAAATGATAAAACGCTTATTCTCCTGACAAACCGCGTCTATTTTCCGCAGGACAGCGCCGGAATCTCTAAAGTCCGCCGCCAGTTCGCCAACGCCGTCGCCGGAGCAAACTGGCTTGATAGGGAGTATGCGCGTTTCGGCTGACGTGGTTTGGCGTTTCGGAAATGTCCTGGGTGAGCGAATTTTTAATCTCCGCCGTCCGTATCGGACACATCTTCAACAGACAAGAATTTGCGGGAGGCGATTTTCCATCCGTCCGCGTTCCGCCACTCCTCCTGCCACCGTTCCAGCGACTTTTTCACGGGACGCATCAGACGATTGCGCTCAAGGCGCGTTCGCGCCGCGACAACGCTTGCGCCGTCCGTTCGCGATTCGACGGATTCAATCCATGTAGTCCACTCTGTCCAGTGGTCCCAGTCATATTCGGCGGGCGTGGCGGCGATTCGTTCCTCCCGACTTCGCGCTGCTCCTTCTGCGTCTACCTCCACAAAGTCGGGCGTTGTCCAGCGCTGATAATAGCGGGCTACGTCCTCCGGGTTGGCCCCCTCATCGGTCAAGTCCCATAGGCGGTGAACGCGGCGCAAGGTGAATTGGAAGTTGAGCGCGTCGTCGGCAAGTTCCGCTACCGCCTGCTGCCACTGCGCCGCGCCGCCCATGTGGACGGCGGCGCGAAGCCCGCAATTCTCCAGCAGCAGGCCCAGCAGTTTCAGACGGTCTTCGTCATAACCGAGCAGTTTGCCGTCAAACATCTCTAACTTTTCCGGCGTTAGTTCGTAGCGGGGCCGCGCTTCCGCCGCGTTCCAGCTGCGGCCTTCCATCTCAAAATTCCAGTCAATCTCAAACGGTTCCAATCGAATCGGGATTTCCCCTGCCATTTTTCACCTCGCAATCAGAGCTTTGCTTCCAAAATTTCGGCGCGGGCGGTCTCATTTTGAGAGGGTTTCGACGCGCCCGTCCGCATGGCCAACGATGATCTGCGTCGCCAGTCCGATGAACAGCCCGACTTCCGCCACGCCGACAATTTGCTTGAGGGCGCGTTCCAGCGGCGCGGGATCGGTCACGGGATGCAGACAAACGTCGGCAATATGCAGGCCGTCGTCCGTGACAAAGGGCTGCGCGGGTTTTTTGGGGTCGGGGCGCAAAGTCACGGCAGTCCCGAACGCTGCGAGGCGGCGCAAAGTGGCCTGAACGCCGAACGGCAAAATCGCGACGGGCAACGGAAAGCCGCCCAGCGCCGGTTTGATTTTGCTCGCGTCCACGATAATTAATACCTCCCGGCTCGCGGACGCCACGATTTTCTCCCGCAGCAAGGCCCCGCCGCCCCCTTTTATGAGATTAAAATCCGGGTCTACCTCGTCCGCGCCGTCAATCGTCAGGTCAATTTCCCGCAAATCGGTCAATGCCACTATCGGAATGTTCAGCGACTCCGCTAAGGCGCGGGAACGCTCAGAACTCGGAACGCCGCGCACCATCAGGCCCTCTGCCGCAATCCGATCGCTCAACGCCTGAATCGCAAACGTCGCGGTAGAGCCTGTTCCCAGCCCAACCGTCATGCCGCTCGTAATTTTCCCGACTGCAAACCGCGCCGCCGCCTCTTTTCCGTCCAAGTTTCTGCCTCCCTTCCGCAATCTCCCGCTCGTTTTTGAGACAGTATACCAGCAAAAGAGGGACGAAAGATTAGTCAGGCCTGTAAAAGGCCCGCCTGGTGAAACCCACCGGTCAACCGCCTTTACGGACGCAAGCGTCAAAACTTGAGTGTCCCGTCCGTGAGGACGGTTGGCGGAACGCTCCGCAGGCGGGCCTTTTACAGGCCCGACCCACCCGTCTGTTCTGCGTTCCCGGAGCAGACTCACAAAAATTTGCGCGGCAGTGGAACCCAATCGGACTTTTCGCTGTCTAAGAAGACGGGCGTCGCTGTAAATTCGCCGCAAAGCGCCGCCGAAGGCGCGGCGCGAAAGATCAACGGCGAAAACGCCGATAATGGAAGCGGCTGCAATGTTTGGCAGGAACGGTTTGTCTGTTGGAAAGCGTAAGTTTTTATAGAGGGATTATTTTTATTGAATCATGCCGGGGCCGTACCGCCCGGACGGACGGGACGGGAGAGGGCCGATGGCAACGAGGACAACGGAACGCGCAGCCGCAACGGACGCGCAGAGCGTGGTAGAACAAAACGCCGAAAAAAACGGGCGCAAAACGGGGCATACGATTTTGCTGGAAGTCCGCGCCGCCTACAACATGGATCGGCTGCCGATCCCGAAGCCGAACGGCCCCAACGGGCGGCGCGTTCTGAATCTGGAGATGCTGCTCAACCACGCTTTTTACTGGGAATGGCTCAATGAACGCGAGACCGAAGAAGTCTTGATGGAAGTCTACGTCGCCCGCACCCGCCGAACGCAATAATCAGCCCCCGCAAAAATCTTCACGCGGACAATTTTACCGTCCTCCCCCTGCCTTCGGGCGCGGGGAGGATTTTTGTATGAACGCGGCGAAAAATGAAAGAAGATTATAAAGGACGGTCGGTAAGGGAACGACGGATGCACGCTTCAAAACATGAGGCGGAGGCGGCGCGATTGAACGCCCTGCGCCGCTACAATATCTTAGATACGCCTTACGAAGAGGCTTTCGACAGCATCACGCGGCTGATCGCGCAAATTTGCGACGCGCCTATCGCCGTCATCAACCTGATTGACAGCGAACGGCAGTGGTTTAAATCGGAGATTGGACTTGGAGTCCGCGAAACGCCGCTGGACGTTTCGATCTGCGCCCACGCCATTTTGCAGCCCGGACTATTTGTCGTGCCGGATACCGCCCAGGACGAGCGATTTCGGGACAATCCCCTGGTCATGGGCGATCCCTTGCTGCGGTTCTACGCGGGCGCTCTGCTGGAGACGCCCGAAGGGCTGCCGCTTGGCACACTCTGCGTGCTGGATTACAAGCCCCGCGTCCTCACCGATACGCAGCGGGAAACGTTGATTTTGCTGGCGAAACAGGTGATGACGCAAATCGAACTGCGGGCGCAATTCCAGCAGGTCGAGGAACTTAATCTGCGCCTGCGGCGCGGCATGGCGGAGAGTCACCACCGCATTAAAAACAATCTGCAATCGCTTTCGGCGCTGATTGATATGCAGCGCATGAACTACGATGAACTCGTCCCCGTCTCGGAACTGACGCGCCTCAGCCTGCATATCCGCTCGCTCGCCTCGCTGCACGATCTTCTGACGCAGGAGGCAAAGTCCACCGGGGAACTGGAAACGGTCTCGCTGCGCGGGGCGATTGAAAAAGTGGTCGAACTGATTCAGAAAGCGAACGAAGACCGGCAAATCGTGGTGGATTTGGGGGACGCCCGCTTGCCGCATGAGAAGGCCGCGACGTTTGTGCTGCTGGTCAACGAACTCATCAGCAACGCGCTAAAGCACGGAAGGGGGCAGGTGGAGATCGCGCTGACGGCGCGGGACGACTCGGTGACGTTCATTGTGCGGGACGACGGGCCGGGATTCCCGCCGGGATTTAATCCGAAAAAATCGGCGAATACGGGTCTGGAACTGATCGAAAGCATTGGGCGATGGGACTTGCGCGGCAATCTGGATTACCGCAACCGCCCGGAGGGGGGCGCGGAAATCGTCCTGACATTCCCGGTGATGGCGGCGTAGCGCAACGCTCATCTACGGGTTGCCGCAAAGAAAAACGAAGGGACACGAAGAAAAACGAAAAGGCGCGAAGCGGGAGGAGTAAACATCCGCGCCGCTTCGCGCCTTTTCGCAGATTGAATTGGGCGCTAATCGCCGGAGGCCAGACGATAGCCGCGAAAAATGGCGTAGAAGACCAGAAGGAAACTAAACGGCGTGACCATACCGCCCAGCGCGTAGACAATCCCGGTGGCGGCAAGCGTGGCGATCCCCGCGCCCGCGCCTGCGATATAGCCCTGCGCCGCGCCGTGTCCGCCGCTGACCTTCGGAACGAACCAGCCGAACAGGTAGCCGAAAACGATGCTGGCGAACGGAAATCGGTAGCCCGTCGCATAGGTAAAGTAGCCGACTCCAATCCCGCACAGGATCACCATGCCGATGCAGAGCATGACAGCAGTCACGAGGCTCCCCTGCGAAGCGGCGGGCGCGGCCTGATACGCCTGCGGCGCGTAGGAGCCATAAGGAGCGTTCGGAGCGCCGTAGCCGGGATTTGGCATTTGCTGCGGGGCGCCGTAGGGCGAAGGGGCCGACGGGGACGCGCCATAAGGCGGGGCCTGCTGTCCATAAGGCGCGGGCGAGTACGGCTGCATCGGCGGCGCGTATCCGGGCGGCGCGGGTGGGGCGTATCCGGGCTGGGGCGCGTTCAGTCCATAGGGCGCAGCAGCGGTCTGCGGCGCCGGGGTAGGCAGCGTCGGCCCTTGCAGGCGGTGAATGGCCTCCTGCGCCTGCGTATAGACGGGCTGGAGTTGGATCGCTTGCTGCATGGCGGTCAGCGCCTCCGCCGTCCACCCGGCGCGTTCATACGCCACGCCCAGATTATAGCGGGCCTGCGGGTTGGCGGGCTGCAAAGTGACCGCCTGCGTCATCGCGGTCACGGCCTCGGTGTGCCGCTCGGTCATGCCGTAGGCCGCCGCGAGGTAAAGCAACGTCTGGTAATCGCTCGGCTGCTGCTCATTGGCGCTTTCCAGCGCGGTTATCGCGGTCGCCGCATCGCCTTTTTGCAAGGCGGCGAGACCGGCATCACGTTCTGCGGACATGGGATTCTGCTCCTGTGGGGTTTCTTGATCGTTCCAATCTTGCCCGCCGCATCCAGCAAAGCGCGATACGAAACGCCATTCGCGTCGGTTCGACGCCCGTTCATTCCACGCGCCGAACGAATAATCCTGCCTGAATCCCGCTCTTAACACAAATTTAATACGACGCATCAGGGCAGGGCTAATCCAGCGTGATTGTTCGGCCTTCGGCGGCGGAGCGGTAAGCCGCTTCCGTCACCGCGACGACATCCGCGCCGTGCCAGCCAGGAGAGAGGAGTTCTGCCTGCCCCAGAATCGCCTGCGCGAAATTGCCAATGGGCGTTCCGATGGGCGGCAGGTCAGCCTCGTTAAAAGTTTGCGTCTCCTGCCCGTGAACGGCAATCGTGGTGTCAAACGCGAAATCCCGCACCGTGATTGTGCCGTTTGCCGCCCCGAACGTGTTGTAGACGCGCCTGCCGGGAAATTTGCTGTCTCCCAGCGAGACAATCGTCGCTAAAGCCCCGTTCTCCATCTCAATCGTGAGGACGGCCCGCATATCCGAGGGGGTGGCGTCCATCAGCGCCGTGACGCGCCGCGCCTTCATGCCGGAGACCCACAGCAGTTCCGAGACCAGATGCGGCCCGCCGTCCGCAAAGTAGCCGCCGCCGTTCCGCGCCGGGTCGCTGCGGTACATGGTAGGCGGCACGACTCCGGGCAGATTCTCCGGGGCGGGGGCTTTTCCGAAAACGTACTCCGCCGATCCCGTCCAGAAAAACGACGCGCTTTCCAGTTCCCCCATCGCGGAGTTTTGCAGGGCGTCGCGCATTTTATGACAGTGCGCCCAGAAGGGCGGATTGACCGCGACGGAGAGTTTTAGGCCCTTCGCGTCGGCAAGCGTTATCAGTTCGCGGGCGTCCTGCGTCCGAATCGTCATCGGCTTTTCCAGCAGGACGTGCAGGCCCGCCTCCAGCGCGGCCTTCGCCTGCTCATTGTGCAGATCGTTGGGCGTGGCGATTAGCACGGCGTCGAGTTCCGCGCCGCCGAGCATCTCCCGCCAGTCCTCGAACGCGAACCGGGGTTCAATCCCGAAGCGTTCCGCCATCGTTTGCCGCGCCTGCGGTTCCCGGCGGCAGAGGGCCGCAAGCCGCACATTCGGATCGGCCTGCGCGTCGGGCATATGCCGCCGGGACGCGAACCACCCCGCGCCAATCACCCCTAATCGCACCATAAGCCTGTCTCCTTTGGTCTAATTCAACACCGGCAGCGGAATGAACGTGTGCAGCGGGGCGGTCGGTTCGTCTGGCAGCGTGACTTCCTGATACAGGCTGTCCCGCTCAATCGGGACGCGCCCCGCCTCCTCGATCATTTTAATCATGTTCTTACGGGTCAAAACTTGCGATTTGTTGCCGAACTCGCCGTCCTTGTAGGTAATCTCGTACTCGTGAACCGTCCCGTCCATGTCATCCGCGCCATACCAGAGGGCTAATTGCGTGATCTGCGGCGTGTTCATAATCCAGAACGATTTGATGTGCGCGAAATTATCCAGCATCAGGCGAGAAACGGCGACGTTGCGCAGGTCGTCGTATCCTGTGGAATGGGGAAGGTCTTCCAGTTCCGTGCCTTCCGGGTGGAACGCCAGCGGGGTCATCGTCACGAAGTGCTTTGTCTCGTCTTGCAAAGCGCGGATTTTAACGAGATGCTCCGCCCGCTCCTCCGGCGTTTCGATATGCCCGTAGAGCATAGTGGCATACTGCGTCAGTCCGACATTCGCCGCCGCCCGCGCCACGTCCATCCATCCCGCGCCGTCGAGTTTGCGATCAAAGAGGGCTTCATGCACCCGGTCAGAGAGGATTTCGATGCCGCCTCCGGGCAGCGAATCGAGGCCCGCCGCCATGAGTTCGCGCAGCACGTCTTCCAATGGTTTGCCCGCCTGCCGCTGAATCTCCACCAGTTCGACCATTGTAAAGGCCTTGATGTGCGCGGTGGGCCGCACAGATTTTACCGTATGCAGGAGGTCAAGGTAATATTGGTAGGGCAGGCGCGGATCAATGCCGCCGACCATGTGGATTTCGGTAATCGGCACGTCGAGATGGGCTTCCAGCTTGCGGCGCACTTCCGCCATGTCCATCTCGTAGGGCTTCGGCCCGCCTTTTTTGGCGTAGAACGAGCAGAATTTGCAAAATTTGTTGCAGATATTGGTATAGTTGATGTGCTGATTGCGCACGTAATACGCCCGGTCGCCGTGCAGCCGTTCCCGGACGATATTCGCCAGATACCCGACGGCGGACAGATTCGGGGCGTGGTAGAGTTTTATTCCGTCCTCGTAGGTCAGGCGCTCCTGCGCGAGGACTTTTTCGTAGATGTCCATGAGATTCGCCCCGACGTAGCGTTCGGCGCGGGCGTGGTCCAAATTTGCGGGGGCGGCGGTCTGCCGCGTTTCCGAATTTCCTGAAGTTTCCAGCGTTTGCATGATTGTCGCCATGATGCGGCCTCCGATTCTGAGCGTCCGACTTGTCTGCGGAAACGTCGCCCCCGCAGTTTGTGATTTATTTCACAGGTTAGTCTAGTATACCTCAAAAAAGGGAAAAAGGGAGCGGGAAAAGAGAAAAGAAAATGCAAAGTGAAATAAAAAGAGCAATGGTGGTGGATTCGCATACGGGCGGAGAACCGACGCGGGTGGTGATTGCGGGCGGGCCGGATTTGGGCGGCGGCAGCGCGGCGGACAAGCTGCGCGTCTTTCGCGAACAGCACGACAATTTTCGGTCGGCGGTGGTGAACGAGCCGCGTGGTTCCGAGGCGCTGGTCGGGGCCTTGCTGACGGAACCGGTGAACCGGTACTGCGCGGCGGGCGTGATTTTTTTTAACAACGTGGGTTACCTGGGAATGTGCGGGCATGGAACGATGGGCCTGCTGGCGACGCTGGCGCATCTGGGGCGCATTGGTCTGGGCGTCCACCGCATTGAGACGCCCGCCGGAATTGTTGCCGCTACGCTGCATACGCCAAACGAGGTCTCCGTCGAAAACGTTCCCGCCTATCGCTATGCGGCAAAAGTCGCGGTCAGCGTGGAAGGGCATGGCGAGATTTGCGGCGATGTGGCGTGGGGCGGGAACTGGTTTTTTCTGACCGAGGACGCGGGGCCAAAGATCGCGCTGGCAAACGTTGCCGCGCTGACCGATTTTGCAGAGCGGGTTCGCCGCGCATTAGTAAAGTGCGGCGTCACGGGCGCGAACGGGGCGGAGATTGACCACGTGGAAATCTCCGCCTCCTCCCCGACACCGGGATGCGCCAGCCGCAATTTCGTGCTGTGTCCGGGCGGGGCGTATGACCGTTCGCCCTGCGGCACGGGAACGAGCGCGAAACTGGCCTGCCTTCACCTTGACGGCAAACTCCGCGCCGGAGAAATCTGGCGACAGGAGAGCGTCACCGGCAGCGTGTTCGCCGGTTCCATTAGCGAGAGCGACAGCCTGCTGATTCCCACGATTCGCGGCAGCGCCTACATCACCGCCGAGGCCACGCTGATTTTCGACCCCGCCGATCCCTGCCGCGACGGACTGCAATCCGCATCGTAGGTTTCATGGCCTTCCCACAGTTTAAGGCGCTTTTTCTTGATCCTGAATAAAGGGGACGCGACTCGAATTTCTCATGCGCCGTTAGTAGAACTCCGGTATTTTTCTCCGTGACCCCGCGTTTTAAGCAGCCGATAATTTCCCCGTGAATTGCAATGGCTATCGAAATTGCTGCGGCACAGAGGGCGGAAAAAATCCATGATGCAGTTTGTTGCGCTGCGCGATATCAAAGAGGGGATGTGCGTCTCGGAGAATGTGGACGACGAACACGGGCGCACCCTGATTGCGCGGGGGCAGCGCATCGGCTATCACCACATCGCCCGCCTGCGGAAGTTCCGCATTGACTCCATTTTTATTGATCCCAATAACGGCGAGGCTGTCGTCAAACCCACGAAGACCGAACTGCGCGAACGCTGCGTCACCGTCCTTAAAGGCGCGTTCTGTCAGGTCTCGCAGGATTTCACCAGAAAGAAAATCGCACTCGATCCCGTCGCCATCAAAGAGGTCAGCGGCGGGCTGGTGGACGCCCTGATGCAGTCCAAAAACCCGCTCGTCACGCTCGTGGACATCAGCGCGGGGCCGGACAAGACCCTTCAGCACTCAGTCAACGCCGCTGTCCTCGCCATCGTGCTGGCGATTGATATGCGCGTCCCGGAACCCATGCTGCGCGAACTCGCCGTCGCCATGCTCTTCCACGACATCGGCACAATCTTTCTGCCCGACGAACTCGTCAACAAGCGCGGCCCCTTCACCGCGCAGGAAGCGCAGACCATGCGGCAGCACGTCCAGCTGGGCTGCGACCATTTGCTGCATAGCGGGACAATCAGCAGCATCGCCGCCAACATCATCCTGCGCCACCACGAAACGATTGATGGCGCGGGCTACCCCAACGGCGTCCCGGAGGAAAGACTCACCACGCTGATGAAAATCGCGCACGTCGTGGAGATTTATGACACCCTGACCACCGGACGCCCCTGGATGCCGCCCGTGCTGCCCGACATCGCGCTTTCCTACATTATCAGCAACGCGGGCAAACTGTTCGCAAAAGACGTGGTAATCAAACTCTGCCAGCGGATTGCGCTTTACCCCGTCGGCTCCGCCGTGCAGATGACGACCGGCGAGTGCGGCATTGTGGCGGGAATCCTGCCAAAAGCCCCCACGCGCCCCGTCGTTCTGGTGCATTACGATCACCGGGGCAACCTGATGAAAAGCCCAATGGTCGTGGACTTGATGCGCGATCTGAACCGCGCCATCGTGCGCTCCGCCGCCACCCTGCCCCAGCTTTTGCAGGCCAAAAGTGGCGAACTCGTCCTGCGCCCGGTAGACCCGATGCTGGCAAATTTAGGATAGGAGAGTAGAAAACAGAAAACAGAAGACAGAAAACAGAAGGAAATGCCCTGACTGCCAACTTTGCGGCGTTTGACGAAACTTGCAAACTCTGACGGCCCCCATCTGTTTTCTATTTTCTGTTTTCTGTTTTCTCTAAAAGAACCATGCAGCTGACGCCGACCCGCGATCTGCGCGAGGGACAAATTATTGCGAAGGACGCCCGCGACGAACGCGGACGGATTCTGCTGGCGCAGGGGCAGCGGCTGACCGAAAGCCTGATACGGCGGCTGTTCCGGTTCCGCGTGGAGAATGTCTACCTGCGCAGCGGGGCCGACGCCGACGCGCCGGAACTGGTGAAAGCGGAAGTCAAGCAGAAGTGTCAGGAGATTTTGCAGGCCCCCTTCGGGCGCATGGGGGAGATTGCGGCGGCGAAGCGGCTGACGCTGGACGCCGCCGCCATTCAACGCGCCTCCGGCAGTCTGATCGAGGCGCTCATGGGCAGCCGCAGTCCGCTGATCGCTCTGATTGATGTCAACGCGACCTCCGACGCCCTGATGCAGCACAGCGTTTCGTCCGCGATTCTGGCGGTCACGCTGGCGCTGGACATGGGCGTTCCGACGGAGATGCTCTATCATCTCGGCGCGGCGATGCTGTTCCACGACATCGGGCTGATGTACCTGCCGGAGAACTTAATCAGCAAGACGCCGCCCCTGTCGCCGGAAGACATTCTGGCCCTGCGCGACCATGCGCGGCTCGGCGCGGCCTATCTCCTCCATTCGCAGGCGGTCAGCGGCGTGGCGGCAAGCCTTGCGCTGCGCCACCATGAACATCTGGACGGCAGCGGCTACCCGGAGGGCATTCACGGCGACAAACTGACGCTGCTCGCCCGCATCGCCTGCGTCGCAGAGGCCTACGATTCCATGACCTCGCCGCGCCCCTACGCGCCCGTCGTAATGCCGGATGTCGCCCTGACCTATATCGTCTCGAATGTTGACCGCCTGTTTGCGCGGGACGTGGTGATCGCTCTGTGCCGCCGCGTGGCCCTGTATCCGACCGGAACCGCCGTTCAGTTAAACACGGGCGAGCGGGGAATCGTGGCGGGGACGCCGCCGAATCTGCCGATGCGCCCCACGATCCAGATTCGGCTTGACCATCGCGGCAAGGCGCTGCCGCAGCCGACTTTGCTTGACCTGGCCCGCGATTCGGGGCGGTGCGTCGTCCGTTCCGCCCCGCATCTGAATCTGCTGGACAGCCCGCAAAAGCGCGTCATCGTCCCGCAGCCGATCCTGCCCGTTCACCTGCTCGGCTAAACGGCGATTTTGGATTTTGGATTAGAACCGGACGCGGCGTCTTCGCGGGACGCCGACGCCCACGCTTGCCAACTCAACAGCAGCCCTACACTGCCGGGTTCAGAAAGGTGAAAGACAGGGCCATTCCGTTTTCAGCGTCGGGCGGTTGAAACCGCTGCCACAAGCGCGCGAAGTGTCCCTTCGGACACTAAACCCGATCCTTTTTGTGGGGGCTCATCCGCATTGAGTCCGCGAAGGCGGACTTTGCGCGCGCGTGGCCGTGAATTGATTCGCCCGCACGAAAACTCAATGGCCCTGGGGAAGGAGATTGCGGCGCAACCTTTCGCCTGACACATCCGCCAGACAGTCAGCGCAACCGCGCAGGAACAGGCCCCGCCTCGGAACAAGCGCGTTAATTTTCAGCAGGCAGCGAATAAATTAAGGAACCATTTCCGTTCCTCCGCGTCCTACGGGCGAAGCGAGCGAAACCCGCTGAAACAGACAGGTTTTTTCCGCGCAGGAGGCAATCAATCATGGACGCAAATCAGGAACCCAAACCCCACAGGGCAGTGAAAGTATACGACCGGCCCAAAAGCGCGTCGAAGATTTCGCCGTCTCTCATCGGGGCCGCGATTGTCCTTGCGCTACTCGTTGTCGCTTACGAACTCTACCGCCATTTCGCGGGCTGATCATGCTCAGGGAGATTTTGCAATGCAGACGGAAGAAACGCTCGCCAGTCGCGCCGTGACGGAAGCGGAAACGGTTGTGCCAATCATCGAGGAGACGGCCCATATCGAAAAACGCGCTAAGGAAACCGGCGTGGTCCGCGTCCGAACCCTAACGCAAGAGCGCGAAGAGCGGATCGAAACTCCTCTGATAAAGAAATCAGCGGCGATAGAGCGCATTTCAATCAACCGCCCGGTGGCGGGCGACCCGCCGCAGGCCCGCGAAGAAGGCGGCGTCCATATCATCCCGGTACTTGAAGAGGTCCTGGTGGTGGAGAAAAGGCTGATGCTCAAAGAGGAGATTCACATCCGCCTGATTGAGACCACGCAGACTGAGACGCAGACGGTGACCCTGCGCCGTAACGAAGCCGTTATTGAGCGTGACGAACCGAAAACGTCGTTTGATCCGCAGTAGCCCTGCCTGGCAGTAATTCTGTCAAACGTATCTATCGCGTAGAAGCGATCCGGGACGCCACAAATTTAATCCTCTTGGCGTTCCCCCACGAAGGAGAAACTATGAAAACTGTAGTCGGACTGTTCGACACCATGCCCCATGCCGAAAAAGCGATGCGCGACCTGGAGGCCATCGGCATCCCGCACAACGACATCAGCCTTGCCGCCAATAACGATGGCGGGCAGTATCCCGTCCGAAATGAGAACGCCGCTGTTGGCACGGGCCACTCTGCCGCTTCGGAAACGACTACCGGCGCGATTGAAGGCGCGGGAATCGGCCTTGTCGCTGGCCTTGCGGCGCTGGCAATTCCCGGCCTCGGATGGCTTGCTATTGGCGGCTGGCTCACCACCACCTTAATCGGGGCGGCGGTCGGCGCAACAGTGGGACTGGCTGGCGCTCTGGTGGGCGCGGGCGTTCCCCACGAAGACGCGGAACTCTACAATGAGGGCGTCCGGCGCGGCGGCAATCTGCTGGCGGTCAAAGCGCCCGACGATCAGGCGCAGCGTGTGGCGGAGATTCTCGGCGATGACGGCGCGGTGGACATTGACGAGCGGGCCGACCTGTACCGGCAGGAGGGCTTCCTTCCCACGCAGGCCCCGATCCAGACCAATACGGCTGCGGCGGCCCCTGTCGCGGCGGTTCCCGCAGCGGTGACAAACTTCAGCGCAGCTCCCGCTTCGACAACCGATCTGAATACGGACGGCGAAACGAAACTCAACGTCACGGAAGAAAACCTTGTCGTTGGCAAGCGCGAAGTAGAGCGCGGCGCCATCCGCGTTTATCAGCACGTCACGGAAACGCCGGTAACCGAGCAGGTGACGCTTCACGAAGAGCATATCAACGTCGAGCGCACTCCGGTCAACCGCCCGGTGACAGCCGCCGACGCCGCTTTCAAAGAAGGATCGTTTGAACTTCGGGAAACGGCGGAAGAGGCAGTCGTCGCGAAAGAGGCCCGCGTGGTGGAAGAAGTTACCATTGGCAAACAGGCCACAGATCGCGTCGAGACAGTGCATGATACGGTGCGCCGCACGGATGTCGAAGTGGAAGAGCTTCCGGGCGCGACCAATGCAACGGGATACACCGGAGCCACTGGCGGAACGCTGGGTTCCGCCGTTGCGAACGCCGCGCACACGGCCCGCGACGCAAAGGACAACGTGTCTGGAGCGGCCTACCGCACGGAAGCGAACATCGAGAACGCGGTCGGGGCCAATGGCCTGCCGGGAGTGCAGACGGGCGGGCGCGACGTGGACGGTTCTCCTGACACGCGGGGCATTACCGAAAAAATTGCGGACGCCGTGACGGGCAATCGCATTGATGATAAAACGGGCAAGCCTGTCGCCTGACGCGCTTTCTGTCCCGCCGCCCCGCCGAAAAAGAGTTTTCGGCGGGGCGGTTTTTCGTTTCGTCCCCAGAATGGCGTTTCGGTTGGGGCGTTGCCCTGCGCCCTTTCTGTAAGAGCGGGGCGCAAAAATCTAAAATTTCCTCTTGACAAGCGGGAGGACTTCGCGTATAATAAATCCACGTCGCGCAGTCCGCGCTTCGGAATCCGTTCCGGGCGAGTGGTGGAACGGCAGACACGCTAGTCTTAGGAACTAGTGCCGAAAGGCGTAGGGGTTCAAATCCCCTCTTGCCCATCTTACCGTTCATATCGCAGAAACGTCTGCGGGAATAGCTCAGTGGTAGAGCGCTTCCTTGCCAAGGAAGAGGTCGCGAGTTCGAGCCTCGTTTCCCGCTTGTTTGTTTTCCCTTTTCTCTCTCATACTGTGCGCTTCCCTGTCGTCTGACTGCCCTTTCTACCTCCCATAGAAAGGGCTAAAATGAGAAACTGTACTCTTCCTTCCGTGAAAACGGGAGACTCCGAAATTAGCCTGAGCGACCTTGAAAAGCGCTCAGAAGGCTGGCTTTTGTCTTGCGAAATCGCCCAGCACAGCGAACCGACCCTCGCCAACCGCCGCATCTACGTCATAAATCTTTTGTGGTTCCTGCGTCAGCGCAAGTACGAGTCGTGCAGCGTGATGGAACTGCGCGCTTTCTTCGCCTACTGCGCCAATGGACATAAAGACGAAGGCGGACGCTGGAACAATCCCCAGGAAACAAAGCCGGTAAAATCTTCCACTGTTGCGGCTTACCATCGTCACATTCGCGCCTTATTCAATTGGATCGTAGATGAAGATATGCGGATGTCCTCCCCAATGGCCCGTATTCCCGCCCTCGTGGACCGTCCAGATCAGGTTGAACCATTCACCAAACCACAGCTTGATGCGTTGTTTGCCGCCGCCAAAAAAGTCGTCATCCACGCCGGGACGACGCGATTCTCTTGTTTCTGCTCGACACAGGCACATGCGCTTCCGAATTGTGCGCTCTTCGATTTTCCGATGTGGATATATCCGCTCGCCGCGCCCAGATCCGCGAGGGAAAAGGCGGGAAGTCGCGCTCTGTCTCGTTCGGCAAAACGGCGGCAAAATCGCTCTGGCAGTACCTCAAAGACGAAGGCCGCGAAAACGACGAGCCCCTTTTTCAGTCTGAACGTGGAGATGCAATGCAACGTAACGGTCTGCAAAAACTCATTCAGCGGTTGGGACAAAAGGCAGAAATTCACACGGCGCGGCGCAGCCCTCACACGTTCCGACACACGTTCTCCGTCACGTTCTTGCGGAACGGAGGCAATCAATTCTCCCTCATGCAACAACGCTTTCGCAAGTCCGCATCGCAGCGCTGGATCAGACAGAAGATCATTTCTTATGGGCGAACGTGACGGATAGCGGAAGGCCGCTTGATGAGGAGATTTCCCGCCTGCTGACGCTGCCAGGGCTTATCGGGCTGCTTGCCGAAGCGCCGGGAACCGTTCAGCGCGAATTGCAAAAGACGACGCATAAGGCGGAACAGGCGGTCAGGCAGGAAGTTTCCGACCGGAACGCGAAATTCTTTGCGGAAGAAGTGGAAAAACTGGACGGCTGGGCGGAAGATGTCAAAGTCGGGCTGGAACGGGAATTGCAGGAACTGGATCGGCAGATCAAAGAGGCCCGCCGCGCCGCCACTGCCGCGCTGACCTTGCAGGCAAAACTGGACGGTCAGAAGCGGGTCAGGCGCTGGAAGCGGCGCGGAACCAGAAGCGGCGTTCCCTCTTCGAAGCGCAGGACGAGGTAGACCGGCAGCGGGAAGCGCTGATCGCGCAGGTTGAGGGGAAACTAACGCAGGGCAGCGAATTGAAATCCCTGTTCACCATCCGCTGGCGGCTGGCGTGAAGGGACGCGCCCGCATGAAAGCAAAATTTGAAAACCGGCCTGCGTGAAATGGTGATTCGAAGTCAGGGCCGACGTGATGCCGCGCCGCTGCATCAGGACGAAAATGCTGCAATCTACCAGACTCCAATCTTTGTCGGGACGGGAAACGAACAGGTTCCACGCCGCCGTATCTAATTCCGGCGTGATGTGAACGATTTCCACCCAGGCCGATTCTCTCAGTCGCGCAATCGTGGCAATTTGCTGCGCTCGCGGCGAACGGATGCGGCTGACGTAGAGCGCGACGAGTTCCGTCAAAATGTAATTGGACGTGACAAAAAATGTAATTGGACGTGACGAGCCGCGTCCCGTCCCCGCTCCACTGGCGCAGGAGTTGGGCGGCGGCGGCGTGATGGGTTTCCGTCGCGACAAAGGCGGCGAGCAGTCCGGCAGTGTCCGCGAAAATTTCCGGCATGGGCTACGCCTCCGAAATCGTATGCGTCTGCGAAAGATAGGCGTCATGCCGTTCGCCGAGGTCGGGCGCGTCCGAATCCAGCGTTCCCAGCATTTGCAGCAGCGGGTCGCCGTCGCTTTCCGTTAGCGTCCGCTCCAGAAAGCGCAGGGCAAATTCGTCGAGCGACTGCCCCGCGTTTCGCGCCCGCGTTTCCAGCGAACGAAAAAGCGCGTCGGGCAGAACCAGATTCAGGGTCGCCATCTTTTTCTCCTTTTCGGGGCAACGGTTGATTTTTATTATAGCACAGGAAAAACGCCGACATCCCGACCTCGCGCCGTTCCTCGCGCCGCGTAAAATAGTTCAGCAAAGAAAAGTTTTCCACCTTTCTTCGAAGAATTATCCCCTTTATTTTCTTTGCAGGGGATAAACTTTCGAATAAAGGTGGAAAACCTGCGAATAAAGGGGATAAACGCGCAGCAAAAGGGCAGAAACTTTTCTTTCCAGTGCATAAACTTCCGCATAAAGGGCATAAACACGCGGCGAAAGGGCATAAACTTTGCTGCAATGGCGGAAAAATCGCCCGCAAAAACGCAAAATATCTCACGTTTTCCTTTCCTGAAATCCCCCCTGTCCGGCAGTATCCTGATGGGGAACCTGAACATTATGAACAACAAGCAAAAACTGGAACTGACCTGGATTGGCAAGGAGAACCGCCCGCGTCTGGAGCCGCGCATTCTGCTGGAAGACGCGGAGAAATCCTACACGGCGGCGCAGCGCGTTTCGGACAACGACCTGTTCGACAACCGCCTGATTCGCGGCGACAATCTGTTGGCCCTCAAAGCGCTGGAGCAGGATTTCGCGGGCAAAATCAAATGCGTCTACATTGATCCGCCTTACAATACGGGTTCCGCGTTTGAGCATTACGACGACGGAGTTGAACATTCGCATGGAGAAAATTGATTTGGAGACGCATCTTCCTACCCTCACAAGCGCCGAATGGACAGTCGCAGAATTGCGCGTTTCGCTAGATCGCGAACTTGCCGCAGATGCCGCCTGCGCCAATTTTTACTGTTTCACATACGCGGTCACCGAGGCAGGCTGGAACATTCTTCGCCCCTCCATTCTCAAATGGCTAAAAGATCGTGAGGGGCGATCAGTCACTCTGTATGCCGGAACCGATCATGGCCTTACCGAACCCGGCGCGTTGAAAGCCATGCTTGATGATGGCGTCAAAGTGCGACTGATGAAAAACTATCAGGGAGTGTTTCATCCTAAAGTTTTCTGGCTTTCGGGAGAAAATACGCATCTGGTGTGGGTGGCGAGTAATAATTTTACCCGCGAGGGCTTGCTTCACAATATCGAATTCGCCACGCTAATCAAGTCAACGCTGTTGAATCCTGATCTCAACCATTGGTTTCTGGAAGTCGACAAAGGTAGCGAACCGCTCGACGGCGGGTTGCTGAACAGTTATACGAAGGAAAGAGAAGATTACTATACGAGGGAAAAAGATTACTATGTAAAGGAAGGAGAAAACTATAAAAAACTTCGGGCAGGATTAAAAGTATTTACCTGGAGTGGTCGGACAAAACCACGCAGACGTTCGCAACGAACTACTGCCGTTCCCTCCGCGCAGGCAAAAGCGACCGACGCTCAAAACGGCAATTTGATTATGGAGATCACGCCGTTGGAAACAGGGGCTGGCGGAAAACAGATTCAAATTCCAAAAGAAGCCGCGATTAGTTTCTTTGCAACGAAGGATCAGCCGGGAAATACCAAACAAATAAAACTCCAATCTTTCGCAACGCGGGATATACGCGACCTCACGATCACTTTGTTTGGAAACCATACAACGCGATTATCTATCAATGAACTTGATTACTCGGCGCGTCCCTGTGTCATTGTTTTTAGCGTAATCTCATCGGGCTTGTATGAGTTCGAGATTGTTCAGCAAAGCGTTTTCCCGGATCGCTACGACGCTTTGCTGGCGCAATGCGATAAACAGACACGGCATGACAGTCGTAAATGGGGCATTGTCGAATAAGAAAGGCTTCAATTTACGATGAACAACAAGCAAAAACTGGAATTAACATGGATTGGTAAGGAAAATCGTCCACGATTAGAGCCGCGCATCCTGCTGGAAGAAACCGATAAGTCCTACCATGCGCCGCATCGCGTTTTGGATAATGACCTGTTTGATAACCGCTTGATTCATGGCGATAATTTGTTGGGACTAAAAGCGTTAGAGCAGGAATTTTTTGGTAAAATTAAGTGCGTCTATATTGATCCGCCTTATAATACGGGTTCCGCGTTTGAACATTACGACGACGGGCTTGAACATTCGTTGTGGCTTGGACTGATGCGCGACCGCCTCGAACTGCTTAAAAATCTTTTGCGTGATGATGGCGTGCTTTTCGTGCAAATTGATGACAATGAGCAGGCTTATTTGAAAGTTTTGCTTGACGAGATATTTGGTCGGCGCAATTTTTGCGGGCAATTCATCTGGGAGAAAAAGAAGAAGCCCTCTTTTTTGAATTCCAATATGGGCGTCGTCACCGAATACATTCTGGCGTATTCTCCCAACCGCCTGCGGTCGCCGCCCTTTATTGGCGGCGTGACAACGGAAGGCAAAAAATACCCGCTTAATAACGCGGGCAACAGCGTTCAAACGCTGCGATTTTCGCCCTGCTCGGTGCGATTTTACTGCCCGGACGGAGTGTACCAGCCGCAGGATATGTCCGAAGGAAATATTATTACGCGCCTGTTGGATTCGCTGATTGTGGAAAACGGAACCAACAGAAACGCCTTCCGGCTTGAAGGGGAATGGCGCTACTCGCAACGCAAATTGGACGAAATTATTCTTGCAGAGGAACCGCTCATCATTAGCAAAGTTCCTTTCCGGCCCAATCATGTTAAAGCGGGCGGCGAGGACAAAAAACTTAAAAATCTGCTTTCTATCGCGCATTATCAAATGGCGACTTATGAGGACTCAAACGCGGAAAGCAGGGAACTCTTTGGAATCGGAAACACGTTTGATTATCCGAAGCCGGAAAAACTGCTGCATACTTTGATTGAAGCGGTGACGGAACCGGGCGATTGGGTTCTGGACTCGTTTGCGGGTTCGGGAACGACGGGAGCCGTCGCGCACAAGATGGGCCGTCGCTGGATCATGGTGGAACTCGGCGAACACTGCGATACGCATATCCTGCCTCGCCTGCGCCGCGTGGTGGACGGGACCGACGCGGGCGGCGTCACGGCGGCGACGGGCTGGAAAGGCGGCGGCGGCTTCCGCTATTACCATCTCGCGCCCTCCCTGCTCGAACAAGACCGCTGGGGCAACTGGATTATCAACAAAACCTACAACGCCGCCATGCTCGCCGAGGCCCTGTGCAAACTGGAAGGCTTCTACTACGCGCCCAGCGATTCGATCTACTGGCAGCAGGGACGCTCGACCGAGACCGATTATCTCTATGTCACCACCCAGACGCTGACCGAAGCGCAATTAGAGCAGATTCACGAGGATGTGGGGCCGGAGCGAACGCTGCTGGTGATGTGTCTGGCGTTTCGCGGGCCAGCGGATCGGTACGACAACCTCACGATCAAGAAAATCCCGAAAGAGATTCTCACGTCCTGCGAATGGGGCCACGACGATTATAGCCTGAAAGTGGAAAATCTGCCGCAGGCGCCCGCCCCGAAACCGGCGGCGCAGCCCCGTCTTGATCTGGAGGACGCAACCCTTTGAACCCCTACGTCCCGCAGATTGCCAAACGCCTGAGCCTGCGCGAACCGCAGCGCCACGCCTTAAAGATTTTAGACCGCGTTACCGAACTGGCGCCGCCCCGCAAAGGCGGCGACATCGAGACCGCGCTTGCCGCCATTCGCAGCGAATTCCCGATGGTGACCGATTTCGAGCGCGATTTCCCGTCGCTCTGCTTCGCCCTTGCCACCGGAGTCGGCAAAACGCGCCTGATGGGGGCCTTCATCACGTATCTGCATCAGGCGCATGGCATGGACAACTTTTTCGTCCTCGCCCCAAACCTCACGATTTACAACAAACTGATTGCCGACTTCACGCCGAACACGCCGAAGTACGTCTTCACCGGAATCAAAGAGTTCGCCATGAACGCGCCCGTCGTCATCACCGGCGAAAATTATCAGCAGGGTATCGGCGTTCGGAAGAACCGCCTGCCCGGATTCGATGAAGGCGTGAATATCAACATCTTCAACATCTCCAAAATCAACTCCGAAGCGCGGGGCGGCAAAATGCCGCTGATTAAGAAACTTTCGGAATACCTCGGCGAGAGTTACTTTGATTATCTCGCCGGACTGGAAAACCTCGTCCTGCTCATGGACGAGTCGCACCGCTACCGCGCCACTGCCGGCCTCCGCGCCATCAATGAGTTGCGCCCGACGCTGGGCCTCGAACTGACCGCCACGCCCTTCGTGGAAACCCCTCGCGGCCCCGTGTGGTTCCACAACATCATTCAGGCATACACGCTGAACCGCGCCATGGCGGACGGCTTTGTGAAAGAACCGGCGGTCGTCACCCGCAAAGATTTCAACCCGGCGGAGATGTCGCGGGAACAGATCGAGCGCATCAAACTGGAAGACGGAATCGCCCTGCACGAAATGGTGAAGGCGGAACTCGACACTTATGCGCGGGACACGGGCGCAAAGTTCGTCAAGCCGTTCGCGCTGATTATCGCCCGCGACACGACTCACGCGAAGGAATTGCTGCTGCATCTTGAGTCAACGGATTTCTTCGAGGGGCGTTATCGCGACAAAGTTTTACAGGTGGATTCCAGCCGCACCGGGGCCGAAGAAGAGGCTATGATCGAGCGCCTGCTCAAAGTGGAAGACACCGACGAGCCGACCGAAATTGTGATACACGTCAATATGCTGAAAGAGGGCTGGGACGTGACGAACCTCTACACCATCATTCCGCTGCGGGCCGCAAACGCCCGCACTCTGATTGAGCAAAGCATCGGGCGCGGCCTGCGCCTGCCCTACGGAAAGCGAACGGGAGTCGCGTCGGTAGACCGCCTGAACATTGTGGCGCACGACAAATTTCAGGAGATCGTAGACGAGGCAAACCGCCCCGATTCCCCTGTTCGCTTGCAGCATTTGATTTTAGACCCGGCGCAGCTCACGCAAAAGCCGATTACCATTGTGGCGCAGCCCCAACTGGAAACGCGGCTGGGATTCGCGCCCGCGCATCATGCGGCGGAAACGCGGGCGGCGGTGGCGGACGCGCCCCTTGCATTTGCCGAGCCGGAAGCGCAGGCCATCGCGCAGATCGCCTACCGGGAAATGAACCGCTTGCAGGCCCGCCCGGAAACACGGGGCGGGATCGCCGGACTGCAAGCCCCGACGATTCAGGCGGAGATTGTGCAGGAAGTGGCCCGCCAGTACCGCCCGTCGCAGTTAGCGATGGAAGAATTAAGGCCGACGCCGAACTTCACGGAGATTGTGGCGCAGACGGCGGCGCTGATGGCGCAGCAGACGATTGACATCCCGCGCATCATCACGGTTCCCCTCGGCGAAACGCGCAGCGTCTATGAGCCGTTCACGCTGGACTTCAGCGGGTTCTACCGTTCGCCGCCTTCGGAGGAATTGTGGGTTCAGTATTTGCGGGAGGGGCATACGGAGCGGCTGGGGATTTTCAGGACAAGGCGAAACGAATCGCGCCTCGAAGACTACGTGGTGTTCGAACTGATAAATTTCAACGATATTTGCTACGACGAGATTGCCGATCTGCTTTACGATCTCGCCGCGCAGACCGTCGCGCATTTCCGCCGAACTTTCTCCGAGGCCGACACGCGCCGAATCTTGGATTATTACAGACCGGAAATCGCGAAATTCATTCACGCGCAGATGCAGGCGCATTATCGTGAGGAAACAGCGGGCTACGAAACAAAAGTTAGCCGGGGTTTCACGCCGCTGAAGCCCGCCGCTTACACTGCGTCCGCGTTGCAGCCGATTTTAGACTATCGCCAGTCGCCCGCCGACAAAAGCAACATGGCGCGATACCTGTTCGGCGGCTTTTCGCGTTGCCTGTATTCCGTGCAGAAGTTCGACTCGGACACTGAGCGAAAAATGGCGGTCATTCTGGAGCGCGACACGCTGAAATGGTTCCGGCCCGTTCGCGGTCAATTCCAGATTTACTACAAGTCGGGGCCGGATCAGGCCGAATATCAGCCCGATTTCGTCGCGGAGACAGACGACACAATCTATATGCTGGAACCGAAATCGAGCCGCGAAATGGATGATCCTATTGTCCTTACCAAACGGGACGCAGCGGTAACATGGTGCCAGCAGGCCAGCGAAAACGCCATGAAATATGGCGGCAAGCCCTGGCGCTACGTTCTTATTCCGCATGATGAGATCGCCGACAATCGAACTTTAGCGGGCCTTGCAGAACGATTTGAAGCGACCTCCTGAAACGGGACACAGGGAAGACCAATATCGCAATCGCTACAGGCGAGGCCGCCAGAGAGAATGAGTCAGGACGCAAAACGCCTGCCGCTCTGGACAGGCTGACTCGCGACGCGGTATAATGAACATCTAGCAACGGAAAGACATTGAACTGCTAGAAGAGAGGAGGCATTGCCCATGACATCATCTTTGCTCGGCATTGGCCTCTACACGATTCCCCAGGCCGCCCGATTGCTGCGCCTTCACCCGGCCCGCCTCCGACGCTGGGCCGAAGGCTATCCCTTTGTCTCCAATGGAACGCGCCGCGCCTCAGAACCACTGATTCGCCGGGACTTGCGGGAGATGGAAGGCGAACCTGTTCTTACCTTCAAGGATTTGCTTGAACTCCACATGATCGGGCTGTTTCGCAGCGAGGGCGTTTCAATGCAGACGATTCGCGCCGCAGCGGACAGCGCCGCCAAACTTTATGATACGAATCACCCGTTCGTTATCCAGAGGTTTGAGACGGACGGAAAGAACATACTGGCGACTTTGCAGGAGAAGGGCGTTGCGGGCGTTCGCGCCTCGGCCCTGTTGCAAGATTTGATACGCAGTCAAATGGTCATGGACAGCATCGCCCGCCCATTTTTCCGCCAGATCGAATATCGCGACTTTGAGCCGCTCCGCTGGTTTCCCAACGGCAAAGAAGGCGCGATAGTCCTTGATCCCCGGCGGGCTTTCGGAAAGCCGATAGATGTAAAGTCCGGGGTTCCTACCGAAGTTTTATATGCGATGGCGCGAGGGGGAGAGAAGACCGAAAAAGTGGCGGAATGGTATAACGTGGAAATTGAAACGGTTCGCGAGGCCGTCCGTTACGAGCATATGTTGAAAGCCGCATGACCTTCTTTTTCGACAACAACATATCGCCCCGTCTGGTCAACATTCTCAAACAACTGAGCGTGGACGCCATTCACCTCAAGGAAATCTTTCCGGCAGACACAGAGGACACCGATTGGATACCCCGCGCCGGAGCCGAGGGATGGATTATCGTCACTGCCGACCGCATGATCCGCCGCATTCCCGCCGAACTTCTCGCCCTGAAACAAAGCGGGACGACCGCCCTATTTCTCAAAGAAACCTTCCTGAAAAAGGGTATCTGGCAACAGGCCGAATGGCTCATCAAAACATGGCAGACAACCGAGGTAGAAGCGCGGCGTCTGGCCCCCGGCATGATGGCCCTCGTAAAAGAAAATGGCAGGTTAGAGATTTTGAAGTAGCGCTCCCCGAAGGATTTTCGCGTTGCGCGAATCGCTCCGTATTTCTCTTTGAATTGAAGGCCCGTCGCGTCTTTTTCTCCTATTCAAAATAGGGATACATTTCGGTCTCTGCGCAGGTGTCCATTTGCACGGTCTGAACGAGCGCGTGACCGACCTCGATTTTCTCCAGTGCCGCCGCCACGTCCGGGATGCGGTGGGAGGGGCGCACCAGTCCGGCAATGCGCCGCGACGCCGGGAAGTTCGTCCGAAATAAAATGCGCGTACCGGCGTTTTGCAGAGCGTCCGGGTGGAAGTCGCGCTCGCCCTGACTGGCGACCAGAACCGCGATCCCAAATTTACGGCCCTCCTTCATCAGTTTCGGCAGCGTGACATCTTTCGCCAAGCGGTGCGCTTCATCCAGAACAATTAGCAGGCGGATGCTTTGCGCTTCGCCCCACCCAAACATATCCCGGTAGATTTTCCGCAGCGCAAACGCGCCCGCCGCCATCTGCACCGTTTCTACGCCGACGTTATGCAGGTCAAGAACGGTAGTCCGGCCCTGCATGGCGGCAAGGTCAAGCGACTCCTGCGCGTCCTCCCGGAACAAGTCGAATTCGAATAGGGCGCGGCAGCGGGCGACAGTGTTTGCGACCCCGCGCCGCGTCCGCTCTAATTCCTGCAAGCGCGAAAAGACTTGCGCGACTGTCGGCGTTTCCAATGGCGGCGCGTCCTCATTGGCCTCGTCGCTCGCGAAGCCCGCGTCTTTGTAGCAGCTAGAAATCGCTTCATAAACAAGATCGCGCTGCATATCGCCGAGTTTGCAGATGTACTGAAAAATCTCGCTGATTTGTAGGGCGTTGGTCTTCCAGTAACTTGCCGCCGCGCCCCGATACGAACGCGCCTCAAAAGGAGAAAAGGGCAGCCCTTCCGCCACATCTAAAACGCGGGGATTTGTGGTGGCAATCGGCCCGCCTTCCGCCGCGAACTGTCCGTGAAAATCAAGGATCAGCGAGGCCACGCCCTGCTTTGCCACTTCGGAGACAAGGCGCAGCGTCGTCCAGCTTTTGCCCTGTCCGGGAATCCCCAGCACGAGCAGGTGCGGACTGCCCTGCGTGGCCCCAATCCAGGATACCTCTTCGCCCGTATGCGCATTAACGCCCAGCGGAATCACAAGCGGACGCCGCGCCTCCGGTTCCCGTTTTATATCCTCTGTCTCTCTCTCTTCCGACCTTCCGCTCTCTGGCGCAGCGTTCTCCGGCTTTTCGCCTGTGGTTTCGGCGGCGGCGGGCGAAGCGGAGGGCGCTGCGAACAGGAAAATCTCCGCCACGTCGGGGTTCGCCTCCGCCTCGTCGAGTTTCGTCTTCGGCGCGATGTCTTCGCTTGCAGGCGGCGGTGTGGATGCGTGAACGATTTCGGCGGCGGGACTGGCGACTTCTGGGCGGGAACTGCGCCTGAAGGCGGTCTCGCTGTCAATGGCGGCGCCGGTCAGCAGGTGGATGGTCGTTTCGCCCGCCTTGAACGTTTTAGATTTCGGGGCGTTCAGGGCGACAACGTAGCCGGTGTGCCGCGCCGTCATTTTCGCGGCCCCGGTTTCCATGCGCCCGATGTTGCGTATGATTTCCGCGTAGACGCCCTCGTTCGCAATGCGCCCGTGCCGGTTGGCCCGCTCCGCGTAGAAGCGGAGGATCGCCGCGAACTGGCAGCGCAGAATAGGCGCATCTAATCGGGCGGGGTCGGAGAAGAATAGGCCGCGAATCGTCTGCTCGGTCTGCTTATTCTGCAAAGCGATGCGATCCGCCTCGGTTTGCAGCGCGTCCTCCGATTTGCGGAATTTCACCTCGACAAATTCGATGGCGATAGTTTTGTCTTTCGGGCGCACAAGCAGCATATCGCAGCGGCTGGCGCTGTCGGCTTCCAGCGCCTTTTTCGCTTCGATGAAAAGCGGCTGGTGCGCGTCCACCGGAATAATAATTGTGTCTTTCAGCTCGCCGCGCTGAAATAAATAGTTCACCACGACCGCAAGCCCGACGGTCTCTTTCGCCCGTGTCTCCTCGCTGTCGCCGATGAGCCGCATGGCAAGCCGACCGGACAACATTTTAAGCATGGCAAGCAGTTCCGTTGTAGATTGGGCCAGTCCCAGCGTCGTCATGGCCCGCCCCAGCACGCCGACAACTTCCTCCTGCCAGCCCGTCGTCACGACCATGCGATGCCCCAGGCCCTCCAGAAATTCGGGGGCATAGTCCAGCAGATAGCGTTCCGCCGCGCGATCTAGCGCGTCGCAGTTCGGGCTGTCGTAATACTCCACGCCGAAATTTCTGTCTACCGCCACGACCCAATCGGCGTGATCATGCAGGCCGTTCATAATGGCGCGGGACTCGCGGTTGACGCTGACCGCAAGCGCAGGAATCTGGTTTTCGCTCCTGTCAGCGCCGAGAACACGGGCGCAAAATCGCAGATGCGCCGCCTGCGCTTCGATCAGTGCGGCGGCAAAATCGGGCCGAACCGGGTGTTTTTCCACGCCCTCCGCGCCATGAAACTCCACGCGCCGCCGCCACTCTGCGGCGTCCGCCGTTGTCGCAAAGCGGGACTGAAACCGGGTCAGCAGGCCGAAGAGCGCGGCGCTGGTCTCCGGGTCGTCTTCGGGCGCGGAGGCATCGGTGAGGCCAAGCGCGGGCTTGAAATAATCCTGACAGATGGCAAGGTGCGCGTCCTGACCGGGCAGGTTTTCCAGAGTCTGCTGACTGAGCGGGCTACGCGCTATTTGCAGTCCCGGCAGAAGCGGCGTACCGCGTTCGCGCAGGTCGCGATGCCAGTGGTTGCGAAGGGCGTCCAGTCCGGGCGCGGGAATCTGCGTGGAGGACTCGCTGTGGGTGATTAAATCCAGTTTCAGGCCGAGTTCGCTTTCGGGGTCATCGTCGCGGCGTTCGATTTTCAGGGACTCGCGCAGGGCGGTTTGCAGAAACTCGCCGGAACCGGGGTTCACAGAATTGACGCGCAAAGTTTTGATGTAGGGGTGCAGTTCCGTGTAACTCTTCACCTCTTTTGCCAGCGTTTCGGGGCGGGCGTCGGTGAGGTCAGGCGTAAGGCCGTCAAAACCCAATGCGCGGGCCACTTCCGAAAGCATGGCGCCGGGATCGCAGGCGTCGAGCGGCAGGAGAACGCCGTGAAACAGTCCGAGGTTGTCCGCGAAGGCAAAGGCGGATGCGTCGGGTTTCGCGGGGGCGAGCAGAGCCGGAACGTTCCAGGGCGCCACCCGGCGCAGATTGGCCGCATTGAACGCGGCCCTGCGTTCGCTTTTCCTGCGTTCGCGCAGTTTTTCAGCAACCGCTTCGATCCAGCGGGCATAAGAGACATACCATAAAAAGCGCAGGGGATGCGTCGGCAAAACGACAACGGCGCGGCGTCCCGGAGCCAGATCAAGCGTGAGCGTGTCTATTTCCAGCAGCGCAGACAGGGCCGCCGGATTTTCCGCCGCGCCCGCCGCGTCCAGCAGTTCGGCGTAGGCTTGCGCGTACTTCGCCGCGTTCACGCACAGACTCGGCGTGAGTTCCGCTGTCTCCACCAGCCCCTTTTCGGCCCTGTCGCGCTTCTTTGCAACGGCCTCGAACACGCTGCGGCGGATGCGGACGAAATTCTTCCACGCCTCTTCCATTTGTGGCGGCGCGTCGAACGGTTCAGAGGTTATCTTATCCGCGCTCAAAGCGTCCTCGCCCCGCGCTTTGACGAAAAGGCGTCCGGGCGCATCGGGGCTTTCCAGAATTTTACGCTGCGCGTCGCGCAGAAACGGCGTGGTCGCAATGCGGACGGGCGTTTTCGCGTTTGTCGCCTCGTCGGTTATGACGAACGAAAGGTACAGCAAATCCCGCTCGTCCGCCGCCTGCGCCTCTACTTTCGCGGTCGTTTGTTTTCCTTTCGCTTCCCGCGCCTCCAAAGCGTGTTTGAGCAGTGCGTCCGCAAGGCAGCGGGTGGTATCGGGTCGGCGTTCTGCGGCGGGCGTTTCCCCGCCCAAATCCTGATCCAGATAGAACGGAGCGCTGCAATCCTCCATCGGGGAACGGTCGCCTTTGTCATCTTCCGGGCCGAGAATTTCGGTGTCCTGTTCATTCAGCGCGACAATGCGGACCTGCACTTCCCGAATTTCGGTTACGGTCAGGTCAATTTCCATGTTGAGTTTTGCGGTTTTTAGACTGCCTTTTACGACGGTCATGGGGAAATCTACGCCGTTTACCGCGTCCTCATCGTACTTTTCGCGGCTTGGGATCAGCGAAATTTTCCAGCGGGCCGCGTTGTCCGGCTGCCCCGGCTGCCATTTCCATTTGACCGTGAGTTTTTTCTTTTCGCCGCACTCAAACTTCGGCATTTCGTCCGTGTTGAGGTTCAGCAGGCCGCTCGCTGACGCAAAGGGGTCTAAGGTGACCGACTCTAAATCGGACGGTTCGCTTTCGGGAAATTCCCACCGGTCAAAGGTCAGTTTGCCCTGCCAGTCATCCGCCGCCAGTTCTTCCAGCCAGCGGGCGCTGAATTGCAGCGGCTTGCCGAGAAAGAATTGGGACAGGGCGGTCTGTATGGTGTTCGGCTTCAGCTTCAGCGACGCAATGCGATCTGCCGCGCTGGACTGCGGACGCAGGGGCCGCGCCAGCAAGTCCACGCATTTACGGTTAAGCTCCAGACGCGCAGGCCATTCGCCATCGTCCTGCGGGCCGTCGGCGTCGGGAATCAGGCCCACGCGCCACAATTCGCGCCCGACGGTTGCCGTGTCCGGCGAATCCAGGACCGCGCTCAAATAGGCGATCACCTGCTCTGCCGGAACCGCCGCCCGCCCGCGCAGTTGGGACAGAACGTGTTGAACTTCCCGCTTCCGCTCCTCTGGAATCTGGACTGTCAGTTCCTGCGCGGCGTTTTTCAGGAACGCGGACATATCGAACGGCGCGAACGAGTTGCCGAGAGAACTGGCGGTCATGTCGCGCAGGTCGGCGGGCAGGAACAGGCACAGGCCCGTTTCTTTCCGGTTGCGCAGTTCGATGGCGCGGTCAGCATACACGCTCCATTCATCTAAAGCGGGCGCTTTTTTGTCGTCTGATGCAAGCACATAGGTCGCGATTGCGGCGGAATTTTCAGCGGCGCAAAGTTCGCGCAGAGCGCGGCAGGCGGTTCGCGCTTCATCGCCTGTGAGGTGGTCTACCCGGACGCAGTGACCGGTTTCCTTGCCCGTAAATTCGGCCCGCAGGCAGTGGATAAGCCGCTCGATTTTGCGCGAAAGCGGCGCGGCGGGGAGGGACGTATTGGTTATTGGAGTGGTTTCGGCGATGGCGGTCATGCGCTGGCCCTTTCATTGGCGGCAGAAGCGTGAACAACGGCGCGGGCAAATTCCGTTTCTGTCGCGGTTTCCGGGCAGAAGCGCGGCGTGATGCGCTGCGCGTTGAAGTCGTCTGACATATCGGGGAACATACCCATTTGTTGCAGGCGTTGTTTCAGCGCGGCGTAATTCTCTTTCGCGGCGGCGGTCGCCTCCACGCTGGTATCGAACGCGGGCGGCGTATCAATCAGCAGCCCGAAACGATTGTTGAGGAAATCCAGAAACGCGGGCAGGCTGATTTCCCCCGGCGCAGCCGGCCCCACCATCCGGTTATGGCTCCGTTCGCGGACTTCCGGGTCAATGGCGGCAAGCTGCACCAGCGTTTCCAGCAGGGTATCGCTCATCACATAACGCCAGATGCGCCGCCCCTTCACATTGCCGCGCAAAATGCCGTCGTCCCGGTCTTTCCCGCCGACATCGCCGAACCAGGTGATCAGTCTCCTCATCACATTTTTGTGCTGCGCCAGCGCCATCAATTCTACGGCCCGTGTCAGGGCCGATAATTCTTTGTTGTCCAAAATGTTCTGCGCTTCCGGTGGCGCTGATGTCCCAACTTCGTCCGTGAATTCCTTCTTGAAAATGCCCACTTCTTTGCGAGCGTCCGCGAGAACGTCCGCGTTTTCTTTTAGACCGTAAAGCGCGAGAAGGTATGGCCCGCTCTCCAAATTTTCAAGATCGCTTTGCAAGTCCGAGTTATTTTCGACGTATCGGTTCAGCGTCCGCAGCGTGAGCGAAGAACGGAAATACGATTCCCACTCTTCAAAATCTCTGTTCACGCAGGCGTTTGCCAGTTGGTCGCTGCGACTGCCGCGAATTTGCGTCAAGTCCGCGTAGATTTCGAGCGGCGTTTCGTTCTCGCCGGGGTATTGAAATTCCGCCGGAATTTCGTTCTGCTGCACCAGTCGGTTCGTCGCTTTTGCCAGACGCAAAGTGTACGTAAGAAACTCGAAATTTAGCAGGCAGACCAGATAACAGGTCAGCACAGCGGGCGATACCAGACCGGAATAAACATCCAGAAAGGTGGTGAAGTCGCGGGCAAAATTAGAAGCGGCGCGAAAACACGACGGCGCGGGCGGTTTCTTTTCCGTGGCGTTTCTTTCTTTTGGCGGCGCAAATCCGTCCATATAGAAAAGTTGCAGCAGCGTTTCCAAATCAACCGCAGTTGAGCCGTCGTATTTATCCCGCTTTTCCGGTTCGTCTTTCAATGGCGCCACTCCTTGCGCGAACGCGCTCTGGATGCGCTTGTCAAAATCGCGGGGATGTTCCTTTTTGTGTCGAACGACGTAATCGCGGCAGAGATGGTACAAAAATATGTGAGATTGGCGCAATCTACTGCTCTGGTTCAGCGCAGGCTTGTAACTGAGAAAAGAAAGCGGGCGCGTGTACTTAATCTGCTCACCTTGCCTTCCTCGCCCGATTCGACTGATTTCAATAAGACTGCTGCGAACCCATTTGTCCATGAGCCGATGTCCGTCTTCGGTGTCAAACCCCTTTACGCGCTCATGCGCCGCGAGACGATCCGCCCGCTCCTGAATCGAAACTTTTGCCACCGATTGACCGGTGCGTTCCCGCCCGTTGGCGCGAACCAGCCAGAACAGCGCGGGCAGCAGCATATCCACCTCAAAATCGTTCAGTTCAATCGAGCAGAGGCGGTCGAATTTGAAACTTCGCATCTCTTTGGGCAGGCTCATCGTTTGTCTCCTTGCGAGGGCAGCAGTTCGATTTTTCCGTTGGATTGGCGGACGTGGTGCAGGTGACGCCCGCCTTCCAGTAGCAGCAATTCGTCGGCGCGTTCGTTCAGCAGGCGGTTCTGAAACTGCGCCAGATGGATCACGAACGGCTCCTGCTCCTCCACGCCGGGGCCGTATCCTTCGTTGAAGCGCATCAAAATCTCGAACAAATCCAGACTGACCAGCAGCGCCGCGCCGCTGTTGCCCGCGCTGCGCAGGCGCAGGGCGTTGGGCAGGGTTTCTACCTGCGGGTTTGCGGGCCGCACAATCTCGCAGCGAAACTCCGCGACGGGAAACCGCTTGAACACGGTCAGATCGTTTTTCTGGTCGGTGGACGTGCGGACGCAGAGAAAGCCGTCCAGGTTGTCTGTGATTCCGTTAGCGCGGGAGATCGCTTCGCAGAGGCCGTCTCGCAGATTTTCAAGCGGAACGCGCCCGCTCACGGCGTCCAGAAAGGCGGCGAAATGACGGTACGGCAACAGGGTCATCGGCGGCGGCAGCGGAACCGCCTCGCCTGCAAAATGCGCCGCTTCGCCCTCGAAATAGGCGCGGCGTTTCGTCGCCTCCGTCCAGTCCTCCGGGCGGGAAACGGGCGTCACGACTTGCAGCGGCAAATCGGAACGCAGCGGCAGCGGCGGCAGCAGGGCGGCGATTTCACCTTGCCTCTCGGCGTCGCGCCGGAAATGCAGGAAGCGGTCTAAGCGCGGGGCGGGAACGGAACCGGGATCAGCCTCCGCCAGACGCCGCAGCGTTTCGTCGCCCTCGTTTTCCGGGTTGAACGCCGCCATGAAATACAGCCGATTAATCCCGGCGGCGGGCGCGGCTCCCGCTTCCCGTTCGCGGTGAACGTCCTCACAGGTTGCCGTCCCCGCCACGATATAGGCCAGCGTGGAACGCAGGTCGCGCATGGTCAGATGCTTTTCGCGGCGCAGCTGCATGACTTGAAACAGGGCGCGAAGCCGCGCCGTAATCGCGCCGCCGGAATCGGGGTCTACCAGCGAATCGCGGTTGAATTTCATCGCGCAGACGGCGCGGGACAGGCAGGTATCGCAGGCTTGCCAGCCGGGATTTTTCAGCAGTTTATCCAGCGTCTGCGCGAACAAGTCCGTCGCCTCGGCCTCCGTCGTTGCGCCGACTACCGCCCGCTGTTTCAAGTCCACAAACGCCACGCGGGGATCGGCGGGCGCTTCCGGGTTTTTCAGCAGGTTCAGCGCATGACCGGCAAGCCAGCCGAACCGCTCCTTGTTTTGCAGAAAATAGCCGCGCAATTTACCGTCGTTAATCGCAAGCAGGGCGGTATAGGGCGCTTCCGGGGGCGCATCGCCCGCAAGCGGCGCGAGAATTTCGTCCAGCAGTTCATCCGCCCGCTTGCCTTCGTGCGATTCCGAAGCGTCATAATTAGCGGCGTAAGTCCGCCCGCTGAGAACGTACTGCCAGCCGTTCGCATCTTCGTGGAGACGAGTTGCGCCGCGCCGTGTCAGTTCGTCGCGCAGCATTTCCAGAAACGCGGTCTTGCCGTCGCCCGGATTACCGCTCAAAAGCAGGGCGGCGTAAGGCAGGGAGCCCTCCGGGGCGTCCAGCAGGCGCGGCGTCAAACGGGAGTCCAATTCGGTCTTGACATACGTTTCGCGGGCGAAGTCCGAGTCCAGTCCGCGATTGTCGGCGTTCCCCGTGCGGCTGTTGCGGTACAGGCCCTGAATGTTTCGCACCCATTCGTTAATCACGCGCTCGCCGTCGGTCGGCGCAGTCTCGATCTGCACCGCCGCGTTTTGCAGGGCGTCCCGGAACGCTTTCGCGGAACCGTAGCGCTTGTCTTTGTTCGGGTCAATCGCCCGCAGTATCGCTCTAGCGGTCTGCTGTTTGGAAAATGCCGCCCGGTCGCCCTCTTCCGGTTCCAGCAGCGCGGGCAGCACGCTTTTGTCCAAAAGACCGTTTAAGTTCGGCAGGAACGGCGCCGCGCCCGTGAGCATTTGATACAGGGCCACGCCCAGCGCGTAGGTGTCGCAGGTCGGGTTCCACCCTTCTCCGCGATCAATTTCCGGGGCGCGGTAGGCGGGCGTTCCGACGGAAGTTTGTCCCAGATTGGCAAGCGGGGCGGCGAACCCGAAATCTATCAGTTTCGGCTGTCCGTCCGGCGTTAGGATGATATTTTTTGCGGAAACGTCCCGGTGCGCGATGCCCGTCTCTTCCAGATAGGCCAGCGCGTCGAGGGCCGCGCTCCCGAACCGAATCACCTGCTCCCACGCCCAGGGAAACTCCCCGCGCTGTAGGAGCGCATCCAGCGTGTCTCCTTCGATGTATTCCAATTTGAGCTGAAACGGTTTATCGCTGGCATAAATTTCTTCGACTTTCATTACGCCGCGATGCCGTAGATTTTTCAACGTCCTGAACTCCGTAAACGCCTGCGAACCCGCCTGCAACGGTTCGCGCAACTGTTTCAGAACGTAATTTTCCTGCGCGACTTCATCATAAGCGAGGTAGGCGTTGGCAGTTGCGCCCTGCCCTAAAAACCGCTCAATTTTGTAGCGGTTATCCAGTCGCTCGCCCTCTTGATAAATTCTGCCGGGTTGAAAGTTGGCTTCGGTTTTGGGACTCATGGATTTGACCTTTTCGACGGGCGGTTCGGGCGCGGCGGGGGGCGGGACAGGAATGGCGGGCGTTTCGCGGGCGGCATAATCCTGCATAAGACCGGCGATAAACTCACGCGCCGCGTCCGCCGTCTGCATCCGGCTCAGGTAGTCCGGGGTCGTCATGGAATTGAGAACGTCGCGCAGATGCTCGCTCTCGTCGGCAGTCAAATTCGGATCGTTGAAATTCAGCGGCGGGCAAATTATCGGCCCTGTTTCGCCGCGCAGTTCCGCCGCCGATTGGCCCGCGAATATCTCTATCAGCGCGACGCCCGCCGCGTAAACGTCCGTCGCCTCCGTCGCGAACTCCGCCCCGACAATTTGTTCGGCAGCGCGATACGGCGATTCTTCGGACAGCGCGTCTACTTTCGCGGCAATTGTCTGAGAGCCAGGGACGCGGGCGAAATCGAAATCAGCGAACCGGACGCGGGGCGGCTTCGTTTCCAGATCAACGAAGATATTGTCCGGCGTTAGATTGCGGTGCAGAGTTTTTTTCGCATGAATCGCTGCGAGGCCGTCCAGCAGCCGCTCGGAGATTTTTAGCCGGAGGGAGAGCGAAAGAGGCGCGTCGCGGTTCGCGCTGACGGCCCGAAGCGTGGGCGAATGGAAGACCTGCTGCGCGACGACGATGTACGAATCGCTCCACGTAAACGGCGAGTCGGCGCGGGGCGCAAGTCCGGTGTCCGCCAGCTCCATCAGAGCGCGGTAATCCCGGTAGACTAATTCTTCCTGCTTCTTGCGATCTTCCGTCACAAGTCCGTCCGTGCGGTACATTTTCAGGCGCCGTTTCGCGTCTCTGCCGCCCGCTTCGTGTTCCGCCATAAAAGCGCGGTAGTGGGGGCCGGGAGGCAGCGTTTCAGTGATGCGGAATTTGTCCACCTGCCGGGGCAGGCTGTCCTTGCGCGGCATAAGATTCAGGCGGCTGAGGATGTCCTCCCGATAGGGCGCAAGACTGTTCGCTTCGTTTGCTTTATCCAATTTTTTCAGCGTCGCCGCGCACTCGATTAATTTCACGATGCGATTGCGACGCGGTTCCTGCATCAGCAGCTCCGCCGCGTCATCGGAGAATACGATCAGCGCTTCTACGATATGCGCCTGTCCGAGGTTTTGCTGAAGGTAGGGGACCTCCGAGCGCATTTGACCGGCAAGTTTCCGCGCAATCATTTCCGCTTTATTGAGTGAGTTGGCCCGCGTTTCCCCGGAATCCAGTTGCCAGTAGTCCGCATTGCCGTGAACCTTGCCGCGCCAGCCTTTTTCGTCCAGAACAAAAAGGAGATTTGCGCCCAGGATAACCAAATCTAGTTCGTAGACTTTGCCATCAGGGAAGGGCATGACTTTATTGGCGATAATTTTCCATGCGGCAGGCAGATTGTCCCGCAGATGCCGCGCCGTTCTTTCCTCGCCCGCTGTCATAAATTCGCCCTGCTGTATCAGCTCTGCCAATGACATTCTCCCGCAACAGTTTTCGATGGGATTTGATTCGACGGAGCGCCGCTTTAATCCTGCCGCTCGAACGAAGAATAAAAAGCGGGAAGTCTTGAGTTCAAAGTACGGGATGTTCATTTTTGCAAGCGCATTCAACGCCCCGCGAAAGGCGCGTCAAATGAAATGGCGCGTAAGGTACAGGCGGTAAAGTTCGCAGCGCAGGCGGGCATTGCGGGGCGAATCGCCCACGACGACTCCGGCGGAACGCAGGCGGTAGAAAATTTCGGACGTGGGACAGCCTTCACCGCGCAGAACGCCGCGCATCGCTTCCGCTGTTTCCGGGTCGCGGGTCAGGGAGGCGAACAAGCGCCGCAGATGATCGCCGAACAACCCTTCGTCTTCCGCTGCCTGCGCTTCCAGTTCCGCCATATCTAATTGATGCTGGCTCATGGCGTCGAGACTGCGCCGCACAAGGTAAGGATGCCCGCTGACAAGCGCGTACAGGCGGCTGAGAGAATCGGCGTCGGGAAAGGGCGAATCGTAGCGGCAATTCAATTCTTCCACCTGCGCCCGCGTAAAATCTTCCACCGAAAGATGTGTGCCGACGTTGAACGGCGACTGGTTCAGGTCGGTGATGAACAAATGCGCTTCCGTGGCGTAAGCGATGGCGAGGGTGAAGCGCGACCAGGGGCCGTCCGGTTCAATGGCGCGGCGGTTGTGCCATGAGCGGAACAGGCCGAATATCTCGCCGCCGAAATCGCAGGCGAAAAGGCGGTCTACTTCATCCAGTCCCCACACGAGCGGTTCAGGAATGGCGGGAAAAACTTCGGTCTCCAAAAACAATTCCATGTTCATATTGGCGCCGAGTTCCTCGTCCCAGAAATCGCGCAATTTGACGGAAAGGCCAAGTTTTGCGGCGATCATCGTGGCGAGAACGAGCAGCAGCGAATCGGCGGACGCAAGATGCTTCTTCTCATTGAGGGTCTGAAAATCGGTGAAAACGACTTTCGCGCCGTCCTCACGCGCCGCCTGCAGGCCCCGCGCCAGCAGGGACGTTTTGCCCATCTGCCGGGCGCCCTTCACCAGAACGATGCTGTCCCGCCGCGCAATCGCCGCCTTGAATTCCGCGTCGGTGGGGCGTTCGATATAAAAGCGGCTGGCAAGGGGAACGGCGCCGCCAACGGGTTCACGCGGTAAGGAATTTTGGATTTTAGATTTTGGATTTTGGATTGATTCGTTCTGCGCGTCCTTCGTTGCGGGCGCATTGGCGATTATTGGCGCGGGGCTTTTGGCGGGCGGGGCGGGGTTGCCGACGATGCCGGTATGCAGGTTGTAAAGGTGCAGGCGGACTTCGTGCTTCACAATAAATTCGCCCGCGTCCAGCAGATGCGGCTCCCATTCGGCGAACAGGCGCAGATCGTCCGCCGTGCGCTGCGAAAGGAAAATATGGCCCGCGTCGCCGCAGTCCATGACGCGCTGCGCCATGTTAATCCCGTCCCCGATGACGTTTTCGTTGTCCTGCGCGTCCCGGACGCGCGAGATGGGGCCGCTGTGGATGCCCATGCGAACGGGAAGGTGCGGGCGGTCAAGCAGGCTGTGCGCAATCTCAACGGCGCATTGCACGGGCGCAATCGGGTCGCGGAAGAATACCAGCGTGAGGCCGTCGCCCGTGTCGCGAACCAGCAGGTTGCTGTCTTTGTCCGCGTGCTGAAATTCCGCCGATTCGCGAACCACGCCGTGCAGTTCCGCAACGCGGGCGACCTGCATCTCCATCGGCAGGCGCGAAAAGCCGACCATATCCAGAAAAAGAATATGCGCGGTCTCAGTGACGGGGCGGCGTTTCGCATCGCTCATGGTAACATATCTCCTGCGTCTATCCGGTTCTGAAAGTAAATCGTCGGGGCCGCGCTGACAGCCGCCCCGATGGGATTCCGGTTCACTGCGTTATTTAAGCGGGTCGGGCAATTTTGCGGCGAAGCGGTTGTAACGGTTGAACGCTTCATCAAAAGTGACCGCGACGACCGCCTGCCCGCGATGCGCGATAGAATTTCGATAGTCCCGCGCTTCATCGAGTTTAGTCCGTAGATTCGGGTCAATTTCCAAATTTTCGAGTTTCAGAACGCGGGTTATCAATGCGTCCACTTTGTACGGAGGGTTCGTAATGCGATGGTTGGCGCGAAGATGATCTTTCAAAATCCCCTCAAATTCCGCTGTGAGCCGAACAAAAAAAGTCGTGTCGAGGTTCGCGTCGGTCTTTAAAATCATCTGTTTGGCGCCAGGGGAATTTTGCGCGGCGGCAAATTCAGCCGTTTCGCTGCGATGCCAGTTCCGCGCAAGATAGGCCAGCGCAAGCCGCGTCGCATCGCGCTCGTCCCGCAGAACGCGCAGGCGATAGAGATAGAAACGGCTCATAAGGCAAGCATATCGTTCGCGAGACGGACAAACGTTTGCCGGTTCCAGTCGTGGTGGAACGGAATGCCCGCGTCGGTAAAAATTTCCCAGCCCTCCTGCGCGGGTCGCTGCAAAAGGCGGACGCGAACCAGAGTGGGCCATGCGTACATCTCGAAAACGGCGGAGCCGTCCTTCTTATGTCCGCGTGGCTCGATATAGATTTTTTCCTCCGGTTTCGGTTCGATAACCAGCGCGGGAAACGCCGCGTCTGGACTGTCCCCCAAACCCGTTCGGGTGTCCTCCCGTCTGGACTCCCAACCTTCAAGGCGGCTCCATTCACTCACCTGCTCAAAGAGATTGGTCTCTTCCTGAACTGCCGTTGGCATTGCTGCGGCCTCCTTCTTTTTAGGTTTTTCCTTTATTGTACCCTAACGCGCCAGCGCCGCCAGAAAAACTATCCGCAATTATAGAAGCATTGCGTGGCGCCAAAAACGCGGCCCTCGTATCATAGTCCGCCGCGCGCGGGCCGGGATTTACGCGGCGGGACGTTTCAGCGCCCTTGAAACTTGTCTCGTTTTCGTTCGCTGCGTCATTATCTTTGTTCCCCGCGTTATGGAATACGTCTGCCGCGCCGCCGTCTTCGTCCCCCGCGTCATGGAATTCGAATTCCGCGTCACGGCGGTCTACTGCGGCGTCATGAAATACAAAGACGGCAGCGCAAAACACGAAGATTTCAAGCGAAAACGCGAAGTCTTTACGGCGCTTCCTCTCTCATCGGGCGGCAATCGGGTGCTTTTCCTCTTCAGAAGACCAGATTTTGGCGGTGTTATCGGAACTTGCCGTGACGATGCGCTTGCCATCGGGTGAGTACGCGGCGCTGAAGACAAAATTCGCATGGCCTTTGAGAGTAAGCAGTCCATTGCCGGTGGCGGCGTCCCAGATTTTGGCGGTGGTATCCTCACTTGCCGTGACGATGCGCTTGCCATCGGGTGAGTACGCGGCGCTGAAGACAGAATTCGCATGGCCTTTGAGCGTGAGCAGTTCGTTCCCTTTTTCAGCGTCCCAGACTTTGACGGTCGTATCATAACTTGCCGTGACGATGCGCTTGCCGTCGGGCGAGTACGCGGCGCTGAAGACAGAATTCGTATGGCCTTTGAGCGTGAGCAGTTCACTGCCGGTGGCGGCGTCCCAGACTTTGACGGTCTTATCATAACTTGCCGTGACGATGCGCTTGCCGTCGGGCGAGTACGCGGCATTGCCGACCTCCCCTGTATGGCCTTTGAGAGTAAGCAGTTCGTTCCCTTTTTCAGCGTCCCAGACTCTGGCGGTCTGATCCTTACCTGCCGTGACGATGCGCTTGCCGTCGGGCGAGAACGCGGCATTGCTGACCCCCCCTGTATGGCCTTTGAGGGTAAACATTTCTTTTCCGGTGGCGGCGTCCCAGACTTTGGCGGTCTTATCCTCACTTGTCGTGACGATGCGTTTCCCATCGGGCGAGTAAGCGGCGCTGTAGACCCACCACGTATGGCCTTTGAGCGTGAGCAGTTCGTTCCCTTTTTCAGCGTCCCAGACTTTGACGGTCGTATCATCACTTGCCGTGACGATGCGCTTGCCATCGGGTGAGTACGCGGCATTTCTGACCCACGACGTATGGCCTTTGAGAGAGAGCAGTTCGTTCCCTTTTTCAGCGTCCCAGACTTTGACGGTCGTATCATCACTTGCCGTGACGATGCGCTTGCCATCGGGCGAGTACGCGGCATTTCTGACCCCCCCTGTATGGCCTTTGAGGGTAAACATTTCTTTTCCGGTGGCGGCGTCCCAGACTCTGGCGGTCTGATCCTCACTTGTCGTGACGATGCGCTTGCCGTCGGGCGAGTAAGCAGCGCTGAAGACCTCCCCTGTATGGCCTTTGAGAGTAAGCAGTTCTTTCCCTTTTTCAGCGTCCCAGACTTTGACGGTCTTATCATTACTTGCCGTGACGATGCGCTTGCCGTCGGGCGAGAACGCGGCATTGCCGACCCCCCCTGGATGGCCTTTGAGAGTAAGCAGTTCGTTCCCTTTTTCAGCGTCCCAGACTTTGGCGGTCTTATCATAACTTGCCGTGACAATGCGCTTGCCGTCGGGCGAGAACGCGGCATTGACGACCCCCCCTGTATGGCCTTTGAGGGTAAACATTTCTTTTCCGGTGGCGGCGTCCCAGACTTTGGCGGTCATATCCTCACTTGTCGTGACGATGCGCTTGCCGTCGGGTGAGTACGCAGCGCTGAAGACCTCCCCTGTATGGCCTTTGAGAGTAAGCAGTTCTTTCCCTTTTTCAGCGTCCCAGACTTTGACGGTCTTATCATAACTTGCCGTGACGATGCGCTTGCCGTCGGGTGAGTACGCAGCGCTGAAGACCTCCCCTGTATGGCCTTTGAGAGTAAGCAGTTCTTTCCCTTTTTCAGCGTCCCAGACTTTGACGGTCTTATCATAACTTGCCGTGACGATGCGCTTGCCGTCGGGTGAGTACGCAGCGCTGAAGACCTCCCCTGTATGGCCTTTGAGAGTAAGCAGTTCTTTCCCTTTTTCAGCGTCCCAGACTTTGACGGTCTTATCATTACTTGCCGTGACGATGCGCTTGCCGTCGGGCGAGAACGCGGCATTGCCGACCCCCCCTGGATGGCCTTTGAGAGTAAGCAGTTCGTTCCCTTTTTCAGCGTCCCAGACTTTGGCGGTCTTATCATAACTTGCCGTGACAATGCGCTTGCCGTCGGGCGAGAACGCGGCATTGACGACCCCCCCTGTATGGCCTTTGAGGGTAAACATTTCTTTTCCGGTGGCGGCGTCCCAGACTTTGGCGGTCATATCCTCACTTGTCGTGACGATGCGCTTGCCGTCGGGCGAGTAAGCGGCGCTGTAGACCCACGACGTATGGCCTTTGAGCGTCATCAACTCAGGATGACACAAACGGTTCCAGTAACCCCACTCAAAGCCGCAGTATTTCGAGCGGCGCGTGTCGTTAAGCAGTTCCAAAACGCGACTGATGTCATTGGCCTCATAGTAAAATTGCGCCGCGTTCATTTTAGCAATGTAGATGTCATGGTCTGCGCCTTCTTTCTCTTTTCGCGCTGCGGCGACGGCATGGAGGGCCTCGGCCTTTTCAGCGCCGACCGCGTTTTTCTCGCGGTTGACTTCGGCAAGACGCCCCTCTGCGCGGCGAAGGTTGACGGCGGCAGTCCGTCCTTTCCCCTCGGCAAGTCCGACCTGGCGCATCGCGTCCCGGACTTTTTGATTGGTTTTTGCCGTGATTGTTTTTGCGCTGGCCACCGCCTCGCTCTGTTTCTTCCGCGCCTCGTCAAGACTGTGGTTCGCTTTGACAATTTCATTCGCGTTTTTGGTGGCGGCGGCAGACGCGACGCGCTCTTTCTCGGCGTTCCTGCTGGCAAGCGCGGCGTTCACATTGGCGCGATGGGCCTGAATGAGACCGAAGACAGCAAACGAACCCACGACGGCGACAATCGCCCCGGCAAGCGCGGCAATCTGCAAACGGCCTCTTCGCACGGCGGCGCGTTGGCGCTCTAATTCGGCGTCGGGCATATTGGCGTCAATCCACGCTCTATCGAAAGCGCGGAAATACACGCGGTTGCGAATCCACAGGTAGCCTTCCACCACCCGAACCGCGCCGGAAAGCAAAAGCGCGGCGCAAAGCGGGTCGGCGGGATCGTTGGCAACCTGGCCTTTGCGGGAACGCACTCTATCGAAAAGGTCAAGGACGGCGGCGATGTCTTTCTTGCCCGCTTCGCTTTCAAGGAGGCACTTCGCCACGAATTTCAGGTGATCGCCTTCGCTCGCTTCCCGCGCAAAGAAACACCGCTCGATAATCCGGTCTACCCCCTTCGCGTCCCGAACCGATGTATCGGCGGCGACGGCGGCGCACACTCTCTGCGTCAGGTAAGGATGCCCGCTTGTCCAGTACAAGATGCGTTTGAGCAGTTTCTTCCCGTCGCGGCCTTCGCTGTCCATTCCAGCGGCAAGAGGCGCGGCCTCCTCTGCGGTGAAATCGGTGGGCGTGATGCGCCTGCCGATATTGAAGGGCGTCGTCCGCACGTCGCGCACAAGGTTGTCGGGCGTGGTGGTTCCGAGCAGGCAGAAGGTCAGGCGATTGAATTCCGGTTCTTCGGCGCGGCGGTTGTAGCAGGAACGGATGCCGGTGAAAAACTCATCGGAGGCAAACGGCAGATTCAGCGTGGCGTCTATCTCGTCAATAAAGAGGACAAGCGGACTGTCAGCGGCGGGCAGAACGACGGCGCGGATCGCTTCAAGGAAACGGGCCAGCGGGCCGATTTCTTTATTGGCCTGCCAGAAAGCGCGGCACTCCGCGATGAGGCCGGTATTTTTCGCTAGCGTAATGAGCAGTCCGTAGTACCACTGCTCGACGGAAACGGAAGCGCCGCCACTGGTAAGGTCAAGGATTTCGGCGCGAACGCCTGCCCTGCGGAGTTTGTCCGCCGTCCGCACCATCAGCGAAGATTTGCCGATCTGCCGGGTATCGAGGACGTAGCAGAATTCGCCGTTTTTCAGGGCGGCAAGCAGCTCTGCGTCGGCGTTGCGCTCGATGTAAGAGGGCGCGTTGACGGAAAGGGTTCCGCCCGCCGTGTAATAGATCTGCGCGTTTGCTTCCATCGTCTCCTCCGCATACCTTCTGCCTGTTTTACTGTGCTGTCAGAGTTTCTATGAATTATTATACACGAATGGAACGGACATCACTGCGTAACAGGTCCTAATCCTCCTGTGATTTGTTCCGCTCTAAAGCAGCAGGCAGAAGGTATGATGCCATGTCAGAGCCAGCCCTTATTCCGCCTGGAGCGAAGCGCCTCTCCGTCATAAATGCGCCCTGCTGTATCAATTCCGCCAATGACATTCTCCTGCAACAGTTTTCGATAGGATGTGATTGGGCGGAGCGTCGTTGTAATCCTGCCACTGGAATAGAGAACAGAAAAGCGGAAACAAAGCGGAAAATTTGTTTTCGGCGCTCTGTGATGATTCGCATAATCCGCGCTGGCAATCCGTTTTGCTGCGGGCTGATTTGCGAATGAGCGCGCGCGGGCTGCGTAAAGCCTCTGGCATCCACGCTTTTGCCTGCGTTGCGCCAGTGCGTAGAAAAATTCTGCCGGGAATGAGGTCGCACACGCTCGTATCGCGTTGATGGGGCGTCTCCCTTACGCGCTTCCTACGCTTTAAGAAAAGCGCTATGAGATAACGGATCGGAAAAAATTGGCTCAAATCACTCATTTCCTTACGCTTTCCTTACGCATTAGGAAGCGTATAATGGGCTAGAGCGCGCGCGCCACATAGCGCTAGCACACCTCTCGCCCGCCCACACCTTCTCCCACCCTTGTGGCGCGGCTCCGCTAGTCGGGGCGCAGTCCGCTTCCGCCAGCCCTTCCAGCGCAATATCGTCCCGGCGCTACAAACGCGCAGTCAAGTCCCGAATGGCGGCGGGCAGGCGGAACGTATAGGACAGGCAGGGCCATTCAGTTTTCGCGCGGGCGAATACATTCACGGCCACGCGCGCGCAAAGTCCGCCTTCGCGGACTCAATGCGGATTATCCCCCACAAAAAGGATCGGGTTTAGTGTCCGAAGGGACACTTCGCGCGCTTGTGGCAGCGGTTTCAACCGCCCTACGCGGAAAAGTGAATGGCCCTGCCCCCACGATGGACTCGCCCTGCAAGTCCCGTTGCTCAAACTGCGATTTGCCTGCCGCGTCCTCGCCCGTTTTCCACTGTTCGACCGGAACCAGGTGCGGGCGGTAACTTCCATTTACGGGCTGAAAAATCTTGCTGAGGGGGCGTTCGCTGTTGGTGACATGGGCCGTGACCGCGCCGACCCGGTTCTCCGCGTAATCGTAGTCCACCGAAAGATAAACGCGAATGAGCCGCTGCCCTTCGATTTCGTGGGTCGGCCGTTGTCCCCTGCTGGGGTTTGCGAGCGGGATCGCTTCCTCCCGCTTCATTTGTCCCTTATTTCCCGGCAGTGTGCTGCGGCGGGCCTGCGCTTTTTGCTTGAGGACTTCCAGATTTTCATTGAAGCCCGCGTCGGAACGCACTTGCCGCGCCGCCGCGCCGCTCATTTCAATTTCCGCCAGATCATCCAGCGTTTGAATGCCGATGGAAGCAAGGGCGCGGACGGTGGAGGGATCAGCGCCGAGCAATTCAATGCGGCGCAGGCGGGCGCTTTCCGGCAGGCAATGGATATTGAGGGCGCATTCGTCGCACTTGCCGTCAATCTGGTAGGGGATATTTTCGATGTCCTCTTGCAGAAGGCGCGTGGACGGGCCATTCTCCGCCAACAGGCGCAACACATCAGCTTCCTTCATTTCCAGATCAAGCGGCGTGAGCGCAAAGATGTCATGCAGGGAATTTGTGTCAGCGTCCATGCGGACGATCACACTCTCGATGTCTTCGGGGCGCACAGTGACGCCGTGATAAACTAGGGGCTGCGTTATCATCAGGCGCGTGACGAGTATTTTGTAAAGAACAATCTGCACCCGGTGGTACGTGCGGTCTTTGCGGCTGGCCTTGCATTCCACAAGGCGCGTTCGGTCGCCGTCGGGAAGCAGCAGCGCGAAGTCAATGCGGCCTGCCAGATGAAACGCGCCGAGGTCGCCGTTGACCCCGACTTCATGCCCGTAAGCCCCGGCCTCGCTTGATGTGGATCTGGCGCGGTCAGCGAAGAGTTCCCATGCCGTCTCCGACGCGCCAGAAGTTTCCTCCGCCTAACAAAGCGCGTGGAGACCGGCGGCGCGAAGGGACTGTTGCCAGTCATGTTCGCGGGCCTTGCCCTGCGCGTCCAAAACTGGGTCCATACCGCTGAACAGGCTGCCATAGAAAGGTAACTGCTTCGCAAGGCGGCGGTTATCGGGCTCCAGTTTGAAGCGGCGTTCGCAGGAATGATGCCGCACTTACTCGCCAATCTGCGCGACGCGAACGGTGGTTTTCGATGCAATCAGATGAGACCTGTAGTTTCCGGTGAATTAATGTAGACATTTGAGCAGTTCAGAAATTGGGTCTTTCTCTGATAGAGTTTATTCGCCAAACAAAACTGCCCGGAGGTAAGCCCAATATCCGAAATAGTGTACCGTATTTGCGCCTTGCTTGAATAGGTTTTGAACGGTGTTCCCGTCGGAACTAACCTCGGTCTGTGGCATCTATTCTTGACGTTCTCACCGGCAGATTGCTGCCCACGCGGGGCCTTCTTCGCCGCCCTGTGCGATTTTGGGCTGCCGAAGGAGGCCGTCCACATGACACTGCCAGGACGGTAGGCCGGTCACATAACTATCCCTCCTCTGCTAACAATTCGTTGAATTTGTTGAACTTTTGGAGCGGAAGAATCTAACGAATACTGTACGCCGCCGCCAGTCGCAAGCCTTTCGGAAGAGTGTTGCTACGGATCAAGAGGGCGCAGGCGCATCAAAAAGTTGACGAAAAAGCGAAGGAGGGTTATAATAGCATCATAGAGCGAAAGAAACTGCGCGCTTCCTTTCGCGAAAATCAGGGCGGTTTTGACGACGTTTTAAGAGTAAAAATGAGGCGATGAGATAGAAATGACGGCTTCCTTGCCAAGGAAGAAGTCGCGAGTTCGAGCCTCGTTTCCCGCTTGTTTGTTCGCTTCTCAAACGGCAATTTGAGATTAACTCCCTCTTTTTCTCTCGCTGCCTGCCTCTTTTCTCCCTCGTTCGGATGGTAAACACGGAATTTTACCGCGCTTCCTTTCCAGAATTGGGAATCTGAATCCCGCCCCGCGCAATTTCGCCGCCGCTTGCCTGACGCCTTTCGCTTACAGAGGTCTGACCTCTCTCCCCGCGCCTGCCGACGCGGCGTCCTTATGGCATCTGCGTTCCTAATCCCCTTTCATTACCCTGTGCGAGGCATTTGATACGCCTCGCTTGAACCGTCATCTTTTATCAAGCAACTTTTGGTCGCTCTAAAGCCGTAAGGCCGACTCCTGCGGTCTGAACACGCTCCGGGCCGCCTTCGCCTGTTTCAACGGCGCGCGCAACCACCCCGAAGGAAACTCGAAGAAATCCCTGAGAGAATCAACCGGGCAGGCGCTTCTTTGGTTGTATTGCCGGAAGCGGACGCCTGACTCGATTGCGGGAGGATATGCCGGAACGCGAGACGGACGCGCTTACGTAGAACGAAAATAAGAGCGCGGGCAAGAAAGCGAAAGGCAGAGCGGCATGAACGAAAAATTTCTGATTCTGTGGGACGGGGACTGCAATTTTTGCCGCCGCTGCATCGGGTGGGCGCGGAGCCGGGACGCGCAGCAGCGTTTCGCCGATTCGCCCTACCAGACCGCCCCGACGCCGCCGATGACGCCGGAACTCCGCGCCGCCTGCGAACACGCCGTCCATGTCGTGGCGCCGGAGGGGGAAGTTTTGCGGGCGGCGCGGGCGGCGCTGTTCATTCTCGGAAAAATCGGACATCCGACGATGGCCCGCGTTTTGCTGACGCCGCCGCTGATCTGGTGCGCGGAAATCGGCTACCGGATTGTGGCGAATCACCGCGACTTTTTCGCTCGCTTCTTCTTCACAAAGGAACGTGGATGACCGCCGTAAGACCCGCTGACGCCGAAACGATAGACCGAATCGCCCCGACGCGCCGCCCGTCCGGGCCGGTCGTGATGCGGCAGCAGTGGCTTGACCTGCTGTTTTTGCACTGGAGCGTTCCCGCCGAAACGATACAGGCCCTCCTGCCGCCGGGACTCACCGTAGACACTTTCGCCGGACGCGCCTACGTCGGCCTCGTGCCGTTTCGAATGCGCGGCGTCCGCCCCGCTTTCCTGCCCGCCGTCCCCGCGCTGTCAAATTTTGCGGAGGTCAATGTTCGGACGTATGTCCACTGCGCGGGGCGGAATCCGGGCGTATGGTTTTTCAGTCTGGACGCCGCCAACCCATTCGCGGTCAAAATCGCCCGCGCCGCCTTCAAATTGCCGTACTATTTCGCGGAGATGAACGTCACAGAGGATATGGAAAACACAGAAAAGGGCGGTGAAATCTGCTACGAGTCCCGCCGCCTCTGGCCCGCCCCAACTCCCGCCGTCTGCAACATCCGCTATACTCCAACGGGCGAAATTTGTCTCGCCGCGCCGGGAACGCTGGAGCATTTCCTCGCGGAGCGCTACCTTCTGTACTCCCACGCGGGCGGCGCTCTGTATCGCGGGCGGGTGCATCACCGGCCCTATCCGCTTCAATCCGCAACAGTCTCCCGTCTGGAGGAAAATCTCATCGGGGCGGCGGGAATCGTTCGCCCGGATACCCCGCCGCTCGTCCATTTTGCGCGGGCGGTGACCGTAAAAATCTACGGCCTGCATCGCGTCAGGTGAAATACGATTGACATCGTAGAGCAGAGATGTTATACTTTTTACATCACTGAAATATGCTCGAAAATTAGATCGTTCCGCGTGTCCGGGCCGTGAACGCCGCCTGTGGGAAGCCGATAATTCATTGCCCTGCGGAAAGCAAAGGACGCCGCCCGCTTTATGTCCGACACACCGCCTGAAAACACGCCGCCGCGCTTGGTGTTCGACCCGCCGCCCGTCCGCGAGTTCAACGACCGCGCGACCCTGTGGCTGCTTGAAGACCCGATGAACCTGCGCGACCTGCTACGAATCCACCGCCCCGACCTTGCCGAGCATCTGGACTTTGCGCAGGCGCTGCGCATCAACCGCTCGTTCATTCCCGCCGATTCGCAGAGGGAAGAAGCGGACTTAATTTTCCGCGTTCCATTCCTTGTTGCGGGCGGGGAGGGCAGGTCGCCGTCCGCTGTCTGGATTTATCTGCTGCTGGAGCATCAGTCGCGCCCCGACGCCGCCATGACGCTGCGCCTGCTCTCCTAAATGATGGAACTGTGGGAGATTCAGCGGCGGGAATGGGACGACCGCAACGCGCCGCTGTCCGAACGCCGCCTGACTCCCGTCGTGCCGTTCGTCTTTTACACCGGCGAAGACCACTGGGCGACGCCGCTTGATTTTCGCGACCGCTTCGACATTCCGCCGGGATGTGAGCGGTTCGTTCCGACGTGGGAGACGCTGTTTCTGAACCTGCATCGAACGCCGCCGGAAGCGCTGACCGCGCTCGTCCATGCGATAGGGTGGGCTTTGCGGGCATTGCAGGCGGAGAAAGCGTCGTAGGAGGTGATTTAGCAAACGCTGCGGCAGGCGCCCCGTTGTTGCGGGAGTTCGCGGAGAGGCGCCTGCATCTCATGTTGGCCCCGTCACGATGAACGCCTACATTCGCATCGCCGATGATGTCATCACTCTGTTCGTGGGCGGCGGCGAAATGGGGCAGGGCATCCATTCCGGTCTGGCGCAGGGCGTCGCCGAGGAGCTTATGGTAGACTGGAACCAGATCACCATCGCGCCGATTACCGCCGGTAAATCGTGGTTGAGCGCCGGAAGCAGCGGCATCAGCCGCCAGCTCCTGCCGATGCGGACGGCGGGCGCGGCGGCGCGGGAGATGCTGATTGCCGCCGCAAAGACCTGGAAAGTCCCCACAAGCGTCTGCCGCGCCGCAAGCGGAACGGTGATCAACCCGCGCACCAATGCGACGCTGCGCTATGGACAGCTGGCGCAGATCGCTTCCACCCTGCCCGTCCCGACCAATCCGCCGCTGACTGCTCCCGCCAATTTCCGCCTGATCGGAACGTCTGCCCCGCGCCCCGACCTGCCGCCGAAAACAGACGGCAGCACAATGTATGGCCTGGACGTTCGCGTTCCCGGAATGTTGTACGCGGTGATTAAAAACGCTCCGTTGCCGGGGGCCACGTTCAAGGGGATTCCGGCGGTTCCACAGGGGGCGGTCGCCGTTGTCCCGCTCGATAACGCGGTCGCGGTCGTCGCCACAAACACCTGGCAGGCGAGTCAGGCGGCGAATCAGCTTCAAGCCAGTTGGAATATGCCCGCCAGCGCCGCCGGAGTGGACAGCGTCCTGTACGCCACGCAGTCGCAGCAACTGATGGCGACGGGCGCGGCCTTTACCGCCGAGCGGCAGGGCGACGCGATTGGCGCGTTGGCGGGGCAGCGCGGGTTTTGGACATGACGTACAGCCTGCCCTATTTAGCGCGCGCCTGCATGGAAGTTTTGAACTGCGCCGCCAGCGTGACCGCGACGGCCTGCGAAATCTGGGCCCCGACGCAGGCCCCGGCCTCCGTCCTTGATACCGCGATGTCCCTGACCAAACTGCCCGCAAGCAGCATCACAGTCCACCCGACGCTGATGGGCGGCGGTCTGGGGCGCAAATTTGAGCAGGACTACATCACGCAGGCGATTCGCGCCTCGATGGCGCAGGGCAAACCGGTCAAGCGGACGTGGATGCGGGAGGAAGACTTTACTCATGACCAGTGTCGGCCTATGGCATTAAGCCGCGTCCGTGTGGGATTGGACGCCGCCGGTAACATCACGGCGTGGCATAACCGGCAGGTCTCGCCGTCCATTCTCGCGCAGCGCGGCGTTCCGCTTGGGGCGACGGGCAATAGTCAGGCGACGGAGGGCATGACGGCGCTCGCCTATAGATTTGGCAGCCGCCTCATCGAATATGCGCCGCATACAGCGACCGTCCCCGTCGGATTCTGGCGGTCGGTCGGTCACTCGATCAACGCCTTTGCGGTGGAGAGCGCCATAGATGAAGCGGCCTTCGCGACCAATACCGATCCGCTGACGCTGCGGCAGCGTCTGCTCACGGGCGACGCCCGCAGCCTTGCGGTCTTAAACGCGGCGGCTGCATTGGGCGGGTGGGGAATGGCGCTTCCGGCGGGCCATGCGCGGGGCATCGCGTTTACCGCCGCGTTCGGCAGCATCACGGCGGAAGTGGCGGAGATTTCACAGCCCGTCGCCGGTTCCATCAAAGTCCACAAGGTCGCCTGCGCGATTGACTGCGGCGCGGCGATTAACCCCAACTCCATTGAGGCGCAGATGCAGGGCGGCATTTTTCACGGGTTAAGCGCGGCGCTGTGGGGACAGATTACCTTCAAGGCGGGGCGGGCCAGCGTTCGCAATTTCAACAATTACCGCGTCCTGCTGATGAGCGAGGCCCCGGTCATCTCGGTGCAGATTCTCCAGAGCGGGGCCGCAATGGGCGGGGCGGGCGAACCGGGCGTCCCGCCGATAGCGCCCGCCGTCGCCAACGCCTACGCCCGCCTTACCGGACAGCGCGTCCGTTCTCTGCCCTTCTTTCCCGGCGCGACGATGGGCGGCGGCTAAACGGCCTGTTTGCATCCTTCCGGTAAAATCCCCTGTCCTCAGCCCTCTCCCAATCTGGGAGAGGGGCGCAATTCAACCCCCTGTTTTTTTCATAATTCCCGCGAAACAGCCCGGACTTGAAGCGAAACGCTCGCGTAAAATTTGTTCGAGTAGGTATACTAACTCTATCATTTTTATCATCGAAAGCCTGTACTCCGCCGCGCCATTCTGATAAAAGTGTGGCGGCGACCGCTTTGGCCCTACGGGAACAAACGCGGCGGTTAAGGCACGGGACAGTGAACGCGCAAGTGAGCGTACAAACCGCTGCGCGATCATCAAAGAGAAACAAAGCAGAAAATGCCAGAGAGAGAGACCACCTTGTCCGCTGTGACCGACACGGCTTCGCCCGCCGCAGGATTCCCGCTCGACAGCCGCCGCAATAACTTCAATTTTATGCGCGTAATTTTTGCCGTGTGGGCCCTGTATTCCCACTGCTTCGCGCTCGTGGCAAACGGCTATCAGTATTTCGATGTCACTAACTTTACGCGGGGGCAGACATTTCTGGGCCATATCGCGGTCGAAGGTTTCTTCATTATCAGCGGCTTCCTGATTACGATGAGCTGGTTCCGATGCCGGGGGCCGGGGGACTTTTTGCGCCGCCGCGCTCTGCGCATCTATCCCGGATATATTGCGGCCTGCCTTTTCTGCATCTTGCTGATCGCGCCGCTCGGCAGCGCGTCGGCGCGGGGCTATTTCGCCGCCCTGTCCGTTCCCTCGCTCATCCGGCAGCTGGCGACGCTGGACAAACTCACTCTGCCGCCTCACTTCATGGACAGCCCGTTTCCCGGTCAGATCAACGGCAGTCTGTGGACGATTCGCATCGAGTTCGAATGTTACTTGCTGCTGCCGCTGCTGATGTGGCTCGGCGTCCTACGGCGGCGCGGCGCGGCGCTGGCGCTGACCGTGTGCGTCGTTGTTTTAAACGCGCTGATTGAATCGCCGCTGCGGAATCATCTGGGCCGCCTCGCGTCGGAGTCGGTGGTCTCGCACGTTGAATTGATGGTTTTTTTCCTGACGGGCATGACGGCCTATCTGTACCGCGACCGCTTCCTGACCGGACGCGCCCCGGTCTTTGTCTCGCTTGCCATCCTGACCGCAACGGCGCTCGGCGGCGGATTCAATATTGTGATGCCGGTTTTCGGAACGTATCTCTTGCTGGCGGCGGCGTTCAGCCCGCGCATCCCGCTGCACCGTTTCGGCGAACGGGTGGACTTGTCCTACGGAATCTATCTGTACGGCTGGCCCGTCAAGCGGATATTCACCCATTTTCTCGGAACGGGAATTAATCCCTATACACTTTTTGCGCTGGCGCTGCCGACTTCGTGCCTGCTGGCGGCGGGCAGCTGGTTCCTGATTGAAAAGCCGTTTCTGAATTTGAAAAAAAGCGGGGCGGGCCGCGCTCTGCCGAAAGCGTCCGCCTGACGCAAGGAGTTTCCCTGTGCTTTTCTCCCTGACGCCGGAAAATGTCCTTGTCGCGTACCGTCAGGCCATTTTCCCGATGTACGATGACAACGGCGAGGTGATCTGGCTGCGCCCCGATCCCCGCGCTGTGCTTCCGCTGGACGGTTTCCACACCTCCCGGTCGCTGGCGAAAGTCCTGCGGCAGGCAGTCTTCGAAGTCCGGGTCAATACCGATTTTGAGGGCGTGATGCGGGGCTGCGCCGACCGGGAGGACGGCACCTGGATTTCCGAAGATTTCATTTCGGTCTACGGGGAGCTGCATCGGCGCGGCATGGCGCACAGCGTGGAGTGCTGGCGGGCGGGGCGGTTGGTCGGCGGAACGTATGGGCTGGCGCTGGGCGGGGCGTTCATGGCGGAGAGTATGTTTCATTACGAGACGGACGCTTCCAAAGTCGCGCTGGCGGCGCTGGTCGCCCGCCTCAATCAGCGCGGCTTTATTCTGCTGGACACGCAGTTTTTGACCTCGCACCTCGTCAGTCTGGGCGCGATTGAGATTCCGCACCGGGCGTATGCGGCGCGGCTGCGGCGGGCGCTGGCGCTGCCCTGCCGCTTCGATTCCTGATCAAAGCGGAAAATAAGGAGCAGAAGTAGAAATGCTTAGAGAACAGAATAGAAAACAGAAAACAGAAAACAGAAAACAGAAGAATACCGCTGCGTCCGGCAGGACGCTTGGCGGAACGCCACCTGGCGAGGCATGGATTGAATATGAAACGCCTCTGCCGAACGAGAAAATTCGGCGCGATGCAAAATGGTGGCAGGCGATGCATTGCCTTCTGTTTTCTGTTTTCTGTTTTCTGTTTTCTTCCCATGCTGGCGCGGAGCAGGCCCGCAGCGCCGACGCCTTCGTGGACTCGATTGGGGTCTGCACCCACTGGGGCTACGGCGATACGCCGTATGGATTCGCTTACGACAAAGTGAAGCAGAAACTGGCGGAGTCGGGAATCCGGCATATCCGAGACGGGTATCACGCGCATCTGGCGGAACTCGGAAAACTCGGCATCCGCACCGCTTACGCCACCGACCCGGACGTTACGCCGGAGCAGATTCGCGACCGGGTGAAAGCGGCGAACGCCTCCATCTTCGCCATTGACGCGGTGGAGGGGCCGAACGAGCCTGATCTTTTCTGGGCAGGCATGAAAAAGTCGTACAAAGGCATGGGGTCGGAGCAGGGGCAGCCGGGGATTATCAAGGGCGCGCTTCAGTTTCAGCGCGACCTGTACGCCGCGATGAAGTCCGACCCGGCGACAAAAAAGATTACGGTCATCGGGCCGTCGTGCGGCAAATTCTACGGCTACGACACCAAATCGCCCTACGGTCAAAAGGGCGAACTGGCGGGCGCGGTAGACTGGGGAAATTTCCACCCTTATCCCGGCGGCAACGCTTTCAACGCGCCCTATCCCTACGCCGGACTGGAAAAATATTACCATCAGGCGAATTTCCCGTCCATTAACATAGATGAGCATCCGATGGCGCTGGACATCTTCGCGGGAGCCTTCGCGCCGAAACCGATGTGCGCCACCGAAACGGGCTACTCCACCAACACCGCAGGCGGCGGACTGACCGAGGCGGCGCACGGCAAATATATGCCGCGCCTGTTCTGCGAATATTTCCGCAAGGGGATTCAGCGGGCCTACTCCTATGAATTTGTGGACGAGTTCGATAACCCGGACAAAACGAACCGGGAAGCGTATTTCGGCCTGCTGCGCCGCGATACGACGCCGAAACCGGCGTATACCGCCGTCAAAAATCTCATCACGATTTTGCAGGAAAAAGGGGCGAAACCGTTTGCCCCGTCCAGTTTCGAATTTAAACTGGACGTGCAGCCTGCCGGGGAGTTCAACAGGACGGAGTTTGTTCACCACTTGCTTTTGCAGAAAAGCGACGGCGATTTTTATCTTGTCCTCTGGCACGAAATCACGGCGGAAAACACGGGCGTCAATCCGCACAAGCAGCTCGTTGCGCCGGAACTGCCCGCCACGCTGACGTTTATTACGCCCGTCCGCCGCATCGCCTATTTCGTCCCGAACGAGTCGGACAAGCCGCTGCAAACGTTCGATAAACTGCCGCTTGTCCACGTAAAAATACCTGACCGCGTGGTCATTATCCAGCTGACCCCCGCGACCCGATAAGATTTTTCATCCACGAATTACCACGAAGAATCACGAAATGACACGAAAAATTCTTTATGGGGAATTTGTGTCGTTTGTATGGTTCGTGTTTCATTCGTGATTCTTCGTGGTAATTCGTGGATAAAGGAAGAAAAAAATGGCGCAAAGTTCCGGGCGATTGACTTGCCCGCGCTGCGGGGCGAATAATTTTGAGACGGTCTCGGCCTGCTGGAAATGCAGCGCCCCGCTTGGTGGCGCGGGCGGCGCGAGCGCGTCCAGTTCGGCGAGCGCGGCGGCGGCCTTTTCGGGCAGTCCGGGCATGGGCGCGGAACGGGTTTCCGGTTCCGCTGGCCCCGCCGTCTTTATGACGCCGCCTGTGGCGGCGACGGGGGACAGCGGCGTCGCGACCCGCGCCGCGATTGCGCTGGCCCTGACGTTTCCCTGGATCGGCCTGCCCGTCGGCTGGTGCTTCATGATGATCGAAGACCGCCGCAAGCAGGCCATCGGGCGAATCTGCGCAGTCTGGAGCATGATCGCCCTGGTGTTTCATCTGCTGTTTACGTTCGTGCTGCTTCAGTCGGTCATGTCACAAATTTTGCCGATTCTGACGGGGGTGATGAAGGCGCGGAGCGAGTCGGGCGGGAGCGGCGTTCCCAACCTCAATATTCCCGGCGGCATCGGCGGAAATTCACAATAACTACGAGGGAACTTTTCGGGGCAGTCATCGCTTGATTCGGGTGAAGGCGCAGGCGCAAAGGGCGCAGGCGCGATAAGAGACGGAGTACCCGAATGAAAATCGAAACGAAAAACAAAACAAAAAACAAAACGAAGAAAAACGGTCAGACCACTGGCCCGAAGTTTGAACCGAAAAGCCGGAACGCCGCGTCCGGCCTGTTGCTGACCGCCGCATTGCTGGCGGCCGCCGCGCTTCCCAACCCGGCCCGCGCCGAAGGGACGGCAAAGCGCCGCGCCCTGCCGTCGCGCTCTGTCCCCGTCGGCGTGTATCGCCCGCGCCCTGCGGTCGAAATCCTGGCAGCGACGGACATCCTCTACATCGAGACCAACGATACGGCGACCAACCAGAACGCGATCCTCGCCTATCGCAGAACGCCCGACGGCGCGATTGCTCCGCTTCCCGGCAGTCCGTTCCTGATGGGCGGCTCCGGTTCCGGGGCCACCCGCGACACGGATCAGAACGTCATTGTCAGCCCGGATCAAACGCTGCTGTTCGCGGTCAACTGCGGCAGCAATTCGATTGCCGTGTTCCATATCGCCGCCGACGGAAGTTTGACTCCGTCTGCCGGTTCGCCCTTCGCGTCGGGCGGCGTCACGCCCGCCACCGTCGGGCTGTCCGGCAACCGGCTCTATGTGGCGCACCTGGGCGGCGGTCAGTCAAGGCCGAACTATACTGGCTTCACCGTCGCCTCCAACGGCGCTTTGACCCCGATTCCCGGCGCGACCATCACCCTGAACGCGGGAGTCCACCCCACGCAAACGCTTACCACGCCGCAGGCCCCGCTGGTCTTTGGCGCGGATTTCGGCTCCGGCAATTTGCAGGCGTTCCAGATTGGCGCGACAGGCGCGATCAAGCAGTCTCCCGGAACCCCTTTGCACGGCAATACGCCGCTCGGTCTGACTGTCCATCCCACGCAGCCGATACTCTACGTTGGGGAGCCGTTTGCGGCGCGGCTGGGCGTCTACACCTTCAACAGCGCCGGAACGCTGACTCCGATTGCCACAGCAGACAACTCCGGCGCCGACATCTGCTGGCTGACCATCACCCGCGACGGTAAAAACCTGTACAGTACAAATACCGGCGATAACTCTGTCTCGTGGTACGACCTGACCGATCCGCTTGCGCCTGTGGAGCGGCAGCATCTGCCGCTGACGGGGGGCGGCGGGGCGTTTCAGCTCTCCACGAACGCCGCCGGGACGTACCTCTATGTCGTGACGCAGCGCTTCAGCAGCAGCCTCAGCGAGAACGCGCTCCACACGTTCCGCATCGGGGCAAACGGTTCGCTGACCGAGTACGCCGCGCCGTTGCAGCTGCCCATCTCCTCCACCGGCCTGCCGCAGGGAGTCGCCGTGATTCAGCCGCCGACGGCGGTCTCCGGGCAGATTACGCTTCAGGGCGCGTTTCCCGGCGCGATTGCCGGACAGAATCTGACGCTCCAGTTCCGACCGACCGACCACAGCCCATCCTTCGCATGGCAGGCCGCGCTCGATGCGGGCGGAAATTTCACCCTGCCGCAAATCCCGCCGCAGCCCTACGAGGTCTGGATCAAGGGCGCGAAATGGCTGGCGAAAACGCAGCGGGTGGACACCACCGCCGGCAGCGTGGGCAACGTCCGCGCCGCCCTGCCCGCCGGAGATGGCAACAACGACAACCGCGTGGATGCGTCCGACTTCACGCTGCTGATCGGGGCGTACAACTCCGACGCCGCGATCGCTGGCAGCGGCTACGACGCAAGGGCGGACTTTAACGGCGACGGCATGGTGGACTCGACCGACTTCACGCTGCTGATCGGCAGTTATAATCAGTCCGGGGACAACTGAAATTCGGGCGTTCAGGATTCGCTTCGGCGTTTCCGTCGAGAACGCGGGGCTTCCGATTTTTCCGGGCGGCGCGGTACAGCGCGGCGTCCAGTCCTTTTTCGGTGAAGCGTTGTCTTATCTGGCTGACGGTCAGGGCGCAGAATCCGGTCTGCGCACAAATCACGGCGTCCGGGCTGGCCCCGTTGGATTGAGTTGTGTCGGCGAGGAGCAGGACGCGGGCGCGGTTGCGCTCTCGCGCCGGATGTTTGTATGAGCGACAATTTCGGCCTTGTGCCGCTGTTCGTCCGTGAGCGTGACATGATATTTTTTGGCGGGCATGACAGATTCCTCGAAGCAAAAGATGCTTCAGGCCACCAGAAAATGCTATTCAAGCCTGCTACCTTGATAGAATAGTAGGGTCATTCGCGATTGGGGCGGGGGAGTCCCGCCAGCGGAGGCGTTTGCGCAACAGAGAACCCGGAGGGACACAGAGAGATACGGAGAAATACGGAGAAAGAAAAAAGCGCTCGTCTGCAGAAGACGCAGAAGAAATGCAAAAAAAAATGCCGGATAAGAGAGACGATCTTCGCTCGCTTCCCCCGCTCGCTTTTTCTTTCTCTTTTCTGCGTCTTCTGCGGACAAATTTTATCTTCTCTCTCTGTGTCCCTCCGGGTTCTCTGTAGTGAAATTCCCTCTGCGGATTCTTCTGCTCTCTGCAAACGATTCCGCGTCCCATACGTAGTAAAACAGGATCACGCGATTCCGCAGCCTGGGCGCAGGACGGACTGCCGCCTCGCCGGAAACGCGGGATTTCGGCAAGCGAGACTCTCCCTGCGCGACGAAGACGCCTTGCCGCTTTTGCCACGACTCTAAGGAAACCCAATGAAGACCACCCGATTTTTGCGGACGGCAACGGCCCCGCGCCGCCTGTTCCGCGCCGCCGCCCTCGCCGCCTTGAGCGCCGCGCCCGCCGCCGCCCTCGCGCAGACCAGCGTCCTGACCCAGCACTACGACAACGCCCGCAGCGGCGCAAACCCCAATGAAACGATTCTGACGCCCGCCAATGTCAACTCCGCGCTCTTTGGCAAACTGTTCACCCTCCCGCTCAACGCCAACGTCAACAGTCAAATTCTTTACGTTCCCAACCTGACGCTGAACGGCACGGGCAACGCCGCCGTGGACGGGACGACGCATAACGTCCTGTTTGCCTACACTTCAAACAACAGCGATAACTCCGCCTGCGGACTCTACGCTTTCGACGCGGACAAAGCGGCCTCGCCTCTGTGGAGCGTGGTACTGCCCGCCTCCGCCCGGTGGACGACCGCCGCCCCCGTCATTGACCCGGCGACCAACATCATCTACCTGATGACCAAAACGCCCAACGACACCGGACAGACCTACCTTCGCGCCTACGACATCGCCAGCGGCAAAGAGAAGGCGGGCAGTCCGCTGCTGATTGACGGCAACCTCGTCAAGGTGAGCGGCACGGGCGACGGCAGCGTCGGCGGCGTCGTGAAATTCGATTCTACCCACGCCAACTGCCGCCCCGCCCTCCTGCTGGTCAATGGCGTGGTCTACGCCGGGTTCGCGCACAACTCGGACAGCTTCCCCTATCACGGCTGGGTACTGGGCTTCAAATACGACGCCGCGCAGTCCAAACTCGTCAATACCGCCGTCTTCTGCACCAATCCCGGCGGCGGCGCGGACGGCATCTGGCAAAGCGGCAAAGGGCTGATGGCGGACGCGGCGGGAAATATCTACTTCACAACGGGCAATGGAACCTTCGACGCCAACACCAAAGGCATCACCGCCACGACCAGTTACGGCATGAGCCTCGTTAAGGTCAGCACCCCGAACTTAAGCGTGGTGGACTGGTTCGCCCCCCGCGACGAACTAAGCCGCAGCAACGTGGACGCCGATCTCGGAAACGTCGGGCCGCTGCTGATTCCCAACACCAGCCGGGTCTTTCTGGGCGGCACAAAATTCGGTTCCTCGTTCCTGATAGACTCCAGTAATCTGGGCAAATATAACGCCGCGACCGATCAGATTCCCCAGCGCCTCGACAATTTCAGCAGCAGCGTCGGGCAGAACGCAATCGCGTGGGAAAACTCCGCCACGATAAAAAACATCTACCAGTGGGGCAGCGGCAATAATATCCTGCAATGGCGCTACGACACCACGCTCGGCAAATTCACCACCACCACCGCCGCGTACCGGCAGGGCGGCAGCGCTTCCGGCGGCGCAAGCGGCGGCTCGCTGATCGCCACGTCCAACGGGCAGACCAACGCAATCCTGTGGGCGGTCGGCAACAACAGCGTGGTTTACGCCCTCGACGCCACCGATGTCAGCAAGGCCCCGCTGTGGACCAGCGCGGTCAATGCGTCGCGGGACGGCCTGCCCTCCCTCGCCAAATGGCAGTTCCCCGTCGTCGTCAACGGCAAAGCGTACATCGCGACCGGCTCGGCCTCGATTGCGGTCTACGGCCTGCTTCCCGTGACCGTTTCAGGAACGCTGGCGCTGGAAGGCGTCTTTGCGTCGGCTCCGGCCCAGACGTACACGTTCCAGTTCCGCCCGACGGACGGCGGCGGCGCGGTAATTACGAAGACCGTCAGCGTCCCGGCAAGTGGCGCGTTCTCGGTAGCGGGGATTCCGGCGAACCGTTACACGCTGTGGGTCAAAGGCGGGTTGTACCTTGCGGCGGCGACGGCGCTGGACGCGACGAACGGGGCCGTCTCCGGCGTGTCCCTGTCCCTGCTCACGGGCGACAGCAACGGCGACAACAGCGTGGACTCCAGCGATTTCACCGCGCTGATCGGGTCGTACAACAGCAGCGCCGCCGTTCCCGGTTCAGGATACGACGCCACCGCCGACTTCAACTACGATGGCAGCGTGGACAGTTCCGATTTCACGCTGCTCATCGGCAACTTCAATCGAACCGGCGCAAACTGACGCGGTTCACGCCCGTTTCGGCCTGCCATGCGAACGCCCCCTCCTCCGGTTTCGGAAGAGGGGGCGAAAAACGTTCACGGGCATAAAACGCCCGCAGAACGACGCAAAGACGCGGCGAGAATCGGATTATCAGAATCGGATTGTCGGGGCGGTGACCGGCGTGTCCAGCGTGGCAAGCGTGACGCTGGCGGACTGCGTTCGCGCCGTTCCCGATGTCGTCGTGGTCGCGGTCACCGTGTACGTTCCCGCGACGACCCAGAAGAAGTAGTTTCCGCCCGAATCCGTCGTGACATTGCCGACCAGCGTCCCGTTTTGGTACAGCTGCACCGACTGCGCCGCCTGCCCCGCCCCCGACACCGTGACCTGCCCGGTGATGGTGTAGGGCGGCGCGGGCGTGGAGCCGGACGGCTGCAAAATCGTGATGTCCCCGATATTGTTTGCGCCGGAGGCCAGACCGAACGGGAAAATCAGGTTCGTGGTATTGGTGGTGAGCTGATACGAGGCAAAGCCCGTCGCCTGCACCGTGCCAAGCAGGACGCCGAGTTCCGAGCCAAGCCCTGTCGGCAAATTCGTCAGGGTAAACTGTCCCAGCGTGTTCGCGGAGGCGCTCGTCTTGACCTGAACGCCCGCAATCGTCACCGTCGCGTTGCCCACGCCCTGCGCATTTCCGCCCGTTCCCAGCGTCACGACGCGCCCCGTCACCGTCGCGTCATACGCCGCCGCCCCGACATAGACCGCGCCCAGCGCCGCCGTCTGACTGGCGGTCAGGGCAATCGGCAGGGTTCGGACAGTGGGGGAACCGCCGGAAGTCGCCGCCGCAACGGAGATTGTCAGCGTCGTTGCGGAGGTCGGCACAGTGGAGAGAGTAAACGTTCCGTCCGCCGCGCTTACGGTCGTTTTGGTTCCGCTCGTCACGGTCGCGGTCGTCGTTGGCGGCGCGTTTGTGCTGACCAGCAGGACTTGCCCGGTAATGGTGGCAAATCCGCTCGTTGTTCCGCCGCCTCCGCCGCCCCCATTGCCGCCCCCGCCGCCGCACCCGCCCAGCACGCCCGCAAGTCCGCACAGCAAAAGCGCCGCCGCAACGCGCCGCGTGATTCCAATCCGCCCCGTCCCGAATTTCATTCCAAAACTCCCTTTGTCATCAAACTATTCCCGCATCGCTTCCGGGTCAAGCCCCCGCCCGACGCAAAATTCCCGGTAGGCGACGGGCGAGATTTCCGACGGCTTGATCTCGCTGCGCCCGCCCCAGAACACATTTGTATACGAAACCGGGATGCCGCTTGTGACAAGGTGCGCGTCAATCGCGGCCTTGTGCGCCAGTAAAACGTCCTTGTCCAGACCGTGCGCCACGCCCATGATGTTCACGTTGCGGAACTCCGGCCCGCCTTCGCGCCAATAGGCGTGGGTCATAATCTCGAAGCGCCCGACCTGCCGCCCCGCCTCGATTTCGCGTCCGGGTGGAACCTGCCAGTGGAAAAGCGCGTTGTAGCGGGTCACGCGCTGATCGCCGTCCGTTGGCTTGACGTGTTCCAGAAAGGTGGAGAACCGCCCGATGACCCGCCGCTGATTCAGTGAACGCGCCACCTCTAAGAAAGTATCCAGCGAAACGCCCGCCTCCGCCGCCCGCAATTCCCACACGTCGCGGCGAATTTCGTCCGGCTCCAGTTCGCGCTTTAAAGCGGTCAAGACCTGCCAGTCCAGAAGGCTTAATTCCACAATCTGCGTGTCCAGAACTTCGGCGGGTTCGTCCGCCTTGCTGCCAATCGCCAGTTCGCGCCGCCGGACATGGCCCACGCCGAGCGCAAACAGCCGTTTGGCGGGCATCAGCAGATATTTCTCCGCGCCGGTGATTGCGCTCAAATAATCGCAATGTTTCGTCAGGGAGTAGCCGACGGGGATTTTCAGCGTGGTCCAGAGGCGGTAATGCGAGCCGGGGGTGGCGGCGTCCGCCGAGCGAATCACGACGTGGCCGCTGAACGGGTCTTGCTCAAACATAAAATCAAACGCCGCCTGCAAACGGTCGGCGGGGACTTGCCACGCCACCAGCGAACCGGGGGCCAGGTTCGTCGCCATCAGGGTTTGCCGAACGCGCCGTATGACTCCAGCGCGAAGCATGGCCTCAATGCGTTCCAGCGCGACCGAAACGGGGACTTCGGACAGGCGGGCGATTTCGCCGAACGGGTCGGCCTGAAACCCCGCGATTTTGTCTTCCGACACCGAGAGAATCGCGGCGTTGACCGGATCATCAATGCGGGCGGAAAGGGTTGCGTTTTCCATACCCTTATTGTACCACAACACGGGGGAGAGGTATTCAGGTCTGCAGGTATTCGGTATTCAGGTGTTCAGGTGTTTGTCGGCCTATTCACAAAGGCGTGTCCCACCAATCGAATAAAAAATGCGAAACACGCGAAAAAACGGCAATATTCGGGATAACTTTCCTAAAAGGCCCGATTCGGCATTGACAGCACGCCCTTATGACTGTATAATCAAAGGAACTAACCTCCCATGCGATCTGTTCTTCGTCGTCGAAGGACAGGAATCGGGAGTGTCGCGACGCCGCAGAAGGCGCTTTTCCTGTGTCAATTTCGTAATGAAATGGCAGGGAGCAGGCTTCTGGGGCGTTTTTGTATTTATCGCGCTCTGCGCCGCCTCATGGTGGTAAGGTTCGCTACGATTGCCGGGTATTGTTGCCGCATCAGCGCAGACGGGGCAGATTCGGAGGGGCGGCCCGCCGCGCCTCAAATCGGTTTTCAATCCATTTTTTTAATTCAATTCATACAAGGATATAATAGAAGGTGGGAGAACGAAAAGGCGAAGGAACGCATGATACTGGAAGCGCCTGCGGAAGCGCAGGCCGAAATTCACTGCTTGCCTGCTTGTAAAAGCAAGGTAGCAACCTGGGTTATCTACTACTTTTTGGGGGGAAATGATGTCTGATACAGGAGTCGCATTGCCCGATTTGTCCGGGGAATATACGCTGACGGACGCGCAGATTGCGGATTTTCAGCGGGACGGCCACGCGCTGCTGCGAGGCGTTTGTTCAGCGGACGAGATCGCCGCATACCGGGCAGTCTTGAACCGGGCGGCCTACGCGCAGAATAAAGAGACCCGTCCGATGGAGGAGCGCGATACCTACGGCAGGGCGTTCCTGCAAATTATGAATCTGTGGGTGGAAGATGACGAAGTAAAAAAATACACGCTGGCCCGCCGGTTCGCGAAGATTGCGGCGGACTTGCTGGACGTGGACGGGGTGCGGATTTACCACGATCAGGCGCTGTACAAAGAGGCGGGCGGCGGACTGACGCCCTGGCATCAAGACCAATTTTACTGGCCTCTGGACACCGACAAAACGATCACGATGTGGATGCCGCTGGTGGACGTTCCGATCGAGACGGGGGCCTTGACTTTCGCCAGCGGATCGCACAAAGAGGGGTTCCTGGGCCACCTCGCCATCTCCGACGAATCGCAGGAGACGTGGGACAAACTGGTGAAAGAGCGGGGCTACCCGGTGACCAACGCCGCAATGCAGGCGGGCGACGCGACCTTCCACACCGGGTGGACGCTGCACACCGCGCCGGGGAACGCGGGAACGCATACCCGCGAAGTGATGACTATTATCTATTTCGCGGATGGAACGCTCGCCCTGGAACCCGACAACGAAAACCGCGCCAACGACCTCGCAGGATGGCTTCCGGGCGTCCGACCGGGTGAACCTGCCGCCAGCAAGATCAATCCGCTGGTCTACATACGAAACGCCTGAACTGCAAAAACGACTCGTAGGCCTAATTCAGGTCCGCGCCTGCCAGTTCACGGAACCGGACGCGGTAGGAGACGGCCTGCGCGTTGTCAGGCAGAATAATCTGGAAGGGCGCGTTGGCGCGGGCAGCGAGGGCGCGGGAGCCGACAAGGGCCGCTTCCATCTGCACCGGGCGATGATTCGCGTCCAGAAGTTCCGCCACCGCTTCGACCTGCGGCAGGTTCGCGGCCTGCCGATTTACCACGCTGCCGGTAATCGTCACGAAACCGAGCCGCCGCTCGACCGCCGCCCCGCCGACCGCGACCGCCGCGCCCGCGCCGCTATTCTCCAACCTCAAATCTGGTATCGGGCGCAGCGCCTGATACGTTTTCTGCGCGGCGACCGTCGCGCCCGCGCACAGCAGGACGCACAGCGAAAGCGCCGCTGTCACGCGCAGGCCATTTTTAGGGCGCGGCGCATGACGCCCGATTGTGACCGCCGGAAACTCCGGAAGGGCCTCCATTTCCCATCGCATTGGAACGCTCATGGTACTCCTCCTAAAAAACGAACGGGCCAACCCCTGCGGTTGGACTCTGACTCTATCCCAAAGGCTCACTCGAATACAAGTATAGCAAATAACGCGCATACCTGTCAACCTATTTTTGTTCTCATCGTCAAATTTCGACTATTCTTTTTCGCGCTATCTCATTGCAGGCCGATTTTGATGCAAGAAGATCGCGATTCTCCGCCGATATACTAGATACGACGTTTTAAAACCGGAAACTGTACCCGAATCTTTTTAAAAGAATCCCCCGCCCGCTTCGTTCGTGCAGGATTTCTAAGCCGCCGACGCGAATTAGCGCCTTGCCCCGCAACTTTGCTGCGGAAAAAATTGTCAGAGGAGGAAAGGGATTCAGGTGTTCAGGTGTTTGGGTGTTCCGGTATTGCTTCACTATGAGTTTGGACAAACTTTCAGCGAAGCGGCTAACAACCGGAACACCCAAACACCCGAACACCGAACCACCGCCCCCCTGTAAGGATGCGCCTCATGGAACACTGGAAACGCACGGTCTCGTGTGGAACGCTGACCGCCGCTCACATAGAAGAAACCGTCACGCTGAATGGATGGGTGCATCGGCAGCGCGACTTTGGCGAATTGATTTTTCTGGATTTGCGCGACCGCACCGGGCTGGTGCAGATTGTCGTGGACAAGGCTGTCGCGCCGGAACTGATCGCGCTGGCGGGGGCCGCGAAAAACGAGACCGTTCTCAGTGTGCGCGGGGCGGTGCGCCGCCGCCGCGAGGGGACGGAGAACCCGAACCTTGCGACGGGTGAAATCGAAATCGCCGCCGCCGAAATCGAGATTTTGAACCCCGCCAAACTCCTGCCCTTCACCGTCAACGATGAACCGGCGATGAAAAACGTGGACGAGACCCTGCGCGTCAAGTACCGCTACCTCGACCTGCGTCGCCCGTCCATGTACCGGATGCTGGAGTTGCGCCATAAGGCCGCCAAGACCATTCGCGATTTCATGGACGGCGAAGGTTTTCTGGAAGTGGAAACGCCGATCTTCACCAAGTCTACGCCGGAGGGGGCGCGGGATTACCTCGTGCCGTACCGCCTTCAGCCCGGACAATTTTACGCCCTGCCGCAATCTCCGCAGCAATATAAACAGCTGCTCATGGTGGCGGGTGTGGAGCGCTATTTCCAGATCGCCCGCTGCTTCCGCGACGAGGCGCAGCGGGCCGACCGTCAGCCGGAATTTACGCAACTCGACGTGGAAATGTCGTTTGTGACGCAGGAGGACGTGCTTTCGCTGATTGAGCGCATGACGATTGACGTTTGCTCGAAACTCAGCGACAAAAAACTGACCATTCCCTTCCCGCGCATCTCCTACGACGACGCGATGGCCCGCTACGGCAGCGACAAGCCCGATATTCGCTTCGGGCTGGAACTGGTGGACTTAAGCGAAATCGCCCGCGCCGCGTCGTTCCCGGTGTTCCATGCGGCATTGGACGGGGGCGGGCAGGTCAAGGCCGTGCGGTATCCCGGCGGGGCCTCGCTTTCTCGTAAGGAAGTGGACGTTTTGGGCGAATTTGCGAAAGAGTTTAAGGCGAAAGGGCTGGCGACGATTTCCGTGATGGAGGCGAATCCGCAGGGAGTAAAGTCCGCCATCGCCAAGTTCCTGACAGACGAACAGATGCAGGCTGTCTTAGAAGTGTGCATGGCGGAGGCGGGCGACCTGATTTGCATCATTGCCGATTCGAAGCCGAAAATCGTGGCGGACGTTTTAGGCCGTCTGCGATTGGAGATTGGGCGGCGGCTGAACCTGCGCGACCCGTCCCAACTGGCCTTTGCGCTGATTACCGATTTCCCGCTGGTGCAGTGGAACGAGGACGAGGCGCGGTGGGACGCGGAACACCATCCGTTCACCATGCCCTACGAAGACCATCTGGCCTATTTCGACTCCGATCCGGGCAAAATCCGGGCGCAGTGCTACGATCTGGTCTGCAACGGGCAGGAGTCGGGATCGGGCAGCATCCGAATCCACCGGCCCGACATCCAGGCCCGCGTTTTCGATCTGCTGGGCATCAGCAAGGAGACGCAGGAGGCGCGGTTCCATCACATTCTGGAGGCGTTTGCGTTTGGAGCGCCGCCGCATGGCGGCTTTGCGACGGGGATTGACCGCCTGATCATGAACCTGCTGGACGAGCCAAACATCCGCGAGGTCATGGCCTTCCCGAAAATGGGCCTCGGCTACGACCCAATGATGGACGCGCCCTCCGACGTGGACGACGCGCAGCTCCTCGAACTCGGCCTGCGCGTCATTCCAAAGAAGAAGGACTGAAAGAGTCCCTGCCCGCCTTGTCGAAGGCGGGCAGGGTCTCTCTGGAGTTTGTTTCAGATTATTTTGCCGCGTCCTGTTTGAGTTTCAGGGCCTCCAGCACGGCGGCAAGCTGCTTCTTAAGTTCCACGATTTCGGCGTTTTGTTTCTTGATGGCGGCGTTGTCGGCTTTCAGTTCGTCAATCTGCCGCTGCTTGTCGCTAATCTGCGTCTGCGCCGCGTCCACCTGCCCTTTCAGCGTCTTGACCGCTTCGACGAGGACCGGAATCACCTGCGTATAATCGAGCGAACGATAGCCCTCCTTGTCTTTATGCACGAGGTCGGGCAAAACGGTCTCCACTTCCTGCGCGATAAAGCCGTACTGCGTTCCCTTCGCGAAGTTTTTGTCCTTGAACTCGTCGCGCCGATATTCGTAGGTCACGCCGCGCAGGTTGAGAATGTCTTCCAGAGCGTTATGCAGCGTAGCGATGTTGGTCTTATACCGGGCGTCCGAATTATGCGTCAAATTCCCGCTATAATTGACATTACCAAGAAAACTGCCTGCTGTGCCGACATTGCTGCTCCCTGTAACGCCTACGCCATAGACGCTAGAGCCGTATACCCCTATGCCAGAATCCGTGTTGCTAACACCTGTGACACCAAGAGCTGTGCCGCTGAACGCCCCACCGACGACCCCGCCGCCGCCATAGACCGCTGTGCCACTTAAGATATTATTTGTCTGGCTGTAAACACCATACGACCCAATGAAATACCCGCCGACCTGTCCTCCGCTTCCATAAACACCTGTGCCCGCCGTGTTGGTATTCGTGCCAGAAACGCCATAGAAGCCGTTTCCCCCACTGGTAATGCCTGCCACGCCGTTGCCTGCGTTGCTTTTGCCATAAAGACCGATACCAAGGTTGCTAATGCCATACGCTCCATAGCCGCCGCCGCTAAAGAAGCCGCCGTAACCTTCTCCCGCCACGCCGAAGACGCCATACGCCGAAGTTCCCGTATTCGCCGTGCCAACGATGCCGTTGCCGCCTGACTTCGTGGATTCGCCAGTCAATCCGTTGGTTCCGCCAGAAGTGAACGCGCCGCCTGTGCCGGTCGCGCTGTTTCCGACTACGCCGCTGCTTGCATTGCTTGATCCATAAAGCCCATAACCGTTGCTGCTATTGCCATAGACGCCGATGTTGTTCACACTGTTTCCATAGAGGCCGATTCCGCCGCTGCTGTTGCCGTAAGCGCCATAAGCCCCGCCGGAGAAATAGCCGCCGTAGCCCTGCGCGGCAATTCCGTAGACGGCATACGCATTGCTGCCGACGCTTGCCACACCATGAACGCCATTGCCACCGGAAGCAGTCGTCTCTCCGTAGAGGCCATCCACGCCGCCGCCTTTGAAGTAGCCGCCCGCGCCGCTATTGCTGAGGCCGTAAACGCCGGTTCCGCTTCCGGTCGTTCCATAGAGGCCATAGCCGTTCGTACTTCCGGCAAAAAGGCCATACGCGCCGCCAAAGAAGTAGCCGCCGTAGCCCTGCGTGGAATTGCCCTGCACTCCGTAAGCGTTGCTTCCTGTATTCGCGACACCGCTGAGGCCTGTTCCACTGGATAGAGTGGATTCCCCATAAAGACCGATACCACCCGCCGTTTTGAAGGAACCGGCGTAACCGCCCGTCGTGTTGTTCGTGTTAACAATACTGAAGAGCGGAGTGGCGAAATTGAGGCTTCCGGCATAGGGAAGCGTAAATCCCGCGCCGGGCGCGAGTTTGTCCGCCGTAATCGTTCCGGCCTTGATTTGCATGGCGGTGATGCTGCCGTCGGGAACGGTATCGGCCTTGAACGCATGAGCGACGGAAACAAGCTGCTGCCGGGGAGCGAGCGCCGCGCCGCCGTCCACGCGCAGTTCCAGCCAGACATTCGCAGAAAATGTCGCGTCAGTCAGCGGCGTTCCATTGCCGAGCAGAGTGGCGAACGCGCCGTTGCGGACGGTCACGGTATCGGTCTCCGTCCAGACAATCGTTCCGCCCGTCACGGTGTTGAAAAGGGAAAATTTCACGCTATGGCTGCCATCGGCGATAGGCGTTCCGTCGGGCTTAGTCAGTCGGCCCTGAAAATTCATCAGCGGCGGCACGGAAGCGACCTGCGCGAAAGCGGGCGCGGACAGGGCCAAAAGCAGGCCTGCGAACGAAGCGGTGCGTTTCATGGTGAGATTCCTTTTTGTAAATACCGCCAGAGCGAACGCCGAATGGCATGACGGCGGATTCTTGTTGTTTGATTATGCTCTTGCAAGAATCATGCCAGAATCATCGCCGAATCACGCAAATTGATCTTTTGTGACGAATTAGGCCCTTCTATTGTGGTGTTCGCAACAAACACGCGCTGTTTCTGTAAAGGGAAAATCTGTCAGGGGCTTGTTTCTTCTCGCGTAACTATTCCCTGATCAGACGGGGGCGAAATGGTTGCGGTTCGTCACTTTTTTGCGCGGGAGGCCGATGACGCAGGAACATTTGTTTCCGGTAAAGAATAAAACATCAGGCGACGCGGCCCGCTCCTTTGCCCTTAAAACGGGCGGGCCGCTTTTCTGATTGTCGCCGATGAATACGCTCCCCTGTTAAGCGGGGCCACAGATGTTCCGAAGGAGATTTTGTCATGACGCCTCGCGTGAAAGAGATTTTGAGTTGGTACGGCAGCGACAATCCCGGCTCGCTCGCCAACCTCGCCCGATTGATGAATCATGGAAAACTGGCGGGAACCGGGAAATTTGTGATTTTGCCGGTAGATCAGGGGTTCGAACATGGGCCGGTGCGCTCGTTCGGGCCAAACCCGCCCGCGTTCGATCCGCGCTACCATTTCGCGCTGGCGATTGAAGCGGGCTGCAACGCCTACGCCGCGCCGCTGGGCTTTCTGGAAGCGGGCGCAAGAGACTTTGCGGGCGAGATTCCGCTGATTCTCAAACTGAACGATCACGATCTGACCGCCGATGAGCATGACCCGAATCAGGCGCTGACCGGCAGCGTGGAGGACGCCCTGCGGCTTGGCTGCGCGGCGGTGGGATTCACCATCTATCCCGGCTCCACGCACCGCTTCGAGATGTATGAGCAGATTCGGCGGCTGGCGGCAGAGGCGAAGAACGTAGGGCTTGCCGTTGTGGTCTGGTCGTATCCGCGTGGGACAAGCATCAGCAAAGAGGGCGAGACGGGCATTGACATCGTGGGCTACGGGGCGCAGATCGCGGCGCAGTTAGGGGCGCACATCATCAAGGTGAAAATTCCCACCGCGCATATCGAGCAGCCGGAAGCGAAAAAAATCTTCGACTCGCAAAAAATTCCGATTGAAACGCCGGGGGAGCGCGTGGCAAACATCGTGCAGTGCGCGTTCGGCGGGCGGCGCATCGTGATTTTCTCCGGCGGCGCCTTCGACACCGAGGCCGCGCTGCTTGACGAGGCGAGGGGGATTCAGGCGGGTGGCGGCTTCGGCAGCATCATGGGCCGCAATTCCTTCCAGCGCCCAAAGGCCGACGCTCTGCGCCTCCTCAACGAGGTCATGGACATCTACGCCGCATAACAACGCTCGCCGCAAAGGGGATTATTTTATGAAGTACAAAGTCGTCTTACAGCGCTCTGAGGAAGGCGTCGCCGTCTCCTGCCCTGCGCTTCCCGGCTGCTGGTCACAGGGCGCGACGGAACAGGAAGCGCTGGTCAACATCAGCGACGCAATCTTCGAGTATTTGCAAGTTGTTGAGGAGCAGGCGCAGGGCATGGAGAGTCGCGAGGTGGAAGTGGCAGCCTGACCCTGCCAGAAATACCCGGAATCAATCATCTACGCGCTGTCACGGCGCTGGAAGAAGCGGGGTTTTCTATTGCGCGGCAAAGCAAGCATATCGTAATGACGAATGGAACGCGGATCGTTACGATACCGCGTCATAATCCGATTAACGCGCTGACGATGGGCGGAATCGCGAAAGATGCGGGGCTGACGGTCGAAGAGTTTCTGCGGCTGGTCTAAATCTGCATCAGTTGAACGAAATTGCCCTCCGAGTCGCGGAGGGTGGCGAAGACGCCGCCCTCCGCTTCGGTCGGCGGGACAAAAAAGGCGACGCCCGCCTGCGTCAGTTCCGCAAAAGCGGCGTGAATGTCGTCAATCAAGATAGTAAGCGTGACCCCGTTGAGGCCGCTGTTGAGTTCCGGCAATGGCTGCGGCGCGACGCGCAAACCGACGCCTTCCGCAAAAATGACCCATTCCTCCGCTTCGTCCTCAATCGTGAAGCCAAGCAGATCGCGGTAGAACCGGATCGCCCGCTCGATGTCATTGACCAGGACGGTCGCCATTACACCCTGTATCCGCACGGCGTCCTCATTTCTGTATCGCAGTCTTTCAGCCTAAAACACGTAGTGTTTCACACTTGATTCCGTGTGTCTTGCGGCGGATGCGCCCCCACGAGGAAAAGCACGTAGCGCAAGTTGACTACGGCGGGCCGATTGAGATGCAGGACGGAAAGCGTTGCGCATCCTGTCGGCGTAAGTCCAATGAGATGCGTGTATTCCTCATTCCACGCAAAATGGTCACGCCACTGGTGTTGACGCGGGTGATACAGCGGCGCCATCTGTTCGCTTACCGGATCGTAACCTTCGCATTTGTCGTACTTATGCCCGTTGCAACCGGAACACGCGAGCGCCAGATTATCCAGCGCCGTAGCGCCCCCTTGCGATGCGGGAATGATGTGTTCGACCGCAAAGGGATCGGTCGTAATATCCAGTGGACACAGGCAATATTCACAGCGCCGCAGAGCGCGTCGCTCAATCATATGGCGCAGCCGCTTTGAGATGCGTTTAGACACTGAGCGGCGCTTTCAGACCGAGCTGCTTCATCAAAGTGGCGAGGGGCACATTACGCAGCAGCGATAGTTCTGCTAAAGCGTGCAGGCGCCGCAGCGTAAAAGCTTCCGATTCGTCATTCAACTGCAAAAGCTCGCTCTGCTCCTCTGGCGTCAGGGTGAAATTACGGCGTTTCTCATTGAGTTCATCGAACCGCGCCTGGAAGTCAGGTCTTTTTTCGCGGTAAATTTCCTGCAGCAATTCCGCCTCTTTTGTCGAAAGATGTGGGGCCTTGCGCCGGGCCTGTAGATGAAGCAGGCGTCGGGCCAGTTGCTCCGCTTCGTCCGGTCGCAGTTGTTCGATTGCGGCAAAGATTTCCTGCGGGGTCTGCTGTCGCTGTGTCGCTGTCGTGGTCATCGCCTGTCGCTCCCTTCTATGGCAATTCTATGGCAATTCGCGCAGGTAGATATTCTTGAAATACAGTACGTCGCCGTGATGCTGGAGTTCAATCGGGCCAACGGGATAGATCGGTCGGTCGCGCTCCCAGTAGTTTTCCATTGTGATGTTCCAGGTTACGAGTTCGCCGTTGAGAAAGACGGTGACTTTTTCCCCGATCATTACGATTCGGAAACGGTTCCACTGTCCGGCGGGGCGGTCGGCCCGCTTTGCGGGGTTGCTAGGGTTTTGCTGATTATTGTACAGGCCGCCGGAGCCAATGGTCGCGGCGACGGGCGGAACGTCGTCCCAAATTTGCACTTGTGGACTGCCGCGCAGGTAGATTCCGCTGTCCCCGTGCGGCGGGATTTTCCAGTCTATCAGCATCTCAAAGTTACGGTAGTCGCGGGCGGTGGCGAGGTTATTATTTTTGCCGTCGTAGGTGAGGACGCCGCCGCTGGCCCGCCAGTGTTTCTTTGCTTCTTGTGTCGCCTGCTGTTCGGCGAGGGCCAGCGCCGCCGCCGTCATCTTTGCCCGCGTCGGCGGATCGGCGACGAGGCCCTGCCAGCCGTCCAGATTTTTGCCGTTGAAAAGCGCTTTGAATCCCGGCGGCGGCGCGTTGTCACGCTCACCGGGCGAAATTTCCTGAATGATGAGGTTGCGGAAGGCCGCCTCGCTCGGCCCGTGTCCCAGCAGAGCGATATGTCCGCTGTCCCGAAAGATGCCGGGATGTTCCGCAAGGGTCGCCGGATCGGTCACGGAGTTGAGGTCGGCATCCACAATCGTTTTGCCGTTCAGCGCGACTTTGATATGCCGCCCCCGCGCTGTAATCTCCTCGTGGTTCCACTGTCCTGCGGGCTTTGTCGCGCCGCGCCGCGCCGCAATCACTTTGTAAATCGAGCCGTGATACTGTCCCGGTTCCAGATGCGCGTAATCGGGCGCGTCGTCGTCGAGGATTTGCGATTCCATGCCGGTATAGGAGAGGTTGCCTTCGGTCGGCGTCCGCAGCCCGATGCCGTTGTTGCCCGCTTTGTCGAGGCGGTATTCAAAGCGCAGGACAAAATCGCGGTAGGTCTTTTTTGTCAGCAGGTCGCCGCCGCCGTCCGCCGGACAGACAAGCAGGCCGTCCCGAACGATATAGCCGCGCCCGACGCCGCCCCGCAGCGTCCAGCCGTTCAGCGTTTTGCCGTCGAACAGGCGTTCAAAGCCGCCCGCGCGCGCCGCCTGCGGACAGAAAAAAGCGAGGCCTATCAGAATCAAACCAACCGAAAACCGATACTTCATCTCAATTTCGTCCCTGTGTATCCAGGCCTTTCTCGGCCTCGTCTACTCCGGCAGCTGCCAGTAGCAGACGTACTGATTGCGCATTGCTCCCAGCGTCAGGCGTTTGACGTGACCGTCCGCAAACGCCGCGTTGAACCCGCCGTGATGCGAGGCGTCCCAGTGAACCGGATCGTGCGGCGCCCAGGTGTTGCAATAGGCGGCGGCGCGGCTATGCTCCCAGATGGTGATCAGGCTGGCGGGATGCCAGAACTGCGCCGAAGTCCGTCCGCCGGGGCCGGTGTAATACCAATGGAGTCCAGAATCATCGGAATAATAGTCCGGCGGCAAATAGGCCGGGTTCAGATAGGAAGCGCTGATCTCTCCGGGTTTCGGCGCGGTGGCGTATGGCGAGTCCAGATTTTCGGCCCCCAGCGCGTTCAGGGCGTAGTCAGGATGGTTAGCGGTTTCTGCGCTGCCATCTATGTATTTTACCCTATCGTAATGCAGCGTGGGACAGTACTGCACATTGTCGTTTTTGACATAGGGTTTCATCAGGTATTGGGTCGTGTATGGGACGCCGTTGAACACTTTGTACACGCAGGGGTTAAAAAATGTCGCCTGACAGGGGGCGTCACGCGGCGTGATCCAGAGCGGCTGAAAATTTGGGGTGAAGATATTATAATTGTGCGGCAGCAGGTTGGCGTTGTAGTTCGGGTAGGCGTCCGTCCAGCGTTCATCGTAGTCTTGCGCGTACATGAGCAGAGCGGCGGCAAGCTGCTTTTCGTTGTTCATGCAGACGACCTGCCGCGCTTTGGCGCGGGCCTGCGCGAACACAGGAAATAAAATGCCTGCCAGTATTGCGATAATCGCGATGACAACCAGCAGTTCAATCAGCGTAAAGGCGTCGTTTTTTCGTTTCACGGGAACCTCCCATTCGGCGCGACAGCGTTGGAGCGCATTGGACTTTGAGAATGACATGGAGCGCAGCCACAGGCAAATTTGCCCTTCTTTCGCCTATTTCGCGCTGCCTGACGCGATTCCCTTCCTGCAATCCACTTTTTTGGCAAGGTCGAAAGTATTTTTTCTCGGCCATTTTTCCCGGAAAAGCGGAAATCAGGCCCGCTGCGCGGCAGGGCGAAAGTTTGGGCGGCGCCCCCGCACCGACACGGCCTTCGCAAATGTCCGCGCAGGACGATTCCGCTTGCCGTTCCGCTTCGGGCAGGGTATCATAAGAGAAACGGAAAAATTCCGCGCTATTTTGAAGGAAATGAACGATGTCAGAGGAAATTACGATTATCGGGGGCGGATTTGCCGGGTGCGAGGCGGCCTGGGGCGCGGCGCAGCGCGGCGGCAAGGTCACGCTGTATGAGATGCGCCCGAACCGCAAAACGCCGGTGCATCAGACGGGCGATTTAGCGGAACTCGTCTGCTCGAACTCGTTTAAGTCCAATCTGCTGACCAACGCCAGCGGCGTCCTGAAAGAGGAGATGCGGCGGCTTGGCTCCCTGCTGCTGCCGCTTGCCGCAAAGCACAGCGTTCCGGCGGGCGAGGCCCTTGCGGTAGACCGGGAACCGTTCGCCCGTGAAGTCACCGAGACGCTGGAGCGCCATCCCAACATCACAATAGTTCGGGAGGAGGTCGCTGTCCTGCCATCGTCGCGCCCGCTGATTCTGGCGACGGGGCCGCTGACCTCCGACGCTCTCGCCGCCGAAATCGCCCGACTGACCGGCGGCGATTCGCTTTCTTTCTATGATGCCGTCGCGCCAACGGTCACGGCGGACAGTCTGGACTATACCAAAGTCTTCCGGGCGTCCCGGCGCGGCAAGGGCGCGGGTGAAGCCGGAAAAGAGGAGACTTTAACCAGAGAGGACACAGAGGCGCACGGAGGAGAAGCAATCCAAAATCTCCCGGAGGAGGGCATTGGCTGCGGCGGAGCGCCGGTGGAAAGCGCGGACTACCTGAACTGCCCGATGGAGAAGGACGAATATATGGCCTTCTGGCAGGCGATCAATGAAGCGGAGCTGGCCCCGATGCACGATTTTGAGCAGAGCGACACGGCGGCAAAGACTGTCTTTTTTGAGATGTGCGTCCCGCTGGAGGAACTGGCGCGGCGCGGCCCAAAGACGCTTGCCTTTGGCCCGATGAAGCCGATTGGCCTGCTTGACCCGCGCACCGGACGCCGCCCCTACGCCGTCGTGCAGCTGCGGCAGGAGAACAAAGAGGGAACGCTGTGGGGCCTGGTGGGGTTCCAGACGCGCATGAAGTGGGGCGAACAGCGGCGCGTCCTGCGCCTGATTCCCGGACTGGAAAACGCCGAATTTGTCCGCTACGGCGTGATGCACCGCAATACCTATATCAACGCGCCGCGCCTGCTTGATTTGCATTGCCAGATGCGCGACTATCCCGGCCTGTTTGTGGCGGGGCAGATGACGGGCGTGGAGGGATACTTAGAATCCGCCGCGATTGGACTGCTTGCCGGGATCAACGCCTACCGATTGAGCGAAAATCTGCCGCTTGTCGCGCCGCCCGCCGAGACCGTGCTGGGTTCGCTGTGCCGCTACCTGACCGAAAGCGACCCGAAACATTTTGCGCCGATGAACTCGAACTGGGGCGTCGTGCCGGAACTGGACGGCCCTCCGATCCGGGACAAGCGCGAAAAAGCGCGGCAAAAAGGCCAACGCGCCCTCGCCGCATTTGATTGCTGGCGGGAAGCGACCTTTGCGCCGCGCTGATGCGTGTCCGGTTCAGGGCGTTTTGCTTTTTGCCGCGACGGTGTAGCCCAGCACGTAATGCCAGACTTTTTTCACGTCCTGCACCTCAAAAGCGACCATCATCTGATCTTTCAAGTCGGTGGAGAGCGCCTGATGAATCCGCAGGGCCTGCGCCGCGTCGCTGACCTTGAACGGTTTGGTGTAGGCGTTGGGCTTCGTTTGCCGCAGGTCTTCCGCCAACGCCGGGGTGACAATCGCGCCGTTCTCGCGCAGCAGGTCGGGGAAGCGGACGGCAAGCCCGAACAGCCCTTGCAGCGTCCGCGCCGGTTCCATGAAAGGCGCGTCCACCAGCAGATGTTTCCACTGCGCTTCAGAGAGGGGCGCAAGGGTCTTTGCCACGACGGGCAGGGGCAGGGCTTCCCTGCCGGGATGGGCGGCAAGCGTCTGCGCGAACGGTTTCCAGAGGGCATAGGGGATATTCTGCGCCTGCTGCAAATACCACGCCGGATATTCGATCAGCAGCGTATCGCCCCGCCATTTCCACATAATTGGTATGTCGCTCTGGCGCGTCGTCAGCAGAAAATTGGCGGGGGTTTTGCCATAGGACGCGCCGGGGTCAACGCGCTGACTGTCCGGCAGGTGAGCAATCAGGCTCTGCGGCATTTCGTGCGCCATCTGGTCTAAGCGAAACCCTACCAGATCGCTGCGCGAACGATACGCCGCAGCCATCTCCGCCAATTTCGCTTCGGAAACGGGGGTTGGGTAGGGCGTCTCCGGCGCTCGGATCGGTTTCATATCGGCGGGATGCGTTTTTGTATCGCCTTCCAGAAGCCACCAGGCCGATTGCCGGATATTCAGACCTTTTTGCAGGGCCACACCGGCCATTTGAGACATATCGCCAGCAAAGAAAATGGGTGAGGTATTTTGAGCAGGCCACTGTGTGTAAAAATGCACGCCTTCTGGCACATTTGGCTTTGGCACACCATTCACCGTAAACGTAGTATGTGATGCCTGTTCGGTTATAAAATCTTTTCCTTCTCTGGTTAGATTTGCCATTGGCACGGTAATCTCGCCGCCAGCAAGGACTTTTTGCTGGTCTTCCGGTTTGACCGAATCTTGAAATGCGCGAAGCGCCTGCCAAATTTCTTCGTCGTTTACCCAACTTTTTCCTGTGTAATCATCACAATCGAGTAGCGAATGGGTCAACTTATCTGCGCTGCGTTTGCGTTCCTCTGGTGTCATACGGGCCAATTCAAACATCACTTTGGCATGATTAAGGAAAGCCTCCTGCGCCTGTTGCTTCCATGTCGCTGTCAGATCACGACTGGACTGCGTTTGTGTGAAGTAATACGCATACTTGCCCGCTTCGCCGCTGCGATGCCACTCCCAGCGGGCGTTGCGATAGCCGAAAAAAGCGTACAGGGAGTTCAGCGTGTCCGCCAGCGGCTGATCGTGCAGCACGACAAGCAGCATGGCCCCGGAAGCGTTAGAGGCAGTGTCCATGCGGAGGGAAACGCCGGTCTTTGCGGAGAGGCGCTCCAGCAAAGCGCCCAGCGGTATCCGCATTTCGGTCAGGGTAACGCGCTGCGCGAGGCGGGGATCGGCCTTTTGCATGGCGGCGTCAATCTTATAAATTTCTTCGGCGCGAAGGCGGCAGACGGGCAGGCACAGCAGAAGCGGCAGGAACAAAACGAGGCGGCGCAGTTTCATTGGGATACCCTCCAAAATCGAGGTCATTGAGCGGGACGGTCTGCGCCTGCGACACAGGAAGCTAACGCAGACCATTACGCGGGACAAGAGGCGGTTATTAAAACAGCCTCGCGTCTGGAATGGGCCGGATTAGTCTGACGTGAATCCGATGAGCGATTCCGGCAGGGCCTCTACGAGGATCGGTGGATGACCTTTGCCTCCGATGACTGCGAAACCACGCTTTGCAATCGGGTTGCCATTCGTCTTTAGCCCATTGCCGCTGGTGAACAGGTCGGTGTGCGCTTCTACGGAATATACTCCCACAGCGAAATCGCCGTTTGCGCTGAGAAGCAACGGATTTCCATCAGGTGACCAAACACGGTTAGGTTTGACGAGGCCACCCTTCACACCGCTTGCGCTTGCGGTTTGACCGCCGAGGTTGAGCGAAACCCTCCATGAAACCAGCAGCATATAATCTGCGGCCCCGTTATTCGTGTAGGTGATATTGTGGGACGATTGACCAGGGACAGCGGCAGTCCCGTTGGGGCCTGCCTGATACGAAGCGGCAGGGGTATTTTCGGTAATGAAAGCATCACCGAAAACGGTGTCTTGCGCGTGAGAGGCGGCGCAGGACAGCGTAAGCAGACCGAGCGCGACAAACGGAATCCAAAACTTCATGGAACGACTCCTTTACGACTGTGCGGCAAACGGTGTTGAGCAAGCTTGCAGACACATTGTACACCCATTTTTTTTTTTGCAAGGGGTAGCGAAAATAAATTTTGTTCTGGCACATTAAATTTATGTTAAGACCAGAAAAGTAAGGTGAAAGGCGATTTTTCCGTCCTGAAAACCCCGCGCCCGTTTCCGTCGTATGATAGACTGGACAAACGCCCGAAAGCGCGGGAGGCCCACACCAACGCAAGGAAACGAACGTGCCGAAAAAGAGCGGGAAAAATGACGTGGACGCCGAGGCCGATTATCACGGGCATACCGCCGAACAGATGCGCCTGACCCTGCACCGCAAACTGGCGGACTGGCGCGGATTCCGGCGCGTCCGGGTAATTCACGGGCAGGGCGAAGTCCTGAAATCCACGCTGGAAAACTGGTGCCGCGAAGTCGGGATTCCCTTTGAGCCGGAGCCGAACAACCCCGGTTCCACCCTGCTGTTTCCGTCGCACCGCGCCCTGCCGCAGCCCAAACTGCCGAACACGCTGGCGGCGAGCGGGCTGCAAATGACCCCGCAACAGGCGGCGGAACTGCGCGACCCGATTGCCATTGAGCAGGAGCGGCAGCGTCAGAAAAAATTGCGAGCGGAGTTGGAACGGCGCAAACTGGCGAACGAAGCGGCGCTGCGGGCGCAAAAGCAGCGGGAAGCGGCGATGTGGGAGAACGAAATGGCCCGCCTCGACGCGCTGGACAAATCGCAGAAAAAGAACAAACGGGCGGACGAGGGCGCGAAGCCCCTGCCGCCCCTTGTGCTGCCGCCCTCCGTGATGAAGTATGAGGAGGGCTACTGGCGCTCCGAGATCGTGCGGGTCGGGGACACCGACACCGAAACGCTGCAAAAACAGAAGCGCACCGGCCTCGATAAACTCGCCCCGCCGATGGAGTCGAAGCCAAAGTCCGCCGCAAACGCAAACGAGCCGCCGCAAAAAAAATCCGCCCCGAAGCGCGACACCACAGCGGATGCCGCCCTCTTCGAGGCGGAAATGGAACGATTGCTTTAGATGCAGAAAAATAACAGAGGGAAGATATTAGATACTAGTGTTGATTGCTAATATCTAATATCTTCTATCTATCATCTTAAAATCACTGTCCGACGTTGTTGAACTCACCGATGAGGATGGTGAAGTCGGAGGAGTCTACGGAGCCATCATAGTTGAAATCGGCCTTCGGATCGTAGCCGCTGCCCGCAATCGTCATGTCAGAGTTGAACGCGCCAATCAGCGCGGTGAAGTCGGTGGAGTCCACTGAATTATCGCCGTTGCTGTCGCCGCCGGGAAGCGTCAGGTTCAGGCCCGATTTGCCCGCCGACGTGTCCAGGCTGGAGACGACAACCTGCAGGTTCTTGACCGTCTTGAAGCCCAGGTCATACGTGCCGGACTTTGCGGGCGTGAAGGTGAACGAGCCGTCGGTCGCGCTCGGCGTCACGCTTTGCGTTCCAACCAGTGTGGTCGCGTCGTGAACGGAACCGGGCGTATAGTAGGAGACCGTAATCGGGTCGAGGGCGATGCCGCCGGTATGCGGGTAGGCGACGCCCTCCTGCGTGGCAACTCCTGCAACCGTCGCCGGTGCTACCGCAGTCATTGCCGTCACGACGATATAGGGCGCGTAGCGGGCTGAGTTCGGCGTCGTGTTGGAGACGCCGCCTGCGGCTGTTGTCGGGAAGTAGGCCGAAATGCCGTTCCACGAGGCCGCCACATTGTCGTCTCCGGGGTTCAGGACGATGGTCAGCGCGTTGCTCGTCAGGATATGACTCGCGAGGTCTGTGTTGCCCTGTCCGGTGGCGGCGGGCGTTTCCACTGTCGGCGCGGTGGGATTAGTCGGCGTCGCGGGGCCGCTGGGATTGCTGTTCGGGCTGGGCGAGGTCGCGAGGCCCGCCGGAACTGCGCCATACAGCGGCACATAGTCGAGGTAGCCCGTTCCGGCAGCTGTTCCGCCGACGGCATAGGGATCAAAACCGGAATCGGAGGGATCGCCGCCCCGGTGGAAGGCGTAGGTCGCGACTGCCTCCTGCGACGCGGGGACGGGGCCGGTCAGGGGCGGGGTCGTCCCCGTGTAGCCGTTGGCGACGGCGTTGGGATCGGGCTGTTTGAACGGATCGTTATTCGTGTCCGCGCCGAAATTCGCCGTGAAGGTGGTCTTTGCAGCGGTCGTGCCGCTGGCGGGCGTATAGACAGGCGAGAAGCCGAATTTTGTGGTGTCGTCCGGGGTATAGGCCAAGTTGACCAGTCCGCCGAAGGTGAATGCGGCGTTGCTCTGCGTCAAGACGACATAGACATTTTTAATCGCGTAGGGCGTGGCGCCATAATGCGCGGCAAGCTGACTTTTGATTCCAGTGAGGTCAAAGCGCAGCAGGCCGTAGCCTGCAAATTTTGCGTTGGCGGGTGCGCCGCCGGGCAGTTTGCCTTCTACATCAAAGAAGTTGTAGCCGCTGCTGCCGGTGGTCGGGCCGTTGGCGTAGGGACGCGCAGGGGTTGTGCCGGACGCGGGAGTGGCAGGGAGGGCGCGGTAGTAAGCCCCGTTCAAAATATCAGTCGGACCGGCGGGGATCGAGCTGCTGGTAGCAGTGGCGCTGGGCGTGAGCGGCGCCGTTCCGGCGGGATAGGCCCCGTTGCGGGTCGCGACGGTGAAGTCATCGGCGGCGGCGAGACCAGCCACACCCATCGTGAGCAGGCCAAGATTCGCCAGGGTCATAAAAGGGATTCGTTTCATTCTTCTCTCCTCGAAGTATTACAACCGAGTTAGCATTTACCGCTGTGATCGCAGTATTGGTCAGCGCAGGCGTCCCCTGCATGGGAGACGAGCGGTATTCATTCTGAATCATACCCGCCACGCGGCATAATTTATGTTAAGCCAGATTAAATTTATGTTAAGAGGAGGTTAAATCGTCAAAACACCCGTATTCCTGACAGCGAGACGACAGGCAGGCCGCGCCGCAAAAGCGCCGACGCGAAAATCGTGCTACAATAAGCGGGGAGGGAATCAGCAGTGCAGAGCGTAAAGAAAGCGATGGCGTCAGACAGGGAAACAATCAGGGAGCAGGCGGGTTTTATGGACCGGGCGCGAGAGTATCAGGGGGTGGGACTGAAAATTTTGTGCGGCGCGTTGGCGTTTGCTTTGCTGGCGTGGGTCTGGAATATCTCGCCCCGCGCCGCCGCGAACGGGCGGATTCCGGCCCCGGCGCTGGTCTTGCCGATGCAGGTAAACGGCCCTCCCATGCCGCTTTCCGCTTTCAAGGGCCGGGTGGTAATTCTGGACTTCTGGGCGACGTGGTGCGGGCCGTGCCGCGCCAGCATCCCGGCGCTGGAAGCGGTCTATAAGAAGTACCGGTCGCAGGGCCTCGAAGTCGTGGGCATTTCCCGCGACCATTCCGAAACGCGGGGCCAGATTCCCGCAATGGCAAAGACGCTGGGGATCACCTACCCGCTCGTCGTGGCGGACGACGTTCCCGACATCAACGATAACTATGGCACGGACAGCCTGCCCACGATGATTATGATTGACCGGCAGGGCAACGTCGCCGACGCGAAATCGGGCCTGCACTCCCCTGAAGAACTGGAAGCGAAAGTGCGCGGTCTGCTCGCGGAGGCCCCGTAAGCGTCCCTGCGGATTTTTCCGAAGGCTTTTACGGTCTGCGCTGGCAGGCGAAACGGGGCGGCTTTTCGTTCTTCGCGGCAAATTGGAAACAGGAATATCGAATCCGGTCTTGACTTTGACGGCGTTTGCCAGTATACTATGGTTGCTGTGTGAAAGCAGCCTGCAACGATGCGCGCCCGTAGCTCAGTGGATAGAGCGACAGGTTGCGGACCTGTAGGCCGGGGGTCCGAGTCCCTCCGGGCGCATCGGTTTGATTGGCGTTTGGCTTCCGTTCGACTGCGTTCCGCTTGCCTTCGTAGCTCAGTGGATAGAGCGCCTCCGTCCTAAGGAGGGCGTCGGGAGTTCGATTCTCTCCGGGGGCATTACTTCCTCTCCTTCGGCGGAAGCGGCGCGAAACTTCGATTTCGCAGGACAGTCTTCGGGCCGTTCTGCAACGCGGAGAGATGTCCGAGTGGTCTATGGTGCGGCTCTCGAAATGCCGTGTGGCGAAAGCCACCGCGGGTTCAAATCCTGCTCTCTCCGCTTTCCCTCTTTTGTTTCCTGAAAAATCTACCTGAAAAAGACAAAAACCGCCGCGCTTCTCAAAAGAAGCGCGGCGATTTTTTGTTGTGGATCGTCCGCATAAACTCCCCCTTCCAATCGCCGACGCGCTCCCCATTCCCTACGATGCGCAGCAAGTGAATCAGGGAATGGGGAGCGCGTCGGCGATTGGAAGGGGGTCGGGGGGTTAGGTCAGCGATTGAGTATGTGCGGATAGTTGACAAGGAGCTGACTCAGGTTCGCGAGGCCAAGCGGGACGGTGGAGACTTTACGCTTGATGCGGGCCAGCGCATTATCCACCGATTTGGTCTTGCAGTGCAGTTCGGTCGCGATTTCGCGGTAGGACTTGCCAATCTGGTAGCCCGCAAGGACGTGCCATTCAAATTCAGACAGCACCTGTTGCAGCATTTCGTGCAGGACGCGGGTGTCCTCGGTCTCCAGCACCTTGTCCACCGGGTCGCGGGTCTCCGCCGCCGGGATAATGTCGGAGAGGTTCCAGTCCGGGCCGGAGTCCTCGGAGGGGCTTTCCAGCGAAAGGGACTGGTTGAGGAGCATCTGTTTCTGGCGCGTGGCGGTCTTAATCGCCGTGATGATATGGCGCTGGATGCAGACTTTGGCGAAGGCAGGAAAAGAGATGGCCTTGTCGCAGCGAAAATCAATAATCGCCTGCCACAGACCGATTTTGCCGACCTGAAGCAGATCGTCCTGTTCGGCCCCGACGAGGAAATAGGACTTGACTTTCGTGCGCACCAGGTTGCGATATTTGTAGAGCAAGTATTCGGAAGCGGACTCGTCCCCGCGCTGCGCTCTCGCGACAATCTCCCGGTCGGTCATGTCGGCGTATTTGAGATGGCATGGCGGGAGGTGGCGCTGCAATTCGATAATCACCCTGTTCCCTCGATCCATTGGAATTTTGGTTGAAGTCGCGTTCGGTCTCCGCCGGTACGGGAGACGCGCAATACGAATTAGATGGGCTTCTCCTAGATATTCAGGAAAACTTGATTACCATTATACAGGAAACCTGCGGGGATTGCAATAGGACGCAAGAATTTTCGCAAAAACTCTGGCATTTCAAGAAGGAATCTGTGTTTCGGACGGTATTCACCGGGGTTTTATCCGTTTTTTCCACTTCAGGCTCCCCATTCCCTACGATGCGCGGCGCGCGAATCGGGAAACGGGGAGCGCGTTGGCGATTGGACGCAGGGGTTAGGTCGCGTTACTTTTTCGCCGGGACGAATTTCAGCGAGACGGAGTTCATGCAATACCGCTGGCCAGTGGGTTTGGGGCCGTCGTCGAAGACGTGTCCCAGATGCGCCCCGCAGCGGGCGCACTTCACTTCGTCACGGGTCATGCCGTAGGAGTCGTCCTCATCGGTGACGACGTTGCGGGCCACGAGCGGCTTGTAGAAGCTGGGCCAGCCCGTTCCCGACTCGAATTTGGTGTCGGAACTAAAGAGTTCCAGCCCGCAATCGGAGCAGAGGTACTCGCCTTTTTCGTGGTTGTTCCAGTATTTGCCGGTAAAGGCGCGTTCTGTTCCGGCCTTGCGCGTGACTTCGTACTGCTCCGGCGTCAGGATTTTTTTCCATTCTTCGTCCGTCTTATGGACTTTCTCTTTTTCGGGGAAGGCGTCCGCCTTCGCGGTTTTATGCGTCTCGTTCACTTTGTGGTCCTTTTTTTGCTGCGCCACGACCCCGAAGGCGGCAATCGCCCCCAGGAAGCCGACGAGCAGCAGGGTGATGTTTTGTTTCATGTTCCTATTTTCTCCAGAGCGCCAGAAGCGGGAATCGGCATCCCTCTCACTTTAACTTATACGCGCTGAACAGATAACTTATTTGCAGCCCGGAGAGTTCCCTCCGGCGGCGGAAGCATGGGACGCGGTAAAGCGGCGTTATGTCCCTCGCGGGCGGCGGGTGGCCTTGACCCAGCCGATGCGTTCCAGCGGGTAGACGAACGCGCCGCCCGTCGCCGTGTCCGTCGCTTGCAGCCCTTCATTGGTGACGGCCTGCGGTTCCACACGCAGACTGGTAAACTCGATGTCGTCCCCGGCCTGATACCCGATGTCGGTCTGCCATCGCTTCGTCACGGCCTGCGAGAGCAGAAACCGGATTAGCGGCTTGCTGCTCGTCGCCCCGTCGGGAAGGAGGGCGGATTTTTTGGCCCGGTGCGGCGCTTCCGTGCTGTACGGTCTGCCGTCCTCCTGCGCGATGCGCTCCCAGTCCAGCGCGGTATCGGCCTTTGAAGCGCGTCTGCCCGCTTTGGTGGTCTTTTCGGGGGCGTCCGGCGGGGTGATCTCCGGGGGCGTGTAGCGGGCGTTTGCGCGGAGGGACGGCACGGTTATCCCGTCGTCATCGGCGGTCGGCATATACCCGGCCTTGCGGAGTTCGCGGATCATCTTATCGGGGTCGTCGGATTTCAGCAGCGCAATCGTATCGCTCAGGGCTTTAACGAAGTAAGGCTTGAGTTCGCGGCGGGCCATCAGTTCGCTTAACAGCAGCGGCGAATCGGCCTGCAAGTACATCTGCGCCTGCCCGATATGGATATGCCCGTGCTTGCCGCCAATCTCATTGATAAGGTATTCCACGTTCTGCGGGATTCCGGCGCGGGAATGGGCCTGCAAAAACGCTAAAATCTCGCGGGCGGTATCGCCTGCGTCGAGGGCGCGGCGGATCGAATCGCGGGTCAGCGTCACGGTGTTGCTCGTGGCGTTTTTCAGCGGCGTTTCGGTCAGGCACAGCAGGCGGTACAGCGTAATCGGTTCGAGGTACGGCGGGATAAAAATCTCGCCGTTGGCCTGCGCGATGAATTTATCTTCGCGGGGTTCCGGCGCGGGGGCGGGCGCTTCCGGCTGACCGAGCAGGTAACTTCCCTGCGGCGTGATGCGGTACGCGATGACATCCGGCAGCGTCGGTCGCTTGACCGGTTCGGCCTTGCGCCCCGGCCTCTTTTTCTCTTCCTCCTGCTGCGGCGCGATATTCTCCGCGCTCTCCTCCATTGCAATCTCCGTCACGCCCAGCCAGACCAGCGCCTCCGCCACCAGCAGACGGATAAACGCCGCCGGAGACGCCACTAAGTCCGGCCCCATCATTCCGGCGGTCGTCAGCAGCAGCGGGGCGCGGAATGTCAGCGTGTCGGTGAGGGAATTGAGGTCGTACCACTGACCGGGAACGCTTTCGGCGAGCAGGCGCAGCGCCGTCTTTCGCAGGCGGACAACGGCGTCCTCCGTGCGGTACGTCCCCTCCTTATAAAGCGGCTCGTTGTACATCTCGCCCCAGAGCGTCCCCGTTTTCCACGCCTCGTAAAGCGTCCGGGACTGCGCCAGCGAGTCCCAGTGCAGCCACGACGCGCCTTTGGTAGTCATAGCGTAGATCATCCGTTCGGTCTGCGTGGCGATGATTTTGGACTGACGGCACAGGGCGTAGAGGAACGCGGCATAGCGTTCATCGGGCAGACTGAGCGTCCGCGCCGCGTTTTTCAGACTGGTCTTATGAATCACGCCAACGCCGGTACGCGCCGATTCGCTTGTCGTCAGGAAGCCTAAGAAGCGCACGGTGTCGCGGCTGATGGCGGGGGGGGAGGCGGCGCGCGGCGGCGGGTTTTCCAGAGCCGCCGGGGCGATGGCGGGGCTAGTCCAAAACGAGGCGTCCTCGCCGCCGGTGAGGACGCGCAGCAGGTCGCCGGGAATCATCACGTAGAGATTATAGCCGTAGCCCTGCCACATGACATGGAGGATGCCCCGCGCCAGCAGGTGGTCAATGGCGTTGCGCTCGTGACCATATTTCCAGCGGTTCTGCCAGTCGTAGCGGAAAAAATCCTCATTGGAATCGTAGAGGGCGCTGGCGACTTCCATTGCAGGCGCGGCCCCGCCGAGCATGACGAGATGCTCCAGCGCCGCGATCTCCTCGGCGTCGAGCGGTTTGGCGAGTTTCAGACCGCCCTCGCCGTCCAGCAGATGCGCTTTGATCGCGGCAATGTTAATCGGCTTGGTCGCGCCGTCGGGCTTCAAGTCCAGTTTGCTGACGATGCGCTTGACCGACTGCGCGTCGTAGCCCTCCAGACATTTCTCCAGCGTGTAGCGGTCGGGCAGCGAGATGGGAATGTGCGCTTTGACGGCATCGGGCATAAAGACGCCGCCCTCAACCCGGAAGGCCAGAGCAATCTCCTCCAGCCCCGCGACGAGCGTTCCCAGCGCGTCGCGCAGCCCCTTGCCGCCGGCGGCCTGCTCGATTTTCGGCCACAGGATGACCTGTTTGTTATTGGATTCCGCCGTCGCCAGAATTTGCAGCAGGCGCAATTCGCGGGCGTTGCACTGGATTACGGCGGCGTTAAGGCCCTGCGCGCGTCCAAGTTCCTGCGCCAGCGCCTGGACTAAATTGCGCTTGTTGGGAATTAACGTGATTTTTTGCGGGTCAATTTCGCGCCGCATCACCAGCGTCCGCAATTTTTCGGTCGGCAAATGGTAAAGCGATTCGGTCAGCGAGGCCATAGGTTTCTATCTCAATTCCGGCAGGGTTTTCGGTACAATGCGAGGGGTGGGACGAACGCCGTCCCGCCCTGTAAAAGCGTGTGATTTTCGCCATCATTATAGCATAATTTCGAGGCGGGCGAACGCTCCGCCGCCGCGTTTTTCGCCGGGAGGAGTGAACGGAAACGCGCCGCGCCGCGTAAGGAAATTATCCGCGCAATCCGCGCAAATTAAGATAATAGACAAATCACTTAGGGACTCTCAAAGTTTAAATCGTTCCATTGCGGTAGCGTGTAGCGGGCGAATAAATTCACTGCCACAAAAGCGCGAAGTCCGCCTTCGCGGACTCAATGCGGACTTTGAACATGGGAACGTTTATTTTTTTGAGGGTCCCTTAAACATCGGATATTGCTTCAAGATTGCGCGTCCGGCAGGACGCTTGGCGGAACGCCACCTGACGAGGCTTGGATTGAGTATGAAACGCCTCGACGCAGTGAATGTACGAAGTTTAAGTGATTTGTCTATAAGGAGACCGTATGATTGCCGAATGGTTCGCGGAACGCCGCCGCAAACGAATCCGGGAGGAGCCGTTTCCCGCCGAATGGACGGAGATTATAGAGCGCAACGTCGCCGTGTACGCGCTCTTGACCGAAGACGAAAAGACGCGCCTGCGTGAGGACGCCCACGTTTTAATCGCGGAAAAATACTGGGAGGGCTGCGGCGGGCTGACGTTGACCGACGAAATCAAGGTCACGATTGCGGCGCAGGCGGCGCTGCTGATCCTGAACCGTGAGCATGAGTATTATCGGGGCGTGGAGTCTATTTTAGTTTATCCGCACCATTTTCACTCGCGCAACAAGCAGCGGGATGGGGCGGGCGTCGTGCAAAATGTCATCACCGGTCGGCTGGGCGAGGCGTGGAGTCAGGGGCCGGTCGTGCTGTCGTGGTTCGATTCGATACGCGGCGGCAGCAACCCGGAGGACGGGCGCAACGTCGTCTACCACGAATTTGCGCATAAACTGGATTTGGAGGACGGCGACGCAAACGGCGTTCCGCCGCTGGAAGACGAGCGGCAGGTCAACGAATGGGCGGACGTGATGCAGGTGGAATATGAGCATCATGTCCGGCTGGTGGAAAAAAATCACGCCACGCTGATTGACGCTTACGGCGCGACCAATGCGGCGGAGTTTTTCGCGGTCGCCACCGAAAGTTTCTTTGAAAAGCCCGTCCAACTCCAGCAGCAGCGTCCGCGCCTGTACCATGTCCTGCGCGGCTACTACCGGCAAGACCCCGCAAGCCGAATTTCAGGGGAATAGCCGGGAAGATTTGCGCCTGCGTCCCGCCTCTCCGTTCGTCCCCGAAGGGCTGAACGCGCAGCGCCGCCTGGTCACGCTGTGAGCAGCGTCCCGCGTTTTCGCCCCCGGCCTCTGTTTTTCAGCAAAAAAGTCCACCGCCATAAAGTACGACTTTGCGGCGGTGGACTTATTTTTTTCGCGCTTACGCGAAGTAAGGGCGTTTTTTGCGCCAGTAGACCGACGCGGTTAGAAATCGCCGACTTGACCGAAATTCCCGATGAGGATGGTGAAGTCGCTGGAATCCACGAATCCGTCGTCGTTGAAGTCGGCGCGAGCGTTATAGCCGCTTCCGGGAATGTCCGCCTCGCTGTTGAACGATCCGATGAGAACGGTGAAGTCCGAAGAGTCCACGCTGTTGTCGTTGTTGGCGTCGCCGCCGATAAGCCGGACGCTGACGCCGGAGACGGGGCCGTTCGTCGCATCTATCGCCACGACCTTTTGCAGCCACTTGCCGCCTTTGATGGCGAGATTATACGTTCCCTCCGGGACATTGGAGACGGTGAACTGACCGGCGGCGTTGGGCGTGACGGTGGTGGTTGCGGAGATGCCGTTATCGGTCGAGCGGAATTTCAGGGTGATGGGCTGCGCCTGGAGGGTGGTATTTTCCAGCAAGACCGTCCCGGAAACGGTGGTGACAGCCCGGACTTTTAACGTCACCTGCGCGGTGGCGGTGTACGTCCCGTTGGAGATCGTGTAGGCAAAACTATCGCCGCCAAGATAGCCCGACGCGGGGGTATAGGTAAACGTATTGTCGTTGTTTCTGACCACCGCCCCGTGCGTGGGCTGTGTGAAACTTGCGATCACGAGCGGAATGAGCGGCGTATTCGTATCGCTGTCATTGCTGAGGGCGTTGAAGGTGACCGGGGTGTTCAGCACTGTGCTGGCGATGTCGTTGACGGCGTTGGGCGCCGTAATGGCGGGCTGCGACTGTATAACGAATACATCGGAGGAGGCGGTACTGCTATTGCCAACATAATCGGTCGCAGTGACCCGAAACGCCCAGGTGATATTCGTCGTCCCCGTATTTTGCGGCAAAGTGTACGTCCCGGTGTAGACGCCGCCGCTCAGCGTCATATTGACCGGAGTATAGTAGTTGCCGTTGCGGTAGATCGTGAAGCCGACGCTGCCCATGCCGAAACTGTTGACGCCGCTATCGGTCGCCGTCGCGCTGACGGTAATCAAGCCGCCATGAGAATTTAAGTTCAAAGGAGTCACGCTGACGTTACTAATCACCGGCGGCACGTTATCGAAGTCTTCAACGACCGGGCCGACAGCGGGAGCGGTCGCGCTATTGCCGACTGCATCAGTGGCGCTAACTACGAACGTCCAACTGACCGCCGCCGCATTGCTGGTGTTGTTCGGCAAAGTGTACGTCCCGGTGTAGACGCCGCCGCTCAGCGTCATATTGACCGGAGTATAGTAGTTGCCGTTGCGGTAGATCGTGAAGCCGACGCTGCCCATGCCGAAACTGTTGACGCCGCTGTCGGTCGCCGTCGCGCTGACGGTAACTAACCCTCCGTGCGAGTTGAGCGTAGCAGGCGTGACCGACACATTCGAGATGACGGGCGGCACGTTATCGAAGTCTTCGGTCACCGGGCCGACAGCGGGAGCGGTCGCGCTATTGCCGACATAATCGCTCGCGCTGACCACGAACGTCCAACTGACCGCCGCCGCATTGCTGGTGTTGTTCGGCAAAGTGTACGTCCCGGTGTAGACGCCGCCGCTCAGCGTCATATTGACCGGAGTATAGTAGTTGCCGTTGCGGTAGATCGTGAAGCCGACGCTGCCCATGCCGAAACTGTTGACGCCGCTGTCGGTCGCCGTCGCGCTGACGGTAATCAAGCCGCCATGAGAATTTAAGTTCAAAGGAGTCACGCTGACGTTACTAATCACCGGCGGCACGTTATCGAAGTCTTCAACGACCGGGCCGACAGCGGGAGCGGTCGCGCTATTGCCGACTGCATCAGTGGCGCTAACTACGAACGTCCAACTGACCGCCGCCGCATTGCTGGTGTTGTTCGGCAAAGTGTACGTCCCGGTGTAGACGCCGCCGCTCAGCGTCATATTGACCGGAGTATAGTAGTTGCCGTTGCGGTAGATCGTGAAGCCGACGCTGTTAATAGCGACGTTGGAGGGATTGCTCGTCACTGTTGCGCTCACTGTCACGAGCCCGCCATGAGAAGTCAGGTTTAACGGAGTCACGCTGGTATTGCTGATGACCGGCGCTGCGAGAGCGCTTACGCAGCAGGCGAAGAGCGCGAGCGCAAAGGAAAACAGAAGAGGCAAACGTTGGACGGGACGAATCATGCGAATCCACCTTTCGTGAGGTGACGTAATAACAGCTAACGTCACTGTGCCGGCAATAAAATGCCGTGATTCAAGTATTTTTCGTATTCAGTATAACACGTCCGGTCGTATTTTGCCACGTAATTTTTCACGTTTTTTTTGTGATTCGCCTCACTTTTTTTGATTTGGACTACCGAACGCCGCCCGATTTACGGTAGCATCGTCAGGCGGCAACGCGGTCGGGACGGGCGAAGTGAGGCGCTTCGGCAAGAGCGTTGTCCGCGCTGACCGTTATACTAACGGCGCTTGTCTTGTTGAGGGTGTAAAATAGTAGGCATGAAACGCTTACCTGTGCTAACGGACGATCAACGCGCCTTATTCGGCAATCTGCGCCTCTCGTCGCGGTCAAGTTCGTATTTTGGCGCGGCTTTCGGGCGATTTGCGCGTAACGCTGGCGGATTTCATACCCCGAAAAAGGGAAGGTCTCCCCGCATAAAAAACGGAGAAACACCCGTAGACACAACGAGCAGGCCCCTTCCGTAAGGGAAGACCTATCCCGGTAAGGCCAATCTTTTCTCTGCCCGCTCGCGCTGGCCCCGGAGAGGGAGAGCGAACTGGCGATGGGAACGGGGGCAAAGCAGAAAGCAAGACCGATATGACCGATACACTTGAACTGCGCAGCGCAGCGATCCATTGCGACGGGTGCGCCGCCTCGATTCAGCGTTCGCTGGGCAAACTGGCGGGCGTCCAGAGCGCGACGGTGGACGTGGAGCGCAAGACCGTCCGCGTGGTATTTGACCCGGCGCAGGCCACCGAATCCGGCATCCGCGAACGGCTTGCGGCAGCCGGATTTCCGGTGGACTGAAAGCAGATCGAAGCCCGTCACACGCCTGCGAACGCGACAACGCCGTGAATCGAGACGGACGGCGCGGTGACGCGGCAGTATGCGCCGTCCATTGCGAAGGGCAGCGGTTCGCCGCCCGGTTCTAAAGTGACGGCGGTTGGCGCCTTTTCGGTGCGGACGGCGAAGGTGACGGGGCCGGTCGGGGCGGCGCTTTCGATGAACTCGTTGGATGCGGTGCGGCGCTGCGGGCGGAAGTCCACCAGATGCGCGATGATTCGACCGTCCTGCCGCAGCAGCGCGATCTCCATTGCGGCGGGAACGTTGTCGCCGGGGCGGACGAGCGGTTCCGGCAAAAGTTTTTCCAGCAGAAAGCGGACGATCTCCTTATAGACGTAAAAAGCGTCGTCGCGATAACCCTGAAACGCGGCGCAGTAGAGGTAAGCGATTTTGCCGTCCGCTGACAGGACGGCGACGGGGTGACCGGTCGTTTTGTCGGCGGGCGTCTGCGCGTGGGACGAAAATAATCCGGGCTGCCGCTGGAAATAGGGCTGCCACACTTCGCCCAGCGCTTCCGCCCCGTCCTTCGGCGCGACATAAGCGCCGGCCCGATACTGAACAAACTCCGTGTCGGGCAGTCCCGCGCCAAGCGTATCGCCCAGCCGCATATAGGACGGCAGGTACGGGCATTTTTCAATGTACGTTACCGGCGCGTTCGGAACGTCGAACGTCCTGTCTTCTCCCGTACTCTCCCCTCTGTTTCCTGTTCTCTGTTCCCTGTTCCCTAACCCCGCCTCGTGGGAAAACAGGATCGCCCCGCCTTCTGCGACAAATTTCTCCAGTTTGCTTTTCAGCGGTTCGTCAATCGCGCCGCTGTCGGGGATAATGACGACCTTGTAATTTTGCAGCTCGTCGCGGTCGGGCGTTTGCCCATCCCACTGGATTTTGAGGGCGGCCAGCAGCGAGGCCGCGCCCTCGAATCCCGGCGTCATTTTCAGCAGGACCTCCTCCCCGTAATGGGTCTTTTCGTCGTCGGGCTGCGGCAGGAGCAGGACAGCGACCTCGGCAAGCGGCCTCGCGTTCCGGCAGAACGGCTCTATCGCCTCCACCCGCCGGAACGTCTCCCCGATGACCTGATACGCGCCCTTATCCAGCGTCCCTCGCGGGTGAAGTTGGTCGCCGATATTGACGACTCCGCCCGCCGCCACAATCGTCGCCGCCTCGTAGTCTAATTGCGGAACGGTTTTCAGCCCGCCGAAGTCGGCCCACGATTTGTGGAATCGCGCCGTCATGCCCTGAAGCGGGCGCGGGTACGAGCGGACAAGCCGACTCCACGCCGGGAAATAGGAGTAGCCCCACCCGCCCGTCGTCAGCGATTCGATTTCGAGATGCGTCAGCGTGTCCAGTTCCTGGCCCACGTTAGCGGAGACGCGGGAATTAAAGAACGTGGCGGCGTTCGGCCTTAAATCTTTACAAAGTTTCGCGAGGCGCGTGGTGTATTCGCGCATAATGGCGTAGGTCTGCGCCCGGTGCGCCGCTTTGTCCGTTCGGGCGTGACCGCTGTCCCGCAAACGTTTCAGGCACGTTTCGCAAAAGCAACCGGGATCGGGCGGGAAATAGCACATATCGTAAAAAATGCCGTCCGCGTCGTAATTCTTGAAAACCTCTTCGGTCTGCGCGGCGACATAATCAATATACTCTTTGTTATTGAGACAGACCTGATACCAGTGCGCCTGATGCGCGTCCGGCCCCCAGAGTTTGCCGTCTTCGAGGCGGCAAATCAGGTCGGGGCGCGTCAGCCCGATATGCTGGTCTACGCGAACGGAAATATAAACGGGCGTCGCGATGCCGCGCTTCTTGCAGGCCTCGATTTGCGCCCCCAGCAGATCGAATTTCAGGGAAGGATGGACGGTTCCGGCCTGAGTCGGGTAGTAGGACATTCCATGATGGCATTTCCCGAACAGCGTGACCCAGTTGACGCGGGCCTCGGCGAGCGTTGCGGCAAAGGTCTCGGCGTCGAAATCCCGGCCCACGTCGGGGATTTGCGGGGCGGTATGGAAATCAAGATGAATCTGGCGGTAGCGGTCGGCGACAAGTTCAGCGGCGGTCATGGTCATGGCGTAGTTTCGTCCTCTCTGGCAAATCGGTTTCGATGGGGCGCAAAATGCGTTCGCCGCTTATTTCGCCGCGCCGCGCTGAAATCCCTTGCCGCGTCCCGAACAGCCTGAAAAATCGCTTTCCGTTCGTCGCTATTCTTCCCGCAAGCCTTTCCCGCGCCGCTACCGTCTTCAAGGACCATGACGCGCCCTTCGAAGTTTGCGCCATAAACTTTAAAGTTTGCGTCACGCGCTTTAAAGTTTATGCCGCGCCCTTTGAAGTTAGCGTCGCGCCCTTTAAAGTTTATGGCGCAAACTTTAAAGGGCGCGACGCTAACCGCGATGCTTCCGCTATCCTCAACAAACCCATTCCGAAAAAATAATCCGCTATTTTCTTTGCAAACGAGGTTTTTGGAAGGAATTGGCATACTTCTTGCAGTAGAGAAGATAGCGGAAGCGAATTCCGCGATTTCTCTTTGCGGCGCGACACGCGCCGCTCCCACATCCAGAAAGGAAACCATGCCATGAAGAATGTTTTTCTCGCCGCCGCTCTCTTCTCGCTCGCCGTTCCCGCCATTGGAAACGCGCAAGTCCTCGACCCCAACGCCTACGCTTCCGCTGGCGCTCTGTCGCTCGCTTCTGGTTCCTACACCATTGATACGGACGCGCTGACCTTTGCTGGAAACAGCGGCGTCCTCAGTAACGGAATCGCCGTCTTTGACTTCAGCAGCATCAATGTCGCCGCAGGCGCAACCGTAAACGTTATCGGTTCGCATCCCCTTGCGCTTCTCTCTCTGGGCGACGCCACGTTCGGCGCAGGCAGTTCCTTCAATCTCAACGGCGGCAATGGCGGATACGGTCAATTGGGCAAAACACCGTATCCTCCAACCGGGGCCAACGGCCTGCCGGGATCAGGCGGCTATATCATCGGCCCTGGCGCTTCCGGCTGGGGCGGAGGGTTTGGCGGCGGTGGAGGCACACTCTTTGGGCGTGGTGACGGGCCAACTTATGGCAATTTGCTTACAAAACTCGAAGGAGGCAGCGGCGGAGGCAGCGGACAATCTTTCTATGGCGGAGGAGGTATGTATGCGAGTGGGGGCGGAGGTGGAGGCGCAGGCGGTGCGATTGAGATCAACGCACTTGGCAATGTTATCCTTTCAGGGAAGATTAACGCCAATGGAGGAAGCGGCGGTCTAGGAGGCTATGGGACAGGAAGCGGAGGATCAGGAGGCGGCATTTTGCTGGCAGGTAATCGCCTTTTCCTGACCACAACTGGGCAGATCAATGCCTATGGCGGCGATGGGAACCCTTCAAGCACCTACCCAGGCAGTGGCGGTGGCGGCGGACGTGTTACAATTCAATCAACCTACCCAAACGGCTTTTTAAATCAAGGAGTTTTCAATGTAGCGGGTGGTGGCGGCTCAATATTTTATAACAGTAATACCAACGGCGGTGATGGCGTAATCACCGTAAATGGGCGTGTGACCAATACGCCCGCGCCCGGTTCGCTGCTCGTTATGGCGGCGGGACTGGCGGGCGGCGCGGCCTTCCTGCGGCGCAAACGCAAATTTCAATCGCTGCTCCTTTTTCCCGCGTCATTCGATGCGCCGCCCGAAAGTTCCTTGAAGCGTAAAGCCCGCGCAGGAAATTCGACGCTTACCGTTGAATGAAAACCCATCACAGCAATTCATGCGACTCTGGAGGACAACGATGCGCTATACGATGCGGGAACTGGCGGGAATGATTGACCATGCTTTGCTTGCGCCGACGATGACGGACGCAGAACTGGAAGCGGGCGGCCTCGTGGGGCTTGATTATCCCGCCGGTTCTAAGGTATACTAACGCGGTTTATCGGCCTGAAAACCCGTTTTTCAGGCAAAGGCGCGGCAAATTTTTCAGACGCCGCGCCCACCTCGCACTGGCCCACGAATCCGGTACTGCGGGTCGGCAAGTTCTGCTTGCCGTTTCGCCGGAAGTTTCTGGTCAGGACGAACCGATTTGCAAAAATCGGCACGAAACCCGAAGGAATACGAATTTGGCATCACTTTCTATGAAGGAACTCCTCGAAGCAGGCGTTCACTTCGGACACCAGACTCGGCGCTGGAACCCCAAAATGAAGCGCTATATCTATGGCGCGCGCAATGGCATCTACATCGTAGACCTGCACCAGACGCTGAAACTCTTTGATGAGGCGCAGAAATTCGTGCAGGAGATCGTACAGGGCGGCGGCACGGTCTTATTTGTCGGAACGAAAAAACAGGCGCAGGACGCCATCGAAGAGTCGGCGAAACGCTGCCGCCAGTATTACATTAATCAGCGCTGGCTCGGCGGGATGCTCACGAACTTCCGCACCATGCGCGACCGCGTGAAGCGCCTCGCTGACCTCAACGAGATGCAGGCGAACGGCACGCTCGACCGCCTGACCAAAAAAGAGGCCCTGTTGCTGCTGGAGGAGCGCGACAAACTGGAGCGCAACCTCGGCGGAATTAAGGATATGCCCCGCCTGCCCGACGTGCTGGTTGTGATTGATCTGAAAAAAGAGCGGATCGCGCTGATGGAAGCGCGGCGTCTGGAAATCCCGATTGTGGCGCTGGTGGACACCAACTGCAACCCGGACGAGGTGGATTATGTCATACCGGGTAACGACGACGCGATTCGGGCGATTAAACTGATCGCCAACAAAATCGCGGACGCCATCGCGGAAATCAAACAGCCGGAATGGGACGCGGAGGAGGAAGCGCGGCTCGCCGCCATGCCGCAGGCCGAAATCGAAGCGGGCCTCGACAAGCCGGACGCGGACGCCCTGCCTATCGCGGACTTCACCGACGAACTGCCCGCCCCCACCGCCGTCCCGACGGAAGCGGCGGCCCCGGTCAGCGCGGACTACGTGTTCCGTCCGGGCGTGGAGGACGAATACACTGCCCTCGCCGCCGAGCCGGAAGCGGAAACGGCGATTCCGCAGGAATAGAAAATGCGAGGGTATCGGGTGTCGGGTGTCGGGTGTCGGAACAATGCGCTCATTATTGAAAGTTTATACAAACTCGCAACGAAAGAGACTTGTTCCGACACCCGACACCCGACACCCGATACCCTATTCCCCGAAAGGTCAAAAACAATGGCGGAAATCACCGCAAAAATGGTCATGGAACTGCGCGAACAGACCGGCGCAGCGATGATGCTCTGCAAAGAGGCGCTCAAAGAGACGGACGGCGATACCGAGCAGGCCACCGTTTATATTCGCAAGAAACTTGGCGGCAAACTGAGCGGCGCATCGGATCGCTCTGCGTCCGAAGGCGTGATTGCGATTGTCACGCTGGACAATCAGGACGCGGCGATTGTGGAACTCAACGCCGAGACCGATTTTGTCGCCCGCAGCGAAGATTTTAAAGGACTGGCGAGGGAACTTGCCGAGCAGGTCGCGAAGTCCAAAGGCCACAGCGTCGAGACGGTCTTGACGCAAGAGTCTTTTGCCGCTCCCGGCGCGACCGTGCAGGACAGAATCAACGACGTGTACGCCAAACTGCGCGAGCGCATCGTATTCAAGCGCTTTGAGTTTATCTCCACTGACGAAAAAGGCGTGCTGGCGGGCTATGTCCACGTTCCGGCAGCCGACAAAATCGGCGTGCTGGTGGAACTGGAAGCGGGTTCGGCGGAGGCCGCAAAGGGAGACGCGCTGAAGACGCTGGGCCGCGAGATCGCCATGCAGATCGCTGCGTCGAAACCGACTTATCTTCATCGCGAAGAAGTTCCCGCCCGCATCGTCGAGCAGGAGAAGGACATTGCGCGGACGACGGCCCTGCAAGAGGGCAAACCGGAAGCGGCGGTCGAGAAAATCGTGGAAGGCCGACTGAAAAAATTCTACGAAGAAACGGTACTGATGGATCAGGCGTACCTGCGTGAACCGAAAAAGTCCGTGTCGCAAATCCTGAAAGAGGCGGGCGAGGGCGTGACTCTGCGCCGCTATGTCCGGTACAGCGTCGGTGAGAACGTCAAAGGCGTGGAGACTTCGGGCGAAATCAAGGAGAGCGTAATTTAATGGCGGACGCTGATCACTCCTCAGCGTCCCAGGCGGCGGGAGCGTCGGCGCCGGTTCAGACTGCTGAACCGGCGACCGGCGCTTCGTCGCAACTGCGCTGGAAACGAATTTTACTGAAATTATCGGGCGAGGCGTTCGCGGCGGAACACGGCGAAGCGGCGCTGACCTCCCGTTCCCTGAGCGCGGAACCCCGCGTCGGCCTGAACTACGCCACGATTCGGGCGATTGCGGCGGAAGTGGCGCTGGCGCATCAGGTCGGCGCAGAAATCGCTATCGTCATCGGGGCGGGCAACATCGTGCGCGGCGAACGCGCCGCCACCGCTGGAATGGAGCGGGCCTCCGCTGATTATATGGGAATGCTCGGCACGGTCATTAACGGAATGGCGATGCAGGACGCGCTGGAGAAACAGGGCGTCCCGACCCGTGTAATGAGCGCGATTGCGATGGCGGAAGTCGCGGAGCCGTTTATCCGCCGCCGCGCCATCCGGCATCTGGAAAAAGGCCGCGTCGTAATTCTGGCGGGCGGCACGGGCAATCCCTTCTTCACGACCGACACGGCAGCCGCCCTCCGCGCCAACGAGATTCACGCCGGGGCCGTGCTAAAGGCCACGAACGTGGACGGAATCTACGACAAAGACCCGCGCAAGTTCCCGGAAGCGAAGCGCTATGAGCAGGTCTCCTACGACGCATGCATCAATAACAACCTGCGCGTGATGGATCAGACGGCGTTCACATTCTGCCGCGAATACAACATTCCGATTGTGGTGTTTGACATCGCGCAGGAGGGGAATATCCGCCGCGTGGCCCTGGGCGACCCGATTGGCACGCTGGTCAGCAGCGCGGGGTAGTTCTTATGCTGCGCAGTTCGGGCCGTGAACGATCCTATAATCGCGGATCGCAGGTCAAACGAGCGACCGTGCGGCGCGTTCCGGGCCGTGAACGGCCCGTCTGGGAGGCGTTCCGCCAACCGTCCTGCGGACGGGGATGTGGTTGTTTTGTTGATCGCGGGCGCGTTCTGCGCCCGCTTCCCTCTTTTTTAGATAGGATTCGGGCTGCGCTTTATGGCCTCTTTTGATCTCTCACCGCCGGACAACGCGCCTGCCCAACCGGCAGAAAAAGCGTTTGTCAGTCAGCAGGTCTGGCAGGCGAAGCGTCCACAGGTCTTGATTGTGGCCTGTTCGGACGGGCGTTATCAGCAAAGCCTGGACGAATTTCTTTCCAAACATCTTGGCATCACACACTACGACCGTTTGTACGCTCCGGGCGGGCCGGGAAGTTTGGCGTCGAGCGCGTTCTCCTATTTTCGCGGCGAACAGTTCCGGCAGGAGGCGGCGTTTCTGGTGGAGGCGCACCTTCTGGAATCGATTATTTTTATTTTTCACGGCCCGATGATCGGGCAGGGGCCAATCGAAGCGACCTGCGCGGACTACGGCAGGAAAATGCCGGGATACAGCGGCGACGAGATTCATGCGCGGCAGCAGGCGGACTTGCAGGAGGCGGCGCGGGCGGTATGGAAAGTCCGCACCGATATTCAGATGAGCGCCTACCGCGCCGAAGTGCAGGCCGATTCGCGGGTGCGGTTCGTCCCGATGATGGTAGAATGAAGCGTCAAGAATAGAACGCAGGACAGCGGGTTTTGGGGGCGAACGCCATGACACCGACTGAGACACAAACAGAGGCGTAGGTCAGATACTTTGTATGTTAGCCATCTAAAAATCGAAAACTGGAAGAACTTCAAATCGGGAGATGTCCAATTAGGTGAACGCCTTTTTTTGATAGGCCCTAATGCGTCTGGTAAATCCAATTTCTTGGACGTTTTTCGGTTCTTGCGTGATTTGAGTGTCTCAGGCGGTGGTCTCCATCAAGCGGTTGATGTGCAAAGGGGCGGCGTCTCTGCTATTCGCTGCCTCTATGCCCGCAACCGGCCCAATGTTGTTGTTGATGTAAAAATAAAAGATGACGAAGATGTCTGGTGGTATCGTCTTTCGTTTGGACAGGACAACAATCGGCGTCCGCGAGTTATTGAAGAGAGTGTGGAACGCAATGGCATCAACCTCCTTCTTAGACCAAACGCAGAAGACCAAAAAGACTCTTTTCTTTTGACGGAGACAGCGCTAGAGCAAGCTAGTGCTAATCAAACCTTTCGTCCCATCGTTCAGTTTTTTCAAAGCATCAGTTATCAACATCTTTTGCCGCAAGTAATACGCGATCCACAAGGATTTTCGCCTAACCGCGTCAGCAACGATCCGTTCGGGCGCGATTTTTTGCAACGGATTGATAACACGCAGCCACGCGCGAAAGACTCAAGGCTGCGCAAGATACAGCGGGCCTTGCAAGTGGCCGTGCCGCAACTTGACGAAATGAAAATAGAACGCGATACCTATGGGGTTCCGCATCTGATTGGGGTTTATAAACACTGGCGCCCTGGCGCTGGCAAACAAAACGAGTCGCAATTTTCCGATGGGACGTTGCGCCTGTTTGGTCTGCTCTGGACTTTGTTTGAAGGCAATGGTCCCTTGCTAATGGAGGAGCCAGAACTTTCTCTGCACAGTGAAATCGCGCGTTATCTACCCCAACTCATTCGGAGCGTGACCAAAGAGCGAAAGATAAATAGGCAGGTAATTATTAGCACACATTCTGAAGAGATACTTTCTGATAAAGGAATTGGAGGCGAGGAAGTCTTACGGCTTGAACCTACTCCTGAAGGAACACTATTGAAATCGCCTGTCCAGGAGCCAGAGACGCGGGCGCTATTGGAAAGCGGTCTTTCTGTCGCGGAGGTGGTGCTTCCTCAGTCTGCGCCAAAAGGGATGATGCAAATGGTGCTGGCAATGGACAAATGAGTACGATAAATATCCTGGTGGAAGGTATAACCGACGAGGCCGTTGCCATAAAATTAGTTGCCCATGCAGGATATACATACGGCACAGTTTATGGTAAACAGGGCTGGGAATACATCAAAGATAATGTAGCCAAATACAATCAGGCAACGCGCTTCACGCCTTATCTTGCGCTGGTAGATTTTATGGATACAGGTTTTTTGTGTCCCGGCGAAGCGGTTACAACTTGGTTGCCGGAAAAACAGCCGAATATGTTGCTGCGCGCGGTTGTGAGGGAAATCGAAAGTTGGCTGTTGGCAGATCGTCAGAACTTTGCCCGTTTTCTGCACGTGAGCATTGAATACTTGCCCGCTGAACCCGAAAGGGTGGATGATCCCAAAGCAGAGGTCATCCGCATTGCGCGACGTTCTAAAAATAAAAAGGTGCGTCAGGCCCTGATTCCGGGCGCAAATTCTACGGCGCAGGTCGGCCCTCTCTATGCCACTGAAATGATACGTTTCATCCAGAACGAGTGGGATATTGAAGCGGCCTGCCAGAATGCTCCGAGTCTGGTCCGCTGTATTGAAAGATTGAAAGAAATTGACATTGTGAACACAGGAGACTTGACATGATACCGGAATTGCTGAAAGACATCGAAGAGAAGATGAAAAAGGCGATTGAGGCCGTGCGGCACGAATTTACGCTGATTCGCACAGGCCGCGCCAACCCCGCCATTCTGGAGCGGGTGCAGGTGGAGATGTACGGCTCGACCGTGCCGCTCAACCAGATTGCCGCAATCACCGTCCCGGAAGCGCGGCAGCTGATGATTACGCCCTTTGACCGGACGGCGCTCGCCGCCATCGAAAAGGGAATTATGAAGTCGGACGTGAATATCACGCCGAACAACGACGGCACGAATATCCGCCTGAACATCCCGCCGCTCACCGAAGACCGCCGCAAAGACATGATCAAACAGGTGCAGTCCAAAGCGGAACACGGGCGCGTTTCCATTCGAACGGTGCGGCAAGACGCGATTAAAAAACTCCAGACGCAGCGCAAGGACAAAGAGAATCCTCTCTCCGAATCGGAGGAGAAACGCGGCTCCGAGCAAGTGCAGAAACTCGTGGACAAGTACATCGCGGAAGTGGACACCCTGACGAAGGCCAAAGAAGCGGAAATGCGGGAAGTCTGAGGCATTGCATTGGACAGAGCGGAACGAAAACGACTCACACTGGAAAGCGCGGCGCGGCTTGGGCTGGACCTGGGCCGCGTGGCGCGGCACGTCGCGATCATCATGGACGGCAACGGCAGATGGGCCACCGCGCAGGGCAAAGGCCGCCTGACCGGGCATTACGAGGGCTATCGGACGCTGAAGGACATCGTGTACGCGGCGGACGATCTGGGCGTCCGCTATCTGACGGTTTATGGCTTCTCAACGGAGAACTGGAACCGGCCTGAAGACGAGATCGGCGGGCTGATGACGCTGATGCAGGAGGCCATGACCGCCGAGATTGAGGACTTGATTCAAAACCGGGTGCGCGTCCGTATCTCCGGGCGGACGCGCCAACTCCCGGACGGGACACGCCATGCCTTCGAATCGGCGATGCAGCGCACGACCGATTTTCCCGGCATGACCTTTAATCTGGCGATTAACTACGGCGGACGGGCGGAAGTGGTGGACGCGGTGCGGGCGCTGGCAAAGCGCGTGGCGGCGGGAGAACTCGCCCCCGAAGCGATTGACGAGGCGGCAATCGCCGCGCGCCTCTACGCGCCGGAAATCCCCGACCCCGACCTGCTGATTCGCACGGCGGGCGAATTGCGCCTGTCCAATTTTCTGCTATGGGAGACGGCGTACAGCGAAATTTATGTGACGGACACCTGCTGGCCCGCCTTTGACCGCGACCAACTGATCCTCGCCCTTTGCGATTTCCAGAAGCGCACCCGGAAATTCGGTGCGGTGGTGGAGTGAATCCCTTCAAGTCGTATTTCGGGAAAAGGGCGGCGGTCTATTTTGTTCCGGCGCTGGCAGCGCTTTGATAGGCGCGGAAAACTTCAGGATCGAAGCAGACAAAGGTCACTTTTTGCAGCGAGGCGTTTTGGGCAAGAAAACTTTCGGTCTCACGCAGGGCGATTTTGGCGGCGCGGTCTTTTGGAAAGCGATAAATTCCTGTGCTGATAGCGGGAAACGCCAGCGTTTGAAGATGGCGCGATTCGACGTGAGCGAGGCAGCTGCGGTAACATTGCGCCAGCAGTTCGTCCTCGTTATGAGTCCCATCGCGCCAGACCGGGCCGACCGTGTGAAGAATATATTTTGCGGGCAGACGAAATCCGGGCGTGATTTTCGCCTCGCCCGTTTTGCAGCCATGCAGCATCCGGCAGGCGAACTCCAGTTCCGGGCCAGCGGCGCGGTGAATCGCCCCGTCCACCCCGCCGCCGCCCAGCAGCGAGGAGTTGGCGGCGTTGACAATGGCGTCCCCCGCGAATTTTGTGATGTCCCCTTCCGTTATTTCAATGCGCGAATCCCGCATGATTTGCTCCTTCTCACCTGATAAAATCGTTCCGCATTTCCGGGCCGTGAACGACCCGTCTGAGAGGCCTGCGGCCAACCGTCCTGCGGACGGCGACGTGAAATTTATCTGCGATCCATTCTTTCTTTAAATCGGTTTTTGCGGCTCCGGCAGGCGCAGGGCGAACCCGAAGCCGATGGCGACTACGACGGCGACCAGCACAAAAAGAATCGGCGCGTCATGCCATTTCAGCAGTCCGACCGCCGGATTTCTGGAAACGAGCAGCCCGCCAAGCAGCGGATAGAACGCGACGGGCGTGGAACGCAGGTTCAGCAGCCCGACCAGCAGCGGACGCTCCGCATCGTCCGCCAGACTGAGCAGATAGTGGTTGATGACCGTCCACATCCCCATTCCGAGGCTGCCGCCGAGCGTCAGAAAAACGAGGCCGTAGAGGGCGGGCGAAATCCGCCCGACCGTGAGCGCCAGAATCGGGGTGAGCAGACAGCCCAGCGCCACGCCGCGCACGGCGGAGGCGGGATTGCGGCGTTCGCTGAGGTACGTCCATAGCGGCATCATGGCGACTACGCTGATCGCCATAAGCGCCTGATAAATCCCGCCCCATGAATCGCTTAAATGGAACCGCGCCTTTGCCTCCAGCACGTAGAAGGGCTGCGCCGCCGCCCCCGCCATGACCAGCAGTTCGACATTGGAGAGTCGCGTAAAAGACGGATTGTCGCGCAGGACGGCGGGCAGGCGCGAAAAATAGTCCCGGAATGTCAGGCGGGCGGCGTCGGGCGCGTCGGTCTCCGGCGCGGGTGGCTCATGGATGAGCAGGACGCCCAGCAGCGAGACCATCATAAAAAAAGCGAACAACGCCGCGAGAATGGCAAAATTTTTCGGGAAGGGCAGCCCCCTCGCTTGCAAAATCGGGAAGACCAGCAGGCCCGCCGTTCCCACGCTGACCAGTCCGGCAATCGTCTGGGTGGTGGAGAAGAAGCGGCCCCGCGTCCGCTCCGAAAACGAACGCGCCACGATCTCCATCCAGGGAACGTAGCCCATTCCGTCGCCGAGCGACCAAACGCCGAGCAGCGCGAAGGTTGCGAATAAGGCCACCATTTGCCCGAAACGCGAGTCTGTCGCATGAAGCAGCAGGTAGGGCAATGCCAGCAGCGGCAGGCGCGTCAGGCCCGCAATCCAGGCCAGCGGCGGCTTGTGGCGCTGACGCCCCTGCGTGACGTAGGCGACAAAAATTTGCGAAAGACTGAACGTCAGCGCGCGCAGCATGGCGAACGCGCCAATTAATGGCCCGGTCGCGCCGAGCCTCTGCAAGAGCAGGGGCAGCACGGCGCTGGAATCGAGGAACGCCAGCCCGATGCAGAAGCACGTCACGTCCAGCGTAAGCGCGGTCAAATTGCGCTTCATGGCGATTTCGTTCCGATTCCGGACGTCGGATTCGGCTGGTAATTCAGTCTCTAATTTTGTTTCTATTTCGGTGATGAGAGTCGCTCCGGCGGCGTTGCTGGCAAACGTTACTATTGTACTGGAAAACGAAGCAAAACGGGGGCGATGCGCGCGTTATTTACCGGATTTTGCGGAACGAAAAATTTACCCTTGACAATCGCGCCGGAATCTGCGATAATAAAAGTGACAAAGAAGGAGGTGGTGGCTAGCATGGATTTTAGTCAACGAGGTGAGCAGGCGGCCTAGCCTGTTTTAGCTGCGTTTCCGCGCAATCCCTGACGCTCCGGCGTGATATTGCGCCGACGACGATTGGGTCATGAACAGGCTACCTTTCCTGTTCGCCTGCCTTAGCCCGTCGCCTCTCTTTGCAGAGGCGGCGGGCTTTGCTTTGCGACCGTGAGTTGAACGGCCCGCCGCAACGCCGTCAATCGCATTGCGCAGACCGCGCCGAGCGTCCGGGCTGTGAATGAGCCATCGCCACGCAGAGACCGGGCCGTGAACGCCCCGTCTGGGAGGCGTTCCGCCGACCGTCCTGCGGACGGAACAGCCTTGCGATTGCGTTGAATTTTCTGGAGTAGAGTGGATTATGAATTTTGCTGAGGCCTGTCCGCCGCTCGCGATTGCTGTGCTGGTCTCCGGGGCGGGGCGGGGCAGCAACCTCGCCGCGCTGATTGCGGCCTGCCAGTCCGGGCAAATTCCGGGCCGCGTGGCGCTGGTCATCGGAACGCGCAGCGACGCGCCCGCATTGGAACACGCCCGCGCCGCCGGAAGCGCCGTTTCGGTGGTCTCGCCGCGCAAATATGAGGGAGACGCGGCGGGGTATGCCGCCGCCCTGCTGCGCGTCCTGCAACGGCAGAAGATTGGCCTGATTTGCCTTGCCGGTTATATGCTGCGTCTGCCCGCCCCGGTTATCGCGGCGTATCCCGACCGCATTATGAACATCCACCCCGCGTTGCTGCCTCTGTTTGGCGGGCAGGGAATGTACGGCGAGAACGTCCACCGCGCCGTGATTGAGAGCGGCATGATGGTCTCCGGCTGCACCGTACATTTTGTGGACGAGGCGTATGACGGCGGCCCGATTATCGCGCAGGCGGCAGTCCCGGTGTTGGACGACGACACGCCGCAGACGCTGGGGGCGCGGGTCTTGCAGCAGGAGCATCTGATCTATCCCCGCGCCGCGCAGTGGTTCGCGGAAGGGCGGTTACGCATCGAAGGGCGGCGCGTCCGTCTCATCGAAAAATCAATCTGACAGGGAAGCCCGTGCCAACGCCCGACGCGCCACAATCGCATAGTTCCGACGGGGCGGGCCTGGAATCGGCGGCGGAACGCGCCGCCCTGCTTGCGGAACTGGCGCATACCGCCGCCGCCTACCAGAACGAACTCCGCCTGCGCTACTCCACCCACGAACTTACCGCCACGATTTTAGACAGTTGCCCGCTGGCGGAAGTGGCGGAAAGCGTTACCATTCTTATCGGGCAAATGCTGGGCGTCGAGCGGGCGGCGTTGTTCCTGCGCGACGAGACCACGCTGATGCGCCCGATGCACCTGCGCAAAATTCCGCTGGACTGCGCGGAAATTCTGGCGCGAATCTCCCACCGCGACCCGCAAATCACGGGCGCGGCCCCTTTTCTCCTGACCCCTCTGACGAATGACGCGATGCTGACCGACGCGGAACGCGAAATGCTGGCGCGGGAGGGCGTGGACTGCCTGCTGGTCGCGCCGCTGAACTATACGGACATGATTCGCGGGATTCTGCTGGTCGTTCCGCCGCCGGAGCGGGAATTTTCCGACGACGAGCGAGCGATTTTTCAGAGTTTTGCGGCAATGGCGACGCTGGGCGTGGCGCTGTCCCGGCAAATTGAGCAGCAAAAAGTCGTTTCGCAGATTGAGGAGCGTCACCGATTGGCCCGCGAAATGCACGATACGGTGGCGCAGGCGATTGCGGGCGTTTTCATGCAATTAGAGACCGCGCAGAACTATCTTGCGGCCAATCGCATTGACGCGGCGCGGGAGCTAATCGGGCAGTCCCGCAATCTGGCGAAGGCGGCGCTGGAGGAGACGCGCCGCGCCGTGCAGAATCTCAATTCCCCTCTGCTGGAGAGTCTGACTCCCGCGCAGGCGATTGCGGCGGAAGCGGCCCGCTTCGAAGCGGAACACAATGTCGCCGCGCCGTTTGTTTTAAGTGGGGAAGAACGCCCGCTAACGCCGGATCAGCAGGCGGCGCTGCTTCGAATTGCGCAGGAGTGCCTTGCCAACGCGGGCCGGCACGCGCAGGCAGTCCGCGTCCGGGTCGGGCTGCAATTCACGGAAAACGAAGTCCTGTTGCGCGTAGAAGACGATGGCGCGGGCTTCGATGTCGAAAACAGGAAAGAGCCGGGGCCGACGGGCGGTTACGGTCTTTTTGGCGTCATGGAACGCGCCCGTCTGCTCGGCGGCGAAGTGAAAATCGAGAGCGCGTTGGGCTGGGGAACGCGAATCCTCGCCCGCCTTCCGATGGCGGCGGGTGTCGGGGAGCGGGAATGGGTAGCGCGTTGGCGATTGGGGTCGGGCGTCGAAAATACGGCGGAGACCGGCGCAATCCAAAGTCCAAAATCCCAACTCCAAAATGTTCCGACATCCGACATCCCACACCCGACACCCGCCCTTCCGCGTTTGCGGGTCGTGATTGCGGACGACCACGCGATTACGCGGCAGGGCGTTCGCACGATGCTGGAGTCGGGCGGCGAGATAGAAGTCGTGGGTGAGGCGGCGGACGGCGCGGAGGCGGAGGCGATGACTCTGGCCCTGCGCCCCGCGATGGTCTTGATGGACGCGCAGATGCCGAACGTGGACGGCATGGAGGCCACGCGCCGCCTCCGCGCCGCCTGCCCGGAGATACCCGTTGTGATTTTAACGACGTTTCAGACCGACGACACGGTGCGCGACGCGCTGCGGGCGGGCGCTCGCGGCTATTTATTGAAGACGGCGGACGCCGCCGATTTAGTGGCGGCGGTCAAGGCGGCGATTCGCGGTGAGACCGTGCTTGCCGCGCCCGTTTCCGACCGGCTGGCGATTTTAGCGCAGGGCCACGCGCTTGATTTAGGCGACTCGCTGAACGAACGCGCTTTAGAAGTCCTGCATCTGCTGGCGAAGGGCGCAAGAAATAAAGAGATCGCCGCGCAGCTTTTCATCAGCGAGCGCACCGTTGAGTATCACCTCTCCAACATTTTCCTCAAACTCGGCGTCAGCAACCGCACGGAAGCGGCGCAGGCGGCGGTGGCGCGGGGAATCGTCAACCCCTGACCCGGCGGCGCAGTCCCATCAGGCAAAACAGGCCGGATGTCAGCAGCGCCAGCAGTCCAGGTTCGGGGACGGAAAGATCGGCGTTCCGATAGAAATTGATCGTGTTGCTGCCCGGTAAAATGATTTGCTTCCCGCCAAGCAATGCCCCGTAAACCGTATCGAAATTTCCGAAGGTGATATTCTCGTTGGGCGCGAAGACCGCCCCGAATTGATCGGAAAGGCTGCTGTACGCGCCCGTCGTTTCCCATAAGACGTTTGAGGCCAGCGATTGATTGGATGCCGAAATAAAATCTTCGTTGACTTTTGTCGTAATAAAATTGCCGAGCGTGACGTTGCCGGTAACAAAAATGCGGATGCGGCTGCTTGCGTTAAGGTTCAGCAGGTGAATCGTTTCCGAACCGGTGAGGTTCACGCTGTCGAAGTAGTAATCTCCAGTCCGCAGAAATAAGTCCTTGAAACTGCCGAGCGTCAAGGCCCCGTATTTTCCGGGAGACAGCGGCGCGGCAAGCGATCCCCCGGCGGTCAGATTGGCCCCTCCGCTGACGAAATAATCGGCAGGCCGGACGGTAAACGGGGTAAACGCGGCGGGAGTGACGGTGGTTGTCCCTTTGATTTTTGCGCCGGAAATGGAGCCGAAGACTCCCACCGTCAGCGCGTTGCCATAAGTCACATTGCCGTTGACAGTCGCTTCCACATCCGCGTTGCGATTGGCGGAGACATTGCCGTTGACGGTGGCAAGGCCGCCCTGCGCGAAGTCCCGCCCCGCTTTAATGTTCCCCGTAATGACTCCGCCCACGCCATAGATCAGACTGCCGCCCGTCGTGACATTGCCGGTGATAGTGGGACCGTTAGAGAACTGCGCGTCCCCGCTAACATCCAGACTGCCGTTGATCGTGACAAACGCGCCGAAATTCCCGCCGCCCGCAACGACCGGGCCGTTAATCGTTTCCGATCCGAGCGTGGTCAGCCTGCCGCCCGCGTACAGGCCGGGAACGGCGGCGAAATAGCCCAGCGCGAGGTCGGCGTTGCTGCCGATAAGTCCGGTCGCCGTTCCGACGTTGGCCTGAACGCCCGTCGCGCCGAACACGGCGAATTGGGAAAGCGGAACCTGCGCCAGCGCGGGGCCTGACGCGGCGGTGAACAAAGCGGCGAACGCGAGGGCGGCAAAGGGTGAAACAGCGGGCAATGGACGCATAAGGGACATTCTCCTGTGAATGAAAACCGCCCTTATCCCCGGCCCCTGTCCCAGATTTGGGCCAGAGAAAGGTTTGGACGACGGTTGTTACTCATCCTATTGCAAGATTTGTGCCATTTGCCCCATTTTTAGCGGATAAAGATTATTTTTCGTAATTTTTTTCCCGCAATACGGCGCGACGCAGAACGCGTCTGTTCTATGCCCCGCTCAGGAGTGGGGAACTACAGCGCTCTCATATTATTGAACTGCCCGATGATCCGCGTGAAGTCCGACGGATTGACAAACCCGTCGAAATCGAAGTCCGCTGTTGTGAACGCCGGAATCCGCCCAGACACCGGTATCAGAGGTTACGCTGCGGAAATTCGTTTTCAATATCCAGTGGATCGTAGCGCCGACCTTGATTGTCGCGCTGTTCGTCCTTACGCCCGTTACATTAGCGATGGTCTTGAAAACGCAGCAGCAACCGCTTACGCTCCTTTTTCTGCGCGTCTTTCGCGCTCTGGCAGCGCGGCCTGTAATTTTGCGGGAAAATCTGTTTCAAACCGTCGCTTGCAATGCTGCCCGAAACAAGGTCGCGCCGCAGGGCGGAAAAGTTGGACAAATTTTTTCAGGGCAAAAAAAGATGGCGCTTTGACGAAGAGTGCGGCCTCCCCTGCGGACGCGGGACTGCAAACCCATTTTGAATTTGCAAAATCTGTCTTTGGCGGTCAAATTCGTAGGGATTCATACTGGCAGGTTTTGCAAACGCAGGCCGACATATCCTACCGCGTAATCTCATTCTACTCTTTGTCAGAGAGCCAAAAACAAAATTAAGACCCGATTTTGTCTTTTCGCTTTTGCGCGACGGGCGGCGGATTTGGGGTATCATATAATTCCCGGACGGCGGCGCAGCCTCTGCGCCGCGCAAACCGCCGCCCGATTCAGGAATAACCGCTTCAGGAGAGAATTGTTATGGCGTATGTAATAACCGAGGCCTGCATTGGCGTCAAAGATAAATCGTGCGTGGCCGTCTGCCCGGTGGACTGCATCCACGAAGGAACCCGCGAAAGCGAAGGCAAACAGTTTGATATGCTGTTCATCAACCCGGACGAGTGCATTGACTGCGGCCTGTGCGAGCCGGAATGTCCTGTGACCGCCATCTTCGCCGACAGCGACGTGCCGAAACAGTACGAAAATTATATCAAACTGAACGCGGACTTTTTTGGCGATAAGTAAGGCGCGGCAACATTCATGGCGACACGAATCTACACCCGCTCCGGCGACGCGGGCGAGACCGGGCTTTTCGGCGGCCCCCGCGTCCGCAAGGACGACCTGCGGGTCGAGGCCTACGGCGCGACGGACGAACTCAACGCGGCCCTGGGCCTTGCGATAGCCCTGGGCGCGGAACCGGAAATCAACGCGCTGCTGCTGGAGTTCCAAAACGACCTGTTTACGCTGGGCGGCGACCTCGCCGCCCCGGAAGCGGCAGACCCGGCGGAAAAAGCGGCGCAGTTCAAAATCGAACGCATGAGCGGCGGGCGCGTCACGGAACTGGAAGCGGCGATAGACCGCTTCACGGCGGAACTTCCGCCCCTCACCCGCTTTATCCTTCCGGGCGGGCATCCTTTGGCGGCGCATCTGCATCTGGCGCGGACGATCTGCCGCCGCGCCGAGCGCCATTGCGTCACCCTGTCCCACGCCGTCCCTGCAGCGCAGGCCCCGCTGAACCCGGAGATTATCCGTTACCTCAACCGCCTCTCCGATCTGCTTTTCACCCTGGCCCGCCTCGCCAACCACCGCCTCGGCGTTGCGGACATTCTCTGGGAACCGAATCATGCAAACTGAACCACAGAGAACACCGAGGAACACAGAGAACACAAAGGGAAAAGGGAAGATCAGGGGCTTTTCGATTCATCATTCATCATTCATCATTTTTCTCTGTGTTCTCTGTGGTGAAAAATCTTCGGCGGACGCAGCGTTTGATCCCCGCGCTGTGGCGCTGCTGGATCGGATGTCGGCGGCATACTCCCGGCTGAAAGCGTTAGACCAGAGGACGGAATTTTCGGCGGAGATTATCCCGTTCGACGCGCCCGATTCGCCGTTCGGGATTCCGCAAAAGCCGACGAAAAAAGACACAACGAAAACAAAGAAAAAGGACGCGCCGCCCGATGCGGCGGACGGCGCAAAAGCGGACAGAGCGAAAGAACAGGCGGCAGCAGGGCGGAAAATGCGCCTGCGCTACGCTTTCCCGAACCGTCTGCGAATCGAAACGGAGGAACCGGGCGCAGCGGGAGACAAGCCTGTCCGTTCGGTGTGGGACAGCGACGGAAAATTTTTCTGGACGACGATTCCCGAAAAAAACTGGTATACGAAAGAGAAAGCGCCCGCCCGCCTCGCCGATTTTCGCAAACTGGAACGCCTGAACGCCAGCAGTCTGGAGACGCTGATGCTGCTCGGCGTCAATCCCTTCGCCAATCTTCGCGAACAGTGCGACGCGCTGACGTGGGAGGGCGCGGACATGGCGCGGGACGGGGCCGTAGACGTGGTGGCGCTGCGCAGCGATTCTCGCGCCGCCGAAACGGTGGCGAAACTCTATATCGGGCAGGCGGACTTCTTGCTGCGCCGCGTCGTGATTGAGACGACGCCCGCCGTCGGCCCCGCGACGCCCGGAAAAATCGGGGACGCGCTGGATGAACTCGCGCCCGAAGACCCAAATCCCGCGCCGCCGCTTCAGAATGACGGCCCCGCCGATTCGCCCGCCGCGCTGCTGGACGCCCCGCTGCCCGCCGCGCCCGCTGGCGCAAGGCCGACCAAAACGCGGATCACTTACGAAAACCGAATTACGCTGAACCCGATTTTTAATTACGATGCGTTTGAGTTCATTATTCCGCCGGACGCCCTGCGCTTCGGGACGGACGCCGCGACGAAACCCAAAACGCGCAAACCCGTCAATCTGATGCGCCGCCGAAAACGCTTCCGCGTCCCTAATCCATAGAGCAGGAAGAATTTTCACGATAGAATTTTCACCCGGAGCCAACAGGAACTTCGTTCACCACCAGGCATGAAAATTCGAGGTTCATGGCGTATCTTCCTGGCCCCCTGTCTCTCCTTCGGGAAGCGCGCGCAACAAAATTTATATTCGGGCGTCCGCTTCAGCCCTCACGGGAAACACGCAGGGACATCGTTCCTGCGCCGCGCGCGGGCCTCGGCGTTTACCGGAAGACCGTCGTCGCCTGCCGCCTTGCGCCGGACGCGCAAGGCAAAAAAGTACAGGAAACCAAAACGTTCGCAACCACGACCGCCAACTTGTTTGAACTCTCCGACTGGCGGCAAGAAGGCGGCGTGACCCCTTTCGCCAGAGAGAGTACGGGTGAGCGCCGGAAGCCCGTACACAAAATTTTGGAAGCGCATTTTACGCTCCTGCTCGTCAACGCCCGCCACATCAAAAACGTGCCGGGACGCAAGACGGACGTGAAAGACGCGCAATGGATCGTCGGCTTGTTGCAGCGCGGACTGCTGCGGGCCAGGGGTGTCCCGCAACCCGCCCGACGAGAACTGCGCGTCCGGCGCCGCCATCGCAGCAACTTTATTCGTAAACGCGCTACGCGGGTCAACTGCGTCCAAAAGGCTCTCGAAGGCGGCAATAGCAAACGCGCCAGCGTTGCCACCGATGTCATGGGCGTCTCCGTGAGGGCCCTGCTCACGGCGCTCGTCGCCGAAGGAACCGACCGGGCGGTCATGGCGGAGCAGGCCAAAGGGCGTCTGCGCGAGAAGCGGGACGCTTTAGAACAGGCGCCTCTCCGCGAACGCCCGCAACAACGGGCGCGTCTGCCAGCCGACGGACGGCTTGCCGCCGAAAAAAAGACACCGCGTTCGAAGCCGACCTGCCCCTGATGGGCGACCCGCCCCCCGCCAGCGCTCCGATGCAGTCGGACAAACGGCTCCCCTGCCGTCTGCGCAAGTGGCAAGCGCGGCTTGCGGAAAAGGCGCCTCCCGCGCGCCTGCCGGTGATTGGCCGCCTGCCGCGCCAAAAAGATGACCGCCTGTGGGCTAAGGTCAAAGACACCGCAGGCCGTTCGCCCCCAGCGCGGGACGAACCCGTTGCTTCTGCCCCACCGCCTGTTTAGCGCGAGCAGCAAAACGTGGCCGGGTTGTCCGCTGCGGAGGATTGATCTGATGGTGCGCCCCCCGGCGCGAAACCATGACCGATCCGGGTCTGGAAGTGATCGTCCCTCTGGTGACGCAGGTCTATCAGAAAGGCCTCGCAGTCGCGGAGGAAGTCCGGGCGTCTCTGCGGATCACCGATCCTGCCGCTTGTCCGCAGTGGCGCTACACAATCAAGCCTGAAGAACAAAGCGGACTCGGCTAAAATAGGGAAGTTGAAAAAATTACGGACCCTAAGTGACTTGGGATAAAATAAGTCTTCCCGTTCCGCGAGCGACGCAATAAATTTCTTCGCTGTGTGGCGTTCCGCCAAGTCTCTTTTGGAGACAAACTCAGCAGTTGAATCCCGTATCCGAAGGAAACTCAGCCGAAGGCTACCGAGCGAAGGAATTTATTCTGTCGTGTTCGCGTGGAAGAGTTATTTTGTCGCGAGTCCCTTAATGGATGCCTTATGCCTGGCGCCTGTCTTGCAGCGCGCGCTGTCGCAGCATATTCAGCGCGGTCTGTGAGGCCCGGTGGCGAATCACGGAGCGCGAGCCAATGTAGTGGGCCTCGTCCACGTCGCAGCCGCCGGAGTGCGCGACTGCGAGATATACCAGCCCGACGGGCTTCTCAGCCGAGCCGCCGTCCGGCCCCGCGATCCCCGTGACGCCGACGCCATAGTCCGCGCCGAATCGCCGCCTTGCGCCCTCTGCGAGCGCCTGCGCCACTTCCCGGCTGACCGCCCCGACGCGGGCGATTAACGCTTCCGGCACGGCGACAAGATCAGATTTCGCGGCGTTGCTGTACGCCACCACGCCGCCGAGGAAAACGGCGGAACTGCCTGCCACATCGGTTATCCGCTGTGCGACCAGCCCGCCGGTGCAGGATTCCGCCGTTGCCACCGTCTGCCCGCGCTCTTTCAGCAAATCCACGACCGCTTTTTCCAGCGGATCGTCGTTCTCGCCATAGATCGCATCGCCGAGAACGGCCCGCACCTGCGCGGCGCGTTCCGCGATCATTGCTTCCGCCTGCTCCGCTGTGTCCGCCTTCGCCGTGACGCGCAGATGCACCTCGCCGAGTTTGGCATAGGGCGCGACCGAAGGGTTCGCGTCCAGCATCAGCGGCTTGATCCGGTCTTCGACCAAACTTTCACCCACGCCCGCTACCCGCAAAACGAGCGAGCGAATCGTCCCGACATTGCCGGTGATTTTCCGCACATAGGGGACGACCTCATTATCCACCAGCGGAATAAACTCGTTCGGCGGGCCGGGAAGCGCGATCCCGAATTTGCCGCCGACCTCGAAAAGCAGTCCGGGGGCCGTTCCGTTCGGGTTGTCCAGAGCGCGGCCCTGCGTCGGGACCAGCGCCTGCCGCAGATTGCTTTCGGACATGACGTAGCCGCGCTTTTTGAAAAATTCGCGCAGTTTGTCCGCAATTTCGTCGTTCTGAATCAGGGTATCGCCGAAAGCCTCCGCCAGACCGTCCCGCGTGATGTCGTCCATTGTCGGGCCGAGTCCGCCAATCGTAAAGACCGCATCGGAGGTCTCAATCGCCTCTTTCAGCGCGATAACCAGACGTTCCATATTATCGCCCACCGTGACGCGCCGGTAAACCGAAACGCCGAGTTCAGACAAAATACGCGCAAGATACGCGGCGTTTGTGTCCACGATTTGCCCCAATAACAACTCCGTTCCCACCGAAACAATTTCAGCCCGCATAATTTTCTCCCGTTTTTTCTCTATCCACGAATCATCACGAATTTATCACTAATTTAACACGAATAATGCACTCGCATTGAATTTATATTTTCGTGTCCCTTCGTGTTAAATTCGTGATGATTCGTGGAGAAAATTTATTCCAGGTCCGTGACGGCGCCGAGGCTGGCGGTTGAAACCAGTTTGGCGTATTTGGCGAGGACGCCGCGCCGGTAGCGCGGTTCCGGCTTTGTCCACGCGGCGCGGCGCATTTCCAGTTCCGCGTCGTTGATGTTGAGTTGCAGCAGGCGGGCGGGGGCGTCAATCGTGATGCTGTCGCCCTCCCGGACTAAGGCAATCGCGCCGCCGACCGCCGCCTCCGGCGCGACATGACCCACAACCATGCCGTAAGTCCCGCCGCTAAAGCGTCCGTCCGTGATGAGCGCTACCGCGTCGCCGAGTCCCGCGCCGATAATCGCCGAAGTGGGAGCGAGCATCTCGCGCATCCCCGGCCCGCCTTTCGGCCCCTCGTAGCGGATCACCAGCACGTCGCCGGGATTAATTCTGCCGTCTAAAATCGCTTCCAGACTGGCCTCCTCGCTCTCAAAGACGCGGGCGGGGCCGGTCAGGATCGGCTTTTTCACGCCGGTAATTTTCGCGACGGCTCCTTCGGTGGCGAGGTTGCCTTTTAAGATCGCAAGGTGGCCCTGCGCGTACAGCGGCGCGTTGAACGGGCGAACGACCTCCTGACCGGCGGGCGGTGCGTCGGGAACGTCGCGCAGCGTTTCGGCGATTGTCTCGCCCGTGATGGTCAGGCAGTCGCCGTGCAGCAGTCCCGCTTTCAGGAGCATTTTCATCACGAGCGGGACGCCGCCGACCTGGTGCAAGTCCGTTGCCACGTAGCGCCCGGACGGCTTCAGTTCGCAAAGCACGGGGACGCGGGCGCGAATTTCCTCAAAGTCCTCAATTTTCAGCGGGACTTCGGCGGCGGAAGCGATGGCAAGCAGATGCAGCACCGCGTTGGTGGAACCGCCCAGCGCCATAATGACGGCGACGGCGTTTTCGAACGCTTTGCGGGTCAGCAAGTGGCGCGGCAAAATTTGCTTTTCAATCGCGGCGGCAAGTACGGTCGCTGACTTTGCGGCGCTGTCTGCCTTCTCCGCGTCCTCCGCCGCCATCGTGGAGGAGTAGGGCAGGCTCATTCCCATCGCCTCAATCGCGGAGGACATGGTATTAGCGGTGTACATCCCGCCGCACGATCCCGCGCCCGGAATGGCGGCGCATTCAATGGCGTGGAGTTCCGCGTCCGTCATTTTGCCTGCGCTATGCGCCCCGACCGCCTCAAACACGCTGACGACCGTTAAGTCCTGCCCGTTGAGTTTGCCCGCTTTGATCGTGCCGCCGTAGATAAATAACGCCGGGATGTTCATCCGCGCAAGGGCGATCATGGCTCCGGGCATATTTTTATCGCAGCCGCCAATCGCCAGCACGCCGTCCATGCTCTGCGCCATCGTCGCGGTCTCGATGCTGTCGGCGATCACTTCGCGGGAAACGAGGCTGTATTTCATGCCCTCCGTCCCCATGCTGATCCCATCCGAAACGGTGATGGTTCCGAACATTTGCGGCATACATCCCGCGTCGCGCAGGGCCGCTTCCGCCCGAAGCGCCAGCGTATTCAAGCCCTTGTTGCAGGGCGTAATCGTGCTGAACCCGTTGGCAATCCCGACAATCGGCTTGTGAAAGTCCTCGTCGTCAAACCCGACGGCGCGGAGCATGGCGCGGTTGGGGGCGCGATGCGTTCCGGCGGTGATGGCGCGGCTGCGTGTGTTATCCGGCATAATAAAAGTGACTGGCCCCTTTGCAAGTAAAAGTATGTCCCATTATACCCGAAACCGAAAAACCGCCGCTTCCCTCTTTCGCGGCCCCAACGACAAAAAAGCCCGAACAATCCCACCCCGGAAGGAGAAGACTGTTCGGGCGAACAAGTTTTGTCACGCCGCAACGTTCAATTTTAGCGCTTCTGACCGCCTCCACCATACGTTCTCTCCACGCCATCCATTGCAGGCGTGATCGTGAAGCGCTGCGTCCCTTTCTCATTGCCCCGTTTCCATTGCACAGTGAGATAAATAGTTTTTTTGCGCTGCTTCTGAATCTCGCCTGCCATGACCCAGCTGTAAGAATCATGCGGGAAACCGTAATCGCCCCCGACGGAAGCAATCGCGGCAGGATCGCCGGTAAAAACGCTGTGGACATGAATCATCTCAGCCTTGCGATTGCAGACCGGAAACATCACGGTGTAGGTTGAATCTTCAAAATTCGACCAGTCCTTGCCGTGATGCGCAATAGAAAGTTTCCCGATAGTAGGCGCATTTGGCGGCAGCCCGGTTTGGCGCGCTGAGTTGGAATGACAGCCAACTGTGAGCAGAAACGCCCCAGGAACGATACTCAGGGATGCTATGCGTTTATGCTTCATGGCATTATTTCCGTAAACCAGCATTGATTTGCCCCTGAATGAAAGCGGTATAGGAAGCCGGAAGGTCAGGCGTCATTGCACGGAAGGCGTCCAATTCTTTCTGCGCCTCCGGGTATTGATGCTCGTCCCGGTAGGTGACAGCAAGCGCATAGTGGGCTTGGGCGTACCCCGGATCGAGCTGTAGGGATTTGAACAACTCGTTTTGAGATCGCACCGAATCGTATGTTTTCACAGCAGGTGTCTGGTAGATTTTACCTAGCAGAAAATGTGCATAAGCATTATGAGGATCGAGAATCAGGGCCTTTTCAATCAACGCTATGCCTTTAGTATCATTTTCCCCAAGACTAGAGTCTTTCCACATCTGGTAGCCCATTTGCGCGTTGATGACTGGCGACTTCGGACTCAAATGATAAGCAGCCATAATACGCTTGCGAGCCACTTTGTAAGTTTCTTGCGCCTCGCCCTTTTCGGAGTCTTTGTCACTGGCGTCTATACCTGCGATACTCCACCATCGTGTATTTGCACTATTGCCGCACCAAAGATTGGCGTAAGCGTCTCTGGGATTTTGTTTGAACTTTTGCGTGTAGAGATGATAAGCCAGTTTAGACAAATGAGAAATCGAGGCACGACTGATCAACGCGCTATGCTCTAAAGACGAACAGGGCGTATTTACGACACGCTGTCGTAGCTCCGCCTCTGTTATGGGCAAGAAGCGTTTGTCTATTTGCGTCCCGGCATATACCAAAGTCGCGAATAGAGACAAGAACAATATGCCTAATATTTTTTTCATGACGGTACACATCACACCTTTCCATCAGACAGTGCCAATACGCTATTTCGCTTGACACTGCCCAATCATTAGTACATATTGTAGTTAGGGGTTGGGGGGCCCTCCCCCACTGCGATCCTCCGGCTTAGCATAACCTAAGAAATCACCTCTAGGAACTCGAAACCAGTAGTATACTGACCGCTGCACGAGTCCAGCGGCGTCCCATTTCGTTGCGTAACCGGAATGATCGTCGTATGTATTGGTTTCGACGGCATAAGTGCCCCATCCTTTTTTGAGCGGCTCTACGGCTATCTGTTGCCCCGAATTAATCGTCCAGTTGTACGAATATTCGAGTCCCAAACTGAAGACGCGCTCGCTGGCTAACGGGATATCGCCACCAAAAGTAACACCCAAAGTGATGCTAGTAGAATGCTCGACGTATAGCGTTAGCGCTTGATTGTCGTATTGAGCGACGACCCAATGTTGAGGGTTATCTAATGGAACTGCCGGGTCATTATGCACCTGTACTCCATCGTTTTCCCACTCGCGTGGCTCGTGAATCGTCAGAAAGTAGTTAGCAGTCGCCGTCATACCATCCTGATTGTCTGTCGCAGAGTATGTGATTGTTTTTTGTGTTGATGTTCCGCTTCCCTTTCACCCAGAGCATTTCCTGTCCGTATGGCATGATAGTGTGTCCATTGCCCCAGTCGTCACTACTATCTGATGGAGACCAATTCCAAGTGATATTTAGTGATCCATACCAAGTTTTGCTCCACCCTCCGCTAAAGTAAGATTCGAACTGCTGTTCGTTAGCCCAGGGTATTTTGGTAGTGCCGAAACCGACATCAAAGGCAGTGAAATAGGAATAGGTCGTATCGCCGTGCGTATTTCCCTCCGAGTCAACGGTCTCACCACGCGCTCCATTACGTTTCAGCGAGAGAGTGCGGGTGTCGTCGACGGCTTGATAGGCAATGAGAACGTAGGTGAAGGCGACGCTATTCGTCTTTGCATGAAGCGAGTGAACGATTGTCACCTTATTATTGGTGACTTGATGCGTAGTCAGGTGCGTAATGCGTTGGTTTGTTTCGCCTCTGTATCCGCCGCTTGTGAGACTGCCGTAGGACAAGGGACTCGGCGTCGCCGGATCACCCATCCCATTATCTGCCTCCGCAGCGCTGCCGGGAGACGATTGGGAAGCGGAAGCAACAGCGTCTTCCCGCAGGGTCAGCGTCTTTGGCGGGACTGCGAGACGAGCGTTTTGAGGGAATGGGGTGACGGTGCTAACCCAAGTGTACGTGATCGTCACCTTTCCAGCAGTTTCGACAGAGACACCTACAAATTCCTTGTCTGGGAGGACGCCGTTATTGGGGAACTCGGTTCTTCCGCCACTGTAAGTATCGGAGCCATCGGGCTTCCATTTGCGGACGATAGGCTGGGATTGTGAACCGTAGAAACCATCATAGTAAGACAGAGTCGCAGGGACGTTTCCTTCCCAGACCGTTTCGATTTGCCACTTGCCGGGAACGATGATGACGGGGTGAAGTTGACCACCGCCACCGGAGGCATCCAGCGCGGGGGTAGTGGTTGGAGCGCGGGTATCATCGTATGTTCCCTGCGCGGCGGCGAAGGGCGCGGCACTTGCGAGTAGGGCCAGCGAGAGCGCGATTTTCCAGAACGACATGGGGCTTTCAGTCCTTTCTACTTTCGGGGCGTCCGAGGGGACGCCCCGATACGAACGGCAAACGGACTGCTGCTGATTTCACGGCTTATCTTCTCCTACGGCTGTTTGTTCTGACAGGTTTCAGGATTTTACCCAATTTGGCATTTATTTCTAATAACTTTTTTGAGTTCGCAAAAAACGACGCTTTAAAGAGCCTCCTGTTAGCGAAAAACCGCATATTATTTAGCAATCCCGACGGCGGAGTGTGGCGCGGTTGGGGGCGCGATGCGTTCCGGCGGCAAGCAAAAAGATAGCCTCGCCAGCAGAATGTTGGCGAGGCATTGTCATGAAGTCTAAAAGGCCTCACAGGGAGGGGCTATTTCGACCGGGCGGAACGTAGTTTCATAAAAGCGGCGTACCGGGCGAGATTCGCTTTGGCCCGCGCGTTTTTCGGGTCAATCGTCAAGGCCCGCCGGTAGTTATTGGCGGCGAGCGGCAGTTTGTCCAGACCCTCATACGCCACGCCGAGATTGTTGTACGCCTCGGCGCTTTTCGAGTCAAGGCGGACGGCGCGGAGCAGGTAGGGCAGGGCCATTTTATAGCGCTTCATCGCAATCTCAATCGCGCCAAGACCGTTATACGCTTCGGCGCTTTGCGGCGCGTCGGTGAGAGAGGCCTTGTAAAGTTCCGCCGCCCGATGCAGATTGCCCGCGCCGCCCTTGCGGGTCAGTTCATAGGCCAGCGAACGGCGGACGGTCGCCCGCTCCGTGCGCTCTTTCGCGGGCAGATTCGCGCCGCCGTTCACTTTCAGCGCGTCTTCTAACACCGCAACCGCTTCGTTCGTTCGCCCCAGTTTTTGCAGAGCGGCATAGCGAATGACGTAAGCGTTCACGTCCTCCGGCCTTTGCGCAATGACCTTTGCAAACGTCGCTTCCGCAGGCGCGTATTTTTCCTGCGCCATCTGGACGTGGCCCAGCAGCGGCAGCAAGTCCGTGTTTTCGCCCTGATTTTTCTTCGCGTAAGCGGCAATCGCCCGCTGATAGACATCTTCCGCCGCGCTGTACCGCTGCGCCACGTCCAGATCAACCGCAAGCGTCACCAGAAATTCATAAGACTTTTCGTCCAGCGAAACGCCCTTTTCAAACTGCGTGATGGCGTCCTCGCCGCGATTAGACTTTGACAGGGCATAGGCGTACACATCGCGGATTTTCGGCGTTTCCGGCGCCTTTTCCACGACCTGCGCGAGGGCGGCAGCCGCCTTGTCCCACGCCGCTTTAATCTGCGCGGGGCCATTGGCGGGCAGAGGTTTTTGCCCTTTGACCTTGATTTCCACGTCCTGCGCCTGATCGAAATAGATATAGGCGAGGTCAACCCAGCTGCTCGTCAGCGCCGGGTTCAGTTTGACGGCGCGTTCCTGCGCCGCCGCCGCATCGTCCAGCAGATTCGTTTGCCCGGAAACGCCGAGTTGGTGCAGGGCGTAACCGAGGCCCGCGTTGGCCTGCGCCGCGTCGTAACTTTTGCCGTTGGGATCGAGCGCGAGGGCTTTCTGAAAAGCCGCCGCCGCTTCCGCGTGCATTTGCCGCCGGTTATACAGGCTGCCAAGATTGTACTGCGCCAGCGCCGAATTGGGATCGAGTTTCGCGGCGGCGGCAAATTCCGTCTGCGCGTCTTCCGAACGCTGAAGCGCGTCATAAGCGCGGCCCAGCGCCAGATGCGTTTCCGCCTGATCGGGTTTTAGCGCGTCCGCCGTTTTGTAGGCCGTGACCGCCGCCTCGTATTTGTCGGGCGTCTTTTGCTGCAAGCGGACATAGCCGAGCCATTGGTAAATCGCCGGATTTTTCGGTTCCGCCTGCGCCGCCAGCATAAACTGCTCCTCCGCGTCGCTCCACCGCTGCGAATGGGCCAGCGCCAGCCCGTCGTGATACCGGGTGTCGGAGGGGGTTTGCGCGGTCTGCTGCGCGGCGGCGCGGTCTTTTGCCGCCCGCTCAAACTGCGTCAGGGCGTCGGCGCTTTGCCCCTGCTCTTCCAGCGCTTCGGCATAGAGTTCGCGGCCCGCATAATCGGCGGGCGTCAGTTCCGCCGCTTTGCCAAAGGCCATGCCCGCCTGCTTCCACGCGCCTTTCGCGGCGTCGGAATCGGGCGCGGCTTTTGCGGCGAGGGCGCGGTAGGCCAGCCCCTGCCGCTGCCAGTACCGAGCGTTGTTTGGTTCTAAAAGCGTGGCGCGTTCGTAGGCGCGGGCGGCGTCCGAAAGGTTGCCCTGCGTTTCCAGCGTTCCGCCGAGGCTTTCCTGAATCCGGCCCTCGTCCAGTCCGCGCAGTCTTCGGTCGGCTTCGCCATAGAGCGCGGCCTCCTGCGGGGTCAGTTCTTTCGGTCGGTCGGTGTTGAGATCGGCGGCGCGTGTGTAAGCGTCCAGCGCTTCCGGCAATTTGTTTTGCTTGAAATAGACCTCGCCCAGATTATAGTAGGTCTGGCGCAGCTGCGAGCGGAGCTTGTTGCCTTCGGTGTGTTTGAGCGCATACGCCTTAATCACGGGAATCGCTTTTTGATACGCCGCCGCCGCCGCCGGGTAACGGCCTAATTTTGCATTGGAAAAACCGCTGTTGATATAGGGTTCCGGCAAATCGGGGCTAAGGCGGATCGCTTCCTGAAAATAGGGCAGAGCCTCGGCGAATTTGCCCTGTTTCAGTTTGATGAATCCCGTCCACTGCAGGATGGCAGGCTCTTTCGGGCTGGCCTTTCGCGCTTTTGCGAACTCGGTCAGCGCCGAATCGAGTTCTTCCGGCTTCGAATCGCGCAGCCATTTTTCATAATAGGAGTGGGCCTTCTCAAAATGATCCGCCGCGCTGTCCGCGTTGACAGGCATCGGCGCGGTCAGCAGGACGGCAGGCAGCGCCGCCAGCATGACCGCGTTGCGCAGCGGCAGAGAGAAGGAGAGGCGCCGGAGCGGTCTACGAGGCATAGTGATTGAACCTTTCTCAATTTAGGTGTTCAGGTGTTCAGGTGTTCCGGTGTTGAAAACACCCGTCTGTGTGGCGTTCCGCCTCGCGTCCTTCGGACGCAGCAATCAGAATCTGAATGATGTGTCCGAAGGACACGAAGCCGCAGGCCAAATGAACGGGTGTTTTCAACACCTGGTCGCCGCTGAGACGGGTAGGTATTGATATGAAACACCTGGCCCGCTGGCCCGCTGAACACCCAAACACCTGAACTTATTTCTTCCGTTTTCGATGCCAGCAGACAGCCCCGCCTGCGGTCAATGCCGTGAGGAGCGCGAGCGTTCCCGGTTCCGGCACGGCGCTGGGCGTCGGGGTGAAAACGGGCGGCACGGTCGCCGTGCCGCCGGGGGGCGGCAGCGGCAGGAAACTTGATCCTCCGCCGCCCCCTCCGCCGCCGCCAATGCCGGAAAAGGCCGGAATGGCCCCCAGCAGCGGCGCGAACCAGAGCGCAAATAGCCGTTTGGCATGGGCGGTTAGCAGCTGCGGCGGCTCGACCGGAACGGGAAGCGGCACGTCCGGCATGGAGACCTCAATGAAATCGTCGGGGGCGGCGTCCAGCGTCGCCACGTTGACCTCGCTGCCGACTCCCAGCCCGCCCGCGCCCAGCACCAGCGAATACGGCTCGTATTCCGGCAGATTCGCGAGGTCGGTCAGGGCGGCGCTCGGCGTGTTAATCATGCGCACCGGGTTGCCGCATACCTGAATCAGCGCGGGCGTTCCGTCCTGCATGGCGTAAACCAGCGTACCTTTTTTCACCTTGCGCAGCCGGTAGCCGGAGATTTCACCCTTCGGCGTGGCCTTGACATACCAGACCTCCATATTGCGGTCTTCGGTCAGCGGCTGCAATTTCAGGTCGGCGATTGCCAGCCGCACAAGGGCGGGCGGCATATTGAATAACTTAGAATAGCGGGCCAGCACCGTCGGGTCGTCCAGTTCTTTGTTCAAACTTTTGACCGTCTTTGCCGGCGTGGTAAGAAACGAGCCGCGTGGCATCGGAGCGCCCTTTTGTCCAAAATTGGTCGGAGCGCCGCTTTGCGCGGAGGCCGCGCCCGTCAGCAGTCCGATTCCGATTCCGAAGCACAGAATATGCCAGCGGGTTGACTGCCCGGAAAGACCGGACTGTCTATGTAAATGGGACATAATTTCTCCCATAGTTGTTCCATTCTCCTTTATACTGCTATCAGGCAACTGATTGAGACCTTCCCAAATCCTTATGTTTTTGTGGGCCGTAAACGGCCCGTCCGGGAGGATGACGCCGACCGTCCTGCGAACAGAAAACGCAGGTCACGGCGCGACTTGCAGCGTCGCCGTGTCTTTGACCGCCGGGTTGGCGGCGCTGCGGACGGTGACGTAGTAAGTCCCCGGATTCAACGACGCCCGGTAATTGCCACTGCGGTCAATCGTGGCCCCGTCCGTCGTAATGGCGTTTCCGCTTGCGTCCGTCGTGGCCCAGGTCACGGCGAGATTGGTGGAGCCGGAAACGTCAATATGGTAGCCGAACTGCAACGCCTGACCGACATGGAGCGTATGCCCCACCGTATCGGGGATTGTTTTCGGATCAATGCTTAGAGTGGCTTTGATAACGGAGACCGTAAAGGCGTCCGTAATCGAAGGATCGGCCTGACTGCTGACGACCACAACGGTACTGCCCGTCGCGCCCGCCGCCGAAGTGAAAACGCCCTGCGCGTTCACCGTCCCGCCGGTGGCGGGCGGGGCCACGCTCCAGGTCAGGCCGGTGTTGACCGCGCCGGTCAGCGTGACGTACTGACTCAGGTCAATCGTCCCGCCCGGAAGCACACCCACCGACGCCGAACTCAGCGCCAGATTCACCGCGCTGCTGGCAATCTGCACCTGCGCGGTTGCGGTCTTCGTCGGGTCAGCCACACTGGTGACCGTGACCGTTGCCGCGCCGACGGTAGACGGGGCGGTATAGGCCCCGGTCTGGCTAATCGCGCCGCCATTGGCGGAGACGCTCCAAGTCACGCTCTGATTGGGCGTTCCCGAACCCGCAATCGTATATTGAAACGAGCGCGAACCGCCCGGCCGCACCTGCGTCGTCGCAGGCGTAATCGTAATCCCGGAAATCGTTCCGCTCGTACCGTTGCCGCCATCGCTCCCCCCGCCGCAGCCGACCAGTGTCAGCGCAAGCAGCAGGGCGAGACGCTCTCTGCGAAATCGCAAATTAGCGCTCCTCTCCTTGAGACTTTTCCATCGTTTGTCGAGGCGTTGAAAACGCCTCGCTAAGTGGCGTTCCGCCAAGCGTCCTGCCGGACGCGAGAATCAAAACCTGCGTTTCCCGTCCGTGAGGACGGTTGGCGGAACGCCCCGCAGACGGACGTTTGATACGTCCGGTACGGAACGCGCTACAGAGGGGCGTTTTACAGGCCCGGACTGCCGACCGCATACCAGGCGAGAGACCGACTCCGAAACCGGTCCCTGAATGGCAATAATGGCTATACTAATCAATGCGCCGCCCGCTTCTCTCGCGCGGCCCTGCGGCGCGTGAGAAGCGCGTAACTCCGCTGTCTGGCAAAAATTGCGACTAACGTCGTGTCACGCGGCGGTCTGCGCCGCGTTTCTTTGGAACATCTTGCCAATACCGAAATAAACGGCAGGCTGCTTATTTTCGGGGGGCGGCATGAAAGTTGCCGTGTCCCGCCAGAATTGTCGCTGCGGATATTACGCTTGGCTGAGGCCGGTAGTTGCTTAATGCGATAAATTTGCGCGTTCCTGACCGACTTTTCTAAATAATCTTTCAAATTATCGGCGTATTCTTCCAAAAATTGGTAAAAATGACGGAAAAGTGTGAAGGATTCCACAGCGAAACCTCGAATATATGGGGTATATTTCTGGTAGTCTGCTCGTCCTGCAATTTTCCTGCAAAGGACAGCGCAAACCGAAGCGCTTTAATCGCCCCCGCTGGCAAAAAAATAAACGCCTTCTTCATTGAAGGCGTTTGCCACCAAACAAGACCGCAGCCGCCAACGAGCGGCAACGGCGCGAGAACCGCGTCACGTTGCGGAAAGCGAGATCACTACGCGATGAAACAATTCTGCTACGCTCTGATTTTGTGCCTTTTTGCCCTGCCCGTTCGCCTTTTGGCGCAGGAAGCGCCCGCCTCGCCGGTGGCAGCCGAACGGATGGCGCGGGAAGTCGCCGCGCTGACTAACGCCGAGCGGGCGGCGGTCGGACTGCCGCCGCTGAAACTCCAGGACAACCTGCAAGTTTCGGCCCGCTGGCTTGCGGCGGACATGGCGGAAAAAAACTATTTTTCCCACACCGACAAACAGGGCCGCGATATTGATCCCCGCTTGCCCTCCTGCGGCTACCGCCGCTATCACGCCATCGGGGAGAATATCGCGGCGGGGCAGGCCAGCCCGACAGACGCCGTAGCGGAATGGATGAAAAGTCCGGGACACCGCAATAATATCCTGAGCCGCGACTGGAACGAGATCGGAATCGGCTACTCCTTTTCAAATGACAGCAAATTTCAGCGTTACTGGGTGCAGGACTTTGGCAGCCGCTACAACGTTTTCCCGGTCATTATCAATGGCGAGCAGCCGGACACGAAGACGCCGCTCGTGCATCTCTATCTCTACGGCGCGGGCTGGGCGCAGCAGATGCGCCTGAGCAACGACGGCAAAAACTGGACGCCCTGGGAACCGTATGTTCCCGTCCGCGACTGGAATTTAGCGGAGGGCAGCGGCCTGCGCGCGGTTTACGCCGAGGTGAAAAACAGCGACGGCGTAATCCACCGCGATCAGGACACAATCAACCTGCTGCCGCAGTCCGCATCCAAAAATTGAACTCTGGGCCGTGAACGTCTCGTCTGGGAGGCGTTCCGCCGACCGTCCGGCGGACATGAAGACCGCGTTGCGCGTCCGAGTTAAACGTATTACGTAAATTGACGAGGCCCTCATGCCCCTGACGGCAGGAGGGCCTTTTGCTGCGCGGCCTTGTTTTGCGCGGAGGATTTGCTGTATAATGACGTAGTGAAGTTCAGAGAACGCCGCGAAGGGAAAGACGCATGGCAAGTCCGTTTCCGGGCATGGACCCCTATCTGGAAAGCCCCAGTCTGTGGGGCGGGCTGCTTCATACGCTTATCGCAAATATGATGACCGCCCTCAACGCCGTTCTGCCCTCGCCTTATGTCGCGGCGGTCGAAGAATGGCTGACGATTTTTCCGTCTGAAAACCGGATTGAGCCGGATGTTTTTGTTCGTGAAAAAGTCGGGCCTGCCGCCGCTTTGCGCGGCGGGGCCGTCGTGCTGGAACCGGTTCAGGCCGCGATAGACGAACCGCTTTTGCTGGACGCGGACACGGCGGGCGTTAAGATTCCTTATCTCAATATCCTGCGTACCGGAGACGAAGGCGACGTGGTTGCCACGATTGAGGTTCTAAGCCCCACGAACAAGACTCCCGGAAAAGATCAAAACGCCTACAGGCGCAAGCAGCGTGATATTTACGCCAGCCCCACGCATCTGATTGAAATAGATTTGCTTCGCGCCGGATCATATACCGTCGCGGTTCCCTGGTCGCTTCTTGACGAGCGAAAGTGGGACTATATCGTAAGCCTGCATCGCGGACTTTCCGGCCCGAAATTTGAGGTCTGGCCCTGGACAGTTCGGGAACGCCTGCCGCGCATTTACGTCCCACTGGATGCCGATCAGCCCCGCATTGCGCTGGATTTGCAGGCGGTATTCGAAAAATCTTACGATGCGGGCGCGTTTGGGTGGCGCATTGATTATCGAAAAGAGCCGGAAACGCCCTTTTTAAAGCAAGATCAGGAATGGGCGGACACGCTGCTGCGGGAAAAAGGGCTTCGCGCCTGAAACGCTTCCCGGTGAAAACGGAAGAATAGACGAAATAAGAAGGAGTACAAAAAACAATGACGGACACGATTCGCGTGCAGCTGACCTACCCGCTGGAACAGGTGGAAAAGCCCCTGCTCTATCAGTTGATTACCGAGTATAAACTCATCCCAGACATCCGCCGCGCCAGCATTGACCCGGACGCGGGCGGATTTATCTTTCTGGAACTGACGGGCGAAAAGCGGAATCTGGACGACGCCCTGCATTTTCTGGAGCGGGAGGGCATTGAGGTCAGCGCCATCGGGATTGACGGCTCGGAAGAGTGGGCCTACTGAATGGACACGCACAACGACCACGCGCCGCCAAACGGCCCGGTCAGCGCTTTGAGCGGCGTCGGAATCGTGGAGCGGCGGTACGTCACATTCGGGACGGCGGAGCAGCCGTTCCGACTGGAAAATCGGCAGACGCTGCCGGAGGTGGTCGTCTGCTACGAGCAGTACGGCGAACTGAACGCCGCCCGCGACAACGCCGTTCTTATCACGCACGGCCTGACGGGAAGCAGCCACGCCGCCGGACGCTACGCCCCGGACAGCAAGTTTGGCGGCTACTGGGACGCGCTCATTGGGCCGGGAAAACTGTTCGACACGGACAAATACTGCCTGATTGCGCCGAATGTGCTGGGCGGCTGTCGCGGCTCGACCGGGCCGGCCAGTATTGACCCCCGAACGGGCAAACCTTATGGACTAAAGTTCCCCATCGTCACGATTCGGGACATGGTGCGGGCGCAAAAACTCCTGCTGGAGCATCTCGGCATAGAGCGTTTGCGGCTGGTAATCGGCGGCTCAATGGGCGGGATGCAGGCGCTGGAATGGGCGGTCGCCTACCCCGATTTTATGGAAGCCGTCTGCGCCATCGCCGCCGCTCCGCGCAACTCCGCGCAGGCGATTGCCTTCAATGAGTGTATGCGCCGCGCCATCACGCTCGATCCCCATTTCAACCGGGGCGAATATTACGAAAGCGACGCTCCCAACAGCGGCCTGTCGCTGGCCCGCATGATCGGCACAATCACCTACCTGTCCGATTCGCTTTTGCAGGAGACGTTCGGGCGCAAACCTGCGCGGGAGGCGACTTCGCTGGAGCGCGATCTCCACGCCCGGTTCGACGTGGAGCGGTTTCTGCATGAGGAGGGCGATAAACTGACGCGCCGCTTCGACGCCAATTCTTACCTGTACCTGACCCGCGCCTGCGACCTGCACGATATTTGCAGGGGCTGCGATTTCATGGACGCGGCCTTAAGTAAAATCCGCGCCCGGATGTTGCTTATTGGCATTAGTTCCGACATCCTGTACCCGCCGGAGCAGTTGCAGGAATTGGACGCGCAACTGAAACGTCAGAACATCGCTTCGACGTTCTGGCGTTTCGAGTCGAACTACGGTCACGATGCGTTTCTGGTAGAGCAGGAGAAAATGACGCCGGTACTGCGCCGTTTCCTGACTCCCGACGTAGAATGATTTTCGCCGTCTGCGTCCCGCGAAGGACAGGCAGGACTTGCTTCGGGCAAAACGAGCGCATTATCAGGACTGAATCGCTTTTAAGGGACCCTCAAAAAAATAAACGTTCCCATGTTCAAAGTCCGCATTGAGTCCGCGAAGGCGGACTTCGTGCTTTTGTGGCAGTGAATTTATTCGCCCGCTACACGCTACCGCAATGGAACGATTTAGACTTTGAGAGTCCCTAAGACCTCGTTGGCGTGGTCATCCACTTTGACTTTGCGGAAAATATGCGTGAATTTGCCGTCCGGGCCAACCACAAAAGTCGTTCGGTCTACGCCCATGTATTTTTTGCCGTACATTGACCGTTCGATCCAGACGCCGTAGGCCTCCGCCGTTTCGTGCTGCGCGTCGGCGAGCAGGCGGTAGGGCAGATCGAATTTTTCCGCAAATTTTAATTGCGCTTTGTCGGTGTCCGGGCTGATTCCGAGTATCACCGCGTTTGCGTCGTCAAACGATTTTTGCGCGTCCCGGAACGCGCAGGCCTCTATCGTGCATCCCGGCGTATCGGCCTTCGGATAAAAGAAAAGCGCGACGGTCTTGCCGCGCAGCTCCGATAAAACAACGGGCTTCCCGTTCTGATCGGGCAGGGTGATTTCGGGCGCGATGTCTCCCACTTCCAGCATGATAACCGATTCTCCTTCGTAAATAGGGGCGAGCGCGTCTGCCGCGCCGCAAAGCCTCTTTCGCCTCGCCGTCGCGGATTTCCTGCCCGCGATTCTTCCGCCGCGAAAGCGCAACAGGAGAAAATCGCAAAAAAGCCCGACAATAAATTATTACAGCCTGTCGCCATCTGTTGTCCGCTCGATTGTGAAAATGTTTGTGTTGCGCTTGCATTTTTTGACAATCTGTGTTATTCTGGCAATATCCGAAATCCATACTGAAATCGGACAGCTATTCTGTTTGCCGCTTTTTGATCATCGCAAGAAATACCGCCCCGGTCGCCGCTGACCGCGCGCTGAAACGGCCTTCGCTTTTCGGCTACGTCGCCCCGTTCGTTACCGCCCCCCTGTTGGGACTGATTCTCTCTTTTTACACGCTCACGGGCGTATCATTCGCGGGATTCCGTCCGGCTGGGCCGGAAACGGGGCCGCCGCAACCCATTGAGGAGGCTGCCGGAACGCAGGGCCGCGCTTTGCGTTCCGGCAAAAAAAACGACCATGCTAGACGACATCAAATCCCTGCTCGCAGCCCGGTACGGCGACCGCTGGCTCAACAGCCCCAACAATCAGAATGGAATCGCCGCAGACCTCTCGATTTTTGAGAAGGACATCACCCGCATCAGCCGCAAATTCGGAATTGTAGGACGCGGGATGCACCTTTCCGATGAGGTGGAAGTCGTGGCCCGCTACGAGGTGATTAAGGGCGTGGATACGCTCTTCGAACTGGACGCGGTATTCTACGCCTGGTGGGGCAGCCGCGCCTCGGAGAACATCAGTTTCGTGCAGCGCGAGATCGCCGACGATGAGGTCATCTACCATTTCATCACCGGAACGCCGACGCATGGACACAGCGGGCGCATCGTGTTTCTGGGTCGCGAGGTCCGCAATGTGATCCATCAGCGCTGGGAGCGCCGCTTGAAAAAACTCGAAGCGGCCTCGCCCTCCTGGAACGAAGGCCCGGTCTCGCTTGACTCCCCGCTGCAATAAAGCCGTTGGCAAAAAACGTCAGGGGGCATCCCCCTGACCAACTGGAGAATAATTGCAAAAAGCAGTGCGAAAAATCAAAAAAGCGTTGCATTTGTTGCGGGGTGTTCCCTGTCCCTCATTCGGCATTGTGTCCGGCGTAGTAAAGTTCACGCGGGGGGTGGGCGAAATCTCCGAGCAGATCGTCGGGCGGCTGGGCGAGGGGCCAGTCAAAGGCGTGGCGAAATGCGGCGTCCTGACAGCGGCGCAGCTGCTTGAAATTGATAATATCGCGGGTCAGCAGGTTCTCATATTCGAAGGGCAGGCGCACGTCGTGCAGGCCGGGGTTATCGGTGCAAATGGCAACGTCTACTCCCGCCGCCTCGCAGCGCTGAAAAAGCAGGCGCAGGGCGTCCAGACTTTGCAGCGTCCCGGTCTTCAGGTAGGAGGTCGGGCAGACTTCCAGACACTGCCCCCGGTCGGCGATGGCGGGCAGCAGTTCGGGGTGCTGGAGCGGGATATGGATTCCATGCCCGATGCGGTCTACATAGGGCAGCAGTTCGGGATACACGCCGTTTTGTGTTTCGAACAGGTGGCAGGTCGTTTTCAGCCCGCAGGCCCGCGCATACTGAAACAGGCCGATCAGTTCCGGCAGGCGGTCGCGGTAGAGGGTGTCCGGCCCCGCAAGGTCAACGCCCCGCACCGCGTCGGGCAGCGAGGCGGCAAGGTCAATAATCGCCCGGTTGATATGCGTCGGCAGGCGGGAGTGCATACACAGTATTTGCCGCAATCGCAGGGGATAATCGGAAACGACGGACGCCTCCGCAATCGTTCGGACGACCTCCCGCATCTGCCGGATTCGCTCTGCTTCCGGCCGTTCCGGGTCGGTGCGGTAGTACGGGGTGTGCCGCAGCTCAAGATACACGATGCCTTCGAAGACAAACGCGCCGCGCACCAGTTTGGTAATGAAGTAGGGCAGGGTGTCAATCCGCTGGGCCTGCTCAAACAGCGTGTGAAGTTCCAGAAATTCGGTCAGGCTGGCGCGGGGGCGCGTGACGAACGCCTCGAACGCCTCGTAGTCCGGGTACTGCGCGGCGAGGGGATGCCCGCTGCGGTGCAGGAAGCGCCAGAAGATTCGCGGCACAATCGCGCCGCCGAGATGCCGATGGAGTTCCGCGTGCAGGGGCATGGTCTTCGTCCTTTCGATGGCGTCTTTGCGCGCGATGCGAGTGTACCCGAATCGCCCCGATAGCGCAACCCCCGTATAAAAATCCACCTGGCGACTATGGATTGCCCGTCCAGAGGACGCAAGGCGGAACGCCGCCGTAACGGGCAGGCATCGCTGAAAACTATTTATCATCTTCTGCTAATATCTAGCATCTAGCATCTATTATCTCCTTCGCTACAAAGGCCCCGCGCCGTACTTCTCAAAATCTTTCTTCAGTTTCAATACGGCGAGGTCTTTTGCTTTGGATTCCAGCATCACATCAAAGGGGCGCAGTCCCTGCGCTTTTTCCATGAGATAGCGGAACTCAAAAGGATTGATATAGTCGGAATGCAGGCGCAGGTCAGAAGCGGTCTGATAGGCCTCGCCGCCCGTTGTTTTGCCCGCCTTGCGCCCGCCCTCGACCGCTTCGGTGCGCGGGGAACTGTAATGGATTTTAGGCGTTTGTTCTGCGGGCCATGTTGCGAGGGCGCGGGCCAGCGCCTCGCCGATGGAGAGATAATCGGGGCCGCTGCCGTTGTTGCAGCAGTGGTGCAGGTTATCGAAAATCATGCGGATTCCGCACAGGGCGTGGACTTTCAGGGCGTCCGCCGCCGTATAGGTCACGTCGTCGTTCTCCACGACCAGCCGCGCCCGCGTCGCTTCCGGCAGGGCGTCGTAGCGGCGGGCGAACCGCTCGATTCCCGCCTCCTTATCGCCATACGCTCCGCCGACGTGCGTCACCACGACGGCGTTGGCATTTAGACCCATGCGGTCTAAAATCTCGCCCTGCGCGATCAGGTCTTTGATAGATTTTTCCGCCACGCTTTCGTCCTGCGCATTCAGCACGATGTATTGCGAGGGGTGCAGGGAAAGGCGCAAGTCGTACTGCCGCGCCAACGCGCCAAGTTCGCGCAAGTCCTCGTCCGCCTCTTCCAGTTGGCGATGGAACTGCGGATAATCGGGGTGGGTGAGGTAGGGGGCCATGTCGCTGCTCATCCGGTACATTCGCAGATTGGCGCGGTCACAGTAGTGGAACACTTCGCGCAGATATTCGACGCTTTGTTTCAGGTGCGGGTTATTTTGCGCCCGCCGCATATCGCACTCTTTCAGACCGCCCTCGCCGAGGACTTTTACCGCAAAACCGAGTCGCATAAACTTTTTCTTTCCGCGTCAAAGCGTTCCGTCGCCCGTCGCATCGTCCCGTTTCGCGTAGAAACGCTTCCAATCTGTCAACATCGGGCCATTTCCCCGCGTTTCGCCGCATTCAGGGCCGCAGCCCCTTTTCACGAAGCAGCGCATCCGCCCACGCCGCATCTTCCGGCGAAAGCGGCGGAACAATTTCGCTCTGGTAATCCATACCGTAATCGTAGCCGCTTTCCTCGTAGCAATAGTTGAGAACAGCCTGCAAGTCCAGCACCACATCGGGAACACCCGCGTCTAAGGGTATAGCGATTCGCGGCAGACGGTTGCGCAGGCGATTAGGCCAGATATCGAAACTGTCTCCCCTTCCGGCGCGGTGCAGACAAATCAAGTAGTCATACGCCACTTTCTTCGGCAGCAATTCCAGCGGGACGGCGACGGTGTGCATCCCGGCGCGAAGCAGGTCAATTTCGATGAAGTGTGTGGCGCTATTGAGCAAGTCGGCCTGTTTATTGAGGTAGGACTCGCGTCCCGGACGCTCGTCTTTATTGGTGGGACTCAGCAGTTCGACAGCGGTGACGATAGGGCCACACTCTTTGTCGCTGCGGATTTCGAGGTAGGATTCTCGGATTTCTTCCAAATACTGCCCCACCCGAAACGGCGCATCCAATTCTGCAAGCGCCGCGCCGCCGCGAACGGAAATTGCGCCGGGGTTAAGCGGGTTAGTCACGCCAACATCGTAAATATACGTATATTTTTCGTCCGGCAAAATATAAATCCGCTCTTCAATGGCGGCAAAGTACGTGCTGGGAAGCATCCGGTTGAGCGTAGCCCGCATTGCGTAGATCAAACTATTGTGAAAATCCCCCCAGAAGTTTGGCTTTTCGAGATAAGGGTTCATTCCGGGAAATGGCGACGGCATGAATCATTCCTCCAAAACTTCGAAAAATCGGCTCATTTCGGTTCGCGTTCAGGACGCAGCGGATGGTTTCCGTTGCGAATATCGTCAGCAACCTTTGCGACCGTTTCGCAGTCTCCAATACAGCCATATAGCGTCTCAACTTGCGTTTCATCGTCCAAAAAAGGCGCGACCGCTTTTTCGAAACCGGCAGCATTCAGTTTTTTCAGTCCGACCAGCGCGTACCTTTGCGCCGCAGGATTCTTCTCTTTCAAAAGCGAATACAGGGCGACGGTCGGGCGCTTTTGTTTGAGCAGGACACGCAGGGCTTTTTCACCTTGCGACGTGACGCCCGCCCGCCCAGCGCCGCCCGTCGCGAAATAAGCGACCGATTTCAGCGTAGTGTATACCACCTTGCCCTTCGTGTGCCGTTCGCCCGCGTGAGCGGAAACGCCGACAAACAGAAGCGAACAAAGCGCCGCGAGCCAGATTTTCATTCCTGTTGCCTTTTCAAAAGGAGATTTCACGCCGTCACGGGCATGAATTTTGCGGAACCCTCAGCGTTTTGCGCCGACGAGGGGCAGCTGCGAGACGCCGCCAGTGAGGAAAGCGTCCACGCTTCGGGCCGCTTCCCGCCCCTCCGCTATCGCCCAGACGATGAGGGACTGCCCGCGCCGCATATCGCCGCAGGCGAACACGCCCGGAACCGTCGTCTCGTACTTTTCGGTCGTGGCCTTGACATTGCCGCGCCCGTCGAGTTCCACGCCGAGTTGTTCCAGCAGGCCGTCTTTTTGCGGGTTCAGGAAGCCCAGCGCCAGCAGCACGAGATCGGCCTCCATCTCAAACTCCGAGCCGGGAACCTCCTCCATTTTGCGGCGTCCCGTCGCGTCGGGCGCGGAAAACTCCACGCGGACGCCGTGCAGTTTCTTGACCTTGCCGTCCTCGCCGGAGAACATCTTCGTGCTAATGCTCCAGTCCCGGTTTCCGCCCTCCTCGTGCGCGGAGGAGGTGCGCAAGACCATCGGGTAATGGGGCCAGGGCATCGTTTCGTCGCGTTCGGTCGGCGGCTTCGGCATGATTTCGAATTGGTAGACCTCGCTTGCCCCGTGCCGAATCACTGTTCCGAGACAGTCCGCGCCCGTATCGCCGCCGCCCAGAATCACCACGCGCTTGCCCTCCGCCGTCAACTGCGGTTTATGTTCGGGCCACGTTCCCGCGACTTTATGGTTCTGCTGCGGCAAAAACTCCATTGCGTAGTGAACGCCGTCCAGTTCGCGTCCCGGCACTTCGATATTGCGCGGCACGGTCGAGCCGCCGCACAGCAGAATTGTGTCAAACTCGTCCTGCAACTGCTCGCCCGTGATGTCAATCCCGACATGGACGCCCGTCCGAAAAACGATGCCCTCCGCTTCCATTTGCGCGATGCGGCGATCTATGACCCATTTTTCCATTTTGAAGTCGGGGATTCCGTAGCGCAGCAGCCCGCCCGGTTTTGCGTCCCGCTCAAAGACCGTGACCTCGTGACCGGCGCGGCGCAGCTGCTGCGCGGCGGCAAGGCCGGACGGCCCGCTCCCGATAACGGCAACGCGCTTGTGGGTGAGTTTGGTCGGCGGTTCCGGCGTAATCCAGCCTTCCGCCCAGCCCCGCATCGCAATCGTTTCCTCGACCCGCTTGATCGTCACCGGGTCTTGATTGATGCCCAGCACGCAGGCCGCTTCGCAGGGCGCGGGGCAGAGTTTGCCGGTAAATTCCGGGAAATTGTTCGTGGCGTGCAGTTCCGCCAGCGCTTCACGCCAGCGGCTGCGATAGACCAGATCGTTCCAGTCCGGGATGATGTTCCCCAGCGGGCAGCCCTGATGACAGAACGGGACGCCGCAGTCCATGCACCGGGACGCCTGCTGTTTGATTTTCTCGTCCGGGAAGTCTAAGTAGACTTCAATCCAGTCCTGTTTGCGCTCGTCCACCGAGCGGCGGGGCGGCAGTTCGCGCCCGTATTTTAAAAAGCCTTTCGGATCAGCCATGTTGTTCGTGTCCTTCTCTCGGTCTTAGTGTGGCCTGCGGTCTCGTCATGTGAGGAAACTTATAAATCGGTTAAAAATGCGGAAATCAAACGGCAAAAATGTCAGCGACAGCAACGTTCAAATCGGGGAACGTAATGGACTGCGCGGTCTCGCCCATGCCGTAGACCGCCACGCTCACGGGGCCAGGCGGCGTGAGGCGCAGGACTTCCACCGTTCGCGTTCCCTGCCGCGCCGCCCACAGTTCCAGTACGTTGACCGCGATATAATCGGCGATTTTGTCATCCAGAACGCTTCGGGTATCGCTCGGCGAAAGTATCTCAACCACCAACTCCGGCGCGGGATCGAACGGTTCGGCGCTGGAGGAGACGCGGTTTGAGGCGCGGCGGGCGTTGCTGATAAAAAGCAAGTCCGGCTGCCGCACCCGCAGCGGCCTGCGCTGAATCAAAACGTCCAGCGGCGCGTAAAGGGCTTTGCCCTGACGATGCGTCTGCTCGAATAAGCGGAACCCGACAAAAAGATTGCCGCTGCAAATCTGGTGGTCTTCTATCGGACTCGGCATCAGAATGGATTCTCCGTCGAGGATTTCGCGGCGTTCGCTTATCTCGCCCTCCGTGAGGTACTCGGTATAGGTCAGCAATTTCGGCGGCGCGACCACCATCTTTCGTCCCCCTGCGCGGCGCGGACGCCGCAAAAAATCTGTTTACATTATACACCGACTCCGGCCTTTTCGGGGACATTGCCGCCGCCCTCTTGCAGTTATTCTCTGGTTCATGTATAATGAAAGCATCCGAAGTAAGGAGCCATGATGAAACGAACTGTCACCAATTTTTTCATTCTGATTTGCGCGGCGCTCGGCGTCGGCGTTTCGCTGATTCTGACTTATAAGCATTACCGCCCGGAAGTGGACATCGGCTGCGGTTTCGCCCGGAGCGGCTGCACCGGAATCCTCAACAGCGCCTACGGTTCATTCGGCCCCGTGCCGACCGCCCTGCTGGGGCTGGGAATGTACGCAACATTCCTTGCGCTTACGCTGCGGCGCGGCAGGGCTTTAGCGGAATTGCGGGGCGCAGAGGCGCGGCAGGCGCGGGCCTACGCGACTTCTGGCGCGGAGAGCGGGGCGAACGAGGCGGAGTTTGGGCAGGCGGCGGAGACCTTCCCGCCCGCTTCCGACACGGCGGCGCTGCCCCGCGCCCGCGTCAAGCAGACCGACGCCGCCATCTGGGGAATCGCCCTGTGCGCCTTCGGCATTTCGTGGTGGCTGCAATATACGGCCCTGTTTATTTTGCAGGGATTCTGCCCCTGGTGCTTCACCTCCGCCATTCTCGTCACGCTGATTTTTCTGGTGTCGAGCTGGGACTTCCTGATTGACGGGCGCGAACTCACCGGCGAGCATAAACTCCTCGGCGGGGTCAGCGCTTTTATCTGCGTCCTGCTGGCGTTTATGTACGGCCCCGCCATCCGCGATCAATATCAGCTCAACAAAATGCCGCCCGCGCCGCCGACCGCCGACAAACTGACGCGGGAATTAGTTTTTCCGCCCGATACCCACGTCAAAGGCGATCCAAAGGCCCCTCTGACGATTGTGGAGTTCGCGGACTATGAGTGTCCGACGTGCGCGCGGGCGGTCGCGATGCTGGACGAGGCCCTCGCCAAACATCCCAAAGGGCTGCAAATCGGTTTCCGCAATATGCCCCTGACCATGATCGCCGACCACAAATGGAATTTGGAGGCGGCGGCGGCGGCGGAAGCGGCGGCCTTGCAGGGAAAATTCTGGGAGATGCACGACGTGATCTTCAAGCGGCAGGAGCAGCAAAAACCGAATACTGATTTCCAGCCCGCGCAGTACGACGATTGGGCGAAAGAATTGAGGATGAACGTGGAGAAATTCCGCGCCGACCGCAGCAGCGACACGCTGAAACGCCGGGTTCAGAAAGATATGCAGGACGGCATAGCGAGCGGAATCGGGGGGACGCCGACCTATTTTCTGGTGCAGGGCAAAAAGGTGCAAAAAATCGGCAGCACGCAAAAAATGACCGCTATGCTCAACGACCCGAACGATCCCATCTGGCAGGCCGCCCCCGCCAAATAGGGTAACGATTCACCCCAACCCGGCCCTCCCCTTCGCAAGGGGAGGGAGTGGTCTGCTTTTCTCCCCTCCTTGCGAAGGAGCAGGGCCATTCATTTTTCGTGCGGGCGAATACATTCACGGCCACGCGCGCGCAAAGTCCGCCTTCGCGGACTCAATGCGGATGAGCCCCCACAAAAAGGATCGGGTTTAGTGTCCGAAGGGACACTTCGCGCGCTTGTGGCAGCGGTTTCGACCGCCCGACGCGGAAAACTAAATGGCCCTGACGAAGGAGGGGTTGGGGGAGGTGAATCGTTACCAAATAAGCAATATCCCGCAGAAGATGCCGGGGCTATTCCGCTCTCCACTCGCGACGACGGAATAGATTTCTGCGCTGTGGGGCCTGCGGCGGGGTATCTTTTGGACCACAGGTCAGATTTTGATTACTGCGTCCGAAGGACGCGAGGCGGAACGCTACCGAAACGGGCGCTTTCTATACCTGTCAGCGCAGGCTGCCGCGACGGGTACGCGCCAGACAGAAACTACCTGGAACGCCGCAAAAGGAAACGATTATGAAAACCACTTTGTTTGCGCTGGGCGCGGTCTTCGGAATCGCCGCGCTTGCCGCCGTCGCCTCGCCGAAAGCGGCGGCAAAACATCTGCTCGTCGTGACCGTGACCAAAGGGTTCCGGCACGATAGCATCCCGCTGGCAGAGGAGACAATCAAAAAACTCGGCGACGACTCCGGCGCGTGGACGACCGATTTTGCCCGCACGGACGAAGACATCAAAGCGAAAATGACGCCGGAAGCCCTGAAAGGCTACGATGCGGTCATCTTCGCCAACACAACGGGGGAATTGCCGCTGCCCGATCCGCAGGGATTTCTGGACTATATCAAGGCGGGGCATGGCTTTGCGGCGCTCCATTCCGGCGCGGACACCTTCCACCATTTTCCCGGCGACGCGGCGGGCGAGACCTCCGGTTACGTGAAAATGCTGGGGGCGGAGTTCGATTCGCACCATAATCAGAGCGCCGTCGCCGCGCAAATTTTCGATCCGAATTTTCCGGCGAACAAGGCCGTCCTGCGCGAAGGCATGAAGAAAATCATGCGGCCCGGTCAGGAAAAGAACGACCCGCGCCTCAGTATGTGGCTCGATGGGAACGTCTGGCACGGGTTCGACGAGATGTATCTCTTCAAGAACACGCAGCGGGCCGATCTTCATGTCCTCGTGGCGCTCGATAAACACCCGGACGACGGCAGCCCGGAAGCGAACAAACCGGGCGAGTATCTTATCTCCTGGACAAAGGCGTATGGCAAAGGCCGCGTTTTCTACACGTCGTTCGGGCATCGCCAGGAGGTCTGGCGCGACGCGCTGTATCAGGCGCATATCACCGGCGGAATCCGGTTCGCGCTCGGCCTCGACAAGGGCGCGACTACCCCGACGCCGATTGCCAGCGCGGGGGCAAAAATCGGGGAGACAGTAAAACTTCCCGGCGGACTGGAGTACAGCGATTTGGTGATCGGCGCGGGCGCAGAGGCGAAAAGCGGGCATACGATTGTCGTTCATTACACCGGGACGCTGACAGACGGCGCCAAATTCGATTCTTCCCGTGACCGCGATACGCCGTTTTCATTCCTGCTGGGCGGCGGGCAGGTCATCAAAGGATGGGACGAGGGCTTCAAGGGGATGCGGGTCGGCGGCAAGCGCAAATTGGTGATCCCGCCTTCGATGGGCTACGGCGAAGCGGGAGCGGGCGGCGTTATTCCCCCGAATGCCACACTGATTTTTGATGTAGAACTGCTGGAAGTGAAATAGTCGTCGGAAAAATGCGCCAACGCAACGCGCTTCCATACAAAAAGCAAGGGAGTGCGTTTACCATAACCGGGAAAATCAAAACCGGGACAGATACGGGGAACACAGGGCGGTTTCTGCCCGTCCTTTAGACGCGGGAACGCAGCCGTTCCGCAGAACTACAAAAACTAAACCCATGAAGGAGTCATGAAAATGGCAACTACCACCGAGACCGAGAACAAGGGCGTCCAGGGCGGAACCCACGAGCAGCACGTCGCAGCGGGCCGACAGAGCCACAAGAACCACCCGGCAGCCAACTCGCACCATGAGGCCGCTTCCCGCCATGAGACCGCCGCGCACAGCCACCGACAGGCCGCGCAGCACCACGAAGAGGGCAACGAGGGCGAGGCCCGAAGCCATGCGTCCCGCGCCCATTCCAGCAGCGGCAGCGCCCATGAGTCCTCCACCCGCGCCCACAGCCACTCGCATGACAGCAACTCAGGCGGCAACTCCGGCAACTCCGGCAATTCGGGCGGCAACTCTGGCAATTCCGAACAGCACGCCGAAGCGGGCCGCAAGGGCGGTCAGCACTAAGACCGACGAAAAAGACGAAAAAGGGGAAGAACGGCGGGAAATCAAACGGTCATGATCTGGCATCGCTTTTTTCGCCCCGCCTCCCTCTTGCCTTCTGACCGCAGCCCGCCGGTATTCGGAAACGAAAATCGGCGGGCGGCTTTATGCCAGCCCCTTCTAACGTAGCCCGCAGGGTGATGAAGCCATTCTGCCGCGCCCCCGTCACCTGCATCAGGCAGCCGCGATGAAAAATTATTTATGTCCTTCTTGACACACAGGGCAGGGACAGGTACACTAACTTTGACGCAGTAAAAGGGCCCATAGCTCAATGGCAGAGCGCCCGGCTCATAACTGGTTGGTTGTAGGTTCGACTCCTGCTGGGCCCATTTCAGGGAAAAGGGAAAAGGGAAGAGGAAGAAAGTAAATTCGCGCTTTTCTTTTCCCTCTTCCCTTTTCCCTTTCTTACAAGACCATGCCTGGACATTTTTCGCGCAACTCCATACGCGCCCGCCTGACGCTCTCGTTCTCGCTGGCGACTGCCCTGCTGATGATTTTGACGGCGGTCAGCGCGGCCTACTACATCCGGTACGACGCCGAGCAGGACGCGGATGCGCTGCTTGCCGCCGCCGCCCGCTCCGCGCAGCGCAAAGTCGAAATAGACGTGGACGGCACGGCGCTGCTGGAATTTGAGGGTAACGAGCCGGATTTAGCGGACTCCTCCGTTTCCATGATTGTGGTGGACAGCGCGGGGCGCGTCTTCCGGCGGACGACCAAGCGCCCTCCGCCCTGGCCCCACACCCTGCGGGACGGATGGCGCATTAAGACGCTGCCAATGGGCGACAAAATGGTCGTGGCGGGCCTGCCCTGGCGAGCGACGGAGCGGGCCTTAGAGAAAGAGACGCTGGCGCTGGCGGGCCTGTGCGCGGTCGTTTTTTTTGCGGTCACGGGCGGCGTCTGGCTGATTGTCGGGCAAGCCCTCTCTCCCATTCGCCGCCTCTCCTCGCAGGCGCAGGCGTCCTCGGCGGACAGCCTTCGAATCCAGCTTTCGCCTTCCTCGCAGGACGCGGAGATCGTGGAACTTGTTCAGACCCTCAATGGCCTGCTGTCCCGCCTGTCCGACGCGGCGGCGGCGCGGGGCCGTTTTTACGCCGCCGCCTCCCACGAATTGCGAACCCCTTTGCAGGCGCTCTCCGGGCATCTGGAACTGGCGCTGACCCGCCCGCGAACATCAGAGGCCTACCGCGAAGTCATCGTCGAAGCGCAGACGCAGGCGCAGCGGCTGATGTCCTTAGTCCGGGACTTGCTGCTGCTCAACCAACTGGAGGCGGGGACGCCGCCCGCCGCCGAAACCGTATCGCCCGCCGCCGCCTGCGAACGCGCCCTGAATCAAATGGCCTCCGTCATCGCCGCGCGTCGGCTTCGTATTGAGACCGATTTTCAAAGTGAGACCGAATTTCTCGCGCCGCCAACCCATCTGGAGATGCTGGCCCGCAACCTCGTCGAAAACGCGGTCAAATATGCGGTGGAAGGCGGCGAAGTCTGCGTCTCTTTTTCAAACGACGGGCGGACGCTCACGGTCTTCAACGCCTCCGAACCGATTCCAAACTGGGACGGCGAGAAACTTTTCGAGCCTTTCTATCGTCTTGACGCTTCCCGCAACGCCAAAACGGGCGGCAACGGCCTCGGCCTCGCAATCTGCCGCGCCATTGCCGAAGCGAACGGATGGAAAATCACGCTGTCGCAGGTCTCCGGCGGTGTCCGCGCTGTCGTGGATTTTGGGGCGTCGCGCGCCGCCCTGCCCGCCGCGCCGAAAAGAGACCTGCGCGGAACGCCGCTGCCGGTGTAAACGCGCCAAAAATGTCGCAAAACTGTGGGAACTATGCAAGAATAGGGACAGTAGTATAATATAACCTGCGCGTGGTACGCTCAAGTCGAGAGCGCAGGGAATAAAATAAAAAAGTGTGAAGGCCATCGAAAAAAGGAATAATGCGTATGGCAAGGAGAGATTTCAAACCGCTGGACATCTTTTTTCAAATGGAGTCCGATTTTCTGCGCGGCATGGAAACAACCGCCCGCTCGCTGCGGTTTCAGCCGTGCGCCGATATGTATGAGACGGCGAACGCGCTGGTCGTCCGAATCGAACTGCCGGGAGTGCGCCCGGAAAACTTGAACATCACCCTGTCCGCCGATGACCGCCTGCTCTCCATTGCCGGAGAACGCGCTAAAACGCGGCAGGAACCAGAAGATCGCGTCCGCTACCATCACCTTGAGATTTTCTACGGCGCGTTTGAGCGGGACATCGCCTTGCCGGCCAACCTCCGTTTTGACCGGGACGCCATTGCCGCGAACTATAAGGACGGCTTCCTCGTCATAACCCTGCCGAAGCAGTCCGCCGCAACGCAGCAGCGCCGCAATATCGAAGTCTCCAGCGAGTAATAGGGAACTTTTCCGGTTTTTTGTGTGAATTTGCAGTAAAATAGCGCGAATGGAAAACACGGCGCGGGCCGTCGCTTCGGTAAATTGCGAAGGCGGCGCGGGCCAGATTGCGAGAACAACTTAAAATGAACAAAAACCTGTCCGATTTGATCGAGCAGTTAGATACCGAAGACCTGCTGGAAGTCCGCGCCGAATCCGTTGAGGACTCGGACGAAGCGGGCAAAGACAGCGACGGAAAACCGGAAATCCCGGAAGAACTCAATTTGCTGCCGCTGCGCGAGGTCGTGATTTTCCCGGTCGTCGTCGCTCCGCTGGGTGTGGGCCGCGAGAACAGCATTAAACTCGTAAATGAGTCCATGACGGGCGGCAACCGGCTGATTGCGGTTTCCTGCCTGAAAGACCCTGCTGTCGAGAACCCGACGATTGACGACGTTTACAAAATCGGCACGGTCGTCGCAATTCGCATGATGGCGCAAGTCCCGGAAGGCATCCGGCTAATCGTGCAGGGGATCCAGCGCTTCGAAATTCTGGAATCGGTCGCTTCGGAGGAGACGCCGTACCTGCGCGTCAAAGTCCGCCCGATTGAGGAGCCGACCGTAGACGAGGCGGACAAACTCGAAATTGAGGCACTGCGCCGCAACATCGGCGAAATGTTCGTAAAAATTGTCGCCCTCTCCAACGATCTGCCCGACGAAATGCAGTCGCTGCCCGCGAATATCTCCGATCCGGGCGGACTGACCGACCTCATCGCCGCGCAGATGCCGCGCCTGACGTTTCAAGAACGGCAGGAGATTTTGGAGACCCTGCCGCTCAAACCGCGCATGGCCCGCCTGATGGAGCTGCTTTCGCGGGAATTGCAGGTATTGGAACTCGGCAGCCGCCTGCAATCCGAAGTGGCGCAGGAACTCGGCAAGACGCAGCGCGATTACTACCTGCGCGAACAGATGCGCCAGATTCAAAAAGAACTCGGCGAGGGCGACGACCGCACACAGGAACTGGACGAACTGCGCGAGAAGATCGCCGCGTCCGGGATGCCCGAAGAAGCGCGGAAAGAGGCCGACCGCGAGTTGGATAGACTGGGACGGATGAACCCCGCCGCGCCGGAATATAACGTTTCGCGCACCTATCTGGACTGGATGGTCACAATGCCCTGGCAAGTAGGCAGCGAGGATAATCTGGATATTGCCAGCGTCAAAGAGATTCTGGACGCCGACCATTACGGGCTGGAAGACGTAAAGGACCGGATTCTGGAATACCTGTCCGTTCGCAAATTCAAGTTGGACGGCACGGCGCGACAGCCGATCCTGTGCCTGGTGGGGCCTCCCGGCGTCGGTAAAACGTCGCTGGGCCGCTCGATTGCCAAAGCGATGGGCCGCAAGTTCGTGCGCGTTTCGCTCGGCGGCGTCCGGGACGAGGCGGAGATTCGCGGCCACCGGCGCACCTACATCGGGGCGTTGCCCGGTCAGGTCGTGCAGGGCGTAAAGCGGGCGGAGACCAATAACCCGGTCTTTATGCTGGACGAAATTGATAAAGTCACCTCCGATTTTCGCGGTGATCCGTCTTCGGCCCTGCTCGAAGTCCTTGACCCGGAGCAGAACGGGACGTTCCGCGACCATTACCTTGACGTGCCGTTTGATTTAAGTAAAATCCTGTTTGTCACGACCGCCAACGTGCTGGACACCATCCTGCCGCCGCTGCGCGACCGCATGGAGATTATCGAAATCGCGGGCTACACGGAGGACGAAAAAGTCGCTATCGCGGAAAAGCACCTGATTCCCAAGCAGATTGACGAGCATGGAATCGCGGGCAAAATCACATTCGACAACGCCGCCGTCCATGTCATTGTGCGGGGCCACACGCGGGAGGCGGGCGTCCGCAATCTGGAGCGGCAAATCGCGACCGTGTGCCGCAAAGCGACGCGGGCCTTCGCGGAGGAAAAGTTCGAGACGCTGCGGGTGACAAAGTCGGTCGTGACCGAATATCTCGGAGCGCCGCGCTACGAGCAGGAGGAGGCGCTGGAGCGGGTGGAGCGACCGGGAGTGGCGACGGGGTTGGTGTGGACGCCGATGGGCGGCGACATCATCTTTATCGAAGCGACCGCCATGCCTTCGCCGACAAACCGCCCGTCTGTCCTGACCATTACGGGACAACTTGGGGACGTGATGAAGGAGTCCGCGCAGGCGGCCCTGTCCTATGTCCGCGCTCACGCGGCGGAGATTGGCGCTCCCGCCGACTTCTATGAGAAGAACGACATCCATATCCACGTTCCGGCGGGCGCGATTCCCAAAGATGGGCCAAGCGCGGGCGTCACGATGGTGACTGCTCTGGCTTCGCTGTTCACGGGGCGCAAGGCCGCGCCGTTGCTGGCAATGACGGGCGAGGTCACGCTCTCCGGCAATGTCCTGCCGATTGGGGGTCTGAAGGAGAAAGCGCTGGGGGCCAAACGCGCCGGGATCAAGACCCTGCTGTTCCCCGAAAAGAACCGTAAGGACGTGATGGAAGACCTGACCGACGCCGAGCGCGAGGACGTGACCATTCACTTTGTCCGCGACGTGCGGCAGGTGCTGGAACTGGCCCTGGAACCGGCGGGCGAATCGGCGTCGGCAAAGGGGACGGGAAACCGGGAGCAGGGAACCGGAAAGATGGGCATCACGGGCGAGGGCGCGGTCAAACTGCCGGAACCCAAAAAGCCGCGTCCGACCAAAACGCCGCTGCCCGATGTCGTCCCGCCCGCGCCGCCGATGCACTAAAAACCACTGGAAGCAACGAAAAGAACGGGGCAGGGTCGAAAGACCCCGCCCCGTTCTTTTGTTCTTTGAACGTTTGCGTCAGACGCCTGCGGCAAGCCGACGCCTTCGTTTTCGCCGGACAAGCAAGCCGACGCCGATTAACCCCAGCGCCGTGAAACTGCCAAGAAACATCAGACCGGTCAACATCTCATTCGCCGGACGATTTTTTGAATAACTAGCGACGATCATTTTTCCGTGAACAATCTCATAAACGATGTTTTTGTCGCGGTCTGAAATGACAGCCCCTTCCGGCCATTTCATCTCAAAAGCGCTGGCAGGCGTTTTATTGAAGATTATATTTTTTACGGTTAATGTCCGCGTCCGATCAACGGGGCTGTCTTTTGATTCGCTCTCGTGGCGTATTTTGATCATTTCTGTCGGGAACGGAATGGCTTGAAAATGCCCTAGTGTTTTTACTACGTCCTCAGTCAAAGATAATGCAACGCTTTTTCTGTAAAATTGTTGGGCGTCCTTTCGGTGACGCGCTTTAGTTGTCATTAAACGTCAGGTATGCCTTGCCCGTCTGCCATTCGTCGCTGATTTCCATCAGCACGGCGGACACAAGGCGCAGACAGGATGCCTCGTTGGGAAACAGAGTAGCAACCCGTGTGCGGCGGCGTATCTCTTTGTTGAGCCGCTCCACGCCATTGGTCGTCCGCAGCAAACGCCGGTGCGGTTCTGGGAAGGCGAAAACATTCAGGCTTTCAGGAACCGCGCTTTCCCTCCAGGCGGCGAGTTTGGGCATCACGGGTTCCCATTTTTGCACGGTACGCTTCAGAAGCGCTTCCGCCTCCTGCCGTTCTGCCGCCGCAAACACGGCCCGCAAATCGGCGGCGACTGCGGCTTACTTGTCTTGGCGCGTGACGTGGGACTGCGCGTTTTGCTGCAAGTGGAACTGACACCGCTGCCACGGAACGCCGCCAAAGACCGCCTGCCGCGCCGCTTTGAGACCCTCATGCGCGTCGCTCACCAGCAGACGGACGCCGGAAAGCCCGCGTTGCAGGAGGCCCGCCAAAAACTGCCGCCAATGCGGCTCCTGCTCAGAGAGGGCCACCGACACGCCCAGAATGTGCCGCTTGCCTGCCGTGTCCACGCCGACTGCGACCAAAACAGCGGCTTTGGAAACCACGCCGTCCTGCCGAACGCTTTCGTAGCGGGCCTCCAGAGAGACATAAGGAAAAACGCCTAAAGGCCGTTCGCGCCACTGCGAGAGAACGTTGTCAAGCGCAGCGGCGGCGCGGCTGACCTGACTACTGTTGACGCTGGCCCCGCAAAGTTCTTCCACGATACGCCCGACCTTGCGGGGAGAGACCCCCTGAACATACATTTCCGCCAGCGCCAGCGTCAAGGCGCGTTCGCTGCGCTGTCCCCGCTCCAGAGCGGACGGGTAGAAGTCCCCGTTTCGCGTCTGCGGCACGGACAGGTCAAGCGTTCCGAGGCGGGTGAGCAGCGTTTTGTCTTTGTAGCCGTTGGCGTGGTCGGTTCGCTGCGGGCTGCGCTCGTAGGGCGCGACGCCCAGATGCTTTTGCCGCTCGGCTTGCATGGCGGCATTGAGCAGCACGGTCAGGGCGTGGGGCAGGGCGTCGAGTCCATTTTGGGTGATCCGTTCCAAAAGCGGGGCAGACAGAGTACAATTTTCCTGGTAGGTCATGGTCGGGTTCTCCTTGGTGGTGTCGCAACTGAAAGGATACCCGACCGGCCTGCCTTTATGCAGGCGGTTCAATTTTACAGAAGAAAGTATACACTACCTTCCGGCCTGCGTCGTGCTGGTGTCGCCCTCATTGTAAATCTGCACCGATTTCAGGGGCCCGCCCACATAGAAATAGGTGTAGACGGTGGCGGCGCGTCCCCCCGGCAACGGTGAGGTCTGTCCGGTCGCCGGGTAGGTGACCTGCGTCAGTTGATCGGCGTCGTTATACGTGTAGTCCGTCCGGTATCCCGCCGCGTTCCCTATCGGCGGCAGGGTGACGCTGGTGACGTTGCCGCGCCCGTCATAGGTGTAGGACGTGATGTGTCCCAGCGGATCGGACACGCTCGTCGGTTCGCCCAGCGCTTCGGGAACGCCATAGCCGAACGTATAGGTTACGTTCCCGTTTGGCCCCGGCGCGGTCACGGTCTTGACGTGGCCCAGCGGGGTATAGGTGTAGGTCGTGGTGACAAAAAGGCCGTCCGCGCCGGGTTGCGGCGTCTGGATCGTCTTGACCTGTCCGGTCGGGTAGTAGCCAATTTTGGCAAGCGTCCGCGAGGCGGTGTCCGGCGCAATCTGGTCAATCTGCGTCAGCAGACCGAGTGGGGAGACATCGTAGGCGTAAGTATAGTTCGTGGTCAGGACACCGTTGACAGCGGGCGAACCGTAGGTAATCGGCGTGGTGGTCGTCTGGACGCTGCCGTAGTTCCCGTGCGTGGTGTCGTAGGTCATGCGGGACTTCTGCCCGTTTTTGTTGGTGAAGTCGGTCGGCAGATAGGGCACTGGCCCGTAGCCTACCGCGTCGGAATTGCCCTGCGCGTCTGTGTCGCCCGTCTGCGTGTTGCCGGTAAAGGTCTCCGTCCACGTTTCGGGCGTGGGGTTAATCGGGTCGGCGTCCGGGATCGTGACGGTCGCGCTGCCGTCCGCAATCGCATAGTTGCGCGTGTTGCCGTTGGCGTCCTTGATGGAGGAGACAATCCCGCCGTCCGCGTAAGAGATGGCGTTGCTGGTCGTTTGCGTCTGCGTCGAATCGCCGGGGTTGGGGACGGTGACGCCGCTCATCAGCGTCCAGTTATTTTGGGGCGTGTAATGATAGGTGTACTGCGGCGTGTAGCCGTTGCCCGCCCCGAACGCGATTTTGGAGACGCCGAGCAGTTCAGTGGTTCCCGGCGCGTTGGGGTCAATTCCGAGCGTGTACTGCACCGAGCGGTTGCCCGGAACGTCCTGCGCAATCGTCGTCGCGCCCGTCGGCGTAATCGTCAGCAGATTATTCACGCCATCGGTCACCGCCGTAACGCGCCCGGTCATATCGCGCTTAATCATGATCTTCTGACCGAGCAGGTTGTCAATCTCCGTCAGCAGAAAGTTGTTCGTCTTATTCGTTTTGTTGGCAGGGTCGGGCGTGAAGACCATCTTGGAGAGGTCGGAATAAGTTGCGGTGAACTGCGTCCAGCCGCCCATATTCATCGGGGTCAGGTCGGGCGTCCCCGTCACCAGATACGGGGCGCCCGCCGGGGCCGCGAAGTTATTGCCGCCGCTTGCCGCCAGCGCGTCCGCCGCGCCGTTGGGATAGCGCAACGAGAGGAGGCCGTTCGCGTCAAACCCGATGACCAGATCGTAATTGTCCGTCCAGCCAATCGGCAGTCCCGGCGAATGGTAGCCTGCCGCCGCCCGCCCCGCATAGTAAGACCGCTCGTACATCGCGTCGGGGCCGTTGGGGTTGCGGACGACCAGATCGGGGCCGGGATGATTTTCGTAGACGCCGGAGGACAGGTTCACACTATCGGAAGCGGACGGCCCCGCGCCGCCGCCGCCGCCGTCCATCGGAACCACAGCGGCCCAGCCCGGAGCGGGAACATCGTTCATCACACTGCGGATTTTGAACGCAAACTCGTTGGAGGGCAGGCTTTCCTGACCGCCGATGTCTACGGCAGTGACCCGGTAGTAGTAGGTCGTCCTGCCCGTCCGGTCAGGAATGGAGGTATCATTATAGGTCGCGGTGGTCAGGTCGGAAGCAATGCGCACGGCGTTGGTCGCATTGGGCGAAGCGGCGCGATACATGCGGAACGTGACGGGGACTTCTATAATGGGTTGCTTATTGGGAACAGAATCCCATTGCAGTCTGGGCGCAAGATTTTGCTGGGTGATCGTCAGATTGGTCGCGAATACCGCGCCGACTTGACTAAAATTGCCGATCAAGTCCGTGAAGTCGCTGCTATCAATAAAGCCATCGTAATTAAAATCCCCGGCGGGATCGTAGCCGCTTCCGGGCATCGTGATGTCGCTGTTGAAACCGCCAATCATTGCAGTAAAATCGGTGCTGTCGCAGGAGTTGTCCTGATTGCTGTCCCCAAGTAGTACAAAATCATCATTGAAATTGAGCGTGTAAGGCGAGGCGCTTCCGGCGGACGCATCGAGCGTCTGCACCGTCCGCAGCCATTCCGCCGCTTTGAGATAAACGTTATACTTGCCCTTCGGGATGTCAGTGAAAGAATAGGAACCGTCGTCGGCGGGTTTGACCGTGCGGGTGAAATGGTCGGGCTGGTCAGTCCGGCAAAAATCGAAGGTGAAGGTGAAAGTAGCCCCATTGCTCACTGCAACAGGGTAGGCTCCCGTGGACGGGGGGCGCAGTATGCCCGATACAGTGACATTCTGTGCGGTGGCAGGGCGGGGCAAACCTCCTGCAAGGGCAAGAAGCGCAAACAAAAAAAACATACGGAAGGGCGCGGCGTTTTTGCGGCGGTTCATCAGCGCTTCTCTCCGTCAAGCGGAATGAGCGCAAACTCCATTAAGGTTTGATTAAGACTGGATTTGCCTGCATTTATTTCAGTAAGACCATTCCATTATAGCGCCGTCTTGCCGAACTGTCAATAGCGCCGTGAACTTTTTCGATGTTGCTATTCGGGGCGGATTGACGCAGGTTGACGGGGCAAAGCAAAGGGGAAGCGGCAGGAGGGAAACAAAGTGGATACCGCCTGCCGCCGGACGCTTCTCTACCAGTGGGTCGGAGTTTCCAGAATGTCGGTGTCGCCCTCCGATTCCAGCAGGCGCTCCGCTTCTATTGCCGCCATGCAGCCGCTGCCCGCCGCAGTGATGGCCTGCCGGTACTCAAAGTCCTGCACGTCGCCCGCCGCAAACACGCCGTAAACATTGGTGCGGACGTTGTGGTGGGTTTTCAGGTAGCCGTTATCGTGCATCTCCAACTGCCCCGCAAAGAGTTCCGTCGTCGGCTTATGCCCAATCGCGACGAAAACACCGTCGAGGGGCAGTTCCGTTTGCGCGTCCGTCCGCAGGTTGCGCAGGGTCACGCCGGTCACTTTTTTCTGCGCCGGGTCGTGAATCTTTTCAATCGCCGTGTCCACGATAAATTCGATTTTCGGGTTCTTCTGCGCCCGCTCCAGCATGATTTTGGAGGCGCGGAAGGTGTCGCGCCGGTGGATAATTGAGACTTTGGCGGCGTGGTTGGTCAGGTAAATCGCCTCCTCCATTGCCGTATCGCCGCCGCCGACGACCGCGATATTCTTGCCGCGAAAGAAAAATCCGTCGCAGGTGGCGCAGGCGGAAATCCCCGCTCCGCCCAATCCGCCCTCCCAGACCGGACGCTCCTCCGGCAGTCCCAGCCATTTCGCGCTCGCCCCCGTCGCCGCGATAATCACGCGGGCCTCGTGGACCGCATCGCCGACATAGACCTTGAATGGACGCTGCGAAAGATCTACCCGCGTCACCACGTCCTCAATGATCTCCGTGCCGAAGCGCAGGGCCTGATTGCGCATCACGCGCATCAGTTCCGGCCCCTGAATCCCATGCTCAAATCCCGGATAATTCTCCACCTCCGTCGTGATCATCAGCTGCCCGCCCGCGCCGAGCATCTCCTGCCCTTTGCCGACCCCGCCGTCAATCATCACGGGCTTTAAGTTCGCCCGCCCCGCATACAGCGCGGCGGTGTAGCCCGCCGGCCCCGAACCGATTATAATCACTTTATGCGCCATCGAACGCTCCCGCCATTTTGAATTATGAATTTTGGATTTTTGGATTGCTGCAAATCCGCAGCCTGTCCGCTCTGCTGTTCTATACGCGATTCAGCGGGAGGAAATTCAGCGGGCGGCGGAAAATAATCCTTCTGTAATTTTTGGTCAGCATTTTATTCGTCGCGCCAACGCGCAACACCAAATACCTTAATACCTGAATACCCGAATTTGGGGTACTCTATCCGCGATAAAAACGCATTGCAGGAGGAGAAAGTTCCATGACGCCACAGGAGACGATTTGCGGGCTGGCCGCCCACGTTAAGGCCGCCGTGCTGCCGCATTTAGGGACGTGGCGGGCGCGGAAAGTGACGGGCATCGCGTCGAGCGGAGACGCCACGTTTGATATTGACGACATTGCGGAGGAGGCGGTCGAGGACTACCTCCGCGAAAACGGGCTGAATGTGGCCTATTATTCGGAAGACAGGGGCCTTATTCGCCCCGACACAACCCGCGAACCCGACGGAATCCTGATTATTGACCCGATTGACGGGACGCGGGGCGCGATTGCGGGCTTTGAGGCGTGCGTGGTCTCGGTGGCATGGACAGACTTCAAGGAAGCGCCGACACTCTCCGATGTCCGCTACGCCGCCATTGCGGAGATTAAGGGCAATCTGGTCTTCTCCGCCGCGCGCGGCGAAGGGGCGCAGATTCGGGACGAAGCGGGCAACGCAATCGAGATGCGTCTCTCCCCGACAACCGCCATTGCAAATACGGCGCTGACGCTCGGCGTGGTGGGCGCTCCGCTGGACTTGATCTTCAACGCCCTGCAAACGGTAGTGAACCCAACGACGGTGCGCGGCGGATTTTTTATCCTTAACAGCAGCGCCTACGAACTGACGCGCCTGATTACGGGGCAGCTTGCTGCGGTAGTGGACGTTCGCAACCGCTTAATCCGCGATTTCCCCGCCAACCGGGAACGCTTTCTGGAAACGGGCGGCGGACGCCTGCTTTGCCTGTACGGGTACGATGTCGCCGCCGCCGCGCTGATCGCGCAGGAGGCGGGCTGCGTCCTGACCGACGCCTGGGGCCAGAGTCTGAACGACTGGAACCTGCTGGACACGACGGAGGCGAATTTCGGTTCGCTTGTCGCCGCCACGAACGCGGAACTTCACGCCGCCCTTATGACAGAGATCAACGCCGGTTTCGCCCGCCTGTAAGGCCTGGAAAGCAAAAATCCCCTCCCGCTGTACAAGAAAAGCGGGAGGGGATTTTTATTTTGCAGGCGCGACCGTTGTTTGCGTCCGGCAGGACGTTTGGCGGAACGCCACCCGGCGGGGCGTTTGCAACGCCTCGATAATCTAGTTCGTGTGGTAGAGCGCCCACAGAGGCCAATCGCCGGTAATGGGGGGCGGACTACCTTTCACAAAACTTCCGGCATATTGCGCTGAACCTTTATCCAGCGCACTCTTGCCCTGCGGAAGCAGCGTATATTTGTAGCTGGCGCGGGGCGGGCATTTCTCTAGGAAGGTCTTGGCGTTCATCCATTTTGCATGACCGTCACAGTAAGCGAAAACGAATCCTTCGCTGTGCGGCACAATCGTCCTGTCTGCTGGCAGCCGCTGCGTAAAAGTCTTGTCATAGGGATAGATCGTGTTCTCCCAGCTTTCCCGAATGGCGTAAGGGTAAACGACCGCCGCCAGATCATTTTTGTCTGCCGAGTTAGCGAAGATGTCCCAGGCGACCGTGCCGGGACCTTCCATTACGATAAAGGTTTCTGACGGCGAGGGCGTCGCAAAGGTAGACCCATTGCCGAGGAAAGACTGATTATCGAAATCAATACCGGCGCTCGGATCGCCGCTGCCTTTGTAATTGATATTCCCCGTCAGACTGACATTCAGCGAGTAGGCGTTCTCAATTTCGCCGCTTTTCGTCCAAGAATCCGCCTTTTTCGCTTCGGCATCGCGGCTGGGGCAGAAAAAGACCTGCACATTTTTGGTGTAGGGCATCAGCCACGCCTGCCATTTGTAGTGGTTGATGCGCTGACCATAAGGCCCGCTGCATCCCACTGTTCCGGGATTGGTAACGCTGGGGGCGGGGGCGATGCAGCCGTCCGCCCTGGGCCATTTGCTGTCGTAATCAATTGTGTACGTCTGCATGGCGAGGCCAATTTGTTTGAGGTTGGAAAGGCAGGCGGTCTGCCGCGCTTTTTCGCGGGCCTGCGCGAAGACCGGGAACAGAATAGCGGCTAAAATAGCGATAATTGCGATGACGACGAGCAGTTCGATCAGCGTAAAGCCAGACCGGAAACGAGACTTCATTCGGGTACTCTCCTCTGGGTAGGATTCGATAGTGAGGACGGAGCGGATCGCCGCGCCCCCTGAACTTCCCACAAAAATAACGCTTCCGGCGTTGGTCGCAGAGCGTCTTATAAATAGTATGGCGTAATAACGCGGAAGCCGACGGCGCGTCCGTGTTGCCGGCAGCGAGGCGTCTTCAGGCGATTCCAACGCTGCGCCTGTCCATTCGGAGTCATTGTACCCCTTCCGATATTAAGATTCGATTAAGAAACGCGGACTGCGGAAAATTTTCTTGACAACCCGCGCCCTGCGCGGTACAATGCCACAGACAGAATTCTGCTTTTGCCGGTCGCTGCCGCGCCGTGTGAGGGGCCTATGCTGCGGAGCCTATCCATCCGAAATTTTGCGATTATTGACCGCCTCGATTTAACGTTCGGGGACGGGTTCAACGTCCTGACGGGCGAAACGGGCGCGGGAAAGTCCATTATTATGGACGCGCTCAACCTGATTTTAGGCGGGCGATCCGGCAGCGAGATGGCGCGCGCCGGGACAAAAGGGGCCTCGATTGACGCCGCCTTTGATGTCGCCGGTTCGCCGGAACTCCTCGCCCTGCTGTCCGAAATGGGGCTGGAGCCGGAGGAAGATATGCTGCTGATCGCCCGCGACGTGGCGGCGGGCGGCAAATCTTCCGCCCGCATCGCCGGTCGTCCCGTGACGATTGCGCAATTACGTGAAATTGGCGACTGGCTGGTAGACCTGCACGGGCAGCATGAGCATCAATCGCTGCTCGCCGCCCCGCGCCATATTGACATTCTGGACGATTGGGGCGGCAAAGCGCTGGAGAGCCTGCGCGGCGAAACGGGCGCGGCCTACGCCGTGTGGCAGGCCCTGAAGAAGGAGCGAGCGGGACTGGAAACGGACGCCCGCGAACGCGCCCGCCTGCTCGACCTCTACCTGTTTCAGGCGAAGGAAATAGCCGACGCGGGGCTGACACCGGGCGAGGACGAGGAACTCGACAATGAACACCGGCGCGTGGCGAACGCGCAGAAACTGGCGGATTCGGCGGGGCTTGCGGCGGCGGCCCTCAACGGCGAGGACGGCGGCGGGGCGTTGGACGCCCTCGCCACCGCTCTGCGCCTGCTGGAAGAAGCGGCGGAACTCGACGACACCCTGACCCCTACCTTAGAGGCCGTCCGTTCCGCTTCTTATGAACTCACCGAAGCGGAGCGCGATCTTGTCCGCTATCAGGATGGCATCGAATTTAGCCCGGAGCGTCTGACGCAGATTGAGGAGCGGATGAATCTGCTTCGCTCGCTGAAACGCAAGTACGGCGACTCCATCGAAGAGATGATCGCTTACGGGGCGGAAACGGCGGAGAAAGCGGACGCGCTGGCGCACAGCGAGGAGCGGGGCTTGAAACTCAGCGCCGAAATCGAAAAGGCCGACAAGAAACTGCGCGATCTGGGCGCGAAACTCAGCAAAATGCGCCGCGACGCCGCCAAACGCTTTGAGGAGATTACCCGCAAAGAACTCCGCGACCTCGGCATGGAGAAAACGCGCTTCGAAGTGCAGATTGAGGCGGGCGAACCGACAAGCAAGGGCATGGACAAGGTCGAATTTCTGATTGCCGCCAATCCCGGCGAACCGCTGCGCCCGCTGGCGAAAGTGGCGTCCGGCGGCGAAATTTCCCGCGTGACGCTGGCGATTAAGTCGGCAATGGCGAGTCAGGAGGCGCTGCCAACGATGGTGTTCGACGAAATTGATGTCGGGGTCGGCGGGCGGACAGCCAGTGTGATTGCGGAAAAGATGGCGCATCTGGCAAAGTCCGCGCAAATCCTCTGCATCACCCACCTTGCGCAGATTGCCAGTCGCGGCGACCGGCACTATTACATTGAAAAGCGGGTCACGGGCGACCGGACTTCCGTCGTCGTGACGCCGCTGACGCCGGAGCAGCGCATTGCGGAAGTGGCCCGCATGATCGGCGGTACGGATGTGACCGAAACGGTCTTAAAACACGCCAAAGAGATGCTGCGCGTGGCGTGAGGCTATTCGTGTCTTGTGGGCAACGCTTTCGTCTGGAAGTTTTGCGTTTTCTGGCATATAATAGCGTGAAGCGTTATGTTTTGCCTTTTCCCGCCTGACTTTCGCGGCGCAATCATGGAGTGGGCGACAAAGATAGGCAAATGTTGGTTGTGTCGGCTCTGATCTGACGGGGCCGCATTTTTGCATGGCGTCCCATGAACCCTCGGTTGAAATATGCCGGTGGAAAGATTTTCCTGACCGGCTTCGCGACGTTTTCTGGAAACTGCGCTGGTTTTGAGCCGAGGCAGCAGGCAGCAAAAAATTTCTTTTTCTTGTACGCAAAAGTTGCGCAATTCCCGTTCGGACGGCACTTTGCGTAGGGAATAGCAGAAATTAAAGCCGAACTCACGATTGCGAAAAAGGAAAGTCCATGCCTTACAGGAAGATTTGTCAGATCATTGGCCCCGTTTTGCTGTCCGCTGCGCTTGCGCCTGCGGCAGCCGCGCAGTCTTACGCCATTATCAATCTTGGGACGTTTAACGGCGATTCGTTCGTCAATGGCGTCAACGCCAGCGGGCAGGTCGCAGGTTATGTGACCGATGTTCAGACGAATAAGCCGCTCGCCTGTCTGTATCAAAATGGCGCGGCGAACAATCTGGGAACGCTCGGCGGGAATACCTCTACCGCGCACGGAATCAACACTGCCGGAGTGGTGGTCGGTGAATCGCAGACGACGGGCGGCCTGACCCACGCTTTTTCTTACACCGGCAGCGGCCCGATGCAGGACATCGGGACGCTGGGCGGCAATTTCTCCATCGCCACCGGCATCAACGCCAGCGGAACGATTGCGGGATACGCGGGCGACACCAACAATAACTCACACAGTTTCACCTACGCTAATGGCGTAATGAAAGACCTCGGAACGCTGGGCGGAGCGGAATCGTTCGCGACGGGGATCAACGCTTCCGGGCAGGTCGTGGGCTATTCCGGGGATTCGAATTACGGCTACGCCAACCGCGCTTATCTCTATACGCCGGGAAACGGACAGGGAAGCGGAATGGCGGACATCGGGACGCTGGGGGGAACGCAGTCGTTCGCCAACGCCATCAACGACGGCGGCGAAGTGGTGGGACAGTCCGACGTTGCGGGCGACGGGGCGCAGCGGGCGTTCGCCTATTCCAACGGAATGCTGACCGATCTGGGAACGCTGGGCGGGCTGAACTCCAACGCGCACGCCGTCAACAGTCTGGGCGAGATTGTCGGAACCTCCAACCTGGCGGGCAATGTAACGAACGCGCCGTTTCTTTATCGGAACGGCGGCATGATAGACTTGAACACACTCCTGCCCGCAAATTCCGGCTGGACGCTGACCGACGCTTACGGCATCAATGACAGCGGCCTGATTGTCGGAAATGGAACCTACAACGGACAGCAGCGGGCGTTTTTGCTGCGCCCCGCCGCCGCCACGCCCGCCCCCTCCTCCCTGCTGGCGCTGGGAACGGGCGCGTTGATGTTCGGCGCGGCGCGGCGGCGCAAACGCTTCGCCGGAGATTGAAAATTTCCGGCGCGAGAGGGGCGATGCGTTGGGCGTCCGCAGAACGCTTGTTTTTGATGCCGGGAGTTTTCAACTCCCGGTCAGACCGAAGCGGACGAGTTTTCCATAATCGCCGATCCAGTGCGGAACAGCGGGGTATTTGGCGCTGAGGAAGCGGGCAAACTTCGAGGAGTCCTCCTGATTGCCAACAAACATATCGTAATGCGAGGGAACGACCAGCCCGACGCCGAGTTCGCCCGCAAGTTCCGCCGCCTCCTGATAGGTGAAGTTGCCGATGCAGCCGCTGGCAAAGCGCTCCGCGTCGCGTCCGTTGATGGGGACGAAAATCGCGTCGAGTCGCGGAAACGTTTGCAGCGTGGTCAGCAACCCTTCATAATTGATGGTGTCGCCGGAGTGGTAGAATCGGACGGTTCCGCCCGCGCCCGCCACTTCGATCACGTAGCCGAGATAGGGGAATCCCAGCGCGGGATGCTCATCGAAAAACTCGTGCTTTGATTTAATGGCGGTGATGCGGACGCCGCCCTGTTCCCAAACGTCGCCCGCTGTCAGGGAAGTAAGGCGGGAGGCGGGAATATCCGCCTCGCCGGTGAGCCGCGCCGCTTCGGTCTCCGGGCAGAAAAAATGCGCGTTCGGGCTGGCCTCTTTCAGTCCGCGCAGGGTTTCCGGGCAAAGATGATCGCCGTGACCGTGCGTAATCAGCGCGTAATCGCCGTTGTCTGCCTGCTCTGCCGCAAGCAGCGGCGCGACCTGCCGTGAGTCCCACGCCGCAAACCAGGGGTCAAGATAAAAGACCTTGCCGCCCGCTTTCATGATAAAAGTGTGCTGCCCCAGCCACCAGAACGCCGCGCCGCCGTCCGGCGTCTCCGTCCGCGTGATTTCGTCCCGCAAGTCCGCGCCCTGTTTCGCGATTTTTCCCACGACCATGCTTCCGCTCCTTTGCCTGCCCGCTCTTTTCCCTGCCCGTTTTTATTACAGGTTTTCTGCGCAATCTTCCGAAGATATAAGTAAGAGTCTATTCGCGGCGCGGCCCGCCGCTTCCTTCTGTCCGTTGGCTGTTTACAGGAACGCGGTTTTGCGCCGCATGGGGAGGCCCCCGAATTGGAACACGAATTGAAGCGTAAATTTAATTTTTCAGAAGTGAAATCTATGCGTCGCCCGCTTGTCGGGCTGGCGGCGCTGGGGCTTGTCTTTGTCATTGCCCGCCCGCCGTTCCGTCATGCGCGGACAGCGGCGGCGTCGGGACTGGCCGCGGGGGCGCTCTTGCAGGGCAGACGCCTGCGTCTGGCGAAGTCCGGCGCGGAGACGGACGCCGCGAAACACAGCGGCAACTCGCTGCTGGCGGCGCGTTCGCTGGAAACAGTCGAGGCGGAACTGCGCGAAAAAGAGGCGGCGCTGCGCGGGCTGCAAGAGACATACCGCAACGTGGCGCGGCTGCACCGCGAACAGAAAACGCAGATTGATACGCTGCAAATGGCGCAGCAGGCGATAGAGATCGCCGCTTCTTTGGAAGCGGGCGAGGGCGCTTACGCCGCGCTGCTGGCCCGCGTTATGGACGCGCTGGAGGCGGGCGGCGGCGTATTCTGGCGGCGCGTTCCCGGCGGCGATTCGCTGCAAGTGACTGCGGCGGAGGGGCGCGTTTTGCCCGCCGCGCATTTCGCGCTGCTGGCGGACGCGGCGCACCTCTCCGCGCCGGAACTTCGCGCCCGCTGCGAGGCGCAGATGGCGGACGCCGTTCCTGCCCTGCCGCCTCAGCTGCGCCTGCCGCTCACGGCGGACGAGGAGGCCGCGCAGAACAGGCCGCTGCAGCCGCTGCTGATTACGCTGATTCGCGCCGAATCGCAGAAGGAAGAACCGGGCGAAATTTTGGGGGCCGTCGGGCTGTGCGAACCGCGAGGGATGTCCCGCTTTAACGCGCAGGACGCCGAGCGGATGCGCGGCATCGCTCCGGCGCTGGCAAAGGCCCTGAAAATGCTGGAATCGCGCCGCGATGATAAACGTCAACTGACCGAAATCACCGCGCTTTACGATTTAAGTCGCCTGATGGAGAGCGCTTCGGACATCGAGCAGGTCTATAAGGCGGTCGTGGCGCAGGTGGCGAAAATTATCCCCTGCGAAAATATCGCCCTGTTCCTGCTGGACAAACCCAGCAAAAAACTGGAATCCCATGCGGCGCGGGGCCGCGCCATAAATTTGCTGGAGCATTTTGCGTTTGAGAAAGGCAAGGGCGTCTCCGGCTGGGTCGCGTCACGGGGCAAACCGATTGTGATTAACGACCTGGATAAGGCCCCGAACGTGCTGAACGCCGAATCTCTGCCCGCCCGCGTCCGGTCGTTTGCGGCGATGCCGATGCGCGTGAACAATCATGTGATTGGCGTGCTGCACGTCAGCGATTCGGCCCCGAACGCCTTTTCGCCCGACGACATCCGGCTGCTTTCGCAGATTGCGGCGCAGGCCGCCGTCACGATTGACCGGGCGGCGGAGCGCCACCAGCTTGAAACGCTGGCGATTACCGACGGCCTGACCCGCGCCTATAATCACCGCTTCTTCCAGATGCGGCTTGAGGAGGAATTGCGCCGCTGCAAGCGTTATCATCTGCCGCTTTCGCTGCTGATTGTAGACGCCGACCATTTCAAGGCGATTAACGACCAGTACGGCCATGCCAGCGGCGACGCGGTGCTGCGCGACATGGGCGCTCTTTTGCGGCAGTGTATGCGCGACACCGAAATCGTGGCGCGTTTGGGCGGCGAGGAGTTCGGCGTTCTGCTGCCGCAGACCGATGACATTCAGGCGCAGATTGCGGCGGAACGGCTTCGCGCCGCTGTCGAGGCGCACGATTTTCGCGCGGTGGACGGGCAGCCAATCCGCGTCACCATTAGCGTAGGCGTGTCCGGGTTCCCGCCCAGCATGACCCGCGCCGACCTCATGGAGCAGGCCGACCGCGCCCTCTACGCCGCCAAACGCAGCGGACGCAACCGCGTCGGCCTCGCCGAAGCGCCCTCCCACGCCCTCGTCCTGCAAACCCAGCCCGCCGAAGCGCTCGTCACGGCGTAGGGATTTGGGGTAGAATAGGGAAAAAGTAAACAGAAAACAGAAAACAGAAGAAAATGCCCGGTCTGCGAAACGTTATAGTAGAAGCGCAAAACTTGCAAACTCCGACCGCCCCTTCTGTTTTCTGTTTTCTGTTTTCTGTTTTCTGTTTTCTCTCCGAAGGAGTTTCCCCATGTCTGAGACGACGGCGAATAGTCCGCGCAAGCGGCTGACGCAGTTAGCGAAATGCGCCGGGTGCGCCGCGAAAATCGGTCCCGCGCAGCTCACGCAGGCGCTGCAAAACCTCCCGTTGCCCGTTGATCCGAATCTGCTGGTCGGGCTGACGACGGGCGACGACGCGGGCGTGTATCGCATCGCCCCGAATCTGGCGCTGGTGCAGACGCTGGACTTTTTCCCCCCGATTGTGGACGATCCCTATTTGTTTGGACAGATTGCCGCCGCCAACTCCCTCTCCGATGTCTACGCGATGGGCGGCAGGCCGCTGACCGCCATGAATATCCTGTGCTTTCCGATTCGGGAGCGCGGGCCGGAGGAACTTGCGGAGATTTTGCGGGGCGGGGCGGAAAAGGTGGCGGAGGCGGGCGCGGCCCTCGTCGGCGGGCATAGCATTGAGGACGACGAACCGAAATTCGGGCTGTCCGTGACGGGACTGATTGATCCCGCTCATATCGCAACGAACGCGGGCGCAAGACCGGGCGATGTGATCGTCCTGACCAAACCGATTGGCGCGGGAATCGTGACGACATCGGCAAAGTTTGAGGAGTGTCCGCCGGAAACGCTGGCCCTTGCCTGCCGCAATATGGCGACGCTGAATGCCGCCGCTTCCCTCGCGATGCAGACGGTCGGGATCGGGGCGGAACTGCCGGTACACGCCGCCACCGATGTTACGGGTTTCAGCCTGCTCGGTCATTTGTACCATCTGGCAAAGGCCAGCGGGGTCGGGATTGCGCTGAACTGCGCGGCAGTCCCGCTGCTTCCCGGCGTCCGGGAACTGGCGGCGGCGGGGAATGTGACGCGGGGCGGCAAGTCCAACCGGGCTTATCTCGCCGACGCGGTGGCGGGGACGCCCGACGTTCTGGAAAACTGGCTGGATTTATTGACCGATCCGCAGACCTCCGGCGGGCTGGCAATCTGCGTGGCGGAGGATTCCGTTCCGCGCCTGCTCGCCGAATTGCAAGCGCGGGGCGTCGCGACGCGGGCGGTCATCGGGCAAATCGTCGCGTCCGCAGCGCCGACGATTGCGCTGCGCTGAGTCGCCCCGTCAAAGCCTGTTCCAACCCCGGAAAACGCTGTCCATTCTCCCGTTCGCGTGGCGCGGGAGAGCGCGTTAGCGATTAGGGGCTTTCGAATATTAAACTCTTCCACGCTGGCGGGCGGGCGGGCGAATAAATTCACTGCCACAAAAGCGCGAAGTCCGCCTTCGCGGACTCAATGCGGACTTACGCATACGGGAAGATTTATTTTACCGCAAGTCCCTTAGAGTATAAAACAAATTCGGATTTTCCGGTGACCGGGCCGCGCAGCGACCCGTCTGGGAGGCCTGCGGCCAACCGTCCTGCGGACGGGACAGGTGTGATTTGCATCCGTTTATTTAAATTTTGTACACACTCTTGAACGAGAGATTCAGGCGGTCAGCGGCATCAGGACGCGGACGCAGGAGCCGCCTTCGGGACGGTTTTCGTAGCGGACTTCGCCATTCAAGTCCCAGCGCGTCAGGTTCTCGACCAGTCCGATTCCGGTGGTTTCCAGTTTGCGGGGATTGAAATCTGGCGGAAAGCCGGGGCCGTCATCGGAAACCGCCAGCGCGGCGCGGTTGTCCCGCGCTGTAAAGGCCACCTCAACCAGTCCTTTGCCGTGTTTGAGCGCGTTGCTGATAATCTCATTGGTGACAAGGGCCAGACCGGTGGCCTGACTGGACGTAAGTTTCGCGTCGTCAATTTCGTGGCAGAACTGCCGGTCGCCGGAAGTCTGCTCCAACAGCGGCAGGAGCTTTTCCAGCACGGCGCGGGCGGAAACGAAATGGGCCTGCCCGTCCGCCTTCGCTTCCATTGTCAGCAGGTCATGCACGACCGCCAGCGACTTGATTTGCGTCCCGAAACGCCGCACCTCGTCAATCGGAACGGCTTGTTTGCCTTCCATGACCTGCATATCCACCATTGCCCCGATAATTTGCAGGCTGTTTTTGACCCGGTGATGCGTCTCGGTCATGCTGCGCTGCAGGCGCTCGTTGAGCTGCTCAATCTCCGCCTGCTTGCCGCGCAGCGATTCCATCTCCGTCAGGTCAGTGACGATCAGACACAAACTGCCCTCCATTTCGTCCGGCAGCGGCCCCGCCGTAATATAGGTGGGAAAAACCAGGCCGTTCGCGGCGCAAAGCGCAATTTCCGCCCGCGCCGATTGCAGCGCCCCGCGCCGCAGCAGGGCCGCAAAGGAAACCGCCTGCTCCGGGAGAACGTGCTGCTGAACGAAACTCGCCACCACTTTCTCGTGCGGCAGGCGCAGCATCTGGGCAAACCGCAGATTGCAGTAGAGAATCGTCCCGTTTTCCCCCAGTGTGACTGCTCCCTCCTGCATCCGTTCGATCAGGGCGCGGTAAGGCAGCTCGGCGCTGTGCAGCGTAAAGACCCGGTTTCCTTTCGGCCCCGCCACCAGCAGCGCGTCCGCATCCCCGTCGCGGATGGCGCGGAGCGTTTCCTCCGCCTCCTCCAGCCGCGCCCGGAGTTCTGTATTTTCCAATCGCAGCGCGTTATCTTCCGTTGGCTCGCTTTTCGGTAGATTTTCCTGTGTTTTGTGTTGTGTCTGTTGCATTGCGCCTGCCGCTACGATTTTTTATGATTCAGGTTCAGCCCGCGCATGACCCGCGCCGTGTCGGACAGATCGCCGATGATGCGCCGCAACGGTTCGGGCCGGTGCTTGACCAGCGTCGGCACGGCGATAATCGCGTGGCTTGAGGCCAGATGCGGCTGCTGATAAAGATCAATCACTTCCAGATCGTAACTGTCCAGCAAATGTTCCTCGCAGATTCGCTTCAAGTTGGCGATAGCGCGGACGGAGTTGGGCGTCGTGCCGGTGACGTAAAGTCGCAGCAGGTAGCGTTCCGGCGTGGCGGCGTCTGTTGGCCCGTGCCACAGGGCCGCGCCGCGCCGTTCGATTTCTTCCCCTTCTTGCATGATGAAAAACGCCTTTCGCCGCCGCATCGTGGCGGCGGGAGGTTGCCTTCGAACTATTGCCGGGAACGCAGGTCAAGCCCGACCAGAGTGCGCTCGGTGTTGCTCAGGTCGCCGATGATTTTTTTGATGGGTTCCGGCAGTTTGCGCACCAGCGTTGGAATCGCGAGGATCTGGTCTCCCTGCGCCAGCTGCGGGCTGATTAAAAGGTCAATGACCTCTATACGATAGCGCCCCGCAAGATGTTCCTCGCAGAGCGTCTTCAGGTTCTCAAACGCCGCAAGGGATTTGGCGGTCTTGCCTGCGACATAGAGGCGCAGATCGTAAAAATCGCTCGTTTCGCTTTGCAGCGTTTCCGGCAGCGCGGTTTCCGATACGGCGTTTGCCGTCGTTTTCTTTTCGATTTCCCGTGTGTTCATATCAGATTGTTTCGTCTCCGGGCAAGGTGGATTGTGGCGGGGAGGGCAGCGCGGACTTTAGCAGGGTGTCGGTGTCGGCGCTGCGGCTTGCCGCCATGATTTCGCGGTCGGCCTCGCGGCGCTGGCTCCGCCGCGCCGCGTGTGTCTCGGCCTGCAGCGCGGCGTGATCTTCGGCGGCAAGGTCGGCCTGAAGCGCCGCAATCTGCGCCTCCAGTACCCGCTTTTTGCGCTCTGAAAGCAGACGGTCATGCTGCGCGGCGATTTCGCGGTCTTCCGCATCCAACCGTTCCCGCGCCTCCCGCGCCACACGGGCGGAACCGGTCAGTACCCCTTCCGGGCCAAGATAGACATCCACCAGTTCCACGCCGTGATCGGTCAGTAGAAATTCGCGCACCTGATTGGAATGGGCCGTGCCGCGTGATTTGAGCAGGTACAGGGCGCGGTTGCGTTCGCCGCCGCTTTCCAGATCGCGCAGCAAAATCCAGGTGTCCATCGCGGACGAGACGCTGCATTCAGTCGCTTCAATCGAGGCCCCGCCATAGATCAGGTTCGTGCAAAGCAGGGTAATCTGCTGGCCTTTCAGGTAGTCCACAAGGCGGGTCAGCATGGCGCGGACTTCTTCGCGGCTGCCGATGGCGAGAAACGGACTGACCGGATCAATCACAACAACCTGCGGCTTAATTTTTTCAATCTGTTTGCGCATCAGGGCGAGGTGCATCTCCAGGCCGTAGGCGGCGGGGCGGGAGGCGATAAAATGCAGGGCTCCGGCGTCCATCCACTGCCGCAAGTCCAGCCCGATAGACCGCATATTGCGGGCAACCTGCTCCCGGCTCTCCTCAAAGGCGAAATACAGGCAGGTCTCTCCCCGGCGGCAGGCGGCGTCCGCGAAGTGCGCCGCCACGCTGCTTTTGCCCGTTCCCGCCGTGCCGGAAACAAGGACGCTGCTGCCGCGATACAGCCCCTTTCCGGCGAGCATGGCGTCGAGGCGCGGGATTCCGGTGGAAACGCGCTCTTCCGAAACGGGGTGGTCTAAACCGAGCGAGGTAATGGGCAGGACGCTGATGCCGTCGCCGTCAATCAGGAACGGGTATTCGTTGGGGCCGTGCATCGAGCCGCGATATTTTACGATGCGCAGGCGGCGCGTGGAGATTTGATTTTCGACCCGGTTGTCCAGCAGAATCACGCAGTCGGAGACATATTCTTCCAGACCCTGCCGCGTCAGCGTCCCGTCGCCGCGCTCCGCCGTGATGACCGCTGTGACGCCCTTGTCTTTCAGCCAGACGAACAGCCGCCGCAATTCCGCCCGCAAAATGGCGGGGTTGGACAGGCCGGAAAACAGGCTTTCCAGCGTGTCCAGCACGACGCGCTTTGCCCCGATGCGGTCAATGGCGTAGTTCAGGCGGATGAACAGGCCCTCTAAATCGTACTCGCCCGTCTCCTCGATTTCGCTGCGCTCGACCCGGACATAATCCAGCGCGATTTTGTTGTCCGCGACGAGGGTGTCAAGGTCAAGCCCCAGCGACGCGACGTTTGCCGTCAGTTCTTCGGTCGTTTCTTCAAAGGCCATGAAGACGCCGTTTTCGCCAAAATCCATCGCGCCGCACGCGAGGAACGCCACCGCCATCAGGGTTTTGCCGCACCCGGCGCTTCCGCAGATCAGGGTCGGGCGACCGGCGGGCAGTCCGCCCCCGGTGATTTCGTCAAGACCGTCAATGCCGGTCGGGGATTTTTTCAGCATACCTGCGTCGTTTCCTGTCGTTTCCATTCCGCGCTATTTTCGCTTCGAAAGTAGTATACCAGACAGAAAAAGTTTTTGTCTGGATGGCGGGCGGGCTGAAGCGCCCTTCAGGGGATCATCGCCGCCACGCCATGAAACCGAACACGCCGACGATAATCAGACCGGCGTAGAAAAGGGCGAACGCTTCGGCGCGGTCGTAGCGGAAGCGGCGCAGGTTCATCAAAATAATCACGGCGGCGATTGGCACGAGCGCGGGCAGGGCTGTCCCCGTCGCCAGCACAACCAGCATATACAGCGCCAGAACGCCCGAAAGAACGACGAACGTGCGCCGCGCCGGAATCCCAAACTTCGCGAAGCAGGCGAAGAACAGCGCGATAAACAGATAGTCCGCGAAACCGACCCGGAGTTCCATCGGCAGGGCGTTGGGGGCGGCCCTTTGCACCGTCGGCAGGGCGACGGTCAGGCTTTGCATGGCGGTCTGCGCCGCTTTGTCGCCCTGCTGCGCCTGCGTCACCAGTCCGCCGCCAAACACGACATATAAGTCCACCAGCGCCAGCATGACGCCAATCGGCAGCAGGATTTTTATCTCTTTTACGAGGCGCGAAAGCAGGACGCCGACCGCCGCCGCAAGCGTAATCAGCAGCAGGCCGCGCAGACCGGGAACGGCGTTGAGAGACCGGAAATAAATTTCCAGCGCGGGGCCGAGCGTCCGCCACCCTGTCCAGTTTGGGAATCGCGGGCCGATCTGCGCCGCCAGCAGCGCGGGCGCGATCAAGACCGCCGCCCCGCCGCCCGCCGCCGCTAAAACGTTCCGGTCACGCATGGCCCGCGCCGCAAAGACCACGCAGAGCAGCGTCAGGCAGAGCGAGGCCAGCGTGGAGAGCGCAACCACAAGTTCGCTGTCGTTATGAATATGCAGCGTGATTTGATAAAACAGCAGGAACGCGGCGCAGCACAGCGCCATGCCGCGCCCCTCGCGCCGCAGATCGGGCGGCGCGGCGTAGTCAGGCAGGGCGGAAGCGGGCGAAAAAGATGCGTGCGTTTCTGGATTTTCGGGCGGTGCGGACATAAAAACTTTCTGTATTTGGCGCGTTTCGAGCGAATTTCTTATGAAAAACGCCTGCGGTGGGCCGATTCGGGGCAAATCGGGCAAAAAGGCTTTGACAAGCGGGCCAATTTTATTATATAATAAGAGCAAGTCCGGCGTCAAGTCAACCCCTGCCGGACGCCAATCACGCATTATCTGCGGCCTCAATGGGGATGCCGTGTAGATTCGGACTTTCCGCTGCCGGACGACGCGGCCCTGCGACCTCCCTTCGCTCACATTTTGCGATTCTTCCGCTTTCGCAGCCAAACGCCGACCGCGCCCTTTTCCCGCGCTGCCGCCGGTGGAGTGGCCTTACGCCGCGTTCCCGAAAAAAGCAGCCGGGACTACCGTTTCGATACCGGCCCCCGGAGGGATGCCCGCCGCGTCGAACCGCAACGCCGCCCGTATCCCGATTCTCGTACAGAAAGAGAGACGCCATGAGCGACCGCAAACTGCGCATTATTATTGCCGATGACGACCCGATCATCCGCCTTGACCTGAAAAAAATGCTGGAAGACTGCCAGTACGATGTCGTCGGAGAGGTCGGGGACGGCGCAAAGGCCATTGAGATGGCCCGCAACCTCAAACCCGATGTCGCAATTCTGGATATTATGATGCCGGAAATGGACGGCATTGACGCGGCGAAAATCATCACCGATGAAAAAATTTCGCCCGTCCTGCTGCTGACCGCGTACAGCCAGCTGGATTTAGTCAACCGCGCCAAAGACGCGGGCGTCTACTCCTACCTTGTCAAGCCCTTCAAGGAAGCCGACCTGATGCCGCAAATCGAGGTGGCGATTGCCCGCTGGGAAGCGTTCCTGAAAATTGAGGAGCAGGCCAACGACCTCGAAGATAAACTGGAAACGCGCAAATCGGTAGACCGCGCCAAAGGAATCCTGATGGACCAGTACGGCCTCAAAGAGCAGGAAGCATTCCGCCGGATTCAAGTCCAGAGCATGAACACCCGCAAATCCATGCGCGAAATCGCGGAAGCGATTATCATTGCGCACAACGTTTGAGGGAAGAAAACAGAAAACAGAAAACAGAAAACAGAAAACAGAAGGGTTTGTCAGAGTTTGCAAGTTTTGCGCTTCGAGTGAAAGTTAGCAAGCAGGGCATTTTCTTCTGTTTTCTGTTTTCTGTTTTCTTCAGGAATTTTTTCATGAACCGAACCCGAACGCCCTGGCGGACGCGCCGCCTGCTGAACTCCCTGCGCCGCAGCGACGACCCGGACGTGAGCCTGCTGCAGCAGGAACTGGACGCCCGCGAAAAGCAGCTGCGCGAGGCGCATCTTTTGCTGCAAGAGATGCGCGGGGAGCTGGAAGAGAAACGCGGCGAGGCGGACGCCCTGCGGCGAATCGGGGAGGCGACCGGCTCCGCGTTCGATCAGGAGGCGATGCTGAAAGTCACGGCGGAGATCGCTTCGCAGATTACCGCGACCGATTCCTGTCAGATTTATTTGTTTGACTCCACCAAAGAGGAACTGACGCTCCGCGCCGCCGACGAGAGTTTCTCCGGGATGACGGGCAAAATCCGCCTGAAACTCGGCGAAGGAATCACCGGGTGGGTCGCCAAAGAGCGCAAGCCCGTCGCCGTGAGCAAGAACGCCTATCAGGACCACCGCTTTAAGTTTTTCCCCGAAATGAACGAGGGCGAGTACGAATCCATGCTGTCCGTTCCGCTGGTGACGCGGGGCGACATCCTCGGCGTGATCAACGTGCGGACGCGCCGCCCGCACGAGTACACGAAAAATCAGGTGCAGCTGCTTTCAGGAATCGCCAATCAGGTCGCGGGCGTGATTGAGCGCTCGCGGCGCTACCGGCAACTGGAGCGGCAGGCCAGCCAGCTGACCACGCTTTCGGAAGTGTCGCAGGCGATTACGTCCAATATGTACCTCGATGAATTGCTGCATCTTTTTGTGACAATGACCGCCAAAACGATGGGCTACAAAATCTGCACGGTGATGCTGATTGATCAGGAAAAGGGCGAACTCGTCATCAAGGCCACGCAGTCCGACAACAAAGAGTACAAAAAAAAGCCTAATCTCAAATTAGGCGAAAGCGTTTCGGGGCGGGCGGCGGCGGAGCGGCAAATTATCACGGTCGCGGACGTGCAGAAGACCGGCGATTACCGCTTCCCCGACATTGCGCAGAAGGCGGGCGTCCGCTCCATCGCCTCGATTCCGCTGATGAGCAAAGGCGAGATTCTCGGCGTCCTGAACTGCTACACCGAAAAAGTTCACTATTTCAGTCAGGAAGAACTCGTTGTATTGCAGGCGCTGGGGACACAGGCGGCGCTGGCGATTGACCATGCCAAACTCATGGTGCGCAGCGCCGTGATTCAGGAGATGCACCACCGCGTCAAAAACAACTTGCAGCAGATTGTTTCGCTTGTCCGGCTGGAGATGCGGTACAGCAAATTTACGACGGTGGAAGACGCGCTCAACGATACCTTAAACCGGATTCTCGCCATCTCCAGCGTCCATGAACTGCTGACCCGCGACGATCTGGACACGGTGAGCGCGAAAAAACTGGCGGAAAGCATCCTGACCGCCACGCAGCAATCGGTTGTGCCGCCCGGAAAAACGATTCGCTGCTCGGTGGAGGGCGACGATTTTGTGCTGCCGCTGGCAAAGGCGACCTCGATGGCGCTGGTGCTGAATGAACTGGTGCAGAACGCGGTCGAACACGGCTTCAAGACCCTGAGCGACGGGCGCGTCATCGTCCAGCTCTCCGCGACCAAAACGGAACTGCGGATTGCGGTCTTAAACGACGGCGAACCGCTGCCCGACGGCTTCAATATCCGCGATTCCGACTCGCTGGGACTATCTATCGTGGAGACGCTGGTGCGCGGCGATCTCGGCGGCACGTTCACGTTGGAAAACGCCAAATTCGATCACGGGATTATCGCTATCGTGCAGTTCTCGCGTTGACATTCCCGCCATTCTCCGCTACAATAAAAAGAGACCGTAGAAAAAGAGGTGAGCAGAATCATGGAAACCATTTCATTGAAGCGAAAATCCGGCGCGGGCGGATGGCAGTATTTAGAAGCGCGGCCCCACGCATGGCGGCGGCAGTTTTATATCAGGGGCCGACGATTGTTGGCCTCGACGGTCTGGCGCGAAATGCAAATCAACCGACTGTCGTTAGAAGAAGCGGCGGAAAATTGGAATCTGCCCTGCGCCGCGATAAACGAAATCACCCGCTATTGTGAAGCAAACCGGGACTTGCTGGCGAGGGAAGCGGACGAAGAGCGCCGTATCTTGCTGGAAGAGGGAGTCGCGCTTGAGCCTGCGTCTGCTCATAGATGAGGACACGCAAGCGCGTTTGCTCGTGGACTTACTGCGGCAGGCGGGCCATGCGGTCGTAAGAGCGGACGAAGCGGGGCTGAACGGTAAGCCAGACTCCCTTGTTTTAAATTTTGCGCGACAGGAGAATCGGATTACGCTCACACAAAACTGTTCCGATTTTCGCGCCCTGCATCATGCGAGGCCAGATCATTCGGGCATTCTTTGCATTTATCACGACAAAGATTCCAGCAAAGATATGACCTTTGAGGAGATAGTCAGGGCGATAGGCAATATCGAATCCAGCGGTGTTTCGATTGCCGGTGAATTTATTGCCTTGAACGCATGGAACTATTAACTTTCATCAGCGAAACACTTTTTCAGGCAATCCAAAATAAACCGCGCCGCGTCCCGTTTGCTGGTCTTCGGGAGCGATTCGGAGCGACCGTCAGGCCATAGCAGGGTAATGATGTTGGTGTCCGCGTCGAAGCCCGCGCCCTCCGCCGTGACATCGTTGGCGACGATCAAATCTAAATGCTTCGCCTGCAATTTCGCCCGCGCATAAGCGAGCAGATTTTCCGTCTCTGCCGCAAAGCCCACCACGGTTTGACCGGGACGTTTTCGCGCCGCTAACAGCGCCACGATGTCCGGCGTCCGTTTCAGGCGCAGCGTCAGGCCGTCCGCTGTATCGGGCGATTTTTTGATTTTCTGCGCGGCGAACGTTTCCGGGGCGTAGTCCGCAACGGCGGCGGCGGCGATAAATACGTCGCAGTCGGCGAACCGCGACGCGCAGGCCGCAAGCATGGCGTCTGCGCTCTCCACTTTTATAATTTCAACGCCCGCTGGGACTGCCGCTGTCGCAAAGCCCGATACCACCGTGACGTTTGCGCCCCGGCCTGCCGCCTCCGCCGCCAGCGCGTAGCCCATCTTGCCGCTGGAACGATTCGAGAGGAACCGCACCGGGTCAAGCGGTTCGCGGGTCGCGCCCGCCGTAATCAGGACGCGCCGCCCCGCCCAGTCCTGCGCCGCGCCGAGGCGGTCTGTCACCGCCCGAACGATCTCCGCCACGTCTGCCAGTTTCCCAACGCCGACATCCTGACACGCCAAAACGCCGTATCCGGGCTGCACGATTTGGACGTTCCGCGCTGCAAGCGTCTCTAAATTGGCGAGCGTGGCGGGGTGCTGCCACATTTGCGTATTCATGGCGGGCGCGGCGAGCAGCGGCGTTTGCGGCGGGGTGGCGAGCAGGCAGGTCGTCAGCAGGTCGTCCGCCAGACCATGCGCCATTTTTGCCAGAAGGTTGGCGGAGGCGGGCGCGACCAGAACTAAATCGGCGGACTGCGCGAGGTCAATATGCGCGATTCGCTGCGCGTGCGGCTCATCAAAAACGTCGCTCAATACCGGGTTGCGGGTCAGGGCGCGGAAGGTCGCCGCCCCGACGAACTGCGCGGCGTGGGGCGTCAGAACGACATGGATTTCCGCGCCGAGTTTGCCGAGTTGACTGCATAGATCGGCGGCCTTGTACGCGGCGATACTGCCGCTGACGCCGAGTAATATCCGCTTGCCTGCGAGTTCCATAGCGTTCGCCTTTTGTCTGCGTTTGCGCCGCAGCACAAATCAAGATGCGGGTCAGGGAGATGAAGTCAAGGAGATGAATCTCCTCGCTATTATTCCCGTCGGGCCTATAAAAGGCCCGCCTGTTGAGCCTGCGGCTAACCGTCCTCACGGACGGGGCAGTCAAACCAGAATTTCCCGTCCGTGAGGCCGGTTGGCGGAACGCCCCTTAGATGAGCCTTTTATAGGCCCGACGGGAATCGCGGCCTTGAATCTTGGTCAATTCCTGTCGCCTCTTTGCGCTTTGCGCGAAGAAACCTTCCTCTATTTCACGCTTGCCAGTTCGTCGCTGGCCTCTTTGTAGCTCGCGTCGAAACTCAGGGCGCGTTGCAAAGAGGAACGCGCCGCTTCATTGTCCCCGCTGCGATGCTGCGCCACGCCGAGATGATAGTAGACCGTTTTCAGGCTGTCGCCGGGAGAATCCAGCGCGATAAGACCCGCAATAGACTGATTGCAGGCGTCAATCGCGGCGGGATAATCGCCCTGTTTGCAGCGCGTCCAGCCGTAGCTGTCCTGCGTCACGGCCCGCAGTTCCTGCGCGTCCGGCGCGTCGGGCAGGGCGCTGATGGTCTGCAAGGCGGTGGTGAGCAGCGCCGCCGCCTGCTTGAGCGCCGCCGCGTCCCCGTCCAGATCGGCGAGATTATAAGCGTACAGGTTTTGTACTTGCGGGTTGTTCGGGGCAAGGTCGTAGGCTTGTTTCGCCGCCTGCAGCGCCGCCTCCTGCCAGCCCGCCGTTTTCGCTTCGGTCAGCCCAATAGTTCGCCATACGCAGAATTGCAGCCGTGTGTCTGCGTCCGCTTTCGGGCATTTTTGCAGTCCGCGCTCCGCGTATTCCGCCAGCACAGGCCATTGTTTCGCTTCCATTGCCCGCCTGCAAATTTCGGTGTAGAGATCGGAATCGGCAGGACGGGCGAGCAGCGCGTGGTCGAACATCCGCTGCGCTTCCGGGCCGCGCTTCGCGTCCAAATCTTTCAGGCCCGCCACAAACTCCGGCGAATAGTGCGGGTCGCGCAGGTAGGCAATCGCAATCCAGAGCAGCAGCGTGACCAGCGCGGTCACGCAGGCGGTAATGAACCATTCACGCGGCCCTGGGCGCAACGGCAGCGGTGTCGGCGGCAGCAAAAGCGGACTCCTTGGGAGGGGGTGTTCAGGTATTCAGGTGTTCAGGTGTTGGTTCGTTCACTGATAGTTTGTACAATTTCCAACGAGCAAGCGAGTACCCGAACACCTGAACACCTGAATACCTGATTACCCCAGATATTGCGAAAGATCGGCGTGGATGGCGTCGCCGGTAAGTTCGAGAAAAATGTCTTCCAAACTTTTGACGGCGGCGGGCGAACCGGGCGCGAGGCCGTTGGCAGCGGCGGTAACGGGCGCGGCGGCGCGGAGTTCATCCATCGTGCCAAGCGCGATCATTTTGCCGCGATTCACAATCGCCACACGGTCGCACATCCGCTCCGCGATCTCCAAAATATGCGTGGAGACAAAAACGGTTGTTCCGCGCCGGCACAGTTCGCGCAGGATGTCCTTCATCGTCCGCGCCCCTTTCGGGTCGAGGCCGACGGTCGGCTCATCAAGAATCACGATTTTCGGCGCGTGGATTAAGGCTCCCGCCAGCGCGATTTTCTGCCGCATCCCCCGTGAGTAGCCCTGAATCAGCGCGTCGCCTTTGTCCTGCAATTCAAACAGTTGCAGCAGGTCATCCACGCGCTTATTTCGGTCGCGATGCGTCACGGAATACAAGTCCGCCATGAGATTGAGAAATTCGCGCCCGGAGAGTTTTTCGTATAAAAAGGGGTTGTCGGGGATATAGCCAAAGATTTTTTTCGCCTGCAAGGGCTGCTTCTGAATGTCAAAGCCGCCCACAATCGCCGTGCCGGATGTCGGGTGCAGCAGTCCGGTAATCATCTTGATTGTGGTCGTTTTGCCCGCGCCGTTCGGCCCCAGAAAGCCGAACAGTTCACCCGCCGCCACCTGAAAATTCATGTTGTCAACCGCCGTGAACGCGCCAAACTTCCGGGTCAAATTCTGGCAGTCAATCATGTTCATTGCGATTTGATTTTCTTTCCCGAAACCACGCGCCCGATCCCCGCAAAGTCCGCCTGCGTTTCGACAGCGGCAAACCCGGCGCGTTCAAACAGAGCGCGGACGGCAGCCGCCTGCCCCTGCCCGACTTCGACCGCGAGACCGCTGCCCCATCTTAGCGCCAGCCACGCCTGCGGAATCAGGCGGCGATAGATGTCCATCCCGTCCGCGCCGCCGCCGACCAGCGCCATGCGCGGCTCAAAGTCCCGGACTTCCGGCTGCAAGTCCGCCATGTCGCTCTGCGGAATGTAGGGCGGATTCGACGCGATAAAGTCAAACGTCTCCGGCGCGACGCCCGCCAGCAAATCGCCCTGAACGAACTGAACGCGCTCTGAAACTCCGTGCCGCGCCGCATTGCCCTGCGCGACAGCCAGCGCGTCGGCGGAAAGATCAAATGCGACCGCCTGAAGGTTCGGATGATTTTTCGCCGCGCTAATCGGGATGCAGCCGGTTCCCGTTCCCACATCGGCAATCCGAAACGGCGTATCGGACGGCGCGGAAGGTATCGCTGCCGCCTTCAGAACCGCCTCGACCAGCATTTCGGTCTCCGGGCGCGGAATCAAAACAGCGGGCGACACCGCAAAATCCAGTCCGTAAAACTCCTGCGTCCCGCGCAGGTAGGCCAACGGCGCCCGCTTCGCCCGCTCATCTATCAGACGCGCAAACTCCTCCGCCTGTTCCGTCGTCGGCGCAGGGTAGATTCCCGCAATCACCGAAGCGTGAGAAACGCCCAGAACGCAGGCCAGCAAAACCCGCGCTTCCAATCGCGGCGTCTCAATGCCCGCCTCCGCTAAAATCCCGACCGCTTCCGCTAGATTCAATGCAATTTCATCCACGAATTACCACAAATTTATCACAAAGTCCACGAAAATTTAGTGTTCAATTCGTGATAAATTCGTGGTAATTCGTGGAGAAAGTCCTAAGCGTTCATTTCGTCGCGCATTTTTTCGGCCTGATCGTTGGTGATGAGCGCATCAATGAAGCCCTGAATATCGCCGTCCAGCACGTTCGGGATGCTGTGGACGGTCACGCCGACGCGGTGATCGGTCACGCGCCCATCCGGGAAATTGTAAGTGCGGATTTTTTCCGCCCTCTCTCCTGAACCGACCTGCGAGCGCCGCGCCCCCGCTACGCTGTCCACCGCTTTCTGCTGTTCCAGCTCAAACAGGCGGGAACGCAGGACGTTTCGCGCCTTGATTTTGTTTTGGAGTTGGCTGCGTTCGTCCTGACACGTCACCACAAGGCCGGTCGGCAGGTGCGTCAGTCGGATTGCCGTCGCGACTTTCTGCACGTTCTGCCCGCCCGCGCTGGAAGAGTGGTAGATTTCTTCTTTGATTTCGCGCTCGTCCAATTCTACGGAAACTTCGTCCACCTCCGGCAGGACAGCGACGGTCACGGTGGAAGTTTGAATCCGTCCGCTCGATTCGGTCACGGGAACGCGCTGCACCCGGTGGACGCCGCCCTCGTATTTCAGTTGGCTGTATGCCCCTTGCCCGTCAATCTCAAAGGTGACTTCGTGGATGCCGCCGATTCCCGTTTCCTGAATGTCCACGACATCGGTCTTCCATTTGCGGCGCTCGGCGTAGCGGGTGTACATTCGGAACAGTTCGCCCGCAAAGAGTTTCGCCTCCTCGCCGCCCGCCGCCGCCCGTATTTCGATAAAGACGTTTTTGTCGTCATTCGGGTCTTTGGGCAGCAGCAGCAGGCGCAATTCCTCTTCCAGTTTGTCGCGGTGGAGGCGGGCCAGTTCCAGTTCGGTCTGATAAAACTCCCGCTCCTCGCCCTCCGACCCGGTAATCATCTCTTCGACCGAGATAATCTCCGCCAGCGATTTGTTATACGCTTTGAAGGCCTCGGCGACCGGGCGGATTTCCTGCTGCGCTTTGGCGGCAAGGTTGTAGCGCTGATAATCGCTGACAAATTCCGGGTCGTTCATCTGCCGGTCGAGTTCGTCGTAGCGGCGCTCAATATCGTTTAATTTTGCAATGGCCTGCGTAAGGGACACGGGGCGTTACCTTCCAAACAAAAATGGGGGCAGAAAAAACGCGGGCGTCTGCCGTCTCCCTCTATTATACCGCAAACTGGCCTGCGGCGTGAATTTCCCGTTTCGCGGCAAAATCGCGCAGGCGGGAGGCGGAAAAAAAGCGTCCGCCCCGGCCTGATTGCAGACCGGGGCGGACGCCTGAGAGCGGATTGCGCCGGAGCAAGGCGCAGCCCTGTCATCCGCCCGCGCCTCCCACTTCCCTGAGTGGCGCGAACGAATACGTGAAAAATTTACGCCCGAACCGGCAGCGGCGGCGCAGAACGCTCATGCCGTCGCGTCGCGTCGCGGCGTCCCTCCCAGGCAGTCAATTAGGCAAGAAAATAACAGACGAATTTGCTTGTTTCTCCCATTATAGCCGCTTCAATGAAGATACCTCAAGTTCCGTTACCCCCAGTCTGAAAGCGGATTTTGTGACGCGCATTGTGCGTATGTGACGTGGAAGTTGCGCATTTTGCGCCGACAGGACGGCTACCGAAGCCCGCAAAGCAGGTTATAATAAAAAGATGCCTGTGATAATAAGTGGCGGTTCACTGCTAATCATCACAGGAACCCGCCGCGATTTAAACTAGTCTATCAAAAATAGAGAACTACAATCTATCAAAAATAGGGAACCACAATTTGAACAATGAATTTGGATTGCGTCTGCGCGGGTTGCGTAAGGCAAAAGGACTGAGCCAGAGCGTTCTGGCGGAGCGGAGCGGAATTTCGCTGCGCGCGGTGTCCTACTGGGAGTCGGGGCAGCGTCTGCCGCGAGTCCCCGAACTTCAGGCAACGCTGCGAGGGCTTGAGGCGGCGCCGCATGAAGCGGCGCGGCTGATTGAATTATTGACCACGCCGAGCGGACAACGGTTCGCCGTAGAGACGCGAATCGAGGAGACAAAAACATTCTCTTCCGAGGCGGTTCCGGGCATCGGCGATCTGCTGCGGGCAATGCGGACGCGCCGCCGCATCACCCAGGAGCAGCTCGCAGAGCGACTGCGAGTCAACCGCCGCGCCGTACTGCGCTGGGAAACGGGGCAGACTACGATCACCGGGGACAACATGGAGCGTCTCTGTGTGCTGCTGGGGGCGGCGCCGGAGGAGCAAGCGGTACTGAGGGAAGGCCGCCTGACGCTGACGCCGCGTGGGGGGCGGGAGTTGCAAAAAGTGTCCGTTGAGGAGGCCGCGCAGATTTGGAGCGAGATACAGCGGGGCCATGATCCCACACAGACCCACTATCGTCCGCACTCGCCCCTGATGGAACTCAATACGCTGGCTATGAAACGCCATCTGCGCATGAATGCCGCGCCCGACGCCGGGGCAAGGCGTTTACTGGCGCGAATTGAGAGTGATTATGCGATGTGGACGTACTACCAGGGAAACGCAGGCGCGGCAAAACAGTCGGTGGCGCGTGTGATGGGCCTTATTGAGGCGGAGACTGCGCCGGAGGCGTTCTGGGCCGATTCCTTGAATCTCGCCGGGAGTTTCGTGATGCATACCAAACAGGGGATTGCGGGCAGTCTGCGTTTGCTGGAAAAGTGGGCAGCGCGTCTTCCTGCGGGTTTCGTCCGCACCACGCAGGTCTGCGATATGGCGCTTTACGCTATTCTGAATGGGGAGCAAAGTCAGGCCTTTGCTTTGTTGAAGGCGGCAGAACGCTCCCTGAATCGAACCGGGGGCGCTTCGGAATGGGAAAGGTTCTATCACCAGATTACGCGCGAACGGTTGCTGCATCTGAGCGGAAGATCATCGGAGATTATAGAAGAATTACTGACGCTGGCCCCCAATAATTTCCAACGCGTGCATCTGATGATACGCTGGTCGCGGTTCCTGCGGACGCACAACGAAAAAAACGCCGCAGAACACTATCTGAACAGGGCGCAGGCGCTGTCCAGTCAGGATGTTCCCACGCAGCTCAGGCGCGAACTCGCGGAGCAAAGGGCCGCATTTTAATCTGCGGGGCGTCAAGGGGGGTCTCCTCATCGGTTGGGGATTGCGGGGGCGGGGGCGGGATTGAACCTGCCCCCGCCCCCGATTGCGAGAGACTATTTGCGGCGGCGGCGTAGAACCGCAATACCGGAGACGCCCATGCCGACGAGCAGCGCGACGCTGCCCGGTTCCGGCGTAGCGGCGGCGGGCGCGGCGGCAATCGTGAACGCGCCGCTCGTGGCGTAAGAGAAGGAGTAGGTGGTTCCGTTGCTGAACGCGCCGCTCACGGTCGTTCCGTCATTGGTGAAGCCCGTGCCGCCGAAGTAGAGTGTGCCGCCGTTGCCGACGAACAGTGGAAGACCGGCGGAACCGGCGGAACCGGGAGAACCAATAGTGAAGCCGCGTCCTCCTTTGCCTCCTGCGCCTCCTGCACCGCCTGTGAAAAAGCCTCCGTCAAGCGTGACAATCGCGGTTCCGGTGACGAACAGCGCATAGCCGCCGCTGCCGCCATTGCCGCCGTCGAAGTTGCCCTCATCAGCGGCATTGGCTCCCGCGCCGCCATCGCCTCCCTTGCCGCCCGTGAAGACGCCGCCCTTAATCAGCGTCGTACCAGAGGAGGCCGTGTAACCGCTGCCGCCGATAGAACCGGATTCGCCATTGGTACTGTCAGGCGTACCATCCGCGCCATTCGCTCCGGGATTTCCGGTATAGGTTCCGCTGCTGATGGTCGTCTGCGCGTGGGCGGCGGTCGTGAACGTGACGAGTCCGAGGACGGCGAGAGCCGCGAGATTGATTGCGAGTTTCATGTTAGCGAATGTCCTTTAATTGTCTGCGGGGCGTCGGTTTGCGTCCCGTCAGCGGTTAATGCTGCGAAGTATGGCGGCGGGGGCGGAAAGTGTCCCGCGCCCGCCCCCGATTGCGAGAGACTATTTGCGGCGGCGGCGCAGAACGCCGATGCCCGTGATGCCCATGCCGACGAGGAGCGCGACGCTGCCCGGTTCAGGAGTGGCGGCGGCGGGAGTGGTCAGGAAGCGATAAGTGCCGACCGTGTTAAAAATCCTGTAAATGTTCGACTCGGCCTGTGCGCCTTTGGGCCGGAAGGAGAGCGTCACGTCGCCGCTGTTAAGGAAATCCACATCTCCACCGGCCTGCCCGGTAGTCCCATTGCTGCCGAGTTGGAGTCGGCGCTGATCGCCTTCGGTGGTAATCACGAAGCGGGCGTTGTTGAGGTCGCTGTACAGGTCGTTGTTGGTGAACGCTGCGTTTCGGAAAGCCAGATTGAAAGTCGCGGTTCCCGTCTGCGCGAGGGTATAGGTTCCGTCCGCGAGCGTGTTAGCGATTTTGAGGGTTCCGCTCGCCAGACCGGGCGGAGTGTAAGTCGCGTCCGCGCTGTTATCAGCGAAAAAGTTGAAAGTCATTTGCGCCTGCGCGGCGTTAACGGAAGCGAACGCAACGAGAGAAAGGGCTGCGGCGCGAGTGAGAATGCGGAAGTTCATAGCGAATGTCCTTTGTTTTGCTGCGGGGCGTCTGTTTGCGCCCCGTCAGCGGTTGGTGATGCTGCGAAGTGTGACGGCGGGGACGGGAACGAACCCGCGCCCGCCGCCAACTGCGAGAGACTATTTGCGGCGGCGGCGCAGAACGCCCGCGCCCGTGATGCCCATGCCGAACAGCAACGCGACGCTGCCCGGTTCAGGAGTGGCGGCGGCGGGAATGGCCTGAAGCGTAGTAAAGCTCCCCGGATCGCCCCCGCTAAAGGAACCAATGTAGTAGGAATTAATCCCATAGGTTCCGTTGGTGTAAGTCGCAAGGCCGGAGGGCAGGCCGGAAAGGCCGGAGACGGTCACGGTGTAACCTGTAAAGGACACAGGACTGCTAATGCTGGCGGAGTATTGAATGTCAAACCCGTTATTGGCAGCCACACTGACAAAGCCGTCGAATGACCCCACACTACCCTGCAAATTGTCGAAAGTGACCGCAACGGTAGCGGAAGCGCCATCGTAAGGGGTGTCTGGGTCCTGCGCCAGGTAGCTGTCAGTGACAAAAGTGAGGGGCTTGGGCGGGTTGATGACCACCTGCTGACCGGCGGGCGCGGAATAGTGGAAGGAAAACGCGGTGTACTGGCTCAAATCCACCTGGTACGTCGTGGGCGTAATGGTCAAATAGTCCCGGACCAGGAAGCCGCCGTCATGGGTGATGCCGGTGATAGGCGCTTCGAGCGTCAAAGTTTGCGCGTGGGCGGCGCTGGCGAAAGAGAGCAGGCTGAGGGCGGCGAGAGCCGCGAGATTGATTGCGAGTTTCATGTTAGCGAATGTCCTTTGTGTTGCTGCGGAGCGTCAATTTGCGCCCCGTCAGCGGTTGTTGTTGTGAAGTGGGACGGCGGGGGCGGGAACGAACCCGCGCCCGCCGCCGGGAAAGAAAATCTATTTGCGGCGTTTGCGAAGGACGCCAACCAATGGAACCGCGCCAAGCAGCGCAACCAGCGCGGAGGATGGCGCGGGTGCGCCGGATTTGGGACGGGGGGCAATCGTATAAGCCCCCTGCGTAGCGTAAGCAAAGGAATACGACACGCCGTTATCGAATTTGCCGCTGACAGTGGTGGAAGTCAGCGTGAAGCCCGTACCGCCAAAATACAGTGTGCCGCCGTTTCCAACGAACAGCGGAAGGCCTGCCGTTCCCGCCGTTCCCGCTGTTCCCACTGTGCCAGCGGAACCGTTGCCTGAGTCGCCAACGCCCGCTGCGCCCGCTGCGCCCGCCGCGCCCGCGCCGCCGCCCGCGCCGCCGAAAAAGGAACCGCCGTTGAGCGTAACAAAGGTCGAGGAGCCGGTGACCGACAGGGCGTAACCGCCATCGCCGCCCTTCCCGCCCTTCCCGCCATCGCCGCCATTGCCACCTGCATAAGCGTCGCCGTAGCCGCCTGCGCCACCTGCGCCGCCATTGCCGCCCTTCCCGCCCGCGCCGCCTGTAAAGGTTCCGCCTGTGATAAGCGTCATGCCTGACAGGAAGGTAGACCCGCTGCTGCCGTTGCCCCCATCCGTTCCGTTGCCGCCCTTCCCGCCCTTCCCACCCTTAAGAGTGGCATTAGTGGCAGTTGCGCCAGTAGTTCCAACGCTGCCAACAGTTCCAGGCGTACCGGGAGTTCCGGTATAAGTTCCGCTGCTGATGGTGGTCTGCGCGTGGGCGGCGGTATGCAGGGAAAGCAATCCGAGGGCGGCGAGGGCCGCGAAATTCACAATCGTTTTCATGGTAGCGAATGTCCTTTGTCTTGCTGCGGAGCGTCAATTTGCGCCCCGTCAGCGGTTGGTGATGCTGCGAAGTGGGGCGGCGGGGGCGGGAACGAACCTGTCCCCACCGCCGGGAACGAAAGATTATTTGCGGCGGCGTTTGCGAAGGACACCGACCAATGGAACCGCGCCGAGCAGAATGACCAGCGCAGAGGACGGCGCAGGTGTGGGCGCGGCGAAGGTGAAGGAAGGGCCGAAAATGCCTTTGAACCCAGAACTGGTGGTCGAAGGGAAAGTAAATGCGCTTCCCGATCCAGTTCGCGCTGCAACATAAGTGATTTCGGGGGCGAGTGTCAGACTGCTGGTATTGAGGCGCACGAAATCATTGGCTGTAGACACGCCGCCAATGACATACGTGCCGGGAGTAAGCAGCGGAGCGCCTGTGATGGTGGAATCGAGGCGGAAGCCGCTCAGGATCGGCTCCGTTGTTCCCGATGCGACGGTGGCGGACATGAGCAGAGCGCCGCCCGTCGTCCAGATGCCAACCTGATGCGAGGCGTTCAGGCCATTGCTTCCTTCGTCGAACCAGCCAAGTGATGAGACCGTAATGGTTTTCGAGGTTGTAAATGACCATCCTGACGGCACATTACCCGAAGTGTTTGTTCCCCCTGTGAAAGAGAGCGCGAGGCTGTCTGCGCTGCTATTTTCAACCGCGCCAAAAGCAATAAAAGCGCTGAAAGCGGTAAATGCGGCGAAGCGCGTGTACGTTTTCATATGGACAGCGTATGTCTTTCCGGTTCCGCCGTGTAGTTTGCGGAACCTGTGCGCCCCGACGCGCTGTGTGTTGGCTGCGCGGGGCTTTGTCTTGTGAGTTGGCCTGTGTTGGCGCGTGTCCGCCCGTCTTCGCGGCGACAGGGCGGACGATTGCGCTTGCCGCGTCGTTAGTCAGCGGCGCGGCAAACGCAAAGTGAGCGAACCTATTTGCGGCGGCGGCGCAGAACGCCCGCGCCCGTGATGCCCATGCCGACGAGGAACGCGACGCTGCCGGGTTCAGGAGTTGCGGCGGCGGGAGCGGCAAGGAACTGCGCCCCGTTCTGCGCGAACGCGGAATACGAGAACGCTTTGCCGTCCGAGAAAACGCCGGAAACGGTTTTGGCGGCGGCGTCATAGGCGAAGTTCGTGCCGGTGAAATAAACGGTTGCGCCCGCGTCCGCGAAAATGCCGTAGCCCGCATCCCCTATCTGGCCCTCCTGAGAGGGGGCAAAGTTTCCGTCATTGCCATTGAAGACGTTGCCCGTTCCCCCCTTGCCCGGTTTTCCGCCCGCGCCGCCCGCGCCGCCCGCGCCGCCCGCGCCGCCGGTGAACGTCGGGAAGGAAACGAGATCGCTGATGGTGACCAGGGTAGACGCGCCGGAAACGGTCAGTGCATCGCCGCCCGCGCCGCCCGCGCCGCCCAATGCGTAGCCCGCAGGCCCGCCGTTGCCGCCCCCGAAAGTTCCATTGCCGCCATTGCCGCCATTGCCGCCCTGCCCCCCGTCGCCGCCGACGCCGCCCTTGCCGCCGCCATAAGCGCCGCCGTTGATGAGCGAAGTCCCGGAGGTCAGCGTCAGGGCGCTGCCGCCTTTTGCGCCATCTGCGCCGTTTCCGTTCCCGCCGTCCCCTCCGAGGCCGCCGAAAGTTCCAAGTCCGGGGTTGCTTGTTGCGTTATCTGCGCCCTTCGCGCCGTTTGCGCCCGTGCCGCCCTTCGCTCCGGCGGCTCCGGCGGCTCCTGTTCCGCCGCTGGTGTAGACCGTCTGCGCGTTGGCGGCGGTATTCAGGGCAAGCAGTCCGAGAGCGGCGAGCGCCGCGAAATTCATAGTCGTTTTCATTTGAGCGAATGTCCTTTGTCTTGCTGCGGGGCGTCGGTTTGTAGCCCCGTCAGCGGTTGTTATTGTGAAGTGGGGCGGCGGGGGCGGGAATGAACCCGCGCCCGCCGCTGATTGCGAGAGACTATTTGCGGCGGCGGCGCAGGACGCCCGCGCCCGTGACGCCCATGCCGACGAGGAGCGCGACGCTGCCCGGTTCCGGCGTGGCGGCGGCGGCGGGGGTTCCGTTGATGCGGAAGGCGGGCGTATAGTCGAGCGAGATGAAAATCCATCCTCCGCCGCCGTTGTAGGCGTCTCCGCCCTGTCCGATGTCGTTTGCAGCCCAAATTCCTTGCGTATTGCCTGTGAGCGAAGCGGGCCTGAGAACAAGCCAATAGGGTGTGTCGGCATCAAGCGATGTGGAGGCAAAGGAGATGTTGAGGAGGCTGGGGGTAGCGCTGCTCGCGGTAAAGGGAGACGATGTCAGGACGGTGTCGCTGGGAACCCCGCCGGCGTCGCTCTGAATCTCAGCGACATAATCGAAGTTTGCGCCGCGACTGTCTGCATTGAAGGCGATGTCAGCGCTGGTGAGGGTGAACGCGCTGGACGACGTGAATGGTGCGCCGAGTAATTGGGTCTGTCGACCAAAGCGACTGGGATAGGATGCAACATAGGTTCCGCCTGACTGATAGGTATCGCCCACGCCAAAGGTGCTGTAGATGGTGGTCTGCGCGTTGGCGGCGCTGGCGAAGGAAATAAGTCCGAGGGCGGCGAGTGCCGCGAGGTTGTTGATTGCGAATTTCATAGTAGCGAATGTCTTTCTGGTTCCGCCGTGTAGTTTGCGGAACCTGTGCGCCCCGACGCGCTGTGTGTCTGCTGCGCGGGGCTTTGTGTTGTTGGTTGGTTTGTATTGCAGCGTGTCCGCTCCTCTCGTCATGGGGAGAGCGGAAAAAAGAGCAGGCCGCCACGCTAACAAACGGCCTGCCCGTTCGCCCACGCTATCTTTTTGACAGCGGGCGAAAGCGTGAAAAGCGAAAACGGGCTATTCTCCGTAGGGCGTCAGGACTTGACCGGAAGGAAGGGATTTGCGGCGGCGGCGCAGGACGCCCGCGCCCGTGACGCCCATGCCGACGAGGAGCGCGACGCTGCCGGGTTCCGGCGTGGCGGCGCCGCCGATAGAGCCGAAGCGCACGTTATCGAGTGCCGTGCCATTGAGGTCATTCGTGAAGGAAAGGCTCGTAATCGGCGTTGTAGAGGTGAAGCCGAAGAACGCATACCCCCCGAAAAGTCCGGGTTCCGAGAACGTATAGGCTGTTCCATTGATGGTCGCAGTGACCGTTGCCGAAGATAGATTGGTGACGTTGGCGAAATCCGCGCCGAACTCTGTTGTCCCGGCAGGCAATGTCACATTAATCGCGGAGGAGTTGCTCTGCGACAGGTAGGTCGTGCTGAAAGGGGGAGGCGGGCCGTAGGTGGGGCTCGTTGTCGTAATCATTCCGCTGGCCGGGGAAAACTTGACGCCCTGAACGGTAAGCCCATCAGGGTAATTTGTGTACCCCGCATCAGGGTCAACGTATCCCTCGAAGGTGAAGGACGTGATGCCGGTGGTCGCGGCATCAAAGAGAGTTACGTCGTTGAAGGTGGTGATTTTCGCGTTGGCGGCAGTGGCGAAAGAGAGAAGGCCGAGGGCGGCGAGCGCCGCGAGATGGATTGAAACTTTCATTTTGCGTATGTCTTTCCGGTTCCGGCGTTATGTTTGCGGAATCTGTGCGCCCCAACGCGCTGTGTGTTTGCTGTGCGGGGCCTGATGTCGTTTCATCGTAGATTTGTATGGCAGCGTGTCCGCCCGTCTTCGCGGCGGCGGGCGGAAAAGAGAGCAGGCCGGAAAACGTCAAAAACGGCCTGCCCGTTCGCCCAATCTCTCCGAAGAAAGCGGGCGAAAGCGTGAAAAGCGAAAACGGGCTATTCTCCGTAGGGCGTCAGGACTTGACCGGAAGGAAGGGATTTGCGGCGGCGGCGCAGGACGCCCGCGCCCGTGACGCCCATGCCGACCAGAAGCGCGACGCTGCCCGGTTCCGGCGTGGCGGCGGCGACGGGGGCTTTGAACGCGAAGGAGCCATTGCCAGAAGTGACAAATTGTTTTCCATTTAGGACTGTGCCATCCGAGAGGGTTCCAGAAATGGTATAAAGGTTGAAGCCGTCGTCACGGGCAAGGAGATTGCTGGTAAATCCCGTTCCAAAGAAGTTGGCGATGCTGTCATCATTGAAGAAGATGTTGGAGCCAACCGTTCCGCCGCTGATGTTGACCGTGCTGTTTCCAGAGACCTGCAGAGTGTACAGTACACTACTGCCCGCGACCAGGTTCACGGTGGGGGCGTGCATCCCATCGCCGATGTACACGTCATCATTGATTGCGTAGTCCACCGTCGTATCGGTGTTGATTTGGACAGCGTGGGCGGCGCTGCTGAAGGAAAGCAGTCCGAGGGCGGCGATTGCCGCGAGGTTGGTGATCGTTTTCATTTTTGCGTATGTCCTTTGTTTTGCTGCGGGGCGTCAGTTTGCGCCCCGTCAGCGGTTGATGCGTGTATCTGTCTCCCCCTTCCCTGTGAGCGCAGCGAACGCATCAGGGAAGGGGAATGGGTAGCGCGTTGGCGATTGGATAGGGGGGTTAGGTTATTTGCGGCGGCGGCGCAGAACGCCCAAGCCCGCGACGCCTATGCCACAGAGAAGCGCGACGCTGCCCGGCTCCGGCGTTGCGGCGGGCGGGACACTGAAGCCCTGCACTGCGACGATTTGACTCCCCTGTCCGAACGTGGAGAACAAAAAATCGCCGGTGAGCGGATCAATGAACGCGCCCTCCGCCCCGCTCAGTCCGCTGATGAATGTCTTGTAAGTCGTTGATTTCAGGTCGCCATTAGCGTCCACTTCGTAGGCGTAAACCGCGTTGTACTGGTAGTCCGCCACGAGGGCGCTGTCTACGCTGAAATTCGCGTTGCCGCCCTTGATATAGGCGATTCCTTCCGGGCCGCCGCCTTCGTTCGCCGCATAGGTGGGAGTGGTGAGGTCGTAGGTCCCAAATCCGTCCGCCACCGTGTTTGTGCTGTACTGATAACCGGCGTTGTAGGAGAGCAGTTTCATACTGCCCGCGCCGCCAAATCCCTGCGGCACGAAAGCCAGTGAACCGACGGAGGGGGAGACGCCGGGAAGCGTGACCACTTTGTCCGGGGCCGCGCTTCCGGGCTTGATTTCTCCGATGGTATTGTCTGTGTACGCGGTGTAGAAAAGGACGCCGCCGGGGCCATAGGCCAGCCCGCCGTCAATATCGGGAGCGGAAGCGTAGAGGGAAGGCGTTCCAAATCCGGTGATATGGCTCTTGTTATCGCGGGTCACAGGGACGGCATAGATGCCGCCGTTGCTTTCGTTGGCATTGCCGCCAATCAGCAGGGTATTCGGGTCGTCGGCCTTCAGCGTCAGTCCGCCGTATTTGCCGGGGACTCCGGCGATGCTGCCAAAATTAGTGAGCGTGTAGTTGGCGGTGTAGGGCGCGGCGAGGGCCTGCGCGTGGGCGGCGCGGACGGGGCCGGTAAGGGCTAGCGTTCCGAGCGCGGCGAAAATAGTTGCGTTTTTCGTATTCATTGTTTTTGCGCGTGTCCTGCCGTTTCCGCTCTTCGGGCGGAAGCGGACTGCCCCGTCGCGTTGGGATTGTGTTTCGCGGGGCTTTTCGTGGCTGGTTTGTATTGCAGCGTGTCCGCCCGTCTTCGCGGCGACAGGGCGGAAAAGAGAGCAGGCCGCCACGCTAACAAACGGCCTGCCCGTTCGCCCAATCTCTCCGAAGAAAGCGGGCGAAAGCGTAAAAGGCGGAGACTGGCTATTCGCCGTAGGGCGTCAGGACTTGACCGGAAGGACGGGATTTGCGGCGGCGGCGCAGAACGCCCGCGCCTGTGACGCCGATGCCGACGAGGAGCGCGACGCTGCCGGGTTCCGGCGTGGCGGCGGCAACGGGGGCCTTGAACGCGAAGGAGGTATTGCCAGAGGTGACAAATTGTTGTTCATTCAGGACTGTGCCATCCGAGAGGGTTCCAGAAATGGCATAAAAGTTACTGTCCCTGTCGCGGTACAAGAAATTGCTGGTCAGTTCCGTTCCGAAGAAGTTGGCGATGCTGTCATCATTGAGGAAGATGCCATTGCCAACCGTCCCGCCGCTGATGTTGACTGTGCTGTTTCCAGAGACAATCAGACTGTACAGTACACTACTGCCCGCGACCAGGTTCACGGTGGGGGCATGGGCCCCATCGCCGATGTACAGGCCATCATTGATTGCGTAGTCCACCGTCGTATCGGTGTTGATTTGGACAGCGTGGGCGGCGCTGCTGAAGGAAAGCAGTCCGAGGGCGGCGATTGCCGCGAGGTTGTTGATTGCGAATTTCATAGTAGCGAATGTCCTTTGTTTTGCTGCGGGGCGTCGGTTTGCGCCCCGTCAGCGGTTGATGCGCGTATTTTTCTCCCCCTTCCCTGTGAGCGCAGCGAACGCATCAGGGAAGGGGAATGGGTAGCGCGTTGGCGATTGGATAGGGGGGTTAGGTTATTTGCGGCGGCGGCGCAGAACGCCCGCGCCCGTGACGCCCATGCCGATCAGAAGCGCGATGCTGCCCGGTTCCGGCGTGGCGGCGACGCCGATAGAGCCAAAGCGCACGTTATCAATCGACGTGCCGAAGCCATTGCTGGTGTATGTCAAACTCGTGATAGGCGTAGTAGAGGTGAAGCCGAAGAAAGTATTGCTTTTGCTGCCTGGCTCGGCGAACGTATAAGGCGTTCCGTTGATGGTGACTTTCGCGTTATCGGCAACGGCGCCCGAAAAGTTCGCGCCGAAGGCGGTGGTTCCAGCAGGCAAGGCCACATTGACAGGCCCGGTATTTTGCTGTTCAAGATAGAAGTCGTTCCCGAAGGGGCGGGAGCCATTGTATGTAGGGTCCTGCACATAAAGGTACGTGTTGATGGGAACCGTGAACTTCACCCCCTGCACAGTCAGCCCGGTGGAGGAGTAGTCCTTGTAAAACCCCGATTCCCCGTAGCCGTTGAAGTTGAAGGACGTGATTCCGGTGGTCGCGGCGGCGAACGCGGTGGCGGTGCTGTAAGTGGTAATCTGCGCGTCGGCGGCGCTGGCGAAGGAGAGCAGTCCGAGAGCGGCGAGGGCCGCGAGGTTGTTGATTGCGAGTTTCATAGTAGCGAATGTCTTTCTGGTTCCGCCGTGTAGTTTGCGGAACCTGTGCGCCCCGACGCGCTGTGTGTCTGCTGCGCGGGGCTTTGTGTTGTTGGTTGGTTTGTATTGCAGCGTGTCCGCTCCTCTCGTCATGGGGAGAGCGGAAAAAAGAGCAGGCCGCCACGCTAACAAACGGCCTGCCCGTTCGCCCACGCTATCTTTTTGACAGCGGGCGAAAGCGTGAAAAGCGAAAACGGGCTATTCTCCGTAGGGCGTCAGGACTTGACCGGAAGGAAGGGATTTGCGGCGGCGGCGCAGAACGCCAACGCCCGTGATGCCCATGCCGACGAGGAACGCGACGCTGCCCGGTTCCGGCGTGGCGGCAGGCGCGGCAGCGATCTTGAAGCTGCCGCTCGTGGCGTACTTGAAGGAGTAGGCAGTCCCGTCACTGAAATTACCGCTCACGAGGCCGCTTTCCAGCGAAAACTTTGTGCCGCCGAAGTAGAGTGTGCCGCCATTGCCCACGAACAGCGGCAGACCGGCGGAACCATTGGAACCTTCACGACCTGAATTGCCATCGCGACCAAAGGCTCCAAGACCCCTACCACCACTTCCAAAAAAGCCAAAACTGCCGCCTGCTCCACCGGAGAACGAGCCGCCGTCAAGCGTCACAATGCCGGTTCCGGTGACAGAAAGCGCGTAGCCGCCATTGCCGCCGTTGCCACCGTCGCCGCCTATGCCTGCCTCACCGACGGTGACATCGCCGCCATTGCCGCCATTGCCGCCTTTACCGCCTTTGCCGCCGGTGAATGTCCCGCCCGTGACGAGTGTCATCCCAGAGGAGACCGTATAGCCGCTGTCACCAATGGAACCGTTGGTGCCGTTGCCGCCGGAACCGCCGTTGCTTCCATTGCCGCCATTTGCGCCGTTCGTTCCGGGATTTCCGGTGTAAGTTCCGCTGCTGATAGTCGTCTGCGCGTGGGCGGCGCTGGCGAAGGAGATGAGTCCGAGAGCGGCGATTGCCGCGAGGTTGTTGATTGCGAGTTTCATAGTAGCGAATGTCCTTTGTTTTGCTGCGGGGCGTCGGTTTGCGTCCCGTCAGCGTGTGAATAAGGAAGAATAACAGGGATTTAGTTGTTTTATCGTCTGAACTTCCCAATTCTCCTAATGCAAGAAATGTGCCAGAAAGCGCAACTCCCGACCATGTGACACGCAAGTTGCGTGTTTTCTTCAAACTATTTTCCCAACGCAAAAAAACTCCCGGACTTCTTGTCAGGAAGGCGGGAGTTGCGGAATTTAACGCTTTTTTTACCTTGCGGCGCGGGCCAATTACGCCGTCGCGGTCACGCTGATAATGTCGGAGGGAACGCCCACCGGCTCATCGTCCAACAGGTAGCGCAGGCGGTATTTGCGGACTTCCGGCGCTCCGGCGGTCAGCGGCGGGCGCAAGTCCACATATGGGCTGCGGAAGTCTTTGTCCAGCGCCGTCCAGCCCGTTTCCGCCCCGCGCTGCCCCTCGATCAGCACACCGGTAAACTTGCCCTTCGTCCACGTAATCACGACCCCGAATCCCGGCTTTGCGAGGCCGCTGCCCTTCGGCTGCGCTCCCGGATCGGGCGGCAAAATCGCGGGGCCGATGATCTTCAAGTCCTGCCCGATGGCGGCGGTATAGTTCGGGTTGCCCTTGATTTGCTTGACGAGCAGCCGCAGCCGCGCCTTGATATTGGGGACGACGACGGCGGCGGGCGGGGCGGAGACCGCGACGGCGGCGGCGGGAATGGCCTGCGCCGTGATGGTGACGGGGACGCCGGGGGCCGTCTGCCCGGAGAGCATCAGGTCTTTGTACGCCGTGCGGTTTTCGGTGGCGGCCTTGAACGCGGGCAGGTAGACGCTGACCAGATAGTTGGTCACGGCGTAATCGTTCTGAATGGCGGTGATTTGCGCGGCGGTCAGGCCGAGCGCGGCGTTGTAGACGGTCGTAAGTTTCGTGGCGAAATTGCCGTGCCAGATAGCGAAATCGGCGTCTTTTTTCGGCAGGTAATCATCGGTGGGCATGGCGCGGGCGGCTCCTTTTTGCGTCCCCGCTGCGGCGGGGGCGGGCAGTGTCTGAATGGGATCGCGGGTATCGTCTTCGTTGTTGGTCGGCATGGGCTTTCAAGTCGCGGCGGAAAACGCTTCGGCGGCGCAGAAAAAGGGTTCGGCGGCGCGGACGGGGCGTTTTTCCGTACCGCTGGACGGTTCAGCGGCACATAAAAATGATTTTTATGTACGGAAGAATGGTTCGGCGGCACATAAAAATGATTTTTATGTACGGAAAAATGGTTCGGCGGCACATAAAAATGATTTTTATGTACGGAAAAATGGTTCGGCGGCGCCGCAAAACGAAAATTTCCCGCCCGCAATCCGCTTGCGGTCGAGGAATTTTCGACGGAGGGGCAGGTAATTCCTTCTCTACTTGCGGCGGCGGCGCAGCGCGACCGCAAGCGGCCCCGCCCCGAATAGCGCAACCAGCGCGGAAGACGGCGCGGGCGTCGCCGCCGTGACTTTCAGATTGTCAATGCGGTTGCTGCCCGTGCCGCTTGATCCGCCGTTAAAGACGAATCGGAAGTAGACGGCGGGCTTGTTGTTGAGTAGGGAGATTCCGGCAAGGTTGATTGTTTGCACCCCGTAGGACGCGGGAGGAATATAGGCTGCGGGAGCGTAATCCACGAAAGTCGTTCCGTCTGTGCTGAACGAGAAGTTAACGGAATTGAATCCGGTGGAAGTCCCCTGTGTGGCGAAGGAAAGCGTGATGTCTTTGTAGGAGAGCGTGCTGGTTTGCAGCTGCAAGTATTTCCCGTTGTTGGGCGCTCCGCTGCCGCTGCTGCCGCCCAGGAGCGCGAGCGCCTGCCCCGCCGGATCGCTGCCCTGCGCGTTGAGGGTAGAGCCTGCGAAGGCGCTGAAGCCATTGCCATTGAAGTTGCTGGAAAGCGTTCCTGTCCCCGCGTTGGGGGTGATGGAGCCGACCGTCACAGCAGAGCCGCTTGTCAAACCGTTGAAATTAAAATAGGAGACCACGTACTGCGCGTGGGCGCTGGTGGTCAGGGCAAGCAGGGCGGCGAGGGGCAGGCCGCGAACGATTTGATTTTTCATGATTTTTGCGTATGTCTTTCCAGTCCCCCCTGCTTCGGCAAAGTGGGATAAATTTGCCCCGTCGCGTTGGATGTTGGTATCGCGGGGCTTGCTGTTTTCTATCGTGTCGAACGGGTGTCCGCTCCTCTCGCCATTGAGTGAGCGGACGGGTTGGCCCGCCGCGCTTTTGTCGCCATTGACAGCGCGGCGGGCGGGAACGAAAAACTATTTGCGGCGGCGGCGCAGGACGGCAATACCGGAAACGCCCATGCCGACGAGGAGCGCGACGCTGCCCGGTTCCGGCGTGGCGGCGGCGACGGGCGAATTGAGAACGAAATTGTCGAACTGGCTTGGGATGCCGCTTTGCGGAATGTTGACCGAAATCAGATTCGTAAAATCACTGCCGAAAGTCGCCGTCTCCAAGTTGTCGTTCGCGCCGTGCGTGAATGTTTGCGTGACTGTGCCGCCGCCTGCAAGAGAACCGGTGAAGGTGATGGGGGTGCTGCCGCTGATTCGGGATTGTAGAAACAGGTTGGCGAAATCCACGCTGTTGAGGCTGAAAGCCGCGCCGTTTGTCCGCGCCAGCCGCAGGCTCCCGCCAACTTTATTTTCGAAGAGCGCCACCGATTTGGTGTAGTTGAATTTGAGGTCGCCGCCATCGGGCGACACGCTGTATACAGAGCTGTTGCCTCCGCTATCGGACAGGGTGAAACCCTTTTGAGCGACCGCGCTGCCCTGCTGGTTGGTGCCGGAGGGTATGTTGGCGTTGCTGAGGTTCTCGAAGTCAAGCCTGACCTGCGCGTGGGCGGCGCTGGCGAAGGAGATGAGTCCGAGAGCGGCGATTGCCGCGAGGTTGTTGATTGCGAGTTTCATAGTAGCGAATGTCCTTTGTCTTGCTGCGGGGCGTCGGTTTGCGCCCCGTCAGCGTGTCAACAGGGAAGAATAACAGGGATTAAGTTATTATATCCTCCGAACTTCCCGATTCTTCCTATGCAAGAAACGTGCCAGAAAACGCAACTTCCGACCATGTGACGCGCAAGTTGCGCATTTTTCGTCTGCTATTTCTCAAGCGCAAAAAAACTCCCACATTCCTTGTCAGGAAGGCGGGAGTTGAGAAATTTTGCGCTTATTTTACTCGCGTCGCAACGGCGCGTTTTGCTTGCAGGGACAAATCAGCGGGACAAAAATTCCGCGCCGGGCCGAACGTCCGCAAATCCAATCTCCAGAATGGCGGGCAGATCGGCGAAAAGCGGGTGGCGGATGATGCGGCGCAGGCCCTCTCCAATCGTTCCCTGTCCCGGCGGCGCGTGGCGGTCGCGCTTGCTGCCGCAGGGTTCGCGGGCGTCGTTAAGGTGCAACGCAGTCAGATAGCGCGTCAGGCCCGCCGCCTCGATCTCGTCGGCGAGGAGTTCCGGGGCTTCCGGGGCGGCGAGATCAAATCCGGCGACGTGCAGGTGGCAGGTGTCCAGCACCACGCCGACCTGAAACGGATTCGCGCCCCCGTCCCGAATCACGCGCCCGATTTCTTCTATGGTCTGTCCCAACTCCGTTCCTTCGCAGCCGTTTTCCAGCAAAATCCGCGCCCCCGTTTCCAGTTTGGGCAGCATCTCGCGCAGGCGGTAGGCAACCGCGTCCAGCGCCGCCTCCCGCGTGTCATGCCCCTTCTGATAGCCGACATGGAAGCACACGCCCCCGAACCCCAGCGACGCGGCAAGGTTGGCGTCCCCCACCAGAGCGCCCGCAGAGCCGTGCCGAATCCGGGCGTCCGGCGCGGCCAGATTGGTAATAAGCGAAGCGTGGGCGATGGCGAACCAGCCGGGAATCGCAGCGATTTTTTCCCGGAACGCCGCGCAGTCCGCCGCGTCGGGAACGTCCTGTTTTGATAAGCGGTGCGGGTCGCGCAGAGTCGTTTGAAAGACCGAATAGTCGCTTGCCGCCAGTATCGCCGGGATTGCGGCAAGCGGCGGGTCAAGGTGCGGGCCGATAGCGTGCATGGTAAAACCTCCTGAAAGGTGCGTCTTCACCGTACATTTTGACACAAAAGCAGGAATCGGCCCGCGCTGCGGCGAAACAGGCTGCAAAAGCAACGGCGCAAAAGGAGCGGGACAACGCATGGCGGGTGTGACACTGAAAAATTTGACGAAATCGTTTGGGAAAGTGACGGCGGTCAACGGCATCAATTTAGAGATTCGCGACGGGGAGTTTATGGCGCTGGTCGGGCCGTCCGGCTGCGGCAAGACGACGGCCCTGCGCATGATCGCCGGACTGGAGGAGGCCACCAGCGGCGAAATCCGAATCGGCGAGCGCCTCGTCAACGATGTTTCGCCCAAAGACCGCGATATTGCGATGGTCTTCCAGAACTACGCCCTCTACCCGCACATGAGCGTGCAGGACAACATGAGTTTCGGCCTGCGCCTGAAACGGACGCCGACGGGAAGCGCCTTGCCGTTCTTCAACTCCAAACCGACCTACACCAAAACGGAAATTGACCGCCGCGTGCTGGAGACCGCCGATATGCTCGGCTTGAACCAACTTCTCTTGCGCAAGCCGAAAGAACTCTCCGGCGGACAGCGGCAGCGTGTGGCGCTGGGCCGCGCCATTGTCCGCGAGCCAAAAGTCTTCCTGATGGATGAGCCGCTTTCTAACCTCGATGCAAAACTGCGCGTTCAGACCCGCGCTGACCTGATCAAACTGCACCGGCGGCTGGGCGTCACGACCGTCTACGTTACGCACGATCAGATTGAGGCCATGACGATGGGCGACCGAATCACCGTCATGTCCGCCGGGGTGATTCAGCAGGTGGGCGCTCCGCTGGAACTCTACAAGCATCCGGCAAATCTGTTTGTGGCGGGCTTTATCGGTTCGCCCGCCATGAATTTTGTTCCGGTCACGATTCGGGCGGCGGGCGAAACGCTGATCGCCGACGCAGGATCTTTTCAGGTCACGCTGCCACCCGCGCTGTCCGGCAAAGCGCAGGCGTATATCGGCAGGCCCTGCATCTTCGGAATCCGCCCGGAGCATATCCACGACAAAAGTTTGGTCGGACTCGTCAAAGCGACGGAAGGCAACACCGTCCTCGCCGATGTGGATGTCGTGGAGCCGCTGGGCAGCAACGTGGAAATGTACCTGAAAGCGGGCGATCATGCCTTAGTCGCGGAGATTGACAGCGCCACCTCCGCAAAAACGGGCGACCGCATCGCCTTGATTTTCGACATGGACGAATCGCACCTGTTCGATAAAGACACGGAGCAGGCGATTTTCTCCTCTGTCCGTGAGGGAGGCGAATCTCCGCGTTAGCATCATGCGCCAGAATCAGACATCAAGGGCAGCAATAACAGAAATCAAGGAAATGCGAGTCACGCAATCAGAGTTAAGGAGATTTCTCTCCCTACCGCGCATCTCCCTGACTCACATTGCGTGATTTCAACTTTGCATCACGCAATGTTCAGGACGATTTTGCCGCGAACGTGACCGTTCTGACTCAGTTCCTGCGCCTGCCGGGTTTCGGCAAGGGGGAAGGTCGCGCCGATAAAGGTCTTAATTTTGCCTTCGCTCAAGAGGTCAATCACCTGCTTTAAGGCGGCGGTCGCGGGCTTCATGTCCATCATTTCGGCGCGGATATTGCGGTCTTTTCCGGCGTCGGGGGCGGGTGGCTGCGCCGTCGCAATCAAGGCCCCGCCCGATTTAATGACCGCGAAAGAGCGCGTCTGCGTTTCGCCGCCGATGAGATCGAAAACTAAGTCCACGTCCTTCGCGCTGTCCTCGAAGCGCGCGTTCTGGTAGTCAATCACGGTGTCCGCGCCAAGTTCCCGCGCCCATTCCAGATCGTCTTTCCCGGCGGTGGCATAGACTTTTGCGCCCTTCCACTTCGCGAACTGAACCGCGAACATCCCGACTCCGCCCGCCGCGCCATGAATCAGCACGCTTTGCCCCGCCGCCAAACGCCCGTGATCGAACAATCCCTGCCATGCCGTCAGCGCCGCGACGGGCAGCGAAGCGGCCTGAGCAAAGTCCACATTTTTCGGCTTTTCCGCAAGGGTCTGCGACGGGGCGGCGGCGTATTCCGCGTATGCGCCGCTGCCCTGCGCCGGAGCGCCAAAGACCGCCTGCCCGACCCGCCAGTCCGTCACGTCCGGCCCGACCGCTTCGATCACGCCCGCAAAATCGGAGCCGAGAATCGCGGGGAACTGCGTGGGAATAAAATCTTTCATCTTGCCTTCCCGGATTTTCCAGTCCACCGGGTTCACGCTTGCGGCGTGGATTTTTACCAGAACTTCGCCCGCTTTCGGCGTCGGCGTCGGCGCATCTTCCAGCGTCAAAACCTCCGGCCCGCCGTAATTGTGGATTCGGATCGCTTTCATGGCATCAACCTCCTCGTCGAAACTGTCCGCTTTCTGCGGCGCAAGTTCGAATACGAGTCTGCCCGCAAGTCGTTCCCGTGTGGTAAACTTTAATGCAGAGTTCGTAGAGCAAAGACACAGAAGATACAGAAAAGGTAAGCGGGAAGATAAAGGGAAAAAAGAGACGGGATCTTGCGTATCTTCTATAATAATGGCGTGTCAGACAGGGGATTTTTTGCGCCCAATCCCGGCGAGCTATGCCCATCCGAATCTACGGGGCGGGTGAGCGGACGCAATCTGTCACGTTCCCCGGTCTGTTTGTGGACGTGGACACGATTTTTGCGGAATAATGCAGGAAAATTGATGCCGTCTGGGACTGTTTCCCGGCGCTTGTTTCAGGAGGTCTTGCCATGACAACGGTCTTACAAAAACCGCCCGCCGCCAAAATGCTCACCTACGCGGCATACGTGGCGGAAGGGGAAATTAAACGACGTTACGATATACTTGACGGAGAACGAATTTTCATGCCGAGTCCCACACGCCAGCATCAAACGCATCTGCGGAAAATTGCGCGGCCTCTGGAAGATTACGCCGATGCAACCGGGGCGGGGCAGGCTTTTGTCGCGCCCTGTGACGTGCTAATCACGCGGAGGCCGCTTCGCGTTCGGCAGCCCGACGTTCTATTTATCAGCGCGGCGCGGTTGGCGCAAAACACGCCCGCCGAGATTGCCTCTCCGCTCCAGCCCGCGCCAGAGTTGATTATTGAGATTGCTTCACCCAGTGACACCGACCGGGCGCTGGAAGAAAAAATAACCGACTACTGCTTTGTCGGAGTGGAAGATGCCTGGATTGCGCGGCCCGCGCTGCGGACGGTCGAAGTATTGCGCCTGTCTCCGGCGGGTTATGCGTCCGTCCGAATCTACAGGGCGGGTGAGCAAGCGCAATCTATCACGTTCCCCGGTCTATTTGTGGACGTGGACGCGATTTTTGCGGAATAATGCAGGAAAATTGATGCCGTCCGGGACTGTTTCCCGGCGCTTGTTTCAGGAGGTCTTGCCATGACAACGGTCTTACAAAAACCGCCCGCCGCCAAACGGCTCACCTATGAGGCCTACATAACGGAGGCGGAGAACAACCGACGCTACGACATCCTTGATGGAAAGAGGGTCTACATGGCAGGAGTGAAATGGTGGCATCAGCGCGTGTCCGACAACTTAACGGAGATTTTTCGAAACTACGAACGCAGCGCTCGCGTCGGCAAGACAATCAGCGCTCCTTTCGATGTTATGATTCGACGCCGCCCACTTCGAACGCGGCAGCCTGATGTCTTTTTTATTTCTCATACGAAACTGCGGGAGGCGGGCGACTATCAGGAAGCGGGATGGATCGAGACCGCGCCGGAACTTGTCGTTGAGATCGTCTCCGACAGCGAGAGAGAGAATATCCTGTATGGCAAAATTGCGGACTATTGCGCTATCGGAGTAGAGGAAGGCTGGATTGTCCGTCGCGACACGCAAACGGTCGAAGTGTTGAGGGTGGCTAAAACGGGTTATACTTCCGTCCGAATCTACGGGGCGGGTGAGCGGGTGCAATCACTCACGCTCCCCGATTTTTTTGTGGACGTGGACGCAATTTTTGCGGAATAATCGGTACGGAGAGCGATAGAAATGGGGGAGGCGGGAAAAGAAACGATGACGGAGGATTCTCATTCGCATTGCGATCACGGGGGCTGCGGGCATAACCACGCCGGAGGCCTCGTCCACGTTCACGGGGCCACGTCGGGGCCGATGCTGTGGGTCTCGCTGGCGATTACGCTGACGTTCGTCGTCGGGGAGTATCTGGCGGGGCGGGCGGCGAACTCGCTGGCGCTGATCTCCGACGCGGGGCATAATCTCAGCGACGCGCTGGCGCTGGCGCTGGCCGCCTATGCCGTATGGGTCGCCCGCAAGCCCGCAAACGCCCGCAAAACGTTTGGCTACCACCGCGTTGCAATTCTGACCGCGCTGTTCAACGCTGTCTCGCTGATGGTGATTGGCGTTTTGATTCTGGCGGAGGCCGTATCGCTGTTCCGGCATCCCGAAACGGTCAACGGTAACCTGATGATCGGCGTGGCGGCGATTGCTTTCTTTATGAACACCGTCATTGCCGGACTTTTGAGCGGGGCGGCGAAAGACAGCCTGAACATGAGGGCGGCGTTTATCCACATGGCGGGCGACGCGCTGTCCTCGCTGGGCGTTGTGCTGGCAGGATTTGCGGTGAAGCAGACGGGCTGGATTTACGCCGACCCGACCGTTTCCACGCTGATTGCGCTGTTCATTCTGTATACCTCGGTCAAAATCGTGCGGGACGCGACGGACATTCTGCTGGAGGGGACGCCCCGCGACCTCGATCTTGACGCGATGGTGGGGGCGATGCGGGGCGTGGCAAGAGTCCGCGCCGTGCATGATCTGCATACATGGACGGTCTCGGACGGGATGCACTTCCTTTCGTGCCATGTTGTCGTGGCGGAAACGCAGGCCCTCGCCGACTGCGGGGCGATCCTGCACGACTTAAACGAACTCCTCGCCCGCGATTACAATATCTCCCACGCCACCATTCAGATCGAAACGCGGGGGATGTGCGCCGCGCCGGAGGGAAAAACGCCCCTTTTCTGCGGCGATTCCACGCGCGCTATCCGTGAGGGCGTCCGCTAACCCTCGCGCCTTAAAATTTTCAGGCCGATGGAGGCCGCTAAAGGAAAACCCATGCGATCTATCCGCACCCTGCTTGCGCTTGCGCTGCTTTCGCTGTGCGCGGCGCTTGTCCATGCCGCCCCGCCGTCCGGCAGGCAGCGCGTCCGTTTCGACGCCGGCTGGAAATTCCACGCAGGCGAGATTGGCGTCATGGCGGGTCGCCCCGTCACCGATTGGCGGTGGCAATCCGCGCCCGAAGCCTCCGAAAAAGTTCCCGACACCGACTTCGAAAAGTCCGGGCTTACCGCTGACATCTGGCGCGGTTCCGCCGCCGGAGAAGACATCTTTCACGGACGCAAGGGGTTCGCGTGGTATCACGCCTTTTTGCCCGACGTTCCCGGTCCGAAGCGCGTCCTGCATTTCGATTATGTGGATGATAACGCGACCGTTTATGTCAACGGCAGGAAACTTTTTTCGCATCAGGTCTGGAACGAACCGTTCGAAGTCCCGCTCGGCGACGCCTGGAAAGCGGGCGAAAAAAACGCCGTCTATGTACTGGTGGAGAACACGGCGGGCGCGGGCGGAATCGGGGCGGTCACGCTTAGCGCGGAAGACGCAGCGGTGAAGAAAGGCCCCGCCGCCATGAATTTCAAAGATAGCGATTGGCGCGGCGTCCACCTTCCGCATGATTTCGTGGTGGAGGGCAAATTCACGCCGACCGCCGACGCCGGACACGGCAGCCTTCCCACCGGAATCGGCTGGTATCGCAAGACGTTCACGGTTTCCAAAGACGAGAAAGGCCGCAGTCTGTGGCTCGATTTCGATGGCGTGTACCGCGACAGCAAAGTCTGGCTGAACGGCAAACTTCTCGGCAGGCATAAGAGCGGCTACACTGGATTCCGCTACGACATCACCGACGCCGTGAACTATGGCGGGCAGAATGTCCTCGCGGTGCGCTGCGACGCCCGCGCGCAGGAGGGCTGGTGGTACGAGGGCGGCGGCATCTATCGTCACGTCTGGCTGACCTCTTTGCATCGCTATCATATCGTCCCCGATAGCCTCTATATCTCGCCAAAGGTCAATGCGGACGGAGGCGCCAGCGTCAAAATCAATTTCAGTATCGCGAACGACTTCGATAAGGACGTGAAACTCTCAGCCACATCGTTTATCAGTTTAGCCGGAGCCGAGGCCTTCACCGCTGAAAAAGTGATTGTCCCTGTCAAAGCGCATGGTAAGCAAGACGCAATGATAAACTGCACGGTAAAAAATCCCGTTCTCTGGTCACTGGAATCCCCGAAACTCTATGATTGCCGCGTCGTGATTGATGGCGGAGACTTTTATACACGCGCTAGCTTTCAAACGGTCACAGTCCCCTTTGGCGTCCGCACGATTCGCTTTGACAAAGACAAGGGTTTTTTCCTGAATGGCAAGCCCGTGAAAATCAAAGGGACGTGCAATCATCAGGACTTCGCGGGCGTCGGTATCGCTATGCCGGACAGTTTACTGGAATGGCGCATCAAAAAGTTGAAGGCGATGGGCGGCAACGCCTACCGCTTCTCGCATAATCCCGTCGCGCCCGAACTCCTCGACGCCTGCGACCGGCTTGGGATGCTTGTCATGGACGAAAACCGGCATCTTGGCGATACCTACGCCGCAAAGTCCGACTCTTCCACCCCCTACGACGACCTCGCCGACCTCAAAAAGATGGTCGTTCGCGACCGCAATCACCCCAGCATTATTATCTGGAGTATGTGCAACGAGGAGGGCATACAGGGCAGCGCGGCGGGCGCAAAAATCTTCGCCGCCATGAAAAAAGTCACGGATGAACTCGACGGTACGCGGCCTGTCTCCTGCGCCATGAACGGCGGCTGGGGACAGGGCATTACCAACGTCGAAGATGCGCAGGGCATCAACTATTCGCCGAACGCCTACGACGGCTTCCACAAAGCGCATCCCGACAAGCCGATGTATGGCAGCGAAACGGCGAGCGAAGTGGGGACGCGGGGCGAGTATGTCAACGACGCGGCGCGGGGCTACGTCAGCGCGTACAGCGTGAACGCGCCAAGTTGGGCGCAGACTTCCGAGGTCGCGTGGCGGGCGATTGCGGAGCGCGAGTTCGTGGCGGGCGGATTCGTGTGGACGGGCTTCGACTACAAGGGCGAACCGACGCCCTACGGCTGGCCCTGCATCAATTCGCATTTCGGCATCATGGACGAGTGCGGTTTCCCGAAAGACGCCTACTATTATTATCAGGCGTGGTGGGGCGATAAGCCCGTCGTTCACGTTTTCCCGCATTGGAACTGGGCCGGTCAGGAGGGCAAACCGATTGACGTGTGGGTTCACAGCAACGCCGCGAAAGTGGAATTGTTTCTCAATAACGTCAGCCTCGGCGCGAAGGAGATGCCGCGCAACGGGCATCTGCAATGGAGCGTTCCCTACGCGCCCGGAAAACTCACGGCGCGGGGCTATGACGCCAACGGCAAAATCATTGCGACGGACACGGTGGAGACAACGGGCGTTCCCGCGCAAATCAAACTCGTTCCCGACCGCAAAACGATGACCGCGAACGGCGAGGAGGTCATTCTGGTCACCGTGTCGGTTTTAGATTCGATGGGGCGCGTCGTGCCATATGCCGATAATCGAATTATGTTCGCGGCAAGCGGCGCGGGCGTCGTCGCGGGCGTCGGCAACGGCGATCCATCCGACCATGACCCCGACCGCGCCGCCAATCGCAAAGCGTTTCACGGGTTGTGCCTCACCGTCATTCAGGCCAAAGAAACCGGCGGCAAAATCACCGTGACCGCGACCGCCCCCGGCCTGAAATCCGCAAGCCTCGCCCTGAGCGCGAAGTAGCCCTTCGCAGCCTTCGCATTGTGCGGCGCGGCGGTTGTATTTTATAAGACGGCGGATGTATTTCGTGACGCGGAATACGTCCGCCGTCTCACGGAGTTTGTATTTCTTTTCATGGAATACTACCGCCGTGAGAAGAAATATGTCCGCCACGAGACAAGATACAACCGCCGCGTCACGAAATGCGAAGTGAGCGCGACGGACTACGCCGAAAAAATTCCGATTGCGCCGCCTCGTTTCGGCGTATAATAGAGTAGCGGGCGAAACGGCGCGACCGTTTGCGCGTAATGCAGATATTGCAATCGCGACGGGAGCGGCGGGAAGGGGCGCGAACGAATGGACGAGAAGAAACCTGTGCGCCGTTATGGATTGCTGCGCCGCGCTCAAATGCGGGCTAAGTATCGAATGACTATCGAGTTTCGCAGGGCTATCTACGGTGTCTTGCTTCTTATTTCTATGCTTCTCTTTTTTGTATCTGCGTTAGGCGTCTGTGGATTCGTGACGTTGCTTGAATGGGTTATGCGCGAATCCTACAAAACAGATGATACGTTGTTTTGGACGCTGGTATGCAGCAGTCTCCTTACGCCAGTAGTGGGCCTCGCCGCGTTCGGATTTGGACGGTACGCCCTAAAAATCGAGAACGCGCCTGTTGGAACGGCCTTGAATCCCGCTTACCCGGAAGTGAATGAGGTACTTCCCGAAGCGGAAGTTTTAGTTCGCGCTTCGATTGCGACGGACGCCGCGCAGAAGGAAACGCTCCTGCGTCCCGCCGCCGCAACCGAGGAGAACGCCCCGCAGACCTTGCTTCGCGCCGCCAACGCAAGGCGAACGATTAGAGGAGACGCGAGAACAAACCGATGCCAATTCCTGTGTTTCGCGCTGACGGCTGGCTGCCCGAAGGCCATCATGCCGCCGATTGGGAGACGATTAGCGTGGTCTTCGGCGGCGAACCGAACACGCAACGCCGCGAACTTCTGAACCGCCTCCTGCAATGGTGCGACGCCCTGCGCGATAAGGGCATGGGCGGACTGCTGATTCTCAACGGCAGTTTCATCTCGCAAAAGGAAACTCCCGGCGATGTGGACGCCCTGTTTATTTAAGATGAGCGCAGCGACGCGATTATCGAAGCGGACGATGAGGCCGCACTTCTTATCAGTTACAATTACGCGAAGTCCGCCGGGATCGGGGACATCTTTGTTTTTTCCGCAATCGCCGTTCGCGAGTTCCCCGTGTTTTGTAATACAGGCATTTTCGATAAGGACAAAGCGACAAAAATACCGAAGGGCGTTGTGGAGGTGGAAATATGATTACGAACGCAAGTGAACTAAATATTGCGCTGGAACAACTTGCCGGGTTTGCTGATCTTCTGGAAGGGATGCGCCTCCACGCCGAAAAGCATCAATCGCGCCGTTTTCCGATCACTTCAACCGCGTATATTCATCGCATAAGAGAGCTTAACGCGGAAATACGCGCTTATTTGCAAACGCCGCAATCACAGGCCGAGCAAAGCGCGTCTGCGGAGAATCTTGCGGAAGCGGCCTGAAACCGCCACCAACGCCGACGGAGAAAACGCGATGGACGAAAAGAAACCGATACGCCGCCATAGCAAACCACGCTATTTTCTGATAAATGCCGGGTATTACGGTAAAAGATTCTTGTGTTTTGTCATTGCCCTCTTTTTTGTCTGTTTAGCTCTGGTAATCGGTGTCCTGACGCTCTGCCTGGGTTGTCTGCTTGGCGGTGTAATTGGCGGTATTCTGGAAGTGCTTGCCAGTGGCATTACAAATTTATATCGTCTTTATGAGGTTTACAATAATCTCGCAAAAGGAAGTTTCTTAGACCCCTTGCCGCCAGCGCCAAATGAAATCTTGCCGGAAGCGGAAATTCTGGTTCGCGCTTCGACGCCCGCCAATTCTGCGACACTGCTCCGCGCCGCAAGTGGAAACCCAACGGACGACGCGCCCGCCGTTCTGCTTCGCGCCTCAAACCTTAGAAACATTTAAGTTTTTTTGACTTCTCCTTAATACGCTCTTAACTTTGCGCGGCTACACTAAGTGGTATGCCGCATGAATTACGGCGCGACCGCAGGGACGCGCTCGAAGCAAAAGGAGAAATCTTAAATGAAACATCGCTACCGCAATCGGGGGCTGCTGACGGGAGTCGGCCTCGCTGCGCTGACGCTGACCGCCGGAGCGCAGACGCAAAAGCCCCTTCCGACCGCCGCGTCCAAACAGGCCGCGCCCCTCAACAATCTCGCGACCGCCAGCCGCGCCGTTGGCGTCGCAATCGAAGGAACAGCGGACACCCCGAAACCGCAAGTCGCCGCCGTTCCCAACGCCACCGGCAAATTCATCACCACGCCCGCGCTCGGAACCGTGACCAACGTCGGCAGCCTGCCCTTTAATCTCGTCGCCAGCCCGGACGGAAAATTCGCCGTCAGCACCAACATCGGCTACCAACAATACCTCAGCGTCATCAACACCGCGACCGGCGCTCTGGCCTCCCAACTGGACTATAACAACGGGCTGAACGGCGGCCTCGGCAGCTCCGACTCCGGCCTGTATTACGGCCTCGTGTTCTCCCCCGTTCTCAATGGCGACGGGACGTATACGCTTTACTCCGCGCAGGGCAGCTTCAGCCGCATCGAAATCCTGAAAATGAACGCGACAACCGGGGCGCTTTCCTCGGCGGGATTTATCAGCAGCAAGATCAACGGCGATTTCGTCACCGGTCTCGACATCAGCGCAGACGGCAAAACGCTTTACGCCGTCAACAACGAATTTTACGGCAGCCCCGCCGCCAACGACCTGCTGTCTCCGGGCAGCGTCTCGATGATTGATGTGGCGAGCAAGACCGAAGTCGGACGTTACAATTTCTCCGCGCCCCTGCCCAATTTCCCGCTGCCCATCGCGGCGGTCGGGACGACGCTCTACGTCGGCAGCCAGCGCGACGGCGTGGTCTACGTGATTGACGCCAGCAATCCCGCCGCCCCGAAACTCGGAACCACGCCCTACGGCAGCGGGGCCATCCCCGCCGACACCGCGCTGAACCTGTTCGCGCACCCGATTGCCCTGCTCAAAAGCAAAGCGAATCCCGGCCTGCTCTTTATCGGCGGGGCGCACAGCGATAAATTGATCGTCGTCAATACCGCGACCAACGCCATCGTCAACGCCATTCCGCTGCAGCCGCAGGGAACCGGCGCGGCGAACCTTCCGGGCGCGACTCCCACCGGAATTGCGGAGGCGGCGAACGGCCTGCTCTATGTCACGCTCGGCGATATGAACGCGGTCGCGGTCGTCAATCCCGGCGTCGCTCCGGCAAGCGCCGTGCTGGGCTACCTCCCCGTCGGCTGGTATCCCACCGGCGCGGTCTTCGGCGCAACGGGCAATCTGCTTGTCACCAACGCCAAAGGCCATCAGACGCGCTACCCGAACCCGTCCTACGTTCAGTACGCTTTCGCGCTCGCCTACGACCTGAACCTGATTGAGGGCGATGTGCAGACCATCGCGAACCCGCTCTCGCTCCTCGCGACTGGCACGCCGCAAGTCCTCGCCAACAACCGCATCGCCAACATCCCGACCACGAACCCGCTGGCGGCGCAGGCCGCGCAGATCAAGCACGTTATTTACATCGTCAAGGAAAATCGCACGTTCGATCAGGTGCTGGGCGACATCGGCGTTCCCGGCGCGATTGCCGATCCGACGCTGACCCTGTTCGGCGCGGGCGTCACCCCGAACCTCCACGCCCTCGCCAAACGGTTCGTCCTGCTCGACAACTTCTTTGATTGCGGCGAAGCGTCAGGCGACGGCTGGCCCTGGTCCACGCAGGGACAGGCGACGGAATACGTCATCAAAAACCTGCCGTACAATTACAGCGGACGCGGGCGCAACTACGACTTCGAAGGCCAGAACAACGGCTACCCCGTCGGCGGCTTCGGCCCCGGCCTCTCCGCCGCCTTCCCGAACGGCGCTCCCGCCATCCCCGACGTTTCCGAAGCGCCGGGACACCACATCTGGGACGATGTTCTCGCGCATGGCCTCACCTACCGCAATTACGGGTTCTTCTACTCGTTCGGCGTGGCGGGCCTGATCCCGGACAACTATCCGGGCGGAACCGCCCTCATCGGGCGCAGCGACACCAACTTCCGCCGCTTCGACGGCAATTACGCGGACAGCGAAATCTATCAGTCCTACGGCCTGACCACGCCCCTGCCGACCTACGGGGCCAACAACGCGCCGAGCCGCTACACGGAATGGAATACGGAATTTACCGCCAATCTCGCCGCCGACCCGACCGGAAACTCCGTGCCGAATTTCCAGACCATCCGCTTTATGAAAGACCACACCAGCGGCTACTACCCGAACCAGTATTCGCCGCAGTCTATGGTCGCGGACAACGACTACGCCGTCGGGCAGCTCGTTGACCGGGTGAGCCACAGCGCCATCTGGAACAGCACGGCGATCTTCATCATTGAAGACGACTCGCAGGACGGCCCCGACCACATTGACACGCACCGCTCGACCTGCTACGTCATCAGCCCGCTGATCAAACGCGCCTCGCTCGACCACACGTTCTATAACACGGACAGCGTGCTGAAAAGCATGGAGCTGCTGATGGGCCTGCCGCCGATGAACCAGTACGACGCGGTTGCGGACTACATCAACGACTTCGACACGACCGCAGGCAACAGCGAACCCTATACCGCCATCAAACCGTCGGCGCGTATCGTCGGACGCAAAACGCCCGGATCGAGCGCGATGCGACCGGGCAGCCCGCAGTACAAATTAGCGCAGCAGACCAAAGGCATGGACTTCGTTCACCCGGACAGCGCCAACCCGAAACTGCTCAACGAAATCCTGTGGAAATCGGTGAAGGGCTTCCACGCGAAAATGCCCGCCATCAAGCATGATCCGCGCATTGCCGCAAAACTGGGCAAAAAGGCCGCCGCCAAATCCGCCACAAACGGCAAAAAGGCCGCGACCGCCCGCAAAGACGACGACGACTAATTCAGGTGTTCAGGTGTTCGGGTGTTCGCTCGCTCACTGACAGTTTGCGTAAAATGACAGTGAAGCAGCCAATACGCGAACACTCGAACACCTGAACACCCGAACACCTGAACACCTGAACACCCGAACACCCATCCTATTGGAGAGAAACATGACGATCTGCAAACCTTCCCTGGCGCTTGCGGCCCTGCTTGGCGTATTGGCGGCGGGTTCCGCTTCAGCGAACTCCGCGTACTATAACGGCAGTTTCCAGTACCTGACTCTGGATTTCGACCGGACGTTCAGCGGCGCGGCTATCGGTTCCTACGGCGCTCCCTACGGCCCGCTCGTCTCGGATGTCTACGCGACTCCGGGCATCACGTTCACCGGCGACGACTACATCTACCCCGGCGGAACCGGCGGGCAGAGCAGCGGCCCCAACTTCGCGTCGGGCCTTGGCGATCTGGCCCCGTTCGAGATTGACTTTGCGAAGCCGCAGAGTTTCGTTTCGGCGGTCAACATTACCAATTCGGAATACACCCTGACCGCTTACGACGCCGCCAATAACGTTCTCGGTTCGGTCACCACATCCACCGATTTCGAGACCACCGCGCTCGCCTCGCCCAACGCCATCTCCAAAGTGATCTTCACTGCGACCAACACGGCGGGCTTCGGCTTTGGCTATGGCTTCGACAACCTCACGGTAACGAATGTGCCGGAACCGGGCGGCCGCGCCCTGCTGGCGGGCTTTGCCATGACGGGCGGTTCGCTGCTCCTGCGCCGCCGAAAATAAAAACGAAACAGGGAAAAGGGGAAAGGCAATGCGCCTCCCTCTTTTCCCTGTTTCGTTTTGTGACCTGCGCGGGCGTTAGGGCCTTTTCCGACGCGCTGCTTTTTATATTTCCCGGTACTGCGCGACGCGGCCCGCAAGGTCGCGGGTGATGCGGGCGTCCACGTAGATGGCGTCCTCACGGTAGTCGGCCTTGATGACGCGCCCGTATTCGTAGCACTGCGCCACCAGATCGCTGCGGTCGTAGGGGATTTTTAGATGCACCGATTCGAGCAGGTTGTCCAGCGTTTTCACCACGCATTGCATCAAGTCGCCCATACCCTCCGCCGTGATTGCGGAGATCGAGGCGGCGTTTTCCGTTTCCGCCACAAGGGAGCGCAATTCGTACTGGTCTTCCACCAGATCGGCCTTGTTGAAGACGGTAATCATCGGTTTATCGCCCGCGCCGAGGCTGTCCAGCACTTCCAGCACGGCCTCGCGCTGCAAGTCCCGGCGGGGGTGGCTTGCGTCCACGACGTGAATCAAGAAGTCGGCCTCAATCGTCTCCTCCAGCGTGGCGCGGAACGCCGCGACAAGGTGCGTCGGCAGATTACGGATAAAGCCTACCGTGTCGGTCAGCAGAATGGCCCAGCCGTCGGGGAGGACGACGCGGCGCGTGGTCGGGTCGAGCGTCGCGAAAAGTTGCGGGTCGGCAAAGACCTCGCTGCCGGAGAGCGTGTTGAGCAGGGTGGACTTGCCCGCGCTGGTATAGCCGACAAGGGCCGCTGTGGGGAACGGGAGGCGGCGGCGGTGCGCCCGCTGCTGCTGCCGCGCCGAGCGGACTTCGGCGAGCTGCGCCTCAATGTCGCTGATGGTGTCGCGGACTTTGCGGCGGTCGGTCTCCAGTTTCGTTTCGCCCTGTCCGCCCCGCGTCCCGATGCCGCCCTGCTGCCGCTCAAATTTGGTATAGAGATTGGATAGACGCGGAAGCAGGTACGTTAGTTGGGCCAGCGTGACCTGAAGGCGGCCTTCGCGAGTCCTTGCCCGCTGCGCAAAAATATCTAAGATGAGTTGCGTCCGGTCAATCACGCGGCGTTTCAGGCTATCTTCGAGGTTGCGGGCCTGCACGGTCGAGAGTTCGCTGTCTATGATGATGAGGTTGGCGTCGGCGTCCTGCGCTCCGGCAAAGAGTTCCAGCGTTTTGCCGGAACCGATGTAGTGCGCGGGGTCGGGGCGCTGCCGCCGCTGATAAAACTCCCCGACGACGACCGCGCCTGCGGTCTCCGCAAGGGCCGTGAGTTCTTCGATGGCGTAGGGGCGCAGTTCCTCGTCCGGTTCCACCGAGACAAGGATAGCGCGTTCCACATCCGTATTATCGTGTTTCGCATCCGTTTTTGACATAGTGTAGTGTCTCACATCGCCCCGCGCTTGTCAAGTCAGCCGCGTAAGTCAGGCGGTTTCGCGCCGTAAGTCCGGGGGGGGCGTATCCATGCGGTGTATCCGGGCCGTTCACGGCCCGGACGCCCGGTCGTTTAAGGCCCGGACGCTTCATCAGGCGGATTCGCGCCGCGCAGGAGGTCGGCGCCGTCGGTCTGTCCCGCGCCGCTTACGGGGCGAAGCAACGTATCGGGGTCGGCATTTTCCGCCTGTGAAGCGCGGAGCAGGTTCTTTTTCGCTTCTTCTGCATTGTAACGCGCCATTAGCATCGGCAAACAGTCAATCGCCGCCTGCTGCACCCGTTCGCCTCCCGGTGTTTCAGGTGCTCGGTTTGCCGCCATTTCGACGACGGGAATGTCTTTTTCGTTGCCAACCTGTTCTAACGCTTTGAGCGCCGCAATACGAAGCGCGTCAGAACAGGGGCTTGCGACTCTTTTATTGCCGACCGTAGATAGCCATAAATGAATCATATCGCGAAAATTTGCGGTTAATAATTTTGCGTCGCTGGCCTTCATCTGCGGCAGAATCATTGTTAGCGCGTCGTGAATCGCTTGTTTTTGCTTTTTAGGGATCGGATTATTCAGCATCGTCACCAGCGGGACAATCGCTTTTACTCCTCCCAGTTTCGCAATATCCTCCGCGTCAAACTTTGGAATGGATTTCGCTCTTACCCGGTCGCCCAAAAGTAGCGCGGCAAGCGGAGTAAACAGGAGTAAAACGAGAAACAGGAGCAGACCTTTATGGTTCTCTGTTAAATAATCCATCAAAATAGGCCCGCCTACAAAGTCAAACATCCCAAGAATTAAACACCATGCGAGAAATCCTGTCCAGAATTGGGTTGACGCGCGTTTAGCGCGGCGGGTAATCTCACTGAGGCGTTCTGTGATGCGCAGCGCGGCCTGAATGTCCGCTTCCGTTTCGATTGCGGCAGTTGTCTGCGTAGTGGGAAGATAGGCCGAGTGTGGCGTCTGATTTTCTCCGGGCTGAAATTGGTTTTGCATGGCGTGATTTTGAAATTTGCGGGACGATTACGGATCGCCGACCGCGTTGAAATTCCCGATCAGCAGGGTAAAGTCGGACGAGTCCACCGAGCCGTCGCAGTTGAAATCGGCGGCGGGATCGTAGCCGCTGCCGGGAACGTTGACCGCTGAATTGAACGCGCCAATCAAGGCCGTAAAATCGGAACTGTCCACTGAGTTGTCGTTATTGGAGTCGCCTGCCCGGAGCGGGTAGGGCAGGGTGATTGCGCTACTATTCGTCGCGTCCAGCGCGACATTTTGCGCGAGCCACAAAGCGCCTTTGATATTGATCTGATAGTTCTTGCGCGGAACGTCCGGCAGGCTGAACCCGCCGGAAGCGTCCAGTAAGATTGAGCGCGTAAAGGGCGCGGAGCCGTCCGTCGGGCGGAAAGTCAGCGCAAGCGTCTGCGCGAGGTTGGCGCAGCCCTCCAGCGCCACCGTTCCCGAAAGCGCGACGGGGGCGTCGGCGAGCTTCTGCAAAACCCAATGCTGCGCCGTCGCGGTGTTGGCGTACCAGAGTTGCGCGGGCGTTCCCGGCGTATGGGAACCGCCCGGATCGTCCAGATTCAGGTTTGCGGCAAGGTTCGTCAGCGTGTACGCCCCATCGGACTGCAGCTGGAACAGCCATTGCTGCGGCGACAGGCCGTTGTCATGCCATTGCCCTAAAATCGTCCCGGCCAGATTCGTTCCGCCGGTGTCGTCGAGGCAAAGGCCGCTGTTGATGTTCGTCAGCTTGTAGGTTCCGGGCGCGACGTAATCCACGCGCCACCGCTGGCTCGCCGCGCCGGTGAAAGGGTTTTGCAGCATTTTCGCGTTTGTCGCCGTAGACTGCCCGGTCACGTCAAGGCACAGTCCGCTTGCGCCATTCGTCAGGCTGTACGTCCCGCCGGAGACAATCAGCGGAGCGCGGGCATAGCGGATTTCGTTCAGGTTTTTGCCGATGTCGGACGGCGCGAACTGCATCAAAGTGGTATGATCGGCGGAATCGAGCAGGGCCTGACTCCAGCCCGACTGCGGGTTGCCGCCCTGCCACTGAACCGGGGCGGGCAGGGCCTGCCAGAAACCGACGCCGAGATTATAGTTCACAAAAAGTTCGCGGTCGGTGTTGGGTGAATGGTTGAGGAACGAGGCCGACGCGATCACCATGCCGTTTGGCCCGCCCGCCGGGAACCAGGCAATCGTGGGCGTGGCCCCCAGATAGGCCCCGCTGCTGGTCTGCACCAGACTGCCAATGTCGGACGCCTTGCCCCAATTTAGTCCGTCCGGCGAAAGTTTGACGCGCATGGGGCTGCCCGCGCCGCCGTTGACGTTCTCAAAACTCATCAGGTACTGCCCGTTCGGGAGTTTGCGGACAATCGCCATGCCGGGGCGCTGCGTGTCATCGGGGACGGCGACATCGTAGACTTCGCTGCCCCAATTTATGCCGTCGGGCGAGGCGCGGTGCGCCAATAACTGATTAAAATGCTGCGATTTCATCCGCTCATCGGAGTAGTAGACGACGAGCGAACCGTTGCCCGCGACCTGAACGCACGGCTCCCAGATGCCTCCCGGCCCGCCGGCAGTCCGAACCTCCACCGTGCTTAAATAACGCCAGGTCACGCCGACCGTGCTGCTTGCGTAGAGTTCGATCTGCTGCTGAAACGGGTTGAAGTAGGTGGAGTTTCCCGCGAGAATCAACGTTCCGGCGGGCAGGTTTCCCACCGCCTGCGGCAGTTCCAGCAAGTCCGGCTCGCCGAAAAAATGCCAGCCCGCGCCGAGGCGCGTTTCATTGACGACGCTGAACGGGGTAGTTGACCACGTTTTGCCGTCGTCGTAACTGGCATAGAGACCGAAATTCAGCGTCTGAAAATTCTGAAATGTCGCCAGCAAGCGCCCGTTGAAATTGTTGTTGTGCGCCAGCCGAATCACGCGGGGATTTATACTGCCGGGGCCGGAACCATTGCCCGGATTATAGAAAATATTCCCCGTGACAGCGGCCTGCTTCGTGTTGAAGTCCGAATCGGCGCGGGCAGAGACGCCCGACAGCAGACCAGCCGCCAGCGCAAACAGGAACGCTTTCCCCGCCGCGTTGATTCGGGCGGCGAAATTCCCTGCGCTGATTCCAAAAAATAAAAACTGAAAATTCATTGGCCTGTTCTGCTCCTCACTGCGGCGCTTTCTATTGGTCTTAAATTGCTGTTCGCCGACAAACCGGGGTTATTCCGCTTCGCTCTCCGCTTCAATTTCCTCTAACGACAGCGCGGGCGGGAATTCTATGTTCGCGTAAATCTCCGACAGCGGCAGCGTAATTCCCAGCGCGACCAGCGTAGTTACAGGTACGCATGAGAAGGGCGGCAGTTTCAGCCCCCCGTCATTTCCGGCGCTTTCATCGGGTGGATTATTTTCCGATATTGACGACGGGCGCGTAAAAGGCGAGCGACCTGTCCATATCGTTATTTTCGGAAGTCAGGACAATCAAGCCGACTGAACCCTCGTTTTTGGGATCGCCGACCCGAACGTCCAGCACACGACCGGGCAGGGAACCGCTGCGCCAGACCTCCTCAAAGTCGTCAAAGGTGGACTGCCAGAACGATTTCTCTTTTGCGGTGAATTTCGGGGCGTAGACCACCAGCGTATCGCCCGCCGCGCCGGAGCGGGGCAGCAGGCCGACAATCCACCGGCTGCGATTGCGCCAGTAGGTTTGCAGGTAGCGGACGCCTGACGGCAGATCGGCGGCGCTGGCCTGCGGCAACTCCTGCGCCCCGATCCCGCTGCGGGCGAATCCCGCCGCCTCAATCGGGGCGTCGAAGTTCAGCAGCGGTTTGACTCCCTCGTCGCTCAGGGCGTACTGCGCGGTCTGGTCGCCGCCGCCAGCGGCGAAGCGGTCGGAGCGGTTTTCGATCTCCAGCGCCAGTTTCACACCGGGCGGGGCGCTGCAAAGGCGATTCAGCGTTTTGCCGTCCCATTCGTAAACGCCCTCGTTCGTGACAATCTGCGATTTCTGCGCGACGACAATTTTCTTTCCGCTTTTTTTCGGCGGAACGGCGGGCGTTTTGCCTGCGGCGGGCGCGGGCGGCGGAACGTCCCGGAACTTGCCCGCGAGCAGCGTATCGGGCGCGGCCCCCAGAAAGTCGGCGCGGGCGTCCGGCGCGAACTTGAAGCCGTCCCAGTGGGTTATCAGCAGGCGGCGTTTCACGGCGTCGCGGTCGTCGGTCTCGGCGGTGAAGGCCAGTCCGCCCCGTTTTGCGTCCGGCAAAACGTCCATGAGTTTCGCCCGGTCGGTCAGTTTCTCCGTCCACCGCCGCGTAAAAGCGATTCGGAACGGATTGAACGGTTTCACGCCCGGAGCCTGCGCTTCCGCGTCCCGCGCAAAAACGATTGTCATTATCAACGCGCCGATTGCTATTTTCTTGCTGTATTTCATGCGATTTTATTTTGCGCGGCGCGGGCGGAATCCTGCCTGTCCCGGCGTGTCTTCCCTCAAATCGGGCGGGCTTGAAATTTTCGCGGCGCGTTTGCGTAAAGAATTGCGAGGCCAAATTTCAGGGCAGCCAACAGGAGAGGAAAAAAATGACCACGACGCGGGTAATGACGATTTGCAATGACGGGGACGATCTGGCCCGCCGCGCCGCCGATCTGTTCCGGGAGGATGCGGCGCGGGCGATTGCGGCGCGGGGGCGGTTTGTGGTGGCGTTGGCGGGCGGCTCCACGCCGGAGAAGACCTATGGGCTGTTGGCGCAGCCGCAGACCGCCGCCGTAATCGCATGGGATAAGGTTTTCTGCTTCTTCGGCGACGAGCGCTTTGTCGCGCCCGATGATGCGGTCAGCAATTTCGGAATGGCCCGCCGCGCTCTGATCTCCCGCGTCCCCCTGCCGGAGTCGAACGTCTTCCCGGTCAAGACCGACGCGCCAACCGCAATGGAAGCCGCCGCCGATTACGAACAAAAAATTGGCGCATTTTTCGGCGCGAACCCGCCCGATGCCCCGCCCGCGTTTGATCTCATATTGCTTGGTCTGGGCGACGACGGGCATACCGCCTCGCTGTTTCCCGGAAAGCCCGCGCTCGCCGTTCGCGACCATTGGACTGCCGCTTCGACGCCCGGAGTTCTGCCGCCGCCGGTAGACCGAATCACGTTCACTTTTCCGCTGATTAACGCGGCGCGGCGCGTCGTCTTTCTGGTATCGGGCGCGAAAAAGGCCGAGATTGCGCGGGACGTGATTGAGAGCGATCCTAACGAAAACGACTACCCGGCGGCGAATGTCATGCCGACGCAGGGAACGCTGACGTGGCTGCTCGACCGCGAAGCCGCCTCAAAGTTAGATAGTAGATAATAGTCGGGCCTATGAAAGGCCCGTCTGTGGGGCGTTCTGCAACCGTCCTCACGGACGGGAAATTCAGTTTTCGACTGCGCCGTCCGTGAGGACGGTTAGCCAGCGGGCTTCGGCAGGCGGGGGTTTTGTACCCCCGACAGTAAGGGCGAGTAGTTATCTGTTATCTCACTACGGTCTTGCGTCGCGGAGGGATTCTTTTGCAGTGTGAAGGGCGTAAAGGGTCTGGACAAGTTCGGTCGGCAGCGCGGCTGGCGCGGATTTTTCCCGCTGGAAGTCGGCGCGAAGGCTGCGCAGACAGCGCGGCAGGGCGGCGAGGGCGGCGGCAATCGTTTGCCAGCGTTTCTGGTTTTCGGGGCGGGAATCGCAGAGCGGCGGGGATTTTCTGATCTCCGCCGTCTGCGCGGCGGCGCGTTCCAGCGCCGCGAAATAGCCGTTGATGCGGACGCCGCGCCGCGCCTGCGTTTCATTCGGCAGGGGCAGGACAAGCCGCCCGCAATACGCGGGCAGCGGTTCGTTTGGGCGGCGCAGGCGCGGCGCTTCGAGCAAGGCCGATTCCGCCGTGAGCAGCGCCGCCGCGTATTCGTTGATGCGGCGCTGCGAAAGCGGCGCGGGCGCGGTCTGCCCGACCGCCGTCAGCGGCATAATGAGCAGCGCGAGGAGGATTGCGCCTATCTTCTGATTTCTGGCTTCTGGCTTCTGAATTTTACGCCTCCCTGCCCGCTATCCGTTATGGCGCTGGATTCCGACGGCGGTCATTTTGACGAAGGAGTCCGCGTTCAGCAGCCCTTTGCCCCACACGGCGTCGTATTCCGCTGTCGGTTTCGCCGCGACAATCTCGTCCGCGCTTTTGCCGTCCTTGACCATCGGTTCGATTTTCGCCTGAACCGCCGCCAGCAACTCCCGGCTTGCCTGAAGCGACGCTTTATTCCCCACCGGGCCGTGTCCCGGCACGATTTGCGTTTGCGCGTTGGCGAGGGCCAGCGCCTTATCAATCCCCGCGACCATGCCGCCAATCCAGCCCCGGCTGGAGTAATCAATGACGGGGTAGACGCCGTTGAAGAACAGGTCGCCCGCGTGAATCACGTTCGCCTTCTGAAAATGGACAATCAGATCGCTGTCGGTGTGGGCGGGCGCGACGTGCAGCAGGTCAATCGTTTCGCCGTTGAGGTGGAGGGTCAGGGCGTCGGTGAAGGTCAGCGTCGGCAGGGCGATGGCGGGCGAGGCGGGAACAGAGATGGGGATGCCGAGCGGCTCCAGCGAAAAGTCGGACTGGAGGCGTTCGCGGGTCGCGTCGTGCGCCACGATCCGCGCTTTTGCTTTGCCAAACGCGCTATTGCCGCCGGTATGATCGAAATGAAAATGCGTGTTGATGACCGTGACAACGGGGTGATGCGCGGCGGCGGTCGCCGCTTTCAGCACGTCTCTGGCGCGGGCCGGAACTCCCGTATCCACCAGGAGCGGGCCGTCCTCGCCCGTCATCAGCAGGATATTGCCGCCCATGCCGGTCAGGGTAAAGAGGTTGTCCGCGATTTTCGTGGTCAGAATCGGGTCGTTGTCGAACGCGGGGACGGGCGAGGCGAACGGTTTACTCTGGCCTGTCTTTTGCGCCGAAGCAAACTGCGGCAGCGCGGCAAACGCGGTCATTGCGCCCATTCCGAGCAGCATCTCGCGACGGGAAAACGGGGATTGCGGCATGAATTTCTCCTTGAACATAAGATAGGGGACGCTTGCGGAGTGGCCCGGACACTGCGCCCCGCAAGCAGTAATACGCGCCCGCCGCGCTGAAAATCACCCGTTTGCCCGTCAATTTCCCATTTTCAACCCTTTCAACCTGAGAGAGACAAGAAAAATTCCCCCGCCGCAACGCCTGACGCGCTGCGGCGGGGGAATAGTCACTGTGGAAACGCGCCTCATGGAACGCGCAATCGGTTTTTGGGAAAGAGGCCGCGCCTGACTTGCGAAGAAGGACGTTCCCTGTCGCTTCTGCGGTCACGGCGATTATTTCCGTTCCCGCCCGCCCCGCCGGTAGGTCGCGCCGCCGTATCTCTGGCCTCGCCCGGTGAGTCCGTGTCGCCTGTCCGCGCCTCTGTTTCCCGCTCAAACTGCCGCCTCGCGTCATCGGCCTGCGCTTTGCGTCACCTGTTGACCGCGCCTGCCGCCCCCGCTAACCGCATGGTGTTGTCCTCCGCGCCGCGCTCCTCCGTGATCCGCCGCGCCGGAACAAAGGGATTATCGGCGAAAACAGACTGCGCTTCAGGGCAATCCGCAATTTACCGCAAATTTTCCATGAAACGGCAGTCCCGTCCGCAGGACGGTTGGCTTTAGCCTCCCAGACGGGTCGTTCACGGCCCGGTCTCTGCGTTCCGTTCGCTCGTTCACGGCCCGGTCTCTGCGTTCCGTTCGCTCGTTCACGGCCCGGTCTCTGCGTTCCGTTCGCTCGTTCACGGCCCGGAACGCGGCCCGGAGGCGCATTGCCGACGGGGCGTACACGGCCTGGTCTGCGCGATACGATAAGCGGTGAAAATTATCACACGAAATTTTCCGTATTCTCCACTGACGCGGAACCCTCGGAAAGGCGATCCACCCAAACGATGCAGTCAGCCTCATGGATACTCTGGAATCTTTTTCTGGCGGCGATCCCCGCCGTTCTCGCTTACCTGTTCGCTTACGGCGCGGAACGCTATACCGTCCGTAAAAAAAGCGTCCCCTGGCTGGCGTGGACGCCGCTGGCGCTGGGCTGGTTCGCGTTCCTTCCCAACACCTGCTATTTATTGACCGAACTGCGCCATTTTCTGCTCGATCCGATCTATCGCCCCATCTTTCAGGCGGCGGAAAACGACCGCGCCGCCATGCTGACCGTCGCGGAGTTCGGACTGTTTTTCGCCCTGTATAGCGGATTCGGCGTGGTCTGCTTCGTCCTCGCCATCCGCCCGATTGAGCGCCTGATGTGGGAAGCGCGAATCCCGCGCCTGCCGTTCGCCGCCCCGTTTTTCTTTCTGATGTCGCTCGGCGTGTATCTCGGCCTGATTGAGCGGCTGAACTCGTGGAACGTCGTAAATCACCCCGCCTACGTCTTAGAAGTGACCGTCCGCGCCCTGACTACGCCACGCCTCGTCGAGGTGATTACGGCGTTTGCGGTACTGCTCTGGTTCATCTATCAACTCGGCGATGTGTGGGCGGACGGCATGGCGCTGCGCCTCCGCAAGCGGGGATTATTACCGGGCAGCGGGAAGACGGGGACGGCGGCGGAAACCGCTATCGGCAGGTAGCCCCGCCCGTTTCAAGGCCGCGCTCACTTTTTTCGGGTCAATCTGTCCGGCGAAATAGGCGGTCAAGCGTCCGCGCCGGTCAATGATAGCGATTGCCGGTTTCGCCTCGCCGTAAGCGGAATCCAGTTTGCCCGCACTGTCTAGATAGACCGGAAACGTGTAGTGGTTGGCCTTTACGAAGGGCGCGACCACGCTTTTCGTTTCGTCGCTAATCGCCATGACCGCAAGGCCGCCCTGCCCGTAGCGAGTAAAGTTCCGCTGCGTTTCCGCCATCTGAACGCGGCACGGCGAACACCATGTCGCCCAGAAATCAATCAGCACGACTTTGCCGCGCAAGTCCGCTAATCGCGTTTTTACGCCCGTCAGCGAAACAACGGCAAAAGCGGGGGCCGGACTGCCAAGCGCAACGGGCGGTCTGCCGGGACGTTCCCCATTTTGCGCGGCCCCGCCGCCGCATAGCAGCAAACCGAGGCCGACTGTCCCAACCGTTCCCCAAATCTTCATCGAAATCTTTCTTCCGCCAAACTGCCGTTAGGGACTTGCGATAAAATAAATCTTCCCGTATGCGTAAGTCCGCATTGAGTCCGCGAAGGCGGACTTCGCGCTTTTGTGGCAGTGAATTTATTCGCCCGCCCGCCCGCCAGCGTGGAAGATTTTAATATTCGAAAGTCCCTTAGATATTGCGGAAGCGGGCCACGCCCACCACCGTCGCGAAAATCAGCGTGGCCCACGACCAGGGATTAAGCAGACGCTCGATCAGCAGTTCAGACAGCGGGGCGTCCACGCGCAGGCCGGTCAAGGCCCAGCCCGCAACCAGACCGACGACCACGCACACGCCGACCACCGTCTCGATCTTCCAGCCCAGTTTGCGCCCGGAGGCCCGCAGGCCCGCTTCGCTGACCGCAAGCCCCTGAAACAGCCCGCCCCAGATGCTTGCCATCATGCCGAAACCGCTCATGCTCGCGACCAGCCAGCCCATCAGAACGCCGACGGGCAGACAGACCGCAAGCGTCTTCCCAAGTGCGGAGGGCGAAAGTTCGTATAACCGGGACGCTTTGCCGCCGCGCATACACTCGCGGCATAACATTCCGACGGAGTACATATGGGAGCAGTCCGGGCAAATCGGAACGCTGCACCGGGAACAGCGCAGCGACGTTTCGGACTGACGGCGGCATTTGCAACGTAAAGGGAAGGCGGTCTCTGGCATAGCGAAAACCTCGGTCAGGTGTTCAGGTATTCGGGTGTTCGGGTGTTCGTTCCTTCACTGATAGTTTTGTACCAACTGTCAGTTGAGCAGTCAATACCTGAACACCTGAACACCCGAACACCTCTACTTATGAAAGGAATGATCGGGGGTTCCGCCGTCTTTATCGTGGCCTAAATCGGTCAGGCGGTCGGTCAGTCCGATGAGCATTTGCGACAGGGCGGTTCGCAGGACTCCGGCGGTCAGCGGCGCGTCTTTTGGCTTTAGCAAAGGCGAGTCGGCGGAGATCATGCGGCGGGCCGCGAGATACGAGACGGCGGCGTAGGCCGGGTGACGGCGCGGCAGTTCGACTTTTGGCGGCGGCGGCAAAACGACGGATTTGCCCGCGTCCGCGCTGTTTTTCGCCGCCCTTCGCAGGCCGTTCGCCGCGTAATCGCCCAGCCGCGCTAAGACGGACGCGAGTTCGTACCGCGTCACCGTTTGCCGCTTCCAATCGCCGGATGTTTTTTGAAGAGCCGGGGCGGGCAGGGGAACGCTTGCCGCACGCCGCCACGCGCCCGCTTCCAATCGCTGCGCCAGCCGCGCCATCGCTATCGCCGCCTCGGTCTGCGTCACGGTCGCCGCGCCATGAAACGCCCGTTTTCCGTCCAGCGTCAAAATCCTGTTATCCACTGTCTCCGCAACCGCCCGACTCGCCGGGTGCGAGGCCGCGACATCGCGGGGCGGGGCAGCAAGGGAAATGCAAGAAAACAGAAAACAGAAAACAGAAAACAGAAGAAAATGCGTTCGCCTGCCCATTTTGCAACGACGCGCAGCACGCTCTACCTCTGACCGCCCCCTTCTGTTTTCTGTTTTCTGTTTTCTGTTTTCTATTCTGCTTCTCATCGGTCGCTGCTATATCGTTCGCTGGCGCGAATGGCGGGGTATTCTTCGAGGGCGCGGCCTGTGCCAATCGCCACGCAGGAGAGCGGGTCTTCCGCCACATAGACGGGAATATTGGTCGCGGCGGACAGCAGGCGGTCAAAGCCGCGCAGCAACGCCCCGCCGCCCGTCAGCACAATGCCGCGCTCAATGATGTCGGCGGCGAGTTCGGGCGGCGTCTGCTCCAGCACCCGCTTGACTTTTTCCACGATGGCAAGCACCGGCTCGGCGAGGGCCTCGCGGACTTCGACGGACGTGACCGAAACGGTCTTCGGCAGGCCCGCCACAAGGTCGCGCCCGCGCACTTCGAGGCTTAATTCCTGCTCCAGCGAGTAGGCGGAACCGACTTTGACTTTGATCTCCTCCGCCGTCCGGTCGCCGATCATCAGGCTGTACATGGATTTGACGTGCCGGATAATCACCTCGTCCATGCGGTTGCCCGCCACGCGCAGGCTCTCGCTGGTGACGATGCCTTCGAGGGAGATGACCGCGATGTCGGTTGTGCCGCCGCCGATGTCCACCACCATGTTGCCTCCGGGCATGGAGATAGGCAGTCCCGCGCCTATGGCAGCCGCCATCGGCTCCTCAATGGTGTGCGCCTCGCTTGCGCCCGCTTCGAGCGCCGCGTGGCGCACCGCCCGCTTCTCCACGCTTGTGACCTGCGAGGGGACGCAGACGAGGACGCGGGGCTTGAACAGCCGCTTGCGCCCGACGACTTTGGCGAAAATGTATTCCAGCATTTTTTGCGTCGTGGTGTAGTCGGCGATTACGCCGTCGCTCATGGGGCGGATCGCGACGATGTTGCCGGGGGTGCGGCCCAGCATCAGCCGCGCCTCCTCCCCAACCGCCAGCACTTTTTTGGAATGGGCCGCAATCGCCACGACGGAAGGCTCCCGCAGCACGATGCCTTTGCCCCGCATATAAACCAGTATGTTGGCCGTCCCCAGGTCTACCCCAAGTTCCGGCACGAAACTAAACAAGGCGCACTCTCCCTGCGGTTCCCCGCGTGATTCGCGCGCCGAGGTCGCGCAGGTTGGGTACGATGTCCTCGTACCCTCGGTCTAAATGCTGCAGGTGGTCAATATCAGTCTCGCCGTCCGCCGCAAGCCCCGCCACCAGCAGGGCCGCTCCGCCGCGCAGGTCGGTGCAGGAGACAGAAGCGCCGGAAAGCCGCGCCACGCCGGTAATTTTGGCGGCGCGGTTCTCGACGTAGATATTGGCCCCCATTTTCGCCAGTTCGGTGGTGTAGCGGAAGCGGCTTTCGTAGACCGTTTCGGTGACCAGCGATACGCCGTCCGCCAGCGAGAGCATGGCGGTAAAGACCTGCTGCATATCGGTCGGGAAACCGGGGTGCGGCGTGGTCTTGATGTCTACCGGGCGTAAGGCCCCGCGCCGCCGGATTCGCACGGCGTTGGGTTCGGCGAGTATCTCCACGCCCGCGTCCAGCAGTTTGGAGAAGACGGGGCGGCAATGGTCGTAGACGGCGTTGCGGATGGTGACATCTCCGCCGGTGATGGCGGCGGCGACGGCGTAGGTCGCGGCCTGCAAACGGTCGGGAATGATGGTAAATTCGGTCGGGGTCAGTTCGTCCACGCCGTCAATGGTGATGGTCTTGTTGCCCGCGCCGTAAATCCGCGCTCCGCAGGCGTTGAGAAAGTCCGCAAGGTCGGTGACTTCGGGTTCCGCCGCGCAGTTTTCGATCACGGTCATGCCTTTGGAGAGGCAGGCGACCATCATCAGGTGCTGGGTGGCCCCGGCGCTGGGGAAATCGAAATAGATGTTGGCCCCGGTCAGCTCTTTCGCTTCGCCGTAGTAAATTCCGTGTTCCAGTTTCAGGTGGCACCCGAACTGCTCTAAGCCCTTGATATGGAAATCCACCGGGCGCGACCCGATGTCGCAGCCTCCGGGCATGGCGACGGCGGCGTCGCCGCAGCGGGCGAGCAGCACACCGAGCAGGTTGAAGGAGGCCCGCATTTGCCGCACCAGATCGTGCGGGGCCTCGGTGGTAGTCAGATGCGTGGCGTCAATCTCTAACGTTCCGTCTTCGCGAAAGCGCGACGTTGCGCCCAGCCGCCGAAAGATTTCCAGCAGGGTATTGACATCGCTGTTGCGCGGGACGTTGCGCAGCACGGAAACGCCGGGGACGAGCAGGGCCGCCGCCATGATCGCCAGCGCGTCGTTTTTGCTGCCGCCGACTTCGACCACGCCGCGCAAGGGCTGTCCGCCCTCGATATAGATTCGCTCCAAAAAAGTTCCGCCTCCCTGCTCCGGTTGTTTCGCCCGTATCTTCGCGCTATTGATAAGCGTCTGTTTTAATAAATTTCTTAGATAAATTTCTTAATAGATTGCGGGGTTCTTCGCTAGAGTATACGGATTTATTGCCTCGCTGTCAATCGGCGCGTGAAAATCGCGCCGATTTCTGCGTATCAGGCCGTTCGGGAGAGTCGTTTACCACCTGGCAGTCTGTCAGCGAGAGCTTTTGAGAACGGCTGTCGGGCTTCTCTTGCGAACTAAAATTGGGGATGGGCGGGAAAACGTCCGCGCAAAACAGCAAAAGGCTCCCGGACAAGCCGTTGTTTTCTCTTTTTCGAGCCAACACGCCCGGTATCAGCCTATCCCGTCGTCACAACGTGCAAACGGCGCAGATTGTGGCCCAAACAAACCAATCGCCACTCGCCGGTGACCGCCGCAAGACCGCGCAAGGAGAACTGACGGAAGCCCATCACCGCCTTGATCTAACCAAACACCGGTTTCCACAATAGCGGCAGGGCGGACGCTTTCTGCGCGGTTCGCAGTTATATTTCCACGTTGCGAAAGCAGGGCCGTTCGGTCTTGCCTGCGCTGGAATCCGTCTTTTTGGGAAAGCCGCTTTCTCCTAATGCCGCTGGCGGAATAGTTACAATCTGAATGCGTAGCAGAAACCGCGCAGAATACCGCCTCATACTGTGAGACCATTCCCAATGACGTAACCAATCTCGTTTTGCCTGACATGACTGCTTCTACGCATCGGCGTAATGCCGGTTCATTCATTACCCTCTATCATGTCTTTTAGATTGTGTCCAGCCGTAATTCAGATTTTATAATTTCTCTTTGCGGGCCGCCATTCTCCGTTTGATTTCGGCCTCCGCTCCCTGTCCCGTTGGTTCGTAGTAGGGCGTTCCGTCCGCGCCATCGGGAAGGTATTGCTGCGGAACGTGGTGATCGGGAAAATCGTGCGGATAAAGATACCCCGCGCCGTGTCCCAGCGCCTTGCCGCCCGCGTAGTGGCTGTCCCGCAGCGGCAGCGGCGCGGGCTTCGCGCCATTGGCCTTAATCTCCTGCATGGCGCGGCCTATCGCAACGGTGGCGGCGTTGCTTTTCGGGGCGGCGGCAAGGTAGACTACGGTCTGCGAGAGCGTGAGCTGCGCCTCCGGCAGCCCGATAAACATCACGGCCTGCGCAGCCGCCTGCGCCAGAATCAGGGCCATCGGGTCGGCGTTGCCAATGTCCTCGCTTGCCAGAATCACCAGCCTCCGCGCAATGAATTTCACGTCCTCGCCCGCCAGCAGCATCTTCGCCAGCCAGTACAGGGCCGCGTCGGGGTCGGAACCGCGCAGCGATTTGATGAAGGCGGAAATCGTGTCGTAATGCTCGTCGCCCGTTTTGTCGTAGCCCATCTGCCGCGCCTGCGCCCCCGCTTCCGCCAGCCCTATCGTCAGTCGCCGGGTTCCGTTATCATGCGCATCGGGAACGGTCGCCAGCGCCGCCGCTTCTAAAGCGGTCAGGGCGTTGCGGGCGTCTCCCCCGGCAATTTGCGCCAGAAAATCCAGCGCGTCCGCGTCCGCCGTGATCTGCAATTTGCCCAACCCGCGCTCCTCGTCGGCAAGGGCGCGTTCCAGCAGAACGCGAATGGCGGCGTCCGAGAGCCGCTCGAACCGGAACAGGCGCGAACGGGACAGCAGCGGCGCGTTGACCTCGAAATAGGGGTTTTCCGTCGTCGCGCCGATCAGCGCGACGGTTCCATCTTCGACATGGGGCAGCAGGGCGTCCTGCTGCGACTTGTTCCACCGGTGGATTTCGTCAATGAACAGAATGGTCTTCTGGTTTAATTTCCGTTTGCGCTCCTTCGCTTGCTCGATGACTTTGCGGATGTCGGCGACTCCGCTGGTCACGGCGCTGTAATTCTCGAATTTCGTCCGCGTCGTTCGCGCAATGATCTGCGCCAGCGTGGACTTGCCGCTTCCGGGCGGCCCCCAGAACAGGACGGAGGTCAATCGGTCTTGCTCAATGGCCCTCCGCAGCAGGGTTCCCGGCCCGACGACCGCCTCCTGCCCCGCAAATTCGTCCAGCGTGCGCGGACGCATCCGGGCAGCCAGCGGCGCGTCGGCCCCCGCGTCGGCAGGCGAAGCGGCAGCCGTCCCGTCCTCGTCCCCAAACAGCCCCGCCCCTGAATTTTCATAACCCGCCATAGCAAACCCCGCTTCAATTTCCGCAAGGGAAACGCATTTTCTGAATCTCTGTCCTGTTTCGCCGCGCCGCGCAGATTTCCCTTTTTCCCGCATTGACAAAGCGCCCAACGCTTGCTATAATGAAACAGGCAAGCGGAATTCTTGCGGTATCAATGCGTTGTGGAACAAGGGAAAATCATGCCCGCTTTAGAGATTGCAACCGAAAAGCCCGCCCTGATGCAAGACGCGGACGGCGTGTTTCGTGTCGGCGGCACACGAGTGCGATCAGATACGGTGATTGGCGCGTATCAGAACGGCGCGACGCCTGAACAAATTGCCGACAAATACCCTGCGCTCACCGTCCCGGACATCTACGGCGCGATTGCCTACTGCCTGCGGCATCGGGAGGAAGTGGAAGGGTATCTCACGGAACGCCGCCTGCAAATCGAGGGGGCGGAGCGGGAGATCGAAGCGCGTTTTCCGTCTCATGGGGCGCGTGAGCGACTGCTGGCGCGGTGGGGAGCAACTGCGTGAACATCAGCCCCTGCTTCCTGATTGACAAAGATTTTAGCGACGATCCCACGAAATAAAGACAAAAACCCGATTTTCTTCCAAAAAATTACCCGTTTCCCTCCATTTTCCCGTTTTATCAGAGTATAATGTAAGCGTAACAATTTCATTTTCGCGCAACGCAATGTCTCGTACTCCGGTTTACGTTTCCGCCACCTGCGGGCCACTCCCGCCGCCACCCCTTTGCGCCTGTCAACCTATCTGCCTGAACCGGAATCCGCTCTGCGGACGCAGGCCGATCTTTCAGGAGATTCTCTTTTCATGACTTTTGCTGACCTCGGCCTGCGGGCCGAACTGCTCGCCGCGCTCAACGACGCCGGCTACACCATCCCCACGCCGGTACAGGCGCAGTCCATCCCCGTCGTTTTGCAGGGCCGCGACGTTCTCGCGGGAGCGCAGACCGGCACGGGTAAAACGGCGGCCTTCACCCTGCCGCTCTTGCAGAACCTAAGCAGCGGCCCCGCCCGCCCGGAACGCGCTTTCCGCCCCGTCCGCGCTTTGATCTTAACGCCCACCCGTGAACTCGCCGCGCAGGTCGAAGAAAGCGTCCGCGACTACGGCAAAGGCCTGCCGCTTAACTCCACCGTGATTTTTGGCGGCGTCAATATCAACCCGCAAATTCAGGCCCTGCGGCGCGGCTCCGACATCCTGGTCGCCACGCCGGGACGCCTGCTCGACCACATCGGGCAGCGCACGGTTGACCTGAGCCGCGTGGAAATCCTCGTGCTGGACGAGGCTGACCGGATGCTGGACATGGGATTTATCCGCGACGTGCAGCGGATTTTAAGCCTGCTGCCGCAAAAACGCCAGAACCTGCTTTTTTCCGCCACTTTTTCACAGGAGATCAAACGGCTGGCGGACGGACTGCTGCATAACCCCGTCATGGTCGAAGTGGCCCGTCAGAACGCGGAAAGCGAACTCGTCACGCAGTCCGCTTACGCCATCGCGCAGGAACAGAAAACGAACCTGCTGGTCTGGCTGCTGGCAGAGGAGAAGATTGAGCAGGCCCTCGTCTTTACCCGCACCAAGCACGGGGCCGACCGCCTTTCCAAACAGCTGGCGCAGCATGGCATCTCATCGGTTCCCATTCATGGCAACCGCAGTCAGCCGCAGCGCACGCGGGCGCTGGCGGACTTCAAATCGGGGGCCGTCCGCATCATGGTGGCGACCGACATTGCGGCGCGGGGGCTGGACATCGAACAGCTGCCGCACGTCATTAACTTCGAACTGCCGAACGTGCCGGAGGACTACGTGCATCGCATCGGGCGCACGGGCCGCGCCGGAAGTCCGGGCGACGCCATCTCGCTGGTGAGCGGCGACGAGCGCAAATACCTTGCCGACATCGAGCGGCTGATGAAAAAGCGCGTGGAACTGCGCGAGGCCAAAGGCTTTATCGCCCCGCCGCCCGCCCCGCGCCCGTTCCATGTCGAAGCGCCGACGAGCGGCTATCAGGGGCCGCGCCCCGCGCAGCGTCCGCGTCCGCAAGGCCCCGGCAACGGCCCGCGCCCCGCCGGTCGCCCCGGTCAGAACGCCGGTCGCCCCGCCCCCACCCGCAGCAAGTGGTAAGAGACATTTAAGTCAATACGAGCGAAACTTTCCAATCGGGCCGTTTACATCCCTTTGGAAAGTTTCGCTCGCTCTTGTTGTAAGCGCAACTGCGTCGCTTCCCCCCTGCGCGAATCAAGTAGTCTGTTCGCGAGGCGTTTCGCGCTAACCTGCGCGGCAGGAAATGCTCTAATTCGCTTGACTTTTTGTTCATTTTCGCATACAATAAACGCAGGATGACGGGGCGCAGACCTCCCCGGCGGCCTGTAAAAGGCCCTGTCTGCAACCCTACCCCTAATGCGTCCGATTTTTCTGCAAGGTCTATTCCCCCGCAAGACCATTTTAAGCCCGTCCCGAAAGGCCGATCCAATGCGTTTTTTGCCTACTCTCTCTTGCGTGATAGGGCTTGCGGCGCTGTGCGCGGGGCTGATTGCGCCGCCCCCTGCCGGTTCGCTTCCGAGCGCCGCCCCATATGCCGCCGAGCGGGAAACACAGCGGCTTTTTCAGGAAGAGATTCAGCAATGCGACGCCAAACTGAACTGGCGCGGCGAACCGCTTGCCGACGATACCGTCTATGCGGCGGCGCTGACCGGGCTTTCGTGGCAGGCGGCTTGGGGGCGCGACCACATTTTTTCGCTGGCGTGGGGCGACCTGCGCAAGATTGACCCGCTGCGGCATCGGACGAAAGCGCAGGCGGAATCGCTAATCGCCGCGATTCAGCAACGCGCCGCAAGGCGGGACGACGCGGGCGCGGTCAAACTGGCAAGCGAAAATTTTGCGGTCGGGGAGATTGGATGCAGGCCGGAACTGAAAGCGGCGGTTGGTGGATGTCTGCTGCGGCTGGGACGCCCGGAAGCGGCCTGCGACATCTTCGCCGCGCCGTTCGATCCGGGCCGCGCCGCAAATATCGAGGAGAAAAACCGCGTCTTTCGGCAGGCCGCGTTCGAGGCGGCGGCGCAGGCCGCCCCGAAAAGCGAACGCTGGCGGCGCGTCGCCATCGCTTTCGCGCTGTCGCTGGCGCTGGAACCGGGCGCGGAAAACGCCGTCCCGGACTCCTCTGCGCTGACCTATCTGGAAAATAACGGCGTGGACATCGAGCGCGTTCTGCTGGGAATTCTGGAAGCGCCGGAGCGCCTGCGTGGACTGCCCGCCTACTCCTACGCCGCCGCTGACCTGCTCACCGTCCGCGCCGCGCCGCGCCTGCTGCCGTTTTTGATGCACCTCGCGCAAAGCGACGACGTTTATTTGCGGGGCCGCGCCGTGATCGGGCTGGGGATTCTGGCCTATCATCCCCGCCCGGACGACGCCCCGGATTGGAAGCGGGACACGCTTTTCGCCCCCCTCCACGAATACGGGCTGTCTCTCGGAGAGCGAAAAATGGCGCTGCGCGAAGCGAAAGAGGCGGCGGCAAGCGATAAATACCGCCTGCGGACGGCGGCGGCGATTGCGCTGGCCCTGATGGGCGACGACGCAAATCTACCCCTGCTCAAAGCGCTGGCGAAAGACCGCGCCTACCTGCTGTCGCCGCCGGAAAAAAATAAAAACGCGCCGCGCCGCATCTTCTATCCCGTGCGGACTGCGGCGGCGCAGGGGCTTTACCGATTCGGCGTTTTTAAGATGGTCGCGGGATCGCAATTCCTGACAGGCAAGGCGCTGGAGCAGGCGAAACGGGGCGGGCAGGACGTGACAAACGACCGCCGCAACCTGCGAAAAGTCTCTTACAGCGAACTGACGATCTCCCCGCTGGATTCTAAATGAGCGTCGGGGCCAAACCCGATTCCAGCGCTGTCCGCGACGTAGCCCGCCGCGCTGACCTCCATCCATGCCCGGTATTCGTGCTTGCCGAAGGTGTAGCGCCAGACGCCCGGATCGGAAGTTGGCGCGAACGTCCGGCGCAGTTCGTGCGGCCCCGCGTCCGGCCCGGTGACCACCGCGTCCGCGCCGCAAATCGCGCACTGGAACCGGTACGATTGAATGGCGCTAATCTCATAAACGCCCGATTCTTGCGGAATGATGAGCCGCCCCCGGCGCGTGTGCCTGTCCCATGCCCAGCCCTGCGAGGCGGGGAAACATTCCAGCCCGACGGGGCCGGTGCGTCCGTCCGTCGGGTCGCGAAACTGCCAGCCGGGAAAGGGTGGATCGAGCGGATGAAAATAGCCGTCGCGCCACGTCCCGGCATTTTTCGAAGCCAGTGAAGAATAGACCGTCATCTCATACAGGCGGCAATGCTCCAGATCGGGAACGCTCAGATCGTCCCCCGCCCTGCTTCCGCTGTCCGAATCCCACCGGTATTCGAACGCCATTTCGCCCCAGCCCCGGTCTAGTTTCCGGTGCAGGCGGAAATTGCAGGGGTGCGGGTGCGCCGCATCCGGCCTCGTTTGCCTCTCCGTTTCGGCGGCGAATATCGCCCGCGTCGCCGCAATTCGGGCTTCCAAAATTTCGCGACCCGCCCGGTCTTCGGGGATCGGAACGTGCAGTTCCGCCCCGCCCGCAAGCGCGATCCGCTCCCACACGGCGCGTCCTTCCCGCGCCGCCATGCCGCCCGCTTCGTCCGCCGATTCCGCCGGACGAAAGACCGGACTGACGAGCAGGGCGCGTTTGGTCTTCGGGGCGTCGGGAGATTCCATCTGCGCCTGTCCTGATACGGCAAGAATCTGCGCCACATATTCCGCGCCGCCGCGCTCGGAGTGCGGCCCCGTCATCTGGATTCGCAGCCGCTGTTCGATTGCGTTGGGCGTGTCGCTTTGCGGCGCGTCCGTCCCGCCCGCCAGCAGATTTTCCACCTGCGCGTCCGTCATTTCCGCAAGTTGGGTTCGTATCGCATCAAGCGGCAGGAAGGCGTTTTTGAGCCGCTGAATTAACAAAAGCCGGTTGCGGTGCGCTTCGGTATAGATTGCGACGCGCCCCCCGATCCGCGGCGGCGGCAGCAGATTTTCGGTCGTGTAGTAGCGGATAGTGCGGGGTGTGGTTGCCGCCGCTTCCGCCAGTTTTCCAATCGTATAACGCGCCGCTTCGTCCATTTTTCTCCTGATCTCGCCTATTTTTTCGCCCTGCGTGTCCGGGTGGGGATGCCCGGACACACAGGAGGATTCAAGCCTCAAATCCGATAGCGGCCTTCGTCGTCACCGGTCTGTTTCGATTCCAAAATCCGTTTGATGAAGGCCAACAGTTCGCTCGGATTAAACGGTTTGGTCAGGTAGCAGTCCGCGCCGGAACGCCAGCCCTCGTGAACGTCGCTGTCATTGGCCTTCGCCGTGAGCATGATGACCGGCAGTTCCCGCGTCTGCGGGTCTTGCCGCAAGCGTTTCAGGACTTCGAAGCCGTCCATATAAGGCATCATCACATCGCAGACCACGAGATCGGGCGGCGCGAGGGCGATTTTCTCCAGCGCCTCTCTGCCGTCGTATGCTGTCTGCACCGTGTAGCCGTGCCGCTCCAGATTGACCTGCACCAGCCGGACAATCGCTTTTTCGTCGTCCACCGCCAGAATGGTTTTCGCCATCGTCGTATTCCTTTCCTTGCCGCGCCGCTCGCAGGGCCATTCAGTTTTCGTGCGGGCGAATCAATTCACGGCCACGCGTGCGCAAAGTCCGCCTTCGCGGACTCAATGCGGATTAGCCTACACAAAAAGGATCGGGTTTAGTGTCCGAAGGGACACTTCGCGCGCTTGTGGCAGCGGTTTCAACCGCCCCACGCTGATAACTGAAGGACCCTGCCCCGCCCGTTTTTCCACCCAAAACCGAAGTTCGAGCGGCCCACTCTTATTATAACAGCATTACGTAATACTGTCAAGTTGGTTTAAAAAATGAGAAGATCGAACCTGCCTTGACTAAGCGCGGCGGATTAGCGCACAATAGGGGCGGGCGCAAAAAGGGAGAACAACCAGATGTCAGAAAGCGCGGGGCTTCCGCAGCGCATACAGCGAATCCATGAGAAATTACGGGCGAAGATCGGGGCGGCGGAAACGGAATTACTGCCTGCGACGGTCTGGCTGGACGCGGCGCAGGCCGATTCGGGCTTGCAGGTCACAGCGCTTGCGCCCGATGACCTGCTGCTGTCCGGGGCGTTCGCCGCGCTTGACCGCGAGACGGGCGCAATCTGGCATGATGCCGATTTGTCTGCATTGCGCCGCCCCGCGATTCTGGCGCACGAATTTGGGCATTTCTATCTGCATCCCGATTTGCAGACCGATTCGTGCGGCGAATACGACGCCCCCGATTCGCTGTTTTCGCGCTACGCGCAGGTCGCGGTCGGGTACAGTCCGGCGGAGCGGCGCGAAAGCGAGGCCAACCGGTTCGCGGCGGAGTTTCTCCTGCCGACCGCCGCCCTGCGCCACGCCTTCCTCGTGGAGGACCTGCCCGCCTCCCTGATCGCCGCCCGCGTCGGCGTCTCCGAATCGCTCGTCCTCTCCCGCCTGTCCGATTCTATTTTGAGCCACAGAGAACACAGAGAACTCGGAGAAAAAACGGAGGATAGGGAAAGAGAACAAGACGCTGATTCAGAATCCAAAACCCAGAATAATCTTTCCTTTCCTATCTTGAAAAATCCCGTTCATCCTGTCTATTTTCTCGATCCAAGCCAGAAGACCGCCGCCGAAACGCGGACAGGGCCGACGCTGGTGGACGCGGGGCCGGGGACGGGCAAGACTCGGACGCTGATCGCCCGCCTGCGCTTTTTGATTGATGATCAGAAAGTACCCGCCGATTCTATTCTCGCGCTGACTTTTTCCAACAAGGCCGCTGGGGAGATGCGCGAGCGTCTTGCCGCCGAACTCGGCGAGGCGGCAGGACAAGTCTGGATCGGGACGTTCCATGCGTTCGGGCTGGAATTTTTGCGAAAAGAGGGCGGCGCTCTCGGTCTGCCGCCCGCCCCCGGACTGCTTGAGGAGGGCGACGCGGTGCGCCTGCTGGAACAGAATTTAGACCGCCTGCCGCTCGATTCTTATCTCAACCTCGCGAATCCCTCCTTGCCTTTTCCCGATATTTTGGCCTGCATTTCCCGCGCCAAAGACGAACTGCAAACGCCGGAAGATTACCGCCGCGCCGCCCTGACCTTGCTGCAAACGAACGCGGACGCCGGAACGAAAGCGCTGGAAATCGCCGGGATTTACGCCGTCTATCAGCAGCTCTTAGCGGAGCGCGGCCTGCTTGATTTCGGCGATTTGCTGATGCGCTCTGTTGAATTGCTGGACGCTTTCCCGGAAGTCAAAAACCGCTGGCAAACGCAATACCCGCACCTTCTCGCGGACGAGTATCAGGACGTGAACCGGGCGAGCGCCGAACTGCTGCGAAGATTGGCGGGGCGGGGCGGCGGCTTCTGGGCGGTCGGCGATTTGCGGCAGGCGATTTACCGGTTTCGCGGGGCGTCGCCCGCCAATATCCGGGACTTTGAGCGGGACTTTCCGGGCGGCAAACGGCTGCGTCTGGATGTGAATTATCGTTCGCGTCCCGGAATCGTGGCGCTGTTCGCCGCGTCCGCCTCCGCCGAAATATGGGAGACGCGGCGCGGTTCCAGTTTCGAACCGGAAATTATTTTCGCCGAAGCGGACGACGTGGAGGCGCAGGCGGACGGAATCGCGGCGGAAATCCGGCGGCGGGAGGCAGCGGGCATTGCCCTGCGCGATCAGGCGATTTTGTGCCGCACCAATCATCAGGCGGGCGAACTGGCGGCGAAATTAGAGGCGCGGAACGTCCCGGCGCAGCATCTCGGCGACCTGTTTGAGCGCGGCGAAGTCCGGGATTTGCTGGCGCTGTTGGAACTGTCCTGCCGACCGCATGGCGCGACGCTGCGGCGTGTGGCGCAGTTTCCCGCCTATCCGATTCCCGAACCGGACGCGGCGCTGCTCATTAGCGCGGCGCAGGAGGCGACCGTTCCCTTCCCGAATGCCCTCTCGCTTGCCGCCGTCCTGCCCGGACTTTCCGAAGCGGGGCGCAATGGCCTTTTGCATCTGTGGCGGGACATCGAACCGCTGGCCTATCGCGGCGATGCGTGGGTATTCCTTAGCCGCTATCTGTTCGAAACGTCCGATTATCTGCGCCCGCTGCTGGCGTCCGAAACGTTTGCGGCGCGGCAATGCCTGCTGGCGATCCGGCATCTGCTGGCGTTCGTCCGCAATGTCTGCGCGAAGATGCGATTCGTGGACGGCGAGGCGGGGCAGACGGCATTTTTGGATTACCTGCGGCATCTGCTGGCCTGCGGCGCGGAACGTTCCGTCAAGACAGCCGATGATGACGGCGATTTAAACGCCGTGCGCCTGCTCACCGCCCACAGTTCCAAAGGGCTGGAGTTCCCCGTCGTCTACCTGCCAAACCTCGTCGCCGACCAGTTTCCGACGCGGCGGCAGGGACGCTCCGCCACGCCGCCCCCGTTCCTTGCCCCGGACGGCAGGCCGATTGCGGAAGAACCGGACAGCGACGAAAATCTCTTTTTCGTCGCGCTCTCCCGCGCCCGCGACGCTCTGATTTTGAGCCACACAAAAACCCGCAATGGCAAGCCCGCCCAACTCTCGCCGCTGCTTGCTCCATTGCAAACCGCCCTGTCCGCCGAATCCGTCCGCCGCGTCCACTGGCAATCTTCCGCGCCCGCCTTAGAATTGCCCGCGCCTGTCCTTTTCCCGGTTCCCTCTTCCCTCGCATCTGCCTTCTCCGCCGCCGCGCTGGAAGATTACGCCGTCTGTCCGCGCCGGTTCTACTATCGGCGCGTGCTGCAAATCGCTGCCGGCGGGGACGATTCCGCCTACCTGAAATTCCACGACGCCACCGCAAAGGCCGCGCAGTGGATTTTTTCTGAATCCTTTGCAGGAAATCCGCCGACCGACCGCGAATTACATTCCAAACTTTCGGAAATCTGGCCTGCGGAGGAGGCGGAACCGGAACCTGCGGCGACGCGCCTGCTGCGAAGCAAGGCCGCGCAGATGACGCAAACGTTGGCCGAAACCCTGCGGCAAAACCCGCCGCCCGCCGGGGCAAAAATAGCGGATCGCAAATTTACCGCGAATTTGCCCAATGGCAGCGTTACTTTAGAGGCCGACGCCGCCACACTGACCGAAGACGGCGGTCTGCGATTAGAGCGGCATCGCCGCCGCCTCCTGAAATCGGACGACCACACCGAACAGCGGCTTGCCCTGCTGCGGACGGCGGCGCAGCAGTCGGGGGCGGCAAAAGTCGAAATTGCGCTGGTATCGCTTGCCGACGGCGAGACCAAAACTGTCGAACCGTCGTCGCGCTACGAGCCGCCCCGCGTGGCAAAATACGACGCGGCTCTCGCCGCTATCCGCGCCGGACGCTTCGAGGCCAAACCAAGCGACCGGGAATGTCCAAACTGTCCCTATCTGTTTTTGTGTCCAAAATAAGCCGGGTGTCGGGGTTGGGGTGTCGGGTGTCGTGAAAAGCGCTCGTTCGTCGAAAGCGTAAGGCGAACTTAAAGTGAGCGGGGAATGAGCCGACACCCAATACCCGAACCCCGACACCCTTTCCCGGAGGTTCCCATGCGATTTGGAGTATGCGCCGGAATCGAGTCGGCGGCGGCGCTGGCGGCGGCGGGCTACGATTATATTGAACTCAGCGTGGCGGGCGACCTGATTCCTGACGAAGACGCTGCGGCGTGGGCGGAGAAGCGGCGGGCGATTGCCGCCATGCCGCTGCTGCCGGAGACGTATAATTCGTTTATTCGGAGCGGGAGGATCGTGGGGCCGGACGCCAACTTTGCGTGGCTGCGCCGCTACGTGGGGGCGGCATTGACGCGGGCGGCGGAGGTCGGCGGGGCGGTCATCGTGTTTGGAAGCGGCGGGGCGCGGCAAGTCCCGGAGGGTTTTCCACAGGACGAGGCCGACCGGCAGCTGCGCGACTTCCTGAATCTTTGCGGCGAAATTTCTGCAAAGACCGGCGTCGTTGTGGCGATTGAGCCGCTCTGCAAAGCGGAGTGCAACCATATCAATCTGGTAAGCGAGGGCGCGGCGTGGTGCAGGACAGTCGGGCTTCCCGGCGTCCGCAACCTCGCCGACACCTACCACATGGAGCGCGAAAACGAGCCGCTGTCCGCCCTCATCGAAAGCGCTGACGTGTTGGCGCACGTTCATACCGCCGATACCGGACGCCTCGCGCCAGGAACCGGGACCTGCGATCACGCCGCGTTATTCGCCGCGCTAAAGTCCGCGAAATACGACGCCCGCCTTTCTATCGAATGTAACTGGGACGGCAAATTTGCGGAGCAGATCGCCCCGGCATTGGCGCATCTGAAAAGTTCCGCCGAATGAGAGAGTCCAGGTGTTGAAAACACCCGTCTGGTTAGCCTGCGGCTTCGTGTCCTTCGGACACATCCTGTAGATTTTGATTGCTGCGTCCGAAGGACGCGAGGCCGAAGGCCATATAAGCGGGTGTTTTCAACACCTGAACTACCACAGGAGAAGCCCGTGATGGAAATGATAGAGACAAGAGAAAATATCTACGAATCATTGCCCGCGTTAGAAACGTACCTTGCCGACGTTCGGGCGCGGCGGGAACAGCGCCGACTGACCCGAAAAGAGCGGGAACGGCTGGAGACCGCCATCGCGCTGGCGGCGGCGGAACGGGCGGCGGCCTTTACGGACGAGGACGCCGAGATCGTTTCCGAACTGGACGCCGTGCTTGCCGAGTTTCAGCGGCGGCTAGACAGGCTTAAAATCGCGCTGCCCGCTGCGGTGTCCCTGCCCGCCCTGCCTCTGCCCGCGCCCGTTGTTCTGGAAACCACGCCCGTCGTTCACGCGGTTGTTTCCGCCCGCCTGCCGGAGACGGAAACGCTTCCGGTCGTTCCGCCCCCCGCCGTCATGGAAGCGCCCGCCCCGCCAAACGCGGCGCTGAACGGCAAATCCCACAGGGCGGGTGACCCGCTCGACATCGCGGCGGCGCAGGAAGATACGCGCATCGAAGCGGCGCGGACACAAGCGGAAACGCAGGCGGTTCTGGAGACAGTCCCGGAAACTGTCCCGGAAGCGGCGACCGAATCCCTTGCGCCTGCAATCGCTGCGGTTCCGGCGCGGACGCAGGCGGAAACGCGGGCGATTTCGGAACGGCTCTGGGCGCGAATGGAAACGCTGGAAGCGCAGTGGCGTGAACTCGACGCGCTGGGCCTGGAAAGCGGCGGTCTGAATCGCCCCGCCTGTTTCCGCGCCCGCGCCCTGTCCTGCCGCCTGAACGAACTTTGCGCCGAGGCGGAAGATACGGGACTCGACGACGCGCTGCATCCGGCGGCGCGGGCCCTGCGCGACCGTATCCAGATGGCGCGGCATTATGCGGGCGACTCCGAAAACGTCCTGCCCTTCGACGCATTGTGCGCGGCAAGCGCCGAAGTTTTTCTGACCGCCGCCGATTGGAGCGATCTGGCGGCGCAGTACGAACGCGCCGCGCAGTCGCAGGAGGCGTGGAACTGGTACGCCGCGCAAGACCCCGGCCTGGTGGCGGGAGCGGCCCGCAACCTGCTCAACTCCATCGGGGCGGGTCAGCAGATGCTTTTCCGCGCCCTTGACCACTACGAAGCGAGCGACCGACTGCAAAAAGAATTGTACGGCAAACTGCGCGAGGCCGTCGCAAAAGTTGGATTTCTGGATGCGCTGGCCCCTGAAACGAAATGGCACACGCTGGAATCGGAGGCGAACGAACTGGCCTCCCGCCGCCGCTACACCGAGCAGTGCATCAGCATCACGCTGGAAAAACGGGAAAAAGACAAACGGCGGCACGCGGCGATTGAGGCCGTCGTTGCATGGGGACAGGGGCGCGACCGCAGCGACACGTCCGAGGCCGCAATCGAACGGGAACGCGCCGCCCTGCTGCCGCTGCTCGACGCCTGCCTCGAAGCGGGCGTCCCCGCAAGCAATCCGCAGACCCGCGCCGCCCTCCTCGACTGCGCCCCGCGTCTGCTTGCCGGCCTGCCGCGCTACGCGAAAATTCTGGAAGCGGTCTGCGCGGAGCGCCAGCGCCGCCTGCTCGACGCCCCGCCCTGCCCGCCCGACAACGGCGTGGACGAGGAAGACCTGCCCGACTCGCAGATCGAATCCACGCTGGAAATGACGCGGACGTTTGCGCAAGACCTGAAAATCACGATCATCGGCGGCACATCAAAACCGCAGGTTGCGGAGAAACTCAAAGCGCTGCTCGCCTGCCGCGAAGTGGTCTGGCCCGACAGCAAAAAAAGCGACCGCGCCGCCAAGTTCGAGACCGACCTGCGCGACGCGGACATCGTGGTCGCGGTCAAAAAATACGCCAGCCACGAAATGACCGAAAAAAGCCGCGAATGGGCCAAAGAGGAGGCCCACCACCACGTCCTGCTCCCCAGCGGTTACGGCCCCAACCAGATCGTCAACCAAATCTATCTTCGGCTGGTCAAGCCCAAGACCGCCGCAAAAGCGACTGCCGCCAAAGCCCCCGGCCTCAACACCCGCATCGGCATGGACATCCTGACGCTGGCAAAGGCCCGGTAGCAGAGAGGGAACAGGGAACAGAGAACAGAAAGCAGGAGATGCAGTCTGCAGAAGACGCGGAAAACGCAAAGCAAGAAGGCAGTTTAAGAAGATCGAAATCAAAACTGGCTTCCCGTCCGCAGGACGGTTGGCGGAACGCCTCCCAGACGGGTCGTTCACGGCCCGGTCTGCGCGGCCCGGTTTTGGGCATTTTTGACGGGGCGTTCACGCCCCGAAGATACTGACGCAAAATGTCCGGGCCGCGAACGGCCCGGACATTTCTGATGGTGAGAATGAGAGCGGGAAGCGGGGCAAGGGAAAAGACAAATTTCTTTTCCCTCTCCCCGCTTCCCTGTTCTCTTAGTTGTGATGGATCGTCAGGGTCGCGGACTTGCTGCCCGCAACGCCTGTGATCGCAACGGTCACGGTGGCCGTGCGGTCGGTCGTCGTGAAGCCCGTCGTGCTGACGGTGAACGTCGCGGAGGTCGAACCTGCCGGGATGGTCACTGTCTGCGGGGCGCTCGCCGAGTTGCCCGCGCTATTCACCACCGTAATGGTGATGCTCGTGCCGCCCGACGGAGCGGGGCCGGTCAGCGTCACCGTCGCCGTCGAGGTCTCCCCGGCGTTGATCGTGGCGCTGTTGAGGACAAGCGTTGTCGCCGTCGCGGTCTGATTGGTCAGCGTGGCGGAGCGGGTGGCCCCGTTAAGCGTGCCGGAGATCGTGACATTGGTGTTCGCCGCGACCGCCTGAGTGACGACCGTGAAAGTCGCCGTTGTCGCGTTTGCCGCGACCGTAACCGTAGCCGGAGGCGAAGCGACCGACGAGTTGCTGCTGCTCAGGGTAACGACCGTGCCGCCCGCCGGAGCCGCCGCATTGAGCGTGACCGTTCCGGTGACCGCCGTGCCGCCAATCGTGGTAGCCGAAGACAGCGCCACGCTTTGCAGCATCGGTTTGACCGTGATGCCCGCCGTTTTGCCGCCGCCCGACGGGGTGGAGGCCGTAATCACCGTGTTGCTGTCCGAGGAGACCGCAACGCTGGTGATGATGAAGGTCGCCGTGTTGGTTCCCGCCGGGATCGTGACGGTCGCCGGAACGGTCGCCACATTGACGTTGCTGCTCATCAGGTTCACGGTAAAGCCGGTGGGGGCCTTGCCGCTCATCGTGATTGTGCCGACCGCGTTGGGGGCCGCGCTGCCGTTGACCAGAGTCGCCGGGGCCGCGAGCAGGGTGTTGACCACCGGAGCCAGGATTTGCAGCGGGGCCGATTTGATGCCCACGCTCGCCGAGGCGCTGATGTTGACCGTGCCATTTGTGCCGACCGGAACGGTCGTCACGGTAAATGTGCCGGTGGTCGCGCCCGCCGCAATGACGAGCGAGGCCGGAACCGTCGCGACGCTGGTATTGGTGCTTGCCAGTGTGAGCGTAATGCCGCCCGTCGGAGCGGCTCCCGCAAGCGTCACCGTCGCTGTCGGGTTCGACCCGCCGATGACCGAGGTCGGGCTAAGGGCCACGCTGGTCAGCAGGGCCTGCACCGTGAGGGCCGCCGTAGCGGTCTGGCTGGCGACTGTGGCGCTCAAGACCACGTTGATATTGCTCGCGACAATGAAGCCCTTGACCACGAAGGACACCGTAGTGGCCCCCGCCGGGACGGTGACGGAGGTGATCGCCGAGCCGCCGGTAGTCGCAGACCAGGGCTGCGCCGCCGCTGTATTGTTGGAGGCCAGCGCGATGTTCAGGCCACCCGTCGGGGCGGGGCTGTCCAGCGTGATAGTCGCCGTCGTGTTGGTTGCGCCGCTGCCGCCCACAATGGCGACGGGGTTCAGCGCAAAGGTCGCAATCGCCGGAGCGGTAATCGTCATCACCGTCGTTCGGGCCACGCCGGAGAGCGTCGCCGTGACGGTCACGGTAGTCAGCGCGGAGACAGCGTGCGTCGTCACCGGGAAGGTCGCCGTCGTAACGCCCGCCGGGACGGTCACGCTTGCGCCCAGTGTGACCGAAGGATCGCTGCTTGCCAGCGTCACAACGGCGCCGCCGGTGGGAGCCGGCAGATTCAGCGTCACCGTTCCGACCGGGGCCGGAGTGGAGCCGCCGCGCAGTTTGGGGGGCGCCACCGCAACGGATTGCAGCAGCGGCGTGACAACGACGCTGGCGCTGCGCGAAACGCCGTTATAGGTGGCGGTCAGCGTGGTGGTCAGGGCCGAGAGAGTCACTACGGAGGTTACGGTAAACGTGCCGGTAAGGGAACCCGCTGCCACTGTCACCGTCGCCGGAACCGTCGCCGCGTTGGTGTTGCTGCTCACAAGCGAGACAACGGAGCCGCCCGTTGGGGCGGGGCTGTCCAGTGTGACCGTTCCAGTCGTCGTCGCGCCGACCAGAATGCTGCTCAATGCCACGCTCAGGCTGCTCAACGCCGGGGCCTGCGAGGTAAACGTCGTGGTGCGCGAAGCGAACTGATTGGTCGCCGTAATAACGGTCGTGGCGTCGCTGGCAACCGCGAAGGTGGTGACCGTGAACGTCCCTGTCGTCGCGCCCGCCGGGATCGTGATGCTTGCCGGGACAGTGGCGACCGCCGTATTGCTGCTGGTCAGGGCAACGGTCGCGCCGCCCGCCGGAGCGCCTTGCGCCAGGGTCACCGTTCCGACCGGAAGCGGGGTATTGCCGCCTTTGGCGGCGTTCGGCGAAATAGCCACGCCGGTAATCAGCGGGCGCACCGTCACAATGGCGGTGGGAGTCGCGCCGCCCAGCGTGGCGGTCAGCGTCAGCGCCGTGTCATTGGGAACGGGGTTCGCCAGCGTGGAGACCGTGACCGGACTGGCAACGGTGACGCTGCTCGATCCCGCCGGAACGGTAACGGTTCCGGGGTCTGCCATGATATTCGTATTGCTGCTGGTGACCGCGACGGCGACGCCGCCCGTCCCCGCAATGCCGTCCAGCGTCACCGTGATTTGCGTGGGCTGTCCCACAACCACCGTCGCCGGGTTGACCGTGATACCGGTCAAGACCGGGGCGGTGACGGACATCGCCGCTGTTTTCACGTCGGTATTATAGGTCGCGGTGATATTTGCCGTGCCGTTGGTCAGCACATTGGCGGCCTGCGCATAGAACGTGCCGGTCGTCGCGCCCGCCGGCAATGCCAGCGTGCCAATCGTTGTGCCGCCGATGTTGGACGGATTTACAACCGTTCCGTCGGTGGTCGCCAGCGCTATCGTCGCGCCGCCCGTCGGGACGGGAACGTTGGTGGTGATGGTCGCGACGGCCTGCGCCCCGCTTTTCAGCGTGGTCGGCGTTATCGTCAGCGTGTTCAGCAGTTTGACCAGATTGCCCGTCGTCGTTCGGACCAGCGTATTGGCGCTGATGGTCTGGGTCGCGGTAAACGTGACGGGGCCGATGGTCGGCGCGTTCGCCACGTTGATGTCGAAGGTCTGCGTGTTGGAGCCGACCGGGACAAGCACGATCTGCGGGCTGGCCCCGCCGTTGACCGTAATGTCGGTTCCCGTCCAGCTGACCGAAACGGAAACGGCGGAGCCGGAAGCGTTGTTCGCCAGCTTCACCATTCCAACGGCGGGCAGGAACGCGCCGTTCAGCATATTGGTCGGGACAGAAATTCCCGTAAGGCCCGCGCCGCCCGCCTGCTTCGCCGCAAGCGTCGCGTCCCGGACATTGACGCGCCCCGCGCCCGTCGCCAGCATATTGCCGTCGAAGGGGGTGTAGGGGTCGGTCATGCCGATCAGCAAATTGTAGACCTGCGTCCCGGTCAGCGTGGGGGACATGGAGCGGATCAGCGCCGCCTCGCCCGCCACAATTCCTGCCGACAGCGAAGTCCCGCTTCCGTAAGCGTACCCTCCATTGTTCGACGTGGAAAGGATATTGGAGCCGGGGGCCGCAACCCGCACCCAGGGGCCGTAGTTGGAGAACGAACTGAGCGGATCGCCCGCCAGGTTGTCGGTGGAGGCGACCGAAACGACGCCGGCGTAGGAGGCCGGGAACGTCGGCAGATTCGAGGCGTCGTTGCCCGCCGCCGCGATGACGACGATGCCCGCCGTGAGCGCGTTGGTGACGGCGGTCTGGAGCGCCGCCGAGTCGGCTTCGGCGTTGAGCGCGATGCAGAGGATGTGCGCGGGAGTGGCGCTCGTCCGCGCATAGTTGATGCCCGCGATGATGTTGGCGGCGGAACCGTAGCCGTTCGCGTCCATGACTTTGAGCGGCATAATCTTCACCGCGTCAAAATCGGAGTGGGCCGGGTTGCCGTCCCACGCCGCAATCCCCGCAATGCCCAGACCGTCGTTGATGCGGGCGGCGGCGACTCCGGCGGTCATCGTGCCGTGTCCGTTGTCGTCCCAGGGATCGGGGTCGTTGTTCACAAAGTCGTAGCCCGTCAGCAGGCCGTTGGCGTCGGTCTGGATGCGGCTGAAAAGTTCCTGATGCCCGAACGCCACGCCGGTATCCAACATTCCGATAATGCGCGGGGCGTAGGGGCCGCCCACCGGAAGGACGGTCACCGTATCCGCCGTCCAGAGGGGCCACGCCAGATCGGTCTTGGTTTTCGGGATAGACCATTGCAGCGCGTACATTCCCGTTCCTTCGGTCGGGTTCACGCTGACCTGATAGTAGTAGTTCGGTTCAGCGATTTGTATATCGCTGCGCTTTGCGAGCGCGGCAATCGCCTGATTGACCGTCATACTATTTTTGACTTTGATCCAGTAAATTCCGTTGATCGTGTCAATTTTTTTGACCTGCCCCAGCGCCGTCATTGCGGAAAATGCGGCGGCGGGATTTTTCAGGCCTGCGATAGGACGGACCAGAATCTCTCCCGGAACCGTATAAACTTTCGGTTTGCGCTGCGCAGCGCCAGGTGTCGGCGTCAACGCGCCGATGAGCGCGAGAAGCGCGGTCAACAGCAGCGTAAGACGCGGTTTTTGCATCCAACCCATTCCATTCCTCCTGATGTTCCTGAACATCCCTGTCTGATTGCAGAGGCGTTTCCGCAAACGAGCGGACGCGCAGCGGCGAAATCCGCCCCTCTGCGAAAAAGCGATACGACTTTAATTTTCCGTTGAAACCCCCGTAATCTTTAGGGCTTTCTTTCTCCCGTTTCCCACTTCTGCGCGGGCCTTGCGAACGGGACGCGCCTTGGGAACGTAGGAGGGATTGGAAAACCGAATCGAGGAGGAACGTAAAAGAGAATGAACCGAGGCAACTGGAAAATTGCGGGAGTTTGCGGAGGCGTGGCGCTGACGGCGCTGGCCTGCGCCCCGCGCCTGAATCAAAGTTTTGAGCGAAAAGTGGAACTGAGCAATACACTGCCGAACGTAATCAAGCCCGCAGCAAAAGGCGGCGCGGCGGCGATTTATAATGACGTGCCGGTGACGCATACCGTCCCGACCCGCCAGAAGATTCGCGCCGCCGACTTGCCTGCGCCCTTCGCCACTCCCTCCGCCGACAACGGGCCGCATCTAATTTCGCGCCCCGAAAACGCGGGGCTGACCGTTCCGCCGGGATTCCATGTTCATATTTGGGCGGAAAACCTGAACAATCCCCGCATTGCCCAGGTGGCCCCGAATGGCGATGTCTTTGTGGCGGAGAGCGGCCCGAACCGCGTGATCGTCCTGCGCGATTCGAAAGGCGCGGGAAAAGCGGACGTCAAAGAGGTTTTTAGCGGCGATTTGAAGCAGCCGTTTGGAATCGCCTTTTTTCCTCCCGGCCCGGAACCGACCCATGTCTACGTGGCGAACACCGATTCCGTCGTCCGCTTTCCGTACCATAATGGCGATCTGAAAGCGGTGGGCGGGGCGGAGACCATCGTTCCCGATCTGCCGGGAGGGGGCTATCACCAGCACTGGACGCGCAACGTAGTCTTCCGACCGGACGGCAAAAAAATGTATGTCAGCGTGGGATCACAGGGCAACGAAGACGAGGGCGAAGACCCGCAGAGGGCGGCAATTTCGGAGTTCGACCCGGACGGCGCGGGGCGGCGGCTGTTCGCAAGCGGCATCCGCAATCCGGTCGGGATGGCCTTTAATCCGGTAGATAAATCGCTGTGGACGGCGGCTAACGAGCGCGACGGCCTCGGCAATGACCTCGTGCCAGACTACGCGACGAGTGTAAAGGACGGCGGGTTCTACGGCTGGCCTAACTACTACATCGGGCCGAATCATGACCCCCGCGTCTCCGAAAAACTGGAACTGAAAGCGCGGACTATCGTGCCGGACGTTCTTTTCACTTCGCACGTGGCGGCGCTGGGGATTTCGTTCTATACGGCGAATCAATTCCCGGCGGAGTACAAAAACAGCGCGTTTGTCGCGGAGCATGGCTCCTGGAACCGGGAGGCGCGTTCGGGCTATCGCGTGGTCCGGATTCCCATCGGCAGGAACGGTAAAGCGGCGGGCGGCTTCGAGGACTTTGTGACGGGTTGGACGCTGAACGACGGGCGGGTCTGGGGCCGCCCAGTCAGCGTCGTCACCGCGAAGGACGGCTCGCTCTTAATTACCGACGACGGCGGCAACAAAATTTGGCGCGTCGTCTACACAGGAAAATGAGAGGGAAATGATGAATGATGAATCTAATACACCACTCACTATACGCTGTCGCGGATAGTCAACAAGGCATTTCGATTCATCATTCATCATTTCCCTCGGAACTCTTTCGTCCGCTTGCGCGTCTATGCAGCGACGCCGGACTTTAACCGCCGTTTTACTTTTGTTTGGTTAGATTGGGAAGATGCTATGAACTCCGAAATCACCGCCCCGCCCCGCCGCGAAAAGCCGCTTATCCTTGTGGCGGAGGACGCCGGAATCCAGATACGGCTAACGCAGATTTGTCTCGAACGGGCGGACTACACGGTCGTGGCGGCGCGGAACGGAGCAGAGGCTTTAAAGCGCGTGGCGGAAGACGAGCCAGACTTGATTATTATGGACGTGGATATGCCGGAGATGAACGGATTTCAGGCCCTCGACCGCCTGCGCAGTGAATCCCACACCCGGCATATCCCTGTCCTGATGCTGACGGCCCACGCCAAAGACGCCGAACTCTTTGCGGAGTGGGCCACCGACGCGGACGCTTTTATGACCAAGCCGTTCAGCCCGCCAGAACTCGTCAGCGCCGTTCGCGCGCTGCTTGCGCCGTAAATTCGGATATTCAGGTATTCGGGTGTTGACGCCGCGTGTTGTAACACCCGAACACCCAACCCGTCACCGGAACGCTTCGGGGATTTGCTTTTGCGGCACGGCGAGCGTCCGCACCAGCGAGGCGAGCATCTGCTCTTTGAAGACGGAGTTAAGGGCCAGCGCCGCCTGCGTCTGGGCGTAGCCAAACGGGATTCCGATGTCGTGGCGGTCGCCGATAGTCTCCGAGGCCAGATATTTTTCGCCGGACGCCCGCAGCCGTTCCTGGGCGCTGGTGAACTGGAACTCGCCTTTTTCCCGCAAATTGTTGTCAATGGCGTATTTCAGACAGTCGAAGATCGTGGGCGTCATCACGTGCATTCCGAAAAAGCACAGATACATTCCATGCAATAACCCCGCCTGCTGCAAATGCTCCTGCGCGTACTCCGGCGTCGGTTTTTCGTAGATGGCCTGCACTTCGTAGGTGGCGGGGTTGGCGGCAATGCGTTCGCCGCAGACCGTTCCGAAAAGGTGCAGCAGTTCCGTCGGCGTCTGCTGCACGGCGGAGACCGTCGCGCCATGCGCCTCGAAAACGTCTATGACCTGTCGGGCGCAGCGTTTCTCCTCGCCCGTCGTATAGATGTGGTCGCCGAGCATAATAAGGCAGGGTTCCCCCGCGACAAAATCCCGCGACTGGTAGACCGCGTGGCCGTAGCCGTCCGGCGTCTCCTGCACCACGAAGGTCAGCCGCGCCGCAATCTCCTGAATTTTCGCCGATTGCAGCAAAGCCCAGTCTTTGCCCTTAAACAGGCGGAGTTCCTCGGCGGAAAGCGGCGCGAAATGCTGCTCAATCTGCGCCCTGTTATGCGGGTTGACGACGAGGCAGACCTCCTCAATGCCGCTGTCAAGCGCCTCCTCAATAATAATCTGGATAGCGGGCTTGCAGATTCCGTCCCGATCCATAACCGGCAGCATCTCTTTTTGAATCGTGGTGGTCGCCGGGTACATCCGGGTTCCGCGCCCCGCCGCCGTGATGACCGCTTTTCGCACTTTCACTGTTTTTTCTCCCTGCGTGTCGGATTGTCGCGGACGGTAATCGCCTGCCGCGCTTTACTTCGCCGCTTGATTCGTCCCGCCGCCGCGTTAATCCTGCTGCCGCCCGCTTTACCGCGCAAAGGAGAAAATCGGCGTGGTTAAACCGTCGCCGGATCAACGACCGTCAGACCAGGAACATGAATCGCAAGGCGGGCGAAATGGGACGCATTAAACGTCAGGATGTGCGATAGGCCGTATACCTCACAAATCGCCGCAAGGCGGGCGTCATGGACTTGCTTGCCAATGATGCTTCCCCGCGACACCAGCGCTTTCCATGCGATGTAGATGTCCGGCGTCTCCGGCAGCAAAGGAAAATCAGCCTCGAAACCGGCGATTTGCCTGTCAGCAGTCGCGATGTCAAACCCAAGACCGTTTACTACTGCGGGACGAGTGGCGACATTGCGAAACTCCACAAATACCTGCGCGGTACTATGCAAAATCTCGCCGTTCGCCCGGAGTTTAAAAACGGACTGCGCGGCAACGGGATAGAGCGCGTCTGTCAGATAGGGCGTCAGTCATATATCCCTTCGCTGCTGACAGCTTCATTAGAAAGCGAAACGCCGCTAGGCGCTCCCAGTTTCAGGATACGCTCTTCCCAATCGTCGCGGGGCGTGATGCCGTTGATGGGCTGACGCGGTTTCGGCATCAGATTTTCCCGCAGGAAATGGTCAATAAATTCTCCGGGCGTCTTCCCCCGCTCCCGCGCTGTTTCTGTGACCAGCGTTTCAATGTCCGGCGCAAGCGTTAATGTCATCGCGATTCTCCTTGCTCTTTGTCGTATTGGGTTGTTTTTATTATACCACGATTAGCGTCCCGGTTTCGGCGGACTGGCTCCCTCCGAAGCGCGGCGCAGTGCGTTTAGCGTGGCCTCCAGCGCTTTGCTTGCCGCGCCGTAGCCCGCGAAATCGCCGCCGCGAAGTTTCTGCTGCCCGTCATTATACTGCGCGGAGGCGCGTTCGATGAGAGCGCGGACGGTCGGCGCGGATTGCGCCGCTGCTGCCCCTGTCAGGGCGTTTCCGCCGTTCGGGGCGGCGGGCGAATCGGGCGTAGAGCCATCTCCATAGCCAGGAAACAGGCGGGCCAGCGCCAGATCGAGCGTGTTCTCCATCGCCACGCGGGAACCGAGGGCCACGACCACCTTTTGCAGCTGCGGCAGGTTCGCGCTGGTGGATTCAATATACAGCGGCGCGACGTACAGCAGCGAGTTGCCGAGCGGAATGACAATCACGTTGCCGAAATTCGCTTTTGAGCCGCCCTGCCGAAGCAAAGACAACTGCGGCGAGATCGTCTTATCGCTGTTTATCAGCGAAATAATCTGCGTGGGGCCGTTGACCGAAGCGTTCTGCGGGAACCGGTACAGCGCAAGTTCGCCGTAGTGTTCGGGGTCGCAGCGGGCGCACATCCAGCCGAGGATATTCTTGTCCTCGCGCTTGATCGGCGACAGCGGACTCATCAGCAGAAATTCTTCGCGGGCGATCTCTCCGGCGGGCATACCCTGCTGTGGCAGGCGCATCATCACGTAATACGGTTCCATCTGCGCGGCGGCGGTTCCGGGATCGCCCGCCGCCGGGTTCGGCGGCGTGTCGGTCGCGTTGGGTTCCGTCGGGATGGACCAGGCGTCCTCTTTCAAGTAAAAGACGCGGGGATCGTCCACATGGTAAGCCGCGTAGACCGAGCGCTGCAACCGGAACAGATCCTCCGGGTAGCGCAGGTGGGCGTTGAGGCCCTTCGGCAGTTGCGCAATCGGTTTGAGCAGTCCGGGAAAAATGCGGGCGTAAGTCTGCGCTATCGGGTCGTTTGCGTCCGCGATATAAAGATTGACCGCGCCGTTGTAGGCGTCCACCGTCGCCTTGACGCTGTTCCGAATGTAGTTTGGCGCGATGTCGCTCATCGGGCCGACGGCAATCGTTCGCGGCGTGGAGTACGGGAAATGATCGGACAGCGTGTAGCAGTCCACAATCCAGACGAGTTTGCCGTCGTCCTGCGCCACAAGGTAAGGGTCTCTGTCCTGCTGCACGAACGGCGCGACGGTCTGGATCCGCTCCCGGATGTCCCGCCGGATCAGGACGCGGGTCTCCGGCTTGAAGTTGCGGGACAGCAGGATATTGGCGTCGCCCAGGCGCAGGCTGAACGCCAGTTTCGCGATTTCGGAGTCGCCAATCGGAATGCCGCCTTTTCCGGCGTATTTGGCGTAGTGATCTTTCAGCCCGCCCGCGCCGCCCGCCGCGTCGGTCGCCGGGTAGTCAAATTCGTCCTGCGTTGTGTTGACGAATACGTAGTCCTGAGTCAACTGCCCGAAATAAATCTCCGGGCGCGTCACCTGCAAAGAAGGGTGTCGGGTGTCGGGTGTCGGGTGTTGGGTGTCCTCAGGCGACAGGGTAGCGGCGGAACTCCGCGCTTCGCCCTGCGCCTGCGGCGGAAAGCCCTGCAAAAAGTAGTTTGGCAGGCCGTCGGTGACGGCGTTGACCGGACTCATTGCCAGACCGTAGCCGTGCGTATAGCTTAATCGGCGGTTCTGCCAGGTCTGCGCCGCTCCGGGCAGGGCGGCGGAGTCCATCTCACGCGCTCCCAGCATGACCTGCCGCATTTTGCCGTTGATTACATAGCGATCAATATCCATATTTTGCGACTGCGAGCCGTCGAGGTTCAACTGCGCGAACTTATAGTAGGTTTTCACCGTGTCGGTCTGCGCGTAGACTTTGGCGAGGTAGTCATAATCCCACAGGCGGATATTGTCCAGCGTATCGGCGTTGGCGCGAAGTCCGGCGGCGTTCAGGCTCTCGTCCGCTGGGAAGCCGTCCACATTGCGGACGTTGGTCAGGCCGAATCCCTGCCGGGTGGCCGCGATATTGCGCCCGATAAACTCGCTTTCCAGCGCAAACTCGTTCGGGGCGACGACCGCCTTTTGCAGCAGCGAGGGGACGATATTGCCCAGCAGAATCAGCGCCGCCGCCCAGACAATCGCTCCGCCGACCGCCCATTTCGCCAGCAGGAATTTCGCCACCGCCGCAAGGCAAAGCGCCGCCGTAATCAGCAGCAAAACAACCTGCGCATTGAGGGCAAACAGGCGGTAATGCAAATCAGCGTAACCCGCCCCGACAAAAGCGCCGTTTTCATTGAACAGCAGATCGTAGCGGCTTAAAAACGTTCCCCACGCCTGAATAATCGCCGCCGTTGCCGCCAGCAGCAGGACTTGCCCCCGCGCTCCGGGCCGAACATCCGGCAGCCCTGCGAACGACTCGATGGCCTTGTCCGCGACATGAACGGCGACAACGGCGGCAAGCGTCAGCAATACGGTGGTCAGCAGGAACCCATAAACAAAATTCAGGAACGGCAGGCGGAACACGTAGAATCCGATGTCATTATGAAAAACGGGATCGGCGGCATGGAACGGGACGCCCCGCGTAAATTCCAGCCAGTTCGCCCACTGGTCTGCGCCCAGCCGTCCCGCCCACAGCGCGATGAATCCGGCAGTCAGCAGCAGAATCCAGCCGAGACCGCGCTGTAGCAGCCCGCCCCACTGCGGCCCGAACCGCTCCATCAGCAGGCGGTCGCCCTGATTTTTCGCCAGCCGCCGCGCATAGAACACGTTGCCGTACAGCAGTCCAAAAAAGACCGCTCCGAATAGTCCGAACATCGTAAGTTTCGCCGCAATCGTCGTGGTGAAAACGTTCGTATAGCCGACTTCCTTAAACCACAGAAAATCGGTGTAAAGCGGCACGGCGTTATGGACAACCAGAAACGCGGCGAACAGCAGCGCCGCTAGAATGATCCAGCGGGCAAGGCGCGGGCGCGGGGCGTCCACTTCATCTAAAACTAAATGCGGGGCCGAGGGCATAGCAAGTCAAACCTTCCTGCGTCGGCGCGTTTGGGGCCATCTTCGGCCCGCGCCCGACATTTCTATTATACTCTACGGCGCAAATCGGCGTATCGCGTCATGGTTTTTGCAACGCAGGCGAAATGAACTTTTTGCCGCCCGAATGTACCCAAACGATTACAATGCGAACGGCGGGATGAAATCCACGCAGGCGCGAATTGCAAAAAAAACTATTTATTCTGTAAAACTTGCGTTATGTTGATCCTTTGGCATGATTCTTGCATTAGAGGAAATGAAAGCGCGATTTTGCGCCGTAGGTTTTTGCTGCCCGCGCTAGTTTTGCCGCGCTTTTACCATCAGGAGATCAAACCATGAAGACCGTTCTCTATGCCGTTTGCGCCGCCTTTGCGCTCGCTTTTCCCGCTGTGTCCGGGGCGCAATCCGGCTATACGATTACCGATCTGGGCGCGGCAGGAGGGACCAGCGTCGGATTTGGCGTCAACGCGGCGGGGCAGATTGCGGGTTATTCCTACCCGCCTGCCAGCGCCCCGCGCCACGCTGTCCGCTGGACGGACGGGAGCATGGACGACCTCGGAACGCTGGGCGGCAGGAACAGCGCGGGCTACGCGATCAATTCCAGCGGGCAAATTGCGGGCTACTCCGACACAAAACACAACGCGCAACAGCACGCCGTCCGCTGGACAGGCGCGACAGCCGAAGACCTCGGCACACTGGGCGGTGCCCAGAGTTTCGCTTACGGCATTAACGATAGCGGACAAATGGCAGGCTACTCTACCCTCAGCAGCGGCTGGCACGCCGTCCGGTGGACGGGAAGCGCGGCGGAAGACCTCGGCACATTGGGCGGGACTATCAGCATCGGATACGGCATCAACTCCAGCGGACAGATTGCGGGCGTTTCCTACAATGCGGGCAATATCGCGCAGCGGGCCGTCGTCTGGACGGGCAAAGCGATTGCCGAACTTCCCGGTCTGGGCGGGGCCAATACCTATGCCAGGGCCCTCAATGACACCGGTCAGGTCACGGGCGGCGCGAACACGGCGGACAACTCCACACAGCACGCCGCGCGCTGGACGGGAAACACAATAGAAGATTTGGGGTCGTTGAACGGTCTGCCCAGCCGGGGGATTAGCATTAACCGTTTCGGAGTTGTAGTTGGTAATGCCGACCGGGGCAACGGAGAATTAAGCGCTTTTATTGCTCCCGGCAACGCACTGATTGCGCTCGACACGCTTTTGCCCGCCGATTCGGGTTGGACGCTCGAAAGCGCCCGGAGCATTAACGACAACGGCCTCATCACAGGCGTAGGGAAAATCAACGGGCAGCATCACGCTTTTCTGCTCAAGCCAAACGCCGTGCCGGAACCGGGCGCGTTGGCCTTTTTCGCGGCGGGATTGGCGGGCGGCGCGGCTCTGCTGTGCAAGCGGCGGCGCGGAAAAAGTGACATCGAATCAAAATGATCCCTGTCAAAATGATCCCTGAAGCGAAGTGAACTTTTTGCCGCCGGAATGTACCTCAATGCTTAGAACGCAAGCGCCGTAAAAGTTTTTTGCGTCGCTTGCAAAAGTCAAGGAGGGGCGGCATGAAAAATGGAACGGTAAAATGGGTTTCCCTGATGGGATTGGTTGGCGCGGTCTGCGCGGGCGGACTGGCGCTGCGTTCCGGGCGGTCTCATGCGGCCCATGCGCCGGAACATCCGCTGAAGCTCGACGCGGCAACGGAAGCGATTTTCGCTCATGCGGACAGGGTGGAGGCGCTGCGCCTGATGGACTTCCACGAAAACTGGAAGCGACCCCAGGCGGATTATGATAATCTTGACAAGTTCGGTCAAGCGTATCATTATACGCTGCTGCGTCCCGCTCGCCCGGTCAATCTAAGTTTCGGGCCGCGCCTGCGGGACGCGCTGCGGCTGACGCCCGATGAGTCCCACGCTTTTTACCAGTGCTTCGAACCGGGCGTTGGGTTTCGGGCATGGCGCGGCAAAACGCACACGGACGTATTTGTATGCTTCTACTGTGAGGGCGTGGAAATTGTGACTACCGATGAGCGCAAAAAGCAACTCGGCTATTTTCACCCCGACATGGGCGCAGCCCGCAAATCGCTGCTTGCCCTGAGTCGCGAAGCGTTCCCGGACGACAAACTGTTGCAGGAATTGCCAGACACATTGTAAGACAGTCAGGCCTCTCCCGGCGCTCTCCCGCCACGCTTCGCGGCAGCCAACAAAACGCTGTTATTTCTGGCGGAGCAGCAGCAGGGCCGCGCCCGTCGCGGTCGCGGCCCCCAGCGCGAACGGGGCGGCGGGATTCCACGCGAACAGCTGCCCCGCAATAATGCTTGCGGGCAGCAGCGCCAGTCCGACCACGGTATGGTACGCCCCAATCTGCGTGGCCCGCTGATTGGGGTCTGCCATGTCCGCTGCAAACGCCCTCTGCGTCCCCTGCGTCAGGGTATAGTAGCCGCCATAAAGCAGGAAAAGCAGCGCGACGGCGAACTTAGATGAGGCCAGCGCCAATCCGAAATACACTACGGCAAACACAAAATAGCCTGCCGCAATCAGCGGTCTCCGTCCCGTTCGGTCAGAAAGCCGGCCCGCGCTGTAACCCAGTACGGCCTCCACGACATTGAATGCGGCGTAAAGCAGCAGGATTTGCAGCGGAGTGAACCCCAGACCCCGCGCCCGCAAGATCAGAAAAGCGTCGCTGGAATTGCCGAGGTTGAACAGCAGGGCGATCCAGAGAAAACGGCGGTATTCCGGCGAAAGTCTCTCCCATTTTTGCCGCAATGAGCGGGGAGCGCCGGGAAAAGAGGGCGCGGCGGGCGGCGGCAGTGCGCTTGCTTCCCGCTTCGGTTCGCGGACGCCGAAGCAAATGGCAAGGACTGCCAGCAGCCCGAAAATCCCGGCAAAAACGAATAATGCCCGCAGATTCTCACTTGTCGTCCCGTGCTGCCGCGAGAGGAAGCACGCGCCAATCAGCGGCCCCAGGACCGCTCCGGTCGTGTCCATTGTGCGGTGCAGTCCGAAGGCCCGCCCGCGCAACTCTTTCGACGTCGTTTCCGCAATCAGGGCGTCGCGGGGCGCGGTGCGCAGTCCTTTGCCCACCCGGTCTAAGAACCGCACCGCAAGCACCGTTTGCCACACGCCCGCCAGCGCCATCAGCGGTTTGGAGGCCGCCCCGAAAGCGTAGCCGAGCGCGGCAAGCGGCTTGCGCCGCCCGAAATGATCGGAAATCCAGCCAGACAGCAGTTTGAGCAGACTGGCCGCGCTCTCCGCAACCCCCTCGATTACTCCGACCACCGCGACGGGAGCGCCGAGAACGCCGGTCACGAAAAGCGGTATCTGCGTGTATACCATCTCCGACGAAATGTCGGTGAGCAGGCTGACGAATCCTAACGTAATGACGGTGGCGCTCAGACGGTTGGTAGTTTTAGGGGCGGGAGCGATAACTTTTTCTCCAGTTGCTTAAAAATCACGCGGGCGCACAGAAAAAATACGAAAAGAAAAGTCCCATATCTCCCTGACCCTCTGGGTTCTCGGTAGTTCCAGTTCTTCTTTCAACCGTTGCCGCAAAATTACTGCCGCATCCGGGGATCGAGCGCGTCGCGGAGGGCGTCGCCGAAAAAGTTAAAGGCCATGACCGCGAGCGCCAGCGTCAGACTCGGAACGAGCAGCAGCAGCGGACGCGATTCTTTGAACGAAAGCGCCTCGTTGATCATGCGGCCCCACGAAGGGTACGGCGGCTGAACGCCTAAGCCCAGAAACGACAGCGTGGATTCGGCGAGAATCACGCCCGCAATGTCCTGCGTAATCTGGACGATAATCGGCCCGGAGATGTTCGGCAGCAGGTGGCGGCGCATGATCGCGCCGTTTTTGACGCCCGTCGCCCGCGCCGCTTCCACATATTCCTTTTCCCGGACAGCGAGGACTTGCCCGCGAACCAGACGCGCCATTCCGGGCCAGCCGGTGATTCCCAGCGCAAAAAATAGCGTTCCCAGGCTGACAATCGGCGAGATCGCTTCCGCTCCCGCCCGGATGATGCCCGAAATCAGGATTGCCAGCAGCAGATCGGGAAAGGCGAACATCACGTCCGTGATCCGCATCAGCAGCGAGTCGGTCTTGCCGCTGTAATACCCGGCAATCAGACCGAACGAGATGCCGACCAGACACTCCACCGTCACGACGATGGCCGTGACGCCCAGCGAAACTCTGGCCCCGTAAATCACCCGGCTGACAATATCGCGGCCCAGGTCATCAGTCCCCAATCGGTGATGCGCGTCAGGATCGGCGGGCAGATTGATGTAACGGTGCGTGTCCTGAAAGGCGTAGTCATACGGCGCGATAAAATTTGCCCCCAGCGACAGCAGAATAATCAGCAATATGTATAATCCGCTGACGACCGCGACCGGGTTCTTTCGCAGCCGCCGCCATGCGTCTTTGCCGGGACTAACGGAAGCGGGCGGCGCGATCTCTCCCGCTTCCGCAACCAGCGCGTCCGCCGTTCCACCATTTTTTACGCTGTCCGCCGCGCCCGGTATCGGCGCGTTCCGCTCGTCCTCATTTCTCGGTGTCTCGCTCATGCCGCCTCCTGCGAACGGACGCGGGGGTCCACGATTCCGTACAAAATGTCTACCCCTAAATTGACTAAGATATAGATCACGGCGACCAGCAGCGTCGTCGCCTGAATCACCGGATAATCACGCTTGAAGATCGAGTCAATACTTGCGTACCCGATTCCCGGCACGCGAAAGATCGTTTCCACCACGAACGAACCCGACAGCAACGCCCCGAAATTTGTGCCGAGAACGGTGAGGACGGGAAGCAGCGAGTTTTTAATCGCGTGACGCCAGACCGCCTGCCCCCGCGACATCCCCTTTGCAATGGCGGTGCGCAGATAGTCCTGCTTCAGGGTATCGAGCAGGGACGAACGCATGAACCGGGCCAGGATCGCGGCGGAGCGGGAACCCAGCGTCACGGTGGGCAAGATCGTGTAGGCGGGCGAGTCCCAGCCGTCGGTCGGGAGCCAGCGCAATTTGACGGCGAGGAACAGCGCCAGCAGCGGCCCCAGCACAATGCCTGGGACGGACACCAGCGCCACGACCGCCGCCATCATCAGGCGGTCAAACCATGAATTATGGTAGAGCGCCGCCAACGCCCCGGCGGGCAGCCCGATGAGCATGGCAAGCAGGAGGGCCTGAATCGCGAGCTGCGCCGTCACGGGAAAATCGGTCTTGACCAGTTCCGTCACGGAGCGCCCGCCCTGCTGAAACGATTTTCCGAAATCGCCATGCAGGACAATCCCCGCCAGATAGTTCCCGTACTGGACAATCGGCGGTCTGTCCAGCCCGTATTCATGGCGCAAACTGGCCTTGATTTCAGGAGTCGCTTTCTCGCCCGCAATGATGTCTATCGGGTCGGCGGGCGTAAGCCGCGCCGCGATAAATACCAAAAAGGAGATCGCAATCAGCGTCGGAACCGCCAGCGCCAGTCGTTTTAAAATGAAATTTAGCATGGTTTTAGGTGTTTGGTGTTCAGGTGTTCGAGTGTTAAGGGACTCTCAAAGTTTAAATCGTTCCATTGCGGTAGCGTGTAGCGGGCGAATAAATTCACTGCCACAAAAGCGCGAAGTCCGCCTTCGCGGACTCAATGCCGACTTTGAACATTGGAACGTTTATTTTTTTGAGGGTCCCTAAGGGGTTGCCTCTTCGCTGAGAGTTTATAAAATCTATGAGAGAACAGTCAGCCCCTGAACCCCTGAACCCTTTACTTCGTGGTGAGCGTATCCGGCAGACGGGTACAGGTATTGACCCGCCATCCTTTGACATTGGGTTTCACAAGGAAAATGCGCTGATTGAAGTGCAGCGGCAGGACGCCCACGTCGCCCATCAAAGTTCTGTCCGCTTCCGCGTAGAGGGCAGCGCGTTTCGCGGTATTGGTCTCGATGTCGGCCTGCTGGCAGAGCGCGTCAAATTTTGGGTTGCTGTATTTGGAGTGGTTTTGACTGGCCTTGCTCATCAGCACCGTAGAAAGGAAATCCTGCGCGTCCGGGTAGTCCGCAATCCAGCCTTCGGTGTAAAAACTCATGCGTTCCCCGTACTCGTCCTTTAAAAACTGACTGGTCTCCCGCTCCTGCAAATTGACCGTGACCCCAAGATTTCTCTTCAGGCTATCACGGATAATTTCGGCGGTGTTGCGGTTGGCGGCTGACCCTTGAATATAGTTCAAAGTCAGTGTGGGGAAGCCGCCGCCGTCCGGGTAGCCCGCTTTTGCCAGCAGCGCTTTGGCCTGCGCCGGATCGTAAGGAATGGCGAGGGGAGGCGACTGGCCCGGAAGCAGTTGCGGCGGGGTGAAGCCGTCGGCGCGGGGCATCACACCCTGCAAGGCGACTTGCAGAATGGCGTCCCGGTCAATGGCGAGAGCGAACGCGCGGCGGACTTCGCGTTTAGCAAAAGCGGGCTGATTGACCTTTTGCATCACCAGATAAACGACGTAAGCGCTGGGAGCCAGATGGTACTGCGCGGCGAGGGCCGGGTTTTGCTTGTCCTGGAGGTATTGCTGAGTCTGCGGCTCCAGAATATCCACTTTATCGGTGCGAAAGTTATCGTAGGCGGTCTGCGGGTTGAGTATGATAGGGTAAACCAGGCGCTTGATTTTCGGAGCGCCGCCCCAGTAATTCGGGTTGGCGTTGAACGTCATATTTTGACCGGGATTATAGGAGGCAAAAATGAACGGTCCCGTCCCGATTTTTGCCAGATTCTTTGCGTCCACCACGCCGCCGTTCGCTTCAATCTCCGCCCTGCAAAGGACACTGTTGGTGGGATAAGCGACCATTCCGGGGAAGTAGGCGCGGGCGTGATCCAGCGTCACGGTCAGGGTGGCGTCGTCCAGAATTTTGACTCCGGGAAGGTCGCCGCGCTGTCCTTTCGCCAGTTCCGCCGCGCCGATTACGCCGTCAAGATAGTTGACGGCGGCGGGCGAAGCGGTCTTTGGATCGAGGGCGCGTTCCCAGCTGTATTTCACATCGGCGGCGGTCATCAGGCTGCCGTTATGGAACATGACGCCTTTTCGCAGGTGAAACGTATAGGTCTTACCGTCCGGGCTGACATCCCATCTTTCGGCCAGGGCCGGTTCGGGGCGGTTGTCGGCGCTGATGCGGACGAGGGCCTCGCAGCAGTTAAGCAGGAGTTCGCCGGTGTTCAGATCAATCAACACAGCGGGATCGAGCGAGCGCGGTTCTGCCGCAAGCGCAATGCGCAGCGTATCCGCCGCATCGTTCTGGGAACCGCCGCCTCGCCCTGTGGTGCAGCCGGTAAGCGTAATTAAAAGAGTCGCAAGCGCGAAAAGCAGCGGCGCGACCCTGCGCCTGCCAGAAAACACAACGGGGAATGGGTTCATAAAATTGGAAAATCTCCTTGTAAGTGCAGGGTGTCCGGGTGTTCGGTGTTCAGGTGTTGATTGCGTTCACTGAAAAATTGTACAAACTCCCAGCGAAAAGAAAACTACCCGAACACCTGAACACCGAACACCTGAATACCTACTTCAGCGCGTGGCACAGGTCGTCCCACAGATCCTTTTCGCTTTCGAGGCCGAGATGCAGGCGGGCAAGCCAGACGGCGGGGCCAGCGCGATGCAGGACGTGGGCCGGGAACGAGGCGGGCATGGCGAGGCTTTCAAAGCCGCCCCATGAGCAGGCGATCCCGAAAGTTTTCAATCCGTTGATAAAGCGGTAGATCGCCTCTTTCGTCGGCGTTTTCAGTTCCACGCTGAGGAGGCCGCTGGTTCCGCGCAGCTGCTTTGCGGTCAAATCCGGCTGCGGGTCGTTTTTCAGGCCGGGGTAGTAGACATTCGCGACGGCGGGGTGTTCTAACAATCTGGCCCCAATCGTTTGCGCGGTCTGCTGGTGGCGCTCCATTCGAATCGGCAAGGTGCGGATGCCGCGAATCAGCAGCCACGCCGCAAACGGGTCCATGACCGCGCCGAGCAGGCAGCCTTCGTCCAGCGTCATTTTTGCGATGCGCTCCCGGCTGCCCGCCACTGCGCCCGCAATAATATCGCTATGCCCCCCCAGATATTTGGTCGCGGAATGGACGACTAAATCCACTCCCATCTTCGCCGGGTTCTGGTAGATAGGAGACGCCCACGAGTTGTCGCACATCGTGGCGATTCCGCGCTCCTTCGCAATCGCTGCCAGCGCGGTCATGTCCTGCTGCCGCATCAGAAGCGAGGACGGCGACTCAAAGCAGAGCAGAGTTGTTTCCGGGCGAATGGCGTCTGTCCACTCGCTGACCTCGCAGCCGTCAATCAGCGTCGTAGCGACACCGAAGCGGGGCAGATAATTCATCAAAAACTGGCGCGTGGGGCCATAGACCGTATTCAGCGTGACGACGTGATCGCCCGCTTTGACGCAGGACAGAATAGCGGCGGAGATGGCCCCCATGCCGCTGCCGAAACAGCGGGCCGCTTCCGTCCCTTCCAACGCCGCGATTTTCGCTTCGGCAATCTCCGTCGTCGGGTTGCAGACGCGGGAGTAGTCGTAGCGGTTCGAGACGTGTCCCGCCGCGAAGTCCGTTTCCTCCGGCGCGTGGGCATAGTTGCCCTCCCGCGTCTCGCAGTCGGGGAAGGTAAACAGCGAATTTTGATAGATCGGCGGAATCACCGCCCCGCGATACGTCGTCCGATCCTCGCCCCAGTGGGCGCAAATCGTCTCCGCATCGGGCAAATTGTCCAGAGAATCGGGCATGAAGCATACCTTAAAGGGAATTTCTCCCGAATTTCGCTGGTTAAGATTATACCCTAAATGCAGTTTTACTCTGGCAGCGGCAACGCAAATTCTGACCTGCGAAAACGCGGTGTTTTGACGCCCATGCGCCGCGACGCCCCCGAAACTTTGCCAGGTTTCAGGGGCGTGTTTTTTCAAGAAAAGTTTTGTCGGCATGACAGCGCGAAGGAAAGATCATCGGCGGCGTTTGGGGCGATGGCCGCGAAACAGCGCAGCGAGACGCGATACTACGTAGATTCCCGCCAGAACGCTGCCCACTCCCATTGCCTGCTGCGTCGCCGCCGCGCTGCCCTGCGCCGCCTGCCCCATCGCCTGCGTGACGCGCAGTTCCACCAAATCCATTGACTCCGAGGCGCGGCCCACCGTGTTGGCGGCGAGGTCGCCTAAATCTTGAATCTGGTCGCGGGTCTCATCAAGCAGGGGAAGGACGAGGCGGGCGATCTGCCCCATAATCCCCAGACTGACAACATAGGCCAGTATTCCCGAACTCAGCGCGACAAAAGAAACGATAAACCATGCCATTGGCACTTCATGTGGCGGCATAACGGTCTCCTCTCAATCCCCTGCAAAATAGAACAGCGCAAAGGTTTCCATCGGCGCGGGGCCGCATTACGCAAACTGACGCGCCCGCGCCGGGATTTGTTCCGTTCGCTTGTTTCCGAATTTTCACGTTGCTTTCTTTCGCCGATTTCCCGTTTCCCTGCGGGAAGCGGGCGTAAATACGGGAACCTCGGCGGAAGGTTCCCCGTCTTCCGCTTGCGCGGCCTGTTCGCGCCAGAATTTATTCACGACGAAATTATAAACTCTACGAGAGGGCAGCCGCGCCGCGAACGGGGGAATCTTCCATGATGGGGCCAATGACAGCGACCGCAGGGTCGTCAGCCGGAAATTCCGGCAACCGCAATAATCGTACTTCCGTTGAATTTGAAGGGCTATTGGAACGCACGTACAGCCGCGCCTACAGCGCCGCATACCGCATGATGGGAAACGCCTCCGACGCCGAAGACCTGACGCAGGAGGCCTTTGTCCGGGTGTGGGCCGCGTTTGACCGCTACGACCGTTCCCGCCCGTTCGAGGGATGGCTTTTCCGCATCATTTCCAATCTTGCCATTGACCGCTGGCGCCGCGCCGGAAATACCTCCGTCTGCTCGCTGGACGCGGACGCTTCCGGGGGCTGGAGCAGCACGCCCAGAGGCGGCAGCTACGCCACGCGGGGCCGCAGCGAAGGGCGCGGCGCTCCGTTGCTTGCCTGCCTCGCCGACGAGCGGGTCAGCGCCATGCCGGAGCAGTCGTATTTGCGTTCAGAGACGCGCCACCGGGTGCGCCGCGCTCTGTCCGCGCTGCCGAGCGATTACCGCAAGGCCGTCCTGCTGGCGGATGTGCAGGGGTACAGCTACGAAGAGATCGCTCAGTTTGTCGGCTGCCCGGTCGGAACCATCCGCAGCCGCCTGCATCGCGGACGCCAGTTGCTTCGGCAGCACATTCTGCTGTTGCAGCAGCAGGAGGAGACGGGCGAACTGGAGCAAGAAGACAATCTGACCCGGATGGCGGACGCCTATTTCACCGATTCGCGAACGGTGGGGAACTTCAGTTAGTTTTGCGCGTCAATAACAATACAAGATTCGAACTGCAAACGCTGTGAAGACCTTTTCCCAGCGTTTTGTTTTCGACAGGCAACGCGACGAAGCGACTGCAAAGGACGAAACTCAATGAATGAGCCGCTCCAAAAACCCCTTGATTCACTGCCGGCAAAGCGGGAGGCGGGCAAACGCGCCGCGTTCCGATGGATCGCCGCGCTTGCGATTCTTGTCCTGCTGGCAATCGGAATCGGAGGCGCGACGCGCAGGACGACGCCGACGCTGAAAGTCAGTTCCGCGCCCTCCGCAGCGCGAAACGGAGGCGACGCGGACGAACGCGCCGCCGTTGTCACCACGCCCGCGCCATCACGCCCCACCGACGAATCTTATCAGCCGCAAAAATCAACCGCTCCTGCCCGTCTCCTCAAAACGCCCGCCAGCCTTGCCGCGAAAGCGGGCGACACCGGCGAAACCTCCCGCAGCGACAACAAAAATAGCGACGATTCCGACTCCTCCGACGCCCATTCCGAACCTTCCGCAGACGCGAACCGCAAATAATTTTTCTCTGTTTTTTCCTGCGCCGTCGAAATCGCATCGAAGCGCGTTTTAGAGTCGGGTATACTCCGTAGAAGCAAATTACAGAGGAAAATTTCAACAGGGACGGCGGAACGCATGAGCAAAGAACGATTATTCGGAACGGACGGGGTGCGCGGCGTCGCGAACCGCGAATTGACCGCAAAACTGGCGCTGGAACTCGGCGCGGCGGCGGGGCATTGGGCCGCATCGGGTGTCGGGGTTCGGGGGGCGGGTGTCGGCGCTACGTCTGAGCAGGCTGCTGTGAACGCTGACGCAGAATTGTCCCGCCCCCCGACTCCCGAACCCCGACACCCTTTCGTGATTATCGGGCGCGACACCCGGCTTTCGGGCGATATGCTGGAGGCGGCGCTGGCGGCGGGACTGGCGGCTTCGGGCGTGGACGTGGTGAATGTCGGCGTTGTTCCGACTCCGGCGGTGGCGCAGATTGTGCTGGCGCGGGGCGCGAGCGCGGGCGTCGTTATTTCCGCGTCGCATAATCCGTATGAGGACAACGGGATTAAATTTTTCGGGCCGAACGGCAAGAAACTGCCTGACCGCGTGGAGGACGAAATCGAAGCGCTGATGTCGCGGTTGGACTCGCTGCCGAAGCCGACGGGCGGGGCGATTGGGCGCATTGCCGAAACGCGGGAACCGGTCGCGGAATATGTCTCTCGATTAGAGGCCACGCTTGCGGGCGAGAAGCCGCTTGCTGGTCTGAAACTCGTCCTTGACTGCGCGAACGGGGCGGCTTATGAACTGGCCCCGCAGATTTTCGCTGAACTGGGCGCGGAAGTGATTCCGCTTTTCACCCTTCCCGACGGCGTGAATATCAATGTGGAGTGCGGCTCGACTCATCCGGCGGCGATGGCGGCGAAAGTGCGGGAGACGGGCGCAAGCGCGGGGTTGGCCTTTGACGGCGACGCCGACCGCGTGATGCTGGCGGACGAGCGGGGCGAGATCGTCAACGGCGACCGCATGATGGCGATTATCGGCCTGCACCTCAAACGGCAGGGGAAACTCACGGGCGATGTCGTTGTTGCAACGATTATGAGCAACGTCGGGCTGGAGCAGGCCCTTGCCGCCGAAGGCGTCCGCCTGCACCGCACCGACGTAGGCGACCGCTACGTGGCGGAAGCAATGGATACATTGGGCGCCGCCATTGGCGGCGAACAGAGCGGGCATATCCTCCTGCCCTACGCCACCCTGACGGGCGACGGCATGGCGACGGCCCTGCAAGTCTTAGGCGTGATGCGGGAGACAGGCAGGCCGCTTTCGGAACTGGCGTCTGTGATGCAAGATGGCCCGCAGCTGCTAAAAAACGTTCGGGTGCAGACGCGGCAGGGCTGGCGGGACGACCCCGATATTCAGGCGGCGATTGCGGCGGGGCAGGCGCGGCTTGGCAGCGCCGAATGGCTGTCCGTGCGGGCGTCCGGCACGGAACCGCTGATTCGCGTCATGGCGCAGGGAACGGACGCCGAGACGGTGCATAGCGTCGTCAACGCAATTTGCGCCGTCGTGGAGCAGAAATTGGGCCGCGTTGCCTGAGCATTCTCCTTGACGATTGACCGCCTTCACGCTGCAACAAACCTATGGATATACATCCTCAAACCATAGTGGCTCTTACACTCAACGACGGCAAATGTCCTTTCGTGGAATGGTTTGATTCCATCCGGGACGCCAAAGCCCGCGCTATCCTCGTCGCTCGTTTGGCGCGTGCGCGGCAAGGCAATTTTGGAGAGTGCGGGAGTTCAGGGGAGAACATTCAGCATTTTAAGATAGATTATGGCCCCGGATACCGAATTTACTTTGCGCGGGTTGATCGGGTTATCGTAGTATTGCTTGGCGGAGGCGATAAAAGCAGTCAGAAAAAAGATATAAAACGCGTTCATGCGTTGTGGGAGGAGAACAAAAATGCCGCTGATAGATTTCAAAACGATGTTTTCTAAAGATTTTCGCGACCCGCATTTTGCCGCAATGTATCTGGAAGAGTCGCTGAATCTGGATATTCCGACCTTTCTTCTGGCGCTGCGCGACATAACCGAGGCAAATTGCGGCGCGGTCGAAGCGTCCGCCCATCGGGCGCCGCTCACGGAGTGCGGCATCGCAGAGTTTCAGGCGCTGCAAGCGGCGCTTGACAGCGTGGGGATGCGCTTCTCTTTTGTTCCGATAGTTCCGGCAGAAGCGCAGATCGCCACATTAGAGAAGGCAAAAGCAGCCTGACTTCGGCCTTAGTAGGGATAGGGGCGGAACGCCGCCACAAGGAAAATGAAATTGAAAAACTATTTTAAAGTAAAGCCGCTGGCGCTGGGGATTGCGATTGCGGCCTGTATATCGTTTGGGTTGCGCGTTCCGGCGCAGCGGTCGCCCGCGCATTCTGATCTGGTTATCGTGCCGACGCTCACGAAAGATTGGGTGTACGGCGAGGTGAAATTTTCGGCGGACAAACCGCCGCTGCAACTCAAAATGGATGTGTATCAGCCGCAGGGCTTTCGCGGCAAGCGTCCCGGTATCCTGATGATTCACGGCGGCGGCTGGATCGGCGGCGATAAAGCGCAGTACGAAAAATTCGGCGTCCGGCTGGCGGAAAAAGGCTACGTCGCGTTTTCCATCAATTACCGCCTGCTGCCGTTTTTCCCGCACCCCGCGCAAATGGACGACTCGCAGCGGGCGATGCGCTGGATTCGCGCTCACGCCGCCGATTATCATCTTGACCCCAAACGCATTGGCGCGTTAGGCGATTCGGCGGGCGGGCATCTGGTCAGCCTGCTGGGAACGACCGAGACGCGGGACAATTCCGACCCCGAACTGGCGAAATTCAGCAGTCGGGCGAACTGCGTGGTTGACCTCTATGGCCCGTCCGATTTTACCGTGCCGTCCGCGCAGGCCAGTCCGCAGGCCATCCAACTCGTGACCCTGCTGTTCGGCGGCAAAACGCCGGAACAGGCCCCGGACGCCTATAAAGAGGGTTCGCCCGTCGTCCACGTTGACCACCACGCCGCGCCGTTTTTAATTATGCACGGCGACAAAGACCCGCTGGTTCCCATCAGCCAATCGGAACGGCTTCACAAAGCCCTCAAAGACGCGAAAATCGAATCCACGTTCGTGGTTTTCGCGAACGAAGGGCATGGTTTCCAGACCGTCGCCGATCAGGAGAAGCGCGACCGGCTTGCGTTAGAATTTTTCAAAAAACATTTGAGGCCTTAGCATCAATACTCCATGTCTTCCGGCGTCGGCTTATGGATGGTGACGCGGACGGAATCTTCCACGAAGGTGGTAATCGCCTCCTCCTGCTTCAAGGCGGCGATTTGCTTTTCCAGTTCCGAGACTTTTGCGGCAAGGGCGGTTCGGTCTTTGTCCGTTTTCGCAAGCGCCGCATCTTTCTGAAAAGCGCTGCGTCGCTGTTCCAGCGCCTGCCGCATCAGGCGCAGTTCGCGGGAACGAGGGTTTTCGCCTAAAATATCGTCAATCGCCTGCTCGGCGTCGGGCGGGCCTTCCACGCCGTAATCGTAATAGTCCGACATCTTCCGTTATCCTCCAAAATGCGCGTTGCATTTGTCCTTCCTCTGTTACGTTTTTCGGGTTGCAGAAGTTTTACGCCCCGCCGCGTATACACGGACAGGCGCGTCCAAAAACGAATGAAACGATATCGCCGTCCGCAGGACGGTTGGCGGAACGCCTCCCAGACGGGCCGTTCACGGCCCGGTCTCTGTGGCGCGATGGGACAAACGCGGACGCAGCATCACGAATCGAAACGAGGGAAGCAGCATGAAAGAGATCGCTCCGGGCGTGGCGGATTTGCCGATTACCATAGCCAACGTGTATTTTGTGGGGGAACCGGGCGGGAACTGGGCCTTAGTGGACGCGGGAACGCCCCACAGCGCCGCCAAAATCATAAACGCGGCGGAAGACCGCTACGGATTCGGCGCGAAGCCGGAAGCGATCCTGCTCACGCACGGGCATTTCGATCATTGCGGCTCGGCGCGGGAACTGGCGGAGCGCTGGGGCGTTCCGATTTACATTCACGCGCTCGAATTGCCGTTTGTGACCGGGCGTTCGGCGTATCCCCCGCCCGATCCGACGGTTGGCGGCGCAATGGCCTTTCTGTCCCGCTTTTTCCCGCCGATGGCGCTGAACCTGGGCGAATTTGTCCATGCCCTGCCGGACGATGGCGAAGTTCCCGGCCTGCCCGATTGGAAATGGCTTTTTACGCCGGGACATTCGCCGGGACACGTTTCGTACTGGCGCGAATCGGACTTGACTCTGCTGGTCGGCGACGCTTTTACGACGGTCAATCTCGATTCGACGCTGGATTTCCTGACCAAAAAGAAGCAGATTTGCCGTCCGCCCGCCCCCGTCACCTGCGACTGGCAGGCGGCGCGTCAGTCCGTGCGGATGCTGGCGGATTTAGAGCCGTATGTCGCGGGCTGCGGGCATGGCGTTCCGATGTTCGGGCGTCGCGTCGCGGAAGAATTGCTGGAACTCGCCAACAACTTCCCCGCGCCGCGTCATGGGCGCTACGCCGCCCTGCCCGCGCAGACGGATGAGAATGGCCTGATTGAACTGCCGCCCCCCGCGCCCGACCCCCTGCCCCGCGTGGCCCGCGCTGTCGGGGCCGCCGCGCTGACCGGAGTTATCTTTCTGGCGCTAAGCGCGGCGCTCAACCGTTCCGACCGCCGAAGGGAGTAGGGCGCAAAAACGCCGCGCTATGGACGCTTCCGAATCATCGCCCCCCGCCGCCCCGTTCGATTGGAACCGGTGGAGCGCCGCCCCGCTGAATCTGGGGGCCACGCTTGCCAGCGGGCAGAATTTCCGCTGGCGGCGCAATGCGGCGGGCGTCTGGCTCGGCGCGATTAACGATTGCGCGGCGGCCCTCTGGCAGGCCGAAAACCGCCCGGATAGCCCGCTTTACTGGCAAACGTTCCCGCAGCCCGACCAATGGGACATTATCGCTGACTACCTGCGCCTCGGCGTGGATTTGGAAGCCCTCTACGCCGCATGGCAGGCAAGCGGCCCGGAAATCGCCGAAGCGACCGTCGCGTTTCGCGGCCTGCGAATCCTGCGTCAGCCGCCGATAGAGTGTTTCTTCGCGTTCCAGTGCGCCGCCTGCAACACCGTCGCCAAAATCGAACGCACGGTCAGCAAACTGGCGGAACGGTACGGGCAAGCGATTGACCTATCCCCCCGACACCCGACACCCGACACCCGACACCCGATTTTCGCTTTTCCTACCCTTGCCGCCCTCGCCGCCGCCGACGAGACGGAACTTCGCGCCGATCTGTGGGGCTACCGCGCTCCCCGCGTCATCCACCTCGCCCGCGAATTGCTGCGCGACCGTCCCGCTGGCTGGCTGGAATCTTTGCGGCAAATCCCCTACGCGCAGGCCAAAGCGGAACTAACCGCATTGCACGGCGTCGGTGCGAAACTGGCGGACTGCATCTGCCTGTTTTCGCTGGACAAAGACGAGGCCGTTCCGGTGGACACCCACATTCGGCAGATCGCCACCCGCCTCTTTCTCCCCGACCTCTGCGGCAAGTCCCTCACGCCCCGCATCTACAACGCCCTCGCCGACTCCTACCGCGACCGCTTCGGCCCCTTCGCAGGCTGGGCGCAGCAGTACCTTTTCTTCAACGAACTCCGCCGCAGCGCCGAGTACAGAGAATAGGAAAAAGAGATGATCCGCAGATTGACGCAGATGAAGAAATAGACAGGATAGACAGGATGGATTTGACTTTTAGAATTCCATCCTGTTTCATCCTGAAAATTTTGTTAATCCTGTCTAAATTCTTCTTCGTGTCTTTTCGTGTCATTTCGTGGATCAATCCCTTTTCCCTCTTCCCTTTGCCCTCTCCTCCGAATCTTATCCTGAAGAATACCGGGTTCCGCGCCGATAATCGAGGTATGGCGCGGAACGCTTCGCGCCGCGCAAAAGATAGCCTTTCTTAACTGTTTACGCTACTTAATGCTTGCTGCAATTTTTGTTGCCATGCGCCGGAGGATATTTTTTTGGAACGAGGACTTTACGCCGCCGCGACCGGAATGTTGTCGCAGCAGACGATGCAGGACTTTATCGCGCAAAATATCGCCAACGCCGGAACGATTGGCTTCAAGCAGGACGCCCCGACCTTCCGCGCCGTGCAGGGCATGGCCCTTGAGCGCCTCAACGACGGACACGGGCGCGGCGCAAAAGTCGGCGATTTAGGTTTGGGCAATCGCGCCGACAAAGTTTACATTGATTGGCGCAGCGGCTCGCTGACCCACACGGGCAACCCGCTCGACGCAAGTCTGGGAGACGGGCAGTTTTTCGCCATCCAGACCCCGGCGGGCGAACGCTACACCCGCGCCGGAGATTTGCAGTTGAACGGCGCAGGACAACTGGTAACGTCCGGTAACCTGCCGGTTCTCGGCGCGAACAACCGGCCTATCACCACCCGTTCAACGGGCATCCTGGCGCTCGATCCTTCCGGCAACCTGAACGCCGACGGAATTCCTATCGCCCGATTAAAAATTGTCGCGGTAGACCCGACGCAGATGATTAAAGAGGGCGATACGCTATTTCGCGCCCTGACACCCACCGCTGTTCGCCCGGTCGCCAACCCCACCTTGCAGGTCGGCACACTGGAGCAGTCCAACATGGACACGGTTCAGGGACTGGTCAAACTGATCACCGTTTCACGCGGATTCGATCTCGCCCAACGCGCCGTCACCTCGCAGGACGAACTCCTCAGCAAGGCGGCATCTGAAATCGGAAAAATTTAGCAAAGGGTATCGGGTGTCGGGTGTTGGAGAGTTCCGTCCGCAGGACGGTTGGCGAAACGCCTCCCAGACGGGTCGCTGCGTGGCCCGGTTTTTTCCGACACCCGACACCCGAACCCCGATACCCTGTATCTGGCGGCTGGACTGCCTGCAACTCCTTGCAGGCGGAAGCCGTCCTCGGCCCCCGAACGATTGACGGGGTCCTACTTTTGGAGGACATTTCATGCTTCGTTCGCTCTATACCTCCGCGACCGGTCTGGCCGCGCAGCAGCTCAATCTCGATGTCGTGGCAAATAACCTTGCCAACGTCAGCACCACCGGCTTTAAAAGCAGCCGCGCCGAATTTCAGGACTTGGTATATCAGACCCTGCGCGATCCCGGCGCCACCACCGGCCCCGGAACGGCCCTGCCGACCGGTTCGCAGATCGGACTCGGCGTCTCGGAAGGCACGACCGTGCCGATGCAGAAGCAGGGGACGCCGCAAAGCACCGGCAACGATACCGATCTGACGATTGTCGGCAACGGATTTTTTGCCGTGCAATTACCGGACGGAAGCACCGGCTACACCCGCGCTGGAGCGTTCAACACGGATAGCACGGGCCGCATCGTGACGCAGGAGGGCTACCCGCTGAAACCGGAAATTATCGTCCCGCCGCTGCATAAATCGCTTTCGATTAGCGGCGACGGCACGGTCACGGTGACGCAGGCCGGTCAGCAGAACGCTACGACCGTCGGAACCATCCAACTGACGACCTTCCCGAACCCCTCCGGCCTGAAGGCCAACGGCGGCACGATCTTCACGCAGACCAGCGCGTCCGGCAACCCCACCACCGCCAATCCCGGAGCGCAGGGAACCGGGACGCTGATGCAGCACTACGTCGAGGCGTCCAACGTGGATGTGGTAGAAGAAATGGTCAGGATGATCGTAATCCAACGCGCCTACGACACCAACTCCAAAGTGATTCAGGCGGCGGACGAAATGCTCAACACGACCAACAGCATCAAGCGTTAATCAGGAATGATGAATGATGAAGCGTTTCGGCGGCGCGAGTTCCAGCGCGTTTCCGTCCCAAATGTTTCGTACAAAACACATTCCCGTCTGGGTAGCCTGCGGCGACCAGGTGTTGAAAACACCCGTCTGGGTAGCCTGCGGCTTCGTGTCCCTCGGACACACCATTCAGATTTTGACTGTTGCGTCCGAAGGACGCGAGGCGCTTGCGCCATATAAGCGGGTGTTTTCAACACCTGGCGCTGGGCATCGTTTGCGCAAAAGGTGGCGCGGCATGAAAATCCAAATTCCAAAATCCAAAATCCAAAATCGCGCCTGTTTCGTTCTGATGACGCTGGCGCTGTGTCCGCCCGCGTTCGGACAGACGGCGAAGGCGGCGGCGACAAAGCGCACAAAAGCGGTGAAAAAGGCCGCGCCTGCGACGATCACGGTGACTCCGCGAGTGCGTTCCGAAGTGGCGGGCGGGGTGTTTACGCTGGGCGAGATTGCGACGTTTTCTGGTAAAGACTCGGCGCTAATTGCGAAACTTCGGGCGGTAGAGGTGGGAACTTCCCCCCTGCCGGGACTTTCGCGCAGCCTGTCTCCGGGCGATATTGTGGTGAAACTCCGCGCCGGTCGTCTGGAAATTCCGCAGGTGGTCTTGACCGCCCCGCCTTCGATGGAGATTGTCCGCGCCCATGTCGGGCTGACCGGCGCGGCGCTGGTCAAAGCGGCATTGGAGGCGGCGAAACCGCTGCTCTCTGAGATGCCGGACGCCACACTGGAAGCGGAAAACCCGCCGCAAAATTTGAACCTGCCCACCGGCAAAATGACGCTGACCGCCGGGGCCTGCAAGGGCCGCGCCGAAAATGGGGCGATCTTTGTCCCGATAGCGGTTGCGGTGGACGGCAGGCCGTTCCAGACAGTCGAAATTACCCTGCGGGCGCACCGGTTGATGCGGGTCGTGGTCGCGAACCGGCAGTTGGAACCGGGCGAAATCCTGACGCTGGACGATGTTTCGCTGGCGAAGATAGACGTGATTTCCGCTCCAAATCGCCTGCTGACCACAACAAAGCAGACGATTGGCAAACGGGTCAGGCGGCGCGTTTTAAGCGATGCGCCCCTTGCCGCAAGCGATCTGGAAACGCCGCCCGCCGTCCTCGCCAACGCCGAGGTCACCATTCAGTTTAACTATGGCGCGGTGCAGGTGACAGCCCGCGCCCGAACGCTGCAATCCGGCGCGATAGGCGAGACCATCCGCGTCCAGACCACCGACACGCACAAAGAATTGGACGCCGTGATCGTCAACAGCCACACCGTCCGCATGGTGGAGACCGGCGAAGGCGACGCGCCGACAACGGAACCGGCCCCCACTGAATCGGAAACGTCCGCGCCGTAGCGATTTTGGATTTTGGATTGAATAGCAATTCCGATAGGTGCAAGCAATGATGAAACGAAAAATACATAGCGCGATTTGGATTGCCGCAGGAGTGATTTTCAGCAGCGGCGCAGTCTCCGCGCAGTCGCTGTTTCCGACGAAGCAGGCGACGCAGCAGACCAGCGGCAGCGTCGGTTCCGCGTCGCTGTTCAGCGATGTCAAGGCGCACAACGTCGGCGATATTCTGAATATCACGATTGAGGAAAACACCTCCGCGCAGTCCACCGCCACGACCAAAACGTCTAATGACGATACCGTCAGCGCGTTCGGCGGCACAGGGCTGTTCGCCCGTTTCTTTAAAGACCTGGCGCTGACCGCTACCAATAACCGGACGAACAACGGCACGGGGCAGACCTCGCGCAGCGGCTCGCTGACGACCACGCTTTCCGTCACGGTCAAGGAAGTCCTGCCGAACAACGTCCTCGTGATTGAGGGCAAGCGACTGATTGGCGTGAACCGGGAAACGCAGCGGGTCACGTTCACCGGGCAGGTGCGCCCGGAGGACATCACCAGCGATAACACCGTGCCTTCCAATCTCATTGCGGGCGTGGAAGTGCATTACGACGGCAAGGGCGTTGTGGGGCAGGCGCAGCGGCGCGGCATCCTTTCGACGATCTTCCACTTTTTGTTTTAGACGGTCAGCCCTGTTAGAAAGAAACCTACCATGCTCAGTCATTGGGACAAATTAAAGACCGCCGCGCTATGCGCCTTGCTTGCGCTGACGCTGGCCTCGCCGACCGCCGCGCAGACGGGCGCGACAAGGCGAAGGCCGCGTTCGGTGGACTCCGCGCCGTCCTTCGTTCCCGGCATGGTGCGGCTCAAAGATGTGGCCTACATTCACGGGGCAAGGGGCAACCAGTTGTCCGGCTACGGGCTGGTCGTTGGGCTGGAAGGCACGGGAGACGGCTCATCGAGTTATTTCACCGTGCAAAGCATCGTAAATATGCTGAAAAAAAACGGCCTCACGCTGAATGTCCCGACTTCGCAACTCAGCGTCAAGAACGTCGCGGCGGTCTGGGTCACGGCGGAACTGCCCGCCTTCGCCCGTAAGGGCAGCAAGATTGACGTGACCGTTTCCTCGCTCGGCGACGCCAAATCGCTTCAGGGCGGGATGCTGCTCCAGACGCCGCTCAAGGCCGGAAACGGCGGAGTGTATGCGGCGGCGCAGGGGCCGGTCTCGATTGGCGGGTTCAACGTCAGTTCGGGCGGCTCAACCTCGCAGCGCAACTTTACCAATGTCGGGCGCGTCCCCGGCGGCGCGTTCGTGGAGGAGGAAGTCCCGGCGGCGCTGACCGACGGCGCGACGCTGCAACTGGTCTTGCGCGACCCGGACTTTACCACTGCAAGCCGCGTGGCCGACGCCCTGCGCCGCCAGAGTTTGAGCGCCATCGCGGAAGATTCCGGCTCTATCTCCGTCGCCGTGCCGAAAGCGAAACAGGACGATGTGGTAAGTTTTATCGCTTCGATAGAGATGATCGGCGTGCTGCCCGATCAGCCCGCCCGCATCATTATCAATGAACGCACGGGGACGGTCGTTGTCACGGGCGCGGTGCGGCTGGGGCCGGGGGCGATAGCGCACGGCGGCCTGAGCATCCGCATTGACAACAACCCGGTAATTATCCCGCCCGCGCCCTTTAATCCGAACCCGGCGGTCGTCGTGCCGCTGCAAAATGTGGACGTGCAGGAAAAAAAGGTGAATTTCGCCCCGATTCCCGCCACCACCACCATTCAGGAACTCGCCAACGCCCTGAACCGGCTTGGCGTCACGCCCCGCGACCTGATTGCGATTTTGCAGGCGATGCAGCAGGCGGGAATGTTAAACGCGCAACTGGAGGCGATCTAAAAATTATGGCAATCACTCTTATCACGCCCAATGAAACGCAGGCGAAATCCACCGACCCGAACTACGTGAAGATGGCGCGGGCGAAGCGCGAAAAACTGAAAAAGGCCACGCAGGACTTTGAGGCGGAGTTTATCGCGCAGATGCTCAAACAAGTCCGCAAGTCCATGACAGGCGAGGCCGGCGTCTTCGGCAGCACGCCCGAATCGAAGCAGTACCGCGAAATGGCGGACGAAGCGACGGCGCGGCATTTAAGCAAAGCCGGCGGCCTCGGCCTCGCGAAATCACTCTTTAAATCGATGGAGTCCGTCCTGCCGCCCGACCCGGACGCCATCGCCCGCGAAATGCTCAAACTTGAATAGGTGTTCGGGTGTTCAGGTGTTCAGGTATTGGTTGATTCACTGATAGATTGTGCAAACTTGTAGTAAAAAAGCGAACACCTGAACACCCGAACACCCGAACACGGAGGTTGCGTCATGCAGAAACAGACCGCTAGTCCCGCCGCGCTGCGGCGTGTGATGCAGCAGCACTTGAAATTAGGCCGCGAACTGGTCGAGCTGGCGGAGCGGCAAACCGAAGCGCTGGTCGCAAACGACCTGCCGCGCCTGAACGCGCTGGAAGCGGCGCAGAAGCAGTGCGCCACGCAGCAGGATATGCTCGATCTGGAGCGCGGCGTCCTGACCCGCGAACTGGCCTTTGCGCTGGGGCTTGACCATGTGCCGTCGCTTTCGGAGATGCTGCCGCATTTCCCGGCGCGGGAGCAGGCGGGCTTTGACACCCTGCGCGAAGATTTGCTGCAAACGCAGGAGCAGCTGGAAACGCTGAAATCCCGCAACCTGCTGCTGCTGGAAACGGCGCTGGAATACACCAATTTCAGTCTGGACGCGATCACCACCGCGCTGCTTCAGCCCGCCCGCTACGGCGCGAACCTGACGCACATCGCCGCGCCTTCGTTTTACATTGATAGTAAAGCGTAGGACAGGGTGTCGGGGGTCGGGTGTCGGGTGTCGGAGAGTTCCGTCCGCAGGACGATTGGCGGAACGCCTCCCGGACGGGTCGTTTACGGCCCGGTCTTTTCAACACCTGAATACCCGAACACCTGAACACCTGCCTTTCCCCGGACGCACGGAAGCGACCGGTATGACCCACAGGAGATACGGATATGGCCTCGACTTTTTTTGGATTGGAGATTGGCGCGCGCAGTCTGGCTGCCAGTCAGACGGCGCTGGACGTGATTGGACACAACACTTCCAATGTCAACACGCCGGGATATTCTCGCGAAACGGTGACCTTGCAGGCGACCGATCCCTTTTCGGTCACGTCCTACGGGCAGCTGGGTACGGGCGTCACTGTCGCCAGCGTCAACCGCGTTCGGGACGATTTTACCGACAAACAGACCTATGACGCCAACGCAAAGCAGGGCGCGTCCCAGACATTAAGCGACGCCCTCAACCGCATCCAGCAGGTCTATTCGGAGCCGGGATCATCGGGCATCGGATCGCAGTTGACGAAATTTTTTAATTCGTTTTCCGACCTCGCCGCCAACCCGGCGAGTTCCGCCCTGCGCTCTACGGTGCGGGCCGCCGCGCAGTCGGTCGTCAGCGCGTTCAATTCAGCGAGCGGCGCCTTAAATCAGATTGCGCCGAATCTCACGACGCAGACGCAGAGCAGCATCAAGGACGCCAACGCCCTCGCCGCGCAGATTGGAGCGTTGAACAAAGCGATTCGGCAGGCCCTCGCCTCCGGTCAGCAGCCCAACGACCTGAAAGATCAGCGCGGCTCACTCATCAGCCAACTCAGCGCCATCGTGCAGGTCAAAGCGACGGATGTCTCCAACTCCGCCACCGGTCAGCCAACGGGCGAAGTTAATCTCAGCGTCAGCGGGTTTTCGCTGGTGCAGGGCGACATCGTTACCCCGCTGCCGACGACTGTCTCCACCGCAAGCGGCGCGACCGACCTGATTACCAAAAACGGCGACGCAATCCACATCAGCGGCGGCTCGCTTGCCGGAACGATTCAGGCGCAAAATCTGCTGACGGGCTACCAGAAAAGCCTTGATGCGCTGGCCTCCGGTCTGATTAGCGCCGTGAACGCGCAGCAGCAGGCGGGCGTTGACCTGCACGGCGCGACCGGGCAGCCGCTTTTTCAGGGAACGGACGCCGCCAGCATATCCCTCTCCGGCGCGGTACTCAACAGCACGGACGCCATCGCCGCCGCCGCCGCGCCCACGCCGCCCGCAGTATTCGCCAGCGGCAACGGCGACAACGCCCGCGCCCTCTCCAACCTCGCCAATCAGGTCAGCGTCGGCGGGGCCACGTTCAATGACTACTATAATAACAGCGTGGCGACCGTCGGAACGGACGCGAAAAGCGCCGCGTCGCAGGCCAGCGATCAGCAGAAAGTCATCAACCAACTGAAAAACCAGCAGAGTTCCGTTTCCGGCGTCAATCTCGATGAGGAACTGACCAAACTGCTGCAATATCAGCGCTCGTATCAGGCGTCCGCAAAAATCGTCAACGCCTTCGATGAAGTGCTGGATCGAATTATCAACTACCTTATCAAATAGGTGATCAGATGAGGGGTATTAGGTATTTAGGTATTGGGTATTTAGGTATTAGGTATTGGTTATGTTCACCGGGAGTTTGCGCAGTCTCTCAGTAAGCATACCCAATACCCAACACCCAATACCCAACACCCAATACCCAACACCCAACACCCGAACACCCGGAGTCTCCCTATGAGAATCAGCAGCACGCAAATTGCGGACAATTCCATTTATCAAATCTCGCAGTCGTATTCGCGCTATGCCGACGCGCAGGGCGTGGTCAATACCGGCAAGCAGGTCAATCAGCCCTCGGACAATCCGACGGGCGTGGCGCAAAGTCTGGGCTTTCGCCATCAGTACGATCAGATTAGCGCGTATCAGACGACTATCGCGCAGGCAAAATCTTTCCTGTCCTCGACGGATAACGCGCTCGGTTCGGTCAATAATCTGCTGCGGCAGGCGCGGACGATTGCGGTGCAGGCCGGGTCGAACGTCATCACGAACGATACGCGCTCGGCCCTGATTACGCAAATCCAAAACATCATTACGCAGGTCGCAAGCGTGGCGAACTCCACCAACGGAACGCGCTATCTCTTCGCCGGTCAGCAGACGGACAAACAGCCGTTCACCGCTAATTCCGCTGGCGATTACGTCTATTCCGGCGGCAAGGCGGCGACGGGGGATGCGGCGATTAAACTGGATGTGGGGCGCGGCGACACGGTGCAGGTCAACGTCACCGGCGACACGGTTTTTACTCCGATCCTCGCCAACCTGAAATCCCTGCGGGACGATTTGAGTCTGGGGCAAAGCGCCTCCATTTCCAACACCGACCTTGCCAATCTGGACGCGCAGATTACCAATGTCCTCGGCGTCCGGGCGGATGTCGGCGCGAAAGTCAACCGACTGACGCAGCAGTCCTCGGATTACGACGTGACGAAAGAGAACCTGACGCAATTAATCTCCACGATTGAGGACGCGAACTACGCAAAGGCCGTCGTGGACTATCAGACCGCGCAGACCTCGTATCAGGCGGCGATCTCGTCCACCGCAAAAATTTACCAGACCAGTTTGCTCGACTTTCTAAAATAACTATTCGGGTGTTCGGGTGTTCTGGGTTCAGGTATTGGGTACTAGGTATTAGGTATTGGGTATTAGGTATTGAGTATTGGGTACGCTTACTGAGAGATTGCGCAAACTCCCGGCGAACATACCTAATACCCAATACCTAGTACCCAAATACCCAAATACCCAATACCTAAATACCTAATACCCAATACCCAATACCCAACGAAGGCACTACGTTCCATGGCAATTACACTTGAAAATCCGACCGCCGCTTCTGCGCTCTATAATGACTTGCAGGAGACGCCTGTCGCAACGATTATGGTCCCGACCTCGCGCTTTGGAGCGCTGGAAGTGGACGAGGACTTGATCATCACGCTGCCGGAGGGGATTATCGGCTTTGATCAATGCAAGCGGTTCGTCATTGTGCAGCATGACGACCTGAGTATGTTCCGCTGGCTGCAATCGCTGGACATCGCGGCGATTGCGTTCCCGATCATTGACCCCAACGAGTTCCGGGAGGAGTATACGCCGATAGTCTCCGACGCGGACGCGCGGACGCTGGGACTGACGGCGGAGATGCGCCCGCTGCTGTTCGCCATTGTGACAATCCCGGCGGGCAATCCACGCGGCATGACCGCCAACCTGCTCGGCCCGATTGTGGTGAACCCGGAGACGCGCTGCGGCAAGCAGATCATCGTGCCAGACCAGGGCTACTCCACGCGGCACGTCATTTTAGACGAGATGGAGAAATTGCCGCCCCGCATCGGCAAGCGGTGACAGAGTGGAGAAGACGGGCAGGCAAAGAGGGGCGCGAAATCTCGCGTCCCTCTTGTCATGCGTCCCGTTCTATGGTTCGCAATTCCGTCCGAACGAAAGCGGAGAGGCCGTTCCTGGCGCTATCGGGCTTGTTTCCGGCGGCGGGCGGCAAGCAGAAAGACCGCCGTTCCCACCCAAAACGTCAGCGCGGAACCGGGCGCGGGGGTAGCGGCAATATGGGGCGTCATAATGAAGCCGCCGCGGTTGCCGTAACCGATAATCTGGCCCTGATCGTTAATGGCGGTGGCGGTGCGAATGTTCCAGCCGAGCATCGGATCAACAAGATTGTTAAGGTAGAGCGCCTGCCCGTTATGGTACAGAAAGCCCGTATTCCCCGCTTCGCCTACCACATCCCCCGCATTATTGATGCCGTCGGCATAACTGGTGAAATTGCCGTACAATGCCCCAACGTCCTGCATTGTGCCATTATGATACAGAAACGCATGGGTAGGCGTGGTGAAGCTATCGGAATAGCCAATCACGTCGCCGCTGTCATTGATGCCTGACGCCTGCGATGTCGTATCACCGGTCAAAGTCCCAATGTCCTGCAACCCGCTCCCACTGCTATAAAGGAAAGCATGAACTTGACCCCCTGTGACAAAATCTCCTGCGACCTGACCATTGTTGTTGATCGCGCTCGCGATTGTAGACCCTCCGAATTTCCCGATGTATTGAAAGTTTCCTGTGCTGCTGGCATAGGTATAGGCGATAGTAGAACCGAAAGAGGTATCTCCCGCCACATCGCCCTTCTGGTTGATGGCATTGGCATGATCGCCTTTTGCCGTTTTTGGAATATGGGTCGTCCCCATTTTGGAATCGTAGACGAAGGGGCCGGACGCGCCACTGTTGCCACAGATTTGCCCGTTGTCGTTGATGCCTGTCGCCGCTGCTTCGTTCGCGTCATTGGGAAATAGATCGGTCACCTGCCCGTTGCTGTATTCGAACGCGCGGTACTGTTGCTTTTGCGTGGAGTACAAGTAGCCGACCGCCTGTCCCTGATTATTGAGGCCGAGAGGCGTCCCCGCAATCGGCGTAATATCGTATGCGTACTGCGCTTGCGCCGCCATCGGTAAGCCAAGCGCAAGCAGCGTTGTCAGCCAGGGCAAAGCGCGGTTTGAGCATTGTGTTGTCTGCATGGTTTTCTTTCTATCAAGCGAGAGGCCGCCGCCCTTTTTGCAAAGAGCGGCGGCCTTGTTCAGGTAAGTTTATGGCCCGTAGGCTTCCAGTTCGTAGACCATCGCCCGCAACGGGCTGCCATATACCTGACGCAGTTGACCCGCGTTGTTGTAATCTGTGTAGGAGGAGTAGTCGTCGTACCAGCGTCCATTATTGACGTTATCAATAATGAGCCGGACGCCGGTAATGCCGCTTTGCAGATTCGTCGGCACGGTGGCGTGGAGCGTCCACTCCGTCGTGTTGCTGGTCACCGTTTTCACCGTCGTCCAGTTCGTTCCATCGGTAGTGATCTGGAAGCGATAATCGCGGACGCCGCACAGCGTTCCGCCGCCCGCATTGTTGCTGGACGGCACGACCGCAACGAGGGTATTGATAGTCTTCGCGGGGAAGGTAACCTTGACCCAATCGGGGTTTGCGGTCGGATAGGTCTGTCCGCCAATCCAGATGCGCTTCGCTTTGGTCAGATTGCCTTTTCCGTCAGGCAGTCCGTTACTCTGCATATCGTCGTAGCCCCACACGCCATCGTTAAGCGCAATCTCCTTGCCGTTCAAGTACCGGTTGTAATAGAGGTTGTTGGGGTTGCTCAGATCGGTGTCGAGCGGGTCGAGGAAGACGCCGGGGTTATTTGCTTCGTCGCTGGCAGTGGTCAGAGCGGACGCCGTGCCAATCAGCGCGTAGTTTGTCTGACCAATCAGCGAAGGCCATCCACTGCCGACGCTGAACGTGTCGCCGTAGGAGCCGACGACATAGACAGGCGAGCCTGTCGCAGGCAGCGAGTAGGTGTACGCGCCGTTCTGATAAACGGGCTGGTAGTTGACTGAGATGTCGTTGCCCATGATGTCGTAGATTGCCAGATAACCGTTACTGGAAATCAGCGGCATTTTAACGATATCGTTCGCGTTGGTTCGTTGCGGGTCATCGAAGTCGTTTCCCCAGACTACCAGGGTTTCGTGCTGTCCATCGGTATAGGGAACGGCGTGAACGTATTTGCCGGTGGCGAGTGTCAGGTTCTTATCGTAGTGCATTCCGACCGTCTTCTCGTTCAGTACTCGCAGGGCCATCGCGCCGCGATTAGGCACTTTGTTCCACAGGTACTGGAAATTGTAATTGTAGCCAATATCCGCCGCGTAGTAGTAAATGTCCTGATTGTGCGGGATACCTTGCGCCGCCGCCAGCGCGTAGCGACGCACGATGTAGGCAGCCTGCAATCGCGGCATATCGGCGCTGTCAATCCAATTCCAGCCGTGTTCGGTGATCCACAACGGCTTCGGATTGCCACGCGAGTCGCGTCCTTCGGGCGCTGCCGCGATTTTATCCTGCAAGGTCTTCAGGGTGTCCGATACGCCATGCTCTTCCCACGAGCGATCATCTCCGGTGTAGGTATGTGTGGCAACCGCGTCCAGCAAATGCAGCGCGGGATATATCGTAGTTCCATCGGTATATGTCGCGGCGAAAAAGGCGTCCCACCACGACAGCGGCCCTTGCCCGTAAATATGGAGCTCAGCGCTGACGATATTAGGGCCGAGGAACACCGGGGATTTTCCCGGAACGAGAGTAATGTTGCCCACGCCCGCCTGATTGGTTGTTACTTGATCAGAGTGGTAGTTATTCGGCGCAGAGAGCGCCGTAGTGATTGCCTGCCTTGCCGGGTAGAGCGAATCCCTCAAGTAGTTCTGCATGGCATTCGGATCGTAAACTCTGGGCTCATTGCCAAGCGACCAGTATTTGATCGGGTTGTTCCCTGTGCCGGACTGCGCGGCTGTCAGCGCCGCCGCCATCGTAAAGGCCACGTCTGCCATTCCGAAAGAAGCGCCCGCATTGTTGAAAGGCACAACGGAAGCGACCAGCGTCACTTGATCGGGATTCGCGCCCCCTACGTCGGTGAACTGCGCGAACCGATCAAAGACTCTGGAAATCGTTGCCGCATTCAGATATTTTGTGGAGCCTTCGTTGCGCGGCATAAGGTGTGTGTAATACTTTTCACCCTTCGCGGTATAACTGTACAGCGTAGGGTCGTATCCGATGACGATGTTCGAGTCCACCCGATTGGTCTTTGATCCCAGCAGTTCCGGCAAGGCCGGGTCGCTATGTCCCAGCACACCACCAAGACTCAACGGGTAGTCATCTAACGGCGCTTCGGAAGCGTCCACCTGTGGCCCGTTGTAGATGTTGGGGGCGCTGACGGTATAATTGTACACGCCGAAATCCGCAGAGTCTTGATCGGGCCGCAGATTGCCTGTCGTTCCTGCGGGCGCAAGACTGGCGGTAAGGTGGAACCATCCTGACAGGGGGGCCATGATGTTGCCGTCATTCGGCAGCGGCAGATTGAAGCCCGCGATACCGGTTGCCGAATCGAAATCGGAAGCGTGAACTGTGACCGATGACGGAGACGCTGGCGCGTTCGGGTGCGTTTTGCCCCAAAAATCGGTGTAGACGCAAGTCAGCGTATAGTCTCCAGACAGGCCGGAAACTCGACTCGGATCAATCTGGATTTGACCGTAGAGTTGGTTCGTGGCGCTTCCCCCAATGCCGCTGCCGTAAGTGGTTTTGGCGTACAGTCCCAGACTATCGTAACTGCCGATGTTTTTTGTGGGCAGGTTCGCCGCAGAGTCCCCGATAAACAGGTGAAACGGTGGGGCCGAGTTCGGTGTTTGATTGACGGAGAGGCCGACCGGATTGAACGTGAACTGGATGTTGCCCGTTCCGAAGTCTCTACCCCAGCAGGAGTAGGAAACTGCGCTGTTGGAGGGCGTCTGTCCGGTAAGAAGATGGCCCTGCTCTTCGACGTATCCCGGATCGTTGAGCGCGTAGGTGACATCTACGCCGCTGCTATCATTGAAAAGGCAGCGCAGATTGCGGACGGCATCCACGCTATAAGCGGGCGCTCCGCGATACCCGCTATTGTAGTAGGAATAGTTCGCCGGAAGCGGCAACGCATAAGTTGTCCCCGAACCGGGATAGCGCAAATATCCCTGCCCTGCCGAAGCCACGTTCTGCGCCAAAAAGACGGCTTCGTTCTCCTGCGTATCGTGTTCAGAGCCGAGCGGGAGACAGAATGAAAGGCCGTAATTTGGGTTCAGGGTCATTTGTAAGTTGGCAGGTGTCGCCGTGTAGGTAATCCCTGTCATCAGTCCATTGGACTCAGCGATGCTGTAAGTGAGCGTCCCGGAACTGGAAGAAGACAGCGAAGACGAGCTATGCGTGTAGTTGCCGCTGGCAAGAGTTCGATAATTCAGCGCGTTCGCCAGATAAGGCGGCACGTACTGCGCAAACTGGATCGGCAATGTTGCGCCGGTGGCGGGATTGGTGTGGAACAGTTCGTGATTGTTCACTTTGTAGCTGTTGAGCAGTCCGTTGGTGACCTTCGCCTGATAGGTGAGGCCGGAATAGTCCGGCTTGAACCCCGTGATGCGATAGACGCCGCCGCCCCGATTTTCGATCAGCGGATTGCTTGGCAGGAACAGCGCCTCTCTCGACAGGCCGTAGCTGCCGGGAAGGTTAGCGACTATCTGGTAGTAGTTGGGGCCGAGGTTGGGGAGAAAGTCGGTGTAGGTCGGCGAGGAGACAATGACAGCCGTTCTGCTCGAACCGGCGTAGTTTTGCGTGGTGGAGCGGAAAACGGAGAACGTCGTTCCGGTCGGCGGGGGCGTTGTCGCGCCCGTAGCGTCTATCAGATGCCACGTCAGAACGACCCTGCCCGCGTCGTTCTGCGTCACCGTGTCTATCACGACCTGATACGGAACGCCGACGCCGTTATAGTTGCCGATGAGCAGGGTGAAATCGGAAGAGTCCACGCTGCGGTCTTGATTGAAATCGGCATGGTAATCATAGCCGGAGCCGGGAATGTCAAGGCGGGAATTGTACGCGCCGATGAGAATAGTGAAATCGGAAGAGTCCACGCTGTCATCGTTGTTGGCGTCCCCCGCCAGCAGTGTGATGGGCGCGTTGTTGTAGATGCCGTCGGTGACGATGACATTGTTGACCGCCGTTCGCAGCCACAGCGGGCCTTTGATTCGGACAGTGTATCTCCCTGCCGGGAGGGTAAGCATCGGAAAGGAGTCGCCGCTTTTTCTAAGCGTGAAGGTTTGCGCGACAACGGAGCCGCTGCCGACTGTCGGATTGGTGCCGGTGGCAATGGGACCGCCGCTAACTTCGAGCGTGAAGGGCTGCGTCGTAATGAGGGGGACGCCATCAGGCGTCCCTTCCAGCGAGACCTTGCCGAGGAGATAGCCATCGGCCTTAGCGAGTGCGGGGCGCAGCATCAGCGCCACCAGCAGGGCAAACAGCGTTCCCCAGCGACGGTGACAGTTCCCGCGCATAAGGGGGGGGCAAACTTACAGTATTCGTACATGGACAATCCTCCTGAAACCAACCGGAGAGAAGTCACCCGAAAAAGCGGCTAAACGCAGGCGCGAAAATCACGTTTCGACGGTAGCCATACATCGCGGATGACACGACGATTATCTACCACTTTCTCCTATTGCAAGATTTATGCCAACTCGCTTGTTTTTGAGACTTTTTTCAATTTATTTTAAATAAATTTTTTCACCTTAGTTTTTGGACAGATTCAGAACCGCATCCACGAGTGACTGCCCGCAACGAACGCAGCGACGGACACGGCGACGGGCGGCGCGTTCGTCTACCCGCTAGAACGCATCGGCTGGGTCAAGGCCACCCGCCGTCCGCACGGGACATAACGCCGCTTTACCGCGTAGTGTTGCTTGCGCGGCAACTGTCAGCAGACGGCAGCACGGCGTTTGCGGCGGCGGGCGGCAAGCAGCAAGACCGCCGTTCCCACGCCAAACGTCAGCGCGGAACCGGGCGCGGGGACGGCGGTAGGTTTCAGCAGAAAGCCGCCGCGATTGCCATAGCCCACAATCCAGCCCTGATCGTTGATGGCGGTGGCGTAGCCGTTCGTCCAGCCCAGCGACGGATCAACCAGATCGAACAAGTTGCTGAGTGTTCTATTGTGATAAATGAACGGTTGAAGGTAAGTTCCGCCAACTACATCGCCGTTGTTGCTGATGCCATGAGCGAAAATAGTTCCCTCTCCCCGAAGCGTTCCGATATTGGTGTACTGCCCGTTGGGGTAGAGGAACGATTGCGTGGCCCCATGTCAAAAATCCGGTAAATCCCGTATCAATGACCTCCTCCAGCCCGTTCGATCCCACCACTTTCAATTTGATGACCGCTTCGCGATCCACATTGACAGTCCCCCTCATCAGTGCGCCTCCTGCGCACGGCGCAGCCCAATCCGGTGAACGCCGCGATATCCGATACGGACGCACCAGATTTGCGCGTCGGGAACGCGGTCGTACAGGCGATCCGAGGCCGTCAGCGTATCCTCCGCAAGTTCATACGCGCCCGTCTCAATATCAATCGCGACAATCTTGCCTTTGTTGCCGGTCTCAACAACCGGGCGAATATCATGCTCATAGAGGGCTTGCCCGCGCTGCGCAAACTCTTCCATACTGTAACGGGGCTGACGCGCCAGCATAAGTTTTCCTCCTGAAAAGAGTAGAGCGCAAACGCTTGCGCTCTACTCTATTATACACCAAAATCGGTGCGCTGATTTATGGCCCTGTAATCTGTCGGGCGCAATGCTTCGCGGTATTCACTCTAAACGGGTCGCTTCCTCATTCGCTTCACCAGCATCCCCGCAAGTCCGGCGCCGCCTCAATGCGCGTCGTCGCGTTCAGCCGAATCAGATCATCTACCTGCCGAATCAGCATCGTTTTCTGCGCCTGCTTCCATCCCGCCCGCTTCTTCATAAATTGCGGATCGTTCAGCAGTTTTTCCACGTCCGCCTTGCTGTGATACCAGCGCGGTTTCGTTTCGCCCGTCGGCTGCAAAAACGCCGTAATCCGCCCCGTCTTCCGCAAATAATGCACCCGCGACTCGCTCACACCCAGCCACCACGTCACCTGCTTCGTCGTAATCCATTTCGCCAGCGGGACTAAAGCCGGGTTCTCCGACGAAAGTTCGTTCTTCCCGTAAATCAAATGCCCTTTCTTCCACTGTTCCCGCCGCTTGTTCCGTTTCTTCCCGTCCCGGTACGCCTCAATCAGCCGAACCGAAAACCGGTAAGCGCAGCCATTGCGCCCCGTCTGTTCTTGGACAGCCGGAATCCGCCCCTGCGCCGCATACGCTCGCAGCGTGACCGGCGAAATGTCCAGCATCGCCGCCGCCTCCTGGCAGGAAAGCGTCGCTTCGTCCTGTCCGAAATACCCCAGATCGCGCCAGTTCTCCAGTTCCGCCTCCCGTTTCGCAACGCGCCGCTCCCGCTTCCGCCGTGAGTGCGATTCTGCCAGCTCCCGAATCTCCCACTCCAGAAACCACGCCGGATACCCCTTCTGCAAACGCTCCTGCCAGCGCGTCAACTTCCCCTCCCGCGCCATCTGGTTCAGCTGCGTCCGCCCCCGCCCCGCAATCGCCATCGCTTCCTCAATCGGAATCCACCCTTCGCCTCTCAGTTCACTCATGAAAACGCCTCCAAATTTTACTCCCTCACTATATAGCGCTTCCAGAAGGCCGTTTTACGCATCCGTTCCCAAAATTTTCGCAAAAAAAATTCCCGCCGTCGGCTGGCGGGAGGAAAACGAGCAATCATCTGAAAGGTTGGACGCTCAGGACAGACTCGCATCTTGAAGCGTATTATGCCAGTTGCGGAGTTGAACGCGCGCCGTTTCGGCAAAGGCGCGGGCGCGGGCCTTCAACGGTTCGGGGGCGTCTGCGCGTTGCTCTAAGATTTGCAACAGGGTTAGCGCATGGTGGAAATCGCCCGCGTTTGCCCAGGCGCTTGCCGCGCTGAAATGGCTTCGTATTGCGCGAGGGGCATTGCCCTCCGCGTCGGCGCGGCGGGCCAGTTCTTCTTCAAGGACGGCGGCTTCGGCAAACCGGGACGCCGCCAATTCTTCCTGCCCTTCGGCGCGAAATAGCGCCGCCTGCAAAAGCAAACCCGATTTGCGCTTTTCTTCTTCGGGATAGGGGACGAAACTCATAGGATTTCCTCCGGGTACGGGAAATGGAACGAAATCAGGACTTCGCGCAATGTAAAGCCCACTACAATCACATGACCGCTCAGACGCGCCGGGTTTTCACGAAGTTGCCGAACTTTCAGGCGGTGGCGTTCGCGCAGGTCCTCCCGGCTTTCCGATAATGCGCCGCTTACTTCTAAGCCCCATTCACCGGCCTCGTTTCCAATCCGGTAATCAAACCGTTCGCCTTCTACTGCAACGGACAAAATACGCTTTCCCAAAAGTGAAGGACTCAACGCGCAGGCCACGCCCAACGCACCCCATTCCGTCATTACGCGCTCTTGAACCGCGAAAGGCTTTGATGCGACAGACTGCGCCTGCCACGTCAGACGAACAAGTTGATCGCGTTCCAGTCCCTGCTCATCAGTCAGCGTAACCGAAAGTTCAACGAACGTCGCGCCGTCTCCTGCTCGAAACCTCTCAATCACAAACGGCGCAAAAACCTCCGCGCCAATATCGTGCAGGCGAAGACTTTCTTCCAGAGAGACCAAAAGTGATGCAGTGGGATTATCGCTCGCGCCTGACATATAAACACCTTTGCTCAAAGGAAATTTACAGTCGAGGGACACGCTCTACTTTTGCGCTATTGGTATCCCACGTTTGAATCAAAACGTACCATTTGCCAGTTTCGGGAATCGTTAATCGTCCCACAGGAGATTGCGGCGTCAATTCAACTTGGCCGCGCATAGGTTTGAATGTTTGCTTGTAGTCTCGCCAGACAGGGAGGTCTTTCGCTTCTACCAGTACCGCCACCGCTTTTTCTTTCGGAAACAAACCTACGGACACCTCAATATCTTCGTCCGCTTCGACTTGAATTTCATATTCGAGAAAACGCTCCATAGAAAACCGCCTTTTCACAATAGTTTGCATTTGTTTTTTTAATACAAGCATATATCGAACAAGCAAAATTATTTTTTGGGTTCGTAAGGACGTGTGAGAATTTCAAAGACGTGTTCCATTTCGGCTCTGGCCTCATCTGCTTTTTCTGGGGTCAAACCCAGATGCCTGAGCCACGATTTGAATTGCGCTCGTTCCTTCTGGATTTTTATTGATAAACTTGCAAACATTATAAAAAAATAAAAAGCACCCCATAAGGCCAGAACTATAATGGTTCTGTGGTTGAAACTATGCGTTGGAAATAGAGCACCCGACAGGAACCACCCAAGAAACAATGTAATCAGAGCCGTTTTTATACGGTCGCTACGAACCTCGGCATCAATCGGAAAGTCTTCAAGTTCCTCGTTGCTCATAATAGTCCAATCGTCGAAGTGAAAGTCCTACGAACGAAATCAATTTTTACAATTTTTTTTAATTGTATCACATTTTCCTAAACTTCCCTCCCCGCCAATCGGCGGGAAGGGAAGTTTGGTTGCTTTTCGTTCTCCCCCTTCCCTGTGAGCGTAGCGAACGCATCAGGGAAGGGGCCGGGGGTTAGGTCACAGATCGGCGGGCAGGTCTAAGTCCTCGCCGCCCATGTCGCCCAATCGCCCCAGCATCGCATTAAAGAGCGCGTCCCCGTCGCCGCCGTCGCTATCCGAAGCGCCATGTCCCATGTCCGAAGGCGCTTCTTCGATCTGGAAACCGCTGTTGTCAATCTCCAGCGGGTCAGGCCGCACCGCCGTCCGTCCCGAAAGCGCCGCGATCTCGTCCTCGTCTTCCAGCAAAGGCAAGGTCGGCGTCGCGGGGCGGGCGGGCGGCAGCACAATCAGCGGTTCGCCGTCGGGCGTCGCCAGTTCCAGACTGCGGTAGGACGGCAGTCCGGTTCCAGCGGGTATCAAGCGTCCGATGATGACGTTCTCTTTGAGGCCGACCAGTTCGTCCTTCTTGCCGCGCACCGCCGCTTCGGTCAGCACGCGGGTCGTTTTCTGGAACGACGCCGCCGACAGGAACGATTCCGTTGCAAGGCTCGCCTCGGTAATTCCGAGCAGCACCCAGTCCGCCGTCGCTTCCTGTCCGATGGCGTTGCGGACGCGGGTATTCTCGTCCTCGAACACGAACTTATCCACGATCTGACCGGGCAGGAACCGCGAGTCGCCGGGATGCCGCACTTTGCGCTTGCGGAGCATCTGCCGCACGATCACTTCGACGTGCTTGTCGTTGATGTCCACGCCGCCATGCGATTTGTACACGCTCTGGATTTCCCGGACAAGGTACTCCTGAACGCCGCGAGGCCCCTGCAATTCAAGGACTTTCTGCGGATCAAGCGGCCCCTCGGTCAGCCGGTCGCCCGGATGCACCGCGTCGCCCGCCTCGATTTCAAGGTCGCCGCGATAAGGTACTAAATACACTTTGCGCAGCATCACCGTCTTGATGCCCTGCTTGCTGATTTTGCGCAGGTCGGTGTCCTTGATGCCCTCGCCCGCTTTGACCAGCGCCTCGCCGCTATCGTCCAGAATGTCCTCCGCGCTAATGGCGTCGGTTCCCAGCCCGTGATGCGGCAAATCGGGGTTCAGGTCAAACGGCGTATGAATCACGACGTTTCGCAGCCCCTTGCTCTCAATCGCCGCGATATGCCCGCGCAGTTCCGTGACGATGGCCTGCCCCTTCGGTTTGCGGCTCTCAAAGAGTTCCACAACCCGCAGCAGTCCGCCGACCTGATCTTCCAGGACTTTGAGGACGCTCTGGATGGAACGCGATTTCTCACGCTCCGAGCCTTCCGCCTCGCCAAAGTCCACGATTCCGCGCTTGATGTCGTCATGCAGTTCGCGCAGGGTATTCTGCCGTTTCTGCTTGACGTTGGCGACTCCCGTAAGCATATTACCGCCCGCGACGCCTCCGGTGTGGAAGGTGCGCATCGTCAGCTGCGTTCCCGGCTCGCCAATGGACTGCGCCGCGATAATGCCCGTCGCAACCCCGATGTCCACCAGTTTGCCCGTTGCCAGATCGCGCCCGTAGCAGAACGCGCACACGCCCTGCCGCAGTTCGCAGGTCAGCACCGAGCGCACGGTAATGTCCAGCGAGGTCGTGATGTCATACAGCGTTTCCGCCGCTTTTTTGCGCGTGGTGTTGACCCGGCGCACGCCTTTAGCAAGCAGCGCTTTCGTCGCCGCGACTGTCAGCGCCTCGCCCTTTTTCAGCAGCGTTTCGCCCGTTTCAATCTCCATGATGTCGTCGAGCGCAATGCGGATGTCGTCGAGCGTCCGCGCCGCAAGGTCGGAAATGTCCGTGTTAGCGGGCGCAATCACCTCGCCCGTAATCGGGTTCATCACGTCCATTGTCGAGTAGCGGCCCTTCACGCGGTCGCTGATATTCTCAAGGATGTTGCCGCCCTCCAGAATTTCGCGCACGACCACGCCCTGCGCCGTGCCGCAGTCCGTGTCCCGGATAATCACGTCCTGCGCCACGTCCACCAGGCGGCGGGTCAGGTAGCCGGCGTCTGCGGTGCGAAGCGCCGTGTCCGCCATTCCCTTCCGCGCTCCGTGCGTGGAGACGAAGAACTCAAGGACGCTCAGCCCTTCATGGAAGTTCGACTTGATCGGCAATTCCTCAATCAGGTTGCCGAACGGGTCGGTCATCAGGCCGCGCATCCCGGAAAGCTGCGTCAGCTGCTTTTTCGAGCCGCGCGCGCCGCTGTCCGTGATGATATAGATCGGATTGTACTGCGTAATCCCATCCATAATCGCGTTTGCGACGTTTTCCGAGGCCGTCATCCACGTATTGAGAACTTTGGATTTCCGCTCCGCCGTTGTCAGAACGCCGCGATCAAACTGCTTACGCGCCTTCTCAACGTCCGCTTCCGCCTTGTTGATAATCGCGTCGCGCTGTCCGGGGATCGTCATGTCGGTCATGGCAATCGTGATTCCGCCCTTCATGGCGTACTTGAACCCGATGTCTTTCAAGTCGTCCAGGAAGTTAATGGTCGTCTCTTTGCCGTGATTTTCGTACACGTCGGAGATGACTTCGGAAATTTGCTTTTTGCCAATCGTCCGCGTCAGGTATTTCTGCGTGTATTTCAGCCGGTCGGGCAGGATTTGGTTTAAGATCAGCCGCCCCGCCGTCGTCAGCTGCGTGGTGTCGTCGGAGCCGTCCGCCCGTTTCGGAATCCCATCCTCGGAGTTGGGATCGTAACCCACGATTTTAGAAACGCGCCCGGTCGTCGCCTCCATGTCCGCCCGCCACATCGCCCGCACCCGGATGGGTTCGTGCAGGTCAAGCTCGCCCGTATCGCAGGCGAGCATCGCCTCCTCCGGGCTGGCGTAGATATAAGAACGCACTTTCTCGCCGGGGGCAAGGTCGCGCATCATCGTCAGAAAATAATTTCCTAAAACGATGTCCTGCACCGGGGCCACAATCGGCCCGCCGTTCGCCGGCGAAAACAGGTTATGCGAAGACAGCATCAGGATTCGCGCTTCCGCCTGCGCATACGCCGAAAGCGGAACGTGAACCGCCATCTGGTCGCCGTCGAAGTCCGCGTTAAAAGCGTGGCAGACCAGCGGGTGAACCTGAATCGCTTTTCCGTCCACCAGCACCGGCTCAAACGCCTGAATGCCGAGTCGGTGCAGGGTCGGAGCGCGGTTTAGCAGCACCGGATGCTCTTTAATGACTTCCTCTAAAGCGTCCCAAACCTCCGGGCGCATCTTGTCAATCATACGCTTTGCCGTTTTGATGTTGCCCGTGTAGCCGCGCTCCACGAGCGTTTTCATCACGAACGGCTTGAAGAGTTCCAGCGCCATCTCTTTCGGCAGCCCGCACTGATGCAGTTTCAGGTGCGGCCCGACAACGATTACTGAGCGCCCGGAATAGTCCACGCGCTTGCCGAGCAGGTTCTTGCGGAACCGGCCTTCCTTGCCTTTCAGCATATCCGACAGCGATTTCAGGGCGCGGTTGTTGCTGCCGACAACGGGCCGGGTGCGGCGTCCGTTGTCAATCAGGGCGTCAACGGCCTCCTGCAAAAGCCGCTTTTCGTGATTGACGATGGATTCGGGGGCGCGAATCTCCGTGATTTTTTTCAGGCGGTTGTTGCGGTTGATGATGCGTCGGTACAGGTCGTTCAGGTCAGACGTGGCGAAGCGTCCGCCGTCAAGCTGCACCATTGGGCGCAGTTCCGGCGAAATCACCGGCACGGCGTCCATGATCATCCACTCCGGGCGGGCCTTCGACGCGACAAACGCCTCGGCGATTTCCAGGCGTTTGATGGCGCGGATTCGCTTCGGCCCCTGCGTGTTGGCGACCTCGTTTTTCAGTTCGCGGCTGAGCATCTCCAAATCCACTTCGAGCAGCAGTTCTTTGACCGCCGCGCCGCCGAGACCCGCTTTGACCGACTCTTCCCAGCCTTCGCCGAGCCGACGGTTCAGCGTCTCGACCAGACGTTCGGTCGCCCGGTACTGATCTTCAGTAATCAGCTGCCGCTTTTCGATTTTCTCAAACAGGGCAAGCGAGGCCGCAAGCTCATCAATACGGTCTTGCGCGTCTTTCTCTTCCTGCTTGATCCGTTCCTGAAGGTAAAGCTGCTTCTGAACGACGGTCTCTTCGTCCCAGACTTCGCGCCCTTCGCCCTCCTCGCCCTCTTCCGCCGCGTCAAACTCCTCGTCGTCCTCGTCCTCGCCTAGCAGGGCGGCCTCGGCGTCCAGGTCAGCGTCCTCGGCGTCCCCGGCGTCTTCCGCCAGCGCCGCCGCGATTGCCGGAGAGATGGCGAGGGGCGAGTCCCCTTCCAGTTCCTCATGGTCCTGCCGCTCTTTGTTAAATTCGCGGGTCAGGCGGTCGGCAATCGTGCCTTTTTCCTCCATGATGTCTTCGGTTTCAAGCTTCACGGCGTCGCGAATCTCGCCCAAATTGCTGTTGATGCGCTGCCGGTCTACATACGTCACGATGTAAGACGCGAAGTACAAGACTTTTTCCAGCGGGCGCGGGCTAATATCAAGGATCAGCGCCAGCGGGCTGGGGACGCCTTTGAGGTACCAGATATGGCACACGGGAGCGGCGAGTTCGATATGGCCCATGCGTTCGCGGCGCACTTTAGAGCGGGTCACTTCGACCCCGCAGCGCTCGCAGACGATGCCCTTGAATTTTACTTTTTTGTAGCGTCCGCAATGGCACTCCCAGTCCTTGACAGGGCCGAAAATGCGCTCGCAGAACAGCCCGTCGCGTTCCGGTTTGAACGTGCGGTAGTTAATCGTTTCCGGCTTCTTGACTTCGCCATACGACCACGAGCGAATTTCGTCGGGCGAGGCGATTCCAATGCGGATTTTGGAGAAGGTGCTGGCGTCAGCCATGATTTTTTTTTCCTCCGGGAATAAGTCCGGGCAGTCTCTCGCCCGAACGGTAAACACACTGTTAAAATTGACAAGAACTAAAGGGACGCCGCAAAGCGGTTCATCGAAGACAGCGCGGTCTCGAACGTCTGCGGAAGCACTACGTCAGCGTCTTGATGAACGATTGCGTTGCGATACGCCCGGACGATATGCGCGTTAAGGCGAATATCATTAGGTATTTTGCGAAGCAAAGCGGCGCGGTTGATAAGCGCCTCTGCCTTCTGCGGAACTTTAGAACCCGCCGCCATAATTTCTTCGCGTAAAATAGCCTCAAATTCACTGAAAGCGCGGACGATGTAAGTATCGCTTAGACGCTGCCTCGCCCGATTGAGTTGCGCGAACTGTACGCTAGCGGCGCGGAAAATCTCGTCGCCATGCGCGGTATTCCACTCCCGGACCAAGTAAGCGACAGACCTTTCCACTGCTTGATATTTTTCACGTATTGCCGCGAGACGCTGCGCGTGAATGTGGCTCATGGCGCATCAAGCAGACGTTTTGCCACGTCCAGAAAAACTTCTTGATCCAGTAAGAACGGCCAGTTCATGCCCGACTCGGTGCGAACGATCCAGCGATTCGCCGCCTCGTCACGCATCAAGCGAACGCGCAAATAAGTTGGAAAATTCCACAGGACGACTTCGCCGTTTCCGCGCCACGACTGCCTTGCAATGGGTTCCAACATCAGGTAATCGTTCCCCTCCGTTTCGATTCTAAGTAGGGGGAGGTTGAATTCGCCGAGTGGTTCTTCCGTGATCGTTTTTGTCTCTTGTGTAACGCGCCAAGTAGGTTCATCGCTAACCCACCATGTTGCGTTGCGTATCAGTTCTTCAACCGCCGCAATCCATGCGGCGCGTATCGCCTCAACGTTTCGCCGCGTGATTTTCAAGTTGCTGCTCGGCAAAGAAACAGGTGCTTCGATCATAGGTCACTTTTCCTCCACCCACAGACCTTGCCCAATTAAATTTTGTTATTTCGCTTCGGCTTTCAGATAGATTTCCTTCGGGGCCGCGTCAAAATACTTGAACATTGCCGGACACAGCCAGCCTTCGCTGTTGTAATCTTCCGAACGGTACCAGTTCCCGTCATATTCCTCGCGCTGCCAGTCCAACTTCAGCGTGTAGCCGGGAAAAGGCGTCGCCCCGAACAGCAGAACAAAACCCTGCGCCGCGTTCGGAATGTCCGCAACACATCGGTCTATCATGGCGCTGACCTCGCGGACAAACGGCTCCGCCAGCAGTCCGACGCGTTCGTCGTCAAACGCCCACATTCCGTTGTCCATGCGATACGGCTCAATCACAAGCAAAGAGTTTGCCATGCGCCGCGCCTTTCTCCGGCAAAATCAGATTTCCGGCAGTTTTGCTGCAAATTTGCTCAAATCAGCAAGCGCCTCAGTGAAGACGATAGCGTTGCCGTTTGGCAGCGAATGAACCAGTGAGTTGCGATATTTCCGCACTTCGTGAACATTTTCCACAAGTTTATCGGAAATCCGTTCGCGATTAAAGAAGGCAATGCGATCAATATACCAACTAACGGAAGCGTAAGGCGAGACCGTATCGTTTGCATGACACAGGCTATGGTGGTCTTTTAGCACTCCTTCGAATACAGCAAACAAGCGAATGATGAAAATACTTTCAAGAGTTCCGGGTGACAACGCCGCCTCAAACTCTTTTAAAGTCATATCACGCAGTAAAAGCAGACGCGGGTCGCTCGGCACAATGGGCTTGTCCTGGTAATGCCAGTAATGGGCCGTATAAGCGACAGCAGCGCTTGAGGTGTCGAATTCGTTTTTCACCTTCTTCAAACGGAAGACATGGCTTTGGCTCATTATGCCCCTACCAGGTCCTTTGCAAGACGTTGAAAGTTTGCGTCGTTCCAATTCTGATGAAGCGTGATGCCCGAATCGGTCAGAACATCCCAGGACAGCGCTACCCCGTCGTTGAGCAAGCGGACGCGATAAAGGGCGGGCCACGCATATAAATCCACTCTGCCGCGTCCACTACGAGTCATTCGGGCCATCGGTTCCAAAATGAGTTGCGCCTCCGGATCATTCGATAGGATGCGAAGAACAGGTGCGGCGTAAACGCCAAGTCGCTCTTCCGAAATCTCCTTGTCAGGTTCGCGGGTCACGTTCCAGCCGGGAAGTTCGGAAATCCACAAGGTCACATCGGTGACTAGCCGGTTCAAGGCGGCTAGCCATTCATCGCGGAGAGCAGTATCTACGGCGGACGCGGTGTTGTCCTTCGGTTCTACAATAGATTGCGGCATTTTTCTTGCTCCAAAAGTGAGGCGTAGTGGCATCAGAACTAATGCTTGATGCCACTATGCTTTCTTCCTTACGCCGCCGGGTCGTCAATCGGCAGATTGAGCGATTTGGCGCGGCGGCGGTTTGCCGCTTTCACCGGGTCTTCGTTCGGGTCAATGTCCTCGTCGCGGTCGCGCAGGTCAATTTCCTTATCGGCCTCGTCCAGAACGGTGACTTTCAGGCCCAGGCTTTGCAGTTCGTTCACCAGAATCTTAAACGATTCGGGGACGCCCGGCTCCAGAATGTTGTCGCCCTTCACGATGCTTTCGTAGGTCTTGACGCGGCCCAGCACGTCGTCGGACTTGATCGTCAGGATTTCCTGCAAGGTATAGGCGGCCCCATACGCTTCCAACGCCCAGACTTCCATTTCGCCGAAGCGCTGTCCGCCGAATTGCGCCTTACCGCCGAGCGGCTGCTGCGTGACCAGCGAGTAGGGGCCGGTCGAGCGGGCGTGGATTTTATCGTCCACAAGGTGCGCCAGTTTCAGCATATAGATCACGCCGACCGTGACGGGCATCTTAAACAGATCGCCCGTCAATCCGTCGCGCAGGCGGGTCTTGCCGGTAATCGGATCGTAGCCCGCTCGCTTGTACACGTTGTCGCGGATGCGGGTCACCAGCGCGTCGAGCATGGCGTCGGCCTGCGAGATAATCTCGGATTCCGAACCCGTCGCCATCGCCTGCGAGTCCGGCGAGTGTCCGTAGGCGTTATTGCCGTTGTCGCTGCTGCCATTGTTGACTCTGCCGTCGGACAGCAGTCCGGGGCCGCTGCCGTCGCCCGCTTCCAGTCCGTCCGCAAATTCGGCGAGCGGCGGAATCGCGGCGATTCGCGCCACTTCTTCCAGCCGCGCCTCGCTTAACGTTGCCAGATGCGCTCGGATTTGCCCCAGCATGGCGTCCGGCTCATCGTTCTCCCCGAAGCGCAGGTTCAGTTTCATCTCCGCGTTGACGTAAGCGTCCAGAACCCGGCGGCGCAGGTGGACGGCAAGCCGCTCCATCTGTCCGACGATTTCCCGCGCCGTCATGCCCTGAAACGCCGGGTTGACGAACGTGCAGTCCAGATGCCGCCCGACATATCCGAGGTGCGTTTCCAGAATCTGCCCGATGTTCATACGCGACGGCACGCCGAGCGGGTTCAGAACGATGTCCACCGGCGTTCCGTCCGGCAGCATCGGCATATCTTCCTGCGGCAGGATTTTGGAGATAACTCCCTTGTTGCCGTGCCGCCCCGCCATTTTATCGCCTTCCATGATCTTGCGTTTCTGGGCGATATAAACGCGCACCGACATATTGACCCCGGCGTTCAGTTCGTCCGCCGGGAGGCGCAGCAGATCGCCGTCCTCCATGTCGCGCATATTGGGGTCGGGGCGCTTGCAGAAATTGTAAATCCGCTTGTCCCGCGAACCCTGATACTTGAACCGGCTGAATACCTTTACGTCTACCACGCGGCCGCCGTTGCCGTGCGGAACGCGCAGCGAAACGTCGCGGGTCTCCTCCGCTTTTTTGCCGAAGATGGCGATAATCAGGCGCTCCTCCGCCGTCAGTTCGCCCTGCCCTTTCGGAGCGACTTTGCCGACCAGAATGTCTTCGGGCCGCACTTCCGCTCCGACGCGAATAATGCCGTCTTCGTCCAAATCCTTCAGCATATCTTCGCCGACATTGGGGATGTCGCGGGTAATCTCTTCCGGGCCGAGCTTGGTGTCGCGGGCCTCGCTGTCAAACTCTTCGATGTGGATGGACGTAAAAACGTCGTCCTTCGTGAGTCGCTGCGACAGCAGAATGGCGTCCTCGTAGTTGTAGCCGCCCCAGGGCATGAACGCCACAAGGACATTCTGCCCCAGCGCCAGTTCCGACTGATCGGTGCAGGGGCCGTCCGCGAGAATCTGCCCCTGCCGGACGCGCTGCCCCTTGTTGACGATGGGCCGCTGCGTGATGCAGGTCGAGTTATTGGAGCGCAGCAGGTTAATCAGGCGGTACGAGTCCACCCGTCCGCCGTCCGCCGTCACGTCAATCTGGTCCGCCGTGACGCGGGACACGACGCCGCTGCGCCGCGAGATAATCATGGCCCCGGAGTCGCGGGCGGTGCGCCGCTCCATACCGGTCTTGACGAGCGGGGCGTCGGGCCGAAGGGTCGGGACGGCCTGCCGCTGCATATTCGCGCCCATCAGGGCGCGGGTTGCCTCATCGTTTTCGATGAACGGGATGCAGGCGGTGGCAATCGAAATCAACTGCACCGGGGCCACGTCCATGTACTCGACTTTGGTGTTCTTAATGATCGGATACGAGCCTTCGTGCCGCACCTGCACCATTTCGTTTAAGAAGCGGTTGTCGTCGGTCAGTTTCAGGTTGGCGGGCGCGATAAAGTGCCGGTGGTCAATGTCCGCCGTCATCCACACGATGTCGCTGCTGACGAGGCCGTCCTTGACCTTGCGGTACGGCGTTTCCAGGAAGCCGTAATCGTCAATGCGGGCGTGAACCGCCATCGAACCGATGAGGCCGATGTTCGGGCCTTCCGGCGTTTCAATCGGGCAGATGCGTCCGTAGTGCGATTCGTGAACGTCGCGGACTTCCAGTTTCGCCGACTGCCGCGAGAGTCCGCCGGGGCCGAGGGCCGAAAGGCGGCGCTTGGCGGTCAGTTCCGCCAGCGGGTTCGTCTGGTCCATGAACTGCGACAACTGCGACGAGCCAAAGAACGATTTGATCGAGGCCGAGATCGGCTTGACCGAAAGGATCACCTGCGGAATAATGTTGTCATTGTCCAGTGAGGTCATGCGCTCTTTGGCGACTTTTTCCATGCGCAAAAAGCCCATGCGCAGCTGCGAGCCGAGCAGTTCACCGACGGAACGGACGCGCTTATTTTCCAGGTGGTCAATGTCGTCGGTAGTGAAATCGCCGGAGCCGCTGTTCAAGTTGATGATGTAGCGCAGGATTCCGACTAAATCCTCTTTGGTCAGCGTCCGCGCCGTAAGCGGCAGATTGGCCCCCAGTTTCTTGTTCATCTTAAAGCGCCCGACTTTTGCCATGTCGTAGCGGCGCTTGTCGTAGAAAATGCTTTGAAGCAGGTTCCGCGCCGATTCGGGCGTGGCGGGATCGCCGGGGCGAATCTGCTTGTAGATGCTCAGCATGGCGGACGGGCCGTCGGTGGCAACATCATGCTCCAAAGCCGCTTCCACATACTGATTCACGGACAGCAATTCGATGCTTGCCAGTTTCAATTTTACGATAGCGTTGGCGGTCGTTTTGTCCGCAATCTGCGTGTAGGCTTTGACCAGGACTTTGCCCGCCGCGTCCACGATGTCCTCAACGGGGCGCTTGTGCAGCAGCTGCTCCGCGACGGGATTTTCCAGTGTGACGCGGGTGCTGAACACGTCCAGGATTTCTTCCGTGGTGCGGGTCGGCGTGTAAAGCGGAATAATCGTGTCCGCGCCGATTTTTTCCTGAAGGGCAGTCAGGTACGCTTCGGTCGCGGTGTCATGCTCTTCCGCCACGATTTCGCCGGTCTTCGGGTCGGCGACGGGCGCGGCGATGCGCAGCGTCATGAAGAAATCCTTCTGGATTTCGGTTTTCGTGACGCGGCCCTGCTCGTCTACAATATCCACATTTTTGTACACCCAGAATCGGCTGAGGGCGTCGGAAATTTTAATGGTCAGCGGGGTCAGCGCTTCCGGGAAATCGTTAAGGGCGCGGAGCAGCGTGGTCAGCGGAAATTTTTTCGTCTGCCCGATGCGCACCGTGACCTGATTGCCGTTATCCGTTTCCACGTCCACCCATGCGCCCTCCTGCGGGATAATGGTGGCGTAGTAGAGAACTTTGCCGGAGAAGTCCAGGTTATCTTTAAAATAGACTCCGGGCGAACGCGCAAGTTGACTCACGACGACGCGCTCGGCCCCGTTGATGATGAACGTGCCTTTGTCGGTCATCAGGGGCAGGTCGCCGAGGTAGACCTCGCTTTCGATCTCCTCTTTGCTGGCCTGCTTCAGCAGAACTTTGGCCTTGATGGGCGATTCGAAGGTCATATCGCGGTCGCGGCACTCTTCGAGCGAGTATTTGGGTTCGCCCAGCGTGAAATCGGTCAGTGAGATGGACGTGTTGCCGGTGAAATCGTGAATGGGTGAGAAACTATCGAATAGCTCCTGCATCCCCTCTTCCAAAAACCATTCATACGAGTTGAGCTGCAGTTCAACGAGGCTGGGAATGTCAATAACGTGGCGGGTCTCTTTGGTGCGGCCCTGTATCTCTCTCATGCGGGGTTTTCCTCCCCCCACTTTTGCGGGGAAACGTTTTGTTGATGTGTCCTCAAATTGCGCGAGGTTCACCCCCGCGTATGCGGGGAAATCGGGTTGCGGGTCTGTTTGGCGCGTCCTTGTATTCCGGGTTCACCCCCACGTATGCGGGGAAAGGCGCGAAACTACAGGATACCATAGTTCAATACGCAATGTCAAGCGGAATCTGCGCCCGGAGCGCAGGCGCGTGGAAAAGACAGACTTGCGGCGTGTTCATAATCCTATGAGACAAAAAATTAAGAGGAAAAGTTGCGCAGGGTCTGGGTTCGTAGCGAAACGAAACTTTGTTTATCGCCCCAGAGTTTTGGGAAGTAAGGTCTGTTTTATTTTTGCGCGTGGGTTTTGGAATGTCGGCCCGCCGGTTCGCGGCGCAGAGCGACGAGGGCGCGGCGAATGTCGGTCTCCGGCAGGTCAAGGTCGGCGGCTTCGAGCGTCACGCCCCGCTTGCCTAGCAGGGAACGCGCCGCCGCGATTTCTTCCCCTGCGTCGGCGCTTTTGTACGCGACGGCAAGCCCGCCCGGTTGGACGAACGGCAGCAGCCAGCCCGCAAGTTTTTCCAGCGGCGCGACGGCGCGGGCGGTCGCTAACGCATAGCGTCCGCGATGGGCGGGGAGTTTGGCAGCGTCTTCGGCGCGGCAGTGCAGCGTTTTTGCGTTCGTGACGCCGAGTTCCGCTAAAACGGAATCGAGGAACGCAAGCCGTTTGCCCGTGCCGTCGAGCAGCGTAATCTGCAACTTTGGGAACGCGAAGGCCAGCGGAACGCCAGGAAATCCCGCGCCCGTCCCGACATCTATCAGGCGGTCGCCCGCTTTTGGCTGCCAGACGGCGGCAAGGGAAAGCGAATCGAGGAAATGCCGCGTGACGTATTCGGACGGCGGAACGCGGGTCAGATTCAGCGCCTGATTCGTCTCCTCCAGCCGCGCCGCAAAGTGGGCAAAGCGATCAAGCGCCGTCTCGTCCAAAACGACGCCGAAGACCGCCGCGCCGCGCCTCAGTTGTTCCCGCTCTTCGCTGTCCATGACCGCTCCGACACCCAACATCCGAACCCCGACACCCTGCATTTATACCTTGAACCGGACGTGCATGATGTCGCCGTCTTTGACCGGGTAGTCTTTGCCCTCTAAACGCATCAGACCCGCAGATTTCGCCTCATCCCAGCAGCCGTTGACCGCCTGATACTCGTCCCAGCCGATGACCTCAGCGCGAATAAAGCCCCGCGCCAGATCGCTGTGGATTGTCCCGGCGGCGCTAACCGCCGCCGTGCCTCTGGTAATCGTCCACGCCCGCACTTCGTCGTCCCCAATCGTAAAGAAACTCATCACGCCTAAAGCGGCGTAGGCGGCGCGGATCATGCGGTCGCGGGCGGCCTCCGTGATTCCCATTGCGGCAAGGAAATCCCGCTCGTCCTCCGGCTCCATCTGCGAGACTTCCATCTCAATTTTGGCGCACAGGGTAATCAGCGGCGCGTCCTGCGCTGCGGCGTACTCGGCAAGCGGCGCGACATTTGCGGGCAGCGCCTCGCCCGCCTCGTTTTCGCCGACGTTCGCCGCCATAATCAGCGGCTTGCCCGAAACAAAAGCGTAACTCTTGACGGTTCGCTTTTCGTCCTCGGTCAAGTCCAGCGAGCGCATCGGCTGAAAGTTTTCCAGATGCGCCTTGATTTTGTCCAGTACTTGATGCTCCGCCGCTTCCGCGTTGGTCTGACGCTTTTGCAGGCGGGCCTTTTCCAGCTTTTCCAGCCGCGATTCGATCACGGTCAGATCGGCGAGCAGCAGCTCTTCCAGAATTTTTTCCGCTTCCCGGCGCGGGTTGACTCCGCCCTCCGGCTGCGGAATCCCGTCCTCAAAAGCGCGAATCACCAAAACGAGGGCGTCCACGTTCCGAACGCTGACGAAAAAGTCCGCGCCAAATTTATCGCCCTGCCCCTGCCGTTCGCCGCGCTCGATTTTGCCGCCGCCCTCGGTAAATTCGATGCTGGCGGGCGTGATTTTTTTCGGCTCGCAGCATTTCACCGCGTGATCGAAGCGGGCGTCCGGCACGGGGATTGTGGCGATATGGACTTCGCCCGCGCTGAAAAGTTCGGCCTGGGAACGGGTCAGGGCGTTATAGAGACTGGTCTTGCCCGTCTGCGGCAGGCCAATGATACCGACTTTCATAAAATTACAAGTTCCTCCTGCGCCGGAAACCTTTTCCCGGCGAAATGCGCGTATACTTAAATGAATGGACAACAACGCGCCAAAAAGTGAAAGGGTTTTTCCCGAAAGCGAACCTTCGCAAACCCTGCCGCAAATCGCAGACGATGCGAAAGAGGCAAACAATGCCGAAAAAAGCGAACTGACGCGCCGTCAGTTCGTGCTGCGAAACGCCGCGCTGTTCGGCTCCGTCGCGCTCGGCGAAGCGATTGGCAGGCCGCGCCTGCCGGAGATTACACGCTACCGAATACGAATGCCTGGACTGCGCTCCCCCGTGCGACTGGTGCAACTCACGGACTTTCACCGGTCATGGTGCGTTTCGGAGTGGTATCTCGCGGAGTGCGTCCGCATGGCGAACCGGCTAAAGCCCGATGTCGCGGCGCTGACGGGCGATTTCGTGACGCGCCATTCCGACTACGCCGTCTCTTGCGCGGAGATACTCAAAAACCTGCAAGCGCCGCTCGGCCTCTACGGGACGCTCGGCAATCACGATCACTGGTGCGACAACAAAACGGGCGCGGACGCCGTATCGGAAATTATGACCGCCGCCGGAATCCAGATGCTCACGAACCGCAATGTGAAATTGGAAAACGGCCTGCGAATCGTCGGGGTAGATGACCAGTGGACAGGCTTTCCTGACTGGCAGACCGCCTTTCGCGGCGTCGCCCCAACGGAACCGACCCTCGCCCTGACCCACAACCCGAACCTGTTCAAACTAATTCCGCACGTCCCCTGCACGCTCCTCGCGGGCCATACACACGGCGGTCAGATCAACATCCCGCCGTTGATGCGTAAAATTTTCGGCGGACAAATCCGCTACCTTAAAGGCTGGTTCACCGGCAAACAGGGCGTAAACCGAATGTACGTCTCACGCGGCCTCGGCGTCGTCACCGTCCCCTTTCGCTTCAACGCCCCGCCGGAAATGACGCTGTTTTATCTGGAACCGGGGTAGGAAGGTATTCGGGTATTCAGGTATTGGCTGCTTCACTGTCAGGCAGTACAAATTATTGGTGAACAAACACCTGCATACCTACTCCAATCCCCCCTCCGCCAGTTCTATCGCGAGGACGAGGGCGCGGGACTTATTGAGGCATTCCTGATATTCGTATTCGGGGAGGGAGTCGGCGACGAGGCCGCCGCCCGCTTGCAGGTAGGCCGTCTGCCCGTCTACGAGCATGGTGCGCAGGGTAATCGCCATGTCCATCCCGCCGGAGTAACTTAAATAGCCCACACAGCCCGCGTAAAATCCGCGCCGCGTCGGTTCCTGTTCGTCAATGATCTGCATGGCGCGGACTTTGGGAGCGCCGGAGACCGTGCCGTGCGGAAAGGTGGCCCGCAGCACGTCGAAAATGTCTTTGTCCGCCCGCAGTTTCCCCGTCACGTCCGAAACAATGTGCATTACGTGGGAGTATTTTTCAATAATCATCAATTCGTTGACCTGCACCGAGCCGTATTCGCAAACGCGCCCCACGTCGTTGCGGGCGAGGTCAACCAACATAATATGTTCGGCGCGTTCCTTTTCGTCCGCCAGCAGTTCCGCCGCCAGCCGCGCATCGTCGGCCTCGTCTTTTCCACGCGGGCGCGTTCCGGCAATCGGGCGAGAGCGAATCATGCCTTGCTCCGCCGTGACCAAAATTTCCGGCGACGCGCCAATCAGTTTGCGATTCCCCATCGAAATATAGAACAGGTACGGCGAGGGATTCACGGAGCGCAGGGCGCGGTAGACATCAAACGGCGGCGCGGCAAATTCCCGCCGGAACCGCTGGGAAAGCACAATCTGAAAAGCGTCCCCCGCCTGAATATATTCCACGCACCGCCGCACTGCCGCATCATACTCCTCACGCGGAAAAAGATACTCTAATTCCGACTTCTGTTTTCTGTTTTCTGTTTTCTGTATTGCGGGCGGCACGTCCCGCAGTTTCGCGATAATCGCTTCGATTTTGGCGATGGCGGAATCGTAGGCGGCGCGGGCGTCGTTTTCGACATGGGCGTTGCAGACAATTTTCACACGGTGGCGGACGTGATCGAAAATTAAAATCGTGTCGGTGAAAAGAAAACAGGCGTCGTCTACGTCCAGCTCGTCCGGGTTGGTGTCGGGCAGGTCTTCGAAAAATCGGATCACATCGTAGCCAAAAAACCCGACCGCCCCGCCGCAAAAGCGCGGCAATTCCGGCGATTGCACATAATCGTAGCGTCCGAGAAGGCGTTTGAGATGGGTCAGCGGGTCGTCTCCTGCCGCGATCTCCAGCGTCCGGGTCAGGCCGTATTCCGTAATTTCGGCCTGTCTTCCCTTGCTGCGAAAAATCATTGTAGGGTTGCTGCCCAGAAACGAATAGCGCCCGATTCGCTCGCCGCCCTCCACGCTTTCCAGCAGGAACGAAACGCCGTCCGGTTCGCCCGCCGTCAATTTTTCGTAGGCGGAAACGGGCGTCAGGCGGTCGGCAAGGATTTCGCGGCACACGGGAATCAGATTGCCGCGTTTGGCGAGTTCAGTAAATTCCATTCGGTCGGGCGTAAACATCGGGCAAACCTTTCAGGCGTCCGCATCGGCGCGGTTTCGCGATTGATTATACCACAGGCGGGGAGGGAAACAGGAAACAGAAAACAGGGAACAGAAAAGGAAAGAAAGCGCTGCTGTCTGCTCTCCTGGACTCGCTATCACGCCCGCCAGCAGGGTTCTGTCGGCGGGCGTTGTTTCGCAGGACTGCGGACAGAAAGGTTTGCGGAGCGCCAACTCACTTGAAATTCCCAATCAGCAGGCCGAAATCCCTGGAGTCTACCAGGCCGTCGTGGTTGAAATCGCTGGCCTGCGCGATAGAAACTCTGCAGCGGTTTTTCGCCCTCTTGTCCTGGACGGCGCGAAAGGCGGCAGATCAAGCGGGCGCGTCGGGCGCGGGCGGCAGCAAATCGCCGACGCGGACGTTTTCGCTGCGGTTCAGCAGCGTTAAATTTTCGTTCTCACTCAAAATGACGATTTCCGCGTAGCCGTCATGGGTGGGCTGACGGTGAAGGTGTATCTGACGGCCCGCCACATCCAGCGCAAGATATTCCGGGACGCCTGCGCGGGCGTAAAGCGGCGCCTTGACATCCAGATCAAAAGCAAGTGTAGTATTGGAAACCTCAACGATGAGCGTAATGTCCTGCGGGCCGGGATTGCTCTGAACGTAATCGGTCGTCGGGGCCAGCGTCACGGCAAGGTCGGGTTCCGGCTCGGTGGTCTCGCCTTCTGCGCCGGGAAGTTCAATGCTTCCTTCCTGCTGCACGAACGCGGCGCCGAACTGCGCGATAAGCCATTGCTGGAGCAGCCACAGGGCGATGCGGTGCGGGGGGCGTTTTGGCATTTTAAGAAATATCTCTCCGTCAATAAGTTCGTGGGGAGCGTCAATCAGTCCATTGTCCGCCAGAAAATTTCGCATGGTGCGCGTCCAGCGGAGGCGATTGGGAAAGGCTTCCTTTTCGGGCGCAATCCGTGTTTCAATCATTGTGTCGCTTCTTTCTGCGGAAAAGTCTTTGCCCTGCGGCGGCGGGCCGGGATCATTCTATTATAGCACAGCGCCATTTTTTCCGCCCGTCCAAAAAACGAACCGCCCTCGAACAAAATAATGTTCGGGGGCGGTTCGTTTCGCGTAAGATTCGCGGCGGTCTACGCAGCGCCGACCTGATTAAAATTCCCTGTGAGCAGCGTGAAGTCGGAGGCGTCCAACGAGCGGCGCAAAGCAAGAGGCAGGCGAGGCGAAAAAGAGGTTTAATTCGTTCCATAATTTTTTCTTTCCCTTCGCAGACACATGAACGGGAAAAATCGCCGCGCCTTCAGACCTGAAAAGGCGGGCGAAAAAGGCGGGAAATGACGTTTTTTGTTTTGAATATCGGAAACTTCGGAATCAATAGTGGGTCATTTGACTTGCTCATGCAAATAAAAGAGTTTTGACCGTCTGCGGACTGGGGTTCGGGTATAACCGCCCGAACCGCCCAAACGATGCCGCCGTTCGCGCTGACGCGCCCGCCGCGCCTGCCGTTTTCCGCCCCAAACAAACGGGGGCGGTTCCCGGTTCCAGCGCGCGGCGACCCCCTCAAACCAGCCCATGATCTGCTCTGGACGGGGCGGGCGCTGTCCCGACAACGCCCGCCGTTTGAGGACGCGCTGAATGCTTTCCGCCAGGTTCAGCCAACAACCTCCCAGCGGCGTATAAAGCGGCATGATCCCGCTGGCGAGCAGCCAGTCCAAAAATTCCGGCGTCTTGTGGCCTGCAAGATTATCCGGAACCAACCGCATCCGCAAGGGCGGAAGCGTCTCCGGCAGCGGCGGGGTTAAGCTCGCTTGCCATGCGTCCTACACGGTCAGGATTTTGGCAAGGACAAGGTTTTCAGCACCCGGACAAGGCTGCCGCGATTCTGTGTAGACGCATATGCCCACAGACGGAGGGTTAATAAAATGTAAAACCCCCGACGTTTGGGGAACCGGTCATCCCCGAACGATCTTCAGGCTCTCTTTTGCAATGTCGGCGAGCTTGACAGTATGGTAGCCCGCCACGCCGGTATGCAGCGTGTCGTTGATGTGTCCGATCCATTTTTCGGGCAGGGCTTTGCGCCCGTGAATCACGCCTGAGATCGAACCCGCCGTCGCGCCGTTGCAGTCCGTGTCGAAGCACGGCTGCACGGCGCGGCAGATCGTTTTGCCGTAGTCGCCCTCGCCCCACAGCAGCGCAATCGCGACCACCATTGCGTTGGAAAGGGTGTGACACCAGTCGTGCGGATTATCCTCGTTCCAAATCTCATGCAGGCGGTAGACCGCCGTGTCGTAGTCCACCTCCACGCTATGCCACTCCAAAACGTCCTCAATGGCGGAGGAAAGGCGGCAATTCGCGGGAATCTCACCGAGACCCGCCCGAATAATCGTCTCCACGTCGTCCGTGACAAACGCGGCGGCGATCATGGCGGCGACCCACATCTCGCCGTAAATCCCGTTTTTGACGTGGGAGATCGAGGCGTCGCGCCACGCATATTCGGCGGCGAGTTCCGGGTTTCCCGGCGCGGCGTAACCGAAAAAGTCGGCGCGAATCTGCGCCCCGATCCATTCGCGGTACGGGTTGCGGAACGCGGCGGAGGCGGGCGGCGGTTTCAGCAGCGTGAAATTGCGGTACGCGATGCGTTCGGCGGTGCAGGTATGCAGAATCGGGATTTCGTTCATCCAGAAATTCGCCACATCGGTCGGCGTAAAGTCCTTGCCCTTTTGCTTCATAATCGCAAGGCCCGTCATGGTATAATTCGTATCGTCGTCTTCGGGCATGGCGTTTTGAAAGTCCGCCATGAATTGTTTGCCCCCGTTTTTGTCCAGGTCATACTTTTCGCGGACTTCGGGCGTGGCGACATCGTAGCGGAAAAAGTCGCTGAGGGGCCAGCGGTCGAGGTCTTTGAGGTAGCCCCACATCTTAGGCCGCTTCCAGCCCTCCACTGGTTTGCCGAGCAGACAGCCGGCGCAGCGCCCCGCCCACGCCCCGTAAATTTTGTCCTCCAGCGCCGCGTCGGGCAGGGCAAGCGCGGGCAGTTTCACGCGGCCTTCGGGACGGGCGGCGCGAATCCCCGCCAGATCAGACGGTTCGACGTATTGATAGCCGGATTTCAGCGGCAGCAAAATCGTTTTATCCAGTAGAGCTTCGGCCTGCGCCTGATTTTTCAAGTCTTCCAGATCGAGCGCCAGAACGCGCTCAAATTCCGCTTCGACGGCAGACAGGTCGCGCCCTTCCTCCTCGCACTGGCGGCGTTCGGTCTCAATGTCGCTTTTCTTAAGATAAAGCCAGACGTGCTGCATTGCGGTTTCCTTCTTAAATGCTTCGTAACGATTCACCACCCAACCCCTCTTTCGCAAGGAGGGGAAAAAAGCGGACGGCTCCCTCCCCTTGCGAAGGGGGAGAAAAGCGGACTGCTCCCTCCCCTTGCGAAGGAGGGGAGAAATGCGGACTGCTCCCTCCCCTTGCGAAGGGGAGGGCTGGGGTGGGGTGAATCGTTACAATGCGTCTTAGGTTCGTAAATAACGTTGGGGATAGGTTCGCCATTGGCCTTCGGAATCCTGCTCGCGCCGCGCAGGGCGATCCACCTGAGAGCGTATAGAAAAAGTCTTTTGAGGAAAAGCAGAAAAAACTCATTTGGGCAAGAAAAAAAGACACACGGTCAAAACGCAGGCTGTCACCGACCAAACCGGGGAGATACAGGACATTGATCCCGATTATCGCGGCCCCGAAGCGGACAAAGGTCTCTCTGAGCAGAGCGACGTGGAAGCGGTCTACCCGAAGGCCGAGAAGAAAGCCGACCTCGCCAGAGCATCTATTTTTCACTCTGCATTGTAATGGTTCTGGTGATGGCCCTGAAATGAAGGAAGCGTTGTTGTACTCCGTATCAAAGAGCCTTTCGTCCCGTTGCTAATCCAGGAACGCGTCGCACGAGGAACGACCTCCTCCGCTTCCGGCTCCGAGACAGTGAGGGTCTGAAATTCCAAGCGGCCCTGCGCCGCGCAAACAACCGCCGTCGCGCGCGTAATTCTTCTTTCGTCCGTCCCTGCTGTCTGTCTTCCGACCCCGTAGGTTTACGGGAAGCGGATGGCGAGTTTGACGGCCTGCGCCGGTTCACGGTAAAGGGACATAAACGCCTGCTCAAAATCCGAAAAATGGATGACAGGATCAATGACGCCCTCTGCAGTCAGCAGTCCGGTGAGAAACATCTGCCGCGTGGTATCCAGCAGGCGCTGCTCATTCCAGAGCAGATTGCTATGCAGGGCCTTTTCGCGGGCCTTCGCCACCGTCAGCGCTTCAAGCCGCGAATCCCACACGACGGCGCTGACGAGCAGAGACAGGGCTTTTTTGCCGCCGCTCCACCACTCCACTTTGCAAAGGCCCTGCGTGGCGGCTGTCCATGCCGCCGCCGAGTCTGCGTCCGGGACAATCTGCGCCGCCTTCGCCACTTCATCCTCTGTGATCGATCCGCCAAAAACGGACGGCGCCCAGACGTGGACGCCCTGCCGCCCGCACTCCGCAAGAAAAAAATCGTGGGCGTCTGTCGGAGAGAGATCGCCTTTTTTCGCCGCCGCATCCGTCTGGATATTCCAGTCCCGCACCATATTGAACCCGACTTTTTTCATGCGGCGGACGGTCTCCCGCTGCGCATAGTAGGGATCGTTTTTGAGGGTCTTCCGTTCGGGTGGAAGCGCTCCGGTAGCGTTCCAGAGCCGGATTCGCCGCCCGTTGCAGGTCAGATGCCCTTGCTTGTCTATCGCGACATACTGACTATCGGGCGGAAGGTCTCCGCTTTGCGCCGCCGCCGCCGCCTGAAACCCCATCCATCCCAAAAGGATTACCCCGCGCAGCGCCAGCCGGAGAAACGTTCCTCGCCCCATGTTTCCTGCCTCCTGTCCATGTGTTAAACAGCCCCGCCCCTCGTCGCGTCGAAAGGCGGGGCGGAAAAAAGAAAGAGCCGGGTAAAGGGAAAGGGGAAAAGACATTCGCCTTTTTTCTCCGGTCGCTTCGTTCAAGCCGGGAGGGAAACGGGCGTTTTCTTTTCCCTGTTCCCTCTTCCCGGTTCCCTTTTCCCTAATTTGCGCCGACGTTGTTGAACTGTCCGATGAGCAGGGTGAAGTCGGAACTATCTACAAAGCCGTCGAAGTTGAAGTCGGCCTTCGCGTCGTAGCCGCTGCCCGCAACCGCCGCATCCGAGTTGAACGCGCCGATAAGGGCCGTAAAGTCCGAGGAGTCCACCGAGTTGTCGTTGTTGCTGTCCGCTGCCGGGAGCGTGATCGGGCTGGTGGTCGTGCCGACGCTGCCGCCATTCGCAGAAACGACGACGCCGCTTGTCAGGACAGCGAGGTTTTTGCTGCCCTTGATCCAGAGGTCATACGTTCCGGTGGCAATTCCGGGAAGGGTGAACGTTCCGGCGTTGCTGCCCGCCGAAATGGTCAGCGTCACATCAGCGGCTTTGACTTCCGTTCCATTCTGCCGCAGGGAGACATGGAAGGTTCCGAGCGGGGCGGCGGGGTGGATTGCGCCCAGATTGGCGACGCCTTCCAGCGCGATTTTGCCGGTAACCGTCGCGCCGCTTGCGGAGAGCGAAGCGATTTCGGCGGCGGTCAGGTTGCGACCGAATATCTGGAAATCATCGTACTCCGCGCTTGTGATGAACGCGCCGCCGGGAAATACGCCGACCTGAATTTGACCGGTAGACAGGCTGAACGTAGAGAGAAGGTTGCTGACGCTGGCCTTCTGGACGCCGTCCACATAAATTTGCGCGCTCCCGGTGGTCTTGTCTACCGAAAGGGCAACCGCATGGAACTTCCCGTCCGCAGGGAAGGCTCCCGACGGAGTGGCGAAGCCGCCGTAATTCGTCCCGTTTCTGGCTTCCAGAATGACCGCATGGTCGGTCGCCTGAAAATTGTTGACGAAAAGTTTGAATCCGCTGGACTGCCCGCCCGCCGCATTTGCGACAATCGTCTGAATGTTGGAAATCGGGTTTGCCGGGTTGTCGTTGGGCAGTTTGAAGTAGGTGAAGATCGTGAACTGATCGTTCAGCGAACTGATTCCCGGCGTGAAGTAGCGGAAAGACCCGGCATCGGTGGCCCCCGCATAAGCCCCGTTGGCGGGATCGGCGACGAAACCGCCGGGACTGCTGAACGCGCCGTTGTAGCCGTTGCCCGTCACATCCGTCACGGTCGTGTTATTGCCAGATGCTCCCGGCCCGTCCTCGAACGTATATTTCAGCACAAGGCTAAGGCCGTTCGGGTAGGCCGAAGCGACGTTGGAATTTCCGCTTTCGCCATAGCCATTGCTGGCGGAGACTTCGTAATAGTAGCGCGTATTGTTCAGCGCCGTGCTGTCCGTGTAGGAGTTCGTCGCCGTATAAAGCGTAGCGGGAACCGTCGTCAGCGTGGAAAAAGGTCCGGCTCTGTTGAGGCTGCGCTTGATTTTATACGCATCGGCGTTAAAGCTGGTATTCCATGTCAGCGTGACCGCGTTGTCTCCGGCAAACGCGATCAGGCCGGTCGGATTGGCGGGAGCGGCCTGCGGCAGGTTCGGGAAAAGCGCGAAAGAGGGGATTATTTGCAGCGTCTGTCCCGGATATTCCCAGAACAGCTGCGCGATCCCGCCGCCGCCGCCCTGGAAATAATCCACCTCAATCGTGTGCAGGCTGCCCGCCGTCAGCGTCTGCGGCCCGCTCGATTTAAACGTTGCGGCCTGGTAGCTATAATTGTCAATCACCAGATTGCCGTCGAAATACAGGCGGATGCCGTCGTCGGCGTTCGTGGAAAAAACATAATCGCCGTCCACAGGGGCGTGGACGCTGCCCGTCCACTTGACCGAGATGTTGTCATGCGGCACACCGACGGGGCGGCTTCCGTCCGCGTTGAAGTTGATTCCGGGGTCTACTTCGGTCAGAATGATCGAACCGGCGTCAAAAGGCGGGTTTCCATTATTGTCGCCGCGGTGATATTCCCCTGTCAGGCCAGTCCCGTCAATTCCCGCCTGCGGCGTTGCGGTCGCCGCGTTGGAGTTGGGGCCTTCGCCGGTAAGGTTGACGCCGGAGACGACATAGGTGTACGCCGCGCCGTTGACCAGGCCAGTCACATCGTCGTAGGAAGTCCCATTGGTCGTTCCAATCGTGGTATAGGCGCCGCCGCTCAACCGCTTGACATTATAGGCGCTTGCGCTGGACGCGGCGCTCCACGAAAGGTGAACCCGTTTGGACCCCGCCGAGGCCGTGAGGACGGGAGCGTCGGGCAGCGGCGGCTTCGCGCCGGACAGCGTCGCGGCAACCAGCGTCACATTACCCGTTTGGGAAGTCTGCCCCCACGAAATCGTGAGCGTCTGACCGGCGGAGGCGGCCTGATAGGTCAGGGTGTAGACCGCGTAGTAGTGATTACCGTCCGTGTTGCCAAGTCCGGCGCTGCTGGCAGAATTGTCTACATACGTGGCTGCGCCGGAAGCGTCGTCGGAGAGGCTTGCGGTGAACGCGCCGCTCGACTGGTAGCCGCCGACGTAGACTTTGAGCGTGCGGGGACTCGCGTCGGCGTAGACGCTGATCGTAAAAGTCCCGTTGACGGCGAAAACGCCGTTGACCGTTCCGCCATTGGAAGCGGTCGGGGCGCCGTCAGACCAGTTGAAGGAGACCGCGTTATCGGTAAAGCGGTCGGCGTAGACTGCCGAGATCGTCGCCGGACTGATCTGGTAGCCGCCCAGGGCCTTGTGGTCGAACGAGGCCGCGTTGTTCTGACCATAGTGCGACCAGTCGGACGTTCCTTCCGTTGTCAGGTTGACGGAGCCGGTCGCCGCAGCGACGGAAGCGTTGATTGCGTCCTGCGCGTGGGCGCACTCCATCGTGAGCAGCAAAATCGCTGCGCAGGTCAGAAACTTCAGTGTTTTAAGCATCGTACCTTCCTTTGAATGATAGCCTCTTATCGAAGATCGCCGTCGTTGGATTGCGAATTGTCACAGTAACCCTCGCAATAGGGAAACAGAACTGCGTTGTTTGTTTCGCTTCTCCTTTCTTGAAAATTCAGTAACGGTTGCCCCCGCCTTGCGAAGGAGGAAGGGAGCAGGGCGTAAAATCTGTCCTACGGGTCGCCCTGCCTCCCGAAATTGCCGATGAGCAGGGTGAAATCCGAAGAGTCTACCAGACCGTCGCTGTTGAAGTCTGCGGTGGGATCGTAGCCGCTTCCGGGGATTGCCGCATCGGAGTTAAACGAACCGATCAGCGCGGTAAAATCGGAACTGTCCACGCTGTTGTCGTTATTGGCGTCGCCTGCGGGCAATGTGACATTCACGCCGACCGCATGGGAGAAGGAAAGCGCAAACGTCGCGCGGCGCTGCAGCCATTTTGCGCCTTTGATTGCCAGCGTGTAATTCCCGGCGGGAATGTTGGCGAGCGTATACGAGCCGTCCGCCGCCAGCGATTGCGTCAGCGTGAAAGGGTTGCCAGAGTCAGGCCGCAGCGTAAATGTCAGGGGGCCGACCGGCGCGGCGGGGTTCGCGCCGCCGGGATTTGTCAGCCCTTCAAGCGCGACGCTGCCGGAAACAGAGCCGATGCCGGGTGAGAGAAATTGCGCGGGCGACAGCGCGACGTTGGAGATTCGCATTTCGTCCAGCCGCCCGGTGAACGGGTAGGCGTTAGCATCGGCGTAATAGCCGCGCCCGACGCTCCAGACATAACCGCTTTGCTGGTAAAGCGGGCCTTTGAATGCGACGGAGTTTTCGAGATGGTACGCTCCGCCGGGAACGGACTGCAAATAGAGTGTGAGGGCGCTGCCGTTCATTACGGCGACGACGTTGTACCACACGTTCGTTTGGAGGGGAGTCGTTCCATCGCAGAGGAGGTAGGCGCCGCCGAGCTGATGCGCCCGCACCGAAAGGACGGGAATATTATTTGTGGTCGCTGGATCAGGAACTTCGAAAGCGAGCGCCGCAACGTTCTGATCGCCGGTTCCGATTCCGTTTCCGTCCCTGCCGACGAACGTTTGCGTCCCGGTGAAGCGGTTGAACTTGACGGAAGCCTCTATCGTGAACTGGCTGAAAGACTGGCTGTTCAGCGGGGCGGTCGGCGGCGCATAAAGAGAGCGCAGGGCGTTTCCCCCGGTCGGCGGCGCGGAAAAGTCCACGCTGAGATAATTGGAAAGGGCCGGGTTGACGAGCGGGCCGGACGAGTCGGCGGCATAGGTCGGGGCCGTTCCCGCCGCGTCGGTAATCAGCGTGTTGTTGTGGCCCGAAAGGTCAGGCGCGGCGTATCCCGGCTGCGGCGGCACGGGGCGGTTCGCCATTCCGTCCTCGAAGCGCCACCACGCGAGAACCCCGGCGAGCGCGTTGGGCGCGGCGCTGGCCTCGCCGGAGTTCGGGCTTTCCCCGACGCTGTTGGCTGCGCTGACGACATAATAAACCGTCTTGCCGTTCGTCAGTCCCGCATCGAGATAGGCGGTCGCGGCGACGCCCGTTGCGATGGTGACATACGGCCCGCCGCTAACCGTTGCGCGTTTGATGTTGTAGGAGGTCGCGGAATACGCCGCATTCCACGAAAGATTCACACCGGAGTTTGCGGCGGCGGCGGTCAGGTTTTTCGGGGCCTGCGGCGTGTTCGGAACGATCACCGAATAGAGCTGCGACTGCGGAATAATCTGCTGCGCCTGATTCGGATAGGCCCAGAGCAGTTGAATGGCGGCGTTGGCGGTTCCCTGCGAGTATTCAAGTTTCATGTCCACGCGCTGTCCTGCGGTGAAGGCGAGCGCGGCGCTGTTATTGGCGGTAACCGCGTGGTAGGTCGTGTTGCTGATAACAACGGAACCGTTCAGCGTCAGACGCGCCGCGTCGTCGCTGACGGTTGTGAAAACGTAACTTCCGGTGACGGGAATCAAGACCTGGCCTGTCCAGACGGCGGTAAAGTGCGTTGCGGGGACGCCAGAGTCGAACGGGCGCGCGTTCCAGCCGATGTCGTTATTGATATTAAAATTGCCCGTCGCGTCCACCTGCGAGTGAAGGGGCGTTCCGGTCGCCACGAAAGGATCGCCGGTATAGTAATTCCCCGCAAGGCCGTTGCCCGCGCCGATGACAACGGGACGCGGCGTTGCGTTCGCCTCATTGGAATTTGCGCTTTCTCCCACGTTGTTGGTCGCGCTCACGACATAGTAAACCGTCGTTCCGTTCGTCAGGCCGGTATCGGTGAAGGTAAACGGGACGATTCCGGCTGCGACAGTGGTATACGGCCCGCCCGTCACGGCGGCGCGTTTGACATTGTAGGCGACCGCGCCCGCCGCCGGGTTCCACGTCAATGCCGCGCTCTGGTTTCCCGGCGCGGCGGTCAGGCCCGTCGGGGCGGAGGGAGCGACCGCATAATTCGGACTGAGCCGCAGAACAACCACTGTGTCCGGCGTGTTCAGGCTGATCTGGTTGTTGACGATAGCAATGGGCGTCTGCTGAAAAAGCCAGTTGGAATCGTAGGAATAGAGCGAGGCGCTGGCAATCACCCCGGCGGGCAGCGTGACCGTTGTCGGCATATTGGGCGGCGCGATGTCGCGGGTCGTTCCGGTATGAAACGTTCCGCCGGAGTCGTAGGCGCTTGAATCGGCGATTTCGTGATAGAGAACGAGGTAGAACGTCCCGTCGCTTTTCTGCATCAATAGCGAGCGGACGTACTGCGTCCGATTATAGCCGGCGGGCGGATTCACGCTGAGGGAGTAGGCCAGATTTCCCGGCGTGAAATTCGCGCCGCGTTCCTGCAAAACGCCAATCAGACTTTGCAGCGCGGTATAGGCGGGCTTCGGCGTATTGTCGTTGTAGAGCAGGCCGCGACACGACTCGTTATCGCTGAGGTTATTGAATTCGTCCGCAAACTCGTAAAGATAGGTCTTTCGGATGCCGCGCCGAAAGTATTCCAGCAGCAGGCGGGGGACATATTTTGCGAAAACCGTCTGCGAAACGCTATTGTCGGCAGTCCCGGTGAAGTACCCCGTTTCGGTCGCGACCATCGGTTTAAGGCCATAGGGAGGCTGGTAAACATCGAAGGTGTAGGGCCATTCATCAATATTGGCCGAAGGCTGCGTCCCATGCCCGATATACCAATCTATCGTATCGTAGGCATAATGGGCGCTAAAGGGGTTGCCGCCGGGATAAGGATGGGCGTTGCCGTAGTCCACATAGTTCGTCAACGCGCCGCTGGCAATCGGATTGGAGCCGTAGCCGTAGGTATTACCGAGCGCGAACCCAAAAACGGGCAGGGAGGCCGTGCCGCTGTCCGCCTTGAGCGCGGTGTAAAGGTCTTTCTGGAACTGCGCCGTTCCGATCGGAAAGCCGTTGCCGAAATACGTTTTGCTGAAACTTTTCCAGAATAGGTCGGGTTCATTCGGGCCTTCGACTGAGGCGACCGCCGCAATCGGGGAATTATACTGCTTGACCTGCGCAACGATGCTGGAAATGGTAGCGGCGTTTCCGTTGGCGTTGTTGGGAACATCTACGCCAAGATTGATTTTCAACCCGCTCGCGGCAAGGTCTTGAATTTGATTATTCGGGCCGTCCCGATAGTACCGTATGCCGGAAGCGACCAGTCTGCTTTTGACGCCGCTGTAATTATAACCGTAGGGCGTATTCGGATAGTTCCAGTGGGTCACAACGCCGAAACTTTCGATGAACGCGTCGGCGCTGATGGCGGGCGTCGGCGTTGCGGTCACCGTATCGAACACAGCGGAACAAAGGACGGACGCGCTGCGGGATGAGACGGCAAATCCCACATAGATCGGGCCGCTCATCGGAATGGCGACCGTTCCAATCGGGGTAAAACTGCCGCCGTTGCTGGAAACGCTGCTGGTGAATGTGCTGCCCGTCCGGCTAATCCGAACGTAGTACGGCGCGGAGCCGCTCGCTGACGCGCTGACAGCGGCGGTGTTCACGGCGGCGCGGTTCTGAAAAATCGTTGCGTTCGTCGGCGTCACGAACGTGGCGGCGAACGCCGCGCCCGCCGTCAAATCGGAGCGCATCATCACCCCGGCCTTCGCTGCCGCGTTGGTATTGGTAAGGCTGACGACGCGGGCCGTCAAACTTCCATCGCCAGTCAGCCGAAAATAGGTGAAGTGAAAGGCGTCCGATGCGCCGCCAATGTCCGCGCCTGCGCCTGCGACCGTGTAATTGAAGTTATTGGAGGCGTAAACGCCGCCTCCGCTCGCTCCAGCCGCGCCGATATCCTGCCCGTTCCAGGGCGGGGTCACGCTGTCCTCAGCGCGGACGACACCGGCGGTCAGGGTCAGTCCTAAATACAGCAGCAGCGCGCGAAAGTTCGACAAACTCCCATGTTTCAACGAAGTCTCCCTGCAAGAGGCAAATGACGCGCTTCCTTTGAAATGCTATCTCATGAAATGCTATCTCACAGGGCAATCCTCGCCCTGTCCATAATTGAGGCCAGAAAAGCGCGTCAGGCAATCTATATGAATCGATTCTGGTGAATCGGTTCATTATATCAGAGTTTTTTTTAATTCGCAATAGAAATTTTCTTATTTCGCAAAAACCGGCAACAATTTTTGGCAAAATGCGTGTAACTGTTCGCGTTCCGGGTACATCTATTCGCAAAATCAGGGAAGCGAAGCAAGGAAGAAGGCGAGGTCGTTCTGTACTCGCATCGGGCGTGAGGCGCATGAATCCGCGGTTGCGTCGGGCGTTCTTCCGCTCCTCTTCGCCGACTTCGCCTTGTTGATTCCGGCGGCCCGCGAAACGCGCGTCACGTTCTTCGATGTGGGGAAAGGCGATTTGGCGGGGATCGAAACTCCCTCTGGCCGCGTCATCGTCATAGACGCCGACGACGCGACCGCGAAAGACGGCGACAAAGGCGAAGCGAGGGTTGCGCTTTGCCTCTCCCTGTTAAAAACAGCCTGCCGCGTCTGCGGCAGGCTTTCTCTAAAGGACTTTCAAGAAAATAAATGTTCCACTTCCACGCTGACCGGCCCGTAAACGACTCGTCTGGAAGGCCTGCGTTCCGGGCCGTAAACGACCCGTCTGGGAGGCTGCGTTCCGGGCCGTAAACGACCCGTCTGGGAGGCTGCGTTCCGGGCCGTAAACGACCCGTCTGGGAGGCTGCGTTCCGGGCCGTAAACGACCCGTCTGGGAGGCTGCGCCGACCGTCCTGCGGACGGAAATGCCGAGATCGGGGCGTTTACGGCCCGGTCAGCGTGGAACGATTTCCTCTTTGAGAGTACCTGCAAGGAACGAACGAAGCGATTTATCGGGCGGCGTTTTTGCGTTGCGTCCCGATAACTTGCCCGATCCCGGCCTGCAAGCCCGCCGCGTCGTTCGCGACGATATTGACGACCTGCCGGTCGCCGACAAACGGGGAATAGGCCACGCTGATGCTCGCCTGCCCTGCGGTCAATTTCAGCGCTCTGGCGGGCAGCAAAAAGCCCCGCGCCTGATCGAGCAGCAGAAGATTGTCCTGCGGGCCGCCCATCAGAATCAGGTCGGAATCTACGGTTTTCCAGCGCGGGAAATACTGAACGGATTGCAGCGGCTGCGCAGAAAGGATCACGTCATTCGGCTCGATTTTCCCGATCAGCGCTTTGCGTCCCCGCGCTTCGTAGAACGCGGTCAGTTTCTTCGCCAGCGCAAATGTTTGCGGGTTCGCGGCCTGCTCGGTCGTCAGCGCTATCGTCAGCGGGACGGATTTTCTCGCTGCAAACCGGGTCAATGCCGCAGCGTTTGCGTTATCTTCCGGCTTGAATAAGGCCAGCGCCGCCGTTTTCGCCAGCGGTCGGACGCCCGTTTTCACGGACGTTTCGCCGGTCAATCCCGAAAGCAGTTCCGTAACTTTAATATGAAACGTTCCCGGCGCGTCGGTCGCTTTCAGCGGCAGTTTCGCCGTCAGGCCGGTAGCGGAATAAACCGTCACTGTCTCGTTCGCTTTTGTGATGTCAATCTGGACGGGAACGCCGCGCATCGGTTTTGCGCCAATCGTCACACGCGCCGTAAACCAGCCCTCCGCGCCCGCCGTCGCTGTGATTTTCGGCGCGACGATTTCGGAAGGCGGGCAGGCGTAGTACTGAAAGCCCTCTTTCGTAAGATCGCATTTCGCCGCCTCCTCCGGCGTGATTTTGCGGCTTAATCTCACATCGTAAATCGGGCGGTCGGTTTTCCACGTCAAATTCCCGATTTGCGGCCTGATGAACTGGCTGGCGTTTTTGCCCTTCTCGCTGGCCCAGTTGACGACCGTGACGTATTGCGTGTCGCCCGCAACGGTCGGCGCGGCCCAGACCGTCGGCTCGCTCGAAGCGGCGAAGGGCGCGGCAATGCCCGCCATCGCCCTGCGCAATTCCGCGACGTTTTCTTTGTTGCGCTCAAACAGCAACGGCGACAAATCGGCATCGTTCTGCGCGATGTAGGAGTAGATTTTCAGTGCGGTCTGCGTCGCCGGAACCGGGCAGACCGACTCGTTATCGGAAATAATGCGCCCGCCCTGCTGAACGAACTTTTGCAAATCGGGCGTCAGGCCGTCGTACCAATGCCACGAATCGTCTATCTTATTCAGGCCGGTCAGCAGAATCGCCTTTACGCTCGGCGGCAGGCCGCGCTTCAGCTCCTCCGGCGTGATGAGTTTGGCGGGCCAGCCCGCCGCATGGCATAGAAACAGCGCTTCGGTCGTTTTGCCTTCATGCGGCCCATCGTAACCGGCGCGATTTACGCGGCTCACCGCCTGCGGATGGACGAACAGGATGCCAACCGTCGGCTCCGGTTCCGTCATCGCATACGCCCCGCCGTATTTATGAACCCACCGCGCCGTTTCTTTGTAAGCGTCCACTACGCCCGGTTTATCGCCCGTGTTCTCTTTGTTCGGCAGGAATTGCGTTCCAATCGCTTTCACGCCCCGCGTCAGCTCCAGCGCAAACTGTCGCTGCATGGCCTCCCTGCGGAAAAACAACCAGAAATTATCAATCAACGCCCACGCGGGCTTGTTCGGATAGTACGAGCGCAGCCGGTCGGTCAGCGCTTCGTTGTGCATCGGCTTGGAACTGGAAGCTTCGTTCCAGTCGTAGGTTTGCAGGACTGGCAGCCCCGCGAACATCGCCTTGCCCGCCGCCGTCGCCCACGAATAGCCGCCGCTTGCCCCGACTCCGGGCGAACTCCCGAACGAACCGGTCGTCAGAATTGCGTCGGGCCGAACTTCCTGTACCCCCTGCGCCAGATAGCCGTACTGCCCAAACGCCGCATCGTATTTGGCGACATAGGCGAGAAATTCCGCTTCGGTCTTCGCGGTGAATTCATGCGATTTATCGGGCGGCATACCGGGAGCGCGGGGCGTCCGAATCGTTTTCGTTCCGTCGTCGCCCAGCAGCGTGGCAACCGCTTCGCCCCAGAATTTAGTCGGTTCCGGCCCCGCCCAGTCCCAGTACCACGAATAGCAGGCGTTGTCCGCGCCCATGTTTTCGCCAACAAAGTTCGGGAAAGCGGCGAATCGCTGCGCCACGATCTGCGCGTCGCGGAATTTTGGGGCGTGGAAATCCGCCAGCGTGTAGGAGTAAAGCGACTGGTGCGGATCGTTTAAATTCACATTGTTCAGCCCGCCTTTGACGCCGTTATTTGCCAGCGCAATCAGCCAATGCTCGTAGGAGTTCGGATCGTTCGGATTGCTGAACGCGCCGTCGTTACTCTGCTCGAAATCCATATCAATGCCCAGCGACGCGAGGTAGCGGGCGTATTCCTCCATACTCCCACTGTAGCGCGGTCCCTGTTCGGCGTAATACCGGAAGCCGCCGCTCATGCCGTGCGTCAGGCTCATGGCGTACACCATTTCGGGCGAACGCGGGACTTCCACGCCGACGCGCTGTTTCCAGTCCGCGCCGGGTTCGCAGGCCACGCCGTCGGGGATCGGGTTGGTCACCGACGGCATCGGGCGCGTTTTTAGTCCGTTCCTCATATCGGCCTTGATTTGCTCCGCAGTCAGGGCCGCGCCGTAAATGCGGGCGTCGTCAATCAGCCCTTTATAACCGACATAGCGCCCGCCGTTGAAATCGCCCGCCTGCGAGTAGCCGAACACGAGCGGGTCGCGATTCGGAGACAGCGGGCGCGTCGCCCTGCGTGAAGCGACCGCAGCGCCGTTGACGTACAGAACCTGGTCTCCGCCCGCTTTGTAAGTAAACGCGATATGAGTCCATGCGCCCGGTTGGATGCGCGGTTCGCCGCCGCGAAGGTTCGGCTCCCAGGTTCCGTCATTGCCCGTAAAGCCGAGGCTGCCATCGTGGTTCAAATCCAGTTCAAACGGCGTCCCCGTCCACCAGCCCGGTCGTTTCGTCACAATCGGGGCGGAGTCGCCGGAGGGCAATTCGTCCGGGTTGATCCACGCCGTGAAAGAAACCTCGCTGGTCAGCAGGTCAATCAATCCGGCGCTTTCCACAGCGGCCCGCGCCTTGCCGCCCGTCAGTTTCAGGGCCGTCCCGTTGTGTCCGCCATCTGCAATGGCGGCCCCGTCGAGCAGTTTGCCATGTAGTTGAATCGGGCCGCTGTCCAGAAATCTCGCGGCGTCTTTCGCGTCCCGCGTCATCGCGTAATGCGCGGCGAGCGGCGGCAGGCTTTTGTCCGCGCCCTTTTGCGCCTGCGCGTAGGCCTTCGCCTGCGCTACGGCAATGGCGTCTTCCCGCCACTCTTTCTGATAAGGAAAAACGTCGGGATGGGAAAGCGCGGCAACCGTAATTTTTACGCCGCTTCCGGGAACGGTTTGCGAGAATAGCATAAACCCGTCCTTCGGGTCGCCGAGTTTCACCGGCGCGATTCCGACGGAAAACGAAATCGGCGGGCGATCATTTACCGTTAGTTCGTAGGGATGTCCCGCCTGATTTTGCGGCAGCAGCAGGGTCAGCGAATGGAGGGTCTCGGTTTTGGAGTAGACCGTTTTGCCGTCCGCTTCCACCACCACCCGATGAAGATCGTTTGGCCCCTCGCCCTGAATTTTGACCGGGAACGTCCCTAATTCATACGTCGTTCCATCTATGCGGACGCTGGGATCGGTCGTGTGCGCGAACCGACGCCCCCAGATTTGCCACTTAAAAGCGCGAAGCCAGTGGTTGCCGGGAGAGATCACCGGGTCACTGGTCTGCTGGAACATATTTTTCCCCTCGGCTCCGTCCCGGCAGGGCAGAACCGCGCCGTCCTCCGCGCCATTCTTCCAGATTTCATGGCTTTCTTTCGCATTGATTTTCAGATTGAACGCAGGCCAGTCGGTCGCGTCGGGGCCGGATTTTCGCTCTGCGAACTGGCGGTTATGCCCGTTGCGCGGCTTATCTCCAAGCGGAATATCGGCGCGAACCAGACGCAGCGTCACATACTGCGTCATTGGAGCAAAATCGCTGACGGATGCGGCGCGAACCGCCAGCGTTCCTCTCATATCCGCCTGGATTTGTTCCGGCGTCAGGGCGGCGGCGTAAAGACTGACCTCATCCATCAGGCCTTTATACTTTGAGCGATAGCCGCCGGGGTAGTCGTAGCCGTTTTCATTGCCGAAAATCAGCGGCTCCTCGTTGTTGGGCAGATCATTGCCCGCCCTGACGCGATTCACTTCCCGCCCGTCAAGATACAAAATGCGGTCTCCGTTCGGCGCGTAGGTAAACGCAACGTGCTGCCACACGCCTGTTTTAAGTTCCGGCCCGCTCCATCCCCCCGCATTGTCGCTCGCAAATCCGATGTTGGCATTGTCCCCGATGGCGAACGCGAACGGTTTCCCGATCCACGACTGCGACGTTTTGGTGAGCAGCGCCGCGTATCCCTGATTTCTGGCCCAGGCCTCCGGTTTAATCCACAGACAGACGGAAAGGGGCGCCCCGACGCGGTTCAGCAGCTTCGGGTCATCCACGCGGGCCGTCCCCTCCTGCTCGCCGGAAAACCGCAGCGCATAGCCTTTGTGTCCGTCGGGGACGTAGTTCACGCCGCTGTTGACGCGCCCGTTAATTCCGAGCGAACCGCTGTCCTGCAGCGTGGCGGGGTGGGCGGGATCGGGTTCCATCGCATAGCGGGCAATCAGCGGAACGGGAGGCTCCGCCTGCGCGGGCGAGACCGCCGCAGACAGGATGCGCGAAACAAGACACAGGGGGACGAAAAAACATGGGATGCGAAACATCGTTGCGTTCTCCAGGTAAGACAGCGGACGAAAAAATAAGGCTTGCGCTAATGCGGATTCTACGGTAGAATTGAGGCGCGGCAGGCGGTCCGCGCCGCATATTCTTCGCGTCAAAGGCGGTAATGCGGCGTGAGAGAGGTCACCGCCTCTTTTTGACGGATTTTCCGCGCGGATTGTTACACCAAATCTGGCGCTCAGGAACAGGAATCTTGCGCCTTCGTTCGCCTTTTTGAGTCGGCTTGCTTTTCGCCCGGAGCGGCAGGCCGAACCGGAAAATTTACAAAAGGAGGGAGTCAGGGAGAAATTGCAAAGCCGCGCCTGACAGCGCGTTTCGCAATAGAATGGCAATTCCTCCCCCGCGTTGGGCGCAGGGGGTCTCCTTGCAATGATTTTATGACCACACGTTTACGAGATATCGCCGCAAAACTCAACCTGTCTCCTGGCCTGATTTCCGGGGTTCTTAACGACCGCCCCGGCGTCTGGGCTTCGGAAGCGACCCGGCAGCGGATTCGTCTCACCGCGCAGGAGTTGGGGTATCGCCCCAATTCCGCCGCGCGGGCGCTCGGCAGCGGCAAGGCCAACGCGATCGCTTTCGTCTATTCGATCCCGGAAGACCCCCATCTCCACTCACAGTATAGCAGTATCGCGGGTATTCTGGGGCGGCGTTTGAACGCAATCGGTTGTGAATTACTCCTGCGCGTTCTCGATAACCAGCAGACATTTGACGCTTGTCTTTCCGAACTTGTCCGCTCTCGCGCCACGGACGCTTTTGTGCTATGGGGTTCCGAAGCCGATGTGGAGCAGCAGGCCTACAAATTGCAGGAAGTGGGGATTCCGTTTCTTGTCAAGGGGCGGCATGAACAACAGCATCCCTCCTGGCCTCAGATAGATTATGACCACGAGGCCATGATGCGGCGAGCGGTCGCTCATCTCGCGGAGCAGGGCCATGAGCGTATCGCCTATATCGGGCATATTACCGATCAACCCTTCCGCTTCCGTCTGCGCGAAGGTTTCCAGGAGGCGATGCAGGCGCGTTTCGGGCAATCCGTCCCGCGAGAATATATTGCGGAATTGAATTATCCTGATCATTATGCGCGGCGGCAGATGCTTGCATGGCTGGCACTTCCTGTAGCGCAGCGTCCCACTGCCCTGGTGATTGGCGCAGGAAATACCACATGGAGCGGTGTCGAAACGGCGCTGGCGCTGCACGGTCAGGCCATCGGGGACGGACAGGGCGCGTTTAGCGTTGTTGGCATCACCCATCCTCCCCATAACCTGCTTTTCGGCGAGGGCCACGCGTTCCCGCACGTCGATTCTATCGAGTTGGCAGAAGCCGCCATTTTCCATCTTCTGTTACCGATTCTGCGTGGCGAAGAAATAGCCAACCCCGTTTTACGAATCTGCCCGGAACTTCGTCCTATTCCAACGCTTCAGATGCTCGACTACACGATTTTTCGTGTGGAGTCTGAATCGGAACCTGCCTCAAAATAACACAGACAATATGAACTCCGTGCGTCGCCGCGCATGAAAATGGCTACACCCATTTTCATGTATACGAAAGTTGGTTCAAGTATGGTATTTACAGAACAGTAATAGATAAATCACTTGCAATACGACGCGAGCGCAAAAGCGAGCGAACAACTGACTTCGACGCGCTATTTCGTCCCGATTTGTCCTGCGTAGACAAAACGCTGAAAAATCGTAACGCTTCACCTCCCCCAAGCCCTTCTTCGCAAAGAGGGGAGAAACGCGGACGGCTCCCTCCCCTTGCGACGGACTGTTCGGAAATGGCGGAAGGGTTTGAGACGCATCTCAAAACCACACAGTTTCCCTGTTCTTTGCCGGACAAGCGCGGACACAGCCGATTATGTATCAGGTTTAAGTGAGTTGTTTGTAAGTATTCTATCCCAGGTACTTGTGATACCAGTCCAGTGTGCGTTTCCACGCCAGTTTTGCGGCGTCGGGGCGGTAGCTTTCGCGGGTATCGTTGTTGAAGGCGTGACCCGCTTTATCGTACTCATGGAGTTCCGCCGTTTTGTGCGCCGCTTTCAGAGCCGCGCCCAGTTTCGCCACTTCCGAAGGCGGAATCCCTTTGTCCTCCGCGCCGAAATTGCCGAGCAGCGGGGCGTTTATTTTGTCCGCCACGTCAATCGGATAAAGGGGCTGATGGGTCGTTTTCTCGCCGGAAATGCGCCCGTAGTAGGCGACGGCGGCGTTCAGGTGGGGCGTTTCGGCGGCGGCAAGCATACTGACTCGCCCGCCCCAGCAGAATCCCACGATGCCGACTTTTCCGTTGGAGTGCGGCAGAGCGCGGAGAGTTTTCGCCGCGTCCGCCGCGTCCTGCAAAATCTGGCTGTCAGAAATGGCGCTGACGTACTCCATCAGCGGTTTAAAATCGCCCTTTGTATCCGGCAGCGGCCCCGCATTGCTGAAAAAGTCTACCGCAATCGCGTCGTAGCCCGCCTCCGCCAGTTTCACCGCCACGCTTTTGATGTGTTCGCTCAATCCGAAAATTTCGTGAACCACAATGACGCCGCCGCGTCGGTGATTGGTCTTTGGCGCGGCGAGGAACGCCTTGACCGTCACTGTTGAATCCCCGCGCTGCGATTCAAATGAGACGTCGCTGCGAACAATTTCCGGCTTCGGGGCCGCGTCCGCCGCCGTTTCCGCGCCCAGCGCGGCGGCAAGCGTTCCTGCCGCCCCCGCTCCGATTCGCGTCAGCAGCGTCCGGCGCGAAAGCTGGTCCAGCGCGGGATCAAGGGCCGGGTCGGGCATTTGCGATTCGGCGAAAAGTTCCAATTCTCTGTCAGTCAACATAAATTCTCCCTGCCAATTCAGTTTCCATCCCCGAAAAGACACACGCACAGTATCAGGTCGTGGTGTCAAGGCCAAGTTCGTCGAGCCTTTCGGCGTCAAGGGCGCGGTCAAACAGCGCTTCCAGTTTCGCTCTGGAATCTATTGCCGCGATGCGGGCGGCGGCGATCTCCGGCAATTCGCCGAATTTGCGCCGCATGATTTTGAGCAGGTTATCACGGGAAGCGCGTACTGCGCCCCGTTCTATGCCTTCCTCAATGCCGATGGCGATGCCTTTTTCGATGCCCCGCTCCTCAAAAACGCTCACCATTTGCCTGGTTTCCTCTTTGCCTTGCTCAATCCCCCGCTCAATGCCGATGGCGATGCCTTTTTCGATGCCCCGCTCCTCAAAAACGCTCACCATTTGCCTGGTTTCCTCTTTGCCTTGCTCAATCCCCCGCTCAATGCCGATGGCGATGCCTTTTTCGATGCCCCGCTCCTCAAAAACGCTAATCATTTGCTTTGCCTCCTGCGCTTCGGCCTCCACCAGAAGCGCGTACTCATCCTGTTCGGTGTCGTTAAGTGTTAGATAAGTCTCCGCCATGTTAGACAGAACGGCTTTCCGCGCCTCATTTTGCTCGCTTCGAGCGATCTTCCTCATGCTCCAGAGCTTCTGCAATACACGGCCCATTTTGCTGACCTGCATCAAAGGCGTCAGGGCGAACGCGGCGGGGTTATCGCTGTCCAGATAATCGTCAGCGGAGAGATTGGACAGCGCGACGGTGGAATAGGTGAACCGGTTGACCTCCTCGCCGAATGGGCTTGAAATATGAGTTGCCTTGACGATTTCGCCCTGCCCGCCAGTGAGAAAAATGGCTATCGGGTAGATGTCCTTGCGATAACGCAGACTGAGCATCTTGTAATACTCATCCATGCGGGCGGAAAAATCGCGGCCCCATTCGCCTTCGATTTCGACGTGCAGCAGGATGGTTTCTGGCTCGCCATCAAGGGTGTAGACTTCCGCCACAACGTCCGCTTCCCGCTGCCTGCCCTGCGGCAGGTCTGTGAACAATTCTTTGTCGTAGAGCGTTGTCCGGCTGAAATCGAGGCGGGCGGCGATATGCGGATAGAACAGTTCCATAAACTCGCGAAAAAACTCGCGCAGAAAATCTTTGAACAACTGGTCGTGGGACATGGACCGCCACCTCCTGCCCATTATTGTACCATGAAATTTGATCTGCTATCAATCTGCGCAAGGGCCGTAGCCCGATTTTTGCGCGGCCCGCCCGCATCTTCGGGTAAAATACAGCACCGAATGATTTCAATCTAAAATCCAAAATTGTAATGAGGCGATAATGCAGGAAAGACGCGCATTTCTGTTTGATATGGACGGCACGCTCGTAGACAATATGGCGTTCCATTGCCAGACGTGGCGGGAACTGCTGGAGCGCGAGGGCCGTCCCATCTCGGAGGAGCAGTTTTACCGGGAGGCGGCGGGCAAGACGAACCCGGAAATTCTGCGTCAGTATCTCGGCGAACATCTGACGGACGCCGACTGCGCGGACTACGCCGTAAAAAAAGAGGCCCTGTACCGTGAACTCTACGCGCCGCATCTCGCGCCGATTGCCGGACTGATTCCATTTCTGGAAAAAGCGAATGCGGCGGGCATTGCGCTGGCGCTGGCGACTTCGGCGGGCGAAAATAATATTCGGTTTGTGACGCAAGGTCTGGGGCTAGAGTCGTACTTTAAAGCAACGGCGCGGGGCGATGAGGTGACGCGGGGCAAGCCCGACCCGGAAATTTTTCTGCTGGCGGCGGAACGTCTGGGCGTGGCTCCGAAAAACTGCGTGGTCTTCGAGGACGCTTTTGCCGGGATTGAGGCGGCGGGCCGCGCCGGAATGCCGGTCGTCGCCCTCGCCACCACGCTGCTGCCGGAACAACTGACCGGAATCGCGCATATCGTCCGCATTGCAAGCGATTATACTGATCTGGAACCTGGAGAAATTTAGACAGGATTAACGGGATTTTCAGGATTTACAGGATTGGATTTTAATCTAAAATCCAAATCGAATCATCCTGAAAAATCCTGTTCATCCTGTCTATTCCTTCTCTGAGAACATCTGCGTCTTCTGCGGATTGAAACTTTTTTGAGGCAAAGTTAATGAGTAATACAGCGCAAGATTTAACTGAAAATAGCGCGGGATGCTTTCCCGCTCCTGATGCGGCGGCGGAACGCGGCGATACCGACGCGGCTCTGATTGCGGCGGCGGAGCGGATTGGCGCGGCGGTCTTAGGCCCGAACGCCACCGATGCGGATCTTGGCCCCGGCCCGAATCGCGCCAACTTCACCGCCCTTGCCGAAGCGGGACTGCTTGGAATGGCCCTGCCGACGGAATACGGCGGGTGGAACGCTTCCGGCGAGTCGCAAAAAATCATCACGGAGATTTTCGCGTCGTATTGCGGCGTCACGACCTTTACGCAGGCGCAGCATCATGGCCCGTCGCGCATGATACTGGGCGGCCCGAATGAGAAATTAAAAAAACGGCTGCTGCCCGATCTGGCGGCGGGCAAAAAACTTTGCGCCGTCTCGTTTGCGCACCTGCGGCGTCCCGGCCCCCCTGTTCTCCGCGCCGAACCGATTAACGGCGGCTGGCGGCTTTTCGGCACAGCCCCCTGGGTCACGGGCTACGGCCTGATGAACCAGTGCGTTTTCGGCGCGACACTGCCGGACGGGCGGCACATCTACCTGTGGTCGCCGTTTGACCGCGCCGATTTCCCCGATCTGTTCGAGGACGTTTCCGGCCCGCCCAAGCCGGAATGGGGGACGCTGACGGCCTCCCCGCCCCTGCCCCTCTGCGCCATGAACGCTTCCGCGACGGTGGAAATGACGCTGGACGGGTGGTTCATCCCCGCCGCGCACTGGCTGTCCGAGTCCGACCGCGAAACGATGCGCCGCAACGACCGCAATAACATTTCAGGGGCGACCGCCATGCCGCTGGGCTGCGCAAAAGCGAGTATCCGCCTGCTTTGCGAAACGGGAGAACACCGGCATATCGCGGCGGTCTTGCGGGCGGCGGAATCGCTGCGATCCGAATGGGCAGAGCTGCGCGACGCGATAGAATTTTGGAGCGGCAAAGCGAAAGACCCGGATGGATTCGAGAGGGCGCTGGAAACGCGGGCGTGGTGCATCGAATTTGCCAATCGCGCCGCGCTTGCCGCCGTTTCTGCCAGCAGCGGCGGAGCGAACAGCCGTCGCCACCCCGCGCAAAGATTATTGCGGGAAGCGATGTTCTACGCGGTTCAGGCGCAAACGCAGGAAGTTATGGAATCCACGCTGAAACGGCTGACCGCCCGAACGAACGGCGCAACGCAAACCCTGCCGTAATCTGCGGGCGATGTAGGTTTTGAAGCGTAGACAAAGCGCAGAAAAGGGGCGGGCAATGGACAATCAGGAAATTGAGATTGAGGACGAAGCAGACGACGTTCGGCGCGGCATGACCGACGCGCAGTGGGCTATTTACCAACGGGCGACCACCGGCTACGGCGAACAAAGCGAAAGCGGAATTGACCTTTCCCTCCTGCGCGAAAACCTGAAATTGACCCCGACGCAGCGCATTGAGAAAATGCGCCGCGCCTTATCACTCGTGAGGGAGGTGCGACGTGCAGGAATCGCTGCCGGACTTTCAGCCTATACTCCGCGCTTTGACGGATAATGGAATCCGTTTCGTTTTGATTGGCGGGCTTGCGATGGTGGCGCGGGGCAGCGCCCACGTCACGCAGGACATTGATATTTGTTATGCCCGCGATGCGAACAATCTGTCATTAATTTCTGCTATATTTAACGCGCACGACGTGCATTTGCGCGGCGTTCCAAAAGACTTGCCGTTTGTATTCGATCCACGCACCCTGAAAAACGCGCTGAACTTGACGCTGGAGACCGACCTCGGCAATATAGATATTCTGGGCGAACCTGCCGGAGTGGACAACTTTACGGGGTTGTGGGAGCGTTCGGACACCATCGAAATATACGGCATACCGGTACAAGTCGCTTCGATTGCAGACCTTCTCTCCATGAAGCGGGCCGCGAACCGGCCCAAAGACCAGAATCATATCCTAGAACTGCTGGAACTGCAAAAATTATTGAACGAATCCGCCGACGAAGCATGAATCACGGAGATAAAAATTGAAATGGACAATCAGGAAATTGAGATTGAGGACGAAGCAGACGACATTCGGCGCGGCATGACGGACGCGCAGTGGGCCATCTATCAGCGGGCGACCACAGGCTACGGCGAACAGAGCGAGAGCGGAATTGACGTTTCCCTGTTGCGCGAAAACCTGAAATTGACCCCGACGCAGCGACTGGCAAAATTACAGGACATTCATAATTTCTTCGTCGCGGCGGACAATGCGCGTCTCAACCGAAACGCATAGTCAATTTTTGTGTTTCCTTCGTGATTTTTCGTGTTCGTTCGTGGATAGAAAAAGAGTGCAGCGCAGACAAAAGGAGCGGGACAATGACGCAGATGGGCGGGCGAGTGGGCGGAGCAGAACGGTTCAAACTGGTGATGCGCGAGGGCGGCGTGTCGCGGGACATGGGCGGAGAGACTAACGAGGCGGTCTCCACGACCAACACGATGCTGATGAAGGCGCTCGATCTAGGCGCTTCGGACGTGCATATTCAGCCGGAGCGCAACCGGGTGCTGGTGCGCTACCGCATTGACGGCGTGATGAACGACGTGGCGATGCTGGGCCTCGATCTGGCCCCGAACATCCTTGCCCGCCTGAAGCTCGCCGCCGGGATGCACATTGACGAGCGGCGCGAACCGCAGGACGGGCGCATTGACATGGAGTACAACGGGCGCAAACTCAGCGCCCGCGCCTCGATTTTGCCGATGCTCAACGGCGAAAAAATGGTGATGCGCCTGCTCGATCCGGTCGGGGCCAAAGTGGAACTGGAAAAACTGGGGATGCCCGCCGACGTGCTGAAAAAATGGAGCGCCGCCGTGCAGTCCACCTACGGGCTGCTGCTGGTGACCGGGCCGACGGGCAGCGGCAAGACTTCCACGCTTTACGCCTCGCTCAACAAAATTGACCGCGAGAAGCGCAACATCGTCACGGTGGAAGACCCGATTGAGTACGAATTTTCCGACCATATTACGCAGGCGCAAGTCACAGAAAAAATGACGTTTCCACGCATTATGCGCTCGTTTTTGCGGCAAGACCCGGACGTAATGCTCGTGGGCGAGATGCGCGACCCGGAGTCTCTGAACATCGGGCTTCAGGCCAGCCTCACCGGACACATGGTGCTTTCTTCGCTGCATACCAACAACGCGATTGAAACGCTGGGCCGCATGACGGACATGGGGGCGGAGCCGTTCCTTATCGCTTCGACCTTGCAGGCTGTCATGGCGCAGCGCCTCGTGCGCACCGTCTGAGCGGCCTGCAAAACGCAGTATCAGCCCGCCCCGGACGAACTGCTGGAGATTGGGATTGACCCGGCGCAGGTGCAGGGCCGCCCGCTGTACAAAGGGCGCGGCTGCGAGACGTGCCGTCAGACGGGTTTCAAGGGGCGTATGGGCCTTTATGAGATTATCGTCAGTTCGCCGGAACTTAGGGAGATGATTGCGCGTCGGGCCAACGTGACGCAGATTCGGGATTTCGCCACGAAAAAGCAGGGGATGCGGACAATGCTTCAGGACGGCTACGAAAAAATCTTTGCCGGCGTCACCACGCCCCGCGAAGTCTTCAATGCGGTCTATTCGTCCATGAGCGTGGAGTAATTTGCCGCGTTCCCGTCGGCATTAATTCGGGCCGTGAACGCCCCGAAATCGCAACGCTAACGGGCCGCGCGCGGCGTGACCCCGCGGCGTGTCCGGGCCGTGAACGACCCGTCCGGGAGGCTTCGCCGACCGTCTTGCGGACGGGAACGCGCTTTCTCTCTCTACGGCATAGGTATCTATGAGATTTGGATGAGTTGTCTATGATTGCGATTCGCCGCCGTCCGGGTTGGCGGAACGCCTCACAGACGGGCCTTTTATATGCCCGGAAAATTCGCTCGATCAATTTGCCATTCGCCAAGTCCCAGTTTATCCGCAATCACACGCAGGGCCAGCGCCTTGACGCGGCGTATCGCGTCCTCCCGGTCGTTGCCATACGTCATCACGCCGGGAAGGTCGGGGATTGCCGCAATCCAGCGTCCATCGGTCTCAATCTCTGTTTCTATGGTCATCCCCGCTTTTCCTTTCAGTCTCGAAGCGTCCGTTGCGTTTTGTAGAATTACCATTCGGGCGGGCGGATATCCTCGATCATGAATTGGATGCTGCGCCGCTCTTTCCAGTAATTGAACTGCGGGCGGTAGCAGATGTCCAGCGTGGAACCGGGCGAAAAGACCTCCGCCAGATCGCCGCGAAAGAACCAGGGGGCGTCCACCACGTCGCGTCCGTTGAGGCCGTCGGCCTGAAATTTCAGCCGCAAATGGTTCTGCTCCTTGCCCATCCGCGCCACGTCCACCACCGGAACGCTCAGGCTGGAGAATAGCGGCTCCCGGTTCGCGTGACCGAAGGGGGCCATCGCTTCCAGTTGCTCTAAAAGTTCCGGGACAATCTCGGACGGGTCTACCTGCTTGGTCACTTCCAGACTTGGCACAAAGTCCTCCTCGGAAAGCAGCGACCCCGCCAGCCGGTTCATCTGCGCGGCAAAGTCCGTGACCTGCTCCGAACCCAGCGACAAACCGGCGGCGTGCGCGTGTCCGCCGTATTCGTCCAAAAGATCGCGGCAGGCGTCAATCGCGTTATAGATGTTGAACGCCTGAATGCTGCGGGCGGAGCCTTTGCCCTTGCCGCTGCGCTCGTCCATCGCAATCACCACGCACGGGCGGTTGAACCGCTCCACCATCTTGCTCGCCACCAGCCCCGCCAGTCCCGCCGGCCAGCCGTTGCCGCTCAGGACAAGGCAGCGGGCCTCCGTCACGTCCTGCTGCGCCACCTGCGCCAGCGCCTCCTCGAACACTTTGTCCTGATCGTCGCGGCGCTGATTATTCAGTTCGTTCAAGCGGCGGGCGAGGCGGTATCCTTCCGTGTCGTCTTTGGTCATTAGCAGGTCAAGGGCGATCTGCGTTTCATCCACGCGGCTTGCGGCGTTCAGGCGCGGCCCGATCCCGTGACTGACGGCGCGGGCGTCCAGAACTTTTTCCGCATGGCCCGCTTCGGCAATCAGGCAGCGCAATCCGGGCTTTTTCGTATTCATCAGGGCGTCCAACCCGTTTTTGACGAGGATGCGGTTTTCTCCCAGCAGCGGCATACAGTCGGTAATCGTCCCGATGGCGGCTAGGTCTAAAAATCCCCGGTAAAACGCCTCGACCCGATGCCCCAGAAACGTCGTCAGCGCCGCGCCCATCTTAAAGGCCACGCCGACGCCCGCCAGATTCGGGAACGGGTAGATCGAATCTTTGCGGTGCGGATTGACGACAGCAATGGCGTCCGGCAGCGACCCGTTGGCGTTGGGAGTATGGTGGTCGGTAATAATTACGTCTATGCCTGCCGCTCGCGCCGCCTCCACCTCATCAATGCGCTGGATTCCGCAATCGGTTGTGATAATCAGATTCACGCCGTCCGCTTTGGCCTTTTCGATGGCGGGCGCGCGCATATCGTAGCCGTCGCGCTTGCGGTGCGGAACGAAAACGTCCACGTCCCCGCCGAGACTGCGCAGCAGGCGCGTCCATAAGGCCGCGCTCGTCACACCGTCGCCGTCGTAATCGCCGTAGATGAGAATCTTCTCTTTATTATACAGCGCCGTCTTAATGCGCTGGCAGGCGATCTCCGCATCGGGGAGCAGCAGGGGATCGTGCAGGCGTTCAAGCGCAGGGTTCAGAAATTCGTCGGCAAGTTCCGGTGTGGTCAGTCCGCGCTGCGCTAACATTCGCGCCACAATCGGGTGGACTCCGAGGTCCATGATGAGCGTGGCCTCAATCTGATTATCGCCGGGGGTGACGTTCCAGCGTTTGTTAACAAGGGGGCGTTTCATAAAGAGGTTGTTTTTCGCTTTCTGATAAAGGTAGCCGGACGAATGGCCCTCGGCATCCAGGTGTTTCATATCAATACATACCCGTCCTGTTAGCCTTCGGCTTCGTGTCCTTCGGACACATCATGCGAATTTTGAGTGTTGCGTCCGAAGGACGCGAGGCTTTAGCCAACGAGACGGGTGTTTTCAACACCTGGCCCGCATCTGCCGAAAATCAAGGCCGAGAGTTCCTTTCAGTGTACCCCGCGCCGGAAATAATCGCAGAATTATTTTTCGCGGTCGCCGGGAAATTTTTCGTGAAAGGGTTTCGAGGCGCGGAGCAGCGTTTCCGGCTGCGCATCGGGCGGGGCGGAAGCGGGCGTCAGCAGCGAATCGGGGGCGTCAGCAATGGAAGCGCGTACCAGTATCTCCGATTCCGTCAGCGGCTCGTTCCTTTCGGCGGGTGGCGGACTGGTCAGCGCGGCGGTCAGGTGTGTTTCCCATGCGTCTATTTTTCCGTGCCAGCACACCAAAGCGACCGTCACAAACGCAATCATGCAGGGAAGCCAGACGGACAGGAAATCGCGCTCCAACAGAAAGCGACCGGGAAATAGATGCGTCAGGGCGCAGCCGATTGCATAGGCCATAATCCCCGCCGCAACCGCGCAGCACATGACGGCGGCAATTATCAGAACAAACGCGGCAAGCGGAACACCCACCCGATTTTTGGCGTAATGCCGAATCAGCAGCAAAGCGCGTTGCGAACGGTTGTAGCGGGGCGTCGGTCGGCTGACGGGCATGGGCGTTGTCCTTTTGAACTCAGATTATACGGATTGGACGGATTACACGGATTTTCCAATGCCTGCCCGCAAGCGCGTCACACGTTCAGTAAGCGAGACGCAGCGCGTTTCAGTTCCAGGTTGAAAACACCCGTCTATACGGCTAAAGCCTCGCATCCTTCGGACGCAATACTCAAAATTTGCATGACGTGTCCGAAGGACACGAAGCCGAAGGCTGCCTGGTAGCCTATCAAGGTAGTACCTTTGGAAAGAGATGTTTCCGTTTCACGCGGGCATCGTCGGTCGTAAAGCGCCAGTTGAACCCTACTTGCGCTCCGTTTCGGATGCGTTCCCACGCCGCGACCGCCCGTTTTTTAGTCGGCAAACGGCGGTCAAGGCGCTGACGCGAAAGGACAGACAACTCAATCTCCGCCATGTTCAGCCAACGGCTATGCTTTGGCGTGTGGTGGATTTCCAAACGTTCACCTAAACGCCGCGCTTCCGCCGCCGGGAACGCTTCCTGGAGATTAGACGCTTTATGCCTAGTGAAATTGTCCATCACAAGAACGACTTTTTCGGCGTCAGGATAACGCGCCATCAGTAAATCGTAACGTTTCACCTGTTTGTCGGGCCTGTAAAAGGCCCGCCTGTTGAATCCCACCGGCTAACAGTCCTCACGGACGAGGCTGTCCGACTTGAATTTCCCGTCCGTGAAGACGGTTGGCGTTCCGCCACCGAGACCCCAGGTATCTACACGGCGTCATGAAACGCCGCTAACAGCCCGCTTGCCGGGGGGTAAAAACACCCGGCAAGAAGAAACGAGTTTCCGACGGACGCGAAAAGCGGCATAAATTCCCGATACACCCGCTTTTTTTCAACGTGAAGGCCGCATAACGGCGCGACTCCGCGTCCACAGGACGCTTGTTTTTGATGCCGGACGTTTCCAACGCCCGGATGCGCCTCTGGCGCACACGCCGACGTTGCGGGCGGATAAGTCTACAACCTGCCCGCAACAGCGGCGATTGGGCGCGGGGTTAAGTCTTTATAAATCTCCCGTGTTATTGAACTCGCCGATAAGCAGGGTGAAGTCGCTGGAGTCCACCGAGAGATCGCAGTTGAAGTCCGCCCGGTCGTCGTAGCCCGCCTCGCCGGACGCCGCGCCGAAACTCCCGATTAAGGCCGTGAAATCGCTGGAATCCACGCTGTTATCATCGTTGGCGTCCCCCGCCGGAAGATAAGCGAAGGCTCCGCTGACATCGCCCGCTGTCGTGTCCATCAGCGTATTGGCGGCAAGCCATTTTGCGCCCTTGATATGGACTTCGTAGGATTGCTGCGGAATGTCCGTAAAGGCGAAGTATCCCGCGCTGGAACCTGCGCCGCTCGGCGTCAGCGTGGCAGTCCGGGTGAACTGCGCGGAACCGTTGAGCGGACGGAAAAGGAAGGTGACGCTCTGCGCGGCGTTGACGCAGCCTTCGAGTTGAATTTTGCCGGAGACCTTCACGCCGACAATCGCCAGACTGTGCCGCCCGCCGCCCGCCACCGTGAACGTGTTGTCCAGAAAGCCCGCCCCGCCGAGTCCGAGAACGCGAAGCGGCAGCGGCTTGTCGGCGGGCGGCAGGTTATTGCCCAGCTGACCGAGGTCGTTATGGCCCCAGTCCCATGTCGTCGCGTCGTACCGAACAGCGAGGCTGTGCAGTCCCCCTGCGGCAATGACCCGCGCCGGCCCGAACTTGCCGCCCGTAGCGCCGTCGAGGACGACCACCGGGTAGGGCTTGCCGTAGGGCGCAATAGAAAGGAACGTCCCGTCTCCAATCTGTCCGTATCGGTCGTAGCCGCAATCGCGGACGACGCCATCGTCCATCAGGAACATACTGTGGGCATAATCCAGCACGTTCTGTTTGGTGTCGTAAAAGAGTTCGCCGAGGCCGCCCGACACCGCTTTGACACCGGACAGTTTGTTGCCCGTACCGTCCTGAACCGGGGTCGGGGTATTGAGCGAGGCAAACGTCCCGTTGCCGAGCTGCCCGCTGCCGTTCGCCCCCCAGGAGAAGGCCAGCGTGAATACTCCGGGGGCGACCGCCGAGCGCATCGTCTGGATTGCGAGGCTGTGATAGCCGCCCGCCGCAATCACCACGCCGTTCCTAATCGGCGCGACGTTATTGAGGATGTTGACTTTCTGCGGCAGGATATGCGCGGCGAAGTCTGTCGCCCCGATGCCCAGCTGCCCGAAGTTGTTCTGGCCCCACGCCCTTACCGTGCCGTCCTTCAAGACCGCAAGGCTGTGCTGTTCGCCCGCCGCAATCGCGACCACGCCGAGCAGCAAGTCCTGAGTCTCCAGCAGATTCAGAACGCGGACGGGCGAGCCGACGCTGCCGCCGGAGGAGGCGTTGCCAATCTCGCCGTAGTCGTTGCGGCCCCATGCCCAGACGCCGCCCTTGCGGTCAATGGCGAGGCAATGGTAGCCGCCCGCCGCAATCGCGATGATAGACGGCAGGTTTGGAATCACGCGGGCAAGGGAATCGTTGCCGCCAATGCCGATGCGCCCCAGCTGCCCATAGGTGTTGTCGCCCCACGTCGCGACCCTGCCGTCCGCCAGCAGCGCCATGCTGTGCTGCTCTCCTCCCGCCACCGCAATCGCGGAGAAAGGGGACAGAGCGCCCGGAGCGCTGAAATCCCCGATGGGGCGGATCGGAGCGGCGATCAGTCCACCGCCGACGCCCTGCGCCAGCTGACCGCTCGTGTTGTCGCCCCAGTTGTAGACGGCGGGCTTCGGGGCGGCGGTCTGCGCCGAGATTTTGCCCGCGCCGCCGGTGAGCATGGCCCCCAGCGCCAGCAGCGCGGCAAAACTGCGACGCCCGTTCGTTCGGATAGATGTTTGGATAGAGTGGGTGTTCATGCGCGTTTCTCCCTGTGATGCGCCGCGCCGCGCCATTCGGTTGTTGAGTACCGGGTAAAAAAGCGCGGCGGCAGCGCCGATTTGAGCAGCGGGAACGGGAGTTAGATTGAGTTTTCCCGTTCCGCAAGTGACAGGGTAATGATATGACAGAACGCAAATTTCCGCTATGAAGCGCGAAACAGACTCGGCGCGAACTGCGTGACACGCCCGCCGCGCCCTACTTCGCAGAACGACCGCGCAAAATGTCACAGGGACGCAGGAAACCCGGCGTTAGCAGTGGAATTTAAGGGAAATGCGTAGAGAAATGCGTTCGGTCGTCAGCGATGCAAAAAATGAATCAAGGGATTGAAATACCTCGCGATGAGTCAAGGGAATAAATTCCCTTGACTCGTCTGACTCCGTGACGCTTGACGCTTATTGACGCCCGCCTTTCTTTTCTGTCTGCGCGGTCAACGCCCAAAAGGAGCCAACATTGGAAAAAATCAATCTGCTGCTGGACACCGACATCGGTTCCGACATTGACGACGCGGTGGCGCTGGCCTATCTGCTGCGGCAGTCGAACTGCACTCTGCTTGGCATTACCACCGTGACGGGCGAGCCGGACAAACGCGCCAGCCTCGCCGACGCCGTTTGCCGCGCCGCAGGACGCGCCGACGTTCCCATCCATGTCGGGACGGAAGCACCCTTTTTGATTGCCGCCAAACAGCCGAAGGCGTCGCAGGCCGAAGCGTTGAGCGAGAATTGGCCGCACCGCGATTTTGCAAAGCGAAATACTGCCGTCGCATTCCTGCGCGACACGATCCGCGCCAACCCGAATCAAATTACGCTGCTCGCCATCGGCCCGCTGACCAATATCGCTCTGATCTTCGCGCTCGACCCGGAGATTCCGGCGCTGCTCAAACAAATGGTGGTTATGGGCGGGCGGTTTCATACGCGGGGGCAGGCGGGCGAAACGAGCGAATGGAATATCATCTGCGATCCGCACGCCGCCGCGATGGTCTTCGCCGCGAAAGTCCCGCGCTTTGTCGCCGTTGGTCTGGACGTGACGGAGCAGTGCCGGATGCCCGCCGACGCGTGCCGCCGCCGATTTCTCAAAGCGAGCGGCCCGCTGGCGATGGTCGGGGCGATGGCGGAGGTCTGGTTCCGACACGCCACGCAGATTACCTTCCACGACCCGCTTGCCGCCGCCCTGATCTTCGCGCCGGAGCTGTGCGAATTGCAGCCGTACCGCATCTCGGTCGAACTCGGAAACGCGCAGACTCCGGGACAAACGCTGCTCTCCCACGATGGCGCAGAACCGCACGAAATCGCCGTTTCGGTCGACTCCGCCGCCTTTTTCCAGCATTATTACGAGATTGTCGGCGGGTGATTTGCGCGTTTTCTCTGCAAACCGGGCAGGAATCACGGCGAATCGCGGCGAATTAACAGAGACCGGGCCGTTCGCGGCCCGAACCACTCATAGACAAATCACTTAAACTTCATACATTCACTGCGTCGAGGCGTTTCATACTCAATCCAAGCCTCGCCAGGTGGCGTTCCGCCAAGCGTCCTGCCGGACGCGCAATCTTGAAGCAATATCCGATGTTTAAGTGATTTGTCTATCAGGTTCAGGAGGACTTCGCTTGATGAATCGCCACGCATTGCGGCAGTACCCAATTTTCGCGCTTTCCGCGCTGCTGTTGTCTTTGTTGTCCTATTCAGGGCCGGTTTGGTCGCAGACCACGCCGTCGAAGCCGCTCAAAACCGGCAAAAAAGCGAAGTCGAGCGCCAGGTCCGCCAATATCAAGACCGGGACGCTGGTCAGCATTGACCCGGACGGGCTGAAAATCACGCTGAAAACGGCGGCGGGCGAAACGCTTTCTTACCCGCTCGGCGAATCGAGCCGCTACTACCGCGCAAAAAAAGAGGCGGACGCCGCCGCGTTCAAGCCCGGAGAGAGCGTCACGGTGAAACTCCGCAAAATTCGGAACAAGGCCACGTTTTTTGTGTTCGAACTCATGGACACCGGCAGTTACGACTGGCTGACCGATCTGCGTAAAAGTCCGAAAGCCGCCGTTATCAAGGACATCAGCGAAGACCTGCTGACCGTGACGATTGACGGCGCGGACGCGGCCTACACCGTCAGCGATAAGACCCGCTGGAACCGGAGCGGCAAGGAGGTCGCGGCCTCCGCCTTCAAAGTGGGCGATGCCGTTACCGTGATTCCGCGCTTTCTGCCGAGCGGCAATCTTATGGCCCGCGTCGTGGCGGACAACTTAAAGAACGCGGAACGCTCCAAAGCGGAGGGCGCGGGAATCCTGAGCGGCGCGTTCAAAAGCATAGACGCCGCCGCCCACACCGTAACCTTCTTGCTCGACAATGGCGACTCGCGCACCGTGCCGTACAGCGCCGAAACGGAAGTGCGCCTGCGCAGCAAACCGGCGAAAATCACCACGCTGCGGGCGGGGCAGCATATTACCGTACACATCCAACATTCGGAGGACGGCAAAGAACTCGCCACGCGCATCACCATCGAGCAGACCCGCCGCAAGCCCGCAACGAAATAGGGTGAGGCAGGACAAAGCAGAGCGAAATCGCCGCCGTAACGTTTGCGCCCGGTAATGCGTCTAAAGCGTAGCGCAGTCCCTTTGCGCCGGACAAGAAAGTCGAAGCAATGCGTATTCTAATGGTCGGCGATGTCGTGGGCAAACCGGGACGAACGATTTTGCAGGACGAGGCCCCGCGCCTGATTGCGGAGAACCGCGTGGACTTCTGCATCGTCAACGCGGAAAATTCGGCGGGCGGCATCGGGATCACGCCGGAGATCGCCGCCGGGATGCTCCGCAACGGAATCAACGTCCTGACGCTCGGCAACCATGCGTGGGGCAAGCGCGACATCTTCCCGATGCTCGATGAAGAGCCGCGCCTGCTGCGCCCCGCCAACTATCCGCCCGGAGCGCCGGGACGCGGAGCCGGGGTCTACCAGACGGCGGCGGGGCCGATTGGCGTGGTCTCCTTGCAAGGGCGGACGTTCATGGACGCGGTAGACGATCCGTTCCGCGCCATTGACGCGATTTTAGAAAGCCTGACGAACCGTTGCAAAATAATTTTCGTGGACTTTCACGCCGAGGCCACGTCAGAAAAGCAGGCGTTCGGCTGGCACGTGGACGGGCGCGTCAGCGCTGTTGTGGGGACGCACACGCATATCCAGACGGCGGACGAGCGGATTTTGCCGGGAGGCACGGCCTACCTCACCGATGTCGGCATGACCGGCCCGACCGAATCGGTCATCGGGATGCGCTGCGACATTGTGCTGCCGCGCTTTTTGATGGGACTTCCGGGCCGTTTCGAAGTGGCGGACGGCGACGCGCAACTCTGCGGGGTTATCATAGACGTGGACGCCGCGACGGGCCACGCAACGGAGATACGCCGGATTCAATATCCGCCGCACCCGACGCAGCGCGAAAAGTAGCCGAATATGAAACTTTTCTGGAAGCGCAATGCGCCAATCGAAGCGCCCGCTGATGAAGCGGAAAGCGGCATCGAAACCCGGCCTCCCTATTCAGGGATTTTAAGGAAGATGCAGGATATTTTTCTCAGTCCCGGCCCTATGAGCGCCTGGGCGTTAGAAAAATGGGCCACCGGGCAGTACCGGGACGAATTTTTAGCCGAATTTCCGCCAGAATGGATCGGACCCCTCCTTGCTCTCTACGCCCGCCCTGACCTGCTGGTGACCGCTTGCTCTGACGATGATTGGGAATGGCAGATGGGCGCTTTGCTGGGTGAGGTGATGCGAAAATTTCCTGAGCAAATGACTGCGGCGGTAGGTGGGATGCTTGATGATTCTGAAACGCGGGGGATAGCAATCTATGCGTTCAGCGGTTACGGTCGGCCCGACGCGCTGCCCTATTTTGATCTGCTCGTGAGTCAGACTGACACGCTGACTGGAGACGAAATCATGGCGCTTACAGACGGTCTGGGCAGTGTCATTAATTATGCGCCCCCTGAACCTATCCGGGCGGAGGCGGCGGGTCTGTTGCGGCGTCTGAGCGGTCTTGTTCCTGTCACGCTCACCGAGGCCTACGAATATACCGCGCATTACCGGCAGCCAATAGGATGAACAGAAACGAAGGAACGCCTGCATGGTCAGACGGAAGGATAACGAAAAATATGAGACAGATTTCAGGACGAAATGGATGGTTGGGACAGGTTGCGGCGCTTTCGCTGACGACGATTGCTGCAAGCGCCGTCAGCGCCGCCCACGCGCAGGAAAATTTGATGCTCTTTCGCGGCGGCGCGGCGGAAGCGGGCATCACAGCGGAACCCTGGGGCAGCGGGGTGGTGATACCCGACCCGCAGGTGAAACTGGAAGGCGTCACCTCGTTCAAAATCGTGACGCACGGCCTGTATCAGGGGGCGGCGTTCGCCTTCGCAAAACCCTTCGATCTGGGGCCGTTCCTCGCGAATAAAGAGGCGTACCTGCAACTGAATGTCTATCTGCCGGAACTTTTCAATAACACAGGCGGCGCCAACGGCGGCGGGGGACGACCGGGCAACGGGCCTCCTAACGGCGGCAGGCCGGGCAACGGGCGACCGGGCGGAGGATTTCCCGGCGGCGGGCGTCCCGGCGGCTTTGGCGACGCGGGCGGCGGGCGCGGCGGCGAGGACGCTTTCGGTGATTTGCCCGCGCATGGCCCCTCTCCCGGCGGCGAACCGCAGCCCCCGGCCCCGCCCTCCGGCGGCGGGTTTGGCGGCCCCGGCGGAGGCGGGCGACCGGGCGGATTTGGCGGGCCTCCCCCCGGCAATATCCCCGGAAACGGCAGGAATCTTAACGCGCAGCGGATGCGCCTCCTTGAAAATCTGCGCATCGTCCTGACCACGACGAGCGGCAATACGCTGGAATTTTTAATGCCCGTGATGTACTCGCACGGTTCCGACGCATGGCGGCAGTTCAACCTACCTGTCTCGATGATTCCGGGCATCAAGGCGGACGACGCGCAGATCAAAGAGATGAAAATCTTCGGCGACGCCCCGACGACTCTCTGGCTGGGCGGAATCCGCACCGTAGAGGACAAAACGCCGCTGGCGATTGGCCCGATTGAAGACCAGTCCGCGCTGCCGAAAAACACGAACTACCGCTACACCGCTAAAGTCACCAGCGGCGCGTCCAATGTCCGCGTGACGTGGGATTTCGACGAAACGGACGGGATCCAGGAAGACCGCGTGGGGCCAATCGCCACCTACGCCTACCGCAAACCGACCGAAGTCAGCGCCACCGCCAAAGATTACGTCGTGACGGTCACCGCGACGGACATTTTCGGAATCAAGGCCCCGGCAACTCGCAAATTCAAGATTCACGTCACGCAGTAAAAAGGCGGACAATAGCCGTTAAGAATCCGGTGTCGAAACAGCCTGTGGCAGAGGCGAACGGCGGGACAATCACTGTTCCGCCGTTTCTCTGTCAGAACGCGGCATGATTCTTTAAAGCGGATGGGAGGGCTTGCAAATGGCTGCAAAAACAATGGATATATTCGCCCGCCGCAGCAGAAAATTTATTTTTCCGCGCCCCTGGTCGGTCCACGACGGCCCTTTATTTCTCCCGAAGCAGCGCCACGCGGTAGAAAAGACTGCTCTGAATCTGCGCGTCGCGGCCCGGTTCCAGACCGACGCCAGAAAGCATTTTCGCGTATTCCGGCAGCGAATAGGCGCGAAGGACGGAGGCGGGGCCATCGTGCCGGGTCATGCGGTTCATGCGGGCCAGCGCCGAAACGCCGCGAAACAGATGCCATGCGGAACGGGCGCGGCGCAGATCGTTGACCAGCCAGCCGCGCCGCGAGACCCGCTCCATCTCCGCCAGCGCCAGCAGGCAGCGTTCAAACCCGAAATGGTGAAACGCCAGCGAGCAGAGGGCGTAGTCCACGCTGTTGTCGGGCAGGGGCAGGCAAAAAGCGTCGCCGCGCAGCAGTCGGATTTCCGGGTATTTGCCGACCTCCTCCCGCGCAAACCGTAAAATCGGCGCGGAATAGTCCAGTCCGACAAACCGCGCCTCCACTCCCGCCCGCCGCGCAATCTTCAAGACCGCTTCGGGGATGTCGCCGCTGCCCGTCGCCACGTCTAAAAACGTTAGCGGCCTGCCGTCGTTTCGCGCTCTGGCCTGCGCAATCCAGCGCGTCGCCTGCCGCGTCACGACCACCGTTCCACCCAGAAAGCGGTTCGCCCGCCGCACGTCCGTCATGCTCGCCCGAAAGTCGGCGTAGGGCTGACTCTCATCGTCAATCCACTCCTCCTCATCAATGCGCGGCGGCGTATCAAAGTCCCGCAGTCCGGGCATAAGTTCTCCTCACTTTAGATCGTTGGTTATTCAGGTATTCAGGTGTTCGGGTATTGACTGTTTCCGTAGGATTGACGTTATATTACCAGAGCCGGTTCACTTTGAAGATTTTTGACCGTTCTGGCGATTTCTGTGTGGCGTCGGCAGGCGCAAATTTCCCGTCCCGGCGCGGCGCAAACAAAAACGCTCTTCCGTCCCGGTTCAGGACAGAAAGGCGCTTCGGGACTTTTCGCTACGCCGCCGTTTCCAAGCGTTCTTGCTGCGTAATCGTACCCCGCGAGGGCCAGCGCTTCCTTCACCGCCTGTTAAATCGTTTACCTTTTACAAGCGAAAAATAGCGAGAAAACTGTTGCAAATCGGGCCGTGTTCTGCTATATTCTACTTACTACTTTATCAACGTCCGCCGATAATTTCAGGCGATGCTAGTTTTTTTCGTGGAGCGGAAGTCTATGATGAACGATCAACTTAAACCCGTTCGATTTCAATATACACGGGATGCCGGTTACCGTGTCGTTCTTGCCAATGGCGCGTGGCTGTCCGCCTCAACCAACGGGATGATCGCACGCAACCTTATCGTAGAGCCTCTGGCAAATCCGACGGACAGGATTTCGACTTTTGAGGGCGAAAAATGGCTCTCCGAAAGCCCCGTTGCCGAACCGGAAGAGATTCTGGCGCTGCGTGAAGCGCAAATAGGTATTTTGGTCAATCCGGCGACGGCCCGAACGATTGCCTATCTCTTGCTGGCAAAGCGGAAAATTTTGCCCCGCTTACCGCTTCGGATGGAGAAGACAAGGAATAAGCGGGCTGATTTAGTCACAGATCGCAAAGCCGACGGTTACAGGCTAACGAGCGGAATGAAACAGTCCGCGCAGACGGCTCAGGATAGAAACGCACCCCTTAAATAGTCTGCGCAAGGCGTTCTGGGAACGCGAGGGCAAGCGAGCAACAAATATTTGCAAGAATTTTTCCATACGCCCGACGCGCTACAATACCGGTGTCATTCTATGCGAAGTTTTGCGGCGGGAACACAGGCCATGCTTTCCAGAAAAACGGAAAAAACACAGAACAAAAACCGGCTTCCGGCGGGCGAGGCCACGCTGCTGTTCACCGACATTGTGGGTTCTTCCCGAATGTGGGAACAGCACGGCGACGCCTTTATCCCCGTGTGGCAGGCGCACGACGCCGTGCTGCGGGACGCTTTTGCGCGATTCAACGGGCATGAGGTCAAAAACGAGGGCGACTCGTTTATGGTCGCTTTCGCCAGCCCCGACGACGCCCTGCAATGCGCCCTTTTTGCGCAGGCCGCGTTGCAGCGCTATCCCTGGCCCGAAAACATCGGGAAGCCCCACGTCCGAATCGGGATGCACACCGGCGAACCGATTCTGCACGACAACGATTATTTCGGCCCGTGCGTGAACCGCGCCGCGCATATTTGCGGGGCGGGTCATGGCGGGCAAATCCTGCTCTCCCACGAGACCCGCGAGGCCCTTTCCGATCAGATTGACCCGAAAATCGAACTGACCGAACTGGGCGAACTGCGACTGAAAGACATGGGGACGCCGCAGCGGCTGTATCAGGCGCAGCACCCGAAGGTGGGATCGGAGACGTTCCCGCCGCCCCGCGTTCTGGACGCCATGCCGAACAACCTGCCGGTGCAGCGAGCGAGTTTTGTGGGCCGCGCCCGCGAAATAGAGCAGATCGCCGCGCATCTGGCGCAGGGCGAAAAACCGGCGCTGACGCTGACCGGCCCCGGCGGAATCGGGAAAACACGCCTGAGTTTGCAGGCCGCCGCCGCCACCGCAGAGTGGTTCCCCGACGGCGTGTGGTTTGTGCGGATGGTGGGCGCGAAGGATTTGGACGAGGCCGCCGCCGAGATCGCCGCCGCAATGCGCCTGCCGCTCGACCCGAAAAAGCCGCCGCTGGAGCAGGCGCGGGAATTTCTCGCTGACCGCCGCTGCCTGCTGATTCTGGATGACGCCAACGCCCTGCCGCAGGCCGACCGCTTGATCCGGGAACTGGTCACGGGTTCCAGCGGCCTGCGCTGCCTCGCCACCTCCCGCGAGTCGCTGCATATCGCCGAAGCGGATGATCTTGCGGTGAGCGGGCTGCCGCTGACCGCCGAACCCGTCCTCTCTTTGGCGGCGCTGGCAGGGGCAACGGCGAGGAGCGAAACGGCACGGCAGGCAAGCGGAACGGGCGCGGAACCGTCGGACTACGCGGTCGTCGCCGCCCCGAACGCGCCGCAAGACGATGCGCCGCCCCGCAAATCGGACGCATGGCGGCTGTTTCTGGAACGCGCCGCCGAAGCCGCTCCGAACCGCAAAATCACGCCCCGCGAGGAGGCGGTTATTGAGAAACTTTTGCGCGAACTCGACGGCATCCCCGCCAGTGTGGAACGCGCCGCCCGCCTGACTGAACGCGTTCCCTCCGCCGTGATTTTAGAATGGCTGCGGCAGCGTTTCGCGCAGGAGACGCCGACGGCGCTTTCGTCCGGCGTGGAAAAATTCAAGGGAATTTTGCGCTCGAACGCGCAGAAAGTGGCGCAGACGGTGGAGGAGACGACGCGGGCGTCCGTCGTCAATCTGGGGCAGTTGTTGCAGGGCATTGCGGATGTGGCGACGGATCGCAAAGAGGAAAAGCAGGCGGGGGATTTAGGCCGTCAATCGCTGCGCCTGTCTCAGGAGGCCGATCATTTGCTGGGAACGGCGGCGGCGCTGCGCCAGCTGGCCCGCCTGCGCTGGCAAAAGGGCGACCACCGCGTCGCCGCGATGCTGCTTGCTACGGCAACGGAAATCTACCGCCGCCACGACGCGCCGGAGACTGCCGAAATTCAGCGCGAACTAGAAAAAATGCAGGCGCTGGTCGCGCAGGCCGACGGCGCTCTCCCGCTGACTCTCAGCGTGGAAAACGCTGTCGCGCTGGCCTTAGCGGAATAGGGCCGCGCGGCCTGCTTTGACGGCGGCAAAATCAAAGGGCGGCGCGGCAAAATTCCGCGCCGCCGTTTTGTTGCGTGGAGGCAGACAGTCTGCTATTGGCCCGTGTTGTTAAACTCGTTAATCAGCAGCGTGAAGTCGGAGGAATCCACAAAGCCGTCGTAATTGAGGTCGGCGCGGGCGTCATAGCCGGTTCCGGGAATGTCTGCCTCGCTGTTGAACGAACCGATCAGCAGGGTGAAGTCCGAGGAATCCACGCTGTTGTCGTTGTTGGCGTCTCCGGCGGGCAGGGTTATGTCGGGCTGTATTGGAGTCGCCGCGCTGACCTGCACATTGGAAATCAAAACCGAGAGATTTTTCCCGCTCTTAATCACAAGGTCATACGCCCCGAACGGGACGCCGTTAATCGCGTAGCCGCCAAACGGGGGATTGGAACTGTCCGGCGTCAACGTCAGATCATAGCCGTATAGTTCGGTCGTTGTGCCGGGATAGCGGAACGAGAAATGCAGCGTTCCGAGCGGCGCGGACGGGCTGATTGCGGTCAGGTCGGCGACCCCCTCGAAAGCCACACGCCCCGTGACCATTGCGGTTCGCGGCAGGGTCTGAAACGTTCTGAGATTGGATGAGGTGTCGGCGCTGACGCCATAATAGTTCGCCGAAATCACGTAGTACTCGTATTTTGTGTTCGCCGTCAGTCCGGTCAGCGTGACGCCATGAAACGGCGCGAGGCTGCTATCAAGGGCGGTACGGGTGAAAGTGGTCGCGCCCGCAATGCGGTACGCCGCCTGTGTGGTCGCTGCAATGTCCGTCGTCCACGAAATCGTGACTGCCACATCGGTCGGAACGCCAGACCGGACATCCGAGATGACCGGGGTCGGCCCGCTGATGACATTAAAATGCCGCACCGCCACATTGGACGGAACATATCCCGGAGGGTAATAATCGGAGGGGTCAACTGCGGCGACGCGGAACGTGTGCGCTCCCAGACCAAGCCCGGTCAGGGTGGCGCTCGTGTCTGACGTGGCGTAGAGGGGCTGGGGGAACGGGAAGCTGTCAACCGTGTAGATATACTTCAGTCGGGAGGTCGGCGAAGTGGTCGAATTTCCGGTGAAGCTAAAGGTGACATCCGGGCCGGCAACCGATGCGCCTTCAGCGGGGCCGCCGGTGATTGTAGTGGTCGGGATGGCGGGAATACCCGGCCCGCTTCCGGGGCCAAATCCGTTTACTTTAAAAGTCAGTTTGCTGCCGGACGCCGGGAAAGAAAGCGGTTCACTCAAGAAATTGCCGTTGACATCATGGTAGTCGAGCGAAAACAGCGGGCCGTTTCCATATTGGTAGGCCCCGTCGGTGGCGTTGGCGGAGTTGCTGAAACCGAAGGGAGTGGGCAGGTAGACCGAAGCGGAACCCCCTGCGATAGCGGCAATCGGCAGGGTGAACGTGGCAATCGTATAGATTCCGGCGGGGACGGTGACCGTGCCGATAGCCTTACCGTCGGCGTCCACGATAGGAGTGGCAGTGTGCGCGACGGAGTCTTGCACCGTGTAGGCCCTCCAGCCATTGATGACGCTGGCAGTCGTGGTAAGGGATTTAGCGTCGTTTGTCCAGAAGGGCAGACCGGAATTGGTCGGGTCCTCTTGAGCGCTGGTAACGACTGCGGAGGCCGCCGAATTGACGCGGGCAAATTCCGAGGTGGTATAGGCCACAGCGGTCGGGACAAAAAGGAACCCTGCCGTGCTGACGCCGAGATTCAGCACGACAGCGAACTGCACTTTTGCTCCGGGGGAATAGGTCTTTGAGATGTCCGAAATGGGGACAAGGTACATCGTGGAATCAGCCCGCGCCGTGGCTGCGGCCCCGACCAGCGAACCCGCCAGCGCGGCGACCGTAACGAGGGATGCGAAACGCTTCATGGTTAATGGCTCCTCTGGCCTTCTCAAAATCTCCCGGTCAAAAAAACGATTTCCGCGCGAAACGAGCGGCAGCGGGAGGGTCTTGCGCTCTTATTTCATTGTACAGCAAATACCGCGCCAAATATACAAAATGCGGGCAGGAGGGAAATTTTTCAGAATTTATTTTTACAGGGCTATCAGGCGGCAAGCAAAGCGCTGAGCGTATCGAACACGTCCGGGCGCGGTTCGCGCAGAATCCATTCCGCCTGCAAGGTCAAATCGGGCAGCGCGGCGAATGTGATTGGCCCTTCGGTAACAATCGTTTGTGTGTAGCCCTCCGCCGTGCGGCGCATCATTCGGATTTCCTGCTTTTTGAGAGGGATGAGCGCAAACTCCGGGACGCCCAGCCGGAAATAGTCCACCTCTAAAGCGCGAAAGTCGGCGGAGTAGTCGCTGGAAGACGCAATTTCGATAATCAAGTCCGGCGCTCCCCGCACGTACTTTTGCTGCACGATTTCCATCCGTTCCTGCCGCACGAAAAGCAGATCGGGCATCCTCCCGCCAAAGTCCTCCGTCTTGACCATAATGCGCGAACTCAGCATTTGTCCTAAGCCCAGCCGCTGCGCATACGGCCCCACCACCTGATAAAGCCAACTTGCGCAGCGTTCATGATCCAGTTGTATCATCGGTTTCTCCCGGATTACGCCGTCCACCAGTTCGACATAACGGCCCGCCGCCAGTTCCAGAAAACGCGCAAACGGGATTGGGCGGTCGCCAATAGGGACGATTCGGCCCTCGACGCAGCGTTCCGTTTCCGTTTCCAGTAAGGGACTCTCAAAGTTTAAATCGTTCCATTGCGGTGTAGCGGGCGAATAAATTCACTGCCACAAAAGCGCGAAGTCCGCCTTCGCGGACTCAATGCGGACTTTGAACATTGGAACGTTTATTTTTTTGAGGGTCCCTAAGAGGTTAGTCATGCGCTTTTCTCCTGTCTTTCCCGCTTCCATCTTTCTTGCTTTTCGTGCAGTTAATCCATTATAGCACAGCGGGCAAACGGCCCCGTCCCCCGGTGCGCGGGGAGGCTGCTCCGCAGGCGCTTTTAGCAGATTTTGCCCTGTTTTCCCGCCGCGCCGTGTCCTATCGGCTGCTCGCCAATCCAGCGCTCGTCTATCGGTTCGCTCGCCCGCTGATAGCGGGTGTCGGTGGAGAGGCGCAGTTTTTGCGTCTGGTTATCCAGGCTGCCATGCACGGTGTGGAGGGTGAAAATCAGAACGTCGCCCATGCGGTACTCCGGGCAGGTCAGCCAGCGTCCGCAGAGTTCGCCGCGCAGCGCCACCGGGTCATGCGAAATCGAGCCGTCCCACGCCCCGAACGAACCGTCCCAATGCTCCCAGTTAGATTCGCCCGCCATCGCCCGCTCCGCGTTCGGTCCGTTTTCGCAATAGGTGTCTACGTCTTGCCGCAGGTAGTCGCCGAGCCGGCCTGCGCGGCGGTGCGACCCCTCCAGCAGCATCAGTCCGCCCACTTCCAGCGGCACATCGCCGAGCGGCGTCCATGCGGTATAGAGATTTTTCGTGCCGCGCCCCATGTAAACGGTGTCGCAATGCGGCGCGGTTCCCGGCCCCGCTCCAACGGCGCGAAGCCACGTAAAATCGAAATGCCGAACCGCCTCCCCGAAAAATCGTTCGAAGAACGCGATCATCGGCCCGTCGTAGAGGACTTTTTGCAGGGCGGCGTTCGCCTGCGCGTATTCCGGCTTGAAATAGGGATTCAGGCCCGCCTTCAAAATCCCCTCCGAGACCGGATAGTCTGGGTCGAGCAGGCCGTCCGCCGCCGCCCGCGCCAGAATCTCTGTTCGCGCCGCAAGCGCCTCCTCACGAGGGAGCAGTCCCGGCAAAAAAAGGTAGCCGTCCGCGTCCATGCGTTCGCGCAGGGCGGCGGCATCGCCCACCAGCGCAGCGGACGAGCGCAAATATCCGAAAGCGTTTTCCGAAAGGTCAAGGTCAAGGCCGCGCGATTGCAGGCGCGGCAGCTCCAGAACGGCAGACATGATCCTCCTCCTGTTTCCTACTATTTTCCTAATGCGAGATTATAAAGCGCGAGCGCGAATTTGTCAAGCGCGTCCTGACAAAAGACCCGCCCCCTACCCCGCAGAGAGGCCAATTCCCCGTAAAAGCGCCGAACGCTCCGCCGATTTATCCCGAAATATAAAAATAAATTATTAAAAGCGACCGTTTTTTCCTCTCTTGGCATGAATTATGCAATTCATACGGTATAGACGCTGTTAAATAATACGCGGGCTATGAACGACTGAAAGGAAACGTATCGCAATGAAAAAACGCACTCTCCGCCTTGCCGCCGCGCTGCTTTTGCTTGCCGCCGGAGCGCAGGCGCAAACGACCGCCGTTCCCTCCCTGATCAATTTTCAGGGACGGCTTGCCCGCCCGGACGGGACGCCCGTCCTCGACTCATCCGGCAGCAACGTTTACAATCTGACCTTTAGTCTGTGGGACGACCCGACCGCCACGACCGCCGCGCACCAGCGGTGGACGCAGACCGTCAGCGGCGTCAAGGTGCGCAACGGGGCCTTCGCCGTTCTGCTCGGCAGCGGCAATCCGCTGACCGACACGGTGATTAACGGCAGCGTCTACCTGCAAATTCAGGTCAACAGCGCCGCCCCGCTGACGCCGCGTCAGCAACTGGTGAGCAATGCCTACGCCCTCAAAGCGAACACCGTCCCGGACGGCGCGATTACCAATGTAAAAATCGCGGCGGGAACCATCACCGCCGACAAATTCGCGCCGGGAGTTACCAGTTCGCTCGCGTGGCTGCTGGGCGGCAACGCCGGAACGAATCCCGCCAACAATTTCCTCGGCGCAACGGACAATCAGCCCGTCGTTTTCAAGTCCAATAATTACCGCAGCCTGCAAATTCAGTACGCAAAAAACCTCTACGACGCGACCAACAAATACTATCTGGAAGGCGCCAATGTCCTCGGCGGCTACAGCGGCAACGTCATCGGGGCCGGCATCGTTGGCGCGACGGTGTTTGGCGGCTACCTTGACAGCCAGTATTACTCCGCGCCGAATCAGGCGTTGAGCAGCGGCAGCACCGTCAGCGGCGGGATTTTCAATACGGCAGGATTTACGAGTCCGGGACAGTACGACGGGCTTGCGGCGACGGTCGGCGGCGGCTTCCTCAATACCGCCGGACAGTACTGCGCCGTCGTCAGCGGCGGGCGCTTAAATCGGGCCACCAACCTGTTCAGCGGCGTTTCAAGCGGCGATCAGAACGTTTGCGACGGCTACGCCAGCATTATTGCCGGAGGGGCGCATAATCAGATTAACCTCTCCTATGACCCAAACAGCCAGTTCACCCAGCAGTCTTCTACGATCAGCGGCGGTTATGGCAACATCACCAGCAGCTACTACGATACTATCGGCGGCGGAAACGCGAACACGACGGGCGGCAACAGCGCGGTCGTGGCGGGCGGAACGGCAAATTCCGCCGGGGCTGATTACAGCGCGGTCAGCGGCGGCAATCTGAACACCGCAAGCGGCGTCGGCGCAAGCGTCGGCGGCGGAATCGCCAATTTCGCTGCGGGGGACGATTCGACGGTGGCAGGCGGCGGCGGCAATCAGGCGCAGGGCTTTGGTTCCTTCGCGGCGGGGGGCAACAACAATCTGGCGCAGGGCGACAACAGTTTCGCGGCGGGACGGCAGGCGCAGGCGATGAACACGGGGACGTTCGTCTGGGCCGACAACCACGCCGCCAATTTCGCCTCCACAAAAGATAATTCCTTCCTCGTGCGGGCGGCGGGCGGCGTGGGAATCAATACCGCCAGTCCGGGCGCGGGGTTTGCGCTGGATGTCAGCGGCCTGATTCGGACGACCGGCCCCGTCAATACCGCCTCGGACGCCCGGTTCAAGACCCATGTCGCGGGGATCGAGAACGCGCTGGACGCTATTCTCAATCTGCACGGCGTGACCTACGACTATGACAGGGCGCAATGGCCCGACCGGAACTTTCCGGCAGGCAAACAGATGGGCTTCCTCGCGCAGGAGGTGGAGCGGGTCTTCCCGGAACTGGTGACGAAGGACGAGAAGGGCTACCGTTCGGTCGCTTATACCGGGGTCATTCCCGCGCTGGTGGAGGCGGTGAAGACGCTGAAAAGTCAGGTGGACGACAAACAAAAGCAGATTGACGAACTGCGGGCGAGCAACGCGGAACTGAAGCGTCAGAACGCGGAGATCGCCGATCTGAAAAAACAGATAACGGAACTGATCGCGGCGCTGAAAAAATCGTCAAATCAGCCCCCGCGCTAATGCCCCGGACGCTATTTCCGAATAGCGAACGCTGCGAGCCGTGTCCAAAACGAATTTTGGACACGGACTGCGTATTTCACCGAACGCATTGCAGGGCGTCGGCGCGGGGAAACAGGCCGGACAGACAGGGGGTACGTTCGATGCGATTTGCGGCGGCATAAGGGAGACCGGCGAACGCGGCGGGGGACTTCGGGCGGGACAGGGCGGCGGATTTCAGCAGCGATCTCAGCCCCTCCATGCGGGACTGGCGGCGCGGCGCGAATTGCGGCGCAAGGCTGGCGCGACCCTGCGTAAATCCCAGCCGGTAAGAAGACCAGAGCAGGCCCAGCAGCGCGATAACGCTGGCGATCCCGGTGGCAAAACGCATCCAGCGGACTCTGGCGTGGACGCGGCGCGGCGCAAACTCCGGCGCGGCGGCGGGCAGCGGCGGCAGCGCGTCCATCAGCGAATCGAGGGCAAAGCGCATCTCGGAAGCAGAAGGGAGCGGCGCGTCGCGCCACTCCCGTTGTATCATGCGGTCGGTTGCAAGCAGCGCGTCGAACGCATCGGCGCATTGCGGGCAGTTGTTCAGATGGTCGGCGACCTCGGCCTGCGAATCGGAATCGAGTTCGCCGTCCAGATAAGCGGACAGCGTTTCGACGCCGCGTCGGCAATTCCCGCCATGACCGGCGGGATTGCCGGTCACGGGGAACGCGGGACGAATACCCGACGCAGGCAGGAACGAATCGAAGGCGGCGGCGTCAAAAATCGAATCGGGCAGCCGATACGGGGCGGACGGCTTTGCGGGGCCGTCCTCCGTTCTGCCGCCCGTCCGATTTTCGGCGGGGCCGTCACCCACATTGACCGGACTATCGCTTGTCTGACTCGCGCCGGTTGCGAGCGTTGCTGATTTCAACATTCTACGACCTCTTGCATCGCCGAGCGAAGACGCGCCCGTCCCCGGTGCAGCCACGACCGCACGCTGTTGACAGGCGCATTCATCACGTCGGCAATCTCCTCATACGATAAATCTTCGAGCAGGCGCAAAGACATCGCCGCCCGCTCCTGCTGCGGCAGCAGCGCCAGCTGCTCCCGCACTCTGGCCCGGTCTTCCGCCCGAATGAATCGCTCTTCCGGGTCGAAGTCCTGCGAGGCGGGCAGGGTGTCCGCCATCAAGTCCAGCGAACGGGAACGCGCCGACGTTTTCGCCGCCGCCGTCTGCGTCCGGTTCAGGCAGTGGTTGACCGTGAGCCGCCGCAGCCATGCGTCGAACGCGCCGCGCCCCGCATACTGCCCCAGCGCCTGATACGCCCGGACAAAGACCTCCTGCGTGGCGTCCTCCGCGTCTTCGGGGTGACGCAGGATGCTGCGGCACAGGCGGTATACGCTCTGACGGCGTTTTTCTGCCAACGCCCGGAACGCATTTCTGTCGCCCGCCAGTGTCCTCGCGACCAAATTTTCGTCCGTCGTTGTCATGGTCATCATCGTCCCGCCCGTCCGTCCGGCCCGCGCAGTGTCCGCTTTTTTGCGCCTGCGCCGCCGTCCCGATGAACATGACAGCCCGCCGTTGCAAAAAGTTGCAGAATTGGAAAAATTATTTTTCACCATACGTCCAGCCACGTCCCTACCTCTCAAATTTAGCCCAATCCACAAAAGAGAATCGCCTCGCTTGCATTAATACGTTTCGTTGTACAGGATTAAACATTTTGTATGATGTGTTGTGCTAAATTGTGCAATTCGTGCTGTTTTTTCCCTTGATCGAAGATTTTTCCGATTATGCCGTACATAATAACATAATTTGATGTATAATAATACAACTTATGAAGGTTGAGGAGGGTGAATTATAGATGCAAGAAGTTATTAATGAGCGCCTGAAATCAGAAATGCAGCGCGTCCTATTGGCGAACGGTTTTCGGGGCAAAATACTAAGCAGCCGGGATGCCCGCGTTATGACAGGCGTTAGCCACAGCACAATAGAGACCATGAAAGACGGGATACGGCCTAATGTGGAAAACATCGTAAAGTTTGCGCGGGGCATGAACGAGGCCCCCGCGCACTGGCTTGCGATCTGCGGCTACGACTGGCTGGTGCAAAGTATCACCCCGTCGGCGATGCCGCTTGACCCGGACGCGATTGAAATTAGCGAACGTCTAAAAACGATTGACAGTTCGCTGCGAAATCGCGCAAGGCAGGCAACGCTCGCCGTGCTGGAATCGTTCGCCTCATAGGAGTAATCGCCGTGCGTAATCGCGCAATCAGTTTGCTTTTGCTGGGAATGTTCGCTGCCCTATTCGCTTTTTTTGTGTGGCCTACGCCGTACATTTACGAAACGACGCAGCGCGGCCTGGTTATACGCATCAATCGCTTTACCCAAACCGTGCAAAAATGGGACAAAGACCACTGGTACTGAATTTTTCAAGTCAAGTGAAAAAATTCCGAGACGGAGAAAAGTGGAATAGGAAAATTGCACGGAGCAATATGCCAAAGAATGATTTTCGAAAATTGTTTCGTCCGAAGGACGTTCCGCCGAAGGCGCGTAGCGAGGCATTTCAATGCCTTGACGCAATCCCTTGTTGCTCGTGGCCGTTAAACACCCCCGGCCCCTCCTTCGCAAGAAGGGGAGAAAGTGCGTCGCCCTCCCCTCGCAAGGCGGGGAGAACCACCCCCGGCCCCTCCTATTCTAGGGGGAGAACATTCCTTGCTCCCCCTCTTGCGAAGAGTGGTCTGGGTGGTGATGAAGAGTCACTATTTCGCGTGGGCGAGGGCGAGGGTGAAGCGGGCGGCGCGGGCGGGGGGTTCCGCCGCCAGAATCTCCGCGACTTTCTTTTCGTCCATGCTGCGGAGCAGGGCGAGGGCCTGCGCGTCGGGCAGAACGGCGAAGATTGGCACGGCCTTTTCCGTCGGCATCTGCTCGTAGACCGTCGCCATCCGCGCCACGCTGCGCGGATCAAGGGCGTTTTGCGCGGCAGTATAGGCGTCGCCTTTGGCTTTGACCTGCTGCGTCTCTTCCATTGCGGCGCGGTCTTCCGCCAGTTTTGCTTTTTCCGCGTCCAGCGCTTTTTTTTGCGCCAGCAGCGGATCGGGCGCTTTTGCCGCCAGCAATGCGGCGGCGGTCGGCGCGGGGACGACGGGCGGCTTCAGCCCAATCGCTTTCCAGATGGGGCGCAGGGCCGGATTCGGCGGCAGTTTGATGATATGAATTTTTGCCAGTCCATACGCCGCGCCCAGCGTCAGCGCCACCGGCAGCAGCAAAATCAGTATAATTTTAAGTCCTTTTGGCATGGTGTCCCCTTCGGAGAGAAAACAGAAAACAGAAAACAGAAAACAGAAGGAGGCTGTCAAAAGGCGCAGGTCTTTGCTCCTTTTTGCAGGGCTTACAGACGGCGCATATTCTTCTGTTTTCTGTTTTCTGTTTTCTGTTTTCTTCCTCTACTTCCCCATCATTGCGCGAATCCGGCGCACGTAGTTTTGCGTTTCGGGGAACGGGGGGATTCCACCCGCTTTTTTCACGGCGGCGGGGCCGGCGTTGTAGGCGGCGAGCGTTTTGTCCATATCGCCGTTAAATTCGCGCATCAGGCTGGCGAGGTAGCGCGTTCCCGCCCGGACGTTCTGCTCCGGGTCGAAGGGGTTGGTCGCGCCAAAGCCCGCCGCCGTCGAAGGCATGAGTTGCATCAGGCCCTGCGCCCCGACCGCCGATTCCGCCTTCGGGTCGCCGTGCGATTCCTGCTGAATCACGCCGCGCACCAGTTCCGGGTCGAGGCCGTTTTGCGCCGCGTATTTCGCCGCCATCTGCTCAATCTCCGGCGCGAACGGCCCCGCGCCGCTTCCCAGCGGGCGCAGTTGGAGATTGCCGCCGATGTTTGCCAGCAACGAACTAAAAGGGGTCGGGTGTCGGGTGTCGGGCGTCGGCGATGCGCCGCCGACGCGGGAAGAAGGCGACTCTCGGCGCGGGCTTAATGCGGCGAGACGGGCCTCTATCTCCGCCGCCCGCGCCTGCATCTCCGCGAAATGCTCGGTGATATTGCCAAAATTCATGCTGCTGTCCATCATAATTTATGCCGCCTCCTTCCGCGCCGCCACGTCCGCTGAAACGCGGGCGCGACCGTGCCGCAAACTCGCCTGCTCGTCCAAAACGTCCTGCTCCCTTTTCAGGGACAGGGCCATGTAGTCCCGCAATTCGCGCTGCCGCAGTTTGTCCACCGCCTCCCGCGCCTGCTTCGCCTCCACCAGATCGCGCCGCGCCGCCGCCGCCGCCATCCGCGCCGTTTCCAGGTAGGACTCCACCGTCGCGACGCCCTGCTGCAAGGTGGCGAGATAACGTTCCCGGTTCAGGGCGTCCGAAGCGTCGAACCCCGCGCCCGCCCCAAACCCCTGCCGCTCCGCCATCATAATGCGAATCTCGTCCTGCAAAATCTGCTGCCGCCCAAGCAGATAGTCCACCTGCCCCTGCGCCTTCGCGAACCGCTGTTCGCAGCGCTCCTCGCTTATCTCACGCTGCCGCAAGACCGCTTCCAATCCAAAATGAAATCGCTTCATGGGAAAATTCCAGAAAACAGAAAACAGAAAACAGAAAACAGAAGGGGCTGTCAGAGTTTGTAAACTTTTGCGCCTCGTTGCAAAGTAAGCAGACCGGGCATTTTCTTCTGTTTTCTGTTTTCTGTTTTCTGTTTTCTCTTTCTACGTCTTCGGGAATTGTCGCAGCAACTGCTGCATCGTTTCGGGATAGGGCGTCGGGTCGCCTGCGGGCTGACGCAGGAAGCCGAGGATCGCCTCGATTTTCTGACGGGCGCGGTCAATGCGCGGATTGCTGCCCTCGACGTAGGCCCCGATATTGATTAAGTCTTCGGCCTTGCGATAGGCCGCAAGCAGATCGCGCAGGACGTTCGCCGACTCGCGATGTTCCGGGGCGGTAATCTGCGGCATGACGCGGCTCACGCTCTGCAACACGTCAATCGCGGGGTAATGCCCCTGATGCGCCAGTTCGCGGGACAGCACGATATGCCCGTCCAGAATCCCCCGCACGGCGTCCGCTATCGGCTCGTTCATGTCGTCGCCGTCCACCAGGACGGTGTAAAGCCCGGTGATGCTGCCCGGACTGCTCGACGATGTGCCGGAACGCTCCAGCAGGCGCGGAAGCAGCGCGAAAACGCTGGGGGTGTAGCCGCGAGTGGCGGGCGGTTCGCCGACCGCCAGCCCGATTTCGCGCTGCGCCATCGCAAAGCGCGTCACCGAGTCCATCATCAGCATCACGTCCGCGCCCCGGTCACGGAAGTATTCGGCAATCGTTGTCGCGACTAAAGCCGCTTTGATTCGGACAAGCGGCGGCTGATCGCTTGTCGCGACCACGACCACCGATTTTTGCACGCCCTCAATCCCTAAACTCTCCTCTACGAAATCCCGGACTTCGCGCCCGCGCTCCCCGACCAGCGCAATCACGTTGACATCGGCGGACGAACTGCGGGCCATCATGCCCATCAGGGTAGATTTCCCCACGCCGGAACCCGCAAAGATTCCCATGCGCTGCCCCTTGCCGATAGTCAGCAGACCGTCTAATGCGCGGACGCCGGTTTGCAGCGGCTCTGTGATGCGCGGGCGGGTTACGGCGTTCGGCGGGGCGGCGTTGATGGGGTAGGCGCGGCGGGCGTCGAGGGGCGGGCCGCCGTCCATTGGATTGCCGAGTCCGTCCAGCATCCGCCCCAGCAGGCTGTCGCTGACCATGACCTGCTGCGGACGCCGCGACGCCACCACTTCGCTGCCCGGTTTAATCCCGTCCATGACTCCGAGCGGCATCAGCAGGACGCGGTTCTCCCGAAACCCCACCACTTCCGCTTTAATCGGCGGCGTGTCCGGGTCGTACTGATTGGCGCGGTCGTAGTAAATATCGCAAATCTCGCCGATCATGGCGGGCGGGCCAATGCTCTCAATCACCAGCCCGATGACCTGCGCCACCCGCCCGTTCTGCCGCACCGGGTCAAGCCGCGCAATCTTCTCGTGATAGCGGTTAAAATCTATGTCCGGCGGCAAAACCGGCGGCAAATCCAGCAAACGTCCCTGCGTCAAAAGGTTTCTCCCGGAATTTTCGACACAGAGGACACAGAGGAGGAACACAGAGGACACAGAGGGATTTTTATCCACGAAAAGACACAAATGAACACGAAAAAAAGAAAAATAAAACGCGCTATTCACTCTATCAATCTTGAAAATCCCGTTCATTCCGTCTCAATTCTTCTCTGCGTTCTCTGTGTTTCCTCCTCCGTGTTCTCTGTGTCGAAAATTCTTCTAATTCTGCGTGGATAGTTTTACCTGCTCCAGCGCTTCGCCGATATTGGCGGTCTGCGTTTCGATGCGGGCGTCAATGCTGCCGGATTCCGTCTCGACGACGCAGCCGCCCGCTCCGATGCGGCGGTCAGCGACGATTTCGATCTGCGCGTTGCCGTCCAGCAGCGATTCCAGTTCGCCCCGATGCGAGCGGGCCATGTCCAGATCGTCCGGGCTGACCTTGACGCGCAAAGTTCCGTGATCGCTGACGCGCCGAATCGCGTTGCGGATGATTTCTAGCGCCGCCGTTCGGCTGACCTCGATCTCCTGCTTCAAGACCTGCTTGCACAGCGCGAAAATCAAATCTATCGCCTGCGGTTCGATCACCGCCCACGCTTGCCGCCGCGCCTGTTCCGCCCGCTCCAGAAAGTCGGCAACGTCGCTGCGAAGGGCCTCCCGCTCCGCGCCCGCCAGCAGGTTGACTGTTCCGGTCGCGTTGCGTTCGCCGTCGGCGTAGCCCCGCTGAAACCCGGCGTGGTAGGCCGCTTTTTCGGTCTCAATCGTAATCGTTTTGGCCTGCGCCAGCGCCGCCTGCACGATTTCACGCGCCCTGTCTTCCGCGTCGCGCCGCAGCTGCGCTAGTTCCGGGCTTTCTTTGGCGGACTGCCCCGCGATCCGCTTCTCCTCAATCGCCACTAAGTCCACATCGGCGAACCACGCGATTTTTGCGCCGTCGGGATCGGCCTCGTCGGTGTAGACCGCCCGGTCGGGCCGCGACGCCTGCGGCAGGCGCGGCGCAATCCGCTCGAACCAGTCCACCGGCGCAGGCTTTTCGTTTGGGTTCGCAATGCGCGGCGCAATCAGCGGCTCAAAAGGGTCTTCTTTAGACAAAGACTGCAACTCCCTTCCAGGAAGGTCTTCAGGTATTCAGGTGTTCGGGTGTTCAGGTATTTGGGTATTTGGGTATTCAGGTATTGGGTATTGACTGCTTCACTCTGAGTTTGACTAATCTACCAGTGAGCGAACGAATACCTGAACACCGGAACACCGAACACCCGAACACCTGAATACCTGAATTACACGATTACCTCGTCTCCTCCGCCACGCGATACGACGATCTCGCCCTGCTCTTCCAGCCTTCGGATGACGCCGACGATGCGCTGCTGCGCCTCCTCCACGTTGCGCAGACGGACAGGCCCCATGAACTCCATGTCCTCTTTGAGCATGGTCGCGGCGCGTTCGGTCATGTTGCGATAGATGCGGCTCTGAACCTCCTCGCTGATGCCCTTGAGCGCCAGCGCCAGTTCCTTGCCGTCCACTTCCCGCAGGACTTTCTGGATCGAAGAATCGTCCAGCATTACCACGTCCTCGAAAACGAACATCAGTTTTTTGACCTCTTCGGCAAGGTCGGGATTGTTCTCGGACAGCGATTCCAGGATCGTTTTTTCGGTGGTGCGGTCTACCCAGTTCAAGACTTCGACCAGCGATTTCACGCCGCCGACCGCCGTAAAGTTCTGCGTGACAACGGCGCTGGAGAGTTTGCGCTCCAGAACCTTTTCGATTTCCCGCACGACTTCCGGCGGCGTCCTGTCCATGATGGCGATGCGGCGGGCCACTTCCGCCCGCTGCTCCTGCGGCAGACCGGAAAGCACCTGCGCCGCCTGATTGGGGTTGAGGTGCGAGAGAATCAGGGCAATCGTCTGCGGGTGTTCGTCCTGAATAAAGGACAGCAGCTGCGACGGATCGGTCTTTTTCACAAAATCAAACGGCATGACCTGCATCGCCGTCACGACTTTGCCGAGCATCTCCGCCGCCCGCTCCGGGCCATACGCGGCCTCCAACGCCCGCCGCGCCTGATCTACGCCGCCTTCGGAGATGACCTCCTGCGCCATGCACATCTCGTGGAACTCCGCCACGACGTTGCGCCGCTCATCGGAGGAGATTTTGCCGAGACGCGCAATCTCCAGCGTCATTCCCTCGACTTCCTCATCGCGCATATGCTTGAAGATACTGGCCGCCGATTCCGGCCCCAGCGCCAGCATCAAAGCGGCGGCTTTTTGTTTGTTATTGAGTTGCGGCGTAGTATGACGCATGGGTCTCCTTCGGAGAGGGTATCGGGTGTCGGGTGTCGGGTGTCGAAAAATGCGCTCGTTTGCTGAAAGTTTATTTTACTTTTCAGTGAGCGGGATTTGTCCGACACCCGACACCCAACACCCGACACCCCGCTACTTGTCTTCCGACGTCCAGCCCTTAATCAGGGCGGCGACAGTTTCAGGTTTGGACTTGACGAGATGCTGAACGCTCTCCAGCTGGGCGTCGAATGCCTCTTCGATGATCTCGAAGGTGCGCGGGTCGCCGGTTGCGGTGCTGATTCCAATGGCGTTGATGTTCGGGTCAAGCAGGCTGGCTACCGTCTGACCGGGCAAGGGGTTGCCGTCCTCGTCGTAGGCCATCATGCCGGGTTCCAGGGCCATCATATCTCCGTCCATTCCCGCTCCCGCCAGCGCCAGTTGCGGCCCGCCAAATTGCGGGGTGGGCTTGCGCAAAGCGCGGTACAGCAGGAACAGCGACGCCGCCATCAATAATAAAGGAACGAGCGAGGTCAGCATCCGGGCGTTGTTTTCGGCGGCGCGGGCGGCGCTCGCCTCTTTTGCCGCCTCTTCGTCCGCCGTGTGGTCGAACGGGACTTGCGCCACCGTGACCATGCGCGTCGGGTCGTTGGGCGTCACTCCAATGGCGGCGCTTAACGACTGCTTGATCGCCTCGATTTGATCAGCGGGAACGCGAGTGTCCACCAACGCGCTGACCGTATATTTTTCAATCCGTCCCGGCGCGGTCACCGTAGTGCTTTTCTCCACAGTCGGCGTCACGGTCTTGGACGCGATTTCGTGGGTCATCGTGCCGCTGCCGGCGGCGTCCTTTTTATCGTAGGTGGGAATCGCTCCGGCAGTCGCGCCGCCGTTTGCGGTCGCGCCGACGGCGGGGGCGGCGGTTTCGGGGCTGCCCTGCAATTTTTCGGTCTCGCTGTGCTGATCGGTCACGACGCCGGGGGTGACCTCGACTTTTTCGCTGTTCTTGCGGTCGGGGTTCAGTTCCACGTTGGCAAGCACCTGAACTTTGTTCGGGCCGTAAACGTGGTCCATGTGCGACTGCAATTTCGCGCTTTCCTCCTGCGAACGGGCGATCTCCTGCTTGTGGATGTCCGCTGTGTCGCCGTTGGCGTGCATTGGGTCGTGCAGCAGCATGGCGTGGGAGTCGGTAATCGTGATTTTGTCCTCGCCGAGGCCGGGGTAGGACATCTGCACGAGGCGCAGCACCGAGCGCACGTTGTCGCCGTCCAGGGTCTGCCCCGATTTCAGCGTCAACACAACGGACGCGCTTGCGGAGACTTTGGAATCGGCGAAGGGCGAATCTTTGCTGGGCGCGATATGGACAATCGCCCCCGCGACCTGACTGAGTTTCAGCAGGCTTTTAGCGATCTCCCCTTCGTGAGCGCGGATGATAATCTGATCTTCCATGCCCGACGTAGTGCTGACGCTCGCCTCTTTGAGAACGTCGTAGCCCATCGTGGCGGAAGATTCCTGCGGCAGATTCTCGCTAACGAGTTTCATGCGCATCTCATCGCGCTTCTGCGCCGGGACTTCAATCGCTGTTCCCCCGCCCAGCAGACGGTAGGGAACATTGGCCTCTTTCAATTTGTCCGTGATGGCGCTCGCGTCCTGCGCCGATAGATTGGAGAACAGCGGCACATACTCCGGCGTTCCCGCCCACGCCATGAACCCGATCAGGGCCACCAGCGAGGCCACTGCCGCGCCGCCCGCAATCAGCTGATTGCTGCGGCCCAGCCCCTCCCACCATTCGCGCAACCGATTGAGCAACGTCGTATCCTCTCAGGGTGTCGGGGGTCGGGGGTCGGGTGTCGGGCAAATTCCCGTTCACTGAAAGTTGACATAAACTTTCAGCAAGCGAGCGCATTTTCCGACACCCGACGCCCGACGCCCGACACCCTCCTCTACACATTGATTCGCATAACTTCCTGATAAGCGTCCACGACTTTGTTGCGGACTTGCACGGCCATATTGAGCATGGTCCCGGCCTCCTGCGTGGCGATCATAACCTGATGCACGTCCATCGGTTTGCCCGCCGCGTACTGCGCGGTCATGTCGGCGGCGTGGACTTGCGCCTTGTTGACTTCCGCCAGCGCGTCCATCATGTACTGCCCGAACGATTTGCCGTTGGCGTTCGCTGTTTCCGCGCCCGGTATCGGCAGGGCCAGTCCCGCGCCGCTCGGCAAAATGCCGGAATTTCCAATCGCATCCAGTTGCATAGCGCACCTCCGGCATTCGGCGTTCGGTGTTCAGGTTTTCGGTGTTCGCTTCTTCGCTAAAAATTCAGTCAAACTCACAGCGAAGCAGACAACCCCTGAACACCGAACACCTGAACACCCAAATTTCTAACCTCGTCCAATTTCCAACGCCCGCGATTCCATTTGCTTCGCGGCGTTGATAGCGGTCACGCCCGCTTCGTAGGCGCGGGAGGCCGAAATCATATCCACCATTTCGATCACGGGTTCGATATTGGGCATATCTACGTAGCCGTCTTTGTCGTGAGCGGGGTTGGAGAAATCTTTCACGCGCTTGAACGGCCCCATATCGGAGCGTATCTGCGCGACCTGCACGCCCGCCCCGGATGAGGGCGTCCCGCCGCCGCCCGCCGCCTGCAAAAGCGACTGGAAGCCGCTGCCGTTGCCGCTTCGCGCCGCAAAAATCACTTCCTGACGGCGGTAAGGTTTTCCGTCCGCGCCGCTGGTCGTGTTGACGTTGGCGATATTATTGCTGATGACATCGAGCCGCAGCCGTTCGGCAGTGAGGCCCGACGCGCTGATCGCAAGCGAGTTAGAGAGGGACATGGGAGAACTCCGGGAAGGAAGGTGTTCGGGTATTCAGGTATTCGGTATTCAGGCATTCGCTCGTTTGCTGATAGTTTGTACAAAGCTTGCAGTGAGCAATCAATACCTGAACACCTGAATACCGAATACCTGAATCGCTATCTGCCTCCATTGATGACATTTTTCAGGCCGCTGAAATAGCCGCCGACTGACTGGGACAGGACTTCGAAGCGCAGGGCGTTTTCCGCCAGTTTCGCCGACTCCAGTTCCAGATTGACGTTGTTGCCGTCTGCTCTGCCGCTGGTGGCCCCGACGGTGACGAGGCGGGCCTGGACGGACGCGACCGAACCGGTTCCGGTTTTATCGGTGGAACCCAACGCCCGCGCCAGTTCCGTTTCAAATTGGACTTCCTGCCGTTTGAATCGCGGCGTGTTGGCGTTGGCGAGGTTGTGGGCTATCGCCTGATGCCGCAGGGCCGAGGCGTCTAGGGCGCGGGTCTGCGCCTGAAATCCGTCGCCGCCGAAAAGTCGTTCAAGCATGGGGATTCTCCGGTTCGTCGCCGCGCAGCAGCGCGGCGGGATTTTCGATGCAAAGTTTGCGGGCCAGCGGTTCGCCGTACCGCGCCGCCGCCGCGAGATAGGCCCCGCGCATGGTCGGCGGCCGCCACACGGGCGAATGGGCGTCCGACGCGATCACGGTGGCCCAGCCCTTTTCAATGATAGCGCGGGCGGCGCTCAGGGCGCGGCGTCCGTTGTCGCCCGTCACGCTCATGGCGGTCAGTTGGAATTTTGCGCCCGCGTCCACCGCTTCCGCGAGGATGTCCGGGTTCTGCTGCGCCATGCGGTTGCGTTCCGGGTGCGCCAGCACGGGAATAAATCCGGCCTTCACGATGTCTTTAATCGCCCGCGCCGTCCAGTCTTCCCAGCGGTCGAAGGGCGGTTCTACGAGGGCGACGCGGCCCCTGTCCGCTAAGGTCAGCACATCGCCGCGCTCCAGTTCGAAGGCGGTATTGAGTTTCAGCGGAATTTCCTGACCGGGAAAAATCTGGATTTTCGCCCCGATGCGTTTTTCCGCAAGGGCCTCCTGCACCTGCGCGGTCAGGCGGCGCAGTTTGTCGGGCGTATTTTCGCCGTCCAGCCAGTAGCGGTGCGGCGTGGCGATCATAGCGACCGTGCCGAACCGCGCCGCAATCCGCAGCATCATCAGGGAGTCAGCGAGGGCGTTGGCCCCGTCGTCAATAGCGGGCAGCGGGTGCGAATGGATGTCAACCGCGCCGGTAAAGCGGCCTGCGGGAATCGGGCAGGGCATAGTGGCGGTGGGTTCGTTCGGCGTCATTTCTTTCTCTTTCGCCCCGACCGGAAATCGTTCCGCCGCGCCGCGCCGATAGGCTTGCTTCATAGTTTATATCGGCGTAGCGGAACAAAATCCTCACGTTTTTTTACGGGGGCCAACGGGTATTTTCACGGGGATAGATTCGGGAGAGGGCGGGCCAGAACCTGCCGCAGCGGGAATTATTTGCGGAAACGCGCTGTTATAATGAGTAGGCGTATTCCGGGCGTTGAAAACGTCCGGCAATAAAAACAAGCGTCCTACGGACGCGCAATGCAAAAGCGTTTTCGACGCGCAAAATTTGGTTTAATGCAATAGGTTTTCAACGGTTGAACGCCGCGTCCGCAGGACGCTTGTTTTTGCTGCCGGACGTTTTCAACGCCCGGACGTTCGAATCGGAAAGGAAAAGGCATCGCATGAGAAAATATCGCGCATTGACGCTCTGGGAAGTTTTAGCGTTGTTGGTCTTGCTTTTTATTTCAGCCGCAGTCTTGTTTCCGGTCAACAGCGGATTGCATGAAAAACCGCGCCAGAGTTCCTGCCTCAGCAATGTCAAACAGATTGGACTTGGAATGATGCAGTACGCGCAGGACTACGACGAGCAGTTTCCCAACTCCGGGTTTGCGGCGGTCAATATCAGGGACAAAATCGCGGCTACGATCCCCTTGCAGGTCGAAAGTCCGGCGAATCTATGGACGGAGCAGATTTATCCCTATGTCAAAAACAATTTCGTTTACACCTGCCCATCCGACGACTCGAAGCAGCGGATTCGCACTGCGCCGCCCGTGCAGACGGCAACGGAAGGGTACGCCGCCTCCTACGCGCTGAACCGCTGGACGGCGTTGGGTCTGAAAGTGAAAGCGATCAAAAATCCTACTGAATTTGTTCTGCTGGCGGAGCGGAACAACGCGGCGCAGCGACCGGACGAATCGTATCTGTTCGCGCCCTGGATTTGGAAGCGGGACGCGGTTGAAAAAACGATGACGGAAGATTTGGCCCTGACGCGGCACAGATCAGACCATGCGGGTTCCTGCGTGGGGTTTGCCGACGGTCATGCGAAATGGCGCAGCGTGGGACAGATGCTTAACGCGGGAAAAGGCGCAGAAAAAAGCGGCGCGTTTCACCCTGAAAAAATGCGAAAAGAAGCGCGTCAGCAGGCGGAATCCCCGAAACGAAAGCGTATCAATGCCCGTAATAAGGACAGGCCTTCGTTATAAGGCCCGCAGGTCGGCATTTCCGCCCTGTATCTTTACTCGCATTGCCCTTATCTTTAAGGAGGTTGTTATGCTGCGTCGTTCTGGTCTGACCCTGATCGAACTGCTGATTGCCCTGTGCTGCGTCGCCGCGCTGTCGGCAATTCTCTTTCCCGTGTTTGCGTCCGCCCGCTCTAAAGGACGTGACAATTCCTGTATCTCCCGCCTCGAAAAGGTGGGAACCGCGACCCTGCAATACGTGCAGGACTATGATGAAAAGTTTTACCCCAATCGTCGCGTCTGTCGGAATGTTTGCCCCGAATATCTGGACTCCCATCGGCAGCGAATCCCGATGGCGAAATCGCTTTCCGGCGGCGCGGAACGCCGGGTCTACTGGGCTTATTTACTGTACCCCTACCTGCGGGACGTAACCGCGCTGCAATGCCCGAACCATGCGGACGCTTTCATTCCCGGCGACAGCAAGACGGTGAACTACGCTGCCGCTCCGGGAGGAATCGGCGTCAATGACGGCCTTGAAAATAGCTACGGGCATAACGACGCCTGGATAAGTCCGGGTGGAATTGGACTAGATGATGCCGCCGTTCCCCGCATCGCCGCGACCATTTTGCTGACGGACGCTTCCTATTACGCCGTCGCGCCGGACATGAAAAATCAGAGCGGAACCCGTGTCACCGCCTCATGCGTCCCTGACCAAAAGGCCGCGCCCTGCGCGGCGGAAAATACCCTCCTGCTTCAACAGAACCCGAAGGGCCGCGCCTACTTCTCCTACTGGAAGAATATCGGGAACGCGAACTGGAGCGCCTCCAAAGGCAAACTCTCCAGCGCGCGGGCCGTAGCGCTGATTAAAACGCGCCACAATGGGTTAATCAATACGCAATTCGCGGACGGTCACGTCAAAGGGATGCCGTGGAAAAGGATAACGGGCGACATTTGCCTTTGGACAACAGACCTGGAAGGCCCGCATCCCCAATGCAACTGACCTCTTTCGGGATATAGCGCAATTTGCCGCGCCACACAGGAAGCAAAAAACAGGCCGACGTTTTCGTCGGCCTGTTATTTTATGGAAAGAAGAGAACGATTCGCTCGCGCCGCCTTTTTTGCAGGCGAAACGAAAATTTATGCTACGCGGGGCAGCAGACCCAGACGCGTGGCCCGTTGCAGGGCCTGCATTTTATTTTTCACGTTCAATTTTCCATACACGTTGTCGAGGTGGAAATCAACGGTGCGCTTGCTGATAAAAAGCAAGTCCGCCACCTGTTTGCTGGAATAGCCCTCAATCACCAGCGCCAGTATCTCCACTTCGCGGCGCGTTAAACGCACCGGGTCTATTGGTTGAGTTGTAGTCTCGTCTGCCATAATTGCATTATTTCCCATCTGACTGCGCAGGAGGCCGATTTCGAGCGGTCTTGATTTTGCCAACTCGCCTCTTGCTTCATAGATGTTTCTTCCATATCGGGGGGCAAATATACGAGTTTTTTTTTCGAGGGACGCAAAATTTCATTCGCTGCGCCGCAGCGTAATCAGTCCCATTAAGGTGAACAGGACGTTTTGCGCCCACGCCGCCACCGGGGGAGCGAGCAGAGGAGCGCCACCCTCCGCGCCCGGAGAGCCTAAAATTCGCATCAAGAGCAGCGTGTTCCAGTACACAAAGACGAGACAAATGGACAGTAATGTTCCCATAAATCCGCCGCCCCGCGAAAACCGCAGCGAAATCGGCGGACAGCACAGCGCCATCACAAGGCACGAAAACGGCACGGACAGTTTAAAATGGTAGTCCAGCCGGACGAACGGATCGTCAATTTTCTGCTCACGGTCTTTTTTCAGTTCCTCGCCAAGCTGCGTAAAGGTGCGGTTGGCGGAGCGCTGCCCCATCTGCCACATCGGGAATTGCAGCAGGAAGCCGCTCTGAAACGCCTGCGGATCAACCACTGTATAGAGCGTAAAAGTGGACTTCTCCTCCGGGCGCATCTCCAGCCGCGAACCTTTTGTCAGGTCATATTGTAGGATAGACGCCTTTTCCAGCGTCCACGTTCCATCTTTGAATTTGCCTTTGTCCGCATAAACGACGAACGGCGCGGACTGCCCGTTGAACGTCGCGGCGGGCGTAGCGCTAATCTGCACGCCATACAAATCAATATAGTCGGGACGCTTGACAATCTGCCGCACATACATAATATACGATTGATCGTTGGAGACCATGACCTGTCCGGGCTGCGGCAGGAGACGCTTAATGTGAACGGGAATCTCGCCCAGCACCCCGTTGAGCCGCGCAATGGACGGCGGGACGACGTACTCCCCAAAATAAAAATCGCCGATGCTGACCACGAGGCCGAGAACATAAATCGGCAGGAAAATCCGAAACAGACTGACCCCCGACGCCCGCATCACCGTGATCTCCGAGTCGCGCCCCAATCGGCTGACCGCCAGCGACGCCGCCACCGCCATCGCCACCGGCATCGTCATGTGGATTAAGAACGGCGCGAAATACAGGGCCATTCGAACGACGAACTCCAGCGGAACTTGATTTTGCAGCAGCACGTTGGCGTTGTTGTACAGCACCGTCCCGATGAGCATCATCACAATGGCGGCCTGCCCGATCAAAAACGGCACGAACATCTCACGCAAAATAGAACGGTCAAGTAGTTTCATAGCAAATTTTCACCACAGAGAACACAGAGGGACGCAGAGAGGAATTTAGACAAGATTAACGAGATTTTCAGAATTGACGGAATTGGGATTGAATTTTCTTTTCCCTTTTCCCTCTGCCCTTAAATTTCGTGTCCCTTCGTGTCGTTGCGTGGATGAAGAATCTTCTCTGTGTCTCTCTGTGTTCTCTGTGGTGAAAAAAGAATCCTGCCCGACGCGGGCCGCGCCGATAATGGATTATGATTTACGCAATTTTACGGGCATTATTTTTTACACTTTTGGCGCTGACGGCGGCGCGGGCGGAGTGCGCTCCGGCAACTGAGATTGGGCAGCGGGGGCCGCATCAGGCGCTGACGGTTCGCGCGGTCGGTCGGGCGGGCCGCTGGATCGGGTTCGATCTGCTGTCGGACGGGAAGAAGATTGCGCCCGTCCGCTTTACGTCGTTCGGGCTGATTACCTCCCGCTTTGCCGCCGTCACGCGGGACGGCGATTCGTCCGCGCTGGCCTTTGAGGACTTGCAGGCCGAGCCAAACTGCGGCCTGAATTTGGAGCGCAGCCGCGTGGAAATTCGGCTGACGGCGGGGCGGTATCCCGTCGTCCGGTTTGCAATCCATATCAAAAGTTTCAATGCGGCGGTGTGGCTAAAGACGCTGGGCCGCGTTCCCCTGCACTTCCTGACGCTGACCGAACCCGGCGCCGATCAGTGGCATCAGGGCGGCGCCCTCTTTCCGGTCAATCCAAAATCCAAAATCCAAAATCCAAAATGGGAGGATTGGAGCGCCCCCGTCGCGCTTTCTGACTCGCCGCTGCCCGTCGTCGGTCTGTGGGACGGCAAGGCGGGGCTTTACGCGGCGTGGGACTTCCTGCCGACGCGCCTGCGCGACAATTCCGAGCGGGATATTCAGACCGCGTTTTGCCGTTCGCTGACTCCGCCGCCCGCCCCTTCTGATTTGCCGCAGCCCCCCGCGCCCGGTCACCGGACGCAGGCGGGAAAACTCCGGTTTCCGCCGCCCGGAACGCCGCTCAATACGCCGACAGCGCCGCATCCCTACCTGACCGATCACCATGAGGGGCGTTTTGTTGCGCTGGTTTTGCCGATGGAAACGCAAGGCGGCGCGGGGCTGGATTCCGAAATGCGGCTGGTCTACGCCGCCGGAATCTCCCGCGCCGATGCCCCGAACCGCTTCTTATTCCACTATTGGGCGGAAGATGAAGCCGTCTGTTCGCTGCTGCCGACGGTTCCCGCGCCGATGCAAGTCCCTAAAATTCCGGCGGCGCTGGCCCCGCGAAATCTCGCGGAAACGCAGCCGCTGGCAGGCGACGCGGTGACTGGCCTACTCCAGACCTACCTTGCCGACATGAACAGTCTGCCGCGCCACGCCTTCGCTCTGGACGCGCTGGAACAGGCGCGAAACCTCGTCTACCGCGACCTAATTTTTACTATCGGGGACAGCGACCGGCGGGACGACGTTGACCCCGCTTTCCGCTGGCAGAATTTCTCCGCCGCAAAACTCGACGCCCTTGCCGCCGTCGCCGCGCACACCGGCGACCCGGTTTTGCTGTGGGCCTTGCGCGGGACGCTGGCGCATCTGCCGGAAAATTTGGCACAAAAAACGACGGAAAGATTGCGGCGGGTTGCGCCCGTTGCCGGAACGGACGCCCGCCTGATTGCGGGCGACAAAACGGCGCTGGCGCTTTCCGGCGGCGCAAATATCACGCTGTCCGATTACCGCCGCGACGCCGACGGGAATTTCGCGCTGACCCTGCGGACGGAAAAAGCCCGTCTCGCCGTGACGCTCTGCGTTCCCGGCGCGGACTTGCGCGGCAAAGCGGTCTACCTGCTGCGCGGGCGATTGATTCGGAGGGCCCTGCAAGATGCGTCGCAAATCGTTCGGGACGCCGCCGCGCCCGACACCCTGCTGATTTTCGGACTGCGCGACCGCGACCGCCTGCAAATCGGAGAACTGGACGCCCGCGCCGAAGAACTGCCGACCGCGCCGCCGCTTGTCCCCGCCGAAATTTCCGGCGGAATGGCAAGCGCCGAAGCGACCGGCGCGTATCAGCCTGTCGCGTTGCAGGCAAATTCGCGCCGCAATCGTTCCAGAGCAGAAAATGGCGAGGCGAACGAAAGCGTTCTGCGCTGGTATGGCGGGATTCCGTTCCGCGTCCCCCGCGAGGCATTGCCGCAAAAGGGCGACGATCCGACTTCCCTGCCCGCCGAAATCTCCGAAGCGCAGGCGATTTACGTCCTCTACGCGCCCGATCCAAAAGAGGACGCCGCCCTGCCGCTTTTGACGCTCGACGATGGCGGAATCGCGCCCCCGACGGACGCCGCCCCGCGAACGCTTGCCGCTTCCGAGGCGACCCCGCTGCGGATTGCCGCTTATCATTTGCCCTTAAATCGGCGCGTTGTGGCGATAGACGCGGGCGCATTGCGCATCTTTAGCGTCACATTTCTACACTCCCCGAAAAAATAAGCGGAAATTTTACCAAAACAGGGCCGATTCGCGCAAGTTGGCACGATTTATGCTTAAAGAGAGTCGGAGCGGCAAAAAAAAACCCTGCCGTTCTCTGGCCTTGATGGAGTAAGACCTAAAATGTATTTTCCCAAATTTTTTTCGCGGCGCGTTCTGGCAATCAGCGGCCTTGCCGGATTGATCGCTTCCAGCGCGGCGGCGGACGTTCCCGCCGTCAATCCGAGCAGCGTTCTCATTGACTTCGATTACGACGCGCAGGGCTCCCCGCTCACCGGGGCAGACTTTTTCCTGTCCGCCGGAACGAAACCGCTCACCACCCTGTACGCGCCCCTCGGAGTCGTTTTCAGCGGCCCGCAGCCGGGGCAGGGCGGCGTGATTGTAGACGATCTGGAGGGCGGGTTTGTCGTGCCGACGCATAGCGGCAAGAACTTTCTGGCCTTCAACGGCGATTTCTACGCCAAAGGCCCGGAGACCATCACGTTCACCAGTCCGGTTTCTTCCGTCACGATCAACGCGATTTCGCCGGGAACGTCGTTTTTCACGATGACTGCGTATAACAGCCTCGGACTGCCGATTGGCAGCGCGTCGGCGTTTGCGCCGGAAAATGTGCTGGACAGTTTCATTTTCAATTATTACCCGCTGACGGTGACGACCGGAGCCGCCCGGCCCATAGATCATGTCATCCTGACGCAGCAGTCCATTGCCCCGCCGGAAAACCTCGTCTATGAGTATGATGACCTGCGTTTCACGCCGCTCGCCCTGCCGATGCCCAATGCGGTCGTCAGCGGGCGCGTGGCCTTCGAGGGCGTCCCGGACGTGAGCGCCATTTCGTCCGCCGCGCCGCTCGGCAATCTGACCATTACGCTGCGGACGCCGGGAACAAAGGCCGCCCACTACGTTTACAGCGCTCCCGTCACGCCCGAAGCCCCCGGCGGCAAGTTCGGCGATTTCGCGCTCAACGTTCCTTACGGGACTTACGATGTCACGATCAAAAGCGACAAATCGCTGCGTTCCCTGATTGCTCATGTTGTCGTTGGCGGCGCGGCCCCCCTGCCGGACACGCTGCTTCTGGCGGGCGACGCCAACAACGACAACAGCGTGGATTCCTCGGACTTCACCGCGCTGATTGGTTCGTTCAACTCCGCCGCAAACGTTCCCGGCAGCGGCTACGATCCGACCGCCGACTTCAATTACGACGGCTCAGTAGATTCTTCCGATTTCACCCTGCTCATCGGCGAGTTCAACAACACCGGCGCAAACTAAATGATGACTGATGAATTGTGACTTGACTATGGCCTTTTCAGGCGGCATAGCAAACCGCCTGCTGAATTTGGCGCCAGATTGGGCGTGGAATGAGACGCGCTTCGGCCTCAGCGCCCGCCGTTGTATAATTCATAGCGCCCCCTGAATGACCGCGAACCGCGTCCGGCGCGTCGCTAAAAGTCGCGTCTTCCTCGCGATACCAGCGACACTTAAAAGGCCCGTCTACGGGGCGTTCCGCCAACCATCCTCACGGACGGGACCATTCCGGTCGTGATGTTTGCGTCCGTGAGGACGCTTGACCGCAGGCCTCCAGCGAAGCGTTTGATATGCCTCGCCCATACTCGCCTACGTTTGCCCGCGCTTGCCCGTTCGCGTCCGCTCGCCCGAACATTCACCCCGATTTCAGCGTGATGGTAACGATCTGCTGCGCGTCCGCCGTTGCCGTATAGGTCTCCCGGACGGTCTTACCCGCGTATTCTATCGTAATCTCATAGGAGCGCGGCGGGCAGGCGCGGAATACAGGAAAAGAGGCCATGTCGTTTGTGTCCGCCGTTTCCCCCTTACTCTCGCCGGTGAACAGAACTTTCGTTTTGCCTCGCTCCCGCGCCGTGATGCGGGCAATCACGCGCCGACCCGCCGCATCCACCACCTTGACCAGCAGGCGCATTTTGCCATCGTCGGTCACAGCGGTTTTCGGCGTATAGCGGTCGGTGACGTTGACCGCCGGGACCCAATCTATCGCCGCGTCCCACACCAGCGGAAACGAAATCCCCGTCCGCTTGAAACTGGAAGCGTAGATCGCGTGTTCCCGCGAGTCTTTTTTCGCCTCGGAAGCGTCCTGCGTGAACCAGCCGTGATCCAGTCCCTTTTCATCCGGTTCCGCCGCCCCCGTAAAATGCCATTCGCCGTCCCATACCTCCACCCACGTATGGTTGCCGCGATTGTTGGCCCATAGCGGCGTCCCGGCGACGCGGGCCGGAATCCCGACGGCGCGGCAGGCGTCCGCCAGCAGGATTGAGAGGCCGGAGCAAGTCGCGATTCCGCTTGACATCGTTTCGGTCGGGGCCTGATCGGGCCGGTTTCGCGCCGTCGAGTATTTCACTTTCAGCAGCGGATAGAGTTTCTGATTCAGGCGCAGGGCCGCCTCGCCCGGAGTTTTGCAGTCCGCAATCAGCGGCAGGGCGATTTCGCGCAGGCGGCGGCGCGAATTGTCCCGCGCTTCGTTCAGGCAGGCGTAGGGCAAAATGTCGTTGAGAAACAGGGACTCAGATATTTCGGCCCGCCAGGGAGCGGCGTCCCGCGCCGCGTAAGCGAGGGCGGTATTTTCCAGCAGAAACTTCGCCGTCAGCGTCCGCAGATCGGAATCGGGCATATTCTGAATGAGAAATTCCAGTCCGCCGCGCTGCGCTTTCGGCGCGGACTGCAGCGCCGTTTGCAGTTCGGCGCGGTTGGGGCCGGAGCGAAGCAGCGCCCCCTGCATTGCGTTCGTTCGAGAGGGCTTTGCGGGCGTTCCAGCGTGGGCGCTTTGCGCGACGGTCATGTTTGCAATCCCCATCAGAAACGCGCACCCCATTGCGGCGCGGGAAATGGAAGTAAAATAAAACACGTTGCGACTCCTTTTCATTTTGGACGCCGAAAGTACAGCGGGGTAAAGTTCTGTCCCTGCGGCAGACCACTCCATGAAAGACGCCAACCTTTCGCCGCCTGCCCCGCCGATTCCTGCCGGACGCCAATCTTCTCAGGACCATTCAGATTTCGTGCGGGCGAATCAATTCACGGCCACGCGCGCGCAAAGTCCGCCTTCGCGGACTCAATGCGGATTAGCCCCCACAAAAAGGATCGGGCTTAGTGTCCGAAGGGACACTTCGCGCGCTTGTGGCAGCGGTTTCAACCGCCCGACGCGGATAACTGAATGGCCCTGCAATCTTCTGCCCTGGAAAGAGTTGCCTTTCAGCACAAGGGGAACAATTAAAACAGGCGATACGTCAGACAAAACAGAGGGTGTTCTTCGCCCGCTAAAGCAGGACAAACAGGAAAACAACTCTCGCAGCAAGCGGCGGACGCTTTTATTTCGTCCCTGCGAGAATGCCGTCGGCGACGTTCTGGCAGCGCCGTCGCACAGCAAACAGGAGGATAGAACGATATGGCACGAAAAGCAATTAACGCGGAAGCGCGTTCCGCATCGGTGGAAACTAAGACAGAGCAGAATCAGGACGAAAAGCAGCACGTCGTCGGGCGGGGCTGGCACGGCAACTCCGAAGGCCACGCCGCAGCGGGGCGCAAAGGCGGCGCGAAAGTCGCAGAAGACCGCGAACACATGGCGGAGATTGGACGCAAAGGCGGCGCGAAAGTAGCGCAGAACCGCGAACACATGGCGGAAATCGGGCGGCGCGGCGGCTCCAAAGTCTCGGAGAATCGCGAACACATGGCGACCATCGGCAGACGCGGCGGCTCCAGCAAGTAGTATTCTGTAAGTCCGAAAGATAAATCTCCTCGCTACGCGCCTTCCGTGGAACGTCCTTCGGAAGGGATTACCGAAGCGCTGTCATCGCGTCCAGCGGGACGCTCCGGCAGCGCCGCTTAGCGAGGTGATTTATCTCTTTGATTTCAAAGGAGTTTTGGTCAGTTAAACAGCCGCGAGTTCAGCAGGTTGCTGAACGTAAAGAGCGGGTTCAGGAATTGGCTGGATGGGTCGGTATTGACGCTGCGGCCCGGAATAAACACCACATCTTGATCCTGAATCAGATAGTTTTGCGCTGTTTTTCCTTTGTTGTAAACGTCCAGCAGGTTGACGTTCAGCGTGACCGATTTTCCGTTGACAATCCGCGTCACCGTGACTCTGCGCTGTTCGCCATTGCCCGAAGCCCCGCCCGCCTCTGAAATCGCGTCAATGACGTGAATCTCTTTCTCTTCCGGCATATAATACGTTCCCGGTCGGTTGGCCTGCCCCGTCACGAAGTATTTCCGCTTGATTTCCGGCACAATCAGCACGTCGCCGTCCTTCATAGTCAACTTCGCCACATCGGAGTTGGCCTTGCCTTCATTGATCAGCGGGTAGAGATCAAGGATGCGCTCTTCGCCGTCGCGCTCTAAGATGACTTTGGAAAGCGCCGCGTGTTCGTTCTTGCCGCCCGCCTCCGCAATCGCCCGCGCAATCGAGATAGGGGAACCGTCCAGCGGCATCGGGAAGGCCCCGCCCTTTGCGACAGAACCCAGAACGCTGTACGTCGGCGGCGGCGCGTCTTCTTTCATGTCAATGATCACTTCGTCGCCCGGTTGCAGCGCCAGATTCGCTTTCGGGTCTATGTCTTTACCCAGAATTTTCTCCATATCGAGCGTAATGGACTGGTCGTCTCGTATTAGATGGGCCACCGCGTATTTCACTTTGCCGGTAACCCCGCCGCTCATCGCCATCAATGTGGAGACGCGCATTTTTTTATGCAGTGGATAGCGTCCCGGCGACCGCGAACCGGTAATGACCACCGATTGCGAGGTGGCCTCTTTCACTTTGACGGTGATTTGCAGGTTATTATAAAGCCGATCAAGACCCTTGAAAATATCCGCCCGCACCGCCTCAATCGTCCGCCCGTCGGCGTAAATCGGTTTGGTCAGGCCGTTGATATGGATAAATCCGTCCGGCAGAACGGTTGTATCCTGCGTGATGTCCTCATGCCCCGGAGAGGTGATGGACAGCACATCGTCAATGCCGATGCGGTAGTTTTTGTCCACGACCGGCGCCGCCTTCGGAGCGTCCTGCGCCGCCCCCGGACGGGCGGCGAGGCCGATCAGACCCAGCGCCGCGCCCAGCAACGCAAATTCGCGCGTTCGATTCAAGTTCATCGTTTATCCCCTGTCTTCGTCCGACGATTTGGACGACCGGCTCCGCTTCGAGGGCGCTTCGGGCAGCGTGGCGGTGGCGGAGGGCGTCGTCTCTTTGGCCTGCGAAATCAGCCCTTCCCATTCCGATTTCTTGCCGGAACCGTTTGCGCCGTTGCCTTCGCCCTCTTTGCCCGTCAGCTCCTGTTTGTGGTAGTAGCTGTAATAGCCGTAATAGTAGTCGTTATTGCGCCCTCCGACCTGCACCTTGTTGTAGACCACGCCGAGGATTTTGGCATGGGCCTGTTTCAGCAATTCGTTGCCGTGTTTCAGCGCCGATTTGCGCGTGGAGCCGAGTTGCACCACGTAGATCAGGCCGTCCACGTTGGCGGCAAGCACCTGCGCGTCCGCCACCGAGAGGCAGGGCGGGCTGTCCAGAATGACGACATCGGCGCGGTCTTTGAGCTGCTCCTGCACCAATTCGAAAGCGCGGGAGTTCAGCAGTTCCGCCGGGTTTGGCGGGATCGGGCCGCTTGCCAGCAGTTTCAGGTTCTCGACTTCGGTGTCTTGCAGCGCCAGGTCTACGTCCATCGCGCCCACCAGCACGTTCGTCAGTCCGGGCGTGCCGCGAATCCCGAATTTCTCATGCACGGTGGGGCGGCGCAGATCGCAGTCCACCAGAATCACCTTTTTGCCGTCCAGCGCCATCGCAATCGCGAGGTTTGCCGCCGTCACCGATTTTCCTTCACCAGGCGCGGTGCTGGTCACCATGATGACCCGCAGCGGTTCGCCCACCGCCGCAAACCGCACATTGGAGCGCAGGACGCGGTAACTCTCCAGCAGCGATCCGCCCGCCTTCTGCGAGGTCAGCATCCGCTGGTCTTCTTTGTCAATGCGCGGGATATAGCCCAGCGCCGGGACGGCGAGGATGCGCCGCGCGTCTTCCGGCGAGTTCACGCGGTCGTCCATAAACTCCTGCAAGAGCGCGAAGCAGACGCCGAGGAACAGCCCCGCCAGTATGGACATAATCACGATCATCGGGCGCTTGGGGCGAATCGGGTTCGGGTTCAGCCCCGCGTTATTCAAAATCGAGATGGGATGCGGCTGCGCCTTTTCGCGCAGTTCCAGGGTTGCCAGCTCACTCTGGAGCATTTTGACCTGCCCCTCGTAAAAATCCATCTGACGACGATAGTTTGCCGCCGTAAAGGACGCTTTGCCCAGCGCCAGCTGCCTGCCGCGCACCCCGTCTGCCAGCGCGTTGGTCTGCCGCAGCCGTTCGTTGAGCTGGGCCATTTCAGCGTCCTGAGCGCGTAGTTTGGAGCGGCCCTCCTCAATCTGCGGGTTCGTTGCGACTTTGGACGTTTGCACCGTTCGCGCCAGCGCCGACATTTGGTCCTGCTTCTTTTTGATTTCCCGGTCAAGGCGCTTCATTACCGGATGTTCGGGCTTGTAAATCGCGGTCGCCGCATCCCGCTCCGCCTGCAATTTGAAGATGTCTGTCCGCAGGGATTCAATGGCGGGGTTGGTCACGACATCGTAAGTCGTGAGGTTATTCGGCGTTTTCGCCATGTTCGCTTTGGTTGCGTCAATAAATTTTTGCGTGCCGGCAATTTCCGCTTTTAATTTACCGCTTTCGCTTTCGTAAGAGGAAAGACTTGCCGATAGGCCCGCTTCGCGGGCGGTGTAGTCCGGGACGTTGGTCGTGTTCTCAAAGGCCTGTAATTTCTTTGAGTTGTCTTCCAGCGCGTTATTGGCCTCTTTGAGTTTGTCTTTGGCGTACTCAATCGAGGTCGCAAGGTCGCCGCCGCGCTCTTTGGCCTCTTTTTGCAGGTAGAGTTCCATCATGTTCTGGGCCACCCCCTGCGCGATCTCCGGCTTGTTGGCCTCGACTCCAATGTCAATGATGTCAATCTCCTCGCCGTGCGGACTGACGGAGGGGTGAACGCTGGTGTCTCCGGGCGGCACTCCAGCGGCCTTATACGCTTTGGACAGCAGATCGCCGTTCATCAGGACGACCAGCTGCGTCGCGATGTTATGGACCTGCGACTGGTTGGAAACGCTGGCGAGCGGATCAGCGGTATTCTGAATGACGGAGGAGGCCGGCGATGTGGACGTGACGAGCAGCTGCCCGCCGCTGGAGTAGACATTGCTGGACACCACCGCAACGACGATGCCAATGACTAAAGCCGCCACGACCGTTTGGATAATGATGGCGCTGCGGCGGCGCAGCAGGTCGAGGTAGTCGCGCAAAGACACTTCTTCCTGCGCTACGGTCTCATCTTGCATTAAAATAACCCTTCCTTAGACCAGCGTATCGGGAGTCCGCGCCGCGACAAGGGGCGGGCTGACTGCAAACGCGATGACGCGAAAAACATAAAATTGCGGATTCGCTTCTTATTATTATGCGCAATGCGGTCCCGCGCCGTAGCGCTAAAACGCTTTTTTTTCGCTTTTTTTGTCCACAGAGGGATATTTGCGCGTAAAAAAGCGGGATTCAGGCGACAGGCGCGAGAATTTTGGGACTTAGCGGCCCGGTCTGCTGTCCGGCGCGTCGTCCTGATACAGTTCCGCCAGCGCCGCGTAGGGGTTGATTGCCCCCGGCGTATTGCGCTGCGCCTCCTGCTCCGCCCGGAACTGCCGCAGGCGGGCGTCAAGGCGGCGCTTGCTGCGCCATACCGCGCCTGCCGCCAGCCCCGCCAGAGTCGCGCCCAGCAAAAAAATTAAAAACGGGATCATGCGGCCTTCTTCGGGCGGGCCGCGCAGGGCCCGAAAGCGCGGTTATGAAAATCGGACAGGTCAATTACGGAAGCCGCGCCGCTTTCGGTTCCTGCCGCCGCCCCATTTTCACATTTATTATAGCGCAGGGTGCCGGGTTTTGGGAATCCTTTCATTCCTCGCTGTCCGGTTCGGGCGGGGCGCTGTGGGTGAGGACCCATTGCAGATCGTTCTGGGCCACTTCGCTGATGCCCCGGCTTGCGGCGGCGTCGAGCGCCAGCGTCCGGTCGAGCAGGCCAAGATAGAGCAGCGAGAGACAGGCGAGGGCCGGGAACACCGAACGGCGCAGCCCGACCGCCGCGCCCGCCAGAGGAGATACGCGCCGGTAAAGCCCCCATAACCCCGCCATCAACGCGAAGGCGACAGGCAGGCCGCAGGCCAGCAGCGCCAGCGTCAGCGCGTCGCCGGGAGTGGCGAAATGCGTCTCCCCCATGACGCTCATCAGCAGGGCGGCTATCGGGTGCAGGAAACTGAGTTCCGGGCGAAAATAGTAAAGCAGCGCCAGCCCAAAAAACATCAAAAAAGACAGTATTCGCCCCGTAGTCCCCGCCTGCCAGCAGCGTTCCGCATTTTGGATGCTTTGATTTTGGATTTTGGATTTTGGATTTTGGATTGCTTCTGCATTGTCCTTTTCCCTTTTCTCTCTTCCCTCTTCTCCTCCTGTTTCCTGTTCCCTTCTTTGCGATACCCACTCCATCGTAAACAGCGCCAGGGCGGTCAGGCACAGGACAAGGCCGAGGGCGACGCGGGCGGTGGGGACGCCGGTCACGAGCAGGGAACCGGAAATAACCGCCCCAGGCAACGCGCCGCCGCGCAGCAGCGCCCTCAAGAAAGGCGGCGCGGGAGACAGGCGGCGGCATAGCCCTGCAAAAAGGGCGGCAAAGCCCATTCCAAGCATCTGCTGCAACAGGCACACGCCGATAATCCAGTCCCCGAAAAGCGCGACGAGCGGGATTCCGGGCGGGATTCCGGGGTAGGAGGCGTCGGAGCGGGCGTTATCGAGCCGCGCCCGCAGGTCGCAGGAGTTGCCCGCCTCGTCGCGCAGCCACGCGATTTCGTGGACCAGTTTTCGCTTTTGCAGCAGCGCCAGATAGTTCGCGGACTGCTTCGCCCACTCTTTTTCGCTGATGATGGCGACGGGGCGGTTCTGTTCGCCCGCGTCGCTGGAAGCGATCAGCACGACATAGGCCCCGCACAGCGCCTCGAACGACCAGCGGGCGTTCTCCCGCATAGTGATTCCCGTCCAGACCATGCTACGCCGGATTTTCACGGCGTCGTCCACGCGCCCTTCGCGGACGGCGCGGTCAGCCAGAGCGCGGGCCATCTCCGCCGTCCGCCGGATTTCCAGCAGGTGCGGGAACGCCACCAGCGAGAGCGGGGCGATTTTCTGCGTGGCCCCGTTGTCGCCATACGCGGCGGAATACAGCCGCCACTGGCCCAGCACCTCCTCGTGAATATAGGTGTTCCATTCCGTTTTGCGGCTGGCCTTTTGCAATGCGGCGAGCGCCTCTTTATCGCGTCCGGCGGAGAAATAGGCCAGCGCGAGCATCAGGGGCCAGAAGGCGTTATCCTCATCATGCAGAGCGCCCGCCTGCGCCGCCCATACCATCAGCTGCAGGTCGCGGCGGCGGGCGCGGGGGGTGTCGCCGCCGAGCGGCAGCATACTGGAAGGACGGTGCGGCGAGAGGGGCGGGTCTTCGTTTTTCGGGGCGGACGCGGGCGGGGCGGCGCGGGCGTAATGCGAATCAATCTCGCCGCGCTGAACATGGATTCGGGAGGAGAGCATATAACGGAGCAGGTGCGCGTAGGCCCCCGGCACGGTCGGGAACTGCACGGTGAGCAGCGCGAGGCGGGTCAATTTCTGCTCATCGGCGGGAGTGTCTTCGGCGGCGGGCCGCGCCGCGTCGTCGGTCTGCGCGGTCGCCCGTCCGAGTTGGAGAAGGTAATCTCCCGGAACGGCGATGGCGGCGGCGTCAAGGCGCGGCCTTTCAGCGGCTCCGTTCCGCGAATCTAAGGCCCGCATCCAGGGGATGCTGTCCTCCGCAAAGGCAAAAGCCAGCTGCGCCTGAAGCGTGTAGCGGACAGGCAGCATACAGACCAGCCCGAACAGCACCCCGATGACAATGCCGACGTACCACCCGGAATAGCGCCTGCCTGTCCGCTGTCCCGTGAACAGGGGGCCAGAACGGGCGGAACGCGGGAATTTTTGGATTTTGGATTTTGGATTTTGGATTTTGGACTGCATGGATTTCGCCCCTCATTCCAATCGCCAACGCGCCCTCCACACAATCCCTTTTTCCGAATCTGGGAGAAGTAGGAAAGCGCTCAATCGCTGTCTCCCTGTCCCCGATTTGGGAGAGGCACAAGGCGAGGGCGCGTTGGCGATTGGCAAGGGCAGACGTCAGCCGAGGCCGGACGCGGCGGGAACGGAACCGCGCCGATTGGCGTCTTTCGCATGGGGGCGATGCGCGGCGGGCGCGGGGCGCGGGGCGCGACTGCCCGCCGCCGGACTCGACCAGAGCGACGCGGCGCGGGGCGAATGGGCGCGAAGCAACTCTTCCAGCGCGACCGGCGTCTCCTGATGCGCGGACTGCGGCGGCGCGGCATGACGCCGGGGATCGGCGGGTTTGGGATGCAGGGCGGTGAACAGGCAGACAATGGTCAGCGCGGCGGCGGCGAGCGTCCCGCCCGCCATCTGCTGCAAAAAGTCGGTCGGCAGACTGCGCATCAGCAGGCGGATTCCGCCCCGCAGCGGCAGCGGCTCCGGTTCGATCTGAACGCGCAGCGCGGCGATGATTCCCGCGTCAAAATCGGACGGGTCGGACGCCATCAGCGCCTCGGAATGGGTTCGCAGCGCGGCGCGGCGCATGGCGCTGGTTTCAAAAAAGGACTGGCAGTCCGCGCACGATTGCAGATGCGTTTGCAGGACGGCGAGCGCTTCCGGCGCGAGTTCGCCGTCGGTCATTGCGTCCAGGCAGTCCTTCCATTTCTGGCAGGCGTCAAAACTAAACATGATTGGCCTCCTCCTCCGCCGCAGTCCAGCGGCGACGGAATTGTTCGCGGGCGGTGTTGAGGCGGGATCGCACCGTCCCCACCGGGATTTGCAGCACGACCGCGATCTCCGCATATTCCATGCCTTCCACTTCGCGCAGCACCAGGGCCGCGCGCATCGGGGGCGAAAGGGTATCGAGTATTTGCTCGACCGCAAGACGCCGGTCAATGTCCGGCGAATGGGCGGTGATGCAGGGCAGCAACCCCTCCTCCAGCGGCATTTCGGAACTTGCGCATTTGCGCCGCATCCGGTCTAAACAGAGGTTGACCACAATCCGGTACAGCCACGCATAGAACCCGGAATCGCCCCGAAAATTGTCAATCTGGCGGAAGGCTTTGACGAACGCCTCCTGCGCCACGTCCTCCGCTTCGCGGGGGTTGCGCAGGACGTGCGCGGCAAGCCGCACCACTCGCTCGCGATAGCGGTCAAGAATCCAGCGGACGGCGCGTTCATCGCCCGCCGCGCAGCGGTCAAGCCACTGCCGTTCTTCCGCCCGTTCGCCTGCGTCCGCCATTCCGGGGGCCGCGTGGGACGCCACACTGCTATTGTCGGTCAATTTCCATGCGCGCGAAACCATTGCCTTGCCTCTGTTCCTGCTGCTTTTAATGACGCGGTCAGCAGTCCGCGTCGTTCGTTCCCGCGCCGCTGCGGGACTTCCTTCTGTTCCGCCAGCGATTTTGCCAGCGGTAGCGTTATAATTAGGGTATAAACGCTAAATTCAACGGACGCCGCGCAGATTCCTTCCCGCCGCGAAAAATAATTTGGATGCCCCTGATCAGGTAATTGTACTACGCCATTATGAAAAATTTGTGAAAAAAACCCCCTTCAGGCGAAACCGTCCCGGCGAATCTGCGTATCATGCAATGTGCTAACATCAGTGGCCTGTCTTAATGTCTTTTAAGAAGGAGAATGTGATGCGTAGAAAAATGTCCTCCCCCCGTTCGATGCGTGATTCGCATTGGAGCGTGCGCTGTGGCTGCCCTGCTGTCTTTTAACCACGCGCAGGCGCAAACCCTGGGCGCAACGCTGTCCGGCGCAATTACGCTTGCGGACGCGCCCGCCGCCGTGCTGCCGGTAGAGTTCGTTTTCTCCTCCGTGACGGAACCTTTCGTGTTCAGCACGCGAGGGACGCGCAACGCGGACGGCACGATTAACCTTAACACACTGCCGAACGGCAAATTCCTCGTCGCCGTGTCCGCGCAGGGCCGCCTGCAAAAAGTTGTGCCGGTGGACACCACGAGCGGAAACGTTTCCAATTTCAGCGTCCAACTCGAAGCCGGCGACGCCAACGGAGACAACTTCTGCGACTCAAGCGACTTCACGGCACTGATTGACGCTTTCAACAGCGACGCCGCCCTTCCCGGAAGCGGCTACGACCCCGCCGCCGATTTCAACTATGACGGGTTTGTGGACTCCTCGGACTTCACGCTGCTCATCGGCAACTTCAATCAGGTGGGCGACATTTACGCCACGAACCTGACCGTGACGCCCTCCGGTTCCGGGCTGAAACTGGACTGGACGGCTAATTCGCTGGGCGCGTCTTACAACATCTATCGCTCCACCACTCCGGGCGGCAATGGAACTCTGTACGCCAGCAACTTCGCGCAAAAGACTTTCCGCGACTCGCAGGCGACCGCCGAGACCGTCTACTACTACCGGGTCTCCGCTGTCAGTCAAAACGGCGAGACGCAAAAGTCTAACGAAGCGACGGGCAAAGTCTCCACCACACCCGAACTGCAAATCACCAACATCGCCAATGGCGATATGCTGTCCGGCGACGCGCAGATAAATGTTTCGTTTACAGGCTTCAATCCGAATATCGGGATGCGACTGCAGCTTGATGGCGAATATATCGGCAATAGCTGTCCCGACGGAGTGTTGGGCAACTCGGTCCGCATTCACTTCACTTTGCCTACAGACGCTTACAGCAACGGGCCGCATATCTTTCGTATCGTGGATAGCAGCGGGCGTTCGGATATTCGCAGCGTAAATTTCAGTAACGCAATTTCCAATTTCGCATACAACCACACGTTCAATGTGAACTCCGCGCCGGGAGATATGTCCAACACCTGCACGATTTCTGGCGATCTGACCGCCGCCCAACCCTGGACGGTTACGATCCAAACAGAAGACGATACGCCGGTCATAGTGCGCGCGTTCAGCGGAAATTCTAATGCGATTAACGTGACGTAGGATGGTAATGACGCCAATGGAGTCGAAGTCCCTGATGACAACTAAGACATTGTAGTCCAAGCGACCAGCGGCCCAATTCACCCTCGAATCCAATCCCAACCGCAAACTCACGCAACCAATAAGATCGATCCTTACCGTAGCGACGGGTTGCTTTTACTGGACGTAGACGTTTTTAGAAAAAACGCAGATATCCCGAACTCTCCATTCGGATTGCCGCTGTTAAGGCAGTACAAAAGTTTCATATACAGTCAGATCAAGCCTTACAAAGGGATTGACTTTAATTACCTTCCGGCCCTCGTAGTGGAGAATAACGAAAAATTTTTCTTCAAGGACAAAAATAAACGATTGCAGCAGTCCGACACATACAAAGCGCTAAGCAAGGCGCTGGACAGGCGATATTGGGGCAAAAGCGCGGGTAGGGGGTCATGGCATCCTCGACAAAGTAAAGTTTGGTCACTTATTCTTGTCTTGCCGAACCCACCTTTTCTTCAATCCGCTCTTTTTACCGTTTTATGCGGCGTCACCGGACACGAAGATACACGAAGAAAAATAGACAGAATTAACAAGATGAACAGGATAATCCGATTTTGGTTTAAACTCTTCTATCGTGTTTTTATCCTGTCTTATCCATCTTTTATCCTGTTGATCCTGTCTATTTCTTCGTGTCCCTTCGTGTCGTTTCGTGGAGAGAGGAAAAAATGATGCGCTTGATTGATATGTCGCAGCCGGTGTTTGATGGCGGGCCGAACTGTCCCGGACACCCCGCGATTGTCTCGGAGATAGTGATTGACCATGAGCGCGGCGCGTGGCATATGGAGCGGCTCACGATGGCGAGTCACACTGGCAGCCACCTCGACGCCCCGCTGCATAAAATCCCCGGCGGCAAAGCGATTGATGAACTGCCGCTGGAACAGTTTGCAGGACAAGCCTATATCGCCGACCTGCGCCCGATGCCGCCGGAAAGTTTTATCACGCCGGAAATGCTGCAAAAAGCCCTGCCCGCCGATCTGCCGCCCGACAGCATCGTTCTCATGTCAACCGGGTGGGGAGACATCCGCGAACGGACGGAGCGCTGGCTGTATCAGTCGCCGAAACTCGCGCCCGCCGCCGCGCATTGGCTGGTCGAAAAACAGATTCGCGGCCTCGGCATTGACCACTGGGGAATCGGGGGCTGGGACACGGCGAACGACGAGGCCGTGCATATCATTCTGCTCAGTAAAGAAATCTGGATTGTGGAAGAATTATCTTTCCCGCCGGAAGTCTACGCCCTGCCGCAGCCACAAAATTTCATGGCCCTGCCCATCAACCTGCGCGGACACTCCGGCGCGTGGTGCCGCCCCGTCCTGATACAGGGAATTTGAGCCACAGAGAGCACTGAGGACACGGAGAGGATTTTAGGCCAAAAGAACGAGCCGACTGTAATTTATTCGTGGCGCTTCGTAAATAAAAAAATCCTCCGTGTCCTCTGTGTTCTACTTCTGTGTTCTCTGTGACTCAAATTCTTCTCAGGCGGCGCGGCGCAGTTTCGGCTGGTCGGCGCTGTCGGTGAGGCGGGCGCGGAGTTCTTCTAATACGTGACCGAGACTGACAAATCGGCGGTTTTCGTTGGTGACGCAGGCGGAACCCAAGCGCAGCAACGGGACTTGCCGCGTCTGACCGTTGCGATCTTCCAGTTCGTACCATCCGCGCCGCGCCTCTTCAGGTTGGTGCAGTAAGGGAATCAGCGCGTCGAAAGCGGTATGTATCGCCGTTTGTAATTGCGGGGCGGCTTCCGGGCGGCACAGCAAGACGAAGTTATCACCGCCGAGATGGGAGAGATAGGCGTCGCTGTTTCCTGTCGGCGTCAGCGTTTCGCGCAGCAGGCGGGCAAGGCCAATCAGCGTGCCGTCGCCGAGCGTTAGACCGTAGCGCCGGTTGAACGGCTCCAGATGCGCCAGATCAAAGCGCAGGACGGCGAACGTTGCCCGGTTTGCTATGCGCTCTGAAAATTCCGATTCCAGCGGCACGCGACCGGGCAGGCGCGTGAGGACGTCGAGATACCGCTGCCGGTTCTCCTGCGCCGTGTTCGCCGAATCCAGCAGGGCGCGGATCGGGGCAATGCCCGCAAACCGTCCCAGTTCGTCCATCAGCACAATGTCGGAGTCCAGCGCCGTATCGCTGCGGGTCAGGACTTGCCGCGCCGTCTCCTGCGTGGCAAGGCGGCGGTCAAGCAGCAGGGAGATAGGCTGCATCCACGCTGCAAGCGGCAGGTCGGGCAGGGCGTCCCGACTCGCCGTATCGCTGCGATTGAGGCAATGGGCGAAAAGCGAACGCGGAAGCCTTCCCATCATCCGCTCGCCATCCGTGACCACAATGCTCGTCAGACTCTCGTCGCGCAGAAATTTCTGCGCCGCCAGTTGCAGCGTGGCGTCGGCGGGCAGCGTCAGTCCGCGCCGCGCAATCTCAAACAGGCGCGGGGCCGTCCCCACTAAGGTTCGGTCGCGCAGTTCCGCCCGCTCCCGGATGAACTCCCGCGTCTCTTTCGGGACGCCCCGAAAATCGTCCGCTGGTTTGCCCATCAGGTAGCCTTGCCCGTAGGTGATTCCCAGATCAATTAGCGTGGCGAGTTCCTCCCGCGTCTCCGCGCCCTCCGCCAGCACCGCAGTCCCGATGCGCCGCGCATACTGCGCCATCGCCGCAAGCAGGGCCCGCCGTTCGCCGCGAACTTCCAGATTGCGGACGAGGGCGCGGTCAATTTTTACGTAATCGGGGCGCAATTCGGCAATCGTATACAGGCTGTTGTAGCCCGCGCCCGCGTCGTCAATGGCGATCTTAAACCCCTCCTCGCGCAGCCCCGCGATATATTGGACCAGTTTCGGGAAGTCCTCCACCGCCTGCCGCTCCGTAATCTCAATCACAATCTGCGCCGGATCAAGCCCCGCCTCCCGCGCCCGCGTCGCCAGCGTCCGCTCGTGCAGGCCAAGAAAAGCCAGCCCCGCCGCGTCCATATTGACAAACAGCAGTTTTCGCAGCCCCACCGCCGCCGCCCGCGCAAAGCACTGCTCCTGACACGCCAGATCGAACCACGCCACCACGCTGGCCTTGCTTGCGACGTGGAACATCTGCCCGAACCGCCGCAGTGACTGTCCCTTCGGCCCCCGAATCAGCGCCTCATAGCCCAGCACCATCCCGTCCCGCAAATCCACTATCGGCTGAAACTGCGCTCCCAGCCGTTTGTTGTTGATCGTGTCCAGCAGCGCGTTGAGTTCGGCGCGGTTCTCCGCCAGAGCCTCGCCCTTCGGCAGAACCCCGACGGGCCAAACCGTGAAATTTTGGATTGCGTCCGCGTCGTAGTTATCCTGCGCCCTGTTTCCTGCGCCCTGCTCCCGGTTCAAAGACTCCGCAAGCGCGTCGGCAAGGAAGCGCATTTGCGCGGCGAGGGCGAAGTCGTCATGGGAGACGGGCAGGCGAACTTCCACCAGCCAGTGATGCGTGTCAAGCGGTGCGGCGCAAACAGGAACCAACTCAACTAACGCGCCGCGCAGTCCGCTTGCGATTCGGGCGGGATTTACCCATGTGGCGGCCTCCGGCGTCTCCGCTCGCAGCAGCAGCGCGGCCCCGCCCTTCGTCAGAATTTTTAGCAAGCGGTCTTGCGTGTTCTTGAAATCCGTTTCCATGATAGCGTCGCTTCCCTGCTTACATCCCTGTTTAAAGTACTTCTCCCGTATTTATTCCATGATTCGGGCAAAATTCCGCACAAAAAACGCCGGGAGTCTCCAGTCTGTTTGACTAAAAATTCCCGGCGTATTGATTCTGGTCGCACCTGGTTATTTTCCGGCAGGCGAAAGCATCGTCAAAATCAGATTATATCGCGTATCGAACGCGCCCTTCGGCGATGCGAGAGAAAACGCGGAAAACTTCTCCTGCGCTTTCAGTCCAAAAAAAGGCGGCGCACAGTTGCTTTCAAGCGCGAATCCCGGCATGATGGAAAAAAGTTTTTGCTGTTGCGCCGGGGACAAACTCGTCAGCGGAAGAACGCTGTTCGCCCGCGCCGTTCGCAGCGCCTTCGTGAGTTCCGTATAGGTTTGATAAATTAATTTGCTGGTAGGGAGATCGTAACATCGCTCCGATTATGACAGGGCGATTCGGAGAGGAAATCTGAGGCGATAGCGCGAAATAGATTTTGCTCTTCAAGGCGGGCGGCGCAATACAAAGCAAAATTCAACAGCAAAGGCGTAAGTCACGATATGATTGAACCGGGCGGATATATCAAAGACATTTTACAAGCGGCGGCGGGACAGACCGCCATTGCGAACGGCTGGGTCAAAACGCGGCGCGACAGCAAGGGCGTTCACTTCGCGCAGCTCAACGACGGCTCCTCTTTTGCCGACTTACAGGTCGTGATTGAGGACGGCGCGATCCCCGAAGACGTTCTCAAAGACGTGACGACCGGGGCCTGCGTTCGCGTCACCGGCGACCTTGTGGCGAGTCCGGCGGCGGGGCAGGCGGTGGAACTTCAGGCGAAGGAGATTTTCGTTTACGGGGCGGCGGACGCCGCGACCTATCCCCTGCAAAAAAAAGGGCATACGATGGAATTCCTGCGCGACATTGCCCACCTCCGCACCCGTTCCAATACCTTCGGGGCCGTGTTCCGCGTCCGCAACGCGCTGGCCCGCGCCATTCACAACTTCTTTCAGTCGCGGGGTTTTCTCTACGTCCATACGCCGGTGATCACCGCAAGCGACGCCGAGGGCGCGGGCGCGATGTTCGGCGTGACCACGCTGGACTTGCAAAACCTGCCGCGCAACAAGGACACCGGCGCGATTGATTACACGTCGGATTTCTTCGGCAAGCCCGCCTTTCTGACCGTCAGCGGACAGTTGGAAGCGGAGATTTTCGCGCTGTCCTTCTCCAATGTCTACACCTTCGGCCCCACCTTCCGGGCGGAAAACTCCAACACGCCCCGCCACCTCGCCGAGTTCTGGATGATCGAGCCGGAAATGGCCTTCTGCGATCTGGACGGCGACCGGAAACTGGCGGAAGCGTTCTTAAAATCCGTCATCGCCGATGTGATGCGCGACTGCCCGGACGATCTGGACTTCTTCAACAAGCGCATTGACAACACGGTGCTGAAAACGCTGGAACACGTCGTCAATTCCGATTTCGAGCATATCACCTACACCGAAGCGGTTGCCATTTTAGAGAAAAGCGGGCAGGCGTGGGAGTTCCCGGTCGCGTGGGGCGTGGACCTGCAAAGCGAACATGAGCGGTATCTGACCGAGCAGACTTTCAAGAAGCCCGTGATTGTGACCGATTATCCCAAATCCATTAAAGCGTTTTATATGCGCGACAACGACGATGGCAAGACCGTCCGCGCAATGGACGTGCTTGCGCCCCGCATCGGGGAGATTATCGGCGGCAGTCAGCGCGAGGAGCGCCACGATGTGCTGCTGGACAAAATCCGGGCGCAGCAACTGCCGGAGGCCGCGTACTGGTGGTATCTGGAACTGCGGAAATACGGTTCCGCGCCGCACGCGGGTTTCGGCCTCGGCTTCGAGCGCCTGATGCTCTATCTGACGGGTATGAAAAACATCCGGGACGTAATCCCGTTCCCCCGCGTCCCCGGCAGCGCCGATTTCTAAACGCGCCGACGCGGGCAGGGCCGGTTCTGCGGACTGCGCGAAAAATTCCAGCAATGCCGTCAGGTTCTAAATCCGCGTCCTGTGGCACAATCCTACTGTGAGCCGTTCTGTTTACGGTTCTCGCTTTTTGTTTGCGAAATTCTCAACGCGGGGATTCCGAAAAAAACGACGTTTCGACAGGAGGAAAATTGATGTCACGGATAACAACCGGCAACGTTCGCAGCGGCCCTGACCGCCCCCTTTATCAGCCGAAAAGCGCGGTCAGCCCCGCCGCTTCTCCGCACAGCGCGGCGGCGTCCAGTCCCTTCGCCTCCACGCCCGCCGCGCAGGTCACTTTGCATCAGGCCGCGCCGCCGGGGAGAACGCAGGCCCTGACGAATCAACTGGACGAGAAACTTACTTCCCGTCTCACGCAAATCCGCCAGAACATCGGGAACGGCTCCGCCCGTTCCGGGATTGCGCTGGATGTCAGCGCGTAGCCCTTACAAACAACAACGCCCCGATTCGCAGTGAATCGGGGCGTTGCTGTGCCTGCCTTGCGGACGAAGCGATCCGCCCTTGCGGACGAAGCGATCCGCCCTTGCGGAGGAATCGGCCTACGGGAGCGAGTCGCCGACGTTGTTGAACTGACCAATCAGCAGGGTAAAGTCGGAGGAATCCACGAAGCCGTCGTCATTGAAGTCGGCGGAAGGATCATAGCCGCTGCCGGAAATGTTTCGGTCAGAGTTGAACGACCCGATCAGGACGGTGAAGTCGGTGGAGTCCACGCTATTATCGTTATTGCTGTCCGCCGCGCCCTGAAACGCGGTCAGGCCGGAAACGTCCCCGGTGGAAGCGTCCGCCGAGGTCAGTTTCGCCAGGTATTTCGTTCCCTTAATCAGGACGCTGTACTGCCCCTGCGGAACGCCTGCGACGGTGAACGCCCCGTCCGCCGACACGGACGCCAGACGAACCAGCGCCGGACTGCCGCCGCCGGGAGCGAACTGGAACACCACGCCCTGATTGCCTGCGTTCAGCAGATCAATGCCCTCGAACGTCAGGACGCCGGAGACCGAAGCGTAAGCGGCCTGAATGAACAGGGTATGGCTGCCGCCGCCCGCAATCGCCCCGACCGGCCCATTCACGGAGACCAGCGTCGGGGAGGGGCGGCTGATGGCGGTTGTCCCGTCCCCAATCTGTCCTTTTAAGTCCTGTCCCCACGCATACAGGCTGCCGCCGCTGATCGCAAGGGTATGCGAGCCGCCCGCCGCAATCGTTTTCACGTTGGTCAGCGTCGTCGGGACGGGGAAAGCGCGGCTGATCTTTGTGCCATCGCCAAGCTCTCCATCGCCGTTGAAGCCGACGCCGGAGACCAGACCGCCCGCCAGAAACACCGTGTGGAACTGGCCCGCCGCGAGCGCGGACACCCCGCCCAGCGCCGCGCCGCCTGCGGTCAATACAGCAGTCGGGACAGAATGCGCTTTGTTGTCCGCTGTGCCGACGCTTAATTGCCCGTACTTGTTGCTGCCCCAGGCGAAGACCGCGCCGCTGCTGTCAAGGGCCAGCGAATGATAGCCGCCACTTGTAATCGCCGTAATTTTGCTCAGTCCTGGCACGAGAGTAGGAATGACGCGCTGCGTCGTCGTGCCGTCGCCTAATTGCCCGTTGACATTGTAGCCCCAGGCGTATACCTTGCCATTCCCGCCGAGCGCCAGACTATGATTGGCCCCTGCCGCGATCCCCACGACGCCGGAGATAGACACCGAAGGAAAAAAGGCGATAAAGGTCGGGGTCGTCCGGTTGGTGGTCGTGCCGTCGCCAAGCTGCCCGCTGGAATTAAGCCCCCAGGCATAAACATTGCCGTCCGAAGTCAGGGCCAGACTGAAACTGTCCCCGCCCGAAATCGCAACCACATGAGACAGGGGAGTACCGTCCTCAAGTTTAACCTGTATCGGCGTTTTCCGCGTGGTGGTCGTGCCGTCGCCGAGCTGCCCGCTGGAATTAAGCCCCCACGCATAGACGCTGCCGCCCGAAGTCAGGGCCAGCGAATGAAGGCTGCCCGCCGCGAGGGAGACAACGGCGGTCGGGATACCTGCAATCGTCTGCGGCGTGGGGCGGTTTGCGCCGCCGCCGTCGCCCAGTTCGCCGTCCTGATCGTAGCCCATCGCGAAGACCGGAGGAGCGGAGTTCGCTTTGGCCCCGCCCGCAAACACCATCATGACGCCCAGCAGCGCCGCGCCGCTCGCCCGCCGCACCGGAAACCCGGAGGATATTTTCTGAAACATAGCGCAATCTCCTTATTGAAATAGATTGAAATAGACGGGCCTTTTGCGCCCTGAAACGGCGGCGCGGCCCTGAAATAAAACCCGGCAAAGTTACAGGCCGCGTTCGGCCCGCAAAAAAAGCGCGAAGAAGCGCGGCCCCGCATCGGACGGCGCAATTTCTTCCTCACTGTCCTTAATAGCATAAACCGTGCCAAATCGCGCCGGAATCGGTCTTTCGGGCAATTATTTGTAAAAATCATTTTAACTGGCAACGTTTAACAATGAAACACTTTTATAAAACCCCCCATCAGGTCAAATTTCGGGCTTTTGCGAACATTTAAACAGAAAAAGCGTACTGTAAAAAAGCGAATAGCGCGTCTCCGCCAGGAAACGCGCCGTCTTATAATGCGCGTGATGAAAATCGCGGCGGCGCGGCAGTTCGCGCCGGGAAGGACAATTTAGCATGGCCCTCAACGATACTTCAAACCTTACCATTCCAGTCGAGGACGCCGCCGACCCGCGCTCGCCCCGCGCCCTTCGCGCCGCCACGCTTGCGGGCGTCCCGGAACTTTCGGGGACGGAGGCGGAGATTGCCGCCGCCCTTCCCGTCCGCGAACGCCTGCTGCTTGCGGCGGATGACTATCTGACGGCGTTGCGCGGCGCGGAGATTTTGACGGAGGAGCAGACGGATACCGCCGTTTCCGTTCCGAGGCCTGTTTCGGCGGCGGAAGTTTTGACGGCGCAGCAGGCCCTCAACCGCCTGCGGCATCAAACGGCGGCGGCGTGGTGGACGGCCCATGAGGAAACAAAGATTGAGGAAGCATTGCGGGAGGTGTGATTTGCGGCTTCCGGGCAATTTCTGGCCCGGAAGCGCGGCGGATCAATTTGCGGGCAGGAGTTGGACGCGGAACACGACATAGCCGTCGGCGTCGGCGGGCGGCGTGTCGCGGGAGAACAGCGCGTCGGCGGATTTTACTTTTGACGCGGATTTGACGGGCGCGGATTTCAGCGTTCCCAGCGTCTTCGCGGCCTGCAAAAACGGCCTCCACTGACCCTGCGGAATCCGCAATGCGATTTGCGCGTTGTCGGCTTCAGCGCTTGAAGTGGCAGTCGGCGCAGTAGAATCGGCGGGGTGGTAGACATTCCGCGACTCCAGCGCGACGTTTGGAACGACGCGGCGCGATGTGTTCTGCGGCAGCGGCAGCGTTTTGATCTCGCCGCCCGCCTGGATCGCCAGCGCTTCCAGCCGTTTGCGCAGGCCGGCAAAGTCGGCGTCGTTCGGGGCGGGGCGCAGGGTAAGCAGGGGCGGGGCAGCGACTTTCACGGGCGTTTGCCCGGAAGCAAGCCGCGCCTCGGCCTGCCGCTGCAATGCCAGTCGGCGGGCGGTCTTATAGTACAGGGCGTTCGCTCGGCGGCTCGTCGGATCGTCGGTCACAGCGGACTTTTGAAAAGGCGCGAAGGGATCAACGGTCGCAGTCGAAAATTGCGCGGCGGCGATTTCTCGTTTCGGCGGGGCCGGAACTTGCGTTTCCCGCACGGTTGCTGACGGGATCGCGGCGGTCTGTTGTTCGGCCTTCGGAACGCGGCGGAGGGCCACAAACGAGCCGCCCAGCGCGAACGCCCCGACAGCAGCCCCCAGCGCCAGACTCGGCCCGTAGCGGAAGGCGGCGCGTTCCGGTCGCCAGATTTTCATCGGCGCCCGCTGCGGCGGCGGCGGCGGCAGGCCCGCCAGAATCCGGCGGCGCAGTTCCGGGCGGGGGGCCGCTTTCTCCAGCGTCCTCATGTCCTCGCCAAGCCTTCGCAGCCATGCCGCCTCTTCGCGGCAGTGGGCGCAGCGCGTGATGTGCCAGCGCACCAGCGTCCGCTTCAGCGGGGCCAATTCGCCGTCCAGAAAGGCTTTTAAATTTTCGCGCAGGAAGCCGGGACACTGCGGCAGGCCGCCGGTCGGCCTCTGGGGCGTTCCGCTCATATCGTATTTCCTTCGCGCGCATGGCCGCCGAGCGAGTCGCGCAATTTGCGAAACGCATTGCTCAGGCGGGACTTCACCGTTCCGACCGGCACGTCCAGCGTGGCGGCGACCTCCTGATAGGTCAGACCCTGCAATTCGTGCAGCACAATCACGTCGCGGTGCATGGGAGAGAGCAGGCTGAGCGCCGCCTCCACCTCGCGGGACAATTCGCGTTTCTGCGCGACCGAAAAAGGATCGTCGCGCCAGTCCACGCTGGCAAGCGCCAGTTCTTCCTCATAGGGAATCGTTTCCAGCCGCCGCTTGCGCCGAAACTCCAGACAGTGATTCATCGCCACACGGTAAATCCACGTGCCAAGCGTGGACGCGCCGCGAAAATTCGGCAGGCTTTTGTAGACGCCGAGAAAAATCTCCTGCGTCACGTCTTCGGCGTCCGCCACATTGCCGGTGAATCGCAGCGCCAGCCGGTAGACCCGCGTTTCGTAGGCGTCAAGGAGTTCCTCGAACGCCCTGCGGTCGCCGGACTGAATCCGCCTGATGAGTAAATTTTCCTCGTGAGACGCCATAATGCTCCCAAATCTTTTGTTGCGCGGTCGGCGGAAAGGGTTCAGGGGGAGGAGAATTGGGTGTTGGGTATTGGGTATTGGTATTGGGTATTTGCCTGTCCCTTGATGGATTGCACAAACTATTAGTCGCACACCTAATACCCAATACCCAACACCTAATACCCAGCACCCAACACCCAATACCCAACACCCCAATACCTGAAACCGAAACCCCTGCCGCTCCGTAACGTCCAATAGACGAGTTCAAACAGGAAACAGGTTCGCCGAATGGGGCCTTTGTCCTGTTGGACAGGGAGGAATTGCCATGCAAAAAAGTTCGTGGATGATGCTCGGCGCTGTTGCCGCGCTGGGCGCGTTCCTGCTGTTCGCTTACGTTTCGTCCCATTCCGATCCCGGCCCGCTGACGGAGGCGCAGGGCAATGCGCTGCTCGACACCATCAGGGACGCGGTGGCCCGAAAGGACGCAAACACCATCCTTGCGACAATCTCTCCCGATCCCGCCACGCGGATTAAGGAGATGTCAGCGGACAAACTGCGCGGCCTGCTGTATCAGGCGTTTCGCGGCGCGGAAAAACTCGACGCGCAGACGACCAACGTAAAATTTCAGGGCGGCGACTGCGAGGCGTCTATGGAATACGATCTAACGATCCATCACAACACCGCATCAACCGTCACGCCGTATCCGTTCCATGTCACGATGCAGCTGCGCCCGGTGGACACCCCGCATTTCCTCGGCCTGTACCACACGAAAGAGTGGAAGATTACCGGAGCGCAGGCGGACGGCCCGGACATCGGCTCCTTCATGGAATGACCTTACGCGTTGTGAAAACCGCATTGCCGTCCGCAGGACGGTCGGCGGAACGCCTCTCAGACGGGGCGTTCATGGCCCGGTCTGCGCGAATGGGCGAGTTGAGGCGAAAAAAGGGGCTATGAAAAAGCAAAAAAAAGGGTTGCAGCGGGAGATGCTGGCGGTTCCGCTGCTGCTGATTCCGGTAGGCGTTTTGTTCATCGGGTTTGGCGCGGGCATGGCCCCGCCGGAAACGGAACTGGCGGGATTCGCCACCAGCCTGCGCGGACGGACTGCCGCGCAGCGGGCCAACGCACTGCGGGCGGCGCGGGCGATTGACGGCAAAATCGTGCCTCCGGGCGCGACTTTCTCCTATAATCATACGGTAAAATCGTGGTCGTGGGACGCCGGGTACGTCAAAGCGCCGGTCAGCTACGACGGCGAACTGGTCAAGGCGTATGGCGGCGGCGTGTGCCAGACCTCCACCACGCTGTATAATGCGGCGCTGCTGGCGGGGCTGCCAATCGTGGAGCGCCACGCGCACACTTTCGCGCCGCATTACGTCCCGCCGGGACGCGACGCCGCCGTCGCGCAGTACGACATTGATCTGCGGTTTCGCAACCCGTACCCCTGGCCTATTCGCTTGCAGGCGGGCGCGGACGGCGACCGGCTGGAGACGCGGATTTTCGGGGCGGCGCGACCGAAACAGTCGCCGCAAATCACCGCCGAAATCGTCGGCGCCACCACGCCCAACCGCCTCACCCGCGTCGTCACGCCGACATCGGGCGGCCTGCGTCACGCCTACGTCCGCAATCCGGGCGCGATTGGCTACCGGGTCGTCAGTTACCGCGCCTTTGTGGAAAATGGCAAAGAAGTCCGCCGCGAACGTCTCGGCGACGATTCGTATCAGGCGATGGACAGAGTAATCAACTTGCCGGAGTAAAATCGTATCACACGCCGCGTCCGGGCGTAGAAAACGCCCGACGTGTGACGCCCTCATTTTTGCTTAACGGCGGCGCGGGTGGCAACGAGGCACTCCTCAATATAAGAAGTCGGATCGTTCTCATGCTCCTCGTACTCGATAGAGAGCAGCCCCTTGAAGCCGTTTTTGCGCAGGGTTTGCAGGAGCAGGGGCGTATTCAGTTCGCCCTTGCCGACTTCCGTAAAGCGTTTGTCGCCGTTCGCTTCCGTTTTTACATCTTTGAGGTGGCAGCCGTAGACGCGCCTGCCGAACGTCTGCGCCGCGAGAACGGGGTCTTCGCTGGAGCGCAGAAAATGGCCTGTGTCAATGCAGGAGCCGATGCGGACGTTCTGGCCTTTCAGCGCTTCGGCCTCCGCCGCGATTTTTGCATAACGGTCGCCGGGGCCGTGATTGTGGATGGCGATATTGATTTTATATTCGTCCACCATTTTGTTGAGCAGCGCGAACGATTCGGGCGCGGGCGAAGAGGACAGCGTTTCGATCCCCATAGATTTCGCAAACTCGAACGCCCGCCGCCAGTCCTTCTCGTTATTGCCGTAATAGACAACGCCGAACGTTTTCAGCGCGATATTGTGCGCTTTCAGCAGGCCTTTAATCCGGTTCTGCTCGGTAATGGAATCGGTCACGTCGAAATGTCCGGGATACGCCTCCCAGTAATGCAGGCCCAGCGCCTGCGTGATTTTCAGCGCCTGCTCCAGCGGGAAATGCCGAAGGGAATACGACTGGATTCCCATGCGGAATGTCCCGTAAGGCGATTTTTCGGCGTCCGCCGTTCGGCTGCCGCCCGCAAGCAGCGCCGCCCCGCCGACTCCCGCCGCCATTCCAGTCAAAAATTTTCGCCGCGACATCGGCGCGTTCTGTGTGTCAAACTCCATTGTCCGCTCTCCCTTTTACTCATCGTTGCAAATTAAAATTGCATTGGAAGCCCGTTTCGTGATAAACTAAGCAAAATCCTGCTTCCGGGTTCGCGGCGCAAAGCCATAGCGCGGCGTCTGCATCCTGCGTCGAGGCGTTCCGGGTCGAGGCGTTCCGTGTCGAGGCGTTCCGTGTCGAGGCGTTGAAAACGCCTCGCTGGGTGACCTGCGGCCAAGCGTCCTGCCGGACGCGAGAACCAGACTTGAATTTCCCGTCCGGCAGGACGGTTGGCGGAACGCCACCCAGCGAGGCGTTTTCAACGCCTCGACTGCGCAAAATCCGGGGGTTAGGTGAAACAACCGAAAAATTTAACGCTGCAAATTGGCGCGGCTCTGGTTGCTATCGGCGCGGCCTTTGCGCTTGTGGCGGCAAGACCGGGCATTAACTACGACGTGACGCCGCGCTTCGGGAAGAGCGCGGGCGTCATGGTCTCCATGCAGTTTGCCGTCGCGCCCGACGCCGACGCCGTAGACGTTCAGATGCCCGTCTGGTCTCCCGGAGATTACCACGTTCAGAACTTTGGGCAGTACGTCCAGAATTTTCGGGCGTGGGCGGGCAGTCCCGACGACGCGCATCCGCTTGTCGCCACGCGCCCGGACGCGAATACGTGGCGCATTGCGGTCAGCGGCGCGAAATTCCTGACCCTGACCTACGCCCTGCCGCAGACGCCGCCCGGATTTTTCAGCGAGAATGTGCAGGCCGCGCCGCGTCAGGTCTTTCTGAACGGCCCCGCTGTCTGTCTCTATCCGGTCGGGCGCAAGTCGGAAAGCGCCGCGCTGACCTTCCATCTGCCGGCGGGCTGGCAGGCGGAATGTCCCCTGCCCGCGCAAAATAACGCCGCCGATCACACGGTCGTTTTTACCGCGTCGGACTACGATACGCTGACCGATTCGCCGCTGCTTGCCGCCCCGTCGGAGGACTTGCGGACGCTGGAATTTACGCTGAATGGCAAAATGCACCGCGCCGTTTTCTTCGATCAGGCGAAAAAAATCCCGGATGTGAAAGCTTATCAGCCGGTCTTGACCGCCGTCGCGCTTGCCGAAAGTAAAATCATGGGCGGGATGCCCTATGAACGCTACGAATGGTTTTTCGATGTCGGCGGGCGCGGCGGGGGACTGGAGCATAGCGGAGGCAGTCGGCTCTCGCTCTGGCCCGGAGGCAGTCCCGTTCGCGCCGCCGACTTTATCGCGCACGAATTTTTTCACCTCTGGAACGTGAAGCGGATTCGGCCCCGCGTCCTCGGCCCGTTCGATTACGTTCAGCCGCCAATGACCCGCAATCTCTGGTTTGCGGAGGGCGTCACGGAGTATTACGCCCACATCGCCACGCGCCGCGCCGGACTGCGGACGGAGGCGGAATTTCTCGCCCACTGGCGCGACGCGATTGCCGACTATCAGCGCAACCCGGAGCGGCTCAAAATCTCCGCCGACGATTCCAGCCTGCGGGTGTGGGATGCCGGCAACAGCAGCGGACTCGGACTGTCCTACTACGATAAGGGCGAACTTATCGGGCTTTGTCTTGACCTGAAAATCCGCTATGCCACCAAAAATCGCCGCTCGCTCGATGACGTGATGCGCCTGCTGATGCAGAATGGCAATCCGCCGAAACCGGGCTACGACGAAAACGGACTGCGCGACGCGGTAAACGCAATCGCCGGAACAGACCTGACCGATTTTTATCATACGCTGGCGCGTTCCACCAACGAAATGCCCTTCGCCGAGTGTCTGTCCTACGCCGGACTGGATATTAATCTAACGCCCCTGCCGACTGCGACCGCCGAACAGACGGCTTTGCGGCGAGCGTGGGAAAAATAGTTCCGCCCCTTGCAAATTTGTCCGCGAAAGCGCTATCATAAGGACACCCCCCCTAATAGTTCGGTTTGCAAGGCGTCTCCGAGGCACGAATGAAGATTTTACAGATTGTTTCCAGCTCGCGTCTCTCCGGCGCGGAAAAACACGTCGCCGTGCTTTCCGAACGTTTGCAGCAGCGCGGACACGCGATCACCGCCCTTTGCCCGCCCGGAGGCTGGCTTCCCGACGCCCTCCGCGCCGCCCGCGTCCCCGTGCTGGAGATGCCGATGCACGGCCTCAGCACCGGCCCGACCGCGCTGCGCCTGAACCGAATTATCCGCGAAGAAAATTTCGATCTCATCCATTCGCACCTGACCTGCGCGACGTATTATGGCTACCTGATGGGCCTGATGACGCGCCTGCCCGTCGCGACTTCCGTCCACGTCCGCAGCCGCGACATCGTGTACCGCCGCCTGTTCCCGACGCGCCGCAACCATATCATCACGGTCTCGGAATGGGTGCGGGACGGGTTTGTCACGCAGGGAGTCCCGGCGGAACAGGTGCATACGATCTACAACGGCACGGAGTTCGGGCAGGAAAGTTTCGCGGAAGCCGCGCCCGCGCCGTTAAGCGAAATCGGCGCGGAGAGGACGATAGACCGAACGGGGGACAGGACAACCGAGGGACTGCCCGTCCGCGTGGAACTCAGTCTGCCCCCCGGCGCCGAACTCATCGGAATTTTCGCCCGCGTCGGCGACTTTAAAGGCCACCCGCTGCTGGTGGAAGCGGCGCGTCAGATCGTGGACGCCCGCCCCCGCGCTTACATCGTCTGCGTCGGCGCGGTAGACCCCGCCACCCAGCAGACGCTCTGGGAAAGCGCGGCGAAACTGGGCGTGGCGGAGCGCTTCCGGTTCACCGGGCAGCGCGACGACGCGCAGCGCCTGATGTCCGAAATGGACGTGATCACCCTGCCGTCGAAATACGAAGCGTGCAGCATGGCGATTATCGAGGCGATGGCGCTGGGCAAGCCCGTGATCGCCACGCGGGCGGGCGGCAACCCGGAACTGGTGCGGCACGAGGAAACGGGCCTGCTGATCGAGCGCGACCCCCGCGCCCTCGCCGCCGCCCTGATCGGCGTGCTGGCGGATGTCCCCCGGCGGCGACAGATGGGCGAGGCCGCCCGCACCCGCGCCCTCGCGCTCTTCTCCGCCGAGACGATGGTCAACAACATCGAGGCGCTTTACCGCCGTATGGCTCCCGCAACGGCAGCGCCCCTCTCTCCCGCGCCCCGCTGAAGCGTCGCCGCTTTTGCGCCGCGCTGAAATGATACCTTCATGTCCAAAAATCGAATTGTTGTTCCCGTGCTGATGTACCACAAAGTCGGCCTGCCCGTCCACTCACGCGGCGACCGCTTCCTGAATGTCTCCACAGCGGACTTTCAGCGCCAGATGCGCCTGATGCTTTCGCTGGGCTACCGGGCGCGGACGTTCTCCGAAATCGTGGATGCGCAGAACAGCCGCAAGGCCCTGCCGCGCCGGACATTTTGCGTCACCTTCGACGACGGCTACGCCTGCGTCGGAGAGTATGCCGCCCCGATTTTACGCGCCCTGCAAATCCCCGCGACCGTGTTTGTCGTGCCGCGTGGGATTGGTAGCACAAACGCATGGGACGCGGAAACGGGCCACCCCACCTTGCCGCTCATGGGCTGGGAGACGCTCGACCGTCTGCGGGCGGACGGCTGGGAGATTGGGGGGCATACGCTCACCCATCCCCACCTCGACGCGCTGACGGACAAAGACGCGCTCTGCGATATTTCCGCAGGTAAGCGCGAAATTGAAGCGCATTTCGGCTGCCCGATCCAGACGTTCTGCTACCCTTACGGGCATTTCAACAGTCGGACGCCGGAACTGGTGCGGCAGGCGGGATTCGCGGGGGCCTGCACAACCCGCGCCGGCCTCGTCAAATTGGGCGGCAACGCCATGCTGACGCCGCGCGTCAAAATCGCCTATCGGGACGGCGTTTTCGGGATGCTCTACCGGATGCTCGCCCGCCCGAATCTCCCTGACCTGCGCCCCAGACGCCGCGACGCCGTACATCGTTAGCGTCCATGAATTTTCAACTTCCCGATTTGACGCGGAAGCGTGTTTGCCGCGCATCAAACGAAAAAACGAATCGAGCGGAAATACGATGCTTACCAATTTGAGTTTGCGTTCGTTCAAAAATTTCAAATCGGCGAATTTGCCGCTTGGCCCATTTACGCTGATTGTCGGCGCGAAATGCAACGGTTGCAGGCCGGAACAAGCCCGTCCGCTTCGGAAGACACGGTTGCCCTGCTGCGGCAGGCGCGTTCCGGTGAAATGTTTGGGGGTGAATAACGCCGCCCGAATTTGTCGTTTCCGATGCGAACGCGCTGATTGCGCTATGCTCCCAGGAAGTGGACAAATTCGCAGTGGCAGACGCGCAGATGAAAAATAGGCCGAAGACGACTGCATTTTTCATGCGCCCGGTGTCATTGTGGCGGAAGTTTTGTATATCCTGTGCGGCAAGTTAATGCGCGGCGTTTCTGTCAGCGGCAGAACATTCTATTGCAGTACAGGCTTTGCAGGCGCAAATGAGAAGCATCTTGCCGCCTTCCGGCCAAATGCAGGACTGGTCATGCGGGCGGAGCAAATTCGGGGGGCGTATGGATGCAGCCGTTCAGCAGACGGCCTGTATATCGCAGCAGCGGAAAGTTTAGCAAGACGCGGCATCGTTGAGTTGGTGACATTCGACATTGACCTGAGTCAGCAGATAACAAATTCCGTTCCCGCCGTCCGCGTATGCCTCCTACGCCCGGAGTAATCTGGGACTGCCCATCATGGGCAGGACAGCAAAACGCTGTCCCGCCCTTTACAATCCGCCGATTCCACGCTATAATGACTTATTGAGTTTTCGCCTTACGCTCAATTCGGGGCCGGTCACGGCCCTCCCCCGGCAATGACGCCCGACTCCGCATAGACCGCTGCGCCAGCGCCGACGCCGAAAAGCAGCCACCCGATAAGGCGGGAATTGTCCATGTCACTTTTTGATTCCTATCAGACCAACCACTTTTACGACGAAACCCTCACGCCCGATGGAACGCCGCGCCCGCACTACCGCAAACTCTATGAGCGGCTCTGCAAAATGTCCCCGGAGGAGTTCCGCCGCCGCACCCAGCTCGCCGACCACAGCCTCATCAATCAGGGAATCACGTTTGCGGTCTACGGCGACGCGGCGGGGACGGAAAAGCCTTTCCCCTTCGATCTTATGCCGCGCATCGTTCCCGCCGACGAATGGGACACGATTGAGCGCGGACTGAAACAGCGGTTAAAGGCCCTCAACCTTTTTCTGCGCGACGTTTACCACGATCAAAATATCCTCAACGACAATATCATTCCACGTGAGCTAGTCGTCGGGGCGGCGCATTTTCGCAAAGAGTTCATGCTTGCCGATCCGCCCGGAGGCATCTACGTCCATATCTGCGGCAGCGATCTGATCCGCGACGCCGACGGCTCGTACAAAGTGCTGGAAGACAATCTCCGCACCCCGTCCGGCGTTTCCTATGTGCTGGAAAACCGGATTATCCTGACGCGGATCATGCCCGCCGTTTTTCGCGACCTGCCCGTGCGCCCGGTAGACCACTACACGACTCAGCTGCTGGCGAACCTGCGCGAACTGGCCCCGCCCCACCGCGCCGACGATCCCACTGTCGTCGTGATGACGCCCGGAGTCTATAACAGCGCCTACTTCGAGCATACCTTCCTCGCGCAGCAGCTCGGCGTGGAACTCGTCGAAGGCCGGGATATGTTCACGGACGACAACATCGTCTATATGAAAACGACCAAAGGCCCGCAGCGGGTGGACGTGATCTACCGGCGCGTGGACGACGATTTCATTGACCCGCTGGTCTTCCGTTCCCATTCGTCGCTGGGCGTTCCCGGCCTGATGAACGCTTACCGGGCGGGCAACGTCGCCCTCGCCAATTCCGTCGGCACGGGCGTTGCGGACGACAAGGTGATTTACGCTTTTGTGCCGCAGATTATTGATTACTACTTAAAAGAGAAGCCGATTTTGAGCAACGTCGAGACCTACCTTGCGCAGAATCCGCAGCATCTGAAATATATACTGGAAAATCTGGACAAACTGGTCGTCAAAGCGGCGAATGAATCGGGCGGCTACGGGATGCTGATGGGGCCGCAGTCCACCCGGCAGGAGCAGGACGATTTCGCCGAGCGGATCAAGGCGAACCCGCGCAACTATATCGCGCAGCCGCTGATCTCGCTTTCGCAGGCCCCCGCGTTTGTGGACGACCATTTCGAGGGGCGGCATATTGACCTGCGCCCCTACCTTCTCTATGGCAAAAGCGGCATCACGCTGGTTCCCGGCGCGTTGACCCGCGTGGCGCTGAAAAAAGGCTCTTACGTCGTCAACTCCTCGCAGGGCGGCGGCAGCAAGGATACGTGGGTGCTGGCGCCCGAAACGATGCAGCAACTTCAGGCGTCCGGCTTCCAGTCGCAAACAATGGGAACGATGTCACAGTCGCAGGGCTTCGCCCCCCCGGTCTTGCCGACACCCGACACCCAACACCCGATACCCGAATCTGGAGGCTATGATGCTGAGTAGACACGCCGACGCCTGCTATTGGATCGGGCGGTATGTGGAGCGGGCGGAGGCCGCCGCCCGGATGGTGGACGTGCATTACCATGCCGCCTTAGAGTCGGGATTGCCGCCCGAAGGGGAACTCCCCGGCGAAACGTCCAGCCCGATGCAATGGAACTCCCTGCTGGCAATCTCCGGCGCGGAGGAGGCGTACTTTTCGCGCTACGAGACGGAAAACGACCGGGACATCATGGAGTTTTTCGCCTTCGACACCACAAATCCGTATTCGATTGTTTCCGTCTGGCAAAAAGCGCGTTCCAACGCCCGCGCCATCCGCGAACAGATCGCCTCCGAGATGTGGGAAAGCCTGAACGTCTCGTACCTTGAACTGCTGGAATGGGACGTAGACCGGGCTTTGGCGGGCAGCCCGCACGAATTTTTCACCGTCGTGAAAAACGCCTCCCACCTGTTTCAGGGCATCCTTAATCGGACGATGCTAATGGGAGAAGCGCGGGACTGGCTGGACGCGGGGCGATTTCTGGAACGCGGCGTCCAAACGGCGCGTCTATTAGATGTAAAATACCACGACCTTTTGCCCGCCTACCAGGACGAAGGCGACGCCGCCGCGAAAATCGGCGTGGAGCCGCTGGGAGTCGGCAGCCTTCTGGATATGCACGGCTGGATTGCGGTGCTGAAATCGGTCAGCGCCTTTGAGATGTTCCGCAAGACCTATAAAACGGGCATCCGCCCCTCGACCGTTGTGGACTTTTTGATTTTGAACCCGCAGTTCCCCGCTTCGGCGCGGCACTGCATCGCCCGCGTCGAAGGCTGCCTGCGGCGCATCAGCGGCAATACGCAGAACGAACCGGCAACGGAACCGGAGCGCATTATCGGGCGGCTGCTTGCCGACCTGATGTATTCGCGCCCGGACGAGATCATTGTCAGCGGCCTGCACGAGTTCCTAGACGATATGCAGACCCGCTGCGCGGCGGTAGGAAAAGCGATTACGCAGACCTATTTGCTGTATTAGAGGAGAGAAAACAGAAAGCAGAAAACAAGGAATAGAAAACAGAAAACAGAAAACAGAAAACAGAAGGAAATTCTGCTTTCTATGAGAAAACTTTGTACAAAGTCGGTGTGGCGAAACTCTTCGCAATTACGCGCAAGTTTTGCAAAACGCGATTTTTTTCTGTTTTCTGTCTTCTGTTTTCTGTTTTCTTCGGCACTGTTTTCTGTTTTCTGTCTTCTTCCGCGAGGTATCCGCCTTTTGCGCCTGCGCGTCACCCATACCACCCGATACGCTTATGCAAGACCGGCGCGGGACAGCTACAATGAGCTGCGCCTGATGCCCCTCAGCGACGAAGACCAGACCTGTTTGGACTTCCGCCTGACGCCGACGCCCCGCGCCTCCGTCTTCGCCTATGATCTCCCGGCGGGGCGCGTCCACCATTTCACCGTCCGCCCTCCGCATCAGGAACTGATTATTCAGGCCGATTCGCTGGTCGTGACGCATCGCATGAACCCCTTTCAGCGCCTGCAGCTCGTTACCCCGGACATGGACTACTACGCGGACGCGCTGGTGCGTCAGCGCCATTATGAGTTCCTGATGCCGACCGAGCGCGTCCCGTTCGTGGCGGAGACGGAGCGGATCGCGCTGGTGGCGCAAAAACAGTCAAGCGGCAGCGCAGCGTCATTTTTAATCGCTTTGACCCGCCTGCTGCACCGCGTTTTCACCTACGCCCCCGGCGCGACCAATGTCAATACGAGCATTTTGCAGGTTCTGGAGCAGAAGCAGGGCGTGTGTCAGGACTTTGCGCATCTGATGCTGGCGGTCTGCCGTCAGCAGGGGATTCCGGCGCGTTATATCAGCGGCTACCTTTACACCGGCGCGGAAAAATCGGACGAGTCGGAGATCAATCTGGCGGATGACGAGCGCGACTCCGCCGAAAAACGCTGGCGGGACGGGCGCGACGGCCCCCGGCAGGGCGGCGCGGCGCGGGCGCTAATCAGCGGCGACGCGATGCACGCCTGGGTAGAGTGCCTCCTACCGGGCGGGCAGTGGTGCGGCTTCGACCCGACCAACAACCTCGTGGTGAACGCGCATTACATCAAAGCGCATTTCGGGCGCGATTACAGCGATGTCGTCCCAATTCGCGGCCTGTATCACGGCCCTGCCGCCGAATCGCTGGATGTCGGCGTCCGCGTCACGCGGGACGAACCGTGAAAAATTTCGTTTTCGTCTTCTCTGAAAAAGTAGACAACCGTACTAACTATCTTTTTTTCTTATGTTGCAATAGCGGTAAATCTTCACAGCGGGCCTACAAAAGGCCCGTCTAGCAAGCTGTCGGAGAAAGATTTATTATACTATAACGTCTACTCAAAATGGCTGTTCTAGCGCATTTTTCAGGTGTTTTAAGGGCGTAAACACCGAAAGGTCGCCAACGGGTTGAAACCGCGTCCTCTCTGACAAAAAACCTGCGCGGTTTTCTGGGCCGCCCCCGCGATGGTCTTCCTGCCGTACAGACGTTATGGCGCGGTTGGCAGCGTTTGCATGACCTCTCCGAGATGTGGAAATTGCTGCAAAGTAAAATCAACGACGAGCGTGTAAAAGGCGCTTTTGGAAAGCTTCGCCAACCGTCCTGCGGACAGAGAAGCGCAATTTTTTTGCGCAATCTACAAATGATTTGCCTATTCGCACTGTCTAAATGCCTGGGAGCGACGGAAACACGGGGGCGTGTATCGCGTCCCGATGGTTTTTGCAAAAAAACTTGACAGAATCGCCAGGACAGTGTAGAATACAGGTATATTATTTGTCGTTTTTTGTGTGCGGGCGGTTGGCTCAGTGGTAGAGCACTTCGTTCACACCGAAGGGGTCGGGGGTTCGAATCCCTCACCGCCCATAGTCTTATCTCATTTTACCAGAAATGGGATAGGAGATGAGAGAAAAGTCGGTTCGGTCTTCCCTCTTTGAAACGCTAAAAAGCGAAACAATCGGAACTAACAATCCATCAAGGTAATACCTTGTTTATTTGACTGCCTCATCTTCACCCCTTGCGCCTGCGTGTTCGCCAGCGCCGTTTCGTACTCTGCCAGCGGCATTTTTCGGGCAGGGGCAATCACCACACCCCCTGTTCAACGCTGCTGTCTCTGGCAGGGTCGGAGGCAAGCAGCAAGCCAGATATTATATCGCTTCGCAAGAACAGCCCGCCGCCCATGCGCCGGATCGGCAGCATGGCCTCTTTCAATGCGGACCCTTCGACCATCTGCCGAAGATTCTGATAAACCCGGCGCGTCGGTAGATGTTCCGGCGACGGCAGATGTTCCGGCAACGGCGCGACGGACAGTTCCTTTTTTTCCGATTCGACCGCACCGTTCGCCCGCGCGTGAATATCCACTTTGAGGCCTTCGAACCGGACGCCCGGCGCCTTTGCGCTGTGATCCCTCTTTGGTCGGCCTGCATCTTCCTGCATAGAGCGGTAAACACGCAGGGCCATTCCGTTTTCCGCGTCGGGCGGTTGAAACCGCTGCCACAAGCGCGCGAAGTGTCCCTTCGGACACTAAGCCCGATCCTTTTTGTGGGGGCTCATCCGCATTGAGTCCGCGAAGGCGGACTTTGCGCGCGTGGCCGTGAATTGATTCGCCCGACGCGGAAAACGGAATGGCCCTGGTAAACACGCGGCATTAAAAATCCTCTGGAAGCAAAATGATCAGGCTATCTTCCGTCTCTGCGGCCTCATGATAGCAAATCCCGCGCCGAAACGCAAAGTCAGGCCCGCTAAATTTCCAGAACGCGCCACGCCAGTTCGTCAAGCAGGCCGCTGTCCATTGGCGCGTCGGGCAATGTTGGCGTGATTGCGGCGATGCGGGCGATTTCCGCTTCGAGGAAGCTATTCAGGACTGGCTCCGGCGCGGCCTCTCCGAGTTCTCCGCCCGCCTGTTTGCGCTGTATCAGTGCGTCGGTGACGTCGCGTGCCGCTTCCGGCAGTTCGGCGGCGGTCAGCGCGTCCTGAAAACGGGTGGGCGGCGGGGAGTTTTGCCGCTCCAACCAGCGGACGCATACCACCGGGCGCAGGGCGTAAAGATATTTTTTGAGCGAAACGGAGTCCCGCCCTGCGATGCTTTCCAGCCAGTTGCGCCGCGCCATGCTGCCGTAGTGGTAGGCCATGCGGCGCGGAGAAAACTGCGCCGTAGCCAGCGTCCGCATGGCGTCCAGAACCGGGCCAGCGCGATAAACAAGCGGGGATTGCAGCCATTCCAGCAGGGGCGGATTGGACGCCTGAAACAGGGCCAGCGCCTTATACAAGTCCCAGCCATTGATGTCCAGATCGCCGACGATAGGCAGCTCGATTACGTCGCGCTGCGGACGGACGCGCAGGTATTCCCGCGCCGACCGCGCATAGACGAACCGCACGTCGTAATCGCTGTCCGGCGACGCAAATCCCCATGCCCGACTGCCCGACTCGACCGCGAACAGGATGCTGACCCGATTTTCCGCTTCCACTTCCTCTAATTTCGCCCGTATCGCCGCGTCCATTTTCGACCTCCCAGCCTGCCCGCAACCCTCTTCAAGGTCTGACAGGAAAAACGGGCGTCCGGGTTCAAAAAAGGCAGAATTTTTCCCTTTTACCGTGTTTACAGGCAAGCTTGATTTCATTTGCGCTTTCGCTGCCGCAAAGAGAGTGCGCTGACCAATCCGCCAATCAGCAGGGCCATTGCGCCGGGTTCCGGCACGGAGACGGGCGCGAATTTCACAATGCGGTTGTTGAACGTGTCCGCGACGTAAAGATTGCCCGCTTTGTCCAGCGCGACGCCGTAGGGATCGCTGAACTGCCCGTCGCCGCTGCCAGCCCCGCCGATATTCTGCATGAAATTCCCCGCAGCGTCAAATTCCACCACGCGATTGTTAAACGTGTCCGCGACAAAAACATTGCCGCTCCCGTCCACGACGATGCCGCATGGCCCGCGCAGCTGCCCGTCGCCGTCGCCGCCGCCGCCAAACGCCTGAAGAAAAACGCCGGTATTGGAAAACTTTTCCACGCGGTCGTTCGCCGAGTCCAGCGCGTAGACCACGCCGCCTGCGCCGACTGCCACGCTGCGTGGCATCCACAGTTTGCCGGGGGTTAGTCCAAAGCCGCCGATGTTGCGGACGAAACTGCCGCTGACCGTAAATTTCACGATGCGGTCATTGAACGTGTCCGCAACAAAAACGTCGCCCAGTCCGTCGAGAGCCACTCCGCCGGGGCCATGCAGCTGCCCGTTGCCGCTGCCATAGCCGCCGAGTTTTGCGAGATAGACTCCGCTGGCGCTGAAAATGGAGATGCGGTTCAATCCGTAATCCCCGACAAAAAGATTGCCGTTTTTGTCAATGGCAAGCCCGACCGGGAAGCCCACCTGCCCGCTGGCGCTGTTGCGAACAAAGCGTCCCGCGCTGTCGTATACTTCGATCCGGTTGTCCTCCGTATTCGCGACGAAGACGTTCCCGTTGCTATCCACCGCCACGCCCTCCGGGTGATCCAGCAGACCGGAAGAGTAGCCAAAACTGCCGATATTCTGCGAAAAAACGAATGTTTGCGCCTGCGCGGGCAATGAGGCGAACGCAATCAAAGCGAGCGCGGCGCGAAAAACGCGGCGGAACAGGGAGGCATGAAGCATAAGAGCAGTTCCTTTCGGCGTCAGGAAGCATCCTGCTGCGGAGTTCAAAGCGTTTTTGCCCTGATAAAAAGGCTATACCGCTCCTATTGCAAGAACCATGCCAAAGTCCGCGCTTTTGCGCTTTTTATTTTTTTATTTTTGCGAGGGCATGAGGAAGGGAAAGAAATCCGGGCAAGGCGGCGAGGGAAACGATTGAGGGGATGGCAAATGCCATCCCCTCAAAAGAAGCCCTTGCACCGAAGCGCTATGCTGAACGCGCTGGAAGTCGCCATTAAAACTGCATCCCGCGTCCGGCAGGACGTCTGGCGGAACGCCACCCAGCGAGGCATTGGGTTGATATGAAACGCCTCGACCCCGGTTCGCTATCGGCGCGTTGCGCGCCTCCGGTTCGCTATCGGCGTAGCGTTTCCGCCGCCTCGCCCATAGGACTTATGCCAGATCGAAGCGGTCAAGGTCCATGACCTTTGTCCATGCTGCGATGAAGTCATGGACGAATTTGTCCTGCGAACCCGCCCAGCCGTAGACTTCCGCGATGGCCCGCAGTTCCGAGTTTGAGCCGAAGACCAGATCAACGCGGGTTCCCGTCCATTTCACCGCGCCCGTGATACGGTCGCGGCCCTCAAACACGTCCTGGGCCTCCGAGACCGCTTTCCACGTTGTGCGCAGATCGAGCAGGTTTACGAAGAAGTCGTTGGTCAGCGCCCCCGGTCGGTCGGTGAAGACGCCATGCTGCGAGCCGTCCGCGTTCGTGTTCAGAACGCGCAGACCGCCCACCAGCGCCGTCATCTCCGGCGCGGTCAGCGTCAGCAACTGCGCCTTATCTATAAGCCTGTCTTCCGACGCCGCCGTACTGTTATAATTGCGGAAGCCGTCCGAAAGCGGCTCCAGCGCGGCGAACGATTCGACATCGGTCTGCTCCTGCGATGCGTCGGTACGCCCCGGCGTGAATGGAACGGTCACGTCCATTCCGGCGTTTTTCGCCGCCTGCTCCACGCCCGCGCATCCGCCCAGCACGATCATATCCGCCAGCGAGACCTGCTTGCCGCCCGTCGCGCCGCCGTTGAACTCCGCCTGTACCCCTTGCAGCGCGGTCAGAACTTTCGCCAGTTGCGCGGGGGGGTTGACCGCCCAATCCTTCTGCGGCGCGAGGCGAACCCGCGCTCCGTTGGCCCCGCCGCGCTTGTCGGAACCCCGGAAGGTGGAGGCGGACGCCCACGCGGTTGACACCAGTTCCGACACCGAAAGCCCGGTCGCGAGGATTTTGGCTTTCAGCGCCGCGATGTCAGCCGCGTCAATCAGCGGGTGATTGACGGCGGGAACCGGGTCTTGCCAGATCAATTCTTCCGCCGGGACATCCGGCCCCAGATAGCGGCAACGCGGCCCCATGTCCCGGTGTGTGAGTTTGAACCAGGCGAGGGCGAAAGCGTCGGCGAAATCCTCCGGGTTCTCGTAGAAGCGCCGGGAGACTTTTTCGTATTCGGGATCAACGCGCAGGGCAAGGTCGGTCGTCAGCATAAACGGCGCGTGGCTTTTCGCCGGGTCGTGCGCGTCCGGGACAGTCCCGGCCCCGCCGTTGTCTTTCGGTTTCCACTGAAAAGCGCCCGCCGGACTCTTGGTCAGTTCCCAATCGAACCCGAACAGGTTCTCGAAATAGTTATTGCTCCACTTTGTCGGCGTGGTCGTCCAGGCCCCTTCCAGTCCGCTGGTGATCGTGTGGCCTCCATGCCCGTCGCCGTAGGAGTTGCGCCAGCCCAGACTTTGTTCCTCAAGCCCCGCCGCCGCCGGTTCTCGGCCCACATAGGCGGACGGATCGGCGGCCCCGTGCGTTTTGCCGAAGGTATGTCCGCCCGCAATCAGCGCGACGGTCTCCTCGTCGTTCATCGCCATCCGTCCGAAGGTCTCCCGAATATCATGCGCGGACGCCAGCGGATCGGGGTGTCCGTTGGGGCCTTCCGGGTTCACGTAGATCAGGCCCATCTGCACCGCTCCCAGCGGGTTTTCCAGTTTGCGGTCGCCGGTGTAGCGTTTGTCGCCCAGCCACTCCGTTTCCGAACCCCAGTAGATGTCTTCCGGAGCCTCCCAGACATCGGCGCGTCCGCCGCCGAAACCGAAGGGTTTGAGGCCCATAGACTCTAGAGCGCAGTTTCCGGCAAGCACCAGCAGATCGGCCCACGAGAGTTTGTTGCCGTATTTCCGCTTCACAGGCCAGAGCAGCAGACGCGCCTTGTCAAGGTTCGCGTTGTCGGGCCAGCTGTTGAGCGGGGCGAAGCGCTGCGTTCCGGCCCCCGCGCCCCCGCGCCCGTCCGCGATGCGGTACGTTCCGGCGCTGTGCCACGCCATCCGAATAAAGAACGGCCCGTAATGCCCGTAGTCGGCGGGCCACCACGCCTGCGAATCGGTCATCAGGGCGAAAAGGTCTTGCTTGACGGCTGCCAGATTGAGCGTCTTAAACTCCTCCGCGTAGTCAAATCCTTCGCCCATCGGGTTGGACAGGCAGGAGTTTTGCCGCAGGATATTGAGTTTCAGCTGATTGGGCCACCAGTCGCGGCTTTGTGTGCCGCCGCCCGCCACCTGCTTTGGTTCTCCGCCCAGAAAGGGGCATTTCCCGGCGGCGGGGATCGCGCTGTCCCCCTCGGCGTGGCGGTTCTCGGTGGCGTGGCTGTCATCGTTCATCTCGCCGACTCGCGTGGCGTGTCCCGCGCTGTTGACGTTGCTGTCGTGATTCTTGTCGGCGCCTGCGGCGTCCGCGTTGGTCTGATTTTCCAGTGACATTTGATCTTCCTTTCTGAATAGGTCTGAACGGGGATTAGTTGGCCTGCGTTTCTGCGGGCGTTTGGCACGCGGGACAGAGGCCCCAGAAAGTGACTTCGGCTTCCGAAAGCGCGAACCCGTGCGTCGCGCTCGGCTCCAGACAGGGGCGATGCCCGACCACGCAGTCCACATCTTCGATCCGCCCGCACTGCGAGCAGACCAGATGGTGATGGTTGTCGCCCGTCCGCGCTTCATAGAGGGCGGGCGCGTGGGCCGGTTCGATGCGCCGCGCAAGGCCCGCTTCCACCAGCGCGGCGAGGTTATCGTAGACGGCCTGCCGGGACAGGCTGCCGAGGCGTTCGCGGGCGGCAAGGGTGATGGCGTCGGCGGTAGAGTGTCCGCCGCTGTGAAGCGCCGCCAGCGCCGCGAGTCGGGGCGCGGTAATCCGCAGGCCCGCCGACCGCAGGCGAGTTTTAAGTTCTTCAGTATTGTCTAACATCGCAACAGGATAGCACATAATCTGGAATATGTCAAGAAAAGGATCGTGTCAAAATTTGTGTTTTTTGTGATAGTTCTTCGCGGCGGCGAACGCGGTTCCCGCCCTGTCTGTGGTAAAATGTTCAGCACGGAGGAAACGAAAAGAGGACATGAAAAACTAATGCTGGATATACGCCTGTTTCGAGAGCAGCCCGACGCGGTAAAGGCCGGGTTTGGACGCATGAACGCCGACCCTGCCGAAGTAGACCGGATTCGGGACATGGACGAGCGCGTCCGCGCCCTGAAAACCGATGCCGAAACCAAAAAAGCGGAACTCAACGCTGGAAGCAAGGCTTTGGGCGCAAAGGGAATCACGGCGGAAGAGCGCGACGCCAAACGCGCTTCACTCCGCGCTTTAGGGGATGAAGTCAACGCCCTCGACGCGCAGCGCGGCGAATTGGAGCGCGAACTCAATGACGCCCTGATGCGCGTGGTGAACCTGCCGGACGCCCGCGTTCCCGATGGGACCAGCGAGGCCGACAACGTTCTCGTCCGAACTGGCGGGGAGATGCGGCAATTTGATTTCACGCCGAAACCGCACTGGGAACTCGGCGAAGCGCTGGGGATTCTGGACATGGAGCGCGGCGTCAAGATCAGCGGTTCGCGGTTCTACGTGCTGAAAGGCGCGGGGGCGGCCTTGCAGCGGGCGTTGATCGCGTTCATGCTCGACCGCCACATCACGCAGCACGGCTACGAGGAGATTTATCCGCCGTTCGTCGTCAAAGAGCAATGCCTTTATGGGACGGGGCAGCTGCCCAAATTCTCGGACAATCAGTACCACGACGCGGAGGAAGATTTCTGGCTCGTGCCGACCGCCGAAGTCCCCGTGACGAACCTGCACCGCGACGAGATTTTAGAAGGGGCGCAACTGCCGCTGCATTATGTCGCGTATACGCCCTGCTTCCGCCGCGAAAAAATGTCGGCGGGGCGCGACGTGCGCGGAATCAAGCGCGGGCATCAGTTCGACAAAGTGGAGATGGTGAAACTCTGCTCACCCGAAAACTCCGACGCCGAACTGGAGTCGCTGCTTGATGACGCGGAAGACATCTGCCGCGCCCTTGAACTGCCGTACCGCACCGTCCTGGTCTGCACCGGCGAAAAAGGCGATTTCAACGCGATGCAGTACGACATTGAGGTCTACGCGCCCGCCAGCAAAGGCGAGGAGGGCGGGGAGTGGCTCGAAGTTTCGTCCTGTTCGAATTTCCGGGACTTTCAGGCGCGGCGGGCCAACCTGCGCTATCGCCCGGAAGCGGGCGCAAAGGTAGAATTCCTCCACACGCTCAACGGCTCTGGCCTCGCGCTGCCCCGCGTAATGATTGCCGTGCTGGAAAACTACCAGAACGCCGACGGCAGCGTCACCGTCCCGACTGTCCTGCGCCCTTATTTGCATGGGAGGGAGAAGATTTTTTAACACAGAGGACACAGAGTGTTTTGGGAAATGAACTGCAATACGGTGAACGGGGCGGTCATTGATGCGGCAATTCAAGTTCACAGGGCGTTGGGGCCGGGATTGTTGGAGAACGCTTATGAGGCGTGCCTTGAGCATGAACTGAAGAAGCGGGGCTATGATGTGAAGACGCAGTTAGTTTTGCCGCTAGTATATGATGGCTTGCAGGTGGACGGCGGCTATCGGATTGATATGCTGGTCAACGACGCCGTTATTGTAGAGTTGAAAGCCGTCGAGAAAGTTCTTCCTGTACAGGAAGCGCAACTATTGTCTTACTTAAAACTTAGCGGCAGAAAAATCGGTCTGTTGCTCAATTTCAATGTCCAACTCATGCGCGACGGAATCACCCGCCGGGTTTTGCAGTCGTGTCATATGGAATGGAAAAACTAATTTGAAATCTCTCCGTGTTCTCTGTGTTTCTCCTCCGTGAACTCTGCGGTTCAATTTCCCCTCAAAATGAGGCGGACGAAGCGGGGCAGTAGCGCGACTTTGCTGATTTTCTTCGGGTTGGAGAGGACGCGCCACAGCCATTCAAGGCGCAGTTTCTGGAACGGGCGCGGGGCGCGTTTCACCGTGCCGGAAAGCACGTCCAATGTGCCGCCGACGCCGATAAGAACCGGGACGCCGACGGCCTCGCGGTGCTTGTGAATCCATTTTTCCTGCTTTGGGATTCCCAGCGCCACGCAAAGAACGTCCGGGCGGGCGGCTTTGATCGCGGCGATGAGCGCGGGAACGTCGGCGGGCTGAAAAAATCCGTCCCGCGTCCCGATGACCTGACAGCCCGGATACTTGGCGTTCATACGGTCTGCAGCCTGCTGCGCCACGCCCGGAGCGGCCCCTAAAAAATACAGGCGGCAGCCGTTCCGCGCGGAGCGGGCGCAAAGTTTCTCCACGATTTCGACGCCGGAGACCCGTTCGGCAAGCGGCTGATTCTGACGTTTCGCCGCCCACAGGACGCCCGCGCTGTCCGGCGTCACGAGTTCGGCGTTGGCGACAATGGCGCGGAGTTCCGGGTCGTCCTGCGCCATCACCAGCATCGAAGCGTCGGCGGTGATGACATGGTGCGTTCCGCCGCTTGCAATAAAAGCGTCCATGCGATTCAGCGCCGCCTCCATGTCCAGCCGGTGAATCGGCAGGTCCAGGATGCGGACAATCGGCGGCGTATCGGGCCCGGTCTCAATCGGGCGTTGCAGGGTTGTATTCATGGTAAAAAGTATACCCGGAAAATAGGCGGAAGAAGAATTTTTGACACAGAGTTCACAGAGGGGAAACACAGAGGACAGGGAGAGGGAAAGAGAAAAGGAGAAAGAGATTCAATCCGCAGATGACGCAGAAGGCGCAGATTAAATTTCAATCCAAAATTCAGAATAGGACTTTCCTGTCAGAATCATTTCCGAATCTCTCCGTGTCCTCTGTATTTCCCCTCGGTGAACTCTGTGTCGAAAGTTCTTATCTTCCGAAGGAGTTTGTTTTGATTAGTTCGCGTCGTTTGGCCCGCGAGTGGGCCTTGAAAATTTTATATCAGATTGATGTCGGCAAACATTCGCCGGAAGACGCCCTGCGCGACGCGCTGGAGACATTGCGGAAAGAGTTCGTGCAGCGCGGCTCCAAAACGGCGAGCGGTTCGGCGAATGAGGCGATCTGGCTGAACTGGGTGACGGCGAATCTTGTGGATACGCTGGACGGCCTGCGTCTTCCTTTCGAGCGGGCGGTCTCCACCGGCGCGGGGCGGATGTGCGAGGAGGCGGTCTACTGGCAGGAGGTGCGCTTCGAGAAAGCGTTCAAGACGGCGGCCCCCGGTCTGCATTTGAGTCCGCCGCGCCTCGGCGTTCCGCTCGGCGGGGCGTTCCTGTTCCCCGCCGATTCCAACCCCGCCGACGGGCTTTCGGTGCAGATTGCGCAGCTGACGGCGGCGGAAAAGTCGCGCTACCGGGATTTTTTAGACGCAATGCGAACGGAATTGCCGCCGCTCTTTGATAAGGAGGCCCGCAAAGAGGCGCGGCGCTTCGGACGCGAACTGGCGGAAAATCGCCCAATCGGGGCGGCGGTCTCGGATTACCTGCTGGAGCGGCGGGAAGCGTACAACGCCGAATCGCTGGAAAACTGGCGCAGGGTCGGGGCGGTCGTGACGAAGCAGACGGGCGACTTTCTGCGGACGGGGGCCTTTGCGCAAAAATTGGTGCGCGGCGCGTTGGAGAAGCAGGCGGAGATTGACAAAGCGATTGCCGATCTGTCCGCCGGGTGGAAACTGAACCGGCAGGCGGCGGTTGACCGCAACATCATGCGCATCGCGGGCTACGAAATGCTGTTCCTGCCCGCAATCCCGACCGGCGCGTCTATTAACGAGGCGGTCGAACTGGCGAAAAAGTTCAGCACCGCCGAATCGGGCAAATTCGTCAACGGGGTATTGGGGGCTTTGGCGACGCAAGTGGGCGATAAACTTGCCCCGCCCGCCGACGCCGCAAGCCTGATTGAGGCCGATAAGGACGAGGCGCTCGACCTGCCCGAAATTGATCTGCTGGAAGACAGCGACGAAGATAACGAAGGGGAGACGGAAGACACCGCCGAGAACGAGGACGACGAAAACGAGGAGGAGGACGGAGCATGAGCCTGATCGTAGACCTATCACCGGAAATTGAGGCGTCCCTGACCGAGCGGGCGCAGGCCGAGGGAAAACCGCTGCTGGAATACGTCCAAAATGCGCTGGAAGCGCTGGTCACGCCAAAGGAATTTGACCTGAAAGCGTTCCGCGCCTTACCACGAGAGGAACAGCGCCGTCAGTTGCGGGCGCAGGCGGAAGACGCCGCGCCGATGTACGAGGCAGACCTTGCCCTGCCTGTCCATGAACGGGAGTTGACGGCGTTTTCCGCACTGGATGACGATCCATTCTATGAATACCCGGAGGATGACAATGCAGACAATCGAACCGAAACGCGGTGAGATATGGCTTGTTCGCCTCCAGCCTACTATTGGCGACGAAATTGGCAAAACGCGCCCTTGCGTCGTTATGTCCGGTCAAGATATTGGCAGACTGGCGTTGCGAATGGTAGTGCCTATCACCGAATGGAAAATCTCATACGGCAATTATGTCTGGATGACCCGTATCGAACCGGAAGCAGGGAACGGCCTTTCCAAGCCTTCTTCAGCCGATGCGTTTCAAATACGATCCGCGTCCCTGCAACGTTTTGTCAGTCGTATAGGCGCATTGCCAGCAGAGCGTATGTACCGTATTAAGGCATCAATCGAAATTTGCGTCGAGGAGTGAAAGACCTTTTAGGTAGAGCGATTTTGCTTCATCGGACATTTTGGAAAAGCCCGAATAAAACATATCGGAGGTTAAATCAGGCCGTAGTCCGTCAGCGCCGCCCGGACGATGCCGCGCTCTTTCTCGGTCGCTTCCACCAGCGGCAGGCGCAGGCCGCCGACAGGGACGCCAATCAAATCTAGCGCGGCCTTCAGCGGCGCGGGATTGGCGGTCGTTGGCTGAAACAGGGCGCGGACTATCGGCAGCATTTTTGCGTTGAGTTTTGCCGCAAGCGCGTAGTTGCCTGCAAAGAACGCCGTGTGCATCGCTTTCATGTCCTTGCCGACAAGATGCGCGGACACGCTCACCACGCCTACGCCGCCCACCGCAAGCAGCGGCAGCGTCAGCCCGTCGTCACCGCTATAAATTGCGAAGGTATCGGGCGCGTCCGCGAATATCTCCGCGCACTGCACGAGATTGCCCGCCGCCTCTTTCGTCGCCACAATGTTGGGAACGTCCCGCGCCAATCGCACGGTCGTAGCGGCGTCCAGATTTTGCGCGGCGCGCGGCGGCACGTTATACAGCATACAGTCCAAAGTCGGAACGCTCTCCGCAATCTTCCGAAAGTGCTGATAAAGCCCTTCCTGCGACGGTTTGTTATAGGGCGGCACGACGAGCAAGGCCCCGTCCACGCCAATCTCCGCCGCCTCCCGCGTCAAAATGACGCTTGCGGCGGTGTCGTTGCCGCCCGTCCCAGCGATCACCTTGCCGCGCCCGCCGACCGCCGTTTTCACCAGATGAAACAGCCGCAATTTCTCCGCATGGGAAAGCGTCGGCGACTCGCCCGTCGTGCCGCATACCACAATCCCCTCGGAACCGTTGTCCAGCAGATGCGCGACCAGCCGTTCCGCCGCCGCCTCGTCCACCCGTCCCTGCGCGTCAAAGGGCGTCGCCATCGCCGTCAAAACCTGTCCAAATAGTGCAGTCGCCATCGCAAAATCTCCCGCTTTCTATCCACGAATTGCCACGAATTTATCACGAATAATCACGAAAACAATCAAGCCAACAGGGAGCGAATCCTTCGTGTCCGTTCGTGATAAATTCGTGGATAAATCAAACCGCCGCCAGTTTCATCCAGTGTTCGGCGATTTGCACACCGTTCAGGGCCGCGCCCTTCAATATCTGATCGCCCGCCACAAACAAATCTACCGCGTCCGCGTTGGAGAGGTCTTCGCGGATGCGGCCCGCCAGCACATCGTCCTGCCCGGTCGCTTCCAGCGGCATGGGGAAGTGGTTCGAATCGCGGTTATCCACCACGCGGACGCCCGGAAAATTCGCCAGCGCCGCCCGAATTGCGTCCAATGCGGGGCGCTGTCCCGCCTCAAATTCTATGTTCAGGCTTTCGGAATGGGCGCGAAGCACCGGAACGCGGATGCAGGTCGCGGAGATTTTCAAGTCCGGGTCGCGCAGAATTTTCCGGGATTCGAAGATCATTTTCCGCTCCTCCTCATTATAGCCGGTGTCGTCAATTTTGGTGTTGTGCGAAAAGAGATTAAACGCAATCGGGTGGGGGAACAGGCGCGGAATGACCGGGCGGTCGTGGAGAACGTCGCTCGTCTGTTCCAGCAGTTCCGTCATGGCCTGCGCCCCTGCCCCGCTGACCGCCTGATAGGTCGAGGCAATCACGCGGCGCACCGGCGCGAGGCGGCGCAGGGGTTCCAGCGTCATCAACATAATGATCGTCGAGCAGTTCGGGTTCGCAATAATGCCGTTGTGCTGCATGATGGCGTCAGGATTGATTTCGGGGATGACCAGCGGAACGGCGTCGTCCATGCGGTACGCCGACGAGTTGTCAATCACCAGAGCGCCAGCGCGGACGGCGGCGGGCGCAAACTCTTTGCTGCGCGAACCGCCCGCTGAAAATAATGCGATGTCTATGTCGTGAAAAGCGTCTTCGGTCAGCAGTTCGACCGGATAGGGCTTGCCGCGAAACAGCAGTTCCCGCCCGACAGAACGCTCGGAGGCGAGCAGGCGCAGCGAGGCGAGCGGAAATTCGCGGGCCTCCAGCAGGCGGAGAAACTCGGTCCCGACCGCTCCGGTCGCTCCGGCAATGGCGACGTGGTAAGTTTTCATGGCGGACACTCTCTTTGAGGAAATTAGGATAATGTCCTCTAGTGTACACTAATGCGGGGCGCGGCGTCAACCGCACCGGCGCGGGAATTGCCTGCGTTCGCGCCAATTTTCGCCCCCGTTCCCCGCGTTCTCATCGCATCAGGCAGTCCGCTTTTAGCAAATAAAAAAATAAATTCTCGTCAAAAGTCCTTTTTTGCTCGGTTTGGCACAGTTCTTGCAATAGAAGAAGTATTGGGCGCGAACCGCTTATTTCTGTACGACCTCGCGCAAATTTCGGGCTGTCCCGAACCAAGTCTGTCCTGTCGGAAAACAGAGAACACAGGAGAAATTCTATGCGATGCCTTCCCCACTTCACGCTTTCTGCGCTGCTTGCCCTTGCGGGCAGCGTCTGCCTGCTGCCGCAGGCCCACGCGCAACTTTCCGGCAACTACTACAAAGTCAAAAATGACGGTTCTAATGGCGATTTCAATACCGGCACGGGCGGAGTGGGTTCCGTCCAGTCCACGCTCGGCCCCGACGGTCTGCCGGTCATCACGTCCGCCTACGTTGGCAATATCAAGGATGTCAACGCCGCCGGTGAAATCCTCTGGTGGACGCCGCATGGAGGCACATCCTTCGAAAAAAACCAACTCGATTCGACGCCGATTCAGCATCTGTCGGACTTCTTCCCGGACGGCGAGACCTCTGACGCCAACTATTTCCGCACGGCCCACTGGCAGGGAACGTTTGATCTGGCCTCCGCAGGAACGGTGACGCTCGGTCTTGGCTCCGACGATGACGCCTTTATTTTCGTGGACAACAAACTCTTTGTGGACAACGGCGGCGTGCATGGCCTGTCTTACGCGCCCTACGTGACCGATCCGCTGACGGCGGGGACGCACAAAGTAGACTTGTTCTTCGCCGACCGCCAACAAACTCAATCAGGAATTGATTTCACGGCGAACATTCGTCTCAACCCGGTGACAGGTGTGCCGGAACCCTCCGCGCTCGCGCTGCTGATGGCGGGAGGCCTGACAGGGACTGCCTTTCTGCGCCGCCGCAAAGTGTAACGCCGACCCAAACCGAAAGAGAGACGCCCGCTTCCTGCATCCTGCGCAGAAAGCGGGCGTTTCTCGTATCTGGCCGAAATTTCCGCGCAGGCGAACCTTATGCGTGGGACGCTTCTTTTTTGAGCAGGATGGATATTGCAAGGGGTTGTCGCATAACAAGTGAGGGCAATGAGTCGCGGATTGCGCCCGGTCGGTTGGGATTTGGAGGGCGATTTCGTTGGAGGGAGAGAGAAAATTGGCTGTAACAAGCGCCGGGAGGCGGTGTCAAATCGGGCGAGGAACGTTTTTTACTCGTATTTTTGGCAGGGCAAACGCATCTAAATTTGTCAATAACTCTCAAAGCTGACCTAGGGTGACCGCCAACCCTCCGGTAAATCCTGCTGGTTTTTCAATAGAGGCGCGTTCTGTGCGCGGTTCAGCGGTTCAACGCGGTATTTCCGGCGGAATCGCCTTAACGACGCCCGATTGACTGTCACAGGCGACCGGAGCGGCGGAAGATTTCGGGCAGCGAGGCGGTTTTTCGCTGGCAGCGGGAGAAAGCCCGGACAGATTGATACTTATTGATAGATTTAGATGCGTTTGCCCTAGTATTTTTGGCATAACGGTTGACAAACTTGAGGCCGGTATGCTAATCTTCAGGCGGTCTTGAATAAAATCACGTAATTCGGGAACAAAAGCGAACTCTGCTGCGTTTCTAATTTCAGGCGTGATTTAAGTCAGGCCGAACGTTCTCACCCGACAGCGCTGCGGGCAACGGTATTGCAGGGGCCACGAGGCCCTTGTTCAGAAGTTTTGGTCGCGACGGCGAAAGAGGCAGGATACAAGGCAACTCTTCTCCAAACCGCCGCAACTCCAAATCCATGAACAGGGACTGACAGGCAGCCTCCCTACCGCAGTTCACGCCCTGCCGGGAAAGACAAAACGAGAGCAAAAAATCGCGATGCGCCATTCGCGCCGCGCGTCTTTTCTGTTCTCACCCAATCCAACCCAACCCCTATCATGGAGGAAAGAATGAGACCGATTCTGCCGTATCTCGGCGCATCCCTCACCGCCCTGGCGCTCGCCTGGGCCACCCCGTCGCTGGCGCAGGGCGAACCGTTCAAGGACGTTCCCGCCGATCACTGGGCGTACAACGCCGTCACCGATCTTCAGTCCAAAGGCATCATTGATGGCTACCCGGACAACTTCTTTCGCGGCAAGCGCACCCTGACCCGCTACGAGTTTGCCATCGCGCTGAAACGCGCTCTGGACAAAATTCAGGCGGCTCCGGGCGTCGCCGGCCCCGCCGGTCCCGCTGGCCCTGCCGGAGCCGATGGCCCCGCTGGCCCCGCAGGACCTCCCGGCATGACCCCGGAAGAAGTGCTGGCGCTGCGCAACCTGACCAACGAGTTCCGCAACGAACTGACTTCGCTCGGAGCCAACATCAAGACGATCAATGACCGCCTTGACACCATGTCCAAAGACATCGCGGACATCAAAGAGCAACTCAGCCGCCTGCCGAAAGTCAACGTGGACGCGACGGTCATGGTGCGCAACGAACGTTCTCGCTACGGCTTCCGGGGTTATGGCGGAGAGTTCCGCCCCGCGTCTTCCAGTCACTTTGGCCCGACCAACGTGCTGCACGACGTTCATGTCCCGATCACCGCGACGCTTCCCGGCAACATCAAATTGTACGTGGACCCGGTTCTCTCCAACTACCTGTCCTACCGACAGAATGGCGGCGACATCCTCGGTTCCGGCGCGGCGGCGAACCAGAACTCCGGCGGCGCGGGCGTTACCTCGCTGACCGAACAGTTCAGCCTGTATCAGGCGAAACTCGACATTCCGATTGGCGGCCCGGAATCGCCCGTCAAATTGACGGTCGGACGCTACAAGTACCAGATCACGCCTGGAACGTACTACCGCCCGGACTACGATCCGTACTTCGACGTAGCGACTTATGACGATGGCAACTACGTGCAGGACGGGGCCAAGCTGGAAGCTAAATTCGGCAGCGCCCGCACCACCCTGTTCGCCGCGTCGTTCGGAAGCCCGACGACCAACACGAACGCGACGTTCAACCGCCCGCTCGTGGGAGTTGGCTACGCGAATGGCCCGTTCGGCAGCATTCCGTTCAACAACGTCACCAACGGCGTTCAGGCCAATCAGGTCGGCGGCGTTCATGTCGGACTTCCGCTTTTCAAAGCGGGCGAACTCGGCCTAACCCTCGCGGACTTCAGCACGAACACGGTGGCCCCGGCCTTCGGGACTACGCCCTTCAACAACGTCGTTCTGTACGGCGCAAATGTGACGCTTAAGAACCTGGGCCGCTTCACGTTCAATGCGGAAGCGAACAAAACGGTCACGGGCGTTGGTATTGACGGCAACGGCGCGTCCCCGTCGGAACTGACCGGCAACGAGGACAACCTGTACTATAACCTGGTCGCCGGCTACCACAGCGGCCCCGTCACCCTGACGGGCGGTTACCTGTACGTTGACCCCCGTTACGGCGCTCCGGGGTACTGGGACAAGCTGGGCAACTGGTACAATCCGACCAACATCAAAGGCCCGACCGCTCGCGCGGACTATCGGGTCAGCGATGGCCTGAACCTGTATTTTGGCGGCGAGTATTTCACGGGCGCGCGCAATCGCGGCCTCGGAACCCCGACTCCGGGCTTCCTGAACATCTCCGACGAAATCTATCACGGCGTGGCGGGCGCGAAATACTCCATCAGCAAGCGGATCACGCTGGGCGCGGACTATGACGCGGTGTTCTACAGCCTGTCGAGCCAGACGGCTACGGGCATTGCGGGCAACGGACGCAACAAGCCGATTGAGCAGTATATCACGCTCAATGCGGGCCTGAACCTCGCGGCGAACACGGTGCTGAAAGTTGGTTACCAGATTCTGTCGTACAGCAGCCTGTCGGCAGCCGCGCAGAACAGCCTCAGCGGCGGTACGGGATCGGGTTCCAACCTGAACTCGGCGGTCTTCACCACGCAGCTGGCAGTACACTTCTAAAACTGCGCCGCCTCTCGCAGGCGGCAGGGAGATAGAAACGGCCCCGTTTCCTCAACGACGAGGAAACGGGGCTTTTTTATTGTCTTCCGCGCCGAGCGTCCGGGCCGTGAACGGCCCGTCTGATGAAGTCCGTCTGCTAACCGATCTGCGACCGGCAATGCAATAACAGTTGTCCCGGTCGCAGACCGGTTGGCGGAACGCCCGTCAGACGGGTCGTTCACGGCCCGGACGCTGCGATGAGGGCCAGAAGGAAAAGAGCGGGCGCTTCCCGAATTACGCGCCATGTCCATCCCCGAACGATTACCGTCCTCGCATTTGCCGGAAGATTCTGCGCCTGAAACCGGCCCGCTGCCAGCGGCGCTTTCGGAGCGCGGCGTCACGTTTCGGGCGGTGGCGTTGGGCTGCCTGCTGATTCCGTTCCATGCGTACAGCGTAATCCGACTGGAAAAAGTTCTATTTGGGCCGTAACCCTCCACGATCTCGCTTTTCGCCAATGTAATTTTTGCGCTGTTCATTCTGGTCGGTCTGAACGCGCTGCTCGTCCGTTTCGCGCCGCGCCTTGCGTTCTCACAGGGAGAATTAGTGACCCTTTACGCCATGCTCGCCGTTTCCACCGGGCTGGCGGGTCTGGACGGGGTGGGGGCGATCAATCAGACGATGGCGCGCGGCAGATGGTTCGGGGCGGCGCGGCATTGGGATTTTCTCGGCGCATTTCCCTGCGACGGGGGCAATGGCGGTCGGCCTGCTGACAACAGTCGCGCTGTTCGCCCTGCGCCTGCGGTTTCCGGGGTTTCCGTTGCACCCTATCGGCTACGCGATCTCGTCATCCTGGGCGATTCATCTCATCTGGATGCCGCTGCTGATTGCGTGGGTCTTAAAAAGTCTGACGATGCGCTACGGCGGACTTCGCGCCTACCGGCAATTCCTGCCGTTCTTTCTCGGCCTGATTCTCGGCGATTGTGTGAGGGGCAGCGCGTGGGGACTCGTCAGCCTGCTGTGCGGGATTCAGACCTATAACTTTTTTGGGAGTCAGGGACGCGCAAGGGCCGGATAACGATGCCGCGCCGCAGCGTCCGCCGCAACGGTCACGACGCGCCGCAAAACCGGGGCGTAGGTCTTACGGAACCCGCTTCGCGCACTCCGCGCAGATAAAGTCCAACGCGCCCAGTAGTTCCGGCATATAACCCGTATTATACAGTCCCGTCTCAAAAATTTCGCCGCCGGTCGTCAGTTGGTAAAACTGCCAGATTTGCCCGTTGCTTACAAAGCCGAACAGGTCAAGGTCGTGACCGTCCGCCTGATTTTTCTCCCGGCAGGCCGCAAGTTCCGCCACGCATTGCGCCCGTCCTTTCTTGAAATCGTCTAATTTCGCTTCCGCCGCGCAAAGCAGCGGCGTTTTGATATAGGCGTAATCGGGCGTGATGAGGTAGTCGGCATACCCAATCAGCGTTTCCGATTCCAGCGCCTCGCCCTTCCATATTTTGAGCCGCTCAAACGGTTCAATGCACTCGCCAAGCAAAGCGTCAATCAGCAGCAGTTTCGCCGCTTCCGTACCCACCGTATCAAAGCGCTGAAAACGCTGCAATAGTTTTATCAACAGTTCGCTCGGAGGGCGCGACGGAACATTTAATGTCCACTTGATGAAATGCGCCGTGCCAATCAGCGGCATTGCCTCTTCCAACTTCATATTCGAAAATTTACGCTTCTGCATCCTCTGTCCTTTCCGTCAAAAATTGGTGTTCGCTCAGTCCCTATTGTATCTGAACCGCCGCGCAATGTCAACGCGACCCAATCAAACGCCATGCGGTTTTTGAGACAGCCTCACAATCCAAAATCTAAATCCAAAATTCAATCCTCCTGTCTCTTTGCATTTTCACGGTAGGCCGTCAAGACTTCCCGCGCGCCGCCATCAAGACGAATCACGCCGCTGTCCAGCCAGATTACTCGGTCTGCCACCCGCTCTACGACGGGCAGGTCGTGCGAGACGAACAGGATGGTCTTGCCCGCATTGCGCAATTCGGCGATGCGGCGGTAACATTTGTTCTGGAAGGCCTCGTCCCCGACTGCGAGCGCCTCGTCCACGAGCAGGATGTCGGGTGCGGTATGGACGGCAATCGCAAAGCCGAGCCGCAGTTTCGCGCCGTCGTTCCAGTTGTAGAGGGCGGTGTCCGCCTTGTCCCCCAACTCCGCGAAGTCCAGAATCGAATCCTGCTGGGCGCGAATCTCTTTCGGAGGCAGACCGAGCATCGTGGCGTAAAAAACGATGTTGTCGAGGCCGCTCAGGTCGGGGTGAAAGCCCGCGCCGAGCGCCAGCAGCGGGGCGATTCGGGCGGGCGTTCCGTCGGGGGCGTAGAGGCCAATCGTTCCGCTGGTCGGCTTATAGACGCGGGCCAACGCGCCGAGCAGGGTGGACTTACCGGAGCCGTTGCGCCCGATGACCGCCAGCGTCTGACCGTGCGGCACGGTGAACGAGAGGTCGTTGAGGACGGTGGGCGTCTCGATGCGCGGGGCGTTCCTGCCGCGATTGAGCAGCGCCCCTTTCAGCGAACCGCCCTGATGCCGGATGCGGAACCGCTTTGTGAGATGCGCGACTTCGATAGCGTTGGGGTGGGAAGGAGAGGAAACAGCGGGCAAGGTCGGCGGCATAACGTCCCTTTCTAAAAGCGCTCCACGATTTCCCATTTGTGGCGGTTGAAATAGGCGTAGCCGGAGACCGCAATGCCCACGCACAGGACGCAGGACGCGGCGAACAGGGGCCAGTCCAATGGAACGGGCGGCTGCTGCAAGTTCAGCGTTCCGGTATGAATCTCTTCTAAGAGCGTCTTGCGGTAGGCGTTGATGAGCGCCGTGACGGGGTTGAGCAGGTACAGTTTGAACAGCCAGGGGTGCGCCTGCATCACGGGTTGATAATAGATCAGGTCAATAGGATACAGCACGGGAATCAGGAAAAAGACGAGGCCAAAGACCGTCTGCACGATAAATTTTGTGTCTTTGTAAAACAGGCCGAGAATCGAAATCCAGAGGGAAATTCCGGTCGTCAGCAAAAGCAGCATCAATGTGATGAACGGAAACCAGAGCGCGGATAGCAGGAACGGGATGCCGCCATGCCCGATCAGCCGGAACACCACAAAATAGACCGAAAAATACACTGTCCATCCGAGCAGGAAATGGACGAAATTTCCCGCTACGCTGCTGACCGGCACGACTTCGCGGGGCATATACACTTTTTTAACGATGGCCTCGTTATGGACAAGCGAATGGGCGGCGTCTAAAATCGAGATAGAAAAAAATGTCCAGGGAATCAGGCCGCACAGCACATACGCCCCGTAGTTTTCGGCTTTGAGATTCAGCACGCCCTTAAACAGGAACGAGTAGACCAGCACTTGCAGCAGGGGCGGCACGATAGACCACAAAAATCCGATAGCGGAATTTTGATACCGGACTTTCAGGTCGCGGGCCACCAGCTGCCGCAGCAGCTCGCGATAGCGCCAGAACTCGCGCAGCGACTCAGCCATGCTTGCCGTTCACCGGTTCTGGGGCGTCGTCTTCGTCGTCAAGCGGAACGGAATCGGCGACATCTTCGGGGCGGGCGGGTTCAAGCAGGGAAAGCAGCGCCGAGCGGGGAATCAGCACCTTGCGTTTTCCGGCGATGCGGTACGCCTGGAGGCGGCCCTGCCGGATATAGGAGCGGATGCTGGACTGACTCACCTGAAGGTATTGCGCCGCCTGTTCGACCGTCAGCAGGTCTCTGGCCTCTACATCCATACGTTAAAGTCCTCGTTTCGGAAGAATGGTGGTTCGAGCGCGCGCCTGCCGCGCCTTGCAGCGTCCGGTAAGGGGCGCAAAAGCAGGATTTGATGGGGAATCGCTATTGCGTAGCGAGTACAGGTAGAGTATACTAAATGTCGGCAGGGATTGTCAATAGCTTGCAGGAGGTATTTTTCATGCGATTTGCGGGGAACAGGCGAAGTTTGCTGCGGACTCTGCTTGCAGTAGCGCTGGCGGCGTGGGCGCAAATGGCCCCTGCGCGGCAGATTTTCGCGCAGACGCCGGCCCGGATCGCGCCGCTGCCGCGCCAATGCCGGATCGTCCTGCTGCCCGCGCCGGAGACGATTTACGACGCCCGCCTGCTGGAGGCGCTGACGCAGATGCGGATCGGGAAGCGGGGGCGGACTGCTTCCCCGCGCCCGCCCCGCCGTCCCAACGACCGTTTTACAAAATTGCAGCAGAGAGCGCCGAAAACGAAGACGCCCGCCCTGCCGCCGCTGACCGCATCGCAGCTGCGGACGGTTGCCCGCGTCCTGTTCCGGGAGACGCTGGCAGATCGGCTGCAAACGGCCCTGAAAGCCTCGCTGGTTCCTGACGAAATGGCGGCGGGGGCTTTGCAGGGGCTTTCGCTGGATGACCTCACGCCGGTAAGCGCGGCAAAGGTGGCGGCGCAATGCCGCGCCGACGCGGTGCTGACGATAGAAGGCGCGGCGCTGACCTTGCCCGCAAAGGGAGGGAAGCAGACCGTCCTGCGCGTCCGATTGCGCTGTTTCGGGCCGCGCCTTTTGCCCGCCCCGGACGCAAACACGGGACTGCCGGAGCGCGATTTTGTTGCGGCAAGCGCGGCGGAGCGCCCGGTCACGCCGTTCGGCAAGCGGCCTTCGCGGATTGGCGGGCAGGGGACGGGGCGGGCGGCGCGGCAGGCGGCCCTTCGCGCCGCGCATACTTTGCGGACGGGCGAGATTTTACCGCTGTGCCTGCCCGGAGTGAAATTCGCGCTGGCGCCCGTTCCCGCGCCGACCGCCGCCGACGCGCTGGTCTTTGCGGCGGGCGGGCGCAATTTTCAGAAAGGGGCGACGCGGGGGCTGTCTGCGGAAATGTCGGGATTCTTCACGCCCGACCTCGCCCCGCTGCCCGCCGCCGCCCTTTTGCCGCCCTACAAACTGCGGCAGCTTCTGGCGCGGCAGGGCCTGCCGATTACCGCCCTTTGGACAAAAGAGGACGAGCCGCAAAGCGAGCGGGCGCGAAGCGCGGCGCGGAAACTCGGCGCGGACTACATTCTCATGGCGGCCGTTTCCGATTTGGAGGTGGACGCGGGGCTGGAAGCGCAGGCGAAAACGACAGCGGAGTCGCCGGACGGAACAAGGCCGATGATATGGCTGGCGGAGGCCCGCGCCGAAGCGGTGGGCGTCCTGCTGCGCGTTTCGGACGGCGCGATCCTGTGGCGTGACCGCGCCGCCGTCACGCTTCCCACCCGCGCCGACCGCGCCCGTTCTTTTTCCACCCTGCGGCAGGAGCAGACAGCGGCCCGCGACGCCGCAAAATTCGCCCTGCTGGACTTGCAGCGCCGCTTTCACCGCTACATCGCCCACTTTGAGAATTGAAAAATATGGATAAAGTTTACTGCGCGGACGTCGATTCGTTCCAATATTCGCCGCCAGAGTCGGCGCGGACGGCGCGGCGCATCCTGATTAAACCGAACTGGGGCTATCCCTGCCCGCATCCAGTCACGGTGGGTCTGCCGGTCTTGAAAGCGGTCATTGCGGGAATCCGGGCGGTCAACCCCGCTGCGGAAATTCTGCTGGTAGAGGGTGTCTGCGACAAACTGCCCGCCCTGGAAATCGCCCGCAAACTCGGCCTTGCGGAGCTGGAAGCGTCGGGCGCGGTCTTTTATGACGCGGACGCCCTGCCCTGCGTCGCCTACCCGAACACCGCGCCAAGCCCGCAGCGGTTCGCGGAACTTTACGCGCCCGCCCTGCTGCGCGAAGTGGACTGCCGGATTAGCGTCAGCGCCCTGAAAAAGACCATGCTCAAAGAAAAAGTTTTGATGAGCGGCCCGATTAAAAACCTGTATGGCCTGCTGCCCCGCGCCCGCTACCATGCCCGCAGTCCCTATTCTCGCGGGCAGCTGCACCGCCCGGACGTACAGCAAATTATCGCGGACGTTTACTGGACGCTCGGAATTTTGTTTGACGGCGCGGTCGTGGACGCCACCGAAAAATTTATCAGCCGGGACTGGGAGCCGGACAAAGGCGCAGCCGTTCCCTGCGGCAAAGTCCTGTATGGCGGCGATTTGCTACGGGTAGACCGCGCCGCCTGCGACCTCGCCAATGAAGGGCTGCCCGCGTATCTGGATTACATTGAAGCGATGAGACGATAGGTGTTCGGGTGTTCGGGTGTTCAGGCATTGTCTGTTTCACTAGGAGTTTCGTACAAACTATCAGCCAGGCGGATAACACCTGAATACCGAACACCGAACACCTGAACACCCGAAAATAGGAGACGACAAACGATGTATACGGCCTTGAGTCCCGGAGCGATTGGCGTCCGGGCAAACACCGTCGCGGAGGCGATTGCGGCGGCGAAAATCGGCGGGTTTGCGGGCGTGGAGTTTAATCCGGCGGAGGTTGCCGATCTGGTGGAGCGGGACGGGGCGGAGGCAGTGAAGAATCTTTTCGCCGACGCGGGAATCAGGCCGTCCGGATTTGGACTGCCGACCGACTGGCGCGGCGACGAAGCGAAATGGCGGTCTGAACTTGCCCTGCTGCCGCGCATGGCAAGCGCGGCGGCTGCAATCGGCGGCGGGCGAACAATGACGTGGATTATGCCCGGATCAAACGACCTGCCGCTGGAGGAAAACCGCCGTTTCCATGTCGAACGCTTTATCCCGATTGCCGCGATTCTAAAGACCGAAGGCGTGGCGCTGGGTCTGGAATTTATCGGAACCCAGACGCTGCGGGACGCGCAAAAATACCCGTTCCTCTACCGAATGGGGGAGATGCTGGCGCTGGGCGCGGAGATTGGCGCAAACGTCGGGCTGCTGCTGGACTGCTGGCACTGGCACACGTCGGGCGGGACGGTTGGCGAGATTGCGGCGCTCAAGCCGGAGCGGATCGTTTACGTCCACGTCAACGACGCGCCCGCTGGCGTTCCATTAGAAGAACTTCAGGACGGTGTTCGCGCCCTGCCCGGAGAGAGCGGCGTGATTGACATTGCGGGCTTTCTGGCGGCGCTGCGAACGATTGGCTACGACGGCCCGGTCGCAACCGAGCCGTTCAAAAAGGAATTGCGCGATCTCGCCACCGACGGCGAACGTCTGCTTGCCGTCCGCGCCGCAATGGACAGCGTGGGGCTTTCCGGGCAATGAGTTTCCGGCGCAAAAAAACTATAACGCAGCGTACCGCGTCCGGGCCTATGAAAGGCCCGTCTGTGGGGCGTTCCGCCAACCGTCCTCACGAACGGGACGCGGATATTTTATTGATTCTCGCGTCTGTGAGGACGCTTGGCCGCAGGCCTCTAACGAGGCATTTTATATGCTTCGCTCTGCTGCTGATTCTCTTTGCGCTGTCCGGTTGTCGCCATCGCGCCGCACCGCAGGCAGTCCAGGCGGAGGCTGCGCTTGCGCCGCCAATCGCGACCACGCCGGATAAGCCGGACGCGCCGGACTTGCCGAACCCTCCGCTTCCGCTGGATTTAGACCGAGACGCTTTGACCCGCAGCCTGATTGACAGCCTGCAAAAGCGGGTCATGGGGCGGCGGGAGGCGCGGCGGGACATTGCGTGGGTGTCGCGGGAGATTCGGCCTCTGGTCGCGGCGGCGGCGCGGCAGCCGGAAGTGGAAAACGGCCTGCGCGTTCTGGCGGCGCGGTACGGAATTTCGACCGGCGCCATGCGCGAACGCTGGACGGACTGGCAGGAGGCCGATTTGCTTTTAGAGGCGGGCGGCAATGCCGACGCCGTTTCGCCCGCGCAGGCGGCAGGCGTGGCGCAGTGGCTTACGACGACGGCGCAGCGCAATGGCCTCGTGGTTAAGACCGCAGAATCGGCGCGTCTGACCGCCGAAATTGACCTGCGTAGATGGAAAATCGCGTGGGCCGAATACCGGCTCCGCCCCGATTTCGATCCCCAATGTCCCGGCAATCCCGGCTACGACCGCGCCAAAGCGGAAAAGCAGCTGCCGACGCTCCGCGCCGAAACGGAGAATCTTCGCGCAAAACGCCGCAAAATTGACCTGCGTTACGATCCCCGCGCCGCCATTTTTGCGCAGTCCCGCTACCTGCTGCGCCTCGCGGCCCGCTTCCCTTCCGCCGACTGGCTGTTTCAGGCGTATCACGGCGGCGAGGGCGGCGTCACGCGGACTCTGAAAGATTTTCTCGGCGCGAAATGGCCCGGAACCAGCGCCGCCGCCATTGAGTTTGGCAAAAACGGCGGTCTGCTGACCTTTGAGGACGTGTACTTCGAGGCGGCTCCGTCTGCCCGCCCCGAAGCGTTCACCTATCTCTACGGGCGCAGCGACGACCACCGGCATTACTGGTGGAAGCTCCGCGCCGCGCAGCAAGCGCTGGCGCTCTACCGCCGGGACGGAACCGCGTTCGATGCGGCGTGGCGGGCGTTGCTGCCCGGACGCAGCAAGGCGGCGCTGTGGTTCCCCGACGCGGCAAATCGCGCTTTCGCCAATTTTTCCGATGTGGAATCGGCGCTGAAAAGCGGCGCGTTAGTCCCGGTCATTTCCGGCGGCGGACTGACCATTCGCCCGCCGGAAATCGGCGCAGACCATGCGGCGCTGCTGCAAACATTACGCCCGGAATCGCGGGGCGGCTTGCTCCTGCTAAACTCGCTTTATCGGCGGGCGGGCGGCGCGACGAATCTGGAAGTCGCTGACCTGACGCGGACAAATATCCTGTCGGAACAGCGCAAAAAAGCAAAGAGGCTGCTGCCGGTCATTCCGCCGAAGCGGATTTTTCCGCCCGAAGCGGACAGCAAAGATTTTCCCGGAATCGGCCCGCCGCCCGGATTCGATTTCCATACCGCCGGAATAGCGTTTGATATTCTGCGGCCTGACGACCCGAAAACGCGCAAAATTCTGGACTACGCGCTCGGTCAGTGCGAAGACCGCGAAATCCTGTGGCATTACGAGGAGAAAGACTTTACGCCTGCCCGATGCGTCATTGTTCCGAACCCGCGCTACGCCGCCGCCCTGCGAGACTTACGGCAATAAATCGGGAGATTGATGCGGACATTCTGCGCGTAAAGCGGCTAATTTCAATTTGCCCTTGACGCTTGCGCTATCGCCCCGTATAATGCAAACGCCGGAGCGCGGAATCCCCGCGCAAACTTCCATGACGCAAGCGAGGCGAAATGAAATACTTAACGCAAATTTTAGGCAAACGGGTCATCGGGACAGACGGGGCGAGCATGGGGCGGGTCACCGACGCGATTGCGGCGCTGGGCGGACGCCTGCCCGCGCTCAACGCCGTGATTGTCGGTTCCGGCGCGAATGAGACCACGCTGCCCTACGAGTCGCTGGCCTTTGAGCAAGACCCGGACGGGCCGCTGGGCAACGGGCAAATTCACGGCGACATTCGTCTCACGACGCCGCTGCAATCCCTGAGGCCCTATTTTCCGCCGGAAAACGCCCTGCGCCTGCGCCGCGACGTGTTGGACAAGCAAATCGTGGACGTTCACGATTACCGCGTGGTGCGCGTCAGCGACGTGCGGCTTGCGGAGTGCGGCAATAGTTATTGCGTGGTGGGGGTGGACGCCAGCCTGCGGGCGACAGCGCGGCGGCTGGGCTGGATCAGCGTGCCGCTGGAGGCGGGCGCGCGGCTGTTGCATCGTCCGCTGCGCTCAAACTTAATCGCGTGGGACGACGTGCAGACGCTGGAGCAGGGCGAATCGGGCGGGCGAATCCGGCTCAAAGTTTCGCATGACAAGATTGCGCGGCTGCACCCCGCCGACATCGCCGACATTGTGGAGCAGATGAGTCCGCAGCAGCGGGCCGAAGTTTTCGAAAACCTGGACACCGAAACCGCCGCCGAAGCGATTGCCGAGACCGATCCCGAAGTGCAGATGGCGATTTTTCAGCACCTCGACGACGAGACCGCGACCGATATTCTGGAACAGATGGAACCGGACGACGCAGCGGATATTCTTGACGACCTGCCCGACGCCCGCAGCGATGAACTGCTGGAACAGATGGAGCCGGCGGACGCCGCCGCCGTCAACCGTCTCATGGCCTACGACGATGACACGGCGGGCGGACTGATGACGACCGAATTTGTCGCCCTCCGCGAAGGGCTGACCTGCGAGCAGACAATCTCGCGCCTGCGCGAACTGGCTCCCCGCGCCGAGACGATCTACTACGTGTACGTCACCGACGCGGAGCAGCGGCTCATCGGAGTTTTAAGCCTGCGCGATTTGGTGATCGCCCCGCCGGAGACGCCGGTCGGAAATATCCTCGTGCGGAACGTGATTCATGTCTACGTGGAAGATCACGCCGACGAGGTGGCGCAGGTCATCGGGCGCTACAACCTGCTTGCCGTGCCGGTCGTGGACGCGGACGAAAAACTGCTGGGCATTATCACGGTGGACGACACGCTGGAGCGCCTGCTGCCGCCGGAGCGCCGCCGCCGCCTGCCCGTTCCCGCCCTTTCGGAGCATGACTGAGGCGCAGGGACGGCAAGGAACAGGGAACAGAAGAATCAATCCGCAGATCACGCAGATTTGCGTAGAGAAGAAATAGACAGGATGAACAGGATGTCTCAAGATTGACAGGATAGAGATTGAATCTCTTTTCCCTTCCTTTCGTGCGCCTTCGTGTCGTTTCGTGGATAGAAATCTTCTTCGCATTTTCTTCTGCGCCTTCTGCGTAATCTGCGGACTGTTATCTTCCCCTGTCTTTCCTACGGTTTCTTTCGTTTTCCGCCGAAGATGAGGAACAATCTTCGTTCGATTTGCCTATATATCAGTGGGGCGAGAAATATGTTGCGAAAAGTCGCGTTTTGAACGTTGACATCGGCGCAAAGATAGTGTATAATCCCTACAAGAGTTCGTGAAAAATTGCACGAAGTCGCGGTAAAATCGAAAAAACGGTTTTTGATGGGGCGACGGGCGGGAAATGATGACGCAGACGGCAACGCAAAATCGGGACGCAACGCAGCAGCCAACGCACTACACCGGCGATAAAGAGACGTATGTCCGCGCCATGTTCGCCGGGATCGCGCCGCAGTACGACCGGATGAACGCCCTGCTGAGTTTCAATCAGCACAAGGCGTGGCGGCGGCTTGCGGTGCGGCTCTCCGGGGCGAAGGCGGGCGATCCCTGCCTGGATGTCTGCACCGGAACCGGCGATTTCGCCATTGACCTTGCGGCGGCGGTAGGGACAACCGGGCGCGTGATCGGGGCCGATTTTTGCGAACCGATGATCCGCAGCGGCCTCGACAAGACCGCCCGCGCCGCCGCCCCCATTACGATGATGGTGGCGAACGCGGAAGCGCTGCCCTATCCGTCCGAATCGTTCGCGGTGGCGACCGTCGGTTTTGGCGTCCGCAACGTGGCGCATTTAGACCGCGCCATTTCCGAGATGGCCCGCGTCGTCCGTCCCGGCGGGCGCGTGGTTGTATTGGAATTTAACCGGCCTGAAAACTGCTGGTACAAACCGTTCGTTGACTTTTACCTGTTCCATGTTTTGCCGCAACTCGGCGGGCTGTTCAGCCGCCGCGAAGCGTATACGTATTTGCCGGAGTCCATGAAGTATTTCGTCTCGCGTCAGGAGTTGGCGCGGACAATGACAGCAGCGGGGCTGCGGGACATCGAAATCCGCAACCTCAATTTCGGCACAGTTTGCATCCATGTCGGCGTGAAACCGGCGGAGATGCCCGCTGCGCAGGGAGCGTGAACTATGAGCGTATCCACCTATCTCGTCGCGCCGAACGCCGCCGCCTTCCGTGAGGAATCCCGCTCGCCTTCGCCTTCGCCCGCGCATTTCCTCGATTTTGTCCGGCCCGACCTCGACGCGGTGGAGGCCCGCATGAACGCCGACCTCGGCGACGAGACCAGCACCGTCCGCGCCCTGACCCGCCATACGATGAACGCGGGCGGCAAACGCCTGCGCCCTGCGATGCTCGCCCTGTCCGCCCGCGCCATTCGCCCGAACATTGCGGCGGAGCGCCTTGCCACCGTCGGGGCGGCGCTGGAGTTTGTCCATATGGCGACTCTGGTGCATGACGACGTGGTGGACAACACGGCGACGCGGCGCGGCAAACCGACCGCCAACGCGATTTTCGGTAACGGCGTCGCCGTCTTGAGCGGAGATTACATTCTGGCGCGTTCCATGCGCCTCCTGGCGCTGGACGGCGATCTGCGGCTGATTAGCGTGGTCTCCGAAATCACGGTCGAGATGAGCGAGGGGGAAGTCCTGGAGATTGGCGCAACCGGAAACGCTGACCTGCCATTGCCCGAATATCTGGAAATCCTGCGCAAAAAGACCGCCGTTTTTGTGGAGGGCTGCTGCCGCTGCGGCGCGATCCTCGCGGACGCCAACGAAACGCAGGAAGCGGCCCTCGCGGACTACGGCTACCGGCTCGGCATGGCCTTCCAGATTGCGGACGACTTGCTCGATTATACGGGCGACCCGCTTGTGACGGGCAAACCGCGCGGCTCTGACCTGAAGGACGGACGCGCCACGCTGCCCCTGCTGCTCGCCCTGCGCGACGCGGACGCGGCGGAGAAGCAAACCGTGCTATCCGCTTTCGGCAACGCCGACCTGGACAACGCGGGCGTGCAGACAGTCTGCGACATTCTCGCCCGCTACAACGCCTTTGACCGAACGCGGGACGCCGCCCGCGATCAGGTGGAAAAAGCGGAGATGGCGCTGGCTCTGCTTCCACCTTCCACCGCCCGCGACTGTTTCACCGCCCTGACCGATTACGTCGTGCAGCGCGACCGCTAACCTGCGCGCCCCCCGCGCCAACCGAAACGCCCGCTGGTTTTTATGAGAGAGAACCGGCGGGCGTTTTGTGTTGTTGCGAAGGGAAGCGGCCTGCGGTATAATAAAATATCCCTGAGATTTGCGGGGAATTTTCCTACATTGCCCCGGACGAAGCGTTCGCGACCGACTGGACGCCAGAATAAAAATTGGGTTCAGTCAGTCGCGTTTGCTTTCGCGCCTTTTTTATGGCAAAATAGCGTTTGAGGTTGTCGCTTATCGGGTATTCCTTTTCTGTGGTAAGAACAAGCGTATCCAGGTGACAGCCTTTTTTTAAGGTCGGTCATTGAATAAGACCAACAAAAGTAGGCGGAAATAAAAGCGCCGGGTAGTGAAATGATGAATCAAAATGCCCGCGCTTACTATTCGCGCTAACGAGGAGTAGGCGGTGTATTGGATTCATCACTCATTATTCATCATTTTTGGGAAAAGGAGCGCGACGTATGGAAGGGACGATTAAGACGGCCTCCGGGCTGGAGTATTTGGAAGAGGTCGAGGGGACGGGGGCGATGCCGAAGACCGGGCAGAAAGTCCGCGTCCATTACACGGGGACGCTGACGGACGGAACGAAATTCGATAGTTCCCGCGACCGGGGGCAGCCCTTCGAGTTTACTCTCGGAGTCGGGCAGGTCATCAAAGGCTGGGACGAGGGCGTTGGGACGATGAAAGTGGGCGGCAAGCGGAAACTCATCATCCCGTCCGATCTCGGCTACGGATCGCGGGGCGCAGGCGGAGTCATCCCGCCGAACGCCACGCTGCATTTTGACGTGGAACTGATTGAGGTAAAATAAAGGGTGTCGGGGTTCGGGTGTCGGGTGTCGAAAAAATTCCGCACGCGCTGGAAATTTGTACCAATTTCCTGTATGACAGCGCATCTCACGACACCCGACACCCGAACCCCGACACCCTGTTTCACACGGGTTTTTCCGGGAATCGGCTTTCGTTGCCGCGTTCAGGGAAGCCGAGATCAAAGCGTTCGATATCGGAGAGGACATGGCCCTGCACCCAACCGCGCAGGTCGTTGACGATGGCGAGCATTCGATCTACGTCCTGCCGGGGACTTGCGGGGTCGTCCTGCCAGTTGCGCAGAGCGCGTTCGGCGCGGCGCAGGGCGCTGGCGGCTTTTTGAGAAGGGGAGATACTGGACTGCAAAAGATTTCCTCCAGAGACGCGGCGCGGCGAGCGATTTGTATCGCGATAGATAATGCTTTATAAGTGAGCAAGCGAACAGATAAATGCCATAGCAGATACACTGTGGCAATACATTCTACCCCGAAATAGGAAAATCCTCCGTAAATTACGGGGGATTTTGAGAAAATTTCGTCTTTTTTTTGAAACAGTTTGGCCCGGTCGCATGAATCGCTGCGGCGCGGCGCTTTCTGGCCCGCAAGACAACTTTCAGGACGCCTGCCGCCATGCCTGCTCCGCAAGGCGCTTCATCACGAGGCCCTGCTCCCAGCGGTCGCTGAACTCTTTGCCGTTGGGCAGGGTCAGGGCGTAGCGCGGCGGGCCGAGTTCGGTGGCGAAGGGGAACACGTCTCCGGGCTGCGCGTCTTTGAGCCAGTGGCGCATCGCGGCCTCCCACAGGCGGACGAAGAACTGCGCGGTGTCGCCGCTTCCGTCCCCGACATCCACCTGCACCGCTTCGCCGTTAGAGATGCGCCCGTGCAGGTGCGAAACGCGCTGCAAGACCGGGGCCATCCGCTCTATCGCGCCCTCGTCCTGCCAGCCGTAAAATTCTCCTACGACCACGTAATGCGACAGATCGCCGGTAAAGCGAATCTCCGGCATCCGGTCTATGAGTTGCAATGCTTGATTCAGCGTTTCGGGAATGTTATTGCGGTGCGTTTCGACGAAATAGCAAAGTCCGGCGTCGTGGACGATTTTTCGCGCCTCCCGCAGAAACGCGACGGCCTCATCCAGCGGGACATAAGGATTTAGCGGTTGCGCGAAGACGAAATCGGCCTGCAATCGCAATGCCTGCGCCGTGACTTTTTTCACGTCGTCCAGCGCGAACGGGTGATGCCCCAGCGTAAGCCGCAGCCCCTCCCTGTCCAGCGCCGCCCGATGTTCCCGCTCGTCGTCCTCCGAAAGCCAGCACTCCACGCCCGCAAAGCCAGCGGCCTTCACGCGCTTGCACTTTTCCGTCAGACTCCATTCGCGCCGTCTGTTCATCGGCAGTTTTTGCAGCGACCAGAGGGAATGTTGAACTTGCAGGCGCGGCGGATTTTTGCCGCCGTCGTTATAGCGATCAAAACGCATGGGCTTCTCCAGAATTTGAACCACAGAGAACACAGAGGAGGAACACAGAACACGGAGTGGGGAGAAAAAACAAATTGAAAACAGTTCTACTCGAATCCCTCCAAAATCCCTCTGTGTTCTCTGTGTTATCCCCCGTGTTCTCTGTGGTTCAAATTCTTCTCTCTCTCAAAATCGCTTTCGCGTTGTCCACGTCGCGGGCCATTTGCGCGGTCAGGGCGGCGAGGGAATCGAATTTTTCTTCGCCGCGCAGCCGCTGGACGAATTGCAGTTCCATGCCGCGCCCGTAAATATCCTCGCTGAAATCGAAGATGAACGTTTCTATCGAGCGTCCCGCGCCCTCAACGGTCGGGCGGTTGCCGATGCTGCACGCCCCGCCGAAAGTTCGCCCGTCATCGAGTGTGGCGCGGACGGCGTAGATGCCGTCTGCCGGGACAACCTGCCGAATGGCGAACGCGAGGTTGGCGGTGGGGTAGCCGAGCGTCCGGCCCAGCCGCTGCCCGCCGACGATAGTTCCCGCCAGCAAAAAAGGGTGTCCGAGCAAGTCTTCCGCCTGCTGTGGATCGCCTTCGCGCAGAAGTTCGCGGATTTTGGTGCTGCGGACGGGGATTCCGCGCCATGACACGGGCGCAATGGCATGGAGGGTAAAGTCGTACTGCGATTGGACGCCGCGCAGCCATTCCACCGTACCCGCCCGCGCTTTGCCAAACCCGAAGTCCTCGCCCTCGACGATAGCCTCCGCGCCGAGTTTCGCTTTGAGGATGTCGCGCAGAAAGGCGTCAGGGCCGAGTTCGGAGAGTTCGCGGGTGAAGCGGGCGACCACCAGCGCGTCAATCCCCGTTTCCGCGATGTAAGCGTTGCGCTGCGCGGGTGTGGTGAGATAGGCGGGGGCGCGTTCCGGGGCCAGCAACTCCGCCGGGTGGCGGTCGAATGTAAAGGCGAGCGCGGGGCGGTGGTTGGCCTTTGCGTCCGCGACTGCCGCCCGCAAAATGGCCTGATGCCCCCGGTGTACGCCGTCAAACACGCCGATTGCGACGGTTGACCGGGTGAACGATTCGGTCAGCGTTTCGATTCCCTCAAGTACCTTCATGGTCAATTTAGGCGCGGTCAATTCAGTCATGGTCAATTCAAGACCTTTACGGGCCGCACTGCGCCCGTTTCGTAGCGGGCGACGGCGATCATTTCACCCTGTGGATTGAGAACAGCGACGAGCAGGACTTCGCTGTCCGGGAAGAGTTCGGGCCGCGCTATCGCCTGCCCGCTGCGGACGCGGGCGATTTCGGCGTCGTCCAGCGCGATTCGGGGCCACGATTTCAGCGCCTCAGCCAGCGTGAGGACGGTTTCGCCGAGCGTCCCGTCATCGAATTTGGCGCGAAGTTCGTCCAGCGTCCGGGCGTTAGTCAGATTGAAATCGTTCTCCGAAGCGCCGACCCACGTTCTTCGCAGCGACTGCATCAACGCGCCCGTTCCCGCCGCCGCGCCTAAGTCCGCCGCCAACGTTCGAATATAGGTTCCCGTCGAGCAGGTAATTTCCAGTTTCGCCAGCGGATGCGTTCCCGGCGCGAAATTCAGCAGTTCCAGCCGGTCAATCTGAACCGGGCGGGCGTCGCGTTCTACGGTAATGCCCTCCCGCGCCAGTTCGTACAGCCGCTTGCCCTCGTGATGCAGGGCGGAGACCATCGGCGGAATTTGTTCTATTGTACCCCGAAAGCGGGGCAGCAGCGCCGCTAAATCGGCCTCGGTGAAATGCGCGGCGTCCCGCGTCGCCGTGATTTGCCCGGAGGCGTCCTGCGAATCGGACTCTACGCCGAATTTTACTTCGGCGATATAATTTTTTTTGCTTGCGCTCAGGTATTCCGCCAGCCGTGTGGCATACCCCAGGCAGAGGACTAAAACGCCCGTTGCGTCCGGGTCGAGCGTTCCGGTATGTCCGACGCGGCGGGTTTGGTACAGCCGCCGCGCCGCGTCCACAATATCGTGGGAGGTCACGCCCGCCGGTTTATCCACTACCACAATCCCGTTAAATTCGGAGGGTTTTTTCTTCATTCGCACTCAAAATCTTTCGCCATGTCAGGCGAGGCGGTTTTATATGCCTCGCCTGCTAAAACGGCGCTTACGGGGTCTCGCCGAGCCGTTTCAGGGCGTCAGCCGCCTGCGCGTCCTTTGCGTTGATTTTCAGGGCGGCGCGGTACTGCTTGACGGCGTTCGGTTTGTCGTTCTGCTTTTCATACAGCGATCCGATGCGGTTGCGGAGGAACGATTTTGTGCCGTCCGCAAGCGTCGGATTAACAAGCAGACGTTCGTAAATGGCAATCGCTTCGGGGGCGCGGTTGGCGTCAATCAAAAGTTGGGCCAGATTTGCGTTCGCCATGTAATCGTCCGGCTGCTCTTTAATCGTATTCTGGTAGATCGCAATGGCTTTTTCGGGCCTTCCGTGCTGCTTGTAGAGTTCCGCCAGCCGCCGGTTGATGACCCGCTTGTCCGCCGCCGAATACGTCGCCGCCAGCGCCGGATTGTCGCTGCGCTCTTCCAGATATTTCATGGCGTCTTCCGATTTTCCGCCCGTCTCCAATGCCGAGACATACTGCATCATCGCGGACATATCATTCGGGTTCCGCGCCGCGATTTTCTGGTAGGCGTCCAGCAAATCGGCCCGCTGACTGCGGGCGGTCAGCACGGAGGCATAGGTCTCCAGCACGCCTTTTTCCTTCTCATGTTTCGCCACAAGCGTCTTCAACCGACCCAGACCCTCGGCCTCCTGTTTGCGGTCGGCGTACTGCTGAACGAAATAGTTCATCAGCGTCCGGCTCGACGAGTTTTTCTCCAATCGCCCCGCAAGCCACGTTAAAAAAGCGTCCGGCCTTTTTTGCAGATCGTAGATTTTCCGCGTCTCCTCATAGGCGTCCAGACTGTCCGGGTTCCGATTCGCCGCCGCTTCGTAGAGGCCCAGCGCCTCATCGTAGCGTTTCAATCGGACGAGGGCCGCCGCCTGCGGCCCTTCTGCCCACGTCGCGTTGGGATCGGCCTTGCGGAGGGCTGCGTAGAGCTCCGCCGCCGTTTCGTCCTTGCCCTGCTGCGCGGCAAACTCCGCGTAGGGCTGAAGCAGGCGGGAGTCAGCGGGGTATTTTTTATACAGTTCCGCATACTCTGTCAGCGCCTTATCGCTCTGGTTTTTGCGGCGGTACAGCATCGGGACTTGCAGCAGCGGCCCCAGTTTGTCGTCGCCCGTCTCCGACGCCTTGCGGTAGGCGGCAATCGCCTCGTCGTTTTTGTTGTCGGCGTCGTACACGCGGGCCAGGTCATACTCGATTTGCGGGTCTTTCGGGGCGATCTGCTCCAGCGCGTGATACTCCCGCGCCGCCAGATCGAATTTTTTCTGCTGCTCGTAGGCGTATCCAATGGCGCGGTAGGCGGTGACGTTCGGCTCCTTCTTGCTTTTATCTTTTGCGGCCTGCGCCGCTTGCAGGGCTTTGACCTGACTCCAGTACTGGATCGCCTCGTCCCACTTGCTGTCCTGCTGCGCCAAGAGCGCCAGCCCCTGCGTGGCCTGCAATCGGGCGGATTCGGCGGCGGCAATCGCGGCCTCTTTCGCTTTCGGGTCGCTGATTCCCGCGCCGCTTGCGTCGGCGCTAAGAACGGCGTTGTACGCCTTTCGCGCCTCGTCCTTTTTATTGGCGGCGGCAAAGGCCTGCGCTATCGTGACCTGCATTGCGCCGTCGTTCGGGTGCGCCGCCGCGTAGGACTGCAACTCTTTGAGAGCCTCGTCGTCCTTTTTCTGCGTCTGCAAGAGCGTGGACGCCTCCCGGTACGAGACCGAATCGTTGGGGGCGTGAACGCGGTATTCGCGCCAGACTTTCAGGGCGTCGTCGGGCCGGTTCTGTTCCTGATACAGGGCGGCTAATTGCCGAACGACCGCGATGTCCGCCGGGTTTTTCGCCAGCCGCTTGCGGGTCAGCTGAATCGCGGCGTCCGATTTGCCGCCGAGTTCGTAGGCGTAAAGCAAAGCGCCCTGCGCCTGCTTGTTGTCCGGCTGCGCGGCGAGCAACTGTTTCAGGTGGGTTTCGGCGCTTTTCAGGGCGGCGGCGCGCGGCCCGACTTCGCGCAGTCCGCCCGCAATCCGCACCTCGCTCAACGACAGTCCCAACAGCGGTTGGACGGCGTTTTTCGGGCCATGCTTGACGGCGGCGGCGAAATGGACGCGGGCGTCGGCGTAGTTGCCGCGCTCGTAGTACATCTCCGCAAGATTCAACTGTGCGGGATAGTAGTCCGGGGCCAGTTTCACGACGGAGCGGTAGGAGTCCATCGCGTCCTGAATTTTTTTCGCCTGCGTCTGCGCCAGCGCCAGATGGTACAGCATATACGGATTTTTTGGGGCCACGCGCAGGGCGTCCCGGTAGGCGGAGATCGTGGCAGGCCAGTCTTTGCGCTCCTCATAGAGGGCGGCGATATAGGCGCGGGGTTCCACGCTGCCGGGGGCCAGTTTCCGCGCCTGCCGCGCATCCGCCAGCGCCGCGTCGAATTTTTTTAGCCGCTGATACGCCACGCACCGATTCATATAAACGATATAGGAATTGGGAACGGCCTTGAGCGCCAGCGTGTACTGCGCGACGGCCTCCGCGCTGTCCTTTTGCGCCATTGCGGTATTGCCCAGCCCGTAGCGGATCGCCGCGACCATGCGCGGGTCTTTCGCCAATGTGATGGCCCGCAGGGCGGTGGCCTTGCCGAGTTCCTTCTGCCCCATGCTCAAATACACGTTCGCCAGCTGCGCCGTCGCCTGCGCGTTCTTGTCGTCTATGGCAAGCAGATGGCGCAAAGCGTCCGCCTGCGCCTGCCGCTGCCCGGAAGCCCCGTAAAGCAGCGCCAGATTGCCATACGCCGGAACCGAGGCGCGGCCCGGAAGTTTCGCAGCGGCGGCAAGCCGCAAAAACTCATTGTATGCTGCAATCGCGGGACCAACGCGCCCCGCCCGCTGCAAACTAAACGCTTTCTGGAACTGCGCCGCCGCCTGCCGCACAGCGGGCGGCGGCCCCTGCGGTTTTGGCGGCGCAGTCCGCGCCGCGCCAGCGGGCGGACTCGTTCCGGGCGGCGGCGAAGGAATTAGCGGGTTGTCCTGCGCAAAAGCGGGGCCAGCAGTCCCGGCAAAAAGCAAAAAAGAAGCGGTCAGACGCAATAAAGACCGACCGGCGCGAAAGTCAGACATCGAAACACTCTCCAGAAAGTAGGAAAAGGGAAAGAAGAAATAGACAGGATTAACAAAATGGACAGGATTGGATTTTGAAAATCCTGAAAATCCCGTTAATCCCGTCTAAAATTCTTCGCATTTTATATCTCGTTGAGATTGTATCGGAAACGGGGGCGAAAGTCAAGCGGACAGCAAAACGATTTCTGACTTCTTGTGAAAATTTGCATTTTCAGGCGAACCCGCCCCGCGTTTTTACGTAGCGATACGTGTATTTCAGTCTAAAATCCAAAATCAAGTTGAGGTGAATCATAAAATGAGCGCGACCGAAAATGCGACCGCCCCGATTCTGGGCCTGCACCATGTCACCGCGATTGCCAGCGACCCGCAGCGCAATCTCGATTTTTACACCCATGTTCTTGGCCTGCGATTAGTGAAACTCACAGTCAATTTCGACGATCCAAGAACATACCATTTTTATTTTGGCGACGGCGAGGGGCATCCCGGAACGATTTTGACGTTTTTCCCCTGGCCCGGAGCGCAGCGCGGGGCTATCGGCAACGGGCAGACAACAGAGACCGCTTTCGCCGCGCCGCCGGGATCGCTGGATTTCTGGCGTTCTCGACTGGAAGCAAGCGGCGTAAAATCGGAAACCCTGACCGGACATTTCAACGATAGCGGCCTGCAATTCGAAGACCCGGACGGCATGATCATCGCGCTGATTGAGGACGCCGCGCCCGCTTCGCACATTTGGACGGAGGGCGGCGTTCCGGCGGAGGCGGCGCTGCGCGGATTCCACAGCGTCACGCTTTCGCTGGACGGCTATGAGCGCACGGCGCAGCTCCTGACCGAACAGATGGGCCTGAGATTGGAAAAATCGGACGGCCCGCGCTACCGCTACCTCGTAGGCGAAGGCGGCGCGGGGCGGACGCTCGACATCGTGTGCCGACCGGCGGGGCCGCAGGCGCGAAGCGGGGCGGGAACCGTCCACCACATCGCATGGCGCGTCGCGGACGACCCGGCGCAGGAGGCCCGCCGCAAACAGCTCACGGCGGCCCGCTACAACGTCTCGCCGGTGATGGACCGGGAGTATTTCCACTCGATCTATTTCCGTGAACCGGGCGGCGTCCTGTTCGAAATCGCCACTGATCCGCCGGGATTCACGGCGGATGAGCCGCTCGAATCGCTGGGGGCGCATCTCAAACTGCCCGCGCAGTACGAGTCCGCCCGCGAGCAAATTGAGCAAATCGTCCCGCCGCTGAAATTTAGAAAGTAGGGAGTCCAATGGAAAAAATCGGATTCATTCACCGGTTTGAGCAGTCCGCAAACGGTTCAGCGCGGACATTATTGCTGCTGCACGGGACGGGCGGCAATGAGAACGATTTGATGCCGCTGGGGACGACGCTCAACCCCGACGCGGCGCGTCTTAGTCCACGCGGCAAAGTCCTGGAGAACGGGATGCCGCGCTTTTTTCGGCGGCTTTCGGAAGGCGTCTTCGATGAGGAGGACATTAAATTTCGGGCGGCGGAGTTAGCGGAATTTATCGCAGGGGCCGTGAAGGAATACGGTCTGGACGCGGGCGGAATCGTCGCGGTCGGTTTTTCGAACGGGGCCAATATCGCGGCGAGTCTCCTGCTGCTGCATCCGCACATCTTGCAGGCGGCGATTTTGCTGCACCCGATGGTCCCGCTCGTCCCGGAAACAACGCCCGACCTGTCCGGCGTTCCTGTCCTGATAACCGCCGGACGCCGCGACCCTATCGTGTCGCCGCCGGAAACGGAACGCCTCGCCAATCTCCTGCGCGACGCGGGCGCGGAAGCGGATGTTTTCTGGCAGGACGGCGGGCATAATCTCTCGCAGGAAGAGGCCAATCACGCGAAAAACTGGCTGTCCCGCCGCGCCGCGCAGCGCGGTTAGGCTGAAGCAAACAAAAAGCGCGGGCGAATGGCGATTGCCACTCGTCCGCGCACAAATTTTGGGTTCCCGATTTCACGTTTAGTGCGGAAGCCGAGTTCGCGAATCGAACATTCGCAGCAGGCCAATCACGACCGACGAACCGACAAAGGCCACGAAAATGCTGGGGATATTGATGCCCGTCGCGCCCGCCTCATTGAAAGCGATGCTCCAAATCCAGCCGCCGACCACCGCCCCGACGATGCCGAGGATCAGTGTTCCGAACAGACCGGACGGCTCGTCCTTCGCGCCCGGAATGACCATTCGCGCCAGCAGACCCGCCACGAGGCCCACAATAATCCAGGAAAAAAAGCCCATTTTCGTACTCCTTTGCCCTATTGCAATCGCGGATTTAGCCGCGCCAAATTTCATTTTATAATCAGCGCAAAACGCGCTATGTAAAAGGAGCGCCTGATTCTGCGCCATGTAATGCGCAGTCTCAAACGCTCCTGGTCTAAATTCCGCGCCGACAATTCAGGGTCGAGGCGGCGTACTGTATTCGTTTTTGGTTTGGTTCGATTTTGTTGTGTTGAGTTTTGTCTGGCTATTCTATTATCTGCGTCAGCGCTATTCGGTTGTCGGTATGCGATTATCTGTATTCGGTTGTCGTTATTCGATTTTCGATATTTCGTTTTTGCGGGAAGCGCGTATCATCGCGTTTCGTTCGTAGAGACGCGCCGCCCGCCGATTGTGTTCCCGAAATTTTTAAAAGTATTTTTGCCATCCGGCGCTCCGCCGAATCCGGGTCTATCTGCGTTCGCCGTGCGTCTCATTGCCGAAATTCAGTTCAACGCTCCAGTGGTCGCGGTGATCGCGGTCATAATGCCCGCGTTCGCGCCGCTCATGGTCGCGTCGCTCCCGTTCCCGCTGTTCGCGGTCAAATCGCTCGTGATTGCGACGATCCTGCTCGATGCGCCGCTCCCGCTCCTGCTCGTACCGGACGTGATCGCGCCGCTCGTGGTCGCGCTCCCGCTCATAGCGGGCGTGGTCGTCCTGGTCGCGGTAGCGCCAGTCATCGCCATCGGCGCGGGCTGCCGTCAATCCCATCGCTGCAAACAGTCCCACCCCGATTGCCAGCGTCATCGCCAGCCCCAAAATCCCCCGCTTGCTGTTCCTATTGAAATTTTTCATGGTTTTGCTTCCTCACTGTCAGGCCGCCTCTCGGTCGGCGTTTCCGCCCCTCCCCGCCATTGCGGAAAGATGAATCAAGGAAACGCGGGGGCGGAGGAAATGTGACAGGAGAGAGAAAACAGAAAACAGAAGAAAATGCCCGGTCTGCTAACTTCCCAATCGAACCGCAAACCTCATAAACGCTGAGCGCCCCTTCTGTTTTCTGTTTTCTCTCCTACCAGTTCGTGTTCCCCACCTCCGGCAGGCCGCGCCCGTAGCGGTCGCTGACGGTCAGGCTGAACTGGAACGGCTCCGTGCCGCGCACCCATTTGACCATGACCGGGTTGTCGCCCGCCTGCAAAACGATGTCCGCCGCCCATTGCCCGCCGCCGAGCGTGGGGCGGAAAATGTCCCGCTGATTGCGCCGCAGAATCAGGATGTTGTTCAGCCAGACCTTCACGCCGCTGTTCGTGTTCGCGGTCAGGCGGGCGTTGCGCCCGGTGGGAGAGCGCAAAATCGTATGTCCGTAGACCACGCCGGACGAGTTTTTGAACGCCGATTCCAGATCAAGCGCTGCCTCCGGGAACGAACGCTTTTCCCACGTCACGCTTTGCATCAGGCGGTTGACGTAATTCTCGCCGAGTCCGGGGCGGTCTTCCGGCGTATAGGAGCGGTCAAAGCCCTCGCCGTCGAAATTGGCGAACGGCCCGACGACGCGCCAGCACGACGCGCCCATCAGCACAAATTCCGCCTCGAAGGTCGGCCCTTCTTCCGGCAGGAACCGCAGCGTGATCGCGTTGGCGATGTCAATCCGCGCCTGCCCCTCCGGGACGCGAATGGTAAAGTCAGCGCGATATGTTCCCGTTTCCGCCGCCACGAACTGCCGCTGCCCGGAGTTCGGCGGGCCGCTAATCTGCCAGCCGGAGGGAGCCAGCAGGACAATCCGCCCGCTGAAGGCCGCGCCGCCCCGATTGATGACGTAAAAGCCGAGCGTTTTCAATTCATTGTAAGCGATGGCGGGCGAATCGCCACAGTCCAAAACGACGCGGAACGCGCCCGCCTGCCCGATCTGCGCCATCGGCGGCGTCACCAGCAGCGGCTTGACCAGGGTGTTGTCCGTCCAGGCAATCGCGCTAATCGGGTCGGCCTCCATTGCCCCTGTCGGGCGGGCGTAAACCGGCGAGGCGGTCTGCGCGTCCAACACTCCGGCGGTAATCGGCCCCGGCTCCTCCGCGCTCACCGATTGCGGACGGAACGCATTCTGGATTTTAGATTTTGGATTTTGGATTGTTTCGGCGTCCTCGCTGTCCGTTTCAGCGACAGCGGCAGAGGCGTGAACGTCCTCAATCAATTCGGGCGCGGGGGCGGGACTGTCCTCAAAATCGGGCGCGGCAGGCGGCGCAGTCACATTCATCGGGAGGGTTTCGGGGGGCGAGGGGTAAGAGTCGGGCAATGCCGCAATTCCGGGTTCCGCCGCTGTCAAAGGAGCGTCCCCAATCTCCAAATTGGGCAATCCCGTATTCTCTTTTCCCTCTTCCCTCTTGTCTTTCCCCTCAATGGCCTCGTCACTAATCGCCACGTCGGGGCAGCGCGCGGCGATGAGTTGCAGGCCGACCGCGACCGTTTGCGCTGCCGCTTCGTTCAGAGTGCGCGGGGCGTCGAAATCGCGCAGACCCACGCCGCCGATCACAATATCGCCCAGCGGACGCAGCCATTCGTCCGGCAAAGCGCTGCGCCCCGCCCGGATTCCCAGCAACGCGCCCAGAGCGCCGCCCACCGCCTCCGAATCGTAGCCGCAGTTTGTCCCCGCGCACAGCGACGCCCCGAACTCGCCCATGCCGTAAAACAGGCCGAGAATCACGAAGCCCATGTTCTGCGGCGCGTCGGAGAAATTTTTGCTGCCGACCTCGTGCAATATATTTTCCCGCGCTTCCAGCCACGACGCGGCCCGCTGCGCCGCCGCCAGCGCGGTCTTCACGGCGCGGGCCGTCCGGCACGTCTTCGGAATCATGGCGAGGCCGATAGTCACCAGCGTCAGCGGATCAGGAATGAAAAAGGCCGCGCTGCACACCGCCGCAAGAAACATCGCCGCCCATTCGCCCTCCTCGCTATGGTCGAGCGTAGAGTCGTGATAAGCGTAACTTGCTGCGATTTGCGGCGCTCCCGGACACACCATGCCCCACAGATCGGCCCGCATCACCGCCCGCGTGCCGCCCCGGAACCAGTTTGAGTACGCGCCGCTTGCGGGCGGCGGCAGGCCGCGCCGCAGGTTCAGCGCCGCGTAGCCGCACTCCTCATCGGAATAATCCAGATGCTCCAGCCATGCCACCGCTAAATCTTCGGGGGCCGTGTCCGCGCCGCACTCCGCCAGCGCCGCCAGCCAGACCATCGGAAAGTCCAGCGCCGCGCTTGCCGCAGGCTGACCGGGAATCGGGCTGTAAAAATTATTGCGGCCCGGAATAAATTTTCCACGCTGCCCCATGCCCAGCGTCAGGCCCGCGCTTTTCCCCGCCCACGCCCCCAGAACCTTGTCCCGATACTGCTCCGTCGTTAGCGTCAAAGCCGCCATGTTCGCGCTCCTCATTCCTCGTTTTTAAGTGGCAATTTCAGCCAGAATCTTGCGCCGCTGCCCATTTCGCTCTCAACGCCCACTTCGCCGCCGTGCGCGTCCGCCACGCTTTTTACGAAGCGCGTCCCGATGCCCGTGCCGCCCGGAGTGGTGCTGATGGCCTTCGGCGTAAACAGCGAATCTTTGACGCGGGGCGGGATGCCGGGGCCGTCGTCCCGCGTCTCAATCAGGCAGTGATCGCCGTCGGGGAACGCGCCTTCCGTGACGGCGGAAATTTTCACCTGAACATGGAAACCCTCCGGGCGCAGTTCCATGATTTTCTTTTTTACGGCGTCGTTGACCGCGTTGAGGGCGTTGTTGACGAGGTTGAAAACGGCGCGTCCCAACAGACGGCGGTCAAAGGCGAACTCCGGCAAATCGGGCGCGGCCTCCAGCGTGATCGTGACGCGGCGGTTTTGCGCCACGACTTTCAGGCGGCGCAGGCGCTCCTCAATCACGGTCTTCACGTCCCCGACTTCCATATAGGTGGACTGCGCCCCCTTGATGTAATCGGCGATCTCGCTGACCATTTCACGGATGTCGTCGCAGCCGTCCTTGACCGCCACGCGCATCTCCGGGAACCAGTCGCGCAGGGGCAGCGTGGCGTCCGCAATATCTTCGGCGGACGCCGCGCCCGTCGCCATCAGCGCGTCAACTTCGTCGTACATCGGGAGGATAAAGGCGTCAATCGTGGTGTCCACCATCGTTTCAAGCGGGGTCATGGCGTTTTTGATGTCGTGTCCCAGATCGCCCACCGCCCGCGCGACCGCCGCAAGCTGCGCCTCCTCCGCCAGCCGCGCATTGACAATGGACGTGGCGGCGAGGCTGCTGACAATCTCTAAAAGTTCCTGATCTTCCCACCCGAAATGGTCGCGGCGTTTGTTGAGGGCCTGCATCACGCCAATCGGCCCCTCGCCTGAACTTTTCAGCGGGACGGTAATCAGGCTTTCGGTGCGAAAGCCCGTCTCCTCATCAAATTCGGGGTTGTACGTCTTGCCGCTGGTGTCCGCCGTCAGGACGGTCTGCCCGGAGCGGAACGCGGCGGCGACATTGGCGAGGGGATGATCGGGATCAATTTCGCGGCCCACCAACTCCGCCGCCTTCTCCCCAATCACATAATAAAAAACGAGTTTGCGCTTTTCCCGGTCAAAAAGCAGGATCGAACCGGCGTCCGCCTCCACCGTTTCCAGCGCGACATGGAGCGTTTCGCGCAGCAAATCGTCCAGATTGCTTCGGGAATAAAGGGCGGCGCTGATGCGATGCACCGCGTCAATCTGCCGCTCGCGCATCTCCAGCCGCTGCTTTACGCTTGCTAATTGCTGTTCGATTGCCTCATTTGTCTCGTTCATTCCGCTTTCCCGACCTTTTTGCGCTGAATTTCCGTGTTGAAGTGGCGCGGGCCGCGCCGCCTCCTGCATTGTGACACGTTTTGACCTGCGAGTAAAGCCCCCGCCTGCCGCTTGCCCGGAATGTTCTTTGGACGGACGACCGCCCGTTCCCGTTTCACCCCTTACCCATTTAGGGACCCTCAAAAAAATAAACGTTCCAATGTTCAAAGTCCGCATTGAGTCCGCGAAGGCGGACTTCGCGCTTTTGTGGCAGTGAATTTATTCGCCCGCTACACGCTACCGCAATGGAACGATTTAAACTTTGAGAGTCCCTTACCGCGAAAAATGGCGCAAAAAGGCCCCCGCACTCTGAGGAGTGCGGGGGACTTTGTTTGCTTGCGCTTTCGCCGCTACTGGCAGATCGCCAATGCGACGAAGAAGCGACAGGCCGGTGTGTTAAGAACCATTTTGTTCGCCTCCTTTCGTCTGAGATTACTGCTTTATCGCGCCGCGCTGCGCTGCTGCTAAAGAGGCGGCGGGATTTTTTTTCGCGCATGACCTAACCCGTTAAGTATTCGGCGAGCAGGCCGCGACACAGGGCGGGCCGCCGCGCCATTCCGTCGAGGAGGGTCAGCGCGATTTCGGCCTGACTGGCTTCAATGCCGCCTTCTCGCAGGCGGGCGCAGAGTTCGGACAGGACTGCCGCCTGCGCGGGGGAAAAAGTTAAGCCCGCTTCGCCCGCCGAATTGTTTTTGCGCCGCTCAAAAAGCGCTTCGTCCGCCGCCTCGTCCGATTCGGGCGCGACGAGGCCGCGCATCACTTCCCGCAAATCATCTCGCCGCGCCATGCCGACACTCCTCCTGAATCATCTCCTGCGCTAATTGCCAGTAGGCCGCCGCCGCCGTCGAGTCGGGGGCGTGTTCAAAGATCGTTTTGCCGTGCATCGGGGCCTCCGCCAGCCGCACGGCGCGGGGAATCACCGTCTCGCAAAAGGCGTCGGGGAAAACTTCCCGCGCCGCCCGCAAAATATGATTGGCGTGCAGCGTCCGCCCGTCGAACATGGTGGGCAGGACGCGCATTTTCAGGTTCGGATTGGTCGTTTCGCGGATGGCGGCGACAATCTCCTGCATATCCTCCAGCCCGCGCATGGAAAGGTACTCGCATTGCAGGGGGACAAGGGCCATATCCGCCGCCGTCAGCGCGTTTGATATAGCGGGGCCGAGCATGGGCGGGCAATCTATCACGATGTCGTCGTAGAAGTCCGCGACGGGATTCAAGACTTGCGCGAGGCGGTGCGAGACGGTTCCCATGCGGTGCAGCGTGAGCAGGGTCGTTGCGAGCGTCGCGGAAGCGGTAATGATCTGCATCCCGCCGACGCTGCGGGCGATAGCGCTAAGAACGCAGTCGGGATTTGTCAGCGCGTCTCCTATCGTGAAGCGGCCCGCGTCGCGCCCGGTGGCGGCGGTCAGACTGGCCTGCGGATCGAGATCAATCAGCAGGACGCGCCGCCCGCGCTTCGCCAGCGCCGCGCCCAGGTTCAGGGTCGTGGTCGTTTTGCCGACTCCGCCTTTCTGGTTCGTTACGGCGATTTTCATAGCGTTCTCTCTCCCCGTTCGGCGGGGGAAGCGCGGCAGAGTTCCGGCGCGTCTGCGAGCCACTGCGCCAGCGTCGTCCGGCGGAATTGCAGCAGCCGCAGGGTTGTCGCGTCGTTCCGGTCAAAGCATCCCGCGCCGCTGCGCAGAATCTCCGCCGCCCGCGCCAGCGAGACAGTCTGCGTCCCGACCGAAAAATCCGGTAGCGGCGGAACAACCGGCGGGGCGGGACGGTTCGCCGCCTGCGCCGCCTCCAGTTTTTCGTGCAGCCGCCGCGCTTTCATCGTGGGCGAAAGGTGCGGCTCATCCGCGAAAAGTTCATCTAACCGCTGATGCCGCGCTTTGTCATTCGTTTGCATCGTAAAATCCTTCTGACTGCACGCGCCGCGTAAATCGGACGGGCGGTTGAAACCGCTGCCACAAAAGCGCGAAGTGTCCCTTCGGACACTCAAATCGAGCCGTTTTTGCGTTGGGCCGTCCGCATCGAGTCCGCGAAGGCGGACTTTGCGCCTTTGTGGCAGTCACTTTAGTCGCCCACCACATGAGGCAGCAACCTGGGTCAGGCAGCGCCCGTTCGAGTCACCGTATTTATTCCATGTTCCTCGTAACAATTAGCGCTTATTTTTTGGAAAGGCGCAGCAATACCCAGCCGCCAGAGATGCCGCCGTCCTGCGCAATGCGTTGCAGCGTGAAATCGGGGGCGGCGCGGAGTTCCGGCTGGATTTTGGAATCGAGCGTCTTGCGGGAGCAGAGGACGACGGCGGCGGGATTTTGCGGCGTGAGGAATGTCCGCAAATAGGGCAGAAGCGGGGCGCGTCCGAACTCACGCGGAGAGTAATCGGCTCGATACAGGGCGCTTGGCAGGCGCGGTGTGATGTCGTAATACACGATGGGAAGCGGCTGCGCGGCGTAGGCGTTGGCCCGCTGCGCCAGCCGCTGATACGGCCCGAAGCCTTCACGGGCGGCAAAATCGTACCCGGCGGTCGCCCCGACGCCGACCACCGCAAGAACAGTCAACGCCAGCGCCGCCACGCCGAAATTCGCCCTCCGCGCCGCAAGGCAGGCCCACCCCGCCAGCGTCCCCGCGCACAAAATACCGGTAATCAGTCGAATCAGGCGGATGGCGTCGGCGGGAACCGGCAGATTCGGCGGCAGAAAACGGGGCGCGAGGCAGACCGCCGCAAACAGCAAGGCAGAACTAATGCCCGCCGCCAACGCGCCCCGCGCCGCCCGCCGCCCGTCTCGTTCCGACAACACCGCGTCCAGCCAGCGCCCGACCAGCAGCGCGGCGGGCGGCATCAGCGGCGCGATATAGGTAGGCAGTTTCGCCGCTCCAATCGAAAAGAAAACAAATACCAGCCCGAACCAACTCAGCAAAAACCGCCGCAAACTCAGTTCGTTAGATTTTAGATTTTGAATTTTGGATTTTGGATTAGCCCAATGTTGGAGCGCTTCCGCATCTTCTTTTTTCTGTCCTCTGTTCCCTGTTCCCTCGTCTTCCTCTCCGTGTCCTCTGTGTTCTCTGTAGTAAAAATTCCGAAACGCGGCGGGAACGAAAAACGCCCAGGGGAAGAAGTCAATCGCGAAAAAGACGAAATAGGTCACGGGCGGCAGGGCGTGGACGGTATCGCCGTTTTTGCCGCCGCGAAACCGGTTGACGTGCTGCCGGATGACATACTGTTGATAGAAGGTGTAGCCCTGCGCGTCCCGTTCGCCGGTTCGCGCCGCCAGAAAATGCCAGGGAGCGGCAACGAGCAAGAACAGCAACAGGCCGGAAAGCGGGCGCAGGCGGCGGAAGGTCTGCCAGAGCGCGGCGGCGTAGTTTTTGAACAGCGTCAGCGCGGCGTTGTCAGCGTGGTTGGCCCATGTCTCCGCGAGGACAAAAACGCCCATTACCAGCGCGGGCAGCAGGACGCCGACAATGCCCTTCGTCAGGACAGCAAGGGCGCAGAACAGCCAGAAGAGCAGCGTCAGTAAAACGGGCGGGTCGGCGGAATTTTGATTTTCATCCAAATTTTGGGCAGGACAGCAAAGACGCGCAAAGACGAGCAACGCCCCGGTCAGCCACAGGGACAGCAGGCCGTCCGTCGTCATCTGACGGGCGTCGAGGACAGTCAGCGGGGAAGCGGCGTAGACCAGTCCGGCAAGCAGTCCGGCGCGTTCCCCGAAGCGGCGCAGGGCGAAGAGCGTAATCATTCCCGTCGTCAGCAACGCGGCGAGGGCGGCGGGCAGCCGCGCCGCCAGCAAATGCAATCCGAAGATTTTTTGTAAGGCGGCGGACGCCCAGTACGCCAGAATCGGTTTCTCGTAAAAAGGAACAGTGAGCGCTGCGGGATTCTGTGGCGGGCGGGAGTTAAGGCGCGGCGTCGTCCAATCGCCCGTCGCGACCATCTGACGGGCGCAGTCCACGTACAGCGCCTCATCCAGATCGAACAGCGGGGCCGCGCCCAATCGCCAGAAGAAAGCAAACAGACACAGCAAAAGCAGGCCCAACCGGGCAATGAAGGAACGTTTGAATAGCGTCATAGCAGTCATAAAATAGCGTCTAGGATGAGGACGCTCGATCTTGTCCCGTCCGCAGGACGCTTGGCGGAACGCCTTCCAGACGGGCAGTTTACGGCCCGGTCTCGGCGTGTTACGGTTGTGGCATTACCGGCGAATTATTCACGGCCCGGATATGCCGCTCGGTCTGCTTACTACGACGGGGGCGTTGCGTAAGATAATCTGGTAAGAAAAATCCCCCGTGTCAGCATGACTCAAAAGCGCTGCTGACGCGGAGGACTATTTCGGACAACCTTCCACAGGGCGACTGAAGGGGGTCGAACCCTCGACATCCAGAACCACAATCTGGCGCTCTAACCACTGAACTACAGTCGCCACAGAACACTTGTAGTATATCACAGTCCGCGTAAATCGTCAAGAGGTTTTTTTTGCGTCAACAGGCAGGAGAACCCGGAGGCGCAGTGGAAATAAGCGACACAAATTGAACAGACTATCGGCAAGAGGGAGACGCGACGATGCGAAAAACGGGCTGGGCTATCGGTCTGACGCTCTGGACGGGGGCCGCCGCAATGACGAACGCGCAAGTCACGGTCAAAAAAGTGACGTATAACGGCTGGCAGGGCGCGTACCGAATCGCCAACGCCACCACCGAACTTGTTTTTGTGCCGCAAATCGGGCGCATTATGCGCTACGGCAGCGTCGGCGGAACAAATCTGCTCTGGAACAACCGGGCGATGGACGGCAAAACCACCAACCTGAAAAATCCGCCGAAGGACTGGCAGAACTATGGCGGCGATAAATGCTGGCCCGCGCCGCAGTCGCGCTGGGGCTGGCCTCCCGATCCTGTCATGGACAGCGGCAGGCAGTCCGTCCGCGTCACGAAGGACAAACATCTGATTGTGACCGGGCAGCCGAGCGCAAAGGAGAAAGTCCGCTTTATCCGTGAGATTGCGCTGGATTCCGAAGGCAGCGGCGTCACGATCACAAACACGCTGATGAACGTCAGCGATAAGCCCGACACCTGGTCCGTATGGCAAATCACGCAGACCGACGGCCCCGATACCGTCCGTTTGCCGCTTTATAAATCAGGGCATTTTCCGAACGGTTTTTACGTGTTCGGCGACGCGCAGCCCGCACCGGTTCCCGATAACGTCGCCGTTTTGGGCGAAGAAGTCCGCATCATGCTTGACCCGAAACACGCCGCGAAGATCGGCGGGGATTCGCCGCTCGGTCAGATTGTGGCGGAAAAGGACGGAATACGATTCGAGGTCTCGCAGACCGTTGAAGCGGGCCGGGAGTACCCGGACAGCGGCTGCGCTCTGGAAATTTATACCAGCGACGGCCCCAACGCTTACGTCGAGTTGGAGCTGCTCGGCCCGCTGACGCCGCTGGCCCCCAAAGCGCAGGTCGCGCTCAAAACGCGCTGGCGACTGATCAACGCGCATTAGAAAACGCCTGTGTCAGGCGAACCGGTGACAGAAAGAGAGACCCGCATGGGCCAATTTTCAACGCAGGGCGTCTGCATCGCGGCGCTGTGCATGCTGATAGGAACCGCAATGACCGCTAACGCAATCGAACCCGGCAACCGCCCGAAAGGAACGCCGCAGTCCGCGCCCGCCGTTGCAACTTCGCCGGACGCCCCCATTTCGCTCTGGCCCGGAATCGCTCCGGGCGATACCGGCGACCTCGGCGCGGAGGGCGACACCTCCCAGCCAAATCCGAACGAGCCGCCGGAAAAACACGTTATTACGCTCGGCAACGTCGCGCATCCCACGCTCACGGTGTATCATCCTGCAAAGGACAAAAACACGGGCGCGGCGGTCGTCGTGTGTCCGGGCGGCGGCTACTCCATTTTGGCTATGAATCTGGAAGGTACAGAGGTTTGCCAGTGGCTGAACCGCATCGGCGTCACAGCGATTTTGCTCAAATATCGCGTTCCGGCCCGACCCGGAAGGCAGCGCCACGACGCCCCGCTTCAGGATGCGCAACGAGCGATGGGCATCACGCGCCAACACGCGGCGGTGTGGGGCATTGATCCAAAGCGCGTCGGGATTCTGGGCTTTTCCGCCGGGGGGCATCTTTCCGCCGCCCTTTCCACCAATTATGAAACGCGGACGTATCCCGCCCTTGACGCGGCGGACAAAGAGAATTGCCGACCCGATTTCACCGTTCTCATCTATCCGGCCTACCTGACCCGCGAGGACGACCGCGCGAAACTGGCCCCGGAGATCAAGGTCACAGAGCATACGCCGCCCGCCTTCCTCGCCATGACGGAGGACGACCCTATCCACGTTGAGAACGTTTTTACCTACGGACTGGCGCTGAAAAACGCCAAAGTCCCGTTCGAGATGCACGTCTTCCCGGTGGGCGGGCATGGCTACGGCCTGCGCCCCTCCGCGAACGCCGCGACGACGTGGCCCGCGCTGGCGGGCGCATGGATTCTGCGGCATTTCGGGAAGTGATATTTCCACTCTCGATGGCGCAAGCGCGTTCCAGGTGTTTCATACCCAATACATACCCGTCAATGTAGCCTGCGGCTTCGTGTCCTTCGGACACACCAATTCGGTTTTGCATCGGGCGTCCGAAGGACGCGAGGCGCTTGCGCCACATAGACGGGTATGTATTGGGTATGAAACACCTGGAACGGGAACAAAAACAAAGGAGGCCTTAAAATGGCGCGGGCAAGGATGGGACTGGCAGAGGCCGTCAATGAGATATTGGAACGGCGCGGCGAAGGGCGTAAGATGTCGCTGCGGCAGGCGGAACGCATGACGGGCCTCGCGCCCGCCACCATCGGAGAACTGGCGAAAGGCAATGCCCGGACGCCGGAGACGGTGCGGCGCTTCGCGATTGGAATGGGAGAAGACCCGCCGCGCCTGATGCTGCTGGCAGGGTTCGTGCCGGACGAAACGGAAGCGTACCCGACGCTTGCGCCGCCTCCGCGCCCCCGCGCCTCCCTCATTCCCACAGACGGGGCCGCCTTTAATGGCGCGGACGATACGGAACCGGACACCCGCGAATGGCTGGGTCGCATGGGCCGCGCCATCGCAAAAATCCCGCCCGGACGCGAACGGGAACTCTGGAAAGACCGCCTGCGCCGCGACACCGAACTGCTGGAAACTTTCCTCGAACGCATAGGGACGCCTGAAGCGGCCCCCGCTTCCCCGGCGGAGACTGAAAATCATGACGCCTGAAAACGCCCCGGCTCGGCATGGTCTGGCGCGGCGCGAAGCGGAACGCTGCGCCCGGACAATGTTCCTCGAACTTACGGGCGGCAGGCCGCGCCCGGAGAACTGGTACGTCTGGCATCTGTGCGAACGGCACGGCGGCGAACCGCTGCTCGACGGCATCATGCCGCCCGGTCAGATCGCCTATTGGGACGGCGAGGACATCGTGATTGACGCCTGCGCTGACCTTGCCGACATTTTCGCCGCTCTGCCGGAGGAGCTGGCGCACCGCCTGAGTTCCCGTGAAACGCCGCGCTTTGAGCCGCTTAATCACGAATTGCGCCACGCCGCCGCCCTGACCCGCGAGGACTTTCAGGAACTTGTCGGGCAGCGGGTCGCCGCGCTCTTCGCCCGGTACAAAGCGAAAGGCAAATAGGCGTTTTACACGATTTTTCATCAAAACGCAGTCCTGCTGTCGCGCAGTCCCTGCGTTTCTATCCCTGCGCAATCTATGATATAATAGGAATGAAGGAACAGGCCATGAGCGATTTTACCATAGGATACGTCAGGCCGCGCACCGATGAGGAGCGGAATGTGGCTGCGTCTGCACGGTTTAAAATCTTTCTGCGTCAACAGGCAAATTTAAATCGAGCGCGTCGCAGGCGAGGCATTTTATATGCCTCGCTGAGGGCGTTCCGCCAACCGTCCTGCCGGACGGGAAATTCAGGTTTTGATTCTCGCGTCCGGCAGGACGCTTGGCCGCAGGCCTCTAGCGAGGCATTTGATATGCCTCGCCTGCGATGCAACGTTTCTGCCGTCATTAGTTTTGTGAGAAACATCATGACAAAAGAGATCGCGGTGCTGGCAATCCCGCCCGATATTCTGGACAAACTGCACCGGCGGGCCCTGCTTGCGGCGGAAGTTCCTACGTCGGAACCAGAGATTCGGGCGTTTGTCGTCGTGATTCCGAAAGTCACCGTTCCGGAACCGACGACACACAATCTATCGCCCGTACTCGGTTATGAAATCCGCTATATTCGCCACCACGAAAAACATACAAGTCCAGATTACGATTATGACGCTGATCGTCTGCTTGCTTGTGAGACGACACGCATAAAGAGATTGTGCGTTCGCCGAAAGCAAAATGAGGAACCCCTGATTACGGAATTATTGAAACGAATGACCGATCTGTCTGTATTTCAGCGCCATTATGATTTGAACAGTCCTCTCGTTGGGTTTTTGTCCGATGCTGATTTGGATTATTATATCGCCCACCCTGACGAGGACACGCATTTGTGGGAAGAATGACCGGAAGCAACGATGAAAAAAATCCGTTTGATACTGGAAATGATTAAATTTGAGCATACGATTTTCGCGCTGCCGTTCGCGCTGATTAGCGCGCTGCTGGCGTCGCGGGACTTGCCGCATGGACTGCCAGGAATCGCTACGCTGGGCTGGATTTTGCTGGCGATGGTGACGGCGCGGAGCGCGGCGATGGCCTTTAACCGCCTTGCGGACGCCGAAATTGACCGCAAAAACCCCCGCACCGCCGCCCGCCATATCCCCGCCGGACTGCTGACGCGGGCGCAGGTCGGGGCGTTTCTGCTGGTCGCTGTCGGGCTGTTCCTGCTGGCGGCTTGGCGCTTAAATCCGCTGTGCTTCGCGCTTTCGCCCGTCGCCCTTGCCGCCGTGCTTGGCTATTCCTATACCAAACGGTTTACCTCGCTGTGCCATCTGTTCCTCGGTTTTGCGATTGGCATCGCCCCGATTGGCGCGTGGCTGGCGGTTCGCGGCTCGTTCGCGGTTGTTCCCGTGCTGCTCGGCGCGGCGGTCATGCTGTGGATTGGCGGATTTGACATCATTTACGCCTTGCAGGACTACGAGTACGACTTCTCGGAAAAGGCGCTGTTCTCCCTGCCAAAGCGGGTCGGCAAAGCCAGCGCCCTGCTGATTTCCCGCCTGATGCACGCCGCCATGCTCGCCCTCCTCGTCACGATTGGCGTAATCTACGGCCTGCATCTCGTCTACTTTATCGGGGTCGCAGTCGTCGCCGCATTGATCATTTACGAACAATCGCTCGTCAAACCCGACGATCTGCGCCGCGTCAATCTGGCTTTTTTCACCCTGAACGGCTGGATTAGCGTCAGCCTGTTCGTCTTCGTTCTGATTGATAGATTTATTCGTTAAAATTGTCCGCAGAAGACGCAGAATAAATTTAAAAAAGCAAAAGAGACAAACGCCGCCACCAGATATTTTTCTGTGGCGTCCTCTTTCTTTTCGCTTTTTCTGCGCTTTCTGCGTCTTCTGCGGAGAAAAATCTTCGGGAGTTTTTATGCGAATTGGAAGCGTTCCCTATCTCAATGCCAAGCCGCTGGTGGACTGGTTTCATAGCCCGGAGTGCGACGTGAAGGCGGAGATTGTTTACGCCGTGCCGTCGAAACTGGCGGAGATGCTGCGGGCGGGCGAACTGGACGTGGCGAACGTTTCGATTTTCGAGGGCCTGCGAAATCCCGGCCTCGTTCTCATCCCCGATATTTCGATCTCGGCGTATGGCGCGGTCAAAAGCGTTCGGCTGTTTTCGAAAGTCCCGCTGGCGGAGATTCAGACTGTCGCTTTAGATACCAGTTCGCTGACGAGCGCGGCCCTGACGAAAATTTTGCTCCGAGAATCGTTTGGAATCGCGCCGGAATACCGCAACTTCGCCCCGGATTTAGATCGGATGCTGGCGGAAAACGACGCGGGGCTAATCATTGGCGACCTGAAACTATTTGACCTGATGCCGGGAACGGTGGTCTACGATCTGGGGCAGGGCTGGCAGGAATTGACCGGCCTGCCCTTTGTTTACGCGGGCTGGCTGGCGCGGCGGGATGCGGTTTCGGACGCTATGCAGACGGCGCTGCATCGGGCGAAGGCGTGGGGATTGGAACGATTGGAACCGCTGGCGGAAAAATGGGCCGTCAAACTCAACCTTCCGCTCGACCGCAGCCGCGATTACCTCTTGAACGTGATGAACTACGATCTCACGCTGGAACAGCAAAACGGCCTGAAACTCTACCACGAAAAATGCGCGGCGCACGGCCTGCTGCCCACGCGCTTTTGAACTCGGATTACACCGATTTTAATGATTACACGGATTTTTTTGTGCCTACCTGCAAGCAAGTCACAGACCTGCAAGCGGAACGCAGTGGGAAATCCGTGTAATCATTAAAATCGGTGTAATCCGAGTTCAAAAAATAATTTTTACGCGGCGGTAGCGGCCTGTTCCTGCGTCAGTTCCAGATTCAGGCGGGCGCGGTCGTGATTTGGTTCCAGCGCCAGCGTTTCACGGTACGACTCGGCGGCGCGGTCGTACTCGCCGAGTTGGAAGCGGGCGTTGCCGAGCGTGAAATGGCCCGCCGCATAGTCCGGGCGCAGCGCGAGCGCCGCCCGATAGATTTCCGCCGCCTGCGCGAACTGCTCCATCTGGTAAAGCAAGTCTCCCGTATTAAACAGCGCGTTGGAGTCCGCCGGGTCGCGTTCCAGCGCGTCGGCGAAAGCGTTCAGCGCGTCGCTGTTTCGCCCCAACTGCCGGAGGACGCGGCCTGAATTGACGCAGATTTCCGCCGAATGGGGCAGGAGAACGCGCAATTTTTGGTACACGCCCTCCGCTTCCGGCAAACGCTCCAGCGTCTCGAAAGCGTGGGCGAGGCGGATTTGCGGGCCGGATTCGTCCGGGTCGCCCGCCGCCGCTTGCTGAAGGTAAGGCAGCGCCTCCTCCGCCCGATAATCGCGCAGCAAAACCGTGCCGAGGGCGTTCAGAGCGGCGGGATTCTCCGGCTGAAATGCAAGGAAGCGACGCAGGGCCGCTTCCGCCTCTGGCAGGCGCTCCAATTTAATCAGCAAGTCCGCCCGCAGCGCGTGAGCGGGCGGCATGATTTCGCACTCCGCAAGGGTCAGGTCGCACTCCGCCAGCGCCTCCGGCAGCCGGTCAAGGTCAGAGAGCGTGAGGGCAAGGGCGTAGCGGGCCTTATAGCGCCCCAGCCCGACATCCCCGATATTTTTCTGCTCCCGCGCCGCGTCGCCTCCAAGCGCCAGCGCCCGCCGGAACGCCGCTTCCGCCGCCGTCAGCCGTCCGAGTTGGCGCAGGCACTGCCCCCGCGCAAACTCCAGTCCCGGCTGGACCACGCCCTGCGCGTCGCCCTGTTCGCAGGCCCGCAACCCCTCCTCCGGCAGCCCGCAATCCCGCTGCGTCAGGGCGAAAAGCGGGTAGAGCAGTTCGGTATGCTGCTGTCCGGGCGCGGGACATTGGGTAGACAGCGCAAAATACTTCGCCGCGTTTTCGTGGTCGGCAACCACGCTGTACGCCATGCCAAGATTGAACGCCTGAAAGCCGCGCATCTCCGGCACGGGACACTCTGCCACTTCGCGCTCCAGCAGGCGAATGGTGCGCTCGTCCTTGCGTTTTTCGTCCCGCACCTCCCGCACATAGCCGAAGTGGTCTAAAATTAAATGGGGCGCGGGAACGGCCTCGTAGCCCGCCGCCATCAGCGACGGAAAAAACTGCTCGTGGATTCGTCCGGTGAAGCGGACGGCGGGCGTCCGGCGGAACAGCCGCGCCGCGTGGTGAATGACCCGCTCGCCGCCGTCAGTCCGATTTAAGGACGACATCCAGTTATGAATCTGCACCATGAACGCGCCCGTCTTCGCAGGGGCCGTCTCAATCGCTTCCCGGAATCTGTCCCGCGTTTCGGGCGAAATCTCCTCGTCCGCGTCCAGCCACAACGCCCAATCGCCCGTCGCGTGGCGCAGCGAAACGTTCCGCGCCTCCGCAAAATCGTCGTTCCAGGCGTGTTCGATTAAGATTGCCCCAAACTCCCGCGCAATCTCCTGCGTCCCGTCCGTCGAGCCGGTATCCACGACGACGATCTCATCGGCGACGCCCGCCACGCTTTTCAGACAGTTCCGCAGAAACCGCGCCTCATTTTTTGCAATCAAGCACACCGACAGACGCGGACGCGCCGCAGCGATTTTCTTAGCCATCAGACCCTCCTGAAAATGATGAATGATGAATGATAAATAATGAAGCGAAACGCCTTGTTGACTACTCACGAACACGTTTAGCAAGCAGTGTATTGGATTCATCATTCATCATTCATCATTCATCATTTTGTTTCCGTATTCTTATCGGTTTTTCTGCGCGGCGGCCTCAGACCCTGCGAAGGAGGCGGGGAACCGCCGATAATTTGCCCGTGCCGGAAGGTCGGCCCCGAAGAACGGAAAACAACGCAATGGAAACTATTTTAGACCCGGTTTGTCTGGACGCCCTCAAAGAGATCGGGAATATCGGCGCCGGCAATGCGGTCACTTCGCTGGCGGAACTGCTGAATGTTACGGTGGATATGTCCGTGCCGCACGTCGGCGTGACCGCCCTCGGCGATTTTATCGCGATGGCGGGCGGGCCGGAAGCGGTTTGCGTCGGCGTTTATATGTACGTGGATGGCGACGCGCCCGGTCACGTCGCCTTTCTCCTTCCGCAGCGCGACGCCTTTCATCTGGTAGACCAAATGACGATGCAGGAGCCGGGGACCACGCAGGAACTCGACGAGATGGCGACCTCCGCCCTCAAAGAGATGGGCAACATTATGGCGTCCGGCTACCTCGTGGCGATTGGTAATATGACCGGGCTAAACCTGCTCTCGTCGCCGCCCGAAATCCTTTTTGATATGACCGCCGCGATTGTTTCCACGATTAACGCGGAACTCGTCACGAACGAGGCCAGCGTCCTAACGATTCTGACGGAAATTTGTCACGAGACCGAGGCGGCGCGCGGCTCTTTTACCTATATACCGGAAGACGGCAGCCTTTCCAAAATCCTTTCTGCCCTCGGAATGGACGTATAACGCATGGCAGATTCACTCATGGTTGGGATGGCGGAAGTGAAAACGACGGCGAAGCCGGACGATACGCTGATGGCCCTGGGGCTTGGCTCCTGCGTGGGCATCTGCGCGTTTGACGCGCAGGCCGGCATCACCGGACTGGCGCACGTCGTCCTTCCCGATAGCGCCGGGAACGTGGAAACGCCTGGAAAATTCGCCGACACCGCCGTTCCGCAGCTTTTAGAAGATATGAAACGGCTTGGGGCCAACCCTTCTCGGATCAAAGTGGCGCTGGCGGGCGGGGCGCAATTATTTGCGTTTAAGGGCAACGGGCCGCGCCTTGAAATCGGACTGCGCAACGCCGAAGCGGTCAGCGCCCATTTGAAGCGGCACAATATTCCGGTGGTCGCGACCGATTTAGGGGGCAATGCGGGGCGCACCGTGCATTTGACAGCGGACGGGCGCGTTCAGGTAAAAACCATTGGGCAGGGCGAACGGGAACTAACGCGCCTCGGAGACCGGTCGGCCTGACAGTCCGCGCCGAAAAGCGCGAGCGGTTATTCCCCGTATTGCCTCCCTTTCTCCCAAAGTTGGCAGAAGGGGCCGGGGGATGAGGGCGGAACAGTCGAGGGAGAAGAATCAATGAGCGTATCTATCGCGGACTTGCATGGCGCGTCACGCGCCGCCGCGCCCGAACTTTCGGTGAAGAAGCGGGTGCTGGTCGTGGACGATTCGGCGCTGATGCGCAAAATTATCACGCAGATTTTCGATTCCGCGCCCGATTTTGAGGTGGCCGGCGCGGCGCGGGACGGACTGGACGCGCTGGAAAAAGCGCGTTCGCTGCGCCCCGACGTGATCACGCTGGACGTGGAGATGCCGAACATGAACGGCATCGCCTTTCTGGAAGCGCTGATTCCGAACTTGCCGATACCGGTGGTGATGCTTTCGAGCCTGACCACAGCGGGCGCGGAAACGACGCTGATCTGCCTTCAGCGCGGGGCGGTGGATTTTGCCGCCAAGCCGTCCGGCTCCATCAGTCTGGACATCGGGGACATGGCGGCGGAGATTCTGGCCAAAACGCGGGCGGCGGCGACGGCGCGGGTTCGCGCCCCCCACGCCGCGTCTGCGGTTGCCCCCGCCGTTGCGCCTGCCGCGCCCTCATCGGAAAGATCGGCCAATACCGCGCCCGCTGCGCCGAAAGCGGGCGTTATCGCGCCGCAAAAACCGAAAACAACGGCTTTTCGCTCGCTGGTCGTCATCGCCTCGTCCACGGGCGGGCCTGCCGCTTTGCAGGAATTTTTGCCGCGCCTTGACGCCGACGCCGACGCCGCATGGCTGCTGGTGCAGCATTTGCCGCTCCATTTTACGGCGGCATTCGCCAAACGGCTGAATCAGTCCTGTCAGATCGAGGTGCGGGAGGCGCAGGCGGGCGACCGGTTGGAGCGCGGCGTTCTGCTGGTCGCTCCGGGCGGGCATCATCTGGAGCTGGACGCTGCGGGGCGGGTCTGCCTCAACGACGCGCCGACGCTCTGGGGCGTGCGGCCCGCTGCGGACATTATGATGCGCTCGGCAGCGGCCCATTTCGGCGCAAGGACTGTCGGCGTGGTGCTGACAGGCATGGGGCGCGATGGCGCATCCGGCGTCCAGGCGATACACGGCGCGGGCGGCGTCTGCTTTGCGCAGGACGAGGCGACCAGCGTCATCTACGGGATGCCCCGCGAGGCGGCTGCCACCGGCTGCGTCCAGGAAGTTCTTCCCCTGCATAAAATGGCGGACGGACTAATGAAATTTATCGCGACGCGCAGCGCCGCGCAGGAGAACTTAAAATGACGCTGACCGCGACTCTTTCCGCGCCCCGTCCTGACCTGAACGGCGGCGCGACACCGCTGGATGATTACGCCGCTTTTAAAACGGCCTTCTTTAAAAAAAGCGGCATTGATCTGAAACTCTACAAGGATCAGCAGATGCAGCGCCGGCTGTTTAATCTGGTGGAACGCGCCAATCTGAAAACGTTCATGCAGTATTTCGCGCTGCTGGACTCCGATCCGCAAATTTACGCCGACTTTTTAGACCGCATGACCATCAACGTTTCGGAACTGTGCCGCAACCCGGAGAAATGGCGCGAACTGCGCGAAGCGATTCTGCCGCCGATGCTGGCGGAGAACCGTCCGCTGAAAATCTGGAGCGCGGGCTGCTCGTATGGGGCGGAACCGTACTCGCTGGCGATTTTGCTGGACCAGATGACGCCGACTGTCCGCCACGCGATCCACGCCTCCGATTTAGACCGCAAAATTCTGGCAAAAGCGAAAGAGGGAATTTTCTCCGCCGCCGATGTCCGCAATCTGACGCCGCAGGAAAAGGAACGTTATTTCACGGCCCTGCCGCAGTCGCCGGGAAGCATCCCGCTCTCCGAGACGATGCCGAGTCTGGCTTTAAAGCCGGAAGTCCGTCAGCGGGTGCAGTTCCGGCAGCATAACCTGCTGGCAGACCGCTTCGAAGACGGCTACGATCTGATCTGCTGCCGCAACGTCGTGATCTATTTCACGGACGAAGCGAAAGAGGCGCTGTACGCCCGCTTCCGCGAAGCGCTGCGTCCCGGCGGAATGCTGCTGGTCGGCGGCACGGAGCGAATTTTTAATTTCCGGGAAATGGGCTTCGATTCACCGCTGCCCTTTTTCTACCGCCGAATATAAACATTCCGCTCGCCCTCCGCATTCTATCCCCCTTATCGGGGGATTTTTTAGCTTTAAATCGCGTTTGCGCCAGAGGCGCGGACTCCTCTCCCTCTCCCGAAAGGGAATCAACCTTGCTCCTGAAGCGTCTGGCCCACAAAACGGCGGGGGCTTACCGGGTACAATACAGGGGTGATTATTCCCGCTTCCAAAACGCCCTGGCTGCAGTTCCTGTTCGGTCAATATACGCGCCGCTATTTGCAGCGCAATTTTCATGCCGTCTATCGCTATGGCCCCGCGCCGGACTGCGAGCTGACGGAGAATATCCCCCTGCTGGTCATCCTGAACCATAGCAGCTGGTGGGATGTGCTGCTCGGCCTGATCGCCGCCGAAGATTTCTTTTCGCGGGAATGGTACGGCGTCATGGATGCGCGGCAATTAGAACGCTACCGCTTTTTCGCGAAACTCGGCATGATCGGAGTAGACCGCAGCAGCTTGCAGGGCGCGAAGGAGTTCCTTGCGTACAGCGAGGCCCTGCTGAAAAATCGGCCCCGCGCTCTATGGCTAACCCCGCAGGGCGAAATGCTCTCCAATCAGCGCCGCCCGGTGCGTTTTCAGCCGGGAATCGGGCATCTGGCGGAGCGATTGGGCGATTTTTATTTTACAAGCGTGGTCTTCCATTACGAATTTTGGAACGAAAAACGCCCGGAAGCGTTCTTGTCATTGTCTCCGGTCGAACGGGTCCATTGCGGCGCGGACTTTTCGCGGCGGGATTTCGTGCGGGCGGGCGAGCGGCGGTTGGAGCGGCAGTTAGACGAACTTTTGCGGGCGGTGGAGGGCCGGGATGCGGACTGTTTTGTCCCATTGCTGCGCGGCGCGACCGGTATCAGCGCCACGTATGACCTGATTCGGGCCGCAGGCGCGAAACTGCGCGGACAGACGTTCCGCAGCGAACACGGCGAAATCGCGACCCCGCAATGGAAACAGTCCGCTTCGCCGGACGCGCTGGAACGCGCGGAAAAAACAGAAAGAGAAAAGTAACGATTCACCTCCCCCAACCCCTCTTTGTAAGGAGGGGAGAAAAGCGGATGGCTCCCTCCCCTTCGTAAGGAGGGCCGGGGTGGGGTGAATCGTTACCGAGAAAAATAAAAATCATGGCAGAGGAAGCGATTGCACCGGACAAAATCACGGAGGGGATGCCGACGGAAGAGGCGCAGTTCGTGCTGCAAAAAGTGCAGCCCGCGCTGCTGGGCCTGATGGACGGATCGGTCTCCACGCTGGCCCCGCTGTTTGCGGCGGCGGGTCTGACGGGCAGTCCGGGCAAGGCGTTTTTCGTCGGTCTGGCGGCGTCCGTCGGGGCCGGCATCAGCATGGGGCTTGCGGAGGCCCTCTCCGACGACGGGGCGGTGACGGGGCGCGGCAATCCGTTGCTGCGCGGGGCCATCACCGGCCTCGCCACAACGCTGGGCGGGATGCTCCACACGCTGCCCTTCCTGCTGCATGACCTGAAAACGGCGCTGAATGTCGCGTATGGCGTGGTCGTGGCGGAACTGCTGATTATCGCCTATATCCGCTTCCGCTTTATGAAATCGCCGCTGGCGCAGACGGTCTTGCAGGTCATTGTCGGCGGCGGCATCGTGTTCGGCATCGGCATCTGGCTGGGCAAACTCGGCGCGGGCGGGTAGCGGGACGCGGAGGAAAATAGACCGGACACACCGGATTTTTCAGGACAAAGCAGGATAAATTCGATAAGGTAGGGCAAACGCATCTAAATCTATCAATAAGTATCAATCTGTTCGGGCTTTCTCCCGCTGCCAGCGAAAAACCGCCTCGCTGCCCGAAATCTTCCGCCGCTCCGGTCGCCTGTGACAGTCAATCGGGCGTCGTTAAGGCGATTCCGCCGGAAATAGCGCGTTGAACCGCTGAACCGCGCACAGAACGCGCCTCTATTGAAAAACCAGCAGGATTTACCGGAGGGTTGGCGGTCACCCTAGGTCAGCTTTGAGAGTTATTGACAAATTTAGATGCGTTTGCCCTGTTCGATAAGGAAAGAAACGCGGCAGCGATTGCGCGGCGTGGTATAATAAATACAAAAATCCAGAGCGAGAAAAGGAAAAAACGATGGGAAATCGAGGCGTAGTGCGGCTGCTGTCCGCTTGTCTGGCAGGGTTCTTTCTGGCGTTTTATACGGACGCGGCCTTCGCGGGGCCGGGAGGACTGATTAAGGTCGCCGCAGAAACGCCGCTGGGCCGGGTTGTCCTGTTTATTCTGGCGATTATCCTCTCGCCTTTCCTGATCTATGACGCCATCAAACGGGCCACTCAAGCGCGGCGCACGAAAGCCGATTTGGAATTGCTGGCGCGGGCGGATGTCCGCTACCACTGGCTGAACGTCAAAGACCGCGTGACCGAGGCGTTTCAGTGGACATGGTCGGCGTGGTCGCAGCAGAAAATGGAAAAGGCGGCGGAATATACGACCGACTGGTACTGGCGCAACCAACAGATGCAGCTGGACGAGTGGGAATCGCGGGGACAGGAAAACGTCTGTCAGCTGTTTGGCATTAAAAATATCACGCCGATCTTCGTGGAACATTGCGCTGAAAACGAGGGCGATGGCTCCCGTCTGGTCGTGGAGTTTCAGGCCAGCGTCACAGACTACCTGCGCGACAAAGCGACGGGCAAACTGATTGAGGGCGACAAGAAGCGAGGCGACCTGACTGCTATCTGGACGTTCCTCTGGCGCAATGGCGCGTGGCGTCTGAACCTGATTGAGCCAGCGCTTCAGCGCTGGGACTATATCGCCATGCCGAACGTCCTGCCGGAATCGCTCGCCGAGACGCAGCAAAGGCGTACCTGAATCCCAGCGGGAATCTTGGATAGGAGTAGAACAATGACCGAGACCGCGAATGACGTAATAATGACGCTCACAGAAATTGAGCGGCAGTTTGACGGCGAATGGGTTCTTTTGGAAGACCCTTATGTCAATGACCAGAGGGAGATTGCAGGCGGAAAACCCCTTTTCCACAGCAAAAACCGGGACGAAGTGTATCAGGCTGCTTTGCGCATCCGTCCAAAACATTCCGCCTTCATGTATTTTGGCCCTATGCCGGACAACATCCTGATCAACCTATGAAATCTCAATTCGATCCGCGACATCATCTCATCGGCATTACGGTGCGCCTTTTTGGGCCTGCGGGCAGCGCTTATGCCCATCTCGCGCTCGACACAGGCGCATCCGCTACCGTAATTAGCAAAGAGATACTTACGGTTATCGGTTACGACCACGAGTCGCTGCCGAAAACGGTAACGTTTACGACTGGAAGTGGAGTGGAGGCCGCTGCCCGCGTTACAGTAGATAAACTGGAAGCGCTGGGGCAGGAGCGCCCGGATTTTCCCGTGATCGCGCATACGCTGCCGCCAACGACTTCGATTGACGGACTGCTGGGGCTTGATTTTCTGCGTGATCACGTCCTGATCCTGAATTTCCAGAACGGCGAAATCGGCCTGATCTGAATTGCGCTGACGCGAGACAGCCCGTTTCGCGCCGCTTGTGCCTAACTTTGAAACCCAAACATGACCATTCAACCGAAAACAATTCAATCTCTTTCCGCTCTAATTAAAGACGCAACCGTCGCGGGAAACGCCGAAATGACTGTCAGCGGAATCACCCACAATTCGCGGGACGTGAAGTCCGGCGATCTTTTCGTTTGTCTGACGGGCGCGAATTTCGACGGGCATCAGTTCGCGGCAGGCGCGTTGGCGCAGGGCGCGGCGGCGATTGTGGCGCAGGCGGGCGCGTTGGCGGCGGCGGGGATTGTCCTGCCCGAAACGGCAGTCGTCCTCACTGTCCCCGACACGCGCCGCGCTCTGCCTTTGCTGGCCTGCGCCCTCTACGACAACCCGTCCCACGCCATGACAATGATAGGCGTCACCGGGACGAACGGCAAAACGACGGTAACGCGCATGATCGCATCCATTTTGCGGGCGTCCGGGCTGTCCGTTGGGACGATTGGCACGCTGGGCGCGGAACTGGACGGCAAAGCGATCCCAAGCGAACATACCACGCCGGAAGCGGACCACCTGCAAAAACTCCTTGCGGAGATGCGGGACGATGGGGCTAAGGCGGTCGTCATGGAAGTTAGTTCTCACGCGCTGGCGCAATTTCGCACGGACGGCATCGCGTTCAACAGCGGTATATTTACGAATCTGACGCAAGACCATCTCGATTTTCATGGCGATAGGGAGCATTATTACGAGGCGAAAGCGCGGCTGTTCGCCGAATATCCCGTCCTGTATCCGCGTCCCAACGGCAAAATTTTTACCTCGGTGATTAACACCGGGCAGTGGGAGGGGCGCGACCTGATTACCCGCGCCAGAGGCGACGTAATCACCTATGCGACGGGCGACGATCCCGCCGTCCTGCGAGCGGCGGACGGGGAGTACACTGCCGAATCGTCCCGCTTCACCACGATTTATGACGATGGCGTCAAGCATTACGAGTTCGGGATTGAACTGCCGATTGGCGGGGCGTTTCAGGTTGGGAACGCGCTGGCTGCGATGGGCTGCGCGTTGCGGCTGGGCGTTTCGCTGGAGCGGATTATCGAGGGGTTGCGCGACCTGCCGCCGATTCCGGGCCGCTTCCAGAGCGTTGCGGCGGGCGAGCATTTGTTTTCTGTCGTAGTGGATTACGCGCACACGCCGGACGGCCTGAAAAACGTCCTGCAAGCCGCGCAGGAACTGAAGCCGGAACGCATTGTCTGCGTATTCGGCTGCGGCGGCGACCGGGACAAGACCAAGCGCCCCCTGATGGGCCAACTGGCGGGAAGCATGGCGCAGGTCGCGATTGTGACCTCCGATAACCCGCGCCGCGAAGACCCGAAGGCGATTATGGACGACATCCTCGCGGGCATGGACAAATCGAAAGACCCGACGATCACAGCGGAGATTCATGCGGAACCCGACCGCCGCAAAGCGATAGGATTGGCGATTACGCTGGCCTGCCCCGGCGATTTGATTTTAATCGCGGGCAAAGGCCACGAAAATTACCAGATTGTCGGCGACGCCACGCTGCCCTTCGACGACGCGCAGGTAGCGCGGGAACTGCTCGTGTGAGGGGTGTTCGGGTGTTCAGGTGTTGGATATAAGAGACCAGGTGTTTCATACCCAATACATACCCGTCTATGTGGCGCAAGCGCCTCACGTCCTTCGGGCGCAGCAATCAAAACCTGATCTGTGTGTCCGAAGGACACGAAGCCGCAGGCTATATAGCCGGGTATGTATTGGGTATGAAACACGCGACGTGAATACCCGAACGCCGAACACCGGAACACCGCTATTGCGAATACGTAGATTTTATGCTACACTTTATGCGCTGAATCGAAGACCGTTCCGACGATTGGAACTTCCGCAGGGGCGCGGCAGTAGCGGACAGGGGGAGTGGCGCTGACACTCCGAAGTCGCTATTGGGAGAGACTGGATTTTGCTGCAAGGTATTCGGGAAGATATTAAGACGGTTTTCGAGAAAGACCCCGCCGCGCGGAGCGTGCTGGAAGTCCTGACCTATCCGGGCCTCCACGCGCTGTGGCTGCACCGGGTGGCGCATTGGCTGTGGCGGCGCAAATTCAAGTCTTCGGCGCGGATTTTGTCTCATATTGCGCGTTTTCTGACGGGTGTTGAGATTCATCCGGGGGCGGTCATCGGGCGGCGTTTCTTTATTGATCACGGCATGGGGGTTGTGATTGGAGAGACGGCGGTTGTAGGCGACGACGTGCTGCTCTACCATCAGGTCACGCTCGGCGGCGTCAGTCTGGAAAAGACGAAGCGCCATCCCACGCTAGGAAACAATGTCCTCGTGGGCATGGGCGCGAAAATTCTTGGCCCTATTTCGATTGGTGAGGGAACCCGAATCGGGGCCAACGCCGTCGTAAATAAAGATATTCCCGCAAACTGCACGGTAGTCGGGATTCCGGGCCGCATCGTGCGCCGGGACGGACAGCGGATTGATGAGGTTTTGGGCGCGAATACGGTCATGGACAATGCGATGAACGCGGTAGACCCGCAGGACGCCACCATTCGCGAGATGCGGCAGCGCATTGACCTGCTGGAACAGCACAGCGAAAAACTGGAGCATCTGCTCTCCCGTCTGGAAGGCCGCGACGAATTTTACTGCGAAAGCCGCAAGTAAGCTGTACCAGTCATTGTCCGAACGCGGCGCGTATTGAACGCGACCGGGCGGCGTTTTCGGGCCGCGAACGACCCGCTTCTGTATTCTGTATTCTTCTCCCCGCATTGCGCTGTATTGAAAGGTTTGATTGAAAGTCATGTCGGTAACACAGACTGCTAAAATCCGTCCGCAACGTAAAAAGTCGCGACGTGTGATGCTCGCCCTTGCGCCCGTTCTCATGGCGGCGATGGGGGTGGGCGTGCTTGTCGGGCTGGCGGGACGCGCCCCCGCCGGACATATCGCGGCGGGCGTTCAGGTGGGGGGAACGCCGATTGGCGGCCTGTCCCGCGCCGAGGCCCGCGCCACACTGCAAAAACTGGCCCTGAAAAACCGCGCCGCGCCGCTCGTCCTGCATTTCGCGCCGGAGACGGGCATCAAGCGCCGCTGGACTCCTGACGCCGCCAAACTGGGGCTGGGATTGGACGTGAACGCCACCCTCGACGCGGCGGAAAAAGCGGGATCGCCGGGGATGCTGGGCCGCGCCGCCAACGCCCTCACGGGAGGCGGCGCGTCCACGATTGCGCCGAAAGCGACGGTGGACGAGAAAAAACTCCTGCGCTATTTGAAGCGGCAGATCGCCGTTGATGTCAATCGTCCGGCGCGGAACGCAAAACTTGTTCTGCTGGCAAAGGGCGGGCATCAGATCGTGGCGGAGAAGTCCGGGATCAAGGTGGACATTGAGATGTGCGCCGCCGCCATCACAAAAGCGTGGACGGCCTATTATCAGAGCGATGCGCCCGCCAACGCCGCCCCGCCCGCCGAAAGTCCAAACGCGCCAAACGCCGCGCCGCCGACGGGCGGAACGCCAACGCCCGCCCCGGATAAGACCGCCGAAAAAACTGCGACGGACAAAAACGCGCCGCTTGATGTCACGCTGACCGTTCTCGTCGCGAAGCCCGCCATCACCAGCGCCATGCTCGGCGATCTGCGCGAACTTGGCGGCTACTCCACCCACTTCGCAATGGGAGACCGGGGCAGCAATATCGCCCTCGCCGCACGGCACATCAACGGGACGCTGCTCGCGCCCGGACAGATTTTCTCCTACAACAAAGTCGTAGGGCCTCGCGTCGAATCGGCTGGTTTCAAAGACGCGCCCGTGATTGTCAAGGGCGAACTTGTGCCGGGAGTCGGCGGCGGCATCTGTCAGGTGTCCAGCACCCTGTATAACGCCGTCCTGCTCTCCGACCTGAAAATCGCGCATCGGGCGCACCATGCGTTCCCCGTGCATTATCTGCCCGCCGGACGCGACGCCACCGTAGTAGACGGCGCGATTGATTTCCAGTTCCAGAATAACACGGCTGCGCCGATTTACATTGCGGCCTCGTCGGGCGGCGGGCATCTGTCGTTTCGAATTTTAGGCAAGAAGACGCCGGGGAAATCGGTCGCGATTGAACTGGCAAACCATGAAATCCTGCCCACGCCGCCGCCGAAGACCGTTTCCGACCCGACGCTTTATGCCGGAACGCGCCGCTTCAAAGACCGGGGACACCGGGGGCATCGCGTGGACGTGTATCGCATCGTCAAGCAGAACGGCGTGGTCGTCAAGCGGGAACTCATTTCACGCGACCATTACCGGGCGTTCGCGCCGCTGATTCTGACCGGAACGCGCCCCCGCCCGACAAGACCGAAGCCCGCAGCAACCGAACCGGACGCCGCCAAAACGCCCGCCGCGCCCAAATCCGCCGCGCCAAAGTCCGAAGCCCCGACGGTTGACCCCGCGCCGCAATAAATCGGCGCAGGCCGCTGAGAAGCAGATTGCGATGACCTACGACCAGATATTCAAAGAACTCATACAGGAGATGCTTCGCGAATTTCTGCTGCTTTTCTATCCCGATGTTGCTGCCCGGATTGATTTTTCGGAGGTAATTTTTCTGGACAAAGAGGGCTTTACCGATCTATTGGAAGGCCAGCAGCGGGAAGCGGATATCATTGCGCAGGTTAGGACGCTGGACGGGGAACCGGAAGTCCTGCTGATTCATACCGAATTTGAGGCGCAGTGGCGGAGTGCATTCGCGGCGCGGATGTTTGAGTATTATGCCATTTTTCGGCGGCGCACTAATCTGCCAATCTTTCCGATTGCGCTGTTCCTCTCTCCCGGCGCGGGGGGACTCACGGAAGAATCTTACGTTGAAACGCTGTTCGGTAGGGAGATTTTGCGCTTCACTTACGGCGTCATCGGGATACGCGATCTGGAAGCCACTGATTACCTCGCAGGCGATAACCCGCTCGGTCACGGCCTGAGTTCCCTGATGCGTCCGGGCGAAGCGGGTCCAGTGGAACAGAAAATCGCGGCGCTGAAAAAGATTGCGACCAGCGGACAGAACGACGCCCGCAAGGCAATGCTGGCGCATATCGTCGAGAAATATCGTATTCTCAATGAGGTCGAGCAAACGCAGTACGAAGCGCGTCTGCAACAGGAGGACGCAAAGGAGGTAGAGACCATGATGAATATCTTTGAAGAACGCGGTCTAGTAAAAGGCGAAGAGAATGAAAGACGCCGGAGCATCCTTAAAGTCCTGCGGCATAAATTCGGAGAACTGCCGGAGGCCATTGTCGCGCAGATCGAGGCGATCACTTCTTCAGAGGAATTCGATACCTTGTTTGACCGCGCCCTTGACGCAGAAACACTGACGGACTTCCGTGCAGTCGAAAAAGCGTAGGGCATTATTGCGCGCTGCCTGAAACATTTTCCCCGCGAAATTTCCGGCGTCCTCTTGACAAAATCCGCGCCGCGTTCTATACCTTCGGGAAGGATAATGTCAAGAGGGCGTCGAAATTAGGTCTACTTGTCTCTTTGGGCGTTGGTAATTATGTGGGGCTTGGCCCCTTGCGTTCTATTACGCGGTGAGAGATAAGGGAAGGACATTCGCGCCACTTGAAGGTATATTGGCTTTTGGCCCTTATGTTCTAATGTGTAGGAGTGTTCATCGGAAAAAGCCCGGAACATCTGCGAAGATGAACCGGGCTTCTTTTCTGCGGGAGAGGGAAAGAGAGGGATAATCTCTCCGATTTAAGGCACAGCGCGATTAAATGCCATTATGAAAAATACAGACATTTAATCGCCCTACAGCACTTTGACAGACCCACGACGGCCCCACGATTAGGGTAACGTTACGATTTGGACGGGACAGACAGGCCGAAAGAGCGGAGATGCGCAGCCGCCCTCGGTTTCCAAATCGCGATTTGCTGACTGGCAGGCTGGATATGCACGAGGTCGCGCATCTTCCAATCTCCACCCCACACCAACCCCGCCGCCCGGACGCAATGCCCGAAACGCTCCCACACGACGGGCGGCGCTTCCCACAGTATCACGCCATTCGCGCCGACTGGAACGCAATCGGCGGCAAGCCCGAAACCGTGACAATGCGGCACGGCATCGAACGTTACCCGCTTGCCCGGACGCGAACGCCCCGACGCGAAAAGCCATTGCTGACGCGCCACAGAGCGATACCCCTCCAACAACTCGAAGCGCAGCACAGCGGGACACACGGCGGAACACTCCCGCCCCGCCTCCCGCAAGACACCCCCCAGCGCCGCCGCGAACGGCGGGAACAGATGAAGCGGAGAATTATCCGCGATTTCTTCATGCACAGCAGAAAACTCCTCTCAGAAGCAGACCGAAACGCCCGACAACCACGACGCGATAACGTCGCCATGACATGCCTGCGGTTTGCAGTAGCACACCAAAATTTGATTCTTTAAGCCAAGAACCGCCGCCCTAAACGAAGGATTCTGCAACAGTTGGTCGCAGAAATAGCCCTTGTAGGACGCTATTACCGCGTCTCGCTCGGTCGAATTGTCCAAGATGAACGGATTGCCGAACAGCGAAGGACGCCCGATATACGTAAAGTTCGCGTTCGTCCTCCAATCGCTCGGCGCGTCCCGAATGTGAATGACCGTGACCGATGGCGGAACCTTCGGAACGGAACACACACAGCGCGGATGAAGCGGCGGGAGTTTCTGCTGGCGTAGGCTGGCGTCGAAAAACATATTATTCAGCGCAAGGCAAACCGGGCAGACGTTGGACGCCGCCGAATTTTTCCACTGCCGGAAATCGGGAGGAGTGCGGGGGTCTACGAAAGGCACGGCAGCGTCCTCCCCGCGAAGCGATCTGCGAACCGCTGGTACTGCGCCTCCGACTCCCGCGCATACGCCCGATGACGATTGAACAACACGAGGAACGCCGCCGCCCATTCCTGCGAACGGAACGAACGCGCCGTATTGCCTTGCGCCCAACCGTTCGGGCTGAAATTGACGCTTCCCTCCCAACAGAGCGGAACGGAACCATCAGACGGCACAACCACCGCGCCTTTGATGTGCCACAACTGCGAGGGCTGGCGCGAATTGATACCCGCCGTCGTAATCGTCACGTCGGCGAATTTCGAGGCAAAAAAGAAATCGTCGAGGTCACGCGCTTCGGCATGGCCCATGCTTTGGAGATGATCGAGCAGGAGGGCGCAGGGGTGGCCTGCGGCATCGTGCATTTTGAGGGCGTCGAAAAGTTCCGGCATGGTGCAGCCGAACGCGGCGATGAACACCCTGCCCGGAGTGCGGACGAGGGAGAGGAAATCGGCCTCCGCCTGCGGCCCGTCTTCGGGAAGAAAATAGTCCGTTTCGGACAGGTTTGAGATTGTGAGCATCAGGGACACTCCTGCGGGTAGGCAACCCGACATTATTGTACACTAAATACCGAACTGTGGTACAATAGGACTGTGCCTGCTGGCAAGATGAAGGAGTTCACATCACGCTATGGACTTCCACGTTACCCTTCCGCTATGGGCCATGAACGCCCTGCACGTCCTTGACGCTGGCCTTGCGCTGACCGCGCTTTCCCACTCGGTCAAGGCAAAGACTATCGCAAGCAATGTCGCGCTTGGACTGGCCTTGCTTCGCTCCCACGTCAATTCACCGGACGTGGCCCCGAACGCGCCCGTTATTGACAGAGGGCCGATGCTCCTTGAGAAGACGCCCGAAAAGCCCTTCACCCCTCCGATTGATACGCCATAGAAAACCGGGCAGCCTGCCCATCGAGGTACGACAATGGCAAAAGTAATTCTCTCCTCTGCGATACAGCAACTCTCCGGCAAAGCGGGTACGACCGTCTTTGTGAAAGGACGCTCCGCGCAGATTATGAAGGCAAGGACGAAGGGAAAAAACCCCAAGACCGCCGCGCAGACAGCGGTACGCAACAACCACGCCACGAGCGCAAGAGCGTACAAGGCGATGACCCCGGCGCAACTGGCGAATTGGGGCGCTTACGCCGCCACGCTCACGAAGAAGAACAAAATCACCGGACAGAGTTACACGCCAACGGCGATCAACGCTTTTACCGGGCTTGCCGACAAGTTTCTGCAAATCACTCCGGGCGGCGCAATCCCGATGACGCCCCCGGTTGCTGGCTTCAACGGAGACACCCCCACCATCTCGGCGGCGGGCGGAGTGGGACAGGTGACCTTCACGGCAAGCGCGGCGAACGCTGCGGGAGTGAAAACCGAACTGCTGGTACAACCACTGAAAAGTTCGGCCCGAACGCCCTCCGCAAGAGGATACCGAACCAATTCCTTTTTTGCGTTTGCGCCGGGAACGCTTTCTAAAATCGTCTCGCTGCCCTCCGGCAACTATGCGCTTGCGGCCCGATTCGTCCAGACGGCGACGGGCGCGGAGGTAGCAATACAGCCGCTTGGTAAGTTTCAGGTCAGTTAGCCTGAGCAACGCGCTTTTTCGCATCAACTGCGGCGGCGCGAACTACACCGACAGGGCGGGGCTGGCATGGACGGCGGACGCGAACTTTACGGGCGGGGCGGCAACGTCCTTCGCGGTAACGTGGGCGGGAACGCAAGACCAGACCCTTTACAATTCCGTCCGGCTCGGCGCGGACTTTCGGTACACATTCAGCGGCCTTGCGAACGGGAAGTATCTCGTTCAGGTTGGGCTTAACGGGGCCAACGCCTCGGCAGGTTCTGACGAATGGCTTCACCAAATCAACGGGGCGACGGTCGCAGACTTTGACCCTGCGGCAATCGTAACGGGGCCGAACGTTACCACGCTGACCTACGCGGCGACGGTCGCGGCGGGAAGTCTGATATTCCGGGTTCAGGACGCGGCGCAAGGGGGAAGCCCGGACACCCCTACGCTGGCATGGTTTGCCCTGATTCCGCTGTTTTGATGCGGTACTTTTGCCCCGTTCTTCTTCGGAGGAACGGGGCATTTTTTCTGCGTCTGTGAGGCCGTAGGTGTAGGGCGGCGCGTCCCATCGGGGCGCGTCTCACCGCTTCGCAGACCGAAATTCGGGCAACTGATGATCGAACCCTGACAGGAGACAACGCGCCCGAATTTGCACGACGGCGGCGGTTCGGATAATTTTCACCTTTTAAGGCGATTCAGGGCAAGGCCAACGAACGCGGCCCCGCCTGTATCACCGCTGGAAGACACCAGAAATACCTTGCAGGCGGGGCCGCGTTTCAGCAGGGAGGAAGGAGGGCGCGGCAGGCAACCGCGCCCCCCCGAAAATCAGCGATGAGAGGGAGGCACAACCCGGAAGGCCAAGAAGCAGGAGAAGCAGACACGACCGGACGACAGCCAAAAGGACAGCCACGAGCGCAACAGACCAGCAGACCGCGCAGACGGCAACGGCACGAACGCGCCACAATGCACACAACGGAACCGAACGACAGGACGAGAAGACACGCGACACCCCCGAAAGAAGATGCGCGACAGGAGACACCCGCCGCGCCCACGCCCCTAATCCCCGCGAGGCTCCGCGACCGGAACCCGAAGGGCCGCGAAGCGGAGGGGGCCTGCCCCCTTGAAGGGCGGGGAGTGCGGGGCATACTGAAAAAGCGCGGCGGCGGGAACCACATAGCACGGGCCGCGAGCGCAGGGGAGGCCTGCCGACCCAGCGGACGCGGCTTAGAAAGGCTCATACACAGACCGCGCCTTGCAGGACGGACGCACGGAGGCCGCTTTCGGGCATTTTGGAGCGACGCAGGAGCGCCAAAAGATATGCCCGAAAGAATGTGAGCGAAGCGAACACCCCGAAGGGCAGGCCGACACCACATTGCTTTTCGGGCGGGGCCAATGCTTTTCACCGCTAAAATGCACCGCCCGAAAAGCAACAAGTGCGATGAAGCGACGGCGAAGGGGGAGGAAGGAGGAACGACTGACGGAGGAGACGGCGGCGCGGCCCTGTAAAAAACGGGGGGATAAAATGCCCCTGCAAGGGTCGCCGCAGGCGAAATCCGCAAGTGCGCCTCGCAGAGTTCTTCCCTCCCCCCCCGATTTTTCAGGGCCATCGCACTTCGCTACGCCGCGCCATCTTCCAGTTCGGCAATGGCGCGTTCGATTGCTTCTATCCTGCCGGTCAGCGCCTCGCCGCGATCGTCCTCCTGCCACTGCTCGGTACGCTCATCGAAATACGCCTGCATTTCATTGTGGCAGGTTTCCAGCAATGCGATTGCCTGCGCTATGAGGGCGTCCCAACGCGGTTTGGCGGGAACGGTGGGAATGGGAGGGGCGGCGGGGATATTCTTCGCCTCTCTCTCTTTCAACCTTGCGGCGGCCTGCCTTTCGCGGTACGCTTTTTGCTTTTCAGCGGGTGTTAATGCCATTGCCTGTATCCCCCTATCTCGGTAACGTTACCCTATTGTGCCATAGGTAACGTTACCATGTCAAGGGGGGACGCTCCCGCTTGGGGTTACTCCTTTTGGGATACGATGTAACGGCGTCCGCGAAATTCTTCCGTCTGCAACTCGCCCGATTTCACCAACTGCCCGATGCGCTGGCGCGAAAGTTTGCGCTGTCTGGCATACTCGGCCTGACTGATGAGACGGGGCGGGACTTCGACGGCGGGTTCTGCGTTCATCTGTTCCCTACTCTCGCCGCGTTTCAGGACGGCGAAGATCGAGCGCAGGATTTGAGCGGCAACGTTGACCGTCGCAAGTTTGCCATTCTTTCCACGTGCTACCAGACGACGGTACAGTTCTCCGCTGGAATTATCGGCGCGTTGCTGGCCTAATGCCGCCATAAAAAGCATGGCGCGAAATTCCATCTGTCCAGTATGGGGAACGCGGGGCTTTTTCAGGTCTTTATCGGCGGAACTGTGCTTCGTCGCGTTCAGGCCGACATAGCCAAGACACTTCGATACGTCCGCGAAGCGATCTACGGGACAAAGGGTTGCGATGGCGTAGGTTGCCGTTCGTTCTCCCACTCCGGGAATGGACAGCAGGGCAGCGAGTTCTTTAGGGAAGTGCTTCCGGGTGTACTCCATTGCATTCTCTAAGGCCATTTCGGGCAGGGAGTGCGCGGCCTGCTTCAACCAGAGGGCTTCCATTTCAGGATTACCAGACAGAACGGCGGCGGCGGCGCGTTGCTTTGCTTTGGCGCGTTCCTGCGTCAGAGTATCCACACTGGAAAGCATGGCGCGAAGCATCCACGCGGTACGGACAGAAGACGCCTCGGTAAAGAGGTCGTCGGGCAGTAGGCCGAACTGTCTGCGGGTGGGGTCGTGCCATTGAAAGAGCATACGCGCCAAAGTCAGGGCGTCGCGTCCGTCTGTCTTTGCTTTCTGACGGGCGATGCGGTTTACGGCCTTTCTTTCGGCGCAGTGCATGATGAAGGACGGAACGCCATAATCAGCGGCGGCGGCAATCCATGTTTCGGCAAGCCGTCCAGTGTACTCAATGGAAATCGCCTGCGGTTTCAACTCTCGCAGTAGGACGGGAAAGGCGGAAAGGTCAACTTTGCCCTGCGTGAAATCTACGGCGTTCTCTGTGAAGCAGTAAGCGGCGAACTTTGCGGATATGTCCAAACCAAGAAACATTTTGATTCCCCTTGACAAGTTGTTCCCTATATTCTATAATTTACAAAGTGAAGAGCCAGGCCCCCGAACGGACAGCCGAACGCTGTCCGTTTTGCGTTCGGGGGACACTTTTTCGCCTCCGAATCCCCTCTCACGACAACCTGGCGGAGGGAAAAGGGAGGACAGCGGCCCGAAAAGAAACAGGGGCGGCGCAACCGGCGTCGCGGGCCGCAGGAGAGCGATTGCAAATGGCGAATATCGTGGTGGTCGGAGCGCAGTGGGGCGACGAGGCCAAAGGCAAAATTGTGGATTATCTGGCGCAGGACGCCGGAATGGTGGTGCGGTTCGGGGGCGGCAATAACGCGGGCCACACAGTCACGGCGAATGGCGTGGAGTATAAATTCCACTTAATCCCGGCGGGCATCTTAAACCCGCAGACCGTGTGCGTGATCTCCGACGGCGTGGTGATTGATCCGGGCGTGCTGCTCAAAGAGATTGACGGGCTGAAACAGCGCGGGCTGGGCATGACCAATCTGAAAATCTCCGCGAACGCGCACGTCATTTTCCCCTACCATCGGAAACTGGACGAACTGGAGGAGGCGCACCGGGGGGCGTTCAAGATCGGGACGACCGGGCGCGGCATCGGTCCCGCTTATGCGGACAAGGCGTCGCGCATCGGAATCCGCGTCGGGGAACTGATTGACGCGGGACGATTCGAAGCGCGGCTGGGGGCCGTTCTGACGGAGAAAAACCGCCTCTTGACCCGCCTTTATGACGCGGAACCGCTGGACGGGACGGCAATGCTGGCGGAGTATCAGGCCTATGCCGACGCGCTGCGCCCCTACGTCACAGACACGGCCCCGCTGGTCTATGCGGCGGCGACGGGAGGGCAGGGCGTCGTTTTCGAAGGGGCGCAGGGGACTTTGCTCGACCTGGATATGGGGACGTACCCTTATGTCACCTCGTCGCACCCGATAGCGGGCGGGGCCTGCATCGGAACCGGGATTGGGCCGACGCAGATTCAGGGCGTAATCGGCGTGGCAAAGTCCTACACGACCCGCGTTGGCGCGGGCGTCTTCCCGACGGAACTGCTGAACGAAACAGGCGACACGATCCGCGAACGGGGCCATGAGTACGGCACAACGACGGGACGCCCGCGCCGCTGCGGTTGGCTGGACGCTATGATATTGCGGTACGCCGTTCAGATTAACGGCCTGTCCTGCCTGTCGCTGGGGCATCTGGACGTGCTGGCGGGGCTGCCGGAAGTTCAAATCTGCGTGGGGTATCGGGACGTTTCGGGGGCGATGCTGTCGCATTTTCCGTCCGATCTGGCATTCCGAACCGATATTACGCCCGTCTATGAGACGCTCCCCGGCTGGTCGGAGGACGTGAGCGCGGCAAAAACGCTGGAAGAACTGCCCGCCAACGCCCGGAATTTTGTGTCCCGCGTGGAAGCGCTGGCAGGCGTCCCGATAGCCACGCTGTCGGTCGGCCCCGCCCGCGAACAAACGATCCTGCTGAACGAAGCGCTGACAAAGGCGTGGCGTCCAGCGTCCTGAATCGAATTGTGAAGCCTCGTTCATCATACCGGGCCGTGAACGACCCGTCTGGCGAGCCTGCGGCTAACCGGTCTGCGACCGGGCCATGCAAACGAAACGTTTCATGGCCCGGTATACTGCGCTTTAATTTCACAGGAGAATTTGCTTTATGGCTGCGTTGATCCGTCCGTCGTTCCGTTCGCGTATTGCGCTTGTTTCACTGCTGCTTGCCGCGCCCTGCCTTGCCCGCGCTGAAGGAGAGGCCGTTCGGCTGGCGCATCGCGGCAAGGCGGGTGACGTGTATAAATACCAGGTCACCGTCCACGCGAAAGGCGAGATTGATATGGGCAGTTCGCCCGATCCGATCTTGCAGGACGTGACCCGCGTCAGCGTGATTGCGCAGAAATTTCTGGGCGTGGGTAAAGACGGTACGCTGCGAATGGAAGCGCGGCTAATCAGCGGAAAGAAAACGGACGTTCAGCCGGACAAGACCACGACCGAAACGCTGCCCGCCTTCAACGTCGTTTTTGACGTTGCGCCGGACGGGGCGAAGTGGACGGCGAAGGCCCTGCCGCTGCCGGTGGAAAAGGGTAAACCGAAACCGCTCTCGGCCTCCGCAATCAACGCAGCCCTGAAAAACGCGGCGGACTTTCTCATCGGCTATCCGCTGCCCTCGCGCCTGCTGCGGGTGGGGGATACGTGGGCTGGCATAGAGCCGAAGAACCCCTACAATACCGCCATTGCAGAGGATAAGGACGTGCCGTTCACCGCCAAACTCGCGGCGGTGGAGACGCATGGGGGCGTTCCGTGCGCCAAAGTCATTTATACGCTCGCTTTCAAGGGGTACGTCGGCTCGTTCCGCGCTTCCATCCTCAAAACCGCCCCGGAAGGCTCGGATATGCTCGGCGATTCCGACATCAGCGAGACGGTCACGGTTTACTATACGCTGGATCGCGGCGCGATTCTGGACAGCGAGACTAAAGGCAAGGTGAAATACAAGTACAAGGTCGGCCTCAAAGTCGAGGGGCAGGAAGACTTGCGCGTGATTGATCTGGACGGAGAGCAGACGCTGGAAAGCCACACCACCGCCCTGACCTTCCCTCCCTACGACGCGGCCCTCCGCGCAAAATAGCCGCCCGAAAGCGTAAAAATGATGAGATAACGACCGGCGTTACAAAACGCTGGTAATTCTGTCAGAAAGAACGCCGCCTTATCGAACGCCCAATGACCGCCGTTTTCAGGAGCAGTCCGCTGATTTTGCCGAATCCCTTTTGCGTCAGGACGCAGAAAAAACGCTTGCCGCGCCGCGCCGTTTTGCGCCGCCTTTGTTTTGCCGCGCCCGCCCTTGCCGCGTCCGCTTTTGCTGCCGTTCCCGCTTCGTGCGCCCCCGTTCCGCCCGCGCTGCCCGCCGCGCTGGAAGCGGCGGTCGCTGCCACCGCGCCTGTCCGCCTGACCGAAAGCAACGGCCCGGACACCGACCTGCTGCTGCTCGATCCGCCGCCCGCCGCGCCGGTTCCGCCCCTGCCTGTCGTCGCCCTGCCGCAGAGACCGCCGACGGGCGGCGCGATTCAGATTGGCAAATTTCGGCGGCTGCGCTGGTCTTCCGACGAGAACGCCGTCCATTCCGACGGCCCCGTCACCGTAATTTATACGGCGGCGGACAAATCACAGGCCACGCTTCAGGTCAACAACCTCGACTACGATTTCGATACCGGGCTGGCGCAGGCGACCAAAGGCTTCACGCTCCTACGCGCCGACGAGACTTTCACCGGAGACGAAATTGAGTTCGATCTGACGGACGATACCGGCTCTATCACCAACGCGAAAGTGGATTCGCGCTATTTTCGGATTCAGGGCAAAAAGATTGAGGCGCTGGCGAATCAGACCTACGTCGTGACCGACGGCGTGTTTACGACGTGCGAAAACAAACTGCGCCCGGATTATCACATTGCGGCGCGGCAGCTTACGGTCGTCAGCGAGAAGTACGTTTCCGCCCGGAACATCACGCTGTATCTGGGGCCGACGCGCCTGATCTCGCTGCCGTCCTACAAGCGCAATTTAAGCAGCGGCTCCCGCGTCCCCGCGCCAAGTCTGGGATACAGCAAGTCGGAGGGGCTTGCCCTGCGCTACGCCGCAAACCTGATCTCCGAGTCGCGCCGTTCGCTGGACATAGACGCCAGAGCCAGCGCGAAATACCCGATTATTGGATTCCTTTCGTACCGGCAGGACTTGCAGCGGACTCCCCCCGGACTGCTGCCGCCCCTCAACCGCGCCGCCGACCTGACCGACCCTCTGCGCGGGATTCTGGAACAGTTAAGTCCTCCCACCTTTGAGGAGTATACCGAAGGCCGGTTCCCGGTGGAACTCGGCCCGCGCATCACCGTCTTCGGGGCTTTGCAGAGCCGTCAGCGCGTCGTCAACCGCCGCCGCTACGATCTGCTGCTGTCGCGCTTTCCGGAAATCGGCGTGAATTTCGCCAACCTGCTGGGCCACTCGCCGGACGAAGCGGACTTGAGCGGGGCCACCGCCGCACTGTTAGCGAACGGGACACGGGCCGACTCCGTACTGAAACGAATCCCGAACGCGCCGTTTCTGCTGGACGCCTCGGTCTCGTATGGCAACATTCTGGAGAGTCCGACGGGCGTCAGCACAGCCCGGTTCGCGACCCGCCTCAACGCGGCCTCGCAGCCGCTGCTGCTGGGGAAACGCCTCTCCGCCCGCTTCGCCGTGACGAACTTCTTGAATTACTACGGCAAAGGCACGCTGTACGATCTGCTGGCCCCGGAAGCGGACTTGAACTACCTGCCGACGCGGACATCGCTGCTGGGAATCGGCTACCGGTACGCGACCGATTCGGGGCGGACGCCGTTCGCTTTTGACCGCCGCGATGTGACGCAGCAGCTGCGCCTCCGCTATCAGGTCGGGGGGCCGCTGGCCTTCGGGATTCAGGCGGGCTACGATCTGCGGACGTTCGCCAATTACGAGACGCAGATCGCGCTGGTGCGCAATTACGACTGCCTGCAAGTCGGGTTCAGCTACCAATTTCGGGCGCAGGCGTTCAACATCATTTTTAATTTCACGACGCCCACGTCCCGCCGCGAACGCGCCCGCCGTGAGGAGATGCCGAACCTCCTGCCCGCCCCCAATCCGGGGCCGTAATCGGGTTGCGGTTTTGATCCGTCTTCTCGCATGGAAGAGATTTATCTATCTGGGGCTTTATCGGCCTTATCATCTTGCGTTTCGGCGATTGCCGCCTGCTCCTGCGCCCGATGAACCGCCTCGGAGAGTTTGCGCTCCAAAAGCGCGGCGGGCAGTTGTTCGGTGAGGTATTGCGCCACACGGATATCGCCCTGATCCAGTTGCAGCAGTTCGATTTGCTGCGGGCTTTTCTCGCTGCATAAAATTAGGCCGACCGGCGCTTCTTCGCCCGCCGCCCGCTCATAACGGTCAAGCCAGCGCAGATAGAGTTCCATCTGTCCCTTGTGCGCGGCGGAAAATTTGCCGATTTTGAGTTCAATGGCGACGAGCCGCCGCAGGATGCGATGATAGAACAGCAGGTCAAGATAAAAGTCCTCGTCGTCAATGGTCATGCGCTTCTGTCGGGCGACAAACGTAAACCGCTTCCCAGTTCCAGCAGGAAACGCTCCAGTTCGCGCAGGATTCCGCTTTCCAAATCCTTTTCGCTGTACCCTTCGGTCAAGCCCAGAAAATCCAGCAAATAGGGATTGCGAAAAACAAGATCGGGCGTCATCTGGTCGGACGCCCGCAGCGCCGCAAGCTCCTGATCAATGACAGCGGCGGGTTTCTGCGCCAGCCCCGTCCGTTCGTAGAGCATCCCGTTAATGCGGTCGCGCAGTGTGCGGACGCTCCACTTTTCCAGTCGGCACATCTCCGCGTAAAATTCGCGCTGATGAGGCTTTTTGAGCGGCAGCAACTCTTTGAAATGACTCCAGCCTAATTGTCCAGACAGTGTATGGACAATTTGACGGTCAGGAAAGACCTCGGCAAACTGGATCATGTTGAACAAACTGCGTATGCTAAAACCGCGTCCATATTCCGTCGCTAATTGTGCCGACAGTGTAGGCACAATTCGTTCACCATAATCGGCGCGTTCCTCTTTGAGAATGTCCTGCCGGATGCGGCTGCCGATACTCCAGTAAAGCAGGGTTTGCTCGGCGTTGACCGCGTAGGCGACTCGCTCCCGCGCCTGCTGAATCAGGGTTTTGAGTTCGGAAAGCAGTCCGCTGATGTCGGGAAGATCGGCGGGGCCGGGTTGTTTTGTCGGTAGATTTTCTTCGTTCATTTCGCAATTTCGCTCCTGCATTTTGCGCCGCGCACGACCCGGAAGGGGCTTGCGTCCTCTCAAAACGCGCCCCTCCGCGTCTTTCTGCGCGGGGATTTCCCGGTCAACGCGCTACGCGATCTGAATCACGGAACGGATGACGTTGCCCGTCTCCATTTCGTGAAAGGCCGCTTCTACGTCCTCCAATCCGATGACGCGGGTCACCATGCGGTCAAGGTCTAACTGCTTTTTGAGGTAGAGATCAGCGAGCAAAGGGAAGTCGTGTGAGGGCAGCGTATCGCCCGCGTGGCAGACTTTCAGCGCCACTTTGTTCCAGTAAACGCCCGTGTCCACATTACCCAAGTTCAGCGTCACGGCGTCGGTGGCGGAGGGCAGGCCGATGGTGACCGCCGTGCCTCCGTAGGACACCATGCGAACGGCCTGCTCGATGCAAAGCGGCAGTCCGGTCGCTTCGAAGGCGTACTCGACCCCGCCCTCCCAGCCGTCTTCGGTCAATTTTCGGACGGCGGCGACGGGATCGCCGTCGCGGGCGTTGATTACGTCCGTCGCGCCAAAATCTCTGGCCCATTGCAGTTTGGTGGGGTTCAGGTCAATGGCGATAATCCGCTCGGCGTGGGCCAGTTTCAGGCTCTGAATCACGCTGAGGCCGACCCCGCCGCACCCGACAACAGCGGCCCGCGCCCCCGCAAAAACCGGCGCGGTATTGAACACCGCCCCGAAGCCTGTAATCACGCCGCAGGCGATCAGGCACGCTTTGTCCAGCGGCATAGCCTCCGGCATTTTAATCGCGGCCTTGCTATGAACGACCGTGTATTCCGAAAACGTGCCGCATCGCAGGACTTGAGCGCAAACGGCGTTGTCGCGCTTGCGGTGGATTCGCGGCTTCGGGCGCAGGGCCATGTAGCAATGGCGCGGATCGCCGCGTCGGCAGGCGGGGCATTGTTCGCACGGGGCGCGATAGGCAATCACGACGGGATCGCCCGGTTTGAGATGCGTTACGCCCTCCCCCACCGATTCGACGTGGCCCGCGCCCTCATGCCCCAGCACAATCGGGAAATTCATCCCCATTCCGTTCAAATTTTTTACGGTCAAATCGGTATGGCATACCCCGCTCGCCGCCACTTTGATCCGCGCTTCGTTCGGCCCCGGCGGGTGAACGACCACCTCTTCCACCGTCGCGTCCCCGCCCGCTTCATTCAGCAACACCGCCCGACACATAATAGAACTCATTGTTCCGGTTTCTCCCTTGAAAATTTCTGTGAATACGCGGTCAAATTCGTTTTCACCGGAACGTTTTCCTGCCTTGCGGCGGGATGCGGCGGGTATTCTACGCGGCAAGGAGGGCGAACCGGCCTCTTTGCGGAACAAGCGCACTGTGGAGGACACAATGGACGAATCGAAAATGCAAGACATGGAAATCCCTCGCGCAACGGCGCCCGCAGGCGGGGCCGCGCTGAACCCGACGGAGCAGCAGGCCACGCTGACGAAAACAATCCAGCGATTGATTCCCTTTCTTTTTTTTCTGTATGTGATCGCCTATCTGGATCGGGTTAATGTGGGCTTTGCGCAGATTCAGATGGCGGACGATTTACACTTCAGCAAATTGGTCTATGGGTTCGGGGCGGGCATCTTTTTCATCGGCTATTTTCTGTTCGAAGTGCCGAGCAATGTGATTTTGCAGCGCGCGGGAGCGCGGCGCTGGATTGCGCGGATCATGGTGACGTGGGGACTCGTGGCGATTTCCATGCTGTTTATCCGCAGCGCCGCCAGTTTTTACGTGATGCGGTTCCTGCTGGGAATTGCGGAGGCGGGCTTTTTTCCCGGCGTCCTGTACTATCTGACGACATGGTTCACCGGCGCGGAGCGGGCGCGGATTGTGGCGTGGTTTATGACCGCGAACGCCGCCGCGTTCATCGTGGGCGGGCCGATTTCAGGGGCCTTGCTGCAAATGCGGGGCATCGGCGGAATGGCGGGCTGGCAGTGGTTGTTCCTGCTGGAGGGGATTCCCGCCGTGATTTTTGGATTTGTCACGCTGCGCTATCTCCCGGACGGGCCGGAGCAGGCCCGCTGGCTGACCGCGCCGCAAAAAGCGTGGCTGGGCGAGCGTCTGCTAAGCGAGCAGGCGGCGAAAGCGGAGGGCGGGCATACCTCCCTGGGCGACGCGCTTGCCGATCCAAAGGTCTGGTATCTATGCGCCCTGTACTTCACGCTGGTGATGGGGATGTACGGCCTTTCGCTGTGGCTGCCGCAGTTGATCAAAGAGTTTCGGGGCCTGTCCGATTTTCAGGTGGGCGAGCGAACCGCCGTTCCGTACCTGTGCGCGGCGGCGGCGATGACACTGATTGCCGCTCATTCTGACCGGACGCGGGAGCGCCGGATGCACGTTGCCGTCCCCGCCCTTGTCGGGGCCATCGGGCTTTATTTGACGGCGCTGACTCCCCATCAACCGGTGTTGGGTCTTGCGGCAATGTCGCTTGCGGCAGCCGGAAGGTGGGCCACGCTGGGGCCATTCTGGTCGCTGCCCACCGCCTTCCTCGGCGGAGCGGCGGCTGCGGGCGGAATCGCGCTCATCAACGCCGTCGGCAATCTCGGCGGCTTCGCGGGGCCGTACCTCGTCGGGGCGTTGCAGGATCATTTTCACAATCCGAAAATCGGCCTGTACGTGCTGGCGGGTTCGCTGACAACGGCGGCGCTGCTTGCCGTCCGGTTGCCAAAAGACCGCATCGAGACCAATGGCGTATGAACGTTCCGAGGCAGTCGCCTGCTTTTACAGGGTCAGCCTCCGTAGGCGCGGCCTTTCCAGACGACCGTTTTTTTGCGTAGCGCTTTCCAGAACGATCCCCACTGGATTGCAATCAGCGCGGCAATAGAAAGCGGGTGCAGCCAGACCGCGCCGCCATGCCCGAACCGCCGCGCCTGCAAAATCCGAATGAGATAGATAATCCCAATCTGCGCCGTCACCAGCGCAAAAATAACCGGCGAAAAACTCCTTCCCGACACCCGACACCCGACACCCGACACCCAGAACCCAAACGGGGCCAGGAACAATACGCCCTGCAAGGCAGTCATTATTAACAGGACGGGCGGGCTGCCAAGCCCCTCATAAGCGTTGCGAGTGAAGCCATTCCAGACAGCCCGTCCGCCCGCATACATCCGGCACGTCATCAGCGGGGTCGCGTCAAATAATCGGACGGTCAGACCCATCGCTTTTGTCCGCCGCGCCAGTTTCAGGCCGTCGTGGAACGAGTTCGGGATAGCGGCGTGTCCCCCGGTTTTGCGGTAAGTGGACGCAGAAAAAAGTTCGAACTGCCCGCACCCTGCCACCAGCATCTTGAACGGCGACTCCCACACCATGCGGACGGGCAGGAACGTGATAATCAGGAACTGTATCATCGGCAGCGTGACCCGCTCCCAGAACGAATCCGCAATCTGATACGGGAACGCGCTGACCATGCCCGCGCCCGTTTCCTGCCCCAACTGCAGCGCCGACCCAACGAGCGACGGCCTTGCTCGCGTGTCGGCGTCCAGAAACAGCAGCCAGTCCGCGCCCCGTTCCAATGCCGCCGCCCCCAGTTGCGAACACGCCCACACTTTGCCCGCCCAACCCGGTTGAATGGGAAGTCCATCCAAAAGTTCTACCCGCCCATCCCCCGCCGCACTCTCCGCGATAATCTCCGCCGTGCCGTCCGTCGAGGCGTCGTCCAAAACCAGCAGCGTAAAGTTCCCGTAGTCCTGCGCCAGCAATTCCCGCAGGCAATCGCCGATATTCGCCGCTTCATTCCGCGCCGGAATCAGAATGAAAAGTTTTTCCTTCGGGCGGGGCGGGGCTCCGGGTGTCGGAGGAATGCGGTAGTCGCGCAGATTTCGCAGCGTCAGCATCAGAAAGAATAACAGCGCGATGGTTACTTGTAATTGATAAGCGGGCATAGGATTCGAAAGAGACAGGATGAATCAAATTTTTCAAAAGGAACAGGATATTTTTAGATACGGCTTCTTTCGCGTCATCTATCCTGCGCTTTATCCTGAAAAATTTGGTTTATCCTGTCTCTTTGTATTTTCTCCCTTTCAGAAATTGGCGTAGACGAACTGCGCGGTCTGGGCGAACAGGTCGGTTCCGCTGGCGGTCAAAGAGGTCAGTTTATCCGCCGCGACGACGAACAGGCCATTGAGCGCTTTCAGGGAGAAAACGCCGTTGCCCTGATCGTACCACTGGAAAGTTTCCGCCGCGCCGAAGGTCGTTTTGCTGGCAATCAACGCGCCGTCGGCAATCGTGACGAACTTACCGTTGGCGATGGCCTTTAGCGCCACAGCGCCGCCGCCGGCGTCCACCACGACGAACTGTTCCCAACCCGCCGCTCCCCCCCGGTTCGCGATTAAGGGGGACGCGCCGCCGTTCTCCGCCGTGACATACAGGCTGTTTCCCAACGATTTCAGGCTGATGGTCTGACCCACCGGCGCGTTCGCCGAAGCCCCGGACGCAATAAACGTCATGCCGCCGAATGAAAGCCCGACCGTCTGCACTACGAGGCGCAGCGCATGAGGCCCCGCCGCCAGAGAAATGGACGCCGCAAGCGTAGTCCATTTCTGGTTGCCGCCCGGAGCCGGGACGGTCAGCGCGCCGGTCAGATTTGCGCCCGTTTCGTCCACAAGGTGAAACGCGCCGCTGCCCGCCGCCCGGATATAGGCCGTGTAGGAACCGGTCTTCTGGACTTGCGCGCTGTACTGCAGCCATTGTCCCGGCAGCATCCCGGTCACGTCGTAGCCGCCTTCCGAACTCGTCTCGATGCGAACGCCCTCATACGGACGGTAGCGCGTTGCCGGATTGGGCGCGACGAAGGGCGGCGCGGGACTGCTGACCGAAACGCCTTCCACCGCCGCAACCGCCTTCTGAATCGGATCGAGGGAAGTGGAAACTGCGAAGTTTTCCAGATTCACCGGAGTCGCTCGGTTGACCAGATGGTAGCCAAACCCTTCGCCGCCGCTGTCGAAGTTGACGGCGCGGATTGCGCCGGGAATCGCGGCTGCCGCAAGGAAATACGGCGTCGCCGCCGCCGCGCCGGAGTTGATCGCCGTAGTCGCCACGAGCCGCCGCGCCGGAACGACAATTTTTCCGACGACCGCGCCATTATTATATACTGTGACCGACTGCGCTGTGACCTGCGGGTTGTAAATCACGAACGTCCGCTGGTTCGTCCGGGTGTTGTAATAGACCGCGCTGCACGGGGCGGAGGTGTAGTAATTGTAGTCCTGATCGCCGATAGTCCGGTAGGAGTGGACGAGGTAGTAAGACTCGCCGGAATAGGTCGCGTCGGTCGCGGTGGAGATGCCGACGGCAAGGTCGTCGTCTAATGTCGCCGCAACGGTATCGGGGTCGAACATCATCTGAAATCCGAGGATTGCGGCGGCAAGCCCCGCCCCGCCGTTCTGCGCAATGCCCTGCACATTGTTGGGGTATTTCGGATCGAGTTTGAAGCCGCCCACACCGCGCGCGTCCCATTCGGCGCGGGTCTGCCACATCGCGGCAAGTTGATTCGCCGCGACCGCTTTGTCCCGGACGAGATAGTTGTTCCAGTTGTTCGTCGCGACCCACTGAATTGCGTTGACCCACACGGGATCACCGGAGAAATACGTTCCATAAGCGATGCCGCTGGAGGCCAGAATCCCGGTCGTGGCCTCGCCATAAGAGGCGGGGAAATTCGACCCTTTCCAGTCCTGCCAGTATTCGTTGACGGCGGTGGATTCGATGGCGTAGCCCATTGCGCCCGCGTCGGTCATGGGCGTGTCGTTGGTCATGCCGCCAAGCAGGTACATCCCCGCCCATGAGTTCATCGCTTCGGAACTGGATTCCTGATTCTCGCCCTGTCCGTCCGCAAGACCGCCCGCCCCGGAGTGGCCTTCCCACAGATCGAAGCAGCGCAAAATCGGGTAGTTCGTGTCTGTCCTGTCCCAGTTGGCGTACTGCTTGACCATCTGACGGGCCATCCCGCCGTATTGCGTAAGAAAACTCGGATCGTGCATCCCCAGCAGCGCGGCAGTCACGGCGAAATAGCCATAATGAAAGTGCATATCGTTGAAGGCCTGCGAACCGAAATTCACATTAAAGCCGATTAACGCCCGCCAGTCGTTGTAGCGAGCGAAATAGTGGTTGGTTTCTCCGGGCGTATAGGTGTACCAGTCCGCCATCTGCGTCTTGAGATTGGCGGCGATTGCGGCAAGCGGAGCGTACTGATTCAGTTGCGCGTCAATCGCCATGACCTGCGCGGACTGCGCCAGTTCCCGCGCCCCGTAGTAAGTATCGCCCGCGATATGGGGGTGTCCTGCGGCGGTGAAGGCGTTCATATAGTTCGTCATGCGGGCCGCGTTATAGTCATTGGGCAGGCCGTTGACATGGGGCGCGGGCAGGGTAGGGGCAATTCCGCGAAAGGGCCACTGGATATGGAAACTGTTTCCGGGCGCAATTTTCATCGGGCCGCGCGGTGTCAGGTACGAGGTCGGCTGAAACGCGAGGTCGTTGGTGGTAGTCCGGTAGTGGTGGGGCAGGAAGCCCTGCAAGGTCGCGGCGCCGGTTCCCTGTAGCGGGGTGGTCGTGACCGTCCACGTCGTTAAAATTTTGCCGTTCGGCCTGTCATACGTCCAGTCCATGCGGGTATCGGTCGGGCGGGCGTAGGCGTACTGGCTGTACGCGGCAAGGCTGCCCTTGTCCGGTAGAAACCCGTAGACGAGATACGGCGCGGCCTCTGCGGTCACAGAATCGCCCGCCACTTTGAAGACCGTTCCAGCGGGCGCAAAGACGCCGAACGTGTGCCGGTTACCGTTGCTTTCCGTAATGTTGAAAGCGAAATTTGATGCCGTAAACGCGCCGGACGAGGTATCAATCACGCTGCCAGCGGCGTCGTAGAGCGAGTTTCCCGCTCCGACATGGACGCGAGGGCTGAGGCCGGAGTATCTGGCCCAGACGAATGGGACGCCCCGCGCTATGGTAGTCTGAATCTGATTGCCCTGTCCGTCCGTCGCGCAGTAATCCAAATTCCAGTCGCCCCAGTTCGTGATTTTGCCGACGGGCGCGGTGAATGAAGTGAGGTAGAGCGTGGCGGGGTCGGCGGCGTTGTCGGTCGCGACGATATAAGAGCAGACGATAAATCCCCATCCGGCGCTGCTGGAATCCACGATTTTAATCTGCGCCGATTGGCCCCGCCACGCGGAAACGTCCCACTGAACCCAATGAAGATTGACATTCGGGTTGCCGCTGGAGTCCGCGCCCGTCGTGGACTTCACCACCGCGCCATTGACGATGAGCTGCACGACTGTGTTGACCGGATCGTTCCCGCCGCCGACCAGCAGATTGATGTAATGATTATTGACCGTGAAAGTCGGCGAGGCAAGCGTTCCCTGCGTAGCGTTTGTCCCGCGATAGGTGTTGAGGCAGGCGTTTCCGAGAAATCCTGTGATTGGCGGCGATTCTCCGGGCCACGAACCGCCGGGAAGGGGCGCAGTCCCGGCAAGGTCGCCTGTGGCTTTCCATCCCGCCGGATACGCCGCGCCGCTGAAATCGCCCAGCGCCGCATCGCCCGCCTGCGAGTGGAGCGGAACGGTTCCATCCACGACCACGCCGGGGCCGGTATCAAAGCCGCCGGAGGGGGCGAACGGAGTGTTAGCGTTGCGCGGGACCCAGGCGTTCGGGAAATAAAGGGTCATTCCGCCCGCTGTGAAATGCGTGATTCCGGGGTAGAGCCAGAGGTTGCTGTCAAAGTTCTTGCTGACGAGGAGGTTAGTCCACCAGCGGTTTGTGGGAATCGGGCCGTTCTTTTTCGCCGGTGCAAGGTTGAGATTGGCGTAAAGGCCCAGCGTCGTTCCGACGGATGGGCCAGCCCACCCGTCGGTGAGATTAGCGGCGGGGACATTATCGGCGTAAGAGCCGCCGCCCGGAACCGGCACGGCATTTTGCGCGGCCCCTGGAAGGGCAGCGCACAGCAGGCACAAAAGCGCTGCATAATTGCGAAATTTCATCATCTGCTCCCTTGCGGAATGAAATTGGGCCTGAGATATTTTTTCTCACTGCGGCCCCAAAGGGTCAATCCCATTTCGATTTCGTTACGGTCTGGCGCGGCGGTGGAAGCGATGGAGAGGAGGGCTTGCTTTTTCGCTCAAAAGCCCGGTCGCTGCGCGGCGTCAATCCGTTCTTGCCGAAAAAGAAACGTTTCGCGAAACGTTTCTCACAGAATACTATAAAGCATTTTGACCGCTTTGTCAAGAGGTTTTGCGATTTATGCGCTCTATTTTTGAAAATTATCTATCAGGGGCTAATTTTTGCAGGTAGGCCAACAGCAGGCGGGCCAGTTCGGTCGGGGCGTCGCGCTGCATGATTTCGTAGCCGTGCGAGTTTTCCGCTGCAAACGCCAGTGTCACCGGGCGGGCAGTCAGGCCGAGGGACGCCGCGCACGAGGCGTCGCTGCCGCCGCGAGACAGGTATTGCCAGTGCGGAGTCAAGTTCAGTTCGGCGCAGCAGGCGGTCAGGATTTCGGCGTCTTCCGGGGCCATTGCCGCGTAGCCGTCCCGCACCCAGATTGTTGGATTCGCGCCTATCGGCAAGTCGGCGTCGGGCGTTTTTGGGCCAATCTCCAGCGCCACGCAAATCTCGGCGGGATTGCGGTTGAGCAGGTAACGGACGCCCTCGCCGCCGACCTCCTCCGAGACGGTTGCGGCGAAAAGGACAGAAACCGGCAGGGCGATTTTTTCGGTGTGAATCGTTTCCAGCGCCAGCAGCCACGCGGCGAGATCGGCGCGGTCGTCCAGAAAATACGAGGCGAGATACGGCCCGAACTCCGTGACCACGCGCCGCGAACGGGCCAGCGCCACGCGCAAACCGGGACGGACGCCAAGCCGCGTAAGTTCCGTCAGGCTAAGGCCCGTAAAAATTTTCGCCTGCTTGAACGTCAGCGGATTATGGCGGGCGAACTCCGCCACGCTTTCCGGCGCGTTGGTGTGGATGGCGCCGTAGGAGAGGACTCCTGTGATCAGCCCGTCCGCCGTCATAATCTCGACCGGGCCCTCGCCCCACTTCCAGGCATAGACGCCGCCAAGTTCCGCCACGCGAATCGCGCCGTCCGCCTCTATTTTTGTGGTCATCAGGCCAATTTCGTCCAGATGCGCCGTGACAACGACGGCGGGCCGTCCGTCCGGCGTTCCGGTCTGAATCAGCAGGTTGCCTTTGGCGTCGGTTGTCGGCGTGTAGCCGATGCTGCGGGCAATCTCCGCCGCCGCGTCCCGGACGGCGTTCTCCTGACCGGGCGGGCCGGGAATCGCAATCAGTTGTTTTACCAGTTCGGTACTGTCCAGCATAGCAAGCGCCTCCTGATGCGCTATGGCGAATTTTCGCCGCCGACAGCGCAATTCCCTGCTTTGATGCGCCGACGCAGCAGCGCCCTGGCATTTGTCAAAGTGTGTATAATAATTCGTTATTCGCCGCTGACCGGGCCGTGAACAACCCGTCTGGGAGGCCTGCGGCCAACCGTCCTGTGGACGGGACGGGAGCGAATTATATCAGCCTACCTAAATTTTATACACACTCTCAGGATTGCAAACTATGCCATAATGTGAGATTGCTCTGGCAATTTGACGGAAAACCTTGCGTTTTAGGCCGCATGGGATTATAATGAGAGGACTGACGGCTTTTCTTCCCACTCAGGGCCATTCAGTTTTCGCGCGGGCGAATCAATTCACGGTCACGAGCGCGCAAAGTCCGCCTTCGCGGACTCAATGCGGATTAACCCCCACAAAAAGGAGCGGGCTTAGTGTCCGAAGGGACACTTCGCGCGCTTGTGGCAGCGGTTTCAACCGCCCCACGCTGATAACTGAATGGCCCTGCTTCCCACTGCGGCGGGGAGGAGTCGTTGGCCCCGACGCCGAAAATAGTTCTGCAATCGCCCCACTGGTCTGCGCTGAATTTCCTGATAAACCGTTGCGCCCTGTTGCTTCCTGCGCTGTGAAATCCTTAAGACCGTTGCATAAAAATGGATTGAAATCAAAATGACATTGAGGAGAATAAAAAATGGCTGAATTAGACGTTGCATCACCTTCCCTTCAGAGATTTGAGAATGAGACGCTGACGGCAGTCGCCGCCCGCCCCGCAAAGGAAAATCTACTTTCGCCCGATTCGACGCCGCTGCGCTCGCAGGAAGCGTTTATAAATTATTGTTCGCAGGTGCAGGGCCGCTTGCGGGAACGCGCCGCCGCCCGCCGCCAATTTTTGCAGACCGCTTATGACCGGCTGACCACGCTGCTCCACGCCGCCCTTGCGGTGGAAGATCAGACGCTTTATAACGAACTCTGGCAGCACCGTGTTACGGCGAAAGAACTGCTGGAAGCGGCGCTTCGGGCCGCGAGTGTTCCTGCGTTTGACGAGGCCGCCGCGCCCGTCGCCTACGCCCCCGCCCCTCCGATTCCCTCCGCGCCCACGATGTCCGCCGCCCCGCAGACGGTCGCCCCGCCCCGTTCCGCGCCGAGAGAGCCGTCCGTTGAAAATCGCGCCGCCCCGCCGCCCCCCGCCTACGAAAACGGCGCTGTCCCGATACCCTCCGCCCCGCCCCGCCCCGCCGCCCCGCTGTCAAACGGCACGCACAGCGGCAACGGCGCGACCGCCCCGCCGCCCATGAGCAATAACGGAAACGGCGCGGGCGCGATAGACCGGCAGGACGCGCCGGAGACGCACTACCACCCCGATTACTCCCCGGATTACAACGCCCCGCGCCTGCCGCGCCGCCCCGTGCGCCCACTGGGAGACATTGAGGCGGACGCCGCAAAAATGCGGGCGGAACTGCGCGTCTGGCTGAAAACGCACCCGCTGCAACTGCCGTCCAAAGACCTGCATATCCCGAACTGTCTGCGGCTGCGCTCTTTCTGCTGTCGTCAGCGCCGCTTAGAGGAAGAGGCGGGCGACACCGATCTTCAGGAGGTTCTGGACTTAGGCGAGGACATTGAGCGGATGCTGGACGACGCGGGCGATCAGGAGTATACGGTCGCGCTGGATTATGAGATTGAGCCGATGCCGACCGCCTATCAGTGGGGCGAACTCTCCGAGCGCTACGACGAGATGGCGCTGGCGTTCGAGGCGTTTATCTGGTGGAATCAACACTGGACGGAACTGACGGTCTCCGAAGTGCAGCCGCTGGCGGAATCGGTCGCCGCCATTCAGCAGCGCTTTAACCGCCTGCTGTTCCGCATTGGAGCGCGGGACCCGTTCCAGCAAATGCTCTTTGATGACCTGCGGACGTGGGCCAGAGAAGCGCAATGCTATCTTCACAGCCTGCGCCCCAAAGTCCCGATAGCGGAACTGATTGAGCGGGCGTCGGGTCTGGATGAGGCGTGGGATCAGGCGCGACAGCCCGTCGCCGCCCTGAATCAGCGGCAGGTCGCGATTGACAACGTGCTGCGGATGGTCAGCGAAGCGGACTTCGGACAGCGTGGGGATACGGATGAGGACGCCCTTCGCGCCGCGCTGCTGCGCTGCCGCGATTTCAAAATCCCCGCGTCCGAGCGCAGCTTACGCGACGCCCTCCTGCCCTGGGCCTCCCTGCTGGAATCGGACGAGCGGTTCAAGGATTACGTGCGGGAAATCCATCTGGAATGGGAGCGACGGCAGGAATCCAACCGCGCCGAGGAGTTGGAGGAGGAGCCGCACGGCGCAATGGACGATCTGAAAACGGAACTCTCCGCCGTGCTGGAAGTGACAAAGGGCAAACGCCTGCTGATTTTAGGCGGGACGTGCCGCGAGGAGAACCGCCGCAAAATCGAAGCGGCATTGCAGCTCTCCGAACTGGTCTGGCCCTCCACCAAGCCGTCCGACCCGCTGGCGAAATTCGACACCGAACTGCGCCATTCCGACATTGTGGCGCTGCTGACCCGCTTTAGCCGCAAAGAGTGGAAGAACGCGCAGGACATCTGCGCCCAGACGAACAAGCCATTCGTTCACCTGACGACGGGCTACGGCGTGGCGCAGGTGGTGCGGCATTTCTACAAACAGATCGCCCCGCAGGGCGCGTCTCACGCCTGACGCTCGTTTCAAAGCGCGAAAAAAATACGGGGCGCGGTCAATCCAACGGATTGACCGCGCCTCATTTCGGGTTAATTCCCGGTAGGAACAACCGGGCGGAGCATCCGGGCCGTGAACGACCCGTCTGGGAGGCGTTCCGCCAACCGTCCTGCGGACGGCAATGCCATAAGCGGCTTTCTCGATCGCAGACCGGTTAGCCACAGGCTCATCCGACGGGGCGTTCAAGGCCCGGAACCGTCGGCGGGGCGTTCACGGCCCGGACGCTTGACCCTTTCTGGAACACAGGATTCTATTTGAAAACGTCCTCTCCCAGCCCGATGTTGACGTGGACGTTGCCGTAGGAGGTCACGCCCGCCTTGCCGCCCTCGTTGTTGTACGCTTCGATGACGGAGGGGAACCAGATTCCGGGGGCCACTTCCTTCGGTTTTTTGTACAGGAACGTGGCGTTAAGTTTGCCCTCCTGACTGTATTCTTCCCGCTTTACCGTGATTTTCGTTTTCGGGTCAACCCACACCATGCGGAACGAGGTGTCCAGATTTTTGTTGCGGTAACTGACGCGGAAGACTGCGCATGGCGTTCCGTCCACCGGGCGCGTCCCCTTATATTCTGCTTCGGTGTAGGCCAGATAGCCGTCGGAGAGCAGGCCGACATCCAGCAGCGTTTTGCGCTTTCCGGGCGAGGGGCCGAGGTCGCGGTTGTCTTTAATCCCGCCCAGCCGCACGATCTGCCGACTGCCGTTGTTGATCATGGTCGCTTTCGTGGCGCCGAGGTTGCCGTCAATCCGCAGCTTATTCTCCTCTTTGTAGCGCACCTGAATATCGCCTTTGATTTTGTAGATGTAGCCGAAATCTTTATTGATTTTGCCGCCTTCGCGTTCATTGAAAGAGACAACGCGCATAATCGCGGTAAAATCTTCCAACCGGGTCGGCACATAGTCCTGAATCCGCATACTCATCGGATTTCGCGGCGCGGCGTTCGCCGGATGATTTCGCCCGGATACGCCAACAGCCCCGCCCAGCAAGACGGCGCAGACGCCCCATTTTGTCATTCTGTTTTTCAGTCTGTTCAACGAAAGCTCCTCTCTTTACCTCGAAAATAGCGAAAAATCGCGCAGGCCGTAGACTGCCCGCCGTGTTGTTGAGACGCCCGCCGCCCGCATTTTTGACGCCCGCGCAGGAAAATCACATTGAGACGGCGAATGAATTTTTTTCACCACAGAGAACCCAGAGGGACAGAGAGAAATCTCTTCTCTGGGTTCTCTGTGGTGAAAATCCAAAATCCAAAATGGAAAGGGGCCGCATTTGAACGCGCCTCCCTCGCTCCTTGAAGCGACCTATATCCATGCGCAGGGCATCGGGCGCGTGACCGAGCAGCGGCTCTGGCAGGCCGGAGCGCGGACGTGGGACGCTTTTTTGTCTCGCCCCGCAAGCGAATGGCCTCTGACCGCCGCGCAGAGAAATCTTCTCCTGCCCGTCATTGAGGAATCCAAAGCGCGACTGGCGCAGGAGGATTTCGCGTGGTTCGCATCGCTGCTTCCGGCGGGCGAACACTGGCGGGCCGTCCCCGCGTTCGGGCATCGCCTGCTCTTTCTGGACATTGAGACCAACGGCGGCATGGCCCCGACCGACCTGACGGTCATTGGCGTCTACGACGGGCGAACCATGCGGCAGTACGTGCGCGGCGTTAATCTAAACGATTTTCCCGAAGCGCTGGACGAGGCCGCGATTCTGGTGACCTTTTTCGGCACGGGCTTCGACATCCCCTTTGTGCGCCGCGCTTTTCCACATCTTTCGCTGCCGCAAATGCACGTGGATTTGTGCTACCTGCTCAAACGCCTCGGCTATAAGGGCGGACTGAAACGCATCGAGAACCAGATGGGAATCCAGCGCTCCAACGCGACAAACGGCCTTTCGGGACTGGACGCGGTGCGGCTCTGGCGGGAATACCGCCGGGGCCGTCAGCAATCGCTGGACATTCTGCTCGAATACAACGCGGAAGATGTTCGCAATATGTCCGACCTGCTGGCGGAGGGCTATCGCCGCATCGCGACCCGCACCCTCACGGGCGAACTGTAAAGACTGGATGTTGAAAACACCCGGTGGAACGACCCGTCCGCCGTGTTCAGGCCGCGCAGCGACCCGTCTGGGAGGCGTCCCGCCGACCGTCCTGCGGACGGAAATGCAAGCGTTTGGAACGCGCAGGGACGTTATTTCCCGCCCACGCTGACCGCCGTCACGACAGGCGTCCGGCTGAAACTGACGCTTTGCAGGGCGGGGGCTTTCTGCTGCGCCAGTTCCGACGGGTGGGGAAAAACGAGCAGGTGTCCCAGATACGGGGCGGGCCACGCCGCCGCTGTCTCCGCGTCGCTGGCTTTGGGAGCGCCGGGAACGCCGAGGCCGCTGTCTATTTTTATGAGGCGGTAATCTTCCGAACTGCTGACGCCGACCGCATCTTCCAGCCCGAACGCTTTGGGATTATGCCCGAACGCGGAACCGTACAGGCCGTAAGCGGTCAGTTGCGCTTCCAGCGTGGGAATCTCCGACTTCCACCACTTTTTGCCTTTCGCGTCCGTTTTCTTCTCCAGAATCGGCACAAAAAGCCCCTGCGTTTCTGAAGGCGCGGCGTCCGCGTCATCCCCCGCCGCCGTGACTAGATCGGCGTATTTTCCGGCGCGGACAAGCGCGGTCGCCTGCGCCCGGAACGCCGTCCAACGCGCCGACGGATCGGTCTGTCCCGGAGCGATGGCCCCGGCGTCCGGCAGCCACCCGGCGTGGCTGAAAAACCAATCCCCGACGCGGGCCGCAAGCGGCAGACTCCGCAGAAATTTGCCGAGCGGGTAGCCATCCTTTGTCACAAACGCCGGGTCTGCCAGATCGTTCGGTTTGTAGCCCTGCCCGATCAATTCCTGATGCAGCGTCAGCGATTTTTTGTGCAGCGGGTCAGCCAGATACTCCGCCTCGTGATTGCCCAGGAGAATGACGATGCGATTGTTGTTTTTGGTCTGTTGCCGCAAGTCGTGCCACAGTTTCAAGACCGCCAGACTTTGCGGGCCTTTGTCAATCGAATCGCCGGTTACGATAACGAGATTGCCGCTGCCCTTCCATTGCGGCTGCCATTTCAATTTTTCGGAATCCGCGCCGCTCGCCGTGTCCGGCGCGGCGGTCATTTCAATCACTCCGCTTGCCAGCAGGAGATGCCACAGTTCGTAATACATTCCGTGTACGTCGCTGACTGCGATGACGCGCTTATAACGGGCAAGTTCCGGCGCTTTGATCTCAATAATTCCGGGATTGTCCGGGTTGGCAATGTCCGCCGTGATAGTCTTGTCGGCGGCAAGCGTCAGCGCGGGGACGGTGGCCGCAAACGTCTCCAGCGGGGCGGCGGAGCGGAAACTCTGCGCGGCGGTAAGTCCGATTCCCAGCGCCGAGGCAAGCAGCGCGTATTTCAATGGAGTCTTGGGTAAATTTTTCAGCGGATTTCGCAGACGCATCCTGATTTTTCCTGTCGTTTCGGTAGAGTGATCGAACCGCTTAAAGGATACCCCATGAGCGCGTAAAAACACGCGGCGCGATCTATCCCGGCAGGCCGAAGGCGCGAAGGCGTTTCAGGCCCCGATTCCGCCGGACGCTAGACAGCGCGTTCCCACGCCGGTCGTTTGCGGACAGGCCGATCCTGACCGCATCAAGCATTGCCGCGCCCAGTTCGGGGCCGTAGAAGCTCATGCTCGACTCGTACTTGCCCGCCCGGTACTGCGCGGCAGTGACGCAATAGGCCAGCCAGTCGTTCGTCAGCGCGACAAGGGCGGGGTGTTTCTGACCGGCGCGGCGGGCCAGCGCCTTCGCCGCGCTTCCGATCTCGCCCGTCGGTTCGCAGGGGAAGCCCATCAGCAGGAGACTGCCGATTTGCGCGAAACTCAGGACGGTCTCTGTCGGCATCAGCCCGTTGACCAGCGCGATGGTCTGCGGGTAGGTCGCGCCGAACTGTCCGGCGGCAATCAGAAAAAGCGGGTTCGGGCGTCGCGTTGGCAGGATTATCTTTTGCGTCCACGCGGCTATCGGCAGGCGGTCTTTCGTTCGGAGGGGCCGCATTACGTCCAGTACGGCGCGGGCGACCGTTTCGCCGTAATTGGCGACGCGCTCGCTCTCCGTCTGCCCGGTCGCGCCATTGGGGGAGGCGTCGCCCTCGTCGCCATTCAGGAACAGACAAACCGCGCCGCCGCCCAGTTCGCGCTCCACTGCCGCTGTCGCCGCTCCGGGCCAGTCCGCCGAAATGTCGAGCATGGGCGCGTCGTAAAGGGTGGGGTGCGCGGCGAAATCGAACAGGGCGGCGAGCGGCCTGCCGTCCCGCGTCGTGATTTTCAGCGCAGTCAACTCGGAGTCAAGGGTTTTGTCGCCGCGCCGGTTGCGGTTAAGACGGCGCTTACTTAAACTGACGGTGCGGCTGCCCGCCCGCGCCGGGATTTGCGCTTTGTCCGCCGCAATCACGGCGTCGGCGATCCGGGCGGCGGTGAAATCCAGCAAGGCGGGATCGAAATGCGTCCAGTTTTTCAGTTCCGGGAACGTATTTCCGGTGTGCATCGCCAGCGGGTCGGGGGCGGTGTGGGTGTGCGTGGCGGAAACAAACAGATGCGCCGCGTCCAGCCCGACCACTCCGGCGGCGGCGACGCGCTCCACAATCTGCGCCTTGACATTCGCCGGAAGAAAGCACAGGTCAACCGAAACAAGGCCGATTTTCGCGCCGCCGTCGGCAAGGACAATCGCCCGCGCAAAGACCGGATCATGCACTCCCGTCGCCGCCGCGCCGCGCCGCGCCGCATAGCCGCCCAGCGGAATCGCGCGCCCCGCCACGTCAGGCGTCACGTCTCTTTTCGCCGCCCCCGCCATGAGGTCGGCCCGCGCTTCCCGCGTCCCTGCCAGAATCAGCAGCGCCGTCAGTAGCGCGAAAGTCCGAAATTTTATGTTACGCATCGTCTACTCCCGAAGACCCTAAAATATGTCGAGCGCCGAACCGTTGCAAACGCCTCGCTAAGTGACCTGCGGCCAGGCGTCCTGCCGGACGCGAAGATCAGAACTGAATTTCACGTCCGGTAGGACGTTTGGCGGAACGCCACCTGGCGAGGCTTGGATTGAGTATGAAACGCCTCGACACTGGGTCTGGTTGGGATACAACCGGCGTCCAGGGCCATTCAGTTTTTTGTGCGGGCGAATCAATTCACGGCCACAAGTGCGCAAAGTCCGCCTTCGCGGACTCAATGCGGATTAGCCTACACAAAAAGGATCGGGCTTAGTGTCCGAAGGGACACTTCGCGCGCTTGTGGCAGCGGTTTCAACCGCCCGACGCTGAAAACGGAATGGCCCTGACCGGCGCTTCGCTGAAAAGGAATCTCCCTTACGTCCGCCGCAATAACAGGGCATGGAAAATCAAGGGACAGCGCGGACAGACTTAGTTCGGGAGCGGCTCGAAGCGCGATTTGGCGTTCCGCACTGGCATCCGCGCCACGACGCGCTGGCGGAACTCATCGCCTGTATTTTATCACAGCATACCTCGGATGTCAACTCATGGCGGGCATTCGAGAACCTGAAGGCCGTCTTCCCGCGCTGGGAAGAAGTCATCGCAGCGCCGACCAAAGCGGTGGCGGACGCGATTCGCACCGGCGGGTTGGCGGACAGCAAGGCTCCGCGCATCCAGTCCGTCCTGAAAGAGATTGCGCTGAAAACGGGCCGAATCTCGTTGGATTTTCTGGACGGAATGTCGGACGCCGAAGCGCGGAACTATCTGCTTGCCCTGCATGGCGTGGGGCCGAAAACCGCCGCGATTGTGCTTTGTTTTGCGCTGGGCCGCCCGGTGCTGCCGGTGGACACGCACGTTTTCCGGGTCGCGTGGCGGCTGGGCCTCATCGAAAAGCGCATCGGGGAGGCGAAGGCGCACGACGCATTGCAGGCGCAAATCCGCCCGGAAATGACCTACCGTTTCCATGTCGCGCTCATCACGCACGGACGCCGCGTCTGCAAGGCCATCACGCCGAACTGCCCGGACTGCCCCCTGACCGACGTTTGCGATTATTATCAGGAACAGGCAAAGAACGAATATAACAACATCAGGGGAGGCGACGGGAAACGCCCCTGAATTTTTTTAAATTCGGGGCGTGTTCAGGCGCGTTGGGATACGGCGCAGCGGACTACAAATAGCCGACTGGATTGAAATGACCAATGAGCAGCGTGAAATCGGAAGATTTTACGGAATCGTCGCCGTTGAAGTCCGCAATCAGCCCGCCAAAGTTCCGGCGATACGCGCCGGTTCCGTGTGGCGTGACTCTTTCCCGCTCCAATAAGCAGCGGTTATGTTGCGCCGTAGTAAAGGCCAGGCTAATCTCCGCTAATAGACAAATCAGTAAAACACGGTAGAGAGAAATTGCGTTCCCGTCCGCAGGACGGTCGGCGAAGCCTCCCAGACGGGTCGTTGCGCGGCCCGGTATTGCGTTGCGGGCGGGTCGCTGCGCGGCCCGGTCTACCGCGAAGTTACGAGGTTTGACTGATTTGTCTATAAGAGACGTATCTTCAACGCCGTTTGCATAAAAAGGTATTCTTCCATCGCGTCTTTGAGTAGCATAAAAAAACGTCCCCTTCTGAACAGTAAGGACTGTCATAGGGAACGTCAAGGAATGAAGCAAGCGCTCTAAAAAAGCGATAACTAGCAATAGCGCGGATGACGAGACTTGAACTCGCGGCTTCCTGCGTGACAGGCAGGCACTCTAACCACTGAGCTACACCCGCATTTTTCTCTTTTGCACTTTGCGTTAGACAGGGCATCATTGCGCGAAGGACACAAATAGTATAGCACACTATCTGCCGCCTGTCAATGCCGGATTTCAGATTTCGGGCGGCATTTTTGCGGCGTTCGCGCTTTTGCGCGGATAGCAGAGCGCGGAAGCGTCCCTGCTTTATTCTGTGGTGCGGCAGGCCTCCGCTGCGACGGATTGCCCGCGTTCCAGCGGCTTTTGCATCGCCAGACCGTAACCGACGCCGCCTCTATCCCAGCCTAAAATCCCCGCTTTATCGTCCCGCAGGTCTTCGCGGAAATCGTAATTATTGAACGTGACGGTCTTTAATTTGCCGAAATCCGTTCCGCCCGGAGTGACGTACAGGGCCATAATCCCCTGATTAGCGCGATAGATCAAGCGCCCGGTGGCGGGGACGGCCCCGTTGACCATTCCGACGCCGACAAGACGCGCTCCCGCCGGGGCCAGGTTCATTGCGGGCATATGGACGCGGAGACGCTGCGCCAGCCACTGCGCGGCGTCGTCCGCATCGGAGGTGGGGTGTTCCGGCTGAAAGTCTCCCTGCCGAATCTGCGCGAAGTCCTGCAAGGCGACCGAGACCGGGAAACTGACCGTGCGCGCGCTCCGCGCCCAGACCGCTCCGAAAATGAACAGCATCAGGCAGGCCCCGACCAGAGCCATCCGCGCCTGTACGCGGACGCGCCGTCGGGCGTCGCGCTGATTCCACGCCTGCGCCGCATTTTTCCAGATGTGAGCGGGCGGGGCGGCGTTATTGGTCAGCGCTTTGAGCGAACTCAGGCTGTTTTGCATCTGCGTTTGCGCCGCCGCTTCCCGCTGACAGACGCCGCAAGTTTGCAGGTGCGCCTGAATCGCCGCCCGCTCGTCCGCATCGCCTTCGCCGCTCAGATAAGCGGCCAGTCCGTCCCGAATGGTGTTGCATCGCCCCGTCATGCGCTTAGTTCCTCTTGCCGAGTGGCGCGGCGTTGCCGCGCCCGAAATGTTAGTAGTCGCGACCATTTACCAAATGCCTGCAAACGTCTTTTTGTTTGACCGCGCCGCGCTTTACGGAATAATCCGGCGCTACTATCAGGGACGAGGACGCGCCGCGCCGCGCTGCAAATAGCGCCGCATCAGCATCCGGCCCCGCGAGACCCGCGAACGGATGGTTCCCACCGGCAATCCCATCGCGTCCGCCGCGTCCTGGTAGGGCAGGTCTTCCATATCCACCAGAATTACCGCGACACGAAAGTCGTCCGGCAGGCTGTCGAGCGCCGCCTGCAGCTGCTCCGGCAAAATCGTGGTCAGCAGCGCCGCCTGCGGATCGCTCTCCACGTCGCTGGAGGGGAAGTCCCACACCGCGTCGTTTTCGCCTCCGGCATGGATCGAAGTGGAAACAGGCCGTCGTTTGGCGCGTTCGCGATCATTCAAATAAGTATGCGTCAATATAGTAAACAGCCAGGCGCGAAAATTAGTTCCCGCAGTAAACATTTCGAACCGTTCATAGGCGCGAATCAGCGTGTCCTGCGTCAAGTCTTCCGCCCATTCAGTCTGCCGCGTCATGCGCAGAGCCGTTTGATAAAGCGGTTTGAGCAGCGGCTTGGTCAGGCGCTCAAACTGGCGTCGCTGCGCTCCACTGAACAGCGCCATAGCGTTATTTTCCCTTTCGCCCGGAACAGCGCGGCGCGGCCTGAAGGAAGTGTTCCTTAATATCGCATTTAATTTCGCATTTTCTGCAATAATTATAGCACGAGAGACCGCTTTCCGCCACTATTTTATTTTAGGTGGATTCTGATCTGGATTTTGACTTGACAGAAACGGCAAATCACGTTATGATGCGAAACAGCAAGGGAACGCGGACAATTCGCGCCGCGCCCCTCTCCCGGAGAAAAGATTTCAGCGAAGTGGCGGACATTGCCACTTTCAGACGCCGACCGCGTTTTCCCGGTTTCGAACGGACAAGTAATTTTTCATGTTAAAAATAGATTCGAATCAAAATTCTGCGCGGGCCGACGCCGCGCTGCAATCTATATATCAATCCGCTTTTTTTGTGCCGCTGGCGCTGCTGGCGCTGACGCTGGCGCTGCTGGCCGGGACGTTCTCGGATTCGGGGGCGCTGGCGACGGGCGCGGGCGCGGACTTAACGCGGTATTTCGTCTACTGCCGCGAATTTGGCGCGGCGCAAATGCGGCAGGGGCATATTCCGCTGTGGAACCCGCACCTTTGCGGCGGAACGCCTTTTGCGGGCAACTGGCAGTCGGCCCTGTTTTATCCGCTAAACTGGATTTATCTGTTTTTGCCGCTGGCGTGGGCCATCAATCTGGAAATCGCCCTGCACGTTTTTCTCACAGGCTACTTCGCGTCGCTGTGGGCGAAGCGGCAGGGATTCCACCCCCTCTCGCAACTGCTGGCGGGGGCCATGACGATGTTCGGCGGCGCGTACTATTTGCATATTTACGCGGGGCATCTGTCGCTGCTGGACGCCTGCGCCTGGGTTCCGCTGCTGCTGCTTTCGCTGGAGGAGATTGCGAAGCGTCCCGGCGCGAAGTGGGCCCTGATCGGGGGGGCGGCGCTGGCGATGGAGATTCTGGCGGGGCATCCGCAAAGCGTGTATAATTCGCTGATTGCCGCCGCGCTGTACGCGCCCGCGCTGCTCTGGAAATCGCCGCAGCGGGGCAGGGCAATCGGGTGGCTGGCGGCGGCTTTCACAGGCGGGCTGGCCCTTGCCGCCGTCCAACTCGGCGCGGGGTTCGCGGCGGCGGAGGAGGGGGTGCGGCAGGGCGCGATTCCTTACCAGTTCGCCGCGTCGTTCTCGTTTATTTTGCGCAACCTGAAAATGCTGGTTGTTCCCGGCTACTATGGCGATTTAACGCGCGTCCGGTACTGGGGCGGCTGGTTTTTGTGGGAAATGTCCGCGTTCTGGAGCGTGACGGGGCTAACGCTGGGAATCTACGGCCTGTTTCACGGCGAAAATCGCAAACGAATCGCGCTGTGGGCAGGTGTCGGGCTGGTTTTGTTTGCGCTGGCGCTGGGCGGCAACACGCCGATTTTCCGCTTTTTGTACCTGCATCTGCCGGGGCTTGACCGGTTTCGCGGCCCCGCCCGTTTTCTGTATGAGGCGGGGCTTTTCGGGGCGATGCTTGCCGCCGCCGGTCTCGATTCGGCCTTGAAGCAGGCAACTAAGTCGGCGAAAAAGACCGCGCCGCTTGCCGCGATTCTGGCGGCGGCGGGCGTGTTTTTGCTGTGTTTTGGGCTGTTCCTGAAAATGGGTTCCGGCGCGTATGGCGATCCGCCGCTGTGGGCGGACGTGCTGGACAACGAGGCGGCGCACCACGCGGCGGAAGCGGCCTACGTCGCGCCGGAAGATTATAAAGGGACGCGCCTGTTCAACGACTCGCGGGAGTTTGCCGGAGCGCAATGCCTGATTGCCGGTCTGGTCTGCGGCGGGATTTCCACGCTGTTTTTTGTTCTGCCAAAGAACCGTTACGCCGCGCAGGGACTGGCGCTGCTGGCGGTTTTGGAACTGTTTCGGTTCGCCTATTCCGAGACGCCGACGGCGAAACTGGCGGACACCCGCTACCCGGAGATTGAAAAGGCCCTCGCCGCGCAGTCCGGGGACTACCGCATCGCGCAACTCTACGGCAACGCCAACGCCGCGATGGTGACGAACGCCTACGATATTTACGGCTACGAGCCTGCCGTGATAAGACGCTACGCGCAGGTGATGAAATTCACGCAGGGCGAAGACCCGGACGATGGCGAGGCGGAAATTCCGATTCGCCGGGACAGCCCGCTGTTTCGCCTGCTGCGCTGCCGCCTGCTGATCGTGCCGGGGCAGGGCGGGGCGCAGATTACTAACCCACTGGTGGAAGTCCCTCATGTCCTGCTGACCGACCGCTACGAAGTCGCAAGCGGACGGGACGCGGTTTTCAAGGCCATGCAATCGGCGGACGTAGTAACGGGCGCAAAGGTGATTCTGGAATCCGCGCCGGAACCCGCCCCCGCGCCGAACGCTGGAGCAAGCAAAGGGACGGCGCAAATCGTGGCGCAAACGACGGACAGCCTGACGATTGAGGCGCAGACGGACAGGCCGATGCTGCTGCTGATCAACGATGCGTACAGCAAATACTGGACGGCGGCGGCGCTGCCGGGAAGCAGTCAGACGCAGTACAAAATTCAGCCCGCCGACTATGCCCTTCGCGCCATTCCGCTGGGCGCGGGAACGCATCGGCTGCGATTAGAATACGCCCCGCCGGGATATGGTATCGGACGGTGGATTTCGCTGCTTGCGGTCGGCGTGTTTGCGGCGCTGATCGTCCCGGTCTGGCGCCGCAAAGCGAAAATGCCCTTGCCTTCCACTCCGGTCGAGGCCGAACCACTTGCCGCCGCGTTATGAGGCGCGAAACCATGAGGAAAAAAACGATGTCAGAAGAATCGGGACAATCCGCCAACGCCGCGCAGTGGGTAAAAAGTTTGCGCGGAGCTGTTCGTCGTTACCGGAGAAATCGGGGGATAATTTTTGGAGTCCGCGTCGCGATAACGGGCTTATTCTTCGTTCTGTTTACCTTCTTTGTTTATGGCGCCACGCTGCCGCCCGACGCCGTGTTTGATGGCGCGACCGCCTTGCGCAGGCTGGCAAGTTCGGAGATGGCAAATGGCGCGTTGTTCGGGCTGTTCGGGCTGGTCATCGTGGCGTGGGCCGTCGCGCCGGAGCGCCGCTACCCGGCCCTGAACGCCAACGCGCTGGACTTGCGGGACATCGAAGCGCTGGCACACGCTCTGAAATTGCCTGACGCTGAAGTGCGCGGCTATGCGGCGGAGAAACTCTGTCCGCTGCTTGATCGCGTCATGGCGGAAAATGCCGCCTGCCTCGCGCCCGAAACGCGGCAAATTCTCTGCGACTGCCTGCGAATCGAGCGGGCGCGGACGGACTTCGCCCTGCTCATCGCAATTCTTTCGCTGCTGACAAAAATCGGGGACGACGAAGCGATGCCCGCCGTTCGCCGCCTCGCAACCGCCGAATTTTGCTACAACGCGGAGGAACGAACGGTCATGGCGGCGCGGGACTGCCTGCGCGTTCTGCACGGGCGACACGTCAAAAAGCGGGAACGCACAACGCTGCTGCGCCCCTCCGCAAGCGAGACGCCCACAGAGGAACTCCTGCGCCCCGCAAACGCCTCAGACACTCCGCCCGAATTGCTGCTGCGCGTTGCGCCTCTCCAATAACGTATTAGGCGGGTTGCGCAAAATGGCAGGCAGCGAACTGCCCGTTTCCGAGGTCGCGGAGCAGGGGAACTTTTTCGGCGCAAACGTCCTGCGCTAAGGGGCAGCGGGTTCGGAAGCGGCAGCCGGAGGGGATATTGAGCGGGCTGGGGATGTCGCCGTCCAATGCCACGCGCTGATGGCGGCGCGACGGATCGGCGACGGGGACCGACTCCAGCAGGGCCTGCGTGTAGGGGTGCTTCGGGAACGCGAATACCCGGTCAGACGGCCCCTGTTCCACAATGATTCCGAGGTACATCACCGCCACGCGCTCGCAGATGTGCCGCACGACCGACAGATCGTGCGCGATAAACAGATAGGAAATTCCGCGTTCCGCCTGTAAGTCTTCCAGCAGGTTCAGAATCTGCGCCCGGATCGAAATGTCCAGCGCGGAGATTGGCTCGTCTAAAATCAGCAGTTTGGGATTGGTGGCGATGGCGCGGGCAATGCCGACGCGCTGCCGCTGTCCGCCGGAAAATTCGTGCGGGTAACGGCCCACAAATTCTGGGCGCAGCCCCACCGTTTTGAGAAGTTCGCGGGCGCGTTCCCAGCGTTGGTCGCGGCTTCGGGCGTCGCCGTGCGCCAGCAGCGGTTCGGTCACAATGTCGCCGATCATCATGCGGGGATCGAGCGCAGCGAACGGGTCTTGAAACACGATGTTCATATCGCGGCGCATTTTCCGCAGCGATTCGCCGCGCAGGGCCATCACGTCCGCGCCATCGAGCGCAATCGTTCCGGCGGTCGGCTCCAGCAGGCGCAGAATGGCCCGCCCCGCCGTGCTTTTGCCGCAGCCGCTCTCTCCCACGAGGCCCAGCGTCTCGCCCCGCCCCAGATCGAAATCTATGCCGTCCACCGCCCGCACCGTTTCGCGGACTGTCCGCAGTCCGGCGCGGCGGGAGACGGGGAAATGTTTTTTCAGGCCGCGCACTTGCAGCAGCGATTCCATGCGGGGGAGGGTTCCTTTCGTGAAGAAGAAAACAGAAAACAGAAAACAGAAAACAGAAGGGGCGCTCACAGTTTGCGAGATTTGCGCTTCGATTAAACGCTGGCAGACCGCGCAGTTTCTTCTGTTTTCTGTTTTCTGTTTTCTGTTTTCTTCCGTAACTATCCGAGCAGCTCTTTCAGCCGCCGCGTTTTGCTGCGCTTGCGGAGTTTGCCCAATGCCGACGTTTCGATCTGCCGGACGCGCTCACGGGTTACTTCCAGAGCGCGGCCTACTTCCTCTAAGGTGCGCGGCTCGTCGCCGTCCAGCCCGTAGCGAAGCATAATGACCGATTTTTCACGGTCGGTCAGCTCCTCAAGGGCCAGCATCAGTTCGTCGCGCAGGGCGCTGCGCGTGGCCTCCGCGACTGGGTTCTGCGCGTCGGTTGCCGGAATCAGGTCGGCAAGGCGGCTTTCGCCCTCCTCGCCAATCGGGGTTTCCAGCGACATCGGCTCGACCGCGCCGCGCAGGAGTTCCGAAAGTTTTTCTTCCGTCATATTCATCGCGCCCGCCAGTTCCGAGCGGGTCGGCATCCGTCCGAGGCGTTCGCGCAGATTGCCCCGCGTTTTGTTGATGCGGCCCAGCGTGTCGGTGACGTGGACAGGCAGGCGAATCAAACGCGCCTGATCCGCAATGGCGCGGCTGATCGCGCGGCGAATCCACCAGATCGCGTAGGTGCTGAAACGGAAGCCCTTGCGGTAATTAAACCGCTCGACCGCCCGAATCAGGCCAATCGTGCCTTCCTGCATCAAGTCCTCAATCGGCATCCCGTGTCCCAGATAGCGGCGGGCGACGGACGCGACCAAACGCAGGTTCGACATGACCAGCACGTTCTTGGCGTCCTCGGCGTCGAGGGCGCTGCGCGGGCTTTCCATGCGCTTGGCAAGCGCGACTTCCTGCTCGTAGGTGAGCAGGGAGACGCGACCGGCGCGGCGCAGCCATGCCTGCGTGCTTTCCTCCAGTTCAATGACCGGCTCCAGTTCCTCCGCCGTCGGTTCGCGCTCTGCGGTGGGCGGGGCCAGTGGCGCCTGTGCCACGACCGCAACGCCGCTCGCTTCCATATCGTCCATAATCGCCTCAATCGCTTCGGGATCGAGTTCCACATTGCGGCTCAGGGCGTCCGCAAGTTCGCCATTCGTTAAATAGCCCTGCTTTCGGCCCCGATCCCGCAGACGCTCCAGCGTCTCATTCTTCTGCGCAGGCATCGCGCCCTCCCTTCTCACTCTCCGCACACCCTGACGCGAAATCCGCGCCGCAGTTCCTCGCGCTCTTTCTGTTATGACGCGCCGAGTCCTGCCGCGTGTAGCCCCGCTTTCTTGCGGGGCGTCCTTTCCCGAAATTATGGCTAGAAACTTCCGTCCTTGCAGTTTTTATTTTACGCTGCGCCGACTCCCTGCTGATTTATCATTCCAAATCTCAAACCCCGTGACCGTTTCCCCGCGTCCCTCTCTCTTGTACAGACCGACCGCCGCGAGGAAAAGTTTCAGAAGGCAGGTGTTCGGGTGTTCGGTGTTCAGGTGCTGACTACTTCGCTAATAGTTTGTACAAAACTCATAATGAGACAGGCAACACCGGAACACCCAAATACCTGAACACCATTCCTCTATTGCTGCGCCTGAAACCAACTGTCCGGCGGCGTCTGACCGGAATAGAAACTAGCGGGGCGCATCCATTTGACGTGACCGTCCACAAATCCCACGACTGCGCCCTCGCTGTGCCGCGCTTCGGGCCGCGCCCAGTAAATCTCGTCTTGCGTATGCGACGGCGGCAGCAAATAAGTTGACGAGTGGTTCGCCGGGACGTTCGTCACGCCAATCGCGTCCGCCATTTCCACCGTGTGCGATGGCGCGGTGATCGCCGCCAGCGCGAGGCCGGGAGCGTTGTTCAAGCCATTGTCCAGGTCGTTCGGGTTCGCCAGATTGATCGCCGCGCCCTTGTTGCCAACGTTGAGATAGAACGTGTTAAACCCGTAATGACAGACGGGCTTTCCCTTGCTGTCCACCAGCGGAATGGTCGTCGAGGGACAGTTCCAGATTTGTTTGTTCCTTACGTAAGGGTCAACAAAATCGTGCCAGTTCAGGAAAGTGTAATAGGGCGGCGTTGGCGATGGCACGGTTGTCGCAGCCATCGGCATCCGCTCGTCGAAGTCCTGATTGTACATTGTGACCGCGAGTCCCATTTGCCGGATATTGGACGCGCAGAACGCCTGCCGCGCCTTCGCCCGCGCCTGCGCAAAGACCGGAAACAGAATTGCGGCAAGAACCGCGATGATTGCGATCACGACGAGCAGCTCAATCAGCGTAAACCCGCCGGTCTCCCGCAGTCCCTCTGACTTTCGTTCGCCCCGGCTTCCCCTGTCCATTCCGCCTCCGCTTGCAAGACAGCGTTTTTAGTCCGTGTTTCAGTCAGCCTATCATTGTAACATAACTTTACCGAAATCCGCACTCTCTTTTCGTGAGGAACGAAAAAATAACCTCCGGCTGCCAACCGGAGGAGCGTTCCATCCTAAATTGTGGCCCGATTTTCTCAATCCTACCCTATCATACGCTATTTTCGGCGTTTTTGCGCCCGAATTGATGCTGGAAACGGGCAATCGTTTTTTCAGGGCCAATATCAAGGCAAATTTAAAAGACGCCGTTTGCATCGGGGACTTGCGCCGTGACATCGCCCGTTAGCAGCAGGGCCTGACAGCCCAGACGGGACGCGGGCGACCAGTCCTCCGCGCCCTGCAGCCGGTCGGCCTCCACGTCCTCCATCGGGGAGAGATTTGCGAGGCCTGCCCGAATCTGGACGTGGCAGGTGGTGCAGGCGCAGTTTCCGCCGCATTCGTGCGGCAGTTCGATGCCGGCGGCAAGCGCGGCGTCGAGGATAGTATCGCCCGCGCTGGCCTCTACGGTCAAATTTTGCGGCAAAAAAATCAGTTTCATTACTCACCTTATAGACAAATCAGTGAAACACGGTAAAGCGAAATTTGCGTTCCCGTCCGCAGGACGGTCGGTGAAGCCTCCCAGACGGCTCCCTCCCCTCCTTGCGAAGGGGAGGAAGCCGTCTGCATTTCTCCCCTCCTTACGAAGGAGGGGTTGGGGGAGGTGAATCGTTACGTGATTTGTCTATTACCTGCTAATCAGTCAGGCGCACAGGACGATTTTTTATGGGAGGAGTCTGTCGGTTCCTCTCTGGCGCAAGCCTGCGTCAAATGACCGGAAAATTATTCATGGGAGTATCTTCGGTGAGCGGGTGTCAGGCGGACTTGCTTTGCCGCAGTTTCGGGAGCGGGATATGGGGCGGGGCGACGAGCGCATTATCTATCAGGCGCGTTTTGCCGATGCGGACGGCGAGGGCAATCAAAGTCGGCTGTTCGGTCAGCAGCGAAATCGGCTCCAGCGTGTCGGGGTGGACGACCGCGACGTAATCCACCGTCGCCAGCGGTTCGGCCTGAAGAAACGCTTCCAACTCCTGCCGCAAAACGGTGGGGTTCGCCGCACCGTCCATGACTTTTTTCGCCGACAGTTCCAGCGCTTTGGAAAGGATGACAGCGGCCTTGCGTTCCGCCGGACTTAAATAGGCGTTGCGGGAAGACATCGCCAACCCGTCGGGTTCGCGCAGGGTGGGGACCATCGCAATCGTCGGAGCAAGGTTCAGATCACGGGCCATGCGCTCAATCACTAAGAATTGCTGATAGTCTTTCTGACCAAAAAACGCAGAATCGGGCTGCGCGATATTGAGCAGTTTTGTCACGACGGTCGCCACGCCGGTAAAGTGTCCGGGACGAATTGCGCCCTCTAACTTTGCCGCAATTTCGGGGACGGTCACGGTCGTTTGAAATCCCGCCGGGTACATCTCCGCCGCGTCCGGGAAAAACAACGCCCCGACCGCCTCATTGGAAGTCAGCTGCATATCGCGGTTGAGGTCGCGGGGATAGGCCGAAAAGTCCTCGGTCGGCGCGAACTGCGTGGGGTTGACGAAAATCGAGACGACCACCAGATCGCAGTCCGATTTCGCCCGCCGCATCAGGCTGAGATGCCCCTCGTGGAGCGCACCCATCGTCGGGACGAACCCAACCGATTTGCCCTCCTGCCGGATGCCGCGCAGGTATGTCCGCAGCGCGGCGATTTGCTGAAAAGTGCGCATAGATTAAAAACTGTTCTCCTCGGTGGGAAAGGCGGCGGAGCGCGTTTCTTCGGCGTAGGCGCGAAGGGCGTCCTCCATCGCCTGCCCGATTTCGGCGTAGCGTTTGGCGTGGCGCAGGTTTTTGCCGGGGTAAATTCCCATCAGGTCGTGCCAGACCTGCACCTGCCCGTCGCAGGCCGCGCCCGCCCCGATTCCAATGGTGGGTATGGCAAGCGCCGCCGTGACCTGCGCGGCGAGGACGGCGGGGATCGCTTCCAGCACGAGCGCGAAAATTCCCGCCTCCTGCAACCCGCGCGCTTCCCGCAAAAGTTTCTGCGCGGCCTCGTCGGTCTTGCCCTGCGCTTTGTTGCCGCCGAAAGCGTGAATAGACTGCGGCGTCAGCCCCAGATGTCCGCAGACAGGGATTCCCGCCTCGGTCATGCGCCGGACGGTTTCTAAAATTGCCGCGCCGCCTTCCAGTTTGACCGCCTGCGCCTCGCCCTCTTTCAATAGCCGCACCGCGTTTCGGATGGCGTCGTCCTGCCCCGCCTGATACGTCCCGAACGGCATATCCGCCAGCAGCAGCGCATATTTCAGCCCGCGCCGGACGGCCTTCACATGATGCAGGGTCTCGTCGAGCGTGACCGGCACGGTGTTGCGGTAGCCCAGCGCCATAATGCCGAGCGTGTCGCCAACCAAAACGACATCTACGCCCGCCCGGTCTGCAATCCGCGCCGCCGCAAAATCATACGCCGTGACCGCGACAATTTTTTCGCCGCGCCGCTTTTTTTCAATTATTCCGGGCGCGGTGATTCGCTCCCGCTTTGGTTCATTTTCCATCATTTTGTTGTTCAATCGTCGGTATGCGGGGCGTCCAGCGCTTCGGCCCGCTTTTGCTGCCGCCAGTGACGTTCGCAGACGGGGAGAAATTCGCAGTTCGGGCAGGCGTCAATCGGGACGGGGCGCAGGGCCGCGTAGTCTGTCTCGATGATTTCCTGCCCCAGCGCCAGTATCTCCCGCTCAAATTCGGCGCGAAATTCCGGCGACTGCCCCGCCGAAGCGGAGACGCCGGAACGCAGGCAATAGATCGTCGCGAAAATTTCTGCGTCGGGGTACAATTTGCTTAAAATCAACTGATAGCAGTTCATCGCCAGATCGTCCGCAACCTGCTCCGAAGTCGTCTCCATGCGCCCGCTTTTATAGTCAATGATTTCTAACCGCCCGTCCGGGTGGCGGTCAATCCTGTCCGTGCGCCCGGTCAGTTTGAACGGCCCCAGATCGCAGGTAATCGTCTTTTCGGTGAACAGCGTCTCGACCTGCGCGACGACCCGCTCCTGATGCGCCTCGTGGTACGCCTGCACGATTTTGCCGCCCGCTTCCCGATGCTCCTGCGCCTGCGCGGGCGTGTCGTACCCCGCCGAAATCCACTTTTGCTCTAATTCCACTTGCAGCGCTTCCGGGCTGTGCGTCGCGCCCTGCTCATGGAACTCCTGCAAAACGTTATGCAGCGTGGCCCCAAAACTGTAATACGACCGGGCGCGTTGATAAAACCGCCCGATTTTGTCCGAATATACATACCGGTACTTGACCGCGCAGGTCAGAAACGTATTGATTTTGGTTGGACTCAGCGTCGGTTTGCGCGGCATAGGACATTCCAGGGTGTCGGGGTTCGGGTGTCGGGTGTCGGACAATCGCCTGCCGACGCCAAAATTTACGCAAACTTTCGGGGACGAGCGCATTTTCGACACCCGACACCCGAACCCCGACACCCTTTCCTTGCATTGTACCGCAAATCCTATGCCGCGAAATAGCAGACAGGGAAGAAAAAAAGCAAATGGGACGCAATTTTTTCCGAAACTTGACGTATTAAGGGAATAGGTGTACAATTAAACAGAAAACGATTTTTGTTTAATTGTCAAATGGAGTGATATGGGACACACGATACCGCGTGAAGAATCGCGAGACGCCATACTGGACGCGACCGACCGGCTTTTTCAGCGCTACGGCTATCGCAAAACGACGATGGAGGACATCGCGCAGGAGTCGGCGGTCTGTCGCGGCACGGTCTACCAGTACTTTAAAAACAAAGAGGAGATTGCGCTGGGCTGGCTGGGCCGCTATAATGCCCGCGTCCGGCAGCGCATGGCGGAGATTGGGCGGGAATCCCTGCCAGAAACCGAGCGCGTCCGCAAAATGTTGCTGGCGCGAATCCTGACGCGGCTGGACAATATCCAGCACCTTACCGTCAGCCTGGACGAATTGTTCTCCACGATGCGCCCGCTGATTCTGGAACACCGTCAAAAATGTCAGGAGGGTGAGGCGGAACTCCTCGCCGCTGTCCTGAACGAGGGCAGGGCTAACGGCGTATTCCATTTCGAGGACGCGCAGACGACGGCGCGGCTGCTCATTCTCGCGACGGCCTCGCTGCTGCCGTACAGCCTCAGCGTCCGCCAACTTGGTGAACGCGCCGAACTGGAAACGCGGGCGAACGGTTTAATTGAACTTTTGCTGGACGGGGTGAAAACGCGCTCTTGAACGGCGCTCCTTGAGGAATAGAACCATGTGGATTGTGCAACTGGCGCTGCGGCGTCCTTACACCTTTATCGTGATGGCGATTTTGATTGCGCTGCTGGGGGCCGTGACGATCCAGCGCACGCCGACCGACGTATTCCCCACGATTGACATTCCGGTTGTCAGCGTGATCTGGTCTTACGGCGGCGTTTCGCCCGACGACATGGAAAAGCGAATCGTTACCATCACGGAACGCGCCGCCACGACTACGGTAAACGACATCGAGCATATTGAATCGCAGTCTCTGCCCGGTGTCAGCGTGATTAAGTTTTATTTTCAGCCCGGCGCAAAGGTCGAGGCGGGAGTCGCTCAGTTGACTTCCATTACGCAGACGCTGCTACGCGCCATGCCGCCCGGAATCACGCCGCCGCTGATTATTCGGTACAGCGCCTCCAGCGTCCCGATTTTGCAGTTAGGTTTGAGCAGTAAAACGCTCTCCGAACAGCAGCTTTACGACAACGGCACGAACTTCGTGCGCACCGGCCTGACCACCGTGCAGGGCGCTTCTATTCCGCTGCCCTACGGCGGCAAGCCGCGTCAAATCATGGTGGATTTGGATATGCAGGCCCTCAACGCAAAGGGCCTCTCGCCGATTGACGTGTCCAATGCGATTAACGCGCAAAACCTTATCCTGCCCGCCGGAACCGCCAAGATGGGCGGCTCAGAATATAACGTCCGATTAAACAGCAGCCCCGGCGTCATTACCGACCTGAACCAACTCCCAATTAAATATGTGGGCGGCGCAACCATCACCGTCGGCGATGTGGCGAACGTGCATGACGGCTACGCGGTGCAGAACAATATCGTGCGGGAAAACGGACGCCGTTCGGCCCTGCTTTCTATCCTGAAAAACGGCGACGCCTCCACGCTGGATGTCGTCAGCCGCATCCGGCAAACGCTGCCGAAGGTGCAGGCCACGCTGCCGCCCGCCCTGAAGATAGAACAGCTCTTTGACCAGTCTATTTTTGTCCGCGCCGCCGTGCAGGGCGTCGTCAAGGAGGCGCTGATCGCCGCTTGCCTGACCGCCATTATGATCCTGTTGTTTTTAGGCTCTTGGCGCAGCACCCTGATTGTCGCGACCTCGATTCCGCTGTCCATCCTGTCCTCCCTGATTATTTTGGGAGCGTTGGGGCAGACGCTCAACGTGATGACGCTCGGCGGGCTGGCGCTCGCCGTCGGGATCCTGGTAGACGACGCAACGGTCGAAATTGAGAACGTCCACCGCAATATGGGCATGGGCAAAAAACTGACGACCGCCATTTTAGACGGAGCGCAGCAGATCGCCGCCCCGACGTTTGTCTCCACACTCTCAATCTGCATCGTGTTTGTGCCGGTCGCGTTCTTGCAAGGCGCGGTGCGGTCGCTGTTTCTTCCGCTGGCAATGGCGGTTGTTTTCGCGATGCTGTCGTCCTACCTGCTGTCCCGGACGCTTGTCCCCGTCATGGTAAAGATGCTGCTGAAAAAAGAGGCGGAACTTTACACCGAAGGCGAACACGCGCGCGGCGGCAAAGGCCCGATCTGGAAACTGCATTACGCCTTCAACGACAAATTTGAGCAAATGCGCAATGCGTACAAGGAAATTTTAGAGTGGGCGTTGGCGCATCGGATGCTGACGGTCGGGGCGTTCGGCGTCTTCTTTACGCTGTCGTTTCTGCTGCTGCCGCTCATCGGGCAGGACTTTTTCCCCGGCGTGGACGCGGGGCAGTTCCGCCTCCATGTCCGCGCCCCCGCCGGGACGCGCATCGAGGAGACGGAGCGGCTTTTCAGCCATGTTGAGCAGACGATTCGGGAGACGGTTCCCGCAAAGGAACTTGATCTGGTGCTGGACAATATCGGGCTGCCGGTCGGCGGCGTGAATCTGGCGTTCAGCGACTCGGTGACGATTGGCCCCTCCGACGGCGAGATTCTCGTCTCGCTGAAAGAGGGCAAGCACGGCCCGACGCCGGAATACGTCGCCGCCCTGCGCAAAAAACTGGAGAAAACTTATCCCGACGCGACGTTCTTTTTTCAGCCGTCCGACATCGTAACGCAAATTCTCAACTTCGGACTGCCCGCCCCGATTGACCTGCAGATCACGGGCCGCGCCAGAGAGAACTACGCGCTGGCGCAGGAAATCGCCGCAAAAGTCAAAGGCGTTGCGGGCGCGGCGGACGTTCACGTGCAGCAGGTCGTCAATACGCCGGAAATCCACGTCGAGGTAGACCGGACGCGGGCGGCGCAGATCGGGCTGACGCAGCGGGACGTAGCGAACTCGGCGCTGCTTTCGCTTTCCGGCAGCGGGCAGGCCGCCCCAAACTTCTGGCTTGATCCGAAGAACGGCGTTTCCTACGGGGTCGTGGTGCAGTCGCCGCAGTACAACGTCAACTCGATCACAGACTTGAGCAATACGTCCGTCGTGGCGAACGGACAGCAGGAACTTCTGAGCAACCTTGCGACGTTCGGGCGCGGCAAGTCCGCGCAGGTCATCAGCCACTACAACGTGCAGCCCGTCTTCGATATTTACGCCAACGTGCAGGGCCGCGACCTGGGCGGCGTGGCGCGGGACATTAACAAAATCCTGAAAACCTACGACAAAAAACTGCCGAAGGGAACGACGCTGGTGATGCGCGGGCAGGTTTCCAGTATGAACGCCGCGTTTTTAGGGCTGGGCCTCGGCCTGCTGTTCGCGATCCTGTTAGTGTACTTTTTGATGGTGGTCAATTTCCAGTCGTGGCTCGACCCGTTCATCATCATTACGGCATTGCCGGGAGCGCTTTCGGGCATCCTGTGGATTCTGTTCGTGACGCAGACGACCTTTAGCGTCCCCTCGCTGATGGGCGCGATCATGTGCATCGGAGTCGCGACCGCCAACTCGATTCTGCTGGTGACGTTCGCCAACGGGCGGCGCATGGAAGGCGACGACGCGCATCAGGCGGCATTAGCGGCGGGCTTCACCCGCCTGCGCCCGGTGCTGATGACGGCAGCCGCCATGATTATCGGGATGCTTCCGATGGCGTTAGGGCTAGGCGAAGGCGGCGAGCAGAACGCCCCGCTGGGCCGCGCTGTGATTGGCGGGCTTTCCGTCGCGACATTTACCACGCTGTTCTTCGTCCCGATAGTCTACTCCGCTCTGCGCCACAAACAGCCCGTCGTTGACCACGACGAGGAAGAAGCGGAAAAAGAAGTCCACGCGGAAGGTCACCACGCATTTTAGGAAAGGGTATCGGGGTTCGGGTGTCGGGTGTCGGAAATACGCCCGTTTGCTGGCAGTTTGCGCAAATCTCGGAGGCAGCAGGAGATTGTCCGACACCCGACACCTGAACCCCGATACCCTTTTACGGAGTTGAAAAATGGCTGATACAAAAAACGCAAGACCGATTATCGGGTTTGTCGCGGCGCTGGGGATACTGGCGGTTCTCTTCACGATGGGGATACTGCCGCGCCTGCATAAAAATAAAACGCTGGCCTCGGACGCGAAGGAGGCGGCGAACGCGCCGACGCCCGTGCAGTTCGTGACGCCGACGCCCGCGCCGACCACCAACGAAATCGCGCTTCCCGGCAGTATGCAGCCGCTGGAGGAGGCGACGATTTACGGGCGGGCAAGCGGCTATGTCCGCGCCCGCTATGTGGACATCGGCAGCAAAGTCAAAAAAGGGCAATTACTGGCGGAGATTGAAACGCCGGAGGTGGATCAGCAGCTGCTCCAGGCGCAGGCCGACCGCGCCAAAGCGGAAGCGACCGTCGGGCAATCGAAAGCGGACGAGGGGCGTTTGCGCGTCGGGGTCTTGCAGGCGCAGTCGGAAGTCCACCGCTTCGAGGCCAATTTGCGGCAGGCGCAGGCCGCGCAGAAACGGGCGGATGCAAAAATCACGCAGACCAAAGCCCTGTATGCCAACGCGCAGGCCAAAGTCGAGCAGACGCGGGAGGCGGCGCAGCAGCGGCAGGCAAATCTGGCGCAGGCCGTCGCCAATCTCAATATCGCGCAAAAAACGCTGACGCGCTGGAACCAACTGGTGAAAAGCGGGGCGGTCGCGCAGCAGGACGTGGACGAGCGGCAGGCGACGGCGGACGCCCGAAAAGCGGACGTGACGGCTGCTCAGGCGGCAGTCCGTTCCGCGCAGTCCGACATTGACGCGGCGCAGGCCAGCGCCGATTCCGCAAAGTCCGACATCACGGCGGCGCTGGACGATTTAGAGGCGGCAAAATCTACCGTGAAAGGGGCGCAGGCGGCGCTCCGTTCCTCCCAGACCAATGTAGAGGCGTCCCGCTCCAGCGTGGCGGTGGGAGTGGCCGCGACGCAGGCGAGCCGCGCCAACGTTCGCTCCAGCGACGCCAACACGCAGCGGGTCGCCACGCTGAAGCGGTATCAGCGCGTGGTCGCGCCGTTTGACGGCATTATCACGGCGCGGAATGTGGACGCCGGTTCGCTCGTCAAGGCCGACAACGATAACGGCACGGCGACGAGCATGGGGCTGTTTAAGATCGCCCGCGCCGATACGTTGCGGATTCAGGTCAATGTCCCGCAGACCTATTTCGCGTCCATCAAAGACGGGCAGGCGGCGCAGGTCTTCGTCAAAGAGTTGCCGGGGCGCGTCTTCACCGGGACGGTCAAGCGCAACGCGGGCGCGTTGTCGGACGCTTCGCGGACGCTGCTAACGGAAATCCTGCTCCCAAACACGGATAACGCCCTGCTTCCGGGGATGTACGCGCAGGTCAAATTTACGGTCGGGGCAGCGTCGCAGGCGGCGGTTCGGATTCCTGCCAGCGCTTTAATCAATAACGCAGACGGCCTGCAGGTGGCAGCGGTGGACGAAAACAGCGCGGTGCATCTGCTGAAAATCGTGGTGGCGCGGGACTACGGCGCGGAACTCGACATCGCCAGCGGTCTCACGGGCAAAGAGCGCCTGATTATCAACCCGTCCGATAGTTTGCAGGAGGGCGGGAAAGTCACCGCGACTCCTGCCCCGCCCCCGCCTCCGCCGCCCGGAAAATGATAGATTCGCTTTGCGCGGTCATCAGGCGAACGCTAGTCGGCGCATAGCGGCAAGCAACGAAGGTAAGGCCGAAATACAAAAACAAAGGCCGAGATCATTGCGGAGCGTGACGCAATATTTGAGGAGATGCGCCGCATTGATGAGCGTATTGCAGACTCCCAGCAGCGGTCAGAAATTATCCGCGCCGAGACCCGCGAAACACTGGGCAGAATAAAGACACGATAGATTCGTTGGTAATTCGACCGGAGCATTCGACATAAGTCAATGATTACAGGGCGAGGGACAGAGTGTCCCTCGCCTATTTGCGTCCGCCGGATTTTGGCGAAGTAAATTTTACCGAGTCGGAAGGGGGGGCGGCAGGGCTGAGGACTTTGATAGCGATCAGGGCGACTGCGACGCCGACCAGCGCCATGCACAGCGTAATCAGCGCCAGATACGCCTGCCGATAGGGGATTTCCCAGTTGCAATGGAAACAGCGCAGCGCCATTTTCTTCATGCGGCGGCGGCATTTTGGGCAGCGGCGCGAATGTCCGCTCGAACGGCTTGAACTCGAACCGGTCATACGTTTTTCTCCTCGTCGTTTCTGGCCTGTCAGCGCAGGCCTTTTTTTATGCCGCTCAGTCCAGCGCGGCTAAAATTAGCGAAGCGGGCGGCGTCTCCGATTCCGGCGCAATCGTATAAGCCTGCCGCAGCGCCGCCGAGAATGGTTCAGCGCGTTCTGCGTCGGCGTCGCGCAGGTGAAGCGTCGCTAACAGTTCGCCCGCCGCAACGGTATCGCCCGTCTTGCGGTTTAACACAATCCCGACAGCGGGATCAATGGCGTCGGACTTTGCGGCGCGGCCCGCGCCCATTGCGACCGCCAATTTTCCGATGGCCTCCGCGTCCAGCGCCGTCACCATGCCCGCCGATTCTGATACGGCCTGATGACGGACTTTTGTTTGCGGAAGTTCATTAAAAACTGCCTCCAGAGTGGACGGGCCTCCCTGCGCCGCCACGATTTCGCTGAATTTCGCCCACGCCTGCCCGGACTGCAAAATGGTTTCCGCCAGATTTCGCGCCTGCGTCGCGTCCACCGCTTTTCCCATTGCCCGGATGCCATGCGCGGCAAGATCAAGGCATAGCGAACGAAAGAGGGGATCAGTATCCTGCGGATTGGTAAGGACATCCAGCGCCTCCGCAACTTCCAGCGCGTTCCCTACATTCCTTCCGAGCGGTTCGTCCATTGCGGTCAGCAGGGCGGAAGTCGGGACGCCCGCGCTATTGCCAATCGCAATCATGGCGCGGGCCAGCGCCTCCGCCTGCGCCCGCGTCTTCATAAACGCCCCCCGCCCGACTTTGACATCCAGCAGGATTTTGCTGCCGCCGGACGCCAGTTTTTTCGACATGATGCTGCTGGCAATCAGCGGCAGGCACTCAATCGTGGCGGTCACGTCGCGCAGGGCGTACAGAATTTTGTCGGCGGGTGCAAGCTCCGCCGACTGCGCGATCAAGGCCGCGCCAATCGTGGCGACCTGCCGCTTTGCGGCGTCAACGCCCAAATCCGAGCGGAATCCCGGAATCGCCTCCAACTTGTCCACCGTGCCGCCCGAATAGCCGAGGCCGCGACCGCTCATTTTTAGCGCGGGAACGCCCGCCGCCGCCAGAATCGGGACAACTATCAGCGTTGTTTTATCGCCGACGCCCCCCGTGCTGTGCTTGTCGAGCGCGGGGCCGTTCGGCAAATCGGACAGGTCAACGACTTTGCCGGAGTCGCGCATCGCCAGAGTCAGCGCCAGCGTCTCCCGCGTCGTCATGCCGCGCAGAAAGACCGCCATCAGCCACGCGCTGATCTGATAATCCGCGACGGCCCCGCCGGTGACGCCGCCAATGAAATCGGCGATTTCCCCGTCAGAATGTTCGCCGCCATCGCGCTTCCGCGTAATAAAATCTACAATGTTCATACTTTTTACCACACAGAACACAGAGGGACACAGAGAGAGGCGGAGAAGATTCCTATCCACGAAATGACACCGATACACAAATCAGTGAAACACAGTAGAGAGAAATTGCGTTCCCGTCCGCAGGACGGTCGGCGCAGCCTCCCAGACGGGTCGTTCACGGCCCGGTATAACGCGAAGGTACGAGGTTTAACTGATTTGTCTATAAGGGACACGAATTTGAGCGGCAAAGGGAAAAAAATCTAATTCCCATCCTATCAATCCTGAAAATCCCGTTCATCCTGTCTAAGTTCTTCTCTGTATTTCTCTGCGTCCCTCTGTGTGCTCTGTGGTTCAAAATTCTTCTAGGCCTGAAGTTTGCCCTTGAAATAGGCAATCGTTTCGCGTAGGCCGTCTTCGAGGGAGACTTTGGGTTCCCAGCCCAGGAGGGCCTTTGCTTTGGTGATGTCGGGGCGGCGCTGCTTCGGGTCGTCTGCGGTCAGCAAGGGCTTGAAAACGATCTCGCTGGGGCTATCGGTCAGCGCCTTGATCTGTTGCGCAAATTCCAGCATCGTGCGTTCGGTCGGGTTGCCGATGTTGATGGGGCCGGTCTGGTCGGACAACATCAGTTTCATAAAGCCCTCAATCAGGTCGGAGGAGAAGCAAAACGAGCGGGTCTGCGAGCCGTCGCCGTAGACGGTAATCGGTTCGCCGCGCAGCGCCTGCCCCACAAAATTTGGGACGACGCGCCCGTCGCTCAGTCTCATTCTGGCCCCGTAAGTGTTGAAAATCCGCACAATTTTGATGTCAATGCCGTGCGTTCGGTAGTACGCCATCGTGATGCTTTCCGCAAAACGTTTGGCCTCGTCGTAGACGCCGCGAATCCCGACCGGGTTCACATTGCCGAGATACTCCTCTGTCTGCGGGTGAACGAGCGGATCGCCATAGACCTCCGACGTGCTGGCGAGGAAGAACCGCGCCCCTTTCGCTTTGGCCAGTCCCAGCGCGTTGTGCGTCCCGACGGAGTTGACTTTGGAGATTTGGATCGCTTTGTCGCGGAAGTCATCGGGGCTGGCGGGGCTGGCGAGATGAAAGACGTAATCTATCGGCCCATCGAGATAGATGTAGTGGGTCACGTCGTGGTGGTGGAACGTAAATTTACGGTCGTCAATCAGGTGGGCGATATTGTCGGCGCTGCCGGTAATCAGGTTGTCGAGGGCGACGACCTCCATGCCCTCTTCCAGCAGTCGGTCGCAGAGATGCGACCCCAGAAATCCGGCCCCTCCGGTAACAAGCGCTCGCGGCATTTTCGATGGCTCCTTTTTTCCTGCCCGCCCGCTTTAAGCGGCGCGGCCTGCCCGTATTTTCGGTCTTTTTCCTAATTGAGTATAGCCGCAACCCGCCCCCCGCGTCAACCTCCTGTCAGGAGATTGCGCGAAATTCCGCCTTCGCGCATGGTAAGAGAGGCTACTCTGCGCCAAACGCGCCTTTGTGCAGCGTGACGCGGGCGTAACCGTCCGGCGTGAAAAAGACCTCGGCAATGTCGAAGCGGCAGCGCAGGTCAGTCTCATCGGGGCGGCGCTCCGCAAGATAGACCTGCGACACTGCCACGATTTTTGCCCGTTTTCGCGCTGTCACCGCCTCAATCGGGCTGCCGTGCGCTGCGCCGCGTCGCGTCTTCACCTCCACAAAAACCAGCGTTGCGCCGCCTCTGGTCGGTTCCTCCGCGACAAGATCAATCTCGCCCTGCTTGCAGCGGTAGTTGGTCGCGACGATTCGCCAGCCGCGCCGCTCCATTTCAAGCGCCGCCAAAGTCTCGCCCACGCTTGCGATTTTTTGACGGGGCATCTCCTCCTGCGGCATGAGAATCTCCTTCGGGAACGGGATTTTGCGGGGAAATGAGGACGGCGACGGGGCGGAAGGTTCGGCGGTGAATAGGGCAGGGGCCGAGTTCGCGCAGGGCGTTGAGGTGGGGCGGGGAACCATAACCCTTGTGGCGGTCAAACCCGTAATCAGGGTATTGCCGCGCAAAATCGGTCATCAAACGGTCGCGGGTCACTTTCGCGATAATGGACGCCGCTGCAATCGTGGCGCTGCGCCCATCGCCTTTGACTAACGCCCACTGCATGAGCGGGAACGGAACAACCGGCAGGCCGTCAATCAGCGCCAGATCGGGACGCAGGCCATACGGCAGATTCACCAGCGCCAGCCGCATCGCCTGATGCGTCGCCCCCAGCACATTGATCCGGTCAACCGTCGCCGCGTCCACGATTCCCACGCCGACGCCCCGCGCCATCGTGATAATCGGCCCGTAGAGCGCTTCACGCTGCTGTGGCGTGAGCTGCTTGGAATCGTTGAGACCGGGCGGGTATTTCCCAAACGGCAGAACGACGCAGGCCGCAATGACCGGCCCCGCCAACGCCCCGCGCCCCGCCTCGTCAATTCCGGCAAGGCAAACATGGCCCGAATCCCACGCTTCCCGCTCGAAAAGCAGCCAGTCCGTCGGCGCCGCAGCCTTCGTCATCAGCGAATAATGCGGATGCGGTTCAGCGGAAAGAAAATCACCGCCGCTTTTCCGATCACCCGGTCGCGCTTGAGCGGCCCCCAGTAGCGGCTGTCATTGCTGTTGTTGCGGTTATCGCCCATCATAAAGAGTTCGTCTGGCCCCAGTATCAGTTTGTGCGGCCCGTCCGCCTGATCTGTGCCGAACTTCGCTTCCGGCGGCTGAATTTCGTCCATCGGGGCCTTGATGTGGTAGGGGCCGGGGTCGTCTTTATGCGTCTCCTCGTCCGGTTCAGTCAGTTTCACGCCGTTACGCCAGACCGCGCTATGGTCGCCGTCTTGCTTCACTTCAATCGTATCTCCGGGCAGGCCAATGCAGCGCTTGATCAGCACATTTTCCACCTGCGGAAGGCCCTTCGACTTTGAATCGCCGTCCGCCTCTTTCGGGGCGCGAAACACCAGAATATCGCCGTGATGCGGCTGGCTATACCGAAAAACGAGTTTGTTGACGAACAGGCGGTCATGTACGCTGTCGTCGTGCGTGTAGCGTCCGTCGCTTCCGGGATCATGGCCCAGCAGCGTAGGTTCCATTGAGGCGGAGGGGATAAAAAAGGCCTGCACAAAAAAAGGACGGATAATTAAAAAAACGAGGACGAGCGCCACAATCAGCGACTCGAAAACTTCCGCGACGGCGCGGACGGAACCGGGAAGTTCCGCCGCGCGTTCCGGCGTCGCCGCCATCTGCGGGCGGAGCAGCAGCAAACGGATCACCGTCAGCACAAGCGCAATCAGCGCCACGCTGCCCACGCTCAGGTTAGCAAGCGCTTCGGTAACGCCCGTCTCGGAGCCGGGGCCGGTCGTCTGGGCCAGCAGCAAAGGGTTCATGCGGCAATCCTTTCAGCAGGGTGTCGGGGTTCGGGTGTCGGGTGTCGAAAAACACGCTAGTTTGCTGGGAGTTTCCATCAACTCTTGGCGCGCAAGGCATTGTCCGACACCCGACACCCGAACCCCGACACCCTTTCTCTCTATCGGGTCGCGTTCCGGTCTTCCTTGATGCGGGCCGCTTTGCCGACCTTGCCGCGCAGGTAGTACAGTTTGGCGCGGCGCACTTTGCCGTACCGGGCCACTTCGATTTTTTCGATGCGCGGGGAGTGCAGCAGGAACGTGCGCTCGACGCCGACGCTGTTGGAAATTTTGCGGACGGTGAAGCAGGCGCGGACGCTCTCGTGGTTCATCGCAATCACGACACCCTCGAAAATCTGGATGCGCTCTTTGTCGCCTTCCACGACTTTGGCGTGGACGCGCACCGTGTCGCCGGAGCGGAATTTCGGCAGCGGGATGCGCTGTTCAATCGTGGTGCGGTCGGCCTCGTTGAAGGTGCGCTTTTTGTCTTTCGCTTCCTGTTCGCGGCGGCGGTTTTCGTTGTTCGCCCAAATTTCGGTAGCGCGGGTAATTTCCGCGCGTTCAATGTCCAGAATCACCTGTTTCGTCAGGGCCATTTTCTTCCTCTTTCGTGTTGACCTCATCACGCGGCGCTTTGCCGGTCTTCCGTGAGCGGAGGATTTTCAGGTCGGACGGGGCGGTTGGCTCGTCCGAGCGGAGCAGAATTAAATCTTGTTCCGAGAGTGTCAGCGTCGCGAACAGGTCAGGACGCCGCTGCCGGGTGTCGCGCAGTTGATGCCAGCGCCGCCAGCGTTCAATCAGGGCGTGATGCCCGTTTACCAGAACATCCGGCGCAGTCCACCCGTTGAAATCGCGGGGGCGCGTGTAGTGCGGATATTCCAGCAAATTTTCGGTAAAGGTGTCTTTGTCAGGCGCGTCGGCATCGCCCAGAGCGCCCGCCTGAAGCCGGACGAGGGCGTCGGTAATTACCAGCGCGGGCAGTTCGCCGCCCGTCAAAATATAGTCGCCGATAGAAATCTCATCGGTGACGAGATGCCGCCGCACGCGCTCATCCACGCCCTCGTAATGCCCGCAAAGCAAAATCAGATGCGGTTCCCGCGCCCATTTTCGCGCCGTCTCCTGCGTGAATTTTGGCCCGCGTGGGTCGGTAATCGCAATGCGCGGCGCGGGCTTCGCCCTCGAATCGGAAGACACGTTTTCGGCGTCCTGTCTGATAGACGGGACGCCGCTGCTGTCCGTTTCATCTATTATAGCCGATTTTGCCGATTTTGCCGCATTTGCCGCAACAATTTCGCCGCCGGGTTCACTTCCCGATTCTTTTTGCCCGCTCAAATCCGCGATTGCCCGCGCTATCGGGCCAATCTGCATCACCATGCCGCCGCCGCCGCCATAGGGCATATCATCGGTTTTTCGGTGTTTATCTTCGGTATAGTCCCGCAGATTCACCACGCGAATCGCGACCAGTCTGCGTTCCATCGCCCGCTTGATGATGCTGTGATCCAGAGCGGTGGAAATCATTTCCGGGAAAACGGTGATGATGTCAATTCGCATAGCAGAAAACAGAAGGCAGAAAACAGAAAACAGAAAAAAATGCGCTGTTTGCAAATTTTGCAGAAGAAACGCAGACTAGGCAGTCTCGGCCCGTCCCTTCTGTTTTCTGTTTTCTGTTTTCTGTTTTCTTCCTCACGCTTCCTCCGCTTCATTCGGGAGCAGTCCGGGCGTCAGGGTCACGGTGATGCGGCGGGCGGCAACATCCACCGTTTGGATCACGTCCCGGATGGCGGGGAGCAACAGTTCGTTTTTGCCGCTGCCAATGATGTAAACGTCGTTGGCGGGGCCGGTCAGCACAGCGGTCAGTTCGCCGAGCGCGCGGCCTTCGTCGGTGACGACCGCGCAGCCAATCAGATCGTGAATGTAAAATTCGTTGGCGGGCAGCGTCATCGTTTGATCGTCGCGTACCTGCACGATGGCGTTACGCAGCGTTTCGGCGTCATTGATGGATTCCACGCCACGCAGTTTCATAAGGACTTGCCCTTTGTGGAATCGGCAAGTCTCAACATCCATAATGCGGGCGTCGCCGGACTTTGAGCGGACGCTGACTTGCTTTAAGCCTTTGAAGCGTTCGGGAAAGTCCGTGTCCAGACGCACTTTAACCTCGCCGAACCGGCTGAACGGCGCGACGATCTCCCCGATAGTCAAATTCCATTCCGACTCAGGCATAATAACAAAATCAAAAAAAAGCGGCGAAAAAATGCGCAGCGAGCGCGAATGATAAAGAAAGAATGCAGGGCGTAGTCGCTGCGCACAGGGGCCGGTTGCCGGACTATCTCGCGCCGTTGGCCTTCGCCCCGTTTGCATGAAAATCATGTGACACGGGACGACCGGCGGCGAGAGAGGACGGTCTTGCTATGGGTTGGTTTGTAGCGCGTGGGTTCAGGACGCGAAGGAACGAGTTTGAGCTACGCGATGATTTCGACGTAGACTTTGCGCTTGTTCTTCATGGCTGCCGCTTTGGCAACGGTGCGGAGCGCGTTGGCGATCCGGCCCTGTTTGCCAATGACTTTGCCCAGATCGCCGGGAGCGACACGGACTTCGTAGGTGGTGGCCTCTTCCTGTGGCACTTCGGTAATGTTCACCATGTCCGGCTCATCTACCAGCGCTTTGACAAGATACTCGATCAGGTTATGCAACGGAGTTTCTCCTTCGCGTATTGTGCTGCGCTAACGGCGCGCGCGTCAGGCCTCTCGCGCCGCAATTTTTGCGGCGGCAAGCCGGTCAAGCAGCCCTTGCTTTTTCAGCAGGGCGCGGGTTATGTCCGTCGGCTGCGCTCCGTAGCCCAGCCAGCGCAGAGCCTTCTCCTCGTTGATATTCACAACGGGGGGATTGGCGAGCGGATCATAATGCCCGATGGTCTCGATGAAGCGTCCATCACGGGCTTCGGTGCTGTTAGCGACAACAATTCGGTAAAACGGTCGCTTTTTCGCGCCCATTCGCTTCAATCGAATTTTGACTGACAATTTTCAACTCCTCTGGTGTAATCCATTCCGCAATTTATTCGCTTGTAAGAAGCAGCCAGTTGCGAATTGGACGGGTTGTCCCTGTATGACGATTTGCGCGAACAAATAGTTCGCCTTAAAAGGGGCCTTTTTGCCCCAATTTTGTATGGGCGTCTTAAATGGGTGTTCCGGGCGAGTCGGCGGGGACTTTCCTGCGGGGGAAACACCAGAGGGTGTTTCTTTAAGGACGCGCTGGCGCGGAGCGAACGTTCGCCCCGCCAAAATTATTTTGTATACCGTTCGTATACCAAACCTGCGCTCAAACTGCGGCGGGTTTATTTTCCGAAAAAGCGGAACGATTTTCCGCCTTTCGGCATTTTCTTCATGGAACCGGCGGGTTTGGTCGCGGCGGGCGGCAAGGCCCCGCGCTTGCCGGTCGCGCCCGCCTGCTCTGCGTCCGCGTAGCGCATCAGCATTTTCATCTGCTTGCGCATCTGCTCAAATTCGGCGAGGAACTGATTGATCTCCTGCACCGTCGTTCCGCACCCGACCGCGATTCGCTTGCGGCGTCCGCCGTTTAATATCTGCGGATTGGCCCGCTCCTGCGGCGTCATCGAGCGGACAATGGCCTCTTTGCGGCCCATGACCTTTTTTGTGTCCACCGATCCCATCGCTTCGCGCAATTCTTTGGTGTTCATGCCGGGGATCATCTTCAGAAGATTCTCAATCGGCCCCAGTTTCTTCATCTGCTGCATCTGCTCAAGGAAATCGTTGAGGTCGAATTTGCTTTCGCGCAGTTTCTTTTCGAGGGCCTCGGCCTGCTTCTCGTCGAAGGCCTCCTGCGCTTTTTCAATGAGACTAAGCACGTCGCCCATTCCGAGGATGCGCTGCGCCAATCGGTCAGGATAGAACGGCTCCAACCCGTCCATTTTCTCGCTGACCCCTAAAAATTTGACCGGAACGCCCGTCACGGCGCGGATGGAAAGCGCGGCCCCGCCGCGTGTGTCCCCGTCCATTTTCGTCATCACGAAACCGGTCAGACCGAGTTTCGCGTTGAACTGCTGCGCAAAGGTCACCGCGTCCTGTCCGACCATTGCGTCCACGACCAGCAGGATTTCATGCGGAAATTCTGGGTTGCCGCCCCGCGATTTGAGCCACGCTTTCATCTGGCCCAGTTCGTCCATCAAGTCCTCGTCAATGGCGAGGCGTCCGGCGGTGTCCAAAATCACGATGTCGTTGCCGTCGCGCCGCGCCTGCTCAATGGCCTGCACCGCAATCGTCGGCGGTGATTTGCCCTCTTCCGGCGGGATCGTGAAAACGGGAGCGTTGACCTGCGCCCCCAAAACTTGCAGCTGCTTGACGGCGGCGGGGCGGTAGATGTCGCAGGCCACGAGCAGCGGCTTTTTGCCCTGCTTCTGGAACCAGACCGCGAGTTTTCCTGCCAGCGTCGTTTTGCCCGCGCCCTGCAAACCGCACAGCATAATTACGGTCGGGGGCGAACTTGCTAAATTTAATCCGGTCGCTTCGCCGCCCAGCAGTTCGACCAGTTCGTCATTAACGATCTTGATAATCTGCTGCAGGGGGGACAAGCTTTCCAACACGTCCACGCCCAGCGATTTTTCTTTGACGCGCTCAATGAAGCCCTTGACAATTTTCAGGTTGACATCGGCTTCCAGCAACGCAAGGCGGACTTCGCGCATCGCCTCGTTGACATCGGCTTCCGAGACGCGCCCTTTACCGCGCAGTTTCGAGAAAACGCCTTGCAGTTTGTCCGACAGGCTTTCAAACATCGCGTTCCCCCTTTCCGCGCCGCAAACTTACGAGCGATTGCCATTCGCAACGATGAAGTATACACGTTTGGCGCGGGATTGTCAAGGCGGATTCGCAAAAGCGCCGTTTTTGTGGCAAAATAACATGAGTATTTTTCGGTCTGCGTTCCAGGTGTTGAAAACACCTGGCTGGGTAGCCTGCGGCTTCGTGTCCTTCGGACACACCGCTTATAGATTTTGATTGCAGATTAAAAAGTCTCGCGCTAAAATTACCGAACTTATCCGCTCTATCAGGAGGTCTTATTGAATGAAAAAAGGATTCAGTCTCAGCACGATTGCCATTATCGCCGTTCTGCTCGGCGCATTGGGGCTTGCCGCGTCCAAAGTGACGCCGCCGCCCCCCGGCCCGCCCGAAGCGCCGAAACCCGTGACCGCCGCGCCCGCGCACGACCCGGACGAGGACGCGCCGAAAAAGCCGCCTGTCCCTCCGAAACAGGCCAACGTTCCCAAGCCGCCGGTCAACGTGAAAAAGACGCCGCCGCAGCCGGTCAAAGAAAAGTTCAACCCAAACTCGATTGACGTGGACACGACTTACTGGAAAGAGAATCAGGACGGGCAAAAGGGCGTGAACGCCATGAACGCCAAAATGAAGAAGGCCCTCGCGGAGCAGGAAGCGGAGCGCAAGGCGCAGGCGGAAGAACAGAAAAAGAACGGCGGCAAAAACCCCGCACCCGCAAAGTAAACGGCGCTTTCGCCCCTTTCGATGGCGTCGCGGGCGGAAAATTCGCCCGTGACGCAAAAAAGTTCCCGTTTTTTTCTGAAATCGCCCGGAATCGCCTTGACAAGTTTGCCGGTTTGTGTTAAAGTTCATCGGTTCGTTCCACCGAGTTCGTAAACGCCGCCCTGCCGCGTCCGCCATCTGACTCGTTTGCCGCAACTCCTCGCTTTCGACTGGCCCGCCGCCGCGCCTGCCGGAGACACGCGAGTCCCGAAATTTACCGAAACGATTTTGCCCGCGACCTTCTCGCGCTCTCACCGCATCCGGGAGAGGGCCGGGGCAAGGGCAAGAGATTAAACGCATCATACGCACAAGGGGGCCGATTATGAATAGGATGGCTTGCGTCTACGCGCTCGCCACCGGGGCCGGACTATTGTTCGGGCCGGCGACCGCCAACACCGCGCTTGCGGAGCCGCTGCGCGCGGCGGGCGGTCTGCAAATTGCTGTTGCCGCGCAAAACTCCAGCGCCGCCACGCTGGACGTGTCGTTTAAAGACGGTAAGGTTGACGCCGTCGAACTCTATCTCGACGGCGTTCTGGTCAACCGGCAGGCGGTACACACCCGCGAAGGGCGCGGCATCATCAGCTTCTCGCTGGAAGGCGCGACCGAAGGGGCGCATCAAGTCCTCGTCAAGGCGTTCGACGCGGACGGGAATTGCGCCACCGCCACCGCCCTCTGGAAAATCGCCGCGCAGAACGAGGACGTGCTGGGCCACTTCACTGGGGTCAAACAGAACGCGCAGATTCAGGGCGTGTTCCCGATCCAGATTGCGATTGACAGCTCCGTGCGCAACCCCTACGTGACCTTCAAAATTGACAACGATTTCCTTGCGTTTATGAACTATGCGCCCTACACTTATAACTGGGACACGACGAAGGCCGACAACGGGCCGCACTCCGTCGGCGTGGAAATTATGGACGGCGAATCGCTGCGCACCGTGCAGACGCTGCTGCTTGCGGTTAACGTCAACAATCCGGGCGGTCTCACGAAAATTCACAACGATCCGAAACCCGCGCCCGCCGTGAAACCGTCCCTCGGCCCCGCCGGTGACATTGCCGCGATTGCCCGCAGCGCGGCGCAGGCCAGTCAGCCGAATGTCCGCATGGGACTGGTGGATGGCAGCCTGCTTTCGCGCCTCGGCGTTCCGTTCGCCGCCCCCGCGCTCCGACCCGGCGCCGCGCCGAAGTCTGGCGCGTTCGGCGTGACGCGCAACACCGCTCGCCCCGCCCCCATCAACCCGGTCGCGCCCGATTTCTTTTCCGGCAGCCCTCTGCGCGGCGCGGCGTTCGCGCCGGCTAACAACGGTCTCCGCGCCGCCGTCCCGACCGACACCCTTCCGAACGCGCAGACCGCTGCCCCCACGATTGACGGCGTTCTGGACGCAAACCTGCGTCCGTCCGCCCTGCGTCATCCGAACGCCGCCCTGAGCGTCCGCTCCGCAGAACCGACTGTCCGCCACATCAGCGGCAACGTCGCTCCGGTGAAAGTTGGCGGCCGCGTCCGCAGCGTCGTTCCCGGCACGCTGGGCGAACTCGCCGCCCCCGCCTCGCTGTTCCACTTCGACGCGCCGACGCTGGTTGCGGGCGATCTGTCCCGCGTTCTCGTCCGCGCCCGCGCCGTCGGCAACATTGCGGCGCGTCCCGGCTTTGCGCTGAACCCGACCGCCGCGCAGGGCATGGCCCGCTCGCTGCGCCCCGCAATGCAGGCCGCAAAAGCGGCGGCCCATGCCGTCATCGCGCATCCGGGCCGACCCACTCCGGCGCGAAAACGCCGCCCGCGAATGTTCGCCGATTTCAACGATACTCCCGTTGATTTCGATGTGCCGACGCGCAGGGAGGCGGGAATCCCGATGACGCCGTTCCGCCAGATTTTCGAGTACACCGGCGGCGTGATTGAATGGAACGACGCCGCGCAGACTGTCCACGCGACCAACAGCCTCAGCGACATTCTGTTCACGATTGGCGCGTCGAGCGCCACCGTAAATCAGAAGCCGGTTACGCTGGAGCGCCGCGCCACGATAGAGCGCGGGCGGGCGATTGTTCCCGTTTCGTTCCTGCGCGACGCCATGAACGTCACGGTGCATTACGACGAAAAGACCGGACACCTCCTCATCGAAAGCAAGCCAAAGCCCGCCGCAAAATAACTCCCTCGGCAAACGCCTCCAATGAAGAAAGTCCGCTCAATCCTGATTAACAGAATTGAGCGGACTTTTTTGTTCAACGAAACTGCGTTTATTTTGTCCTCATAGATACGAGGGGCAGGGAAATAATTCGAACCGGCGGGAACTCGCGGTCAGGGCGGCCTACCTTGCTCCATTCCAGAGCGCGGCATCGAATAGCAAACCAGGTAGTCTCCCTGCCATCGCTAAACTCCAGACGGTGTTCTATGCCGCCGTCCCCGGCAACATCTACTTCGTGGCGGAGCAATTCTTCCGCGTCCCGCGCATCCGCGCTGTGGGCCAGCCTCACCAATCGCGCCTCGTGTTCCGCAGTGATGTCGCAGTCCTGATAGGTGAGCGTTAAATCGTAGTAGCCCATCACAAGGTCGCCACAAACCAGAGTCAAGCGCAAAGAGCGTCCGGCGTAGTCATAAAACACTTCGCTAATCAGTCCGTCATGCGCGCCCGGCAGCCGCGCAAGTTCCAGAACACGGTCAGGCAGGACGCCCTGTAATTCCTCAAGATGCCGCCTGTTCTCCTGAAGAAATTTGTCCCAGGCCTGTCTGCTATAATCAAAAGAAGGCGTCTGAAATTTCATTGCTATTGGGCTTTTATTGTTGCTTTATTTAGCGTTCCGCCGTTGTGAGGACGGGCGCGTTTTCCTCCGTTTTAGTCATCAGGGAACGCAGGGCCGCGTTGACAGCGGCAGCGTCGGGGAACGCGGCGGCGACATCCGGCTCCAGCGTCACCAAAGAGACCGTTTGCGCAAGTCGGGCGGCGTACTTGCCCCGCACTCTGTTTTTCAAGTCCGCCTCGGTATATTCCGGGCGCAGTTCGTCGTTCAAAGCAAGCCTATCTTCAATGATGTCATTTTCTTCGGGCGTCAATTCTAAAAATTCGCTGACGGTTCCCACGCGAAAACCAGCGGCTTCAAGCCGCGCGCGTTTCGTTGCATCCATTATATCTTCTCCTTGCCATCGTAGAGGGCCAATCGTTTCCGACAGACTGCAACCACGTTTTGCGGTGTCGCCCGCGTCTTCTTTTCAAAAACTTCTACTACAACGATAGCATCATCATCTATCCGGTAAATAATTCGCCATGTCGCATCGCGGTCAGGAACACGCAACTCGTGGCAATGCGCCCCGATACCGGGCATCGGACGCGAATGAGGCAAAGATATTTTTTCGGCGCGTTGTAATCGCCGCAGCAAGAGGCCCGATTCGATTCGCGCCTCCTGAGAAAAGGGAGGCGTCTTAACCTCACCATGAAGCCATGCAATAGGTTTATCTGCCATTCGTTATTATATGCCCAATTTGGTATAAAATCAAGGTTTTTTACGCCGGTTTGGATTCGACGCGTGCCGTGCCGGTGCGCTCGAATTTGCCCCAGCCGACCGCCCCGCCGCATATCGCCGTGACCAGCGCTTTGAGGATGACATAATACATCATCTGCCGGTAGACAAACCGCTGAAAGAACAGCCAGGGCAAAAGCCTCATGTCCGCTTTATCCATGCGGACGGCGATCAGCGCCGCCGTCAGTTCCACCCCGAACATCACGAGGTAGTATTGCAGGAACTGCGTGAAGTTCCCCGCGATCACCGAATACAGCATGGCAATATCCATGAACGGCGAGACCGCCGGAAACAGAATCTGATACACCCACAGGCTTGGCAGCGCCAGCCAGCCGAACGCGCCGTCATGGAACGTGGCGGCGCGGTGCTTCCACAGGCATTGCAGCGTGCCATAGGCCCATCGGAACCGCTGCTTCGCCAGATTACGCAGGCTTTCCGGCGCTTCGGTGTAGGCCATCGCCGAATTATCATTGACAATGCGCCAGCCTGCCCGCCGCAGTTTCCACGTCAAATCCGTATCTTCCGCAAGGGTGTCGTGCGTATAGCCGCCGACGTTATGCACCGCCGAACGCCGCAACGCCCCGACCGCGCCGGGAACCACCGTGATGCAGTTCATCAGATCGTAGCCGCGCCGGTCGAAATTCTGACTCGTGATATACTCCAGCGACTGCCAGCGGGTGAGCAAAAATCCCTGAATCGCTTTGCTGAACCGCGAGACGCCCGAAATTTTCTGCGCCTCGAACGAGCGCAGCCACGCGCCAAACGTGGAAACGTTGCCGACGCGCACATTGCCGGAAACCGCCCCCACGCCCGAATCCGCGAAATGCCGCGCCAGATTGCGAATCGTGTCCGACGCGAACAACGTATCCGCGTCCAACGAGACGACGATCTCGCCCGTCGCCACCGCCAGCCCGTGATTCAGGGCGGACGCCTTACCGCCGTTGGGCTTGCGGATCAGGCTGACGCGGGGGGTGTCGCCGAACGCTTCGGAAACGACCTGCGCGGTGTTGTCTTTGCTCCCGTCGTCCACAACCAGCACTTCCAGATTCGGGTAGTCGCCGTCCAGCAGAGCGCGTACCGTGCGGGCAATGACTTTTTCTTCGTTATACGCCGCGATAATCACCGAGACCGTCGGTGTGAATCCCACCGGAAAGACGCGCCTCCGCTCCCGGACGCGCTGAACTAAGGCCAGCCCGACGAACAGCGCCACCCGGCTCATGCCCAGAACAATCGAGAGCGTGAACAGCGTCGTTAAAATTCGCTGCACAATGTAACTGACAAAAAAGACGTACTTGTCGGCCCCGACAAGCAGGGTGTCGTGGCCCGTGACTTTCGGCATCATTTGCTCGCGGGGAAAGCCGGTCAGTTTCGACACGCTGACGAACTCGTAGCCCAGCCCGCGCAGCTGCGTAATCAACTGCGGCAGGGCGTCAATCGTGTTCTGACGCGGCCCGCCCGCATCGTGCAGCAGGACGATGCTGCCCTCGTCACGGTTGGAAACGACGCTGGTAATGATCGCCTGCGCGTTACGGGGCCGCGAAAGGTCGAGCGCCTCCGTTCCCGTAAGGTATTCGTAGGGTCGCCAGTCCTGCGGGTCGTTCTTTTCGCCGACGGTGAGGTAGTTCAGGTTGGCGGCGTTCAGCATCGGGCTGACTTCCGAACCCGTTTTCGGTTCCACGTCCCCGCCGTAGGGCGGGCGGAACAGCAGCGTGGAATGGCCGGTAATCGCCTGAATGATGCGCTGCGTTGTCGTTAATTGTAAATTCTGCGCTTCGGTCGAGAGTTTGAACAGGTCGGGATGCGTCAGCGAATGGTTCCCTATCTCATGCCCCTCGTTCCATTCGCGGCGGATTAGTCCCGGATTCTCCTCCGCCTGCTTGCCGACGACAAAAAAGACCGCCGGGACTTTGTACTGCTTGAGAATATCCAGAATCTGCGGCGTCCACGTTGGGTCGGGGCCGTCGTCGAAGGAAAGCACAATCTGCTTTTTGGGATTGCCCAGCCCGCCGCCGTAGCGCCGCACCACCCAGCCGGACGGGAATTTCATCTGCCCGGTCACCGGGTCTTTCTGATACTCCTCGCGGGTGATAAGGTTCGTTTTCGGGTCAACCGTGACGCGGCGTTCGCCGTTGCTCGGCGCGGCGCGGGGTTGCAAAAGTTCGCCCTCTCCCTCAAAGTCCACCTCGCCCGCGCCGTTATAGGCCAGCGTGTCCAGTCCGCCGCTTTGCGCGATTTTCGTCCAATCCAGGGCCCACTTTTGTTTGTGATAGAAACTCCACAGGCTGGGGTCTTCCGCCCCGACGTACCACAGGGCCGCGCCGCGCACCCCCTCCCGCTTGCCAATCTGGAGTTGGTTAAAGACGCTTACCGCATCCTGCATCCAGACAACGTGCTTTGCCACCCGCGTCTCTGTCTGGTGGACAACTTCGTCGGTGTAGGAAAACGTTGGATTCAGGCTGCTCCGGTCGAGATGCACGTAGGCGTCGGGCTGCGATTCTTTGGCGGTCAGGATGGCGCTCTGGTAGGAAACGTCCTGCGCCCCTTTCTGCCCCAGCGTCCAGTCGTAGCCGTGATTGCCGACTCCCATCACGATTTTGTCGGCGGGAATCGTTTGCAGCAGCGTGGTCAGTTGCTGCCGCGTCCAGTCAATGCCTGCGACCGGGCCGGGTTCGGAGGAGCCTTCATGCTGATCGTAGAGCATCGGCACAATCCAGTCGCAGACTGGCGCCAGCGCCGTGATGTCCATACTCTCGCTTCCGGGCTGCACGTCCTGCGTCACCAGCAGGTGATGGGCGTGAAAATCGGCGCTGAGTTCCCGCATGAAGGTTGTCAGATTGTCGCGGTCTTCGACGGCAGGCTGCTCAAAATCTATGTTGACGCCCTGAAATTTCTGCGCCAGCAGCCAGTCGCGCAGGTGGTTTATTAAGTTTGCGCGGGCGGCGGGAGTAGAGACAATCTGATGCAGGGCAACGGTGTCCCACTTGCCCTCGCCCTCCTCGCCGCGCCCTTTTTTGGTGAAATTATTAAGCAGAACGATAATCGGAACATGATTTTTCTGCACAAACGGCTGCACGTCCTTCAAGTCCTGCGGCTGCCGCGCATCAAGGAAGGGACGCTGCGTCGGGTCGGCATAGGGAGCGCCCGCCGCTTTGAGATGCAGCCATTCCGGGATGAAATGGGTCAGCGCGGCGATATTGCGGCGCGTGGAGGCGCGGGAAGTCTCGTCCCATGACACGTAGAACCCCGCCACGACTTTCGGCGTATTGGCAGCCGGGGCGGCGTAAGGCGAGGGTGCGGAGAAAGGATCGCTCGCCTGTCCGCGTTTGTCGGTCAGCGCCGGTTCGAACGGCGCGTCGGGGCCGCTGTCCTGCTCCATCGCGTTGAGTGCCGCGAGGCGCTCTTTATCGCGCTTTTGATTGAATCCAAGTTTGCGGCGTTCGAGATAGGGCAGGGGATGCGGCGGGATTTTCTCCGGGCGTTTGCCGCGCTCGTCCAAAATCGGGTCGGGAGCGCCGAAATCGCGGGCCTCCGAGACGCGGGGCAGGAGAGTGGGCGGCATCAGAGGACGCGCCAGCAGGCTGACTCCCAGCAGGGCCAACGCCCCGACCGCAATCAGCATCAGCGGCGTGACAATCCGCACGAACCAGCGCCAGCGGCCCGCGCCCGCGTCGTAAAAGACCGGCCCGCGAACCGGCGCGGGGACGGCGGGCGTTTCCGTTGTTTTGACGGCCCCGGCGGTCGCTGCGGCAGGCTCTGCCACGCTTTCGGACGCAGGCGGGCGCGGCGTTTCAGCGGCCTTATTCGCGCCATTTTCGGTAGCGCTACTAGCATTTTGCGCGGCGTCGCGCTTATTTTGTTGCGACACGGGAATTTTTCTCCAGATGCTGCGCCATCTCCGACATCGTGACGAACCGATAGCCGCCGCGCCGCAGCTGCGCGACGAAATCGGGCAAAATCGCCAGCGTTTGTTCGATTCCGCTGTGCAGCAGAATCACCGCGCCGGGGCGGATATGCCCCAGCAGACGACCCTCAATCACTTCCGGGCCGGGACTGCTAAAGTCCGCCGGATCGTCCGTCCACATCACCGTCGTTAACTTTTCGTCGCGGGCGATGCGGTACACGTCCTCGTCGGCGCGACCTCCGGGCGGGCGGAAAAACTTTGGGCGGACGCCGCACGCCTGATAGATCATGTCGTTATTGGACTTAATTTCGCTCTCGATAAACGGCAGCGGAATCGTAGTCAGGTTAAGATGATGAAACGTGTGGTTGGCGATTTCGTGACCGTCCTGCACAATCCGCGCCGCCATATCGGGGGCGTCCGCCACTTTTTCACCGACGACAAAAAAAGTCGCGTGAACATTGAGTTCGCGGAGTTTGTCCAACAGACGGGGCAGAAATTCCGGGTGCGGGCCGTCATCGAAAGTCAGGGCGACTTCGGGCAGGTCGGGATTGCCGCGCCGTATGATACGCAGATCGCGGTCGTGTTCGCGCAGGGCCTCGGCGTTGAAGCGCTGCGCCAGTTCGGAAGGGCCTGCGTCCATTTCCCGCAGTTCCAGATCGTCCAGCGCGGCGTCTTGCGGGGCGGCGGGCGCGTCCAGTTCTGCGGGCGGGGCGGGAGTCGCGCTTTCCAGGGCCGGGTCGGAAGGCGGCGCAGCAACCGGATGATCGAGCGGCGGCGGCGCGGCGGGCGCAGAGGCGGCGGACACCGAGACGGCGGGGTGCAGCAGACGCGGCGCGGCGGACGCGGCGGGCGACTCCGAGGACTGGCAGCCCGCAAGCGGCGCGAGCAGGACGCACAGCGCGGCGAGCGGACTGCGCCGCCGCAAAAATTTTGAACAAAATGACAATTTTTTCATAAGATGCAGGTTGACTTTGACTTTCGGCGTGGTTTCGTTTATACTAAAGGATGCGAAAAGACAGCGACACGCTCCGCCGGAAGGAATCGGCGGCGGCGCGATTATTATACTATATATTTCAGCCTCCCGTTTCAGGGAGTCAGGAGAGAACGATGCGGCGGACACTTTACGGACGGTATCGCGCCTTTTATACGGCGCTGGCGGCGTTGGCGGCGCTCAATGGCGGATTAAAAATGGCGGCGGCGCGGGCGGAGGAAACCGCGCCGAAACTGGCGCATGATGCGGCAGGCGGCGCGGCGCTCAAACCGGCGCATGACGCGGCGGAGCGCGTCACTGCGATCCAGGACTTGCAGGCCACGATGACGGTGACGCAGACCGACACGAAAGAACTGGACAAAATCGGCAAAGATTTCAGCCTGATCTACCGCCTGAAAAATATCGCGCTCTATTACAAATCCGCCAATCGGCTGCGGATTGAGGGCAGTTCGCACGTCTATGGCGACGCCCTGCTCATCAGCAACGGCCCCGCCGTGTTCTATGCCGTGCCGCGCCTGCGCATCCGCAAGACCGACGACCTCACCGACGCCCCCGTCCGCCGCCAATCGCTGCTCGAACTTGCGGGAATCCTCTCGCCCGAAACCCTGCTGCTGATGCAGGCCGCGTTCGTCAAGACAGACACGCTCGACGGCAAACCGGGCGGGGCGGCGCTGGAACTCTACGACCTGAAATATCTCGGCAAACCCAATGGCCCGCGCTATCGCATCTGGCTCGATCCCGTGTCCCGCGTTACGCTGCGGCGCGAATGGTACGATGGCAGCGGCAAACTGCGGGCCACCTTCGCCTACGTTGGGCCGCATGAAGTCGCGCCCCATGTTTGGCTGCCGACCCGGTGCGAAGTCCGCAACTGCGACGGCAATCTTGCGGCGACCCTGACGATTGCCGAAGCCAAAGTCAACCAGAAACTCGGCGACGACCTCTTCGAAATCACGCCGTGAGCAGTCATTAATTATCTGCTCAAAATTTATTTTCGTCTGGAACCGCAAACAGAATGATCCCGGCGGAAAGCCCGGTAACAAAGGAATTTGTCCTGTCGTATTCAAAGAAGGAAACGGGAAAACAAACGACAGCGAAAAGAGAACGGATTTTTATGACGAATCAGGCGGCGACCGGATTGGTGTGGTTTCGCGGCAGTTTGCGGTTGCGGGACAATACGGCCCTGTATCACGCTTTGCAGGAGAACGAGGCGGTACGCGCCTGCTACGTGCTGGACGATACCTATCTGCGCGGGCCGGACATCGGCGCGGCGCGGGGGCATTTTCTGCTCGATACGCTGGCGGAACTTGCGGCGGAGATTGAGAAATACGGCGGGCGGCTGATCGTGCGGCGCGTGGCGGGCGATGTCCCGGAGGAAGTCCTGCGGATTGCCGAAGCGGTCGGGGCGGGTCGGATTTATATCAACCGCGATTACCTGCCCTACCCGATGGCCCGCGACGCGAAAACGGCGGAGCTGGCGGCGGCGGCGGGCCGCGAACTCAAATCCTACGACGACGTTCTGCTGGTTGATCCGGCGATTGTCCTGACCGAAAGCGACTCGCCCTACACCGTTTTTTCGCCCTTCAAGCGCCGCTGGGAATCGCTGCTGAAAACGCCGCGCCGGTATGCGATTGAACCGGAACTGCATAAATTCGCGCAGACGGGCGCGTTTGAATCCGTTCCGATTCCGGCCCTGTCCGAATATGGACTGACGCTGACGCAGCGGATCGCAAAGGGCGGCGAAGCGTCCGCTTACGCCCGATTGGAAGACTTTCAGCGGCATGGCATGGAAGACTATCACCAGAACCGCGACAACGCAAGCGACCCCGACAGCAGTTCCCAACTTTCGATGCACTTGAAATGGGGGACGATTTCCGTCCGGGACTGCTACCGGGCGGCGCGGGACATGGGCGGCCCCGGCCCCGCAAAATGGATTGACGAACTGGCGTGGCGCGAATTTTACTATGCGGTCATGTTCCACTTTCCTCATGTCCTGACCGGGCCGATGCTGCCGGAGTACGCGGCGTTCCCCTGGGACGACCGCCCGGACTATCTGGAGGCGTGGAAGGCGGGGCAGACGGGCTACCCGTTTGTGGACGCGGGGATGCGCCAACTCAACGCGACGGGCTGGATGCACAACCGGCTGCGACAGGTCACGGCGTCGTACCTCTGCAAAGATTTGCTGATTAACTGGCAGGAGGGCGAGCGCTATTTCATGCAGCAGCTTACCTGCGGCGACTGGCCTTCCAACAACGGCGGCTGGCAATGGGTGGCAGGCTGCGGGACTGACCCGCGCCGCGCCACCCGCATCTTCAATCCCACTCTGCAAAGGGAGCGCTACGACCCCAACGCCGAGTACGTCCGGCAGTGGGTCCCGGAATACGGCACGGCGAAATATCCGAGGCCGATTGTGCCGCATGAGGTCGGGCGCGTGGCCTTCATGGAGCGTTTCGGCAGCACCAGCGCGGGGCGGCAGGCGATCCGCGACGCTCGCAAGGAGGAAGAATTGCGCCATTCCAAACCCAAAGCGCGGCGCGGCGGCAAAAACGACCGCTCCGACCGCTCGCTTTTCGAGTAGACCGGGCTGTGAACAACCCGTCTGGGAGGCTGCGCCGACCGTCCTGCGGACGGCAACGCCATTATTCTCAGGGACGGAGGGTAAACGATTTGCCTGCAAGGGGTTTCGCAGGAGACGCCCTCTCCCCGCTCGCAGTCGTCATCCGATAAGCGAGCAGGGAGAAGCGCATGACGCGGAGCCGAGGCGCTACCAGATGTCCACCGTTCCGCTGCCGAGCGGCGCGACCGCTGCCGGATCGTTGGGGCCGAACGCCTGCGTAAAGGCGGGGAAGTTCGTCAGCGTTCCGAGGACGCGCCAGCGGGCGGGCGAGTGCGGATCGGTCGCAGCGCCAAGACGCAAAATCTGCGGGGTGGCTTTTTCGCGCCAGACCTGCGCGAACGCGAGGAAGAAGCGCTGCTCCGGCGTGTAGCCGCCGATTTTCATCATGCGTTTGTTTGCCAGCGTCTTCTCCAGCGCCAGGTAGGCGATTTTCAGCCCGCCCAGATCGGCGATATTCTCGCCCTGCGTCAGTTCGCCGTTGAGTTTCACATCGTCCACCGAAACGTATCCGCCGTACTGCCTGACCAGCGCCTGCGAGCGTTCCGCGAAGCGTTTGGCGTCGTCCGCCGTCCACCAATCGCGCAAGTTGCCCACCGCGTCGTACTGCCGCCCCTGATCGTCGAAGCCGTGCGTCATCTCATGCCCGATGACCGCGCCAATCGCGCCGTAGTTGCTGGCGTCGTCCGCCTTTGCGTCGAAGAACGGCGGCTGCAAAATCCCGGCGGGGAACACGATTTCGTTAAGCTGCGGGTTGTAGTAGGCGTTCACTGGCTGCGGCGTCATGCCCCATTCTGTTCGGTCTACCGGCTTGCCGAGTTTGTTTAGTTCGTACTGGAACGCGAACGCGCTGACGCGCAGCACGTTTTGCGCGAACGAATCGGTCCCGACTTGCAGCGTGGAGTAGTCGCGCCACTTGTCCGGGTAACCGACCTTAATCATCAGGGTATCGAGCTTGCGCAGAGCCTCCGATTTGGTTTCCGCGCCCATCCAGTCGAGCGTTTGAATGCGGTCGCGCAGCGCCGCTTTGAGGTTAAGAACCAGATCGAGGGCTTTCTGCTTCGCTTCCGGCGGAAACGCCCGCGCCACAAAAAGCTGTCCCACCGCCTCGCCCAACGCGCCGTCGGTCGTCCGCAAAACCCGCTTCCAGCGCGGCGTCATTTTCTTCTGCCCGGTGAAGTTGGCGCTGTAATGAAATAGTTCGTCATAGAAGGGCTTGCTGAGAAAGCGGCCCATTCCGCTTGCCACATTCCAGCGCAGGTACGTTTTCCACTGCGCCAGCGGAACGTCGCCGAGCGCCTTGCCGAGTTCGGTCATAAAGGCGGGCTGCCCCACCAGAATCGGGCCGGGGTTTGCGACGCCGAGCGTGGCGAAATAGCCGTTCCAGTCCGCTCCGGGCGCGGCGGCGTTGAGTTCCGCCAGCGTCAATTTGTGGTAGTTTGCGACGGGGTCGCGCAGGGCGGCAGGGGCGAGCGACGCGCCCGCAAGCCGCGTTTCCAGCGCAAAAACGTCGTCGGCCTCTTTCGCGGCGTCCGCCGGGGTGTCGCCGAGCAGACCGAACACGTTGGCGATATGGACTTTGTACTGCTTGCGCATCTCCTCCGATTTGGCGTCCTTGTTGAAATAGTAGTCCCGCGTCGGCAGTCCGATGCCGCCCTGCCCGACTTGCAGCACAATCGCCGCGCTGTCCCGGTCGTCCTGCCCGACGCCAAAGGAGAACGCCGCGCTGATGCCCGTTCGGTGCAGGCGGGCGATCTCCGCCAGCAGTCCGGCGCTGTCCGAAACGCTGTTAATCGCATTAAAAAGCGGCTGTAAGGGTTTCGCGCCGAGTTTGTCCGCCAGGGCCTCGTCCATTCCCGTCCGGTAGAAGTCGCCGATTTTGCGCTCCACGCTTCCGGCGGGGGCGGCAGGATTATGCGCCGCTTTCTCCACAATCTGCCTCAAAATCGCCTGATTGCGCTCGTCCACCTCCTGAAACACGCCGACCGAGGGCTTGTCGGCAGGCAGCGGCTTTTTCAGCCAGCCGCCATTGGCAAACTGATAGAAGTCCCGCGTGGGCGGGGTGGTCTTATCGAGCGTGGCGATGTCCACGCCATGCCCCTTGTCAGCGCGGGCGGGCGGCGTCCCCGCCGCGCCGCTCAGAGCCAGCGCCGTCAGCAGCGCGACGGGCATTGAAACTTGTTTCATCCTATTTTCCCTTTCTCGTTCGTCTGGTTCTGTCCGTTTTATTTTTGTTCGTTGTCTGGATTGTCTCCGGGTTCATCCTTCCGGGAATGAAAATCCGGCCAATGTAAAAGCGTTCCCGCTCCGGCGTCGGGGCGTTATCTCGGAACGGCTGCGTCGCGTCCTCCAGCGCTTTCAGCGTGGCGAGGCGTTCGGCGGGCGTCAGGTACAGGACTTCGCCCCAGAAGGCCACGCCGTCTTTCTGCGGCCTTGCGTCCGGGCGGATGCAATAGCGATGGTACTGCCCGCTCACCGCGTCCAGAAAACTTTTGAAGTAGCGCAGAAAGTCTTCCGGCGTGGAATCGCTCAGGTGGTCCATATTCAGATAGATGTCCTCCGGGTCGAAGGCGTAGACGCGCTCCACCAGCCCGCGATTCGGGACTTCCCGAACTACTTTCAGAATACCGGCGTTCGCCAGCAGCGTGACATGGCGGTAAACAGACGCCTGCGATACGTCGGGAATCTCCCGCGCCATCTCTCGCGTGGTCATCTCCCGCCGCGCCAGCGTCGCCAGAAGCCGCCCGCGTATCGGGTGCAGGATCAAATCGGCTTTCGGCGGCGTGTTCATTTTCCTACGTTATTCTCTCTCTGCGAACGTTCTCAATCTATTATATATTATCACTTATGAGAATGTCAAGAGGCCGCGTCAGTTTTTTTGGCGGTAGAATCCAGCGCCGTCCGGCGGACTTCGGCAAGCCATTCCAATTCACTTCGGTACTGCGCGGTCTTGTGGGCGATAATCAGCGCCGCGACGGGGGCCAGCGGGCCGGTCTCGGCGTGGACGATCTCCAGATGCTCCCGCTCCCGCGCAATCTGCTCCTCTAAAAAATGCGTCCTGCGGTCAAGCATCCGCTCCACCGCGCCGCGCTCGGCATGGGGCGAGAGCGCCAGCCACGTCAGAAACGGCGGCGGAACGCGCCGGGTGGCCCAGTCCTCCTGTTCCAGTCCTACGGCAAGCGCCGCCCGCCCCGTTGCGTGAATCTGGTAAACCTGTCGCTCCGGCCCGCCGCTGGCCTCCGCGCTGGGGATGGGGCCAATCATGCCCTGCGCCGCAAGTTTCCGCAGCGAATAGTAAACCTGCGGGCGCGAGACCCCCGCCCAGTCCTGCACTTCGCGGCGTTCCAACTCGGCGTTGAGTTCGTAACCGTGCCAGTCTTTTTCCATAAAGAGGCTGAGCAAAACAAAATCGGGCGTGGTCAATCGGTCGGTCGCGCTTGACATCGGAAGATCCTTTGTGTCATACTAAACTAGTCTAAACAATACTAATGGAGGAATCCTGTGGCATGACATCGAAGCACACACTCAATCGCGGGGGAACGCGATCAAATTATGGCATGGACGCGCCCGGATTCATTCGCGGATTTTTGCTTGGCGGCGTTTTGCTGACCGGCGCGGGCGGGTTTGCGCTATCTCATGCGGCACTTTGGCTGCGCGTCGCTGGCGCGGCGCTCTGTCTTGCAGGTGGCGTCAGTCTCGTTTTGGGCGCTTCCATGACCGCTTACGGCCTGCGCGGGAAATTTCGGATGCGCGATCTGATGCTGGATAGAATCGCATGGCGCGGCGATGAAAACGCGCTGGACATCGGAACGGGGCTTGGACTGCTGCTGATTGGCGCGGCAAAACGGCTGACAACGGGCAGGGCGACCGGAATTGACATCTGGCGGGCGGAAGACCTCTCTGGCAACGGAATTGCGAACGCGCAGGCCAACGCCGAAGCGGAAGGCGTGGCAGACCGCATCACAATCCAGACAGCGGACGCCCGCAAAATGGAATTTCAGGACGATTCGTTCGACGTGATTCTTTCCCTGCTTTGTCTGCACAACATCGAAAATAAGACGGAACAGGCCGCCGCCTGCCGCGAGATCGCCCGCATCCTGCGTCCCGGCGGCACAGCCCTGATTGCCGACTATATCCCGACGGGCGAATACGCCGCCCGATTCGCCGAAGCGGGACTGAACGTCCGCGAATCGCGCCCGCACTTTTTGACGGCTTACGGCCCGATGTGGCTGGTCACGGCATCAAAGCCCTTTGCGTAAAACAGACTCTCTATTTCCCGGTGAGTTGCAGAACAAGCAGACAGAGATTGGCGCGTCAGGTAACGAGTGAACGCTTGCGAAATAGGTCTCTATCAAGGAGACAAAGAGCGTACATGAGCCCCCCCGCGCCGCGTCCCGCTGCGTTTATTATAGCAAGCCCTTCGCAGAGTGTCAATCCCCTGCCCTGTTCTTTCGGCGTGGACTGCGGTATAATGAAGAAAATAACACGCTGCGCAAGGAACAAACGTCATGAGCATTGAATTAGAGAAACCCGTCTGTCTTCCCGAAAACTATGCTAAAAAATTGAACCGTCTCGCCGCGACATTTCGCGTCACGGAAAGTTCGCTGCTGCAAGAGGCGCTGGATTTACTGTTTCAGCGCGACGTTGAAGCGCTGGCGCTCGCTGATTGGGAATATCTGGAAGCGGACGAGGCGAGACCCGTCCCGCTCCCGTCTCGTCGTTCCGGGACGTTCATTGACCCGGACAAAATTGTTTCCGTCGTGGGTACGCCCATTGACCCGAAAAGTATCCGGCGCAGAGGTGAGCCGCGATGATACCGCGCTCTACACCGCGTCAGACCCGTGTGGAAGGACAATTCGCGCAGAACTTCTGGAAAACCTACGTGAACGCTTATATTTTTGGCGGGGATGAGGAGCCGATTGGAGATGCGCGTTCGGTCTTCTCCGAACCTATTTGCGCCTCTTTACAGGCGCAGTTAGGCCCGGAAATTCTGACAACGCTTGTTTTGTTTTCGGAGCAGTTAAGCAACCGCCTGCTGGCAAGCAACATTGGCTTCGAGGACGGTTCGCAATGTGTCGTTATCAATTCCCGCTTTCGCGTAGACCCAGAAATTCTGGCCCATACGATTGTGGAAGAATACGTTCATGCGTGGCAGAGATTAAATAACGTGGATTTTGCAACGCAGCGCAGCCAATTCGCTTACGACGAACGCCCTTATGAAAGAGAGGCCAAGCGCATCGCGACGGAGATTCTCGGCTATGAACCCGGGGCCTACGAAACTTACCTTCGACGCGAAGAACCCGATGGCGTTCTCTATGACCAACTGCAATAAGTGAAAGACCGGAACGAAAAGATGTTTCGTGGCGCGGCGGAATGTCCGTCGGCAGTCCAATCCATTTTTAGCGCGGCGGTCATGGCGTTCTTTCCCTTACTCTATTGCATTACAACCGGGATTTTACCGGGCATTAAGACCTTTTACGACACGAATGATCTCTTATTTTCCGGTGAGTTGCAGGACGAGCAGGGTGAGGTTGGCGGCAGGGTCGGAGCCGAACGTTCCGGTCTCGTCGGTGACGCCGCCCTTGTTGGCGAGGTCGCAGAGCAGCAGGCGGTCAAGGGCGTTTTTCAGTTCGTCCCACGTATAGTTTTTCGAGGCGGCGAACAGGTCGCCCGCCTTAAACGCCATCTGCGCGATGTTCGCTTCGGTCGGGAGTTCCGCCGCGAGTTCCGGGGAGAGATTGCGCACGTCGCGGGGCTGGATGCGCTTGCCCGCCAGAAACTTCGCCTGCCACAGCATCCGGTACTGCCGCGCCAGCAACGCCAGCAACTTGCCCGCGACGGCCTGCGGCTTGGGGTCGTAGCGGTGCAGTTCGGCAAGCAGGGACAGGGCGCGTTCCGTGTCGCGGCGGGTGATGGCGTCCACCGCGCTGAAAATCACGTCGTCCGGGCTTGAGGCCACGACCTGCGCCACGTCCTTCGCGGTAATCATCGTTCGGTCGCCGACATAGCAGACGAGTTTAATAATCTCCTGCTCCAGCGGCAGCATTTCATTGCCGACGGCCCGCAAGAGTTGGTTCGCCGCGTCGCCCTGAATTTGTTTGCCCTCTTTCGCCACGCGCTCCCGAATCCAGCCCTCCAGCGAGTCGCCTTTGAGGGCCGCGCACGTCACCACTGCCCCGATTTTCTTGACGGCGTTATCGAGTTTGACCGTGACCGCCGTTTTGCGTTTGTCTTCGTCGTCCTCCGCCGCCGCAATCAACAGCAGGCAGGCGGTCTCGCCGAGCCGCGTCAGGCCCTCTGCAAGCCGCTCCACTTCGCCGCTTTTGTTCCGGTCGCGCCACTGCTCCATTCCTTTAACCACGACGAGCCGCCGGTCGGAACCGAACGGGACTTGCGCGGCGGCGGCGAGAATCCCGTCCGCCGAGGTCTCCATCGCGTTCATGCGCTCTAAATCAAAGTCCGCGAAATCGGGCGAAACCGCGTGTTTGACCAGCGCCTCCGCCGCTTCCTGCTTCAAGCGGTCTTCGCCGCCGAAAAACAGGTAAACGGGCAGCAGCCCCGCTTTCCACAGCGCGGACGCGCCCCCGGAACGGTACGCCATCTCCATTACCGCGCCTCCGGTCGTTTTGCCCGCGCCCCGTCCGCCTCCCCGCTCCCGGAATGGGGAGAGGGGGCGGGGGCAAAATCTATCCGCTTGGCCTGCCGCAGAATTTTTGCGATCTGCGCCGCCTTGTCCTTTGCCTGCGCCGTTTCCGCTTCGGAGAGGGCGCGGGGCGCGTAGCATGAGGCGGCGTACAGCGCAGTCAATGCGGTCAGCGGCGCGGCGAGTTCCGGCAGTTCCGCACCCGTCCGCGTTAGGACTTGCGCGGCGTATTCGTCGGGCGTCTGTGTTGGCAGCCGCGTCAGACCGCGCCGTTTCAGGGCAAGGCAGGCGGCGGCGTAGGACGCGGAGATTTTTCGGTCGCGAATGGCGCGGACTGTCCGCCGGTCTTTCAGGCGCGGGGCGCGTTTTTTGCGGTCGCGCCACTCGTTGCGAACGATCAGTCCGAGGATGCCCACGCAGGCCAGACCCAGCGCGGGCGGCGCGGCCCCGCTTGACAGCAGCCACTGCCAGAAATTCTGCCGCTTTCTGCCGGCCTTCGCGGGGTAATCGGAGATGTCGGACGCGCCTTCGGTCGCGTCGAACGTGACCCAGCCAATCCTGGGAAAGAAGACCTCCGTCCAGGCGTGGCGGTGCTTTTCGCGCACGGTGTAGGTGTGGCTGGCCGGATCGTAATCGCCCGCAATGAACCCGGTGGCGAGGCGGGCGGGAACTCCGGCGTAGCGGCACAGCATCGTCATAGCGGCGGCGAAACTATCGCAGTAGCCCTCCTTCGAGTCGCGCAGGAAGTATTCCACAATGTCCTGATCACGCGGGGCGCGCGCAGCTTGCAAGTTATATTTGCAGTTGCGTGAAATGTAGGTTTGTATCGCGGCGGCGCGGTCGTAATTGTTGGCGCAGCCTTTCGTAATCTCCCTGGCCCTGTCCTGAAGCCACGCGCTATGTCCGCAGAATCGCGATGTATCAATGTCCACCTGCAAATAGCGCTGCTGAATTTCGCTCGGAATATCGCGGATTCGGGAAGACGCCGCCTGTAAGTCCACCGGATTCGTATCGGGTATGCGCGATCTTATGGTATAGATGCGGCCTCTGGGCGGCGGCGTAATCAGGCTTAGACTGCCCGCCATGTTGTGATCCAGCTGATCTTCCGGTATCCAGACGCGCTTGATGCGCCCCGCGCCGTAGATTTGCCGCGCCGTTTGATTCTCCATCGTGACGGTCTGCGTAATCTCACGGCTGCAGCGCATGGCGTCATCGGGGATTTCCAGCGGGTTTTCTTCCCATCGCGGATAGACATCGAACTGCGCGGGCGGGGTCTCGCTCGCCATTTGATCTCCCGTCAATGTTGCGCCGAGGATGACTGTTCCGTCTGCCGCGAGCGTCGGGGTCAGGTGGACGCTTTCCCGCTTTTCGCTGTTGATAAAGCTGCTGCCGGTGTAGCGGTCAAACGTCGCGCCGCGCCAGTACAGGCCGTCCGGCGCTTGAATCCGCATCACCAGTTGGTCTTCGGGCGAAACGGGGCCGGTCGCGATGTCAAGCACGTCGCTGCGCTCCGCGCTGCCATTGAGTGAGGAAAGCGGATGGGCGGCGTTCTGCCCGTTTTTCAGCGCGGCAATGGCGGAGGGCATAAACAGCCGCTGACCGATCATGCGGATCGGGGCGACGGCGAGCATCGCCAGCGTCAGCGAACCGAACACGCACAGGGCGGCTAATTGCATCTGCCCGCGCAGCAGCCTTTGCGCGGCTGCGGTCGTGACGGGCGCGGCCCCGCTTTGCGTCCGCAGGTAATTTTCATGCACCATGAGAAAAGTCGCGGCCCCGACAAAGACGAGGAAAACATTCTGCATCGGGGCATCCGGCGAGAGGGTGCTGACGAGGGCGATCATACTCATGCTGGGAACGCAGCAGAACAGCACAGCGGCGTCGCTGCCCAGCAGGAAAGTGAGCAGAGTAGCGCCCCACGCAATCAGAATCAGACAGGCCTTCGAGCGGTCGTTGAGGGCGTCGGCGGGCAGCAGACCGTCCAGATTCGTGTGGGTCGCCAGCGCGTAGACCGTCAGTGAGACGATGCCCCCCAGCGCCGCCGTTCGGAGCGGGGCGGTGGAAAATTGCCGCCGCCGCGCCAGATAACTGAACCCGCAGCCCAGCGCCGCCAGCAGAAAGGTCGCCACGCGGCAGAGGCCGGAGCGCACATCCGACCAGACGGCGTACAGCCCCGTGAGCGTGACACAAAGGCCCGCAAGGTACAGCCAGACGCTCGGAGGCGCGACCGGCGTCTGCGCTTTCGGCGTTTTTAAGGGGAATTTCGGTTCAGGCCGCAGCATAGTCCCTCGTCTCCAGGCGCGTCTCGCTTGCGGTGTGGCAGCGCAGCCGCGCCGCCTGCGCCCCGTTTGCCAGCAGCGCCGCGAAAAAATCGTCCCGCCGCGCCGCGTTCTTATCGCGGGGGGCGGTCTCCGGGGCGGCGTCCAGCAAGATCACGTAGGCGCGGACGCCCCGCGCCGCCAGCAGCGCCAGCGTTCCGGCGAAATCTAAATCGGGATCGGCGGTCAGCGCAATCACGGCGCTGCCCCTCGGAATCTCCGCCGACCACGCCGCCAGCGTTTCACAAAACGGGCTGCGCGAAAAACTCTCCACGCGGGCCAGCGCGTCCAGCACGGGGACCAGATGCCCGTCGCCGCGTCCCGGCGGCAGGAAGATACCGGGCGGCGCTGCGTCGGGATTTGCCCTGTTCCCCGGCCCCCCTCCCAATTCCGGGAGAGGGAAAAAAAGGTTTTGAGAACGTTCAAGATTCTCTGGCAGTCCGACCGCCATCATTCCGACTGCCGCCCCCGATGCAAGGCACGCCTGCGCCAGCGACGCGGCGGCGCGAATCGCGACTTCCAGTGTGTCTTCCTCGCTGGCGGGGAGAATGGCGTCGCGATTGCAATCCACCGCCAGCGTGATATTCACGGAGACGGCCTCCTCATACTCAATCACGCTCAACGCGCCTGTCCGCGCCGTCTGCCGCCAGTGGATGCGGCGCAGCGGGTCGCCCGAAACGTAGCGGCGCGTCCCGTCCGGCTCCACGCTGCCGCCGCGCAGCGCCGCCCGCGCCACGCTTTGCCAGCCGTGCCGCTCCGCGCCAAGTATAGAAAGTTCGTGCAGGACGAGCGGCGCGGGATAGACCGTCCACTCCTCCGCGCCGGAAATTTTTTTGCTGAACGAGAAAATCCCCAGCGGGTCCATTGCCGACGCCTCAAACGCCAGCGAGGTGAATACGCCGCGCCGGAGGAATCGAACCCGCTGCGTAATCTGCGACGATTCGCCCGCGCCCAGATTAAACAGCGGCGGATCCTCCGCCCGCTCCGCCCCCTGCGGCAGGCTGTCTTGAAGCGAGAGGAAATAGCGCGGCGTCGGGGACGGGTTGCGGACGATGCAGACGATTTCCGCCTCCTCGCCCGCCCACAGCATCGGCGGGGCCGACCGCTCAAACACCAGGCCGCGCAGGGCGTACCACCCGAAAAAGTACGACACTCCCGGCAGCGTCAGCAGGATCGCCGCCATGTAATACAGTTCTTGCGCCCCCATCGCGCTCGCGACCGCCATCAGGCAAATCGCCCCAAAAATCAGCGTGACCCATTTGTTAATCTGCATGGAGACCTCGAAGATTGTTCGGGTGTTCAGGTGTTCGGTGTTCAGGTGTTCAGGTATTGACTGCTCCACTGTGAGTTTGTACAATCTATCAGCGAACAAGTGAACACCTGAACACCTTATCCCGCGACGGGAACGCTTTTCAGGATGGTTTCGACGGCGGCGGCGGCGGTCAGGCCCCGCGCCCGCTGGTCGGGGCGCACAATCAGGCGGTGCGCCAAGACGGCAACGGCAAGGTCTTTTACGTCGTCGGGGCGAACGTGATCGCGGCCTTTAAGGGCGGCGCGGGCCTGCGCCGCATGAAGCAGACTCAGCGAACCGCGTGGACTGGCCCCCAGCGCCACGCCCGCCGCGCTGCGCGTCGCCCCGACAATATCTAAGATATAGTCCTGTACGGAACGATCCACATAAATGTCCCGAATTGCGGACTGCAAGGCCACAATCTCCGCCGCGCTCATCACGGGCGGGGCGGCGTCCTGCGCGGCGCTGCGCCGCTTGCCGGAGAGGATTTCACGCTCGGCGGCGCGGTCAGGGTAGCCGATGGCGATTTTCGCGGCGAAGCGGTCGAGTTGCGCTTCCGGCAACGGGTACGTCCCGGAAAATTCGACATTATTCTGTGTGGCGATGACGAAAAACGGTCTTGGCAGGGCGTGCGGCTCGCCGTCAATCGTGACCTGCTTCTCTTCCATACATTCCAGCAAAGCGGCCTGCGTTTTCGGGGTGGTGCGGTTGATCTCGTCCGCCAGCACGATGTTGGAGAAGACCGGGCCGGGACGCACCTCAAACGCGCTCGTCTGCTGATTGTAAATGGAAGCGCCGGTGATGTCGGAGGGCAGCAGGTCGGGCGTGAACTGAATCCGCTTGAAAGACAGTCCCAGAGCGCGGGCCAGCGCTTTTGCCAGCGTCGTTTTTCCGACGCCGGGAATGTCTTCAATCAATAAATGCCCGTCGGAGAGCAGAATCGCCAGCGCGAGTTCCACCGTGTCCGCTTTGCCCAGTATCACGGTCTCGACCGCCTCCGCGACCAGCCTTGCTTTTTGCGCCAGCATCGAAATATCCAAGAGAGGCCTTTCGGTTGTTCAGGTGTTATTAGACCAGGGGGTTTCATATTCAATACGTACCCGTCTGTGTGGCGCAAGCGCCTCGCGTCCTTCGGACGCAACAATCCAAATTTACAGGGTGTGTCCGAAGGACACGAAGCCGAAGGCTACCGAGACGGGTGTTTTCAACACCTGTCGCCGCTTGCGCCGACGAACCCCCGAATACCTGATTGACGTTGTTGTTCGCCGGTGGTTACGCTGAATGAGCGGTTTATTCGTCATTTTGCGCCACGACTCCGATGATTTTTTCTTCCCGGTCGGGCATCAGGCGGGACGCGCCGAAGATCGAACCCATGTAAAGCCCGCCCGCGTAAAGCGCGGCAAGCGGGACGCCGATTGCCAGCCAGCCCGGACTCTGGAAATAGACCGGCAGATAAAACGCCGCGAGGACGGGCAGCAGCAGGACGAACGCCAGCAGCATAATCCCGAAATACAACATGGTGTAGGCAAAGCCTTTGGACGCCGACTGCCGCCGGACGCGCCACCCGTTGACGACGAGACGGTAGGGGGCATAAAGCGAAGTGAAATTCCCCAGCGATAGAAAAACGACCAGCGACATCAGCGTCCAACCGTAACTCAGCGGTAGTCCGCTCCATTGATCGGAGATAGCCGCCATGAGCAGGGCATAGAACAGGTTGATAGCGCCAATCGTGAGAAAATAGACCAGATTTTTCGCCAGCAGGATATCGCGGCGAACGGCGGGCGTCAGAAACAGCAGCGTGATCGCGCCGCCCTCCGTGCCGAACACGTTGCAGACCAGCGCCAGCTCCGTCAGCAGCAGCAGACCGGAACCGGCAAAGGAGGAATCGCCGCCCGATCCCCGCTGCGCCGCAAGGTGCGTCATCGAAATGCCGAACACAATTACGTAGGCGAAATTCGCAAACAGCAGGCGGAAATACGGATCGCGCCGAATGTAGGCGAACTCTTTCTCAACCAACGCCCGCAGCGCGGGCGGCAGTCCGCCGAACAGCGCGAATCCTTCCGCGCCCGCCCGCTCCGCTTTCGCCTGGCGCGGCGTTTGCTCCGAGGCGCCGCCGCCGCCGCCCTCCGTATAGGCCCGCTTCACAAAATGGGACGCCAGCGCCAGCGTCGCCGCCGTGACCGCCGCCAGCAGGACAAGCCACGCGACCGCGTTGTCGAATTGACCGCGCCGCGCCGCGTCCATCGCCCGCGCCGCAAGCCCCTGCGGCAAATAGTTGACTGCCTGCCACGCCGGAGTTTCAATCAGTTCGCGCCAGTTCACCAGCGAGACGCCCTGCGCCGCCGCCATCGAGCCGAGGAAATACAGCGTTCCGGCAAGGGCCGCAAGCGCCGCCACGCTGTCCCGAAAGCGCCGGCCCCGCACCACGCCCGCGCCGATGAGAACAATCGCCTGACTCAGCGTAAAGGTTTGGATCAGAAACAGGGCAATCGCAATCAGGTTGATGAGCGCCGATAGCAACCCGTTCGTGAAACCGGCAAAGGCCCCAAGCACGGTCGGCAGCAGGAAAAGCGTCGGTAAATCCAGCAGCGAACCGCACACCACCGACAGAAAAATCTGACGCATCGGCGCGGGGTAATGGAACAGGCGCGTGATGTCATACGAATCGTTAAAGGCGTAGCCCAGCAGCGGCGCGACCAGCCACAGGACGTAGATGCCCAGAAACGCCGCGAAAAGCAAGTGCGTCTGATTGTTCGGCGTCATGTTCGGCGCGATGAAGCCCAGATAACAAAGCCCGCCAATCGCTACGGCGGCAGGCATGAAAATCAGCAGCAACAGGACAGCGCCGATCCATTGCGCCGCGCCGCGCTGATACCCCCGCAGCGTCAATTTCCACTTTAGCCAGAATAGCAGCCGCAATACTTGCAAAAAAAACTCCCGGAAGAATTTGAACCACAGAGAAGCGCAGAGGGACACGGAGAGGGAAGATAAGACCGTCCGCAGAAGACGCAGAGGACGCAGAAGAAGCCAAAACAAAGCGTTTTGCGGCGCCATCTTGTTTTTTTGGATTTTTTCTGCGTCTTCGGCGGACAAATTTTATTTTTGCCCTCTCTGCGCCCTCTGCGCTTCTCCTCCGTGTCCTCTGTGGTTCAAATTCTTTATAGCCAGTCTAAAATTCCCGTTTCGGCCTTTGCTTCGACGAGTTTCAGGAACACGTCTTCCAGCGAAGCGGCGCTTGCGGAGTGTGAGGCGTCGCGCAGCTCGTCCAGAGTGCCTTCTCCGACGATGCGCCCGTGATTGATGATCGCGACGCGGGTGCAGAGTTTCTCGATGACCTCCATGACGTGCGACGAGATAAAAATCGTCGTGCCGCGCTCGGTGAGCTGGCGCAGGACGTTGCGGATGGCGCGGACGGAGATAGGGTCAATTCCGTTGAACGGCTCGTCTAAAAACAGGACGCGGGGCCGGTGAATCAGAGCGGCGGCAAAAGCCGTTTTCTTTTTCATGCCCATGGAGTAGTCCACAATCAGTTTGTCTTTGACTTCGGTCAGTTCCATCAGGGCGAGCAGATCGGCGGCGCGGCGGCGCGTTTCCTCCCGCTCTACGCCGTACATTTGCCCGGAGAACAGCAAAAACTCCTGCGCGGTCAGTCGCTCGTACAGGTTGGTCTCCTCCGGCAGGACGCCGATTTTCGCTTTGATTGCCAGCGGCTCGGTCAGCAGATCGCAGCCCGCGACCCGCGCCTGCCCCGCGTCCGGTCTTAAAAGCGTGGCAAGCATCTTGATTGTCGTGGACTTGCCCGCGCCGTTCGGCCCCAGAAATCCGTAAAATTCGCCTTCGCGGATATGCAGGCTGACATTCTCCGCCGCAATTTTCGCGCCGTAGCGTTTGGTCAGGCGGTTCGCTTCGATGCTGTACACGGGCGGCGGCGAAAAATCGTAGTGCGGCGCTGCCTGCGCGTCTGTTGTCTCTAGGTCGCTCACGCCGCCCCCGTTTCGTTTGCAGCGCCCGTTTCTTCTTTTTCGCCCGCCGCGCTTTTGGTCGCGCTTTCCGCCGCTCCGTTCCCGTTGACCAGCTGGTTCAGCGCTTCCGCCACTTCCTGGACCTGTTCCCGCCAGCCGCCGAACGTTCGGGCGCGGAACAGGCGCATGGTCGGATACCAGTCGGTCGTATCGCCGTGACGCAGCCAGCGCCATTCAGGAACGGAGGGGATCAGCGTCCAGACCGGTTTGCCCAGAGCGCCCGCGAGGTGCGCCACGCTGGTATCCACCGAAATCACTAAATCGAGGTTGGCGATGGCTGCCGCCGTGTCGCCGTAGTCGTGGAGTTCGTCCGCCAGATCAATCAGGGTCATGCCTTCCGGCGGATTTTGCGCCTGCTGCGCGGGATCGCCTTTTTGCAGGCTGTACAGCCGGACGTTCGGCGCGTCTTTCAGGGGCGCGAAGGATTCCAGCGTGGTGGTTCGCAGGTGGTCGTTGACGAAGCCCGCGTTGCCCGCCCACACAATGCCGACCTTGAACCCCGGTTCCGCCGTAAATCGCTGCCGCCACGCCTCCGATTTTTCCGGGTCTGCGGTCAGATAGGACTCGGCGGACAACGCCCCGCACTCTTCCCAGAACAGACCGGCGAGCAGGGTGGAGCAGACCCAGTAGTCATACTCGCTCGGTTCGCCGACCAAAACAGTCTTCGATACCGCCGGGTGGTCTTCGTACAGGGCGCGGGTGTAAGGGTGGCACTCTAAAATGATGCGCCCGACCTTCGCTTTAAGCGGCGTGAGGTAGCGCAAAAACTGGATGCAGTCTCCCACGCCCTGATTGATCTGGATCAGGACGGTGGCGTCCGGGGCAATCTCGCCCCGCCACTCCGGTTTTTCGAAGCGGCGTTTGCAGACGCTGGAAAGCCAATAGGTCGCTTTGTAATCTTCCCAGCCCTCCTGGTACTGTCCGTAGAGCAGTTTCAACATTCCGCGCTCGGCGGTGGCGCGGACATCTTTAGGGCGCAGTTCTAAAATACGATTGACCGCTTTGTGCGCCGCTTCAAATTCGTCGCGGCGCGAGTGCAGAGCGCAGAGCAGCATCATATTTTCCATGTGATGCGGCAGGGCCTTGCCCGCTTTCAGGCATAATTCCAGCGCCTCGTCGTGAGCGCCGCGCTCCATCAGCGAAATGCCGAGGTTGATCTCCGCCATCGCAAGATCGGGCTGCAATGCCAATGCCCGCCGCGCCGTTTCCTCGGCTTCGGGCAGGCGGCGCAGATAGATTAGAATGGCGCTGAGGCTCGTCCAGTACAGCGGGTTTTTCGGGTCTAACTGCGCCGCTCTGGTGAAGTATTCGTAACTGCGCTCGTGGTGGCCCGTTTCCAGCAGGGCGTTGGCGAGGTTGGTGACGGAGCCTTCGTGGTTGGAGTTTAATGCGACGGCCTTTTCCAGCAGGGGCAGGGCTTTCTCCGCCTCGCCCGCCTGAAGCAGGGTCGTTCCCCAGCCGAAATACGCCAGCTGGCAGTTCGGGTCGGCGTCTAGCGCTTTCTGGTAAAGGGCGTAGGCTTTCTCCCGCTGGAACATCTTCCCTAGCCGGTTGGCCTCGCTGACGTAGCCTGCGGCGCTGACCGCCCGCGCTGGAAGGGGCTTGACCCGCGCCGTTTTGAGGGACGCTTTCGGGGCGGCGGCGGCGGCCTCGGCGCGTTCCTTCGCCGCCCGCCGCTGCTGCTCCACTTTTGCGGCGCCCTCAGCGTTATCGCGCTGAAGGAGGGTCTCGCGCAGGTTGATTTGCGCCTCCTGAAAATCGGGCTTGAGTTTTACGGCCTGCCGAAAGGCCGCTTCCGCCTCGGAGAATTTTTGCTGCGTGAACAGGGCTGCGCCAAGATAGTAATGGATTTCCGGCGTCTCCGGCGCAAGATCGAGGGCCGTTCGGAAGCTGCCTTCGGCCTCGGCGGGCTGACCCAGCGCGTTGAAGGCCAGCCCCAGCCCGGTATGGGTCTCCACAGCGGCGGGGTTCTGATGCAGGGCGCGGTAATACAGCGGGACTGCCTGATCGTGCCGCCCGGTGTTGGTATAGAGCGAGGCCAGCCAGAAAAGCGCGTCCTCGTGCTGCGGCTGCGCCTGCAATACCTGCTGATATAGCGGCTCTGCTTTTTTCAGCAGCCCTTTTTCGTGAAATTGCTGCGCCTGCTCAAACAATTCGGCAGTCTGTTCCATACGCTCCCCAAAATCAAAAATCGGCGGCAGGCGGCAGGCCCTGCGGACGCTCCGCCGCCCCCTGTCTGCTTCTGCCTCTCTTAGAATTATACCACAGTCGCCGGGGGCTTGCGGTCATTTTTAAGATTATTACAAATCGGGCAACAACTAAAAACTGTTTTTAAATTTAAAGTCAATCCTTATATCACAGTATAAATACTTGTTTTTAGAAGTAACGCCAAAAGATTCCCGGAAACGGGCAATATGGCGCGATTCTTGAATAATACATTCTTAGCAGACGTTTTTGCCCGGTCTGTCAGAAAAACGCGCTGGCCTCGCAAAGTACGGGGCAGGCAATGGAAAGGACATCGCAACCATGATGAGCGCAATCAAAAATTTCTCCCTTCGCGCCGTCCTCGGAGTCTCGGCGCTCCTGAGCGTCGGCAGCGCCGCGAACGCCCAGTATTTCTACGCCACCTCGAACGAAGGCTCTGGCAATGCGACCATTCAGAAATACGACATCAACGGCGTCTCGCTGGGAACATTCGCCACCGACGCCGCCCTCACCAATCCGCAATCGCTGGTTGCCGGGACCAATGGCGATCTGTACGTCAACAATCAGGACAAAATCCTGCGCTTCGACGGACAGACGGGCGCGTATATGGGCGCGGTCGTCACCGGACTGACCGACTCCAAAAGTTTCGTTTTTGGCCCGGACGGGAATTTCTATGTCGCGAACGGGGACGCTTCCAACGGCTCAACCCCGCAAATCCTGAAATTCGACGGCGCAACGGGCGCTTCCCTCGGCGTTTTCGCCACCGGCGGCGGGATGCAGGAGCCGATGAGCCTTGCGTTCGCCCCGGACGGCAACCTGTATGTGGGCGATGGAACCGACACTGCGAACGCCTTGCAGGACACGATCAAGCGATACGATGGCGCGACCGGCGCCTTCGTGGACACATTCGCCTCCGGCGACGGAAATTTGACTGACCCCAATGGCATGGTCATCGGGCCTGACGGAAAACTTTATGTCGCGATTGAAGGCCCGAATTATGGCAACGCCTCTTTCGGCCTCGTTCACCGCTACGACCTCGCCACCGGCGCGAAAGACGTTTTCGTCACGGACGGACTGGGCGGGATTCAGGAGCCTTTCGGATTGACTTTCGGCCCGAACGGCGACCTGTTCGTGAGCAGCGGCGATACGGGCGAGGTCTACCGCTACGATGGCGCGACGGGCGGCGTGGTGGGTTCCGGCGCGTTCCTCAGCGGCCTGAGCGACCCGAAAGGGCTGATCTACGTTCCCGCCGCCACACCGGAACCGGGCAGCGTGGCCCTGCTGCTGGGCATGGCGACGGTCGGCGCGGGCGTTTTGCGCCGCCGCCGCAAGTAGTTCTTTTTTCCAGCGCAAACGTACCGCCGCGTCCCCTGTTCCCGCTCTCAGAGTTTGAGAAGGAGACAGGGGACTTTTGCATTTGTCCTCTTTCACGATTTTGATTTCACGATTTTTGAGAGGAGAAGGAATAGGGGCCTGACGTATCGAAACCACCGGGGAAAACCGTTCGTAAAGGGAATTGAGAAACATTCTCAAAGTTAAGAATACCGACCGGAAGCCAGAACAAAAACACGCAAGAGGAGCCGACCTATGCAAAATCAGCAGCAATTCGAATCGCCGCAGGAGACCTCGCCTTACCTTTTGCAGGCGCAGACGGAAATTGTCCCGGCGCAGGCGCAGGCATCAGAAGCGCCGCTGACCGTCGGCGCAGAAAACCTCTACAAAGCGGAGGCGGTCGAAAATCTTTTGCGGGAAGCGAAAACGGAATCGGAAACCTATCACCGGACGCGCCGGATGTACCGCATAGCGCGGCCCATCATGTTTGCGCTGCTGTTTGTTATGTTCCTCGTCTGGCTGATAAATGGCATCTTGAAGGGAAAATGGATGTTGGACTTTTTCCCGATGCTCGGCGTGCTGGCGGGCTTCGGCGCAACCTCGCTAACGCAGAGCCACAAAAACGCAGTGAGCAAACTGGCGCAAATTGACGACATTCGCGCCGTCGGCCTGCTGACCGATATGCTGGAATCGAAGGACGGTCTTGCGGGGCCGGTGGATTCCAAACTGATTGCGGATTCGCGGGCGGCGCTGATTCGATTGCTGCCCCGCCTGCAATTTTCCGACGCGGCGCTGCTTTCCGCCGAACAGCGCGATATTCTTAGCCGCGCTCTGCCAAAAGTCGTCACGAGAGAAGACCGCGCCCTTTCGCTGGCGGTCTTGCAGGCGTTCCGGCAAGTGGGCGGCGAACGGGAGGCGGAGGCTGTGGCGAAACTGGCGGAAAGTTCCGTTGCAGCCTATGACTCCGAGTTGCGGGAAGCGGCGCGGGATTGTTTGCCGTTCCTGCGCGAATCGCTGGCGCGGCGGCGGGAGGGCGCGACCCTGCTGCGGGCGTCCCATGCCGAAGACGCCCGCCCGGAAACGCTGCTGCGCCCCGCCGCCTACGTTGCCGGACAGAATGACGCGCAGGAGCTGCTGCGCCCCACGCAAACGGAATTGTGACCGCATCGTGACCGAACGAGGAGGACTGACCATGCTTATCACCGCAAAAACGCCGCGCCGCCCGGAATGGGAGGAGAAAATTCAGCAGGCTCTGTCCCTGCCGACGACCGAAGCGGCAGACCGGCTGTTCGATCTGCTGACGAAAATCGAAGGGGAACGCGCTCTCTGGATTCTCGGCGTGATCGGCGTAGACATCGCCGCGCTCGGCGCTTTTTTCTGGGCGGAGGCCTTTCTCCCGCCGGTCTTCTCTGCCCTGCTTGCTTTCCTTGCAGCGACGACGGTTGCAGCGTGGCTGCGGGAAAGCAAGCGGAAGCCCTGCGAGCGGCAGGTAATCGCCGCGCTGACGGGGACGCTGACGCAGATTGCCGCGCACCCGGAAGCGCGAATCGCCGCCGCGCTGAAAAGCAAAATCGTGTTCCGGTTGTCCGCTTCCACCCTGCGCGGAGCAAAAGCGTCGCTGATGACTCCCATGCTGCAAATCATGGCGCGATGCGGCGAAAAAAGCGACCTGTATCGGGTGCATCTGCTGACGCAAACGACCCCGTTTGCAGACGCGAAACGGCGGGCGATCCAGTGCGAGGCCGTCTGGTGCTTTAACGCCATTGAAGCGCGTTCCGATTTCGGCGCGTTGGGCGACGTTCCAAAATACTTGCGGGAGGGGCTTGCGTCAACGAGCGAGGACGGGAGTCTCGATGAAGGGATCGTGCTGCGGCGGCAGGCGATGATTCGGCTGCTGCCGCAAATCACACCGCAAAATGCGATGCTGCTTTCCCGCAAAGAGTACGGGAAACTGTATACGCTTTTGCGCTTCGTCGGCGGATACCCGGTCGAGTTGCTGCTGGCGATTGTGAATCTGGCGGGGCGGCTGGAGGACACGCAGGCGCTGCCGAACATTCAGCGCTGCGCCCAACTGGACGGTTCGGACAACGATAAACGGATAATCCGGGGAGAAGCGCAGCGCATCCTGCCGATTTTGGAAGCGAAACTGGAGCGGGAGAAGACGGGGGCCACCCTGCTGCGGGCCAGCGCCGCGCCCATCGGAGAAGGAACGCTGCTGCGAGCCGCGCAGGGGCCGACGGACAATCAGCCGCAAACGCTGCTTCGCGCCGCCGCGCCGGACAACGATTCCGGGAGTTGAAAACTCCCGGACGAGGCCGCAACACACGAGCGTGGTGACGGGCCGTGAACGCCCCGTCACCATGCGCAAACCGGGCCGTGAACGCCCCGTCTGCGAGGCTAATGCCGACCGTCCTGCGGACGGGAATACAGGGAATTACACTTCCTGCGAGGCCGCAATGAACGCCGCAAACAAACGCTGCGATTCGGTCTGGTGGCGGGCGAGTTCTTCGGGGTGGCATTGGATGGCGATGACGAACCGCTTTGCGGGCATCTCCGCCGCCTCGATCACGCCGTCCGCCGCCCATGCTGTCGCGGTCAGGCCGTCCGCCATGTCTTTGAGCGCCTGATGGTGCAGCGAATTGACCGCCATTGTTTCCGCTCCAATAATTTGCGCCAGACGCGAACCAGCGGCTATCTGAATGGAATGGACGGTCTGCGGACGCGGGATGCCCTGCTCATTTTGCGCGTGGTGAATCGGCGACGGGTTTTCTGTCGGCAAGTCCTGATACAACGTGCCGCCCAGCGCAACATTGAGGATTTGAATCCCCCTGCAAATCGCAAAGATCGGTTTGTCGCGCTCTAAGGCGGCGTGAACCAGGGCGATCTCCGCCGCGTCCCGGTCAGCGTCGGTCTCGCCCAGCGCCGGGTGGGGAGATTGCCCGTAGTAGGACGGCCCCACATCCACACCGCCCGAAAGCAAAATCCCGTCCAGTCCGTCCAGAAAGCCGCGAATCGTGTCCGGGTTCGCCGTGACGGGCAGAATGAGCGGGATGCCGCCCGCCGCTTCCACTGCTTCCAGATAGGCGCGGTTCAATGTCTGCCGCGCTTCGTTTTTGTCCGTTTTTGGCGCGGTATTTCCGCTGATTCCGATTAGTCTGCTCATGGATTGTTCCGTGTGTCAGGCCCTCATCTCAAAAAGCATGGGCGAGGGGAGATTGAAGGCTCAAAAGTGAACGAAGTTTACAAAAACTAGTTTGGCGGCGGGGCGGCGGGCGTCAGCAGTACAGAGAACAGCGCCCCCGCACGGTTCGCCCCCAGGCAAACTACCTGTCCGCTGGCATTGACGGTATACGCCTCGCGCAGCGTCCAGATTCCCGGCGTGATCAGCAGATTCAGGTCAAGCGGTTTGCCGTCGCGCCACACGCAGGCGTGGCGCCGTCCGCCTTTGATAGCGGAGGCCCCGACAATCACGCCCGCGCTGTTGATGCTGTTGGCGTTGCTGGGGTCTTTACCAAGCGTTCCGAGGTCGTTCATTTTGCCGTTCTCGTAAAAAAAAGCGTGGGTGTCGTCCTCAATGCGTCCGAAACCGACAATCTGTCCCCGGTCGTTGATAGCGCGGGCGAAACTGCCGGAGCCGTTCGGCAGGACGCCTAAATCGAAAATTTTTCCGCGCCGCCACAAAACGGCGTGGTTGTTCAGCGCGTCGAACGCGCTGACGCCCACGATGTCGCCCGCTTTGTTTATGCCGTAGGCGGCGCTGTATTTTCCGTTCGGCAGCGCTCCGAGGTCGCGCATTTTGCCGCGATTCCAGACAAAGGCGTGTTTGTCGCCGCTTACGGTCTGCGCCGTCCCGACCACCTGCCCGCCCTCATTGAGGCCGAACGCCTGACTGTTTTTGCCGCCCAGCGTTCCGAGGTCGCGGGCCTTGCCGCTGTCAAAAAACAGGGCATGGACATTTGCGCGGCTGTCCACCAGATTGCGGCTGTCGCTGCCCCAGCCCGCCGCCTGCCCCCGGCGATTGATGGCGCGGGGAATGGCGTTCAGAAAGTTCGGCGGCGGCATCCATGCGGTCAGTTCGTCCCGCGTTCCCGGCCTGAATTTATCCCGCAGTTTGGGGCGGGGCCAGCGGGCGGCGCGTATCAGATCGTCCGCCGTTTTCTGCCAGACCGCCGCCTGCCCCGCGTCGTTCAGCCCGACCGCAATATCATCAGAAATATAAGGAAACGGCGCAATCACGGTCACGTTGTATCGTGGAGCGTTCGCGTTCGGCGCGGCCTTCTCCGGCGGCGTTTGCATTTGCGGCGCGGTCTGCGTCAGCAACAGCCCGCTTATCAACGCGAGGACAAATTGGATTTTTGCGAACGGCATGGCGGGGCTTTCGGGCATTAGATTAAGGTAGCGGTTGACCTAACCCCCAGCCCCCTTTCCTGGTCACTCGCTTAGGCTCGTTAGGGAAGGGGGAGCATCAGAATGGAAGCTGTTACGCTTCTGCAAACTTTTGCGCAATAGGAACGGTCAGGCGACGCTTGCCGCGAACGTCGCAAGCGGGATGAAATCGGCGTCGGGCGGGGCTTCGAGGGGGCCGAAATGCGCTCCCCCGACCTCTCCTATCGCGCCGTCCGAAGTCGGTTCCATGAGATGCACGGGGACGACTTTGCCGAGCAGATGCGAGCCACCGGTGAACTGAACGCGGATATAATTGCTGGTATAGCCGCCAAGCAGTCCCATGCCGCCCTCTGTCCGATTGGCGACAGGCGAGTGTTCGTCGTTGCCCGTCGCGCCTTCGGATTCGGGGGCGGATTTGCTCTCTTTGCCCTCGACCAGAACATCCAGCGTCGCGCCGAGATACCGCTGAATGAACGCCTGCTGCGTCTCCCGGCAGGCGGCGGCAAGTTCTTTGCTGCGTAGTTCTTTTTCTTCGTCCGAAACCTGACTTTTCATCTCGGCGGCGGGCGTTCCCGGTCGCGGCGAGTAGCGGAACAGGTGCGCCCGCGCATAGCCGACTTCGCGGACGACATGAATCGTCTGCTCAAAAGCGGCGCGGTTTTCGCCGGGAAACCCCACCATAATATCGGCGGTCAGAGCCAGATCGGGGATTTTCTCCTGCGCGGCGCGGCAGCGATCCAGATAAAATTGCTGATCGTAGGGCCGGTTCATGGCGGCAAGGACGCCGCTGTCCCCGCTTTGCAGGGGGATATGCAGATGGCGGCACAGTTTCGGCTCGGCGGCGAAAGCGTCCAGCAGGCGGTCGGTCACCTGCGTCGGCTCAATAGAAGACAGGCGGACGCGCTCAATGCCTTCGACCTGCGCGAGTCGCAAAAGCACAGCGGCAAGATCAATCGGCGGGGCGGGGGCGTTCAATGCCAGCACACGGGGCATTTCGTTTCCCGGCGTCGGAACGAAATTGTCCTGCCCGTAGGCCCCGACCAGCACTCCGGTAATCACCAGTTCGCGGTAGCCCTGCGCCACCCGCTTTTCCGCCTCCGCCACGAGTTCAGGCAGCGTCCGGGAGTGCATGAATTTGCGGGTGTAGGGAATTGAGCAGAACGAACAAAAAACGTTGCAGCCATCCTGCACTTTCATCGTGGCGCGGGTGCGGCGGACAAACGGGCGTTCCGTTGGGGCATTGTCAGGGTTGGCGAGTTCTTTTGCCAGTTCGTTTTCGAGGCGGGGGTAGGCGTCCAGAACGCGTCGCAACGTTTGGAGTTTGTGCTGGTTCGGCACGATGAGGGAGGCCTCATCAACGATCTCGCCCTTGATGCCCGCCATCTCGCCATAGCAGCCCGTCATCACGACCACGGCGTCCGGGTTTTGCCGCGCCAGTTTCCGCACCATGCCCCGCGACTTGCGCTCCGCCGCCTGCGTCACCGAGCAGGTATTGATAACGTAGACATCGGCGGGGGCGTTAAATTCGGTAATGGCAAAGCCGCGCTCCTCAAAATCGTCAAGGATACGCTGCGTTTCATACTGATTGACTTTGCAGCCTAAAGTGGCAAATGCGGCGGTCGGCATGAGTTGAATTTCCATCAGGCCCCGGCGTCCGCATTATAGAAAATTCGCGGGCGGCGTTCCGAGCATAGCAAGCGCCCGGAACGCGGCATAAGGGGCGATTATTCGGAGATAAGCGCGGCAGTCAGGTGGATTTCGACGCCCGCGAGGGCCTTTGAGACCGGGCAGTTCGCTTTGGCGGCGGCGGCGTGAGTCTGGAACGCGGCGTCATCTATTCCGGGAATCACGGCCTCGGTCGTCAGTTCGATGCGCAGGATCGCAAAGCCGTCGCCCGCTTTCTCCAGATGGACTTTTGCGGTCGTGTGGATTCGCGTCGGGGCGTGGCCCGCCTGCGTCAGCATCGCGGCAAGCTGCATTGAAAAGCAGCCCGCGTGGGCCGCGCCAATCAGTTCTTCCGGGTTCGTTCCCACGCCGTCCGCCGAACGTCCGCGCCAGTCGTAGGGCGCAGATATCCCGCTGCCCAGTTTAATTTCGCCCGTCCCATGCAGAAGGTCGCCCTTCCACTCCGCTTCCGCTATCCGTGTCGGCATGGTTCGCTCCTCGTAGATCGAAATCGGGAGGTATGCGGCGGGAGAAGCCCGCGCATTGTCAGAAGCGCCCGGTCGTGACCGCGACAATAATTGAGATCGCAAAAAACGCCATCGCGATATTCTTGGTCAACTGATTCAGGCGTTCTTCCTTGCCCGCTTTGCCCTTGAACGAGGTCGTGGCGGTCGTGCCGATCTGTCCGGTCAGGCCGTCGTTCTTACTCTCCTGCATGGCGACGACGGTAATCAGGCCGACGCCCAGCACAAACTGCACGAAAACGAAAAGGTAATATACATATAGCATCGTTTCAATTCTTTCTATCGGGCAGTTAATGGCGAATAGTCCGCGCCGATGGCTTAAGTCCGACACTATTATACACCACGCGGGCGCAAAAGCATAGGGCTATTTGCGAAGTTCCTGCTCGGCGCGGGTGCGAGAATCGCGGTCGCGCTTCACTTCTTCGTCCTCGCGGGTGTCGCGGGGTTCGCGACCCCGGCGGTCTTCCTCGTCCATGCGGGCGCGAACTTCGGCGCGGATTCGCTCCTCGCGTTCGCGCTCTTTGCGGAGTTCGTCGTCCTCGTCGTCGTTCATGCCCTTTTTAAATTCTTTCATGCCCTGCCCGACGCCGCGCATCATCTCCGGGATTTTCGCGCCGCCGAACAGCACCAGTATTACGATGAGGCCAATAATCCACGCGGTCGGATTGCCGCCAAAAGCCAGTGTCTGCATTAGGTTCAGTCTCCTTTACGTACCGGCGCGTTCAGGTTCTTGCCCTCATCCTCCGCCGAGTTCATGCCCTTCTTAAATTCTTTCATGCCCTGCCCGATGCCCCGCATCATCTCCGGGATTTTCGCGCCGCCGAACAGAGCAGCAAGACCACGACGAGAGTGATCCAGGTTGCCGGATTCCCGTAGTTTGCCATTGTCATGAGAGATTTGTCCTTTTCTTCCAAAAAATCGCGCCGCAATCGCCAGCGGAATTTAACGCCAACCTAAAGAAAGAGGTTATTTACCTCAAACGTCCAGCCGGGAACGGCGGGTTCCGCGTCCGCTGTGTCGCCGCGCCGAAAAACAACCGGCGCATCCACCGTTTCGGGCGTGTATTTTTTTACCACGTCCGCGCCGAGTAAGTCCACATACCAGACGACCTGTGTTCCCGCCAGAAAGTAATCCGCGATTTTTGCTTCGATTTCGCGTTCCGCTTTAAGGCTGTAATCGTGCTCGCTGCGGACTTCGACGGCGAAGTCCGGCGCTCCGTTCAGAAATTTCATGCCTGTTCGCGGGCCGGTGTAAAACGCGGCATCCGGGCTGAACGACTCCCGATTCGGCAGATTGACCCGAAAGCCAACGCCATCAGTATAAGCGCGTCCGTATCTCGTGCGCTCAACATACAAACGCAGGCTGAAAAATAATTCGCCTCCGCCGCTGCTGGGAACATCTCCTACGGGCATGAGTGGCACAATCTCCCCATTGACAATTTCTGCGTTGCCTTCCACGCGGTAGAGGTCTTCGATGGTGGCGCGTTGCGGCGCAATCGTTGTCGGCATAGCAGTCGCCTCCCTTCGGGTAGTTTAACTCTGTTTGCTGCGCGGAACGGTTCCATCCGCCGGTCGCATCAGGGATTCCGGGGCGGGGGCGGGCGGCGCGGAAATGCCGTAGTCCTCGCCTGTATCGGAGAGCGCGGAGGCCGCAAAATCGCCTTTTGGCGGCTCATACGAGGGCAGCGCCGCCTGCCATCCCGCCGCGCCGCTGTTGTAGTTCTCGCCCGGAATCTCTGCGGTCGGGGCGGCGGCGTAGGTATTGTCTAAATTATCGTAGCGCGGCGGCGTGTAGGCCGGTTCGATTTTCTCATCGAGGTTGATGGCGTCCATAAATTGCTGACGCATCTTCATCATATCGCGCAAAGCGCGGCCTAACTGCTGACCGAGTTCGGGCATTTTCTCCGGCCCAAACACGATTAGCACCACCACCATCACCACCCCAATTTGTATCGGCCCAAAAAATGCCAGCATAATTGCCACTCGAATCAAAAAAATTCAGGGATGCCCTCACCCCCGGCCCCTCTCCCAAAAAAGCCTGGAAGAGGGAGAAAATTTGTCACGTCCCATCATCTATTCTCCCCCTTCTCCCAAAAAAGCCTGGGAGAAGGGGGCCGGGGGGAAGATGGCCTCAATAATACAGTCCTACGAAAAATACGCCGTTCGGTTCCCGGCGCGGACGGAAGTTTTCAACTCCCGGACACAGGCGTTACAATGGAACGCGCCGCCTGCTCAAAAATTGAAGCGCGGGTACAGAAACCCGCCCCGATCACCATTGCGTTTGCTGCCCCCGCCCCCGTCGCCAACCGCAGGGCCGATGCGGGATCATGTAGGCTTTCGCCGTATTGCCAAGCCCAGAGGAACGCCGCCACAAACGAATCGCCGGACGCGACGGCGCTGGCAAATTCTATCTTCGGCGGAACAGCCCGCCATGTCCCCGCATTATTGACCAGAACCGCGCCTCGCGCCCCCAGCGACACGATGACGTTGGCGGTTCCGCCCGCCTGCAACCGCCGCGCTGCTTCCGCCGCGTCCACATCGGAGAGGTCTGTCTCCATAGGACGATTGAGCAGGCCTTGCAGTTCATAATGATTCGGCTTGACCAGCCAGGGCCGCGCCGCAACGCCCTGCCGCAGCGCCTCGCCGCTTGCGTCCAGCACAGCGGGGACGCCGAAAGTCCGCGCCGTCTCGATTAGTTCCGCATAGAGCGTATCGGGCGCTCCGGGCGGCAGGCTTCCGCTTAGTACGACGTAATCAAAGGGTTGTTGTGACAGTAGATGCGAAAATCGCTGCCGCAGGGCGTCCACTTCGCCGGAGGAGACGACCGGCCCGCGCTCGTTAATTTCCGTCTGCGTCCCGGTTTTTGGATCAATGACGGCGATGCAGACCCGCGTTTCGCCCGCAATCGGCGTGAAATCGCTCGCAATGCCTTCCCGCTCCAGTTCCCGCGCAACAATCTGACCCTGCGCCCCGCCGAGAAATCCCGCCGCCAGCGCCTGCCCGCCCAGCGTCCGGTAGACCCGCGCCACGTTGATGCCCTTGCCGCCCGCGACCGTGAGCGTCTCCTGCGGACGGTTTACGCGGTCTAAGGCAAAATCATCCACGCGGTACGTTTTGTCCACCGTCGCATTAGGCGTCACCGTCAAAATCAAGCGCGTTTTCCTTCCGGTTTCCCATCGGGCGGCGAATCAGGGCGAAAATCGGGACAATTCACGGCGAATCGCGCCGAAACCAAAACTTTTCCGCCGTTCGTCTTGACAAATTGTACCACAGGCCGTATAATTTGGCAATAAGAACGGCGCAATGCGATTTATCGCCGCGTCTTACCCGCCTGCCCAGGTGGTGAAATGGCAGACACGCTGGCTTCAGGTGCCAGTGCTCGCAAGGGCGTGGAGGTTCAAATCCTCTCCTGGGCATGATCGCAAAATGGAAACGCAGACGCAAACGGAGCCGGTCATCGCACCCGGCTTTTGTTTTGACTCGCGATTACCAAAATCGCTGCAATAACGAAGGGATACTTTCTCATGGCAAACCGAACCGCGACGCTCGACACGACCAAAGGCGTCATTAAATTTGAATTGTACGAAGACCTTGCCCCCGTTACGGCGCAGAACTTCGCCGAAATCGCCGAGACCGGCTTTTACAACGGCCTGACATTCCACCGCTACGAACCGAACTTCGTGATTCAGGGCGGCTGCCCGACCGGAACGGGAACGGGCGATTATACCGACCCCGCCACCCGCCGCAAGCGCACGATTCCGCTGGAAGTCTCCCCGCAACTGAAACACGACGCGGCGGGTGTCGTGGCGATGGCCCGCTCGTCCGACCCGAATAGCGCCTCCTGCCAGTTTTACATTACGCTGAACACCGCTTCGTTTCTTGATATGGGCTACGCCGTCTTCGGACGTGTCACCGAAGGGCTGGAGAACGTTCAGAAACTGCGGGCGGGCGACAAAATCAACTCCGTCGTGATTGCCTGACCCTGCGCGTTCGCTCGCCCCGGAGGTCTGTCGCCGCATGAACGCAATCGTTTACCCGCCGCAAATCGAAATCACGCCGCTTGACCGTCCGATAGACGCGACCATTGGCATTCCCGGCTCCAAAAGCCTGACCAATCGCGCCCTGATTCTGGCGGCGCTGGCGGGCGGGCAAACGGTCTTGACCGGGGCTTTGGCGTCGGAAGATACCGCCGTGATGCTCGATTCGCTGCGGCGGCTTGGCTTTTCAGCAACCGCGAACGAAAGCGGCGAAACGGTGACCGTCCAGGGACTTGGCGGAAACATCCCTGCGAACGGCGCGGAACTTTTTGTCGGCAATTCCGGGACTTCCATTCGGTTTTTGACGGCCCTGTGCGCGTTGGGCCGGGGGACTTTCCGATTGGACGGCGTGGCGCGGATGCGGCAAAGGCCGCAGCAGGACTTGCTGGACGCCCTCGCCGATTGGGGAGTCAGCGCCCTCTCCGAAAACGGCGATGGCTGCCCGCCCCTGATTGTCGAAGGACGAGGGAAACTGCGCGGCGGCACGGCCCATGTCGGCGCAGAGGCCAGTTCGCAATTCCTGACTGCTCTGCTGATGATTGCGCCCTACGCGGAGCGCGAGGCCACGCTGCAAATTCGCGGCGTCCTGCGCCCGTTCTACGTGGACATTACCCGGCGCATGATGGCGGAGTTCGGCGTTCAGGCCACGACTGGCAATAACGCGGAGTTTCGCGTCGCGAAGGGGCAGACCTACGCGGCGCAGCCGAACTACGCCATTGAGCCGGACGCCTCCAGCGCCTCCTATTTTTTTGCCGCCGCCGCCCTGACCGGCGGGCGCGTCACTGTTCCCGGCCTCGGCCCGGACGCTTTGCAGGGCGATGTCCGCTTCGCCACCGAAGTCCTCGCCGAAATGGGTTGCGCCGTTGCCCACGACGCAGGCGGACTCACGGTTCGCGGCCCGCAGAACGGAAAATTGCGCGGCATTGACCGCGATATGAGCGCCATTTCCGATACCGCCCTGACCCTCGCCGCCCTCGCCCCCTTTGCCGTCTCTCCGACGACTGTCCGCAATATCGCCCATTCCCGCTTGCAGGAGTGCGACCGGATCGCCGCCGTCTGCGCGGAACTCCGGCGGCTCGGCGTCACCGTAGACGAGCGCCCCGACGGCTACACGATCCACCCCGCCGCCAACATCGCCCCCGCCACGATTACGACCTACCACGATCACCGCGTCGCCATGAGTTTCGCGCTGATTGGCCTGCGCGTACCCGGCATCGTGATTGATAACCCCGCCTGCGTCGCCAAGACCTTCCCCGATTTCTGGCAGCGATTGGAACTGCTCCGATAGCCGCATTACACACCTATCGTTCGACAACAAAAGAGGACGGCGGACTTTTCAGCCCGCCGTCCTTCTTCATCTCCTCGCCTACCGCCCCCGATCTGACAGGAAGTTTATGATAAATCCTGTTCGTTGCGCCGAAGCCCTTCACTGTGCTTCAAGACCGCAAACTAATCCTTGTAATCTTTGATCTTGTTGACTTTGCGGGTCGTGAGGTCATAACGCCACACCCCGCTCTCGACGTAACGGGTAATGATTGTATCCTCCACATCGTAATACCGCGAGTCGGGCGAGAAAACGCCCATGTTATGATTGAAAGTATAAGGTGACCACGACGAAACATTCGCGCCAGTATCTAAATCGTAAATGCTGATTGATACTATGTTGTTGTTAATGCGATGCGGTCGCGGATAGGTCGATTCCGGTTCCGGTCGGGCGAATGTGAACTTGATCGCCAGATAGCGGTCGTTGGGCGAAAACAAAAATGCGTCCATACCGGCCCCGACGTTCGTTTCGATCTGCCGCAGGCGTTTACGTTCCGGGTATTTGTAGAGCCACAACTTGCCGTCCTCGCTGCGCGTAAAGAACTTGCGTCCGTCGTGCGAGAAGCCGTAGACGCGCTCGGCGACGCGCCCCGTTTCCTTGCCCGTCGCTACATCCCAGAAAACGGTGTGATCGGCCTGCGACGCGCCAACGGTCTTGCCGTCGTCAAGCACAAATACTTCGCGCACCCATTTGTCCGCGTCCATCTGGAAATGGGTATAGACCTGTTTCTGAAAATCGCCGAAACTGACCCTGCCTTCCTGATTGCCGGTTAGAGAATATCGGAGAGTGCGGATAGTATGCGCCGCAAGGATAGTGGTCGCCCGCTCTGAATTGGCGGGGTGGCCTTCCGTATTGTTCGCGTGGCTCACAGCGTCGCTCATCTCCTTGCTCGGTTGCTGCCCGAACGCCGCGCCGATAGCGACACAAACGAGCGCGGCACTGCTGATCAGCCGCATCTTTTTGCTGCTGCGAAATGTAAGTTGCATCTTGTTGCTCCGTTAAGACGCAACAGAAGCAGTACGCCGCTTCTGTTGCGCTGTTGTCAATGCTGTTTGCGCCATTTAGACGTTTTAACCAGAAGCCTGTTACAACTTACCTTGAACGTTCCAGACGGTCAAGTTGTCGATGACTAAAACGCCATGTCGGACGGTGGCAGGCACTGCGATAAGTGGATTGAGGAGTTGGTCAAGAAAAGTGACCGGATGCCGGTTCGTATAGGGAGCTGTCGAGCCGTCAGGCAGGGTCATCAAGAATTTGCTGACCGCACTTTGCTCATCGGGTGTTAAGGTGTTGCCCGCCGTTAGAACGCGATTTTCTGTGATGGTAGCGTCATTCCCAAAGTCGCCGCCCCAATGGAACCCGGCGATGACATCGTAAGTTCCATCACCGTAATCGATGACCAAGAAGGTATCGAACTCTTGATGTATTGGCGGATTGTTTACGGGTTGGTCGGCCATATCTGATAATCTTAGTCCGTCTATCGTATGGTCAGAGGCAAGAGGTCCGAGGCCGCCGAACGGATCACTGAAAGGGTTGGGCGGACCTTTCGGATTACTATAATCGTTCCAGTACCAAGGATGCGTGTCTGCCCATCTGGTATCTGGCGCACCAAGACCGCCAGAAGGCGGGTCAACCCATGCGGGTGGCGGGTTAGGAATAGGGTGACCATTTGCGTCATTGAGCGGTGCGCCATTGTAGGATGTGACGAATTGCACACAGGTAAATTTAGCCGCCGCAGGGCAACCGAGCGATGCCAGCAGGGAGCTCAAAGACGTTCCCGGCGGTGACGAACTGAAGCGGAATTCTATGATGCCGTCCGTGTGCATAACAGCAGAGACTGTGCCGAGAAATTTCCCGTTATAGTTCACCGGAACGGTTGAAGTGCGGTTTTGCGCGTAGGCCGAGGCGCCTGCGATCCTCAGGTAGAACGAGAGCGCGAGGAGTAGAACCGCATAGTATCCTCGCTGGCAAACAGAGAAGCATTTCATCGTGAATCCTTTCTCTCGTTTCCTTTGCGAACTTTCGGGCGGACGAATTCGAATTTGCGTTATTGCGATTATCAGCAAAATGGATTTGCCATCGCTGCGCTGATGCAAAACCGAATGGTTTGGTTAAATCAGAAATCCCTTTCCCTGTCTGTGTATTATGGTCAAACAAACTGATAACGGAATCAATTTGCGCTGCCACCGTTTTGAAATATAGCAGCTTGAAATATAGCAGCCACGGCTACGAACCAAATTTAACATAAGCGTGAATTGGAAATCTGCCGTATATAACAGTATAATAACACAAGGGGGGGGCTTTGTCAATAGGGAGATGCAAAAATTTAATATGAATTTTTGTTAAGAAAAAAGACGTAAAAAAGGACGGCGGGCTTTTTGGCCCGCCGTCCTTTTTCGTTTTCCCGCAATGCCGTGCAAACCGAAGCGCGTGGACCCGTTGTCACGGGGTAGAGAACGCCCGCCTGCCTCGCGTTACCGGGAGTCCCGGCTGCCACTCATCAGGAGGAGACCGCTCTCCGAAATCTGACTGTTGGCCCGGCGCCTCGGCCTGTCACAAACACCGCAGGAAGAAATCTTTCTTACACCCCTATTATAACACGCCCCGCCGCCCTGCGCAAGCCTTTTTTTCGGTTTTATATTAAATCTATGTTAAATTTGAACCTGCCCGCCCGCAAAGCCCCGCAGACGAAGGAAACTCCCGCGCTATTTCCTCCAAAAGGCTAAAGTTCCCCCGTTTTTGACCCGAAAATCACACAGGACATATCAAGAACGGCCAGCAAAGAAGTTTGGCGGAGGAGCGGAAGCGATGATTGCAGCAACCCAAAGCAGCGAACAGGAAGAACAACTGGTCGCTTTCAACCTGGGAGAGGAAGTCTACGGCGTGGACATCGCGCTGATCCATGAAATCATCCGCTGGCGTGAAACCACCGCGATCCCGCAGACCACTTCGGAAATCGAGGGCGTCATCAATCTGCGGGGCAAAATTGTCCCGGTGCTGGATTTGCGCAAACGCCTCGGACTGCCCGCCGCCGAGCGCAACGGCGCTACCCGAATCATTGTGGCGGAAACGGCGGACAGCACGGTCGGTCTCATCGTTGACAGTGTGGTCGGCGTCCTGCGCATCCCGCAGGCCAGCATCGAGCCGCCCGCCCCGCTGGTAGCCCGCATTGATATCGACACGGTTCGCGGCATCGGAAAAGTTTCCGATATGCTGGTGATCCTGCTGAACATGGACCACGCCCTGAATTTCAATCACGCTTTGCCGCTGGCGGCGTAGAGGAGGGGTATTCAGGTACTGGGTATTGGGTATTATGCTTTGACTTGCAGTTTGTAAAATCTGTCAGTGTAGCAGTTTATACCCAATACTCAATACCCGGTACCCAGTACATGGAGTGACCAATGAACGAAGATATGGCCCAGTTCCTCGGCGTCTTTCTGGACGAGGCCAATGAGCAAATGGAACTGCTGGAAAACGACATATTGCAGTTGGAGCAGGGCCCTTCGCAGCAACTGTTGCAGCGAATTTTCCGCGCCGCGCATACCCTCAAAGGTTCGTCCCGCGCCATGAACTTTACGCCGATGGGCGAATTGACGCACGCGATGGAGGACGTTTTTGACAAACTACGGCAGGACACGCTTACGGTCAACTCCGCGCTGATTGACGCGCTTTTTGTCGGCCTCGACGCGCTCAAAGTGATGAAGGACGAGATCGCAGAGACGGGCGCAGTCACATTAGATACCACGATGCAGACGGCGCGACTCCGCGCAGCGCTGAACGGCGCCGCGCCTGCTGTCACAGCCGCCGCGCCGCAGCAAAAAACGATTCAGGATACAGACGCGACCGAGGCCCCCGCAAACGCCGCAGATACGGGATTTCATCTCGCGCTGCCGCCGAATCAGCAGAACGCTTTAGAAACAGCGCTTGAAATGGGGATGAAAGTCTACGGCATCCGCGCAAAAGTGGTGGGAGACTGCATTATGAAATCCGTCCGCGCCCTGATGACCTTGCAGTCGCTGGAGCGCGTCGGGTCTATTCTGGCGACGTGGCCCGATGAGGAGGCGCTGGACAATGAACAATTTGACCTTGCGTTCGAAGTTTTGCTTGCCACCGAACAGGAATTAGATGCGATTCGCGCCGCAGTGGAGAGCGTGAACGAAGTGAGCGTCGGCCTGATCGCGAACTGGCCGCTGGAACAGGGCGCCAGGTATCGGGTATCGGAGGCGGGCAGCGTAACGGACGCTGACGCAATTCAAAACGCGGACAACGCCGCGCAGAACGGAACGCCGCCCGCCACCCCAACGCCCGATGAAAGGCGGAGCGGGCCGGAGGAGCGGCGGCAAAAAGTCGAAGACAAGAAGGCCCCGCCCGCGCAGGCCGCGACCGTGCGCGTGGACGTGGCGCGGCTGGACAAACTGCTGAACCTCGTCGGCGAACTGGTGATTGACCGGACGCGGATCGCGCAGCTAGGCACGCAGTTTGAGCAGACGTTCCGCAGCAGCGAACTGACGGAGAACCTGAACGAAACGGCGGCGCACATCGGGCGCATTACCGACGAGTTGCAGGAAGAGATTATGAAGGCGCGGATGCTGCCGGTGGACAGCGTGTTCAGCCGCTTCCCGCGCATGATTCGCGACCTGTCGCAAAAACTGGAGAAGGAAGTCAACTTTGTCATGGAGGGCAAAGAGACCGAACTCGACCGCTCCGTCATCGAAGTTATTGGCGACCCGCTGATTCATATGTTGCGCAACAGCGTGGATCACGGCATTGAGATGCCCGCTGACCGGACTGCGGCGGGCAAGGCCGCCGCCGGAACGGTCTGGCTCCGCGCCCGCCACGAAGAAAATCATATCGTGATTGAGATCGAGGACGACGGCGCGGGCATTGACCCGGAAAAACTCCGCGCCAACGCCATCAAGAAAAATGTCTTGACGCCCGAAGCGGCGGCGCGGCTGACCGACCGCGAAGCGATTAACCTGATTTTCGACTCCGGCTTTTCGACCGCCAAAGTCGTCTCGGACGTTTCCGGGCGCGGCGTGGGCATGGACATCGTGAAAAGCAATCTGGAAAAACTCGGCGCTACGGTGGAGATTGACAGCACGGTCGGCAAAGGTTCGCGCTTCACGGTCAAACTGCCGCTGACGCTGGCGATTATTCGCGGCCTGCTGGTCAATGTGCACGGCGGAGTTTACGCCTTGCCGCTGTCTGCGGTGGTGGAGACGCTGAAAATCAGCCGGGACGAGATACACGTCATTAACCATTGCGAGGTCATTTCGCAGCGCGGGCGGACGCTGCCTATCGTGCGGATGCGCAACGTTTTCCCGACGCGCCAATCGCCGCCGCCTTCGCGGGCGCTGGCGCGGGTAGAGGGAACGCAAAACGCGGAGGGCGCGGCGCAGCCGGCCCGTCAGACCTCGCTTGCGGTGGCGCGGGCGCAGAAAAAGGCCGAATCGCTCTACCTTGTGGTGGTCGGCGTCGCGGAAAAACAGATCGGCCTGGTCGTGGACAGTTTGATTGGCGAGCAGGAAGTCGTCATTAAAACGCTTGGTAAGTTTATTGGAGAGATTAAAGGCATATCGGGCGCAACAATCCTCGGCGACGGACGGGTCGCGCTGATTGCTGATATTAACGGACTGGCGCAGTGCGCCGCCGCGCCGCCCGCCCCGCTGTCGCCCCGTTTCGAGGAGGAATTAAGTTATGCCGCCTGATGTCAAATCAATTCGCATTGACCGCGCCGTGTTTCAGCAGACGCTGGAGAAAAAACTCGCGGACTTGCCGCCGCTGCCTGCCGTTGTCGCCCGCATCATGCAGACGATCAACGATCCCGGCACGTCGGCGGAGGAGATCAATAATCTCATCACGATGGATCAGGGGCTTTCTTCCAAAGTCCTGCGCATCGTTAATTCTTCCTATTACGGATTCCCAAAACGCATCAGCACGATCACCCACGCGGTCGTGATTCTGGGCTTTAACACCGTGCGGAATCTGGTGCTGGGCGTGTCGGCGTTCGGCCTGCTCGGTCAGAAAAGTATGCCCTACGGCCTGAACCGGGCGACGTTCTGGGAACATTCGATTGCGGTGGCGGTGGCGGGGCAGGTGATTGCGCGGAAGCGGCTGGCGAAAAATCGGACTGCCGCCGATGAGGCCTTTATCGGCGGGTTGCTGCACGATGTCGGGGCGTTGTTTCTGGACAGCTACTTCCCGGTGCAGTACGCGGTCGGGATGGCCTTTTCCAGCCGCGAAAAGAAAACGGCGCAGGAGGCGGAGTGCCTCGTTCTGGGCATTGATCATGTCACGGTCGGACGGCGGATTGCGGAACACTGGAATTTCCCGCCGCACCTCGCCGCGATGATTGGCGGGCATCACGACCCGGCGCGGAGCAAAGACCATTTTGACCTGGTTGCGACCGTCCATACCGCCGACTGGCTGGCGTGGGAGTGCGGTCATGCGGCCTCCGAACATACGCAGGGGCCGACCCTCGCCCCGGAAGTTATCGAGTGGCTTGGCTATTCCGACGAGGATTGGGTGGAGGCGAAAGAGGAGCTAGCGAAGCAATTCCTTGCGTGCGAAGACCTGCTGCGCATTGCGCGTGGCGGCTGAACCTAAAATAGGCCATGAACGACCCATCCGTAACGCGCAGGCGGCGCATCGGCAGCACGCGAACGGGCGGGCGCATCCGGGCCGTGAACGGACTGTCTGGGAGGCGTTCCGCCGACCGTCCTGCGGACGGCAATGCAGAGGGCGGCGCGGCGTCACAGGACTTTGAAGCCGCCGCCGTGTCCCGCGCTCTCGTCGAGGTCGGCGGGGACGCCGTGAACCGTGTTGTTCGGGGCGGTATGCTGCCGGATATTCCAGCGGGTGAACCCGGCGCTGCCGCGCCATCCCGTCGAAAGCGAAAGCCACGCATAGGTCACGGCGGGCGCGTGATCGAGCAGATGCCCGCAGACCGCCCCGGAACCGTAGACCCCGATAGCATAGGCCGCCGCCCCGCGACCGATGGTGTGAAACCCATTGCGGACGCCGTGAAAATAATCGCTGATTCCGCCGGTGATGTCCTCCGGGGCCGCGTCGTAGTCCACTGTGAAATAGATGGGCGTCCCGGCAGGCTGCCGCGCTTCTGTCAGGGCCATGTGGTACGCCGCCACGCCATCATGGACGCCTTTGCCGTAGGAGAAGTAGCCCCGCGAGGTCGGGAAACCGTTCTCCCACAGGGCCACGATAGAAAGCCCCGCATCGGTCAGGGCGCGGGCCTCTTCGTAGGTCAGCGGGTGTGAGCCGTGCGTCGTTTTGTAGTACCGCCCGATAAATTCGTAGCCGTCCGCCACCAGTTCTGCCGCAATCGCAGCGCAATTCCGATTGATGTCTAATCCCTTCGCCATATTCCCGCCTCCTATACTTTTCTTTCCCGCGTGATTTCAAGTCCCTGTATTATATACACGGCGGCAGCGGCGTTTTACGCAAGTTTTTTCGCGAAGAAGCAAGAAATTTTACCGTCCTTGCCCGTTTCCGCTGATTTGGAAGCGCGGCTTGACGCGCCGCGCAGAATACGCTAAAATAGGGTATGGCAAAACGAATCACAAAACGCAAATTTTCTTCGCTGACATTGAACGACTCGCTCAAACTCTTTGACCGTGATGATTTCATCGCGTGGAACTTAACTGCGCCGCTCCTGCCGCCGACCGATATTCTCATGGCGATTTTTAAGCGGCTGGAAGGATTTGACTTGAAGAAATCGGAGGCGGCAAAGGAACTCTTGATTGACGCGCTCTTTGGCGAAATTATTCTGCGCCATGATCGGTTGAAAATCTGGAAAACAGAGCCGCTCGCCACAGACACCCTGAACGGATTCGCCGATTACCTCGTGGCGCCGCGCCGCGCCGTAGTGGGCGCTCCCCTACTCTGCACGGTGGAGGCGAAGCGGGATGATTTCGAGCAAGGGGAAGCGCAGTGTCTTGGCGAGATGTACGCCTGCCAGTGGATCAACGCGCAGGAAAATTTCGGCCCGGACATCTATGGCATTGTCAGCAACGGAACCACATGGCAATTCTACAAAACGGACGCAAGCGGCGATCTTTACCGATCAGGCGTCATTTCCATAGATAATCTTACGATGTTGGATAATTTGCCGCAACTGCTTGGCGCGATTGACGCGGTATTCGCCGCCTGCGCCGCCGTAGTGGGCGGAAAGTAGATTTTGGAAAACAAAAATTTGATGCGCTTTTTACTCGCCTTGCTGCTGTTTGTCCCTATCAGTATTGTCCTGCATTTCACCGGCGCTTCCGACGTGGTAATGTTCGTTGTCGCGGGGCTTGCCATCGTGCCGCTTGCCGGTTACATCGGAATTGCAACCGACGAACTCGCCAAATACGTCGGCCCCTCGATTGGTGGGCTGCTGAACGCCACCTTCGGCAACGCCACCGAACTGATTATCGCGGTGATTGCGATCCACAGCGGCAAAATCGAAGTGGTCAAGGCCTCGATTGTCGGCTCGATTATCGGGAACTTGCTGCTTGTTCTGGGCCTGTCCGTCCTGCTCGGCGGGTTGCGGCACAAGATGCAGACCTTTAATCGGGACATGGCGGGGATGTACGCCGCCACCCTGACCCTCGCCACGATTGCGTTCCTCGTCCCGGCGCTGTTTCTCAGCAACGCGCCGCCCGCCAGCGTTCAGCCAACGCAAATCCAGGTGCAGCATCTCAGTTACGGGGTGTCCGGCGTCCTGATTTTGCTGTATATCGGCAGTCTGATTTTCTCTCTGAAAACGCACGAGCATCTCATGGTCTGCGAGGAGGAAGACCCCGATCCGCCTACGTGGTCAAAGGCGAAGGCGCTGGGGGTGCTGTTCGCCAGCGCGGTCGTGGTCGGTCTGGAAAGCGAATTTCTGGTCGGAGCGATTGATTCGGTCGTGAAGAAAATCGGGCTGACAGAGACGTTCATCGGGATTATTGTCATCCCGATTATCGGCAATGCGGCGGAGCATAGCGCCGCCGTGATGCTGGCCCTGAAAAATAAAATGGACTTGAGTTTCAGCATTGCTGTTTCGTCCTCCACGCAGGTCGCCATGTTCGTCGCGCCGTTTGCCGTGTTCGCCGGGGCCTTGATGGGGCAGGACGTGACGATGGTGTACTCGAATTTTGAGTTAATCGCTATCGCCGTCTCTGTCTTTATTGTGGCCTTAATCGCGCTGGACGGCAAATGTCACTGGCTCGAAGGGGCGCAACTTTTAGCGGTCTACGTAATTATCGCGCTGGCCTTTTTCTTCATTGTAAAAGACCCGGACAAGTCGCAGCGGGAGGGGCAGCCAAAAATAGCCCCCGCCACCGCCCCGCCCGGAGCGAAGTGAGGGGTTTGACGGGCGAATAAATTCGCTGCCACAAAAGCGCGAAGTCCGCCTGCGCGGACTGAATGCGCGGGAGGAACACATGATTGCCGTCCAGAAAAGTGGTAAGCAAGTGTCGCCGTTGTGGGCTGTTGTTGCGCTGCTTGGGTTGAGTCAGATGGTTACCGGGTGCAGCGGACTGGACGATTTGCGCGTCATCAATCATTACCCGTTTGCGGTGCGCTTGTGGGAACGGTGGGACAAGGAGCAAAAGTTGCTGGGCGTTGTTCCGCCGCATACCGAACAGGATTTTGCTAAGGCCGGAGGCTTCGAAGGTAATGGCCTTAATTACATTACGTGCGCTGATGCCCGCGACAAGAAGATCGGGACATTACGCCAGATCGGCCACAATGTGCGGCGCGAGGAGGTTAGCCGATTTAACGGGACTGCCGTCTGGAGTGTGACGGTGGGGCCGCTGCAGGCCGCTGCCGTTGCGCCATCCCCGTTCTTCGCGGCGCTATCGGAATACCGCCTTCCTATCGTGATTCTGCTGGGGGCCAGTCTGTTTCTGCTGTATGGGGCTTATGAGGAACGCAGAAAACGCAAAACAGTTGAGCGGCCCCGTTAAAGGCCGCACCGGTCGCCCGCATCCGGGTCGAATCCACGAATAGGAAGCAAACTATGGCGGCAAAAGATTACTACCATGCGATTTTTGTTCGCGCTCTTCAAAAGGACGGGTGGACAATCACGCACGACCCGCTGACGCTGCCCTTCCAAAACACCAATTTACAGATAGATGTGGGCGCGGAGCAAACGCTTGCGGCGGAACGGGGAACGGAGCGTATCGCAGTTGAAATCAAAAGTTTCCTCAAACTCTCGCCCATACAAGACCTGAAAGAGGCGCTCGGACAGTACATTTTATACATGGACATTATGGCGGACTTGCCGGAACACGCTGACAGGACGCTGTACCTCGCCATTCGCGAAGAGGCGTACAATGACGTTTTCGATAACGAACAGACGCTTCGTATTTTGCAACGGCGCAACATCCGCCTCGTCATTTTTGATCCTATCATGGAGGTTATCCTGCAATGGAGAAATTAGAACGCTATCGGCGCATCGTTCGCAATGTCCTGACGGAGTTGGCGGATTTTAAGTATTCTAACCCCGAAATGACGCATGAGGCCGTTTTCGACGAGGCCAACGACCGTTATCTTGTGATGGCGGTGGGGTGGGAGTCGCCCGTTCGCCGTGTCCATCTTTGCCTTGTCCACGTAGACATCATCAATGAAAAAGTCTGGATACAGCGCGACGGCACAGAAGACGGCATCGGTTATGCGATTGAGGAGGCAGGCGTGCCGAAATCGGATATTGTTCCCGCATTTCACCCGGTAGATGTGCGTCCCCACACGGGCTATGCAGTCGCTTGAAGGAGAGTGTGATGCTGCTTGCTATTCTTTATGCGCTGCTTGCCGCGCCGCAGGGGACGAAATTGCCGCTATCTAAAACGGACGCGGCGTTCCTCAAACGGATTGACCGCGCCGTTTCGCGCATGAGCGACCAAAAGACGGCGTTTGTCCGGTTCGAGAAAGCGGCCACGAAAGCGGACGCCCTGCGCTGCCGCCAACTGTTGCCGCGCTTGCGACCGAACAGCGTCTACTATGCGGACTGCGCGTTCGTCGGGGCCTGGTACGGCTTGGATTATGACGCAAATCTCCAGCGAATCACCCGTCCTTACCGCCTCTGGAAAACAGACTGGAAGCGCTGGGAAAAAGAGTACGCGCAGGATTATGACAGCAGACAGACTGACATGGACAGTTTTTACAGCCTGCTGAACTGGCTCTACCTGAAACACCATGACCTTAAAAGCCTCAGCGTATGGGAAGACTTGAAACTTGACGGAGCGCCCGCTGAATGTAACGATGACGAGTTAGGCGAACTTTGGAAGCGTCACGCGCCGGATATGCTGTTGGCGGCGCACCGTCATCCGCAGCGCGTCAAAAACCTTACGGGGTCTTTACAGTTCGCCTACTTCGCTGGCGGGGAGAAAACGGCGCGGACGCGCTTGCTGGCAGATTTGACCGCCTATTCCCACAACAAAGACCCGCGTATTGCCAGAACCGCAGCGGCAATGCGCCGCTACCGCCAAAGCGAAAAAATGTGGGGCGAGTAGTCACGGGGTGAAAGTCAAGGCAATGAAAGTGTGGGGCGGGAGGGTGATTTGCAGTGTTTCGCCGGAGCGCAGGCGGGAGAGCGGGAGCGGGAACGGTTTTGGCGCGATGTGATTGGGATTTTCGGTGTTGCCCTCTTTCGGGCTGGCGGCGGTCAGCTGGACGGCGCGGCAATGCGCGGCGTCGAATCCGGTCAGCGTCAGCGTCAGCGTCCGCGCTTCCGTGAGATGGCGATTTATTGCGAAGGCTGTCAGTGTGTTTTTTGCGCCCAGCGCCGCCGCCACGTCTACGTCCGGCACGTTCGGGACGGCGGGCAGATCGCCGCGCTGCGGAACGTCGCGTCCCGGCCCCGTCGTCGTCGTTTCCACCGGGGTATGCAACTGCGCTGCCGCGTAAATCTGCTGAACATAGTACTGCGGGTCTACGTAGAGAGCGCCGCCCTTGCGTTTGATTCCGCCGCCGTGCGCAAAGGCTGTCATGTTCGCCAGCGTCACCCAATCGCTGTGGCGCAGCATGGCGTTGAGGGCCAGCGCGTTATAAATCGCGCCCGCCAGCGAGTCATGGTTCGGGGAGTTCCGCCATGTATCGCCGCCGACAATGATTCCCCACTCCGTCGCCGCAATCCGGGTGCGGGCGTTTGGCCCTTCGATTGCCGTGATTTGCCGCGCCAGCGCCGGGATGAAAGTATCGCTTAAAAACGTCGGGTGCGCCATCGCGCTTTCGTACTGCGCCTCGTAAGACAGCCCTTTCAGGCCGCCCGGAAGCGGAACGAGCGGATGAATGGCGAGATAATCGGGAGGAGTTCCGCCATGCGCGACGGCGGCGCGGAGAAGCGCGTCGTTCCATTCCGCGTTATGTTTCAGGCCGTCCCCAATGAACTCATAGCCGCTGCCCGTCGCAATCGTCCGAATCGTCGGGTCAACCGCCCGCATTACGTCCCGGAACCGAACGAAGCGGGCGGCGTTGCCCGCCGAATCGGTATGCCCGATCTGCCAGCCGCCGTACAGTTCGTTCCCAATCTCCCATGTTCGGACGCTGTAGGGCTGCCTGCGCCCGTTCGCCGCCCGAAGCCGCGCCATTTCGCCTGCCCTTCCCGGCGCGTCGGTCTTCGCGTTGCAATAGGCCACCCAATCGGCGGCGTTCTCCGGCGTCCCATCTCCTGCGTTGACCGTGATTTGCGGCTGACAATGCAAAAAGTCGCAGAATTTCAGAAACTCGTCCGCGCCAATCTGGTTGGATTCCAGCCCGCCCCACGCCGCATTTTTTCGCGTTGGTCGTTCGTCCTTTGGGCCAACGCCGTCGCGCCAATCGTAGCCGCTCGCGAAATTGCCTCCGGGCCAGCGCAGGAGCGGGATATTCCAGTCCTTCGCCTTTTGCGCGGTGTCCGCCGCAATCGCTCCAACGGCGTTTGCCGGGGTCAGCGTGATCCGGTCGCAGTCAACCGCCCCGCCGCCCGCGTGACGAATAATCAAAGTCGCCGGTTCGCCGGAAGCGATTTTCGCCGACGCGGGGAAAGTAAACTCACGCCGCGTCCAGTCGGCGGAATCGGATTTGAGCGTCGCGGCGAAATGCGTGTCTCCGGCGCGAAGTTCAACGGTCACCGTTCCGGGCGTTTGCGGGGCGCGAAGAAAAATCGCCCCGCGCAGCCCAACGTTCGCTTCGATACGGCGCGAGAGCCGCTGCCGCAATTCCGAGGACTTGCCGTCCGCTGTTTTTGCCATGAGACGGAGGCAATGCGCGGAATGGAATCCGCCCGCCTGCCAGTCCGCGTCTTGCAGACGCCAGCCTTCCGGGGCGGTCGCGCCGCCGTCTGCGCTTTCCAAATCGGGGTTAAAAACGACCTGCGCCGTCAGCGTGTAGTCCACCACGCCGCCGAGATATTCGATGAAATTCCCAAAAAGATCGGGGCTGATTCGCGCCGTGAAGCGAGGGCGGACACGGATTGCGACGCGAGTGGCGTGGGCCGGGGAGTCGTCGCGAACGAAGCGGTACAGGCTGCCGGTCGGTTCCGGCGGCAACGCGGCACACTGCGCCGCCGCAGGCGGGGCGCACAAAAAGATCAGCGCGGTAAGGGCGCGGCATCGCGTCGTTTTAAAGTCCAAAGTTATTTCCCTCTCGCGGCGGGCGCGGCGGCCTTTTCGATCTGCGCAATCACGGGAACGACGAGTTTTTCGCCCGATTTCGTCTCGATAGTGACATGGGCGGAGAACGCGCCGGACGGGGCGGACGCGCTTAAAATGATCTCCACCCGCAAAGCGGCCCCCGCGCCGACCGTTTCAGGGGCGGCGGCGTGAAGCGTGAGAAACGGGCTGTCCGAGGTCAGTTTTGCCGTCGTGAGCGTGTCAGACGCAGCGGCGGTCAGCAGCGCGACGCGCTTGACTTCGCGCCCCGCCGTCAGCGAACCGAACATCACGAGGGCGGGCGACGCGGCGAATGTCCCGCCGCGCTCCGCCGTAAAGGGCAGCGTCACGGCGGGGGCGGTAGAGTCCGCGCCCGGAAGCGCAAAGGACAGAGAACCGCTGATGCGTCCGGCGGGTGCGTCCGGCAGCAGCGTGGCATGAAAAGAACGAACGACAAACGTTTTTTCGCCGCGCTTTTCCGTTCGTTCGCCTGGTTCCGCCGCCGCCGCGACGCATGGATTGGAACTCGTCACGTTGATTTGCCCCGCCGCGACCAGACGCGGATCGAAGGCGGCGGTGAACTGCACGGTCTGCCGACTTTTTGCGACGGAAGCCCCGAACCGCAGCACGGGCGGATCGAACAACACGGACGGCTCGATCTGCGCGACAACCTCCACCTCCGCCAGAGCCGCCGCCGATTCTTTGCCATAGACCCACAAAGAGGCGTGTTTGGCGTAGCCTTGCTGACCGGCAATGCTGACCGCAAGCCGCACCATCGCCGACTCGCCGGGGGCCAGAATCGCGGGCTGCTGTTCCGGTCGGGGCTGCGTTTTGCCGCCGCGCAGAAAGGTCGCGCTCTCACATCCGCAGGACGTTTTCAGGCGATTGATGGTCAGCGGCTGCTTCGTGTCGTTGCGGAGCGTAAATTCGCGTTCGATGCGCGGCGTGGCAATCGGATCAATCGCGCCGCAGTCAAAGCGACCTGTGGCGGAGTCCGTTAGTTCCAGCCCTTTTTCGGTGCGAAGCGTAAGTTTCAGCGGCGCGGGCTTCGGGACGGCGAGGGCCTCCCGCGTCCGGGTCACGACGGGGACGGGTGCGGTTTCGCTAACCTTCGCGTTGGGCAATCGGTTAGTATAGCGCGTTTTTCCGTCTGCGCCAAGCGCGAAGACGCGGGGGCAGGGAATCGCGTCGTATTTTTGCGCGACGGCAGAATCGGGGTCGCAGAGCAGAATGGCCTGCGTTGCGTCGAGGCCTGTTTCCGCCGCAAAGCGCGTGGCGTCCGCCGCTTCCCCGGCAAAGACCACGATGGTGGCAATCGGCCTCGCGGTCTCAGGCGCGGCGGCTGTTTCCGTTTTCGGTCGGTCATCCTCGCCCGCCTGCGTTTGACTCCACAATTCCGCGACCCGGTGACACTCCGCGCAGGGGCAGAAAAAGAACAGCGCGACGGGCTGCCCGCGAAACGCCTTGAGCGTCCGCGCCCTGCCCGCCGCGTCTTTCAGCGTAAAGGGCGGGGCGAGCGCCTGCGCCGCTGCAGGCGCAGGACAGCGCAGCAGGACAAACAGGGCAAAACAGATTCGAAAGAATTTTCTACTATTTTTATTCATGGTGAATCGTTCTTGTTGGTGCGGACTTCCCGGCGTTCTAAAGCGTACTGAAATGCCATTCGCGGCGCTGGGGGGAGATTCCTCCCCCTTCCCAAAAAATGTCCCGAATGTTGCCGGAACCGGGGACGCGCCGCGCCCGTCCTGCAAGCGTACTATACGATTTTCAGGAAACTCGGAGAGAAGCATGGACAGAACGATTGGAAGGCTGACGTTTCAGGCGGCTGCTCTGGGCGCGGTCGCGGGGATGCGCTCGATGCTCGCCCCCGCATTGTTTCAGCGCTTTTCGGCGCAAAACGGCAGAGGCGGAAATTCCGCGTCGCGCAGCCGCTTCGATTCGCCGCAGATTGGGACACTGTTAAAGGTCATGGCCCTGGGCGAACTGGTGGCGGACAAACTGCCAGGGACGCCAAGCCGAATCTCCCCGCCCGCCCTGACCGTCCGGGCGATTTCCGGCGCGTTTGTGGGCGGCGCGTTGTTTGCTGACCGGCGGCGACCGGCGGCGGCGGGCGCGATTATCGGCGGTCTGGCGGCGGTTGCGGCGAGTTACGCCTGCTACCATTTGCGTCAAGCGGCGGATAAAAAAACGGGGCTGCCCGATCCCGCACTGGCGCTGGTGGAAGACGCGCTTGCCGCCGGAATCGGCAACCTTGCGCTGCGCTGAAATGTCAAAATATAAGCGGGCTAAATAGCAGGTAAAGCGAGTAATTCACTGTAATTATAAAATAGCGGGAACTTTCCTGCGTCCTGCGCGTCTTACGCTTGATGTTGCGGGGGCCATGGCCTTGTCCCTGCGGCATCGCATCGGAGCGACGCGCTCTACGAAAACAAATCGCGGCCCCTTCCCAACCGGGAGGGGCCGTTTTTATGCCACAACCCGAAAGGGCGGACGGGCAAACGTTCCCGCCAATTTTTCCGTAATCGTTATCATGCGTTCCCACGCAGAAACCCATCCCGAAGGAGGAGCGTTATGCCCCGTTTGACCGTCGCGCACGATTATATTTGTCCCTGGTGCTACATCGGCTGGCATCAGTCGCTGCGCCTGAAAAAAGAGTTTCCCGCGCTGACATTCGCGTGGCGGGGATTTGAATTATTGCCGGAGGGTTTGCCCTATACCCCGAAGCCGCCCGCGCCGCCGGAACCTCGCAAACCCCGCACCCCGTCCCGGCTGGAACTGCTGGAAGCGGCGGACGGCATCACCGTCCCGGCGCGGAGCGCCCCGCTGTCCAATTCCCGGCTGGCCTTAGAGGGCGCGGAGTTCGCCGCCGCGCAGAATAAGGCCGACGAATACCATGACGCCGTTTACCGCGCCTACTGGAAAGAAGACCGAGACATCAGCGACCGGGCGGTACTGACCGAAATTGCAAAATCCATCGGGCTGGACATCGGGGCGTTTACCACCGCGCTGGAGAATCGGACGTTTCGGGATCGAATCGTGGAATACGATGAACCGGCGCATGAGGCGGGCGTCTGGAATGTCCCGACGTGGATGTTCCCGGAAGCGTGGGTCGCAGAGCAGCCGTACAGCGTTCTGCGCGACCTCGCCGCCCGCTTCGTCCGCGAACAGACGAACGAATAGGGAATTTTCACCACAGAGAACACCGAGAGGCGCAGAGAAATACGGAGAGGGTTTTTATCTACGAAACGACACGAAGGGACACGAAAAAAGGGAAGAGAAAATTCAATCCGCAGATGACGCGGATTGATGCAAATAGGATTTCAATCCACAATCTAAAATCCAAAATGTGACTATCCTGTCCATCCTGAAGGTCCCGTTCATCCTGCCTCAATTTTTCTCTCTGAATCTTCTCTGTGTCCCTCTGTGTTCTCTGTGGTTCAAATCTTGCCGTGCTTCGCAATCCAGCGGGTTGCGCAGAGGGCGTTGAGAGCGCCCATGACAAGGCCGTAGGTCAGCGTGGCGAACAGGAACGACTCAGAAATAATCATGTTGATTAGCGCGAACAGCAGGCCAATCAGCGAACTGCCGAGCATCGCGCCCGCCATTGCCCCGCACAGCAGAGCGTTGACCAGCGCAACCCCGACGCCGTAGAGCAGGGCCGCGCCCCAGTTCACGCCGCCGCGCCGCCCCGTCAAAATCAGCCAGAACCACAGGCATCCGTACAGGATGCCAGAGCCGGGAAGCAGCAGGCCGTAGCAGAGCCATTTGAACAGGTGTCCGGTCAGGTCAGCGGTCTGAATCGAGACGGGCAACAGGATGTGCCGCGTCCCGAAAATCCCAAAGACAACCAGCAAGACCACACTGGCAATGCTCGCGTTCGCCAGCATCATGCCAAACAGATCGGCGGAATGGGGCCTGCCGTATTTTCTTCGCAATGCCATGCGTTTCTCCACAATTCAGATAGTTAGGCGTCAAGTATAGGATGTTAGGTATTGGGTATTAGGTATTTGCTCATTTGCTGACAGTTTACGCAATCTATCAGTAAAACAATCAATACCTAATACTCAACACCTGAATACCTACCCTTCTTGAATCTTTCGGAAGGCTTCCTGGAACGCCCGCGTCAGATGGTCTAAATCATCGTCGGTCATCAGGGCGCAGAGGAACGCGGCCTCGAATTGCGACGGGGGCCAGTAGACGCCGTTATCCAGCAATTCGCGGAACCAGACGGCGAATTTCGCGGTATCGGTCGTTTTGGCGTCGGCGTAGTTCGTGACCGTCTCTTGCTCCGTGAAAAACGCCGTGACCATTGATCCTACTTGATTTACGACCATCGGAACGTTTGCGTTTCGCGCTTCTGTCCGCAGGCTGTCCGCCACTTTTGCGCCGATTGCGTCGAGGTAAGGATAAATCGTATTTCGGCCCGACTCCAGTAAGTCCAGCATGGCAAGTCCGGCGGATACGGCGACGGGGTTGCCGGAGAGCGTTCCCGCCTGATAGACCGGGCCGACGGGCGCAACCGCGTCCATGATCTCCGCCCGCCCGCCGTAAGCGCCCAGCGGCAGCCCGCCGCCCACGATTTTGCCGAGCGTGGTCATGTCGGGCGTGACGCCGTAGCGTTCCTGCGCCCCGCCGTAGGCCAGTCGAAATCCCGTCATCACCTCATCGAAAATCAGTACGGAACCGTTCAAGTTCGTGACTTCGCGCAGGGTTTCCAGAAAACCGGGGGCGGGCGGAACGCAGCCCATATTCCCGACGACCGGCTCCACAATCACGCAAGCGATCTGATCGCCCTGCTCCGCGAAAAGCCGCCGCGCCGCGTCACTGTCGTTGTGCGGCAGGGTCAGGGTGTCGGCGGTCACGGCAAGCGGCACGCCCGCGCATTCCGGCAGGCCCAGCGTTGCGACGCCGGAACCCGCTTTCGCCAGCAGGAAATCGGCGTGACCGTGATAATTGCCCTCGAATTTCACAAATTTATCGCGGCCTGTCCAGCCCCGCGCCACGCGAATCGCGCTCATGGTCGCTTCCGTACCGGACGAGACCAGCCTTACTTTTTCAACGGACGGGACTGCCGCGCAAATTCGCGTCGCCAGCCGGACTTCCAGAGCCGTCGGCGCTCCGAACGTCGTGCCGCTTGCCAGTTGATTGCTGATGGCGGCGACAATCTGCGGATGCGCATGGCCCAGAATCAGCGGCCCCCACGACCCGATGCAGTCTAAATAGGCGTTGCCGTCCACGTCATGCAGGCGCGTCCCCGCCCCGCGCTCAATAAACAGCGGATTGCCGCCGACGGCGCGAAACGCCCGCACAGGAGAATTGACCCCGCCGGGAATGACCCGCACCGCCTCTTGAAATAATTGCAGCGATTTTTCGTGATCCAAACCTAACCTCCCGTACCAGTAGCGCGGCGCGTAACGCCCCGCGTCCGCAGTTTGTAAACGCCTCGCCCCCGGTTCGCTACCGGCGCGGCGCGTTCTGCGCCTCACCCCCGGTTCAATGTCGCGCCCCGCTATTGAGAGGACAGATTTACAAACTCACCGGCAGAATGCGCACCCGGCGCTGCGGCTCCACGCCCACGCTTTCGGAAACGAGCGAATGGCGCTCCGCAATCTGGTGCTGCATCCGGCGCGTGTAGGAGTTGGCGGGCGAAAGTTCTACTGGCTGCACGGTGGCCTTCACCTTATCTACCCCGTCCTGCGCTTCCAGCAGGGCGTTTTCCATCATCTCCTCTTCCGATTCGGGGATGGCGCTCATGCCGAAAATCTCCCGGACGCTGTTGGCGATCTGCGAGTACGTGTTGCTGCGCACGACGTAGACCGGCAGTTTGCGCTGCGCCGCCTCCCGCATTTTGCCCGGATCGCGCTTGTGGGTCGCTTTTAATGCCAGCACCGCGTCGGCGTCGCTGATGTCGCGGGCGACGTAGGCGGGAACCCGGCTTTCGGCAATGGCGCGGTCAAGACGGCTGCGGCTCACGCCATACGGGAAAATCCGCACGGTCGCGGGCAGCGTTTTGGTCGGGGCGGCGGTCGCCGCGCCCGCGCTGGGTGCGGCGGGAGTCGTTTTTGCGCTATTGCTGATAATCGGCACGAGGCGCGGGCGCGAGCGCGATTCCGTGTCCGAGTCGTCGCTGTCCGCGTTGCGGTTGCGCTCCGCCCGGACTTCGCGCCCGTTTCCATTTCCGCTATTTCCGTTCCCGTTTCCGCCGCTGCCGCCGTGCGTGTTACCGTTGCCGCGCCCGTTGTTTCTCGCTTCGCGCTCCGGCATTTCGCGGATGGTGGGCATGGGGTCTTCCGCCCGCTGGATCGTTTCGATCTCGCCCTGCTCGTTGCGGATTCGGATTTCAGGCCGCGCCGTCTGTCCGCGCAGCATCCGGTCAACCGTGCGCTCCACGTCTAAGTGCAGCGCCAGTTTGTCCATGTCCATAATCTCGATCACGACATCGAAGGTCGGCGGGGCCTTGCGCTCCAGCACGGTCTTTTGTGTGCCGCGCCGCTTGGCCTCGTCGTCAGAGAGCGTGACCGCCTGAATCCCGCCGACGAGATCGGAGAGCGTCGGGTTCATAATCAGGTTTTCCAGCGAGTTGCCGTGCGCCGTCCCGACGAGTTGGACGCCGCGCTCGGCAATCGTCCGCGCCGCAAACGCCTCCTGCTCCGTCCCGATTTCGTCAATGACGATGACTTCCGGCATATGGTTTTCGACCGCCTCAATCATTACGTGGTGCTGCGCTTCCGGGACTTCGACCTGCATCCGCCGCGCTCTTCCAATCGCCGGGTGCGGGATGTCGCCATCGCCCGCGATTTCGTTGCTCGTGTCCACGATGACGACGCGCTTGCGCAGTTCGTCCGACAAAATGCGGGCGACTTCGCGTAGTTTGGTGGTTTTGCCGCGTCCGGGGCGACCGAGCATCAGGATAGATTTGCCGCTTTCCACCACGTCCTGAATGATGTCAATCGTGCCGTAGACCGCCCGCCCGATGCGGCAGGTCAGCCCGATGACGCGCCCCTGCCGGTTGCGGATGGCGGAGATGCGGTGCAGCGTCCGTTCGATTCCGGCGCGGTTGTCCTTGCCGAACGAGCCGACGCGCCCGACCACGTACTCAATGTCTTCGTTCGTAATCGGAAATTCGCTAAGTTCCACCGCCCGATCCTGATATCGCGCTTCGGGCAGGCGACCGAGGTCAAGCACGATTTCCAGCAGGTCATCAGTGCGCGACTCTTTGTCGAAGTAGGCGCGAATGGCGGGCGGCAGCGCTTCGAGCAACTGCGACAGGTTGTCGGTGACGCGCTGCTGAAGGGCCGTCAGCGGCGGCTCTGCGATGAGTTCCACCGCGCCGGTTTCGGCGGCGGACTCGGCGGCGGCGGTCTGAGCGGCAAGCGGAGAGGAAAAGAGTTGATGTGCCATAAAGCGTTTTTAGTTGCTCCTTCGCGGCGCGGCGGAACAGCGCAACGGGGTATTCAGGCCCCAGAATCGCTGCCGACGGGCGGCGGGATAGCGCGGACGCTTGGGTTACCGGTGGGTTTACAGCCCCTGCGGACGCCGCAATGCGCGGCGGCGGCGGACTGTCCGGGAACGTCCGCGACGGTTGGCGGCGGTTCCGGCTTGCGGCGCGGAACACGCGGGCCGCGCCCTCCAAAATCGGCGCGGCGGTAAGGACAGCAGTTATAATCCTGCGTCACTGTGAGCGGGCCATTTTACGCAGACATCCGAACCATGCACCACCCGATGCTGCGGCCTCGCGATCACCTACTTTACTAAGACCGGAAATCGTAACAGAAAGTTTCCGATTCATCTCTCATTTATACTTTATCCGATTTTTTCGCAAAATGCAAGCGTATCTAGCGACTTTTTTTCACAATGCGCCTAGATTTAGTTTGTCCACGAAATGACACGGAAAAACACGAAGAAGAAATAGACAGGATGAGCAGGATAAAAACACGATAGGAGAAAGATTTCAATCGAAAATCGAGGATCGAAATTTATCCTGTAAATCCTGTTCATCCTGTCTATTTTTTCTTCGCTATTGTTGCGGTATAATAGAAAGGTAAACTTTCGCGGGGACGGGAGGGCGCGGGTGAATTTCGATATTATTGCGCGGGTCGCGCAGCGCAAAATCAACGATGCGATGGAAGAGGGCGCGTTTGACAACCTGCCGGGACGCGGGCAGCCAGTGGCCCTTGATGAGGACACGGTGACGCCGCCGCACCTGCGGGCCGCGAACAAAGTCCTGAAAAATGCGGGCGTCCTGCCCGACTGGGTGCAGGCCCTGAAAGATTTGGAGGCCGAGCGTGGCGAAGTGTCCCGGTTTCGCGCCCGACTGGAAGCGGAAAACCGCAAGCGGCGCATCGCGCTGGAGAACGCGCCCGCACCCCATGCCGCCGCGCGGCAGTTCGCGGAGTGGCGCGTCAAGTCCCGCGCCGAATACCACCGGCGATTAAAAAGCGCGAACGATTTAATTCTGAAACTCAGCCTGCTCGCTCCCACGACGGTGCAGCCGCCGAACCCGTACCGAATCGCTCTGGAGATGGCGGCCTTCGACGAGGCGTTCCCGCCCCTGCCGCAGCAAAATGAGATTATGATTGAAACTCCCGCGCCGGAAAAAGCGTCTCACCTGAAAAGCGCGGCCCGCGAACGCTACGACGGCGGCAGAGGCGGCGGCCCGGTCGGAGAGTGGCTGAAAAAGTCGCGCTTCTTTCGCCCCAATTCCTGCGAGGAAGTTCAGACCGCGCAGGAGACCCACACCGAGGACATCCGCAACTCCGACGCGCCGTAAAGAGGAGCAGTCAGGACGAACTGGTCACCAATAAATTGCCAAAAATCGTTTTGCGCGAGCAAAAAAAGCCCCTCCCTGCTAATGGCAGGAAGGGACTTTTTTGGGAAAATGTTTTCATCCCGGCTATCGAATCAGAATCACGGGCGCAAGCGCGTTTGCCGCGTCCGATTCCGCTATCAGTGTGGGAACAACAGATAATTCATCAATCTTGCAGCAATAGCCCACATCTGCGCCAAATCCCCGATCCGCCAGCGTCTGCGCGTGGACGCCCTCCATCAGGCCGCGCAGCAGATTAGGCTCCGACTGCCACAGCCGCCGCGCCACGATTGCGGAATCGGCAATGCGCGGATTTTCCCACGCCCCCGCCTGCGCCGCAATCGCTTCGACATAAAGTCCCGCGACGGTGGCGTCCTCCAGCGTGAACTGATCGCGAGTCCCGGAGCAGACCAGCACAATGTCCGCGTCTAATTCCAGCGCCGCGTTCCATGCCGCCCGCGCCGTCGCCATGCGGTTGATCGCCGCGCCAAGAAACACTTTGCGGGCGTCCGCGACCCGCGCCGTCGCTTTTGTGCCGTTGGTGGTGGACAGCACGACCGATCTGCCGGTGAAATCGAGCGCGGCGAACTCCACCGGGGAATTGCCGTAATCAAAATCGGGAACGCGGTAGCCCTCCGTTTCCCCGCACAGAACGTGACCGTTCGCCCGCGCAAACGTCCGCGCTATGTCATGGGACGCCGCGACATAGACGCGAGGGCAGTTCCGGTCAAACAGAGTCGGAATCACGGTTGTGGCGCGAAGCGCGTCAATCACCACACACACGGCGGACGCCACTTCGCCCGCGAGTTCCGGCATCAGCGCCACGCGAATTTCCATAATCATTTCCTTCGACCGCGCAGGGGGAGAATAGATAGGATAAACAGGATAACAGACCGATAGAACAGGACACGAAAAAAAGAAAAAATAGCCAGGATGAACCGGATTTGCAGGATTTTCAAAATCCAATCCTGTCCAGCCTAAAAATTCCGTTCATCCTGTTTATTTCTTCTTTTTTTCGTGTCCCTTTGTGTCATTTCGTGGATGAAAAATCCTGTCTCATCGGTCTTTTATCCTTTTTGTCCTGTCTATTTCTTCGGCGGGTCAGTGCGCCGCCGGACTGACGAGGTGGCCTTCGGCGTCTATGACGCTTTCGTTGTCGAGGCGTTCCATCTCCGCGACGTAGGCGTCCACGTTGGCTTTATCATAGACCCATATTTTGATGGTGTCCACCGTGCCGCGACAGGCGAGGGCCGCTTCGATGGTGAGGCGGGCCGCCGTCTGCGCGGTCTCCGATTTTTGCGCTTCGCTGATCCAGTTCGGCTGCGCGAGGAGGTTTTCGGTCATGTCAGGGATTAAAGCGGAGTCGGCCCCGTGCGCCGCCGCTTCGGTCAGGGCCTTGTGCAGGCTTGCCGCCATGAGTTCCGGCGTAGCGCGTTTCTGCGCGTCGAAAATCACCGCCAGCGCCGTGAGATGCCACTTATATTTGGCTCCCGGCCCCACGAAGGCGTCGCCCGGTTGCAGCGGCGCGACTTTATCGGCCTCGGCCTGCGCTTTGCCCGCCCCGGCGTCGCGAGCGATTTTCGCCGCTCCGAAGACCATTTTGAGATCGGGCGCGACGGGCGCGACCAGCACATCCGGCAGGGCCATAATCGGGTACTTGTTTTCCGAAACCCACAGTTCCAGGTTCAGGCCGTCAATCCGCAGTTTATAGTAGGGCGGAAAAATGTAGGGGCGCAGGGCTATCGTCGCCACAATCGAGATCGCCGGCCCCAGCAGGGCGGCAAACAGCAGGAATTGCACGACCCAGAGCGTCGTCACCTCGTAACCGGGCGAGTTCAGTCCGGGCATATGGACTATGTGGTCCTGCGGGTAAAGCGTTCCGGCGCAGCCCGTAAGTGTCAGGGCGCAAACGGCAAGGGCGGCAAGCGCCAGCGACTGAGCGGCAATGCGCCTCCAATTCAACCGATTCGAACCATCCAATACAGCATCCTCCGCGTTTCCAGCCTCGTGGTAAACGTTATGGTAAATCGTTCGGCGCAGCCCTTTTTTTGCGCGGGCGTCATGCTCCGCGTCTGGATTCGTTTGCTGCGTCCGTCAACATTTATTGTCGGTTATATTTTACCCGTTTCCGGCATAAATCGCGGCGTTTGCGTCCCGGTTTTTTCATCCCGCCCCATTTTGCGCAAATTTTCACCGTGTGATATTGACAACGAGGCAGGGGTATGGTACTATATGTATGCTGATATATGTTCAGCGCGAATGATATGAGAAATATGAGAGTGTAGCTCAGTGGTAGAGCAGTTCACTTTTAATGAACTGGCCGCGGGTTCGAGCCCCGCCGCTCTCACATGAACACGGAACGCCCTGCGTGAGTTTATAAAACTTACGCGGGGCGTTTTTTTGTTTCTGGCTTTTCGTCTCGCGCCCGTTTGCCTGCGCCGCGCAGGTCCAAAGCGCATTGCGGGAACATTTTGCGGCCCTCGATAGTTCTATCTGCAGAACGCGGCGAAATGCAGGCCGCGCCATTTCGCAAAAAGAATTTCAAAACGACCGAATATCGGGAGTAAACAAAATGAAAAACGGAAACTTTACAAAGTCGCTCCTCACGCTGGGGGCTGTCGCTCTAGTTACGGGCGGCGCGAACGCGCAGTACAACACGAACGGCACGAACAACAACGCCGCCAATCAGGGCGGTCTCAAGCGCGATCCCTACACCAACGGCGCGGGTGGCGTCTACGGAAGCCCGAACTACGCTAACGGCTACGGCCCTTACAGCAACTATTACAGCTCGTCCTACAACCCGTACTATGGAAATAGTTTCTACGGCAACCCGTATTACGGCGGCGGCTTTTACGACTCATACTACGTGATTGGCGGGAATAACGGATACGCCAGCGCCTACGGCAACGGCTCTTACGGCAGCGACCCGTACAGCAACGCAAACGGCAATAACCCCTACGGATCGGTGCAGCAGAACGCGGGCTATAATTTCCCGCCAGAAAACTACTACGGGAACAATCCGGGATATGCCGCGCCGAATGGAGCGCCCTACGCGACGCCCAGTAACACGCTGCCTGCGGCCCCCGCCGCCGCGCCCGTCCTTGCCCGAACGACCGATACGCTGGATGCGCGGCGTGTCAAGGGCAACAAATTTTACATCGGCTGGAAGGGCGACAACAATTCGGTCAGCAAAATCACTTTCGCCATGCTCGACTTGAACAAGCGATCTATTATGACCCGCGTTGTGACGCAGGCCCCCGGTGAGTACACTTTCCCGGTGACAAGCCGCATGGTCTACTATCAGGTGGTCGTCGAATACCTGAATGGCGCCACCAACACGGTGACATCCCAACTGTAAATCAGCCCGTTTCCCCCGCAAATCCCCGCAGTCGAATCATTCGGCGCGGGGATTTTTTCGTTTGTGTTTCGCGCCCGATTTGCGCGTTCGGCGTCCTGTATGCTATAATAGCCCCAAATACGAAACAGGTCGCCGTTTGCCCGCAATGATGCGGGGCGGACGGCGGCGGCAGAAGGGCGGCCCCATGGCAAAGATTGATACCTCCGACTTCAAAAACGGCGTATCCATTATCATGGACAACGATATTTTCACGATTGTCTGGTTCCAGCATCACAAACCGGGCAAAGGCGGCGCGGTCATGCGCACCAAACTGCGAAACCTGCGCACCAGCGGCATCGTAGATAAGACATTCAACGCGGGCGAAAAGATGGAGCAGGCGATCTTAGACCGCCACAAAATGCAGTACCTTTACAGTCAGGACGGCGAATACTTCCTGATGCACCCCGAAACGTTCGAGCAGGTCAGCATCCCCGCCGCCCTGTTTGGCGACGGGATCAAGTACCTCAAAGACGGTATGGAAGTCGAAGTTCTGGAGCATGACGAGAAAATCCTCGGCGCGGAAGTCCCCTCCTTCGTGGAGCTTGAGGTCACGATGACCGATCCGAACTTCAAAGGGGACACCTCGTCCGGCGGCGGCAAGCCCGCCACGCTGGAGACCGGGGCGGTCGTCACCGTGCCGTTCTTCGTAGAAGTCGGTGAAAAAGTCAAGGTAGACACTCGCACAGACACCTACCTTGAGCGCGTCAAATAACTGGCCCGAAAGCGGCATCGTATCGGGCCTGTCTGTCGGCCCGCCCCGAAAGCGGCGGGCGTTTTACCCGGAAGTGAGAGACGAAATTGCCCATGATTCGCAGCGGCGCTTCGCGTTCCAGCGACACCGTGATTCCGCAGCCGATTTTAGATTTTGCTGAAAAAACGTTCCTCGTCGCGGGGATTATCGCGGGGCTGGTCGTTGTGTATTTGCTGTACGGCCTGTTCTCCGGCTCGCTGGCGGATGTGGCCTCGCGCAGCCACGCGGAGAAAGTTCAGGCGCTGCAAACGCTCGGCACGGTCAGCAATATCCTGAACATCAGTTTAATCGCTACTTTGATCAGCGCCACGCTGCTGTATTATGAGGAAGCAAGCGCCGCCGTTGTGATGCTGCTTTCGTCCGCGTTTCTGGCCTACGGGGTGGAGTACTTTGCGGGCGTTTTAGGGCTTGGCGGCAAGAATTTCAACCCGCAGGGCGTGGCGTTCAAAGCCCTGCACGAACTGCACCTTGCGGCGATTATGGCGGCGGTTCCCGGCGCGTTGATCATGCTGCGCAGTCTGGCAGTCCGCCTGTTCGCTTCCCGCGCAGAGGACATCGCCAACTCCGCCTATGGCAAGAACGCGCAGGCGCAGGACGATCAGCCCAGGGCGCTGCTGGGCGTGGCGGCAAAATGCTGGCAGCTGCCGTATTGCCGCGAAGGGGTGCGGAAGACCTGCCCAATCTACCATGCCCGGACGAAATGCTGGAAACAGCGCGTCGGGTGTATGTGCGAGGAGAATATCATTCGGCTGGCGCAGGCCCCCGCCAAAAGCGACGCGCCCGCCACGATTGAGATGGCGAAGGGCATGGGATTTGTCGCGATTGGGGATTTAATCTCCAAAAGCGAGGCGGAACTCCGCCCGAACATGACGACGAAAGCGGGGCCTCGCGGAGTCCGAATCCCGACGAATCCGCACCTCTCCGACGCGCAAAAGCGGGAACGTTGCCGCAACTGCATTATTTATAACGAGCATCAGCGGCAAAAATACCGCTTCTTCTCGCCGATAGTCACGCTGGCAGTCCCGGCGCTCGTTTATCTGAATTTCGATAACTTAACGCAAATGTTGCAACAGGCCCTGCGCATGATGGACCAACTTTTCGGTCGCTTGACTTTTAACGCCGAAGCGAGTTCCAAACTCTCGCAGCAGGTCGCCGGCTCCGGCGGCATTCAGGTCATCCTGATTGGCTGCCTGACCCTCGTCGGCATGACATGGGCTTTGCGGTTCCTGGAATACTGCACGTTTAAGATTAAAATCTAGGGGGAAGGGTATCGGGTGTCGGGTGTCGGGTGTCGGGAGATATGCACGTTCGTTGATATTTACTACAAACTATCAAGAGACAACGCATTGTCCGACACCCAACACCCGACACCCGACACCCGCTGCTTTATGAATGTAACCGAACTCGAAGCGCTGGTCGAACTGGTGAAGGACGCGAAGATCAGCGAGATTACGCTGAAGCAGGGCGATCAGCGCGTGACCATTAAGAAGCCGAACCCGATGGCGGCGCATTTTGCGCCAGAGTCGGCGGACGATTACGATTACGAAGACTCCGACGAGGAACTGACGGTCGAATCGTCGCTGGTTGAGCCGGAAACAGTCGTGATTATCGCGCCTGTTGTCGGCTATTTCCACCATGTCAAGCCGATTATCGGGCTGAACGCGATGGTTACGGCGGGGCAGACGGTCGCTCTGGTCAAAGCGATGCAGCTCAACAACGAGGTTACCACGCCCGCCTCCGGCGTCATTACCGATGTGCTGGTCGAAGACGGTCAGCCGGTGGAATATGGACAGCCGCTGTATCATCTACTGCCTGATTTATCATCGGAGTAAATTTCTATGCAAAATTTTACCCCCTATCAAAATTCAAAAACGTCCGCACAGCGCGGATTTTCGCTGATTGAAATCCTGATCGTCGTCGTGCTGCTGGCGCTGCTGGCGGGCGGCGCGGCCTACTACGTCAACGGCGGCGGCGCAAAACAGACGACCGCGAACGGAACGCGGAACGTCACGCCCAAAACCCGCGCTCACGATGTCGAGTGCCAGAGCAATCTGCGGCAAGACCGCATGGCAATCGGCATGGCGCATGACGGGGACGCGGACGGCAAATTTCCCGCCTCCCTTGACGAAGTTCCCGGAACGCAGGGCATCCGCAAATGTCCCGACGGCGGCGAACCCTACACCTACGACCCGCAAACGGGCGAAGTCCACTGTCCGCACATCGGACACGAGAAATTGTAGGTATTCGGGTATTCGAGTATCAGGTATTGGGTGTTGGGTATTGACTGCTTTACTGCGAGGTTTGCACAAACTTCCCGTCAGTTAGCGAATACCCCATACCTGAATACCTGAATACCCAAATACCCGAATACTCTGTATCCCCACTATGTTCAAAAAAATTCTCATTGCCAATCGCGGCGAAATCGCCGTGCGGATCATTCGGGCCTGCAAAGAACTGAAAATCAAGACTATTGCTGTCCATTCGACGGCGGACGCCAATTCGCTGCACGTGGCGTGGGCGGACGAATCGGTCTGCATCGGCCCGCCCGCCCCGAAAGATTCCTATCTCAACGCGCCGAATATCATCAGCGCGGCCCTGATGCACGGGGCGGACGCGATTCATCCCGGAATCGGGTTTCTGTCGGAAAATCCCAGTTTTGCCGAAGCCTGCGAAGTGTGCAGCCTGAAATTTATTGGGCCGTCCGCCGCCGTCATGGAGCGCATGGGCGATAAAGCGTCGGCGCGGGAAACGATGAAGGCGGCGGGCGTTCCGGTCGTTCCCGGCACAAACGGGCCGCTTGTCAACCCGGCGGACGCGGTGACCTTTGCGCAGAAGGTCGGCTATCCGATACTGGTCAAGGCGTCCTACGGCGGCGGCGGGCGCGGCATCCGCTTCGTGCAGAACGAGGAAGAACTGCCCCGCGCTATCGAAAACGCCCGGACGGAAGCGATGGGCGCGTTTGGCAACGGCGACATCTATCTGGAGAAATTCGTCGAGCAGCCGCGCCACGTCGAGGTGCAGATTATCGCGGACGAGCATGGTCACGTGGTTCATTTAGGGGAGCGGGAATGTTCGATTCAGACGCCGCGCCGCCAGAAGATTACGGAAGAATCGCCCGCCCCGCGCCTGACGCAGGCGCAGCGCAGCAAACTGGGCGACGCGGCAATCCGGGCGGCCCGCGCTATCGGATACACGAACGCGGGAACGATTGAGTGCCTTGTGGACGCGAACGGCGATTTCTATTTTATGGAGATGAACAAGCGGCTGCAAGTGGAGCATTGCGTGACGGAAATGGTCACGGGCATTGATTTAGTCAAGACGCAAATTCAGGTGGCGGCGGGCGAAAAACTGCCGTTCGGCCAGCGCGACGTGAAGTTTGAGGGCCATTCGATTGAGTGCCGCATCAACGCGGAAGACCCGGATCATAATTTCGCGCCGAGCGCGGGGCGGATTGAAAAGGTTGTTTTGCCGGGAGGCTTTGGCGTTCGGGTGGACACGCATATCACGTCGGGCTACGATGTGCCGCCGTATTACGATTCGCTGATCGCCAAAGTGATTGTATGGGGTAAAGACCGGAACGCGGCGATTGCGCGGATGCAGCGCTGTCTGGAAGAGACGGAGATCGTTGGCGTCAAGACGAATATCGCGTTCTGCCGCAAAATCATGGCGAACGCTTTTTACCGGCGCGGCGAGTTCACCACCGATTTCGTCCGTCAGCGCATCATGGACGACCCGGAAGGCAGCGGCAGGGCATTGTCGTAAACCTCCCGAATGGCGCTACATTTTGGAAAAATTTAGAAAAGTAAACGAAGATTGGCGACCTTTTTCTACTTTGCATGGTTTTGTGCGTCTTGTGCTTTTGGTAGATTGGGACCCGATTGGCGTATTTGGGTGGTCGGGCGCAATGGATGAATACGATAGATACGCGCAGGATATTTGCGATTTAATTGAGGCGGGTGGGACGCATGAAATGCTGGTCGAGCATCTGAAAAAAATTGCTGGACAGCGAATGGAAATGCCTGTCACAACGCATACGCAAAATGAAGTTGCAGCAAAGTTGCTGGCTGTCTACAAAAATATGCAATTTATCAAAGATATGCAGAAAGAGCAGTAAAGGACTTCGCTGGGATATTGCTGGAGGTTTTCTTGTCCGGTTCGTTCAACTATTACGCCCGGAAAGCCCGCGACCCCTGAGCAGACGATGGCGTCGCGGCGTTCTGCCCTGGGTTCCTGCTGTCTGCGAATGGCGTGGCTGTCTGGAAAACCGTTCCTGCAAATGCGTTCTCACTATGCCGCCGCGCTTGTCCCCAACACGAAAGACAGCCTGACAGAAGCGCAATTCGCCGCCGCGATTGCCGCAATGGAACGCGACCGGAACCGTTACCTCGAAGCGGTGCGGGCTTATGATCGCAAGTGTCTGCGACAGAAAATGCGCGGCCATCGTCAGCCCCGCAAAGCGGAAAGAGAAAGCCTGCGCCTTGCTCAAAATACGATTGGCGGGGATGGTTGACATCTAACACGGTCGGAATAGGCTTTATGGCGGCAATTTTGAAAGTCAAATTCGGCGAACCAGAAGCGGGCTGGCTGCCTGTCGAATTTTTCAGCAACAGCGCTGACGTTTCTTTTGGCATTTCTTATATCATTTCGGACTTGCGGCGATTTGTCGAGGCGGTCCACGCCCTATCGTTTGCGGAAGGATCGCAAGAAGCCCTCTGGTATGCCGAACCCACCGAATATGAACTGCGTTTCTGCCGCGACAATGAAATCGTTCGTTTTCAGATTGTCGAATATCCTGATGGCGGCAGGGCAGGCGAAGGCGGTCTGGTTTTGCTGGATGTGTCCGGCGCTTATGCAGAGATTGCGCTTCCCATCTGGCGAGCGTTGCGAGAGTTGCAGGGGCGCTATACAGAGACGGAATTTGCGGAGCGCTGGAAATCGCCCTTTCCCATTGATGCCCTGAACAAATGGACAGACGCGCTGCAGGAACGCGGACTTTTGGCGCGTTGAGGCGTTGGAAAGGCGGCTTGCCATGAGTTGGGCAAAATACGCGATTGAGGCCTTGCAGCGCGGCGAGATCACGATGATCAGGCCGCGTGGTCACTCCATGAAGGGCAAAGTCAATGACGGCGATCTTGTCACGCTTGCGCCCTGCGACCCGGCGACGCTGACGGTCGGGGCGATTGTGCTGGTCCGGGTTCATGGCAGCGATTATCTGCATCTTATCAAGGCCATTGACGGCGAACGGTTCCAGATTGGCAATAATCGGGGCGGCATCAACGGGTGGGTTCGCGCCAACAGCATCTACGGTCTTGCGACCAAAGTGGAGCCGTATTCCGCCGAAACGCGCAAGCAGGGACCGCAGTAGAATTTTTCAGCGAAAAGAATGCATATAGCATACATCAATACAGACCTTGATCTTGAAGCGGCCTTTGATCTGAAACCACTGACGGACGCGCTGGAAGCCCTGGGCGTGTTTCCCCTGCATAATCCTCAACTTTATAAGGGCGTCTGGTCGGTCACTCTTGAGACGGAACCGGAATATGATGACCCGGAAGAGAACATTTTAGCCATGCTGGGCGCGATTGACGCGCTGGAAGAACATACCCTTGCGCTCTGGAACCGTTGTAAGTTACGGACGTTTGACATTGGCTACCAGTGCGGCGGGATACCGCACTGTTTTCGTAACGAACTGAGCGCCGACACACTCCTACGTATCGCGCAGGCGGGCGCAAGACTCCGAGTCACCATGTATGGCGTGGGCGATCAATGGAAGGGCGAGGCGTAGACGAGCGAACCGCACCAGCAAATGAAATCATGCCAGACGAAACCGAAATTGAAATCTCCGCCGCCCGCCCGGACGAACTCGATGCGATTGTGCGGCTGGTGAGCGGGGCGTTTTCGCTGCCGGTAGACGCCGCCCGCGAGATTTTTTTCTCCGATCCCTATTTGGATTTGGAGAATAAGCGGGTGCTGCGAGTCGGCGGCGAGGTGGCGTCCTGCCTGACAATTATTGATACTTCCTGCTGGATCGGGCGCGGCGTAGCGCGAATGGCGGGGATGGCGGGCGTTGCGACGCTGCCGGAGATGCGGGGCAGGGGATACGCGGGCCGTCTGCTAAACGCCACGCTCGAAAATCTGCGTGAACGGAAATTCGCCTTCGCCGCGCTCGTTCCGGCGCATCCCGCCTACTATCGGCGTTTCGGTTGGGAGTTTGCGGCCCTCTCCCAACGCTACCTCACCGCCCCGGCGCACTTTCCCGCCTATCCGGAGGCCCGCCGCGTCCGCCCCGCCGCCGCCGAAGATTTGCCCGCCATGAGCAAGTTGTACGACGCGCAGAGCGAGGGCAAAACGCTGCGCTGCCTGCGCGACGCGAAACGCTGGGATTATCTTTATCAGTTTGTCAAGCACCGAGACGTGTTTATCGGGATAGGCGGGGTGGAAGGCTATTTGCTGTATGAGTACCGCGCCGCCGCGCTGCCCGCCGCGCCAACGGGCGCAAACGGCGCTGTCATTCCACCCACGCTGCGGCTGATGGAGATGGTCGCGGGAACGCCTGCGGCGCGGCGCGGATTGGTCGGGCATCTGGCGGCGCAGACGCAGGTCGCCTGCATCGAAACAGAAATGCCGATAGACTCCCTGCGCCGAAACGGGCTGCTGCATCCCCTGCATGGCGAGCTGCCGTCGCTTGCCAGCGTGGACATTACGCCTGCGGTCATGGCGCGGATTGTGGATTTTGATGCGACGGTCGAAGCGCTAAGCGCGAACTGGAGCGGCCTGCGCGGGCAACTGGTCTTGACGCTGACCGACGAATCTTTGCCCGATGGCGGCGTCTCAATCCTGCTGATGGGGCATGGCGGCGTGGTAACCCATCTGCCGCTCACCATTCAGGACGCCGCCGCTTGCCACGACCGCATTACCGGCGACGTTCGCATCTGGTCACAGGTCGCGCTCGGCTACCTGAGCGGCGACGACGCAATCGCCCTGAACCATCTCGCCGCCACGACCGACCGCGCCTGCGATCTTGCCGCCGCGCTTTTTCCCCGCCGCGAACCGTTTCTGCCCCTGCCCGATCATTTCTAAATTCGGGTGTTCAGTGTTCAGGTATTGACCGGGCCGTAAACGACCCGTCTGGGAGGCTACGCCAACCGTCCTGCGGACGGAAATGCAGCGAAAGTGTACCGATTGCATAATTTCCCTATATTCTCTAAGAGTTTCGTACAAACTGTTAGAGAAGAAGCGAACACCCGAACACCGAACACCCCTCCGCAATAAAACGGCCCCGCTTCGCCGCTCGTTTTGGGAGCGGGAAGCGGGGCTGTCTGCGCGTGTCGTCCTCTTCAATGAGGAATTTTTTTGTTATGCGTGCTGCGCGTTGGAGCGGAGATGTCCGCCGGACAGCACAAAGGCCGCCGTCATCATCATTCCAACCGTCGCCAGCACCGAGGCCGCTATCAACACGACCATTCCCATCGTGACCGAAACCGCCATATCTTGCGCCCAGACCATTCCATTTTTCATCTGCTTTATCTGTCCTTCACTACTTGTACTGATTTTGCGCGACTCAATGCAGAAAAAGAAAACCCTCACAGGCTATATTCCTTTTAATGCAAGATTCATGCCAAAGTGAAGATACGAGGCTTCCTTTGCGAACTATTTTTTAAAAAAATTAAAAAAAGGGCTAATCAAGTAAACAAACCAGGCAAAATTGATGCCAGCGCGGGACTATTTCCCCGCAAATCCACCGCCACCGGGCGTTTCGACCCGCAAGATCGTGCCAACGGGACATGATGCGCTATATTTCCCTGTAATTCTTTGCTCTGCCTGCGCGGGCATTTGGAGGCTGTCTTCACCGGGTTTGCCATCTTCGCCGCCGCTTGCTCCGAAGGGCCTGAAAGTTCTTCTTTCGGCAAGCAAAGAGATTTGCGCGTCAGAGAGCAGTGCAATCGTCCTAATAAGGCCATTGCCGCCGTGAAACGCGCCTGCGCCGCCCGTTCCGTCCGCAATCGCATAGCAAAGCAAGCGCAGCGGATAGTGCGATTCCAGCGATTCGGCGGGCGTATTGCGGGTGTTGGTCATGTGGGAATGGATGGCGTCGGCGCCATCGCCAAGCGCGGACGCGCCCGCCCCGCCCGCCATCGTTTCGTAGTAGGCGAACGGTTTTTGTCGGACGGAATCCCAGCCGCCAATCGTCAGATTATTCATCGTTCCCTGACTGCCGGCGGGCATTTTGTCGGGCGCGGCAAGCGACAAGGCCCGAATCAAAACATCCGTAATGCGCTGCGAGGTCTCCACATTGCCGCCCGCGACGGCGGCGGGATAGCGGGCGTTGACAACCGTTCCCGGCGGCGCAATCACTTCAATCGGCGCGAAACAGCCCGCGTTCGTTGCAATTTCCTCCGCGACCAGACAGCGGACGATATAGTAGCAGGCCGAGCGGGTAATCGCCTCCGTCGCGTTGATCGAACCGGCGACCTGCGGCGCGGAGCCGGTAAAATCGAAGGTCGCCGTTCCTTCGGCGCGAATCGTAATTTTGACGGTAATCGGAATGTCGGTCTGACCCGCCCCGTCGCTGTCCAGAAAATCGGTCGCGGCATACGTTCCGGGCGGGAGTTGTTGCAGCGTATGGCGGACGGCTTGCGCCGTCCATGCGATATTTTCAGCGGCGCGAGTCGCGAACTCCGCCTGCCCCTTCTGCGTGACAAGTTCTTTCATTCGCCGAATTCCTGTCCGGTTCGCGGCGATCTGCGCGGTGAGGTCGCCGCGCCGTTCGTCGGGCGTTCGCGAGTTGGCGCAGACGAGTTGGACAATCTCGTCTCGCACTGCGTCGTTTTCTACCAGTTTCACCGGCGGCAAAATCAGCCCTTCCTGAAACAGCGACGTGGAAAGCGGCAGCGATCCGGGCGCAATCCCGCCAATGTCGGCGTGATGGGCGCGGCAGGCGACATAGCCGAGAAGGGTGTCGGGTGTCGGGTGTCGGGTGTCGGAGGATTTTGGATTGGCGGATTCGGCTGCGTCCGTCGCAGTCTCCGATACCCGGCCCCCGACCCCCGGCCCCCGCTCATAGACGGGCGCGACGAGCGTTAAGTCCGGCAGGTGGGTTCCGCCGTTGCGGGGATCGTTGCAGAGCCACATCACGCCATCGGGCCAGTCCACCGTTTCGCGCAGAGAATCGAGCATCAGCGGCATGGCCCCCAGATGCACAGGGATATGCGCGGCCTGCGCCAGCAACCGGCCTTCCGCGTCGAAAACGGCGCAGGAGTGATCGAGCCGGTCTTTGATATTGGGGGAGTAGGCGGCGCGTTCCAGCGTGGCGCCCATCTCCTCGGCGATTGAGGCCAGCAGATGCCGCCACACCTCCGTTTGTATCGGGTCAAAGTTCATAGAGTTACCAGAAGATTTTTATCCACGAATCATCGCGAATTTATCACGAAGGGACACGAAAAGAGATGCAAAGAAAAAATAAACAGGATGAACAGGATTTTCAGGATTGACAGGAGAAGGTTTGGATTTATTTTTCGTGTTCAATTCGTGTTCAATTCGTGGTAATTCGTGGATAAAAGTCCTGTCATCCTGTCTCTTTTAGGAAGGTCGTGCCGGGTTCGCGGAGGGGGATGCCGGCGAGGCAAAGCGGGCAGAGTTCGGGGGCGTAGGTCTCCGCTTTGACTGCGAGCAGGGATTCCATGCGGACGCCGAGGTTGACGCTGCCGCCGCTGCGGTCTACCAGGATTGCGGCCCCGACAACTTCGGCCTCGTGTTTTGCCGCTAAATCGAGGCATTCTTTGACCGCCCCGCCGGAGGTCATCACGTCGTCCACAATCAGCGTTCGGGTTCCGGGTTCAAGGACGAATCCGCGCCGAAGGACGCGCTGCCTGTCCTCTTTTTCCGCGTAGAGGGCGCGGACGCCCAACTGCCGCGCCACTTCGAAGGCCAGCAGAATCCCGCCCGTTGTCGGCCCCAGCACGACGGCGATGTTGTCCTGCTCGTAGCGGCGGACGATCTCTGCGCAGAGCTTTTCGACGTGGTGGGGCCATTGCAAGACCGAAAACTTCTCCCAGTATTCGCCGCTGTGCCGCCCCGAAGACAGCCGGAAGTGTCCGTTGAGCAGGGCGCTTGCGCCCAGAAATATCTCCTTCGCCTGTTCCTGCGTCAGCATAATAGTTTCTCCTTACAGGCGACACGCTCTAACGTAGCGCATAAAAAAATGGGATTTCCGTCCGCAGGACGTTCGGCGCAGCCTCCCAGACGGGTCGTTCACGGCCCGGATACGCCGCCCGGATTGCGCGGTTGCGGGTGCGCCCGTTCACGGCCCGGTCTACGCGAATATCGTATAGAGTGTGATTTATCAATCGTTTCGCCGATTTTTGCGGATTATAGCATAAATTGCGAAAGTTAGGCGCGGCGGTAAGGGCGACCCAGGGCGGCGGGAGCCTGCGTCTGACGCCCGCCGCGCATCAGGGTGAGCAGCGTGACGAGGTAGGGCAGGGCAAGGAATAGTTGGAACGGGAGATGCAGTCCGAGCGCCTGCCCCTGCGCCTGCAACTCGTCCACCGCCCCGAAGATCAGGGCGGCGATCAGGCAGCCGTAAGGATTCCAGCGCCCGGACGTGACAATCGCCAGCGCAATGAAGCCGCGCCCCGCCGTCATGTTCTCCGCAAAAGTCCCGGTATTGCCGACCGAGAGAAACGCGCCCGCAATCCCTGCCATTGCGCCATCGAACAAGACCGCCAGCGTCCGCGTCTGCAAGACCCCGACGCCGGACGCCTCCGCCGCGATGGGCTGTTCGCCGCAGGCCCGCAGTTCTAATCCGCGCCGCGTCCTGTTGAGCCAAAGCCAGCTGAGCGGGGCGGCAATCAAGGCCAGCAGTGTGAGGAGATTGACGCTGCCGAACAGCGCGGGCAATGTCGCGGCCCGCAGGAACGCGCCCGTCGCGCCGAATTTTGCGCGGTAGATCGTGCCGGTCAACCCCAGCGCCAGCAGGTTCACCACCACGCCGACCACCACCTGATTCGCCGCAAGCCGCACCGCAAACAGCGCGAACAGACCGGCAAGCGCCATGCCCGCCAAAGTCCCCATCAGCAGGCCGATGTAGGGATTGCCGACACTTGCGGCGCTGCTTCCGTTCAACGCGCCCAGCGTGGCGGCGAACGCCCCAACGAGCATCATGCCTTCGAGTCCGACATTGACCACGCCCGATTTTTGCGCTATCGTCTCGCCCGTCGCCGCCAGCAGCAGCGGCGTCGCCAGCGTCACCGCTCCCAGAGTCGCGCCAAATAATATTGCACCCGTCATAGCGATACCGTTTTCTATCCACGAATTACGCGAATTATCACGGATTAAACACGAATTTTTTCAGTTCAATTCGTGTCAAAATTCGCGATAATTCGTGTAATTCGTGGATAAAAGTCCTAATCCTGACTGTTTGTATTTTGTCGGTTGCGCCACGCCCGTGTTCCAACGATTGCCAGCGCCGCCGCCGCCTGCACGATATAGATCAGGACGGTCGAGACGCCGGAAAAGCGCGAAAGGTTGGAACTTCCGGCGGATAACGCGCCGAAGAAGAGCGCGGAAAGCAATGTGCCGCCCGGGCTCAGGCCGCCGAGCAATGCGACGGGAATCGCGGTATATCCCCATCCCGGCGAAAAATTGGCGTAGAGGCGACCCGATACGCCGAGCATTTCCACCACGCCCGCCAGTCCGCACAGTCCGCCGGAGATTAGCATGGCCTGAATCCGCAGTTTATCCACCGGCAGCCGCGCCGTCCGCGCCGCCTCCGCGTTCTGCCCGACGACGCGCAAGGCAAAACCGTTCGAGGTTCGGAACAGATAGACCGTAACGCTGACGGTGACAAACAGGGCCAGCAGGACGCCGCTGTGCAGGCGCGTGACCATGCCGTTCGCGAGGGACGGCGGCAAAATCCGGGCGAACAACGCCGCGTCTGGCAGCGGTTCCGACTGCGCGAGGCGGTGCGCCCGTTCCTGCAGCGGCCCGTCCAGCAGCCAGCCGAGCAGGTAGAGCGCGATATAGTTGAGCATGATCGTGCTGATGACCTCCTGCACGTTGCGCCGCACCCGCAGCCACCCGGCGATTCCGCCCCAGACCGCGCCCATTCCCACGCCCGCCGCCAGCATCAGGACGGTAAGCAGCGGGCCGGGAAGGTTTGGCAGCAGGCGGGCGACAAGAGCGGCGGCGCTTGCCCCGACCATAAGCTGCCCCTCGCCTCCAATGCTGAACATCCCCGCCCGCCATGCCACGACGACGCCGAGGCCGGTCAGCAACAGCGGAGTCGTTTTGACCAGCGTTTCGGAAATCGCGTACCAATGTCCGCTCTGCGCGTCGCCAAACGCGCCTGTCCACAGCGCGGCGAGGCTTGCCAGCGGCGGGACACGCAGCAGAACGAACGTTACCCAGAGCAGCGCCGTCAGCCCCAGCGCATACCCCGCAACTTGCAAAACGGCAAGTCCGAAATTTTTCCACAGGAAATTTTCTTTCAAGGGGCTTCTTCCTTTTGCGCCGTATCCTTTTCCCTTTTCCCTTTTTCCTTTTCCCTGTCTTGTTCCCTGTTCGAAACTCCGCCGAGCAGCAGGCCGATTTCCGCCGCATTGCCCGCCGCTAGATCGAGCGGAGAAAGTTCGCCCTGCGAGAGAATTGCGGCGCGGTCGGACAGGGCGAGAATCTCGTCCAGATCGGTGGAAATGAGAACGATTGCCGCGCCCCGTTTCCGCGCCTGTAAAAGTTGTTCATGCACAAAACGGATCGCCCCGATGTCCAGTCCCCGCGTCGGATTCATGGCGACAATCCAATCCGGGTTGGCGTGGAGGGCGCGGGCGACCACAATTTTCTGCTGATTGCCGCCGGAGAGGGCCGAAGCGGGCAGCAGCGCGGAGGGCGTTCGGATGTCGAATTGGGTAATCAAATCGGCGGCAAGCGTCCGCAAGGCCCTGCGCTTCAAGAATGGCCCAACGCGGTATTTCGCCTGACGCGAGGCCTCTAAAAGCAAATTTTCCTCAATCGTCATCGTGACCGCGAGACCGGCGCGGCGCCGATCCTGCGGGATATAGCCGACGGTCGGCGCAACGTCGGGACGAAACGCGCCGCCATTCCACGTCATCGCGCCACTTGCAATCGGGCGCAGCCCCGCCAGAGCCTCGGCAAGTTCCGTCTGCCCGTTGCCGTCCACGCCGCCAATCCCGAAAATCTCGCCCGGTCGCACCGCGAGATTCAGCCCGACAACCGCGTCAAAATCCCGATCCCCCCGAACGTCCACCCGCTCTGCAACAAACACCGAATCACTCTCATTTTGGATTTTGGATTTCGGATTCTGGATTGCGTCCGTATCTCCTGTTCCCTGTTCCCTGTTCCCTGTTCCCTCTTTTTTCTCTCCGTGTCCTCTGTGATTCTTCTCTGCGTCCTCTGTGTTAAAACTTCCCCCACCTACCATGAGCGCCGCAAGTCCCGGCGCGTCGGTCTCGCGGACGGGAAGATGCGCCACGCGGACGCCCCGCCGCAGCACGGTCACCACGTCGGCGACAGCGAGGATTTCGGCGAGTTTGTGCGCGATGAGGACGACCGCTTTGCCCTCGTCGCGCAGGGAACGCAGGACGCGGAACAGTTCGGCGATTTCGGGCGGGGAGAGGACTGCCGTTGGCTCATCAAAAATCAACGTGTCGGCATCGGTGGCAAGGGCCTTAACGATTTCAATCCGCTGCTGCGTTCCAACAGAAAGATCGGCGGCGCGGGCGTCGGGGGCAAAGCGCCAGCCCAGCGATTCGGCGCGGGACAGGGCGGCCTGCGCCGCGTCTTTTGCGGCGTATTTCAACGGGGCGGAAGCGGGCTGATCCAGCGCCAGATTTTCGGCGACGGTAAACGCGGGAACGAGCGTGAAATGCTGATGCACCATTGCAATGCCCCGCCGCCGCGCCTCACGCGGCGAGTCAATCGCAATCACTTGCCCGTTCAGGCGGATTTCGCCGCTGTCCGGGCGCGTCAGTCCGGCGAGAATCTGCATCAGCGTGGACTTTCCTGCGCCGTTCTCGCCGAGCAGAGCATGGATTTGGCCCCGCGAAATTTCGAGGTCAACCCGATCTAAGGCCGTTGTCGCGCCGTACCGCTTGCTGATCTGGCGCAGGGACAGCAGCGGCGCTTCGGTTTGCGCCGTTGTTTCCGAAGATATGAGCGTGCGGCCTGCATGGAGATCGTTCAACCGCCGTTAGCCTTTCGTCGTGTCGAGCGTTCCCGCCATGATCTGCTTTTGCGCTTCGTCCATTTTCGCTTTCACATCTGCCGGAATTTTGGCCTGCAACGCCGGATTCAGCACAAAGCCAATCGCGCCGCTTTTCAGCCCGTAAAATTCGCCGCTGTATTTGTATGTTCCCGCTTTGATCTGCTGCGCGATGGGGACATACGCTTTTTCGATGGAGATGGGGGCGCTGGCTAAAATCACGTCGGGAGCGGAGGCGTTCTGATCGTTGTTGGTCGCCATGACATAGACGGGCTTGTCGGCGGTGTTGCGGGACTTCGCCGCGTCGAACACGCCCGGAGCGGCCCCGTCCAGATCGTCAATAATCACGTCCGCGCCCTGATCAATCAGCGCCAGCGCCTGCGCTTTGCCCTTCGCCACATCGTCCCAATCGTTTGTATAAGTGGGCGGAATTACGGTGATTCCCGGTTTTGCGGCCTTTGCGCCCGCCGCGAACGCGGAAAAGACCGCCTCCAGCGCCTGCACCTTCTGCGCCCCGACCGACCCGATTTTGCCTGTCTTGCTCATGCCCGCCGCCAGCATCCCCATCAGGTAGGCGCTGTCCTCCATCCGCAGTACAATCGGCGTGACGTTCGGCCCGGACTTGCGCCCGGAGTCTACGATAAACTGCGCGTTCGGGAAATCTTTCGCCACGCCGATGACCATATCTTCCATCTCCGCGCCGTGCGCAATCACGACATTATAGCCGCTTTTGGCGTAAGCGCGAAGGTTCTCCTCCTGCGCTCCGGTCGTTTTGGCCTCGATATTTTGCGTTTCGGCCCCGGTCTCCGTTTTGACTTTTTGCAGGGCGGTGTAGGCCCCGGCGTTCCATCCGTTATCGCTGACGGGGCCGGTGGTAATCAGCGCGACTTTGAGTGTGGGAAGGGCGGCGGCAGGGGGCATGGTCGGGGCAGCGGGCGTTTCGGCATTGCGTCCGCACCCGGCAAGCAGGGTCGCGGCGGCGGCGCAGGCAAGCAAAGACAAGAGGGCGCGTTTGCGGTTCGGGGACGCGGCGCGAGGCCTGTGAGAAATCGGCACGGTTCGGGTTCCTCCATCGCGGAAAGTGACATATCATTCCGCAGCGATATAGACGGCATTATACCCTAAAACGAGCGGGGGTTAGGTTATCCCGAATCGGACGGACGCAGCAGTTCCGCCGGAGCGGTGACGCCTGCGGCCTGCGCGGGCCGCAACAATGTGCCGGGATCAGCGGCGGATTCCGACGCGGCGCGGAGCAGCGTTTGCCGTGATTCCTGCCCCGCCGCGCGTTCCCGCAGATAGGGCAAACACGCCTGCGCCGCCTCCCGCACGTCCCGGTTCCGCTTGCCATATCCCTCGCCCCGCGCCAATCGCTCGACCGTCGGCAAGTCCTGCGTCCCGCCAACCTGCTCGTAGGCTTTCATCACCGTGATCACAAATTCGTTGCTTGCCGGGTATATCTGGAGCGTTTCATTATGGAGCAGGCTGTTTAGCATCTTATGATGACGTTCGGTCATCAGATGCGCGTCACTGGCCTTGAGGCTCGGCAAAATTTCAGCCAGCATCTCCCGCGCCTCTTTTTTGATAAGCGGGGAATTAACATCTTCGATAAGCGACCCGACCGCCTTGACGTTTAGGAGAGGATACAAATCATTCGCTATCTTTCCCCAACGAAATTTCGATAAGAGTAGTCGCAGTATTTCGGCAATTATAGCAACATAAGTAGTTATAATTACAATAATTGTCATTGCGTTAATATGGTTATGTTTAGCGGTATAATTACATATAATAATATATATAATTATTCTGAAAGCAGAAGATTTGGCTCCGCGCCGGACACGACGCTTGCTTTCAAGCAGGCGTACAAGCTCCTCTGCATCAGCGTGAGACTCGATTTTAGCAGGCTGCGTTTCGTTCATCGTTTCGGCTTCCTTTCGCGAAATTAGAGCGGGGTTACGGTTACTGCGCCGTTTTCTTCAAAATCTATTTCAAGGCGGCTGCCGCGCAGCAACTCCGCGCCGAGCAAGGGATCGCTGTCCATTTCCAGAACGAAGACCTGACGTTCCGCGCCATGCCAGAGAATGACGCCGAGGTAAACATTGACGACGCTGCGCGTCCCATCGGCAAGATAAACTTCCATGTCGTCAATCGGCGTCAGTCCCAATGCGGCGATATGGCGAAACGGCAGGGTGAGCAGCGCGGTATAGCCCGTGTCTACCACGAATTTTGCCACGATGTCCCCGGCGGCCTCCGTTCGAAACCTGACGGGCAAGATCGCGTGATTATTTTCGACCTGTCCGATCATCATGTCGCAGTCCTCACCAGCGCGTTGCCAATGGCGTAGACCGCGTTGTAGCCGATGCGGAGGGTGAAAGTTTCCGCCAGCGGCAGGCGTTTACGCAATGCGGTAATCGCGGTCAGGTAATCGTCGTTGATCTCATAATCGCCGGACAGCGTGTCTATCGAAATGATTTTGCCGATGTTCTCCGGCGTCTCGACGGTCGCTTTCAGCCGCTGCGTGTAGATTGCATGAGCGAGGTCGCTCAGTTCCTGCCGTTTTTCCTGCGTGTGTCCCATAAGAATCGCCCCCATTGTTTGCGTTATTCCTGCTCTATTATACGCCGGATTGCGGCATGATTTTGCCGCTTTGCCAGTATTTTTTATATTATTCTGAAAAATGATATGTTTTCGCCAACAATCCCCGCAAACCGCTCGTATTGGAAATTACGCCGCATGACCGGGGTCGTTCAGGGCGAACTTGCCGAGCCGCCTTGCCCCTGTTTTATGCCGCCGCGAACGCTTTTTCAGGAAATGAAACCCTATGATGCGAATGACCCGGCGCGTGGCGTTTTCTGCCGCCGCCGCCGATTGGAACGACACAGTAAGCGCGGAGGAGAACCGCGCCCGCTACGGCGAACGCGCTTCGCCGGAACCCTACGGACACAACTATACGCTGGATGTCACGGTGGCGGGCGCGATTGATCCGAAGACCGGGATGCTGATTAATATCAAGGAATTAGACCGCATTGTTCGGGCGGAAGCGGTCGCGCATCTTGACCGGAAATTCCTCAATCACAGTGTGCCGCGCTTCCGGGAACGCGCCGCAACGCCCGAAACGCTGGCGGAGTGGATTGCGGAACGAGTTGCGCCGCGCCTGCCGGAAACCATCAAACTGGCCTCGGTTCGGATTGAGGAGACGCCAGAGCGGTTTGCGGAATGGCGCAATGAGGCCTTTGAAGCGAACGGGCCGCGCCGCCAAAACGGGGGAACTATGCTGCTAACTCACGGTTACGAATTTGCCGCCTCGCACCGGCTGGACAGCCCGCACCTGACGCCGGAACAGAACCGCGAACTGTTCGGCAAATGCAACTACGATAACGGACACGGGCATAACTATAACATCGAAATCACGGTTGCAGGGCCGGTAGACGCGCGTTCCGGGCGAGTGCTTGACCCGGAGGTTCTGGACGCCATTGTCCACCGGGAAGTGGTTGACCGCTACGACCACCGGCATTTTAATCTGGACATCCCGGAGTTTCAGGGGCTTATCCCGTCGGCGGAAGTGATTACCCGCGTGATCTGGGACAGATTGCGCGAAAATATCCCCGCGCCCGCCCGCCTTGCCCGCGTGGTCGTCCGGGAGACGGCCCGCAACATTTTTGAATACGCTGGAGAGGAATAGAACGCGATGGTTTCTCGGTTGGAAGAGGTGTACCACGCCTTGCTGGAAGAGGTCGGAGAAGACCCGGACCGCGAAGGGCTGCTTAAGACGCCGCACCGGGCGGCGGAGGCGCTGCGCTTTATGACGCGGGGCTACACGCAGGACTTGACAGAGATTGTCAACGGAGCGATCTTTCACGAAAAGTCCGACGACATGGTGATTGTGCGCGATATTGAGTTTTTCAGTATGTGCGAGCATCATCTGCTGCCGTTCTATGGAAGCGCCAATATCGCCTATATCCCGAAAGGGAAAATTATCGGGCTGTCGAAGCTGGCGCGAATTACAGATATGTTTGCGCGGCGCCTTCAGGTGCAGGAGCGCATGACGAGTCAGATTGCGGAGACAATTCAGGAGATTCTGGAGCCGCAGGGGGTTGCGGTCGTGCTTCAGGCCAAACATATGTGCATGATGGCGCGGGGCGTGGAGAAGCAGACGAGCGACATGGTGACCAGCCACGTCCTCGGCGCCTTCCGCGACGACAAGGCCACCCGCGCCGAATTTATGAACCTGATCAACAGCCGCCGCCGCGACTGACTTGCATTTGCATAAACGTTGGGCGAACGCAGCGCCCCTGTCCTTAATCGGGCAGGGGCGCTTTTTTGTCTCATTCCTCCGGCGCGTCTTCGTCAGTCTCCCGTTCCGGCAGGACAACTTTTCGGTAGATATCTTCCATCGTTAACGTCACATTTAGCGATTCAATGTCAATCGTTTCTTCCGGCAGGGCGTAGATTCGCAAATTCCACCCTGCGCCGCTGCGAACGTAGTGCAGGATCATTTTTTCATCTTGCAGCGCAATCAGGTAATCGGTCAGGCTTTCGATCAGTTTGTACTCGTTGAGCTTCGCCGCCATATCGGTTAATTGAGTGCTTTTGGAACGAACTTCGACGATAAATTGCGGATTGAGCAGCGTATCAAATACGCCGTCCTCAAATTTGGGTTCCTCGCAGGTTGCCATCACATCGGGCAGGCGATAGCGTGTAATGCTGACGCGAACGCGCAGGCTTTCCATGTAGACTTCACAGGGACGATTAGCTATCTGATTGTTGATCGAGGTGTGGATATTCCCCGCAATGAGATTGTGCTTGCGGGACACGCCCGCCATTGCGATAATTTCCCCATCTACGTACTCGTGCCGATCTTCCTGCTGTCTGTCCCATGCGAGGTATTCGGCGGGCGTCATCGGGCTGATTTTTGGTAAAATTTTTTGCGCGACCATTGTTTTGGCCTCCTTGCTTGCAGTCACTGCGTCGTTTTTATACGGAATTATCGGTCAGATTTGCGCCTTCCGGGACGCAGAAACGCAGATTGGAACGCGGCGGGAGTCGCGCCGTATAACCCTTTGAGACGCGGGGACGGAAATCGCCGCCGCGTCTGAATTACAAAACGTCCCGACTCGGGACAGAAGGAAAAAACTATGCAGACTCACGAAGGCGCAATCCGCAAAAGCATCGCGTTGTTCCTGCTCATTCTCGCTATGTCGCTGGCGGGCGTGGCGGCGCTGGCGCAAAAGCCCGCCGTAATTGCGCATATCGCGCTGACGCAGAAGATTGTCCATGATGCGGGCGACCGTCGTGGCGTTCGGTTCATCACCACGCACGTTACCAAAGTGGACGCTTATCGCCGCAGCATCACGGGCGAGGGCGTGTTCAAGCGCAAAGGCAAAAGCCCGCAGCATTTCGCGTATGACGTAGATGTCAATATCGTGAAGAAAATTACGACGCGGGTCAATTACAACATCCATTAGAGGTAATAGATATTAGATATTAGCGTTATTTGCTAATATTTAATATCTATTATCTCGTATCTTCCTACGGGTTTTTGCCGCCGCTGAGGAGGTCGAGGAGGCTGAGGGGGCGGGAGGACGAACCGCCGCCGATAGTCTGTTTGGCGTCGAGGGCGCGGGAGATGCGCATCAGCGACTCGTCCAGATGCGCCTGCGTATAGGCGTCGTAGGGTTTTGCGGCGGTTTGCGCCGCCGTGATCTGCGCTTTGATTTTGCGCAGTTCTGACCAGGCCAGCGTTTTGGCGTCCTCCGGCGTTCCCCCTGCCGGACTGACAAGCAGCATAATCAGCGCGTCGAGGTGCGCCCGCTGCAACGAGCGGTGCAGCGGCCCGACGTTCTGCCTGGTCGTGAGTTCGTCCCATACGGAGCCGCGCACCGAGGCGAACAGTTCCGGCAGGGTCAGCGGGTTGCTGCCCTCTGCGGCGCGGAACTCATTGTTTGCGATTCGGGTCAGGGTCTTGACGGACATCAGACGGCCCAGCGCCGCCTTCTGGATTCCCGCGAACCGGTCACGGACGGGCGAGGGGCTGCCGCCGATGAACGTATCAATCGAGATATTGTACGGGTCGTCGGCGAGCATGGCGTAGTAGCGTTTCGGGAAGTTGAACGCCGATTCCGCGAAGATGTACTGATTCAGAAGTTGCAGGGCCTTGCGCTGTTCCGCGCTGCTGACCGGGACCAGCACGGGCTTTTCGCCTGCGTCGCCCCGGTGGTTGTTGGCGACGTGCAGCCCGCCGACATAGACGCTGGCCTGCGACGCGGCGCGGGAATAGGAATTGACGAGGCGGTTGAACGCCTGCGTAAATTCGTAGTAGTCCGCGCCGTATTTCGGCTTGCGCTTATCGAGGTTGACCAGCAGATACCGCGAGACCTGCATACTTTTCTGGTAGTAACTCAGCGGGTCGTTGCTTAAATCGAACTGAACGACGGCGGGATCGAAGCCCTCCGCCACAATCTCGTCGCTTTCGTAGGCGTGTCCCGGCAGGTTGCACTTATCGGCGATCTTCATCAGGTCGCCTTTTTCGCCGTCGGGCGTCGCCGCGCCGAAGGGAGTGTAGCCGTACTGAATCGCCCATTGGTCATAGGGGCCGACCGTCGGGGAGTAGAACGGGACGCCTTTTTGTTTCAGGGCGTAGATGTTGAACGGGCCGTAGTCCATCAGCGAGGCGGTGCAGCCCGTTTCGTTGAGCAGGGCGGCGTCTTTGAGTTCGTCTGGCGTGTGGAATGTGCTGGCGATGAAGTTGTGCCGCAGCCCCATGCAATGCCCCATCTCATGCGCCACGACTTCGCGCAGGTACTGATGCAGATACTCTTTGTCGTCCACGAGGCCGTATTGCGGGGCGAGGGCGTGGAGCGCCTCGATTCCCATCCAGCCCTGCTGCATCATGCCCTCGCCAAAAGCGCAGCGGTTCGGCGAATTTTTCAGGGCGAAAGCCGCCGCTTCGGGGGCCGGGTCTTCGAAGTACGAGGCAGGATTGACCGTTTCGCGCCGTTCGCCTTTGATGTAGCGGGTGAAGTTGGCGTCTACCGTAATGTTCGCATTGAGAATCTGTCCCGTAATCGGGCTGATGCGGAACTGCGCGACCGCGTAGCCGGAAGCGGGAGATTCCACCCAGCGGATCGTGTTGTACCTCATGTCCGCATGGTCCCAATCGGCGTTGTCGGGCATTTGATTCACGACGATGGCGTTGGAGATTCCCACCTTCGCGAACGCCTTGTTCCACATCAAGAGTCCCTCTTTGACCGTCTCGCGGTACTCGGTCGGGATCGCGTTGTCCATCCACCAGACAATCGGCTTAATCGGATCGGAGAGCGCGGCCTTCGGGTCTTTTTTGCGGATGTCCCACCGGTAAATGTAGCGGGTCATCACGTCTTCGCGGCTGTCGTCGTTGTATTCCTGAAAGTCGGTGAGGAAGAAGCCGACGCGGGGATCAGCGAGGCGCGGGACATAGCCGCTGTCGGTCGGCAGCGGGAAAATCGTGTAGACGGCGCGGAACGGGATGCTGCGGGCGTCGGCAAGCTGATCGCCCACGCCGCCAAACGCGCCGCTGGAAGTGGCGCGTCCGCCGGTGAAATTGTAGTTCATCTCCACGACGAGGTTCTCCGGCAGGCTTTTAATCGCGCCGGTGTAAGTTTTGTCGCGGTCGAGCGAGTAGGAGCCGCCGCCCCCGCCGCCGAGCAGGCCGCTGATGCCGCCGCCGCCGCCGGAAAATATCTGACTAATCTGCGCGATGTCGCCCTTGAAGAACGAACTGATGTCAATCAGCACACTCTTGCGGTCGGCCTGCGCCGCTTCGATTTTAAACGATTCGAGGTACGCTTCCGGGTACGAGCGCTTGACGGCGCGGGCTATCGGCAGTTTTTCGTCTACGCGGTGATCGAGGTTCGGTTTGACAAGCAGGAGTTTGTCGCCGTCGCTGCGCTGGAACTTGAAGACGAGATCGCTAATCGGATCGCCCGCCACGACTCTGCCGCTTGTCCCGGTGCTGGCGGTGGTCTCCATCATCATCAGTTGACCGAGCTGCGACTCTTTAATCTCCAGGTAGAGCGTTTCGCGCCCCGATTCCTTTTTGCGGTAGATCGTAAAGAGTCCGGGCAGTTTTTCGTAGTCCTTCACCACCTCGTCTATCGTCTTCTCTTTTTTGGCTTCCGGTTTGGTCTCCGCTTTCGCGTCAGTCTTTGCGTCGGGCGCTTTTGCGGCGGTCTTGCCGTCCGTTTTCGCCGGTTTGCCGTCCGCCACCTGCGGTTTGGTTTCGGGCAGGGGGCTACCGTCCGTCCGCTCATCGTGGAACTCGCCGGTGACAACAGGGCCTTGTTCGCCGCCGAACTGGAGGCCCTCGACGCTCAAATCGCCCTTTACGATGTCGCCGGAGGATTTCTCCACCCAGACCGTGCCGGACATGGCAATCGCGGGGCTGTGGCTGGACTCTTTGTAGGCGTATTTGATTTTCACCGCGTCCACGCCGCCGACTTTTTCAAAGGCAAGCACTTCGGCGTCGCCTTTGCCCTCTTCGGAGCCGAGATCGGCGTTAGCCTTGATCTCATATTCCCATTTGTCCCCGACGCCGACGGGCTTTGCGGCGTAGATCGGGCGGCTGGCGATTCCGAGCCGAACGTCCGCGTGGGTGGGGTCTTTTTCTTCGCGGCTGGACTTCAGCGAAACGAGCGAGCCGTCCGGGTGGATCACGGCGGTCGTGGCGGCTTTCGCGGCGTCCGGCGTGTCCGCCTTCTGACCGTTGAAGATCGTTTCCGCCGATTCGGTGACGGACTCGCGGGTGATGTCGCCGTTCGCCGCGACTTCGGTATACGTCGTCTTGCCCGTTTGTTTGAGTTCGACCTCAAGTTTCATACCCGCCGCTTCCAGATGGAGCGTGGCGTGGGATTTTGAGTGGGTGACCTGACCTTTTGCGGCCCGGTAGGTAAGCGTAACTTTGTCCTGCGCGGCGCAGGCGACGCCGGATAGCGTCAGCAGGGCCAGGGACAGTAGGACGCGCTGCCTCATGTGGAGCATCTCCTTGATGGGTAGTTGCGCCGACCGCCGGTTGGGCGGAGGGCGCGGGGTAAAATTCGCTGAAATTCAGGGACAATACGAAGCGAATAATGCCCGCGTTTCATACAACGCGGGGATTTTGCAAACGGGAACGGCCCTGCGGCGCTGCGGGGAGGGAAAAATGGCGGGCGATTTCTAACGCCGGGACGCGGATACAGGCTGCGCGGCATCAGGCGGTAAGGCGACAAGCGCGGCGCGTCTTTGAAAAAGCGTTCGCGCCACGCGCAGGATGTCCTCACGGGTGACCGCTGCGATGCGGCGGGACAAAACTTCACTGTAATTATACCCCACGCCCTGCGATTCCTGCCAGCCGAGGACGAACGATTCGTCGCGGGCGCGTTCAGCATGGAGGACGAGATTCGCGGCGGCAAGGGCGCGGGCGCGAGTCATCTCCGCGTCAGTGGGCGGGTTGGAAATGACGCCGCTGATTTCCGCGTTGAGGAGTTTCAGGGCGGACTCTGCAGTCAGGTCTTTGCGGCCTGCGTCCCATTGCAGATAGGCCGTCCAGATTTCCGGCTGAGTGGGGCGGTAAGCGGCGTTGACCTCGTAGCCAAAGCCCTGCCGGTCGCGGATATTCCGAAACAGGCGGGAGGCGTGACCCGATCCCAGCAGAGCGTGGAGGGTTAAAAACGCGGGATAGTCCGGGCTGCCAACGGCGGGTGGCGCGACAGCGACAAGGGCCATTGCCAGCGGCGCGGGCAGGGCCGCGCGGATGGGCGCGGCGGGGAGATCGGCGGAAGCGGGACGGTCTTTTGAGATTATCGGACGCTGAGCTACGCGCTGAAAGTCAAAAAAATTGTCGTCAAAAACGGAAGTAGCCTGCTTCGGAACAAAATTACCTACCAGCGAGATCACTGTCCTGAGCGGTGTGTAGCGTTCGTGGAAATAGGCCCGCGCCGCTTCGGGCGTGACGCGGCGCAGGGCGTAATCGTTCGGGAAGGGGAACGGGCGGAACGCGGCGCGAAGCGTTTCCAGTTCTCCGGCGAACGGCTGATCGGGGCGGGGGGCTTGCGATTCGGCGGCGTCATGGCAGGCGCGAGTCAGGGCGTCGCGAGTGAAATTCGCGTTTTTGAGGGCCTGCGCAAGCAAATGCGCCGCCTCCGGGATGCGGCCCGCGCCCGTGACGATCCGCACCGCCACATAGTCCGCCGTCCGAAACGTTTCCAGCCCGCCGCCGACCGCGCCGACCGTCTCCGCAATAGATTCAAACGAACTGTTCTCATTGCCATAAAGAAAAGCGCGGGACACGATTTCGCCCGCCGCGTCCTCGTCCGCTGAAGCGTCGGGCGGGATTTGAACGAACAGGGTAATCGCCACGCTGTCGGTGGTGGTTTCCGGCTTTAATATCAGCCGGACGCCATCGGTCAGCGTGATCTTGCGCGGCGCTTCTTCGGCGCGGAGGGCAGGGGCGGCGAGAAGGAAGCATAGCAGGGGCAGGGCGCATATCGGGAGGTGTTTGATAGCGAATCGCAACCGCGCAGGACGCGCCATATCCGTACCAAATTTCTCGTCCGGTAGGACGGTTGGCGGAACGCCACCTAGCGAGGCGTTTTTAACGCCTCGACACCGGTTTGCTGCGATGGCATTTTCAACGCCTCGACACCCGTGCCGCAGGTCACCTAGCGAGACGTTTTTAACGCCTCCATTCACGATGCTGGCAATGCGCAAAATAAAAGGAGATTTCATTTCGCCGGTTTCTCCTTCGGCGCGACGCGGGGCGTCACGGTCATTTCAATAAGGCGCTCCCAGTTCAGATAACGCAAGGCCGCTTTGGTAATATCCTGCGATTTGACGAGCGGAAGGACGCGGGGCAACGTTTCCGGCGGGTCGGCGTGGACGATTACGGCGTAGCCGAGCAGACGCGCCAACCCCGCGTTCGTTTCTCCGTCGCGGCGGACTTGCGCTAAGACCTGCTGGCGGGCAGACTGCAGCGCAGCGGGGGATGTGAGGTAATTCTGCAACTTGCGTAAGACTTCCCGGATTGCCGCCGCAATCTGGTCGCGCCTGTCCGTGTCTGCGCCGGGAGGCAAGTCGGCGGTAATCAGGAACAGACTGCTGTCGTGTCGCGGCGTATAGCGCGATTCCGCCCGCGTTCCGGCGAGGGCGGGGACGGCAAGCATTCCGCCCGTGTCGCTGGAGCCGAGCAGGGCGTCAATCAGGCGCAGGGCGCGGGTTGCGGCGGCATCGGAGGCGGGCGGAACGCGAAACCCAACTACGATTTTTCCGGCGCTGCCCGTCGTTTTCTCTCCGCTGAAATGCGTCCCGTCCCCGGCCTGTTCCGCTGCAACTGTAATCGCCTCCGCATCGTTTGCCGAACGCTTCCAGTCGCCGAAGATTTTCCCGATAGCGGCCTTTGCCGCATCCGAATCGAAATCGCCGACCAGAACAAGGATAGCGCGTTCCGGCGTGTAGCAGCGCTGATAAAAGGCCAGCAATTCCGCCCGCGTTCGCGCCCGAATGTCGTCCGGCGTCCCGCCCGGAGCGCGGCGGTAGGGGTGAGATGCGTAGGCCAGCGTGTAGGCGCGTTCCGGCATCATCGCCTGAACGTCCGCGCTATGGATGGCGAGTTCGTCTAAAATCGGGGCGCGTTCCCGTTCAATTTCCGCTTCCGGCAGCGCGGCGTTACGAACCAGTTCCGAAAGCAGACCGAGCGCGGATTCCAACGCGGCAGGCGGAACGGTCGCGCCGTAATGCGCGTAGTCCGGCCCGGTCGCCGCCGTGAAAACGCCGCCCAGCGACTCCATTACGAAGTCCAGTTCCGTAGATTGGCGCGTCGCCGTCCCTTTGAAAAGCGTATGCTCAAGGAAATGGGCGCAGCCTTCCTCGCCCTTATTTTCGTCTCGGCTGCCCGCCCGCATCCATAAGTCCAGCGCGACGAGCGGTTCATCATGGCGTTCGCGCAGAATGATTTGCATCCCGTTCGGCAGCGTCATGGGAACGTCGGGCGGGGCGGCGCTGGCGCAGCGCGTCGAAAAAAGAATGAGCAGAAGAAAACACGAGACGATCAACATGGGAGCGTCGTATAGTCGAGGCATATCAAATGCCTCGCTAGAGGCGTTCCGCCAACCGTCCTCACGGACGGGAAAATCAGACAGTGAATTTTCCGTCCGCAGGACGGTTGGCGCAGCCTCCCAGACGGGCCGTTCACGGCCCGGTCTCTGCGTCCTGCTCGCTCGTTCACGGCCCGGACACGCCGCTCGGTTCGCGGCGTTGGCATGGGGCTGTTTACGGCCCGAATTGATTTGGGGTATCACAATTTGCGAGAATCTAACCATACTCAATCATCTAATCTGCGTAATACAAGTTCAAGAGGAAAGATGCGCCAGCAACAACGTCAGGTCGTCGTCGGCGCGTTCGGTGATGCGGGGCGAACGCAGGAAAGATTCCAACTGTCCTTTACCTGCCGCCGCGTCGTCCATGTCCGCGATGAACTGGAACAGGGGCGCGAAAAACGGGGCGTGCGCGGAGCCTTGCGGCATTTTCAGGGCCAGCCGCTGCAACCCGTCGGTGAAAACGGCGATATTTTTGACCGCGCCGCGCCACACCAAAAATTCCGCCTGCTCAATCGCGCCGGGGGAGACCAGAAAAATCGTTTCGTTGGCGTGTTCTCCATGTTGCGGCGTCGTCAGCGCGAAGACATTGCCGCCGCTGTCTTCAATCACGACCGCGCCGTCCCCGATCTGCGCCGCCGCCACCCATTCCGCGCTTGCGATCACCAACAACACGGTCGTGGAATAATCGCGGGGATCGCGTCCCGCCTGCGCCGCTTTTTCTTCCAGAAGTTCGCGGGCGGCGGCGAACGCGGAGGCCATCATCGGGCGCATCGTCGCTTCGTCGCCCGTAAGGTATTCCTGCATCTCCTGCCGCGCCATGCCGTCGGTCAGGCAGTCGGCGGCGAACTGCGAGCCTTCCGCCGCCAGTTCCGCCGACCCCGCCCCGTCCGCGACCACGCCAATCAGCAGGCCGGACGACAGCGCGTTAAACCGGTGCGCGTCCTGACACGGCGTCCCGGTCTTGATATGCCCGACGCCCTGAACCGAAGCCCCCGCCACGCGCCATTTTTCGCCCGCATTTTTTGTCATCTCGCCTGTCATACCGCGCCCCATCCCGGCGGCGGAAGGGCCACCTGTTCATCGAGTTGTGACTGCGAGACCCGCGCCATGCTTGCCGACAGCCACACAAACATCTCGACGAAATTCAGCCCGATAAGTTTCACGGGGGCGCGGACGGCGATTGTCGCTAATCTTTCTATGTCTGCGTTCTCCACGCCGACCGCAAAAAACGCCACTCGTTTCGCCGCCTCGTCTTCGCGGACGCGCTGCGCCGCCTGCTCTACGATCTCGTCCGGCTCGCCCTGCGGCGCTCCGTCCGTGATGAGGAAGACCCAGGGGCGGTAATAGGCGACGCCGTTAGCGCGGTACTGCGCTTTGCGGGATTGCAGCATATCCAAAGCCCGATGAATCGCGCTGCCGATATGGGTCATGCCCTGCGCCGTCAGCGTCGGGGCCTCGAATTGATCCGCCGTGATAAAGTCCGTCGCGACTTTGACCTCGCTATTAAACGTAATCACAGCCACCTCGACCCGGCGGGACGCCAGCGAGTCCTGCCCTAAATTGGACTGGAACTGCCGCAACCCTTCATTGAGCGCGGCAATCGGAGCGCCCTGCATGGAACCGGACGTGTCCAGCAGCAAAATGCACGGACAGCGCGGTTCAGGATTTTCCGCAAACTCTACGGCCTCTTCTAACGTTGGCGCAGTGGACATAATACATCATTCCCCGTTGATAAGTTCGTTTCTTCAGCGATAGTATACCGCAAAAAAAATGATGAATGATGAATGATGAATGATGAATCGGGGCTATGCGTTGATTGCCCTGCAAGGAAAGTGAGGGTATACCGATAATTACGGCGAAGTTCAGGGAATAGAAAGGAGCCGCAATGCGCCTGATTACACGTTCCGATTTTGACGGCCTCGTCTGCGCCATGCTGATTAAGCAGATGATGCCGATTGAAGAAATTAAGTTTGTTCATCCGAAAGACCTTCAGGACGGCAAACTCGAAGTAAACGCAAACGATATTTTGACCAATGTTCCCCACGTTCCAGGCTGCGGCCTGTGGTTCGATCACCATGCGACGGAGATCAAGCGGGTGGTGGGGCAGACCGAATTTCAGGGAGAATGCCGCCTTGCGCCCAGCGCCGCCCGCGTCGTCTACGATTATTATGGCGGGCGCGAACGCTTCGGGGCGATTGATGAGATTATGAGCGCGGTGGACAAAGCGGACTCCGCGCAGTTCACGACCGAGGACATCCTGCGCCCGGACGGTTGGCCTCTGCTGTCGTTCCTGATGGACGCCCGCACGGGTCTGGGCCGCTGGCGCGATTACCGCATCAGCAACTATCAATGGATGATGGACTTGATTGATATTTGCGCCACGATGCCGATTCAGGAGATTTTGCGCCTGCCGGACGCGCAAGAGCGGACGACGCGCTATTTCGAGCAGGACGCGCTGTTCCGCGAAATGCTGACGCGCTACTCCTATACGGCGGGCAACGTCGTCGTGACCGATGCGCGGCAGGCCGATCCGATTTACACCGGCAATCGCTTCCTAATTTACGCCCTGTTCCCGGAACAGAATGCGTCTATCTGGGCAGTCAACGGGTTTCAAAATCAGAACTGCGTTTTCGCCTGCGGTCACAGCATCGTCAATCCGACCTCGCTGACGGACATCGGTTCGTTGATGCGCTCTTATGGCGGCGGTGGACACGGGGCGGCGGGGACGTGCCAGATCGCGCACGAAACGGCGGATTCTACTCTGCGCGAACTGATTGCCGCCATGAACCACGACGAAGCGGGGCGCTACGCAAAGGCCGCGTAATCCGCGCTCGCCAAAAATTCAGGCGAAATTGATCGAAGGACGCTTTGTCCTTCGCTCGTTTTGCGCTTTGGGCAGGAATTGATAGGTCATGCCGTCGAATCGGGCGATATGAGACATCTTTTCCTGCCCCTGTTTTTTACTTTGTGTGTTTTGCCCGTCCTCAACGCCGCCGCGCAAAGGCCGAATACCGCCACCACTCCCGATGCGAACACTCCCCACATCTGGCCTGACCGCTGGCGCGAAAAGACCGCCCGCGTGAAGCAGGGCGACATTGACCTGATTTTTGTCGGGGCCTCGATCATGGAGGCGTGGGACCACCGCGAAAATCAGGCGGTCTGGAACGCTTATTTCGCTCCGCGCAAGGCGGTTAGTCTGGGATTCAGCGGAGCGAGGACGGAAAATATCCTGTGGATGCTGGACAACGGCCTCGTGGACGGGATCGCGCCAAAAGTCGCCGTTGTGATGATCGGCGCGAACAACGCCAATCGCGTCAATAGCCACGTCCCGAATACGCCGGAGGAGTTGGCGGCGGGGATCACGGCGATAGTTCAGCGCCTGCGAACGAAACTGCCTAATACGAAAATCGTCCTGCTGCGTCTGTTCCCCCGCGACGACATTCCCGGCGCGAATGAAATATGCGCAAAATCCAGCGCGATTGCCGCAAAAATCGCCGATAACCGCCACATTTTCGATCTGGACTTATCCCGCCTGTTCCTGAAATCGGACGGCAAAAGCGGCGCGGTCGTAGATCGCGGCCTGCTGCCGGACGGCCTGCACCCGTCGCCCGTCGGCAATCTGCATTGGGCAAAGGAGATGGAACCGACGCTTGCGCGGCTATTTGGAAAGTGAGACGCCAATTTTTCGGGGCTTTTCCGTAATTCTGGCGCTTTTTGCCGCTGTTCGGAGGCCTGCGACCGTTCGGTTAGGGTAAACTAAAGGGACGGAGGAACGAGAAAATGATCGTAGTCATGGCGGCGCACGCCACAGAAGAACAAATTAAGGACGTAGAGCAGCGGATTGCGGACTGGGGCTACGGCGTCCAGCCGATTTATGGCAAGGAAAGAACGATTGTCGGGGCGACGGGCGTACCGGAGGCGGACAAGTCGCGCTACATGGAATCGCTGGAGGCGCTGCCGTTCGTGGAGCAGGTCATTGCGATTTTAAAGCCGTACAAGTTCGCCAGCCGGGAGGCGCACCCCGAAGACACTATCATTGACGTAAGAGGAATCCCGGTCGGCGGCAAGCATATCGCGCTGATGGCGGGGCCTTGCACGGTCGAGAGTTACGAGCAGACGTGGGAATCCGCCGTCGCGTGCAAAGCAGCGGGCGCGACGATCCTGCGCGGGGGGGCGTACAAGCCCTCCACTTCGCCCTACTCCTTTCAGGGCATGGGCGTCGAGGGCCTGCGAATCCTGCGCGACATCGCGGACAAACTGGATATGCGCGTCGTGACCGAGGTCATGGACTTGCGGCACGTCGAAATGGTGGGGGAATACGCGGACATTCTGCAAATCGGAACGCGCAATATGCAGAATTACGATCTGCTGCGCGAGTGCGGCAAAGTGAAAACGCCGATTATGCTCAAGCGCGGAATGTCGGCGAAGATCGAGGAGTGGCTTCAGGCGGCGGAGTATATCCTGCTGGGCGGCAATCCCAACGTCATGCTTTGCGAGCGGGGAATCCGCACGTTTGAGACCTACACCCGCAACACGCTCGATTTGTCCGCCGTGCCTGCGATTAAGGAACTCTCGCACCTGCCGGTAATCGTTGACCCGTCGCAGGGGACGGGCAAGCGCAGTCTGGTGCTTGCCATGACGATGGCGGCGGTGGCAGTCGGGGCGGACGGCCTGCTCATTGAAGTCCATCCGCACCCGGACAAGGCCCTCAAAGACGCAGCGCAGCAGGTCACGACGGAACATTTCGGGCGGTTAGTCGCAGACATCAAACCGATAGCGGCGGCGATAGGACGCACGATTTAGTTCGACGAAAACCATGTGAGAGGGAATTTTAAACTATGGCAAGACGAACGCCCTATACGAGAGTCGAAAAGAGCAATGAAGTACGCGCTCAACACGTTCGAGGGATGGGCGATGTCGTCTTCAAGGGGTTTCAATGTCTTAAAAGTGAATGTCAGCAGTGGCAATTTGTTCGTAAAGACACACTGACGCAAGAGTTTGAAGTCCCCTGCCAAACCTGTAATTTTATATTACGTTCCGGCGACGAAACACGGTTTTATGATTACATTTTGCGTGACATAAGAGATGACTCTATCATTCGGCAGGGGACATTTTCGATTCTTCACGACGATTATCTTGCCGAAGCACAAGAGTACAAATACTGCATCATTTGCAATACGATGAAACCGCTTGATCTTTTTAGTCTACACGGCTCTCGTGTCTCTGGCAGACAAAGCGAATGTCGCTCATGCAAACAAATCTACAATAACGACATAAAAAATGCTACTCGCCTGCCAGACCAGCATCGGGAGGCAGCGCAGAAACGCCGAATGTATCTGGATTTGTCCGGGGCCGGGAAGATAGACAGCACTGCGATATTCGACCGGTTCAATTATTGCTGCTTTAAGTGTGGCAAAGACCTTCGCAGCGTCACAGATCAACGCGAACGTCCTCTTGACCACACGCTCCCTGTTTTCTATTTGTGGCCTCTTTCCACGCAAAATGCGACACTGCTCTGCCGTGAACATAACGGTGAAAAGTCGGGGAAGTGGCCTTCGCAGTATTATTCCGACGAAGAACTGAAACGTCTTTCGATCTTGACCGGACTTGAGTTTGCGTTGCTGACGGGCAAACCTACATACAATCCCGCCGCGCTGGAACAACTCAAATCATCGCAGCACGTTGACGCGCTTCTCGCAAAATACAGCGCTTATCTTACCGAAATTATCAAACTTCGAAACAGATTATTGCGTGATACCAGCCTCGATTTTTTTGCATACTCGCAAAATCTTTCGGAAACGTGGCGGACACAGGCCGATGAGGAATACCGCGTGTTCCTGAAAAAACCTAAGACAGCACCAGATACTGATGACTTGTAACGGCCCCTTTGTCACGGATTCCATGCGATTCGCAATGACTAACGCTTTCCGCGAAAATATCCGCTACCTGGAACCAGCGGGAGGCCACTTGCGCTAATGCCTCTGCCATATCACATTTTTTGCTCTTGCCCAGGTGCAGCACCATTACGCCGTCTGACTTTAATCGTTCGCGTGCCTGTCGGAAGATCGGCTCATAATTTGTAAAACTTTCCTTTTGTCGCTCGTCCATAAAAGACTGAGGTTGTAAGCGAAAATCTAAGGCTTCCCATCCGCAAAACCACAGGCGCATCCAGTTTGCGAGATGGAAACGGGTGCTGTCAAAAAAGGGCGGAGAAGTGATAATTGCGTCAAGGTGATTCACCTCTTGGGGCCACCACGCTGTTGCGTCCTGATGATAGACTGTTCCCGGCACGAAGGTTTTCAGGGGCGCTTCAACAAATAGTCTTCCGGCAAATTCGCGCTGTTCTTCGTTTTCTCCCGCATCATCTTCGCTCGCCGCGCAGGACAAACCGCGTTCGACTTTCGTTCGCAGACGTGGAAGCAGAGCGCGATACTCAAAGGGGCCGGAAGGCGCAAAAGGCGTAATAGGGTGTGAGCGTCGGCTCAACGCATAGGGGCGGTTTCCGTGCAGTATGTGGAGCAGCGAGGCCATCACTAATGCTTCGGAAGCATTGCGTGGTGGACGGGCCATAAAATAGCGTCTCGCAAGCAGTATTTCGCGGAACGTATCCGGGTGGAAGTAATCCGGCAAAGCACCATTAAAACGGATGGCCTGCGCCGCTTCGATCTCTGCGGCGACGGGAAGTTCAGCCGTCAGATAATTTTCTAAATCACAGAGGACATGGTTACAAATCGCCGTGTCATGGCGTCCTGTTTTGGCTTTTGCGATGCAAAGCGCCGCCGGGTTGATGTCAAATGCCCATGAATGGATGCCTTCCAGCGCGGCGGCAAAAGAGATTGTGCCGACTCCGGCGAACGGATCGAGGATTGCCCCGCCTTTGGGAACGAAAGCGGCAATCAGGTGCGCCGCAAGTGAGGGTTTCATTTTGCCTTGATAGGAACAAAGCGAATGGAGAGGATTTCCCCAGTTTCGTTTCGCAAAAACTCCTTGCTGATGCGGCATTTCCGCTTTGAATTTCTCCCACGATTCCGCCCATAGCGGTTTTACAAGCGTTTTGTTTCCATGAATCTTTCGCGGCGCGGAGAAAGGCGCAGCGTATTGAAAGGCCATCAATGTTTGGTGCAGTGGAAAACCGCTGCGCGACATCCTTTTACGCAACGTTATTTCCTGCTGCCGAGTGAAGCCTTCTCCCTCCAATATTTCGGCAAGCAGGGTATGCGTCGGCACATGGATACCGCCATACGCCGAATCTCCAATGTCCATAAGCAGGGTAGCCCCCGCTTTAAGATGGAACCGGATCCCTTGTAAGACCGCCTGCATATCGGAGAAATAATTGGCGACCATGCGCGGAATGCGGGAGTCGTAGGCATTGGCTTCCAGCCGCTTCATCAAATCGCTCAAGTTGTCACTGCCAGCCTGCTTTATTTTGCGTACCGTAACGTCGTTAATTCCTGCCGTGATTGCTTTGTAACGTAAATCGGATAGGTCCTGTTTGGAACGGAGACATCGCAAAAACCAGAGTTCCAGTTTCGTATTTCGAAAATAATTCGTCCCATTCAAATAGGGCGGACTGGTAATCACGGCGTCAAGTTGCAGGCAGGGCAGTTTGGCGAGTTCACGCGCATTTTCGCATATGAGTACGGGGCTGTTCTCGACAGGGGAGAGACGCTCCAAATCTCCTGCCATAAGAGAGAGTTGAGCGCGGACTAACGCAACAAATTCCGGTGCGCCTTGTTCGCGTTCCTTCTCAGTTTTGAAGCGCAGGTCGCCGCGTCGAACAAGTTGCGAAGCAGGGATGAGGCAGGCGACAAAAGCCAGCGTAAGGAAGCGGGCTTCCACTGGACTTGCGCAGGCTTGATTATCGGCAAGCGTCCGCGCCCGCAAAATGAGGTCGAAGGTTGTTACGTCAAAAAACGCAGAGCCGCCGAAAATTTCTGTGTGGGCCTGTTTCAGTGGTATGTTTGGGCAGGCGTTCTGCAAAGCGGTCTCTAAATCTTCACTTTGCGCGAGGAGAAACTTGACAAGACGTTTGCGGTGAGGGTCCGCCATCGTTTGCGCGAGGGACTTAAGTTCAACTAGAAATTGCATCAGCGGGTTAAGTTCACAATAGACCGCATTATTGCCAAGCCGTGTTATGGTAAGCGGAGTTGTCCCGGCCCCGGCGAAAGGATCGAGTACATGAACTGCTTCCGGAACAAATTGCCGGTGTATTTGCTCCACGAATTGCGGTGAGTATCCCTCCAGATAAGGGTACCACGTATGGAGTGGTTCGCTTTGGCCTCCCCGGAAAGTGGCCTGTAATGGATCGAGAGAGGGGGTAGTATCTTCTGTCAGGCCTGCTCCATTCCGGGAGTTTTGCGCCCGCAGAACATTTTCCTGCCGACGAAGCAGACGAATACAAAATGTATTGACAGGCAAGTCTTCGGCAAGCGCTGCTTGTTGCAGCGCAACATAAGTTGAACACCCAATACGCTCTCGCACCTCCTGACTGGACATAGTACGCAGGGACTCATAAACTAGGTCATCTTTTTTGCCGAACGCAAGGGTCAAATTTTTCCCCTGCGCATTTTCAGTCGAGAAATCAGGGAAGTATACCGTCTTGTACTTTTGCTTCAAAGGAACCTCTCCGCAATGGGTTTAGAAGAATATACCATATTATGTTGGATTTTGTAACTATCACGAGGCCACTCTGCAAAATAAGGGAAGCGTGCGAGAAGCGATCCGTAATATTGTGCGTTAGTGTGGTTGTTTTGTTGTGAAGTGTTAAACATGATTGAAACCTTCGGCTAATTTGTCAGTAGGCAATCGTCAAATCGGAAGGCGACCAGAGGGCGCGGACGTTTTCGCCGCGCCCATCCCGCGCTTCCAGGTCTTGCAGGAACTCCGCGAAACCGACAGCGGGCTGCCAGCCGAGCGTTTGCTTTGCTTCGGACAGGTCATGCTGCTCTACGCTTTCGGGGAACGTAATCCCGTATTTTTCGATTAGCGCCGATGCGCCGGGAACCTTTGCTTCGCACCAACCCATCCCGTGACGGCGGAAATCGCGGCGGACTTCTTCGGTCATGCCGTGATGGGTGTGGACTATTGTGCGGAACAGACCGAATTTTCGTTCCGCTGCCGCCATCAACGCCGCGACGGTAGCGTCGGCGACATCGCGCCGGTCTACGCCGTTGCGCAGCAGTTTGGGGCCGAACTCCAGGTAAGGCTTCGGCACAAAATCGTGGTAGCGCAGCAGGGCGACGGACGCGCCGGTGATTTCGTGGTACATCCGGCCTAAATCCTCACCGAGAACTTTGGTCGCGCCGTAGACCGAACCCCATCCGTAGGCCATTGAGGAGGCGTAGACGAACGCCTGAATGTTCTGTTCCCGGCACGCCTGCATCAGGTTGAACGTGCCGTTAATGTTCACGGCGAAAATCGTGGCGTCGCTGACGGGCGGGTTATGGGCGCAGTGCCACGCCGCCAGATGGATTACGCCGTCCATGCCCGCGACAGCGTGGCGAACATCGTCCGGCGTCCGGGTATCGCAGCGGACAAACTCGCCGATTTTTGCGTCCTCTTTTGCGGGCGGGATCATGTCCGCCATGCGGACGGTCGCGCCCGTTGCTGCCAGAGCGCGGCAGACAGCCTGTCCCGCATTGCCGCAAGCGCCGGTGACTAAAACTTTCATAAGGGGATGCTCCATTGTTTGCTGCGTTGTGTCCGCAGGGAAAATTCTGATTGGATTATACCCGGCGGACGCGCCATTGCGGGCGGAGGTTGCGTTCGATCTATTTGCCGCTCACAGAAGCGCTGCCGGACTATTTCGCATTTCGTGATATAATGAAGGCGAGCGGCGCAGCCTGCCCGACCGGGCGCATTTGCGCCGAGGTTTGAAAGGGCGTTTTTCATGCCGCGACGCAGGGGCAATTTTTTGAGGAATTTTCATGCTATTTATCAAATCGGCCCTGCTTTTTTTCTTTGCGGGGCTTTGCGAGATTGGCGGCGGGTATCTTGTCTGGCACTGGATAAAAGATAAGGCTCCGCTGCCGATGGGACTGCTTGGCGCGGCCCTGCTGGTGTTTTATGGCATCTTGCCTACCTTTCAGCCGCTGCTTGATTTTGGGCGGCTGTATGCAGCTTACGGCGGCGTTTTTATCGTGATGTCTCTGCTGTGGGGCTGGAAATTTGATGGCAAAGCCCCCGACGGCCCCGACACCTGGGGCGCGGCCCTGTGTCTGGTCGGCGTAGCGGTTATCATGTACTGGCCCCGGAAGTAAGAAGGCCCTCATCCCCCGGCTTCCTTCTCCCAGGCTTTTTTGGGAGAAGGGATTGAGTGGTGAGGGCTTTTTTATTCGGGCGTAAAAACGCCGCTTGACGCCGTAGAGACCCGTAGGCTATAATGCGGAACGCGAAACCAGCGCGGCAGAAACGAGGCGGGCGTGGCAAACAGAGCAAACGGCGAAACAGCGAACGATTCCGAACTGCGGTTCGATACGATAATTCGGGGCGGCAATGTCTTTGACGGCATGGGAACCGCGCCGATTCGCGCCGATGTGGGGATCGTTGGCGAACGGATTGCGGCGGTCGGGGACTTGGCGGGCCATGCGGCGGGACGGACGATTGACGCGGACGGGCTTTCTGTCGCGCCCGGATTTATTGACATCCATACCCACTCTGATATTTCCGCGATCTACGACACCGGGCAGGCCAGCGCGATTGGCATGGGCGTCACCACGCAGGTCACCGGGAATTGCGGCCTGTCGGTCGGGTTCGCGCAGGACACCGAGACGTTCGCGTTTGAGCGGCGCTGGCTGGCCCCGCATAAAGCGCGGATTACGTGGAACACTTTTGACGCATTTCTGCGGCTGGTCGAGGACAAAGGGACTGCCACGAACTTTTACCCCCTTGCCGGACATGGAACGCTGCGCAAGCGGGTGATGGGCATGGAAGAACGGCCCGCCTCCGCCGCCGATATGCTGGCGATGCGGCGCGAATTGCAAACGGCGATTGACGCCGGAGTGTGGGGCTTCTCGTCCGGGCTGGAATACCCGCCGTCTTCCTACGCCGACGAGGGCGAACTTACGGAACTGTGTAAAGTCGTCGCGCAGTCCGGCGGATTTTACGCCACCCACCTGCGCAACGAGGGCGATACCTTAGTCGAAGCGGTGCAGGAGGCCCTCAACGTCACCGAACGGGCGGGACTGCCGTTGCAGCTCTCGCACCATAAAGCGGAGGGACGCCCGAACTGGGGCAAGACGCAGACCACGCTGGAGATGGTGAACGCGGCGCGGCGGCGCGGCTCCGACGTGCAGTTGGACCAATATCCCTACACCGCTTTTATGACCGGGTTGAGCATCCAACTTTTGCCGCGCTGGGTTTTGAGCGGCACGGGCGAGGAAACGGTCGCCCGACTGACTGATCCGGTTCAGCGGGCCGCGATTCTGGCGGAACTACGCGGACTGCACCCCGATTGGGACGACGAATCGGACGCTTCGCCCTGGCATAATATCCAGATCGGCGTGTGTCGCGGCAAGCCGGAATGTCAGGGGCGCACGATTGCGGCGCTGGCGAAAGAGGCGCGGCAAAACCCGCTGGAATACGCGCTTGATCTGATTGTAGCAACGGGCGTTTACGTCAGCGCGGTGAATTTTGCCATTGGAGAACCGGACATCGCGGAGATTATGCGCTATCCCTGGACTGCTATCGGTTCCGACGCGGTGGGAACGCACCCCTCCGTCACGGCGAGCGAAGACCTGATTCACCCGCGCACCTACGGCACGTTTCCCCGCGTGCTGGGCCGCTACGTCCGCGAACTCGGCATCCTGACCGAAGCGGAAGCGATCCACAAAATGACCGGCCTGCCCGCCGCCCGCCTCGGACTGACGCAGCGGGGCCGCATCCTGCCCGGAAACTACGCCGACATTACGATCTATCACCCCGACAAAATCACGGACTGCGCCACCTTCGGCGCCCCGCATCAATTCGGCGTCGGCATCGAAACCGTGCTGGTCAATGGACGCCTCGCCCTGCAAAACGGCCTCGCCACCGAAGCCCGCGCCGGAGTCGTCCTCCGAAAAAGAAAATAATCCACGAATTACCACGAATTTATCACGAAAAGACACGAAGGATTCACACAGAAAAATTCGTGCAAAATTCGTGATTCTTTGTGGTAATTCGTGGATAAAAAAGGATTCTTCTATGATTGAGCGCTATACGACGCCGGAACTCAAGGCCCTCTGGAGTCCGCAGAACAAAACGCAAAAGTGGCTGGACGTGGAGATCGCGGTCTGCGACGGGCTGGAGCATTTCGGCAAAATCCCGGCGGGAACGACCGCGAAAATCCGTCTTGGCGCCGCCTTTGATTTAGACCGCATGGCGGAACTGGAGAAAGAGACGCGGCACGACGTGATGGCCTTCGTCAAGAATGTTGCGGAGAATCTGGGTGAGGAGGGGCGCTATGTCCATTACGGCGTGACTTCGTATGACATCGTGGACACGGCTCTTGCTTTGCTATTGCGGGACGCGACCGACCAGATTATCCGGCGGGCGGAGGGTCTGCGGGAAGTGATCCGAAAGCGGGCGCGGGAGTTCAAGGATACGCCGATGATCGGGCGGACGCACGGGATTCATGCGGAGCCGATTACGTTTGGATTCAAACTGGCGACGTGGCTGGACGAGATGAACCGCAATATCGAGCGGCTGCATCAGGCGAAGGCGGCGGTCAGCGTCGGGAAGATTTCGGGGGCCGTCGGGACGCACGCCAACATCGGGCCGGAGGTGGAAAAGTACGTCTGCGAAGGATTAGGGCTTGGCGTCGCGCCCGTCTCCACGCAGATTATCGCCCGCGACCGGCATACGCAGTTGCTTTCGGCGCTGGCGATCCTTGCCGCCTCGCTGGAACGATTCGCGACCGAAATCCGCAACATGGCGCGGACGGAGATCCGGGAGGTGCAGGAGTATTTTGCGCGGGGGCAGAAAGGGTCGTCCGCCATGCCGCATAAGCGCAATCCCTGGAACTCCGAAACGGTCACGGGGCTGGCGCGAGTCGTGCGCGGCAACCTGATACCCATGCTGGAGAGCATGGCGACGTGGCACGAGCGCGACCTCACCAATAGCAGCGTGGAGCGCGTGATTTTGCCCGACACCACGATTCTCGCCGACTGGATGCTGTGGAAATTCACCGATATTTTAGATTCGCTGTTGGTCTACCCGGAGAATATGCAGCGGAATTTAGAGCAGATGGGCGGCTTAGTTTTTTCCGAGCAGATCATGCTGGCCCTTATCGCAACGGGACTGAGCCGGGAGGAGGCCTACGGCGTGGCGCAGCGCAACGCGGCGAAATCGTGGGCGGGCGAGGACTTCCGCAGCGCCATAGAATCCGACCCGACCGTCAAAGAGCGTCTGACCTCCGCCGACGTGGAACACGCCTTCGATCTGAAACATCACCTGCAAAACCTCGCGCACACGTTCGAGGTGTTGGATATCTGACGCCTGTCGAGGCTTGGATTGAGTATGAAACGCCTCGACGCAGTGAATGTACGAAGTTCAGGTGATTTGTCTGTACGATGCTTGGGAGGCGGCGCGTCAGGTCACTGCTCGCTGCGGTTCAGGCCGCTTTCGGAAGTGGGACATCCTGCGCCGCCTCCCGCATGGACTTGATAAACAGGGCCGCAAGCATCGGATCGAACTGCGAACCGCTGCCGCGCTCGATCTCCGCCAGCGCCTCCTCCTGCGACATCCCCACGCGGTACGGCCTGTCCATTGTCATGGCGGAAAAAGCGTCCGCAATCGCCATGACGCGGCCTAATTGCGGAATCTCCTCGCCCTTCAATCCTTTAGGATAGCCGCCGCCGTCCCACCGCTCGTGATGGCAGGCCACCGCGTCCAGAATGTCCGGCAGGCGCGGCAGACCGTGAATAATTAAAGAAGACAGCGTGACGTGCTTTTTCATCACCTCGTATTCCGCCTCGGTCAGGCGTCCCGGCTTTTGCAATATGTTATCGGGAACGCCGATTTTTCCCACGTCGTGCAGCAGCCCCGCAATCCGCACAATGTCATACGTCTCGCTGGAACAGCCCAGCGCCTGCGTCAAAAACAGCGCGTGATTCGTCATGTCAACGGAATGGGCCTTCGTGTAGCGGTCTTTGTGGTCAATCGCCGTGACCAGACCGTCCAGCACCCCGAAGGGCGTTAAATTATCGCTCTCCGTTTTGACCGCGCCGTCCTCCCCGACCAGATGCAGCCGCACCACGTCGCCGCCGCCGCGCTTGCCTTCATACAGGGCCGAATCGGCGGCGGATATGAGCGTATGGCAACCGCCCGCCGCCCGCGCCGTGTCCGCGATTCCGAAGCACAGCCGCAGCGGGATCGCCATGCCCTCCGGGTTGCGGAAGGGAAAGGCGATCAATCGTTCCCGCGCCGATTCGGCGAAGCGGGCGGCGTCCTCCGCCAGCGCGTCCGGCAAAATAATCATAAACTCGTCGCCGCCGCACCGTCCGATGATCCCGCTGCCGCCGCAGACCGTCCGCAAAGTGTCCGCCAGATGCCGCAGCGCCTGGTCCCCGACCGGGTGTCCGTAGGTGTCGTTGAGCTTCTTAAATCCGTCCATATCCATCATAATCACGGAGATTGCGGCCTCCGGTCGCTCTTTGAGCAGCCCTTCCAGCCGGGAATGGACCACCCGGTGATTATACAGGCCGGTCAGCCCGTCGCGCTCGGCGAGGCGGGCCAGCCGTTGCCGCGCATCCTCCAACTCCCCGACGCGCTTCTCCAGTTCGATCACCAGCCGCTGATTTTCCGCCCGCAGCTCCAGTTCCTCGGTCATGCGGGCGTTTTCCGAGCGCAGGCGATGCCGCTCCGCCGCCCGCTCGACCACCGCGTCGAGTTCCCGAATGTCATTCAGCGGTTTGAGCAGATAATCAAACACATTGCCCGTTTTGAATGCGTTGACCGCGTTCTCCATGTTGCCATGTCCGGTCAAAATGATAAACTCTGTTTTTGGCGCAATTTGCGTCGCGACCGCCAGCAGGCCCATGCCGTCCAGACGCGGCATTTTCATATCGGAGACAATGACATCGAAGGTCTCCGTCGCCAGCAAGTCCGCCGCCGCCTGCCCGTCCTCCACGACCGTCACGTCGTAGCCCGCCCGCCGTAATTGCCGACCCATCATCAGGCGCAGCGCCTCTTCATCATCCGCCAGCAGCACTCGTGTCATGCGTCGCTCCCTCGATTTCCCTGTCCGCGCCCTGTCTGCACGGGAAATTTCCGGGCAAATGCGCGTGTCCTACCGGCACTTATTCCATAATCGGGACTAAATTTGAGAAAAAAAGGGATTATTTCGTAAATTCTTCTCTTGCCCCTATCTTTTTCGCGACATATTTGATATAATAATGATGTGATAGGACGGAACGTTCCTACTTACAGCGAGAGGGCGGCAATCATGGGAACGAACTCGCTCTGCGAGCGCATCGGCAGTCGCGACAAAGTGCTGCGCTGCGCGTTAAATCTCTTTTATCATGTCGGGTATCAGGCCACCAGCATTGACGACATCCTGAAGCAGTGCGGCGTATCTAAGAGCAACTTTTACTACCATTTCGCTTCCAAAGAGGAACTCGCCGCCGCCGTTCTGGACGTTCGCTTCGCGGAATACTCCGATCTCGTCGCGCAAACGCTGCGAAACACGGACTTAATGCCCGATGTCCGCATGGCGCGATTCATGGACTGCCTGAGCGCGGCGCAGGCGGACGTCAAGAGGATGTCCGGCTGCCCGTTCGGAAATTTCGCCGCAACGCTGGCCTCCATGAACGGCAGCGAGTGCGACGAGCGGTTCCGACAGCGATTAAGCCTTTTGTTTCATGAGATGGAGACCGGCCTGCGCGACTGTCTGACCGAGGGCATGGAGCGGGGCTGCTGGCGGACGGACATTGACCCGGCGGATATGGCGGCCTTTCTGAATGCGACCATTCAGGGCCTGATGATGCTGACGAAAACGCACCGGGACACCGCGCCGCTGATCAAAGGGCTGGCAGTCGCGCAAAAACTCCTGCTCTGTCAGTCCGCCGCGCCTGCAACTTGCGGGCAGTAAGCGCGTCTTATCAGTAAGACACCCCGCCGAAGCGAGCGGCAAACAGGAAACGGGCAAAGTTTGCGGCGCTTCGGGACAAAGTTTCCGGGCAAACTAGTCCGCAGGCGAAAATTTCAATTCAGGGAACTTTTTACTCGTTAAATAAGTTTTCACAGTGAGTCACCAGCGCGAACGCATCTGAGCAAAAGCCGGGAGGCGATGCGGGCGGGGCGCGGGACAGGACGAGAGGGGGCAGCAATGGACACCAACACCACAGCAATGCAGACTCCGAGCGCTATCATCAGCGACGATCACCGTGAGTTTGAGCGGCTGGTCGAGCGCACCCAGCGGCAGGCGTATAATATGGCCTACCGTATGACAGGCAACCGCGACGACGCCGAAGATTTGACGCAGGAGGCGTACCTTCGCGCCTACCGCTCTTTCAGCACCTATAACCGGCAGCTGCCGTTCGAAAGCTGGTTCTTCCGCATTTTGTCGAACCTCTTTATTGATGTGCTGCGCCGCCGTCCGAAACAGAAACCGCTTTCGCTGGATCAGCCGATGGGCGACGAGGACGCGGACGATAACCTGCTGCTGCAAATTCCCGCCGAAGACGCCAACCCGGAGCGCAACCTCCTGGAGGGCGTGATGGACGAGAAATTGCAGGGCGCTTTATCGGCGCTGCCGGAGCCGTTCCGAGTCGCCGTCCTGCTCTGCGACGTGGAAGGCCGCTCGTATGAGGACATCGCGCAGGTGATGCACTCCTCAATCGGAACAGTGCGCTCGCGGATTCACCGGGGGCGCTCCCTGCTCCGCGACGCAATGGACAGCCACCTCGCCAAGAAAAACCGGCAGGGCGATGGCGGCGGCAGTCCCACCCTGAAATTTCAGCCCAGCGGCGTGTAGCCAGATTGTGAGGCGTTTCACGAATCCCGTACAGCGAAGTAGAAACAAACCGCCCCTTCTGCGAAATTGCAGCGGAGGGCGGTTTGTTTTTGCTCTCGCGCCCCGCTATCGAAGCGATAGAGACAGGTTGAACGTTTTCGTCACCGCGCACCGTGATGGAGGCAGTGGTGAAAGGCGAGGGCGGAGACGGGGCAATCAGCGAGTTGCAGCGGATGACGCCGAACAGTCCCGGCGCGTTGTTTCCGTAATACTCCTTGAAAGCGGCCCCGAAACGCTTGACGACTGGATAACATGAAAGAATTTTTTTTGCAATGTCATTTTTTTTGCAATGTCATGAAAGAAGTTGGGGCGAAGTTCCGACCTTAGCAGACTCGCCGCGCAAACAAGTCCGCGCAGCAAATTGCCTCCCGCCCTACAAGAGGGCCAGAGGAATAGTTACGTTTACTGTCTTCTGACTTCTCCTATTGACTTTCCTTTGACTTTGTGATAAACTTCACAGTAAGAATTTCCGATAGCAATGATATGTCGCTGATGAGTTGCTGACAGGGCGCTGCCGCCCGTCATTGCGCCGCCGCAGGCAGGGAGCCGCAAACATATGCCCGTCAATATCACTCCTGAAACCGCCGATCCTGTCAGTTATCTGCCGATTGCCGCCCTGCTGATTATCGCGACGATTCTGTCGCTTGGCATGGTCGGCCTGTCCTTCGTGTTCGGGCCGCGCAAACCCGGCGCCATCAAGTCCACGCCCTATGAGTGCGGGATGACGCCCGTCGGGACTGCCCGCGAACGCTTCCCGATTAAGTTTTACTTAATCGCGATGCTGTTCATCGTCTTCGACATCGAAACGGTCTTTCTCTACCCCTGGGCCGTGACCTACGCGCAGCAGCCCCACGCTATGAAACTGTTTTACTTCTCAGAAATGGCGGTCTTCGTTGTAATCCTGTTCGTCGGCTATTTCTATATTTTGGGCAAAGGCGCGTTGGACTGGGAGGACAGCGAACGCGCCGTTTCGCCCGACATTATTACGCCGGAAGTCAAGGCCAAACGCGCCGCCATCCGTTTCGGCAACGAGGATAGCGGCGCGGTGGATTTAGAGAAAATGCCGACCGCCCTTCGCGCTCCATCCTATGGGGCCAGTTCGCAGGAAGAACTGCTGCCGGTTCCCGCCTCCGCCTCCGCAATGCCGATAGCGATAGGGACAGAAACGAGGGAGACGACCCATGCCTGAAATCGCCATTCCAGACGCCAACGCTATCGCGCCGCCCGTTACGACCGAACGCATCGAAATAACGAAACTGCGTGAACATTTTCCTGACGCGGTGGTGGACGTTCAAGAGTTTCGCGGCGACACCCGCATCATGGTCAAGCGCGAGAACATCGTGGAGATTTTGACCCTGCTGCGCGACGACCCGGACTTGCAGTACAACTTCTTCTCTGAATGTCTCGGCGTGGACTATCTGGACTACCGCGACGATTACCGCTTCGAGGTCGTTTATAATTTATACTCGCTGAAATATAAAAGGAACGGGATCGAACAGGGCCACAATCGCCGTGTCTTCATCAAAGTCGGCGTCCCTGAAGATGATCTGAACGTTCCCAGCATCACAGGCGTCTACGTCGGGGCGGGCTTCCCGGAACGCGAGATTTTTGATATGTTCGGCGTCCGCTTTCCCGGCAATCCCGACCTGCGCCGTATCCTGATGTCCGATGACTGGGTAGGCCATCCGCAGCGCAAGGATTATCCGCTCGGCGGCGAACGAGTCCAATTTCCTGATAATAAATACGGCCCCTCCGTCGGCGAAGTCCCGGTGCAGCATCCGGGCGAATCGTTCTACGGCAAAACGGGCGACGCGCAGGGCGAGACCTACCGGCAAGTCCGAACCCCCACGCCCGACAAGGGAAACGGGACGATGTTGCCCCCCGTCCGCAAAGAATAAGAATTTCTAACACAGAGGACACAGAGGAAGAACACAGAGGACACGGAAAAGATTTTTATCCACGAAATGACACGAAGATACACGAAGAAAGAGAAAACTCTATTCATTTATCTTTCTTCTCCCTCTCGGTGTTCTCTGTGTTCCTCCTATGTGTCCTCTGTGTTGGAAAATCTGGAGATTGAACTATGGCGGTTGCTTTAGATAATTTAACGCTGAATACGGCGGCGATGTCCGCGCAGGGGATTCAGATTGACGCCCTCGACGATCAGACGATGGTCGTCAACATGGGGCCGCAGCACCCCTCCACGCACGGGGTCTTGCGCGTCGTGCTGGAACTTGACGGCGAAACGATTGTGCGGGCGACCCCTCATATCGGCTACGTGCATACCGGCATTGAGAAATCAATGGAGTATCAGACGTACATGAAAGCGGTCACGAATACCGACCGCATGGACTATCTCTCCGCGCACATCAACAACGCCGCTTACACGCTTTCTGTGGAAAAACTGCTCGGCATTGCGCCGCCTCCACGCGGGCAAATGCTGCGCGTCATGCTCATGGAGATACAGCGGCTTGCCAGTCACCTTGTATGGCTGGGAACGCACTGCCTTGACATTGGAGCGATGACGGTCTTCTTCTACGCGATGATGCAGCGTGAAAAACTCATGGACTTAACCGAAATGATGTCCGGCGCCCGCATGATGCCCTCGTGGATTGTTCCGGGCGGACTGCGCGGCGACGCTCCCGACGGCTGGTTCGAGAAAGCCAAAGAGTTTTGCGACGGCTTCCCCGCCGCAATGCGCGAACTGGAAGACCTCCTTAGCAATAACCCCATCTGGCGCGACCGGACGCAGGGAATCGGCGTCATCACCGCCGACCAATGCCTTGCAATGGGCGTCAGCGGGGCCACCTTGCGGGCAACGGGCGTGGACTACGACGTTCGCAAAACGGAACCGTACAGCGGCTACGAAGCCTTTGAGTTTCATGTTGCGGTAGGAGAGTACGGCGACGTATACGACCGCTACCGCGTCCGCATGGCGGAGATGCGCCAGAGCCGCGAAATCGTCAAGCAGTGCATTGAGAAAATGCCGTCCGGCCCGATTAATGTCAGCGACCGCAAAATCGTGCCGCCCCCGCGCAAAGAGTTAGATAACAGCATGGAGTCGGTCATCCACCACTTTAAGTTGTGGACGGAAGGCTTTCACCCGCCCGTCGGCGAGGCGTTTGTCCCGCTTGAATCGCCGAAGGGCGAAATCGGCTTCTATATCGTGAGCGACGGCACAAACCGCCCGTACCGCGCCCACATGAGGCCGCCGAGTTTTATGAATTTGCAGGCCCTCTCGCTGATGTGCGAAGGCCGCCTGCTCGCCGATGTCGTCGCCGTCATCGGGAGTATAGATATTGTATTGGGCGAAATAGATAGATAGCGAAGAATGGAAAACAGACAATAGAAAACAGAAGGGGCATTTTGCGTTTGCAAGTTTCGGCGCAACGCTGCGCGTGAACAGCTTTGGCATTCTCTTCTGTTGTCTATTGTCTGTTGTCTGTTTTCTTCCGTGAGGTTTTCATGGCATCCAGTGACGCATCGAATATCAAAGAGCCGCTGCCGTTCCCGGTCAAGGAGGCGCGGTTTTCCGCGCAGGCAGTGGAGGAACTAAACCAGATTGCCTCGCACTACCCGGAGCGCAAAGCGGCCTGCCTGCCTGCGCTTTGGATCGCGCAGCGGGAGTACGGCGGCTACCTGACCCCGGCGGCGCTTCAAGAGACGGCGGATAACCTCGGAATGTCCTACGCGGAAGTCGAAGGCGTGGCGACGTTCTACACGATGTACAACCTGCGCAAGCGCGGGCGGCATCATCTGGAAGTCTGCACCTGCCTGACCTGCGCGGTCATGGGCGCGTATGACCTCGTGCATAAACTGGAGCGCGAACTCGGCGTTCCGGTCGGCGGCACGACTTCGGACGGCGAGTTTACGCTCTCGGAAGCGGAATGCCTGAACTTCTGCGGCGCGGCGACGGTGATGCAGGTGGGAGACAAATACTTCACCAAACTCACGCCCGACAATGTGATGCAGACCATTGAGGCCCTGCGCGGCAGCGCCAGTTACACGCCCGCCATGCTCGCCGACGCCATCGTGAAAATCCACCTGCCCGGAGCGGGAGAGACAGGCGGCGGCAGTTACGCGCCCAGAGACTTAATCAATCCTCCCGGCCCGATGCTGTAAATTTCCCTGCAAGGACGGCGGATTGAAATCTACTGCGGAAACCTATCGTAACGCGGCTATGGAGCATCTGACCAGAGCGGAAACGCTTCATGCAGGTAGACAGTATTACTTGTCGCATTATTTCTCTGGTCTTGCCGTCGAATGTATGCTTCGGGCGCATCTGCGCCGACAGGAAAAATTTGACGCGGACCATAACCTCGCAGAATTGGCTGAAAAGGCTAATTTCTACGATTTTGTGCCATCTTCTTCCCGCGAGGCATATGGGGCGAAGTTCTTTGAAATGAATCGTCGCTGGCGCAGCAATCATCGCTATTTCAGTGAACAAAATGTGCGCTCTTACCTTTACCAAATTGGGGCGGACGCAGGCGCAAAAGGCGATCCATTCAAAAATCATAGCCGGACGCTTCTAAATCTGGCGCTGGAAATTGTTCGATTGGGAGAAAGACAATGGCTGATGTTGCGATAAATCTGGGTGAACAGGTTGTTAGTATATTGCGGGAGCGTTTTCCCGGAGCCGAAGTGGACGCAGACAGGTACTATGGAGCGGAACGAGTAAGCGGACATATCCGTTGGGCTGGATTTGAAGGGGTGGAGCCTCTTGCGCGGCAACGTTCCATTTTTAAGGCCCTGCGCGAATCGCTTGGCCCGGAAGCGCAGGGCGTTTCGATTATTCTGGCGTACACGCCGCGTGAATGGGAACTGATGGGCGAGGAATAACGACGGGCGAAAAGTTTGCAGGAGCGAGAGTAAAAATGGCGATTAAGAATCTTTTGTTTGCGGGGCGCGACCTCGCCAATATCGAAAATTTGGACGTGTACGAGAGTATCGGCGGCTACGCGGGGCTGAAAAAAGCGGCAGCAATCGAACGCGCGGCGGTGATTGACGAGATTAAAGCGTCGGGTCTGCGCGGGCGGGGCGGGGCGGGCTTCCCGGCGTTCATCAAATGGGGCGGGCTGCCTAAAAACTACGACGCGCCGCACTACGTCATCTGCAACGCCGACGAGGGCGAGCCGGGAACGTACAAAGACCGCGAACTGATGCTGAAATTCCCGCACCTGCTGGTGGAAGGCGTCACGATTGCGGGCTACGCCACCCATAGCAAAAAGGGTTACATTTACATTCGCGGCGAGTACGTGGAACCGGCGTTTCAGGTGCGCAAAGCGATTGATCAGGCGTACAAGGCGGGCTACCTCGGCAAAAACATTTTGGCCGTCGAGGGCTTCGATTTTGATCTGTATGTCCACATGGGCGCGGGCAGCTACGAGTGCGGCGAGGAATCGGCGCTGATGAGCAGTCTGATGGGTGAGCGCGGCAACCCCCGCCTGAAAGCCCCCCACGCGCCGCTTCCTACCGTCGAGGGCGTCTGGAAGTCCCCGACCCTGATTAACAACGTGGAAACGTACTGCGCGGCGGCGAAAATTCTGGCGATGGGCGGGGCAGAGTTCGCCAAACTCGGCACGGAAAAAAACAAAGGCACGAAACTCATCTCCGTCAGCGGACACGTCGCAAGACCCGCGAATTATGAGATTGAGTTGGGAACTCCGCTATTAGAGCTGCTGGACATGGCGGGCGGCGTCGTGGGCGGGGCGTTGAAAGCGGTGATTCCGGGCGGCTCGTCGGTGCAGATCGTTCCGGCGGATCGTCTCGGCGCGATTAACATGGACATCGAATCGTGCGGCGCGAACGGCACGTTGCTCGGTTCCGGCGGCTTCATGGTCTTCAACGACACGACCGACATTCCGCTCCTGATGAAGCGCACGGCAGAATTTTATATGCACGAGTCGTGCGGCAAATGCACCCCGTGCCGCGAAGGGACGCGCTGGATTTACAAGATCATGGACCGCATCACGTCGGGCGCGGGGCAGGCGGGCGACATTGATCTGCTGCTGGACATCTGCTCGCAGATTGACGGGCGCTCGTACTGCGGCCTCGGCGACGCGGCGGCGTGGCCGATAGTCGGCGCGATCAAGGCGTTCCGCCCGGAGTTTGAGTACTGGATCACGCACAAAAAATCGCCCGTCGGCCCGCATCACGTCCCGCCGACGCCCGAAGTCGTTAACCCATTGCTGACGCTCGTCGCGGCATGATCTTATGCCGGGAAGAAACTTAAGCCAAAAGCGGCGTAATGCGCAGGCGTATCTTGACGCGGTGTTCACGGGAGACCTGGAAACTGTGGAACGTCTGCTTGATGCAGGCGTTCCAGTTGACACACGCGACCCGGAGCATGACGAAACGGCCTTGATGCTGGCCTTGCGCTTCAAGCAGGACGCGATAGCGCGGCTGCTGCTGGCGCGGGGCGCGGACGTGAACGCAAGGCAGCGAGAAGGCAGAACGCCGATTACAGACGCAGATATTTCCATGCTTTCCGAACTTCGCAGCGCGGGCGCGGACATTCAGGCCGCTGACAGCGAAGGCATGACTGTCTTGATGAAGGCCATTGAGCGAGTGGATACCGAAAAAGTAAAATGGCTGATCAGAAACGGCGCGGACATTACGGCGAAGGACGAAGACGGGCGAACTGCGCTGGACTACGCAATGGATAGCGTCCTGTTGGAGATTATGGCTCTTCTGCAAAAAGGAAAAAGCCTGTGAAATGGGAAACGATTCGCGAACAATATCCGCATCAATGGACGCTGATTGAAGCGACAGAGGCACATTCCGAAGCGGGAAAGCGCATATTAGATGATATGGCGGTAATTAACGTTTTCGAAAACTGGAACACCGCGATGAAAGAATACGCTCGGCAGCGGCGGCAGCGGCCTGAACGTGAATTACTCGTTTTGCATACGGACAGAGAACATCTGGAGATTCATGAACGCAAATGGGTGGGAGTCAGAGCGCGGCCATGAAATTGCGTCTCGAAAGAGGTCTTATCTATGTTTCTGTCACTCTGATTCATCAGGGAAAGACGCTTTCGCTGGGCAGAATGATCGTGGATACGGGGAGCGCCGGCACGATTTTTGCGGTTGAAAGCATAGAACCGTTAGACTTCGAGCCACCGGGCGAAAGCACACTGCACGAAGTTTTCGGTATAGGCGGTTCCGAACTTGTTTACAGAATGCCTCTTGACGCGGTAACTCTTGACGAGACGATGTCAGCCGTCAATTTCCCTGTTGAGGTTGGCGCAATGGATTACGGCCTCGATATTGACGGCATCATTGGAACGGATTTTCTGATGCAGGTCGGCGCGGTGATTGATATGGCAAAACTGGAAGTCCGAACGGCGCGGAAATCCGCGCGCAAATCCTGAGAACGCTTTGCCTGCTGGAGAATTATTATGATGGCAACGCTAACGCCGCTCCACGCAGAGAGTTTTTTCGGGGCGGTTGTGAAAAAATTCACGCACATTTGCGGTACACTTAGTAGCGGTTGGCGCGGGGGCGGACGATACGCTGCCCGGTCGTCAGGAAAGATGCAGGCTTTGTTATGGCTGAGAATCGTTTGACGCTGACCGAAGCGTCGCTGAACCCACTCAAAGAAAAATTAGTCACGGTCAAAATTGATGGCATTGAGATCGAAGTTCCCGATGGCGAGAACGTAATCGAGGCGGCAAAACGGGCGGGCGTGGACGTTCCCTATTTTTGCTACCACCCGCGTTTGAGCAAAGGCGACGCCGCGAACTGCCGGATGTGCCTGGTGGAAGTCTCTATGCCGCGCAAAATGCCGGACGGCACGGAAGTCCTGGCGAAAATGCCGAAGCCGCAGACCGCCTGCACCCTCCCGGCCTCGCAGGGCATGGTTATTGATTCGAAGTCGCTGCAAGTCACCAAAGACCGCCGGGGCGTGCTGGAATTTCTGCTTATCAATCACCCGCTGGACTGCCCTATCTGCGACCGGGGCGGCGAGTGTCCGTTGCAGAACAATACGCTTTTCTACGGCCCGCCTACTTCGCGCTACATTGAGGAGAAACGGCACTACCCGAAGGCGTACCCGCTTTCCGCCAACGTCGTTTTTGACCGGGAGCGCTGCATCCATTGCGCCCGCTGCACCCGCTTCACCGAAGATATCAGCGGCGACGCGCAGTTGGGATTTTTGAAGCGCGGCGCCGATATCGAGGTGGGGACTTACGCGCACACGGAATTTGAGTCGAAGTTCTCCGGCAACGTGATTGAGCTTTGCCCGGTTGGGGCTTTGCTCTCGCGGACGTACCGCTTCAAGGCGCGGCCCTGGGACTTAAGTTCGCAGCGTTCCGTTTGCTCCAACTGCTCTAACGGCTGCAACATCAAAATTGATTACCGCATGAACGCGCTTCAGCGGGTCAACGCCCGCGTGAATGAGGCGGTCAATGAAGAATGGACGTGCGATAAGGGCAAATTCGGGCATGACTACGTTTCCGCCCCGACGCGCCTGCAAAAACCGCTGCTCAAAAAAGACGGTCAATGGACGCCGATTGAGTGGACGGAAGCGTACAAACTCCTCGCGGAGAAACTTAAAGCGGCGAATGGCAAGGTCGGTGGCATCGGCGGGGCGAGAGCGACTAACGAAGATAACTACGTCTGGCAGAAATTTTTCCGCGATGTATTGAAAACGCCGCACCTCGATTCGCGGGTCTCCGGCTATATGGGGCCGACAAACAGGCCGATTTTTAACCGTTTCGGGTATCATGGCATGGGCAACGCGATGCCGACCTGGAAAAGATGAAAACGATCTTTGTGCTGGGTTCCGAACTCGCCGAGGAACAGCCGATTTTGTTCCTGCGCGTCCGCAAAGCGTACCGTTTCAAGGCCGCGACGGTCATCAATGCGGTCACATCCGTTCCGAAAGACACAACGCAAGTGGGCGATTTTGCCGCCGTCGAGATGGTCTACCAACCGGGAACGGAAATCGCGCTGCTGAACGGACTGCTGAACGTCCTGATTGCAAAAAATCTGCTCCCGGAAGCGACCGATGCGGGCAAACTCGACCTGACTGCGCTCAAAGCAGCCGTCGCGGACTGGACGCCCGAAAAAGCATCCGCCGAGACAGGTGTTCCCGCGCAGCAGATTATCGAAGCGGCGATCCTGCTTGCGACCGGGCCGATGACGATTCTGGCTGGCACAAACGTGACCGAACATCCGCAGTACGAGCAAATTGTATCGGCGCTCGGCGATTTGATCGAAGCGACGGGCAACGCAGGCAACCTGAACATTCCCGGAACCGAGTGCAACACGCAGGGCGCGATGGACATGGGAATCCTGCCCGACTTCGGCCCCGGTTACGCGCCGATTTCGCAACCCGGCATGAACACGCGGCAAATGCTGGAAGCGGCGGCGAATAGCGAGTTGGATGTACTCTGGCTGGTCGGGGCGAAACTGCGCGAACAGTTCCCGGAAGCCGATTTAGCGGCGCGGGCAATGGAAAAAGCGTTCGTTGTGGTGAACGAACTGGAAATGACGGAGACGGCGCAGTTCGCCGACCTGATTCTGCCCGCCGCAAGCGTGGCAGAAAAAGACGGCACGTACACGAATTGCGAACGGCGCGTCCAGCGCATCTACAAGGCGTTTGAGATTTCGCCGGACATTAAACCGGACTGGCTGATTTTCTCGGAGATTGCCGCGCAGATGGGCGGCGGAACGCCGTTCTTCTCCGCCCGCGACATCCTGCGCGACATCGCGGCCAACGTCCCGCTGTATGCCGGAATGACGCCCAAAGCGCTGGGCGAATCGGGCCTGCGCTGGAATTATTAGGACGGGCGCTCCGGTGTTCGGTGTTCAGGTGTTCAGGTGTTCGGCGCGTTCGTTGATAAATTGTGAAAACTATCAATGAAGCCGCATTGACCTGAACACCCGAACACCTGAACGCCTGAACGCCCTCCTCATGGGGAGTTTTTAATGTTCGGACTTGCTTTTCCGGCGGAAATTTTTGGGGTGCGGATTGCGCCGCTTGTGCCGTTCGCGGCGCTGGCGGTCTGGCTTGGCTTTGCGCTGGGCATTTTGCCGATTCTGATCTGGATCGAGCGCACGGTCATCGCGTTGATGCAGGATAGGAAGGGGCCGAACCGCGTGGGGCCTCGCGGTCTGCTGCAGCCGCCTGCTGACGTGCTGAAACTGTTCTTCAAAGAAGATTGCCGTCCGTCGAATATAGACGTGCGAATTTATTATCTTGCGCCTATTCTCGCCGTGCTGATGGCGTTCGCCTCCAACGCTTCCCTGCCGTTGATGACGATTGCGCTGCGCTATGAGAGCGGAAACATTGTCCATGTCCCGCTGTCGGCGGGCAACGTCAACATCGGATTTCTGTATATTCTGGCGATTTCCTCGCTGCAAGTCTATGGAATCGTGCTGGCGGGCTGGGCGTCGAATAACAAGTATGCGCTGCTGGGCGGGCTTCGCGCCTCCGCGCAGCTTATCAGTTACGAACTTTCGATGGGGCTTTCGCTGCTTTGCGTCGTGCTGATTTCGGGGACGCTGAACCTCAATACGATGGTGCAGACGCAGAACGTGCTGCCGTTCGGCCTCGATCCGGCGACGCACACAGGATTTTTCTGGGACGCGCTGAAGGGCAGTTTCCTTTCGTGGTACTGGCTGCGGACGGGCCTGATTCCGGTCATTATCTACACGATCTCCATGATCGCCGAAACGAACCGCGCCCCGTTTGACCTGCCGGAAGCGGAATCGGAACTTGTCGCCGGGTTCCATACCGAATACTCGTCCATGAAATTCGCGATGTTTTTCACGAGCGAATATGTGGCGATGCTTACGGTCAGCGGCCTGAACGCGGCAGTCTTCTGGGGCGGATTTTTGCCGCCAATTAACATCTGGCCTCTGAACTGGATTCCGGGCGTGGTCTGGTATCTGCTCAAGGTGATGATGGGGATTTTCCTTTATACTTGGCTTCGCGCCTCCCTGCCGCGCCTGCGGTACGACGCCCTGATGAATCTGGGCTGGAAACGGATGCTGCCGATTGGTCTGGTCTGGCTATTCCTGCTGGCGGGACTGAATCTGCTGTTTGACAAAAACGGGGACGCAGAAAAAGTCTCGCAAGCGCCCGCGCCGATTTCCGTTTCTGCGCCGCTGGTTGCGGCAGACCGAAAGTAATCCCCGCCCGCCGCGCCGGTACGCGATGGCGTTGAGGAATTTTAATGACGATTTCGCCTGTGCTATTCTGGCTGTTTGCAACGGTTTCCGTAATCGCTTCGATTCTGATGATTACGGTGAAGAACCCTGTCCGCGCCGCCTTGTTTCTGGTCACGACGTTTTTGTGCGTGGCGGCGTTCTATATTCTGCTGTCCGCTCAGTTCCTTGCGGCGGTGCAGATTATTGTCTACGCCGGGGCGATTATGGTGCTGTTCCTGTTCGTGATTATGCTGCTCAATATCGGAGCGCCGGAGGCGTTGAACGAAAAGGGCGGGATACAGCCGCAGATTGCCATTGCGCTGGGAGCGGTCTTCCTGCTGGCGCTGCTCGGTTCCAATTCGCTGATTTCACTGAACACCGCGCCCGTCACCTACGGAAACGGACTAATTCCCAAAGGTACGGTGCAGGATATTGGCCTGAACCTGTACAATCCCGCGTCAACGTGGCTGTTTCCGTTTGAGATTACGTCCATTCTGCTTCTGGTCGCCGTCGTTGGCGCGATCATTTTAGCGAAGCGCAAAATTTAGGTCAGGTGTTTCATGCCGCATTTTCTAGCGATAACAACGCAGCATTTTCTGGTGCTGTCGGCAATTTTGTTCACGATTGGCGTGACGGGCGTGCTGACGAAACGCAACCCGATTGTGATTTTTATGTGCATCGAACTGATGCTGAACGCCGCAAACCTGTCTTTTGTGGCGCTGGGGCGGCATTTCAATCAGATTAACGGGCAGATGTACGTCATTTTTGCGCTGGCGGTCGCGGCGGCGGAGGTGTCGGTCGGGTTGGGAATCATAGTCGCCATCTTCCGCACGAAGCAGACGATTAACATTGACGAAATCAACTTGATGAAGTTTTGACGCTTGCATTTTCCCAGCAAATCATCAATGGAGGAGCGAATTATGTTACAGCCTCGCTTTGCGGGCGAAGAAGTACGTCGCCTCGGTCAAGAATTATACGAAAAGCAAATTCGCGCTGTTGTTGAAACGGAAGAAAACATTGGCAAACTAATTTCGATAGACGTTGAAACGGGTGATTATGCGATTGGTGATGATCCTATTATAAATGGCGATACGCTTTTCGCAAAGCATCCCGGCGCGGCGCTTTACGGCGCCCGAATCGGTTATGACGCAGTATACGCTATGGGTGGCACACTTACGAGGACAGCGCCGTGATTATCGGCAAAATGAATGGTTTGCAGGCAACGGTCGAGGTCACATTTTTTCTGCCGAATGGCGGCACAATCGCTCTTGAATTTGTGATTGATACCGGCTTTGCGGGAGCGTTGACTTTGCCTCCTGCTGCCGTAGCCGCAATGAATTTGCCATTTTATCAGCATATTGACACGAATCTTGCTGACGATAGTGGACGTATCGCGCAAGAGCATCGCGGCATCATTTTGTGGCACGGGGAAAATACGGTCGTGCCAATTCTCGCGTTAGGAAAACGTTCTTTGCTCGGCACATTCCTGCTGGCAGGATACGAATTAAACGCGCAATTTGCTCCAAACGGTCGGGTTGTGATAGATGAGATTGTTTGATGCTCGTTGCGCCTGCCGCCCTCAGCAGGCGAGGATTGAAACAAACAGGAGTTTGTGTGAATGTTGGATTTAGCGTGGTTAATTATCTGGCTGCCTTTCCTCGGATTTCTGTTTAACGCTTTTGCGGGACGGCTGTTCGGGAAGGGCGCGAAGCGTCTGGTCGCATTATTTGCGCCGGGATGCGTTCTGGCAGCGTTCATAGTGGCGATTGGCGTGACTCTCAGCGTAGCGGGAATGGACAATGCAACCGGGCATCGCGCTTATGCGTCGCTCTTGCCACCGTTTATTGCACCGTTGCTTGGCGGCTCGTGGATTGACCTTGCGGGATTCCGGGTGAATTTCGGGCTGTTGCTCGATCCACTTTCGATGCTGATGGCGCTGATTGTCACCGGAGTCGGCGGGCTGATTCATGTCTACGCAACGGGCTACATGGCGGAAGACCGCGAGCAGCCGCGCTTTTTCACCTATTTCAATCTGTTTATCGTAATGATGCTTCTGCTCGTTATGGGCGAGAATTTCCTGCTGATGTTCGTCGGCTGGGAGGGCGTCGGAACGTGTTCGTACCTGCTGATTAGCTTCTGGTACACCTCAAGCGAAAATAGCAAAGCGGGAAATAAGGCGTTCATTGTGAACCGCGTCGGCGATCTCGGTTTCATGCTGGCGATGATGCTGATCTGGAGCGTGTTCGGGACGCTTTCGTTCCGCACGGCGGCGGGAACGGGCGTCCTTGATCTGGCCTCGAAAATGGACGCGAACAATCTGCACTACCTGCCGATCAACGCGATTGGCGGCCTCGTCCCCGCCGGAATTATTACCGGGATTTGCTTCCTGCTGTTCGTGGGCGCGATGGGAAAATCGGCGCAGATTCCGCTGTGGGTCTGGCTGCCGGACGCGATGGCGGGGCCAACGCCCGTTTCCGCGCTGATCCATGCCGCCACGATGGTGACCGCCGGCGTCGTGATGCTGACGCGCTGTTCGTACCTGTTTGTGCAGTCCCCGCAGGCGTTGGAATTTATCGCCGTTATCGGGATTGCAACCGCTTTTGTCGGCGCGACCGTCGCGCTCGTCCAACAAGATATTAAGCGGGTGCTGGCGTTCTCGACCGTCTCGCAACTCGGCTATATGTTCGTGGCCTGCGGGGTGGGGAATTTCGCCGCCGCCATGTTCCACGTCACGACCCATGCGTTCTTCAAAGCGTTGCTGTTCCTCGGTTCGGGGGCGGTGATCCATTCCATGCAAGGCGAACAGGACATGAGGAAGATGGGCGGTCTGGGGAAACTCATTCCACGCACGAAACTGCTGATGCTGATCGGAACGCTGGCGATTGCGGGGATTTTCCCCTTCGCCGGGTTCTGGAGCAAGGACGCGATTCTGGAAAGCGCGTTTAGCGCCGCGTGGGGCGGGGAGTTTGGCGGCAAAATCCTGTATGCGGTTGGCTTGTTTACGGCATTGCTGACCGCGTTCTATATGTGGCGCATGATGGCGAAAACCTTTGACACGGACGCCCGATTCATCAACGGCGAACTGCCCGCGCAGCATCACAGCAACTTCGACGACGAACACGATACGGACGGACACGACGCGCACGCGCACGGCGACGGCAAAGTCCACGAATCGCCCGCCTCGATGATGATTCCGCTCTACATTCTGGCGTTCTTCTCCGCTGTCTTTGGAATTGCAGGCTGGTACAACGGCTCGTTCGCGAAATTTCTGGAGCCGTGCGTCGGCGTATTGCAGCGCGGCCCGCTATCGCAGGGCGAAGAGGGCTTGCCGCCCGTTGCCGGTTACATTCTGTCCACGATAGTGGCGGTTATTGGAATCGGCGTTGCGCTTTCGCTTTATAATAAGAACAGGGCGACCGGGCAGATTGTTCCCGTCGAGACCGAAGCGCAGTGGGAGAAACGACCGACTAATCCCGCCGCGCTGGTCTACGATACGTTCGTCAGCAAATGGGGCTTTGACTGGTTCTATAATCTGGCCTTTATCAAAGTCGGCGGGGACATCGCAAAATTCCTCTGGAAAGCGATTGATAACGGCCTGATTGACGGACTTGTCAGCGGCCTGGGCTACGCGATTGGCGGGATCAGCGGCGGCGTCCGGCAAATCCAGACCGGCCTCGTCCGCAACTACGCGCTTGGTATCCTGTTCGGCGTCGTCGCTTTGATTTCTACCTTGCTGCTGCAATGGAATCATCTAATTGTGAAGTAAACGTTTTTGTCTTTGAACCACAGATTACGCTGATTAAACAGATTTCGCAGATTTTTCACTGCGTCAGGCTGGCAGGCAGTGGAAATCTGCGCAATCAATCTCATCTGTGTAATCTGTGGTTCAAAGACACGTTGGAGTTTCTCATGCCGTCTTTTCTGGAAGACCATATTTTAAGTGCGCTGACGTTTCTTCCCGCACTCGGCGCGTTGCTTTTGCTTTTGCTGCCGCGCCCCGACGATGTGCCGGAGCCAAAATCAGCGACCCGCGCCGCGACCGACGCCGCCCCGATTCCCGCCGACGGAAAACGGGCCGCGATACTCAACGCCGCAAAAGTCATTACGCTGATTAACTTTTTGCTGGCGGTTGCGCTGATGGCGACGTTTCACCGCGTCAATCCGTCGCAGTACACGTCCGGCCCCGGTTCGCAGATGCGGTATATGGAAGTTCAAGACTGGCTGTCTATCGGGAATGTCCATGTCGCGTACCGGATGGGCGTGGACGGCATCGGTCTGCTGCTCATTCTGCTGACTACGTTTTTGATGACGCTCTGCGCGGTGTTTTCCAGTAATCGCACCGAAAGAGTCAAAGAATACATAATATTCCTGCTCTTACTGGAGTCGGGGATTATCGGGATATTCTGCGCCCTTGACCTGATTTTGTTTTACGTGTTCTGGGAAGCGATGCTGATTCCGATGTACTTTCTTATCGGGATTTTCGGCAATGCGCGGCGCGGTTTCGCGGCGGCGAAATTCTTTGTGTTTCAGTTCGGCGGCAGTATCCTGATGCTGGTTGCGATTGCCGCGACCTACCAGTACGCCGGGACGCTGAACCTGCTGGAACTCGCTGACCCGCTGACCAAAGCAAGCGCGGCGCTGCACGGCCTCAATCCGCAGATTTTGATGTACCTGTTCGCGGCGTTCGCGCTGGCCTTCATGGTGAAGACGCCGCTTGTCCCAATCCATACATGGCTGCCCGATACCATTGCCGAGGCCCCGACCGTCGTCAGCGTGTTCCTGTCCGGCGAAGTGGCGATTTACGGATTCGTGCGGTTCTGTCTGCCGCTGTTCCCGGAGCAGGCGCAGCGGGCCGCGCCGCTGTTCATCGTTCTCGCCCTTGTCGGGATTATCTACGGCTCGATTATCGCGGCGGTGCAGACCGATTCCTACCGATTGATTGCCTATTCTTCGATTGCGCATATCGGCTTTGTCATTCTCGGAATTTTCTCGTTTACGCGAATCGGAATGATGGGCGCGTTGATCCAGAACATCAATCACGGAATCAGCGCCGCCATGCTGCTTTTTATCGTCGGGATGCTCAACGACCGGCGGCGGACGCGGCAGATTTCGCAGTTTGGCGGACTGAAAAAGGTCATGCCGAATCTCGCGACCATGCTGCTGATCGCCACGCTGTCCGGCCTCGCCGTGCCGTTCTTTAATGGATTTGTCGGCGAATTTACGATCATGCAGGGCGCGTGGATTTCCAACGGGGTTGGATTCGGCCCGACCGCCCTTGCCGCGACCGGAACGATTTTGTCCGCAGTCTATATGCTCTGGTGGTTCCAGCGCCTGATGCTCGGCCCCGTCACACGGGAAGAAAACCTGAAGCTGCCTGATCTGAACCGCAACGATTGGGCCGTTTTGATCCCGCTGGCGGGCATGATTTTCTGGATCGGCATGGGCAGCGCCTTCTGGACGAAGCGTATGACCGCTCCGGTCAACGCCGTCATTTCGCAGGAGTTGGAAGCGCGTAACCTTAACCCGCATCTGCCGATGAACAGCGCCATCAATGATCAGGTTGTCCCATCGGATGAGATCGCTCCTGTGAAGCGCAACGCTTCCGATGACCTGCCTGCCCCCGCGCCGATAGTGAAAACAGAGGCAGCGCCGGAAACCGCGCCCGTCGTAAAGTCGGCAGCCGCCGCTCCCGCACCTGCCGTAGATACCGCGCCTAAACCACAAAAAAAGCCATCGCATGGAAATGAGATCGCCGCGCCGTTCGCGGAACTGCCGACGCAGACCGATAAGGCCGGAAATTGAGCGCTGAATCGCTGTGAGAACTGAGACCTATGAGTATTCTATTTAATGATATTAGCGCCGCCGCGCCGTTCGTCATTTTGATCCTGACGGCAATGATTGTGCTGCTCGGCGATTCGTGCCTCGCGGGGTGGCGGAACGCGAAATTTGCCAGTCCCGGCGTCAGTCTGGTGGGCATTGGGATTGCGATAATTTCATCCGTCCGCTCACTGACGGTGAACAGCCCCGCGTTTCATAATTCGCTGCGCATGGACTCCTTTGCGGAGTCCTGCAACCTGATTCTGCTGATTGTCGCAGCGCTTGCCGTTTTTCTTGCCATGACTTACCTCGAAAACCGGCAGCTGAACATCGGGGAGTATTACGTCCTCGTGCTGTTTTCGACGGCGGGCGGGATGCTGATGGCGGCGGCGAACGACCTGATTGTGCTGTTTATTGCGATTGAAATTCTGTCGGTTTCGCTGTACGTGTTGTCCGGTTTCGCCCGCAAGGAGGCGCGGAGCGAGGAGGCGGCGCTCAAGTATTTTCTGCTTGGCGCGTTTGCCGCCGGGTTCCTGCTCTACGGGATCGCGCTGATTTACGGCGGCTCGGCGGGCGCGGACGGCAACGGCGGCACAACGAATCTGACCACGCTGACCGCGTTCCTCTCCGGCCTGCCCAATCACGCGCCGTCTGCCATGTTCATGTCGGGCGTGGCGCTAGTCCTAGTCGGTCTGGCGTTTAAGGCGGCGCTGGTTCCGTTCCATATGTGGACGCCGGACGTTTATGAAGGGGCGCCGACCTCTGTCACGGCGTATATGGCCTGCGCCGCGAAGATCGGGGCGTTCGGAGCGATCCTTCGAGTGTTTTACGCGCTTTCGCCTGTTTCCGCCTACTGGCTGATCGCATTGCAGGGGCTTGCCATTTTGACCATGTTCGGCGGCAATATCCTCGCGGTGACGCAGGACAACGTAAAGCGGATGCTGGCCTATTCGTCGGTGGCTCATGCGGGCTACTTGTTGGTGGCGGTCTGCGCGGCCTGCGGCAATGTCGGCAATGCGGGAGACCTTGCGGCGGCGCAGTCGGCGGCGTTCAGCGCCCTGACGTTTTACCTGCTCGCTTACTCGCTGATGACGATGGGTTCGTTTGGCGTTTTAATCCTGCTGACCAAACGCGGACACGATTGTCAGACAATGGACGATTTGAAGGGGCTTGTGCGCCGCGATCCGCAGGCCGCGTACATCATGCTGATTTTCATGCTGTCGCTGGGTGGCTTTCCGCTGACGATGGGCTTTGTGGGCAAGTTCTATATTTTTAACGCGGCGCTGCTGGCGGGGCAGGGGTGGCTTGCGGTCGCGCTGGCGCTGGCAAGCGTGATTTCGATCTATTACTACCTCAAAGTGGTCTGGGTGATGTGCTTTCAGGAACCGGACAAGAACGCCTCTACCGGGCGGGCTTTGTCTCCCGGCCCGGTCATGGCGACAGTATTTACCAGCCTGATCTTCTCCGTCCTGCTCGGCGTCGCGCCCCGCATCGCGCAACCGCTGATGGACGCCGCCGCAACCCTCATACGTCCTTAACGAGTGTAAAATCTGCGGATTGACACGGTGTTGCTCGCCTGTAGGGAACAATCGCGGGACGGCGGGCGTCCATAGGTTTAGGTTTGGGGCGCGAGATTCGCGCCCCGTTATTTTTTTATTTTGTGATGGAGGAGAGTAGGAATATGGCATCGGGGGCGCATCGCGATATACCGGGACGGCTGATTGGGATGCTGGTCTTTTTGCTGGGCGTGGCGGCGCTGGGTCTCGTCTTTTACATCGCCTACCATCTTTTCAACGCGCCCGCCTCCGAAACGCTTGGCCTGACCTTCAAAAACAACCCGAAGACCGACCCGACCGCCGCCGCGATTGGGGCGCAGTTCGGCGTCTTGCTGTTTCGATTGGCTTACCTGTTCCTGATGAGCATCGCTGGCTCGCTGATGGCGAATAAAGGCATTAACCTTTATTTCAGCGCTTTGCAGGGCGCTCCGATTCACCCCGCCGCAAAAACTCTGCCGCCTCCTCCCTCGGCCTGAACGCTTCCCTTTTCTTCCTCATTTGCCATGCTCCACTATCGAAAATTATTTTTCCGTCCTTCTTTCCGGTTTTTGCCGAATCGCTGCGAGTGTGCGGGAGGGCCACGACTCAAAGCAAGAAAAAATCGGGTGGCTAAGGAGACGGGCATGATTCAGGACACGAATCAGGGTGAGAGCGAAGCGCAGGAAAATGCCGCGCAGAAATTTGAGCATACCGCCATGCGCGGGGCGGAATTTCGCGACGCCGATTTGAGCGGGGCGCGGTTCACGGACGTTTCGCTGCAAGGGGCGGCGTTCGAGGACATCAATTTGCAGAACGCGACGTTCCATAACATCAACTTTTCGCAGGTCAACATCACCGACGCCAATATCACGGGGCTGACGATTGAGGGATTTGCGATTGACGCGCTGATTGCGGCGGAACAGGCGCGGCGGGAAAAAACGGAGGCCGCGCCATGACGAACAAAAAACTGGCGGCGGCGCTGAAAGAACTCGGCGACTTGCTGCTGCTGGCGGGGCAGGACGAAACGAAGGCAGCGCGGTACGGGCGATTGGCCTACACCCTTTCGCGCCTCTCGGAGGAGGCGGAGACGCTTGCGGAAACGGGGCGGCTCTGCGACATCCCCGGCGTCGGCCCGGTGACGGCGGCCCTTATCAGCGAAATTTTGCTGACCGGGACGTGCCGGATGCGGCGCGAATGGGAACGGCGCGTCCCCGCTTCGGCGCTGGAGCTGCTGACGATTCCGGGCATCGGAGCGCGGACGGCGCGTTATCTTTATCAGGACGCGGGGATTGACAGCCTGAACGCGCTGGCCCTCGCCGTGCAGCGCGGCGGGATTCCGGGAGTGGACGCCCGCGCCGCCGCAACCCTCCGCGTTTACTTCCGGCATCACACGCGGCGGCAGTCCGGGCAGACCCTTTCCCTGCTTTTGGAGGACGAGTTTCCTGGCGAGGCGTTGCAAACGCCTCGCTAGACGGCGTACCGCTAAGCGTCCGGCAGGACGCAAGACTCATTTTGATTCGGGCCAGAAAGCGTTCGGCGCGGCGGCGCTCCATACTCTTGCGAAGCGGTACGCTTTGACGTGACCGTCTGCGAAGATGTAGTTGGACAGCCCGCTATGCCGCGTGATGGCAAGGTCTGTTGAGGCCGCTTCGGTCGGAACGGGCAGGGGAACCGGGGGCCAGGTGAAGTTATCGCCCGTTCGCTGCCATTCCCACCACGAAAAAAGATAGGGTGCGTTTTCCGGCTTGTTTTTCGCGTTCCGTTCCGCTACCAGAACGAAATTTGTGTGATTTTTGATCGCACTATTGTTGAAGCCGAAGGCCGTCCAACCGTTCATCGTGTAGGACGAGGCGCATTTTGGCGGCTGTCCCGACGGAAAACCCCGTTCGCATCCGTCCTCCGGCGGGTCGGAAGGGCAGTAAAACAAAGAGGGGTTTTTCGTGTAGGGTATGAGTTGTGTGATCCAGTCCCGCTTTCGGTCTTCCGCTATCAGGGCTGATGTCGGGACAGGGCGTCCGTCCGGCAGGGCAATCGTTTGCCCGCCGCCCGGAAACTGCCCGTCATAGTCCTGAACATAACTGATGATACCTGTTCCAACATTTTTAAGCCGGGAAATACAGGAAGTGCGAGGACCGCCCCTTATGTGCGACTGCGCCATTACCGGGAACAAAATCGCCGCTATAATCAAGACAAACCCCACAATGCAGCAGCCTGCTTGCAATTTCTGAAAGAAAGATAAATGCTTGATATACCGGGACATAATGCCTCCTGTTGCGTATTGATCGTGTCATAATTTCCTGATGGAATTGCATTGCGCGTCCGGGAGAACGTCTGGCGGAACGCTCTCAGCGGGGCGTTTGTAACGCCTCGAATTGGCGCGGGACAACTATTAGCGATTTGTGCCGAGATCATTAAAGAGAGAAACAGCGGCGCGGCGCGATTCGTTCCCGGAATTTTTCATTTCCGCGCTTTGTCTGTTTGTTGGGTAAGCGTCACTGTCGGGCGCGGTCTAAATCAGCGGGACGACCTTTCTTTCTCCCGGTTCCCGCGTCAAAATCGTGAGGGAATCCACGCCGTTCTGGAGCAGGTAGTCCCGCGCCGCGTCTATCCCCGCCCCGACTTCCCCGATGCGGTGGCTGTCGTCGCCGAAGCAGAAAGGTACGCCCGCCTGTTGCGCCATTTTTACGAGCGCGGGCGCGGGGTAGGGGTGTTCCAGCCCCTTGCGCCACCCGGCGGTATTCAGGTCAAGGATGCAACCGTGCTGCCGCGCCGCCGCAAGCGCGGACTGCGCGGCGTCCAGAATCCGATTGGTCTCCAGCGCGGCGGGATCGAACCCGGCAAGGGCGGCGTTGCGCCGGATTAAGTCCAGATGCCCGACGACTTCCGGGCGCAGGTCGCGGATCATTTCGGCGACAATCTCGTAGTACCGAACGGCGAAATTTTCCAGTCCGCCGCACTTCTCCACCGCAATCACGTAGGTTGCCGGCAGTCCGTCAATCTGAATTTCGTTCACGAAATGAACCGAGCCGACGATGTAATCAAAGGCGGGGGAACCGTCGGGCAGGCGGCGGGAACGCAACTGCCGCATCTCTGCGAGGTAACTTGCGGTCGGCACGACTTCGGCCTCGAAGCCGCGCAGGACGGTCAGGCGGCCTGCGAACTCGGCGGCGAGAAGATTTACGGCGGCGGTGTAGCGGTCGAAATCGGCGCGGAGTTTCGCCACGTCCCATTGCTGCGCGAGTTCTTCCGGGTAGAGGAAATACGCCTGACTGCGGGGCGCGTGTTCGGAAACGCCGAATGTCGTGTATCCGGCGCGGATTGCGGCTTCCAGAATTTCGCGCAGGGTGTCGTCGGCATGGTCGCAAAATTCGCCGCTGTGTCCGCCGTGCAGGGAAACACGCCAGAATTGCGTGGAAGTCATGAAGTTGCCTTTCGCCGGGAATTTACTCCCCTTTTTTGCCCCGACAGGTCAAACAGGGGAGCGTCTTTGCTTTCCATACGCAAGAATGAACGAAATCTCTCTCAATCCGGTAGTCTACCTCAGGGAGGCACTATGGAAAACAAATCGCAACAGGCGGCGATGCAGGTACGCGCCTATCTCTATGACGGCGAAGGCGCGGACGGCGAGGTGGAACTCAACGAGGCGCGGGTCTCCGGGCTGAAAGATCATCAACTGCTCTGGGTGGACATTCAGGGTCTGGAGCGCGGCGCGTTGACGCGGCTCGCAAAGATGTTCGACTGGCATAACGACACGATGTACACCCTGTTGCAGCCGCGCCGCGCCCCGCGCATCGAGTATTTTTCGTCCTACGCGCAGGCCAGCGTGGACGCGATCCACGAGGCGGACAAGGCGTACCGGGTTTCCACGCTGCATTTTATCATCGGAAAAAACTATGTGCTGACCGCGCATGAGGACGAGATTGCCCTGCTGAAAAGTTTTGCGGCCCGCATCCGCGACGACTCGGATTTAGGGCATCTGGACTCGCCGGAACTTTTCGCCTCGCTGCTGGACTGGCATCTGACGGACTATTTCCGCGTGGTGGATCGGCTGGAGATGGAGGTTGACCGCATGGACGAGCAGGCCCTGCGGCTGCGGGCGGACGACGCGCTGCTGGCGGAAATGGTGGCGATGCGCCGCCGGATCGCCCGCGTCCGCCGCGCCCTGACGCCGCACCGGGAGGTATTTTCCGCGCTGGCCCGCCCGGAATTTATGCAGATTGCTTCGGTTGATTCCGCGCCTCACTTCCGCGACTTGAATGACCGGCTGGAGCGGGCGATTGACGCGGTGGAGAACGCCCGCGAACTGCTGATTGGCTCCTTCGATATTTATATGACGCAGACCACGCGCAAAACAAACGAGGTCGTCAAGACATTGACGCTGTTCTCGGTTCCGTTTTTTATCGCAAGCGTAGTCACGGGGCTGATGGGCATGAACTTCAAAGTGCCGATTTACGACGCAGGAACGGGCGGGTTCTTCGGAGTGCTCGCCTTCATCGCCGTTACCAGCATCGCCATGCTCGTGGTCGCCCGCTGGAAACGATGGATATAGGGAAATGAGGAATGAGGAATCCCTTGCGCCCCACCCCGGCCCGGCCCTTCGCAAGGGGAGGGAACCGTCCGCTTTTCTCCCCTTACGAAGGGGAGGGAGCCGTCCGCATTGCTCCCCTCCTTGCGAAGGAGGGGTTGGGGGAGGTAAACAGTCACGGCCCGCAGGCCTGCCGATACTGCTCCGAAACGCGGTACACGCTGCCGAAATATACGCCCTGATGCGCCGCGCCGCGCCGCTCCTCCGACAGATAGCCGCGCTCCACAAACCACGCCAGTTCATTCGCCGCCGCCCACACGCTGACGCCCCGCCGCCGCGCATAGTCCCACACGCCCGTTTCTCCGCCCCGCCTATCCAGCCACGCTTTAATTTCGCTCGGTGTCATTGTTTTTACCTCTCTCTGAACCACAGATGACGCGGATTTGAGGGATTACGCGGATTTCTCGCTGCGTCCCGCTGATCGCGCCGCAACACGCTTATTACCCTGTGACACGCGCATTACAACGCAAACCGCTGGCAGTCCCGGCATTGAAAAATCTGCGTAATCAATCCAAATCCGCGTAATCCGAGTTCAGAACGAATCGGTCGGTAAAATGCTGTATAATAAAGGGGGCGCGAATTATCCCGCCCGATATTCTCTCTGGAGGCTGGCACGATGAACAAGGCCCTGACCGCAGAACCGACAGCGGAAGAAACGGCGAAACTGGACGCCGAACTCCACTCCCTTTTTGCGGCAATGGAACGTATTGACGAGCGCATCACCAAAAATCAGCAGGAGACCGACCGTATCAAGGCGAGAACAAAAGCGAAACTCTTGCAGTTGAAGGCGGGCTAATGTTCTGGCAAAACCTTATCGAATGGGCGCGTTATCTGCTCAAACACAAAGAGCAGACGGAAAAGAACTCGGCGGACATTACCGACCAGCAGCAAGGGCTGGATGAGGTTGTTGACAGTGTGCAGGACTTAAAGTTCGAAGTCGCCCGATTGCGCGAGAATGAAGCGCATGAACGGGAAAAGATGGCCTTGCGGTTGGAGAACTTTCTCCTGCGCGAAAGAAACGCCCTGCCTCCTCCCGCAATCAGTTCCGCCGACGCGGAAGAATTGAAGCGGGAAATCGAGGCGCTGAAACGCGAGAACGAGGAACTCAAACGCCGTCTGGAACAGCGCAAAATCGAATAGATTCTTCCCCGTCCCGCTCCCCTCCTGATGCAGATAGGGAGCAGTGTATTGCGTTGCCGTCCCATCATTGAAATTTCGCGCAATCTGTCCCCTCCGCGTAATCTGTGGTCCAGAATCAGCGCGTTTTTTGCGGCGCGTTCTTATCACCAGACACCACTAAAGTAGAGTGGTGATAAGAAGTTTTTATCGTAGACTTCTTATCACCACCACCGAACGAAGGTGTCTGACGGTAAGAACTAAAGGGAAGAAGGCGTCAACTGATACAACGTTGCCGCCCGTCCGCCAATCGAGACTTTTTCTCCGGTATCCGCGAGAGTCCCCGCCGCAAGAAGCGACTGCACACGACGTGTTGTCGTCATGCCGGGCCATTCCCAGAAGTCGCTTATCTGCTTGATTGTCGCCTTGCCGCCGTAGCCCTCAATGGCCTGCGCCACCTGTTCGGCGATTTGATCCCCCGCGCCTTTCCCTTTGCTCTGCTCAACTTCGGATTGCGACAGCGCGGAGAAGCGCAGCGTCTTCGTGTCCATTTCGACCGCCAGTTCGCCCCGCACTCCGCCGCGCCCCTCTGTCCGCAAGAAAAGGCGGCGGTTCCCATTGGCGAGGCTTTCCGCCTTGTACGCCGAAATCCAGCCGTCCACCGCCCCCGTGAAGGCGTTGCTGCCCGCAATCTCGTCGCCCGCCTCGCCCTCCGACTTCCGGTTATGCGAGACGAGCAGCACGGCGCACACCTGCCGCGCCAGATCGCGCAGACTGCCCACTTTGTCGGTAATCTCGCCCCGGTTCAGCCAGTCGCGAATCCCCAGCGCTTCCGCCGCCGTGTCCACAATGAGAAGCGACGGTTTCAGCGGCTCCAACTGCGCCCGCAATGCGTCCATGCGCTCCGGGTCAGACAGAACGAACCGCTCGGTGCAAAGTTCAAGGCTGCCCGCCTCGTCCACGCCCTGCCGCCTGCCCCGCGCCAGCAGGCGGTTGGCGACCTCATACTTGCCGTCCTCCATCGCCAGATACACGACGGGGCCGGGGCGGTTGACTTTGTACTTCCCGAACACGTCCGCCCCGCTCCGCACCGCGTAGGCCATGTCCAGCGCGAGGAAGGACTTGCCCGCCTTCGGCTTGCCCGACAGCAGGAACAGCGACCTGTCCGGCAAGAGTCCCTCAATCAGCATCGGCGGCGGATTGCCCACCTCCTGCCAGAACGCCGTTTCATTCAGAATCGGCAGCATCGCCCCCGCCTTTCCCGCGCCCGCGCCCGTTTGCATCTCATTCCACACGCGGGAAAGATACTCCGGGTGACGCTGCCGCAGCGCCGAAAGCGCAATCCGCGCCTCCTCATGTCCGCTTGATACCAACCGAGCCATCGTGATGTCCCATTCCTCCTCCTGACCCAAATCCGTAAATGCCGTTCCGTGCAACGCTCCGATTTCCATGTTTGCCTCCTCAAAAACGCTCGTTAGACCGGGCCGTGAACGACCCGTCTGGGAGGCGTTCCGCCAACCGTCCGGTGGACGGGACAGCCGCCAGCGGGGGGCATTTTCGTCCGCAGGACGATTAGCCCAGGGCTTCCCAGACGGGTCGTTCGCGGCCCGGTATCAAAAGCCGGTCACCATCGTTTGCCGCCCCACACCCAATCCAAGATCGCTTCCATCTCCTTCTCCGGGAAAGCGTTCAGGTTGCAGAACGCCCGCGCCGCTTCTTCTAAGGCCCGGTCGTCCGCGCCCCACTGCCGCAGACACATCAGCAGCCGCACCGCGTTCTGATGCCGACAGCCCGTCGGCGACACGTCCCGTTGCAGCGGGTGGACGTTCGTATAAGGCGGCTTCTTTCCGGCGGTCTTCCACGCAGGCGGCGGCGCGTTTTCCTCCGGCAGACGCGCCATCCACTGTCCCGCCGACAGTCCGAAGGCCGACCCGTTCCAGTGAACGATTTTCACCGGCTTCGGGTGCGCCGCGTCCTTCCAGTTGAATGTCCCCGGCAGGCGCAGGATGCGGGCCGCGTCCGTGCTGGCGGGGTCGGCGTGGGGGCCGCTCGGTTCCCCGCCAATCTTCGCGCACAGCCGCCGCAGCAGCGAACGAAACGCCGTCTTCGTCTCGGCAGTCGGCAGGTTCGCCTTTGCCGCCAGCTGCCAGTAGACGTGGCAGCCGTTGCCGCTGCAAACCGCCAATCGGGGCGGCGGCAAGTCCTTGCCTTCCAGCAGCGCGGCGGCGTGTTCCCACGTCGGGGCGTTGTCCATGTCGCACCACAGCCAGCCCGTCGCAAACGTCGCGTCCGCCCCGCCCTGTCCCGCTTCGGAACGCGGCAGGACGCCGTAGTACACATTCCAGTCCGTCGCCTGCCGAATGGCCCACTGCGCCGCGTCGCAAAGTCCGCCCTGTGTCAGCGGAAACCAGCGGCGCGGAACCGACCGCTCCTCCGTCCCCAGCGCCGCCGTCAGGCAGCGGATTTCAAGCCAGCCCTCCCCGCCATACGGCGCAAACAAATAGCCCAGAAAGTCCCGTGTTTCGTTCTGCTCCATCAAATGCCCTCCCGAAAAAACGACTTACTCCCCGAAAAAAGCAGACCCGCGTCTACTTGAAACAAGATTATACGCCTGTTTGTCCGCAGAGTCAAGGGTGCGGCTAAAAAAATGTCAACGCAAGAACAAAAAAAGAGGGAAAGAAGAAAAAGGCGGGAACGCAAAGAAACTTGACAAAGCGCGGGGTCAGGGGTAAGATAGGCGCGACAGACAGCGAATGGAAGCGAAATAGAAGCGAAATAGGAAGATTCCCGCGTTACGGTGGACGAAAAAGCGGGAGTCGGGAATCTGTGAGCGCATGGCGAAAACATTAATTATTGTGGAGTCTCCGGCAAAGACCAAGACTCTGAAGAACTTTCTGGGCGGCGACTACGTGATCGAGGCCAGCATGGGCCACGTCCGCGACCTGCCCAAAGGCAAACTCGGCGTGGACGTGGACAACGATTTCGCGCCGACTTACACCGCAATCACCGACCGCAAGGACGTGCTGAAACGTCTGACCGCCGCCGCAAAAGGCGTCTCGCAGGTGCTGCTCGCCTCCGACCCCGACCGCGAGGGCGAGGCGATTGCGTGGCATCTCTCCGAGGCGCTGGGGCTGAAAAACGCGCAGCGCATCCAGTTTAACGAGATTACGAAGTCCGCCGTGCAGCAGGCGATTTCGCAGCCGCGCCGGATTGACATTGACCGGGTGAACGCGCAGCAGGCGCGGCGGGTGCTTGACCGGCTGATTGGCTACAAACTCTCGCCGGTGCTGTCCTCCAAAATCCAGAAAGGATTGTCGGCGGGGCGGGTGCAGTCCGTCGCCGTGCGGCTGATCTGCGAGCGGGAACGTGAGATATTAGCGTTCGTCCCGGAAGAATACTGGTCGCTGACCGCCACGCTCTCCCCGATAGCCCCGGAGCGGAAATTTCTATTCCCCGCCAAACTCCATTCGCGGGGCGGCGAAAAAATGGAGCCGAAATCGCAGGAGGACATGGACGCCATCCTCGCCGATTTGGAAGGCGCAAGTTATCGCGTGGCGGAAGTCAAAAAGCGGGAGCAGAAACGCAACGCCGCCGCGCCCTTCATCACCAGCACCTTGCAGCAGGAGGCCAGCCGCAAACTCGGCTTCGGCAACCGCCGCACCATGTCCGTCGCGCAGGGACTCTATGAGGGCGTGGACATCGGCAGCGAGGGCAGCGTGGGCCTTATCACGTATATGCGCACCGATTCCGTGCGAATCGCGGGGGAAGCGCAGACCGAAGCGCGGCAATTCATCAGCGAAAAATACGGCGCGGCATACGTTCCCGCCGCCCCGAAGCAATTCAAAACAAAGGGCGCGGCGCAGGACGCCCACGAAGCGATCCGCCCGACCTCCGCTTATCGGGAGCCGGACGCCATTGCGCGATACCTCGATTCGGACCAGATTCGGCTTTACCGGCTGATCTATCAGCGTTTCCTCGCCAGCCAGATGAACCCCGCCGTCATGGACGTGACGACGGCGGACATCTCCGCCAACCTTTCCGACACCCGACGCCCGACCCCAATCGCCAACGCGCTACCCATTCCCGACGCCCTTCCCTACAATTTTCGTTCAACGGGCAGCGTGATGAAGTTTGACGGGTTTATGCGCGTCTACACGGAAGGCAAGGACACGGAAGAAGTCGGGGACGACGAGCAGCCGCCCCTGCCGCCGCTGTCCAAAGATCAGCCGCTTTCGCTGGAGAAACTCGATCCCCGGCAGCATTTCACCGAGCCGCCGCCCCGCTACACCGAGGCCACGATTGTCAAGACGCTGGAGGAGCAGGGCATCGGGCGACCGTCCACCTACGCCAACATCATCTCGACGATCCGCGACCGCGAGTATGTGGAACTGCGCGAAAAACGGTTCTTCCCGACCGAACTGGGCTTTAAGGTCAACGACCAACTGGTAAAACACTTCCCCAGTATCTTAGACCTGAAATTCACGGCGGATATGGAAACGAAACTCGATGACGTGGAAGAAGGCAAAACCGACTGGGTGGGGCTGCTGCGGAATTTCTACGACCCCTTCGCGCTGACGGTGGAACGCGCCAAAACGGAGATGGAGAACATCAAACCGGCGGCGATTGTCACGGAGTTCGTTTGCCCGGTGGGTGAGAACGCCATGCTGCTGCGGACGGGACGCTTCGGGCCGTTCATGGGGTGCGGCGGCTATCCGAAATGCAAAAAAATCATTAAACTGGACGCCGAAGAAAACCCGATTGATCCGCCCGGAAGCCCGAATTTTGTGTGCGGCATGGTCGCGGCGGACGCAAAGGCGGCGGTTGACCCCTCCACCTTAGAAAACGCGACAGCGCACGTCTGCCCTGCGGAACACGGCGGCGTGATGCTGACGCGGGCCTCGCGGTTCGGGCCGTTTCTGGGGTGCAGCAACTATCCGAAATGCCGCACGACCCTGAAAATCAATCCCGACGGCAGTCTGCTCGAAGGGCAGGAGTTCGCCTGCACGTTCTCCGAGGCGAACGGCAAAAAGGGTAAGGCGGGCGGGCGCAAAACGCCAACGCGGACGACCGCAAAAGCCGCCCCGGAGAAGACCGTAAAAGAGGCCGCTGTCAAGGCCGTCGCGAAGGCCGCTCCGGTGAAAAAAGCCGCCGCGACAAAACCAAGCGCAAGCAAAGCGGCAGCGACAAAAACCGCCGCTAAATCAACGCCAGCAAAAACGACTGCCGCGAAGTCTACGGCAGCGGCGAAGAAAACGACCGCGACGGACGCCGCCGCGCCCGCAAAACGCGCCACGCGGAAGCCCGCCGCGCCCGCCGAAACGGAGGCGTAATCCATGACCGATACCCGCATCGTCAACATTTCCGCGCAGCCGTTCGATACGCCGCTGCATAACCCGTTCGTCACGTCGCAGGCCGCTTCCACCGCCGCGCATGGCGTTGCGATTGAGTTTACGCTGGCGGATGGGCGCATCGGTCGGGGCGAGTCGGTTCCGGTGCGCTATGTCACGGGGGAGTGCGCCGAAACGGTGACCGAACTGGTGAACCGTATCGCGGCGGAAATCGAAGGGCTGGACGCGGCGCATTACGGGCGGGTCTGGAAGCAGATCGCCGCGCTGACCTACTCCTATCCCAGCGCTCAATGCGGTCTGGAAATGGCGGCGCTGGACGCCTGGTCACAGATTCGCGGCGTTTCGCTGGCAGACCTGTGGGGCGGAGCGCTCGATTCGGCGGAGACCGACATCACGATCCCGATTGTGCCGAACGCGGCGGAACTGACCGAACTGGCGTGGGGGCTTGGGATTCGCGTTTTTAAGATTAAAGTCGGGGACACGGACTTCGATGCGGACATGGCGCGGATTGAGGCGGTGCGGCAAGCCGCGCCGGAAGCCCGCCTGCGCGTGGACGCCAATCAGGCGTTCACGGTGGGGAGCGCAATCGTTTTCGCGCAAAAACTGGTGGATTGCGGCGCAAAGGTGGACTTTCTGGAGCAGCCCGTCCCGCGTGACGATTTCGACGGTCTGGCGCAGATCGCCGAGCGCAGCCCGCTTCCGATTTTCGCCGACGAGAGCATCCGCGCCCCCGCCGACGCCCTGCGCCTCGCCCCGACCGCCGTACACGGCTACAACTGCAAGATCAACAAAAGCGGAATCTCCGGCGTGCTGGACATTATCGCCATTGCAAAAGCGGCAGACAAAAAACTGATGCTGGGCTGTATGCTGGAAACGCGGCGCAGCATCGCCGTCTCGCTGGCGATTGCCTGCGGCACGGGCGCGTTTGATTATCTGGACTTAGACTCCCATCTCCTGCTGAACGAACCGGGCGAGAACCCGTTCTTCGGGCAAGAGGGGGGAAGGCTGACTTTGAATGAGGACTCACTCCCCGACACTTTTTGACCCCCTCTTGCGCGAACGCCCCGACCGAAAAAAGCGGGGCGCGTTCGTAGAGGCGGCGCTGGCGGCGGGTGCGCCTGCGTTCCTATTCCGGCGCAGTCCTTTTCTTTTTTTAAGTGAGGCGCGGAAGCGCGAATTTAGTACATATGAATATCACCGGCGGGCATTTTGACGCCGAGCAGTTGCAGGCGCGTTGCGTCGGCGTTTTCTAAGGCCTGCCAGGGCAGGTCGCGTTCCGCTTCATAGCGTTTCAGCCACCAGTAGCCGTAATAGAGGTAGATGCCGCGCCGCAGGCCGTCGCTGTGGTTGCAGCCGCCGGTGTGCCAGATGGCGCTATTGATGAATACGGCGTCGCCTGCGCTGGCATAGACCGGGACTTCCCCCGCGATGGGGCCGACGGACTGCGCGGCGGACGGCCTTTCCACGCCCCGATGCGAACCCGGAACGACGCGGGTGGGGCCGGTCTCCTCCGTGATGTCGTTGAGGTAGAGAATCGTGTTGATGGACAGGGGATAATCGCCGCGCATAGTAAAATCCCGATGCCACCCGTAATCGGGCATAGCGGTATTGCGCGGCCCCTGCCGCAGCAAATCATACTGCAATAACTGTGTTTGCCCGCCGAAGATGGCCTGATGCCGTTCCAGAATCGGCGGGTGAGAAATCAGGTCAATAAAGGCGCGATGCTTCAATAATTTGTGCTGGCTGACGGGCGGCTTTTCCAGTTCCCACACGCGGTCAAATTCCGACTGAATCTGCGTGAGATGCTCACCGGTGAGAATGTTTGGGACGTGCAGGTAGCCGTTTTCCAGAAAAAAAGCGTGTTCGTCGGGCGTAGTCATGCGTTTTCCACCTTTCGGGAACGCCATGCCGCATAGGTCAGCGCCTCACGGATATCCTCCGCTTCCAGATAGGGATACGCCCGCAAAATTTCCGCTTCCGTCGCGCCCGTTGCGACCAGTCGGACGATTGCGCCGACTGTGACGCGCAGGCCGCGAAGACACGGTTTGCCGCCCATAATTTGCGAATTGAACGTGATGCGTGACAAAGTTTCCATGCGTCCCTCCCACTTTTATTGTACCCTGCGTCTGCGTCCGGCGGAATGAAACGAAGAAAACTCACCCATTGATTCAGGCGGTGAATCCGCGCTTTTCCCGGAAATTATTCTGCGACCGCCCCGGAGGAACTCCCGCGTCCGGCGCAATCGGAAAGCGAAGACAGAGGCGAGCAGGCGGGATAATGCGGAAATCGCGCCGATTCAAGCGGAATTTGCCGTTCCGCCCCGCAATTCTCAACCGCGCAGGCCGATTTTCGGGCGAAACGCGGTAAAATGGAAGCGTCAAACACTCTATTACAAGGATTTGCAAGCGTATGCGAAAGATTGTGCTGGTCTATTCCGGCGGGCTGGATACCTCCGTCTGCATCCCGCTGATGCGCGAAGAATATGGATTCGATCATGTCATCACGGTGACGGTGGACGTGGGACAGAACCCCGCCGACATTAAAGAGGCGGAGGAACGCGCCGCCAAACTCGGCACGGAACACTACACGGTGGACGCAAAAGCGCTGTTTGTTGAGCAGTTCTGCTGGCCTGCCGTCCGCGCCAACGGCGATTATCAGGGCTACCCGATTTCCACCAGCATCGCCCGCCCGCTGATTTCATTAAAAGCCGTCGAAAAGGCGCAGGAACTCGGCGCATTGGCGTTCGGGCATGGCTGCACCGGCAAGGGCAACGATCAGTTCCGCATCGAGTACATCATGCGGACGCTGCTGCCGGAAGCGGAAATTATCGCCCCGATGCGCGAGGGACGCCGCAAGCCCGACGGCAGCCGCGAGCCCTGGACGCGCAGCGAAGAGATCGAATACGCGAACCTGCACGGCGTCGAAATCCCGCAGACAAAAGCCAAAATCTGGAGCATTGACGAAAATATCTGGGGCCGCAGCATCGAGGGCGGACGCTTAGAGGAACCCGATTACGCCCCGCCGGAGGAGATTTTTCAGTGGACTCGCGGCATCGCCGACTGCCCGGACGCGCCGCGCCTGCTGACGATTGGGTTTGAGTTCGGCGTTCCGGTTTCGCTGGACGGACAGAAGATGGCCCCGCTTGATCTCGTGCTGGAACTGAATAAAATCGCGGGCGAAAACGGCGTCGGGCGCGTGGACATCATGGAAGACCGGATGCTCGGCCTGAAAGTCCGCGAGAATTACGAGTGTCCCGCCGCCGTTGTGCTGATTGCCGCGCACAAAGCGTTAGAGGCCCTCGTCTGCACGCAGGGCGAACTGAAATTCAAGGCCAGCGTAGACCGCGAATGGGGCGAAATGGCCTATAAAGGCCTCTGGTTCGACCCGCTGAAAGAGGATTTGGAAGCGTTCATTAACAAAGTGCAGGAGCGCGTCAACGGCGCGGTCACGATGCGGCTTGCGAAGGGCGGCGCCATCGTCGTCGGGCGGGCAAGCGAAGCCGCCCTGTACAGCGAAGACCTCGCCTCCTTCGACAGCAAAACGTTCGATCAGGCGGAATCCCTCGGCATGGTGAAAACGCACGGGATGCAGTCCCGCCTTTACTGGCAAATCCGGCAGGAGGGCAAAATCCCGCTGCCCCCGGCCTCCCTGTCCGCCCCGCTGCTCATCGGAGGGAAAAGGGAAAAATGAGCGAAGAAAAGGGTGTCGGGGTTCGGGTGTCGGGTGTCGGAGACACGGCAGACATCGGCGCAATCCAAAATCCAAAATCCAAAATCCAAAATTCTCCGACACCCGACACCCGAACCCCGACACCCAAGCTCTGGGGCGGGCGCTTCGACGCGCCGACCGACGCGCTGATTGAGCGGCTGAATAACTCGCTGGTGTTTGACGGGCGGCTGTGGCGGCACGACATTGCGGGCAGCGTGGCGCACGCCGCCATGCTGGGCGAAACGGGAATTGTGACGCGGGACGAAGCGGCGCGGTTAGTGGCGGGATTGCAGGCGTTAGTAGTAGACTTGGAGACGGGCGCGGCGCTCCTGCCGCCCGACGCCGAAGATGTCCATTCGGCGGTGGAGGCGCTGCTGCGCGAACGCATCGGCCCGGTTGCGGGAAAACTCCACACGGCCCGCAGCCGCAACGATCAGGTCGCAACCGACACCCGCCTCTACCTGCGCGACGAGATTGCCGCCATTGACGCGGAGATTGCCGCCCTGCAAAAAACGCTGCTCGATTGCGCCGACCGGGAGATGGAAACAATCCTTCCGGGCTACACCCATTTGCAGCACGCGCAGCCGGTTTTGCTGGGGCATCACCTGCTGGCCTATTTCTGGATGCTTGACCGCGACCGGGAGCGCCTTGCCGACACGAAAAAACGCCTGAACCGCTCGCCGCTGGGAGCGGGCGCTCTGGCAGGCACGGGATTTCCGATTGACCGGCAATTCACCGCGAACTATCTGGGCTTTGATCGCGTAATCGAAAACAGTCTGGACGCCGTTTCCGACCGCGATTATATCGTAGAGTTCCTTGCGGCGGCGAGTCTGATTATGGTCCACCTTTCGCGCTTTGCGGAGGAGATTATCCTGTGGAACAGCCCGGAATTTCGCTTCGTCCTGCTCGATGACGGCGTGACGACCGGAAGCAGCATCATGCCGCAAAAAAAGAACCCGGACGTGGCGGAACTGGCGCGGGGCAAAGCGGGTCGCGTTTTCGGCGACCTGACAAATTTGCTTGTGTTGCTTAAAGGGCTTCCTTTAGCGTATAATAAGGATATGCAGGAGGACAAGGAGCCGCTTTTCGACGCGGTGGACACCCTGCGATTAGTTTTGCCCGCCATGAACAAAACGCTTGCGACCGCGCAGTTCCGCCGCGAACGGATGCGTGAGGCCACGCAGGGCGATTTTTCGACGGCGACCGACCTTGCCGATTTCCTTGCGGCGCGGGGCCTGCCGTTCCGCGAAGCGCACGAGATTGTCGGGCGCGTCACGCGGGACTGCGTGGAGCGCGGCGTCGGGCTGGAGGCGCTGGACGCCGCCGCCCTTGCCGGATATTCCCCCCTGCTCGCCTCCGATCCGCAGGGCGCAATGCGGGCCATTACCGTCGAGTCCAGCGTGGCGGCGCGGACTTCTGAGGGCGGAACGGCCCCCTCCGCCGTCCGAAAACAGTGGGAAATAGCGCGGGCGGCGTGGGCCGCGCAGACCGCCGTATAAATCGCGCCCCGCTTCTCCGATAATAACGTGAAGAAGCGTCGAAAGAATCGGGGAAATGAATCGCCCTGCGGTTTACGTAAAATGAGGACAGTGTAAAGAGGACGGAGTACAAGCGGCGGCGCGAGGCCGGTCTGAATACGAATAAGGGCTTTGGACGCAATACCGGGCGCAGCGAAAAACGGAATTTTTTCGCCGCCGCTATGGGAAAGTGGAACGGATGAAGATAGCAATCGTACATGAACGACTGGATGTGATGGGAGGGGCCGAGCGGGTGATTCAGTCCCTGCACGCGCTCTACCCGGAAGCGCCCATCTATACCAGTTTCGTGCAGTACGAGAATCTGCCGCCCGAATTTCGCAAAATGGACATCCGCGTCTCGTATATGCAGACGCTGCCGAACTTCATCAAGAAATACAACGATAAGCTGCTTCCCCTCTATATGCTGGCCTTTCAGGACTTTGATTTAAGCGAGTTCGATGTCGTGATTTCGTCCAGTTATGTCGCCGCAAAAAGCATCTTGACCACCAGTTCCACCTGCCATATCTGCTATTGCCATACGCCAATGCGTTTTGCGTGGGATATGTACGCCAGTTATATGCGCGAAGACAGCAAGAAAATCGTCAAGGCGGGCGTCCGCCTGTTGCTGCAATACTTCCGGCTGTGGGACGTGCAGACCTCCAATAATGTGGATTACTTTATCGCCAATTCCGATCTGGTGCGGCGGCGCATCTTAAAGCATTACCGGCGCGACGCCGCCGTCATCTATCCGCCGGTCGAGACGCAGCGGTTTCAGCCCGCCGAATCTTCCGCCGATTATTTCCTCGCCGTGTCCCGTCTCGTTCCTTACAAGCGGATTGACCTTGCGGTCGAGGCCTGCAATCAGTTGAAACTTCCGCTCGTCGTTGTCGGCTCCGGGCGCGAGGAGAAGCGGCTGCGCGAGATGGCGGGGCCGACCGTGCAGATTCTCGGCTGGCAGCCCGACGCGGAAGTGGCGCGAAGACTCAGCGAGGCGCGGGGACTCATTTTTCCGGGCGAAGAAGATTTTGGTATTTTGCCGGTGGAGGCGCAGGCCGCTGGAACGCCCGTCATCGCTTACGGGCGCGGCGGGGCGTTGGAGACGGTCAGGGACGGCGAAACGGGCCTTTTCTTTGAAGAGCAGACCAGCGCGAGTCTGGCGAACGCCCTGAAACGCTTCGAGCGCATGAATTTTAACCGCCGCGCAATAGCCGCCCACGCCCGCGATTTTGACGAGACGGTCTTTCATCAGCGCATAGACGCTTTCGTAAAAAAAAATGTCGCGAATTTCAAGGCCGATGACCGCCTGACGCTCTCCGCCCCCGAATTTATCGCCCCGCTGGAGATTCCTGCGCTGGACGACCGCCCCCTTGCCGCCCCCGGCGTCGGCGAAAAAACGGCGGTCTGACCGCGCCCGCGCTTCCCCCGCCCGTTCTCACGCGGCGTGAACCTTTTCCGAAATCCACGCAACAAAACAGGTAGGAAAACAGCAAGACAGAAAATCTGCGTTTTGGCCCTCATCCCCCGACCCCCTTCACAAACTTGAAAGAAGGGGAGGTGGGCGCAATTTAACTCCCTCTCCCAGATTTGGGAAAGGGCCGGGGTGAGGGCCAAAACGCAATTTCAGAGGAGCAGCGCGATATGGCAGGCGGCACCGTCGTCGGTCTGGACATCGGTTCCAGTCAGATCAAAGTAGTGGAGATGAAACGTTCCGGCGGCGGCGTCGAGATTACCGCGCTGGACGTTGCCCCGACGCCCGCGCAGGCGGTGGAAAACGGCGTGATTGTGGACGCGCAGATGCTGGGCCGCGTGGTCAAAGAGCTGCTGGCAAAGGCCAAAATCACCGCGAAAAAAGTGGTCAGTTCGGTCGGCGGACAGGGCAGCGTCGTCGTGCGCGTGATCGAAGTCCCGCAGATGAAACCGGCGGAACTGGAAGAAACGATGAAGTGGGAAGTGGAGCGGCAAGTCCCGTTCAACGCCAACGAGAGCATCGTGGACTTTAAAAAGATTGACCGTCCCGAAGGGTACGCCGAGGGGCAGAATATGGACGTGCTGCTGGCGGTCGCGCAGCAGGACATGATTGACCGGCACGTCGAGATGCTTTTTGCGGCGGGCCTCAAGCCCTACGCCATTGACGTGGAACCGCTTGCCGGAGGTCGCGCCCTGCTGGAACTGACGCCGGATTATGGGGCCATGCCGGGACATACGGTCGCGGTCGTCAACATCGGGGCCATGAATACCGACGTGGCGATTTTCCGCGACAAATTGCTTGCGTTCCCGCGCACCCTGCCGCTGGCGGGCGACACTTTTACCCGCGCCATCGCCGAAGCGCTGGGCGTGGACATGATTTCGGCGGAGGCCTATAAGCGCGACTACGCGGAAGTGATTTTTGGGCAAACGCAGGCTGCCGGGAATTTCGGCGGCGACACCGGCGATTTCGGCGGCGGCTTCATGGATTTTGGCGCGGCCCCGCAGCCCGATTTCGCGCCCGCCGCTCCCGTCGCGGAAGACACCTACGCGCCGCCGGTGACTCCGATGGGATCGGGCAAAATGCCGTTCGATTTCTCCACTCCCGGCGATGAGGCCCCGCTGCCGGAACCCTCCGGCCCGCTGACTCCCGAAGCCGGGTTCGCGCCGACGCCCTTTGATTTGAGCGGGGACGCGCCCGCCGCGCCCTCTTTTATGACGCCGCAGGAAACCGAAGCGCCTGCTCCTTCGCCCTTTGGGACGCCCGCGCCGTTCGACACGACCAACCAGTTCGCGCCCGCCCCCGCGCCCGACTTTAACCCGGATTTTGGCGCTCCGGCCCCGAATTTGCCCGTCCCGACGCAGACATCCGGCGACCCGGCGCGGGAAGCGATGCGGATTCAGGTCTTTAATGCGATTGCGCCCGTCCTCGCGGAACTGGTGCAGGAATTGCGCCGCTCGGTGGACTTCTATCGCGGGCGCTCGATTGACCCGACCATCCACGAAATGCTGCTGGTAGGCGGCTCCGCGAAACTGCCGAACCTCGCCCCGTTCCTCGAAGCGGAACTCGGCATCCCGACCCGCGTGGCGAACCCGCTGCAAAATGTGCAGGTCAGCACGAAAAATTATTCTATGGGGCATCTCGATGATATTGCCTCGCTGTTTCCCGTCAGTATTGGTCTGGGCGCCCGCGATCTTGTCTCAGCGCCCGCCGCAAAGAAACGCGGCAAATAAAGAACGCGGGTGTTCAGGTGTTCAGGTGTTCAGGTATTCGGGTATTCGCTTCCTCACTGGTAGTTTGCATAAAACTTACAATGAAAAAGACAATACCTGAACACCCGAACACCTGAACACCTGAACACCCTCCTCTGGAGAAAAACGATGTTACGCATCAATTTACTTCCGCCTTATGTATTCGATAAGCAGAAGAAAATCAAGGTCTGGGCCGCATGGATTGTCGGGATTATGATGTGCATCGGCATCTACGCCTTTGCCAACAGCATCGCCGTCCATAATCAGGAGGTCGCGCAGACTGAAAACGACGAGGCTCACGCCCTGCAAAAAAAGACGCAGGGATTCGACGCGCAGAAGGCCGCTGTCGTGACCCGCATCGCCGAAACAAAAAAGAAACAGGATTTCATCGCGGACGCGCAGGCGTGGAACGACGAATGGTGGAAGCTTTATTCTGTTATGCGCGACGTGACCAGTCCGAAAGTCATTCTGCGTAAAATGTATCTGGGATCGCCGACGATGGTCAATATCGTAGGCTGGGCGCCCTCGGAAAAAGAGGCGGCGGACTGGTGGATTCAGTTCCGCAACAAATACACCGGACAGGGCAGCCCGTTCACGAATGTTTCCTTTGAACTGCCCAAAAACGGCTATCCGCCCGACCCGGACAAGACCGGGGCGGCGGGCGCTCCGGCAGGCGCTCCGGGTGGCGGCAGCGTTAGCCCAAGAGGTGTTTCATCTAATTCCGGCGGCTTCAGCGGCGGCGCTTCGGGCGGCGGCGCAAGCTCGTCCAACGATAAGGATGATGAGCCGGGGCCGGGTTATCTGGAAGACCGACTGGGAATCTTTTTCCGCGTCCATGTCACTCTGAAGACACCTTTCGATAACGGCAAGACCGTCCCGGTATGGGGCGCCCCGGATACCAGCGGCGCGGCGGGCGCGGGCGCTTTAGCCCTACCTGGCGGCCCTCCGGCAGGCGGCGGGGCCGCGCCTCCCAGCGGGGGAAGCGCGGACAGCGGCGACGATTCCGGCGGCGGTAAAAAGAAAAAGCGCGGCGGCGCTGGCGGAGACGAATAGAGGAAAATCATGGGAAAATTAACAGCCCTGCACATCAATATCATTGGCGCGGTCGTGGCCCTGATCCTTTCCGTCGCGCTCTTCTTTCTGCTAATTAAGCCGAAAAACGAGCAGCTGCAACTGACGCAGGCGGAGACCGAACAGACGAAATCCAGCGGCGGCACGGAAGCGGCATGGAAAAAGGCCCAGCGCGATCTGAAAGACACGCAGATTGCCGCGCAGAAAACCGAAGCGGCGTGGAGCGTCAATGAGCGGCGCTATATGCCCACACTGGCCTTTGGGCAGACCAAGCAGCCCCTGAACCTGTTCCAGAACGACGCCTACGTTGACCCGCAGGGCGAACGTTTCGGACTGCGCGACATTCCGCGCCTCTGGGGGGTGTGGCTCGAAGGATGGTACGGAGCGCAGCAGCCGGGGACAAAATTCATTCTGGCGGACGACAAACCCTATATCGGGATTCCAAGTTATTCGCCCGACCCAAACGCGATTGCGCAACTGAAAGCGCTGACCTTCCCGGAAACTGGCAAAGCGTGGAAAATTGCGGTCGTCTCCACGACATTCAATAACGCGATGGCCCACCTGAGAAAAGTCAATACCATGCAGCAGCACGGGATGCCGGTCGTCAACAATGTTGTGCTGGCGGGCCACAGTCCGAATCTGGCAATGGCGTATGAGATGGCGATCTACGTCATTCCGCACTCCGACCCGCCGGCTGCCGATCCGATTATCGCCCCGGCGGGCGCGGACGCCAACAAAAGTCCGGGCGCGGCGGGCTTCTCGCTGCCGGGTGGCGGCGGGCCGGGAGGCCCCGGCGGGCCACGCGGCGGGCCTCCTCGCGGCGGCACTCCGGGCGGCGGCGGCTAATCTGTTGAAATTCGGGAGACAAATTGTCCCCTGTGCGATAGAGTGAGAGAACAGCGAAATGGACGAAAAACAGAAAAAACAACTGATGATTGGCGGCGGGATCGCGGGTGGCCTCGCGATCATCGGCCTCCTGTATGTGATGTTTAGCGGCGGCGGCGACTCCAGCGGGGCTACCGATACCACAACGGGGCCTCCCACAACCGGAGGTGGACAGGCGGGGCGGCAGACGCAGCGCCCGCCCAACGCAAACACCGGGCAGCCAGAACAGGCGATTTCTGCGAACCCGGCGAACCCCGGCGCTCCCGGCGGCAAGACCGACCGCGCCCTGCAACTGGCCTCAGTCCTTCCGGGACATAAGTCGGATCCGTTCTATTTTGAGCGCCATATCGTCATACCGCCGCCGAACGTTTTTGATCAGGTCACTCCGATTACAGTGACTAAAGATGACACGAAGCCGCCAGTGCGAGAGAAGGGTATACGGGTTCGGGTCGTACCGACCAAGCGGGTTTCCGGGTTGATGACGGGCGATGGAGTATACGCGATTCTGGAAAGCGTGAACGGCGAAGTGGAGATCGTGAAACCGGGCAGCAAAACGAAAGATGGATACACGGTCACGGCGATCAATCCCGATTCCGTTGATCTGGAGCAGGAAGACCCGCGCACCAAAACAATCTACACGCAGCGCGTAATGTTCTCCGACGCCCCGGTCAGCAGCACTCCGGGCGGAGGGCGCGGCGGCAACGGCGGCCCCGGCGGGCCGAATGGCCCCGGCGGCGGGCCTCCCGGTGGCCCGCCGCCCGGCGCTCCGGGCGGGGGCGGCGACGGCGGCGGCTAAAAGAATCGCGCTGCAAAATCTGCGAATCGGCGGGAATTTTTTGTGAATGTGTTAAATTTTCTCGCCGGTTTGCCAATCCGAGAAGGAATCGGCGCAATTTACCGAGAATTTAAGCGTAATCGAGAAAAAACTTTTCCAAGATGCGCCGATTCAGGGTATTATGACTTATCTCGCTTTTTCCGCGCAGGGCAAAGCGATACCAGATTGAACGGGGAGTCCCTTCCGGGCGAGACGATCTGTCCCGCCGCTATGGAAGCGGGAGAGACTGGCAGACGGGCGAAACGTGGAGACTGTTCGCATCAATCTGCCGGTGGCAACCAATCGTTATGATGCAGCGCGGACGTTCGCGCAGCGCAAAACAGGCGACGGCCTGCATGAAACGCTCGCGGCCCCTCGCGGCCACGCGGCCCTTAGAAAACACAAGGAGAAACGAAATGTCAGTACGTACTAGCGTTTTTGGCATGGCGGCGTTGTCGCTGGCGGCGGTCGGATTCGTCGCGACGCCGGACATTGCCCGCGCTCAAGACCCGCCCCCCGCTGGCGGAGCGGGCGAGAGCAACGACCAGAGCAAGATCATCTCGCTCGATCTGGAAAGCACCGACCTCTACGCGGCCCTGACCCTGCTGTTCAAGCAGGCGAAAACAAACTACACGCTTGATCCCAACCTGCGCGGCAACCTCGTGACCGTCCATGTCAAATTGCCATTCAAGCAGGCGCTGGAAACCGTGCTGAAAGCGTCCGGCCTGCCCTACACCTACTCCTTCGAAAACAACGTGTACAGCGTCGTTCCCATCAAAGTGGAAGTCCCAGATGTGCTTCCGCCAAGCGATCCAAATGGCGGCATTGTTCCTGTTGAACCCGACGAACTGAGCGCTCAGGTCACGAAACTGTTCCTCGGAACCAGCATCGTCCGCACAAACGGCCTCGACATCGCTTCCATGCTCGGCGCGAAGAATTTCATTCTTTACACTGGCAGCTACGACAAAGGCAGCGTCGGCTATAATCCATTCGCCGGACAGAATGGCGGCGGCGGGGCAGGCGGCGGCATCGGTGGCGGCGGCGGCGGCTTTGGTGGCGGCGGTTTCGCGGCGGCAGCAGCGGCGGCTTTGGTGGCGGCGGTTTCGGCGGCGGCAGCAGCGGCGGCTTTGGTGGCGGCGGCTTCGGCGGCGGCGGCGGCGGCGGCTTTGGTCGCCTGTAAACGCTTACAGTTCTTCTGCTCACCCTCTTCGCCCGGATTTTCCGGGCGGAGGGGGCGTTTGCGATTTGAAGCATCCCTCGCTTCACTCCGGCGAGCGGTCAGCATGAGGGCCTCTTTTCACCACCCATACCCTCCGCATTGGCAGCGGCCTGAAAAAAATTTCGGTGTCAAGCGTCAAATGCGGAGTTCGCCCCGTCACTAAGTCCAGATAGGGCAATAGACTACTTTTTTTTGGAATCACAACACGTTGACGCGCCCGGCGCGAAACGAAGGGAGATATGTTGTTATGGTCTTGCTACGGCAAAACAGACGCATTGCGGGGCTGGCGGCGCTACTTGGCGCGGCGGCCCTGACGCGCGGCGCGGCGATTGCCCGCGCCGATGACGCCGCTTCGAGAACGGAAGCGACCGCGCAGAACGCAGTGGTGGAATCGGTGGAGCTTTCCGAGGCCCCGCTTGGACTTGCCATCAATCTGATCCGACAGAAGACCGGCATCAATATCGCCATCAAAAACGGCAACGCCTCCTATGGCAAAGTCACTCTGTCCATTCGCCGCAAACCCATCAGCGAAGTCCTGCGCCTCATGGCGGAATCGGCGGGCGCGGACTTCTGGGACGAAAACGGCGTGTTCTGGTTCGGCCCGAAAGGTTCCGCCCCCAAAGCGCCGGAAGAACCAACCCTCCCGACTGCTGAAACCGCGACCGTCCGCGATCCCAGCGATATCGTCTGGGAAAAAATTCGCGTCATCAACGTCAGCCCGCATCGAATGTTGACCATGCTCGGCGTCAACGGCGGCGCGACCGGCAGCTTCGAAGACCTGTTCACGGCGCGGGTCATGCGCGATCTGGTGAACGGAAACAATAATCCTTACCGTGATGCAGTCAGCAACGGGCCAAATGTGTCGCTGGTCAACTCGATTAACTATCCCGCATCCAACCGCAGCAACGCCCTTCCTTCCTCTCCGGTTATCCCTACCGCGCCAACGGGCGAGGCGAACGGCAATAATTCCGATCAAAGCGCCCATCGCAGCGACGACGAGTTTGCGGAATTTGGACGCGGCGGCGGACAGTTCGGCGGCGGACGACCGGGCGGCGGCGCGGGTGGAGCGGGCGGCGCGGCGGGCGGCGCGGGGCAGGGACTGCTGCCCGACGGAATCCCGGCGGGCGACCTTTACGCAATGGACGCGGACGGCTCGATTCTGGTGCGGCATCCGAAGACCGACGTGCGCGGCTTCCGCCTGCTGAAAGAATTGATCTCGCTGCTGGACGTGAAACCGCAGCAGCTGATGATTAAAGCGGAATTTGTCACGGTCAACCAGAACGACCTGAGCAGCTTCGGCATTAACTGGAATTTCCAGAAAGTCAACCTCAGCGCCGGGACTTCCCTCGGACAGATTAGCAATCCGACCGCTTTCCTGCAATACGCGGCGGGCAACCTGCAAACGGTGCTGACGTGGGTCTTGACGACCGGGCGCGGCAAAGTGGTCTCCGCCCCGATGGCTACCACCCTTAACAACGTGCCGGTGACCTTCATCAATCAGGTGCAGACGCCAATCATCACCTCCACCGCGATTATCGGCAACAACGGACAGTCGGCGGTCTCGACCAATGTGCAGCAGGTCACGACGCAAAAGGGCCTGACGATCTTGCCCCGAATCAACGGCGACGACACGATTACGCTGTTCGGAACGGTGACTTTTCAGGACATCACCGGAACGGTGACCGGCTCCAACGGCGACACTTACCCCATCACGCTGTCGCAGACAGCCCCGGTGCAGCGGATCATCCGCAACGGCGACACAATGGTCATTGGCGGTCTGACAAGTAAAAGCACCACAGTCAACACGGCCCGTACCCCGCTGTTGAGCGACCTGCCGATCCTCGGAACGCTGTTCCGTTCCCGCTCGACGACGGTCAACGATTCCGACCTGCTGATCTTTATTACGGCGGCGATTATCCCCGACCGCCCGACCTCCAACGCGCTTCCCGGCGGCGGCGCGGGCGGCGCTATTCCCGGCGTCGGCGGCGCAGGCGGACTGGCCCCGTAAGAGAAATGATGAATAATGAATCCCATTCGCTCGCTTCCTTGACCGTTTTCGTGAGCAGGCGCAGACGATTCTAATTCATCATCCATCATCTTATTCAGCGTCCGGCAGTTGCCGGACGCTTTGCTGTCAGGAAGGAACTGCATTGTTTCGATTTTTGACCGGCGGCGAGTCGCATGGCCCCTCGCTTTCCGCTTTAATTGAGGGCCTGCCCGCAAACCTCACGCTCGATTTAGACGCGATTAACCACCAGCTGAAACGGCGGCAGGGCGGCTACGGGCGCGGAGCGCGGCAGCAGATTGAGACCGATACGGCGGAAATTCTGTCCGGCGTCCGCTTCGGGCGCACAATGGGCGGGCCGATTACGCTGCTCGTCCGAAACCGGGATTGGGACAACTGGCGCGAAAAAATGTCGGTCGGACCGGTGGAAAACGAGACGCCGCCGATTACGCAGCCGCGTCCCGGCCACGCCGATTTTCCCGGAATGTTGAAATACCACACGGACGACCTGCGCCCGATATTGGACCGCTCCAGCGCCCGCAACACCGCCGCGCTCGTGGCGGTCGCCGCAATTTGCCGCCATTTGCTTGCGGCGGCGGGCGTGGAAGTCGTCAGCCATGTCGTGAATATAGGAGGCGTCGCGGCGCAATTCAGCGGCCCCATCAATTATCGGAAACTGGCGGCGCGGGCGGAAGAATCCCCGGTGCGCTGCGCCGACCCGGACGCGGAAGCAAAAATGATCGCCGCGATTGATGTCTGTATGCAGGAGGGTACGCGGGACACGCTCGGCGGCGTCTTCGAAGTGGCGGCGCTGGGCTGCCCCCCCGGACTCGGCAGTTTCGTGCATTGGGACAAAAAATTAGAGACCAAACTCGCCGCCGCCGTGATGAGCATTCAGGCGATTAAGGGCGTAGAGATTGGGATGGGCTTCGGCGTAGCGGACATTCCCGGCTCTAAAGTCCACGACGAACTTTTCTATACCGGCGGCGCGGGCTTCACACGCGGCACAAACAACGCGGGCGGGATTGAGGGCGGCATGACCAACGGCGAACCGGTGGTCATTCGCGCCGCCATGAAGCCGCTCTCCACCCTGCCGACTCCGCTGGCCTCGGTGGATATGCAGACGAAGCAACCCGTCAAGGCGCATTTCGAGCGCTCCGACGTATGCGCCGTCCCCGCAGCCGCCACGATTGGCGAGGCGATGGTGGCGATTGCGCTGACGGAATCGCTGCTGGAAAAATTCGGCGGGGACAGCATTGAGGAGTTTCAGCGCAACGTCGCGGGCTACATGGCGGACGTGAATGCGCGAGGATTCCAGACGCAATAATGAATGATGAATGATGAATCGAGCGCTGTCCCCGCTGAAACGAGCAGGCCAAACCTTGTTTTGATCGGGTTTATGGGCGTGGGAAAATCGCGGATCGGGCCGATGTGCGCCCGTCGTTTGGGGTATGAATTTCGGGACAGCGATCACGAAATCGAGGCGCAAGCCGGTTGCTGCGTTGCCGAGTTTTTTGCGCGGGAGGGCGAAGCGGCCTTTCGCCTCCGGGAACGGCAGGTCGTGGCAGAACTTGCGGCGCGGCGCGGCATCGTGATCGCCACCGGAGGCGGCACGGTCATGGACGCGGAGAACGCGGCGCTTCTCCGCGATTCGGGCATGGTCGTCTGGCTGACCGCCCCGCCGCGCCTGATTTTGCAGCGCGTCGGCGATACCGCGAAACGCCCGCTGCTGGCAAACTGCCCCGACCCCTTGCAGCGGATTTACGACTTGCTGGCGCAGCGAACGGAACGCTACGAACAGGCCGCGCACTACTCCGTCTCCACCGTGCGGCGCACTCCCGGCAAAATCGTGACCGAAATTCTTGGCCTTTATGAGGAATATGCCGCCTCTTTACCCCGAATTGTGTCCTCCTGACCCCGCAGCGTATATGACAGCGTATACCGGCGCGGGTAATTTGCAATTCATTAGTGACGCCCCTTGCGATTCCTGACAAACTGTGCGAAAATAATAAATCTTGCAACGGCGCAAATCCCAAACTCGCATCTTATAACGATCTGAAAGGCGCTCCCATTCCGTCGGCAATGCGAGCGCGGGAGTTACATTTTGAAAACAGCGCGTCACGGTTTCACCCTCATTGAATTGTTAGTCGTCATCGCCATCATTGCCATTCTTGCGGCGATCCTGTTCCCCGTTTTTGCGCAGGCCCGCGCAAAGGCCCGCGAGACATCCTGCGTCAGCAACAGCAAGCAACTTATTACCGCCTCAATAATGTATGCGCAGGATTATGACGAACGCTGGATTGATGACTGGAATGGTCGGCAAAAACTAGGAGATCAAACCACGCTGGTCAATGGGGTTAGAGTTGCTTTACCGCGCTGGCTTCCCGGAAGCGTGGCGGCGTCCGCTGTCGTTCCTGACTTTACCCTCAAGCCTTATCTGAAAAACTACGGGGTGTTGCACTGCCCGGAAGAGCGAATTGCGAAAAGGCAAGGTCTCCCGGATTATTACGCGCCGCAATACGCCATGAACATTCTTCCGTCTTTGCCTAATGGGACAACCTATCCGAAAACTTTTGGGCCTGTCGTTCAGCCCGATAACAGCGCTACAGATAATGTCGGCCCCGGCGGAAGATTAATAGCCTCTTTTGCTCACCCCTCGACGTTTGCGGTCATGTGGGAACACAAAGAGGCGGAAGCGCACTGCCCCATCTGGAACAGCGCAGATAAAGAGCATTGGGCTGTTTACCATACAAACGGCTTTGCCTGCACTTTTGCCGATGGTCACGTCAAACGCTTTACCCAGGAACGTCTGACCCCCGACCTGGTGGTCTACTGGGACTTACCTGCGGCTCCGTGATAAAAATTCGCAGTCTCTGCAATACACCTTTTGCAATCAGACCGTTTCAGGAAATTTTCAAATCCTGATGCGGTCTGACTGCGTTTGAATAGCAAAATGTCCCGATAATAAGGCAAATGCGGTAAACTATATGGGACGGTAGAAAATTTCCGCATCGGGCGATTCCGGGAGCGATTCCGATTTTTGGAGTGTTGAAATGGGATTTTTAAAAAGCGCGGTCAGCACATTGGATGGGGCGAAAGCGCTGGCGACGGGCATGGGGATTACGTTCAAGCACTACGCAGCGCAGCAGTTCAAGACCGAACCGGTCAATACGGTGCAGTACCCGGAAGAGCGGCGTGAGATGTATCCGCGTTCCCGCTGGCGGCACGTCCTGACCCGCTACGATAACGGGCTGGAGAAGTGCATCGGGTGCAGTCTGTGCGCGGGCGCGTGTCCGGCGCGGTGCATCTACGTCGAGGCGTCGGAGAACTCAGACGAAAACCGCTTCTCTCCGGGCGAGCGCTACGCCGCAAAATACGAGATTAATATGCTGCGCTGCATCTTCTGCGGCTTCTGTCAGGACGCCTGCCCGACGGGAGCGATTGTCCTGCGCAAAGATTTCGAACTCGCCGACTACACCCGCGAAGGCGCTCTGTATACCAAAGCGATGCTGCTGGAACCCGCCCCGATGGGCGCTTTAATCCCGCTGTCCGCCATCGGGACGATAGACCGGGACGCCGCGCTGCCGGGAGTTTAGGCGGATCGGCGTCACGGCGCTCTGGTCCCGGTGACCGGGCCGAGCGCCTCGCCAGACGCGGGAGAGAGAACCGGGTAGAAAATCGGCGGGGAGGTCGGCGCTTTGACGAAGGGACTGGTGGCGGGGGCCTGCGGCGCGGTGTAGGTGACGCGGAGCCAGAAGGCCGGTTTCGGGTTTTTGGCGGTCGGGTAGTAGGCGCGGATTTTAAAGGTGTGCCAGCCCGAAACGGTCGCCATTGCGGAGAGGCCCACACCTTGCGCCGTCGTCCGAAAGAAGGTGCGGGTCGCCATGATCGCGCTGGCGGGGCTGTCGAGTTCCACGTAGATCGCCGTGACCGCGTTCCAGTTGGCAATATCGTAGTTCAGCGTGGCGGAAACAAGCTGACCGGCGGCGGCGTAGACGCGGCAGACCTGATTCAGCCCGGTGTTGTCCGCCGGTCTAATATCTAAGTCCTGCGCCCCCGCGTACTCCTGCGTCACGCTGTAACCCGCCGTCGAAAAACTCCCCGTGATTCCCGTCCGCGAATAGCAGACGTAGCCCGCGCCGTTGACATTGGCGGGGATGGTAATCGTGACGCTGCCGCTGCCATTGGTAATCACATCGCCCGCGTGTCCGCTGTAATCGTGGAGCGCGACATTATTTCCGAAGCCCGTTTGCACAGTAATGGTCTGCTTTGTGGAGCCGTTGCTATTGAGGGCGGTCAGCAGGTTGGGATAGGACTGCCGTTCGTAGCAAAACACATCGTGGCTTTTCCAGCGCTGCTGCGTCGCGCCGCCTGCCAGTTTTTCGTGAATCCACATCAGGTTGTCAATCACGGGTTTCAGGCCGTAACTGCCCGCATCCGTGCTGTAATCCCGGTAGAAGACGCAGGGATAGCCCTCGGAGGTCAGGATGTAAGCGTAGGCCAGCGCCTTGTTCTGAATAATCGGACTGCTGCGGTCGGTGTCATGGTTCTCAACGAACGTCACGGCGTGGGCCGGGTCAACTCCGACAAGGCCGGTATGGTCGAGTCCGCTCATGTCGAAACCGGAGGGGCTGTTGCACATGGACTGCAACGTAAAGCGCAGCGAAAAATCGAACGCGCTGGCCCGCCCCGCCATGCCGTAGGAATTGGACGGCGGGCCGGGATAGTTCAGCCACGCCTCTACCAGCGTATTATTGCCGTCGAAAAACTCCCCGACCGCAAATTTGCCCGCCATCGCCCCATAATTCAGCCAGCCATACATAGCGTCGGTGGACTGCCCCTTGACATCATCGAGCCGGTAGCCCTGAATGTCCAGCGCTTTGGTCAGCCAGTCGCCGGAGGCCAGCAGATTGGTGTACGCCCACGATTGGGTTGCCCCTGCCGGCCTTGCGCCGTTGATGGGGGCCAGATCGCGCCCGAACTGATTGGGGTCTTCGCCCGTTCCGAGAAAAACGTTCGGGTCTTGCGCCACGCCGGGATGAAAATCGAGGGCGCTTTTGCTGAACCGTCCGCGCGGAAAGTTGCCGTAGGCGTCCACGTATTGAAAAACGGAGTTACCCGAATCGCCGTTGCGGTGATTGTCCACAATATCCATGTAGACATCGAGGCCGTTAGCGCGGAGCATGGCGACGCAGCGTTCCAGTTGTTCGCGAGTCCCGTAGCGCGTCGGGAGCGTCCCCTTCTGGTTTTTCGAGCCAATGTCGTAATCGTCGAACGGGTCGTAACCGACGGAATAACCGCCCGCCGCCCCTTTGCGGCACGGGGGCAGCCAGATAGCGGTAAAGCCGGACGCTTTCAGGGCGTTGGCCTGCTTTGCGAGATTGTCCCACCACCAGGGGGCGGCGGCAGTCCCCGCGCCCGGAGACGGCACATTATAGTAGAATCCCTGCATCATGACGCCCGCATTGGCGCGGCAGGCCAGCAGCGGCAAAAGACACAGGACGCGCAAAACCTTCGCCCATTCAAGATTACGGAACGGCCTCATTGCAATTTCTCTCCCAGCAAACGCTTTCAATCCGTACAAATTTTTAGCGCTAAACTAGTTTAACAAGGTTTAGGCGGTATGTCAAGGGCGGAGAGGAAAAAAGCGCAGCGGGGCAAAAGAAAACGAGACAGGCGCATGATACGCCTGTCTCTGTTTCCGCTGCGGAGTAAATCGGGCGTCTAAGCGTGTGTGCGGAAGTTATGCAACATTGCGCTTTCGCTGCATTTCCGTCCGCAGGACGGTTGGCGCAACCTCCCAGACGGGTCGTTTACGGCCCGGTCAGCCGGGAATACCCAATTTTCGTCGTCGGCGTCTAATAAAGCCGGACGAAAACCCCGAATCCGTCCGTATTATAGCCGTGAATCTCTTGGCTCACGCGGTACGAGGCGCTCAGGGCGATATTGCGGGTCAGTTTATAGTCCACGCCAAACGAGGCGCTGGGAGTAAAATCGCTTCGGTCGAAACCGAGTTGCACCGAGCGTAGCTGCCCGTAGAACAGCCCGCCCGTGACGTAGGGCTGGAAGCCGTGATAGTCCTTCGAGGTCGTGACGCGGAAGACCGGGCCGAGTAGATTGAAATAGTCGCCGCCCTGAAACGGCAGAAAGTGGTCGCTCGCCCCGATAATCTCCACGCCGCCGGTGACGCTGAACGCGCCGAGGTGTTTGGGCTTGGCGAAAAACCCGCCCTGATTGTAAAACTTGGTCGAACCAATCGCGTGGCGGGCGCTGCCGGTGATGAAGTAGCCCCCCGTGCTGAGAAAACCGAGGGCGGTCTTAGCAATCGCCCCGCCATTCGGAGAAACAGACTGCGCCTGCGCCATCGGCGCAATCGCCGCCAGCGTGAGGACGAGGGCGGCGGGCAAATTCTTAAAGCGTGTCATAGACTGCATCCTGATTTTTCCGTTCTAGGGTTGAAGATAGGGAGCGGCGGCATAGGCCCGCGCCCCAGAAAGATTTGCTGTCCCCGCAATTTTACCCTATCAAACGAAGATTTTGCGCAGAATTGCGAAAAGTCGTCGCAACGCGGAAAAGCGCGGAGCGCGATGCCACTCCCAGGATCGAACAGGATTGAAATTGACCAGGAAGTATTCCCTTCGGTTATTAGCTTTTGTTTTAACTCCTATCTCGATATTTCATTTTACTTTCTATACCCTTTTGTGTTATTATAATGTTGTGTCCTGACATCCTTTCGAAATCTTGCGATTGCCCTGTCAGACCATCACAATGGAGTAAAAGAAATGGCATTGAATACCGCGCAGTCCCCGAAAGACAACCTGAATGCCGTCGTGCAGGCCCCGACCTGGCAGTCGGTCTGGAACCCGGAGCGCATCCATACGCTCGTCGTTCTCGGCATCTTTCTGATCTGGGGAACGTTCCGCGCCCTCGAAAACAAATTTTTCCAGACGGCCCCCGGCCCCGGCAACCCAACCGCTAATACAGGTGTTTTTGCGGACGGCATTATACCGCATTACCTGTCGCCGTTCTACTCGCCGCCGCTGCACCACCTCCCCGGCTGGCCCGCATGGTTGTCGCCGTCGCTGTTTTTGCTGGCGTTTCCCGGCAGTTTCCGGTTCTCGTGCTACTTCTGCCGCAGGACGTACTACCGCGCCATCTTTGGAACCCCGCCCGCCTGCGCCGCAAAAGAAGTCATGCGCCGCGCCACCAAATACACCGGCGAACGGGAATTTCCGCTGGCTCTAAACAATCTGCACCGCTATACCCTGTACGCGATTATGGTCTTTGTCGCGTTCCACTGGTATCACCTTTTCGAGGCGTTCCGCTTCGGCGCGGATGAGCGATTCGGCATCGGCGTCGGCACTATCGTTTTCGGCATTGACGCGGTGATGCTGTCGCTGTACGTTTTCTCGTGCCACTCATTCCGGCATCTGGTAGGCGGTGTGGTCAACAAATTTTCCAACGCGCCGGGACGCCACGCGGTATGGGAAAAAGTCACCGCGCTCAATGAAAATCACGGGCGGTTCTTCTGGCTCAGTCTGTATTCTGTCGGACTTGCCGACCTGTATGTCCGCGCCGTCTGCGCCGGGACGATACAGGACATCCACTTCGTTCTCGGAGGGAAGTAAACAATGAAACTTCAGGATTATGAGACTTACGAATATGACGTGCTGGTCATCGGCGCAGGCGGCGCGGGGCTTCGCGCTACGATTGCGGCGCGAGAGGCGGGCTGTTCTGTCGGCGTCGTCTGCAAGTCGCTTTTAGGCAAGGCGCATACCGTGATGGCTGAGGGAGGCGTAGCGGCTGCGCTTAACAATATGCGTAACCCAGATGGCACTAACGAAGGCGATTCATGGAAGACGCATTTTATTGATACCATGAAAGGCGGCGCTTCTATTAACAACTGGCGAACGGTCGAGATTTTTGCGAAGGAAGCGCCAGACCGTGTGCTTGAGTTGGAGCAGTACGGGGCGGTGTTTGATCGGACGCCGGAAGGACTGATCGCGCAGAGGCCGTTCGGGGGGCATAAGTACCGCCGCCTGAACCATGTCGGGGACCGGACGGGGCTGGAATTGATTCGGACGATGCAGGACAAAGCCGTTGGGGTCGGGTTCAACGCGCACATGGAAGTCACCTTGACGAAGCTGCTGAAGGACGGCGACCGGGTGGTGGGCGCGTTCGGGTATTATCGGGAGAGCGGGAAGTTTGTGGTGTTTAAGGCGAAGGCCGTGGTCATGGCGACGGGCGGCTGGGGCCGGATGTATATGTATACCTCGAACTCGTGGGAGGGCGTGGGCGACGGGCTGATGATGGGCTTCAACGCCGGGGCCGATTTGCTGGACATGGAGCATATTCAGTTCCACCCGACGGGCATGATCTGGCCGCCCGGTATGCGCGGGATTCTGGTGACGGAGGGCGTCCGGGGCGAGGGCGGCTTCCTAAAGAACAGTAAGGGCGAGCGGTTCATGTTCAACCCGGAATACACGCCGGAGCGCTACAAGGGCCAATTCGCGGAAACGGAAGAAGAGGGATTGCGGTGGCTGGAAGATAAGCAGAATAACCGCCGCCCGCCGGAATTGCTGCCCCGCGACGAGGTGGCGCGAGCGATTTATAAGGAAGTGGAAGCGGGACGCGGAAGCGAGCATGGCGGCGTTTATCTGGACGTGACGCATCGGGGCGCGGAATACATCAAGCGGAAGCTGCCTTCGATGTACGAGCAGTTCCATGCGCTTGGCGATATTGACATTACGAAGCAGCCGATGGAGGTCTACCCGACGATCCATTACACGATGGGCGGCATGGCGACTGACCCGGAGACGTGCGCGACGAGCGTTCCGGGGCTGTTTGCGGCGGGTGAGGTGGCGGCGGGCCTGCACGGGGCGAACCGGCTGGGCGGTAATTCGCTGTCGGACATCATCGTGTTCGGTCGGCGGGCGGGCATGGGAGCGGCGGCGTTTGCGCAGGCGAACGGACACGGCGCGATTGACCCGACGCAGACGGAGGACGAGATTGATACGCTGCTTTCGCCGCTGGAAGCGTCGGAGGGCGAAAACCCTTATATGATCCATCAGGAATTGCAGCAGACGATGCAGAAGAACGCGATGATTGCCCGCACCGAAAAGGGGCTGCTGGAGGCGCTGGAGACGGTGCAGAAGTTGCAGCAGCGGGCGAAGCGGCTGAAAGTGCAGGGCGACCGGCTGTTTAATCCGGGCTGGCACGCGGCGCGGGACGTGCGGTATATGCTGCAAGCGTCCGAGGTGATTGTGCGGTGCGCTCTGGAGCGCAAGGAATCGCGCGGCTCACAGTGGCGTTTGGATTACCCGGACAAGGACGACGCGCATTGGGGCAAAGTGAACCTGGTGGCGCGTAAGAAGGGCGATCAAGTAGAAATTGTCGAGCGTCCGCTGGAACCGATGCGGGCGGACTTGCAGGAATTGTTCAACGGGTAATTGTCCGCAGAAGACGCAGAGGACGCAGAAAAATACAGGAAAAGGAAAACGAATAGACAAATCATTTTAACATCGGACATTCGCGGCTTCGAGGCGTTGCAAACGCCTCGCCAGGTGGCGTTCCGCCAAGCGTCCCGCCGGACGCGCAATCTCGAAGTGATGTCCAACGTTTAAGTAATTTATCTCTAATCTATATCCTGTTGTATTTGCATTTTCTTCTGCGACTTCTGCGTTTTCTGCGGACGAGTGATGTTTCTGGGAGGTTATGATGGCTAACGAGAGTGTGACGCTGAATGTTTTTCGCGGGGACGCGGCGGGCGGGGCGATGCAGGCCTATGATGTGCCGGTGACGCCGAGCATGGTGGTGCTGGACGCGATCCATTATATTCAGAAGAATGTGGACGGTTCGCTGGCGTGCCGGTGGAACTGCAAGGCGGCGAAGTGCGGTTCGTGCAGCGCGGAGATCAACGGTCGCCCGTCTTTAATGTGCAAGACGCGGGTGGATCAGTTCCCGGACGGCAAGATTACGGTGGGGCCGATGCGGGCGTTTCCGCTGCTGAAAGATTTGGTGACGGACGTTTCGTGGAACTACCGGACGCAGGCAAAGATTCCGCCGCTGGTTCCGAAGCCGGAGGCGGCGGACAAGCCGTTTGTGATGCAGCAGGTGGACGTTGACCGGGTGCAGGAGTTCCGCAAGTGCATTGAGTGTTTCCTGTGTCAGGACGTATGCCATGTGATTCGGGAGCATGACCGAAAGGACGCTTTCTTTGGGCCGCGCCAGATGGTTCGGATTGCGGCGCTGGAGATGCACCCGATGGACAATCTGAACCGGCGCGAGCAGCTGAAGGGCGAGGCGGGCGTGGGGATGTGCAACATTACGAAGTGCTGCACGGAGGTCTGCCCGGAGGCGATCCATATCACGGACAACGCGATTATTCCGCTGAAAGAGCGGGTGGCGGACGATTACTTTGATCCGGTTCGCGGCCTGTTTACGAAGATCGGCCTGATGAAGAAGAAGGAGCCGAAACTTGCGATGAGCGAAGTTCCCAACGAGCAGACGAAGGTGATTGCGCCGCAGCCGCAGGGGAGTAAGTGACCTAACCCCCCGTGTCCAATCGCCGACACGCTCCCCATTCCCTTCCCTGATGCGTTCGCTGCGCTCACAGGGAAGGGGGAGTTTTTTGTTTCGGGGGGCAGAACGCGCCTTGCCGGAGGGCGTTTCGGGGCGAGGCGTTGAAAACGCCTCGCTAGGTGGCGTGCCGCCAAGCGTCCTGCCGGACGCGCAATGCAGGTTGGTTTGATTGGTCCTCCTTTCGGGAACGAAGGGAGGATATTTTTTTGTGAAAAAATGCGTAAAGCGGCTTTCCCGGCGTGTATATTATAGGAGGGCGCGATTATGGAGTATTTGACGTGGGCGGAGGCGGGGGGCGATTCGGAGTGGGTGACGCTGGATGAGGCGGTTTCGATGCTGGGATTGACGCGGGGATTTGTGCTGCGGGCGTCGAAGGAGCGGGGGTATACTCGACGGCAGGCGCATTGCAGAGCGTCGCCGTTTTTTTTGCGGAGTGAGATCAATTCGTGGGTGGATTTTCGGAGGCTGGGGCGGGATTGGAAGCGCAATCATCCGATTTCGGCGTCGGCCCCGCGCTACACGGAGAAGATGGATGTGGAGACGGCGCAGCGTTTGTTTATCGGGGTGAAAGAGGCGGCGGCGATTCTGGGCGTGTCGGGCGTGACGGTGGCGGGAATGGTGTATAACGGGCGGCTGGTGAGTTATCAGTCGGCGCCAGGGCATCGGGGTTCGCGGCTGTGGTTTTCGCGGCGGGAGGTGACGCGGCTGGCGGAAGACCCGGAGCGTCTGCGGCGGCGGGCGAATTATGAGAAGGGGCGGACATCGGCGGGGCCGAAAGACCGGGGGCCGCAAATGGCGCGGACGGTGCGAGGCGGGGTCCCGAACGGCTGGCTGACGGCAAGAGAGGCGGGGGAACGTCTGGGGGTGAGTCCGCATCGGATTCATGCGCTGCGGCGTTCGGGGATGCTTCGGGGGGAACAAATCTGGCGGAAGCATAAGCCGCTGAAGTTCTGGTATTACCCGGATTATGAGGTACTACGGCTGATGGAGGAGCGGGAGGAGGTGAAGCGACTGGCGGGACTGCCACCGCTGGTCCCGGTCTTGACACCTGTGGTGGAGGACGCAATAAGCGCGGAGGGCGCAGCAAGCAACGTCGCTACGACGCCTGGAATGGAAGATAAAAGATCGTTGTCTGCGTTGTCGGCGGGGAGTCCGTTTCGGCTGGACGCGGAGGGGCCGGAGCCGAAGTGGGCGTGCGATGATCCAGTTTTGACGCGGGCGTTTTACCTAATGGACAGACAGGAGTACTGAGTATGGGCGCTTGCCGGGTGTTTTATATCAGATTCAACACCCGGCAGAAAAAACAAGCGCTTTTATGTGGCGGGCGAATAAATTCACTGCCACAAAAGCGCGAAGTCCGCCTTCGCGGACTCAATGCGGATTTCGCATCATGGGAGATTTATTTCGTTAAACGTCCCTTTGAAGTCGTGCGAAGCACTTTTGTCAATGTGATCGAATGTGATTTCCGGTCACGCTGTTATTTGCTTTTACGCTTTGGGATAACAAGTTTATCCCCGACGCGCTGGAACGGGCCTGCGTCCGTGAACTTTTGAAGTTCGTTTTGTCTGTCCTGCTCTTCTAACAGACTCCAGGTCGTCTCATTTCCCGCAACCATATCAAGGCCGTGCGCAATACCAATGCCGCACTGGTTTGTGATGATATAGCGGTCGTGGAAACGCTCGCCTTTTTCTTTCTCTTTCCACACTGAAACAGTAAATTCGTAGCGGTGTGAGTCGTCCAGGCGACCGAGTTCCGCTTCCCAATCGGCGCGGGAATAGTCCTGATTTTTCGTGTGAATATCTATGTAACCGCCGCGTTCCAGACGGTTGCGACGCTGCCCAAGCAGATCACAGCAGAGTTGAATGATGTTGAGAAATTTTCCTTCACAGCGCAAATAGGGATCAATCAGCGTGACCTTGCTGGCATAGCGAAGCACCGGCTCCAGATTTTCTTTGTAGGTCTGCCAGTTTGTCTGAACGCTTTTGGTGGTGGCGCGGTCTTTCCATGCGTCGTAACGGGTGGGGAAACTTGCGTCAATCAGCGGCAGGGCCGGGTTGCAGTGTTCGTCGAATAATTTTTTGCCGACGATGATGCCGTGCAGGGGGACTTGTCCGTTGATTTCGTTCGCGGCGTAGAACCAATCTTCCGGCCCCACCGGGTCGTTTGCGATGCCGAGGGGACAAGGCACGAGGCGTTTTCGGTTGTCGAGGTATTCGAGATATTCGCGCACTTCGGACTGGAGTTCGAACGAAAGTTTTGGCAGGAACGTTCCATTGACGAGTTGCAGCCATTTGCCCCGGTTCAGATTCGCAAGCAGGCCGTTCCTGCAAATTTCGCGCAGAATGACGCCGAGCGAACTTTCAAGGTGCGGGTGTTTTGCAATAACTCCGGGATCGAAGACTTCGGGCGTGATAGCGAATTCGTACAGCATGACGCTTCCTTTCTATGCGAATCGCTCTTTGAAGCCTTCTTCAAAGAAACCTCCGGGCCATTCGTCAATGAGACTGCCATCTTCATCAAGGCGCAATTCGGTGACGACGGAGGTAGAATTGTCCTGCTTCGGCTGAACGAACAGAACGGCAACGTCTTCCGGGCGGACGGGCGAAACCCCCTCCGGCAGCGTTCCGTTGGCAGTCTCCCGCATACGCCGCATGATGCGCAGCAGCAGATGTTCGCTGTGCGTTTCGAGCAGGAAGGTATTTCGGTTTTCGCCAAGCGCGGATTCGATGAATACGTCGCCAAGTTCCGCCTGCAACGCGGGGTGGAGATGAATTTCTGGCTGTTCGATAGCGATAGTCCTGTTTTTGGACGCATACGCGCTGACAAGGACGGGCAAGACCTGACTAATGCCAAACCCCACGTCCCGATGACTGACAACGGTATCGAAGCGCTTGTCCCGCAGGACAAGTTCTTCCAGATAGTCGCTCGCCCGGTCGTCAGCGGTATAGCGGCGCACACTCATTTCGTACTGCGTTTGCAGGCGTTCCGAACCGAGCCAGCGGTTAATCGCTTCGCGCACTTTCGCGTCGCGCCGAACTACGTCCCATTCATGCCCGCCTGTGTGCCTGTCCGAACCTTTCGAGTCGGATGATACAAAATTGCGCGGCGGGTAATAGCGCATTGGCCCCAAATAATAAACGCTTTCGAGTGAATTAAGCGCGAGGTTAGCAACGTGATGGACAATTTTTGCGACAACCGATTCGACGAACCAGTGTTCCATATAGCCAGCCTCTTGGAAGGCTTTATACGTTTCAACACTCTCTTGCATCAATACATCTACTTTTTGCAATAATGAATCAGTAAGCATACCATACGAAGATGCACTGCCTTGTTTACTCTCCGCCGCTTCACGCGCCGCACGAAAATCAGGGTCTTCTATCCGCCTATTGTAGGAAGCATTAGCAGCTTGGTGCGCTCTTCCGTTTAGAAAACTATAGTGATCAGGCAGAAAAACGTAATTGGTCGGGAAAAGGTTTCCAGTATACCAACCTGTGAATAGGAAAGGGCTTTGTTCCGCAGTCATTTCTTGCTCGGCACTGTCATCCAAACTTTCAACAATGTCAGAATAGTTGCCTCTTTCTTCTCCATTGTAGGCGGCGTGATCGTTGGCGGATTCTTCCTTATCCGCGTATTCCCACAGCAACCGAAAAATATCGTGCTTATAGTTAATGTAGTCCCGTCTCAATTTGCCCTTGAAAAAGTTTGTAAGGCGAACGAGTAGGACATCATCCGCAAATATCTCACAAGAGTGGACACGGGCGAGAGAATCATCACTGACCCATTCAATTTGCAGCGACACACGCAATTTTTTAGCGTTTTTGTATATCAATTTGAGCATATCATACATTTCTAGTTCGAGATTGAAAGCATGATTACGCGCCTCATAACTCCTTTGAATGAGATGCAAGTCTTCCAAAGGGTCAGACAGGCCGATTTCCAGATTCCATGCTACGATGTTTTTTGTGTCGCGGCGGTGGACATATTGACGGAATCCGCCCAAATCTACGGAGTCACCTGCGATATTCACTTTGTGTATGTCAAGATTGCCCGTCTTGTTGGCCTGACAGCCAAGCAGCAGGCCATGAATAATGCTGGACTTGCCTGCGCTATTCGCGCCGTAGATTAGCGTGAGCGGTTTGATGGGGATATTTTGCGTATCGCCGAACGCTTTGAAGTTGCCGAGTTTGAGTCCGGTCAGCATGGGGTGGCCTGTTCTTTCTGTCCTTCGTCGCTGACGACGAAGCGAAGCGTTTTCGATGTGTCAGGAAAATAGAGACAGAATTGGTTTGCGGAAAGTTGCGTTAGGGTTCGTCAAGCAAAAGAATTTTGGCTATGGGTTTTGATTGCGTTGTTGCAATTTCTCGTGCCGACGCCATCGTTGCTCACACTGACGGTTGTGACCGTCCACCAACAAGAGAAAACGCTCGAAAATATCGTCTTGAATCTTGGGGGCAACCCCGCAACTGCGCCGCACAAATCCCGACTGCCGCTGCCGCCATTTGGTGTTGAGCGCGGAGGGCAATGCTGGTCAGGCCGCTGCCTTTGTCGCACGCTTGATGCTGCGCTGCCGGGAAGAACCGCTCATACGCGCCCCAATGGTCGGTGTAGACCGGCGTGTCGCGATACGCGGCGGGAACCTGCTCCCAAACCGCTTCAAGCATCGCGTCGGTGCGGTCGCCGAGGCCAAAGCCTAACACCTGCCGCGTCTGGCGCGAAACGGCAAGCCACACCCAGAAGGCAGGCGACTGGCGCAGACACAACTCGTCTATCTCAATCGCGTCGCCCTCGGGCGCAGGCAAGGGAGCAAGCGATTCGTTTTCAAGACGGGCTTCTATTTGTTGGGCCTTTTTTTTCGCAAGGCCCGGATAGTCTGGCGTCCCACGCCGAGCGCGCGGGCGATACCGCGTTGGGAAAGGCGTTCTTGAAGCAGTCGCAGAATAGGCCCCTCTTTGTCGGGCGTCAGCGGACGGCGTCGGGATTTGGGCGTGGGGGTAAACGTTTTGCCGCATTCGCGGCAACGCCAGCGGGCCGTTCCAGAGCGATTGGTTCCGAATTTGATGAGCGTGTTGGTATTGCCACATTGCGGGCAGGCGAAGTCTGTCATGCTTTTAGTTTACCAGCAACGCGGTCAAAACCCATAGCCAGAATTTTTCCTGCTGAATTTTGCAGAGAGGCTTTCCGGGTGTTGGAACGAGCGTGAGTATAGAGGATGGTAGGATGAACTCAGGCATTTTGTTTTTAGTCAGAAAGGCGGAAAATGGACGAAGCGGCTTATCAAGCGTGGCTGCCTTTGCATGAGTGGGCGGCACGGGAGGAAGTTTTGACCCCGGAAGAACAGGCGCGTTATGATGCGGGCTGCGCGGAAATGGACGCGGGCGAAACCTTTGCGGCAACTCTTTCGGAACTGCGGGCGGCGCGGGAACGGGCGGACTTGCTGGAAGCGAAACATACCGCCGCGCTGGAACGCTACAAGGCATTGCAGGCGGAGATTGCAGCGCTGGAGTCGCAGTTCAGCGAACCGACGCGGCGAGCGCCTGGGATTTGCGCTTAACCCTGATGGCCCATTCAAAATATAGCCGCGCTTGGACTGCGGCGGGGGATGCGTTTCAGGACAGCCCCGCCGCGTTTTAAGTGAAAGGCTTATTTTCCGGTAATCGCTTCGGCATCAATGATTTCGTAGCGGTAACCCTGTTCGGTAAGGAAAAGTTGGCGGTGCGTGGCAAACTCCTGATCGCGGGTTTCCCGCGTCACCAGCGAGTAGAAATGCGCGATGCTGCCGTCGGATTTGGGGCGCAGGACGCGGCCTAACCGCTGCGCTTCCTCCTGCCGCGAACCGAACGTGCCGGAGACTTGAATGGCGACGTTGGCGTCCGGGAGGTCAATCGAAAAGTTCGCGACTTTGCTGACAATCAGGATTTTGATTTCGCCGACGCGGAAGGCCTGATAGATTTTTTCGCGCTCGCGCTGCGGCGTTTTGCCGGTGATGACCGGAGCCTTAAATCGCTGCACAATCGCGTCGAGCTGTTCTAGGTACTGCCCGATAATCAGCACGTTGTCGCCCTGATGCCGTTTGAGCAGGGCTTCGATAATCCGCTCTTTGATGGGGTTGATGGACGCGATTCGGAACTTGTCCCGCGCTTCTGCGACGGCGTATTCCAGCCGCGAACCGTCGTCGAGCGGCACGCGGATTTCGGTGCAGATGGCGGTGGCGATCCAGCCCTGCTTTTCCAGTTCCTTCCAGGGGACATCGGCTTTTTTGGGGCCAATCAGCGAGAACACGTCGTCCTCGCGCCCGTCCTCGCGCACCAGGGTGGCGGTCAGTCCGAGTCGGCGTTTGGCCTGAATTTCGGCGGTGATGCGGAACACGGGGGCGGGCAGCAGATGCACCTCATCGTAGATGATCATTCCCCAGTCCTGCTTATTGAACAGGTCAAGGTTCAGGTAGCCTTCCATCGCTTCGGGCGTGTCGGGGACGTTGGATAGGTCGGTCGGCTCGTCAAAATCCGCGTCGTCACCGGTTCCGTCGTCCGCTTTTTTCGCTTTGGCTTTTTTGGGTTTGCGGCGGGCGGTCAGGACTTGATAGGTGGCAATCGTGACGGGGCGGATCTGCTTATGTTCGCCGGAATACTCGCCGATCATGTCTTCGGTGATGGTAGTCTTGTCCAGAATTTCGCTGCGCCACTGCCGCGCCGCCGTGATTCCGGTGCAGATAATCAGCGTGAACATCTGCGCTTTGACCATTGCCTGCATCCCGATAATGGTCTTGCCCGCCCCGCACGGCAGGACAAGGACGCCGCTGCCGCCCGCAGCGCTGCCGTTCTGCCAGAAGGCCCCGGCGGCCTGCTCCTGATAGGGGCGGGGCATGAAGGGCTTGCCGGTAAGCGTGACTTCGCGGAGGCCGATTTCCAGCGCTTCGCCATCGGTGTAGCCAGCGAGGTCTTCTATGGGAAAGCCGATTTTGAGGAGGATTTGCTTGACGCGCCCGCGCTCCAGCAGGGGAATTTCCACTGTGCGGGCGTCGAGCGGAGCGAGAAGGTATTTCTGGACTTGCTTGTTGTGACGAATCTCGGTCATTAGCAGATTATCGTCGGCCTGAAGCAGCAGCTGCCCGTCTTTCATGAAAAGTTTCAGGCGACCGTAGCGGCCCACGTAATCGCGCACATCGTGGAGGATGTTGCCGGGAACGTCGTATTTGCTGTACGCTTCGAGGGTGGCGATCATCTCCTCGGCGGACATTCCGGCGGCGCGGGCGTTCCAGAGGGAAAGGGAAGTGAGGCGGTAGGTGTGGATATGCTCCGGGCTTTTGATGAGTTCGCAGAACCCGGCGAGCAGATCGCGGCACTCGGTGTAGCGCGGGTTGTCCACTTCCAGCAGGGCGGTGCGGTCGGACTGGACGATCAGCGGGTTTTCGGGGTGGTAGGGCATGAGAGACGCTCCTTGCGGCAAAAAATCGAGTAACGAGTCAGTTTACCCCGAATGAGGCCGTTTGGAATAGTGCGCTCTGGCCTAAATTTGCCATCGTTGGTCGAGGCGTTGCAAACGTCACGGCAGGCAGCGGGGCGAGGCGTTGCAAACGCCTCGCTAGGTGGCGTTCCGCCAAGCGTCCTACCGGACGCAGGACTTGCGATGGAGTCTTCCGCCCGCGGGATATTCACGGCCCGTTCTGTGCTGAGCCGGGTGCTTACGGCCCGGATGCCGCCCGGTTGCGCGGCGTTGCGCCGGGGCGTTTAAAGCCCGATTGGGAAAAGATTTAAAAAATTTGACACAACAAGCAAAAAACGATTGCATCCTGTTTCTCTTGCGGGTATGATGGAACTGTAAGGCATAAACGCTGCGGCGAGAATCCCATGCGTTTAGCCTTTTGCCGCTCTGCGGCGGCGGGCCGCCGTAATCATGAGTCGGCATTTACCGACACGTCCGCGTCACACTAAGGGACTCTCAAAGTTTGAATCGTTCCATTGCGGTAGCGTGTAGCGGGCGAATAAATTCACTGCCACAAAAGCACGAAGTCCGCCTTCGCGGACTCAATGCGGACTTTGAACATGGGAACGTTTATTTTTTTGAGGGTTCCTAACTGGCGCAACAGACGGAAGTAGATGAACGTTCGGAACCGAGGGAAGCTGGCGCTCATCCTGCTGATGATGAGCCTTGCTTCGGTATGTTACGCCCTGAGAGCCACAAATGGCTGGGGCGTGGGGCTGAATTGCCATACCAAATATCCGGGTGACGATAAAGCGAACCGCAACAATTTCAACGCCTGTTGCGAGGGGGACTGCAGCGCACTGTACGACGAGGCCACAGACCCCGTCAAATACAACGACTGTAAGAGTCACGCTTACTACTGCGAAAAAGACCTCGCGGGATGCGCTGTGAAGGCGACTACAGTCCCAATGCAGGGCATCAGCGTATACCAACCCATCATCGTGCGTCCGACAACGCTGCCGTCCCTCCCCAGAAAGCCTGTGGCGAAGTAGGCGCATCCTGATGCGCGGCGGACGGCGGTCTAGTAAATTTACCAGGCCGCCGCCCTATCCCCCTTTTCTAACGGCACAACGGGCTTTCGAGCAAGGAGCAGACGGGCATGACGCGGAACAAAGGCGCAGTATTGACAAAAGTATTGGCGGCGATGACGGCAAGCGTGGTGATTGCGCTTGCCGTCTACTATGGCATCAAATGGAAGCAAAACCACGAAGATTACGTCGCGCTGCTCACGCAGGAGCAGGACTTTAACAAGAAAATTGGCGACGGCGCTTTTGCCGACGCGGACATAGACCGGTTTGTCAGCGTTTCCGACGCGGTGCTGGACGGCAAGCGCTCGCTCTCCGACGCCGATCTGGGCTGGTGCCTGGACATGATCCGGCAGGGGCCGATTGTCCCGAACTCCCCGGATGACCGGCGGCTGTCGTACCGCTGCGCAAAAATGGGCCGGACAATGGTCACTGCGCCCGCAACGTTTGACGATTCGCGTCTGCATGAACTGGCGCTGCGCAAAAATGGGCCGGACAATGGTCACTGCCCTGCCGCGACTGGCCCCCGCGCAAAAGGAGCGCCTCTACGCGGCCCTGTCGGACAATATGAAAGCGTCAAGGGTAAATCAGGGCGATGACAGCGCGCGCGGCCTCTATATCACCCTGCTGGGCGACCTGGGCAACTGCGGGGGGATGTCCCTGGTGCGGCCTTACCTTGCCGATACGGAAGTCCACATTAGCGCCGAATTCGCGCTGCAAAGTATGCAGGCGGCGGGGTGCAAGCCATGACACAAAAAGGGACTGACCAGAAACGCGGTTTTACGCTGATTGAGCTGCTGATTGTGATGGCGATTGTGGCGATTTTTGCGGCATTGCTGTTTCCCGTGTTTGCTACGGCGCGGACGCAGGCCAAAAAAACGCAGTGCCTGAGCAACCTGCGGCAGCTGGGCGCGGGCGTGGCCCTGTATGCGCAGGACTATGACAGCCGCTACGCGGGCGGCATGGACAGCGCGGTCGGCTCCGCGAATGTGGAGGTGGGGCTCGAACCGGAACAGGCCGAGCGGATGCTCCATTTCCCGGTATTGCGCGACCTGCTGCGTCCCTACCTTGCCGCCGCCGACGTGTGGCGCTGCCCGTCCGACTTTGGCAGGGAAGACCGCATTTTTATGAATACTAAATTCGAGATGGTCACGGTCTCGCTGCGCCCCACCGCCTACGGCGCGATTGGGACTTCCTACGCCTACCGCCTGAAATACGCCCTGGCAAACGTAATCCACCCCGCGAACTGCGTGACCAGAAGACGGGTCTACCCGCCCGCCGAGAACGTTTTATTTGAAGAGCTGCGCGGCTGAGACGGGGCCGCATCCGAAAAGAACGGGAACGAGTTTACGGGCAAAATCAATCTTTGTTTCGGGGACGGGCACGTCAAAACGGTTCCGTTTGACGGGCAGTACATCGGCGAGTCGTTTTGCAATCCAGAATAAACCCAAGTTCTAAGAGCAAAGAAGTCTCAGGCGCAAAGGAGAAGACCTTGCACACCCATGATAAATACCTGCTGGTCAGTCTGCTGCTGCTGCCCTCGGCGCTTTACGCGGCGCACCGGGCAAGTCGGGCGCAGTCTGCGCCGCCCGCCTGGAAATACCATTTTACGGCGGCGCAGACCGCTGCCGCTTTCGGCGAGACGAACCTGGCGCGGCGGGCGCAGCCAGTGACGCTAATCGAATTTGGCGATTACCAGTGTCCGCCCTGCAAGCAACTGGCGGCGCAGCTCAAGGCGATGCCGCTTTTGAACGGCGATAGGAGCGTTTTTATCTTTCGTAATCTCCCGCTCACGACCCTGCATCCCCACGCCTACCGCGCCGCCTGCCTTGCGGAAGCGGCGCGGCTGCAAGGCAAATTCGACGCCATGCACGACCTGCTTTATCTTAATGACGGACGGAACGACGATAACGCGGCGCAGCAGTACGCGCAGGCGCTCGGTCTGGATTTAGACCGGCTGCGCCGCGATGCGGAGGGGGCCGGACGGCGGCAGGTTCAGCGTGATATGGACGATGCGCAAATTTTGGGGCTGCGTTCCACGCCGACGCTGCTATTGTGCCGTCCCGGAAAAGCGCCGGAGCGGGTCTTGCCGCAAGAATTGGCCTTACAGCTGACGGGAATTTGAGCGTGACCGCTTCGAGCGCGGCAATTAGTTTTCAAGCGCATATCTTTGTGGGGCAGAAGCAGCAAAAGCGAACGTCTGGGCGATTGAGGTGAGATGAAAAAGCGGACAGGCAGGAAATAGCGGCGCAAACGATCTATGATAAGAGATGGAGCTGAGGAGGCTCGAACTCCTGACCTCTACAATGCGAATGTAGCGCTCTCCCAACTGAGCTACAACCCCACAACATCATTGACCTCAACAATATACCGCATCCCCGCTGAATTGTCAACCTTTCATTGAATTTACGTATGCGCCTGCCGCTGCGCCCGGAGTTCTTTGAGTTCCGTCGCGCCCCGCGCTTTGAGCTGCCGCATCCAGCCGTCGCGCAGCGGACGCAGCGCCGCCGCAATCGTTTCCGCGACGACGAGATTGCGATGCCACTTGTGGTCTGCCGGAACGATATACCAGGGCGCGTGCGGCGTGGCGCATTTGTTTACGGCGTCCTCGTAAGCGGCCTGATAATCGCTCCAGAAATCGCGCTCTTTCCAGTCCGCCGGGGAGAGTTTCCACGCTTTGGTCGGGTCTTTTTCGCGGGCGAGCAGGCGTTCTTTCTGCTCGTCCTTTGAGATGTGCAGGAAGAATTTCAGGACAACCGCGCCGTTGTCTTTGAGAAGTCCCTCGAAATGGTTGATGTCCTCATAGCGCTTTTTCCAGACTTCGGGCGGCACAAGGTTGTGGACGCGGGCGACTAACACGTCCTCGTAATGCGACCGGTTGAAGATCGCGACCTCGCCTTTTCCGGGCGTTTCGGCGTGGACGCGCCAGAGAAAATCGTGGCTGGCCTCCGCCGGAGTGGGGACTTTGAAGGACGCGACGCGGCAGCCCTGCGGGTTCATAAACCCGATGACGCTGCGAATCGTGCCGTCTTTGCCCGCCGTGTCCATGCCCTGAAGGACGATGAGCAGGGGCGTTTCCTGCGCGGCGTAAAGCAAATTCTGTAATTCCAGCAATTCTTCGCCGAGTTTGCTTACCTTTGCTTCGGCCTTTTCCCGCGTCATTTTGCCCGTTGCGGCGGGATCAATCTCTGACAACTTGATTTTCGCGCCGCCGTCGCAGCGGATGATTTCGCTCATGCTTCTCCATTCTAATCCGTTTGAAACCCGTTGAAATACGTCGTGGGTTTATTGCGCCGCGCTGCCTGTTACGGAGCGCCGACGTTGTTGAACTCGCCAATCAGCAGCGTAAAATCGCCGGAGTCCACCGAGCCATCAAAATTGAAGTCGGCGGCGGGATCGTAGCCCGAACCCGGAATGTTCGCGTCCGAATTAAACGCGCCAATCAGCGCCGTGAAGTCCGACGAGTCCGAACTGTTATCGCCATTTGCGTCACCGGCGGGCAGAATTACCGACGGCAGCGTGACCGCCCCGCTGATGATCTGATTTTTCAGGACAACGCGCAAATTTTTCGCGCCTTTGATCGCAACGTCATACGCGCCGACGGGTGCGTTATTTACGGTGAACGCCCCGACAGGATTGCCCGCCGCTGGCGTCAGCGTCACGTCCGCGCCATACTCTTCGGTCGTGGTTCCCGGCGTTCGGAATGAGATATGGAATGTACCGAGCGGAGCGGCGGGATTGACCTGCGCTAAATCTGCTACCCCCTCCAGCGTAACACTGCCAGAGAGAACTACCGTCCGATTTGCTTCTACGACCGCCGCCACTTCGCTTTGCCAGTAGACAGGCAAGCGATCATAGGGATTTGTATGGGACACAGTATAGGGATCATCGGTGACGAAAACGTAGCCTGCGTTGCGCTGCTGCGCCCGCTTTAGATCGGCGAGCATATTGGCCTGCGATGGTTGAGTATGCAGGACGTGCGCGATATGCGGACTGGTATAATTTTTTGTCCATGTTTCCGGCGAAAAGTTGACGTATTCCGCCGCATAAGTCTCGAACCGCACTTCGGTATCGAAAACGCCGTTGGCGAGATAACCAATTGGCGTGCTGACGCCCGGATTGCCGATGATGCGGTAAGAAGCGTTGCGTTGGGAAATGTTAGATCGTAGCGCGGCGTAATAGGCGACGCTTGCGGGGGAGGCGTCGCCGGCGACCTCATCCAGGAAGAATCCCTGAAACAGGCCGGGATAGAGACGGGCATAGCCGTCGAAGTCTGCGGTAACCTCCGCCAGAGGCCGGGTAGCGTTCGATGTGTATACATAGGCGTACATCGTCCCGCCCGCGTCCCTTACTTTCGTAACCGCCACGACGTAATTGGGATCAGTCAACGTTCCCGGCCCGCTTCCGGGATTGAAAATGACGCTTACGGGAGCGATTTTTGCCGCTGCCGCCAGCGCGTCCCAATCCGCAAGTTCCGCCCCGCCCGGATAGAAGTAGGCCGGGACGAGCAGACGCAGCGGTTGGCAGGGCGCAGAAAGAGCAAGCAGTGAAACAAGAACGCTCAAAACCGCTGCCCGGATTGCGCGTGTTGAGCAATATTTGTGTAGACGCAGAAAATTTCTCATAACGTATTTTAGCATTTTTTGGGTCAAAGGAAGATTTTTTTGATGATCGCGTGTTCTGTTCATGTTTGACCGCTAAACCCTTATGGTCAAGCGTCTTCGGAGCAGATAGCAGAAGACGGGAGCGCCGAGCAGGGAAGTCACGACGCCGATTTCCAGACCGCCGAGATAGACGCGGGACAGCCAGTCCGCCGCCGTGAGGACGAGGCCGCCGAGAACCAGCGAGCAGGGCAGCAAGGCTCTGTGATCCGGGCCGACCAGCCGCCGCGCAATGTGCGGAATGACGAGGCCGACAAACGCCACAATTCCTGCCACCGAAACGGCAGCCGCCGTGAGCAGCGAACCCGCCACAATGACACGGAACTTGAACGCTTCGGTGTTCATACCCAACTGCGCGGCGCTTGCCTCGCCGAGCGTCATCAGGTTCAGTTCGCGGGCGGACAGCAGTAGCATCCCCGCTCCGACGATTGCAAAGGGGGTCAGCAGCGCGACTTTCGTCCAGGTCATGCCTTCGAGGTTGCCGAGCAGCTGCGTTAGAATCGCGCTTTGGCGGTCAATCCCGCCGGAACGATTCGCGATGCTTAGAGCGAACGGGATCAGCGACCACAGAAACGTGCCGACAACGATACCCGCCAGCAAAAATGTTTGTGCGGACAGCCGCCCGTTTTGCCGCGCCAGCAGATAGACGAAGCCGGTTGCCAGCAGTCCTGCCCCAAACGCCGCGCCCGTCTGCGTCAGCCCGCCCGCCAGACTGCCCGCTCCCGCGCCTCCCAGCAAAATCACGCTGACCGAGCCGAGCGCGGAACCGGAAGACACGCCCACCATATAGGGATCGGCAAGCGGATTTTGCAAAAAACTCTGAAACGCGACACCTGCAAGCGCCAGCAGCATCCCGATCAGAGCCGCCCCCAGTGCGCGGGGCAGGCGGGCGTTCCAGACGATATTATCGAGATAAGCGGGAACGTGCGCAAGGTGGGAACCTACAAGCGGAAAATGATGCAGAATGACGCGCAGCGCAGTGGACGTTGGCAGCGCCTTTGACACTCCTGCCTCGCTTGTCCCTATATTTAAGCACAGGAATAGGACGAATAGCGTTACTAATACTGCGAAAAGGGGGTAGGAGACGCGGCGCAACACAGGGGCATTTGCAGTGGCGGCGTGAGATTTCATTGCGGTTTTACAGCAGGAGGAACGGGGATAGATTTAGAGGGGAAACATTCCGGGTGCAGAGCGTGCGCCAGCTGATCAATGACCTGCGGGAGGCGCGGGCCGGGACGGTCAAGCAAGTCATACCCGGTAAAAAAGCGCTTATTTTTGACAGCGGGAACGCCCAGCGCAAATCCGGGCAAATTGGAAATTGGCGTGGTAAGTTCTGGCGAGCAGACGATCACATCGGGCGGATCAAGCAGCAGGGCTTCCGGCGCGATGACGCTTCCGGGCAGATTAGTTTTCACCAGATAGTCCGCTCCCGCAAGCGTGATGGCCTCTGCGATATAGGAGTCGGGATTGGTGGTATAAAGCGGGCTGACTCCATGCAGGATTAAAGTTTTCGGGCGATTCTTAGACGATTGCACCGCTTTGGTCGTCGCTTCGATTTCGGTCTGCATCGTTTTGGTCACCGCTTCGGCCTGCGCGTCCGCGCCCGTCGCCTGCCCGATGAGTTTGATTGCAGAATAGACATCCGCCAGCGTTTTCGGGTTGACCGCCACGACGGGGATATGCGCCTGCTCCAGCGCCGCCGTCTCTTTCGTATTGATGCTGCCGACTGTGACGACCAGATCGGGATTCATTACAAGGACTTTTTCCGAACTAATCGGGTAGCCGCCGACGTTGGGCTTTTGCTTTGCTGCGGGCGGAAAATTGCACTGCGCGGTCACGGCGGCAATCCGCGAATCCAGTTTCAGCGCGTACAAAATCTCGGTATTGGATGGGGCCAGCGAAACGATCCGCTGCGGCGCGGCGACAATCGTGACAGCCTTGCCGCGTCCGTCCGTCACAGTTCGCGGGAAGCCGCCCGCGCTTTTTGTTGCGGTTTGGGGCGAAAAATTAGACTTACCATTTGTTTGACTACAGCCAGGTAGGTGGAACAGACAAATGCAAAGCGCGGCAAGCAGACGCGAGGGAATGAACCCCTTTGCTCGCCCGCTTGCCGAAAGCAAAGGAATAGATTCCTTCGTTGTATATCCTTCGGCTGTGTGTCCTTCGGACACGGGAGGCAATTCTGTATTGGCGTCCGGCAGGACGCTTGGCGGAACGCCTCCTAGCGCGGCGTTTGGAACGCCTCGACTTTGGTTCGCCACCAGCGAGGCGTTTGGAACGCCTTGACCTGCAACAACGCTAATCCGGTTTTTACTGTTGATTTGTATCAACCGTTGTTCTCCGGGGCCGGGTTCGGCGCGGCGTTGCGGGAACGGAAGTATTTCGGTTTGATGCGGCGTTCCGTTTTCTTCGGGGTGGGGGTCGGTTTTGCCAGTTTGAGAAGGTCTTCGATCTCCTCTTTTTTCAGGTTGCGCCACGTCCCGGAATTGAGCAGCCCCATGCGCAGGTTGCCGAATCCGATGCGCGTCAGCGTCCGCACCGGGTGACCGATGGCCTCAAACATCCGGCGCACCTGACGGTTGCGCCCTTCGTACATCGTGATTTCTACGACCGTCGTTTGATCGGAATTGTCGTACTCGATGTATTTCAGGTCGGCGGGAGCGGTGTGACCGTCCGGCAGGTCAATGCCCTGCGAAAGTTTTTCCGCCGCGATTTTGTCCACAAATCCTCTGGCGCGGACGCGGTAGATCTTCGGGACGTGGTAGCGGGGGTGGGTGAGTTTCAGCGCAAAATCGCCGTCATTGGTGAGTAGCAGCAGGCCGTCGCTGTCCGCGTCCAATCGTCCGACGGGGAACAGGCGCGTTTTAATCTCGTCCACTAAATCCAGAACGGTTGCGTCGGCGTGGGGATCAGACACGGTGCTGACGTAGCCGACGGGCTTATTGAGCATGACGTAGATCGGTTTGGGTTTCGCAAACAGCGGCACGGGCTGCCCGTCTACGCGCACCTCGTCCACGCCCGGAGTGATTTTTACGCCCTGCGTCCGGGTGGTCTTGCCGTTGACCGCCACGCGCCCCCGCGCAATCATTTCCTCGCACGTCCTACGTGAGGCGACTCCGGCGGCGGCGAGCGCCTTTTGCAGGCGCACTGGTTCGTTTTCGTTTTCTTCTGCCATAAGATAAGCATACCAGACCGGCGCCAAAAATCAGCGCCAGCGTGAAAAATCGTCCGCGAAAATTTCCGCCGGAGCGCGTGAACAGCGATTCCGGGGCGGCGAGGACAGTCTCCTTCGCCACGAGCGGCGTGCTGCTGATGACTTTACCGTTCGACACGATTTCCGCCGCGCCAATCGGGGAACCGGCAAGCACCGGGGCGGTCAGCGGCGCGAAATCCGTCTGGATAGTGTACGCGGCGTCGTCGGTTTTTGGCGAGTCCGATTTTGCCGCGTCGGGCGTCGCCGCGTTTGTTCCCGCCACATTCAGCCCTGCCGGAAGCGGGGCGGTCGGGAGCGGCTTTTCCGCGAGGTACTGCAAATCGGTCTTCGCGACGGCCTGCACTTCGTCCGCCGCGCCGTTCGCCACATGGACGGACGCGACGGGATCGCCCGCTTTCGCAAGAACATGGGGAGCAAAACGCGCAAAGCCGTATTTCATTAACGCGCTGGTCTCGCCGACGTAATCGGGGCTATGCAGCACGACGGAGATTAGCCGCCAGCCGTTTTTTGACGCGGAACCGACGTAGCAGTGTCCGGCGGGTTTGGTATAGCCCGTTTTGATGCCGTCCGCGCCGGGAAATTTGCCGAGGAAATGCGAGTGGTTCCGCAGGGTCACGTCATGCTTATCTATCGAGCGGGCGATTCGGCAGCGCCGGGTGCAGACCGTCTCTGCGATGCGCGGTTCTTGCATGGCGGCGCGGGCGATGATGGCGAGGTCATGCGCGGTCGTATAATGCAGGTCATCATGCAGGCCGTGACTGTTCACAAAATGGGTGTGGGTGCAGCCAAGTTGTTTGGCCTTTGCGTTCATGCGCTCCGCGAAGGCTGCTTCCGTCCCGGCGACGTATTCCGCCGCCGCAACGCAGGCGTCGTTTGCCGAGCGCAGCAGCATGGCGCGGAGCAGATCATGGGCGGTCAGCGTCTCGCCTTTTTTTAGATGCAGCGAACTTTCGCGGGTGGCGGCGGCCCGTTCGCTTGCCGTGATGACGGCGGTCTCCGGCGCGGCCTCGCAGAACAGCAGGGCCGTCATAATTTTGGTGGTGCTTGCCATCGGGCGCGGCAAGTCCACGTTTCGTCCGTAGACCACTTGTCCGCTCACCGCGTCAATCAGAATGGCGCAGGACGCCTTAATCTGCGGCGGCTTTGGAAGTTCCGGCGTCGCGGCAGGCGGCGGGACAAGCAAACTCGGCGGCAGGGGCGCGGGCGTCGGCGTTTCCGGCGGGATGGCGGGAGGAACCGGCAGCGCGGGCGCGGGGGGCGGAAGGACGGCGGGCCGGATTGCGAGGGCCGATTTTTCGGCGGGCGTTTCCGGCGTCTGGTTCGGGCCGGTCGGCGCGGAAAGCGAAATCACGGCCCAGCGCAGCGCAAAGAGCGCGAACGCCAGCGTCAGCCAATGACGACCGGTGACGCGGCGGCGGGGGCGGAAAAGGGAAGCGAGGTTGTCTTTCGACCGTCGGATGGCGTGGCCTCCTGCGCGTGGCGCTTGTCCTGCGGGATATTGACAGTGATTGTACCGCGTTTCGCCCCGAATGGCAAGCCGTTCGCCAAATTTTTCCGGGCAGGGCCAAAAAGTCCCGCCCGGTCAGCGCCGTTCTCTACTTCAAGCGCACAGTAACGGCGGTCATCGCGTCGCCACTGCGCGATAATTCGGCCGTCGCAGTCGCGGTTTTACCGTCCTTTGTGACCGTGATTGTGTGCGTTCCGAGGAAGGCGCGAAGGCCGATTTCGCCCTTTCGGTCAGACTTTTCGGTCGCGTTGGTGCGCCATTTATGGAGGACTAAATCTTCGTACACTTTCGCCATCGGTCGCGGCGTCCAGTCCTGGTTATACATGGCTCCGCCCTCTTTGCCCAGCCAGTGCGCCCCCTCCCAGAAGCCCCACATCAAAAACGAAGTAATCGCCGGGTGGCTGTACGCGGCGGTCAAAAACTCGTCGAAGTATTCCGCCTGCAATTTGTCGTTGTGCGTGGCGAAATCGTATTCCGTGATCTCAATCGGCAGATTGAACTGCGCCATTTCGTTCCAGACCGAAATCAACTTCGCGCCCGGAGTCAGCGGCTCGCTCATGTGCGCCTGATCGCCCAGCGCGGTAATCGGAGCGCCGTTCGCCAGCATTTGCCGCGTGACCGCAAAGACCGCCGCCCGGTGCGCGTCGTTGCCGCCCGCGTGAGCGTTGGCAAGGTCATATTCGTTGAACGCCAGCAGGACGTTGGGATCGGTCGCGTGGGCCAGTTTGTAGACCTCCGCCCGCGTTTTATCGCCGCCCATCGAGTCCGTCGCCTCGTGATTGACGACGGCCTCGTTGATTACGTCCCACACATAGACCCGCCCCCGCGTCCGGCCTACATAGTCCCGGACGTGATCGAAGACCGCCGTTTTCAGGGCCTCGCCGCGCAGGTCTTTCACCGCGTCGGGCATCCAGTGGTAAGAGGGCCAGAACAGGTTATGTCCGCGAACCGGCAGGCTGTGGGCGTCGCACCACGTCAGCATTCTTTCGGCGGTTGGGAACATCTGATCGTTCGTGTCCACCCATTTCAGTTGATTTTCCAGCGCGACGCAGTTGAAATCGCGCAGCAGAATGGCGCGGTATTTCTGACCGTCCGGCGTTGGATCGAACAGCGGGGCGTCGGTAATCGCTGTGCCAAACCGGAATTTTTGCTTTGTCTGCTGAATCTGGACAGTCGCCCCGGATACCGGACGGCCCGCCGCATCTTCCACTTTGACCAGCAGATTGCCTTTGCGAATCTGGTCAATGCGGGCGTCCGCCGCTTTGCGCCATGCGTTCGTGTGCGGCTGTCCGCCGTAGGGGTCGGAGAGGGTGGCGGTAGGAGGCGGCTGCGGCGCGACGCCCCAATCCTCCAGCGACGCGCCCGCAAACTCAAACTCGCCCGTTTTTAGCCCTAACTGGAAGCGGACGCCGGTAAAATCGGCGGGGATGGCGCGGGGCGTGGTGAATACGATCTTATATTCCCGCCACTCCGGGGTGAGCGTAATGATCTGCGAGAGGAACTTCTCGTAAGGCTCGGCGTGATGCTCGTAGACGGCGTAGATCAGGTTACGCGTTTTGCTGCGTCCCCAGAACCGGAACCGCGCGGTCGTTCCCGCCGCAAGCGGGGCGGGCGTTTCCGTTTTAAGCTGCGCGTCCCAGTAGTTAGGCGGCAGGGCGGTCAGCGTAATTTTTCGCGCCTGCGGGATTCCCGGCAGGTCGCAGGGGACAATTTCGGATTGCATCGCCCCGCTCGAAAGCCACGCCGGGTCGGTCGTATCGTGGACGGCAAGGAGTTCCTGCTTCACGCCGGTTTTGTCCGCGTCCGGGGCGGTCTTGCGCGTATCGGGCTTGGTCTGCGCCGCCGTCTGCGGGGCGCATCCCGCAAGCCATGCCGCTCCCAGCAGCAGCGCAATTCCCATCCAACCGGTGCGCCCGCGTTTTACTTCCATAGTAATTCCCTCCTGAAAACCACACAGGCAACGGGCGTCATAAATCGCTTTCTGACACCCGTTGCCTGATGCGAAAAAATGCGTTATTTGTTGTCCCAGAGATTCATCGGGTCGCCTTCCGGGTAACCGTGTCCAGCGGTGGTGGACAGCGGCCCGACAAGCCGATCCACCTTGTGCCATTTCGCATGACCGTCCACAAAGCAAACATTCGCGCCGTCGTTATGGAAGCCGACGGGACGGCGCATCTGATCCCCGTAATAGTAGGGAGTTTCTGTATAGGGGTGGGACGAGGCGTTGACGCCTTTCCAGTCGAAAATTAATGGGCCGTCCACCTGAAAATCGTTGACTGCCGTGACTTTGGATTTCCATAGCAACGGACTAAAATTTACGCTGTTCGCCGCAAGACTGTAAATCGCTTTGTCCAACTGCGCCGCGTCGCTGATCATTACCAGTTTGGCGGGCGATTTTAGCGCGGTCAGTTTCGCGGGCGAACCATACTCCGGGTGCTGCGAATTGTAATAGGTGGAAATGCTGATATTCAGTCCGTAATTTGTGCCGTACCCATTGCCGGAGCTGTCATAACTGTACGTTTCATTGACATGAATGGGGTTAGACGGACAGTTTCGCACCTGCGCGTTCTTGATGTAGGGCGCAATGTCCAGATACCACCGGCTTTGCTTTAGATTGTTGCCGGTGCAGGTATTGGCAGGCTCACACCAGCCGCCCATCGGAAAATTTTCGTCGTAGTCTTGCAGGTACATGGTGACGCCAAGCCCGTTCTGTTTGGTATTGCTCAGGCAGGACGCGGAACGCGCCTTTTCACGAGCCTGCGCGAAGACAGGAAAGAGAATGGCTGCGAGGATCGCAATAATAGCGATCACGACAAGTAATTCGATCAGCGTAAACGCAAAAACTTTCTTGCGAGGCATAGGTTTCCTTGCGGTTGCGCAAAGCGCAACAAAATAGAGCGGCACACGATAGAGGGCGTCAGAAATTGCTCTCTGACGCCCGTTGTCCTTTGCGAAAAATCGCGTTTAGTTATTGTCCCACAGGTTGTTGGGGTCTTTGTCGTCATAGCCCTTGCCGTTGGTTGTGGCGAGCGGGCCGAGCAGGCGCTCAATCTGGAACCACTTGGCGTGACCGTCCGCAAAGCAGACGTTTGCGCCTCCGTTGTGCATCGGGACAGGGCGGCGCGTCAGGTCGCCATATTCATAGTCGCCTGCTGACGGAACATAGTTGTTCCAGTAGTTGCCGGTCTTGTCAAACTGTTCCGGCCCCGTCGCCTGATAATCCACCGCTCCGTAAATAAAGGCGTTCCACGTTTTCGGGTCGTAATTGTCCATTTTGAGGATGTTAGGTTTTTTTGGATTGTCAAGACGTGTGGCTTTTTCGCCGTTGAGTTGCGACGCCTCGCTGACCATGACGAGACCGGCGGGCGCGACTAAGGTGGCCTGTTTGATGCCGGTCGTCCAACCTGAAACGGAAGCGTTGATCCCATAATTGCTGTATGCCCCAATGACTCCAGTAATCCAGGTGTCCGTCGGCTTGAGCGGCGAGGGGTTTGACGGGCAGACGCGAATTTGCGAGTTTTTGACGTAAGGCGCGATGTCCCCAAACCAGCGTCCGTTCGTGCAACCGTTGGGACAGGTTGCGGGGAAGCACCACCCGCCCTGCGCGTAAGTTTCATCGTAATCTTGCAGGTACATCATCATCCCCGTACCAATTTGCTTTTCGTTGCTGAGGCAGGAAATGGCGCGGGCCTTTTCACGGGCCTGCGCGAAGACGGGAAAGAGGATGGCGGCGAGGATTGCGATAATTGCGATCACGACAAGTAATTCGATCAGCGTAAACGCAGAATTTTTTTTGTGGTTCATTTTATTCCTTAAGTCGCAGGCATTTGAAAAGCGAAGCACGTCACCGCGCAAAAGGCGTCAGAAATCGGTTTCTGACGCCCGCTGCCTTTTACGCGAAAATCGCGTTAGTTGTTGTCCCATAGATTTAGCGGGTCGCCATCCAGATAGCCTTTATTGCCAGTAGTGTTCAGCGGGCCGACCAAGCGATCAATCTTATTCCACTTCGCGTGACCGTCTGCGAAGCAGACATTCGTGCCATCGCTGTGCAAACCTACCGGGCGGCGCAAATTGTTGTCTTGTGCGCCGAAGTTGCTTGATGAGGCATAGTCGTAGTTTATGTTGCCTGCCGAGTCAAACCGCTCCGGTCCAACGACCTGCCAGTCCGTGACGTATTTGACGTGGGCCTTCCATGTAAGCGGGTTCTGCAACTCAGTCTTGCTCGCATTAGCCCACTTTTCGTCCAGATTCCCGACATCGGTAATCATGGCGAGTCCGGCGGGCGCGGTCAGTTTGGCAAGTTTAATGACCGACCCCCATTGCGGATTAGCGCTGCTGATCCAGGGGGAAACGCTCTCGTTCATGCCGTAGTTGGAGCCGTTGCTGCCGTCACCATTGGTGACATAGCCATACTGCTCGGCAACTTTAATAGGAGCAGACGGACAGTTGCGAATTGTGACGTTTTTGATATAGGGCCGGACATCATTGTACCACCGCCCGTATGTGGCGACAACGTTGCCTATCGCCGGTTCGTTCCAGCCGCCCATTGGAAACGTCTCGTCGTAGTCCTGATGATACATCATTGTCCCCAGTCCGAGTTGCTTCACGTTAGAGAGGCAGGAGGCGGAACGCGCTTTTTCACGGGCCTGCGCGAAGACGGGAAAAAGGATAGCGGCGAGGATCGCGATGATTGCGATCACGACAAGTAATTCGATCAGCGTAAACGCTTTGCGTCCGCGCGCGGCGGAGAGAGGGTGAACGTTCATTGTCCTGCTCCTATATGCGAGAGTAGTGCGAAAATGCCTGCGGATGCAGGCGGGAAACGCAGCGGACGCGGTAAAATTACGCCCCTGCAAAAAATTGATTCGAAACGTCAGCGCGGCGCGGGCGGCGCGGTCGTCTGGCGCACAATCAGGCGGTGCGGCAGGAAGTCCGTTCGGTTGGGAACATCCTCGCCCTCCAACCGGCGCAGCAGCAGTTCTGCCGCCCGCTCGCCCATCGCGACGAAGGGCTGCGCCACTGTCGTAAGCCGCGTTTCGGTGGCAGGCCCCATATAAATGTCGTCGAAGCCAATCACCGAAAGTTTTTCCGGCACAGCGAAGCCCAGCGCGTTCGCCGTGCGAATCAGCGTCATTGCGGTCAGGTCATTGCCGCAAAAAATCGCAGTCGGCGGGGTCGGCAGGGCCAGCAGATAGCGGGCGCTGGCTTCCGCCGTCGAGCCGTCATACGATCCCTGAATCAGGTACTCCGGCGGCGTCACGATTCCCGCTCCCAGCATGGTCTGGAGAAAACCGCTCAACCGCTCGCCCGTGCAGACATAAAAATCGTCGCCCTGTACGTGCGCGATCCGCCGATGCCCTAATCCCAGCAGATGCCGCGTCGCCAGCGCCGCCCCCGCCGCATTGTCCACGTCCACCGAAGGGTGTCCATGCGCCCCCGCCGGATAGCCGATGAAGACCAGCGGCTGCCGCTGCGCCAGCAGCGCGTCCACCGCGCCATCGTCCGTTGTGGGCATGGCGACAATCAGGCCGTCCGTCCTCTGGTCGCTGAGGCGGCGGTCTTTGCCGGCCCCTTTACGCCACGGGCGTGTAAAGAGCATCAAATTTTTATCGGCGCGTTCCGCCGCCACCGAAGCGCCCTGCAAAATGTCCATTGCCAGCGAGCGCGACATAATCGGATCGCTGGCGTTGGCGAAGCCGAACATCACGCCGATGGTGTCCATGCGGCCCCGCGTCAATGCCTGCGCCGCGACATTCGGGCGGTAGTTCAGCGATTCCGCCATATCCATAATGCGCTGCCGGGTGATGGCGGATACCCGTGTGCTGGAGTTCGCGCCGTTCAAAACGACCGATACGGCCCCCTTCGAGACGCCGACTCGCTCCGCTATATCCTGAATTGTCGGCGAAACCATGTCAGACATTTTGCTGGCCTTTGCGTAGAGAAGAAAAAAAAATCGTGAAAATCGCAAAAAGTATTGCAATTTTGGGAAAACTATGTTAGATTATGTACATGACTAACCGGTTCATTCCCGTTATGAATTGATTGTAACGTGAAAATCGGTTTCTGTCAAGGGGTTTTGTTGCGCAGAAGGCAAATTTTTTTCAGCAGGGCGAAAATAATTTTGCGATTGCTGGCAAAGAGACGCGCTATTGCGCAGAATGATGAGGCAGGCAAGAAAAACCCGGATAATCCGGCCTAATGTACTGCCGCCCGACGCGCCCGCAGGGCGCGGAGCGATTTTCTTTTTCACGCAGACAAAAGTGTCTGCGCGATTCACACCTCACAAGGAGAGATGCAATGAAGCGTTGTAAAAGCCTGATCGCGCTGTTCCTTGCCCTGACGGCAAGCGGCGCAAAGGCGCAGTATTTCGATTCGTTCAGTCAAGGCAAACTCGGCCCCGCATGGAGTTTTGTCGTTCCCGGCAGCGGCGTTTACGTTAATTATGGCAACGCCGCAGGGAACTCCGAAGACCCGTCCCTGTATAACATCAGCGGCGGCTCGCTCAATATCACGCAGCAGGGCGCCCAGTTCTCGTATGGGCGCAACGTTCCCTCCGTCACGGTGGCGGCGAACGCTCCCGGCGATTACGACATCCGCTTTTCCGTTGCGGAACCGGTGACCACCACCTCCTATATCGGGGCGGGCCTGGTCATCTTCAAGGACAATCAGAACTATCTTGAATTCTGGGCCAAGCACAACGGCGGCAACGGCACGGCCTATGCCAACACCACCCTTACCGTCGCGGGAGCGCAGGTCGGCGGCTACGATAACCTCGTCAACTATGGCGACATTAGCGCAGGCCCCGCGCAATTCCACATCAACAAGACAGGAACGACCATTACCTTCTCCGTCACGCCCGCAAACGGCACGGAAGGCGTTCTCGGAACGGTCTCGGCTTCGGATACCGACGCTTTCAAAGCGGCGGCCTATACCTTCCTCAAAGACTTGAGCGGCCTGCATATCGGTTTCAGCAACGATAACTACGATAATACTGTCGCGGCGACCGCCAGTTTCTCCGGGTTCTCCACCAGCCTGCCCGTCGTTCTGCCGACGACCACCGACAATTTCTTTGGGCCGAAACTCAACCCGACCTGGGCGTTCCCCTTCCCCGGAAGCTGGAGCGACACAGGCTACCTGTTCACCAGTGAAGACCCCGGCGCCTACTCCGTCGGGAATGGCGCGTTCGTCATCACCGCGAAGAACAGCGGTCTGTACGGCGCGACCTCCTATATCCGCAATGTGGCGTCCGCCACCGTCGCGCCCGCCGCGACGGGCGATTACGATATCGAGATTGCGGCGGACGGCGCGTTCAACTACCCGCTCGCCAGCGAGAACAATCAGTACCCCGATTATGGCCTGATCCTCTACACCGACGCCAGCAACTGCTTTACGATTGGCGCAAAGCACAGCGGCTATCCGAGCAACGGCTCCACGCCGAACAACTATAACTATGCCAACACGACGCTGCGCATCGGAAATAACAACGTCGGGAATTACGATAACCTCGCCACCTACGGCAGCATCGGCTATGGCCCCACGCTGTACCGCGTGAAAAAGACCGGCACGACCATCACCTTCTCGTATACCCGACCGGGCGATGTCGAGACGATTATGGGAACGGCCTCCGCCTCCGACACCGACCCGTTCAAGGCGGGCGTCTACTCCTTCCTGAGCAGCATGGCGGACAAAAAAATCGGGATGTACGCCAATCCGGGCTTCGACGGCAACATCGTGGAACCGGTCGCGTTCAGCAAATTCTTCACCGATCTGCCGCTCGTCAACCCCATTACGTTCGACGACGAACTGACCGCGCCGAAGTTCAGCCCCGCCTGGTCGTTTAATATTCCCGGCGGCAACCCGGTCAACTCCGAAGACCCGGCAAACTACTCGCTCGCCAATGGGCAGTTTAACGTCAACGTCCAGCGCTTCGGCCTCAACTACACCCTCAACCTTCCGTCGGTCACCGTCGGAACCGGCAAGGGCAGCGGCGACTGGTGGATCGAGACCGCCATCACCGCGCCGTTCACCACGCTCAATACCTACCCCTATGCGGAGCTTGCCATCTTCGATGACGCGAACAACTACGCCATCGTCGGACTCAAGAACGCGGGCTACGCCGGAGCGCCGGGAACGCAGTTCGTCGCCTCTGGCCTCAACATTGCTGGAACGTACACCGACGATGTGATTAACGGGCCGCAGGTCGGCGGTCAGACCGTGATTCGCATCGTTAAAACGGGCGGGGCGATCAACTTCTACTCGCTGACCCCCGGCAGCTACCCGAACAATTTTGCCACGCTCGACAACACCGCGACCGGGGCGAAACTGGCGTACTACAACTATCTGCAAAACCTCGACGGCAAGCACATCGGTTTCACCACCAGCACCTCTGGCTCTGGCGTGACTACGGATACGGCGAGCTTCGACTACCTGCGCACCAGCCTGAACATCCTCGCTCCCGGCGCGGTCACCGGCAGCCTTTCGCTGGAAGGTGTCTCTGACCTCTCGGCGATTAGCCCCAACGCGCCGCTCGGCGTCTTCGACGTGCAGTTCCGCGCAGTAGGCAGCACAACGCCCCTCTATGAGTTCAAGAGCGTCGCGCTGACGACCAAAGTGGGCAGCGCCTTCGGGACGTTCAGCGTGGCAGTCCCGGCGGGAACGTATGACGTATGGATCAAGGGCAAGAAAAATCTTGCCGTTCTGACCTCCGGCGTCGTCATCTCGGCTGCGGGCGGCACACTTGCCCCCGTTCAACTCCCGGCAGCGGACGCGAATGGCGATAACTCGGTGGACTCCTCGGACTTCACCGCGCTCATCGGCTCGTTCAACTCCGACGCCACGATTACCGGCTCCGGCTACGACACGACCGCTGACTTCAACTTCGACGGCTTTGTGGACTCCTCGGACTTCACCCTGCTCATCGGAGAGTTCAACAACGTCGGCCCCATCTAAGACACGCAAGGGAAAAAGGGACAAGGGAAAAGAAAACGCCCGTTTCCCTCCCTGCTTCAAAAAAGCAACCGGAGAGCGAAGGCAAACGTCTTTTCCCTTTCCTTTTTCCCTCTCTTTTGCCCCGCTTCTTAACGCGATAAGAAGCGGGGCTTTTTTTGGGGGGGGGAGCAGAAATTTTTCGGGGAGGCAAAGGAAAGCGTATGCTGGCAAAGCGGGCTTGCTGTCAGGGGTAGGGGATAATTGTGGCGTTGCGCTATGCGAGGAGATTGAATAAAAATGAGATGGACAGCAAAAATAATTGCGTAAATTTTGCTAGAATCGGCGTAAGTCGCTTGACAAAACGCCAAAAATGGTGTAATATCAAATTGAGAAACGTTTCGCGAAACGTTTCTTGCCCTGCAGAACGGAGTTTTTTATGGCGGCGACGATCAAGGACATTGCGCGAAAACTTAACATTTCGATTTCTACGGTGTCCTACGCTCTCAATGACGGGCCGCGCAATGTTCCGCCCGATGTGCGAGAGAAGGTGCTGGCGGTGGCCCGCGAAATGGAGTACCGCCCGAACAAAGTGGCGCGTTCTATGGCGACCGGACGCGCCGATACGCTTGCCATTGTCCCGCCCCGCGATGCCCATTCCATGATGCTCTCGCCCTATCTGCAAATCGTGCTGAACGGAATTGTGGAGGCGGCGGAGGAGATGGGGCAGGATATTTTGCTGCGGACGACCTTTGGCGACGCCGATCCGGTCGCAATGGTGCAGACGCTGCAAAGCGGCAAGGCGGACGGGATGCTCCTCGTTGCGCCGCACACCGATTCGCAGCTGGCGGAAGCGGCGGCCTCGCAAAATTTTCCCTGCGTCGTTTTTTCCGCCGACGCGCCCGCCGGATGCCTGTCGGTCTCGGCGGACAATCGGGACGGGACGCGCCGCGCACTGGACTACCTCAGGGAGATTGGGCATCGGAAGATCGGGCATCTGGTCGGGCGCGAAGGTCTGCGCGACGCCAGCCTGCGGCATTACGCCTACCGGGATTATCTGCGCGAACACGATTTACCGCTGCGGGAGGACTGGATTCGCTCTGGCGGCTTCACCTATCAGGGCGGACGCTCGGCGGCGACGGAGATTCTTTTGCAGGCAGACCGCCCCACCGCATTGCTTGCCGCCAACGATGAGTCGGGGGTGGGGGCGATAGACGCGGCGCTGGCGCTGGGACTGCGCGTCCCGCAGGACGTTTCGATTATTGGCTTCGATATGCTGCCGCACGAGATTTTCGCGCTGCGCCGCCTGACTTCGGTGCGTCAGCCCATACATGAAATGGCGAAAGCGGCGGTCGCGCTGCTGACGCAATGGACGCGAGACGGGGAAATGCCTGCGTCTGCGTCCCGCCTTTTTTCAGCAGAACTCATTATTCAGGAGACGACGGCCCCGCCTTGCTTTTAGCAAATCGGAAGGCCAATTATCGTGCGGAGAGGAAAGACCATGACCTTAGAAGTTCATCAACCGAAACGACGCGGTTTCACACTCATTGAATTGCTAGTCGTCATTGCAATTATCGCAATTCTGGCGGCGATCCTGTTCCCTGTGTTTGCGCAGGCCCGCGCAAAGGCCCGTCAGACCGCCTGCTTGAGCAACATGAAGCAGGCCGGACTCTCCGTCGGAATGTACCAGCAGGACTACGATGCCCGCTACCCCCGCGCTTACGGCACTGATCTGACTGGCGTCAAGGACGTTGTGGGCTGGGCGGACGCCATTCAGCCTTACGCGAAAAATATCCAGTTCCTGCACTGCCCGGACGTTTCGACTCCGCAAAGCAGCAAGCCTTCCGACAATGGCGGCGCAAACGGACTTGGCCCCGCCTACACCAACTACTTCTATAATGTCGCGCTGGCCCCGCAGATCAACGGATACTCTGTCAGCGTGTCCGAGGCGGCGCTTTCCCACACATCATTAAGCGTGATGCTTGGAGACGGCATCCCGTATAGCGCCGGAAACATTCAGCCTTACGACATCGGCATCAACTGCTCCGGCCTGATTATTGAGCAGTTCCTCAAAAGCGTTGGCGGCGTCTCCACGCCGCAGGCGCTGAGCACGAATATGTGCGGCGAACCGGCGCTGCATCGGCCCGGTTCCATTCGGCACTCCGGCGGGGCCAATTACGCTTTTGCGGACGGTCACGCGAAGTGGGCCAAGCAGACCATGCTTTACGGGGCGGCAACGCCTTTCAGCGTCTCCAGCAGCGGCCCGACATTTAATGTTTCTAAAGAATAGAGAAGAACGCGACTCTTCGCTACTCTTACGCATCGGGGCGGACTGCCTGAGACCATCCGTCCTGTTCCCATCGTTCCCGCCGCCTCCCTCTGCCCGACGCAAGGCCGGAACGCTTCTCAGCCATCCGCCCGTCCGGGTTCAGCGCGAAGTCTGGCGCTGGCGATGCGGCAAGTCCGGTCAGGCCGGAATAGGCGGGGAACTACGCCCTGCGCTACGACAATGCAGTCCATTTTTTTCAACGAAGGAAGAACGAATGAGAAGACTATCACCCCTTGCCTGCGTCCCGGCGGCCCTCGCGCTGCTGGGATTCGGCAGCCCGCAAGCGCGGGCGCAAAGCGTGGACTTAAATAAGCCCGCCCTTCGCTACACGTTTGAGGACGGCCCCGCCAATGGCAATACCACCTTTACGGATGTCTCCGGCAACGGCTACAACGGTACGTTCACCGGCAACGGCGACCTGACTTTAGGCTTCTCCACCGACGCGAAACAGGGAACTTACGCCGGTTCCACCGACGGCGACGCGGGCCGCTTCGCGCAGGTCGCGTCCGCCAAAGCGTTCGATTTCACCAGCCAGTTCACCGTGTTCACCTTCCTTAAAATGGTGGATCGCGGCGGCCAGATTCAGTCCATTATCGGCAACGCGGGCGGCTTCCCCGAAGACGGGTTCAAACTGTTCGCCAACTCATACAATACGGACGACCATACAATCAACTTCGAATACGAAGGCATCAAAGTCTCCACTGCATCCACCAATCTGCTGGACGGCAACTACCATGCCGTCGCCTTCTCGGTGGATCAGACTAACAAACTCCTGAAAGTCTATCTCGATGGCGTGGTTCTCGTCAATAACGCGGCGCTGACCACCCCGTTCCCGACCGCCAACCCGACGATTAATCTCGGAACGGACGGGTTTTTCACTTCGACCTCGAAATTCGATGATTTCCGCGTCTATACCGGAATCCTCACCGACGCGCAAGTCTTGACCCTGAGCGGCCTTTCGTCCGCGCCCCCCGCCCCGACCAATCTGATCGGCAGTCCGCGCAATGCGGCGGCGTTTCTGAAATGGACAGCCGCCCCAGGCGCGACAAGCTATATTGTCAAACGCAGCGCGACGGGAGCCGCCGGAACGTTTACGACTATCGGGACGGCGGCAGGAACCAGTTATACCGACTCCGGTCTGGCCAACGGCGTGGCCTATTACTACGTAGTGGACGCGCATAATGTGATCGGTGACAGCCCGGATTCGAATAAAGTTTCGGTCACGCCGAGCGCGGCCTCTGCGCTCCTCGTCCGCTACACGTTTGAGGACGGCCCCGCGAACGGCAACTCCAACATTACCGATGTCACCGGCAACGGCTACACCGGTGCATTTGCGGGCGGGCCGAATCTCTCGCTGGGCTTCACGACCGACTCCAAACAGGGCGTGTACGCCGGTTCTACTGACCCGACTCCCGGCGTGACCCGCTATATTGCGGTCAGCCCCACGCTGCCCGACCTGACGAACCAGTTCTCGATTTTCACGTTTATCAAAATGGCTCCGGGAAGCAACATCCAGACCGTCGTTGCGAACGCTGGCCCCGGCAGCGCCTCTGGCTTCAAACTCTACGTCAACCATTACGGCACATCCGATGGCGCGATTGTGTTTGAAAATCGCGATGGTGGGGCCGGCGTCGGCGACATTGCCAGTCCGGTGAACGCTTTCCCCGCCGATAACGCCTACCATTCCCTCGCGCTGGTCGCCGATGAGGCCGCCGGAACGGCGACCATTTATCTTGATGGCGCGGTAGTCGCCAGCGGGACCACAATCACCAACTCCGCGACGAATGGTCAGATCAACCTCGGTCAATTTGTCGGCGGGGCCTTCCTGTCCGCGTCGGAGTTCGACGATTTCCGCATCTATCAGGGTCTGCTCACTGGCCCGCAAATTGCGGCCCTGAGCGGCGCCGCGAAACCCTCCGCCCCGACCAATCTGGCGGGCGTTGGCGGCAACGGCTTTGCCACGCTCACCTGGACGGGCGTGAGCGGCGCCGCGTACAACGTCAAGCGCAGCCTTACCTCCGGCGGACCCTACACCACAGTCGCCACCAATGTCGCTACGACCACCTATACCGATTCGGGTCTGACGAACGGCGTGACCTACTATTACGTGGTGACAGCGGTCAATACGGCGGGCGAAAGCGGAAACTCCAATCAGGCGGCGGTCACTCCGATAGACACCACCAAACTCGTCCTGCGCTACACGTTCGAGGACGGCCCCGCCAATGGCAACATTCTCTTTACCGATGTGACCGGCAACGGCTACAACGGAACGTTCACCGGTAACGGCGACCTGACTTTAGGCTTCTCCACCGACGCCGCGCAGGGAACTTACGCCGGTTCCACCGACGGCGACGCGGGCCGCTTCGCGCAGGTCGCGTCCGCCAAAGCGTTCGATTTCACCAGCCAGTTCACCGTGTTCACCTTCCTTAAAATGGTGGATCGCGGCAACCAGATTCAGTCCATTATCGGCAATGCGGGCGGCTACCCGGAAGACGGCTTCAAGTTCTTCATCAATAGCTACAATTCCGACGACCACAAAATCTTCTTCGAATACGAAGGGCAGCAGATCGTCACCAATCCGACCAATCTGCTGGACGGCAATTATCACGCCGTCGCTTTCTCGGTAGATCAGACCAACAAGCTTGTCAAAATCTATCTCGATGGTCAGGTGATTAAAACGGCGGCGCTGAACGTCGCGTTCCCGACCGCCAACCCGACGATTAATCTCGGAACGGACGGGTTTTTCAATTCGACCTCGAAATTCGATGATTTCCGCGTCTACACCGGAATCCTCACCGACGGACAGGTCACGGCCCTCTCCACAGTGGGCGCAACGGTTACCGGCAGCATCGCGCTGGAAGGCGTCGCAAACCTCGCGGCAGTCAGCCCCGCCTCCCCGCTCGGAGCGTTTCAGGTTTCCCTGCGACAAAACGGCCTGGAAGTCAAAAAAGCGAACGTCACGCTGACCACGACGGCGGGCAGTAATGTCGGGACCTTCACGGTGACCGGCGTCGCCGCCGGAACGTATGGCCTCTGGATCAAGGGCAGCAAAAACCTCGCCGTCCTGACAAGCGGCGTCGTTGTTTCTGCGAATGGCGGCAGCGTCGGCACAACCGCCAATCCGATCACGCTTCCGGCAGCGGACAGCAACAACGACAACTCGGTGGACTCCTCGGACTTCACAGCCCTTATCGGCGCGTTCAACTCGGATGCGGCGGTTGCGGGCTCCGGCTACGATCCGACCGCCGACTTCAACTTCGACGGCTTTGTAGATAGTTCCGACTTCACCCTGCTGATCGGTCAGTTCAACAACGTTGGCCCGAACTAAGACAGACACAGGGAACAGGGAAAAGGGAAAAGAAAACGCCCGTTTCCCTCCCCGCTTCAAGAAAGCGACCGGAGAGAAAAGGCGAACCTCTTTTCCCTTTTCCCCCTCTTTTGCCCCGCTTCTTAATGCGATAAGAAGCGGGGCCTTTTCTTTTCCTTTTTCCCTTTTCCCTTTTTTCTGTTCTATGAGGAGGGCTAATCTTTGAAAAAATTTGCGAAAAGTTCTCCTGTTTGGCATAATTTATGCCATATTTAATAGCAGATAACTTTTTCTGCGTGACAGGAGGATAAAAAGATGACTTTCACTGCGGTTCGCAGGTGGTTCGGACTAGCCTTTCTCTCTGCGATGTTCGCTCCTGCGGCGGGAGCGCAAATTTACGTTGTGACCGATCTTGGCACACTCGGCGGCAATTCTTCTTACGCTTTCGGCGTCAATGACAGCGGCGCGGTCGTAGGCAATTCTAATATTAAAACGACCTCCAGCGATTACCAGGCGTTTTCTTACCTCAACAATAAATCTACGGGACTGGGATTTCTGGGGAGTGGGGCTTCTTCCGAGGCCTATGCGGTCAACAACAGCGGCACGGTCGTCGGGGATTCTTTCACGCAGGGGTCTTCCATCCCGCACGCCTTCGCTTATTCCAGCGGCGGCGGCCTGAGCGATCTGGGGACGCTGGGCGGGACGCGCTCCTATGGCTACGCCATCAATTCGGCGGGCGTTGCGACGGGCTACTCCGAAATCACGCCGGGAAGTTCGCTGGACCATGCTTTTCTTTATGATACGACGAAAAGCGGGGCCAGCATGACCGAACTGACGGCGACTAACGGGGCGACCACGCTGGGCGGGGCCTCCGCCAACGCCTACGGAATTAACGACAGCGGTGTGGTGGTCGGCTCATCCAATCCCCAGGGCAGCCCCGCCAATCACGGATTTTACTTCTCAGGCGGGACTTTTTACGATACCGGCACATTGGGCGGGGCCAACTCCTTCGCGCTGGGAGTGAATAATAAAGGCGTGGCGGTCGGCTATTCAGAGACTTCGATTGCGGGGCAGCAGCGGGCGTTTTCCTATACGCTGGCAGGCGGAATCCAGAACCTCGGAACGCTGCCGGGAACCGGCTCATCCCGCGCCACCGCCATCAATAATACCGGCGATATTGTCGGATACACCACCACCGTCAGCGGGGTAGCGACGAATTATACGGCCTTTCTTTCCAGCAACGGCAATCTGGTCTCGCTTAATTCGCTGGCGGGCGGTTCAAACTGGAACCTGCAATACGCCTACGGCATCAACAGCGCGGGCACGATTGTTGGCTACGGCACGAACCCCCAGGGCAAAATTCACGCCTTCGCGCTGGGCCTCGCCACCCCCGCTCCGTCCTCCTTGCTTCTCTCCCTGGTCGGCGCGGGCGGCATCGGCCTCGCCGTCCGCCGCAAAAAAAGCAAAGGATGAATGATGAATGACGAAGCAAAACGCCTCGCTTGCTGACCGCGATTACGTGAAGCAAATGGTGCATCAGATTCATTCTTCGTAACTGTTTATCCCTTATTAGGTCAGGTATTTGCCGACATTGTGAGTTTCGCGCGCAATTTCGATTTTTGAGGTCAAAATTTGGTGAGATACGCGGCTTTCTGGTATGGTAACGATACCCCTATCCTTACCGTCGGAGAAAGCCCAACGTGTCTCACCAGAACCAATTATACTGGGGTGAATCGTTACGAAACAAGGTATTTCAATACCTTGACTCTTATATCTTTACCGCAAACGGAGTTGTTTTAGACGTTTTTCGTCCAGCACAACGAGGTCGCGGCCTTTGCGCAGAACGCCGGTTTTTTTCAGGTTGGCGAGGGCGCGGTTCACGCTCTCGCGGGTGGCCCCGATCTCCTCCGCAATCTCCTGCTGCGTCGGGGGCGTGAGGAGGCGGACGCCGCCGCCCGGTTCCAGCGCAGAACCGGCCTTCATGCGGTCAAGCAACGCGCCCGCGATCCTCCCCAGCACATCGAGTTCCTGTAAATTACCGAGGCGGTCTGCCGCTTCCCGCAGTCTGTCCGCCAGCGTCGCCATGATTTTCAGGGCAATTTGCGGCCTCTGCTCGATGCAGCGAATAAAAGCGTTGCGGCGCAGCGCCAGCAATTCCGTCTTTTCGGCGGTGATTACGTCCGCCATACGGGGCTTGCCGTCAATCAGCGCCATTTCGCCGACGTATTCGCCCGCGCCGCGCCGCGCAATCAGCGACCTTTTGCCGCTTTTAGTCTCTTTCTGGACGTGGACGCAGCCCGCGCAGACGATGTACAGGGTATGTCCGGGATCGCCCTCATGGAAAACCGCCTCGTTTTTTTTGTATTGACGCGGTTTGCACTCCCGCGCCAGATCGGACAGGGCCTCGGCGTCGAGTTCGGAGAAAATTGCGACCCGTTTCAGCAGGTCGGTAACGGTGGGCGGGTTGGGGACAGGGGTTTTCACGAAATTACGGCCTCACTCTGGAATTAGCCTGTGGCAATCAGACTGTCGGCAGGTTCGGCGTACAGAATGGATTCTCCTGCTTTGTGACCGGTTCAGCCAGGGCCATTGAGTTTTCGCGCGGGCGAATCAATTCACGGCCACGAGTGCGTAAAGTCCGCCTTCGCGGACTCAATGCGGATTAGCCTACACAAAAAGGATCGGGCTTAGTGTCCGAAGGGACACTTCGCGCGCTTGGGGCAACGGTTTCAACCGCCCGACGCTGAAAATTGAATGGCCCTGCCGGTTCAGGCAGAAAGGGCAGGGGGAAATGCCCGTAATTTTTTCGCGGGGGCGAAAAACCCTCTTGTTTTGCGCCCGAAGCGTGGTATAATGCTACTAACGGGCGCATTTTTTCTGTTTTCGCAATGATGCGCTGTCGGGCCGAACGTTTCCCCCTGCTTTATTCTGACGCTTTTCGCCGTCGGGCCACGCCTGCGCCGCTCCCCCGCCGCAGCGCGACGAGTCCGCCTGATTTGACGCGCCGATGACCATGCGAAACCCAAAACCCAAAACCCAAAACCCGAAATGGCCCGCGCCGCCGCTTTCTCAGCGCCGCGCCCGCCTGCTGACCGCGTTCGCCGCCCTCGCCGCCGTCAGTCCCGCCGCCGCTTGCGCCGAAGACGCGCCGACGCTCTGGGACACCTTAGCGCAGGCCGCCCTCGAAGCGCCGGGACGGGCGCAGGCCGCCGCCGTCCCGAAAATCACACGCCACGCCCTCGGCCCGATCCCCGGCTACACCGTTCCGCTCGCCATAGACACCCACGTGGACGACGCCATTTTCGCGGCGCACAAAAAGCGGCGCGGCAGCGTCTTCGGGCCGGTCGGGGACTACATCGCCCGCCTCCAATCCGCCACCGGGACACGGATTCAGATGCGCGGCTCCAGCACCTTATCCTACCGCAACGCAAGCATCTCCGGCAGCGCCGACTCCTACACCGGCGACCAGTACTACGGGCAGGGCAGCAACGGACTCTATAACCTCTCGCGCATGGACGTGGACGCCACTTTCTTCAACAGCCTGCACTACAAAACGTCCTTCAACAACGACGCCCTCACCAACCGCAGCGACCCGAATTACAACCGCGTTCAGGTGGACTACCGCTCCAAAAGCACCCGCGTTCAGTGGGGCGACATCAACGCCGGATTTCAGGGCAACTCGCTCATTGATTTTAGCCGCTATATGCACGGCGTTCAGGTCAAGCACAACTGGTCGAATAATTTCAGCACCCAGATGATCTACTCGGCGGCAAAGACCGAAACGCGCACCATCACGCTGGCGGGCAACGGCTCCTCCGGCCCGTATTACGTCTACGCCGGTCAGATCGTGGACGGCACGGCGCAGGTGCGCATCAACAGCCGCGACCTGACAATGGGCAAAGATTACACGCTGGACTTATATACCGGCGAACTCCGCTTCCAGAACAGCCTGATCGCCTTGCCCTCCGATACGATTGCGGTCTCGTTCGAGACGCTGGGCTACGGCTCTAATACCGGCAACCTCTACGGCATCCGCGCCGATTACAACCCGTTCCCCGCCCTGCATCTCGGCGTCACGGACATTATTCAAACGTCCAATGCGCCGAGCGGCCCGCAGCTTCGGACGCAGGAGTTTTACGGCTACAACACGCCGGGGGCCGCTTACGTTCTGGACGCCCCGATAGATTCCACGAAGCCGCTGACCGTCCTTGTCGGCGGCGTTCCACTGGTTCGCGGCGTGGATTACGTGATTGACGTAAATCTTAGCAACCAGATTCGCATCGCGCAGTCGGTTCCGTCCACGCTGATTGTCAAGGTAGAGTACGTCCCGCTTGCGACCAGTGTGACGCCGGGAAACCGCAGCGTCCTCGGAATTGACAGCCGCCTTTCGCTGGGCAAATGGGGCAGCGTCTCCACCGAAATCGCCACCTCCGGCCTGAGCGTATCGGGCAGCAACTACGGCGGCTACGCGGGGCAGATGACCGCCGATCTGAACCTGCTGCGCGGCCTCCATACCCGGCTCACCATCAAGGACGTAAACCCGACGTTCTCGTCCATCCAGACTCCGGGCTTCAACCGCAACGAAAAATCGCTGGCCTTCGATTCCGATTATTCGCCGGGAAGCAACTGGAATCTCAAGGTCAACTATCAGCGGGCGAAACGCCCCGCCTATGCCAGTTCCGCCAGCGCCAATTCTTACACCGTTAATACCATAGGCAATGACGATTACACGCAGTACGGAATGAGCGCCCTGTATAACTTTGCGCGGACGGGAAACATCAGCCTTGCCCACGATTCGACCGGCACAAACTACATTCAGGGCGGACAAAGCGCGAACGCTTCCAACCGCCTGAATATCTCTTACGGCCTGCGCAACGTCACGCTCAACGCCTCGTTAAGCCAGAATACAAGCCACAGCGATACGCCCTCCTACCTGATCGCCGGCACGGGCCTCAACTCGCTTTACAACAGCGAATCGAATACGTTCAGCAAACAGTTTGGGATTAGCTGGACGCCGAATCAGCGTGTGTCTATCACCGCCTCGACCTCCGATAACCAGATTCGCAGCCTGAGCAGCGGGACGAACAACAGCGCAACCGCCCGCGAAACGCAGTTCTCCGGGCGTTTCAGTCTGGCGCGGAACATCACTCTGACCGGCTCCTACGGACTCTCCGATACCGGCAATCTGTACGGAACGGGAACGACGACCGCTACCGGAACGACCGCTACCGGAACGACCGCTACCGGAACCGGAACGACCGCTACCGGAACCGGGACGGGCGCAAACGGAACCGGGAGTGGAACGCGGGGCGTTCCCGCCGCGTTCGCATGGCTGCAATCAAGGGACGTGACGGCGGGCGGCTCCGGGACAACGACCACGACGACCACGAACGCGACCACCGGCGGCGGCGGCAGCAATTATAATCTGGGTAGCGCCGGAAATTACAGCGGGGCCTTCGGGACGGGACTGAACACCGGGTACGGAATCACCAGTTACGGCGGGCGCAGCGCCAACAGCCGCATCGGGCTGGAGATGGGGCCGTTCCACGACATCACGCTCGGCGTTACGCTCGATTCGTCCAACAGCCTCGGCGACAATCAATATAACAGCAACCGCAACAACGTCGCGCTGCAGATGGGCTGGCGCGTCTCGAACCGCTGGACGTTCGACGGTTCCTACAGCGTGCAGAAAGTCGCGTACACCGGCTCGCTCGGCGGCTCCAGCAGCAATTACTGGCAGGTCAATATGGGCGGGCATCCTTTTGGCAACGGGATTAGCGTCCTGCTCAGTCTCGGCAGTCAGGTCACCAGCAGCAACCTGAATTTCACCACGACGACCGGAACGAGCGGGACAACCGGGCTGACGGGAACAACGACGAACGGCGACTCCAATCTGACCTCCATGCGATTCCGCGTGGATTATCCGATCTCCGCCCGCTATTCGCTCTTCACCGATATTCAGCAGTCTGACGCGACGGGATCGCTTGGCAGCACGGACAGCAATTACAGTTTCGGGGCAAGTTATTCTGTGACAAAGGCGCTGAGTTTCTCGCTGGGCTGGCAGGTTGTCAACCGCATTAATAAAGACCCGCAGTATTCGGCCTACAATTACAAAGTCAGTTCGCTGCTGGCGCAATTAGGTTTTAATTTCCGCTGACGCGGCGCGCCGTTTCGAGGAGGAGACAGAATATGAGGACAATTTACGCAACGCAGGCGGAAATGCGGAACGGCTCTCTCTCTTCGGAAAATCGGGAAGCGGCAGTACAGGCCATTTTAGAGGACGGGTTCGTTGTGCTGAACGGGGTGGTGGACACGGCGCATCTGGATGTTTTGCACGAGCGTATGCTGGCGGACGTAGGGCTTCTGCTGAAGCGTGACGACGCGCCTTTTAACTGGAACGTCGGGAATGTTCAGCAGAATCCGCCGCCGTTTCCGCCCTACCTGTTCCGCGACATTTTGCTCAATGACCTCGTGATTGAGGTGACGGCGGCGCTGCTGGGGCAGGGCGTCAAAAACACGATGTACGGCGGCAATACCGCTATGCCGAGCGATCAGCGGCAGCCTGTCCACGCCGACACAGGTCACCTCTGGCCCCGCATTGAAACCGCGCACCCGCCCGCGCAGCTAGTCGTCAACATTCCGACGGTGGATGTTTCCGCAGAGAACGGCAGCACGGAGATTTGGCCCGGAACGCACCGGGACGTGACGATCACGGCGGACAGGGACATCAAAATCCCGCTGGACGTTTTAGAAAAGCGCCGCGCCGAAGTTCCGCCGATTCAGCCCGCTTTTGCGCGGGGCGGCGTCCTGATCCGGGATATGCGCCTGTGGCACGCCGGGATGCCTAATCATACCAAAAACCCCCGCCCGATGATCGCGATGGCGCACGTACCTAGCTGGCTGGAATCGGGCCTGCCGCTGACGTTTCCCGCAGGTGCGGAATCGTTTTTTGAGCGTTCGCGCCTTCGGACTTGCGCCCGCTTCGTGGACGGCCCACTCGATCACATTAACGCCCCGCAGGGCCACGAGTACGTCAAAGCGTAGCGGAAACGGGCATCGGAGGACGGCCTTGTTATTAAGCGATTCGATACGGCGCGGCGCGGAAGTCTATGCAAAGCGCGTGGCGCTGATTTTTCACGAGACGGAAATCACGTTCGGTGAATTGGCGATAGGCGTGGAAACGTTGGCGGCGGGGCTGGCGGCGCGGGGCGTTTGTCCCGGCGAACGGATCGGACTGCTGCTGCCGAACTGCTCCGCGTTTGTCGGCGCTTACTATGCGATCAGTTTTTTCGGGGCCGTCGCCGTGCCGGTCAATCCCACCCTGCGAGCGGCGGAACTGGAATATATCTGGCGGGACGCCGATGTTCGCCTTGTGCTGACGGTTCCTGCCTTATTGCCAACCGCGCAGGCCGCGCAGCAAAATTTGCCGGGGCTGCGCGAAATCATTACGCTCGACCCGATGCAACCCGTCGCGGAATGGAATCTTGCCCCGAACGAAATAACTCCCGCCACCCTGCCCGAAATCACCCCCGACGAAAACGATTGCGCGGTCATTATCTATACCTCCGGGACGACCGGACACCCCAAAGGCGCAATGCTCTCGCACCGGAATTTGCTGCGGAACGTGGAACAGATTCAGGCGAGGCTAGGCTTTCAGCCCGAAGACCGGTTCCTCGGCGTCCTGCCGCTGTTTCACTGTTTCGCCGCGACCGTCTGCATGAATTTGACGCTGGCGATTGGCGCGACCGTTTGCCTGATGGAGAGTTTCACTCCCGCCCGCGTGCTGGACGCCATGCAGAAAAACCGGCTGACCGTAATCCCCGCCGTCCCCGCTATTTTCAACGCGCTTTTGCCGTTCAGCGCGGACGGCGCGGGGCCATACCCTTGCCTGCGAATGTTGGTCTCCGGCGGCGCTCCGCTGCCTGCGGCAACGCTGGCGGCTTTGGAAGCGCGGTTTCATGTTCCGGTATTGGAGGGGGACGGGCCGACGGAGTGCAGCCCGGTGACTTCGGTCAATCCGCTGGCGGGGCCGCGCAAGATCGGCAGTGTGGGGCCGCCGCTTCCCGGCGTGGAAGCGGCGATTTTCGACGAGGCCGATCAGCCCCTGCCGCCGGAATCTATCGGCGAGATCGTGATTCGCGGCGATAACGTGATGCTCGGCTACCTGAACCAACCCGAAGCGACGGCGGAGGCCATGACAGGCGGCTGGTATCATACCGGCGACATCGGGCGAATGGACGCGGAGGGCTACCTTTACATCATGGACAGAAAAAAGGACATGATTATCACGTCCGGCCTGAATGTCTACCCTCGCGAAATTGAGGAAGTCCTGCTGACGCACCCGGACGTGAAGGACGCGGCGGTCATCGGTCTGCCGGACGCGCTGCGCGGCGAGGAAGTTACGGCGGTAATCATCAAAAAGGCGGACGCGGCGGTCAGCGAACGGGACTTGACGCGCTACTGCCGGGAACGCCTGGCCCCCTACAAAGCGCCGCGCCGCATCGTTTTTCGCGACGCGCTGCCCTACGGAAGCACGGGGAAAGTGGTCAAGCGCCTGCTCAAAAAAGAGATGGAATTGGAAACGGTGTCCGGGCAATGAACCTCCTGGCGGCAATTCCAGGCGACAAACGAGCGTCCGTTGGTTCCGAGCCGTGAACGACCCGTCTGGTGAGCCTGCGGCTAACCATTCTGGCGACCGGACAATCTGCATCGCCGGTCGCAGACCGGTTGGCGGAACGCCCGATAGACGGGTCGTTCACGGCCTGGTCAACGCCCGGAAACGCCGCCATTTTCAGTGACAAGGGCGCGGACTTCCTCATCGGCGTCATAGCGGGCCTCGTCGCGTATCTGTTCAGGCAAAGCGTCGTGTTCCAGCAGCAGTTTTACGCAGGTCTCGCGGCAAAAAGAACAGGGGCCGTTTTCGTACAAGTTTAGCAAAATCGGGACGGAGTTCTCGTCCCAATGCGCTTTGACGAAATGTTTTGCGCCTACCTCCATGTAGTGATAGTTCGAGGTGTCGAATGAACTTTCCGTCAACTTTGCGACGGTCGCGCTATCACCCGCTTCATAGTTGGTGGCAAGCATACCGACGAGATATTCCAGATGCCGCCCGGCGGCAAGGCAGTCCAGCGCGAGCGCCCGGACTCTGGGATGCTTCGTTTTTCCCAGCGTCATCAACGTCCAGTGAACGAGTTCAGCGTCCTCATGCGCTGTCCATGCAATGAGCGGCGACGGATCGAGCGGAAAACCGCTCATCTTGAACAGGCGCAGATAGCCTATCATTAAATCCGGGTCGGTCTGCAACAACAAGTCTTGCGCGGCCTGCTCTTTTTCTGGCTGCGTTGCGTTTTTGTACCACCGCAACGAAACGCTGTATTTTCGCCCTTTCGCTGCGATACGGTCTTTTACATCGTTATAAGTCAGACTGTCAGCAGACCGCTTTGTTCGCGGCGCATTACGTTCTGCGAGACTGTCGGCGCGGTCTTTCCGCACGATGCCAAGCCACCTTGCAAGCGTGGAATCTTCCGTCGCTATGCGTTCCAGTTCGTCCCACGCTTCCGCTTTGCCGTAGCGTTCTTCAAGGATTTCGATGCACGTATCGAGCAGGTAGTCGTCTTCCTCCGCGTCCAGCGCAGGCCGATGCTTCGTGATGAAGGGCAGCGCCGCATAACCGTCCAATCGAATAATCGTTTCCGCGCCGTCTATTTCCTCGTTTCCAGTCTGCGAGAACGCGGCAAGCATGGCAAGCCTTGCGCCCTCATCGCCGGACTTCGCCAATAACTCCGCAATCTCAAACATCTGGCCTCGATCTTCTTCCTCCATCGGGGCCAGCAGGGAGGCAAGCACACGGTCGCGATAGTAGGCAGGGTCGCTGGTAGCGTTTATCAAATCGAATTGATAGGCAGCCGTCCGGGACTCCAACTGCCTATCGAACGCCTGATCGTGGGTGCAGGCGTGGACAATCAAATCACGGTAGGGCAGGTCGTCGTTTGCTTGCAGGAACAGGACGGCGCGGCCCAGCCCCTTTTCAAGCCAATTCTGAAACGTAGCGCGGTCCAAGTCGTTCTCCTCGTTGCGGTTGATACTCCTTTATCGCCGCGCAGACCGCAAATGGCAAAGAGCGATTTTCTCACCACGATTACCGCAGATCAGCGGGCGAGTTCTACGGGCAGGACGCTAAGATACTCGCGCACGGCGATTTGCAGGCGGTCTATTTCGGCGAGGAAACCGGAGGACGCGCCTTTGTAGTTTGCAGGATTCGTCTCGACGCGGCGCAGGTGCGCAACTTGCTGCTGAAAGCGGGCAATGCGCTCTAAAGCGGCGTTCAGTTCCTGGTCATTGGAAATCATAGTTTATTCTCCTGTCACTTCGATAATACCACGCAATGTGCCATCACGTTTTGTCTGCCAGTATTCTACGGTCGTCTGTTCGCCTCCAAAAGCGGCGAGGCGGCGCAGCCAAAAGACGCTTGCGCCAAAAAATGTATCGGCAGCGTTGTGGTCAAAAAGCCAGCGCGCCTCACCTGTCAGACTGTCGGCGTCAAAGTCGTTTTCCATCAGCAGAAAAACATCTACGTCGTTTGGTTCCCGTTTTTCAGTGATGAACGAACCGAAGACGATGAAACGCGCCACACGCCCCGTTCCGATTGCGACACGATAAATACGTTCAAGCCGCGTCACCATGTTTTTCCGGCGTGTGCTGGAAGTCCCAAATCGGTCAGCAATCTCTTGTAAAGTGGCCTTGTGTATTCCGATAGGGAGGTCGCCCTGTATGTCAAATGGTGGTAACGGCATGAATTATCCTTTCCCCATCAGCCCTTAAACACAACGACCGTTGCGCCGTCTCCTCCGTCGGCGGGGTCGGCGAGGCGGTAGGACGCGACGGCGGGGTGACCGTTCAGGGCGTCATGGACGACGCGGCGCAGCGTTCCCGTGCCTTTGCCGTGAACGATGCGGGCCTGATTCATTCCGGCGGCGAGAGCGTCGTCCAGATATTTTTCGAGGAGAGATTGAGCCTCATCTACCCGTTTTGCCAGCAGGGAGAGTTCCGGGGCCATTTGCAGCGCTTTCCGCATCGTGATTTCGCCGACGCCGGTGGGGGCGGAGACGGGCTGTTTTGCGGGACTGCTTGCCGCTGTCTTCGCGGCGGGCTTTGCGAGCGGACGGAGCTGCGCGACGGGCAGGGTCGCTCTCATGTTTCCGATCTGCACGACGACGTTGCCATCGCGGGGGTCTTCCAGTAACTGCCCGTCCATTTGCAGGGTGGTGACGCGCACACTGTCGCCGCGCCGGAATGTGTGACCGGGCGGCATGGGGGCGAGTTCCGATTCGGGCGGTTCGTTCGCGCCTTCTAAGGCGGAGTAAGTTTCGCTGCGGAGGGTGTTGAGGCGGGCGCGGGCGGTGGGGCCTTTGCGGAGACTTTGACCGGCGCGTGTCAACTCTTTGATCAAATTTTCCGCTTTATCTTCCGCTTTTCGCAGGACTTTTCGCGCTTCCTCCTGCGCTTCCTGCCTTACTGTCCGCTGCACATGGGCGATCTGCTGCACCCGCGTTTGGTATTCTTCACGGGCGCGGTACGCTTCTTCGCGGGCGCGAATGGCCTCTTTTTCCGCCTCCGCCGTGATCTTGCGGCTTTTCTCAATCTGCTGCAACAGGTCGCTGGTCTCGATCTCGCGCTGGGAAAGGAAGCCCCGCGCATCGTCCACGATCTCCGCCCGCAAGCCCAATCTTTGCGCGATATAGAAGGCGTTCGACATTCCGGGAACGCCGAGCAGAATCCGGTAGGTCGGGGAAAGCGTCTCTTTATCGAACTCCACGCTGGCGTTCTCCACGCCCTGCCGGGAGTAAGCGTACTCTTTCAGTTCGCCGTAGTGCGTGGTCGCTAATACCCTCGCGCCGCTTGCCATGAAGTGATCGAGCAGCGATTTTGCCAGCGCCGCGCCTTCGGCAGGGTCTGTCCCGGAACCGACTTCATCCAGCACAATCAGCGAATTAGAGGTCACATTCTCCACAATCCGCACGATGTTTTTGAGGTGCGCCGAGAAGGTGGAGAGGCTTTGCTGAATGTCCTGCTCGTCCCCTATGTCCGCGAAAACCTGATCGAACAAGGCGATTTCGCTGGTGGCGTTGGCGGGGATTTGCAGACCGGCAAGGGTCATCAGGGTCAGCAGGCCAATCGTTTTTAGCGCGACGGTTTTGCCGCCGGTGTTGGGGCCAGTGATGAGCAGCGTCGTGAAGCCGTCGCCGAGTTCGATGTCAATGGGAACGACGTTGCCGGGAAGCAGCGGGTGGCGGGCGTTTTGCAGTTTGACGACGCCGCGCCGGTTGATTTGCGGCTCGTTGGCGTCCATTTCTACGGCAAGCACGGCCTTTGCGTGGATCACGTCGAGGTGGCCTAAAATCGAGACCATGCGCTGCAATTCGTCGTAGAATGTTCCGATGAGCGCGGAGAGTTCGCGCAGAATCCGGTCGGCCTCCTGCTCCTCTTTGAGCGCTAATTGCTTTAATTCGTTGCCCATGTCGGCGGTCTGCGCGGGTTCCATGAAGACGGTCGCGCCGGACTGCGAGGAGTCGTGGACGATGCCGCCGAACGCCCGCGCATACTCCGCCTTGACGGGGATGCAGTAGCGGCCTTCGCGGATCGTGACGACGGACTCCTGAATGAACGTCTTGTATTTGTCGCTGGACAGCAGCCCTTGCAGGCGGTCGTTGAGGCGGTTGTGCGTGGTCTTAATCTGGCTGCGGAGGCGGGCGAGTTCCGGCGAGGCGCTGTCCCGGAGGTCGGCGCTTTCGCTGATGGCGTTCTCAATCCGCGTTTCCAGAATTTGCAGGATCGGCAGGTTGCTCGCCATTTCCGCAAGCAGGGGGGCGCGTTCCTTACGGGCGAGCAGGTACTGGCGCATCCGGCGTCCGGCCCCGGCGGTGTAGGCGGTCTCCAGCATCTCGCGGGGCGACAGGCGCGTTCCGATGCGGGCGCGTTCGGTCGCGTCGCGGAGGTCGTAAATGCTGCCGAGGGGCAGGCCGGAGTCCTTATCGCGCAGTTCCCGCGCTTCCCGCGTCTCTTGCAGGCGGCGCAGGACGGTCTCCGGGTAGGGCAGGGGCAATAATTCGGCGGCGAACTGCCGTCCCACGCCGTTGGTGGTGTGGGCGGCGAGTCTATCAATAATTTTTCGGTATTCAAGCACGTGCAGGCTGTGGGCGTCCATTGTTTGTTTCCGGGCCGTGAACGACCCGTCCACGACGCAAGACCAGGCCGTGAACGACCCGTCTGGGAGGCGTTCCGCCGACCGTCCTGCGGACGGCAGAGTCGTTCCTTTATGAGATTTCGAAGCGTGTTTCTTTATTATATCAGATGCGGGGCGGGGTTTGCTAAATAATCGCGATTCGGATGTTCCGACATCCGGTTTTTGGGCATTTTGAAAAATAATTTGCGGAAGATGCGTAAAACGGCCCTGCAAGCGCTTATATAGTGAAGGGAAATGAAACAGGGAAGGACAGCGTTATGAGACCGGAGGGAGAGGGCTGGATTTCGACGGGGGCGGCGGCGCGGATTCTGGATATGACAGTGATGAGTGTGAGCAGTCTGCGGCATGAAGGGTGATTCACGTTTTCGCCAGTGCGTCAGCGTCCATCTTATGATCGTCGGGCGTCGCGGCGGCGTCCGTCGTTTGGGGAGATGATGGAGGCGATTTGGTAGTCGCCGCATGAGCGAGGGACATTGTGTCCTTCGCTCGGCGCAAAGGCGTCTACGCAGACTTGCCGCCCGATGCGACCGTTTCCTCTGCGGCATGGCCTGGGGAGCGAGAAATCTGAAAAATAAATCGCGCCGCCCTTGACACCGGCGAAAATGCCTGCTACAATAAGAATGACAAGGTTGCAACGAGGCAGCCCCATAGCGAGGAGCAAACCGCATTGACGCGCCGCAACTTTCGGCGCAGAAAGCAGAGAAAACGTTCCATGAAGTTCGCTGGCAAAATACTTACTGTCACCCCCCCCGATTTTTACTGTCATTGGTCTGCCTGATGGGGCTGACCGCACTGACCGCCCGCTCGGAAGCGCAGACCGTTTCCGGCATAATCGGCCTTGAACGTTGCGCCGCCCCCGCGCAGCCCGTTACGTTCGCGTTCTCCTCCGCCACGCAAACCTATTTTTTCACCCGCGCCGTCACGCTCAATGCGAACGGTTCCTACGCCCTGCCCAACCTTCCCGCCGACCGGTATCATGTCCGGGTCAAAGGCGCGAAGTGGCTTGCCGCCGTCTCCGATGTGGACACCCGCAACGGAAACGCCACGCTCAACGCCGCCCTCCTCGCAGGGGACACAAACGACGATAACAGCGTGGACAGCAGCGACTTTACCACGCTGTTTGGCGCGTACAATTCGTCCGCCAGCATACCGGGCAGCGGCTACGATCCGAACGCTGACCTCAACTGCGACGGCCTGGTTGACTCCTCCGACTTCACCCTGCTGATCGGAAACTACAACGCAACAGGCAATGAACTGCCCGCTGGAACTCCCCGCCCCCTGCCTTTCGCGCAGTCCGTGTCGTTTACGCCCTGCCTGCTGTACGCGGATGCGGTAAGGGAGGTCGCTTCGGAATTGACCGACCGCGTGAGTTTCGCCTATACCAGCCGCCAGCCAGAGACCGCGCGCTTCGAGAACGATTTTACGCCCAATGCAATGCAGACGCACCTTGTGCTTGCCACGCGCAACAAGGCGCATATATGCATCTATAACGCCCCTGCAATCGTGCAGCCCGCAACGGTCTTGACCGCGCCGGGAACGGTGATGTACGACGCGGTAATGCTGCCCGCCCCCTCCGGCCCTTCCTCCGACCCCTACAACGGGGTCGCAAACGTTCTGCATACGCTCAATGTCACGCTGACGGCGGGAACGACCTACCACATCGTGATTGAGTACGACAACACCGGCAGTTTCGAGACCACCCCGAACTACGCCGCGTCCTACGGCCTCAACCCCACTCAGACAATCGGCTTTAATGGCGTGACGTTGTACCCGCTGTGCGCCGCGCCGCCAACGAAAACCGGTTGCTCATGGGATGTACTGACGCCTATCCAATGCAAAGGGATTGTCAGCGCGACTAGCGGCTCGCAAACGTGGCCTTATGCTAATGCAGGCGTTCCCTCCTTTCCGACAATCACGGTCATGCCGGGGAGCGTCGTTACGCTGACTTCCGATACCGCGACGGACGACGATCAAGAGACGATCACCTATAGCGACGGCACAAGCACTATGATGAAGGTTGCTGATTCTGTCACTTATGCGTGGTCGGTAAATGGTGGGATGCCTACGACTGGAAGTGCGCAAACATTCACCTGGACTGCGCCTATGACACCCGGACATTACACCGTGACATTAACGGTGAATGATGGCAATGACACGAACAAGGGCGATTGCACCGGCACACGGGATGACCCCGCGCTCACTTTCACCTTCGATATTTGGGTCTGCAATCATGCGCACCCTACAAACTATCACCAGACTCTCGGTAAAGACCTCGGCGACGGAACCCTGTATTTCGAGTATGCGTACGAATCGACGAGTGGAGTGCTTGGCGACCTATCCATGTGTACGGTGAATGAGATTGTAACCTATCCGGGAGGAGGAATGCCTATACGCAGTTTGACTGCGCCCCCATGGGCCGCAGATTGGAATCAAGACAACCCAACAATCTCACCCCCTGACAACTCTGGACATGGAGATAGAGGAACAGGGGCCGATCTACATTCGCATCGCAGCTTTACCAAACCCTATTCTGCGGCCTCTTTCCACGCTATACAGTATTATCGCTACCATTGCCCTGGCTGTATGGCTGCGAACGAATTTCAAAATCTGGTTGGCCCCACCGATATATTCTGCCAGATAATTCTTGACTTCAAGAATCAGGAATGGGACTACAAAATTACAAAAAATGGCATTACATCTACCTACGTCCTGCCATAACTGTAATGATCAGTTGGGCAAAGTTTTGCACATTTACGCTACATCATTTTGTGTATGGTGCAGAGCATTAAAGAACGAAACCTTGCCCAACCGATAGGAGAAAGTCCCATGATAGTATTTCGTATGTTCAAAACGGTAGGCTTCTTCGCTTTGCTTATGACCTTCATCGCCGGTGTGATAACGACTGTCGCGGCGCAGTCACTCGAAACACATATCTCGCTGGAAAAAGCGACAGTGATGACAGGTGAACCGGTGGTATTGCTGATCACAGTGAAAAACCCCAAAAACGCAATATCGAATGCCTACTTCCCTGACAACAATCTGAATTGGGTGAATATTGCCATAATTGATGCGAAAGGTAAGGCAGCGTTACCAGTTCCGCATTATATACATCCGGCGTCTCTGAACGAGTTTACGCTTGTCTCACGCCCGCTTGAAGCAGGCAACACCTATGCAGAACAAATTGTGTTAAACCGGGAGTGGCAGTTGACAGAACCCGGCGAATACCAGATACAGGTTCAACTGGCCTTGCCTTGTTACGCGATTACGGCAGACGGCTTTGACATCGTGAACGGCAAAGCAAAACCTGTCAGCACCTTCCATGTCGGTAAAACCCTGTCCCTGACAATGACGCAGGCAGACAACGTGCAACTCCGCAAATTCGCGGAAAGGTTTTTCGAAACGCTGACGAAAAAAGATAATTGGGCGGCGCATGACCTTGCGCGTCTGGAACTTTTTTCGATGCCGGAAGCGGTGGCGCTACCTGTCTGGAAACGACTAATTGACGCGAACGAAAACGGCCTGACGCTGGCGGAACTGGAACGGATGCGGACACCTGCCTCGGTGGAACTGCTCGGAGATATTGCCTCTAACCCAAAATGGAGCAGTGACTCTCGGATGTTAGCGAAGGGCAGCCTTTGGTCTATGTACAGTCTGCGAAAACAATTCGCAAGTCGGGCATTGGAGGCGGCATTGGCGAAAACCCTTCTGCGGGTCAATGGCACGCTGCCCGAAGACCGATAGGGAAGTCGCCCTGACTTTTCGATCTTTCGAACTCCGAAGCGGACGCAAAAATTTTGCGTTCGCTTCGGGCTTTTAGGTCTCGTTTTTATGCCGCTTTACGCCGCCATTGGCAGCTCGTCCAGATCGTCCATGCGCGTATTGAGCGGCGCGCGCCAGTGGGCGACGGGCAGCGATTTCAGTTCCGTGATGCTGACGGCGGAGCGCACGATATGCTGGTCGCGGCTGGCATTTAAATCAATGTCGTCGGTCTTGATGCGTTCGCCGCTGGGCGCGAAGAATGGACGGACAGTCGGGCGGGTGGTATTGCCGTGCGAAGTCGCGGTCACGATGGCGACTTCGCCCGTGTTTAACTGCACCGCGCTGCCCGTCGGATAGACCGCGATATGCTGCACTAAAGCCAGCACCGCCTGCGTATCGAAGGCCGTCCCCGCCTGCTGCAAAAGCTGACGGACGGCGCGGTCGGGCATGACCGGGCGGTTGTAGGCGCGGGCCGAAGTCATGGAATCAAACGCTTCGGCAATGGCGGCAATCTTCGCCACGATGTGCAGTTCCTCGCCGGGTATGCCGTCCGGGTAGCCTGTGCCGTCAATCCGCTCGTGATGCCGCAGCACCACATAGGAGGACATCGGGGACAGAAATTCGCCTTGAAGCATTTTCTGAAAGCCGAGGCGGGCGTGTTTTTGCAAGATTTTGCGCTCCTCCGCCAGCAGCCGCCCTTTCTTTTCCACAATCTCTACCGGCAGGAACATCTGCCCGCAGTCGTGGAAAATCATGCCCATCGCTAATTGCTGACAAACTGTATCGGAAACTTTCAGTTTGCGGGCCATCATCGTGGCAAGCACGGCGCAGTTGACCGAATGGGAAAATAGCCGGTCGTCCCAGTCACGAATCTCCATCATAGCGGCGACGGGCTTGCGGTTCTTCATCAACTGATCTACCATCTCGCTGGTAGTATTTTCTACGGCGCGGGTGTCCACCGAAATTTTGCGGCTTTGGGCCTGCGATTGAAACCCGTGCATCGCTTTCTTGAGCGAGTCCTGACAGTCCGTTCGCAGCTGTGGCGCAATCACGTCCTCGACGGTCACATCTTCCAAATCCGGGTTGTGGACATAGATCGCGTTGATGCCCATGCGGTTCAGCAGGCGCATGGAGGTGTAGTCCAGTATCGCGCCCTGACAGAGCAGCAGGCGATTATTTTTCCCGTGCAGGTCTCTGGCGAGCATCATTCCGGGCGTCCATTCGGAAGCGGGCGTTAATAGCATGACGATTCTGTCTTTCCTCCGGCCCCCGACGTGGTAGAGACCGCAACAAAAGGATTATTGCCAGATTATCGCCCCTGCCGTACTGAAAAAGATACGGGAGTCGGAGTTAATAAGGAATGAGAAATGAGGAAGAATAAATCAAAATGCTCGCGCTTCGTAATAAGCCAGCGCAGAGAGTAAACAGTCTCGGATTTATCATTCCTTATTCATCATTCCTCATTTTGTTTGGTCAGAGAGTCAAAAATAGTTGCGAATCCAGCGAAAATTGGTGTAACATGAAAGGGATGTTTTACTCTGACCGACAATAGATTTCGGAATGGATTTAACGTTGTATCGTCGCTGCCGGTAATTCTTCGTGGAAATGGGTGATGCTTCGTGACATTCGTGGACAAAAAATTTCTGACGCGCTGGATTTTACTGCTGACGGCTCTGATTGGCCTGTTGGCACTCCCCGCTGTGGCGCAGGACGCGGAAAAAACGGAAAAACACGTCGAATTTTTGCGCGACATTGCGCCGATTTTAGACCGGAGCGGCTGCTCGGTCGCGGAGTGTCACGGAAAATTTGGCGGGCGCGGCGGACTGCAAGTCTCGCTGCTGACCCTTAGCCCGGAGGACGATTTCGCCCCGCTGGTGACGCAGGCGCGGGGGCGGCGGGTGAATTTCGCCGCGCCGGAGCGAAGTTTGCTGCTCACGAAGGCGACCGGGCAGATGATGCACCGGGGCGGGACGCGCTTCGCGGTCGGTTCGCCGCAATACAACACGATTTTGAAATGGATAAAGCAAGGCGCTCCTTTTGAGGACGACGACCCGCGCCTGACTTCGCTCGTTCTCAAGCCCGCCAAAGTCACGCTGACCAAAGTCGGGCAGGAGCAGCAGGTCCGCGCCATCGCCACTTATAACGACGGCAGCACGCGGGACGTGACGAAGCAGACTGTGTTTCGCTCCACTAATACCGGAGTTTTGACTGTTTCCACCAACGGACTGGTGACCGGGGCGCGGTGGGGCGGGGCGGCGATTCAGGGCCGCTACCTCGGAACGATTGCGCCCGCGTTCTTCACCCTGCCGCAGGCGCGAAAAGGCAAATACCCCGCGATAACGGTCTCCAACCCGATTGACAAACTGGTCTTTGACAACCTCAAACGCATGAATATCCTGCCGTCCGACATTTCCGGCGACGCGGAGTTTTTGCGCCGCGTCACGCTCGACACGCTGGGCCGCCTGCCAACCCCTGATGAGATCGCTGCGTTCAACGCCGAAAAAGCGAAGGACAAACGCGCCAAAAAAATTGACGAACTGCTGGCGAGGCCGGAGTTCACCGACCTGCGTTCGCTTTATCTGTCCGATTTGCTGCGCGTGAATCCCGGCAAAGTCGGCAACAATGGGAGTTTGTCGGATCGCGCCGCCGTGCTGTTCTACGACTGGATCCACCGCAGCGTGGAGCAGAACAAGCCCTGGGACAAATTCGTCCATGAACTGATTACCGCAAAGGGCAGCACGTACCAGAATGGCCCTGCGAACTTTTTCCGCATCGAGCGCGGGGCCAACGACCGCATGGAGAACATCGGGCAGGCTTTTTTAGGCGTCCGAATGTCGTGCGCCCGTTGCCACAAGCACCCGTTCGACCGCTGGACAACGGACGATTACTGGAATTTCGCGGCGTTCTGCGGCAAAGTCGGGATTCGCGGCGGACGGCTGCGAGATGAAAATGTCGTCGTGCTGGCGAACAACGATCAGACGCGCAACGAATCGGTGACGGGGCGCAATCGCGGCAATATCGCGCCGCCGACGTATCTGGGCGAAAAAGACCCCGCGCCCGTTACGCCCGATATGGTAGAAGGTCTGGCGAACTGGACGACGGGGCCGAACAACCCGTTTTTTGCCCGCGCCGCCGTGAACCGCCTGTGGTCGTATTACTTCGGCAAGGGCATCATCAACCCGGTGGACGACATGAGGGCGACCACGCCGGAGAGCGTGCCGGGCCTTGTGGACGCGCTGGCGCAGGAGTTTATCGCCAACAAATTCGACGTGAAAGCGCTGATTCGCCTGATACTAAACTCCCGGACGTATCAACTCGGATCGCTGCCAAACCCTTCCAACGCGCTCGACGACACTTTCTTTTCGCGGGCCATGCCGCGCCCGATGCCGCCGCAAGTCCTGCTGGACATCATCAATCAGGCGAGCGGGGCAAAAGAGCAGTTCGGAAACTTCCCGGAACAGTCCAGGGCCACGAGCGTTCCATTGGCGCAGTACAACTATTTTCTGGATGCGTTCGGGCGTTCGCACCGGGAATTCCTCGCTGACATTAACCCGCAATTAGAGCCGAATCTCGTGCAGACTTTGCACATGATTAATTCTGATTACATTGACAATAAAGCGCGATACGGCGCGACCGTCAGCGAAATTGTCAAAGACAAAGCAACAACGGACGAGGAGATTGTGCGGCAAATGTTTCTGCGGACATTCAGCCGCCTGCCAAGTTCGGCAGAGACCAACAAGGCCGTCACGATCCTGAAGACCATTCCTGACAAAAAAGAGGGCGCGACTGATCTGATGTGGGCCTTGCTGTCTTCCCGCGAATTTTACTTCAATCACTAACCCTCTCTATTCACAGCGAAGGGGAAAATGGCATTGACAGCGCGGGAATTGATAAAACGACTTGAAAAAGCGGGTTGGTTTGAGGAGCGTCAAGAGGGCGGTCATAAGCATTTCCGTCACCCGCGCAAACCGGGCCTTGTCATTGTAGCAAATCATCACGGCGACATCCCAACAGGGACGCTCAACGCCATTTTAAAACAGGCGGATTTGAAAGGGCCAAAAAGATGAAAGAGTATGCCGTTATTTACGAAAAAGGCAATAATGTCTGGGGGGCGTATGTTCCCGATTTACCGGGCTGCACCAGCATGGGCGACACGCTGGACGACGTGAAGCAGAACATTCAGGAAGCCATCACGGGCTATATCAAAAATTTGCGTGAATATGGTGAGCCTGTCCCTGAGCCTGCATCGGTTGCGGGAATTGTCCAAATTGCGGCGTAACGCCGCTCACCAATTTTGAGTGCAGGCTTCTATTTTTGTTTGTTGATGCGTTCGGGCGAGGAGAAAAAACGGGCATGGACAACTGGCTGACAGACTGCGAGAAGTTTTATCGGCGCGACCTTATCCGCGTCGGGGCGTTGAGTTTCATGGGGCTGACGCTCTCGAAGTATTACGCGCTTGCCGACGAAGCGAAGAAGGCCAAGCCCTTCGGCGCTACCAACGGCACGGCGGACAGCGTGATTCTCATCTGGCTGGGCGGCGGGCCGAGCCATCTGGACACCTGGGACGTGAAGCCGAACGCCCCGCTGGAAATTCGCGGCGACTTCAAAGCGATTAACACCAAAGCGGACGGCGTTCAGATTTCTGAACACCTGAGCAAGACCGCGCAGCAGGCCGATAAAATCTGCCTCGTTCGCAGCATGACCAGCCCGACCGCCGCGCACGAAATTGGAACGCACTATATGCTGACGGGCTTTATGCCGCTGCCCGGATTCGCTGTGCCGAGTTACGGGGCCGTCGCCGCAAAACTGCTGGGGCCGCGCAGCGCCCTGCCGCCCTATATCTCCATTCAGCAGCCGATGGGCGAACAGGGCGCGGGCTTCTTAGGCGCGTCGCTGAATCCGTTCTGCCCCGGTTCCGATCCGAACTCCAACGATTTCCACGTCCGGGACATGGACCCGCCCGGAGGCATGACCAAAGAGAAACTCGATCATCGCCGGTCGCTGCGCGACGCGGTAGACTCGGCGTTCAAGGCGCACGAGTCGGGCAGCGACCGGGTGAAAGCGGTGGACTCGTTCTACAACCGCGCCTATACCCTGCTGTCCTCCTCGGAGGCGCGGGCGGCATTCGATCTAAAAAAAGAGAAAGAGGAAGTCCGCAACGCCTACGGACGCAATACCTTCGGACAAAGCCTGCTGCTTTCGCGCCGGTTGGTGGAAGCGGGCGTCCGCTTCACGACCGTTTCGATGGGCGGCTGGGACAACCACAGCAATATCTTCAACTCGCTGAAATACGGGATGCTGCCGACCTTCGATCAGGGCTTTGCAGCGCTGATTTCTGACCTGAGCAAGCGCGGACTTTTGGAGCGCACGATGGTCGTGGCGATGGGCGAGTTCGGACGTTCGCCGCTGATTAACCGCGACGGCGGGCGCGATCACCACAGCCGCGTCTTCTCGATTGCGATGGCGGGCGGCGGCATCAAGGGCGGGCGCGTGGTGGGTTCGTCGGATGCGCGGGGCATGGAACCCGCCGCCGATCCGGTGAGACCGGAAGACCTGTCCGCTACGATCTATCAGGCGCTCGGATTGGACTATACGCAGAGCATCTCGTCGCCGGAAGGCGTCCGTATCGCCCTGTCTCGCGGCGGCGCTCCCATCCGCAAAGCGCTGGCGTGAGAAGAAATGGAACCACAGAGAGCGCAGAGGATTCACAGAGGACACGGAGAGGGAAAAGAAGAGGGGAAATCAGAAAATATGGGACAACGGCGTGGACCGGGCCGTGAACGACCCGTCTGTGAGGCTTCGCCGACCGTCCTGCGGACGGAGGAGCGATTGCTATGTACCATGTTTAAATGGTTTCTTTACAAGAGGGAAAAATGAGCAAGGTTTTTAAGGATTCGATTTTCTCTGTGGTTCTCTGTGTATTCCTCTGTGTTCTCTGTGGTTCCAATTCTTCTCCGGCGCGGGGTGAGGGTGTAGCCCCGGCGGTGACTTCGATGGCATTCTCGCCGGACGGGAAATTGCTGGCGGTGGGGACGTTCGGGCAGGTCACGCTGTTTGACGCGGCGACGTGGGAGCCGAAAGAGCAGTTTCGCGAGATTGCGGACGAGGCGCGGAGCCTCACCTTTTCGCCGGACAGCAAGACGCTTGTGATTGGCGGCGGACTGCCGGGACGCAGCGGACTGGTCACGCTGTGGGACATGGAATCGTACAAGTCCTCGAAACTGCCGGTTCGGGCCGCCGATACGATTGAGGCGATTGCTTACCGCAAAGACGGCAAAGAACTCCTCGCCTGCGCCAACGATAACAAGGTCTCGCTGTTTGAAAACCTGCCCGCCACCCGTTCCGCGATTTTAGACGAGCATAACGGGCGCGTCCTCGCCGCGTCGTTCTCTCCGAAGGACGGTTATATTTATATCACGGGCGGTATGGACAAGCTCGTCAAGGTGTGGAACGCCAAAACGCAGAAGACGATTGTGAATTTCGACCAATCGGAGGCGGGCGTCACCGGGCTGGGGTTTATCAATAACGACCAGTTTGTCGGCAGCAGTCTGGACGGCAAAATCCGCTGGTGGGGCGTGTCCTACGACGCGAAAAAGGACGCTTACAGCGGCTACCATTTCCGAACGCAGGACGCGAACAAAGGCGGCGTCAACGCGCTCTCTGTAACGCCTGACGGCAAACGCATCGTAACGGGGGGAGAGGACAGCGGCGTTTCGGTCTGGGAGGACAACGGGAACCGGCGCTGCGATTTTCACGATACGCTTGGCCCGATCTATGCGGTCGCGATTTCGCCGGACGGCAAAAAAATTGCGGCGGGCGGTCGCGACGGCAAAATCAATATCTGGGACGTGGAAGCGAAAAAACTGATTCAGACTTTTCCCGCCCCCCTGCCTCCCGCCCCGAAACCGCCCGTTGTCGCGAAGCAATCCCCTGTGAAATCGAAAGCGAAAACGAAATCGCATCGAAAACGTTGATTGCTCGCTGAGGCGAGGCATATCAAATGCCTCGCTAGAGGCGTTCCGCCAACCGTCCTCACGGACGGGGAATTCAGGTCTGATTCTCGCGTCCGGCAGGACGCTTGGCCGCAGGCCTCTAGCGAGGCATTTGATATGCCTCGCATACGCTGGTTCTGCATTTTTATTGTTCGCATCAGCAAAACGGGGTAATCCTATTGAAATTCCAAAATCGCTGCGCAAATTTCCTTCTACTGTCTACCGTTTACTGTTTACTGGCTACTTCCCTCGCCTTTGCGCAAGTCCCGCGCATCAATACCCTGTTTCCGATTGGCGGCAAAAGCGGCTCGACCGTTGATGTGGAGATTCGCGGCTCCTCGCTGGAGGGCGCGAAAGACCTCTTAGTCTATGGCGAGGGCGTGAGCGGCGTGGCGACGCCCGGAAGCGGCAAAGCGGACGAGACGAACAAACCCCTGTGGCAAAGCAAATGCGTCTCCTGCCACGACCTGCGTTCGCCCGCCAACCGCAGTTTAAGTCCGGCGGCGTGGGCCGCGACGGTAGACCGTATGGTCAAAGTGCGGCAGGCCCCGATTAGCGCCGACGAGCAGGCGAAAATCACGCAGTACCTGGTCGGGGCAGCGAAGGCGGGCAAACTGACCGCGCAGATTAAAATCGCCGGAAACGCCCCGCCGCAAATCTGTGAAATCCGGCTTGCCACCAATCGCGGCGTGTCCACCGTCGGGCTGTTTGAGGTCGGGCGATTGCCGGAAGTGATTGCGGCGAACGGGACTCGCGAACAGGCGCAGCCCGTCGCGCTGCCCTGCGTCATCAACGGTTCGCTGGAAAATAACGCCGAGCGGCACTGGGTGAAGTTCGCGGCGAAACGGGGGCAGCGGCTGGTTTTTAATCTGAAAGCGTTCCGCTACAACGACCGGACGCAGGAGTATTTCAACCCGATTTTATTCCTGTACGACGTGGCGGGCAAACAGATTGCGGAGAATCACGGCTATTACGATCTGGACCCGCTGCTCGATTGGACGTGTCCCGCCGATGGCGATTACACGCTTGATATTCAGGACTTGCTGGGGCGCGGCAATCCCGGCAACGTCTACCGGCTGACTATGGGCGCGATCCCCTACGACACGTTTTTGTACCCTCCGGGCGGGCAGGCGGGACAGCAAATCAAAGAGCAGATCGTCGGGAAAAATATCGCCGACAACGCCGCCATGACATTGAGCGCTCCCTCTAATCCCGGCGTCTACGCGATGGGGACGCCTTACGGTATTCAGAATTTCGTCGCGTCGGCCTACCCGATAATCCGCGACGAGGCGAACGCTGTGGCGAGTCTGCCCTGCGCGTTTACCGGTCGGATTGATAAGGCGGGACAGCCAAAAAAATTCTTCTTCACCGCCAAAGGGACGTTCGATTTCCGCGTTTTCGATACCGAACTCAATTCGCCCCTTTCGCCCCGCGTGAAAATTTTCAAGCCAGACGGCGGCGTCGTGACGGAGTGGCAGGACGGCTACCGGCGCGTAAAGTTCGATGCAAAAGGCAATTACGCCATCCAGATTGAAGACCGGGACGGGCGCGGCGGCGCGGATTTCATGTATTTCGTGGAGGCGCGTCCCGCCCATGCCGCGCTGGAATGTGAGGCGCGGGGCGATGTCATTAACCTGCGCCCCGGAATGTCCGCCGCCGTCGAAGTTGTGCTGAAACGCCGCGAGGAGGTGGACGGCGACGTGACGATTGACGCCCCGACCCTGCCGAGCGGCGTGACGGCAACGCCCGCCGTAATCCCCCCCGACCGGGCAAGCGGCTGGATTATTTTTCACGCCGCCGCAAGCGCCCAGCCCGCGCAGCAGCCTATCGGGATTATCGCAAGCGGAGCGGGGGCGCGGGGCAGCGTCAGCGCTGTCGCCGTGCCGCAGCAAAAATACCGAATCGGCAACGACGACCGTTTAATCCGGCGGGCGCAGGAGGCCCTCGCCGTCGCGGGGCAGGCCGATTACTCCGCAGAAGTTATTTCTGATAAGACGATTAAAATTCACCCGCGCAAAGCCGTAGAGGTGAAAGTGAAAATCAAACGCCGGGATGGGTTTCATAACAACGTCCGCGCCCGGATTGTGGGGCTGCCGCAGGGCTGGTCAGCCAACGAGGAAGAGATAGGCGGCGACCGCGACGAGATCACCCTCCATGTCCGCCCGGACGGCGGAAACCGCGAAGGCTTTTTAAAGCGCGACCCGAATTTCAGCCCGATTACCGCCATCGTTGAAGTCAACGCGGACGAATTTTTCTTCGTCGCCGGAACGCTGACTGTGCAGAAAGAGCCGGGAGCGACAGAGAAAGAAGAATAGCGGAGGAAGAAGATAGAAAACAGAAGACAGAAAACAGAAGGTAATTCCCGGGTGACGAACGCTGACCGCCTCTTCTGTTTTCCGTTTTCTATTCTCTGTTTACTCTCCCGCCGAACACCTGAACACCTGAACACCTGAACACCTGAACACTTTTCTTCCGAAAAAAAGGAAGGGAGAGTGAAATGCGCTTTTTTTTGACGCTTCTTTTAAGTGTGTGTTTTGTTCGCGAGGTTCGAGCGGAGGAGATTCCGACCGCGAATGTGACGGCGCAGTCCGCGATTTTAATGGACGCGGACACGGGGGCCGTTCTCAGCCAGAAAGACCCCGACCTTGCGCTGCCGCCCGCCAGCACGACCAAGATAATGACGGCGTTCCTGCTCGCCCGCAGTCTGCCGTCGGACACGCAAATCGTCATTTCCGGCAACGCCGCGAAGACGCCTGAAACGGCGCTTGGCATGAAAGCGGGGCAGACGTTCTCCGCCCGTGACCTGCTTTACGCGATGCTGCTTCGAAGCGCCAATGACGCCAGCGTCGCATCGGCGGAAGCGGCGGGCGGGACGGAAGCGGCGTTTGTGTCCTGGATGAACGCGGAGGCAGCCGCTGCCGGGGCCACGCGCACCCACTTCACTAACCCCAGCGGACTGCCCAATCCGAACCATCTCTCAACTGCCCGCGACCTTGCTAACATCACGCGGAAGGCCCTGCAAAATCCCGCGTTCGCCGCCGCCGCCCGCGCCCGTACTTACATCGTTCCCGCCCACAACGGGCTGTCCCCGCAAGTCTTGACCAATACCAATACGCTGCTGGAAACCCACCCGGAAATTACCGGCGTCAAAACGGGCTGGACATGGAAGGCAGGATTATGTTATGTTGGGTCAGCGACGAAGGGCGGCAGGCATTATATTACCGTTGTGCTGCATAGCAAGAACTGGCAGGAGGACACGCTGGCATTGCTGCGCGGGGGATCGGGGGTTGGGTGTCGGGTGTCGGGGCAATGCGTCCCGCCCGATAGCAAGACCGCATTGACTGGCCCTGCCTCTGTGAAAAATCCAATAACGCAGGGAGACGGAGCAAGCGGGACGCAATCCAAAATCCAAAATCTAAAATCCAAAATCTATCTGCTGCCTTTCGCGCTGTTGATTGTCAGCGCCCTGTGGATTCTGCGAGGTATCATGACGCCGAAAATGCGCTTTCCATTCTTTGACCGTCAGCCCGTCGCCGCGCCCGCCGAAGCCGTTCCCGCGCCGAATTTAGCGAGGGCTGTTGCGCCCGATCCATCTGCCCCGACACCCGACACCCAACCCCAATCGCCAACGCGCCACCCATTCCCGATACTTGTTTCTATGCTCTCTCGCGGTTCCAACGCCGCATGGCTGGATGCGATTTTTGCGACGCCGGCGCGACTGCTGGAGCCGGGAACGCGCTATCGGGCGGCGGCGATTTTTGACGCGAATGGCAATGCGGACAGGAAGCCGCTGCGCGATTTGCTGAACCATACACAGGCGAATTTGCGCGTGGCGGGAGCGGAACTGCTGCATCCGTTCGATCCGAAACAATCGGAGGCCGCGCTGACAGAACTTGCCGACGACCCGGAAACCGCGCCGGAGGCCCGCGCCGAAGCGTTCCGCGTTCTGGCGGAAACCGCAGGCAATCGGCAGGAAGAATTGTTCCGTCAAACCCTCCTGCGCGAAGGGCTTCCCGCAGCCGCGCTCGCGCTGCGCGGCCTGCCAAATCTGACGGAGGAGACGACCACCGCATTAAAGCAGGCGCTGCGACCGGCGGATGCCAGCTCTAAAAAGCCCGCAAACGACCCGAAGCGCGACATCAAAGCGCTTCAGCAAAAGACCGCAATCGCCTGCGTCCTCGCGGAACACGGCGCTTTGACCGCCGAAGATGCCGAAAACTTTGTCCCGGTTCCCGCGACCGCTTTGACGGTTCTCGGCGGCGAAACTTTTCCTGTCCGAAGCGAATGGGCCGTTTCCCAAATCGCGGCGCAGGCCTTATGCGGAAATACCGCCGCCATCCGCCCGCTGCTCACCGCCGGCCCAGAGACTGTCCGAACCACGCTCGACCGGCTGACCGAAACGGCGGACGCCGCGCCGCTGGCCCGCGCCGCCGCGCTGCGCTGGCTGCTGTTTCAGGAGGGCGACGCGGACACCGCGCGAAAAATGGCGGAGGCGGGCGACGAAACGGCCCGCGCCTCCCTTCAAATCAGCCTGTCGCGCCACGCCAACTTTGCGGAATTGGAACCGGAGGCGCTGCTTGCCGCCACGCAAATTGTCTCGCTACGGCAGGGATTTTCGCACTGCCCGCCGGGACAGATCGCCTCTTTATTCCGAACGTCGGCCTCTGGCGAGCCCGACGCGGCCCTGCTGGCGCAAAACCCGGAACTGGCCCCGCTTGCCCGCGCCTATTCCCGCCCCGACGTGCATCAGTCTGTGCAAAACGCCCTGCAAGACTCGGATGGCCCGGAGCAACTGGCGGCGGAACTGACGCGCCGCGCCGAACACCCCGCTTTTCAGAGCGAAATTGCGTTCTGGGCCGACAAGACCGACCGCGCCACCCGCCTGCCGCTCGTCCGCGCCCTCAGCGCCCTGCCCGCCGAGACAAAAACGCCGCAGGCGAAGACCTCCCTTGCCGAACGCATTGCGGACGCCTGCCTGCCGGTTCGCCGCTTTGCGCTCATACAGAAGACAGAAAACAGAAAACAGAAAACAGAAGAAAATTCCAATCCCGCCGAACTGGACGCCGCCGCATAGCGGAAGCAGGATTTTGTTTTCACCACAGAGAACACGGAGGGACACAGAAAAGAAATAGACAGGATGAACAGGATATTTCAGGATTGACAAGATGGTTTCGATTTTCGTTCCATCTTCCCTTTCTTTCGTTTCCCTTCGTGTCTTTTCGTGGATAAAAATCCTCTCCGTGTTCTCTGTGGTGAAAAATTCTGGAGGCTGATTGTGGCGGATACCGAATTTCTTAAAGCGTTGACGGAAGTCCCGTCAGTGGGGACGGCCTGCGGGCCAGTCTTGAATCTGCTGACTAAACGGTTTGGCGACGGTTATCAAAAAACGTTTGCGCCGGACGGGTTTTGTCTGTTTCAAAAGCAGGGCGGCAACCCGTCTGATTTGCGCGTGGTCTTTATCGCGCACGTGGACGAGGTGGGCGGCTGCGTTTATGGCCCGCACACTGGCAGCGTGATTCGCGGCGCGGGGCATCTGGAGCAGGGAACGGACGGTTATGTCGCCCGCGTCTGGGGCAACACGCCCGATGTGTTCGCCAACGCGAAATTGCAGGCGTTTGACTGGCTGGCGGAGGACGGAGCGGAGGCGTTTCCGGTGACTTCCCGCGTCATGACGGTGGACGGCGAGGAGCGTCTGGTCGTGTCCGGCGAGAAAATCCGCCCCTACCGCACTGGCTTCACCTTTGCGCAGGAAACGACTTTCAGCGGCGACACGCTGGCGGGCAAAGCGGTTGACCCCCGCGTCACGGCGTATGCGGTGGCGCAGGCCGTCATGGAGATAGACAATCCACAAGTCGCGGCGCTGTTTGTCATGGCGGAGGAGTGCGCGATGGACGTGGCGCGTAAAGCGGTCACTTTCCTTGATCGCAACGCGCCGAACCTGCAGCTCGTGGTCAATGCCGACGTGCCAGGAGTGCAGAATCTCGGCGAGGGGCGGCTTGACCTGCCCGCAATCCGCATCTTCGAAGGCCGCAATTTCATTGACCCCTCGTTCGGAATCCGAACGGCAGACAAACTGCATGAACAAAACATCGCATTTCATTTGAGCGCCGCCCGCAGCGGCAGCCAGACCCTGCTCTTCACTCCGCTCGCTCCCACCCTCTCTATCGCATTGCCCGCAGAGGACATCCACCTGCCGCAAGGCCGCATGAGTCTGACCGGGACAGATCGCTGCGTCGCGTTGCTCAAGGCCATCGGCGCAATCGTGTTAGGGTAGGGGCGATTTTTTCATAGAAGGGATTCGTAGGCCATGAAAAAAGCGGCGCTTTGTTTAACTTTAGCCGGGATTATTGCGCTCAGCGCGTCTGCCTTATCGCAGGCAGGCACGGAGGAGGATACCTTCGTTCCGGGCTTCACTGCGTACAGTGAACCGAATCCTAGCGGCTTCGAGGTTTCCAAAGAAAACGGCCTGACAGAGTGGAAGCAGGCGAAAAACAGCGCGGTATGGTACGGGCATTTTGCAAACAGCGGCGATCTGAATCTGGCAATCTCCGTGAAACTGCCCGCCTCCAATGCCGTCAGATATCGGCTGACGGCGGCGAACCAGTCCCTTACGGCGCATACGCTCGGCGCGGACAATACACCGATTCGCCTGAAATTCGGCACAATCAAGATACCGAAACCGGGCTACTATCGCTTTGAGTTACAGGGACTGACGAAAACGGGCGATACGTTCGGCAACATTGTCAGCCTTCTGCCGTCCGGCCCCGCCACGCTCGGCGTCCATTTCAATCAGTCCACGTATCGCAGCGTGGCGTCCGTTCATCTGACCTATTCCGTTCCGAAAGGCGATCAAGTCGCGCTTTTTTAGAGCGTATAGAAAAAGTCTTGAGTTGCGAAAAAGTTTTAAGTTGCCAAACGCCTGAGCATCAAGCGCATCATAGCAAGATAGATCATGCTTTCGCTGCGCTCCGGTCTGAGTTCGTAATCTTTGGCGAGGCGGCGATAACGCCCGAACCAACCGAACGTGCGTTCTACTACCCAGCGACGTGGAACAATCTTAAACCCTTTGAGGTCATCGGTGCGCTTTACGACCTCTAACTCTGCGCCCAGATGCTCTGCAACCCACTCCGCAAACGGCCCGGTGTATCCGCTGTCGGCCCAAATTTTGGTCAGGCGCGGAAACTGCCCCTTCACTTGCTCAAAGAGGGCCTTGGCCCCAGCGCGTTCGCCCAGGTCGGCGGCAGAAACAAAAACGGACAAAACTAATCCGCTGGCGTCTACCAGCAGATGGCGTTTGCGTCCTTTGATATGCTTGTGACTGTCGAAACCGATGTCGTCCTGACCGGACTGCCCCCTTTTTCCGTCGTCTTCACGGACTGGCTGTCCACGATGGCGGCGGAAGGGGTGGGGTCGCGTTGCTCTTGGGTGCGCACTTGTTCGCGCAACGCGGTGTGAATTTTGATGAGTAGGCCGTTTTCGCTCCATTTACGAAAGTAATGATAGCACGTGGCATGGGGCGGCAGGTCATGGGGCATCATCTCCCAGGCGCATCCCGCGCGCGTGATATAGAAAATGCCGTTGAGAATAGCGCGGTAGGAATACACCCGCTGGCGTCCGTTGCGTCCGTCGGCGCGGTTTGTGGGCGGGAAGAAGGGTTCGAGGAGCGCCCATTCGGCATCGGTCAAATCAGTTGAGTAGGCTTTTGTCATCATAGCAAGAGTTTACCTCAAGCAGACTTAAACAAACGAAAGAGTTTTTCTATACGCTCTTACAATGAAGCGACCGCAAAAACGAACCCGATTACGACCTACTACGAGGTGTGCGGCTGGCATCGGGGCTATTTCGGGATGCAGGTCAACAGCGCGACGGAACGCCGGATTATCTTTTCGGTGTGGGACGCTGGCACAGAAGCGAAAGACCGCAGCAAAGTGGCGGACGAAAACAAAGTGAAACTGCTGGCAAAGGGCGACGGCGTTTTTACGGACAGTTTCGGCAACGAAGGCACGGGCGGTCACAGCCATCTTGTCTACAACTGGAAAACGGGCGACACGTACCGCTTTCTGGTCACGGCGAAAATTGACGGCGACGGCACGATTTACAGCGGCTATTTCTATTTTCCTGAAAAACAGGCGTGGGGGTTAATCGCAAGTTTCCGCGCCCCGCACGACGGCGCTTATCCGCATGGCCTGTACTCTTTTGATGAGGATTTCGGCGGCGCCTACGGGCAGCGCAAACGCCTCGCTGAGTTCGGCAACCAGTGGATTCGGACGGCGGACGGGCAGTGGAAAGAACTGACCGAGGCCCGCTTCACCCACACCGGCAAAATCGAGACCGACCGCTTTGATTTCAGCGCCGGGGCCGTCGGCGACCGCTTCTATCTCGCCAGCGGCGGCTACATCGAATACCCGCCCATAAAATATGGCGACATGAGAACGCGCTCCGCCACCGGAAAGCGCCCGACAGATATTCCGTTCTGAAAAATATTTTAAAAATCTATCTTGCCACCGGGGAAGCGAAGTCCGATTGAGGGCCGTAATCTGCGTAACGTCGGGACAATAGCAGGCGCATAGAAAACAGGCGCGAACGGTCCGCGCCTGTTTTTGCTTTTCGCTGCGTTATTTGATTTTCCCGATTGCAGAACGAGCGTAGCGAGCAAAATGGAAAAAAAGAAGGAAAAGGGAAATAGATTGTTGAAAGTAAAGAGCATACTGCTTTACTCAGCCCCAGGAGATTTGCCATGCCTGTTAGCGGCCCTGCCGGGACACCTAGCATTTTAGAAAGCGTAGAAGCGCAAACACCTCTTTCAAGTAGGCAGACGCTCCAAATTGTAAACTATGTTTTTTTGCTGCTTCTACTGTATAATATTGCAGTTACAGGCATTGGCGGCATTGCAGGACAGTTTATTCTCAAAGAAACGTTGCGCCTTACGCCGCAACAACTGGCCACATTCAGTTTCCTTTCCGATATTCCTAATTTTATCGGGTTTGCTTTTGGTTTTCTACGCGACCGTTGGCGTCCCTTTCATCAGGGAGATCGGGGCTATTTTTTTCTATTGCCACCTTTGCTGGCAGGTGCGAACTTCCTGCTGGCATTCGGTCCCTTCACTTACGGGCGACTGCTCGCAGCGTATCTCCTGATCGCCGCGCTTACCGCGTGGCTTGGTGCGGCAACACGCGGATTAATGACTGTCATTGCGCAGAGGCACGGCATGGCGGGCCGCTTTTCCATGATGTTGCTGCTGACGCCGCGTCTCATTGGAATGGCATCCAGCGCCATTGGCGGACGGCTCGCCACGCCCGCGCATCAGCATCAGGCTTTTTTTATTTCCGGCCTATTGTGTCTGCCCCTTATGGCAATGGCCTTCTGGAAGCCCCGCGCCGCCTTTTTCTATGAACAGGGACCTGAAATTCAGGTTGTGCCAGAGGGCGTCGTTGACGCTTTGAAACGGCTGGCCCGTCATCGCGTGGTTTATCTGCCCGCCATTATTTTATTCCTATGGAGTTTCGCGCCGGGATGGGGAACGCCTCTTTTTTTCTATTTGACAAACACGGTGAAATTATCAGAAAAAGTGTATGGTGACTGCGGCACAATTCTGGACGCCGGAATGTTGGTGGCGACGCTACTTTACGGTCTTCTCTGTTATCGGGCTCGTCTTCGCTCCATGCTTTGGTGGGGAACACTGCTGGGCGTTCTTGGCTGCCCAATTTTTCTGCTGATTCATTCGCAGATGCAGGCTTACGTCGTGCATTTTTTTGCAGGCGCGTCGCTTGGCATCGCCCTGTGCGCCTATAATGATCTAATATTTCGCTGCTGTCCGAAGCAGTTAGAGGGTGCAGCGCTAATGTTTACGGGCGCCATGTCCTTTATTGCCGGCGATACCAGCGACATATTCGGGGCGTGGCTTTATGAAAAAGGCGGTTTCATGCTGGCATTGGTTGTCTCCACAGCATTTACCGCATTCATTTTTTTTGTTCTGCCATTTATCCCGGAACGCCTGACCGTGCCGTCCGAAGGCGCGCCGCTTACAGAAAATTGATTCGAGCGCAATTTGCTCTAACACTGATGGGAATTGCGTGATGCACGGGCAGTGGAAAGAATTAACGGAAGCGCGTTTCACCCACACCGGCAAAATCGAGACCGACCGCTTCGATTTCAGCGCCGGAAGCGTCGGTCACCGCTTCTACCTCGCCAGTGGCGGCTACATCGAATACCCGCCCATCAAGTACGGCGACATGAGAACGCGCCCCGCCACCGGAAAGCGCCCGACCGATATTCCGTTTTAATCCGCAAGTTACAAAATACCCCCGTTGCGTGGCGTTCCGCGTCGGGCGTCGAGGCGTTTCATACTCAATCCAAGCCTCGCTAGGTGGCGTTCCGCCAGCCGTCCTACCGGACGGGAAATGCAGGATTGATTCCCGCGTCCGGTAGGACGCTTGGCCGCAGGCCATCTAGCGAGGCGTTTTCAACGCCTCGACTTTATTGAAACTTTATTGAAACAGCCGTTTCCGCTCCGCAAGTTTCGTTTGCTTCTCCTGCCAGTCCGCGAGGCGTTTGCGTTCTTCCGCGACTTTTTCCGGCGTGGCGCGTTCCACGAAACTCGGATTGCCCAGCATCCCTTCGGCGCGTTCGATCTGTTTGGCGATGGCAGTCAGTTCCTTTTCGATGCGCTCCGTCTCTTTGCCAACGTCCAGCGCGTCGCCGACTTCCAGCAGGACTTCTGCGCCGGTGATCGGAGAACTGACCCATTTGCCGACGGCGGGCGCAATTTCCGCAATCGTCAGCGGTTCACCCAATCGCGCCAACTCTGCAATCAAGGCCGCGTTTTCGGTCAGCGCCGTTCGCGTGTTTTCGGTAGTCGGGACGGCGGCGGCGGACAGTTTCACTCCGGGCGCGATTCCAAGTTCCGCCCGCAAATTGCGAATCGCCCGCGTGGCGTCCATTGTCGTTTCAATGGCAGCGCAGGCGGAGGCGTCCTGAAACGCGGCGTCTTGCTGCGGATATTCCGCCATGCAGATTGTTTTGCCCGTATGCGGCAGCGTCTGCCATATTTCTTCTGTGATGAAGGGAAGTATCGGGTGCAGCAGGCGCAGGGTGGTTTCCAGCGTATGCGCCAGAACGTTCTGCGCGGTTTGCTTATCCGGCCCTTCGGAACGCAGGCGCGGTTTCGCCATTTCAATATACCAATCGCAAAGATCGTCCCAGAAGAAATGATACGCCGCCCGCGTCGCGTCGTCCATGTCATACGTCGCGAGTCCGGCGTTTACCGCGCCAATCGTGTCGTGCAGACGCGAGAGAATCCACCTGTCCGGCAAAGTCAGCGCGGCGCGTTCCGGCAGTTCGCCCGTCGTGGTTTCGTCAAGGTTCATCAGGACGAATTTCGATGCGTTCCAGAGTTTGTTGCAGAATTGGCCCGCAAGGACGACTCGCGCTTCATCAAATTTAATGTCCTGACTTTTTCCGGCCTGCTGCATCAGGGAGAAGCGGGTTGCGTCCGCGCCGTACTTTTCGATTAAGTCTATCGGGTCAATGCCGTTGCCTTTGGACTTGCTCATGCGCTCGCCGTTTTTGTCCAGCACGGTGGCGTGAACGTACACCTCATGGAACGGAATTTCGCCCATGAAATCAAGGCCCGTCATCGCCATTCGCGCCACCCACAGGTACAAAATCTCTTGCGCGGTCGAAAGCAGATTGGTCGGATACCAGTACGCCAAATCCTCCGTTTTGCGGGGCCAGCCCAACGTCGCGTGAGGCCACAGCGCCGACGAGAACCACGTATCTAAAACGTCCTCATCCTGCCAGCAGTTTTCGGTTCCTAACTTCGCAACGGCTTCCTCGCGGGTTCGGGCGAAGACATGACGAAGAACGGGTGTCGGGTGTCGGGTGTCGGGTGTCGGTTCATTCTGCGCGGTCGTGTTCGCGCTTTGCGTTGATGCGGCCTCCGCCGTATTGCCGACACCCGACACCCGAACCCCGACACCCGCTTCTTCCTCCGTCCACCAGACGGGGATGCGATGCCCCCACCAGAGTTGGCGGGAGATGCACCAGTCGCGGATATTTTCCATCCAATGCAGGTAGATGCCCGCGTAGCGCTCCGGGATGAATTTGATGCGTCCGTCTTTCACGGCGTCAATGGCGGGCTGCGCGAGCGGTTTCATGTCCACGAACCATTGCTCGGAAAGCAGGGGTTCGATCACCTCTTTGGAACGCTCGGAGATAGGCGTCTGGATCGTGTAGTCCTCGATTTTTTCCACCAGTCCTAATTCTTCCATATCCGCCACGACCTGTTTTCGCGCCACGAAACGATCTAATCCCGCGTATTTGCCCGCGAAATCGGTCATTTTGCCGTCTTTGCCGATCACGATATATTGCGGCAGGTTGTTGCGAAGGCCCGCCTCGAAATCGTTCAGGTCGTGCGCGGGCGTGACCTTCACGGCGCCGGAACCGAACTCCATTTTCGCGTACTCGTCGGCGATCAGCGGGATTTCGCGGTCGGTCAGCGGCAGTTTCAGCATTTTGCCGAAGTGGGGCTGATAGCGTTCGTCGGCGGGATTGGCGGCAACCGCTGCGTCGCCGAGCAGGGTTTCCGGGCGCGTGGTGGCAATCGTAATGAAGCCGCTGCCGTCCGCGAACGGGTACTTGAAGTGGTAGAGTTTGCCCTTGCGCTCCTGCGTTTCCACCTCGATATCGGAGACGGCGGACTGGAATTTCACGTCCCAATTCACCACCCGATACCCGCGATAGATGAGACCGCGCTCATACCACGACCGAAACTCCTCCATAATCGCGTCCACATACGACTCGTCGAGCGTGAACCGAACCCGCTCCCAATCGTAGGAACAGCCTAGCCGCTCGAACTGATGGTAAATCCGGGTTCCGTACTGTTCGCGCCATTCCCAGCACTTTTCGATGAAGCGTTCCCGCCCCAGATCGTGCCGCGTCAGGCCCTCCTTCGCCAGTTCGCGCTCCACGACGTTCTGCGTGGCAATCCCGGCGTGATCGGTTCCGGGCAGGCACAGCGCCGCGTACCGCTTGCCCTCCGGCGACAGGCGCATCCGATGCCAGCGGGTCATGGCGTCCAGAATGGTATTGTTGAGGGCGTGGCCCATGTGCAGGCTGCCCGTGATATTCGGCGGCGGAATACAGATGCAGTAGGGCGTCTTGTCCGCGTCCGGCTCCGCGTGAAACACGCCTGCGGCCTTCCACGTTTCGTACCACTTGCCCTCTATGGCCTGCGGTTCATAGGCTTTCGCCAGTTCTTTTCTTTCGTTTATCGTGTCTGTCATGGTATATTGTCCTTATTGCATAAAGAGTCTTTATGGCTTAAATTCTTCAATGTATACTGCATCACCAAGCAAAGTCAATGCCGCGCTATTGCCGCGAATTGTGATTTTCGCTCCCGTCATGAGCGAGAATTCCAGCGCTATTTCGCCGGTATGCGCGAATGGAAGCGCTATTTCATTGGGCGTTTCGCGCCCGTCCAACGTTAAAAGCCCGTTCGAAATATCGGCGGGAAGCTCCATGAAATCGCCTTCGAACGTCGCTTCACTAAAAACAAGGGCGGCGGCTTGAATCCATCCGGTTCCCGCGTCAATTCCCGGCCTGCCTTCTGAACGATGTATGTAGACTCTTAAGAGCAGGATTATTTGCGTTCCGACTTCTGTAGTCGCTTCTACTTTCGTATCATGGAGTTCAATCAGGCTATTCATACCGCTTGCCTTTCATTCTGTATCGGACGGGCGCAGAAGTTCCTGCGTGGCGGTTTGACCCGCGCCACTTGCGGGCCGCAACAGCGTGTCGGGGCGGGCGGCTTCGGCATGGGAGGCGCGTAGCAGCGTCCGCGCCGCTTCCACTTCCCCGCAATTCGCTTTCAGCATCGGCAGACATTCAATCGCGGCCTGCTTCACTCGCAATCGGGCCTGTGTTCGCAGTCTCATTTTCGTTAAGCGTTCGACAAGAGGAACGGCGCGGGCGTCGCCTACCTGTTCCAATGCTTTTAGCGCCGCAATACGCAGATCAGTAGGGCAACGCTTAACAAAGGTTCCGTCGCCGTTAAGACGCAAACAAGAGTAAATGTAACGGTATGTGATAGGCGGAAGTAAATTGGCTTCGCTGACTTTTAGTTGAGGCAATAGCAAAATCAGCGCGTTATGAATTGCTCGACGCTGTTTGATAGGCATGGATGTCTCTAACGTAACGCAAAGCGGCGCAATCGCCTTTACTCCTCCAATCCGCGCTATCTCGTTCGCATCGAAGCGCGGAGACGCCAACGCGCCTCCTAATATAATCAGAGAAAGCAAAATTACCATTGCGCCTCCGAGTGGAAGCACTAGTCCCTGCCGCGCCGGATTATGTGGCCCAAAGAAAAATGAAATTAAACATGATGCAATCAACCAACAGGTCATTACTATCAAGACGGCTGATCCTGTGCGGCTTAAAACGCGATTAGCGCGGCGCGTAATCTCATCGAGGCGTTTTGTAATGTCCGCGACGGCCTGCGCGTTCGCCTCCGTTTCAGTTATGAGGGGCGCGGCGGGCTTTACGGTAAACGGCGTCTGGTTTTCTTCGGGTTGAAATTCGTGTTGCATGGCGTTATCTGGTTCCTTTTGAACCACAGATTACGCAGATTACAATGATGACACTGATTTTTCAATGCGTCTCGTTGGCTGGCAGCAGTGAGAAATCTGCGTAATCCCTCTCCTCTGCGTAATCTGTGGTTCAAAGTGCGAAAGTTTATGCCCTTTATCCGCGTGTTTAGGCTAGTTAAAGCAAAGTTTATGCCATGCAGAGAGATTCTTTGGCCCGTTAGAGTGTCTAAATGGCATAAACACGCGGATAAAGGGCATAAACTTCGGAATAAATGGCATAAACTCCGCTTTGCATGGCATAAACTTTCCTTCACGGGCAATTTTCTGTCGTATTCTTTCGTGTCGTTTCGTGGATAAATTCGCGCCTCACAGTTTCGACAAGTCCGGGCGCAGGCGATGGAAATCGGTCATGTTTTGCGCGAAACGGGCGGCGGCGAGCAGCGTGTCTTCCTGATAAAGCCGCCCGACCAGCGAGATGGATTTGCTTTCGCCCTTCTCGTTGACGCCGTTCGGAATGATGACGTGCGGGTGTCCGGTCAAATTCGTCACGGTCAGCGTGTACCAGCCCATCCCGCCCTCCACGAAAAAATCCAGATCGCCGAACTCTTGCTCAAAGCGCTGCATCATCACGGCGCGATACCGCTGCGCCTGCAAGTATTCCACCGCCGGAACGAAACGGTGCGTTCGGAAACTATCGGGCCAGTTCGAGTCGTGGAGTTCATGAATCTCCGGGCCGCGAGTGAAGGCGTCGAACGCGGAGGCCGCTTCCGCCTCCAGAACCGCGTACATCACGTCGGGCGCGGGCGTGAAACGAACCGGGCGAACCGTCGCGCCCGCCGCCACGAATGCCTGCAAAAGCGGATTTGTTTTTTCTTCGGAACGGTCGGAAAGGTCGGCGTCCGAACCGACAAGATAACCGATTTTCAGTTTCTGCATGGCAAGGTTCGGCCTGTAACGAAAATCACGGGAGACGGCGGCGGGATCGCGCGCGTCCGCCCCGCACAGCGCCGCAAACACCAACGCGCAGTCCTCCACTTCGCGGCAAATTGGGCCGATTTTGTCCATTGTGTAACTCAACCCCATCGCCCCGTACCGGCTAATCCGCCCGTAAGTAGGCCGCAGTCCCGTGACCCGGCACCGATTGCTCGGCGAAATAATGCTGCCCAGCGTCTCCGTTCCAATCGCGAACGCCGCCAACCCGGCGGACACGGCGGACGCGGAACCCGCGCTCGAACCGCTCGAACCTTCGGACGGATTCCAGGGATTTTTCGTTTTGCCCCGGAACCAAATGTCGTCCTGCGCCAGCGCTCCCATGCTCAATTTCGCCAGCAGAATCGCGCCCGCCGCTTCCAGTTTTTCCACCACCGCCGCGTCGTAATCGAAGACCTGATGCCGGTACGGTTCCGCGCCCCACGTCGTCGGAATCCCCTTCGTCGCGAACAAATCCTTCACACCGCACGGAATCCCATGCAGTGGCCCGCGATATTTCCCCTCTGCGATCTCTTTTTCCGCCTGTTCCGCCTGCTTCAACGCCAATTCTTCCGTCAGCGTAATCACGCACAGCAGTTTGTCGCCGTACTGCTTCAATCGGTCAAGATACAACTGCGTCAGCGCGACGGGCGAAATCTTCCGCGTCCGCACCAACGCCCCCAACTCCCGTACCGAAAGAAACGCAATATCCTCCTGCGAAAGTTTTGCGACGTTGCTACTTTTGACTGCGCTGACCCGCGCAGAGACTTTTGCGTTGGCGCGCGAACCGCCATGCAGCGGCGTAAACACCGTCGGCGGCTCAACCAGATAGGAAATCGGCGGAGTTCGCAGCGTTTCCCACTTCTTCGGAAAGCCCGCGACCTCTTCCCGTACCGCTTTCCGCTCGTCCTCCGAAAAAGAAATCCCCGCGATTTTCTCCGCCGCCGCCAAATCGCTTGTCGTAATATCGCTCATGCTCTTTGTCTGCGCCTCCGCTTTCGTTTCTCCTGCCGCGCCCGTCGCCATCGCCACCGCGCCCGCCAGCGTCGTCCGAATCAACTGCTTGCGCGTGATTTTGTTTTCCGGTTCCATTTCTGTCCTCTCGTTTTGGGGAGCGGGCGACTAAAGTCACTGCCACAAAAGCGCGAAGTGTCCCTTCGGACACTTAATGCGTTCATCGTATTGAATTTGTATTGTGTATTGAGTCCGCGAAGGCGGACTTTGCGCCTTTGTGGCAGTGACTTTAGTCGCCCGAACCAACTTTTCAAAACCAAAAAACGCCCGCGCCCCTCCTATCGAATAGGAAGGACGCAGGCGTTAAATCTGCGCGGTACCACCTTCATTCCCGCCCGTCACGCAAAACTCTGCCGACGGCGCGGGCGCTCCATTCGCGATAACGGGCGAAACCCGGATCAGGTGTTCAGGTGTTCGAGTATTCGGGGGTCCGCTTCTTCAGTGAGAGTTTTATAAACCCATAGTGAAACAGCCAACACCTGAACACCTGAACGCCTGAACACCTGAGCGTGGCTCCAGGGCGACGTTCGCCGCGCAATGTTTGTCGGGAGGCTCTCACCAGACGCCGCTTCCCTCTCTGTGACCGTTGCTGCGGGTACTCTTCCCCTTCATAGCCTTGATGTGTTTTGTGAAATTATTGTGTGGGGGCGTTGTTCGCCGCGTCTTTTTGCGCTCGCTGCGCCGCCGCGACCGATTCCCAGCCGCCCAGCCGGTACATTCCTTTGCCGCAAACCGCGCAGACGCCTTTGATCGCGTATTGTCCTCGCGCTGTGCAGACTTGAATGGCGGACTGCATCGGGCGGCGCGTCCGGCAATGGACGCAATGCGCGGCGACGGGGATTTCGGCTGCGGGGCGGCTTCCGGTGCGGGAGTCGTCCATACTACTCCGCCTTTTTGAGCAGCGGCAGCCCTGTCTGCGGGCTTTCTGTGGCGGTATAACCGGCGGGCATCGCATCAAGCGCCTGATAGCCTTCGTCGCTCTTGACCTCTTTTTTAAAGAAGTACAGCAGCCGTTTGCCCCCGCGTGAGTCGCTTTCTTTGGAGTGCAGGTAGTAGGTCGTGCCATTCTTTTTGCTTACCACAGAGTAGGGCATTCAATCATCTCCTTGTTATGTCAGAAAAGGGGTTCGGCGGGCCGATTCGCGGCGGCGTTGCGTTGCGAAAAACGGCGCGTTCCCGGTCGGTGTCTCTCGCCCGCGCCTTTTGTGTGGCAGGGCGGGCCGGACGCGGCCCCTTCGCGACGGGCGAAGTCCGCTTATTGCCGCTATGATAGCATAACCTGAAAAGAAACGCAAGTAGACGATGTGAAAATTACCGGGCGATTTAGCGCTATTTCCCGTTTGCCGAGCGCAGAATCGCCGCGTTTTGCCGTTGACACCGGAACGCGATTCGGCTACAATAGGGGCGTAAACCTATCGTCATTGCGCCTCGCCATTATAGCGGCAGCCGGAAAGCAGAAAACGCCATGAAGACTCAATCGCCGGACACGCCCCCCAAAATCGAACGCATCATTATGGAAGGCTACCGCAAAATGAGTTTTGGGGAAAAAATGAGATTAATTGATGAATTGAATGTCATGCTGGATAGTTTCGTTCGAAGCGATGTGCGCCGCAGACACCCGAACGCAAATGAGCGGGAAATCCGCCTGCGTATTGCGTCGCGCCAAATTCCGCCGGAATTAATGAAAAAGGCGTTTGGCTGGGACGTAGAAAAGGAAGGCTACTAAACGTGATAGAAGTTATTAAAGTTCTGAGAGAACTTATCCAGCATCTCGATGCGCAGGAAATTTCCTACCTGGTGGGCGGCTCGGTAGCGAGTTCGTCGCACGGGGCGGCCCGCGCTACCAATGACGTGGACATTGTAGCCGACTTTCGCGAAGAACATATTTCCGCGTTTGTCGCGGCGTTGGGAGGCGCGTATTATGTGGACGATGAGGCGATTCGCGATGCGATTGAGGGAGCGTCCTCATTCAATGTTATTCATCTGGAAAAGATGACGAAAGCAGATATTTTCATCAAGCAAAAAACCGCATGGGTGGATATGGAATGGTCGCGCCGCTTAATAAAATCGGTTGGAGGCGAGGAAGCAGATTCGATCTCGGTTTACGTGGCAAGCCCGGAAGACATGATTTTGCAAAAACTGCGATGGTTCCTCATGGGCGGCGGCGTTTCCGACCGGCAGTGGGGCGACATTACCGGGATGCTGAAAGTGCAGCAGCCGAACCTGGACTACGCCTATCTGCGCGAATGGGCCGCGCATCTGGAACTGACCGATCTGCTGGCGCAGGCCTATGACGACTCCGGCATTGAGGAGAGCGTCTGACGCGGACGCAATACGAACAGGGAGAGCAAATTGGATTTCGGATTACAGGGCAAAACAGCATTGGTGGCGGCGGCAAGCAAAGGGCTGGGCTACGCCTGCGCGTTGGGGTTGGCGCGGGAGGGCGCGAACGTGGCGATCTGCGCCCGCACGGAAACCGACATCCGGCAGGCAGCGGAGACAATTTTAAATGATAAAATCGTAGCGGAAAGGGGCGCAAGCGTCCTGCCGCTCGTCGCGGACGTAACTAGAGCGGACGACTTGCGGCGCATCGTGGCGGAAACTGTCGCAAGATTCGGCTCGCTGCAAATCGTAATTCCCAACAGCGGCGGCCCGCCCGCCGGGACGTTCGAATCGCTGGACGAGACCAAATGGCAAAGCGCGATTGACAGCACGCTTTTCGGGACGACGCGCCTGATTGAGGCGGCGCTGCCGCACCTCAAAGCGGCGGGGTGGGGGCGCATCGTCGTGATTACCTCGACCAGCGTCCGGCAGCCGATTCCCGGCCTGCTGCTCTCCAATACCCTCCGCGCCGGGATCGTCGGACTGTGCAAAACGCTTTCGCAGGAGTTTGCGCCGCTGGGAATCACGGTCAACAACGTCGCCCCCGGTTCCTACGACACCGACCGGCTGAAACACCTGCACCAGCGCAACGCGGACGCGGCGGGAATCTCCTTTGACGAAGCGCGGAAACTGGCGGAGCAGCGAATCCCGCTTGGCAGGCTCGGCAGACCGGAAGAACTCGCCAACGCGGTTGTTTTTCTCGCATCGGAGGCCGCTTCCTACGTCACCGGGCAAACGTGGGCGGTGGACGGCGGGCAAACGGTCGGCCTGTAATTCCGCAGCCCTACGGCGCGGCGGCGTTGAGATAGTTCTGCGCGATTTCGGTAAAGAGCGCGATGCCATGAGCGATAGATTCGTCGGCAAAGTTGTACGTTGGGGTGTGCAGGGCCGTCATCTCCTCGCCGACGCCGAGCCGGAACATGGCGGCGGGGGCGTAATCGCCGTAGGCCGCAAAGTCCTCCGCGCCCATCGAGGGGTGGGGCAGATCAAGGACATTCGCCGCGCCGAGAACCTGCGTTCCCGTCGCCGCAACCAGCGCGTTCATGTTGGCGTCGTTGTAGGTTACCGCCGTGCCGTAGTGATAATTCAGCGTGATTTCGGCGCGGAACGCCGCCGCGATTCCCGCCGCAATCCGCTCAATTCGCGCCGCCATCGTCTGCCGCAGTTCCTTCGTGAGGCAACGGACAGTTCCGCGAATCACAGCCTCATCGGGAATGATATTGTAGGCCGTTCCCGCGTGAATTTGCCCGACGGTGACGACCACCGGATCGGCAGGGTTCATTTCGCGGCTGGCGATTGTTTGCAGGGCCAGCACAATCTGCGCGGCGACGACTACCGGGTCTACGCTCAGGTGCGGCATGGCGGCGTGAGCGCCCGCGCCGCGAATCGTCAGGTCAAAGTTGTCGCTGCTTGCCATCATGGGGCCGGGGCGGACGCCGATTTTTCCAATGGCAAGTCCGGGCCATCCGTGCAGGGCGGCAATCGCGGCAACACCGTCCATTGCGCCCTCGCCGCACATTCGGACAGCGCCGCCCGCGACTTCCTCCGCAGGCTGAAAAATCAAGCGCACCGTTCCCCTGATATGGTTACGGTTTTCGGCAAAAACCTGCGCCGCGCCGAGCAGGACTGCCGTATGCCCATCGTGACCGCAGGCGTGCATCACGCCGTGAACGCGGGATTTATAGGGCAGGTCATTCACTTCGTGAATCGGCAGAGCGTCCATGTCGGCGCGGAGGGCGAAGGTCTGTCCGTCCGCCGCCCCATGAATCTCCGCAATCACGCCCTGCCCGCCGATGCCCGTTCGCAGACCATCCACGCCGATTTTGTCTAACTTTTCCGCGACGTAAGCAGCGGTATTCTTTTCTTCAAAGCTTAGTTCGGGATTCTGGTGCAGGTGGTGGCGGACGGCGACCATCTCCGGCGCAATCCGGGCGATGCTGTCGGCGAACCTTTCCTTGTTTGCGGGCGTTTCAATAGCAGGCATGGCGTATCTCTTTTAATTTTGATTCGGGGATTGCAGACTGATTCGCCGTAAGGCCAGTGGAATCCTTTTCCCGTCCAGTTCTGCGCCAGAGGGCAACGCCGTCTAATTTAACATAGAAAGGATAATGCCGACAATTTTTTCTGGCTGATTGAGAAAGTATTCGTCGGCGTCAATCGTGGCGTCCGTTCCCCGAAGCCGCAGAAATTTCCATTCCGTGCCGGTCGTGATAATGCCGTAAAGCGTTGCTATCGGGCTTTCCGCCCGGTCATTAAAAATCTGCGCGGCGACGAGTTCGGCAAGGCATTGCGGTATGCCCCTGGGGATGTCCTCTTTTTTCGCTTCCACGACGGAAACGACTGGAGCGCGGATTTCCAGCGACATGGGGGAACGAGAAAGCAAAAAGTCGCAGAAACCCACCAGCCCGCGTTCCGGCGCCACGTTAAATTCCGTGCCGGAGAACAGGCTGATTTCCCGGTTCCGCTGCCGGTGGACTTCAGCAAGCAGCGGCGCGATCAAGAACTCGGAACGCGCTTTTTCCGTGCCAATTTCAATGGCAAGTTCCGTATACTCCGCCAGATACTCCCGAAGAAAATTGGCGATTGGCGCATTGGGCGCATCGGCAAAAAGGCGTCGCTCCGAGCGGATTTGCAGGTTAAAGTCCTGTTCCACACGGGTCAAAGTAAAGTCGCTGTAAGCCATCGTTTCGGTCTCCCCCACGCAAAGCAGAATGATTCCATTATACCTCAGCGAAACCCAGACGCAGAAAAAGGCCGCCCCGCGCAAAACTCTTGCAGGCGAAGCGGCGTTCCCATCGAAAGCGGCAGTCCTCTATTTGCGGCGTCTGCGAAGCCCCACGACAACCGGAACCACGCCCAGCGCCGCCACAAGCAGCGAACCGGGCGCAGGCGTACTCGTCACCCGCCCGTTAATTGTGATTACTCCGTTCCCGCCATTAGAATAGTAATCGGGGCCGCGCATAAGATTGCTGTCGAAAGAGTAAGCAAGGTTGCCTGATCCTCCCTTAACATTGAGCAGGCCGCTACTGACAAACCGGTCAGGGGCAGCCGTCTGAATCGTGATGCGCCCGCCTCCTCCTCCTCCGCCAGAGTTTGGGACGTAGAAGCTTCCCGCTCCTGCTCCGCCATAGGCATTTATTCCTCCCGTGCTTGCCAGCGTGACTTTGTTTCCTGCCAGCAGAACCCCGCCTCCCGCTCCGCCGCCGCCATAGCCATAAACGCCAAAACCGCCGCCGCCGCCGATGGTGTTAAGATTGCCTGCCAGCGTCAAGGCGCCGATAGCGTTGATCTCAATCGCGCCGCCGCCGCCGCCGCCGCCCGCTCCACTTTCCGCCATTCGACCTCCACTAATGCCTCCTCCGCCGCCGCCGCCGCCGCCGCCTTCTAATTTGTTAAGGAGATCGCCGTAAGTAGGGCCAGGTGTGGGCGAACCGTAATGACCGCCGCCGCCGCCGAATCCGCCGCCGCCGCCGCCATTGCCACCGTAGCCGCTGCCGGGAGCGCCCCCGTAGCCGCCAGAACCAGCAATCCCTCCTGCGCCACCGGGCGGGGGGCTACTATTCATGGAGTTAATTTGCCCGCCGCTGCCATTGCCACCGTTGAGATTGAAGGAACTGCCTGCGCCGAAGGTGGCGTCGCTTTGGGAGAGCAGGGCGAGGGGGTGCGAACCGACGACGTTGACGGTTGCGTTGGGGGCGACATTGATGCTGCTGAAATCGAAGACGGCGATGCCGTTGCTGAGGACGCCGCTGTTTCCGGCAAACGTCAGCGCGTCGGTGTCCAGCGTGTACGTCCCGGAAGCAAGGGACAGAGCGCCGCTTGACGCGAACGCATTGGGATCAAGGACTTGCGCATGGGCGGCGGAAACTCCGGCAAGCAGCGCGGCGCAAATCGCGCCAACCGGGAGAGAGCGGGTTGAAAAATGGAACATCAGGGCGACCTTTCGTATCAACCAGAGAACGCGGCGGACGATGCGCCGCGAGACAACAACGCCGGGGCATTTGGCCCGTTGGCGGTTGCGGGCCGTAAACAATCCGTCTGTCGGGCGTTCCGCCAGTCGGCCAGCAACCGGGACAGACGGCCTGTTAATGCTACTACTGCAAGATTCATGCCAGAGTGACGCTTTCGCGCCGTTTTGACCGAAAATAATAAAAATAGTTTTTACGCCGCATACCCGGACGCAGCAGGAAGGAATTTCCCGACTGCGTGGCGAACAATGATACACTACGCGATGCCGCGTTACTTTGGAGCGCTATTTTCAATGATTACCTTTCCCTACGGACGCGCCGCGTTTGCCCTGCTGCTGCTCGGCGTCTTTGCCGGACTGTACCTGCTCGTGACGCCGCCGCCCAAAAAGACCGCCACCCTCACCATGTGGACGTTCGCCAAACCGCACTACGAAGCGTACCTTAAGACTATCCCGGAATTTGAGAAAGCGCATCCCGGCGTCAAAGTGGATTTGCAGCTCGTGAACGGGCAGGCCGTAGGGAGCCGTTTGCAGGCGTCTTTCTGGGCCAATCTGCCCGTCCCCGACGTGATCGAAACGGAAATCTCGACGGCGGGCAGCTTCTTTCGCGGCCCGCTCAATGCCATCGGGTTCGCCGACCTCACCGACCGCCTGAAATCGTCCGGCCTCTACGACCGCATGGTGCAGTCCCGCTTCGCCCCCTACACCAGTCGCGGACGGATTTTCGGACTGCCGCACGACGTTCACCCGGTGCAGCTGGCCTACAACCGCGAGATTTTCAAGCAGGCGGGAATCAATCCCGATGACCTGAAAACGTGGGACGATTTTATCGCGGCGGGCCGCAAAATCACGGTTCCCGGCAAACGCTATATGATCGAACTCGGCGACTCCGATTCCACCAACCTCGAAACCTTCCTCTATCAGCGCGGCGGCGGATTTTTCGGGCTGCACGGCGAGTGCATCATGGACAACGAGGCGGCGGTTCAGACCATGCTTTTCTATGTGCCGCTCGTGGCGGGCGACCGCAAAATCGGCAATTCCCTCGGCGGCAATCAGATTTTGACGCAGGCGGTCGAGGACGGCTACCTCGTCACGCTGATCTGCCCGGACTGGCGCTCCAAATCCATCGAGCAGGACATACCCCGTATGAGCGGCAAAATGGGACTCATGCCCCTGCCCGCTGTCGCGCCCGGTCAGCCGCAAACCAGCACCTGGGGCGGCACAATGCTCGGCATCACAAAAGACAGCCCGCATCAGGAATTAGCGTGGGAACTGGCGCAGCACCTCTACACCGATAAAGCGCAATTAGAGCAGAGATTTTTGGACACCAACATTCTGCCCGCCCTCAAAGACGCCTGGAACCAGCCCGGATTCGCCAAACCCCGCGATTACTGGGGCGGGCAGCCGCTCGGTGAGACCTACGCGAAGCTCGCGCCGCAAGTCCCGCCGCAGTACGCCAGCCCGCTCATCGGGACGGCGAAGGCGAAAATGGGCGAGGCGGTCGTCTCGTGCGTCCAGTACTACAACCAGAACGGCGAGAAAGGATTCGAACCCTTTGCGCGCGGTCAACTCAAAAAAAGCGCCGACGAAGTGCGCCGATTAGCGGCGAGAAATCCCTACTGACGCGGACAAAGCGAGCGGAGGATGGACGGAGGACGGGCGACTTCCTATCTTACTCTTGCACTGCCACGAGTGCGCAAAGTCCACCTGCGTGGACTCAATACACATTAAATACGAAGGACGCATTCAGTCCGCGAAGGCGGACTTTGCGCACTCGTGGCAGTGAATTTATTCGCCCGACAACCCTTGCATAGAAGTGATACAACTTCAATACGAAGGACGCATTCAGTCCGCGAAGGCGGACTTTGCGCACTTGTGGCAGTGCAAGAGTAAGATAGGAAGTCGCCCAACACGCGCCCTGCCCGCCCGCCCCGCGCCGCAATCAGCCAAACACGCAGAGCCGATTACCTAAACTATGACTACTTACAAACTCAACTTAGAGGAAGCGGCGACGCCGCCGAAAAACAAGCGGCGCGGCGTCGGGCCGGACGGCTACGCGCCGTACCTGTTCGTTTCGCCGTTCCTGATACTCTACGCCATTTTTGGGCTATATCCGCTGCTGCAAAGCGTTCGTCTTTCGCTGTTCATCACGAACGGGCCGAAAGATCAAGTCTTTGTCGGGCTGAAAAACTTTGCGTTCCTGCTCTCCGACGCCGATTTCCATACCGCCGTCTGGAACACCCTCGTTTACACGATCTGCTCCGTGTTCTTGCAGCTGCCGCTCAGTCTGGGGCTTGCCATTCTGCTCAGTCAAAAGTGGCTCAAGGGCAGGGAGTTTTTCCGGCTGGCATTCTTCATGCCCAATCTCGTCGGGCAGGTGTTTGTCGCGCTGCTGTTCGGCGTGCTGTTCACCCCGAAATACGGCCTCATCAATATCGCAAGCAACACCGCGTTTCGCACGCCGATTGATCTCAAATGGCTGTCCAATTCTGTCCTCGTCATGCCCGCGCTGGTGCTGGTCTCGCTCTGGATGTACGTTGGGTTCAACATGATCTACTTTCTGGCGGCCCTGCAATCTGTTGATCAGGAGTTGTACGAGGCGGCGCGGGTGGACGGCGCAAGCCCCTGGCATCAGTTCCTTGCGGTCACCCTGCCGGGAATCCGGCCCGTCGCCGTGTTCGTCCTGATTACCGCCACGATTGGCTCGCTGCAACTCTTCGAATTGCCCTATGTCCTGTTAGGCAATGGCGCAGGGCCGAACAAATCGGGGCTGACGATTGTCATGTACCTGTTCCAGACGGGATTTTTGAGCGGCGATTTAGGGCTGGCCTCGGCGATTGGCTGGACGCTGGCGATTGGCATCTTAGGGATTAGTTTAGTTCAAATGCGCGTCACCGGCGCGTGGAAAGGGGCGGAATAATGAAGCCGACCGCACTGACGCATACAGGCCGCTTTCTGCTTTACGCCGTGTTAGCGGGGGGCGCGACGCTGACGCTGACGCCGCTGCTATGGCTGATCGCAAACACGACGAAGAACGAAAACGACCTGTTCGCCTACACGTTTTTCGCGCCGCATTTCTCCACGCAGAGCTACCACAAATTATTCGAAAGCATCCCGGTCTTTCGGTACGCCATGAACAGCGTTTTTATCGCGAGCGCGGTGGTGATGACGCAGCTATTTTTCTCGTCGCTGATCGGGTACGCGCTGGCGAAATACGAGTTCTGGGGCAAAAAGCCGCTGATGATTTTCATGCTCTCCACCATGCTGCTGCCCGGACAGCTGACGATGGCCCCCGGCTACGAACTGGCCTATAAACTCGGTCTGGTGGACACCTATACGGGGATGATTTTGCCGGGAGCGGTCAACGTTTTCGGGATTTTCCTGTTCCGGCAGGCGATCCTGCAAATTCCGACGGAACTCATCAATGCGGCGCGAATTGACGGCTGTTCAGAATTTCGGATTTACTGGGATATCGTGATGCCGGTGACGCGGCCCATGATCGGGGCCTTTGCGCTGCTGGCGTTCATGGGGGCGTGGAACAACTTCATCGGCCCGCAAATCATGCTGCACTCATCCAGTATGTACACCCTGACGATTGCGATCAATCAGTTCCGCGATGTCTACGCCAACAACTACGGGGCATTGATGGCGGGAACGCTGCTCTCCATTTTGCCGGTAATTATTCTGTTCATGGCCCTGCAAAAAGAGTTCGTCGCCGGCTTAACGACGGGCGCGGTCAAGGGATAAGCGCCGTCCGGCGGGGACGTTAGCGATTCGGGCGAATAAATTCACTGCCACAAGCGCGCAAAGTCCACCTGCGTGGACTCAATACACAATACACATTCAATGCGTACAACTTCAATACGGAGAACGCATCCAGTCCGCGAAGGCGGACTTTGCGCACTTGTGGCAGTGCAAGAGTAAGATAGGAAGTCGCCCAACACGCGCTTGTGGCAGTGCAAGAGTAAGAGAGGAAGTCACCCGTCCCAAATACACCCCAAAAAAACTCCGGAAATCCTGCGTTTAGAGGGGTTACAGCCGGAGGCAAACCGGACGCTTACCGGTTTCTTCCCGGAGGAAACGACGTTTCCTCCGGGTTGACTCCGGGATGACTCCGGGGTGACTCCGGCTATACGCTATGGCGAGGCCAGCGGATCAGTTTTGAGTCAACTGGTCAAGCGGAAGGGAATCGTCCGCCAGAATGTCGCCCTGCGCGATGCGGCTGAACCGTCCCAACTGCGCGACCGTCGTGGCCCCGGTGAGGTAGGCGAACTGCTCATGGTCCAGATGGCTTTTCGCGGTGAAAAGGTCATCAGGGCCGACTTCGCGATTGTTCATGCCCTGGAACGCGCCGCTATCCAGATTCCGTAAGTCAAGGTAAGCGGCCCCCTCTTGCAGGCGTGTGCCGGTGTCCAGCACAGGGATTTGTTTCAATTCCTGAACGGGAAGCATTTGCAGGCGCGGGTGCATCGTGGACTCGTTCTCTTTGAGCAGGTAAGCGGAACGCCCTTCATTCCTGTCAGGCGAATCGTTCTGACCGGAGCGGTTATGCGGGTGCAGGTCGTTATCGAAGTCGGCGTCTGTGCCGAGGGGCTTGTGCTGCGGGATGGTGTCTTTGGACATGGTTTCTCCTCCGAAAGCGCAAATCCGAGTATTGCGCCGCTGTTGTCTGCACGGTAGACGCGCAAAAGCGGGGCAGGGTTCCCGACAACGGAAGTTTGGATTTCGGATTTTAGATTTTGGATGGATGCGCGACGCCAATGTCGGCGGCGTATGGCTATTTTCCCCCTTCCCTGCGAAGCGCAGCGAGCGAATCAGGGAAGGGGGCCGGGGGGTTGGGTTGGATAACACGCTCGACGAAAAATTAACAAAGTGCATCCGGTGCGGGTTTTGCCTCGACGCCTGCCCGACGTTTCGGCTGACCGGGCAGGAACAGTTAAGCCCGCGAGGACGCATCTATCTCGTCCGCTCATGGCGGGACGGCGTGATTCCGTTCGATAAAGAGGTGGTCCACGCTCTCGATTCCTGTCTGGGATGTCGCGCCTGCGAGACAGCGTGTCCCTCCGGCGTGGAATACGGTTCCATTTTAGAGATGGCGCGGACGCATATTGAGGAAGATCATCTGCGCACGGCCCCGCAAACGTTTGCGCGGGGGCAGCTGCTTGCCATGCTGACCAGTCCCGGACGCATGGCGCTGGCATTGAAAGCGGGAGGATTATTGAGCGGAATCACCGGCAATAAAATGCCCGGATTCGCCTCGAAACTGCTTTCCGGCTCCGACGCCGAAATCTCTATGCCCGCCATAGAAGGCCCCGTCAAAGCGCACAATCTGCCGGAACGCTCCGCACCGGTTGGCCCCAAACGCGCAACGGTTGGAATCCTTGCGGGCTGTGTGATGCGCGTCCTGTTCGGCGAGACAAACAGCGCCACCGTCCGCGTTTTGCAGCAGAACGGCTGTGAGGTCGTCGCCCCCAAAGCGGCGGGATGCTGCGGGGCGTTGCACCTCCATAGCGGCTATCATGCGGGCGGACTGGAACGCGCCCGCGCCCTGATGGACAGTTTCGCCCCGTTTATGGACGAACTCGACGCTATCATTCTCAATTCCGCCGGGTGCGGCTCCACTATGAAGGAGTATGGCGACCTTTTGGCGAATGACCCGGAATATAAGGAGAAAGCGGAACGCTTTGCGTCAAAAGTTAAAGATATTACCGAATACTTAGACTCACTCGGCCTGATTGTTCCGCCGAAGCCGCTAAACGCCACCGTCTCCTATCACGACGCCTGCCATCTGGCGCACGGGCAGCAGATTCGGTTGCAGCCCCGCAAAATTTTAAAGCAGATTCCCGGCCTGAACTTAGTCGAAATGGACGAGGCCGACACCTGCTGCGGCAGCGCCGGAACCTACAACATCACGCAGCCGGAGATGGCCCGTCGGCTCCTTGACCGCAAACTCGCGCATATCAAAGACACGGGCGCAAGCATTATCGCAACCGGAAATCCCGGCTGTCTCGCGTGGATACAGCAGGGCGCGAAGGAGCAGAATTTGAAACTCCGCATCTGCCACCCCGTAGAACTGTTAGACGAAGCGTACTGAACGCCTGAAAGGAAACTCCCGCTGTGAGATGGCCTGAGCAATGCGCGTGGTCGGTGATTGGCGCGGCGACTCTTGTGTCCACGCAGTCCCTCCGCGCTGACGAGACGGTGAAACTAAACCTGATTCCGCAGGGCGCGACGGAGAAAATGGGCGGGCAGCGGGCGCAGTTGCTCGCTCTGAAGGCGGAGCGCCCCGCCGCTGTCCGAAAAATTCCCGCCGGACTGCTGGCCCCGCAGTACGGCGTTTTGTCGCTGGGCGACGCGGCGAACCCCACGCAAATCACCGTCTTGCTGGATGAATCGGGGCCTGCGCCGCGTCTTTTCGTGGACAGCAACGGCGACGGCGATCTGACCAACGACCCGCCCGCCGTCTGGGAAGCGCGGCCCTACGACGCTACGCGCGCCATGCGCTACGGCGGCGCGACTGTCCAAATTAAGACGCCCGACGGAACGCTCAAAGTCGCGCTGACGATGTATCGCTTTGATAAGACGGACGACGACCCGCGCCGCCGCGCCCTGCGCGATAAAATCGTCTATTACGGCGATTACGCCCGTGAAGGAAAAATTACGCTCGGCGGCAAATCTTACCGCGTCCTGCTGATTGACGCGCAGTCTCGCGGCGATTTTCGCGGGCAAAACAGCGCGGCTATCCCCGAAGCATCCGGGGTCGAAATTTGGATTGACGCCAATGACAACGGCGTTTTTGACCGGGTGGGCGAACGCTTCGACGCGGCAAGGCCGTTCAATATCGCGGGAACGACCTATGCGATTAAGAACATGAGCGCAAGCGGAGCGTCGTTTCAGATCGTAAAGTCGGACAAGCCCGTTGCGGAGATCGCGCCGCCGCTGAATTTGAGCGCGGGCAAAAAAGCGGTGGCGTTCACCGCAAAAACAACGGACGGCAAGACCATCCACTTCCCGGCGGACTTTCGCGGCAAACTCGTCCTGCTCGATTTCTGGGCGTTGGGTTCCGCGTTCTGCCGCGACGCTATGCCAGACCTTGTGAAAACGTACAACGCCTACCATACGCGCAATTTTGAGATTGTCAGCGTTAGCCTCGACCCGAAGGACATGGGGGACAAACTGAACGCTTTTACAAAAGCGGCGGGCATGGCGTGGCCCCAAATCTATGACGGGCAATACTGGGCGGCGGAAGTCGCGCAAAAATACGGCATCGAGGCGATTCCCCGCGCCTTTTTAATGGACGGCGACACCGGCGAAATCCTCGCCGAAGGCAGCAACCTGCACGGCGCGGCGCTGGCGGGGGAAATGAAAAGGAGAGTAGACAGGAGACACTAGACAGTAGACAGCAGAAGGGCGTCAGAGTTTACAGGCTATCGCGCAGCATCACAGGTTTGCAGACCGGGCATTTTCTATTGTTTTCTGTTTTTTGTTTTCTGTTTTCTTCTAAAGGAGACTCACATGGCGGTAATGACCGGGCTTTCTGGCAATGAAATGTATTGCCTGCATCTCAAAGGGATGCGACCGGGCGATCTGGTGATTGGCAACAGCGTTTTTTCGATGGGGGTAATTGGCGGCATCGGTTCCGGCCTGCGGACGCTGGCGGGCGGCGAGGTCACGCAGGTCACGAGCATCATCCACGAGGGGCGGCAGGAGTCGTATGCCCGGATGCAGCAGGAAGCGCTGCGGCACGGGGGCGTCGGCATTACTGGCGTGACGAGCGAACTGATTCAGCACTCCGGCAACGTGGAATTTCTGTCGGTCGGGTCGTGCGTGCATCAGGAGAATTTGCCGCCGCAAAGCGAACAGATTGCGTTCTCCAGCAGCGCCGACGGGCAGGCGCTCTACTGCCAGATGGACGCAGGTTTCCGCCCCGTCAAGTTCGTTTTCGGCAATGTCGCCTACTCGATTGGCGTAGGCGGCGGCATCATGGGCGCGTTCAAGTCGCTGGGGCGCGGCGAAATCCACGAGTATTCGCAGGTCTTCAACCAGACTCGGCATCTGGCTTTGCAGCGGATTGCGGGCGAGGCGCGGGCGGCGGGCGCAAACGCGGTCGTCGGGATTGAAACGTCCATTATTCCGTACAGCGGGATGCAGGAGATGGTCATGATCGGGACGGCCTCGCACCACCCCGCGCTGCCGCCGGAATACAGCGCCGCCCCGATAACCAGCGACCTGACTTCCGAAGAGATGTGGAACATCATCGCAATGGGCTATATGCCGATCCAACTGGTGCTGGGCGTTTCGGTCTATTCGCTCGGCATCGTGGGCGGGTTGACAGCAGCGTTCAAGTCGCTGGGACGCGGCGAAATTAGCGAATTGACCTCGCTGATTTACGAGGCCCGCGAGAACGCCATCGCGAAAATCGCCGCCGACGCCAGCGCTTGCGGAGCCGACGACGTAATGGGGATCAAAACCTACGTCTACCAGCTCGGCGGCGGTATCATCGAATTTCTGGCTATCGGAACCGCCGTCAAGAAAATGCCGGGACTGCGGACATACACCGATTCGCTGCCCGCGCAGGCGATCATTCGCGACCGCGACACCTTCTACAATACGGCGGAGATGGCCCTCGGAACGAACCTGAACACGAAGGCGGGGGGAGACTAACCTGTGACAACGACCCACGAAGCGATTATGACGCTGGCGGACATCGAAGCGCAGTACGGCCCGACATGGGTCTTGCTGGAAGACCCGATCCACGACGCGAACGATGCTGTCACCGGCGGAACCGTTCTTTGCATCAGCCAGAACCCGGAAGATTTGTATCACGTTCTGCTGACGCGGCGTCCAAAACATTCTGCGTTCCCGCATCTTGGCCCGACACCGGCGAACATTTTCCTAAACCTATGAAAACACAATTCAATGCGCGGCACGGGCTTATCGTGGTAAAAGCGCGGCTGTTTGGGCCAAACGGCGATACGAATGTCGAGCTTGCGCTTGATACGGGAGCGTCCTCTACCGTGATACGCGACGCAAGTTTGATTACCATCGGGTACGATCTGGACGCCCTGCCTAAAAATGTGCGAATGACGACCGGGAGCGGCATTGAGTTGACTTCTGTACTTGCCATAAACAAAATATCCGCGCTGGGGTTAGAACGGGACGCTTTTTCGGTTGTGGCGCACACGTTGCCGCCGTCCGCTTCGGTTGCGGGCGTTCTGGGTCTGAACTTCTTTCGGGGGCGCGTTCTGACGCTGGTCTGAAAAACGTCTCTTTACGCCCGGTGTATGCGCGGGCGAGAGCGCCTGCGAATGGAAAGCGCATCAGCGTAATCCGGCGCGAACTGGTCTCGGTCGAAGAACGGTCAGGTCTGTTTGTATGGCGACAAAAATGGGGTGGGTAAAACGAATTTTCGTTTCACCCACCCCGTTTTATTGTGATCTTCCTTCCCGTTCTCTGCAAACGCGACGGGATTTATTTGCGGCGGCGGCGCAGGACTGCCGCGCCAGAAACGCCCATGCCTACCAACAGCGCCACGCTGCCCGGTTCCGGCACGGAGGACGTAATCGGTTTGAGCAGATAGCCGTGTTTGATTCCACCGACCAGACCTTCTCCGACGACCCAGCCGTTGTCGTTGATGCTCAACGCCACCGTCAGGTTCGAGAAGGGATTCGTTCCGGCAATTTGCGTGTTCAGGTCAATCAGCGAACCGCCCGCATGGGAAAGGAAAGCGTGCTGAGTCGGCTGACCGGCGACGGTGACCACATTAGCATAACCAACGATATCGTCGCTGCTATTGATGCTGTACGCGCCGCTGAGGGTTCCGCCCAGCGTTCCCAGGTCTTGCAACCCGCCGGAGCCATTGTAATAAAAGGCGTGAAGAGTTCCGGCGGCGTTAATCGCAGAGTAGCCCACCAGGTGTCCCGCGTTGTTGAGACCGTAATTTCCCAGGAAGCCGTCGCCGCTGGACTTTGCGCCGCCCAGCGTACCGAGGTTCTTCACACTGTTTGTGCCTGGGTCGTAAAGGAACGCGCCGTTAGAAGCGTTGGACGCGCCGGAATATCCCGCAATCAGGCCGCTATTGTTGATGGCGTTGGCGACGCTGTAAACCGGATTGCCGAGGCCCGGAACGATGCTGGTAAGCGTTCCCGCGCCCGCGCCAGTGGTCTGATAGGTGACCGCAGTCCCCTGCGTAGGGCCAGAGGCTCCGACCGCCAGACCGCTGTTATTGACGCCGCGCAGGAGGCCGACCGTCCCAGCGTCATGCAAAGTCCCATCGTAGTAGGCGGCTCGCTGGGGGCCGCCGCTGACTTGCGAGGAGCTTCCGACCACCACATTCGAATTGTTGAGGGAGAAGCCGGTGGACCCGGAACCGCCCGTAGTCCCAAGCAGCGCTCCGGCATTGGTGACGCTGGGGTTTGTCTTGTTGCCGTCAATCAGGAACGCCTGCTGACCGGCGGTGGTCGTGCCACTGCCAAGCGTTACATTCGAGAAAACGTATCCGGTGATGAAATTGTTGTTATTGATGGCGTAGGCGCGGCTGGCCTGCGACCCGGTGCTGACCGAAAGGACGCCGAGGTCAAAAACGTTGTACTGCGCGTGGGAGGCGGCGGGGGCCGCCAGCAGGCCCAGCGTCAGCAGCGAGAAACGGGCCGGGAAGGAGCGATTCGTTGTCATGTCTTTTTGATCTTTCTGTTCGGGCGCCTGGATTGAAACTGCGCCTCTAAACGAAGGCGGCGGTCGGTCATTCGAGAAGACCCGTCAGCCGCAGATTGCGCCGCACAGCGCCTGCCCCAAATGAAGGAGCAGGATGTCCTTACTTGCTACTAATGCAAGATTTGTGCCAAATCGTCCGAGATTTGACGATTCCAGGAGTTTTTTCAATAAAATAAAAAAAATACCGGAATCAAACGATAGAAATACGTTTTAGCAGTTTAAACAACGAGATAATAAATGTTAGATATTAGCCCAATTCGCATTGTCTAATATCTAACATCTATTGTCTTCTCTCCTAAATGGGGCCGACGTTGTTGAACTGTCCGATCAGCAGGGTGAAGTCCGAGGAGTCCACAAAGCCATCGAAGTTGAAGTCGGCGGTGGGGTCGTAGCCGCTGCCGGTCACGGTCGCATCCGAGTTGAATGAGCCGATCAGCGCGGTGAAGTCCGAGGAGTCCACCGAGTTGTCGTTGTTCGCGTCCGCCGCCGGGAGCGGGGAGTCCGCCAGGGCCACGCTGCCGTTGCTGACCACCACGCCCGATTGCAGAACAGCAAGGTTCTTGCTGCCCTTGATCCACACGTCATACGCGCCGGTCGGGACGTTCTCCAGGGAGAACGAGCCGAGGCTGCTGCCTGCGCTAACCTTCAGCGGAACATCGTACCCGCGCAGTTCGGTCGTGGAACCCGCCATGCGGAACCCGACATGGAACAGGCCGAGCGGGGCCGAGGCGCTGATGGTGGACAGATCGGAAACGCCCTCCAGCGAGATATTCCCGGTGACGGTTCCCGTCGTAGTCTGCACGTTGAAACTGAAGCCGCTGAATTGCCCGACGGAACCGGCGTTGTTATCGGAAATCGTCAGCGTCCAGGGGCCGCTGACGGTTTTGCCGTTGAACGCGGTGAAGTCGCCCGTCAGGGTGGACGACTGCCCTGCTGTGCCGTTGAGGTAAGGCGCGTAGGTCTGCGTGGGGTCTATTCCGGCGGCAGTCGCGTTCGTCGCCGCCGCGCTCAGGTCGGCGCCGCCGGGAGCGAAGGTGTAATCCCCGAAGAACAACGCGCTCGAACCGGTGGAACCGCTCGTCGCCCGGTTGAGGCGGTCAGTGAGTTCGATGGTCGCGCCGCCGTGCGAAAGGGTCGCCACCAGATCACCGGCGCGGGGGTGGTACAGTCCGGTGATTGTCACGCTGTTCAGACCGAGAACGGTGAAGGTGTCGGTCACGTTATTGGTGGCGGCAAGCCCGCTCGCCGTGTTGTCGGGAATGATGGGCGGATAGGCCCCGCCGCCGGTATAGACATTGGCGCGGTAACTGCCGAACTGATTGTACGAACTGCCGGTCACAACCAGCGTGTAGGTCTGTCCCGCCGAGAGTGTAATGTTGCGCAGACCCGCGTCTGTGCCGAACAGGTTGATGCTGTCGTTGGCGGCAAGGGCGTTTGTCAGCGGGCTGGCGGGGTTGAACGCGCCCTGATACAATACGACGAAATCGTTCCAGCCGCCATAGATGTCTGTGCCGGTGGGGTTGGCGATAGCGTCAATGTTGTACGCGCCAGTGGTCGGGACGGTGAACGTTTTCGCGTCGTAATAGTCATTTTTCGAGGAGGTCGAGGTCGAAAGCGTGAGGGGCGCGGTTCCCGCGTTGGGACGGGTAAAGACGTTGCCCGTTCCGGCGTTCAGGGTGTCCGAGTAAGTCAGCGGCGCGGCCCCGGTGACCGTCTGCTGCACCGTGAGATTGTAATCGCCGTAGGCCAGCGAACCGAAACCGCTGGTGACCGCGTGATAAGTTCCCGGCGTCAGGTGGATGGGAAGAATCACCTTTTGATTGTCCGATCCCAAGATCGCGTAAACGCTGTTGGACGGGTCTTGATAGATGTTGGAAAGCGGCTGGGTGGCGTCGAACCCGTCTTTGTACAGAATGAAGTACAGGCCCCACGAAGTCGGGACGGTCGTCGAGTCAACAATATTGTAATTGCCTTCCGTCGTGATGGTGAACTGGTCCACGCTGAAAGGAACCGCCGCAGAAGATACCTGCTTCGGGGCGGCGGTGGTCGGGAAGTTTTGGAACGGTTTCTGGTAATACGGCGGCGAAAGGGTTCCGGGCAGCAGAGCGCCGGAAAGCGTGGCGACCGCCGCGCCGGAAGCCGGGTCTTGATCCTGCGTCACGCTTCCCGTGTAGGAGCCTGCGCTGGTGTTCGTACTTCCGGTGGTGACGAAGGTGTAGGTTTGTCCGGCAGTCGCGTTGAACTTGATGGAGACCACGCTGTTGAAAAAGCCCTGCGTCACGCTGTACGAAGTGATCGCGTTGTTGTAGCCGCCTTCCGCCGCGTACAGGGCGTTTGTGAGCGGGTGAGCGGGGTCGAAGGCCCCCTGATAGATCACGAGGTAGTTGTTCCACGAGGCCGGGGCCACGCACGTGCTCGTCACGGTGATTGGCCCGCTGACAGTGGACGTGAACGCGCGCGCGTCATACGCGGCGTTGACGCCGGAAAGCGCGGTCGGGGCCAGAGCGCCATTGAGGGTGGGCTGCGCCGGACGGTTGAAGGTCGGGCCACCGACTGTCGTTCCACTCCAGAAGTCCAAAGGGGCGGCGGTGAGCGGCTTGACCGTATTGACGTAATCGTTCTCAACGCCGACGCCGTTCGGAAAGTTGCTTGTGACGAGGATGTACTGCACGCCCGCCTTCAGGTTGACGATCAGTTTGGAGCTGCCTTTGGGAGCGCCAAGATTCGTATTGTTTCCGCTGACCTGGATGCAGTTGCTGATGGGGTTTGCGGGATCGAAACTGCCCTGATACAGGGACAACTGCCCCTGATAGAGATTGGGCAGCGTCTCGTCGCTGTAAATCTGGTACGGGCCGTCGCTGGGAACCGTGAACGGGTCGGCCTTGTACGCATAGTTTGAGCCGAAGGCCGCTGTGACGGGCGGCAGATTGCCGTTCGCGGTGGGCCGGTTGAACTGCGGGCTGGCTCCGGGCGGGACGGTCGAGCCATTAGTAGAGAAAAACGGCGCGTAAGTCTGGGTGATCGTGGCGGTGAACGGGCCTGCGGCTCCGTTGTTGAGCGGCGTGACAACCAGAACATAATTGCCGGGAGTCAGATTGACGCCGACAGGAGTGGGCGTTGCGCTCGTCGCGCCCTGAATTTGCTGAACGACGTTAGAAAGCGGGCTGGCAGGATTGAAGCTGTTGCGGTAGATAATGGCCTGCAGCCCGGAAGCGTTGGTGAGCGCTCCCGCTAAGGTGACATTGTAATAGCCCGCGCTGGCAATGGTGAAATTTTTAGTCCGGTACAGCGTTTGCGTCGCGCCAACAGTGGACATCAGCGTATTCGGCGGCGGCAGGGGGTTGGTAGCGCCGCTCATATTATAGGCGGGGGCGTCAAAGGTGGGGTCGCCGCCGACCGGGGCCGTGCTGCCATTGAACTGCGCGACAACATTTACCGGAACTTGCGGGAACGTATACGAATAGGTGACCTGCGCATGAGCGCCGCCGCCGAGCAGCGCGGCCCCCAGCGCGAATGTGACAGGCCGAACGCGGCGCGTCGTTGTACGGAACATACTCTCTCCTTGATTGGTTACCATCATGGCTCGTCGTTTCCGGCAAGCCCTCTTCTTGCAATTTCTCTGCAATGCTTCCCATGAGGGAGGGAAGTCCATCTGCGAGGTCTTAACGATACGGCAAATCGGCATTGACAGGGACAAGGTACTGCGGCGTACCGGATTCATTTTAAGTAATTCGAGGGGGTTTGCGGACGTGCTTCGCGCCGAAGCGTGTTTTCCGGTCTTGCTACGCGCCTGCCATCCCCGGCAGGCGCGTTTTGCAAGACAAAGGGGGTCGCCGTTGACCCCCGGCGAACCAGCGCAATTCCATTATATCTAATGATTGTATACCAAATCGTATACAAGAGAGGGAATTTTTGGATTCCAGGAGGGAGAGAAGGAGAGATTGAGGCTGATTAAGCGTAAAAAGGCTTTGTTTAGGCAGTTCGCAGGGAGAACGGAATTGAACAAGAAAAACAAGGGCTTTACGCTAATAGAATTGCTTGTCGTAATTGCGATTGTTGCGATACTGGCGGCGATTCTGCTCCCTGTTTTCGCGCAGGCGCGAGCCAAAGCGCGGCAGACGGTCTGCCTGAATAACGAAAAGCAAATCCTGCTTGCTGTCATTCAATACGCGCAGGACTACGATGAGCGATGGATGGATGGAACCGATTCTGGCTGCGTTTCGTTGAATCATTGCGGCGGGACGCCCGCCCTGCAAGACCGCCATAACATCGAGTATAACAGGGCCAACAATTTCAAGGCTCCCCATTATCTGACGCAGCCGTATATCAAAAATGATCCGGTCTTTTTCTGCCCGAACATGACTCAAGTCCCGGCGCAACCGGGCAAAGGGGACGGATCGCCTTACTTCGCGCCGAACTATGCGTTGAATATGCAGAATTTTCAATACGTCCAGTACACCAAACTGGAAATGGGAAAAGACCTTTACGCGCCCGCCTTTCCGCCGAGTGTTCTGGCCCTTCTGCGCCCGCCGGACGCGCAGGGGCCGAATTATAATATCGTGGGGCCGTTTGGACGCCTCACCGCCGCGCAAACGCACCCGGCAACGACGCTGGCGCTGTGGGAACATTCTGACCCGGCCCCGCTTTGTTTCATCTGGGATATGCGTGATATAGTTGACCCGTTAAGCGGTCTGAGTCACTGGGACTCGCCGCATACGGTCGGTTTTAACGCGGCATTCGCGGACGGACACGTAAAGCGTATGACGCGGGGGCAACTGCGTAACCACTACGAATTTGTGACCTACTGGGACTTCGCGCCGCTTCAATAGCCGGGAAAAGCGGTCGGGGCCTTGTTCGCGCAAGGAATGGTGAACCGCCGAAGAATAGGAGCGTAAATTTTTTGTGCGGTATACGTTTTGGCATACGCGTATAAGATATAGTATACGATGCTCTGATTCAGGAGGCAGAAAATCCATTCCGGCAGCGGGGCGCGGAAGACGGCCTTCGAAGGCGGGCCTATTGCCGAGCGTTCGAATGGATGCGTATTCCGGGGGAAAGCAAGTCCGGTACGGCGGCACTCCGCCACGCGATTTGCGGGAGAAAAAAGGATTGAAAACAAAACGTTCAGGTTTCACGCTAATAGAACTGCTGGTCGTGATTGCAATTATCGCGATTCTGGCGGCGATATTGTTCCCTGTTTTCGCGCAGGCGCGGGCCAAAGCGCGGCAAACCGCCTGCCTTTCCAATGAGAAGCAAATCATGCTCGCCATTATTCAATACGCGCAGGACTACGACGAACGCTGGGTAGACTCCAGCAATGCCCAATGCGTCAAATTTGGCGATATAACGCACTGTGGGCCAGACAATGGAATGCAGGCGTTCGTGTACCGTCACAATGTGGATTATAATAAAGCAAATGGCAACAGCCCGCCAAATTATCTCCTTCAGCCTTACATCAAAAATACCGATGTGTTTTACTGCCCTAATATGAAAGTTGTAGCGAACATGGGCGGGGCGCCTGTGTATTCGCACTACTACACAACGAATTGCCAGAATTTCCAGCAGAGCGGCAACAAGTTTGACGCGCAGGACATTTTTAATTCCACTGTTAAACAGACGCTGATTCCGCCCGACGCGCAAGGTACTCTATGGAACATTGTGGGGCCGTTTGCTCGAATCGCGGCGGCGCAGACGCACCCCGCCACCACGATGGCAATTTGGGAACATTCCGCGCAGGATGTCCATTGCGAAGATTGGGACATGACCACCACACTTAATTCCTATAATTTGAACCACTGGGACACGCCGCATACGGATGGCTTCAACGCGGGATTCGCCGACGGTCATGTGAAGCGGATGATGCGCGGTCAACTGAAAAATCATTACGAGTATGTGACTTACTGGGACTTTACGCCGATCAAGTAGCACGCCGCATCCGCCCCATTGATCACTCTTCAGCGTCCCTGTCTATTGGCAGGGGCGCTCTTTTATATGCGCTATGATTCGCTGCGTATACCAGACCGTATATTAAAAGGAGGAATCGCCTGTCGAGAACGTGAACCTACCGTAGAATACCCGTAAGGCCGCGCGCCTGACGGGCGCTTATCTTCCCGGTGATATAAGGACACGCCATGACTGCCTCCGATCCTTTTACGATTCGTCTGCGTTGCTTTGGCCCGTTCGCCGCCGAGGTGAACGGGCAGCCTTTGCCAGTGCTGCACTCTAAAAAAGAGCGGCTGCTGCTGGCCTATCTCACCGTTTGCTATGGGCGGGAGGTGGAGCGCGGCGAAGTCGCGATGGCGCTGTGGCCCGATTCACTTGAAGATCAGGCCCGTTTCAATCTGCGGCAAACCCTGAGCGGTCTGCGCAAGGCGCTTGGTTCGGCAGCTGTCCGCCTGGAATCTCCGGCGCGGAACACCCTGTGCCTGAACCTTTTCGGGGACGAGGCGGACGTTATCGCCTATGACATCGCGGCGCGACGCACGGACGAGGCCTCGCTGGAGAGGGTCGCGGGCCTGCGCAGCGACCCTTTCTTAAAAGGATGGGGCGAGCGCGAAGGCGAGATGTGGGCGGCCTCGGAGCGGGAAGCGCGGTCCAAACAAAGCGCGAACGCGGCGCGGGAACTGTGCCGGAGAGCGCTGGCAAAGCGAGACTGTCCCGGCGCGAAAGGCTGGCTGCAACATCTGGCCGCAAGTAAAATCGTGGATGAATCGCTGTGGCGCGAATACATTCAGACTCTGCTGGACGGCGGAGAGTTCCCGCTGGCCCTCCGCGCTTTTGAAGAACTGGAATCGCACCTCAATTCCATTGACCGCGCCCTTCCCGCCCCGGAGACAATGGCCCTGCACCAGCGAATCCCGGAGGCGGAGCGTAAAAAGATGCTGTGGCAGGCCGCGCCCACGCCCACGCCGCAGCTGCCGCTGCTGCTGGACCGCTTTGTGGGGAGGGAAGCGGAACGGGAAGCGATACGGCGGCATTTCATCGAAGACAATGGGCGACTGCTCACGCTGACAGGCCACGGCGGGGTGGGGAAAACGCGCCTTGCGCTGGAAGCGACCCGCAGCCTTACCGAGCATTTCGCGAACTGGGTGTGGTTCGCGCCGCTCGCCGACCTCCGGGACGCGGAGGAGATTCCGATTGCGATCTTAAAAGCCTTTCGCCGCAAACGCGCCGCGACGGGCGAACCTCTGGAGCAGGTCACGACGTTTTTGAACGGTAAGAAGGCCCCGACGCTCCTTATCTTAGACAACTTTGAGCAATTATCGCAGAATGGCGCGGGCATAATTCGGACGCTGCTTGCCGCTGTCCCGCGCCTGACGTGCCTGATTACGTCGCGGCGGCGACTGGGGATTGCGGGCGAGCAGTCGCTGGTCGTGCCGCTGCTTCCCGCGCCGGAGGACGGGCAGCCGCTTCACGAATTGACCCGCAATCCCAGTGTCCAGCTTTTCATAGACCGGGCCAGAACGCCCCGCCCCGCGTTTCAACTCACCGGGGAGAATGGCGAGGACATCGCCGCGCTGTGCCGCCGATTGGAAGGGCTGCCGCTTGCGATTGAACTGACGGCGATGCGGGCCAGTATGCTGACGCCCGCGCAAATGCTGACGGAACTGGAAGACCGCTTTGCTCTGCTGACCCTGCGCGACGCGGGCCGGGACTACCGCCATCAATCGCTGCAGGCGGCTCTGCAATGGAGTTATGACCTGCTCCCGCCCGAACTGCGGACTCTTTTTTCGCGGCTGGCGGTCTTTCGCGGCGGGTGGACTCTGGAAGCGGCGCAGTCGGTCTGTCAGTACAGCGCGGCGTTGGACGGGCTGGATCGGCTGCATACCTGTTCGCTGCTGCTGCTGGAGGAGGTAAGCGCGACGATGCGGTGGCGGATGCTGACGAGCGTTCGGGAGTTCGCGCAGGAGACCTTGACGCCAGAAGAGCGGGCGCAGCGGGAACGACGCCATGCGCGGTATTATCTGGCGCTGGCGCGGCGGGCGCAGCGGGTCATTAAAGGCGCGGAACAGGAAAAATGGCTGGCGCGGCTGGAACGGGAACAGGAGAATTTGCAAAAGGCTCTGACGTGGGCCTTAGCGCATGATACGAATATGGCGCTGCGGTTCGGCGACGCGCTGGCCCGTTACTGGGAGGTGCGCGGAAGTCTGGCGGAAGACAGGCGCTATCTGGCGCTGGCGCTGGCCTGCCCTGACGCAGGGGGAAACAAAAAAGTCCGCATGAAGGCGCTGCTTACGCTGGCAAATCTGACGTGGCACAAGGGCGGGCTGGATTTGACGCGGGGCTATTACGAGGAGGGGCTTCGGCTGGCGCAGGAGGTCAGCATACCGCGTGATGTGTGCCGCGCCCTGAACGGTCTGGGAGTGATTGCGCTGCATCAGGGGAATTACGAGGAGACCCGCGCCCATTTCGAGCAGAGTCTGGCGCGTTATCGCGAAATAGGCGATTTACAGGGAGTGGCTACCCTGCTTCATAATCTGGGCGATTTGTATATTTTGCTGGACAGGATGGAAACTTCGGTTGACTACTACCGGCAAAGCCTGACGCTGCGGGAAGCGAACGGCGACGCGCTGCTGCTGGCGCGTTCGCTGGTGGGAATGGGAATTGCGCAGTGCTACCTCCAGCGTCATACAGAGGCCCGCGCCTGCATTGAGCGCAGCCTCGCCATCACCCGCAAACTCGGACATACCAAAGGCATCGCCAACGCCCTGCACTGTCTGGGGCTGGCGCTGGAAGGGCAGGGCGAGACGGCGGCGGCATGGACGCAGTATGAGGAGAGCATCCGGCTGCGCTCAAAGGTGGAAGACCGTCTCGGCGTGGCGGAGTCGCTGGAAAAATACGCCGCCCGCGCCGCTGCGGATTCGCAGCCCGCCCGCGCCGCCTGCCTGCTTGGGGCGGCGGAAGCGATTCGGGACGCGGTGGGACTGGGAACGCTCCACTACGACCGGGGCGAGCATGAGAGGACCCGGCAGGCGGCGCGGGACGCCCTTTCGGAACGGGAATTTACGCAGGCGTGGCAGCGCGGCCCGGTCATGTCGCTGGAGCAGGCGACGGAATACGCAATCAAAGCGCAGGCAGCGTAAAAGCGCGGCCCCGCGCAGTAGCCCGCGCCCTGAATTTGCTTTGCGCCTTGTTTCTCTGCGCGGAAGGAGTACATCTGCGGGGCGGTGAATAGATAAAAGCAAAACAGCGCAACTTTAGCGCCACCGCTCAAGTCTCACTATTGGATGAGAAACTGAGGAGAAATTTTTCTCGGATGGGCAGGAGCCGCAATATGTCTTTGACAATCACGTTGCCGCCGGAATGGGAAGCGCATTGGCGCGAAGAGGCGCGTAGTCTGGGGTTGCCAGTAGAGCAACTTCTGACACAGCGGGCGGCGGAGGGCGAACTCCTCTGGAGTATCCGTTCCGCCGCCCCGGAAACAGAAACACGCCGCTTGCGCCGCCTGTTGCGAAGACAAAACGCGGGAACGCTTTCGGAGGCGGAGAAGACCGAACTTCAAACGTTGCTGGATGACCGGGAGGAGCGCGGAGCGCGACGGCTTGAAATGTTGACGCAGCTTGCCCGTCTGCGCGGCGTTCCCGTTCGCCTGCTGATGGACCAACTCGGCATCCGACCGATTCCGATTTCTTAACGCCATGCGTCTACGCCGTAAAATTCCTATTCGTCTGCGAAGAAAAGTGATTAAACGCGCAGAAGGCCGATGCGAGTATTGCCGCGCCCCGGAAACGTTTTCACTGGACACATTTGGGGTTGACCACATCGAACCGGTCTCCGCGCAGGGCAACGATTCGCTGGAAAACCTCGCTTTTGCCTGTCCAAATTGCAACAACCGGAAACAGGACGCCGTTTCTGCGATAGACCCGCAGACAAAACAGCGCGTTCCGCTATTCCACCCGCGCCGGGACGATTGGAGCGACCATTTTGCATGGAGCGCCGACGCGCTGACAGTCGTGCCTCTCACTACAGTCGGCAGGGCGACGCTGGAGCGTTTGCAACTGAACCGGCGCGGCGTAATCAATGTTCGCCGCGCCTTGATTGCGCTGGGCGAACCACATCCTCCCCCGTAAAAATTCGGTCTCGTAAGGCAAGATGCTGCTCTCATAAAGAAACGCGGGCGGGCAAGAGGTATATTAGCGGGGCGGTGAATAGATAAACGCAAATCGGCGTAACTTTAGCGCCGCCGCTCAAGTCTCACTATTGGATGAGAAACTGAGGAGAAATTTTTCATGGCAGAACGACCGGACAACACGGACAAAATGGAATCGGAAGGCAGCGGCAAGAACCTGAGCCGCCGTAATTTTTTAAAGGGCGTGGGACTGGTGGGGGCGGGCGGCGGACTCGTCACGGAACTGCTTGCGCCGGAAACGTCCGCAAACGCCGAACCGCTGACCCCCGCAATGGCGGCGCGGGGCGAAACGCTGAAACGCGGCGTTCAGGATGTCACGCTGCAAGTCAATGGCAAGGCCGTGACGGTTGCCGTTGAGCCGCGAACCACCCTGCTCAACGCGCTCCGAAACCACGCCGAGCCACCGATCACCGGGCCGAAACTGGTCTGCGGCGTCGGGGCGTGCGGCGGCTGCACCGTTCTGCTGGAAGGCAAGACGGCCTACTCGTGCCTGCTGCTGGCGGGCGATGTCGCGGGCAAGACCGTGACGACGGTGGAAGGGCTGATGGCGGCGGATGGATCGCTTTCCCCCGTGCAGGAGGCGTTCGTCGCGCATGACGCGCTGATGTGCGGGTTTTGCACGCCGGGATTTGTGGTCAGCGTGTCCGCGCTGCTGAAGAAAAATCCGAACCCCACCTTAGACGAAGTGAAACACGCCTGCGCCGGAAATACGTGCCGGTGCGGGACGTACCCCCGCGTGTTCGAGGCGGCATTGGACGCGGCGAAAAAAATGCAGGGAGGCGCGTAACGCATGGCTGAACAGGAACCGACTCACAAAAAGAAAAAGATCAAGGTCGTTAAGGTCGTCAACGGAATTGACCACGAAGAAGAGATCGAAGTAGACGATAACGGCGGCGACTGGGGGCCGCGTGAGGCCCATACGCTGCTCAACACCAAACTGCGGCGCGTAGACGGCCCCGCAAAAGTCAGCGGCAAAGCGAAATACGCTTACGATGAGCGGCCCGAAGGAATGCTCTACGGGGCGGTGCTTCGCGCTCCCCATGCCTGCGCCAAAGTCACGAAAATTGATGGCGCAAAAGCGGAGGCGCTTCCCGGCGTCCGCGCCGTGATGACGTTTGGCGAAAAAGATTTGAAGTATCAGGGCGACCCGGTGGCGATTGTCGCGGCGACCTCGCCGGAGATTGCGGAGGACGCGCTACGGGCCATCGCGGTCACGTATCAGGCGAGGCCGTTCGTCGTGACGCGGCAGCAGGCGCTGCGGCCCGACGCGCCGGAAGTCTTCGCGGGCGGCGGCAAAGGCAATCTGCGCGGCGGCGGCAGGAACGGCGACCCGGCGGAGATCGAAGCGGCCTTCAAGACGGCGGACGCTATTGTCGAGAACGAATTTGAGATCGGGATGCAGCACCACGCCTGCCTTGAAACGCACGGCGCGACGGTTGACTATCGCGGCGGCGATTCCGCGACGGTGTGGGCCTCCACGCAGTACGCGCACGGAATCGCGGGCGACGCGGCGGGGCCGCTCGGCCTGCCGCAGGACGCAGTAACCGGAATTTGCGAGTACATGGGCGGCGGTTTCGGCAGCAAATTCGGGATTGATATGCCGGGGGACTGGGCCTGCCAACTTAGCAAAAAAGTCAAGGCCCCGGTCAAATTCATGCTGTCGCGGGCGGACGAATTTCTGATGATGGGGCATCGCCCCGGTTCGTATCAGAAAGTGAAAGCGGGCGCGACAAAGGACGGCAAGCTCGTCGCCCTGTCCGCCACGCAGTACGCGATGGCGGGTATCGGGCGCGGGGGAGTGGCGGGACTGCCCTACATCTATCATGTTCCGAAAGTGTTCCGCACCGGCGCTGACCTGCACACCCATCAGGACGGCGGGCGGGCCATGCGCGGGCCGGGCCACCCGGCGGCGTCCTTCGCAATGGAGGCCGTCATGGACGATCTGGCCTATGCGATTGGCATGGACGCGATTGAGTTCCGCAAGAAAAATACCGGCGACATGGCCTATCACCGGCAAATGGACGCGGGAGCAAAAGCGATTGGCTGGGAAAATCGCCCGAAAACTCCGGGCGGCGGGCCGGCCTACGGCCCCTTCAAATCGCTTAAAAAAGGCTACGGCCTCGGACTGGCGACCTGGGGCGGCGGCGGCAACGGGCAATGCAAAGTAGATGTGTTTATTAAACCGGACGGCTCGATTGCGGCGCAGGTCGGGACGCAGGACTTAGGCACGGGATCGCGCACTTACACCGCCGCGATTGTGGCGGAGGAGTTCGGCCTGCCGCTCGACGCGGTAGAGACTCGAATCGGCAGCACGAAGTACAGCGACGCCAACGGTTCCGGCGGCAGCACGACGACCGCTTCGCTGGCCCCCTCGGTGAAGGACGCGGCGTTCAAGGCGCGGACGGCGTTCCTTGCTAAAGTCGCGCCCGCGCTCAATGCGAAGCCCGAAGACTTGATCTTGAAGGACGGCAAAATCTCCGTCAGCGGACACGCCGACCAATCGCTGACGTGGAAACAGGCCTGCGCCACGCTGGGCGCGGCGGGGATAACGGCGCGGGGCGAGTGGAATCCTTCGCTTGCGGGCGGCGGCGTTCACGGAGCGCAGTTCGCCGAAGTGGAAGTAGACATCGAAACAGGACGAGTGAAAGTCCTCAAAATGGCGGGCGTTCACGACTGCGGCCTGCCGCTGAACCGGGCGGGCATCGAAAGCCAGATTAACGGCGGCATGATCCAGGGACTCGGTTACGCCCTGCTCGAAAAGCACGTCGTGGACCCGGCAACCGGCCTGATGCTCAACGCCTCTCTGGAAGACTACAAACTGCCGGGCTGTATGGAAATGCCGGAACTTATCCCGCTGATTGACGACGGCGACACGCGCAACGTCGTCATCGGCATGGCGGAACCGGGCGCGATTCCGGGAGCCAGCGCCATCGCCAACGCGGTCTACAACGCCTGTGGCGTCCGCATCGCCTCTCTGCCCATCACGCCCGACAAAATCCTGGACGGCCTCGCAAAATTGCAGCGTGGAAAGATTAGTTGAGCGCTCTGGTGTTGCAAATAGACCAGTAAGGAGGCATCATGCAAGCATTACGATACAATGCGACCGTAGATGCGGAAGGTAGATTTTCCCTCCCGCCTCTTGCATCATTGGCGGGGACTGCTATAGAAGTCCTTGTGCTTATACCTGAACCTCCTGCTGATTCGGATGAGACCAAAGGACTTGCTGCGGCTTCCATTAGCAGCATGGACTTTTGGGATAATCCAATAGATGATGAGGTCTGGAATAATGCTTGAGCAACGCGATATTGTGCTTATTCCTATGCCTTACACCGATTTAAGCAGCACAAAACGCCGACCTGCGCTCGTTATATCAAGTAGTGAACACAATAATCATTCGCCCGATGTTCTGGTCGCGGCGATTACGTCCAACCTTATTATCAGCACAGACGGAATCCTAATCACTACAGCAGATATGGAAAGCGGTTCGCTTCCGTTGCAAAGTTTGGTGCGTTCTGACAAAATATACACATTGAGTCAGTCAATCATCATAAAGCGCTATGGAAAATTAAATCCCATTCGATTTGATGAAGTTTTTCAGCAACTTGATATAGTGCTGGGGCGTTGAGGTGTGAGGTTCTATAAACAAAGTAGGCCATGACACGAGGACTAGAAAATGAGCATGAATCCGTTTGATTACCATAGCCCAAAAAGCCTGCCGGAAGCGATTGCGCTGCTGGACGCAAACGACGCGAACAATTCCCGCGTCCGCGTCATGGCGGGCGGGCAGGACTTGCTGACGGAGATGAAAGACCGTCTGGTCGAGCCAACGTCGGTCGTCAATCTCAAAAACATTCCCGGTTTAGATAAAATCGCCTATGACGGCAAAAAGGGGCTGACGATTGGCGCTTTGGTCAAAGTATCCGAAGTCGCGGAATTTCAGCCCGCGCAGGAGTATTTTCCCGCGCTGGCAATGGCGGCGGGCAGCGTCGGTTCGCCGCAAATCCGGCACGTCGGCACGATGGGCGGCAACCTTTGCCAGAAACCGCGCTGCTGGTATTATCGCAACGAAGACATCGTTTGCCTGAAAAAAGGCGGAACGATCTGCTACGCGGCGGCGGGCGAAAACAAATACAACGCGATTCTGGGCGGCGGGCCGTCCTACATCGTGCATCCCTCCGATACGGCGACGGCGCTGATGGCGCTTAATGCCAGCGTCACGATTGCGGGGCCGAAAGGGACGCGAACCGTTCCGATTGAGAAATTTTTCGTTTTGCCGAAAGACAATGTTCGGCGCGAAAATATCTTAAAGCCCGACGAGATTCTGGTCGGGATCACCGTTCCCGCGTCCCCGATGGCGGCGCGAAGCGTGTACCTGAAATTCCGCGAAAAGAGTTCGATGGACTGGGCGATGTCCGCCTGCGCGGTCTCGCTTTCGGTTTCGGTTGGCAAGATTAAGGACGCCCGAATCGTGCTGGGCGGCGTGGCCCCGATCCCCTGGCGCGTCCCGAATGCCGAGAAACTGCTGATTGGCAAAGCGCCCGACGAGGCCACGCTCCATGCCGTTGCGGACGCCGCGCTTGCGGGCGCGTTGAAACTGGCGCAGAACGGCTACAAAATCCCGCTCACGAAAACGCTGGTGCGCCGCGCTATTATGGTCGCCACAGCGGAACCGTTCAAAATGGTGGATGCGGTGTAAGTCTTTTTTGACCTGGCGACTAAAGTCACTGCCACAAAGGCGCGAAGTCCGCCTGCGCGGACTCAATGCGCTCTCCGTATCGAATTTGTATTGAGTGTCCGAAGGGAAACTTCGCGCTTTTGTGGCAGTGCAAAAGTGAGATAGTAGTTGCCCGCTGCCAGAGGAAACTTTGATGTCCATAGAAACAAGCCCAACTTCGACGCTGCAAAGCCCCTTTTGCGGGCAAATTCGCAGCAAACAATACTACAATTTGCAGCAAATGCCCACCGAGGCAAATCACCTGCTCGATCAGAGCCAGTGGTGCTGGTGCCGCAAGACGATGCAGACGATTGGCCCGGACGGCGAACTTGTCCAGCCGGAAGACTGCACGGCGCAGCGCGGCTGTTATGTGTCTCTGTTTGCGGATTCGCCCGCGACGTGATATAATAGCCGCTGTAAGCAATCATGCTGCGCCTCGCAATGCGACGCAAGCGGACTGACAGGAGAGCAAGAACCATGAAGAAATTGATCGCAAGCGCGATTCTGACGCTGACCGTCGGCGGGGCGGCGAACGCAAGCCCGAACGCCGCGAACAAAATCACCGGTGACTATGTGGAGGCGCGGACTGCCAGCGTCTTCGCGGGGGCCTGCCACTACAACGGCGAATTGACGACAGCGGGACGCGAGGCCGAAATGGTCTGGCACGTCAGCGCGGGCGCGTGGAACGGCGTTTCGCTAAACGGCCTCAATGCGATAGCGGCAGTGGTCAGCGACGCCAACCTCGGCGAGGGCGACGCGCAGAAACGTTCCGTCCTCTACATTGATTCCGCCGCGACGACCGCGCAGGCTGACGCTCTGACTGCCGCCCTGAAAAGTCGGGCCGCGTCTGCTCTGGGAGAAGTGACCGCCGTCAAGCGCGTCCCGATCACTTTTAAGCGGGTAGGGGAAAACTACCGCGTGGCGGCTTCCGGCGTCACAACGCTCGCTGTGGATGCCCTGCCGAATCGCGAGTGCTGCAAAATGCCTAATAGCGTGTGGTACGGCCCGTTTGTTCCGCTGACAGACCGCCGCGTCGGGTTCACCGTCGCCAGCGGCGTCACCGAAAAATCGCTTGATTGCAACTGGTCGCGCAGTGAAGAAAACTCCGCGTTCTACGGCGCATTTTCACTCTAAAAAGACGGGTATCGGGGTTTGGGTGTCGGGTGTCGGTCATCGCACTGCGCGTTGTAAAATCGCGGCGTCCGACAGCAAACGGGCGTATTTCCGATACCCGACACCCAAACCCCGATACCCTCTGCCTCTACCGTCCTCTGCCGCGCCGTCCGCCGCCGCCCAGCGTGGCGGCGTCCACAATTTCAAGCGGGCCGAACGTTTTCAGACCCTCTTCGATTTGACTGCGCTCGCCGACCGCAATGAGCTGAATCCGGTTTGTCCCCAGATATTTTTTCGCCACGCGCTCCACGTCCGCCGCCGTCACCGCCTGCACTTTTGCCGGGTAAGTGTCCCAGTAATTTGCGGGCAGGCTGTTCTGGATGCGGTCTATCGTTCGCGCAAGGATATTTTCCGGGCTTTCCAGCGTCCGGGCGAAACTGCCGATGAGCGACCGTTTGGCGCGGGCCAGATCGCTTTCCGAGACCGGTTCGTTTTGCAGGCGGTTGAACTCGTAGAAGAACTCCTGCGTCGCGGGCTGCGTTACCGCCGTTCGGACGCTCGCGCTCGCCCCCCACGTTCCAGGCCACTGACTGCCGCTCAATGCGGAATAGGCCCCATAGGTATAGCCCTTGCGCTCCCGGATATTCTGAAAAAGCCGCCCCGACGAGCCGCCGCCCAGCACCTGATTCGCCACGACCAGCGGAATATAATCGGGATCGCTTTGCCGCACGGACAGATTGCCGAACTGCAAAACCGTCTGCGCGGAACCGGGGCGGTCAACTAAGTAAACCTTCGTCGCTTCGCTGGGCTTAAACTCTGCGGTGGGTAATTGCGCCGTTTCCACGCCCGGTTTCCAGTCCGCGAATAGCGACTCCAGTTTGCCGCGCAGGGTCTTTGCGTCCACGTCCCCAGTCACGCCCAACAAAGCCCCGTTCGGGCGACAGTAGGCGGCGTAGAACGACTTTAAATCGTCGGCGGTAATCGCGTTGATTTGCGCTTCGGTCGCGGAGGGCTTGTTGTAGGGCGTTCCGCCGTAGAACACTTTTGCGGACAGGTCGGCGATCAGCGCCTGCGGACTCGTGCGGCGCTGCGCCAGCTGCGAGGTGGACTGAAATTTCAGCCGTTCCAGCCGGTCGGTCGGGAAAGCGGGATTGAGCAGGGCGTCGCGCATCAGCGCCAGCAGCGTATCGGTCGTTTCCGACAGGCCGGACGCCGTGAGGGTGGTAGAGGCCAAGCCCGCGCCCGCGTTCAGACTGCCTCCGATGCGCTCCGTCTGCGCCGCAAATTCAAGGTAGGATCGCGACGCAGTGCCTTCAGTCAGCATGGCGGCGGTAAATTCCGCCACGCCCGGTTTTGGCTCATACAGCGAACCGGCGCGAAGGATCAGGCTGAACCGCGCCGCCGGGAACCGGTGGTCTTCCAGCACGAAAACCGACAACCCGTTTTTTAGCGTAAACTGCTTCGGCTTCGGAAATTTGACTTTCAGCAGTTCTTTCGCAACCGGCGCACGCCCTTTGATGACCGCCCCGCTCGTGCTTGCGGAGACTGCCCCGCCCGTCTCCTGCGCCCGCGCCGCTCCGTTCCCGGATGCGAACGCCAGCGTCAGCAGCGCGGCGGAGAATAATTTTGCTGCGGGCTTTGTATTTCGATTCGAAGGCATTTTATTTGCTCCCCTGCGCGGCATCTGGTTCATGCGCGTTGGAAAATTGCAGGTCGTCCGTCGCTACCGGGCCATCGGTGACGACCACACGGTTCTGTTTATTGAGATAGAGATTTGCCACGCGCTTGATATCCGCCGTCGAGACCGATTCGAGGCGCGTCAGCTGCGTGTTAACGCGGTTGGGGTCATTGAAAAAGATGGCGTTCTGCGTCAGGGCGTTGGCGCGTCCTAATGCCGTTTGCAGGCCGCCGAAGCGCCCGCCGCCGCCGGAGAGCAGCCGGGAACGCGCCTGAATCTTCGCCTTTTGCAGTTCGGCGTCCGTTACGCCGTCCGTCTGAAGTTTCGCAATCTCCGCATCGAACGCTTTTTCCACCGCGTCCACGCTGCCCATTGGCGGCACGGTCGCGTCGAAAGAGAAGAGTTCCGGGCCGCGTCCCTGTCCGCCGCCCGCCGTCGCGTTCAGGGCGATTTTCGTTTCCACCATCGCGGTATACAGGCGGCTCGTTCGCCCGCCGCTCAGGATGATTGCCAGCAGGGACAGCGCCGCCGAATCGGGATGATCTCCCGCGACAGTCTTGTAATTGGCGGAATAGCGGGTCAGGCGGGCGAGTTTGTCCGTCAAGTCTTTGCGCTTTTCGCCCACAATCGGAGCCTCGGTCAAATCCGCGACGGGCGGCGCGGGCTGACGCGGGATGCCGCCGAAGACCTTCTCAATTTTTTTCTTCGCAGTTGCCTCATCAAAATCCCCGACGACCGCCAGCGCCGCGTTGTTCGGGGCGTAATACGTCTTAAAAAACGATTTTACGTCGTCCAGCGTCGCAGCGTTCAGATCGTCCATGGAGCCAATCGTACTGTGGCTGTACCCGAAACTGGAATAGGCCAGCGCGTCCACCGTTTCGCCCATGGCGCTGTACGGCTGATTTTCATAACTCTGCCGCTTCTCCTCCTGCACGACCGCCCGCTGATTGTCCAGATTCGTCTGGCTGATGTCCAGCGAACGCATCCGGTCGGCCTCCAGAAAGAGCGCGAGATCGAGCTGATTGGACGGCATGGCTTCAAAGTAGTTGGTGCGGTCTTGATTGGTCGTTCCGTTCATGGTTCCGCCGTTGTCCTGCACCAGCAGCATATGCTCGCCCTTGCCGATATTTGCCGAACCTTGAAACATCATGTGTTCGAACAGGTGGGCAAACCCGGTGCGGCCCAATTTTTCGTTGCGCGAGCCGACATCATACGTCACGCTGACGGCGACAACGGGGGCGGAATGGTCCACCGAGAGCAGGACGCGCAGGCCGTTTTTGAGTCGGTAGTCGGTGTATTTGATTTGCGGAACGCGCCCCGCCGAAGTCGGATTGTCGGCGCGGGCGGCGCGGGGACTGGCAAGCGCGATGGCGCAGGCGCAGGCCAGCAGTCCCGAATGTCGGGCTGATTTCATAGCGATTTCTCTCCATGCGTAAAATTGAAAAACGTGGGGCGCAGGAACGCGGTGCGGTCAAACAGGGTGTTTGCCTTCCGGCGTTCTGCAAGAGAGCGGCAGTCATTGGCGCGGTCACGGCAAGTTTCGCGATGGCGGGTGGGATTTCCTCTTGCGCGGCGTTACAAAGAGATGCGAGGGACAGAGGAAGTGTGAAGGCGACTAGTCGCGACCTTGAAAAGCGGCTTTCAGGCCAGAGTGAGCATAGATACGCTCGCGTCTGTTTCGAAGTCTAAAATTGCCTGCGCGTGGCTACGCAGTAAATTTTCAATTTCGCGGTCAGGGCGATTTGCAACGCGCAGCCAAATAACCTTCGGCGGATGTCCGCGCAACAGACGCATATCTCGGTAGTCGGCGTCTTTGGTCACGAGCGTGTAGCCATTAGCGCGAGCAAACTCCCAGATAACGCCGTCACCTGCGCGGGTCATAAAGTGATTGTTGACGTGCGAACTATTCGGAAAAAGGTCGGCAAGCCATTTGACAAAACGATAAGATAGACTCTGGTCGTATTGCAGTTTCATGTTGCAATACGTGTCGCGCTTTCTCAGTCTGCGGCATAATTCAAACAGGCGAGAATATCTTCTCGCGTGAGTTCGGGGTAGTTGTCGAATATTTCTTCCTGCGTCATGCCCGACGCAAGATAAGACCGCACGTCGTAGACTGTGATGCGCATTCCGCGCGCACAGGGCTTGCCGAAGCGTTTGTCTGGCTCGATGGTAATGATTTTTGTGTAGTTCCTATTCTATTGTACATACATCAATTCCGATGCGCAAGACGTTAATTCGCTTGAATGAAAACGGCAGTCAGGGGCAAGAACGCCCCGGACTGCCGCTTCAATCTTCTTAATGCTTTCTCACACCTTCGGGTTGACGATGCGGTCAATCGTCATGCGGCAGTCGCGCAGGTGCATTGCGGTCTCGGAGTCGGCGACTTTGGGCATTGCCGCGTCAATCGTGTGGAGCAGGTCGCGGAGCATCCCCATCGAGATGCCGTGCAGTTCGCTGCCCTCGTTTGCGGCGACGCGGGTCTTGAGCAACTGGATATATTGCCGCTGCAAACTGCGCCGATACAGGTCAACCGTCGGAACCGGCTTTTTCAGTTCGCTCCAGACGCCGGACTGCACGTCCTGCATCAGTTGAACGACCGTGTAGGCGCGGCCCGGATGCGCGGCCTGATTGTCCATCATCCGACTCATGCGGGCGGTGGAAAGCAGGCCGCTCAGAAAGAAATTCTGCTGCTGTTCCACAAGCGCGATCCCGCCCGTCGGGGTGATGCGGTCTAAAATGGCGGGGGCCAACAGTTCACGCGGCACGGTCAGTCCGTTCGCAATGACGAACTGCACCGCCTGCGCCTGCTTCGCGGCGGGGACGGGCTGATATACCGCGTCGCCGCGTCCCGCATGATAGTCCGTCTGCACCACGCCGCCGATCAGTTTCAGAACGTGATTGAGTTCCGTCAGCCGCTGGTTAATTAGCGCCTGGTACATCTCATCAAGCCGGTCGTAGTTCTCGCCGTATTTGGTGGTGGAGGGAATCAGCAGGCCCGCGATCCGGGAGATGTTTTTCAGGCCGTAAGCCGTCGCCTCAATCGGGTCGGAACCCAGGTCTTCGGTCTGCACGGTCGGATCGCTGAATGAGTTGACATCCTCACCGCCGAACCGCAGCGTTTTGTCTTCAATCTGCCGCGCCGCAATCGTGTCGAGCTGCTGCTTTTCGGAATCGGGCGTATTGTAACCGGCGAAAGGCTTGTAGCCCCATTCAATCGCAAACAGGTCATACGGGCCGAGTTTAGGCAACAGACGCGCCCCGTCTCCGGGCTGCGCGACGTAGTTGAAGCGTCCATAGTCCATGATGGACGCCTCATCGCCCCACTTTTCGGTGAAAGCCTTATCGCGCAGTTGGGCGGCGGTAAAGGACGAACTCGCTTTGTGGTTATGGCGCAGTCCCAGCGTATGTCCCACTTCATGCGCAATCACGACGCGGAGCAGCGGGCCAATCGTCTCGGTGGACATCGGCAGTTTCTGCGCGTTCGGGTCTTGCGCGGCGCATTGCACGAAGTACCACGTTTCGGCGAGTTTCAGCACGTCGTGCCACACAATAATATGCGCGGAGAGGATTTCACCGGTGCGCGGGTCGCTGGTATGCGGCCCCATCGCGTTCTCCACCGACTGCGGGGCCCAGCGGATAACGGAGTAGCGGGCGTCCTCCGGGTCCCAGTTGCTGTCCTCTGCGACGGTCGGGGCCTCTTTGCAAATGATCGCGTTCTTGAATCCCGCCGCCTCGAACGCGGGCTGCCAGTCCTCGACCGCCTGCTTGATGTAGGAGTGCCATTCTTCCGGGACTTCGCGGCTGATATAGTAGATTATCGGTTTGACGGGTTCCGAAAGTTCCGCCTTCGGGTCTTTTTTCTCTAATCGGTAGCGGGTGATATATTCGCGGGCCACGACGCGGTTTTCCGGGCGTCCGTAAGCGTCGAATCCTTCGGTGAAATAGCCGACCCGTGTGTCATAAAGGCGGGCGGGCATCGGTTTTTCGGGCAGCAGCACCATGCTGTAATGGATCAGGGCCGTAATCGGGCCGGACGGCCCCGTGACAAGCCGCCCGCCCACAATCCGAAAACCGCCTCCGCCTCCGCCGCTAAAGGTCAGCAGCGAGCGCGTCTCGATATTGGTGGGGAACGATTTGATGTTGTCAATGTAACTGCGGGACGGGTCAACGCCGCCCGCGTTCAGGGCGTTGCTGACGGAAAACTCCTGCGGGTTGGACGTGTAGAGCCGGGTCACGTCAATGACCGCCGCTTTGTCCTTGCCTTCGGTCAGGACATCGAACGCCTCGATAATCGGCTCCAGCGTGGCGGACTCGACGGCGCGGCGGATCGCTTTGCCCTCGCCTTCCGCCCGGACGGAGTAATCCACGTTGCGCATATATATTTTGTTTTCGCGGCGCACCCAGCGGATCACGCGGGAACCGGCGAACGTGCCGCCGTAGCCGAGATTTGCCGGGAGCTGCGCGATTTCGGTGGTGGTCAGCATCTCTTTGCCGAGCATGGCGGCGGGAATCTCGAAATAGATTTTATCCCCGACGCGATGCACGGTAAAGACGCCCGGATCGGATTTCGCTTCCGCCGTGATAATGTCCTTGAAGGGTTTCAGGTCGCCCGGTTTGGCGGCTTTGGTCGGGTCGGCGGGGCCAGTACCCATGCTGCCAGCAGGCGGCGTGTCGGTCGGGCGCGGCTTGCGCGGGGCGGGTTTGTCCTGCGCGGTGGCGAGCGTGGAAATAAGGGCCAGTCCCAGCAAAGCGCTGGCGGTCAGTGAATGGGTACGGCGTAGGAACGCAAACTTCACGATTCTCTCCTGTATTCGGGTGTTCGGGTATTGGGTATTGGGTATTCAGGTATGCGTTGCTCAGGGACTCTCAAAGTTTAAATCGTTCCATCGCGGTAGCGTGTAGCGGGCGAATAAATTCACTGCCACAAAAGTACGAAGTCCGCCTTCGCGGACTCAATGCGGACTTTGAACATGGGAACGTTTATTTTTTTGAGGGTCCCTTACTGGCATTTTGTACAAAAATCACAGCGAAACAGCCAATACCTGAATACCTAATACCCAATACCCAAATACCCTACTTGATTTGTAAAACAAGTTTGGCGCGGCTGATTTTTGCCAGCCGCGTGTAAAAGGCGCGTAGGGCGGCGTAGTCTTTCGGGGCGATGCGGGCGGGTTTCGCTTCTAACGTCTCCGAAATCGTGACCGTTTTGCCGTCGGGGGAGGGAACTACTGCATTGCGGTACGTTTCGAACGCGCAGGACAGTTCCACCGGGGCGGGAACGGACGCCAGCGCGTAACCGGCGGGGAGGACAAGCACGGTCGCGCTCCGGGTCAGCGAGGTCGTGTTCTGGACGACGGGCAGGCTGCGGGACTCGCTTTCGAAAGGGTCTTCCGTGCCGCCGATGGCGGGGGCGGCGGGCGCAATCAGCAGATTGCCGGACGCGGCGGCGTATTCCGGGGCGTTCAGCGTAAATTTCACGACATAGGATTCGCGCTTGTCGTCGGCGTCGGGCAGCGTAAAATCTTTCAGCGTCCCGTCCGCCGCAAACCGTTTTGCGACCTGCCGCATCATCTCTTTGCGCTTGTCGGGCGTGACAGCGCGGACGGCGGCCCGCATTGCCTGCGCCCCCGCGCCGCGCATTACTACTTCGATGAGGGCTTCCGCCGCGCCGTCCGCTCGCAGCGTGACGCGGCCTGTTACCGTCGCGCCGTTCTCCTCCGGCAGGTAGCGCGGGATCGTCACAAACTCGCCTTTGCCCTCCCGCACGACGAACGCCTGCGCTCCCCGGTCGGATTCGGGGATGTCGCCGTAGGCGCACGTTTCGGCGGTGGCGTCGAGCCAGACCGTTTTGCCGCCGACAAGCGCCTGCGCGATGCAGTGATCAAAAGCGTTCAGGTTCGGCAAATTGTCCGCGATGGGCGCGGAATCGCCCGCCTTGAGCAGGACGGGCCACGCCGCAACCCCCGCCTCTTTCAGCATGGCGATTAGCAAAATCGCTTTATCTTTGCAGTCGCCGTATAACTTTTCATGGACTTCGGCGGCGGGGTGGGGGCGGAACGCGGACAGGCCGAACTCCAATCCCACATAGCGCGTCTGATTCGCCACCCAGTCGTAGCAGGCCCGCGCCTTTTCCGCATCGGTCGTCCGGCCCCCCGTGATTTTCGCGACGGTGGCGCGGATTGCGGAATCGGCCTTCGTCTGCGGACTCGCCAGCCCGTCGAACCAACGCGCCACGCTCTGCCAATCGCCGAGCGAGGAGATTTCGACGGCGGCGTAGACTTCGGCGGGATCGGGCTGCGCGGGTTCCGGGGCAATCGGTTTATTTTCGCGCCGTTCCCAGACATACGTTTTCGTTTTGCCGTCCGCCGACGTTTGGACTTGCGGGGCGGGCGCTCCGCTTGCGGCCCGAAAGCGCAGGGGCTTATCCACCGGGGCGTGGACGGTGTAGCGGCTGACGGCGACCGGCTCCACCCCGTTAAAGCGCCAGTATTCCCAGAACTGTCCCGGCATCAGCAGCGGGCGCGTGACCTCCCGCCACGTATAATCAATCACGCAGTCGTCTTCAATGCCGGGAAAGGAAAAGCCCACGCTCTGCGCGTCGTCATACATCAGGTAGTCGTTATAGGGAGAGGCGACGCGCACGTCCTCCGGCCTGACCTCGATAACGGTTCCGTCCTTCTTGATCGTCTGCGCCCGAATGAGTTTAACGCTCTGGTAGCTGGAATTAAACGGCAGGCTGACTTCGGCGAGATCGCGGGCGCGTTGATTAAAAAGCTTCAGAGTTGTCCGATACTCGCCCGTGACCGCGCCGTCTGCCGCGACGGTGACTTCGCCGAGGTCGAGCAGGCGGGCGTAATCGTTGTTGGGGTAGGCGGACGCGGCGGGGGCGGCGGCAATCGCGCCCCTCAGCGCCGCGTCAAGGGCGTCGGAGGAGCGCGGGCGCGTGGATTTCGCGGCCGCGTTTTTCGGGCGGGTTTTCGGCGGCGCGGCAACGCTCGCCGCCGCAAGGCCCATCAGCAGGGCGGCGGTCAGCGTCAGGCGGAATCGGCCCTTTGGTCTCTCTCGCATCATCGTACTCCGCGCAAATCAGCGCCGCGTCCCTGCGCAATCGCACCGTCGGGAACGGGGCGTTTCCGCGCCGCGCCTGCCGAAAAATGCACCCGGCGGGCGAAGATTGCAACCTAAATTCCGTTTCCGCGCTGAAACGCCAGACGCACAGCAAAAAAATTGTGTGAAAAAGCCCGCCCCTCTGGAACCGCTGACCTTTTGCAACCGTCTGATTGGACTGTGCAAAGCATTTGGAAAAGCCCGCCTCGCAGTCTCACCGTTCTCTGAGCGAGGAATGAAGCGGGGAATCTTCGCGCCGTCGCGAACCGGAAACTCACGCTGCCTTCCCGCATTTTTGCCTTATTCAACAGACGCAAAGGATTTTCCTCCCTTCTGCGTCCTGCCGCCGCCAGTCCCAAATTACAGGACGCGGCGGCGCAGCGTAAAGTTATCCCGAACTCGTCAGGCGCAATTTAATTTCTGGAGAACGAGATGGCGGGCATCATTCTGGCGGGCGGCAAAAGCCTCCGCATGGGGCGCGACAAGGCGCTCTTACCTTACGGAAACATGACCTTAATTGAACACGTCGCGAAACGGCTGGGCGGAATCGCCGCCCCGCTGTTCATTGTGGCGGACGCTGCGGACAAATACGACGTGGCGGGCATCCCTACGCTTGCCGACCTGTATCCCGACTGCGGGCCGGTCGGCGGCATTGTCACGGGGCTTGCGGCGGCGGGGGAGGGGGCGCATTTCGTGGTGGCCTGCGATATGCCGCTGTTTCACCCCTACATCCTGCGTTACATGGCGGACATCGCGACGCCGATTTACGACGCGGTGTATCCCGTGATTGGCGAACGCGCCGAACCGTTATGCGCGGTCTACCGGCATACGGCGCTGGAACCTTTGCGGGCGTTCCTCGAATCGGGCGGGCGGGCGGCGCATCGGGCGCTGCGCGAACTGCGGGGACGCCCGGTGGACGAGTCCGGCCTGCGCGTCTTCGATCCGATGCTGACCTCCTACGCGAACTGGAACGCCCCCGAAGACCTGCCCTTCGCTCCGCGCTGACCTTCGTTTTCTGCGCCCGAACTCGAAGCAGAAAACAGAAAACAGAAGTCAGGGAGGTAATGCGCGTTCAGAAGAATATATTTGGAAAAACGTATTCATTTTCTCATTCACCAACCACCACTATAATAGAGTGGTGAATAAGTTTCTTATGGCAGAGAAAACTTATTCACCACACGCAGACTAAGAGCGTATAGAAAAACTCTTTCGTTTGTTTAAGTCTGCTTGAGGTAAACTCTTGCTATGATGACAAAAGCCTACTCAACTGATTTGACCGATGCCGAATGGGCGCTCCTCGAACCCTTCTTCCCGCCCACAAACCGCGCCGACGGACGCAACGGACGCCAGCGGGTGTATTCCTACCGCGCTATTCTCAACGGCATTTTCTATATCACGCGCGCGGGATGCGCCTGGGAGATGATGCCCCATGACCTGCCGCCCCATGCCACGTGCTATCATTACTTTCGTAAATGGAGCGAAAACGGCCTACTCATCAAAATTCACACCGCGTTGCGCGAACAAGTGCGCACCCAAGAGCAACGCGACCCCACCCCTTCCGCCGCCATCGTGGACAGCCAGTCCGTGAAGACGACGGAAAAAGGGGGCAGTCCGGTCAGGACGACATCGGTTTCGACAGTCACAAGCATATCAAAGGACGCAAACGCCATCTGCTGGTAGACGCCAGCGGATTAGTTTTGTCCGTTTTTGTTTCTGCCGCCGACCTGGGCGAACGCGCTGGGGCCAAGGCCCTCTTTGAGCAAGTGAAGGGGCAGTTTCCGCGCCTGACCAAAATTTGGGCCGACAGCGGATACACCGGGCCGTTTGCGGAGTGGGTTGCAGAGCATCTGGGCGCAGAGTTAGAGGTCGTAAAGCGCACCGATGACCTCAAAGGGTTTAAGATTGTTCCACGTCGCTGGGTAGTAGAACGCACGTTCGGTTGGTTCGGGCGTTATCGCCGCCTCGCCAAAGATTACGAACTCAGACCGGAGCGCAGCGAAAGCATGATCTATCTTGCTATGATGCGCTTGATGCTCAGGCGTTTGGCAACTTAAAACTTTTTCGCAACTCAAGACTTTTTCTATACGCTCTAAGGCGTTTTTGTGAATACGTTTACGGACTTATTTCCGTCACGAGGAACAAAACGGAGGCCGAACCTCTTGCGCCCTCCGCCAACCATTCACCGGTGTCTGTCAGAAAGCAGGACGCCAAAAAGTCCCGTTCCAAAATTGCCGGAGCGGGACTTCGTGCTTTATCATGCTCAAAGCGTGTGAAATGGCAGCGGGCGGCCTGCTATTCGGGCTTTCCGATCTTGAAGATTTTCGTGCCGCACGTGGCGCACTCGCCGGTCGTGGCGGGCTTTCCGTTCTTCATCGTGGTGGCGGTCGGGTTTTTCACTTCCCGCTTCTCTTTACATTTCATGCAATAGGCTTCCATATTGGCCTCTCCTTCAGTCGTGATGACGCGCTATTCTACCACACTCCCGCACATTCCTGCCTCTGCGAGGGAAATTTCCCCGTTTTTTTTCGGGACGCAAAAAACTCCCGCCGTTTCGGTCTATTTGCCCGTTTTTTATGCCGCTCCGCCTGACGCAGGAATTTGCCGCATCAAGCGCGAAAATCTCCCCGCAACGCTATGCAACCCAAAGGAGAGTTTTTCATGCCTCTTAAAATCGCCATGATCGGGGCCGGTTCCATCGGCTTCACCCGCAGGCTCATGGGCGACCTGCTCACCGTCCCGGAGTTCGCCGAGACGACATTCGCCTTCACCGACCTGAACGCGCACAACCTCGATATGATTAAACAACTGGCGGAGCGCGACATCGCCGGGAATGATCTGCCCGCAAAAATCGAAGCGACGACCGACCGCCGCGCCGCGATTGCGGATGCCGACTATGTGATGTGTATGATTCGGCAGGGCGGACTCGAAGGTTTCCAGACCGACATTGACATTCCGCTGAAATACGGCATTGACCAGTGCGTCGGCGACACGATTTGCGCGGGCGGCATTATGTACGCGCAGCGCGGAATCGCCGCCCTCCTCGACTTTTGCAAGGACATCCGCGAAGTCGCCAAACCCGGCGCCACTTTCCTCAATTATTCCAACCCGATGGCGATGCTGACGTGGGCCTGCAATCAGTACGGCGGCGTCCGAACCATTGGCCTGTGTCACGGGGTGCAGGGCGCGGAGCATCAGATCGCGCAGTGCGTTCAGGTCTGGGCGCGAAAAGAGGGGATTATCGCGCCGGACGAAACGGTTCACCGCAAAGACATCTCCTTCGTTTTCAGTGGAATCAATCACCAGACGTGGTGTTTGCAGGCGAAGTGGCGGCAGTACGATTTGATTCCCATGATGCTCGACCTTTTTCAGGGACACCCGCAATATCCCACCACCGAAAAAGTCCGCATTGACGTGCTGAAACGCTTCGGCTACTACTCCACCGAAAGCAACGGACACCTTTCCGAATACGTTCCCTGGTATCGCAAGCGGCTCGACGACATTACCAGGTGGATTGATTTAAGTTCGTGGATCAACGGCGAAACGGGCGGCTACCTCCGCGTCTGCACCGAAGGCCGCAACTGGTTCGAGACCGATTTCCCCAACTGGATGGCGCAGGAACCGCCGAAATTCGTCCCGGAAAAGCGCAGCGACGAACACGGCAGTTACATCATCGAGGCGCTGGAAACGGGACGGACGTACCGGGGCCACTTCAACGTGCCAAACGCCGGAATTATTGACAACCTGCCTGACGACGCCATCGTCGAATCGCTGGGGCATATTGATAAAAACGGCGTTCACATGGCCCACGTCGGCGCTCTGCCGCTCGCCTGCGCCGCCACCTGCAACGTTTCCATCAGCGTGCAGCGCATGGGAATGGAAGCGGCGGTAAAGGGCGACTTAACGCTGCTGAAACAGGCTATGCTCCACGACCCGCTCACCGGGGCCGTCTGCGACCCCGAAGAAATCTGGCAGATGACCGACGAAATGCTTGCCGCGCAGGCGCAGTGGCTGCCGCAATACGCCGCCGAAATCCCCGCCGCGCAGTCCCGACTTGACGCCGCCGTCGCGGACGGAACCCGCGTCAAAACAATGGAAGGCTTTCAGGGCATGGCCCGCCTCCACACCAAAACCGTCGAGGAGATGCAGGCCGCAGCCGACGAATCCCGCGCCAACGCCCAGGCCGCAGACAAAGGCAAAATGACCCAGAACGCCTGACTCGCAGCGATAGAGAGACGCATTACGCTCTCAATTTTGGCATCGCGCTCCGCTTTCGCGGGGCGCGATTTTTTGCGTCTCTTTACGGAACGATTTTTTTATCGTCTGGCGCTGACAAAATTAGGAGGGAAGCGTAGGCTAAGTAGCATCGGGGCGGTCTGCGCGAAACGAGAACGTCAAATTTACTGATGCCAGGAGAATCAGAAGTGATTTTACGTCAAGACAAACTGTTGCTCGATTTGCCGCAACCCAAACATCCTTCGCCCAACTCTGCCGCTGCCATTCAGGAGCTGCTCGGCGGCAAATTCGGCGAAATGTCCACCCTGATGAACTACACCTTCCAGTCCTTCAACTTTCGGGGGCGCAGCAAAGCGCGGCCTTTCTACGATCTGATCGCCAATATCGCGGCGGAAGAATACGGGCATATCGAACTGGTCTCCTACGCGATCAATCTTCTGCTCAACGGCGCGAGCGAGCGCGGGAAGAACCCGGACGCCACCCCGCTGAAGAATGGCGTGGACGCCCGTAATACCTACCATTTCATCGCCAGCGGACAGGCAGCGCTGCCGTTTGACAGCATGGGCAACCCGTGGACGGGCCTTAATGTGTTCTCCAGCGGCAATCTGAAACTGGATTTACTGCACAACTTTTTCCTCGAATGTGGAGCGCGGGCCAACAAAATGCGGGCGTATGAGATGGTGGACGACCCGACGGCCCGCAAAATGGTGGGCTATCTGCTGGTGCGCGGCGGCGTTCACGTCGTAGCCTACGCCAAAGCTCTGGAAAAACTCACCGGCGTTGAAGTCGGAAAACTGCTGCCGATCCCCGATCTGAGCAACAAACATTTTGACGAGGCGAAGAAGTTCGAAGACATCGGACTGCACACCGTGATGTTCCGCTACTCGCAAGACGATTTCAAGGAGCTGGCGGGCATCTGGAACGGCCCGCACCCGGAGGACGGACAGCCGCTGACGGTGGCGGATGGCCCGCCCGAAGGGTTCGATCCGCCCGAACTGACCGAGGAACCGCAGCTCAATGCGCCGGGAGTGGATATGGAGATGCTTTACGATATCTCCAAGAAATTGTTCGGCGAAGAGGTCGCAGCGGGCGTGAAAAAACGTTAGGAGACTCAAATCGGGCGAGGCATATCAAATGCCTCGCCCGATTGCATTACCGCTCGCCGGATTGCGCTAACAGCGGAGCTACTCCTCCGTGTCCTCGTCGGCCTCGTCCTCCGTTTCCAAATCATCGAGTTCTTCGTCGGATTCTGCGACCGCTTTGATGTCGTCCTTGCTGGCGGCGCTGGCGGTGGAGCTGCGGCGCAGCGGCTCAAAGTCAGCGGCGCTGGAATGGGACGGGTGGCGCTGCCGCGCCTCGTCGCTGATAAATTTCACATTGATTCCCGCCATCCACAGCGGAATTTTGGGCATGGGTTTGCCCGTCTCATAACAGGTGACTTCTTTGACTTCGTTATCTGGCTTACGCATAAATCCCTCTTCAGCAAAATGATCGCGGCAATTTCCTATGGCTCTGCCGCCGGTCTCACGGTAGGGCGGCGGGAGCGCTTTTTGTTCTACTTTTTCTTTTCCGGCGGGGCGGGGGGCGCGGCGCGGATGGAGACGACGCCGTTGATGAGCATCAGGACACCCGACCCCAGATAGATCAGCGAGGCGGCGGCATTGGTGGGCGAACCGGGTTCGGACAGAAATTTACCGCCGGTGGCAAAACCGATAAGGCTGACCAGAATCAATGCGATCCCGACCAGCACAAACATATTCAAATAGCGCAGCATAGCGTATTCCTTCCGAAAATTCAGCGCAAAGACCAATTCGCATTGCGCATTATACCCCAAATACGGGCTGACCGGGCGAACCGGTATCATAAATTATCTCTTGGAAGGGGCAGCGGGGGAGAATGGCAGGGAGAATTCAGCAAAAAGCGGATATTTCAACAAAAAAATAAAAAAAAATCGTTTTCAGGCGATTTTGAAGCGATTTGGCACGAAACTTGCTAATAAAGAAAATATACCCTCGCCTGTAATGAAAAAGACTGGGTAGTTCCGGTGGAAAACACGCCTGCCTGCTGTGGAATTTGCCCTTTATTTTTGTCCTATCGCTGTATTGAAAAGTTGTCGCGCCGAAGCGAAGACCGTAATTTATCACACACCATCGTTCGCTTTGCGACGCGGGAGAAATCACCTTATGAAGCGCAGTCTGTACTTGAGCGCTCTGCTCTGTCTGTTCCCTACGCTATGTCGGGGGCAAAATTCGGGCCATGTTATCACACTGGACTTCGATAGCCTTGAAAATCTGGAGTCGGTCGGGGACTATTATAACGGCGGTCTGGGCAGTCTGGGCAGCGGCCCCGGCCCAAACTATGGCATCTCCTTCGGGGCCGATTCCGAAGTCGTGACCAGCAAGTTCGCGCCGGGGGGCGGCAGCGGCAACTTCACCAACGAACCATCCTCCTATAATGCGGTCTTCTTCCAGGCGGGCGGCGGGGACGTATTGAACATTGCCAGCGGTTTTACCGGCGGGTTCTCTTTTTTCTACACCGGGCCGCTGGCGGGGTCTGTCACGGTATGGAGCGGGCCGGACGGCACGGGAACGCAACTGGCCTCGCTGGACTTGCCCGCGATTGCCTCCAATCCTTCGACCCGCGTCAATGATACGTGGGCGCCAGTGGGCGTGAGTTTTGCGGGCGTCGCCGGTTCGGTCAATTTCAGCGGCGTGGCAAATTTTATCGCTTTCGATAATATCACGCTGGGTTCTGCCACGCCGACGGGTTCGTCCGTCCCTGCGCCCTCTTCCCTTGTGGTTGTTGGCGTGGCGGCGCTGCTGGGCGCGGGGTGCAGGCGACGCAGAAAATCCTGACCGAAGCGGGACTTTAGAAAACCGCCACCGGCTTTCCGTATCCCTCGACCGTAGATTCTTCGGCGCTGGCGGTAAACTGTTCGGGATCGGCTTCGAAATCGCGCTTGCATTCCTCCGAGCAGAAATAGTAGGTCTTGCCGTTGTAAAACGAGGTCGCCGCCGCCGCGTTGGGATCAACCTCCATGCCGCACACTGGATCAGTCACCATAGCGTTCCTCCTCTGCGCTCGATTTAGCCCGGATCGGGCGCGTTTTGCTGAATACCGCACAGACGCGCCAATGCCGCCGCAGGTTCCCGGCAGTAAGACATCCCGCAGTAATCATAGGCGGACTTGACGCCGCCGCCGCATTTTTGCTATACTGAAACTACACTCCAACCCGAATCCCGCGCCGCAATTTTTGACCCTGATTTCTGACTATACAGGCCCCGCCGCAAAATCGGGGTGAGGCGCGGCGTGTTTTCTGCTCATAATAATACCGGTACGCTTTCGGGGTCGTCGCGAGGCGGCGCGAAATCAAACGCCTTCCGAAATACGGAATTTCAGAAGCGCATAGTCCAGAAGCGCAAAGTAAGGAAAAAAGCAATGCGGACCGCATTCTTTGCAAACGTCATGCGCCACAGCGCAAAGTACGCGAAAAACGGAAGTTCCTGCGCGGCGGCAGGCGTGGCGCTGACATTGCTGCCTTCGCTCACAGCGGCGGGCGGCCCGACCGGGCCGAACGGGAACACACTGGCGCACAAAATGGTGGCGGTCTACCAGCAGGCAACCTCCGTGCAGGCCGACTTTGAGGCGGAGATTTTGCGGCCCGGAGGGACGGAATACGTCCAGTCCGGCACAATGCGCTACAAACGGCCCGACCGCGTGGAACTCTATACGACCGACCCGCTGACCGGCTCCTTCCATGCCTGGGCGGACGGGCGCGGCATCACGGTATACAGCGGCAAAACGAACTCGTATACAAAACGGAACGCGCCGTCTGGTCTCGCCGCCACTGTGGCAGGCATCGAAAAAGTTTCAGAAGATGTGCTTGGAGTGCGCTCGACGCAAATTTTCAGCCCGCTGAGTTTCATCCTGACAAAAGATATGCCTCGCGAGGCGGGAAATTTTTACTACCTCAAACAGGACACGGTTGCAGGCCATAAGACCTACTGCATCGCCGCAAAACTCAATGAGGCCTTTGTGAAAGATATGCTTCAAAGCCGCAGCATGATTCTGGTGCAGCGCGACGTGAAACTGTGGATTGACATTCGCACCAGTCAACTCGTGCGCTCGGCCTGCACGATTGCCTGGAAATATCAGATTCCGGGCGCGAACGGGAAAAAACCGACCTACAGCGGCAACGGCATCTCCTTTCAGGAAACGTACCGAAAAGTAATCTTCGACGCGCCGATTAAAGACGATACGTTCCGGTTCGTTCCGCCGCAGGGCGCGCGGCAATTATTTCAGGAGCGGCGCTAAACGCGGCAACGCTTCCGATAGGCTGTCAGAAGCGCAAAAAAGGGGAAATCCTTAAAAATTTTCCCGCCCGGACGGTTGACAGCAGCGTATCCGCGTGTCATAATAGGATGTAATAAATTTTACTGGCAAGGCAATGATGAGGCTAGTAAGCGAATCGGAGTTTTCAGAGAGCCGTCGGCTGGTGCGAGACGGCAGCGCCCTTCGCCGAATCTCCCCTCGGAGCAGGCGGCTAAACCGAAGCGAACGCTTCCCATTAGGCTGTCCCGGTTTACGCCCGATACTGCGTCTCAAGTGGTCGCCTCCTGTCTGCCTTATCAGGTGGAATCGGGGCGGCTACAAGGGTGGTACCACGTGAGCAGCAGCCTCTCGTCCCTTGAGGATGAGAGGCTTTTTTTGGCGAAAGAAAACAGAAGTCAGAAAACAGAAAACAGAAGAAAATGCCCGGTCTGCTAACTTTTTCGGTTGCAGCGTAGACCTTGCGAATTGTGAGCGCCCCTTCTGTTTTCTGTTTTCTGTTTTCTGTTTTCTTCTGGAGAATCAACGATGAAAATGTCTGGCGCGCAAATTTTACTGGAGTGTATGCGGCAAGAACAGGTCACGCATATTTTTGGCTACCCCGGCGGCGCGGTGCTGCCAATCTACGACGCGATTTTCGACTGCAAGGACATCAAGCACGTCCTGGTGCGGCACGAGCAGGGCGCGGCGCACATGGCGGACGGCTTCGCCCGCTCGACCGGCAAAGTCGGCGTCTGCCTCGCGACCAGCGGCCCGGGAGCGACCAACCTGGTCACCGGAATCGCGACCGCCTACATGGACTCGATCCCGATGGTGGCGATTACCGGGCAAGTGCGAACCTCCGCGATTGGCAAGGACGCCTTTCAGGAAGCGGACATCACCGGAATCACCATGCCCGTCACCAAGCATAATTATCTGGTAAAGAATGTCAACGAACTCGCCAACGCCCTTGCGGAAGCGTTCTACATTGCGCGGACGGGACGCCCCGGCCCGGTGCTGGTGGATATCCCGCTGGACATCAGCAAAGAGATCATTGACTTTGACCCGGAGACCGATTACCCGCGCAACGTCAGCATCGCGTCGTACCGCCCGATTACGCCGCAGGGACGGATTCCCGAACTGCAAATCCGCAAGGCCGCGCAGCTCATCGCCGAATCGGAGCGTCCGGTGCTTTACGTCGGCGGCGGGGCGATTGCCTCGGACGCGCAGGCCGAAGTCACCGCGCTGGCGGAAAAATTGAACACGCTCACCACGACGACCCTGCTGGGCAAGGGCGCGATTGACGAGACGCACCCGCTTTCGATGGGGATGCTGGGGATGCACGGCACAGCCTACGCCAACCATGCGGTCAATCAATCCGACCTGCTCATTGCAGTCGGAGCGCGGTTCGATGACCGGGTGACGGGGGCGGTTGATAAGTGGGCGACGGGCGCGAAAATCATCCATATTGACATTGACCCGGCGGAAATCGGCAAAGTTATTGTGCCGGACGTGCCGATTGTCGGCGACGTGAAAACGATTCTGACCGAACTCATCAAGCAGGTCAAGCCCCGCGAGGCGACGGAATGGAACGAGCGGATTTTAGCGTGGAAAGAGCGCTTCCCGCTGGCCTACCCGCAGGACGGCAAACTCTACGCCGAATACGCCATCGAGCAGGTCAGCGAGATTTTTGACCACGACTGCATTATGACGACTGACGTGGGGCAGCACCAGATGTGGGCCGCGCAGTATTTCAAGTGCCGCCGCCCGCATCAGTGGGTGACATCCGGCGGGCTTGGCACGATGGGCTTTGGACTGCCGGCGGCGGTGGGCGCGGCCTTCGCCAACCCCGATAAGCGCGTGGTCTGCATCTCCGGAGACGGCTCGTTCCAGATGATGACGCAGGAGTTGATGACGGCAGTCGTTTACGGCCTGCCGGTGATTACGGTCATTATCAACAACCGGACGCTCGGCATGGTGCGGCAGTGGCAGGAGATGTTCTACGAGGAGCGGTACAGTCAGGTGGACTTGCAGGCGTCGCCCGACTTCGTGAAGCTCGCGGAGGCCTACGGCGGCGTCGGACTTCGCGCCACCACGCCCGACGAACTGAAAGCGGCGCTGCATCAGGCAAAGGCCGTCCATGACAAGCCGGTGGTGATTGACTGCCGCATCCCGACGGAAGAAAACGTCTACCCGATGATCCCGTCCGGGCAGTCCATCAAAGAGATGATGCTGAAAGAGGATTTAGTCCACGCAAAGGCCAGCGTCCACGCCGACAGCGAAGAATGGTCGTTCTCGCATGAAGAGGCCGTCCTCGCGCAGTATGTGGAAGTGGCGGGAGCGGTGGCAGTGGAAAGCACGGAGGGGTAGAAAACAGAAAACAGAAAACAGAAAACAGAAGAAATGCAGTCCACACTAATTGGAGGCAATTTTGGGAGCGCAGACCTTTGAAGATTTAGAAGTTTGGAAGAAGGCGCATCAGTGGGTTTTGGGGATATACCGTTTGACGGAAGGATTTCCAAAAAATGAGATGTTTGGGCTTACTTCTCAACTACGCCGCGCAGCAGTTTCCATTCCCGCTAACATCGCAGAGGGATTCAAAAAGCACAGTAAAGCGGACAAAGCGCGTTATTATAATATCGCGCAAGGTTCGCTGGAAGAATGTCGCTACTTTCTCATTCTGACCCGCGATCTTGGTTATGGTGATACCGCGCAACTAACGCTTGATTTGCAGGAAGTGAGCCGGATGCTTCAGGCCTATGCGACCGCAATTCAAAACTCGATACGGTAATGCTCACAGAGATTCTTCTGTTTTCTGTTTTCTGTTTTCTGTTTTCTTTGTATTCTTATGAATATTGAAGAACATGAGCCGACCGCGCTTTGGACATTCTATCAGCGCGGCTATACGACCATGATCCGCAGCGGACGGTTTTTCCGTCAGGTGGTGCGGCCCGCGCTCTCGCACGTCTATTTTCTGCGGGCGATGCCGCTGCTGGTGGAATATGCCCGCGCCAATCAGGGCGACGGGGAACTGCCGCCCGGATTCAACGAACAGATGGAAGCGTGTCCGCTCTCGCCCCGCGACCTGCTGCACCTGGATTACGCCATTTGTCTGGGTTACGTCGAGGCGCAGGGGCTAAATCCGCGCCGCCTGAAAACGATCCCGGTGCTGGACTGGCCGGGGCCGAGCGGGTTTGGCGGCGTTTTCATTGCGGCAGACGCGCTTATCGCCTACGACCTGTCGGGACTTGACGAAGAAATGGACCCAGACGACGACGACGATGACGAGGAAGAAGGCCCGTCCGGCGCACCGTTTGATCTTTAGGAAGGGGGCAGGTGTTCGGTGTTCAGGTGTTCGGGTGTTGGCTGCGTTGCTGTGAGTTTTGATAAACTGTCAGTGAATGAGCCAACACCCGAACACCTGAACACCGAACACCCGAACACCTGAAAGGGAGTTTTATGACCAATGCAATCATGGCGCAATTACAGGAGCATCACACGATTACGGTGCTGGTGGAAAATAATCCGGGCGTTCTGGCGCGGACGGCGGGGCTGTTTGCGCGGCGCGGATTTAATATCGAGTCGCTGGCGGTTTCCGTCACGGACAAGCCAGAGATTTCCCGCATGACGATTGTCGTGGGCGGCGATCACCGGGTTTTGGAGCAGATTACCAAGCAGCTCAACAAACTGGTCGAAGTGATTAAAGTCGTGGACTATACCGAGACGGCTGCGGTCGAGCGGGAACTGGCGCTGATTAAAGTCAACGCCGAGCCGAAAGATCGCGGCGAGATTATGCAGATTGTGGAGATTTTTCGGGGCCGCATCATTGACATCAGCGAGAAAACGTTCATCGTGGAAGTCACCGGCAGCCCGGACAAACTCGACAAAATCACCCTGCTGCTGGAAGCCTACGGCATCCGCGAACTCGTCCGCACCGGGATTATCGCGATGGCGCGGGGCGCGAAGACCGCAAGCCGCGCAGGTCGCGAAGCGGAGTAGTTTTTTCATCCACGAATTTTGACACGAGTTATTTTCGAAGCAATTCGTGTTTCAATCCGTGATAATTCGTGTAATTCGTGGATAAGGGAAAAAGCATGGGCGAACTGCGGGAGATTGTGGATATTGGCGCGGTCGGTCGGCTGTTTACGCTGCTGGCGGTCGTCGGGCCGATCATCGGCGCGGCGATTGGGGCGGCGGTCGGCAGGCGGCGGCAAGACCTGCGCGGCGGGACGCTTGCGGGGCTGGGATTTGGCCTGCTGCTGACGCTGAACGGCCTGCTCTGGCAAATTTACAACCGCATCACGGACGCGACGGGGATTGACTCGGTGAAGAACGTCGTCGTCAATTTCGCGCTGTTTGTGACCGTTGGTCTGGCATTGGGCGCGGGGATCGGCCTCGCGCAAAAGCGGCGAGACACAGGAACGAAAGGCGGCGCGGTATGACATTCAATGCAGACGACCGGCGCAGGACGGAGCCGCAGACCGATTGGCGCGTCTGGCAGGACGCGGGTATCGCAATGGCCTTCGCCAACGACCGGCGCGGGGCGATACCGGGCGCGGCAGAACAGTTAGAAGTTTTGCGGCAACTGCTGCCCGCGCGCAGGCCCGATTTAGAAGCGACGTGGGCGCTTGACCTGGGCTGCGGAGACGGCATTTTGCTGGAAACCGTTCTGCGGCGCTGGACGGGAGCGCAGGGCGTGGCGCTGGACGGTTCGCCCGCCATGCTGGAAGCGGCGGCGGAGCGATTGGCGCATTTCCACCCGTCCTCCGTGACGTTTCTTCAGGGTGATTTCAATTTGCCGGACTGGAAGAACGCGCTGCCCGTCCCGAAATTCGACGCGATTGTCTCCGGCTTTGCGATCCACCACAGCGAAGACGAGCGCAAACGCGCCCTCTACGCAGAGATTTACGATTTGCTTCAACCCGGCGGCGTGTTCATCAACATCGAACACGTCGCCAGCGCGTCCCCGCTGGGCGAAGAACTCTTTGAACGCGCTTACGCTCAAAACGTAGTCCGCCTCCGCCGCGAAAAAGGGCAGGAAGCGATTTTTGAGGACGTTTTGAGCGAACACACAAATCGGCTGGACAAGGCGGCAAACCGCCTGACGCCCGTCGAAACGCAGGTCGGCTGGCTGCGAGACATCGGTTTCACGGACGCCGACTGCTACTGGAAACATTACGAACTGGCCGTCCTCGCCGGTTACAAAAAACAATAAAACTTTTATCCACGAACTACCACGAAGCGACACGAAAAATTCTCGTGAATTCATTTCGTGTGAATTAGTGATAAATTCGTGGTAGTTCGTGGATAAAAAGTCTTCTGGAGAATCTTTTGGCTGCAAAAATTTACTACGATACGGATGCGGATTTGACGGCGCTGCGGGGCAAGACTGTCGCGGTGATTGGTTACGGGAGTCAGGGCCACGCCCACGCGCTGAACCTCAAAGATTCGGGCGTCAATGTCGTTGTCGGGCTTCGGGCCGGCAAATCGTGGGACGCGGCCACGGCGGACGGGCATACCGTGCTATCGGTGGCGGACGCGGCGAAGCGGGGCGACATCATTATGATCCTGGTCAATGACGAGTATCAGTCCGCGCTCTATAAAGAATCTATCGAAGCGAACCTGTCTCCCGGCAACGCCATCGCGTTCGGGCATGGGTTCAATATTCATTTCGGGCAGATCACGCCGCCCGATTTCGTGGACGTGTTTATGGCGGCCCCGAAAGGGCCGGGGCATCTGGTGCGCCGCGTGTATGTGGACGGCAAGGGCGTCCCGTGCCTGATCGCGATCCATCAGAATCATACGGGCGAGGCCAAAAATATCGCGCTGGCCTACGCTAAGGGCATCGGCGGAACGCGGGCGGGCGTGCTGGAAACGACCTTTCAGGAAGAGACCGAGACCGACCTTTTCGGCGAACAGGCCGTGCTATGCGGCGGCGCGACTTCGCTGGTGAAGGCGGGCTTCGAGACGCTGGTCAACGCGGGCTATCAGCCGGAGATTGCTTACTTCGAGTGTCTGCACGAACTGAAACTGATTGTTGACCTGATGTATGAGGCGGGAATCGCGGGGATGCGCTACTCCATTTCCGACACCGCGCAGTTCGGCGATATGACTCGCGGCCCGCAGATTGTGGACGATGCGGTCAAGGCGAAAATGAAGGAAATCCTGCGCCAGATTCAGGACGGCGAGTTTGCCCGTGAATGGATTCTGGAAAACCGCGCCGGTCGCCCTGTCTTCCGCGCTCTGGAGCAGAAAGACCGCAATCACCAGATCGAAAAAGTGGGCCGCGAACTCCGCGCCATGATGTCGTGGGTGAAAAGCGATGTGAAGCAGGACGTGACCGCGAAGCAGACGCAGACCGAGCCAAACGAGCGCATCGCCCGAATCGAAGTGCGGGAGTAGACAGCAAGCGCGATAGGAAAGTTTTCCAGTAAAGGGCCGAAAAAAAGTTCATAATCAAAAACCATCAAAAGTCCATAGACGGGTGTGGTGAACTTTATTTTTTTGCGTAGGAATAAAGTTCACCACTATATTATAGTGGTGGGAGTGAACATTGAACATTGAACTTCTTTCGGCCTTTCCGTAAATCTGTTCCAATGCGTAGTGTGGAATTTATGAATAACACACACGCTGACAAATTGGACAGGCAAGGTGAACTTGTCCCGGCGAATGACCCGCGCTTTGGCCTGATTTCGATTGACCCGAATCGCGCCGCCGGTCTGCCCTGTTTTGCCGGAACTCACGTTCCGCTGAAAGAACTGTGGCGGCATCTGGAAGGCGGCGCAGATATAGACTGGTTTCTGGGAAATTTCCCGACGGTCTCGCGTCAGCAGGCGGTTCAGGTTTTGCAGATGGCGAGTGAAAATTTGCTTGCGGGATTGCCCGTCATTTTTTCGGAGCAACATCACTACACGCCGGAAGAATATCTCGCAATGGAACGAGAGGCCGAATTTCGGCACGAGTATTTCCGGGGGCGCGTTTACGAACGACACTCCTGCGGCCCCGAACATTGCCTTATCAACACGAATATCATGTGCCTGATTCACAACCAAGTGCGTGACCGCCCCTTTCAAGGCATGGGCAGCACGATGCGCGTTCGTTCCGGCTCCGGGCAGCTGTACGCCTACACCGATTTTCTGATTGTTCACGGCGAAGCAATCTGCCTTGACGCGAATGATGACACGCTTATCAATCCCATGATGATTTTTGAGACGCTTTCGCCGAATACCGAAGCGTTTGACCGGGGCGAAAAGTTCGCGGAGTATCGCACAATCGAAACGCTGACCGATTACGTCCTTATTTCGATGGACGCGCCGCGTATCGAACATTACAGCAAAAAGCCTGCCGGAGATTGGACGCTGAACAAAGCGACGGGAATAGCCGCTAAAATTCATTTCTCCTCGATTGATTGTACTTTGCGTCTTGCCGATGTTTACGACGGCGCAACACTATCGTGGCAATCCCAAGTTTGAGGCAAGCAGAACGAAACGCCGGAGTAAAGGTTTTATGAGCAACGCGCAACTTCTGGAAAGACCGATGGGGACTGGCGACGATGCGGGCGAGTTAATCATGCCGAACGACCCGCGCTTCGGGATTGTCTCGGTCAATCCCGGACGAGTCAGCGGAACGCCCTGCTTTGCCGGGACTCGCGTTCCGGTCAAGCATCTCTGGGATCATCTAGAGGAGGGTGCGCCGCTGGAAAAATTTTTGGAGGGCTTTCCCGGCGTCACCCGCGAACAGACGATTGATGTATTGGAACTGGCGTTTCAGAGTTTCTTATCCGGACTGCCACGCCCGTGAAGATGAGCGTAAATAAATGGAACTGTTTCTGAACGGATTGCGTTTCATCGCTGCTCTTGGATTGTCTCTGATACTCTTTGGTTGGGCGTGGTTTCTTGCCTTGATGAGGCTTGAAGACCGCAGGCGGAAGCGAGCAGAGTTCTGGATTGAAATTATTTCCGCCGGTCGACTGCGGGCAGAAGATGATGATTGGGCCGCTGTGTACCACGAGCGAGAAAAATGGACGTTCTTCTACGGCAAAGTGATACAGAATGGTCGAGGCTTTCTCAACGTTCTCTATGTGCCTTCGGAACAACAATGGGCGCGGTCTGTCCCTGAGTGGATGGCGAACAAACGGGAAATTGTATTAGGGCTATTAAAGCAGGAATTGAAGCCGCGCAAATATCGCATTTATCGCATTGAAGAAACTGAAGCATGAAGCGTCATATTGCTTCCCTTCCATTGGCTGTACTATTCGCCTCGCTAATATTTATCACAAAACGCGCCTGTCATAGAAATAGGATTTTGCGGGTGACACGATGCCATACGAGGATATTTTTAAGGATGCGGTAAATTGCTTTAATTCAGGCGACATCAATAGAGCCTTCGAGAAGTTTCAACAGGCGTTGAAATCCAATCCGTATTCAGGCCAGGTGTATTACAACTTAGGATTGATTTATGAGAAAAAGAAAAACGCGATCAAAGCGATTAAAGCGTACAAAAGGGCTATTCAATTGAATCCTGAATTGGCTGCGTCTTACAACAATCTGGGTTGCTTATATTCAAATTCAGGTCGAACGGAGCAAGCGATCACCGTTTACAAACAGGCTATTACCCGTAATCTTCAAAGCGCAAGTATTTACCATAATCTGGGTTACGCGCAATCACGCGCGGGCGATGCTGATTCCGCGATAAAAAGTTATCAATTTGCCCTACGGCTTGACCCTGATCAAATTGAATCGCATAAGAATTTGGGCAGACTTTTAACCACCCAGAAGAGGTGGGAGGAAGCCATAATCGAGTACGAGCGAGTTCAGCAACTTGATCCAAACTGGGCAGATGTTTATTATGCGTTAGGCGGCGCGTATGCGGAACAGGACAGAGTCAATGAGGCCATTTATCAGTATTACGAATACCTGAAGTTCAAACCGAAGGATGCAAAAGCGCTGAACAATCTTGGTCTTTGTCTTACGATCAAAGCGGTCACAGAAGGTAAACGCGAAAGTCAACGGCAAGCCCGCCAGGTCTTTGTAAAAGCAATTCGATACAACCCATTCCTTGTTGCGGGATGGGCAGGACTCTTTTTCGCTACGCGAGCGTATCGAAAAATCGGGATGGATTGAGCGCCCGTTGAAATCGCAAAAAATTGACAAGAAAGAACCGGAGGGAACGAAGATGTCAACCCGCATTTATATTTTTGATACCACGCTGCGCGATGGCGAACAGTCGCCGGGGGCCTCGCTGAACGTCGAGGAAAAGCTGGAGATTGCGCGGCAGCTGGAGCGGCTTGGGGTGGACGTGATCGAGGCGGGCTTCCCGATTTCGTCGCCGGGAGATTTTCAGGCGGTGCAGGCCATCAGCCGCCTGATTAAAAACGCCACCGTTTGCGGACTGACCCGCGCCGTTCCGAAGGACATTGACACGGCGGCGGAGGCCCTCAAAGACGCCGTTCGCCCGCGAATCCATACCGGACTCGGCGTTTCCGACAGCCACCTTCAGCACAAACTCAAAATGACCCGCGAGGAAGCGTTGGAGCGCGGCGTCATGGCGGTGAAACGCGCCCGCAATCTGGTGGGGGACGTGGAATACTTTTTAGAGGATTCGGGACGCGCCGACCGCGACTATCTGTGCCGCGTGATTGAGGCCGTGATTGAGGCCGGAGCGACCGTAATCAACATCCCGGACACGACCGGATACACCGCGCCGGAAGAATATGGAGCGTTAATTGCCTATGTGACCCAAAATGTGCCTAACATAGACCGCGCAATTATCAGCGTTCACTGTCATAATGATTTAGGAATGGCGACCGCCAACGCATTGGCGGGCGTCCGTAACGGGGCGAGGCAGATTGAATGCACCGTGAACGGCATTGGAGAGCGGGCGGGCAACACGTCGCTGGAGGAGGTCGTGATGGCGATGAAGACCCGCCGCGATCATTACGACTGCGAGACCGGGATCGTGTCGCAGGAAATTTACAAGACGAGCCGCATGGTCAGCGCCACCATGGGCATTATCGTGCAGCCGAACAAGGCGATTGTTGGGGCAAACGCCTTCGCCCATTCCAGCGGGATTCATCAGGACGGCGTTCTGAAAGAGCGCTCGACCTACGAGATCATTGATCCCCGCGACGTAGGGATTCAGAAAAGCGAGATTATCCTGACGGCGCGTTCCGGGCGGGCAGCGCTGAAACACCGGTTAAGCGAACTCGGCTTCACGATCACAGAGCAAACTATTGACCGCGTTTATACCCGCTTCCTTGATGTTGCCGACCGCAAAAAGCAGGTCTACGACGAGGACTTAGAGGCCCTAGTCGCGGACGAACACGTCGGCGCGAATCAGACGTATGAACTGCTGCACGTTCAGGTCTCCTGCGGCGATAACCTGATCCCGACGGCAACCGTTCGGATTAAGGACGCGCAGGGCCGGGAACTGACCGATTCGTGTCATGGCACGGGGCCGGTGGACGCCGTGTACCGCGCCATCAACCGGATTACGGACATCGAGAACGAACTGATCGAGTTCAACATTCAGGCCGTGACCGAAGGCATTGACGCCCTCGCCGAAGTGACGATTCGCGTCCGGCGCGGCAACGACATCTATACGGGACGCGGGGCGCACACCGATATTGTGGTCGCAAGCGGTCGCGCCTACGTCCATGCGCTGAACAAACTAATAGACAAAATTGCGCCTTCCGAATCGGAACGAACTCTGGCGGGCGTCGTCTAACGAGAATGAGAAATGAGGAACGGGGAATCAAAATTCCTGCGCTGGCAGTTTGCGCGGATTTTGCAGGCAAGCGATTGGATTCCTCATTCTCCATTCCTTATTCAAATTAACGGGCAAATTACGTTATGGAAATTCGAAGTCTGAGTCTCCCCGTCGAATTTCCTTCGGGAGAGGCGGGGCTTCGGGAGTTAGGGCGTCTGGTGGCGCGGCTGCGGACAACGCGGGGGATTTGCGAAGCGTCGGTGAACAGCGAACGGGGGGAATTGCGGCTGACGGTGGACGCGGCCCAATTCTCAACGGCGCGCCTTGAGTACGAACTGGGCTTGTTTGGCGTCCAGATGAAATTTCCGATAGTGCGGCGCGTCCTGCTGCTGGAGCGTTTGGACGCGCCGGAGACCGCCCGCGCCATCGCGCAGGTCTTGAACGCTTTTTCCAGCGTATTAGTGGCGAATGTGGACTTTGCGGCGGCGCTGGGTCGCGTGGAGTACCTCGCTTCCGTTTCGCCGGACGCGCTGTTGGCGGCGGCGGCCCGTTTCGGCGTGGTTGCCCGCTTCGCCGACGCGCCTGTTTCTGACCGCCGCCGCCCCCTGATTTCTCCGTCCCGCGCTTCCGATCTGCTGGCGCTGTTTGCCGCCGTCGCGTTCTGGTCGGTCGGCGCGGCGCTGTCCGCTTCCTCGCTTGCCTTGACCGCCTTCCCGCTCGTCCCGACTCTGTTTTTGCTGGCGGCGCTAGGAGCGGGCGGGCGTTCACTGGGAGCCGCTTTGCGCTGCGCCCGTCAGCAGTCTTCGGAGCGGAATGCCCTGCTCGCCCTGTGCTGGTCTGCCGGCCTGACTGCGCTGGGGCATGGGCGGGAGGCGGCGCTGGGGCTGATTGTCCTGCGGAGTGGAGAGTTTGCGCTTGCCGCCGCGTTGTTCCGCTTCCGGGCGCAAATTCGCCGCCTCCCGCCCGCTGAATTGGAACGTTTTTCCCTCATGCTTTCTCCCGCCAACCCTTATGCGAAAATGATCCGGTTTCCGGGGCTGCGCTGGCTTTTTCTGATGGGACTGCTCACCGCCGGGTTTGCGGTCGCGCCCTCGCTTTTGATTCCCGGTCTGATAGCTGCGGATTGGAGCGCGTGGGCGTATCGCGGCCTCGTCCTGCTGCCGCTGGCCTCGTCAGACGCTTTCCATGTCGCGGCGTCGGTGGCGGTCTCCTCCGCGCAGCGCTGCGGGATGGCGGGCGGGCTGTGGTTTCGGGGCGGCGCGGCGCTGAAGTCGCTGGCCTCGGCGCGGGGCGCGGCCTTCGCCAAGACGGGGGTGCTGACGCAGGGCGATTTTGTGGTGGAGGACGCCGTTCCGTACTACGGCTGGACGTGCGCCGATGTGCTGCGCGTAGCCTCAATTTTGCAGACGGACAGTCGGCATCCGCTGGCCCGCGCCCTGCGGACAGCGGCAGCCCCTTTCCGCAACGTGATCGCGCTGGAAGCGAGCGATTGCCTCGCGGCAGAGGGCGGCGGCGTGGCGGGAACGGTGGACGACATCCGCTTTTTTCTCGGCAGTCGGCGCTGGATGCAACAGAACCGCGTCCCGATGATGCGGCAGGCCGAAGAAGCGATAGCCTTTGCCGAAGCGCAGGGCAATTCGATCTCCCTGCTGGGCGTGGAGGGCGGACTGCTGGGCCTGATCGTCTTCCGGGACACAATTCGCGCCGATGCGCCGGAAGCGGTCATTGACCTGCGGACGCTGGGCATTGCGCCGCAAGTCTTGATTTCCGGGGACGGGGACAGCGTGGCGGCGCGAACGGCGCAGGCAATGGGTCTGGACGCGACGGCGGGCAGCTTTGGCGAACGCGAACGCGCCGAGCGGCTTGCGGACTTGCGGCAAAAGGCGCGGGGGCCGGTCTTCGCGATAGGGGACGGCGCGTTCGACGCGGCGCTGCTGGACGCGGCGGACGCGGGCCTCTGCCTGAACGCCGCCCGTCCCGCCGCGTCGCTCTTTGCGACGGTGACCACGCAGTCCAACGATTTTATTTCGCTGTCCTACGCCATTCGCCTCGCCCGCCGCATGGACGCCGCCCTGCTGCGCGTGTGGGGATTGACGCTGACGGCGAAAGTGGCGCTGCTTGCCGCCGCGATTTTGCTGCCTCTGTCGCTTCCGGTCATGGCGCTGGCGGAATCGCTGCTGGCGCTGTTGATTGCCGGTCTGATGCTGCTTGCCGTCCCTTTGCGCTTGCGGCGGACGGGGCCAGTCGCGCCGCCTGTCGAACCGTTCCCCGCGCCCAATACCGCCCTGCCCGATTTCGCCGCCGCGCCGTTCGTTCTATCGCAGCAAGCCGCATCGGAGTCGGCGGCAATCCCGGAACCGTTGCTGGAGCTGGTCTTTTACTGCGATCCCTCCGCTGACGAGGAGCCGAACCCTGACCGCGTTTATCCCGACTGGGAGCCTTTCATCGTGCCATTCTACGGCGACACGCTGCATTTCGGGCGGAAATCTCCCACGTTATCGCTGGCGGTTCAGGTAGAGGATGAAGGGATTTCCCGCCTGCATGGTGAAATGCGGCTTGACGGCAACAGCCCGATAATCATGGATTTACATTCTACCAACGGCATCCGGCGCAACGGACGCACTCCTAAATTTTTAATCCCGTGCGAGACGCCTACGCCGGTAAAATTCGGCGATACGCTGTACGTGGGCCGCAACACGCGGATCGAGATTCGCGCCCCGAAGTAGAGAAAAGACAGGGAACAGGGAACAGAAAGATTCGGAAGCAATCCAAAAGGGAGTAGAGGGAAAAGAGATGATACCGACGATTACGCAGGAGCAGCGCGATTCGTTTGCGGAGAACGGATACGCGATTTTAGAGGACGTTTTCACGCGGGACGAAATGGACGCGCTTGCCGCGCAGATTGAGGCGCATCAAAAGCGGTACGAGGAATCGCTGGCGGCGAAGGGCGGGACCGAGGGAATTTCGCGGCAGGGCGAAATCACGTTTACCAGCCATCTCGCGGAGCAGGACGCGGCGCTGCGGGCGTTCGTGCAGCGTCCCGAATTTGTCGCGATTGCTTCGGAGTGGCTTGGCCCGGACGTAGATTTATACTGGAATCAGGCGGTCTTTAAGGGGCCGGACGGCGACAAGCAGTTTCCCTGGCATCAGGACGATGGCTATACCCCCGTCGAGCCTTCGCCCTACCTGACGCTGTGGCTGGCCCTCAACGACGCGACGCCGGAGAACGGCTGCATCTGGGTGCGGCCCGGTTCGCAGCGGGGCGGGCTTGCGCCGCACGATCCCACGCCGATTGGCCTTGCCTGCCATTCGCTTGACGATCCCGATCAGGGGATCGCCGCGCCGGTTCGGGCCGGTTCGCTGGTGGCGTTTCAATCGCTGCTGATGCACAAAAGCGGCGTGAACCGGACGGCGGGAACGCGCAAAGCGTACATCGTGCAGTTTTCTAAAGCGAACCTTCGCCACGCGGTGACGAAAGAGCCAATCCCCTGCGAAATCCCGCTGATGCGCGGCGGCGCGGGCGTCGCCTGATAGTATAAGCATCCCTCTCCCAAACCTGGGAGAGGGGCAGGGTGAGGGCTAAAACTGACATGAAAAAGCCCTCCTGAAAATTCACAGGAGGGGCGCATAGGGATACGGGGAATCGAACCCCGGTTAACGGTCTGAGAAACCGCCGTCCTGACCGCTAGACGATATCCCCTTAGCCGCGTTCGCAGGCAGTAATGCCGCTTCCCGCGTTTGGTTATGGAAATTATGATACCTCAGATCGCCGCGCTTTTCAAGGGGCAAACGTAAAATTTTGCGTCACGATTAGTGCCCCATTTCGACGGGCGGGCCGACCTGTTTTTTCGGGCGGATCAAGAAAACGCAGGGGGCCACGACCGCGACCGACATTCCAATCAGCAGAAAGCCGTCGTTATAGGACATGGTGAGCGCCTGCCCCTGAATGCTGCGGTTGATGATCGCTAAGGCCAGTTGTCTGGCGTGAACGGTGTCGTAGCCTCTGGCGAGCATGGCGGCGGTGATCTGCTGAAACCGCTCTTCGAAGGCGGGATTGCCGGGAAAGGTGTTCGGCACGAGGTTGGCGCGGTGAAATTGCGTCATCCGGGTAATGTAGGTGCTAAGGGCTGCAATCCCGAACGAGCCGCCAAGCTGCCGCGCCAGATTGACCAGACTGGAACCTTGCGGAATCTCCTGCCCCTTCAGACTGGAAAACGCCGCAATGTTAATCGGCGTAAACAGCAGACCGAGCGCGAAACCGCGCACAATCAGCGCGACCCGCGTATCGGCCTCGCCGCTTTGCAGGGTAAGGTGACCGAGTTCCCACATCGAATAGATAAAGAACGCCATTCCGATGGCGATCACAATCGTGGGACTGACCAGTTTGCGCTTGCCGAGGACTTGACCGGCGATAATTGCGGAAACGCCCGTCGCGATGCCGCCGGGAAGCAGCACGAGGCCAGTGACGGTCGGGGTGAACCCCAGGATGTTTTGCGCGAACTGCGGAAAGATGAAAACGCCGCCGTAAAGCCCGAATCCCAGCGCCAGCAGGAGGCCCAATGACGCCGTTAAGTCCCGGTTTTTCAGGACGCGCAGGTTGACGACGGGCTGCCTGTTGCGCGGCGAGAGTTCCCAGAGGATCAGGGCCGTCAGCGCAATCGCGGAAATGACGGACAGCCGCTGAATCCATGCGTCGGCGAACCAGTCGTTTGTATTGCCTTCTTCTAACACATATTGCAGTGAGCCGAGACCAATGGCGAGCAGGGCGATGCCGGGAAAATCTATTCTGCCCGCCTTTGGCGCTCCGGGCGAATCGCTGAGGAACAGCATGACAATCGCCATCGAGATAATTCCAATCGGCAGGTTGACGTAAAAGACCCAGTTCCAGTTATAATTATCGGTGATGTAGCCGCCGAGCGTGGGGCCGACGGTCGGGGCCATGATGATTCCGAGGATGTAGATGGACTGCACCGTTCCCTGCTGATCGGCGGGGAAAATTTCGCGGAGGGTGGACTGCGCGGTCGAGAGCAAGGCCGCGCCGCCCGCGCCCTGAATGATGCGCCAGAATACGAGTGTCGCGAGCGAGTGGGCCGCGCCGCAGAAAAACGACGCAATCAGAAAGATTAAGATGGAACCGGCGAGGTAGCGTTTCCGTCCGAACACCAGCGACAGCCACGCGGTCATGGGCAGCACGACGACGTTGGAGAGAATGTAGCCGGTGGAGACCCAGCCGATTTCCTCATTGGTCGCGCCGAGGTTGCCCGCCATTTGCGGCAGAGCGACGTTGACAATCGTGGTATCGAGGACTTCTAGGATGGCGGCGGTAATCAGCCCAACCATAATAATCCACCGGTATTTGAAACTCGGATCGTCCTGGGCGCGATGCGCGGCCTGCGCCGGTCTTGCGCCGCTGCCATTCCGCGCCACTTCCCGGTTTCCCTGTCTCTGCGCTGCGACCGCCATAAGGCCCTCTTCCCGAAAGGTTGTTCACGCCCTATTTTTGGCGCGACATGATTTATTACGGAACCGAACTACTTTCGTTTGCCGAAACGTGAAATTTCCGTCATCAAGACTGTATCCGGGAGTTGAAAACTCCCGGCATCAAAAACGAGCGTCCTACGGACGCAAAATATAGAAGCGTTCACGATAGATGCGCGTGCGTTTAGGGCGAGAAATTTACAGCGGAAAAGCGTTGCGTCCCTAGGACGCTTGTTTTTTCGTGCCGGGAGTTTTCAACTCCCGGAGTCCAGCAAGGAAATCGTTATGAAAGTCGTCACGGCGGAGCAAATCCGCGAACTAGACCGGCGGGCCATATCAGAGTTTGGAATCCCCGGCGTCGTGCTGATGGAGAACGCGGGCCGCGCCGTCGTCGAAGTCATGCAGCGCGAATACGGCGATTTGCGCAATAAACGAATCGTTGTCCTGTGCGGCACAGGCAATAATGGGGGAGACGGCTTTGTTATTGCGCGGCATCTGCGGGGCATTGGGGCATGGCCTTTGGTTTATCTCGCCGGTTCGGCGGAAGCGATTAAGGGCGATGCGAAAATAAATTACGATGCGCTTGTTAAACTTGGTTTCAATATCAGCAATTTGGAGTCTTTTCCGCCCAATATTGGCATAGATATTATTGTTGATTCTCTGCTTGGAACGGGATTAAAAGACGCGCCGCGTGAACCTTACGCGCAGTTGATTCAATCGGTCAATCAGTATGGTTTGCCAGTCATTGCGGTAGATATACCCGCTGGCGTGGATTCTAATACAGGCGCAGTTCCGGGACAGGCAATTTACGCAACCCACACAGTAACGTTTGCATACCCAAAATTGGGAATGTATTTTTCGCCAGGAGTAGATTGTCTTGGCAAATTGCATATTGCTCAAATTGTGTTAGCGGGTATGCGGGTTGACGTGGAGACGCCCTACATAGCATGGACAGCGGAAGAAGCGTATCTGTTTCGTGCGGAATTTACCTTTCTGAAACGCGCAGAAGAAGCGAACAAGGGCGATTTCGGTCATGTGGCGGTGGTCGCTGGTTCACGGAATATGGCGGGCGCTCCGTCGCTGGTGGCGCATGGGGCGCAGCGGGCGGGCGCGGGACTGGTCACGGTCTTGACGGCGGATTCCGCGCAGCCGATCATCGCGGCGAAACTCAACGAGCAAATGACCCTGCCGCTGCCGGAGATTGACGGCGCGGTCTCCGAAGCGGCCTTTGATAAAATCGCGGAGTTCGCAGAGAAGGCGACCGTCCTCTGCGTTGGGCCGGGAATGGGACAGCATCCGCAGACCGTCGCGCTGATCCTCCGAATCGTGGCGGAGATTCGGAGGCCGCTTGTGCTGGACGCGGACGGACTGAACGCTCTGGCCCTGAATCCCGACAAAATAGAAAAGATGCTGTCAGATCGCGGCAACGATCCGCGCTGGCCCCTGATTATTACGCCGCATCCGGGCGAAGCGGGCAGGCTGCTGGGAACATCCGCCGCCGCAGTGCAGTCTAACCGACTGGAGTCACTACGTGAACTGGCGCGAAAATACCACGCCACCGTTGTTTTAAAAGGCCGCTATTCGCTGACCGGCGACGCTTCCGGCAAAGTTATCATTAACACAAGCGGCAACCCCGGCATGGCGACAGGCGGTTCCGGCGACACGCTGACCGGGATTTTAGGCGGACTGCTGGCGCAGGCGTTCGCGTCCGTGAAGAAGACAGACAGCGCCGCCGACATTTCCCCGTTTGACATCACCGCGCTCGGCGTTCTGCTGCACGGCATGGCGGGCGACATTGCGGCGCAGCAGCGCGGGCAGGTCGGCCTGATTGCGAGCGACATTATCGAGGCGCTGCCGCTGGCGCTACGCCGTCTGGAGGAAGACCGTTGAAACATTTCGCGCCTTACGCTTTACCGGGAGTTCAAAACTCACGAAAACCGACCCTTGCTTTCTCCCTCTCCGTGTTTCTTTCTGTCCTCTGCGTTCTCTGTGGCGCCAAACTCCTCGCGCAGACGGGCGCAAGTCCTGCCGGGAAAGACGCGCCAAAGACGGAAACGAAACCTGCCGCCGCTGCCGCCGTAATGCAGGTGAAAGTAGATTTTACGGGCGATTTCGTATACCGATTTGTGGCGAAGAATGGCGAGGGCGCGGCCCCGACCCCGCTGCCCGCGCCGACGGGCGGCGTGGTGGCCCTGCCGTTGCCCACCGCGATCAAACCCACCGGCGCGACGCTGGAGATTACGGACAATCAGCGCGGCAATCTGGCTCGCCTGCCCGTCGCGACCGATACGCCCGCTGAACTGAACGAAACGGCGTTCAAGTTTGCGCAGGCGGTCTATGTGCCGGTGCAGTCCAAAGGCCGGGGCGTGCTGGAAGCGCAGATTGAGGCGGCGAACGCTTCCAAAACGTACCATCAGACGCATATTCTCAGCGCGGCGGACAACGGCGTGGCGCGGTTTGAGAACGTGCCGCTGGACGAACCGATCACCATCACCGCGAAATACAGCGCCGACGCGCCGAAAAGCGTGACCGAAACGTTTTCCCGCGCCCATCCCGCCGACGGGATTCACCACGAACCGCTGACGGTAGATTGGCCCGACGCGAAACTGGCCCCGGCGCTGGCAGTTCCTGCAAACCCGAATCCGCCCGCTGCGCCTACGGTCGGAACTGACTGCCGCTGCGCCCGCCGCCTCGCCGACTCCCGCCGCGCCGCCCGCCGGAAAGCAACGCGGGCAGCACGCTCATCAGCCTTTTTGTGGTGGGAGTGATCGGCGCGGGGCTGTTCTGGGCCTACAATACCGGGAAACTTGAAAAGCCGCTGCTTTCGCAGATTAAAAAAGATTCGGGGATGTTTCCCGCCGAGGCCGCGCCCGCCGCAAATCCCTTTGGCGCGTCCGCCCCCGCCGCCCCGAACCTTGCGTCCATCACGGAGGGAACCGCTGACCCGTTCGGCGGCGTATCGGCGGTCATGGGAGCCAGTCCGATTATTGGAAGCGGGCCGCGTCTGGTCGCGACGGCGGGGACGTACTCCGGGCAGATTTTTCCGGTGAACGGCAGCGCGGACATCGGGCGCGACGCCACAAGCCCGATTCCCCTGCCGAACGACACCAACGTTTCGCGCCGCCATGCGACGGTGCAGGCCAGCGGCGGGCAGTTCGCCATCACAGATCACGGCTCGTCCAACGGGACGTATGTCAACGGCGTCAAGATCGGGGCGCAGACGCCGCAGCCCCTGCGTCCCGGCGACGAACTCAACATCGGCAACACGCGCTTCCGGTTTGAAGCATGAAAGGAAGGGAAAAGGGAAAAGGGAAAAGAAAAATACGCTCGCTTGCCGGGAATTTGTGAAAATTTTCAGCGGGGCGGGCATTGTCCTTTTCCCTCTTCCCTTTTCCCTTGTAAGGTGCGGGAATGAAATCGCGGATATTCGTGGGCCTTGTCGCCGGACTGATCGGCGGGTTTTTGGGCTGGGCGCTTCAAGAGTGGCGCGTAGATTATTCCGGTATTGAGCAACTAAAAGCGCAAGGGGATATAAAGGGGTCCGACGCTCTGTCAATGGACTCTTATCGCGCTGTCACTCTTTACGTGTGTGGGCTGATTGGTCTCTTTTTGGGCGGAGTAGACGGTGTTGTAGAAAGCAATTCGCGCAAACTCTGGCAGGGAATGCTTGTTGGAGCATTAGGCGGGATTGCTGTAGGAAGCATCGGTTATTATTTTGGGAATATAGTCTTCAATGTATTAGGCGGCACGAATGAGCGTATTGACACGTCTCTTTTTGCGTATATACATCAAGTAGTAGCACGGACTTTGGGTTGGACTGGGCTTGGAATTGGTGTAGGAGTTGGCGCATCGCTCTGGACTCGTTCGCCGAAACGTATTCTCAATGGCGCAATCGGCGGACTTATCGGGGGATTCATCGGCGGATTTGCGTTTGATATTTTGGGAAGCGCGACCCATCCTATTCAGCAGACGCTAGGCGCAGCGAAAGTGTATGATGCGGGTGGGCCGAGTCGGGCGTTAGGATTTACCGCAATCGGGGCGGCGACCGGGTTTTTTATCGGGCTGGTGGATGAACTTCTCAAAGAGGCGTGGGTCAAAGTCCTCGCGGGCAAAAACGAGGGCAAAGATTTCATCCTCTCCAAACCGATGAATATCTTGGGACGCGACGAACGCAGCGACGTGCCGCTTTATGGCGACGCTTCGGTCGGGGCGCAGCACGCCGCGATTCGCGCTGACGGCAAACGCCATGTTTTGCTCGATGCGGGAACACCGACAGGCACTCTCGTTAACGGGCAGGCGGTCGCAGCAGGGACGGAACTCTTGCTGCGCGATGGCGACATGATCCAGATTGGGGCGCACCGGATTCTGTTCCGCGAAAAAGCGACAGCGGCGAAGTTCACGCACGACCCGGTAGACGCCCCGAAGCCGAAATCCTCCGCGTCCAACGTTCCGATGCCGTCGCACATCTGCGCGTTCTGCGGTTCGCCGAAAAAACTGGACGGTTCCTGCCTCTGCACGGTGGCGGGAGGGCCGGTGGGCGGGCCGGAACTGCCGCCACCGGGCGGCGGCGGAATCGCGCCCGCTTCTCAGAACAATCCCTATCAAAGTCCTTCGCATTATAACACGCCGAACGATATTTCCGGCAACAGCGGCGCCGCGTTCGGCAGTCGGGGCATGGCCCCGCAAAGAGGAGCATCGGATATGCCGCGACTGGTTGGAGTGGAAGGCCCGTATACGGGGCAGGTCTTTCTTTTAACGAACCCGAATATCGTGGTGGGCCGCGAGCCTGACCGCGATCTGGCGCTGACCGCAGACGCCATGATCTCCCGCACCCACGCCCGCATCTCCAACGAAAACGGCGATCTCGTGGTCTATGATAATAATTCCGCTAACGGCACGTATGTCAACGGACAGAAAATCGCCATGCAGCTGCTGGTCATCGGCGATCAAGTGCAGTTCGGCGCAAGCAAATTCCGCTTTGAGTAGCAGACAGGAAAATTACGATGACAATCACGCTTGAATTGACGCCGGAACAGGAACAGCGCGTCGCAAGCGCCGAAGCGCAGGGTATTGACGTGCCAAAACTCATGTTGAACACGCTCAATTATTTTCCGCCTGCGCAGGACGCATCCGCGCCGAAACAGCCCAAAGTCCTCAAAGGACGCGGTATGTTCGCGGGCTATCCCATCAGCGTTGACGATTTTATGCGGGAAAAACAAGAGGAAATTGACCGAGAGGAGCAGCAATTCCTGCGATTAGGGAACGAAAATGGATAAATCGCTGGACGCCTGCGCAATGCTGGCCTATCTTCAACAAGAAGCAGGCGAAGATGTCCTCGCTGATATGCTCAAGGACGCGACCGTAACTTGTTTTGCTCACGCCGTGAACATGGTTGAGGTCTATTACCATTACCTGCGCGTTTACGATGAGGCGGCGGCGAACAAAGCGGTTGCCACGCTCGAAAGTGATGGCGTGATAGTGCGTGAAGATTTGGATGAGGATTTCTGGAAGGCGGTTGCAGGACTAAAGCGGCGCGGGCGCATTTCGCTTGCGGACTGTTTTTGTATCGCGCTGGCGCAGCGATTGGGCGGCGAGGTTGTGACGACCGATCATCACGAGTTTGACGCGCTGGTCCCGCTGAATCTTGTCCCGATAAATTTCATTCGCTGAATGGTTTGCGGAAGGGGAGGCTATTTTGGTTTACGGTTACGTTGAGTTGAAAACGGCTGCGGATTGGGCGCAAGTTGTCGGGGCGAAGAACTGGAAACAGGGTTATTCCGCTTACGAACTCGCTCAGGCATGGGCAAGCGGGAATTTTCCTGCGGCGGTTCAAGCGGTCTTAAACTCCGTGCCTTCGCCGTTCCCCAAGCCTCTGACGCCCGATTATATGCTGGTGGAAAAGCCCGTGTTTTTAGATAATCATAAAGCCCCGTCCATGACAGACATCATGGTCTACTGCAATATGAAAACGGTGGAACCGTTTGTGCTTGCGGTCGAGGGCAAGGCGAACGAAGCGTTCGACAAAACAGTCGCTGATTGGATTTTAGACGGAACCGCCGCGCCGAAGCCAACCCGCGTTCATCGTTTGGACTTTTTGCGTCGAGAGTTAGGCGTAGATGTCCCGGAAGATTCGACACTGCGCTATCAACTGATTCACCGAAGCGTTTCCGCATTGCTTGAAAGCGGACTGCATGGCGAAGTGTCCTGTATGCTGCTGATTCATTCTTTCGGCGGAAAGACGCCGACGAATTGGACGGATTACGTCGCATTTTTGAATCATATCGGTATTGCTAATCCCGTAAAAAACGTGGTGTCCGGCCCGGTAAAACTGGGGCAGAACAAAGACAAAGACTTTTACGCGGCGTGGATTGAGTAAGATTTTGTTGTGGGAGAAGTGAAATTTATGGAAGACCGAACGCAGATTATGGGGACGCCGGGAGCGCCACTCGCCGCTGGAAGTCAGCCGACCGTCATGGGCGGATCGCAGGCGACGGTCATGGGCGGGACGCCGACGCAGATAGGCATGGGACGGACGCAAATGGGGTTCGACCCGATGCGGACTGCGATGGGGATGCCGTCCATGCAGACGCTGGAGATCGAATGTCTGCCCGGAAACCGCTACGCTTACGCGCCGGAGGCCAGCCGCGAACAGGCGCTGGTTATCGTGAAGGCGGGCGGGCAGCAGTTGGGACGCCGCGCCCCAATCAACATTTGCCTCGTGATTGACCGTTCGGGCAGCATGGAGGGCGAACCGCTGGAGTATGTCAAGCGGGCCTGCGATTATGTCGTGGATATGCTGGAGCCGAACGATATTCTCTCTATCGTGACGTTTGAAGAGCAGGTGGACGTTTTGATGCCTGCCCGCAAAGTCGTCAACAAGGCGCTCGTCAAGGAGCATATCCACCGGATCGAAGTCGGGAATACGACCAATCTTTACGACGGTCTGATGGCGGGCTGTATGCAGATTGCGTCGGTCTTGCCGCAGACTTCGGGCTACGTGCATCGCGTCCTGCTGCTGACGGACGGCGAACCGACCTCCGGCCTGCGCGATTTTAACTCGATTGTGCAGCAGGTGTCGGAGCAGAAGACGCGGGGCATTTCCGTCACGGCCCTGGGCTTCGGCCAGGACTACAACGAGGAACTGATGGCGGGGATTGCGCGGCGCAGCGGCGGCAATTATTACTATATTCAGCGTCCCGACCTGATTCCTGAAGTGTTCCGCCGCGAACTGGAAACCTTGATGACGATTGTGGCGAAAAATGTCAAAGTCCGGTTTACGCTGTCGAAATGGACGCAACTGCGGCAAGTTCACGGGGCGCAGCCGACGTTTGGGCCGCGCACGGTGGAAATCAGTCTCCCGGACATCGAGCGCGGGACAGTTCGCACGGCGCTGGCGGAACTGGAATTTGACCGGCATCCGCAGGGGATTTTCCGCATCGCAAAAATAGAGGTATCTTATGACGACGTGGTGAATAATCGCACCGAGCGGCAAACCACCGACTGCGTGTTTGAGTTCACTAATGACCGCGCTTTGATCGCCGCGAACGTCAACCAGACCGTGAAAAACGAACTGGAGATCGCGCAGGCCTCCCAGAACTTGCAGCGCACCATGATGGGCATGAAAACGCAGCAGCTGACCGCAATGGGGGCTATGTCCGAACTGCAAAAAACGCGGACAATTTTGCTGCAAACCGGGCAGGCGGCGCAGGCGCAAGAGGTCACGATGGCGATGCAGGCCTTGCAGCAGGGCGGCGACGTGGAAAAAACGATCATCGGCACGATTTATAATCTGGATGCGGGCAAGCGTCAGTAAGATTATTTATCCACGAAGATCACAAATTATCACGAATTAAACGCAAATGAATTTTTCGTGTCATTTCGTGATAAATTGGTGATAATTCGTGGATAAAGGAAAAAAACATGAGCGATTTTGAGGCCACGCGCATGATGGGCGCGACGATGCAAATGCCGACGGGCGGGGCGGACATGATGCGGACGCAGATGGGCGGCGTGGCGACTTGTCCGATCTGTCAGGCCAGTACGCCCGTCATGGAAACGTATTGCGGCGAGTGCGGCTTTTTGCTGGCCTCAACGCCGAGCGCGGAAAGCGCTTTGCCGGAACCGGAGGCGGCGACCGCCGAACTGGTGGACGCGGCGACCGGGCGGCGGTATCGGCTGCGTCCGGGGCAAAACACCGTCGGGCGGATGGGGACGGACATCCTGACCGACGAGGGAACGGTCTCGCGCAACCATGCCCGCCTGATGCTTGCGGGCGACACGTTAACGGTGGAAGACCTGGGCAGCAGCAATGGGACGAAAGTCGGGGACACGCGGCTGGCGGCGGGGCAGTCCGCGACCGCCACGCATGGAACGCCGCTGCGATTCGGAAACTGGCGGCTGACGCTTGAGATTACAGCGGGCGCGGCAGGATTCAACGCCGACAAAACGATTATCACGGCGGAAACGCCCGCGCTTGCGGACGACCGCACCCTGCTGCAAATGCCGCAAAACTCGCAGACAGAACCGACGGCAGTGGTGACAATGCCGCAGTCTGTCGCTTCCGATTTGCCGGTTGAAGCCCCGCCGGTCTCGGAAAATCTGGAACCGGAAATCGAAGCGGAAACAGAGGGCGACGATTTGCCGGAGATTATTGCGCTGATGCAGCGGGACTCCGGGCCTGCCGACACGATCCCGCTCTCGGAAGGAACGGTCACGATTGGGCGCAAACCGGGAAATACCGTCGTCGTTCCGCAGGATACCTTTGTTTCCGGGCGGCACGCGGAAATCCTCACCAACAGCACGGGAACCTACCTGACCGACCTGGGCAGCACGAATGGCACGGTCGTGAACGGGCAGAAACTTGCCGCAAACGAAAAACAACTGCTGTTGGAAGGCGATGAAGTGCAAATCGGGCAAAGCCGCTTTACGTTCCGGTTCCTCGCGGGGGAGACGGAGGACGCGGCGGAACGCATGGGCTTTGAGGGCGATCCGCAGGCCGCTGTGATTTTAGAGGCGCTGACGGGCGCGGGCGGAGCCGAAAATTAGCCGCAAAACACAGAATGAAGGACGCCGCATGAGCGATTTTGACCTGCAAACCGCGCAAAACGAAACGCAAAACGACCTCGATTCGACCGCAAAGTTTAACCGCGACGAACTGGTGCGCGGCTGGCGCGAACACGAAGGGCGGACGCCGAGCGTTCTGCCCGCCATCAAGTTCGCCGCCAAAACCGACATCGGGCAGATTCGGGAGAACAACGAGGACAAATTCGACTTTTACGAGCCGGAAATTTTGTCTGTTCTGGCGGCGCGGGGCAGCCTGTTCGCTGTGGCGGACGGGGTAGGGGGCGCATTGGCGGGACAGATTGCCAGCGAAATGCTGCTGAAAAATCTGATCTCCGGCTATTACGATCATCCTGCGCCCGATTTAGAAACGGCGCTTGTCGCCGCCGTCTCCAATGCAAACGACCGGGTGTACGGCCTCGCGCAGATGATCCCGGAGCGCAACGGCATGGGCAGCACCCTGACCGCCGTCGTCTTTGTAGAAGATCGCGTTGTGGTGGCGCAGCTGGGGGACAGCCGCGCTTACCTGATTCGGGACGGCAAAATCCGGCAGGTCACGCAAGACCATTCTTGGGTCGAAGAGCAAGTGCGGGCAGGGATTCTTTCGCGGCAGGACGCGGAACTCTCGCCGTTCCGCAACGTGATTACCCGTTCGATTGGCGCGGGGCCGACGGTGCAGCCCGATCTGTTTGTGGAGGAAGCGCGAATCGGGGATGTGTGGACGCTGTGTTCCGACGGTCTGACGGGCTACGTGGAGGACGCCGAAATCGAGCGGATTGCGGGCAGCCACGCGCCCTCGGAGGCCACGCGGCAACTCATCGAACTCGCCAATTCGCGGGGCGGACGCGACAATATCACGGTCTTCGTTCTCGCTGTCCGCGATCTGATTCCCTGCAAGTCGGAGACCACGCCTGCGCCGCAGACAAGCGCAAACGGCGCACGACCGGAGACAGCTGCCACCCAACAGCAGGCCAATTCACGCGGCGGCTGGCGCAAATTATTTGGGATGACATGACAGCAGTTGCGTCATTGAATGTTGTAGGAGAGAGACGATAGCCGCGCCGAAAGAAAACGCAAATTATTTCGTTGTACGGGCAGCAGGGCGGATCGTAAAAGTGTGTTTTGCGCCGCTTACCTCCACAGATGACGATGTGCTAAATGGAGAAGATTGGCAAGGCGCTCGCTTCGACGATGTTTGGCGGACGCTTTCAGCGCATGAGACTGCGCTAAAATTAACAATTTGCAAAGGCCGTTACAGGCCGCTGCCTGGCATCGTGCAAATTGGCATGACACAGCGTCTTTCCGGCGGCGAAAGCGTCCTGCGGGACAGCCTGCTCGAAACAGCGCCCGTCTATCGAAGCGGTATGAAAGGGCGCCGTTATCGTGGAATCGGACGTGTTTTGGTGGCAAGGCTGATTATACAGAGCAAAGTTCAGGGAGCAGAAGGGCGGCTGTTGGTTCGTCCAGCCCCGGCAAGCAAAGAATTTTATCGCCATCTGGGATTTCGTGAAGCGCGGCAACCCTCTTACTTTCGATTGGCGGTTCAGGATGCCGAGGCGCTTTTGCAACCCTACCTCATCTCGAATCGGGAATAAATCAATTTAGAGGAAGCAACATGGACAATGAGCAAATACAACGTCTAATCAGTAACGCTATTGACAGTGAATTTATCAGGAGGGGACTGGAAAAAGGCATAGCGGAAGACGTTACTCGAAGGCAGTTGACGGAGGACCGACGAATGACCGAAATTTATGATGATATGATGGCATCGGGCTACACCGATGAGCAAATCGGTGTTTTGTGGGCTGGCAAAATGCCGCAGGAAATCATTGCTGAGGCCGATGCGAATGGAATTGATCTTTTAGGCCAATCGAGTCGCCAGACGCCTGCCCCGGCCTTGTAAATCAGGTAAGATTTTATGATAGATGTACTGAACGGCAAATATCAAATCGTGCGCGAAATCGCCCGCAGCAACGACATCGTGTATGAGGCGCGGGACACGGCGCTGGGGCGGCGCATCGCGCTGAAAGAACTCAACCTTTCGACGGTGCAGGGAACGGCGAAGCGCGAGCGAATCGAGCGCTTTAGCCGGGAGGCCCGCGCTGCCGGTCGTCTGACGCACCCGAATATCGTTTCGGTGTACGAGTCGGGGGCGGAGAACGACCGCTATTTTATCGCAATGGAGTTTCTTGAAGGCCAGAATCTGCGCGACAAAATCCAGATGCAGGGCATTTTGCCGCAGGCCGACGCGCTGAATATCGCCTATCAGATGCTCGACGCGCTGGGATACGCCCACGCAAACAAAGTCATCCACCGCGACATCAAGCCCGACAACGTGCAGATTCTTCCGGGCGGTCACGTGAAATTAACTGATTTCGGGATCGCCCGTCTGACCGAAGAACCGGCGCTGACGGGCGACGGGCAGGTCTTCGGGACGCCCTCGTATATGTCGCCAGAACAGATTGAGGGCAAAAGCATTGACCACCGCTCGGACTTGTTTTCGACGGCGATTGTGCTGTATGAGATGCTGTCCGGGCGCAAACCGTTTACCGGCGACAGCGTGATTACGATTACCTACGGCATTATGAACGCGGAGCCGCCGCCGATGAACGGCGTTCCGTTTGCCATTGAGAACGTGATTCGGCGGGCGTTGGCGAAGAACCCGAATCAGCGTCCCGCGACGGCGGAACAGATGAAAACGGAACTGAAAAACGCGGAGCAGGCCCCCGTCGGCATGGCTCCGAACCGTCAGCCAACGAACATGGGGCAGTCGCCGACGAATTACGGTCTGCCGTCCGTGATGAATCCCAACTCCTATAATCCGCCCGCTTATCCGCCGTCTGGTTACGGTCAGCCCGCGCCGCCGTATGGTCAAAATCCACCAACAAATTACGCGCCGCAGCCGAACTACGCCCCGCCGGGAAATGGATTGCCCTGGCAGTTCAACGGACAGCCGCCGATGGCCCCGTCCGCCGGACTTCCGCCGCAAGTGATCGCGCAGATGGCGCAGGCGCAGATCGCCGCGCAACGTCCGCCCCGCGAGCCGATGTCCGCCGCGACAAAAACGCTGCTTTACTCGCTGCTGGCGGCGCTGGTGATTGGCGGTGGTCTGGCGCTGGGAGTCGTGGCGTTCCTGAAAGGCTACGATCAATACCGCGTGGAGGCCGGTTCGCAGCAGATTACGGGCCTGATGAATCAGGGGAAAACGGCTTATGATGGGCAAAAGTACGCCGACGCCGCGAAATCCTATGAGCAGGCCCTTGCGCTGAAACCGGGCGACAATCTGCGGGCCACGATTGAAAAGAACCTGACCGCCTGCTATATCCAACTGGCGCAAATCAGAAAAAATGCAGGCGACTGGGCGGGCGCAAAAAAGTGGTGCGATCAGGCGCTGAAAATTGGGGATAACGATTTGACGGATCAGGCTCGTTCCATACGCGCCGAAGCGCTGGAACATTTAGGCCGAACCGCTGAAGCGCAGAAAGATCGCTCTCATATCGCCAATCCCGATGGGTTTAAGAAGGTGCCCGATAAGGTTCAAAGCGTTTCCCCTACGGCGGGTATTCCTATGAGCAAAGAGGAAGTGCAACGGCCTGCGCGGGAAGCGGCGCGTCAGCTAATTAATGAAGGCAAAACACTGTATAACAAAGGGCAGATTGATGAAGCGTGCCAGAAGTGGGCTGAAGCTATGGGCAAGGCAGCAGGCCTACCAGAGCGCGATGAGGCGGCTCAACTACGTGATAAAGCATTGAAAGAGAAAAATCAAACACCAACAGCGGGCGCGAGTAACGACGCTCGTGATGATGATCCCGCTCTTCGATAGGAAATTCCCATGCCGGAAATCATAGATACCACAGAAAATGAAATGGGAACGCACGAAGCGAATGACGATCCTGAAAAAATAAGCCAAGAGCAATCGCAAATTATGCCACAATCTTTTGCGTTAAAGTTTTCGCAGGTGGTTCTCGCTTTAAGATCGTGCTGGGGTGAGTTTTGTAAAATATTGACTCCCTCGCATGGCGCAAAAATGTTGCTGGGTTCGGTTATGGCAGCATTAGCAATCGGATGCTTGCTTGCTTTTGGTGTGCTAACGTGTTTTAAAGCGTTTGATTCGCAAAATAGTGGTTCAACCACCCGACGACGTGTTAATAACGTCGCTCCTCAAAAAATTGTACTAATAATGAGTCAGGGCAAGTCTGCCTATAAGTTAAGGGAATACGCGGACTCGGCTAAATTTTATGAACAAGCGCATGATGAGAAACCTGACGAAGCGCAAAAATCTGTAATAGAAGAAAACTTGACTGCTTGCTATATTCAAATGGCACAAAGTGAGAAAACTGCGCTAAATTTGACTTTAGCGAAAGAGTGGTACGATAAAGCTCTCAAAATTGGTGCTAATCCACTTACCGCTCAGGCGCAGTCTGAACGTGCAGAAGTATTAGAATTGATGGTGCGAATCGCTGGTGGGTTCAAGCATGAGACACAAAATACTTCAAATGCTCCAACAAATACCAGTATTTCGGTCAGTCAGGAAGTGGCTAACGCGCCATTCCGACGAGCCGCGCAGAAACTGATTGATGAAGGCGACGCACTCTACCGCAGCGGCGACACGGAGAACGCTCGAAAAAAATGGATTGAAGCCGCGGGAGAGGCTCCCGGCAATACGCCGGAATATGTCGCCGCGAAAAAACGCCTTGATGAGACCAATGTCGCGCCCGCACCCGACAATCAGCCCGGATTATAGGCCGGAGGCGCAGGGCAGATCACTAAAATAGAGGAGCAACTATTCACCCCACCTCAATCCTCCCCTTCGTAAGGGGAGGAAGCGCACTGGTTCTCCCTCCTTGCGAAGGAGGAAGTGAGAGGGAGGTGAATAGTTACATAGAGGATAAGATAGTTCCATGCCGGAAACGACCGAAACGACCGAAATTGATGCGCTGCTGAAGACCGCGACGCCCGAAGCGGCGAACGCTTTGCAGGAGATCGTTAGCAAATCGGACAGCAAAGAGACGACGAAGGCGGCGAAACGCGCTCTGTACCTGCTCAGTCAGCGGGGAATTGCGCCGACCGAAACGGCTCTTGCCGCGCCCTCGGCTGCGCTTAAAAGCGCCGCGCCGGAAAATGTGCGGTTCCTGATGAGCAACATTGACGGCTTCGGCAATCAAATGATCTGGTTTGTGCTGCCCGATAAAGACGGCGGCAGGCCGCTGATGTTCTCGGTTCTGGTCTCCGATGAGGAAGGAATCAAGGATTATATCGCGCAGAAAATCGCCCCCGCCGCCATTGAGGGATTCATTACTGAATACTCCGAACGCATGAACGCTTTTTTTGTGGACGCCGACTCCGATTATGGACGCTGGTTGGTAGCGCGGGCGCAGGCGCTCAACCGTGAGAACCGCAAACCGACGCCGCCCGGATTCCTGCCCCACGCGGAACGGCTTGGCCCGCCGCAGCGCCAGTACGACGCTCCGCCCCGCGATGGTCTGCCGACTGACGAGGAGATCGAAGCGGATGAATCGTTCCCGCGAGACGCCGCCGCGCTGTTCGCCAAACCGGTCTTCGAGGCGTGGTTTCTGGGAATGGACGTAATCATCCCGGAACTTGCGGGCTACATGAAAACTATCGCGGAAAAGACCGAAGATAGCCCGAACGAAATTCAGTTCAAGCGGAACGAAATGATCCAGCGCGTGATTGAAAACGTTGTGACGCCGGGAGCGACCGCCCGATTCGTGGAGCGCCTGCAGCTTTCCGCCTATGTCCTGTGGAAAAAAGGCGACGAAACAACGGCGAAACAGGCGCTTTACCACGCGCGCAAATTGCAGGCCGACCCCGCGCAGTCCGATTTCGCGTCCGCCCTCGCGCAGCGCACACTGGAGGCCGCCCGCGAAATGTTCCTCTCCGCCATGCGCGACCGGGACGCCGAATAAGATAGGATAAACAGGATGAAAAACTGATGAGACAGGATTTCGATGCGATCCAAAATCGAACTATCTTGTTTCATCTTGAAAAATTCTGTCCATCCTGTCTATTCCTTCGTGTTTAATTCGTGATAAATTTGTGGTAATTCGTGGACAAAAACTTGACTGAGACGCTGATACCGATTGATACCGGGCGCAAACAGCCCTATATGCTGGAAATCACGCGGCAGCCGCTGACGCTTCGGGGCCTGCCGCCGGAACTGGAGGGCAAGACGTTTGTTCACCTTTCCGATATGCACGGCGGCTTCGCGAACACCGAACCCGTGTTTGAACAGGCGATAACGATTGTCAATGAATTGCAGCCGGAGTATATTTTCTTTACCGGCGATTTCATTGACGATCACGCGAAGAACGTTTTTCCGATTGACGCCTACTTGCGGCGGTTTCAGGCGCGGCGCGGCAAGTTCGGCTGCTTCGGGAACCATGAGCATCGGCGGGGCGTCGTCGGTTCGCGGAAGATCATTGAGCAGGGCGAAATCCGCCTGCTCAACAATGAGAACGTTTGTCTGGACGGCGGACTGCGGCTTGTGGTGGTAGACGAACTTTTCGAGGGCAAGCCCGACATCCCCCGCGCTTTTTCCGGCGTCTCCAACGACGAAACTTCGCTCGTCCTCTCGCACCATCCCCGCCTGATTGAGCGCGTCCCGGAGCGCGACTGCGTGATTCTTTCCGGGCATACGCACGGCGGGCAGATCGCCCTGCCGATTTTGACGCCGAAAATCGTCTGCCTGCTGCATCTGCACTGCCGACAAGTTGCCGGCTGGTACGAAAATGGCAGGGCGCGGTTATATGTGAATCGCGGGCTTGGCGTGACCGGACGGCCTTTCCGCCGCAACTGCCCCGCCGAAATCGCCATTTTCACGCTGCAAAGAAGCAGTTGATTAACTTTCCGCTTTCGATGATCGATTTAGAGTTTGTCCGTCGCTGACTAATTGCTGACATGAAAGGAAAAATAAAGATGGGTTACGCCGAACGAACGCCCCGCATATTCACTGCTGAAGAGTATCTGATGATTGAGCGGGACGCGCCCTACAAGAGCGAGTTTTTTCATGGCGCAATTATCACTATGTCGGGCGCAAGCACAACGCACGTTGATATCAATGTCAATTTGATCGCTGCGATACGGATTCGGTTGCGCGGTTCGGACTGTCGCGGATTAAACAACGATATGAAGGTGCGGACATTCACAAAAGGGCTATTCGCTTATCCTGATGCCGGAATTACCTGTGGCGAGCGCATCTTCCATGATACGCGGAATGACGTATTGCTGAATCCAGTCGCGTTGTTCGAAATTCTTTCCCCTTCGACGGAAGCCGTAGATCGCGGCGAGAAACTTCTTAATTACCGGGAATTGGAAAGCCTGCGGGATTACCTGCTGATCTCCCAGAACGCCCCGCGCATTGAGCATTACGCCCGAAACGAAAACAACGAATGGATTCCCTCTATCACGCTGGGGTTAGGTGCGGAAATCACCCTGACCGGGTTGCCACTGACGCTTCCGCTGTCGGAAATTTACGAGGACATCATTTTCCCGCCCGCGCTGACGCTGGCGGTTGAGGATGAGTGACGTTTCGTTCGCGCATTTTGATACACAAGGAGAGACTTGCAATGTCTGGCGCAAGAAGGATGCCGCGCCCGCTCACCGCAGCGGAATATCTCACGATTGAACGCAACGCGCCCTGTAAAAGCGAGTTCTTGCGCGGGGAGATTTACGCGATGGCGGGCGGCTCGACCAATCACATAAAAATTATTTCCAATACTAACACGCATATCGGCAATCAGTTAGAAAACACGAATTGCTTTTCACTGCCTACGGAGATGAAAGTGCGGACGGAGGGGGCGGGATTTTTCTCCTACCCCGACGTTACCATCGTGTGCGGCGAGGAGCGTTACCACGACGTAAGGCGCGACGTTCTGCTGAATCCCATTGCGTTGGTGGAAGTCCTTTCGCCTTGCTCGGAGACGTTTGACCGGGGCGAAAAATTCCAACTTTATCAGAAACTGAACATTCTGCGCGATTATATTTTGATCTCACAGGACGCGCCGCGCATCGAGCATTACGCCCGTCAGGAAAACGGTCTCTGGCTGCCGACGGCGGCGGTGGGGCTGGAAGCGGAAATCACGCTGTCCGCAATCTCCGTAACGCTTTCGCTGGCGAAAGTCTATGCGCGGATTATTTTTCCGCCCGCGCTGACGCTGGCGGTTGAACCGGAATAGCGCGGCGCAGGCGCTTTCCAAAAACAAAAGTCCGCCCCGATCTCTCTGAAATCGGGGCGGATTTTTTTGTCTCTAAAGCGCGGGCGTGAAATCCCTGCGCCGCGTTAGTCCTCGTCGGGGACTGCCGCCGCCACCATTGGCATATCGGCGTTGGTCTCGCGGATTTTCGCTTCCGCTTCGTCCATGAGATGCTCGTTTTCCTCGAAGAAAGCGCGGGCGTTTTCACGTCCCTGTCCCAGCCGAATATCGCCGTAGGAGAAGTACGAGCCGGACTTGCTGATAATGCCCAAATCCACACCCATATCCAGGATGCTGCCCGACCGGGAGATTCCCCTGCCGAACATGATGTCAAATTCCGCCTGCTTGAACGGCGGCGCGACTTTGTTCTTAACGATTTTGACTTTGACCCGCGCCCCAACCGCGTCCGTGCCGTTCTTGACCGTTTCGGTGCGGCGCACTTCCATGCGGACGGAGGCGTAGTATTTCAGCGCCAGCCCGCCGGAAGTCGTCTCCGGGTTGCCGAACATCACGCCGATTTTTTGCCGAATCTGGTTGATAAATACGGCGGCAGTGTTGGTGCGGTTGATGCTGCCCGCGACTTTGCGCAGGGCCTGCGACATCAGGCGGGCATGAAGCCCGACGTGCGAGTCGCCCATGTCGCCTTCAAGTTCCGACTTCGGAACGAGGGCCGCGACCGAGTCCAGCACAATAATATCAATCGCGCTGGATCGGATCAGCGAGTCCATGATTTCCAGCGCCTCTTCGCCGGTGGTCGGCTGCGAGATGAAAAGATTGTCCACGTCCACGCCGAGTTTGCGGGCGTATTCCGGGTCAATGGCGTGTTCCACGTCCACATAGGCGCAGATGCCGCCGTTCTTTTGCGCGTGGGCGATGGCCTGCAACGCGATGGTCGTTTTGCCCGACGATTCCGTGCCGTAAATTTCGGTAATGCGGCCTCGCGGGATTCCGCCAACGCCGAGCGCCATGTCCAGCGCAATCGAGCCGGTGGAAATTGCGTCCACGTTCAGGCGGGTGGACTGTCCGAGCCGCACGACGCTGCCCTTGCCGAACTGCTTTTCGATGTTTCCGAGCGTCATTTCCAGCGCCTTCGCCTTTTTGGGGTCCATTTCGTTTTTGGCGGGGGCTTCGGGGGCGGCCTTCGCTTTTTTGCCAGCGGGCTTCGTTTCGACCTCTTCGGTCTCCATAGGAGTCATTGGAATCGTTCCCTTTCGTATGAGGAGCGTTCGGTCGTCCGGCAGTCTGGTTTAACTTATTCCGGTAACGCTTCCTTTGCGCCCGTGGGCGCGTCTCGTGAGGACGCAGCGACACTCCATCCGCCGCCGCCTGCTAAGGAGTGAAAAATTCTCCCGCAAACGACGCGCCGATTCGCTTTTTGCAAAGCGGGAATGTGGGTGGCCTCCGGCGTCAATCTTACCTCTCTTTTGTACCACAAATAAAACCGTTTGTCTACCCTTTTGCCCGATTCGCGTAGAATTTTTTTCGGTAGTTCATGGCGCAAAATCAGGTTTCAAGTTTATACTGGCTTCATTCGGCAAAAAGCGGAAAGGTCAGGGCAATAAATCGGCGACAGCGATAGCGGCGTCCGGCGCAAGCAGGGGAGTCTCTTTCTGTTTGTCTGTTGAAAAGGGTCGCCTCGGCGTAATCGAACTCGTCCCCTTGATTCAGGAAAAACCGCGCGTGGCGTCGAAATAGAGAACATGAACCAAACAGAAACAGAAAATTACCGCGCCGCATGGGTCTTGCCCATCATCGGGGAACCGATTGAGAATGGCGAAGTCGTTATAAAAGCGGGGCGGATTTTGGAAACGCGGGAGGCGCGTCCCAATACGCCGCCGACACGCGACTTCGGCAACGCGATCCTCATGCCCGGACTTGTCAACGTCCATACGCATCTGGATTATACGGTGATGCGCGGGCTGATTGAGGACGTGGAGTTTTTTCCCTGGGTGCGCGAACTCAACGCCCGCAAATCGGCCCTGACGCAGGAGGACTGGATTGCGTCGGCGACGTGGGGGGCGGCGGAGGCCCTTGCCGGGGGCGTCACCACGATAGGAGACTGCACGGACAGCGGCGCCGCCTGCGTGGGGGCGCTGGCGCTGGGACTCGGAGGCGTAATCTATCAGGAGGTCTTCGGCATTGACGAATCGCAACCGTTGGATAGGGTTGTACAAGATTTAATAAGCAAAGTTAGACGCTTGCAGGCGGAAAGCGCGGGAAGCAATCTGAAAGTCGGGATTTCGCCCCATTCACCCTACACGGTGCGCCCGGAACTGTTTCGAGCCTTAAGAGAATATGCTTTTGGCGAAAACTTGAACCTTTGCATCCATGCGGCGGAGTCGCGGGCGGAATCGGAATTGCTGCTGCATGGCGTGGGCGTAATTGCGGAGATGTACAGGCGGCGCGGCATTGCATGGAATCCCCCCGGAATGAGTACCGTCGCCTATCTCGATTCGTTTGGCATCCTCGGCCCGCAAACGCTGCTGGTGCATGGCGTTCAGTCGGCGGCTTCCGACCGCCACCTCCTCGCAGAGCGCGGTTTCGGCTGGGCCTACTGCCCGAAGTCCAACGCCAAACTCAGCAACGGCGTCGCGCCTCTCGGCCTCATGGGACGCCGCCCCATTGAAAACGCCTCTCCGACACCCGACACCCGATACCCTATACCCCGCATAGGAATCGGTTCTGACAGCGTGGCGAGCAACAACGCGATGGACTTGTTTGAGGAGATGCGCTTCGCCGTCCTGATGCAGCGCGGAGCCAGACAGAAAATCATGGCGTTGACGGCGCGGGAAGCGGTCGAAATGGCGACGCTTGGCGGAGCCTCTGCGCTGGGATTGGAAGCGGAAATCGGGACTCTGGAGCCGGGAAAACGCGCCGACTTATGCGCCGTCTCGCTCGACGCGTTCCACGCCGCGCCCGCTTACGATCCGTACAGCGCATTAGTTTACGCCGCCAGCGCGTCCGACGTGATTTGCGCGATAATTGGCGGCGAAGTCCGCTATGACGCGGCGCTGGGAAACAGGCCGGAATCGCGTTTTCCCCGCGCCAATTTAAGCGGCCTGCGCGAAAAAATGCGCGGCGCGGCGCAAAAAATGCGCGACTGGCAACTCCCTTGAACCTGCGGCATGATCAGGAGACAACGATGTTACAGCAGATGCGATATTTACTCGCAACTATTATCGCTTTGACGCTGGTCTGCGCGATAGCGACGGCGCAGCGGGCGGACAACGCGCCGGGACTGAAAGACGCGGCAAAGAAGGCGCATCTCGGTTTTAAGATGGGAACGGCGGTCAGTTTCTACGGCAGTAAAGACAAAAACGGCGTGTATGGCCCCGGCCTGCTGTCCGGCCCCGACTCCGATACGCCCCGCGACGCCGCGTTCCGTAAAATTATCGCGAAAGAGTTCAACTTAATCCAGACGGGCAACGAACTGAAAATGTCGGGCGTCTGGCGGGGCGTCCGGCGGGGCGACGACGGCAAACTGACGGCGGTCTGCGATTTCGCCAACCTGAAAACGTTGGCGGACTACGCCGTGACGCATCATCTGGCTTTGCGCGGTCATGTCATGGTCTATAACGCGCTGTATCAGCTGCCGTCCTCGCTGTTTGCGATAGACTGGGGCAAGCAGACGGCGACGATGAAGCCGGGATTCGCGCCGGAAGATGTCCGCGACGCGCTGCGCTCTTACGTGAAGCAGATCACGCGGGCCACGCTTGCCGCAAACGCGGCGGCCCGCAAACTGCGTCACGTTTCGCCCCTGTTCATTGCGTGGGACGTGACCAACGAGTGTGTTGCCGACGACGATTCTGCGAACGGAGTAAACGGCTTTCGTTACCCGAAGTCGGACGCATGGCATCAGGCGGGGCCAAAGGGGATTGGCGGCGATACCGGCGGCTACGACTACGTGAGCGACGTTTTCAAGTGGGCGGAGCAGGAAATGGCGGAGGACATCGCCGCGCATCGGGACGGGGTTGCCGCCGCTGACCGGTTTCGGCTCTACTACAACGATTACAACGGCGAATGGAACCCGAAGAAGTGGCAGGCCATCAAAAATCTCGTCCGCCATGTCCGGGAGACGGGCGGACACATAGACGGCATGGGCTTCCAGACGCACCTCATTCCGGGTAAAGACGATCTGGAACGCGGGCAGTTTGCGGTCAGCATCAGAGAAACGATTGCGCTGGGGCTGCGGTTTTCGATCACCGAGTGCGATTTCCGAATCCAGACCCCGCCGAAAGAGAATACGCTGGAGCAGCAGCGCGTCTAGCAGGCGCAGTATTACGGCGCGGTCGGGGCGCTTTGCCGCCGGTACGCCGCGCATTGCGATCTGCTGCAAGTGTGGGGATTTCTTGATGATGGCTCGTGGATTCCGCCGACGTTTCCCGGCTGGGGCGAAGCGACGCTGTTCACGGGTTGGAATCCCGCCGCAAACCGCTACGACGCGAAGACGGGACAGGCGGGAACGGGCCGCGCCTACGCCGCGCTTTTTGACGCGCTGGCAGGAAAATAAACCGCTTCGCCGGTTGCGGGCCGCTATGCGCGGCGGGTACAATAAAACATGATTGACCACGACGAAATTTTTAAGGCCCTGCTGACCGTTTTCTTTCTGGAATTTGTGGCGGCGTTTCTGCCCGACGCGCTGCCGTACATTGATCCCGCGTCCATTGAATTTATGGACAAGGAGATTCTCAAAGGGGTGCGGGGTAGAAAGAAACGCTTCGCCGATCTGGTGGTCAAAGTCCGTTTCCGGGGGCAGGAGACCTATTTCCTGATCCACGTTGAAAATCAGGCCAAAATGGAACCGGGCTTCGCGAAACGGATGTTTCTCTACTTTTCGCGGTTGATCGAGAAGTTCGACCTGCCGGTCTATCCGGTGGCGATTCTTTCCTACGATACGCCGAATCGCCCGGAACCGGATCGCTACGAGGTCGTCTTTCCGAACAAGAACGTGCTGCAATTCTCCTATACCGTCATTCAGTTGAACCGGCTTTCGTGGCGGGATTTCATTAAGACGCCGAATCCGGCGGCGGCGGCCCTGATGACGAAAATGCAGATTGCGCCGGAAGATCGCGTCAAGGTCGCGGCGGAAATTACGCGCATGATCCTGACGCTGAAACTGGACTCGGAGAAAGCGCAGTTGATTTTCGGATTCATGGAAAACTATCTTAAACTGACCGCCAGCGAACTGAAACAATACGAGCGGGAATTAGAAGAATTTCCGTCGGAGGAGAGTGAAATGAAAACGCATCTTTTGACAAGCATTGGCAGGGAAAACCACGCCAGAGGAAGACAGGAAGGTAAAGAGGGACTTATCGAACGGCTAATTGAGCGCCGATTTGGCGCTGTTGAGCCGCAAGTAACAGAACAACTTGACCAATTATCTTCTGATCAGCTCGACGACCTGGGCGTGGCTCTGTTCGATTTTACTGCGTCTACCGACTTAGAAAACTGGCTTACCGCGCAAGTTCGACATTAGTCTTGTCGTGACAGGCCGTTTTTTCGCTGAGAGAGTGAAATGAAAACGCATCTTTTGACAAGCATTGGCAGGGAAAACCACGCCAGAGGAAGACAGGAAGGTAAAGAGGGACTTATCGAACGCCAGTTAAGACGACGTTTCGGATTTGCCGAATCGCAGGTAACAGAACGGCTTGACCAGTTATCTTCTGATCAGCTCGACGATCTCGGCGAAGCGCTACTTGACTTCGCCGCGCCTGCCGACTTAGAAAACTGGCTGACCGCGCAACTTCGGCAGTAAACACATTCACGCGGCGGCTTTGGCGGGCGATTTCAGTTTATGATGTCCTGTGGCTACTGCGGGCTGGCGGGCGCGGGGGGCGGCGCGGGAGCAGACGGTTCCGATGGCGCAGAGGGCGAGGCGGACGCCCGTTTTGCGCGGCGGCGGTGATGGCGGCGGGTTCCGCGCAGTCCCCGTTTTCTGCCGTGTCCGCGCCCCATGTCGGCGGCGAACGCTTCCGCCGTTGTTGCGGCCCCCGGCCCGGAGGCGGGCAGGGCGTCTGCGGGCGGCGGCAGGGCGTCGGCGGCGGGATCGCCGTAGAGAAACAGCGCGTGGGGGACGGGGCGGCTGGGGGCAGCGCGGTCGTTGCGCCCGGAGATAAGGATTTTGTTCTGCCAGACCAGCGCGGAACTGTACCCGGAGTCCATGAGCCACGCCTCCTCCAGTTTCATCTTTTCCAGAATTTTCGAGAGGTTTTCGGTGCTGATGCCGTCCTGCGTCCCGCCCAGAATAAACCGATTTTGCGCGTCAATCCCGGCAAAGACCCGGTGACGCGCATCGTTCACGTCGTGGGAACTCCACGCCGTGAGAATGTCCGGGGCGACCGCCCTGCCGTGATGCACGATCCAGCCGCCCGCCAAAAACGCATCTGTGACATCGGGCATGAGCGCCTGCAAGATGTCGCGGCTGTGACCCAGATGTTCGGCGTAGGGCAGGACAAGGCATTTTTGCGGGCCAATAAGCACAAGCGGACGGCCCTCTAAGCGGGCGTCCTCGTCCAGCGTGGCGGGGCTATACAGGTTGTCGGCGCGGCAGAGCGTCGGCCCCATCATGGCGCTGCCGAGAGTGCGCAGCCGGATTTCAGAGAAGAACGCCCCGTTAAGCGCCGCCTGCGCCTTCGCGCCCTGCGCCATAATCCCGACCGTTTCGCGCTTATGCAGCGACTCCGTGCCGAGATCGCCGCCCGCCACCCATTGCACCGTGATCCTGCCGCTCTGGAACTCGCCTCGCGTCAGGGGCGGGTTTTTCGTGGCAAGGTAGCGGGGCAGGGGCGGGGCGATCTCCGCTTGCTTGCTCCACGCGGACAGAATTTCCGGCAGGCGCGGCGGGGCGAAGCGGGGCAGAAAATAACTCTGCGCGGGGCTTGCCGCCCAGCCCCGGTCCATCGTCAATGCGGCGAGGTATCCGGCGTCAAGGGCCGCTTTTGCCGTGCGGGCGTCGCCATGCCCGTTGGGATAGGTCAGGAAGTGGACGGGGACGCCGAGCCGGTCTTCGAGGACTTTGCGCGACTGCGTGAGTTCGGTGAAAATCGCGTCGTCGGCGAGATTGGTGAGGTTGGGCGGGTTCGAGGCGGTGTGCGAACCAACGGTTATCAGCCCGCTTTTGACGGCGCGGCGCAGCGTTTCCCAACCGGCGGTGTTGAGGTCGGCCTGCTCTACCGCGTCGGTCGGGGCGAAGAACGCGGCGGGGAAATGGCAGCGCTCCAGCGCGGGCAGGGCGTTGGCGATCTGACCGGCGGTGCAGCCGTCAAAGGTGAGCAGAATCGGGCGGGCGGGCAGGGGCTTTCCAGCGGAGAAATGGGCGTAGAAGTCCTGAATCGAAACGGGGTGCGCCCCGGCTTTTTGCAGATCGCGCAGCTGTCCGTCAAATTCCGTCGCGCTCACGTCCGCCCAATCGCGCTTGTTTGCCCCGACTTCGCGGAACGCAAGGACGGGAACGGCCTCCGTCCCGGCAGTCAGCAGCATGGGGTTCGCGGCGGGAACAGAACTGCCCGCAACGGGCGGAACGACGCCGGGAACGGAAGCGGGAACGGAAGCGACGGGGCGAACTGCCGCCGCAACCCCCTTTGCCGAACCGGACGGCGCGGGGCGCGGCATAAACTTCGCCAGCAGGACACAGGCCACTCCCCCCGCCGTCAGCCCCCCGAAGACCGCCACCGCAATCGCCCTGCCGCTTAACGCCGAACTGCCCTTGTTCGGCGTCCCTTCGCCCCGTTGTATCATCCGTCCCCGTCTCCCTCTTACATTCGAGTGTTCAGGTGTTCAGGTGTTGTACGCTTGACTGTGAGTTTTGATAAACTGTCAGTGAGTGAGCGAACACCGAACACCTGAACACCCGAACACCTCAAATCACGCCGCGCTCTTTCAGGCTGACCCAGCGGTTGTCGCCGAGAATGATGTGGTCGAGCAGTTCAATGCCTAACAGTTGGCCCGCTTCGGCAAGGCGCAGCGTGACCCGCTTGTCCTCGTTGCTGGGCGTGGGGTCGCCGCTGGGGTGGTTGTGCGCCACGATCATGCTGGCGGCGCTGGCTAAAATCGCGTCCTTGAACACTTCGCGGGGATGCACCAGACTGCTGTCCAGAATCCCGACGGAGACGGTCACCATCCGCATCACGCCGTTTTTTGTGTCCATCAGCAGGCTCTTAAAATGCTCTTTTTTCAGGTCGCGCATCTCCGGCAGCAGCAGGTTCGCCACGTCCTGCGGCGAACGGATAATCGGCTTTTCCTGATCGCTCAACGCGCAAAGCCGCCTGCCGAGTTCCACCGACGCGCAAATCTCAATCGCTTTGACCGGCCCAATCCCTTTAATCTCGCTCAACCGCTCAATCCCGGCGTTTGCGATGCCGCGCAATCCGCCGAACTGACTGAGCAGCTGTTCCGCAAGACCGAGTGCGGAGCGTTCTTTCGTTCCGATACGCAGCTGAATGGCGAGGAGTTCTGCGGTGGAAACTGCGGAGGGGCCGTGCTTTTGCAGGCGTTCTCGCGGACGCTCCTCGGAGGGCAGTTCGCGAATGGCGACGGTGTAGCGTTCGGACATGGCAGTCAGCCTCCGGGCAGCGCGGCAAAAACCTTCTCGCCACGTAGTGCGTCCTGAATTTCGCCATGCCGCTGCAAATTTCCTGCTTGGTTCTTTGAACCGGGATGATATGGATAAAAATAATGGGGACGCCTCTGGAAAATTCGAACGGTCACGACGCGGAATAATATACATTTCGTCACGATTCAGGTCGAGCTTTTTAGAGGCCCGACCTGAATCGTTACGGTGAGATTAAATTATCGCCTGCTTGTTTCAACCTTTCCAGCAAGCGGAATGTGTTGGCGGGCAGGCGCTTCGTCTATTTTCTCCGGTGTCGGCGCACCAGCGAGACGCCGCCCGTCACTCCCGCTGCCAGAAGCGCGAACGCGCCCGGTTCCGGCACAGAGGACGGGCTGAATTTCACGATGCGGCTGTTGCCGCTGTCCGTGATGTACAGGCTGCCGTCGCTTCCTATCGTGATCCCCTGCGGGCGAGCCAACTGTCCGTCGCCTGTTCCCTTGCTGCCGATGTTTTGCACGAAGTTGCCCATGCTGTCAAACTCCTCGATCCGATTATTGAGCGAGTCGGTGACGAAAATGTTGCCTTTGCTGTCAATCGCGACATCCTGCGGCGAAAGGAGCTGCCCATTGATTCCAGGAGTGGCCGTAGAGCCAGGGGCGCCGATAGTGCGGAGGTAAGCGCCGGTTTTATCAAGCGCCTGAATCCGATTATTGCCTGTGTCCGCGATATAGAGGTTTCCGGAGCTGTCAATTTGCATTCCGGTGGGCGTCGTCAGCTGACCGGGACTCGTCCCTTTGCTGCCGATATTGCGGACGAAGGCGCCGCTGCTATCAAAAAGGGCGATGCGGTTGTTGGTAGGGTCTACGGCGTACAGATTCCCCGCGCTATCCAGTGTCACGCTGTTGAGCGAGCCAAACTGTCCGTCCGCCGCGCCCCGCGTCCCAAGTCCCAGCGATTTGACGAAAACGCCCGCGCTGTCAAACTTGTCCACGCGGTAGTTGAAACTGTCCGCGACGTAAAGGTTGCCGCTGGCGTCGAGCGTGACATCAGTCGGGGAACTAAGAAATCCCGGCTTGGCGCCGAGGCTGCCGATATTGCGGACGAAAACGCCGTTGCTATCGAAAGAGGCGATGCGGTTGTTGAATTGGTCTGCGGTATAGAGGTTGCCGCCGCTGTCCAGCGCAATCCCGAAGGGGGAATTTAATTGTCCCGCTCCCGCGCCTTTGCTGCCGATGTTGCGGCTAAAGCTGAAATTCTGCGCCTGCGCGGTTATCGGGACAATCAGCGCCAGCGCGGCGCAGAGAACGTAGTGTGTATGTTTCATGTTGTTAAGTTTCCTGCTTTGCGTGAGTTAGCGCCGCAAGAAGGCGGCGCTGAGAAGTCCCGCAGGAATCAGTTCTGCGATTCTTCCTTCTGTTTTACGCCGGAGAAGCGCCAAATTAACGCAAAAATGTTTTTTTAACATAAAAACGTGCAAATACTTTCCCAAATCGCATAAAATCCTGATAATTATGCGATAAAAAAAGGCGCATCAATTTAAAATTGACGCGCCCTTTTTACCGCAGGATATTCTAAAATCTCCGCGCCGGGAGGAAGACACGTCTCACTACCAGCCCCGCGTGGACATCAGTTCCGCTTCGGGCAGAGTGCGAACGTCCAGACTGAACATCGCGTCTCCCAGGCCCATGCTATATTCTGCCAGACGTTCCGGGTCGTTGTAGTGCGTGGTCGCGTCCACAATGGCGCGGGCGAACGCTCTGGGATTGGACGATTTGAAGATTCCCGAACCGACGAACACCGTTTCCGCGCCGAGCTGCATCATCAGGGCGGCGTCGGCGGGCGTGGCGATTCCCCCGGCGCTGAAATTCGGAACCGGCAGTTTGCCTGTCTCGTGGACTTCCAGAACCAGTTCGAACGGGGCGCGGAGTTCTTTCGCCGCGACCATCAACTCATCCACGCGCAACGTCTGAATCCGGCGAATGTCGCGCATCAGCGTCCTCATGTGCCGCACGGCCTCCACGACGTTGCCGGTTCCCGGTTCACCTTTGGTTCGGATCAGCGCCGCGCCTTCGCCGATGCGCCGCAGCGCTTCGCCGAGATCGCGGCAGCCGCAGACGAACGGGATTTTGAAGTCGTGCTTATAGATGTGATTCTCTTCGTCGGCGGGGGTCAGGACTTCGCTTTCGTCAATGTAGTCCACCCCCAGCGCCTGCAAAATCTGCGCTTCGGCGATATGTCCGATACGGCATTTTGCCATGACGGGAATCGTGACCGCGTTCATAATGTCCTTGATCATTTTCGGGTCGGACATCCGCGCCACGCCGCCGTCGCGCCGAATATCGGACGGAACCCGCTCCAGCGCCATGACCGCGACCGCGCCCGCGTCCTGCGCAATGACCGCCTGCTCCACGTTGGCAACGTCCATAATGACGCCGCCCTTAAGATTCTCCGCTAGTCCGGCCTTCAGGCGAAACGTGCCTTTCTGCGCCTCATAATCGCTCATCTTTATAACTCCGTTCTATTTTTCGTCCACGAATTACCACGAAGAATCACAAATGAAACACGAAAAATTTTGGTGAAAAATCGTGATTCTTCGTGGTAATTCGTGGATAGAATCTTCTTCTACATTTCTCTGCGCCATTGCAGGGCGGAAATTAGCGTGGCCTGGTCTGCATAATCTAAATCGCCGCCAGCGGGCAGGCCGTGCGCGATCTGCGTGACTTTGACGCCGCCGAGTTGCTTTAGCATTTTTGCCAGATGCAGGGCGGTTGTCTGCCCTTCGGTCGTCGGGTTCAGCGCGAGGATCACTTCCTCCACGCCGTCAGCGACGCGGGGAAACAGTTCGCGTATTTTCAGGTCGTCGGGATAAACGCCTTCGGTCGGCGAGATCACGCCCTGCAAGACGTGATACTGCCCTTTAAATTCGTTGGTCTTTTCCATTGCGATCAGGTCGCGAGTCTCCGCAACGACGCACATCAGCGTTCGATCGCGCTTCGGGTCGCGGCACACCTCGCAGAGTTCCTGATCGGTGAAGTTGGAGCAGATTTTGCACAGCCGGATATTTTCTTTGACGTAGAGAATCGCTTCCGCCAGCAGTTTCGCTTCCTCCTGCGGCTGCCGCAAAATATGGAAGGCCATGCGCTGCGCCGACTTCGGCCCAATCCCCGGCAGCCGCTCTAGCTCCGCCACCAGTTTCGCCAGCGGTCTGGCATAGTGTAACATTGTGGTACCCCTTGAAGAAAACAGAAAACAGAAAACAGAAAACAGAATGAGCGTCTGCTCACTGTTCTATTATCTTCAAGGGGCGCAGATTACGTCTGCATTTCTTCTGTTTTCTGTTTTCTGTTTTCTGTTTTCTAAAAAAGTCCCGGTGGCAGGTTCAGGTCTTTGAGTTCGCCGGTGATGCCTTCCATGCGCTCGGTTTGCGAGGCCTCGGCCTTTGCGGACGCCTCTTTCGCGGCGGTGACGATCAGGTCCTGCACCATCTCCACATCGTCGGGGCCTTCCATAACGGACGGGTCAATATGCACGTCGGTCAAATGCCCATGCCCATTGACCGTGACGGTGACCATGCCGCCGCCGGAGGAAGCGGTGATTTTCAGGGTCTTGAGTTCTTCCTGAAGTTTCGCCGCATCGTCCTGCATTTTCTGCGCCTGCTTCATCAGTTTTTGTATGTCGCCGAAACCGGGCATTCCGCCTCCACCTCCGGGCAATCCGCCAAATCGCGCCATTATGTTTAGTCTCCTTCAGGTAAATTTTAGCGTCAAAAATACGGCTCACGAAATACGATGTACAGGATCGGGCGGCTCATTTTGAGCCTCAAAAGCGCGGTTCATCCAACAAGTTATTTCAGTTGCAGAACCGTTTGGCATACAAGCGTCAACGCCCGCTTTCCAGTAACGCATAACCGCCTCGTATTCGCTGTTTTCACAGATTGTATGAACGAAAAGCAGTGTTTTGCGAAGCGTTGGATCAGCGCGAACCGCCGCAATGAGTTCAATGCCATCGTGACCTGGCGACATGGCTTCGAGTATAATCGCATCAGGGCGCAATTTGACGATCTGGCTCAATTCGGTCTCGCCCGCTTCGACAAGCGACACGCGATAGCCTTCCCGCTCCAATTCCGCTTTGAGCGGTTCGACGCTTGCCCGGTCATTGTCAATGATGAGGATGCGTTTTTGCATATTCGCCTGCCTTTTGAACCACAGATTACGCAGATTTGATGAATTTCGCCGATTTTTCACTACTTCCCACTCATGCTAACCCGACACGCTTGCAGGCAGGCATTGGAAAATCCGTGTAATCCATCAAATCTGCGTAATCTGTGGTTCAAGAAGTGTGTCAATACCGCTCCACGCTGACGACCTCGCCACCAAAAATGTTTAATGCTTCTTCCAGCAGTTTAGATTCGTTACGTGAAACGGCGGGCGCGGGTTCCGCAGCGGGCATTTTTGCGGCCTGCGCCGCGCCGTTGCTATAAGATTGCGGAGTTGGCGGCGCGGCGGGCGGGGGCGGCGCGTCAAAGTCCATCATGCGGGACGGGGCGGCGGACGCAGCCGATTCCGGCGCTTCCATCAGCGAAAGCGGATTCATGGGAGTCTGCGGGGCAGGGGGCGGATTTGCGCCCGCGCCGCCGAAACCTTCGTCGCGCAAAATGCACTGAATTTTATAGCCGTCCGATTGCAGGGAACGGTTGATAGATTTTTCAACCGCTTCCCGGCCCTTGTTCTGGATGCGGTCGCGGGCAAAGGAACCCTCAAAGGCCAGCGTAATCATTTTGCCATTCAGCGCGACGGGTTCCGAACTGCTCAGGTGCGACAAACCGGCGGGGCTGACTTTCCCAAAATCTTTTAAAATGCGCTGCCACGCTTTTTGCAGCACGTCCAGCGTTACGCCCTCCGCGAACTGTCCCGCGTTCGCTTCCGGCTCCGGTTCAGATACTACGGGCTTGCCGGGAGAAACGGAAAGGGCGGGCGGCGCGGCTTTCGGCCCCGGTTCTATTATCGGCGATTCATAGGAAGGTTCTTGCGGGGCTTCCAGCTCGTCCGCCACGTAGCGCATCGGGGGCGGCTCATGCGTCGGCGGCGGCTTCGGGACAACGCTCGGCGCAACGGCAAGCGGCGCGGTCTTCGGCAGTTCCTGCCGCGCTTCGGGCGCTGCGGCGCGGTTGGGGACGGCTACCGGGGCCATTCCCGGCATCAGGCGCAGCAGGGCGGTTTCCAGCAAAATCCGGTGCTGATTGGTAAAGCGAAATTCCCGCTCGGCGGCGCTGAGTTGCCCCAGCATTTGCAATAGAACCGGCGGCGCGAAAAGGTGGGACTGCGGGGCCAGCAATGCGTAGCGGTCTGCGCCCAACTCCTGCATCGCGTGGTTCGGGGCGGCTGCAATCAGCATCAAATCGCGCAGGTGCGCCTGCAACGCGGTGAGGAGTTGCCGCACGTCCATACCGCTCTCAATCAGTTCCGCCGCAACCGCCAGTGTGCCGTCCCATTCGCCCGCCGCCAGCGTCGTTACCACGCGGGCGAGAGTCGCCGCCCCGACCGTGCCAATCGCTTTATTGACCGTCTCCGCCGTGATATGCCCGTCGGAATACGCTAAAACCTGCTCCAACAGCGAAAGCGCGTCCCGCCAGGAACCCTCGGCGCTGCGGGCGATAGATTGCACGGCATCCGGTTCCGCCGTGCATCCCTCCGCCGTAATCACGCGCTGGACGGCGGCGGCTAAATCGAGCAATGTCCCGCGCTTGAACTGGTAATTCTGACAGCGGGAACGGATCGTAATCGGGACTTTGTGATACTCGGTGGTGGCAAGCACAAAAACGACGTGCGCGGGCGGTTCCTCAATCGTTTTCAGCAGCGCGTCAAAGGCCTTTGCGGAAAGGTCATGCACTTCGTCAATGATATAAACTTTGTAGCGGGCTTCGGCGGGGGCGTACTGCACGTTCTCAATAACTTTTTCGCGCACGTTGTCCACGCCCGTCTCGGAGGCGGCGTCAATTTCGGTCACGTCGAGGCAGGTGTTTTCGCGGATGGAGACGCACATCGCGCAGACGCCGCACGGCTCCGGGTTCGGCCCGTCCGTCGCAACACAGTTCAGGGCGCGGGCGATCAGGCGAGCGGTCGAGGTCTTGCCGCAGCCTCTGGCCCCGTGAAACAGATACGCCTGCGCGATATGCCCCGTCCGAATGGCGTTTTGCAGCGTCCGCGTGACATGATCCTGCCCCATGAGTTCATCAAAGGACTGCGACCGGTATTTGCGATAGAGAGCGATGTAGGCCATAGTAAAAAGGGTGTCGGGTATCGGGTGTCGGGTGTCGGGCAATTCTGCGCTCATTGAAAGTTCGTAAAAAATTTCAATAGGAAGCGTATTTTCCGACACCCGACACCCGACACCCGACACCCTGTGTTTCGACGGCGCTCAGGGCCGGGTTGAGAACGCACACGACCGATCAATCTTAAGGCTGCTGCGTTCCCACCCTGACCTGGTTCGTCCGTCTGCCGCTGCATCCGACCCGGCCCTCAACGCCGCGCGAAACACAGGATATTATACCGCATTGCGCGGCGAAAAGGGAAGGGGGACGCCGCGCAAAAAGAAATTTTTGGAAAGGGGCGAAAAATTTATGCGTTTGGCGCGTTTCTTAACCTACTCTTAATCATTCGCGAAGTAAACTAGTTCGGGCTAAATTTTCTGGCCTTTGCAGCGCGGCCCGACGCGAAGGGCCGTTCTGCAATCCCTGATTTGCTGTCCGACGCGCAGCGACGCGCCGGACACGATCCCGACGAAACGAAGGACTATTGAACTTGAAACGAACCAATCCAAAACAATGGGGACTGGCGCTGCTGCTCTGCGGCGCGGCGGGAGGAGCTGCCCACGCGCAGAAATTCTCCCCCAGTAACATCGTCGTCCGCGTCATTGGCGACGGAACCGCCGCCCTTTCCAACGCCGCAACGAAAAACTCGTTGCAGGAATACACCCCCGCCGGAGTAGCAACCGGGCAAGTCTTTGCCCTGCCCACCGCATCCACCGCCGCGATCCCCGCCCTCACCGTTAGCGGAACCGCGACCTCGGAAGGGGCCGTCACGCTCTCTGGCGATGGCAATTTCCTGCTGGTCACCGGCTACGACGCCGCGCCCGGACTTGCAGGCGTCGCTTCCACCGCTGTCGCCACCACGAACCGCGTCCTCGGCGTCTTCGACTGGCAGAACGGAACGCTCTCCGAAGTCCGCATCACCGACGCCTACGACAAAAACAACATCCGCTCCGCCGCCTCAAACGACGGCAAACAGTTCTGGCTCTCCGGCGCGGCCTCCGGCGTCCGCTATCTTGCTTCCACCAGCGCCACCGCGACGGTGGGAATCGCCGCTTCACCGACGACCGTGCGAACGATCAACATTTTCAACGGGCAACTCTACGCCACTTCTGTCACCAGCGCGGGAAACTACTATGGCGTTTTCACCGTTGGGACCGGACTGCCTACCACCGGCGGACAGACTTCCACGCAGCTTCCCGGATTTCCAACCGCAACCGGCCCCAGCCCCTACGATTTCTATGTCAACCCGGCGGGCGATACCGTCTATGTCACAGACGACCGACCCAAAGCGGCGGGCGGCGGACTGCAAAAATGGACGAAAGGAACCAGCGGCGCATACTCGCTGACCTACACCCTTAATACCGGGATTGCCGCCGGACTGCGCGGACTGGCTTTTGCGGGCAAAGACGGCAGCGGCAATAACACCTTCTACGCAGTCGGGGACACCGCGCTCGTCAAAATCACGGACAGCGGCTCCGCGTCCGCGTTCACCATGCTTGCCACCGCCCCGACTAACACCGCGTTTCGCGGCGTGGAAGTCCTCGGCGACGGCAGCGCGACCACCGCCACGCCTCCCGACACGAGCATCACCGGCGGCCCTGCAGACGGCTCGACTATCGGCGTCAATACGGCGACGTTCACCTACACCGGCTCCGACGCCGTGACCCCGACCGCGAGTTTGACCTACGAAGTCCGCGTGGACGGCGGCGCGTTTTCCGCGCCAACGGCGGCGACTTCCTACACCGCAAGCGGCCTCGCCGACGGCATCCACACCTTCGAAGTGGCGGCGGTCAACGCGGCGGGCCTTGTGGACGCGACGCCCGCGAAAGTGACCTTTACGGTTTCGACCGTTCCGCCCGTAATCTCAAACCTGACGGCGACAAACCTTACCAACAGCGCCGCGACGATTACCTGGACGACCAATACCGCCGCCACCTCGCAGGTGGAATACCGCGTTGCGGGCGCGACAGCGTTTGTTCCGACCACGCCAGACGCCGCGCTCGTCACGGCCCATTCTGTCGCTTTGAGCGGCCTGACCGCGCTGACCGCCTACGAGTACCGCGCCCGCTCCACCGACGCGCTCGGTCACGAAGCGGTTTCCGCTATTCAGACGTTCAAGACGCTGGATACGCCGCCGATTTCCTCCTTTACGAAAATCCGCATCGCGCAGTGGAACGTTTCGCTTTACACCAGCGGGCGCGTCAACGAGTTTCAGACCGCCATCTACGGTTCGTATCAGGGCCGCAGCATGAGTCCCGATATTTTCATCGGCGAGGAATTTCAGGTCCCGGCCTCCGTCCCTAACTTCCTTGCGATCCTGAACACCGCTCCGGGCAGTCCCGGCGACTGGGCCGCAGCTCCCTTCGCGGCGGGCAGCGAGACCGTACCGGACACCAACACGGCCTTCTTCTACCGAACGAGCAAGGTCAATTTCCAGAAAATCACGCTGGTCTACAACAGCAACGGAACGACCAGCGATCAACCCCGCAACGATTACCGCTATGACGTGACGCTCAAGGACATGGGGCCGAACGCCCCAACGATTGCGGTCTACGCCACGCACGAAAAGTCCAGCACGACCAGCAGCGACCTTGCCCGACGCCAGATCGAATCGCTGCATATCCGCAACGACGCCGCCGCCCTTCCTTCCACCTATTACTACCTGCTCGGCGGAGACCTCAACGTGCAGGACTCCGCGCAGCAGCCCTACCAGACGCTGATCAATCCGGGCGCAGGCCAGTTTAAAGACCCGATTTTAACTCCAGGCAACTGGCACAGCAACGCCGCCTTCAAATTTGTTCATACGCAAGACCCGGCGGGAGCGGGCGGCATGGACGACCGCCACGACCAGATTCTGCTTTGTCCTGCCCTGCTCGATGGCGCGGGACTGGACTACGATGGCAGCCTGACGATCCCGTACAGCGCAACGACGTGGGACGATCCCAACCACTCCTACCGCTCGTGGGGCAACGATGGCACGAGTTTCAATACCACACTGACGATTACGGGCAATGCGATGGTCGGCCCGACGATAGCGCAGGCGCTGGTCACTTCGGCGCTCAATGGCGGACATTTGCCCGTGTTCCTTGACCTGAAAGTCCCAACACCGGGCGCGACGATCAGCGGCGTGGTCAAACTGGAAGGCTACGCCGGAACAACGGCCCCAACGATCACCTTCCTGCTGCGCCCCGCCGACGCCAGCGGCGATGTGACCAAGACCGCTCCGATTGACGCGGCAGGGGCTTTTTCTTTCAGCGGCCTGCCCCTGAAAAACTACACGCTGCATATCAAAGGGGCAAAGTGGCTTGCCAGCAATGTGGCGGCGGACGCTTCTGCCGGGAACGTTTCCGGTCTGACGACGATCCTGCGGGCGGGAGACAGCAACGACGATAACAGCGTGGACTCTTCCGACTTCACCGCCCTGATTGGCGCGTTCAACTCCGACATCACGGTTGCGGGCAGCGGCTACGATGAGAAAGCGGACTTCAACGGCGACGGCAGCGTAGACTCCTCGGACTTCACTCTGCTAATTGGCGAGTTCAACGTCACGGGCGATCCGCTCCCGTAACTGCGCGTTCCCCGCCTGAGACAGCGAAAATCGGGCATGAAAAAGGGCGGGCCATCTGCCAAGATGGCCCGCCCTTTCTGTTTGCAAGCGCCTCTACTTTGCGCTTTGCGAGTCGTAGTTGAGGTTCGGAGATAGCCAGCGCTCCGCCGTCACGATGTCCATGCCTTTGCGGTCGGCATAGTCCGCAATCTGATCGCGGTTGAGCTTGCCGACCGGGAAATAGCGCGACTGCGGATGTCCCAGATAAAAGCCGGAAACGGAACTTGCCGGGTGCATCGCGAAACTCTCTGTCAGGCAGATATTCGTATTCGCCTCCACGTGCAGCAGGTCAAACAGCGGGCGTTTTTCGGTATGGTCAGGGCAGGCGGGATAACCGGGCGCGGGCCGGATTCCCCGATACCGCTCCTTAATCACGTCCTCCACGCTCAGGTTTTCGTCCCGTCCGTAACCCCACTCGTCCCGAACAATTTTATGCAGCCGTTCCGCAAACGCCTCCGCCAATCTGTCCGCCAGCGCGTCCGCCATGATCGCGTTGTAATCGTCGTGCTGCGCCAGAAATTTCGCTTTCAGGGCCTCGGTTCCGACTCCCGCCGTGACCGCGAACCCGCCGAAATAGTCTTTCAGCCCCGTTTCCTTTGGCGCGACAAAATCCGCCAGACAGTAGTTAATCGTGCCATCGTCCGCATTTTTAATGTCGCTCTTGTCCATCTGCTGCCGCAGGAAATGGAATTTCGTCATAACTTCGGTTCGGGATTCGTCGGTGTAGAGTTCTACGTCATCGCCCACGCTGTTGGCGGGAAACAGGCCGTAGACCGCCCGCGCCGTCAGCGATTTATCTTTGACGATTTCGGCGAGGAGTTCCTGCGCCTCGGCAAAGAGTTTCGTCGCTTCCACGCCGACAATCGGGTCAGCCAGAATCGCCGGATAGCGTCCGTGCAGCTCCCACGTATGGAAAAACGGCGACCAGTCAATGAACGGGACGAGTTCCGCCAGCGGATAATTTTCCAGCACGGTAATTCCCGTCCGCTCCGGCGTCTGAACGTCTTCGGCCTTCCATTCAATCGGGATTCGGCGTTTTCTGGCTTCGCCGATGGAGATCATTTTGCGCTCGGTGGTTCGTGCGGCGTGCTGTTCGCGCAAAATTTGTTGTTCGTCCAGGTTGCGCTGCGCGTAGTCCTCTTTCGCGTCGTCGCTTAAAAGGCTGCCTACCACGCCGACGGCGCGGGAGGCGTCCAGCACGTGAACAATCGGGCCGGAATAGGCGGGCGCAAGTTTAATGGCGGTATGCGGCTTGCTCGTCGTGGCGCCGCCAATCAGCAGCGGAATGGTGAAGCCCTCCCGCTCCATCTCCCGCGCTACGTAGTTCATTTCGTCCAGCGACGGCGTAATTAGTCCGCTCAGGCCGATGATGTCCGCGTTTTCTTCGCGGGCGGCTTTGAGTATTTTATCGCAGGAGACCATGACGCCCATGTCCACCACGTCGTAATTGTTGCAGCCCAGCACCACCCCGACGATATTCTTGCCGATGTCATGCACGTCGCCTTTCACCGTCGCCATCAGGATTTTGCCTTTAGCGCGGGTGTCGCCGGACGCCGCCTTTTCCGCCTCCATGTAGGGCAGCAGGACATTGACCGCCTTTTTCATCACGCGGGCGGACTTCACCACCTGCGGCAGGAACATCTTGCCCGCGCCGAACAGATCGCCGACGATATTCATTCCGTCCATCAGCGGCCCTTCAATGATATGCAGCGGCTTCGGGTATTTCTGCCGCGCCTCTTCCACATCGGCGTCAATGTAGTCCAGCATCCCCTTAATCAGCGCGTGGGAAAGGCGTTCTTCCACCGTCCCCTTGCGCCATTCCTCGTCTTTGACAATCGTTTTGCCTTTTTCGCCCTTCACGCCGTCGGCGTAGGCAAGCAGGCGTTCGGTAGAGTCGGCGCGGCGGTTCAGGAGAACGTCTTCCACCAGTTCCAGCAGGTCTTTGGGGATTTCTTCGTAGACCGCCAGCATCCCCGCGTTCACGATTCCCATGTCCAGCCCCGCCGCAATCGCGTGGTAGAGGAACGCGGAGTGCATCGCCTCCCGCACGACGTTGTTGCCCCGGAAGGAGAACGAAATGTTGCTGACCCCGCCGGAGACTTTTGCGCCGGGAAGGTTGGCCTTGATCCAGCGCGTCGCCTCGATAAAGTTGACCGCGTAGTTGTTATGCTCCTCAATCCCCGTCGCGACGGTCAGGATATTCGGGTCAAAAATAATGTCCTCCGCCGGGAATCCCACTTCATTGACCAGAATTTTGTAGGCGCGTTCGCAGATTTCGCATTTACGCTCTATCGTGTCGGCCTGCCCCTGCTCATCGAACGCCATGACGACGACGGCGGCCCCGAAGCGCCGCACCAGACACGCCGCTTCCCGGAATTTGTCCTCGCCCTCTTTCAGCGAAATGGAATTGACAATCCCTTTACCGACGCAGCATTTCAGCCCCGCTTCGATCACTGAAAATTTCGATGAATCGATCATAATCGGGACGCGGTTGATGTTCGATTCGCCCTGAATCAGGTTCATAAAGGTCGTCATGGCGGCGGCCCCGTCGAGCAACCCCTCATCCATGTTAATATCAATAATTTGCGCCCCGCTGTCTACCTGCTGCTGCGCGACGGTGAGCGCCTCCTCGTAGTTGCCGTTCAGAACCAATTTGGCGAATTTCGGGCTGCCGGTGACGTTCGTTCGCTCGCCGACGTTGACAAAGTTCGTTTCTTCGCGAATGGTGAACGCCTGCGTTCCACTGAGGCGTGTATAGTGCGGGAGTGTGGGAATCCGGCGTGGGGCGACGCCCTCCACGACTTTCGCAAAGGCGCGGATAAATTCGGGCGTTGTGCCACAGCAACCGCCAATAATATTCAGCCAGCCGTTCGTAGCCCATTCCCGGATTTGCGGAATCATATCGGCGACCGTGTGCGAGAAGCCCGTTTCCGCCATTGGGTCGGGCAGTCCGGCGTTCGGGTAAGCGCTAACATAGACCGGCGCGATTCCCGAAAGCTCCTCAATAAAAGGCCGCATCAAGTCCACGCCCAACGCGCAGTTCAGCCCGACGGAGAGCAGCGGCGCATGGGAAATAGAGTTCCATGTGGATTCCAGATTCTGCCCCGAAAGGTTACCGCCCGCAAGGTCGGTGATCGTCAGCGAGGCCATCAGCGGAACTTTTCGCGCTCCTTCGTCAAATAGTTGCTGAATGGCGAACAGCGCCGCTTTCAGGTTCAGCGTGTCAAAGGTCGTCTCGCAGAGCAGCAAGTCCACGCCACCGTCAAGCAGGGCCTGCGCCTGCTCGTAATAGCCCGCCGCCAGTTCATCAAAGGTGACATTGCGCTCGGCGGGACGGTCTGTGTTGACGATAGTCGTCAGGCTGCGCGTCTGCGGGCCTAAAGCCCCCGCCACAAAACGCGGGCGCGACGGGTCTTTCGCCATCATTTTCTTGACCGCCGACCGCGCAATCTCCGCTCCAACCAGGTTCATTTCCCGCGCCAGCGGGACCAGATCAAAATCGCCCATGCTGACGGCGTGCGCGTTGAATGTGTTCGTCTCGATGATGTCCGCGCCCGCTTCCAGATATTCCAGATGCACCGCCTCAATCACGTCGGGGCGAACGAGCATCAGCGCCTCGTTATTATTTTTTAAATCTTTGGAATGATCAGCGAAGCGCGTCCCCCGATAATCGGCCTCCACAAAGTTGTGCCGCTGCACCATCGTCCCCATCGCCCCGTCCAATATCAAAATGCGTTTCTGCAATAATTCGCGAATATCGGTCATGGTCGTTCTCCCCCGTCTTGCCTTCCGAAATGATACTACTATTATCAGTATACCCGACGCGAAAAAGAGTCGGAACGATTCTTTGTACGCTTCCCCGCCGCAAAACATTTTTAGAGATTTTTATTCCTGTTTCGCAAAATCAAGCGAATTGGCGCGAGTCTTGCTATGTAACCCAGGTTGCTACCTTGCTTTTACAAACAGGCAATCAGTCTGATAATGGCCTAACGGAGACTCTGGTATAGTGAAAGCGCCAACATAAACTATCCCGGAATTCCGTTATGCGCCAACAGATTATCACAATTTACTGCCTTTGCGCCGATTTTCTCGCCCCCTATGGTCACAAAAACGATCCACAGGAGCGGATGACCGACGCCGAAGCGAGGACTGTCCTCCGCGTCGCGTCCGCGTTTTTCGTCGGCAATCAGGAACGAAGTCGTATTTTTTTGCAAGAACACGGTTACAGTCCTGCTATGCTTCGCAAAATTTGGCTCAACCGGCGGCTGCGCGCTCTGCCCGATACGCTCTGGCAGGCGTTGTTTGCGGCGCTGGCGGAATACGCCGGACACACCAACCAGGCGGACGAGTATATCGTAGAGAGCTGCCTGGTTCCTTTCTGCGATACTATCCGTATTAGACGGTCGAGGACTTTTTAAGCGAGCAAGCGGGCATTGCATTGATCGCCGCAAAACTAACGGTTCAATCATTCGACAGAGGATCAGGGGGCGGAACAGCAGGAACGCCGACACACCGCGTGGAAACTTTTCACGTCGCGCGCGGCAAATCGGCCTCTAACGAATAATCGTCAGAGGCCGAAATGGATTGAGCAGGGGAAACAAAAGTGGTTCAGCCACGTTTCGCATACGTCATGTTATTTGCCGTGTTGGGAAACCAGTACGTGACTTCCGGCGTGCCGAATAGCAATTTGTCCGCAAGTTCTACGCCCTGCATCAGACTGTGGTCTTGATTACTCACCTCGTATTTCCAGCCTCCAAAACGCCCCCGACTGTAGATATTCATCCGTTCCAATTCGGGATGAATCGCGTTCAGGGCCGCGTCACGGCCCACCGTCGGCGTCGGATAGCCGTATTGAGCGCGGTAAATCCACGTTGAAAGCACCTCGTGGCCCTTATTGATAAGCTTGGTCGCGAACATCCCCTCGATGGTATCCTCGATGAGCGTTTCCTTTTCGACCGGCTTGTGCGGCGATTCGCTGATTTCCGCCATCAGGCTCCATTGCGTCCTGATGTCCGGCACATTCTCCGGGCTATAGTTGCTGAATACCGTCACGCGGTAGAATGGGCAGTTTGATTCAGGAAAATACATCCAGCATTTTTTTTTCAGCGTTTCCGGCGGCTTTCCGCTCAACCCAATGCCGATGATGTTGCTGCTGCTGTAACGCAGGCGCGACGCCGGTTCTTTCAGCGCCTCCCACTGAGCAAGGTCTATCAGGCGGTCTATCGGCAGCGTGGAAATCAGCGTGTCGTATTCCGCGCTGCTGCCGTCGGCGAACGCTACGGTCTTTGCGGCAGGATCAACGCTTGTGACAGCCCGATTCAGCGTGATTTTGTCGCGTCCCACCAGATCGGCAACCCGCTCCCAGATCGCGCCCGTACCGCCCTGTTGCGGAAAGTGGAACGTGTTATTCGGCCCCCACGATAGATCGTCCTGCTGATGCAGGACATTGTAGAGAACCTTTTCCAGATCGGTCACGGCGACTCGCTCGCCAATCCAGTTATAGTCCATTTCTTCGCCCGGATACGCCCATACTTTGAAGTTGTAGGGAACCATGAACACATCGGCAAGTCCCGCGCCGAACGTGGCGTCTATCCACTCGCGGAAGTTCTTCGGGCGTCCCGCGAAAGGCTGTTTGTAAAGCTGAATCAACCCTTGCAGGCATTTCCAGCGCGTTTCATCAGGGAGATAGCGCAGATTGTTCTGAAACGGGTAAGGCACAAACCGCCCTTCCATCCAGACCCACGATTCGCGCTCGTGAGTCAGCCAGCCGGGGCCGTTGGGAGGCGCGACTGCCACCTCCATTAAGCGGTCGAAATAATGGTAGTGCGAAAACTGCACATGACCGCCAATGTCCCAGGTAAAGCCCTGCGCGTCTTGATAGGAAGCGGCGAGGCCGCCGACCTGACCGGCGCGGTCGTAGATGTGGAAATTCTCATGCCCCATCTCACGCAGACGGTAGGCCGCGCCCAATCCGGTCGGCCCGCTGCCCAGGATCACGATGCGCGTATCGTTTGAAATTCGCTCTTGCATGACCTATCCTTTCTGCTGCATGACCGCCCCGATTCTCGCGCCCTCCGTTGCGAGGGGAGTTTTGTACGCCTCTTTGCGCGTTTCGGTTGCGCGTGATGTTCCTGCGCGGGTTCCCGTCCGGGTTCCTGCGCGGTGGTCTTCACGCAGAACGCTGTCCTTTCCGTTTTTGCGCCATGCAGACTGCATCAGCGTTTCCATATTTTTCACGATGGCATCCCAGCTCTGCTCGGTAAGGATTCTCTCCTCCATCCGGTTTTTGCGGGCGCGTTCGGCGGGCGATTCCTCCAGCGCCAGCGCGATCTGCTCGACGAACTGTTCCGGCGTCTCGCCCAGATAAATAATATCGCTGTAAAAACGCGCCACGTCGGCAATCGGCGTAGAAACGACCGGGCGGTGCGTCGCCATATATTCCAGCGTTTTCGTCGGGCTAATGTAGCGGGTCGCGTCATTTTGCGCAAACGGCATCAGGCACAGGTCACAGCCTTTCAAGATACGCGGCAGATCGGCATACGCCTGCATACCGGGATAGTGGAGGTTCGGAGCCTGCGGAAGATGCGCCGGGTCTACCTTGACGACCGGGCCGCACATGAGAAACTGAATATGCGGGCAATCCTGCGCCATCTTTGCGATAACCTCGTAGTCGAGCCGCTCATCAATCACGCCGATATAGGCCGCGCGCGGGGAAGGAATTTCAGTCATCCACTCCGGCTCCTGCGTATCGGGCAGGGAGGCCGACGCGAAATGCGCGATGTCCACGCCGCTGGCAAACAGGTGCGTGTTCGGATTGATGTTCTTTTTGGACTCGTACATGGAGGCTCCACCCGTGAAGACCACTGCCGCCTCTCCCAGAAAACGCAGTTCATTTTCCTTCATCTGCGGCGGCGCGAATTTGAAATTGGCGAGTTCATCCATGACATCGTAGACCAGCATATCAGGCTTGATCACATCGGCCAGAAATTCCGGCGTGGGCGTATAGAGCCATAAAGCCCGCTCCCGAAGATTCAGGTCGCGCGCGGCCTGCCGCACCTGCGTCGCGATGATATCGCGACAGGGCCATAACCACAGCGGGGTATCGCCGCACTCCGCTTCGGGAATTTGCGGCGTCAGCGTCCAGATATTGGGCATCACGGCATCCATTCGAGCGGACTTCACACCGTCCGGCGCGTGAACCGGTTCCTCTATAAAGAGAATGCGGTGATATTCCGCAAGACGCGATAGCAACTGCTGCGGGCGCTGCCACACAAAATCCCAGCGAAGATGCGAGACGACAACGAGGTCGAAATTTTCCATCAGTGGGTACTCCTTAGTATATATGGTAACGACCTGACGTACAAGCGTCCTAATTTGTTCCTTTACTAACCCCTGTATGCGCGTGAAAACAAAAAATTCATCGCATTCGCAAAACGCGCCTGCAACTTTCGACTGAGGGAAAAAAGAGGCGGGCGTATAAATGCAAGGAGAGACGCGAGACCGCTCGCGCCGCATAATCGTCAGGGGTCAGCCTATTGCTTCCGCAGAGCGCCTGTTCGGTTCCATCGCAGGCCCCGGTTCGCCCCGCAAAGTCCCGCAGTCCCGCAGATAGCACGCAAGCGCGTCTTCCAGCGGCTGCAAAAGCAGGGCGCGTTCGCTGCTCAAAGCGCAGTAGCGGGGACGCGGCGCGGCAAGCCCGAACGAAGAAAAGGGTCGCCCGGTAATGCGGGCGGGCGGTCGTTTCGATTTCGATTTCATTCCGGCGCGGTCTGCCGCTCTCGTCAGCAGTTCGAACGGCGTCACTGTCCCCTGATTCGCCAGATGCCAGAGGCCGCGCTCGCCGTCAATCAGCAGATCGAGGCAGGCGTGAACCAGGTCGGGAAGATAAGTCGGCGAAAGCGTAACATCGTTCGGCATCGCGACAGGCTGTCCCGCCGCAAGCCGCCGCAGCGCCTCGGTCAGAAAGTTCTCCTCGTCCCACGCTCCGAACCACGCTCCGCTCCGCGCGACAAGCGCGTTCGGATGCGCCTGCAAAACTTGCTGTTCCATCTCGGCCTTGCTGCGCCCGTAGACGCTTTGCGGCCCAACGCAGTCGCTTTCCCGATACGGCGCGGACTGTCTGCCGTCGAATACCAGATCGGTGGAAAGCGCGAGCAGGGGAATGTGATGCGAGCCGCAGATTTCCGCCAGCAGCGCGGGCAGGCGCGTGTTTTGTTCCGCGCACAGAGCGGCTTCCCGCTCCGCCCTTTCCACATCCTCATAGCCTGCCGCATGAACGACCGCCCACGCCCGACTGCGCCGGAGAATATCCTGCATCGTGGCGGGCGTTATGGCGTGAAATTCCGCCGCCGGGACGGGCAGGCAGGCCAGTCCCCGATGATCGCATAGCCGCACAAAGGCCGCGCCGGGTACGCTGTCCGCGCTCAGTATCACAAGTGGCCGGGCCGAATCGTTCCTGGGCCTGTTTGGTCGAAGGGAGGGCGGCTTCGGGGTAAGCGTGTCGGCGAGCGTATAAATCCTGCGCTTGGGACGACGCCACCAACCGGGCAGCGCAAGCACCGGGTGCGTCGGTTCGTTCCCCGACGCAAGTTCCCGCATCAGCCCTGCAAGGGCGGTCGGGCGTAAAGCGCCGCCGCGAATATCGAAAATCCCCGGCTCGTAATGCCCCGCAAACCGCGTGAGCAGGCTGTTCCAATCGAAGGAGCCGAGCAAGGCCCACGCGGTTACGGCAACGACCTCGACGCCCGATTGCCGCAGTGCTTTTGCATCCTGCCAGATGTCATGCAGCCAGCGCATCTGCTCTTCGCGGGTGCAGCCCAGATGCGCTTCCGTGACGGCGATGGGCAGGCCGTAGCGCTCCCACGCCTCCTGCAAAACGCCCCGGACGCCGGGAGTTCCCTGCGGCAGCGCCCGCACGGCCTCGACATCGGCATAGCGGTCGCGCCCGTTATCGCCCACCGATTCCGGCGGATAGTGTTCCAGCCGCTCATCAATGTAGCGGTCGCTCGTGAGATAGTGGTTGACGCCGAGAATGTCAGGCGGGCAGGGGTTGTTCAGGAACCAGCGCAATTCGTCTTCGCGAATGTCCGCCCCCTGCAAATGCCCCCACATTCGATGCGCGGGAGTGACGCGCCCGCACAGCAGATCCCAACAAATCCAGCGGCGTTCGTTCTCGAAATCGGCCTGATATTGCAGATGCGGCGTACTGTAGATTTTCCCCAGATCATCGGTCTGAATCAGCCGCGCGGCAGGGTTGATTTTTCGGATGGCCCGCATGGAGAGGGCGATGGCGCGGCACTGATTGACGAGCGCGCGGGAGAACGTCCGCTCATCGCGTCCGTGCGGGAACCAGTGACCGTAAAGGCCGCTGAATCGCGCCGTCGTGAGGGGTTCATTGACGGGCGTCCAGTCTCGAATCCAGGGATAACGTTCGGCAACTCTGGCGGCATAAGCGGCGAGCGAGGGCGCGAAGGAATCGTCGGCAAGATGGGTATGCGGCGGCCCGCTGCCGTGATGCACCAGCCCGACAATAGGACGGACGCCGAGTTCACGCAGGCGATGGAGGCCGTCATCCACCTCGTTCCAGTTGATGTGGTCGAGGCCGTCGGGCGCAGTCCGCTCCCACAGCACGGGATAGCGCAGGGCGCGAATACCGAGCGCGGCGAACCGCTCCAGATCGTCCGGGCGCTGATGATGCCCATTCCACTGCATTTGATCGCCGTAGCAATCGCCGACCCGGTTGACCGTACACTCGATTCCGGCCCACATTTCAAGCGGCTGGCGGCGAAGTTGCGTTTCCGTTTCCACAGTCGTCTCTTTCTATCGGCCTGTCTGCATCGGGCAGTCAGCAGTCGCGTCGCAGAGGATATTTTTTCCTTCGCGGGTAAAAAAAGTAATCGTTCACGAGAACAAGTCTCCGTTCCCTGTAGTCGTTTTCACCTCATGGAAAAAAACATGAACGCGTTTTCTTTCACTTTACCAGGATTCATTCCCGGCGCACACCGGTTTTTGCATGGTCACGCCGTCCCGCGCATGACCGCGCAGCAGAGCGATTTCCGCCGCAATTTCCTGCCGCAATTCATGAATCTGCTCTTGCTGCGCCGCCATCGCCTTCTGTTGCGCTTTGAGATGGATGTGGCTTGCCTGCGCGCGAAGTTTCGCCGCGATATAAGCCGGTCCTTGCAGCAGGCAGGCGGGACAGACGTATCCAATCAATTTGTTTTCTGTCCAGGCCTGTCCCTCTGTGGTGAAAGGAAAATAGGGCAACGCGCAAACGCAGCAATCCTTGAATTCACCCTGTCCGGTTTCGATGCGATTTTGCTGTGTGATAAGCATAATTTTGCCTCCGGTAACCTTCAATCCCTCACTTCTGCGGCCCCTCCCCTGTTTTCAGAGAAGGCGTTGAGGGGTGAGGGCCTCTTCAATTAATCCGACCGGGAGGAAAAATCCGCCCACACCTGCCGATATGCCCGATCATGGCGCTCCGCCATTTGCTTTGCGGTAAACTGCTCCTGCTGCCTTGCCTGCGCCGCCTGTCCCCATTTTCGGTTCGTTTCCGCCTGGAACGCCCGATGCAAACCTTGCGCGAAACAGGCATGATCGCCAATCGGCGCGAGCCAGCCTGTGACGCCATGCGCTACCGCCTCCCGCACTCCAGGCGCGTCGCAGCCGACGACCGGCAGCCCGACCGCCATCGCTTCCAGCGCGGCAAGCGGCAGTCCCTCGAACTGCGACGGCATAGCCAGAACGTCTGCAGCCGCCAGCAGGCAGCAAACGTCATCGGAATGGCCCAGAAAGCGCACCTGACCGGAAATTCCCAAACGCTGCGTCTCCTGTTCCAGTTCGGCCCGCAGCCACCCGTCCCCCGCAATCAGCACACGGACGGGAAAATCGTCCTGCGCAAGCAGCTGCGCTGCGCGGAGCAGGACAGCCGGGTCTTTCTGCTCGGTCAGCCGACCCAGCAGCAACGCGACGCGTTCGTTTTCCCGCAGCCCCAGTGACCGCCGCGCCGCCGCGCGGGAAGGCAGCGCTGTCGGCGTTTCTACCCCGTTCTCCAGCGTGAAAATATCCGCCTCGCCCACCAGCGCGGCGTCAATCAAAGATTGACGGACGCTTTCGGAAACCGCGTAACTGCGGCGCAGCAGACGGTTAATCCGGCGGCGGTGTTCCCGCTCCTCTTCGCGCAGCAGCAGGCAGGGAACATGATCGGTGGCCACGACGACCGGCACTTCGGCGCAGCGGGCGGCAATCGTTCCCCATTCGCCTTCCCACGTGGCCCCGATATGATTGTGAAAAATGTCAATGCGCCAGTCGCGCAGCGTCTGCGCCAGCACGGGCAGGGCCGCCAGATCGTCGTCACCGCGCAGCGTGACCCGCGCCGTCTGCGCGGCGTAAGGACGCATCTGTTCCGCCAGATTGTCCGTGCCGCTATCGTCCGCGCAAACAAAATGGAGGCGATAGCGCGAAGGCGGAAGATGCCGCGCCACCATTGCCATGACATTGCCGACCCCGCTCGGAATCAGGCTGTCGGTGAATAGAGCCAGATTCAGAGGCCGTTCCGCTCTTATCACTATTCTGTCCCTCCTTTCGTTAGTTTTGCCAGAGCGTCCGGGAACGTTAGCACGACTTGCAGCGCGGTATCCGGGTGTGTGTCCAGCAGGTTATAGCCGGAAGCAGCCTCCCGGAAAGGAATTTCTTGCGTAATCAGGGGAATCAAGTCCAATTTGCGCGCGGCCTGAAGCCGCATAATCGTGCGTTCCAAACGCGGCACATCCCAGCGATAACTAAGCATTGGATTGACCGCAAATATCTGCGAGCAGAGGATTTGAACGCGATTGTGATGAAATTCCTCGCCCAGCGGCAGACTGCCGCCGTCCTGATAAAATCCCAGCGAAACCACTTTGCCCGCGTAGGCCACGCACCGAATCGCCTCTGCCAGCGCCGCGTAATGGCCCGTCGCCTCGATAGCGACATCTACGCCATGCCCTCGCGTACCGCGCTTGATAGCAACGGCGGCTCCCTCGCCCAAAAGTTCGTCGGCATAGTTTTCTGCGCGGCGCAAGCGGTTCGGGTTCGTATCTACCGCAATGACCCGCGCCCCGGATAGCCGCGCCAGCCCCATGCAGATTAGCCCCACAACTCCCGCGCCAAATACCGCGACGGTCTCGCCGACATTGATCTGCGCGTCCAGAACGCCGTTCAGGGCGATGGCCCCAATTCGAGCGAAAATGCCGTTGCGCGGGTCGTCTTCCGCAGGAAAATGGTTCAGCAGCGCCGCCGACACGGGCAGGCAGACTTCCGAACGGTGCGTCCACGATCCCCAGACATAATCGCCCACCGCGATATTCTCCGAGTCTGATCCGACTTCCACCACGCGCCCGACTTCTTCATAGCCGAGCGGGGCGGGATAGTAATGGATCGTGGATTCGGGCGCAGGCATAAACATTTTCAGTTCCGCGTCCCAGCGTTTGCGCGCGTAAGGACTGCTCCCGCGATAGATCGTCATCTCTGTTCCGGCGGAAATCCCCGAATAAAGCGTTTCGACCCGCACCTGCCCCGGCGGCAGCGGCAAACGCGGCGACTGCTGAAATCCGATTACTCCCGGCGCTTCCATGACCAGCGTTTCCACGACGGGCCGCGCTTCGAAAAAATTCATAGCATTATCTGCCGACGCTATGGGAAGCGCCGCATCACGTTGTGGCTCCATTATCTCTCTCTGCCTGCTAATCACATTCCAGGACGATTTGCAAGGCCTGCTTGCCGCCGCTGGCAAGCGTCTCATAGGCTTGCTGCGCGTAGGAAAACGGCAGAATGTGTGTAATCAAATGGTTACGCACCGCGTCGCCCCGCGCTGAAAGGAAGGCAAGCGTGGTCGCCGCCAGCCGCCTCCGATCCCATTGGCTGCTTAATTTGCGCGGCAGGCGGGACACCTGAGCGCAGATATGCTTGAGGCTGTTGTGGTGAAATTCCTGACCGAACTGCGCCTGACTCGCGCCCTGCTGATAGAATCCGAGGTCAACTACCGCGCCCTGCGGCTGCAAAGTTCGCAAAGCGTGATGCAGCAGCTCATCGGAGCCGGAACACTGGAAAGCGACATGAGCGCCGCGATTCCCGGCGCCATCGTGCCAGCGTTGTTTGGCCCACCGGCCCGGATCAGTCTTTTCCGTAGAAACAGGAAGCAGTCCTAACGATTCGGCGACATTGAGTTTCCAGGGGTTTCTTCCCGCAACCGCAACCTCGTCCGCCCCTGCCCAGAGGCACATCATGCCGACCATCAGGCCAATAACGCCGGTTCCACAAATCATCACGTTGCGCCCGCGCACCCCGGAGCCAAACGCCTCCGCCCCTGCGCCATAGGCTTCCTCGTCCGCATGAAGCACGGCGTTGGCGCAAATCGGCCCCATTTGCGCGACATAGATGCCCAGTATTGGGTCGAGGTCGGCAGGCAGCGGGAAAAGTAGTTCGCGCATTGGGTCTGCTGTGTGGCCGGTCTTATGCCCGTAAGTCATCGCCACGATCTCTCCCTTGCGATAACCCGGTGAGCGCGATTCCGCAATCTGCCCGACCTGCATATAGCCGCTGAACGGGAGGGGATATTCCTGCCCGCCCTGACCCGCAAACAGTTTCATTTCTTCGTCCCAGCGCGCGTTCATAGCGGGGTTCGTTCCCTGAAAATGCGTCAGTTCCGTGCCGGTCGAAATGCCGCAGTAAAGGGTGCGAATACGCACACTATCTTCGGGCAAGGCTTCCTCATCGTAATGGAATATTTCTGTTTTGCCAGGAGAGCGAAAACCGATATGCTCGATGCGCCGGGTGGATGGCTCCGACGGCGACAGACGCTCTCCGTTTCTCGTGTGCTGTTCTCGTTCCCCGGAAAGCGCCTGTAAGGTTTCGTAAGGTGTTTCTGTTACTGCCATTCCTAATTTATCCTTTCAGATGACGCAATGGAATCGTTTCGCAGCCCGTGTTTTCAAGTGAAAACATGACTGCAAAAGTAGAAATTTTGTTCCCTCTTAATGTTTAAGCCGGGTTCAGCGTCCGAAAAATCCACCGCAGAGAATGTTTCATCCTCCGGATTGAAATCCGGTTAAAAATGTCGAAGATCACGCTATGTCACCGATAATGAAAACAAAATTTGAAACGCGATGAACATATCATGCCTTTCTGCGACTCGGCCTACGCCCGATTGTTCGGGCGGGGCTTCGGGCGGTAGTAGCGGTAGGTGACGCGCTGGACGTACTGCCCCGGCCCCATGCGGTCGCGCTCCCAGCGGGCGTCGGGGATCAGGTGGTGGCTGACGAGCGCTTCCGCTTCCAGATACCAGGGTTCTTCGGTTACGACGCAATGCAATTTGCTGTCGGTCGTTTCGCCCCACGAAGCGAGGCGGTGTTCGTACTGATTGCGCTGATAGCCCTGCAAAAAGACCGTGCGGATTCGGACGGCCTGCGCCTCGCCGACCAGAACGTCGTTCGGGCGGATGAAGCGGCTTTCGTTTAATCTGCCGTGCCACAGCGGGATTTGCGCGGTGAACCCCTCCGGGCGGCGTGAATAGTCCACCGTGTAGCGGCCCAGCGCTTTGGTGACGGGGCCGGGGCGGAACTGCACCATGATCCCGCTGTATTCGCCATCGTCGCGCTTGTTTTCATACAGCAGGCCGATGTTGAACTCCCCAATCTGTTTGCCGAGGTAGACCGCCCCGCCCGCCAGCGCGTTGCGGCCCACCGGAAGCGTTCGCGGGGCGAGCAGACCGCCGCGCCCTTCCCAATGCCAGCCGCGCCCGAAATCGCTGCGATAGAAACCGTAGGTCTCTAAAATGCGGCCTTCCGCGCTGCCGGGTTCGTCGAGTCCGCGCAGTTCGCCGCCGAAATGCGCCCCCCATCCGCTGTTGAACGCCGCTTCCGATTGAAACACCACGCTGCGATATTCTGTCTCACTGCGGGCAAAGAGGTCGTCCACTCCGGCGGGGATGTCGAACTGCGAAATGGCGTCGGGGTACGGGAAATGCAGATAACGGACGTGTCCGATGCGGACGTCGGCCCCCGCCTGCCAGTTTCGGGCGCGGTATTTCTGGTAGCCTTCCAGATAAATTTCGTCGCTGTCAATCTGAAACGCCTGCTTCTCTCCTTCGCGCCGCCGGAACTGCCCGCGAATCCGGATTCCGGGCAGCAGTTCCACCGTCCCCCCAAAGATCAGGTTTCGGAAATCGAGACGGTCGGGCCAGAACTTTACGCCGAACGACAGATCGAAATCGCCGCGCAGAGAACCGATTCCGTCGGGTTGCCAGCCGAGTTTCGGCGGTTCGGAAAGCCCGGTCGGATTGACGAGACGTTCCTGCGTCATGGTGGTTGGCGGCAGGGGCGGCGCAGGCGACACCGTAGGCGGCGGCGCGTCCTGCGCCCGCAGCATCAGGGGAATCACGAGGAAAAGACTCAGGCAGGCAGTCCGAGTGGCGGGGGCCAGGTGTCGCCCTAACAGCATAGCGTTCCGTCTCCTTACAGAAATAAATTTGTCTGTTTATTCGCGTTGCGCCAGAAGGATTCCTGCCTGCGTATTGCGGACGTTTTTGGTCGAACTGCCCGCAAAACCGCCCTGTAATAAAATTGCCTGACACAAAACGATGAACAGACTGACACTGGAGCAAAACGATGCCGCAGACACCGGGAACATTCCTAAATTGGTTAGGAAGCAGGTAAAGGGAGGTCTGGCCGTCGAATAAAGGAGCATCTTCTCTTTTGGAGGCTTCTATGAGAAAAATAGCGCAGTTAGAGGCCGACGTGAGCGTTTTGTAAGCAAGGCAATTTTTGTTTGGAGCGTGATGGAGATTGCGTATACAGGCGTTTCAATCACGAAACGGAGTGAGGATAAATACCATGTGTCAGGAAAACCGTCAAAATTTCTCGTCCGGGGGGAAGTGGGAGGCGTCCGTCGGGTATTCGCGGGCGGTGCGGGTCGGTAATACGGTCTATGTTGCGGGGACTACTGCCGCCGATGAGTCGGGCCAGGTGGAGGGCGACGCTTATGCGCAGACCGTCAAAACGCTGAAAGCTATCGCCACCGCGCTGGAGATGGCGGGCGCGAGTCTGGAGAACGTGGTCCGAACGCGAATGTTCGTCACGGACATTCGCCGCGACGGGGAAGCCGTCGGCAGGGCGCACGGCGAAGTGTTCCACGCCATTCGCCCCGCCGCCACAATGATCGAGGTCAACCGCCTCATCTCCGACGCTATGCTTGTCGAAATCGAAGCAGAGGCCATTTTATAAACCGATCCACGAAATAACGCGAGGGGACACGAAAAATAATTTAGACAGGATGAACGAGATTTTCAGGATGATTAAAACGCAATCCTGTGAATCTTGTAAATCCTGTCTAAATTGGTATTTACACCTGCCTGATATGCGGATATTTCCAGGTTAGATGCCAAACTTGCTCGGCAGGGGAGCGACAGCGACGAGCGCTTTCCCTACGGACTTTGCCCACTGGTCTGCCAGCGCCGCCTGACTCATGCCAACGGCCTTTGCGTCCTGGGGCTTGACTTCCGCCAGCAGGTAGCGGCGCACCACCACGTAATAGTGTCCGCCCTTCGCCACGACCTTCGAGTCCGATTCGGAGAGCGGCGGATTCTGCGTCCGGCTGAGGATTTCCACCGTGCGGGCGTCGTAGCGCAGGGTGCGGGTCACGGGCGTATCTTCACCGTCAGATTGCGACACATTGAAAATCGAGATGCCCGACATCGCCCACGTCGTCGGCTCCGTGCTTTCCACGCGCTGAATGTTGCCAATCGGGATCACCGTCTGCGCGGAACACGCGGCGGGAAAAGCGGAAATCGCTCCGAAGAGCGCCAGAGCAGTCCAGTTCATTTTAGTATTCATTTTTTGACTCCTTCGCCCGTCATTGCAAGAGAAAAGTCCTCTCGCAGCGAACGCGGCAACGCCTGATTCGTCAGGCCGTATTCAATTTCATTTTTGGCCTTGCGGCGTTTCGTGTGGAATAGACGGGACGCGCCCGTTCGTTGTTCCCCGAATCGCCCGCTTACTTCTGCGGTGTTTTTCGTTCCCGTTCGGCAAGCGTCTGCGGCAAGGTCTTATTTCCCGCTTGCTTCTCTGTATTCCTGCTGCCTGCGCCCTTTTTCTGCCCGCTTTCCCCGCTTTTCTCCCGAAATCAAAAACATTTTTTCCAGATCACGAAAAAGGCCTTGATCTTTTGGCGAAGATCGTGTACGATCCAGATCACTTTTGTCGGCGTGTTTTTCGCGCCGCCCCGGAAAGCGGATCATACGCGCTATGGAATTGCCCGAATTGTTTGCCGATTTCGATTTTGATTATGCGGCGTCCGATGTCCTCGTTCGCGAGACCGCCGATCCGCCTCCCGCTCCGAAAATCGCGCCCTACTACGTGGACTCGTTTCGCGGACTGCGGTTGTATCGGGGCGACGCGCTGGATTTACTGCGCCGCGCCCGCTCCGAAATTTTCGATATGGTGTTCGCCGATCCGCCCTATTTTTTGAGCAACAACGGCGTGACGTGCCAGTCCGGGAAGATGGTCAGCGTCAATAAAGGCAAGTGGGACAAGTCCGAGGGGGTTGCCGCCGACCACCAGTTTAATCTGGACTGGCTGCGCGAATGTCAGCGGCTGCTCAAACCCAATGGGACGCTGTGGGTCAGCGGCACGAGCCACAACATTTACTCCGTCGGTCACGCCTTGCAAACGCTGGGCTACAAAGTCCTTAACGACATCGCGTGGTACAAAGTTAATCCGCCTCCGAACCTCGCCTGCCGCTATTTCACCCACGCCACCGAGACGATTATCTGGGCGGCGAAAAACGCCAAAAGCAAGCACATTTTCCACTACCCGCTGATGAAGCAGATGAACGGCGGCAAACAGATGCAGTCGCTCTGGCACATCACGCCGCCCGCCCGCCACGAAAAACGATTCGGCAAGCACCCCACGCAAAAGCCGGAAGCGCTGCTTGCCCGCATCATTCAGGCGGCGACCTGCGAGGGCGACATCATCCTTGACCCGTTCTGCGGCAGCGGCACGACGGGCGTGGTCAGCGCCCGCTTTGACCGGCGGTTTGTTGGCTTCGACATCGCGGAGGAATATTTGGAACTGGGAGTCAAGCGGATCAGCGACGAAAGCGGCGGTAGGGCGGAGCAGGGGAGTTTGGTGTTAGATGTAGACAAGCGTCTGGGGGGGGGTAGCAAATGGAACGCTGCGACGCCCTCCCTCGCATCCAGCAGTTGCAGGGTCAAGACTTGCGACCGCTCGCTGATTTCTATGGAGTCACTGTTTGCCGTGATGGGAAAATAAACAAAGGCTGGGCTGGACACGTCATTGAGCGGCATCTTGGACTGGCGCTTAATTCGTCCCGCAGTCCGAATTTTGGCTCATGGGAACTCAAGGTTGTGCCGCTAAAGCGGCGGCGCGACGGCGGTCTGCAAGTCAAGGAGACGATGGCGATTACAATGATTGACGCGGTGGAGGTGCTTGCGAAGGAGTTTGAGGACAGCCACGTCTATCACAAACTCCGCAAGCAGATTGTGGTCAGCCGCATCTTTGAGAACGTGAGCGAAACGTCCTCGCTGCTTTACGCGGCGGCGGAATTTGATCTGGACGACCCGCAGGTCTTTGCGCTCGTCAAGTCCGACTACAACCAGATTCGCGCCACAATTCGGGCGCAGGGGTTTCCGGCCCTCACCGGCAAGATTGGCGTGTTAATCCAGCCCCGCACCAAAGGGGCGGGACACGGCTCTATCAGCCGCGCCTTTTACGCCCGGACGCAGTTCGTCGCGCACATCCTCAACATGGAACGCCTCGCCTGCCTCCCGCCCCTCATCGCGGAGAAATAACATTACGACGGTTCGCCAGCAGCGTTTGTATCTCTGCTTCGATTACGGCATTCCTTGTTCGCGACGCTTCGATTTCCTTCTGGTCGTGGTCAATTCTTTCCTGCGCCCGTTGCATCTCGCTGACCGTTTCGTCAATGACCGTTTTGAGTTGCGTGGCCTCTTCGGGCGTGAGTCCCAGCGTTAAAATATTGTTCATTGTGTTGCGCCTCCAAAATGATTTTGATCTATACTCACTCAGCAATCGGACAATGTGAGAATGTGTTTTCGTTCGGCAATGATTTGCCGATCCAGCATATCAGGCTCTCTCTGCTCACACCCCATTGCTCTTGATCGTAGGCCAGTCCTACTTTGTGCCGTAGCATAAATTGTGCTATTTGCTGACCGTCGACAATAAAAATACCCACACTTTGGGCATAAGCAACAGCAGGATCGGCATAACTCGCTGTCGTGAACACAACACGTACGCACGTTTCGCTACTTCCGAAATAATTTCCCGGCACACGATTGCTTGGTGGGCGCGGATTTCCGCTGTACTTGTCAAGACAGGCGCGAACCGATTCCTGAAACTCAACCAGTTTGGGGCGTCCAATACGACTATCAAGACGTTCGCATTTGCATTGCCCCATGAATAACAATGTTGGCGTATGTAGTAGAGATGTCTCAATCAGCCCTGGCAAGATGTTGGCCTCTCTGTTGCGAAGCGCAATTCTACCGTAAATATCTATGCCACCTTCGTCCGCCGCACAAATTGCAATGGCATCGGATGCGCCTGAAAGAAGCATCAGTCCAGCGCATATTTTTTCAAAGAGTTTGTCACCGAGTGAGAGAATCAAATCTAGTAAATCTGATCTAAGATTGAGATGCTGACGTATGAACAGCGTCTCCAGTGAGTCATGATCTCTCGCTCGTTGTTTACCTAGCAAACGAAATTCGTTAGAGGAGGAAAAATCGAATGGCAACAGGTCGCGACGCGAGGCCTGAAGATAAGCCAAGACCTTCCTACATTTCTCCTCTGCTTCCTCTGCCGCTTCGAAGTCAGAATATCCTTTATTTGACCTGTACCCCATAATTTAGGCCACCGGATATGTTAGACTCCTCATCAAAACAAAGAGGAGTTTGACCATGAAAAAAGGCCAGTTCTCGCAGGAGCAAATTACCCGCATCCTGCAAACCGCTGAAATCGGCGAACAAACCATCACGGCCCTCTGCCGCGAACACGGCATCACCGAACCGACTTTCTACCGCTGGCGCAACAAATTCAGCGGTATGAAGACCGACGACGCGCAGCGCCTCAAAACGCTGGAGCAGGAAAACGCCCGCCTCAAACGCCTGCTCGCCGAACGCGATCTGGAAGTGGACGCCTTGCAAACGTTCCTGCAAAAAAAGTAGCCACGCTGCCGGGACGCCGCCAACTGGTCGCTTTTCTGCAAGCGCAGGGCCTTTCCCAAAGGCGGGCTTGTGTTCTGGCCGCTGTCCACCGCGCCACCGTTCAATACAAACCGCGCCTCAAACAGGACGCGCCGCTTTTGCAAGCGATGCAGGCCATTGCAAAGCGGCATCCGCGCTGGGGCGTTCGCAAAATCTACCAGACGCTGCGGAACGCGGGACAGGCCGTCAATCACAAGCGCGTGTTTCGCCTGTGGCGGCAAGCGGGCCTGCAAGTGAAGGCGCGGCGGCGTCAGAACTACCGCCCGCCGCCGCTCGTGCAAAGAGTGCGCGTGGTGGCGCAGCGTCCTAATCACGTTTGGTCGCTGGACTTCGTGTTCGATGCGACCGAACGCGGCAGCAAACTCAAAATGCTGACCGTCGGCGATGACTTCACACGCCAGTGTCTTTTGATTGCCGTCGGCGCGTCCTTTTCGTCGGCCCAGGTTCAGGCGGAAATGGCGCGGCTGTTTGTCCGCTACGGCGTTCCCGGCGCGTTGCGGATGGACAACGGGCCGGAGTTTATTGCAACAGAAATGCAGGCATGGCTTTCCGAGCAAAGCATTTTGGCGGCTTATATTGCTCCGGGCAGTCCGTGGCAGAACGGCTTCAGGGAAAGTTTTCACAGCCGCTTGCGGGACGAACTGCTTTCCGCCAGCGTCTTTGAGAACATTGCCGACGCCAAAGCACAGACAGAAGCGTTTCGCATCATGTATAATGAAGAGCGTCCGCATCAATCGCTGGGCGGCTTGACGCCCGACGCGTACAAAACCCGGTGGCTGCGCGAGCAGTCAACCAAGAGCGGAGACTAACTTTTCGCGTGGCCTAGAAAACAGGGTACACGTCAATTGAGTAAAACCGTTTCGATGCTGCGTTCGAGATGAGCAGTTTGCTGGGAATTGAAATTTTCAATAATCCAGCTGGCTATTTGTGGCACTGATGGCATAATGTCTACCTCGTGCTTGAGGTGTTACGCGCATATTGAATGAGGGTATCGCAGGTAGTTTTCAACTTTTCCAACAGTTCGATCTCCTCGTCGCTCGCGTTTGCCAGAGACATGGCAGGCACTCGTTGCAAAATGCGCTCGTTATTTCTAATGACATTTTGCCAGTCAATATCCACGTCCTGAATAACCGCGCTCTGCGCTTCGCGCAATTTTAAGCGGGGTTGATCGCAGAATTGCTTAAAGAGAAGAGAATCGTCCATTAATTTGGCGATTTGACGTAAATCTTTAGCGTCGGTGATTTTCACTTCAATCTCTTCGCCATCCTGATTATCGGGGACACACCAACTATAAAACTGCCGCCGACGCTCTATGTTTGCGAAACTTTGTTCATTCTCGTTCCATTCGAGCCATTCTCGCAGCGGTTTGACGCGCATCCCTTCGACGAAGTGACTGAACAAACTTGGCTTCGCTTTCTCGCCGTACTCATCATCATTCTCCATCTGTTGCAGCGCTTTGAAACTTCGGCGCAATTCGTTAATTGCGCGAACGGACAGACCGATAGTTTCTTTGATTTCAGTCGGCGTTTGACCGTCGCCGATCATCTGTACGATAAGTTGCGCTTGCTGATAAGGCCCCCACGATTTTATACTCGCGACGTGCCGAACGCCTTGCAAAGTTTTTGCGATATGTTCGCGCTTAGTTTTATCATCATCTTGTATGACGAGGACAGGCAAAGTTTCCAGACTACCCGCTACTTCGGAAGTAACCTCTGTCTCCCGGTTTTCAATATCTTTGAGCAGGGATTTGACCGCAGCCAATCGCCTGTTGCCCTCTACCACCATGTATTTACCGGGTTGAGGCAGTGGTACAACGACCAGACGATCTACCGGAACGAAACCGATATTTTTGATGCTTTCCTTCAACTGGTTGGTGTCATATTTGTCCGACAATTCGGATAATGCCCTACTCTGCACTTGATCTTCATGCGTATGTTCGTCACGCACAGGCTTCGATTTGCTGCGATTATCTGCAAATCGCGGATTGTTAGGGTCAAGATAGAGATTGCCGACCGGAATGTTTTCACTTTTCAGATTGTTGAGCATAGAAAGACCCCCTTGACTGGCTCGTGTGATCTTTAATAATTCGATCTTTCCTTGCAGATTCCTCCTGTATTTAGAGATTCATGATTTTAAAGTTTTCATGGCGCATTTCGCCGCCCTTGCCGTCCGGCAGCAAGTCCGCGATAGGCTGATTGAGCGAACCCAATCCCTGCTTGCCCGTCCGCAGTAAATCTATACCGCGCATTACATTTTATTCCGCGCATTACATCGGACGCCTTGACAATTCGCCCGGAACGAAGTATAATCGAGAGGCTTTGAAAACAGTCGGCTTATCTGCCGACGCAGCGGGGTGTAGTTCAGTGGTAGAATGCTCGTCTGGGGGGCGAGTGGTCGCACGTTCAAATCGTGTCACCCCGATACATCTGTAAAAATAACGCAGTAAAAATAAAAAGGACACGGGCGAAGCAAGTCTGCTTCGCCCGTGTCCTTTTTATTCTTGTTGCAGATCGCGCTACGCGGTCGCTTCGGTCACCGGGGCGGGGGCGGACGCCGCCACAAGGACGGGCGATTCCGCCGCAACCTTCGCCGGGGCGGGATACACGCTGACGCGGCGGCGCTTTTTATCGCCTTCAAACGTCACGATGCCGTCAATCAGCGCAAAAATCGTGTAATCTTTGCCGAGGCCGACGTTTTTGCCGGGATGCAGTTTTGTGCCGCACTGCCGGACGAGGTTCGCGCCCGCCCGCACCGTTTCGCCGCCGTACTCTTTCACGCCGCGCCGCTGCGCATTGCTGTCGCGTCCGTTGCGCGAACTTCCAACGCCTTTTTTATGAGCCATGATAATCTCCGGGAGGAGGGTAGTTGAGTATTGGGTATTGGGTATGGGGTATTGCAGGTATTGTCTGTTCTACTGCGAGTTTTGTACAAACTATCAGTGAACGAACGAATACCCAACACCCAATACCCCATACCCCATACCCGAACACCCGAATTTGTTAAAGTTCGATGCTTTCGATCCGCAGGTGGGTCTGCGACTGCCGATGCCCGTAGCGGTGGTGGATATTTTTCTTCGGCTTAAAGGTGTAGCCGTTGATTTTTTTGCCCCGGCCCTGCTTGACGATGGTGGCGAGGACTTTAGCCCCCGCAACCGTCGGAGCGCCGACTTGCAGGACGCCTTCGCCGGTGACCATAAGAATTTCCGTCAGTTCGACAGCGGCTTCCGCGTCGCCTTCCAGTTTTTCCACGATGATGGTATCGCCCGCCGCAACCTTATACTGTTTGCCGCCGGTCTTCACTATTGCGTACATTTTCGGTCTTGTCCTTATCCCGCATTTGGGGCGGGAACAGCGGCGACAAGAAATTGCGCCGCGCAGTAAAATCTCTCGTCCGAAAAACGAAATTCGGACGCAACGACAAAGTGTACCCCGACTGCCGCGCCTCTGTCAAGCCGGAATCGCGCTAATCTTCCGTTCCGAGCGAAGTTTATACAAAAATGGGGCCGTGATCAGCGCATTAGCGCTGCCCCGTCCGCAGGACGGTCGGCGGAACGCCTCCCAGACGGGCCGTTCACGGCCCGCAGACGCTGCCGCGCCTCTGTCAAGCCAGAATCACGCCAATCGGACGTTTCGGCGCGATTCAGATCAGAATTTTTCGCATTTCGCGGTGCGGCAGTCCCACTTCCTCAAACGATTCGCCGAACGGAGTGTAGCCCAGCCGCTCATAAAAGATAAATGCGGTCTCGCGGGCGTGGAGGGTGATTTCGGAGAAGCCGCGCCCTTTCGCCGCTTGTTCCGCAAATTCCAGCATGATCCGACCGATTCCCTGCCCCTGCCGAATCTCCTCGACCGCCACCTGACGCATCTGCGCCACGCCTTCGCTTTGCCGCGTCAGGATCACGCTGCCGATAATTTTCCCGTCCGCGTAGGCCCCTATCAGCGTGTCGTCCGCTTCCGCCGCCAGCTGCTCCGGCGCGAAATGCAGGCCGAGCGGCTCGCGCAGGACTCGGTAGCGCAGCCCGACCATTTCGCGATAGGAGGCCCCGCCGTGCGGGATGATGCGGCATTGTATCTCCGCGCTGCGCGGGGCGTTCGGGTCAGTCATCGGTCTCATCAGCCGCTTCGGGGCCGCCCCCAAGCAGCAGACGCGCCGCCTGGAGTTTGTCCGCCGCTTTATCGCCCTTCGCTTTCAGGTCGTCAATATCCGCGACAGGCAGGTAGACTTTGTTTGCGCCCTCCAGATCGAGGGCGGTCAAGTCCAGCACGATCCAGCCTTCCGGGTCATTCTTGCCCTGATGCGTCCGGGTGAAACGCAGGCGATTTTTTGGAAATAACAAGGCTGTTCCCTCCGTTTGCGCTCTCCCTCTGTCCGTTTCCCGGCAGAGGAGGGATTGCGTCCACGCGCAGAGTTCGCGGCGGCGGGCGAAAATTCCTGCCGCATGACCGATTTTACCAGCGCCATTCCGTTATCCGCGTCGGGCGGTTGAAACCGCTGCCACAAGCGCGCGAAGTGTCCCTTCGGACACTAAACCCGATCCTTTTTGTGGAGGCTAATCCGCATTGAGTCCGCGAAGGCGGACTTCGCGCACTCTTGGCCGTGAATTGATTCGCCGGCACGAAAACTCAATGGCCCTGCCGAATTACTTTCGGACTATTCCGCCAGCTGCGCCATCATTGCATCGGGATTCCAGAAGGCCATCAGCCGCTGTATCTCCCCTGCCGCGTTGAAATCTATCACGTCCACGCCTTCGCAGGAAGCGCTTTTGCCGCTTTGCGCCGTAAACTGCGCTGTCCATTTTACCGCCGCCTGATCGCCGTTGATGAAAACGTGATCGGCCTTGATCGAAATGGCGGCGAACGCGGCGACTGCCCCTTCCAGCGCGGCGCGAATTTCGGCGTGACCCGTCTGCGGAGCGGCGTTCGCCGGATCGCGATTTTCCGCTTCCGTCGCAAAGCAGGCAATCCATGCCGGGACATTCCGGGCGTTAATCGCGGCGAAGAGCGCGGCAACGCGATTCGATAGGGTTTGCGGGGAAGGCATAATCATCTCCTTGTCTGGATAAAATCGGCGCCGGGGACAGTGGGATTTTTGCCTGCGCCGATTTTCATTATACCGATTTTTGAAAGTTTTCAAAAACAAATCGAAAAGTTAAAGCCCCCGCACGCGGTGAACTTGACTTTTACCGCGCCCTTCGCGTATTATTGAACCATTGTTCGCCCTCCTGATGCCAGACACTCCGGCGGACACCCGCTGAATCATCTGCCAGATCATCTGAGGAACGGACACGCCACGCCAATGGAATGCAAAATCGAATTACTGGGCGGACTGCGACTTATAGTCGGCGCGGCGAGCGTGACCCACTTTCGCACCCGCAAGACCGCCGATCTGCTGGCCTATCTCGCCTATTTTTACCGGCAGCGCCACTCCCGCGAAGTCCTCATCGAAATGTTCTGGCCGGAGTGCGACATGGACGCGGGACGGCACAACCTGAGCATGGCGCTCTCCTCCCTGCGCCAACAGGCTCTCGGAGAAACCCCCGACGCCGGGACGCCCCTGCTGCTGGCAGACCGCCATACCGTATGCCTTAATCCCGCAGCCATCAGCAGCGACATCGCCCGGTTTGAAGCGGCCCTCGTCGCCGCCGACCGCGCCGCGACCGATCCCGAACGCATCCTTGCGCTTTCGGACGCCATCGCGCTGTATCAGGGCGAACTGCTGCCCGGTCATTACGAGGACTGGATTTTCCCCGAACAGCAGCGCATGGCGGAACTTTTTTTTCAGGCCCTGCGCCGCCTCACCCCTCTGCTTGCCGAGGTCGGCGAGACCGAACGCGCCATCCAGCACGCACTCCGCGCAATCCGCATGGACAAACTGCGCGAGGAGACGCACCGGGAGCTAATCCGCCTGTATCTCGCCAACAATCAGCCTGCCGTTGCCCTGCGGCACTATCGCGAACTGGAGCGACTGCTGCTTCAGGAAATGGACTGCGGCCCGGAGGCCGAGACCCGCGCCCTCCTGCTTGCCATTCCCGCCCGCCCTGCAATTCAGAGGGAACAGGGAGCAGGGAACAGGGAACAGGAAGAACCGGGTATCGGGGGTCGGGCGTCGGGTGTGGAAGATACGGCAGACATGGACGCAATCCAAAAGCCAAAAGCCAAAAGCCAAAATTTTCCGACACCCGACACCCGACACCCGACACCCGCTGAATCTATCGGCGGGGCCGTTCCGCTGGGGTCGCGGATGTACCTGGCGCGGCCTGCCGACGCGGAGTTTCAAGAGGCGGCGGCGCGGGGGGACAGCATCGTTCTGGTCAAGGGGGCGCGGCAGGTCGGCAAGACCTCCCTGCTGGCGCGGGGGCTGCAGCAGGCGCGGAGCGGCGGCGCGAAAATCCTGCTGACCCATTTCCAGATGTTCAACGCGGAGCAGCTGCAAAGCGCCGACACCCTGCTGCTGGCCCTCGCGGAGACTATTGCCGAGCAGCTTGATCTGGATGCCGTTCCCTCTGAAACGTGGGAGGCGCGGCGCGGGGCCAACCAGAATTTTCGCCGCTTTCTGCTGCGCGAAGTCCTTGCAAAGACAGAAGCGCCGCTGGTGTGGGGCCTCGATGAAGTGGATCGGCTCTTTGGCTGCGCGTTTGGCGGCGAGATTTTCGCCCTGTTCCGCTCATGGCACGACGAACGCGCCCTCGACCCCGACAGCCCGCTGTCCAAACTCACGCTCGCCATCGCCTACGCCACCGAAGCGCACCTGTTCATCACCGACCTGAATCAGTCCCCGTTCAATGTCGGCACGCGCCTGACGCTGGAGGACTTCGACGCCGCGCAGATCGCGGAACTCAACGCCCGCTGCGGCAGCCCGCTGCAAGACGACGCGGAGCGCGAACGTTTCGAAAATCTCGTCGGAGGTCAGCCCTATCTCGTGCGGCGCGGACTGGACGAACTCGCCCGCCGCCGCTGCGACCTCTTTGCGCTGGAAACGTCCTGTGACCGCGAAGAAGGCCCCTTCGCCGATCACCTGCGCCGCCTGATTAGCCTGCTCATCAAAGACGCCGACCTCACCGAGGCCGTCCGCGCCGTCCTGCGCGGCGGCCCCTGCCCGACCCGCGAGGCCTTCCACCGCCTCCGCAGCGCCGGAGTCCTGACCGGCGACGCCCTCCGCGACGCCCGCCCCCGCTGCAATCTCTACCGGGAGTTTCTTGCGGCGCGACTGCTTTGAAAAAGGGTGTCGGGGTTCGGGCGTCGGGTGTCGAAAGATTTTGGATTTTGGATTGGCGCGGCATCCGCATTTTCGACACCCGACACCCGGCCCCCGACACCCTTCCTGTGACGTTCCTGTGAGGATTTTGAGAGAGTGGCGCGGTAAAATGGGAAAATCACTTTGACTCACGGTGGATTCAGAAAAAGGACTCCCGCAATGCGCCCGGAAAAAAAATACTATGTCACCGGCGGCAGCCTCCGCGCCGACACCCCCTCGTATGTGGAGCGCAGGGCCGACGCCGAACTATTTCAGGCGCTCAAAAGCGGCGAATTTTGCTACGTCCTCACGTCCCGGCAGATGGGCAAGACCAGTCTGATTGTGCGGACGGCGGCGAAACTCTGCGCGGAGCAGACCCGTATCGCCGTGCTGGACTTGACCGCCATCGGGCAGAATGTGCAGCCCGATCAATGGTACTACGGACTGCTGTGCCGCCTCGGTGAACAGATCGGGCTGGAGGATGAACTCGACGCTTTCTGGACGGCCCACGAGAAACTTGGCCCCTTGCAGCGGTGGATTGCCGCACTCCGCGAAGTCGCTCTGACCGTCCCTTCCCCGCTCGTGATTTTCATAGACGAAATTGACGCGGTGCGTTCCCTGCCAATTGCGACGGGCGAGTTTTTCGCCGCCATCCGCGAATGTTACAACCGCCGGACGCAGGACGACCGGTTGGAGCGGCTTACCTTTTGTCTTATGGGAGTCGCCTCGCCTACCGACCTGATCCGCGATACCCGCACGACGCCCTTCAATATCGGCAGGCGAATCGAACTTACGGACTTTGCCGAGGACGATTCCGCCCCGCTGGAGGGCGGGCTGGAAGGAGGCGAACGCCCCGCGAAAAACCTGCTGCGCCGCATCCTGCACTGGACAGGCGGGCATCCCTACCTGACACAGCGCTTTTGTAAGGCCGTCGCGAACAACCCGGAAATTCGCGCCGACGCCGAGATTGACCGCCTCTGTCAGGAGCTTTTCCTCTCGCCCGGAGCGCAGGAGCGCGACGACAATTTGATTTTTGTCCGCGACCGGATTTTGCGCAGCGAGGCCGATCATGTCGCGCTGATTGATATGTACGCGCAGGTACTCACGGGGAAAAAAATCAGGAACGACGAAAGCAACCCGCTGGTCTCGATTTTGCGCCTGTCGGGAATTGTGAAAGCGGAGCGCGGGCGGCTCGTCGTTCGCAACCGCATCTACGCCCACGTTTTCAATCGGGAATGGACGCTCGCCAATACGCCCTACGCCGAGATTCTGCGGCAGGAAAAAGCGTATCGGCGCGGCGTTTTTCGCGCCGCCATCGTTTTCGGGCTGCTTGCCGCCGTTATCGGGGGCCTGTCCGTCCTCGCCGTCAGCAATGTCCGGCTTGCGGCCCTCAATGCCGCCGTTGCCCGCGAATCCACCCTTCGCGCTCAGGAGCGGGCGGCGGACGCCGAACATCTGCTTTACACCTCCGATATGAACGTAATCCAGCGCGAATGGGACGCCAATAACATCGCGCACGTTAGCGCCCTGCTGGCGGAAACAAAAAACAGCCCGGAACGCGGCTTCGAATGGAACTATTGGAACCGACTCACCCACCGCAGCTCCGTCACCCGCGCTCTCCCCGGCTTTCTGCCCCGACGCGCCGCCCTCTCGCCCGATGGCAGGCGCCTCGCCCTGACCCGCGACGGTGCGCCGCACCAGATTGCTCTGCTCAGCGCCGACCTGCGCGGCCCCGTCCGGTACTACAATCTTGGCCCGGATGATTATGTCGGGGACCTCGCCTTTACGCCCGATGGCAGGCGCCTGCTCTTCCGCACTTATCTCAAAGAGATCGTCGCGCTTGATCTGCAAAGCGGCAAAATCGTCCAGTCTGCGCCGCGCGCCGCGCCCGTCCCCTACCCCGACCTGTTCGCCCTTGCCCCCGATGGGAAACGCGCCGCCTGCCTGACCGACGCAGGAGATTTTCGCCTCGTCTCTCTCGAAAGCGGGGGCGCAGGCCGCGTCCTTCGATCCAATGGACACTACGCCTGCGTCTGCTGGACTCCCGATTCGCGCCATTTTATTCTGGGTGACAAGACGGGCGGCGTCACGATTTTCGACGCCGCTGCCCTCCGCGTCACGCGCCGCATTGCCAGCGCGGAAAAAGGCGCCTATTCATGCGCCGTTTCGCCCGACGGACGCGCCCTTGCGGTCAGTTTCGTGGGCGGCGCGATTGAAATGCGCGACCTCGCCACCGGAAATCTCATCAGTTCCCTGCGCGGACATACCACGTATTGCTTTACACTAAAATTTTCGCCCGACAGCAAACTGCTTGTCAGCGCGGGCGGCGACTCCGCCGCCCTGATTCACGACACAAAAACAGGCGAAATCTGCGACGCCATCAAAGACTCATCCGCCCGACTCGTCGGCGCGTTCTGGCAGAACGACGGCAAGACGCTTCTCATCGCGGGCTACGACGGCGTTCTGCGCCGCTGCGACCTCGGTCACGGCGGGGCGCAAATGCTGCGTCTGACGGGCGCGGCGCGGCAGGGCGCGGCTTTTTCTGCGGACGGAACGCGGGCCGCTGTCGGCGGTTACGATTCGGTGGCGCGAATTTACGACACGCGGACGGGACAGGAGACGCTGGCGCTGCGCGGACACGTCGGACGGGTGACCTGCGTCGCCTTTTCCCGCGACGGCAGGCGTCTCCTCACGGCGGGCAACGACGCAAAAACCCGAATCTGGGACGCGCAGTCCGGCAAATGCCTGCGCGTTCTGGGCGGACACACCGATATCGTCAATGCGGCGCAATTCTCGCCGGACGAACGCTTTATCGCCACTGCAAGCGCCGACAAGTTCGCAATCCTGTGGGACGCGAAAACGGGCAAAATCCTCCGCCGCTTCATTACAATGGTAAACGGCATGGAGGCCGTGATTTTCACCGCCGACAGCAAACGCATCCTTACGGGCGGCAACGACCGCAAGGCCCGTCTCTGGGACGCGGCGACGGGACAATGCCTGCGCGTCTACGAGAGTCCGGCGGAGATATGGGGGCTGGCGCTGACGCCCGACGGCGGTCATTTTGTCTCGGCGAACCTGTTTAACACCGCGCAAATCTGGGACATCGAAAACGGGCGCGTCGTCAATACCCTTGTCGGGCATACCAACTGGCTGGTCTGCGTCGCCGCCCTCGGCAGCCGCATCGTCACCGGCAGCCGGGACGGGACGGTCAAAATCTGGGACGCGACGAGCGGGCGGGAACTCCTCACCCTCCCCGCAGCAAAAAAGCAGATTAACGGCGTGGCCTTCTCCCCCGACGGCCTGCGCATCCTCGTCTCCTGCGCGGACGGCACAGTGAAAATCTGGCGCGGCGACTAAATTCCTGCCCTCTCCGCCTGCAAACATCCCACGTTTGCGGGCGGCAAAAGGAGCGGAGCGGCAGATAATTTCCCCGCGCATCGAAAGAATTGCGTCGTTATTTGCATTTACTCCCTCTTCACTTGAATGAACGTCGTCGTTATTTGCATTTACTCCCGCTTTATTGGAATGAACGTCGTCGTTATTTGCATTTATTCCCTCGTTATCTGGACTCACTCCTTCTTTATTTTCGCTAAATTCCACGCGCAGCCCCTTCTTTTCGACGGAGAGGGCAACCGGGCGGAAAAACACGCCGTTTCCCGACAGGGATTTTCAACCTCCCGAAAACTCCTGGCAAACGGCGCGGATACAAATAATTTCTCCTGTGAAATTCCTGTGAGGATTTGGAGAGAGTGGATATTGTATCATTCCCCTGTCAACGCGGCGGAGGCGCAAACTCGATGCGCCCCGCCAATTCAGGAAGGAATCACTCCCATGAAAACGCGCATCCCACGCGGAGGCAAAGCCGCCTCCACCCTCCGATTTCGCAGTCTCGCCCCGGCGATCACGGCGCTTGCCGCCTTTGCGCTGCCCGTCGCGGCGCAGGCGCAGTACATTCTGACGCCGACGGCCCGCATCGCTGCGCAGCAGAGCAAGACCGTCTCCCTCACCGCCACGCTGAAAAACGGCGGGGCCGCCGTCAGCGGAACCGCCGTCACCTTTTACGTCAACAATGTCAATGTCGGCTCCGCGAACACGGACTCAAACGGCGTCGCGGCCTTCAGTTACTCCGTCCCCGCGACTGCCGCGCTCGGCATTGAATCGTATGCCGTTCGCGCCGTTCCCAACGCCGCTTTTCCCGTTTACGGCGCTTTGATTGTCGCCGCGTTCGGCTCCAGCGTCACCGTGATTGATACGGACGCCCTGACAGTCAACGGCAGCAATGCCTCGTTTAACGGAACGCCGATGAATTTTTACACGGACGGCGTTTCCGGCATCATTAAAATCACCGGCGACCTCGTCTTAGCGGCGGGGACGTATGCGGTGGTCGGCAGCCGTCCGCTTTTTATCATCGCCTCGAACGATTTGACGATCAGCAGCGGCGTGGTGTTTGATTCGTCGGCGGCGGCGCTCGCCGGCCCCGGCGGAGGGGCGGGCGGTCTGAACGGTCTCGGCGGCGTTTCGGTCAATGGCGGCGCGGCCACTGCGGTCGGGCCGGGGGGCGGGCCTGATGTGGCTGGCTCGTCAGGCAGTCCCGGCAGCGCGGGCGGCGCGGGCGCGGCGGGCGGTGTCGGCGACAGGGGCGGCGCCGGAATTAATTCGAAAAACGGCGGCGGTCTCGGCGGCGGCGGCGGAGTTCCCACCGCGCTTCTGGCGAATTACGGCGCGGGCGGAGGAACGGTCTACACCCCCAACGGCGCAAAAGGCGGCAATCCCGGCTCACATGGGACAGCGGGCGCGACGGGCGGCGGCGGACAAGCGGGCGGCGGTGGGAATAATACCGCCGGGGGCGTCTACATCCTCTCCGGCGGCAGCGGCGGCGGCGCAGGCGGAGGAGGGGCGCAGGGACAGGGCGGCGGCAGCGGCGGCAGCGGCGGAGGCGGACAGGGCGGCAGCAGCATCGGCAATGACACCGGCGGCAAAGGCGGCGCGGGAGGCGCGGGCGGCGCGGGAGGCAGCGGCGCGGCGGGAGGCGGCGGCGGACAGGGCGGCGCGGGCGGCGGGGCCATTCAGCTTCAGGCTTTCGGCAAACTCACGGTCGCGGGCATGGTGCAGTCCGGCGGGGGCGCGGGCCGGACAGGATACGGTTCCAGAACGGCTGCCTCAGGGCAGGACGGCAAGGCGGGTTCTAATGGAAGCGCCAGCAGCGGCGGCAACGGGCCCTACGGCGTTGGCGGCGGCGCGGGCAGCAATAACGGCGACGGCGGGCCGGGAGGCAACGGCGCGACCAACAAAGGCTCGTCCTACGGCGGCGCGGGCGGCGGCGGCGGCGCGGCAGGCGGCGATGGCGGTCTCGGCGGCGTTGGCGGGCCGGGAGGCGGCGGCGCGGGCGGCACGATCCTGCTCATCGGGTCGGTCATTGTGGGAGACGGCTCCATCATCAATGTGAGCGGCGGCCTCGACGGGGCGGGCGGCGCTTCCGGCGGCGGCGGGCGCATCTTAATCGGCGAAAATACCGACCCTTACTTCAACGGCCTCCCCATCGGGACAAACGGCCCCAACGGCGATCCCTACTATTTCACCGGGCCGACCGGCGCGAACGGCCTGATGAGCGGCAGTCCGCAGACTCCCTACATCCCCGACTTTCCCGCCCTGACCGGACAGCAGCCCGGAGCGCAGCTTTACGGGATGCCAAATCTGAAAAATAATAGCAGCGCGTTTCCGCTGGGGACGATTCCCAAAGGCGCTCTTGCGGCTCTGTACCGCGTTCATGTCGCGTCCGCCGCGCCGGTCAATAATGCGTTCCCCGGCTACGACTACCTGTTCCTGATTGATCTCAAAGGCGGCGGGCTGACGAATCCCGCCCTGGGCGTCGGCGCGGCGGCGACGCCCCTGCTCGTCTCCGCAGCCAGCAAAAACCCGCTTGGCGGAACGGCGACGCTCGCCTCCCTTCCCGCCAACTCCTCCTACGTCACGCTCGTCCCGGCGGGAACGACCACCGGCATCAACGCCGCCGTCACGGTCAGCGGAGTAACGTTCACGCTCAACAACGCCACGCTCGCTAACGGCGGCGTCGCGTTCCTCACCGCCCCGACTCCCACCGCTTCGCTGGGCGGCGCGGCCCTGCAACTGGACGGGATTAGCAACGTGGTGACCGTCCCGCACAACGCTGCGCTGGACACCTACCCGCTCACCCTCGAAGCGTGGGTCAACGTATCCGCGACGGCGGGGCGACAGGCGATTATTGGCAAGTACAACAGCGGCGATTTCAACGGCTATTCGCTCTACGTGACCAACGGCGTACTCGAAGCCTTCTACTTCAAAAACAGCAGTAACTACGTCTGGGACGGTAATACAGACACCTTCACCGGCGGCAATATCGCGGATGGAAAGTGGCATCATGTCGCTTTCACGGTGGATGATAGCGGCGGCAAAATCTACGTGGATGGCGTTCTCAAAGACACAAAGGCGTGGTACGGAAAGCCGGGGGCCACGACCTCCACTCGTCCGCTGCTCATGGGTTACTATGGCGGCAACGCCTACCTGAAAGGCGCGATAGACGAAGCCCGCGTCTGGAATATCACGCGCTCCGCCGCCGATATTGCCAGCGACGCGCATACCGCGCTGCGCGATAATGAGCCGGGACTGCTGGCCTCTTACCGCTTCAACGAGGCGCAGGGCGCGACCGTCGCGGACTCCACGTTCAATCATTTTGACGGGACGATCAGCGGAACTCCCAACTGGGCGCAGTCCGGCGCTGCGCTGGATACGGCCCGCATTTTCTACGGGGCGAAAAACAATCTGCCGCTTTCGGGCTTTTCCCCCGGCGGCCTGCCGCTGATATATACCGTCACGGCTGCCCCGAATCATGGCGCAATCACAGGAAGTTCCCCGAACTTCTTCTATACCCCCGGCAACACATTCACCACGTTAGACGGTGTCGCTTACAAGGTGAGCAACGGGTTTGTGGACAGCTCTCCGACAACCGTCCTGCTCAGTATCGGGAATGCCAACGCTACGCTTTCGGGGACGCTGCAATTCCAGCAGATCGCGTTCAACGCCTTTAATCAGAATGTCACGTTCCAGTTCCGCGACCCGGCGACGGGGGGCCTGATTGCCACGCGGACGGCAAGCGTTCCGGCGGGCGGCGCGTTTACCCTGGCCAATGCGCCGCTGCAAAACTACACGCTGTGGATCAAGCCGGACAAGTATCTGGCCCGCGCCATCGCCGTCACGATCAGCGGGGGGGCATTCAGCGCAGTCGCAGCAAGTTTCGACGGCGGCGACGCGAACAACGATAACAGCGTGGACTCCTCTGACTTCACCGCGCTCATCGGGTCATTCAACTCGGACGCGGCGATTCCGGGCAGCGGCTACGATCCTGCCGCCGATTTTAATGGCGATGGATCGGTGGACTCCAGCGATTTCACCATTCTGATTGGCAATTTCAATCAATTCGGCGCTCCGTAACTCCCGCTTTCCCTGCGGCTGCGCGTAAATACTCACCCGCCCCATCCGCCGGGGGCGGGTGAGTATTTGTCTTTGCGCCTTGACAATCACCGCATAGCCTGATAGCAACTAACGCGTTTTGCTAGTTTTCAGAGGTAGGCTTGTGTCTAGTTGAAATTCGCTTGTTTGAGCGTTTTTCGATGCAAATTACTCGCTTTTCCTGCATCTTGACGCAATAAGAGTAACGATTCACCTCCCCCAACCCCTCCTTCGTAAGGAGGGGAGAAAAGCGGTACTATTCACCTCCTCCAACCCCTCCCCTTCGCAAGGGGAGGGCTGGAGTGGGGTGAATCGTTACCAATTATTTCAAGATTGGAACTTGCGGAGAAACTCGTTCGTAAAAACCCCAGCGAGGCCGAAACACTCCTGTCTGACGAAATCCTGACACTCAGGGCCGCATGGAATACCGGACGCGACCTGGCGTTCCACTTGCGGCCCTGGGAACTGGAATTTGCGCGGGGTGACGGACTGCCCGATACGCTGCGGCGGCATATCAGCCGCTTTGCCGAGCGAACGGGGCTAATCATTGAATTAAACGCGGAAAACGCGGCAAACTGGAATCTCTGCCTGGAAGCGGAGTTTTATCTGATGCGGATCACGCAGGAGGCGCTGACCAATGCGGCGAGGCGACAAAAATCACGGTGGATTTGCGGCGCGAAACGCCAAAACGAATTTGCCTGACGATTAGGGACAACGGGCTAGGGTTTGATGCGGAAAATTTTACCGAAGTCGTGGAAATTGCGGCGATGCGGGAGCGGATGGAAAAAATCGGGGGAACTTTCCAGATAGAAAGCGCCCCCGATGCGGGTACTGCGGTAGTTGCGCGTTTGCCTGTTTAGTCACGCAGGCAACGCGCTTGTTTTGTTCTTTTTCGCAAATTTCGCGTCGCGTTAGATAATCAATCGGCAGGCGACAGCGCAAAACAGACGAGCGAAACGACTAAGCGAGAACGGTCTCCGAAACGACCGGCGCGGCGACGACCGCTTCGGTCGTTTCACGGATGGAGAATGAGCAAACGTGATCGCCCTCCACAATGCTCTGCTCCAGTTTGACTTCCACGTTGCCGAGCAAGTCCCTGAACATTCTGTCCTCGCTCTGGCAGCAAATTTCGGGATGATTGCGGGCGACCGAGCAGACGGCGCAGTTGCGCTTGGTCAGCGTGAACGTGCCGTCTTCGGCTTTTTCGGCTTCCGCCATGTAGCCGTTTTCGGTCTCGATCCGCGCCAGTTCATTGACGCGGGCCGCCAGCGATTTGTCCTGCAAACGGGAGACAAGCGACTGCCCCATGCGTTCGCGGCGCAGGGAAAGCAGCTGCTTGACCGCCGCTTCGCCCTGCCATGCGCGCAGTTCGTTGAGCAGTCCATTTGCAAGCGAGTCGTATTCGCGGGGGAACGTCTCATCCCCCGACGCGGTGAGCATATAGCGATGCGAGGGACGGCCCAGACCGCGTCTCTCGATGCTGACGGCGATACTGCCCTCCGCTTCCAGCGAAGACAGGTGCTGCCGCACTGCCACCTGCGAAATCCCCAGCTCGCGGGCCAGTTCTTCCGCTGTCATGGAACCGCTGCTCTTGATGGACAGCAGGATTTCCTGACGGGTAATACCATTTCCTCTAGGCATGTCATTCTCCTGTAGATGTGTTTCAGGCTGGAGAGTCTCATCTTTACTGCTAATGTGATCTCGCCCTCACGATGTTGGAACGGTTGAGGTTTACGTCACTTGCCGATGATTGATTGATTAAACTATAACACACCTTGCCCCCGCATTGCAACGGGAATCGGCCCCGGAATCAACTTTTTTGCCCTAAAAAGTGAAAAAAATTTAAAATAGTTTAGTAAGCAGCGAAAAAAATCGCGCTATCGGGAAAATAGCGCGATTTTTATAGTCGAATTATGTCTACTCCGCAATTTTACGAGGGTAAATTTTTCAACTTTTTTCTTTTTTTAATGACTTTTCTATCTCAAAACCGAAAATGCGCAACTTTTGGGTAACATTGGAGCTTTTTTGCGCGTATCGGGCAGAGCGGTAGAAAGTCAGACCGCCGCCGCGATTTCTACCCCTTTTTTCCATGCCGGACGCCGCGATTCGTAATCGCTAATGTCCGCTTCATGCCGCATCGTCAATCCAATGTCGTCCAGTCCTTTCAGCAGCAATTCGCGGCGGAACGGGTCTACCGTGAAGCCCATCGAAAACCCCTGCCGGTCGGAAACGGTCTGCGATTCCAAATCTACCGTCAGCTTGTAGCCCGGATTTGCAGCGGCCTTTGCTAACAGTTCATTGACAGTTTCTTCCGGCAGTGTCACCGGGAGGATGCCGTTCTTGAAACAATTATTGTAAAAGATGTCGGCGAAGGAAGGGGCAATCAGGGCCTGGAACCCGTAGTCCAGCAAGGCCCAGGGCGCGTGTTCGCGGGACGAGCCGCAGCCGAAGTTTTTGCCGGCAATCAAAATCGGGGCGTTCTGATATTGCGGCTGGTTCAATTCGAAGTCGGGATTCGGGGTCTCGCCATCCGCCAGATAGCGCCAGTCGAAAAAGAGGAATTTGCCGAACCCGGTGCGCTCGATGCGTTTGAGGAATTGCTTGGGAATAATCTGGTCGGTGTCGGCGTTGGCGCGGTCAAGCGGCGCGGCGACGCCGGTCACGGAGAAAAACGGCTGCATAGCGTTGGCCTTTCGTTCACGGATTTACAGAATGCGGGGAAGCATCTGACTGCGCCCGCGTTCGTCGTAATCAATATACCTTACGTTTGCGGAGAAAGGAAACGGGGAAAGGATGATGAAAAAGACCGCCGTTAAAAGAATATGACTCTCAGCGGCGGTCAAAGGTCCTCATGCGCCTGGAGGGACTCGGACCCCCGGCCTTCTGCTCCGGAGGCAGACGCTCTATCCACTGAGCTACAGGCGCGAATAGCAATTCACCCTTCTATTATCCCACACTTTTGCGCGAATTTCAAGGGGGGCTGGATATTAGTTAATAGATATTAGTCAGGAGTATATTTCATCATATCTAATATTTAACGCCGGGAGTAGGGGAGAACATGGAGGGCGGCGTCGGCGGTGAGCGGGGGCAGGCGCAGAAGCAGGCCGTTGGCGTTGCAGTCCGCCGTTTCGGTTTTCAGTGGGGCGCCGCGCTCGGTGTCCCACCACGTCAGCGTGTAACGTCCGGCGGGCAGGCCGCGCAGGGCGACCGTTGCGCCGGTGATCGGGGCAATCGGTTTTTTGTCTAGAATGTTTTTCCACGTATGCGCCGAATGGCGCGCCCAGATGATCGCCTCCCGTCCGCTTACCGTCCCGTACAAGTCCACTGCCGCGTAACGGCTGCTGCGATAATTGGTCAGCGTGTAGTCGGAGACGCTCATCCAGTCGCCCGCCGACACGTCCAGCGAAACAATATGCTGCCCTGCCGGAACGTCAATTCCGATCTCTTTGTTGAACTGCGCCTGATAGATGCCGCCGTACTCCGGGAACTGTTTCGTCGTGGCATATTCCGGCTTGACATTCGGGTTTTTCGGCGGGGCGGCGTCGAGGCGGACGCTGGAGACGGACTGCTCGTCAATCAAAAAACGGAGATTGGCGAAATTCGAGACGGTGTTAATGCGGACAATGAAACGCCCCGCCCGCTTGAAATTGACATGGAAGCGCGTCGGCGTCCGCAGTTCCGGCTTGTCCGGGCTAAAGAGAATCGCGGGGATGGACGGGTTTCCGGCAACGCCCTGCGCGGTCACGGTGAAGTCAGTGACCGGACTCTTGCCCCACGCGCCGGTGGGGTGGATCGCTAAATCGGTGAACGATTCGGTAGTTTTTGGCAGCAGGGCGGGGCCAAATTCCGCCGGAGACCAGACGCCCTTTTGCCAGTGAACGGCGTCGGTGAATTTTCGGGCGGCGCTGAACTGCGCGTAGAGGTTTTTCGGCGCGACGTAGTTGTCCCACCACCAGAGCATCCCGGTTCCCGCGTCGCCGCCCGCGATTCCGGCCCAGAGGCCGTTATGGAAGTTGACGGCCTTACCGTCCGGGTCGTACTTGCTGTCGGAGTCGCGCCAGTCAATGCCAAACTCCGCCATGAGGTGCGGCTTGTTATAGACGGCGTTCTGTTCCGCGTCGCTGCGAATCACGGGGGCGTGGTCCACGATGTCGCCCGTGCCGTAATTGTGGCTCATCGTAAAGTCCACGTCCGCCAGTTTCCAGATGGCGTCGCTGCCGTAAGACGTGCTGAGAAGGTGGAAATACGGGTCTGCGGGCGGCGCGGCGGGGCTGCTCGTCCCTTTCAGGAAAGCCGCCATCTCCCGCACCCAGCCGGCGGGCGGATTGGCCTCGTTCCAGAACTCCCATGCGTGGAGCGAAGTCCGATAGCCGTACCGCGCCGCGAGGTAGCGCAGCCGCTGCCGGTAGAGTTTCCGCGCCGTTTCGTTCGTCCAAAAATCTTCCGGCTTCGCGCACGGCCCGCCGTTGGCTTTATTATAAGGATTGGCCTGCCACTGTCCTTCGCCAAAAAAGCCGCCCGTCGTGAACTCTCCGTAGGTTCCGAGGCAGAGCATAGTCGCGACGTGATTGCTTTCCGCCGCGTCGAGAATAGCGTCAATTTTCGCGGCATTGTCCAGCGCGTAGACTCCGGCCCCGTGATAATCGCCGCCGCGCCATCCGCTGTCTTTCGCGCCCCGGCTCCACTCCAACGCCCCGTTATTGCTGCTCATCCAGACGCGAATCCAGTTGCCGCCCGCCTTGCCCAACGCCGTCAGCCAGTCGTCGTAATCGCCCATGCCGCGCTGACCCGCCCAGCCCATATTCTCCCCGACGGCGAAAAACGGCGTCCCGTTATCATACGCAAACCCGTGTGGATTGGCCTTTCCAACGCGCAAAAAGCCCGGATTGTCGGACTTCGAAACAGTAAAAGTGCGGGCCGTATCTTCGCTGATCTGCCCGCGCCGGTCTTTCACGGCGATTTTATACGACCATGCTGTCGGCCCCGCGCTCACCTCATCGGGCGCGAATCGAATCGTCCAGACGGGCTGACCCGCCGCCGTCCAAACGTCAGTCCCATTCTGCAAACGGTGGGTAAAGGGCTGATTGAGAAATCCATTCACGCGGTGAACTTTGCCGCTCGGCGCGGTGAAATCGGCATGAAGGTCAATTTGATCGGGGTCGAAAGGGTTATCGTAATCTGCCTGCAATTCCAGCGCGATCTCGAATTTTCCGTAGCGCGGCGCACTTGCCGCGCTCGGCGAGACGCTGACGATTTTCAGCGTCTTACGCTGCGCGTAGGGCGTCGTCTCCGCCTGCGCGGGAACATTCCACGCGGCGAACGCAAATAAAATAGCCGATAGCAATATCCAGCGCGGGCGGGCCGCGTTCCGGGCCGTGAACGACCGTATGCAACGCCGCGCAGACCGGGCCGTGAACGACCCGTCCGGGAGGCGTTCCGCCAACCGTCCTGCGGAGGGCAATGCCGTTTGGTTTGTTTTGGTCGCGGCCCCGGTTCGGAGTGTGATAAAATTCAGGCGCATCGTTAGTTTCCCGCCCGCAGGGTGATGACTTCTTCGACCGCCTGTTCGACGGCGTAGGTCTGCCGGTTCATTTGCGCGACGGTCTCGGCGATCTCATGCGCCGCCGCTTCCGCCCGCACGTCCGGGGCGGCCTGCAACCGCCCCATGGCGGAGAGTGTCGTTGCCAGCGTTTGCGCAATCGCTTCCTGCTGCGCGTTGAGGCGCTCCAAACTCTGTTCGATATTGCGGGCGTTTTCTAATCGCGCCGCGCACATCTGCAAACTCTGCTGAATGGACTGCCGGGTCACGGCGTCGGTGGAAGAATCGAGTTTGCGGCCCAACGCGCCGTACTCCGCCTGCAATTCGTTGAGGACGTTCATACCTTTAATCGCAATCAAATTGGCGCGGCGGTTTTCCAGCAGCCTGCCGTTGCGCATCAGGTCGTTGAGTTGTCGCAGAGCGTCGCGCATGGCGTATTCAGTGGTGGAGTCGGTCTCTGTCCGCGCCAGCATTTGCAGGGCATCGCAGTAGATTCGCTCGGCGCGGGTCATGCGGAGAATCGGAAAAACGGCGTTCATTTCGTCGAGGGTGACGCCGCGCTCCATCTGCCGCGCCGGGTGCATGAACCGCGCCCGCCATGTCCCGAAAGTCGCCGCGCCGAGGCAGGCGGTGGCGCTGCCCATCGCAAACAGGGGCGAAGCGTCGCCGTCGCCCGTCGCAATCAGGCCGACAAAGGCTGCAATCGCGAAAAAAAACGACGTGAAAAAAGTCGCCTCCACGCGCCAAAGGAACGGGCGTTCGCGCTTCTGCATCAGCGGCACGAGGTTCTTTTCCTCATTCGGTCGCTTCATGCGGCGCATCAGCCCGGTGTTGAGCGGGAACCAGAAACTCGTCCAGAACAGCTCGCTTTTCGAGGCGGTGAGACGGCCTTTGAGTTCGTCCGCGATTCGGTTGTCCATATCCAGCAGGCCAATTCTCATTGCCGATTTCCTTGCAAAAACAATGCGGGGAGGTTGTCCACAAATTACCTCGAATTGATCACGAAGCAAAGAAATAAACAGGATGAACAGGATGAACAGGATCAAAAACCGATGATACAGGATTTTAATCCAAAGCCCAAAATAATTTATTCTGTTTTGTCCTGAAAAAATCCGTAAATCCTATTTATTTCTACTCTGTATTTTTCTCTGCTCACTTCGGCTTATATGCGACAATCTGGGTCATTCGCGCCATGCCGAACTGCGTCCGTTCGTTCGCCGCCAGCCGTTGTAGTTCTGTCGTCAGGGCGCGAATCTCCTCCTGCGTCGCGAGGTCGGCGGCGAGTAAGGCGGGGGCGCACTCCGCCAGCGTCCATTCCGGCAGGCGTTTCGCGTCGCCGCGCCATAGCAGCGGCTGCGCCAGCGCAAGGGAACGGACTTCGAACCCGGCTTTCGCGACGAGATTGGGCAGTTTCACTCCGATACGAAAATCCGCGCCCTCCCGTTCTCCCGCCAAACGGTACAACGCAAAGCAGCGGTCATACGCGGCGGACGGGGGATAGCAAAAGGGAGAAGCGAAATCGCCGTCCTCAACCGCCAGAACGCCGCCGGGTTTTAAAATGCGTTTCATTTCGGTTAAAACGTCCGCCGACCGCGCAACGTGCATCAGCAGAAACCGGCTGTACACCATGTCAAACGAGTCGGAAGGCAATCCGGTTTCATACGCGTTCGCCGCTACGAAGCGTACCTGCGTTTCCGGGACGCCTGTGAACAATTTTCGCGCCTGCGCAATCTGCCCCGCGCTGGCGTCAAGCCCGATGATGGAACCCGACTGATCGTAAAGTTCTGCAAGATACCGCGTCATTTTCCCGACGCCGCATCCGATGTCCGCAACGTGCAGGCCGTCCGTCTGTCCGCGTCCCAACCCTGCCCGCTCCAGAAATTCTTTGCTGTCCGGGCCGTGAACGTCATTGACGATTTTCAGGCGGTATTCCGCCTCCGCGCCCGTCGCCAGCACATAGTTTTCGTCCGTTATTACGCCCGTCATTATATTTCTCCTTCTTCTTCCATTCCTTCTTCTTCCATCATGGCGTCGAAATCGTCCTCTAAGTCCTCGCCCATTTCGCGGCCCATCTGTTTGACCATGCGGCGCATCGCCGCCGGGTCTTCCCTGTCGCCGAGCGCCTCCATTTCGTCGCCCAGGGCGTCAATGGCCTCATCATCGCTGCGAACGCGGGCAAAGCGCGAGATTTGCCGCTTCACCGCGTCGGACTGGCACTGCGGACATTCGAGCGGGCGGCTTTGCGCGGTCATCCCCACCAGACGGCGGAATTTCCGCTGACAATTTCCACAGATAAACTCATAAACGGGCATCGTTTGCAACTCTCTTGAAAAATTATTTTATGGGTGTGGGCGCGGCGGTGAGCGGTTCCACGCTGTCAATGTAGATTCGTCCGCTTTGCCCGATGCGGTAGACGATTCGCGCTTTCGCGCCCGCATGAAGCTGATTCACGCCGCGGATTACGCTGACTTCCCGCGCCTGCCCCTGAAAGTCCACCCGGACGAGGGGAGGCTCCGGCTGCCCCGAAAACGGATTGGACGAGGGCGGCACGACCTGCGCGACGGTGACGACGGCCTGCTGCGGGGGGGCGGCGTTGTGATCCCGCTTGAATCTCATTCTGGCCCAGCCGGGAAACAGCAGGGAAAACAGGGCGAAAATCGTTCCTGTGGTGACGATTGTGATGCGGACGCGCCGCTGACTTGCGCTTACCATGCGTTGACTTCCTTTTTTTGGGCTTCCACTTCTATTTTACCCTGAAAAACGCCCACTTTTTGCGAAAAACTTGCGCAAAGCATTGACAACGCCCCGCTGAATCGTTACAATAACAGGCAGCAATAAGAGACAACGGCGGCGGGAGATTTTTGGGCAGCGATGCGGACAGATTTATTTGATTACGATTTGCCGCCGGAACGGATTGCGCAGACGCCGCTGCCACGCGGCGAGTCCCGCCTGCTGACGTTGGGACGAAACAGCGGACAGATTACGCGCCAACATTTTCCCGAATTGCTGGACTATTTGCGGGCGGGCGATACGCTGGTATTAAACGATACGCGGGTCACGGCGCGGAGGTTGCGGGCCGAGCGCGAAAACGGACTGCCCGCCGAAGTCCTGTTGCTGCGCCCGGTGGGGGCGGCGCAATGGGAGACGCTGACGCGCCCCGCCAAAGGTCTCAAGCCCGGTCGCCGATTGACAATATCGGGGCCAAACGGCGAACGTCTCCCGGCAGTCGTCCTTGCCGCGACGGACGCGGGCGGCAGGGTGATTGAATTAGAGAATGGCGCGGCGCGGGACGCGCTGGCGGGGTGGGGCGAGTCGCCGCTGCCGCCCTACATCCACACTCCCTTGCCCGCGTCGGAGGAGGAGCGGTATCAGACCGTCTATGCGGCGGCAAACGGCGATTTCGGCTCTGTTGCGGCCCCGACCGCCGGACTGCACTTCACGCCGGAACTACTGGCTGCCGCGCAAAGCAAAGGCGTGGCGCTGGCCCGCCTTACGCTGCACGTCGGTATCGGGACGTTCCGCCCGGTGAAGGCGGAGGACACGGACGATCATGTCATGCACGCCGAAACGGTGGTTTTGAGCGAATCCTGCGCCGACATCATCAACGCCACGACGGGGCGGGTAATTGCAGTCGGAACGACAAGCGTCCGTTCGCTGGAAAGCGCGGCGGCGCGGCTTGAACCGGGCAATGGACGGCGGGTCGCGCCCTTCACCGGGGAGACCGATCTATTTATCACGCCGGGGTATGAGTTCAAAGTCGTGGACGCGATGCTGACAAATTTTCACCTGCCGCAGTCCACCCTGCTGATGCTGGTTGCGGCGTTTGCGGGCTACGAAGCGACGATGAACGCTTACCGCGTCGCCGTAGAAGAAAAATACCGTTTTTTTAGTTTCGGCGACGCGATGCTAATCATCTGAAATCGAATGAGGGAGTGACCGATGCGGCTGGAAGATTGGCAAAAATTTATCGAATCACAGTTCCTAGAGGACGGCGGGGCGGCGGAAACGCCTGCGGAGACTGCGGCGCAGGACGCCCCGAACGCCCCCGTTGAACCGCCGGAAACCGCTCGTTTGATAGAGGTGAAAACGGATGCGACCGCCGCAACGGAGAGTGTTGCGCGGCCTGTATCGCCGCGTCCCGATTTTCCTTACGCCCCGGTGACGACGCGCCCGACGGTCAGCGCCGAATCCCGTGAGGCAAGGCCGCTGTTCACGCCGCCCGATCTTGCGCAATCCTCTCCGCTGACGCTGCCGTTCGCCGAGCGGGACGCTGCGCCGCCGATTGCCGCGCCGGAAGTCTCACTTTTGGAAAGCGCCGCCGCAACGGAAACGTCCGCCGCGTCTTACCGGCAGACGCTGGATTTCGATGCGGACATCCCCGATTTTGCCGCCTATATGCCGACCCGCAGCGCCGGGAAAGCGGCGGAAGCGCTGACAGCGCCGCTGAAGATAGACGCGGACGCCACGCCAGCGCCGAAGCCGGAAATAAAAACGGATGCGCAAGACCAAGCGCAGGCGAAAATCGAAGCGCGAACCGTTGCCGCGCCGCCGGTTATTCCGCAAGTCGGGGCGGCGCAGGGCGGGAAAATCGCCGCCAATTCCGAAGAAACGGACGAAGACGGGCCGCTGCGAATCGCTCGCAATCCGCGCAGCCGCGCCCGCCATGCGCGGAACGCGCGGCCCGAAGAAGTCCCGTCCGGTCTGGCTGCCGCCGCGATGTGGGCGGCTGTGCCGCGCCATGTTCAGACCCTGCTTGCCTTAGAGCGGATTGAGGAAAAAGAGATCGCGCAGTCTTCGTACAAGCGGCCTTTCGCGGAGGGAAGATTGGAACTCATTGAACGGCTGCTCGACCCGATTCTTTCGCTGGAAGACACCGCCCGCCTGCTGAATGTCTGCCCGACGACGGTGCGGCGCTACACCAACCGGGGCATTTTGACGCATTACCGCAAAGAACCGGAACGCAGCGGCGATTCGACTCGTCCAACCGAGCGAGAAACCCGCCAGCGCCGCTTCCGTCTGTCCGACATTCTGGCTTTTCTGGAAACGCAGCAGGCGGCGCTAAAAGCCGACCGGGAAACGGAACGCCTTCCGCGCCGCGCCGCAAACAAGACGAACGCGGCGCATGAGGCTGCGCCCGCCGCGCCATAAATCCAATTTTTGAACAGAGACCGAAGTCGCGCCGATGAACGCAATCCCCACAACCCGCCGCCGTATGGCCCCGCCGCCCGAAAGTGACCGCGATTCGCTGCGAATCGGGTTGTTTTCGGAGAGTTTTCAGCCGGTGCAGAATGGAGTCGCCACCGCCCTGCTGACCCTGACAGCGGGGCTGCGCGAGCGCGGGCATCGGGTGTGCGTATTTGCGCCGGAGCATCACAATCAAACGGGGCCGGAAACGGGCGTGATGCGCTTCCCCTCGTTTGTCTCGTCGCTGAACCCGGAATATCCGCTCGCCTATCCTTTCCTCCCGCGCCTGACGCTGGCCTCGCATTTTCGCCGGCTGCGCCTCGATATCGTGCATACGCATACGCCGTTTGTGATGGGGCTTACCGGCGCGAAACTTGCTATTCGCCGCAGTGTTCCGCTGGTCAGCACCTTTCATACCCTGTACTCGCAATACAGCCATTACGCGCCCGTTCTGCCGGAAAGCGTCACCGTCGGCATTTTAGAGCATTACCTGCTCTGGTACTATAATCGGGTGGCGGAGATTATCTGTCCGTCGAAGGTCGCCGCCGATCATCTGCGGGCATTGGGCGTGACGCAGCCGATTTCCGTCATTCCCACAGGAATCCCGTTGCCGCCCGCCGAACTTATCAGCGAAGCGGCGCGGCAGTCCGAGCGTCAGCAAATCGGCATTGGGGTTGACACGCCGCTGCTGCTTTACGCGGGGCGGCTGGCGAAAGAGAAAAATATCGCGCATTTGCTGAATGTGTTTGCGATTTTGCGTCAGTCTGTCCCCGATGCCGCGCTTGCAATAGCGGGCGGCGGGCCGTTTCAGGACGAACTGCGCGAGATGGCGGAAGCGCTGCCGTGCGGGGACGCCGTTCGGTTTCTTGGCCCCGTTCCGCGCTGCCGCATGGACGCGCTTTACGCCGCCGCCAACGTGTTTTGCTTTCCCTCGCCTTCGGAAACGCAGGGGCTTGTCATCGGAGAGGCGCGGGCCGCCGGAACGCCCTGCGTCACGGTCAACGCGGGCGGAGCGCCGGAGACGGTCTGCGACGGCGAGGACGGTTTTTTGGTCGCGCCGGAAGACGCGGCGGCGTTCGCGTTCCGTCTGGCGCAAATTCTGCAAAACAAAAATCTGCAAATGACAATGCGGGAAGCGGCCCGCCGCAATGCCTGCCGTTTCGCCCCGCCGCGCATGATTGACCGGGCGCTTGCCGTATACGAAAAAGCCCGCCTTGCCGCCCCGCCCCGCGCCATCCCCGCCCCGGCGGACGCGCTGGACTGGCACACGGTCGGGCAGGCGATAAGAGAGAAATTTTAGGGTGTTCGGGTATTCAGGTGTTTGGATGTTCAGGTGTTGAAAACACCCGTCTGGGTAGCCTGCGGCTTCGTGTCCTTCGGACACATGAATCAAATTCTGACTGTTGCGTCCGAAGGACGCGAGGCGGAACGCCGCACAGACGGGTGTTTTCAAAACCTGAACACCCAAACACCTGAACACCTGAATTGGGAGACTGACTTGAATCATATTTTGGAGCTGCTTGCAGACTGGATTAAGGGCGTGATTAGCGGCGGCGGCTATGTCGCGGTCGCGCTGCTGATGGCGATTGAGAGTGCCTGCATCCCCCTGCCGAGCGAAGTGATTATGCCGTTCGCGGGGGCCTTGACGGTGGCAGGATTTGCGGCTGGAACAACCCCGATGAATATCTGGCTGGTCGCGCTTGCGGGGGCGGTTGGGTGCGCGTTGGGGTCTGCGGTGGCGTATGCTGTGGGCGCGACGGGCGGGCGCGAATTTGTGTTCAAGTACGGCAAATTCGTACTGCTGAAGCGGCGCGACGTGGAAAAATCGGAGGTGTGGTTCCAGAAGCGCGGGGCGGCGACGGTCTTTATTGCGCGGCTTTTGCCCGTCGTTCGCACGTTCATTTCGCTGCCGGCGGGCATCGCTAAAATGCCGTTCGGCCCGTTTATAGTCCTGTCGTTCCTCGGTTCGCTGCCCTGGTGCTACGCGCTGGCCCTACTGGGGGCGCAGCTGCAAAACCATATGGATCAGTTGAAGCCCTATTTTCATGGCGCGGACGCAGTGATTGTGATCGGGGTCCTCGTTTTATTTGGCCTGTGGCTGCGGCATCACCTGCGCCCGGACGAACCGGAAAGCGTATGAAAATTGGAAAAATGCCCGCGATTTTTGGACTGCTGACGCTATTCTCCGCCGCGCCGCTTGCCGCGCAGGACGGCAAAACGCCGGAAGCAAGACCGCGCCCGCGCCATGCGCTGCTGGCGCAGTTGCAGGACGAATTTTGCGAGATTGCGGCGGAGGTCGGGCCAAGCGTCGTGACGGTGGCCTGCGAAAAAACGGAGGCCAAAGCGTCACCCGGCGAGCTGGCGTCGGGACGCGGGGCGTCGCATGGCTCCGGCGTCATTATTCGTTCGGAAGGCTGGATTCTGACCAATAATCACGTCGTGGCGGAGGCAGACCGAATCACCATCCGCCTGCGGGACGGGCGCGAATTTCGGGGCGTGGCCTACCGCGACCCGCGCAGCGATCTGGCCCTGATTAAAATCGAGACTTCTAAACCCCTGCCCGCCGCCCGCCTCGGCGACTCCGACCAGGTGAAAATAGGGCAGTGGGCGATTACGATTGGCAGCCCCTACAAGTATGATGGCACGTTCGCGTTTGGAATTATCAGCGGTCTGGGGCGGCGGCTGACGATTTCCGACGCGCAGCGCGACATCGAGCGCGTCTACCCGAATATGATCCAGACCGACGCCCCGATTAACTCCGGCAACTCCGGCGGCCCGCTTTGCAACAGCGAGGGCGAGGTCGTGGGGATCAGCACGGCGACGCAGGTGCAAGACGCGGGCAGTGTGGGAATCGGCTTCGCGATCCCGATTAACACGGCGAAATTTGTCATCAAAAGTTTAATGGCGGGCGGGCAAGTCCACTACGGGTATCTCGGCCTGTCGCTGACCGATCTCACGCCGCCGCTTGCGGCGGGGGCCAGCGTCCCGGACGGGGCCTTGATCGAGGAAGACCCGCCGACCGATTCGCCCGCCAGCAAAGCGGGACTGCGGGCGGGAGACATCGTGACGGAGTGGGAAGCGGACGCGATTCATTCCGAGGCCGCGCTGCGCCAGCGGATTGCGGAAACAAGGCCGGGGACAGTCGCGCATCTCAAAATCGTCCGCCGAACGCAGGAAATGACCGTGACGGCAACGGTCGGGGAGAGCAGGGACGCCGCTGCGCCCGAAAAAGCGCGACTTCGCCCCCCGAAACTGCGAATCGGGCTGGGAGTGGAAACGCTGACGGCGCGGGCGGCGCGGCGGCGTCTCGCCAATGCGTCCGGCGTCGTAATTACATCCGTTGACCCGAACAGCGCGGCGGCAGACAGAGACGATCTCGCAAACGGCGTTCTCATTCTTCAGGTCAACGACACCGAAACCCCGACCGAAAAAGCCTACCTCGACGCCATCAAAGCCTTGAAGCCCGGTTCGCTTGTCCGTCTGCTCTGCCTGCTAGACCGGGGCCGCAAAGTGATTGTTCTGCCGGTGGATTGAAGAAGAAATAGACAGGATTGACAGAATTCCTCAAGGTGGACAGGATAGTTACGGTTCAGGACAGGATTGACAGGATTTGCAGGAGTGACACGATTGAAGCCAAAAAATCCTTTCGCATCGGTTTTTTATCCTGTTCATCCTGTCTATTTCTTCTCTGCGTCGTCTTCCATGATTCGAAGGAACAGGTCTTCCAGCGTTTCGCGTTTGGGGACGAGGGCGAGGAGTCGCGAACCGTTCTGCACGATGGCCCGCGCCAGTTCCGGGATATCCGATTCCTGCCGCACCGTCGCGGTGAATTTCGTGATGGGAACGCGCCCCAGCCGAAGTTTTGCCACAATTTGCCGCACAGCGAGGAGAGAGGCGTCGTTGAGATTGGCGACTTCGATGTCTACGGTAGACTGGAATTGCAGCAGTTCCGCCATGCCGCCCTGCGCGGCGATTTCGCCGCGCTTGATGATGGCGACCTGATCGCACGTCAGTTCGATTTCCGACAGCAGGCGCGAGTTAAGTAGAACGGTCTTGCCCTGCTCTCGAAGTTCCGCGATAATGTCCCGAACGTCGCGCCGCCCCAGCGGATCGAGCGCGGAGGTCGGCTCGTCCAGAATAATCAGGTCGGGGCTATTGAGCAGCGCCTGCGCCAACCCGAGGCGCTGCTGCATCCCCCGTGAAAACTCCCGGATTTTTACGTTTGCGCGGTCAGCGAGGCCCACCCGGTCGAGCAGCGCCGGGATTTGCCGCTTTCGCGCTTCGGCGTCCATGCCCGCCAGCTTGCCGTGCAAATTGAGAAGTTCGCTTGCGGTCAGGAAGTCATGGAACTGAAATTTTTCCGGCAGGAATCCCACGCGCCGCCGCGTCGCCACGTCCCCGATGGGTTTGCCGAGCAGCGTGGCGCTGCCGGAAGTCGGGCGCATCATACCGAGCAGCATCTGAATCGTGGTGGTTTTTCCCGCGCCATTCGGCCCCAGAAACCCGAAGACCTGACCGTGCGGAACAGTGAGGTTCAGGTTTTGCACCGCCGCGTGTTTGCGGTAGGTCTTGCCCAATGCCCGCGTTTCAATCGCCGATTCGTAACTATTCACCTAACCCCCCAACCCCCTTCCCTGGCTACTCGCTTAGGCTCGTTAGGTCACGCTTCCCGTTTTTGCGGCGCTTTGCCGCGTTCATGGCCCTGAGCAACCTCCTGCGCGAATGTTTTGCCCATGATACGGTCAAAAATTCCAGGAAGCAGCGCGTCGAGGGCGAAGACGGCGCGGACAGGGCGGTAGGGCAGGGCCTCGGCGGGCGGGCGGCGCATGGTCGCGCAGCGGACGATGGTTGCCGCGACCTGCGCGGAGGTCAGCACGACGCCGCCGGGTTCGTATTTTTCGCCTTCCAGATTATCGAAGAATTTGGTGCGGACGGAGATGGGCAGGACTTCGCTGACAAAAATTCCGTAAGCCACCGCCTCCATGCGCAGGGCCTGCGTGAAAGCGTGGCAGGCCCCTTTGGACGCGGAATAGGCGCTGACTCCGGGACTGCCCATCAGCCCCGCCGCCGAGGAAACGTTGATAATCCGTCCGCGCCGACGCGGGGACATGGCCTGCAACGCCTGCCGCGAAAGATCAACCAGCGCAAAGAAGTTGACTTCCATCACGCGGCGCAACTCCTCTGAAGTCGTTTCCATGATGGACGCGCCGAGTCCGATGCCCGCGTTATTGACCAGCGCGTCCATTGGCCCGACCTGCGCTTCGAATTTTGCGACCAGTCCGGCGACCTGACCGGGGGCGGAAAAATCGGCGAGCAAAGCAGTCGCATGACCGCCCGCTTTGACTATCGAGGCCACGACGGGATTAAGTTCTTCCGCGCAGTGGGCCACGAGACCGACCTTCGCGCCGCGCCGCGCAAACTCCCGCGCTGCGGCCTCGCCAATCCCAGACGACGCGCCGGTGACCAGCACACAACCATCCTTCAATTCCATTTGTTATCGAATCCTCGCCCGCTGCCCCGACGAGCGCAATCAAGCCCCAGCCGAAAAGCCTTCACCAAAAATTATACAAAGGCCCGCCCGCGCTGCATTGCCGAGATGCCTGCTGTCTCGTTATACGCAAAACAGACCAGAAATATCCCCGTAGAACCAAAAAATCAGAAGCGCTGCGCTCTTATTAGGCGCGTTGTTGAAGTTGCAAAAAAAAGCGTCTGTCCGAACCAAAAGAACTGCGCGGACGCCCCTTACAAAAGAACAGGTGGAAGCGCAATGAGGACGCGGCACGCTGGCAACAACGCCACACGCTTGCAGGCCGGACGTTTTCTTCTGTTTTGTGTTTTGTGTTTTCTGTCATGGGGCAGGGAATTGCGGCGGCAGTGTCGAAAGAACCGCCGGACGGAAAATCTCGCGGGGGAGAAGCATGGAAACGTTTAACGGTCTGGGCGTCGGTCTGCATAATGCGTGGCGGCTGTCCAAAGCAAAATCGCGCAGCATCAGCGCGGAGAATTTCAGCGGCGAAAAGGGCGGCGGCGGCAAAGCGACCGAGGGCAGTCATACCAGAGCAGCCCGCGATCTGGGGCAGGGCTGGAAAGTCTCGCCGTGCATCAAAATCGGGGCGTTGGAAACCGTCACGCTGGCGGAAATTGACGGCCCCGGCGCGATTCAGCATCTCTGGAACACCGTCGCCCCGGAATGGTGGCGGCGGCTGATACTGCGCGTCTACTGGGACGGTGAGGCGATTCCCTCCATTGAAGTCCCGCTTGGCGATTTCTTTTGCAACGGCTGGTGCGAACGCTGCAACGTCAATTCCCTGCCGATCTCCGTCAACCCGGCGGGCGGCTTTAACTCCTACTGGGAAATGCCCTTCCGCAAATCCGCCCGCGTCACCCTCGAAAATAGTTGGGAAGAGCCTTGCCCGGAATATTTCTATCAGATAGATTATACGCTGACCGAAGTTCCCGAAGACGCCGCCTATTTCCACGCGCAATTCCGCCGCAACAACCCGCTGCCCTACGCCACCGACCATACGATTTTAGACGGTGTAACCGGACAGGGGCAGTACGTGGGCGTGTACATGGCGTGGCAGTCCAACAGCAACGGCTGGTGGGGCGAGGGCGAGATCAAATTTTATCTGGACGGCGACGCGGACTTCCCGACGATCTGCGGCACGGGAACGGAAGACTATTTCGGCGGCGCCTGGTGCTTCACCGAAACGCGCAAAGAGGGCGACCGCTACGGCGTCTACTCCACGCCCTACCTCGGTATGCCGCAGGTGATTGTCGGGAACGCGGCGAATATGTGGCGGACGCAGCAGCGCTACGGCCTCTACCGCTGGCACGTCGCCGATCCCGTCCGCTTTGAGCAGAACCTCAAAATCACGATGCAGGCGCTGGGCTGGCGCAGCGGCGGACGCTACCTGCCCTTGCAGGACGACATCGCCTCGACCGCCTTCTGGTATCAAACGGAACCCCACGCCCCGTTCCCCGCACTTCCCGACCGCGACGGGCTGGAAGTCATCTAAGCCGGGTATCGGGGTTCGGGCGTCGGGTATCGGAAGATGCGCGGCGCGTTACCCCTCCCCAGCCCTCCCCTTTGCAAGGGGAGATGCAAATTGTGAGGCGTTTGCGTTGTTTTAACTTTAGCGAGAGTGACTGCTTGTGGTCTAATGCCCCCCTTCCAATCGCCGACGCGCTCCCCATTTCCTGTGAGCGCAACGAACGCATCAGGGAAGGGGTTGGGGGTTAGGTCAAAATCCGAAATCCAAAATTCAGGGAGTGATTCATGGCTGGTGTGGAAAAGGTGCGTGTACTGGTGTGGGACGAAAATCCGTCCCACGCCCCCAAAGAACTGTATCCGAACGGGCTGAACGGCGCGATTGCCGAAGGGCTTCACGCATTGGACAGCAAAACGATTCTCGCGGGGACTGCCAACATCGAAGACCCGGAGCAGGGCGTCAGCGAGGCGGCCTTAGCGCAGACCGACGTGCTAATCTGGTGGGGCCATGCGCGGCATCAGGAAGTCACCGATGAGTCGGCGCGGCGCGTGTTCCACCATGTCCACAACCGGGGCATGGGGCTAATTCTGCTGCACTCCGCGCATTACTCCAAGCCGATGCAGTGGGTTCTGGCGACTTCGGGGCATCTCAAAGGCGGCTGGCGCGAAAGCAATCCCCCCGACTCCGAGGAGATCACTGTCTGCGCCCCGAAGCACCCGATAGCCGCAGGCGTCCGCGATTTCACCCTGCCCGCCGAGGAGATGTACGGCGCTCCCTTCGACGTGCCGCCGCCGCAGGCGCTGGTCTTGCAATCCTATTTCCCGCTCGGCGGCGAGTATTTCCCCAGCGGCATCTGCTGGACTGTGGGCAAAGGCAAGACCGAAGGCTTCACGTCCGGGCCGGGTAACGGCGTCGGCGAAGGGGAGGGCGCGGGCCGCGTATTCTATTTCCGTCCGGGCCACGAAACGCACCCGACCTACTTTGATGCCAACGTCCGAAAAATCCTCCGAAATGCGGTGTTGTGGGCCACGCATCGGTAGGATTTTGGACAGATGACACGGAGACGAACCGGTGACTTACCTACTATTTCTGGACGAAAGCGGACACGACCATAAAAATATGCCATACGAAATTCGTGGCGGTATCGCTCTGAATCTGGATACGCTCTGGCCTTTCATTCAGGCGGTGCGTGATCTGGAAAGGGAAGCGTTCGGGGCCGAACTTTACACATTTCCCCCTGACAAAAAAAGGAATCGAAAAAGAACTCAAAGGTTCCAAATTACTTGATAAAGACCGGTTCAAGTGGGCGGCGCAAGAAGATGCGTTGCCTGCTTCAACCCGTCGTGTGCTGGCGTCGCGTTTCCTCAGTAATTTTTCAGGATCACCGCGCCGCGATGAGTTCACAGCTTATGGTCAGGCCTGCCTGCATTTTGCGCGGCGTCTCTTCGAAACACTTGAAACGTATCGCGCTTATATTTTTGCAGTCGCTATTCCAAGAAAAACCCCGAAACCTCCGTTGCATCTTCCCTCGGACTATCTGCGGCGCGATTATATTTACTTACTTGAACGCTATGCCTACTTTCTTGAAGAGAGGGACACGCAAGGACTGTTGATTATGGATCGGAGTGACGATGGAGTAGATGGGCCATTAACGCGCAGCGTAATGAAATATTTTATGCACACCACCAAAGGACGAAAACGCGCCCGCCAGATTCTGCCCTATCCGTTTTTTGTTTCATCTGGTATCACCTCGCCCGTCCAGATCGCAGATGTAGTGATCTACTGCATCAACTGGGGCTACCGCATCCGAGACAGGGGCATGACTTTAGACACTCGCACGGAAATTGAGGATGGCTTCTCAGAATCAATTCGTCGCCTGTTGTGGCAGGGCACAGGTGGTGGGAGCGAAGGACGTAAATTTGCAACTTATAGTATACAATATATCGTGGATGTGTATGGAGAGGGTAGATAAAGAAGTAAAAAAGAAGGAGGTAATGAATGCGTGGCTACCGAAGCTGCGCCGCAAACCAAACCTCCAATATTATTATGCCATAACTCCTTCACATTGTAAAGAGTTTTTCTGAAAAAACACAAAAATTTATGCAAGAAAACGAAACGCCTCGCCGCATGAGTCGCGGGCTGACGGTGACAATGGCGATTGCCAGCGGGTGCGCCGCCGCCAATCTGTATTATAATCAGCCGTTGCTGGCGCAAATCGCCCGCAGTTACAACGTTCCGCAGGCGCAGGCGGGGATATTGCCGCCGCTGTGTCAGATTGGCTACGCGACCGGGCTATTTCTGCTTGTCCCACTCGGCGATATACTGGAGCGGCGGCGGCTGATCGTCACGCTCTTCCTGATTGTCACGGCGGGGCTAATACTCTGCGCGTCCGCCCCGACGCTGCCGTTGCTTGCCGTCGCGAGTTACGCGGTCGGCGTCAGCACCGTCATGGCGCAACTCTTGATTCCGTTTGCGGTCACGCTTTCCGATCCAAACGAACGCGGGCGCATCGTCGGCAACCTGATGAGCGGTCTGCTGCTCGGCATTTTGCTTTCTCGGACTGTGAGCGGGTTCGTTGGGCCGCATTTCGGCTGGAGGGCCATGTACCTGCTGGCGGCGGTCGTCATGGCGGTCTTGGCGATTGTTCTGCGTTTGCTGCTGCCGGAAGGCCGCTCTCACGCCCGCATGACCTACGGCGCGTTGATGCAGTCGGTCCTGCGCCTCGTCCGCGATCAGCCCGTTTTGCGCTGGTCGGCGTTAAGCGGAGGGCTGCTTTTCGGAACTTTTAGCGCGTTCTGGGCTACGCTGGACTTTTTGCTGGAAAGCCCCGCCTACCATTACGGCCCGAAACTCGGCCCGCAGATCACCGGGCTTTTCGGACTGGTCGGAGCGGTCGGGGCGTTTGCGGCGTCGTTTGCGGGACGCATGGCAGACCGCTTTAGCCCCCGCGCCCTCGTCGGCTCTATGACGTTCGTAACGCTGATTGCCTACGGCATCTACTGGCAGTTCGGGCAAAATCTGGTCGGCCTGATTGTCGGCGTTGTGATTATGGATTGGGGCGTTCAAGCGGGACACGTCGCCAATCAGACGCGGGTCTACGCCCTGCTCCCAAACGCGCAAAGCCGACTGAATACGGTCTACATGAGTTCGTACTTTGTGGGCGGTTCGCTCGGCTCGTATCTCGCAGTTCGGGGGTGGAAGTCGGCGGGGTGGGGCGGCGTCTGCGCGGTCGGCGCGTCCTTCGCAATCATCGGCCTCCTCGCGCACACACTGGCAGGAATTAACTCTCCACGAATTACCACGAAGAAGCACGAATGAACACGAAATCTTTTCTGTAATTTTATTCGGGTCATTTCGTGATAATTCGTGTAATTCGTGGATAAAAAGGAAAAAAATCAATGGCGAAATTCAAGGCGGTACTGGTGGGCGCGGGCGGCATGGGCAAAGAGTGGGGCAAAAACCTAACGCGCCATGCAGACGTGGAGATTAGCGCGTGGGTGGACATCCGGCCCGAATCGGCGGCGGCGGCGGTGGAGGAGATGAAGCAATGGGCGCGTTCTCACGCCGAAAAAGAGGAAACTTCACGCGACGCGGCGGTCTTCGAGGCGAAATTATCGGACGTTCTAATGACCGACGATCTGAAAAAAGCGATTACCGAAACGAAACCAGATTTCGTGGTGGACGTAACCATTCCAGAGGCGCACCGGGACGTGACCGTGACCGCCCTCGGTATGGGCGTCCCGGTGCTGGGCGAGAAGCCGATGGCGGCAAGTATGGCGCAGGCGCGGGAGATGGTCGCCGCGTCGGAGGCGGCTGGCAAACTCTACATGGTCAGCCAGTCGCGGCGCTATGACGGGCGAATCCACGCTTACCGTCAACTGATTGCGGCGAACCTCGGCGCGTTAGGAATCTTAAACTCGGACTTCTATATCGGGGCGCATTTCGGCGGCTTCAGAGACGCGATGGACAGCCCGCTGATTTTGGACATGGCGATCCATACTTTTGACGCCGCCCGTTACCTGTGCGATTCCGATCCCGTCGCCGTCTATTGCGACGAGTTCAATCCGTCATGGTCGTGGTACAAAGGGGACGTGAGCGCGACCGCGATTTTCGAGATGGCGAATGGCCTGCGCTACACCTATCGCGGCTCGTGGTGCAGCGAGGGCGAACCGACCTCGTGGGAAGGGGACTGGCGGGCTGTCGGCGAAAAAGGCACGGCCCTGTGGAACGGGCATGACACAATTCAGGCCGGCATCGTGACGAAAACGGGCGGGTTCCACTCCGACACCGAAACGATTACCGCCGCGCCGACCTCCGGTTACGGCGGGATCAGCGGCTCCCTGCGCGATTTTCTGAACGCTTTAGAGACGGGCGCAACCCCGATGGGCGAGTGCCACGACAACATCAAAAGCCTTGCAATGGTCTTCGCCGCCATCGAATCGGCGCGGACAGGGCAAAAGATCAGGATAGATGCTATCTAACCCAGGTTGCTACCCATTGCGGCGGGCGACTAAAGTCACTGCCACAAAGGCGCAAAGTCCGCCTGCGCGGACTCGATGCGGATTTCTCAACGCAAAAAAACCCGATTTTAGTGTCCGAAGGGACACTTCGCGCTTTTGTGGCAGCGGTTTCAACCGCCTGTCCGATTAAGCGCATCTTGGGTTATATCATCCCGCGTTCTTTTCCCGGAAGGAGTGAGTTTCCATGATGAAAATCGTATTGCGCGTTCTTGGCGGCTGCCTGTTGGTCCCGGTCTTGCTGATTGGTTCCTGCGCAAGCAAAATGTCCTACGATTCGTGGCGCTACAACCTTCCGGGCGAAGTCCTGAAATCGCCCTCACCGCCGACGCAGGCGCTGCAAACGCCGCTGCAAGTCGCGCAGACGTTGAATTCCTACGTTCAGCCGCGCTTTGAGATTTTGCGGGACAAGAACTTCGGCGCGTTGCGGATTGTCTACCGCAAACACGCGGGCATTGTCCAATTAAAAGTGGATACAGCGGCGGAGCAGGAGAAAATCGCTAACGTCAACGCCGCGCATCGCGACTACGCCATCAGTTTGCTGCACTGCGCTGAAGTCCCGCCTTATCACGACTTTCGCAAGGAACCCATGCTGAAAACGCTTTATTTCAATCAGGAAATGTTTGCTAACGCACAGGATGATCCTTTTGATCGCATGAGAGAACAAGAGAAAAAACAGACAGGATTAGACAGCAAGGCGGTCGAGAAAAAAGCGATTGCCGCGCTGCCAAAATTGAGGAAGGGGCAGGAACAATACGCGGAAACAAAAGAGTGGGGCATTTTGATGCGGCCCGTTCTCGCCGCAAAACAGGAATGTCTCGATTGCCATACCACCGCGAAACGGGGCGATACGCTCGGCGTCATGGTCTACGCTGTCCGCAAAACGGCGCAGAAGTTTTAGACCGTTCTCAACGATTTACCTCCCCCGGCCCCTCCTTCGCAAGGAGGGGTGCATCACTACGACCCGGCTAACGACTGACAGCGAGCAGCCGTCCGTAGGCGTCGTTCCAGATGTCGCGCTGCGCGGTCGGTTCGTAAAACGTCAGATCGAACAAGTGGCGGACGATTTGCCGCGCCTCCGCAAGTGTGGCAATGTCGCCGTTGCCGAGCATCTGCATCAGCAGGTTGCCCGCAGCGGTCGCTTCAATCGGCCCCGCAATCACGCGGCGGTTGGTGGCGTCCGCTGTCATCTGGCACAGCAGGCGGTTTTGCGCCCCGCCGCCCACGATATGAATGTCCCGGATTTTTGCCCCGCGAAACTCCTCCAACTTTTCGATGCCCCAGCGGTATTTCAGCGCCAGACTTTCGAGGCAGCAGCGAATGGTCGCGCCCGCGTCCTCCGGCGGCGTCTGTCCGGTCGTCAGGCAAAAATTGCGGATCGCGTCCGGCATGGTAGCGGGCGCAAAAAAGGCGGGATTATCCGGGTCAATCAGCGCCTGGAACGGCGGCGCGGCCTCCGCCAGTCGCGTTAGATCGTCGTAGGAATAGGTCTGTGCCTGCCGCGCCCATGTCCGGCGGCACTCCTGCGCCAGCCACAGCCCCATAACGTTTTTGAGCAGGCGCGTTGTGCCGCAGACACCGCCCTCATTAGTGAAATTGGCGTTTCGCGTGGCGTCTGAAACGCAGGGCGAGGCCGATTCGATTCCCAACAAAGACCACGTTCCGCTGCTGATATAGGCGTAATCGGGCGAATCGGCGGGCACGGCGACAATCGCAGAACCGGTGTCGTGTTCGGCGGGCGCAAAGACGGGAATTTGACCACAGCCCGCCTCCGCCGCAATCTCGCCGCGCAGATTCCCGATTTTTGCGCCCGGTTCTAAAATTTCGGTCAGAATGTCGGTCGGCAGTCCGAATTTTGCAATCAAGTCCGTCGCCCATTGCCGCGTGTCGGGGTCGAGCATTTGCCCGGTGCTGGCAATCGTGAACTCCGTCGCCTTGACGCCGGTAAACCAGAAATTCAGCAGGTCGGGGATAAAGAGCAGCGTCTTCGCGGCGGACAGCGCGGGCGAATGATGGCGCTTCAGGGCGTAAAGTTGCAGCAGAGTGTTGAACTGCAAGAACTGGATGCCCGTCCGTCCGTAAATCTCCTCACGCGGCGCGATTTCGCAGGCCGCTTCGATGCTGCCATCAAACAGGCGGTCGCGGTAATGGCGCGGGTTGCCCAGCAGTTCGTCGCTCTGTCCGAGCAGGCCAAAGTCCGCGCCCCACGAGTCAATGCCGATGCCCGCCCACTCTTTTCCATGCGCCGCAACCGCCAGCCCCAGCGCCGTTTTCAGTTCCGCGAATAGATGCAATACGTCCCAGTGCAGCGTATCAAGGACGCGGACGGGGCCGTTTGAGAACCGGTGAACGTCCTCCAATCGCAGCCGCTCGCCGTTGAAATGTCCGATGACGCCGCGCCCGCTCTCCGCCCCTAAATCAAACGCCAGATACTTTTTTTCCGCCGTCAATTCCGCCTCCCGCCTTAAGGCTTGCCACCTTTACCGCAAAATTAAGATTATTCCGATGTTCGCACTGGCACTGATTTCACTTTTGACTGGACGCGGCAATACTTACGAAGCAAGTGGTTGTGTGAGGTATTTTGATAGACTTTTCCGCGTGGACTATGAATGATTGCGGGATTACAAAAATCGGTATGCAAGTTTTGATCAAGGGAACAGAGTAGGCGCGCCTTGCTGACGCGGGCCAGCGCCAGAAGATGCAGATCGTTCGATTGGCATAGTCCCGCTTGGCTAAGAACTTCTATTTCGGCCTGTATCGGCTCATCGGGAATCAAAACGGCGCGTTGCGCCCGCACTAACTCCAAGAAACGCAAAGCGACCTCTGCGTTCGTCCGATATTCAGCAAGAAGCCGCCGCTCATAGACCAGTTTTGCAGGATGATTTTTTTCGATGAACAAAGCACGGGCAATTTCGCCGAAGTCCAGGTCGTTCCGCACAACAAAAACGCGCCGCGCAATGTTATTGTCTACAATGAGGCACATCGGCGGCTACCCTGTTCCCCGTTCCATCAGGCCCCACGCTTCTTCCAGAAAAAAGGCGCGATACGTAGGCGGAACGTCCTGCAAATTGCCGATTTCATCCATAGTAATCGGGTAAATACGGGTGGCATTTTTTGGCTTTTCAAAGTATAGGATTTGCACGTCTTCCGCCGCGATATTGCCTTTTGCGACTTCGATACGAACGCGGTCAATAATATAATCACTATGCGTTTCCACGACGAACTGCTTGTTCTCTGCTTTAATAAGTTCGACGAAAAGCGTACCAAGCGCGGCCTGCGCTCTGGGGTGGAGATGGACTTCTGGCTGCTGCAAAAGCAGCATGGTGTCCGGCCGTGCGCGGATGCTCTCAACCAGTACCGGCAATGCCTGACTGACGCCATAGCCGGTATCAATAAGATTTGCTGTCGGCCCGCTGCCAGTCACCATGACGCGGGCAGGGTCTGTATTATAGTTGCCTAGTCTGCTAACTTCGATTTTCTTAAAAAGACCGGATTCTGCACCAAAATTCTCCAGTATTTTACGCCGATTTACATCGTTAAGCAGTGAAGGTAGAACAAAAGGAATATGTTCCCCTTTGGGAGAAAAATCCTCGGTGATAATGTCATAGGTTCTTTTTGGCTCCATTCGGACAGGCGCAAGCGAAACCGTTCCATTCAGCATATAATCATCAAATAAAGAGGTGAACGTTCTAAAGAGAAGTCTTTCGGGAGTGGGATTCATTCTATCCTCTTTAGACAAAAAACCAGAGCGGGCACCGGGCAGAGCGCCCATTAAAGAATAGAGATTGAATGCCGGACTAATTTCAGCGCCAAATGTGTAGTGATAGGGGGCAAGATTATCATTTGCTATGCGTGCAGACCAGCCAATATTAGTATGCCCCATATTATGTTCAAAAGTGATCTTTGCACTAGTTAGGTTGCGGACTGCTTCAAGGTCTGCCAACTCAATTGCACCGTTACGATTGAGGTAGCGGGCAATAATATCGCTTTTTTTATCTTCATCCCAATCGTGTACTGTATAGCCAATTCGAAAGTAGTCAGCGTGTTCTGACTTTTTGATGCCACTTGTAGCAATAGTATCAAAATTGCCGAGATTGTAAGGCGGCGAGTTAAGGCTAGGCCGAAAAGGAAAACCAAACGGATCGCTGACAGCGGAAAGCAAGGAGAGCAGGGTAGACTTGCCGGAACTATTTTCGCCGACGAGCAACGTCAGCGGCCTTATGGGAATATCGTGCCGCCCGACGAAAGAGCGGACATTCTCAATGATAAGTTCCATCTGGATGATCCTTTACGGAAAATGCAACGCTGCCCGAAAAATGTAGCGTAAGCGTTTCGCCTACACGGAGTGTACGGCAGATTCATTCTACTGTCAATTTACGGAAGAGCGAACTAAATTTCTACTCCGACCGCCTCAGAGAGATGCTTGATGCCGTCGCGCTCCATAAGTTTGAGCAGGGTATCGTTGATGCGGCGGGGCAGGTAGGGGCCTTCGTAGACCAGGCCGGTATAAATCTGAACGAGCGACGCGCCCGCCTTGATCCGGGCGTAGGCGTCCGCGCCGGAAAAAATCCCCCCGACGCCAATCAGCGGCATTTTGCCCTGCGTCCGCTGATGCAGGCCGCGCAGCACCTCGCAGGCGCGGTCGCGCAGCGGCCTGCCGCTCAATCCGCCCGACGCTTCGGCGGACGCTAACGCCCCTTCGCGGGCAATCGTCGTATTGGTGGCGATGATGCCCGCCAGTTCTGTCTCGAACGCGACGGACACCACATCATCCAGCCCCGCCTCGTCCATGTCCGGCGAGATTTTGACGAAAATCGGCGTGGGACTTTCGCCGCGCTTCAAGGCCAGCGAGCGGGATTCGGATTGCAGCGTTGCCAGCAGACGGGTCAGCGGGCTGCGCTCCTGCCACTGCCGCAGCCCCGGCGTGTTGGGCGAGGAGACATTGACCACGATAAAATCGGCGAGGCGCGACAGCCGCCGGAAACTGACGCGGTAATCCTCTAAAACGGCGTCCTCGCCGGTGACAATCTTCGTTTTGCCGATGTTGACGCCGAGCGGCACGGACAGGGCGCGGCGATGGCGGCGCAGTTTCGCCAGACGCTTCGCCACCACTTCGGAACCCTCGCTGTTGAAGCCCAGACGGTTGACCAAAGCGCCATGCTCCGGGACGCGGAACACGCGGGGCTTGGGATTGCCAGACTGCGCCTGCGCCGTAACCGTGCCGACCTCCACAAACCCGAACCCGAACTGCGGCCACGCCGCCACCGCCTTGCCGTTCTTGTCGCAGCCCGCCGCAAGGCCGACAGGGTTGGGAAAATCCATCCCTGCGACGGTCATTTTCAGCCGTTCGCTGGTCTGAACGCGCCGCCCCGCGCCGAGCGGGGTATGCAGGGCCGTCGCCAGCATCTCAATCGTAAATTCGTGCGCTTTTTCCGGGTCTTGCATGAAAAGCGCGGGGCGCAATGCGCGTCGGTAAAACATAGGGCCTCAATCCATTTTGGATTTTAGATTTTGGATTTTGGAACGCGATTGAGTCGGACGAGCGTCACGCTGTCCTGCGCTTCCAGACGCAGCGTTTGGCTGCCCGCCGCGCCCGCAAAAGCGGCCTTCCGCTCTGAGTAGGAACCGTCCGCGTTCATCGTCAAAATGGCGGCGCTGGCAAGCGGCGTCCCGAATGTGGCGGTCACGGGGACAGGCGGATTTAGAATATTCCTGAATTTCTTACCGTCCCACACGATCACATCGTTCCAGAGCAGCAGATAAAACGTGTGATCGCTTTTTTCCAGCAGCAGGCTATGCACGCTTGCAGGCGCGGCGGAAAGCGAATAGTCCAGCGCGTCCGGCCTGAATTTCGGGGCGTTCCACTTTTGCGCGGCGGCTTCCCAACGCGCTTCGCCCAGCGTCGCAGTCAGAAAAGCGACGGCCCGCCCCGCCGGAAGCGGCGTCCCATCGTCGCGGGTGTCCACCGTCCAGGCGGGTTCGCCGCCGACCGCATAGATAAAAGTGCGCTTTATGCCGCGCCGGAAATTTTCCGCCAGCAGCATCGGAATCGTTTTTGCCTGCGCCAGTTCGCTGTTGACCTCTTTTTTGTCCGGGCCGGTCATGCGGCGCTGAAAGCCCGTCTCCGTCGCGATAATCGGTTTTGCCGCCGCTCCGGGCGGGGCGATGCTATGGGCCACTTTCAGCCACTGGTTGTGTCCGGGTGTCAGCAGCGAGTCGGAGATGGTGTCGCCCGCCGGGTAGGAGTGCATGGACTCGTAATCGTAATCGGTGGAGGTGAACGCGCCGTAGCCGATATTGCCGCCCCAGGGCCAATTTTTGCCCAGCGTCCACGCAATGACCGGCGTATTTTTGAATTGCGGGTCTGACTTAATCGCACGGTAAAGTTCGCGCTGATTGGCCTGCGCTTCTTTCGTGGAAGAGGCGTAGCGCGGAAAATCACCGCTCTCAAAGTCCATGTCCGACTCGTTGTTGCCTTCAATGGTGGCAATCGAACCGGCGGGGAAGCGTCGCAGCGCGGGCAAGACATCGGTGATGCGGGCGTTTTTGTTGGCGGGCGTGTCCGTCCACAGCCACGACACCAGCGCGTTGACGCGGACTCCCTGTTCCTTTGCCAGTCGAATCAGCGGCGCAAGGTCGCTGTCGGGCCGGATTTCGTAGCGGGCATGGCGGACGCCCAGCAGATAGTGCGGCGCGGCGGGCGACGTATTATAAAGTTTCTGCCGGTCGCCGCCGTAGTGAAACACATAAGGCCCGCCCAGGCCGTTCATCCCAATACTGTCCACGAAATCATCGGCGGCGTAAGTCTGCGCGTTTCGGGTTTCCTCCGCAGGCAGGCAGGCCGGGAGCAGCAGCGCGGCGGCGCAGGCGCAAAAGAAGCCAGCGCGTTTCATTATTCCGGCAAATCGGTCAGGCAACAGGTCGTTCCCTCCGTGGCTAAAGTTACGCGAATTTCGCCCGAAAAATCGGCGAGCGCCGCGTTGCGCAGTTCGTCCAGTTCCGAGTCGGAGTGGGACGGGTCGTGGTGAAACAGGGCGAGGCTGCGGGCGCGGGCCAGCGTTGCAAACGCAATCGCCTGCGTCATGGAACTGTGGCCCCATCCTGCGTGGGACGGATATTCCGCCGCGCTGTACGTCGCGTCGTGAATCAGCAAATCCGCATTTTTTGCAAGGTCATACCCGGAAGTCCAGTCGGCGGACAGCGGGAAATGCGGAACGCCCAGCGCCGGTTCGTGGTCGGGCAGATAGGCCAGCGCCGCGTTTGCCGTCTCGACCCGGTAGCCCAGCGTGGGGCCGGGGTGGCAGATTAAATCCGACGCAACGGTAAACTCGCCAATTTCAAAGCGGTCGCAGAGCAGTTCATGCAGCGTGAGTTTACAGGGCAGGCTGCTGATGTGGACGGGGAACAGCGGCGGCGACAGGTAGCAGCACAGGCGCGTTTTTAAGTCCTGCATGGCGCTTTTCGGCCCCCAGATATGAACGTCCATTTCGGCGTGGTGCAGGGGCCAGAAAAAACCGAGGCCAATGATATGGTCTAAATGCAGGTGCGTCAGCAGGATGTCCACGCGCCGGACGCTGCGCGGCAGGTTCGATCCAAGCCGCCGCAGTCCGCTGCCCGCGTCCAGAATCAGCCGCGTCCCTTTCGGCCCGCAGACCTCCACGCAGGGCGTGTTTCCGCCGTAGCGCATAGTCTCCGGGCCGGGGCAGGCCAGCGATCCGCGCGTTCCCCAGAAAGTCGCGTTCACGATTCCACTTCCCATAAAATGCCGACGGCCCCCAGATGCCGCCCGGACTGCCCCAGAATCGGAAAGGCCGTCACCTCAATATGCGTCCGTTTCTCCGGCGTCTGAATCCAGAAGGAGCGGCGGGCGGGGCGAGTCCGGTTCAGGGCCAGCATCATCGGCAGCGCTTCCACTGGAATCGGGACGCCGCGCCGGTCGGTCGGGTGAAAAATCGCGTTCCACTGCGCCACCGGGATCGCGCCGTACTCATCAAAGCGCCGCCCCAGCAGCGTCTCCGCCGACTCGTTATAATAGATGGCGTTGCCGTCCATGTCCACAATGACGATGGGCATGGCGAGGTAACTGGAGAGTTGCCGCGAGAGGATCATTTCGATTTCGTGCTGCGCCATGCCCGTCCCTTCCGCCCCGTGCCGCAAGATAATCAGACCATTCGCCGTCCGCGCGTCCGATTCCTGCCTGACTCTTTGTCTGCCGGAGAAACGAAAAAAAGCGCCGCAACGAGGGTTTCGTCGCGGCGCGTGAGTTGATAGCGCGAGTCGGGTACAGAGGGAGGGGGTTCGCGTCAGACTTCGACTGTTGCCAGCAGCAGCTCTTCGCTGTGCGCGTATCCGAGTTCCGTCAGGATATCGTCGGGGTTTGTTTCCAGAAGTTCCGCCACCGCGCGAATAAAATCAAGGGACGGCGCCGCCGCCGCCAAATTTTCCGCGCTTCTCCACTCCGCTTGCATTGTCTCCATGACCGTTTCCTTCGCTTTTGAATGACGTGCCAGAACTTCGGTGTCCTGACCAGTGTTATTGTAAATCTTTGGGTAGTATAGCATATCTCCTCACGCAGGTCAAGGGCGTTTACCGGAATTTTTGCGCGATTTTTCACTGGAATTTTTACGGGAACGCAAGCCATCATTACTCGTACAGACAAACTTCAACCCTTCAGCAGGAATCCACGCAGGAGGCGGGGAATTTCATCCACGAATTCCCACGAAGAATCACGAAATAACACGAACGTATCCGCCTTTTTTTGCATTTTTAGTGTGGAATTTGTGATACTTCGTGGGAATTCGTGGATGAAACTAAAAGGAGATCGCTGTGAAGATTACTGGCTACCGCACTTACATTGTCGCGACGCCCTGGCGCAACCTGACCTACCTGATTTTAGAGACCGATTCCGGGTTGACGGGCGTCGGTGAGGCGCGGGCGCTGGGCAAGACCCATACCGTGCTGGAATACCTTAAAGACGCCCGCCGCCATTTCATCGGACAAGACGTTTTCGATATTGAGGCGTTGTACCGCCGCTTTACCCTGCTCGATTTCGGCAGCCCTGGCGAGGTCGTGATGACGGCGCTGGCGCTGGTGGAAATGGCCTGCTGGGACATCATCGGGAAGCAGGCGAATTTGCCGGTGTATCAGCTCATCGGCGGCAAAGTCCACGAGAAAATTCCCGCCTACGCGAATGGCTGGTACACGGGCGAACGGACGCCGGAAGCGTTCGCCGCCGCCGCGCAAAAGGTCGTAGACCGGGGCTATCGCGGGCTGAAATTCGATCCGTTCGGCAACGGCGATTTAGAGCTGACGCGCCCGGAGTACCACAAATCGCTCGCGCTCATTGAGGCCGTCCACTCCGTCACCGGCAATGAAGCGCAGATGTTCATCGAGATGCACGGTCGGTTTGCGCCGCATCAGGCGGTTGAGATCGCGAAAGAAATTGAAAAATACCATCCTGGCTGGATCGAGGAGCCGTGCCGCCCGGAGGACGTCCCCGCCCTGCGCTATGTCATGGAGCATACGACGATCCCGATTGCGACGGGCGAACGCCTGTACCATTCCGGGCAGTACCGCGACCTGCTGGCGAACCGTCTGGCGCACGTTATTCAGCCGGATTTGAACCAGTGCGGCGGACTGCTGGAAACGAAAAAAATCTGCTCTACCGCCGAGACCTACTCTATTATGGCGGCCCCGCACAACGTCGGCGGCATCATTACGACCGTCGCCACGCTGCACATGATGGTCGGCCTGCGCAACGCGAAAATCCTGGAGCATTTCAACGACTTTGTGGACAGTCAGGTCAAGGAGGTCGGTTCGCCTTACCCGGAAGTGACGGACGGCTATTTCGATCTCCCGACGGGGCCGGGGTGGGGCGTGGCGCTCAACGAAGATTTTCTGGCGAACTGCGAGACGCGCAAAGAGGACGGAATCATCTGCGACCCCGGCCTGAATATGTTTACAAAAGCCGATTGGAACCGCCGCTCGTAAAGCCGCGCAGAAGATGCGCATTTTCCAAGTAGGGAAAGCGCCTCTCGCCGGGGGCGACCGTCGGCCCGAACCGGCCTGAAGAAATTGCGGCGTTTTTTGCGAAGACGGCGGGGGAATACCGCAGCTCACAGAGGTTAGCGATGCGTTAAGGGAGATGCGAAAGCGTCGGCGATGCGGGCAAATTCGGGAAGGGAAAGAGTCGCGCCGCGCCGCAGGCCGTCCCTTCCCGGTTCAGGGCCGAAAGTTGTTTTTGCTCACTTGAGCAGATGAGCGCTCAGACGTTCCGCCAGACGATGGCGGCGTTCACTCGCTATCGAACCAATCGAACCAAGAATGACGCTACTTGGAACGACTGAGAGAAATCCGAGGCGGATCAGGGATGGCGCTTTCAGGCCGCTGCCTGCAAAATCGGCGTCCATCGGCAAAATGAGTTCATCAAATCCCGGCGCTTCCTGCCGCAGTTGTGTGCTGATGCCGCAGACAAGGTAATCCTGATAGGGCGGCATTTGACACAAAACGAGGGCAGGACGCCGCTTTGTTTTTCCGTCGGCCTGAATTAGCGCCGTCAGAATTACGTCACCTGGCTTCATAATTCGGGTTCGCCTCTTTAATAGAATCTAAGGTGTATTCGGGTTCCTCATCGCTATAAGCGCGTTCCATCTGCTGCATGGAGAAATGCGCCCACTCTGCGTGTTCCCGGTCGCGCTTAGGCAATACGGTGACCAGCAGTTCGGCGTCCGTATCGAACGCGAACGGCTCATCAAGCACAATTTGCTGCCCGTCGAAATGCGCGGAAAAAGAGACAGTCTGCATGATTTTCACCTTTCTATTCCATACATATATGATAGACTAGTTCAATCGGTTCCCCAATGAACGCTGCCGTCCATATATAGGTGAACCTTGCCGCCATTGCCATAGAGATAACCGACTTCGGCGCTTCGTGGGAAATTAACCGCGTCTATCGGACTGCCGGGGTAAAGGTAGGCAAACCGCTTGCTGTCAAGCAAGCCAGAAATAATGTCATTGCCTTCTTCGTAGGGAATCAGACAACCGGCTGCAACCTCGGCAGTAGAGGGCGCTTTGTCATGGGCCACTATATATTTCACAAGGGCGACCCCGATAAGATGCGCGTTCGCCAAAACTTTATCTCTGTTCTCCTTGAGTTGGTACGCAAGCAACTGAGAACGCAATAGCGCGTTTTCCTGACTCAAAGTCATGGAATGAGAATCGTGGAGGTAAACAACCTTTTGCTGTGATTTACCAACAAAAAATGCTGCGACGGGTGTAAGTAATCCGATCACAGCGATAATAGCAACGCGGTTGTTCATGGTTGAATTTGTTCTTGGAGCCTATTCGTCAAGGTTGGGCTTGTGGGATTTAAAATAACTCACGATTTCGGCAAGGTCGCCGCCCGCCGAACCAGAAAACGAATCTTTGGAACGATTTGATAAATCAGCAAGCAGTTCATGGAACGGGTGACAGGCGACACCCTCAGCCTTGAATATTTCCAGTTCACGCGGTTCGCGAACAACGGCATGGACAAGGTGAAATGACCAGACAACACCGGGCCAAAGACGCTCGCGCACCTGCGCTTTGTCATTGGCCTTGAATTTCGCTTCGACCCAATGGCGAGCGCATAAGTCTATTTGCTCTGGTGTGCGCAGACGGGCTGAATTACGCCCTCCGCCCGATTCAGCAACCATATCATCAGTTCGCTTGCTGATGTAACCGATAGGGCGGAAACTGGCCTGAACTTCAACGTGCCGTCCGATGACACTCCCGTCAGGAAGCGGGCGAACAGCAATTAAATCCATCTCGCCATAACCATGCTTTACGCCGCGAATGGTAAAATAACCGTCCCGGTTGAGCCATTCTTCTACAAGACTTTCAGCGAGTAATGCCATATAGCGAGTATAACAGGCTTGACATTGTTCTGTCAAGGACGCTTCGGAAAAATTGAGGCGCGATGAAGGGCTATTCTTACAGCAAATCGAAGGCGCTGGAGATGCGGGCAAATTCCGGGAGGGAAAGGGTCTCGCCGCGCCGCAGGCCGTCCACACCGGCGCGGAAAGCGAGGCGCAGGCTTACGATGCGCGAAGGGAAAATAGTAGATTCGGCCCGTCAAGAAGGAGAACAAAACGGTTCAGGACATTGCGCCCCAGCAGAACGTCCCTGCGCGGCGAAGCCACATAGCGGACCACCGGAACGTTGAAGCCCTCGACGCGCATTTGCACGTAATATATAGGACGATGCGAATACGTTCCCTCAAAGCCGCGTGTCCAGATGCGCCCTTTTGCAGAAAGTCCGAGTTGCGACACAAGCGATTCAGGCAAAACGGTACAGTCGGCTCCGGTATCTATCTTGCCCGAGAGCGCCGCGTTTGTTCCACGAGTCGAATGGGCCACAATGACGGCTGCAACAGGGGCGGGCGGCGTAAATTGAGTGTCGTATTCGGGCATTGTCACACAATCTCCGGCGAGGGAATTTCGTAACTGCGCGTCTCCGTTGAGACGAAAGCGATATAGAACGGCGCGTCGCCAAACCGCGCAAACCTCTCTGCCGCCAATTCCTCATCGTCTGGCCCATGCGCTACGACCTGACCGTGATGCAGCGCAATATACTCGTTTGGATACTTCCTCAGCAATTCATTCCATTGGGTTCGCAGGATCGCTTCTTCTGCGTCCATCGGATTCGAGGCGATTTCTAATGTTGTCATGCTGTTGTCTCTTCCTCTTATCGTTGACCTGTCTTCGCCATTATACAAAGAAATGGAAATTTGCGCAAGGGCAGCGCAAAAGGCAGGGTGAAATTTTCGGGAAAGGGAATACAGGCGTTTTCACGGAACGCGGCGGGACTATTCCTGCGAAGAATCAAAAGCGTCGGCGATGCGGGCAAATTCGGGGAGGGAAAGGGTCTCGCCGCGACGCAGGCCATCCACTCCGGCGCGGGCCAGCAGCGCCTCGACCGCTTCCCGGTCGTCGGTCGTGAAACCGAGATCGAAGGACGCGGGGGCGCGAAGCAGCGCGTTGAGGAGGGTCTTGCGGCGCTGACCAAATGCGGCGCGAATAATATGGAACATCCGCGCTTCGTTCTGAACTGAAACTGCGCCGGGAATAATCGGAGTGAACGCCACAATCGCGGAACTCACGTCGGGCGGCGGCACGAAAACGGTCTTCGGAACCACGCCGACAATTTCTACCTGCGCGTGATACTGCGCGAAAAGCGAAATGGAACCGCAGGCGTCGGAACCGGGCGGGGCGGCGAGGCGCTGCGCGACCTCGTGCTGCATCAGCAGGACGATCCGCTTTAATCGCGCTTTGTGACCGAGCAGGCGCTCCAGAATCGGAGTGGTAATATAATAGGGGATATTGGCGACGACGACGCCCTGCGATTCGCCGAACGCCGCGTCAAAAAGCGCGTCCAAATCCAGCAGCATGAAGTCGGAAAAAATGAGATTTACGTTGGAGTGGGGCTTGGTAACCTGCCGGAGTATCGGCTCAAAGTGGCGGTCAATCTCAATCGTGGTGACTCGTGAGGCGATTTCGGCGAGGGCGAGGGTCAACGCCCCCAGTCCCCCGCCGATTTCGAGCGCCGCATCATTGGGCGATAACTGCGCCGCCCGGACGATGCGGTCGAGCGTGTTGCGGTCGCAAAGGAAGTTCTGCCCCAGTCGTTTCTGGGGCCGAAGTCCATGCTCCCGCAGGAGTTCGCTGGCCTGTTTTGGTGAACTCAGGTCTATCATTGAGTCATGCAAGGGGTATCGGGTGTGGGGTGTCGGGTGTCGGTCAATGCGATGTCCGCGTAAGTCTTGTAAGAACTTTCAGCGATCATCTGTATTTCCGATACCCGACACACCATACCCGATACCCTCAATCTATAATGTAAACGCGCACCGGTTTCATGGAACGAATCTTGCTGGCGTCATGCCGGGAGTCAATGCCCAGGTCAATGCGGGAGCCTTTGATAGCGCCGCCCGTGTCCGCCGCAACCGCGTAGCCATAACCTTCGATATAAAGCCGGGTTCCCAGCGGGATAAAGCGCGGGTCAACGGCGACAACGCCGTATCCGCCCTGAAGTCCGCTGCGCGTCTTGCCCGCTCCCGAACCGCCGCAGTGATAAGGATCGTAATACGTCGGTATCATCATCACCATGCGATGCCCGGAGCGGTATCCGCGAGTAAAGCCGCCGCGAGAGGGCAGGGCGGTACGCGCTCCCTCCTCGCGAATCTCAGAAATCGGCTGTTTGACGATTCGGGAGGCCATCCGCTCGCGCCGCGTTTCCGCGCCGTCGGGCCGGAGTGTCACCCGGTAGGTCGTCTCTTTCGCCCCGTTCGCGCCTTTGCGAAGGATGCGGGCAGAACCGCTGCGCAGTTCCGTCGTTGTTTTCCTTGTCGTGGTATAAGGAATCGGTTCGCGAAGGGTCACTTTTCGCGTCGTCGCCGCAGTTGCGGCGTTCGAAGCGGCTGACGCTTCGCGTTTGCTGTCCGTTGTCTCGCTGACGCCGGGAAGACAGGGCCACAGGGCGATAAGCCCCAGTGTGGCGCTGACTACGGCAGTCATGCGGGAGCGGGCAGGGATCGTGAAAGACAAAAATTGTCCTCCTTTCCTGTTCCGTTCAGACGCCCTGCGGCGTCTGGTTGCAGCCTTCGCCCACCAGGTTTTCAAGCGCAATTACGCGGCCAGCGTTTCATGCCAACGCGCCGTTTTATCGGCACAAACAGGAGTATTGCGCAGTTTGCGGGGTTTGTCAAATCGGTTTGTGTTGTCGCCTGTCTGCTTATTTGCCTTTTGATGGCGCTTGCTGACGCGGCCTGCCACTCGCCGACACGTAAATTTTTTTGAATTATTTTCTGAAAAACGCCTCGAAGGTTGACATTATTCTACATACTATGATACAATAATATCGAGGTTGGGATGTTTCTCGTTTCGGGATGTCACCGGGGCGTTTCGCTATTTTGGAGCAGATCGCAAAGCGGACTTGCGGGAGGACTGGGATGAAAAAAGAGTTTTTGATTGAGCGGCAGGGCAAGACCTTTTGTTTGTACGTCGGCTTGCTTAATCTGGCGCACGAGACGGGACTGAGAGCAATAAAAACGGAACTGGTGCAGGTTCCGAGCGAGGCGAACAATCGAGTCGCGATTTGCACGGCGACGGTCACGATGGAGAAGGACGGCGTGGAGCGCACCTTTACCGGGATTGGAGACGCAGCCCCCAACAACGTTGCGCCCGCGATGCAGACCTGCTTAATCCGCATGGCGGAGACTCGCGCAAAGGCCCGCGCCCTGCGCGACGCAACGAATGTCGGCGTCACTGCGTTCGAGGAGCTGGGCGATGACAGCGCGACGGACGGAGCGCCAGAGCGCGGCTATCGGACGGCGCCCCCGGTGCGGGCGATGCGGCCCGCGCCCGCCGTTCGTCCGACAGTTCCGGCCCTGCGCGTGTCAAGCGCGGTATCAGAGGAGGCCGCTTCGCCGATTCCCGCCGACCTGAAAAATCCTATGGTCAACGGCATCACCGCAACCCAGATGGAAGCGGTGCGCAGCCTGTGCCGCCGCAAGGGGACTGACCCGGACGCCCTCGCCGCCGAGCGCTTCGACGCGGCGAATCTGGCGGCCCTGACCTCCGCGCAGGGCAGCGATCTGATCCGGTCGCTCAACAGTAATAGCAGCCCTGTCGCAAATGGCCGCGCCGCATAAGATGAGCGGGGCTACGGGCGTGGCGCGGCGTTTGCGTCGGCGGCGCGTAGGAGTTCGCCGGGGGCGGCGTCGGGCATAAACTCCGCCGCCCGCAGCAGCGTTTCGGGCGACGCCTGCTCCGCCGAGGAAGCGCGAAGCAGCGTTTTAGTGGCCTCTATGGTCTGATGATTGGATTGCAGCAGGGGAAGGCAGCGTTCCGCCGCCTCCCGCAATCGCTTTGCCGTCGGCAGAAAGGCGGGCGTGTTGGCAACGCGCTGCACGGCGGGAATCGCCCGCTCATCGCCGACCTGCTCCAGCGCTTTTAAAATCGCGAGGCGAAATTCCGTGAGATAGGCGAGGGGCGCGGAATCGCCGCCACCGCTTTTCAGCGTGGAATAGAGCGATTCGTACTGCTTCGGGGACAACAGATTTACGTCGCTGGCTTTCATCTGCGGCAAGAGCCGGATCAGCGCATGGAAAATGACTTTTTGCTGCGCGGGGGTCAGAAAGGTGTTGCGCATTTCGAGCAGCGGCCCAATCGCCTTTACTCCGCAGGCCCGCTCCAGTTCCTCAATGTCCTTTGTGGCCCCCCGAATCTCTGTAAAGATCAGGCATACGAGGGAGTAGAGCAGCGTCACAACCGCCCCTGCCCCCATCAGCAAAGCAGCCGAAGCGCCGTACTGCACGCCGTTTATCATTATCAGAAACAGCCCGATGACGACGGGAACAAACAGCAAAAACAGGGCGGTGTTCAGGGTGCGCCTGCCGCGTCTGGCGCGTCGCTTCATCTGTTTCAGAAATTCCGCGACCGCAAATTCCGTCCGCTTGTCCGCCATTTCTGTTTGGGATGTTCCTGTTTCCTCTTTCAGGGTAGGCGGCGCGTTGAACGTTGGTATTTCTTCCGTCTGGATTGCTTTCAGCATGGACTTTTTTCCCTGATTCCGCGTAAATTTGTCACGTCTGCGGCGCGTCGCTGCCGGGATTGGCGGCGCGCAGGAGTTGCTGCGGGGCGGTGTCCGGCGTGAAATCAACGGGGCGCAGCAGCGTTTCCGGGGCGGCGTTTTCGGGCGCAGAGGCGCGAAGCAGCGTTTTCGTGGCCTCTGCCTCGCAGAAATGCGCCTGCAACAACGGCAGACACTCCTGCGCCGCCGCTTGCAGCGCTTTCTGATCGGCAGTCCGCGCCCTTCCGTTGGCAAGGCGCGACACCGTTGGAATGGCGGCGGCGTCGCCGACCTGCTCCCACGCTTTAAGGATCGCGAGGCGTAGATTGAGAAACACGGCGGGGCCGACAGCCCAATCTATCCCATTCGTCAGCAGCCAGTTCAGCGTTTTTCGCTGTCTTTTTGTCAGCAGCCCCGCGTCGTTGGCTTTTATTTGCGGCAGCAGTTCTGTGAGCGCGGCGCAAAGCGGCGGCAGCTGCTTCGGCGCTTTTGGCATCGCAATCAGGTCAACCAAAGCCCCGACCGCCTGAACCCCGCCGACCCGCTTCATCTCCGCCGCGTCCCAGCCCGGTTTGCTCAGGAGTGTCCGCAGTACCAGCGTGAGCATCCCAATCGCGGGAGCGAACATCAGCGCCAGCCACAAAAGGTTTGGAACGCCATTTCGCATGACAGGAAATTGATTGGACAGCAGAATAGGGACAAAGATAAAGGCCTGAAAGAAAATCAGGCTGCCATAGTACGCAATTTTTTTGCGGCGCGTTTTGCGCTGAATTTTCGTCAGCCACTGTTGAACGCTCTGCGCGGTCTGCGCGTCCTCGGTTTTAACGGTCGCAAGTTCCGTTTGCGCGAGGGCGGGCGGCGTGTATGTCGGCTCGACGGCGGTTTCGGTCTGGAATTGGTTTTGCATAGCGGCGTCGCTTTCTGAGGGGCGGGGCCGCGCAGTTTGCGCAGCGGCAAGGTGGCCTCACAACCCCTGACGCAAATTGCGCCGTAAGGTTTCATTCTTCCTGCATCGAAATTAAACCTCTACGCCCCACGCGCCGGTGAACGTCTCTCCCGGCGGCAGGGAAACGAGGCCCCATTCCGGGTGATTGAAACCGTCCGCCGCGCACGTCATGGGTTCTATTGCGAGGGAGCGGCGGCGGTGCGAGGGAGGCAGCGGGTCGCCGGAATACAGCACGACGTAGTTGAACGCCTCGTCCATCCAGACCGTGACGCCGCGCTGTCCGTCCGCCGATCCTAATTTAAGGCGAAGATTGCCGTCTGAGTCGCGAATTGGGTCAAGGTAACAGGTGTTGAACGCCGTTGCGCCAATCGGGCGGGGACTGCGGAAATCGAAAGCGGTATTGCCAACCGGCAGAATGGCTCCGGTCGGCAAAAGGTTGACCATCTCCAGCGTGGAGGCCATCGGAACATGGAGCGTATCGGCGTCAATTTGCTCGGAACCAACGGTGAAATAGGGGTGAAAGCCCGCCGCGACGGGCGCGTTCTGTTCGCCTAAATTTTTCATACTAAAAGCGCAGTGCAAGCCATATTCGGAGAGCGAATAGATCAGCATTGCAATCATCGAAAATGGGTATCCCGAATGTTCCCCCGCATTGATTGAGACGGAGAACATAACCATATCGTCTTTTTGCGCATCAACTTCCCATTCCGTCAGGCGCAGGAAGCCGTGAATGGCGTTGGGGCCGTCTTTGTCGTTTTGGGGCATCTGATAGGTCTGGCCCTCGAACGTATAGCGACCGTCGCGCACCCGGCCCGGAAACGGAATCAGAACATCGCCCTGTCCGCCGACCTTGCCTTTTGCGCCGGTGTAGCCCGTGACAATCTCCTGCCGCGTTCCGTCCGGCGCCTCCCGCCACATTCCGCGCAGACTCGCTCCAAACGGCGCGACTTTCAGGCGCAAGTCTCCGGCAGACAGGGTAATCTCGGCGTTTTCCACCTTATCGGACATCGTTGATCTCCTTGCAAAAATAGGAAAATACGGGCGATCATGCAGGCGCGACAATCCGCACTATCGCCTCTGCGAGTAACGCCGTTTCGGGGTTTAGCGCGGGCAGACCCTCGGCCTCCGCAGCGCGAAGCAATCGCTTGTCCGCCGATACCATGACGCAGATGGGGGTCTCCGGGGAGCGGGCGAAATTGAGCAGGGCGGTCAGTAGTACGGCGTCGGTGGAGTTCAGATTGTGCCGGTCAATCAGCACAATGCTGGAAAACATTGTATCATCATTTATTTCCAGGATTTGAAACGTTTCGTTCACCCGAAAATCTTGCTGAAGCACAGAGACCGCTTTTTGAAACCCTTTCTCATCCAGCAAGCCGCCATTGCAGCGACGCCGTAAGATGGAATGAATCTCTACATAGCCCCACAAAGTGGAAATATGACCGGAGACCGCTGCGTTATCAAGCAGGGCAACGACCGTATCATGCCCTGTTTCGTTGGTAAAGTTTTTTGACAGGGCGCTGGCGTCCCAGAAGAGAAAGGCCATTTCATTTTACTCCTCATCGCGGGCTGCTATGATTCCGCAGGAGAAAATGTTGTCTTCTGCTCGTATGCCCAGCGCTTCCATGTGGGCGCGGGAACTTTCCGGCGTGGCTTCCGGGTCAGGAACAAAGCCCGCCTTTTCATTCAGTTCGTCAATCAGCCGCCGGACTTTCGCTTTGTCCACAAAAAAATGCTTGTTGCTTTCTGTGATGAAACTGCTCATGGCGTGACGCCTCCGTTTGCAAGATGGGATTTTGCAAGATTTGGATCAAGATTTGGATATAGTATAGCGGACGCGGGGCGGTTTCGTCAAATCGGCGGGGCGAAAATTTCGCCCCGCCTAATCGGTCGAATATAATGATGTTTTTTGGTCCGGGCTACGGATCGCCTGCCGCGTTGTAGTTTTCGATGAGCAGCGTGAAATCGCCCGAATCGACATGACCGTCGTCGTTAAAGTCAGCGGTCGGATCGTAGCCGCTGCCCGCAATGGTCGCGTCGGAGTTGAACGAGCCAATCAGCGCGGTAAAATCGGAACTGTCCACGCTGTTGTCGTTGTTGGAGTCCCCGGCCAGGAGCAAAGCCGTGACGTTCGTAACGTTGGCGGTTGTGGTATCTACTGGCTGGACGGTCTGGAGCCATTTCGCGCCCTTGATTGCAAGGCGGTATTTGCCCTGCGGGATGTCGGTCAGCGCGAATCCGCCGCTTGCGCCGAGCAGGACAGTCCGCGTCTGGGAGACGCCGTTATCGGTCGCGCGGAAATTCATCGTGACATTCTGCGCGGGCTTTGCGCTGCCCTCCAGCGTGACGACGCCGGAAACAGTGGAGAGGTCGCGGCCCTTCTGCGCTAGAGTCAAATCGGGGGCGGTCACGGCGACCGTAGCGGCGCTGACGGCCCGGACGCGGAAGGTCCAGAGCGTGACGCCGGGAAGGTTGTAGGGGGGCAGGACGCAGACGGCGGAATAGAGGCCGCTAGAGTTGAGCGGGAAATTCAGATTCTGGTAGACCGCGCCGTTTTTAAGGACGGTCAGGGCGGTCTGCGCGATGCCGATATTCGTGTCGGCGATGCTGGCGGTGACGGTGACGCTGCCGCCGCCCGCCGCCATTGCCCCCGGCGTCACGGTGAGATTCGAGATGACCGGGCCGACATCCGCCCGCAGCGTGACGGTCGTATCGGCGCTGGTGGTTTTGGTCATGGCGCTGGTCGCGACAAGCCGCGCCGTCCAGAGGGTATCGGCGGCGGTGACATTGGCGGGCAGAAGCGCGGAGCCGGAAAATACGTCGCCCGCGCCGCCATTATTCAAATTGAAAGAGCCGTACTCGCTGCCGTTATGCAGCAGCAAAATCCGCGCTCCCGCAATGCCGATGCCCGCGTCTGTGATGGTGGCGCTGACTGTAATCATCCCGCCCGCCGCTGCGAGCGCATTGGGAGTTGCGGTGAAATTGGCGAGCGCGGGGCCGGAGTCGGGCAGGACGGGGACAGTCAAACTGCTTGCCGCGCTGCGGCCTGCGGCGCTGACCGCGTAGATTTTGACCGTCCACTGCGCGGCGGCGTTGGCGCGGTTCTGCGGCAGGGTGTAGGAGCCGGTATACGAACCCGCCGCGCCAGCGGTCAGCGCAATCGAGCCGTAACTTGCGCCGTTGAATGCGAGCAGCGCCGAGACTTGCGAAAGCGTGGAAGCGGAGTCGGTGATCGTGGCGCTGATGGCGATTTTGCCGCCGTTCGCCGCCAGCGAACCGGGCGTCACGACGGCGTTGGCGATGACCGGGGCGGCTGCGGCGCGGCGGCAAAAAATGGGCGAAACGAAAACGCTAAGACAAAGCGCGAAAAGCGCGGACACACGCAGAGAAAAACAGAAACGGGGCATGGGCTATTTCCTTATTCGGTATCTTTGCTCAGGTCGGCGTCAGGTCTGCGGCGGAAGCGTTTGCAGCGTGACGCTGCGGAATGTCGCTTCGCCCTCCGTAACGAAAACGCCCCAGTTCCCGGTGGGAAGGTTGTACATTCGGGCGCTCAGAGCGATTTGACCGTCCGCGTAGACCTCGCAGATCGTCCCGCTCACGAAGACCGTGAGCTCAATGGCCTGACCGGGCGTCATTGCCAGCGGGCGCTCCAGTCCGGTCATGCGCGGCACATTGCCCGTCCGGGGAAACATTCCAAAGAGCGTCTCAAAGCAAAGCGTTTGCCGCGCGGTCTTCAGGCGAATGGAGTAGCCCTGCTCAAAGTCGTCGTAGGCGCGAAGCATCAGGCCGAAGTCGCGGGTAGGACTTGCAAATTCCAGGGTTGCTGTAATTTTGCAGTGCTCCGGCAAACTTCCTGCCGTCGCCGCCGCGAATGTCCCGCTGCCCAGAATATGCGCCTCGTTTGCCGCGCAGCGGCAATCTCCAACGACGGACTGCAATTTCACGGTCTGCGGAACGGAAAACGCGGCGGTCACGCTTTCGGGAGGACGGACGCCGAGCGTCCCATCCGCGCGCTGAAAGATTTCGTGCGCGACAAGGCTGCCGCCCCACTGGAAAACGCCGGTATCCCGGTCGCCCTCCCGCGTGGGGTTCCAGCCAAAAAGAAAGCGCCTGTCTCCGTCGGAAGCGGACTTGGCGGCGTAGTACGCGATGCCGTCAAAGCAGTCATCGGGGGGCGTCATCCAGGGGCCGGACAGCGAACGACTCATGCGGTAGCGCGTCGTAATCTCGTCCGAATACTCCGAAAAGACGAGGTAATGCCAGTCGCCCATCTGAAACAGGTCGGGACACTCGTGCGTGTGATAAAGGGCGGGCGCGTAAAAATCGTCTCGGACTTCCCACGCCTTTAAATCTTTCGAGGCGCACAGGGCGGTCAGGCCGCGCCGCCGCTCCATTCCGGTTAGATGCCGCGCCGCAAGCAGCATTTGATACTCGCCTGCCGCCTCGTTCCAAAAGACGAACGGGTCGCGCCAGTCATTTGCTTCGTAGCGGTCGGTCGGCGCGAAAAAAGTGTCTTCGGGGACTTTCGTCCAGTGAATCAAATCGTCGCTGACCGCGTGCATCACACCTTGTACCGGCTGGCTCAACTTCGCGAAATGAGGGTTATGCCCGGTATAAAAAATGTGAAATTTGCCCGCCGCTTCCAGAACGCAGCCGGTAAAGATAAACAAGTCCTGTTGCTCTGCCGCGCCGCGTGGAATGACCTCGCCGTGCTCTTGAAAATGTGCGAAGTCGGCGGTCGTGATAAGGAACCAGGGCGTGCCTTCCCCGTGATTTTCCTGATCCCGATAATCTTTCAGGTAATAGAGATAGTACAGGCCATCCTTGTAAAAGGGGATGAAATCTCCGGGCCAGCCCACTTCCGGCGTATAAAAAAATTCGCTCATGGTGTCATCCTGCGTGATTAGATTTTGTATTGGACGCATTGTACCGTAGCGACGTTACCCTATGTTTCGGAAACTACGGCAAATCTCTGCATGAAAAAATTGAAGGATAGCCAGTTATTTTCCGACGCAAAAATCGTGAAAAATCCGGTGGATAATGTCCTCCGTCACCGTCTCGCCGGTGATCTGCCCGATGGCGTCCAGTGCGCCGCGAACGTCAATCGCAATAAAATCGCCGGGAAGTCGCAGGTTTGCTGTTCGTTCCGCTTCGGTCAGACTGGCAAAGGCCTGTTGCAGCGCCTCGCGGTGACGCTCATTCGAGACGATTACTGCGTCGGAGGCCGCGTCTATCTTGCCCGCCGCCTGCGTCAGGGCGGCCTCCAGTTCCGTCAGTCCCGCGCCCGTCCGCGCCGAAACGGGAATAAAGGAATCGGCCGGTTGCGTCAGCGCCGCGCCGTCCGCAAGTGCCTCCGCGATCTGTGATGCGCCTGCCGCGTCGCATTTGTTGGCGGCAAACACAATCCGCGCCGCGTTTTCGCTCGCCCGCAGGGCGCGTAAAATTTCCCGATCTGCCTCTACAATTCCCGCCGCCGCGTCCAGCGTAAAAAGAATGACATCGGCTTGCGCCGCCGCCGCCTTTGCCCGCGTCACGCCGATTTGCTCCACCGCATCGTCCGTGTCCCGGATTCCGGCGGTGTCGGTCAGCGCAACGGCAAGGCCCGCCAGATTCGCCGATTCCTCCAGCGCGTCGCGGGTTGTTCCGGCTATCGGCGTGACGATGGCGCGGTCGGCGCGAAGCAGCGCGTTGAGCAGGGAGGATTTGCCGACATTGGGACGCCCCACAATCGCCACGCGCAGGCCCTCCCGCAGGATGCGCCCCCGCTCCGCCGTCGCCAGCAGATTTTCCACGACGCGCCGCGCCGCCGCAATGCGCGGCGTCAGCAGGTCATAGTCTAATTCGCCCGTCTCCTCGCTGAAATCTATCGAGACCTCAATGGCGGCAAGAATCCCGACGCACTCCTCCCGCAATGCCGCCACCGCCTGCGACAGATCGCCGTCCAACTGCCGCCGCGCCATGCGCTGCGCCGCGTCCGTCCCCGCCCGAATTATGTCCGCCACCGCTTCGGCCTGCGCCAGATCAATCCGCCCGTTCAGGAACGCCCGCAGCGTAAATTCGCCGGGACTCGCCATCCGCGCCCCGGCCCGCAGCGCCAGCCGCAAGACCGCCGCCGTCGTAACGCGCCCGCCGTGACAGGACAATTCCGCTGCGTCCTCGCCGGTGTAAGAGTGAGGGCGGCGGAACACGGTAAGCAGGCCGTCATCGGCGATTTGCCCTGTTTCCGGGTCGAAAAACTGCCCGTAATGCGCGGAGTACCCTGCGTAGTCTTGCGCCCTGCCGGAGCGGAGCGGGCGAAAAATCTGCGCCGCAATCGCCAGCGCGTCCCGCCCCGAAATGCGAATGATGGCGATGCCGCCTGTTCCCGGCGGCGTCGCGACCGCCGCAATGGTCTCCGCCCCGCCCGTTGTCCCTTCGTCCTCCCTTATCATTTGCGTTTTTTTCTGCGATCTTTCCATGCCGTTCCTGTCTGGTCTTCCGTCTTTTTTGCCGGTTTTGAGCGTGAAACCGGCAAGATTCCGCCTGTTTCGTTTGCCGCGTGTATTTTTAAATCGCGTCCGGCGCTCTCCAAAAAGATGTGGTACAATAATTGCAAAGCACCCCAGTTCTCTATCGGGCTTGTTGCGTTGGAACGCCACGCCATGCAGGGCTTACCGTGCGGTAATTTATCCTGAATACTCTCTTTCGTTTCACGTTTGCGCGTGGTTCCCGAATCTCTCGTGGAAGATAGTTTCTTCCACCTGTGTTTTATTGAAAGGATAATCTCTTGTCTTCGCGATCTCGTTTCGTTCGCCTGACGCAAAAATCGTTTTGTAGTCTGGCCCTGCTCACGCCGCTTGCCGTTCCCGCCGCTTCGCAGCAATCCGCGCAGCCCTTCCGACGCGCCGGACTACAAGTCACTCCGCAATCGGTTGCGGCGCAGGCGAAAAAAGCGTCCTTACCCGCTGCCGGACAGACGCTTGCCGCGCAGCCCATCGAAGTCGCCCCGCAAATGGTGGAGATCGCCGGGAGCGTTCCCGCTGCTGTCGCGAACGCCACGAACCTCGGCCCGGTGGACGGCGGCAAGCAACTCAGCGTTCTGATCTGCTTTGACTTCGCCGATCCGCAGGCCGCGCAAGGCTACGCCGACGCGGTGAGCGATCCCGGTTCGCTGCTTTATGGTCAGTGGCTGACGCCGCAGGAGGTCGGGCAGAAATTCGGTCCCAATCCCGATGTTTACGGCGCGATGTCCACGCACATTCAGGCCAACGGCCTCGTCATGGACGAACTGCCGGTCAACCGACTGACGATGCGCGTCAGCGGCACGGTCGCGCAACTGGAGCAGGCCTTCGGGGTCACCCTCAACAATTATCGCGAAGCGGCGGCGGACGCAATTCGTATGCGCGGCGCGGACGCCGTTCCCTATGAATTTTACGCCCCAGCGACCCCGGTGAAAATTCCCGGAGAACTCGCCGGGAAAATTACCAGCATCGAAAAAATGGAAAATTACACGCGCCCGATCCCGCTTGCAAAAAAAGCGAAACGCATCTCCTCACAATTCGATGCGATTCAGGCGCGTACCGGCTATAACCTGACCCCGATTTATAACGCGCTGAACGCCACCAGCAATAACAAGCCGGGAGTGGGACGCACTATCGGGATTTCCAATTTTGACGGCTTTGATGTCGCGACGAACGCCCCGAAATTCATTTCGCGCAACGGACTGCCCATTCCTGCCGCCGGGGCCGCCAGCAATATCTCCGTAGTGATTCCAAGCGGAAGCATTAGCAGCGGCACATCGGGCCAGCTGGAAGGCGATCTGGATTTTCAGGCCGTGCTGGGACAGGCCCCGCTCGCCACCATCATTATTTATGACAGCGGGACAGACAATGTGAACTATTTTCCCGATCTCATCGGCGTCCTTTCCAGAGAGGCAAGCGACAATAAAGCCGATGTGCTGACGGAGAGTTATGGCTGGGCGTTAAGCCCTCCTACCGCCGCTGCCGCCCATACCCAGCACGTCACCATGACAACGCAGGGCCAGACCTACCTGACCGCCAGCGGCGATAACGGAAACATACAGCGGGGCCAGGGCAGCCCTAGCCGGGTCTACGATTACTCCGATTATGAGCCGGAAGTTTTAGTCATTGGCGGCACGATACTGACAGTGGACGGCAGTAACAACTTCGCCAGTGAAGCGGGGTGGACGGGCAGCGGCGGCGGCTATTCGACCTCGACTGTGTTCTTCAATGTGCTTCCGACGTGGCAAAAAGGCCGCGCCGTTCCCACGTTGAACAAACGCCTCTCGCCCGATATATCCTCCCACTCCGCTGGCGCCGGCGGAGCGGCGGCCTACCTGATTTACTATGGCGGCGGACTCACCGGCCTCAGCGGAACAAGCTGCGCTTCGCCGGTGGACGCGGGCGATTTCGCCGTCGTGGAACAGTACCTGATCTCGCAGAGCGTCCTTCCCGCCAATACCAAAGGCAAGCAGCGCGTGGGCCGAATCAACGATAAACTCTACGCCTTTAACGGACGGAGCGACATCTTCCATGATACTACAGGCGGAACCAGCAACGGCGCGGGAACGACCGTGAAATACTGGGACTACGTGACCGGGTGGGGCAGCGTGAACTGGAACAATCTCGCCGCCGCGCTGGCCGCGCCCCTTTCGGTGGCGGTGACAGCGGCCTCCCCGACGGTGCTTGCGGGGCATACCACGCAGCTGACGGCGACCGTCACCGGCAGCAACGTCAAAACGGTGACCTGGAAGATCGTCAGCGGGCCGGGAACGCTCTCTACCAGCGGCCTCTACACCGCTCCCGCCAGCGTGACAACCGCGCAGGCCGTCGTTGCGCAGGCGACCAGCACGATTGATACGGCGAACGCCGGAACTACGAGCGCGACCATCCAGCCCGATCCCGTTTTTGGGCAGGTGACCCTCAACGTAGTCCCCGCAACCGTAAGTGTGTTCGGCACGGTGACCTTGCAGGGCGTCGCCGATCCGACATTGACGGTCATTCCGGTCAATCCGGTGACGTTCGTCTTCACGCCGACGGCGGGCGGGGCCGCAACTACCGTGACGCAGACGCTGGGCGCGGGCGGCTCTTTCAGCATCAGCGGACTGCCCGCCGCCAGTTACAGCCTGAATATCAAGGGCGACAAATGGTTGAGCGCTACGGCCGCCGCCGATGGCAGCGCGGGCGATGTCACGGGTATATCGGTCTCTCTGTTGGCTGCGGACGGCAACAACGACAACAGCGTGGACTCCTCGGACTTCACCCTGCTCATTGGAGCGTTCAACAGCAACAGCGCCCTTCCCGGCAGCGGCTACGTAGATAAGGCCGACTTCAACAACGACGGCTTCGTGGATTCCACCGACTTCACCCTGCTCATCGGAAACTTCGGGCAGGTCGGAAACTAGAGGAAATGATGAATAATGAAGGATGAATGACGAATTTAAAAACCCGTTCGCTCTGCGCGTTATCATTGAACAAACGGCGTATTGGATTCATCCTTCATCCTTCATTATTCATCATTTTGTTTTTGCGTGTTCCCGCGCCGCGCTGAGTTGACCGGCGGAGCCGAGATACTGGTTGCGGCTGGCGATGAATTTGGCGTATTCCGCCATAAACAGTTTGCCGGGGCCGCGCAGATCGAAGTCGGCGGGCTTGTCGCGGAAGTATTCGCGGTGGACGCGGTTCCAGACCAGTCGCCCGTCCGTATCAATGTTGACTTTGCAGACGCCGAGTTTGGCGGCGGGAAGATACTGCTCCGGGTCAACCCCCTTTGCGCCCTCTTTTAACGCTCCGCCCGCCGCGTTGATGCGATGCACCTCGTCCTGCGGCACGGAACTGGAGCCGTGCATCACCAGCGGGTAGCCGGGGAGTTTGTCCTGAATCGCTTTTACGCGGTCAAAGTGGATTCCCTGTCCCCCGGAGAATTTATACGCTCCGTGACTTGTCCCGATGGCGCAGGCCAGCGAATCGCAGCCGGACGCTTTAACGAACTCGTAGGCCTCTTCGGGGTCGGTGAGGCAGGCGTTCTTTTCGTCAACAGCGATGTCTTCCTCGACGCCGCCGAGCATTCCCAACTCCGCTTCGACCGAGACGCCCTTTGCGTGGGCGGCCTCTACCACGCGCTTCGTGATCGCGACGTTTTCCTCAAACGGATCGTGCGAGGCGTCAATCATCACAGACGAATAGAATCCGCTGGCGATGCACTCCAGCGCCGTCTGCTCGTCGCCGTGATCGAGATGCACGGCAAAGAGGGCTTCGGGAAAAATCTCGTCGGCGGCGCGGATAATCGCTTCCAGCATGGCCTTGTTGGTGTAGGCGCGGGCGCCTTTGGAAAGCTGAATGATAAAAGGGGCCTGACTGTCAATACAGCCCTGAAACAGCCCCATTGTCTGCTCCAGATTGTTAATGTTATACGCTCCGACGGCGTAATTGCCGTAAGCGTGTTCAAACAGGGTGCGGGTCGGAACGATCATGGAAAGGTATCTCCTCAATTATTAGGAACGAATTGGGCGTTTTCATGGCGAAGTCTCGCAGACGCCGGAGGGCGCGGGAAGCGGGGCGTTTTTCTGCGCCGCTTCCCGCCGCCTCATTTAGAATAATTGCATTATAGACGATAGGGGCGGGAAAATACAAGTTCGGGGGTATAAAACTCCCGACGTAAATAGTTGCCTGTCCTCTTGACGGAACGCGGTTATTTTGGCAAAATAGGAGCGGGGCGCGGGCAGAAAAATTACGGAGCGTGTGGGAATGGAAAAAATAGCGTTTGACAGCCTTACCGTTTGCGCGGTCGTTCGCGAATTGCAGACGCATTTGACGGGCGGACAAATTCAGGACATTCGGCAGCCCTCTGCAACAGAGTTACTGCTTGGGATTCGCAGCGCAGGCAAAAATTATCTGCTGCTGCTCTCTGCGGACGCCCGCTTTGCCCGCCTGCATCTGACAGCGGAACGCAGACCGAACCCGCCCACGCCGCCCGCGTTCTGCGCCCTGCTGCGCAAACGGATTGAGAACGGAATCATTCGCGAAGTTCGGCAGGTCGGCTTTGACCGCCTCGTGGCCTTCACCATTGAAACGCGGGAGGAGAGGGAGGAAGGGAAAAGGGAAGAGGGAAAAGGAAAGAGGGAAGATGAGGCGGACACAATCCAAAATGAACCTGTTTCGGTCTTTTTTACGCTGCTGGGCGAGTTTATGGGCAAGCATAGCAACCTGATTCTGCTGCGGGAGGACGGGCAGATCGTGGACGCGATCAAGCGGGTCTCGCACCGGGTGAACCGGCTTCGGGAGACATTGCCGGGACTGCCCTACCTGTCGCCGCCCGATCAGAGCGACAAAATTGATCCGTTCGCGCCCAACGCAGAAGCGGCGATTGCGGACGATCTGGAGGGCGCGGACGAAGACTCGCTTGCCACGCAACTGATGGCGGACTATGCAGGAATCTCGCCGTTTCTGGCGCGGGAGATCGCCGTTCGGGCATTGCAAAACAGCATTAATCCGGCGGACGGCCTGCGGCAGGTGTGGCGGGAGATTTTCGGGGCGGCGCAGGAAGGCGCGTTCCGTCCGATTTACGTTGCGCCGCGCAAGGGAACTTTGCCCGCCGCCTATCCTTTTCCTACTGCGCAACTGACTGAAAACGCGCAGCAGGTTGCCGCAAGTCTAAATTTCGCGCTGGATGATGCGTTTAAGATTCAGATTGAAACGGCGCAGTTCACGGCGCAGCTCAACGACCTGCGCGGGCGGATTGACCGCGAAATCCGGCGGCTGACGAAGCAGGAAGTCTCGATAGCGCGGACGGTGGCGGAGTCGGAGCGGGCGGAGGAACACAAGCAAAGCGGCGAACTGATTTTAGCGAACCTGTGGAAAATCAAGGCGGGCGATTCTGAACTGATGGCGCAGGACTATTTCGACCCGGAACTGCGCGACCGAAAAATTATGCTTGACCCGAAAATCGCGCCGCAGGAGAACGCGGAGGCGTGTTTTCGGCGCTATCGCAAAGCGAAGGAGAGCGTCAACCGGGCGGCGGGAGAGCAGGCGGAGGTTGAAAAAAGTCTGCGAAAACTCGCCGAAGCGAAACGCAAAGCGGACTACTGGCAGGACGACCCGACTTTGACGACCGCGCCGATCCAACGACTCCGAACCGAACTGATGGAATCCAGCCTGCTGCGCCCGGACGAAGCGGCGGAAACGGACAGCATCAATAAACACGGCCCGAAACCGCTGGATTTCAAGGGCTTTAAAATCCGGCGCTATTATCACGACGGCTACGAGATTTTAGTCGGGGAGTCCGCCACCGCCAACGATTTTTTGACCACGCGCCTCGCCGCCCCCAATGACCTGTGGCTGCACGTTCGCGCCGCCGCGAGTTCGCACGTCGTGATTCGGACGCGGGGGCAGGGGGAGGGGATCCCGCGTTCTGTTTTGGAGTTTGCAGCGCGGCAATGCGCCCTTCACAGCAGTCAGAAACACGCAGGCCTTATCGCGGTAGATTACACCTTAAAGAAATACGTTCGCAAGCCGCGCGGGGCCGCTCCGGGCGGCGCGGACTACGAGCGCGAAACAACGCTGCATATCGCAGCGGCGAAATAGCGGCACAACTAACTTCCCCAACACCCTTTCCAATCGCAAACGCGCTACTCATTCCCTGTGAGCGCCGCGAACGCATAAAAGAAGTGGGCGGGGGGGCTAGATGAGAAGGGAAACCGAGGAAGCATGAACACGAAGGAGACGCTGCGCGAAGACGCGGCGGGGGAACCGCAGGGGCAGGAGGAACCGGAGGAGCGCTGGCCGGCGGTCATGGCGCTGCTTAGTATCGGCGGTCTGAGTCTGGCGCTGCCGCCTTCGCTCACGGTCGGCCCGCGCTGGCTGCCGCTGGCCTGCGTGATTATTCTACTGATTCCCACGATTATCGCGCACCGGATGGGGGCGGTAAAAGCCAACCATTTTTTTGGCAACAGCGTGGCGGGCGTGGTGACCGTCTCGCTGCTGCTTTCGCTGGGAATGTTAATCAGGGCTTTGCCCGCGCACAGCGAGGCCCCGGTCGCCCTGCTGAAAAGCGCAGCGGCGCTATGGGTGACGAACGTGCTGGTCTTCGCGTCATGGTACTGGCGGCTGGACGCGGGCGGGCCGCACTGCCGCGAACGGACGCCGGGACACGACCGGGGGGCGTTCCTGTTCCCGCAAATGACAATGGACGACGCGGTAGAGGATGGCGGCGGCAACGTCCCCTGGTCGCCAAAATTTGTGGACTATCTGTTTCTGGCCTTCAACACCAGCACGGCCCTATCCCCCGCCGATACCGCCGTGCTGTCCCGCTGGGCCAAAGTCTTGTTGATGCTTCAGGCGAGCATCTCATTAACGATTATCGTAATTCTTGCGGGCCGCGCAGTGAATATCCTGTAAAACGGGCTTGCGCGGAGTGAATGAAAACGGCGGAGACAATCTCTGCCGTTTTTTGCAAAATAACTTAGTGGAAATGCGCGAAATCCCTTGACATCGCGGCAAAACCGGGTTATAATAGAGTCATTGATACGTATCACTGAAACGTATCACTTAGCAGGCGAGGCGATTATGAGCGGCGTTCGTAAAATTAGCAGCCGGGACGTGGCGACGCAGGCGGGAGTCTCGCAGACGACCGTCTCCTACGTTCTCAACGGGCGCGAGGACGTTGCCATTCCGCCCGCGACCCGGCAGCGGGTGCTGGAAGCCGCCCGCGACCTTGGCTACCGCGCTAACAGCAGCGCAAAAGCGATGCGCAGCGGGCGATTTGGCAGCGTATCCCTGCTCTTGGGGCAAAATCCCGCCATGAGCCTCCTGCCGCCTTCGCGCCTCGAAAGCATCCTTGACGCGCTGGAGCAGCGGGACACCAACCTGATTATTTCCCGATTCGACGACGCCACCCTGACCGACCACCGGCAGATGCCGCGCATCCTCCGCGAAATCATGGCGGATGGAATGCTGATTAACTACAACGCGAACCTGCCGGAGCAGATGGCGGAGGTGATCCGACAAAACCAGATTCCCGCCGTCTGGATGAACTCCAAACAGGATGCGGACTGCGTGTACCCCGACGATTTTCACGCCGCGAAACAGGCCACCGAATATCTGCTGGGCCTGGGACATCGGCGCATTGCGTTCGGCTGCCGCAACCCGTCGGCGCATTACAGTTTTACCGACCGGGAAGCGGGCTACGCCGCCGCCATGCGGGAAGCGGACTGCGCGGCAGAGACGGCGCGGCTGTGGATTGATCTGAAAACGCCGGAGACGATTCGCGCCGCAACGGGCTGGCTTCGGGGCGAGCGTCCGGTCACCGCCATTTTGACTTACGCGGTGGACGACGTTTTTACGCTGATCCCGGCGGCGGCGGCGCTTGGTTTCATTCTCCCTGATGACCTATCGCTGATAACCTTTGACACGGCCCCGATGCGGGACTTCGGGCGGACGGTCGGCACGATGATTTTGCCGGAGCGCGAGATTGGGCGCGAGGCCGTCCGCCTGCTGTTTGAGAAAATCGCCGATCCGGCGCAGACGTTCCCGCCGCGCTGTTTGCCCCTGGAACTCGTTCCCGGCGATACGACCGGCCCTCCCCGCGCAAGATAATGGCGCGGAATACGCAGTGAGGAAAGGAAGCATAAGATGAAAATAGGACAGATTCTTCGCGTTGTTTTTCTGCTGATGGGGGCGGGCGCGGCGCGGGCGGAAAACATTACCTTTCCCGCCAGTTCCGGCGTGATTGACATGAGCAAGGCCCCGTACAATCTCACCGGCGACGGCGTGACCGACGTGACCGCCGCGATTCAGGGCGTTCTTTCCACGTTCGCGGCAAAAGGCTCCGCCGGACAGAGAATCCTGTACTTCCCCAATGGGACGTACCTGATCTCCAGCACGCTTTCGTGGTCGCAGGGCGCGGGCGGCGGCGGCTGGTTTGGATTCCTGAATTTTCAGGGGCAGAGTCAGAGCGGGACAATTTTTCGGCTCAAAGATAACGCGCCGGGATTTGGCGCGGCGGCAACTCCGAAACCCCTGATGAACTGCGGCTATCCCGGTTCCGCCGACCTGTTCTGGAACTCCGTCCGCAACCTGACTTTTGACACCGGCAAGGGCAATCCCGGCGCGATTGGCCTGCAATTCTTCTCGAATAATCAGGGCATTGTCCGGGACGTGACAATCCAGTCGGGGGACGGGCAGGGCGTCAGCGGCCTCGATCTTGGCTATCAGAATCTTAACGGGCCGCTGCTGGTGAAAAATCTGACGGTGGACGGTTTTGCGACCGGGATTTCGGACGGCTACGAGATCAATTCGCAGACGTTTGAGAATATCACGCTGCGCCATCAGACGGGCGTCGGGTTCAACGGCGCGGGGCAGGAACTCTTTATTCGCGGCCTGCGCAGCGAAAATTCCGTCCCCGTTTTTAATAATAACTACGGCGTGACGGCCCTGATTGACGGCGTTTTTACCGGGACGGGCGCGGCGTCCGGCCTGCCCGCTATCACCAATGGCGGCTACTTTTTTGCCCGCAATCTCACGGCGACGGGCTACGCGCAGGCGATTAAGTCGAGTAGTTCCACGCCCGGAGTCGGCGGCGCGAACGTCGGGGAGTATGTTGCGGACAGGGCGGTCAGCCTGTTCCCCTCGCCGCCGAAAAGCCTGCACTTGCCGGTCAGAGAGACGCCGGACGTTCCGTATGACGACCCCGCGACGTGGGCGAATGTCCGCGACTTCGGGGCCAGAGGCGACGGCCCGACCGGGCATCAACTGTACCGGGGCGGGGACGGTTTCGGCTACGACGGCGGCGTATGGGGCAATCCGACAGTCACGACGGCGGCGGGCGCGGTCAAGCATCTCGCGGGGCAGTTCGATTATCGCTACGCGGGCGGCTCGCAGCACACTTTGGCAGCGGACGAACTCGGCTGGACGACGAACAGTTTCAATTACCAGTTTCCGATCATTGACTCCGGCCTGAAAATCAACGACGCGACGTACCCACGCGGCATCAGCATCTCATGGTCGGACTTTCATTTTCCGCTGGGCGGGCAGTACAAAACGTTCTCCACCGACATCGGCGTCAACGACAGCACAGGCGGCGAGGGCAGCGTACAGTTCGAGGTCTACTGCGACGGCGTTCTCAAATACAATAGTTACGTGATGTACGGCTTCGATCCCACGCTGCATCTCAGTCTGGACGTGACGGGCGTCAAAGACCTTGAGATTAAAATGGACGATGGCGAAGACGAAACCCGCTACATTCAGGCGGCGTTTGATTCTGGCGCTACCACCGTGTATTTCCCGAACTCAGTCCACAATAACTACCGCATCAGCGATACCGTGTTTATTCGCGGCAATGTCCGCCGCATCACCAGCACGCAGGCCAGTGTGACCGCTAACCCGCCCGACGGCAAGCCGGGATTTAAGTTTATGGACGGCGCGTTCCCGATAGTCCAATGGGACAGGGGCGGCAACGGGTTCGGCAGTTCCGGGCAGTTTTTTGAACACGCCAGCGCCCGAACGCTTGTCCTCAAAAGCCTGCAATTTGGCAGTTATACGAATAGCGGAACGGGCGATCTGTATATCGAAGATGTGGTTGGCGGGCCGTTCACGTTCAATCATCAGAACGTCTGGGCGCGGCAATTCAACGTGGAAAATCACGGAACGCACGTCCTCAATAACGGCGGAAATCTATGGATTCTGGGCATGAAAACGGAAAGCGGCGGCACGCTGATTGACACGGAAAACGGCGGCAAAACGGAACTGCTCGGCCTGTTCTGCTATACCACCGAAAGCGGGGCGCTGGCCCCGATGTTCGTCAATAATAACTCCTCGCTCGTGGTGGCGGGACAAAGTGAGGCGTGGTACAGCTACAACGACTCGCCCTATACCACACTGGTCTCAGAGACGCGGGGCGGCGAAACGCGGACGCTGAAGCGCGGCGATGTCGGACTGTGCGCGATGGGCGGCAGCGCGATCCCTCTCTACACCGGCTACATTGACGCGGCGGAGACCGCGCCCGCCGCCCCCGCCAACCTTGTCGCGACGCTGATTGCGGAAAACCGGATTGATCTGCGGTGGGACGCGGTTCCCGGAGCCTACCGGTACAATGTCAAGCGCAGCCTGTCGCAGAGCGGGCCGTTTGTGACGGTCGGGCAGTATGTCAGCGGCGCGGCGTACAGCGATTTAAGCGTCCAGAACGGGGCGACGTACTACTACGTGGTGACGGCGCTCAATAGCAATGCGGAGAGCGGAAATTCTAACATTGTGAAGGTCACGCCGCAGGTGGGGCAGAGCGGGAACGGCCTTGTCGGGCAGTATTTCAACGATACGGGCAACGGGAACAAGTTCACCACGCTGGCCCTGACGCGCATTGACCCGACCGTGAATTTCGATTACGGCAATGGCTCGCCCGACGCCGCGATTCAGCCCGATAATTTCTCCGCGCGATGGACGGGCAAAGTCCTGCCTGCCACTTCGGAGACCTACACCTTCTATGTGACTTCCGACGATGGCGCACGGCTGTACGTCAACGGGCAAAAAATTGTGGATGCGTGGTACGATCAGGGGCCGACCGAGCATAGCGGGACGGTTGCGCTGACGGCGGGGCAGAAAGCGGACATTGTTTTGGAGTATTACGAACATTCGGGCGGCGCGGCCTGCAAACTGGCGTGGAGCAGCGCGGGTGTGACAAAGCAGATTGTTCCGACGACGGCGCTGTTCGCGCCGCTGACGCTTACGGTTAATGTCGCGCTGGAGGGCGTCCCGGATATGGCGGCGGTCGCGTCCCGTCTGGAACTCGTCCGTTTTGAGTTCCGCGCTCCGGGCGGCGCGTCGCCGCAGTTCGTGCGGAACGTCCTGCCGGTTCCCGTCGGCGCGGGCAAGGCATCCGGCGTCTGCGCGATTCCCGACCTGCCCGCCGGAACCTTCGATCTTGCGGTCAAGGCCCCGCGCAATCTGCAAGTCGTTGTCCGCAATGTTATGATTCTTGGCGGCGCAGGCCCGAATATCACCCTGCCCGCCGGGGACGCCAATAACGACAACAGCGTGGACTCTTCGGACTTTACCGCCCTCATCGGCGCGTTCAATTCCGACGCCAGCGTTCCCGGCAGCGGCTACGATAAGACCGCCGACTTTAACTACGACGGCGCGGTAGATTCGTCCGACTTCACCCTGCTCATCGGAGAGTTCAACAACGTCGGGCAATGATCCCGGTTGGCAGGGGGATACTCGCGACGTGTTAGGGACTCGCGATAAGATAAGTTTTCCGTCCGCAGGACGGTTGGCCGTAAGCCTCCCAGACGGGTCGTTCACGGCCCGGAAGCGTGGCTTCAATTATCCGTGAGTCCCTTACTCCTTATTACGTTTAAGCAGCCCCAGGCGGCGCATCAGGGGCTTGATGGTCAGTCCGGGCGCGACGATGGAGAACGCGACCGCCGCGAACGCCACCGTCTGAATCTCTTGACGGCGCGGCGTGTCGGCGGGCAGTCCCAATGCCAGCGCGAGGGCCAATGCCCCGCGCAGTCCGCCCCAGAATAAGACGTGCTGTTCCCGCAGGGGAATCCGCAGCTTTGAGCGGGCGAAAACCAGGCAGCAACTATATACGGCGGCGGCGCGTCCCAGTCCAATTACGATAATCGCGGCGGCTATGGGAACGAGCAGATGCCCGAAGTTTTGCTTCGCTAATTGCGCTCCCAACAACAAAAAGACCAGTGAGTTTGCAAAGAACGCGATAAATTCCCACACCTCGCCCACCGAAGCGCTCCCTCGCTCGCTGATGACATCGCCACACACCCCGACATTGCCCATGAGCAGACCGGCGGTCATTGCGGAGAGGATGCCTGACCAGCCGAAATGCTCCGCCAGCAGGAACGAACCGTAGGCGGCGATCATGGTAAAGGCCGTTTCAATCAGATGGTCTTCCGTCTTGCCCGCCAGCATGAGCGCCGCCCCGCCGACAATCGCCCCGCACACGATTCCGCCGCAGACAATCTGAACGAATTGCAGCCCCATCGCGGGAACATGGATCGCCGCGCCCCGCGTGACCGCCAGCGCAATCACGAAAAAGACCGCCGCCGTGCCGTCATTGAGCAGGCTTTCCGCTTCCACCAGTAGCCGCAGCCGCCCGCCGACCCCCGCGTCTTTGAACGTGGCGATTACGGAAACGGGATCGGTGGCGGCAATCAAAACGCCGAACAGCAGCGCGGGCGTCCGTTCCCAGCCCGCAAATTTTTCCATGCCCAGCGTGGTGACGACGGCGGAGATCAGGACGCCAACGGTCGCCAGCAGGGTAATCGGCAGCAGATCGCGGCGCAATTCCTTCCACGCGATAAATAGCGACGCCTCAAAGACCAGCGGCGGCAGGAAGGCGTCAAAAATCATTTCGCGGGTCAGGGCCAGCGGCGCTTTTTGCGAAAGCGCCGCGAGCGCCGTCCCCGCAAACACCAGCCCGACGGTATAGGGCAGCCGCAGCCGCCGCGCCAGCATCGCAACGGCAGTCGCAATTAGCAGCAGCGTCCCGATTCGTTCAATGCTTAAGTCCAACATGGCAAATGCAGGGAACAGGGAACAGAGAACAGGGAACAGGACAAGCCCGCTTCATTCTAAATCTGCGCAGACTTTTAGTAAGCGTGTTTGTTCTATTGCCTGTTCTGTGTTCCCTCTGCCCCAATCCCCTCCTAATGGCGCTGGAAAATGCGCGAAAAGGCCGATTTCACCGGCCCTGCATATTAAAATATATCGGGCGCGTGGTACAATGTTATTGCCCCGTTGCAGCCCGATGAACACTATCGCAACCCATCCTCACCAGGCATCACGAAATCGCCCGCCGACATCTTCGAGACAAGAGACCAGTTTGCTGCTGACGCGGTATTTGCGTCTTCAAGCGAACGGACAGAAGAGGGCCAGAGGCGATTACGAAAAAAAAACAGACAGGGAAGATCACAAATGTTTACAATCTATGCGCGTGGACTTCGGGGCCGCAAGCGGTTTGCGGCCCCGCTGGCGGCGCTTTGCCTCGGCGTTACCCTCCGTAACGCGGCGGCGCAGCAGCCGAAAATGTTTTCTCCGCTCGCCGTTCCCAATCATGCGGCGGTCTCTAATGAACTGCTGATTGGCCTGACACCCGGCGCCGATAATGCGGGCAACGGCAAAATGGTCTCCAGCCTCGGCGCGACTTTGCGCCGCTTCTCTCAGCAGCATACCTACCACCTGCGCGTCAAACCCGGCACGGATATGGCGAAACTCATAGCGAAGTTGAAAAACACGCCCGGAATCGCCTATGTCGAGACAAATCACGTCGTCAGCCATGCCGACGCGGGGCTGCCGAACGATCCGGGACTGGCCAACGGCAACGCGCAATGGGCCCCGCTTCGCACCGCCACCAATCTGGCGTGGGGAATCTGGAAGCCCAAAAACACAACGCCGATTATTATTGCGGTCGTAGATTCCGGCGTGGACGACACCCATCCCGACCTGACCAACATGATGCTGCGCGACGCCGCCGGCAAAGTCATCGGCTACAATGTCCTGACCAACACCGTCGGCCCCACTCCCGCCGACTGCCCGCACGGAACGCACGTCGCCGGAATCGCGGCGGCGCAGACCAACAACGGGCAGGGAATCTCCGGCATGGCGGGCTGGACGGGCGACTCTGGCTATACCGACACCTCGCATATCAAGGTCATGCCGGTCAAAGTGCTGGACGCAAACGGCAACGGCACGACCGCAAACGTCGCGGCGGGCATTGACTGGGCGGTGGCGCACGGCGCGAATGTCATCAATCTCAGTCTCGGCGGCCCCGACCCGGACACCACGCTTTTTAAGTCCATTCAGAACGCCTGGGCGAAGGGCTGCGTTGTGGTTGCGGCGGCGGGAAATTACGGGAGTTCGGCGAACTTCTACCCGGCGGCGGTTACGAACGTCGTGTCTGTCGCGGCGACTTCCTACAACCCCGGCGACTCGCTGCCCTACTGGTCAAATCGCGGCTACTGGGTCACGGTCTCCGCTCCCGGCGACACGATTTTTTCTACTATGCCGAACAATCAGTACGCCTATGACAGCGGGACTTCGATGGCCTCGCCGCACGTTGCGGGGCTTGCGGCGCTGATTATGGCGCAAAACCCGCTGCTGAAGAATTCGGACGTGGTGAAAATCATCACCACCTCCAGCGACAAATATCCCGTGAGCGCCGACCCGATTGCGCGGGGCAGCGGGCGCATCAACTCCTATAATGCGCTGAAAGCGGTCAACGCTACACTGCCGACCGTTTCCGGCAGCATCACGCTGGAAGGCTGCGTCAATGTGGCGCAGCCGCTGACGATGGAGTTCCGCTCACTGGACGGGACGCTGGATTACACGGTTCCGATCACGCCGCAGCCGACCGCGCTGTACTCGTCTGTCGGTTCTTTCTCCGTTTCCGGTGTGCCAGGCGCGGCCTACTCCGTTGCGATTAAGGGCGGCAGCTGGCTGCAAAAATCGGTGACACTGACTCCCGCGCTGCTCTCCGCATCGCTCTCCGTGACCCTGCAGGGGGGTGACGCCAACGGAGATAACTTCGTGGACTCCACCGATTTTGGGATGCTCATTCAGTCGTATGGCGGGGACATTACCGTACCCGGTTCCGGCTACAACCCGCAGGTTGACTTCAATAACGATGGGTCGGTGGACTGCACCGACTTCACCATTCTCATCGGCAACTTCGGCTTGCAGGGCGACCTATAACAAGAGGGTTTCAGGTATTGGGTATTCAGGTATTAACTACTTTGCTGTCAGATTGCACAAACTGCCAGCGGGCAAGCGAATACCCAATACCTGATACCTGAATACCCTTCCTCCTACGCAATCAATTTGCGGATGCGGTCGTCGAAGGCTTTCTGATCGGTGATGAACGATTGCAGGGCCGATTCGGTCATCAGGTCGTCGAGGGAGGCGCGGCCCGCCCATTCCGCTGTTTCCGGGATTTTGCCTTTGGCGCGAATCGCGTCCTGCTCCTCCGCCGTGAATCCGGTAAAGAGTTTCACGCCGTGATCTTTGTCCGCCTGCCGCAGGTCGTTGCCGTTCAGATTCGTTCCGCCCCGCGACGCTAAGTCCACCGCAAACTTCTTGAAATTGTCGTCAATCGTCCACAGGAGTTCCACGCTGGAATTATCCACGCCGTCGCTGAAATTTACTTCGTAACTCTCGCCCGTCCGCAGCGTCAGGTCTTCCGGTTTGTGATTCAGCGAATAGAACTCTTCGACGGCCTTCGGCGGAATGGTGTACACGTCCACGCCCGCCAGAGAGACAATCTGCTCGGCGCTGCGCATGGAGGCCGCAATCTGATGCGTGGGGATGTCCGGGTGCGCGTCGCGCAATTCCTTCACGCCTTTTTGCGAGGCCAGCGTTACTTTTTCACCGACGAATTTGCCGTCTCCCAGATGGTTATCCGCCACGACCGCGTTCAAGCGTCCCAGAAAGATGTTGCAGTAGTTCGGTTTGGACAGTAGCGCCGCCAGATAGTTCTGACGGGCGGAGAAACCCAGCGTATAGTTGATCGGGATTTCTTCGGCGCGGGCGCGGGCGACGGCGCAGAAGCCTTCCGGCGTCAGCGGGATTTTTACAATAAAGCGCTCCGGGTTGATGGCGTAGTAACGCTGGGCGTAGCGCAGCGTCTTTTCGATGTCCTGCCCGACCGCCGGGTGCAGCTCCACGCTGACCAGCGCATCGAAGGCGTGGACAAGGCGCAGGGCAATCTGCGCGTTCACCACAAACACCACATCCAGCACCAGATCGTCCAGCGAGATTCCCGGCTCAATCTCTTTGACCCGTTTCGCCACGAGGCTGATCTCCTCGTCCATGATCCCGGTCTGCACGACCTGATTGGCGAGGGTGTTATTCGTGGTAAGGGCGGTCATTTCGCTGCGCCAGAGTTTCGCGGCCTCATCCAGATTTCCCGTATCAAGCCACAACTGCGTGCCGAGTTGGTTGAGTTTTTCGAGCGCCGGGTCGCCTTTGGGGGCGGGGACGCGGGCGGGCGGGTTTTTCAGATCGAGGGCCAGCTCCGCGAGCAGCGCCTCTTTGCGGTCTAATGTGGGAGCGGTGAATGGCATCGTTGATTCCTTTCGGTTTCCGTTCAGTTGCGTTTCGTCAGGGTATTGGTATTTCAGGGCGGCGCGAGGCCGGTAAGAACACGAGTCTTAGTATTATTATGGCATACGGATTACGCGGGCGGTAGTTTCTTTCAGAAAATTGACGTTTCGGTCTTTTTTGCGTTCTCACGGCGGCAGCGCGGCAACATCGCGTCCCGGCGCTTCGCTGCAATCTTTGCCTGCCCTTGACAAAATCTTATTTATAGATTAAAATGGAAGCATAGGAACAGGCGGACTAACTTGTCCCGTCTGCGAATGGTCGGCGCAACCCGCGCCCGGAACCTTTTCCGCCCCCGATCCGCAATCTTAAACACTGTCTAACGTAGCATTGACGCCACGCAACAGATTCGATTTTCAGCCGTTTTGCGGCTGCGACTCGTCTGTCTGCGTGTTTTTTTTGACCCTTTTTTATCCCGAATTTTTGCCCTGCCGCCCGCGTCAATGGCGGCGCAGAAGCAGAAAAAATCGAATCACGCAACACCCGAAGGAGATTACCGCATTGAAATCCACCACCGGACGGCAGGAGGCCATTTCCGCCGTTATCAACTACAAGCCGCTGGTCAACGCCATTGATCTGGAGGGCGAGACCTCCCGTTCCCTTTACGGCACGAACGTCTTTAACGACGCCATCATGCGGCAGCTGTTGTCCAAGCCCGTCTACAAGGCCCTTCAGCGCACGATTGAAAAAGGCGCCAAACTCGATGTCGCCGTCGCGGACGCCGTTGCGACCGCCATGAAAATCTGGGCATTGGAAAAGGGCGCCACCCACTTCACCCACGTCTTCTACCCCCTGACCAGCCTGACCGCCGAAAAGCACGACAGCTTCTTTGACCCGGACGGCTCCGGCGGGACTATCGCCTCGTTCTCCGGCAGCGCGTTGATTCAGGGCGAACCCGACGCCTCCAGTTTCCCGTCCGGCGGAATCCGCTCTACCTTCGAGGCGCGAGGCTACACCGCCTGGGACGTGACCAGCCCCGCCTATATTTACGAGAACCCCAACGGCAACACCCTGTGCATCCCGACTGCGTTCCTTTCGTGGACGGGCGAGGCCCTCGATCACAAGACGCCGCTGCTCCGCTCCATGCAGGCGCTCAACGCGCAGGCGCAGCGAATTCTCAAACTGTTCGGGCATCACGATCCGGGCATGGTCACGGCGACGGCGGGGCCGGAGCAGGAATACTTCCTGATTGACCGCAATTTCTTTTTCGCCCGCCCCGACTTGCTCAACGCCGGACGGACGCTTTTTGGCGCGAAGCCCCCGAAAGGGCAGGAGTTCGAAGACCACTATTTCGGGGCGATCCCGGAGCGCGTCCTGGCCTTTATGATGGAGGCGGAACACGAATTTTACAAGCAGGGCATCCCGATTAAAACGCGGCACAACGAAGTCGCGCCGGGACAGTTTGAGATAGCCCCGGTCTACGAAAGCGCGAACGTGGCGCACGACCATCAGCATATCATCATGCTGACGTTGCAGCGCATGGCGGCGAAATACGGCATGGCCTGCCTCCTGCACGAAAAGCCCTTCGCGGGCGTCAACGGCTCTGGCAAGCACGTCAACTGGTCTCTCGGATGCAAACTCGGCAACCTGCTCGATCCGGGCGACACGCCCCACGACAACGCGCAATTTCTGGTCTTTTGCGCCGCAACGATCCGCGCTGTGCATAAATACGCCACGCTGCTCCGCGCCGCCGTCGCGTCCGCCGGCAACGATCACCGGCTTGGCGCAAACGAGGCCCCGCCTGCGATTATTTCCATCTTCCTCGGCGAACAACTGGAGGATGTCTTTAATCAACTGAAAGTCGGCGTCGCAAGCACCTCGAAAAAGTCCGGCACACTGACGATTGGCGTGGACACCCTGCCGCCCCTGCCGCGCCACGCCGGAGACCGCAACCGCACCAGTCCGTTCGCCTTCACCGGCAACCGATTCGAATTCCGCGCCGTCGGCTCCAACCAGAGTATCGCGTGGCCCCTCGTCGTGATGAACTGCATCGTCGCCGATTCGCTGGACTACATCGCGACCAAAGTAGAGGGCGAAACGGGCGGCGACCCCGCGAAACTCAACGACGCCATTCAGAAAGTCCTTCAGGAGATCGCCTCGGAACACAGCGCCATTATCTTTGGCGGCAACGGCTACTCCGAAGACTGGCACAAAGAGGCCGAAGGACGGGGCCTGCCGAATCTGCGCAACACGCTGGACGCCATGCCCGCGCTCGTGACGCCGGAAAATATCGCTGTGCTGGGCAAGTATGATGTGCTGTCGGAGCGCGAAGTCCGCAGCCGCTACGACATCTATCTGGAGCGGTATTGCATGGACATCAATACCGAAGGGCTGCTGGCGCTGGAAATCGCAAAAACGAAAATCCTGCCCCCCGCAATGACCTACCAGACCCAACTGGCAGGGCTTGCCCTGAGTCTGAAAAGCCTCGGAAAAGAGCCGAATACCGCGCTGCTGGACGGCCTTATCACGCTGACCGGCACGCTGGAAACGGGAATTACGGCGTTGGAATCGGCGCTGGGACACGAGCCGGAGGGCGACGACACGCTGCATCACGCCCTGCATTATCGCGATCACGTCATCCCGGCAATGCGGGACGTTCGGACGGCGGCGGACGCGCTGGAGGGGCAGGTCTCCGATGAACTGTGGCCCCTGCCCACCTATCAGGAGATGCTGTTTATTAAGTAGAACCCCTCCCCTTCTCAAGGGGAGGGAGCCATTCGCTTTTCTCCCCCTCCTTGCGAAGGAGGGGTTGGGGGAGTGAAGCGTTCCTCCTTGAAAAGGAGAGGGAGATAATACACTTCCTCCCCCTCCTTGAAAAGGAGAGGGAGATAATACAATTCCTCCCCCCCCCCCTTGATAAGGAGAGGGAGATAATACACTTCCTCCCCCTCCTTGCGAAGGAGGGGGTTGGGGGGAGGTTCCGCGATGACTCAGATATTCAATCGAATCGCAGAACGCGAAAAACGCCGACTGCTTCGTAACAACGCAACACCTGCTGAACGGACGCTCTGGGGATGTCTCCGTCGCGAACAAATTCAAGGCTGTAGGTTCCGGCGACAATACAGCGTCGGCCCCTACATCCTCGATTTCTACTGTCCCTCGCTCAAACTCGCTATCGAACTCGATGGCGCCAGCCACGACAGCGACGACGCGCAGGAATACGACGCCGAACGCCAACGTTATATTGAAGCCCTGAACATCCGTTTCTTACGCTTCACCAATACGGAAATCAAGACGAACTTAGAGGGTGTTGTAAACGCAGTTACGGAGTTTGCACGAAACGCACAGACGTAGGAAACCCCTCCCCAACCCTCCCCTTGAAAAGGGGAGGGAGTTAGAACAGTTTCCCTTCCCCCTGAAAGGGGAGGGAGTTAGAACAGTTTCCCTTCTCCCTGAAAAGGGGAGGGAACATGAAGACGCCCCCTCCTTACGAAGGAGGGGGTTGGGGGGAGGTAGGAGAGAGCAAAATGGCAAATGGAGAGAGCGGAGTCAAAAAGACTCTTAGCACAACGGGAGTTACGATTAACGCGATGGCGCTGATTGCGCCCGGAGCGTTCCTCTGGATTACGTTTCAGTTACAGGCGGCGGGGACGGGGCCGGACGGCAAAACGTCCACCGCCTTCGATATGTGGCAGGGCATCGTTCTTGCGCTAATTATCGCGTTCCTGACCGCTCTGTCCTACGCGGAGATGGCGAAAATCTACCCGGAAGCGGGCTTCGGAAGCGCCTACTATTTCGCGGAGAAGACCTTCGCGGACAAGGCGTCCGCCGCGCATCAGAAATGGGGACGCCTCGCCAAACTCGTCACGGGCTGGGCGGCGCACCTGTTTTACTGGGTCTATCCCGGTGTCATGGTCACGTTCATGGCGGTTTTAGTCAGTTATATCGCGGGGCTGTTCGGATGTCATGATCACACAGGGCAGCCTGGACTATGGTTCTGGTACAAAGTCGTTGTTGCGGTCGTCTTCGCCTTTATTTGCGGCGGAATCGCGGTGCGCGGCATCAACGGCTCAACCATGACGAGTCTGGTCATCAACATCATTCAACTCGTGACGCTGGTCTTTTTCTCCTGCACGGCGATTGCGTACCGCCTCATCAACCCGCAGCACGCCAACTTTGGCTCCCTTGCGGCGGGCGATCCGAACGCGGGACACGCCTCGTGGGTTTCCATCATTTTGCCGCACTCGCTGACCTCGGTGCTGTTTCAGGCCACGATTGCGATCCTGATTCTGGTCGGATTTGAGTCCTGCACGGCGCTGGGCGCGGAAGCGAAGGACGCCCGCAAAAGCGTGCCGCTCGGCGTCATTCTGTCGCTGGTGATTCAGGGCCTGTTCGCCTACCTGTTCGAGTATTTCGCGGCGAACTTCGCTTTGTCTGACAAACTCGTCGGGGTCGGCTCTGACGGAAAACCTGTCACCGGAATGGCGGCGGCGGCGGCTTCGCAGGCCCCGATTGGCGATATGATGCGGCTGATGGGAGACAGCCTGTTTCACGGACTTGGCTTTGGCCTGACGGTTACGATGGCGGTCACGGTGGCGCTGGCGGTGCTTGCCACGACTCTGGCCTGCATCAATACCGGCGTCCGCGTGAGTTACGCAATGGCGAAGGACAAAGAGATGCCGCAGCTCATGGGTCTGATGCACGGCAAGTTTGCCACGCCGCATACCGCCGTCTGGATGCTGGCGACGGTCTCGGCGATTATCGGGGCGATTGGCGTGAAAAACTCGGTCTATCAGACGGGCATTGGAATCGCCAGCAACCTCGGCACGTTCGTCCTCTATATGCTGATCTGCATCTGGACGATTATCGCGTTCGCGGGCCGCAAAGAGCGCAACCACTTCCTGCATATGCTGATCCCGATTCTGGGACTGCTGTTGAACTTCGTGATGATCGCCACGATTTTCTTCCTCTCCTTTTCCGTTCCGGGCGATACCCGCACGGAAGGGTTTATTGCGCTGGGCTTCGCCGCCGCCTGGGCGGTCGTCAGCGCGATCTATATTCTGGTCAGCAGCGCAAAGACCGGACGGAAACTGATCGCAGCGCCGGAAGCATAGAGAAGGGGATTCAGGTGTTCGGTGTTCAGGTGTTCAGGTCAATGCCCGCTTTGCTGGTAGATTTTACATTCTTTCGAAGAGCGAGTGAACACCGAACACCTGAATACCTGAATACCCGAACACCCTTTTGCGCAGCAAAGTCGAACGGAAATGATTGAACACGCCGGTTTGAGCGAACAGGGGCCGACGCGCCCCAATAATGAAGACTTCATCGCCTGCGAATGCCCGGAGGAGGCGGACGGTCGCGCCTCCAAAGGGCATCTTTTTGTGGTGGCGGACGGCGTGGGCGGCAGTATGTCGGGCGAGGTGGCAAGCCGGGAGGCGGCAAATACGCTCGTGAAACTTTACTATGAAAGCTCGCGGGGCGTCCACAAGGCGCTGCTGGAAGCGTTCCGGCTGGCGAATCTCAAAATTTACGATTTAGGGCAGACCGTGCCGGAGTATCGGCAGATGCAGACGACGCTTTCTGCGATTGCGCTGGACGGGAATCACGCCGTGATCGGGCATATCGGCGACACCCGGATTTATCAAATTCGGCGCGGGGAAATCCAACAATTAACGAAAGACCATTCGGAAGTCGCCGAACTAATGCGGATGCAGATTATCACGCCGGAGGAGGCGCGGACGCACCACCGCCGCAACATCATCAATCGGAGCATCGGGAGCAGTCCCTTTTTGCAGGCCGACTTTCGCCATGTGGAAGTGGAAATCGGCGACGTGTTTGTTCTTTGCACCGACGGCCTGTGGGAACCGGTCACCGACGCGGAGATTGCGGCGATTGCTTCCGAAGCGCCGCCCGCCGTCGCCTGCCGTCGTCTGCTCGATCTGGCTATCGGGCGCGAAACGAGCGACAACCTTTCCATTCAGGTCGTAAAAGTGGTAGAATGGGAACGAAACGCAGCGGGCAATGCGCGGCCTGAAAAAACGCTATGGCAGCGCGGCCTCGCACTTTTGGGCAGGAAATCGGGATGAAACTTCAAGCAGGCGAAACGGTCAGTCACTACACCGTGATTAAGGAACTTGGGCAGGGCGGCATGAGTCAGGTGTATCTGGCCCGCGACGACAAACATAACCGGGAAGTCGTCCTGAAATTCCCCAACGATGACCTGATGGGCGACCCGGCGAACTATGAGCGGTTCCGCCGCGAGGTCAAAATCGGCAATATCCTCAACCACCCCAATATCCAGCGCCTGTATGAACTCGGAGGCGATCCGCAAGCGCCTTTCCTGGCGCTGGAATATGTTCCCGGCGACACCCTCCGCGACGAGTTTATCAAAGTTCGGCCTTATCAGCGGACGCGGGAAAAGTCGGAGGAAGCGGCCCTGCATTTTGGTAAGCAGCTCGGCAACGCGCTGGCCTATACCCACGCGAACGGAGTTTATCACCGGGACTTGAAGCCGGAGAATATCATCGTAACTCCCGACGGAACCGCGAAGATTATGGACTTTGGAATCGCGTTTGTGGAGGGTTCGCGGCGCGTGACATGGGGCGCGTTGTCCTCGCAGGTGGGGACGCCCGATTACATGGCCCCGGAGCAAATCAAGGGGCAGCGCGGCAACGACAAGACGGACATCTACGCGCTGGGCATGATTTTGTATGAGTGCGTGGCGGGCCGCCTGCCGTATCAGGGGGACAACGCCCTCGTAGTGATGAATCAGCACGTCACCGTCAGCCCGCCGCCGCTGCATGAGTTTTGTAAGGACGTGACCCCCGCGCTGGAAGAAGCGATTTTAAAAGCGATGCGGCGCAGCCCGGAATTGCGCTGGCAGTCCGCGCAGGCGTTCGTCGAAGCGCTGACGCGCCCGGAAACGGTGGATGTCGCCGCCCTGAAAGCGGAGCGGGAGCAGGAGGAGGGCAGTTCCGCCAAATCCTCCGCCGCCCCGGTCGGCGAGTTCGGGATGCCTGCATGGAAAGTGGCGGCGCTGGTCGGCGCTATCCTTCTGAGTTTGGTCGGGTTGACCGTTTTGATAAAGGTATTCCAGAAGTAGAACGGGCAAAGCCCTGACCCTCTCTTAAACCTGGGAGAGAGTGCGCTTCAGGAAGATGCCAAATTGTTCCGGGTCGTTTACGGCCCGACGCGATGAGAACCAAAGGAAAAAAAAATGACTTCTCCTTTACTCACAACCGAATTGCCGGGACTGACGCGCTTTGTCGGCGGAAAAGTGCGCGACGTGTACGATCTCGGCGACGAATTGCTGCTGATTGCAACGGATCGCATCTCCGCGTTCGATGTCGTCATGCCCAACGGAATCCCGGACAAGGGCCGGACGCTGACGCAAATCTCGCATTTCTGGTTTGCGCAGCTTCGCGAAATCGTTCCCGCGCACGAAATTGCCGTAGACGCGGCGGAGATTTCGGGGCGGCTGGCAAAATCGGGAATCGCAAATACACCGGAGCTGCGGACCATGCTGGAGGGCCGCGCTATGCTGGGAAAAAAAGCGACTGCTTTCCCGGTAGAGTGCGTGGCGCGGGGCTACCTTGCCGGTTCGCTGTGGAAGGAGTACCGGCAGGCGGGGGGAGAGCAGCACGGCGTGAATCTGCACGGCTTCGACTTTCCGGCGGGCCTGACCGAATCGGCGCGGCTGCGGGAGCCGATTTTTACTCCCGCCACCAAAGCCGCCGAAGGCCACGACATCAATATCGGGCTATCCGAAGCGGCGCAAATCGTTGGGCAGAAGCAGGCGGAAGAACTGCGCGAGGTCACGCTGGCGCTGTATAAAACGGCCGCGGACTACGCGCTGGAACGCGGCATTATTTTAGCGGACACGAAATTCGAGTTCGGACTGCGCGACGGCAAGCTGCTCTGGATTGACGAGGCCCTGACGCCCGATTCCTCCCGCTTCTGGGACGCGAAGACCTACGAACCAGGAAAATCACAGGATTCGTTTGATAAGCAGTTCGTTCGGAACTGGTTGGAAAACTCTGGTTGGAATAAGGAGCCTCCCGCGCCGCTACTGCCGCCCGACATTGTGGAAAAAACGGCGGCGAAATATCGGGACGCCTATTTCCGATTGACCGGCAAATCGCTGTGAAATTTTGACGCAAGGGGGCTTTAATGGCGCAGGCGATAGGTCATGTTGCATTGCTGGTGCGGGATTACGATGAGGCGATTTCCTACTTCACGGAGCGTCTTCGATTCGATCTGCTTGAAGACACCCCGCTGGGAAACGGCAAGCGGTGGGTATTGGTCGCGCCGCCGCAAAGCGCGGGCGCGGCCTTGCTGCTGGCAAAAGCCGCTACACCGGAACAGATCGCGCATATCGGCAATCAGACGGGCGGGCGCGTTTTTCTTTTTCTGCATACGACCGATTTCTGGCGCGATTACGAAGCGATGCGGGAACGGGGGATAAGGTTCGCTGAGGAACCACGTCAGGAAGCGTTCGGCATGGTCGTAATTTTTACCGACCTCTACGGAAACCGCTGGGACTTTGTGGAACGAATAAGCGTTTGACACATTGCATTTTGGGAAACAAAAAAATGATGCGATACAAAAATGCGAAAAAAGCGCTTGGTCTGACCATTCTGATTTGCGTTGGTCTCGCGGGAGTGTGGGCGCGATACCAACGTGATCTCCGATTATTGGATGCCTGCGGACGCGGTAATTTAATCGCAGTAAAACAGCAATTAGATCACGGGGCAAATCCTGATGCGCAGCCATATTATTTTACCGCGCATTTCATGGAATGGCTGGATGGACAAAGCGAATCGCATTTGTCTGATCCGACGCCTCTAATGGTAGCGGTCGCAAACAGCAATACCGCCCTGACAAAGTTGTTGCTTGAACGCGGCGCGAATCCAAATATCAAATGTTATTATGACCGGAAAGGCGGCGAACCGGGCGCGGCGCGTTCACCGTTGCAGTACGTCCGCATTGGGAATGAGGACGCAGAGATCGAACGTTTGCTATTGGTGGCAGGCGCTAAAGAGTAGGCAAAATCTGCGCGGGAAGGTAAGCGTTCCAGTAGATCGCTTCAGGCGGCAGGCCGCCGAGTGAGGCCAGCGGAATCGCGCCAATAATCTCGCTCGTCAGATCGAAGATGCCGAACGGCGCTAACGCTTCTTGAAGATAGTGGAAAACAGCGGGCAAGGGAGTCAGTTCGGGGCAGGTGAGGTTCAGCGAAATTTGCGCTTTACTTTGTGAGGAGAGGTAGAGGCCCAGGGCGCGGACCCCCGTAAGTTCCGAACACGAGTCGCGCTCCGCTCGCATTTTGCGGGCAATGTGTTTCGCAATCTCAGCGTCCGGCGCGGGGAAATTCACGTTGTACGCGACCAGCGGACTTCGCGCCCCGACGACCGCAATGCCCGCCGACGGGTGCGCCCGGTTCGGCCCCGCGTCCGGCAGCAAATCTCCTATCAATTCCAAGTTTTTCAGCGCCTCAAAGCCGCCTTTGCGCAGTTCCGGCAAAGCAGTGCGCCGTCCCGGTTCCGCCGCCCACTCATAAAAATAGACGGGCAAAGCAAACCGCGCCGCCAGTTCGCGCCCGATTTTTCGCGCCAGTTCTATTGCTTCTTCCCGTCCCGCATTTTTCAGCGGAACGACCGGCAGCACGTCCAAAGCGCCGATTCGTGGATGGATTCCCGTATGAGACCGCAGGTCAATCTCCGCAATCGCAACCGTCGCAGAAGCAAGCGCGGCGGCGAAAACGGCGTCCGCGTCCCCCAGCATCGTCATTACGCAGCGGTTATGGTCCCAATCAGCGGAATAGTCTATCAGGTCCGCGCCCGGAACGCCTCGAATCGCGTCCGCAATCGCCGCCACGACTTCCGGCCTGCGCCCCTCGCTGAAATTCGGAACGCACTGATAAATCGCGCTGTCATTCATTCCCAATACTCGAATACCCAATACCCGAATTATAATTTGCTCATTTCCGATTTGAGGTGGTCAATGGCGGCAATATCGGTCGGGCAGATGCCGTACAGATAGGCGAGGTAGACTGTGACAAAATCGGCGAAATAGATCAGGGAAAACATCCGTTCCAGCAGGGATTCGCCCTGCGAAAAGACTTCCAGCGCCTCGACGTTTTCGCCCAGCAGTTGCTTGGTCACTTCCACCCGGCGGGCAATGCGCGGTAGTTGTTCCGCCTCGTCCGACTCGCGCAGGAAGATCGCTGTCCAGTTCTGCGCCTGCCTTTGCGCCTGCGTCCACGCTAGAATTTCGTTGTGGTTCTGTTCCGGCAGGACATTGGCGAAGGCTGCGACTTTGGCGTTCTCATTAAACTGCCCTTTCCAGCGCGTCGCGACGATGCCGCGCCACCCCTGCGAACCGTAAATAATCGGAATTTTGCCACACAGCGCAATCGCCATTTGCTTCGCGGGATTGCTTGCCGTCGGGATGTCAGGGCCAAGTTCCGCCGCCATTTTCGTGAGGCGGTCGAGCGTTTCTTCAATGGGAAATTCGAAGTTAGGGTCTTCGTTGTTGGCTTTGTTCTCCAGTAGATGCCGGGAGATGAGGAACCGAAGGGCGGGGAAAAACATATAGCCCGTCGCGGAGCGCGGGGGCTGCCCGCCGGGAACTACGGCTATCGGGTTGCCGTCCTCGCGGGCCATTTTGGAGAGTTCGCCGCCGCTGGAAACGACCGCAATCTGCGCGTTGACGTTCTGCGCGGCGCGGTACGCGGCAATCGTTTCCTCCGTGTTGCCCGAATAGGAACCGGCAATCACCAGCGTATGCGGCCCGACCCAGTGCGGCAAAACGTAGTCCCGGTTCACAATCAGCGGGACTGTCCCGAACGCCTCCATCATGCTGCGGGCAAAATCGCCGCCAATCGCGGAGCCGCCTAAACCGGTGACGACGACCTGCCGAATGTCCCTTTTGTCGGTGTGTCCGGGGCCGTACTGCCAGCGGATTTTTGCGGCCTCGCGGCACTGCTGCGGGAATTTCCGCACGAGGCCCAGCATATCGTGCGGGTCAAGCGCGTCAAAGGTGTCGGCGTCATGCAAACGGTCAAGGAGAAGGGCAGGGGACTCAGACATAATCAAACTCCAAATAGAAATGAGGAACAAGGAACAAGGGCTAATCCCTCATTCCTCATTCCCCATTGAGGCGCTTAGTCTATGACGAACGGCAGCAGGGCGACCTGTCGCGCCCGTTTGATCGCTTCCATGACCATGCGCTGATGCTTGGCGCAGGTTCCGGTGGTGCGGCGCGGGACGATTTTGCCGCGCTCCGAGGTGAGTTTGCTGCGGTATTTGCTCAAGACCACCTGTTTGTAGTCCACCGCAGTCGCTTTTTCCACGCAGAAAATGCAGACTTTGCGGCGCGGTTTGCGGAATTTGTTCGGTTTTCCGCCGGGCCCGCCGGGGCCTCCGGGGGGCCGGGATCGAGGCGCGAACGCCATAATGGATCAGTCCTTTCGTAATGTCGGGCGTAAAGTCGGCGCGTTTATTCATCCGCAAAGGGATCGGCCTCATCGCTGCTGTCTTCGTAGGCTGCCGCTGCGGGCGCGGCGGCGCGGGCGGGCTGTCGCGCCGGGGCGGGAGCGGAAGCGCGAGACTCACGCGCCTGCGGCGCGTGCGCCTCTGCCGCCGGTTCATCGTAGTTGGAAGGCTGCTGGCTGCTCATGGGAGCGCCGCCTTCGCCGTCCGGCTTGCGGTCAAGACTTTCGATGTTGTCCGCCACGATGTCGAACGCAGTGCGCTTCTGCCCTGACGCCTGATCCACCCACGAGCGGGTTTGCAGGCGTCCGTCCACCGAAACGAGTCGGCCTTTGGTCAGATACTGGGAAGCGAATTCCGCTGTGCGACGCCACGCGGTCACGTTGAAGAAGTCCACTTCGTAGTCGCCATTTTCGCCTTTGGTGACGCGATTGACGGCAATTCCGAGCTGGGCCAGCGCCACGCCCTGAGGCGTGTACTTCATTTCCGGGTCGCGGGTCAGGCGACCTACGAGGGTAACGCGATTGAGAGACATTTTAGATTCCCTTCCCTGATGTGTCGGCGCGTTCGCCGAAACAACGGTCCTATAAGTGGTTTTTGGTATGAATTGCGGCGCCGACCGCCGCGCATGATTGCTCTTTTGTTGTATTTTGGTTGTGCTGTCAGGGACACTCGCTGCGGCGCGACGAAAGCGGAAAGCCGCTTCTGAAAAAACTTTGCGCCGCGATTTTCCCGTTTATTCTTCGTCGTAGTCCTGCCGCACGACGATATGCCGGAACGTGTCGTCGCTGATGCGAAAGATGCGGTCGAGTTCTTTGGGAACTTCCGGGGCGGCCTGAAACTGCATCAGCACATAAAGCGCTTCGCGTTTCTTGTTAATCTCGTAGGCCATCGGGCGACGGCCCTTTTCCCACTTCCCGGCGCTGCTCACTTCGCCGCCGCCGTCCGTGACGACCTTTTTGTACTTCTCAATGATCGGCTCTAAGTCCTCTTCCGCCGTTTCGGCGTCCACAAGGAACATAGCCTCGTAATGGCGCATTATCGCACCTCCCCTCGGTCGTAAAAGCAGCCCGCGCTGTGAATTTGCGGACAGCCTCGGCCCCGGTCTCGCCGGGGCGGGAAGAACATGACGGAACCGAAGCCCCGCCCGGAAGCGCAATCCCCTGCTTCCGAATAGTCACTATTTGTCGCGATAGTGTACCCTAATCGGCGCAAAAATGCAAGCAAAATCGAAGTGGAAATCGAGGCTGCCCGCCGCGCCGGAACAAGGGCGGCGGAGAAACGCCCGTCAGCCTCCCGTATAGCGGCGCAGAACTGCGTTCAAAGGCTTATTGCGGGAGGGGTACGCGCCTTCAGGCAGTTTTGCTCCGGCCTCCAGCAGTTTATGCGCCGAGGCGGGATAATCGCCGCTTGCGTCCCGGAAATTCTCCGCGCCCCACAGACACGCGCCCAGCGCGTCCCCGCCGTAAGCGTTTTTTGCTTCCACCGAAGCGCCCCGCGCCAGCAGCAATTCGATCAGGTCGGCGAAGCCGCGAACGGCGGCGCGATTAAGGGCGGTCGAATCTTCTCCGCCCCGCGCTTCGATGTCGAAGCCAATGTCCAGCATCAGCCGCACCGCGTCTGTTCTATGCGCCCACGCCGCGTCCGCAATCAGCCGCATCTGTTCCGGCGGAAGGGAGGCGACCAGGCCGGGAGATTGAGCGATCAAGGCGCGAACGCCTGCCTCGTCGGCTTTGAGGCAGGCGGCGAGCAGCTGTTCCGTCGGCGAGCATTGCGCCAGCAGGAACCGATAAATTTTTTCGTGACCCAAAGCGGCGGCGAGAGAGAGCGGGCTGTCGCCATTTTTAAGCGTGTAGGTATAGATATGCCCGCCGTTCGACGCGCCGGAAGTCAGCCCGCCCTGATTGACGCGAGCGTGGAGGCTGTCGGGGTCAGCGGCGAGAATTTGCTGTGTTAAATCCAGATCGCCTAACTGGACTGCCATGAAAATGTCCGCTTCGGCCCCACGCGAAAGCAGACAGCGGCAGACTTCGGGCCGATTCGCCGCCATCCACTGCGCGGGGGTACTGCCATGATCTATGTCGCGCATCTCGATTTGCGCCCCGTGTTCCAGCAGGATGCGGGCGGCTTCGGGAGAACCGGCGAAGTGCAGCGGGCCTTGCCCGTCGCCGCCCCGCGCATTGGCAAGCGCGGGGTTGCCATCAAGCGTCTCCCGCAGGAGTTCCAGGCGGTTCATTGCGGCGGCAGTCCAGATATCCACCGTTGCGCCGCGCTCGATAAGGTATTCCGCGAACGCAGGATCGTCATGCGGAAGTACGCCAAAGCCGCCCGCCCACCACTGGCTTCGCGCATTGATATTCGCGCCATAGTCAAGCAGAACGTCCAGGGTTTCGCGGTCTTTTCGGTGGGCGGCCTGCAAAATCGCGGGCGCATCGAAGGAGAACAGCGGGGCGTCAATCTGCGCGGCGAGCGTTGGATTGGCGCGTAAAATAGCCTTTAAACGAACGGCCTCGCCTGTGTTGACGGCCTCTTTGAAAGCGTCGAGGACAGCATCAGGGCCGGACAGAAGCGTTTCAATATGCCGCTTCAATTTGGGCCAACTTGGAAAATCGTACTCGCGGGCAATAATCCACTGCGCCTCGCTGAGTGTCAGGCGGGAAGCGAGCGTCTCGGCGGCGGAGACCTGCGCGGCGCGGGGCAAATGGGCCTGAACGCGGCGAATCGCTTCCGCATCACGGGCGGCAAAGCCTTTCACAAGGTCTTTGGCCTGATGCTTGAGTTGTTCGAGGCTTGGAAAATCTGGCAGAGTGGGGGCCATAACGCCCTCCTTTCTTAACGCCTGTTGTCCGCTCAGGCAGGCAGAAAGAAGGTGCAGCGATGCGCTGGAAAACTCAAGGTGGGCTCGGGCCTTCCCGCGGACGTGGATGCGCCCTGTATGCGCGTCTGTATTATACCCAAAAAAGCGCGGCGATGCGCAAAAAAAGCCGTCTTCCCTCACAATTTTCGCCGTCGTAAAGCAGAAAGCGCGTAATGCCTCGCGCCCTTGCGTGACGCGGCAGGAATCCGCCCGCGCCGCGCCGAAATAACTTTTACTGCGTCCGCCGTAGACGCGGCGCACATTCTATAATCAGGACGAAAACAGTACAATCTATGCCCTCATTTATACAGCGTTTTTCCCTGCCGCTTCTCGCGGCGTTCATTTGCGGCCTGATCTGGTGCAGTGAAGGCGTGACCGCCCCGCTAAAGCAGACCGGCCCCGTCCACGTTCAGTACTGGGAGAAATGGACAGACTTCGAAGGCGACGCCATGCGGAATGTCGTGGACGAGTTCAATAAATCGCAGGACAAAATCCATGTAGACCTGCTTACCGTCAGCGCGATTCAGGACAAAACGCTGCTTGCGGTCGCCGGCGGGATTCCGCCCGATGTCGCGGGACTGTTCGGCCCCAACGTCGCGCAGTACGCCGACGCCAACGCCGTCCTGCCGCTCGATGATTACTGCCGAAAGGCGGGACTCACCGCCGACCACTACTTGCCTGCCTACTGGAATATCGGGTATTACCATGATCACGTCTGGGCGCTGCCGTCCGCGCCCGCTTCGACCGCCCTGCACTATAATCGGGAGATGCTGACGGCGGCGGGAGCGAATCCCGACAATCCGCCGAAAACGCTGGAGGAACTCGACGCCCTCGCCGCAAAAATCACCGTGCGAAACCCGGACGGCAGCATCAAACTGAGCGGATTCATGCCGGAAGAACCGGGCTGGTGGAACTGGGGCTGGGGCTACCTGTTCGGCGGCAGACTGTGGGACGGCGACCGGAAAATCACCGCGAACGACCCGGCAAACGTGCGGGCGTGGGAATGGGTGCAGTCCTACTCGAAAAAGTACGGCGCAGGGGCCTTGCAGACGTTCCAGAGCGGCTTCGGCAATTTCTCATCGCCGCAAAACGCTTTCCTTTCGCGCAAGGTCGCGATGGAGGAGCAGGGCGTCTGGATGCACAACTTTATCCGCAAATTCTCGCCCGATCTGAAATGGAGCGCGTCGCCGTTCCCGCGTCCCGCCGGAGTGGGCAACGGGCAGCCGTTTACCTTTGTGGACGAGGACATTTTAGTCATTCCACGCGGGGCGAAGCACCCGGACGAGGCGTTTGAGTTTATCAAGTTCGTCGAGTCGCAGCGCGGCATGGAACTGCTTTGCCTCGGTCAGCGCAAGCATACGCCGCTGGCGCAGGTCAGCCCGGAATTTTACCAGAAATCGGAAAATCCGTATATCCGCCTGTTCGCCGATCTTCCGCGCAGCAAAAACTCCGTCGCGCCGCCGCAGATGGGAATCTGGCCCGAATATGGCGACGAACTCACGAGCGCGTTTCAGGAAATGACCCTGATGAAGACCACGCCGCAACAGGCGTTAGACAAGGTGCAGGAGCGGATGCAGGCCAAACTGGACGAATACAATTTGCGATTGGATGCGCGGCGTAAAGCGGACGCAAACCGCGCCGCTCTGCCCGCCGCGCCTGTCGCGGCGGACGGTTCGCTTGCCGCGGGAGGCGCAAAATGAACGCATCGAAAACACAAACGCCGGTTGCCCCGGTCGCCGTGCCGCAACAGGCGAAGCGGGTGCTGACCGCAAGCCGGCGCGAGGCGCTGACCGCCGTGCTGTTCGCGTCGCCCTGGATCATCGGATTCTGCGTGTTTCTGCTGTACCCGCTGCTGGCCTCGGTCTATTACAGTTTCTGCGATTATTCTGTACTGCGTCCGCCCGTCTGGATCGGGCTGGCGAACTACACCAGTCTGCTGCACGACGACGTGTTCAAAAAGACCCTGCAAAATACCGGAATGTACGCGCCCGTTTCGCTGATTCTCGGCCTGATTATGGCGCTGGCAATGGCGATGCTGCTCAATACCAAAGTGCGCGGGCTGACTCTCTATCGCACGATGTTCTATCTGCCGTCGCTTGTCCCGATGGTGGCGCTGGCCTGCCTGTGGCTGTGGCTGTTTAATGGCGAAAACGGCCTCGTCAATCAGGCGCTGACGCCGCTGCTGCACCCGTTCGGTCTCAAGCCCCCGAACTGGCTCAACGATTCGGCGTGGTCGAAGCCCGCCCTGATTCTGATTGGCCTGTGGGGGACGGGCAACGCGATGGTAATCTATCTGGCGGGGTTGCAGGACGTTCCCGTCCCGCTCTACGAGGCGGCGGAACTCGATGGCGCGGGCTGGTGGGCGAAAACGTGGAATGTCACCCTGCCGATGCTGTCCCCTGTGATTCTGTTTAACCTTATCATGGGGATTATCGGCTCCTTGCAAGTTTTCACGATTCCCTATGTGATGTTTCCGGGCGGTTCTCCGAGTCGTTCTACCTACTTCTACACCATGTACCTCTACGACAACGCCTTCAAGTACGGAAAGATGGGCCTTGCCTGCGCGATGGGTTGGATTATGTTCGTCATTATTCTGTGCCTGACCTTAGCGGCGCTGAAAATCTCTAACCGCCACGTCCATTACAGCGGCTCATAGGATTTTTTCTTCCCGAATCACCACGAGGGATTACGAACAGACACGAAAACCGGGAGCCGAAATGCCGCAATGAGAAGTTCATGAACCCAAAGTTTTTTCAGGCGAGAATGACACGGAAACTATGCCTGCTTCCGCCCCTCGCGCAAGGAGATTTCCGCTGCTCGGTCTGTTATGAAAAGCGGTAGGGTTAAGTTTGCGGAACCAATTCTTGCTCTGCGACCGGACGGAACGGCGTTTCTGCGGGCTTCTGCGGCTCTATCCAGATGGCCTGATAGCCATATAAGGCGAGCAGACCGGACGCCTCCGAACAGCGGTCGCTCTCGTCGTACTCCTCCGCCGTCATGCCCGTCGCGAGCCACTCCTGTCGGATCATCTCTCTGGCAAGCCGATGGGCCGCTTCAGAACGTTGCCGCGCTTCCGGGGACACGCCCCGCCAACGCTCCTCCTCCGAGTCGGGGCGGTCCCGCCACGCGCCAATCGCCGTGTAGTTTTCCGCCTGGATTCTGGCGAGTTCGGTCTCGTTCGGGAGAATTTCGTAGCCGTTGCGCAACAACCGGTCAAGAGCCTCGGTGCCTTCCCGATTTGCAGACGCCTCCGTCGCGCTTCGAGGCCCTCTTTGCCACGCCTGCCGGTTCATTTCCACGAGGGACTGCCGCGCCGCTTCAAACCGTTTCCGTCTGTCGTTTTCCATTCGCATTACCCGGCCTCTCTTAAAACCAACGCGAGCAGGATCGCCGCGTCCACTTCGCCCAACTGCCACTCTTTTGCGTTCCGTTTCTGGAAACCTAATCGGGTGTGAAAAAACTCGCTGCCCGGACGCGGTTCTACGATGATCCTACCCTGTCCGCCTATACGAAAACTCTCCGCAACGATTCGCGCCACTAGAGCGCGTCCCACGCCCGCAAACTTTTGCAGTCCCGCGCCCGTTCGATTCGAGGGGGCTGACTCCACCAGACTCTTTCGCAGAAATTTGTCGGATTTCTTCATTATTCCAATACGCGCAAGGCCCAGAATTTCTCCCGGCGAACCCTCTATGCAGAGAAGTTTGAACGTCTGACCGTCGTCAGCAAATGCAATCCAAACATCGCGATATACGGCCCTCGACCAATCAGGCCCGCGCAGTTCCGCTTCGTCTTCGGGCAGCAGGGGCGCGAAATACACGCGCTGCCGCTCGCCTGTCAGCGCGTTTATCACAAAGTAGGGCAGGAGGTTGATGTCGGTTGCTGCGTTGATATCGGGAAGCAAGACGGGCGGTCTCCGTTGCGGCAGTCTATGCGCCGTTTATTTTATTATAAGGCAAATTTTGCCAGAAAGTCAACTTGTTTTTTCGACCACCCTGCTGCGCCATTCTCCCCTTGCGCCGTCCCCTGTCAAAATGCGTTGCCGTAATCGTTCGCGCATCAGTTGGGGCGCTGCTTCTCTTACGGCGCAAGATGGAACTGCCGCGCCAGCAGAGAGACTGTCAGCGTGAGGCCGACGCCGATGATGATGCGCCGGACATTTCTCTGCCCGATGCGCCGCGCCGTTCCCGACCCCGCCAACCCGCCGACAACGGAGCCGCCCGCCATCAGCAGGGCAAGCCGCCAGTCTACCAGCCCTTTGCCAATAAAAATCAGCGCCGCAATGCCGTTGAGGACGGCGGCGTTGAAATTTTTCAGGCCGTTCATCTGATGGATATTGGTGTAGCCCATTAGCCCCAGCGCCGTTAGCATCAGAATCCCTGCGCCCGCCCCGAAATAGCCGCCGTAGATCGCAATAATCAGTTGAATAGCGGCGGCGGTCGTCATCGAAACGGCGGCGCGGTTCGCCTGCGCGATGGGCTTGGCGGAAGCGGCTAATTCGGACGCGGCGGGGACACGTCTGCGCAGGCAGCGCGAAACGGGTTCCTGAAGCATAAACAGGGCGGTTGCGGCAAGCAGCAGAAACGGCGCGATGCGCTCAAACGTTTTAGGGTGGGTGGAGAGCAGCAGGCCCGCCCCGATGATCCCGCCCGCAAAACTTGCCCCGCCCAGAACCGCGACGGCGCGGCGTTCCCGCCCGATCTCCCGCCGATAGCCCCACAGACTGCTGACCTGACCGGGCCATAACGCCACTGCGCTGGTCGCGTTGGCGATCAAGGCCGACTGCCCCGTCCAGAGCAGCGCGGGGAACGTCAGCAAGGTGCCGCCGCCCGCAACCGAATTGACCGCGCCCGCAAGGGAGGACGCCCCGAATAAAACGACATTGTGCCGCCAGTCCATACTAAAAATGACGCTTCCTCTCTTTACCCCGACACAGCGCTTGAACTTCCCGCAGGCAGGGTTATGCCTGTGGTTTGGCTTCGAATTGCCCCTGATAGGCTGGCCCCGATTTTACGTGGGCGCGTGAAATTTACCGTATCAGATGCGCGGCGGCGGGCGGCATTTCGCGCCACAGCAGATGCAGGCCGTCGGACAGGGAACCGAAATAGAACCCGTATTTTTGCGTGAGCAGCGAAAGCCCTTTCGTCGAGTAGAGTGAAATATGCCCGTTGCGCGGCCCCGCGTACCACCAGTTCAACCCCTCTTTCATCATGGAAGCGGGCTGCGTCAGCGTGGAAAAAAGGATCACGCCCGGAGTGTCAAGCAGGCCGTTCATGGCGTCCATTGTCTGCTGAGGCGTCGGGCTGTGTTCCATGACTTCAAAACTTACGATGCACGTATACTTTTTATCGGGCAGCGCGGCGAACTCCGGGACAAACGGGTCGTAAGTGTCCACGTTTGTAAAACCCGCCTGCCGCAGTTCCTCCGCAAGCAGACCGTTGCCGCCGCCGTAGTCCAGCAAGCGAATGTCCTTCGACGCGCTGAACGTCTGCGCCAGATACGCGGCGTTGGATTTCGCCCGCGTCTCTTTATAATCGGGGTCTACCAGAATATAATCGCCATTGTAAATATAGCGGGCGAAATCCTCCGGCGTGAAATCGTCGCAGGCGACCGTGAAAATAAACTGGCAGTTCGGGCAGCGATGGTAATAGATCGGAATCCCGGAGAAGGGCAGGGGGGACTTCGCTTGAACATTGCAGTTTTTATTGAAGTCCACCACGCCGCATAGCGAGGCTATGGTTCCACAGCATTTGCAGGGCGTCGTCAGCGGGACAACGGGCTGAAAAGAGGCGGACGAAAAAGAAACGGACATAGAATCTCCTTTGCGGGCCAAATCTGGAATAAACATAGTATAACGCGGATTGCGCCCCGCCGTCAATGCGCGGCGGCGCGGCGAGGACAGACCGCAGGCACAAATACGGTATCTTTTTCACGGCGTTCGTTCGATTTGCAAAATCATGGGATATACTGTATTCTAAAGGAAGAAATGACAGGGATTCCACGCGGCGAAATTTTTTTGCAGACGGGAACCCAATGGGAAAATTCTTCCGTAACTTAAATCGCATGAGGAGACGCTTACATGGACTTCGCGAGACTCTTTGGCGGCGCGGTCCGCAACCATTCCAAAGAGTTCGATGCGCTGGTGGAACGCTTTCATCGGCAGGCGTATAACATCGCTTACCGGATGACGGGCAATCACGCCGACGCGGACGATCTCACGCAGGAGTCTTTTTTACGCGCCTACCGCTTTTTTGACCGATATAACCGCGAAATGCCGTTCGAAAACTGGCTTTATCGCATCATGTCGCGCGTATATATAGATGAAATACGCAAAAAACCGAAATTCCGGGCGCAATCGCTGGATCAGCCGATCTCCGTCGGCTCGTTCGGCGAAGGGGATGTCCTGCTGGAGATTCCCGATCTGGCCTCCAACCCGGAAGTCCTGCTGCTGACCGACCAACTGGACGATTATTTGCAGCAGGCATTGGCGGCATTGCCGCAGGAGTTCCGAATCGCCGTCGTGCTGGCGGACGTGGAGGGGCTGTCTTACGAAGAGATCGCCGACGCGATGCAATGCTCGCTCGGCACGGTGCGTTCGCGGCTGCATCGAGGCCGCAAAATGCTGCGCCAGAAGGTGCAGGTCCCGGAGAATTTCAATCCGCGCTAACCAAACGCAGCGGAAGTTTGTAGAGCGATACGGGCCAGTGGCGGCCCGAACGAGCGCCTTTCCATAGAACTAATGATCTTTCGAGGTGATCGAGCGTGAATTGTCGTAAAATTTATCAGGCTTTGTCCGCCTATATGGACGGCGAACTTCCGGGCGTGGATGCCCTGGTGGTTCGACAGCATCTCACATCCTGTGACGCCTGCCGCGCTGAATATGAGGGTCTGCGGCAGACAAAACAACTGCTTTCGCGCCTTCGCATGAAGGAGCCGCGCCCTGACCTGCCGCAGGACATTGTGAGGCGCCTGCAACTGGAAAACACCCGCGCCGCGAATCTGTCTATTGACGCTATCTGGGAGGGGTTCGCGCAGAAAATGCGCGTGATTCCCCCGGCGGCGCGAAGTTTCGCGTTCGGGGCCAGCCTTGCGGTGCTGGGCTTCGGATTTATCGCCGTTCAGCCGGAAGGCCCGGACGATACGATTCACTGGAACGTGGCCTCGTCCACGCCGCTCGCTCCCGCCCCCGCGCTGGACGCCGACGGCGCAGACGGAAGCGGCGCGGGCTACGTGACGAACGCGGCGTTTGACGCCACCGCAGGCCTGACGCCGCCCGCCGCGCTTCTCCCCGCTGATATGCAGACCACAGGCAATGCATCCGGTACATTGGCCCCGGCCCTCGTTTCCGGCGGGGGACAGGGCCGGACATTCTCCCGATAAAAACACAGCCGGTTTATGATGGCGCTTCTTCCGCAATGGGTGGCCCGCTTTTTCAGCGGGCCGCCCGTTGCGTTTCATTCTCCGCCGCGTTTTTCTAAACTCCGCGCAGCGCCTGGTCCAGATCGGCGATCAGGTCGTTTACGTCCTCAATCCCCACCGAAAGCCGCACAAAGTCAGGCGTCACGCCCGTCGCAAACTGCTCATCTACTGTCAGCTGTTGATGCGTGGTCGAGGCCGGATGAATCGCCAGCGATTTGGCGTCTCCGATATTTGCCAGCAGCGAAAACAGATTCAAGCGGTCAATGAACTTGCGCCCCGCTTCCGCGCCGCCCGCCACGCCAAACCCCACAATGCCGCCGAATCGCTCGCCCTTGTGGTACTTCGCCGCAAGCGCGTGGCCGGGACTCTCTTTCAGACCGGGATAGTTGACCCACGCCACGTTGGGATGTTCGCGCAGGAACAGCGCCACTTGCAGGGCGTTCTCGCTGTGCCGCTCCATGCGCAGATGCAGCGTTTCCAGCCCCTGCAAAAAGAGGAACGCATTGAAGGGCGACAGGCACGAACCCAGGTCGCGCAGCATTTGCAAACGGGTTTTCAGCACAAACGCCATGCTTTTGAGCGGCTCCGGCAGATTCATCAAGACCAGCCCATGATAGGAAGGGTCAGGCTCCGTAAATTGCGGGAATTTGCCGTTGGCCCAGTCGAATTTCCCGCTGTCCACGATTACGCCGCCGATGCTCGTGCCGTGTCCCCCGATAAATTTTGTCGCGGAATGTACCACGATGTCCGCGCCCCAGGCAATCGGATTGACCAGCGCGGGCGACGGCATGGTGTTGTCTATCATCAGCGGGACGCCCGCTTCATGGGCGATTTTCGCCACCGCTTCGATGTCCAGCGTGTCCAGTTTCGGATTGCCGAGGGTCTCGGCGTAGACCAGTTTCGTTTTGGGCGTGATGGCCCTGCGGAAATTTTCGGGATCGGAGGGGGCCACAAAATGCACGGTGATGCCGAGTTTCGGCAGCGTATAATGGAACAGGTTATACGTGCCGCCATACAGCGAGGCGGACGCCACCATTTCGTCGCCCGCATGGACGATATTCAGGATTGCCATCGTCTCCGCCGCCTGCCCGGAGGACGCGGCAAGGGCGGCGACCCCGCCTTCCAGCAGAGCAACCCGCTTCTCAAAAACGTCCTGCGTGGGGTTCATCAGGCGGGAATAGATAAAGCCGAGTTCCTGAAGGCCGAAGAGGTTAGCGGCGTGCTGGGTGTCGTTGAAAACAAACGAAGTGGTCTGATAGATGGGAACGGCGCGGGCGGTCGTTGTCGGGTCGGGCGTTTGCCCGCCATGCACGGCGAGCGTATCGAAACGCAGTTGGGATTCATCGAGCGGCATAGGTCAATCTCCTTTGAGGACTATTTCATTGAGGGCGCTGCAAGCGTACCGCGAACCGCCCTGTCCTGTCAAGTAGCAAGGCCGCTTGCCGCGTCCGAAAGATGCGCCAAATGCAAAGATAAAAAGAAAGGATGCGGAAATCGCGCCACGATGGGGGCATACATTCTCTGTTTCTCCGCGAAGATTGTCCGTGAGCGTCCACGCGTTCGGGCTTCAATGGCAGCGCTCTGCGGGCCGGGGAGAAACCGAAAAGCGAAACCGGGCAGAGGCGAAAAAAACGGAGATTGCTAATTTCCGCCTCTGCACAAGCGACCCCACCCGACCGGACGCGATTACGCTGTCCCGCCTCCCGAACGCCTGCCTACCCGAATTGGAACGCCGTTCCCTATACCGTTTTCCCCGTCTCTAAACAACAAAATGAAGGTCAATGTGCTTTTCGACGTAGGCTAACCCCTTCGGGTATAATGAACAACAACTCTCTTTGTAATGTACTAGTGCTTGTTCATGAAGTTTCTCTAGGATATTGACCTTGAAGCCGCGCAACGTAGAGTAGCCAATCCATGAGTGAAGCGCAGTATCGCTAACTTTATCCGGGTGCTTATGATATAGAATCGCAAGGGCTTGCTCATCCTTCTTCAAGTCCGTATTCTGAACCCGAACGAAACCGTCCACTTCGGCAATCACAGGAATTTGCTTTTCGTTGAGACTGGCGACAATTTTTTGTGCCTCCCTAATAGGGCATTGGAAATAGATACGGATGATTTCCGTTAGTATCCAATCGGCGGAATGAACAACATATAGCGAGTCCGAAAAATTCGGACTCACGTCCCCGCCGACGTGTCCAACATCGCGCCGGTTCCTGATATCCATTAATACCCACGCGGCATGGGGAATGAAAAACCGTAATGACTGATGCAAGGCCGTATTGTTCTTGATGCGGTTATTAATGGTTTCTGCCGCGCCGTTACCAAGTGGCGTACCGACTGGCGTATACGGCGGATTATCGAGATGCTGTAGTAATCGTAAAATACACTCAGAGCGTATAGAAAAACTCTTTCGTTTGTTTAAGTCTGCTTGAGGTAAACTCTTGCTATGATGACAAAAGCCTACTCAACTGATTTGACCGATGCCGAATGGGCGCTCCTCGAACCCTTCTTCCCGCCCACAAACCGCGCCGACGGACGCAACGGACGCCAGCGGGTGTATTCCTACCGCGCTATTCTCAACGGCATTTTCTATATCACGCGCGCGGGATGCGCCTGGGAGATGATGCCCCATGACCTGCCGCCCCATGCCACGTGCTATCATTACTTTCGTAAATGGAGCGAAAACGGCCTACTCATCAAAATTCACACCGCGTTGCGCGAACAAGTGCGCACCCAAGAGCAACGCGACCCCACCCCTTCCGCCGCCATCGTGGACAGCCAGTCCGTGAAGACGACGGAAAAAGGGGGCAGTCCGGTCAGGACGACATCGGTTTCGACAGTCACAAGCATATCAAAGGACGCAAACGCCATCTGCTGGTAGACGCCAGCGGATTAGTTTTGTCCGTTTTTGTTTCTGCCGCCGACCTGGGCGAACGCGCTGGGGCCAAGGCCCTCTTTGAGCAAGTGAAGGGGCAGTTTCCGCGCCTGACCAAAATTTGGGCCGACAGCGGATACACCGGGCCGTTTGCGGAGTGGGTTGCAGAGCATCTGGGCGCAGAGTTAGAGGTCGTAAAGCGCACCGATGACCTCAAAGGGTTTAAGATTGTTCCACGTCGCTGGGTAGTAGAACGCACGTTCGGTTGGTTCGGGCGTTATCGCCGCCTCGCCAAAGATTACGAACTCAGACCGGAGCGCAGCGAAAGCATGATCTATCTTGCTATGATGCGCTTGATGCTCAGGCGTTTGGCAACTTAAAACTTTTTCGCAACTCAAGACTTTTTCTATACGCTCTCAGCGAAGCGCCCGCCGTTCAACTCGCTTGGACGAAACCTACCAAAAGCGAAGTGCTGTTTTAGTTCAATGTACTCATCGAGCAGGTGCGTCACGATATCCAGTGGTAAGGGCGGGTGTAAAGCCGCCACAATTTTATCTTTCGCAATGCCCATTATAACTACTTCGCTCCTTTGTCTTTGCCGCTCTTGACTGACCTACCTGCTGTCCAGCCTTCCACTATCTCCTGTGCTTTTGGCGTAAGAAAATAATGTCCGTCCGCACAGCCGAAGTAATCCTTATTGTTGGGGTTTGCCAAAGCGCGGCTGAATGCTTCTGGTGTAGCCTTGACATGACTCGAACACTTTGTAATATACAGATAGGCTTCGTTCCACAAAAACGCTTCCCGCTTTTTCAAGTAGACTTGAAGCATCCATAGGGCCACCATAGCATAATCTCGCGCCTGTTCAATTACGCGAATTTCTAATTTGCCGAGTTCGACCTTCTCTGCCGTCCATTCCTCAACAACGTCTTTCTCCTTATCGCTGAGGCGTCGCTTTTCTTTGCCGTCAGAAGGCGTTTGCTTCGTATAATCGTAACCAGCCTTCGCGCCTGGGGCGCTCATCTCTTCGAGGATGCGTTCAACGGTTTTGATACCGTCGTAGCTAAGTATGTAGCCGTCGCTTTTCTTGGTGAGTTCCTTACCAATCAAGCCCTTCAAGTAACGGTTGAAGTTAATCTTGTCAATTATCTTTGCCTCTTCAGCAACGGCCTTGAAATGGTCTAAATCTGGCACAGACTCCTGAAATTCCTGCACATAAGCAGATGTATACAGCAACAGAAAGCGCCTTTGCTGGTCAGCCCAACTACTACCTTTGTAGTCCCATCCCATTTTGAGAAGGTGCGCCCCGTCCCTCGTAAAATAATTTGATGCGCCAGAAGTTGATGGCGTTTGTGGCGGCGTGTTACTAACCTCTTCGGGCGGCACATCAAAATCTGCCTGCCCTGCGAACAAGCCATCCGTGATCGCCGGACTGATGTTGGCGGCAGGCGTACCAGTCTGTTTCGTCGGACTAAACGGTCGTTGCGCGGCACTGTTCAACACATGGTTGAGTAAGCCGCCTGCCAGAGCAATAGCGACTTCCTGAGTCGTTTTCAGTTCGAATAGATCATCATAGTTTTCCCCGCGTCGTTTTGTGCGCCGGACGAGCGTCGTAAGGTTCGCCTCCTGCCCGGCTGACTCTATCGGCTTGCCACAACCGAAACACACAGATTTTCCTGCGATGAGCATTTTGCCAGAGCCAGCGTTTAGGCAACGCACTTGCTTGTTGCAGGTAACGCAAAAATTGTATTCACTAGGCGTTTCTAATCCGCACGACGGGCAAACTACTTGTTCGACCATTACTTTGCTCTCTCCCACTCTGAATATTCTTGTGCATCGCTCACAGATAATGACAAAAAAATACTCTTCTAGTTGCGCAACCATCTGCATTATATATGTATCACTTGTAACAAGGTATTATACCACCAATACACATAACAAACAGAAAATTTCTTGCAATGTTTCTCGACGTTCTCAGCAAATATCTCGGCATATTCGGTAGCCTGCACCGCAACCAGAATACGCGCATGGGAGCGTCTCCATACAAGCCTATTTTGCTGCTTGCTGTGCTGGACGAGAGCGCAGGCGGGCCGCCTCACGAAACGGCAAACTCTGTGTACTGTCGGTGTTGGGGAGGATGGAAGCCAAGGACCATGCTCTTCGCCGGAATGCCCGCGTCCAGCAGTTCCTTTACCACTTCCAGATTTGTGCCGTCATGCTCCACATAGACCTTTGGTCCCACAAGGTCAATATGGAGGATGCTGCCATGAATGCGCCGATGATTGGACCATCCCGACCGCATCAATTCATAATGTCCGCTGCCGTCATCAAGTATCAGTTCGTAGCGAATCCCTTCCTCGTCGGGGATATACGCTCTGATTTCGCTCATCACGCGGCGAATAATTGCCCGATACGTCTCCGTTTCGCTCTCTACTCCATCCATCGCAAGACAACCTCCGCTTCCGCATCGTAGACCAAAACTTTCAAGCCCTCATCCGCCACCAGGTCGCGTCCCTCCGCAATATCCAGCAATTCGCTGAAAGCGTCCTGCGGGACTGCCAGAAACAACGCCCGGTCCGCCTCTCTACGGCGCAGCAGCGTCCGGTAAACGCAATACTGCCCCACCGCATGATGCAAGTCCGTCATTTGCGACAGGCCCAGAAACGACTTGATCTCTACCGCGATTTTGCGTCCGTCCCGCTCTGCCGCCACCGGGGCCTCTGCTCTGAGATCAATGTACTGGTCGCGAACGCCGTATTTCATCGTGTACGGGTCGTGCGTAATCGTCCAGCCCTCTTTTATCAGGGCATTGCGGACCGCTTCATGAAATCTGTCTTTTGCAGGCATATATTTTGCTCCAACGGCAGATTTTTCCCACTATTCCGTCGCCCAATTTATTGTACTCCAAAAACAGGCGTGACGCGCAGGCCACAGCGCAGAACGGCCCTGCCGCGCTCACAACACCCTGCGCGCTTTCCCCGGCGCAGTCAGCGGTCCCGCCGCCCTTTAAGGTCATAGCGTCGGCGTAACCTTCTTTTTCTGGCTTTCCCGCAGGCGCTTGCCAAGCCAGAGGGCTTCCTGCCGCAGCGAACGCGCTATCGCGGCAGCGAAGAGCAGGGGCAGCGGCCCCTGACCAAACGCCGCCAGCGTCGCGAGCAGGACACGCAGCGAGACCGCCTTGCCCGGACAAATGATAAACAGCGGTTCCCATTCCTCCGGCTGAAATTTGGACTTGAAGGCGTCCAGCCCCGCGAAATTGTAAAAGCGACGCCCGTGCGAACGGCCCCACCGCAGCAGCAAGCGGGCGGCGGGAGAGGCCGCTTTACTGGAAGCGTCGGCGCGGCGGGCCAGCGGAACCAGGCCCAGCGTGACATAATCCGATCCGTCGGCTGCCAGATCGCGCATCGCCGCGTCTACCAGCAGTTCGTTCGCGCCGTTGGGGGCGTGTGAACGTCGGGCAATCTGCTCGATCAGCCAGCCGCGCCGCGCCGGAATCGGGGTCGCCACCAGAAAGGCAATCGCAGCGCCTCCGATTTCCGCCGCCCATACCCGGCGGTCTGACAGCCGGTCGAGCGTGACAGGCGCGGTCAGAAAATGCAGGGTCGGCAAGGGATGATGCTCCAGCCAGTCGTCCAGACAGTCCTGCAAGTCCCCACGCCCCGCCGCAATTTCCGGCGGAATTTCGCGAACCAAAACGCCCTTGTTTTTCGCCCGGTTCAGTTGCGCCCGCAGCGATTTATTGCCGCGCAGGATGTCCGCCCAATGCGCGGGATTCCATGTTGGCTGCGCCCCAATCGTCAGCAGGACATGAGCGGGCAAGTCCGCCAGAGCGTCCCGCATCCGTCCCGCCGCCCCGAACCAGCATACGCCGCAGCCCTGCCGCGCCGCTTCCCGCTCGAAATTTCCCACAACCGCCGCGACTCGCTCCGCCGCGCACAGGGGAGCGCCCGCCGCCACCCACACGCCGAGCCGCGACACATAGGCCACTGCCGCCTCGCCGTCCCGGTCAAACCAGTGTTGCATATCGGAGGCAAGGGCCTGATAAGCCGTCGCGTTCCAGCCATAGCGGAGGACCAGGTCCCGCACCCGCGTCAGCGTGTCCTTCCCGGCATAGAAAGGCGGGATTTCCGGCGGTTCCACCGGCTGCGTTCGCGCCGCGCAGTCCCAGATCGCCGCGAGAACTGCCGCCGGATTCACATGGGGAATCTCATGCCCTGCGTTTGCGAGCAGGACAAGCGCTGCGCCGGGGATTTGGGCGGCGAGCCACTGGGCATGATGGGCGGGCGAGACCACGCCGTCCGCCTCGCCCGCCACAATTACAACGGCGGCGGCGATCCCGGCATAACGTTTTGCCAGCGCCGGGAGTTCATGCCATGCCGCCGCGTTCTCGTTCAGAAAAACGCCCGTCATCGTCGGTGAACGCTGCCAGAGAGCAAGCGCTAATTCCGCATACGCGGAGGGAACGGGCGCAGGGAAGAACGCCGCCTGCAAGTTGACGCGCAGAAGGCGGCGTTTCAGGAGAGTCAAATTCAGCGCGGTGAAGGCAAGATAGTTACCGGCGAAACGGGCGGCGTAGAGCAGGCGCGGCGGGGGATCGCGAGTCGGCGACACCCAGGGATTGACGAGGACGAGACCTGTCACATTCTGCGGATAATCCAGCGCGAATTGCAGGGCCAGCGTCCCGCCCCACGAGTGACCGACTAGCAGATACCGCGTCAGGCCCAGTTGATTGAGCGCCTGATGCAGGATTTCGGTCTGCGCGACAAGGGAACTCTCACCCGATTTTGCAACATCGCTATATCCGTGACCGGGGCGGTCGAACGCGATAAAATCAAAGGGCGCGTTTTGACCCGCGCGTAAAATTTCGGCGGCGTCCTGCCAGAAACCGTCGCTGCCGTGCAGCAGGACGACCGGCGTTCCCGCGCCCTGCCGAACGTAATGCAGTCGGACGCCCGCCACCGAAAAGAATCGGCCCGCAGGCGGGAAACGCTTTTCGGCGCGGCGGAGTAGAAGATTCAAACGCCACGCCATGCCTTCCAGCGCTGCAACTGTCGCTATGAGGAGCAGTAATCCGCGCCATAGCATATCAATGACTCGCCTCGCAGCCGCGCCGCAGAGCGTCAAGACCGCCGGTCGCTTCCGGCGCAATCAGGGCGGTGATGCGAACGCCCGGTTCGATGCGCGTGTCTGCGTTCGGTATCCATTCCCGGCTCGCTTCCCGGCAGCGTATCAATATGACGCCGGTCGGCAGTCCTAATTCCCGCACCATTTTGCCCGCGAAGGGCGAATTTGGCTGAACTTCCCGCTCTATCGTAATGGGGGCGGACGCCGGCGGGTGGTCGCCAGATTGCCGCAAGTCCCGCGCCAGCAGACGCTCGTATATCGGCAGGTCTCCCAATCCCTCCGCGACCGCGTAAGCGCAGAAACAGGCGGTCAGCAGCGGCAGCATTTGCGCGTAATCGCCTGTCATTTCCAGAATGAGAACGATTCCGGTCAAGGGAGCGCGAACGATGGCGGTGAAATACGCCGCCATGCCGACAACAGCGAACACTGCGGCAATCGGGGCGACGTGGGGCGCGAAATGATGCGCCGTTTGCCCCACTGCCAGACCGATCAACGCTCCCAGCGCGAGCAGCGGCGCAAAGATGCCGCCGGGAGCGCCCGTGCTGTAACTGGCGAGCGTGAACACGAAACGGCCCGCAAACCACAGCGGAATTACGGTCAGCGCCATGCGTCCGTCAAGGACTTCTTCGGTCAGGGCGTGTCCCGCGCCTGCCGCAAGGGGCAGAAACCACGCTATCAGTCCGGCAATGGCCCCGACAACGCCCGCCGCCAGAACCTTGAAGCGAGGCGAAATCTTCGCGGCGATATTCAGCGAACCCATGAGACCCCGGTTGAACGCCACACCCAGCAAGCCGCACAGCAACCCCAGCAGAGCGAAGATTGGGAGGGCGTCAAGGGCGGGAACGGCGTAACTCGGCACGGCAAAGACCGGCAGTTGTCCTGAAGCGGAACGCGCCACGATATTGGCGACCGCTGCGGCGACGAACGCCGCGCCAAAGACCGCCTGCCGGAAGTCTTTCTGCACCTCTTCCAGCACAAAGATTAAACCCGAAAGCGGCGCGTTGAAGGCGGCGGCAAGCCCCGCGCCCGCGCCCGCCGCCATGAGCGTCAGCCGTTCCCGCGTCGGCGACTTCAGGCTGTCCGCCACTGCCGCCCCGACTGCGCCGCCCATTTGCACGGTTGGCCCCTCCCGTCCCAGCGCCATGCCGCTGCCTAAAGCGAGCAGCCCGCCGACGAACTTGACCGGCAGGACGCGCCGCCATTTCATTTCGCGGAACCGATGCAACACAGCCTCCAGATGCGGGATGCCGCTGCCCGACGCTTCGGGCGCGATCCGCCGCACCATGCCGACCGCGACCGCCGCGCAGACGCCGCCGAACAGAACCGGCAACAGCCAGCCAAAGATAATCCAATGCCGAGCGTGCGTGATGAGCGCGTTCCGCAGGGCGTCGGCCCCTGCAAGCGCGGCGCGAAAGGCAACTGCCAGCAGGCCGGAGAGGGCTCCGGTTAGCGCGGCGCGGGGCAGGAGCCTGCGCCGATCATCGCGAAGATGCAGATATTCGTCAATTTCCGAAGCGGCCTGCGCCGCGCCAGCCGTTTCGTTCACTTGCCGTCCCTCAGCGGGAATGAATGGGGTTTGCATGAAGCGCCTCGTCGTTTAGAAGCGTTGGGTCGGTCTCTATTTTCGCGTGTCTGCCTTGAGCGTAGGCGCAATAGAATAAAAAAACCGGACAGGGGCAAAATACCCTTTCCGGTCGCGGACAGCGAAGAACAATGCGCCTATTGATACTACTTCGCACGGGTTCAAGTCTACGCTTGAATAGCCGTTCCCAAAGGTCAAAACAAGTTGCTTGAACCGCCCGCTTGCTAAAAATAAGTAGACGTAAATCGGGGTGACAAGACTTGAACTTGCGACATCTAGTTCCCAAAACTAGCACTCTACCACTGAGCTACACCCCGCAACCTACCCTCTATGATACTCCAAAATCGCGGGAATAGCAAAGATTTCACGCAAAATTTCTGCTGCACCGCTTTCCGAAACGCATTTTGGCGCGGGGCAGGATTCCGCCCGTCCGCGTCGAAATAGGAAGATAGGCTATAAGTCGAGGCGGAACCCCACGCCGGAAAGAAAAATGCCATGTCTGAAGCGAAGGAGCTTCCCGCGCAAATTTACGAGAATGCCGCCGTCCGAAAAGCGCTGGCGCGGCTTGTGCCGTTCCTTGCGATATTGTACACGTTCAATATCTTAGACCGGGGCAATGTGAGCATTGCGGCGCTGACCATGCAGAAGGACTTGAAGTTCAGCGACGCGGTGTACGGTCTGGGCGCGGGGATATTTTTCATCGGATATTTTTTCTTCGAAGTGCCAAGCAACCTGATTATGCAAAAAGTCGGGGCGCGGCGCTGGATCGCGCGCATTATGCTGTCGTGGGGACTGGTCTCGGCGAGCATGATGTTTGTCCATTCCGCGACGAGTTTCTACGCGCTGCGGTTCCTGCTCGGCGTGGCGGAGGCGGGCTTTTTTCCGGGTATCGTGCTGTATCTGACCTACTGGTTCCCGTCGGGAGTGCGGGCGCAGGTCATGGCGCGGTTTCTGGCGCTGACCTCGATCATGGGGCTGGCGGGCGGGCCGATTGGCGGCGCGATTTTGACCTTGAAGGGATTAGGCGGTCTGGCGGGCTGGCAATGGCTGTTTGTGGTGGAGGGGCTGCCGTCCGTGCTGCTGGCCTTTGCCGTGCTGCGCTTTTTGCCGGACACGCCCACCAAAGCGGACTGGCTGCTGCCGGAGGAGCGGCAGGCGCTCGCGGAACGGCTTGCGGAGGACGGGCGCGGGGCGGGGCGTGTGGAGCATCTTTCGCCCTGGGTGCTGCTGACAGAGCCGCGAATCCGACTGATGTGTCTGATCTTTTTTCTGACCGCGACGGGCGGGAACATGATCGGGTTTTTTGGGCCGAAACTGATCCAGATGCGCAGCGGCGGCCTGTGGTCGGACGCCTATATCTCAACAATTATGACGATTCCGGCGCTGGTCGGCGCGATTGCAATGGTGTTTGCGGCGCGGCACTCGGACAGGACGGGCAGAAGGCGGCGGCACGTCGCGCTGGGCTACGCGCTAGCGGGAGCGGCCTTTTTGCTGTGCGTTTATACGCCGACCGCGCCGCTGACCCTGTTTGCGCTCTCGCTCAATGCGCTGGGCGAACGTTCGGCGGCAGGCTCCTACTGGGCCTTGACTTCCAACTTGATGGGCACGCGGGCGGCGGCGGGCGGCATTGCGTTCATCAACTCGGTCGGCAACCTCGGCGGATTTTTCGGGCCGACACTGATGGGCGAAGTCAAAAATCGGACGCATGGCAACTATGCTGCGGGCCTGACGATTGCCGCTGTCCTGATTTTGCTTGGCGCGGCGCTGTCCTGCCTGCTGACAAATCCGCGAACGTCCGAACGCGGGTGATTTGTGGGAGCGAAATGTGAGCAATGTAAACAAAAAAACACAGATTTTTGCCGCGCAGGCCGTGAGCGCGGCTGGTTATCAAAATAAAGTCGTGATTACACTGGCGGACGGCAAAATAGACGCAATCGAGGCGCTGCCGCGCGGCGCGCGAGCAGGCGGGGCTATCCTGCCGGGATTTATAGATATTCACGTTCACGGCGGAGCGGGCCGCGCCGTCATGGAGGGAACCGCCGACGCGCTGAGGGCTATCGGGCGGCATCTGGCGCAGCATGGCGTCACGGGCTATCTTCCGACAACGGTCACCGCCTCGCGGGAAGAAACCGTAGAGGTTTTGCGGGCGGTGACGCGGTGGATGGCGTCGCCGGAGAACGGGCGGGACGGGGCCGCTGTGCTGGGCGTCCACCTGGAAGGGCCGTACATCAACCCGAAACGCAAAGGAGCGCAGCCAGAGCAATTCATTTTGCCGCCCGATATTGCGGATTTCAAGCGCTGGGCGGGGGTTTTCCGCTCCACTATCAAAATCGTCACGCTGGCCCCCGAAATGCCCGGAGCGCTGGAGTTAATCCGCTATCTCACAGAGCAGGATATCCTTGTTTCTATCGGGCATACCGACGCGACGTATGACGAGGTGAGCGCGGCGATTGACGCGGGAGCGCGACACGTCACGCACTGCTATAACGCGATGACGCCGCTTGGAAGCAGGGAACCGGGAGTGGTTGGCGCGGCGCTGACCCGCCCGGAACTCATGGCGGAGCTTATCTGGGACAATATTCATGTTCACCCGGCCTCCTGCCGCGCTTTGATTACCGCCAAAGGCCCGGAGCGGGTCATTCTGATCTCCGATGGGATTCCGGGCGCGGGGATGCCGGAAGGCTATCAATTTACGCTCGGCGGTCAGCCGGTTGTCGTTCAGGACGGCGCGGCGCGACTGCCGGATGGAACGCTTGCCGGCAGTCTGCTCACACTCGATGAGGCCATCCGCAACACAACGCACAATACCCTGTTTCACCTCTCCTATATGACAAGTTATAATGTGGCGCGTTCGCTGCGATGGACTGACCGAAAGGGGCAGATTATGATGGGCCTTGATGCGGACCTGGTTTTGCTTGACGAAAGACTGCGGGTGCGGCAAACGTGGGTTGGCGGACGCAAGGTCTATGATGCGGACAATCCCGGCGGGACGGTGTGAGCGGCGCGGGGCAGGGGACGCAGGGCGAAAATAAACGGCCTTCCGGTCGCGGGATTTGTTCCGATTTCCGCCTCCGCGCCGTAGACCTGCCGGAGATTGTCGGCGGTCAGCGCAAGTTCCGGCGTTCCAACCGCCACGATCTCGCCGCCGCGCATGAGAATTAGCCGGTCGCAAAACTCTGCCGCCTGATTCAGATCGTGCAGCGCCGCCATAACGCCGACGCCGCGCTCGGTAATCAGGCGGCGCAGGAGCAGCATGAGTTCCGCCTGATGCGTAAGATCGAGGTGCGCGGTCGGTTCGTCAAGGAGCAGCAGCGGCGTTTGCTGCGCGAGGGCGCGGGCCAGCAGGACGCGCCGGTGTTCGCCGCCGGAAAGTTCGGTCACGGCGCGGGCCGCGAGGTGAGTGATGTCCGTGTCTGCGAGGGCCTGCGCGACAATCTCATAGTCCTGCGCGGTCTCGCTTCGGAATTTTTGGCGGTGCGGATAGCGGCCCATCAGCGCAATGTCCCGGACAGAAAAATCGAACGCGGCGGTCTCGGACTGCGGCACGAACGCGACGCGCTGCGCCCGCTCGGTGGCAGTCCATTGCGGCAGTTCGCGCCCATCCAAAGTCACCGCGCCGGAGCGCGGTCGCAGAACGCCGGACAGAACGCGCAGCAAGGTGGACTTGCCGCACCCGTTGGGGCCAAGCAGCGCCACAAGTTCGCCCGCTGCCACGCCGCCGCTGACCGCTTGAAGGATGTCCGCGCCGCCGTAGCCCGCTGAAATTTTTGCTGCCGATAAGTTCATGGGTGTTCGGGTGTTCCGGTGTTCGGGTGTTCAGGTTCTGGCTGTTTCACTGCAGTTTTGTACAATCTATCAATAAACGAGTGAACACCGAATACCTGAACACCCGAAACGGTGACATAAAGCGGGGCGGAACGACATTCCCCCCAGAAGTCGTCCCGCCCCTGTTTGTCCCTGCCGCTTGCGCCGCAGGAACATCGGCCACTCCAAACGCCCCCCGCGTCGGAATAGCACGTCTTGTTTCAATCCGTGATCACGCTCGTTTCAGCGTTCTCACCTATATAGACGCGCTAGACGGCCTGTATGTTCGCGCTAGACTCGTAAATTTTGGCTAGAAATGGAAATTTTATCAAAGAAATGATTTTTCTGGTAAAATTACGGGCTTTTTGGGTTGAAAAAGACTTAATGAACCAAACGGGTGGAGAGGAAGATCGGAAAAGCGTGGCCCCGCGCTGACCTTACCGCTCACGCTCTGCCGGTTTATCTCTCACTGCGGCGTTTTCTGTCCACGCCGGAAAGTTGACATGATGCAGCGAAAAACGATTGCTTCCGCTTTGCCCGTTGTGTTTGCGCTTCTCCTCTGCGCCGGGTGCGCGGCGCGGAGGCCCCCCGCGCAAAATTCCGAAACCCTGGCTCACGCCCGACAGGGATTTCAATCCCTGCTCAGGGCGCAGAACGGCCCGAAAGCCCCGATCCCACTGGCCCCGGCGGACGTTTTTCGCACGGTATTGTACCCGGCTCCGAGCGGAGAACTTGCGGCCTACCTTTCCCCCGATCCGGGGGACGGGAGGAGGCATCCGGCGATTATCTGGATTACCGGCGGCGACTGCAATTCCATTGGCGATGTCTGGACGCCTGTTCCGGCGGACAACGACCAGACGGCGGCGGCTTACCGACAGGCGGGCGTCCTGATGATGTTCCCCTCGCTGCGCGGCGGCAACGACAATCCGGGCGTCAAAGAGGGGTTTCTGGGCGAGGTCAACGATGTGCTTGCCGCATTGAAATACCTGAAAAAGCAGGCGTATGTGGACGGCAATCGCATCTATCTCGGAGGCCATAGCACGGGCGGCACACTGGCAATGCTGGTCGGGGAGTATACGGACAGTTTTCGGACGGTCTTCGCGTTCGGCCCGGTTGAGGATGTTGCGGGATATGGCGAAAGTTCGGGTTTCCTCCCTTTTGATACGTCCAATCCAAAAGAGGTAGATATCCGTTCGCCCGGTCGCTGGCTGTCCTCGATCCGTTCGCCGATGTGGGTCTTTGAGGGAACGGGCGGCAATATCGGGGCTTTTCAGGTGATGGCAAAGGCGTCAGACAATCCCAACGCGCATTTCATCGAAATTAAGGACGCCAGCCATTTCGAGACGCTTGCGCCAACCAACGCGCTGATCGCAAAGAAAATTCTGCATGACACGGGCGCTACCGCGAGTATTTCCTTTACCGCAGAAGAAGTGAATCGGAATTTCAGCGGGCAGCGGAGATAGCCGCCGCGAGGCCGTGAGGGAACGTCAACGGCAGAAAAATAGAATGGGAACGCGCCTGCCGCGCTCCCGTTCTATTTTTTGTATCGGGCCGCTTTTTTTGCGGGCGAAGAATGACGCGCAAAGTTCGTACAGGAACTCATGCGGCGAGTTCCAGACGCGAAGCGGCGGCAACCTGCGCAACGGCGGTATCGAAATGCGCCGACGCTGCGTTTGTATGCGCGTTCGGCGTGGACGCGGTCGCGGCGGCTGCCTGCCCGTTCGTTCCGGCGTTCTGTGTAACGGGGCGTGAAGAAATCTGCACGTCCGCCGCGACCACGCTGCCCGCTGATGAGATGGTCAGCGCATAATCGCTGGGTATCAGCGGCAGGCTTTGCAGTGTGCTGACCTCGCCGACCAGTTTTGCCAGCGCCGTCGCATTATAGTTGGTAATGGCAATGGATGACATAGTTTGACTCCTCCCTGTTGTCCTGCCTCCGCAGGAATGTTCGCCTCACTAATACGAATCCATGTATTAGCGCTGTTAGTATCGGCAGGGAATTTGAGGCGGTTCAGGGCAAAACAGACCTGATCGAAAATTTTTTTCAAAAAATGAGCGAAACAGGTATAAATTACCGGGAGAATAGCGGCGTGTTTCAATCGGCGGCGATTATCGGGGCGGGAATGGCGGGACTTGCGGCGGCGCGGGAGATTACGGCGGCGGGCGGCGCGGTCACGATCTATGAGAAAAGCGCGGGGCTTGGCGGGCGGGTGGCGACGCGGCGCGTGGGCGGCTGCCTGCTCGATCACGGGGCGCAGGTCTTAAAGCCCGACGGCTCCACGCTGGGCGACGTGATGCAGAACGAACTTTCGCGGGACGATCTCGTTCAAGTTTTAGCGCCGACGCGGCAGTACGCCAACGATGGCGCGATTCGCGAGGCCGATCCGCAGCGGGAAGCGGAGCGTAAATTCGTCTATCGCAGGGGACTGACTACGCTGCCGAAACTCTTAGCGCAAAGCCTGCCATCTGAGCGGACGGTCATTCGTTATGAGACGCGGATTGGAGCGCTGGAAGAGGACGAACGCGGGATTTTGCTGCGCGACGAGAACGGCAGAGAGGCGGGACGCGCCGAGGTCGTGATTGTCGCCGCGCCCGCGCCGCAGGGGGCAGACCTGCTGGCAAACAGCCGATTAAAAATGCCGACAGACTCGCGAATCGAGGCGCTGCGCGGGGTGGCGTACCATCCCTGCCTGACCGTTTTGCTGGGCTATGCGCCCACTGCGCCGCCCCCGCCCGCCTACGCATTGCTGGCGGAAGACCGTTCTAATCCGCTGCTGTGGCTGGCTTTTGAGCAGACCAAAGCGCCGGAACGCGCCCCGAACGGCGAGGCGCTGCTGATCGCGCAGTTCGGCCCGGATTGGAGCCGGGAGAACTACGATCAGTCGGAGGACGTAATCCGCGCTGCCGCGCTGGAACATCTGTGTCCGCTGTTCGGCGATCTTTACGCGCTGCCGCAGTGGGCGCAGGTGAAACGCTGGCGCTATTCGCAGCCTCGCGGCATGGCGGACTTCGCGGCGGCGAACCCGGAAGGGAGCGCGGTTCTGGTGTGCGGCGACGCTCTGCGCCCCGACAACGGGCGCGTCCATCAGGCATATGCCAGCGGACTGGAAGCGGCGCGGCGGGCGTTGGGAGTCGCCTGAACATCCCGCGCAACTACTTAAAGAAGCGTTACCCGCCCCAGAACTTGCGGTCAAGGGTGCGGTACTGAATCGCTTCGGCGATGTGCGCGGCGTGAATGTCGGCCTCGCCGCCCAGATCGGCAATGGTGCGGGCGACTTTGAGCAGGCGGTCGTAAGTAATTACCCCCGCTTGCGGGATAATTTTCTCGAAGCGATTTGGTCGCGTAAGGACTCGTTGTCGTTCCGCAATTTTTCCAGCAACGCAAGCATTTGCCGGTTTTCAGTGTTGAGCGCTTCCTCGTTTCGTTGCTGCAGCCGATGGGCAATCAGTTCAGGCCGGTTTAGCCTTAATTGCGCGATATGGTTAATGCCTCTGGTCGTCAAACCGCGCAGGTTTCCGTCTTCGCTTTGGGCATAATGTGGCGCAGAATCGTCTTGCAGCGGATGCAGTAATCGCTGGTCTTCCTCGTCGCGCCAATAGTCGCCTTTGAACTCGTTGCACGCATGACAGCAGTACACAAGGTTGTCTAAGTCGTCATTTCCACCTTGCGAACGCGGACGAAAATGATCTAACGTGAGACGCGCCCCGGCATCGCTTTCCCGAACGCCGCAATACCCGCAACGGTATTCGTAGAGGACGCGGACGCGCTGCCGGGTGTTGGAACGCATTAGCGGCCTGCTCCTGGAGCGGCAGGCGCTTCCAAAATCGTTGATAGTTCTTTAGCAATAGCATCGCGTTCGCTGTCCGCTTTTTCGAGAACGCGCTGCAAGTAGCGGTTCAGCCGCTTTTCGCGCTCAACGAGGGCTTTCAATGCGGCGTTCTGAGCGGCAACTTCATGATTGCGCTGTTGGAGACGCGCGTTGGCAGGGCGCAAATACGCGGCTTCTTCCGCCTCTAATTCCGTAGTCATGCGGGACAACTCCGCCTGTTCTGCTTCGGTCAAGGATTGTTCCCGTTCACGGGTTCGCAAGTCCTGAAAACGCCGCCTCTGTTTCGTGTTCCACATGATCGTTTCTCCTTTCCAATCGCCTTTTTGTATCAGAGGGCCGCGCTTACCCGCCCCAGAATTTGCGGTCGAGGGTGCGGTACTGAATCGCTTCGGCGATGTGCGCGGCGTGAATGTCGGCCTCGCCGCCCAGATCGGCAATCGTGCGGGCGACTTTAAGCAGGCGGTCGTAAGCGCGGGCGGACAGCCCAAGTTGTTGAATGGCGGAGCGCAACAGGGCCTTGACCGGTTCGGAAGGGGCGCAGTAGGCCCGGAGTTCGCGCGGCCCCATCTGCGCGTTGCAATAGAGGCGGCGCGGCTTCGGGCGGGGCGCGTCATCGGGAGCGGGCGAAATGTCCGCCGGATGGGGCGTGTCGTTGATGTCGGTCAGAGCGTCGGGGTCGAGGGGCGGACGGGCGAAACGCGCTGCCTGCAATCCCCGCGCCCGGTTGACGCGGGCGCGGATGGCGGCGGAACTCTCGCCCGTCGTGGACTGCAATAATTCCTCTTCGGATAGGCGCGGCACTTCGATATGCAGGTCAATACGATCCAGCAGAGGCCCGGAAATCCGCTTCTGGTATTTTTGCACTGCCGTCGGGGAGCAGGTGCAGGCGCGGTAGGCGTCGCCGAAGAAACCGCACGGGCAGGGATTCATCGCCGCCACAAGGCAGAAGTCCGCCGGGTACGCATACGAAGCATGGACGCGGGCAATGCTGACCACGCCGTCCTCCAGCGGCTGCCGCAACACTTCCAGCGCGTCGCGGTTGAACTCAGGCAATTCATCGAGAAATAGAATCCCGTGATGCGCCAGACTGACTTCTCCCGGACGCGGCACGGAACCTCCGCCGACCAGCGCGGCGGTGGAAACGGTATGGTGCGGCGAGCGGAACGGGCGCGTATTGATGAGCGACACGTCGGAGGACAACTGCCCCGCGACGCTGTACAGTTTAGTCGCTTCCAGCGCCTCATCCACGCTCATCGGCGGCAGGATGGAGGGCAGCCGACGCGCCATCATGGTCTTGCCAGAACCGGGAGGGCCAAGCAGGATGACATTGTGGCCCCCGGCAGCCGCCACTTCGAGAGCGCGTTTTACCGAAAAATGCCCCTTGACATCGGCGAAATCAAACGTGAAATCGGGGTTGTCGGCCTGCAAGAGTTTGGGGTCGTGCGGGGCGGGCGCGAGCGAATCGGGCAGGGCCAGAGCGCGGGCCATCTCCGCCAGAGTCGTCACCGGGAATACGTCAATCTCCCCGACGATTGCCGCCTCCCGCGCATTTTGCGCGGGCAGATAAACGCGCCGCACTCCCCGGTCTCTTGCTCCCATTGCTATCGGCAACGCTCCGGTCACGGGGCGCACCCCGCCATCCAGCGAAAGTTCCCCGACCAGCAAGGCCCCCTCCAGGCAGTCGCCGGGGACTTGCCCCGTCGCAACCAGCAGGCCAATGGCAATCGGCAGATCGAAACTCGGCCCCGCCTTGCGGACATCGGCGGGCGCAAGGTTGATCGTGATGCGCTTGTCGCTCGGAAACAGAAAGCCGGAATTTTTGATGGCGGCGCGGACACGCTCCCGGCTCTCATTGACTGCCGCGTCCGGCAGCCCCACGACGGAGACCATCGGAACGCCATTGCTGACATCAATTTCAACGGTGATACGGTAGGCGTCAATTCCGAGTACAGCGCTGGATTGAACATGAGCAAGCATAGGCGTTCTCCTGAGTACGGCGCGAAGCGGGGTATTTGACATTAAAATTCGCGACCGAACGCGGAATCTCCTCCCATTGCGGACGCCTCAAAGTTAAATTTGAAGTCAGAACGGCATGGAAACAACTTTGGAAAGGAATTTTGCGGCCTCGCGCAGAATAGAACGCAAATATCCTCCAAACGAAATGGGAACGAAAAGGAAACAACGATGACGAACGAACCAATGAGCCGCCGCGCATTGCTGGGCGGCGGACTGACGCTGGCGGGCGGACTGCTGCTGAACGAGGACGCAAACGCGGCGCGGCGGATGAAGCGCGTGGTGGTCTGGTCGGAGGGGACGGCCCCGAAAAACGTTTACCCGAACGACATCAATACCGCGATTGCCGAGGGTCTGAAGCCGCTGCGGGGCTGGGAAGTTCTGACCGCCAACATCAATCAGCCGGATCAGGGCCTGCCCGATGAACTGCTAAACAAAACAGATGTTCTGATCTGGTGGGGGCATCAGCGGCATGGCGACGTGAAGGACGAACTGGTGGCGCGAATCGTCAAGCGGGTGAAAGAGGACGGTATGGGATTCCTCCCGACTCACTCCGCGCACTACTCCAAAGCGATCAAGGCCATTTTAGGCACAAATTGCGGCTGGAAGGGCGGCTATATCGAAGACGGTTCGAAACTGGATGTGCTGGTCAAGGCCCCGAAGCACCCGATTACGAAAGGCGTGAAGGATTTCGTCGTGCCGCATACCGAACGCTACGGCGACGATTTCGAAGTCCCGACGCCGGAAACGCTGCTTTTTGACGGCCTCTATACCCTGCCGAACGGGACGCAGCAGCACGCGCAGCAGGGCATGGTCTGGACAGTGGGCAAAGGCCGCCTGTTCTATTTCCAGCCCGGACACGAAAGCTACCCGATCTATTTTCAGGAAGACATCCGGCAGGTTCTGCGCAACGGCGTGAAATGGCTCGGCAAGTAGGGGGCAGACGCATCATGCGAGGCATATCAAATGCTTCGCTAAAGGCCTACGGCCAAGCGTCCTCACGGACGCGGGAATCGGCATTGAATTTCCCGTCCCCAGACCGGATATTTTTTCAGTACCGGGTCGCTTTTGACTGCCCTGTATAAATCGCTCTGAAATTTCGCGACGGCAAGCCACGACGAATCGCGTCCGCCCTTCTCGCCATTGTAGGTAAGCGGCCAGTTGTTCAGCTCAGTTGGCCCTTCAAAAGCGAGCAGGGCGTCGGATGCCGCAAGCTGCCGCGCCGTTGCGGTCAGTTTCGCAAGATCGGAGCCGCCGCTGCCCGGACACCAGCTGAAACGCGCCCCTGTCTCCTTGTAGAGCGTGATAAAGTCCGCCATCGGAACGTTGCCCTCGATGCCCGCCCGAAACCACCGGACGCCGAGGTACTTTGCAAACGTAATCGTATTTTGCAGCGTCTCGCCCCGCTGATTGATCGCGGAATTCACCCCGATGCTATTCAGAAAATCACCCGCCCGAATTGCTGTCGTCGGCCCTGCCGCCCGCGCAGAAAGTGGCAGTCCGACCAGCGCAGCGAATAGCAGGTATTGCAAACGGAAACGAACGGAGACACCCCCGCGCAGCATCAGCATAGCAGTCTCCCGATTTCAAGCGGCAAGGTCATTCCATACCGCGCCCAACACTCTGACCGAATTTTCGCTATCAAATTGCAGAAAACAATTCAGGGGAGACTGCTGCAACAAACGGCGGACACGCGCTTGCTTATCCGGCGGCATAAGCGGCAGTTCCGTTAATTCGATCCGCGACTCCTGAAGCAATTTGCTGTAAGCGGACAACATCAACCGTACCGGACGCGACAAATCGTTATCGGTACACAGAATAATATCGTCTTCCAGCGCAAACCCGGTCATATCGGCGCGTTCCGGCCTCGCCCAGAAAATTTCGAGCGTGTCGTCCTCTTCACTGTATTTCATCTCAAAAATACGCATGGTTTACCTTGAATAATCGTCCACGCCATAGGCGGTGCGCACATAATTGTTAGCAGAGCCATCCTCATTATAACCGAATTTGACGATTACAACAAGGGTGTTGAATCCTGTGCCCATGTCATCGTAGGGAAGCGAGTAGGCATATTTGTCTGGTTCGCGGGGCTTTTGTTTGCGCTTGCCGGTTCTCACAACTTCCAGAACCCGGTCGCGATAGCCTTGCATTTCCGCGTGGTCTAAAATATGCTGCCAGCGTTCGTCCGTCAAGTAGATTTCGTTCCCGTAGCGGTCTTTGACTGTCTGCTTCATGGGGCTATGTATCAGAACAGGACGTGAAAATCGAAGTTGCCGCGCAGTTCGTCGGCGACGCCCGCCGCGTCGTGCTTGCGGATTTCTGCGGACAGCGTGAAATAGTTGTCGGCGCTGAGTTTGCGCTCGTAGCCTAGCCGGACGTAGTGCGAATGGTCGGCGCGGTCGGGCCAGCGGTTGCCGTCGAAACTGAACGCCAGCGACATTTTGCTGCCCGCGTTAATCTGACTGCTAAACTCAAAGCCCAGCGAACGGGTCGCAAGTTTCGTCGCCGTGTTATCATTCACGCGGTAGAAAAACCCGAAGTCGCGGCCCGCTCCGAAACGGTGCTTAACCGCAATATCAATCGTGGTCTGCGGGATGATATTGCCATGTTCGTCTTCGGGAAGCGTGCCGTAAGTATACACCAGACGGGTGCTTTTCGCCAGCAACGCGTCGGCGGTGAAGCGGCGGATCGCCATCTCCTGCCCGTCGAGCATCGTCCGCGCCTTGTACAAAAACGAGGCATGAAACGGGCGTTTCGGGTTCGCGTCAGTGGCGAATGAATACAGGCGGCTGGTCGTGGTGGCGTCCAGTTTCGACTCGCCGCTGTAATCCAGAATAAATTGATTCTTCCAGATTTTCCATGCGGCGCGGCCCGTCATCGTTTCGTTTTGCAGTTTGCGCTGGTCGTTGAGCGAGGCGTAGCGGGCGGTCAGCGTAAATTCCTGTATCGGGCCAAAAGCAAAAGGCTTCGCGTTCGAGATGGAGATGTCCGCCGCGTCCCGCGTGTTCTGGGAGACTTGATGCTGCTCGTCGAATTTCGCCGCCAGCGTGATGTTTTTCACCGGCTGGCCTGAAAGCCCGACTGAAACGGTATCAGAATTGCCTTTGCCCGTTTTCGCGGTATCTTTGGGATCGTTGACGTTCTTCTGCGCATAGCCGCCAATAATGGCAAACTGCTTCGACGCCTGCCACGAAAAATCTACTTTATCGGTGTTTTCCGAGAGGTTATCGCCGTCCCGCGCCACGTCCAGATTGGTGTAGGAGACGGCAACCCCGCTGACCGGTTTCGCGTGGACATTCAGGTTGGAAACGCGCTCGTATTTGCCGTCCTCATACGTGGTATTTTTGCTCTCGTAGTTCAGGCTGTTGCGGGCGGCGTCCGGCGTTTGGAGGCGCAGCGTATCGGTCTTTGTGGACTGCGCGGCGGCGACGCCCTTGTCATAAATTGTGTTGCTGTCCTGATTCCAGTTCAGCGCGATTCCCGGCCCAAAAATCTGTTTCAGCGCCAGCGAGTCCCGCGCCTGTCCGTTCTTCTGCCCGTCCGTCGTCACTACGTCGCTGTTCTGGTGGTAGTCAAATTGCGTCTGTTTGGTCGGCATTAGCGTCAGGTTGTTATTGGCGGTGGCGTGGCCCGCTTTGTCCGCGTCGTCGGTCGCGTTATAGATGGCGCCGTCGAATTTCAGCCATTTCAGCAGGCTGAATTTCGTCGTCCAATCGCTGCGATTGAAGCCGCGTTCCGCTTCGATGACGCGGCGGTCGGCGTCGGGCAGGGCGAGATCGGCGGCGCGAGTAAATTCCTTGTCGGTATGCGCGGTGTTTCCGGCGAGCAGAAACCCGGTCGTCTCAAAGGCCAGACTTTCGCGCCGCAGTCCGGCGAGGGCGGTCTTTTGCGCGGCGGCGGAATCGGTATGGTTTGTTTCGGCGTTTGCGGCGGCAAGCGAGGCCGCATCGGACGCGCCGCCAATCGCCAGTCGGCTGACCGTCAGTTTCGTCGTTTTATTGATCTGCCAGCTCAGCCCCGTTTGCTGCCGCGTCAGCCCGTTTTCGTTGCCCAGGGCGGCGCGTTCCGCGTCCGTCAAATCTTTCAGGCGCAGGAACCCGGCGGCGATCCGCTGGTTCAGCCAGATAAGGCGCAAATTCTTGTTCTGATACTCCGCCGTCTGCCGCGTCAGTCCGTTTTTCGCGTTTGCGGGGGGCGTATTTCCTGCGTTCGGGGCCGTGTCCGATAGACCGATCTGCTGAACGCTCAAGGCCCCGTTTTTGCCGCCTTTGCCGAAGTTGACCGCGCCGCGCAGCGCGTTGCGCGTTATGCCGGTCGCCTTCGCCTGATCGCGCTCTTTCGGCGTGATTTGCGCGGCGGTCGCGTTTGGCTCAAATTGGCGGCGGATGTCCAGCGCCAGATAGGTCTTTTCGATGTCGCTGAGGTCGCCGGAACGTCCGAATTTCAGGTCGCTGCGCTGCGAGAGGTATTCCAGGCGGGCCGCGCCAGATTGCAGCGTCAGATTGTCCCGATGCAGTCCAGCGCTGGCCCCGTCCTTCGCGTCCGCGTCCGCAATCGCCATCTGCGAGAAGTTCAGCCCGCCCGCTTTGCCAAATCCGAAATCCGCGCGGAGAGCGCTGCGTTTCAGCCCCGCCTCATGCGCGATCTGATTGCGGTCATTCGCCGTAATCTGTTCCACTCTGGCGCTGGGGTCAAATTGCCGGTAAAGATCAAGGGCCAGCGCGTTCTTATCGGCGTCGCTGAGGTCGTTGAGCCTTTTGAAGCCGCTGTCCGCACTGCGGTTCATCAGTTGCAGGCCAAAATTTCCCGACGCGATTTGCAGCGTATCGCGCTTTAGCCCGCCGCTTTCGTCCCCGAATTTCTGCGAACTGAAATTCAGCCCGCCGCCCGCCGTTTCCTTTTTGCTCTGTCCAAAATGGAAACCCAGACCAAGCGTTTCGGTCTTGATTCCCGCTTCCCGTTTCCACTGGTCGCGTTCTGCGTCGCGCAGGCCGCTGAAACTCTGGAACGTTTTGCCGATTTCGCGGGAGGCAAACTGAATGTGGAAGCCCTTGGATTCGTAGCCCGCCGCCTGCTGCGATATACGGCCTTTTTCGTCGGAAATCTGGTTCCAGTTCAGCGAAAGCCCCGCCGTTTTGCCGTTTGGCAATCCTGCCGCCCCGCCGCCCGTCCCGAATCCGAAGCCCAACCGCTGCACGCCGCGCTCGCCCTCCAATGCCCCCAGCCGGTCAAGCCCCGCCTTATCGCCCGCAAGGTTAGAGCGCAGAGAGGAGAACCCGTTGAATTTTTTGCCCACGTCCTGATAATCGGCGTGGAACAGCAGCCCGCCCGCCCGCATATTTAAGTCCTGAACAAACAGGTGGTCGGAACCCGCCTGCTGCCCCGGCCCCGACGTTTTGGCGGCGGAGACGGCGAGCGGCATAATCTCGTTCTGGCTTTGCTGGCTGTTGGAGACATAAAAAAGGCTGGAGAAGGAGGAGCGTTGCCCTGCGCCAAACGCGGAGTTGAGCGAAAGGCCGTAAGTGGAAATGTTCAGCCCAGCGCCGTTGCTTGCCGCCGCGCCGTAAATCAGGCCGAGGCTGGCGCTTCTGCCAAGATTGAAGCGCAGTCCGGGCAGGAGCGTGTTTTCTGCGGGACTAGCCCCGTCAAGGTAGCGGTAGGTGATCTGAATGCTGTCGCCGGATCGGACGGGGTTTGCGAAGTAAACCGAACCGCTGCCCGTTTCGAGCCAGTAATCGGCGTTGGCCTTTTGCGGAATCCCGCCGATGGTCAGGAAGACGCTGGCGGGCAGGACGTTGCCGTGCGTGAGCAGGTAGCCCGCTTTTGTCCCCGTGCCGCGCAGGGTTTCCGCGAACGGTCGGTCAGAAGCGTTTAGCGCAGTGGCCTGAATGCCGGGAACGGCGGCGCTTTCCACGAATTTCGGGGCCGCCGCCGACTGCGCCGCGCTTTGTCTTGCCGAAAAAGCGAACGCGGGCGTCAGGGCCGCAAACAGGAAAGAACGCCGCCTGATTTTGCTGTTGCTGCGCTGTGTCATGGTGAATAGTTACGAAACACTTCAGGTCAGGCCGTGTGCAGCCCGGAACAAGCGTCAATCCAAAATCTAAAATCCAAAATTTTAGGTGACGATTCACCTCCCCAAGCCCTCCCTCCCCTTGCAGGGAGAAAAGCGGACGGCTCCCTCCCCTTGCAGGGAGAAAAGCGGACGGCTTCCTCCCTTCGCAAGGGGAGGGCTGGGGTGGGGTGAATCGTTACAATTTTAGAACCGGCCCTCGACTGCGACCTGCATCTGGTTCTGCTTCATGCTGCTGATGATCAGGTCGTTGTAACCGGAGTTGGACGCCTGCCGCTGCCGCCGCATGAATCCGGGCGTCATCTGGCGGGCGTTGTCAAGTACGGAGGGCTTGATTTTTCCGACCCAGCGCTGCGGGCCTGCGGGGGCGTCCGCCTCTGCGGTTCGGACGGGCTTTGTCGGCGCGGAAGATTCCGCCACACCGTCCCCCATTTCCGAATCGGGGCGCGGAGCGCGGGCGATGGGAGCGGGCCGCTGATTATTGATATTCATGTCCGGCCTCGGCACATAAGAAGCCGCAATGACAACGGGTGTATCCGGGTCAACCGGCGCGGGAATTTGCGGCGCTTTGGTCAGCGCAGACGGGCGCGGCGCGGCGGAATGTTTGACCGGGCGGGCGGAAGCGGCAATTTTCGTTCCGGCGGCGACCGAAGCGGCGGCAAGCGTCCGCGCCTTTTTCGTCTCGCTCGTTTTCGCTTCCGCTGTCGTCCCTTCCGTCTTGATTATCGGCTGCGCGGGCGTTTTCTTTGCCGTTTCAGGAACGGACGCGGCAATTTTCGCCGCAGTCCGCGCCGCATTTATCACTTCAGGCGCAATCTTCGGAGTGGAAGCGGACGGCGCGGCGATTTGCGGACTTGGCGGCGCGGCCTGCGCCGCTTGCTGCGGCGCTTCTACCTTATGATTGTGGGGCCACAGCGCGACGGTCAGCAGGGCCGCCCCCGCAAATCCGCCCGCCAGCGCATAGCGCGGCGTCAGCGACGCGGCAAAATCGGCCCATGCGGTCGCAAACCGGCGGCGCAGGGTAGGGCGGGAAATGGTCGCCGCAAAAATCCGGTCGCGCAGCTCGGCGGGCGGAGCCAATTCCGGCTCGGTCCGCGCAAAAGATGAGGCCAATCGCAGCAAATCGTATTCGCGCTTCCACGCCGTGTCGGAGCGCAGCAGCGATTCCACTTGGCGCGTTTCGTCGGGGGTGGCCTCGCCGTCCGCATAAACGCTCAGTAAAGCCCACCGCGCTTCGTCTTCCGGCCCATTTCCCGGCGCAAAATCGGTCAGGTATTTCTCATTTTCGCCCATCATGTCGCCTCTTCATGGTCTGCTAATGCCAGCGCGAAATCGTCCTTTTGATCGCGCCATGCAGGGAAATCGTGGTTTCCGCTTCGTGAGACATTGGAGGCGTGGGAATGTTGCAGGAAATTCGGGAGGAGGGGGCGCAGGTGTTCAAGTATTGGGTATTCGGGTGTTGGGTATTCGGGTACTGTGTATTCGGGTGTTGGGTATTCGGGTATTGGGTATTCAGGTATTCGCTCATCTGTCAATCAGATTGCGCAAACGTAACGATTCACCCCACCCCAATCCCTCCTTCGCAAGGAGGGGAGGAAAGCGGATGGCTCCTCTCCTTCGCAAGGAGGGGAGGAAAGCGGTCGGCTCCCTCCCCTTACGAAGGGGAGGGCTGGGGTGGGGTGAATCGTTACGCGCAAACTTACAATGAAACAGACAATACCCAATACCTGAATACCCAATACCTACTTGAGGTCGTCCGCGTAGCCGTAGCTGCGGGTATGGGCGTCTTCGAGGTAGGCGGCGAGAAGGTCAATCGCGGCCTGAATGTCGGCGACGTGCGCCGTCTCGTTGACCGTGTGGAGATAGCGGGTGGGGACAGACAGCGTGAAACTGGGGACGCCGCCGCGACTGCGCTGGATGCTGCCCGCGTCCGTGCCGCCGCGAGGCAGAATTTCCAGCTGGTATTTGATGTTTTTCGCTTCGGCGATGTCGCGGAAATGGCGGACGATTTTCGGGTGGCAGATCAGCGAACCGTCACTGATTTTAATCGCCGCGCCCGCTCCGAGCTGCGTAATTTTTTCGTGGTCGCCGGGGCCGGGGTAGTCGTTCGCCAGCGTAACGTCCAGCGCGATTCCGATGTCTGGCTGCAGGGCGAACGCGGCGGTCATGGCCCCGCGCAGACCGACTTCTTCCTGCACGGTGGCGACAGCGAGGATGTTGGCCTTGACCGATTTGCTTTTGAGCAGCCGCAGGGCCTCCAGCATCACGAAAACGCACACCCGGTCGTCCAGCGTTTTGCTGGTGATCATATCGCCGACCTGTTCGGCAGTCCGGTCCATCGTCACCATGTCGCCCGGTTCGATCAGCCCTTTGAGTTTTTCGGCGGACATCCCCAGGTCAACAAAAAACTCTTCGATTTTCGGCGGCTTGTTGATCTCCTCCGGCGTCAGCAGGTGGATCGGGCGGGCGGCGGGCATCAAAGCCCCGCGCAGAGTTTGACCGGCGAACCCGTGAATCAGGACGCGCTGCGCGAACATAGCGCGGGGGGCCCAGCCGCCGACGGGGTTCAGCCGGACAAATCCTTTGTCGTCAATATACTTGACCATGAACCCGATTTCGTCTATATGGGCGGCAATCATCACGCGGGGGCCGTCGCTCGCGCCCTTCTTAAAGCCGATGAGATTGCCCATCGCGTCGGCCTCAATGGTATCGGTCAGCGGGCGCAATTCCTCCGCGACCAGTCGGCGGATCGGCCCTTCGCGGCCCGGAATCCCCGGCGTTTCGCACAATCGTTTCAGCAGGTCAAAATTCAGTTCGCTCATGGAATGTCCTCGAATTTCTTCTTCGTTATTTCAACGGTGTCATTGTCTTGTTGGCCTGCTATTGCGAGGAAAAGTGGAGCGAATCCTCCCCGCCGTCGCCGAAGATGCGCCGAGTATCGCAATTCCAGTCATTGCCGCCAGATCGCGCCGCGCAATCAAGCGCGACTCGTAATCGGGCGCGAACGCGAAACGCCGCGCCACTTCCGTTTTGTTTCTTTCCGTTTCGCTTCTTTTTGGGTTCAAAAGGGCGCGTCAGTTTCGGGAACATTTTTTCTGTAATAGCCGACAGATGAATACTACTTTGGATTGAGAGAGGAAAAGACAATGACTCAAACAGCAACGAAAGAAACGACGACGCGCCGAAAGCGGAAACAGGCGGGGGAATACGGAGACCTGCGTCAATCCCCGACGATGGCGCGGCTGCTGGACGCTCTGGAAGCGGGCGAGGACGTGGGGCATTACGGGCAGTTCACCTTTGCCGCTGTCGCGCATCACTTCATGGACGAAGACGCGGTGATCGCGCTGCTGGCGAAACAGCCGGACATGGACGAGGCGAAAGCCCGCGCCGTCGTGCTGCAAATCGAAGAACGGGACTACAACCCGCCGCGCCGCGAACGGATTCTGGAGCAGCAGACGCATCAAAAGTTTCAGATTATCCCCAACCCGGACGACCCGGACAGCGGCAACCTGTATCGCGAACTGACTTTCCCGGACGATACCTACGAGAATATTACGGAGTATCATGAGGAGCGGGGAGACTGACCGCCCCTTTATCTGAAAGCAGCAGCGCCGCGAAAGCCCACCTTCCACGCAAAGGCGCGTGGAAGGTTAGAAATTTATACTTTACGCATTGACATTGAACCGACAGGCCGAAGACAGGAGTCGAACCCGCGACATCCGCATTACAAGTGCGGCGCTCTACCAACTGAGCTACTCCGGCGAAAGTCATTCAGGCATACCTGATGTAATTCTCAAACACATCCTATTTTAGCGCCGGTTGGGAGGGTTTGTCAAGCGGAAATTTAAATTCCCATTGTCTCTACCCGGAAACCGGGCATCGGCTGATTTTCGCTTGACGAAACGCCCCGCCATACGGCATACTGTAAAACGTTTGCGAAGAAATTTCAAGAGGAAGGACTTTTATCATGCGCGTTTATGAAGGGCGGACACCAGACGGGCCGAAAGGTTGGATTCTCACGGAGCGCGATGCGCCAACGCCGAAAGCGAATGGAGTGGTCGTTGCGGTCAAAGCGGCCTCGCTGAACTACCGGGACTTGATTCTGTCGAAAAATCCGGGCGCGAAGCGGCCCCTTGTCCCGCTGTCCGATGGGGCGGGGGAGATCGTCGCGGTCGGGGCGGACGTGACGCGGTTTTCGGTGGGGCAGCGGGTCGCGGTGAACTTTTTCCGGGACTGGGTTGCGGGCGACATCCGCGCCGCATATCACGATGGCGCGTATGGCGGAACGATTGACGGCCTGCTGACCGAACAGATCGCCGCGCCGGAACATTCGCTCGTCGCGATCCCCGATTATCTCAGTTACGCGGAGGCGGCGACGCTGCCCTGCGCCGCTGTGACCGTATGGAACGCGCTCTTTGAGCAGGCGAAACTGACGGCGGGCGAGACCGTGCTGCTGCTCGGCACGGGCGGCGTTTCGATTTTTGGCCTGCAACTGGCGAAGGCGGCGGGCGCAAAGGTCATCCTGACTTCCTCCAGCGACGAGAAACTGGCGCGGGCCAAAGCGATGGGCGCGGACATCACAATCAACTACAAGACCTTCCCTGATTGGGATAAAGAGGTCTGGAACGCGACGGGCAGGCAGGGCGTAGACCACGTGATCGAAGTCGGCGGGGCGGGAACGCTGGACAAATCGCTGAAGGCCACGCGGACGGGCGGCGCGGTCAGCGTCATCGGCGTCCTGACGGGCTTTGACGGGCAGATCAATCCGGCGAATATCCTGTTGCGCAGCATCCGCGCCCATGGAATCTACGTCGGTTCCGTCGCCATGTTCGAGCGCATGAACGCGGCCCTCGCGCAGAACCAAATTCACCCGGTGATAGACCGCGTGTTCCCCTTCGACGCCGCCCCGGACGCCCTTGCTTATCTGGAAAGCGCGGGGCATTTCGGCAAAATCGTCATCGAGGTTTGATTCGAGGCTGGCAAGAAACGCGCCCACCGGCGAGGCATATGCAACGCCCCGCTAAAAGCCTTCCGTCAACCGTCCTCGCGGATGCGAAAGCCGGACAGTACGCAACACGATTCACGCAAGATGATACAGGTCACGCTTCCGCTTCGTGGAAGGTCGGGGCGAGGATTTTTTGCAGCAGCGCCGCCATTTGCGGGGGGGCTATCACAAACGGCCCCGTCGTGCGGCCTTCCCGGACGATGACGTTCATGTCGAGCGATTCGCCCGTCAGGTAGTGCGCCACGCAGCCCGCCTCCAACGCGCAGCACAGCGCCGCCGCAATATCGTAAGAGCCTTCCCGCATCCCGACGAGGCAGCAAAAGGTTCCGCTCGCCGCATAAGAGATGTCCGCCGCAATGCTGCCCAGACACCGGATTCGCCCCGGCAGCGTGGAAACGTCCAGATGTTTTATGGCGGCGCTGGTAAAGCCCAGCGTGTCTTCCAGATGGATCGCAGAACGGTCTTTCGCTTGCAACTTCACGCCGTTGCGCCACGCGCCCCGGCCCGCTTCGGCCCAGTAAAGCTCCTGCGTTCGCGGCATGGCGAACGCGCCCGCCACCGATTTGCCCTCGTGAATCAGCCCAATCGAAACGCCCCACTGCGGCAGGCCAAACACCATATTCGTCGTGCCGTCAATCGGGTCAACCGCCCACAGCGGCGCGTCGGCGTCGCCGTGCCGCCCGAACTCCTCGCCGAGAAACGCGAAATCGGGATAGCGCCGCTCCAGACGCTCCCGAATGTAATTCTCGATGGCGCGATCAATGTCCGTGACATAGGAACCATCCGCTTTCAGTTCGGCCTGCATCCCCTGCTGCATCGTCAGGGCCTTCGCGCCTGCTTCCAGCGCCACCGTTTTTATGTACTCCATATCAATCTCAAGCACGATCAAACTCCTTTTTTATCCACGAATTAAACACGAAAAATCCGAAATCCTGTCAATCTTGTCTAAATTGCATTGGGAATTTGTGTTTAATTCGTGATAAATTCGTGGTAATTCGTGGACTATTTCTTCCCTGCGACGGACTGGAAATAGTCCTGCACCAGTTTACGATATTCGGGCGGGTAGCGGGCGTCGCCGCCGTTCTTGCCGGTCAGCGGCAGTCCAGCGGACGGGGGCGCATAGGGCATCTGTCCGCTGCGGTCGCGGAACTGCGGCAGGGCGCGTTCGTCGGTTGGTCGGGCTTTTCCGTCGCGTCGCGTCCCGGCTGCCTGTCCGTTTCCTGCGCCGCCGTTTTCCTGCGCGGCCTGCTTTAATTTTTCCGCCGCTGCCGCCGAGTTTTTGCTGACGGAACCGGTCGCGACGCGGTTCATGGCCTGCCGCGCCTGCATAAGTTTCGATTTTGCGCGGGCGTATTCCGGCGCGTCCTTGAGTTTTTGCGATAGCGCGTTGGCTTTCTGAGCAATTTCGCGCTGACGCTGACGCAATTTCGCCGTTTGCGGGTCGTTTGGCTTTGGGTTGCGTTGCGCGTTTTGTTTCGCGTCGGCGGCAAGTTTTGCCTGCGTATCGGCGAGGTCGCGCAGTTCTTGTTTCGCATTGTTTTCGGCGACTGCCTGCGCGTTGTCGCCTGCCTGCACAGCGCTTTTTTCGTTATTGTTCAAATTGTCCGTGTTCGCTTTTTTTGCCTGCGCGGGCGCAATCATCAGATGATAGCGCGGACTGCGGCCCGTCTCGCCGCGAACATAATACCATGTATCGGCGGTCAAATTTTCCATTCGCGCCGAAAAGGTCTGCGCGTCGAGTTTTAGCATCGGGGCGGACTGCGCCGCCTCTCCGTCCTGCGCGGAGACCAGTTCCAGCGCGTCGGGCAGGGGGCCGGAAAGCCGCGCCGTCACCGTCAGTCCGCCGCCCGCCGGAATTTGTCGGCTGCCCGGAACGACAGCGAAATCGGTCAGGGTGAAGGGGGGCCTGTCCTGCCAGAAGGCCAGCAGACGGGGTATCTCAAACCACCAGGCGCGGGGGAGAATCAACATAGAAAGCAGGGTCAATGCCAGCGCGATTTGAGCGCGGCGGCGTTCGCGGCGCAGGGGCGCGAGTGAAATCATTTCGGTTGCAGAAAGCGCGGCGGCGTCCCGCTCGGCGCGTTCCAGTTCGCGGCGCATCAGGGGGACGGCGGGGGATTCGGGCGCGGCGTCAATCAGGGCGGAGAACTGCACCGCGTGGATCAGCGCGTTATCGAGTTCCGGCTTGCCGGTCTCCACGAGGCGGGCGACGGCGGCGAAGTCCGGGGCGGGCGTTTTTTGACTTTCGCGCCGACGCAGGAGGACGGTTGCCAGCGACCAGAGCAAGAGCAGGCCGCGCAGCCGCCCGGAAAGCGGAAAGAGGATATCGGCAATCCCCAGCGACAGGAACGCCGTAACGCCATGCCGAACGGCGAGATAGTCCGCAATGCGCCGCGCTGACGTTTGCCGCAAATCGGACGCCCGATGCAAGACGCGGGCCGCCGCGCCCGCTCCGGCGATCAAAATTTCCTCCCTGCCGCAAAGGTGAAATTCAGCGCGCCGGCGTCGAAAGCGGGCTTATCGTAGTTCACTCCGATTCCTTGCGGGACGGGCGGCATTTTCAGGCGGGCGTCGAGCGGCGGCAAAAGTTCGATGCCTGCGGGCAGGCGAATCAGCAGGCAGTACGTTCCTTCCGTGAGATTTGTAATCGTGAAGCGGCCCTGCGCGTCGGTCTTTGCGGCGGCGCTGACGAAGCGCAGCGCGAACGGCACGGGGTGGTACGGCCCGAACAGCGGTGAACTCCGGTAACGCGCCACGATTTCCAGAAAGTAGCGGGAGATTTGCGGTTCCAGATAGAACGGCAGGCCGTTCAGATAGCGCGGGGCTGCCGCAACGTCCGCCCCGATAAGCGGCTGCCCGTTCCAGCGCAGCGTCCCCGTGATTCGCCCGGTGTGGAACATCGGTCTTTCCCGCGCAATTTTCGCCATAAATGTTTTCGGCATATCGGCGCGGCGATACCATTGCAGGGCCTTTTCGGTCGCCCCGAAGCGGCGGTACAGGTCGCCGGTGTTACGCAGCCCTTCGCGGTCGGGACGGGCAAACTGCGGGGATGCGGCGTACTGGTCTAATATCTCCAGATTTTGCGGCGTGGCGGCGCAAGTGGAGAGCATCTCAAAGAGCGTCCCGTTGCATCGCGCCAGATGCGGGCAATGCGTGAGGTCGAGCAGCAGGTCAGACATCGCGGCGGTCGCGTCGAAATCGGCGGCGTGAACATTGTACAGGTGGCGCACCGCCGTCCAGGAGAGGGCCGTTTCGTAATTGCGCCGCGCAAGGAAATCGCGGACGAGCGGCAGGGAGTCGGGGGTTAAAGGCAGGCCGTCCTGCGTAATTCCCGCCTGCCGCGCCACCGTCGCGCCAAGCGGCGTAAACAGCAGCAGGGAACGTTCGGGAAACGCGGGGGCCAGCGAAATATTGGCTTTGCCCGCCAGTTCCCGCGCCGCGTCCGCGCCCTCCGGCACATTGCCCGTCGGGAAACGGGCAAAGGCAAGGCCGCCGATACTCTGACGGACGGCGGGCGTTAAATCAAAGCGGGACTGGATGACCTCCGGCTGAAAAGGGCGCTGCAACGCCACGCCGCACCAGAGCGCCAGCAGCGGCAAAAACAGGACGCTGAAGCGCTGCGAGACGCGCAGCTGCGGCTGCCCAATCGCCAGCAGCAACGCGCCCGCGCCAAACCACGCGGCGGCAAGTCCGCCGAGATAACTCAGGGCAATGAAATTCAGGTAGCCCCGATGAAACGTCCCCAGCGTCTGGTAGCGCGTCAGGGTGGGAACGAGCGGGGCGGGCGCGGCGACCTGCATGAGAATATACGCCATGAGGCCGAAGCCCGCGCCCATCAGCAGCAATTCCGAAAGCGCGGGGCGAATTTTTTGCAGTTTGACGCGCTGTAAGTCGCCTGCCCGCCCGCGAACGCCGAACGCTGTCCAGAGGGCCATCCCCACCGCCACAAAGCGAATCATGCCCGCGAAATCGCCCGCCCGACCGGGCAGTCTTAACGTAATCAGCCAGACCATTCCCAGCGCGAGACCGGGCAGCAATGCGGCGCGAAACGCTTTCCGCAGGGCGGCGCTGTCGAAGGCCAGCCAGCGATGCTGCGCGGAGGCGGAACGGATTCGCAGCAGGCGAAAGGTGGGATTCAGCGCCGAAACGCATCGCAGCAGCAGCCCGCCATAGAGCGTCAGCACGCACAGCGCCGCCACAAGCGAACTTAGCCCCGCCACGAGTTGCAGGGCTTCGATCTTCGCCGGGTTCCAGTCCAGCAGATGCGGCACGGGCAGCCCGACGGTCGCCTCCTGATAGTCGCCGGGACTCTCCGGCGCAAGGATATGCGGCAAAATTTGTTCGGCGAAGTCGTGTACGCCCGTCACGGCCCCGACGACCGCAAACGTCAGCCCGACGCCGAGCGCGCGAAACAGGGCCCGCCCCGTCGAAATCCCGCCCATCGCCGCCTCATACTGCGGTCTGTCTGCCGCCGCGTCATCGGGGGCAGGCGTAGCGTCAGCGTCCGGCGCGTCCCTTTCGGTCGCGACGGGCAGGTTTTCAGTTAGGTTCAGCGATTCGTCGCTCATTGGACTTCCATTACTTGCTCATTATACGCCGGAATCGCCCGCAGTGTTTTGCGTTTCGTTTTGAACTTCCGATTGCGCGGAGGGGACGGATGAAACGGATTTTTTCAATTTCCGCCTGTGATCTCGACTCCCATGCCCGCGTGCATCAGGCGGCTGTAACGGCTGTGCTTGCTGAAAAAGCGGCGCGTTTCGGCGTCCGGGTGGTCGCGCCACAGACGGGGCGGGACAATCGTGACCTGACTGAGTTCGGGATGGCCCTGATGTCCGAAATAGATTTGCAGGATTCGGCGCTGATTTTCGGTGTCGCGGCGGGTCAGGCCATGCACGGTGGCGCTGTTGAACAGAATAGCGGTTCCCGCTTTGCCGTGAAGGTAGCCTGCTCCCCCGCGTTGCAGGTGCGCGTCCTGCTCTAAAATCGGGCCATCCGCCGGTTCCGGGCTGACGGTGAAACAGTGGGTCGTCTCGTCCACGTCGGTCAGATAAGCGATGAGCTGCGGGTATTCCAGATGCAGCGGGTGATTTTCGCCGTAATGCGTGTCGCGGTGCCAGCCTGTAGGCGCGGCCTTGCCCGGTTCTGACACCTGCACGGAGAGTTCTTCAAAGCAGACCGGCCCGCTCATCAGCCGATCCAGCAGAGCGAGGACGACGGGCAGCCGCGCCGCCTGATCGAATACCGGTTCGGTCAGAAGGAGGTTGGAGGCGTTGTTGGGAGCGCCTTTGAACCACCACAGGAAATTATTTTCGGCGCGGTCGCGGTCAATCGCCGCGTTCAGCGTCGCAACTAAATCAGGCGGCAGCAGTCCGGGCAGGACGACGTAACTGTTCTCCCTGAAAAAGGCGGTCTGCGCCTCAAGGTCGTTTAATGCGGGCGCGTTCACTTCGGAAGCGACAAAATTTTTCAGTTCGGCGGGCGGCATCGTTGTCTCCAATCGGGCAAAAATTTTCGTATCGCCGATTATTGCGCGAAGTTTGGGTAAAATTCCTCCATGAAAACACGCCCTCACCCCCGGCCCCTCTCCCAAAAAGCCTGGGAGAGGGGAGAAAACACGCAAAGAAGACTCCCTCTTCCAGATTTGGGAGAATGCTGGGAATGGGTAGGGCGTTGGCGATTGGGTAGGGCGTGAGGAGTTACGAGAAAACGCAAAGGAGCGGAACGGTGAAGATTACGCGGATTGACTGCCATGTGCTGCTTGTCCCCGATTACGATTCGGAGGCGTGTTCGTCGGCGCAGGACGATTTGATTGTGGAAATCCATACCGACGCGGGGATTGTCGGGATTGGCGAGACGGACACGAATCCCTGGGTGGCCCGTGAGTGCGTCCGGGCGATTGGCTCGCACTGCATGGGGCTGGGTCTGGAGGAGATGCTGCTCGGCGGCGACCCGATGCAGCCCGAAGCGCTGTGGCGCAAACTGTACAGCGGCTCAAAAATGACGGGGCGGCGCGGGGCGTTGATCTGCGCGATGGGCGCGATTGATATGGCCCTGTGGGACATCAAAGGCAAGGCGCTCGGCGTCCCCATCCATACGCTGCTCGGCGGGGCGGTCAAGGAGTTTCTCACACCCTACGCCTCGCTGCTGCCGACGGGCAAGACGGTGAACGATTACCGCGATTCGCTGGTAGAAAAAGCGCGGCAGGCGCAGGCTTTCGGCTATACGGCGGGCAAGATGGAGGTCTGCATCAGCGGCCCCTACGCGCACAACGGGATTCAGGAAAGCGACGCGCATATCGTGGAGATTGTGGCGGCGTGCCGGGAGGCGGTTGGCCCCGATTTTACCATGATGGTGGACGTGGCCTACTGCTGGCCTGATGCGCGGCAGGCCCTGCGCGTAATCGAACGCCTCGCGCCCTACGACATTTACTTCCTCGAAACGCCGATTGATATGGACGATCTGGACGGTTACGCTTATCTCCACGACTATTCCCCGATTCCGATTGCCGCCGGAGAGTGGCAAAACACGCACTGGGAATTTCTTGATCTGGCAGACCGGGGCAAACTTGACGTGCTTCAGCCGGATGTCGGGCGCGTGGGCGGCTTCACCGAAGCGCGGAAAGTGGTGGAGATTGCGCTTGACCGGGGACGGCGCGTCGTGCCGCACTGCTGGAAAAGCGGCATCGGGATCGCGGCGAGCGCCCACCTGTCCGCCGCCGCGCCCTGCTGCCCCTACATCGAGTATCTGCCTGCCGAACTCTCCGAATCGGCCCTGCGCCGCGAACTGACGGTAGACGAACTGGCCCTGACGAACGGTCGCCTGCCGCTCCCGCAAAAACCGGGCCTCGGCGTGGAACTGAACCGCGAGGCGCTGGCAAAGTACCGATGCGAATGAGGAATCCGGGAACGGACGGCGATTTGTCGCGTATCATTACAGGGGAATGTCTCCCCGCCTTGCGGCCCGCGCGCCGTAAATCCCTGAATGAGGACGTGACGTGACAGGATTAAACGCCGCCCGCCGCCTTAAATTTGTGCCGGTCGCATCGAATCGCCCGCAAACGCTGCTGAAAAATGTCGTGGCGGAGGGCCTGGGCCGCCCTGACCGAAAACTTCCCTGCTGTTTCTTTTACGATTCGGCGGGTTCCGACCTGTTTGAGCAGATTTGCGATCTGCCGGAATATTATCTGACCCGGACGGAACGCGCCATATTAGACCGCTACGCCCCGGAAATGATCGCGGCGGCGGGCGAAAATCTGGCCTTAGTGGAGTACGGCAGCGGCAGCAGCGTGAAAACGCGCCTGCTGATTGCGGCGGCATTGGAGCGGCAGGGCAGTCTGCATTACGTTCCGATTGACATCTCCGGCGATTTCCTGCGCGAATCGGCGCAAGTCCTGCTGAACGATTACGAACGTTTGCGCATCACGGCGATTGCGGCGGAGTATCGCGACGCGGGGCCTGCGGTTCCAGAACACAGCGGCCCCCGCCTTTTTTTGTTCCTCGGCAGCAATATCGGCAACTTCGACCGCGACGGGGCCGTATCCTTCCTGAAGGATATTCGCGCCGTGATGCAGCCGCAAGACCGGATTTTGCTGGGCGTAGACCTGCTGAAAGACAGCCAGATTATCGAGGCGGCGTACAACGACGCGGCGGGCGTCACGGCGCAGTTCAATAAAAATCTGCTGATTCGCATCAACGCGGAACTGGACGCCGATTTCGATCTGGACGCTTTCGATCACGCCGCGCCCTTTATCGAAGAACACGACCGGATTGAGATGCGCCTCGTCAGCCGCAAAGCGCAATCGGTGCGGGTGGGCGCGTTGGACGAAACATACCATTTCGTGGCGGGCGAACACATCCATACCGAAAACAGCCACAAGCATTGCCCCCGCGAATTTACCGGTCTGTGCCGGACGGCTGGCCTTGAAATTCAGCAGCAGTGGCGCGACGCAAGGGACTGGTTTTCGGTCTTACTCCTGCGCCCGTTCTGACCACCCATCGAAATGAAAAGCGAAGCCAATGAGACACAATCCCCAATCCGCGCCAGTAACTGATCATGACGCGCTCTTCAAGCAACTGCTGTTGACGTTCTTCGCCGAGTTTATTGTGGCGTTTCTGCCCGATGTCGCCGCGCAGATTGATTTTGCGACGATTGCTTTTCAGCCGCAGGAGATTTTGACCGATCTGGACGGGGCTGACCGGCATATTGTGGACTTGCTCGTCAAAGTGAAACTGCGGGGCGAAGCGGTCTTTCTGCTCATCCATGTCGAAAACCAGTCCCACCCGGAGGCCGATTTCGCATTCCGAATGTTCAAATATGCGGCGTTGCTGCACATCAAATACCATTTGCCGGTATACTCGATTGTAATATTCTCCTACGACGCCCCGCAGCGCCCGGAACCGTCTCGTTACACGATGGCGCCGTTCGGGAGAACGCGGCTGACGTTCGATTACACGGTGATTCAACTGAATCGAATGTCGTGGCGCAAATTCATTCAGACGCCGAATCCGGCGGCGGCCCTGATGACGAAAATGCGGATCGCGCCGAAAGACCGCTTGAAGGTGACGCGGGAGATTGTCCGCATGATCGCCACGCTGCAGTTAGACCCGGCGCGAATGGGATTGATTGCGAACTTTATGGACGCTTATCTGAGACTGACCGCAGCGGAAATGAAGCAGTACGAGCGAAAATACGATGCAGATACAACAGAAACGGAGAAGAAAACGATGGAACTACTGCTGCACACAAGATACGCGGGAAAAATGGAAGGTTTGCAGGAGGGCTTGCGGACAGGCCGAATGGAGGGCTTGCAGACAGGCCGAATGGAGGGCGCAGAACAGATCGTAATGCGTCTGCTCCAGAAACGTTTTGGCGCGGTGGCAGCGCAGACGACGGCGCAGATTGACCGGCTGTCCGTAGACCAGCTCGGTGATCTGGGCGACGCGCTGCTGGACTTCACTTCGCCCGCTGATCTGGAAAACTGGCTGGCGCGGCAGGCGCGGCAGTAGGGGCGCAGGAACGACGAAAGGACGCGACCAATGGACAAACCGGCGATTTTTACGGTGGACGATGACCCCGATGTTTTACGCGCTATCACCCGCGACCTGAAACGACACTATGGAAGCGTGTACAAGGTTTTAAGCGCCGACTCTGGCCCAAATGCGCTGGAAATTCTAAAACAGATGCAGGCGGCAAACCAGACCGTCGCGCTGTTTTTGATAGATCAGCGGATGCCGGAGATGAACGGAGTGGAGTTCTTGGAAGCGGCCTTAGCGATTTTCCCGGACGCCAAACGCGCCCTGCTCACCGCCTACGCCGACACGGAAGCGGCAATCCGGGCGATCAATAAAGCGCGGATAGATTTTTATTTTGTGAAGCCCTGGAGTCCGCCCGAAGAAAAATTATTTCCCGTAATTGACGATTTGCTGCGCTACTGGCGCAAGCCTTCGGCGGAGATGGAGGACGTGCGCGTTGTCGGGCATCGCTGGTCGCCGGACTCGCACCGGATCAAAGATTTTCTGGCGCGGAACCTGTTTCCGTATTCGTGGGTGGACGTGGAATCGGCGGACGCAACTCCCGCCGCCCGCCGCCTGATTGACGCCATTGATCCCGATCCGGCGAATATGCCGCTGATTTTGTTTCAGGACGGGACGTGCCTGCAAAACCCGACGAACTCCGAAATCGCGGAGAAAATCGGGATTGCGACGCAGGCCGACAAAGATTTTTACGATCTGGTGATTGTCGGGGGCGGGCCTGCCGGACTTGCGGGGGCGGTCTACGGCGCGTCCGAAGGGTTGTCAACCCTGATGATCGAATGCACCGGCATCGGCGGGCAGGCGGGGACAAGCAGTCGGATTGAGAATTATCTCGGCTTTCCCGTCGGGCTTTCGGGCAAGGAACTGACGCAGCGCGGCTGGGAACAGGCCACCCGCTTCGGCGTCAAGACGATCTATCAGTTGGTCAAGACCATCCGCTCGGAGGGCGCGTACCATATCCTGACAATGGAGGACGGCGCGGAAGTACGCTGCCACGCCCTCCTGCTTGCGACGGGCGTGGCTTGGCGCAAGCTGGAAACGCCGGGGGTGGAAGCGCTCACGGGCAAGGGCGTCTATTACGGGGCGGCGACGACCGAAGCGATGGCCTGCCGGGGCGAAAAAGTCTTTATTATCGGGGGCGCAAACTCGGCGGGGCAGGCGGCAATGGAATTCTCGAAGTACGCCGAAAAGGTCACGATGCTCGTCCGCAGCACTCTGGCGAAAAGTATGTCGAAATACCTGATTGACCAGATTTACGCGACCCCGAATATCGAAGTGCGCGAAGGCTGCGAACTGCTCGGCGTGGAGGGCGAAAACAGTTTGGATCAGGTCACAATCTGCGACAAATCGGATGGGAAAAAAGAGGAGACCGTTCCAGCGACCAGCGTCTTTATCTTTATCGGGGCGGAACCCAACACCGAATGGCTGGGCAATACAGTCAAGCGGGACGAAAGGGGCTTTATTCTGGCGGGGCCGGACTTGAAGCAGGAGGGCAAATGGCCTCCAGAATGGAAACTTGACCGCGAGCCTTTCCTGCTGGAAACCAGCGTTCCCGGCATTTTCGCGGCGGGCGATGTGCGGCACGGTTCGGTCAAGCGCGTGGCGTCCGGCGTCGGGGAAGGCTCTATCGCCATCTCGTTCATCCACCAGTATTTGAGCAAGGTGGTATAATTGTTTTCGGGTCGGGCGTTTTACACGCCGGACTAACCGGACCAACCGCTGCGATTGCCGCGCCTATTCCTCCGGCCTTGTGTTGTCCGCGAGTTTGTAGCCGAAACCGCGCAGGGTGTGCAGGTAGCGGGGACGTTCTGGATTGGCCTCGATTTTGCAGCGCAGACGGCGAACAGTCACTGCGAGGGTCTTCAGTCCCGGCCCCGCCTGATAGCCCCAGACACTCTGAAAAATCCAGTCGGTCGCCAGCGCTTTTTCCCGGTGCTTCGCAAGCAGCGCCAGCAATTCAAATTCCCGGTCAGTGAGACGCGCTGATACGCCGTCGCAAAAAGCGTCTCGACATTCGGCGTCCACCATCAGCCCGCCGAGCGTTACGCAGTCCCGGCGTTCCACCGGGGCGTTGTATTCTCCGGCGCGGCGCAGCTGCGCCCGCACCCGCGCCACCAGTTCGCGGGGCGCAAAAGGCTTGGTCAGGTAATCGTCGCCGCCTACCTCCAGCCCGATTACTTTGTCTGCGCAGTCGTCCCGCGAGGTAAGAAAAAGAATCGGCATCCGGTGGCGCGTCCGAATTTGTCGGCAGAGATTAAATCCGTCCAGATCGGGCAGCGAGACATCCAGAATCACGGCGTCGAAGGCGCTGTCCTGCAAGGCGCGTTTCGCCTCCTCCGCCGTCGTAGTCGGCTGGCAATAAAACCCCTCGACCGTCAGCAATTTTTCTAATGCCCGCAGCACAAAGCGGTCTTGATCTATCAGCAGCAAACGCGGCATAGCGTTCTCCCGGAAAGGGTGTTGAGTGTCGGGTGTCGGCAGGGCCTGCCCTCATTCAATCCCAAACCCAAAATTAAGGTGTGCCTTTCCTTTACGTTTGATTGCGCATAAGGTTCGTTTCGGGCGTGGCGAAAAAAAGCGGGCCGGGAAATATCCCGGCCCGCTTCTACCGAATGATTTATGATTCCTCATTCCTCATTCTTTATTTTATTGCAGCAGTTTCAGGATTTGCTGCGGCTGCGAGTTAGCCTGCGCCAGAACAGAGGTCGCCGCCTGCTGCACGATCTGGTTCTTGGTCAGGTTCACGACTTCGCTTGCCACGTTCGTATCGCGGATCTGGCTCTCCGAGGCTGACAGGTTTTCGGAACTGACGCCCAGGTAGCTGATGGTCGAGTTCAGCGTGTTGTTCTGGAACGAGCCGAGATTGGCCCGCAGCTGCGAGACCTGCGTAATCGCCTGATCCACAATCAGCAGGGCATTGTTCGCCCCCGTCGTGGTCGTTACGTCAATGGTGGAGATACTCTGACCGGCGACCGCCGTGTTCCCCAGCGTCGTGCTGCGGGTGTTACCCAGGCTCAACTGCACGTTCTGTCCGGCGTTTGCGCCAATCTGGAACTGCACCGCTCCCGCCGACACAATGCCGATCTGCGTGGCCGCCGCGCCGTTGGTGTTGCCCAGTTCCGTCAGGTCAAGCGAGTTGCCGGCGGTGTCGGTCAGGTGCAGTCCGCTGGAGCCTGTCCCCACGCCGCCGCTGAAGGTGACGGTCAGCGTGCTGGTGACGCCGTTGACCTGGGCCTGCGCCGAAACGGACGCGGAAGCGTTCGTGCCGGCGGTCGTAACACCGACGCCCAGTGTCGCCGCGCTTTCCGAGACTTTCAGCGTCGCGTTCGAGCCATAGTCCTGCGTGGACAGGTTAATATGGTTTGCCGTGCTGTCGAACGTTGCGGTGACGCCGGTGGTCGCCGTCAGATTATTGAACTTGTTAATCAGCGTCTGCACAGTATCGGAAGTGCTGGCATTGATCGTCTGTCCGTTAATGACGATGGTGCTGGCGACGGTGATATTCGCAGTCAGACCGCCCGCATAGGTTGTCGCGCCAAGATTGGTGGCGCGGGTTGCGGCGGTGATGGCGGAAACGGTGACGTTGCCGCTGACAATCGTGCCGCCACCGAAGCTGGTCCCCAGGTTCAGGCCGTTTGCCAGCGTAGTCGCAACGACGGTCGAAGTCGTGCCGGATGAACCGTCCAGCAGGTGCTTGGTTCCGAACTGCGTCTGCGTGGCGATGCGGTCAATGCTGCTGACAGCGGAAGCGATTTGCGACTGGTCGGCCTGCACCGCAATCGAGTCGTTGACGCCGGTGTTAGCGGCATGGACGGCAAGCTGACGGATGTTGCGCAACAGGCTGTTGACCTGGCTGAGAGCGCCGTCCGCCGTTTTGATGACGTTGCTGGCTTCCTGGCTGTTGGAGACCGCCTGGTTCAGGCCGTCAATTTGCGCCCGGAGGCTTTCCGAAATAATAAGGCCGGCGGGATCGTCGGATGCGCGGTTGATGCGCAGCCCACTGGAAAGGCGCTCGGTGCTGGCGCTGACAGCGCTGTTGACATTGGTCAGGTTGCGCAGGGCGTTGAGCGCGGTAACATTGGTATTAATCTGCAATCCCATTTGAAGTTTTCTCCTCCATGACGAGCGAAGCGCGGCGTCGTGCCATAAAATTTGCTTCGTCCGCTGAGCGCGTTGTTGGAACAAAAAGTTCCTGCCCGAAGCGCAGTCCCTGCGCTTTCCGCCTTCGGTCAAAGGGCCTTCAGCGCGTCTCATTGAGTTTATTCCACAAGCCTGTTAAAATTTACAATAGAAATTTTGCGGGGGCGAAAAAAAGTAAAAAAAGAAGTTAGGAGACAGAAGTCAGAAGTCAGAAGGGGCGCGTTTGCTGGGGGCGGGCGGGCCGTATCAACGGCCCGCCCGATTTTGCGGCGGAAAACGCCGGTCAGTTCTTGCGGCGCGAGGCTGCGCTGTTTAAGCGTCCAGCGCCTGCCGGAAGTCTTCCAGCGTGGCGGCGTCCATTACGCGCAGCATCAGCCGGTTCCGTTCCTCGCTCGATTCGAGGGCCTCAATGCGCGGCTGCATTTCCAGCGCCGCCTCGCCGAATTTATGCCGCAGCAGCTCCAGCAGCATCCGGTTCTGTCCCTGATTGATTCCCCTTTCCTCGTATTCTGTCAGCAGAGGGATCATTTCCGCTTTGCCTTTTTCAAGTCCTATTTCAATCCCGCGCTCCTCGTAAACGCTCAAAAGCGGTTGCATCTCCGCTTTGCCCTTTTCGACCCCGCGCTCCTCGTAAACGCTGAGCATCGGCTCCATTTCTTCGCGGGCGGCCTTAATGCCCTTTTCGATCCCGCGCTCCTCGTAAACGCTGAGCATCGGCTCCATTTCTTCGCGGGCGGCCTTAATGCCCTTTTCGATCCCGCGCTCCTCGTAAACGCTGAGCATCGGCTCCATTTCTTCGCGGGCGGCCTTAATGCCCTTTTCGATCCCGCGCTCCTCGTAAACGCTGAGCATCGGCTCCATTTCTTCGCGGGCGGCCTTAATGCCCTTTTCGATCCCGCGCTCCTCGTAAACGCTGAGCATCGGCTCCATTTCTTCGCGGGCGGCCTTAATGCCCTTTTCGATCCCGCGCTCCTCGTAAACGCTGAGCATCGGCTCCATTTCTTCGCGGGCGGCCTTAATGCCCTTTTCGATCCCGCGCTCCTCGTAAACGCTGAGCATCGGCTCCATTTCTTCGCGGGCGGCCTTAATGCCCTTTTCGATCCCGCGCTCCTCGTAAACGCTGAGCATCGGCTCCATTTCTTCGCGGGCGGCCTTAATGCCCTTTTCGATCCCGCGCTCCTCGTAAACGCTGAGCATCGGCTCCATTTCTTCGCGGGCGGCTTTGCGGCCTTTCTCAATCCCGCGCTCTTCGTAAATACTAATCATTTCGGTTGCCTCCTCTGCTTTGATAGCGCTGGCGAGGCGTTCGTATTCCACTGCCTCGTCCCCTCCTAATTCCAGCCCTTTTTCGATGATGTTGGACAAAAGAACGCGGCGGGCCTCGTTCTGCTCGCTTTTTGCCACTTCCTGCAAGGCGCGTAGTTTGCGGACGGGCCTGCTTAATGCGCTCACTCGCATCATGGCGCTGAAAGCGGAAGAAACGGGGTCGCCGTCCCGCAAATAATCGTCGGCGGGCAGATCGCGCAGGCCGAGCGCCGTATAGGTAAACCGCAAAACCTCGTCCCCGAACGTCGTTTCGATGTAGGTCTCTTTATGAATTCCGCCCGCGCCCGGTGAAAGGTACATGACGAGCGGGAAAATCGGCATCCGGTAACGCAGGCGGATGACTGCGTAGTACTCGCAGAAACGGGCGCGGAATGTCCGGCGCTTTTTCGCTTCGATCTCAACGTGGACCATCAGGATTTCCGGCCTGCCGGTCAGCGTCTTGACCTGCGCGATCAAGTCCGGTTCGCGCTGACTGCCTCCGGGAAAATCGGTGAAGAACTCTTTGTCCAAGAAAATGATCTCGCTGAAATCGAGGCGGGCGGCGATGTCAGGGAAGAACAGAGTCATCAATTCCTGAAACAATTCCTGCCATGCTTCCTTGAATAGTTGGTCGTTGGTCACACGCTCCGCCTCTCTGCTTCTATTATATCGCAATTTGCCGTTTTGCTCAACCCTTTTTGCGGCGGGCGCGGCGAATCGGGTACAATTTTCCCATGAACGATGGGGAATTTCGCAGGGAGGCCGACATGACCGATTTTGACTGGCAGGCGCAATGGATTTGGGCAGAGGAGACGGACGAGACGCGCCACTTCTATTTTCGCCGGGATTTTGATCTGCCGTCTGCCCCGGTCAGCGCCACCCTGCGAATTACTGCGGATGACCGCTACCGGGTTCATGTAAATTATCGCCCCATTGGAACAGGCCCGGTGCGAAGCAAACCGTCTCATCAGTCTTATGACGAGTATTCTGGCAATACAAAAAATGTTTCTCCCAAAAATTGGGGGCTTCAGGCGGGGCGCAACGTCATCAGCGTACTCGCCGCGCACTATGGGATTGGCACGGCGTTCTCGTGCAATGGCAGGCCAGGACTGCTGGCGCAATTAGATATGACATTTGAAGACGGTTCCACGCGGACGATTGCAACGGATGCAGAGTGGAAAACGTTCCCCGCGCCGTATGAGGTCGGCTACGAGCGGATGTGCATTATGCTGGCCTACCCCGAAGTGATAGATTTACGCCGCGAACCGATAGGCTGGCGGAACGGGGATTTTGACGCCTCCGATTGGCGAGATGCTGTCGTTCTTGGGCCGGTGGGCATCGGGCCCTGGACGCATCTCATTCCTCGCGACATCCCGCTAATCTCGCATCTCGCCGCTCGTGAGCCGATTGGCCCGTTGCTTGCAACGCCTGCTTACGAGATTAAAAAAGCGGTGGGCGAACAGGGTAAACGCAAAACGCCTGCCGAAGACATGGAACGCGCAACATCGTTTAAGCTCGCCGCGTCGGGAAGCATTAAGAGCATTGCGGGAGCAGGACATTTTCTGGTTGCGCCGCAGTCTGGCGAGACAGGCGTTTCCATCACGCTCGACTTCGGGCGGGAGGTCAGCGGCTATGCGTACTTTTTCATCAGCAAATGCGGCGGCGGGCGGATTGATATTGGATATAGCGAGCGCTTGGAACCGGATGGCACAGTAAACCCGAATCGCTGGGGCGGCCCTCCCGTACATTACGCCGACCGGGTGTATCTCAGGGCATCTGCTGACCGCAGGCAGTCCTTCGAGACATTGGAGCCTCGCGCTTTTCGTTATATGCGCTTCGATTTTTACGACAATCCTGAACCCCTTGAAATCTCTGTCGCTGTGATCAAAAGCGGCTATCCTATCGCGTGGAAAGGCGATTTCCAATGTTCCGATGCGCTGCTGGGACGCATCTGGGAGGTGGGGCGCTATACGACCGAACTTTGCATGGACGACGCTTTCATGGACTGCCCCTGGCGGGAACGCGGGCAGTACCTCGGCGATCTTGCCGTAGAAATGCGGATTGCGGCCTATGCCTTCGGCGATACCAAATTGGCGCGGCGCGGACTGGCGCAATTCCCGCTCGGCGCAAATGAACGGGGCTGGTTTCCCGGCGTGTACCCGGCGGAACCGCCCTGGGACCCCGTGCTGCCGACCTTTTGCTTCCTGTGGCTGGTGGCGCTGTGGGACTATTTTCTGCTGTCGGGAGATAAGACGCTACTGGAAACGGTCTGGCCCGCCGTTGATAAATTGACCCGAACGATGGGCGAACGCGACGCCGACGGCCTGCTGATGGGCCTGCCGACACGGGGCTTTGTAGACCATGCCCCGGCGCAGGACGACGGGCAGGCCACTTCAGTCAATGCGTTCGCGGTGTGGGGATTGCAGGCGGCGGGACGAATCGCCCGGACAATCGGCATACCGGGGCGGGGCAGTGAATTGGAAATTCTTGCCAGCGACAGCGGCGACGCGCTGAATGACATGATGTGGGACAACGGGCGCGGACTGTATCTTGACGGCTATCCGGACGGGCAGCCGAACCTCGCCGTCAGCGAACACGCCAATATCCTGTGCGCCCTCGTTGGTGTGGCTGACCAGAAACAGACCGCGCAAATCCTGCGCGGCGTTCTCGCCGATTCCGACCAATCCGATATAACGGAGGATAAGCGACCTTCCTTCCCTTCTCCAAATCTGGGGGAAGACGTAGGTACAAATTCTCTCTCCCCTCCCCCAAATTTGGGGGAGGGGCCGGGGGTGGGGGCTATTCTGCCGGAAACGATTCGTATGGCGTCGCCGTATTTCGCCTATTACTACCTGCGTTTGCTGTTTAAAAACAATCGCCATATGCAGGCATTGGCGTTTATTCGACGGCGCTGGGGCGCGATGATCGAAGCGGGGGCCACGACGTTCTGGGAGATGTGGGAGCCGAATTTCAGCCTGTGCCATGCGTGGAGCGCAGGGCCGACCTTTGATCTGATGGCGGAAATCGCCGGAATCCGCCCGACGCAGCCCGGATTCGAGGAATTTACCGTCCACCCGCAGCCGTGTCATCTTACGTGGATTCGCTGTACCGTTCCGACACCCAAAGGCGACATCCTTTTCGGGTATCACCGGCAATTCAAAATCAACCCGGAAAATCCGAACGGGCCGCAAATTCCGCTTGGCCTCGTTGTCAATCTGACTGTCCCGCCCGAAACGCTTGCCGATGTTCGGATTCCGTTGCCGGAAAGCGCCCGATCTTCCGCCGTCCGCATCAATAACGCGCCGGTGTGGGAGGCGGGGCGTCCACTGCCGGGAAACAGCAAGTACCGCCGGGACGCGGACGTTTTGCAATTCGCCGCAGGGCCGGGGACTTATCACATCGAAATAGACGCCGACGCCTGACCTGCCGATAATCCCGTTATGGCGCGGACGGTAAGAATAGCGTATAATAAATGCGGAGAACTTCGATCTTTCAATTCGAGGGAGGGCGCAATGGAACAGACGCAGCCAACCGAAAACGCAAACGAACATCCCGGACGCCGCCTGTACCGGGAGCATATCCGCGCCCTCGTCGAAACGGACGAGAACATCGGGAAGTTTTGCATCATAGACCCGCAAACGGGCGATTATGAAGTGGACGCCGACAGCATCGCGGCAAGCGCGCGTCTTCGCGACCGGCATCCCGGATTGATTTACTGGGGCGAACGCATCGGATTCAAATCGCTTGCGTCGTTTGGCGGTCTGCACTCAAGGATTAGAAAAAAATGATGACCGGATTTATCTATTTTGGTCATGCGCTAATCGAAATTGACTTTCTACGGCATAATGGCGGAATAATCCCGATTGAGTTTGTGATAGATACAGGTTTTACATGGTACGTGACCTTGCCCCCGTCTGATATTGCGGCGTTGGGGCTTCCCTATAAGGGCGAGATTAGCGTGGATTTGGCGGACGAAAGTTCTGCTAAAGCAGGCATTTATACTGATGCGCTTCTCTGGCATGGGCAGGCGCGTCGCGTTCCTGTGTTGAGCGTGGGAGACCGTCCCCTGCTTGGGCTGGCATTGCTCAACGAAAACAAAGTCAATATAGATTTTACCGAAAATGGGACGGTCACGATTACGCCGCGTCCACAGAGCGCGGCATAGCGCGAGATGAGGAGAGCGGAACGCATGAAAAAACTGTTTCTGCTAATAACGCTTTTATTTTTCGTCCTGACGAAGGGGGCGCGGGCGCAGGAAGCCGCGCCTGCCCCGACCGAAGCGCCCGCCGCTGACCGCGCCGCGACCGCCGCAACGCGCCTGGTGGCGGGCTGCGCAATCTACGTCACGGTGGACGGGGAAGACGGGCTGACCGGCATCTATGAAGTTGGCGCGGACGGCCTGCTGCCGCTGACGCTGGACGACGGCGCGGGCAAACACGCCGAAAAATGGACGGTCGCCGTATTAAATAAAACAGCGGACGAGGCCCGCGACGCCATCGCCGCAAGTCTCAAAACGTTCATCAAGCGTCCGCTGGTCACGGTCATTATTACGCGGATTCCCCGGTTGCGGGTGGAAGTCAACGGGCCGGTGGCAAAAGAGGGGCGGATCGAACTGCCGCTTGCCGCGCATCTGTCCGATCTCATGGATGTATGCGCCTGCCGCGAAAACGCAGACCTTGCGCATATTCGCATTTTCCGCAAAACAAAACCCGACCCCGCCAAGCCCGACGCGCCCGTCCATACGCAGATTGTCGCGGCGAATTATGAGGCGTACCTGCGCGGTGAGAGCGACCTTGACCCCGTGCTGGAAACCAACGATAAAATCCTGATTCCGGCGCGGGAAATAGTCGTCGCGCCGAAAGAGACGGGGTACGTGCAGGTGCGCGGCGAAGTGGCGCGGGAAGTCGCCCTGACGATTATCGGCAATCTCACGGTTAGCGACGCTCTGAATAAAGCGGGCGGGCTGCTGCCGACGGCGGACGCGGACAAAATGATGCTGGTGCGCGGGGCCGATACCCGCTGCCTGGAGATCAATCCGACCGAGGCCATGAAGGGCAACCCGATTCACAACCTGCCGCTTGGCCCCCGCGACGTGCTGATTATCGGGAAGCGCGACCAGAGTTTGATCTACTCTATCGGCGGCGAAGTCAAGGCCCCGCAAACGCTGGCGTGGAAAGCGGCGGAGCATCCCACGCTGCTGGCGGCGCTGGAAATCGCGGGCGGCGTCACCAAGAACGGGGACAAACGCAAAGGGCTTTTGCGAAAAAACTTCCTGCGCGACCCGAACAAGGCGCGGCTGATTGTTTTTGATCTGGAACTGATTGCAAAAAAGAAGCAGGTGGACTGGGAAATTGACGCGGGCGACGACATTTTCATTCCGCCAAAGCAGCATCGCCCATCGTTCTGGCAGCAGCTCGCCCCGTTGATGCTGCGCTTCCTGCCAATTTGACGTTAGGCCGCATAAAGCAAGAACGGCCTGCAGCGTTCGCGGAAACGGGCGACATCGGGCGACCAGAGCGCGGCGATCTCCTCCGCCGTCGCGCCGCCCAGCAGGGCGCGGACGCTGGCGGCATGGATCAGCAGATTGTCCACTTTTTGCGCCTGCCAAACGTTCGGGTACAGTTTGTGAAGCGTTTCGGCGATTGCGATTCCAGCAAACGTCGGCGTGAAATGCGCCCGGTCGGTCAGCGTGATACGGACTCCCTCGCAGGGCTGACCGGCGAACACGCTTGCAGTGGGCGTAAAACGCAGGGCCGCGAAACGCAGTCCGGGAATCATGCGGGCATTGAGGGCGTGGGCCAGTTTTTCGCCGTCCAGCCAGTCTGCGCCGATAATCTCAAATGGCGATTCCGTGCCGCGCCCGACGGACAGGTTGCTCGCTTCCAGCAGGCCGACGCCGGGATACAGCAGCGCCGCAAGCGGAGACCTCATGTTCGGCGAGGGGTTTGTCCAATGCAGGCCGGTCGCGTCCCAAAGGTCGCCGCGCCGCCAGCCCATGACTGGAACGATCTCTAAGTCCAACTTTAATTTTTTTTCGGCGTTGAGCATCCGCGCAAGTTCCCCGACGGTCAGGCCGTGCCGCACGGGAATCGGGTGGCAGGCGGTAAATTCTAATCGGTCGGGCAGCGGCCCCTCGACCGCCGCGCCGCCAATCGGGTTCGGACGGTCAAGAACGACAAAATGCAGCCGCTGTTTCGCCGCCGCCTCCATACACAAAGCGAGCGTGCTGATATAGGTGTAAAACCGCGTTCCGATGTCCTGAATATCGAAGACCAGCGTATCGAGTCTCTCCAACTGCGCGGCGGTCGGCTGCCTGCGTTCGCCGTACAGACTGAAAACCGGCAGTCCGACTTCGTGGTCAAGCGCGTCGGGAACGGCGGCATCCACCGTTCCGCGCAGGCCGTGTTCCGGGCTGAACAGGGCGCGGAGCAGGACTCCGGGCGCATGGCGCAGCAGAACGGCGGTCGGCCTGCCGTCCCGATTAGCGCCCGTCTGATTGGTAATCAGCCCGATGCGCCGCCCGTGCAGCGAAACGAAATCCTGTTTTTGCGCAGTATCAATGCCGTTAATCGTCAAGTTGTGTATCCTCGGATGTTGAAGTAAGCCGCGTGTTGAAAACACCCGTCTCGACGGCGTTCCGCCTCGCGTCCTTCGGACGCAGCATTCAAAATCTACAGGGTGTGTCCGAAGGACACGAAGCCGAAGGCTACAGAGACGGGTGTTTTTAACATCGGATGAAGGAGTGAGTTACGGTGTCGTTTCGGAACTGGGCGTCGGCGCGGGGCGCCCGACTGGGCGCGTCGGTGATTTTGATGGCGATGAGCGCGGTCGTCGCGGAGGAGATTCCCGCGCTCGCCCTTGTTCTATTTTGCGCGGGATTCGGCTCGGCGATCTATCAGGGCGTGATGCTGATTCGGGAGCGCCGCGACCGCTACGATCTCTCGCTGCTCTGGGAAGAACCCTCCGCCACGCCGGAGGTGGACGATGGCGCGGAGCGCGAGATGGTGTATTGCCACCGCTGCGGCGCATCTATGTCCGCTCGTTACTCTCTCTGTCCCGATTGCGGCGGAAGGGTAGGGTAGACACCGGGCATTGCGAAACGCCCGATGTCTGACGCTCCTTATCCGAGGTCTTACTTTTCCCCGAACCAGAGGGCTATTTCCTGCGCGGCGGCCTCTGGCGCGTCGGAGCCATGCACTAAGTTCGTTTGCAGTTCCGTCGTGAAATCGCCGCGAATTGTGCCGGAGAGGGCGTCCGCTGGTTTCGTGGCCCCGATCATGTTGCGGGTCAGGCGAATCGCGTCCGACCCTTCCCATACCATCGCGACTACCGGCCCCGACGTGATGAAATCCACCAGTTCGCCAAAAAACGGGCGTTCTTTATGGACGGCGTAGTGCGTTTCCGCCATCTCCCGCGTCGGCGTCAGCATCTTCAGCGCCACCAGTTTCAGCCCCCGCGTCTCGAAGCGGCGGATAATTTCCCCGACCAGTCGCCGCTGCACCCCGTCCGGCTTCACCATAATATAAGTTTGTTCCATGCAGTAAGCTCCTGTGATTTTTTTCGCTGATTTCTTTCTTTCCGAAATGAGGCGAAGCGACACAAATTTTCGTTAATCTTCGTGTCAATTCGCGTCATTTTGGGGAGAAACTTTAGTTTGTGTCCGGGTTGAGAACAACGCCGACGTTGGCATTCATCAGACGGTCTACGATACGCTCCTTCGGGCCGGTAATTTGAATAAACGCGGAACCGTTCGGAAACATATATTTTTTCGCCACCGTCTGCACGTCCGCTGCCGACAGCGCGTTGATTTTTCCCTGAAGGCGGCGGAAATAGTCTGCGGGATGGTTATAAAATTCCACCTGAAACAGCTCCTCCACTGTCGCCGCCTGCGACTGTTGCGCCAGTCCGTATTTGTGCGTAAGGAAATGTTTCGCTTCGCTCAATTCGTCTTCAGCCACCGGCGCTTCCCGCATTTTAGTGACCTCGACCTCAATTTGCTTGATCATTCTCGCGGTCACTGCGGCCCGACATTCCGTGACAATGGCGAATACGGTGGCGTACTGGTTAAAACGCACCAGGCTTCCAATACTGTACACATAGCCGTACTTTTCGCGTATGGTTCGGAACAATCGGTTGTCAAGGGATTCACCTAAAACGACATTAGCGAGCTGCAGGGCAAGCCGGTCTTTTTCCTGCAGACCGGGGACATTGATCCGCATCACAACGTTGGATTCCACCGCATGAGGGGCGTCCTGAAGGTAGAGATAGTAAAACGGCTCGATGGTTTCCGGCACGAACCTGGGCGGCGCGGGCGTGTTGCCGCGCTTCCATTTTCCCAGCGCGGTTTTCACCTGCTTCATTGCCGCCGCCGCGTTCAGGTCGCCGCAAATCACCAGAATCGAATTGTTGGGGCAGTAATAGTTTTCCAGAAACTCGAACAAATGATCCCGGTCGAGTTTCTTTACGGTTTCCGGGGTGGGATAGCGGATAGCGTAGGCCTGCCGCCCTTTGCTTTCGTCGGTAGAGGGCGGGACGGTCTTGCGTTTCACGCTTTCGACCGCCGACGCGGTGAAAAAGTCCATAAACTCACGATCCAGTTTGGGATAAAGAATCATGTCCGACATCAGGTTGATCATTTTGTTGAAGTGGGGTGACAGGCAGCTTGCGCCCACGTTGACATAATCATCCTGGAGTTCGATGCCGAGGTCGCCTCCCATCGCGAGTACGGCCTTTTCCCGTTTTTCTACGTCGTATTTTTCGGTTCCCTGTTCGATCATAGCAACCGCGAGGCGCGGCATATAGGGCAGGTCAACCGGTTCGGAGATGATTCCGGCGCGGATTCCCATTTTAATTTGCACGGTGGGGACGCGGTGATTTTCCTGAATCACCACGCGCAGTCCGTTCGACAGCGTTTCCCGTACAATGGGAGCGACGGGCGCGGTGGACATTGGCGCGTCCGGCGGCGGGACGGCGGGAAAATCTTCCGCAAGCGCGGCGGAAGGAGCGGTTGCCAGAACTGCAAACAGAAGCAGTGAGCGCAGACGGAACATTTAGTTTCCTCCCTCTTTTGGTTTCACAATCAAGAGACTCATCGTGTCCTTAATGAAATATTTTTTCGCCACCGCCTGCACCTGCTCCGGTGTGACGGCAAGGATTTTATCGTATATCTTGTAGGTGTCTTCCGGTCGGTCGCTGGTCAGAGTGTAACGCGCCATCGTCATCACGCGCTCAAGCAGCGGCTCGACCTGTCCGGCGTATTCGCCCGCCAGATAGTTCGCTTTTGCCCGATCCAGTTCGTCTTTGGCGGGCGCTTCGGTCTGCACTCGGAAAATCTGCACGTACATCTGCTCGACCAATTTATCCGGGTCAATGTCGGGGCGGAACTGGCTGCGCACCTCAAAGAGGGTGGGGCCGCGTTGCGGGTCTACGCCGCCGCCAAACGCGGCGAAATGTTCCCCCGCGCCAATGTCATTGCCCGCCCGGTTTTCTTTGCCGCTGAACAGTAGTTCGTTCAGGACGATCAGCGCGGGGATTTCCGGGCTGTCCGCCGATGGCACGGGCCAGGTGATATAGAGCAGCGGAACCGGGGCATTGGGCAGTTCCAGCACCACGCGCTGCGTTTTGGTGTGTTTGGCCTCGGTCAAATCGGTTTTTGGCGGGGCGGGCCTGCGCGGAATCGGCGCAAAATATTTTTGAATGAGCGTTCTGGCCGCTTTGGGATCGAAATCGCCCATTACCACCAACACCGCGTTGTTGGGAACGTAGTAAGTCTTGAAAAAATACTGCACATAGTCCAGCGGCGCGGCGTCTAAATCCGCCATTGAGCCGATAGGCAGGTGCGAGTTAGAAATGTTTGAGTAAGACATAGCGCGGATTTTCAGTTCCGCCTCCGAATAGGGCGAATTGTCAAGCCGCATCCGTTTTTCTTCTTTAACTACGTCTTTCTGGTTTTGCAGATTGTCGGCGTTCACCGCCAGCGAACGCATCCGGTCGGCCTCCGCCCAGAGGATCGTCGGCAGTTTCTCCGACGAGACGACTTCATGATAAATCGTGGATTCGTCGCGGGTCGCCCCGTTGACATCCCCGCCCGCGTCGGCGATTTTCTTGAAGAACTCGCCTTTTTTCATGTGTTCGGAACCCTGGAACATCATGTGTTCAAACAGGTGGGCGAACCCCGTTTTGCCTTTAATTTCGTTGCGCGAGCCGACATCATAGCCGACCGAAACCGCCACGAGCGGCAGGGTGTGATCTTCGGAAAAAACGACGCGCAGGCCGTTGTCAAGGGTGTAACGCTCAACGGGATAGTTGGGTGTTTTGATTGCCGGAACCGCGGCGGGCGTTTTTTGCGCCTGCGCCGCAAGCGGCAGCAGGGCCGCGCACAGGACGGCCCCCATTTTAAAGACGTTCATGCAAACTCCTGTCCTGATCCGAAAATCAGTTGTCTAAATCAGCAAGAGTGTACCACAAGACCGGGTTTCGGGTATGCTGAAAGGGAGAAAATTTGCGCCGCATCGGTTTCGGGCGCTGCGGCGGGCGAAAAGGGCGCGGGCTTTGCAGGCCCCGCATTGTTAGACGTTTTTGTCCCGGTATCGTTACGCATTTTCAGCGGGAATCGTTTCCTGCGAATTTATTGCAAAACGTTTCCATTCTGTTCACAGTCTGCTTTGAATACGGAAAATTATGCCAGAAAAATCGGTCACCATCAAAGACATTGCGGCGCGGGTCGGCGTCAGCAACACCACCGTTTCCGCCGTGCTGGGGGCCGCGACTTCCGGTCATGTCCGGGTCTCCGAAGCCACGCGCCAGCGGATTGTGGAGGCGGCGCGGGAGATGCGCTACCGCCCGAACCGCGTGGCGCGTTCCCTGCGCTATCAGAAGACGAATGTGATTGGCGTCTACGCCCCGAAAGGCCGTCTGAACCCCAACGCGCTGTTCACCTCGCAAATTATCGGCGGACTGCATCAGGGCTGCGACGAACAGCAAAAAGACCTGCTGCTTCACAACAGTTACCCCAATCGCAGCGCCGAGGATATTTACGGCGAACTGGCGGACGGGCGCATTGACGGCTTGATTCTGTACACCCTTTCGGAAGACCCTTTGAGCGCGTGGCTTGCCGGTTCGTCGCTGCCGGTGGTCTCGATTGTGGACGCGCTGCCCGGTCTGCCTGCGATGGTGGTGGATGACGCGGGCGGCTCGCGGTTGCTGGCGCGGCATCTGGCGGAGCGGGGACATCGGCGAATTTTCTACCACGCGACCACTCCCCATTTGACCTCCGTCGCCCGCCGCCTGCAGGCGTTTCAGGACGAGGCGGAAAAGTGCGAACTGAAAATTTCGCATTACGGCCTGCCGGAACGCCACGAAACTTTGTTGCAGGCGGACATAGACTGGCTGGACTTGCCACGCGATCAGCGCCCGACTGCCGGCGTCTGCTGGAACGATCTCACGGCCTACCGCCTGCTGGCGCTTTGCCGGGAGCGCGACGTCCGCGTCCCGGAAGATTTTGCGGTCGCGGGCTTCGACGACATTCAGCCGCCCCATGCCAGTCCAAAACGTCTGACCACCGTCCATGCGCCCTGGCTGGACGTGGCGCGGACGGCGATTGAAGTCCTGGTGCGGCGCATCAACGGCGAGGAAGTCCCGACCGAGACCGTCCTCCCCGTGACGATGGTTCCCGGCGAGACGGTGTAGAAGGGAAACCGCGCCCTTCTATCTGACGCCGCATAAAATTTTTTCTCCGCGATGAAAATTGCCGCAAAAAAGGGTTGATTCCTGTGAAAACCGGGTATTCTCTATCTAACCGTCCGTCAATCCATCCGTTACATTGCTGTTCCGAGGAGAAATCCATGCGATTCCAGCCCGCCCGCCGCGTTTCCATGCTTGCCGCCCTGTTCCTGTTGCTTATCGCCGCCCTCGCTCTGCCCGTTTTCGCCGCGACCAAGACCTTCGACACGACAACTCCCGCTGCCATGCGCCTCATTGATTCCAGCGACGCGACCTACGAGGGCTACGACATCGTGGTCAGCGGCGTGACCGTCACCATCAATGGAACGCACGCCTTCGCCAGCCTGACCGTCCAAAGCGGCGGAAGTGTGACGCACGCGCCGGGGCTTGTGGGCGGGATGAACTTAAATATCGCGGGAACAGTTAAGATCAATTCCGGGTGCTATATCAATCTGACCGGGGCCGGATATGTCGCGGCGCAGGGGCCGGGAGCGGGAACAAGCGGCCTGAGTTCCAACGACACGCGGGGCAGCGGCGGCGGCTACGGCGGTCAGGGCGGCTACGGCTACAACGGGACGCCTCCCTCCTCCAATCTCTACGGTTCTATCACGCAGCCGGTCAGTTTGGGCAGCGGGGGAGGCAACGGGCAAAGCGGCGCGACCAGCGGCGGGGCGGGCGGCGGCGTCCTGCATCTCACCGCCTCCACTATCAATATCCTGACGGGCGGATTTATTCAGGCAAACGGCGGGGACAGCGGCGGACGCGCAGGCGGCGGCAGCGGCGGCAGCCTGTGGATTTCCACGCAGACCTTGACCGGGCAGGGCAATATCACCGCGTCGGGCGGGTTTGCGTATGATTCCGGCGGGGCGGGCGGCGGCGGGCGCATTGCGCTCTACTACAATGACAAGTCTGGTTTCGCTGGCAGCATCCTCGCCACTGGCAACACCGTGCAGTACCAATATCCGGGCAGCCAGTACGGCGGGGCGGGTACGATCTATTTTCAGCAAACGGGCGCGGCCCTGGGCGATCTGCTGATTGATAACGGCGGCTCCAGCGGACGCATTACAACACTCCCCAACGATATAACGCTGGCGAACCTGACCATTCAGCGGCAGGCATGGGTTGTCCCGACAGGCGGCCTCTTGCCCGATGGGGGGACAGTCCGCCTGACGGTACAGCAGAATTTCACGCTTGCCAGCAACGGGCGCCTCTCCACGCAGGGCTACGGCTACCCGGCGGCGCAGGGGCCGGGGGCGGGCAAGAATGGCTTGAGCGCCAACGGTACAGATGGAAGCGGCGGCAGCTACGGCGGACGCGGAGGCTATGGCTACAATGGGACTCCCCCGACCAGCATCTACGGCTCCGTAACACAACCCGCCGAGCTCGGCAGCGGCGGCGGCAACGGACTGAGCGGCGCGGCGGTGGGCGGCGCGGGCGGCGGAATCATCACACTGACCGTCAACGGAACGCTCAATGTCGGGCAGTCGTGCAGTATTGACGCGAACGGCGGCGACAGTCAGAACCAGGCGGGCGGCGGCAGCGGCGGCAGTTTGTGGATCGTTGCGCAGACCTTGACCGGGCAGGGCGCCATCTCCGCAAATGGAGGCTATGGCAACAACAACGGCGGCGGTGGAAGCGGCGGGCGCATCGCGCTCTACTACAACGACAAATCCAATTTTGCGGGGAGTATCCTCGCCATCGGGAACGCCTCGCAGTATCAGTCGCAGGGGACTTACCAGAACGGCGGCGCGGGAACGCTGTATTTTCAGCAGACCGGGCAGGCCATCGGCGATCTCATTCTTGACAACAGCGGATTGACCGGACAGGTCACACCGCTTCCTTCCGCGCTGACTTTGCTCAATACGCTCGTCGTTAAAGGACGGGCAACCCTTGTGCCGCCCGGTGACACCTTCCCCGCCGGTTCCACATTGACGCTGACCACGCTGGGCGATCTGACCGTCGCCTCGGATGGGCGCATCACTGCGGCGGGCTACGGCTATGCTTCGGCGCAGGCTCCCGCTGGAACAAACGGCGCAGGCGCGAATGGCGGCAGCGATACGAACACACGCGGCGGCGGCGGCGGCTACGGCGGCAAGGGGGGCGCGGGCTATACAGGGGTTCCGGGGGGTATGATTTACGGCTCCGTCACGCAGCCCACTGACCTCGGCAGCGGCGGCGGCACGGGCTACAATGGCGCGAACGCGGGCGGCGCGGGCGGCGGCGCGATTCGCCTGATTATCAACGGCGCACTGCATCTCAGCGGAGTTATTGACGCCAACGGCGGCGACAGCCAGAACCGGGCGGGCGGCGGCAGCGGGGGCAGCGTCTGGATCACGACGCCGGGAATTGACGGCGGCGGCGGAATCATGGCGAATGGCGGCTTCGGAAACGACTATGGCGGCGGCGGCGGCGGCGGGCGCGTCGCGCTCTATTCCAGCGATAACTCCAAATTCATCGGCGTATTTCAGGCGGTTGGCGGCGGCTCCAGCAATCAAAATGGCGCGAACGGCACGGCGAACAGTTACGCGGTCAGCAGCGCGTACAGCCTCAGCAGCGTTACCATCACACCCGGCGCGGTGGCGGGCGGACAGACCGCAACGGGAATCATTACGCTGTCCGGCGCGACCCCTCCCGAAGGCGTGAGCGTCAGCCTCACCAGCAGCGATCCGGGCAACGCGCTCGTCCCGTCCAGCGTGACCTTTGCGGGCGGGCAAACGACCGCGACGTTCCCGATCACCGCCAATTCCAAAAGTCAGCCCTACACCGTGACCGTCACGGCAAGTTTAGGCGGACTTCTGAAATCCGGCGCGGTCGTCATCAAGCCCTGGCTGGGGACGCTGACGCTGAATCCAGCGAGCGCCACGAGCGGACAGACCCTAACCGCCACCCTGACGCTGAACCTGCCCGCGCCCTCCGGCGGTCTCGCCGTTTCCCTTGCGGCAAGCGACCCCGCGCTGACCCTGCCCAATGGCGGCGTATTGACCTTCGCGGCGGGAACGACCACGCAGAATTTCACCGTCAGTGTTGGCGGCGTCAGCGCGGCGAAGACCGCCACGCTGACCGCCACTTACCTTGCCGAAAGCCTTACGGCGTCCGTGTATCTTAACCCGGCGGGCGTTCAGGCGCAAAGCGTTGCGGTGACTCCCGGCTCGGTCGTGGGCGGCAATGTCGCGACGGGCGTTGTCACTCTCAATGGCCCCGCGCCGTCCGGCGGCGCTCTGGTGGCCCTGACCAGTTCCGATACCGCGACCGCCACCGTCCCGGCCTCCCTGTTGATTGCGGCGGGGCAGACCAGCGCGGCCTTTACCATCAAAACGACGCCGAGCGCCACGCTGAAATCGCTGCTGATCAGCGCCACGCTGGGGCTGACGCAGATTACCACACTCACCGTGCGGCAGTCGGGCGTCGCCGCGCTGACCCTGCTGCCCGCCGCGATTATCGGCGGCGGCAACTCTATCGGGATCGTCACGCTCGACTCGCCCGCCACCGCCCCGATCACGGTGACCCTCAGCAGCAACCAGACCGCCGCCGTCCCCGTCGCCAGTGTGGTAATCCCGGTCGGGCAAACGACCGCGAGTTTCAGCATCGCAACCAGCGCGGTCTCCTTTCAGACGACGGCTTTGATTACCGCCCGCGCCAACGGCGCGGCGAAATCGCAGGGACTGAACCTGTACCCGATTGGAACAAAACTCTCTATTGCGACCATCTCCGGCGTCATCAGTCTGGAATCGTGCGCGAACCTCGCACAGCCCATGACCTTCATTTTGCGCCCGACCGACGGTTCCGCCGCCCGGACGATTAACGTCACGCTCGGCGCGGACGGCGCGTTCGCCTTTAGCGGGCAGCTGACGCAGAAGTACGACGTGTGGATCAAGGGCGCGAAGTGGCTGGCAAAAGTCGTCTCGTTGGACGCGACGCGGGGCAGCGTTTCCGGCGTCACGGCCCTGCTCAACGGCGGTGACGCGAACAACGATAACAGCGTGGATTCCTCGGACTTCACGGCATTGATCGGCGCGTTCAATTCCGACATCACAATCCCCGGCAGCGGCTACGATGTAAACGCGGACTTCAACTGCGACGGCTCGGTGGACAGCAGCGATTTCACCATCCTGATCGGGAATTACAATTCTGTGGGAGCGGATTAGGAAGGTATTCAGGTATTCGGGTATTCCGGTGTTCACCCGATTGGTCGAGGGTATAAAACCCCCGCCTGTGGGGCGTTCCGCCAACCGTCCTGACGGACGGGAAATTCAGGTTTTGATTCTCGCGTCCGTGAGGACGCTTGGCGCTTGCGCCTGTAGCGAGGCATTTTATATGCCTCGCTCAATATTCGAATACCTGAACACCTTCCGAGGAACGACATGAGACGAAATGACGTTTGCGCAAAACAGCATAGGAGACGACGGGCGGTATTGGCCTGCGGGCTGACGCTGTTTTGCGGCGCGTCGGGCGCGGCGCGGGCCAATGTTTACACCGTGACGACGGCGGACGATGACGGCCCCGGTTCGCTGCGGCAGGCGATTCTCTCTGCCAACGTCCGCATCGGTCCCGACACGATTCAGTTTCGCATCGGCAGCGGGGCGCAGACCGTCTCGCTGCTCTCGCCGCTCCCCGATGTCACGGACGCGCTGACCATTGACGGCTCCACGCAGCCGGGATACGCCGACCGCCCGCTCATTGAGATCGAGGGCAGTATGGCGGACACCTCTCTGATTAGCGGCCTGACGATTCGCGCCGACAAGTGCGCCGTTCGCGGCCTCGCGCTGAACCGATTCGGCGGCGCGGGAATCTGGATTCAGAACGCCAACGCCGCCGCGATTACCAACTGCTATTTTGGACTTGATCCGGGAGGATCGTTCGCGCTCGGCAATACCTACGGCCTGATTTTAGACAACGCTTCCCGCGTCACCGTCAGCGGCTGCGTCCTGTCCGGGAACGCTTACGGGCTTTGGATTATTAATGGCTCCGGCGGCAATTCTGTTCTGAACTGTCAGATGGGGACGGACTTTACCGGCAGTTACGCGCTCGGCAATCTCTACGGCGTACTATGCGACGCCTCAAACGCGAACGTTTTTGACAGCGATACCATTTCCGGCAACCAACTCACCGGAATCACCCTGCAAAATGGCGCGTCGGGCAACCGCATCACCGGGAATGTTATCGGCCTCGGCAGTTACTTTTCGCCTCTGCCCAACGGCGCGGACGGCGTGGACGTTTTCAGCGCGGGCAGTAACACGCTTGCGGGCAATATCATCGCGGCGAACATCTCGGACGGGGTTTTGTTGAGCGGAACCGGGACGCGGGGAAATGTCCTGACCGGCAACATCGTTCTTAATTCCATTAATGGCGTCCGCATCGAAAACGGCGCGGCCTCCAACACGATTGGCGGCGCGACAAGCGACCTGCTCAATGTCCTTGCGGGCAATTACCTTGCGGGCATTTTCGTCTCCGGCGTCGGCAGTTCCGGCAACGCGATTGCGAACAATCATATTACCTCTAACGGCTTTTACGGGGTGGCGATTGCCAGTTCCTCTAATTCTGTGACCTCGAACGCGATTTCGGGCAATGGGGTCAATGGCGTCTGGGTCGGTTCGATGGATGGTACGCATTACGCCGCGCAAGTCCCGATTCGCTTTAATTCGATTGTCGGCAATGGCGACCTCGGAATCTGGCTGGACGGGCAGGGAACGCAGGGCGGAAACAACCTGCTGTCCGCGCCCTACCTTATCGCCGCTTCCGCCACCGCGACCGCCGCCAACGCGCAGGGCGTGATGAACGGAACGCCGAACACCGCCTACGAGATTCAATTCTTCCTTGACTTCGACCCGAACCCGTCCGGCTTTGGCGACGGCGAAATCTACCTCGCGTCCAACCGCGTCACGACAGACGCTTTCGGCAGGGCCAGCATCAATTATAACCTTTCGCCGCAGGCCGTCGGCCTGTATATCGCCGCCACCGCCACCGACCCAAACGGCAATACCTCCGCCTTTTCCAACGCGGCGGTGATTGGCGTCCCGAACCCGGTTGCGACTCTCTACAGCGTCTCTCCCTCCTCCGCATTGGTCGGCAGTCCGGGCGGAACGCTGACGGTGAACGGAGACGGATTTGTTCCCGGCGCGACAGTCCGCTGGAACGGGCAAGACCGCGCCACGAATTTTGTTTCCAGTAAAATCGTGACCGCGCAGGTCTCCGCCGCCGACTTTGCCACTGTCGGGGCGTTCCCGGTCACGGTCACGAATCCTCTGCCCGGAGGCGGCGATTCGGCGGCGCTGACCTTTACGGTGCAGAACCCGCCGCCCGTCATTGCCGCGCTACTTCCCGCTTCCACGCAGTTCAGCGGCCCCGATTTTCTTCTGACGATTAACGGCTCCGGGTTTGTGGCGTCTTCCGTCGTGAAATGGAACGGTGGCAACCGCCCCACGTCCTTCGTCTCTCCGACGCAGTTAATCGCGACCGTTTTTGCCTCCGACATTGCCGCCGCCGGGACTGCCGCCGTCACGGTTCTGACGCCGGGGCCGGGGGGCGGGACTGCCGCGCCGCAGACATTCAGCATCACCTATCCTGCGCCGAGCATCAGCGCCCTTTCCGTGAATCTGGCGCTCGTTGGCAACGCCGCCGCTCCGCTCACGGTTACCGGGTCGAATTTCGTCCCGGCAAGCGTTGTGCGGTGGAACGGGCAAAGCCGCGTCACGACGTTTGTTTCCGCCGCGCAGGTTGTCATCACGATTCCGGTCAGCGATCTTGCGGCGGCGGGCGTAAATAATGTCACCGTGCTGACGCCGGGGCCGGGAGGCGGCGAGACCGCCGCGCTGCCTTTCACCGTCGCGAACTCCGCCCCGACGCTCCTTGCCATCAGTCCGAGCAGCGCCAGCGCGGGCAGCTCCGCGCAAAATATCACCGTCACCGGTACGGGATTTGTGCCTGGTTCCGTCGTGAACTGGAACGGTTCGCCCCGCGCCACGACCTATGTTTCGGCGACTACGCTGACCGCCGCCGTGACCCGGACTGACCTCGCCGCGCCGGGTAATTTCAACGTCACCGTCGCAAGCCCCGCGCCCGGAGGCGGCGAATCCGCCCCGCAAGCGTTCACGGTGCGCGGCATCCCGCAGTTAGTCATCTCCGCCGCCGCGCCGACGTGGGTTACTAATGGCTCCGGCGTTCAGCAGCTCTGCATCACATTCGATCTGAAAAATAGCGGGACGGCGGACGCGGCAGGAGCCAGCATCACCGCCGCGAAACTGGGCGTAAATTCCGCTGTCGCGCCCGTCCTCCCGCTGACTATCGGAACAATCGCCGCCGGGGCGGCGCTGACGAATAACAAACTCTTTTTCTCAAATGCCGCGCCGATGGGCGGGCAGACGCTGATTGTCACCCTCAGCGCAGGCGGCAAAACGCTCACCGCCTCCCGCTTGATCGTGATTCCGCCGCATCCGTAAATAAGGGAAAAGGGAGAGGAAAAGGAAAATCCACTTCTCCCAGCCGCTTTATCGCTGCAATCGCTGCGGGAAAGAAGCCGAAATCATGCGAATTATTGGAACGATTTTACTGGCCCTGCTGCTCTTTGCGGGGATGCCTGCCGCCGACGCGCAGGACGTGCAGATCACGCTAACGCCCGCCGCCGCGACGATTCCGGGAGGGGGCGCGACGACGTTCACCGCGACCGTCAAAAACGCCACGAAGTCGGACATCTATCTGAATCAGATATTTGCGTTCTTCGATGCGACCGGGGATATTGCGGTAGACCCCACGCCCTTTTATCTCAATTTTAGCGGGAAACTGGCGGCGGGAACCAGCATCATCGGACTGCCGCTTTTCAGCGTGAGCAGCAACACCCTGCTACAGGCGGGGACGTACACCGGGACGGTCACGCTCTACGGCGGCGCGGACGGAAACGCATTTAATGACCTCGCGCAGCAGGATTTCCGCGTCATTGTCATTCGGGACGTAACGCCGCCAACCACAGGGATTACCGTCGGGCCAGCGGACGGCGGCATCGTTTGCAGCGGCAATGTCACGTTCACCTTTACCGGGACAGACAACCTTTCGCCCGCCGCCAATCTCCGCTATCAATATCAGAGGGACGGCGGCGCGACGCAGGGGCCGTTTGCCAGCAATAGCGCGTCCTTCACGAATCTTGCCGAAGGGCTGCATACGTTTTCGGTCTACGCGGTGGACGAAGCGGGCAATGCCTCGGTCAATCCGGCCTACCGCAGTTTCTACGTCAGTCTGACTCCCGCCGCAATTACGGGAATTACCGCCGCGCCCCGCGATTACCGCGCCACAATTTCCTGGACGACCAGCAAGCCCGCCACCACGCAACTCGATTACGGCGCGACCGCCTCATATGGCATGACTACGCCGCTCGATTCCACGAGGGATGGGGCGCACTCGGTCACGCTGACGGGACTGACGCCAAAAACGACCTACCACTACCGCGTCCGCTCCTCCGACGGCTGCCGCGAAACGGCCTCCGCTGACCAGACGTTCACCACGACCGATATTCTGCTGCCAAATCTCACCGTCACGAATTTCACGTTTCCCGGCAACGTCCGGCCCTACGACGCGGTTAGCCTTTCGTGGACGGTCGTCAATGCTGGCCCCGGCGATTCCGCGCAGACGTGGGTTGACGCCATTTATCTCTCGCCGACCAACACCATTACGGCGGGCAGCACATTGCTTTACACCTCCGGGCCGAAAGGCCCGCTGCTGGAATTTGGCAGTTACACGCAGAATCAAACCGTGACCATGCCCCTGAAAGCGGCGGGGACGTACTACCTCATTTTCAAGACCGACGCGAATAACGCCGTCACCGAAACGGGCAAGGACGATAATCTGCTGGCATTGCCTGTCAACTACATCAAGGTCAGCAATCTCGTCGCGGCCCCCGATCAGATCGCGCTGACGCTAACGCCGGGAAACGCCGTTTCCGGGACGCTGCAACTGGGAAATTTAAGCCCCGCAACATTGACTGGAATCAAGGCCGCGATTGAAGACGCCGCGCCGAACCTGACGATTCAGATCACGGCATTGCCCGCCTCGCTGCCGACGCTGGCGACTGGCATGGCGCAATACACGATTATCGCCGCTGACGAGACAACCCTGCAAAGCGCGGCGCATCTTCACTTCACCACCGCGCAGAACGAAGAAGCGGTTGTCACGCTGAATGTCACGGTCACGCCGCGCAGCCCGCAGCTGACGGTCACGCCCGCGTCCTACACGGGCAGTATGCTGCGCCCGCCCGACGCCTCGGCCGCATCCATGAGCGACCCGAAATACCGAACGCTGACGGAAGTGGAAATCACCAATTCCGGCAGCGTCGCCGCCACCGGTCTGACGGTCACCCTGCCGACGAACACGCCCTGGATGACGCTGGTCACTCCGGCGAAACTCGACCCGATTCCTCCGGGCGGCACGGTGAAGATCGCGCTTTCGCTGCGGGCCGCTGTCGGGCAAACGCTGGGACACTACACCGGAGCGATTGCGGTCAACGGCAGCAACGCGAATTTTACCATTCCCTACGATTTCAACTGCCTCTCGGAATCGAAAGGGACCTTGAGCATTGTGGCGCAAGATGAGTACAGTTACTTCGCGCACCCGCCCACCAACGTTGCAAACGCGCTCGTCACGCTGAAAGACCCGCAGACGGGCGCGGTCATGGCGCAGGGAACGACGGACACGGACGGGGCCTTAGTCCTGCCCGACCTGCCCGAACACTACTATAATATGGAAGTGACCGCCGACAAGCACGACGCCAGCCGCTCCACCGTGCAGGTTGTCGGCGGACAGACCATGAACGCGAAACCGTTCCTTTCGCTGCAACTGGTGACCTACAACTGGAGCGTGATCCCGGTGGACACGCCCGATCAATACCTCGTGACGGTGGACGCCACGTTCGAGACCAACGTTCCCGCGCCCGTCGTCACCGTCTCTCCGGCTTACGTGGACTTGCGGACGCTTTCCTACGATGCAAGCGGCAACGCGACTGTCTACTTTACCATCACCAATCATGGTCTGGTCAATGCGAACTCCGCTACGTTCATTCCGCAGGGGGCGCTGATTGGCTACAATATCACCGCTCCGATTCAGAATTTAGGAACGCTTGCGCCGTTAAGCACCGAGGTCGTGCCGGTCACGTTCTCCTCGTCTAACAAGCGGGCCGGTTCGTCCTGTCAGGCGAGCATCGTGCTGACATGGGAGTACGTCTGCTTTATCCCGATTGTGAAATCAATCGCCGTGACCGCCGTCAGCGGAAGCTGCCCCGCAATGTGCCTGCACTATGACGGCACGGGCGGCGGCGGCGGAGCGTTTGGGGCCACGTCCTCCGCGCCGAGCGCCAGCCAGCCGCAGCCCTGTGAGCCGTGCCTCCGAAAAATTCTGGACGCCATCCTGACGTGCGCGGAGCTATTTATCAAATTCGACTGCCCGCAAACCGTCATCAAAAACACGTATAAATGTATAGACTCCGGGCAGAAAAACGGAGTCCTTTCGTGGCAGACCGCCGACAGCTGCATCTTCGGGGCTTTGGGAATCGTTAAATCGTGCGGCGGGGACGCTGTGAAGAAAGCGGCTCCCTATCTGGCCCCGCTTTTGGATTGGCGCAAAAGAGCCAAATGCGCGTTGAGTTTGATTATGGCATACGACGCCTGCAAAAGTCTGCCGGGGCCGGGACAGCCACGCTTCGATAGCCTGACGCTGAATTTCCTGGGGCAGGAGGCGCAAGCTTTGGGCGTGCAGGCCGACGCATTTGACGCGATTTTCGGTGACTCTGCATGGCTGGAAAGCGCCGCCGATGACCCTAACCGCGTTACATGGTTCCCAATTTTCTATGATGCGGTTGACCCGGCGGGCGACTCCGGGCCGCGCATCTCCGCCGCCGAACGCGCCGCTCTGCTCGCCGCGCCTCTGCCGCGTCAAATCACGCTGGCGCAGATGACCACGCTGATTGACCGCTGGAACCGGACGCAGGACTACTATGTGGCGGGGATGTTCTACAACGCCGATGTGCCGTCCAATCAAAGCCACGATTTTATCGCTTACGACACCCTGCTGGCAAAATGGAAAGCGGCCTCCGACACGGGCGACTCTGAGACCGCGCTGGGCTTCCCAAATCCGGGCGATGGGCTTGTCGCCGCCGCGCAGTCGGTGCAAAATCAGATTGTCAATGAGAAGGCGGGAATCTGCGCTCAGGTCAAGATACAACTGGATCAGACAGTCACGCTGACGCGGACTTCCTTCAAGGCCACGCTGGACGTAATTAACGGGCCGCAAAACGTGCCGCTGCAAAACGTCAAAGTTACGCTGACGGCCCTTGACGCCGCTCTTCAGCCCGTACCCGCCGACACCTTCGGCATTGTCGGTCCGACGCTGACCAATATTGGGGATGTGAGCGGGACGGGCGTTGTCAATCCCGGCGCGACTGGCTCCGCGCAGTGGCTGCTGACACCCACGCGCATTGCCGCGCCGCTCAATGACACGGTGTATTTCATCGGGGGAACGCTGTCCTACACGCAGAACGGAACGCAGATTACCGTGCCGCTTTTCCCCGTCAGCATCACGGTCAAGCCCGACCCATTCCTGCAATTCCACTATTTCTGGCAGCATGATGTTTACAGCGACGACCCGTTCACGCCGCAGATCGAACCGTTCGAACCCTATTCGCTGGGGCTGATTGTCCTGAACGGCGGGGCGGGAGCGGCGCGAAATCTGCAAATCACCTCGTCGCAGCCGAAGATTGTAGAGAACGAAAAAGGGCTGCTGATTGACTTTAAGATTATCGGTTCGCAGGTCAACACCGGGGCCGTCGCGCCCTCGCTGATGGTGAATATGGGCGATGTCGCGCCCGGTTCCACGTCCGTCGCCCGCTGGCTGATGACCTCCACGCTGGCGGGGCAGTTCGTGGATTACAGCGCCTCCTACAAGCACGTGGACGATCTCGGCAACCCGAAGACTTCGCTGATTGACAGTGTGAAGATTGACGCGCTGGAACACGTGGTCCGTGTGGATTCGCCCGCCTCCGCCGATGACGGCAGGCCGGACTTCCTCGCGATTGTCGCGCCCGATCTCGCGTACAAACTCTATAACAGCGACGGCAGCGACGCGGCGAACGGAACGCCCGTCGCGCCGCATTTGACCGATGCGGTAGTGGACGGCCCGGTGTCTCTCTCGCACCTGAACGTGCGTCTCACCGTTCCGAATGTCGGCGCGGGCTGGATATTTGCGCGGCTGGACGACCCGGCGGCGGGAACGAACTACACGCTCCTGCGCGTCGTCCGCTCTGACGGGCGCGAAGTCCGCCTGAATGACAACGCCTGGACGACCAATCGGCTGATCCACCTGAAAGGCCAGAATCCTTATCAGCAGGCGCGATTTTATCTCTTTGATAAGGACAGCACGGGTTCCTACACGCTGGTCTACGGCCCGCCCGCCCCGATTACAGTCTCTCCCGGCGGCGCGAAACTGCTGGCGGACGGCCTTCAGGTCATCTTTAGTTCGGCGGTCGTCACGGCGAACCTTCCCGGCGCTCTGTACGTGGAAGCCGCAGACCGCAGCGCGGGGCTGAAAGTGGTTTCCGTTTCCGCGACGGAGGGCAGCGCCGTCTCGCTGTTTGGCGTGATGCGGACGGACGGCAACGGCGAACGCTATCTCGACGCCTCTACCGTCAGCCCGGTCGGTTCCGGCAGCGTTGATCCGCTCGGCATGACCACCAAAACGTACTACTGCGGCGATAACCTGTTCCAGAGCGACACCGGCGCGGGGCAGCGCGGCATGACGGGCGGCTCCGGCCTGACCACCACCGGGCTGCTGACGCGGACGCTCGGCAAAGTCACGGCGCTGGGAACGGGGACCTTCGCAATGGACGACGGCTACGGAAAGCCTGTGACCGTGATCCTGCCTGCCGGGACGCCGCCGCCGACGGTCGGGCGCGTGGCGGACGTGACCGGAATCGCCTCCATCATCAATAACAATGGGACTTACACGCCCACGCTGAGGCCGCGCCGCGCCGGAGACCTGTTCTACAACGTGGACTCGGTACTGACCCGCTCGTTCGTTTCGCCGTACAACCTGCTCAATTCCGGCGATAACCTGTTCTCACTGCCCGGAATCCCGGCGAATCCGAGTCCTGTGTCTGTCCTCAGCGCCCTTGATCCGGGCGATGGCTCCGGCCTCAGCGGGCGGCTTTCGCGCTACGATGTCCCGATGCAAAGCGAGGTGTTCCTTACCACGCCGCTGACTTCGGACAAATTCGGGAAAATGCTGCTGGGCGAAGGGTATCATCTGCGGCTGAATCCCGGCAGCCCCGGCGCGGCGCAGTTCAGCGGCTACGGCGCGGACGCGGTAGACCGCTGGACTAGCGTGGCGAAACTGGGCGCGGCGCTGATCGGCGACCCGTTCCCGTACCCCGTCAACTGGGCCGACCTGCTGGTCACGGACGGTACAAAGACCGTATCGCTTACTGACGCGGCGCGGACGCTGTTCCCGCCCTGGCTGTCCTCGAAGGCCCGGTATTACGACAGCGTGGCGCAGGCGTACCGGATTCTGGGCCTGCCCGACGACCGCCCGGACAGCGGGCAGATGACGCCCTGGACGGCCTACTTCGTCACGAGCAACCGGGATAATCTGGCCCTGATCGCGCCTGCTGCGACCGTGTTTGTCTCCGGTAAATTGAACTTTGAGGGGATTTATTCGGGGGCCGCCGCGCAGAATGTGATATTTGAGTTCCGTCCTGTGGGAAATGGCGCAGTGTTCCGCCGCGCCATAAGCGTTGGGCCGGACGGGACGTTTGCGCTGCCGAATATCCCGCGCTACAACTACCAGGTATGGATCAAAGGCGATAAATACCTGAGCCGTGTTGTGCTGGTGGACGCCACGCAGGGAGGCGCGACCGCCGTAAACGCTCTGTTGCCCGCTGCAGACGGCAATAACGACAACGTGATCGATTCGAGCGATTTCAGCCTGCTGATTGGCGCGTTCAACTCCGACGCCAGAATCGCCGGAAGCGGCTACGATTATCGCGCCGATTTCAACAGCGATGGAGCGGTGGATTCCTCCGACTTCACCCTGCTGATTGGCAATTTCAACGCGAAAGGCGACCTGTAATCCGACTTCGAATTTTCCTTTCCCTATCGGGGGCGTTCTGTGGTAGAATCGTAGCGTCAGGCTGAAAACGCCGAACACGAGGGAGAGGAGAATTTACATGAACGAAGTGACGTGCGCCCGCTGCGGCGAAACTCGCGAAGGGCTGGCAAGCCCGCCGGTTGGCGGAGCGTTGGGGGAGGCGATCAGGGCCCATACCTGCGCGAAATGCTGGAACGAGTGGCAGGAAGACCAGGTGCGAATTATCAACCATTACGGGCTGCAAATGGCGGACCCGGACGACCGCAAGAAACTCCGGGAGGCCATGAAGGAGCATCTCAGTCTTCCGACCGCCTGATTTTGCCTGAGAAGTCCGGGAACTTTCGCCGCCCGCTTCCCGTCACGGTAGGTGTGCCAGTAAACGATTGCCGCTGTCCGCGTCTTGATGCGGGATGCGGAACGCGACCAAAATTTTCTCGGAGCAAATCAGATCATGGAAAACACCAAAGAGCGCCTCGTCCGCTATATTCAGGACGCGCACGCGGCGGAAGTCGGCATCGAAGAAATCCTCAAGAATTTTATCTCGGAGTGCAATGACGAGCAGGCCCGCGCCGCGTTTCAGGAGCATCTGGACGTGACCAAAAGTCAGGCGGCGCGGCTGGAAGCGCGGCTGACGGCGCTGGGTTCCGGCGCGTCCGCCGGTAAGAGTTTCCTCAACAGCATCATGGGCAAACTCTCCGACATTATGCACTCCAGCCACGACGCTTTTGACAAAACCACGCAGGACTTAATTAAAGCGTATGCGACGGAGCATCTGGAAATCGGGATGTACACCTCGCTGTACGCCTACGCGGAAGCGATTGGCGACAATGAGACGGCGGCGCTCGCCAAAGAGATTATCGCTGAAGAGCAGGCGGCGGCGGACAAGGTGTTCCCGATGATCGCCGTTACCGCAAAGGCCGTCCTTAACGCCACCGCAACGGTGTAGAAAGAGTCTTCGATTAGTCCCACGCGGAAAAATCGAACGTAAGAGAACGAAGCGGACGCAAACCATTGCGTCCGCTTCGTTTTTATTTTGAAAATAAATCGCGCCGGCCTTGACACCGGCGAAAATGCCTGCTACAATAAGAATGACAAGGTTGCAACGAGGCAGCCCCATAGCGAGGAGCAAACCGCAGTGATGCGCCGCAACCTTCGGCGCAGAAAGCAGAGAAAACGTTCCATGAAGTTCGCTGGCAAAATACTTACTGTCACCCCCCCCAGATTTTTACTGTCATTGGTCTGTCTGATGGGACTGACCGCCCTGACCGCCCGCTCGGAAGCGCAGACCGTTTCCGGCATAATCGGCCTTGAAAGCTGCGCCGCCCCTGCGCAGCCCGTTACCTTCGCGTTCTCCTCCGCCACGCAGACCTACTTTTTCACCCGCGCCGTCACGCTCAGCGCCAACGGTTCCTACGCCCTGCCGAACATTCCCGCCGACCTGTATCATGTCCGGGTCAAAGGGGCAAAATGGCTTGCCGCCGTCTCCGATGTGGACACCCGCAACGGAAACGCCACGCTCAACGCCGCCCTCCTCACAGGCGACACGAACGACGATAACAGCGTGGACAGCAGCGATTTTACAGCGGTGCTTGGCGCGTACAATTCGTCCGCCAGCATACCGGGCAGCGGCTACGACACAAACGCTGATCTCAACTGCGATGGTCACGTAGACTCCTCCGACTTCACCCTGCTGATTGGAAACTACGGCTCAGGCGGCGATGAACTGCCCGCCGGAGCGCCCCTACCTCTCTCCCGGATCGGGATTGGCGGCAGACTTCCGCCGCGCCTCTGTCAATTTTATGCCCTTGCTTACGGTAATTTTCTCAAAGCGCTGACAGGCCAAAATACACTTGGATATACCAGTGACCAGCCGGAAGCGATTCGATTTGAGGACGACTTCACCCCCGACGCAATGCAGACGCATTTGATTCTGACGACGCGCAACAAAGTTCGTGTTCGCATTTTCAATGCGCCTTCGCTAGTTCAGCCCGCCGCAACGTTGACCGCGCCCGGAACCGTGATGTACGATGCAACGCTGCTGCCTGCGCCTTCCGGCCCCTCGATTGAACCGGGCGATGCGATTGCAAACGGAGTTCACCGCCTCGATGTCACGCTGACGGCAGGAAAAACGTATCATTTCGCCGTTGATTACGATGCGACCGCGAGTTTTGAGAACGCGCCCGATTACGCCCATTCTTACGGAATTGTGGTGAACGGGACGCGGGGAGTGAACGGGCTTTATCTGTATGATATTTGCGCGGAGGGCTGGGGAGCGGACACCGTTGATTACCAGTGGAGTCCTTACCCGCCGATCCAGACATCGGGCATCGCCAGCGTCAGCGTCGCGGGAACGCCGATCTGGTCTTCGGGCAACCCCGCCGGTTCTAATGCGCCGAGCGTCACGGTCGCGCCCGGTTCCGCGCTTCAGATTACAGCGGCGACTGCGATTGACAACGACACCGAATCCACCTATGTCAACGGCGTGTTTGATGGCTCAATGTTAGTGAGAGACCAGATCAACTACGAATGGTCGGTTTCGGGAGCGTCGGGGCAGGCGGGCCAGACCGGTTCCGGGCAAACCTTCGCGTGGACGGCCCCAACCCAGCCCGGACAATACTTCGTTACGCTGGTGGTAGACGACGCCGATCATAACAATAGCGTCTATGGCAACCGGGAAGATCAGGATGTCCCGAAAGGCTTCAACGTCACCGTCGCAGCCCCGAACGCGACTCCGGGCGTCAAAGTGGATGTCAGTCAGCAGGGGCCGGGAACGCCGAATCCGGCCTGCGCGGGGCAGGCGTTCACCGTGAACCTGACGGGAACTGCCAGCGGACTTTCGGCAGGCGGCGCTTCCTGCAACTTCACCGGTCATGCGTGGAGTTGGGCGACGACCGCCGTGCAGTACCGCGCCGACGCGGCGGGGCAATGGTCGGACGCGGGCAGCAACTACATCGGCGCGACCTTCGCGCAGACTGCCGTCGGGATCGTCCCCGTTCCCACCAGTAAGACAGACAACCCTACCGCCGTCACGATGTCCATGCTGTTCACCCTGCCCGGATTCTACAAAGTCACGGTGCAGGCGACCGATCAGTATACGTCCAGCAACTGCGGCAGCGGTTCGCAGAGCGGCGCGACCGATGTCACCTTTCAGGTCGTCCCCTGCAACATCGCGAACGTCGCCTTTGACAAGTCCTCCATCAAAGTCGGACACGGCCCGGTGAGCGGGACGCAGAAACTCCGCGCTTATGTCACCCCCGCGTCTGCGGCGGCAGGCATGACGTTCATCGCAACAAAACCAAATGAGGCATCCGTTTACGCTTCGCCGTTTCCCAACCAGTCCGGCAACACCGCCATCGTGGATTTGATCGTGACGGGCAATATGGGAACGCCGGTCTCCGCGCCAAACGGCGACTGCCAGATCACTGCAAACGGAATGACGCCCTCCACTTCCCCCACGATTCTCGTCCTAATCCCAACGCGTCTCTCACCGAAACATTTCCCGTTTCCGCTTCAACCGGTGAATGGAAAACGTATCGCGGGCAACATAAACACAAGCCCTGCCTTTCCAGATTCAGTTCCGCCACAAGCCACGCTGTCTACCCAGTGCACTGCATGGCTCCAAATCCAAGTCTTAGATCAGTTCAACATCAAACTGGATGACATTTATATCGGAGCAAAAGTGGAAGAATTTATGAATAGTTGGGTGAATATCAACCAGCAAATGCAATACGGCGGGATATATCTTGATCCTGTTGGAACATCTTCCTCATCAGGCTATATAGCTACGAGCGACCCTGCAGACAACATACCCGCTTATCTCAGTACCCCGATTGGAGTAGACACTGTTATATTTGGGCCTGGGTCTGGGGCTGGTGATTACCTTCCTGATTTCACTTTCCCTGCCAGATATATAAACATCCGGGTTGATGGAAACGTCCTAACTTCAGGAGTCAGGAACCGTACGCTTAGAACCGTCAAGCCAAACCTGATGGAAGTAATCTGGCCGGACACCCCTTGAATTGATGCCGATTTCAGAAGCGAATGTGGTGAATATTGCATAGTATCCACTACGTTTGTATGATCATCAAAAAGGGGAATTGCCATGATACGAAACAACCTGTTGGCTTTGTACTGTCTTGTCCTGATTGCTGCAAGGACCGCCGCACAACCGCCGGTCGCTTTGAATAAACCACCCGTGACGACTCCGATTAACGCAGTCCGGTACATCGAAAGGATGGGAGTAAAATTCGATTGTTACTTCACTTTCGAATGGAATGAAGGGAACAAATCGTATCTCTTTAACCGGCAGGTCATTCCGAAGGATGACGTTACAACCTTGCCACGTTTGATCGAGTGGCTGCACAATGAACTGCCCGATTTTGAGGTCGTTCATGATGCACAGAACCCCGTCGTCATTCACTTGAGGGCGAGTTTCCTCAAGCGAAGCGAAAATCAAGTGCTGGACGAAAAAATTGCCGTCCAGTACGAAGGCGCCGTACGTAAACTTCCGAATCTGATTGGGAAGCGCACTGTCTCCAAAATCGTCTTTGAGAACGGAGGGGATTATCCGAGCCCGATGCCGCATGACTGGTACACCAAAGTCAAAATCAGAGCAAAAGACCAGACTGTCCGTAGTATTCTGTCAAATTATTTGCCGTTTTCTCGTTATTGCCCGCTGTTGTGGATCGCCGACTTACGTGAGAACGCGATCAGTACACAACGAATTTCGTTTTTCGGGCCGACGGGGTATCGTCCCTACGATTGGGATGGTTGGCTGGAAAGCGGCAAAAAAAACTATGCCTTTAGCGCAGGCCGGAACGCTTACTTTCTGAACCCTCTTTCAGACAAACTGGCGGCGGATGCGGTGAAGTTTGCCACAGACGGGTTCGCTTCCGGCAAGACGCTGAATGTCCGCTGGTCACTGTACTATCTTGGCAAGCATAAAGTGGAAAGCGCCGTTCCGCTGCTGCTGGAGCATCTGGACTATCGCTATACCACCGTCCCCGTGCTGGCGGAGGCGTATCCCGCCGTCCATGCGCTGCTGGATATGGGGAAGCCCGCGACCGTCGCCGTGCAGGAGCGACTCAAAACGGAGACCGATCCGCTGCGGCTTGAACTGCTGTGCGCGGTCCTGTGCGGGATTCACGGCGATTACGAGGCGCGGCAGTTAGTGACCGCTGTGGCGTCGAAACTGCCGGAGGCGCGGGAGAAGCCGATCCTGGACGCGCTGAACCGGGCGGAGGAGGAGATTATCGCCGTGCCGCCGCCCGCAGACGGTCTCAAACCCGCGCCCGATCCCCGCTGACGGAAGCGGACAGGTACGCCAGCGAGTTAACGCAACGGACGCAAGATTTTGCGTCCGCTGCGTTTTTGTTTGGCGAATCGCGAGGGAGAGAGTTGGGGGTGGTCGCTGCCGCGTCAGGACGATTTGCCGTGCCGCTCCCGCTGATGCCGCAACTCCGCGTGGTACGGTTCGATGTGGATATTGACGAAAGTATGCGGCAGCAGGGCGCGGATTCGGTCTTCGATCTCCTCCGAAATGTCGTGCGCCTCCACGAACGCGCAGTCGTCGTCAATCTGAACGTGAACGTCCGCGTGGCGCTGCGAACCGGATTTGCGGGTGCGCAGCTGATGAAAACTCATGATGCGGGCGTCCGATTCCAGCACATCCTGAATCAGCGCCTCCTCGTGGGGCGGCAGGCGGGCGTCGAGCAGCAAGTCCAGCGCGTCGCGGATCAGGCGGTACGCGGCATGAAAAATCAGCAGGGCGACGAGGATTGCCGTCAGCGGATCGAACCAGACAAACCCTGTGGCGCGGGAGAGCGCGAGGCCGACAAAGACGCCCAGCGAAGTCAGCACGTCGGTTTGCAGGTGCGCCGCGTCCGCTTGCAGCGCCTGCGAATCGGTGGCGTCCGCAACCCGCTTCAAGCGCCGCGAAAGCAGGGTGTTGAGCAGCGCGGAAAAGGCCATCAGCGCCAGTCCGATCTCCAAGCCGACCGGATGCTGCCCGTCCGGGCGCAGCAGTTTGCCCGCCGACTCATAGATGATCCCGCCTGCCGCAAGAATAATCAGCAGCGCCTCGGCGAAACTGGACAGCCCTTCAATTTTGCCATGTCCGTAGGGGTGTTCCACGTCGGGCGGGGCGTCGGAGACCCGCACGGAAAAATAGGCGATGCTGGACGCCAGCAGATCGCTTGCGCTATGCACCGCCTCCGACAGGATGCTGACTGACCCGCTCCATACCCCGACCCCGACTTTGAGCAGGACAAGCAGCGCGTTGGACGCAATCGAGAGACGGGCGGCGGCAGTCTTTTGATCGCGCAGGGCGGCGTCATCCTGTGCGAGCTTCACGCGATTGCGGTCTGAAAAAGTCACGATGCCATACCTCGCCAGAGAGGAAGAAATTGAACCACAGAGAACGCAGAGGAACATCAAGGAGGGAAAAAGGGATTCGTCCGCAGAAGACGCAGCAGACGCAGAAGAGATACAAAAAGCAAGATGCCGCCATAAAATGTTTTTGCTCTGGCTTATTCTTCTGCGTTTTCTGCGTTTTCTGCGGGCGGAATCTCTCTTTTTCTTCTCCGTATTTCTCTGTGTTCTCTGTGGTGAAAATTCTTCTCTTAACCGCCCGCCACAATCCGCGACACGTCTGCGAAATCTTCTTTCAAATGGGCGTACAGGTTCCGGTAGACCCGATAGAATTTATCGTAAGCGGCGTGGTTGGTCACGCAGGGATCGGCGGCGAACTTGACCTGCACAACCGCTTTGCAGGCCTCGGCGACGGAGGCGTAGACGCCCGCCCCGACGCCCGCCAGCAAGGCCGCGCCCAGCGCGGGGCCTTCGTCCACGCTGATCGTCGCGTGCGTGTGTCCGGTGACATCGGTGAGGATTTGCCGCCAAACCTTGCTTTTCGCGCCGCCGCCGGAAGCGCGGACTTGCCGAATCGGAACGTTCATCGCTTTCATAATCTCAAAAGTGTCGCGCAGGCTGAACGCCACACCCTCTAAAATGGCGCGGGCGACGTGGGCGCGATCCGTGCGGCGCGTCAGGCCAAACAGGACGCCCCGCGCATCGGCGTTGGGGTAGGGGGTGCGCTCGCCGCTGAGGTAGGGCAAAAAGAGCAATCCTTCGGAACCCGCCGGAACCCGCTCCGCCTCCGCGCAGATAAGGTCATACGGGTCGCGGTCTAACGCCGCCGCAACCGCTTTTTCCGGCTGACAGTAGGCGTCCCGATACCATTGCAGCGAACCGCCCGCCGACAGGGTGACGCCCATCAGGTGCCACTTGCCGGGAACGGCGTGGCAGAACGTGTGCAGGCGCAAATCCGGGTCAACGACGGGGTTATCGCTGAACGCGAATACCACGCCGGAAGTCCCGATGACCGACGATACGATCCCCGTCTCCACAATCCCGTTGCCGACCGCCCCCGCCGCCTGATCGCCGCCGCCGCCGACCACCGGAAGCCCGACCGCAAGTCCTGTCGCTTTTGCGCCCGCCTCCGATACACGCCCCGAAATCTCCGGCGATTCGTAGCAGGCGGGCATCCATTGGCGGGGAATGTCCGTCACCGCCAGCATCTCATCTGACCATTTGCGCCCCCGCACATTAAAAAGCGCCGTGCCGGAGGCGTCTGAGACCTCCGTCGCAAATTCGCCGGTGAGTTTGTAGCGGATGTAGTCTTTCGGCAACAGGACATGGCGGACTTTGGCGTAGTTTTCCGGCTCGTGATTGCGCAGCCAGACAATTTTTCCGGCGGTGAAGCCCGTCAGCACGGGGTTGGAAATCCATGCCGCCACGTTTGCTTTGCCCGCCGTCTCCGTAATCCAGTCGCATTCCGCCTGCGTCCGCTGATCGTTCCACAGCAGCGCGGGGCGGATCACTTCGCCGCTTTCGTCCAGAAAAACGGAGCCGTGCATCTGCCCCGAAAGCCCGATTCCCGCGATGTCCGCCGCCGCCACGTCCGCCGCCTGCAAAACTTTCTGCACCGTCGCGCAGGTCGCAGCCCACCAGTCCGCCGGTTCCTGCTCGCTCCATTGCGGGCGCGGCGTAGAGAGCGGATACTCCTGCATGGCGCGGGCCAGGACTTTTCCCATCTCGTCAATGAGAATAGTTTTTGTTCCACTCGTTCCGATGTCAATTCCAAGTAGCGCGGGCATTTCGTTTTCCCCCGTAAAATTTTCGATGTTGGATTTGACCTGTTATTCGCTGCGCCGCGCTTATTTTCCTGCCCCGCGCCTCTTTGAATGGCGATGACAAAAAAGCCGCGCCCTTCGGGAAGGGCGCGGCCTGAAAATCGGTCTGCGCGATGGTTTCAGGTTAATGCGAGCGGCTGCTATTTCGCGTCGCTGACCGTCATGCCGTCATGGATCGCTTTCGCCGCTTCCAGGACTTTTTCGGAGGACAGGCGGACTTTGTAATCCGGGTCGGAATGGACAAAGCGGATTATGCGGTCTGTCCCGATCAGGAACACGGCGGGGACGGGCAAAATGTGGTGGTTATGGCCGGAGACCTGCTCCAGATCAACGTGGTAGCCCTTGTATTTTTCCACCGTCGCATCATCGAGTTTGTAGGCGACGCCGAACGCCCTGACCGCTTTCGCGTCGCTGTCCGAGAGCAGGGTGTAATGCAGTTGGTTTTTGTCTTCCGTCACGCGCAGTCCGTCCGGTTTGTCCATACTCACGGCGAGAATCTGGTAACCCAGCGTTTTAAGGTCAGGTTCGATTTTTTGCAGCGAGGCGAGGTGCAGATTGCAGTAGGGACACCAGCCGCCGCGATAGAAAATCAGGACGGTCGGCTGTTTTTTCAGGGCGGCGGTCAGCGAAAACGGTTTGCCGTCCGTCGTGCGCAGCGTGATATTCGGGGCGATGCTTTTGACGCCGAGCGGCTTTGCCTCCGCAGGCGAATTGGCGACTTTACCAGAGGTCGTCATCGGCATCGCCTCTTTCGTTTCCTGTTTGGTCTCCTGACCGGCAAACGCGGAGTTTGCCGCCGTCATGGTGATCGCGTAGGGCGCAGCGAGGCTAAGGGCCGTAAAAAACAGAGTGGGCAGGGTGCGGTTGTTCATCGTAAATCCTTTTTGGCGGCGCGGTGAGCGCGGGGCCGGTAAATTGTGTGGCTTATTGGCCTCATTCTCTCTAACCGACAACGCGGGCGAAAAGTTCCGCCGGGGAAAAAACGCGCGGAAACTCAGGGCGAGACCAGCGGCAGGGCGAAAACGCCGAGGTGATTGGCGACGGCGCGTTCCCGGCCCGGAATGTGGGCGTCAATCGGCGCGTTGAGGACAAGCGAATTTCCGTCCGCGCCCTGCATCACCAGCGATTCGGAGCCGCCGCCGTCCAAATCCAGCGCGTCGTAGCCGCCGAATCCGCGAATGAGTTCCGCGAACTCCAGAGCAGTCGTCCCTTCGCTGTAATTCGGCTGCCTGCCGTCCGTCATCACGATGAAAAGCCGCGTTCGTTCCCGGTTCAGGGCCAGCGCCGTACAGGGTTCCGGGCGGTCGTGGTCGGAGCGGGGCGCGACGTTGACCCCGTTGCGCAGGAGCATCACGATTCCCGAAATTGCGTTATAGACGTTTTCGGTCGGGCGTTTGCCGTTCGGGGCCGCGAACTGCGCCCGGTTGCCTTGCGAAAGGTAGAGGGTGGGAAAATCCCGCTTGACCGGACTGCTCTCGCCGTAAGAGACGCCCCGCGACGCCGAAACGCCCTCCACGTCAACGGGGTCGCCGACATGGGGGTAGTAATCCAGAAACGTGCGCGAGTGATAGGGGAAAAAATAATCTCCGTTGACCGCAATTTGAGCGCCATATTTTGCGCGAAACTGCGAGGTCGTCTGCGCCCGCAGCGGAAACTGCGCGTTCGGATTTCCCGGCGTCACCAGGAACGAAACATTAGGATTGGTCAGGTCAATCGTAACGATGTGGACGATCAGCGGGCTTGGCGTCCGCCGTACTTCACGCCGATAGCGAATCCCCTGAAATATCTCCCGGTCGGTCGGCGGCGGCAAAGCGCGATGCGTAAACCAGAGCCAGCCGCCGCCAGCGACCGCCAACAGCAGCGCCGACAGCGCAATCAGCATCTTCCCGATGCGGCGCAAAACGCGCAAGCGCTTTTTTGATTGTTTCGATTGTTTCGGCTGATTCGATTCGACGGTTGTCTGCGTCACGGCCCAACCCCAATCTCTTGCGCTGTCGGCCCTCTCTCGCGCCGTTTTGCTATTTATCTGGCCTCGCCAGAAAATTTGCCCGCGCTCCGTTGAGCGCGGGCGGCGTTTTGCCCGCCGTGAAAGTCCCCTGTGGGCGACGAAGCGAGGCTAACGGCGGCGTTTGCGCAGAAAGCCCGCGCCAACCGTGACCATGACGCCAATGACCGCATTGCCGCCGGGGGCGGGAACCGCAGCCGCTGAACGGGTATACACTTTGTCCAGCCCATACGAATCATCTAACCCCGTGCTGGTAAGCGACAGGGAAGTGAAGGGCGTGTCCTGCGTGAAGCCGTAAAATTGAACGTTGCCGTTTCCAGGTAGCGGGGGGTACTGCGCGAGTGTAGTTTCGTTGACCGACGCGCCCGCGTTGGTGTGGAATGAAAGAACGCCGGAGGTTTCTCCCAGATCGGTGATGTAAAATCCAAACGTGTTGGTGGGGCGCGTGAAGTCGAATTGCAGCGTGCCGGCAGAAATGTTAGGGCGGTACATGAGCAGATAGTGAGAGCCGTCAATAGCGGACGCGCCATACCCTGGTTCAGGGCTGTTGGCCCCGTTCTGAACGCCCAGCAGTCCGGGCGCAGGGGTAAGGGTAAAAGCGGGGACAGCGATGGGGTCGCTGACGCGGACGCGGGGCGTCAGCCCCTCAAAACTCTCGAAAGAAACGTTTCCGGCAGCGGAAAGATAAGCGCTCTCCGACGTGAAGATTTGCGTCTGCGCCCCAGAGGCGGCAGACAACAAACAGGCGCTGACGCCGCACAGAGCCGCCGTCAGCGCAGGGCGTTTTCGGAACAGCCGATTCATGGTATGTGTCCTTTTTGAGAGTGTCCCCAGCGCCACAAAGCGCCGCTCGCGACGGAAAAGACCTGAAAGAGCAAACAGAGGTTAGAAAAGTAAAATGTTTGCTTACGACTATTCTAACCCATTCTGCTTTTTATGTCAAGCCCCGGATAAGGCTTGGTTCCGCGAGGGAAAATCAGGTGGCGCGTTTCTTCCGCCGTGAAGCGCCACATCCGCTACAGTCAGAAGAAAATTCCGCCCACGGGATCGCTACTCCGTCGCAGGCAGCGGGGGAATGGCGGGCAGAGCGGGCAGAGCGGGAATCTTTTCCGAGAGGGCGCGGAGGCGGTACGTCCGCACCGGCTCGGAGATGCCCTTGACCAGCGCCATTTCGCCCGCCTCCGCCGGAAGCCCGACGGTTTGCCGGTACACCGTCTCGCTGAGGACAATCTCCCCGCCCGCCGCAATGCTTTGCAGACGGGCGCTTACCACGACCGTATGCCCCAGCGCCGTATAATTCGCCAGCGAGGGGCTGCCCACCATGCCGACGACCGCTTCCCCGTAATGCAGCCCGATCCCGATTTCAAGGGGGATCAACCCCGCCGCCGCCCGTCCCGCCGAAATCGCCACCGCCGCCGCCTGCATCGCCTGCGCCGCCGTGACCGCCTGCTGAATCTGTGGCGCTTCGGGCGCGTTGTCGGTGATGCGGAAAAAGGCCATCAGGCCGTCGCCTGTGTACTTATCGAAAATGCCGCCGTGCAGGTACATAGCGTCTGTCAGCGCGGTCATATATTCGTTGATGACGCCGATGACCTCCTGCGGGGCGTGGGTCTCGGTGAAGCCCGTAAAATTGCGGACATCGGCGAACAGGACGCAGACTTGCTGCATCTTGCCGCCCAGACCCAGACTGCGCGGATCGGTCAGCAATTCTTCCAGCAACTGCGGCGCCACAAACCGATTCAGCAGGGCGCGGGCGCGTCCGCCCTCATCCTGTTCCACCGCGTAAGTGGCCTGCGTCACCAGCAGAAACGTAAAAAATACGGCGACGACGGGCGCGACCGGATCGAGCCAGAACCGCGCCGCGCAGACTGCCCCGACATAGACTAAGACCAGCCCCAGCAGCGGCAGTACCATGCGCCAGCCCGCGTCCAGCGGATCGCGGCGGAACCCGGAGTAGCCCGCAAACGCGCACAGCGCCAGTAGACCCAGCGCGGGCCACAGCGGGGCGGGGCGACTTGCCAGATTGCGGGCAAACAGGGCATAAGCGGCGCGGGCCTGCGCCTCCATGCACGAGATTTTGCCGATGGCTGTCTCCTGCTCGTCCGCCGCCAGCGAGTCGAGGAACACGATTTTGTCCCGGAAGAACGGCGCGGGCGTCGTCCATTGCGAGGCCGTTTTGCCGTCCGCCGCTTTTGTTCGCAGGCAGAGCGGCTGCGCGGCAAGGACTTCCGCGTATTCGAAGCGCGGAATATGGCGTCCCGCCTCCATGCTGCCAAAATCGGCGATTAGCGCGTGATCCAGCGCCAGCGGAAACACAGCGTCGGCGATGCGCAGGCTGCGGAAACCGGGCGGCGCGGGCCTAATCTCTGCCTGTCCCCGCGTGGCGGCGAACAGAAACAGGGCGGCGGGAACGTCCTTTTTCCATGCGGCGGGAATCAGCGGCAGGCGCGGGGCGCTGTACGTCGGCAGCGGCAGCGGAAAGGTCGCCAGCGCCGCATCGCCGACGCGCCGCTCGTCGGCGGTCGTATGCCGCGCCATTGCGGGCTGCGCCACGAGAACATTGCCCGCTTCGCGCTCGGCTTTCAAAAGGCTGCGCAGGTCTCTATCGGAACGCCGAATGTCCTCAATCGTAGACTGCGGTAAGAGGGGACGCGCCTCTGTCGGCGGGTGATCGGCGTTCAGGGCGGGCGCGGGCAGCACGACGCGCAGCACGCCGTAAGATTTCAGCAGGCGCACCATATCGCTTTGCACGGAACATTCCGATTGAGAGGAGAGCGCCAGCCGCCGCGTCTGCGCGTCCATCGTCAGCAAAACGATGCGGTCTTGCGGTTCGGGGCCTATTATTTCCTTCTCCGCAAATCCCGTCTTGATAGTGACGGGGCCGCTCCGAACGGATTCTTTTCCATCCGCTTCGTGTAAAGTCCCCTGTAAATGCAGCAGGGAATTGAGCGTCACGGCCTGAAGCGGGACGAGCAGGGCGGTCTGGCCCAGCGCCAGCGTGAGCAGCCCCGCCAGCAGCCCCAGCGCCGCGCCGCGCAGGTCGCGAACGCGCCGTTTGCCGCGCCATTGAAAGGCGATGACAAAGCGCTCCGAGAGGCGGCGCAGCAGGCGGGCAGGGAACGGGCGGGGCCGCGCCGTCACGTTCATCCACCAGCGCGTCGCGGCAATCAGCGGGAGGGGATAGCCCCATTGCAGGGCGGTCAGCAGATCGTGAACGATACTGAAAAATCGGGAATTGGTCGTGTTGACTAAGGGCAGGGCGGGGGCCTGTAAGGACAGGGCAATTAGCATCAGCAGCCCCGTTCCAATCCATGAGGCCGAAACGATCAGCGCGACGGCGCGTTCCGATTCGGCGGCAAGCGACTTGCGCCGCCAGAAGGCGGCAATGGCCCCGCTGGAAAGCCCCAGCGCGTAATTGTAAAAGAACAGAAACGGCGTGGAGAACAGCACGATAAAGGTAATCGCCGCTGACGGGAGCGTAAAGGTTCGATTGGTATGCTGCGCCAGCCAGTTTTCGAGGTTGGCGAAGATCCAGAGGCCGCCGAACAAGGCTCCCACAAACGCCCAGCGCAGCGCGGGCGGCGAAGCGGGACGGACGGCGCGGAAGTGCGCCAGCCCCCATAAGATCGCCGCCGCCAGATAAAGCAAATTTCCGGCAATCCATAGCCCGACCGCGATATGCCGCAGCGCCGGGGAGACCAGGACGACAGCAAGCGGCGCAAAGACCGCGCCGAACCACGCGGCGCGGACTCTGCCGTCCGGGTGACGCCGCAGGTCAAGCAAATTTTTCGCTGAATTTTGCAGTCGCTGAATCATAAGCCGTTATGAATCCGATTCTTCTTCGCCAGGCGGTCGCTGCGCTCCATGCCGGACGTGAAGAACGCGAACGGTGTCCATCGTGTCATCTTCGTCTAAGTCCAGCAGACAGAACAAGACGCGATAGACCGATTTTCCATTGCGATACAGCATACGGCGCGCCGGACGACCGAGCGCTTCGCTCTCCGGCGTAAAAGAATGGATTGTTGGAAAGACAGACAGACCTTCGATTTCGCGTATCAGACCTTCGACCCAGCGGCCTGCAAAATCGGGATTGCGTTTCGCCAGCCACAAGAACGCAGTCTGAATGTCTGCGTCGGCTTTGTCGCTGATTTCAACGGTGAAGGTCATGCTTCCTTCCGCAGCTCGGCATCGGTGAGCTGCGTCGGAAGGGCGTGTTTCGCCCGCAGTTCCGCCGCAAACTCTGCAAAAGAACGCACCCGGCCTGCGTCGCTGTCCGCAATTCCCGTGCGAAGCCCCGTCAGTGTTTCGGCCCGGTCGCGAGCGTCCCAGCTTAAAACGGCGCGGAGCATCCTGTCTGCAATCGCGTCTGCGTCCGTCCCGTCCTGCCGCGCTCTCTCCCGCAACATGATTTCTGTTTCCGGCGTTAAAGTAATCGTCATTGCTAATCCCCTCCTGAAATTGCCGCGCTTCCTGACTGTTCAACCGCGTTCAATAAAGCGGGCGCCGAACATGACGGCTCCCGGCGAACTGCCGACTATCGGGCGCGGCGCAAGCCCCGTCCGCGCCTCGTACTCGCGGCAAACCGCTTCTAAAGCGGCGTCCGCTTCGGCAGTGTCGGTGGTCAGGACGGCGACCGTGCCGCCGGAACCGCCGCCGGTGATCTTCGCGCCGTAAAGCCCCTGTTCCGGGCCGCGCTCGCGAATAAGATTTACTAAAATATCCGTTTCCGGCGAACCTAAATCTACCCGGTCGCTGTATGAGGCGTGGGACTGATACATCAACGCGCCGATTTCGCGCATCATCTGCGTATCGGGGCCGGTGTCCTCGTCCGTTTCCGAGTCTATTGCATCCAGCAGGTTGCGGTCTTCCTGCCGGAACATGGCGAGGCTAATCAGCCCCGCAAACTCTTTGACGCGCTCGTTTTCTAAAATCGGGTGTTCGGCGCAGGCGCGGGGATGGTAGGTCTCCGCCGGATTCACGCGGGTAATCACGTCGGGCAGCCTGCCGTACAGTTCATGATACTCCGCGCCGGTCAGGGTTTCGGGGATCAGGTCGCGGTATTCCAGAAACTCCGCCGCCGACATCTGGCAGAGATAATTTTCCAGCAGTTTGCCGCCGCTCTCCAACTGGATAATTTTCAGCCCCATAAATGCGCCGATCCGCGCTTTGGTGTAATGCGAGCCGCCGACCGAGTGCTTGACCCGCGAATCCAGCCCGATAAAGCGCCATCCCGGAGGGATTTTTTGATTGCCGAGCAGCAGATGCGGCTGACATTTCAGCACGAGCAGCGCGTTTTCGCGGCCCAGCGCCGAGGTCACCTGATCCATGATGCCGCACGGCGCTCCCACGATGATATTTTCCGCCCGCTGACACCACGCCGCCAGAGTCATATCGCTGGGGTGGATTCCCGCCGCCTCGCTGAGAGCGTGCATCGTGGCGACTTCGATTGCGGCGGACGAGGAGACGCCCGCGCCCAGCGGCACATCGCTGTCCAGCAGGATATTTGCGCCGAGTTCTCCAAGCCGGGAGTCTACTTTGCCCTGCGCCACGCGCCCATAGGCGCTTAACATCACGTAAAAGCAGCCCGCGACGTAACTGGCCCAGCGGGTTGCGGGATCGGCGTTCAGGCTGCGCTTGACCTCTTCGGCGGCGCGGATATAGCCGTCCTCGTCTGTGAACTCGTCCAGCGAAAGCACGATTTCCGGGGCCATGCCCTCCATTGCGGCGCGGGCGCTGCGGATTTTTAGCACGCGGTCTTCGCGCCACTGCCACGCCACAAACGCGGCCTCGGAGATGGGAAGCTCCATCACGATGCTGCCGGAATAGTCGGCAACGCCGCCCATAACATCCAGACGTCCCGGCGCTCTGGCCCCGACAATGGGGCCGGTCGCGTCAAAAAACGCCTGATAGTCCTGCCGAATCTGCTGCGTAAATTTTTCCCACTGCGTTTCGGCGTCGGGCGGCGGAAGAAAAAGAGGCGAACGGTTACGCATGGCGCAAGTCCCTTTCGGTAGCGAGTTTCTCCTATGATAGCCCGAAAATCGGCTTCTGTCAACCGCAAGTCCGCGCTGTCAAATGATTTTGATACGACGGGCAAAAAGGCTTGACATATCGCGTTCATTAGACTATAATAAAGCAGGATACACGTCCCGCCGCTGTATTTTTTTACCTGACTTATCCCTCATAGAAGAAGACAATGCGCTCCCTGCTGGCGCAGCGCTCCCTGCTGGCGCAGCGCCCACTCCGGGCGGAATTTGCGCTGAAATTGTCTTGATTTTCCTGCGATCACCGAAGCCGCTGATTTGAAGAACTGTTTGCTGTTCGACATTCGTTCCAGATAACAAGGAGATGTCTTATGTCTGCTTATACACGTCCCCGTTTCGGATTCACGCTCATTGAGCTGCTGGTTGTCATCGCGATTATCGCCATACTCGCCGCGATTCTGTTTCCTGTTTTCGCCTCGGCCCGCGCTAAAGCGCGGCAGGCCGTCTGCGTCAGCGGCTCCCGGCAAATGGGCATGGCCTTTACAATGTACGTGGAAGACAACGATGCGGTCACACCAACGGTCTTTCAATCGTATACGGACAACAAAATACTCGATATTTTTAGCGTTATATTTCCTTACGTTAAAAACAAAGACGTATTTTACTGCCCGGAACGCATACAGACCGGCTGCTATCTGCGCGAAAACACTGTAGACCAACTGGGCGTCTTCGGCAGCGACGCCAATGCCCGTTGTCCCGGTTATGGATATAACTGGGGGCCGCAGCAGGATTTCGCCAACAACGACTCGGAAGGCGGACTGCTTCACTCCGCTAAATATGTCTGCAAAGACAAAACAAAACCCTGCGATGTAAGCGTTCAGCAACCGATTGGCATTGCTTATAGCGGCAAAAAAATGCCACAGTTGCTGGCGCCCGCCGAAACGTTCGCGTTTGGCGACACCAATGACCTGCCGTTTTTTACGATTGGGATGAACTCCATCCTTGCCTACAATATTCCCGGACAAAAAGGGAGTTCACCCCGAACGAACGCCGCGCTTCCGCATCATGGACAGTTTAGCATGACGTACTGCGACGGGCATACGAAAATGATGCAGTGGCGCGGCGCAGTAAGTTCGGATCGTATCGCCAGGGGATGGAGCGGCACGATTGCCTTGCCGCGCAGCGAAAACGATTATGGCAAATGGTGTTCCGATCCCAAAGCGGTCATTCATACCCAGGATGACGGCGACTATACCTGTGATAATCTCGCCTACCTGCAACTTTCCAAAATAATCAAATGGTTCCCCGATTAGGCGTATGCCCGCATGGAACTACGAAATCTAACAGCGCTTTTGTCCGCGAAGCCCGCCGATACTCTGTACCGGCGGGCATTTTTGCGTCAAAAAGGCGTGAGACTATTCTGTTCGCTTTTTGGAAGGGCGAAATGATGAAACGAAATTCAGGGCCGAATCGGGCCTTTACTTTGATTGAATTGCTGGTGGTGATGGCGATTATTGCGGTGCTGGCGGCGATCATGTTCCCGGTCTTCGCGCAGGCGCGGGAGAAGGGGCGGCAGAGCGTGTGCGTCAGCAACTTCAAGCAGATTAACATGGGTCTGCTGGCCTACGTGCAGGATTACGACGAGGCGATGGTCCCGGCGAACACGAACGGCTACGGCATCTCGTGCATGGGGTGCGGACGGCCCGATTATATCTGGCCCGAACTGGTGCAGCCGTACTTTAGTAACTGGCAGGTGTTTCGCTGTCCCAGCGATACCCACGCCAACGACGCGGAACTCGGAGTCGCGGCCTTTACAAACAAAGTCTTGACGCCGGACGACCCGAACTATCACTATGCGTGGGGAGCGCGGACGGACATTGCGTTGAACTACGTTTTCCTGAGTCCCTGGGTCTACGATTCGAGTCGGCAGTTCTGGGGATCGAAACCGACGCCGAACGCGCAAATCTCCTCGCCCTCTACGACGATGATGTCCATTGACAGTATCTGGGATCGGGACGCGAATGGGAATCCGTTCGGGGGCGGCAACTGGGTGGTGGAAGCGCCCTGCATCAAAGACGCAAACGGTCAGCCCATCACACCGACCGGGTTTCAGGGCTACAACAATGGCTGGCAGCCGAACACGAACAGCTGGCTGCAATACGGCGGGGCGTGGCCCCGCCATCAGGGGCGCTTCAATATCTCGTATTGCGACGGTCACGTCAAAACAATCTCAAAAGAACAATTAGGCGCAGGCTGTGATGTGCAGGCCGCGCACGGCGGCAACGTCACCGACCACGACGCTTATATCTGGGACTTGCAGTAGGGGAGAGAAAACAGAAAACAGAAAACAGAAGAAAACGCTTATACTGCAAACTTTGCACCTTGAAGCAAAGTTCGCAAACTCTGACTGCCCCTTCTGTCTTCTGTTTTCTGTTTTCTACTTGATCGCGTCGTACCGTTTGCCCACTTCGTCCCAGTTCACGACGTTCCACCAGGCGGTGAGGTAGTCAGGGCGCTTGTTCTGGTATTTGAGGTAGTAGGCGTGTTCCCACACGTCCACACCGAGCAGGGGCGTTTTGCCTTCCGAAAGCGGGCTGTCCTGATTCGGGGTGCTGACCACCGAGAGAGCGCCCGAAGCGTCCGCCACCAGCCACGACCAGCCGCTGCCGAACCGTTTGGCCCCGCCCTCATTGACCTGTTTCTTCAGCGTTTCCAGATCGCCGAACGTGGAGGTGATGGCGGCGGCGAGCGCTCCCGTCGGTTCTTTGGCCCCGCCCGGAGTCATAATCTCCCAGAAAAACGTGTGGTTGAGATGCCCGCCGCCGTTGTTGCGAACGGCGGTGCGGGCCGCTTCCGGCACGGCGTCGAGGTTGGAAACCAGTTCTTCGATGGTCTTGGACTGAAAATCGGGGAAGTCTTTCAGCGCGGCGTTGAGGTTCGTGACGTAGGCGGCATGGTGCTTATCGTGGTGAATCTGCATGGTCTGCGTATCAATGTGCGGTTCCAGCGCGTCGTAGGCGTAGGGGAGCGGGGGAAGTGTAAATTCCGGCATAGCGTTCATTCTCCTTCGAAGTTTTCCTGCACAAATTCGCAGGGCCTGCAATAATTTCGCGGGGCGGCAACTTGTCGCCCGTCTTACGATTCAGTTTACCGCGAAACCGCGCTTTTCGTTCCCTCCGCCGCGTTCTTTTGCAAGAAAAAGCGCTGGCCTTCTTCACGAAACCGAGGCGTTCGGGGTATATTGAGAGGGAAAAGTCGGGCAAGTCAGCGCGAGCGATAATTCGGCGCGTCGGCCTGCGAAAGTTCAGGGGTGGCACGGAATGTCAGAATACAGACTGGCGGAAAATTTTAGCGCCAATCGGATTGAAGAAGGACGCGGCGGTCAACGGGAGTGGCTGCTCATAGACGCGGGCCCGGGAGAGGAAATGGTACTGGAACCGGAGCCGCTTGCTGATTCGTCTGACGCTGATTTGCCGAAAATTGTAGTGCGTTCGAGACCGGAACCGCAACGACCTCAGCGCGTGATTGCCGATGGACTGCCGCTCGACCAGATCATTTGTGGCGACTGCTTTGATTTAATTCGCGTACTGCCCGATCAGAGCGTGCATCTCATTGTGACTTCGCCGCCGTATTTTCAACAGCGGGACTACGGCGCGGGAATGGGCGGCGAAAAAGATATTGCGGAATATATCGAAAATCTGTTGCGTCTGTTTCAGGAATGCCTGCGCGTCACGGCCTCCGACGGCAACATTGTGTTTAATCTGGGCGACAAATATCTGGAAAGCAGTTTAATGCTGGTTCCGTACCGATTCGCGATTGCCGCGACCGAGAAATTCCCGGTGAAACTTGTCAATGCGATAACTTGGGTGAAGCGGAATCCAACGCCGCGCCAGTTTCAGCGGCGGCTCGTCAGCAGCGCGGAACCGTTTTTCCACTTTGTGAAATCGAACGATTACTTTTACAACATCAACGCTTTTCAGCAGGCGGACGCGGACGACCTGACCGCCAATCGCCCGACCGCTAAATTGGGCCAGCGTTATTATGAACTTATTTCGCAATCGGAGATGACGGACGCGCAGAAGCAGATGGCGCGATCTGCGTTGGCGCAGGTCGTTCGAGAAGTGCAGTGCGGGGAGATCGCCGGGTTTCGCATGAAGATTCGGGGCATCCATTCCGAACCGTTCGGAGGGCAGGAGGGCGGGCGAAAAATCCAACTGGACAAAAACGGGTTCACGGTGATCCGCATTTTAGGCAACCGCATCAAGCGCGATGTAATCGAAACGCCGGTTGAGTCGGTGAAAGGCTGTAAACATCCCGCGATTTATCCGGTTCAGATTGTGGAAGAACTATTAAACCTGCTAACCCTTCCCGGCGATGTCGTGCTTGACCCGTTTCTGGGTTCCGGCTCTAGCGCTGTCGCCTGCAAGCGCCTTGACCGCCGCTTCATCGGCTACGAACTAAATCCCGATTACTGCGCAGATGCGCGTAAACGAGTGGCGGAAACGCCATGACGCCCCGCGACATACTGAATCAAATTTTTGCCGAAGCGCAGCAGTCCGAATCTAAATCTTTTGGCCTGACGCCACAACAAAAAGAAAATGTGCAGATCATCATAGATGGCGCAGAGTCGCAAAAAGCGGTTCTGGCCGTTCTGGCAACGTCGCTCGTCAAAAAAATTGCTGACCCCGGTCAGGATATTCGGTATCATAAAACCGAACAGACGGGTGGCTATTCCGGGCGGAGTTTCGATACGAACCATGTCACGCCGTTTTTGAGAGAGAATTTTGCGCGGCTGGCAATGCGGAGCGGCAGCGGTTGGCTAACGCGCTCGATTGAACAGAATTACCCTTTTACGCGGGACTTTCCGGGTAAAATTCAAAACTCCGCCATGAAAACGGCATTGTTGGAGATTATCCACGATGTAGAAGAAAACAGAGCAAGCCCGAAGACTTATTTGCTGACGTTACTTGCGGAATTGCAGGTTGCTTTCGCTGCCCCGGCGCTAGTTTTTGCGGCAGAATCCGCCAACGCGGAACTGACGATTGCAGAGATCATAGAATTGCTGCGGGCGCACTTCTTTTTTCGCTATCAGGGACATGGCGCGTCCCGCTTGCCCGCTTTGGCGATCTATGCGGTTTACGAATCTCTGATACATGGGCAAAGATACGAAAATAAGCGACTCGCGCCGCTCAAAGCGCATACTACCTCGGACGCTAAATCGCGCAGTTAGGGCGACGTGGAAGTTTTGACGGCAGAAGGCGAATTGTTTGAAGGCATCGAAATCAAGCATAATATCCGCATTACGCCTACTTTGATTGCGGACGTTTACGAAAAATTCAGGCCGACCCCCGCCAATCGTTTCTATCTGCTCACGACCGCAGAACCGAATATCGACCCGGCGAACGCGGGCGAAGTCGCCGCGTTAATTGCTCAAATTCGGCGCGAACACGGCTGCGAAGTGATCGCCAACGGTCTGCTGTCGTCATTAAAGTATTATCTGCGCCTGTTGCCCAATCCGCCCGATTTTGTGGCGAATTATACCCGTGTTTTGCAGGCGGACTATCAGCAAAGCGCGGACATCAAAACGGCGCATCTGGAAAAGTGGGGCGAACTGCTCGCCGCAACGCAGCAGAAGCAGACGGTTTGACACGTCAGAAATCAGGCGAACCATGATTACCTCGTTCAAGATAGAAAATTTCAAGGGCTTTTGCGAACTGGAACTGCCGCTTTCGCGCATTACCCTGCTCGGCGGCGGCAACAACGTCGGCAAAACGTCCGTGCTGGAAGCATTATTTACGTTTTTCAGCCGCTACGATCCGCAAATCCTGACGCGGCTGCTGGCGCTGCGCGGCGTCAATTCTTTGCCGCCCAGTCCCGAAATGATGTGGGGGGCGGTCTTCCACGATTTTGATATGACGCGACCCCTGTCGCTGCAAGTCACGAGGGACGGCAAACAGGAGAGCGTTACCTTCGAATACGACCCAACTTATCTCCCGGAGACGATTTCCGTTCCGCAGGCTGCGAACGGCCTTTCAGGAAACGCCTTGCTGACTGCGACCGCACCGCTGTCGGCAGCGACCCTGAAATTTCGCTATCAGGCGGAGGACAAGTCGGATCAGATTATGCGGGTCAGCCTCGGCGCGGGGCAACTGCATATCGCGGCGGAAAACCTTCAAGTATTGGTCTATCCGGTGGCCTTTTTTGGCTCCAGTGTGGCGTTGAACGTCAACGATCTGGCCTCGCGCTTCGGTCAGTTGGATATCATCGGCAAGCAGGGACGGGTCGTGGAATTTTTGCAGATCATTGAGCCGCGCCTTCGTTCGTTGTCGGTGATACCGACGGGAAACGCGCCGCTGATTTATGGCGACATCGGTCTGTCCCGCAAAATTCCTATCGCTTACATGGGCGAGGGGATTGCGCGTCTGCTGGACTACATCGTGAATATGGCGACCAACGCGAACGGTCTCATGCTGATAGACGAGATAGAAAACGGACTGCACCATTCTGTTATGGAAAAAGTCTGGGAAGCGATAGGACGCGCCGCCCGTGAGTTCAACTGTCAGATTATCGCAACGACGCACAGTTTTGAATTGCTGGAAGACGCGCTGATCGGTCTGGGCGAATCGTACCGGGAAGATTTCGCCTTTATCCGCCTTGACCGGCGGGGCGATTGCGTCCGTCCGGTGCGTTTTGATTATGAGATGCTGGAAACCGCTACCGAAATGAACATGGAAATTCGATAATGTCGCTGTCCACCCCATCAAAAAAGCGCTTCGAAGTTTTGAAATCTCGTTTGCTTTTGGTAGAAGGCATGGACGCTTTCAGTTTTTGGATTTGGGCCTGCGAAGCCTTTACGCAAAATGAAGTTCAGGTCTATGACTTCGGAGGCAATCAAGAATTGCAACAACGTCTCCTGACGATAACACGCACTCCGAACTTCGATTCCGTCACGTCGCTGGCAATCATACGCGACGCGGAGACCGACCCGGACGCAGCAATCCAGAGCGTTCAATCGGCGTTGCGGTACGCAGATCTGCCAGTTCCCGACGCGCCGTTTGCGTTTGCCGAAGGGACGCCGCGAACGGTCTTTCTGTTGCAGCCAGGATTTTCGACGGACGCGGCGGGCAGTCGCGCTTATCTACCCGGAACGCTGGAAGATTTATGCCTGATGACAGTGGCGGGCGATCCCTGTCTGGATTGTGTGGCAAACTATATGGACTGCCTGACTGCGGCAGGCGAACCGATGCCGCGCCCGCACAAAACGCGGCTGCACGGCCTGCTTGCAGGCAAAGATATATATGTGGGGCTGAAAGTTGGCGAGGCGGCGCGGGTGGGCGCGTGGGACTGGAATCATGCGGCGTTCGCGGGGTATCGCGAACTGATCGCTGTAATGTGAGCGATGAATTTTACGTTTTGAGGAGCGCTGAAAAAATGGCGGAATACGAACCGGTTGTCGGAATGGAATGTCATGCGGAATTGCTGACGGAAACGAAAATGTTCTGCGGGTGCAAAAACGAGTTTGGCGGCGAGCCCAATACCCGTTGCTGCCCCGTGTGTCTTGGGATGCCGGGGGCGCTGCCGGTGATGAACAAAACGGCGGTGGAACACGTCATGCGGACGGCGCTGGCCCTGAACTGCCGCATCAATCCCTGCGCGAAGTTTGACCGCAAGAACTATTTTTATCCCGACCTGCCCAAAGGCTATCAGATCAGCGAGTACGATTTTCCGATTGGCGTGAAGGGCTGGCTCGATGTGGAGGTCAACGGGAAAACGAAACGGATTCATATCCGCCGCGTCCATCTGGAAGAGGACACGGGCAAATTGTTCCATGTCGCGGGCGATGAGAGTTATGTGGACTTGAACCGGAGCGGCGTCCCGCTGATGGAGATCGTGACGGAGTTTCCGCCCGACATCCATTCGGCGGACGACGCCCGCGCCTACCTGACCAAACTCCGCGCCATCCTGACGACGATTGGGGTCTGCGACGGCAAAATGGAAGAGGGTTCGCTGCGCTGCGAGCCGAACGTTTCGGTGCGCGAGGTGGGCAGCGACACGTTTGGCACAAAGACGGAGATTAAAAACCTGAACTCGTTCCGGGCGGTGGAGCGCGGCATTGATTACGAAGTGCAGCGGCAAATCACCCTGATTGAGCGCGGCGAACCGGTCGCGCAGGAAACGCGGGGGTGGAACGATAACAAACAGGCGACGTTCAGCCAGCGCAGCAAAGAGGGCGAGCAGGAGTACCGCTATTTCCCGGAGCCGGACTTAGTGCCGCTGGAGATTTCCGAGGCGTGGATTGAATCGCTTCGCGCCACAATGTCGGAACTGCCGGACGTTCGCAAAGCGCGGTTTATTTCGGAGTATGGACTGCCCGTCTACGACGCGGCGTTTCTGACCGAGACCCGCGCCCTCGCCGATTATTTTGAGAGCGCCGCAAAGGCCTGCAACGACCCGAAAGCGGCCTCGAACTGGATTATGGGCGATCTTTCGCGCCTGCTGAACGCGGACGGGCGGGACATCGCCGCCTCGCCGATAGCGCCAGACAATCTGGCGGCAATGATCGGCCTGGTTGCGGATGGCACGATTAACGGCAAAATCGCCAAAGCGCTCATCGAAGAGATGTACGTCAGCGACGAAAAGCCGACCGCGATTGTGGACGCAAAGGGCTGGCGCACAATGAAAGATACGGGGGCGCTCATCGCTATTGTGGACAAGGTTTTCGCCGATAATTCCGATGTCGTGATTGCGATTAAGGAAAAGGGGTTGACGCAGAAGCGCGGCTTCCTCGTCGGTCAGATTATGAAGGCCTCGCAGGGCAAGGCCGACCCGCAGGAAGTCAACGCCCTGATTGATGAGCGGCTGAACGCATAATCACACGTTGCCAATCGAAAGCCGGACACGTTTTCAGAGGCATGGGGCGAGGCATATAAAATGCCTCGCTAGAGGACTGCGGCCAAGCGTCCTCACGGACGCGCAATGCAATCAAAATAAATCGCGTCCCGTCCGCGAGGACGGTTGGCGGAACGCCTTTAGCGAGGCATTTTATATGCCTCGCATCGGCATGGGGTTGAATGACTAAACTGACGCAAATTTTATGCGCCGCGCTTCTTTTTGCTTCTTCACACAAAGTGGAAGCGCAGCGAAGCGCGGCGGGACAAAAATCGGTGGCGGACGCGATTTTGTCTGGGGTGATGGACGACCTCTGGGAACAGACGGACGCGCACTTCCACAAGGGCGAGTACAATCACGTCGTGAACCTGTCGCGGGTGATCGTTCAGGCGGAGCCGCAGCGCATGGACGCCTACGCTAACTCCGCGTGGCTGCTGTGGAGTACCGACCGGAACGCCGAAGCGATTGCGTTTTTGAAACAGGGATTAAACGCGAACCCGAACTCGTATTATATGTATGACGAGCTGGGGGCGCACTATTTCACACGCCTGCATGACCCGAAAACGGCGATACCGTATTATGAAAAGGCCGTGACGTTTAAGTGTCCGTTCGCTACGCTGCACGCGCTGGCGAACTGTTACGAGAAAACCGGGCAGTGGGCAAAATCGGTCGCGACGTGGCAACGCGCCGCAAAGTTTTCGGATGATAAACTCGCGCCCGTCCGCCTGAAACGGGCGCAGTCGGAACTGGCGCGGCGGTCAGGGCGGTGAATTTGCAGGGATTCGCCCTGTTCCGAACGTTTCACTGCGTAACCGGAGGAATCGAGGCGTTGAAAACGCCTCGCTAGGTAGCGTTCCGCTAACCGTCCTACCGGACGGGAAATTCAGGTTTGATTCTCGCGTCCGGTAGGACGCTTGGCCGCAGATCACCTAGAGAGACGTTTTCAACGCCGCGACGCCGGTTGATTGAACGCTCACAAAGAATTGAGGATTTAACAAAATGAGAATGGCAACTACTTTGCCGGGACTACTGTCCCTGGCGATCAATGTCGTGATTTATATGATTATTATAGATGTGATTATCAGTTATTGCATCGCGGCGGGAATGAAAATTTCGCCTTACAATCCCTTCATTCGCGGGCTGCGGTCGGTCGTCACGCCGATTGTGACCCCGATTCGGCGGATACTGCCGTCGCCTTCGAAAATGGGTGGCTGGGACTTTTCGCCGATGGTCGCGATCCTGCTGTTGGAATTTCTCCAAAATATCATCGTAGGATACGCTCGATAATTCGCAACCTTGCAAGAGAACTTGCAAAAGAAAAGGAACCTGGTATGACGCCGCGACTGACGCCGGTTGATATTTTGAATAAGCGTTTTTCGCGCCGCATCTCCGGGTATCACCCTGCCGAAACGGACGAGTTTATGCGGCAGGTCGCCGCCACGCTGGAAACGGTCTCGCTGGAGAATGCCACGCAGCGCGAACAGATCAGCGGCATGGAACGGGAACTGACGCGCTACCGGGCGTTGGAAAGCACGATGCGCGACGCGCTGGTCATGGGGCAGAAGGCGGCGGACGAGATTCGGGACGCGGCGCGCGCTCAGGCCGCCGCGCAGTTCGAGACGGCGCAGCAGCGCGTGGACGCTTTGCAGGAACAGACGGAACGCCTGCGCCTTGACCGCCGCCGCCTCGCGCATGAGATGCGGGCGTTGCTGGAGAGTCAGATGGCGTGGCTGGAGTATGAAATGGCCCGCGACACGCCGCAGACCGCCGTCGTGACGGAAAGCGCCGCGCCCGCCATTTTTGCCGCGCCCGCAACTACCGCCTTCGCCGCGCCGCAGGAGCGGAGGATCAGCGCGGACAGTCCGACCGGCGAACTCCCGACGCTGACCGAGCGGGTAGGAGAAGCCGCCCCCGCGTCGGAATCTCAAACACAAGACCGAACCGCTTTGCGCAATGGCGCGTCCGAGGCCGTTCTTACGGAGAACGCATGAACGCGCTGCCCAACCTGCCGGGTAACCGGTCGGCCTTCGATTTTACACTGCCCGATCCCGATCAGACGCTGCGTCAGCGGCGCAACAAACATCTGGGACTGGTCATGGCGCTCGTCCTCGTCGCGATTCTGGGGCGCGGTCTAACGGAGCGCGACACGGCCTTCACCGCGTCGGAGGCCACCCGGATCGAGAAAATCGAGCAGGCCCTTCAGGACACCAAGCCCGTGTACGGCGACCGGGAGGAGAACGGGCAGCAGAGTCTGAACCGCAATCCGGGACAGGGAACGAAAAAACCGGGCGACGAGTATAAAAGCGATGTGGATCACGCGATCAAAAACTGGCGCGACATCACGGCGCGAAAAGGGGCGCACCCTTCGGATTGGCGCAGACTGGGGCTGGCGCTAGCGATTTTCGGAAGGACGGAAGCGCTGCAAACATTTCAGAAACTGCCGCTGCTTTACGCCCTGCATAAGCCCGTTGCAAACAAACCCGTAGTAAGGTCAGATACGAAGCGGCGCCGGACAAGGCCGAAAAGTGGATCGGACGAGGAGACGGAGGAGGCGTTCATCTGGACGCCGCTGATCCCGCCCGCGCAGGAACTGGCCCTCTGGACGGCGGTCTATGGCCCCGGTACGATAGAGGAAAACCAAGTCCCGGCGCGGGTCGCGCAGGTCAAAAGTCTGGAATTGGGCTGGTTCGAGTCGGTCGTTCTGTCCGATCTTTACGCCAAAGCGAATTTATTGACCGATTCGCGCCACGCGCAGGAAGCGGCGCTGACTTCGGTGCGCTATCTGGAATTTTTTGACAGCATCGAAACGAACGTCCGCATTTTGAGTTTCCCCGCTGTATTTTTCTTTTTCGGCTGGTTTCTACGCAAGCGGAATCAAAATGCGCCTGCCGCGCCAGTAATGTCTTCAATGCCCGCGTATGGCGCGTACCCGGTCGGTTACGGCCCGCCGCTGGCGAACGTGCCGCCGCCGAGAATCCCGAACGTTTTTTCCTACCATGCGCGGATGGTGGCGTTTGTCTCCTATATGGCGCTGCCGCTCGTGCTGTTTCTGCCGCTGGCCCTGCTGCGCGGCCCGATTCGGGCGTTGTCGGCGGACGCGCTGGGGCGGCTGGAAGCAGGGCTTGAGATTGGCGGCTCCCTGGTGACGGCCCTTGTCGCCCTCCTCGTTTTACGCCGCGTGGACGTGGTTGACCGCAGCGACAGCGCGGGGGCCGCGCCGCAGTTGTCCTTTCGTGAAACGCTGCATCAACTCGGCTATCGCTCGCGCCGCATCCCCGGCGATATTGCCGCCGGACTGGTGGGATACCCGGCTCTGTTCGTGCCGCTGGTGTTAGCGGCTATCGTCTCAAAACTGCTTTTTTCCCGCTTTGAGACGCCGCCGCACCCGGTGCTGATGTCCGTTGCGGCGCTGCATACGCCGTTCGACCGCGCCCTGCTGTTCTTCGAATCGGCGATTTTGCCGCCGCTTGTGGAAGAACTGATGTTTCGGGGCCTGCTCTACCCCGCCCTGCGCGAACGGTGGGGTGTGGCGGGGGGAGTGGCGCTGTCCGCCGCGACTTTTGCGCTGGTGCATCCCACGCTTCCCGGCGGATTCTTGCCGCTGTGGTCTATGGGCGCGGTCTGGGCATTCACCTATGAGCGGCGCGGCTCTCTGCTGCCAAGCATCCTGATGCACGCGCTAAATAACGGCCTGCTGATTGCGCTGGAAATGTCGGCGCTGTCGAATTGATCGCACCAAACAGGGTGAATTTCCCGCGCAATGCAAAGACCGGGCCGTGAATAACACGTCGCAACGCCGCCAATCACGACGCAGAGACCGGGCGGCGTATCCGGGCCGTGAACGACCCGTCTGGGAGGCGTTCCGCCAACCGTCCTGCGGACGGGAAATTCAGGTTTTGATTCCCGCGTCCGTGAGGACGCTTGGCCGCAGGCCTCTAGCGAGACATTTGATATGCCTCGCCTTATTGTGAAGGAAAATCTTCTATGGGCGTCGTTTCGATGCCGGATTTGCGAACGGCGCGGCGGCTGCTGATTATTCGATTAAGTTCTATCGGCGATGTGGTCCATGCGCTGCCGGTCTCCGCCGCGCTGGGCGAGGCGTTTCCAAATTTAGAAATAAGTTGGGCGGTCGAAGCGATGTCTGCGGACATTGTGACCGGCAATCCGTACCTCAAAGAAGTGATCGTCGCGCCGCGTCCGAATCGCAGGCAGAACGGCGGTTCCGCGCAGGGCTGGCGGGAATACGGGGCGTTTCTGGGCGAATTGCGCCGCCGGAAATTCGATGTGACGCTGGACTTGCAGGGGCGGGCGAAAAGCGGCGTTATGGCCTTTGCTGCGGGCGCTCCCGCCCGTTTCGGCTGGTCGGAACTGCGGGAAGGTTCGGAGATTATCTCAAAACGTCTGCCGCGCCGCCCGGAGAGTCTGCACCGCGTGGACTGGTTTTTAGATGTGGCGCGGGCGTTCGGAGCAAATCCGGCGGCGGTAAAATTTCCGCTGACTATCCCCGGCGCGGCGCGGGCGCGGGCAAAAGAACTCTTGCGGCAGGCGGGCATGGACCCGGCGAAGCCCTACGCCGTACTTAACGCGGCAACGGGAAATCAGGTGCGGCGCTGGGGCGCGGAACGATTCGCGGAAATTGTCGTCAAATCGGGGCAGCGGCACAATTTACCGTCCGCGCTTATCGGTTCGGAAAAGGACGCGGCGCTGAACCGGGAAATCCTCGGACTGGCGGCGCAATCGGCGGGCGTCAGCGGGCTCAATGCGACTGACCTTGCGGGGAAAACGGGACTGAAGGAACTGGCGGCGCTACTGGAATCGTGCGCTGTTCACCTGTGCGGCGATACTGGCTCGGCGCACATTGCGGCGGCGCTCGGCGCTCCCGTTATTGGTCTCTACGGCCCGACCGATGTCTTTCATGCGGGGCCTTACGGACAGGCGGCGAATGTCCTGACGCATCGGGAACTTTGCGGGGCGAATTGCAGCGGCAAAGGGTGCGGCCTACTGGCGCGTCCCGGCGATTCGCGGGAAATGGCCCCGTGCCTCGCCGCGATTTCGGCGGCGGACGTGTTGCAGAAAATGGAGCGGATTTTAACGCATGGCAGAGCGAGATGAACTGGACAATGCGATCAATGGGGCGGCGATGGCGTATCAGTCGGCGCTGCGCGTGGAGATTGCGGCGCTGGGCGGTTCGCGGCGGGCGGAGCGGGCCAGAGCCAATCTGACGCGGGCCAGCCGAATCGCGATCATCACAAAATTCCGTTTCATGGGCGATACCGTTGTCGCGACTCCGTTTTTCAGTCAGCTGCGCCGCCATTTTCCCCACGCCGAAATCACGCTGCTTACGTCGCCGTCCGCCGCCCTCGCCCTGCAAAACTGCCCCGATCTAAACGCGATTATCGCCATCGAGAAAAAAAGCGGCGAGCGGCGCAAGCATATTTCTACCCTTTTGCGGACGTTGCAGGCGGGCCGCTTCGACGCCGCGTTCCTGCTCAACCGGTCGCTGGAGTGCGCCATTGTCGCCACGGTCGCGGGAATCGGGACGCGCATCGGCTACGTCAATGAGCGGCGCGGGCCGTTCCTCTCGCTGCCGATTCCCTATGCGTGGGATAGGAACGAGGTGGACAGCCATCTCGATATGCTGCGGGCGGTCGGCCTCGCCGCAAGCGACGCCCTGCCGGAACTTTGGATCACGGACGCGGAACGGGCGCGGGCGTTGGAGATTTTGACGCTGCACGGCTGGCGCGAAGCGGACGGGCGTCCCTTAATTGGGGTGCAGCCGGGAGCCAACGACGCCCCGATACGCGAATGGGGGGCCGGGAAATTCGCCCGCGCCGCCGACGCGCTGGCGCTGGAAACGGGCGGCAGCGTGGTCATCATGGGCGGCAACGACGAGCGGAACACGGCGGACGAAATGGCAGGCAAGATGAAAACGCCCGCCATCTCGCTGGTGGGACGTTTGCAACTGCGGGAGGCGCTGGCGGTCATCGGGCAGTGCGACCTTTGGCTCGGCAACGATTCCGGCCTGCTTCATGCGGCGGTCTCGCAGCGCGTTCCCAGCGTAGGGATTTTTGGCCCGAATAAAGTGGCCCGCTGGGGTTACGACACGCCGCGCCACCGTTCGCTGGTCGTGTTCCCGGAGCGGCCCGCGAAAAACGATTTGGAAATCCGCCGCTGCATTGACGCCATCCCCGAATCGCTGCTGCTGGAAACGGCGCGGCAAGTCCTGTGTCCCGACGCGCTGGAAACGGAACCGAACCGCCTTCCCTACTTCTCCGCAAGCGTGGCGCAGGCGCGATCTATGGCGATTTCCCGGCGGTAATTGTCCGGGTGTTGAAAACATCCGGCGGGAACTACAAGCGTCCTACGGACGCTGCGCTCAACCGTCGAGTATCTATTGCTTTGAACCAAATTTTGCGCGTCGGAAACGCTTTTGCATTGCGCGTCCGTAGGACGCTTGTTTTTGATGCCGGATGTTTTCAACACCCGGACTACTTCCGACAAAGTGCCGAATTGGGGCGTATGTGAAATTAAAAGCAGTAGATTTGTTCAGCGGGTGCGGCGGGCTGTCTTGCGGCCTCCGCAGCGCCGGGTTCAATGTCGTGGCGGGCGTAGACTTTGACGCCGTTGCATTGAACACTTACCGCGCCAATTTCCCGGAGGGGCGGGCGATGCAGGCTGATTTATCCGCCGCTAATCCCGCCGAGCTGCTGACCGAAATTGGACTGCGACCGGGCGAATTAGATTTACTGGCGGGCGGGCCGCCGTGTCAGGGATTTTCTAAAAATACGCCGCGCCGCGAACGAACCCCCGACGATCCGCGCAATCTGCTGATGGGCGCGTTTCTGCGCTATGCCGAAGCGTGGCGTCCGCGCTTTCTGCTGATAGAGAACGTTGCAGAGATGCAGCGCGGCTTTGCGGGCGCGTTTGCCGATCTGGTGACGGAAACATTGGAATCGAAAGCGCTGGGCTACCGCGTGGCGCAATACGGTGTGGACGCTTCGGAGTATGGCCTGCCGCAAAAACGCCGCCGCGCCTTTTTTCTCGCCTCGCGGGACAATGAGGCCCTATGTCTGTCTCCTCCGACGCATGGCAACAGTAACGGAAACACCCCATTTTCGCTCTGTCCGCCCGTCACGGTGTGGGACGCCCTCAGCGACCTGCCGATTCTGGCGCACGGCGAAGGAACGGAAATCTGCGACTACGCCGCCCCGCCGCAAAACGATTTTCAGCGGTGGGCAAGGCGCGATAGTCTCGACGTTCATAACCATATCGCCCGAAAATTGCAGCCGACGCAGGCGGCGCGGCTTGCGGCGCTCCTGCCCGGACAGGGGCTAAAAGATTTGCCGGACGAACTGCGCCCAAAATCGGGATACAGCGGCGCTTACGGTCGCCTCACCAAAGAGATGCTCGCCCCGACGATCACGCGCTGGGTGTTTCATCCCGGTTCCGGGCGCTTCGGGCATCCCGTTCAGCCCCGCGTCCTCACAATTCGGGAAGCGGCGCGGTTACAGGGCTTCCCCGACTCGTTCCATTTCACCGGAACAACGATTCAACAGAGCCACCAGATCGGCAACGCCGTCCCGCCGCTGCTGGCGGAAATCATTGGAAGAAATTTGAACTCGGATTACACGGATTGAAATGATTAACTTTGATTTTTCAATGCCTGCCTGCAAGCGGGACGCAGTGGAAACTCCGTGTAATCCGTCCAATCCGTGTAATCCGAGTTCAAATACCGGGAGTATCTATGTCCGTAGTTCATGTAGGGGAATTAGAGATTGGCGGGGCGGATAGCCCGCTGGCGCTGATTGCGGGGCCGTGCGTGATCGAGAGTTACGACCTGTGCCGGGAGATTGCGCGGGAAGTGCAGCGCGTCACGCAGGAGTTAGGAATTGGCTATATTTTTAAGGCCAGTTTCGATAAAGCGAACCGCACGTCCGGCGCGTCGTTTCGCGGGCAGGGCATGGAACGAGGCTTAGAGATTTTGCAGGCGATTAAAAGCGAGTTTAATCTTCCGGTGCTGACGGACGCGCATGAATCGTACCAGTGCAGCCCCATCGCTTCGGTCTGCGACGTGATTCAAATACCCGCGTTTTTGTGCCGACAGACCGATTTGCTGCTTGCCGCCGCAAATACCGGGCGGGCGGTCAACGTAAAGAAAGGCCAGTTCCTTGCGCCGATGGACATGAAAAACGTAGTGGATAAAATCGCCGCGACGGGCAACAAAAATCTGCTGCTGACCGAACGCGGCGTCTCCTTCGGCTACAATACCCTCGTGGTGGACATGACCAGCCTGCCGCAACTCAAAAGTCTGGGCTGCCCCGTTGTCTTTGACGGAACACACAGCGTTCAGCGTCCGGGAGGGGCGGGGACTTCGACCGCCGGAATGAGGGAGTATATCCCGCACCTGACCCGCGCCGCCGTCGCAGTCGGGATTGACGCGCTGTTTCTGGAAGTCCACCCCGACCCCGAAAACGCCCTGTCCGACCGCGCCACGATGCTCAACCTCGCTGACCTGCCGCGCCTGCTGAAACAGGCCCTCGCCATTCGCCGTATAGTACAGGAGGGCGCGGCGGCGGACGTAAATACCGAAGCGTTCTCGCCGGAATAGTGCGGGCGAGGCATTTGATATGCCTCGCCCGCGAGGGGTAAAATGGAAATTATGAGAAGTTTAGCAGGCCCGCAGTGGAAGGGTTTTCTTCTGCGCGGCCTGCTTGTGTTAATCTTTGCTGTATTGATCGGTCAGTCTGCCCGCGCTGTTGGAAAAATCGAAAAGCAGGCGGACGGGGCGTACCGGATCACGGGCGCGGACTATCAGGCGCAAGTTTCGGACGGAATGTTGAACAGTCTGAAGGTTGGGGGTGCAGAATTTTTCCTGTGGCCCTTGATGGCGGGCGGGGACTGGCGCAATCTTAATCCGCAGAACCCCGAACTGCGGCTGGCCATTGCCAAGATCGAGACGCCGCAGCCCGACACGGTGAAATTTACCCTGAGAACTTCCGGCGAAAAAGCGAGCGATGTCCTGACCGCAACTTACCGCGCCGCGCCCGACGGCCTGCGCGTTACGCTTCAACGCCTTTCCGACGGCTGGGGCGGCAGCGTGGCATGGCGCGTCGGCCCGCAGGTGGCAGCAGTCGAACCGCTGGCGCGTCCCGGATTCGGCTATACGCGCCTGCCCGGAAACGGCCTCGTCTACGCCCTGCCCGTAGAGACCAAAGAGGCCGTCCGCGACATGAGATATTACTTTGATAACCGCCGCGCATTGGATGTCACCTACCTTTTGAACGACGCCCCGTACAATCGGCAGTCCGGCGGCATTCTGACCGGCGAGGTGTGGGGGCGTCCGCTGCTGGATAGACGCCCGCTGGAACTAATTTTTGCGCCCGTTCGGGAATCGCCCGTCCGCGCCGCGTCCGCTGCGTTAGTCACAGATGCCAACTCCGCGCCGAAGATGCGGATTGCATTGGGCGGCAAAATCGAACGCGGCACGTCGTTCACTCTGATTGCGGACGCGCCGGAAGCGATGTTCCCGGTCGGTAAATCCACCGCTTTTCGCCTGCGCTTCCGCGCCGATACCCCGCTCAACGGACTGCAAACGCTGACGTACCGGGCATTGAATTTCAACGGCGGCGAGGCGGCGCAGGGAATGGAAACGATTACGCCGCAAAGTTTGCAGAAAGGCGAGTTTCGGTTTATTGTGCCGGTGAAAAATACGGGCTGGTATCGGCTGATTGCCTCGCTGCGCCCCGGCGGGAAATCTGCCCCGAAATTCAACGGACTGCCGAGCGAAGGGGACGCGGAGTTCGGCGTCTACACCCCCAAACCGGAACTGATCGCGCCGCCGACCGCCAACAGCGGCGTCGGCATTACCGCCGCAATGGGACTGCGCTGTATCCGGATTGCGCTTTATATTCCGCCCTATTTCCCGTCCCGCGAAAAATCGCCGGTTGGCAACCCAAAATACGACTGGAAACCGCTGGACGATCAGATTAACCCGTTTTTTGCCGAGTGTCAGCAGTACGGCGCGACCGGGTTTTGCCTGCTCAATGTCCGTCCTGACTGGGCCAAACCCGCCGATTTTGAGGCGTTGGTTCGCGCTATTGTGGAACGCTACAAAAAAGTCAATCACCACTGGGAGATTGAGAACGAGCCGCAGGACAGGTACACGCCGGAAAATTACGTCGCGCAGGCCCTCAAGCCCGCATTTCGCGGCGCCCATGCGGCAGACCCCGCCGCGCTGATCATGGGGCCGACTATCGTCCGGGTGGATTTGCGCTGGTTCGAGCGATTTTTTAACGCAAAGGGCGGCGATTTTCTGGACATCGTTTCCACGCACTCCTACATCGGGCATAACCGCTCGTGGGAGGAGCATGGCAACGCGGAGGACTTCCGCGCCCTTCAGACGCTGATGCAGGGACACAATGCGGTAAAACCTATCTGGCAGACCGAGCAGGGATTCACCTGGAACAACCACGCCGATATGCCGCGCCTCCACGCCGCTTACGTCGTCCGAATGTTCGCCCTTGCCGCGTCCGTCGGCGTACCGAACGAACATTGCTACTATTTTTACGGCGTGTACAACGGATTCGAGCCCTGGTATCTTTACGACAAATCTCCCAATCGCAGTGGGATGGCAACGCGCATCTACGCCGAACAGACCGCCGGAATGCGGTTTCAGCGGGAATTGCCGATGGGCAAATTCGCCCACGCCCTGCTTTACACCGACGGCAAACAGGATACGCTGGTCTGCTGGCTGGACGATTTCAGCGCCAATGCCCGTTTCCGATTCGCGCCGAATGTCCGCCCGCAAATCGCCGACATTATGGGCGTTTCTGTCCGGCCTGAAAGCGAGCAGGCAGGCGTTCTCACGCTGAAACTGGACGGATTCCCGCGCTACCTGCATTTCCCGCGTGGAACGCAGATTGCGGCGTTAGACCGCTTCCCCGCAGGCGCAAATCTGGCGGACGCGAAAACAGGCGCGGTCGCCGCTGCGTCCTCTTTCGCCGGGGCGGCGACGGAGGCGGCGAATCTCAACGATGGGACATGGCATTTCGACGACGGACAAAGCGATCAAAAAATCTGGGTCGGCAAATCCGACGCGCCGATGCCGCAGTGGGCTGCCGTTCGTTTTGCCGCCCCGCGCCGAGTGGATACGATTGCCGCCGTGACGCCGAGTTCTCATGGCGGTCTGGCGGGGGCGCGGCATTATCTGCTCCAGGCCGAAATCAACGGCAAATGGAAAACGCTCCGCGAAGCGCGGGACAACACAACGGAATGGGTACTCTACGCGCATTTCCCGCCCGTCACCGCCTCCGCCGTCCGCGTGGTTTTCCTCGACCTGAATAACGGCTGGTGGCGCGAGGACAAAACGAAATTTTCGGACATGGCCCCCCGCGTCTACGAGTTGGAAGCATACGGCCCGTAATAGCGGGGCCATTCCGTTTTCAGCGTCGGGCGGTTGAAACCGCTGCCACAAGCGCGCGAAGTGTCCCTTCGGACACTAAGCCCGATCCTTTTTGTGTAGGCTAATCTGCATTGAGTCCGCGAAGGCGGACTTTGCGCGCGCGTGGCCGTGAATTGATTCGCCCGCACGAAAACTCAATGGCCCTGCCCGTAATAGACAGGGAACAGGATTTTTCAGGACAAGGGCAGAATAAAATACTAATTAAGACAGAAGGGACGGGATTTTCAAGATTAGTATAGATTTTTCCTGACGATTCACCCCACTCCAGCCCAACCCTTCGCAAGGGGAGGAAGCCGTCCGCTTTTCCTCCCCTCCTTGCGAAGGAGGGGGTGGGGGAGGGTGAATAGTTACGATTTTTTTTCCCCTTTCCCCTCAATTCGTGTATTTTCGTGTCATTTCGTGGATGAAAATTCTGTCCCGTCGGTCTTTTATCTTGTTCATCCTGTCTATTCTTACCTTTGTCCTTTTTCTTTGGGAGAGGCTTCGATGACGCTGACCGAAATTGTAAATTGGAACGATTATAACGATTGGGCGAACAACCGGCTTTGCTCCATGCTTAAAGCGGCCTTTGGCGAGGAGGCCGATTTGCGCGGGCATTCCGATTCCTCTGTCCGCGCCATTCAGGAGATTGCCGTCCATAGCATCGCGGCGCAGGCGATCTGGCGCGGGCGGATTACAGGGCAATCCTCCAAACCGCCGCTGGACGCCGCCGACTACCCCATGCCGCTGGCAATCCGCTTTGCGCTGGGCGCGGAGCGGGCGCGATTCCGGGCGTGGCTGTCCTCGCTGGCGAATGACGCGGACCTGCAGACGGAGATTTCCTACACCAATTTGCAGGGAATGTCCTGCCGTCAGCCGCTGGCGGATATTTTGCAGCATTTATTTTTTCATACTATGTATCACCGGGGGCAAATGGCTGCTCTATTAATAAATACGGGCCACGAGGCCGCGCTCCTTCCTACCGATTGGATTGTTTACCGCCGCGACTTGCCACAGAAATAATATTAGCGCTCATGCCGCAGGAAAGTCCGCGTTCCTGCCGATAATAGGGCAATAGTTTTTTGTTCTGTAAATCGTGATGCGCCGCCCCGCCGCTACGAATGTCTTCCCGTTCCCGTTCTGCCTGAAATCATATTATGAAAAAATTGATAAAATTAGTCCCTTCAGACCACCGGCTATTGATCGGCTTCGCGCTTATGTCCACCCTTTTGCTGTGCATGGCGGGAATCGCGTTGCTTGCCTCGGAGCGGCATCGAGCGACCGGGCGCTGGATTGCGCATACCCATGAGGTTGAAGCGGAGATTGCGCAGGCGCGTTTTAGCGCGATACAATTTGCGGAGATACAGACCGGGACAAAGGGAAAGGCGGCAAAAAATAACGCTTTCGCGGCGCTGGAACAGCGCCGCGAAACCATCAGGAAACTGACTTCCGACAACCCCGTACAGCAAAATGCCCTCCTCAAGCTGGAAGCGCAAATTAAGCAGGTAAAGCAGTCCGCTGTCCCGCCCAATACGCTGACAGAGGCGCTCGATCAAATGGCGCAGGAGGAGGAGCGACTGCTCAAGCTGCGACGGGCAAGGTCTGACCATGAGGCCGGAATCAACGACGCCGCAATTCTTGTCTCCTCGGTCATCATGCTCGTTTTGCTGGGGTGTGGCTATCGGGAAATCCGGCGGGCCGAACGGCGGCGGCGGGAGGCGCATGAAAAAACGACCAATGTTCTGGAAAGCATTCAGGACGGGTTCTTCGCGGTAGATAAAGATTGGAATATCACCTATATCAATGAGGAGATGAAAAAGACCTGGGGGATGCCAGACGCGGAACTCATCGGCTTCAACCTGTGGGAGCTGCACCCGGACGCGCGCGGCACGGAGTTTGAACGCCAGAACACCCGCGCGCTCCGCGAACAGATCGTCATCGAGTATTCCGAATACTACCCCACGCACGGAATCTGGTATGAGGTCAAGGTCTATCCGACGCCGGAGGGCCTTTCCCTCTACTGCCGCGATGTGACCGCCGCGCACAACGACAAAGCGGCGCTGGAGCGCAGTGAAAAAGCGCTGCACGACGCGCAGGCGATGGCCCATATCGGGAGCTGGGAAGCAGACCTTCTCACCGGAGAGACCTTTTGCACTCAGGAATTGTATCGCATTTACGATCTGGCAATCGAAGCGACCGACGCAGCGGAAGCGAAATCTCACTTGATCCACCGGTTTTTTTCACTGCAAGAGGCGCTGCAAAAGATTCATCCGGACGACCGGGCGAGGGTCGCGGCCTGCGTTCACACGTCGCGAGAAAAGGGCATCCCTTACGAAATTCAGTACCGGGTTCTGCTGCCGACGGGCGAGACGCGCCACATCCACAGTCGCTGCCATGTCACGATGCAGGACGGCGTAGCGGCGCGTCTGGCGGGAACGGTGCAGGACATCACCGAACGGAAAGCGGCGGAGGAGCGCTTCGAGACGCTGTTTGAACACTCCTCCGACGCGCACCTGCTGTTTGACGACACGGGAATTATTGACTGCAACCATGCCGCCGTCGCCATGCTGCGCTGTGCGTCCAAAGCGGAAATGCTGGCCCTGCACCCCGCCGTCCTCTCTCCGACCTATCAGGCCGACGGCAGGCTGTCGCTGGAGAAGTGCGTGGAGATGGACGCGATTGCCCGCGAGCGAGGCCACCACCGCTTTGAGTGGACGCACCGCAAAATGGACGGCGAGGTATTCCCCGTCGAGGTCAGCCTGACGCCCGTTGCGCTAAAAGAAAAACCGGCGCTGCTGGTCGTCTGGCACGATCTGACCGAGCGCAAGCGGGCGGAAGAAGAGGTGCGGCAGAACCGCGACAAGCTCGCCGCGCTCATTGAGGCTATTCCCGATATTCTGTACCGGGTTGACCGTCACGGCGTTTGTGTGGACTTTATCGCGGCGGAGAAGGAGCATAACTATTACACCGCAGAGGAGTGCGTCGGCAAGAATTTGTTCGATGTGCTGCCGCAGGAGGTGGCGCGGCTGACCTTCGAGGCGGTGACGCTGGCGCTGGAAACAAAGACCGCCCAGCTGATCGAATACGCATTAAAGATTAAAGACGAACTGCGCTTTCGTGAGGCGCGGGCTGTGGCGCAGTCCGGCGGCGATGTCCTGATTATCGTGCGCGACATCACCGACCGCAAACGTATGGAGCAGCGTTTCGAAGCGGTGAACCGGCAAAATAAACTGCTGCTGGAAAGCATCGGCGAGGGCGTCTATGGCATAGATTTGCAGGGAAAAGCGACTTTTGTCAATCCGACGGCAGCGACGCTGCTTGGCTACGAGGCCGCAGAGATTCTGGGGCAGAATGTCCATGCGCTGATTCACCATACGAAAGCGGACGGCAGCCCTTACCCGGTGGCGGAGTGTCCTATCTATTACGCGATGAAGCGCGGCGAAGTCTTACGATGCAGCAATGAGGTGTTCTGGCGCAAAGAGGGCTCGGCCCTTGCAGTCGAGTATGTCAGCACCCCGATTCTGGAAGCGGGCGTCGTGGTCGGCATGGTCGTCTCTTTTCAGGATATCACCGAGCGCCGACAGATGGAGATTCAGATTGACCGTCAGATGGCGCAAATGAATGAATACAGCACGGAACTTGAGTTCCAGAAATCGGAACTGGTGTCCGCCAATCAGCAATTAGAATGGCTTGCGACCACCGATGGCCTGACCGGGCTGAAAAATCACCGTAATTTCCAGACGCATTTTGCGGATGAGTTTCAGCGGGCGACGCGCTACGGCGCTTCGCTGTCCGTGCTGCTGCTTGACGTGGACAAATTCAAGCAATTCAACGACACGTTTGGACACCCGGCGGGCGATCAAACGCTGAAAACGGTCGCAAGAGCGCTGACGATGGCGGCGCGAAGCACCGATTTCGTAGCGCGGTACGGGGGCGAAGAGTTTGCGGTCATTCTGCCGGAGACCGACGCGCAGGGCGCGATAGAAGCGGCGGAACGTTTTCGCGCCGCAGTAGAGGGGCAGGAATGGCCGTCCCGCGCCGTGACCGTGAGCATCGGGGTCGCGACATACAGCCTGAAGACACAGACGACCGCCGATCTTTTGCAGCAGGCGGACGAAGCGCTCTACGCTTCGAAGCACGCGGGCCGAAACCGCGCCACGCATTTTAACTTGATCACGCCTCTTGACGAAGCGCCACAACTTAATTACGAATTGACACGAAGCGACGCGAAAGCCCCTTCGGTCGTTGGTTAATTTTTTCGTGTGATATTCGTGATTCTTCGTGGTAATTCGTGGAGGAAAAAATAATCCGCCCGCCGGGAACTATCTTTTGATGGGAACCGAATTGTAACCATAAGGGTTACGTTTGGGGAAAGCAAGATGAACGCAAACAGCCGGTTTACGGTCGCCATCCATATTATGACGGCGCTGGCCTATAACGAAGGGCAGCGTCTGACATCGGAGACTATCGCGCAGAGCGTCACGACCCATCCGGTGGTGATTCGCCGTATCATGGGCGAATTGCGCCGCGTCGGACTCGTCACTTCGCGCGCGGGCAGCGGCGGCGGCTGGGAACTGGCAAAAGCGCCAGAACTCATTTCGGCGCGGGATATCTATTTCGCAGTGAAAGACGGCCCGCTTTTTCTGCCGCCGCATTCCAAACCCAACCCGCAATGCTGCATCGGCAGGACGATTCTGCGGGCGGTCAGCGGCCTTTTTGCGGAAGCGGAAACGGCGCTGGAAGAGCAGTTTGCCAGCGTCACCGTCGCCGATATTCTGGCGCGGGCCTTAGCGGGCGAAATGCGCTGACAGCGCGCGGAAATTCGGCATTCGCCGCTGACCGGGCCGTGAACTGCTCGTCTGGGAGGCCCATGCCAGCCGTCCGGTGGACGGAAATGCGAGCCGTCTTTCGTCTCTTAATGTAACCAATGCGGTTACATTAAGGCAAGATTAAGAACGACAGAAAAAAGTTCGGAAGGAGAAACAAATGGCTGAAACGACAAAAAAAGTCGCCCTGATTACGGGCGCGAACAAGGGCATCGGACTGGAAATTGCGCGGCAGTTGGGCAAGCAGGGAATCGCCGTCGTTATCGGAGCGCGGGACGCGGCGCGGGGACAGCAGGCCGCCGACGCGCTGAAGGCCGAAGGCATTGACGCCTATACCGTGCAACTGGAAGTCACCCGCGAGGCCGACATCGCGGCGCTGCCCGCCTATTTCGAGCAGAATTTCGGGCGGCTTGATATTCTGGTCAATAACGCGGGCGTCATTTCCGAATCGCAGGGCGTCACGCCCCAGACGTTCCGCGACGGCTACGAGTCCAACGTTATCGCGCCCTATTTCATCACGCAGGCGCTCTTGCCCCTGCTGCAAGCGTCTCCGGCGGGCCGCATCGTCAATCACAGTAGCGCCCTCGGCTCTATCACGATCAACGGCTCCGGCGACCTGCCCGACACCTGGCTGCTCCCGATTTACAATAGCAGCAAGGCCGCGCTGAATATGCTGACCGCGCAGCAGGCCGTTTTGACCAAAGGCACGGCTCTGAAAGTCAACGCCGCGCACCCCGGCAGCGTGAAAACGGACATGAATCCGGGCGGCGAACTTACGGTCGAGGAGGGCGCAAAGACCGCTGTCCGCCTCGCCACTCTGCCCGAAGACGGCCCCACCGGCGGATTCTTCCACTTCAACGACACCCTCGCATGGTAAGATTTTTACTGTCCACGAATTACACCAATTATCACGGATTAGACACGAATTGGGCCTTAAATTTTTCGTGTGGTTTCGTGATAAATTCGTGGAGAAAAAAAGGAGAAAAGACAATGAGCAAAGTATGGTTTATCACCGGCACGTCCACCGGATTCGGACGCGATCTGGCGGTTGCGGCGCTGGAAAAGGGCGACAAAGTGGCGGCGACCGCCCGCAAGCCCGAAGTCCTCGCCGACCTGACCGCAAAATACGGCGACAACGTGATCGCGCTGAAACTGGACGTGACGAAGACCGACGAGATCGCCGCCGCCGTGAAAGCGGCGCAGGAGAAGTTTGGACGCATTGACGTGCTGGTCAACAACGCGGGCTACGGAGTTTTCGGGGCGTTCGAGGAGATTACCGATCAGCAGTTCCGGGAGCAGTACGAGACCAACGTTTTTGGCGTCAACTATGTCACCCGCGCCGTCCTGCCGATTTTGAAGGCGCAGAAATCCGGGCATATCCTGAATGTTTCCTCCATCGTCGGTCTGATGTCCATGCCGGGAATGAGCGCGTATGCGAGCAGCAAATTCGCGCTGGAAGGCATCACTGAGGCGCTGGCGGGCGAACTGAAACCGTTCGGCATCACGGTTATACTGGTGGAACCGGGCGCGTTCAAGACGGGCTTTGGCGTCGCGACAGGAGTCCCTAAAGGCGCAAACCCGACCGCCGGTTATGAAGAAACGGCGGGCGGCACGGTGGGCTGGCTGGAAGGCATGATCGCGGCGGGCAGCGCCCCCGGCGACCCGAAAAAAGCGGCGCAGGCCATGCTTGCGATTGTGGATCACGCCGACCCGCCGCTGCGCCTGCTGCTTGGGGCCGACGCGCTGGGGATGTTCCGGCAGAAAAACGAATCGCTCGTCGCGAATATCAATGCCCTCCAATCGGTCACGACCGGCACGGACTTCGACGCGGCGTAAGTTTTTTCTCGACGAATTACCACGAAGAATCACAAATTGACACTAAATTATTTCGTGTTCTTTCGTGATAAATTCGTGATAATTCGTCGAGAAGAAAAATGGGGAATAAAATGGCGAAAGCGGTAATTTTTCATGAATTGGGCGGGCCGGAAGTCCTGAAAATCGAGGACGTTCCGATTTTGGAGCCGAAAGCGGGCGAGGCGCGTATCAAAGTGCAGGCGATTGGCCTTAACCGTGCGGAAGCGATGTTCCGGCGCGGGCAGTATCTGGAGCAGCCGACCTTCCCGTCGCGTATCGGGACGGAGGCGGCGGGCATCGTGGACGCGGTGGGCGAGGGCGTCACAAATGTCGAACTCGGCGACCGGGTGAGCCTTGTGGCGGGGCAGTCCATGAGCGCCTATGGCGTGTATGCCGAATACGCGAACGTCCCGGCGGCGAACCTGGCGAAATACCCCGAAAATCTTAGCCCGACCGAAGGGGCGGCCATCTGGGTGCAGTACCTCACGACCTATTTTGCGTTCGTGGATGTCGGGAACTTGCAGGCGGGGCAGCACGTTCTGATTACGGCGGCGAGCAGCAGCACGGGCCAGTCCGCCATTGAGATGGCGCGTCTGCTCGGCGCAAAATCCATTGCGACAACCCGGACGGCGGCGAAAAAGCAGGCGCTCCTTGACGCGGGCGCGAATTATGTCATTGTGACCGACGAGGAAAGCGTCCCGCAGCGCGTCATGGAGATTACGGACGGCAAGGGCGCGGAACTGATCTACGACCCGGTTGCGGGCGACACTCTGACTGCGCTGGCAGAATCGGCGGCTTGGGGCGGCAAAATCGTGATCTACGGTTCGCTGAACGACAAGCCGATGGTCTACCCGCTGATGACGGCGTTCCGGCGCGGCTTCACCTTACAGACCTACACGATTTACGCCTACGTGGGCTACGCGGGCATGGGAGTCCCGCGCAACGAGGAGGCGTTTGCGCGGGGCGTCAAGTTCGTCAGCGACCACCTGACGACGGGCGCGTTGAAGCCCGTAATCTCAAAGACTTTCCCGCTCGACCAGATTCAGGAGGCGCACCGCTACCTGGAATCGAATCAGCAGATCGGAAAAATCGTCGTCACGGTTTAAATGTTTATCCACGAATTACCACGAATTTATCACGAAATGACACAAAATGACACGAAGAAATGCAAAAAATTCGTGAAAATTAGTGATCAATTCGTGGTAATTCGTGGTAATTCGTGGAGAAGGAAAAAAGGAAACAGAGACCATGAAGTTATACCTTGAAAATAAAACGGCCCTCGTTACGGGGTCTACGGCGGGCATCGGGTATGCGATAGCGCATTTGCTGGCCTATGAGGGCGCGGCGGTCGTTGTCAACGGGCGGACGCAGGAGCGGGTTGATGCGGCGGTTGCGAAAATCCGCGAAGTCGCGCCCGACCGCGAACGGGTATTTGGGTTCGCCGCCGATGTCGCGACGACGGCGGGCGTGGACAAGCTCGCGGCGCGGTTCCCAGAGATTGACATTCTGGTCAATAACATGGGAATTTTCGAGCCGAAGCCGTTTGAGGAGATCACGGACGCCGATTGGACGCGCTTTTTCGAGGCCAATGTAATGAGCGGCGTCCGGTTGAGCCGCGCCTACCTGCCCCACATGAAGCGGCAAAACTGGGGGCGCGTCGTGTTTATCTCCAGCGAGTCGGGGGTGCAGACCCCGGCGGAGATGATCCACTACGGCTTTACGAAAACGGCGCAGCTCGCTATCTCACGCGGCCTTGCCGAAACGACGGCGGGAACCAAAATCACGGTCAATTCCGTGCTTCCCGGCCCCACCGAGTCGGAGGGGGTGACGGGCTTTGTCGAAAGTCTGGCGAAAGCGCAAAACACGGACAGCGCCGGAATTGAAAAAATGTTTTTCGAGTCCATGCGCCCGACCTCGCTGCTGAAACGCTTTATCACGCCGGAAGAAGTCGCTAATCTGGTAGCGTTCGTTTGCAGCCCGGAAGCGGGCGCCATCAACGGCGCGGCCCTGCGCGTGGACGGCGGCGTCGTGCGATCCATTGTTTAGTTTTTTTGAACTCGGATTGAACGGATTAACTATGATTTTTCACTGCCAGCCAGCGCGTCACAGGATAGCAGGCGGAACGCAGCGGAAAATCCGTGTAATCTGTTCAATCCGTGTAATCCGAGTTCAAATAATCGGGAGGAAATTTTTATTATGCCAGACCTGTTTGATCCCGTAAAAATCGGGAGTGTGGAATTAAAAAACCGGATTGTGATGGCCCCGCTGACCCGGAGCCGCGCCGCCGCCGGGTTCGTTCCCGGACTGCTGGCCCCGCTGTATTACGCGCAGCGGGCTTCTGCTGGCCTGATTATCTCCGAGGCCACGCAGATTATGCAGCAGGGGCAGGGCTATTTCGACACGCCCGGAATCTATAACGATGCGCAGGTCGCGGGCTGGCGCAAAGTCACCGAAGCAGTCCACGCAAAGGACGGGAAAATCTTTTTGCAGCTCTGGCACGTCGGGCGCATCTCCCATTCCAGTTTTCAGCCCGGAGGCGCTTTGCCCGTTGCGCCGTCCGCCCTTGCCGCATCGGGGGAGGTGCGTAATGCAAGCGGCGAAAAAGTCCCGTATGAGACGCCCCACGCGCTGACGATGGACGAGATAGGGGAGATTATCGCGCAGTACGGCAAAGCGGCGGAACTTGCAAAGCAGGCGGGCTTTGACGGCGTGGAGGTGCATGGCGCGAACAGTTATTTGATTGACCAATTCCTGCGCGACGGCGTAAATTTACGGACGGACGAATATGGCGGCAGCGTTCAGAACCGGGCGCGTTTCCTGCTCGAAGCGACGGCGGCGGTAGTGGACGTTTGGGGCGGGGATAGGGTAGGGGTTCGGCTTTCGCCCCGCGCTGAAACGGAAAATCTCAAAGATTCCGACCCCGTGCAAACGTTCGGGTACGCCGCTGACGCCCTGAACCGTTTCAGTCTAGCCTACCTGCACACCCGCGAACCGCACGTCACGGACGGCACAGACGTGACGCCGCGCCTGCGCGGAATTTTTCACGGCCCGCTGATCATCAATCAGCAGTTCACGCAAGAGACGGCGGCGCAGGCGATTGAATCGGGCGCGGCAGACATGGTGGCCTTTGGTGTTCCCTATATCGCCAACCCTGACCTGGTGGAGCGGTTTAAGGCCAACGCCCCGCTGAACGAACCGGACAAGGCGACATTTTACGGCGGCGGCGAACGAGGTTACACCGACTACCCGACGCTTTGATCTGGAGGGAAACGGGCTGACCGGGGGCTGTATCTTCGTCTGCCGGACAAGCGGCGTCCTTCCTGCGCGGGGACGCCGCATTTTTGTCTGAAACCGGTGGCGCGTTTTGGCGTCCAATGCAGTACAATATAAGGGATGGCGGCGCAGAACGCGGGGGCTGCGCGGGGAGCGGACACATGAGCGAAGGCGAAGGGTGGCGCGGGGCAAAACTGGCGCGGTTTCGGGAGGCGGTGCATCGGGAGTTCGGGCCGGAACTGGAAAAGGCCACGCCCGCCAACGTGCGCGATTTCATGGCGCGTTTTCAGGAAGACCGCTTTCAGGAAACCACGAAAGAGCGGATCATCCTCCACGAGACGAAAACGACCTACGAGGAGATACTCAAAGATTTCTTCAATCAAGTTCTCTCCCACCCGTCCGAAGACGCGCTGATTAAGTTGTGGACGCTGGCCTTCGAGATGTCCTTTTTCAATATCGAGCAGCACGCGGCGGAGCGTCTGCAATCGCTGTTTGGCGAGATGGGCGAGGGCGAGAACGGACTATAACTCTTCCTGCCGTCCAATGCGCAGACCACCCGCGCCTTTTATCTCCCATCGTCCCGCCGCGATAGATTGCCGCATTTTACTTATGACTAATACCGATACCATTTTAATCAGCGGGCTGGAATTTTACGCTTATCACGGCGCTTCCGATCAGGAGCAGACCGTCGGGCATCGCTACCGGGTGGACGCAAAATTAAGCGTGGACGTTCGCGCCGCCGCCGCCAGCGACCGCCTCGGCGACACGGTGAGCTACTCCCGTGTGGCAAAACGAATCGTGGAGGTCGGGACTTCCGAACAGTTCCGTCTGCTCGAAGCGCTCTCGCAGCGCATGGCGGACACGATTTTCGCCGACTTTCCCTTGATCCAGTCCCTCGTGCTGCGCGTCCAGAAACTTTGTCCGCCCATGAACGCCATCGTCGAATCCGTTGGCGTCGAAATCGAACGTCAGCGGCCCGTTCTATAAACCCGCCTTGCAGAAGGAGACCCGTATGTTTTCCGCCTTGCTGTGCGCCCTTGCGCTTGCCGCCCCGCTTCCTCAAAACCCGCCCGCGAAACCCGAAGACGCAAAATCTGCCGCCGCAAAAGACCCGCTCGGCGACGACGACAAAACGATTCAGACCGCGCATGAAATCACCGTCAATGGCGCGAAAATCGCTTACACCTCCACCGTCGGATTTATCCCGATTCGCAGCAAGCAGAACGAGACGGAAGGGCGCATCTTCTTCACCGCCTACACCAAAAATGACGTGCCGAAAGGCGAAAAACGCTCGCTGCTTTTTGCGTTCAATGGCGGGCCGGGTTCCGCGTCCCTGTGGCTGCACATCGGGGCGATTGGCCCGCGCCGGGTGCATCTGCTGGACGACGGGAACCTGCCCCCGCCGCCCTACCATCTGGTAGACAACGAATCCACGTGGCTCGATAAGGCCGACCTCGTTTTTATTGACCCGATTGGCACGGGATTCAGTCGGGCGGCAAAACCGGAACTGGGGCCGAAATTCTGGGGCGTGGAGGGCGATATTGACTCGGTAGGGGAGTTTATTCGCCTCTACCTTTCCCGCAATGAGCGGTGGGGATCGCCGCTGTTTGTGGCGGGCGAGAGTTACGGCACGACCCGCGCCGCCGCGCTCTCCGAACATTTGCAGGACAACGGAATTGCGCTTAACGGCGTCCTGCTGATCTCCTCGGTGCTGAATTTTGGACTGGACGATACAGGGACGGGACACGACGGCGGCTATCCGCTCTATCTGCCGACCTACGCCGCCGCCGCGTGGTATCATCACAAGACGAGCGCTTCGGGCCGCGATTTGCCCAAAATTTTAGCGGAGGCGGAAAAAGTCGCGGCGGCGGAATACCCCGCCGCCCTCGCCAAAGGCGACACGCTGACCGCCGCCGAACGCCAGCAGTCCCTCGACAAACTCGCCGCCCTGACCGGACTGGAAAAAAAGTATCTGGAAAACGCCGATCTACGGGTCTCGCCCTGGTACTTCGAAAAAGAACTGCTGCGCGACCAGAAGCGCACGATTGGGCGCTACGACAGCCGGATCAAGGGGACGGACGAATCGGGTATTACGTCTTCAAGCGATTACGATGCCAGTTACGCCGCCGTCCGCGCCCCGTTTACGACCGCGTTCAATCAGTACCTGCGCGGCGAACTCGGCTACAAAACGGACACGCCCTACTTTGTGCTGGGCGAGGGGATTTCCGCGCCCTGGAACTGGGGCCGCGAAGGATCGGGCGGGCTGAACGTCGCGCCGCGCCTGCGGAGCGCAATGGTGCAAAACCCCTACATGAAAGTCTTTTTTGCGGGCGGTCACTACGACCTTGCCACGCCCTACTACGCCGCAAAATACACGGTCAATCACATGGGTCTGGAACCGAATCTGCGCCGCAATATCACCTTTGCAGAGTACGAGGCGGGACACATGATGTACATCGAAACGGCAAGCCGCCTGAAACTGAAAGCGGACATCGCCGCGTTTATTGACGGCGCGGTCGGGAAATAACGGGCCCAAACAAGGAGAACGCATTGGCAGCGGAAATTCAGTTTGACACCTATTACAATTACGCCGATTTGACGGAACGGGCGCAGGCCCTTGTCGCGGCTTACCCCGACTTGCTGTCCATCGAAAGCATCGGGCAGTCGTATGAGGGGCGCGATGTTTGGTGCGTCACGGCGACCAATCAAAAGACTGGCTCCGCCGCCGAAAAGCCCGCTTTCTGGTGCGACGCCAATATCCACGCGACCGAAGTTTCCGCCTCCTCCGCGCTGCTCTACCTGCTTCACCGACTCGCCACGCAGTACGGCAGCGATCCGCAGGTCACGCGGGCGATGGACACGCGGGCCTTCTACGTCGTTCCCCGCGTCAATCCCGATGGCGCGGAACTTTTCTTCAACGATAAGCCGAAATTCATCCGTTCCAGCGTCCGCCCGTACCCCTACGACGAGGAGCCGCTCGAAGGGCTGAAAATGGAGGACGTGGACGGCGATGGCCTGCTGCTGCAAATGCGCGTAAAAGACCCGAACGGCCCCTGGAAAATCCACCCGGAACATTCCCGCCTGATGGTGCGCCGCGACCCGATTGAAATAGAATCGGAAACGGGCGGGACGTATTACCGCCTGTTCCCGGAAGGCGTGATTGAAAATTTCGACGGTCTGACGCTGACCGTGCAGCGCAACAAAGAGGGGCTTGACTTAAACCGCAACTTCCCGGCGCACTGGCGCAATGAGGCGGAACAGTTCGGGGCAGGCCCGTTTCCCGGCAGCGAACCGGAAGTCTACAATCTGGTAAAATTCATCACATCTCACCCGAATATCACCGGCGGCATGACGTTCCATACCTTTAGCGGCGTCCTGCTGCGTCCCTATGGGACGGAGGCCGACGACTCGATGCCCGCAGAAGACCTGCGCGTTTTTAAGGCCATCGGGGACAAAGGGACGGAACTGACGGGCTACCCGAATATCAGCGTCTTCCACGATTTTAAGTACCATCCTAAAGAGGTCATCACGGGCGTATTTGACGATTGGATGTACGATCATCTGGGCGTCTACGCCTGGACGGTGGAAATCTGGTCTCCGCAGCGGCAAGCGGGTTTGACGGAGGGCTTCGATAAGGACACGAAACAGGGCGCGTTCAAGTTCACGACATGGGGACTCGATCACCCGATTGAGGACGATCTGAAAATGCTGGCGTGGTCGGACACGGCGCTGGGCGGCAAGGGCTTTGTGGATTGGAAACCCTTCACGCACCCGCAACTCGGCGAAATCGAAATCGGGGGCTGGAACTCGATCTACGCTTTCCGCAATCCGCCGCCGTCGTTCCTCGAAAAAGAGATTGCGCCGCTCTCCGACTGGGTTCTTTACCATGCGCTCATCTCGCCGAAACTGGAACTGCATAGCGCCACCGTCACGATGCTGGCGGACTTAGACCGGCAGGACGCGGACGGACACGCCACGTTCCGGGTTCAGATCGTGGTAGATAACACCGGCTGGCTGCCGACCTACATCAGCAAAAAAGCGCTGGAGAAAAAAGTTGTGCGGGAGATTGTGGCGGAGATTGAACTGCCGGACGGTACGACGTTCCACAGCGGCAAGAAGCGCATGGAAGTCGGGCAGCTCGAAGGGCGGGCCTACAAAAGCGCCGCGCCCTACGGCTGGACAAGCGACGCGACCAGTGAGCGCGTCAAAGTGGAATGGGTCGTCCGGGCGCGGCTCGGCGCAACGGCAAAAATTACGGTTCGCCACGAACGCGCCGGAACCGTCCGCGCCGAAGTCCTGCTGACGGACTGATTACGCGAGGGCCTCCGCCGCCTCTTTTCGGGCGGGCGTCGGGGGATTGAGAAACGGCCTTTCAAAGAGGCGAAAGAAAACGTACCCGACAACTACCGAGGCCAGAACACCGCCGGGAAACAGCGCGAAGAACACCAGCCGCCCGTGAACGTGCAAACGCTCCAGCAGCTGACTGAAGAAGTAAACGACCGGCCAGTGAACCAGAAAGATGCTGTACGAAATAAGGCCCAGCCGCTCCATTACCCGGTTGCTAAACAACCGGCCCAGCGGCGAGCGCGTGACGCAGACGCTGACGAGGACAAGCGCGAACGTAAAGGCCATGAGCGCAGGATTAACCCATCCGAAAAATCGGGGAAAATCCACGCTTGCGGTAAATGTGTAAACCGCAAGCGCGGCAAGGACGCCCAGCGTTCCCCACTTCGAATCGCGCCACATATCCTGTCGCCGGTGATGCGCCACAATCCATGCAGCCAACATTCCTGCCGCAAACTGTATCCAGCGGCCCGGAAAAAAAATAAAATACAGATGAGCCAGACGCGGAGCCATGCCTGTCGTGTAACTTTCCATGAAAATGTTATACAGGATAGAGATGCCAAATACCAGCGCAATACCGCGTAGTCTGATGCGCCGATACATCCAGACGACCAGCGGAAACATGAGATAGAATTGGGCCTCTAATCCCATTGACCAGTAGGAAGCATTGACTGACCCGAAGGTTTTCATGAAAAAGTTCTGGCTGAAGAGCATGACGGCAAGATAGTCCGTTACGGTTCCCGGCAAGGGCTGCCAGTTGGCTTTGATGTGGATCAGGCGAAAAAACGCGACTAAGGCAAAGGGTATAAATGTGGTAAAAGCGATTCCAGCATAGTAGGGCGGAATGATGCGGCGGGCGCGGCGCATATAAAAAGTTTTCCACTGAAAGCGCGCCAGGGCCTGTTCTGACTTGCATAACGGTAGGAAGAGGCAAAAGCCGCTTAGGACCATAAAGAGATCAACACCATAAGAGCCGCACTTGAAGAACCCAAAAAATTCCACAGGCACACCCAATGGCGCTAAGTAGAGTTTTGGCTCGTGTCCAAATTCCCAGGAGTGGCAGGCAATCACCATGAGCATCGCCAATGCGCGAAACCCATCCACTGCCGGGATTCGCCATGACAATGTAGAGGAGGAAGAATTTTCCGATAGAGGCGAGTCGGGCTGAACGGTCATATTAGTTTGCGAGAGGGAAGTCGGCATAACGGCTCCTTCGGAAGCGGCGCAAGCAAGATGAGAAACCTAAACATACGCTTCGCCAACAAAGGCCAATCAAAAACAGATCGGCCTTCTTGACACAACACTAGCCGAGAGTTTACCCCATCGGGTCTAACCCTTGCAAGTTTATTTTGTCCCGATTCCATGAACAGGCTGTCAGACCAAACCATCTCTGGAACAAATCGGCGCGGCAACCGGTATAACCAAAAAAACGCGGACCGCTGTGGTCTGCCAGCGCAGGAAAATTTCCATGAACGAAATGACGCAGGACGGCGGTCTGCTTGTCGCGCCGCAATCCAAAATCCAAAATCCAAAATCCAGCATCCTGCGCCGCCTTACTGGCATCGCGCTGGGCCTGCTGGTTTGCCTGATGCTGTTTCTGGCGGCTATCGGCGTGTTTGGCGGCAATGTGGCGGTGGTGGAGGCGGGGCGCGTGTACCGTTCCGCGCAGCTGACGGGCGTGGGGATTCAGCCGGAGACGGCGCGGCTTGCGGGGCATGGCCTTGCGGACGTGCTGGAAAAATATCAGATTCGGACGGTCATCAACCTGCGCGGCAAATCGGACGATGCGGGCTGGTACTTCGCGGAGACCGCCATTAGCCGCAGTCACCACGCCGCGCATATTGATATTCCGTTCAGCGCCGTGCGGATGCCGCCGCCCGATTCGCTGCGCCAACTGCTTGCTGCGTTCGATACCGCGCAGTACCCTATTATTTTCCACTGTCAGGCGGGCGCTGACCGCACGGGGCTTGCCGCCACGCTTTACGCGCACCTTTACGAAAAACAACCGCTCGATGAGGCCGAAAACGCGCAATTAACGTGGCGGCACGGGCATTTCAGTTTCAGTAAGACGTACCCGATGGACAAGTTTTTCGATCTGTACCGCCAGACCGGGAACGGCCTCGGTCTGCGCGAATGGATTGTCCAAAAATACCCCGCCCTCTACGACCAACTGCCCGCAGACCTCAAAAAGCCCGCCGCCGATATGGCGACGCCCGCCAATCCCGCTCCGAAAGGGCAGTAAAAGCAGGCTCGTTAGCCCTCACCCCTAACCCCTCTCCCAAAAAAGCCTGGGGGAGGGAAGAAGATGCGTAGTTTATTTCGCTGCGTTCAACGGTTGTCCGCACTCCGGGCAGAACTGGAACGTGACGTTGTTGACGACTGCGCCGCAGTTTGCGCACGTTCGCTTGCCCGCGTCTGTTGCGATGCGGGGATAGTCGCCGCGCAGCAACCGCTGGTACGCTTCGCTTTCCGCCCACTCTTTGATCTCGCGGGCGCGAAGCGCCGGGAACGGGTGCGTCTGACGGCTTATCATGCGGAACTTGAAATAGATGCTCAAGAAGTCCTCGTCCATGTCCTCATACAAATCCGCCTGCTTCACAAACTCCTCCACGTTTAGATCGTCCACCAATCGCAGCGAGCCGCCCGCCAGTTTGAGCAGGCAGGAGTTAGTAATCTCCGGGTCTTGCACCACCAGCAGCCCCGCTCTGTCCGCCGTTAGTTCCGAGCGCCGGAACCAGGCGTAGAGCGAAAGCAGCAGGGCGTTGGTGAGCAGTCCGGCGGGCAGCGGCAGCCCTTTGGTGACCTCCGTCAGCAGTTCCGCCATGACTACCGCCATCGTGCGATACAGCATATGTTCCGCCTTGATATGCCCCAGTTCATGCCCGATGACATCCAAACGTTCCGCGTCGGTCAGCAGGTCTACCAGCCCGGTCGTCAGCACAAGGGTATGGCGCTCCAGCCCGAACGCGAAGGCGTTGGGGTAGGGGTTCTGCATAATGTAGCAGTCTGGCTCTTTCACGTCCAGGATCGCGCACGCTTCGCGCAAATCGTTATATATCCGCGAACACTGGCGCGGCGAAACGCGGATGCTGTCTCCAGTGTACTGGATGCGGATAAATCGCTCGGCCCCCATGCCGTACATCCATTTGAGCAGGCGGTCAAGTCCGGGAGTGCGGCGCAGGGCCTCCAGAGCGGCGCGGTCGGCGGGATGCTCAAAGGCCCCGCTGGACAGGCCGGGAAAGCGGACGCGGGGCGGCAGCGGCAGCGCGTTATTTTCGGTCTGCATCATGTTTAATTCTCTTCCTCGGTCAGCGGAAATGCGGGGCGTTCCGCTTCGTTCTGCGCCGCTTCACCGGCCTGCGTTTCGGTCTTTGTCCCTTCCATGTCGGATTTTGGCGCAAAGACTTCCGGCGTCGGAACGCCGGAGATGCGGGCAAACTCCCGCCAGAACGCGGTCGAAGCGGCGGAGGGCGTTGTTTCCTCATTTTGGATTTTGGATTTTGGATTTTGGATTGCGTCTGCGTCCTCTGTCCTGTTTTCTGTCCCCTGTGTCTCGGCGATTTCGTCGAGGGCGCTGAGTTCCAGTTCAATGGTGGGGGAACCGGAATCGGGATTCGGGGTGGGCGCGGATTGCGTTACCGGTTTGGTTTCCTCCGGCGCGGCGAACGCGGGAAGGTTCGGGAGAAGGTCTTCGCCCGCTTCGTCTTCCAGCACAAAATTCCCGGCGGCGCTGTCCGGCGCAGGTAAAGGGACGGGTGCGGCAGCCGGTTCCGCAGATTCATCAACTATCGGTGGCAGGGTTTCGTGTGGTTCCGAAAGGTCGGGCGCGACGAACGCGCTGAACGGCGTCGCAGCGAGTTCGGCCTCGGCAAAATCGGGCGCAGGCGTTTCCGCAGTAGTCTGCGCGGCGGGGACAGGCGCGTCCGGCGCGTTGGAAGCGGCGGCTGTGGGGGCGGTCTCCGGCGGGACGGTCTCGGCGTGGAAATCAGCGGCGGGCGCGTCTGGCTGCGTTGTTTTGCCGCAGTAGGGACAGAATTTCGTTGGCCTGTCCAAAACGTGACCGCAATGCGGACACACTGACTGCGTGGGGGACAGCCCGGATTTGCGCCGCGCCTGCGTCAGCGAACGGAAGACCTCCGCGAGGGACGCCGCGTCCTCGCAGTTCAAGGCCCCGACCAGTTTGACGCGGAAATGCTGATCGTCCTGAAGGCGCATCACAAGGCGGCCCGCCGGTTCATTGCCAAACGTCTCAATATCGCCGAATGTGATGGCGGCGATTTCCGCCAGCGGGAATTTGTGTGGCAAAATATCGCTCGGCGTCCCCGTAATCGCGTGGATGTGCTGCAAAATGAAATGGCGCTCCGTCAGGCCGACATTGACATCCGGCGCAAAGAACGCTTCCAGCCCAATCGCGAATTTGCCGCGCCACCCCCCGGAGATTTTGCCCCGCGCAAAGGCCAGCAGCTGCTCGTCCGCCTCCAGCGCCGCCTGCAATCCCGCTACAATCGCCGCCTGCTTTGCGCGGCGCTGCCGTTCTTCGGTCTCTGTTTTTCCCGCGCTCTCGCTTGCGTTCGCCATACCGTTTTGTCCCGTTTCTCCCCGAATAGAATGAATATAGAATGGAGCGCGAACGTTGCGCTTCTCAAATCTTGTACGGACGCGGCGGACGCGAAGTTTCGCGCCTGGAATTTCACCACGCCGCGCCAGATTGCTGAGAAAATTATCGAAAAAAAGTGAAAATTCCTGCCTGATACGAAAATGCGCGTCATTTTGTATAGCATAGTGCGGTATAATCTGGTTGTTCGACTGTATTAACACATCAAACCCGAAGGAGAAACGAAACGATGACGGTGACGGAAATTGCGAAAGACCTGGTGGTTCTGTGCCACGAGAACAAGTACGAAGAAGTGATGTCACGCTACTATGCGGACGACATTCTCAGCGTGGAACCGGAAGGCCCGAACCCCGTGTCGCAGGGCATCGCGGCGGTCAGGGCAAAAACGGAGTGGTGGGTGGAGAACATGACGCCGCACCGCCTGGAGGTCATCGGGCCGTTCGTACACGGCGAGCAGTTCGTCGTCAATTTCAATATGGACGTGACGAACAAACTGTCCGGCGAGCGCGTGAAGATGAATGAGATGGGCGTTTACACCGTGCGGGACGGCAAGATCGTCGAGGAGCGGTTCTTCTACCAGTCGGCGTAGGGGGAGTTTGCAGGGGAACGGTCTCCTTTTCGGAAGCGTCGGCGCAGAAAAAGAGGGAAAGGGGAACGCGGGACGAACGGCATATGCGTCCCGCCCGCCTGCTTCCAGGGCCATTGAGTTTTCGTGCGGGCGAATCAATTCACGGCCACGCGCGCGCAAAGTCCGCCTTCGCGGACTCCATGCGGATTATCCCCCACAAAAAGGATCGGGCTTAGTGTCCGAAGGGACACTTCGCGCGCTTGTGGCAGCGGTTTCAACCGCCCGACGCTGAAAGCGGTTTCAACCGCCCGACGCTGAAAACGGAATGGCCCTGCCTGCTTCCGCTCGAAGCAGGGGATTGCGGAACAAAGAGAGAATAGCCTATCCAGTAAACTTTTCCAATCCCTGCTGATAAGGACGACTCAAGGACATAACGCATGAATCTTTTCGGGCTTTTCAAGGGCAAACCGGTTGCGTTCGCGGAGTTTCGCGACCGGGCGCGTCTGGCCCTGCGGCGGCGTGAACCGGGGGCGCAGATCGTTCCGAACGAAAACGGGTTCCGTGTGATTTTTGAGGACACCCGCCCGATTGACTGCAACCTGCGCAACCTGTACGCCGACTATGCGAAGGCTCCCGGCGAACTGGAAAATATTCTCAAAAAATGGACGGATGGGATCGCGGCGAGCGCCGACACTCCGGCGGCGGTGACATGGGACGAGGCCCTTGCCACGCTTCGCCCGGTCTTCAAGGACGCCGCTTCGCTGGAGGTGGCCCGCGCCCACATGGTAAAGTCCAAAAGCCCGGACAGTCTGCCGTCCGAGCCGTTTCTGGGCGATTTGCAGGTCATTGTCATGCGGGAAGTAGGGGCGACGCTGACGGGCGTAACGCAAATCGTGCTGGACGACTGGGGCGTCACCTTGCAGGCGGCGCTGCGGCAGGCGATGAACAATCTGAATTTGCTTGGCTTCCCCGCCGTCACCAATGAGATGCGTTCCGGCGGACGCGGCGCGGGGAGCGAGGTTGTCGGACTGGTGTTTGAGCATAACCACTCTACCGCCGCATGGCTGCTCTCGGAGCGGTTCCGGGACTTCCTTGCGATGCGATTGCAGGGCGACTATCTGGTCGCTGTCCCCACCCGCGACAAACTGATTGCGGTTCGCGCCGATGAGCCGGGACTGCTCGCTTCCGTGCAGCAAAGCAACCGTAACGCCCACTTGCAGCCCCATTTTCTTACCACGCAGATTTTTCACCTCCAGACGGGCAAGTCGGGCGGTCATATCACGCTCTACCATCCCAAAGGCAACGGGCCGGGACTTCCGGCGGGCGGTTTTTTCGAATAGCAGAGGAAAGAAAACAGAAAACAGAAGTCAGAAGCAGTCCGTCAGAGTTTGCAAATTTTGGCGCAACGTTGCAAAATTTGCAGCCGATGGTTCGGGGGTTTTATACCCTTGACGCCGATAATTACTGAGCGTATCTTCTGACTTCTTCCGAAGGATTTTCCATGATCGAGGCCATACGAAAAGCGGTGACGGGCGCGAGTTTGACGCAGGAGGAAGCGCGGGACGCGGCGGAGCAAATCATGCGCGGCGAGGCGACGGACGCGCAGGTCGCGGCGCTGCTGACGGCCCTGCGGATGAAGGGCGAGACGGTAGCGGAGGTGGTTGGATTTGCGCAGGCGCTGCGGGCGAACGTTATGCCCGTTGCGGCAAAACGCGCTCCGCTGCTGGATACGTGCGGCACAGGCGGCAGCGCCTTCCGCGTTTTTAACGTTTCGACTGCGGCGGCGTTTGTGGCGGCTGCTGCGGGGATTGCGGTCGCCAAGCACGGGAATCGCTCGGTGTCGGGCGTGTGCGGCAGCGCGGACGTATTGGAAGCGCTGGGAGTCCGCATTGACCGTACGCCCGCGCAGGTTGCTGATTGCATTGACGCGGTTGGGATTGGGTTTTTGTTCGCCGCGAAGCACCACCCGGCGATGAAATATGCCGCCGCGCCGCGCCGCGAGATCGGGGTTCGGACGATTTTTAACCTGGTCGGGCCGCTGACAAACCCGGCGGGAGCAAGTTTGCAGGTCATGGGCGTTTACGAATCGCATCTGTGCGAGCTTGCGGCGGGCGCTCTGCGCGAACTCGGCAGCGAACGCGCCTTTGTGTTTCACGGCGAAATCGGCCTCGATGAGATTGCAACGATTGGCCCGACCCGCGTCTGCGAACTGCGCGGCGGCAAGATTACGGATTTCACACTGACGCGCCGCGACTTCGGACTGCCGGAAGCGGAACCCGAAGCGGAAGATTTAGCCCCTGCCGCCACGCCCGCCGAAAACGCGGCCCTGCTTCTCAGCGTCCTCGATCCAAACTCTGCCAACGACCGAGCGACGCGGGCGCGGCGCGAGATTGTGGCGGTCAACGCCGCCGCCGCGCTCGTCGTCAGCGGGCAGGCGGGGGATTGGCGGGACGGCATGGCGCAGGCGGCCACGCTGCTGGCATCGGGCGCGGCCCTGCAAAAACTGGACGCGCTCATTGCGTTCACGGCAAAAACTGCGAGGGAGTGACTTCTCATCCAAAATCCAAAATCCTAAAACCAAAATTGAAACATCGCCGAAACATTGACCGGTTATAATAGGTATCAGTGGACTTTGCGAAGACTGCAAAGGCCATTTTCTCCCGCGTTGACGCAAAACCCCCGGCAATGTCGCCTGACACGAAATCTCCGCAGCAGTCACGGCCCGGAAATCGCACCGATTCCACCGCCTGACTTCTGTCTTTCCGTGAAAGGCAAAATTTTCCATGACTTTAAAACAGAGAGTGGTCGTTATCGGCAACGGCATGGCGGGCGCTCGCGCCGTCGAAGATATTCTGGCGCGCGGCGGCGGCGGCCTCTTTGACATCACTATGTTCGGCGACGAGCCTTACGGCAATTACAACCGCATTTTGCTCTCCAATGTTCTCAACGGTTCGCAAAATGCCCACGAAATTTTCCTGAATCCCCTGACCTGGTACGAAGAAAACAACATCACGCTTCACGCTGGAAACCGCGTCCAGTCCATTGACCGACTCGGCAAACGGGTTATCGGCGCGGACGGCGTGACCGAATCTTACGATAAACTGCTGATTGCCACCGGCAGCCGCCCGTTTGTGCCGCCGATGGCGGGGCTGGAGCTGCCGGAGGGCGGACACAAACCGGGCGTTTTCGTTTTCCGCACGATTGAGGACTGCCACAAAATCGCGGGATACGCCGCCAAATGCCGCAAGGTCGTCGTGATTGGCGGCGGTCTGCTGGGTCTGGAAGCGGCGCGTGGCCTGATGAACTACGGCCCGCAAGTCCATGTCGTGCATCTCGGCGGCTGGCTGATGGAGAATCAACTCGACGCGCAGGCCGGCAACATTCTCAAGGCGCAGATGGAGAAGATGGGCGTCCATGTCCACCTGAAAAAACTTACGACCGAGATTCATGGTGACGAGCGCGTGACCGGACTGACGTTCAAAGATGGCGAAACGCTGGACTGCGACATGGTGGTCATCTCAGCGGGCATCAAGCCGAACACCGAACTCGCCATCGAATCGGGGCTGACGGTGGAACGCGCCATCGTGACCGACGATCAGATGCGCTCGGTCAACGATCCTGACATTTACGTTGTGGGGGAGTGCGCCCAGCATCGGGGCAAGGTGTATGGACTTGTCGCGCCGCTGTGGGAGCAGGCCAGCGCCCTCGCCGACCATATCACAGAAACGAACCTGAACGCCGCCTATCACGGCTCGAAAATCGCCACGAAACTCAAAGTCATGGGCGTGGAACTCGCTTCGATGGGAATTTCGGAGCCGCAGGACGAGCGCGACGACGTGGTTCAATTCGCCGAACCGAAGCGCGGCGTGTACAAAAAGTTAATCATTCGGGACGGGATTTTGGTGGGGGCCATGCTGCTCGGCGACATCAGCAAGGCCGCGTATTTGATGCAGGCGTTTGACCGTTCCAGCCCGCTGCCGGAAGAGCGCGTCTCGCTCCTGTTCGACATCGGAGCGCCCTCGAAGCAGGCGACCATGCTGGAAATGCCCGACGACGCGCAGGTCTGCAACTGCAACGGCGTGAGCAAGGGCGTGATCCGAAAATGCGTTCTGGGCGGCAAGCGCAATCTCAAATCGGTTATGGAGGCGACCCGCGCCGGAAGCGGCTGCGGCTCGTGCAAAGTTCTGGTGAATGAGATCGTGGAGTGGGCCTGCGAGGGGCAGATCGAAGAAGACCCGTCCGTGCATTACTACGTCCCCGGCGTCCCGCTGTCCAAGCCGCAATTAATCGCCGCGATTCAGGAGCGGGAGCTCAAATCGGTCTCCGCTGTATTTGACGCGCTGGCGGAGGGCGTGGAAGATGTCGCAAGCAAGATGGGGCTGGCCTCGCTGCTCAAAACGCTGTGGGGCGCGGAGTATCAGGACGAGCGCGACGCCCGCTACATCAACGACCGGGTTCACGCCAATATCCAGAAAGACCGCACGTTCTCGGTGGTGCCACGCATCTACGGCGGCGTGACGACGGCGGACGACCTGATCCGCATCGGCGAAGTGGCGAAAAAATATGATGTCCCGATGGTCAAATTCACCGGCGGGCAAAGAATAGACCTGCTGGGCATCAAAAAGGAAGACTTGCCGGGAGTATGGCGGGATTTGGATATGCCGTCGGGCCACGCCTACGCGAAATCGTTCCGCACCTGCAAGACGTGCGTCGGGACAGATTTTTGCCGCTACGGGCTGGGGGACAGCACGGCGCTGGGCATTGCGATTGAGAAGCGGTTTCAGGGGATTGAAAGCCCCGGCAAGATGAAACTGGCGACGGCGGGCTGTCCGCGCAACTGCTCGGAAGCGTATGTCAAGGACATTGGGGCGGTGGCGATTGGCGAGGGCAAATGGGAGATTTATGTCGGCGGGGCGGCGGGGCCGCACATCCGCAAAGGCGACCTGCTTTGCGTCGTGAGTTCGCATGAGGAAGTGTTGCAAATTGCGGGCCGCTTCATGCAGTACTACCGGGAGAACGCGAAATATCTGGAGCGAACGTATGGCTTTCTGGAGCGGCTCGGCGTGGAAAAAATTCGCGCAATCGTGGTAGACGACAGCGAGGGGATTGCGGCGCGGCTGGACGCCGCCATTCAGGAGGCGGTGGACGCCTATGTTGATCCCTGGCTCGAAGCGAACCAGAACGCCACGCCGAACCAGTTCCGCAGTCAGATTGCGCCGCTGTCTGATATGGGCGCGGGGCTGGCGGTTGTCGCGAAACTGGAAGCGCCGAAGGAGGCCGCCGTATGACCGCCGCCGACACAATCATTCAGCAGATTGACGCGCCGAACGCAGCGGAGATTCCGCTCGGCCCGATAGCGCAGATTCCGGCGGGCGAGGGCCGGGAGTTTTCGATTGGCAGTACGCTAATTGCGGTCTTTCACGCCCGCAACGGGGAAGTTTATGCGACGCAGGCCCAATGTCCGCACCGCAACGGCCCGTTGGCGGACGGACTGCTCGGCGGCAGCACGCTGGTCTGTCCGTTCCACGCCTGGAAATTCGACCTGACGACGGGCAAGCCGCTGCTGGGCGAGTGCGAGATCGCCGTCTACCCCGTCCGCCTCGCCACTGACGGACAGATTTTCATCACGCTCGGAGAGAATGGGAATGCGGCAGCTTGAAGCGCGTTTAAACACGGGCGATGAGTGGATAGACTATATTAAGTCTTACGAGGAACTTTCTGCGCGATTACAGAAGAATCTGTGGTTCCAGAATGGATGGCGCACACAATTCCGCCACATCCCGGCAGGCAACCGCGTCATTTTCATCCTCACTAAAGATGCGTGGTGTGCGGGAGCGATCCACTTCAAAACACGCCTTACAAACACCGATTTGCAGAAGGGATTGGTTCGCGTTGGTTTGCACGTAGAGACAAATATTCCAAAACACGGCCTCAATCGAATTTTCTTCGATAAGCTTTTCCTTGAACGGAGCGGGGATATGATCCAAAAGTGGGACGGCTATATTGTCAAACCGACTCATCACCAAAAGCCTTTTCATACCTGGATACCATTCACCCGCAGTACGCTTGTTGCCGGGTTAGAGGAGGAATTTTCAAGATTACAGCAACTTGACTCGTTCATAGAGCAAGCCATTGCAGGCGCTAAGATAGCGCTTCGACCACAAGTTTAGCAGAGGATATTTTTTGTCGGCGCGTTGAGACGTTCGTTTGCCTGACGCTTGGTCCATCGCTGATGTGTCGGCTTGACGGCCTGCCTGATTCGTGCTACAATGCAATCACAGCGTTGTGGCTGCCCCCCTTTTTTCCTTTCCGCACCGGCGCGGCCTTTTTCTTACTGATTGTGAAAGAGACCGAAACGCCGCCATGCAAAATATCTTATGCTTTGCGCCCAATCTAACCTCTAGCCCCGTGTGTCCCCTGCTGCCCGCGTTTCGGGAGCGGGGCTATGCCGTCGCGCTGACCTCGCTGGACGATTCTGCCGCCGATACCGCCGACTTTCTGCTCTCAGCGTTCGGCGGACGCCCGCCCGACGCCCTCGTGATAGACCTGACCGCGACCCACGCTTTCCTGCCCGTGCCGCACGTCCATCGCCTGCTGCGCTATGCGTGGGGCGAAGAGACGCCCGCGCCGCCCATTCTGGCCTTGTTCAACGCGAATCATTTCCGCCTCCCCGATTGGCCCGCGCATATTGACGACTTTTTGCTGCCGCCCTACGCCCCGCCGGAAGCCCTCGCCCGCATCGCCTTGCTGCTGTTCCGCAAGCGGCATATTCAGACGGGGCATACGCTGCTTTTCGCCGATATGTCGGTGGACTTAGAGAGTGGGCGGGCGTTTGACGCGCAAAAATCCCTCCTGCCGCTGACGCCCCGCGAATACGAACTGCTAAAATTCCTGCTGACGCACCGGGGGAAAATCTTCGCCCGTGACCGCCTGCTGGATTTAGTCTGGGGCATGGATTACGAAGGCGGCGAGCGCACCGTAGATATTCATGTGCGACGGCTACGCGCCAAATTGCCGCCCGCAGCCGCCGCGCTGCTGGAAACGCGACGCGGCGCGGGCTACGGTTTTTCGCACCATCATGTAAAACCCAACACAAAGGAGCAGTCGTGAACCCGCAGCGCATGGAACCAAAGCCCGGACAGGAATCGGTCTGGGACTATCCCCGCCCGCCGAAACTGGAACCGGTTGACCGCGCCATTCAGATCGTTTTCAACGGCGAAATGATAGCAGACACCCGCCGCGCCTACCGGGTGCTGGAAACGAGCCACCCGCCGGTTTATTATCTTCCGCTGGAGGACATTCGGACGGAATTTCTGACGCCGGGACGCGGCTCCAGTTTTTGCGAGTGGAAGGGCGGCGCAAAGTACGTCACGCTCACGGTCGGGGACAAGACCGCCGTAAACGTCGGCTGGTATTACGATTCGCCGACGCCCGCCTTCGCCCCGATTCGAGGCTATATCGCGTTCTACGCCGCCTCGATGGACGCCTGCTACGTCGGCGGCGAAAAGGCCGCGCCGCAGCCCGGACAATTCTACGGCGGCTGGATTACCGCCGATGTCGTTGGCCCCTTTAAGGGCGAACCCGGAACAATGGGCTGGTGATTCAACTGCGGAGCTGGTCTAAAAAGTCGGCGGTTTTCAGGTCGCGCTCGGTGCGGGAACGCAAATACCAGCGCAGGGCGCGATTCAGTTCCGCCGCCGTTTTTGCGTCGGGCGCGGGGGGCAAATCGCTTTCGGGTTGCGCCAGCGTTTGCAGCAGGGCGATTGCGGCGGGAGTGAGCGACTGCGCATCCTCGGCCTTATAGCGGTCTGCCGCGCACAGCGTCCCGCCCAGCGCGGGGCTAAACCCGCTGAATTTGCCATAGAGCGGCCCCTCGCAGCGGACGCAGCGGTCCAATACCGGCGCGTAGCCCAGCGCGTCGAGCAGGCGCAATTCGTAAGCGTGGACTGCCAGATCGAGGCGTTCGAGCGCAGACTGTTGCAGGCGTTGCAGGGCGTCCACCGTCAGATCGAAAAGTTCTTCGCTGGTCAGGGCGTCGCGTTCTAAGGTGAATCGGTCAAGCAGTTCGCAGTAGTACAGGGCGCGGGCAAGGCGTTCCAGATCGTCGCGCAAATCGTTGTAAGCGGCGTCCATTTCGCACTGCGTCACGATATCCAGCGACCGCCCGGAGGCCAGCAAAAACCGGGACTGCGTAAAGAGTTCCGTCGCCCCGCTAAGTCGGCTTCCGGCCTTCCGCGCCCCTTTTGCCACCGCCGAAAGTTTGCCAAATTCACGGGTGAAAATCGTGATAATTTTATCGGTCTCGCCCAGATTCAGCCGGTGAATGACCAGCCCCTGCGCGGAATAAGACGGCATAGCCCCAACCCTTCAATGCGTGTTTTTGTGTATTCAGGCGCTGAAACCCACCGGTAACTATCCACCCCGGCCCTCCCTTTCGCAGGGAGGGGAGGGCCGGGCCATTCAGTTTTCGCGCGGGCGAATCAATTCACGGCCACGCGCGCGCAAAGTCCGCCTTCGCGGACTCCATGCGGATGAGCCCCCACAAAAAGGATCGGGTTTAGTGTCCGAAGGGACACTTCGCGCGCTTGTGGCAGCGGTTTCAACCGCCCGACGCAGATAACTGAATGGCCCTGCGGCCGGGGTGAATAGTTTCACGGCATTTTAAATTCCCATCGCCTCTACCCGAAAACCTATGCCCCGCGCCGTGTGAATCAGCGGACTGCGCCCTTTATCAATTTTGGTGCGCAGGTAACTGATGTAGACATCCAGCACGTTATCGTTGCCGTCAAAATCGTACTGCCAGACGTGTTCTAATATCTGGGCGCGGGTCATCACGCGCCCCGCGTTGCGCATCAGGTATTCCAGCAGGGCGTATTCGGTGGTGGAAAGCGGGATCGTTTTCGCGCCGCGAGTCGCTTTGCGGGTCGCCGGATCGAGCGTCAAGTCCCCGACGTGTAGAACGGTGGGCGCGGAGGCGGAGCGCCGCAGCAACGCCCGCATCCGCGCCAGCAGTTCGCCGACCTGAAACGGTTTCACGAGGTAATCGTCCGCGCCGCTGTCAAGCCCCCTGATTTTATCCTCTACGGCGTCGCGGGCGGTAATCAGCAGAATCGGTGTGGCGACGGAGGCGGCGCGGAGCTGCTTACAGACGGTGAAACCGTCCATTTTAGGCAGCATCACGTCCAGCAGTATCAGGTCAAATTCCTGAGACATCGCGCTCTCTTTCGCCGACATTCCATCGCCCACTAATTGCGTGGTGTAGCCCGCTTCCGTCGCGGCCTGATTGAGAAATCGCGCCACACTCTCATCATCTTCGACTATCAGCACATCCATCTGGTAAGACCTCGCGTCAGGATTCGGGTGTTCGGGTGTTCAGTATTCGAGCGCTCACTGTGAGTTTTGATAAATTGTCAGTGAACGAATACCCGAACACCTGAATACCCGAACACCTACTTCGCTTCCTTCTCGTCCTTCTCGTCCATTTCCTTCGCGGCGGGGGCGGCTCCCGCTGCCGATTTGACGCCCATCGCTTTGTTGAGGTCGTCCGCCATCTCTTTGGCCTCTTCCTCGACGGTCACGACTTCCGGGGCGGCGGTTTTGCCGGTCGCAGCGTCCACTTCGATCTCGTAGAGTTTGCCGTCTTTGGTGACCAGGACATCGTAAATCCATTTGCCGCCTTCGCTGGCGTAGGTGGCGGTCAGCGGCTTGCCGTTGAGGGTGGCATTGGCGATTTTCATGGCGCTCCACGGGGTGACCTTGCTTTTCGGGGCCGTGTCTTTGGCGTTGGCGCGGGACAGCAGCAGGCCGCCGCCCATCAGGGTTGCAAGTCCCATGACGGCGACGGTGGTGCGGGTGCGATTCGTGATTTGCATTGCGTTCTCCTCTTTCAAGTGTGTTGTCGGAACGCCGCGCAGAGGCGGCGGTGCGATCAACCGTGTGAAAAATAGTAAAATTATTGACAATGACATTCTGCGCTTCTGTGAATGTCGCTCTGTCGGGCAGGAAACGGATGGCCTTGCGGCGAAATAGCGGGTTAGAGTCCTGCTAATCCCTCCCGGAGCCAACTGAATGAGCCTGTCCGATGAACTGCGCCGCGCGCGTGAATACCTGTCCGGCGCGAAACCGCCGCCCTCCAATGAGGCCAATACCTGCAACCGGGTCATCCGTCCGCTGCTGCAAAAATGCGGCTATGAGCATGACGACATTGACGAGCAGGGACACGACGCGGCGGGCGGAATCCCCGACTATATGCTTCTGCCCGATACGTCGCAGACATGGTTTCTGGAGGCGAAAGCGTGGCAAATCGCTCTGAACGATTCCCATGCGACGCAGGCCGTAAACTACGCCAACACGCAGGGCAAACGCTGGGTCGCGCTCTCCAACGGGCGCGAATGGCAGCTTTACGATAATCACCTCGTGCAGTTTCCTCCGGCGGGGCGGCGCGTCGCGACGGCAAAACTGGACTGCGACGGACAGGTCGAAACGCTGCTGAACGCTTTAAGCAAAGATTCCGTCACGGCGGGACGACTGGAAGCGTTCGTCCGAGACTCGCGCCTCCGCGCCTTCCTGACGCGGCAGATGCAGGAGCGGGACAGCGCCGTTCTAAAAGCGATTGCTAAAATCGCCGCGCAGGAACTCGCGCTGTCCGCCCCGCCAATAAACGAAATCTGGTCGTTCTTTCAAGACCGCGCCGCGTCCGTTCCCGTGCCGCCTGTGCTTGCTCCGTCCGATTCGATCCCAGTTTTGCCAGCGGTCGCGCCGCCTTCCGCATCGCCAGAAATCCGCTCGGATAGTTTGACCTTGCGTGAACTAAAGCAAAACAACACAGATATCAATGGTGGCACACCCGATATCCTGATCTTTCCTGACGGCACGAAGAATCCAGTTTTTACATGGCGTGAAGTGGCTATGGGCGTTGTAGAATGGCTATTCGTTCGTGGAAAAACGCCAAATTTTCCATACAGTGAACAAAAGCATGGCAAACGATTTTTCATCAATACTACGCCTCACTTCGGCGTAACGGACAGACACGAGCATAAATCCATTGAGGTGCAGGGGCAAACCTATTACATTCACGTCAATAGAAGCCGAACAGATTTTATGCGCTGTCTAATCGCGCTGTGCGAAGAAGTCGGTGAGTCGCCGGACGGGTTTCGGGTTGCGCTGAAATAACCCGCTGTGTGCCGGGAGTTGAAAACTCCCGGCAAGAAACTACAAGCGTCCTACGGACGCGAAACTCAATCAAAAACCGACCCGAAAATGATTGGGAAATGTTTCCGACCCCCAACGGATGAACGCCGCGTCCGCAGGACGATTGTTTTTTCCTGCCGGGGGTTTTCAACTCCCGGTTGCCTGCCGCTTACGGAACGCCGCATACAGCAAAGGCGCGAATAGCAGCGTGAAGACGGTCGAGAAAGACAGGCCGCCAATCACCGCAATCGCCAGCGGCTGCTGCATCTCCGAACCCGCGCCGAGGCCGAGCGCCAGCGGAACCAGTCCAAGAATTGCCGTTAAAGTGGTCATTAAGATGGGTCGCAGGCGCACCTCGCCTGCGTGGACGATGGCGGCGGTCGTGTCCATGCCGCAGCGTTCGCCCTGCTGCGCCTGATCCAGCAGCAAAATCCCGTTCTTCACCACCACGCCCACCAGCATAATCGCGCCCATGAACGACGAGACATTCAGCGCCGTTCCTGTCGCGTACAGACTCAACACCACGCCGAACAGCGACAGCGGCATCACCATCAGAATCACGGTTGGGGCAGTGAACGCGCCAAATTGAAACAGCATCACCGCGTAAACCAGCACAATCGCAATCGCAAGCACGACCATGAAATTTTGAAACGTCTGCTGCTGCGCCTCAAACTGACCGCCCATCTGAACCGTGACTCCGGGCGGCATCGGAACCGTCTTCATCACGTCCTGGATTTTTGTCATCGCTGTTCCGAGGTCAAGCCCCTCTAAGTTGGCGGTCACGCGGACAAGTCGGCGCTGATTTTCGCGGTTCACTTCGCCCGCGCCCGCGACCGACGTAATCTCCGCGAGGGCGGACAGCGGCAGGTTCGCGCCGTTGATCGTCCGAATTGGCAGCGATTCTAAGGCCGCTTTATCGGAGCGGTAGACGGCGGGATAGCGCACCCGGACGCCGACTTGCCGTCCGTTCTGCAGGATTTGCGTCACTATGTCGCCGAACATCGCGGCGTTGGCCTGCGTCGCGACGGCATCGGGCGTAAGGCCCATGCGACCGGCGCGAATCGGGTCAATCTGCGCGACCAGTTCCGGCCCCGTTTCAATGACGCCCGTTTTCATGTCCACGACGCCCTTGATTTTTGCGATTTTCTCTCCGATTTTCGCGGCGAGGGCGTTGGTCTGCGCAGGGTCATCGCCGAAAAGTTTGATCTCAATCGGTTTCGGAGCGCCCTCCAGGTCCCCGATTAAGTCCTGCAAGACCTGCGAGAAATCTACGTCCAGCCCCGCCACATCGTCATGGATTTTGCCGCGCACCTCCGCGATCACGTCATTGATCCGGCGCTTGCGGTTCTCTTTGAGCATGACCGCAAAATCGCCCCGGTTCGGTTCGGTGATGGCGAAGCCGAGTTCCGTTCCGGTACGGCGGGAATAGGCGGCGACTTCAGGCGTTTCGCTGAGAATTTTCTCGACTTTTTGCAGCAGGCGGTTGCTCTCCGCAAGGGACGTTCCGGTCGGCGAAGTATAGTCCAGAATGAACGCGCCCTCGTCCATTTCGGGCATCAGTCCGGTTTTGAGCTGCAGGCCGAGATAGGCCGTAACGCCGAGGATGAGCGCGGACGCAATCACGGGCGCAACCACGCCGCCGCGCAGGGCAATGCGCAAGATTCGGTCATAAAGTTGAATAAAGCGGGCGAAAAGCGGGCCATGCTCCGAAGCCCCCGCCCGCACTTTCAGGAACGCCGCGCACAGGCTTGGGCTGACGAGCAGCGCCAGCGCCAGCGAGACTAGCAGCGCAATCACCAGCGTAATCGCAAGGGCGGTGAAAAATGCGCCCGCAACGCCCGTCACCAGCACGAGCGGCAGAAACACTACAACGGTCGTCAGGGTGGAGGAGATCATGGGGGCGGAAATCTCTTTCGCCGCCAGACCCACCGCGTCCGCCGGTTTCGTTCCGCCCGCCAGATGCCGGAAAACGTTCTCCACCACCACAATCGCGTCGTCAATCACAAGGCCGATCCCGACCGCCAGAGCGCCTAAGGTCATCAGGTTCAGCGACAGCCCCGCAAGGCGCATCAGCAGGAACGTAATCAGAACAGTCGCCGGAATAATCAGAGCGGTCACAAAAGTCGCCCGCAGATTTCCTAAAAACAGCATCAGCACAAAAACGGACAGCAAAGCCCCCAGCAGCACCGCATCCCGAACGCTCGTTACCGCGTCGTTGACGAGGATCGCCTGATTATAAAAAACGCCGACTTCGGTTCCCGGCGGCAGGGTGGATTTGATGCGCTTGACCGCTTCCTGAACGCCCTGCACCACCGTAATCGTGTTGCCGTCCGGCTGCCGCACGATATTCATCAAGACCGATTCTTCGCCGTCTGCCGTGACGATGGTCGTTCTGTCCTGCGCGGCGTTCGTAATCGTTGCGATTTGACTTAGCGTAATCGGCAGTCCGTTATTTTTAGAGACAACGGTCGCGCCGAGCGTGGCAATGTCGGTCGTTTCGCCGGAAACGATGGCCTGATACTGCTGAAACTGCCGGTCTATTCTCCCGACGGCGCGGACGACGTTGGTCTGCGTGATCGCCTGTTCGACATCGGGCAGGGCCAGATGGAAGGCCGCAAGTTTCTGCGGATCAACATTGACGGCGATTTCCGGCGGAGCGCCGCCCTGCACCACCACGCGGGCCACGCCGGGAACGCGGCTGACTTCCGGTTTCAGGGCGTAATTCGCCAGCGTCCAGAGCTGCGACTGCGAGAGTTTTTTTGAGTGCAAGTAAATGCCGTAGACCGGAAAAACGGTCGGGTTCATCCGCTCCGCCGTGACTTTGGCATTGGGCGGCAGGTCGGCGCGGACTTCGGCAATTTTGGTATTGACGAGTTGCAGGGCGGTCGCCATGTCCGCGCCCCACGAAAAATCTATGCTGATTTCGGTCGCGCCGCGCTCAATTTTGGAGCGGATTTTCTCCACGTTCGGCACGGTGGCGACGGCCTCCTCTAAAGGCCGCGTGACGCCCGCCTCTACGCTGCGAATCGGACGCTCGCCCGCCTCCGCAATAACAACGATGCGCGGAAACGTGATGTCGGGCAGAATCGCGACGGGGAACCGCGTCAGCAGCGCCGCCCCGACAAGGCACAGCGCGACCGTCACAAACAGGATCGCTTTTAAGTTCCGGGTGGCGAATTGGCTCAGGTTCATGGCGCGGCGTCCTTACTCCCCGCGCCTTCCGAAGCGGTTGTCTTGTCTTTTTCGGCCTCTCTGACTTTTGCGCCGTCGCTGAGTTCGTATTGACCGAGTTTGGCGATCTTGTCGCCCGCTTTCAGGCCGCTTAAAATCTCCACATTCCCGTTCTGTTCCGCCCCGATTTTGACTTCTTTTTGATGCGCCGTATCGCCGTCAATCGCGTAAACGACCGATTTGTCCTCCCGCGTGACGATAGCCTGTTTCGGCACGGCGACGACGTTGGCGTCGCGCTTGACGGTGATCTCCGCCGTCGCAAATTCGCCCGCTTTGACCTGCCCCGCGTTGCCCGGAAGCATGATTCGGACGGGAAGAAGATTGGTCGCCGGGTCAACCTGCCCGACGCTCAACACCTGCCCGGTCAGATGAATCTCTGGCGTGTCGGCGGGGGTGATTTTTGCGGACATTCCCGGCCTGACCTGCCGCGCATCTTCCGCCGTCAGGTTCGCGACAAGGTTCACGGCGGCGGGATTGGTGATTTCTATAATCGGCGTGGTCGTGTCCGCCGCGTCTCCGGGATTGAGCATCCGCCGCGACACAATGCCCGACAGCGGGGCGCGGACTTCGGCGTACCCGGCGGTGGCGCGGGCGGCGGTGAAATCGGCGCGTTTCTGCGCGACCCCGCGCTGCGCGGCGATAGCGTCCTGCCGCCGCGCAGCGACAGTCAGCGCGGTCTTTTTCGCCTGTTCTAAAGTTGCTTCCGCCTGCCGGATTTTCGCCGCGCCGCTCGTTTCCGCCGCCGCCTGCGCTTCCTGGGCCTGCTGCGTTTTAAGTTCGGCGGCGCGAAGGTCTTCCGGCCTCGCCCCGGCGCGAAGCAGACTTTCGGCCTGCTGCGCGGCGTTCAGCGCCGATTCCGCAACGGTCAAAGCGGTTTCCGCATCGTCGAGTTGGCGCTTGGGCGCGATGCCCTTGCCGTACAGAAATTGAACGCGGTCGCGCTCGGTCACGGCGCGTTTACGGGTGGCGTCGGCCTGCGCGACGGCGGAGACCGACTGCGCGATCTCCTGCGGCCTTGCGCCCGCCCGCACCCGCGCCGCGTCGGTCTGCGCGGCCTTTAATGCGGTGGCTGCGGCCTGTATTGCGTTGGCGCGGTCAATTTTTGCGGCGTTCAGACCGGCCTGCGCCGCTTTGACCGCTTCGCGCTGATCGGCGGCTGCGGCCTGCGCCGTGAGTTCACTTTGCTTTGCCTGCGATTCGGACGTAGTGAGCGCGAAGCCCGCGCTTTGCGCCTGCGCCTGCTGCGGGCGGTTGTCCACCTGCGCGACGATCTGCCCCGCGCTGACCCGCTCGCCCTCCCGGACGTTCACCTTGAGGAGCCGCCCCGCAACGGACGAGGCAACCCGCGCCGTCGCGCCCTGTCCCGCCAGAAACGTCCCCTGTCCGCTGACGGTCGTGTCAATCGTGGCGGTCTTTGCGGTCATCAGTTCAACCGTGACGGGCGCGGCGGCGGCGTCATCGGCGGCAGGCGCGTCCGACGCCTTTTTCTTGCAGCCGGAAAGGAGCAGCAGAGCGATAAAAACGAGACCGACTCGCGCCGGGATTTTCAGGTTCACGGCAATTCCCCTCCGACGGCCCGCTGCAAAGTCGCTTTCGCCACGTTCCATGTGGCGAGGGCGCGGGCGTACTCCGCCTGTTCGCTGCGATAGATGTTCTGCGCGTCCAGCAGTTCGAGATAGGTGTTCGCGCCGCTTTTGTAGCCCGTTTGCGCCATGTCTAAAAGTTCCTTTGACTGGTCAAGCCGACCGCCCTGAAACGCCTCAATCGCTCGCCGCGCCAGCGCCAGATTGCGGAAGGCCGTTTCCACGTCTAATTTTGCCACGCGGACAGCCTCCGCCGTCAGCGCGTCCTGTTCGGAGAGGGCGGAAGCCGCCGCTTTTTGTTCCGCCCGGTTGCGCCCGTAATCGAACAGCGGGATTACGACGCCGATGCGCAGGGAGTCGCCGCCCGCGTCAATCCGGTACGAGTTGTGCCGCGCCTCAATCAGCAAGTCGGGCGTGTCGAGCAGCCGCGCCAGATGCAGCGCTGCCAGCCGGGATTCCCGCGTTCGCTGCGCGGCAAGCAGCTCCGGGCGATTCCGCAGGGCCCGCGCCTTCAAATCAGGCAGGGAGTAGGTCGCGGGCGTATAGGTCAGCGCGTCGGTCAGCGTCAGCGCGGTGTCGGCGGGCATTGCCAGCAGGCTGCGCACGGCGGCAAGGCGGTTTTCCGCGTCGGTCTGCGCGGCGATCAGCGCCTGCGTAGCCCGCGTCAGTTCGATCCGGCTGCGAACGACGTTGCTTCGCGCCACATCGCCCGCCGTAAATTGGAGCTGCGCCGTATCCGCGAAGGATTGCGCGTTCGCCAGCGTTTCCGCCGCCAGTTTCCGGTCGGTCTGCGCCCGCAGCGCCTCATAGTAGGCCGTCTGCGCGTTTAAGGTCAGGTCGGCGCTGACGGCGGCGAAATCGTAGCGGGTCACGCCGTAGTCTGCGCGGGCGGCATGAATCCGCTGCCGGATTTTGTCGCCCAGCGGAATCACCTGCGATATGAGCAGCGGCGAATCGAGCGGGGCCGTGTCCCGCCCGAACGGGGCCGCCAGCGTAATCGTCGAATTGTCAAATAATCCCGCCGCCCGCAGCCGCGAATCCGCGCCAGAAAGCCGGAACTGCCCCGCCTGAACGAGCGGACTGCCTGCCCGCGCCATTCGCACCGCGTCCGCCAGCGAAAGCGCTCTTGCCGTCTGCGCCCGCGCAGCGCCCTGCGCCAAAAGCAACGGGAACAGCAGCAATAGCGAATTTGAATTCTTGATTTTGAGTTTTGGATTGCGAAAAAACGTCATTTGTCCTATTTACGGGCCTTCCATTTATTATGTTTCCGATTCGGCGCAAGGGGTTCACCGAATAAGGACACTCTAAGAGAGTGTGCATAGAAGTTCGATATTCGCCGCTGACCGGGCCGTGAACGACCCGTCTGGGAAGCCTGCGGACGGGACAGAAGCGATTTGCATCCGTGTACCTGAAATTTTATACACACTCTAAGTTTGCCTTGTTCTTTTCCCCTTTTCCCCTCCCCTGTGGTATCATATTGGTATGGCAAACTTAACCAAAACACCCACCGAAAACATTCAACTTACCACCCTGTCCAACGGCGTCCGCATCGTTAGCGAGACCGTGACGCACGTCCAGTCGGTATCCATCGGCCTATGGGTCGGCATCGGTTCGCGGGACGAAGAAGACCCAATTCGCGGCATCTCCCACTTCATTGAGCATATGCTATTTAAAGGGACTCCGACGCGCAGCGCCCGCCAGATCGCCGACGAAATCGAGTCGCGGGGCGGACACCTCAACGCTTTTACCGGCAAGGAGACCACCTGCTACGAGGCGCGAGTCTTGTCCGAACATCTGCCCCTCGCCTTCGACGTGCTGACCGATATGTTCCTTAATTCCCTCTTTGACCCCGAAGAGATGGAGCGGGAAAAGCGCGTCGTGATCGAGGAGATTAAGATGTACGAGGACTCGCCGGAAGAGAGCGTCCACGACATTTTTGAGCAGACCCTCTGGCCCAAACACACGCTGGGGCAGCCGATTATCGGCAGCGAAAAAACGGTCTCCGGCCTGACCCGCGACAACATTACCGGCTATATCCAGTCGCGGTATCGCCCCGACCGGATCGTCGTATCGGCGGCGGGACTGCTTGACCATGACGAACTTGTGAAAATGGCGGAACGCGCTTTAGGCAATCTGGAGGGGCTGGCGCAAAAACCGGAACTGACGCGGCCCGTCCCCTCCGGCGCAAGCAAGCAGATTAAGAAGCGGGACGTGGAGCAGGTGCATTTCTGCTACGGGACTGCCGCGTTCAGCAAGCACGATAAAGAGCGCTATACGCTTTCGATTCTGAATAACGTGCTGGGCGGCAACATGAGTTCGCGCCTGTTTCAGGAGATTCGCGAAAAGCGCGGGCTGGCCTACGCGATTGGCTCCTACGCCCGCGCCTATCAGGACGGCGGCTTTTTCTGCGTCTACGGCGGGACCTCGCCGGACACCTACAATCAGGTCACGGAACTGACGCGGGCGGAATTTGTGAACGTGCTGGAAAAGGGCCTGACGGACGACGAACTGAACAAGGCCAAAACGCAGGTGCGCGGCGCGTTAGTGATGGGGCTGGAGAGCATGAGTTCGCGGATGAACCGCTACGGCGAGTCGCTGCTGTCGTTCGGGCGCGTGATTCCGGTGTCTGAAGTTTTGTCCGAATACGAAGCGGTGACCCATGACAAAATCAACGCGGTCGCCCATTCCGTTCTTGGCGCAAAAGACATGACCCTGACCGCCATCGGCTCCTTTCCGAAAGTAGTGAAAGCGGCGGCGTAAAGTTCCGGGCCGTGAACGACCCGTCTGAGGAAGCCCACCGGCTAACCGGTCGAAGGGCCGGCAATGCAATATCGGTTGTCTCGGTCGCAGACCGATTGGCGGAACGCCCGCCAGACGGGGCGTTCACGGCCTGGACTCCAGCCTCCGGTCAAATGTTTTTTGCGCGGGCGCGAAAATCGGGTTATAATGAATCGGTGCGCCGCCCGATTGCGGGTTTTCTGGCGCTGCATTGAATCAAAAATTGAATCAAAATCGGAAATCGGAGCAAGACCATGTGGAAATCAGACACGCCGCAGCAAAATCACGGCGTCCGGGGCGGGGCGTTGCTGATGCTTTGCGCGGCGTTGTGCGTTGTCCGCGTCGCGCCTGTCAGGGCGCAGTCCGCGCTGCGCCCGCCCGCCATTCCATTGGTGACGCACGATCCCTATTTCAGCGTGTGGAGCATGACCGACCGCCTCACCGACGATTGGGAACGCCACTGGACAGGCGCGGTCAACGCGCTCTGCGGCCTCGCCCGCATTGACAATCAGACCTTCCGCTTCGCAGGCCCCGCGCCGTATAATCTTGCCGCCATGAACCAGACCAGCGTTCAGGTCACGCCGACACGGACGATCTACACGTTTCAGGCGGGCGGCGTCGGACTTACGCTTTCGTTCATCACGCCCGCCCTGCCGCACAATATCGAAGCGCTTGCGCGGCCCGTCACCTATGTCGCGTTCGATGTCGCGGCGACGGACGGCAAGCCGCACACTGTCCAACTCTATCTTGACGCCTCTGCGGAATGGACGGTAAATACGACCGACGAACTGGTGCTATGGCAGCGGACGCAAAACGGCGACCTGCAGACCATGCAGATCGGAACGTCCGCGCAGCCCGTCCTCGCCACCAAAGGCGACAACCGCCGGATTGACTGGGGGCAATTCCTCATCGCGGCCCCGACGCAGGGCGTGACGACGACCCGCATCTCCAGCGACAATACTTCCCGCAATGGATTCGTCGCGGCGGGAACGCTGCCGACCGCCGACGATACCCGCCTGCCCCGCGCCGCCAGCAATAACTGGCCCGTGCTTGCCACCGTCTTCGACTGCGGCGCGGTGGGCGCTGCGCCCGTTTCGCGCTACGTCATGCTGGCCTACGACGACCTGTACTCCATTCAACTGCTGGGAACGAACCTGCGCCCTTACTGGCGGCGCAACGGCATGGACGCAAGCGGCCTGCTTCGAGCGGCGGAAGCGGATTACGTTTCGTTGACGGCGCAGTGCAAAGCGTTCGACGCCGCGCTGACCGCCAATCTCAATAAAGCGGGCGGCACGCAGTACGCGGCGATGTGCGTGCTGGCCTACCGGCAGTGCCTCGCCGCGCACAAAATCGCGGCGGACGCCAATGGCAACGCGCTGATGTTCTCAAAGGAGAATTTCAGCAACGGTTCGATTAGCACAGTGGACGTGCTGCACCCCGCCGCACCGTTTTTTTTGCTGCTCAACACCGACCTGCTCCGGGCGCAAATGACTCCGATTCTCGATTACGCCGCCTCGTCCCGCTGGAAATTCCCGTTCGCGCCCCACGACCTCGGCGTCTATCCTCTGGCAAACGGGCAGCTTTACGGCGGCGGCGAGACCAGCGTCAACGGACAGATGCCGATTGAAGAGAGCGGCAATATGATCCTGATGATCGCGGCGATGGCGAGATTTGACGGAACCGCCGCCTACGCCAGCAAATACTGGAACCTGCTGACCGGGTGGGCGTCCTACCTCAAAACGAACGGCCTTGACCCGCAAAACCAACTTAGCACGGACGATTTCGCGGGGCCGCTCGCCCACAGCGCCAATCTCTCCCTGAAGGCGATTGAGGCGGTGGGGGCCTACGCCATGCTCTGCGACATGACTGGACGTAAAAGCGACGCGGCGACCTACCGCGCCGCCGCGCAGACGATGGCGGCGCAGTGGCAGGCAATGGCAAAGGACGGCAGTCACTACCGCCTCGCGTTCGATCAGCCGGGGACGTGGAGCCAGAAATACAATCTGGTGTGGGACAAACTGCTCGGCCTGAATCTGTTCCCCGCAAGCGTGGCGCAGTCCGAAATCGCCTATTACAAGACGCTGCAAAACACCTATGGCCTGCCGCTCGACAACCGCGCCACCTACACCAAACTGGACTGGACGATGTGGACTGCCACACTCGCCACGACGACGCAGGACTTCAATACGCTGATTGCGCCGCTTTTTAATTTCCTGAACAACTCGCCGTCCCGCGTCCCGATGACCGACTGGTTCCAGACGACGGACGCCACGCAGGTCGGGTTCCAGGCGCGTTCTGTTGTGGGCGGTTTGTTCATCAAGGCCCTCGCCGATCCAACGCTGCGGGCGAAATACCTCTCCGGCACGATCACGCTAGAGGGCAGCCTTCAGGCGGCGCAGCCGATTACCTTCACCTTCCGCCCGACCGATGGCAGCGCCGCGTTTGACCGCGTAATCACCCTGACCGCCAACGGGCTGAATCAACCCAACGGTTCCTTTGCGACGGCGGGCATCCCCGCAAACCGCTACACCGTTCACATCAAAGGCGCGAAATGGCTGGCGCAAAATATCGCGTTCGACGCCACCGTCAGCAGCCTTCCCAATAGCGCAGTCACGCTTCGGGCAGGCGACAGCAACAACGATAACAGCGTAGACTCGTCGGACTTTACGGCGCTGATTGGGTCTTATAATTCCGACAAGACGATTTCGGGCAGCGGTTATGACCCGACCGCCGACTTCAACGACGATGGCAGCGTAGACAGCACGGACTTTACCCTGCTCATTGGCAATTTCAACGCGGCGGGCGATCCGTAATCCGGGACGAACACAGACCGAGACGTGAATGAACCCATCCGCAACGCGCCGCGCATCCGGGCCGTGAACGACCCGCCGCAACGCCGTAATCACATCGCGCCGACCGAAACAGCGGCGCATCCGGGCCGTGAATGAACCCGTCCGCAACGCGCGTCCGGGCCGTGAATGAACCCGTCCGCAACGCGCATCCGGGCCGTGAACGAACCCGTCTGGGAGACCTGCGGTCAACCGTCCTGCGGACGGAAAGACGTCGAAATGCGAAAAAACTTCTTGGATGCGCTTAGTCCGCGCCGACCGCGTTAAAGTCTTGAATAAGCAGCGTGAAGTCTGACGAGTCTACGCTACCATCGTCGTTGAAGTCAGCCGTCGGGTCGTAGCCGCTGCCGGGTATTGCTTTGTCGGAATTGTACGCGCCAATTAGCGCGGTAAAATCCGAAGAATCCACGCTGTTATCGTTATTGGAATCTCCGGCGGCAAGCGAAACGGCAATCCCGCTGACATCGCCGCCGGACGCATCCATCGTAACAACGCTGGCAAGCCACTTTTCCGCTTTGATCCAGAGTTGGTATTTATTTGGCGGAATCTGGCCCGCCGTAAAACTGCCGTCCGGGTTCAGCGCGGCGGCGCGGAGGAACCCCGCGCCGCCAATTACGGGCCGAAATCGCAGGCTTAATGTATGCGGCAGATAGGGCAGGGCGGGGCCTTCGAGAGTGACAACGCCTGAGACAGAGACCATTGGGGCGGTGGAGAGCAGGGCATGGGCGCGGTTGCCCCCGCCCGCAATGCCCGTCGCGCTGGAGATAGCCGCGACGGGCTGCGGCGTGATGTTCCCAAACGGCGCAACGGTCGTAAAAGCGCCGCTGCCCGCCTGTCCGTAGGCGTTCCATCCCCACGTCCAGACCGTTCCATCGGCTTTTAGGGCCAGACAGTTTGCCTGTCCGCTGGCAATCGCAATCGCGTTGGTCAGGCCGCTGACGGCGGTCGGCGCGGCGCGGTCAATCGTTGTGCCGTCCCCGATTTGTCCGTAAGCGTTCCAACCCCACGCCCGCACCGTGCCGTCGTTCCTGATCGCAAGACTGGTATAGGCCCCCGCCGTAAAAAATACCGTGCCGGTCAGCCCGGTGACGGGCTTCGGCGTTTTGTGCGCAGTGGTTGTGCCGTCGCCTAATTGCCCGTTGGAGTTGCTGCCCCAGGCGTAAAGTGTCCCGTCCTGCGCCAGCGTAAGGCTGTGGTACTGTCCGCAGGCGATGGCAGTCCCTGACCAGACCGGGACGGGCGTCAGGCGGTTGATGGTCGAGTCGTCGCCGAGTTCGCCGTAAGTGTTGCCGCCCCACGCCATGACCGCGCCGCTCGTCAGCAGCGCCATGCTGTGAACGCCGCCCGCCGCAATCGCTTTCACATTTGTCAGCCCTTTGACCTGTATCGGATTTTTCTGGTTTGCGCCGCTGCCATCGCCCAACTGCCCGAAGACGTTCCAGCCCCACGCCCACACCGTGCCGTCCGATTTCAGCGCCAGACTATGATTCGTCCCCGCCGCCACCGCGATTACGCCGGTCAGTCCCGGAACCTGCGCGGGCGTGTTCTTTCCATAGGGCGCGGCGGTGTCAAACGTCCCAATCCCTAACTGACCGTAATAATTGTAGCCCCAGGCCCAGACCGTGCCATCGGCGGCTATCCCAAGGGAGTGGTAAAATCCGTCCGCTATCGAGACCAGATTCGGCGCGGTGGTGAGTTCCGTCGGCGCGGCGCGGCTGTACGGGGCGGACGTGTCGAATGAGCCGACGCCCAGCTGCCCATAGCGATTATCGCCCCAGCCCATGACGCGGGACTGCGCCGCGCCCTTCGCGCAGCATACACCGATCAGCAACAAAGCAAGCAAACGTCTAAGAAATGTGAGATGTGCCATGCCCTCATTATTGGATTTATTCCCGTAATTACACAGGAAAATTAAGCGCAGAACTCGGCTATTTTTGCGAAGGAGCAGGCGTGAACTTTCGGGAAAGTTGCGCGTAATGTTGGGAAATGGCTGCGAGGCGGAGCTTTCTCCCCATCGCAGTTGAGCGAAACAGGAGAAGGATCGTATGGAAACACCGAGACGTGAATTTATTAAAGACAGCGCGGCGCTCGTCGCCGCCGCCGGAATCGGGACGGCGCTGCCCGCGCTGGCGCAGCAATCGCCGGAGCCAAACAGCGGCCCCGTGCCGCCCCTGCCTTCGCTGCCCACCGTCCGAAAAGGCGATATGCAGTACAAAATGCTGGGAAAGACCGGCGAACAGGTCTCGATTGTCGGACTGGGAGGGTTCCACATCGGCAAGCAGAAAGAGGAATCGGAGAGCATCCGAATCATCCGAACCGCCATTGATCGCGGCATTAACTTTATGGATAACTGCTGGGATTACAATGAGGGCGTCAGCGAGGTGCGCATGGGGCGGGCGTTGAAGGACGGCTATCGCAAAAAAGTCTTCCTGATGACTAAAATTGACGGCAGGACGAAAGAGGCGGCGGCGCGGCAGATTGACGAGTCGCTCGTCCGGTTGCAGACCGACCACCTCGATCTGCTGCAGTTCCACGAGATTTTGCGTATGGAAGACCCCGACCGGATTTTTGCGAAGAATGGCGCAATGGAGGCGGTCATGGCGGCGAAGCAGGCCGGAAAAATCCGCTACATCGGCTTCACCGGACACAAAGACCCGCTGGTTCACCTGCGAATGTTAGAGGTAGCAGACAAACACGGTTTTCATTTCGATACCGCGCAGATGCCGATTAACCTGATGGACGCGCATTTCCGCAGTTTTACGCTCAATGTCGTCCCGGTTCTGCTGCAAAAGCAGGTCGGGGTGCTTGGCATGAAAACGTTCGGCGATCCCTATATTCTGAACTATATTCAGCAGCAGGGCGGGGCGACTCCGATTGAAATGCTGCACTATTCCATGACGATGCCGACCTCCGTTGTGATTACGGGCATTGACAGCCTGCAAATTCTGGATCAGGCGCTGGAGGCCGCGAAGACTTACAAACCGCTTTCAGCGGAGAAGATCGCGTCGCTCCGCGCCCTGACGCAGGTCGCCGCGCAGACGGGCGAATACGAACTGTTCAAAACGACGAATCATTTTGACAGCACCGCAAAAGACCCGAAACTGCTGGGATAGCGGTTTACCTCCCCCGGCCCCTCCTTATTAAGGAGGGGAGAAAAGTAGACTGCTCCCTCCCCTTGCGAAGGGGAGGGTTGGGGTGGGGTGAACTATCCGTTACTTTGGCGCAGGCAGTTCGCCGCACTTGATATTGCGGAAAGAGAGGTCGGTCGTCGGATCGTGGCCCTGCAAACCGAGGACGCCTGACGCCCGGAAATTATCCCGCGCCATGCCGTCGCCTGCCGGTCGGGTGTCCTGAAAATCGGCGGTCAGGTAACCGTCTGTCCAGATGGCGATGTGCCGCCCCACCGCGTTGATCGTCATGGTGAACCATTCGCGGTCGGACGACACGACTTTGCGGGCGGGCTGACGGAAGTACAGCCCGCCCGTTCCCGTGTCCACCGGTTTCGTTCGGTCGCCGCCCTCCCACTGATTGCGAATCTGGCACTCGTAGCCGTTCCAGAACTCGCCCGCTTTTTCCCGGAAGAAAATCCCGCTGTTGAGATGGTCGCCGTTGGAATAAACGTCCATTTGCGTGGTAAAATCGCCGTAGGAATTTTCCGTCTCGATGTCGCCGTTGCCATTTTTGATATTCAGCCAGCCCTCCGGCGAAACGGCGAAGACCGATTTATGTCCCGGCAGCGCTTTCCACCCGGTCAGGTCTTTGCCATTAAAAATCGGCGGAAGACCGAGCGGGCGCAGTTTGACGCTGGTGATGCGCGTCGTCCCCGTCACGCCTCTGGGATGCTCCACGCGGAACGCGATGGCGCTGCGCAGATTTTTGCGCTTGAACCGGCGCGGGTATTTCCCGTCCCGAAACACCACCATTTGATTTCCGGCGGCTTTGAGCGTCAGGATATGCGGCCTGATTTTCGGGTCGTTTGGCCCCCACAGCCCCGCGTCCACGTTGGTAAGTTTCAGTTTGTTGTCGGCGTCGTTAATGCCGTCGGAGAAGAAATAGTGGATTCCATTGTCCGATTCGACCGTGACGTTCATCTCAAAATCGCCGAACTGCGAAGTCGTGGAGATAACGCTTTCGCCGCTGTCCGGCGAGGTCAACGCGCCGCCAGTCACTCTCCAACCGCCAGTCACTTTCCAATCGCTTACGCCGCCCGTTTGCCATCCGAAGGTCGTGGCCCCGTCGAAGAGTTTGATCCAGCCGTCCTGAAATTCGGCCTTCGGCAGCCGCTCCGGTATCGCGTCTTTCGCCGCCGCGTCCTGCGCGGGCGCGGCTTGTCCCCCCGCCAGCAGCAAGGCCAGCGCTAATCCTGTCAATCGCATCGTTTCCTCCTGAATGATTACCTGGAAATCCTCGTCACGCGGAAGGAGTTCGCTAATTTGCGCGTGAAATCCTCTCCGAACGGGACGGCGCGAACATTCTTTTCCGCGCCGGGGGCCCTACCTGGACTCACTTCATGCCCGTCTGTCTAAAATTCAAAATCGGCGCGGTTTTGCGCTGTTACTTTCCGTATTTTGCAACGTGCGCCGCTTTCAGGGCGAGGTACTGCGGGTCGTCTTTCGCCTTTTCGTAGACGGCGTAAAAAATTTGGGCGGACTGCGCTTTTTCGCTATCCGCCCAATGCTCTGATTGCGGCAGGACTTTTTCGCGGGCCGCTTTTCGCTTGTCCGGGTCAGTCTCGTCCTGCGGGTTGCTCTGGTATTTGCGCCCGGTGGGGTGGTTAGCGTAGCGGCGCGAGCGGGTATAGCCCATCTGTAAAAATTTGCGGGCCATGTCCATCCCGACAAAATCGCCCGCTTCACGGTACGCCTCAAACCGTTCGTAAATCTTATCCGCCGATTCGCGGGCGATCTCCGGCGTTCGAAACCGCCAGTGCGGCAGGATTTCCGATTTATACGGCTCCACGAGCAGGACGCCCTGCTCCCCGATTCCCACGCGGTACAGGTCGGGCCGCTCCCGGAAATCTATCGTCTTAAAGTCCAGATCGTAATCAAACGCCATCGTTCTCCTCTTTCGCGCCTCCGCTCCGCGCAGGAGAGGGGGCGTCAGCGTTTCCGCCGCCGCAGTTTCGCGCCAAGCGTCAGGCAGCCCGCGCTTAGAAGTAAAAGCGCGGACGGTTCCGGCACAGCGCTGACCGTCAGCGAATCCAACCCGATAAAATCGCCGTTCGTTCCAAACGTCCCGGCGTCCGTCACGAAATAACGGAACCCGATTCGCCCCGTCGCGCCGCCCGCCGGCAGGCCGGCGAGTGTCAGGGTGTAGGGCGTCCAGTCGGTCGGGTAGTTCGCCGCGCCAATTTGCAGGTTCGGGTTGATCGTCAGCAGCAGCGAAGTAAAGTCGCCAACGCTTGCCGCCGTGTTCCCGACATTGGCGCTGTTTCCGCTCACACTCAGGCGCGTTTCCAACCGGTCAGGGAAGGCCAGCCCGGTAGAAGTGCGGGAATAAAACCGGACGGTCTCGCCGTTGGTCAGCGGAATGGTCGGCGTGAGCAGCCAGTTGCTAATCGTTCCGTTCGGATCGCCCGCATTGACTGGATCGCCCACGCTGGTAAACGAGGCGGAGATGTAGGAATTATCTATTCCCGTCTGATCGTAAAACACGCTGGTATCGCCCTGCGCCCAATCGCCGTTGGTTGCGGGCTGCGGACTGCTGTTGTTCTGAAACACCCAGCCCGCTTTTTGCAGCCCCGCAACGTTATTGAAATCTTCTTTCAAGACCTGCGCGGAAGCGGGAACTATCAGGACTCCGATTGCCGCCGTAAAAATCGCCCTTTGCATCGTGTTATTTTTCATTGGTCTTTCTTCTTTGCTGTGTTGTTGACCGCGTTCGACGCCGGGCTTTTGGTCGTTACTTTGATCGCTTTCTTCTGCGGCGGGCGGGGAATCCGTTTCACGTGTCCGTCCAGATACCCGGCAGTAATGAACCGGTCGCCGAAATCGTACACATCACGCAGGTAGATTGCGTCGGCGGTAGATTCAATCGAAGCGAGTTGAATCCCGCTGAACATCGGATCGGCCTCATAACTCGGCTGATCGAAATTCAGCGCCGCGCCCATATTGTCATAGGTGGGCAGGTAGGGCGTGAGCGCTTGCAGCAGGTCATGGTAATTATTGTAGACCGGCAGCCGCTCGTCGTAATCCTGCGTATATTGACTGAGCGCAGACCCTAACTGCTTAAAGTTCCGCAGCGAGATTTGCTGACCGGTCAGCCCGGTGGAACCGGCGGGCGGGGGTGGCAGCAGCGAACCGTCCGGCCCGCGCTGCTCGACGTAGCCGTCAAGATACCCCGTCGTCACGATGCCGTTTTTGTGCGGTATAGAATCTTGCAGCAGCGCCACTTTAGAAAGATCGGGGATTTCGTAGCGGGGTTTGCCGCGAAAACTCTGCGCCAGCGTATAGAACTGTTTGGTGTCCGGGCAGACGAATACGCGAGGATTTTTTGTGTACGGAAACAGCGCGTCGCGGAACGCGCCGTCATTCGGCTGAAGGGGATAACGCTCGTCATAGTCCTGACTGTATTGCAGCGTCGCGATTCCGACCGAGTGGGCGTTCTGACGGCAGGCCAGATTCGTCGGTGTCTGGTCTACCCCGCTGCGCTCGACATGACCGTCTATAAACCCGATGTTTGGAGAGCTGTCCGGGTGCGGCTTAGAATCTCTCGCCGCTTCGACGCTGTAAAAGCCATCGGGAAGCGATGCAAGGACGAGTCCGCCCAGCGCCGTATTCAGTGTATAATAGGCGTTGCCATTCGCGGGACAGCGGTAAACGGTATCGCTGTTTGCCGCGCTCCCGCCGATGACATAGATGCCGACCACTGACTTGAAATTTGCGATGCTGCTGAACGCGACCGGCAGCGGCAGCCGCTGGTCGTAGTCCTGCGCGTAATTGCTGATGCCCCGCGAAATCGCTGCAAGGTTAGCAACGCACTGTTGGTTGCGGTCAAGTCCGCGAAAAAGACCGGACTCATCAATGCCGCTAATCCGCCGACCGTCAGCAATATCGCCCCCGCGCCCACTGCGCGGCCCCGCAAATTCATGGAAATCCTCGTCAAGACGCCCTCCTTCGGGACAGAACGCAAAAATCGGACGCAAGATACAGCGTCCGATTAAAATTCATCTCTATTCAGATTATACACTATTTCAACCGATTGAAAAGCGGAAAATTGCGCTCTGGACTATTAAATTTGTGTTAAAATCGGTTCTAAAATGCGGACGACCGGGAGCGTGAACTCCCGATCAATCCAAAATCTAAAATCCAAAATCGTCTCACGCCATCAGTTCATTGATGATTTTCGCTTCCTCAACCCCCGTCAATTTCTGGTCAAGGCCCTGATACTTGAACGTGAACTGCTCATGGTCAATGCCGAGCAGACGCAGAGCGGTCGCATGGAAATCCCGCACCTGAACCGGGTCTTTGATGATGTTATAGGAGAAATCGTCCGTTTCGCCGTAGACCGTTCCGGGTCGCGAACCGCCGCCCGCCATCCACATCGTGAAGCAGCGCGGGTGGTGGTCGCGCCCGTAATTCTCATGCGAAAGCCCGCCCTGCGAGTAGACCGTCCGCCCAAACTCGCCGCCCCAGATGACCAGCGTATCATCCAACATTCCGCGCTGTTTCAAGTCCTGGATTAAGCCCCAGCACGGCTGATCCACGTCCTTGCACTGGCTCGGCAGGCGTCCCATCACGTTAGAATGGGTGTCCCAATTATTGTGATAAATCTGCACGAATCGGACGCCGCGCTCCACCATGCGCCGCGCCATCAGCGCGGAATTGGCGAACGATCCGGGCTTTTTCGCTTCTGGCCCGTAGAGTTCGTAGGTCTTTTCCGGCTCTTTGCTCAGGTCGGTCAGGTCGGGAACGCTGGACTGCATACGGAACGCAAGTTCGTACTGCGCAATCCGCGTGTGCGTCTCCTCATCGCCGACTTTGTGATAATTCAGTTCGTTGAGGGCTTTCAGACCGTCGAGGGTCTTGCGGCGCACCTGCGCGTTGACTCCGGGCGGGTTGTTGATATACAGAATCGGGTCGCCTGCCGAACGGAACGAAACGCCTGCGTGTTCACCCGGAAGGTAGCCGGACGACCACAGCCGCCCCGAAATCGCCTGAATCTGCTCCTGATTCGAGGGCGTCGCCACCAGCACCACGAACGTCGGCAGATTATTATTCAGCGAACCGAGACCATAGGAGACCCAAGCGCCGAGGCAGGGCCGTCCCGTGACCTGATTGCCCGTCTGCATATAGGTAATCGCGGGTTCGTGGTTGATGGCGTCCGTGTGCATACTGCGAATGAAGCACATATCATCCGCCATTTTTGCGGTGTAGGGCAGCAGTTCCGAAATCCACATTCCGCTCTTGCCGTGCTGCGCGAACTTGTAACGGGAAGGGGCAATCGGGAAGCGGCTTTGCCCGGAGGTCATCGTCGTCAATCGCTGTCCGTTGCGGATAGACTCCGGCAAATCTTTGTCGTACATCTCCCGCATTTTCGGCTTGTAATCGTACAAGTCTATTTGCGACGGCCCGCCGACCATGTGCAGGTAGATGACGTGTTTGGCTTTCGGCAGAAATTTTAGCGCCGCCAGATGCGGATGCGCGGCAGCGATCTCCTGCGCGGTCGCGGCGGTCGCTTTTTTCTCAGCGGCGTGGGCCACGCCAGCGCCCAGCGTCGCCAGCGCCGCCGTTCCCACCAGATTCATGCCGCGACTGAAAAACTGCCGCCGCGTCTCCGCCTGCGCCCATTCCTCCACCAGCGGATGAATCGGTTCGTGATCGTTTGGTCTTCGATTGAAACTCATCGCGTGATCTCCCGCAATCTGCGTGATTTTTCGTGATTCTATTGTACCACGAACTTTGATGAATAGGAAAAGCGGGGGCGCGAAAGAGGAGTGCCTAGTTTATTGCGGGTAGAAATTCGATCAGGTGCTTTTTGTGTTTGGGAAACTTTCGGTTGTGCAACTGACGCGCATTCCACGTCAAAGCAAACAGCCACACCGCTTGCTCTAACGCTTCCATCTTGCGCGAAAAACAACGGTTGCGCCGCGAAAGACGCGCCAAATAATGCCGCAGTTCCGCATTGAGCGCTTCCACGCTGTAAGTCTGCGTCTTCCCCGGAGCCACCTCATGCGCGTTCGGACACGGATACATCAGACTGGCATACCCTCCGTAACCGTCGCTGTAATGCTTCAATGCTTTGGGGCCGCCGTCTAAGACCGCCTGCAAAGCGTCCCAATCAGCGGCCTGACTAACCCGAAAGGCCAGCAGGCAGCGCGTGGCCCGATCTACTTTGGTGATGAGATAGAAACGTTTTTTTTTGCGCCCGCGAACGTGTAGAGTTCATCAAGTTCTACAATTTCCACCGTCTTGGGCTGCGGCGGGGTTTGTCCCTGGGCCTGCAAAGTCTGCACGTACTGCGCCACCCACGTCGCCACGCTTTGCGGCGCGACTCCCAGCAGACGGGCGATCCGTCGGAAGTTGCCGTCTTCGAGATACATCCTGATCGCCTGCATCCGGGTTTCGGCGGGATGCCCCCAGACTTTGGGCTGGGGGGTGTAGTGGGCCTTACAGTTTTGGCATTGGTAGCGTTGACTGCCGCAGGAGGTTTTGCCGTCTTTGGTTTGGCGGTGAACGCTGCCGCAGTCGGGGCAGGTCAGCGGTGGGATTGTTTCTTTTTCCATACGCTAAGTATACCCGCAATAAACTAAACACTCCCCGCGAAAGGTTACAGGGTCTTTGAACCACAGATTGCGCAGTGTAGATTGATTACTCTAATTTTCCATTACCAGCTTGCAAACGCGAGGCAGTGAAAAATCTCTGTAATCTGTTCAATCTGCGTAATTCGAGTTCAAAAAAAGCCAGAACGTCATCCAATCAGGAACGCATTTACGCGCCGAATCAGGGCGAAATCTGGCAAAACGCCGCTCGGATTGCCGAAAAATAGGTGTCTTTGGAAACAATTCCCGCCTTCCGGCCTCTGCCAGTGTAAAAACTTGCGGCGCGTCGGGTATCATAGTAGAAACGCCAGCGCGTTGAAATTTGGAAACCGGCAGTTTGCAGGCAGACCGCTCCCTTGCCGCCAGCGCGCGGACGAAGTGAACGAAAGAGGCGGACAGGCCAACGGAGAGGGTAAAAGAGGGTGAATGTCCCGTTAGCGGATTTGAAAGCGCAGTACCTTGCGTTGAAAGATGAGATTGATCCGGCGGTCGCCGCCGTGATGGAGAGCGGACAGTTCAGCGGCGGGCCAAACGTCCTGAAACTGGAAGCCGAGATTGCGGCCCTGTGCGGCGCGAAGCACGGAATCGGCGTCGCGTCGGGAACGGACGCGCTCACGCTGTCGCTGGTGGCCTGCGGCATCCGAGCGGGCGACGAAGTGATCACCACGCCGTTCAGTTTCGGCGCGACTTCTGAGTCCATCGTTCTGGCGGGCGGAACCCCCGTCTACGCTGACATTGACAACTGCACCTACAATTTAGATGTGTCGCAAATCGAGGCGCTGATTACGCCGAAGACCCGCGCCCTGCTTCCGGTAGACCTTTACGGGCAGATGATTGACCGCGCTCCGCTGGTCGCGTTAGCGCATAAATATAATCTGCGCCTGATTATTGACTCCGCGCAAAGCATCGGGGCAACGCAGCACGGTCAGTCTATCGCAAACGCCGCCGACACAACGACTTTAAGTTTTTACCCGACCAAAAATCTCGGCGCTTTTGGCGACGCGGGCATGATCCTGACCAACGATGACGCGCTGGACGCAGAACTGCGCAGTCTGCGCAGTCATGGGATCAAGGGCCAGAAATATCAATATGAGCGAGTCGGGTATTGCAGCCGTTTAGACGCGATTCAGGCGGCGGTGCTGTGCGTGAAAATGCCGCACCTCGTGGAGTGGAACGAGGGCCGCCGCCGCCACGCCGCCCGCTATAACGAACTGCTGCGCTGCGTTGCAGATGGGATGGGGGAGCGCGTCGTCTTGCCGCAATGCGAGCCGGGGAATTACCATATCTACCATCAGTTCACGATCCGACACGCGAAGCGGGAGGCGCTTCAGGCGCATCTGAAAGCGAACGGCGTTTCTAGCGAGGTATATTACCCTTTTCCGCTGCACACGCAGGAGGCGTATCGGTATCTTGGTTATCGGGAGGGGGACTTCCCGAACGCGGAGCGGGCGGCGCGCGAAGTTTTGTCGCTGCCGGTGCATCCTGAACTTACGGACGAGCAGATTGATTATGTGGCGGACGTTCTGCGCCGCTTCGAGGGGTAGGAGAGGGAAGACTTTCCTTCGCAGATTTTCGCAGAGGAATACGAAGAATAAATAGACAGAATTTACAGGATATCTCAGGATGGAACAGGATAATTACCTCTTAATTTTGGATTAGATCCGAATCCTTCTGCGAAAATCTGCGTTCTCTGCGGATAGGGATTTTTGTTTCCTGTTCACTGTGCGCGGTTGTCCGTAATGCCGATAATTGGGTGAGGAATGGAGGGGTGGGGCGGGGCGGGTTTTCTGTTCTCCTTTCCCTGTTTCCTGTTCCCTGAACCGTGAAGGAGTTTGGAATGAAAGCGATGATACTGGCGGCGGGCGTTGGCTCGCGGCTTGACCCGTTGACGCGCAATGTGCCGAAGCCGCTGGTCCCGATTGTGAACCGTCCGGTGATGGAGTATTTGATTGACCTGCTGAAGCGGCATGGGTTCAATGAGATTATGGTGAACCTGCATTATCTGGGCGATCATATCGAGCAGTATTTCGGGGACGGTTCGCGGTGGGGCGTGAAGATTTTCTGGTCGCATGAGGATCAGCTGTGGGGGGACGCGGGCAGTCTGAAACGGGTGGAGGACTTTTTTAAGGACGACACGTTTATCGTGATTGGCGGCGACGACCTGACGGACATGGACTTGACGAAACTGGTGAAGACGCACCGGGATAAGAACGCGCTTTCGACGATTGCGCTTTCGCTGGTGGATGATCCGAGCGAGTATGGGATTGTCCTGATGAATGAGGACAGCCGGATTACGCGGTTTCTGGAGAAGCCGAAGGGCGAGGTGATTTTCTCGAATACGGCGAATACGGGGGTGTATATCTTTGAGCCGGAGATTTTTGAGCTGATCCCGCGCGGGACGTTTTATCTGTTTGGGAAGCAGGTGTTTCCGCTGCTGCTGGAACAGCGGCTGCCGCTTTATGGACATTTGACGGCGGCGTACTGGAAGGATGTGGGGAACCTTGCGGTGTATCGGCAGACGCATCTGGATATGCTGGCGGGCCGGGTGGACGCGAAATTGCCGCTGACGGAGGTGAAGAAGTATCAGTGGCTGGGGGAGAATGTGGAGATTGACCCGACGGCGGAGATCGGCTACCCGGTGGCGATTGGGAATAATTCGCGGATTCTGGCGGGGGCGAAGGTGCTGGAGAACACGGTGATCGGGAATAACTGCGCGGTGGAAGAGGGCGCGACGGTGAAGGACAGCATCCTGTGGGACGGTTCGACGGTGATGCGGCAGACGCATCTGGAGCGGTGCGTGGTGGGGCGGGACTGCAAGGTGAAGACGGACGCGGCGATCTTCGACGGCATTATCGTCAACCCGCAGCGCCCGGAAAACCCCGTTGTGAAGTAGCCCGCACAGAAGCGGCGCGAAAAAAGAGGCGTGAAGGGGGCAATACGCTGTCCTTCACGCCTCTTTTTTTGTCGTTGTCGGTCTGGTACTGCGCGTCCGCCTCGAAACCGAACGGCCCCGCAAGCGTTCCCGCCTGCTGCACCGTGTTGCCGAAAGCGTCCTGCGTCAGGAAGGCCGGTGCGTTGTACCCGTATCCGACCTGTGCGCGCAGATTGCCTGCGTCGTCGAGTTTGTGCTGTTAATATGCGCGATTAAGGCATATTCAGAAAAAGGGTCGGAGATGGCCTTCCATCCTTCTTTTGGCCTGGTTTGATCTCCGCCTCGAAGGCGAAATCCCTTTTGTTTGCCTTTGCATTAATTTTGATATGGACAGGTATTTTGCTGCTATCGGCCTTGATTTTTACGAACTTCAGGACACTTTTCAACAGCTCTTGTGCAATGCGATCATCATCGCATTCAATGCGCAAATCGAAATCAAGTGTTTCCGAGATGGCGTCTTTTTCTATTGCTGGGACGTTTGTCTCATCAAACTTATCAGTCACCCCTTTAGAATGTTCATACTTCGATATTTCCCAGTCCATTTCCGAGGATACGCCGTTCATATCCATATCGAAGATGATTTTAATCGGCAACTTCACGTGTTGGGCAGGCGAAGTTAGATCAATGATACGATGAACCACAATAAATCGTATGGCGTTTCCGGTCGCGTTTTGCGTGGCTTTCATGTCCAAGCGCACAGTCAGTTTTGTGCGGTATGGGACGGGATGCTGATGAGACGACCTGTCTGGTTGGCCCACTATAAGCGTCGGTTTTTTTTGCCCGCAGGCAACCACCGCTAGAATGACGCAGAATACAAAAAATGGAGCGAATATATTAGATCGCATTTTTTTCTCTCTTTTTTAGAGGCGCGACCTGACCTGGGGACAAGTCGCGCCTAATTCATGCAGTTAGCAGAATTTGCTAGCTGATGCTAACCTCACTTTCGCACATGAAGGGTGAAGTTCGTTCTGGAAACTTGCTTACCGATTTCAATGCGAATGTTTATTGAGCCGGTTCCGGTTATCCCCTGTATGTGAGCGAGAACCGCAGCCAAATCAATAAGTAGCTGATTGTCAGAGGGGTCAACGTGCGGATCCATCTTGACCGGGCTTTTTTCTCCTCCAAACTCCACAGAGGCCGATATATCAACGTAGTAGCCGATGTGCTTATCACCTGACACTCCATTGGTGTACTCTGTGTGAAACTTTACGTTTCCTGACTTACTCAGGAAGCCGTCCAGCAACGCCAGAATCGCTTGGATTGTTTGATTGTCAGTTGGGCCAACTTGCTTGACCGGCTTTTTGGGTGTGGGATCGGCAACCTTGGCTTTGCCTTTCTTTCCTTTCCCTTTGCGCGTTCCCGTTTTACCCGGATGCTGGTTCTTATTTGGCCCATTGGTTAGTCCATCGGGGTCATTGAAGGAGAGCGGGTTGTTGCTCGCGTAGGCGTATTCGTTCTCCTCCTGCCCGGAAGGATCGGGCTGAAGGAACCGACCGACCGCGCTGTCGTAGTACCGGTTGCCGACCAGGGTCAGCCCGCTGTCGTTATCGGTCTGGTACTGCGCGTCCGCCTCGAAACCGAACGGCCCCGAAAGCGTTCCCGCCTGCTGCACGGTGTTGCCGAAAGCGTCCTGCGTCAGGAAAGCCGGTGCGCCGTACCCGAAGCCGACCTGACCGCGCAGATTGTTGCTTTTGTCCAGCTGCAAACCGGTTTAACTGCCGAATTTGGGCAAAGTGAACGGAATACCCCGCTTAACACTTTCGCCCGCGCGTTTCACCGTCAGTGTAGTTTCCTTGCCCGCAAAACGCAGTATCTCTCGCAGCAACTGGTCTGCATTTAGTGAGCGTAGCGCGTTGCCATTGATCGCAACGATCTCATCGTTGTTGCGTATTCCTGCTCGTTCCGCTGCTGAATTTTTCGTTATGACTGCCGTCGTTTTGCCGTCCGCGCCAAAGCGCAGTCCCATGCCCAGATTGTCTGTGAAAGGTGTATTTGGATTGAAGATGCTGCCGCGCGCGTAGCGAATGGTCTGCGTTTCTGTTTTGCCTTTGACTTTTCGACTCGCTTTTAATTCCGCCGTCCCATTCGCGTAGCCGAGGAGCAAATACGCTACGATGTCGCTGCTCAATGTTCCTAAATCGTAGCCGTCTATTGAAACAATCTTGTCGCCCTTGCGCAACCCAGCCTTTTGAGCGGGCGAGCCTTCTTCCAACGAATCGGCGTAGTAACCGCCATCGCGCCGCTGCAACCGGGTGTAAGCCTTGCCCAGATAACGAACCCGACTGGAATAATCGGTGGCCCGTTCCAGTACCATAACGTTGTTGGGGAAGTCCATTGTCACGCGGAACCGGGCAAGGAAGTCTATGCCGAACGTGCCAAAGTCAGGATAATCCCATTTCCCTGTCAGGGTAATGTCGGGTTCACGCTGCCCCGCAATATCAAGATAGGGATATAGCAGAGTCAAGTCGCTGGAAACTACCACACCGGAAGTGCCTGTATCATGTGTCGAAGCAATGGATGCAGTTCCTGTCGAACTTTTTCTGAGGTGGTTCGCTACCGTTCTGGGAATACTGGAAGTAAATGCGCCGGTATCCATGAGCATATTAACCGCAGTCCCATCCGGCAACAGCAGACGATGCGTAAGGCGATAGTCGCCGTCTTGGGGCGCAAGCTGCTGCAAGGCAAGGTGCATGGCTCCGGGAATGTGGATGGGGGGATGTTTGCTGATGAAGAACGTAATCCTGTTTCTGACAAAATCGAATTGAGTACACATTGGTCTAATCAACTGAATGCCGACGATGCCCGCAATTTTTCTGTGTGAAAAACCAACTGACTTTTGGTGGATGTTTCTTTTGGTAGCGATATATTTGTCAGGCGTGTAATCGAAGGTGTCGCTGCCTGGGGCAAACACAAAAGAAAGCGAATGGAACTCGACGACATCCCCGATTTTTTTGCCGTATTCGGTCGAGTCGCCTATCTTTTTGAGTTTGAGTTTGTCTGCCGCCCAGCTATCTAGCGTAATGCCATAAGCATCCCCTGTATCCAAAGCAAAAGGCATTTCCACTCCATCAATCCGTAAGTGAATGACAGGGGCGCCATCTATACGCGGATCGTATTCCATTTGCACGGAGCAACCGTCTTTTTCCTGAAAAGCGAAATCGCTTTGATCCGCCGGATTTGCCTGCGCTTGCGCGAAAACGGGCTGTGACGATGCAAAATACAGTAAAACAGTCAGGATCTTTAGCATTGTTCTGAACATTCGTATCTCCTTTCGATGCAGGCGTAGAGGGAAGAGTTACTGATTCTCTCCACACCTACAAAGAAATTATCTGTTCCCGCAGATCAGCGGAAAGAAATTCCATATTCGACGCCGCCGTGTTGATTTACTTTTTGGTAAAGGCTCACATTGCCGCCGATATGGTAGGAGGTGGTCACGCTTGCCGTCAAATACCCTGACTGCGTACTAAGGCCAATACTCGAAGATAAGCGACCGGACGAATAGCCGCCGCCGAACGAATAGGACGGCGCACTATTGTCCTGAAAACCTGCGCCATAGTTACCGGAAAAACCGCCGCTGCGTGCGGTGTAATTGAGTCCGCCTCCCAGACTCCCTCGGCTCCCCGCATTCATGCGATCATTGAGATTAGCAGTCACATTGCCTAGAGACTGGTTGATACCGACCGAGACGCCGTTCCGACCGCCGTTTTGACCGGATGCTGTTACTCCAACCGATGCGCCTCCGCCTAACGAGGCTTTCAACGTTCCGCTGACTCCTCCTTTGTTGGTCGTCATGGAACCGGATACGGTAACCGTCGGCTTCGGTGGCGCGGGGTTGGGGCCATTAGCCTTCGAGTCTCCTGCTTTAGGCGGCCCATAGGTCAGGCCGCTTCGGTCATTATAGGTATTCGGGTTATTCTTGGCGTAGGCGTACTCATTCTCCTCCTGCCCGGAAGGATCGGGCTGAATGAACCGACCGACCGCGCTGTCGTAGTACCGATTGCCGACCAGCGTCAGCCCGCTGTCGTTGTCCGTCTGGTACTGCGCGTCGGCCTCGAAACCGAACGGCCCCGTGAGCGTTCTCGCCTACTTGCCGTGCGTCACACGTAGTATTCTGGCATCCTCTTTGGATATATCTATCTCAGCCACACCTCCGTCGAACCCGATTGGTAAAGTTCCCTCGACTGTCCAAATGCCATTTTTCAACTTGGCATGGAAGGGCTTTTCTCCCTCGATCACTTTCTTACCGTATATTGGCGTCAATATCGCTTCGGCGACCTTGATGGCTGTCATGCTATCTGGTACGAAACCCTTCGCCGGCTTGTGAAGAATCTGCGGAGCAGCTCGTGCCATCAGAATCAGGCATATGATCATACATAACGTGTATGCCATGAGCGAAATGAACACCGGGTATCGAAACTGCCGAATTGTTTCACTCATTAGAGTGCTCCTTTGCCAATTTGTTTTACTGTCCCGTCCCCCGGCTTACCGGGAACGGGTATGTATTTGTAGATTGCTCCCGATGGTGTGCCTAAATAGGACGGCACTCCTTCGTATTCAGCGTTTGCTTTGTCCGCAGGTGAGTAATGTTCACTGTCGTAGTAGTTCCCATTAGCGTCTGGTATGTTATCGCCATGAGTGTGATACCTACCAACAGTTTGTGTACCGGAAGGCGAAGATAGAGGACCAGAATGGTTTGCCGTACCTGGGTTGGGTGGGTTATATCCATATGTACCATCCTTACGCTTATAGATATGACCGGCATATTCCCGATTTTCCTTAATAGATTTCGGGTTGATGCTGCGAATGGCCGCGATGGCTGCTGCATCGGCAGTCTTAAACACACCAGGATGAACGCCTCGCCCTTTGCCCTTGCGCGTACCATGCTTACCCGGATGCTTGTTTTGGGGCGCACCGGGAGTCAATCCATCGGGGTCATTGAATGAGAGGGGGTTGTTGACGGCGTAGGCGTATTCGTTCTCCTCCTGCCCGGAAGGATCGGGCTGAATGAACCGACCGACCGCGCTGTCGTAGTACCGATTGCCGACGAGTGTCAGACCGCTATCAGCGTCGGTCTGGTACTGCGCGTCCGCCTCGAAACCGAACGGCCCGGTAAGCGTTCCCGCCTGCTGCACCGTGTTGCCGAAAGCGTCCTGCGTCAGGAAGGCCGGAGCGCCGTACCCGAAACCGACCTGTCCGCGCAGGTTGCCCGCGTCATGGTATTATGGCTTCAAATCTACTTCGATTGTGGATTCTTTGCCACGCTTGACTTTGATTTTCCATGCGGTAATCACTCCTTTTTTGGAGACAATGGGATCGTCAATCTGTTGTAGTATGTCGCCAGTTTTTAGACCGCATCTTTCTGCGATGGAACCCTTTTTGATGTATAAGATGAACGTATTGGTATTCGATCTGCTTAAAAAAACTCCACGATCTTCCAGCTTAATAATGGATTTTGGTTGCTCCTTTATAATGAACATTTTACCGCCGGGAAAATCCAAAATTATGCGGCTTTTTTCAAGCGCAGATAGACCAAGCACTCCATCCAAGTCTTCGGGGTTGGTTGAGGTGTAAGCAATTAAAGGATATTGGATCAGCATATTACCCAGTTTAAGTGACTGTGCATATATAAGGGGAGTTTCGTTTACCGCGCCTTCGAAATCACTTACCTTTATTGGCCCCATTGAGACTTGCGGAACGATTTGAGCGAATATATTTGCTGACAACGATGAAAAGTATGATCCCGTATCAATGATGAGGTTCGCTTGTACACCGTCTACATACGACGAAATAGCGTATGATGATTCGGTTTTCTGGTCTGAATACATTGGAATTTCAACTGGTTTTTTTGAGATGTAAAAACTTGCGTTGGCCTTATCCTTCGAAGTGGCCTGCCATTTTAGCAAGCCGTTCGAGTGAACAATCGGATAGTGGGTATACCAACTACGCTTTTGTGATGCTGAGACTCGTCCCTCGTTCCAGATGGTCAATGTATGGTGTATAGTGTCAATTCCTAATGCCAATTTCTGGCATAAGTCCATACCTATAATACCACTCAGTTTCAGTTTTGATTGCCTTTTGTTGAATACCTCTACGAAAGGAACCGACCCGACATGAAATGTCCTATTACGTAGCGTCAGACTTCCTATCGTAAACGCGCTGATAAGCGCTGATCGCGGTTCCGATGAGAGCGGTTGATTTGCAGAAACGCGATGCACACCTATTTTGTCAGCGCAATCGTTTGTGAGGATTGTGATATCTGCACCAGTATCAACAACAAAAAAACACGTCTTCTTGTTGTTGATACGCACTTTGACAATTAATGAGTTGCCTTCGTCTTCGTACCTGACGGTGTTGCTCATTGGCTGCGCATAGCATAGCGAAGACATCAGCAGCACAAGCATCGCTGTTATTGCGAAAATAGATTTTGTTTTCATCGCACCCCTCCTTAGTTTTCAGTCGAAAAGAGTATTGAAAGCATACTCTTTTCGACTGAAATATATGTCACACCAGGTTCGGCTTTCTTGCGAGAGCCAAAAAGTGTAACTTATAACTTACCTTTTCCAGGCGCGGGCGGCGTGGCTGGCGCAGGCGGGTTGGATGGTGGGGCCGACGGCGTTGGGGAAGGCGGGGAAGTCGCTATCCGTTGGAGTATAATTTTCTTGCCGTCATCTATGGCTTCGTATCCGGGTGAGATAACCATCCACTGCTTCGTGTAGTTGTTCCAATAGGGGGTGCATCCAGGCGCTACCGCAGGGGATTTGCTTTGATCATCCTTATGATGACGACGAAATTTAAAGGCATTGGGGAAAATGCTCTCTATTACGTTTTTGATGTTGATAATATCACCGAACGTACCACGAACTGTGACACCAGCGATTGTCGCACCGCTGTTGGACGGGGTGGGTTTGGCAGGTGCAGGGCTGGCTGGTGCCGCAGGCGGAGTAGCGTCTTTGCTTTTGTTTGGGCCGTAGGTCAGGCCACTGCGGTCGTTGAATGAGATGGGGTTATTCTTGGCGTAGGCGTACTCGTTCTCCTCCTGCCCGGAAGGATCGGGCTGAATGAACCGACCGACCGCGCTGTCGTAGTACCGATTGCCGACGAGTGTCAGACCGCTATCAGCGTCGGTCTGGTACTGCGCGTCCGCCTCGAAACCGAACGGCCCGGTAAGCGTTCCCGCCTGCTGCACCGTGTTGCCGAAAGCGTCCTGCGTCAGGAAGGCCGGTGCGTTGTACCCGTATCCGACCTGTGCGCGCAGATTGCCTGCGTCGTCAAACTTATAAAGCCGTGTCACGCCGCCCCGCCGCTCGCCGATGCCCGGAGTGTAGACCGCCTGACCGTCCGAAAGCACGTCGCTGCCCGGAACCGTGCCGTCCATGACGTATTTGAGCAGGCCGCTGCTGTCCTGCTTGCTTGTGCGCTGCCGCAGTCCGTTGTAGGCGAACTGGCTGGTGGGAAGCGCGGGCGTGTTCGGGTAGTCAATCTTTCCGACACGGTTTTCGTCGTCGTAGGTGAAGATCGCCTTTTGACCGTTAACAGTCAGCGTCTGGCAGTTGCCCGCATTGTCGTAAGTATACCCCCGATTTCCCGCTGTTTGCAGGCGGTTGGAGTTGGGGAAATAGGTGTAGGTATCGGTCACGCCGTTATGCGCCGCCGTCTTGCGGTTGCCCGCATGGTCGTAGGTGTAGGCGCGGCTGTACACCACCTGCATATTGCCGTCTACCGCCGCCTCGCTGGTAATCTGGTCGGCTGCGTCGTAGCCGAAGGTGGTACTCAGCGTGGTTCCGGTGACGTAGTTGGTGTCCGTCCGCGTCTGCACATTGCCGGACAGGTCGTAGGTGTAGTGCATCCAGAGTCGCAGCGCACTGGCGGAGTTGTGCTTGATGTCGGTCACGCGGTCTTGCGTGTCGTAGAACGTCTGGGTCTCGCTGGAGTCCTGATTATGCTCCGAGGTCAGACGGTCGCCTAGATCGTAGGCATAATAGGTGTAGCTTGTGCCGAATGCGTTTACGGACGTGAGATTATCCACCCGGTCGTAGGTATAGGAGTAGGTTCCTGTCCCGGCAAGCGTCATTTGGTCGCGGCGGTCTGCGGCGTCGTAACGGTAATTGACTGTGCCGTTGGGACTGACGACCTGCGTGGGATTGTCAATGCCATCGTAGGTGTAGGAGGTCGGCCCTGTCGCGTCCGTCATGGTCTGCGTTTGTCCGCCCGGATAGTAGGCGAAGGTGACAGCAGGATCGGCGGGATAGGTGATCTGTTTAAGCAGGTTGCGGTCTTCGTAAACGTAGGCCACCCGTTTGCCGTTGGGGTCAGTATGGCTGGCAAGGCTGCCGTTCGGGTCATACGTCCAGTTTTCGCTCGTGCCGTTAGCGTAGGCCATCCCGCTGACTTCGTTGCGGAGGGTGTAGGTATAGGCGGTGTAGTTCCTGTTGCCGTCGAGTTTGTACGAAAGCAGTCCCTTTTGCCCGTAGGTGTCATAGCGGTAGACGGTGGTGTCGCCGAGACCGTTGGGGCCGTTGGGGAGCGTCTTTTGCAACAGGCGGTCTGCTGGGTCGTAATAGTACTGCGTGGCGTGGGTTAGCGGATCGTTCGCGGATATCAGGTTGTCATTGGCGTCGTAAACGTTGTCCACGTAGCCGCTGTAATAGGTCTGACCGAGGCCAAGCTGCGGCACGGTCAGGATCAGGCGTCCCCATTCGTCGTAAGTGTAGGCCGTTTTGTTGTTGTTCGCGTCGGTGGTGGATAGGTTCCAGCCCAGCGCGTTCGGCTGATAGGTCGTGGTATGGGTGTTGGCGTCCTTCATCGAGAGCAGCGAACCGTTGCCGTCGTAGTAGTAGTACGCCGTGCCGAAGGCGTTCTTCCGCCAATTCACCAGACCGGTCGTCATGTCCACGCTGAAGGAGGTGAAGTTATTGTTGCCGTTGGTGATTTTGGTCAGGTTGTCGTGGCTGTCGTAGTCCCATTGCGTCTTATGGTTGTTGGGGTCGGTCAGCGTCAGCAGGCGGTTATGCGTGTTGTAGGTGTAGGTTGTCTGGTAAAGCAACGGATCGAGCGCCGTTTTTAAGTTCCCCTGCAAATCGTAACTGGTGAACTGCCAGAGATTGCCGCGTCTGTCCGTGAGTTTTGTGACGTTGTTCGCAGTATCGTACTCTGTTTTGGTCGGGTATCCCGCCGCGTCCTCGTTCAGGACAAGGCGACCATTCGGATCGTAAGCGTAGACCGTGCTGTTGCCATTGGGATCGGTCACAATCGTGGCGTTCAGCGTTGCGGTCGGGGTGGTGACCGTCGTATAGGAGAACGTCGTCGTATTGCCTACCGGGTCGCTCTGTGAAGTTTGCCGCCCCTGCGAGTCCACAGTATACTGCCACGTATATTGTGCGCCTTTGCGCGTCCGAATACTGACGATTTCGTCGTTGACGCCGTTATCGTAGAAGTAACCGGTATTGTAATAGTGTGTCGCATCGTTAGCGAGATAGGGTTCGGTGACTGTGGCAAGGCGTCCCGAAACGTAGCCCAGCGTCCAGGTTCGGTGCGTCGGCAGCTGCGCATCCTGAATGGACGTGAGCAGCGGGCCGGTGTAGCCGAATCGAAGGACGCGCCCGGTCGGGTCGGTGACCGTTTGCAGCAGATTTCCCGCGTAGGTCAGCGTGATGACGTTGCCGTTGGTATCGGTGATGCTCTGGCAGCGCAGGTTCGCGTCGTACTGGTAGGTGACCTGCGCTTTGGTGACGAGGGTATAGCCGCTTCCGTTAGACGTCAGTTTAGAATGGAAACCGGGCGGCGGCGTGAACGTATTTCCGCTTCGTGTGTAAGTTGTCAGGCGTCCGTCGCCGTTGTGCAGGGTGACATTGCCGGTCGCGGCGTCCACGCTTCCGGTCAGGTCGAAGGAGTGTGTCCAGCGGTGACCGAGCGGGCCGTTTTCGGTTCCCTGACTGTTGTTTGCCAGCGTCAGGGAGACAGGCAGTCCGCCCCGCGCCGTCCATGAGACAATGGGCAGTTCGGTCAGACGGTTACCGCTGGCGGTGTTGACGCCGCCGATCATCGCTTCCCAGGCGGTCGCATTGCCCGTTTCCGCCGCCACCGGGACAGGGGCGGGGCCGCTGACCGTGACGGGCGTTTCGTTAGAGATGCCCATGCTTGCGCCGACAGCCACGACCTGATAATAATACGCGCCGTTGGGAACGTTCTGGTCGGTGAAAGAGACGGTGGCCTGTCCCGGTGTGTTCGTTAATCCCGTTCGGTAGGGGGTAGCCCCGTGCGCAAGAGAAGTGGAGCGGTATAGATTGTACGTCGCGCCGGGAAGGGCGTTCCACAATAGCACGACCTGCCCATTGCTTGCGGCGGCGTTCAGGTTAATCTGGTAGATTGCGCCCGCGCCGTTGTAATTGTTAATCAGAATAGTGAAGTCATTGGAATCAACCATGCCGTCGCAGGTGAAATCGGCGCGTGGATCGTAGCCACTGCCGGGAATTGTTGCGTCGGAGTTAAAAGAGCCGATGAGAATGGTATAGTCCGAAGAGTCTACGCTGTTGTCGTTGTTGGCGTCGCCGCCATGCAGCATAAGATTGAACGTCGCGCCGGCAGCGGGTATAGGCACGGTCTGCGGGGCGGATCGCAGCCATTTCGCCCCTTTGACATTTACGGTATAGGTGCCGGGTGTCAGGGCTTCAAGAACATAGTTTCCTGCGGTGTCCAACGTGACCGTTCGGACAATTATTGAACCGCCGCCCGAAGGCGTCAGTTCGAAAGTGATAGGCTGGCGAAGGTCGCCGCCGGAGGAAAAAACATCCTCCAGGTTTATCTGCCCCATCAGGAAAGAGAGCGGCGCTGGATTTTGCGCAGCGGCGGGACGGGCGACGGGGAGGGCGAGACCGCCCAGCAGAAGCATGGAGGCCAGTCCGCGCCAGCGCAGGCGTCGGGAGTGAAGCGATTTTACTGTCAGTTTACAGTGAAAATGGTGTAATCGGGGGGGGGGTAAATCTTCCCTACCCGGAGCGACAGGCGGACAGTGGCCTGATTTCGCAGCATCCAGTCTACGATAAAACATCAAAACTCCTTGCAAAACGACGTGGCGTTGCCGGACTCGATAGCGAGGCGGACAAGGCCGGGAATGAATGGAAAAACCCTCACCGGCGCAGGATAAATCAAAGGGAAACAACAGGGTATCCCGCAAACCTCGGACAATCATGTAAATGATAGCACAGGAAATGTTAAAATTGTGTTAAATTTTCGACGTTTTTGCAGAAGTTCAGAATTTTTTGTCAGAGCGGTCTTTCATCGCAGGCCCAGTGCGGTTCAGGAAAGATTTCGTGATCTTCCGGGCGGCGCGGTGGTGTAAAGCGCGGGGCGGCGGGGACTGGCGGCGACGGCGCGGCCTCTTTTGCGGCGTTTCTAGCCTTGATCTCTTCGCGTTCGGCGATCAGGAGTTCGAGGTCATCGAGCGAGACATACCAGTAGCGCAGGGTCTTGTTGCCCTTCCAGAGTTTTTCGCCGCGCAGGCGTCCGCGTTTGCGGAGGTCATGGATGGTGGAGCGGTTGAGGCCGAGGCGTTCTGCGGCCTCGGCGATGGTGATGAGGTGCAGCGGGATTTGGACTTTTTGCGGGTTGCGGGCCTTTTTAACGCCGTAACCGGTGGCGAGCGAAACGGTGGCGCGGTATTCGCCTCGTTGCACGGCCTGCGCTTTGAGGCGGTCGGGGTCGTCTTTGTAGAGAAGGACGGCGCGGCGCGAGAACCACATTTTGGAGCCGCGCTGTCCGGGATTGGTCTGGTAGGCGATGAGTCGTCCGCGATAAACAAGATCGGAGACCATCATGGGACTGACGCTGAGCAGGGCGGCGGCCTCGGCGCGGGAGATAAAGCGTTTTGCTTCGGTCATTAGTTGGAGGTCTTGCGGGTCAATTTTTTCGATGTAGCGGGGCTGTCGGCCTGAAATCTGGTATTTGCGGGTCCAGGCGCGGCGCATCCGGCGAAATTCGGCAAGCGAATCTATCTCAGAGTAAAGGAAGTAACGGGGATTTCCGTAGCCGGGTTTTCGGAAGGAGGTGAATTCCTGTTGCTTTGCAATGGTCAGGAAACGGTTGACACCGACTCTGAGCATGGCGGCGGCCTCATTGGTGGTGATCCATTTTCGGTCGTCGTCGGGCGGGCAGGGACTTGTTTCGCTCATAGGGCTTTCCTCCGCGTTTGATGTGTGATCTTGTTATCTAATATACTGCATTTTTGTCTACTTTTCAAGCGGTTTGTTTGCGATTTTGCAACGTTTTTTCTTCAGAAGGAATTTTCGCTGACGGAGGTGAAGAAGTATCAGTGGCCGGGGGAGAATGTGGAGATTGACCCGACGGCGGAGATCGGCTACCCGGTGGCGATTGGGAATAATTCGCGGATTCTGGCGGGGGCGAAGGTGCTGGAGAACACGGTGATCGGGAATAACTGCGCGGTGGAAGAGGGCGCGACGGTGAAGGACAGCATCCTGTGGGACGGTTCGACGGTGATGCGGCACACGCATCTGGAGCGGTGCGTGGTGGGGCGGGACTGCAAGGTGAAGACGGACGCGGCGATCTTCGACGGCATCATCGTCAACCCCCAGCGCCCGGAAAACCCGGTCGTGAAGTAGCCACAAAACCGGTTTGCTGAACAGACACAACAGATAACGCCCCTCCCGCAGAAATTGCGGGAGGGACGTTTTGTTGTGAGTCGAGCTCACGCGTTGCTGTTCTGGGGTTCACCGCACGTCTTCATTTTCATTTTCCTTCTCGCGATTGACGCTGTTGGATTGCCTAGTGAGAGTCAATCTAACAATATCCATCCATCTCCCCTGACGATGGTGTATCATAGTTTCTGTAAGATTGATTTGACCTGAGCGGCCCAAAAGCGGTAGGTCATGGTGTATCCTTTCGGTTGACGAGACCATAAAAAGGAAAACAACACCATGAACTGCCACAACGACTCTACTCTGTCCGAAGGGCTTTTAGAAACCCTTGCCGAAAATGGTAGGGACGCCCTGCCCGATCTGTTGCGCCTGCTGCTCAATGCCGCCATGCTCCTGGAACGGCAAAAGCATTTGGGAGCCGGGCCGTATGAACGAAACCCGGAGCGCGCGGGCCACGCCAATGGCTTCAAGGACAAAACGATCCAAACGCGCATGGGAGCCGTGCCGCTGTCGGTTCCGCAGGTGCGCGAAGGCGGCTTCTATCCGTCGGTTTTAGAAAAAGGGCTGCGCTCCGAGCGGGCGCTGAAATTGGCTTTAGCGGAAATGTACGTGCAGGGCGTCAGCACGCGCAAGATTGCCGCCATCACCGAAAAACTCTGCGGCTTTGACGTTTCGTCCGCGCAGGTCAGCCGCCTCGCTGCGGAAATGGACGCGGCGCTCGAAACGTGGCGCAGCAGGCCGCTGGGTGAATTTCCTTATGTGTACCTTGACGCCCGTTAGGAAAGCGTTCGCGTGGACGGGCGGATGCGTGACGTCGCCGTTCTCATTGCGCTGGGGGTGGACAAGGACGGCAAACGGCAGATTTTGGGCGTGTCCGTTTCGCTCTCCGAGGCCGAAGTCCACTGGCGCGACTTTCTCAAAGGCTTGGTGGCGCGGGGGCTGTCGGGCGTTGGCCTGATTGTCAGCGACGCCCACGCCGGACTTGCCGCCGCCCGAAAAGCGGTGTTCGCCAGTGTCTGCTGGCAGCGCTGCCAGTTCCATTTGCAGCAAAACGCGCAAGGCTATGTCACGCGGCAGGAGCAAAAAGCGCCGCTTGCCGCTTCGCTGCGGGCCGTGTTCAATGCGGGCAGCCAGCACGAATCGGAAACGCTGCTGGCGAAACTGGCAAGCGACCACCGCAAAAACAATCCGAAGTTAGCGGACTGGCTGGAGAACAACGTGCCGGAGGGCCTGACGGTCTTTTCTTTCCCGGAGCCGCATCGCCGTTTGCTTCGGACGACCAATGGCTTAGAACGAGTGAACCATGAAGTGAAACGGCGGACGCGAGTAGCCCGTCTGTTTCCGAATGAATCCTCTTGTCTTCGTCTGGTGAGCGCGATTTTGATGGAGATCAGCGAAGAATGGGAGACGGGCAAAGCCTATCTGACGTTCACGCCCTGACCCAAACCCTGTTCATCCGAGGGATGCACTAAATTTTACAGAAAAGACTTGACATAACCTCGGAACTTATCCGTCTCCGTCACTCATTAATAGCGTTTCCCTGCTGACAAAGGTATCGGGGAATGGTTTGAGCGCGACGCAAGCCGCCAGCCCATTAGTGGGCCAATCACAGTTGGCGCATGAAGTATATTATTACAATCTTAGAAACGACTGGCAATCCTTCACACCATCACAAACGCAGTTTCTGACTGGTATAGACTTGTTCATCGGGACGGACAGTAAAAATGCGGGCAAGATTACGCTAAACATCTATGCCGGGAAGGGCACGGGCGGCGCCCTTCTCTACACCAGTCTTTACAATATCGCAGGCGCACAAACAATGCAGCATTTCGATCTGACTGGCGCTCTGCCGCTTCTGCAAAGTGAAAGTCTGTACACTATTGGTTTGGCTTCGGCGGATACTAATACGTTGCAGCTCGCGCACACGTATACCAACCCCTATACTCGTGGACACGAGGCCAATCCCGCCGCAGATATGTATTTTCAAACTTACGCCCGCCTGACAACTGCTGTCACTTTGCACTGCAATCTCACTTTGAATAGCGGTTCCACACTGTCCGTGAAGAATAATGGCAATACGCTATGAACGGGAACTGGCAGCGGTATTCCACTTGAAGTGATTGGGGCAAACGCATTCCCGCAGTTTGCTGTTGCAGCTTCAAGTGCGGCCCCCATCGGCGCGTACCTGGCCCTTGACGCCACACTGACAAATGGCGGCAAGGATTGGCTTCTCTACTCAACGAATGGAACCGCAACGGAAGGGCAGGGAAAGTTCTGCATCAAGAACCAAACAGGAGCGGTGACGCCAATCTCCATCCTGCCCACAGGAACTGTCGGCATCATGACGACTTCCCCCAATTCTGCTTACGCCCTTGATGTCAACGGCATTGTCAATGCCAGCAGTTATGCGTCGGCGTCGGACGCGCGCTACAAGATGAACATACATACGCTCGATCACTCGCTTGATGACCTGCTGAACCTGCGCGGCGTCTCCTATGACTTAGATCGTGCAAAATGGCCCGCGAAGCATTTCCCGGAAGGGCGGCAGATCGGGTTCATCGCGCAGGAGCTGGAGAAGGTTTTCCCGGAACTGGTGCAGACGGACGCGAATGGCTACAAGTCCGTGATGTACCAGAACGTGACGCCCATTCTCGTGGAAGCCGTGAAGACGCTCAACGCGAAGGTGGACGCGCAGCAAAAGCAGATTGACGAACTGAAAGCGCAGGCCAAAGAGAACGCGGAGATCAAAAAGCAAATCGCGGAACTCGTTCGCGCCATGAAAAGGATGCAGGACGAACGCAGTCCCGAAAAATAGAATCGGCCTGCCCGAATCAAACGCGCCGGACGAAAAGAATGTTCTCCTCCGGCGCGTTTTTGCGCGTCAACCACAGACGCGGCGTGTGGTAAAATAGCAACAGAAAGGAGATTGAATCTATATGTCCGCCGTTACCGCTCCCCTTGCTCCGGTCAGCGCTGTCTCGCCGCCTGTTGTTTCCGCCGCGTCGCTGACAGTCCCTGCGCCGCCGGTCGCTATCCCCGCGCCGGAGGCCGCTATCGCGCCGCCGAAAATTTCCGTCGAAGCGTATCTCGCGCAGGAACGCGACTCGGAAGTCCGCCACGAATACTTCAAAGGAGAAATAACCGAAATGGCGGGGGAAACGCCCAGACACAATCGCATTGCTCTTAATAGCAGCATTTGCTTTGATAATGCTTTCGGCAACCGTGATTGCGCGGTCTATATAGCGGGCGTCCGTTTACGTGTCTCGCCCGAACAATACCGCTATCCCGACGTGATTGCGCTCTGCGCCCCGCCTCAATTCGACGACGGAAACCCGCCCTGCCTGCTTAACCCGGAGGTCATTATTGAGGTTCTTTCAGCTTCTACGGAGGGCAAAGATCGCGGTGAGAAATTTGCGGAATACCGTGATATTGCCACGCTGACCGATTATGTCATCGTGGCGCAGGACAAAATTTTCGTTGAGCATTGCGTCCGGCAGGGCCCCGCGCAGTGGCTGCTCACCGAATACAAAAGTCTGGACGACACACTGAATTTCGCCGCGCTCGGCGTCACCATCTCCCTGCGCGAAATGTACCGCAAGACCCCGCTTGCCGCGCCGCTGGAATCAGCGCCCGCAAACCACGCATGAAAAAATCTCCACGCCGAGCGCTTGATGCGCTCGGCGTGGAGATTTTTCACGCGGAAGCAATGCGGACTACCACTTGTTGTTTTTGCTCTGGAAGCGCTCCTGAATCGGATATTTCTCCAGATATTCTTCGTAGGTTCCGGGAAAGTCAATGATGCCTTCGGGCGTGATCGAAATGATGCGGTTCGCCACGTCGGTAATCAGGTCGCGGTCATGCGAGACAACGAGCACGGCCCCCGCAAACGTGGAAAGCCCCTCCGCCAGCGCGTTGACCGCTTCCAGATCGAGGTGGTTGGTCGGTTCGTCGAATATCAAGACCGGGTGTTTTTCCAGCATCAATTTTGCCATCAGCAGACGGGCCGATTCGCCTCCCGAAAGTTTCGTAATCTCTTTCAGTCCCTCGTCGCCGCCGAACAGCATCCGCCCCAGCAGCCCGCGCACAATCTGCTGATCGCCGTTCGGCTCGAACTGAATCAGCCAGTCCAGCATCGTGCCGGATTTCGGGAGTTGGTCGGTGTAGTCCTGCGCGTAGTAGCCCCACGTCATGCCGCCGCCCCACTTCACCGTGCCGTTGTCAATCGGAATTTCCCCGATGAGGCAGCGCAGCAGGGTCGTTTTTCCGACGCCATTGCCGCCGATAATCGCCACTTTGTCGCCGCGCATAATCTCTAAATTCACGTTGCAAAGCACGTTCTGATCGCCGAACGATTTGTCCATCTCTTTGGCGACGACGACTTCGCGGCCCGACGGCTTGTTCTGCTCGAAGCGGATAAAAGGGCGCTGGATATTGGAGCGCTTGAGTTCCTGCGGCGCGAGGCGGGCCATCTCTTTTTTGCGGGACTGCACCTGACTGGAACGCTGACCGGCGGCAAATCGCGAAACGAACAGCTGCAGCTGCTCGATCTTTTTGGCCTTGTCCTTGTTGTCCGACTCGATGCGGTCGCGGGACGCCATTTTCTGCTCTACCATGTCGTCGTAGCCGCCGGGGTATTGAATAATCGTATCGTAATCAATGTCGGCGATATGGGTGCAGACGGCGTTCAGAAAGTGCCGGTCGTGCGAAATGACAATCAAAACGCCGCTGTAATCAGTCAGGTACTCTTCCAGCCAGTGAATCGATTCGATGTCCATGTGGTTGGTCGGTTCGTCGAGCAGCAGCGCTTCCGGCCCCGCAAAGACCGCCTGCGCCAGCAGGACGCGGAACTTGAAATCGTTGGGCAGGGTCTTCATCAAATTGGCGTGCTGCGCGTCAGGGATGCCGATTCCGCGCAGGATTTCCGCCACTTCCAGTTCCGCCATATAGCCGTTTTCGTCCGCAATAATGGACTCAAGTTCGCCGAGTCGGTTCATGGCCTCGTCGGTAAATTCGGTCGCGTTGCAGAGTTCGTTACGCTCTTTGAGGGCGTTCCACAGGCGGGCATTCCCCATCATAACGGTATCGAGGATGCGCTCCTCGTCAAACGCGAACTGGTCTTGCCGCAGAACGCCCATTTTCTTGGGGCGCGAGACCGTGCCGCGATTGGTAGGCTCTACCTCGCCGGTAAGGATTTTCATAAACGTGGACTTGCCCGCGCCGTTCGGCCCGGTCAGTCCGTAGCGGTTTCCGGGGCTGAACTTCACGCTGACGTTATCGAACAGCACTTTTGTCCCGTAAGACTTGCTGACTTCACTCACAGTAATCATACGAATTGCTCTTCCTTCAATGACACAAAAAATAGCGCGGAATCAATGACACAAATTGGCGCAAAAAAAGGGACACCGGTAGCCGGGGCCATAATTATCTCTATTATACCTTAGACTGCGCGGATTGCGCGGCCTTTTTCCGCGTTTCGTTCTTCCGGGCGGTCTAGCGGTTCACACCTGCTACGACATCGCCGATGCTGCCGACCTCTACGTTGTAGCGGGCGCGTTCCTTGTTTCGGTCGCTTTTCGTTTTGTCATAAATCGGTTTGCCGCCATCGTCCTTGCCGTCCGGCCCGACGCTGTACAGAATGAATTTCGATCCGTCCCGCCGGTAACGCAGTTCGCCCGTCGCCGCGAAGGGATCGGTCAGGAGATCGGCGGGAAGCATGGCCCGCACTGCATCGAGCGAGGGGGGATACGCGCCGCGCGATTTTTGAATTATTTGCAGCGCAAGGCACACGGCAAGCAGGCGATTTTGGGTCTCTGCCGTTACCTGTTTGATGCGCGAATTGCTGAAGACGGGCATCAGCTCCGCATTTACGGGGTCATGGGGCAGGGGCGGCGGGGGCAGATGCAGGCCGTAGGGCTGACGCAAGTCCCGAATCCACTGCTCCATGTAGCGAGTATGATTGTCCAAAATAGTGCGCCTGCCGATCCAATAAACGCGCATTTTCCATGCCCATTTTTTTGCCGGGGATTGGGTAGATTCGCCCTCGGCGTTTGTTTCCGCATAGGGGTTGTCGGGAACGCCCTCGGCGCTATGGAAATGCTCCAATAAAGCGGCCTGCCCGAACCGCCTTTCCTCCTCCATGACATCGGCAAACGGAAACCGCCGCGCTTCGATTTTTACCAGACGGCGCAGCGCAAGGGTAGACTGCGCCGCGTTGAGATGCGGGTAATCGTCCCAGATTCGCATTCGTCCAGTCGTTTCGCAGGAGGCTCCGTGCAGAAGGGCAACCATGACGCCGTTGCGCGGAACCATTACGCCCATTTCCATCGCGTCCATTTGACTGCTGACTGCGCCGCTGTAATCTCCTGCCGCCCGCTTGACTGCCGCTTCCAGCGCAAGCAAATTCGCAAGTTCCCGAAACTTTCCAAGTTCCAGAAAGGCGTCTGTGTCGGATGGGGAACGCAGCGGCCTGTTGCCATATTCGCAGGCGAAACCTTCGCGCAGCGTCGCCAGCGCTTTTTGGTTTCGGCGGACAAGCGCCGTTTTTTCCGCCAGCGTATAAACATGGGTTTTGGACGCCAAATTGATCACTTTATTGCTGGGAGGAGGCAACCGAAAGATTTCCAGCGTCCTTTTCGCCATAGCCTCCGTGACCGTTTTGCCGTCCTGCATCTGTTCCGACGCCGCGAGAAAAAATCGGCGGGCATTGGGATTCGGTTCTGGCGAAACGGGAAGCGTGATTTCTGGTATTTCGTTGCGTTTGATAAAAAAGTATCCTCCAGCGCACAGCAAAAGGGCTACGCTCCCGATCATCATCCTGATTTTAACGCTGCGCCCATGCCATGCGGCCATTTCGCTCTCCCTGAAATGTGCGAATCTGTTTTCCCCTGCCCGGTTTGCTTCCGCCCCGCGACCAGGCGAGCGGCAGTTTTCTGAGAAGGCTTACGCGGCCTTTTCCAGTGTTTCGCGTGTGACTGTCGGCGCAACGAAATCCTCACATTGCGGTTTGGGCAGGGCGAGGTATTCGGGGTGCGCGGCGTGGAAGGCCAGAATGTCCCGCTGAATTTTGCGCATCATCGCTCGGACGCCCTCGATCTCGTCCTCGCGTGTTGAGGGATGTCCATAGGGACTGGCAGCGATCTGATCGCAGAGATCGTACATTTTGGACAGGCTGTCAAAGGCGTGACGCAAATGGTCGTCGTTTTCGATCAGCATAGTTTATTTGCTCCCTCTCTATAAATCGCGCCCTGTCTGATGGAAAGATTAAGCGGCCTTTTCCAACATCTCAGGTAGCGCTGTCGCTTCGACGCACGGTTGGGGCAGGTCGATACGGTCGGGGTGCGCAAGATGAAACGCGACAATCTCTCGCTCCATCTTGCGGATAGCCGCCCTGACGCCTTCCCACTCCGCATCACGTCCCGAAGGAGTGGCATACGTATCCGCTGCGATTTTGTCACAGAGATTATACATTTTTACCAGCAGTTCGTAATCGTAGCGCAATTCCAATTCTGTATCAATTTTCATGTTCCTCTCCTATTTCGCCGCGCAGACTGATTTCTAAAATTCCGCACCGGTCGGCGGGCCGACCGCGAATCAGACAGAGAAAATCAACCAGTTCGATGTACTTTTCGAGCGGGTAATCGTGGATGTGCAGGTAAGTCTTGTCCGCGCCGTAGAATTGCCGCGCTTCAACGGGAGTGAAAAAGCGCCGATGCGGTTCCGCAATGCGTTCCAGATCGAAACTTTTGGAAACCACCAGCGAATAATCCAGATCGTTCGGTTCCGGTTTGGACGTGACGAAACTGCCCCACACTAAAATACGCTTGATCGTCGGGTAGTGTAGCGCCGCCTCCACAATTTGTTGCAGCAAACGCGCCTGACGCTCCCGCGCCGCTGATCCCGCCCCGCACCTTGCCGCAATCTCCGCAAGCGGGGCGGCGTGCAGTCCCGGCGGCAAAATCCCTGTTGCTGTCCACTCCGGTATCGGCATCGCCGCGTGTCCTCCACTACCTATTATAACATAATCTATTACACCGAGCGCGAACCGAGGAACGGTCTCGCGCAGGGCAAAAACGAAGCAGGCGAAAAACAACGCGGACGGAGAGAATTTCGCCGCAGACCGCCGCTTTTGCCGGTTTCTGCTTGACTTTCCGGGGCAAAACGACCTATACTAAGGGTAGTTTTGCACCGAGACCCGCAAGAGGAGACTAAGCCATGTCTGTTGCCGATATTTTGCCGCGCTACATCGAAGAGGAGAACGCGCCGTTTTTTTCCACCACCTCCGCGTTTGAGGCGTTGCAGGCTACCGATCCCGAACTTTACGATTTGACGGTGGCGGAGACGCGCCGCCAGTCCGAAGTCATCCGCCTGATACCGTCCGAAAACTACACCAGCGCCGCTGTCATGCAGGCGATGGCGACCGTGTTTTGCAACAAATACTCCGAGGGCTATCCCGGCAAGCGCTACTACGAAGGAAACGAGATCGTGGACGTGGTGGAAAACCTCGCCCGCGACCGCGCCAAAGCGTTGTTCGGGGCAGACCACGCCAACGTGCAGCCGTACAGCGGTTCGCCCGCCAACCTTGCCGCCTATTTCGCCCTGATGAAACCGGGCGAGAAAGTCATGGGGATGCACCTGCAAAGCGGCGGACACCTGACGCATGGCTACGCGCTGAACTTTAGCGGCGTTTATTACCAGTCCGTCGCGTATGGCTACCAGACCGGCCCGGACGGAAACGCGACCGTGACGGGCATGAATCCCGAAACGCAAATGCTGGACTACGACGAACTGATGGCGATTGCCAAGCGCGAACGTCCGAACGTAATCTACGCGGGCGGCACGGCCTACCCCCGGACGTGGGATTTTGCGAAGTTCCGCGCCATCGCAGACGAAGTGGGAGCGTACCTCGTCGCAGACATCGCGCACATCAACGGCCTGATTATCGGGAAAGTCCACCCCGACCCGGTTCCCTACGCCGACGTGGTGACCTCGACTTCGCACAAAGCGATCCGGGGGCCGCGTGGCGGATTTATCCTGTGCAAAGACCGCCCGATGCAGGACGACCCGGAGCAGCGCCTGCCCGACCGTATTGACAAGGCGATTATTCCGGCCCTTCAAGGCGGCCCGCACAACAACACGATTGCGGCCCTCGCGGTCTGCTTCAAAGAGGCGGCGACGGCGGACTTCCGCGCCTACGCCGCGCAAATCGTCAAAAACGCGCAGGCGCTGGCAAAAGCGCTCATTGAGCGCGGCTTTACGCTGGTCACCGGCGGCACGGACAACCATCTGATTCTGGTGGACGTGATGAAATCGCGCAAGATTCCCGGCAAGCCGTTCTCCCGCGCCCTGTACGAAGCGGGCCTGGAAGCGAATTTCAACACCGTCCCCAACGACCCGCGCAAACCGTTCTCGCCCTCCGGCCTGCGACTCGGAACGCCCGCCACCACGACTCGCGGCTTCAAGGAACCGGAGATGGTCTTGATCGCCGACTGGATAGATCGCGTCGCTGCCGCCTGCGTGAAGGACGGCAAAGAGTACCGCTTCGACGAATTGGCGCTGTCCCGGATTCGCGGCGAAGTCCGCGACCTCTGCAACAGCGGGCGCTTCCCCGTTCCCGGCATTGACGTTTAGGATTCTCTATCCACGAAGGGACACGAAAAATCCGAAGAAATAGACAGGATGAACCGGATAAAAGATTGATAAGACAGGATTGACAGGATGGGGATTGATTTTTCTTTTCCCTTTTTCCTCTCCCCTTTTTTCGTGTTCCTTCGTGTCCTTTCGTGGATAGAAAAAGGAAAAATGATGAGAATGAGAAATATGCTGGCTGTCGCGGTCTTGCTTACCGTGAGTTCCGCCGCGCTTGCCGATACGCCCGCGCAGGCGCGGAAAGCGATTGAGGCCGACTATGTGAAGATTGCGGCGGCCCTCAGCCACAAAGATTTGGACGCGGCGTTTGCGTATGAAACGCCGGATTATGTCGCGGTCTCCAAAAACGGCACGCAACTAAAACGCGACGATTCGCATAAGATGATGCGGCAAATCTCGTTCGCGGACAAAGTGAAAGTCCGCGCCACGATTGTCACCTTTGCGCTGAAAGGCAATATCGCGACGGTGCGGCATCGGGGGCATATTGAAGCGTCTATTATGAACCCGCAGACCAATCAGGCGACGAAAGTCTCGCTTGACGCATTGACCGAAGACACCTGGACGAAGGGCAGCGGCAAATGGCTGCTGAAACGCTCGCAGGAACTCTCCTCCAATCGGAAAATGGGCGCGGGGAAATAGACCCCGCGCCAACAGAAAAGGCAAACGAACGCATGGCTTACGATGTTTTTGGAATGTGCAATCCGCTCTACGATATTCAGGCAGAAGTCCCCGAATCGGCGCTGACTGAACTCGGCTACGACAAAGGCGGAATGTACCTGATTGACGCGGCGCAGCAAAGCGAATTGGTTGCAAAAATCGTCGCGCATATCGTCAATACCGAAGCGGGCGGCTCCGGCGCGAACACCATGATCGGCGTTGCGCAGCTCGGCGGGACGGCCTGCTACACGGGCAAACTCGGTGACGACGCGCATGGGACGCTCTACACCGACGGACTAAACGCAAAAAAAGTCCAGTCGCTTGCCGCCAAAGGGCAGGGAACGACCGGTATCAGCGTGATCCTCGTGACGCCGGACGCGCAGCGCACCATGTTCACCTTCCTCGGAATGTGCCGCGAACTCGGCCCCGACGATGTGCAGGCGGACGCAATCAAAGACAGCAAATATATTTATGTCACCGGCTATCTGTGGGACACGGACACGCAGAAAGAGGCGGTCTTGAAGGCCATGCGGGAGGCGAAGGCGGCGGGCGTCAAAGTGGCGCTCAGTCTGTCCGACCCGTTCTGCGTAGACCGCAACAAGGACGATTTTCTGTCCATTATTGGCGAACACGTAGACCTTTTAATCGGAAATGCCGACGAAGCGCAGGCCCTGACCGATACCGCGACCCCGCAGGAAGCCATCGCCGCCCTTGCCCCGTACTGCGAACTGGCGGCGGTCACGATGGATTCTCGCGGCTCGCTGCTCCGCTCCGGCAACACTACGCTGACGATTCCGGCCTTTGCGGTGACGCCGGTAGACACTACCGGCGCGGGCGATATGTACGCGGCGGGCATCCTCTACGGCCTGACGCAGGGGCTGCCGCTGGAAAAGACCGGACGCATCGCCTCCTGCGCCGCCGCGCAGGTCGTCGGACAGATGGGGCCGCGCCTCGACACGCTCAATCAGGCCGCCATTGACCGTTTCTGCGAAGCGTAAACGCCCCTAGTATACATAGGCGGAAATTCGCCATCGTTTGTCGAGGCGTTGAAAACGCCTCGCTAGGTGGCGTTCCGCCAAGCGTCCTGCCGGACGCGCAATTCAGGTCTTGATTTCCGCGTCCGTGAGGACGCTTGGCGCTTGCGCCTCTAGCGAGGCATTTTATATGCCTCGCCTGAATCGGCTGAAGTTTGCAAAATGGGAAGGGAAAATCCACCATGCCGCCGGAACTTGCGCCCGACCTTGACCAGATTCGCGCCCGCTGCGAACGCCTGCTGACGGAGATTCGCAAGGTCGTCATCGGGCAGGACGTGATTGTGCAAAATCTGCTGACCGCATTGCTGGCGCAGGGGCATTGCCTGCTCATCGGCGCTCCCGGCCTTGCCAAAACACTGCTGGCGCGGACGCTGGCGCAGGCGCTGGAATGGGAATTTCGGCGGATTCAGTTCACGCCCGACCTCATGCCCTCCGATATCCTCGGAACGGAAATTCTGGAGACCGACCCGGCGACGGGAATGCGGCGGCTGCGCTTTGTTCCCGGCCCCATCTTCGCAAATCTCCTGCTCGCCGACGAAATTAACCGCACGCCCCCCAAAACGCAATCCGCCCTGCTCGAAGCGATGCAGGAAAACAGCGTCACAGTTGCCGGAACCACCATGCGGATTGATCCGCCGTTTTTCGTGGTCGCGACTCAGAACCCGATTGAGCAGGAGGGGACGTACCCGCTGCCGGAAGCCCAACTCGACCGCTTTATGTTCAGCCTGAATCTGACCTACCCGACGAAGGAGCAGGAGGAGCGGATTGTCAGCGCGACGACGGCGGACGCGACCGCCCGCGTGCAGCGCGTTTTCTCTCGCGACGAGCTGCTGGCCCTGCAAAAATTGGTGCGGCAGTTCCCCGCCTCTCCCCACGTCGTTTCGTATGCGGTGGCGCTGGCGCGGGCGTCCCGGCCCGGAGAACCCGACGCGCTGCCGATGGTGAAAAAGTACGTGGAGTGGGGCGCGGGGCCGAGGGCGTCGCAAAACTTGGTGCTGGGCGCAAAGGCCCGCGCCCTGCTGACCGGCAAGTCCGCCCCGACCGCCAACGATGTCCGCGCCGTCGCCGCCCCCGTGCTGAACCACCGGATTTTGCGGAACTACGCCGCCGTCGCCGACGGCATCACGCCGGAAGTTATCATCCACGAGATTTTGCAGTCCGTCCGCGAACCGAACTACGCGGGCTGATTTCCGCGTGACCAGGTGTTGAAAACACCTGTCTGTGTGGCCTGCGGCCTCGTGTCCTTCGGACACACCATTCAGATTCGGATTGCTGCGCCGAAGGACGCGAGGCGCTTGCGCCACCGAAACGGGTGTTTTCAACACCCGAAATGGAGCGTCCCCGACGTCGGAGAACCGATGCGCATTCCGAATCTTGCGCCATGTGGCTTTTTGCGGGAGGCCCTGCGCGAGGCCGTCAAACCGTACGCATCTATCTTATAATCGCCTGTTTCAATGTCAATTACGAGGAATTTGCCCACGTTTTGTGATTCTAACTGCGCCTTTAGTTGTTGTTCATAAATCGCTTTGCCGCGCTCGACGATCTCATCGGCGCTGTATCGCGAGTGTCCCAGGCTTGATTCCCCCTATTCAGGCCAGCGGGAAAATTACGGTGACGCGCCCGCCGCCGCCCGCGTGGTTGTCGTAGCGGACTTCGCCGCGCAAGTCCCAGCGGCCCGCGCTTTCGATCAGCTGCAGGCCGGTGTTGGCGGCGTAGGCTGAATTAAAGTCGGCGGGGAAACCGGGGCCGTCGTCGCAGATTTCCAGCCGCGCCGAATCGCCTTCGTTTTTCAGGGTAATCTCAATGGCGCCGCGCCCATGCTTGATCGCGTTGCTGACGCACTCGCTGACGAGCAGCGCCAGCGACGCGGCCTTTTCCGCCGTCAGCGAAATGTCGTCAATTTCCCAGAGGAGGCGGCGATCTCCGACGGTGTTTTGCATCAGGGGAAGCAGGGTGTTCAGCACGGACTTTGCGCCCAGATGGGAGAGGTCTGAATCCGTTTTTGCGTTTTGCGTCAGCAAGTCGTGGATGACCGCCAGCGCCTGAATATGCTGGTTGATTCGGCGCAGGGGCGCGGAGACTCCCGTTTCGCCCGCGTCGTCCGCCTGCATTTCCACCAGCGCCGCAATGACTTGCAGGTTGTTTTTGACCCGGTGGTGCGTTTCCTGCATGGCGCGGCGCAGGCGGACGGTCAGCGCCGCGTTTTCCGCCTCCCGCCGCGTCTTTGCAGTAATGTCCGTAAACAGCACGGCGAACCGGTCGCCGCCCACCGCCGACGCAAACACGTCGAACATCCGACCCATCGCCTCGGAACCGTGCTGAAACCGAACCGATTCTCCGCTTTCCACCACCTGCGCGTAGCGCTCTGTCCACCACGCCTCCAGTCCGGGAATCGCTTCGCTGGCCCGTCGGCCCACGCCCTCGGCGACGCCCGTCATGCGCTCGAAAACCGGGTTGACTTCCAGAAACCGGTAGTCCCTCGCCTTACCGTCCGCGTCCCGAATAATTTCGCACAGGCAGTAGCCTTGATCCACCGAGTCTAGCAGGCGGCGGTATTTCTCCTCGGATTGCCGCACGGCCTCATACGCCTCCTTGCGCCTGGTGATGTCAGCGGCGAAAACGGCGATGGCTTGCGGGGAGGGATAGATGCGCATCTCAAACCATGTTTTCGCCGGAGGGTGGTAATACTCGAAGGTGGCGGGAGTCTGCTCGCGGATGGCGCGGCGCAGCTCCCGCTCATACTGGCCCCGCGTATCGGGGAAGGCGTCCCAGACAAAGCGGCCTTTTATCTTGGCAAGGGAGGTATACCCGTAGATTTCGGTGGTGTGATTGGCGTACAGAATCCGCCCGTCGGCGTCCACCACCGCAAGCGATTCGACGGAATGATCGAACAGCCGGAGCATAAACTGAGAGATATCGGAATCGTCGGAGGGCATATCAAAATCTTTCGCGCCGTTCGCAAGCCGGACGGAGTATTTTCGCTATGTTATCTCTTTACGCAAACCGCTGCGCATCTGTTCCTTTTGCAAGCGCCGGAAAGATCAAATTGGCGCCGTAATCAAAAACGCTCCCGGTACGCTTTCTATCCCCTGTTATATTTCCTGAAGACCGATGTCAATCACGACGTAGCCCGACACGCCCGCCGGGGCCGCGATCTGCGCCTGCAAGGTCGTGCCGGTCAGCATATCCTCCACCACCGCAAGCGCGACGTGAGTATCGGCCTTTGCGCCGAGCGGAAAATAGCGCATCGGTTTGCCGTCCCGCATCAGCAGGACATAGACCATTTCAGCGGCGGAATTTCCGGCGCGGAAATAGATCAGTTGAGCGCGTTTGCCTTCCGGCACGGCGTAATCCAGCGCCGCATCGAGCGGAACGGGGGTGTCCAATCCTTTGCCCTCAAACGCAAACACGCCCTGCAAAAGTTTCGGTCGAGAATACATGGAAACCTCCTTATTTTTTCACCACAGAGAACACAGAGGGACACAAAGAGAATTTTTCATCCACGAATTACCACGAATTTACCACGAATTTATCACGAAGGGACACGAAAGGAAAATTCAGAAAATTTCCTCCCTCCTGTCTCCGTTCTTCACTCTCTATTTTCTCCGTGTCCCTCTGTGTTCTCTGTGGTGAAAATTCTTCTAAAATCTATACTGCGCTTCGGCGTAGCCTAAGACGGCGGAGCCGCTTTTGTAGATCGCTTTCTGCACGTCGCCGCCGTCCGAATAGCCGATGTAAAGCGTCAGGGACAGCTGCTTTTGCAGCAGCAGATCGAGGCTGGCGTCGTAGAGGACGCCTAAATTGCTATGTCTATTGCTCGGCTTGCCCGCGTAGCCGAACGTGGAGTTGTCAAACGCGCCGCTGCCCGCATACCACAGATCGTGATTGTCGGCAAGTTTCAGGCCGTGAATATCCAGACGAATGGTCGCTTTTTTCGAGGGCTGTAAAATTAACTGCCCGAAAAAGTCCTTCAGGTTGGTCTGGGTAAAGAACGGGAAGCGGGCGTACTGCCGCCCGGTGGGGGTCAGCGGAATATACGTGCCATGCGCCCTGTTTGTTCCGTCGCCGTCGCCGCTGAAATAGGCGTACCCAACGCGCAGCCAGGGCTTCATCGCTACTTTGTCCAGCTGGTAACCGGCCTCAGAGTCGAAGGCGAACGCGCCCTGTTTCAAAGCCCCCCATTGCCCGGACTGTCCGGCGAACCAGAACAACCCGTCCGCTTTGCCCGGTCCGATCCTGCCGCCGCGCTGGATGTCGCCGCCCACCGTGACAAACGAGATGCCCGACCGGTCTGCCGCCCGGAGCGCCGCTGTCCGGTTGTCCACCTTCACAACGCCCGTCCGGTTGTCGCCGTAGTAGGCGGCAAACAGGCGGGCCTCACCGGAACTGTTTTTTCCCGGCTGCGGGAACGCCGCGTTGAAATAGGCGATGTCTACGCTGGATAGCGTATCGGAGCCGTTCAGGTCGTTCGATCCGCGAGTCGGGAACACCAGCGCCGCCGAAAGATTCTGTTTCGGGCGGGCAGAAACGAATTGCAGTCCATCGAAACTGTGTCCCACAATGGTATACGGCGAAACGCCGAGAATTCGCTGATTGATGCGGTTCGCTTTGATGTAGGCCAGGTTCGCATCGGCGGGGGTAGTCTCGATGCCATCCACCAACTCGAACCGCCCGATGCGCAGGCTGTTCTCTTTTACGCCGCCAAACGCTTTGAATCGAACAAACGCCTGCTTGACGAATACGTTGGCGACTTTGCTTCCGTTCTGCGCGTAGTAGGTGGCGCCCGCGCCCAGAGCGCTCTGCGGAGCGGAAGCGTTCGCCTGCGTCGGCGGGTTAATCAGGACGGGCGCGGCGAGTTCCAACAATTCGTCGGTGCGGGAGGTCTGGTGCAGAAAGCCCGCCCGGAACAGCGCCACGCCAAAGGTGTACGCGCCGTTCGCCTTGTCAGTCGGGAACCAGTTGTAATCCTCGACCCGCAGTTTCACGCTGCCGAAAAAGTTGTAGCCCGGTCTTGGTTTGAGCGGCCCCGCCGGACTCGCCACTGGAAGCAGCGGCGCGGGTGTTTTCGCGGCGGTCTTGCTGTCCGGGACGCTGCTGTTCTGCGCGGCGGCGGGCAAAGTAAGGGGTAGTGCGATAAGAGCGAAAACAGAGTATCGCGTTTTCAAAAAGTGTCTCCTCGTGTCATTTTGGATTTTGGATTGTTCCGGTCTCGTCGGAGAGGGCGTTGATAGGAGACGCCCGAAATATAACGAACAGCGCAATCCAAAATCCAAAATCGAATTAGTCTGTCGCCTGCAAGACGGGCGTACCCGGCAGGGCGTTTTCACGAACAATGGCGAGGTCGGGCGCGGTCTGCGCCACGCCGCCTGCGCCGAGCCACGAGCGCGTCCAGGCCGGAGAGACGGCGCGGAGTACGGCAAGCGCAAAGAGCGCCGTCAATGCGAAGGCCCAGAAGCCGGACGCATACGTTCCCGTGCTGTCTTTCAGGTTGCCGAGCAGGACGTTGAGGTAGAAACCTCCCACGCCGCCCGTCGCCCCGACCAGCCCGGTCATGGCCCCGATCTCCGAGCGGAACCGCTGCGGAACCAGCTGGAAGACCGAGCCGTTGCCCATGCCCAGAGCGCCCATTCCGACGAACAGCAAAACCAGAACCGCCGCCTGACTGCCAATCGCAAGCCCGACGCCGACCATGCTGACCACGACGACCCCGTAGAGAACCGTCAGCATCCGAATCCCGCCGAGCCTGTCCGCCAACGCCCCGCCAACGGGACGCAGCAGGCTGCCGGAAATAATCAGCGGCGCGGTCACGATTCCGACCGCCACTTTCGCTACGTCGTACTGGTCAACGAAAAAGCCGTTCAGGAACGAGGACAGCCCGACAAATCCGCCGAACGTCACGAAATAGAGCAGGCAAAAGGCGTAAGTGTCGCGTTCTTTGAGAATCGCGACGTAATTTGCCAGCGTGGTCTTCTTCTTTGCTCCGGGCGCGTCTTTTGCCAGAACAGAGAATACCACAAAAACCAGGCCAACGGGTATTAGCAACATTCCTAATACCGCGTGCCAGCCATAAGTTTTTGCCAGCAGGGGCGCAAACAGGGTCGCAAGCACGGTTCCCGAATTGCCCATGCCCGCGATGCCCATCGCCACGCCCTGCAAATGCGGCGGATACCAGCGCGAGGCGAGCGGCAGCGCAATCGCAAAAGAAGCGCCCGCAATGCCAAGCAGCGCCCCGACAACCAGCATATCCGTAAAAGTTTTCGCGAACAGCCAGCCATAGGTCAGCGGAACCATCGTGGCGATCAGCGAGGCCATGCCGACCCGTTTGCTGCCAAACTTATCGGAGAGGAAGCCAAACAAAATGCGGAAGAACGCGGAACCCAGCAGTGGAATCGCCACCAGCAGCCCTTTTTCCGAGGCGCTCAGGCCGTTCGCCAGCGCCTGAAAACTCTTGCCGTCGGCGGCAAGCGCGGCGGCGGGTTTCAGCGGAACGACGTTCTCGTTCGGGTTTTTCGCGCCCGCCGGAACGACAATCTGGATCAATTTGGATTTGGCGTTCAGCGCCGCAATCGTCGCCGGATCGCTGTTATCGAGAACGAATTTTTCTACCGGCTTGACGCTGGCCTTTGTCGCGGTCGCCGCGTCCTTGATGGCGAGGACGTAGAAACTCTTGCCCGTCGGCTCTTTCTTTTTTGCGTCCGGCTTGCGGATTACGACGGAATACTGCCCCTTCTGCACACTGGCATTGGGCGTAACGCGCAGGTTCGCGCCGGTCAGCAGCACATCGCTGGCGATAAACGGGGACAAAGCCCCCAGAATGACCCAGACCATAAAGGAAATGTCGAAGTGCAGGAACGCGCTCAAAAGCGAAGGCGCGTGACCACTGGTTTTCAGGTCGCTAATTTTCACAGGTCTCTCCTTTCTAAAAGAAAACCGGGAGTACGCGCCATTGCGTGAAATAAGATGCGAGGAGAATTTTCATCACAGAGGACACAGAGAAAAGACACAGAGGACACGGAGAGGGAATAAAGAGAATAAACGGGATTCTGGACAAAAATCCAATCTGCGTAATCTGCGGATTGATTTTCTTCTCGTTTCCTTTTCCCTTAAATTCGTGTCATTTCGTGGATGAAAAATTCTACGTGTCCTCTGTGTTTTCCCTCTGTGTTCTCTGTGGTGAAAATTCTCCTTTGCTAATTCGGGCGGCGCAGACCTTGAACTCCGGCATTTTCGACACGGGGTCGAGCGCCGGATTAGTGAGCAGGTTGGCGCAGGCCGCGCCGCCCCAGTGGAAGGGGACGAAAACGGTGTCCTGCCGAATCGTCGGGGTCAGACGGGCGGCGACGGTCGCTGCGCCGCGCCGGGTCGTCAGCGTCACGGCATCGCCGTCCGCAATGCCGAAGCGGTGGGCAAGATTCGGGTGCATCTCGGCGAAGGCGGCGGGAGCCGCGTCAGTGAGGGACTTGACGCGGCGGGTCTGCGTACCCGACTGATACTGCTGCATCACGCGCCCGGTCGTAAGATAGAGCGGGTATTCGTCGTCGGGTTCCTCGGCGCTGCTGCGGTGCGCGACGGCGTGGAATTTCGCTTTGCCGTCGGGCGTCGGGAAGTCTTCCAAAAACAGGCGCGGCGTTCCGGGGTGCGATTCGTCGGGGCAGGGCCAGAAAACGCCGTCCTCCGCCGCAATCCGCTCGTAGGTGATCCCGGCGTAGTCGGCGATCCCGCCGCTGCTGGCGCGGCGCAGTTCGTCGAAAATGGCGCGGGGTTCCGACTGAAAGTAAGCCCCGTAGCCCAGCCGTCCGGCAAGCAGCGTGAGAATCTCCGCGTCGCTTTTTACGCCTTCGGGCGCGTCGGCGGCGCGGTTTCGCAGCAGGACGCGGCCTTCAAGGTTTGTCATCGTCCCCGATTCTTCCGCCCATTGCGTTGTGGGGAGGACAACATCAGCGCGTTCCGCCGTTTCGGAAAGGAAAATATCGGAGACAACAAGAAAATCTAAGGCGTCCATACGTTCCTGAACATGACCGGCGCGGGGCGCGGAGACCGCGATATTCGACGCCACCACGAGCAATGCCCGAACGCCGCCGTCCGTTCCCATCGTGTCCAGCAGCTCATAGGCGGAGCGTCCCGCCTTCGGCAGATCGTCGGGATTGATTCCCCACACTTCGGCGACGTGGGCGCGGTGTTCGGGGTTCATTATCAGGCGGTAGCCGGGGAGTTGATCGGCCTTCTGTCCGTGTTCGCGCCCACCCTGCCCGTTGCCCTGCCCCGTCAGGCAGCCGTAGCCGCAGTGTGGTTTGCCGACTTTGCCGAGGGCCAGCGCCAGATTGATGAGGCTGAGAACGGTGTCTGTCCCTTTGCTGTGCTGCTCCGCGCCCCGCGCCGAGAGGATCATGGCGGTCTTCGATTCGGCGAGCATCCGGGCGGCGCGGGCCAACTGCCCGACGGGGACTCCCGTAATCCGCTCCACCCGGTCGGGCCAGTACGACGCGATAATCCGCCGCGTCGCCTCGTAGTTCGTCGTCCGCGCCGCAATGAAATCGTGGTCGAGCCAGCCCTCCTGCGAGGCGATATGCAGCAGTCCGTTGGCGAGGGCGAGGTCAGTCCCCGGCGTCAGTTGGAGGTGCAGCGCGGCCTGTTTTGCGGTCGGCGTGGCGCGGGGATCGGCGACAATCAGTTTGCCGCCGTTCTGTTTTTGCCGGTCAAAATAATGCATGATCGGCGGCATGGTCTCCGCCGCGTTGCTGCCCATCAGCAGAATCGTTTCCGCGCCGGGAATGTCCTCCAGTGGGAACGGCATCCCCCGGTCTACTCCAAACGCCCGATTGCCCGCCGCCGCCGCAGACGCCATGCAGAAGCGCCCGTTATAATCAATGTTGGCGGTCTTCAGCGCGACGCGGGCGAACTTGCCGAGCAGGTACGCTTTCTCATTGGTCAGCCCGCCGCCGCCGAACACGCCGACAGCATCCCGCCCGTACCGATTTTGCGCCTGTATAAATTCCGCCGCAATTCGGTCTAATGCCACTTCCCACGAGACGGGGCGCAGCGGGCTGCTTTTCTTGTCGCGCATCAGCGGCGCGGTCAGGCGGTCGGGGTTTGTCAGCAGTTCGGCAGCCGTCCAGCCCTTGTGGCAGAGTCCGCCCTTATTGGTTGGAAAGTCGGGGCGGGCCGCGACAGTCAGGCTGCTGTCTGCGGTTCGGGTCAGGTTCATGCCGCATTGCAGGGCGCAGTACGGGCAGTGGGTCGGGGTTGCGGGCATGGCGGGGTTACTCCTGTCCGTCCGGTTCGTCAATTTCAATGAGGCCCACGTCAATGATGACCGTGCCGCTCAGTCCCCGCGCCGCCGCGATCCCGACTTCGAGGCGCGTCCCGGCGGGGTGCGTTTCCGTAATCACAAGCGGAACGTGGAGATCGGACTTCGGGCCAACGGGGAAATAGCGGATGGGCGCGTCATTGGCGGTCAGCGTGAGGTAAAGCAGGTCGTCGGAGAGATTGCCGGCGCGGAAATACAGCGCCTGCGCGGACTTTGCGGCGGGGACGGTGTAGGTCAGCGTGTCATTCAGCGGGGAGAGGTCAAAAATTCCGCGCCCCGCAAAGGGAAAGACGCCCTGCATGAAGCGCGGCGCGGCCTTGCCGCAGCGCATCAGGTACTGCAATCGGGTCTCATTGGTGATAAAGGGAGCGTTCAACGCTTCGTCTTGCATGGATAGGTCGCGCCTTTCAAAACGGTCTTCGGGCTATGTTTCAAGCCGGAGAACGGGTCTCAAGAAGGCGACTTCGCCAGAGGAGTGCTGCGTAGCAAGGGGAACAGGCCGCATCAATGCGAACTATTATTCTGAATTATACGCGATGATTATTTCGGGATTGTTTCGAAGCGAGGAAAGCGAGGAAAGGATTTTTACAGAGGCGAGAGGGAAAAGAAGATTTTTCACCACAGAGGACACAGAGAGGAAACACAGAAAACGCAAAGTAAAGAAGGAAAAGAAACCCAATCCGCAGATTACGCAGATTTTCGCAGAGAAGAGAAAGAGACTTTATCCACGAAACGACACGAAGGGACACGAAAAATAATTTAGACAGGATTTCAGGATTTTCAGGATTTTTTGGCTTCAATCCTAAAATCCTGAAAATCCTGTCTAAAATTCTCCCGCGTTCGCTGTGTCTTCCCTCTGTGTTCTCTGTGGTGAAAACTCTTCTTTATTTCTTATCTTCGGCCTGCCGGTACAGCGCGTTGAGCTGCGAGGGCGTGACGGGGACGTAATCCGAGCCGAGTGCGTCGAGCGCGGCCTTGATGCGGGACAGGCTGGAACCCCAGTTCACGACGAACACGTTCAGGAACGCGGGCCGCGCCGCGCCGACCCGACTGCGAATCTCCCGGACGAGATCGGCAGACTGCGGGCCGTAGGTGGCGGCGCGAAAGACCGACTGACCGGTCGGCAATTTATAAGTCAGTTCGGAGTAATTGCGTTCGCTGTTGTAGCCGTAATCGGGCATCAGGAATTTGACAGCGGGCAGGTTGGCCCCGACGCGGGCGATCTGCGCGGGGCCGACATCGTTGATGCGGACGGTCTTCATGTCCAGCCGGTTCATATACTCCTGCGTCCAGTCATAAAACTTGCGGAAGGCGGCGGGGCCGCCCTTGAGCGATTGGCCCCAGTCCAGCGGCGAGATATAGCCGACGCCGGACACGTCGCAGAGAAATTCGTCGGTCGGGGCGGCGTGTTCGTAGAACCACTGAACGAGGGGCGGCGAAAGGTCAATTAAGGTCGGCCCCATGCCGTAGCCAATCGGAAACGTCCCGTGCAGCGGATCGTTGAAATAGTCGCGCCAGAAATTATTCCATGTAATCAGGTTATCGCCGTCCGACATCGTGATGGCGAGATAGACTTTGGAACGATTAAGTTTCGGGGCGGGCGGCTGCGGCTTTTGCCGGACGGAGGCCAGCGGAATCCCGCTCGTCACCGAATAGTTGCCGACATAATCGCTCACGGTCGTGATTTTCCCGAAACGCGAACCAAGCCGCACCCCCGGATATTCGCCGAGGCCCATGTTGTCGCCGTGCCACCAGTAGCCGCGAACGACGGCCCCCAGCGGCATTTTCGCGAAGGTGGCGGCGATTTCGGTGTACTCCGCCTTCTCATTTGCGCCCGGTCTGTCCTGCGCTTTCGGCCCCGTGACCCAGAAGGCCATGCCTCGCGCCGCAATCAGATCGTCCACCTGACTGCCGAGCAGCGGCGGATCGAGGCACAGCGCGAGGTAAGGATTCAGGCGCGGCAGCAGCGTTTCGCGGGCGTAGCGCAGGGCGTCCGCGTTGTCCTTGAATCGTCCGCGCAAGTCTTCTTTGATGGTGAGATTGTACTTTGCGGCGAGTTCCGGCGTAGCGACGAGCAGGTCGTCCGCGCTGGCAAAATCTACGGCAATACAGGGGCTTTCGTAGACGTTGGGATCGGGAACGACGGCTCCGCGAAATTCGTCCTGGAAGGTTGTCAGCAGGGTGAACGGATCGCCAACGGGAATTGGCGTTCCGGTGTGCCCCTGCCGCTGCATGATGTCGAGGCAAAAGGCGTCATCGTTGTTCCAGATAAAGAAAATGCGGGGCTGTTTTCGGTTGACAATGCCCTGAAGCGAGGCCAAGAGCAACTTCGCATTTTGGTTTAGCGGTTGCGCAAGTGAATTGTCGATGCTGCGCAAGTCCGCTGTGTACAAGTGTTCGGCAGGCTTATCGCGTTTCGGCTGCAGGGTGGGGTAGGGGCGCGGCGGCGCGGGCAGGGTCAAATTCACGTAATGCGGCGGGCGCGGTTCACGGGCAAAGATAGCGAAGGCCGCTTTTTGCTGCGCTTTCGTGAGCAGTCCCTTTGCGGTCAGGGCCGCGACGGTTCCGCGCTCCATGAGCTGCTCGGCCTCGTAAGCGTCCAGCAAGAGATCGGTCGGGTTCGGGTAGTTCGTCCAGGCGTCCACCGCGCCCTTAAACTCTCCGCTGTGGTGAATCAGCAGACCCGCCAGCATCCGCCCGCCCGCCGTGAGCGCGGGGCGGACTTCGATTCCGGGCGGAAGGCTTTTTTCGTTGAGCGTTTGCGCGGAACCGGGCCATTCCCGGCTGACCGCCGCCAGCCCCCACGCATCACTTGCCGCAATGCGAACCGGCGACGCGGGCGCGGCAATGAACCCGCCGACTCCGATGCCCCGCGCATCGAACCGGGCCGCGTTGTCGTCATGCCCCAAATCCTTCCAGTTCCCCCCGATGACTTTTTGAATGGGATGGGTGAACGGAATCCCGGACAGGATCAAGCAGCCCCCCCGCTTATGAAAACCGCGCAGATTGGCGAAAGCGGATAGCGGAAACGCATTGCCGTAAGGCAGCGCCAGCGCGTCGTACTCATCGGCGCGAAACGTTTGCGGGTGGTCCAGGAAGTCTGCTCTGTAAAGCGAGACCCTCAATCCCGCTTTCGTCAGGGCATCGGCGATGGCGCGGGGAGAAGTCATCTCGCCGGGGCCAAGCGCGGGGAATCCCGGCGTATAAAAGACGGCGACGCGGGGCGCCCGATTTGCAGGCGGCGCGGCCTTTGCCGTCACAATAAAAAAGGGCGCGATCACAGCGCAAAACAAAATCAGGCCGATCAAAACAGGCGAACGTTTCCTCACGCGGGGACTCTCCTTCGGGCGTCGCAAAAATCAAACCCGGCGACACGCCTCTGCGTTAGATTGCGCAAGTCCGCTTTTGTTTCCTGTTTCGTCACTCAAATTTTCTGTTTCCGGTTCCCTGTGTTTCCTGTTCCCTCTATTGCGGAGCGGGGAACGGGACGCGGCGGTAGACTTTCGCCAGTTCCAGCCTGGCCCCGATATTCGGCAGGGCGAGAACGGCGTCCAACCCCCGCGCTATCCGGTAATGCCAACCGCCTTCGGGCAGGCGGGCGTAGTGTTCGATGCGCGGCTCGGTCTGGGATATGAGAACGTAGTCCGTCAGCGAATCCAGCGTTTCATAAGCGTCCATTTTCTCTTTCCGATCTTTTTCCGCCGTAGATTCGGACAAAATTTCAATTATCAGCGTGGGATTCAACAGCGTATCGAAAACGTTATCCTCGAACCGCGCTTCCCCGCACGCCACGATTATGTCCGGGTAATAATACTTGTCCCCGCGCAGGACTCGCGTTCGCATATCGCTGCCAAGTATCTCACAGCCCCCCGCTTCGAGTTGCGACCCAAGATGAATCATCGTGTCGGCGTTAATTCGATTGTGTTCTTTAGATGCTCCCGCCATCGGTATAATCATTCCGCTATCATATTCGCTTTTCGTTTCGGCGCGGCGTTCTCGCTCCAAATACTCCTGCGGTGTCACGCAGGGCCGTGTGGCAATCAGACTCATGGTGTTCCCCTCCGTTGTTGCGGCGTCAGTGTTTGTTTCGCTGCGCGGCGGCGCGACTCCTGCCCGTTCATCAGGTATTCAAGCATTCAAATATTCGGTTGTTCGCTTCCTCACTGGTAGCTTGTACAAAACTCATAGTAAAACAGTCAATACCCAGTACCCGAATACCCGAACCGGAATTTGCCGCCGCCAAAATTACGTAGTATAATGAGAAAGACGCGAAGCGCAAGAAATAATGCGGCGCGACGAATAACTACCCCCTTATGACAAACTAATCACGCGACACCACCCGGAAACGCGAACGCATCCACGTCCGCAGGACGGTCGGCGGAACGCCTCCCAGACGGGCCGTGAACGACCCGTCTGGGAGGCGTTGCCGATGGGTCGTTCACGGCCCGGTCTACATGGCCCGGTCTGCGCGGCCCGGTCTGCGCGGCATAATTGTCGGCGCGGCGTTTGAGCGTGATAGGGGCGAGGAGAGACAATGAAGCGATACAAAGCGGCGGGCTGGAGGGTGACCCGCAACTTAGGGTTGGCAGGACTGATTTTATGCGTGGGATTCGGCGGCGCAACGCGGCAAAGCATGGCGCAGACCGCAGGAAAAACTACAAAAACCGATCTGCTGGCCCTGCCGGAAGACAGGCCAATTCACGGCATGAGCTACCCCTGCCTGTCGCCGGACGGTAAGACCATCTGCTTTACCTATCTCGGCGATCTGTGGACTGTGCCGTCGGCAGGCGGAACGGCAAGCCGCCTCACCATCCACGAGGGACTCGATGCCATGCCGCGCTGGTCGCCGGACGGCAAATTCATCGCGTTCAGCAGCCTGCGAAGCGGCAACGTGGACATCTTCCTTATTCCGGCGGCGGGCGGCGCGGCGCGGCAGGTCACCTACAACAGCAGCGTGGACTGGCTCTGCGACTGGTCGCCGGACGGCGAAAAACTGCTGTTCTACTCACGCCGCGACACCCGCTCTTACGCCCTCTATACGATAGATTTGCGCGACCGCAGCGTCAAGCGCCTGACAAATGACGACGAAGATTTACGGTTCGCCTCGTGGTCTGCCGACGGCAAAAATATCGTTTATACCCGCAGCGGGCAGCCCTGGTGGCGGCCGTGGTATCGCGGCAGCGTGGCGGCGCAGACCGTGACCGAGGACATCGCCACCGGCAAAGTCAAAACGCTGGCGAAGGGCGAGACGCAGCAGTTCTGGCCCCTGTACGGCGTGGACGGCAAGTCCGTATTCGTCACCACGATTGCGGCGGGCGGCAACACGCCCAACCTGTTCCGAATCGGGGCGGACGGCGGCAAATTGCAGCCCGTGACGAAACATTCCGGCGACGCCGTGCGCTTTCCGCAGATCGCCCGCAACGGATCGCTGCTGGTTTACCTCTATAACGGCGATCTCTACACCGTCAATCCCAATGGGGCAGACGACCGCAAAGTCCGCGTGATTGCGCGGACGGACGAACAGGTCAATAATCAAGAGTTCGTAACGATGCGCGGCGAAGCGACGGAATCTTCCCTTTCGCCGGACGGCAAAACGCTCGCCATCACCCTGCGCGGCGACATCTGGACGGTCTCCACAACGGGCGGGGACGCCAAACGCCTGACCGAAGACCACGCCAACGACAGCGATATTTCGTGGTCGCCCGACAGCGCGAAAATTGTCTACGTCTCCGACAAAGGCAACCAGCCCGACGTTTACGCGATGGACGTGAAAACAAAGGCCACCGTCCGCCTCACCAACGACGCCGTGACCGAAAGCAACCCCACCTATTCGCCGGACGGCAAAACGGTCTCCTACGCCCGCGCCGGTTCGCAGCCTGGACTCTACCTTGTGGCGGCGGGAGGCGGCGAAGCGCGGCGGCTGGCAGAAGGCAATGGCAGCAACAATTTCGGAATCGGAATCACGGCGCACACCTGGTCGCCGGACAGCAAATGGATCGCCTTCGCCCGCATGGACCGATTCGAGAATACCGACATCTGGGTCGTCCCGGCGGTCGGCGGGGCGGCGACCAATATCACGCGCTATCCCGGCGGCAATCAGGCCCCGCAGTTCAGCAAAGACGGCAGAAAACTGCTGTTTGTCTCAGACAGGCAGGGTCTGCCACTCCTCTACCAGCTGCCGCTGGAGCAGCCTGACGATACCGCCGATGACACAGACAAAAAACCGAAGCCTGACCGCAGCAAAGACGTAAAAATTGACTTTACGGACATTCATCTCCGCGCCGCAGTCCTGCCCGCGTTCGGCATTGTTTCGGACTATGCCATCTCCCCCGACAGCGCCAGGGCGGTCGTGGCGCTGAACGGCGGCTTTGTTGCGGTCAATCTGTCCACCGGGCAGATTCAGCCCATCAACCCCGGCGAAAGCGGCGGCGGGATTCAGTTCCTGCCCGACGGCTCCCGGTTCTATTACCTCGGCGCGGGCGGAACGCCGCGCTCGCTGGGCGCGGGCGGCGGCCCGCCCGCCGTTGTCGCTTTCGCTGCCCCGATGATCTTTGACCGCAAGGCCCTGTATTTACAGTCGTTCAACGAATTTTACCGCCGCTTCGGGGAGGCGTTTTACGACGCCACAATGCACGGCGTGGACTGGAAAGCCCTCCGCGCCAAATACGAACCGTCCCTTGCGGGCGTCGGGACGCCGGAGGAGTTCGCCAACCTGCTCTCCGAAATGGTCGGCGAGGTCAACTCGTCGCACTCCGAAATCAGTCCCAACAGCAAAGGCGGCGGGCCGCAGACCGCCTCGCTTGGACTGACCTACGATCCCAACTACGCGGGGCCGGGGCTGAAAGTCGCGGACATTATGCGGCGCGGCCCCGCCGACAAGCCCTCCTCCCGCGTCCTGCCGGGGGAATATGTTCTGAGCGTGGACGGCGTGGACGTTCGGCAAAATGAAGACTATTACGTAACCCTGATGGACAAAGCGGGCAAGACAGTGGAACTCTTCGTTAACAGCAAGCCGACCAAAGAGGGCGCGAGGACGGTGAAACTTAAACCCATTACGGCGGCGGAGTGGAGCAATCTGGAGTACGAGCAGCGGGTCGCGCAGAACCGGGAGCGGGTGGACAAACTCTCCGGCGGACGGCTGGCCTACATCCATATTCGCGGCATGGACCAGCCTTCGCTGCAAAAGTTTGAGCGGGAAATCGGCGAGGACGCGCTGAACAAAGATGGCCTTGTGCTGGACATTCGCGGCAACGGCGGGGGCAACACCCACGACGCAATCCTCGACGTTCTTTCGCGCAAAGTCTACGGCTATACTCAGCCGCGAGACGGCTTCCGCGTCAGCCAGCCGGACAAAGCGTACACGAAACCGATTACTCTGCTGATTGACAACCATTCGTACAGCGACGCGGAAATTTTTCCGGCGGGTTTCCGATCCCTGAAACTCGGCCCGATTATCGGCGTCCCAACTCCGGGCTACGTCATCGGGACTTACGGCGGCAAACTGGCGGACGGCACGAGTTTTCGCCTGCCCTCGTGGGGATGGTACACGGCGGACGGCAAAAACATGGAGAACCTGGGCATACCGCCCGACATCTACATTGAGAACACCGCCGAAGACCTCGCCGCAAACCGCGACCGTCAGATCGAAACGGCGGTCTCCACCCTGCTTAATCAGCTGCCGACTAAACCCACGCTGGCCTTCGGGCCGGACGGTGTGGGCGTTCCCATCAGCGCCAACCAGAACCCGAACGGGGCGTCCAGCGCCGTCGCCCCGCCGCCCGCCGCCAAATCCAAAAACGACAAACGGGCCTCCGTCTCGCCCAGATAACAAGCGTCATCAAGACGCGGCTAAGAAATGCAAACGGGCGGCGGAATTTAATTTCCGCCGCCCGTCTTTAATCCCTGCTATCCACTGATAATCATTGCTATTCCTGCGCTTCAATCGCCCGTATCTCTCTACGGGTCAGCGGACGCGCAGCCGAATGACGCACAGGAAGAATGATCACCGTCGGCGCATCCTGCGCGTCGGCCTGCTCGCCTCTCATGCCATAGAAAACACGGTAAGCAGCCGAATGATTTGCGCGACGGTAAACCATCTGGCGCGTTTCATGCCGAAACGGCTCCGAAGCGAGCGGGAAGCGGCGAGGCAGGGTTGCCAGTCCCGCGATAGCATCGAGCAAGTTCACACGCCATTCATGAGCAATCTCCTCCGACGCAATTTCTGCGAATCGAACATACGCGACATCAATATCCCGCAGGGCGCGTTCTCCGATGCGAACCGCGAAAACCGGCAGCGCGTCAGAAGCGTCGTCGGATTGTCTCATGCGGTTCCTGCCTTTGCCTTTGCCGTTCGTTCCGCACCCATCGTCGGCGCACTTCATCTAGTGTAAACAGAGGGCCGCCGTTATCTATGTCGTTCTACGCTTCTTCCACCGTCGCCCGACATTCAGCGGCGTCCCGTTCCGGCTCTTTCTCCGGGTCGAGTTCGGCGCGGAGAACTGCCAGCAGACGCGCTTCGGCCTCGCGGGTCTCGTCCTGCCGCAGCGCCACCGCGTCGGCAATCGCCTCGGCAATAAATTCATCACGTTTTTCTTCCGGCATCAAAGCCAGAAATTGCGCGGCGGGCTTATCCGGTAAATGGATTGTCAACGTCATGCGCGTTCTCCTCCATACTCAAATTTTGCGGTCTGTTTTGCCAGCGCGGCAAGACGAATTTCGTTCTCTCGCACGCAAAATAGTACGTTCATTATATCATAACCCGCCCCACGCCGCAATCAAATCACGCAGTTTTTCTCCGCCGCCTGCGTATTCAGACGAAAGGACAAAATTTATAATTCGGAACAAGCCGCCCTGATTTTGCGTAAAACAGACAGTCCGCTACGATTGCCACCACTCCCCCGCCTCGGTTTGCGGGGGAGGGCAAATCACAGCAGGCTGCCCTGTCCGTTATTGGACGGTATGGCCTCCTCGTCGCGGAGATTGTAGCGTTCGCGGAAGGGCAGGCCGAGATGGTCGCAGGCGGCGCGGGTGGCGGCTCGGCCCCGGTTCGTGCGGTTTAAGAAGCCAAGTTGCAGCAGGTACGGCTCGCTCATGTCCTCAATCGTGTCGCGCTCTTCGCCCAGCATGGCGGCAAGTGTTTCCAGACCGACTGGGCCGCACTCGTACTTCTCAATGATGGCGCGAAGGTAGCGGCGGTCAAAATTATCGAGGCCGAGTTCGTCAATGTCCAGCATCCGCAAATAGACATCGGCGACTTCCTGCGTGATCACGCCCTCCGCCCGCACCTGCGCGTAATCCCGCACCCGCTTCAGCAGGCGGTTGGCGATGCGGGGCGTGCCGCGAGACCGGCGGGCGATCTCCTGCGAACCGTGCGGCTCAATCGGAATCTCTAAAATCTCCGCCGAGCGCCGCACAATCGTATCGAGTTCATCCTGCGCGTAGAGTTCCAATCCGCTATGGATGCCGAACCGGTCGCGCAGCGGGGCCGCCAGCATCCCGGCCCGCGTCGTTGCGCCCACCAGCGTAAATTTCGGTAGGTCAAGCCGCAGCGTCCGGGCGCTTGGCCCGCGCCCGATAATAATGTCCAGTTTGAAGTCTTCCATTGCCGAGTAAAGGATTTCTCCAACGGTGTTGCGCAGGCGGTGAATTTCGTCAATAAAAAAGACGCTGTTTTTTTCCAGACTGGTCATAATCGCCGCCAGATCGCCCGGTTTCTCAATCGCGGGGCCGGACGTAATCCGAATCGGCACGTCCATTTCGTTGGCGAGGATATTGGCGAGGGTCGTCTTGCCCAGTCCGGGTGGGCCGTAAAGCAAGACGTGATCGAGCGGTTCGTCCCGCTTCTGCGCCGCTTCAATGGCAATGGTGAGATTCTGCTTGATTTTCGGCTGCCCGATCATTTCGCGCAGCCGCCGGGGCCGCAGCGACAGTTCACTGTCTTCGGGCTGCGCTTCGGGTGAAAGATACTGTTCGTCGTCGTCGGGGTTTTTACGCGCCATGACCGCTGTCCCTTCCGCCGCTATATCGGCAGGAAACTTGCGGCGCGGAAGATTATTTTTTGCCCGCGCCACGTAAAGATAGCGTATTATAGCACAAAAAGGGTACAGTTGTCTACAAGTCACACCATTATGGGGGGTGTTTTGCTGTCGTCCCTCTCCCAAATGTGGGAGAGGGGTTGGGTTGAGGGCTATTTTTAGTGCGCGACGGGCGCTGGCGCGGCTTCGCGGTCGGTATTCTGACGGATTTCGATTCGGAGTCCGATCTCCGGCTCCGGCGCGTCGCCCAGCAGCCGCACCCAGCCGCTGACCGGGGCGATGACGACCGCTTTAGAATCTACGGACAGACCGAGTACGGCCCCGCGCTGCACAAATTCACCGTCCTGATAAATTGCGCCGTAAACAGGATGCACATCAAGACATAAAGTCCCCATCTTGTTGTTTCTCCCCTTCAGTTCATCGAATCAATGCGTTGAAATGACCTGCGGACAAGAATAAAGCGTCCCTGCCTTACTCGATGCTGCCTGCGACCGCTGTGGAGAAAACATCTGCGCGTCGCCACGCCCATTATAAGGCGTCAGGGATTCTATTATACAACGCTTTTGAAGCGAATCATATTAAGTGCAGGTTAAATTTCCGTTGCGCAAATAAATATTTTGTATTTTTCACGCAAATCACGCCCGGAGGCGCAAATCATGCCAACTCTTGCAACCAATGAGGGGCAAAGAAAACTCACGCGCCGCCGCCTGTTTATCGCGCTGATAGGACTTTTTTTGCTGGCAGCCTGTGCCGTTGGCCTGCGCGTCATTGCGCTGGATTCCGATCCCTACAAGCGGCTGGACTGGAGTTCCGGCCTGCTCACCGACGAAGGCTTTTATTTGCACAACGCCCGCAATCAAGTCCTGTTCGGGCATCCGCAAACCGACGACTTCAATAACGCGCTGCTTTCGCCCACACTCAGCGCCGCGCAGACCGCCGTTTTTCGCCGCTTCGGGGCGGGCCTGCTTCCGGCGCGTCTGATATCGGTTGCGGCGGGCCTGCTCACGCTGCCGCTGTTCTTTGCCGCGCTGCGCCGCGCCTACAATCTCCGCGCCGCCGCCCTCGCAACCGGGTTCCTCGCCTTCGATCACCTGCCGCTGCTCTATGGGCGCATGGCCCTGATGGATACCCCCGCCGCGCTGATTCTCGTCGCGGCGTTCTACTGTTGGACGCGGGCGCACTCGCAAAACTCCGCCCCGCCGACCGCAATAAAAACAAACCAGACGACCGCGCCGATGATCTGGCTCTGGCTGTGCGGCGCGACTCTCGGCCTTGCGTTCGCGACTCGCGGCCTGTGCGCGTTCGTCCTGCCCGTTCCGCTTCTGCTTCTCGGTCGCAAACTGCGTGGCGGAAAGTTGGCGTGTTCGCGTCTGCTGGCCTTCGCTTCCGGCCTCGCGTTCGCCCTCGCTTTATATTTCGCCCTCTGGATGCTGCCCAACCGCGCCGAACTCTCTCGCGTCAACGCCTTTTATCTGCATCAGCAGTTACTGCCGCATAGTTTCGCGCATTTTGTCCGCATCGTCGCCCGCGCTTTTTTCGGCGACACGCGGGGGATTGCGCCCGCCCTGCTGCGGCACACGCCCGTCCTGTCCGCGTTGGTCATCGTCGGCGTCTGGCAGCGGTGGCGCGTCCGCCGCGAAAGTCCGCCGCTCTCCGAAAATTCTTTGTTTCTGGGCGGCTGGCTCGCGTCCGGTCTTTTAGTATTCACCATTGCAGGCTATTCGCCCTCCCGGTATTTTCTCCTGTTTTACCACGCTTTCACTGCAATCGCGGCGCTTTCCCTCCCATGTGACGCGAAAATTGCGCCTTTTCTAAGCGAATCGCGCCGCGCCCGCGCCCTGCTCGGCGGATTCTTCGCCTACCACCTCGCGCTTTTCGCCCGCCCCTCCGACACCCTGACAGGCAATCTCCTCGTCGCCGCGATAACAATCAGCGCGGCAATCGCTCTCTACTTCGCGCCGTCCAAAACGAGAGAACAGAAGAAAGGGAACAGGGAACAGGGAACAGGGAGCAGGAAAATGCCCGCGCCACTGGAAATTTCCGCAAACTTTCAGCAGACGAGAGTATTCCCCTGTTCCCTGTTCCCTGTTCCCTGTTCCCTCGTCTTCCTGCTGCTCCTGTGGGCCGCCATTAACGCGCTCTGGCTGGGGGACTGGCTTCGGAATCTGGATTACACGCAGCGGGACGCGGGACGCTGGCTGACCGCGCATCTGCCGCCTGACGCCGTGCTGCTCGGTGATGTCGCGCCGGGACTCAGCGTAGATACCCCCTTTGTCTCCGTCCCCGTCATTCCCGGACTTTGCAACGATGCCCGTCCGGTCGAGCGGTTTCCAAACAAAACGCGGGCGATTATTATTTTGGACGGGGCGCGGCGCGAAGCGTGGTGGGACAGGAACTACCCCGCGCTCGTGCGCCCCGAAGACCGCGCCGCCTCTTTTCCCGATGCGGTCGGCTTCCCGGTCGGCGTCTACGTTCTGCCGCCGGACAAGACAGCAAGATAGCGCAAAATAACGCGGCGGGGCAGGGAATCGCCGCCCGCGCCGCGAACTAAAGCGTGGGGCGCTTTCTCCGTCCCGCCGGGAGTGATTTCGACGTTGATGGATTACCTGCTCGTTCTGCCGCTGTTCCTGATGGTCGCCTACTACATCGGCGCCCCTGTCCTGCTATATGTCAGTCTGAAAATTCCCGCCCGCCCCGCGCTGAAACCCGCCGTTCTCAGCGACCTGCCGCCGGAACTGATCCACTACTTCATCGAAAACACGCAGCGATTGCAGGCGGACGGCTATAAGTCTTTTGAGGAATACACGCTGGAAGGGGACGACGCCGACTCAAAGACAACGCTCGCCCTTTTTTATCAGGCCGAAACGGGCGATCTCGCCGTGATTACCGCGCTGCTGATCCGCTTCGAGGATGAGTGGCGACCGCTGATGCAGCACGTCGAAATCACCGCGCATTTCGAGGACGGCAGCCGCCTCGTCTCCACGAACCGACTGGAGCCGGACTGGTTCCCCGCCGCCCCGCAAAAGCGTGTCTTCCGCATGACGTTCGCGCAAGACCCCCGCGAACTCCATCAGCAGCACCGCCGCGCCGTCGCCCTTAATATGCCCGAAACGCCGCAAACCGTCTACCCGCCCGACGAGAATTTCGCCGCCCTCCTGACGCGGGACTTCCGCGAGGACTGCGAGGCCCAGCGCCGCGCAAAAATTTTGTTCCTCGACTCCGGGCAGTCCGCCTACCATCCCACCCTGCGCGGCGCGTTCCGCCTGACATGGCGGCTGCTGTTCCCGTTCCGCGCCATCCTCCTCCTGCAAGACCGCGCCCAGATCGCAAAGACCTACCACAAACTCAGAGAGTGACCATTTTTCAGGAGTTGCGCGGGTAGATTTTTAAGAGTTGTCCGGGAGTTTTTAACTTCCGGCGCTACCCGGAAACCTGCCCCCGCAAACCAAAACCGCCCCTTCCCGAATTGCGGAAAGGGGCGGTTCGCTCTTGTTCCCCTCCCCCGCTTGCAGGGGAGGGGTAGAATTAGGAGAAAGGCGTCAGTACATTCCGCCCATGCCGCCCCCGCCGCCCATCGGGGCCGCAGGCGCGTCTTCCTTCTTCTCGCTGACGAGGCACTCCGTCGTCAGGATCAGCCCCGCGATACTCGCCGCGTTCTGCAAAGCGGTGCGGACCACCTTCGCCGGATCAACCACGCCCTGCGCCACCAGATCGCCATACTCTTCGGTCGCCGCGTTGTAGCCCTGACCGAGCGGCAGGTTCTTCACCGCGTTCACCACGACCGAGCCTTCCTTGCCGCCGTTTTCGGAAATCTGACGCAGCGGCTCCTCGATGGCGCGGCGCACGATGTTCACGCCGATCTGCGAGTCCGCATTGCCCAGGTCAAGCCCGTCCAGCGCCGACTGCGCGTTCAGCAGCGCCACGCCGCCGCCGGGAACGATTCCTTCCTCCACCGCAGCGCGGGTCGCGTTCATTGCGTCGTCAATGCGGGCCTTCTTCTCTTTCAGTTCCGTTTCCGTCACCGCGCCCACCTGCACGATTGCCACGCCGCCGGAGAGTTTCGCAAGCCGCTCCTGCAACTTCTCTTTGTCGTAATCGCTTTCCGTGTCCTCGATCTGCTTCTTGATCTGCGCCACGCGGCCCGAAATCTCCGACGCTTCGCCCGCGCCGTCCACAATCGTCGTATTATCTTTCGTCACGACGACGCGCTTGGCGCGGCCCAGGTCTTCCAGCCCGATGTTCTCCAGCTTCACGCCCAGGTCTTCCGTAATGAAGCGTCCGCCCGTCAGGGTCGCCAGATCGCCCATCATCGCCTTGCGGCGGTCGCCGAAGCCGGGGGCCTTGATCGCAATGCTGTTGATGTTGCCGCGAATTTTGTTGACCACCAGCGTCGCCAGCGCCTCGCCGTCCACATCTTCGGCAATCAGCACAATCGGGCGTCCCGTCTTCGTCACTTTTTCCAGAATCGGAACCAGATCGGCGATAGACGAGATTTTCTTTTCATACAGGAAGATGTACGGGTCTTCGATAATCGCTTCCATCCGCTCCGGGTCGGTTACGAAGTACGGCGAAATGTAGCCCTTATCGAACTGCATCCCCTCGACGATCTCCAGTTGAGTCGTCGTTCCCTTGCTCTCCTCGACCGTAATCACGCCGTCGCGCCCGACTTTTTCCATCGCTTCGGCAAGCATCTCGCCAATCGTGGCGTCGTTGGCGGAGATCGTCGCGACCTGCGCAATCGCGGCCTTGCCTTCGATTTTCGTGCTGTTGGCCTTGATCCGCTCGACGAGGGCTTCCACCGCTTTGTCAATGCCGCGCTTGACCAGCAGCGGCTTCGCGCCTGCCGAGACCGCTTTGAGGCCCTCTTTGACCATCGCCTGCGCCAGAACGGTCGCGGTCGTCGTCCCGTCGCCCGCAATGTCGTTGGTCTTACTCGCCACTTCCCGGACTAGCTGCGCCCCCATGTTCTCAAACGGGTTTTCGACTTCGATCTCTTTGGCAATCGTCACTCCGTCATTGATGATGCTGGGGCTGCCGAATTTTTTCTCCAGCACCACGTTGCGGCCCCTCGGCCCCAATGTCACTTTGACCGCATCCGCCAGCGTATTGACGCCGCGCTCAAGGGCGCGTCGCGCCTCTTCGTCAAACAATAAAATTTTTCCAGCCATTGTTTCTCTCTCTCCCTTTCGCTAAAATTATTCCTTGATTGCCAGAATGTCGTCCTGGCGCAGGATCACAAATTCTTCCGATCCGACTTTGACATCCGCTCCGCCATATTTGGCGTAGATGACTTTATCACCCACTTTGACTTCGACGCTGACGGTCTTGCCGTTATCGAGGGTTTTGCCGGGGCCGACCGCGACGACTTCCGCTTCCTGCGGTTTTTGCTGCGCGGCGTCGGGCAGGATGATGCCGCCGACGGTTTTTTCTTCTGCCGCGACCGCCTTGACGACGATGCGATCTCCGATGGGTTTCAGGGTAGCCATTCGATGCTTCCTCCTTGTTTAGATGGGCGCGTGGGCGAGCGGCGCGGCATTGACGCATACGCTTCGCCGGTCTGCAAACAAAATTCGTTGCGCGATTTAGCAGTCGCCTGCCTTGAGCGCTAAATTCATGGGAATTTTACCCGCAAAGAAAACAAAATGCAAGGGGGGAAGAAAAAAATCGTCCGCAGAAAACGCAGAAGACGCAGAAAAAGGGAAGCAATGCGAAATATCCTAATCGCCTCCCTCTGAAGTTTCCGTTTTTGCCTTATCTTCTGCGCTTTCTGCGTTTTCTGCGGACAATTATTTGAGAACGACTCGCGCATTGTCATAGAGAACGGCGGCAGCGGACGGAACACTGGCCCTTCCGGCGCGATGGGCCGCGACGCGATAGGCGATGCGGACGCCGGGAGACTGGCCGGTATGGGTGAAACGGGCGGCGTTGGCGGCCCCGATGAGACGCCATGCGGGGTCGTCGCCAATCTGCGCTTCAATCATAAAGTTGGTGTTGGGTTTGTTGGTCAGGCGGTTCCACGCGAGGCGATGGTCGCCGTTGGCGTCGGCCTGAACGCGCAGGTCTGTCGGCGTGACGGGCGCTCCGCGTGACCGGACGCCGGTATGCGGTTTGAGGCCGAGGCCGACTTTGAGAGCATCGGGAACTTCGGCGTCGGACTGGATGACGCGGGCGACTTTACGGACTGCCGCGTCGAACTGGTCGCGGGCGGCGTCTTTGCCCTCCGTCATGCTGTGGAAATGGGCCTTAGCGGTCTCATGGGCGTTCATGGCGGCGGCGAAACCGTTCAGGAGGTTTTGCAGTTCGGCGCGTTGGGCGGGCGTGAGGGGCAGTCCGGCCCCGCTTTGCGTGGCGACATTCAGAAAGTTTTCGCCCCATTCGCGAAACGCGCCGTCGGGCCGGGGCAAGAAATCGGTTTGCATGGCGGTTGGTTCTTTCTCGCGGGTCAGATTATCTTCGATAACGGCGGCGCGGCGGACGAAGACGCCGCATTCGTACTGAAAAACGACAGCCTTGTTTTGCAGTACGGACGCTCCGTACTGCAAAATGCCGTGATAGCGCTGCAATACAATAGGGCAGGCTTGCAATACCTCCCGGCAGTCGTCGAAGTTTACGGTTCAGTTATCTGGATTATCGGCGTGGGCAGGGGGAGTTATGCAGGGAAAAGCGCGATTTTCTCCGCCCTGATGAGATTGGGAGAGAAAATCACGCCGTTTTTATTTTGCAGGGAACGCGACGGAAACGTTTTATTCAACGGCTCCGGCTTTAAGCAGGAGTCTTTCGATGGTAGGATACCCGACGGAATGAGCGTAGTACAGCGCGGTATATCCCTGAATGTTTCTATGGTTGACATTCGCGCCGTGTTTAATAAGGCTCCGAACGGTAGCAATTCCATTCAGACTGGCGGCTCGAATCAAAGCGGTGTCACCGTTTGGACCTTCTGCTTCCGTGTCGGCGCCATGCCGGAGAAGATACTCCACTTCGGCGTCAAAGTTGAATGACGAGACCCAGAACAAGGCCGTATCACCTCTGCCATTCCGCGCATTGATGTCCGCGTGATGTTGCAGCAGCAGATGCCCGTTTTCATAGCGGCCCACTATTTCTGCGGTGAGGAAAGGCGTATCAAAGTGCGGAGGAACTGTATCCGCCTCGGTTCTGCTGGCGTTCGGGTCGGCCCCCGCTTGAAGCAGCGCTGCAATAATCGTTGAGTTTTCGGGATACACTAAAACGGCGCGATGCAGCGGCGTGTCGTACTTTTCTTTGCGCGGCCCGGTATGATGAATGAAGTCAAGGAAACGTTCCTTGAGTGTTCGCGTGTCGTCGGGCATATCGCGGGCGTTCGGGTCAGCGCCCCGCGCCAATGCGTTGAAGGCAGTCATTCCCGCGGAATTATTAACGCCGAAGAAAAGGTCTTTCTCGTTCTCACGTTGCCGATTGCCGCGCCAGACCAAGCCAACGCCGACGCCTGCGATGAGCAGCGGAACCAGCGCGATTTTGCAGAAAACATACGCGAATCTTTTCATTTTCCTGTTCTCCTGATGCGGCGGCGCGACGACGGTTGGACTACGCGGATTAGTACGCGAATCGGGCGGGAAGTTCCTGCCTGCGAAGCGCAAAGCGGGGGTGAGACAGGGCAAAGCGTCGTGACAAAAACAGCGTTCAAAAGAAAAGCCGGACGCGAGGGTAATTTTCGCGTCCGGCTTGTTGTCGGCAGGTCAGTCGCGGCGGCTGAAGACGCCGAGGATTTGCAGGATGTACCAGAACAGGTTCACGAGGTCGAGGTACAGACTAATCGCGCCCGCCACCTCATCGCCGGGGCCGAGACGCCGCATAATATTGGACGTATCGTACAGAACGAAGCCGCCGAAAATCACCGCGCCCGCGAACGAGTACAGCAGATAGAGCGCCGCGACGTGGAAAAACATCATCACGAAGCCGGTGACAATCAGCGCGATCAGCGCGACCATGAGCATCCCGCCGAGGAACGAGAAATCTTTGCCGGTCTGCATCACGTACAGCGTCAGGCCACCGAAAATCGTCAGCGTGAGCAGAGCCGCCTGCATCGGAAGACCGGGCATCATTTCGTTGTAGCGCAGGAGGAGCGGCCCCATGACCGCGCCGTTGAGGGCCGCGAATAGGTAGAGCAGGCCCGTGTTCAGACCCGTCGCTTTTCGCGTAAATCCCATTGCAATAATGAGCGCAAATTCCAAAATCATCAGCACGGGCAGCAGCGGGAGCAGCGCGGACGCAACGCCTGCCTGAAAGCAGAACGCGCCGACCAGCACCGTGACGAGCGTGGAAAAGAAAAACAGCCCGTATACTTTCCGAACAAACGCCGATTGAACCGTCGTCGGCGCGTTGATAATCACGTTACTCGATTGGGGAATCCCGTAATTCATTTTTCCATTCTCCTTCTTGAGAAGAAACTGAAGCGTAATTGCTTCCCTTTTTTATACGCAAAATCGAGGAGATTCGTCTCGCAGGCCGGTTCTGGCCCGCGCCAAAAACCCCTCTCCCAGGTTTGGGAGAGGGGGATGAGGGCAGTCCTACTTCGCGTAGTCCACCGCCCGCGTTTCGCGGATAACGGTGACTTTGATCTGACCGGGATACTCCATCTCTTCCTCGATGCGCTTGGCGGTGTCGCGGGCCAACTTCAGCGCGGCGAGGTCGTCAATCTGCTCCGGCTTGACGATGATGCGGATTTCGCGGCCCGCCTGCACCGCAAACGTTTTCTCCACGCCCTGAAAAGCGTCGCCGATCTCTTCCAGTTTTTTCAGGCGCTTGACGTAGGTCTCCAGCGTCTCGCGCCGCGCGCCGGGCCGCGCCGCAGACATTTGGTCGCCGCAAATGACCAGGACGGCCTCCACCGTCGCCGGTTCCACGTCGTGATGATGCGCTTCCGCCGCATGGACAACCGCTTCCGGCTCCCGGTTGCGGCGCAGGATTTCGCCGGTAATCAGAGCGTGCGGCCCCTCGACCTCGAAGTCCACCGCTTTGCCCAGGTCGTGCAGCAGTCCGGCGCGTTTGGCGATGCCGATGTCCGCGCCGACTTCCGCCGCCAGCATCCCGCAGATATGCGAGACCTCGATTGAGTGCTTCAGAACGTTTTGCCCGTAGGACGTGCGGTACTTCATTTTGCCGAGCAGATGCACGATTTCCGGCGCAAGGCCGGTCATGCCGGTCTCTAATACGGCCCGCTCGCCCGCGTCCTGAATCCGCGCTTCCACCTCTAATTGCGCCTTTTTAATCACCTCTTCAATGCGGCCCGGATGGATTCGCCCGTCCACGATGAGGTTAGTCAGCGCGATTCGGGCCACTTCGCGCCGCACTGGATCAAAGCCCGACAGCACGACCGCTTCGGGCGTATCGTCAATAATCAGGTCAACGCCCGTCATGGTCTCAAAGGCGCGGATATTGCGGCCTTCACGCCCGATAATGCGGCCTTTCATCTCGTCGTTAGGCAGCGGCACGACGGAGACGGTGGTCTCCGAGGTCTGATCTACCGAGCAGCGCTGAATAACATCCGTGACAATCTGCCGCGCTTTGCGTTCGCCGTCGCGCCGCGCCGCGTCCTCAATCTCCCGCATCAGTTTGGCGGCCTCGTGGCGGCTGTCGTCCTCCACTGTTTTCAAAAACACAGCGCGGGCCTCCTCCGGCGTCAGGCCGGAAAGCCGTTGCAACTCCTCTTTTTGACGCGCCAGCAAAACGTCCGCTTCTTCCCGCAGATGCAAGACTTCGGACTCCTTTTCCTGAATGTGGCGCTCTTTGGTCTCATATCCTTCCCCCCGACGGTCGAGGTTCTCCTCTTTTTGCGCCAGTCGTCGCTCCAACCTCTGAATTTCTGCGCGTTTCTCCCGGTTTTCCTCTTCCACTTCGGTACGCAATTTCACGACCTCTTCACGGGCCTCCAGCAGGGCCTGACGCTTTGCGCCCTCCTGCTCTTTTCGCGCATCTTCCACAATGCGCTCGGCCTCCGTGATTTTCGGCTGTACCAATAATTCTACGCGGGCCTTTTCCCGCGCCTCCAAAGGACGAACATAGAGAAGGTTTCCGACGATTGCGGAAACCGCGATTCCAAAAACAATCAATGCAAAGTAAGCGATGACGATATAGATGCTGGGCAATTCTCTGACCTCCCAATAGCAGATGGAGCGAACGCGCTTTTTCTTCTATTCAGGGGTTCGAGCAAAGACAACGGGGCGGGGCGTTCCGCGTTCTGTATTGCCGCGTTCGTCCCGCAAAAAATGCCTGCGGGGAAAGAACTGTTTCGGGCCGTAGAGAACGCAAGGGACGCCGCGCTGACCGATTTCACTGGCGTTTGTTCCGTAATTATCGGCGGATTGGGCCGGTAAGCGCGGATTTATCGAAAGGGTCAGTCTTCATTCGCCACAAGCCGCGCCATTACCTGCTTGATGACATTCCAGCCGAAACCGCGCCGTTGCAGGAACGCCGCGATCCGGCGCTGTTCAGACTGCCTGCCCGCCGAATCGAGGGCGGCGTAGCGTTCCGCCTTCCATTTCGGGCGGGCCGCTCCGAGGGCGCGGGCGATCTCCGACTCCTCGTCCACTTCGGCGAGGGCCTCCTGCACCGTCTCTTTCGCCACGCCGCGCTGCGTCAGTTCCTGCGCCAGCCGGGTTTTGCCATATTTTTTGCGGTCGGCCCGGTCGGTCACCCAGGCGGCGGCGAACGCCTCGTCATCCAGATAGCCCTCCGCCGTCAGTTCCGCAACAATCGCCTCAACGATCTCCGGCGGAAACTCGTCCCGCTCCAGCCGCTTCGCAAGTTGGGACTGGCTCCGCGCCGAATACCCCAGATAGCGGTACGCGATGGCGCGGGCGTTGTCCATGTCTATTACTTTCATAGCGTAAATCTTTAGTCTCCGATAAAATCATGTAGACAAAATATCAGTTCCGACATCGGGGCCGCTTTGCGGTAAAGTAAAGTCGCCAAACAAACCCACTGAAAAGAGGGAACCCGATGTCTGCATCAGTCTACCGCATTTCTAACCTGTTAGCGCAAATGCTCGCCGATGTTCCCGTAGAAACCAATCTGGGCCTGCTGCATTTGCAAATCGCCCTGCTCTCTGGTCGCTTCCTTGCCGCAAGAGGCGCGATCTTTCCCGCCCTCGACGCGCTCGGCCTTGAGAAAGGCGCAACGCATCGCGCTCACGCCGCGCTGTGCTACGGACGCTGGAACACGGACAATCCGCTGCAACGCTGGCAGCAAACGATCATCAAAGAAGGCCATTTCAAGCCCAACGCCTACGAAGGTATCCGCCCGGTCGCCTGATTTACCGGAAATTAAAGTGAAAAAGATATTAGATATCAGATATTAGTAATTGGTGGAGCAATACTTCGTCTTTTACGCGGCGCTGCCGGATCGTCCTTCGGACGGGACTTGCGGCGCAGGCGATTTGCCAAAATGACAAAACGTTACTTGACTGACCACTATTATCTTGTATCTTCTGTCTAATCTCTCGCACACGGAACTTTTCTTCTTTCTTACGGGTTAATCCGGCATGAGAGGGTGGAAGCGGCGCTCTTCGCCGCTTACCCGTTAAGAAAGAGAGAAAGATCATGCCGCGAAAAATCGCGTTTGCCGCATTCACCTTGATTGGCGGGGCCGTTCTGTTTGGCGCGTTTGCCGGACGCCACAGCGTTTCCGGGGCCGCCCCCGCCCCAAAGTTTGCCCACGCAAAGGCCGCCCGCACCCCGGTCATCGTGGAACTGTTCACCTCGGAGGGCTGCTCCAGCTGCCCGCCCGCCGACCGCCTGCTGATGAAACTCCGCAGCGAGCAGCCGATTGACGGGGCGCAAATTATCACCCTGAGCGAACACGTGGATTACTGGAATACCCGCGCCTGGAACGATCCCTACTCCTCCGCCACCTTCACCAATCGTCAGGCGGAGTACGTCAAAGCGCTCCGGGCGGACAGCGCTTATACGCCGCAGGCGGTGGTGGACGGGCAGTCGGAATTTATCGGCAGCGACGACGAAAGCGCCTCCGCCGCCATTACGCGGGCCGCGAAGACCGCCAAAGCGGAAGTAGACCTGACGGGCGAGGTCAAAAACGAGGCCCTGCAACTCAAAATTAAGATCGGTCCCGTGACCGGCCTTGCGGCGGGCGAAAAAGCCGACGTAGCGCTTGCCATCACGGAAGACAATCTCCATTCGCAGGTGGCGGGCGGCGAAAACTCCGGGCGCAGACTGAACCATACGGGCGTCGTTCGCGAACTGAAAAGCGTCCGCGTCGTCACCCGTTCCGGTCTGGACGCCACGTTCGCCGTCCCGCTCAATTCGCGCTGGAAGCGCGGAGACCTGCAGGCCGTCGTCTTCATTCAGGCGCGAAACAGCCGCCGGATTCTTGGCGCGGCGGCGATTCCGGTAAAGTAGGGTGTCGGGGTTCGGGTGTCGGGTGTCGAAAAATGCGCTAACACCTTGATAGTTTGTAAAAATTTGTAACTATTCACCTCCCCCTACCCCTCCTTCACAAGGAGGGGAAAAAAGCAGGCGGCTCCCTCCCCTTGCGAAGGGGAGGGCTGGGGTGGGGTGAATAGTTACAAAAATTTTTAGTGATTGAGGAATTGTCCGACACCCGACCCCCGAACCCCGACACCCTATTCTGGCAGGGTGTCCTGGAGGTGGAAGCGGGCTTCGGGGGAAGATTGCAGCGGCAGGAAGATGCTGAAGCACGTCCCTTCGCCCTGCACGGAGGCGACCTGAATTTTGCCGCCGTGCTGCCGGACGATCTTCTGCACAATCGGCAGTCCGAGTCCCGTGCCTTTGGTTTTGGTGGTGACGAACGGGCGGAAAATCTGACTCAACTGGTCGTGGGGAATCCCGACGCCGTAGTCCTGAAAGCGCATCGTCAGGGTGCGGCCCAGCGTGTCGCAGTCGGCGGAGATGAGCAGGTCTCCTCCCTCTGGCATGGCCTGCGCCGCGTTCATCACGATATTGCGGACGACTTGCCCCAGTTGAATCGGATCGGCGTGGAGTTCCGGCAGCTCTTCCGCAATGTCCCAGACAATCGCAACCCGATGCTCTTCCATGAACGCCGCCATGCGCTGAATGGCGCTGTGAAGGAAATGCTCCACGTTCAAGGCCCGCAGATCGGGGGCGGTGGCGCGGGCAAAGTCCAGCATCTCCGAAGTCAGGCGGCTCATGCCGTCGGCCTCCGCGATAATGATGTCGGGCCATTCCGTTGAGTAGCCCGCCTCCTCCCCCTCCTGCTTGATAATCTGCGCCGCGCACTTAATTGGCGAGAGGGCGTTGCGGACTTCGTGCGCCATCCGCGCCGCCAGATACCCGATGTCCGCCAGTCTGTCCATCTCCTTGACCTTCGCCTCTAACTGCGCCTCGTGCGTTACGTCCTCAAAAATCAGCACAATGCCGGAACGCTCCTGTCCGTGATCGGGCAGGCGGGAGATCATCAGGTTCAGGGTGATGGGGTCGCGGTCTTTGGGGTTCAGGGTAAATTTCGGGCGGTTGTGCGGCTCGCCCGTCTCCTGCGCATTCTGGATCATCTCCAGCAGTTCGGCGCGTTCGGGGGCGGGCAGGCCAAGCCGTCCGATGAGGTCGGCAAGGGTGGATTCTTTGAAGGGCGCGTTATCGAGGTCGAGCGTCTGCACGGCGGCGCGGTTGAAACGCTGGATCAGCCCCCGCGAATCGGTCGAGATAATCCCGGCGAGGCTGGACTGCAAAACGCTGTCGGTGTAGTGGCTGAGGCGGAGGATATTGCGGCTTTTTTCGTGGAGTTCCTCGTGAATCTGCGCGTTCTCAATGGCGATGCCCGCCTGATTGACGAACGCGGTCAGCAGCGCGACCTGCTCCGGCAGGATTCCCTCGCGCTGTTCCCGATTGTCCGCCACGATGACGCCGATGCAGCGGTTGCGGCTGGATAAAATCGGGACGGCGACAAAAGAGTCCGTGCCAAGCGAGCGAGCGAAACCTTTTTGCTGGGCGTAAGCGCGGTCGCGCTCCTCCTCCGATAAAATTTTCCGGGCGTCGAAATGCACCGGCTTTTTCGTTCGCGCCGCCGCCCCGACCGCGCCTTCGCCCTCTCGCACCGGATTGCGGCCCAGCGCTTCGGGGTAGCCCGTCGCCTGCTGCAAAACGAACGCATTGGAACCGGGATTTTCGCGCAAAAATAGCCCGCAGCGGTCGAACCCGACGATGGCGCAAACATCTTCCGTGACTCTGCCTAAAAGTTCTTTGAGGTTCAAGGTAGAGATCAAAGCGCGGGAGAGTTCGGAGATTTTAAGGAGTTCCTGCGCCCGGTTTTCGAGGTTGTCGTAGAGCCGGAAATTGGTGATGGCGAGCGCCGCCTGAGACGCGAACACGGAGAAAAGTTTTAAATCGTCGTCGGAAAAATCGGGTGAGGGAGCGCCGCGCCGGATGGAAAGCACGCCGAGGACACTGCCATCCTGATTTTTCATGGGGACGAGCATGGAGGAACTAATTTGCGCGTTCAGGGCGATTCCCGCAAGGCGCGGATCGCGAAAACTGCCGTTAATCAGCAGGGGCTGTTCGGTCTCCGCCACACGCCCCGCGATTCCCTCGCCGATTTTCTGTTCGCAGTCCATTGCCGCCTCCGGCAGACCGCGACTGGCGGCGACGCGCAAAACGCCCGCTTCGTGGTTGACCAGCATGAGAGAACACGCCTGCGCGTCCATCAGGCGGGCGGTGCGGTCTGTGATGAGTTGAAGGAGTTTGCGGAGTTCGATGCGGTCAATCGCCTGCCCGATTTCGTAGATAGCGGCGAGTTCGCTGATGCGCTGGCGGGCCTTCTGCTCCGCTTCTTCGGCGCGGCGCAGCAGCGTTTCCTGACCGAGGCGAAAGGCGATTTGCGCGGTCGCGGCCTCTAAAAGTTCGGGCGGGGCGGGGGATGCGGCGGCGCAAACATAGGTGATTTGTCCGGGCGGGGCGGCGGCGTCCTGCAACGGGCAGATGTGAACGTCCCACACGCTGTCAGGGCTTTTCTGCTGCGTCATCGCCTTGATCGCCGCCGGGTCGCCAAACGGGGTAAAGCGGGTCGAGGGGCCGGAACGGGTTTCCAGCGCAATCGCGTAAACGCAGTAGCGCTCCTGCAAATAGCGGTGCAGATTCTCCATTGCCTGAGCGCTGGTAACGGTGGCCCCGACCATCCGCGTAATTTCCCGCAGCGACTCAAAATGGTACGAGTCGCCACGCGGCGCAGGCGGCGGAAAAAACGTCAGTTCAAGTTCGTTTAGGACAGCCATATTCTATTTTACCACGAAAACCGGGTGTCGGGTATCGGGCGTCGGGTATCGGTCTATTTTACAGAATAGTTTTCAGACAAGAAAGCGCAAACCCTGAAGAATTTCTGCAAGCGCGTGTGTTAGTCCGACACCCGACACCCGATTTATGGCGCGTCCGGCGTCGGAGCGGGCGCGGGGGCCGGGACGGGCGTCTGGATTTTCGGCGGGTACAGGGCGGCGGGGGTCAGGAAGAATCCGGCGCGGTAGTGCCATTGCCGGTTGATCGTTTCCAGCAGTTCCATCGGCAGCGGGGCTTCGGTGTAGGCGAACCGGTCAGAGTCCAGCCCCCGCGCCGTTTGCAGCGCGTTGACTGCCTGCGCCCCGTTTTTGCTTTGTATCCAGTAGACCGCCAGCGTCGCGACCACATCCGGCGAGTCTTTTTCCCGGCGGCCCAGCGTTCGCAGGGTGTTTCCAGCGGCCTTTAACTGCCCCTGTTGCATCGCAAGGAGGGACTGCATGGTCTGCGCGAAGACGTTCTCCGGCTCCTGTTTCAGCACGGCCTCCGTGATCGCGGACGCCTGATCGTAGCGGTCGGCAGACTTCGAGACCGCTGTGTTCGCCGCAAACATCAGGTAGGGGCCGGTGTAAAACGTCTCCATCGCCACCGTTTTGCGCAATTCCCGTTCGCTGACCTGCAAATCTTTCGAGGCCACCGCCAGCGCGTAGTGGGCTTCCGGGAGATTTGGCGCCCGATCAAGTGCCGCTTTCGCCTCCACAATCGCCTGCTTGTTCTGGCCCATCGCGGCGTCGGCGTAGGCGGCGGTTATCAGCGAGACGGGCGGTTTTCCGGCGAGGTCTTTCCCGGCAATATCTTTCTGGACGATATTCCGCGCCTCCTGAAATTTCCGTTGGCGCAGATAGGCCAGTCCATAGACTGCCCGCGTTGCGGCGTCGTCCTTTTTGGCGCGAATCGCGGTGCGGACCGCGCCTTCAGCCTCCGTGAAATTGCCCGCGAGGGCGTAGGCGAGGGCCAGCCGGTTCGTGCTGGAAACGGGCGCGTTTTCGCCCGAAGTATTTTTGCCGTACTCCGCCGCCGCTTCCACATAGCGACCCGCGTTAAGCAGGGCGTCCCCCAGCGCCTCGTTTGCGGTGACGGCCTCCGGGCCTGCGGGCGCCGCCCCGGCCCTGTCGCGCAGAGATTTAATCGCAAGGTCATACGATTTGCGGCGCAGGTCGCTGGTCGCGGTATAGTCCCCGGCGAAGTTGACGATGTTTTCGCGCTGGATGGCCCGCTGCATTTTGTAGTCCGCGAGTTCCTGCAACGCCGCCGCGCTGCCGTCCACGCCTTTGGCCTTGTCCAGCGTGTCGTTGGCGCGGTCCCAGTCCTGCCGTGAAGCGTAGACGGCTGCCAGAGCGCGGGAACCCTCCACGTTGTTCGGCTCGGCTTTCAGAGAGCGGCGGGCGAATTTCAGGGCGGTATCGTAATCTTTTTTCGGCAGGGCGTCCAGCGCTTTTTGCGCCAGCGCCGCCCCGCCCGTGCCAATCTCGTTCTCAACGACGAGTTTCAGCGACGCTTTTTTCGTCGCGCCGTTGCCATCGTAAGCGATTGCCGTAACCTGATGCTCGCCTTCGGAATCGGCAATCGTGTCCCAGTTATAGAAATACGGCGTGCCGCCTTTGGTCGTGCGGGACTGCCCGTCCACCAGAAATTCCACCTTATCAATCCCGTTGGGGCTGTCGGTCTTGACCTGGAGTTTGTAAATATCGCTGACTTTATCGCCGTCGTGGGGAACGAAGTTCAGCGTGATGTCGGCGCGGACGGACGCAGCGAATCCGAGCGTGAGCGCCAGCAGAAGGGCGGCGCGCGACACGCCGCGCCGCAGGGTGGCAGACAGGGTTGCGTTCAAAGTTGCACTCAATGGATTAAATCCTTCATCTAAAATTGGCTTCGCGGGCGCAGATGCGCCGGACTGGACGCGATGCGATAGGAAACGTCGGCGGTATAGCGGATTCCGCTGAGAATTGCCCCGGCGCGGGAACGGACTTCGAACGTTGTCTCCACGCTTTGACCGGGCTTCAGCGCGTCGAAATAGGCCGGGTCGGGCGGATTGCAGGTGGTTTTTGCAGGAAGCGCCGCTTCGTCCAATCCTAATTTGACCGACTCGACGCGGGATGTTCCGCCATTTCGCAGCGAGACAGCGACTTTCGCCCCGCCGCGTGTATCTGGTAGGACTTCAATCTGCGGCACAAGGTTCAGTATGACCGCGCTGGTCTGCGAAAGCCCGTCCGAAAGCGCGGTTAGCGCGTCGGCGAGGGCCGCGCCCTCCGCGTATTTGACGCTGCCGCGCCGCAAATAGTTACGCTCCAGCGCCTGCGCCTGCGCGTTGACGAGCAGCAGATGGTGGATGGCCTCAATGCGCCGCCCGGAACCTCGCCCCCCGGCGGTCAGACTTTTCAGACTGCCCTCGCCGTTGCGCAGCATTTGCCGAAGTCGCCGCGCCAGCCCCGGAGAGGAATCTTGCAGATCGTCGAGGATTTCGCGGGCGTGATAGTAGGCCCCGGCGGTGGCGCGGGCCACGTTGCTGGCCCGGATCAGCGCCGTTTCGCCAGGGGCCATCATCACAATGCGCTCCGCAGTGCGAACCGCCCCGAAATCGCAGCCGTCCAGCGCCATCATGCCTGATTCGGCGCTCGCGGCGGGGCCATTGGGTACTTTTTCTCTATTCGGCGTTAGCAGCGGTTGTACCTGCGCGGCGGGGGAAATTTCAGATTTGGCGGACGCAAAGCGCAGGACTCGCAATTCATACGCGCCGCGCCCCAGCCGGATGCGATAGCGGACGGTCACGGTCTGCGCGGAGGAATTGACCAGCAGCGCCGACGCGCCGGAACTGTCCGCGACGGCGTAGACCGAAACGAGGGCGGATTCGGCGGGGGCGGGGAAAACGGAAAGATTCGCCCGATTGTCCGCGAGGCGGCCCCAGCGGAACCACTCGCCCGCCCCGCCGAGTTCTTTTGCCGCCGCGTAGGATTCGGGCAGGGGCGGCAGGCCATTTCCCGCCTTTTTCACCACCGCTTCCAAAGCGTCCCGGTCGGCGGACAGCGTTTTCGTCGCGTCCACGCTGACGGTGACGGTTGCCGCGTTCGGGACTTCCTCTGCGCGGTAGGAGGTGGTCTGCGCGTGGATTTTTTGCGCTGCCGCGTTTTGCGCCGCCGACCCATGAAGGCGGACAAGACAGAGTACGCCGGATAGCGCCAGCGCCGCGCCAGCGGCGGGCGTCCCAAAGGGATTTCTTCGATTCATAAGCAAACTCGGTCCCGGTTATTGCGGTGCGGGCGGAGGCAGCAGGCGCTTGACGCGCCGCTCAAACTCTTCCCGCTCCAGCATGACGCGCCGTCCGCAGCGGTCGCAGACAATGCCGATGTCGGCCCCTGTCCGCGTGACCGTCCATTCTGCATTGCCGCAGGGGTGCGTTTTTCGCAGTAGCACCCTGTCCCCAACGGTCACAAGCAGCGGCGGCGTCATTGAAATTCTTCCTGATACACTCTTAAAATATTGTTTATCAAACGGCGCTGGTTTTGTTTCGCCGCAAATTTCCCTGTACTTCTGAATACTAATACGTGTTTATTATACTTGCTAAATACCGCATTGGTCAAGCGGACGGGCGTCATTGCGCCCATTTTTTCGGTAGATTTGCCGGAAAGCGGGAGGCTTTTTGCGAAAATTGCGCGACAGGCAGGAACCAGCGGCCCCGAAAGGGAACACTAGGCGCGGCGCAATCCCGGCGCGAAAGACCGTGACGCAGGAACGGTTTTCGCGGGCGGACGGGTACACTAACAGCGACGGAAGCGCGACGGCGCGTTCCGGTCAATACCAATCAGGAGAATTTTGACATGGCGGATAAAGTCCGAATCGGCCTCGTGGGATGCGGAGGCATTGCCAACGGCAAACATATGCCCAGCCTGTCCCGGCTGAAAAATGTGGAACTCGTGGCCTTCTGCGACATCGTAGAGGAGCGGATGCTCCGCGCCGCGAAAGAGTTTGGCGCGGAGGGGGCCAAGACCTACTCCGACTACCACAAACTGCTCGAAGACAAAACGATTGACGTAATCCACGTCCTGACGCCCAACGATTCCCACGCCGATGTAACCGTTGCGGCGCTGGAAGCGGGCAAGCACGTTATGAGCGAGAAACCGATGGCGAAGACCGCCGCCGATGCAAAGCGCATGGTGGAAGCGGCGGAGCGCACCGGCAAAAAACTCACAGTCGGCTATCAGAGCCGCTATCGCCCCGACAGCCAGTTCCTGCACAAATTCATTCAGGACGGCAAACTCGGCGAAATCTACTACGCCAAAGCCCACGCCATTCGTCGCCGCGCCGTCCCGACGTGGGGCGTGTTCCTCGACGAAGAGAAGCAGGGCGGCGGGCCGCTGATTGACATCGGCACGCACGCGCTCGACCTCACCCTCTGGCTCATGGACAACTATAAACCGAAAATGGTGGTCGGCTCCACGTTCCATAAACTGAGCCACAAAGAGAACGCCGCCAACGCTTTCGGCTCCTGGGACCCGAAAAAGTTTACGGTAGAGGACTCGGCGTTCGGCTTCATCAAAATGGAGAATGGGGCGACCATCACGCTGGAAGCGGCGTGGGCCTTGAATACCCTGCAAATTGACGAGGCGAAATGCACCCTCTGCGGGACAGAAGGCGGCGCAGACATGATGGGCGGACTTCGCATCAACGGCGAAGAGCATAGCCGCCTGTGGGAAACAAAGGTAGACACCGGCGGCGGCGGAGTCGCGTTCTACGACGGCAAGACCGAAAGCGACACGGATTTCGAAGCGCGGCAGTGGATTGACGCCATCGTTAACGACACGCAGCCGACCGTTCTTCCGCAGCAGGCGTTCGTCGTCTCGCAAATCCTCGAAGCGATCTACACCTCCGCCCGCACCGGCGAAGCGGTCATGCTGTAAATCGGCCTCTAAGAAAGAACCCCCGCTCCCGAATTTCGGGAGTGGGGGCTTTTTTTGTGTCTGCCTTTTGCCTGTTCCGTCGTAGTGAGGAAGTTACTCATTAACGGAGAGTCAGTCTTGCATTTTGCCGCTGGCACCCCAATTTTTTTGAGTGCGCTGACGGAAAAAACTCAGCCTTTTCGCTTTTTGCTCTGGAAAAGCTTAAGGTGTTTGTTCATTACGTCGCGTGTCGCTTTCGGGGTTTTCGGGAGGGCGAGGGCTTCCTGCTCGGTAGTGATGGCCTGCTCCGACGCGCCTTTTTTGTACTGAACATAGGCAAGGGTAGCCAGCGCTCCCGCATCTTTACGCTCTGTCAGAACGACCGCACGTTCCGCAATAGTGAGCGCGACGTCATAATCGGGAGATTTGAGCTTGTAATTGTCGTACACAAGACGCATTGCTAGATCACTGAGATAAACGGGATCGTCTTTAGCTTCGTTTTCCGCAAGGGCTTTCGCAGTGGCCGATGCGTTCACCCCGTCCTTCGCGAGAAAGTAGATGTTCATACAAATGTATTTGATGTATCTGGCGGGAAAAGCATCTGGGTAGGTTTTGCCTGCCAAATCTAATGCGGTGAAGGCTTCCTGGGTTTTGCCTTTCTTGGCGAGAGCCATGATTTTATCGTTCATCGCATCTGATTTTTTCTGTAATTCTTCCTCATCTGCTTTCGCTTTGGCAAAGCGCGCTTTTGCTACTGAGTCGAACTTATCCGTAGCCACCAGCTCAATGAGTTCGTCAATGTGATCGTCCGTCGCATAACCGATCCAGGCGATTTTGCCTTCGCGGTCAACTACGAAGGCGGAGGGAATGCCCTTTTGTCCCGACGCTTTCATCCAGGTCTTATTCATAATTCCTGAATTAAATCCTGAATCAGTATCAGTCGCCACATTGTAGGACATTTGATCGCCCATTGCCGTCACGAAGTCTGTCACCCGCGCAGCCAGTTCGCTTTTGGAACTTTTGCCGTCTTCTTCCCAAACGTCCACGCCGATAAATGTGACTTTATCAGCGTACTTCTTCGCCAGTTTCGTCAGGTGAGGGATGCTCTCCTTGCAGGGGCCGCACCAGGTCGCCCAGAATTCGACGACATAGAGATTGCCTTTCGTGAACGAGGTGATCGGCGTTCCCTTCACCCACTTCGCCACCTTGAGCGGCGGCGCCGAATCACCCTCTTTCAGTTTTGTGTTGGCTTGCGCCGCCAGCGACAGGGCGAGCGCAAACACGGCAAACAGAGCCACCCATTGTTTCTTCATCTTGAACTCCTTGAACTGTAGTATAGAGTGATGTTATACACAATAACTATTTTACCCGAATTACCATATATAATATCTGTTTAGAGGGTGAGCGCGCGTTAATTTTCCAAAATTTAATTCCGCTGACGGTTCCATTTTTCGCTTGCGCCCGCACCGGCGAAGCGGTCTTGCTGTAAATCGGCCTGAAATCTCAAAGCCCCTTCTTCCAAATGGTGGGAGAAGGGGCTTTTTACGTCTCTGTTCTCTGGAGCGTTTCAGGCCACGCCATACCCGGTATGCGGGCGAACGTTTTCCGGGTGGAAGGCGGGAACAATGTCCGATTTCGGAATGCCCGCCGCTTCCAGCGCATAGCCGATGCCGTCCTCCGTCCCGTCGTATTGTATCCAGACTTTTCCGTTAATCAGGTCAAGATGCGCCAGATTGAAATAGATGCGCTTGCTCATGCCTTCCCATCCGGTCGTTACGATGAGATAGCGGTCCTGCTCCGTGTCGAAGACCGCTTCATTGACGATGCCGGGACTGGAAAACCGCGTCAGCGTCAGCGGGGCCAGCGTGTCGCGCACAATCTGACGATAACGCTCTAACTTATCCATTCTCGCACCTCCTCTGAATCCGCGTCGAAAACGACCATGCGAATAGCCCTGTTTTGGAGCAATAGCCTTCCGACGCCTGTTTGAAAAACGGTATCGTAGATTGTTGCGCGGACGGCAAGGTACAAAACGCGGTCGGCATCCGTCTCCGATTGATGCAGCGCCAGCTCATACACCAGAAATTGCCCTGCCGCCACCTCCAGATCATGCACGGCGGACAGGCTGACAAACGATTTGATTTCAACCGCAATCCGTTCATTCCCACGCTCGGCTGAGACAAAGCGTTCCGCGCCCACATCTACCAGCAGGTTCGTCCTGTCTACGGCGACCGTCAGCGGTTCGTGCGTGATTGTCCAGCCATCCTTTTCCAACGCCCGAACGCAAACGTCGTGATAGATGTCTTTTGCCGCCATAGGTCATCCTTCCTCTGTTTTTTATTATACCATGTCCCGCTTCCTGCAAAAACAAATTTCCCTGCGGCAATCTCTTCGTCGTCTCGCAAATCCTCGAAGCGATCTACACTTCCGCCCGCGTGGGCAAAGCGGTCCTGCTGTAAATCGGCCTTCAAAACTCCAAATCCCCCGCTTCCAAATCGGGAAGCGGGGGATTTTCTGTGTTTCCTTTGCGCCTGACCTACCGACGGATAAGGACGGTGAAACCTTCCTGCGCGAAATGCTGGTCGTTCGTTAGAATTTCGGTAATGCCCATTTCCCGCATCGCGTTCATCGAAACACAGTCGGTAAGGCTGTATCTTTTATCGGCGCGGCGTTCGTATAAATCCAATGCGGCAAGGAAGGTCTTGTGGCTTTGCGGTAAGACCGTAACATCCTCCGAAGCGAGAATATCACGAACGGTCTCAGCGGCCCGCTTGCGATAGTACGCGCCTGCGCTGGAAAGCGCCGCGAGGAATTCAGTCAAAATTTCTTCTGTGGTGACCAAATTTGCTTCCATGCGGCGCTTTCGCGCTGCTCTCGCAGGGTTGTGCCACTGGTCGTCAGGAAACGTAATCGCGGCCCAGTATAAAGTATCGGCAAAGATCAACGTCATTTTTTGGGCAATCCGTAGACATAGTGATCCAGATTGTCCACCAGGTCATGCGGAACTTTAGCGCGTTCTTCGAGCGGCGCATCCTTGAAACGCGCTATAATTTTTTCCTCAATGCTTAATTTACGCGGCGCGGATTCCGTTGGCGCAGCCGCTGTATCAATCGTGACGCGCAGCCATTGACCGGCGAACTCCGCCAAACGCGCCTGTATCTCCTCGGATGTCCCCTCCAGTTCCAGTAACTTCGTTTCCATTTTATTCCTCCTGTTTTTCGGTGTCTGCGGCAAAAGAAACTTCCACGACGGGCAGATTGGGAAGCAACGCTTGGAGCGCCGTCTCGTCCAGCGCGTCATTTGCGGCAATCGCGGAGTCAATCTCCTGCGGGAACGCTTTATAATAGTTCAGCGCCGCCTGCGCTCTGGTCAGGTCCCAGCCGAAAGGCGCCGCCGTTTCCGCCGCGTCCAGCGCTTTTTCCTGCGCGACCGCAATCACCTGCCCGGCCTGCAAATGCCCCTTGACGCAGGCAAAGCGTTCGCCGTTAAACGTCCGAAACTCAATCCCGGCAAAGGAGTCCACGCGCCGCGCCTCTTCCAGCGCGGCGGCGCTGACTTCATGGATCGAACGCCCGGTCTGACGCGCCGCCGTCGCCAGCCAGTTCGCGGTCTCGTCTGGCAAATTTAAAGTGAGAGTTTGTGACATCCTTGCGCCTCCAAATCCATTATACCATGCTCCGCTTCCTGCAAAAACAAACTTCACGGCGGCGAAAGACAGACGCGCCGAACCTTTTTGCGCCCGCGCTGAATGATGGAAAACGGAAACAGGCGGTATACTTTAGAGGGGCGCGGTGGTAAATTGGGCGGTAAATCGAAGCGGAACGGCGGGAATGGAATGGGCAAAGCGGCTGGGCGCGAAATTTTGATTGCGGGCGGCGGGGCGGCGGGGCTGATTGCGGCGCTGCGGGCGGCGGAGCGGGGGGCCAATGTCACGCTGCTGGAAAAGAACGACCGGCTGGGGATGAAAATCCTTATCTCCGGCGGCGGCAAGTGCAATTTGACGCACGACGGCGACATGGAGGCCCTTCGCGCCGTATTTCGCGCAAACGAGGCGCGGTTCCTCAAGCCCTGCTTTTACCGCTACACCAACGCCGATTTTCTGGCGGTTCTGCACCGGGCGGGCATGAAGACTTACGTTCGCCCGGACGGGCGCGTTTTTCCGGTGGAACCCGCCAATGCAAAGGACGTGGTGGCGATTCTGGAACGCGCCGTCCGCAGCAGCGGCGTGACCGTTCGCCTCGGCGCGGCGGTCAGCGGCCTGATTGCGGAGAACGGACAGATTCAGGGCGTCCGCGTCGGGGCAGAAAGACAGCGGGTGGAGGAACTGCGGGCGGACAGAGTGATTGTGGCAGTCGGCGGCTCTTCCTACCCCGCGACGGGAACGACGGGCGACGGCTGGCGCTGGGCGGCGGACGTGGGGCATAAAATCGTCCCGCTGCGGGCGGCGCTGGCCCCGATTTACCTCCATCAGGTCGAGCCGGAATGGTCGGGCATCGCGCTGCGGGACGTGACGCTTCGCGCCCGCCTCGCCATTCAGGGCAAAGAATACATTCGGTGGCGCGGCGATCTGCTTTTCACGCACAAAGGGCTTTCGGGGCCGTGCGCTCTGGGAGTGTCCCGCGAAATCGGGGAGCGGATGGCGGCGGGGGTGGCGGGCGGCGGGGCGGTCGAAGTGGATTTGGCCCCGGACGTTCCCTTCGAGACGCTGGCTTCGGAGATTCGGGCGGAACTGCGCGATAGTCCGCGCCGGACGATAAGCGGGGTGGTGGATGCCCGCGTTCCGGCCCGCCTTGCCGCTCCGTTCCTTGCCGCGCACGGTCTGGACGGACAGACGCGGGGGGCGCACCTGTCCGCCGCCGCCTTAAACCGCCTGACGCAGGGCTTAAAGGGCTGGTCGTTTGGCGGCGTTCGCAGCGTGCCGGTCGAGCGCGGCGAGGTGGTGGCGGGCGGGGTCTCGCTGGACGAGGTTGATCCGCAGACCATGCAGTCGCGCCTTGTCAGCGGCCTGTATTTGTGCGGAGAAATTCTGGACATTGCCGGCCCGGTCGGGGGCTACAATTTGCAGGCCGCATGGAGCAGCGGATACGTCGCCGGGGATTCCGCATAAATTTTAATCCTTTCTTAACATTTCCTTAATAATAACCGGCTATAATAGCAGGGTTGATTCGGCAGGGTATCCGCGACGCAGCGGCCTCCGAGAAGAAAAGCGGGAATAGCAGACTGCGCCGCCGGTAAAAAACGGGGCGAATCGCAGCGTTCGCCGCTTCCCCACGCAGAAGGAGAACACGGATCATTATGAATTTAAAATTTGCTGGCGCGGGCCTGACGCTGCTCGCCGCTCTGCTTGCCGGATGCAGCAATGATAAGCCCGCAGAACCGACCGCCCCGGCGACTAGCCCGAACGCGACGACGGCGACGCCCGCCGCGACCAACGGCAGCGTGAAAATCACCGGCGCGGGCGCGACCTTCCCCAATCCGATTTACAGCGTGTGGTTCGACAAATACAAAGCGACTGCTGCGGTAGACTATCAGGCGATTGGCTCCGGCAAGGGCATTGAACAGCTGAAGACGGGCGCGGTAGATTTCGGGGCCAGCGACGCCCCACTCAACGACGCCGACGAAAAAGCGATTCCGAACACGATCCACCTGCCGATGGTCGGCGGGGCGGTGGCGCTGGGCTACAACCTGCCTACGTTCAAGGGCGATCTGAACCTGACCCCGGAGATCGTCGCGGGAATCTACCTCGGCAAAATCACGAAATGGAACGACCCGGCGATTGTGGCGGCAAATAAGGGCGCGGCCCTGCCCGACCTGAAAATCACGCCGGTTCACCGCAGCGACAGCAGCGGCACGACCTACATCTTTACGAATTACCTGAAAGCGGTCAGCCCGGAATGGGCGACGCAGCGCGGCGCGGGCAAAACGGTGGACTGGAAGGGCGGCATCGCAGGCGACAAAAGCGACGGCGTTTCCACGCAGGTCAGCCGCGCCCCCGGCTCCATCGGCTACTTCGAACTGACTTATGCCCTGCTGAAAAATCTGACGTTCGCGGCGGTCAAAAACCAGTCCGGCAACTTCGTCAAGCCAAGCGTGGACTCCACGCAGGCCGCCATCGGGGACTTCGCCGACGCGCTGATCAAAGACATCAAGACCCCGACGGTGAACGCGCCCGGAGCGCAGTCCTACCCCATCGCGGGCGTGACCTATATTCTGCTGCGAAAATCGGGCGGCACGGCGGGAACGGCGGCAGCCGCCTCGTTCTGGGCGTGGGCCTTGAAGAAAGAGCAGCAGGATCAGGCCAAAGAGAAGAACTACGCGCCCCTGCCCGACGCGCTGGTCAAGGTGGACATAGACGCCCTGAAAACGATTCCTGGCGCCAACCTCGGCGACGCCAAGTAAGCGCGGGCCGTTCAGACGGGCGTTTTTACAAAATCTAAAGCGCCCGTCTGTGAAAGCCCGCCGACTAACCGTCCTCACGGACGGAACATTTGTGTTCTGAATTTTCCGTCCGCAGGACGGTCGGCGGAACGCCTCCCGGACGGGTCGTTCACGGCCCGGACACGCCGGACAGTCTGCGCGTTGGGTTCGGGGCGTTCACGGCGCGGATTTACTGTCCGGTTCCGTTCCGGGCCTCTTTTTGCTGAAAGTAAATGTATGGCGCAAGCGACTTCCGGCGGAAAATCCGCCGCGCCCCCACCGAATAATCTTCCCGCCCTCCACGCCGCCAACGGACGCGGCGGCTCCCGCGTGACCGACCTGGTGTTCCAGAATCTGACGCGCCTGTTCGCGCTGACGGCGATTGCCCTGATTGCGGGCGTCGGGCTGACCCTGTTTCTGGCCTCGCGCTCCAGTCTGGCGACGGTGGGCGGGAAATTTTTTACCACGACGACGTGGGACCCGGTGACCGATCATAACTTTTTTGGCGTCTTCCCGTTCGTTTACGGCACTGCCGTGACCTCGCTGATCGCGCTGATTATCGCGGTTCCGGTGGGGATCGGCGCGGCGATTTTTCTAGCGGAGATTGCCCCGCGCTGGCTCAGCGTTCCTATTTCCTATCTGGTGGAGCTGCTCGCCGCCGTGCCAAGCATCGTATACGGATTCTGGGCCTTGCTGTATCTCGTGCCGCTGTTGCAGACCCATGTCGAAACGTGGCTGAAGGCGCGGTTCGGGCAGATTCCGATTTTCATGTCCGCAAGCGATTCCGGGGCGGGCGTGGACTTTTTCGCGGCGGGAATCGTGCTGGCCCTGATGGTGCTGCCATTCATTACCGCCATCTCGCGGGACGTGCTGCGGACTGTTCCGACGATGCAGCGTGAAGCGGCCTACGGACTCGGCGCGACGAAATGGGAGGCGATCAAGGGTGTGGTCGTGCGGTATGCCAGCGGCGGGATTATCGGGGCCGTGATGCTGGGTCTGGGCCGCGCCATCGGCGAAACAATGGCGGTCACATTCGTGATTGGCGGCTCGACAAGTTTTCCGTCCCTCTCCGACGCAAGCAGTTTTTCCCTGTTCCGCTCCGGCAATACCATGACCTCCGTACTTGTCAGTCAATACAGCGGCCCGGAAAGCGACCTGCACCGCGCCGCCCTGACTGAAATTGCCCTGACTTTGTTTTTGATCACGATTGTGGTCAATGGACTGGCCCGCGTCCTTGTCTGGCTGACGGCGATGCAGGAGGGCGGCAGCGACAGCGCGAACGCGGTCAAGGTCAAAGAAGCGATCACCGCGATTGGGCGAGCGGCGGTCATTATTTTAGTTGCAGCGGTCTTCCTGTACCAGATTTTCCGGGACATCAAGACGCAGGGGACGGCGGGCCTTTTCAGCGCGACGGCGGGCATCGGGGCGGCGCTGCTGGCGCTGACTGTTTTTAACCGCCGCGCTCCAGGCAAACCGTACTTTCTGCGCTGGCGCAAACTCGGCAACGGATTCGCGCTGGGAGTTTGCGCGGCCTGCGCGTTCGCCGCCTGCGCCGCTCTGGGCGTGATCTTCTACTTTGTTGCGAAAGAGGGACTGCCGACCCTTAGTCCGCGCTTCTTCCGTCTGCCCGCATCGGGCGGGCAGGGCGGGATGCTGCACGCGATTGTGGGAACGGGCATCTTCATCTTTCTGGCGTCGCTGCTGGGGATTCCGCTCGGCATCATGGGCGGGATTTACCTTTCGGAATTTGGCGCGAACCGGTTGGGTTGGTGGACGCGCTTCGCCGCTGACCTGCTCAACGGCGTCCCATCTATCGTGCTGGGGATTTTCGCCTACGCGCTCATCTTTGCGCCCTCGCACGGCAATCAGGGGCTTGCGGGCGGCTTCGCGCTCGGCGTGATGATGACCCCGACGATTATGCGGACGACGGAGGAACTCCTGCGCCTTGTCCCGATGTCTCTGCGCGAAGGATCGCTGGCGCTGGGCGCGACGCGGGCGCGGACGGTCTGGCAGGTGATTTTGCCGGCGGCGCGGGGCGGAATCGTGACGGGCGTTCTGCTGGCAATCGCCCGAATTGCGGGCGAGACGGCCCCCCTGCTCATGGTCGGCTGCGATACAACTTTCTGGAACCTTGACCCGCGTAAGCCCATCGCCTCGCTCCCAATGCAAATCTATAAGCTCCGCGACGAGACCGGCAGCGCGGCGTATCAGCAACTCTGGGGGGTGGCCCTGCTGCTCGTTTTGCTGGTGCTGGTATTCAGCCTTTTCGCCCGCTACGCCACCCGCGACCGGATGAAAATGAGCGCGTGAAATTATTTTGAACGCGGATTACACGGATTGATACGATTACACAGATTTCCTGCTGTGTCCCGCTTGCTGCAAGGTGACGCGCTTGCAGGCAGAAATTGAAACATTTGTGGAACAATCCCACTCGGTGTAATCCAAATTAAAAAGAACGAAAAACGAAAAGAAGCGTCTAAACTATGGAAGAGCCATTCGCGGAAAACGCCTGTATCGTGGCGAAAAACGTCAATTTTTATTATGGAAAGTTTCAGGCGCTAAAAAGCATTACGCTGGACATTCCGGCGCGGCAGGTCACGGCGTTTATGGGGCCTTCGGGGTGCGGAAAGTCCACCTTTTTGCGGACAATCAACCGCATGAATGACCTGATCGCCGGAACGCGGCTTGAGGGCGAACTGACGCTGAACGGCGTAGACCTGTACGCCCGCAATATTGACGTGGTGGCGCTGCGGATGCGCGTCGGGATGGTCTTTCAGAAGCCGAATCCGTTCCCGATGAGCATCTGGGACAACGTGGCCTACGGCCCGAAACTGCACGGCAAACGCAATAAGTCTGAACTCGACGCGCTGGTCGAAAAAAGCCTGACGCAGGCGGCCCTGTGGGACGAAGTGAAAGACGCGCTGAAAAAATCGGCGTTCGAACTCTCCGGCGGGCAGCAGCAGCGTCTTTGCATTGCGCGGGCGCTGGCGGTTGCGCCGGAAGTGATTTTGATGGACGAGCCATGCTCGGCCCTTGATCCCGTCTCCACGATGCGGGTGGAGCAGTTAATCGAAGAATTAAAGCGGCAGTACAGCATCATTATCGTGACGCACAATTTGCAGCAGGCAGCGCGAATTTCGGAAAAGACCGCCTTTTTTTACAAGGGCGAACTGATTGAGGCGGGCGACACCAAACAGATATTCACTTGCCCGCGAGAAACGCGCACAGAAGATTACGTGCAGGGGCGTTTCGGCTGACGCATAAGTTTTCCGCAACCATTTTGCCCCGAATCGCGTATGAGAGTTATTGCTGTGGCGGCAACGCAAGGTGGCGGCGGCTAAAGGGCCGACAGCGATTCTCCGATAAAGTAGCAGGATAGAAGAAAGCAGAAGCAGTCCCAGACGACACTTTTCCCCGCGTGAAAAGCGTTTCCGACTGTCGCGAGGCGAGTCATGGTGGCCCGGACGAGAGCGCATTTCGATCAGGAAATACACACGCTGCAAAACACGATGCTGGAGATGGCAACCTGCGCCGACTGGATGCTGTCCGCCGCCGTAGAAGCCCTGATGACGGGGGACGCCGAGGCGATCCGCAGCGTCGTCCTGCGCGACAATGTGGTGGACGATTTCGATATCGTCATCGAAAGCAAATGCCTTTCCCTGATCGCCACGCAGCAGCCGGTGGCCCGTGATCTGCGCGTGATTGGGACGGCCCTGAAAGTTATCACGGACATCGAACGGATTGGCGATTATGCGGTGGACATCGCCAAAATCGGACGGCGTATGGTGCGCTCCCACGAACTGTACCGCCCGCTCGTTGATCTGCCCCTGCTCGCCCGCCTGACCCGCGATATGCTGCACGACGCATTACAGGCGTTCGTCAATCACGATTTAGACCTGGTGCGAAAGGTCATTGACGACGATGACGCGGTGGATAAACTTTACCATCAGATGCGCGACGACCTGACGATCCATATTCTAAGCGCGGGGCCGCACAAATACGCCGCCCTGAGCAGCCTGTTCGCGGCAAAGTATCTGGAACGCGCCAGCGATCACGTCGTCAATATCGCCGAGCGGGTGAACTTTATCGAAACGGGCGAAGCGCGGAAACTCAGCGCCTCCGCCCCGACTCTCCTCCACGCCTCGCTGATTTAGCCGCCGCCAGAACGCAATGGCCCTGCGGCGGTTGCCGTCAGGCAGGAAACGCCCGCCGCCGCGCCGAAAGGATCGGCAGAAATTCGCCCGATGTTTTGCAATGAAGGACGCGCCATGACCGACCCAACCGCCGCCAACTCCCCCGCTCCGCCCCCCGATGAACTCGCCGCTCTGCTGCAACTGGGCCAGCTCCTTAATTCCAGCCTGGACTTAAAGCACGTTCTGGAGACCGCCATTGAGCAGGTCATTGCGTTTGTCGGGGCGGAACGCGGCTTTATTCTGCTGGTGGACGTGGAAAGCGGGCGCGTGTGGGGCGAGGCTCTCCGCAACATCGAAAAGGCGGCGCTGGAGGCCACCCTTTCCGGGGCGGACGAACACAACCGGGCGGAGATTAGCCGCTCGCTTGTGGAAAGCGTACTGGAAACGCGCCGCCCCGTGCTGGCCCACAACGCGATGGAAGACCCGCGCTTCGCGAACCGGCAGAGCGTGCAGCTTTCCAGCCTACGTTCCGTTCTGTGCGTTCCGCTGCTGGCGCAGGGGCGTTTGCTCGGAATCATCTATCTGGATAACCGCATTAAATCCGGCGTTTTCACCGATCACCATCTTTCGCTGCTGTCCGCTTTTGGCAATCAGGCGGCGGTCGCGCTGGAAAACGCCCGCCTTTACGACAATCTGCGCCGCTCCCTCGAAGAGCGAATCCGATTGCAGGACGAACTGCACCAGCAGGAGACGCAGCGGATCGCCTTAGAGGAAGCCAGCCGCTTAAAATCCGACTTTATCGGGTTTGTGGCGCATGAACTCCGCAACCCGCTCACCACGATTCGCGGCTACGTCCAGACCATGATGCAGGACGAAGAGAACACGCTGGGCGAGGAGATCAAGCAGGAATTTTACGAGGCGATTGAAGCCGACTCCGACCGCCTGCTGGATATGATTAACGAACTGCTGGACGTATCGCGATTGGAAGCGGGGCGTCCGCTGTCGCTGGCCCTCAAAACGTTCGAACTGCGCCCGCTGCTGGAAAAACTGGCCCGCCGCCACCGCTTTTACAAATTTTTCACCCGCAAGCACGAAATGATTACCGACCTCGCGCCCGACCTGCCGGAAATGATTGAGGCGGACGAGGACAAGCTGAATCAAGTCTTCTCCAACCTCCTCTCCAACGCCATCAAATACTCGCCTGACGGGGGACAAATTCGTCTCTCCGCTGCCCGCGAAGGCGATGCAGTTCTGATTATTGTCAAGGATTCCGGCGTAGGAATGACCGCAGAACAGGCGGGCAAACTGTTTCAGCAGTATGAGCGTCTGGAGCGCGACGACATCAAAAACATTCCCGGAACCGGGCTTGGCCTGTATCTCGTGAAGCATCTGGTCGAAATGCACGGCGGCAAAATTTGGGCGGAAAGCCAGCCCGGACAGGGCAGCGCGTTCCATGTCGAACTCCCAATAAAAATGATGAATCATGAACGATGAATAATGAATCCAATACGCCCGCTTGCTCGCCACATTCACGAATAGCAAGCGGGCGCATTTTGATTCATCATTCATCATTTTCCTCCCTCCCCCTAAAACGACGGGGCAAACTGTCCGAAGATAATTCATCAGGCAGGGGGAACACAGGGAAATGGATTTCAAACGCATTGAAGTAAAACTGGCAAGAGCGACGACGCTGCCGATTTTGCCGCACGCCGTCACGCAAATTCTGGGGCTGTCGGATGGTACAGACGTGACGCCCCGCGATTTTGAACGGATTATCGTTAAGGACTCGGCGCTGACCGCCAAAATTTTGCGGACGGCGAACTCCGCCTATTTCAACCGGTCCGGCGAGATCGCCTCGCTGGGGCGGGCCATTGACCAACTCGGCATGAATACCGTGCGCTCGATTTGCGTTGCGTCGGCGTTTCAGTCCCGCGTCAGCTCCAAATCGCTGTGCCGCTCGTTTAATACCAACGATTACTGGACGCACAGTCTGTCGGTCGCGTGTCTGGCGAAGGTGCTGGCGAGCGTGACGAAATATCCGCGCGCGGAGGAGGCGTTTATCGCCGGTCTGTTCCACGACATCGGAAAGATGGCGATTGCCATGCTGCTGCCGGAGGAAGGGGCGCGTATCTACCAGACGGCGATGCTGCGGAAAATTTCGCATTACGAGGCGGAAGAGAGTATTCTGGAGGCGTCGCATCAGGAAATCGGGCTTCGCGCCGCCGAACTGTGGGGCCTGCCAAAAGTCTTTCTGGGGCCAATCTCCCAGCATCATACGCCCTGGATGACGGAAGAACCCGACCCCCTGACAGACTTGATTCATGTGGCGAACGGACTGGCGCATCAGAACGGCATGGGTTACGCGGTCAGCGGCGAGATCAATCAGCCGGACGCGGCAATGATGGAGGCGATGGGAATTTCCGAGGCGCAACTTACTATGATTATTACGGTGGTCAGCGTTGAAATCGCGAAATTGCAGCCTGTCTTCGGCCTTTCCGAATCGAAAGCGGCGTAGCAACCCGTTCGCAATCCCGCCAATCGCAACGCGGAGACCGGGAGGCGCAACGACCCGCCCGCAATGCAGAGGCCGCGCAGCGACCGAACGCAACGCCCCCCCGAACCGATAGCGCAGACCGGGCCGCAAACAAAACTGGAGACCGGGCCGCGCAGCGACCCGTCTGGGAGGCCTGCGGCCAACCGTCCTGCGGACGGGAACGCTTGTTTACGCGATGCGATGAGTTACTTCGCGCTGTCCCTTAGTTTAGAGATTGAATAGAGTTCCCTCCCTGCCGACCGGCAGGAAGGGAATTTTTTTGTGACGACCGCAAAATCAATGCGTGAATCGGCGTTCTGATTTTCTCATGCTCAATCGGAAGGCGCGGCTGGGGTATAATCTATACAATAAGAAACGGAAGCAGGCTTAACGAGAGAAAACGGGGTTTTGGAATGGCGCATACGATGATTGAAGGCGATATGATGGCGGGCGGAATTTCGCTGGCGATTGTGGTCAGCCGGTGGAATGAGTTCTTGACGAAAGAATTGCTGGCGGGGGCGTTAGACGCGCTGCGGCGGCACGGCGCGGACGATTCAAAAATTACGGTCGCGTGGGTCCCCGGCAGCTTCGAGATTCCAGTGGCGGTACAGGCGCTGGCGAAATCGGGGAAGTACGACGGAATTGTGGCGCTGGGCGCGGTGATTCGCGGGGCCACAAGCCACTACGACCATATCGCGGGGGCGGTCACGAGCGGCCTCTCCCGCATTGCGCTGGACACGGGCCTTCCCGTCGCGTTCGGCGTCCTGACAGTGGAGAGCATTGAGCAGGGCATCGAGCGCTCCGGCAGCAAAGCGGGCAACAAAGGCGCGGAAGCGGCCCTCGTCGCGGTCGAAATGGCGAATTTGCTGAAGAAGTTTTAGGTATTCAGGTGTTCGGTGTTCGGGTGTTCAGGTACTGGTCGCTTTCGTGGTAATTTGTATAAACTTTCATCGGTGAGATAAACGCCTGAACACCGAACACCTGAACACCCTTTTTAAGAGGACTATCATGTTTACAGGACTGGTTGAGGAGAGCGGGATTGTGGCGGCGTCGGAAGTTCAGGGCGAGACGGCGCGGATCACGGTGGCGGCGGAAATCGTGCGCGTCGGCGCGGCGCTGGGCGACAGCGTAGCGGTCAACGGGTGCTGCCTGACGGTGGTCGCCATTGCGGGCGAAAACCTGTCTTTCGACGCCGTGCCGGAGACGATGCGCCGGACGAATCTGGGCGACTTGAAGGCGGGTGACGTGGTGAATCTGGAGCGTCCGCTGCTGCCGACGGCGCGGCTTGGCGGGCATTTTGTTCAGGGGCATATTGACGGCGCGGGAATCGTGCGAGCGATTACGCCGGATCAAAACGCGGTTGTATTTGAGATTGAAGTTCCGTCCGCGCTTCGCCGATACATTATTGAGAAGGGTTCGATTGCGGTGGACGGCATCAGCCTGACCGTCGCAAGTGTGACCGATACCGGATTTACCGTCTGGATTATTCCGCACACGCGGGAGGTCACGACCCTGAAACAGCGGCAGGTCGGCGACCGCGTGAATCTGGAATGTGATATGCTGGGCAAATATGTCGAGCGGCTTTTGCAGTTTTCCGATAAGTCGGGCGCGTAATTTTGCCGCATCGAAGCATAACAATCGAATTTTCAGCCCCGTGAAACGCATCGCCCCAAACCCTGCGTATAGAACGGGGCGCGATTCTGCGCCATATACCGGTCGCTCCGGCAATCGTCCAAAGGCCGGAACGACAATTTTCTGCCAAATACTGTGTCGTTTTCCACGAAAGGAATTGCGCTGTGTTGCGAGACGCCTTCCGTAGTCTGTTCGCGCTTACTGCTATTTTTTGTGTTTTATTGCCTCCTGCTATGGCCTCCGCGCAGTCGGTTTCTCCGCGTCTGCCCGTCGCCGCGCCGCTGATTTTGCCGGGAATGGCCCCGCAAATTGTGGTGACGCTTTCCAGCCCGAACTATTTCATCCGGGCCGACTCCCGCACCGGCGCTCCGATTATGCCGCGAGATGTTGCGGCGAGCGCGGCGGTCGTGAACTGGCCCGCCGGAATCGCGCCGCCGCCGACTTTCCTCTGGCACGTTTATCTGGACTGGAAAATGCCGGGGTGGGACGGCTTCGAGACGCGCCACCCGATTGACGAAAAGACCTTTATGGCGGCGAGTCCGTTCCGGCCCGATCTGTCCGGCGCGGTGCGGGGCGGCGTTTTGACCATCTACGCAAAGGCCGTGCTAAACGGGCGGGAGATCATCGGAAGCGCAAAAGCGAACGTAATTGGGTTTAATCCGTCGCGGCGGGCTGTGCTTGCCGGGTTTCCGGTCTCGCGGTTCGGGCTGATCGCCTCCAAAATCGGAACGATTGAGAGCGGGCTGCGGCAGTTCACGCCGTCGTCGCTTTCTAAGGCGGGCGGGCAGCCGATAGTCTCCCCGTCTGGCGATGTGGGAATGATGCAGTTGAACGCGCCGACCGGGGCAATTACTTCGAGCGATCAGGTGTGGGACTGGCGGCAAAACGTGCGGCGCGGCCTAGAGATGTTGGCTGGCAAGGGCAGGACAAGCGTCGTGGTATCGCGTGGCGGCATGGGGCGCGGCTGGCAGCGCCCGTCGGAACGCGGGCTGCAATGTCTGGTCAACCTGAACGCCGCCCGTCTGCTGCTCGGTCTGACCCCGCTTGCCGCCCCGGAAGCGCCGCCGCTGTCCGCCGTTCCCGGTTCCGGCATCCTTCCCGGCGAGACCGACCCCGATCATGTCGCGCTCAGTCAGCTGGAACGGGACGCGATTCGCCGCTATAACGGCGGGCGAGAATACGCCTTCGTCCTCGTTCCCGACCCCGATTCGCTGACGATTGCCCGCGCCGGTTGGGAAGTAGACCCGACTCGCGGCGGGATACGGGCAAGTTCCGGCGCTCCCGATTATGTGACGCGAGCATTGGCGGCACGGAGCGGTATGATCTACCCGCCGCCACGCCCGAAGACCGTAAAAAGGGAAAAGGGGCGGGGAAAAAGAAAAAGGCATATTGCGCGGCGCGGAGCGAAAAAGTAATGAGCGTCCCGGCCTTATTTTTCCCGGAACAGTTTGCGGGGCTGGAAACGGAGGCGCGAAACCCGCGCACCGCCGATCTGGACACGCTTGCGATTCCTGAACTGGTGACGCGGCTGCACGCGGAGAATTTCTTGGTGGCGGACGCGGTGCAAAAAACGCTGCCGGAGATCGCCCGCGTCGTGGAAATTCTGGCGGCGCGGCTGGGAAACAATGGGCGGCTGTTTTATGTCGGGGCAGGGACGAGCGGGCGGCTGGGCGTACTGGACGCAAGCGAGTGTCCGCCGACTTTTGGCGTTTTGCCGGAATTGGTTCAGGGGATTATCGCGGGCGGCGCTGCCGCCCTCACCCGCTCCATTGAGGGCGCAGAGGACAGCGCGGAAATGGGCGCGACCGACCTGCGGGAACGCGGCGTTACTGTCGCCGACGCGGTAATCGGCATTGCGGCGAGTGGACGAACGCCTTATGTCATCGGGGCGTTGGACGCGGCGCGGGAGATTGGCGCGGCGGCGTTCGCGGTGACAAACGTTTCCGATTCGGAACTCTCGCGCCACGCGGAGATTACCATTGCCGCCGTGACCGGGCCGGAACCGCTGACCGGTTCCACGCGCCTGAAAGCGGGAACAGCGCAAAAAATGGTCTTGAATATGCTGACGACCGCCGCCATGATTCGCCTCGGCAAGGTCTATGACAACCTCATGGTGGACGTTTGCGCCACAAATGAAAAACTCCGCGACCGCGCCGTCCGAATTGTGATGTCCGCGACGGGCGCTGATAGGCAGGCGGCGGAAGCGGCGCTGATCGAAGCGCAGGGCGGCGTGAAGACGGCGATTGTCCTGCTCGCCTGCCGGGTCTCCGCGTCCGAAGCGAAGGCGCGGTTAGACGCGGCGGGGGGCTGGGTGCGGACGGCGCTCATTGCGTAATCAAGTCGCAAGGCACGCTTCCAGCAGCGTCAACGTTCGGGATTGCGCGTCGAGGCGGGCGCGGATTCCCAGCGGCAGGGTGAGCGGGTTAGGGGCGTGACCGAACGGGAAACCGAAGAGGGCGGGGCGGTTCAGCGGCGTGAAAGTGTCCCGCCACAGCGAATCGGGCGTATTGATTTCCGGGCGGGCTTCCTGTTTTTGCCAGCCGGTGATTTCCCCGATAACAAAGCCCGCCGCCGATTGCAATAGCCCCGCATTCTTCAACTGCGTCAGGCAGCGGTCGGCGCGGTAAACCGCTTCGCCGACATCTTCAATCAAAACTAGTTTGTCCGTGAAATCGGGCGCGTCCGGCGTACCGCAGGCCGAGGCCAGCAAGGTAAGGCAGCCGCCCGCAAGCTCCCCCTCCACCATGCCGCCGACAACCGTCTGCAAATTTTCCGAAGCGACAGGATATTCCCCGAAAGGTTCCATCACTTCTAAAATCCGCCAGAAAACGGACTGCGCCGCTGCGTCGCATTTTGCCAGCGTGGTCAGCATCGGGCCGTGAAATGTCACCAGTCCGCAGCGTCGCGCCAGCGCCAGATGCAGCGAGGTCACATCGCTGTACCCGACGAAGATTTTGGGGTTGGCCCGAATTGCACTCCAGTCCAGCAAGTCCAGCAGGCGCATTGCTCCGTAGCCGCCGCGAACGCAGAAAATCGCTTTGACTTCCCGATGGGCAAAAAGGCGGTCCAGGTCAGCGGCGCGGTCGGCGTCACTGCCCGCCAGATAGCCGCAATGGAGCGCGGCATCCAGAACGCTTTTACCCAGCGCCACCCGATAGCCCCGCGCCTCCAGAAGCCGAACGCCCGCCGCAACCGTATCGGCGTCGGCAGGGCTGGCCGGGGCCGCAATCCCAATCAAATCGCCGGAACGCAGCGCTTTCGGTCGAATCAAATCGGCCTCCTGAAGAAAGGAAACAGGGAACAGAAAATACTTTATCCACGAAACGACACGAAGGGACACGAAAAAAGGAAATTCGACAAGAGGAAAAATCCAATCATTATCCTGTCAATCCTGAAAATCCCGTCAATCACGTCTAAATTCTTCTTCGTGTCCCTTCGTGTCCTTTGTGGATAGAACGCATTTTTCGCTTTGAGTCAGCGCGGCAGCAAAATGGGCAGGGCGCGGGCGGGCGAGGCGACGGAATTTCGCGGCGCGGGGATTTGTCCCTCGTCCAGTTTTTCCATTGCGCCGACTGTCCAGGGGCGGGACTGTCCCACGAGAATCAGGCCGCTTTCCGTTAGACGCGCAATGCGGAATCGCCCGATGTACTCCCCAACGCGGCGGTACACCGTCTGATCCAATTTTCCGGAACCCTCTTTGCCGCCGTTTTTCAGCGCAATCGTAAGCTGCGCGACCCGTTCCTGACCGGCCTGATACACGCCGTCCAGCGTCACTTCGAGCGGCGGCGCAGCGACCATCTGCGCAACGGTCTGCGGCGGCGGGTTGTAGGCGGGGATGGGGGGGAAATTCGGAATCGGGCGCGTCTTGACGGTCGGCAGACTGCGCGTGACCTGCGGTTCCACTTTCGCAATCTGAATCGGGGCGGCAATCGTGCGGAAAGCGTCGGTATGCCCCCCGAAACTCGCGCCTACGCTGACGGGCGCGTCTGTGTCAATCGTATCGTCGAAGCGGCGCATCTGTCCTGGATTGCCCGCGCCTGCGATGACCGTTCCCGTCCCGATGGGCGCAGCGGCGGGCGTTCCGCTCCCTGTCGCAGGATTGGCGGCAGGATTCGTCACGGTGGACGCCGTGTCTTTCGGGGCAAGCGCGGGAATCAACCGCGCAGCCGCAATAATCAAAATGACCACGATTCCAATAATTAGCCCGATAATCTTGGGCCGGTCTTCTGGTTTAGTTTGCATAGTTTTTATACCTCAATTCAGGTGTTCGGGTGTTCAGGTGTTCGCCGCGTGTTGAAAACACCCGTCTGTGTAGCCTGCGGCTTCGTGTCCTTCGGACACACCAATCAGGTTTTGACTGCTGCATCCGAAGGACGCGAGGCGCTTGCGCCACACAGACGGGTATATGTTGATGGGTAACACTTGGTCGCTGGTCGCCGACGGGTGTTTTCAACACGCTGCGTCAATCCTTGAACACCTGAACACCTTCCTAATCCGTGAGCAGGTGCGGCGTCACAAAGACCATGACTTCGCGGCGCAGGTGGTTGTACGTATGGCTGCGGAACAGGTTGCCGACAAACGGAATATCGCCGAGCAATGGAATTTTCGTCAGCGTTTTCGTGTCCTCTTCTTGAAGCAGGCCGCCGATGACCAGCGTTTCGCCGCTGCGGATTCGCACCGTCGTTTCCGCCTCGCGAGAAAACGTGCTGAATAGTCCCGTGCGGGAGTCTACCGCCCCGGCGCTGCTGTAAATCGGGTGGACGTGCAGGGTGATTTTGTCGTCTTCGTTCAGCCGCGCCCGCATCTGCAAAATAATCCCGACGGGGATTTCCACCACGCTGTTCAGGACGATGCTGTTGCCCGTTCCGACGTTCGTGGGAATAGTGGAAACGCTGACGCGCCGCGTCTCACCGACAAATACCACGCCCTCCAGATCGTTGAGGGCCGTGATCGTGGGTTTGGCGAGGACGTGAACGTCCTGCCGCTGAAAGAAAGCGTTCAGCGTCCCGGTGATGTTGGCGGACGTGCCGGTAATTGCTCCGTTTGCGATTCGCAAAATCCCCTGCGTGACGCCCGTGCCTGCTGAGTTGAGACTACCCGTCCAGTCCACGCCCAGCGTCTGCGCGGTCGTCGGACTGGTGCTAACGACTTTGACATCCAGCACAATCTGCGGAGTCGGCGTGTCCAGTTTCGCAAGCAACTCCTGCGCGGCGCGGACGGCCTGTTCCGTGCCGCCAATGATAATGGATCGGTAGCGTTCGCCGCCGCCATTCTGTCCCGTTCCGCTGCTGGAACTGCTGCCGCCCGAACCGCCTCCGCTTGAGCCGCCCGACGATCCGCCGGAACTGCCGCCCGATGAGCCGCCGCTGCTGGAAGACCCGCCGGAACTGCCGCCTGATGAGCCGCCGCTGCTTGATCCGCCCCCCGAACCGACCGCCGAGTTAGAAGTTGTCAGGGCCACGTCGCGCAGGGGAATGAAGTAAGACGCAGGGCCGGGAACGACCGTCACATTCAGCGTCGTTTGCCGCAGCGTATTGACCAGACTAAGCGGGCTGGCGTATTTTACCTGATAGACGAAATACCGCGTGTTCGCCTCTTTGCCTTTGTCCAGTTCCCGCATGAAGGTCTGCGCCCGCTCCACGTCGCTGCGCTTGCCGGTGAAGACAACGGCGCTCTCACCCGCCTTTTGCGCGTCCAACTTAAATTGCGTCGTTAAAATCTGCTGCGCATCGGCGACGGGAATTGTGCTTAACGTAAGCGAGACGCTTTCCAGCGGTTCGCCGGAATAGGGCGCGTCGAGTTCCTGCAAGATGCCCCGCGCCTGATCTAAGTCCTGCGGCGCTCCAATTAAAATGATACTGCGGGCGGCGGCCCGCGCCGTCACGAAGGGGACTGCCGCATGAATCTGTTCGGCAATGTCCTTGATCTTCGCCGTGTCGGTCACGTTTTGCAGCGGAACGCGCTCCTGCGTCCCGTATTTTGCCAGAATATCGGGCATCTCCTTGTCCGGGGCCACGATGTAGACATTGCCGACGCGCCGGTAGGAGGCGTTGGCCTGCGCCGAGACCAGTTTCATGGCGTCGTCCACGCTGGCGTCGTTCAGGTTCACGCTGACGATTTTTTTCAGGTCTTCCGTCGTGACAATGCCGACTCCGGCGATTCGGGCCAGAGCGTCCAGCACTTTGGACGCCTCCGCCCGAAAAACGAAATGGTCAATCCGCTTTTCTGTCGCTCCCGCGTGGGAGCCGCGTCCGGCAGCCGTTTGCGCCAGCGGACTGGCAACGGGAAGTAAGAGCGCAAACGCCGCAATGGGCAGAGATTTATGAGTTCGCATGGGTTTCTCCTGAAGAAGATATTATGCATTAGATACCAGATATTAGGAACAATAACTAATATCTGGTATCTAGTATCTAATATCTCACCTGGCTTGCGGCGGCGCGGGGGCCGCATCCGGTTTGTACACGAAACGGGTCAGCAGCAGGGTGGCGTGCAGTTCGCCGGTGGCGCTGTCGCCGCCATTGATTTGCAGGCTGTTGATATTGATGGCGCGGGGCGCTCCATAGCGCACGCCGCCCCCGCTAAAGCGATAATTGTACAGATTGCGCACAAACGTATTGATATTTGGAAAAGACCCGACGACGATCAGCGTGGTTGACAGCGGGCGGACGCCGAGCGGCAGACTGGTCAGCGAGTAGCCCGCTTTTTTGTCGTCCTCTTTTTTTGATGCGCTGGACGCGCCGGTTTTCGCCCCCGCCGCCTGCGTCCCAATCGTCGGAAGCGCCGACGGAACTGCCGGAACGATGCTCGTAGGGCGGACGCCGGAAGTCTCCATCAGCCGCTTTAACTGCCCGTAAAACTCCGGGTCTTCGCGCATGGTGTCAGGCGCGGCGAGTCGCCGCGTCACGTCCTTGAACTGCGACTGGAGGGTAATCCGGTTCTGCTCCTGAATGGCGATATTGCGGCTGGTCTGTTGCTGCTCCTGTTTCGCGGTGGTGTAGCGTCCCCACTGATACCACCCGAAACCGAAGGCGATAATCAGCGCGACGCTCCACGTAATCCAGGTCAAAATCGTCGTTAAATTGAAGCGCCCCATAAGGCTCCTTGCCGCGCTGCGGCCTGCGCGAATCGGCATTGATTACAGCGGGCTGTTTTCGCTTTGCAGCGCCGCCTGCGTTCCGCTCAACGCCGTTTCGATGCGAAACGTCGTGATATGCGTCACCGGGTCGGAAGTGACCGTCTGCGCCCGTGTCCCGACGAAATGCGGGCAGGTGCGCAGCGTCAGATAATACAGATTAAATTCCTGCAAGTCGCGGGCGCTGCCCTCGACCGAGATTTTGCCGCCGCGCTCAATTTGAAGGTTTTTCAGCCCGACGCCCAGCGGCAATTCTTTTGTGACCTGATCCATGATGGCGGGCATTGGCAGGTTATCGCTTTTCACGATCCAGCCCAGCGCCTGCTCGTCCTGAATTTTCCTGTCCAGCACGGAGTAGTCCTGCTGATTCAGCGCGTACTGTTTCCGCAGGCGCTGCAATTCGTCGTTCTCCCCGTTGGCGCTGCGCCCGATCATCAGGCCGGAGAAGAAGCCGCCAATCAGGATGCAGATCGCCCCGATCATGACGGCGGTCAGGCGGTCGCGCTCAATAATCGGCGTGGTGGAAGTCGCCGTCGTCGCCAGATTAAAGTGGGGGACCGCCCGCGATTCGGGCATGACGGCGTACTGCGCGAGGCCCAAAGCCCCCAGATATTTCAAACCCTGCGGGGCCTGAAGCATCGCCGCGATTTCCGACGGCGAACCGGCGTCCAGCGGCGGCTCAACGACGCTCACATCGAGTTGCAGCGATTGCGTCAGCCACGAAGCGATGTCCGCCGCCTCCGGGTCGTTGGAGGTCAGCACAATGCGCGTAATCGGTGTGGCGGCGGGAAACTCCCGCTGATAATAGTCAAGCGAGCGCTGCACCTCATTAGAAAGCGAGGCCGCCGCCTGCGGCGTGACCTTACCGCCCGTCGCGCTGCTGTCAATCGGCGGGAAAGCGCCTGTGCCGCGCCGACTGTTCAGGTCGCCCGTCTGCAACTCGTCGGTGTCGCCCTCGTCCGGGTTCAGCATGATGCGCGGCGGGCGGGCGGGCGTCGGGACGCCAAAATCCATCGAAAGGTCGGCGGAACCGGGAATCCGGGAGGACGCGGTGCGCCGCCCCTTGATGAAATCGTCGCTGCCCTGATCCAGACGGCGGTATAGCCGAATCCGCCCCTGATCCAGAATCGAGAGTTCCGAGCGCGTCGGGGTGACGGCGAGGCACAGCGTGGACGGGGCGCTCTGGAGCAGAGGATAGGCGGCGCGAAACAGGGCCAGCGTAATCGGTTCCAGCGCGATGAATTGCAGCCCTGCGCGTTCTACTACCGCGCGGAATCCCTGCGCCACGCGGTCTTCTGTCGCCATCAGCAGCACGGACGGCAGGGCCTCGGTGGGGCCGGGAAGGCTGTCCATGCGGAAAAAGTCGAACGCGCCCGCGCCCTGCCGCAAAATCTGGTAGTGGGCCAGTTCGCCCTCCAGCACGACGCGCAGTTCCGATTCGGGGACGCGGGGGATGTCCATGACGCGGGTCACGACGCTTTGCAGCCCCATTCCGATCACGACAGCGCGGGACTGACACCCGATGCGGGCGTGGAGGCCGCGCAGCAAGTCCGCCACCGCCTCGACCTGCGCGATGCGGTCGCCGTCCACCGCACCGGCAGGCAGCGGCACGGAACTGGCGCGAATGACCTGCGGCGGGTTGCCGCCGCGCATCTCCACCAGCCGGATTTCTCGCGGGCCTATCTCAATTCCCAGCGCTGTGCGTCTCTGAGTCGCCATTCCGTTGTCAATTCTCCCCAATCAATGCAAAAATGCGGGTGTTCGGGTGTTTAGGTGTTCGGTGTCAATACCGAATACCCGAATACTTTATACTTTCCTCACGAGGGCGGGACGGGCGCGTTGTAGGCCCCGCGCAGGGTCACCGCGCCGGTCAGGGTGCGGGTATATACCCGACTGTCAATGGATTTCGGGTACGGGTTGTACCGCGCCGTCACCGTAATATAGATCGTTTTCGTCGTATAGAAGATGCGTCCATGCGTCGGGTCGGTTGTCGGGTCGCCTGCGATTAGTCCCTGCACCGTGTCAAATGTCCATTTGGTATTATTGGGCGCGGAGGGCAGACGATACTCATAAGCAAAATGGATATCGCCTCCATTGATATATAGCGCCGCCGCAGTAGGATCGCCTCTCAGTGGTCGTAAATGCGCCAGATAGGGAATATTGTTTGCAGATACTTCTGTGTAAAATTGATCTGTGTCGTGGCCTTGCAGACTCAAATACGATGAACTGCTATTACCAGGGTTAATTTGACCATTGATGTTTTGACCGGCAGACGTATAGAGATCGGCCTCCGTACTGCCTGTCCGCACCGCGTCGCAGAGGGTATCTAAAGCGCGGCGGGCCTCGCTGTCCACCCGGTTTTGCCATTTCAGATCGCTGAAAGACTGCCAGCTCGACTCCATCATTCTGGCAACGCCGACCATGATAATCAGCAGAATAAACAGTGTGACCAGCAGTTCGGACATGGTAAGCCCGCGCCGGTGAGCGCGGCGTGTAACTTTTTGTCGGGACATCTTAAATTCCCCCCATCGCAAGGGCGTCCTGCATCACATACATCGCCGGATCATCCGGGTAGCGGGCGTCGTAGACTTGAACTTCAATCGCCATGATTTGCAGATCGGGACGGTCGGGCGGGATATGGCCCTGATTCGGATTGTTGCGGGTAACGCGGGTCAGGACGCAGAAACGCGCTCCCGCAGGCGCGGCGGGCTTTGCCGTCCCGCTGTCCACCCCGTCGTAATTATTGAAGGGCAGCATAATCTCTTTCAGCCCTTCGTCAAAGAAACGCCAGCGGGCCAGCAGGGGCGAAGTCAGGTTTGGATTGTTGGCGGAATTGATGGGATGGACAATGACCGTTGGCTCCGCCTGATAAAAGTTCAGGCTGCGCGAACGCTCCATGACCTGCCGCGCCACTTCGTAGCCCATGCCGCGATTGTCGGAGGCCAACGTTGTCCGCATCATTTGCGCCCATGCCGCCACCGTGCCGGAAATTGCGACCAGCATAATCAGCGCTGCGACTAGCGTCTCAATGAGTGTCACGCCCCGAAAAGAGGTGCGCCCGATGCAATGCCCCGTATATTTTTGCATAAATCGTCTTGTTTTGACCTTCATAGCGCTTTTCCCTGATTAAAACGGGGCTTTTCCGTACTCCGAGGCAGGTTCCGTTTGCAGAATGGGATTATCTGGGTTAATCTCTCGATACTGGGAACTAACGCGATAAAAATAGACCAGATAAAACGGATCGTTCGTGTCTTCAATGACCGTGCTTCTTGTAAGATCGTAGGTCAAGGTCGGTTTTCCCACATAATTGTAGTACGAGTCTACATATTTCGCGGTGGTCTGCCCCACAGTGACATTCCCTGTGAGGGTGACCTTGTTCGCAATCGCCGCAACAACGGTGCAGGGAACACGCGAGCCATCAATCACAATCGCGCCGCCGTTATCCACTCCGCCGACCGGCAGACTGGTATTCGGCGGACGAATCCCGTAGGCCATTCCGGGGCAGCCCGGAGTCAGCAAAAATTCGATATTGGGAAAGTGCGTATCCTGCGGCGCGTTTTTGTAGTAGTCTACCGACAGCGTGTCTTTAGTCGAGTCGTAAAACGCATTGTTGACAGCGGGCAGCGTAAAAGTCGGCTTGAAGATCATAGGCTGATTGGTGTCGTTATAGAAAACAAATGACGAGGCGATATGGTTGCTTTTTTTGTATCCATGCGCAGTGTCCGCCACTGTGTCTTGAATCACTGCGACGTTGGTGATGTGGATCGGCTGGTTCAAGTTTCCATGAACAACGATGCGGCAGGTCACGGGCGCTCCCACCATATCGGTTGTCCTGATCATATCAAGCAGCAAAACGTCGTTTTCTTTCATCTGGATGTTGTTGAAGTAAAAGACGTTCATGTCCTGATCGGTCGCGTCCGTCACCGCGCTGACGTAGGAGTGCAGGCGAATTACCCGCAGAGGTTGCCCGGTATTCGGATTTTTCGGCCAGGGATAGTAATCCGGGGACGACGGATCGTCCGGCGGCGTGAAATCAGCGTCGCTTGATTTGGGAAGGATTGACTTAGCAAATTCTTTTTCTGTCAGTGAAGTGACCGGACCCAGAGTTTTGAACTGCGTAGAATTAAACGTTTTGAGACTGGCCCGATAGTTCATATGTTTCATGGCCCCGATTGCAGGGTAGGGGTATGCTCCCCTGCCGTCCGGCAAGAGATCAGAGCCGTCTCGTTCTGCGTATATTTTTTGCGAACGCGCTGCCTGATTGTTGCGGGTGCGCGGATCGGTTTGCAGGGTACTGATGTCGGTTCCCGGAAAAATGTAGGAAACAATTTCGCTGATGGGCGGGAAAACGGCGGCGTCGGTCGTTCGGGGAATGTCCCATCCCGATGGCGCGGCGCTGTCGAAACTTGCTTTGATTCCGTTCTGCAGACAGCCTTGCAGTCCGCCGAGGCTGCCGTTAAACGACTGCGGGGCCGCGCCGGAATAGGAAACCGATCCGTTGGAACCGATATAGCCGCGTTCAATCGTGCTGCTGCCTCCGGCGTTCGCGGTGAAGGTCAGGCTGTCGCGCCCGAAAAGAGTATATCGGTCTTCCAGCCGTGTGCCACTCGCCACGAGGGAAACGCCGCGCCGATAGCCCGTTTTCGGATCAGTCGCTACGGCATAGACGATACAGTCTTGTGGCGGCTGCCAGGGGCCGGTAGCGCCAGATACGCCGTTCTTCACCCAGGTATGCACGTCGTCTCGCAGCTGGATTCCGCCCAGGTCGGCGTTGATTTCGGCGTTGTTAGCGGTGCTGGAGTCCCTTGTATCGGGCTGGACTTGCCGAATCTGGTCTACCGTCAGGAAGCCGGTTCCGGGATTGCTCGGTTTCGAGCCGTCGGGGAGGTTGGGGACGACGCGGGAGACTTGCAGCAGCTGCCAGTTGACGGCGGCCTCTGCGCTGTAGATCAGGTGGGAGTATTCGAAGGCGTTCTCCTCCTCCTTGACATGAGACGTGATGAGGCCGGTCATCGCCAGAACGATCAGCGAGAGGATGAACACGACCAGCAGGGCGTACATCAGGGCCGCGCCCCGCTCGGCGCGAAACGGGCGCATACTGTGTTTTCGATTTTTATCCGTGACGATTTCCATATCGTAGTCCAAACTGCGGGCGGACTTGCCCGCGCAATTTCACCCGGTGACCGGGCCGTCAATGCCCCGTCAATCGCAATGCGCAGACCGGACAGCGTTTCCGGGCCGTGAACGACCCGTCTGGGAGGCTGCGCCAACCGTCCTGCGGACGGAAAAATGATTTCTACGTGGCGATGAGAATTATTGACGCTTCTTTCCACTTGAATCGGGCAGATTCCTCTTTTTTACCTGTTTTTGCGCGATTTTACGCTGCTTTGCCGCAAAATTAGCGTTTGATGACGTTAGACAGGTTGAAAATCGGCATATAAAGGGCCAGCAGCACGAACAGCACCACCCCGCCAATCGCTACCGTGAGCAGCGGCTCCAGCAGGCGGGTCAGTTTCTGGACGGTGTACTCCACGTCCCGGTCATAAAAGCGGGTTAGTTCCGTAAGCATCTCATCGAGGTTGCCGGATTCTTCGCCCGCCGCAATCATGCGCGTCACCATCGGCGGGAACTGCCCGGTGTCCTCCATCGGTTTCCACAGGCGCGAACCCTGCTGCACGAACTCGGCGACTTTGGTCATGGCCTCCGCGATAATCACGTTGTTCGCGACGCGGGAGGCGATCATCAGCGATTGCAAACTCGGGACGCCCGCCCGCACCATCGCGGAAAGCGTTCGGGTCAACCGCGCAATAGCGATTTTGCGGTTCAGTTTGCCGAACAGGGGCATTTTCAGTTTCAGCGCGTCGAAGCGGCGGCGACCAACGGGCGTCTTGATATAGCGCTGAAACGCGAAAAATCCCGCAATGCCGACCGCAATAAAAATCATGTCCCACCAGATATTAAGGACCATATCGCTCAGGGTAATCAGCGAAAGCGTGATTGCGGGCAGCTGCGCTCCAAACGAATCGTAGAACTGCTTGAAGCGCGGAATCACGAAAACAATCAGGAAGCCGACCACGCCAACCGCAGTGACCAGGACGATGATAGGGTAGGCGAACGCGGTCTTGACTTTTTCCCGCAATTCCGCCTCTTTGTCGAACTGCTCCGCCGCCGTCTCCAGCGTCTCGTCGAGGACTCCGCCCGCTTCTCCGGCGCGGATCAGCGCGATATAGAGTTCCGGGAAAACGTTCGGGTGGCGGGAGACCGCTTCGGTGAAACTGCTTCCGCCTAAAATGTCGCGCCGCACCTGCGCGATGACCTCAATCAGATACGGATTTTCCGACTGGGCGCTGACGGTATACAGGGCCTCATTGATGGGGATGCCCGCCCGCACCAGCGACGCCAGTTGACGGCTCATCACCACCATGTCGTTTATTTTGACGCGCTTTCCCCGCTTCGTGTTCTGCGCGACTCCCCCATCCATCGCGTCGCTTTGCGTCACAGCGCTCGTCAGGTACAGATTGCGTTCCCGCAATACTTCCCGCACCGTCTGCACGTCCGCGCTCACGACGCTGCCCGACACCGCGACCCCGTTCTTGTCCCGCGCTTTGTAAAGATAGTTTGGCATAGACTGCGCAGGGTGTCGGGGTTCGGGTGTCGGGTGTCGAAAAATGCGCTCGCTATCGAAACTTAGTACAGGCTTTGATTGCATGAGAATTGTCCGACACCCGACACCCGAACCCCGACACCCTATTCTCCTTCCTGGACGCCCAGAACGCGCCCGACCTCTTCCAGCGTGGTGACGCCGAGGACGACTTTGCGGACGCCCGCTTCCTTCATTGTTTTCATTCCCTGCCGGACGGCGGTATCGAAGAGCGTGGCGCTCGATTCGCGGCGCAGCGTCAGGTCGCGCAGCTCGTCGCTCATCGGCATCACTTCGTAGACGGCGGTGCGGCCTTTCATGCCCCGATTATTGCACTTCTGACAGCCGCGCCCCTGCGCCAGCATCGTCGCGAAGCCTTCGGTGCGGGGCAGGCCCAGCGCGTCAAGGGTGGCGTCGGAGGCGGGAATGTCTTCGCGGCAGTTGGCGCAGACCGTGCGCACAAGCCGCTGCGCGATCACGCATTGCAGCGCGGACGCAATCAGAAACGGTTCCACGCCCATATTCGTCAGGCGGGAGATCGCTCCGGGCGCGTCGTTAGTGTGCAGCGTGGACAGCACGAGGTGACCGGTCAGCGCCGCCTGAATCGCAATCTCCGCCGTTTCCCGGTCGCGGATTTCGCCCACCATGATAATATCGGGGTCTTGCCGGACGAGGGTGCGCAGGCCGCTCGCAAAGGTCACGCCGATTTTCGCGTCCACCTGCGTATGGTTGACGCCGGGAATCATGTATTCTACCGGGTCTTCCACCGTGCTGATATTGATATTGGGGTTGTTGATTCGGAAGAGACCGGCCTGAAGCGTGGTGCTTTTGCCGCTGCCCGTCGGCCCCGTCACTAAAATCATGCCGTGCGGCCTGCGAATAAACTGATCGAAAACTTTGAACTGCTCCGGGAAAAATCCCATCTGCTCTAAGTTCGTCTGCTTTTTGTTGCGCTCCAGGATGCGGATGACGACTTTTTCGCCGTAGATCGTCGGCATAATCGAGACGCGCAGATCGTTTTCGCGCCCGCTGTTTTTGTACAGGATGCGCCCGTCCTGCGGGCGGCGGCGCTCGGCGATATTCATGCGCCCCATGATTTTGATGCGCGACGCGATGGCGGAGCGGTAGTTGACCGGGATATTCATCTGCTCATATAGCAGGCCGTCAATGCGGTAGCGGATGCGGATGCAGTCCTCGCCCGGTTCGATATGGATGTCGCTAGCGTCGCTGGAGACGGCGCTGGCGATGATATTGCTGACGAGTTTGACAACCGGCGCGTCCTCCGCGCTGCGCATGAGTTCGTCTTCGCTCTCGCCAAAATCGGCATCCATGCCCGGAATGACGGCGGACTCGGAGATTTCCCGCAGGATCGCCTGCGCCCTTCCGTTGACATTGAAAATCCGGTTAATGGCGTCGTTGAGGTCGTTGTCAAAGGCCAGCACCGGCGTGATATGCCGATTGAGCAGAGCGGAGAGTTCGTCAATCGCCCCTAAGTCCAGCGGGTCGGACATGGCGACGATGATATCTTCGCCCCGGTCTGCTATGGGCAGGGCGTGGAGGCGGCGGGCGCGGGGTTCTCCGGCAAGTCGGGCGGCGTCGGCCTCGATAGGCCAGTCGCTGAGTTCGACGAATCGGCATTTGGTCGCGGCCTCGATGTAGCGTCCGAGGACGGGGGCGGCGACGCAGCCCATTTGCAGCAGGGTCTCACCGAGGCGCTGCCGGGTCTGAGTTTGGCGGGCGCGGGCTTCCTGAAGCTGCTCCGTCGTAAGCAGTCCGTCCGCGACGAGCTGCTCTCCGAGATGACTGCTCCGGTTGTAGAAGGGTTTCAGGCTTTCAAGCATCGGGCGTTTCTTTCACAGCAGGATCAGCGGCGTATCGAAACTCGCCTGCGCCAGTTCGGGCGGCAGACGGCAGGGCGCAAACATTTGTTCCCGACGGTCTATTTACGGGGCATGAAACGGGCTTCGGCGGCGTCGCCTTCGGGCCGACGGGACGGCAGGCAGGGCGGGGGCCGCCGACCGTCTGTGGGCCGGAAAAAGACTCGTTATCAGGGCGAGCATGGCGCGATGCGATACGGTAATCCGCGAGGCGGCGGGGCGGCAGGCGTACCGGGTTCTGCGGTGAGAAGTAACAGTGGGAGAGAGACATTTTCTGAATGGCCTGATTTACTTTCAACTTCTCTGGCGAATAAGGGCGTAAAATAGAACGCGGGAGGACATTCCTGCTTAGTATAAGCCAAAAAAATTCGGTTGTCAATAGTTTTTTCGGTGTCTGCGTAAAAAGAGGGTCTGATTTTAGACGTTTCCGCAGGCGTTTGGGTTCAAAAACGCCGTCCTGTGTGTAACTTACCACGTTTGCGGTCGCTTTCGTTTCAGCGAAACTAACAGCCTGCGTCCAAACCTAAGGGGAATGGACGAAAAAACCGCGCATTTGCGGATAAAGGCGGCGCAAAAATCTTCGCGGCAGTCCGCGCCGCGTGACGCCGGAATCGGAAGCGGCGCGTATTCTCACAATGGAAAACGGAGAACGCGCCCGCCCTTTTCCCGACGATGTGGCGGAATCTGCGCCGCGTAGGCCCACAGGCTTGCGCGAACCGGGTAAACGCCGCATAATCGTTGTAGAAAGACAGACGGGCGAAAAAGCCGATATAAAGCAGGTATAATGACCGAAACTTCCCGACCGAAAGGATTACTACTTTGGCGCACACTTCCGAACAATGGCAGGCCCTCGCAACGCAGCTGCGGGCCGACAGCATCCGCAGCACGACCGAGGCCGGCAGCGGACACCCGACTTCCAGTATGTCCGCCGCCGATTTAATGGCGGTATTGCTTTATGACTACCTGCATTACGACTGGAACAATCCGCATAATGTGATGAACGACCGGCTGATTTTTTCCAAAGGCCACGCCGCGCCGCTGCTCTACGCGATGTACAAAGCGGCGGGCGCAATCACCGACGCCGAAATGATGACGCTGCGCAAAATGGGCAGCCGCATCGAAGGCCACCCCGTGCCGCTTCCCAACGGCCTGCCGTTCGTGGATCTCGCGACCGGTTCGCTGGGTCAGGGGCTTCCGGCGGGCGTCGGCATGGCCCTGAGCGCTAAAATGCTCGACAAATCGCCCGTGAAAATCTACGTCCTGCTCGGCGACTCCGAAATGGCGGAAGGCAGCAACTACGAGGCGCTGGAACTGGGCGGACATTACAACCTGACTAACCTTGTGGCGATTCTGGACATGAACCGCCTCGGACAGCGCGGCCCGACTATGCTGGAATGGCATGGGGAAATCTACGCCGCCCGCGCCGAAGCGTTCGGCTGGCGGGCGATTGAGATTGACGGGCAGGACGTGAACGCGGTCAACGCCGCCTACGCCGAAGCGCAGACTTCGGACAAACCCGTTTTTATCGTCGCGAAAACCAAAAAAGGCGCGGGCGTTTCGTTCCTTGCCGACCATGAGGGCTGGCACGGCAAAGCGCTTCCGGCGGACAAGGCCGTCGAAGCGCTGGCGGAACTCGGCAACCCGGCGGGCAATGTTCGGACTCCCAATCTCGGCTCGCATCCCGGCGCGTCGGCGCTGACGGGCGAGGCGAAAGAATTTGTCGCGCCGAAGTACGATCTCGGCGTCAAAGTCGCGACCCGCGAAGCGTATGGCGACGCGCTCGTCGCGCTGGGCGCGGCGCACCCGAACGTCGTGGCCCTCGATGGCGAGGTTAGCAACTCGACTTTTGCGGACAAGTTCAAGAAAGCGTACCCGGAGCGCTTCTTTGAGCAGTACATCGCGGAGCAGCAATTAGTCAGTTCGGCGGTCGGGATGCAGGTCATGGGCAAAATCCCGTTTGCGTCCACCTTTGCGGCGTTCTTCGCCCGCGCCTACGATCAAGTCCGCATGAGCGCGATTTCGCAGGCCAATATCCGCCTTGCGGGTTCCCACGCGGGCGTCTCCATTGGCGAAGACGGCCCCTCGCAGATGGCGCTGGAAGATTTGGCCTCCATGCGCGGAATCTTCGGCAGCACCGTCCTCTATCCCTCCTGCGCCACGACGACGGCCCACCTCGTCAAGCAGATGGCGGAAACGAACGGCGTCGTTTATATGCGCACGACCCGCGAGAAACTGCCCGTCCTCTACGGCCCGGACGAGATGTTCCCGATTGGCGGCAGCAAGGTCGTCAAGCAGTCGGACAAAGATGTCGCTACGGTCATTGGCGCGGGAATCACGCTGCATGAGGCGATCAAGGCGTATGACCTGCTCGCCGCCGAAGGCGTGTCTATCCGCGTGATTGACCTGTACTCCGTCAAGCCGATTGACGCCGCGACCCTGAAAGCGGCTGCGGCGGCTACGAATGGCAACCTGATCGTGGTGGAAGACCACTGGGCGCAGGGCGGACTCGGCGACGCGGTGCTGGAAGTGTTCGGCGGCCCCGATGGGCCGCACCCGAACGTGACGCGCCTCGCGGTCAACGCCATGCCGGGATCGGGCGCTCCGCAGGAACTCGTGGATGCGGCGGGTATCGGGGCCGCCGCCATTGTCGCGGCGGTCAAAGCGACTCAGAAGTAGACTGCGCAAAAAATCTATCCACGAAACGACACGAAGGGACACGAAACAAGAGAACAGAAGAAAGGGAAAAGGCGACAGGAAAAAGAAATTCGATCTTTACCCTGTCCACCCTGCAAACCCCGCTCCTCCTGTCTCTTCTTCGTGTCCCTTCGCGTCATTTCGTGGATAGATTTTTTGTGGAACTTTTTGCATCCTTTGCCGGTTGAACGGACGAGGCCCGCTGACGAATCGTAACCATTTCCCGAACATGAAACGCGGCAAAACATTCGCAACGCGACATTTTGTTGTAATAAACGCAACGGGCTGACAATCGCTTCCGATTTTTGTATAATAGGTCGAAGCGATAGGATGAGGGCCAGATGCTGGGAAACACGAAAAACGACAAAACGATTTGTAAACAAAGGACGCTGGATGCGACCGACCATCAGATTTTGCGCCTGCTCCACGCAGACGGACGCAGGACGCAGGAGAGCATCGCGCACGAGGTTTTCCTTTCCCGCCCCGCCGTCCATGATCGGGTGAAGCGGCTGGAAGAAACGGGTGTGATTACGGGCTATCAGGCGCAGATTGACTGGCGTAAAGTCGGGCAGGCCCTTTCCCTCTTTGTCTGGGTGCGCACTTCGGGCGGCAAACTCCACGATCTCGCGGACGCAATTATGACGTTCAGCAACCGCGATACGCTGGTTGAGGAGTGCCACCTCATCACCGGCGACTGGTGTCTGTTGCTGAAAGTTCGCACCGTCTCCACCACTTCCCTGCAAATTTTGCTTAACCGCCTGCGTGATATGCCCCGCGTCCGCAACACCATGACGACGCTCGTTCTGTCCTCTGCCGGCGAGAATTTTACCGAAATAGAAACGCAGGATGAGCTATCCACGAAATGACACAAAAGAACACGAAAAAAGGGAAGAGGGAAGAAAATGCAACCCTAATCCTGAAAAATCCTGTTCATCCTCTCTATTCTTCTTCGTGTCGCTTCGTGTCATTTTGTGGATAAAAAAAACGCATTGAACTTTTGACGGCGGTTGTGGGTTGCAACGGGCGAAGGAGAATTGGGCTGTGAAACGACTTGAAAAAAAGCATCCGCTGGCGATCCGCTGGTTCCACTGGATTAACTTTCCCGTGCTGATGATTATGATCTGGAGCGGGATACTCATCTATTGGGCGGTAGATGACCACACCGAAAAACCGTCTGTCAACAACAACCATTACCGCATCGGGATTGGCGACCATACGCTGTTTGAGTTTTTCCCGCCCGCGTTCTACCACCCGTTCGAAGTCCTCAATGCGAAAGGCGATGTCGTGCGGCCCGCGCTCTATCATCTCGACGTGCGGCTGGCGGAGGGAATGGCGTGGCACTTTTTCTTTATGTGGCTGTTCGCAATCAACGGGATGCTGTACGTTCTTTATACGTTCCTATCCGGCGAATGGCGGCACTTGCTGCCCGACCGAAGATCGCTGAAAGAGGCGATTCAGGTTGTGCTGTATGACCTGCATTTAAGCAAATACCACCCGCCGCGCCGCAAGTTCAACGGGGCGCAGCGGATCGCGTATACCAGTATTATCGTGATGGGCGCGGGGTCGCTGGCGACAGGGCTTGCGATTTACCGGCCCGTGCAGTTCGGCTGGATTACCACGCTGGTCGGCGGCTACGGATACGCTCGTTTCTTCCATTTCTGGCTCACGCTGGGCTACTGCGGATTCTTCCTTGTCCATGTCACGCAGGTCATGCGGGCGGGCTGGAACAATTTCCGCGCAATGGTCACGGGCTACGAAATGACCGATGACGGCCTGCGCGTTCCGGGCTACCACCCGGCGGTAAAAGAGGAGAGCGCATGACTGCCTATGCTCCAACGGCGCAGAACGGACGCGCCCCGCATGGCCCGATTGCCTGCCCGATGTGCGGACTGGAAAACGCGCCGGACGCCGTTTTCTGCGCCAATGAAGCGTGCCACAAAGCGCTGGGCGGTTTCCGCTACGTTTCGGAGGAACTCCACGCAAACCGCCACTGGCACGAGCATCTTGCGGAGCGGGTCACGGGATTTATCGGCAAGCCCCGCTTTTTTGTGTTCCATGCGCTGTGGTTTCTGGCGTGGATTGCGTTCAACAGCGGTATGGTGATGGCGGTGCGGCAGTTCGATTCGTACCCGTTCAGCCTGCTGGGGATTTTACTGAGCGCGGAGGCGGTTCTGGCGACGGGCTTTATTTTAATCCGGGAAAATCAGCAGAACGCCTACGCGGAGAAACGCGCCGAGATAGATTATGAGATTAGTGTGCGGACGTACCGCGAGGTCACCGCGCTGCGCGATTCGCTCGTAGCAGTCGCGTCGCGCTTAGAGCGTCTGGAAGCGGGCCTGCCCCGCCAGACCGCGCCGACGAGGGAAAAATAGTGATGGAAGAACCGGAAAATCAGGGAACAGAGAACAGGGAACAGGGAACAGGGGAGAAGGAGAATGTGGCGTCTGGCGCGGAGGTCATCGCTGCGCCCCCGTCTGGCGCGGAGGCATCCGCTGTCGCTGCCCCGTCTGCGCTGGCGGCGGGCTACCCCGTTCCCCAGGAGCAGACCGAGACGGTCGATGTTTTGACGGGAAATGCGGCGGAGCGGGAGATGCGCCGCATTTCGCGCCGTAGTTTCCTCTGGGCGGGCGTTGCGATTGCGGGCGTTCTGGGCGGGCGGCACTGGCTGAACTCGCGCAGTCAGATTGACGGCGTGGCATGGCCTTTGCGCCGCGTTCTGGAGATTAACGAGCAGATTACCCGCGACTATTTCCAGACAGCGCGGCTCTCCCCGACCTTCCCCCGCGCAATGGCCTCGTTCCCCAAACCGAACGGCGAGTATGGATTGGACGGCGATGTTGACCCGGAATGGAGTCTCAGCCTCGTCGGTCTGCCGGACGCGGAAAAGCCGCTGATGGTCTCGCTGGACGATCTGAAAAAACTGCCGCGAACGGAAATGGTCACGGAACTCAAGTGCATCGAAGGGTGGAGCAAAATCGTGCAGTGGGCGGGCGTCCGGTTCGCGGACGTAATCGCGCATTACTGGCCGGTCGCAGATCATCCGTTGAGCGAACTGCCGCAGTACGTCGCAATAGAGACGCCGGACGGGGCATACTACGTCGGGCTGGACAAAGCGAGCGCCATGCACCCGCAGACCCTGCTTTGCTACGAGATGAATGGCGCCGCCCTGACGGACGAGCATGGCGCTCCGCTGCGCCTCGCGATTCCGGTGAAGTACGGCATCAAGAATATCAAACGCATTGGAACGATTCGCCTGACCGACGCCCGACCGAAAGATTACTGGGCGGAACAGGGCTACGACTGGTACGCAGGGCATTAGTCCCGGCGTCCTGCGCGGCAATGATGCCGCGAACCCATGCGGCAATCGCGCCGCAAATTTCAAAAAGGAAAAATGAACTTATGAACACTCGAATTGCAGGCCTGTTTTCGGCCCTGACGCTGTTCGGCGTCCTGACGGTCTCCTCGTCCTTCGCGCAGGACAAAATGGGCAAAATGGACAAGATGTCCCACAAAGGCAAAATGGGCCACTCCAAAATGGCGCATAAAGGCAAAATGATGCACGGCAAAATGTCCCACAAGGGCAAAATGATGCACGGCAAGATGAGCCATTCCAAAATGTCCCACGACAAAATGAAGAAATAGGCCATTCCCGCAGGAGTCGCGCAGGCCACCCCTGAAAAAGACCGCCGGACAGTTTTCGTGACTGACCGGCGGTCTTTTTTGTGGTATAATGTACATATGGAAATCGAAAAACAAAAAACGCGAAAACGCGGCAGACCGTCCAACGCGACCACGCGGGCCGAAAAGTACACGTTATCGCTCGGCCCCGATTTCACAGACTGGGTAAAAAGCCAATCCGGTGGACTATCGGAGTTAGTTCATCGCGACCTAAACTCGCCCGCATTTGCCTCCAGCAAGACTTTTGGCGGAACGCTACGCGGCGAGGAGTTAACAATGCCGCGGCAAATGACGAATCTCCGTCGCCCTATACTAGAGCGCCGCCTGCTTCGAGGGGAGCGCGAGAAATCAGAAGCGGCGCTGGACGCAGCAGACAACCAGAAATGGGACGAATCCTTCGCATCTACACCGACCGCGAAACTTCGCAAGATGGCGGAAAAAGTCCGGGCAGATTACGCGGCAGGCAAGACACGGCTTGGAGGCTTTGGTGGCGAATGATTTCCCGGACCACGCAGGACTTCCGGGAATTATTCAAAAATCTTCCAGTCAGAATCCAGGCGCAGGCGCGGCAAAGTTATGCGGTGTGGCAGTCTGATTCCTTTCATCCCGGCCTGCATTTTAAGCCTGTCCACAAAAGCTTTCCTGAAATATGGTCTGTCCGCATCGGCAGGAATTGCCGGGCGTTAGGGCTTCGTGAGGCGGTGGATGGACACGATACGATCTTCTGGTATTGGATCGGGCCGCATAGCGAATACGACCGCCTGCTCAAACAGTTCTAATGATGGGGCCGCGCTTTCGAAGCGTGGCCCTTTCCTGTTTTTTTGCTAATCAGGATTGCAGCAGCGTCGGCAGGAGCGGTCAATGATGAAGCGGCAGACGGCGTTCTGCTCGCTTTCGAGATCGGGATAGTCCCGCGCCGCGACTCCGCCCGCCTCCTGATACAAATCAGCGAGTTCCGCGCCTGTAAGCGTATCGGGGTAAGCGCCGTTTTCGCTAACGACATAGTTTTTCCACCCATGAATTAAATCGAGCAATCGGGTTGCGGACTGCTTGACATCCGTCTGCGCTGCAACCCTTTCCGCGATAGGCGCTGCGATTGCGCTCATCGTGTTCCTTTCTGTCGAAACGGATTTTCCTGTTCTGGCGCTGGTCAGGGGAGTTTTACCCATCCCGCTTGCTTGTAAATGCTTCGGAGGTCATCCTGGTCAATATCGCCGGAATGTACGGGGACAGTAACTCGCGCTCCGGGCCTGTCGGGATGTTAGAAATGTTTGTGTCCGCCAGTATGCCGGTCTTCATACCAGCCATCTTTATTCAATCTTTTGATTGCCTCTTTTGCCGTTATGCCGGCCCCTTCCTCTACTGCAACTCTCCCTGCGATTATTATGCGCGGGTTCTGCCTGCGTGTCAAGCGGGCCGACGCGAAAAAAAACGAAATGGCACGGAATAGAGTATAATAAATTACAGGGATAGAATCGTAGATTTCTGGTGGCGCGGCGCGGTGTTCGCAGGCCGTCCGAATCGCCTGATCGGGCAACGCAGGCCCGAAAGCGTCGTTTCCACTGCGCAAAAGGAGGCGGTCATGTCTCTGTTTATCGCTTTACTGGTCCTTGGACTAATCGGGATGCTGCTGATGGCGATTCCCGGCCTGAATCACGGACACGCGGGAATAGGCTCCCACGTTCCGCCGCACGTTCCGCGCCTGCCCGCCGCGCCCCACGCCGCCGCGCATCATACGCTGCCCGCCGGACAAAGCTCGTCCCTGACGCGCTTTATCCCCTCGCCCCGCGTGATTTTCGGATTTCTGGCGCTGTACGGCGCTTTTGGCAATGCGTTTGAGAAAGCGGGGCATTTGCCCGTTTCGCTGGCGGCGCTGGCGGCCATTGTCCCGGCGTTTTTGCTGGAGCGGTACGCGCTCAGTCCTTTTTGGAACCGCCTGATGGCCTTTCAGGGAACGCCCTGCGCCCCGCTGGAAACACTGGTGATGTGCGAGGCCAAAGCGGTCACGCCGTTCCGCAACGGGCGTGGCATGGTCAGCGTGGTGTACGAAAACCGACTGGTGCAAATGCGGGCGGACTTGCTGCCCGCCCAAATAGCAATGCCCGTCCGCGTGGGCGACACGCTGCGGGTCGAAGAAATTGACGGCAAGAATGAGCGGGTCGTGGTCTCGCTAGCATAGAAAACAGAAAACAGAAAACAGAAAACAGAAGAAAATGCCCGGTCTGCCAACGTTTCAATCGAAGCGCAAACTTTCCAAACTCGGAACGCCCTTCTGTATTCTGTTTTCTGTTTTCTGTCTTCTTCCCCGAAGGAGATACTACAATGGACGGTGGAATAAGCGCATTGATTTTGCTGGGCGGCGTGTTGCTGGCGGTCTTTGTCGCGACGGCGGTTATCGCCACGACTTTTTTGCGGAGCGTGGACGCGGGAGAAATCCTGCTTGTTTCGTGGCTGGGGCGGCGGGGGCAGCAGATTTTTCGAGGTCCTAAAAAAGCGTTTGTCGTCCCTATTTTCACGCAGGTGCGTTCGATCCCCGCGCAGGCGATCAACGTGGACATTGAGATTACCGATCAGACGGCGGACTTGGACGCGAACGGCAGGCCCGCCCCCGTCAAGGTGACCGTGCGGGCGTCGGCGATTGTTTCGGTGGGTGAAGATGAAACGATGGTGAACACCGCCGCCAACAAATTCTTCTCCAAAAACGGCGGGGAGCAGTTAAGCACTCTGACGGACGTGCTTTCGTCCGCCGGTCGCCGCGCCATCAACCTGCTGAAGCACGACCAACTTTTCAGCATAAGAACGACTTCCCCGACCGCCTCGGCGCTGATGGTAGGGCCGGAAACGGCGCTGACTTCGCAGAACGCAGGAATGATCGCAATGGCGGCGCGGGGCGACGACGACGAACTGGCGGTCATCATCAAGGACGCCTGCTCGCGGGAACTGCTCGATCTGGGGCTGACGTTCAATAGTCTGAACATCAAGGCCGTTTTAAGCGAAGTGGCGGAAGCCCGCCGCCGCGAATCTGCCGCCCGCGCTAAGGCCAGCGCCGACGTGGTGCAGGCGCAGGAGGAACAGCGGGCGCGGATTGCCCAGCTGGAAGCGCAGCAGAAAGTCAACGATCAGGAGCGCAACCTGAATATGCAGATCGCGGCGAACGGGGCCTCGATTGCCCGCGCCGAAGCGGAGAAGCAGGCGGCATTCCGGGAACAGCGCGAGGCGGAACTCAACGCAAGCCAGATTACGAAGGCCCGCGCTGACGCCGAACAGAACGTGATTCAGCAGGAAGCGGAGGGACGGGCGCAGGCCGCTCGCATTAGCGCCATCGCCGAAGCGGAAGCGGGCGCGATTCGCCTGAAAGCGCAGGCTTTGGCGGACGCCGGGCAGGGCTACTTCGACCTGCGCCGTTTGGAACTCGCCCCGGCGCTGACCCGCGAAGTGGCGTCGGCATTGGGCAACGGGCAGTTCATCAACTTTGGCTCAACCGGCGCGGGCGGCACGAGCGCGGCGACTTCGGGTACGGACGACGTTCTGCGCGTGGTGCAGACCCTGATTGCGGCGCAGGCGGTCAACTTCAACGGTCAAAACAACGGCGGCAATGGGAATGGCAACGGAAATAATTCCCGCCCGCTGGCCCTGCCCGACGACACGGAAATTGACCAACTGACCAACGGCGTCCCGAACCGCCCGACCGTCCCGGCAGTCGCCAAAAACACCTTTCGGAAGTGACGCGTGGATTTCACGTGGGATGAGACAAAAGCGCAGGTGAACGCGGCAAAACACGGCGTGGCATTCGAAGAAGCGAAAACGGTTTTCGATGACCCACTTTTCATAGATTTTTATGACGCAAACCATTCGGAGGCCGAGGAGCGTTATCTTATCGTGGGACGCTCCTCGGCAGACCGAATCCTTATCGTTTCGTACACGGAGCGCAACGGCGAAACGCGCCTTATCAGCGCCCGCGATACCACGCCCCGCGAACGTCGTGATTATCAGAGGGGAAGTTAAGACGATGGAAGACGAACTTGAACCGGAATATGATTTAATGGCTTTAAAAGTGCGACGCATGGGAGCGCAGCGGGAGCGTTTCGGCAACGCCGCTGTGATGCTTGAACCCGATGTGGCGCTGGCTTTTCCGAATGCCACAGCCGTCAATGAAGCGTTGCGCTTCCTGATTCGCGTCACGAAAGACAACGCCAATACGCGGCAAGAAGCGGCTTGACTGCCAAATTCCCTCAGAGTCAGGCGAAAAACGCCAGCGTTGGGATTCAGGAGAAATCACATGATAGGCCGAGAGCGACGCGATTTGTATGCGGAACACCTGCGGCATTTCGCGGCAGGCAGGACGACCGATGATGAATACATAACGCTCACGGAAGATTTGTTTTATGATACCCCGGACTATTCTGTTGTCGCTATATATTACAGCATTAGTTTACCTCATGCTGTTTTTCGGATGAAGAAAATCCAGGGGAAATTGCGCCTGACGGAGAAGGCGCGAAAAACGGTGGCGCGTTGCGTCCTGTTTCTCCATTCCGACAGAGAATATGAACTCCCCAAAATGTCGGCGCAAGGGCGCTTGCTGGATATTTTGACGCTTGGTTGTTGGAGGGATCAATTAGAAACAAGATTGATCAACGAGTCCGATTGCTGGCCTTTTCTGTGCCACGAAGATTTAGAAACGGCGAAGCGGACACCGAAGTTTTTTGCGCGGCAGGCGGCCTGATTGACTCATAAAAAGAAAGGCGGTGAGTATGGTCGACAATAGAAAATTTTGCGTTATAAGTGCGCTGCTATTTCTTGTGGCTGGTTGTAGCTCAACTAAAATTGCTGACACAGCCTCATCAGGCGCACAGCAAAATTCGTCGGTTGCTCAATCCCAAGGTCAACCACCGAAAGCGACCACTAAAGTTTTGGGACAACAGAATCACAAAAAAATGCAAATGACATTTGATGCGCCCGAAGGACTTCTTCTTGGCGATGAATTGACGACCAGTGATGCCGTGCATCGTTATGACATTATTTGCTTGGAAAGAGTCGAAAAGCATAAAGTACTGATGCGTGTTCTCTCGCTTCAAGAAACCGACGATTATAAAGGCAAAAAGCTTCGAAGTAGACAAGGATGACCAAACAGGAACGCTCACATACACTGAAATCAAATAATGACTGCCTGCGGAATGTGTCAAGCATTTTGAGACAAAAAGGTGATATTTTTTAATGTACTTTCGGATCAGTCTCCGCTGTCTGCGGTTCGACCCGATTGATACACACTTGCTCATGCAGCGGCAAGACTTTGGGCGCTCCTTTGGAGAAACGACCCGGCTTGCGGGCATACGCTTGCTCTAAAGTTTCCTGCCGCGCCTGCTGAACGGCAGCGGCTTTTCCCATGTGAACCATTTCCGGGGTCAGCAACGCAATGCCGGTATGGTACTGCTGCGTGTTATAGAACGTCAGAAACGCCGCGCAAAACGTCCGCGCTTCCGCAATGCTATCAAAATGACCGGGAAACTGAGGCGCATATTTCACCGTCTTGAACTGCGCCTCCGAAAACGGGTTGTCATTGGAAACGCGCGGACGCGAGTGCGAACGGGTCACGCCCAGATCACAAAGCAACTCCGAAACCGTTTTAGAGACCATCGGCCCGCCCCGATCCGCATGAAGGGTGAGCGCATCGCGAGAAATCCCGTGACGCTGGCAGGCCGTTTCGATCAGTTGCGCCGCCAGATGTTGACACTCCCGTTCGGAGACAAGCCAGCCGACCACGCAGCGACTGAAAATATCCAGCACGACATACAGGCGGTATCCCTGTCCTTTGGCGGGGCCGCGCAGTTTGGTGATGTCCCACGTCCACACCTGGTTGGGCGCGGTGGCGAGAAGCACGGGGCGGGTATGTTTTTGGTGGCGCGATTGCCGCCTCCTTTCGGCAACCTGTTTGTTTTCGCGCAAAAGCCGATACATCGTCGCGATTGAGGCCAAATAGCAGCCTTCGTCGAGCAACGCGGCGTAAACCTGGCGAACCGACCGATCCAAAAAGCGTTCCGAGTGCAGATGCGCGAGCAGTTCCGCTTTTTCCGCCGCCGAAAGGCTTTGGGACGTTGAATTTGTCCGCAGTCCCAAAACCAACTGACCGCCGTTTCGCTGACGATAGAAAGTCGCCCGGCTTTTGCCCACCACCGCGCAGGCTCTTTTGATGCCCGTGAAGCGCGCGGTCTCTGCGATGAACGACGCGGCTATCCGGTCGGCAGCGTGAGGTTCATCAAGTCGGAAAGTTTTTTTTGGAGTTCCACGAGCGCTTTGAGTTTTTGGTTCTCCAACTGGAGGGCTTGCAGAGTTCGGGCGTCCTGCTGGCGTTGGGCTGCTCGCTCTTTTCGCTTCTGCTTTTGGCGCGGGTCATTTTGGGCGACGAGTTTTCCCTCTTCGTACTGCTTTCGAAAGGAAGCGAGAGTGGAAGAGTAAATGGCCTCGCGGCGCAGGATGGTTCCGAGTTGTCCGCGCTCGGTGCATTGGTCGGCTTCGCGCAGGATGCGAAGTTTGTCGGCGACGGTGAAGCGGCGGCGGCTGGCAGGCTGGCTGACGTGCGGGTCAGGCAACAGGCGGATATTCAGGTCAGACATGGATGGATCACTTTCTCGCCCTGAGAAATCTACACTATTTTTGGTACGGGCTTCTGTCTCACTCTATTCTGACACATAGGGCTGCGTGTCGTGGACAACAAACTGCGCGAGACTTCGCAACATCAGTTTTACGTTGCGCCCGACGGTTTCGGCGGTCACAAAAACCACGTGTCGGAAATTACCTAATTCCCGCCCCCTCCTTGATTTGTTCGCTACGCTCACAGGAAGGGGGAGAGAATTCATTGGACTTAAAAAGTATGACGAATTATTATTTTGTGCGCGTTAATGGGCAAAGCGATCATAACAATCCGGGTAACGCCTTATTCTATGTGCCGAACGAACCACCGGCTTATCCAAAAACAAAATTTAATTACCTGAAGTTTTGTCTTGAGTATGAAGTCGTTCGTATTGGCTGGCCTGATACTGGCGACCTATCAGCCGATGGCGCGAACAAATTGGCGCATGGCTATGACCTCAACACGATAAAGTCTTATGAGCGAAAATATTTAGAGAAATTTTGCCGTATTCCAGTTGGAAGCATAATTCTTGTTCCTGACGTGGACAAATCGGGCGATCTCTATATTGGGGTGACCACAGGTTCATATCGCTACCACTACGACATACCACAGGAGCCTTATGAGTGCGCTCATCGTATAAATGTTCAATGGGACAAAGGGCGCGACGGCCGGCCGAAAACATATACAACCGAACAACTCACTATGCAACGAAGCGGCATTTGGCGCAAGGCTTTTCAACAGTTGAATGGCATTCCCACCGGGCGAATTGTCATCCCGCACATTGAGAAGGCTCGATTAGATTAAAGGGAATATCGTGCAGACATTGATGGGGTTGAATACAAAAGAATTAGAGCAGGTCGCGCAGGAGTTGGGGCAGCCCGCCTATCGGGGGCGGCAGATCGCTTCCTGGATTTACAAGCGGGGCGCAGAGTCGTTTGAGGCCATGTTGGACTTGCCGCGCGAGTTTCGGACGCGGCTGGAAAATCAGTGCGCGGTCGGGGCTTTGGATGTCGCGCACCGGGACGAGTCGGCGGACGAGACGGTGAAATACGTGATGTCGCTGTGGGACGAGCAGACGATTGAGAGCGTGTACCTGCCCTATGCCGAGCGCGTTTCCGTTTGCCTTTCCACGCAGGTCGGGTGCGCCGCTGGCTGCACTTTCTGCGCGACGGCGCAGGGCGGGCTTTCGCGGAACCTGACGGCGGGCGAGATTGTCGGGCAGTTTTTGAAGATGCAGGCGGTCAGCGAGCGGCGAATCTCCCACGCGGTCTATATGGGAATGGGCGAACCGCTGTGGAATTACGAAAATACGGTGAAAAGCCTGCGGCTTATCGGGGAAGAAATCGGCGTTTCGCTGCGCAATCTGACCGTCTCGACCGTCGGCGTCGTTCCGGGCATCCTGGCGCTGGCAAAGGAAACGATTCCGATTACGCTGGCCCTCTCGCTCCACGCCCCCAACGACGAACTCCGGGCTAAACTGATTCCGACGGCGCGAAAATGGAAACTCGACGAAATTCTGGACGCCTGCGACGTATACACTAAAAATACCGGGCGCGACCTGACCTTTGAATACCTGCTGATTGGCGGCGTCAATGACAGCGCGGAACACGCCCGCGAACTGGCGGCGCTTTTAAAGCGTAAAAAATTGCCGGGTAACGTCAACCTGATCCCGTTCAATTATGTTGAAACATCGCAGGGTTTTCGACGTCCTGAAAAAGAGAATATCGTTCGTTTCCGCGCCGAACTGGAAAAAGCGGGGCGCGTCGCTACCCAGCGCATGACGCGGGGACACGCTATCGCCGCCGCTTGCGGACAGTTGCGCCGCGAAGTCAGCAAACACGCGCCCGCCCCGCGCCGTATAGAAAACGTGATACCGCTACAGGCCAATGGATAATCTCAGCCAGATTCAAGATCACACGGAAAACTCAGTATGGAATTTGAGTGGGATGAAACGAAAGCGCAGACTAATTTTGTGAAGCATGGCGTCACTTTCTACGAGGCGCAGGAGATTTTTGATGATCCACTTTCCGGGCTTTTGTCTGACCCGGATCATTCGAACGAAGAAAAACGCTCTGTTATTATTGGCATGACCGACAAAAACCGCCTGCTTTTTGTTTCGTTTGCCGAGCGGGATGAGACAATACGCATCATCAGCGCCCGCGAAGCAACGCGCAAAGAAAACGCTATGAGGATCAACCCTGAATCGGATTTAGACGATGAATTGCGCCCGGAATATAACGAGGAAGACATGAAGAATATGACACGAGGCAAATATGTGGGCCGCGTCAAGCGAAAGTGTCCGCCGACCGTGCAGTTGGAGGCAGATGTCGTAGGCGCTTTTCCTGATGCCGCCGCAGTGAACGAGGCGCTGCGTTTCCTGATCCGCGTGACAAATCAGAATCTGAAAACTCCGCCAGGTGAGTCCGTATAAGCCCGCGCCAGCCGACTGGCGCGTGGAAGCGAGAAGAGTCATGACAAAAAATTGTCCCTGGTGCGGTCACGCGATGCCGCCCGATTCGATTGCGTGCGAAAAATGCAAATGGACGCGGAACCGGCCTAATATGCGGCCTGCCATTCTTGCGTATAGTTTTTTTATTCTGCTGTGCGCCGTCCTTGCGATTGCGGCGATGCGGTGGGTCAGCAGTAATACGGGAAACACGCGCCCGCCGCTCAATGTCATAGCGCGGAATCTTATCGAAATGCGGGCGGCGAAATGAGGCGAGCGGCGCTAATGTTTACCGCCTGTTGCCTGTCGCCTGCTCTTTCCGGTTGCGTAGACCCGATTCCGCCCTCCACGCTGGCGAAAAAAGTGGCGGAGAAAAAAGAGCCGGCCCCGATTCCGGCGCGGATTGACGGTAAAGGCTGGCATATCCAGTGGAAATCCCGCGATACCTCAAAGACGCGGGCGCAGGCCGTTCCTGTGCTGGTGGCGGATGCGGAGACGGGCGAATTTACCAGCGACACCGACCCGCCCGCGCTCGGCCTCAACACCGTGCAGGCGCAGATTTTTCAGGACGGCAGGCACGTCGCGGATATGACGGCGGCGCGAATTGACGCCGACCGGGGCGAAGATACGATCTATGGCAGCGGCGGCGTCACCCTCCATTCGCTGACTAATCCGCTCGATACGACGATAACAGCCGACGCGATGCAGTGGCAGGCCGATGGCAGCCGCCTGATTGCGGAGGGCGGCGCGAAACTGACGCGACCGGCGCAGGGCAAAACGCCCGCGTTCGCGCAATCGGGCAACCGGATTACTTACGACTTGAAGCGGGGAAATTTTGATGTCCAGTAAACTTGTCCACCGCGCCATGCCATGCGCTTTCGGCCTGATTTGCGCGGCGTTGTATCTGCCCGCGTCGGCGCGGCCCAAACAGACGCCCGCGCCGCCAAAACAGGTAAATCCCGCGCCGCAAAAAGACAATCTGGAAACGCAGTACGGTGATATTCGCATCACAAAAGCGCATAATATCAAGGGTAAGGGCGACTTTTCCGGCGTACAGATTAGCGGCAAAGAGACGCTCGTCACCGTCCCGTACCCGCGCAGCCATTCCGTGCTTGTCCTTCATGCCGACGCTATTAAGACCAAATCCGAGGGCAGCGACCAGTTTGCTCACGCCAACCTGACCGGCAATGTCCGTTACACGATGACGCAGAACGTCGAGGGCGGCGCAGCGCGAATCGTGACGGGAACGGCGCAGCGGGCGGTCTTTAACCACAAATCGCAGCGGATTGAGATGGACGGCGGCGTTCAGGTGACCCTGACCGACCCGGAGCGCCTTGCTATGCCCGCCACAATCCGCGCCGCCCGCGCCATTGTGGAAATGGACAAATCGCCTTACCTCTACACGCTGTCCGGCCCCGCCGCCGCAAACGATATTACGTTTCTGCCGAAAGAGGACGCGCCGAAAGCGGGCGAGAAACCAAAGCCCAACGGAGTCAGGAACGGCATCGGGGCCGTCCACGTTTCCGGCTATACGACCGGGACGTTCCAAATCGGAGAGCGGGCGCACTTCGAAGGCGATGGCACGACCATTGAACTGAACGGCAGAGACCAACTTTCCCACGCCGAAATCCGCGCCGCCACATTCGACGCGACATTCAAGATAGTGGCGAAACGCTCGGCCTTGAAATCCGCAATCGCAACAGGCGGGACGCGCTACCATATCCTGCGCCCGGAACCGCCAAAGAAACCGGCGGGCAGTCCGCCTGAGGACAACCCACTGGCAGACACTCCGCCCGCTGACCAGAAGCCCGTTTTAGACGACCTCACGGGACGCAGCGACCGGCTGGAGTATCAGGCCGGTGATGCAGAAGCAAAGAACGCCGCCGAACAAGAGACGAAATTTACGCTGGCAGGCCATGTGGACGCCGACATTCTGGCCCCCGGAACCCTGCGCGGCCCCGCAAAAATTATGGTGGATCGGCTGATTGCCCACGTCTCGAAGCCCTATTCTTACGAGATGAAAAGCGCGGCGCGGAACGGCGTGATACGTTTCGCTCCCGCGCAAAAAATTGCGCCGCCCGCAAGACCGGGCGAAGATACTCCGCCGAAAGCGCCGCGAGTCGCGCTCGGAATTATCACCGTTTCGCGCTTCGATTACGGGATGTATGCGCCGGGAAACAGTCTCCGCCTGACGACCACGCAGGGCAAAATTCTGCTGCAAAGCGACGACGCCGCAACGAAAACGCAGTCCCGCTTTCTGGCCCGCGACATTACCGCCAATATCGCGCCGGACAACCATGTCACGCTGGCAAAAGCGACGGGCGAGGTAGAGTTCCGCGTCCTGCAAACTTTGATGAAAGAGCGGGAAGACGAAAAAACAAAGAAAAAGACGACGTTTGAGATTCCGCAGATTATCGAAGGGACAGCGCCGGAACTGGATTTCGCCGCAATGGACGAAGGCCGCAGCCTGACGATGCCGGGGCCGTTCCGCGCTACGGTTTCCGACCCCTCGCGCCTGGTGCAGCCCGGAAGACTCACGGGGGAAGCGGGCGACAAACTAATCTTGACCGTGACGGGCGAAACTTACGATTACGAACTGCAAAGCGACCGGCAGACCGCGCAGGTGGAATTTACCCCCCTTCCGCCCGCAAAAAAGCCCGCCGAAAAGCCCGGTGCGGACGGCAAAAAGTCCGCCATCAAAGTAAAAAAAGTTTCCATGCGGTAATGAAAACGTCCATCAGCGTGTCCGGGCCGTAAACAGCCCGTCTGAAAAACGTGCCGCCAACCGGTCAAAGGGCCGGGAATACCGAAAATTCTGGCTTCTAACTTCTGACTTCTTCCTATGAAAATTTCTGCGCACAACTTAGTTAAATCGTATCGCGGTCGGCGTGTCGTCAACGGCATCAGCATCGAGGTCGGGGAGGGCGAGGTCGTCGGCCTGCTGGGGCCGAACGGCGCGGGCAAAACGACGACCTTCTACATGATCGTCGGACTGGTCAGGCCGCAAAGCGGACAAGTCCTGCTGGACGCGCAGGACATCACCCGATTGCCGATGTACCGCCGCGCTCGCGCCGGAATCAGTTATCTGCCGCAGGAGGCGTCCGTTTTTCGCAATCTCACCGTCGCGGAGAACCTGATGCTGGTGCTGCAAATGCAGAAAATCCCGGCGTCGGAACGTAAGCCCCGCGCCGAGAAACTCATGGAAGACCTGCATATTACGCACCGCCGCAACGATCTGGGCAAAACGCTCTCCGGCGGCGAACGGCGGCGCGTGGAAATTGCCCGCGCCCTGGCAGCGAGTCCGCGCTTTATTCTGCTGGACGAACCGTTTACGGGAGTTGACCCCAAAGCGATTGAGGACATTGAAATCATTATTCAGCGCCTTTCCAAACAGGACAACATCGGCATTTTGATTACCGATCACAACGTCGAGGCCATGTTGCGCATCACAGAACGCGCCTACATCGTCGCGGAGGGCGAAAAGCGCTTTGACGACGTTTCCTCGCAGCTTTTAGAGAACGCGGAGGCCCGCGCCTACTATTTCGGAGAACGCTACGGGCGCACTTCGCCGGACGCCGCCCGCATTGCGGCGGAAGCGGAACTCAACTCGGAGGCCCTGGAGGCGCAGCGCCGGGAAGACAACGATGCGCCTCATTGACAAACTGATTTTAAAGGAGATCGTCGGCCCGTTCATCAATGGGCTGATGATGTTTATGATGCTGCTGTTCGCCGCCGCCTATCTTTTTCCGGCGACCGAACTGCTCGTCAAAGGCGTCCCATTTCTCACGGTGCTGTATCTCACGGTCTTGAGCCTGCCGACCGTCGTGACGCAGACCTTTCCGATGGCGATGCTGCTGGGTGGACTGATGGCGTTCGGGCGACTTTCCAATGACCGGGAGGCCGTTGCGATTTTTGCGGCGGGCATCAGTTTCCCCCGCGCAATCCGGGCAATCTGGATTGTGGGAACCGTTGTCAGCGTGGTCGCGTTCTTCTGGAACGATCTCGTGGTGCCGCCCGCCATGCGCCAGTACTGGGACGTGCGGCAGCAGGCCGTCAAGAAGATGCTCCATTCCAAACAGGCCATTAACTACTCAATCGCCGTGCCGGACGGCTCGATGCAGGCGGAAAACGTCACGGCGAACGGCGGATTTGACGCGGCGACGCGAACCCTGCGCCGCGTCACCATCGTCAAATATAAGGCGCTGGAACCGAAGCGCGGCGCTCCCGAAATCCTGATCTACTGCGACCGCGCCGAAGCGCACGATGACCGGGGCCTGCAATGGAAATACTACGACGGCTATTTCACCTCGTCCGGCGTAGACGACAAAACGGGACAAATCGAAGATACCGTCCGCGTGGATTTTAAGGAACTGGCGACGCTGCCGCAGGGCGCGACGATTGGCAAGGCCTTTGATGAAGTCCTGAATGTGGACGTGAACGACCCAAACCGCCTGAGTTTCAATCAGCTTCGCGCCGAAATTAACGCAGACCGGGCGCGGGGCGAAGAATCGCGGGGCAAAGAGGTAGACCTTTACGGCAAAATCGCCCTGCCGCTGGCCTCACTGATTTTCGGCGTCGTCGGGGCGGCGTTAGGATTGAACACGCAGCGCGGCGGCGGCAAGGCCGTCGGCTTCGGCATGGCGATTTTTATCGTTTTCCTGTACTGGGTGTTTTACCACGCGATGTTTGTAGTCGGTAAAAATGGCGGGCTTCCGCCCATCCTCGCCAGTTTTCTGGCCGATATTGTCGGCGCAATCGCCGGACTAATCCTTGCGGCGCGGGCATCAAGATAAAGGGGGTCGGGGTTCGGGTGTCGGGTGTCGAAAAACAAGCTTGTATGCTGAACGTTTGTAACAATTTCAAGCGAACAAGGCATTGCTCGACACCCGACACCCGAACCCCGACACCTGTTTTGGAGAAATGGCAATGATCTGGACTCTCCTCGCTCTGGTCAGCATGATTGCGCTGGGCGGGTTCATCTCGTATTACGGCGATTTGCAGGGGCGGCGCTGGGGCAAAAAGCGCGTGTCGTGGTTCGGCCTGCGTCCCAAACATACTGCGATTGTGATTACGAGTATTACCGGCGCGTTTATTGCGCTGTTTAGCATCGTGACGGTGCTGCTGATTGCCCCGCCGGTGCGCCGAATTGCCCTGCACGGCGAGCAGGCGATCCGCGACAATCAAGACCTCAACGCGCAGTACGAGCGCAAAAACCGCGATTACGAGAACATACTGCGCGAAAAATCGGTGCAGGAAGCGACGGCGCGGGCGAAATATAACACCCTGAATCTGGACTTGCAGCAGGCCACAAAGGAACTCCGCGAGACCCAGCAGCAAAAGACTGACAGCCAGCGGCAATTAGACGCGCTGTTCACCAAAAACAAGGCGTTGCAGGTCAGTTTCTACCAGACCGAACGCGACTTGAAGCAGCGGCAGGTCAAAATCGCCGCGTTGGAGCGGGAAGGCGCGGCGCTGACGCGGCAAAAAATGGCGCTGAATCGCAGTATCGCCGACCTGAACAAGACGATTGCGGCGGAAACGTTCACGAACCGCAGCGTCGGCAAACAGAATTACGACCTGGTGCGGCAGCGGACGGCGTTGGAGGCCGCGACGAAACTGCTAACCGAAAAGAACGCCGCGCTCATTACGCTCAAAACCGGGCTGGAAAAAGACGCGGCGGAACTGAACCACAAAAACCAAATTTTGCTCGATTCTAACAAGATGCTGCTCGACGCCAACGCGGATACGCAGCGGCAAAACGAGGCCGAAGCGCGGAAATTAGAGGAGAAGATTCAGCAGCTAACCGCCCAGCGCGATCAGCTCTACGGACTGCTGCAAAACGCGGACGGCACGAATGACCGCTACGCCGCCCTGCGGCAGCGGCCCATCGTCCTCCATTCCGGCGAGATGCTGGCGCGGCGAACACTTGACGCCCATCTCGGCGAAGCGGCGGTGCGGCGCGAACTTCAAGAACTGATGAACGACGCGAACGCGGTGGCCCTGCTGCGCGGCGCGGGGCGCGGCGAAAACGGACGCACCGTCATGCTGTTCAATCACCGGAACGTGGCCCTTGCCGGTTCGCAGGCGTCGGACGAACGCTCGACCCTCGACGCGCTGGTAGAGAAATTGACCGGACTGAACGCCCCCGCGCTTCTCTCTGCGAACACGCTGGCGAACACGGTCACAGGCGAACAGGCGCTCCTTGATTTCACCGCGCAGCCCATTGTCCCGACGTTTCGCAAGGGCGAGGTAGTGGCGCAGTCTGGCGTGATTGACGGCGGCAGACCAATCCGTCAAATGATCGAATCCATCGTGCAGTTTTTGCAAAGCGACGTGCGGGATGCGGCCCTGAAACGCGGCGCGACACCGCAGATTGACCCCGCAACCGGCGCGAAACAGGTGGGCGCGTTCGGCCCCGCCGACCTCGTGGAATTGACCGATAAAGTGCGGCGGACGGGCGGAAAAGTCACGATTACGGCGGTCGCGGCCCAATCCCTGAACTCGGCGGAACCGCTGCGCCTCACCTTCCGCGTCGCTCGCCTGCAAAAAGACCTATGATCCCCGCTTCCTACCAATCGCCGACGCGCTCCCCCTTCCCTGTGAGCGTAGCGAACGCATTAGGGAAGGGGGTTGGGGGGTTAGGTGATTATACTTGCCATTGATCCGGGACGGGCGAAGTGCGGCCTTGCCGTGATGCGCGACGACGGTGAACTGCTCGCGCAATGCGTCGTGGAAACGCTGACGCTCATCACGGTCATCAATAGCGCCTGCCGCCAATTCGCGCCCGCCCTGATTTTGCTTGGCAACGGCACGGGATCGAAGCCGATTCACGAAGCCCTTGTATCCGCAAATCTGCCGCTTGCTATCGAATTAGTGGAAGAATCGCATACGTCGGAGGAGGCGCGAAAGCGATTTGTGGCGGAAAATCCGGCGCAGGGCTGGCAGCGGTTCCTCCCGTACAGCCTGCGGACGCCCGATAAGCCTTACGATGATTATGTCGCGATTATTCTGGCGGAACGTTATTTCGCGCAGCAAAAAAACTTGGAGTCTGAGAAGTGAAAATCGCCTATTTCGATTGTTTTAGCGGCGTCAGCGGGGACATGATGCTCGGCGCGTTACTCGATGCGGGCGTGGACGAGGCGGCATGGCGTGGCGAACTGGCGAAACTCAACGTTCCCGGCTACGCCCTCACGATTGGCAAGGTCGTCAAAGAGGGCATCTCCGGCACGGACGTGGACGTAGTGTTGCAGGAGCAGGACGAGGCGCACGGGCGGCATTTAAGCGACATTGCCGCGATTCTCAATGGCAGCGGACTCGCGGAAAACGTCCGCTGCCGCGCTCTGGGCGCGTTCACCGGTCTGGCCCGCGCCGAAGCGAAAATCCACGCCATGACCCCCGAAAGCATCCATTTTCACGAGGTCGGGGCGATTGACGCCATCGTGGATATTGTCGGGGCGTGCATCGGGCTGGACTTGCTGGGCGTGGAGAAAGTCTACTGCTCGCCGCTGCCCTTTAATCGCGGATGGGTAGAGTGCGCTCACGGGACAATGCCCGTCCCCGCGCCCGCCACGCTGGAGCTGCTGACCGGCTTCGCCCTGCGTCCCGACGACCGCCCGAAAGAACTCATCACGCCGACGGGCGCGGCGCTGCTGGCGGAATTTGCGGAGCGCAATCCGACCGGAGACATCGCGCCCCCGCCGCCCTTCCGCCTGCAAAGGGTGGGGTACGGCGCGGGCAAACGCGACTCGTGGATTCCCAACCTGCTGCGCCTGCTCGTTGGCGAGACCTGTGAAGCCCCGCTGAAAAGACCGTCCGGGACGCGGCGCGTCGGACGGTAATTTCGGCGGGTACTGCGCCCGCCTACCGCTTCGCCGCTGCCGCTTCCGACAGGCCCGCAACTTTGACGGTAGACGGCGCAAACCGTCCGCCATACGCGAATCCGCCGGGAAGGGGCGTATACAGTTCAATCGCGATCTGCGAGAGGGGCATTTTCGTCACCGGATCGGGCTTCTCCGCCGGAGTGACCGAGGTAATCACCAGAATCGGAGCGTTCGCGTCCTTCACCCCTTCGAGCGGGGCGCGACCGGAGCGCGGTGTCGGCATCATCTTCATCAGGTTCTGGCGCATCATGCTGTTGTAGAAGGTGACGACCGCTTTTTTATTCTCAAACCACGAGAAAATGGCTTTTTTCCCGCCGGGGGTTCCCACCGTTTCAATACCGAGACATCCCGGCGACTGCGCGACCGCCTTTGCCAGGTTGCCGAAGCGGTCTTGCTGCGGGGCGGCTGCGGGCGGGGGCGTCTGAGCGCGGGACTTCTGGGCGAAATGGGTCAGCAGCAGGCCGCTGACGGCGCAAAGGATGACGGCGGAGGCGAACACAAATGGGGCGCGGCGATTGCTCATGTTGTTTTGATTCACTCTCTTTCAGAATTTGCGTTAAGTTCGCCCGATGCGACGTAAAATCCTTCCTGTGATCCGCGTTGGCATTAGCGCGTCTCGTCGGTCTCGTCGGGGACGGTCGCCGTTTCGTTCTCATCGTCTTCCAGGTCGAAGTCCTCCGGCGCAAATTTCGCGCCCTTCTCCACCCCCGCAATCGCTACGATGTACTCGCCGCGCGGCGCTTTCTTCACGACATATTCCATCAGTTCAGAGAGTTTTCCGCGCTTAACTTCCTCAAATTTTTTCGTCAGATCGTTGCAGAGGGCGGCGTCCCGGTCGCCGTAAACAACCAGCGCGTCCCGGAAAAACGACTCCAGACGGTAAGGGCTTTCGTAGAAAATCAGGGTATGCGGGGCGATGCGGTCAATGCCGAAGAATTTCTGGCGCGGGCCGGACTTGCGCGGCGGAAAACCCCGAAACGTAAAACTATGGACGGGCAGGCCGGACAGCACCAGCGCCATAATCGGCCCCGCCGCGCCCGGAATCAGCGTAAATTCCAGTTCCGCTTCCAGAGCGCGGCGCACCAGCGTATAGCCCGGATCGGAGATTCCCGGCGTCCCCGCGTTAGTCACCAGCGCGACCGTTTTGCCCTCTTTCAGCAGCGCGATAATCCGTTCGCCCGCCCGCGCCTCGTTATGCTCGTGGAACGCGATTTGCGGCTTCTTTATTTCGAAATGCTGAAGCAGCAGGCCCGTCTTGCGCGTGTCCTCGCTCGCCACAAAGTCGGCCTGCCGCAGCGTCTCCAACGCCCGCAAAGTGATGTCGCCCAGATTCCCAATCGGTGTTGCAACCAGAAACAGCATGAAGACCTTTGGAATGATGAATGATGAATGATGAATCAAAATGCCTCCTTTGTTATTCGTGAAAACGGACAGCAAACGGGCGTATTAGATTCATCATTCATCATTCATCATTTTTCTTAATAGTAAATCGCAATCCGTCGTAGCCCGGTGTGATATGATGCGGCGCGAAGGCCGCTTCCAGCTCTTCGTGCGTCAGGCCGCCGTGATGCGAAAAATGCGTTGTGACGAACGGACTTTCGGGCGCGAGATTGCCTTCCGCAATCCACTTTTCGCGCATGGCAATCACCTGCGCCATGTTCAGGTGACCGGGGTAGTCGCTGTCATGGGGGCCATTGGTACACTCCATGACCACGCCGTCCATCTTCACCGACTGTAAAGAGTTCCACGTTGCCGCGTCGTACCATCCCGTGTCGCTGGCATAGAGCAGAGTTGCGCCGTCCGCGCCCTCGATCAGGTAGTTAAAGCAGGTCATGTCCGGGTCGTGCCGCGCCAGAATCGGCGTCACGCGGTAATCTGAAACTTGCGCGGTCTGCCACGCCGTCAGCGTGTGGAGGGTGAGCGGAACATCCGCCGCATCGAACCGCCGCGCCAGTTCTTCGGTGACTTCCGGCGGGCCGAAAACGGGCAGGCGGAAATCACGCGGCGGACTCACGAAATACTTGCCGAGGTATTGCAGCTCCGCCGGACTGAAATGGTCGTCATGCGCGTGGGTGAAAAGCAGGGCCTCGACGCAGGCCAGGTCTACTCTATGCTGAATGATCTGGTGCAGCGTATCGGGAGAGAGATCAATTTTCAGTGTATCGTCAATTAAGGCGCTGGCCCGCGTTCGGACATTTTTGCCGCCCAGTTTCCGCGCCCGAAGGCACGCCGCGCAGCGGCAAAACAGCCCCGGCCATCCCTCCGCCGCAGAAGTTCCGAGCAACTGAATCTCCATAGAATCCCCGTTTCCCGCGCCAACCAACGCGCCGCGCCTCTGAATCACGGAGAATCCTACAACGCCCCGCAATATAAATTATAGGCTGAATCGCAACAGTCCGCTGTGACTTTTTTCACACCCGCAGTGTAAATTTTTACGCTGCGATTTTTTCGCGTCACAGATAATCGCCGTTCGGGGCGAAAACGCGCCCGCATTTCCAGCAATGCGCGGCGTCTTTCGCCGAAAGGCACTTGCAGCGAGGGCAGCAGCGCAGCTTGATCGGGAACCGCCCGCACTGCGGGCATTTCAGCGTATTGTCATAGGACAGCCCGCCGCAATGGTCGCAGCAGCCCGAACCATCTGCGCCATTCTGGATTTTGAATTTTGAATTTTGGATTGCGGTCATGCGCTTACCCTCTGATGCCCAATACCCGACCCCCGAACCCCGACGCCCGTTCCTACTTCGTCGCCCGCCAGTAGCTGCGCAGGCCAATCACGAGAACGATCAGCGCGGTCGCCGCCCAGATTGCTCCCCACAGCGTTGCGGGCAGGGCGTAGGTCTTCGCCATATTGCCTGCGTCGTTCTGCATCTCGCCGCCCGTCGTCAGCGAAAGCAGGATGCCGATGTCGCTGATGGCGTTCAGGCTGCACTGCACCGCGATAAAAGCGGCGGCAAAATTCGCGGCGGCGGGCGAAAGGAAACGCGCCAGCGCAAAACAGGCTGCCGATAGTCCAAACCCGACCGCCAGCGTAAAGGGATCGTGCCAGCCCCACAGCAGGGTAATCAGCGCAAGGGCGGCGGACGCGAAATACAGCGCCGTCCTTCCAGGAGCCTGCAATTTCCGCAGCCGCCCGACTTGCAGCATGACCGCGCCGAAAATCGCCGTGCCGAGGTAGCCCGCCGAATCAATGACCCACGCGCTCAGGAAATTTTGCGTCGCCATCGTGACGCCCTCGCCGTTGGGCTTAATCGCCAGCGAAGCGACGTGATTGCCCGTCAGCAGCGCCGCCAGCGCATGACCGCTCTCGTGAACAAACGTGATGAACAGCCGCAGCGGGTACAGCAAAACCGTGTTGATTCGGTACATCGTCAGTCCGACATTTGCCCCGAAGACATAACCCAGCACGAACGGCGCAAACATCAGGGCGAGCGCGGCAAGCGTCGCGCCGAGCAGCAGGTTCCGGGCCTTGCGTCCGTGTTCGCCCCGTCCCGCGTCCGTCGTGTTAATCAGCGTCAATGGATTTTCGTTTTGCATTTTTCCCTGCCTGTTCTCGTCAAAATCCGGTCTCATTCTGTTATACGTAAATGCGGGGCCGTTCCGCGTCATAAGAATTGCGGCACAACAAAAAAACACTCCCCTGAAGGGAAAGAGGCGCGGTCCATGCAGAAAAGCCCCCTGCTTGAAAGACGCTTGATGTTGCGTGTTGGGTTGAATTGGATAATTATGAAACACCCGGCAACCCTGCCAAAACTGCCCGCATAAAAAATAATTCCATTTTTGTCACTATTCACCGCGTCCTTGCCACTCGCGCCGGAATGAAAAGCGTGGCGTCTCCCTCCGTCACTCTCTACGGCGCTCCGACCGGCGTTGTCCTGACGCTATCGAAAGCGGCGCAAGCGAAACTAAACGCCCTTGCCATGAAAAAAGCCGAACGCGAAGAAAGGCTTCGCGTTCGGCCTATGCAATGCGGGCGCGGCGGTTACGATGCCTTGCGCTGTTCCTGAGCCATCTTTTGTTCTTCGCGCATGATCGCCGTTCGTTTCGCCCAGTACGCCAGTTCTTCTTCGGGCGTCATTCCTGCTGTGCGGGCCTGAATAATTTCCTGCGCCTTGTCTTTCATCTCTACGCAGTCAAACGCTTTGTTCTTTTTCATTGGTAACCTCCGGCGGCGAATGAATCGCCACGCTGTTGTAGCCATACAGAGCATTGATGGCGTTGAAACGCTGAATCTTGGAGAACCGCACGATATGCCGAAAATTCCAACTGACAATCAGTTCGCAGTCGTTAACAGTAGCGACAGCAACGTGCAGGGCATCGGCAGCAGATTTGGCGGCAAGGATACCCGCATCAAGATACGCTTTTCGCAACGCCTGCGCTTCGGCAGTAATGTCTACGGTTTCGGCGTAGGTTTTCATCTGCGCATACAACGCCTGCACTTCAAGCGGCGCAGTGGCAATCTCCTCGTCTAGAGGCGCCGTAACAACGAGCGCGAACTTCCCGCTTTTGACCTCTTCAAAAAAGGCGCGGCTTGCGGCCTCGAATTCCACGTCCACAATGCCGCCGAAAACGGTGGTGTCGGCATAGGCGCGAATGGAATGTTGGCGAAAGAGCATCATTTCGTTCCTCTGCGACGCGCTGCTCTGCGTCCCATTTTCCTTTATTATACAGCATAAAATCGCGCCGTCCTCACAAATCTTCCGCGCTACGCAAAATCTACCGCCGCAGAAACGCTTGCGGAATGGCGCGTCTGAAAGACGCTTGTTTTTTCTAGCCGGGTATGTATTGAATAGGAAACACCCGGAAACCCCGCCGAAACTGCCCGCATAAAAAATAATTTACTTTTTTTCGTTGAAAAGGTGTTTCCCGTTCAATTTGGCACACATCTTGCAATATACAGACTTGACGAGCAAAATGCCGCCAAAAGGAAACCTACTGTCATGAACCGAAACCTGAAGAACACCATCGCGCTCGGAGCGTTCGCCCTGCTCGGCCTTACCAGCGCCGCCAACGCGCAGAACGTCGTCAAAACCTTCAACTACACCGGCGACTATCAGACATTCACTGTTCCTTCCGATGTCAACAACATTTTCGTTCGGCTTTGGGGCGCAGGCGGGGGTAGTGGCGTCAGTAGCGCCGGTATCTTCGTCGGGGGAAGCGGCGGCGCATTTGTTTCCGGTGTTTTAAGTGTAACACCGGGCAGTACTTTTACTCTGCTTGTGGGCGGCGGCGGTGTTGGTAACAAAGGTGGCTTCGGTGGAGGCGGTTCCGGCGCCAGTGGAGGGGGCGGACGATCTGCGCTTATGGTCAATACAATCGAGTTGGTTGATGCGGGCGCAGGCGGCGGCGGAAACTTTAGTGGTGGAGCAGGCGGTGTATTGATAGGTCAGGCAGGCGGGGACAGTTTTGCGGGGGGCGGCGGTGGCGGCGGAACACAGAACGCAGGGGGCGCAGGTGGTCTTGGGCGGCCTGATAACGGGCAGAGCGGCAGTCAATTTCAGGGAGGAAGCAATATCTTTTGCGGCGGCGGCGGCGGCGGTTATTATGGCGGTGGCAGCGGTGGGACGGACACTGATGGCAATGGTAGCGGCGGCGGCGGCGGTTCTTCCTACATTAGCGGCCTTGCGAGCATCGGAAATACGCAGGATGGCAATGGCGCTACTCCTGGAGGCATGAGCGACCCCTACTATCTATCCAACGTCGGCGTGGGCGGAAACCATGCTAGTGGTGGCAATGGCGAAATTGTCTTTGCTTACTCGTCCTCTATTGCCGCCACGCCTGCCCCTTCCTCTCTGCTCGTTGCACTTGGTGGGATTGTTTCGGGCGTCGGGGTTCTTCGCAGGCGGCGCAAATAGGTTCCATTCTTCGCGGGATTTGGGGCCGCGCTTTTCCTCTGCTTTGGGGAAAGCGCGGCCCTTGTTGCGGCGCATGGTATAATAAAAATAAATTGGGAGCGCGGCATGAACTTCGAATGGGACGAGGTTAAACGCAGCAGCAATATCGCCAAACATGGTCTGGATTTTGCCGATGCTTCCGCGATGTTCGGTCTTGCGATGTTCGTTGTTCCCGACGACCGCGAAGACTACGGCGAACTGCGCTATCGGGGTATCGGACTGCTGAACGGCGCTTTCGCCGCCGTTGTATTCACCGAACCCGATGAGGAAACCATCCGCCTGATTTCGCTGCGACGGGCTACGCCACAGGAGCGACGCATTTATGAGCATGAAATCAAACAAAATGGATATTGACCCGGAAAACCCGCCGATGACGGAAGCGCAGGCCAGAAAAGGCTGGGTTCGCCTGCCGGACGGGACGCGGATCGTTCCGGCGCGAATGGACGCTCCGACGTATCAATGGTTTATGTCGCAGGGGCAGGACATTCCCGCGCAGATCGAAGCGGCGCTGCGCGATTACGCGGCGGCGCGGCGGCGCGAACAGCCGCCGCAATCGGCCTGACGCCCGCGTCCTCCTCCATTCTGGTTGTTTTGATTGGGGCGGTTCCGCTTATCGGGGCGCTTCGCAGGCGGCGCAAATAGGTTCGTTTCCTTGCGGGCTTTGGGACCGCGCTTTTCCTCTGCTTCGGGGAAAGCGCGGCCCTTGTTGTTGCGGGCGGAAATAGCGTATAATAGAAGTGGAACATTCGCCTGCTTGCAGGCAACGACGAAAGGACGCCGCGCATGACCCTTACCCTTACCCCGGAACTGGAATACGCCGTCAACGAAAAGGCAAAGCGGCAGGGCGTTCCGCCTGAACATCTCGCCATGCGGGAATTGCAACGCCTCTTTTTGCCCGCCGACGCATGGGAAATGCAGGTTCACCGCTATCAAAGCCTTGTGGAAAAAGATTTCTTAGGCGGCCTGACAGCGGAAGAAGCGCAGGAGTGCGAAAGGCTTGGAGCCGCGATTGACGCCGCCGAAACGCCCTGAAAGGACGCCTGCCGCATGGCCCGTTTCCGCCGAACCGTCCCCGCCCCGATACTTGCCGCTCAAAAGAATTATCAGGCCTATCGCCCTTACGTTCGGCGCGACTTCGAAGAATGTTGCGCCTACTGCCTGCGTCACGAAGATTGGGCCGAAGCGGAGACTTTCGAGTTAGACCACCGCCGTCCGCAGTCCCTCTTTCCTGAAGACAAGTACGATTTTTATAATCTTTGCTACACCTGCCGGCGTTGCAATATGAGAAAATTGCACTACTACCCCGACGCCGATTTGCTTGCCGCCGGAATTGGCTTTGTAGATTATTGCGTGGATGACTTCGCCACACATTTCGAGATTGGCGATAATGACCTCTGGGTTCCGCAAACCGATTCCGCCCCCTTCACCCTGCGTATCCTGCGCCTCAACAGCGATTTTCTGGTTCGTCAGCGGCTTTTTCTGCGTGACAATGGTTTTGCCATAGACCGCCCCGCCCCGTCCCGCTAAACGCCCTGCGCGAAGGAAACGGCGCGGGGCGTTTACTCCGCCCTCCGCAATCGGGTACAATATATCGCTATTGAACAAAGACGTTCCGCCGCACTCATCTCCATTCATTTTGACGGCGAGGGCGAACAAAGGATACCGAAAGCGATGACCGCCGGACTTGTAAGCCGCGCTGCAATCGCCTGAAACCGCGCCGGGAACGGCGAAAATCCTCTCCCGCTTTGGTTTGTTCTCCTCCTCAAGTTTGCTTCTTGTCTCTCCGATAATTTCCCTGTTAACGCGCCGGTTTGTTCCCGTCCTAAAGGCGATTTTGCCCGCGCCGCTGTCTTTGTTCTGCGTAATGCGGCCTTCGCGTTTCATCATGCGGGTGTCTCCTTCCGCGTCAGGAGCATGAAAGGCGGCGGGACTGTCTTCAACCGCCGCGCTATGAAATTCCACTGCGGCGGCGCGAAACGCAAAGGCCGCGCCGTAAGCGACAAAGACGGCGAGACAGCGAACGAAAACGGAACCGGCATCTATCCGAGGAGCAGGAAAATGAGTAGCGATTATATGCCCAAAGGCAAGACCCAACTGCAAGCGTGGCTGAACAATTTCAACGCCGTCGCAAGCGCGAACATGGCGACATTGGGCCTGACCGCCGCTGATATTACCGCATTGAGCGGAACGACGGGCGGCTTTACGTCCTCCGTTGCGGTGGTGAAAACGGCGAAGGCCAATCTCAAAGCGGCGACGCAGGGCGAAACCAGCGCAACCCGAACCGTGAACGCCACCGTGCGCGGCGTGGTGCGGCGCATCCAGTCCAACGCGGCGGTTTCGCCTTCGCTCAAAGGGTCGCTGGGCATCAATCCGCGCAACGCCCCCAGAAATCACGCCCCGCCTGTGACCCCGACGGGACTGACGGCGGAAGGGTTCAGCACGGGAGTCAATCGCCTGAACTGGAACCGCGCCGGGAACAAACCCAACACGATTTTCGTGATTGAAGCGCAAAGCGGGGCCAGTACGCAATGGACGGAAGTCGGGAGCGTGACCGCTACCAAATTCGATCACGTCGGGCAGACTCCGGGCGTGAAGACGGCGTACCGGGTCACGGCGCGGCGGGCGGGCATGGCGAGCGTGGCAAGTCCCGCCATCACGCTCTACGGCGCGAACGTCGGCGTGGTTCTCACGCTGGCGAAGGCGGCGTAAAGCGTCCGGGTTTTCAGGAACGAAGCCGCGCCTTTTCAATTTGGCGCGGCCCTTGTTGCGGACGGCGAAAATCGTGTATAATAGGAGCAAGAAATCTTTGACGCAGGAGCGGAAATGATGCCGACGTATCAAGACGAATCAACGCAATTCCTACAGCGGGCCGAAGCGGTTTACAATGAGAAACTCCGCGCCACGCTCGATACGCCCGAAAATCGCGGCAAATTCCTCGCGCTTGAACCCGACAGCGGCGCTTACGAAGTCCGCGACGAACTGCGTCAGGCGGCGGATTGGGTTCGCGCCTGTTGTCGCGGCAAGCGCGTTTACGCCACGCGCATCGGGCAGGAAACGTTTCCCAATCGCGGCTGCTTTCCCTGTATCCTCACGGCGCTACACGCGGCGGAAAACAAGAACGCGCCCTGCGGCGAGGAGGCTTTCCGCCCGCGAAACAATCCCGCGCCAACGGAACCGGAAGAACTGGCGAAGGTCAATCGGCGCGGCAGGGACGTTTACGAAACAAAACTTCGCGCCGCGCTGGACACGCCGGAGAACTACGGCAAAACCCTTGTGATTGACCCCGACAGCGCGGATTACGAAATGGGCGAGAACCATTACGCCCTGCTTGATGCCCTGCGCATTCGCCACCCGGACAAACTTTCCTACTCCATGCGGATTGGCTATGCGAAAATGGCCCATGCGCTCGGCGCCCGGAGCGTGAGAAAGTAGATGATTACCGCCCCCGTCGCAGAGGACTTCACGGTTCGCTTTTACATCAAATTCATCGGCGATAACGGAATGGAATTGGACTTCTCCGTTCTGTTCGATACGGGGTTCAATCGCCATATCGCCCTGCCCCGCGACATCATAGACGCGCTTGGCTATCCCGAAATCGGCGCGGTGGAAATCACGCTGGCGGACGGGGCGCCGCAAAACGTCACGCTTCACAATGGCAAAATGGTGTGGGACGGGCAGGAAGTCGGCGTCACGATCCATTGTCTGGCGGGCGAGGGACTGCTTGGAACGCTTCAAATCGAAAACTACCTTGTGACAATTCCCGCCCGCGTCGGCGAAACCGTGACCTTCGCCCTCATGCCATAGCCCCCAATCCCCGCCCTGAATAGAAAAGCCGAACGCGAAGCCCTTCTTCGCGTTCGGCTCATAATCTACGGGCGCGGCGGTTACGACGCCTTGCGCTGTTCCAGCAGGGCCTGTTGCTTTTCGCGCAGTTCCCGGTTCCGCCGGTTCCAGTAAGCCGCTTCTTCTTCCGGCGTCATGGTTTCCAGTTTCGCCTGCAATTTTGCCGCGCCTTTGCGCTTCATCTCCACACAATCGAAAGGCTTATTCTCCATCTTTGATAACCTCCGGCGGCGAATGAATCGCCACACTCCGATAGCCGTACAAGGCATTGACGGCGTTGAAACGCTGAATTTTGGAATAGCGCACAATGTGATTGAAGTTCCAGCTGACAATCAGTTCGCAATCGGCAACGCTCGCCGTCGCGACGTGCAGGGCATCCGTTGCGGATTTAGCGGTCAGGATGCCCGCCTTGAGATATTCTGCCTGCAAAGCCCTCGCTTCGTCCGTGACCAGCACAACTTCCGCGTAAGTTACCATCTCCTGAAACAAATTCTGCACTTTGAGCGGCGCGTCGGCGATTTCGTCTTCCACAGGCGCCGCAATCACAAGCGCAAAACCTCCGTTGGGCGCCTCATCGAAAAAGGCGCGGCTTGCCGTCTCGAACTCAACATCCACAATGCCGCCAAAGACCGTTGTTTCCGCATAGACGCGAATGGGATGCTGGCGAATGTTCATGGTTTCAATCCTCTCCGGCGCGATACCCTGCGTCCCATTTTCCTTTATTCTACAGCATAAGTCCGCGCCGCCGTTCCGGGCGGCGAAAATGGAGTATAATAAAGCAGAGAAATCTTCGGACGGGAGAATGGACGCATGGCAACGGCAACTATTGAAACGATTGAAGAACGCCTCGTGACGCTGGAAACGCGCCTTGACGCCTTGCAGGGACAAGCGCTTGCTTGCCTGCCGCGCACAGCCCCTACGAAAACAAAGCGCGGCTGGAAGGCGATTGTCGGCACGTTCGCGAACGACCCGCTTTATGATGAAGCGATGCGATTAGGCCGCGAATGGCGCGAAAACCGATTTGATGAAACGGACGCGGAGACGCGATAAACGCTTGTTTTCTGTTTCGTCCTGCTTCTACGCCGCTCGTTCCGCTTTGGGTTCTGCCGGGACAAGAAAGACGCGAATGTTTTCCTGCGCGAAAATGGCGTCCTCGGCCCGCCCCAATTCCTCGTAGTATTCGTATAGTTTCGGCGGTTCGTAGTCGGGCTGAACGGGAACGCGCCAGACAGACTCATCGCGGCGGATTCGCGCTTCAATTATGTCCAGATTGGAACCGCCGGGGTGAATGGCGCTCAAATGCTTGCGGGCGGCGCGGGCGACCTGCTGAATTTCCTCACTCATCTTCTACCTCCAGGGTTTCATAGACGCGATAAACATCTCGAATACAGGCAACTGCAACGGCCCGCGTAACATCCGCCCCGGGACGGTAATCGGCGTCTTCGCGGGCGCGGCGCAGGCGAATAATGGTTTGCCGAAGCCGATACCGCCCCGCTTTCGGAACGCGGGGCATATGACTTAATACGAGTTCCGGCAGTTGATGGTGCGCGGGATTGTTCCAATCGGCGGGAAACGAGACTTTCTCACGGATTAACTCGGCGGTGATAAGGCAGTAAACGGCATAGTAAGCGCTGCTCATACTGCGCCGATAACAGCCGCCGTTCATCAAAAGTTGAGCGGACTTCAAGCAATCCCGACTCATTTCTTCCCACGTCCCCATCAATCGTTCTCCATGAAAACAGAAACGCCCGAACGCCCGCGCTTATCCTTTATTATACAGCATAAATCCGCGCCGCCGTTCCAAATTTTCCACCCTGTGCAAAATTCACCGCCGCAGAAACGCTTGCGGAATGGCGCGTCTGAAAGACGCTTGTTTTTTCCTGCCGGGCTGAATTTGGTAATTATGAAACTCCCGGCAACCCCGGCAATAAAAAAAATTTCTCCTGATGAAACTATCAGCCCGCCGCGCTCGTAAAATCCATGAGGCAAGCAAATAAAGGCCCTGCGCCCGCTTCCCGCGATTTCACCGGCAGTAACGATTCAGGAAAGGTAGACCCGAAAATGCGCAACCTCGTCCGCAACGCCTTCGCGCTCATAGCGCTTGCCCTGCTCGGCACAGCAAACGCCAATGCGCAAACATACGTTTTTGACAGCAACATAGGCAATCCCTATAACGGTAGCAATAGCAACGGGCACCTGTTTTACCCTAGAGGTGTCGCGGTAGACGGTAACGGTAACGTTTTTGTCGCAGACGGTTCCGATGGTGGTGTTGAGGAATTCAACAGCGGTGGAACGTTCATCCGCAATATCGGCGTTTCAGGCAGTGGTCAGTTGGATTACGCTGGTAGTGTCGCTGTTGATGGCAACGGCAATTTATATGTGGCGGACGGTACCAACAACCGAATTGTGGAGTTTAATAATAGCGGCGCGTTCGTCCGCAATATCGGTACTTCTGGTACAAGCAATGGACAGTTGATCTCGCCTACCAGTGTTGTACTAGATAACAGCGGGAATCTGTATGTCGCGGACTCTGGCAACAATCGCATAGAGGAATTTAACCAAAATGGCGGATTTGTTCGCGCCATTAGTAATACGTCCTTCCAAAATCCACAGGGCGTCGCACTAGACAAAAGCGGCAATATCTACATCGTAGACAATGGCATTGATGAATTGAATAGTAGCGGCACGTTTGTTCGTTACATCGGGGCTGGAAAGGTGTTCGATCCTAGCGGCGTCATCTTAGATCGCAGTGGTAATATCTATGTTGCAGATTTGGATACGCAACTTTCGGAGTTCAATAGCGCAGGCAACTTTGTCCAAACTGTCGGCTTTGGATATTTGGTTAGGCCTTTTGGTCTTGCGTTTGATGGAAGCAACAATCTTTACGTTGGGGACATAAACAACCAGTACGTGACAAAGTTCCGTAACACTTCCGCCGCTACTCCTGCGCCTTCCTCTGTTCTGATTGTTCTGCTTGGGGCGGTTCCGCTTGTCGGGGTGCTTCGCAGGCGGCGCAAGTAGGCTTGTTTCCTCGCAGGCTTTGGGGCCGCGCTTTTCCTCGGCTTTGGGGAAAGCGCGGCCCTTGTTGTTTCCGCCCTCCGCAATCGGGTACAATATATCGCTATTGAACAAAGACGTTCCGCCGCACTCCTTCTTTATGCATATTTTGACGGCGAGGACGAACAAAGGATACCGAAAGCGATGACGAAACGAGTTTACCTGTTTGAAGAAGGCGATAAGTCCATGCGCGACCTGCTCGGCGGCAAGGGCGCAAACCTCGCCGAAATGACCAAAATCGGCCTGCCCGTTCCCCCCGGCTTCACCATCACCACCGACACCTGCAACGAATACTACGCCAACGGCAAAACCCTGCCCGCCCCCCTCATGGACGAAGTTCTCACCGCCTTGTCCGACGTGGAGAACAAACTCGGCAAGAAGTTCGGCGAGGTTGGCAATCCTCTCCTGCTTTCCGTGCGTTCCGGCGCCCGCTTTTCCATGCCCGGCATGATGGACACCGTGCTGAACCTCGGCCTCAACGACGCCATTATCGCCCAACTCGTGACCGTGACCGACCCGCGCTTTGTCTACGATTCCTACCGCCGCTTCATTATGATGCTCTCCGACGTGGCCTATTCCGACAAGTTCGACCACATGAGCAAGCACGATTTCGAGCATCTTTTCGCCGACCTCAAGACCGAACTCGGCGTGAAGGAAGACCTCGAAGTCAGCGCGGACGGCCTCAAGACCCTGTGCGAGCGCTACAAGGCGCACGTCCTCGCGCACATCGGAAGCGAATTTCCGCAAGACCCCACCATTCAGTTGCAGGCCGCGATTGAGGCCGTGTTCCGCTCGTGGAACAACGAACGCGCCTTCATCTACCGCCGCCGCGAAAAAATCTCCGACGACATCGGAACCGCCGTCAACGTGCAAAGCATGGTCTTCGGCAACATGGGCGAGGACTGCGGCACGGGCGTGGCCTTCACCCGCAACGCTTCCACCGGCGAGAACGTGGTCTTTGGCGAATACCTGATGAACGCGCAGGGCGAAGATGTGGTTGCGGGCGTCCGAACGCCCATGCCCATTGAGCAGCTTGCCAGCCAGAACCCGGAAATCTACAAGCAGTTTGATGAAGTGTGCAAGACGCTCGAAGGCCACTACAAGGATATGCAAGACATCGAGTTCACCATTGAGCATAACAAACTCTTCATCCTGCAATGCCGAAGCGGAAAGCGCACCGGCCCCGCCGCCGTGAAAATCGCGGTAGATCAAGTCGCTGAAGGCCTAATCACGAAAGAGGAAGCGATTGCCCGCGTGGAGCCGGAACTCCTCAACCACTGCCTGCTTCCGGTAATTCCGCAGAACACGAAGTACAACGTCCTCGCCAAAGGACTGCCCGCCGGCCCCGGTGCGGCGACGGGCATTGCGATTTTTGACGCGGAGCGCGCGGCGGAACTCGGCAAGGGCGGTTTAGGCCAGAAGGTCATTCTCGTTCGCGCCGACACCAGCCCCGACGACCTCAAAGGGATGCTGGCGGCGCAGGGCGTCCTGACGGAAAAGGGCGGCATGACCTCCCACGCGGCGCTCGTGGCGCGCGGCTTCGGCATCCCCACGGTTGCGGGCTGTTCCGAAATCGCCGTTGACGCGGGCAAGCGGCAGTTCACGGTAAACGGGCAGACCGTGAAAGAGGGCGACGAAATTTCGCTCAACGGCACCCTGGGCGAAGTCATTCTTGGCGGCGTCCCGGTGGAAGACGCGAAACTGACCGGCGAATTCGGCACGTTCCTCGGCTGGGCGGACGAAATGCGAACGCTCGGAATCCGCACGAACGCCGACACTCCCAAAGACACCGAACTCGCCATCAAATTCGGCGCTGAAGGCATTGGCCTGTGCCGCACGGAGCATATGTTCTTCGCCGAAGAGCGCCGCCCCGTCGTACAGCGCATGATCCTCGCCAAAGACGAGGCCACCCGGCAGGCCGCGCTTGACGAACTGCTTCCCTTTCAGCGCGAGGACTTCAAGGGCATTTTCGAGGCGCTCGAAGGCCGTCCCGCCACCATCCGCCTGATTGACCCGCCCCTCCATGAGTTCCTGCCCAACATGGAAGAACTCATCGAGGAGATCGCCACCCTCCACGCGCAGGGCAAGTCCGATCCCGCCAAAGAGGAAATGCTCACGGCGGTCAAGTCCATGCACGAGATCAACCCGATGATGGGACTGCGCGGCTGCCGCCTCTCGATTGTGTTCCCCGGCATCGTCGTGATGCAGACGCGGGCCATCCTCGAAGGCGCGGCGGCGGTCATCAAAGCGGGCGGCGCGGCCCACCCGGAGATTATGATCCCCCTCGTCGGACACGTCAACGAACTCAAGACCGTGCGCGAAGGGCTGGAAAAGACAGCGAAAGCGGTGGAAGCGGAACAGGGCATCACGATCCCCTACCAGTTCGGCACCATGATTGAAGTGCCTCGCGGCGCCCTGACCGCGGATGAAATCGCCCCCGAAGCGGAGTTCTTCTCGTTCGGAACGAATGACCTGACGCAGATGACGTTCGGCTTCTCCCGCGACGACAGCGACAAGTTCCTCAAGCCCTATGTGGCGCAGAAAATCCTTGCCGTTGATCCGTTCGAGAGCATTGACCAAAGCGGCGTGGGTCTGCTGATGGAGATGGCGGTGGCGAAAGGGCGGGGCGTGAAGCCGGGGCTGAAGATGGGCATTTGCGGCGAACACGGCGGCGAACCGCGTTCCATCGCCTTCTGCCACAAGATCGGCCTCAACTACGTGAGTTGTTCGCCCTACCGGGTTCCGATAGCGCGGCTTGCGGCGGCGCAGGCGGCCCTCGGCAAAGGCGTCAGCGACAAGTAGACAACGAAGCAAAACGTACAAATCTGCTGTATAATGAAAGGACGCGGGAGGCATTTCCCGCGTCCTTTGCAAGTTTATGCGTCTCCGGCGCGTTCTGCGCGTGGCGAAAAGGAAGGTTGATGCCCGAAAAAGTTGCTGTTAGTTTTCTCGAATACCTGCTTTCCAAGTCCACGATTTCGTTGTCTACGGCAAAACAGGCCCACGAAATTATCGCTGAGGTTCGAGGTATTTTACGCAATCCCGAACGTAATGGCGGCGTAACATACAGCCTGTATTTCGGAGATCAGGCGGGCGCTCCGTTTTATCGGTTGGCGTGGACAACAATTTGACACAGCACATTCTGCCGGAGCGATTTAGCCTGACCGAAAGCGAGCAAGCGCCGACCGAAGATTACCTGACCGAAAATCTTGTGGAATATTTGACGCGGCATCGTCAAATGCTGACAAACCCGCGTTGCTGTATTGGTCTGTGGGAAGGCCCGTTGAAAGACGGGGGAAACGAATTATATCTGGATATTTCGGTACTGGTTTATCACGAGACGCTGGCCCTTGCGTTTGGGAAAGAAAGCAATCAAATCGCCATTTTTTCCCTGCGCGACGGGCGCGTGATCAACCTCGGAGGAACCGGCGAATCGGTTGAAGCGCGTTTACAGCTCGGAGGAACCGGCGAATCGGTTGAAGCGCGTTTACAGCGTCTTGAACGCGCGGATCGTCCTGTGCTGACAGAAGGGAAATGAACCATGAGCAATAAAACGCTGACAGAGCCGACGACATCAAGCAGGCAGCAACGCCAATGGCTGCCCGTGACGGTTACGGGCATTCAAAAAAGTGAGCCGCCGCGTCTGGAGTTTTATTCCATGATGACCCTGCGGGACGGGCAGCAAAAACCCTGTCCCGGAACGGCAAGGATTGAGGACGAAGATTTGTTGCGCCGTCTGTGGGCGGAAATGTTATCAGGAGACAAGTTTCGGATATACATTCGGACTGATTGGAGCAGCGAGGACATTCCTGTTGTCTTGCTTGATTTTTGTCGGCTGTGAGGCATTGTGTCGGGCGGCGGGAACAATCGTTTTCGCCTTTGACGGTTCCGGCTTCGTCTTTCGCGCTTTCCTTTTCCTCACGGATGCTTTCCACTTCGCGTTGGAAGTCTTCCGCTTCGTGTTTGGCGGCTTCCTTTTCGTGTTGGACGCTTCCAATCACGAAAAAAGTCCCGCCAATCACGAAAAAGAATCATTCCGCGAACCACGTCAGCAAAGCAAATGAGATAGCAAACGGCGCGTTTCGAGGAGAATTATCGGCGGGGGCGGGGCGTTTCCTTATCTCATGGAACCGGAGAAGACGTGAAAAAGCCGCTTTGCCGTCGTTTTCTATGAGGCAAAGCGGCTATGAAAAGGGCAGCTTGCTTGCTGGAACGCGGACTACGGATTCGGAAGGGGGCGCAGGGTAAATGCGGCGCCAACCCGCACGGGTAAGTTTAGTTCGTAATCGCGCATCAGGGCCATTCCTATCAACGAATCGGAATCCATTTCGTCTATTAAAATCGTCAAAGGCTGTCCGTCCCACAGCAGAACGCCGCGATAAACATCAAAACGAACGATACTGCCGTCTGCCAGCGTGGAGGTATCGTAGCGAAACCAGCGCAGGCCGAGCGCGGCGATAACGGCGGGCGGCAGGGTGAAGGTTCCGTTAAACCCGGTGTCTATCACGGCATCGTAATCGTGAGGCCGTCCGTTGGCGTCAAAGAGGGTAACGCGCAAAATGGCGGCGCCTTCCGCCGTGACCGTTCCCGTCATCATCGCGTTCGCCACACTCCTCTCGCGCCGAACCGCCGCACACCGCGATCCGGGCCGACGCGCAGAACGAGAATCTGCGCGTCGGGCAGTCGGGCGTCCAGACGTTCCGAAGCGGTGTTTTCATCGGGGTCCATCTCCCATGCGCCCGTTTCAAGGTCAAGGGCGATAATCTCGCCATTATGCGCGGGTTCGACCTGCGGACGAATATCGCGCTCGTAGATTTCATCGCCAAGCCTTCCGGCTTCCTGCGGGCTGTATTTGGGTTGTTTTACGGGCATGAGGCATCTCCCTTCCAAAAGCGGGGCGCAAGACTGCGCCCCGCTCCATTATACACCAGAACCGCGCCGACGGGCCGATTCCTTTTTGCAGGGAATTAAAGCGTCGTGAGAAAGCCATCCAGACTACTTTTTCGGTGACGCAGAACGGTTTGAACATATCTAAACGGGCTTTACTGCTTAGTCCAACTGTTCGTGCCATTACTCACGAATCGAACTGATGGGTTGTTACTACTATTTAATGTGATGGAAGGTGCGGAATTACCACCTTGTGCGTTAATTGGTAGAGTATATGTTTGATTCGTCGAACTACTATACAGGTTGATCGAGAGGGATGTACCGGCAGGTACTGAGCCAGCGAGTGGTAAGTATGTTGTCGTGGTGTATTGTCCATCATTTTCTTGTGTACCTGTCTTGGTATGGTGATACATCGTTATATCCACATAATTATAGCCAATAGGGAGATAATAGTGACCTGTACCCCATAATTTAGGCCACCGGATATGTTAGACTCCTCATCAAAACAAAGAGGAGTTTGACCATGAAAAAAGGCCAGTTCTCGCAGGAGCAAATTACCCGCATCCTGCAAACCGCTGAAATCGGCGAACAAACCATCACGGCCCTCTGCCGCGAACACGGCATCACCGAACCGACTTTCTACCGCTGGCGCAACAAATTCAGCGGTATGAAGACCGACGACGCGCAGCGCCTCAAAACGCTGGAGCAGGAAAACGCCCGCCTCAAACGCCTGCTCGCCGAACGCGATCTGGAAGTGGACGCCTTGCAAACGTTCCTGCAAAAAAAGTAGCCACGCTGCCGGGACGCCGCCAACTGGTCGCTTTTCTGCAAGCGCAGGGCCTTTCCCAAAGGCGGGCTTGTGTTCTGGCCGCTGTCCACCGCGCCACCGTTCAATACAAACCGCGCCTCAAACAGGACGCGCCGCTTTTGCAAGCGATGCAGGCCATTGCAAAGCGGCATCCGCGCTGGGGCGTTCGCAAAATCTACCAGACGCTGCGGAACGCGGGACAGGCCGTCAATCACAAGCGCGTGTTTCGCCTGTGGCGGCAAGCGGGCCTGCAAGTGAAGGCGCGGCGGCGTCAGAACTACCGCCCGCCGCCGCTCGTGCAAAGAGTGCGCGTGGTGGCGCAGCGTCCTAATCACGTTTGGTCGCTGGACTTCGTGTTCGATGCGACCGAACGCGGCAGCAAACTCAAAATGCTGACCGTCGGCGATGACTTCACACGCCAGTGTCTTTTGATTGCCGTCGGCGCGTCCTTTTCGTCGGCCCAGGTTCAGGCGGAAATGGCGCGGCTGTTTGTCCGCTACGGCGTTCCCGGCGCGTTGCGGATGGACAACGGGCCGGAGTTTATTGCAACAGAAATGCAGGCATGGCTTTCCGAGCAAAGCATTTTGGCGGCTTATATTGCTCCGGGCAGTCCGTGGCAGAACGGCTTCAGGGAAAGTTTTCACAGCCGCTTGCGGGACGAACTGCTTTCCGCCAGCGTCTTTGAGAACATTGCCGACGCCAAAGCACAGACAGAAGCGTTTCGCATCATGTATAATGAAGAGCGTCCGCATCAATCGCTGGGCGGCTTGACGCCCGACGCGTACAAAACCCGGTGGCTGCGCGAGCAGTCAACCAAGAGCGGAGACTAACTTTTCGCGTGGCCTAGAAAACAGGGTACACGTCATTCCACTATTCGTCACAGAGGTTGTCTGCACAGTCCCGTCGGGAAATTTGAAGCCTCCTGATGTTGATTGAATGATACCCGCAACGCTTAACGGTTGACTGATGCTGACATTCGTCCCGGTTGCCGTGATTGCGCCGCCAGAAACTTTGAAGATGGAAAGTGGATCGGAGAGCAATTTGGTGTTATCCACTGCATTATTAGCGATTTTTGCGGTCGTAATCGCGCCATCGGGGACGGTGTTCGCTTTGAAGGCGAAGGCGACGCTGGCGAACGGCTGGCGGGGCGTGAGCGGCGCGGCAGTCCCAACTTGAATTTGCAGGTAGGGCGTTCCGTTCAGCATATCGGCGGTGAGCGGGTTGCCATTGCCGAGCAGAACCGCGAACACGCCGTTATGAACCATGACGGGGTTCATCGTCTGCGTCCAAAGCGCGGTTCCACCGGTAGCGGCGGCAAAGATGCTGAAGGTAATCTGGTAGTTGCCGTCGGGAACGGGTGTTCCGTCCGGTTTGGCGAGATGCCCCTGAAAGTTCATCATGGGCGGAATGGACGTGGTTTGAGCAAACGTGCTGACCGACAGCATCAGCAGGACGACGAGAAGAAAGGCGCGTTTCATGGTGAGTTCTCCTTGCGAAATGAGAAAGGCGGTTCGGTGGCAGGTAAAGCGATTTCCGCTATGCCTGCGTATTTCTGCGCGGTAAATGCGTTCTCCTCCTTGTTTTCGCTTCATTGCAAAAAATAATTTCAGGTTTTGCGGAACGCTTTCGATTGTGTTCCACGGGATTTTGGGAGGGCAGTCCCGCGCCTGCCTCGTCGCCGACCAGTTGGCGGCTCCCGACAACGGCAACGCGGCGTTCTTCTCATTCGGAACCAACGACCTCACGCAGATGACCTTCGGCTACTCCCGCGACGACAGCGGCAAGTTCCTCATCCCCTACCTCGAACAGAAAATCCTGCCCACCGACCCCTTCAACACCATAGACCAGACCGGCGTCGGCAAACTGATGCAAATGGCGGTCGCCTCCGCCAGGCAAGTCCGCCCCGACATCAAACTGGGCATCTGCGGCGAACACAGGGGCGAACCCGAAAGCGTCAAGTTCTGCCACAAGATCGGCCTCAACTACGTCAGTTGCAGCCCCTTCCGCGTCCCCATCGCCCGCCTTGCCGCCGCGCAAGCCGCCATTAACAGCAGCGCCGAACGAGACAGGTAGACGCGCCACTTCGGAAATTGAACCCGCTTTGTCCAACAGGATGAAGCGGTTTTGCATTTTTGCGTGTTGTTGTGATACAATGGGACGGGAGCGGAAATGGAATTCGAGTGGAACTTGGAAAAAGCCCGACTGAATGTGACGAAACACGGAATCACCCTCAATGAGGCGATGACCGTTTTTAACGACCCGTCCGCTTACACTTTTTTCGACCCGGATCATTCCGTTGATGAAGATCGCTACTTGGTTTTCGGTTATTCAGAGCGCAGCCGCCTGCTCACAGTGGCCTACACTTATCGCGGAAAGAAAACGCGCCTTATCAGCGCCCGCCGCGCAACGGCAGGGGAACAGGAAATTTATGGAGAAGCCTGATTCAGAACTTGAGGACGATTTGAGGCCGGACTATGACCGCGCTTCGCTTGGAAAGGGAATGCGGGGCAAACATTTCGCGGAGTACCAGGCGGGAACCAATGTTGCGTTCCTTGCGCCGGACGTTCGCGCCGCCTTTCCGACCGATCAGGAGTTGAATGAGGCGTTGCGCCTGCTGATTCGCGTCGCCAAGCGGGATTTGACGGCGGCTTAATCTGCGCGTCAAACTTCTGGAGGAACGACGTGGCAGAACAAAATAAAGATTTCATCGCGGAACGGGTGCGGCATTACTTGAAAGACGCGCATCCCGGCGGCGCAACGCTGGAAGTGCTGGAAGACCAGATTTGGCGTGATGAGTTCGCGTGGAACGTCACCGTGCGCCCGGACTTCGAGCCGAAACGCCTCTTCGAGTATTACGAAGTTCTAGCGGACGTGATGATTGAACTGCGGGATCAGGAAGATTTGAAAGTCTACCTTGTCACAAGCGAGGCGAAATCGGATTTAGAGCCGCAACCGGCGTAGTGGCAAAAGTACAAGAAGAACGCAGAAAACAGGCGCGAACGGTTCGCGCCTGTTTTTTGTCGCTTCGTCGTTTGGTTTTTCCGAAGCGCGGCGCGGACATCACGCGGCCTTTTGCAGAACGAGCGTGACGGGCGAACCGTAGACCGTGACGGATTGCGACGGCAGACTGCTCATGTCGGCGCGTTCGGCGGCGCGGCGTTTTTTCACGTTTCGCTGTAATCCAGTTCGGCGCGGACGTGGCAGCGGTTGCGGCGGTCGCGGGAAAGGGTCAGGCGGTTGGGAGAGCCGCAAAAGGGGCAGGGAACAATCCGCGATGCGGGCGCATCTTCCTGCGGTTCGGCAATCGCAATCGCTTCCTCGCAGCAGGCGCACGGCGCGGCAATTTTGGCGACGGCGCTGGATTGCGCTTTTGTGGGCGACTCTGGCCTCTCGTGCCGGAAATGCACGAATAAACGGCCCCAGTTATCGCCGTCCTTTTCAATGCGGTGATATTTCGCTTTGATCTCCGGTCTGTCCAGAAACCGAATGACAGATTTTTTTAACGCGCCGGAACCCTTGCCCGGAATAATCTCAATCTCGCTCGCCCGCTTCGCAATCGCCTCGTCAATGATGCGCTGTAGCGAGGATTCAATCGAGTGCGAATCGTTGTAAATAGGGTGCAAATCAAGTTTCAATTTCATAAGAGTTCTCACAGAAGGTGGCGCAGAAGGAATCAGCGCGGAACATTTCCGGCAAATGCGCCGCCTTATAGAGTAAGATAGAGCGAAGAAGATTTTTAGCGCGGAGGACAACGCCCATGACGCAATTCGATTTTAATAACGGTTTCGGGAAGCGGAAACGGATTACCGGCACATTTGCGGTATTTACGGTCGCCGCGCTCTGCCTGTATGCGGGCTGGCGGCTGGCGCATCCCGCCGCCGCGCCGGAACCGGATAGCGGCCCGCTACTTGTCGCAATCCGCAATATCGGGCAATTACACTCCGCTTCCTACACGATGAAGGACGTGCTGCGTCAGGAGACCGAGCAGACGCCGACCGGGATTTTAGCGGACATTCCCGGCGGAATCGAACTGACGCACTGGGCCACGCGCAATAAAGCGCTTGTCACCGCCGAAGGAACCGTCGAGGCGGGGATTGACCTGTCGAAAATCGCGCCCGCCGATATTTCGCGGGAGAAACAGCCGGATGGGGCTACGCTTTTCCGCGTTCACCTGCCGCCCGTCAGCCTGTATCCGCCGGTCATGAAAGTCCATGTCGAAAACCATTCTCGCGGCCTGCTGTGGCGCGACGAAAACATTGCGCCCGCCGCCCAACAGGAAGCGGGTCGCCGATTCATCGCGGCGGCGGAAGCGGACGGCATCCGCCGCAAGGCCGCCTGCAACGCCATCGCGACGCTGCAAAAACTGCAATCATCGGTCGGAAACGCAAATGTTGTCTTTTCGTTTTGAAATGATGAATAATAAATCGCAACTATTCACGCCGGACCTATGAAAGGCCCGCCTGTTGAAGCCCATCGGCTAACCGTCCTCACGGACGGGAAATTCAGGTTTTGACTGTCCCGTCCGTGAGGACGGTTGGCGGAACGCCCCACAGTCGGGCCTATGAAAGGCCCGACTGACGAGGTGGACAGCTGCCTCATTTCTTTCCTAACTCCGCCGCAACTTCCGGGTGGTCTTTTCCCCAGTCCAACGCCGTCTTGCCGTATTTGTCCTTGGTCTTGCGACTTGCGCCCGCTTTTTTCAGGGCGCGGACGGCATCGGCGCTGCCGCCGAACGCGGCCCACATCAGCGGGGTGATCCCGTCGTCGTCCTGCGCTTCGATTTTCGCGCCCCGCTGAATCAGCAATGCCACCAGTGGAGCGCGGCCCTGCACCGCCGCCAGCATCAGGGCCGTCCTGCCGTCGGCGGGATTTTTCTCCTCAATGTCCGCGCCGACATCTAACCCCGTCTTCACTTTTTCGATGTCGCCCTGCTTGACCGCCGCCAGAAAATCGTTGTCGGGAGTTTTTGCGGGCGCGTCCTGTTTGATTGCTTTTTGCGGCGCGTTTGCTTTCTGACAGCCGGTGAAAGGCAGCGCCAGCGCAAGCAGCATTGCGGATTGTACACTATTTTTGAGTTTGATTTTATCTGGCATTGTTTTCATTCTGCGCAGGCGCGGCTTAAAGCGCCGATAATTCAAGCAGGATTTTTCGCTTCGGCGTCGAAACAACGCGATATGCCGCCCTGCATCGAAACCCAACAAAAAAGCGAATAGCAGATGACAGGACGGGCGATTAGCGCCGCGAGGCCCATGCACGGAAGCGAGGAAGCATTGCCGACCATGAGCGACACCGATTTTTCCAGCGCGTTGGACACCCTCAAAGAACACCTTGTCGGCTACGATGACGGGATTGAACAATTTAAACTGGCCCTGCTCACCGGGCAGCATCTCCTGCTTGTCGGCAAGCCCGGACGCGGCAAGTCGTACCCCGCGCGCCTGTTCGTTGGGGCGGTCACCTCGGCGCGGGTGTTCCGCACCCAGATTACCGCCTACACCATGCCCGATCAACTGGTCGGCGCTCCGATTCCGCACACCTATCTGGAAGAAGGCCGACAGGTTTACAACACCGACAACGGCATCTTAAATTGCGACCTTGCCTTGCTTGAAGAGTTTACGGACGGCCCCGTCGCGCTCGCCCGAAGTCTCAATACGATTCTTTACGAGCGTTTGTTCGAAGTCAAAGATCAGGCCCCGCTGCCCGCCAGCCTCCGCAACGCGATTTTGACGGCGAATCAGGCCCCGCGCGGCGAAGAATGGAAAGCGGTCTGGAGCCGAATTGCGTTCCGGTTCACGCCGCCGGAAGTCACCTCGCCCTGGGGGAAATTCCAGACCGCGCAAGTCTATCTCCATTCGCATGGTCACGCGCCAATTTTGCCGCTGGTGGACATAGCAGAGGTCTGTGAGCTTTCGCTGCGCCGCGAAAATATGGAAGTGCCTCCGGGCGTGTTGCTGCTGGAAAGCTGGGTCAGCGGGGAGTTTCACCGCCGGTGTCAGGAGGACGTTCATCTGGGCCGTTCCGGTCTTTTTTCTTCCGATATGCGCCGCGAAAATCTTTTTCTGGACGTGATTCGGGCAGGGGCGACCTTAGAGGGCAAAACGCGGGCGGACTATGCCCATGTCCGGCGCTGGCTGCCCTACGCCCTGCCGCTGGGCGACGACGCGGACGGCCTTGCCGCGCACAATATTTTAGAAGAAGTCCTTGAAAAAGTCCTGCCGCGCAAAATCGGGCGGGACGAACTGGCGGTCTACGACGCGCTCGGCGATCTGGCGGAGCAGATTCTGGACTATCAGCAGCACCAGCGGCATCGGGCGGGCGAGTTTCGCCTGCGCCTGCCGGGAATGCCCGTGATTTTTGCCGCCCGCCGCGAACTGCTCGGTCACCTGGGCAAAGTGCGGGGCATGGCGGGCGCGGACTGCCTCGTGGAAATTCTGCGGCAGGCCCTCGGCAAATTCAGCGAGGAATGAACGCCCGAATTGCGCGGCCCATGCAAAGCCTGACGGACAGGGATAAAGGAACCTAATTCCCGCCCGCCGCGTCAGACCCCCGATGCGAGACAGCAAAAACGCGAGGGGGCAAGCAAACATGACGGGGAAAATACGGCGCGGGATAGTTCTGGGAGCGGCGTCCGCGCTGCTGAGTTTCGGCGGCGTTTGGACGCCTGCGCAAACAGCGGCGGCGAAAGAAACGCAGGCGGTCAAGAAGCAAGCCGCAAAAGTCGTTAAAAAACTGACGAAGGCCACGCGGCATACCGGCAAGCAGGCGGTCAGGACGGCGCGGGGCGCGACAAAGGCCGCAACCAATAGCGCCCTGTCCGCGCTGCATAACCTGCCCACGCCGGAATGGGAGAAACTCAAGGCCGCTTACGATTACCCGCAGGACGCGGGCGATGCCGCCGTCAAAGAGGAGCCGCAGGAGCGCGACGACGCCGTGCAGATTAACCTCTCCTTCACTGGCCCCGGCGGAAAGGCGGTGAGCGGCATTTTCCTGCGTCCGAAGGCCGAAAAAGTTTACCCCTGCGCTCTCGTGCTGCACGGCCTGACCAATAACAAAGAGATTGCGCTGAAAATGTTCGCCGCCCGCCTGCTGAAACAAGGTGTGGCGGTGCTGGCCCTGGACGCGCCGGAACACGGGGCGTCGCAGCCGAAGAACAAAAGCTACTGGAGCAAGCAGGTAATTCAAGTCGCCGTCCACGAGGGGACGCGCAACTACCGCATGGCGCTGGACTGGCTGATCAAACGGCAGGACATTGATCCGGCAAAAATCGGCGCGTTGGGGTACAGCCTGGGTTCGATTACCAGCGTCATTCTCGGCGCGGTGGACAACCGGGTCAGCGCCTTTTCGCTGTGCGTGGGCGGTGATCCGTTTCTGGTCGTGGCGCAGGCGACTCCGGCGAATCGCGATGCGGTATTTGTGGTTTGCCCCAGCCTCTTTGTCCCGCATCTCGCCGGTCGCCCGATTTTGTTTCAGAACGGGCGCAGCGACGTGGTGATTGTTCCGCCTGCCGCCATGATTCTGCACAACGCGGCGCAATCTCCCAAAACGGTCGCGTGGTACAATGGCGGACACGATTTGCCCGACGCAATCCGGGCGCGGGCGGTGGACTGGCTGGTGAAAAAACTCGCCGCCATGACCCCGACGACTTCCCCCGATTCGCCCGCGAAACCGAAAGAAGACGCGCCGCCGAAGCCGGAACCCGACGCCCCTGCGCCCCCGCAGACCGAAAAATAGCGAAAATCAAAACGCATAGAAAATAGTCCCGCAGACTGCGCCGTTCCCGGTGTATAATCTAATAGACAAATCACTTAGGGACTCTCAAAGTTTAAATCGTTCCATTGCGGTAGCGTGTAGCGGGCGAATAAATTCACTGCCACAAAAGCGCGAAGTCTGCCTTCGCGGACTCAATGCGGACTTTGAACATGGGAACGTTTATTTTTTTGAGGGTCCCTTAAACTTCGTCCATTCACTGCGTCGAGGCGTTTCATACTCAATCCAAGCCTCGCCAGGTGGCGTTCCGCCAAGCGTCCTGCCGGACGCGCAATCTTGAAGCAATATCCGATGTTTAAGTGATTTGTCTATCAGGGCGCGGAGGGGAAGCGTTGCGTTTCGATTTGCCGCGCCGATTTCTGGAAAGGGCGGTATGGGTTTTTTTATGACGGTCTTCACCATTGCGGGACTGACTTTCAAGAAGGCGGCGCGGCGGCGGACGCTTGCCGGGGCGTTCCTGCTAGGTCTGCTGCCGTTGGCCCTGTCGCTGGTTCTGATTATCATTCGCGCCCGGATGCGGCAGCGCTGGTCGGCAGAGGACTTTGCGTACCGCTATCCCTTTGCGGAGAGCGCGATGTTTTCGTTGTCGCTGTCGGCGATCAAAATGCTGGGGGCTATTTTTGCCGTTCTGCTGGCGGGCGGAGCGGTCTCCGGCGAGAGTGAGCGCGGCCTGCTCGCCCCGCTTCTGGCAAGGCCCGCGCAGCGCTGGCAGATTCTGCTCGGCAAATGGGTCGGGATGCAGACCGTGCTAATCGGCAGCGTCCTGCTCTGGACGTTCTTTGTCTGGGCGTCTTTTACCGCGCAGACGGGCCGGGACTTAACTCCCATGCTCCACGCGGGCCTCTATTTAACGCTGTTTCCCATCCTGATGGCAACGCTGACTTTGAGCCTTTCCACCTTTGCGCAGCGGCTTTTCGGAACGTCGCTGGCATTGACGCTGGCGGCGCTCGCGTGGTTTGACGGCATCCTCAACACGCTGGGCGAAACGTTCGACGTGGATTTACTCCGTCCGATTTCAAGCGGCGTCGGCCTGCTCGCGCCGCAGGGCTACGTCGGCTGGATGGTGGATCGGGCGATGGGCGATTTGATTATCGAGCCGCCCGGAAGGGGGCATCTGGGCGTGTCGCCGCAGTTTTTGAGCGCGTGGGGGGCGGCGCATCTCCATTTTGCGCGGCTGGACGCGGTTTATATCGCCGTTTATCTTCTCTTTGTATTCCTCATGGGAGCGGTCGTTTTTCAGCGGCGCGACGTATAGCGCTTTTTTGCGCCGATTGGAAGCGAAGAATCGCGCAAAGTATGACAGGAAAAGCGCGTCGCAGGAAAGTCCCGCGACGCGCTGAAAAAAATTACAAAAAATCCGAGGGGGTTTGCGCAAAGTTTTGTCATTGCGCATTTTGATTATGGCGTGTGAAGCGCAGCGCCTGCGCGAAATGCGCTACGGCGCGACGAATCCCACCACGTTGTTGGCGTCGTCCAGCACAATCTCGTCAGTGTGTTGTTTGCTGTTGGGGTCGCTCGTGAGCTCGTCAGTGTGCTGCTTGTTGTCCGGGTCAAGGGGAGCGAAATTGACGAAAACGACTTCGCCGGTGATGCTGACGACGGAGGAGCCATCAAACGTCGCAGTCACGTCCGTGATTCCGAAGATGTTGTCGTAAAGGTAGATGCGCGGGGCGGCAGCGGCAGCCTCGGCGCGGGGCAGCGGGGCGGCGCAGAACAGGGCGGTCAGCGTCAGCGCGACGCCCGCGATGCGGAAATTTCGGATGTTCATTTTTTCTCTCCTTGACTGCAAAATGCAGGAAAATAAAGGCAAGGGTCCGGACGTTCCGGTTTGCTTGCGACGAAAATCCCCCGCGCTGGATAGGACGAGGCATTACGAACGGTGTTGGCGCAGTCTCCTGTTTCCCTTCTGGCGGGGGAAGCGGGGCGGCGCGGCGATCTGATGTGTGGACAGGGCAAAACGCAATGGACTGCCTTGCGGCGGGTTCCGATAGCGCGGCGCAGGCCACGATTTTTGATTCGAGATTGACGGCTGCTTTCTGCGGCATAGCGGCGAAAGCGATGCTAGGTTCACCTCACAAACGTATCATATCACACATTTCATTTAGAAAACATTTAAGCGGCGACCCGCCTTTTTTGCGCCGGTATTTAATCCGCCTTTCCTGCCGCTCCTACCCGTGTTGATCGCGCCGGGAAAAACAAGAACCCGCTTCAATAGCTTTATTGAAGCGGGTTCCTGGCTTTTATCTGGGGCGCAAACGGGGCGCGGGGCCGCGTCGTCGCGGCGTGGAGGTCTGGCGCTGTATGGGAGACTGCGGTCAGTCGGTCTCCAGGACGCAAGCGTAGACCTGTTCCGGGCGCATCAGTCGGCCCCGCTCCCAGAACTTGCGGTACGAGGCGTCTCCCAGCGCGCGTTTGGCGCGGTCGCTGTATGTCTGATAATCGTTCTGCGCCTCCTGCGAAAGCATCCCTTGAAACGCTTCGCGTAACGAATGGACTGCGCCGAGCAAACGAGCGGCGCGTTCGTTCTCGTCCTGATGGACTGCCAGCATCACGAATCCCATTACGCTCCACGCCACGCTGTCCGAACTCTCCAGAATCCTTCCGATGCGCAGGCTTTCCTCCAGCAGGGGGCGGGCGGCGGTGAAATCGGGGCATTTCAGGATTTTATAGGCCATATTATTAAGCGTCAAGGCGATGTTATGCAGATCGGCAAACTCACGGAATAGGCTGAGAGCCTCCTCATGGCAGGCGCGGGCCTGTGTGAAATTGTTTTCCTGTCCCAGTACATTTGCGAGATTGGAGAGAGCAATCGCCTTACCATGCCCATTTCCATGCGCCTCGTGTCCGTTCCGCGCCTCTTCAAAAAGCCGCTTGGCCTCCGGCATATCTCTCGTGTCATAGGCGATATTGCCCAAATTATTCAGGCAGGAAGCGATGCCGCGTCCATCGTCGAGTTGGCGGCGCAGGGCCAGCGCTTCGGCATAGAGCGGACGCGCCGCTTCGTAGTCGCCGCGCTCGTAGGCGATATTGCCCGCGTTCATCAGCGCCGAAATCCGCTGCTCCGGGGCGGCGTCCGGCGCCTGTTCCAGACAGCGCCGCAGCCAGTCGTAGCCTTCGGCAAGATGCCCCCGCGTGATCCAGAACCGCGCAATGGCGGAAGCGATTTCAAGGGCCTCAATCGGCCTGCCGTTTTCAAGGTAGTATTGCAGCGTGGCGCGGAAATTATCGTGTTCCAGTCCGACCCGGTTGTGCCAGACGACGGAATCGTGTCCGCGCAGTCCGCTCCGCGCCTGTTCCGCAAGCCCCATGAAGTAGGCGGCGTGGCGGCGGGACGATTCGGCGCGTTCTTCGACGCTGCCGCAGTGTCCGGCGTATTCCCGCACCGTTTCCAGGAACGAGAACCGGATTTTTTTGCTCACGGTCTCCGACATCAGCAGCGAACGTTCGTGCAGCTGCATCAGGAAATGGGGGGTGTGCGGCTCCTCGCAGACGGCCTGCGCCGCCTCTAAGTCCCAGCCCCCCCGGAACGCGGCGAGATGGGCGAAAAACCGCTGCGCGTCCGGCTCCAGCAGGGCGAAACTCCAGTCCAATGCGGCGCGAAGCGAGGTGTGCCGCGCCGGAGTATCGTGCGGGGAGTTGGACAGCAGGGCAAAGCGGGAGGAGAGCCGTTCCAGAATCTGAAGCGGGGTCAGGATGCTGCACCACGACGCCGCCAGTTCGATGGCGAGCGGCAGGCCGTCCATGCGGTCGCAGATGGCGGCGACATCGGCGGCGTTATCGGCGTTGATCTCAAAATCGGGATTGACGGAACGCGCCCGCGCCGCAAAGAGCTGGATGCTGGAAAATTCGAGCAGGCGGTCGGGCTTGCCCGCAAGCAGCGGAACGGGCAGGGGCCGGACGCCATACTCATATTCGCAGGACAGATTCAGCCGCTGCCGCGACGTGATGAGGAACGTCAGATCGGGCGACTTTTCCAGCAGGGCGCGGACCATCATCGGGCCACCCCGCGCCAGATGCTCGAAATTGTCCAGCACCAGCAGGGCCGGTTCGCGCAGTCGGTTGCCGACCTGATCAATAATCGGGGCGCGGCCTTGCAGCTCCAGATTCAGGGCGTGGGCGATGGCGGCGGGAATCTGCTGCGGGTCGCTGAGGTCGCCAAGCGGGACAAAGCAGACGGTTCCGGCGTAGTCCTGACTGATCTGTTCGGCGAGGGCAAGGGCAAGGCGGGTCTTGCCGCAGCCCGCCATCCCGGTCAGCGTGACGAGGCGGGTCTCTGGCGTTTCCAGCATCTCGCGCACTGCGATCATGCTGTCTTCGCGGCCCAGCAGCGGCGTCCGCACGGTAGGGGTTGCGCCGTAGAGCGTTCTGCGTTCTTTGCGGCGGGGCAGGGCGGGCAGGGCGGGGCGCTCGGCGAGGGCGACGCTGGAAGCGCGGGGCAAACTGTTCTCGGAAATTCCGCCTCCCGCGCCGTTCTCATACGCCGCGCCGCCCGCGCCCTGCCGTCCGGTGATATGCTCCGCAAGCTGGCGCGTGACGATGGCGGGCGTCATGCTTAACTCTTCGCGCAGGAGGTCGTCGAGTTCGTAGTACTGGCGCAGGGCGGCGGCGGGGCGTCCGACGGCGGCGTAGAGGCGCATCAGCAGGCGGTGCGATTCTTCGCGCAGGGGATCGAGTTTGACGGCATGGCGGGCGTAGTCAATGGCGGAGTCGAACTCATGGTCCGCCGCAAGCAGTTTGATCAGGCGGCGCAGGGCCATGAGGTAAGAATCGGCGAGGCGGTCGCGCTCGCTGTTGGCCCATTCCTCCTCGTAATCGGGCAGCATCTCGCCGCGATACAGGGCGGCGGCGGCCTGAAGATGCGTAATCTGCTCGGCGCTGGCGGCGGCCTGCGTCGCCGATTTAAGGTGCGCCTCGTATTCGGCCTTGTCCGTTCGGTACAGGGCGGGGTTTAGATAAATGACGTTGCGGTCGGAGATAATGAGGCCGTCGGGCGTTTCGAGGGGCGAACCAAGCGCCTTGCGCAGCCAGGTCAGGGCCATGCGCAGGCGGTTGCGGCTGGAATCGGAGTCTTCACCGGGCCAGAGCTGCTCGGCGATTTCGTCGCGGCGGTGGAGCTGCCGGTCAAAGCAGGCGAGGTAAGCGATTAACGCGCCGGTCTTGCGGGTCTGAAAGTGGGTGATGGCGCGGTCGTCTTTTCGCAGGCACAGGGGGCCAAAAAGTTCGATGCGCAACGGTTGATTCGACATGATTACTGCACGCTCCGTGAGGTAGGTTGGAATCGAATGAAACGGGCGGGCGCAAGATGTTTCTGCTTATGCGTCCGGCAGGGCGATTTGCGGAGGCGGAATGGGGCCTCGCGCAGATTCAGGCGAACGGTCTTCGCAACGGGGCGACGCATCGAACGTATCTTTATTGGATTGAAAGCGGGCCAAAAGGCCAGCGGGACCGGGGCCAGTCTCCACATCAAACAGCGCTTTCCTCTATTATACGCGATATACGGGGCAAATTCCTCCCTGTGCGCAAATTTTTTTACGAAATTTTCCAACCGGCGTGAAAAACTCCCCTCTCGGAAAAATTGGAAGGGGAGTTTCTCTTTTCTAAATACCATCACGTTTGCGGTCATCAAGGAAATTTATCTCCTTGACTCATAGCGCATCGTGAGAGAATTCAAGGCCTGCGCGATAAAAATGACCTTCTGCGTAAGGCGCGTTACTTTTTCGGAAGCAGGGACTGATAGCCGGGGAGGTTGATCTCGATTTTGGCGGACTGGCGAAACTCCACGATTTTTTTGTCGGCCTCTTTATAGCCTCCGGCGCGTTCTAAGAGGGCCTGTTGCTCCACCTGTTTGCGCACGGTGTCCAGCGGCGGCAGAGAGGCCGGTTCGCGGCTGGTCAGGCGGACGAAAAACCACGCGCTGCCTTGTGGGAAGGCCACCTTGACCGCCGGTGATACCTTGCCCGTTTCAAGTTTTTTCACGGCGTCGCGCAGGGGGGCGGGCAGTCCCGGATCGGTGGAACTGATCTGGCCCAACGCGCCGCCTTTTTGATTCGTCGCGGGGTCGTCAGACATTGCTTTGGCGACCTCGGCAAACGGTTTGCCCGAACGGAGGGCGTCCTCAATCTTGGGCAGGTTAGCGCGTTTCGTCGTGCGGATGACGGAGAGCGTCCAGCGTTCCGGCGTGCCGTAGCGGACGGCGTTCTTTTTGTAGTAGGCTTCCAGCTCCGCCGGGGAAATCTTCAGGGCGGCAGTCGCGATATTGAAGCGGGCCTTCTGCACCCGCAGATCAGCGCGAAGATATTCTTCGGAATAGAGTCGCGAAGCGAGGGCCTGCTGCACGGTAGGCTGTTTCTCCAGGGTATCGAGTTCCGCTTGAATCTCAGCGTCGGTCGGCAAGTCTTTGGTCTTTGTGGCCCACTGGATAATCAGGCGGCGGTTAATCATATCGTTGAGCAACAGTTGCCCCGCCAGTTCAGGCCGCGCCTGCACCGGGTTGACGCTGACCAGAAAGTCTTGCGCCCGAAGCGTTTGCAGCCGTGAGTAAAATTCTGAGACGGTGATAATATCGCCGTTGACTGTTGCGGCGATGCCCTCCGGCCCGTTTTGCGCTCCGCCGCGTCCCGCCGTCACCAGCAGCAACAAGAGCGGCAAAATAGGATATCCGGCGCTGCGCCGCGTTCGTCGTCCCTGTCCGTTCATCAAAGCATTTTTCCTTCCGCGCATGGAATTGATAAGGCGCTGCCGTCTATTTCGACGCCCGCGCTGGAATTTCCTAAATTGCCGCTTACGCCACATGGATGGGTAGGTATCGGGTAGGAAACACCTGTCAATTTCAACACCGGGCCGCGCTGATTTCCAAATCTTCCAGCGGGCGGTACTGCGCTTCGTGCAGGCGCTGATAGACTCCGCCCGCCGCCAGCAGTTCGCGATGCCGCCCCTGCTCCGCAATGCCCGATTCGTCCACCACGACGATGCGGTCGGCGTTCTGAATGGTCGCCAGCCGGTGCGCGATCACGAGCGTGGTGCGCCCGACCGCCAGTTCCGCCAGCGACGCCTGAATCGCTCTTTCCGTTTCGGTGTCCAGCGCGGAGGTGGCCTCGTCCAGAATTAATATCGGCGGATTTTTCAAAAACAGGCGGGCGATGGCGAGCCGCTGCTTCTGACCGCCGGAAAGTTTGACGCCGCGCTCCCCGATTACTGTGTCGAGGCCGTCTGGCAGCCGCGCAATCATTTCGTCGAGGCGAGCGCGGTAGGCCGCTTCCCGGATTTCTGAATCCGCCGCGCCAAGCCGACCGTAGGCGATATTCTCCCGGATTGTCCCGGCAAACAGAAAAACGTCCTGCTGCGCAATTCCGATATTGCGCCGCAGCGAGGCCAGCGTCATCTTACGAATATCCACGCCGTCAATCGTGATAGACCCGGCGCTAAGTTCATAAAAGCGCGGGACAAGCGAACACAGCGTCGTTTTGCCCGCGCCGCTCGGCCCGACAAACGCCACCATTTCGCCCGCCTGCACCGACAGACTGACGCCACTCAGCACGTTCTTATGCGTCTCGTAGCCGAACGTCACGTCGGAGAATTGGATGTCGCCGCGCAGATGGCCCGCGTCTATTGCGTCGGGCGCGTCTGCGATGTCGGGGGCGGTCTCCAGCAGTTCCAGATAGCGCTTGAAGCCCGCGATGCCTTTGGGATAGGTCTCCAATACGGCGTTGATTTTCTCGACCGGGCGAAAGAAGACGTTCACCAGCAGCAGGAAGCCCATGAATCCGCCCATCGTGAGTTGCCCGCGCAGAACGAAATAGGCCCCGGCGATCATGACAAAAATCTGCACAATCCGCATCGTCATATAACTCAGCGACATACTTTTCGCCATCAGGCGGTAAGCGTCCAGTTTGGTTTCGCGGTAGCGGGCGTTGTCCTGCGCGAAAAGGCCGCGCTCGTGGTCTTCGTTGGCGAACGCCTGCACCACGCGGATTCCGCCGACGTTCTCCTCAATCCTTGCGTTGAAATCCCCGACCCGCCCGAAAAGCGTGCGCATGGTCTGCGTCATAGCGCTGCCGTATCGGGTGGAAATCCACGTCATCGGCGGCACAACCAGCCCGGTAATCAGCGCCAGTTTCGCGTTGAGCGTGTACATCAGTAGAAATGAGCCGAAGAAAGTCATTACCGCGATAAAGGCGTCTTCCGGGCCGTGATGCGCCACTTCGCCGACATCTTCTAAATCTTTGGTGACGCGGGCCACAAGCCGCCCGGTCTTTTGATTATCGAAGAAGCGGAACGAGAGTTTTTGCAGGTGATCGAATATCCGGCGGCGCATTTCGGTCTCGATGGAGATGCCAAGCACATGGCCCCAGTAATTGACGATGTATTGCAGGCCGGTATTTAGCATATAGATAGTGAGCAGACCCGCTGAGGCTCCCAGAATGAGGCCCCAGTTCTGACTCGGAATCAGGCGGTCAACAAACGTCCGCACCGCCAGCGGAAAGGCCAGTTCCAGCAGGCCGGACAGCACAGCGCAGGAGAAGTCAAGGACAAATAGCCGCCGGTTGGGACGGTAATAGGCGAAAAATTGACGTAGCATAGCGTATAAAAAGTTTCCTTATTAGCGTGATTGCGCCGCAGGCGGAAGAGCGCCCTGCCGCCCCGTCGTGTCCCGGCGCGGCGGCGCTCCGAACAGGCGGGCATACTCCCGGCTGAACTGCGTGGCGCTGGCGTATCCCACGCGGTAACCGGCGGTCGCGGCGTCCAGATTTTCGTAGCGCATCAGGCGGCGGGCCTCTTGAAGGCGCAGATGTTTTTGATATTGCAGCGGACTCAGCGACGTGACCGCTTTGAAATGGTGGTGCAGACTCGAAACGCTCATGCACGATTCCAGGGCCATTGTTTCGACGCGCAGGGGTTCGGAATAGTTGCTTTTGAGCCAGTCAATCGCTCTGGCAACGCATTGCGTCGGGCTGTCTTTCCGCGCCGCCTGCCGCAGCCGGTGGCCCTGTTCGCCCGTCAGCAGGCGGTAAAGGATTTCGCGCTGCGCGAGGGGCGCGAGCACGGGAATATCGCGGGGCGAGTCCAGCAGGCGCAGCAGGCGCAGGGCGGCGTCCAGCAGCGGCGCGTCCGTCCGACTGACCGAAAGCGCGGGGGCGGGCATTCGGACGGTCTGTTTCGGGGCGCTCTCCAGTCCGTCTATTTCCAGCAGGAGCGCGGCGATTTGGTAGGGCGTGATGTCAAGGCACAGGCCGAGGTAGGGGACGGCGGGCGTCGCTTCGACGACCTGCGCGGTAATCGGCAGGTCAACCGAAATCAGCAGGTAGCGCGACGAATCGTGAAAATGCGCCTCCTCGCCAAGCAGGGCCGTTTTTCCGCCCTGCGCCACAAGGCAAAAAGTGGGCTGCTGCATCCCGTGTACCGGAGGCGACGGCTGCGACAGCCGATGCAGATTGAGGCCGGGAATGGCGGCGGCGCGGCTTCCGTCCACTCCGGTATGGCGTTCAATCAGCGAGACGAGTTCCTGTTGTTGAGAATTATCTGCGGCGCGGGCAAACGCCGCGCCGCCTGACAGGTCGGCGTGGTTTTGAAGGGCGTTCATTTTTATCTCATTCAAAAAGGGTAATTTGCAGGATTGGGCAATTTGCTTGCAGGATTCGACTACCCCTCTCTACGCGGAGAGGAGTATCATAATTCCACGTCCCGCGCAGAATCGCGCAAAGATCGAACCTGCCGCAGGGACGCGCTCGCGAAGGAGACAAAAAAATGAGCATGGAAATTTCAGGATACGCCGCGCAGTCCGCCGATTCGCCCGTCGCGCCGTTCCGGTTTGCGCGGCGCGATCCGCGCCCGGACGACGTGGTGATTGACATTCTGTACTGCGGGGTCTGCCACACCGATATTCATCAGACGCGCAACGAGTGGGGCTGGAGCGCGTATCCAATGGTTCCCGGACACGAGATTATCGGACGTGTGAATCGCGTCGGAGAGGAAGTAACAAAGTTTCAGGCCGGGGACATAGTGGGCGTGGGAACGATGGTGGACTCCTGCCAGCATTGCGAGGCGTGCCTCGCCGGACTGGAAGTCTACTGCGAAAACAACTGCACCCAGACCTACAACGACAAAGACCGGCAGGACGGGCAGCCGACCTACGGCGGCTACTCGCAGCAGATCGTCGTGTCCGAAAAATTTACGCTGCGCCTGCCGCCGGGACTCGATCCGAAAGCGGCGGGGCCACTGCTGTGCGCGGGTATCACGACCTATTCTCCGCTGCGCCACTGGAAAATCGGGGCGGGGCATCGGGTTGCGGTAGTCGGTCTGGGCGGGCTGGGGCATCTCGGCCTGAAATTCGCGAAGGCGCTCGGCGCGGAAGTCTCGCTGTTCACCCGCTCGGCGGGCAAAGAAGCGGAAGCGCGGCGTCTGGGCGCAGACCACGTAATTCTTTCCACCGACCCCGCGCAGATGCAGGCGGCGGCGCGGCAGTTCGATTTCATACTGGACACCGTTCCGACCGCGCACGATCTAACTCCCTATCTGAACGCGCTGAAACGGGACGGAACGCTGATTCTGGTGGGCCAACTCGACCCGATTGACCCGCCGGTGATGGGCGTCGCGCTGATGGCGGGGCGGAAATCTATCGCGGGATCGGGCGCGGGCGGCATTGCCGAAACGCAGGAGATGCTGGACTTCTGCGCGGAGCGCGGCGTGGCCTGCGACGTGGAGATGATTAAAATTCAGGACATCAATGCGGCGTTTGAGCGCGTCCTTAAAAGCGACGTGCGCTATCGCTTCGTGATTGATATGGCCTCGCTCGTTCAGGGCTGACCCCGGCGGGAGAGGAGAAAATTCGCAGCAAATGTTTCCTTTCCCGCGCAGACATTTTTCGTTCTCCGCCGTATTTCCTGTTGCGCGTCAGGCGCATCAAAAAAATATATACAAAAAACGTTTCAGGAGAACGATTATGTCAGACACCCGACTGCTTAAACAGGACCCGCGCTATCAATATCCGCGCCCGCCGTTTGAAAAACAGCCCCAGCCCGCGCCGGGAATCGCCGCCGAAATGCGCCCGAAGCCCGATCATGGCGAAGACTCTTACGTCGGGCATGGCCGGCTTGCGGGGCGAAAGGCCCTGATTACCGGCGGAGATTCCGGTATTGGACGCGCCGTCGCCATCGCCTTTGCGCGGGAGGGCGCGGACGTTGCCATCGGCTATCTGCCCGCCGAAGAAAAAGACGCGCAGGAAGTGGTCGCGCTGATTGAAAAAGCGGGGCGCAAAGCGGTTGCAATACCCGGCGACATCACAGGCGAGGCGTTTTGCCTTACGCTGGTGAAGTCGGCGGTGGAGGGACTCGGCGGGCTGGATATTCTGGTTAATAACGCCGCTGCTCAGACCACCGAACCGGACATTCTGGACATCACGACGGAACAATTCGACCGGACGCTGAAGACCAATCTCTACGCGCTTTTCTGGATCACAAAAGCGGCGATTCCGCATCTGGAGCCAGGGGCGGCGATTATCAATACCGCGTCCGTGCAGGCGTATCAGCCTTCCGAAGGGTTGGTGGATTACGCTACGACAAAGGCCGGGATTGTGGACTTTACCAAAGCGCTGGCGAAGGGGCTGATTGAAAAGGGAATCCGTATCAACGCGGTCGCGCCGGGGCCGTTCTGGACGCCGCTGCAGCCGAGCGGCGGGGCTACGCAGGAGAAACTGGAGAAATTCGGCAGCACAGTCCCGATGGGTCGCCCCGGTCAGCCGGTGGAGCTTGCGCCCGTCTACGTGCTGCTCGCCTCGCAGGAAGCCAGTTTCATTACGGGCGAGATTTACGGCGTCACCGGAGGCAATGGAATCGCCTGATCCCCGTGAGAAAAGACGACGGTTTACCCCTTTCCGGCCCTCTTCTGGAATTGAAATAAAGGGTTTGGGTAGGGAAAAGCGTTACCATTCAGGCCCTCAACGGTTAGCGCGTCCCTGAAAACGACGCGCTAACCGTTGGGGACTCTCAAAGATTCGAGTAGGGTGATAAGAAGCGTGTAGGGGCGGAGCGGAAACCGCTGCCGCCTATCGTGGGTTTCGGGGCAGAAAGCGGGACGGCGGGAAATTTCCCTCCGTCTTTTTTGTTTGCGGGTTGTTTGCGGTTGCGGGGCTTGCGGGGCGTGTCTACCTATTCCTAAGCCCGCGTGACGTGGTAGAATAATGTCAGCATTTTTTGATATCCTATCAGGACGGGAAGGGCAGCAGCGAATCATGGCGGAAACGAAAACGGCGGCGCGAAAAACAAAAGCGAGTAAGAACGGGGCGAGTGCAGAATTGGCGGTTGTGGCGATGCGGACGGACGAAGAAAGCGCGAAGATCGCCCGCATTGAAACGGAATTGACGCGGGAATATACCGCGCCGTCCCGCGACGTGATACGGATTCGCGGAGCGCGGCAAAACAATCTGAAAAACATTGACCTCGATATTCCCCGCGACAAACTCGTCGTGATTACCGGCCTGTCGGGTTCCGGGAAATCGTCGCTGGCGTTCGATACGCTGTACGCAGAGGGGCAGCGGCGGTATGTCGAAAGCCTGTCCGCGTATGCCCGCCAATTCCTCGGTCAGCATGATAAGCCCGATGTCGATCAGATTGACGGTTTATCGCCTGCGGTTGCGATAGATCAAAAATCTACGTCAAGAAATCCGCGCAGCACCGTCGGGACAGTGACGGAGATTTACGATTATTTGCGTCTGCTGTTTGCGCGGGTCGGGGTTCCGCACGATCCGGTTACGGGCCAGCCGCTTATCAAGCAAAGCATTGAGGAGATGGTCGAGCGCGTGGTGGCCCTGCCGGAGGGGACGCGCCTGCAAATTCTCGCGCCGATTGTCAGGGGGCGCAAGGGCGAATACAAAAAAGAGATGGAGGACATTCTCAAAGAGGGCTTCGTTCGCGCCCGCGTGGACGGCGAAATGCGCGATTTGAGCGAGGAAATCCCGACGCTGGAACGCTACAAAATGCACAGCATTGAGATTGTGGTAGACCGGATCGTGATTAAGGACGGGATTCGTTCGCGGATTACGGACTCGCTGGAACAGGCGCTGAAACTCGGCAAGGGCGCGGCGATTGCGGACGTGTTCGCGCAGGGCGACAGTCCCGCGCACGAACTAAATTTCTCCGAGAATTTCACGACGGAAAGCGGCGAATTTAACTTCGATGAGGTGGAACCGCGCCTGTTTTCGTTCAATTCGCCTTATGGCGCGTGTCCCGAATGTCATGGACTGGGCAGCAAAACGGAGTTTGACCCGGCGCTGATTGTCCCGGACAAGAGTTTGTCTATCGGGCAGGGCGCGATCAAGTATTTCGTGTATAAATCCGGCAAGGAGATCATGGCGGAACACCGGACGGGGCTGTTTCGGGCGGTCGCGGAGAAACTTGGCTTTACGATGGACACTCCGATTAAGGACTTGACGAAGGCGCAGTACAACGGGCTGATGAATGGCGTCAAGGGCAACGTCACGGTAGAATTTCGCAATAAGTGGGGGCGGACGCGGCACTTCGATACGGAATTTGCGGGCGTTTTGGAGATTATGGAGCGGGCGGGCAAGGACACGACGAGCGATTACGTTAAGGACGATCTGGCGCAGTACCAGAGTCAGCGTCCATGCCCGGTGTGCAAGGGGCAGCGGCTCAAGCCGGAAGCGCTCGCGGTTACGATTGGCAAAACGAACATCTCCCAACTCTGCGCGATGTCGCTGGAAAAGTTGGGCGCGTTCTTCAATGAAATGACCTTGACGGCGCGGGAGGAACTGATCGGGCGGCAGATTGTGAAGGAATTGCGGACGCGGGTCGGGTTCCTGCTCAATGTCGGGCTGAACTATTTGACGCTTGACCGCGCCGCCGCAACTCTCGCAGGCGGCGAAGCGCAGCGGATTCGGCTTGCCACGCAGATCGGTTCCGGGCTGATGGGCGTTCTGTATATTCTGGACGAGCCGAGCATTGGACTGCATCAACGGGACAACACGAAACTGCTGAAAACGCTCGAACGATTGCGCGAACTCGGCAACACCGTGCTGGTCGTGGAGCATGACGAGGAAACGATGGAGGCCGCCGACTGGCTGATTGACATTGGGCCGGGGGCGGGCGAACATGGGGGTCATGTCGTGGCGGAGGGAACGCCCGCGCAGGTGAAGGAAAATCCCGCTTCGATTACCGGGCAGTATTTAAGCGGCAAATTGAAAATCGCGATACCGGAAGTCCGCCGCGAACCGGGAGAGCGCAAAATCGAACTGATCGGCGCGTCGTCGCACAATCTCAAAAACGTCAGCGTCACGATTCCGCTGGGGCTGTTTGTGGCGGTCACGGGGGTATCGGGTTCCGGCAAGTCCACGCTGATTCAGGACACGCTGTACCCGCTGTTGCAGCAGCACATCAACAAGACGCAGGTGGTGAGCGGGGCGTATGAGGAGATACGCGGGCTGGAAAATCTCGATAAGGTGATTGATATTGACCAGTCGCCGATTGGACGGACGCCGCGCAGCAACCCGGCGACGTATACGGGCGTGTTTGACCTGATCCGCGACCTGTTCGCCAAAACGCAGGACGCGAAGGTGCGGGGCTATCAGCAGGGGCGCTTTTCCTTCAACGTTAAGGGCGGGCGGTGCGAGAGTTGCAAAGGCGACGGGATATTGAAGATTGAGATGCACTTCCTGCCCGATGTCTACGTGCCGTGCGAGGTCTGCAAGGGCAAACGCTACAACCGCGAAACCCTCGAAGTGAAGTTCAAGGGCAAAAGCATCGCCGACGTGCTGGACATGACCATCAGCGAGGCGGTGGAGTTCTTCGGGCAGATACCGAACATTGCAAGGAAGTTCCAGACGCTGCATGATGTCGGGCTGGACTACATTCGGCTCGGACAGCCCGCCACCACGCTATCGGGCGGCGAGGCGCAGCGGGTGAAACTCGCCGCCGAACTCGCCAAACGCGCCACAGGCCGCACGATTTACATTCTGGACGAGCCGACGACGGGCCTGCATTTCGCGGACGTGGAAAAGTTGATCGGGGTATTAAGCAGGCTGGTATCTACCGGAAATACCGTCCTTGTCATTGAGCATAATTTAGATGTCATCAAAACGGCGGACTGGCTAATTGACATGGGGCCGGAAGGCGGCGATGGAGGCGGGCAAGTCGTCGGGGCGGGAACGCCGGAGCAGATTGCGAAGGTGAAGGAGAGCCACACGGGGCGCTATTTGCAGAAGTGTCTCGACAGCGGAACTGTCTGCGGGTAGAATTAGTGTTGACGAAACACAGTTCTACGTACTATAATGGTGTATAAACCGCTTGGCTCAAATTACTCGATACGCAGTTCGCATGAGGAAAATAAAATGTCGGATAATCAAGAATTTTTCCTTTCGCAAGGTACGGAATTTCTCGGAGACTTAAACGCTAAATTGCGCGATTTGCGCGGCTACGGCGTCTTGATGAACGAGTTATTGCAGAACGCTGACGACGCGAAGAATCCAGCGGCGCATATAATCGTTTTTGATGTGCGGGATGAGGCTTTAGTAGTTGAGAATGATGGCATTTTCAGCGATTGTGGACAAATGCAGGAGCGAGAATGTCCCTGGCGTTCTGATAACAAAATAGGGCATCGGTGTGACTTTCATCGCTTTCGCAGAATAGCAGGCGCAGACAAACGGCGTGAGGAAGAGACAACGGGCGCTTTTGGTATCGGGTTTATTTCGGTATATCAAATTACTGATCGGCCCGAACTCATTTCAAACGGCTGGCATTGGTCTATGTTCCCGGACAACGCCGAAAGCGAGCGTATTGGTACCAAACGTGACGCCACGCAATGTGGTGGAACTCGTTTCATTCTGCCCTGGGCCTTCGACCATTCAACCATTGTGCGTACCGAGTTGGGTGTGCCTGTTCTGTCAGATCAAGACGTAGAAGACTTCTTTGGCGAAATTTCGGAAGCGGCCTCTAAAGCAATCCTCTTTTTAAAAAATATCGAGACGATTGAAATCAAGCGCAACGGACAACTGCGTAAGCGAGTCTCAAGAATAAATGAGAAAAACAAAATTCTTGTTGCCGATGGCGATAAAACTCAATTATGGTACACATTTAACGGAAATTTCACTGAGATAGCAGACAGGTTAAAATCGCGTTATGTTAATCTCATCGAAGCCAAACGTAAACCGAACACTGTCATTGCGCTTGCCAGCGAAAATATGAACGCTACAGGCGTGTACTGCGCCACGCTCCCAACAAAACAATCTACTCACCTGCCGCTTCACATTAACGCTGACTTTTTCACCCCATTAAGTCGAAAAAGCATCTCTTTTGAGAACAATGAGCAAGGCAAATGGAATGATGCCGCAGTGCGCGCGGCGAGCGCCTCACTGACGGCAGGGCTTTTCGAATTGCGGGATTTGCTTGGGCATAAGGCGCTTTGGGAACTGTTATCAAAAGTCAAGCATATCCACGATGAAGCCAAACAGGGACAACATGAAAGCGTTCTTACTGCGTTTTGGGAAGACATCCAGCTGGCAGCGAAACAGTTGCCGATGTTCTATTCTTCCGAGGGGAAGTGGCTGAAATCTGATGAAATAGTTGTGCTGAAAAGCCCGGAAGATCGAAAATGTCGGGATTTGATGGTAACGCTAGGAATCAAAGTGGTTCATCCTGATTTGCGGAAGTATGAGCCTCTGTTCACCAATCTTGGCGTTAAGGAACTTAATCCATTTGATATTGCGGACGCGCTTCGAGAAGCAGATTTAGATGATACTGCCCGATTTCCTTTTGCCGACGCTCCCGCATGGCTACAATCCCATGAGAACCAAAAACTTCTGGCAGACGTAATTTGCGTTCTGATGCAACGGCCTGAAAATCGCGCCAATTCTCTTATGCGAGAGAGATTACAGGCTTGCGCTATTGCGCTGTCCGCAGACGATCACTTTTGCGCTATAAATTCCTTGCGGCGCACTCCTCATGACGTTATTGCTACGCTCGCTCCGTTTGGCGTTGCTGGCAGGTTGATGGCTCCGCTGGTTCCCGAAGGTCTGCATATTCTGATAGATGAATTGAACGCAAATCGGGCGATTCGATTGCTCGAAGAAGTCGAACAAAGGGTGTTCAATACGATATGGAAAGAGCAGCCCGAACGCATCATAGCGTTAATCGAATGGCTTTCGAGTTACGCGGAAGCGTTTGCCGGAGACATTGCGGTGCGAGATCAAGCCAAGCGTCTCCGCATTTGGCCTTCTGGCGAAGCGCTTTTTACGCTCAATGAGTTGTTTGTTCCCGGCGACTTCACTGATCCTTTTGGTCAAACATCGGTGATAGATGAACGAGTTGTAAGCAAACGCCGCGCCTTTCTTCTGAATGGTCTCAAAGCAAAAGAGTTGAACTTCGAGACGTATGTGACAAAACATCTTCCCGACCTTTTTCGAGATGCGCGTCGGGTTTCCAGAGAGCAATGTCACGAGTTAGTACAGATGCTTGCTCAACATAGGCAGGTTATTCAAGACACGCCAATAATCCTGACTACGCTGGCAAAGTTTTGTTTCATCGAATGCACGGATGGTGAACTTCATTCTGCAAATGAGACCTACTTTGAATCAGGCGACATTCAAAACCTGTTTGGCGACTCTGTGCCAACGGCGCAGCTACCTTCGGGGTCAAATAGCGCTATTGAACGTCTCTACGAAATGCTTGGTGTAGCGAAAAAACCGCGCCCTGATGACGTAGTTGGGCGCATCAAAGCACTCACTGAACGTCCTCCTCTATCAGCAAATCGGGAAGCGATAAGGAAAGTTTTTGCTGTGCTTGCCGCAATACTCATAAACGAACCAGATGCTACCTACGAACTGTACAAGCAGTTAAAAGAGTTGCAGTGGCTTCCAGCGGAAGGGCAACTAACTACGTGGTTTACTCCCGCAAAAGTAAAATCCTGCTTCGCAGCCCATATTTTTAAAAGTACGGGCAGGTTTTTAGACATTGAACGGCAAGTACAAACTACGTCCAGCAAGTTCAGGGATTTTTTGGGTATCACCACCGACCCTACTTGCCATGAAGTTGTGCGTCATTTAATGAATTGCATTGCAAAAGATGAGAAGCCGCACGACGACGTTTACAAGTTCCTGAACCGAAACGACAATGTAAATCATCCTGTAATAAACGAATTGAAGGGCAAAGATAGTATCTGGCTTGAAGATGAGTATATTTCGCCGCGCAGGCTGTTTTGGCAACCCCTTGCTTTTGCCCCCTATTTACTTCAACTTGGCGAATCTTACCGCAATTTGAATGCGTTGTTTAGCCGTCTCGGTGTGCGAGAGGAACCTGAGCCAGAGGATATTATTAGCGTCCTTCGCAACATTTCGGCAGAATGGATAGATAAGCCCCTCGATGAAAATACGTTCCATGTGGTGAAACAATGCTGGCGGTTCTTGAATCAGTGTATTGCTGAGGAACGGTTGGACACCGAAGACCTTGCAGAACTTAGCGACGAACCTGTCATTCCGAACCGGGCAGGATATTTACGAATACCATCTTTCCTTTTTTATGAAGATCGCCCAAATCTTAAGGCCAGATTTAATGACTATTTTGATGATGCAGTCATTGACTTTACACGCGAAGAAGGTGGGGCAATGGAAGCGGCGGGCCTGCGTCCTCTTAGTACCGTGATTGAAACGCGCATTGTAGAGCAAGGGAATCTCTCGCCTGCTGACATCTATTACCGTCTCATAGAGGAACGCCTGCCTCTTATCGAACGCAGTATTTTTGCCAATGGCGGCGAATGGAACGCAACCGAGGTGAGGAGTATTAAGATAATCTTGTGTTCGCCTCTACGAATTGGTTACTCAACAGTAGCCTTCGGTGAACGCAAAGCAATGCCGCCTGACAATATTCTGGCATATTATGACCGGAAACAAAACACGGTTTATGTTCAGAACAAGGAAAGTCCTGCGGTCTGGTCTGCGCTTGCCCGCGAACTTTGCGCCGCGCTTCACAGCAGTGAGAGTGCAAGTTATGTGAAGGATGTTTTGAGCGCGAAAACTTTTGAGGACGCGAAGGCAATCCTTGATGAACTGGACTGCCCGCTTTTGCCTTCTCGCAGCGAAGTAGAGGTTGCTTTCTCGGCCCCTGTTGAGTTTGCGGAAGAAGACCTGACAGCGGAAGATTTCTCTACCGACATAGAGGAAGATGAAGTTTTTGAGACGGCAGATGAACTTGATTCTGACGGTGAAGACGCTGCGGTAAATGAGGAACAAATTGTCTCGGCGCATAATCAGAGCGCAAATATTAAAGAGTGGCCTTCGGACGCTTTACCGCTTAAAGAAGCGACTTGGCCTGACGTGAATGTTCCTCTGGCGCCAACTGAAACGCCTGCTAATACATCCTCACTTTATGAGGAAGATGATTATTCTGCAAATCGGCCTCACACCCTGCAATTCGAAGATGATTTTGACAGCGGGAGATCACAGCAAAACTCCATTCTCTCTCAAAATGCTCGTTCAACTAATGATGGCGGCAACAGACAAGCAGGGGCGCACAGAAATAGTCGTGAACGTCAAAACGAGGGGCAGACGCCAAGCCGTCAGGGAGGTCGTCTGCGTTCGTATGTTTTTCCGTCAGATGAAACGCAAGAACCTGACACGGAAAGACAAGAAAAACGCTCTACTACTGGACGCGCAGGCGCAGCGCGTGTGATGGCGTTTGAAATTGAAAATAGTCGTAATCCGCAGGAAATGGAGCATTTCAATCCCGGATTCGATATTTTATCTACCGACAACAATGGAGAAGTACGATATATCGAAGTCAAATCGCTGTCACAATATTGGGGAGATACTGGAGTGGGCCTTTCAGATAGGCAGTTTGCTTTTGCGCAGCAGAAAGGTGACACATTTTGGCTTTACGTCGTAGAATGCGCGGCAGACGATAAAGAGTTCAGTATTCTGCGCATTCAGAACCCGGCAAATCGTGTAAGTCAATTTCTTTTTGACGATGGTTGGCGTGATTTGACTGCCGCATCGGATATTTCTGACCTACTATTACCGATAGTCAAAAATTTCGGCGCGCAGTGAAACGAAACGCGGAATTGTTACGTCTAAAACAGCAGACATTTGTTTGCATGGAGGGCGCGGCGATGAATATTGTTGATAGTTGGATTACGCGGCGGGAGGCGGCGGAACTGCTGGGCGTGAGGAAGGGGCAGATCGCGCATCTGGGCAAGACGGGCAGATTGCAAGTCCGGTATTTTGAGGACAAGCCGAACGCGACGACCTATTATTCCTATCGCGAAGTTCGGGAGATGCGGAACACGTCGGCGCGGGTGAAGCGGCGCTTTGGGCGGACGGGGCTGCCGCAACCGGGGCCGGAGGAAACGTGGATTTCCATCAAGCAGGCGGCGGAACTGCTGGGCGTCCGGGAATGGTCGGTCTGGAACCTGACGCAGAGGGGACGCCTGACCGGACGGCGGGAGTCGGAGAAGAAACATACGCGGATATGGCTGGCGCAAAGTCAGGTGGAGGCGCTGGGCCGCTGCCCGGAATTTCAGGCGAAGCGGGAGGCGGCGGCAAAGTCGTATTACAAAATCCGACGGGTGATTGCGCAGGCGACGGAGGAGGTTCGGGAGGAAGCGCCGGAGTGGCTGACGCCGAAGCAGGCGGCGTACTTTATGGGCGTGACGCGGCAGACGATTTACCAGTTTCGGCGGCGCGGACGCCTGCGCGGGTGTCCGACGGGGAAAGGCGGCGGCAGTCGGCAGGCGCAGTGGGTGTTTCATCGGGACGAATTGCAGGGATTGCTAGACGACCCGGAATTTTAGCGTAAGCGGGAATGGGAACGAACGGGATTTACGGAGGAGGCGCAGCAGTCGCGGATGGCGGCGCGTGAACAGAAAGCGATTGAGGCGCTGGGGAAGCGGTAGGGCTATGAACGCACTGATTACGCGCCGACGCATCAGACACGACCCGGCGCGTATAAATTAAGCGCAACGAATTTGCCGCGATCTATGAGGGGCAGAAGATGGCGCAATCAGTGACATTAGATCAGACGGGAACGATGGCGGAACAACCTTCGCCGCAAAATCAGTTGAAGCTGCTGGGGCGGGGCAGTGAGCCGTTGAGCCGTTAGGGGGAACGCAGGCGGAAAGTGACGGTGGTATCGGTTCGTTTGGCGACGAGGAGGAACGGCGGGGCGGGGTCGAAATTCTGTGTCAGCAGGGCGCGAAGCGTTCCGAGCGTTTGGTCTACTCGGATGTGGCCCGGACGGAGATAGACGATGCCGAATATCGGTTCGCCGTTGGCAATAGCGAGCGTTCCGAAGTCGCTGTCATGGGTGAGAACGATTCGGCGTTCGGCGAAGGCGCGGCGCAACAGAACGACATCCGAAGTTCCGTGCAGTCCGCTTTCCCGCACGTCAAGGACATCACAGCCTTCGCCGCGCAGGAAGGCCGCAATATCGGCGTGGACGTTTTCATCGGTGAGATAGGAGGCCTCGCGCAGGATCATGCCGGAACCGTGACCGTCAGGAAAACATCATTTTTCAGGAAGTGGCGGGCGTACTGCAGGGCCTCTTCGACTTCTGCGGGCGCGAGGTGCGGGTAGGCCTGCGTGATGTCGCGGACGGAAGCGCCGTCCGCCACGAGTTCCAGCAGAAAATCTACGCTGATTCGCGTCCCTTTAACGCAGGGTTTGCCGCCCAAAATGGCGGGATCAGACAGAATATGAGGAAACATGAACGGGCCTCCTTTCGCTTTCGCGGGAGTGTTTTTTCTATTATACCCCATGTTCCCGACCTGTTCGCCGAAATGCAGGACGCGAAGGCGCCCGTCTATTCGCAGGGGCGGTTCTCCTTCAACGTCAAGGGCGGGCGGCGCCAGCCGTGCAAAGGCGACGGGATACTCAAGATTGAGAAGCGCTTCCTGCCAGATGTGTACGTGCCGTGCGAAGTCTGCAAGGGCAAACGCTACAACCGCGAAACGCTGGAAGTGAAGTTCAAGGGCAAAAGCATCGCCGACGTGCTGGACATGACGATCAGCGAGGCCGTCGAATTCTTCGGGCAAATACCGAATATCGCTCGCAAGTTCCAAACGCTGCACGATGTCGGGCTGGACTACATTCGGCTCGGACAGCCCGCCACCACGCTATCGGGCGGCGAGGCGCAGCGGGTGAAACTCGCCGCCGAACTCGCCAAACGCGCCACAGGCCGCACGATTTACATTCTGGACGAGCCGACGACGGGCCTGCATTTCGCGGACGTGGAAAAGTTGATCGGCGTTCTCTCCCGCCTCGTTTCGACGGGCAACACCGTCCTCGTCATTGAACATAATTTAGATGTCATCAAAACCGCCGACTGGCTCATTGACATGGGGCCGGAGGGCGGCGACGGGGGCGGGCAGGTGGTGGGAGCGGGAACGCCGGAGCAGATCGCCCGCATCAAGGAAAGCCACACGGGGCGGTACTTACAGAAGTGTTTGGGAAGCGAGACCGTCTGCGGATAAATCTCACCTTTCGTCTGCTATAAAGCAGGAATTTCGCTGGTAATGTCGAATAAGCCATTATCATCACAATCTACATCAGCGCGGCAATAAAACGGGGAGTAAAACAATGATGCCAATGGAAACCATGTTTGCGGATGATCAAAACCGCATAGCGGAACGAAACGCCAAAGATTTGCTGGGCAGTCTGATCCAGGCGGGCCAGTATGTCGGCGAAGTGTTTTCTCTTGGCTATGAATCGGCATTGGTTCAGATTCACGATTTCCACCGGCAAGAGGTCGGCGGGATTCCAAGTCTGTCATTTCTGATTGCCACCCGAATCGTTCCCGGCACAACGTTCGACTACGAAAAAGAGGACGCCAGCGTTTTGCTATTGCGTGTGATGGACTCTGCGCCATTGCCCAACGATGCCGATTCGTTGCGGGTTCGCGTGGAAAACGCGCAGCGCGTCAGCGGCGAAACGGACAAGCAGTGGGACAGCGAAGAGGTCATGGACGGAACGACCGCGCAACTGCTTTCTTACGCCGGGGTTCGCTGCCGCGTTTTGGGGACTTTCTATCTCGAAAATAAGCCTGCGGAAACGCCATCTGACGACCTGATTCTCAAATTTGGCAGCGACATTTCTAATTACTACCCCAATCGCGGCCTGAAAGTATACAAACCTAACGCCGCCGCGCTTGCCGCCATCGTCAATTATCGCGACCCCGATAGAATGAAAGATTTGGAAACGTCGGTCAGCGTAGACATTGGCGAAATTCGCTACGCTTCCACCAACCGGGCGTTTCAGGGTGTCGCAGATGTTCCCGTTCGGCTTGTGCCAGAAGATTTGCGCGGTCAGAAGACGGCCTTATTCGGCATGACGCGCACCGGGAAATCGAACACGACCAAAATCATTGCGCAGTCCGTTTTTAATCTGCGCTTTCAGAAAAAAAGTGGGGCCGCGCAGGGAGAAAACAAGCCCCTGCGTGTCGGGCAGATAATTTTCGATTACAACGGCGAATACGCCAACGAAAACGAGCAGGATGGCGGCAAGAGCGTCCCGACTGCAATCAAGAACGTCTGGCAGTCCCATCCTGAAGGCGAAAAAGCCGATGTCATTACTTATGGGATCACGAAACATCCCAAAGACCCAAAACGCAAGTTGATGCTGCTAAACTTTTTCGATGACGCCAATCTGCAAATCGGGAAAGAAATCATAGACAATGCGCTGGCAGGCGACGGCTCTAAATATATCCGCAACTTCTGCGATGTTGTTTTTGATCCGCCCCCCGCGTCTGATGCTTCCACCTCAACACGTTACAGGCGGCGCGTCTTAGTTTATCGCGCTTTGCTTGCGAAGGCTGGCTTTGCACCGCCTTCTGCTCTCCCACCTGTAACGACGGGACTATTCAATAAAGCATTGCGGGATGCAATGCTAAGCAGCAATGGAAATAGCAGTGCCGAACACGCCGCCGCCGCAAATACTTTCGCTGCCTCTTCGCCATCATGGAACCAGATGGCAACAGCTTTCGCAGGACTTCACGACTTCATTCACGACAAAAACAGTGGCTACCAAGCCTTTGAACAGGCGTACATGGCACGGTCTGACGGGTCCGGTGATCCCTGGGCAGACGATGACTTAAAGAAACTTCTGGAGATGTTCCGCTACGCCAATGGCTCACGGCTAATCGGCAACGTCCGTGAACAGCATACCGACCAGACGACAGGCGATTACGCGGAACAGATTTACGCGCAACTAGAAGAGGGAAGACTTGTGATTGTTGACCAGTCCAGCGGCGATGACCTTATCAATAAGTCATCCGCCGACCGCATTATGCGCATCATTTTCGATAGGAATAAGCAATACTTTCGCGAAGGGCGCGAAGACATTCCTGATATTCTAGTTTATGTGGAGGAAGCGCACAACCTATTGCCCGCCGGAAACGATTTGGACACAAAAGGCATTTGGGCGCGAACGGCGAAAGAGGGCGCGAAGTACCATATCGGGCTGGTATACGCCACGCAGGAGGTCAGCAGCATCCAGCGAAACATCCCCAAAAATACGTCCAACTGGTTCATCGGGCATCTCAATAATTCCGACGAAACAAAGGAGATTGGCAAGTATTACGATTTTGCCGATTTCATTCCGTCCATTTTGCGGGCGCAGGATCGCGGATTCCTTCGCGTGAAGACGTTGAGCAACCCCTACGTAATCCCCGTTCAAATTCGGCGGTTTGTGGTGGAGGGAAATTCCAATGCCGTATGAGGGCGAGTTCGCGCAGCACAAATCCTTGCAGCGTTTGGTGAACAATACGAAGGTGCGGCAACTGCTGGGGTCTTTTGAGGTGCGGGAGACGGTCTCGCAGGCAGAACTGTTGACCGCTCTGAACTGTATCACGTTGCCTTTGGGCGAATGGAAGCCCGATTGGGTTATTGCTATTGACGGCAGTTACGCTATCGTGCCGATTCAGAACGGTTTTCCCGGCGCGGAAGCGGCGTATGTGACGGTCGCGTCCGTGATGATTGACGTGGAAAAACTGCGCGATCTGGACAAATACCGCCCGGTCAGTCCCGTTGAGTTTCGTAAAACGCGGGATGCCGAGACAATAGACGCGGCGCTTCCGGGTTGCAATGTCGTTTGCGGAGGGTTTGAGTCCGCGTCTGCTTCCCTGCGTCATACCCTGTATGATGTTTTTCAGGACAAACGGGTTTTTGGCGAGGGCGAGACGCTGCTCGAAACTTATGAGGCCCTACTCGCCCATAAACCGCAGGAACATCAAAAGCAATCATGTCCCTATGGCGAAGACTGCCCGCATCCCGACAAGCCGTTTTCTCCGCAGCGCGGCGTTTATTCCTGCGCCTGCCCAAACCATAAACCGCTGTATGCGACGGACGCATTGCGCATCCATGACGGAATGAATCCTGCCGGTTCCAATGGGGCTATGTACGCTGAAATTATGCAGTCATGGGAGCGTATCTGGGTCGTTCATATCCTTCGCAATCTGGAAGCGCGGGGCTGGCTTGGAGCAATGAAACGTCTCGCATTTGTGATGGACGGGCCTCTGGCGGTTTTTGGGCATCCTGCGTGGCTGAGTCGCGCAATCTATAAAGAATTGAGCCGCATTAATAAGCGCGTCCGCGAAGCGACGGGCGGCATGGACTTGCTGCTGTTGGGAGTCGAAAAAAGCGGCGCGTTTGCGCAGCATCTGAATATGCTGGATCAGGAAAATAACGGGTCGCAGGGCAAATTGCCGCCGCGTTTCACTGCCTTGCTGACCGACGATTATATCAAACAAAATATCGTGTATAGCACAAGCGAACGCGCTTTTGGGCGGCAGACCTATTTCGGGCGGAAATTCTTTTACAAAACTGCGAACGGTTCGCTAATTGCCGCGCAGGTCCCCCTTCTCGAACCCGAACATGAGCAGGCGGAACGCGCTGACATCTCGCAATACCCGCGTTTGCAGGACGCTTTGACGATTCTGGAAGAACTAGCGTCTTCGCGTTATCGCAATGCGGTTGGGCCGCTTGTAGAGGCTCATGCAGAGGCCGCGATTCCGCTTAATCTAGGGCGCAAAGTGCTTGAAAACCTAGCTCATCAACTGATGCGAACGAACCTATGACCGACTCAAAAACCCTTCTCAGCAAACAATCCCCGGTAGGAAGATGGGCGGGCATTGGCCCCTATTATGCCATGTTTCCGGTTTCTTTTGCCTTCGACGTAATTGAAGAATATACGCGGCCCGGTGATGCAGTGCTTGACCCTTTTGCGGGCCGCGCTTCCAGCATCTATGCAGCGGCGTCATTAGGAAGAACAGGTTGCGGCATCGAAATCAATTACGTCGGCTGGCTTTATGGCAAGGTGAAATTAAGCCCAGCAAGCAAAGAAGAGGTAGAATGTCGGATTGACAGCGTAGCAAGATATGCCCGCCGTGTTGCAAGCGAAGAGATCGAAAGCTTGCCGGAGTTCTTTTCCCATTGCTATGCGCCGGAAACGTTGCGGTTTTTACTTGCGGCGCGGCGTATTCTAAACTGGAAAAATCATCAGACAGACGCTACACTTATGGCGCTGATTTTGGTGCATTTGCATGGCAAAGCAGGCAGCGCATTCTCCAATCAAATGCGGCAAGGCAAAGCCATGAGTCCACAGTATTCTATTCGATGGTGGCAGGAAAGAGGCTGTAAGCCGCCGGAACTGAATCCCTCCGAATTTCTGAAAAATCGGTTGGTCTGGCGATATGCAAAAGGTGTGCCCCCCCCCCACAAACTCGACGGTGCGTCGCGGGGACAGTACAAATGTTTTGCGTAAAATGCGGCAGGAAAATTCTAAAATGCAGTACGATTTTCTGTTTACCTCGCCCCCTTATTACGCGGTGACCGATTATCATTATGATCAATGGCTGCGTCTATGGATGTTAGGCGATCAGCCAATCCCCATGCACGGAGGAGGAGACAGTCGCGGACGCTTTCAATCGAAAGAATACTATCATATTCTCCTGCGAAAAGTTTTTTTTCATGCGTCGCATCTCCTGAAGCCGGAGTCTTGTTTGCTCGTTCGCACCGATGCCCGACAATTCACTTTTGACACCACAATAGATGTGTTACGTAAGAGCGTATAGAAAAACTCTTTCGTTTGTTTAAGTCTGCTTGAGGTAAACTCTTGCTATGATGACAAAAGCCTACTCAACTGATTTGACCGACGCCGAATGGGCGCTCCTCGAACCCTTCTTCCCGCCCACAAACCGCGCCGACGGACGCAACGGACGCCAGCGGGTGTATTCCTACCGCGCTATTCTCAACGGCATTTTCTATATCACGCGCGCGGGATGCGCCTGGGAGATGATGCCCCATGACCTGCCGCCCCATGCCACGTGCTATCATTACTTTCGTAAATGGAGCGAAAACGGCCTACTCATCAAAATTCACACCGCGTTGCGCGAACAAGTGCGCACCCAAGAGCAACGCGACCCCACCCCTTCCGCCGCCATCGTGGACAGCCAGTCCGTGAAGACGACGGAAAAAGGGGGCAGTCCGGTCAGGACGACATCGGTTTCGACAGTCACAAGCATATCAAAGGACGCAAACGCCATCTGCTGGTAGACGCCAGCGGATTAGTTTTGTCCGTTTTTGTTTCTGCCGCCGACCTGGGCGAACGCGCTGGGGCCAAGGCCCTCTTTGAGCAAGTGAAGGGGCAGTTTCCGCGCCTGACCAAAATTTGGGCCGACAGCGGATACACCGGGCCGTTTGCGGAGTGGGTTGCAGAGCATCTGGGCGCAGAGTTAGAGGTCGTAAAGCGCACCGATGACCTCAAAGGGTTTAAGATTGTTCCACGTCGCTGGGTAGTAGAACGCACGTTCGGTTGGTTCGGGCGTTATCGCCGCCTCGCCAAAGATTACGAACTCAGACCGGAGCGCAGCGAAAGCATGATCTATCTTGCTATGATGCGCTTGATGCTCAGGCGTTTGGCAACTTAAAACTTTTTCGCAACTCAAGACTTTTTCTATACGCTCTAAGACCTTTCCTGATAAAACGATTACTGTAATGCAACGTCCGTTCGAGGGAAAAACACAAACTGAATTGTATGGCGATAAAGGCGAAAAACCTGGCGAGTGCGATATTTTATTAAAACCGAAATGTAGTTTATTTTGGTAGGTTGTTATTGCTTTGAAAGGAAATCGAATGGTGACTTTAGATCAGGTAGAAACGATGGTGGAACAACTTTCGCCGCAAAATCAGTTGAAGCTCCTGGCGCGGGTCAGCGAGACGTTGAGTCGTTCCCTGCCGGAAATGCCGGATGCGGCGGACGGGCAGACGGAACGATTGCGGTTAGCCGAAGCGCTGCTGGCGGAAGTCGCGGACGTGGAGGACGATTCGCAGGGGGAATTTGACGCGGTGGGAACCCTCCGACAACTGAGGGACGGAAAGGTTGCCTGACTATGCCGGAGCGATGCATGGATGCCAGCGTAGGCTTGAAATGGGTATTGCGCGGCGAGACGTGGCAGCAAAAGGCGCGTCTGCTTCTACGCGATTCGCTGGCGGCCCGCTATACGCTAATTGCGCCGCCGCTTTTCGCTTATGAGACCGAAAGCGTGATTCAATACCGCTGGCACAACGGCCTTTTAACGACGGAGGAGGCCGATGCCGCCGTAACGCGACTGTCTGCGCTTGGCGTTCGTCTGGAGACGCATCCCGCGATGGTGACGCGGGCGCGGGAGATTGCGCGGCAGTTTCAGCAGGAACGCATTTACGATTCACTTTACGCGGCGCTGGCGGAACTGCGCGGCTGCGAGTTCTGGACAGCGGACAGACGCTTTTATGAGGCCGTTTCGGCTTCACTCCCCCATGTGCGCCATCTTCCTGATTACCGATAGTCAGAAAATTCTCGCCGCTCGTTGAAACGAAACGCGGAGTCGCCACGTCTAAAACAGCAGACATTTATTTATACTGTTTTCGGGGAGGGCGCGGCGATGAATGTGATTGACAGTTAGATTACGCGGCGGCAGGCGGCGGAACTGCTCGGCGTGAAGAAGGGGCAGATCGCGTATCTGGGCAAGACGGGCAAACTGCAAGTCCGGTATTTTGAGGACAAGCCGAACGCGACGACTTATTACTCCTATCGCGAAGTGCGGGAGATGCGGAACACGTCGGCGCGGGTGAAGCGTCGGTTTGGTTTGACAGGGCTGCTGGGACCGAGGCCGGACGAAACATGGATTTCCATCAAGCAGGCGGCGGAACTGCTGGGCATCTCGGAGTGGGCGGTTCGGAACCTGACGCGGACGGGACGCCTGCCCGGTAAGAAGCAGTCGGAGAAGGAACACGCCTGGATACGGGTCGCGCAAAGTCAGGTCTTAGCGCTGGGCCGCTGCCCGGAGTTTCGGGCGAAGCAGGCGGCGGCGGCGAAATCGTTCTACAAAATCCGGCGCGTGATCCCGCAGGCGACGGAGGAAGTTCGGGCGGAAGCGCCGGAATGGCTGACGCCGAAGCAGGCGGCTTACTTTATGGGCGTGACGCGGCAAACGATTTACGAGTACCGGCGGCGAGGGCGCTTGCGGGGATGCGCAACTGGAAAAGGAGGCGGCAGTCGGCAGCCGCAATGGGTGTTTCATCGGGACGAATTGCAGGGACTGTTGGACGACCCGGAGATTCAGCGCAAGCGGGGACGGGAGCGAACGGGTTTTACGGAGGAGGCGCAGCAGTCGCGCATGGCGGAGCGCGAACAGAAAGCAATTGCGGCGATGCGGAAATGGCAGGGATACGACCGCCCCGATTACGCGCCGACGTATCAGGCATGGCCCGGACGGTGGTAGGCATGGCGGGCGTATTGCAAAGGCGACGGGATACTTGAAATTGAGATGCGCTTCCTGCCCGATGCGCGCCATTTGCTGCTGGCCTGTCTCCGATTTGCTTTTCTGGCGTGTGCCGCCGCCGCCTTTGCCAGGGAAAAAGCGGCGCGGCAGGAAGCCCAAAAGCATGGCTTTGAAGCCGTAAGGAGCAGGGAAAAATCACCCTTTGATTAAGTCTTACCGACGCGCCCATGCACACGCCTCGCAACTTTCCGACGCTCATTCCGGTCTTTCCTTTCGGGTATTCTAAAAAGAGTCTACCCCGCCACCGGGTTCATTCGCGCCAATGGGAGAAAGAGTGTGAGATGCTGGACGAGACCGTAGAAGAAACGACAGAGGACACGACGCGCAGGCCGTTCTATATAGAAATCCCCGATTTTGCCGTGATTGCGCTGATTGGCGTGAGCGGCAGCGGCAAGTCTACGTTTGCCCGAACGCATTTTCGGGCGACGGAAATTTTATCGTCCGACCGTTTTCGCGGACTGGTCAGCGACGATGAGAACGATCAGTCCGCCACGACCGACGCTTTTGACGCGCTGCATTATCTGGCGGCAATCCGATTGCGGAACCGGAAATCGGTGGTGATTGACGCGACAAACGTGCAGCCCGACGCCCGTAAGCAACTCTTAAGCGTGGCGAAGGCGCATGACTGCCTCGCCGTTGCAATCGTTCTGGACGCGCCGGAGTCGGTGTGCGCGGCGCGGAATGCAACGCGGGCGGATCGGCAGTTCGGGCCGCACGTCATTCGGAACCAGAGCCGGAATTTGCGGCAGTCGCTTCGCAACTTGAAGCGCGAAGGGTTTCGCTATGTCTTCGCGCTGAACCCCGCGCAGATTGAGGAAGCGCAGATTACGCGGATTCCATTGTGGACAGACCGGCGGGCGGAGACTGGCCCGTTCGACCTGATCGGCGACGTTCACGGCTGTTATGATGAACTGGTGGAACTGTTGACGAAACTCAACTACGCCCCTGACGCGGCAAGCGGCGCGTGGACTCACCCGCTGGGGCGGCGCATCGTGTTTCTCGGCGATCTGGTAGACCGGGGGCCGAAGGTCGTGGAGACCGTTCGGCTGGCGCAGCAAATGATGGCGGCGGGGACAGCGTTTTGCGTTCCCGGCAACCACGATATGAAACTGATGCGGGCGTTGTCCGGCAAAAATGTGACCGTTTCGCACGGGCTTGCGGAAAGTCTGGCGCAGATTGACGCCCTGCCGGAAGCGGAGCGGGAATCGTTCAAGACCGAGTACGTGAAGTGGGCGGACGGCCTTGTATCGCACCTGTGGCTGGACGGCGGCAAACTCTGCGCGGCGCACGCGGGCATGAAAGAGGACTACATCGGGCGGGCGAGCGGGCGGGTTCGGGAGTTCGCGCTGTTCGGGGAAACGACGGGCGAAACGGACGATTTCGGCCTGCCGGTGCGCTATCCCTGGGCGTCGGACTATCGCGGTAAGACGACGGTTGTCTACGGACATACGCCGGTTCCGTCCGCCGACTGGCTGAACAATACGCTCAACCTGGACACGGGCTGCGTGTTCGGCGGCGCGTTGACCGCCCTGATGTGGCCTGAATCGGAAATAGTTTCGGTTGCGGCAAAACAGACGTATGCCGAACCAATCCGCCCGTTCCTGCCTGCGAAAAAGCCCGCCGCGCCTGACCGGGAGGACATCGAAAAGACCTTGCTGGCGCTGGCGGCGCGGCACATCGAAACGCGGAAAATCGGCGCCGAGGCCGTCCGCAACAAACACCGTTTGCAGGCCGACGCAGACAAATACGCACGCATGAGGGACGAACTGGAAGCGAAAGCGCAGAACGCGGAGTCAGGAGGAAACGCCGAACTCGCCGCGCAGTTCCGCAAGGCCAAAGCGGGGTATGAGCGGACGGGGGCAGAAATGGAAACGCCGCTTGCCGAGGCCGTCAGCATGGCGAACACCGTGCTTCGCGCCCTGCTGGACGCCGAAACGAAACTGCGGCAGTTGGCGGAACAGGCCAGCGTCGCGCTGCCCGATTTCGACGCGGCGCTCGATTCGGAAGTGGCGGAGGCCAACGCGCCCGTTTTCGACCCGAAAGCCGAGGCGCTGATCAACGCCGCTGTCCGGGACATGAAGGACAACCAGATCAAGAACCGCGAGCTTGCAGTGCAGGCCATCTCCTCGAAGAACAATTTGCAGGCGGAAGCGGACAAAAACGACCGCATGGAGCAAATTCTTGACCAAAAGATGCAGGATGCCGTTGCGAGAGACGATCAGCGGCAGATTCGGGACTTGCTCAAGGACAAAAAGAGCCTGAATCGGATTCAGGACAAAGTGCGGGCCGATCTGGAAGCGGCGATTGTCGCGACGGACAAAATCAAGGCGGCGCTTCACGAGGACGAGGAGCGAGTCCGAAACAGGGCGAGCGAGGCCATGCTGATGAAGGGCCGCCTGCGCCACACCGAAATTCAGAAGCGGACGCTCGCCGCGCTCGCTTCGTTCGAATTGCTGGAACTGGACATTGCGCAACAGTTCGAGAAACTGCAAGCGCGGCTTGCAGACCGGCAGGCGAGCGAAGCGGCGCAAAAAGAGATGACCTATGCTACTTCGCAGTGGCAGCATGATGAACTTCTGCGGGCGGAAGACGTTCTCGGCAAACGCCTGATTGCGACGGAGACGATGGCGAACATTATGATTCCTGCCGCCAACGCCGCCGCCGCGCTGGAGGTGATGAGCCGGTTTGCGGTCGAACCGCGCTGGCTGATCTATCTGCCGCCTACCATGTCGCCCTGCGAGACCGCGCCCGACGGCGACCTGCTGGAGAGGCCGGAGGAGGCGTTCGCCTACTATCGCGGGCAGGGCGTGAAGCAAGTTATCTGTCAGCGCAAGCACATGGGCAGCCGCGCTGTGGTGGTCGTCTGCCGGAACGAAGAAGCGGCGTTCAAGCGGTTCGGGCAGCCAATGGGCAGCGGAATCACGGGGCAGATTTTTACGCGCACCGGACGGCAGTTCTTCGACGAAGCGGCGCTGAACGCGGGACTGCTGGCGGAAATCCAGAACGCAATGACGGCGGCGAATTTCTGGGAGGAGTTTCAGACAGACTGGTTCTGCCTGGACTGCGAACTGATGCCCTGGAACGCCAAAGCGCAGGGACTCTTGCGCGAACAGTACGCCCCGGTCGGGGCGGCGGCGAAAGCGGCGCTGGCGGCGGCATTGCAGGAGACGGAAATCGCCCGCGCTCGCGGACTGGACCTGGCGGCTCTCACTGAATCGCTGACCGAAAGAAAGGGGGACGCGGCAAAATATACGGACGCCTACGCCCGCTACTGTTGGCCTGTTTCCGGGCTGACAGACCTTCGGATTGCGCCGTTTCATCTGCTGGCCTCGGAGGGACGGACGTATTTTGACCTGACCCATGACCGGCAAATCGAAGTCCTGTCCCGCCTTGCCCAGCACAGCGCCAATCTGATCGCGACGGAATCGCGCATCGTCAACACCAACGATGCCGAATCCGTCCAATCGGGCGCGGACTGGTGGCGTGAACTGACCGAAAACGGCGGCGAAGGTATGGTCGTCAAGCCGTTGGAATGGCTGGTGCGCGGGGCGAAAGGCTGGGCGCAGCCCGCCCTGAAAGTGCGGGGCCGGGAGTACCTGCGCATCATCTACGGCCCGGAATACACGCAGCCCGCCAACCTGAATCGCCTGCGCTCTCGCGGTCTGGGGGCGAAGCGCAGCCTCGCCCTGCGGGAATTTGCGCTCGGCAGGGAGGGATTGCGCCGCTTCACGCAGAAACAACCGCTAAGGCAAGTTCACGAGTGCGCCTTCGGCGTCCTGGCGCTGGAAAGCGAACCGGTTGACCCCAGACTGTGAAGAAAGGGTGTCGGGTGTCGGGTGTCGGGTGTCGAAACGATACGTTCTTTACTGAAAGGCAGTATGAATTTTCAGTGGACGGTAATATTCTCGACACCCGACACCCGGCGCCCGACACCCTATTCCGAGGATTTTCTTTGCAACAAACGGTCGGATTGATTGCGCATCGGACGAAGACGGAGGCGCAGAATTTTGCGCGGGATGTCATTGCGTGGCTGACAGCGCGGAATGTCGCCGTTCGTCTGGACGGCGAGATGGCGGCGCGGCTGGGCTTCCCGGAACTGGCGTCCGACGAGGCGGGGATGCATGCGGTCAGTTTTATCATCACGCTGGGCGGGGATGGCACGATTTTGCTGGCGGCGCGGATTTCCGCGCCCGTCGGAGTCCCTATTTTGAGCGTCCACATGGGCAATTTCGGCTTCATCGCCGAGACGATTCCGATAGACCTGTTCGGTCATCTGGAAGCGATTCTGCGCGGCGAAATGCGGATTGCCGAGCGCATGATGGCGCAGGTCGAGGTTCGGCGGAATCAAGAAATGATTTATCGCGAAATCGGGCTGAATGAAGTGGTGGTAAAAAGCAGTTTTTCGCATCTGCTGCGATTGAAAACGCATATCTCCGGGATGCTGTTTGCGACGTATCTGGCGGACGGCCTGATTATCGCCACGCCGACCGGCTCCACCGCCTACGCCCTGTCTGCGGGCGGGCCGCTGGTTCACCCGGACATCGAGGCGTTCGTCATCGTCCCGAACAACCCGCACACGCTCTCCGCCCGCCCGCTCGTCATTCCCTGCGACGCCGAAATCGAAGTCGAGGCGGAAACGACGGGCGGCGAAATCATCTGCGCGGTGGACAGCGCCGAACCCTTTCCGCTGCAAAGCGGCGACCGCGTTTTTGTGCGCCGCGCCTCCTGTTCCGCCCGCCTTATCTCCTTCGACCCGGCGGGATTTTACCGCAAAGTCCGCAACCGTTACCTGTATGGCGAACGCATCAGCGAGTAATCGCCCGCGAAGGGAACCGGCTCAGGAGGGACCACAATGCAGATTGGGATAGATAGTTTTGCCGCCGCATGGTCGGAGGGAACGGGACAAAATAACGGAATCGCGCCGTTTACCGCTTCGGACAGCCTGCGTCATTTAATCGAACGGATTGAGTACGCGGAGGAAGCGGGACTGGACGTGTTCGGGGTGGGGGAGCATCATCGCCGGGACTTTCTGGATTCCGCGCCCGCCGTGATTTTAGCGGCGGCGGCGGCGCGAACGAAACGCATCCGCCTCACAAGCGCCGTGACCGTTCTAAGCGCCGCCGATCCCGTGCGGGTGTTTCAGGAGTTCGCTACGCTGGACTTGATTTCGCAGGGACGGGCGGAGATCGTTGCGGGGCGCGGCTCGTTCACCGAATCGTTTCCGCTGTTCGGCCTGCAGCTGAAAGATTACGACGCCCTGTTCGCCGAAAAACTCGATCTGTTGCTGAATTTGCGGGAAAACGAATTTATTCACTGGAGCGGCAAACACCGCCCCACGCTGACCGGGCAGGGCGTATATCCCCGGCCTTTGCAAAGCCCGCTTCCGGTCTGGCTGGGAGTCGGGGGGACGCCGGAATCGTTTGCCCGCGCTGGAGTTTTGGGACTGCCGCTGATGGTCGCGATTATCGGCGGCGAAACGCACCGCTTCCGTCCGCTGGTTGACCTTTACCGGAAGATGGGGGCGCAGGCGGGCCACGCGCCAGAACAACTGAAAGTCGGCGTTCATGCCCTGGGCTACGTCGCCGCAACGACGCAGGAGGCCGTAGACGATTTCTTTCCCGGCTACGCCCGCACCTTTACGGAAGTCGGCAGGGAACGCGGCTGGCCCCCGGTGACCCGCGCCCAGTTTGACGCTCTGCGCAGCCCACGCGGCGCTTTGCTGGTCGGAAGCCCGGAAGAGGTCGCGGAGAAAATTGCGCGGCATAGCGAATCGCTCGGCGGCATTTCGCGCATCAGCCTGCAAATGGACGTTGCCGCCCTGCCGCAGGAGAAACTGCTGCGCTCCATTGAACTGCTCGGTCAGCAGGTTCGGCCCGCCCTGCAAACCGATTAGGCTTCCCGATGAGGGCGTCAGGCGTCAATGTCTGGCCTTCGTCATTGCTTCCGGCGTCCGCGAAGACGCCTGCGAACAGGCGTCTTCGCGCCCCGCCGCCCTGTTTTTTTCTTCTTTCTTCCTCTGTTTGTTATGCGTTTCACACCTGCGGCGCCGATTAGTTCACAGATTGTAAAAACAGCGCAAATTCGGGATAAAATGGCACAGTGCTTGCATTAAAGAAAAGTGTCGCTGATTTTTGCCCGCGCCGCAATCCACCACGACGGCGCCGCGTAGTTTCGCATGAAGAAAGGTATCGCTCAATGAAACGCATCGCTTCCTTTGCCGGTCTCCTGCTGGCCCTGTCCGCTCCCGCTTTCGCGCAGGTCGCTTCCGTGCCGCCGCTGATGAATTTTCAGGGCCGACTGACAAAGCCCAACGGAACGCCTGTCCCCGACGGCGCTCATACCGTTGTTTTCGCCCTTTACGACGCCAAAACGGGCGGGGCGCTGAAATGGACGGAGACCGACACGGTGACCGTCCGCAACGGCGCGTTCGCCACCCTGCTCGGCAATACGACCCCGCTGACCGACGCCCTGTTTTCCGGCGATCTCTGGTTGGAACTGAAGGTGGACGGCGGCGCGGCCCTGACCCCGCGTCAGCAGCTCGTTTCGGTGGCCCATGCGTTCAAGGCCGACACGGTTCCCGACGGCAGCATCACCAACGCTAAAATCGCATTCGGCACAATCACGCCAGACAAAATCGCAGGCGGCACGACCCTGACCCTGCCCTTCGCCGCCACGCTCAATACCGCCTCGACGCCATTCAGCATCATCAACAGCGGCGCGTCCTCCTACGGGGCCTACTTCAAGTCTGGCGGGACAAACGGCCTGTACGCGGAGACTACCGCCACTAATGGCAACGGAATACTTGCGCAGGCCAACGCGGGGACGGGCGCCTATGCCTTGTACGGATACGCTGCGCAGGGCTACGGAGCCGTTCTTTTTGGCGGGAATTTCGGCTCTTACGCTTACAGCAGCGCAGGCGTCGGGGCGTATGGCAGCAGCGCCACAAACAGCGGCGTCGTCGGCGTCAGCAACGGCGGCAGCGGTTTCGCGGGCGTCTCCGGCACAAACAATAGCGCCAACGGCGCGGGCGTTATCGGCAACGCTACCGGGGATTTCGGCGGCGGCGTTGTTGGCTCTTCTACCGGCAATGGCGGCGTGGGCGTTTCCGGGAAGAGCGACGGCCCGCTTGCAAAAGGCGTCAGCGGTTATAGCGCCGCCGGTAGAGGAGTACAGGGCGAGAGTTCGACCGGGATCGGCGTCTACGGCGAAAGCGCTTCCGGGGACGCCATTCTCGGCGAAAGCAACAACGCGGACGCAGTTCACGGCATCAGTTACGCGAACGGCAACGGTGTCCATGGCGTCGCTTACGGGTTAGGATATGGGGTATACGGCGAAAGCGCGTCGGGGCTTGCGGGCTACTTCAAGGGCAGCGTGATTATCACGAATACGCTCAAAGTCAACGCCACGACTTACACCAGCGACGCCCGTTACAAGACCAACGTTCACTCTATCAGCAGAGCGCTCGATGACACGCTCAACTTGCGCGGCGTTTCCTACGAATGGGACAAAGCGAAGTGGCCTGAAAAACGCTTCAATGACGGCAGACAGATCGGTTTCATCGCGCAGGAGGTGGAAAAAATCTTCCCGGAGTTAGTGCAGACCGACAAAGACGGCTATAAATCGGTGATGTACGTCAACATCGTTCCCGTCCTCGTCGAAGCGGTTAAAACGCTTAACGCCAAAGTGGAAGATCAGAAGCGCCAGATCGAAGACCTCAAATCTGACAACGCCGCCATCAAAAAACAAAGCGGTGAGATTGCGGAACTCAAAAAGCGGCTTGACGCCGTGATGGAAGCCCTGAAAATACAGCAGGACGCGGCGAAATAGACGCGCTCTCCCCCCCAACGCGCCCCGCAAGAACGACCGAAGGGAACGGTGTATTCTACGGGGCGCGTCTGTTTCCTGCCCACTCTAGGCAGCGGGAATTTCCGGCGGTCAGAAGCGGTCAGAAGCCTGACCGCCCTCCAGTTTCACATAGACCTCGCGGATTCGGCGGACGTGGTAGGCGACATTGGCGGATGTGCAGCCGACGATGACCCCGACTTCCCGCCACGTATGCCCTTCCAGCAAGGCCCGCAAGATGCGGCGCTGCGCCGGAGTGAGTTCCGCCAGAATCTGACCGATATCCGCGCCCGCCTGCGGGTCAAAATGCGCCGCGCCTGCGGGCAGTGCGTCGCAGAGGGCCAGATGCTGACGCCGCTTTTGCCAGCGGATACTGTCCAGAATCCGCCATTTCGCCCTTTTAAGAAGATGCTGCTCCGGCGCTCCCACGTTCAAGTCGAGGCGCGGCAGCATCTCCAGCACCGCAACCCACGCCTCCTGACGCAGATCGTCCGCGTCCGCGCCGCACCGTCGCCCGAAATAGACGGCCATTTTTTCAATCCGCGCCTCTAAATCATTCACCACACGCGCCTGCGCCGCCGGATCGCCCGACATGGCCCGCGCCATCAGTTGCTGCATTCCGTCCTCCCAGACCATTCAAACGCAAAAAACCACAGACTCGCTTTTGCTCTAAGGCAAAGGGAACTGTGGCCTGCCGGAGTCAGGACGATTCGCGGCGCGGCAATTAGATTGCCACGCGGAATCGCGCCTGCCGCAAAAACGCGCCGCGCCGCCGTCAAAAAAGGCGTCGCAGGCGTCGGGAGGAATCGCTTAAATTTGCCGCAACGGACAGCCCCGTTGTCAGCGTTTCAATCGTTCGCCCCGCCACAGTGGGGCCGAACGTCCCGGCCCCGTCGTATCCCAATTTCCTCCGGCCTTGCCGGTCGCCGCGTTAAGATAAATCATTTTCGTTTCTCCTTCGTCATTATTTTTGGGAACGGTATTCAGGCCGCGTTTTGCGGCGCGTATCGCCCGTTCTCATGCTCTATCGTTTTCCATTATACGCCTGCTAAACAAAGAACGCAACTTTTTTTTGCGGACGCGGCTTTTTTCGCCGCCTTTTGCGTTGTGCGGCAGGAAATTCGAGCGCGGACACGGAATATCTTCGCAGACCGGGCCGTGAACGACCCGTCCGGGAGGCCTGCGGTCAATCGTACTGCGGACGAGGGGATCAGGTATGGCCAACGGGCCTGCGCCCGGTTTGAGCGCTCACTCTGCAAGCAAAAATCCAATCCCTGACCGGAGAACTTTCGTGTTTCATCCCTATATTCGCAAGTATTTGCTGGCGGGCCTTGCCGCGACGCCCGACATTCTGGACGCCCTGCTCAAAGGGACGCCGGACGATTCCGCCGCGTGGGACGCCCGCCCCGACCCGGAGCGCTTTACGATCCGGGAGGCGCTGGCGCATCTCGCGGATTGGGAACCGATCTGGCAGGCCCGCATCATTCGGATTCGGGACGAGGAAAGCCCGGAACTGCCGAACGTGGACGAGGAGCAGATGGCGATTGACCACCATTACGCCGCGCAAGACCCACGCGCCAACCTGCTGAGTTTTCGCAAGGAGCGCAAATTACTGCTGCACCTGCTGGAAAGTCTGCCCGATTCGGCGTGGGACAGGACGGGCAATCGGACGCCCGGAGTGGGGCCGATTTCGCTGGAAGCGCTGGCGGTAATGATTCTCGGTCACGACGGCTACCACGCGCATCAGGTGATTCAGTGGCTCGATTCGGCGGGCGAAGCGTAAAGGGGAAGCAGGCGCAACGTGGAACGATACCGCGCAGAAACAATCAGTCCGACGCAGTTTGCGCTGCTGCTGCACAGCGTCCCGCACGTCGGGGAGAAGGCGCTGACGCGGCTGCTGCGTCAGATTGCCACGCAGAAATTGACGCCGGAAGCGTTCCTCGCCCTGTCGGAAAAAGAACTGAAAACGCAGATGGAATTGCGTCCGCAGGCCGTCGCGCATCTCATCGCAAACCGCGAAACGCTGCTGGCGGCGAGCGCGGAACTGCTGCGAATCGTCCGCGCCCACAATCTGCACGTTCTGACGGCGGAAAGTCCGTCCTACCCCTATGGCCTCGAACGCTATGACGACGCGCCGCCCCCGATCCTTTACGCGCTGGGAAATTTGCGGCGGCTGGACGAATCGTTCACCTTCGCCGTCGCGACCTCGAACGGCGCAACGGTGGATTCCCTGCTGAAACAGGACGCGCTGGTCACGGCGTTATCGCAGGCGGGCGGCGTGGTCTTAACGGGGCATGATCGCTCGGCCTATCAGCGGGCGGCCCTCGCCGCGCAGCGAAACAATCGGCCTGTCGTCTACGTATTGGACAGGGGATTGCGCGACGGACTGGGGCCGGAGTTTGACCGCCCGCCGTTCGCCGCCGCCCGAATCCGCGATCTGCTTTTCGATACGGAACGCGACCTTGCGCTTTCCCCGTTCCGACTGGACGACCATGCGATTGGGGCCAATCTGCGCCGCCGCGACCGCCTGATTTTCGCGCTGGCGGATGTGATTATCGCGCATGACGTGTCAGCGGGCGGGGGAATGGCGTCTGAGTGCCTGCGGGCAATAGAGCAGAAGCGCAAGGTGTTTGTGTCCAAAGGCGGGCGCGACGGCAACGCGGCGCTGCGCGAAGCGGGCGCTTTGCCGTTGCCCGAAAACCCCGCAGAGATTGCGCCGAACGCTACTTTTCATTACTAATCCTGACAAGGCGACGGGCGACCTAAGTCACTGCCACAAAAGCGCGAAGTCCGCCTTCGCGGACTCAATGCGGCCTGTGTATTGGATGTATATTGAGTCCACGCAGGTGGACTTCGCGCTTTTGTGGCAGTGACTTTAGTCGCCCGCCAATCCAAAATCCAAAATCCAAAATTGAACGAGGTATTTCATGCTGGCCCGCACTGTGCTGCTGCAAATGGCGAATAACAAAAATCTGGAATCGTTCGTGAAGCGCAACGCCTGGTCGGGGCGGGTCTCCGGGCGGTTTGTGGCGGGCGAAACGGTGGAGGACGCTATCGAATCGGTGCGGGCGGTCAACGCGCAGAAGGCGACCGCCTCGCTGGATTTCCTGGGCGAAAGCGTCACCAATGAGGCCGAAGTCGCCGTGACAATGGACGTCTACCTGCGCCTGTTTCAGCAGATTCGCGAGAATCATCTGGACGCGGCGGCCTCGGTGAAATTGACGGCGCTGGGCCTTGATATTGACGACGAAGTTTGCTATCGCAACATGGCGCGGCTGCTCAAAGCGGCGGGGCCGCAGCAATTCGTGCAGGTGGACATGGAGGGTTCCGCCCTGACGCAGCGGACGCTAGATATTGTTTTTCGTCTCTGGGAGGGGCCGGAGCCATTCCGCAATGTCGGGGCGGTCGTGCAGACCTACCTTCACCGGACAGCGGAGGACGTGGATCGGCTGATTGCGGCGGGGATTCGCGTCCGGTTGTGCAAGGGCGCTTATAAAGAGGGCGCGGACGTGGCCTTTCCGAACAAGGCCGACGTGGACGCGAACTACTCTAAACTGATGAAACGCCTGCTCGACGCGGGAACGTATCCGGGACTCGCCACGCACGACGCGGCCTTAATCGCCGAAGCGAAGTCCTATGCGAAGGCCAACGGCATCGGGCCGGAGCGCTTTGAGTTCCAGATGCTGTACGGCATCCGCCGCGATTTGCAGGCCGAAATCCTGCGCGAAGGCTGGAATCTGACGATCTACACCCCGTTCGGAACGCACTGGTATCCCTACTTCATGCGCCGCCTCGCCGAACGCCCCGCAAACATCTGGTTTATCGCAAAAAATATGTTCAGGAAGTGAAATTGTCTTGAACTATGATGCGTGTGATGCAATGATGAACTTTGATATTGCGCTTCGCTGACAAAGACGCATAGCATAGTCTATCATTGCATCACACGCATCATAGTTCAAGACAAAATTTTTCGAGCGCGGCGAGCAGTCCGGGCAGTGTGTGTTCCGGCGCGACGAGTTGCGGTGGGATTCCCAGTTCGCGCAGGGTGTCGGCGGTCACAGGGCCGATTGCTGCGACGGTTGTCTCCCCGATGAGCGCGGGCAGTTCGGTCACGTTACCATTCGTGATGGCCTGCGCGAAGTTGCGGACGGTGGACGAGGACGTAAACGTGAGCGCGTCGAGTTCGCCGTTTTGCAACATTCGCCGCATCTCTCCCGCTTCCGCCGCGTCCAGAACGGTCTCGTAAATCGGGATCACGTCCACCGTCGCGCCCCGGCTGCGAAGTTCGTCCGGGAGAATTTCGCGGGCCTCGGCAGCGCGGGGCAGCAGGACGCGCTTTCCGGTCATGTCCGCTTCGGGCCATTGCGCCAAAACAGCCTCCGCGACGGCCTCGGTCGGCGTGTAATCAGCGCGGATTCGCAAATGATCATAAACGGCCTGCGCGGTCGCGGGGCCAATCGTGGCGATTTTCGCCCTGCCTAGCGCCCGCGCATCGAGATTAAGGACCGTCATCCGCTCGGCAAAAACGGGGACGGCGTTCGCGCTGGTGAAAACGACCCAGTCGTAAGAAGAGAGTTCGGCAAGAGCGGCGCCTAATTCATCATAGTTTTCCATCCGCTGAATTTTAATGACGGGAAACTCAATCGGCTCGGCCCCGCGCAGCCGCAGCGCGTCGGAAAAGCCGCTCGCCTGTTCGCGGGCGCGGGTCACGAGGATTCGCTTTCCGAACAGCGGGCGCGTGGTCGGATCGTCAAACCAGCGCAGCGTGTTGCGTAGTTTCACCACTTCCCCGACGACGCAGACGGCGGGCGGCGTCAGTTTCGCGTTCTTTACAATCTGCACAATCGTTTCCAGCGTTCCGGTGACGACGCGCTGCCGCGTCCACGTTCCCCATTGAACTAAGGCGACGGGCGTCTCCCGGTCTCTGCCGTTTTCCATCAACCGCGCCGCGATTTCGGGCAACGCTTCCACGCCCATCAGAAAAATCAGCGTGTCTCCGGCGCTTGCGATATGCTTCCAATCGCGGCGCTGCTCGGCGTTGCCCGCCTCCCGCGTTCCCGATTCGCGCTCTTCCGCCCGCTCATGCCCCGTGACAATCGCAAACGACGAGGCCGCGTCCCGGTGCGTGACCGGGATTCCCGCGTAGGCGGGGGCCGCAATCGCCGATGTGACGCCCGGAACGATCTCGAACGGGACACCCGCCGCGTGGCACTCCTCCGCCTCCTCGCCGCCGCGCCCAAACACGAACGGATCGCCGCCCTTAAGCCGCGCCACGCTTTTACCCCGTTTTGCGCGGTCAATCAGCAGGGCGTTGATGTCCGCCTGCTTCATGGAATGATTCGCGCTTTGCTTGCCGACATATACGCGCTCCGCGTCCGCCTGGACATAGTTCAATAAGGCGGGATGCGCCAGCCGGTCATACACAATCACGTCGCAGGTCTGGAGCAGTTCCATGCCGCGCACCGTAATCAATTTCGGATTTCCCGGCCCCGCGCCGATAAGATACACGGTTCCAACGTCTGTAGCCATAGCGTTTGACGCGTCCGTGTCGGGCGTTCGGGCCGTGCGCGAATCGTCCGCGACGCCGGGAGACCGGGCCATGAACGAACCGTCTGGGAGGCGTTCCGCGTTCCGGGCCGTAAACGACCCGTCTGGGAGGCGTTCCGCGTTCCGGGCCGTAAACGACCCGTCTGGGAGGCGTTCCGCGTTCCGGGCCGTAAACGACCCGTCTGGGAGGCGTTCCGCCAACCGTCCTGCGGACGGGAAATGCGTGACGCCCTCTCCCAAATTTGGGAGAGGGTTGGGGTGAGGGCGCGTTATTTCTTGCTCGTCCGCCATGCGTACTGTTGTCCTAACTGTGCGATTTCCGAGCGGCAAAAATCAAAATTTACCCCGCGTTTCGCCTGTTCTAAAAGAGTTTTTACCTGCCGGATGAGAGCGGCTTTTTCGTTCGCCGGAATCCAGAAGGGGTAGGGCAGTCGCTCCACGTCTTTGCCTTGAATGTTGCGGGTGTGGTTGATGACCACCTTCAATATCTGGTTGCAGAGCGGCGAGAGCAGCCAGCCCAGAATGAAATACAATTCGTCGCTGTCAACCCCTTCGCGCAGGAATGCACAGGGAGCGCCGCTGTCCAGGATATATCCCGGCGGCAGGTAGCGCGGCGTCAATCGCCCCGCAATCAGGGGCCACGTCAGCCCCTCGCGCCCGAAATGTTTTGCCCCGCCGACGCCGTGCAAGTACCAGTTGCCGTTTTTCTTGAAGGTCAACGCCGCGTCCCCCTCGTCCTTCCAGAAGATCGCGCAGGTCGGCGGGGCGTAGAGGATCGCGCCTGAACTTTTATTATAATACCGATAATCCGGGTGCGGAAGTTCGACCGTCAGCGGTGAACTGCGCGGCGTGATGCGGACATTGCGGCGGGTGGCGCAGGCGGCCTCCCGCTTCAAAATCTCTCGCTGCTGCGCCGGACTGATTTTGCCCAGTCGCGCCCGCGTTGTTTCGTTTTCCAGCGTGATCAAATCGTCATAAAAATCAAACTGATACGGTTCCTCAATTTTTCCGTCCGCAATCGGGCGCAGAAAAAGTTCGTTCGCGCCAATCGTCATACCGCTGCTTGCCAGAACGAAATCGCCGAGTTTCGCGCCGGTGAAATAGCGGGCATATTCCGCCGTGACCGTCCATGAGAGGTTGCCCGTCGCTTCGATTTCGGCTCTAGCAATCGTTTCGCCAAACAGCCGGACGCAATCTGCCGTCGCGCCCTGCCGAAAATTCAGCATCACCATCGGGTGCTTCGTCTCGTCGAACAGGCCGTCCAAACTTTCGATTTCGGGCTGTCCCGCGCTCATCAGCAGGCGGCGCAGGCCGCGCATGGTGCTGATAGTCAGAAAGGTGTCGCTGCAAATAAACGTAATGCGTCCGCCCGGTCGCAGCAGCTCCAGCGACTTGACGATAAAGAACGCATAGGTCTCTTTTTTGATTTTCAGGCCGTTGCGCTGTCCGTAGCGGCGGTCTAAAGCGTCCTGAATTTCTACGTCAATCGTCCCGCCAAACGGCGGATTCCCGACGATCCAATCAAAAGCGGGCGCGTCCGCTTCCCACCGAAAAAAGTCCGCGCAAACAAGGTTATGCACTGGCGGGACGAAGCCCCACCGCCCCTGTATCGCGCCGAAGCAGGCCGCAAACATCGCCGGGTCAATCTCAACGCCCCACAGATTGCGCGTTAGAACTTCGGTCAGCCGCGATTCGACAGGGCCGTCATAAAACGCAAGAAATCGTTCGATCAGCGGAATCAGGAACGAACCGTCCCCGAAACTCGGTTCTAAGACCCGCGAATCCCGCGTCAGTTCCAGCCGCTCCACGATAGCGCGGGCCATCGGCGGCGGCGTCAAAAACTGCCCTAACTGCCGTTTTGCCGCCCGCCTGGTTTTCGTCTGACTCATATTCCCGCTTCCCGCTTCATTGCCCCGCTTCATTATACACCATAAGATTGCAGGGAAAGACGGCGCGGGTGTATAATAGGAGCGAGGCGCGAACTTTTGCGCCCCGATAAGTGAAGAGGTGGAAAGGCCATGCGGAGACCCACAGGAGAATACGCGCCGCCGGAGGGAACGGAATCGGAGACGCAGCCCGGATCACGCGGGCTTGTATTGCGGAACCGACCCGGCATTACCGGCAAGCGGGAGATAGATCAACAGGAGTTCGAAGCGTTGCTGCGGATGGAAAATGCGGCGCTGCAAACGCTGACCGAAAAAACGCGCTTTACCGCAAAACTGATCTGCAAACTGCACCGCGACTGGCTGGGCGAGATTTACGATTGGGCGGGGACATACCGGACGGTCGAGATGTCCAAAGCGGGGTTTCAGTGGCCCCCCGCGTTCCGCGTCGCGCCGAACATGGAAAATTTCGAGGCGGGAACGCTCAAAAAATTCACGCCGTGCCGCTCCGCGCCGCTGTCGGAGACGGCCTTGCAGGTCGCGCAGGTTCACGCGGAATTTTTGCTGATCCACCCGTTCCGGGACGGCAACGGGAGGATGACGCGTGTCCTCGCCGACTTGATGTTCGCGCAGGCGGGGTTTACCGCGCCTGACTATGGATTCAGCGGACGGAGTTCGCGCCGCAATCGCGACGAATACCTTGCGGCAGTCAAACGCGGTTATTTGCAAGACTACGCGCCTTTGACGGCTTTTTTTACCGCCGCTTTAGAGCGCAGCGTCGCCGGAGAAACTTTCGCGTCCGGTTTGCGCAGTCCGGTCGCGCCCTCGAAGACGCTGGAATCGTAGGCGTTACGTTCCAGCATTTTACGGACTGCTTCCGGGTCTTTGAGATAAGGATTTGTTTCGATTAAAGAGGCCATCGTATTTGTCTCCCTTCGAGATTTTCGGGCGGGTTATCCCTTTATTATACCATACCCGTCCGCCCTGTGAAAAATACATAGAGAAGTTTTGACCGAAACCCGACAATTCGGAACGAAGAACTCCACAGAAAGGACACTCGTTCCGCATGGTTGTTTGTAATAATACGCTGCCGCTTCCGTTCCCGGACAGCAGCGTCAAGCCCGAAAATAGCGTGTCCTCTCTGAACGGCGATTTCGCGTATTCTGCGCCCGAAAACGCCCGTTCGTTCTCGCATCAGCTGGATTCCGCGTTTCAGGCGCGGCAGCCCGCGCCCGCTCTGAAACCGCGCCCCGCCGAGACAGATGCCGCCGCGCCGACCGCCGACAGCGCCGCGCAAAACGCGGATAAAGCGGAGAGCGCCGCTTCGTCCGCCGCCGCAAAGGCGGACGAGCGTAAAGCGAAATCGCAAACGAAATCGCAGGACGCCGCGCCCGCTCCGGCGGACAACGGTGCGCCAAGCCCGGAGGCGCAGGCCGTTGCGATAGCGCCGGTTTTGACCGCGAACGTTGCGCCTTCATCCCATTCAGACGTCGCGTCCGCCGCTCATACCGCCGCGCAAAACAGCGTTCCAAACGTTGTCGCGCCAACGCAAAATGCCCAAAATCTCGCTGCGCCCGTACTGTCAGCGGCGCAGACCGTTATCGCCGCTGTCCCTGAGAAGACCGCCGCGTCCATTGCGAGTCCCGGTCTGTTAAAGACAGACGCGGCGACTCCCGCCCCGCAAAATCAAACGGCGACTGCCCGGCAGCTTGCCGCGCCCGCCGCCCCGACACCCTCCGGCAATTCTGTGGACTCGCGCCTCGCTGTTTCGGCAGCGACGCCGGGAACGGAAACCGCCCATCCGCCCGTAAGCGCCGCTGCGATACAAACGCCCGCGCCGCAAAGCGGAACGCCGCAAGCCGCCGCTTTACAAACGAATGGAACGCAAAACCCCGCTCCAATCAACGCCGCGCCCAACATGGCAGTCATTGACGCGCCGGTCAAAGAAACGCTGAACGCGCAAGTTTCGTCTGTAATTGCAGCCGACACCAACGCGGTCACTCCCGCGACGGTTCCGATAACGGCGGCTCCCGCTGCAATAAATGCAACCTCTGCGCCAAACGCGACCACCGCAGCGCCGACGCCAACGCTTGCCGCAAGGCCGACCGCCGCCGCGACCAGCGACCAACTGGCCCGATTGCGAACGGTGGGCAACGCTTCAAGCCCCGCGCCCGTTGCGGCAGTCCCGGCGGAAACGCCTGTGCCGAATGTCAACCTATCCGAAAGGCCGTCCGCCGCCCCGACACCCTCCGGCAATTCTGTGGACTCGCGCCTCGCTGTTTCGGCAGCGACGCCGGGAACGGAAACCGCCCATCCGGCCGTAAGCGCCGCTGCGATACAAACGCCCGCGCCGCAAAGCGGAACGCCGCAAGCCGCCGCTTTACAAACGAATGGAACGCAAAACCCCGCTCCAATCAACGCCGCGCCAAACGTGGCAGTCATTGCCGCGCCGGTACAAGAAACGCTGATCACGCAAATCCCACCTGGGCTGGCAGCCAATGCGAACCCGGACACGAACGCGGTCATTTTCGCGCCGGTGCAGACTGTGGCAAGGCCAGCGGACAACGCAACGACCACGCCGCCCGCCGCGCCGACGCCGCAAATAACGACTGCCCGACCGACCGCCGCCGCGACCAGTGACCAACTGGCCCGATTGCGAACGGTGGGCAACGCTTCAAGCCCCGCGCCCGTTGCGGAAGTCCCAACGGAAATCCTGCTTGCGTCAAACGCGGCGGCAAACGCCAACCCGACCGACAGGTCGCCCGCTGCGCCGCAAAACGCTCCGGCAGCCGCTTCCAGCAGTCCGACCGCGACTGCGCAGAACGCATTGCCTGCGCCCGCCGCGCCAAAGCCAAACAATGTGGCGGCGCTGACCTCGCCCTTCGATTCGACGGCTTCCGCCAGCGTTTCCGCGTTCAGCGCGGCGACGCAGAACAGTGGACTGCCGACGCTGCAAAACGCGCCCTTCACCGCAAATTCCACGAAAACTTCGGTTAATCAGGCCGTTGTCACGGCGGGAATTAGCGGCGCAAGCGCGGACGTTCGGCAGGCAAAAGCGGGCAGCAGCGGCGATAAATCGCAGGACGAAGACCGTTCCACGTCCGACCGGACGATTGGCGCGGCTGCCGCGATCAAGTCCAACGGGGCGGCAGAACCGTCCGCCAGCGCTAATGGCGCAGTCGCCGCCGGGACAGTCCGCCAGACCGTTCCCGCGCCCGCCGCCGAAACCACGCTCGCCCCGGCAGACCGGACCAAACTGCTCTCGCAGGTCAATCAGCATCTGGAAACGATGCGGTTTGCCGAAGGGCGCGGCGAGGCGACGTTCCTGCTCAACCCCGATTCGCTCGGCTCGCTGCGCATTTCGGTTTCGGCCCACGCCGACGGTGTGACCGCCCGGATCGTGGCGGAACACGCGGGCGTGCGGCAGGCCCTCGAAGCGGCGTCCGAACCGCTGCGGGCGGCGCTGGAAAATCGCGGGCTGAAACTCCATACGCTCGATGTCACGACCGCGCAAGGAAGTTTCGCTGACGGGCGCGGCGCAAGCAATCATCAGCAGGCGGCGCAGCAACAGCGCGAAGCGTGGCAAGACCGCGCCGCGTTCGGTAGCGGCAGCGCTTCCGGTCAGCGTCGGCCCGCATCGCCTGCGAATGAGGCCGCAACGGTCACGCCCCTTGCGGCTTCCGCCGTCAGCAACAAGACCGATGCTCGCCTGGACTACCGGGCGTAACGTTTCTCAAACTTTGATTTTCAGGGCGGCGCAACCCGCCCGAAAGGACAAAAATCATGCCGGTATCTTCCGTCAATTCGACCGCTTCCACCAGCGGAAACATCAGCGCCGCCGTATCCAGCGCCACCGGCGGCAAAAACCTCGGTGAACAGGACTTTCTGCACCTGCTCGTCACGCAATTAACGAACCAGGACCCGCTGAATCCGCAGGATCAGAACGCTTTCCTCGCGCAGCTGGCGCAATATTCCACTGTCGAGGGCGTCAACAATTTGCAGTCCATTAACAAACAAGAGCACGGCCTGCAGCTGCTCGGCAAGACCGTGCAGGCCAACGTCATCGTCAACGGCGAGTCGCAGGCCGTCACCGGGCAGGTCACCAGCGTCCGCTTCGCCACCGACGGCGTTCATGTCAACGTCAAAGGCAGCGACGCCGACATCACGCTCAACGACATCGCTTACGTCGGGCAGTAGGAAGGTGTTCAGGTGTTCGGGTGTTCAGGGATTTGGCGTTGGCATTTTCATTGTAAGTTTGACAAATCTACCAGTGAGCGCGACGAACACCTGAACACCGGAATACCTTGCATCTATGCGGAGGAACCATGTCGGAATTTAATCGAATCGAATCCGCGAAAATTGCGCCCGTTTTGCAGACGCCCGCAGCGCGGCAGGCGAAAACAAACGGCCCGCAGTCCGATTTCGCGGAGATACTCAAAGCGCGGCAGGGGCTTGCCCCGCAAAGCAACGCGCCCGCCGTCCGCTTCTCCGCCCATGCGCAGACGCGCTTGCAGTCCCGGCAGATTCCATTTAACGCCGCGCAGCAAGACCGTCTGCAAAACGCGGTGCAGCGGGTCGCCGACAAAGGCGCGAAGGACGCGCTGGTCTTGATGGACAATCTGGCGCTTGTCGTCAATGTCCCCAACCGCACGGTCGTCACCGTCGCGGACAAAGACCAACTCAAACAAAACGTTTTTACCAACATTGACAGCGCGGTCATTGCGTAAAAAAGGGTATCGGGGTTCGGGTGTCGGGTGTCGAAAGCTCCTTCTGCTTACTTAAAGTAGGTTCAAGAGTTTCGGCAAACAATCTTGTTCGCGACACCCGACACCCGAACCCCGATACCCTGCATTTCAGGCTGGCCCGCCCTCCGCATTTTGGTGGAGGCGGAAGCCTGACCCAACACGCCGCCCCAAACGACAGACGGGCGGCAGGACAACCCGGCGCGTTAATTTCTAACCGACGCGCCGCAATCCACACGGAGGTCATGTTTTAACTATGTTACAGGCTCTATTTTCCGGCGTCAGCGGCCTCAAGGCCCACCAGACCAGCCTCGACGTGATTGGCAACAATATCGCCAACGTCAACACGGTCGGCTTTAAGGCCGGTCGCACCACCTTTGAGGATCAGCTCTCGCAGACGATCCGATCCGCTTCCAGTCCCAATGCCAACACCGGCGGACAAAACCCGTCGCAGGTCGGACTCGGCGTCTCCGTCAGCGCCATCAGCACCCTGCAAACGCAGGGAAACTTGCAAAGCACCGGCAAATCCACCGACCTTGCGATTCAGGGCAACGGCTATTTTCTGCTCGCCAACGGCAAATCGGTCTCCTACACTCGCGACGGCTCCTTCGATCTCGACAGCAACGGCGTGCTGGTCAACCCCGCCTCCGGGCAGCGCGTCCTGGGCTACACCGCCGACAGCAGCGGCGGCATTGACAAAACGACGGAAATTACCTCCGCCAGCGCTCTGACCGTGCCGATTGGCATCCTGACCTCCGTCAAGCAGACCACGAACTCGGTCTTTGGCGGCAATCTGGACGCGACGTCGGCCCTGCAATCCACCAGCGTCAACCTGTCCGGCAATCTGGAACTCTCCGGCACACCCGCCCCGCAGACCAGCACAGTCTACGATTCGCTCGGCAACGCCCATACGCTCGTTACCACCCTGAGCGCTCCGACAGACGGGGCCAGTCTGACGGCAGGCCCCGGCGTGCCGGCGGGCGCGTTGCAGCGCTGGACGGTCGGCCTCACCGTTGACGGCAACGGCGTCCCGCTCTCGCCCTCGCCGAAATACCTTTACGCCGTGCCGAACGCTGGCGGCGTAGGCCCGAACCAGTTCGTGTTTACGGACAACGCCAATCCCGCCAACGCCTCCGGCGCTCAACTCAGCGTGAATGTGAGCGGCAGCAACGGCGCGGCGAACTTCCCCGTCGCGGTGGATTTCAGCGCCCTGACCGCCAACTCCGCCGTGACCTCCACTGCCGATGGCGCGGGCGGGACCAACCCAATCGCCTCCAAACTCGTGACCTTGGGCGGCCCGGTCAACACCAGCGACTCCACCGCGATTGTCAATAATACGGCTGTCTATCACGGCGGCAAGTCCTACACCCTGACGACCACCCTGTCCAACCCGTCCTACAAGCCCGCCCCCGGCCCCAACGTCCCGGCGGGCGCGACCGAGCGCTGGGATTTGAAGGTCAGCATCGGCTCGCCCTCCTCTAATGCGGGAACGCTCTACGATAGTTCGGTCAGCGCCAACGGCGAGTCCGCCGTCTACTTCGTTCCCGGACAGGGCTACGTCGTTTCGGACGGGGCCAATCCCGCCAATTCGCTTGGCGGGATCGTGCAGCTGGCGGGCGGGGCCTTGCCGGGGGCCAGTTACAATCAGGGGCTTCAGGCCGATACTGGCTTCAACCTGAACGTGGACCTGAGCAAACTCTCCAACACCAAAACGCTGACTGTTTCGGACGGACAGACGGGCGCGAATCCGGTGCAGAACTCCAGTGTTTCGGTGCTGGACAGCCTGGGAATTTCGCACAAGGTGGACATCAAGTTTACCCGCGCTCTGGTCGGCGGCGGCGCTCCGGGGGCCGCCACTTCCCGCTGGGAATGGTCGGTCACGGACGACGTGACGAAGGCCACCCTTGCGGACAGTACGCAGACGGGCAACAAGGCCCTGTTCTTCGACGCAAAAGGCGCCCAGATCAATCCGCAGAAGCCGTCCATTACAATTCCTGCCAGCGGCCCCTCCGCCGCGTTCCCGGTCACGCTTGACCTGTCTGCCATCTCCCAACATTCGGGCGACACGGGCGGCGTCACGCTGACCTCGCAGGACGGATACGGCGTGGGCGTCCTCAACAGTTTCGCCATCTCGTCAGAGGGCCTGATTAGCGGGAAATTCAGCAACGGCGAAGTGCGGGCGTTGGGGCAGATCGCCGTCGCGGGCTTCTCCAATCCCGGCGGGCTGAATAAAGAGGGCGGGAACCTGTTCTCCCAGTCCAACAATTCCGGCACGGCGCAGGTCGGCGCGGCGAACAGTTCGGGACGCGGGACAATCAGCACCGGCTACGTAGAGCAGTCCAACGTAGACCTGTCCACCGAGTTCACCAACCTGATCATCGAGCAGCGCAGTTTCCAGGCGAACACCAAGATCATCACCGCCGTTGACGAACTGCTGCAAGAGGTCATCAATCTGAAACGATAGGAGAGAAAACAGAAGACAGAAAACAGAAAACAGAAGGGGCTTATCAATAACTGCAAACTTTGCAGCGAACCCACAAAGTTTGCAATCGGGCATTTTCTTCTGTTTTCTGTTTTCTGTTTTCTGTTTTCTAAATTTATGATTACACTCACACGCTTCAACCATTCGGAAATTATCGTCAACGCCGACCTGATCGAGTTTATCGAGCGGACGCCGGACACGGTGATTACCCTGCTGACCGGGCGCAAGGTCATTGTGCTGGAGGCCGCCGACGAGGTGCGCCGCCGCGTGCTGGCGTACCGGGCGGAAGTCGGAGCGTTGCTGCCGCGTCTGGCAGGGCCAAACCCGCCGCAGGACACGCTGGACAGCGTGACCGGATAATTTCCAAACGGGACAAACAAAAAGACCAACGGACAGTCGAGGCGTTGCGGTTCGAGCGCAGCAAGCGTTCGGTGGCGTTGCGCGTCGAGGCGTTGCAAACGCCTCGCTAGGTGGCGAACCGGAGTCGAGGCGTTGCAAACGTCGCGCCGTTAGCGAACCGGAGTCGAGGCGTTGCAAACGTCGCGCCGTTAGCGAACCGGAGTCGAGGCGTTGCAAACGTCGCGCCGTTAGCGAACCGGAGTCGAGGCGTTGCAAACGCCTCGCTAGGTGGCGTTCCGCCAAGCGTCCTGCCGGACGCGGATGCAAACGGATGCAGGCCGTTACTCTCTACCGTTTACTGTCTACCGTCTACTTTAACACGAGGTTTTTAATCAATGGACCTGGCAACCATAATCGGAATGCTGCTCGCATGGGGCGCGTTAATCGGGGCTTTGCTGATGGAGGGCGGCGATGTGAAATCGCTCGTCAACCTGCCCGCCGCCCTGCTCGTTTTCGGCGGCACACTGGGGGCCGCGACCGTTAGTTTTCGCATGAACCAGATTGCGGAGATTCCCAACATCCTCTCCCGCGTTTTCTCCGAGGAGACCAGCAGCCTGCCCGAAGTGATCGCCCTGCTGACGCGCTTTGCGGAGCGGGCGCGGCGCGAAGGGCTGCTTTCGCTGGAATCGGAATCGAAACTAATTAACGACGACTTTCTCAAGCGCGGCCTGCGGCTTGTCACCGACGGCATTGACCCGGAGACCGTTCGGGAGATGCTGACAACGGAACTGCACTTCCAGCAGATGCGGCAGCGCGAAGGCGAGAACATCTTCACCACGCTGGGCGGTTTTGCGCCGACGCTGGGCATTATTGGCACGGTTATGGGGCTGATTCATATGCTCGCCAACCTCAGCGACCCGGCGAAAATGGGGCCGCTGATTGCAGGCGCGTTTATCGCGACGCTGTACGGAGTTTCCAGCGCCAACCTGATTTTTCTGCCCATCAGCAATAAACTCAAGTCCCGCGCCGCCGACGAACTGATTGTCCGCGAAATCATGATTGAGGGACTGCTCGCGATTCAGGCGGGCGCGAACCCGCGCCTCGTCGAAGAAAAACTCAAAGCCTATCTCGCCCCCGCCCAGCGCCGCCTGCCGGGAAGGCTGAGCGTGGCGCGATAGGAGGAGGAAAGAAAACAGAAAACAGAAAACAGAAAACAGAAGAATGTACTCTGCCTGCCAACCTGCCGCCCGGAGCGCAAATCCGCAGACTCGGAACGCCCCTTCTGTTTTCTGTTTTCTGTTTTCTGTTTTCTTCCAAAAACCCATGATCCAGAAAACCGCTTACACCGCCAAACACGACAATTTAGAGCGCTGGCTGCTCACCTACGCCGATATGATTACGCTGCTGACCGCCTTTTTTCTGATGATGTATTCGATGTCAGTGGTCAGCAAAGGCAAGTTTACCGCAATGGCCGCTTCGGTTCGGAGCGGCTTTGGAAGCGTTTTGACCGGCGGCGACGGCATACTCAACAGCAGCGGACGCCCGACTACGAAAAAAACGCCCTCGCCCTATCAAGAATCCATGCAGAATTTACGGCAATATGTGGAACAAAACCAGTTGAGGGGCCGAATTACCGCCCGCAGCGACGAACGCGGCATCGTGATCTCGCTGGCGGCGGACAATCTGCTTTTCGAACGGGGACAGGCGCAGGTCTTACCGCAGAACGCGGCGGCGCTGGACAAAGTGGCGCAGATTATTAAAAGCGTGGGCAATCAGGTGGAGATCGAAGGGCATACCGACGACCTGCCGATCCACACGGCGCAGTTCCCCTCCAACTGGGAACTCTCCGCTGGTCGCGCCGCCGCCGTCTTGCGCCGCCTGACCGAGCAAAGCGGTCTGCCGCCTGCGCGGTTTCGCGCCGCCGGATACGCCGATACGCGGCCTGTCGTTCCGAACCAGAGCGACGCGGAACGCGCCCGCAATCGGCGCGTGGATATTGTCATCTTAAAAACGGATTCGCAGCGGGAAGCCGATCTGGTGCGCAAATCGGAGATTCAGCGCATCACCGGGGGCGCGTCGGGCGTCCGCGCCGAAAACGCCGCGCCCCTCGACGACGGCCCGCTGCTGGAACCGTAGAAAATACAGGGTTTCGGGTTTCGGGTGTCGGGTTTCGGACAAATACGTTCATTTGCTGAAGGTTTATATAAACTGGAAGCGGTCTGCGCATTGTCCGACACCCGACGCCCGAAACCCGAAACCCTCTGGGGAATTTGTTATGTCAGCGAAAAAAGCGGAAAAAGCAGAGGGCGGCAAGAAGTCGCCGATGCCGATGGTGATTGGGGCGGTCGTTCTGGTCGTGGTATTGTTCTTTGCCAAAGGCATGATGGCCAGCAAAAAGCCGGAGGACGAGGGCGAGAAAAAAGCGAAGAAGAAGCATGAAAAGGCAGTCGTCGGCGAATATATGCCGCTGGAGCCGGACTTCACCGTGAATATGGCGGGGGGCGGCGACCATTATTTGAAGGCGGCGGTCTCACTGGGCATGAAGAAAGATGTGACGGAAGAAACGCTGAAACATCACCTTGCGCCTATCCGCGACTCGATTGTCACGATTTTGAGCGCGAAAAAGATTCAAGACCTGACGACGGCGAAAAGCAAAGACGCGCTGAAAGAGGAGATCAAGGACAAGCTCAACGACATCACCGACGACGCCGTTGTGGAGGTTTGCTTTACCTCGTTCGCCACACAGTGACCGCCGGGGCAATCGGCGCGGGCGCAGCGATCTTTACGCTGACGCCCGCGCCTTTATTCGACTGGAGTCTATACAGCGCGGAGTTTATTAACTTCGTTTTGGATATTGACGAGTTTGGCGTACTCTCCGTCCTGCTCCATCAGTTCGTCATGCGTTCCGAGTTCGGTCATTTTGCCGTCCTTCATCACCACGAGGCGGCTGGCGTTGCGCAGCGTTGACAGGCGGTGCGCGATGGCGAAGGTCGTCCGGTTTTGGATCAGTCGGGAGATGGCCTCCTGAATTTGCTTTTCCGTTTCGGTGTCCACGCTCGCCGTCGCTTCGTCGAGGATCAGGATTTTCGGGTCGTGCAGGATGGCGCGGGCGATAGAAATGCGCTGCCGCTCGCCGCCGGAAAGCCGCTGTCCGCGCTCCCCGACCTGCGTGTCGTAACCATCCGGGAATTTTAAGATGAACTCATGGCAGTTCGCCGCCTTCGCCGCCCGCATAATCTCCTCGACGTTCGCGCCCGGTTTAGCGTAGGCGATATTGGTCATAATCGTTCCGGGAAACAGGAACGGCTCCTGCAAAACGATGCCAAGTTGGTGGCGGAAATCTTCGCGGTCAATCTGACGCACGTCCACGCCGTCCACCTTGACGCTGCCCTCCGTCACGTCGTAGAAGCGGGAGAGCAGGTTGATAATAGTAGATTTTCCCGCCCCGCTATGCCCGACCAGCCCGATCATTTCGCCCGGTTCCACCTTCAGCGAAAAATCGTCTAAGACTCGCTTGGCCTTGTCGTAGGTGAAGGAAACGTTGTCGAACTCTACCGCGCCTTTGATGTGCGGCATGGGGACGGGCTGCGCCGCGTCCCGCACGTCCGGCTCCGTGTCCAGCACCTCAAAAACGCGCTCCGCCGCCGTCGCCGAGCGGGTCATCCAATCGAGGACGCGGCTGAAGTTCTGGAACGGGCCGTAAAACTGCGCCAGATATCCGCTGAACATCGTCAGGGTTCCCAGCGTCATGGATTGACCGACGACGTTCATTTTTTCGCCTATCAGCACCTGATTGCCGCCGTACAGCCAGATCGTCCACGAACCGATTCCCATGAGCAGGCCGACAACGGGCCAGTAAGAGGCCCACATTCCATTGGCGGCGTAACTGGCCTGAAATACCGCGTCGTTCTTTTCGATAAAGCGGGCGTTTTCCCGACTTTCCTGCGCGAACGCTTTGACGACCCGCATCCCGTTGAGGGTGCTGCCCAGCGAGGACTGCATCCGGTTGATACGCTGATGCAGGAACTGCCACTTGCGGCGGGCGCGGGGCATGAACCAGCGGGTTAGCGCAAACAGGAACGGGCCGGGAGTCAGGACTAGTAGCGTCAGTCTCCAGTTCAGCCAAAACAGGACGCCGCCGATTCCGATGAATGTTAGAATATTTGTGATAAAAAACGGCACACCGTCGGTGAGGAAGTCCCACAGGTTATCGGAATCGCTGGTGACGCGACCCATGACCGACCCGACGCTGCGCTTGTCGTAGTAGGAGATAGAAAGCGTGTTGAATTTTTCGTAGATCGCAACGCGGATGTCCATCAAAATTTTTGCGCCGAGCCATGCGTTGATGCGCCGCTGCGCGTATTGCAAGGCCCCGCTCAAAATCCGCGCCACAATCAAAATCCCGACGAACATCCATACCACGTTAATCGGATGCGGATTGGCGGGATCGGGATGCGCGATAGCGTCTATCATGCGCCCGCCGATATAGGGCGGCAGCATATCCGCCGCTGTCAGGCTGAGGATCACGACGACCGAGGCAATCGCCAGTTGTTTATACGGCGCGAGGAACTGGAACAGACGCAGCATGACGGCGCGGCGATTGACGCAGGCGGGGCAAACTTCGGTGTCTTCGGGCAGAACGCGGCGGCATTTCGGGCAGGTCTTGCGCTCCTCCTGCAGCGTTTCCTCTTTGAAGCCTTCGCCTTTCGCCAGCGAGGAGATTTGACGCGCCACGCTGTTGGCCTCGCCGATAGTAGCGGCGGAGAAACGGACAAGCGGAACCGTTTCCGCCCTTGTGCGGACTTCGATTCGCCCGTTCCCGATATACGTCTCCGCTTTGGCGGATTGGATTTCCGCCATTGGCAGGGCCGTCCGCGTCTCGAAGTCGCCGTTCGCTCCGGGCGCGAAGACATATACCCCGTCCCGCTCCACAATCAGGTATTCCGTTCCGAACGCGCCGTCCATCCGCAAGTCGGTCTGAAACAAGATGCGTTTATCGCCCGCCTCCGCGTCTTGCCGGACAGCGGCGACGGCAAGCGTTTCCGTCTCGCGCTCCAGCACCGCGACCGCGCCGTTTCCGGCGTATCCATTGCGCCGCGTTTCCGTTATTGTTTCCGTTGTCCGGGTAAAATTCTCTTCGCGTTGGAAATTTGGACGCAGTTCGCGCAGCCGCGTTTCTATCACTTCGGGAATCGTTTCAAGGAGGGCCATGAGATCGGTTTCGCCTTTCCAGCAGCAAACAAAAGCGCCAATCGCAAGATATGCGATTGGCGGCGTCTTATTAACGCGCAGCCGTAGTCTTTTAAGTATACCACGCGGCGCGGTTTTCCGTTCCATTTACGCCGACAAAGAATGACTATGCCCGCGCTTTGTGTTTGTTCGCGCTGGCGCTATTCCGGGGCGTTGGCGTAGAGGTCTGCGATTTCCGCCAGACTTTCAGCGTTCGCGGCCCTGTCGAGCAGCGTGTCGCACCAATCCGCGTCCGCCTGTTCAATCCGGGCAAGCAAGGTCTGCGGCAGCTCGCCGAAACGCTTGGTCAAAAAGCGCAAGACCATGTTGCGGGCCATTTCCGTTTTGCCTTGCGCCACGCCCTGCGCCACGCCCTGCGCCACGCCCTCTGCCAATCCCCGCGCTTTCCACTTCTCCATCCAATCGCCGATGATGCCTAAATCTTCCATTGTTTCCAGATCCTCCGCAAATATTTCTTCCAGCAAAGCCCGCGCAAATTTTCGCGTGGCAATCAGCAGCGCAATCCCCAGAAGCTCTCCCTGAATTTCCGGGGCGAAATTTGCCCCGCGTATCAGCGCCACTTCCTCCCGCACGGTCGCTTCCGTCGGGTTTTTTTCGGTGAGCATCAGCAGGGGGGCCAATTCCGGCAGTTCGCCGTTGCGAATGCGCTCTGTCTGCTCCCATAAGCGAATCGTTGTGAATTGCAGCTGCGTCCGAAACGCGCCCGCGACCGCCTCTAACTGCGCGGGGAAGGTCACGTAATCGCCCTGCTGCAAATACAAAACCACCAGTACCACCGGCATCCTCAGCTGCCGGGTAAGGCCCGCCCATTTCACCGCCCACGAGGGCAGCAGCGCCGATTTGGGGTGCAGCTGATATTCCAGGTAGATAGCGCATTGTCCGCCCGCCGCGTCTTCCGGCAGAATGAAAACGTGGTCGGCCCGCAGTTCAGGAAGATTGAGGTTCGGGTCTTCCACGCGAATATCCGCCGCCGCAACGTCCAGTCCGGCAAAACGGGTCACCAGCGTGGGACATTCGCGAAACAGATACTTGACCCCCTGATCAATCATGCCGAATAATTCGCCGCTCTGGTCTGTTGGTTCGTCCTGCTCCACGCTTGCGCTCCACAAAAAGAATGGTTCTATTATACTCGATTTGACGCTCGTTACAGGGCGTGATTTGCGGAAACCCAATCCGTCAAAAAGAAAAAATTAGCCCTCGCCAAAAATATTGTCGTTGAGAAAAGCGTTGCGGAATTTGCCTGCGGGATCGCAGGTCTGGAGGAGGGCGCGGAACTCCGGCAGTTTCGGGTAGAGGGCGGCGATCTGCGCGGCGTCCTGCGTGAAAAGTTTGCCCCAGTGCGGGCGGGCGGCAAAGGGCGCGAGGGCCGCTTCGATCTGCGGCAGCAGCGCGGAGACGGCGGGCCAATCGTTCGCCCACGTAAAATGAAACGCCGCGCTGTCCCGCTGATAACTCGGACTCATCCACGGGGCGTCGGCGGCGACCGTCCGCACTTCGGAGATTAAGACCAACGGGGCGATTCGATCCCGGATTTCGCTCAAGGCAAGCAGCGCGGCGACAGCGTGGCGGCGGGGCAGGAGGTACTCGGTCTGCAATTCCGCGCCGTTGCTGGGTGTGAAGTCCATGCGGAAATGCGGCAGGCGTTCATGCCAGGGGCCGGGAACGCCCATTTGCTGGGTGCAATGTTCGGCGGAGACTTCGGGGATGGGGTGCAGCGGGCGCGTGGCAAGCGTCGCTCCGAAAAAGTCGGCCTCCGGCGCGTAAGCGTCGTATTCTTTGACTTCGCGTTTGCGCCATACCTGATTGAAGCGGGCGAGCTTCCAGTCGGTGAACAGGCTCACGCTATCGGCGCTGGCGGCAATTTCCTCAAAATGCGCTTCGGCCTGCGCGAACGGGAGATTTTCGTACACGTCCTGCCGCATGAGATAAGTCGGGACCACGTCCAGCGTGATTTTGGTGACGATTCCGATGCCGCCGAGATGGACGACCATTCCGTCGAACGCCGCGCCGTCGGCTTCGCGGGAAACGTTTTTCACCGCGCCGCTTGCCGTAACAATCTCCATGCCGGAGACCGCCGCCGCGAGATTCGCCCTGCGGACGCCGGAGCCGTGCGTCGCAGTGGCGCAGGCCCCTGCTACCGAGATATGCGGCAGCGAGGCCAGATTCATCAGCCCGAAGCCCTGCGTGTGGAGCCATTGACTTAACGCGCCGTATTTGATTCCCGCCTCGACTGTGACCGTCCGCCGCGCCGAATCCAGCCCGATAATCCGGTTGAAATTCTCCAGCGAGAGCAGCTTCTCCGTCGAATCCGCGATGCCGTTGAACGAGTGCCGCGAACCCAGCGCCTTAATCCGCGCCGATTGCGCCACCAACTCCTGTAACTGGTCTAAGGTGTCGGGGCGGTGGACGCTCGCCACGCCGTAGGTATAGTTGCCCGCCCAGTTGATTTCCGCCATGCGCTTGCCGCCTCCGTTTTCAGAACGTTTTTCTAAACGTTACGGAAAATCGCGCTGGAAGGTTGCTGTGTGTCAGGACGGGCGGCGTTTACTGCCGGGTGTAATGCGTCGCGCCGGGAAGGGCCAGAATCGCGTCGTGATCGAAGTCCAGACAGCGGTATTCGGAATCGAAATTCGCCTCTACGCGGTAGACCGCCTTGCCGATATGCAGTTCGATGCGGCGCGAGTCCAGCACGGTGTAGGAGCCTTCCCACGTCACATCGAGATAGCGTCCGTCCGCGCTGGTCGTGGCGCTTTTCGCGCTTTCGTCCGGGAAGGGCATATCGGTCGTGCCGGATGCGGTATTGGCCCGCAGGCGGGTGTCGCCATGAATTTTGCCCTGCGCGAACGTGACCTGTTGCAGCGCGATGTCCGATGTGGAACGCGGCCCAATCGCCGCGCCGCCGACGCTTTTGAGTCCCCATGTCCCCGCAATCCGCTGCTCGGTCGCGAAGGTCGCCGCGTCCGCCTGCCGGCTGCGCGTCGTCCCGATCCCGACAAAGACCGCGACGGCGCAGAGTACCGCGCCCAGCGTATGCAGCCGCCGCCTGATGCGCGGAGAGCGCGGGGCGGCAGAATCCTCCGCCTGCGCCTCTCCCGCCATGAATTGTAAGTCCTCATGCACCGAACGATTCGGTCTCGCCAGAAAAAAAGCCATTTTCGCCTCCACTGCCCTTAAATATCGGCAAATGGCGGGAAGGGGAATAGGTCTGCTCAGGGCGTTCATTGGGGCTGATTATTTACGCTTTGACTTCGACTACTGCGCTTGCAAAATTTCTAAGTCCCCTTCTTAGCGAGCGAGCAGGGAAGGGGAGCCGGGGATTAGATAGAGGTCATTTCGGAACGGCGGCGGTGTCCTTCCGCGCCGCGAGCGCCGCAGTTGCCGCCTGTTTAACTTCGGGGGCGTCGGCGGTGAGCAGTGAGCGCAGGACGGCGTTTGCGCCCGCGTCAATCGCCGGATTGTCCTTAAAGTATTTGATGGCGCGGACGCGAAAGGTAGGGCGCAGTTTCGGGTTTGCCGCCGCGTCAAGCAGCAGGGGAGCCGCCTCCGGTGAAGCGGTGTCGGCAAGGGTGTAGATGGTCGTGGAGGCCAGTTGTTCGCGCAGGGTGTGGGACGCCATCTGATGCTTGAAAACGTCCAGATTGCCTTTCACGTCGGACTTAATCAGGTCGGTCAGGGCCTCCAGCACCGGCTCATACTTTTCCGTATCGCTGATTGCGACCGCTCGAAACAGCGTAACGTCCTCTTTTTCCAGATTGCCCAGCGCGTTGAGGGCCGCCAGCGCCGCCGCTTTCCGCCGGTATTGTTTGGATTTTGCCTGTTCCCGAAAGAGCGCCCGGTACGCCGGATTTTTCGCTTTGCCGAGGATTTCTAAAGCGACGCGGGCCACGTCGGAACTGCTTTCGTCGGGAATCAGCGCTGCCAGCGTTTTTTGCATTGCGGCGTCGGTCTTCTCGCCGCCATTGGTCAGCGCAAGCAGAGCGCGGCTGCGGTCTACGGCGAACGGCGCATATTTCAGTATCGCCAGATTTTCATTCGGCTGCGGCGCGGTCTTCCACTCTTTCAGCAGTTCATGCTCCGGGTCAATCAGCGCGGCGGCGGGCGGGGCAGAAACCGGGATTCGGAAGTCCTCCGACGCCTTCGTGACCTGAATGACCGTCTGCGTCGCGCTTTGACCGGAACCGGCGGGCAGCAAAGCGACCCGGAGCGGGAAATGATAAATCGGCGTCCCTTTGGACGTGTCCTGCGTCTGCTTGACCGTCAGGATGACGCCTTTTGCCGCGTCGTCGTATTTCCAGGCCGTTTCCAGTTCCGGGTGTCCCGGACGGTAAATCCATTGATCGAAAAAGTCGTCCACATTCCGGCCCGTCGCCACCTCAAACGCCTTGCTGAGATCGTGGGCGTCTACGGGAGTATAGGCGTTGGTTTTCAGGTAATAGCCGAGGCCCTTGAAAAAGTCCGCGTCGCCGAGTTGACGGCGCAGCATATGCAGAATGAATCCGCCTTTCGGGTAGGTGTGCCGGTCAAACATCACGTCGGGATTGGTGTACAGGTTGGTGGAGAGCGGACGTTTGTAAGTCCGCGCTTCATTGAGGTAAGAGCGCAGGTTGTTTTCCATGTCCCGCTGATACGCTTCCTCGCCCCGCGACTGTTCGAGGTAATAGGCCTCCATGAAGGTCGCAAAACTTTCATTGAGCCACGAGTCGCCCCACTCTTTGCAGGTCACGTAATCGCCGAACCATTGATGCGCCAGTTCATGCGAGTTGAGGGCTGCCATCGCATGATCCCCGGCGCGGGCGTCGGTCAGGGAGCCTGCGCCAAGCGTCGTGGCGCTGACGTTCTCCATGCCGCCGGGAAAATCAAACATCGCGGACTGCGCGTATTTGGGCCAGGGATATTTGACGCCGAGGGCGTTGGAAAACACGGTCAGCATCCGGGGCGTGTCGTCAAACGAGCCGCTAATCAGCCCGCCGCGCCCTTTCGGAACGACGTAATACAGCGGGACGCCCTGCCACGAACTGCGCTTTACATCCAGTTCGCCCGCTACAAGCGAGAGCAAATAGGTGGAGTGTGGCTGCCGCATCGTCCAGTGGTAAGTGCGGGTTTTCGCGGCGGAGTCGTGGAGTGTGCGCCCCTCCGTCCCGTTGCCGATGACCGTCCATGTTTCCGGCACGGTGATAATCGTCTCGCTCGCGGTCTTGTCATTAGGGGCGTCGTAGAGCGGGACCCACAGGCGGTTGCCCTCCGTCTCGCCCTGCGTCCAGAAGGCCAACCGCCGGTCGGGTACGGCGGGGTCGGGCGCGATCCAGTGTATTCCGCCTGCGCCGTTGGCCCCGCCGCCGTTCGCGTCGCCCTTGAAAGCGTACTGTATGGCAAGCGTTGCGTCGCGGCCCAGCGGCAGCGCGGGGCAGGCAATCGCGAGTTGATCGCCGTTGTGGGTGAACTTCGCGTCCGCGCCATTGACGGCGCAGGCGGCAATTTGCAGGTTTTTGCCCGCGTCGAAGATAAGTTCGGTGAGGCCGCTGCGAAACGGCGTCAGGGTATGTATAACGCGGCCTTTGGCGGCGCGGGCGGCAACGTCAAAGGCGAGTTCAATCTTCATGTTTTTGACGTGAAAGTCCCGGCTGCGGGCGTAGTGGTAGGTGGCTTTTGGCGGCGAAAAATCGGCGGCGCCACCGCCGCCCTGCGCCAGCGCGGAGGGGGCGGCAAACGCGACCAGAACGGACAGGCCAGCGTCGGCAAGCAGAGGAAACGGACTAAAACGGCGGGAACGGCGATTCGGAAGGCTATTCAAACGATTCTCCTGACGGATTCGCTCGGTGCTGAGGCGTTGCGTTCCTGTTCGGCGCGAGCCTTTTGGATTCCTGCCTCGCCGCATTGTTAGCGAAGATTTGACATCTCACTCTGCGCGAAGTATACTGTGAGGGCGAACCAGAAAACAGGAGAAACAAGATCATGCTTGACGATATACGCCGGGAGGCGCGGGACTTACGCGCGCGGCTGGTCGAGCTGGGAGGGCATCTTTGACCAGACCAGCCGAACGAATGAGATTAACGCATTAGAGGCCCTTGCCGCCAAGCCCGATTTCTGGGAGGACGCGCAGGAGGCCCAGAAGACCATGCAGCGCGTGAACCAACTGCGCGAAATCCTCGCCCCCTACAACGCCCTCGCCGCGCAGTTGGACGATCTGGAAGTCATGGGCGAACTGCTGGCGGAAGCGGGCGGGGAACCCGATGAGGCCAGCGAAGCCGAACTCGCCGCCGACCTCAAGCGCGTAACGACCGCGATGGACAGACTGGAACTGGAAACGCTCCTCTCCGGCGAGAACGATCACGCCGACGCCATCATTGAGATTAAAGCGGGCGCGGGCGGCACGGACGCCTGCGACTGGGTTTCTATGCTGCAAAAGATGTACATCAAATGGGCCGAAAATCACGGCTATAAGGTGGAAATCGCTGAGGAGGTCGAGGCCGAAGTCGCGGGGCTGAAAAACGTCACCTTTTTAGTGCATGGCAAAAACGCTTTCGGCTATTTGCGGGCGGAAAAAGGCGTTCACCGCCTCGTGAGAATGTCCCCGTTCGATGCGGCGCGGCGGCGGCAGACCTCGTTCGCTTCGGTGGATGTTGTGCCGGATGTCGGTGAAGAGATCAAAATAGAGATCAACCCCGACGATCTGCGGCTGGACTATTACCGCTCCAGCGGGGCGGGCGGGCAGCACGTCAACAAGACCGACTCAGCGGTGCGCATCGTGCATCTGCCGACCGGGATCACCGTGACGTGCCAGAACGAACGCTCGCAGCACAAAAACAAGGCGATGGCAATGCAGGTCTTGCAGGCGCGGCTGCTGGACAAAGAGCGGCGGGAAAATGAGGAGCGGCTGGCGGCGCTGCGCGGCGAAAACAAAGCGAATGAGTGGGGCAATCAAGACCGCTCGTATGTGTTCCATCCCTACACGCTGGTCAAAGACTTGCGGACGGGCCACGAAAAAGGCGATGTAATCGCCATGATGAACGGCGAGATTGATTCGTTTTTGCAGGCGTTCCTGCAATGGGATCAGGGACGGAAACAAAATTCGGACGCGGGCGCGTAGTAAATAGGGGAGACGCCGGTCAGCGCAAGCGATAAGGTGAAACAACCCGACCGTTCGCAGCGTCAAATAGGAGCAGGAACGCGCCCCGCGTCCCGGTGAGGCCAATGCCCCGATTCAGGGCGGAAAGAATTGAGGAATCCACGATGAGACCGTTTGGACGAAACCTACTCGTCCTGATCGGTTTAACCGCCACGATGACGCTGACCGCAGGCGTGGCGACCGCAGGGCGAACGGAACCGCGACCCTTCGCAGACGATGCGACTACCGCAGAGATCGGTTCGACGGAAACGCCGCTGGGCGATTTCGTGGCGGACGCGATCCGCAGCGCGGCCTCCGCCGACATTGCGTTTATCGCCGCTTCCTCGTTTGCCGGAGACGCCCGCGTTCCCCGCAGCGTTACGGCGGACAGCGTGACGAAAGCGCTGGAATACAAGGACGATCCGCTTGTGATCGTGAACCTGACCGGCAGCCAGATTACCCGCGCTTTCGAGCATGGGCTTTACCTGTACCCGAAAGCGAACAGCGGCTTTTTGCAGTTTTCTGGCCTGATCGTGAGCGTGAACCCGGACGGCGACAAGGACAAAAAAGTCGTTTCAATTCGCGTGGACGGCAGCCCGCTCAACGCAAATAAAACGTACCGTGTGGCGATGCCCGCGCCGCTGGCAAACGGCGCGTTGGCCTATTTCCGCATCTGGACGAAAGACAACATAGATCAGGCCAGCGCCGGAAGATTGGCGCAGATCACCTTGCAGACCGCGATTGAGAACTATGCCCGCGACCATAAAACGCTGACGAAAGGCGACGACCGGCTTGTTAAAGGCAGATAAGGGCGAAAAAACAAGTGTTCGCGCAATGCGGGCGGGGCGCGGCCTGCGACGTATAGCGGCGCTGCTGGCGCTGGGCGGGGCGTTCGGATTCACGGGGTGCGGGAAGCCCGCCCCCGCCGCCTCCGCGCAGGAGCCGTCTGCGCCGCCCGCCGCGCAGAACGCGCCACCCGATCCTTCGGTGAAACCCGACGCGAAGTCGAGTCGTCCAACATTCAATGAGGCCCGCGCTTTTGCCGTTTTGAAAAAACAGTGCGATTTCGGCCCCCGCGTTCTGGGAACCCCGCAGCACGAAAAAACGCGGGATTATCTTACGGCGGAGATGAAAAAATTCGCCGATAAAACGGTGACGCAAAATTTTGCGTATCGCGGCATGACCGTCTCCAATATCGTCGGCGTGATCTACCCGGCGGGCGCGACCGCCCCGGCGAAAAACCCGATTGTGCTGATGGCCCACTGGGACACGCGCCCGATTGCCGATGGGCCGTACTCGTCTGAATTCCATAAATCGCCCGCTTACCGCTACGGGCCGAAGGGGTGGAACCGCCTTAATCCCATTCTTGGCGCGTCGGATGGGGCGTCCGGCGTGGCGGTCTTGCTGGAGCTGGCGCGGATGTTCCACGAGAAAAGGCCGTCGGTGGGCGTGCTAATTTTTCTGGACGACGCGGAAGATTACGGCGATTTCGAGGCAAACGGGCAGCGCGGCGACGGCACGGAACTCGGCGCGAAATACTTTGCCGCGCATTACGGCGAAACGCCCGCGTTCGGCAAACCGGTCTACGGCATTTTGCTGGATATGGTGGGCGGCAAAAACGCGATCTTCCCGCGTGAGGATTTTTCGCAGCATTACGCCGCCGAGGTGAACGATAAAGTTTTTGGCGCGGCGCAAAGTCTGGGGTACAGTGATGCGTTCCTGTCGGCGGAGAAGCAGGGGGTGGGGGACGACCATCTTTCGCTGAACGAGGCGGGCATCCCGACCATTGACATTATCCACCCGTTGCCCGTTGCGCCCTACGACAAAACGGGTTACACGCCCTGGCATACTTTGCATGACACGCCGGAGAATTGCAGCGCGAAGACTTTGAAAATTGTGGGCGATGTGGTTGCGGAAACGATCTACGGGGAAAAGCCCGGAACATGAAATCAGGCAGGGGTGAGGCGAGGAGGCAAGCGGGCGGAGGGCAGAAGTGTTTTCCTTTTCCCTTTTCCCTTTTCCCTTTCTCCCTTTATCGGGAGCGGCGGTTATGGCGAAAGAAACGGGACATCCAGGACAGGGGCGGGCCATCTCTTTTCGGGAGACCGACCTCAAAATCTGCGAACTTTGCGGTTGGCTCAACCTCGAAGCGAACGAAGAATGTTTCGTCTGCGGCTGGCGCGGACGCTTTGAGCGCGACGCCGATCTGGTACGCGCCGCGCAGGAGCTTGCCGTCCGTAAATACGGGATGCTGAAACTGGAGCATCTCACCAACGAGAGCATCTACCGGCAGCCCCGCCCCCTGAACCTCCGTACCCGCTGGCGGGCATGGCAGCGGCGCTTCTGGCGCTGGCTTCGTAACAAAAGTTAGCCTCGCGCCTGTTTTGGCCTACTCGCGGACGGCGCGTTTTCCCGGCCCGTAGCGGTCATAAAGCACGGCGAGGATGACCACGCCGCCGATAATCATTTGCTGGAAGTCCGGGCTGTAATCTTTCAGGTCGCAGCCATTGCGGATCGTGTAAATTAAAAATGCGCCGATGATCGTGCCGGGAATACCGCCCTGCCCGCCAAACAGCGAAGTCCCTCCGACCACCGCCGCCGCCACCGCATCGAGTTCGTACCCCGCGCCGAAATCTTTGGATGCGACATTGGCGCGCGACACGTTGACGACAGCGGCGACTCCCGCCAGCAGCCCCGAAAGCGCAAAGACCGAAACGACCGAAGCGCGAACGTTCAGGCCGGAAAGCCGAGCCGCCTCCCGATTCCCGCCCAGCGCGTACTGCCCGCGCCCCCACGTCGTCCGCGCAAGTCCGATGTGCGTCAGCAGCGCCGCGCCCAGCATGATGAGGACGGCGTAGGGGATGCCGTCGCGGTCGGCGTTGCCAAAAAGTTCTCCCGCGCCAAATACGCCAAACCCTGCAGGCAGTCCGCTGATATTGACCGCGTGGGAGATAAGGCCCGCCGCCCCCCGCGCAATTCCCATTAACCCCAGCGTCACGATGAACGAAGGGATTTTCCCGTATGCGGTAATGATTCCGCTGACGAGGCCCGCGCCAAGTCCCGACGCGCAGGCGATTAGCACGCCCGCGCCCACGCCGACATGGCCCTGCGTCATGGCCTGCGCCGCCATCACGCCCGCAAAGGCCATGACCGCCCCGACCGATAAATCTATGTTGCCGGAGATAATGACCGCCGTCTGTCCGCAGGCAAGGATTGCGACGACAGCGGCCTGAATCGCAATCTGCTTGAGGTTGTTATGCGTGGCGAAATTCGGGGCGGTCAGCGAGAGCGCGAGGCTTAGCAGCAGCAAAAAAGACAGCGGAACAAGCGTCCCGGAGACCGCTTTTAAAATCCGTTTCGCAGGCGTTTCTGGCGCGGCTATCTGGGCAGGGGGAGTTTGATGATTCGGCACGCGGGAAAAATCCTCCGTTCGCTTTTGTTAGACGTATCATGGCAGAATCCCCACGATTTGTCAACGATAGCCAGCGGGATTCGCCTTTGTTTCGTAGGAGCGTTTTCGCAGCGAAATGTTTCTGTCCGGTTGCGCCGCCCTAAAGTAAAAGGAAGGGCGCAAGCCCCCGCTATTGCAAGAACAGCGAACGCCAGCGGCCCGAATAATTTGCGTTGGTGTTGGGTGGAGGCTAATCCGCCGTTTTAGGGAAGAATTTTACGCTGCCCAAACCGGTTGTGTCCGTCACAGTCGTAGTGGCCTGCGCCCTGACCCATTTGGCGTGACCGTCCGTATAGGCCATGTTAATTCCGCCGCTGTGCCGCGCCACGCACATTCGGTACAATCCATTGGAATAGAGGTCGTTCGTATTCGAGTCAATATGCGGCGGGGAACAGGGCTGCGAGTTTGGGACGAGAGTGCGGGGCCACGCATCAGGCCATGCGCCATCCCCGAACCATGCCGTTTTTGACGGCGAAACTACAGCCGACAATTAAATCGCGCAATACACGGTAAGATCGATTTTGCTGTCAGGAGCTACCTGATTAATAGACTTGCCGTTTGCGTCCTTAGTTTGGTCGCCATAATACAAATAACCGTTCATCGTATAGCTGCCGTAGTAATTGGTATTGCTATAATTCCACGTCCAGGCGCCATTTACTCCTCCCCAACCAGCGCCCCTGCCGACAAGTAGTTTATTAAGTTCAGTTGCGTCGGGGCAAAAGTGTACCTGTTTATTTGTAACTATTCAGCCAGTATTCGAGGCTGAAGCTTTTTCGCTCTTTGGTTCGTGGTAAAAGTATGCTGATCCGTCAAGATTTTCAGACAACCTATGAACAAGGCCCGGACGCGGTTTTTTCCGTCGTCACGACGTTGCAGGCACAGATTGAGACGTTGCAGGCCGAACTCAAAAAACTGCGCGACCGCCTCGGCAAAGACAGCCACAACAGCAGCAAGCCGCCATCGAGTGACGGCCTCGCCAGAAAGCCGGTGTCTTTGCGTCCCCAAACCGGACGAAAACCCGGCGGGCAAAAAGGACATCCCGGCAAAACGCTTTCGCTGACCGACACGCCCGACGCAATCGTCGTCCATGCCCCCGCCCAATGCGCCTGCTGCGGTTTCTCTCTGCTGGCAACAGACGGGCTACCGGGCGAGCGGCGTCAGGTAGCGGACTTACCGCCGCTGCGCCTGGTTGTCACCGAACACCAAAGCCAGCGCAAAACCTGCTCCGGCTACGGCGCAGTCACTTGCGGGGCATTTTCAACGGGCGTTTCGCAGGCCGCGCAGTACGGCCCCCGCGTCAAAGCGTTGGGCGTGTATCTTTCGTCCTACCAACTTTTGCCCTATCACCGCATTGCCGGATGGTTTGCTGACCTGTTCGCCGCCCCGCTCTCGCCCGGAACGCTTTTCGCGGCGCAGCAGACGGGCGCAGAAAAACTTGCCGCCGTTCTGAAAGGCATCCAAGACGGACTGCAAAAAGCGGCGGTCGTTCACTTTGACGAGACGGGCCTGCGGGTTGCGGGCAAACTGCACTGGCTTCATTCGGCGGGAACCTCGGATTTGACCTACTACGACTGGCACGAAAAACGTTGCAAAGTCGGCATGACCCACGCGGGCGTCCTTTCGCTGTTTGACGGCGTTGCTGTCCACGACGGGTGGTCGTCGTATTTCCACTACGCTTGCCGCCATGCGCTTTGCAACGCGCCTCCTCTGCGCGAACTCACCGCCCTCCATGAGCAACAGCAACAGGGCTGGGCCGCTTTGATGCGCTCGCTGCTGGTGGAAATCAAAAACGCGGTCGCCCAAGCCCGCGATCAGGGCGAAACGAAACTCTCTTGCCTGCTTGTCTGCCGGTTTGAGGCCCGCTACCGGAAACTCCTCGCCGAAGGGTTCGCCGAAAACCCGCCGCCACAGACGCCGCAAAAAACGAAACGCGGTCGGGTCAAACAAAGTGCGGCGCGGAATTTGCTTTTGCGCGTGCAGAACGGAAGGGAGCAGACGCTGGCGTTTCTCTACGATTTCGCGGTTCCTTTCGATAACAATTTAGCCGAACGCGATGTCCGCAGGATGAAGGTCAAGCAGAAAGTCTCTGGTGGTTTTCGCAGCGTGGGCGGTGCGGACGCATTTTGCGCCCTCCGCAGTTACATTTCCACCTTGCGCAAACAGGGGCGCTCGATCTTGCCTGCGTTGGAATCCATCTTTTTGGGAAAGCCGCTTTATCCCAATGGCGCGGGCTGAATAGTTACTCATTTTTTTGAAAAAATACAAGACTATATGCGATAATTTACAAAATATTTGTAACTTTTTTGCCTGAGTAGATTGTGGAAATAGTTGCAATTCCCGCGCAGTATGATTTTGTTCCCTCCCGACTATTATCAAATGGCAAAAATGATGCGATCAAGACGCATTGTCAAGCAAGAGGTGGCGGAAGCAACCTTGCGCAACAAAGGCCGCCTGCCGCGCGTCTGCTCTGGGAAAAGGAGTAAACAGCATGGTGAGCGCAGAGGCAAAGGGAAGCGCGGCGCAAACGGCGAAGGCGGCGCGGCGCGGCGTTTTGATTGTGAACACGAAATCGCGGCAGGGCCGGGAGTGGTTTGCGCAGGCGAAGCGGCATTTGACCGCAATGGGCGTGGAACTCACCGAAGCGATTGCGTTGGAAGACCCGAAACGCTTGCCCGAAATCGTTCAGCGGCAGATTGCCGACGGCAATAAACTCATTATTCTTGGCGGCGGGGACGGCAGTTTCAGCGGGGCGGTAGATTTTTTTGCGGGAACGGACGTGGCGCTTGGCGTGCTGCCGCTCGGTACAGTGAACGATTTTGCGCGGAATCTGGAGATACCCGCAGACCTTGAAGCGGCCTGCCGCATCATCGCGGACGGGCATACCGCGCAGGTTGATCTGGGGATGGCGGACGAAAATTACTTCACGATCACGGCAAGCGTGGGGTTTTCCGCCTGTACGCAGGACTCGCTCAAGCCGGAACTAAAAAAACGGCTTGGGCCGTTTGGTTATCTTGCGGCGGCGCTATTTGCCCTGCGCCGCTTGAAGCCGCTGGAGATTACCGTTTGCAGCGAGCGCGGAACGGAGACGCTGCGCGTTCTGCAAGCGGGGGTGATTAACGGACACACGTGGATGGGCGGGGCGGTCGCGATTCCGGGCGTGGACTTGCAGAGCGGCGGTTTGGCCTTTTATGCTGTGCCTTCGGAGCGCGGGCTTTTCGGCTACTTGCGATTGGCGCGTTTTCTTTATGCGGGGCGGTTTTTCCACGCCCCGAATCTTCGCGCCTTCAACTCCCGCGATATGACGCTGACGACCGCAAATCCCACGCCGCTGGTGGTGGATGGCGATCTCATCGGACAGACTCCGGTCCGCCTGCGGATTGCGCCTGGAGCGCTGCGCGTGTGCGTCCCGCAACGTTTCATTGACGACCCGGAGAATATCTGATTGTTTCAGGTATTCCCCGCTCAATACATACCCGTCTCGGTGGCCTTCGGCGACAGGTGTTTCCAACACTCGGAGCCGCTTTAGCCGTTATTTCGAGGCGCCCTGAATCGGGGTGTCATCGCGGGCCACAAGATATTGATAGAACCCGATGCACATTTCATCAATCGTCTGCTCGCCCCACGTCACTTCACGCGGCGGGTGCGAGGGCTGGCGCGGATTGCTTTCGGAGTTGTCGAAGACCGCCTGCATCGTTAGTTTGGTTCCTGCCGGGAATTGCAGGGGTTTTTTGTAGGCGTAGGTCTCCTGCCAGTTGAAATTCCAGTCGTTGATGAAGATCATCGGAGTTTCTCGCCCGCTGGGAAGGCTGGCGGTAATCTGCATCTGACGGCCCAGAAGGTGCATATGGGGCATGACGGAGATAATAGTCGTGTCCTTTGCCAGCCGGACGCTGGATTCGACGACGTGATGCGATTCGCCCGGTTTCAGGTCGAACAGGAAGTTTAAGATCATTCCTGTTTTGACCTCGCTTTTGACGGCGTTCGGGTCAGCGAAATGCAGGGCCACGCGGCTGCGGTCGGTAAGAATCGCGCCGTTTTTGTGGTAGTGGACTTGCAGGACGATTTTCGCCCCTTTTGGCAGGCGGAACGCGCAGCCCGTCGGCAGGAATCGCGCGGTGTTTCCCGGCGCCCAGCCCGCCGCCCAGACCGTTTTGGTGAACGGGATGCCGATGCCGCCCGCGTCGTTGACCGAGTATCCGGGCTGTCCGTCCTTCATGTTGTTGGTCAGCGCGACCGATTTGCCGGACAGGTCGAAGTAGGCGATCATGTGATGCACGACGCCGGGGTTGTCTGTCTGAAACTCCATGCCGCGAATGTACAGGTCTTGATCGGCGTCAATCGGCAGAACGAACTGTCGGTACACGTCGTCGCCCTCCGCCGCGAGTTGATAAGCCCGGTCGGGCTGCAAGACAACGCCGGGATCGCCTGGTTTGCCCGGTTCGCCAAGCGCCCAGCCTTTGGCGGGCCGCGCCGGAACGGGCGGGGCGGTTTTCAGGTCGCCGGAGGCCTCGCCGGTGTCCGCCCACTTTGCCAGCGTCGTAATCTGCGCTTCGGTCAGCGTGCGGGCGTCGTGGAAATCGCCATAGCCCGCGACGGCCTTCCAGGGCGGCATCTGCTTGCGGGTGGTGTATTCTTTGATGGATTTCGCCCACGTTTTCGCCTGCGCGTAGGTCGCCAGCGCAAACGGCCCCGACTCGCCGTCCCGATGGCAGGACAGGCAGTTCTGGTACAGAATCGGGGCTACGTCTTTCGCATAAGTGACCGTCGCGCCCCCCGCTTTTGCGACGGGCGCGGAATCATGAAAAATCTCGCAGCCGAACGAGCGGGTGCGGGGAATGGCGATGGACTTGCCCGCCAGCAGCGCATCGAGGGCGTTTTTCAGGTCATGGCGAATAATTTTCGTTCGGTCGGGGTTGTCGTCAATGCGCCCGATGTAGCGGGGCCGCGTTTCGGAATCGAGGGCGACCGCCTCCGGCGTCCGGTTCGCGAACAGGGCGTCCGCAAGTTTCGCGCCGTCGTCCTTAACAAGGGGAAAGGCAATCCCGCGCAGTTTCGCCCATTGTTTCATGGCCTCCGGCTTGTCCTCCCGGTTCGAGTCCACAAGAAAAAACTGAACGCCTTTCGCGCTGTACTCTTTTGCGATCTCCACCATGCGCGGCGTGTAGATATTGGAAATAGGGCATTGGGTGGAGGCGAAATAGAAAACGCTCGCTTTGCTGGCCCTGACCGAATCGAGGCTGTAACTTTTGCCGCCGAGATCGCGCCATACAATCGGAGCGGTAGGCCGCAGCGCCGCATCCCGCGATTCTTCCGCAAGCGTCGGAGCGACCGCCGCAATCAGCAGGCCAAGCGCCGCAAACGGAACGAAAATAAAATTCTTGAATACCATGCCATTTTTCCTTGCAAACTTGCAAAATCGTGACCGGAGCCGAGGCGTTTCCTACTCAATCCAAGCCTCGCTAAGTGGCGTTCCGCCAGACGTCCTGCCGGACGCGCAGACCGCGTTTGAATCCACATTATGATACCCTAATTTGGGACGCCGCGCCCTTCATTTAGTTTCGGGCTTTTGCCGCCGCTTCCTTTCTTTTGCCGCGCCTTGCCACGAAGCGCCCTGCGCGGGTATACTGCATTTTTACAAGTTGATCACAAGGAGTTCGTTTTGAAAGGTCTTTTTGGTTTGCGCGGGCTGTGCGTCGGCCTGCTGCTTGCGGCTGCCGCGCCCTCGTTTGGGTGGGGGGCCACAGGGCATCGGTACGCGAGCGGGCTGGCAGTCGAAGATTTGCCCGCCGAACTCAAACCGCTCTACGCCGCCAACAAAGCGTGGATCGTCGCGCACTCCTCCGACCCCGATCACTGGCGGGAGGCCGACCGCTCCGAGGCCCCGCACCATTTCATTGATCTGGACAAGTGGGGCATGGAGGATGCGAAACATTTTCCCCGCGATTACTGGGTGGCCTGCGGACTATACGGCAAGGATGCAGTGGACAGGAATGGGGTAGTTCCCTGGCGCATCGGGCAGTATTACGCGAAACTCGTGGTCGCGTTTAAGAAGCAGGACGCCCGCGCCATTGTGGACACGTCGGCATGGCTGGGGCATTACGTCGCGGATATTCACGTTCCGTTTCACGCCTGCGTCAATTACGACGGGCAGCTGACGGGGCAAAAGGGCGTCCATTCCCGGTTTGAGAGCGCGATGGTCGAGAAGCAGATTGCGGAAAAAGAGCTGAAAAAAATGGGCGTGTCCAAAATTTCCGATCCGGTTTCGGCGGCGTTCGGCTGGGCCGATGTTAGTTTGAAACGCAGTTTTGACGTTTTAGCGGCGGATAAAGCGGCGGCGGCAAAGGACAGCGGGTACGGGGACGCCTATTACAAACTGCTCGGCGTAAAGGCCCGCCCGATAGCCGTGACCGCCCTGAGCGAAAGCGGACGCGATCTGGCCTCGCTGTGGGCGGCGGCGTGGCAGGCGGCGGGACGCCCCGCGCTGCCCGCCGTTGTCAATGTCCACGCTTCCGAACCGCTGGAATTGCCGACGCATGACCCGGACTTATAAGAGACCGGGCCGTGAACGACACATCGGCAACGCGCAAATCGTGTAATGAACGACGCGATTGCGCGGCGTCTCCGGGCCGTGAACGACGCGATTGCGCGGCGTCTCCGGGCCGTGAACGACCCGTCTGGGAGGCTGCGCCAACCGTCCTGCGGACGGGACAGCCGGAATAAGGAATAAGGCATTTGAAAGTTTTACAGCGTTTACGGGCGGCGGGGTTGGTTGCGATTTTTGCGCTGCTGCCGGTCTGTGGGTGCGGGGCGCAGGGCAAAGCGAACGCCCCCGCCGAAGTGCGCGACCTGCTTTTGACCGCCGAGTCTGCTGTGAACGGCAAAGATTTTGAGGCGTTGCGGGCGCGGACGGACGGGGACGCGGCGCAGATATTCGGCTGGGTGAAAGATTCTCTAAAATCCGACTGGCAGACCGATTATCTCTTGCCGCCGGGAAGCGGGAACGCGGGGCAGGCGTTCGTTGTCTTCCACGTCTGGCACACCTGCGAGAGCGACGGCGATCATGTTCACCGGCTAATACGGGCGGCGGACGGCTGGAAAATCGGGGCGGAAGTCCCGGAGACCGAAACGAACGGCTATCGCGTCCGCGACCACGATTTGCAGGTTACGTTTAATATTTCGCAGAAAACCGCGACCATCCACGATACCGCGCTGCTGGAACGAACTGCCGCTCCTAAATTCCCGGCTGCCCTGATGCGGCTGTCAGAAGATTTCATCCTTTCCCGCTTCACCGACAAAAACGACGCGCCGATTGCCTTTGCTCAGGTCGGCAACATTGTGGCTTTTACGCCGCCAAAAGCGCAGAAATTTGCATTAAAGTTAGACTATTCGGGCAAAGTAGACCATGCGGGCAGCGACTATATCCGCGACAATGAGGCCACGCTTAATTCTTACTGGTATCCCACCATCGCCCGCCTGCCCGCCGCCGCGACCGTGACCGTGACCGCGCCCCCAGGCTGGACTCCGATAGGGCAGGGCGAGCAAACGGCAGAAAAAACGGAGACTGACGGCAGTCTGACGCGCGCGTTTCGCAACCCCATCCCAACCTGCTTTTTCACGGTGGACATTGGCAAGTATTTCATTACAACGCGCAAATCGGGCAGGCTAACGCTCGCCGCCTACCTACTGCATCAGGACGACGCCCTTGCCCGGAATAGCCTGGATACGCTGCAAAAATCTATGGCGCTGTTTGAGTCCCGGTTTAGTCGCTATCCTTACACAAAATATACGCTGGTCGAGACGCTGGGGCCATTTCCCGGCGCGTTGGAAGCGTACTCCTTTGCGACGTTCGGGTCTGGTTCCATGCGGGACAGCATCGCGCACGAACTTTCGCATACGTGGTGGGGCGGCGTTGTCCCCTGCGCTTATATCCATTCCATGTGGAACGAAGGCTTCGCTGATTATTCCGAGGGGCTATTGCGCCGCGCCGAAACGAAAGCGGCGGACAGCGTGACGAACCCCGCGCCGCGCCGCGCCACTGGCAAAATTTACGAGAGTTACCCTCTGATTGCCGCCCACGATTCGGAGGACAATGCGCAGACCGCCGTCGGCTACGGCAAGGGGGCGATGGTGGCGCGGGCCTTAGAAGCGGAAATCGGGCAGACACTTATGCAGCGGTGTCTATCGGCCTTTATTGCCGATCACCCACGCGGCGAACTGGCGGAATGGCCCGATTTTGAGGCGGTCGTCAACAAAACAACGGGCAAAAATTACCGCTGGTTCTTCGCGCAGTGGACGGAACGGACGGGGCTGCCATCCGCGCATCTGGGAAACCCGGCCGTCAAACGCGACGGCGCGGATTATCTGATTGAGGCCGATTTTGCGCAGACCCGTGAACCGATCTACCGGCTGAGCGTTCCGCTGACGCTGGAGACGGGCGGCAAGCCTGTAACCGCCTTGCTGCTCTCGGAGGGCAAGATGACGCATATCATCCTCCGAACAAAATCCGTCCCGAAACGCCTGCTTGCCGACCCGGAAGGAACGCTGCCGCTCGCCGCGTCGGTCACCGTGATTGGGCAAAACCCGCTGGAACTGAAATTCTAACACAATTATTCCGCAACCCCTTGACAAAAGTGCTTCATATATGTAAAATATCTGCATAAGCAAAATAAATCGGGGACGGAACGTTACGAAAAACGAAAAAACGCAATCACCTATAAATCACGACACGGGCGAGCGGCTTGGCATGGCCCTGTTCCGCGTGATGCGGGCGACCGTTTTTCACGACGCGCCCGTGCCGGAAATGGACGCCCTGCCACTGGCGCAGCTCCGCCTGCTGATGACCCTGCACCGCCTGCGCGACGCCCCGATGAAAGATTTCAGCGAGGAGATGCAGGTCTCGCAATCCACCGTCACGCAGCTTGCGGACAAACTTACGCGGCGCGGCCTCGCGGAGCGCCACGCCGACCCGGATGACCGCCGCATTGCCCGCCTGCGCCTGACTCCGGCGGCGCAGTCCCTGATGGACGCGGCGGACAGAGGACGCCGGGAAACGCTCGACGCCATTTGCGCGGCATTGCCCGCAGGCCGACAATCGGAAATTGAAGCGTCGCTCATGACGCTGGCGGAAACGGCGGAGGCCGTCCGCGCCGCGCAGGGCCGTCCTGTTCCGCCGCTGCGCCCGCCGCGCTTTTCGGAGGACGGGCAAATCCCGGAATCGGAGGCGCCGCCGCCCGCGCTGGATTTGATGTCGCGCAGTGTGCGCGGAAAGTCCGACAAATGAGCCGACCGCAAAAATCGGTGAAACCCGCGTCCATTTCCTGCGTCCATATCAGTATCTGCTACATAATGTAACGGATATTCAGGTGTTCGGTGTTCGGGGTGTTCGTTAGCGCAAGCGTTGCCAGGTGTTTCATATTCAATACAATACCCTTCAATACAATACCCGTCTGTGTGGCGCAAGCGGCGACAAGTGTTGAAAACACCCGTCTGTGTGGCGCAAGCGCCTCGCGTCCTTTGGACGCAACCATCACAACCTGATTTGTGTGTCCGAAGGACACGAAGCCGCAGGCTACACAGACGGGTATTGTATTGAATATGAAACACCTGGTCGCCGAAGGCTACACAGACGGGTGTCTTCAACACCTGGCCGCCGCTTGCGCTACACAGACGGGTATTGTATTGAATATGAAACACCTGGCAACGCTTGCGCCATCGAACACCTGAACACCCGAACACCTGAATACCCGACCTCTGGAGATTGAAATTTTGATGAATCGTTTTTCTAAGAACAAGCGTGTTTTCGGTCTGCCTGTAGTGTTTACTCTGCTGCCCGGAATCGCTGCCGCGCAGCAGCCTAATACGCCGCCCAACGCCGCGCCGAGTCAGCCCGCCCCGCCCGCCGCGACCAACGGGACGATCCCGCCCTCCGATAAGCCGACGACGCTTTCGCCGAAAACGCCCGCGCAAGACCCCGCGCAGGACAAATACGGAGCGCCGCGCAACCCGATTATCGGCGGGCCGGTTGATCTGGACTTGACAAAGGCCCTCTCGCTTGACCGCGCCATTCGGATTGGACTGCAGCGGCAAAACTCTATCGCCATCTCGCAGCAAAGCGTCGAATCGGCGAACGCAAGGCTGACGCAGGCGCGTTCCGCCTATTACCCGCAACTGACGCCGACGTTGAACTACAACGCCGCCACCTCGCCCGGACAGACGACCATCATCAACGGGCAGGCGTTCGGCGGAGCCAGCACCTCGGAAACGCTGACAAATCGGGCCTCCGCCTCCTTCACCATTCTGGATACCGGGCAGCGCGACGCCAATATCGGCAATGCGCGGCGCGGCGCGTTCGCTTCGGCGTTTGGACTGGGCGATCAGCGGCAAAGCGTCGTTCTGATCGTCACGCAGGATTATTATAATCTGGTGCGCTACAAAGAACTCGTCCGCGTTCAGCAGGAGAATGTCGCCCGCGCTGAACTGAGTCTGAAAATTATCGAAAAGCAGATCGAAGTCGGCGTCGCGGCGAAGTCCGACCGCTTGCAGTCCGTTTCCGACCTCGCCAACGCCCGCGTTGCGCTGCTGTCCGCGCAAAGCGACTACGCCGTCGGCGAGGCCAACCTCAAAAACGCGATGGGCGTGGTAACAGGACAGAATTTGACGCTTACCGATGATCGCCTGCCCGCCCCGAACCCCGCGCCCGATACGCTCACAGTAGACGATTACGCCCGCGCCGCCTACCTCAACCGCCTTGATGTGAAGCAGCAGCAGGAACTGGTCAACGCGCAGGGCTACAATGTCAAACTGGCTTTCATCAATGCCGGTCTGACCGTTTCCGCCACCGTCGAAGAGGGATTCTATATCAACCCGGTTGCGGGCGAAAACCGCATTTTCTCTGTCGGGATTTCGTACCCTCTGTTTGACGGCGGCTATACCCGCGCCGGAATCAAAGCGGCGAAGGCGGCGCTGGAGCAGGATCGCCGCAGTCTGGATCAGTTGCAGCAGACCGTCCGTTTGCAGGTGGATCAGGCGCTGCAAGTGCGCGAAGTGGGGCGGCAGCGGGTCGCGGCGTCGCAGGACGCAGTGGCAGCCGGAGAACTCAACTATCAGGCGGCGCAGGCGAAACAGCAAAACGGTTTAATCAACATTTTGGAAGTCATTAACGCGCAGGTGCAACTCACGACCGCGCAGGTGCAATTAGTCCAGGCGATTTACGATTATTATATCGCCGACGCCATGCTGCAGCGCGACATCGGCCTCAACGACCCGGAATATTCGCCGAAAATTCCCGGTCAAAGGCCGTTCCGCTACCTGCCCCGCGCCGCCGCGAACCCCGCCGCAAATCCCAAACCTGCGCCGCTCGCGCCCGCGCCCCTCGTTGCGCCTAACGGACAGGTCAAACCCGGCCCCGTACCCGCGCCCGCGCCGCAGCAAGACACGAATAAAGCCCCGGCTAATGGGGCCGCCGAAAGGAAACCGTGACATGGCAAATCGTATTGTTCCTGTAATCGCAGTCGTCGCGCTGGTGGCGGTCGGCGGCATCGCCTATTCCAAAAGCAAGTCCCGCGCTCCAGCGGCGACGGGCAATCAGTACCGCGTGGCGAAAGTGGAACGCGGCCTCGTCAAAAAGACGGTCTCCGCGACCGGAACGTTGAAGCCCTGGTCTACAGTGGACATCCGCAGTCGGGCGGGCGGAAGGGTGCTGTCCTACTCCCCCGATTCGGCGGCGCTGGCGGACAGCCCCGGCAAGCCAGTCCACCCGATTGACGAGGGCAGCGCGGTCAAAAAAGGGCAGATTATTTGCACGATTGACCCGTCCGATACCCTGCTTACCTATAATCAGGCAAAGGCTGACATCGAAAGCAACGACGCGAAAATTAATCAGTCGGGCAAAGAGATGCAACTGCAGCAGGAGCAGACCGTAATTTCGATTGCCAACGCGCAGGCAAGCCTGAACGCAATGCGGGCGTCGGAGCGGGCGGCGAAATCGAAATACGATTCCGCAAAAAGCCAATCGGAAGCGCAGGCGGGGCTGACGGACGCCAATGTGCAGAACGCGCAGGCCACGCTGGACGCCGAACGCGAACGCCTGAACCAATTAAAGACCGCCACGAACTTGCAGCAGGACGTGGAGGCGAAAGCCAACCTGCGGCAGGCAAAAGCCAACCTCGTCAACGCGAAGAAAAATCTTGAACGGCAAATCGAACTGCTGAAAAATGGCTTCGTCGCGGCGTCGGCGGTTGACTCCGCGCAGGCGACGTTTGACGTGGCGGAAGCGACCGTACAGTCCGCGCAGGAACGCGCCGACACGATGCAGCCGCAAATTGATACCGATGTTCGGACGCAGCAGGCCAAAGTCCGGCAGGCGCAGGCCATGCTCGCCACCGCGCAGGCCAACCGGGTGGATATTTCGCTCAAGCGGCAGGCGGCGGACTCTGCGTTCGCCGACTGGAAACGGGCGCAGGCCGACGTTGCGCAGGCGCAGGCGACGCTGCGGCAGGCAAAGGCGAACCATATCAGCGACCAGATTCGCGGGACGCAGATCATTCAGGCGCGGGCCAGCCGCGCCCGTTCCGACGCCTCTCTTGCCAACGCGCAGGTGCAGCTCAACGAGACTAAAATTATCGCCCCCAGCGACGGCGTGATTTTGAAGAAGTATGTGGACGCCGGGACGCTGATTACCTCCGGGCTGTCCTTCAACTCCACCGGGACGAACATCGTCCAGCTTGGCGACGTGTCGCGGATGTATGTGGATGTGCAGGTGGATGAGACCGATTTAGCCAACGTGGACACCGATCAGAAAGTGGACATTACGTTTGATTCTTACGCGACCACGCCGTTTGAGGGCAAAGTTTTTAAAATTCAGCCGCAGTTAGTCGTAGACGCGAACGTGACGACCGTTCACGTCTGGGTGGAGGTGGACAACGCGGCGCAGGCGTTCCGGCTGCTGAAACCGGGCATGAACGCGACCTGCGAATTTATCGTGGACAAGCAGGACGAGGTTGTCAGCGTTCCCAACGAGGCGATGCACGCCGAAACGGACGGCTCGCACTACGTGGAGATTGCGGGCGGCGGAACGCCCGCGCCCGCCGAGAAAGACGCCGCGCCCGACTCGGAACTGCTCGTCGGCGTCAAGGTAGAAAAGCGCGTTGTCACCATCGGGCTGGAGGGCAACGATTCAACCGAAATCAAGGACGGCCTGAAAGAGGGCGACGCGATTATTACGCAGACGATTGAGCCTGCTGTTGGCAGCAGCGGCGGCAGCGCATTCAGCGGCAGCAAGGGGCCGGGAAAGAAGTAGCAAAATGATGTTCGTCGGACTTACCGCCGCGTGGCGCGGCGTCACCACTAACAAACTGCGCTCTTTCCTGACCATGCTCGGCGTGATTTTCGGCGTGGCGGCGGTAATAGTCGCCGTCGCGCTGGGGCAGGGGTCAAGGGACGCGGCCTTGAAACGACTGGAACGGTTTGGAACGCGCACCATGACCGCGCTTCCCGGCAGTCAGAAAAAAGGCGGAATCAGTTTCGGATTCGGCTCGATCAAGACGCTGCGCCTGCGGGACGCGCCCGCCGTCCTGCGCGGCGCTCCCGATGTCAGCCGCGTCTCGCCGGAAAAAAGCGAGATTGCGCAGGTCAAATACGCCAGCAAAAACACCAGCACGACGGTCTATGGCTCCGGCGCGGATTTGCCGGTCATCCGTAATTTCGATCTGGTTCAGGGGACGTACTTTTCAGAGGCGGATGTTCGCTCAAAGCGGCTGGTCTGCGTGCTGGGCTGGCAGGTCTACAAAGATTTGTTCGGCAGCGGCTCGTGCATCGGGCAAAAAGTCTATATCAAAGGGCAGGGCTTCCGCGTCCTCGGCCTGTTCAAAGAACGGGGCGGCGGCGGCTTTTTTAATGAGGACGACCGCGTTTACGTCCCCGTCACGACGGCCTTGCGGCGGCTTTTCGGCTCCGACGACGTGTTGAGCAACCTGAGCATTCAGGGGCGCAGCGAGGCCGTGATGAGCAAAGCGCAGGACGAAGTGACCGCTGTGCTGGCGCGGACGCACCGCATCGGTTCTGGCAAATCCAACGACTTTATCATCTTCAACAGCGCGACAGCGGCGCAGAACAGCAACGAGGAATCGGCGGATTTTGAGCAGCTGATTGACTGCCTTGCGGCGGTGGCGCTGATGGTGGGCGGCATCGGGATTATGAACATTATGCTCGTCTCGGTGACGGAGCGAACGCGGGAGATTGGCGTCCGCAAAGCGATTGGGGCCAAGCGGCGGAACATCCTTTCGCAATTCCTGCTCGAAGCCCTGTTTCTCTCCCTGACGGGCGGCGCGATTGGCGTGGCGCTGGGCATCGTGTTTACGGCCTACGCCCTGCCAACTTTAAAACCGACGTGGCAGACTACGCTTTCCGTCACGCCGATTTTCGTATCGTTCGGCGTCTCCGCGATTGTCGGGGTCTTCTTCGGCCTTTATCCCGCCATCAAAGCGTCCCGCCTGAACCCGATTGACGCGCTGCGATATGAGTAGAAGCCAGAAGTCAGAAGTCAAGGGGAGAGATGAGCGTAGACAAAGACATCTGGTCGTTTGAAACGGGAATCCCAGACCTGCCGGAGGATGGGGGAGCGTTCCGCGTGGAGGAACTCGCAAGCGTTCGGGACGCATGGCAGGTGGAACGGGCGCGTCTGGAAACCACGCTACAACTGGACAACTTTACCAAACGACTTATACTAACGGCGCATGAGAAACTCGCATTGGGGTAAAATTAAGGACAGAAAACACCGACGCCTTATCTTCACTTACGCCTTATCTTCACCGACGCCCAGCGAGAAGAAAGCGTCCCCGCTGCAAACAAGAAAAAACGCTCGCTTCCGGGAACGCCTTCCGTGTCCGCTGCGCAAAGACCGAGGCCGCGCCAATGGCGAAGTCGCGCAGATGCTTCTGGTTGTCCCGGAAACGATCACCAACGGGCTCACCCTCCTCTATGCGACCCTTCCCCGGTTCACGCAGGCGATTGACGCTTTTTTCGCCGATATTGGGCGTTACAGGGACGCGCTAACGACTTTGACGACGGCGAACTTCGAAATGCTCACACGCCCATAGCAGACACGGATTTTTCAATGCCTGCCTGCAAACGTTGCGCGTTTACAGTCAGCGGGACGCAGTGGGAAATCTGTGTAATCCGTCCCATCCGTGTAATCCGAGTTCAAAATGACACGCGCCCGTCTCCGCCTGTCAAAAATTCCTGTAACCGAATCGGCGGGCGTCTCGTCCAAAGGGGCAATCTGTTCTGCAAAGGAGTCTCACCATGCGAATCACTTTTGCCTGCCTTGTGCTGCTTGCCGCGCTAACCGGAGCGCGGGCGCAGGAAGCGACGCCCGCCGACGCCTCGCTGAACGTTTGTCCCGTTTATCCTGGCGGCGAGGACATTCGTCTCACAGGCGAGAACGCGCCTGCGCTCTTGAACTGGACTGCGTTGCCCTCCGGCCTTGCGCTCGAAGGCAACGACCCGGCCCTGAACGTCTCCCTCACGATGGCAGGCGGCGCCGAACCGCAGCTCACGGACGAAGCGCGGCTGCTGCTGGACGATCTCAACGCCGTCCCCGCCGACAGGCCGCGCAGCGTCGCCCTTTGCCTTAACCGCTTGCAGCGCCTTCAGGACGCCTACACCCGCCTCGATTATCTGGACGAAGCGGCGGCAATCCGGGAAGTCATCAAGACGTATCGGGCGCGGCAGACGCAGAACAAAGAGGCCGGTCGAAGCGCGGCGGCAAGCGGGAACCGCGCAATTAAGAACCGCCCGTCCCAGACAGTTGCAGAAGCCCCTTTGCTGGCGTTCATCGTAGACTCTGCGCAGGAGCTTGGCAACACGGCGTTTATGGTGGATGGGAACCGCGCCGCCAATCTGTATCGTTCGCTTGCAATCGCCGCGCAGTTCTCCGCGCCTCCGACGCCTGACGCCCTTTTTCTTCCGCAGGCCGCGAAGGAATTGCTGGCGCAGATGGCGAAAGATAAGGAAATTCCGGGCAGGGAGGCGCAAATCCGCAGCGGCCTGAACACTCTGCGCGGAATGGAAACGGCCTACGCGCAGACGCTCCAACTGGATGTGGCGCTGTCTCTGCGCGATGCGCGGCTGCGTTTCGTCGGGGACGGTCTGGGGGCGCGGCCCGATTCCGGCCCGCTCACCGGCTATCGCGGTTCGGTGGGTCAAAGTTTTTATTTTTATGCGCAGGGCCACGCGCCCGGTTCCGTGTGGGGCGATGGCGTCTACACCGACGACTCGGCGCTGGGCGTGGTCGCCGTTCATGCGGGCCTGCTGCGCGTCGCGCAAAAGGGGCTGATCAAGGTCACGTTCCTGCCCGGACGCGAATCGTATGACGGCTCCACGCGGCACGGCGTGAGCAGCCAGACGTATGCCGCATGGCAGGGCAGCTACCGCGTCGAGTCCATTCCATTCTAAACCGGTTGCAAGAGAGAGGTTTATGCGACATCCCACCTTTGAATTGCCGCCCTGCGCCCCCTACGTCATGCTGGCCCTGATGCTGGCCCCCCTGCTCTGGCTGATCCTGCACACCCTGACTCGCCTGACCGCCGAAACGCTGGGCGACCGCTGGGTCATGGGACGCCGCAAACGGCGGGAGTTCTGGGACGCGGCGCAGTCGCCGGGGGTGCGAATGTGCGCGGAGAAACTGGCGGGGCGGCGCATGAAAGACCGCATCGAGGCCGTGCAAATCATGGTTTTACTCAACGATTCGACCGCCGTACCCGCCTTGATCCGCGCCGCCGAACGCTACGAAAGCGAAGTCCCATTCCAATTCGCTATTGTCGCGGCGCTGCGCCATTTCGACGATCCCCGCGCCCTGCCCCTGCTGCGCCGCCTGACCGCTGACCGGCATTACGGGCTGATGCAGGCGGCGCGGCAGGCCATCGAAACGCTGGAGCCGCGCCAGATGCTGCTCCGCGCCGCCTGCGCGCCGGCAGTTGCTCCTGAAAGTTTACTGCGCCCAGCCGCCGCCGCGCCCCCGCCCGCTGATCCGCAGACGCTGCTCCGCGCCTCCGCCCCACAGAACGCCTGAAATACCCCTGCCGCAGCAGAATTTCTCCCTGAACAAAACCTGTCACAAATACGTCTTTCCACAATCCAGGCCACCCGCATTTAGTCCCCTCCCCGAAAATCCAGTGAATTGACGGGGAAGCCAAATAAAAAGTCGAAAAATTGCGCATTTTTCCTGCACGGAAGAGCAGAGCGTGGCAATTCCAGTAAAAGTACCCGTATTAGTTCCGGGAAAACGCGCCTTTAAGCCCACTTTAACCATTTTAATTGTTAATAAAATGTTTAATTATGCTAACAAAATCAACAAATAACGCCGCCACAATCAAAAAAATTGCGTTTTGCCCTGAAAACGTTTGACTTAAACGCCGATTTCAGGTTATACTCAATTTGTGTTTGATAATCTGGTCGTGTTTGACTATCGGGGAGAGGTGGCCGAGTGGTCTATGGCACCTGTCTTGAAAACAGGCCACCCGCAAGGGTGCGCAGGTTCGAATCCTGTCCTCTCCGCTTTTTTTATTGCATTGTTAATTAATTGCCTGAGATGTTTTTGTTATGTTATGCCGATTCGCTGCCGCATTAGCCGACGCATTGCGCTGCCGTTCCGAAGCGGCGGCGCGGTCGGAATCTCTTACAAACGCCGTTGATCGCAATTTCGCTCACAGCCCTGATGGGCGGCCCTGGAAAAAGAATGTCACCTGAAACCACCCGAATAGAACACGCGGAAGATTTTGCCGAAGTCCGACGGCTGCGCGAGGGATTCGCGCTCATCAAACGCTGCGAATCGCTCTGCGACAGCGGACGGCTAGAGGAAGCGTACCAACTGCTCGCCGCCAATCTCTCCCTGCTGACGCGCCACGCCGATTATCAGACCGCCTGCGCCTGTCTGCTCTGCGAACTCGGCTATCATGAGCAGGCTCTCGCTGTCTGCGACGCCATTCTGAAGACCGCGCCGCAGGCCCATACCGCGCTCTGGTGGAAGGCGTTCGCCCTGTTCCGGCTGGAACGCATCGGAGAGGCGCTCGCCGCGTTCGACGCGCTGCTGGCCTGGTCGCCGCAGTATCCCAACGCCGCGTGGATGCGGGCGATAGCCCTGCACCGCCTGCGCGGGGAACGCGCCGCCATTGTCATGGAGGCCTACGACCGCGCGGCAGCCGCCGACCCGAAAAACCCCTGCGTCCTGATGGAACGCGCCGACCTTTTGCGCGTCAACGGACGCTATGAGGAGGCCCGCGACACCTACACCTGGCTGCGGCAGCCCGCCGTCTGCGACGATGCCGCCATGCGCCTCGACGCCACGTTCAAACTCGGCTGCGTGGCCCTCGTCCTCAATGAGGTCGAAACGGCGCGGGAAGCCTTCTGGAGCGTTCTGCACCACGACCCGCACTACCCCGACGCCCGCGCCATGTACCGCTTCACCGAAGAGATGTAACGGACTCAGGAAACAGGGAACAGGGAACAGGGAACAGAAATATTCCTGCGCTGCTGAAGATTCGCTCAAGTCTTCAGCGGGATAGCGTATTTTTCTGTTCCCTGTTCCCTTTTTTTCTTTAAAAATGTGATATAATACCCTCCGAAACCCAAATTCTCTCCAGGGAGAGAGTGTCACTGCGTCTGGCAGAAGAGCCAGGCGAGGATTGAAATCGCATAAGGAGCCTTTGAATGTCGAGAATTACGCTGTCCGCGCTCTGCGCTGCCGCGCTCTGGGCGTCTGTCTTGGCCTCAGCGCAAGCGCCGGACAAAAAGCCCGCGCCGCCGACAACCAGACCACAGGGCGGTCATATCAAAGATCGTGGAAACGGCGAAGCGCCAGCGCCGGACAAAAGGCCCGCGTCGCCGAAGTCCGCCGCAGCGCCCGCAATGGGCGATAATCCGGTCGTCGGCTCTGTCAATGGCAGTCCGATTTACTGGAACGATGTGGTGAAGCAGCTGAAGTCCGACCGACCGGAAGCGCTGCAAGGCGATGTCGCGCAAGTCATGGGCGCTCAAGTGGCGCAAGACCTGCTGGGGCCGAGTCCGAAGGCCTCCGCCACTTACACCCTTGCCGGGGCGATGCGCCTGCTGCGTCAGCGCCCCACGCAGGACATCACCGGAACCCTCGACCAGTTGATTCAGCGCTCCGTTTTTGAGCAGGAACTGCGCAAAATGGACAAGGCGATCACCGACGATGAGGTGGCGAAATACCTGAACCAACTCCTGAAACAGGCGCGGGACAGCGGCGCAATCCCCGCCGGTCAGACCGACGACGATTTTCTCGCCTCCCGCACTCCGCCGCTCTCCCGCGCTATCCTTATCAAGCGACTCCGCCCCAACGCCGAAGGGCTTTATCTGGCGCAGCACGACCTTGAAAAAACGATAGGACATCCGTTCGGCCCCAACGACTTTATTTCGGCGCGGCATATCTTGATCCCCCTCACGACGACCGACGCAACAGGCAAGCCGGTTGACGCGGCGAAAGCGGACGCCGACGCGCTGGCGAAAATCAACGGGATTGCGGCGGACATCAAGTCCGGCAAAATCAAGTTCGAGGACGCCGCCATGCAGTTCAGCACAGACGGCACGAAGGAAAAAGGCGGAGACTTAGGCGTTTTCACTCGCGGCGGCATGATGGTCGCTGAGTTTGAGACAGCGGCGTTCAAATTGCAGGACGGCGAGGTCAGCCCGCCCGTCAAAACGCAGTTCGGCTACCACCTGATCCGCGTGGACAAGCGCGGCGTGGAGATTCCGCAGGCCGACCGCGATAAGACGCTGGACACCGTGAAGCAGCGCCACTTCCAGGAATACGCCACGAACCTGATGACGAAGTACAAAATCGAGCGCAAACTGCTGGCCCCGGCGATGCCCAACCCCGGTATGCCGATGAATGGGATGCGACCGGGACAGCCGCAGCTTCGGCCCGGAGCGCCGCAAATGCGCCCGACCACGCGCCCCAATCCCGCGCCCGCGCCGCCCACCAAATAAGGGAAAAGGGAAAAGGGAAAAGGGAAAAGATTTTTATCTACTCTTTTCTCTCTGCGAAAGTCCGCTGTGAATGGATTTTCTTTTCCCTCTTCCCTTTTCCCTTTTCCCTTTTTCTGTTGGAGACGTTTATGTCAAGACGCTTTTTTTCGCTGGCCCTGCTGGGCGGCGTTTGTTTGAGCGGGTTTGCAGGGGCGCGGCAAACGCCGCCCGCTCCCGTTCCCGCTTCCCTCCCTGCCCCCGCCCCGATTTTCCTGCCGACGGGCAAACAGATTGCGCCGCTCGGCAGCCACACGCCCGTCGGCAGTTTCCCCGCCAACGCCCTGCTTAGTCCCGACGGCAAATTTCTGGTGGTGACCACAACAGGTTTTCGGCAGTTCCTTTCGGTGGTTCGCATTGCGGACGGGCGCGTTGTTTCACGGATTGCGTTCAATGGACAGGCGGACGGGGGCGGCAAACAGAAAGATCAACTTTACTACGGGCTTGCTTTTGGCGCGGCGAAAGACGGCATAACGCTGCTCTACGCTTCGTGCGGCGGACTGGACTGCGCGGACGTTTTCACGCTCGATGCGGGCGGCGTCCTGACCGACACCGCAAAAGCCTGCATAGCGGCGCGGCGAAGGCCGATACCCCGCTGTTTGCGGCGGGCCTTGCGCTCTCGCCCAATGGAACGCGCCTCTACATCGCCAACAATGAGTCCACTGCGAAAACAAAGCAGCGCGGCTCCGTCAGCGTCGTGGATACGGCGAGCGATAAACTCCTCGCCACCATAGAGACGCCCGGATTCCCCTACGCCCTCGCCGCTGTGACGAGCGGGCCGCTTACGGGCAAAAAACTCTACGCCACCAGCGAAAGCGAGGGCGTCGTCGCGGTCATAGACACGGCGGCGGCAAAAACAACGGCGACGATTAAGACCGGAACGCAGCCGATGGCCCTGCTGCTGGATAAAGCGCAGGCGCGTCTCTTTGTCGCAAACGCGGGCAGCGACACCGTGAGCGTCATCAGTACCGCCGCTGACCGCGTGACGAAAACAATCCTGCTGCGCCCAAACGACGTTCGCGGCCTGCCGGGGGCCACTCCCACCGGCCTCGCCCTCTCGCCCGATGAGAAACGGCTTTATGTCACGCTGGCGGACATGAACGCAGTCGCCGTGATTAACCTGCCGGACGGTAAACTGCTTGGCTACTTCCCGACGGGTTGGTATCCCACCGCCGCCGCCGTCTCTCCCGATGGCAAAACGCTGCTTATTACCAGCGCGAAGGGCGTGGCAAGCCGCAATCCCAACGGCAAGCCGGTCGCGATTGACACGAATTTAGACGCAAAAACCAGCCAGTACATTCAGGACATTATTGAGGGAACCGTTTCGCGGGTTGCGATTCCGGCGGACTCCGAACTGCCGAAGCAGACCGCGCAGGTCATCGCCAACAACCGCATCACCCCGACGCTGAACCGGGACGCCCGCGCCGCGCTGGGAAATCCCGGCATCAAACACGTTTTTTACATCATTAAAGAGAACCGCACTTACGATCAGGTACTGGGCGACCTGCCGACCGGAAACGGCGACAAATCGCTGTGCCTGTTCCCCCGCGACGTGACGCCGAATCAGCACGCGCTGGCGGAACGGTTCGCGCAACTGGATAATTTCTACTGCTGCGCGGAAGTCTCGGCGGACGGTTGGGACTGGTCGGTCAGCGGTATGGCCTCGGAGAACACCGTCCGCAACACCCCGTTCAATTACAGCGGGCGCGGGCGGGAATACGATTTCGAAGGGCAGACTAACGGCGTTCCGGTTGACCTGTACGGCCTGCCGGACGTGGCCCGCGCTCCCAGCGGCTATATCTGGGACGCCTGCGCCGCAAAGGGCGTCTCGTTCCGCAACTACGGGTTTTATCTGAACTCCGCGCTGACGTTCCGTTCCGGCGTCCCCAACGAAGACCGCCGCTACGCCGCCAACGGCAAAGAGAATTTTCCGACCAAACGCGCCCTCGTCGGTCATTCCGACACCGACTACCGGCAATTCGACATGACCTACCCGGACAGCGAACTCGGCAAAGTCCTGCATCTCTCCGTGCAGAACGAAAAAACAGGCTACGGGACGCATCAATCGTCCAGCCGGTACGCGGAGTGGAAGCGGGAATTTGACGGGTACGTTCAAAGCGGGAAACTGCCGCAATTCGAGATGCTGCGCCTGCCCCGCGATCATACCGCCGGAACGCGGGCGGGCGTCCTCGCGCCCGAAGCGATGGTCGCGGACAACGATTACGCGGTTGGGCAGATCGTCGAGGCCATCAGCCACAGCCCGTACTGGAAGCAGTCCGCGATTTTCATTCTGGAGGACGACGCGCAGAACGGCTACGATCACGTAGACGCGCACCGCTCCATCGGCTTTGTCATCAGCCCCTGGGTCAAGCGCGGCGCGTTGGACAGCCATTTCTACAACACCGACAGTATGCTGCGGACAATGGAACTGCTGCTCGGCCTGTCCCCGCTGTGCCAGTACGACGCGGTGGCCTCCCCGATAGCGGTATTCGGAACGTCCCCAGACAACGACGCGCCTTACTCGGCGCTGCTGCCGAAAGCGGAACGCGCCACGAAAATCAATACGGCCTCGGCGTACCGGGCAAAAGATTCCGCCCGTCTGCTCAACCCGCTGAAAGAGGAATCCGGCCCGGACGAAGCGCTTAACGACATCCTGTGGCACGCCATTCGCGGCGACGTTCCCGCCCCCGCCATCCGGCACGGCCTGACCGCCCGCCCCGCCGCCCCGAAACATGATGAAGACGACGAGGACGACGCACCGAAAGCGAAGTAAAACAATGAGAGACTTAAAGAATTATTCCTCTGAACCGCCAGCGATTCAAGGGCCGGTCTATCTTCCGGTTTTGGCATTGATTCTGGTTCTGGCTCTGCTTCTATTTTATTTAAATGGAAAGTGGTAGTTCAGAGGAAAATTTTCAGCGCAAAAAAGCGTCCGCTCCTCAACTGAGAAGCAGACGCTTTTTATTTTGCCATTTGATTTGCGATAGCTGGTGCATCGCAACCTGAATTTACCGTTCAATGTGTAGATGTATGCTGTATCGCGTCCGGTAGGACGCTTGGCGGGACGCCACCTAGCGAGGCGTTTGCAACGCCTCGACAAACGAGGCGAGATTTTCGCTACACCTGCGCGTCGGGCGCGGGGGCGTCAGGCGCTTCGGGTGCAGCGGCGACGGGCGCAGGCGTTTCCTGCGCGACGACGGGCGCGGCGGTCTCTGCGGTCGGGGTCGGCGCGGCGGCTGCCGGGGCTTCCGCCGGTTTCGGGGCGCGGGGCGGGCGCGGGGCGGCGGGACGCGCCGGGGCCGCAGCAGGGTTTGCCGCCGCGCCAGAAGCGGCGGGAGCGGCGGGACGCGCAGGGCGGGCCGCAACGGGTTTTGCGGGCTTCGGCGGTTTGGCGGCTTTCAGGGCCTTGATTTCCATGAGTTTGGCCTCATGGGCGCGTTTGCGGCGCTGACGAATCTCTTTTTCTCGAATACGCAAGACAGCGGACTCCTTCGGAATAGTTCAGAAGCAGGGAAAAGGGAAAAGGGAAAAAGGGAAAGGGCGTTGCCTGCCCCCCGCGCCTTGCTTCTACGCCTGCTTCGTTCAAGAATTAGAAAAGGGCGTTCTGCCCCTTCAACTGCCTCATACTATACTGTTTCCAGGCCCTGTTTGTCAAGCGAAACGCGATAATTCACGCTTGCGGCGGCAAAATCGTTCCCCGCTTTCCGCCTCCGCCCTGACGACGCGGCGCAAACGTTCCGAAAGGACGGCAAGTGGCGCGTCAAAAAATAATTTCAAAACATTGCTAAAATAACGAAACCGGGCGATTTACGGCCCCGTAGTGACCTGTGAAAGCGTTCGTAAAGACAGAGGGGGAGACGAGGACGGTCACGCTCTGGTGGAACAACAGGACGCCGAACTGGTAAGGCTCACGCTTTGCGGAAACACTTCGGCCTATAATGGACTCGTGCAGCGGTACCAGCGGCAGGTCTACAACCTTGCGTACCGAATGCTCGGCAGCGCGGAGGATGCGGGCGACCTGACGCAGGACACGTTTCTGCGGGCTTACGGGGCCATCGCCTCGTTTCGTCAGGACGCCAGTTTCCTGACCTGGCTGTACAAAATCGCCTCCAACCTCTGCATTGACCAGTTGCGCTCACGCAAAGCAAAGGGCGCGTTGTCGCTCGACTTCGAACTTTCGGAAGGCCGCGAACCCGCCGCCGATTTCCGTTCCCACGCCCCCGACGAATGCGCCATTCGGGGCGCGGTCTCGGACATCGTGCAGCGGGAAGTGATGAACCTTCCTGAACGGTATCGCGTCGTAGTAACCATGCGGCATTTGCAGGACTTGAGCGTAGACGAGATTGCCCGCGCCTTAGATTTGCCGGCGGGTACGGTCAAAACACATCTCTTCCGGGGCAGGGAAATGCTGCGAGGCCGATTGCGCCCGGTACTGGAAATGGAATCGGATGGAAAATAGATTTGATAACGACCGCCCGGAGGAGCGGCTGGACTGGGGACGCTACGCGACTCCGCCGCCGCGACCGGGCGAAAAGCATAGCCCTCCCGAAAACGAAACGGCGCAGCGCAAGACGGTCTCCTCGCTCTGCGACCGGGTGCGCGACACCCTGCCCGCCCTGCTGGAGAACGACGGCGGAATCCGGCCCGAAATGGCGACCGCTATCCGCGCCCACCTTTCCGGCTGCGCGGACTGTACGCGGGAGTATAAGCAGCTGCAACGGCTTGCCACGCTGATTGAGCAGATGCCGCTGGCGGAACTGCCGCAGGATTTCGCTCCGCTGATTATGCGGCAAATCGAGCGGATGGCCCCGCCCGTCCTGTCCGCTCATTCGGCCCCGGTCAACGCGACGCAGGCGATTATTCAGACCGCGACGAAAAGCCGGACGCAGACCACGCAGACGCTGACCGCAACACAGGTCGTCGCATCCCGTTTGAACCTTTTGCAGCGGCTATTTTTGTCGGCGATGCTGTCGGTCTTGCTGGGCTTTTTTCTGGCGAGCGCATGGGGACGGCAGATGCTGGGCGTGAACTGCGCGGCGGCGGGCGCGTGGCTTGCGCAGGCGGGCGACGCCATCCGCAGCATCCCCGTCTTAGGCTGGGCGGCTGCCGGGGCGTTCGCGGCGCTGACGCAGGCGGGCGACAGCCTCCATGCGGCGTACCACAGTCTGGGGCAGGCGGCAGTCAGTGGGCTGGCCTTCGACGCGGCGCTGGGCGGCGCGGCCTGCGCCTTTGTTCTGGGGCGTCAGCGGATGCAGTCGGGCGGCTATGACGGCGGAAGGAGGGGCTAGATGTTATTCAATCGAACGCTCGCCGCACTCCTGACGCTGTTTGTCCTGCTCGCCAATGGACGCCTCCTGCACGCGCAAGAATCAAGCGCGAACAAAATGCCGCAAACCGGTGATACGATCAACGTCGGCGCAAATCAAACGCTGTCCTCGCTGCGCATCACAAAAACCAAACTGACGCTTGCCGGAAAAATCACCGGCGACCTGGACGCGACCGATTGCGTCGTCATTATCCTTCCTGGCGGCAAAATCGGGGGGACGCTGACCCTGCGCGGCGGCTCGCTGCAAAACCAGACCGTGAACGCCACGCGAGTCAAAGCGCTGCCCGCCGCTGCGTCCGTTTCTGACGAGACAGAACCTGTGACAGTGACCGCGCCCTTGTCCGGTTCGCCCGCATCATTCGGCGCGACGGTTGCGCCGGTGGTCAACACCGACCTGATGCTGACAGGAACGAATGAAGGCGTGAGCACGTCCCCGCGTCCGCAGTCCCGCAAGGACTGGATCGGGGCGCAGCTGGCTTTGCTTGTTCTCGGCCTGCTTGCCGGAGCGGTGGCGCGGATCGCAGCCCCCCGCGCCGCCAACCGCGCCGCCGCAACGGTGGGAGCGCAGCCCGGTCGCTGCCTGCTGGTGGGCGCGGCAAGCGTGGTGGGGCTTGGCGTCATCTCCTTAATCAATGCGGGCGTCATGGCGACTCCGATTAAACCGCTGTGGCTGCCGGTCGGGTTTGCGGTGGCGTCTGGCGTGTTAGTTTTGCTGGCGTTTGGCTGGCTGTGCGGGATGCGGGCGGTCGGCGAGGTCGTTGCGGCGAAAACGGGGCGGGACAGCAGCGGCGATTTCCTGATTCGGCTTGCGGTGGGCCTTAGCGTCTTTTTCCTGCTCAATACCGCGCTGGGAATCACGGCCCCCTGGCTTGGCGCGATTGGCCTGATCGCGCAGCTGGTGGTCTCGGTCATGGGACTCGGCGCGGCGGTCATCACCGGCCTCGGCAGAAACGAAAACTGGCTCGGCGCAAAAACGCGGGGCAGGTGTTAGCCCTCGTCCCCGATGTAGCGTCCGCTGGCAAACCAGCCGATTCCGTGCGCCTGCGGGGCGGCGTTGTCATAGGCGGCGCTGGAATGGATTGAGTCGCTCATGGGAAGGGCGCGGAGGTGTCCGTCCGTGAAGACCGCGTTACAGCGTTCGTGATGGCGAAAATGCGCGGTCGGATCGAGCGGGTAGGCCCCCGCAATCTGCGCGGCGATGTCGGGTGGGGCGTCCAGAAACTCGTATTCCACCAGTCCGCCGTCGCTGCCGGTATCAATGGCGCTGTCCGCGAACATGACTAAATCGGCGGGGAGGGCAATCTCGCTTTCACGCGCCGAATTATGATACGGCGTCCCGTCGTAACTGCGGTTCAGCCAGACCCGGCTGCCAATCGCCACGTCGTTGTAGGCGTAGCCCCCCGCCCCGCTGTCGAACCCCGCGCCCGCCTTGACCTCAAAATCGGGACAGCGGCGAATCATTCCGTTCTCTTTGAGATAGGGAACCAGCGGCCCGCTTCGCGCCTGAAACACCCCCGCGCCGTCCCTCTGTCCGAACCAGCGCTGCTGATTCGCCTCGTAATAGTCCATTGCGGCGGGGGCGTAATGCGCGTCATAGTCCCCCGCATACATGAGATTCGCAAACGCAAGCTGGCGCAGGCTGCTGGCGCAGCCCGTCTGCCGCCCTTTCTCCCTCGCCGCCGCAAACGCCGGAAATAAGACCGCCGCAAGCAGCGCCACAATCGCCGACACCACCAGTAATTCAATTAAAGTAAACGCAGCGCGTCGCATAAAAAAGCCTTTAGTCAATTCGCGGATCAATCTTTCCGTCTACTCGTCCCCGGTCTGTCCGAAAGAGCCGATGAGCAGGGTGAAGTCGGAGGAGTCTACCGAGCCGTCGTTGTTAAAGTCGGCGGCGGGATCGTAGCCGCTGCCGATGATACTTCTATCGGAATTGTAGGAGCCGATAAGCGCGGTGAAGTCGCTGGAATCGCAGGAATTGTCGCCGTTTGCGTCGCCTGCCAGCAGTGTCACGGCAAGATTCGTCACGTCGCTTGCGGTCAAATCCACCCCGTGAATGACGCGGCGCAGGGTATTGCTGCCCTTGAACGCAAGGTCATATTTTCCGGGCGGGATGGGCGCGAGCGTGAAACTGCCGCCCGTCGTCAAATCGAAAGTCTGCGCGGGCGTTGTCGCGCCCGGATTGCGAATTTCGACCTGAACGGCGGGAAGCGCGGCGGTCGCTTCGCCGTCCAGCGTCAGCGTCCCGGAAACGCTTCGCCCCGCAGAGCGGACTATCGCAACGGCGTCAATCGCGCAGGGCCAGTTTCCCGCCGTCCGAATCCGAATGAAGTCCACATGATCGAGCGTGACGCGCTTTCCGCTGCCGTCCACCGCCCAGCTCAATTTCAAGGCGTCGCCGCCCGCCGACCCCGCGCCAATGCCGGACGCAAACGGATCGGTCGGGATTTGCGGGTCACCCGCGCCGTTTGTCGGCGTGACGTTGGCGTAGCCCCACGTCGTGAATTGTCGGTCGTCTATGCCCTTGAACGGATAACCGGACAGGGGATTCGGACTGCCCTGCAAGACATAAAACGGATCGGACGCATCGTAGCCGTTGCCGCTGCTGTCTACGCCGACCTCCACAATCGCGGGCTTCTGATAGCGGACGTGGCTGTTTCCGCCGACATAGAACGCATTGCCGAATACGATAAAATCGTAGCCATTCATGCGCGTAGCGTCGGGCTTCAGCGGACTGTCAAAGGCCAGCACAAGGTAGCCTCCCGACCCAATCGTCACGATCCCGGAGTTATCGGGGGTAGACGGAGTAGAGACGGTGGACGGCGGCCCCAGCGCGTTCACCGGGTTGGTGTAATTCGGATTTGCGCCCGTTGCGTCGTAAGCGACGACCTGCGTTGCAAATTGCGCCCGCGCCGCCCCGACGTTCAGCAGCATCAGGATTGAAACGACGGAAACGGCGAAAAAAGACCTGACGGGAAATCTCATGCGCGTTTCCCCTTCCGCCGCAGGAGCGTTCCGAAAGCCAGACTTCCGGCGGTCAGCGCGGCAAAGGCGGAGGGTTCGGGCGTCGCGGAGGGCCGGATAGCGAACACGCCAGAGACGCCGGAACCGTAGCCGCCGCTGACAAACAGGGTCCCGCTGCCGCCGCCGTTCGGCCTGAAATCGCCGCCGACAAACTGTAAGTCGCCGGAATAGGCGTTTGATCCGCCTGCGAACGTCCCAAAGTTGACCGCCTGCGCCGCGCCGTAGGGCAGTTCGGTCAGCGTCTCGTTCGTGGTGGCGAACAGGTCGCCCGCCGCGTCGAAGGCGATGCTGCCGATGTCGCCCCCGCCTCCGCCCGCCAGCGAAAGCGACTGCGCGACTTTGCCGTTCGCGCCGATTTGCAGGACTTGCCCCGCCGTCCGGGAGAAAGTCGGATCGTTGGTATCGCCGACGAATAACGCGCCGTCGGTTGGTCGGAAGGCCAGTCCGCCGAGGTAGCCGCCTCCGAGACCGGTGGCAAAGGCGGTCGCCGCCCCGCCGGAAACGGTATAGACCGCGTTGCTTCCCGGCCCGCCGGAGAGTCCGGCGTAAAGCGTTCCGGTGGCGTCGCCCGGTCGGTAAGCGATCTGCGCGACGAACGGCAGGCTGCCAATCGGGGCAAGGGGCGTGACCGCGCCGGTGGTCAGCGAGGCGGCGAAGGCCGTGCGGGACACGCCGTTCTCACTGAACGCGAGGGTATTGGCGTCCTTCCACGCAATGCCGCCGAAATACTGGAACTTGTCGCCGACAGGCGCGGAGAACGTGTTGAGGACGCGGCGGTTTGCGCCAATGGAATCGTAGACGGTCACAGTCGCGCCGCCGGAAAAGTTGTCCTGCCCGATGGCGAATTTGCCGTCCGGCCCGACCGCAAACACGGAGGACTTTATCCCCAGCGCGGCGGCGGAATACCCGGCGGGGCTGCTAAAATCCGGCACGGTCTGCGCGGTCACGGGCGCGGCAAGCAGGCAGACGCCGCCTGCAGAAACGTAAGCAAACAGTAGAAATTTCGGTCGCATGAGGACTCCTTTTGGTGTTGTCCCGGCGGCGCAAAAAAACCGTCCGGGTCGCGATTGAGATCAATCGCAGGCCGCGAACGGTCAGGCAGGATTATGCTGCTATGTTAGATTTTTGACTCTGGATTTTAGATTGGCGACGCGCTCTTTCTCCCGTTCGCTTTCGTTTGCCTGGAGGGCAACGGAAGCGATAGGGGGAGGCGCATGGCTAATCCAAAATCCAGAATCCAAAATCCAAAATCGCATCACTCCCTTTCTCGCGAAGGGCCAATTCGTGATGAACGCGCAGGCGGGCATTCGGACTCGGAAAGGGTGCGCAGGTGCGCAGGTGTTCGGGTGTCGGCGCATGGCCTGTTCCCTGTTCCCTGTTTCCTGTTCCCTCGCCTTACCGTAGCGGGACTGTGCCGGACTTGCACCGGCTTCCCCCGTGTTTCAGCCGCGTCACGACACGCGGCCCTGCGGAAAACTATTTGGTTAGGGTTGTATTATAACGGGATTCAGGCGGCGTGTCAAGGGAAGGCCAGAATTTTTTTCAGGCGGGGGATTCCGAGCGGTTAGCGAACGCGCCGATTTTTCAATGCCGGGACTGCCCGCGTGTCCTGTCTACCGTTCCAGACAAAAGACTATCACGAAATAAGACTATCAGTCACCACTATAATATAGTGGTGATAGTCTTTTTTTCAGAGAGAAGAAAGACTATCACCCACGCAATCTAAGGGCTTTTGATAATCTTATTTCGTGATAGTCTTTTCAGGCAGGCCTGTACAGTGACCTGTACCCCATAATTTAGGCCACCGGATATGTTAGACTCCTCATCAAAACAAAGAGGAGTTTGACCATGAAAAAAGGCCAGTTCTCGCAGGAGCAAATTACCCGCATCCTGCAAACCGCTGAAATCGGCGAACAAACCATCACGGCCCTCTGCCGCGAACACGGCATCACCGAACCGACTTTCTACCGCTGGCGCAACAAATTCAGCGGTATGAAGACCGACGACGCGCAGCGCCTCAAAACGCTGGAGCAGGAAAACGCCCGCCTCAAACGCCTGCTCGCCGAACGCGATCTGGAAGTGGACGCCTTGCAAACGTTCCTGCAAAAAAAGTAGCCACGCTGCCGGGACGCCGCCAACTGGTCGCTTTTCTGCAAGCGCAGGGCCTTTCCCAAAGGCGGGCTTGTGTTCTGGCCGCTGTCCACCGCGCCACCGTTCAATACAAACCGCGCCTCAAACAGGACGCGCCGCTTTTGCAAGCGATGCAGGCCATTGCAAAGCGGCATCCGCGCTGGGGCGTTCGCAAAATCTACCAGACGCTGCGGAACGCGGGACAGGCCGTCAATCACAAGCGCGTGTTTCGCCTGTGGCGGCAAGCGGGCCTGCAAGTGAAGGCGCGGCGGCGTCAGAACTACCGCCCGCCGCCGCTCGTGCAAAGAGTGCGCGTGGTGGCGCAGCGTCCTAATCACGTTTGGTCGCTGGACTTCGTGTTCGATGCGACCGAACGCGGCAGCAAACTCAAAATGCTGACCGTCGGCGATGACTTCACACGCCAGTGTCTTTTGATTGCCGTCGGCGCGTCCTTTTCGTCGGCCCAGGTTCAGGCGGAAATGGCGCGGCTGTTTGTCCGCTACGGCGTTCCCGGCGCGTTGCGGATGGACAACGGGCCGGAGTTTATTGCAACAGAAATGCAGGCATGGCTTTCCGAGCAAAGCATTTTGGCGGCTTATATTGCTCCGGGCAGTCCGTGGCAGAACGGCTTCAGGGAAAGTTTTCACAGCCGCTTGCGGGACGAACTGCTTTCCGCCAGCGTCTTTGAGAACATTGCCGACGCCAAAGCACAGACAGAAGCGTTTCGCATCATGTATAATGAAGAGCGTCCGCATCAATCGCTGGGCGGCTTGACGCCCGACGCGTACAAAACCCGGTGGCTGCGCGAGCAGTCAACCAAGAGCGGAGACTAACTTTTCGCGTGGCCTAGAAAACAGGGTACACGTCACAGCGCGGAACCGTATCCACGCGCCCCTTCTACGAGTCGTTCGCCCGTGTCTATCAGAAACCCGGACGCTACGAGTTGCCGCACATGGCGAATAACCGTTGAGTCCCTATGTGTCAGAATAGAGTGAGACAGAAGCCCGTACCAAAAATAGTGTAGATTTCTCAGGGCGAGAAAGTGATCCATCCATGTCTGACCTGAATATCCGCCTGTTGCCTGACCCGCACGTCAGCCAGCCTGCCAGCCGCCGCCGCTTCACCGTCGCCGACAAACTTCGCATCCTGCGCGAAGCCGACCAATGCACCGAGCGCGGACAACTCGGAACCATCCTGCGCCGCGAGGCCATTTACTCTTCCACTCTCGCTTCCTTTCGAAAGCAGTACGAAGAGGGAAAACTCGTCGCCCAAAATGACCCGCGCCAAAAGCAGAAGCGAAAAGAGCGAGCAGCCCAACGCCAGCAGGACGCCCGAACTCTGCAAGCCCTCCAGTTGGAGAACCAAAAACTCAAAGCGCTCGTGGAACTCCAAAAAAAACTTTCCGACTTGATGAACCTCACGCTGCCGACCGGATAGCCGCGTCGTTCATCGCAGAGACCGCGCGCTTCACGGGCATCAAAAGAGCCTGCGCGGTGGTGGGCAAAAGCCGGGCGACTTTCTATCGTCAGCGAAACGGCGGTCAGTTGGTTTTGGGACTGCGGACAAATTCAACGTCCCAAAGCCTTTCGGCGGCGGAAAAAGCGGAACTGCTCGCGCATCTGCACTCGGAACGCTTTTTGGATCGGTCGGTTCGCCAGGTTTACGCCGCGTTGCTCGACGAAGGCTGCTATTTGGCCTCAATCGCGACGATGTATCGGCTTTTGCGCGAAAACAAACAGGTTGCCGAAAGGAGGCGGCAATCGCGCCACCAAAAACATACCCGCCCCGTGCTTCTCGCCACCGCGCCCAACCAGGTGTGGACGTGGGACATCACCAAACTGCGCGGCCCCGCCAAAGGACAGGGATACCGCCTGTATGTCGTGCTGGATATTTTCAGTCGCTGCGTGGTCGGCTGGCTTGTCTCCGAACGGGAGTGTCAACATCTGGCGGCGCAACTGATCGAAACGGCCTGCCAGCGTCACGGGATTTCTCGCGATGCGCTCACCCTTCATGCGGATCGGGGCGGGCCGATGGTCTCTAAAACGGTTTCGGAGTTGCTTTGTGATCTGGGCGTGACCCGTTCGCACTCGCGTCCGCGCGTTTCCAATGACAACCCGTTTTCGGAGGCGCAGTTCAAGACGGTGAAATATGCGCCTCAGTTTCCCGGTCATTTTGATAGCATTGCGGAAGCGCGGACGTTTTGCGCGGCGTTTCTGACGTTCTATAACACGCAGCAGTACCATACCGGCATTGCGTTGCTGACCCCGGAAATGGTTCACATGGGAAAAGCCGCTGCCGTTCAGCAGGCGCGGCAGGAAACTTTAGAGCAAGCGTATGCCCGCAAGCCGGGTCGTTTCTCCAAAGGAGCGCCCAAAGTCTTGCCGCTGCATGAGCAAGTGTGTATCAATCGGGTCGAACCGCAGACAGCGGAGACTGATCCGAAAGTACATTAAAAAATATCATCTTTTTGTCTCAAAATGCTTGACACATTCCGCACATTCTTTGCCAGTAGCCTTTCGATATACTGCGGGCTGGTGAAGTGACTGCCCTGATCGCTGTTCCATATCTCTGGCGTCGCGATCTCAAGCGCACGGTCAACCGCCGCCAGCACAAAGGGGATTTCCAATGTCTGATCCAGTTCCCAACTGACCACATAGCGCGAATACCAGTCCAGCACGGCGACCAAATACATCCAGCCCGCAGACAGGCGAATGTAGGTGATGTCTATTCCCCAAATGTGATTGGGCCTTTCTGCCTTGATGCCGCGCAACAAGTAAGGATAAACCTTATGCTCGCTATTACGTTTGCTGAGATTAGGGCCGGGATAGATCGGCGTCAAGCCCATCTCCCGCATATACGCTGCTACCGTGTTGCGGCAAATCGGAAGCCCTTCCTCCTGCATCTGCTTTGCAATCTTGCGCGATCCCAAGAACGGATGCTCGGTGTAGATCGCGTCAATCCGGTGCTTGAGCGCGATCTCTTCGGCAGAAGGCAGTCGGGGCTGGTAGTACAGACTGGCGCGACTGACACCGAGCAACTCCGCCTGCGCCACCAGAGGCAAGGCAGATTTCTCCCGTTCTACGAGTGCCACCCGTTCGGCCCTACTCCGGTTCGAAGCCAGATTTTTTTTTGAGCCAGGCCACCTGCGTGGTCAGTTTGCCGATCTCGGCGTAGAGTTCTTGTAGTTTCTGTTCTTGGGCGGCCTTCTCAACAACATGGGCCGCGCTATCCTTCTCGAAAAGGGTAGGCAATCCCTTCACAGCGACGGCTTTCCACTGGCTGATTTGGTTGGGATGGATGCCATATTCAGAAGCGATCTGGCCGATGGTCTTTTCTTCCTTCAAGACCTCCTGAACAACTTGCGCCTTGAAGGCGGCGGTATAACGTTTTCTCATGATACTGATCTAACGTATTTTCGCCCCTTTTCGTGTCCAAATTCCTTGGGCCATTATATACTTTGGTCTCCCGGTTCAAAGTTTTTCGATCCTTATCCCCTTAAAGATACAGGACATTTTTAAGGCCGGGGTTCGGCTGGCTAACCTGTGGAGAAAAGTAGATACCATGAAAACAAAAATGATCCGTATCTTGCTGGCCTTGCTCTTAATTTTGAGCGTCTTGCCCGCCAGCGCTCAAACTGCCATTCCGGCAAGGATACTCGGTACGGAAACGAACATTGGCGGGGGACTGTGGCAGTACGATTACACGGTTTACAATGACCTGGACGCGGTGGCCTTCCCGAATTACACCCTGTACGACGTGACCTATCAATACGACCCGATAGCGAATTTGACGGTTGACGCGCTCCCGAACCGCTGGAGTGATCTTCCCGACTTCGGTCAAATCGAAACGCTGGCAACCGACGTTGGCGCTCCGCCTCTCGGAAGCGAAATCATTCCCGGCGCGTCATTGAGCGGTTTCCGTTTCACGTTCGATTATCAGGCGGGAAGTCTGCCCTTCACAGCGCTGTTCACCAATCCGAACGACTTGTCAAACCCGATTGTCTACAATGGGTTCACCACGCTAATCGCCGCTTCCGGCGTCCCGGAACCCGGCGCGTTCGGATTGCTTGTAGGTTCCCTGTCCTGCGGCGCGTTTGTCGTTCGCAGGCGGCGCAAATAAATCGGCGCTATCAATCCATGATGCAATGGTGCGGCAGTCGCGTTCCTCTTTCTGATGGGACTGCGCGGCTGCCGGCTCTCCATTGTGTTCCCCGGCATCGTCCTGATGCAGACCTGCGCCATCCTCGAAGGCGCGGCGGCGGTCATCAAAGCGGGCGGCGCGGCCCACCCGGAGATTATGATCCCCCTCGTCGGACACGTCAACGAACTCAAGACCGTGCGCGAAGGACTGGAAAAGACAGCGAAAGCCGTGGAAGCGGAACAGGGCATCACCATTCCCTACCAGTTCGGAACCATGATCGAAGTGCCTCGCGGCGCCCTGACTGCGGATGAGATTGCCCCCGAGGCGGAGTTTTTCTCGTTCGGAACCAACGACCTGACGCAGATGACGTTCGGCTTCTCCCGCGACGACAGCGACAAGTTCCTCAAGCCCTACGTGGCGCAGAAAATCCTTGCCGTTGACCCGTTCGAGAGCATTGACCAGAGCGGCGTGGGTTTGCTGATGGAGATGGCGGTGGCGAAAGGGCGGGGCGTGAAGCCGGGCTTGAAGATGGGCATTTGCGGCGAACATGGCGGCGAACCGCGTTCCATCGCCTTCTGCCATAAGATCGGCCTCAACTACGTAAGTTGTTCGCCCTACCGGGTTCCGATAGCGCGGCTTGCGGCGGCGCAGGCGGCCCTCGGCAAAGGCGTCAGCGACAAGTAGACAAAACGCACAAGTCTGCTGTATAATGAAAGGACGCGGGAGGCATTTCCCGCGTCCTTCGCTGTCAAAAGGAGAAGAAGTGTGTCGGACTGGCAGGAAATGGGGCAGGATTGTTTCGAGGCGGCGAAGAAACTGGTGGACGCGAAATTGTTCCGGCGCAGTATCAGCAGTTCCTACTATGCGGCATACTCAGCGGTCACTTCGGTACTTGTGAAAAAGGGCGTGAACTTCGCGCACGGCTGGCACAACCCCGCGCACGATCAGATTGTGAATTTGATACTCAACAATATCAGCCTGCCCCGCGAAAAGCGGTATTTGCTGAATAAGGCCATTCGCCGCCTGCGGCTTGAGCGCGAAAACGCCGATTATCGCCCGACCGTCCCGCTGGATCGGCGCACGGCGCTGGACTGCATCCACGACGCACGGCTTGTGTTTGACATTTTGGAGATAAAAGACAATGGAAACTAACGCGGAAACGGTGGCGCAAATGGTGCGCGAACAATTCAAGGGGCGGCATCCAAGTGGCGTAACGATTGAAGTTTTGCAGGAGGGCGTCCGCAAAATGGAAACGTGGTGGCAAGTCCCTGTGCGCCCGGACGTGTGGCCCGCCCGCACGTTTGAACTATATGACACGCTCGCCGACGTGGAAATCGAACTGCAAGACCAGCAGCAGTTAAACATTCTGCTGTCGCTGATGGCCCCGCCGGAAGAAATCGAAGCGCTGGAAAAGCAGGCGGCATGATGGCGGAACAAGATGAACATTTCATTGCGGAACGGGTGCGGCACTATCTGAAGGACGCGCATCCCGGCGGCGCCACGCTGGAAGTGCTGGAAGATCAAATCTGGCGCGACGAATTTAGGTGGAACGTCACCGTACAGCCGGATTTCGAGCCGAAGCGCCTTTTCGAATATTACGAAATTCTAGCCGACGTGATGATCGAACTGCGGGATCAGGAAGATTTGAAAGTCTACCTTGTCACCAGCGAGGCGAAAGCGGACTTAGAACCCCAACCCGCGTAACGGCGTGAGAACAGCAAGAACCGGATAGAAAACAGGCGCGAATAGTTCGCGCCTGTTTTTGTTTGTCGCTTCGCCGCTTGATTTTGCGGAAACGCGGCGCGGACATTACGCGGCCTTTTGCAGAACGAGCGTGACGGGCGAACCGTAGACGGTGACGGCCTGCGACGGCAGACTGTTCATGTCGGCGCGTTCGGCGATCACGCGGTAGGTCGCTTTCATTCCGGGCGTTTGTCCGGTGTGGTCGAAACGGGTTTTGGTGGTCGTGCCAACTGCCTCAAACGTGGTCGAAGCGCCGAGCATGGCCTCAATAACGAAGGTTGTGGAGGGCTTGTTGCCGTTGCGGTTCCATGCAAGGCTGTTGACGCCGCTGGTATCCGGGCTGGCAAGGAGACTGGTCGGCTGGGCGGGCGGCGTGTGCGTTTTGGGCGTGTTGCGCGGATTGATGACAAGTTGGTTTTTCAGCGCGACGCTTACGGCGGGATTGCCCTGTATCCGGCGGACAAGGGTTCGCACCTGATTGTTGATCGCTTTGCGGGAGGTGATTTTGGTGGCGACGGCGGCTTTGGCGCTGGCCTGCATCGCTTTCATTTGACCGAGATTGCCGCCAAAGGTGGATTGCGCCCCCGAAAGCGCGGTAACGTCGGCGGGAAGCAGGCCGAGGGCGGCGGTGTTGGCCCCCGCAACGGTGACAAAGTTGGCGAGCCAGAGTTGAAATTCAGCGTCGTTGTTGGGCAGATAATCGTCAGGCATGAGACACTCCTTCAATGCGCCGCCAATCGCAGGAACGCGCAGTTCGATTGCGGCGGCTGACCCGACGCCCCGCGTTTCGTCCCGAACGGAACTTTCTTCGTCGTCAGCGGGATTTTCTTCCTCCCAAACCGCGTTTCCTTCCTCACAAATGCCGCTTGGGGCGAAGAAAACGGCGTTTGTGATGAAAAATGTTCCGCTGACGACGAAGGAAACGCCGTTTGTGAGGAAGAAAATCCGGCGCAAGACGAAAAATAGGGCAGGCGCGGCGGGTACTTTTCGTTATTTTGAGATTGGATTGAGCGCGTTACAGGGAAAATTATCGGCAGGGGCGGGGCCATTCATTATCGCGTCAAAACAAAAAGACGTGAAAAACTTCTGTTTAGAGCGTATAGAAAAACTCTTTCGTTTGTTTAAGTCTGCTTGAGGTAAACTCTTGCTATGATGACAAAAGCCTACTCAACTGATTTGACCGATGCCGAATGGGCGCTCCTCGAACCCTTCTTCCCGCCCACAAACCGCGCCGACGGACGCAACGGACGCCAGCGGGTGTATTCCTACCGCGCTATTCTCAACGGCATTTTCTATATCACGCGCGCGGGATGCGCCTGGGAGATGATGCCCCATGACCTGCCGCCCCATGCCACGTGCTATCATTACTTTCGTAAATGGAGCGAAAACGGCCTACTCATCAAAATTCACACCGCGTTGCGCGAACAAGTGCGCACCCAAGAGCAACGCGACCCCACCCCTTCCGCCGCCATCGTGGACAGCCAGTCCGTGAAGACGACGGAAAAAGGGGGCAGTCCGGTCAGGACGACATCGGTTTCGACAGTCACAAGCATATCAAAGGACGCAAACGCCATCTGCTGGTAGACGCCAGCGGATTAGTTTTGTCCGTTTTTGTTTCTGCCGCCGACCTGGGCGAACGCGCTGGGGCCAAGGCCCTCTTTGAGCAAGTGAAGGGGCAGTTTCCGCGCCTGACCAAAATTTGGGCCGACAGCGGATACACCGGGCCGTTTGCGGAGTGGGTTGCAGAGCATCTGGGCGCAGAGTTAGAGGTCGTAAAGCGCACCGATGACCTCAAAGGGTTTAAGATTGTTCCACGTCGCTGGGTAGTAGAACGCACGTTCGGTTGGTTCGGGCGTTATCGCCGCCTCGCCAAAGATTACGAACTCAGACCGGAGCGCAGCGAAAGCATGATCTATCTTGCTATGATGCGCTTGATGCTCAGGCGTTTGGCAACTTAAAACTTTTTCGCAACTCAAGACTTTTTCTATACGCTCTTATGCAATTTTGCGTGTTATTGGTGCGTAAAACGAATGCGACTGCCAAAGCAGGCCGCCGCATCAATCGTGCCTTGTATTTTGCCGCCGTCAGACGTTGCGCGGCATGAAAGGATTGCCTGATGAAACTGTGCCGCGTGTTTTCCTTTTTTCTCGTGTGGATTTCTCTGCTCACATCTGCCGCCGCGTTCGGTCAAACGCCCCCGCCTGATGTGCTAACGAGCGCTTCATTCGGCGCAAGAGACCATGAATGGAACGGAATTTTCGATCCTGACGGAACGGTGCAACTCGTAGATCGTTCGACAGGCGGCTATCTTGCAAGTTGGAATTCGACAATCGCCGCCAAAGTAAAAACGCGAGACTACGCGATTGGGCCGCCGCCGCCCGGTCAGCCTCGCGGATGCTGGATTATAGTGGCCCACGATGTCAAGACAGTGCAAAGGGCAGATTGAAGTTAGATTCTTCTCCTTTCGTATTATCTGGTAGACAGGCTATTCCTCGACTGGAAATGCGGCTTCCAATAGTTCATCTCTTATATTTGCTCCCTCAACCGTCCACCAGTATGGTTGCGCTTCGCCCACAGGGCTGACGTATTCCTAAATGCCTGTCAGCCCCAAGAGTTCAATGGGATTGTCCGCATGGAAGGTATAACCATTCTTTTCCGCCATCCAAGCGAGATCGTTGGGATACATACCATCCTCATCAAGTTCGCCTTCGACCCAAAGCCTATAGCCGCGCTGGCGCAAAATGCGTAAACAGGTGTTGTGAACGTTGGCATGACTGCTCAAAGAAGCCATCAAAAGTTTCCTTGTCACGATCCCATATAGATACAAGCAGGCGTTTTGTATTCAAGAGCCTGATGTAGTCGCTTCTGATTGTAGTACGTCAAATACTGGTTCAGTCCATGCCGCGCCGCTCGTGGGCTGGCGTAATCGTAGAGATACACTTCCTCATACTTGACGCTGCGCCAGAGCCGCTCGGTAAAGATATTGTCCAGAGCGCGGCCTTTGCCATCCATGCTGACCCGCACATTCTTTGCCAGTAGCCTTTCGATATACTGCGGGCTGGTGAAGTGACTGCCCTGATCGCTGTTCCATATCTCTGGCGTCGCGATCTCAAGCGCACGGTCAACCGCCGCCAGCACAAAGGGGATTTCCAATGTCTGATCCAGTTCCCAACTGACCACATAGCGCGAATACCAGTCCAGCACGGCGACCAAATACATCCAGCCCGCAGACAGGCGAATGTAGGTGATGTCTATTCCCCAAATGTGATTGGGCCTTTCTGCCTTGATGCCGCGCAACAAGTAAGGATAAACCTTATGCTCGCTATTACGTTTGCTGAGATTAGGGCCGGGATAGATCGGCGTCAAGCCCATCTCCCGCATATACGCTGCTACCGTGTTGCGGCAAATCGGAAGCCCTTCCTCCTGCATCTGCTTTGCAATCTTGCGCGATCCCAAGAACGGATGCTCGGTGTAGATCGCGTCAATCCGGTGCTTGAGCGCGATCTCTTCGGCAGAAGGCAGTCGGGGCTGGTAGTACAGACTGGCGCGACTGACACCGAGCAACTCCGCCTGCGCCACCAGAGGCAAGGCAGATTTCTCCCGTTCTACGAGTGCCACCCGTTCGGCCCTACTCCGGTTCGAAGCCAGATTTTTTTTTGAGCCAGGCCACCTGCGTGGTCAGTTTGCCGATCTCGGCGTAGAGTTCTTGTAGTTTCTGTTCTTGGGCGGCCTTCTCAACAACATGGGCCGCGCTATCCTTCTCGAAAAGGGTAGGCAATCCCTTCACAGCGACGGCTTTCCACTGGCTGATTTGGTTGGGATGGATGCCATATTCAGAAGCGATCTGGCCGATGGTCTTTTCTTCCTTCAAGACCTCCTGAACAACTTGCGCCTTGAAGGCGGCGGTATAACGTTTTCTCATGATACTGATCTAACGTATTTTCGCCCCTTTTCGTGTCCAAATTCCTTGGGCCATTATAAAGCCTGCGCCCGCTCCCGGCCCTGCTCCGGTGCCTGTCGCTGTGATGCCCGTCACGCCGACCGGTCATTAGTCGCTGCGAGTGACTGCTCTGCGAAAATCGGCCTCGTCCCATTCGATGAGGCCGATTTTATTATGCTGCAAAAAAGCCCGTTGAGAAAATTTCTCAACGGGCTGTTTGGTCATTTTGTTGCGCCGCGAGAGGGACGGCTACGCTTTTGGCGGACGGGCGGGCGGAACGGGCTGCAAGATGCGGCGGCGCTCCGGCGTCAGGCGGTCCAGCAGGGACTGCGAGTATTCATAGCCGAAGCGCGTGGAACCCCATAGCGGCCCGTAGCGGTAGATCGTGATGCGGCGCTCGCCGGGATTCGTCCGGCTGCTGCCTCCGTGCATAATGCCGTCCACAAACAGCAGCGCGTCGCCTTTCTCCATATAGGCGGGAACGGCTCCGGGCAGATCGTCCATGCGGTCGCCCTTCCTGTAGTCGCCTGCCAGCGGGTGCGGAAAATGCGATTTGTGGCTGCCAGGAATAATCATGGTCGGGCCGTCCCCCGGCCCGATGTCCGTCAGCGCCAGAATGATATTGCACTGCCCGCAGCGGAATTTGCCGTCTCGATAGCGGTATGCGCCCCGAACCGGCCCCTGATAGCCGCCGGAGTGGACAGGATGATGCCCTCCCGAAGTCCGTATCGAGGCAATCGCCTCGTCAATGAACAGGCCGGGAAGATACGAATCCTCCTCGCCGCAATAGCGCCGCAGGTGATTGATCCAGCCCGGACAATCTATGAGTTCCTCAAACGGACGCCCCGCCTCCACCGCGTTATGCAGCTCAAACCCCGTCTGACTGGTATAATCGCGGCGCTGCGCGTTGCCCCACCATTCGCCCGGTTGGAGGTCGGGAAAGGCGTCGAACGCGGCGTTCAGTTCGTCCACCAGCGCGGGCGGCGCGGCATTTTTCAGAATCAGATACCCCTGTAAGTCGAACAAAAAATCGTCCAGCGGGGTAGGATGTATCGGCTCCATTGTCACACTCCTTTCAATGCGGGGTGTCGGGGTTCAGGTATCGGGTGTCGGACAATTCCCCAACTGCGAGAATTTTGGGCAAACTTTCAACGACGAGCGCATTTTTCGACACCCGAACCCCGAACCCCGACACCCTGTTTTATCTTCCCAGGCGAAACAGGGCGAGCGCGGTCACGCATAGCACAATCGTTACGCTGTACATGAACCAGACGACCTGTTTTTGATTCCAGCCCCGCGCCAGCAAGCGGTGGTGCAGGTGGCGTTTGTCCGCGACGGTGAGCGGGACGCGGGCCAGAAAGCGGCGCGTCAAAACGTGGGTAAAGTCGAAAATCGGGACGCCAAAAACTAGCACGGGAACCAGCACGGAGACCAGCGCCGCCGCCTTAAACGCGCCTAAGATCGAAATCGCCGCCAGCGTCAGGCCCAATACCTGCGCCCCAATCGTCCCCATGATGATGCGGGCAGGGTGGTAGTTGTGCCGCAAAAAACCGATGCAGGCCCCCGCGACCGCCGCCGCCATCAGGGGCAGGGACAGGCCTTCGGCGGTGCGGATTTGCGAGGCCATCAGCGCCAGCGTCGCGGCGGAGATCGCGCAGACTCCGGCGGCGAGGCCGTCCACGCCGTCAATCGCGTCCACTGTTTTTGTCACGATAAATACCCATAGTATTGTGACCAGTACGGAGACAACGAGCGGAAATGCCTGCCAGTTCGACGCGGGGTTATAATGGAAGCCGAACGCGCCGCCCAGCGGGTTAGTCACGCCATCAATGCGGACGCCAAACGCCGCCAGAATCAGCGCCGCCCCGATAATGCCCAGCGCCTGCCATTTTGGTTTCAGGTCTTTGAGATCGTCGAGCAGGCCCACCGCCGCAATCAGCGTGATGGCGAGCAGGACGCCGGTAATCTGCGGCGTCCAGATGGCGGTATGGGGCGCGTTGAACTGCCGCGCCGCCACCGACAGCGCGGTCGCGACTACGAAGCCAAGATAGATGGAAATGCCGCCGGCGCGGGGCATCGGCTCCGTATTGATGCGGCGGGCGCTCGGCTGATCCACCGCCCCCACCCAAATGGCCCACGCCCGGACGCCCGGAGTGGCGAAGGCCGCTGTCAGCGCCGCAATCAGCGCCGCAAATAAAAGTCCGCTCATACGCTCATGCCCTTTACTTAAACAACCGATTGACCGGGAAGCGCCAGCCGGGGACGGCGGGTTCCGCGTCCGCAATCGTATCGCGGCGAAACACGGTCGGCGCATCGGGGCGGTCGGCGTGGTAGGACTTAATCACGTCCTTACTCTGCAAGTCCACGTCCCACACGACCTGCGTTCCCGCATCGAAATAGTCCCGAATTTTATCTTCGATTACGATTTCCGCCGCCATTCCGTAATCGCCCTTGCTGCGGACTTCAACCGCGAAGGCGGGCGCTTCCTGCCGGAAGTTCATGTCCTTCCATTCCGGCGCATCGCGTGTGTACCATGCGGCATCCGGGCTGAACGATTCGCGGTGCGGTAGGTCGGTGAGAAATCCTACATTGTCAGGCAGAGCGAAACCACCTCCGTTTTGGTCCTCGTTCTGTTCAAGGCTGGAATAAATTCTGCCGCCCGCTTTTCCGGGCTTGAATCCCGTTGCCATGCGCTGTATCAATTCTCCGTTGACAAGTTCGGCCTTACCCGGCGCGTTATACAAATCTTCCACCGTAGCGCGTTGTTTGGTGAGCATAGCGGCCTCCTTCCGTGCGGTCTATTTTACTTATAGGAATGACAATCTACCGCGCCTTCCGGCTTCACAAAATAAAACGTGTTGTCGGGCAGCGTGGGATTCAAGGCGGCGTCCGAAACGATATGCCGGGTGAAACTGGTCGTGAGAATGGTCTGCTGCGCGGACTTGCCGTTCTGCCGCGCCGGGACGTGGACTTTGACATTTTCTGCCCGCGATTCAATCTGGCGAATCAGGAAACTCTGGCGGTCAATCCACCATGTCCAGCGGCGCGTTTCCGCCGGGACTTTCAGCGTTTGACCGAGCCGGTTATTGATGATATGCTCCGCGATTTTTGTCACGCCCGTGACGACGAAGACCGGGTGTCCGTTCCAGTCGGTCGCGCCTTTCAACTTCAATTCGCTGAGTTCCGGCGGCAGGCGGTCTTGCCCGATGAAATAGAGCGGATCAAGGAACGCGAAAACGTCCGCCTGCGTGACCAGCAGTCCCAGCGCGCGGCGCAGGTCGTGGGCGGAGGGGACGCGCAGAAAGACATGGGACGACACGTCATATACGGTGAAATGTTCCAGATCGTTGTAGACATTGCGGCTGCCGGTGGGGGTGTTCATCTCCAGCATCAGGCGGTTGGGGCGGCGGCACTGGAACGCGACGGTAAACTCTTCGTCTTTAAGAACTCGGCCTTTGTAAAGTATCTGGCTGGTGACGGCGGCGCGTCCCGAATACGAGTTGAGCGCCTGATAGGTCTTCTGCGTTTTCTGGAGGATGGCAAGCGGCGTCTGCGCCCGCGCTATTCCACCAAAGCAGAGCGGCATCAAAACGAGCAGGCAGGCCAGTATCAGGGCGAAGCGGCGGGCAATCGGGCGAATTGGCGAACGGGACGGGAGAGTGAGAAACATGGCGGCGCGTTCCTTTAGCCTGCGTGGGCGGCGCACTTCGCGCAGCGCAAGGACGAGATGGGTTGCTGTTTTCAGTATAGCATACCGCCCCGTCTAATGCAATCGCTGCGGGACGTTTCCTGTTGGAGCGCACAACGCGCTTCGACGATGGCGAACTGGCGACGCGGCGTAGCAAACGCCGTCCGATAGCCAACCCGATTCGAGGCGTGCAAACGCCTCGCGAGGTGACCTTCGGCAAGGCGTCCTGCCGGACGCGGGAATCAGAAGAGTTCAGGCGTCTTCTGTGATGAAGCAGCGGGAATAGAGTTCCTGCGCCAGTTCCTGATCCAGTTGCAGAAGGATGTCCACCTGCTCCCGCGCCCCGTCGTTGTCGCCGAGGCGGAAGCGGGCCGCGCCGAGGCCATAGTGCGCTTCCGCCAGTCCGGGCCGCAGTTCGAGCGAGCGGCGGAACGACCGCGCGGCCTCCGTCGGCAGCATCAATTCCTGATAGATTTCGCCGAGGTGACAGGGGATTTCGGGCAAATCCGGGGCCAGTTCCTGCGCGGCGCGGTAGGCGGCAAGCGCGTCTGTCCATTGATCGGTCGCCTGATACGCCGTCCCAAGTCCGAGGTACGCTTCGGCGTTTGCGGCGTCGCGGGAGACGGCCTGTTTGTAGGCGTGGGCCGCCGGTTCCCATTCTTCTAAATCGCTGTGCGCCTGCCCCAGCGCCAGCCACGCCTTGACCCATTCAGGACGCAGGCGAACGGCGTTCTTGAACGATTCTATCGCCTCGCGCTGATACGTTCCCTCGTTGGTCTGAATGACGCCGACGATGTAATGCCCCTCCGCCCAATCCGGCGTGGCCTCAACCACCTTACGGAAAATTTTCAAACGGTCATCCCAGCGGCCCGCCTGATAATAGTCCAGCCCCAGAAAGAAGCGCGGATCGTCCCAATCCGATTTTAATCGGACGGCGAGTTGCAGGCAGTTTGCGGCGCGGCGGTGGCGTCCCCAGCGATGCCCCCACGCCTGCCCAATTTCCAAAGCGGCCTCCGCGTACTGCGGATTGAGTTTCAGCGCCTGCGAAAAGTCGCGTATCGCTTCCCGCCATTTCTCAAGGCCAACATACGCCGCCCCGCGCTGGTAATGCGTTTCGGCGTCGGCAGGAAGCAGGGCAATGGCTTGATGATACGCCTCGACCGCCGCATCAAAGCGGCGCAAATTCAATCGGCAATCGCCCAGCATCCGCCACGCCGCGCCGTTTTTCGGCCCCGCCTCCACCACGCGCTTCAAGAGCGTTGCCGCCGCCCCGAACTTCCGCCGTTCAAAATGCCGTTCCGCCGCGTCAAAATCGTCGTCCATAATTCACTCCGTGAAAGGGTGCCGGGGTTCGGGTGTCGGACAATCTGCCAAACGCTGTAAATCTATACCAATTTTCAGCGATGCGAATGTTTTTCCGACACCCGACACCCGAACACCTGAGTACCCTTCTTCCCTACTCCCACGCCAGCAATAGCACCCGGTGATTGCCCGTATCGGCGAGGTAGATTTCTCCGTTGGGGCCGAGCGCGACACCGGCGGGGGCCTTGAGCGGGCCGGAACGCGATCCGGGCGTTTCATAAGTCAGGAGCGAATCGCCGTTCGGGGCGAAGACGTGCAGACGGTCTTTGCCCGTTTCCGCGAGGTAGATGCGGCCCGCTTTGTCAATGGCGATTTGCGCGGGATCATGCAGGCGGCGGTTGTCTCCCAGCCCGCCCGCCCTCATGCCGCCGTAGTTGTGGCGGGAAACGTTGGAGATGGCGCTGTCGGTAATCCAGACGCCGTGCGCCGCGTCGCCGTAGACCGCAATCGGACGCTTGACGCCGGAGGCAGCGCCAATCTCGCCGATGAATTGCCGCCGCCCGGTATCGAAGCGCAGGACGCGCCCATTGCCGGTGTCCGCGATCCATAAGGCCCCCTGCGCGTCGAACGTGACGCCGGATGGGTTCCGCAATCCGCCGACCACGCCCGTAGACTGCCCTAAAAAATGGAAGCCCTGAACCCGCTGGTTGCCCTGCTCCGCCACAAAAAAATGCTTGCCGTCGGGCGCGACCGCCACCGACTGCGGCCCCCACAACTCGCCCGCCGTCTGGCCCGCTTTGCCAAAGGGGTAGACATCGCCTCCGGGCGTGATGCGCTGCACCCGGTGGTTGCCGCTGTCCGCCACATACAGCGAACCCCACGAGTCCACCGCAAGGCCCGTCGGCAAATTAAACTGCCCCGCCTTCGTTCCCGGCTCCCCGATCACCTCGACGGCGCGAAGCCGCAGCGGACGCCAGCCGTAGCCCGGTTCCGCTGTGGCCTCTGCGACGGGCTTTTCGTCGCCAAATTCTAAAAAATCGAATCGGTCGGACATAGTGAGGAAGTAGACAGTAAACAGTAGGGAAACGGTCTTGCCGTCCGAAGGACGGTTGGCTGGACGCCTCCCAGACGGGTCGTTCACGGCCCGGTCTCTGCGTTAAGGACGGATTCGTTCACGACCCGAACGCGCCGCCCGACCTCGCGTTGCGTTCGGATGGTTCACGGCCCGGTCTGCGCGGCGCGATTGCTACATTGCTGACGGAATCGTTCACGACCCAGTCCCTGCGTCGGGCGCGGACGATTCCGATACCGGCGCGACGGGCGCAATCCCAGGCGTTTCGGCAACGGGCGCGGAAGACTCCGGGACAGGCGCGGAAGCGGCGGTCGCAGAGATGAGATTTGTCATGGCGTCGGAATTTTTTGCCATCAGCAATTCCGCCGCAATCGTCGCCATATTTTCCGCCTGCGCGGAGGACGCCTGCCGCGCCCGCTGCTCCGCCCACTCGCGCAGGTCTTCGATCCGTTCGCGCATCGTCATGGAGAGCGGCACGGTCTGCCGCGCCGCCGTAATGATCGAATCGGTGGTCATCTCCGTTGTGTCGTCGAAAGCGTTGTAAAGCGATTCGATGACGACCGCTTCAATCTCCGCGCCGGAGAATCCCGGCGTGGCGTCGGCGAGGCGGATCAGGTCGAAGGTTTCCGGGTCGCGCTTGCGCTTTTTGAGATGGATGCGGAAAATATCAATCCGCTCGGCCTTCGAAGGCAGGTCAATAAAGAATATCTCATCGAAACGGCCTTTGCGCAGGAGTTCCGGCGGCAGGCTGGTCACATCGTTGGAGGTCGCGACAACGAAAGTCGCGGCCTTCTTGTCCTGCATCCAGGTCAGGAACGTTCCGAACACGCGGCTGGTCGTACCGCCGTCCGACTGCCCGCTGCTTTGCGTTCCCGAAAAGCCCTTCTCAAGTTCGTCCAGCCAAAGTATTGCAGGACTCACCGACTCCGCCACGCGAATCGCCTTGCGCATATTCTCTTCCGACTGCCCGACGATTCCGCCGAAAATACGCCCTACGTCTAATCGTAATAACGGTAGTCGCCATAGTGCGCCTATTGCTTTTGCGCTAAGGCTCTTGCCGCAGCCTTGCACGCCCAGCAAAAGGACGCCGCGCGGGGCGGGCAGGCCGAAATCGCGGGCCTTTTCGGTGAAGGCGACGGTGCGCTTCTCCATCCAGTCCTTCAGAAGGTCGAGTCCGCCCACGTCGCTGATCTGCTCGTTGAAGGGATAGTATTCCAGAATCCCGGACTTGCGGATAATCTGCTCTTTTTCGGAGAGAATGACATCTACGTCGAATTTATGCTTTTCCACCAGCGATTTCGCAAAAACGTTCTCCGCCTCCATCGCCGTCAGACCCTGCGCCGCCTTCAAGACCTGATCGCGCTCCACTTCCGCGAGGGCGGTGTTGACCTTCGGATTGTCCTTGACGGTCTGAATAATTTTTTCGAGAATCTGGTCTAAGTCCTCAATGTCCGGCAGGCCGTAATCAATGACCGTGACCTCTTTTTCCAGTTCGTTGGGCAGGCGCAGCAGCGGCGCAAGAATAATTAAAGTCTTGTAACTGGTTTTCAGCGCCAGCGTCAGATCGCGGAGGCGGCGGGTCAATGTGACATCGTTGATAAAGGCGTGAAAATCTTTCAGGACAAACAGCGCCTGATCGCGGGAATCAATCACGAAGTCCAGCGCCGCCATCGGGTCTTTCGTGGCGTTGTCGCGGTGGTTGGGGTTCAGGGCCATGCCCTGCGTGATCGTCCAGAAATAAATTTTTTTGCCCCGCGCCGAAGCGATAGCGCGGAGGGCGTCCTCCACGCGCTTCTCTTCCCACGAGACGATATAAATAATCGGATAACGGGCGCGAATCAGCGTTTCGAGTTCCGTGTCCACTGCGGATGAGGCCAAATTCTTTTTCCTCCGGGGGTTTTGCTGCGGTCGTTGCGGCTACGCCTCTATTATAGGACAGAAACGGGGCATAAGTCAAACAAAAGAATTTGGTTTGCGGAATTTTCCGCCTTTTTCGCAGGCAATGGCCTGCGGGCGACAGCGTGGAAGCGGGACATAGCAGCGGAAGGGGCGAGGAAACGGCGCGGGCGCGGAAATGCGAAGCGTTCTCCTCGACTCCCGCCCCGTCTTGCAATATAATAGAAACCAATCACGCGGAGAGCAAGGAGAACAAACGCAATGGCAGCCACACCGAAAGAAAAGCCCCTGACAAAAAATCGGAAGGAAGAAATGGACTGGACGGCGGCGCGCGAGGAGTGGGTGGAAGCGGTAAATAATCTTGTGCGGCAAATCACCGAATGGACGAAGGACACAGGTTGGACGGTGACGACGACGGAGCGGGAAATCAACGAGGAGAATATCGGCGTTTACCGCGTTCCCGACGCCAGAATTGATACGCCACAGGGACAGTTACTGCTGGAGGTATGGGGGCGCGGCTATCGGAATAACGTGGGGCGCGTAGAACTGGCGGCATGGCCCGGAGCATTTCGCTTACTTTTATTGCATCGCATGGGGGAAACGGAGTGGAAGATTTACACGGATTCGGGTATCGTCCTGCGCTATCCCTGGACGCGGGAAACGTTTCTTAATCTCACAGAAGACCTACTGGGCAGCGAATGAGCGCGACTTACACCCGTCAGTTGAGAAAAATCGGCAGGGAGCTGCTTGCCGCAAAGGGCGCTTTGAATTACGCGGGGCGCAACTGGGACAGGCGCGACCTTGCCAGTGACAGTGGTCTTCGAGAGATCGGGCCACAAGACATCCGAAACGCGGCAGACAATCTGGAAGCGACATTTATCATTCGGCTTTTCGCGACGTTTGAGGGGATATTGAAGGAGCATCTGGCGCATCAACATCCTGGCATTGCGGTCCCCGAAGACGCCCGCGCTGTGTGGCTGATAGATCGGGTTGCGGTTCTGCAGCCGTCGCCCATCAGTGCGTTGTTGCGTCAGCGTGTCCATGACGTTCGGAAATATCGGAATGTTCTGGTACACGCCAATTCTGTTCTGTTGTCGCGCATGACGTTTGCCGAACCGCTGGCGCGTCTCATCACCTATCCGATCAAACTGCCCGAACCCTATTCTTGAGTCTGACTCCCTGCCGCTCTGCCGCAAAACAGACCCACGCGCTTAAACGGGTCGGTTATCGCGTTCGGTCTGCGCGGAAGGCCTGCGGGCGTCACCTATCCCACGCAACGTTTGGCATTGAATGTGATAGGTAGCGCCCGAAACTTTAGAACCCGAAACGCGGGCCGGGCAGCGGGGAGTGCGTCACCATAGATTTGCGGTTCAGCGAACCGTCCCGATGGTCGAGCAGCAGGTCAGTGCAGGCGGCGAAATCTTCCAGCGTCTCCTGCGCGAATCGGTCGCTTTCGGCCTCCTCCGGGAACTGCGCCGCCAATGCCAGCGCCAGCGCGCGGGCGTCCGGCTTTTCGGTGATAGGCGTGACCGTGACCTGCTCGTCGTTCATATCCACTTTTGCCTCCCAGGGCAAGTGGCAAATCTGCGACATATAGCCGGAAATATCGGGCGTAATCGGCTGCCGCTCCGTCCAGTGCAAGTCCAGCGCAAAGGTAATCAGTCCGGCGCGGGCGGGGAATAGTTCGAACAGCGCCTCTTCGGTCGGCAGGGCGGACACGTCGTAAGAGTGAGCCAGCACCAGCAGGGCCAGATTCTCCTCATCGTCGGAGTTATCGCCGGAACGGTATTCCCGCAGATCGGCCTCGTCCACTTCCCACCACTGCGCGAACGTCCGCGCAAGGACTTCCGAACTGTCGCCCAGCCACAGGATTTTGTTCGGGGCGTAGCCTTTCTGATCCAGCATGGCGGCGGTCAGGGCCACGATGTAGGAGATGTCCTCCTCGCTTGGCGTGAAAAAGACGAACCGCTGCCCCGGCATATTCTCGTCCGGGTTGGTCTCTAAAATGATGCTGCGCGTCTGGACGTAGTGCCACTGCGGCAGTTCCAGCGTTTCCAGATCATCAAAATCGTGGACGCGGGCGATTAAATCGCCGAGTTCGTCGCGCCACTCTTCCAGTCCGGGATTTGCGGTGATTGCTTCTTCCGGCACAACATCGAGCAGCGCTTCGGCCTCGTCGGTCTGCCGCAGCAGGGCGAACCACTCCGTCATTTTCAGCAGCAATTCCAGCGGCAGTCCGCCGTAGGTGTCGTTGAGATTTTGCAGCAGGTCAATCGCTTCCTGATACCGCCCCATTTCGCCCAGCACCTGCGCGTACTCCACATCGGTTGCCTGCGCGAGTTGATTCTGCTCGTCGCCAATCAGTTTTTTTGCCTGCTCAAAGAACGGGCGGGCGATAAAATACTGCTGCGCCTGCAAGAAGCGCGAACCAGTGAAATAGTAAATCTCCGGGTTATCCCGGTTATCGCGCATCTGCTGAAAAAGTTGCAGTTCGACTCCCTCCTGATCGCCGCGCTCCTGCGCCATGCGGCCCAGCAGGTCAATCGTCGTGTCTATCACGAGATCGGACGTGACATCCTGCTGAAACGCCATGACCATCGCCTGCAATGCGTTTTGCAAATCGCCCTGCGCGGCTGCCGCCTGCGCCTGCTCGACCATTTGCCGCACTTCTGGCGACACACTGGCGGCGCTGTCGCCGCTTCCGCCGAGGGGCAGGCCGTCCGGCCCTAAAATTCGCATGGTAATCTCCCGAAAAAGTTAAATGATGAGGAGGGCGTTCAGGTGTTCAGGTATTCGGTGTTCAGGTGTTGTCTGATTCACTGTGAGTTTTGTACAATCTGGCAGTTAAGAAGCGAACACCCGAACACCGAATACCTGAACACCTGAACACTTATTCCAAAGTGTAAAGAATCTGGCTGATGGCGACGAGGGCGGCGGTCTCCGTGCGGAGGATGCGCGGGCCGAGCGTCACGGGGGTATGTTTCGACGCGAGGGCGGCGAATACCTCCGTTGGACTCCAGCCACCCTCCGGCCCGACAGCGATGATCAGGCGCGGCGCCTGTGATAAGCCCGCCTCTAAGACGGCGCGAAGCGGCGGCGCGTTCCCGTCTGTGTGCAAAATCAGCAGGGGATTTTCGTTCGCTTCGGCCTGTTGCGCGAGCCGCGCTAACGTTTGCGGTTCGCCAATGTCCGCGATTCGGCTGCGCCCGGACTGTTCTGCCGCGCCTTTGGCGATCTGCCGCCAGCGCTCTAATCGGTCGGGGACTCTGGCGGCGGGAATCTCCACGACGCTGCGCTCCGCCCGAAGGGGGATGAACTCCGACGCGCCCGCTTCCGTGCCGTGCTGAACCACCTGCTCGAACTTGTCGCCCTTGCCCAGCGCCTGCGCGACGGAGAGAAAAATCGGCGGCTCCGGCGGCATGGAAAAGGCGTCCTCAATCCGCGCCGTCGTTTCGCTCTTGCCCATCTCGATGACGGACGCCAGGAACGCCTGTCCCGCGCCGTCCAGCAGGATCACTTTTTCGCCGACTTTCGCCCGCATCACCCGCGCCAGATGCAGATGGTCTGCGCCCGAAATTCGCGCTGTCTCCCCGCTGAATTGCGCGGGAGGAAGAAAAATTCGCTGCATTGTTTATCTACGTTTATCCACGAAGCGACACGAAAGGACACGAAAAAGTTTCGGGCCGTGAACGACCCGTCTATCGGACGTTCCGCCAACCGGTCTGCAACCGACAATGCAGGTTGTCCCGGTCACAGACCGGTTAGCCGCAGGCTCACCAGACGGGTCGTTCACGGCCCGGAACGATGGACGGAACGTTCTATTAATTGGACTGATTTATGCCGCCATCCTTGCGATAATCGCTTCGGTAATCTCGGTTGTCGTGGCCTTGCCGCCCAGATCGCCCGTCATGTGCTGCCCGCCCGCCAGCACGTCTGCGACGGCCTGCTCGATTTTTTGACCGGCCTGCATCTCGCCCAGATGCCGCAGCATCATGGCCCCGGAGAGCGTCACGGCAATCGGGTTCGCCAGATTGCGGCCCGCAATATCGGGGGCGGAACCGTGAACCGCCTCGAACATCGCCACGCCGCCCTCGCCCATGTTCGCTGAAGCCGTCAGGCCCAGCCCTCCGACCAGCCCGGAACACAGATCGGACAGAATATCGCCGTAAAGATTTTCCATAACCATGACATCGAAAATTTCGGGCCGCATGACGAGCTGCTGGCAGGCGTTATCAACAATTACTTCCTCGTACTCGATTTCGGACGCTTCCCGGCTGGCGCGGCGGGCGCAGTCCAGAAACAGGCCGTCCGCAAGTTTCATAATGTTGGCTTTGTGGACGGCGGTCACTTTTTTGCGGCGGTTGGTGCGGGCGTACTGAAAAGCGTAGCGGCAGATTCGCAGGCAGGCGGTCTCCGTAATGATTTTAAGGCTCTCGACGACGCCGGGAACCACGATATGCTCCAGCCCCGAATAAAGGTCTTCGCTGTTTTCGCGCACCACCACAATGTCCACGTTGTCGTAGCGCGATGGAACGCCCGCGAAGGTCTTGGCGGGGCGCACATTTGCGTAAAGATTTAGCCGTTTGCGCAGGGCGACGTTGGCGCTGGCGAACCCGCCCGCTATCGGCGTGGAGATGGGGCCTTTCAGCGCGATTTGATTTTTTACGATAGAGTTGACGACTTCATCGGGGACGGCGTTGCCGCTTTTGGCCGCCACTTCCGCGCCCGCTTCCATGCGCTCCCAGTGGATTTTCACGCCCGTCGCCTCGATAATTTTGACGGCGGCGTCCGTGACTTCCGGGCCGATGCCGTCTCCGGGAATCAGCGTGATGGTATAGGCCATTGATTATACTCCGTTCTGCGGCGCTTAAAATGTAGCGCCCTGTTCCTGATTGGCGCATTGCGTAGGGCTATTCGCGAAGGAAGCGGAAGATTCCTTGTCGGGGCGCAAAAAGACAGGGGCCATTCAGTTATCAGCGTCGGACGGTTGAAACCGCTGCCCCAAGCGCGCGAAGTGTCCCTTCGGACACTAAGCCCGATCCTTTTTGTGCAGGCTAATCCGCATTGAGTCCGCGAAGGCGGACTTTGCGCACGCGTGGCCGTGAATTGATTCGCCCGCACGAAAACTGAATGGCCCTGGCAAAAAGACAGGGGCAAGCGGACAGAAGGTGAGACAAAACGCTCTTGCCTGTACGTGGCCCTCGCTGTCTCATGCCGATACTATTGCGTCTCGCTTATCAATTTTTTTAATTCTCTTGCGCTGCGGACGCCAGTCATTTGCGCCCGCAAGATTCCGTCGCGCAGGACGATCCATTGCGGACTCGCGGTCGTCTTCTCATTATCGGGCCATTGCGCCGCGATCTCCTTCGGCGCATCAAATTGAAGTGCTCCGAGATGCGCCGCGCCATGAAAACTTTTTGCGGCCTTTAATGCCGCCGCGATATTTTTGAGGTGGTGATAATATCCGCCCCATTTGTCGCGAACGGCAGGCGTTGCGCATCGGCTGTCACAAGGTTTGGAATGGGGCGTCCCGGTTGCCCCTTTGTACTGGTAAACGGCTGACGATTAATATTGATTGCATCGCGATAGCGTCCTTCGCCGCCAATGTCCTGATACCTTCGCGGTAGACCGGGCCGTGAACGACCCGTCTGGGAGGCTTCGCTGACCGTCCTGCGGACGGGAACGCAATTTCTCTCTACGTGTTTCACTGATTTGTCTATAAGGACGATTCGCTATCTATGTTCAGGAATCCTTTGTCCGTGGCAAAAGCATCTATGAACAAAGAGGGCAATAGACGGCGTATTACAACAGAGCGGGATTTGACATTGCCCGCAAGTCGGCGTATACTAGAACAAAAAGCGGCAAGGCGATTTCAGCGTTGCTGCGAAGGCGGAATTTTGCGCAGTCCTCGCGCCACAATCACTCATATCGTGGAACGCGCCGGAGTCTCCGTCGGGACGGTCTCCCATGTCTTTAATGCCAAAGGACGCTTTACGGAGGCGACGCGGGCGCGGGTCATGCAGGCCGCCGCAGACCTCAGATTTACGCCGAACGCGCTGATTCGTTCCCTCCAGAGCGGCAAAACGCATACCCTCGGCATTTTTACCTGGGCCATCACCGCAGACACTAACCGGGACATCTCCATGACGCTGCTGCGCGGCGCCATGAGCGGAATCGCGGCGGCGGGGCGCGACGCGCTGATCTACTTGCGGCATCCCCCGCTGGACGAAGTTTCCGTCCACCTGTTTTTAGATCAGCGCGTGGACGGCCTGATTTTGAGTCCCGGCGGCCTCTCCGCCGAAGGGCTTCAGGCGCTGGCGGACAGCGGTTTGCCGACGGTGGCGATCTATCAGCATCCCGTGCCGCGTGAAATCGCGTCGGTCAACATTGATAATACAGCGGGCCTGCGGGCGGCAATGGAACACCTGATTGCGCTGGGGCATCGGCGCATCGCGTTTTACGCTTCCGACAAAAGTTTCGATTTCGGTCAGCGGTTTGCGGGCTGGAGCGCGGCGGGATCGCGTATAATCCCGCGCTGCGCGTGGTGGCGGGCAGAGAGTATCAACGCGGCACGGTCAACGCGCTGGCGCAATGGCTGGAATTGCCGCAGCCGCCCACCACGATTGTGGCGGGCAACGACAGCGGGGCTTTGGCCTTTCTGGACGCAATGGCGGCGCGGGGCCTGAACGCGCCGCAGGATATTTCTGTTATCGGGTTTGATGACGCCCCCGCCGCCATCGCCCCGCCCGGACTGACCACCGTTCGGCAGCCTTCGGAGGAGGTCGGGCGGGTTGCGGCGGAGTGTGTGGCCCGCATCGTCGCGGGCGAACCGGCGGAAAACTGCCGCGTCGTTCTGCCGACCGAGTTCATCGTCCGCAACACGACCGGCCCGCCGAAGGGCGGAGTATCCGGGCCGTGAACAGACCCGTCTGGGAGGCCTGCGGCCAACCGTCCTGCGGACGCGCCGTGTACGGCCCGGTCTATGCGGAGCGATTTTTTTTGAGAGACCTTGAGAATCGAGAATAGATGCTATGCAAACCGAAGCGCGGACTTTTGCCGCCATTGATATTGGGACGAACTCCATCCGCCTCGCCGTCGTGCGCAGCGAGGCTAACCAGAAAATCACCACGCTGGCGCAGCACCGCGAAGTCGTGCGGCTGGGCGAGGGCGAATTTACCACTGACCGCATGACGCCCGACGCGATCCGGCGCGGCGCTCTGGTCTGCGTGAAATTCGCGGAGGTGGCGCGGGGCTTCGGGGCGACGGAGATTGTCGCGTTCGCCACGTCCGCCGTGCGCGAAGCGGAAAACCGCGACGAATTTATTGAGCGCGTCCGGGAGGACGCGCAGATCGAAGTCCGTGTCATCTCCGGCGTGGAGGAGGCGCGTTTGATCTGGCTGGGCGTCTCCAGCGGCTTTGATCTGGGTGACCGCAAGGCCGTTGAGATTGACATTGGCGGCGGAAGCACGGAGGTAATCGTCGGGAACGCGCAGGAGCATTTGCTGCTCGACAGCATGAAACTCGGCGCGGTGCGGCTCTCGGAGCGGTTCTTTCCCAATGAGGAGCCCGTCAGCGACGCCGATTTTGCAAAGGCGCAGGATTATGTTCGCGGCGTGGCGGGGCTAATCGGGCGGCGCGTCCGCGATCTGGGATTTGATTTCGCCATTGGCAGCGCCGGAACCATTAACGCGCTGGGCGAGATTGTGGCGCGGAACCGCAGCGACGGCAGCGGCGGGCCGGGACGCAATGTTACCTTCCGCCTCGCGGAACTGCAAAGCGTGACCACGATGCTGCGCCGCCTGACGCTGGAGGAGCGCCGCCGCGTTCCCGGCATGGACGCGGCCCGCGCCGACATCATTTTAGGCGGGGCCGCGATTATTCAGACGCTCATGGAAGACTTCGGGGCGGAAAAAATCACCGTGAGCGACCGGGGGCTGCGCGATGGAATCCTGCTGGATCATCTGTTTCGGGAGGAGGGCGCAAAGCAGGATTTTCAGACCATGAGCGTGCGCCGTCGCAGCATTTTGCAGCTGGCCCGCGCCTGCAACTACGACGCGGAACACGCGCAGCACATGGTCACGCTCTCCCTGCGTCTGTTCGACGAACTGAAGCGGCTGGGCGAACACGCCTACGACGAGAACGCCCGCGAACTGCTGGACTACGCCGCCATCACCCACGACATCGGGGCGTTCCTTTCCCATTCCAATCACCAGAAACACGCCTATTATCTCATCCGAAATTCCGACCTGCTTGGCTTCAACGATGGAGAACTGGACATTATCGCCAATGTCGCGCTATATCATCGCAAGGGGTTTCCCAAGCGCAAGCACGTAAACCTTGCCGAGCTGAACCGGGACGAGCGCCGCGAGGTCAGCGTTCTAGCCTCTATTTTGCGGCTGGCGGAGGGCATGGACCGGGGGCATCTCGGCACGGTGAAGGACGCCCGACTGGAACGCTTTGAGAACCCGCGCCGCTTTGTCCTGACGCTGATTTCGCCCGCCGACTGTCAGCTGGAAATCTGGGGCGTCCACAATAACCGCGACCTGTTCGAGGACACCTTCGAGGCCCCCCTCACCGTCGAAGTCAGGAACGCGGCGCAGTGAGGAGCGCAAGGAGAATAAATCATGCCGTCCCTGTTTCCCGGAATGGACCCCTATCTTGAAAGTTTGCGTGGGTGGGAAGATGTCCATAATAGTCTGATTGCCCTGATGCGGACTGCATTGGTGCGGGCGCTCCCGCGCAATTATTTTGCGGCGATTGAAGAGCGCGTTTACATTTTGCCAGATGAAAAGCACACCTATATCTATGATGTCGGTCTGACAAATTCCGCGCCTGTCCGGGCGCGGCAAACGACGGGCAGTACTGTGGTTGCCGACCGGGCCGACCCTCCCTTCCGTATTTCATATTATGTGGAAGAGGCCCGCGAGACCTATCTTGCAATCTATGATGTAAAAGACCGCAGCCGGGTTGTTACGGCAATCGAATTGCTGAGCCCGACTAATAAGGACGGGCGTCCGGGGCGCGAGTCGTACCTGAACAAACAGACGGACTTACTTGCGAGTAGTACGCATTTCATTGAAATAGATTTGCTTCGTGCGGGGACGCATACGGTCGCCGCCCCGCTGGACTTACTGCCAAAAAAAACGGAATGGGACTACCTGGTCTGCCTGCATCGCGGCGGGCTAAACGGGGAGTTTGAGACGTGGCCTAACAGGATGCGGAATCGCTTGCCGCGTATCACCGTACCGCTGGACGAGGGGGTTCCCGATATTGTCCTGGACTTGCAGGCCGCCTTAGAGCGCTGTTATGAGGATGCGGATTACGGGCGAATCATAGATTATACAAAATCGCCTGTTCCATCGCTTTCACCGGAAGACGCGGCGTGGGCCGACGCGCTGCTCCGCGAAAAGGGCCTGCGCCCCTGAGCGCGAAATCGCATCGAAAAAAGAGCAAGCGATGCAAGGAGAATAAATCATGCCGTCCCCGTTTCCCGGAATGGACCCTTATCTTGAAAATCCCGCCCGCTGGTCAGGGACGCATCAGGGGCTGATTGGCGCGATGCGGGCGTTGCTGAATAAAGCCCTGCCGAAAGGCTATGTGGCCCGCATGGAAGAAAGCTGCCGCATTGTTCCGGGTGAGCGCGTCGTTTACCCGGACGTTTTTATAAGACGCTCGCCCGCCGCGCCGGAAAAATCACGCGGCGCGACCGCCGTGCTGGACGCCCCGGATACGCCGCTGATATTAGAGGCGCTGCCCGTGCCGCAACCGCCGGAAATGTTCATTGAAATCCGCCATGTCGCAGATGGCGGGCGCGTGGTCACGGCAATCGAAATTCTGAGTCCCACCAACAAGACGCTCCACAGCGACGGGCGCAGGATGTACCTGCGCAAGCAGGAAGAGACGCTGCGAAGCGCCGCTCATTTGATTGAAATTGACTTGCTGCGCCACGGCCCGCCGACCGTTGCGGCGCTGGCGGTCACGCCCCGGAACGAACCCTGCGATTATCTGGTCTCCCTGCACCGCAGCGGGCAGGGACAGCGGTTCGAGGTATGGCCTAACCGCCTGCGCGAACGTTTGCCGAAAATTTGCGTCCCTCTGATGGCGGGGGACGCGGACATTACACTGGATATTCAGGCGGTATTCGATAAAAATTACGAGGAGGGCGCTTACGCGGAGGACGCGGATTATCGCCGCGACCCCGTTCCGCCGCTGTCGCCGGAAGACGCGGCGTGGGCCGACGCGCTGCTCCGCGAAAAGGGCCTGCGCCCCTGAGCGCGAAATCGCATCGAAAAAAGAGCAAGCGATGCAAGGAAAGAAAATCATGCCGTCTCCGTTTCCCGGAATGGACCCCTATCTGGAAGACCCGCGATTATGGGAAGACGCCCATAACAGTCTGATTGTCTACCTGCGGGCCGCCATTGGCGTTTTGCTGCCGCCGCATTACGCGGCGGCAGTGCAGGACCGCGTGTATATCGTGCCAGATGAAAGGCCGGTTTACGTTCCCGATATTGCGGTCAAAACGCCTGCGCCCCGATTAGATGAGGGAGGATTAGCCATTGCAGAAGCAAGCGACGCGCCGTTGATCATTCCGTCGTTTTTCCAATGGCGGCGCGAACCGTACATTGAAATCCGTTCCACGCGGGATCAGGGCCGCATTGTCACCGTGGTGGAAATTCTCAGCCCTATCAATAAAGTGAGGTCGCAGGCGGGCGGCGAAGCGTATCGCGAGAAGCAGCGGGATTTGCTCGAAAACCGCGTCAGTCTAATGGAAATTGATCTGTTGCGGGCGGGGCGTCATACCGTCGCGGCGCCTCTGGACTTGTTGCCGCCGCGCAGCGAATGGAGCTATCTGGTTTGCCTGCGCCGAGTTTATGGAACGCAATATGAGGTTTGGCCGGTAAAACTGCGCGGCGCTTTGCCGCGTGTGCGCGTTCCGCTCGACCCGCACGACGAAGATATTATCGTAGATTTGCAGGCCGTTCTCAACCGCTGCTACGACGAGGGAACCTACAAGGGGCTATTGGACTACCGAAGCGGCCCTACTCTGCCGTTGTCGCCGGAAGACGCGGCATGGGCCGACGCGCTGCTCCGCGAAAAGGGCCTGCGTCCCTGAATCCTCCCCATACCACGACAAAAGCATCAACGCAACGAACCGCAAATTTCCACAGGAGACGATTTTTATTATGGCTTTAAGTCCGATGGCGGGACAGCATCCCGCGCCCGATACCCTGATTGACCCGGCAAAATTGCAGGCGCAGTATTACGACATTCACCCCGACCCGGCGAACCCCGCGCAGCAGGTCAGTTTCGGAACGTCCGGGCATCGCGGATCGGCCCCGAAAGGGACGTTCAACGAAGACCATATCCTCGCGGTGACGCAGGCGGTGGCGGAGTACCGGGCGGCTCAGGGAATTACCGGCCCGCTGTATCTGGGAATGGACAGCCACGCCCTTTCCGCTCCCGCGCAAAAGACGGCGCTGGAAGTTCTGGCGGCGCATGGCGTGACCGTTTTCATGGCGGCGAATGGAGGATACACGCCGACGCCCGTCATCTCCCACGCGATTTTGACGCATAACGCGGGCCGGATTGACGCACTGGCGGACGGGCTGATACTAACCCCCTCGCACAATCCGCCGACCGATGGCGGCATCAAATACAATCCACCGAGCGGAGGCCCCGCCGACACCGATATCACCGGGCAGGTGCAGAATCGGGCAAACGCGCTGCTGGCGGGCGGCAATCGGGAAGTGCGGCGCTTAGCGTATGATGCGGCAATCAAAGCGGACACGACCCGCGCTTATGATTTTATCACGCCTTACGTCGCCGACCTCGGCAGCATTATTGACATGGAGGCGATTCGCAATTCTGGACTGAGTATCGGGGCCGATCCGCTGGGCGGCGCAAGCGTGGGCTACTGGCAGCCGATTGCGGAGAAGTACGGCCTCAATCTGACGGTCGTCAATAAAACGGTGGACTTAACCTTTGGCTTCATGCCGCTGGATCACGACGGGCAGATTCGCATGGACTGCTCCTCGCCCTACGCCATGGCGGACTTAGTGAAAATGAAAGACCGCTACGCCGTCGCCTTCGGCAACGACACCGACGCCGACCGGCACGGAATCGTCACGCCGAGCGCAGGGCTGATGAACCCGAACCACTACCTCGCCGTCGCAATTTTTTACCTGTTTCAGAACCGCCCGGAGTGGCGCGGCGATAGCGCCATCGGCAAAACGCTGGTCAGCAGCGCCATGCTTGACCGCGTGGCAAGTTCCATTGGGCGGCGGGTTTCGGAAGTCCCGGTCGGGTTTAAGTGGTTCGTTTCCGGCCTGCTGGACGGCTCCTACGGGTTCGGCGGCGAGGAGAGCGCGGGCGCGTCGTTCCTGCGCAAAGACGGCGGCGTCTGGACGACCGACAAGGACGGCCTGATCATGGGCCTGCTGGCGGCGGAGATCACGGCGCGAACGGGACGAGACCCCGGAGTCCACTATCAGGAACTGACGGCAAAATTCGGCAGCCCGCTTTACACCCGCATTGACGCGCCCGCCACCTCCGAGCAGAAAGCGGCGTTAAAGAAACTTTCGCCGGACGCGGTGAAAGCGGCGACGCTGGCGGGCGAACCCATCACCGCCAAACTCACCAAAGCCCCCGGCAACGGCGCGGACATCGGCGGGCTGAAAGTGACGACGGCGAGCGGCTGGTTTGCGGCGCGGCCTTCGGGAACCGAGGACATCTACAAAATCTACGCCGAAAGTTTCCGCGACCCGGCGCACCTCGACGCCATCGTCGCCGAAGCGCAGGAGATTGTCACGGCCTCACTGTGAAAAATATCGAAAGGTTGCCCTCGATACATGAATACTGTTTCTGAATTTGTCGTTGGAGAACGCTACACGAACGACCAGATACGATACACTTTGAATCTCGAAAATCTTGGCGGTATACGTCCCTCAATCGGCCCTAAAGGACTGGCGCACTATGTTGCGGTTCTGACAGCGGCGGATACTGCCCGTAAGCGAAAAGAAGAAAATCCCTACCACGACCGCATTGAAGGTGACATTCTGACGTTCACCGGCACAGGACGCGAAGGCGATCATCAACTCACGGGCAAGAACAAACGCCTTCTCGAACAGTATGACAACCCGATTCCCCTCTACGGCTTTATCAACGAGGGGCGACAAATTTACCGTTTTCTGGGCTTGCTTGAACTGTTGCGGCACTACGCGGAACAGCAGATTGACACGTCTGGAAAATTACGCGCCGCCTGGGTTTTTGAGTTTTTCATACATCAGACGCCGCTGATCGTTCCCGTTGCGCTGGCGGCAAATCTTTCCGCGCAAATTCTTGGAGAATCACGCCGAATGAGACCGATGATGGCTGAGGAGCGTGAGGTTGTTACGGACACCCCGTTACCGCAACCAGATGTTACGCTGCTCACGGTGGAAGAGACACGCGCTCAAATTCTTGAAATTGATCCTTACCGCTTTGAGCATCTCATAGGAGACTTTTTTAAGGCTGCGGGTTTTCGTGACGTGGCAGTGACAAAATCTTCGGGCGATGGCGGGATAGATTTAAATGCTTTCGTTGCCGAAGACAACGATTTCTTTGCAGGAACTCATGTCCAGGTGCAGGCAAAGCGTTGGCGTCATTCGGTAGGCAGCGTGGAGATTAACCATTTTCGCGGCGCAATGGACACTACGGCAAAGGGTATTTTCATCACAGCAAGTCACTACACGAAGGCGGCGCTCGAAGATTCGCGGAACCCGATGAAGCCCAGTATCGCGCTTTTAGATGGACGCCGGTTTTCAGCGCTGCTGATGGCAACCGCAATAGACCTATCAAAGTATAAGTGAGGCCCAAGCCAAAATCGAAACAGCCCGCAAATCAAATCAGAGCTGTCATGCAGCGATTTTGCATTGCCGCTCGTCTCGTTTGTTAGCGACCGTTCCGCCGCAACGGAGCAAAGCCGCAACGGAGCAAAGCCGCAAGGCGCAGCGCTGCCCGTTCATGGACGTCGTTTGCGACGGCGGCGAAAATCGCCATCAGACGACCATTCCGCTGTGCGTAGGCGAACCGCTGAAAGATTGGTTTAACCCGGAATTTGACAGCGTAATTCCTGGAATATGCGCGATCACCGCAGGCGGCGATACCTGGGTCGTTTGTCCGCGCCGACTTCTGGCCTTCAAAAATGACGCGGAAGCGAACGTTCCGTCCGCTGTCAACCGGGCCTTACAGCCTCACGAACGCGAGCTGCTCACGAGCGCGGGTCTTCCCGTCGACGTGGACATCGGAATATAGGTAGACTTCGGCGGCAATCGCACCTACACCGACATTCTTCTGCCCGGTCAACTGCCCGAAAAGGAGGAGTTGTTAAAAGCGGTCTTACGGCGGAGGATCGCCGCGATTGTCCGTTTGTATGGGGACATCTACAAAATCTACGCCGAAAGTTTCCGCGCCCCGGCGCACCTCGACGCCATCGTCGCCGAAGCGCAGGAGATCGTCGCGGCAAGGCGGATCACCGCTCGAATTTCTTTCGGTTGACGCGGGGGCATGACCTGCGCCACAATTTGAAGGGGCGCTTCTGTCCGTAAGTCCTCTGCGATTGATATGTCAGAGAGGCCCGCTGCGCGGCGGGCGGAAAGGGATTGGTCTTGATTATTCTTCATGCGGGCTTGAGCGACGCCGGTTTTCTGCTCTGGGCGGAACAGCAGGCGGCCTCTCCTGACGCGCCGGAGGCCTCCCGACACAGCGGAAGAAAGATTAAAGCATCCGCCGTTGCCCGTTCCCCCTACGCGGTCAGCGCTGAGAACTTGCGGCAGGCGCTGCGAGATGCGGACTTACCTGAGATTGCGGAAGCGCCGCCCGTCGCCGCAACGGTCTGGCTGCCCACCTACCGAAACACGCCGCTTGCGTCCAGTCCGCTGATTGCCGAACCGCCGAAGACCGACGCCGTGTTGCAGATCGCGCCCTGGCGGGTGACCGCCTTTCCCCTGACAACGCCGCAGGCGATTGCGCTGACCGGGGCCTGTTGGAACCGCGAAACGCTGGCCACCGGCGTCCTCGCGGGGATGTCGCTGGCGTACTGGGCGACGGCGCTGCGCTTTGCCGGTTCGCTGATGGCGCGGCAGCAGTTTTTGCCTGCGGTCGAAGAACGGGACGGCGTGTATCGCGCCTGCTGGCAGCCTTTCTATGGCGGGGCCGATTCGGAACGATTACGAAAAATGGCGCAGGCCATGCCCGAAATCTGCCGCGCCCTGACCGATGCCAGAAGCGCCGCGCCGCCGGAAACGCCCGCGATTCCGCTGCTGTCCGCGTTTCTCGCCGCCGTCTGCGACCATCTGGCGCGGGATGCCGCCGCGCCGGAACCGATAACGCCCGCGCCGCGCCGCGCCGCAAAAGCGAAAACGTCCGCCTTTGATAGCCTGCACGACCAGTGGCTTCACGCCCTGCATTTCCCCGACGGGATTTTGACGGGCGAACCCTCCGAACTGCGGGCGTTGGCCGCGCAGATACGCGAGTGGAAACGCCCGCTCACGCTGTCCCTCGCCGCGCCGTTCCGCCTCTGCTTCCGGTTGGAGGAGCCGCCCGCCGACGAGGACGAACCGACCGGGCCGGACGCGCTCTGGAACCTCCGCTACCTCTTGCAGGCCAGCGACGATCCCAGCCTGCTCGTTCCGGTAGAAAAGGCCTGGAAGCCGAAAGGCGAGGAGGCGAAACTCTTGCAGCGCGGCGGGTTTCAGCCCCGCGACTACCTGCTCGCCTCGCTGGGATACGCGGCGAAAGTCAGCCCCGCTATCGAAAGCAGCCTGAAAGCCGCCGCTCCGGGTGGCCTGACCCTGAAAACAGGCGAGGCGCATCACTTTCTGACCGAAACCGCCTGGATGCTGGAACAGGCGGGCTTCGGCGTCTTGCTGCCCGCGTGGTGGACGCGCAAAGGCACGAAACTGCGGCTTTCGGCATCGGCCCATGTCAAAGCGCCGAAAATGCAGGCCAACGCGGGCCTCTCGATGCGTACCCTCGTGGAGTTCGATTGGGAGGTGGCGCTCGGCGGGCAGCCGCTCACGCCGCAGGAGTTAGAGAGTCTGGCGCAGCAAAAGACGGGCCTGGTTCGGATGCGCGGGCAATGGGTGCAGTTAGACGCCGATGAGATCGCCGCCGCAATCCGTTTCTGGAAAGAGCGCAAAGCGGAAAAAGGTTCCCTGCGCGATGTCGTCCGCATGGCCCTCGGAGCGGGCGACGGCCCCGGCGGACTGGCGATTGACGGCGTTCAGGCGACGGGCTGGGTCGAGGAGTTCCTTGCAAAACTGAACGGGCAGGGCGGAGCGAACGAGACGCCTGTCCCCGCCGGGTTTCACGGCACGCTGCGCCCGTATCAGCAGCGCGGCTATGCGTGGATGGAGTTTCTGCGGCAGTGGGGCCTGGGGGCCTGCCTCGCCGACGATATGGGGCTGGGAAAAACGGCGCAGACGCTGGCGCTGGCGCAAAGGCAGTGGGAGCAGGGAGACAAACGCCCCACGCTCATTATCTGCCCGACCTCGGTTGTCGGGAACTGGCAGAGGGAGGCGCAGCGATTCACGCCCGATTTGCCCGTCATGGCGCATCATGGACTCGGACGCGCAAAAGACGCCGATTTTCAGAAACAGGCGGCGAAACACGCGCTCGTGCTGACCAGTTTCGCCCTGCTGCACCGCGATTTTGACCTGCTCAAAGCGGTGGACTGGGCGGCCCTGATTCTGGACGAGGCGCAGAATATCAAAAACCCGGAGACGAAGCAGGCCCGCGCCGCCCGCAGTCTGAACGCCGATTTCCGAATCGCGCTCACCGGGACGCCGGTCGAGAACCACGTCGGCGATCTGTGGTCGCTGATGGATTTCCTTAATCCGGGCTTCCTGGGGCGGCAGACGGAGTTCAAGCGCAATTTCTTTGTTCCAATCCAGACGGGCAGCGACCCGGAGGCCGCGCTGCGCCTCAAACGCTTGACCGGGCCTTTCCTCCTGCGCCGCCTCAAGACCGACAAAACGATTATCTCCGACTTGCCGGAAAAAATGGAGATGAAAGTCTTTTGCAATCTAACGCCGGAACAGGCCACGCTTTACCGCGCTGTCGTTCGGGAGTTGGAGGAGACGCTGGAGGGTTCCGAAGGGATTCAGCGCAGCGGCATCGTGCTGGCGACTCTCTCCAAAGTCAAGCAAATCTGCAACCACCCGGCGCAGTTTCTGGGCGATAATTCCGCGCTGCCCGGTCGTTCCGGCAAACTGGCGCGTCTGACCGAGATGCTGGAGGAGGCGCTGGAAGCGGGCGACAAGGCGCTGCTTTTCTCGCAGTTCGCGGAGATGGGCGGACTGCTGCAAAAGCACCTTCAGGAGACGTTCGGGCGTGAAGTCCTGTTCCTGCACGGCGGCGTTCCCAAACCGAAGCGCGATGTCATGGTGGAGCGGTTTCAGGCGGAGGGCGACGGGCCGCGCCTCTTTATCCTTTCGCTGAAGGCGGGCGGCACGGGGCTGAACCTGACCGCCGCAAATCACGTCTTCCATTTCGATAGATGGTGGAACCCGGCGGTGGAGAATCAGGCGACCGACCGCGCCTTCCGCATCGGGCAGAAAAAGAATGTGCAGGTGCATAAATTCCTCTGCGTCGGGACGTTGGAGGAGCGGATTGATGAGATGATCGAGAGCAAAAAGGCGCTGGCGGGCAGCGTCGTCGGGACAGGCGAGGACTGGCTGACGAAACTCTCCAACACGGAATTGAAAGAAATCTTCGCGCTTCGTTCGGAGGCAGTGAGCGGGTAGTCCTCCGTGAACTTCGCGCGCGCAATTAACTTCTCCCCTCTCCCAGACTTGGGGAGGGGCCGGGGGTGAGGGCTTATTTTCAGGAGAAATCGCAATGAGTTGGTGGGGTGAACCGACGCAGCGGCGGGAAGCAAAAGGCGGAATCAAGGCGCAGTCGAAAACAGGGGCGTTCGGGCAGAGCTGGTGGGCGAAACGCTGGATCGCCACGCTGGAATCGTTCGATCTGGGTTCTCGTCTGACACGCGGGAAATCGTATGCCCGCAGCGGACAGGCGCTTTCGATTCAGATTGAGCCGGGAAAAGTCCGCGCAAAAGTGCAGGGTTCCCGACCGAAGCCCTACGGCGTGGACATCGAAGTTGCGCCGCTGTCACAATCCGAATGGGAGCGGGTGGCGGAGGCGCTTTCCGGGCAGGCGCTTTTCGCGGCAAAACTGATGGCGGGCGAGATGCCCGACGCGATTGAGGAGGCGTTTCAGGGCGCAAAATTGTCGCTCTTTCCCGCGGATATGCAGGAGATCGAGACCGAATGCACCTGCCCGGACTGGTCGAACCCCTGCAAGCATATCGCGGCGGTCTACTATCTGCTGGGCGAGGAGTTCGACCGCGACCCATTCCTGATTTTCCAGATGCGGGGCATGACCCGCGAGGCGTTTCTGGCCCTGCTGGGCGAAAAGGGCGGCGCAGTCCTTGCGGCGGAGCAGCCGGAGGAGGTGTTTGCGCCGGAGCCGCTGAAAATAGAGGGGAATACGTTCTGGCAGGGCAGGCCGCTGCCCGATTCCCTGTTCGGCGAAGTCGGCCTCCCGCCCGTCACGGCGGCATTGCCGCGCCGCCTGGGAAACTTCCCGTTCTGGCGGGCCGAAACGCCGCTGATGGAGGCGCTTGCCGACAGCTATACGCAGGCGTCCCGCAAAGGGTTGGAAATCTTTTCAGGAGAATAGGAGAAGTAGAAATGGAAAGTTTACAGGACGAAATTGACGAAATAATGACGGACGCTTACGGCGAATATGAGCAGATGGCTGCCTGGGAATGCGCTTTTACGGAGGACGTCGAATTCCCGTTCACGGCAACCCTGCTGGACATTCCGGTCGAGGTGCGGGGCTTTTAGGTCAACGACTCCGGCACGCTCCAGTGTCAGGTCTTGCGCGGGGGGAAACAGCGCTGGATCGGCGTCGAAGACCTGGAGGAAGATGGGCTTCCGGCGGACTTTCAGCATCTGCTGAAACTTTACCGCGTCTGGAGCGGCGGCGATTCCTGACGGCATGACGCCGCGCATCGGGGGCGGCGCGTTCTGGTTCGTCAAGAAAGAACTTCCGAACTGGTATTCGTGGCGAGAGTTTCCCGGTGGCGGGCGAAAACGGCCTCGACTTCCGCAATCGTCACGGCGGCGTGGATGCCTTCGCGGACGCGGGCGGCGTCCCGGTAGCCCCGGACGTAGTGCGGCAGCTGCCCGCGCAGGTGGCGCACGGCGCGGTCTTCGCCCATATTTTTCGCTAATTCGCAGACGTGCCGCAGCGCCGTCTCGACCCGCTCATCGTAGGTCGGGGGCGGCAGCAGTTCGCCGGTTCGCAGATAATGGGTCGTGTCGCGGATAATCCAGGGATTGCCGATGGCGGCGCGTCCGATCATCACGCCGTCGCAACCCGTTTCGCGCAGCATCCGGGCGGCGTCCTGCGGCGTTTTGATGTCCCCGTTTCCCACGACGGGCTTTGTCACCGCCCGCTTGATTTCTGCGATAAGATTCCAGTCGGCGTTTCCGGTATGGCCCTGCACCGCAAACCGGGCGTGGAGCGCGAACGCCGCCGCGCCCTCCCCTTCCAGCCGTCTGGCGAGTCCGGCGGTCGCAAGGTGTCCGTAGTCCCAGCCTGCCCGCGTCTTGACCGTAACGGGAACGTCCACCGCCGCCACAATCGCCGCCACAACGCGGCAGGCGGTCGCTTCATCGCGCATCATCGCCGCCCCGCCGCCCGTCTTGCAGACCTTCGGAACCCAGCAGCCCATGTTGATATCAATGATGTCCGCGCCTTCTCCCACCGCAACCCGCGCCGCCTCCGCCATAATCGCGGGATCGGAACCAAAGAGTTGCACGGCGAGCGGACGCTGCTCCGGCGTGACATCGAACATCGTCATGGTGCGCTCGGACTTGAAATGAATCGCGGTCGTGCTGATCAGTTCGGTGACAAGCAGTCCAGGACGGCCAATCCGCTTGACGATACGGCGGTACGCGCCGTTGGTCACGTCCGCCATCGGAGCCAGCACAACAGGCGGATCAATGCGAATCCCGCCGATAAAATAGGGCGGGAACGGGGTATATTTTTCTTTTTTGGTAATTTCTGGGTTCATAGCATCAATTTGGGATAATTTTCGCGGCGCTGCGCCGTCCATAGTATATCATAGAGTCGCCTGCTGCGGCGGCGTGGGACGAAGTTTTTGCGCAAAAACGACGCGCATTGTGATACAATGAGAACAGATGAAAGCGAAATGGGCAGGAGGACGGCATGGCGGTCGCGAATATCGAGGCGCGGGCAAAAGACGTGACGGAGGGCATGACCTGGGAGCATTATATGGAAACGCCCATGTCAGGCCGATTTGAGATCATCGAAGGGATTTTTCACCAGATGCCTGCTCCAACTTTCAGACATCAGACTTACAGTATGCGTCTAAGCAACGTACTCTATCAATATGAAGTAAGAACGAAAACAGGCCGCGCCATCGCCGCGCCGTGCGACATTTTGATTCGGTGGCGTCCGCGCCTCCATACCCGGCAGCCAGACGTTTTTTTTATCAGCAACGCGCAACTGGAGCGGGGCGGCGGAATCCCGGAGCGCGGGCCGCTGACGGTCGCGCCGGAACTGGTCGTTGAGATTATCTCCGACAGCGAGACGGACGAAGTGGTCAACGCGAAAATCGGGGATTACATCACGATTGGCGTCCGGGAGTTGTGGAAAGTTTACCCTGCGAGTCAGACGGTAGAGGTCATGCGGCTGACGCCGGACGGCGCGGTCACGGTCGCGGTTTACGGCGCGGGGGAGACCGCCGCTTCGGTGACCTTCGACGGCCTGAACGTTCCCGTCGCCGCCATTTTTGCCGCGTAATTAAAGAAGGAGGATTCGTTATGAAATGCGTTCGATGCTCTGCGGAGATTCCGTCGCAGTCGCAATTTTGTCTGCGCTGCGGCACGCCCGTCAGCGCAAGCGGTTCCGGCGGTCTCAATCCGTCCGCGCCGCTGCGCCCTGTTGTTCTCGCGCCCGCCAAAAACAATACTCCGCTGATCGCTCTCGTCTCTGCGCTGACTGTTCTGGTACTGGCGCTGGGCGCGTTCGTCGTCAAGGGGATGCTGGCGCAGAAACCGGCGGAAGAGGCCCCGACCGGCTTGGTGCAGGCCCCGAAAAAGCAGCAGCCTTCGGGACTGGTCGAGCGCCCCGCCGAAAGTAAACCTGTCGAAATTGTTCAGAAACCGGCGGAAGGAACGCCGCCGCCGCCCGCCGAGATCGTGGATTATCTCGCGTTCCTGAAGCGGATTGAGGAAAAACGCAAGACGCTGGAACATGACGAAATCGCGCACGCAATGGCCCTGCAAGCCGTGTTGCCCGCCGATCAGGCGAAACAATTTATGAATTTTGGCGATGACGCGAACACGCCTGATCCAAAAAGCAATCCCACGCCGGTCAATGAGACCCTGAAATCCACGCAGGATTACGATACCAAATGGAATCAAATCGCGACCGAATTTCAGAGCAAAGCGCCGCCGCAATCCTGTCTGACGATTCACGACGCTTACACGGAATTTCTCGGCAAATCGCAGGCCGCGATTTTGAGCGTTTTTAATGTGCTGGAAAGCGCCAAAAACAACCCGCAAAAGGCGCTGGAAGACGCGCAAAAGATGAAGGGATCGAGCAAGCCGATTGATGACGCGATGCATAGAACAGACGATGCGGTCAAACAGGTCTGCGACCAATACCACATCCGTAAAGATTTTGACATCAGTGAAAGCGGGGGCGGGGGGAATATGTTCGGGTTTTGAGCGTAGACCAAACCGCCCGTAATCGTGCCGCGCAGACCGGGCTGTGAACGACCCGTCTGGGAGGCTACGCCGACCGTCCTGCGGACGGGACAGCCGAATATGGGATCATGCGACAGAGCAAAGCGGAAGTTTATTTCCATTTTGTTTGGGCGACGCGGCAGCGTTTACCCGTTATTATGCCGGAAATGGAAGGGCCGATCTACCACGCCATTCAGCAGGAGGCGCAGCGTTTAGGATGCGCGGTGTTGGCGGTCAATGGCATGGCGGATCATGTTCATTTGCTGGTGAAAGCGCCGACGCGCCTTTCGCCTGCAAAAATTATGGCGCAGATCAAAGGCGTCTCATCGCATTTCGCTAACGACCAGATTTTTGGACGGGACGGTTTTCGCTGGCAGGAGGGCTACGGCGTTTTCAGCGTGGGGCGCAACCAGAAAAACGGAGTGATCGCCTACATCAAAGACCAGAAAGCGCATCACGCCGCCCAGACCACCCAGCCTGATTGGGAAAACACCGACGAAGAATACACCCCCTGACCGTCCCGCATCCCGTCCGCAGGACGGTCGGCGTAGCCTCCCAGACGGGTCGTTCACGGCCCGGTCTACGGTTGGTTTCACGCCCCGGTCCGCACGTTGCGGACGGGGTTCATTCACGTCTCGGTCTACGGGAATATGCCGCGTCTAAGCGTTTTGTCTATCAGGAGATTATGAGCAATTTTACCACACAGATTGAGCATTTCGAGGCGTATTTGCGGACGGAGCGCGGGCTGGCAGAGAATACGATTCTGGGCTATGTGACCGATGTCAAGCAGTTCGTATTATTCGCTATGCAAAGCGGAGCGCGAAAAGGCGAGGACTTGATTGAGGCGCGTGTCATGGCGTGGATTGCCAGTCTGGATGCGCGGGGGCTGTCCAGCGGCAGCGTTTCGCGCAAAATCACGTCGCTGCACGCCTTCGCAAAATATCTCGTGATTGACGACATTCGCAAAGATGATTTCATGGGCGGAATCGAAGGGCGGCGGCGCACCGCCCGCCTGCCCCGCGTCCTCACCGTCGCAAAAGTGAATCGCCTGCTTAATCAGCCCGACCCGTCCGATCCCCGCTCGCTGCGCGATAAGGCTCTGTGCGAAATGCTGTACGCGACCGGCCTGCGCGTTTCCGAAATGGCGAAACTTACGGTGGACGATGTGGACATGGACGACCATTCGCTGCGCTGTTTCGGCAAAGGCGGCAAGGAGCGCGTCGTCCCGGCGGGCAAAGTGGCGCTGGAATATCTTGCTCTGTACCTTCAGCAGCGTCGGGCGATTGCCGACGGAATCGTTCCGGTAGTCGCGACAAAGGGGAAGCGGGGGCGCGGAAATTCCAATCAGGTGACTCTGGAGGAGGCGAAAAGTTCGTACCTTTTTCCCAATTCCAGAGGGGCCGCGATCCGCCGGGAGGAGATTGCGCGGATCGTGGGGGAGTACGCCGCCGACGCGCAACTGGAGGAGCGGGTCACGCCGCACACGCTGCGCCATTCGTTCGCCACGCATCTGCTGGCGCGCGGGGCCGATCTGCGCGTGGTACAGGAGCTTTTAGGCCATGCCAGCATCGCCACAACCGAAATCTATACGCACGTCACCAACGAGCGGTTAAAAGACGTGTACCGTAAAGCGCATCCCCGCGCCAGGTGAAAAAAGAACTATAGACAAATCATTTAAACATCGGATATTGCTTCAAGATTGCGCGTCCGGCAGGACGCTTGGCGGAACGCCACCTAGCGAGGCGTTTGCAACGCCTCGACGCAGTGAATGTACGAAGTTTAAGTGATTTGTCTATAACCACCGAGGACACAGAGGAAAAACCCAGAGAACACAGAGAAAGACAAAATGTATTTTATTTTGTTACTTACCTCTGTGTTTCTCCGTGTTTTATCTCTGTGTCCTCGGTGGTTAGTGCTTCCTGTTTTCCTACGCCGCCATCAGGGAGTCCTGATAGGGGGTGAGGCGTTCGCGCAGCATGGTGCGGGCGCGATTCAGGCGGGACTTGACCGTTCCAATGGAAAGGCCGGTCGCCGCCGCGATCTCCTCGTAGGATTTGCCTTCGGTGTGATACATCCGAAGCACCTGACGCTGGTAAGCGGGCAGATGATGGATCGCTTTGGCGAGCATCTGCGCTGTTTCGCTTTCCAGGCACTGCGTTTCGGGCGACGGGGACGGGTCCATGATGTCGCGTCCGGCGTTCGGTTCGCCGTCGTTGTTCGGGCTGGCGTCCAGACTTAAATGGCTTTTGTGGGCCGGTCGGACGCACAGGTCGAGGTAGGTGTTGCGCACAATGCGGAACAGCCACGACGTGAAGCTCGCTTCGTTGCGGAAGGTGTGCAGGTTCTGATACAGGCGAAGAAACACCTGCCCCGCGATGTCGCCGGCCTCGTCGTGATTGCGGCACAGCGAGTAAGCGAACTTGTACACCGACTTTTCGTAGCGGCGGATCAGCATATCCCACGACGCGGCGTCGCCGGACTTGCATTTTTCCAGCAGGGCCGCCTCGCCGACAAGCGCGGCGCTGGGCGTGGTCGCCATCGAACGGAACGGAACAGACGGAACAGAAACGGAACCAGTGTGGGTCGTCGTGAACATGATCGTATTCTCCTGACTAAACTCGGAAAACGCGGCGGGTGATTTTGCGTTTTCATTTAATGAGCGGTTCGGGGTGTTTCCACCCCGCAGACGGTCAGGGCCTGCAAGAAGCGACAAACAATGCCGCTTCAATATGGTTACAATCGGCAAACTCTCAAACAGGACGAGCGCTGGAAAAGCAGCGTTCGCAATAAAAAAGCGGCCTCTGTCTTCGACGCTTACGCCGGGACAAAGCCGCTGATGTGCCAATAGATTATTGGTAACGCAACTCGCCCGGACGCAGTAATAGCGTCGGAACAAAGACAACCTGGTCTCCCGCCGCGACACCCATGACCGCGACAGAATTGCGATATTTAGTTTGGAAGTATTCGGTTATCGCCCGTCAAATTTCAACGAACAAAGATAGTATAACACACGGTTTCGAAATATGCAAGAGCAAGCGAGGTTGTTCCCGGTTTTTTTTTAGATTTTTTTGTCTGCTTTCTTTTTGCCGCACGGAAGAATCTTTTGGGAAGGGGATTTGCCTCCGAAATCGGCGCGGTATGTTACAATGGAAGCAGATTTACGTCACATAATCCACTATCCAATGAGGAGAACGAAAATGCTGCGAATTTTTCTGCCGCGACGCGGCGCAACCGGCGGCGCGGCAATAATGGCAATGGCCTGCGGGATTTTGACCGCCGGGACTGCCGCCGCGCAGGAAACGAAACGGGAAACAAAGCAGGAGACGAAAGCGGCGGTCAAAGCGTCCGCGCCTGCGTCCTTCTCCGTCGTGGAATTGCGGAAGACGGCGCAGGGCTTTGCGCTGTTTCGCAACGGTTGGCCTTACTTTATCAAGGGCGGCGGCGGGCATCACTATCTGGAAACGCTCAAGGCGGCGGGCGGCAACTCGATTCGGACGTGGGGCGAGGACGATTTAGAGCCGCTGCTTGATCGGGCGCAGCAGCTGGGCCTGAGCGTCACTATCGGAATCTGGCTGGGGCAGGAGCGGCAGGGCTTCAACTATTCCGACGCCGCGCAGGTCAAGGGCGAACTGGAAAAAACGCGCCGCTTTATCCGCCGCTACCGTTCGCACCCCGCTTTGCTGATGTGGGGCCTCGGCAATGAGATGGAAGGCAGCGGCGAAAACCCGATCATCTGGCGAACGGTCAACGACATCGCAAAAATGGTCAAAGAGGAAGACCCGCATCACCCTACGATGACTGTCATTGCGGAGATTGGCGCAAACGGGACGAAGGCGAAGCATTTCATGGAGTCCTGCCCGGACGTGGACATTCTGGGAATCAATTCCTACGCGGGACTGGCCTCGCTGCCGAAGCGCCTGAAAGAGGTTAATTTCAACCGGCCCTATGTCGTGACGGAATATGGCCCTGCGGGGCCGTGGGAAGTCCGCAAAACGGCGTGGAACGCGCCGATTGAACCCAGCAGCACCCAGAAGGCCGCCACGTATCTTGCCAATTATCAGAGCGCCGTTTCGTCGCAGGTTGGGCGCTGCCTCGGCTCCTATGCTTTTCTTTGGGGCGATAAGATCGAGGCGACCCCCACATGGTTCGGGATGCTGCTGCCCTCCGGGGAGCGTCTGGGAACGGTGGACGCGGTGACGTATGCGTGGAGCGGACAATGGCCCGCCAACCGCGCCCCCGTCCTGACCCAACTGGAGATGTCTGCGAAAGACCAGACGCTGACTCCGGGCGCGGCCTTCACAGCGGACGCGACCGCCGCCGACCCCGACGGCGACGCGCTGATGACGCGCTGGGAAGTGCGATCCGAGATCAGCGACCGCAAGACGGGCGGCGACCCGGAAGCGCCGCCCTTCGCGCACCCGGAAGCGTTTATCGAATCCAAAGGGCTGCACGGGCAGTTCCGCGCCCCCGAAATTCCGGGCGCGTACCGGCTGTTTGTCTATATTTACGACGGCAAAGGCCACGCCGCCACCGCCAATATCCCGTTTCTTGTCCGCAACGGGTAACGCCGTCACCCTGCCGCACGAAAAGGAGGCCGAATTATGACAACGATACGCCTACGAAACGCTGCTTCATTTAGTTTGCGCTGGCTGCGCGATCATCCGCAACACAGCGTCCCGGTTGCGCTGCTTGCGCTCTATCTCGGCGTCTGGCTGATTGCGCCTCGTCACCGGCCTCATTCGGTTGCGCCGCTCGTTGCGCCATCGGTCTCTAATCCTGCCCCGCTTCCGCCACCCGTCGCTGCCGATACGTCAGAAGCGCCGCTCGATCTGTCAATGCGGGAACAGCCGACTGTGGGTTATACCAAAACGAGGACACTCCGATTTCGCGAAGGCCGGGACAAGTGGCGCGTGGAGTTTTGGAGCGACGGCAATTATAACCGGGGCCGCGTCAAATTCTACCGTGACCGGCGCTTTATTTATGAGCAGGACGGAGACCCTTATCTTTTTCTCGGAATCTTGCCGTTCAAGTCCCGTTTTCCTGTTGTCGCTTTGCGAACGGGCGGATTTAGCGCGGTCGGGCAGACCACGCGCTTCTACACTTTGCGGCGTGGCACGATCAGCCTGCTGCTGGAAATGGACAGTTGGAATCACGGGCCGTACTTCCAGAATTATGACCATGACGGCAACCCGGAATGGGTCACAGACGACTACGACTTCAATTATTCGGAAAACCCCTGGGGCGATCATCTGTACATTCACAAATTGCAGCCAAACGGCGATTTGAAGGCGATAAGCGTCCTGCCAAACACAGGGCATCGCTTAACAGCGAACAGCATCCCATGCGGGGATGTGCGCTGGTTGAATTAAGCGTTTTGACCGCGCAGGAACTTACTACGCGGGCGGCGTTTGCGAGTAGAAGCGCTGGGGCGCGGGGTGGCAAATCAGGGAACGCGGCGGGCGCACTCCGCGCAAACATAGTCCAGAATCCCAAGCAGGACGCTTAGGCTGGTCATGGCGTATTCGCCCGTCTCATAGACCTCGCCCGTTTGTTTCAGCCAGTAAAATTTCCAGCCCTGACCGTTGCTGACGATGCCGAAAATATCGGTGGCGAGGCCGCTTTTCTGGTTGTTCCACTGGCAGGCAAGCATCTCGGCAAGGCACTGCGTCAGTCCCTGCTCAAAATCGTCCCGTTTGGCTTCTACCACACACAAAAGTGGAGTATCGAGGTAGGCGCGTTTGGGCGCAATCAAATAGTCCGCGTTTCCGTTCAGGTCTTCCGATTCGAGCCGCTCATCTTTCCATATCTTCAGGCTGGAGTGATTCTGCACGATTTCGGCAAGCAGGGCGTCAATCAGCAGCAGTTTTGCCGCCTCCGAACTGCGCAGATCAAAGACCTCCATGCGGCGCAAAGCTTCGAGCAGGTGATCCGTAGGAAGACGCAGCGGCGCATGGATATGCCAGGGGGTCAAATTTTCCTGCCCCAGCATCCGCATCACCTCTTTCAGCGACAAACTTGTAAAAGCGCGTCTCATACTCTCCCCTCCCCAAAAATCTATCCCTGTATCTGCGCTATTGGCCTTAAGCAGACGACAGCAAAATCTTCCTGATACATTATGGCATATTCCCGCGCAGGCGGCAAACGGAAGAAAACTGCCGCAGCAGGGAACTTTTCGCCCGCCCTGTTGGTTTCACAGGCAGGACGGACAAAACGATGCAGACTATCGAGAAAACAGAAAATCCCATGAAGACGACATCCAACGCGGGCGCAAGACGCGCCGCATTCGAAGCGATTTTGCGCGAGGTCGAGGCCGATTTGATGCGGGCGGCGCGGCGGCTCTGCGGGCGGCAGGAAGACCGGGCGCAGGATTTGGCGCAGGAGGCGATTATCAAAGGCTATCAGGCGTTCATTGACGGGCGCTTTACGCCGGGGACTAACGCCCGCGCATGGCTGCTGCGAATCCTGACGAATACCTACATTACGGAGTACAATCATCAGCAAAAATGGGACGCGGGCGTAGATGTGGAGACGCTGACAGCGGGCGGCGAAGTGGGGCCGGAGTCGCTGCGGGCGGCAGCCGCCGATCAGCCGGAGGCCGCGCTTCTCAGCGGCACGCTGGACGAACCGCTGGAACGCGCCCTCGCCGCGCTTTCGCCTGATCTGCGGGCCTGCGTCCTGCTGGTGGACATTGAAGGCGCGGAGTACGCCGAGGCCGCGCAAATTTTTCAGATTCCCATCGGGACGGTGCGCTCCCGCCTTTCACGGGCGCGGATGCAACTGCACGATCTCCTTTATCACTACGCGCAAGAGCGCAGAAGGGCCTGACATCATGACCAACGAAACTGCCTCGCTCCACGATTCCGCTGTGGAAGTGGAAAAAATGGAACCGTGCGAACACATGACCGAATACCTCAGCGCTCTGTCCGACGGTTCGCTGCATGGCCCTGCGGCGTGGTTTACCCGCCTGCACGTTCTCTACTGCCGCAAGTGCGGCCCCGCCCTGCGCGGTTTTCAGCATCTGCGGGATCATCTGCACGTTCTGCGCGATGAACCGAAAACGACGGAGAACCTTGCCCCGGAGACCCGCGCCGCTCTGCGTCAGACGCTGGACGACATGGACGCAAAAGATAAATGAACCGACCGCGCTTCTCTCCGAAAGGGCGCTGCCATTCGGCGGCGTGAGCGGACGACGTATTCGGCGCTATAACGCGGCGTAACAGGAATTACAGCCTGTCACGCCGAATTATTGAAACGAAGTAGTTGAAACGACTCGGAAGAGGGGAACGTAATTCCTGTATGTCCCCTCGTCCGAAAACGATGCCTGAAGGAGAAGCGTAGAATGGAAATACAGAACAAAGTCCGTGTGTTGGCGGCGCTGGCGGGAACTCTGCTGGCCGGAAGCCCGAACGCGCAGGCCCAGCCTCCGGGCGGGCCGCCTCCCGGCATGATGCAGAAAATCAAAGCGTGGCAAAAGTGGGGCGACCAGCATAAAAAACTCACGCTGCTCGGCGATCAGCTGTTTCAGATCGAAAAAATGGACGGCGAGGCGGGCTACGGCCTCAGCAAGGGGCAGGCGGGCAAGATGCTGCAAATCCTGAACCCCTGGCGCCTAAAAACGAATATGACCGAAGATCAGGCGTCCGGCCTCAACAAGCAAATTGGAAACGTCCTGACAATCAAACAGGTCAAGCGTTTGACGCAGATCGAACCGCCGTCCGTCACGATGAAGAAGCGCGGTTTTGGCGGCGGCAGGCCGCGTCCCGGCGGCGGAAGACCGGGCGGCGCTCCCGGCGGGGGCTTCCCGCAAATCCCCGATCCGCCCAAAACGGGCTGGAACCCGCTCAACGCCGATTCCATGCCCTTTGCGCAGGCCCGCCCCGAAATGAAACGCCGCACCAATGCGTTCTTCGCCTCCCTGCAGCATAAAGCGCACAATTAAAACAGGTGTTCAGGTGTTTATGTATTCGGGTGTTGCCTGCTACGCTGATAGATTGTACAAACTATCAATGAACGAGCGAATACCTCAACACCTGAACACCCGAACACCGGAGTTATCTATGGCTGAAATGATGATTGAAGTGGGCGATGTTTACAAGATTTATAAAATGGGGACGCAGGAAGTGCGGGCCTTGCGCGGCGTGTCGCTGGAGATTAAGCGCGGGGAATTTGTCGCGATTATGGGGCCGTCCGGTTCCGGCAAGTCCACGTTTATGAACCTGATCGGCTGCCTTGATAAGCCGACCAGAGGTTCGTACAAACTGGACGGAATCGAAGTGGCGCGGCTCAACGATAATCAGCTTGCGGAGATTCGCAACCGGAAAATCGGGTTTGTGTTCCAGACTTTCAACCTGCTGCCGCGCACCACCGCGCTGCAAAATGTCGAACTGCCCCTGCTTTACAGCAACAAGCGCAAGGGAGATGCCGTAGCGAAAAAATGCCTGCAAATCGTGGGACTTGGCGACCGCATGACGCACAAGCCCAATGAACTCTCCGGCGGTCAGCAGCAGCGCGTCGCCATCGCCCGCGCCCTTGTCAACGACCCGCCGATTATCTTTGGCGACGAACCGACGGGAAACCTCGATACGCGCACCAGCGAAGAGATTATGCAGATTTTTCAGAACATCAACCGGGAGGGCAAGACGGTCGTCATCGTCACGCACGAAGAGGACATCGCAGAACACGCCCAGCGCATCATCCGGTTCAAGGACGGCAAGGTCATGTCGGATGAGCCGGTCAAAAACCAGCGCGACGCCACGCAGGAGATTGCGAAACTCGGTCACGGGGACGAGGAACCGTTATGATCCGCCCGAATGTCCGCCGTTTGCTTCTCCGGCTGTTGATCCGCCTGTCCGTAATTTTTATTGCGGCAGGCGGACTGCTTTTGCTGCCGGAAGCGGACGGCGAATCGGTACTGCATTACAAGAACGCGGGCGTCGTGCTGTGCGCCCTGATTTTTGGCGGCAAGGCCCTCTACGACACCCTGTTTTACGACCGCTATTGCTGACTGACCGGGACGTGAACGACCCACCGCAACCCCGTCAATCGTACCGCGCAGACCGGGCCGTGCAGACGAGCCTTGAACGAACCGTCTAGAAAGCGTTCCGCTGACCGTGCTGAGGACGGAAAATTCTCCGGCGACGCGACCGATTACCAGTTCACGCCCGGTTCCCAACCCGGCCCCTGTTTCTTCTCCGCGAAGACCGTTTCCCACTCCTCCGAATCGTCCAGCAGTTCGACTTCGCCCACTTCGCGGGCGTCCAGATCGTCGCCGCCGCCCTGACTGCCGCGTCCCAATCCGAGGCGAGCGCGTTCCGCTTGTTTATCCTCGATCATTTTTGGCATCCCGCCCAGCAGACCGAGCAGCGCCCCCGTCAGGATCATCGGGCGGTAATTGGCGAAGGACAGGTCAAATTCGCCGTTGATAATCAGCATCAGAAAGGTGGAAACCGCAAGGATTCCGATGACCTGGAGACGCGGATCGCGGATTTTTTTCAGGATTTGCGGGGCCTGAATAAACGTCGTGAACACGAACATCCAGAACACGATGAACCCCGGATGTCCCAGCCGCATCCAGACCCACAAAATCCCGTTGTGCGGCATAAAGAATTTGAATGGGTCGTTGCGTCCGGGCAGGTCGTAGATGGCGATATAGGGACGCCCGTAGCCGTAGCCCGTCCAGGGCGAAAGATCGCGGGTAAATTTCAGGTCGGCGTTTTCCGCGAGGCGGTAGGCGTCGGAACTGGCGTCGCGGTCGTCCGGCGAAGTGCGCGAACGGATGGCGCGGGCGGGCAAAGCCCAGGGGCCTTTTCCGTTCCACGCCACCGGCAAATAGACCGCCATGAAAATGCTAAAGCCCGCGATGAACCGCAGCACCGCCTTGCGGCGCTCCCGCAGCAGCACGTAGCTCATTGCCAGCACCGCCGGGAACGCCACGACGAGCGATGCGATTCCCGCCCGCCGCCCGTTCGCCATCAGCGTAATCAGGCAGGTGGGGACGGTCGCCATCAGCGCCCATTTGAGTTTTTTCTCGACCTTTGCCAGCGAAAACAGCAAGGCCCCCAGCAGCAGGATATTGACCAGCAGACTGTCCTCGTGGCTCAAAACGCCTTCGTCTACGGTGACTTCCGGGTTTTTGATATAGTTTGACGTGCCAATAATGCTTTTGAGGCCGATGCCGAAAATCATAATCCAGATAATCGTCATGGCCTGACGGCGGTCTTTAATCAGGTTGACCGCCATGAGATAGACCAGCGTAAAGTACGCCTGCGCCCGCACTTCCGTCAGCGCGAAATAGATGATGCCGCCGTGCGACATCCCCTGAACGAAGCCCCACGCGCAGTAAGCGGTGTAGATCGCCAGCCAGGTATAAAGCGCCCCCTTCTCGATTTTGAGTTCGCGCAGGGCAATCTGCCGAATAATCCAGAACCCGGCGGTCATCAGCATAATCAGCTCGCCGAGATTGATATGCACCCAGCCCAGAGCGCCAGAGCCGGAATAATACTCCACAATCGTCCCGATATTCCAGAAAATTGGGACGTAGGCGGTTGGGTCGCGGTCGAAGCCCTGCGCAATCTGCATGAACATGGTGGCGCACCCTACCAGCACATACAGCCCTAAACGCGGCGAACGCCAGACCATCACGGGGAACAGGACGGAAATCAGGGCGCAGGCCGCAAGCACGGGGGCGTAGGGCAGGGCCTTCGGCGCGAAAAACCGTATCACGATGTAGATGCTGAACAGGAAAATCAGCAGCGCCGACATTTGCAGCGCGATCCAGTTGGCGCGGGAACGGGCGGACTGCGCGTAGTCGCGCGCGTCGCTGAGAAGTTCAATGCGCCGGTCTTGCGTTTCAATCATTCCAGAACTCCCCGCAGCAGCGTGATCGAGTGGGCGGGCAGCGCGAGTCGCGTCCGGCCCTCCCTGATAGAAATATCGGGCATCGCGACGATTTCCTTCAGATTCGCGCCGCTGTACCGATACGTCCGCCATCTTGCGACGGTCTTGCGGCTTGCCAGATGCAGCAGCGCCGTCGGAATGTCGCGCCCCGTTTTGTTGATGAGCATAACAGCGGGAGCGCCCATTTTCGATTCTACGCTGGCATAGCACGAAACGGCGTCAGGCGCGGACGAGCGGGCAAAAACCGCCGCGTCCCCGAACCCATTATGCCTGCCGTCCGCGTTGCGATACATTTTATAAGCGTAAAATCCCGGCGTTCCCACAGCGGGGGCCGTCCAGTAGCAGGCCATGTCCAGCCGTTCGCGCCCAAAAATTCCGAGCGCTTCCGCGATGGCAAGCCCGCCATTCAGCGTGTTGTCCGCGCCCCAGTTCCATTCATTGAGTCCGATTTTCGTGCCGGGATAGTTTTTGTCTACCCACTGATGCAGGCGGGGAATCAGAGCCACCCCCGCCCCAATCCACGATTCGTCTTTATAGCTCGGATCGTAGAGGGCCTTGACGCTGCGCAGGCGCAGGGCGTTGGTCGCGTCATCCGTCGCGCCGCCGTAAACGCCGTTCGCCTGCGGATAAAAATGGACATCCAGCACATCCAGTGTCCGCCGCCCGGTCTTTTTATCCTGCGCGGCGACCTGCTGCAAAAACCACTCAATAAAGGGCGCGTTATCGTGTTTTGCGCGGTCGGCGTGGGCGGCGAAATTGTCTTCGCCCCGGTCTCGCGGCGAAAAAAAGTAGCCCGTCCAACCCCACGAGGCGGGGCCGGTGATCTGCGCGGTCGGGTCAACGTCTTTGATAGCGTCGGCGTACTCGGTGAACTGCGTCAAAAGTTCATCATAGTCCGGGCGGACGGGGTGCATATCGGTATGCGTCGCGTCCCAAAGGTCTGGCTCATTGTCCATCGCATAGTAGCGGACGCCGCCGAATCCGGCTTTTCCAAATTTATGAACCAAATGATAAATCCACTCATCCTGATATACCACGTCGTCGGTCAGATCGGGCGGGTCAGCGAACGCGCGGCCTTTGCGGGGCCACGATTTCACCGAAACTTTGCTGCGGTTCGCCGCCGGATCGTAGCCCGCAACCGCCTGCGAACCCGGAACTACCGGCGCTCCGCCGTGATCCGGCACACCCACCGAAAGCGTATTGTTGTCGTCATTGCGGGCGACCCAGCCCATCGTCGGGATCGTAATCAGGCTGTCGCTGCCCGCCGCCTTCGCCGCTGCGACCGCTTTGTCCACCACGCCGGACGGCAATTTGTCCGCCTCCGCCGCGTTATTATAATTGCCGTTGCGGAACTGCCAGTCCCGCGCCGCGTTCCAGCAGTTGCCGCGCTCCCAGTTATAGCGGGTGGACGGGTTGCCGCCCCACCGCCAGAGTTTTAAATTCAGTTGCGCGAAATGCTCCGGTGAAGGGGCCGCCATGCCGTAAATCTCCGGGTGGATCGGCCCAATCGCTCTGGTGGCGTCCGCTTCCAGAAAAATCGGGGCCTCCACCGGCGGCGCGGCGGGCGGGGCAGGCCGTCCCCCGCGCAGCCCGATAAGGCATACGCCGCACAGGGCCGCTGCCCACGCAATCATAGACCGAAAACGATTCACAGCGAACTCCATTTTTTATCCACGAATTACCACGAAGAATCACGAATTTAACACGAAAATAGAAAAAACCAGTCTGAAATCGTGCCTGTACTCAGGGATTCGTTCGTGTCTCCTTCGTGGTAATTCGTGGATAAAATCGCTACGCTTCCAGTTGGCGGATGGGTTTGGCGGGGACGCCGCCGACGAGCGTGTTGGGCGGCACGGTCTTGGTGACGACCGCGCCCGCCGCCACGACGGAACCCGCGCCGATAGTGACTCCCGGCAGGATAGTGGCCCGCGCTCCAATCCACGCGCCGTTTTCGATGACGATGGGGGCGCAGCGCCAGACGCCGCAGCGCTGGATCGCATTGCCGATTTCGTGATTGGTCGTGATAAAAACGGCGTGATGCCCGATGTAAACCTGATCGCCTATTGTAATCGGGGCGGAAAGGTCGGCGTAGAGCGGGGCGGTGATGTAGGAATCGCGGCCCAATGTGAAGCGCCGCGCAATGTCGCCGGGGCCAGCCAGTTCGATTTTTCCTAAAATCAGCGAGCCGCGCCCGATCTTCACGCCCGCCAGCCGATATAGCGCCGTGCGGACGCGGTTAAAGGTGAAGTGAGGCAGCAGAGCGGCGGGCAAAGTCAGCAGGCGCAGTCCGAGGTGCAGGCCTTCCGTTTCGTTGGCAAGTATGGCGGCGAGTTTTCCCGCTTCACGCGGCGGGGCGGCGGCGGTCGCAATGCGAATCTCATCGGACATAGCGGCCCCCGTCAGCCCTTCTTCCAGTTGATGAAGACCCACAGGGTGACGAACAGCAGCAAATAAAATGTGCCGCGCCAGTCCAACCGCTTCGCAATCAGCCCCGCCAGAATGATTCCGATAAAAATAGTGATTTCAAATCGCATGAGTTGCTTTCAGGTGTTCGGGTGTTCGGGTGTTTGGGTGTTCAGGTATACGCTCTCACTGATAGTTTGTACATTACTTACAGTGGAGAAGCAAATACCCGAATACCTGAACACCCGAACACCCGAATTTCTACGCCGTAATAGGTGACGCGGCGGTCGGTTCGGTCTCAATCGGCGGCGCGGTCTTGTTTGGGCCGTCCTCCGCTTCTTCAGACAGGTCGTAGGTCATAGCGTCGGGCGGCAGTTCGGGCGCGTCGCGCAGAATAAAGCGAGGCAGCGAACGGTCGCGGCGCAGGGTGTCCAGCAGCGCGGGGCTTGCAATCAGCCGAAACGCGCTCGTCGTTTTCGGCGCGTCCTGATTATTTTCTCCCGCTTCGGTCAGGCGGCGCAGGCGATGCAGGGCGGCCAGCAGCGCGGAATCGGCGTAGTAAACGCCCAGCGCGTCCAGATCAACCCGCTTGCCCGCCCGCAGCAGGCGGGCGCAAGCCGCTTCCAGCCGACGAATCGAATCGGCCTCCGCCGCCCCGGTCACCGTGACGACCGCCGCATTCGCCCCCGCCTGAATGTGCCAGCAGAGGTTAGCGAGGCGTCCATTGGTAAACGCCTGCGCCACCGAGTCCGCCATTTTGTAAAGGCCGTCCTGGAGTTGGCTGCGCCGCAGGACTTTGGCGATTTTGCGCGGCACTCCGATCAAGCACAGGTCGCTTTTGCGGTAGGCGGCGCGTTTCGGCAGGTTCAGCAGCGTTCCGAGCGCCTCGCCGTCCAGCGTTGTCACGGCGCTAAAGTCCAGAATCACGTTGCGGCCCGCATTGATGGCCTCCTCCGCCGCCTCCTGAAATTTCAGCATCACGCTGGAGGTAAACCCGCCCACAATCGAGATCACGGTCGAGGCGTCCACCTCTGCAATAAAGACTTTGCCCGCTTTGTCGCTGGCGACGCGGTGCATCCCGTACCACTGCTTGAGGATGTTATAATTGAAGTGGTAAAAATCGCGGACGTAACGCTTCCAGAGGCGGCGCGGCTCCTGAAACAGGCGAAAAATCCATTCCAGTCCGTATTTCTGCATCCAACCCGGAGCGCGGGACGTTTGCCCCGCCAGAAAATCGAATGTGCCGCCGACCCCGATGCAGACCGGCACGTCGCGCAGCCGTTCGCGGTGCAAATAAATCCATTTTTCCTGTTTCGGATTGCCGAACGCCACCAGCAGAATGTCCGGCTTAACGCGGGCGATCTCGTCTAAAATGCTTTCGCTGTCCATTTCGGAGATGGAGGGGATTTCCGGCGAGACGCAGCCAACGATTTGCAGGCCGGGATTCTCCGCTTCCAGCCGTTCCCGCGCCGCCTGCGCCACTTCCGCCCGCGCCCCCAGCATAAAGAGTTTGTAGCCTTTTTGCGCCGCCATTTTCGCCAGGGCCGGCACGATGTCCGCCCCCGTGACGCGCTCCGGCAGGCGTGACCGCGTGGCCCGCGCCGCCCAGACGACGGGCATCCCGTCCGGCACGACGAGATCGGCGTTGCGCAGGATATGGCGCAGTTCCGGGTCAGCAAGGGCGTTTATCAGGAAGTCCGTGTTGGCGGTGGCGACCTGATGAAACCGCCGCTCCTGAATGAACTGCTCCATTCGCGCCAGCGCCGCTTCGGTATTCAGAATATCTATGGGAGTTCCCAGGATTCCGACTGTCTGCCGCATAGGTCTTTCGTTCGCAATCTAAAAGCGAAGCGCGTTCCATCAAATTTCGTGAAGGATGCGTCGCTTCCGGTTTATTAACAATGCGCCCTCACCCTGGCCCTCTCCCAAGATTGGAAGAGGGAACAACTCGTAGTTTATTCTCCCCCTTCTCCCAGGCTTTTTTGGGAGAAGGGGGTTGGGGGATGAGGGCTACAACTCGCGCCGCTCGGTGCGTTTCCAGCCGCCCGCCGAACGGCTGACCGCCATGACGCCGTAGACGCCGATTTTCCACACAATGTAAACGGGGGCGGCGAAAAGGGACAGCGCCACGCGGGCGGGGACTCGCGCCACCCACAATCCGCCAAAAAGATATACCGCCTGCGAAAAGAGAATGGCAAGCCAGCCACCCGCATAAATCTGCGCAGAACGCCAACCCGTCGCCAGCGCAAAGGCGATGCTGACGCCCAGCAGGACAATCGGCAGGGCGAACATCTCGGCGAAGGGCGGGATAATCAGCTCTATCGCCCGGTCGCGCAGGATTCGGTCGCGCTTGCGGAACCCTTCGATTAAAAGTTGCGGCGCGACTTTGGTCAGCAGTTGGTAGCGTCCGCCCTCCCACCGTTTCCGCTGACTGACCGACTGCGCCCCCGTCGTCGGCATCTGCGCCCAGACCGCCGCGCCCGGAAGGAAAGCGATTCGAACTCCGGCGCGGCACAGGCGCAGCGTGTATTCAATGTCTTCCGTGATAGAAGCGCCCGACCACGCCACCGCCGCGACGACCGGACGCGCAAAGCACATTCCATTGCCTTTTAGACCGTCGGACAGCCGTAATTGTTCACGGCCCAGCGGCTTCACGATATGCGCGAGGGCCAGAGCGCACGACATCAGCCGCGTCCTCCAACTCTCCCCGACGTTCAGGACTTCATACCGCGCCTGCATCGCGCCCTGCCCCGCGTTTAATCCCGCTTCAAAGGCGGTCAGCAGGTTGGGGGAGACCTGCGTATCGGCGTCCAGGATCACCACCGCGTCAAAATCGAAATCGGGCAGAACGGAATTTTTCGCTTCGCCGCCGACCCCTAATTCCTGCAAGGCCCATTCCAGCGCGTAGCCTTTGCCAATCTCAGCGTCATTAAAGCGTATGAGCGGGGTTGCGCCGCGTTTCGCCGCAATCTCCGCCGTGTCGTCCGTACAGTTGTCCGCAATCACCACGAGGCGATAGGCGTCCGCCGGATAGTCCAGTCGGTTCAGGCTGCCGAGGGCCGCGCCCAGCACCAGCGATTCGTTGTGCGCGGGAATCAGCACGGCAAACCGCTTGCGCCCCGCCGCGCTTTCATTCCGGTTTTGCAGGCCGTCCTCCGCGCCCGTCGGCGCAAGCGAGAGGACATCGCCGCGCCTGCCCGCCGCATAAAGGGCCAGCCGCAGCAGGTACAACGCGCAGCCCGCAAAAAACAGGAACGGAATCAGCAGCGCCAGCGCGAACAGCCCCTCCGCCCACGATGCAAAATGGATCATGCGTTCCGCCGTTTTTCCTTATTCCACGTCGGGCGCGTTTTGGGCCCGCCGATTAAAGTAGATATGCCAGCAGGCGCGGCGTTTGCGCAAAAGACTCAGGGAAACGCGATAAAATAAGTCTGCCGTCCGCAGGATGGTTGGCCGCAGGCCTCCCAGACGGGTCGTTTACGGCCCGGCAGCGCGGCGGCGTTTAATGAGCGTGATTCCCTTACGAGAAATAACGCCGCAGCCATTTCGGCATCACCGTTTCCGTGCCGTTTAGCACCACGCCAAGAACGCGGTCTGTGCCGACCGCCTCCATTGCCCGCTGCACCACTTCGCGGGGCGTGACGCCCGCCCGCACCACGATCACCACGCCGTCAAGCGCTTTGGTCAGGACGCGGGTGTCGGCGACGGGCAGCACGGGGGCCATGTCCATCACGACAAATTCGTTGGTCATCCGCAGCGAGTTCATCACTTCCAGAAAACGCGGCGAACGGGCGAGGCGCGACGGATTGGCGGCGGCGCGACCGGCGGGTACAATCGTGAAATTGTCCAGTTCAGTCTTTTGCACAATCGCGCTCAAATCGTCTTCAACGCCTTCTAAAATATCCACAAGTCCCGCGCAGGGCGGCAGATTAAGGCGGGTCTGCAAGTCCCAGTTGCGCATATTACAGTCCACCAGCGCCACGCGCTGCGAGGAGTTTTGCGCAATCGTTCCCGCAAGGTTCATGGCGACCGTCGTTTTGCCTTCGCCGTAGACCGCGCTGGTCACGCCCACGATAAAGCACCGGGACGGACTGGACGCCCGCTCGATGTCGGCATGGAGTCGGGCGTACTCTTCGGGGATCAGCACCCGGCTGGCGTTGGCAAGCGAGGCGGCCTCTTTGGGATCGGCGCTGCTATTGCGTTGCCCGTTCCCGTTTCCCTCCCCGTTTCCGCCGCTGCGAAACCGCGCCAAAGCCCCGCCGCGCTGTACATTCGTGTCTTCTGACATTCCGTAAAATCCGTTCCTTAGTAATCTCGTCCCACACATTGCGGGTATCCGGGTGTTCAGGTATTGGGTATTCAGGTATTCGTTCGCGTACTGGTATTTTATACAAACTTCCAGTGCAGCAGTCAATACCTGAATACCCAACACCTGAACACCCGGATACTTCCTTCTATGACGGCGGCAGGTAAGCGCTTCCTGCGCTGGCGCTGCTGATTTGCTGCTGCGCGGCCTTGCCGCGCGGCGGGTCCATGCGGGGCAGTACGGCAAGCACCGGTTTGCCCAGAAACTTTTCGACTTCCAGCGGCGTCCGCAGCGAATGGTCCAGCGTTTCGGAAAACAGCGAGAACGCGAACGCAATGATAATGCCGAGGATCGGGCCGGCAATCAGAAACAGGCTGCTTTTCGAGCCTGCCGAATCGAGGTCTGCCTCCGGCGGAACCATCATTGTCATTTCGGCAATGTGCATTGAGCGGTCTTTCTGCTCGTCCATTTGCGCCTGTTCCAGCCGCGCCGAAAGGTTCTTGCGGATGGACTCATAAAGTTCCTGCTTGTCCGTCAGCCATTTGTAGCGGTACTGCTCTTCCGGCGTGGTCATCGCCGCCGTTTGCAGACGCGCAATCGCCGCATTGGTGGAGGCCAGCATTTTCTGACCTTCCTTCATTTTCAGTTCCAGATTTTGCGCCTGCGAGTTCAGCGCCGCCCAGTCCGGGTTCAGCCCCCGCGTCGTGCCGGTCGTGTGGCCCCGGCCCGCCGCAATTTTCTTCATGAGATTCATATTCTGCTGAATATTGGCGATTTTTTCTCGCTGCGCCCGCACCGGCGGGGCCTGCTCGCTGTATTTGACGAGCAGTTCCGCCATTTTTGTCTCCGCGCTGGCTTTATCCACTTCCATTTGCTGATAGGCGGGGCTGCCCTCGACGCTCTGCACCGTCGTTCGCTCGTCAATCTCATGCGGCGTTTTTGCAAGCAGCTCTTTCGCGCTCTGCATCTGGCCTTCGATAGAACTCATCAAGTCCTGAATAGAGGCGGCGCGGTCTTTCTTATCTTGCAGTGCGGCAACCGCGTTGGTGTAGTCGGCCATCGGCGACCCAACGTGCTTCTGCCGATACACAATGGTTTTCTTATCGAGGTCTTTCACCTTGTCGGTGTATTCGTCGCTCAGGGCGCGTAGCAGCTGCGTCTGCGATGTGCTGACTATCGTCTCCTGATCCAGAACGCGGCTGGAAAACGAAGCGTAGAACGCGGTAATAATGTCCACGCAATGCTTGTCTTTCCAGCGGCAGGTGAGTTCCAGGATGTTGCCGCCGACCGCAGTCTGAAGCGCGTCATGGGCCTCGGTGCAGAACTTTTTGAAGTCCTCTTCGCTCATCGTCTGCCCGTTGGGATATTTGTCGAGGCCGCCCTGCCGGAAAGCGTCCTTAATGAAGTTCGGGTCTTTCAGCACGACGTTCAGAACGCTCATTTTATACTGGATGCTGCCGCGCTGACTGGGGTCGTCCGCTCCGAAGTTGGTGCTGCTGGCATTGCCGGAGAGCAGCACAAGGGCGCGGGCGGAGTAGGTCGTGGCCCGCGTCGCCGCGACGCCGACGGTGACAATCGTCGCGAGAATAATCGAAATGACGAAAAGCCGCTTGGAACGAAACACCAGTTCCACGTAATTATAAAGCGGTGAGGAGCCGTAGACTCTCATGTTGAAAAACCTCCCGAAGGACAGGCCGCTGGCCTGTCGGCATGGACTGCGTTGGATGACGATTCAGGGGAAAATAGCGGTCAGGCGGTTGGGAAGACCCCGCCCGCGCCGCGTATTGTTCCACTCTGCTTTTTACTATGCACAATCCGTGCCACAATGCGCGAATGTGTTCCGAATAACCATTTTTTTTACTGCCGCGTCCGCCTGCCGCGTTTCGGGCAGGAATCGGTGTCTACGGCGTCGAATCCGTCGCGCAATCCCGTCGTATTTGTATTTTCGGACGGGCATCGTATTTCCCGTAGGGCGAAGGCGCGACGCGGGCCGCTTCGGGAACTGCTTTGCGCAGTTTTCCGTAGTTACGCCAATAATATCCGGTATATCCCCGCGATGTCGGGAGGATGCGCCGCAGGCGACGAAGGCGAACGCCGCAAATCTACCATGACATGATGGTAAGGAAAAACGCTATGATGGAAGAAAATACCGCATTGCAAGTTCCGGGATCGGCCCCGGCGACGCACCCGCTGCGCCTTTTATTTCAGCAGATTGTCGCCGATGCGTTCCATCACACGCTGGGACTGCCGCATCCGGCGGTCAGCGTTTATCTGGGCGATCTGCTCGCTGACTTCGCGCACGCCGACGCGATTGAACAGGTGCGCGACGCGCGCGGCAATAAACTCCGCTCGGTGGTGGAGATGCTGCTGCTCGCCAATGCGCCCGACAGCCTGAACGCGACCGACCGCGAACGGCGCGTTCACAAGCACATTGGAGATTTTACCCTGTTTTGGGCTGGAATCTATCCGGACGCCCTGCGCCGCCTGCGCGAACAGGGCCGCGCCGATCATCTGATTGACTATGCGCGGCAGGGGAAGCAGTCCTATCACATCGTTTCGACCTACCGGCAGGGCCGCTACGCCGAGGACGCCGAACTGTTTCAGCTGCTGTCCGAAAATTTCGAACTGTGTCTTTACGGAATGGGACTCGCCCGCCGCGAATGGGAACGCCTCGCCATCAAACGCGATTCTGCGGTATAATCTCCGTTAAAGCGAACCTGTTCCCTGTTCCCTCGCCTTGCATGAAATTCTCTTAGGATACGGAAGCGGGGCGAAGGCGGGTTCCCCGCCCCCGCATTATTTTGGAGCGGTATGGCCCAACCGAATCTGCCCGACGCCGCCAACCCCCGTTTGCAGCGCCCGGAAAACAACGAAAACGAAGAATATGAGGACGCGCCGCGCGGCATCGCGGACTGGCCCTGGGTCACGGTCGCGATGCAGATTGCGATTGCGCTGGTCTTTTTCGCCCTGTGGCGGGCGGGCAACGGCGACATCGCGCTGGTCTCGCAGGCGTTCGGGGCCAAAGACAAGCAGCTGATTGACGCGGGGCAGAAATGGCGCTTTGTCACCGCGATTTTTCTGCACGGCAGCCTCGTGCATCTTGCGGTCAATTCCGTTTCGCTGTGGACGCTGGGGGCGCAAATCGAGCGGATTTACGGGGCGAAGCGTTATTTTCTGGTCTATATGATTGCGGGCATTGCGGGCAACCTCGCCAGTTACGTCAGCACGCCGGGGCCGTCGCTGGGGGCCTCCGGCGCGATTTTTGGACTGGTGGGCGCGGGGCTGATTTTTCCCATCCGGTTCCGTTCGCTTGTCCCTGATGAGGCGCGGAGCAAAATTTTAAATCAACTGTTCTGGGTCGCGGTCGTCAATCTCGCTATTGGCTTCTCGATGAAGAACGTGGTGGACAACTATGCGCACATGGGCGGACTGGTCGGCGGCGGGTTTGCGGCGCTGTTTCTGCTGCCCGACGCGCTGGATGACCGGCCCCGAAACCGACTGCGGGAGGCGGGGCTTTGGGCAATGGTGGCATTGATGTTCGGCGTGATCTGCTGGGCGGCGCGTTCGCAGTGGCTGAGTTACCGGCCCCGGTTCGTTCCCACGCTGGCGCTTTATGTCCTGCCGGAGCGCGATCCCTGGTGGGGCGTGGCGATTCCAGACGGCTGGACGCGGCGCGGCAGGCAGTGGCATCACGGCGGGGCGACCGTTGAGTTCACGGACAGCGTTCTCGCGCCGGGAATCGCGCAGACGGTGATGCAGGCGGCGCAAAAATCGCAGGCGTACTTGAATGAGGACACGATTAACGGCAGGAATGTGCGCCGGATTATCCTGCCGACCGCAGACCGCATCACGGAATACTGGCTGATTCTAGAGGGCGGGCGCTTCATCGTGTTCCGGCTGGACTGCCCGCACCGGGAGTATTCCACCGTGCAGCCCGCTCTCTACGGCATCTACGCCACGTTGACCCTGCTCAAAAATAACGCGCCGCAAACGTCCCCGTTCGCGCCGCCAACCGCGCAAAAGGGCGGGGCGGGCGGTTAGTCCAGCCCCCGCCGGAAGCGTCCGGGCCGTTTACGGCCCGGACGAAAGGCTGCGCCGACCGCCCTGCGGATGGCAATGCGGTTCGATTTTTGCTGCGACACAATCAGCCCTCAATCTGCGGCAGGTCACGCGGGGCGAAGGGCATGACCGCTTTGTCCGCCGCCGCAAGGGGCCACGCGATCCGCGCCCGTCCGATCAGCGTCAGGCGTCCCGGCTCGCAGCGGGCCTCGTCCAGAAAAACGGGGAAGGGCAGTTGCGTCAAGTCCAGGGCCACCGCACGATTGACCGCCTGCTCAATCGCTTCGACGACCGGCGCGGGCAGACCGACTCCGCCGACAGAACCCGTCCTCAAATCGAAACTGACGCGGATTCCGTTGGCGATCACCGGTACAGCGTCCATTGAGAACGGAAGATTCAACGCTTTCGCCGCATTGCCGCTAATCCGCGCCTTGCCCGAATATAACGCCACTTTCAGATTGCGGACGGGCGCGTCCGGCGGCAGGTTCGCAGTCAGCAGGCGGTTTAAGTTCGGCTCGGAGATTGCGGCCCGGAATTTCATTTCGCCCGTCTGAACGCGGGGCTGCCCGCCCGCGCCTGCCGGGGCCTGCGCGTCAATCGGCCCGCCCTCAATCCGAATCTCCTCTAAAATCACGTCGTCGCGCAGCGTCACGTTCTGCATTGTCAGGGTTATCGCGCCAATCGCAACGCGCGGCGCGGTTTCCGTTCCGTCCATGTTCAGCTCCCATTCTTCTTTCGGATTTTGGATTGACGCGCCAAGCCGCTTCCGCCATTCTTTTCTTTATTATAGCAGGCAAAGCGATAGGTTCGACGCTCTGCGCTTGACGCAAAGCCCGGAACGCGGCTACAATAGGAGGACATCACCACTTGACGAGGAGCGACGATGAAATACCGGGAACTGGGGCGGACGGGCTGGCAGGTCAGCGAAATCGGGTTTGGGACGTGGGGAATGGGCGGCGGATGGGGCGCATTGGACGACGCGGAGGCGAAACGCGCCCTGCATCGTTATCTTGAGATGGGCGGCAATTTCCTCGATACGGCCTATGGATACGGCGACGGGCATAGCGAGCAACTCATCGGGGAGGTCTTGCGGGAACGGCGGGCGGCGGGACAGACCGAAGGGGCCTATGTGGCGAGCAAAGTTCCGCCAAAAACGATGCAGTGGCCTCTCCTTCCGAAATACTCCGTGAAAGAGACCTATCCAACCGACTGGGTGATCGCCTGCACGGAAAGGACGCTGAAAAATCTGGGGACAGACTGTCTCGATTTGCAGCAGCTTCACGCCTGGACGGACGAGTACAATGAGCAGTTGGATTGGTACGAGGCTTTTGAGACGCTGAAACAGCAGGGTAAAATCCGGGCGTCCGGTGTCAGCATCAACGATTACGATCCGGCGAGCGGCGTTCGGCTGGCAAAATCGGGGCTTGTGGACGCCATTCAGGTCATCTACAATATCTTTGAGCAGACGCCGGAAAACGAACTGTTTCCCGCCGCGCTGGAAAATGGCGTCGCGATCCTGCCCCGCGTCCCATTCGAGGAAGGGGCGTTGACCGGAACGCTGAAACCGGGCGCAACGTTCCACGCCGACGACTGGCGCGGCGAATACTTTACGCCGGAACGCCTCGCGGAAGTGGAGCGTCATGTTGAGCCGCTCCGCGCCTTCCTTGACGCCGACACGCCGACGCTTGCGCTGCTGGCCCTGCGGTTCTGTCTGCATCACCCGGCGGTCACCTCTGCGCTGCCCGGTATGCGCCGTCTCGCCAATCTGGAATCGAACATGACCGCCCCGGACTTGCGCCTTTCCGCCGAGACCCTCGCAGCGCTGCGGGCGCACGATTGGGATCACGGCTGGACGTACCCCTGGGCGGTCAGCGCCTGAACGCGGGAGAGTAAACGCGGCTCAAAGCGAACGGTAAACGTAAGCGTCATCTATCGAGGCATATAAAATGCCTCTCTACGGGCGTTCCGCCAAACGTCCTCACGGACGGGAAATTCAGGTCTGATTCTCGCGTCCGGCAGGACGCTTGGACGAAGGTCTCTAGCGAGGCATTTTATATGCCTCGCACAGGGCGCTGAATAGTTATCGCAAACCCGATCATGGGAACCGCGCAGAACGATGTCCGCTGTTGTCAGTGGGCGCAGACGCGCTATTCCGCCGTTCCGATTTCGCGGATTTTCTTTGGCGTTAAAGGTTTTGCGGCGGCATGACGGATATGCAGGATGACGACGGTCGGAGCGTCGGGCGAACCAGGCGCTTCGTTCTCAATCGTAAAATAGATGTGATAGGCTGCTTTGCTTTTCGGACGCTGATATAACAATCGGCTTCATGCTGATATAACAATCGGCTTCATATAGATTTCCTGCGGTAATAAGGTCATTAAGAGTTTCGGGAAGCGGAATGAGATACCACCTATTGACAGCCATCGGCGGCTTCTCACAATCTCATAGAATGGCGCTCCTGCATTATTATACGCCAAAAACAACAAAAAGGCATGAGGAAATTCTCTCATGCCTTTTCGCTCTAGCTCCTGCTATGACATAATCGCGTGGATCGGTTCGACGGATTCGACGCCGACGAGTTTCTGGTTCAGGCCGTTGTAGAAATAGCCGAGCTGGTTGGGGTCAATTCCCATTTGATGAAGGATCGTAGCGTGCAGGTTTTTGACGTGGTAGCGGTCAACCGCCGCCTCCATGCCGAGTTCATCGGTCGCGCCCGCCGAAACGCCGCCTTTGATGCCGCCGCCCGCCATCCACATCGTGTAGCCGTAGGCGTTGTGGTCGCGCCCGTCTCCCGTGCCGTGCGAGGTGCGTCCGAACTCTCCGCCCCAAACCACAAGCGTCGAATCGAGAAGGCCGCGCTGTTTCAGGTCTTTGAGCAGGGCCGCTATCGGCTGATCGGTGCGGCGGGCGTTGCGGTTATGGTTTTGGACGAGATTGCCATGCGCGTCCCAGAAATTGAGGAAGTTCGTGTCGCCTCCCCCCGCATAGAGTTGAACGAACCGGACGCCGCGCTCCACCAGACGCCGCGCCAGCAGGCAGCGATAGCCAAAATCACGGGTCTCGTCTTTGTCCATGCCATACAGCGCTTTGGTTGTTTCCGATTCTTTGGAGATATCAACCGCTTCGGGCGCGTGGCTTTGCATACGGAAGGCCAGTTCATAACTCGCAATCCGGGCGGCGAGGTTGGAATTATCGGCGCGGGTCAGGCGGTGCTGTTCGTTGAGATGCCCCAATGAATCGAGCAGATCGCGCTGCGTGTCCTGCGTCATGCCTTCGGGACGGGCGATGTCTAAAATCGGGTCGCCCGCAGAGCGCAAGACCGTACCCTGAAACGCGGCGGGCATATAGCCGCTCGACCAGTTTTTCGCGCCGCTGATCGGTCCGCCCGTCGTATCCGTCACGACGACAAACCCCGGCAAGTCCTGATTCACGCTGCCAAGTCCATAATTTACCCAGGAACCTAAACTCGGACTGCCGCTGAGGATTTTGCCCGTATTCATTTGCAGCATGGCGCTGCCGTGAACCGGCGCGTCGGAGTACATGGAGTGGATGAACGCAAGGTCATCCACAAATTCGCCGACCTTCGGATACAGTTCCGACACATATTTGCCCGATTTGCCATATTGCTTAAACTTCCATTTCGGCTCCATGAGTTTCAGCTGCTTCGGCTGATTGCCTTCACGGAAACTTCTCACGGTGATGGTCTGTCCGTCGCGCCCGACCAGATGTGGCTTGTAATCGAAGGTATCTAATTGGCTCGGCCCGCCGTACATGAACAGGAAGATCACCGATTTCGCCTTTGCGGGAAACATCGGCGGCTTCGGGGCCAGCGGGTTCGTTGATTTTGGATTCTGGATTTTGGATTTTGGATGGGTTTCGCCCGCGCCTGCGGACTCGGCAAAGAAGCCGTCGCCTGCCAGCAGGCCGGTCAGTGCGAGGCCGGTGAATCCTGCGCCCGTCTCCCACATCATTTCACGCCGCGTTTTGCCGCAGGTTCCGCTCATGTTTTTTCCTTTATCCACGAATGATCACGAATTGATACGCGAATTTGACACGAAGGCAAAGTTAGTCAAGGTACAAAAACTCATCCAGGTTGAGGGCAAGCAGGCTAAGATAGGTCTGCGCCTGTTCGGGTTTGACGCCGCGATGTTCCAGTTTTGCGGTGAATCTTAGACATTCCGCGATTTCGGGTTCGGTTGGCGTCCGCTGTGTGACAAGTGACAGCAGGCGGAGGGTGAAGGCGCGTTCGTCCTTCGCGCTGGCTGGAATCTCTCTGTGGATTCGTTCCGCCAGAATTTGCGCCTGCCGGTTCATTAGCAGTCCGTTCATCAGACTCAATGCCTGCGTGGGCTGTGTGGAAGCGAAACGGGCGGCGTTGGGCCTGTCTGTTTCCGGCAGATCGAAACTCGCCAGCAGCGGGTAGATCAGCGAGCGCTTGACATGGATATATACGCTGCGGCGGTTCAGGTCGTCGGGCTTCATTTTCGCGGTTTCCCAGTCCGCGCCGGGAATGGACTGTGTGGCGAGGACTTCCTTCGGGACAGGCGGGTAGATGGGCGGGCCGAACAACGTCAGGTTGATATTACCGCTGACCGCCAGCACGGAATCGCGAATCTCCTCCGCGTCCAGTCGCCGCATATCAACGCGCCATAATGTATCGTTGATCGGGTCTTTCGCGAGGCCGAGGGCGTTGGCGCGGGACGATTGTTTGTAGGTATTGCTCATTAGAATCAGTTTGTGGAGTTTCTTGAAGCTCCAGCCCTGCGCGATAAATTCCTTCGCCAGCCAGTTCAGCATTTCGGGGTGGGTGGGGCGTGAACCCTGCAATCCGAAATCGTTGGCGGTGCGGACGATGCCGCGCCCGAAATGATGCTGCCAGACGCGGTTTACGATGACCCGCGCCGTGAGCGGGTTGTTCGGGGCGGTCAGCCAGTTCGCGAGGGCGAGGCGGCGGCCCGATGTTTTTGCTCCGGCGGGCAATGTCGGGACAATCGCCGCGCCGCCGCCCGCGCACAGCGGAAAAGCGGGCGTAACTTTATCGCCGGGAGTCTGCGGATTGCCGCGCAGCAGAACGAAGGTATCGGGGACGGTCGGCCCCGCCTCCGTCACGCACAGGATTTTGTCGGGCGCGGGCGGGGCCGTTTTGTCCAATTCCGTTTTCTTTGCGGTCAGTTTGGCGTACTGCGCGGCCTGCTCCGCGCTCACGGCGAGCGGCAGTTCCGCCGCCGCCAGCGTTGGCGTCCCTAAAGCGCTGCTGTTTTCCAGCGGCGTCAGCGGGCGGCGCGGGAACCCTGGCCCGCTCCACGCAAAGTTTAACCCGAACAGCGAACCGCCCTGAAAATAGTCTACCCGGAACGGGACTTTTCCGGCGGTCAGGTGAATAGTTCCGCGCATCTCGTTGCCCTGCCCGCCGCCGTTCAGTTTTTCGAGCAGTTTTTTGCCGTTGACCGTCAGGCGCGATCCGTCGTCCGTATCGAGGAGAAAAACATACTCGCCGTCTTCTGGGACGTTCAGAAACCCTTCGTAAACAAAGCCGAAATTTTCGTCCCGCCTGCGCGGTTTCAGGTCGAGGAAAGCGGGCGTTAGCGTTCCCATTGCGGTCGGTTTAAGGGCGTCGAAGTCGGGCAGGGTGGCAAACGCTGCTTCATAGTAGCGGTATTTCAGATCGGAAATATCGTTCGGATTGAGCAACGTAGCGCGTTTTTGTTTGTAGACCGTTTCGATTACCGCTAGCTGCGCGGCGTTCGTTTTGCGCTTGCCGTCGAACTCCGCGACTTTTGCGTCATAGGCGGCGCGGTCGGCGGGCGTGGCGAAATAGGGCGTCTCGTCGGTCGGGCCGCCGTTCTTGAAACGGTTGATGTTGTGGAAAAACGAGACGAGCCGATAGTAATCTTTCTGCGGGATCGGATCGAATTTATGGTCATGGCAGCGGGCGCAGTCAAACGTTAGCCCCAGAAACGCCTGCCCCGTCGTCGCGACCAGATCGTCGGTCTCGTCCGCTTCGGCCTGCTTCATGTCCGCCGGTTCATCGTCCCAGATTCCGAGGCGGTAGTAGGCCGTCGCCGTCAGCGAATCGCCGGTTGCGTCCGGCAGTTCGTCGCCCGCAATCTGTTCCTGCACGAAGCGATTGTACGGCTTATCGGAATTAAAAGCGCGGATTACGTAGTCCCGGTATTTGTAGACTTCCGGCTTCGGGTTGTCGCGCTCATAGGAATTGGTCTCCGCATAGCGCACGAGATCGAGCCAGTGACGGCCCCACCGTTCGCCGTAGTGTGGGGAGGCGAGCAGCCGGTTTATGAGTTTCTCATAGGCGTTCGGGGATTTATCGGCCTCAAACGCGCTGACCTCTTCGGGCGTTGGCGGCAGTCCGGTCAGATCGTAGGTCACGCGGCGTATCAGTTCGCGTCGGCTTGCGGCCCGGTTCGGCGTCAGCCCTCTGGCCTGCAATTTCTGCAGAACGAAAGCGTCAATCGGATTGCGAATCCACGCAGAGGCGGCGCGGGATTTCCCTTTCGGAACGGCGGGGCGAATAAGCGGCTGAAACGCCCAGTGGTTTGTGCCACGCGCCAAGAGCGCCGCAAGCCCCGCGTCGCCCGTCGTTTTTGAAACGCCCCACGCCGCGCCCGACTTTACCCAGATTTCTAAAGCGGCGATTTTCTCCTTCGACAGCGGCGGGCCAATCGGCATTTTCTGCTTGCCGCCCTCGCCATGCACCCGCCGCAAAATCTCCTGCGCTTTCTCCGGCGAGACCGCGACATCCAGCCGCAGACCGCCGCCCGGACTGTCCTTGCCATGACAGCCCACACAGGACGCCAGCAGCATCGGGCGGATTCTGGACTCGAACAGCGCGGTCGAAGCGGTGGAAGATGACGGCGCAGGCGCGGCGGCAGGCGTGACCGCCACCGCTTTCGGGACGGAGACCGCCGCCTTTTGCCCCGCCGCCGCCAGCGCCAGCAGCGCCGCCGCCAGCGTAGTCCCGACTCCCGCTCCGATTCGGAATCGCCGCTTTCGCTCCAAGCGCATCACCCCGTCCGCTCTAAAAATTAGCCGCGCCGCGCCAGACTTTCTATCGGCGTCGCGCCCTTCCCATTGTAGAGCGTTTCCCGCGCCGTTTGTTACGAAAAAAACGGGAGTTTGATTCGCCTGAACAGTAATAATTCACCGCCCCTGACCCCTCCCTGCGCAGGAGGGGAGAGGGTGCGCTGCTTATTTTCGGGCGTCGGTCTCCCGCGCTTTCTGCGCCTGCTTGAAGGCTGCAAGCGCGTTCGCCAGACTTTTTTCCAGTTCTGTGATGCGGGAGGACTGTTTGCGGAGTTCCGCGTTGTCCGTTTTCAGGGCCTCGATTTCGCGCCGCTGCCGGTCAATCTGCTTTTGCTGCGCTTTCATGCCCTCAATGAGGATGGGGACGGCGTTCTGGTACAGAACGGACTTGTAGCCGCTGGCGTCGGTCATGACGATTTCCGGGAAAATCTGCTCCACCTCCTGCGCGATGAATCCGATCTGCCGCCCTTCCGGGAAATTTTTCGCAGGCCATTTCGCCCGGTCGTAATCATAAGTTACGCCGCGCAGACCAAGCAGGTTTTCCAGCGCGTTATCCAGCGTGGCGACGTTCGTTTTGTAGCGGGCGTCCGAGGTCAGGGCCACGCCGTTGGCGTAGACCTTGCCCGCGACATAAGTGTCAGAGTCAATGTTGACCTGCCCGAAATCGTTGGCGTAATTGATATGCAGTCCCGTTGCGCCGACATTTCCCTGATTCAGTCCGGCGTCCACCAGAGCGCGGCCCTGCCCGCCGTTGTTGCCGACTCCGCCGCCGCGAAGAATCATCCGCAGGTCGCCGCGTTCAATCATCGTGCCGTTCACGTCCAGCGTGGCGGCAGGCGTCTGCGTGTTGACGCCGACATTGCCGCCGTTGGTGACGCTCAGGCGCGGCGTGTAGTTCGTCTGGAAGTCCAGCCCGTACTGATTCGCGCCGGAGACGCGGCGGCTCGTGATACCCTCGCCTGTTGCGGAGCTGCCCGTCCAGCCAAAGGAGAGATCGGCGGCGGTCGTTCCGGCGCTGACGTTGTTTTTGTCCACAATCAGCCCGCCGCCGCTGCTAATTGTCCCGTTCGCGGTGATATTGCCGCCGACAAACAGGTCTTGATAAATCGAGGCGTTCGCGCCCACACCCAGATTCCCGGTGGCGCTAAAATCGCCTGCCCCGACGATGGTGGAATTAAATTGCGGCGTGAGCGTAGTTCCAAAGATGTCCACCGATGAGTTTGCCGGAGTGTATACGGTGTTCCCGGAAATCGCTATCGAATAGTTCGTGGTCGTTCCGGCGGTCGTTCCGGCGAGCGTGGGGACGGCAGGGTTGCCGAGGCTGTATTCTCTCAAGTACTGGTCGGAGTAGGAAAGCGCGAACAGAGAAGGCGGGGTTGTTGCGCTGTTGTACGCCAGGACATGGGCGCCATAAAAATTCGTCGTGGCGGTTGAGGCGGGCGCGGCGGGGTTAGCGAGACTGAAAGTATGGATCTGCCCCGTTGTGACCCCATCCAGCAGGTAAAGGTAGCCGCCGCCAATCACCAGATTGATCGGACCGCCAGCGGTCGCCACGCGGTTGACAAAGGTCGGAACGCCGCTTGCATTGAGGCTAAAGGTTTCCAGCGTGTTACCGGCGCTATTAACGACATAAACGTAATTGCCAAACGCCGCCAGTTTATTTGGCCCCGCGTCCGTTCCCGCGCTGCCCACAAGCGACGGGGCGGCGGGATTGCCGATGTTTAAGATTTGCAGGGCATTGCCGGAATAGTTGGTGACGCAGGCAAAATTCCCTGTGACCGCAATGCCTGCCGCGTAAAAGTCTCCGGGGAAGCCGTAACTGCTGCGAATTACGGGCGCGGCGGGATTGGAAACATCCACTATCTGCATTTGCGCTGTGTGGACTGTTCCTGAAACGGACACAGAGAGAATGTAAACGTAGTTCCCGGAGGCCGTTATCGCGTAAGAGTTGACATAGGTCGGCAGGGTGGCGATGCGCTGTGGCACGGACGGATTAGTCGTGTTGTAAATATTAAGCGCGTAGGGCGAACTGGTCGAACCGCTCATCAGGTAAAGGTAGCCGTTCGAGGCCGCAATCAGCGAGGGGCCGTTTGTGACGGGAATGGTTGACAGGTATTCCGGGCCATAGCCGAAGTATTGCAGCGAACTGGCGATGGACGGGTCGAGTTGCGTCAGACCGACTGCCCCATTCGCAATCTGCGCCGAAGTAATCTGCCCGCTCAGGCTGGAAAAATTCAGCGTTCCGCCGATATTGCTGAAGTTCAGGACGCCGCTTGCGAGGCCGTTCAGCCCGACGCTGCCATCCGCGACGCTTCCGGCCTTAAACGCGAAGGCATTGGTGGTAAGCGGCTGGCGCGGCGTCAGCGGAGACGAGGCGGGCGCGACCTGAATCTCCAGATAGGGCGCATTGTTAAAGGCGGTCGTAAGGTTCTGACCGGAGGCGAAACCGGACGCAAAATTCAGCCGGACGCTGAACGCGCCGTTATGGACGGCGACGCTGTTGACTGTTTGCGACCAGAGCAGCGTTCCGCCTGTTGACGCGGTATAGAGGCGGAAGGTCAGGCTGGCGGCAGTGGTATCGGCGACGGGTGTCCCGTCCGGTTTGGCAAGGCGTCCCTGAAACGTCATTTGAGTCGGGACGGCGGATATTTGCGCGACAGCGTGAACGGCGAACGTCAGCAGCAGCGCGGCGCACAGGGCAATTCTTTTGAGCATAGCGGCCTTCTTCGGTCTCTGCCCGCGCTCTCGGTTGTTACTGCAAGCAAAAGACCATTCAAAATGGATACAGTGGTATTATGGTAACTTGTATAGCACAAATCATGCCATAATGCCCCTTCGCCAACAAATCCGGCAAAATTAGCAGGAGATAGTGCCAGTGATGCGCTTTGATTTACATTTGCATACGGAATTTTCGTTTGACTGCGATACCGGGCTGGCGGGAATCGAGGCGCATTGCCTCGCCATCGGTCTGACGGGAATCGCGGTGACCGATCACGATACGATTGAGGGGGCCTTGCGCCTGCGCGACCGGGTGAAGACGCTAAAAATCATCGTGTCCGAGGAGATTACCACGCGGGACGGGGACATCGTGGGGCTGTTTTTGCGGGAGCGGGTCGCGCCGAAAATGCCCGCGCTCGAAACGATTGCGGCGATTCACGCGCAGGGCGGGCTGGCCTATCTGCCGCACCCGTTCGATAAGCAGCGGGCGCGGCAGACGGGCGGCGCGTCCCTGTCGGAGATTATCGGGGCGGTGGACATCGTGGAGACGTTCAACGGAAAAGTCGGGCGTGAAAACTATAACGCGCTGGCGGCGGAGTACGCGCAAAAGCAGCGCAAAATCGCGGGCGGCGGCAGCGACGCGCACAGCCTGCGGGCGATTGGCACGGTCTATAATGAAATTGCACTGCCGGAAAATTACGATTACGCCGACGCGCGGATTTTTTTAGAGGCCATGCGGACGGCGCGGATCGTTGGTCGGCGGCGCAGTCCGGTCGGCGGTCTGTTTGTGATTGGGCGGCGTCCGATTACGCTGGCCCTGCGCCGATTGCGGGGAATCGCAAAATGACAGAAGCCGAGCAGACCGCCCAAACGACGCGGGCAAAAAATGATGAAACGGACGGCGAACACAGCGGGGAGGCAGCGTTATGTCCGCCGCAGCGCGTTTTGATTCTGGCGAACCCGCAGGCGGGGCGGCTGTCGCGACAAAGCGCGGCGATAGATTTCTGGCGGAAAATCGGCGGGCTGTTTGACTCGGAAGCGCGAAGCGAGGAGACCGGAACGCTGCCCTTTGCCCTTCCGCTACTGGCGGAGCGGGCGGCTGCCGCTGGACTTTGCGCCGATGTAGAGCCGATAGTCGGACCGGACAAACTGCCGGAGCGGATGCGGCTTGCGGCGGCGGAGGGCTATGACACGGTAGCGGCGGCGGGAGGGGACGGGACGGTCCGCTCGGTGGCGCAGGCGCTGATTCATTCCGATTTGCGGCTCGGCGTGATTCCGGTCGGCACGGCAAATAATATCGCCCGCTCGCTGGACATTCCCTTTGAAATGGACGCGGCCTTGCAGCGCATCACGGTGGGGCGTGAGCGAAAAATTGACATCGGGCGGGTGGGAGATTCGTGCTTTCTGGAGGGCGCGGGCGTCGGTCTGTTCGCGGACGCAATGGAGGCCATCGGCGGCAGCGAACTGCGCCCTTACCAGATGATGCGGATTTTGCGGTTGCTCGGCCCGCTGTGGTGGCGTCCCAGAGTCCGCAGCCTGCGCCTGACGCTGGACGACGTTCCGCAGAGTGAACAGGCGGTCATGGTCGCCCTCGCCAATATCCCTTACCTGGGCGAAGGCGTTCCCATCGCGCCGGAGGCCCGCCTCGACGACGGCCTGCTGGACATCGTGATTGTCGGCGAGATGACGCGCTGGGAACTGGCGAACTTTGCGCGAGCGGCATTGCGCGGGACGCATCTCGCCCTGCCTAAAGTCCGCCGCTTGCAGGCGCGGACGGCGGAGATTTGCCGCGTCCATCCCCGCCTCAACTCTCTGCCTGTCCATGCCGACGACCGCATTGTCGCGCAGACTCCCGCCCGCTTCGAGATCGTTCCCGCCGCCCTGCGCGTCCTGACATAGGTTCGTTGCGTCGCTTTTACCCGCTCCATTTCCCGCGCTGCGGACAGGACTGTTTGCGGGCTGGTCTCCTGTGAGAGAGGATTTTTATTGCGCCGTCGCGAATCTTACGGCATGGAAAACACACCCCTTATCTCGGTGGAAGCCGTTCGCGCCGCCTATCCCGCCTCGCGCCCGCAAGTCCACCATACGCCGCTCTTTGCGAATCGCGGCCTGACCGAACGCTGCCAGTTGGAACCCGATGCGCTGTGGATGAAAATGGAGAATTTTCAGCGCACTGGCTCATTCAAGATTCGCGGGGCTTTGCACCGCCTCAGTCAATTTACAGAAGCGGAAAAAGCGGCGGGAGTCGTTGCGGCCTCCGCCGGGAACCACGCGCAGGGCGTGGCGCTCGCCGCGCAGATTCTGGGGATCAAGGCCACGATTTTTATGCCCGAATCCGCCAGCATCGCTAAAATTCAGGCCACGCGCCGCTACGGGGCCGAAGCGATTTTAGAGGGCCGCAATTTCGACGAGGCGGTCAGCGCGGGCAAAGCGCGGGCGGCGGAAACGGGGGCGGTCTTTGTCTCCGCCTACGACGACGACGGCATCATTACCGGGCAGGGGACGCTCGGCCTCGAAATCCTGGAGGACTGCCCTGACCTTGATACGATTATGATTTGCGTGGGCGGCGGCGGATTGTTCAGCGGCGTGGCGACCGCCGTCCGCGCCCTGCGCCCAAAGGCAAAAATTATCGGGGTGCAGGCCAGCGGAGCGCCCGCCGCCGTCGAATCGTGGCGGGCGGGGAAACTGCTGCCACGCGGCGAGGTCAACACGATTGCGGACGGCATCGCCATTAAATCGCCGAGCGAGCGCACGTTCCGCTATATTCAGCAGTACGCCGACGACATGGTGACGGTGGAGGACAGCGAGATCGCCCGCGCCATGCTGCTGCTTTTAGAGCGGGCAAAGGTCGTCGTGGAGCCGTCGGGGGCGGTGTGCGTGGCGGCGCTGCTGGCGGGAAAAATTAAACCGCAGGGCAAGACCGTCCTGACAATATCCGGCGGCAATGTGGACACCCGATTTCTAGCCGAATTAGTCGAGCGCGAAATGATCCGCGCCGCCCGCTTTATGCACTTTTTCACCGCCTGCCCCGACCGTCCCGGCGGACTTGCCGCGCTGCTGGAAGTCGTGGCGGAACTAAAAGGCAACATCCAGTCCGTTGTTCACAACCGCATCAGCCCGCGCATCCCGCTGGGGCAGACGGGCGTAGAAATCCTGCTGGAAGTCCGCGACGCCGCCCACATCGCCCTTGTCCGCGAAGGGCTGGAACAGCGCGGCTACCCCGTCAAAATGCTGGATGAGTAAACGCCGCATCAAATGCACGGGCCGTCCTACGCGATCACAGCTGTCTTTGGACGGGGCTTTGCGCTGCCTGCGTTTCCGTTCCCGTTGCCGCCCTTTTTGTCTTTGCCTGCGGCGAGGGCCTTTTCCAATGCGGACAGAATTTCCTCGACCTGCGGCAGAACTTTGGGGCCGGTCAGCGGCACGGTCACGCCATCGGGGGTGAATTTGTGGCCCTTGAAGGCGAACGTCAGCAGTTTGACCGCTTCCGGCGTCAGGCGCGTTTGCGGCGCGAACTGGACGCGGACGTTCGGCGCGTCGAATTTGACGCTGGCAATCCCGGCGTCCTTGCAGCGCAGACGCAGGCGCAAAATCGCCAGCGCGTCCCACACGGCGCGGGGCGGGTCGCCAAAGCGGTCTTCCAGTTCCGCCTGCAAGTCCTCGATTTCGCGGATGGAGCGGACGCCGGAAATCCGCTTGTAGAAATAAATCCGTTCGGCCTCGCCGGGAATGTACTCCTCCGGGATATGCGCGGCGATGGGCAGATCAATTCCGGGCAGGATGTCTTCGGTCACCTCCTCGCCGCGCAACTCCTGCACCGCCTGCGCCAGCAGCTGCGTGTACAGATCGAACCCTACCGAGATCATGCTGCCGTGCTGCTGCCCGCCGAGCAGGTTGCCCGCGCCGCGAATCTCCAAATCCCGCATCGCGACTTTAGAGCCGCTTCCCAGCGCCGAAAACTCCCGCATTGCGGACAGCCGCTTTTCCGCCACTTCGGTGAGCTGCTTGTGCTTGCGGTAGAACAGGTAGGCGTAGGCCTGCCGGCTGGAGCGTCCGACCCGCCCGCGCAGCTGATAGAGTTGCGAAAGCCCCATGTGATCGGCGTTGTCCACAATCATCGTGTTGGTGTTGGGAATGTCAATCCCGTTTTCGACAATCGTGGTGCAGACTAACAGGTCGGTCTCGTGATGATAGAAATCGTAGAGGACTTTTTCCATTTCGTCCTCCGACATCTGCCCATGTCCCACGCCAATTCGAACGTCGGGCGCGAGTTTTTGAAGGCGTTCTGCGACGTGGTAGATGCTCTCAATTTTGTTATGCACGAAGTAGACCTGCCCGTCGCGTTCCATTTCCCGCAGGATCGCGTCCCGAACGAGTTCCTCATCATACTCCCGGACGTAGGTCAGCACGGGGACGCGGCCTTCGGGCGGGTCTTCAATCACGCTCATATCGCGCAGGCCGGACAGGGCCATTGACAGGGTGCGTGGAATGGGAGTCGCGGAGAGAGTCAGCACGTCTACCTGCGTCCGCATCTGCTTCAGCCGCTCTTTATGCGTGACGCCAAAACGCTGCTCCTCGTCCACGATAATCATGCCGAGTTCCTTGAATACCACGTCTTTGCTTAGTAATCGGTGCGTCCCGATGACAATATCCACCGTGCCGTCGCGCAGTCCCTGCAAGGTCTTGTTCTGCTCCTGCCGTGAGCGGAACCGGGACAAAAGTTCAATCCGAATGGGATAGGCCGCCAATCGCTCCGTAAAAGTCGCCAGGTGCTGCGCGGCAAGCACCGTCGTGGGACAAAGGACTGCCACCTGCTTGCCCGCCGTCACGACTTTGAACGCCCCGCGCAGAGCCACTTCCGTTTTGCCAAACCCCACGTCGCCGCAAATCAGCCTGTCCATCGGCTTATCGGTCTCAAGGTCGCGCTTCATGTCATTGATGGCGCGGAGTTGGTCGTTGGTCTCGCGGTAGGGAAACGCCTCTTCCATTTCCTCCTGCCAGTTGGTGTCCGGGCCGTAGGTGTCGCGGCGGGAGGCGGAACGGGCGGCGTACAGGCGGATCAGTTCGCCCGCCATCTCGCGGGCCTGCTGCCGCACTTTGCTCGTCGTCCGCTGCCACTCGCTGCCGCCGATTTTGTTGACTTTCGGCTCGCCGCCGTCCGTCCCGATGTAACGCTGCACCCGGTCAATCTGGTCGGCTGGCACAAATAGCCGGTCGCCGCCGGAGTATTCCACGAGCAGGTAATCTTTCTCCACGCCCTCGACTTTGCGCTTGACCAGTCCGCGATACACGCCGATTCCGTGATGGATATGCACCACGTGGTCGTCGTCTTTGAGGTCAAGCACGGAGGAGATCGCCACGCCGCCCGCCACGCGCCGCCGCGAAACGACGGGCCGCGCCGCCCCGAAAAGTTCCGCGTCAGTCAACAAATACAGGCGCAGATCGGTGATTTTGAATCCGGCGCGAAGGCGTCCATCTAGAACGTAAAGTCCCGGTCTGTCGCTGATTTTTGCTTCGCGGGGCTGAACCGGCAGGTTCATTTCGGCGCAGATTTCCCGGACGCGGGCGGGCTGATCGGAGACCAGCAGCACCACGCACCGGTTTTGCAGCCACGTCCCGATGTCGTCGGCGAGGGCGGGCAGGCGGGCGCGGTACGAGTCAATCGGGGCGGAGTGCAGGACAATCCGCTGCTTGACCGCGAAATGCTCCACCGTCCTGCCGAGCAGCGAGAGGATCAGGGACGGATGCCGAGCCAACTGCGCCATGACCGCATCATACGAACAGGCGGTAATCTCCGGTTCCAGCAGTTCGCCGCGCTCCCAGTGGCGGTCGCGAGCGGTTGTAGCGTCCTCCGCAAGCCGCTGCCAGTGGTCGCGCGCCTGATTCGGCTCGTCTATGATGACAACGCCGTCATCGGGCAGGTAGTCCGCCGCGCAGACCGCATTGGGGACGAGGTAGGGGAAATACTGCTCCAGTCCGTCGAAATAGGCGAGTTGCTGCAAATTGCTAAGGTTCGCCTCGTAGCGGTCGGTCAGGCGCTCAATCGCTTCGCGGGCGGTGGGGGAGTTCTCTTTGACGAGGTGGGCTTTGCGAGCCTCGAACGCATTTTTAATCTCAATCAGCGCCGTTTTCATCATGTCCGCTTCCAGCCGGATTTCGCGGGCGGGCGCAAAGTCCACACTGGCGCGGCGTCCGCTGCTGCGCTGCGTCGCCACATCAAAGGGGCGGATACTCTCAATCTCATCGCCGAAAAGTTCGATTCGAATGGGGCCGTCCGCGGTGCTTGGGAAAACGTCCAGAATTCCGCCGCGCCGTGAAAACTCTCCGGGGCGGGTGACCGCGTTCGCCGCGTCGTAGCCCATCTCCACCAGCCGCTTTACCACCGACGCCATATCAATTTCGTCGTTGGCCTGCACGGAAAACGCGGGAGTAACAATCGCGTCGCGGGGCGAGGTGCGCTGCAATACCGCCTCAATCGTTCCAATGACGATGGCAGGTTCGCTGCCCGCCAGCGCCGTCAGGCCGCCAATCCGCTCGCCAATCACGCGGTAATCGGTGACATCGCCCTCCAAAAACAAACTCTGTGAGGCGGGCAGAACGCAAACCTGCTCCTGCCGCAGTCCAAACCGGACAAGATCGTCCCAGAGCCGCTGCGCCTGTTCCTGCTGATAGGTGACGACGAGGATGGTCTTGTTGAGTCGGGCGAAAAGGCGGGCCAGCGCGAACCCTTTGGCGGGGCCAGCCAGTCCTTCAATCTCAATGGCGTTGCGTCCTGATTGCAGGGCGGCAAGGGCGGCGTCAAATTCCGGCAGACGGTCCGCGAGGGCGGGCAGATCGGGTAAGGCCATAATGAAACGTTTTCTGCCCGCGACCGTTCGCGTTAGCGACGGCGCAGGCGTTTCCTTTACAGAGTGATTGTCAGCGGCGTACAGACGATTTCAGGCGGGCGTAATGTTCCGCTTACTTATCATTCTGACCGCATATATCCCTATAATACCTTAAAACGATGAATTAAAAATCAGAGACCGCGCCACACGAAGGGATTGCCGCTCAATCCGTTTGGCCCTGCGAAAAAATACTTGCTTTATTTTCGCTAAATTTTGGATAATTCGGACTTTTGGCACAATTCTTGCAATAGGAGAAGTAAGGCTATTTCGCCCGCTTCGATTTTCCTGCCTTCTCGCGCTGAAAGGACACGCTGTCATGTCAAATCTCGCTTCCGTTCGCAATCTCTGTGGTCTCACGCTTGCCGCGCTCGTTCTCATGGTTCCCGCCGCCGCGCAGTCGCCCTATGGCTATACTGCCATTGACCTCGGCACACTTGGCGGGTCATTCAGTGGCGGTCAAGCCATCAACGCCAGTGGGCAAGTCGCGGGCAGTTCAAAAACGGCGGGTGATGCTACCTCTCACGCTGTTATCTGGACAGGAACCACCACTACCGAAGTCGGCGCCTTTGGCGGATTTAGTAGCGGCGCTAATGGAATCAATGATAGTGGTCAGATTGCAGGAGACGCTGGCTTCTTAAATAATTTCGTCTATCATGCCTTCCGCTACTCTAACGGTGCAATGACTGACCTCGGCACACTGGGAGGGTTACAAAGCAGAGGCGCAGCTATCAATAATAGCGGGCAGATCGCAGGTTATGCCGATTTGCCGGGGGAGGATTGTATCATGCGACCCTCTGGACAGGAACGACCATTGCCGACCTTGGCACAGTGGGAGGGTACAGCAGCGCCGCCTTCGGCCTCAATGACAGCGGGCAGGCAACCGGGTATTACAGCCAGTATAATACCACTTATACCCACGCCGCGCGCTGGACGGGAAATACAGGAACCGATCTTGGCACATTGGGCGGCGATAATAGCTACGGTTTAGCCATCAATGCGAAGGGACAGGTTACAGGCTACTCCGAAATAACAAAAAAAAATAGCGCTACTCACGCAGTCATCTGGAACAGAACTACTCCTACCGACATCGGCTCTTCAAGCGGATACGGCAGCATAGGTCGAGGTATCAATGCGTCCGGCGATGTCGTTGGTGATGTTGGAACGGCAAGCGGAGATAGCCACGCTTTTCTTTATACGGGCGGGCGCATGATTGACCTGAATACCCTTTTGCCCGTTAATTCGGGCTGGGTATTTAGATATGCCTTTGGCATCAATGACAACGGCTGGATTACGGGATGGGCGAATATTAACGGTCATAACGACGCTTTTCTTTTGCGCCCAAACGCTGTGCCAGAACCCTCCGCCGTGTGGGTTATGCTCGCGGGGGCTATCGTCTCTGGCGAGGTTGGGTTCAGGAGGCGTAAGGCGAGGCGGCGGGGATAAGACAATCGGGGCGTTTGCCCGCCTCTCACCGTTGAAGGGTATACTAAGACCATTCTTAGCGACCTTCATGGAGGAACCCGATTTATGTCTTACAGCCAGTTTACCACTGCCCTTTTAAAGTCTCGCTTCGGCCTGCGTCTTGTCACGCAGGACGCTATGTTCGCGGAAGTTCCGCCCGCTGTAGTTTCGGACTTACTGCGAATGAATCTGGCGCAAAATTCGCCGCTGGCCCTGAGTGGCAGTTCGGAAAAAGCGCGTTCCGAATTCCTTATCGCGCCCATTCTCGCGGAAGTCTATCAGCAGGCGAAGGATCGGGCCAGCCTCTTCTCCGGGATTGATTTTAACGTAGACTTACAGCAGGGTTTGGCGGGCGTCTGCGATTTCCTGTTTACCCACGCGCCCCACTTACTGGAACTAGAGGCCCCCGTTATCTCTGTCGTCGAAGCGAAAAAGGAGGACATTCTCGCCGGAATCCCGCAATGCCTTGCCGAACTCGTTGCCGCGCAGATAGTCAATGCGATGGCAGACCAAACGACACCCACTCTGTACGGCATTGTCACTACGGGCGAAATCTGGAAGTTCCTGCGCCTTGTCGGAACCGACGCCACGATTGACTCCAACAGCTATTTTCTTGATCAGCCGGAAAAGATTGTCGGCATTATCCTTTCCATGCTCGCCTGACTGCGCCTGCTTCCGCCCCTCACAAAATTCCTCACCTTAACAGAGGTAAGCAGAAAGGCTTTTTCCGGGCAGGACACAGCGGTTAGACTGACCAATCTTCGATGCGAAGGCCGGGGACTTTCCCAAAATCGGAAAGGTTGCGGGTAAGAAGCGTAGCGTCGTCAGCAAGCGCAATCGCAGCAATCTTTAAATCCATAGTCCCAACGCGAAGACGCAAGGCGAGCAGACTTTCGTAGGTGGCAAGCGCGGCCTCATCAAAGGGCAGAATTCGCGTCATGCAGTAGAGTTCCAGCATTTGCCCCGGCATTGCATAGCGCGGCCTTTCGTCCGAGCCATTACGCGCCTTTGATAATTCAGCAAGCCGTCCCCGCACTTGTTCTTCGTAAGTAACAATACTTAATACAGTTTGTTCCGACAGAATGCGAGTGATACGAGCGCGGATACGCAGGCCGTCAGCGCCCTTTCTTTGCAGCAACGAGGCATGGTCTGTGTCAAACAGGTAGAGTGTCAGCGCCATTTTTTTTTGCTTTGCTCCGTTCCGCCTGCATAGCGTCCCACGCTTCCGCGCCCGTCGGCTGCGAACGGCGGTATTCTACGCCAAGCCGCGCCGCTTCCTCGAAGTAAGGATCGTCCGCAAACGCCCCCGCCCATTTGTCCAGCCATGAGGCGGTGGCTGTAACTTCTTCCTTGCCTTTCAGCAGCGAAGCGACTTGCTTTTCCAATTCGGTCATGCGTTCTTCCATCGTCCTAGGCGGCATCTTTGTTCCCCCGCGATAGCGTTTATTCCTATCAATTATATCACAGGGCTATTCCTCTTGACAGCAACCGGCGGCGCTACTGTGACGATTTTACTGCCCTGACCGAATACAACCTGTGTTCGCGCTTGACAGGGCGGCGGTTCTTAGAGTATTCTACGAGTATTCTTCGGTGACATTTTGCCGACTCGCTTTCTGCCCGCGCATCGGGACGCGAGACCGTCCGCAAGTCCCGCCTTTTGCCGCGCCACCCATTTCAACCCATTTAAGAAAGATTGAATTTACCATGCAGGTAACATCTGAACAAACCGACCCTTGCACTATCGTCCTTGACATCGTAGTAGACGAAAATCAGGTCACGAGCGCTTTCTCCACCGTGTACCGCGAGTTCAGCAAATTCGCGCAAATCCCCGGCTTCCGACCGGGTAAGGCCCCCCGCGCCCTCTTAGAGCGGCACATCAGCCAGGACAAGGTGCGGGAGCGGGCGCAGGAAATACTGCTTCAAGCCACCTATCCGAAGGCCGTTGAGGAGCAGGGCATCACCCCCTTCCGGCAGGCCAGCGTCGAGGCGACCGACCTTGTGGACAAAAAACCGTTCGCTTACAAGGCGTTCGTGCCGCTGGAGCCGCAGATCGTCGTCGGGACGTATACCGGCCTGACCGTCGAAAAGCCCGTCTTCCCCGTAACGGACGAGACCATCGAAGACCGCTTGAACAAACTGCGCGAAGACCGCGCCAAAATGGAGCGGATTTCAGATCGGGGCGTGCAGGCGGGCGACGTGATGATTATCGAGAGTCAGGTCGCGCTGGAAGGCGAGGAAAACCCGCCCGCCGCCCGCCGTCAACTGGCGCAGTGGGGCAACAGCATCCCCGGATTCGATGAGGCCGTGACCGGAATGACGGCGGGCGAGGAGCGCAGTTTCGAGCTGACCTACCCGGCGGATTACGAGGAAGAGGCGAAGGCGGGCAAAAAAGCGACCTTCAACGTCAAACTCATCAGCATCAGCGCCAAACGGCTGCCGGAATTGACCGACGAGTTCGCAAAACTGGTGGCGGGCGTGGAAACGGTGGACGACCTGCGCGGCGCGATCCGAACGCGGCTTGAGACCGACTCGTCCGAACTCTCCAATCAGATCGCCGAGCAGAGCCTGATTCAGCAGATCGTGGACAACTCCGAGGTGCATTTCCCCGAAGCCCTTGTCCGCGAAGAAGTGGAGCAGCAGTTCCGCCAACTCGCGACCGAACTTCAGCAGCGCGGCATGACCTACGATCAGTTCCTCGAACAGTACGACCTCACGCCGCAGACGCACGAACAAAGTCTGATTGACGACTCCCGGACGCGCATCCGTTCCGTCCTGACCCTGCGCCGCGTGGCGGAACAGGAGAATTTGCAGTCCACCGACGACACCGTAGACGAGGAGTTTGACCGCCTCTTGACGGAAGGCAAAATTACCGAAGATCAATATGAGGAATTTCGCGCCGACGACCGCCGCCGCTTTCAGGTCGCCAACGCGCTGGTGCAGAAAAGCCTCCACGATTTTCTTTTCGCCAACAACACCATTAACGAAGTGATTCAGGACGCGCCCGCCGACGAGGACGACCTCGCCGAAGCGGCGGAAACCGCCGCTGAGAACTCCGTCACCGAATAGAGGAGAGAAAACAGAAAACAGAAAACAGAAAACAGAAGGAGCGCTCAGAGTTTGAAAGTTTTGCGCTTCTATTGCAAAGTTTGCTGACCGGGAATTTTCTTCTGTTTTCTGTTTTCTGTTTTCTGTTTTCTCCAAAAGGAGATAGCCACTATGGAAAGCACCTACCGCCCGCCGCAGAATGTGATCCCGATGGTCGTAGAGCAGAGCGCTCGCGGCGAACGGGCTTACGATATTTATTCCCGCCTGCTCAAAGACCGCATCATCTTTATCGGAGAGCCGGTGACCGATCACCTCGCCAATCTGGTGATCGCCGAAATGCTGTTTCTGGAAAAAGAAGACCCGGACGCGGACATCGAACTCTATATCAACTCCCCCGGCGGCAGCGTGTCGGCGGGTCTGGCGATGTACGACATCATGCAATTAGTCAAATGCGATGTCGCGACGATCTGCGTGGGCATGGCGGCCTCGATGGGGGCCGTGCTGCTGGCGGGCGGGGCAGCGGGCAAACGCTACTCGCTTCCCAACTCCCGCATTATGATTCACGCCGTCGCCGGCGGCTACGAAGGAACCGTGCAGGACGCGGAAATCCGCCTCAAAGAAATGGTGCGGGCGCACGAGAGCCTCAACGAAATCCTCTCCCGCCACACCAAGCAGCCCTTTGATAAAGTCCGCCGCGACATGGACAGGGATTATTTCATGTCCCCGCAGGAGGCGATGGAGTACGGCCTGATTGACAAAATCGCGGAAAAAGGCGAGCGTTAAACCGTAATTTTCACCGATAAAGGCGTCAGAGAACGGCGCGAAACGTGGAATAATCCTTCAGTGACCGAAGCGCAGCGGGGCGGGCGGGGCAGTTTTTGCCCGCCCCGGACGCGAACGCGCCGCATTTTCGGGCGGCGGGCGGGATTGAAACCAACACCGGGAGACGGAATTTGTCAAGGGCTTTTGAACAACGCAATGAGAGTCGCTGCGTCTTGTGCGGCAAAACGCGGGAGCAGGTCAAGAAATTGATACTGGGGGTGCATGGCGGCGTGTGCCTGGACTGCGTGGAACTCTGCAATGATATTATTCGCAGCGATTCGCGGGACAGCGAGCATGGGCGGCTCAGTTACGTCGGCGCGATCCCTAAACCGAAGGAAATCTACCGGATTTTAAGTCAGTACGTGGTCGGGCAGGAGCGGGCGAAGCGCTCGCTCGCCGTCGCCGTTTACAACCACTACAAGCGGATCAATGCGCCGAGTTCCGAAATCGAACTGCAAAAAAGCAATATCCTGCTGCTTGGCCCCACCGGTTCCGGCAAAACGCTGCTGGCGCAGACGCTGGCGAAAATCCTGAACGTCCCGTTCGCGATTGCCGACGCCACCAGTCTGACCGAAGCGGGCTACGTCGGCGAGGACGTGGAGAATATCCTGCTCAAACTGCTGCAATCGGCGGACAACGCCAATCCGGGCGGCAGTATCGAGCAGACGGTCAAGAACGCGCAGCGCGGCATTATCTACATTGACGAGATTGATAAAATCTCCCGGAAAAGCGAAAACCCGTCTATTACCCGCGACGTGAGCGGCGAGGGCGTGCAGCAGGCCCTGCTGAAAATTCTGGAAGGCACGGTCGCTAACGTCCCGCCGCAGGGCGGGCGCAAACACCCGCAGCAGGAATACGTTCAGTTAGACACATCAAGCATCCTGTTCATATGCGGCGGAGCCTTTGAAGGGTTGACCGACATCATTGAGCGGCGCATGAACTCGCGCTCGATGGGCATCCGCGCCAATGTCAGCGGCAAACTGGAGCGGGCCACGCAGCGCGGCAGCATTTTTCAGCACGTCCTGCCCGACGACCTGCTGAAATACGGCCTGATCCCGGAATTTATCGGGCGGCTTCCCGTCGTCGCCACGCTGGACGCGCTGAACGAAGAGGCGCTGACGAAAATCCTGATTGAGCCGAAAAACGCGCTGGTAAAGCAGTACGCTAAATTCTTCGAATATGACGGCGTGGAACTGGCCTTCACGGACGGCGCTCTGGGCGCAATCGCCCGCGAGGCCATGCAGCGCAGCACAGGGGCGCGGGCCCTGCGCACCATCATTGAGGAAGTGATGCTCAACATCATGTACGAAATCCCGTCCTCCAAAGACATCAAAAAGTGCATCATCAGCGAGGACACCGTGCGCGAACGCATTGACCCGACGCTCATCACCGGCACGGAACTGCGGCAAGCGTCGTAGCCTCTTTTAACCACAGACGATAAAGATGGATATAGAGAAGGCGAAAATTTCGCCTTCTCACTCCGAATGTGGTATAATATCACATGAAGTGAATGTAGGTTGAGGTGGGCGTGCTGGTCGCCTGACCAAGTGGAAACACTGGAACGATCCTATGCCCTGATTGGATGACCCTTTTAGAACTGACGCTGTTGCACTGCCTCGCGCTAGTATTGCCGAAAGTAAAACTGCTTAAAGGGAGAAAAACCATGAAAAAAATCTGGGCTTGTATGATGACATTATGCGTATCGCTTGCCGATACCTTCTGGTCGTACCAAATCAGTGTCATCGCGGGAAGTTCGCCAGCCTGAGCCTGCGGAACACTTTTGTAAGAAAAGGGAAAAGAAACAGCGAGTTTCTTTTCCCTTTTGCTTTGTTTGCGGAGAATGTTTTTATGGAGCCGCCCCGCCTGATTGTTTTTTCCACGCCGCTGGTCGCGACGTTTGTGCTGGACGAGACGCACCGCGTTTTGTTTGATGCGGGCGATGGCACGGCGGCGCTGCTGGAAGGCAAAATCCATAAGGCGAACGTGGTGGCGCTCAGTCACGCGCACCGCGATCATATCGCGGGACTGCCGCAACTCCTGAACCTGCGCGGGGCGGTGGCGGCGCAGTCCGGGCAGCCGCTACGCCTGATACACCCGGAGGGCAGCGGGGCGTTCCTTGCTCTAAGCCGGTTTTTGACGCAGTTCGACGCGATGACGGCGGGGCGGGCGGTGTGGCAGCCCTTTGCGGCGGGCGAAACGACGGAACTGGAAGACCGGCATTTCCTGCGTTCCTACGCCACGCGCCACATTCCGGGGGACAGCCCGACGGGAAAAGTCCGCAGCCTGGGCTATCAGATCGGGCGCACGGTGATGCGGGTTCGCCCGGAACTGCGCGATATGCCGCAAAAAGAACTGGATCGCCTGCGCGAAGCGGGCGGGCGCGAGGCTATCACCGCGCCGGAAGAAGAAATCCTGCTCACAGTCTCCGGCGACACCGTTCCTCTGCCCCCCGAAACCATTGCCGGGACCCGCTTTCTGCTCCACGAATGCACTTTCCTTGACGACGACGAGACCTCTCGCGAGGAGGCGGGCGAACGCGGACATGAACATTCGTGCCTCACGGAAGTATTGGATTTAGCGCAAACGGCGGGGGTGGAGCGCCTCGGCCTGTACCACATCTCCAAGCGCTACACGGACGACGAGATTTTACGCGCTGTCCGCGCAGGCTGCGCCCACCGGGATTTGAAGTGCCGGGTCAGCGTGGCATTGCCGGGACGCCTGCACCTTGACCTGTTCGCGCAGACCGTTTGGCCCCCGAAAATCGCCCTGTAATTCCGCTGCCTGTACGCCTTCTTCATCGGATTGTTTAGCGTACAGTCTCGCCCGAACGATAAAGCAGGCAGCAGGTCATGCGAAGCATACCAGGCGAGGCATATCAAATGCCTCGCTACGGGCGTTCCGCCAACCGTCCTCACGGACGGGAAATTCAGGTCTGCCTCCCGCGTCCGTGAGGACGCCTGACCGAAGGTCTCTAGCGAGGCATTTGATATACCTCGCCTGACGATCCCCATTTAAGGAGAATCCATGCGCCCGACATTAAGTCCTTTTTCCCCTGTCCCGCGTCAGTTAAAACGGCGTGGTTTTACGCTGATTGAACTGCTCGTCGTGATTGCGATTATCGCGATTCTTGCCGCGATCCTGTTTCCGGTCTTTGCGCAGGCGCGGGAAAAAGCGCGGCAGGCCGCCTGTCTGTCCAACCTTAAGCAAATCAATACGGGACTGCTGATGTATGCGCAGGACAACGACGAAACGCTGTGCGCCGATGTCAATTTGCCGCCCATCAATGGCGGCAAGGGCAGCACGTTTTCTTACGACCGGCAGCTTGCGCCCTACGTCAAAAACGACGCGGTTTACGGCTGCCCCTCCGACACCGCCCCGCGCTCGCGTCAGGACGTGTGGGACGGCGCGTACAACGACCGGCAGCTCAAGCGTTCATATAGCATCACGAATATCTTGCAGACGGTGGAGGGCGCTGCGCGGGGCGAAAAGCCGGACAAGAACAGCGGCATGATCGGACACGCGCTGGCGCAGATACAGCAGACCGCCGAAACGGTGTCCTTTGCCGAAGCGTGGGGAACGTGGACAATGGACGATAAGAGCGTGGGCAACGACAGCGTTCTCGCAACGGGTTCCGGCTCCACGCTGCTGGACTGCGACGCCTGGAAACTGCCGGGACGCACAAAACCGAGCGCGGCCCCGGCGGACAACTTCGCCGCCTGCCCCGATTTTGTCGCCGCCGACCACACGCCGCCGAAAGGCCATTCGGGGCAGGGCGTCTACGCTTTCGCTGACGGTCACGCCAAATCGCTGACGTGGGGCGCGGCGCGGGCCAACGATTTCCGGCTGTTCAAATTGCAAAAGCCCGCGCAAAATTTCACGCCGTAGCAAAATAGCGCTTTGAAAAAGAACGGCCCCGCGCCTCCCTGTTCGAGATGCGGGGCCGGTTTGGTTTTTTACTTCCAGGAAAGGGCCGAGTTAGATGGTGTGGCGCGGTAGATTGTGAAAGCGCAGGACGCGAATTTAGGATGCGCTGAGATCGTAAATCGGGATCAGAGCGATTTCGTCCGGCGGGCGGTTGGCCTGCAAGGTCGTCATCAGTTGTCCCGTTGTTCCAAGTGTGAATTGCGCCTCGCCGCAATTTTCGCAGACATCGGCGGGAACGTTGCGCATCACCGCAAAGCCGTACTGCGACCGGCGCAGGGTCAGCGTGATATGCTGTGTTTCGCACGAGCCGCCGCAGTGCTGGCAGAGCGTCGGCGAAAGACACACGGAGGCCGAGAAATTATCCATACGTTTGACCTATCTCCTTTCCTGAAGATGCTTTTATTATTCTTTATTTTTTCACGCTTTACCCTAGCGTTAATGCCGAAACAGCGCCCATTTTTAGAAAAAACCGCAAATATACAGATAAGGGAGCGGGGAAAAGGAGAAGAAAACCGAAGACAAAAAACAGAAAACAGAAGGAGCGTCCGAATTTGCAGGTTTTGCGCGTCGGCGCAACGTTTTTAGAATGGGCATTGTCTACTGTCCGGGGAAAGCGGGCGGATTTTCAGGCCAGCAAGTCCATTACCAGAATTTCGGTGACGAGCGCGACGTTGGCGTTGGCGTCGAGGCGGCGGCGGGCCAGCAGCAGGGCGTCGAGGCAACGCATCCAGCGGGCGGGCGAACCGGCCTGCGCCATGCGGGTCAGGCGGGTTAGGCGGTCGCGGTTGACGACGCGCTCGCCGCTTGCGCCGCCGATTTTCAGGGCCAGCAGGTCGCGGTAAAAGACCGTCAGGAGGTCAAATACGATGCTGATCTGCCGCCGCCCCGCCCGTTCCTTCGCGCTGCCGGGTTCGCCGTCCGCGCTCTCTTTGTCCGCCGCCTCCGCCGCCTCCGCGCTAATGAGGGCCACAACCTGCGCGGCGAGTTTGCGGATTTGCTCGGCGACGCGCAGGGCGCGGTGCTGCGGGGCGTCCGGCAGCGATTCGGCAAAGTCCAGAATTTTTTTAATCTCCTCCCCTACCGCCGGGTGACGCGCCATCTGCGCCGCCTGCCCGACGCGCCCTTCGGAATAAGCCGCCAGCATTGCGGCGCGTTCTGCGTCGGTTCCCAGTTCCGTTTGCAGCCAGCGGGCGAGTTCCGGCGTGGCGACGGCCCGAAGCCGCACCATCTGACTGCGCGAGACAATGGTCGGCAGGACGCGGGCGGGGTGGGGCGCGAGCAGAACGAAAACGGCGTAGGGCGGCGGCTCTTCCAGGACTTTGAGCAGACTATTTGCCGCCGATTCGTTGAGCGTCTCCGCCTGCTCAATCACATAGACGCGCTTTCGTCCCACCGTCGGGGCGTAGTTCAGGGTGCGGGAAAGGACGCCGGGGGCGGTCTTGTTGTCCCGATCCCAGAACTGTCCTATCTGGATTTGCTCTCCGGCGGGCGCGACGGTCACGATCTCCGGCTGGGTTCCCTTCATGGCCCGAACGCACGAATCGCACTGCCCGCATGAGTCAAACGGACTGCGCTGCGGCGTCAGGCAGGCCGCTCCCTGCGCGAACGCAGAGGCCAACGCGCTTTTTCCCACGCCTTTCGCCCCGATAAAAAGGTAGGTTCCCGGCAGGCAGTCCGATTCCAACGCCCGCCGCAGAACGCTGATTGCCGCTTCCTGCCCGAAGAGTGAAGTAAAATTCGCCATAATAGATTTATTATAACGCAGAAGGCGGCGATTTGCCGTCTCTGCCGCCCCGCAAAGGCAGGAATCTACGCGGCGCGGGGCGAAAGAAAACCCGGAATGTCGATTGTTTTGTTGTGTAGTTACAAAAGTCCTTTGTAAAGAAGGGCGCGGGAAAGCGCTAAATTATGGAAAGGCTTTGTCAGGCGCAGCTGCTGGGCAATTTAAGCGTGACGCAGAACGGGCGCGTCATTACGCGCTTCCGTGACCGAAAAACGGCGGCGCTATTCGCCTACCTCGTCTATTTCCGCCGCAGTCTGCATCCCCGCGAGGAACTCGTCGGGCTGTTCTGGCCCGACAGCGACGAACGCGCCGGACGCGCCAGTCTTAGCACGGCCCTCAACGCCCTGCGCGGCCTGCTGGAGCCGTCCGAAATTCCACGCGGCGCGGTCTTCGCCATTGACCGCAGCAATGCGCAGTGCCGCCCCGAATCGTGCGCGACCGATGTGACCGCTTTTGAGACGGCCCTTCAGCAGGCGTCCCGTCCGCCGGAGGAGGCGCAGCGGCTGCCCCTGCTTTGCGCCGCCGCTGAACGGTACACCGGCGATCTGCTGCCGGGATTTTACGACGACTGGATTCTGACCGAGCGCATCCGCCTCCAGACCGTTTACCTCCAGACCTTGAACGCCATCGTCTCCGCGCAGGAGGGCGCGGGGCAGCCGCGCCGCGCCATCGAGACGGCGCAGCGCATGGTTGCCGCCGACCCGCTGCACGAGGAGGCGCACGAGACCTTGATCCGTCTGTACTCCGCGCTGGGCGAGACCGCCGCCGCCCGTCGGCAGTATCAGGCCCTCGCCCGCATCCTGCAAAAAGAGAACGGCGCGGCCCCTGATCAGGCGCTGAAGCGGTACTGGAAGGCCGCGCCCTCGTCCGCGTTCCCGCCGCCCCGCCCGCAGAACGCGCCGCCGCAGTTCGATGCCTCCGCGCCGGACACGTTTGTTGCCCCGTCCGCCGCCCGCCCTGAAACGCCGCTTTTTGCGCCGCCCGTCGCGCCGCGCCTGCCGCTGCGCCTGACCCGCTTTTTCGGGCGGGCGGCGGAGATGGCCTCGCTGCGCGAACATATCCTTGATTCCGCAGTCCGGTTAATTACTCTGACCGGCAGCGGCGGCAACGGCAAAACGCGCCTCGCCATTGAGACGGCGGAGCGGCTGCTCGCTCCGCTGGCGGGCCGCGTCTGGTTCGTTCCGCTGGCAGAGATCGCCGCCCCGCATCAGCTGCCCGCAGCGCTGCGCGACGCCCTCGGAATCCCGCGCCACGCCAGCGCCGACCCGCTGGAACAAATTGCGGAGTTTCTGGCCCTGCGCCCCGCGCTGCTCGTGCTGGATAATCTGGAGCATCTGCTGACCGCAAACGACGCCGACGACGCGGCGGCGAGCGCCGCCTTCCTTTCCGAACTGCTGGCGAAAGTCCCGGAATTGACCTGTCTGGTCACGTCCCGGCAGCCGCTCGATCTTGGCGGCGAACTCACTATCGAACTCTTGCCGTTGCCCACCCCGCAGGAGACCGCAAGGCAGGCTAAAAATGCGGACCATGCGGGCGGCGCTTCTTCCGCCACCCACCCCCCGGCCCCCGACATCCTGCTCGCCAATCCCGGCGTCCGACTGTTCGTTGACCGGGCGCAAAGCGTCAAGCCCGATTTCCAGATAACAGACAACAACGCCGCCGCCATCGCCGCGCTTTGCGAGAGACTGGAGGGCATACCGCTCGCCATTGAACTCGCCGCCGCCCGCGCCCAGGTCATGACCCCCGCGCAGATGGTGCGGCAGCTGGAAGCGCCCTTCGACTTCCTCGCAAGCCGCCGCAAAGACCTTGCGCCCCGCCACCAGACGCTTTTTAAGACGGTGGATTGGAGTTACCGCCTGCTGGCCCCGCCCTTCCGCGAGTTTTTTGCGCGGCTCTCCGTGTTTCGCGGCGGCTGGACGCTGGAGGCCGCCCGCGCCGTCGCCTGCCCGCCCCCGCCCGAAAGTTCCGAACCCGACAGCGACCAGAGCGGCGCAAGGGAACTCTCCGCGCTTGATCTGCTGGCCCAGTTGCGCCACTATTCGCTGATTCTCGCGGAGGAGCGGGGCGACGCCATGCGCTTCCGAATGTTGGAGATGATCCGCGCCTTTGCCGCCGTTCAACTGGGCCCGCAGGAGCGCCGCGAAACGCAGCGCCGCCACGCCGAAAACTTCCTGCAATTCGCCGAAGACGCGGAAAAGGAGCTGACCGGCCCCGATCAAGTCGCGTGGCTGCGCCGCGTGGAGACCGAGCATGATAACCTTCGCGCCGCCCTGCTGTGGGCCATTGAGGACGGGCAGACCGCCCTTGCGGTTCGGCTTGGCGGCGCTCTGGGCCGCTTCTGGAACGTGCGCGGACATTACGCCGAAGCGGGCCGCTGGTTCGAGCGGATTCTCGCCCTTCCGGGCGCGGCGCAGCAGACGAATTACCGCGCCCGCCTCTTGCGCTGGGCCGGGTTCGTGCAGGGATTTATCAGAGAGGGCAGGCCGCAGTCCCCGTACTTCGAGGAGAGCCGGGACATCTATCACGCGCTGGGCGACATTCCCAATGTCATCACGCTGACGGGCTACCTGGGCGCGTATATGTTCAGTCAGGGACAGCGGGAAGCGGCGCAAAAACTTTATGAGGAGGCCATCGCGCTGGCGGAGGCGACCGGCAATCTGGACTTCGCGGGCAGTTCGCTGGCGGGTCTGGCGCAGTTTGCGCAGATGCGCGGCGACCTTGAGACCGCCCGGAAATATCAGCGGCAAAATCTGGAGATTGCAAAGGCCGAAGGCAACACGCGGGGAATCGCCCTGACTTTACAGCGCATGGCCCGCAGCGAACCGGACTACGCAAAGCAGCGCGTCCTTGTGAAGCAGGCGTATGCGTTGTTTCGCGAACTCGGCGATACGTTCAGCCTCGCCATGAGTCTGCTGAATCTGGCGGGGTGCAGCAATAATCTGGGCGCGTATGCGGACGCCTGCGCCGAATACACCGAAGCCGTCGCCCTGCTTCGGCAGATGCAGGAGAAAGACAATCTGCCCTCCGCGCTGGCGAGTCTGGCGGAACTCCTTTGCTGGCTGGGCCAAACGGACGAGGCGCGGCGGGCGGTGGAGGAGAGCAAGCAGATCGCCCGCGAAAAGTCTCTGCTGTGTATGGCCCGCCTGCACTCTATCACGGCAAAGATTCTGCTGGCGCAGGGCGACCTGCCCGCCGCCGTTGAGAGCCTGCGCCACGCCCTGAATTTCCCGGAAGGCCGGGACGCGGGAACGGCCCCGCTCGATCTTGCGACGACGGGCGCGGCGCTGGCGCTGGCGCTGCAACGCCCGGAACGCGCCGTCGTTCTGCTGGGAAACGGCGCGTTCCTGCCCGACAACACGCCCCGCGCCATGACCCCTGCGCAGCGCCGCCCGTTCGACGCGCTCGTGGCGCAGGCCCGCGCCGCCCTGCCCGCCGCCGAATACGATGCGGAATTTGCCGCAGGGCAGTCCCTCGCGCCGCAGGCGGTCTACGATTACCTCCTCAACACCCTCCCGCAATGAAGCGCCGCCGCCGCGCAGCGGTTCAGCGGCGGGTGCGAACGATTCCGCGCCGCCGCAGAATCATTCATTCGCGCCGGAGGAAAATGATTTGGCGGGGGGAAAAAAAGCGCAGAATAACTAAAAAAATTCGCCGTAAGAAGAAAAAGGCCGTTTCTGTAAGATTCTTGTGAGACTGACCGCTTATAATAGGAGCAATCGGGCGGCAATCGGGCCGCCCTGTCACCCGAAAGGAAAACGCTCTTGTTACAGCACACTCGACCACGCAACTATCGGCCTGCCGCGCTGCGAACGGCGCTGGGCCTCCTCCTGGCGCTGGGCGCGGCGGCAACCACGCTGGCGAACACCGTCACCGACCTCTACAATACCGGCGTCAGCAACGCCGTCCCGGCATCCGCCGCCGTGAAAATAGTCCCCACCGGCGCGGCGACCAACAGCACGACGGAACTGCACTACACCAAAGTCGGGGGCAGCGGCCCCATCTATATCGCCGGCAGCCCCGTCGGGGTCTGGATTCTGGGGGCCGGAACCCCCAATTCCAACTGGATTTCCGAGGACGGCTACACCGGCGCGACTCCCGGCAACGGTTTCTACACCCGCCGCTATCGCACGACTTTCACCCTGCCCGCAAGCGTGAACCTTGCCAGCGTCGTCATCAAAGGCGATTACACGGTGGACAATTATGTGGACTTTTTTGTGGTCAACGGGCATCTCATTCCCAACACCACCATCGTCGGCTACAACACGTTTCAGCCCTTCGCCCTGCCCTCCGGTCAGAACAATTTCTTTTGCGCGGGAGTCAACACCATTGACTTTATCTGGCGCAACGTGGGCGGCCCCGGCGGTCTCAATGTCCGCTGGACGCAGGCCACCTACTCCGTCCTGACCGGCATGATTAGCGACCTGTTCAACACCGGCGTCAACAGCAGCGCGGTCAAAGTCAGTCCCGGCGCGTCCGGCGCTCCCGAACTCCACTACTCCGATATTACCACCGCCGCCCCGGTCTACGTGGTCGGGCCGCTGACCCCCGGCTGGTACGGCTGGAGCGTTCCGAGCCTGACGCCAAACTCGAACTGGATTTCACCGAGTGGCAGCGGCGACTATTTTGGTTTCTTCGTCAAGAAATACCGAACGACGTTTACCCTGCCGTCCAACGCTATCCCCTCCACCGTGCTCATTGACGGCAACGCGGTCGTGGATAACCGCCTCAACAACGTTTATATCAACGCGCCCGCCGCCGCGCAGGGCTTCTCGATTCCCACCGCCACCTCCGCAAGCTTCACCGCGTGGCACACCTTCGGGTTTTATGCGTCCCCCACAGCGGTCTACCATACGGGCGTCAACACCATAGATTACGAGTGGCAGAACGACAGCGGGGCTGCCGGCCTCAATGTGGAGTACAAACAGCGCAGCTACCAGTACCGCTCCCGCGTCCCCTGCGTGACCGTCCCCTATGTCAGCCCGCTGCGCGTCAGCCTGCAATGGATGGGCGAGGACGGCGACACGTTCACGGTGCAGCGCAGCCTGAAATCGGGCGGGCCGTACACGCCGATTGCCGCGCTTCAGGGTTCTTCCTTCGCCGACTCCAGCGTCGTGAACGGGACAAAATATTTTTATGTGGTCTCCGCCTCCAACGCCGCCGGAGAAGTCGTGACCTCGCCGGAAGTCTCCGCCACGCCGCTCTCGGTCGCGGGCTACTGGCGCTTCGAGGAGGGCAAGCCGGGAACGCCGGTCGCGGCGGGGGCTTCGCTCCCGGACTCCTCCGGCAGCCGCAACACCCTGCAAATCACCGGCGGCGCGACCGCGCCTGTCTACAACGCCGACCCGGACGTTATCCCGATTAACCCGCTGCAAGGCAATGCGCGTAGCATGGTCATCCACCGCGATTTAGCAGCGCGGAGCATTTGCAGCCTTACCACCAGCGGGGCGGCGGGCGGCATCAACACCCGCGTCTTCAAGCAATTCACCATCGAGGCGTCCTTTATGCAAACAGGGGCGGACGGGGCGCAGACGCTTGTCGGCAAGGACGGCTACGGCATTAACCGCAAGAATCCGAACCCCGCCAGCCTTTACCTGCAAGTCACCGCGCCCGATCCGGCGACGGGCCTCTCCATTCTCTCGTTGCAGGCGTTTCAGGCGGACGGCAAAATTATTACCTGCGCGGGAATGACCCCCATTTCGCTCGGCGCATGGCATTGCTGCGCTGTTGTCTGCGACGGTTTCGTTCTCTCCCTGTACCTTCAAGACACTCCGGGGGGCGCGTACCATCTGGAAAATACCGTACCCTTTGTCGGCGGGCTTTATCCGCAGAGCAGCGCCTGGACGGTCGGGGCAGGGCAGTACGCCAACGCGCCCTCGGACGGGTTTGAGGGCGAGATTGACGAAGTGCGGGTCTGCGATTCCGCGCTTTCCCCGTCGCAGTTCCTGTTCGCCGCGCCGCCGGTGGTGACGGGCAGTATTTCGCTGGAGGGTATCGCGGACTTCTCGGCAATCAACCCGGCTGTCCCCGTCCCGGTTATCACGGTGTCGTTCCGCGCTCCCGGCGCAACGGACGTTCTTACCACTTCGGAAGTGACGCTGGCGGCGACGACGGCGGGCAGTCCGGTTGGAACGTTCCGCGCGCCGGCGCTGCAGCCGGGAACATACGATGTGCTGATTAAGGGCGATAAGAACCTGAGCGTTCTCTTGAGCGGCGTGACTGTGCCGGACATCGGCTGCTCGCTTCCGGGCATCACGCTTCCAGGAGGCGACGCCAATAACGACAACAGCGTGGACTCTTCGGACTTCACCGCCCTGATCGGCTCCTTCAACAGCGACGTGAACGTTCCGGGCAGCGGCTACGATGCGCGGGCGGACTTTAACTACGATGGATCGGTGGACTCTTCCGACTTCACCCTGCTCATCGGCGAGTTCAATCAGGTCGGAGCGAACTAAGCAGCACGATGAATGATGAATAATGAATCACAATGCCTCGCTGATTATTTACGACACCTTATAGCAGGCGCTGTATTGGATTCATCCTTCTTCATTTACTTCCTGCAAGAGGGTGTATAATAGAAGGGACGCAATGGCTTTGCGTCCCTTTCTTTCAGGAGGACAGTATGATCACTTATACAAAAGCGCTGGGCGAAGAGATTGGACGACGCGGCGAGGCGTGGTACGAGGAAAGCCTCCGCGCCGAAATCGAGACGCCGGAAAACATCGGCAAAATGATTCTGATTGATGTAGACACCGGAGATTACGCCATTGATGACAAGCGGGGCGTCGCGTCGCAGCGCCTTCGCGCCAGACACCCCGACGCGCTGATTTACGGCATCCGCATCGGCTATGACGCGACGGAGGTTATCGGCAGCGGATCACTGGAGCGAAGGCCATGATCACAGGCCGCATCGTAAATCGTCAGGCGCTCGTTCCGATCACGTACCGCTTGCCCGGTCATCCCGACTTTGTAATCGAACACGTCGTGGACACGGGTTTTACCGGGCAGCTTACGCTGCCTGCGTCCGCTGTCGCTGCGATGGGACTGCCGCTTGACCATTCAGAGAATATCAATCTCGCTAATGATAGTTCGGAGCAAGTTCCCTTTCACTTTGCCACGATCTTGTGGGAAGGACAGGAGTTTGTCGCGGACGTCATCGCGACGGGGCGCAAACCGCTGTTTGTCACGGCCCTGATGGACGGAAAAGAACTGGTAATTCAGTTTGCAGAACAGGGTATAATGACGTTGGACGATCTTTGAAACCGAATAGCAAAATGAGATAAGCCGAAAAAACAAGGTATGCAGGCGCGTCAAAGAGACCGACGCGCTTTTTTATTGCCTCAAAAGCGCGTGTTTATGATTGTTAACCCGGCAGAAACAAAATGAAGCCCTGCGTTTTCAGAATTATTTGGAAACGCGGGGCTTTTTGTGTTGACAGGGACGTGAAAGGGCGGTATACTACTATCAGTCATATATGACCGATAGTCAACTTTGCGATGTTTGCAGGAAATAATGAACTTTGACGAGCGAAAATCCGCCCGCTTCGCGCCGGGAGCGCCGCCGCATCGAAACGCGGGAACGCCTGTTTGAGGCCGCGCTTTCGCTGCTGTGCGAACGGGATTTCGACGCCGTAACGATTGAAATGATCACCGAAGCGGCGGACGTGGGCAAGGGGACGTTCTTTAATTATTTCGAGAATAAAGAGGCGGTCATCGTGGCGTATTTCGACCGGCTGCGCAATCAGTTGATCGAAGGGCTGCGAACACCCGACGCTGCCGCGCTGGAATCGGAAGACCGGCATCCCGGCGTTCCCGGCCCGGTCTGGAAGCAAATTATTGTGACCTCGCATAAGCTGGCGGAGATTGACGGGCGCAACCACCGTCTGACGCGCACTTTATTTTCTCTGACTCTGGTCAACGACGCGGTGCGACAGGCCAATCAACGGCTGGGAATCGAGGTGGGCGCAAGCGCGAACGCCCTGATCCATTTCGGGCAGGCGACGGGCGAATTTCGCGCCGATATGCCCCCGGACGCGCTTTCGGAATTTATCGGGCGGGTCTATCAGAGCGCGGTCTACGAATGGGCGCTGAAAGAATCGGGCGAACCGCTGGAAATCTCCCTGATGCAGAATCTCATGCTGGTCTGGGACGCCATCCGAAGCCGGACGGTTGCCGCCGAATAGGGCGAACAAAGACGGCAAGACGCAAAAATAGTTCGGGACAGAAACATTTTGCCGCAAGCAAGCGTAGTGAATTTTGAGATGAAAGAAAAGACGACGCGAAGTAAGATAGCAGCGAGATGGAAATGAGGAAACCCCCTGTGTGGAAACCAAAACAGAAAAGCAGCCTTTATCACGAGAAAGGGAACGGACGGCGTGACGCGCTGGCGCTGCTGACGCTGACTCTGGCGCTGGCAGCCCCCGCAACATGGGCGCAGCAGACGCCCGACGCGCCGACCAGTAAGCCCGCCGACGCGCCGCAGGCAGCCCCGCAAACGGCCCCGCAGGATGCGCCCGCTTCGGACGGTTCGCTGGCGCTTCCGACCGGCCCGCCCCCGACCGGGCTGCAGGCCCCCGTGCCGCCGCCCGCCGCCCCGCTGACCATAGCGGACAAGCCGCTGCAAAATTCGCCATCGCTGACAGATTTAGCGGCCTACTTAAAGGCCCGTCCGCTGACGATCAATGACGCGGTGGCGATTACGCTGGCGACGAACCGTTCCCTTGCTTCCGCCAACGCCGCCCTGCTGCTGGCGCAAGGGCGCACTTCGGAGGCCCGCGCCGCCCTGAACCCGACGCTGGGGGTGGCCTACCAGTTCCTTGCGCTGAGTCAGGCGTCTACGGCGAACGTCGGCGGACGCAACATCACGACGGCAAACCAGTTCCAGAACACGTTCACCCCGACCGCCACGCTGCCGATTGACATCTCCGGCCTGCTCCGCGCCGCGACCGATCAGGCGCGGTTTCAGGAAGTCGCCGCCCGCCTCGACGTGAACCGGACGCGCAATCAGGTGGTGTCCGATGTGAAGTCCAGTTTTTATACCGTGCTGCGTTCGCAGGCCCTCGTCGCCGTCGCGCAGGACAATTTGCAGAACACCGAGGCGCAGCTGCAGGACGCGCTGGCGAAATTTCAGGCCGGAACGGTCGCCCGCTTCGACGTGCTGACCGCGCAGACGGCGGCGCTGACCGCCCAGCAGCAGATCATTCAGGCGCAAAACACATTGAGCAATAATATCGCTTCGCTGAATAATACGATTGGCCTCAACATCAACACGCCGATTCAGATTACGGCGGCGGGCGCGGTGGAGAACCCGCCTGGAGTGGAACCGCCCGCCGACACGCCGCCCCCCGTGCCGCCGCCCTCGCCGAACGCGCCGAACGTGGCGACGGAACCGTCCCGCACCGATAAAATCCCGGACATCGTGACCGACCCGATTAAACTGGGGCCGGAGTATGACGCGGCCCTGCGGGAGGCGCTGGCGACCCGCCCGGAAATTTTGGAAGGCGACGCCAATATCGCGGCGGCGCAGCGCGGCATCCTGATTGCGCGGCGCAGCCTGTTGCCCTCGCTGACGCTGGGTCTGGGCGTGAACTACACGCCGGACGCGGCGGGGTTCTCGCCGCAGACCAGTCTGGGAACGGCGACGGTCTCGGTCTCCCTTCCGCTGTTTGACGGCGGCATCTCCCGCGCCCGCGTTACGCAGGCCCGCGCCAATATCGCCACGCAGGAGGTCAACCGCCGCGCTTCGGTGGATCAGGTTACGCTGGACACGCGGCAGGCGTACTTAAATTTGACGCTTTTCCGCAACAGCGTCGCAGTCGCCAACGCCGCCCTGACGCAGGCGCGGGAGGCGTACCGATTGGCGCGAGTCCGCTATACGGCGGGCGTGGCGGGGCAGGTCGGCGTTTCGCCGCAGGTCGAAGTCTCCAACGCGCAAACGGCCCTGACGCAGGCCGAAAGCAATCAGGTCAACGCGCTTTACGATTATAACAACGCCCGCGCCACGCTGGATCGGGCGATTGGGCGCTACTCTTACGTCCCGGTCGGGCCGGGATACACGGCCCCGCCGCCCCCGAAGACCACAGGGACGCCGACAAATAACCCGGAGGGAGACCGCCGATGAACACGCACTATTTTAACCGCCTTCAATGGCTCCGGGTGTTAAAAACACCCGGATCGATGGCGTTCCGCTTCGCGTCTTTCGGACGTGGCAATCAGAATTTACATAATGTGTCCGAAGGACACGAGGCCGCAGGCCACACTGACGGGTGTTTTCAAAACTTGGTCGCGGAGCGCCGCAATTTTGGACGTCGTATGGCGCATCCGCTGGCGCTGGCGGCGCTGCTCGCCGCCGCGCTTCCGCTGGCGCTGCTTTCGGGCTGTAATCGCGGAGGCGGCGCGGCGGCGGACGAAAAAGCGAAAGCGGCGGCGGCGAAAGACGCCGGGATTCAGGTCGTCGTCACGCCCGCAAAGACCGAAACAATCTCTGAGACATTCGATGTGACCGGCTCGCTGGTCTCGCCGGACGATGTGACCGTCGGGGTCAAAGCGAACGGTAAAATCCTCAACGTGTATTTCCGGGAGGGCGACCGGGTGCGGCGCGGCGATGTCGTGGCGGAACAGGACCCGGTTGACCTGCGCAACCAGCTGACGCAGCAGGAGGCGTCCCGGACGCAGGCGCTCGCCAACATTGACACGGCCCGCACCAAACTGACGCAGGCGCAGGCCGCTTATGACAACGCGGTGACGAACCTGAAACTGACGAAGGAGCAGACCGTCAGCGCGGTGAAGCAGGCGCAGGCGGCGCTGGACGCGGCAAAACAGCAGGCCTCTATCACGCGGCAGGGGGCGCGGGCGCAGGAGCGGCAGCAGGCGCAGGACACGCTTGACGCGGCGAAAGCAGACCGCGACAAGGCCCGCTCTGACCTGAAACGCTACCAGAATCTCTATCGGCAGCAGGCTATCTCCGCGCAGCAACTGGATCAGGCGCAGTCCGCAAGCGATTCCGCTGACGCCAATTACAGCAAAGCGGCGGCGGCGCTGAACCTGATTCAGGCGGGCAACCGGCCCGAAGACATTGCGCGGGCGCAGTCCGCCGTGGAGCAGGCCAATCAGACGGTGATTACCGCGCAGTCCAACCGCAATCAGGTGGCGCTGCGGCAGGCGGATGTGGAGAACGCCCGCGCCGGCATCGCTTCGGCGCGGGCGGGAATTGAACAGACGAAAGGGGCGTTGGCGCAAAGCGACGCGGCGGTGCGATTGGCGCGGCAGGCCCTCAAAGATTCGCGCATCCTCTCGCCGATTGACGGCATTGTGCAGGAGCGCAAAGTGGAGCCGGGGATGCAGGTCGTGACGGCGAAGGCCGACGTGATGCGCATTGTTTCGTTGAGCCGATTGTTCTTCGACTCGGTGCTTTCGGAATCGCAGTACGCCCGCGTCCACCCCGGAATGTCCGTGAACGTGACGATCAGCGCTCTGCCCGGTCAGACGTTTCGCGGATTAGTTTATAAAGTGTTCCCGGTGGCTTCCGCCGCCCGCAGTTTCACGGCGCGGATCGCCATGACGGGCGAGGGGACGGCGCTGCGCCCGCAGATGTTCGCCACCGGAAAGATTGCGCTTGCCACGCACCCGAACGCGGTGGTCGTGATGCGGGACGCCGTGCTGAATCAGAACGGCAGCGACGGCACGGTGATGCTGGCAACGGACGGAACGGCGAAAAAACGCGCCGTCAAGACCGGAATCCTGAGCGGCGCGAAATTGGAGATCGTCTCCGGCCTGAGCGTGGGCGATCCCGTCATCACGACCGGGCAGGGCCAACTCCAGGACGGCGACAAAGTGCAAGTCCTCTCCGGGGACAAGCAGGCCAGCGCCAACCCGTGAGGGAATAGAAGAAGAATTTTCACCACAGAGAACACAGAGGGACACAGAGATACGGAGAAAGAAAAAGAGCGTCTGTCCGCAGAAGAAGCAGAAGATAAGTAACTATTCAGGCGTCCGGGCCTTGAAAGGCCCGTCTGGAAGGCGTTCCGCCAACCGGTCTGCGACCGGCGATGCAGATTGTCCCGGTCGCCAGAATGGTTAGCCGCAGGATTCCCAGACGGGTCATTTATGGCCCGGTCACATCAGGCGGAGCAGTTACAAAGATAAAAAGAAAAGTGAGATGGGAGAAAGAGAAAATATTGCCTCTCATCTCCGGTATTTTTTGCATTTCTTCTGCGTCTTCTGCGGACAGATTTATCTTCCTCTCCGTATTTTCTCTGTGTTCTCTGTGGTGAAAATTCTTCTTCCTGTTTTTTCGCGGCTACGCTGTTTCGAACGTTTCGCGCAGCTCCTCAATCGTTTCGTCTGCGACTTTTTGGGCGAGGGCGAGGTCTTGCGGATTGATGGGGCGCGGGGCCGTGTCGCGCAGCAGCGGGATTTCACTGCGATGGGCGTAGGAATCGGGAACGGCGTCGGGCAGTTCGAGGCCGAGCAAGGTGGAAACAGCGAGCGTCCACATTCGCGGCACGGTTGTGAGATTATACCCTCCGCCGCCGACCGCCACCATCGGGACGTTCAGGGCGCGAATTTCCTTGACCGCCTCAAGCCAGCCCTGCGCCGTCAGCGCGACATGGGCCAGCGGATCGAGGGCGTGGGCGTCCGTTCCCATTTGCAGGAAAATCGCCTGCGGATCAAAGCGTTTCAGAATCGGCAGCGCCCCTTCGCGGAAAGCGCGAATCCACGCCGAATCGTCGGTGAAGGGCGCAAGGGGAACGTTCACGCTATACCCGATTCCCGCCCCTTCGCCCGTCTCCGAAACCCAGCCGGTTCCGGGAAACAGCGTGCGCCCGCTTTCGTGGATCGAAACGGTGAGGACAGTGGGGTCGTCGTAAAAGAGTTCCTGCACCCCATCGCCGTGATGCACGTCAATATCCACGTAGGCCACCCGGTCGAATTTGCGGCGCAGGCGGCGAATCCCGGCGGCGCAGTCGTTGAGGACACAGAACCCGGCGGCGCGGTCGTAATGGGCATGGTGCAGTCCGCCGGAGATATTAAAGGCCAGAGTAGCGCCCTCATTGACCGACTGCGCCGCCTGAATCGAAGCGCCGGTGTAGAGCAGGGACGAGCCGTACATATTCGGAAAAATCGGGTTGTCCCCGCCGCCGAAGCCGAACCGCGCCGCCCCGCGCAGGGCGTCTCCGCGATCCAACGCCCGCAACGCTTCCAGATAGTCCTCGCCGTGCGTCAAAGCGACTTCCGCCTCGTCCGCCGGTTCCGGTTCCGCGACTTGCAGCGCCGAATCGAACAGCTCGTAACTCTTGAGCAGATCGTAGGTCATAAACAGGCGGCGCGGTTTGAGCGGGTGCGACGGCCCCATATTATAGCCCTGAAACTCCTGCGAAAAATAAAAAAGTGATTTTTCCAATGAAATGATTCCTTAAATAAAAAATCAAAAGCAAAAAAAGAGGAGCGCGGTATACGTTTTTGTATACCGTTTTCGTGTAAAATGGACGATAATCTGATATAAGGCGAAAGTCAGAAAGCAGCGCCGCTTAATCTAATCGCGCCTAAACCATCCCCTATCCATCGCGCCGCGTCATCGGACGCATGTCTTTTGCGCAGGGTAAGTATACCCAAATTGAGCCGTCACAGGACTGCGCAGGGCGGGGAATTTACGGAAGGACGCATTTGAAAATCAAGCGAACGGGTTTCACACTGATTGAGCTGCTTGTCGTGATTGCGATCATCGCGATTCTGGCGGCGATCCTGTTCCCGGTCTTTGCGGCGGCGCGGGCCAAAGCGCGGCAGACCGCCTGCCTCAACAACGAGAAGCAGATCGTGACCTCTATTATTATGTACGCGCAGGACTACGATGAGCGCTGGGTGGATAACTGCGCGGACTTTACCCGCCTGGGTAAGTGCGCCGGTGCGCCCAACGCGATTCCCTACCACGATACCGTTGTCCAGAATCAGGCGGCAGGGATGCCGCCGCCCGATTATCTGCTGAAATCTTACATGAAAAATCTTGAGGTGTTTATCTGCCCCACCGTCCACTCAAAAACGCCCGCTATTCCCGGCTATCCGTCTTTTGTTCCAAATTACGCTCTGAACTGCCAGAAATTTCAGGGAAATTACAACACGCCCGGAACAAACCAGTTTGATTCTGCGGACGTTTTCAATGATACGATCAGGGCGGCCCTGCTTCCGCCCGACAGCGATGGAACAAACTGGAAGATTGTCGGGCCGTTTGGACGCCTTGCCGCAGCGCAGACGCATCCCTCCACACTGATGGCCCTGTGGGAGCATACCGCGCCGCTGAACTATTGCGAAATCTGGGATATGACGGTTGATTCAGGCAAACTGCACTGGGACACGCCCCACTCCAACGGCTTCAACGTCGCGTTCGCCGATGGACACGTCAAACGCTGGTCGCGGGGCCAGATGAAAAACCACTATGAATACGTGACCTACTGGGACTTTCCACCAGTGCAGTAATTCCGTTCCGGCAGCGCAGACCCGGCTTTTTTGCTGCAGGCCGCGTTCATCGTTCGGCGGACTGCAGCCAACTCAGCAGAGCGGCGCGGGCGCGGTCGGGCGCTTCGAGATGGGAAGTGTCCAGAATTTCCAGTGTGGCGTGGGGCGCGAGGGCGGCGAGGGCCTCCACGCGGGAGACGGGAATCAGCACGTCCTGACGGGCGGCAATAAAAAGCGTCGGCAGGGGCGGAACGTCGCGGGCGGACAGGACAAGCGCGTCGAGTTCCCGGATCAGTTCCGAAGCGTTCGCCCCGGCGATATAATCGCGGCGCTGCGTCAGCATGGACTGCCCTATCAAGCCGTGAAAACCGTGCGACGGGTCTGTCCCGATGCACAGGCAGGCCAGCCCCGCAAGGCGGCTGTTCGGGTTTGCGCCCTCTGCCGCCGCGACCGCCAGCGCCGCCGCCGCCCCCATGCTGTGACCAATCAGCGCAATTTTTTTTGCGTCGGAATGGCCTTCGAGCCAGCGCAGGGCCAGCGTGAGATTCTCCGGGATTTGCGCCATTGAGCGCAGTTCGCCCGCCGTCGCGCCGAGTTTATGCCCGACAAAATCAAAGGTCAGCCCCGCGTAGCCGCGCCCCGCAAGGTAACTCGCCAGCCCGTCCATGCTGTATTTGCCGGACGTAAACCCGTGCGCAAAAAGCAGCGCCGTATCTCGCGCCCCCGTATCCGGCAGGTACCGCAGCGCCGCCAATTCCACCCCGTCGCCCGGTACCCGCACCACTTCCAACTTCACTTTTTTCTCCACGAAATGACACGAAAGGGAAAATTAATCCGCAGATCACCCAAACAAATTCCAATCCAAAATCCAAAAAATCCCGTTAATCCTGTCTATTTCTTCTTTTCGTGTCGCTTCGGGTCATTTCGTGGACTGAAAAATCTTAATTTTCGCCGCGTGGGTTGCGGGGGCGGAGGCCTGCGACGCCGAGGCCGAGCATCAGCCAGAAGAACATGGCGATTTGCGCGAACTGCCACGCGGGGTTGCCGAGGCCGTCCACCGCGAAGCCGATAACAGCCGCCATGCTGCCCAGCAACAGCCAGCGCCGGATGCCGCCGTCCAGAAACCGCAAGCGCTTGACGCCCGCCACAAGAAACGTCACCAGAATTGCGACGTAGATGCAGATCCCCAGAACGCCCTGTTCTGCGCCCGTTTGCAGCCAGAAACTGTGCGCGTTCTCGCCCAGCGAGGGCAGTTTTCCCTTGTCCTGCGACATCAGCGCCACGTCGCGCCCGAACTGCGAATAGTCGCTTTGATTGCGGCTGAAACTGCCGAGGCCGCCGCCGACAATCGGGCTGCGCTCGATCATCTTCCACGCGGCAAACCACATTCGGTTGCGGTAATCCAGCGCTTTTTGGCTGCTGACTCCATTCAGCCTCGCCCCTAACGCCCCGTCCGCGCCGCCCAGCCCCACAAAGAGACCGGCGCAGGTCAGGACAATCAGCGCGGGAATCAGGTACTGCCTGCGGCTGGAAGGTTCCTGAGCGCTGCGTTTCGGCGCGATTTGCGTAAAAATCAGTAGGGCTACGACTTCGGCAATCGCGCCCGCCCACGAGGTGCGCGTCTCGGTGATTATCAGGCAGACGAACGTAATGGCGGCGATGGACTGCGCGGCAATCTGCCGCAGGCGCTGTTTTTCCGTGATGGCGGCGACCAGAGTCACGGGGAAGAGCATCATCATCATCGCCCCGTAAAGCTGATGATCGCCGAACAGACTGGTCTTAATCTGGTTGACCTGCGTGGCCTGCGCGTTGATGGCGAGGTTGACGAGGCCGAAGAATGAAATAATGGCGGACACGGCGACGAGCGCGTCCTGCAATTTGACCAGGTGTTCCGAGCGCCGGACGTGGTAAGCCAGCGCGAAATAGAGCAGCACGCCCGTCACAACGCGCATTAAGTCCACGCTGCTAATCATGCGGTACTCACGCGGAATGATGAGCAGGGAAAAAATAGCGTCCAGCAGCAATAGAACGACGGGCAGGTTTGCGCCCATTGCGAAGAAAGTCATCACTTCGCTTTTTTTCGTGGCGACCCTTGCCCGCATCACGAGGATGCCTGCCAGCAGCGCCGCCATGACGCGCAGGGCGTAGTTCGCCACGTTTTGCATGGCGATATTGGTGGGAAGAGCCAGCAGCGGAATGGCGACGACCATGAGCAGCACCACGAGCAGCATCCGGTTCTGCACCGTCTGTTGCCAGTAGTTCGCGGATTTCGAGGACTTCGAGGTTTTGGGCGCGGGCCGCGCGGTTTCTGCTGCCATAAGTCTGGGATTGCGTTCCTTTCCAATTCGTGCTACTATTATACCACGAGTCGGGGTGTCGGGGTTCGGGTGTCGGCGTCGTTTCATTTTGTATTTTAGATTTTAGATTATGGCTCGCTTTTGGCGCATTGACCCGACACCCGACACCCTTTGTGGAGTGATTATGGGACAGCGACGAGGCATTGACCGCGCTTTTGCGGGGCTGCAAAATACGGCGGAGGCCAACGTTCGGGCGGCGCGTCTGCTGCCGCTGACGACGGAGGCGGAACTTGGCGCTTATGTGCGGGCGGAGCGGGAGGCGCTCATGGAGCGGCTGCTCAATCCGGCGAAAGATTCGCGGACGGGGCGGCTGATTCCCGCCGGGGGCATCGCGTTGTCCCGCGAGTTCAGCGATCTGATGGATGCGGCCTTAAACCGGATGTTTGCGCTGGCCTGCGAGCGCAGCCGGGTGGATTCTGCTACGTTTCCCGCCGCCATTGTCGCGACGGGCGGCTACGGGCGGCGCGAACTGGCCCCGTACTCCGATATTGACCTGACCTTTATTCCCCTGCGCGACGGCGACGCGGCGACCGACCGGGTAATCCGCGAGATGTTCCGGCTGGTCATGGAAGTTTTCATTAACGGGTGCGGGCTGGAAGTCGGGTACGCCTACCGCCTGCTGGACGACTGCGGCGCTCTAGACCATCAGACGGCCTGCGGACTGCTCGACGCCCGCCTGCTTGCCGGAAGCGCCCGCCTGTTTATCCAGTTTGAGTACGCCTACTGGATCGGGTTTAATCCCGCCGATTTTATTTTTACCAAACTGAAAGAGCAGACGCAGCGGCACGAAAAATGGGGCGCGACTCCCCGCGTCGTGGAGCCGAATCTGAAAGAGGGCGCGGGCGGACTGCGCGACCTGCATACCGCCGTGTGGCTGACGCAGGCGCGGTATCAACTGGCCCCGTCCCGCGTCCGGGGCGAGCGGGCGTTTGCGGCGCTGGCAATGGAAGCGGACGTTTCGCCGGAAGACGCGGCGAAACTCGCGGCGGCGAAAGAGCGTCTGTTTCAAGTCCGCAACGCGCTGCACGCCGTAGCGGGACGCAAGCGCGACGAACTGGTCGTGACGCGGCAGGAAGCGGTCGCGGCGCTGTTGTGCGATCCCGAAGCGGCGGGGCGGGACGCCCCGCTGATTGAGGTTTTTATGGCGGATTTGTACGAACGTCTGGCCCTGATTCACCGCGTGACCCGGCAGGTTGACCGCAGCATCGAGCGCAGCCGCCTGATTCTGGGAATCGGGCTGGACTGCAAGCGGCGGCAGATCGTTCCCGCAAACGACGCCCTGATTAGCGAAGACCCGTCGTGGCTGCTGTGGGCCTGCGAGCTGGCGCAGCGCTACGGCCTGGAACTGAGCGACGAACTGGAACGCGCCGCCGTCGCCCTGATCGAACTCAACCCCGTCCTGCCCGAAGCGGCGAACGCCGCGCCGATTTTTACCGCCATCCTTTCGCAGATCGGTTCGATTGCGCCGATTTTGCAGCAGATGGCGGAGTTAGGGATTCTGGGCTGGTATCTGCCGGAGTTCGCGCCGCTGCTTAATCTCATTCCCTACGATTCCTCGCACGATCTTACGGTGGGGCAGCACTCGCTGGAAGTCGTCGCCAATATCGAGCGTCTGCTGACGCAAAATTCCGCGACGGACGAGGAGGCGGCGATGCGCCGCGTTTTAATTGAAATGCCGCACCCGGAGCAGCTGATGCTTGCGGCGCTTTTGCACGACGCGGGCAAAGCGATTGCCGACAGGCCCCACTCCGAAACCGGCGAGGTAATGATTCAGGCCGTTTGCCGCCGCCTGCATTGGCCCGAAGACGCGACAGCGAACGTGAAATTTCTCGTGCGGCAGCATCTCGTCATGGCGGAAACGTCCCGCCTGCGCGACCTGAATTTGGACGCCACCATCCGGGATTTTGTGAAAATTGTGGACGACCCGGAGCGCCTGAATATGCTGTATTTGCTGACCTACGCGGACACAAAAGCGGTGGGAGCGGGGGTGTGGACGGCGGTCAAGGGGCGGTTTCTCAGCGAACTGTGGCAGCGGGCGTCCGCCGCGCTGGGCGAGGACGAACCGGGCTCGGTGGACGAGGCGATGCTGACGCGGGCGCGGCGGCGGCTGCTCAAAGACCTGTCGCTGACGAATTTGCCGGAGGCGGAGGTGGAGGAACACCTTCAGGCCATGCCCGCCTATTACCTGCTGAATCAAAGTCTGGACACGATTGCGCTGCACGTCGAATATGTGCGGCGGGTGCGGGCCGGTTCGCCGGTGGTGGACTTTCACGAGCAGAAATCGGCGAGCGTGACCGAACTGACGGTCTGCGCCCTCGACGACCCGACGCCGGGACTGCTGGCAAAAATTGCGGGGGCTTTATTCGCCGCCGATCTGAACGTCCATAGCGCTCAGGTCGTGACCAGAGTAACCGAGCGAGACCGAATCGCGCTGGACACGCTGTGGGTGGACTACAAAGGCCGCCCGCTGGCGGCGGGCAAGCAGCAGGAGGCGGCGCGTATGCTGACCGCCGTGCTGACAGGCGCGGAGTCCGTGCCGCAGTTGCTGGAAAAACAGGCGTCGCGCTGCTTTAGCAAAACGCCGCCGTCTTCCGTTTTGACGCCGAACTCGGTGCAGATTCTCGCAGTCTACCACGAGCCTGCCGACAACCTGACCGTGATCGAACTGGAGATTGAGGAGATGCGCGGGGCGATGTATCAAATCACGGAGGCGTTCGCGAAACTGGGCTGGGACATCCAGAGCGCGAAACTCTCCTCATGGCGCAGCGCCGCCCGCGCCACCTTTTACACGACCGGCACGGCGGGCCTGCGCGAAGAGGCGGCGCGGCGAGCGCTGGCGCTGGTCTTGCCGTGAATTCCGTCCGAATGATATTGTATCGAGTGTCGGGCGAATAAATTCACTGCCACCAATGCGCAAAGTCCGCCTTCGCGGACTCAATACACATCCAATGCAAAGGACAGATTCAGTGTCCGAAGGGACACTTTGCGCTTTTGTGGCAGTGAATTTATTCGCCTGTCTGTTTTCGATTTTGTACAAAGTTTACGTGATTTGATTATAGGGTGAGTAAGGAACGTATGACGAAGGTAATTATTGTGGGCGCAGGGCTTTCGGGGCTGTGCTGCGCTCGGACGCTGCAAAGGGCGGGAATATCCGCCGTGATTTATGAGGCCAGCGACGGGATTGGCGGGCGCGTTCGGACGGACTGCGTGGGCGGCTTCCTGCTGGATCGGGGCTTTCAGGTATTGCTGACCGCGTACCCCGCGATTCGGCAGGAGATTGACCTGACAAATTTGGGGCTGCGTTCGTTTGCGCCCGGAGCGTTGATTGACTGGAACGACAAACGCTATGTCATCGGCGACCCGTTCCGTATGCCGACGCAGGCCGCCGCGACCGCGCTCTCGCCGCTGTTTGGACTGGCGGACAAAATGCGTGTGGCGCGGCTGCGCAGCGTGATTATGGGCATGACGATTGACGAAATTTTTGCCCTGCCTGACGAAACGATGGGCGATTATCTGCGCGGCTTCGGCTTTTCAGACGCTTTTCTTGACCACTTTATGCGCCCGTTTTATGGCGGGATTTTTCTGGAGCGGGAGCTGGAAACGTCCGCCCGGATGTTCGCGTTCGTCTTCAAGATGTTCTCGGAAGGCGAGGCCGCGCTGCCTGCAGAAGGCATCGGGGCGATCCCGCAGCAGATTGCCGCCGATTTAACGCCCGATACGGTTCATCTGAATCGGCGCGTGGTCGGATTGACGCGGCAAGGCAATCGGGTCACGGGAATCGAACGGGAAGACGGCGAAAAAGTGGAGGCGAATTTTGTGGTTCTGGCGACGGAAGCGGACGCCGCCGCAAAACTTTCCGGGCTGAATTTCCCGCTCGCGCCGCGCAGTTCTACGACGGTTTATTTCGCCGTTCCCGAAGCGTTCTACAAAGAGAAATTGATTTTGCTTTTTCCGGAGCGCGGTCGCCTCGTCAATAACGCTTCGCTTGTCTCCAACGTCGCGCCCGCCTGCGCCCCGCCCGGTCGCCATTTGCTTTCAACGACCGTGCTGGGCGAATCGAATCTTTCTGATGCGGAGCTGGCGCTGACGATTCGCGCCGAGTTCCACGCGCATTTTCCAAATTGCCGCGCCGCAGAATGGGAACTGCTGAAAGTCTACCGAATCCATTGGGCGCAGTTCGCGCAGCCCGCAGGCGTTTTTGATCAACTTGCGGCGCTAAATTTAGACGTTCCCGGCCTGTTGATTGCGGGTGAGACGACCGTTTCGAGTTCGCTGCACGGCGCGTTGGTGGCGGGGCAGCGGGCGGCGTCGCAGATTCTGGAATCGGGGGCGTAGATGAGCGATATTCCAAATCGAGGCACAGAACGCGCCGCGCCGAAGGGCGTACCGATTCGAGGCGTTGCAAACGCCTCGCTAGGTGGCGTTCCGCCAGGCGTCCTGCCGGACGCGGGTGCAGGGAAATTTGCGGAGGCATTTTGGGGACTGCATGATCTGGCGGCGCGGTTCGGAGAAATTTCCTGCGCGATTGCGGGCGTAAGCCGCCCGGAGGCGCGGGAGGAACGGGCGCAGCGTTTCCCGCTAGAACGGGAGCGGAACGAGGCGGCGCTGCAAATCGCCCTGAAAGAGATTTTCGGCGCGGAAGGATTCCCGGAAAATTTACCGAATTACGAGGTATTGTGGCGGCATGACGGGTGGGGCAGGCCGTTCGTGAATTGGCGCGGCGCGGCATTAGATTGGGCAAACGGGCGCGGCTATTCGGATCAACACCTGCGCGTTTCCAATACGCATGACGGCGCGGCGCATCTCGTTCTTGCGGCCTACGGAGAAAATCTGGTCGGGGCGGGCGTGGATGTCGTTTATCTTCCGCGCCTTCGGGGGCAGGACAAGGGGCGGGACTATCTTCTGCGGTTTGCGCGTCAGTTTATGTCCGGGCAGGAGTGGGACGAGTTTTCGAAACACGCGCAAAAAGACTCGGACGAGGAACTGACTGTCCGCGCCGCCGCGCATTTTTCGCTGATGGAGGCGGCAAGCAAGGCGTGCGGCACGGGGCTGAAAATCGGGTTTGGCATGGGCCGCGACTATTCTCTGCCGAAAGACAGCCTCGCCGTTACCGATTTGCATGGCGAAGTCAAAACGCGCTTTCACGGCGCGGCGCAAGACAGAATCGAACAATTAGGCGCGACGCGCTGCGAAGCGAACTGGAGCGTGTGCGACGAGGCCAATGATTATCTTGTCAGCGCCGTTTTGCTTTTTCGGACGTAATCTAGTTCAGTTTGCCGGGTGTTGAAAACACCCGGCAACAAAAACAAGCGTCTTCCAGACGCGGCGATCTTCCGCTGAAAACTTTTTACACTGCGCCAGATTGATTTCGTCGGAGAAGCCATTTGCATTGTGCGTCCGCAGGACGCTTGTAGTTTCCTGCCGGAAGTTTTCAACTCCCGGCGAATGAGGAGGATACCGACCATGAACGTTACCCGAATGAGAACGCTGCTGCGCGAGCGCGGGCCGCTGGCAGTCCCGGTCGTCGCGGGGTATTTCGCTCTGCGCTACGCCCGACGCAACAAAACGAAAACTGCGGCGATGCTGACGCTTGGCGCGGGCGGACTGGCGCTATTTTCGCACTGCGCAGGAACGATTCCCGAACCGGACAAAGCGCTCCGCATGGCCTACTTGAAAGCCGCGCCAGACGCCGCCGCTTACAACGTGACCGATCTCGGAACGCTGGGCGGAAGATTCAGTCTGGCGGAATCGGTGAACAATCGCGGGCAGGTGGCGGGCTATTCTCTGACGCGCGACGGCGAAGGGCATGGCTTTGTCTGGAACGGCGGCAAAATGACCGGCACGGGGACGCTGGGCGGCATCTTCAGTTTTGCCGACGCAGTGAACAGCAGCGGCGTCGCGGTGGGCTGTTCCACCCGTTCGGAGGACGACGAATACCTCCATGCTTTTGCGTGGCGCGACGGAAAAATAGTCAAGATCGAACCGAAAGGCGAAGTTGCCAGCCTCGCTTTTGGCATTAACGATTCTGGCGCGATGGTCGGTCTCACGATGGACGCGAACGAAAAAGTCTGCGGCCTCATCAGAAAAGGCGATGCCGTCCGCAAATTCTCGTTCGCCGGTTCCGATTTTACGGTGGCGTGCGCCATCAACGCAGGCGGTTCCGTTGCGGGCTACGGTCTCTCCGGCGGCAAAATGCAGTCCTTCACGATGAACGAAGGCAAATTTCGCACTCTGCCCGGTCTGCGCGGCGAAGATTGCTTTGCCGAGGCCATCAATGAGCGCGGCGACGCGGCAGGCGCGTCTTTTCTTGACGATTCTGATACGCTTCACGCGGTCGTCTGGCGCGACGGCAAGCCGAACGATTTAGGAACGCTGCCCGGACTGCCCGATTCGCTCGCCTTAGCGGTAAATCGGGACGGGGCGGCGGTTGGCGGCGCGTTTCCTCCTGACGGAGAAAATTTCAAGTTGAAAGTCGCCTATGGAGAGAATTTTAACTTGAAAGTAGCCTGTGACCTTCTGGAAAAGAAGCGGCATCATTTCCGGCAAATCCCGGACTTCAAACATTCCTTTGCGGATTTTCTGTCCTTTAAGTATCCCGATCTGACTATCATTTCCGCCTACCAGACGGGCGGATTCAATCTTGGCGCCGCGAACGAAAGTAACAACAGCGACATTCCCCACGCTTTTGTGTGGCGCAACGGCAAAATCACGGACTTGAACACGCTGCTGCCGCCCGGTTCCGGCTGGAATCTCGCCATTGCAAGCGGCATCAACGACAACGGACAAATCTGCGGCCTCGGTCTGCACGATGGCAAAGTCCGGGCGTTTCTGCTGAATCCGAAGTGATTGACCTAACCCCCCGGCACCCTTCCCTGGCCGCTCGCTTAGGCTCACTAGGGAAGGGGGAGCATTAGACTGGAAGCGTTCACATTGCGCAAGCGTTTGGTTAGACTGTAATCGCTCAAAGTTTGAATCTCCCCCTTCCCTGTGAGTGCAGCGAACGCATCAGGGCAGAAGCCGAACCGTTGAGGCTTGATGGGCGGGAGGGTGGGGGGGTTAGGTAATCCGATGCCATTCCCGGAGCAGTTCGCGGGCCTTGTCTTTATCGTTCTCCGCAACAAGGCCGTCCAGCACGGCGTTGACGAGGAACTCTTTTGCCGCTTTGAGCGCGGGGCCGGGGCCGATTTCCAGCGTCGCCATAATCTCGTTGCCGTCCAGCGGGCTAACAATCTGCGCGATGTTGGAGACGGCGTTCAGCGCGTCAATGCGCCGCCGCAGGTCGGCAAGGTCTACCCCTTCGCCCGCCGGAATCGTCAGCGAGGCCATGTCGCAGCGGACGAGCGCGAACAGCCGGTCAAGGTACGGCCCACAATCCCGGATCAGGCGCTTGACGCTGGCGTCCGTCCAGTGAGCGCGGTAGTCCCCTAATCTCATGTGCTTCGCTACCAGCATCGTAACGTCGCGTATCTCATCGTTGGAAAATTTGAGGTGGTTCATCATCTGGCGCGTGGTCTCCGCGCCCGCCGCCGCATGACCGTAAAACGTGATTTTGCCCGCGCTTTCGTCCTCGCCCCGCGTTTCCGGCTTGCCGACATCGTGCCATAGCAGCCCCAGACGGACTTCCAGCGGGGCTTCGTCGGACAGGAAGGTCAGGGCGGTCAGCGTATGATTCCACACGTCGTGCGGATGCCATGTTCCCTGAAGGCAGCCGACCATCGGCAGCATTTCGGGCAGGAATTTTTCCAACAGTCCCGAATCGAAAAGGAGTTGCAGGCCGCGCCGAATTTTCGCGCCGGGAAGTTTCAGGATTTTGGTAAACTCGTCGCGGATGCGTTCGCTGGAGATGGCGGGCGGGCGCAGGCGTTCCGCCTCCGCGCAGATGGCCTCCCACGTCGCCGCCTCGATCTCGAAATCGAACCGAGACGCAAACCGGACGGCGCGAAGCATCCGCAGCGGGTCATCGAAAAAAGTCAGGCGGGGTTCCAGCGGCGTCCGAATCGTTCTGGCCTCTAAGTCCTGCCTCGCCCGCCCGGTCAAGTCCAACACTTCGCCCGTCGTTAAATTCTCCAGCAGGGTATTGATGGTGAAATCGCGGCGGAAAACGTCCTCCTGCAAGGTGGCCTGCCGGACTTCGGGCTTGCGGGAATCGGGGGCGTAACTTTCGGCGCGGGCGGAAACGAGTTCGACCGCTAAGGCGTCTTGCGCCGCGTCGCCGACGGAGAGCATCGCCGTTCCGAAGCGGGGATAAGTCACGGGGAAATGCGTGGACAGCCCTTTGCGGTGCAGAAAATGCGCCAGTTCCACCGCGTCGCCCTCCAAAACAAGGTCGAGGTCGTTAGCGAGCGGCAGGCCCAACGCCCGGTCGCGCAGCAGGCCGCCGACAAGGTACAGGCGATTTTCATATACGCTGCCGAGCGTGGCGTCGCGCAGGCGGACGATGGCGCGGTCAAGGGCGGAGGAATCGGGTATCATACCAGAAGATACGGGGAATTTTAGAATTTCATTTTTCATCCCATAGAAATAATGTTACCCACGAAAGGACGCGAATGTACACGAAAAAAGAGAAAAGGAAAGCGGAAAAAAGGAAAAAAATACCATTCTTATCCTGAAAAATCCTGTTTATCCTGTCTATTTCTCTTCGTGATCCTTCGTGTCCTTTCGTGGGTAACATTATTTCCGGCGGCGGGAGCGCAGGCCGAACGCCGCGCCGCTGACGCCCATGCCAAAGAGTAGGGCGAACGAGCCGGGTTCCGGGACGGCCCCGATGCCCGCAGGGGCGGGCGTGGCGCCGAAATTGGCGGAGGCGTCAGCGAGGAAGTTTTGAATATCGCCGGTGGTGATCGTGCCGAAGGGATACGTGGTGGTCGTTCCACTGACGGACAGGATATTCGGCGTGGTGTTGCCGAGCGCAAACGACAGATCGCGCTGACCGGGCAGGAATTTCAGGATTTCGGAAGTATACGCGATATTTGTGTCTGTGCCGCTGGCCCCGATGGACGCGGTGCTGGTCCCGGTGCTGTTATTGACGTTGGCCTGAAGGCTGTTGCCCGCGACGGTAAGCAGTGTGCCGGACAGCAGATTCTTTCCGGCGGCAGGCCCAGAGGTAGCGATAATCGAGAAACTCAGCGAGGCCAGATTCTGACTCAGGCTGGAGCTGCCGGAGCCGGTAATCGAGACCGCGCTGCCCGTGCCGGGGGCGAGCGTTCCGTTGAGCGTCATGGTCGCGGTGAAGGGGCCGTTTCCATAGGTGGGGTTCTGCGGCACGAGGCTGGCAATGGAAAAACTGCCCGACTCCGCAGCGGTGAACGTGTTGCTGGTCAGGCTGAAGCGCGTTCCCCCGGTAAAGCCGAAACTGGCAAAAGTGATCGCCGAAGCATGGCTGGCGGCGAGCGCGGTGGTTATGGCAAGCGCGGCGGCGTAACCCGACGCTTTTTTAAGGGACATTCTTAATCCTCCCGAATGACATTACTGCAAGAGTGAAGTGAAGGCGGCTGCAAGCAAAGTCCAATCGGCAGGACTGCCGCAAGACCGCCCGATGCGTTCCGTTTGTTTAAGGAGCTCACGCCAATTAAAATCTTCCACGCTTCCGGGCCGTGAACGACCCGTTTGGGAGGCCTGCGGCCAACCGTCCTGCGGACGGAAGAATGATTTTAACACGAGTCCCTGAGACGAATAACGCAAACAGACTGCGGGTAAAACGCTGATAGCGGAATACTCAGGGATTTTACGAACGGCGCCGTCCATTTGCTGCAATCGAGAGAATTTTTCTTGCTGGAAAAGGCGAATTTTGCGAAACCGGCATAAAAGCGGGGGAACGGGCGGAAATGATTAATTCAAGCGCGGGCTATCAGGCCGCGCCGCTTGCGGACACTGAAATTGAGATTGGCGGGCGGACGTGGACAATTCGCGCCGTGACCAATCAGGACGCGCTGCTGGAGACAAAGGTAGATTACGAGCGGTTCCCGTTCGGGCTGCTGCTGTGGGAGTCGGCGGTCGGTCTGGCGCGGCATCTGGCGGAGAATCCCGCGTTAGTTCGGGGGCGGCGCGTGTTGGAGATTGGGGCGGGCGTCGGGCTTGCGGGAAGCGTGGCGCAATCGCTGGGGGCCTCGGTGTGGCAGACCGATCATTCGCCGGACGCGCTGGCGCTGGCGCAAACGAACGCGGCCCTCAACGGCGTGGGAACGATGCGGCAGTTCCTTGCGGACTGGCGCTACTGGAAGCATACGGAGCGCTACCCCGTCCTGCTCGGCGCGGACATCCTCTACGAGCGAGCGATGCGCCCCCACCTCGCCGAAGTCTTCGCCGCCGCGCTGGAACCGGGCGGGAAAGTCCTGCTCGCCGATCCGGGCCGTCCGCAGGCGCTGGAATTTATCGCGCAGTTAGAAACCGAGGGCTGGCGCTTCGGAATAGACTCGCAGTCCGTACTGCTCACCGGTGAAGGCCGCGCCGCCCGCCCGGTCGAAGTGGCGATTTATACGGGAAGAAGACTTTGAACCACAGAGTTCACAGAGGAGAAACACAGAGGACTCGGAGAGATGAATTAAGACAGGATGAACGGGATGTTCAGAATTTTCAAAATCCAATCCTGTAAATCCTGTCTGTTTCTTCTTTTCTTTGTGTCAATTCGTGATTCTTCGTGGTAATTCGTGGATAAAAATTTTCTTCGTATCTCTGTGTTCCCCCTCTGTGAACTCTGTGGTTCAAATTCTTCTCTCCACCGCTTCGGCGAGATCGGCGCAGACTCTGTTCGGTTTTGGTTCGGGGAAGGCGGCGGGGTCGTAGGCGCGGGTCTGTCCGCTGAGGACGAGGACGGTTGCGCAGCCCGCCGCGTGACCGGCGGCGATGTCGCGGGGCGAGTCGCCGACTGCCACGCTTGCAAAGAGGTCAATGCCGTGTTCGGCGGCGGCGCGAAGCAGCATCCCGGCTTTTGGTTTGCGGCAGTCGCAATCGGAGTCGGGGCCGTGCGGACAGGCGTAGATGGCGGTCAGTTCGCCGCCCGCCGCCGCGATTTCGGCGCGGAGCTTGGCGTGGATTTCCTCTAACCGCTCCGCTGTCAGCATCCCCCGCGCCACGCCGGATTGGTTCGTAAAAACAATGACGGGCCAGCCGTCGCGGTTCAGCGCCGCCACCGCGTCCGCCGCTCCGTGCAGCATCACGAAATCTTCCAGACGCGCAATATAGCCCCGGTCTTCGTTCAGCACCCCGTCGCGGTCGAGGAAATAGGCGCGGCGATTTCCCGTCTCGCTCCCTGGTTTCTCTCTTTCGTTCTGCGTCCCGCTCATCGTCCCGCCTCGGCCTTTGCGCGTTCCATCAGCAGGGAGAAAACAAGGTGCAGCACGATCATGTGAACGTCCTCAATCCGCTGCATATTGTCGCTTGGCACGACCAGACAATGCTGCGCCGCCGCTTTGAGTTTGCCGCCGCCGTAGCCCGCCAGCCCGAACGTGACTGCCCCGATTTCGTTTGCGGCGGCGATTCCGTTGATGACGTTCATGGAGTTTCCGCTGCCGCTGACCCCGATCACCACGTCGCCGGGTTCGGCCCAGCAGCGCACCTGCGGCGCGAAAATATCCTCCCATTTTGAGTCGTTGGCCCACGCCATAATGAGCGGGGCGCAGTCGGAGAGGCACATGGCCCGGACGGGCGTGCCGGACTCGATCCCGATATTCTTCTGCATATCGTTGACGATATGGCTGACGGTGCTGCCGCTGCCGCCGTTGCCCATGAGCAGCACGCGGCGGTGATTTTTCCACGCTTCGAAAAGCGCGTCGGTCAGGGCGTCAATTTCGGTCGGATCAATGGCGTCCAGCAGCGTTTTGACGTTATTTAAGTAGGCGCGGGTAAAGTCATGCGAGTTCATCTTTGAATGGATTTCCGTTTCGTGCGTGTAAATTGATTTCGATTTCCCGCATTATACCCCCCGCCGTCAAATTTTGGGTCAGGTGAACGGGCCGTCCAGATTAGAGCGGACGGCTACGGCCTGAAGGTACGTCCGCAGGGCCGGATCGCCGAGGGGCAGGCAGTCGGCAGGGGCTATGGTCAGGGCGTCGGCGGCGCGTTCGTAGAGCGCGACCGATTCCTCGCCATTGTGCGCGTTATGATAGAGCAGGCCGTCCGGGTTTTTGAAGATCGGCGTTTCGTAAAAAAAGCGCGACCAGGCCTGACTGAGCCGCCGGGAGGGAACGCTTGTCAGCGCGGCGATGCTGCCCGCCCGCATTGCGCCGTTGCCGCGCAAGTCCAGCAGACGGAGGCGGCGCGTCAAATGCGTTTGCGCCGCGACATAATCGCCGCACTCAATGAGGCCCGTTTCGCTGAACGTTTCCACTACGCAACAGGAGAGGGAAAATCCCGCATAGTAAATCCCTCGCGCCGGATTGTCGCAGGGCAGTCGGGCCTTGCGCTTCTGATGGTCGAAGCGCTCCAGCGGGCCAAACGTGCGAAAGGTTAGCGCGGTCGTTCCGTAGGGCTTTGGGTTGAAGATGCGGACGAGTTTCGTTCCGGCGGGCAGGACGCGGAACAGCGGGCGCGGCGGGCGATCCGGCGGCGGGCGGCGCACCGTTGTCATAGCGCGAAGGCCCCGACGGCGCGGGCCGCTTCCGCCACGCGGCGCGTCCGGCCCCGCTTTAATTGTTCCAGCGGCGTCCGGTTCTGCAGCTGCGCGTTGGGCCGGGTCAGCCACGCGGCCTGCGAAAGCGGAGGCGCGTTTAATGCCCGCAGGACTTCCGGCAGCCCCGCAATCGCGCCGTTCGGCCCCGCCGCGTCAAACTGCCACACGGGGAACCGCAGCATCCCGCCGTCCGGCACGGCGAGCAGGCTTCGGGATTTTGCGCGGTCGTGCGGGGTCTGCCGCGACGTTCCCAGCAGGCGGGCGACTTCCGGGGCGGTCAGGCTGCCTTCCAGCAAAGCCCGCCGCCGCGAAAATCCCCGCGTTTGCGCGATAGAGGCCAGCGCCACTCGTTCCGCCGCATTGTAATCGTGGCTTTCGGTCAGCGAGTGAACGAGTTCGGCGCGGGCCTCCGAAGCGGCGGTCTCCGCCTTTGCGTCCCGGACGTAACGGGCAAACTGCCGCACTTCCCGGTCAGAGAGCAGGTTTAAGCTTTCGCGCATCGTTTCCAGCAGGGCGTCCACCGCCCTGCGCTCCGGCGCAATGCTCGCCGCCCCCATTCCCGCTTCTACTGTTCCCGCCCGCTGTTTCATATCGCCCGCCTCCCCCCGCCCGAAATACGCCGCCCAAACACCCGAACACCTGAATACTTGAACACCCCAACCCTATTTTACCACGAATGTCAGAGATGTCAAGCCCAAATTTTCAGGGACGGGGCAGGGCGAATCACTTTCCGATGCAGAGGACCTCTTTGAGCGTTCGGTGGTAGATTTTGCCGTTGGCGAAGCTCAGGGAGTTGAGGCTCCATGTCCTGCCCGCCTGCCCCAGATCGTTGACCGCAAGCAGGGCGTTTTCGTCCAATGTTTTCGCCGCGCCGTCAATCACGTAAGTCACGCCGAGCATCGTGGTAAAGTAAATTTTGCCATTGAGAACGGTCGGACTGCCGAGGAAGTCCCAGTACCAGCCGTCCCGCTTCGAGCGTGGATCGCCCGCCGCGTCTATCCCCCGCGCATTGGTCGTATCGGACGGCTGAGGCTGATTCCAGATGAGTTTGTCCGGTTCGCCCGGTTCTCGAATGACCTGCACGGGCAGTTCCAAATACTCCGCTTTGCCCGTTTCAATGTTAATTCTGCCGATGCAGTAGGACGGCCCGAAATGACTCGCCGGGTCAGTGAAGCAAAGGAAATAGTGATAGCCGCCTGTGACGACATTGCAGAACCATGCCGGGAAAACAACGGTCGGCGGGGATGTTTTGCTTAAATCTATGCCAGTTTGCAGGACGTATTTTTTCGCGGTGGGGTCGAAGCGGCGGTAGTCTGCGTTCTTGATGAGCGACTGCGAACGCAACAGTTTGCCCGTCTGGATGTCCACGACCTGGTGCGTCTGCGCGTCCTGATCGAACCAGAAAGCGTACCGTTCGTTCCAGTGCTGGGTATAGAGCGCTTTGCCATTGGCCTCAAATTTCCACCGCGATTTGCCTTCGCTTCCGGGCGCAAGGCTGGTCAGCGAGAGGCCGGTCGGGACTTCGGGCGCGTCGTGGTAGCCGCCGCGCCCCTGCAAAACGGCGGCGGTCTTGTCGGGCAAAATGCCGAAGACGGGCGTGTTATAATGCGTCAGCGAGTCGTCAGAAATCCAGAGCGTCCGGCCCGTTTTTTTATCGAGCCCACGCAGGTAGTTCCAGGGGTCTTTGTGGCGGCGCGGATCGTTCGGGTCTCGCGGCTCCATGTTAATCAGCGTGTCTTTGTATAAGATTGGCTCAAATTGTTTATTAAAGGGGCGTCCGGTGGTGGGTTTCCAGACGTGAGTCCATTGGACTTTGCCGTGAAAATCGCAGCAGACAATCGCGCCGCTGGCGTTGCAGAACCAGACCGATTTGCCGTCCGTCGCAGGAGTTGGCGAGGTGGAATCGCTGAAGCCGTAGGCGTAGGTACTGTCCTCCGTTCCGGGTATCGCGACCGTCCACAGGACTTTTCCCGTGCGGCTGTCGAGGCAGTAGCCCACGATGTCGTGGCCTTCGCGTGATTTGGCGTCCGGTGTGAGCGGCTCCATGATGGTCAGAAAAAGCCGGTCGCCCCAGACGGCGATTCCGCTTTGTCCCGCCTCCGGCAGCGCCGTTCGCCAGACGATATTTTCGTTCCGCGTCACGCTCCACTCCGTCGGCGGGACGCTCCGGGATGTGGCGCTCCAATTCCCCTGCGGCCCCGCCGCCTGCGGCCAGTTCTCCTGCGCGGCGGCGGGAACAGAAAATCCCAGCCCGATTGCCGCAAGGCATACCGCCCCGAAAATTGCGATTCGCATCTGTGTTGCCTTTAAATCTCCTCTTGATAGGGATCAAGATGGTCTGCAATTTGAATTAGCCCTTGCGTCCGAAGCGTGGAAAGGTATTCGTCCGCCGTTTTATGCGGATTTTTCAGAGAGGCCCTATGTCGGCGTATCCCACGCAGAAAGCGGGGGCGATTTTGAATAAACAGGGCTTCCATAAAAGCGTCCGGCGAAAGCGCGTGAACCCCAAAGTCGGACAGAACGCGCCGGGGAAAGTCTTTCAGATTGCACGTCACAATCACAGAAGCATTTGCTTCAATGGCTGCGGCAAGCACATGACGGTCGTTCTCGTCCGGCAAGGCCAGGGCAGGAATATGTCGTTCATAATTCTGTACCAGACATTTCGGACTGGTCTGGTCCATCAGGCGGCGGGTGCGCTCTAACTGTTCGGCGTTCACCTCAGGCCGGTCAGCAAGAACGCTCCGCATCCACTCATCGTGTATTGCTTCTGTCCAACAGGGTTCGTAGACCTTTACGACTGCAAGCCACATCAGGACATCACGAAGCGAGGGAGGATAGATCACGCAGGCGTCAAGAACGGCTATCATTTGTAGAGTCCAATCCGCTCGGTCTCTGCGGTTAGTTCCAGCATTACCTTTTCCCGACGGGCAATCTCCTGTTCTTCCTCCTCCTGATAGCGAAGCAGGGCGTCATAGCTAATGCGGCGACGATTGCCTACTTTACGGTAGGGAATTTTCCCTTTTTCGAGCAGTTCTTCAACGAGAAAAGGACGGGAGACTATCAGGAAATCAGCGGCCTGCTGTGTGGTAAGTTGTTTTTCTATCGGCGTGATGATGACGCTATTGCCCTTGCCAATCTCGCGCAGCACATCTAGAAGGAGACGCGCCGCAGGCAGCGAAAGCGTCATCTCCACCGGGGGGTTGGCATCGGAATGGAAGTGAATCGGCTCCTCGCCCCCCTGAGAGACCAGAGAGGCGAGCGTTTTACTGGCAGCGCGAGCGATATAGGATTCTTGATCGGTAGGTAGGACAGTCTTTGCGGTCGTTAGCATGGCACGCTCCTGATGGGTATTGTTCTTATGGAAATCATACCATACATTCGCATTATTCGCAACAGTCGCATCAAAGTTACAACCGATAGTCGCTTTTATCCCTATTTCCGCGCTGTCTTTTTTGCGTCCATTTTTTTCGTTTCAGGGCCGTCAGTGCGGAACGGGACGGCGGGCAGACTGGCCTTGTTGTACAGGTTGCAGACGGGGTTATTGGCCCAGGCGTAGCGGACAGTAGTCGGGGCTGCGACCTGCGACGAGGAAACGACGACAGTCTCGCCCTCGATTTTCGCGTCCGCCCAGACGAACTTTCCGTCTGACCCTGCAATCGCAAATCCGCGTAGCGGGGTGATAAGGCTGTCATTGTCCAGCAACGAACCGGGCGGATTGCCGATAATAAGTCCACCGCCGAGGTGCGTAAAGGTCAGGCGGATTTTGTCGCCCTCGATTTTCATTGACTTGTAGACCGGGCCGGAGGAGTCGATTTTTTTGCCGTAGGTCTGCGCCAGCGCCGCCAGCGCCAGCCGATTTCCCACGTCCTGCTTGTTCTTCGGGTGGATGTCGCCCGCGTCCCCGATGTCAATGGCGACGGCGAGACCGGAGTTCGGGACGTTTTTCGCGGTCAGGAACTGCGCTTCGCGGAGGCGGGGCCATGCGTCGTCTTTGGGCTGATCGTCCTGCGCCATAAAGTTCGCCAGCTGCACAATGTAGAACGGGAACGGGCCGACCCCGAACTGACTGCGCCAGTCCGCGATTAGCGTGGGAAGCAGGCGGCGGTACTGTTCGTCGCGGCCCGCATTCGATTCGCCCTGATACCAGATTGCGCCCTTGATCCCGAACGGAACGAGCGGAGAGATCATGCCATTGTAAAGCACGGTCGCGACGTTGGGATTGTTGCTGCCGAGGGGCATGGGATAGGCGGGAGCCTGTTTCAGATTCGCTGTGTCCTGATATGTCCAGTCGCCGGAGAGGGGCGTCGGCGTCCCGCCCGAAATGTCGAGCGCCATCTGTTCCGGTTTTCCGTAAATTCCGCCGCCGCCGCCCGTATCCAAGACGCGGACTGCGATCACATTCCGGCCCGCTTTGAGGAGGCCCGCCGGGATTTTATATTGCCGGTCTATGTTATAGCCATCTGTCGCGCCGACCTGCGTTCCGTTGACGTAGGTCACGTCGTTGTCGTCAATCGGGCCGAGACGCAGAGCCGCCTCCTTGCCCGCCGCGTCATCGGGCAGCGCGATTTCTTTGCGGAACCAGACCACGCCGTCGTAATCGGGCAGTCCGGCGGGTTCCCAAAAGGTAGGCAGGGTCATTGTTTTCCATGCGGAGGCGTCGAAGGTTTCGGCCTGATAGTTGCCCGCCGTCCCCGCGTCATTTTTTGTGAACCAGTCGGAAACGCGCTGACCGTAACTCTCCTCGGTCTTGATTTTTGCCTCCGCTTCAATCTGCGCGACGGCGGGCGCAAAGTCGGGCATTTTCGCTTTCAGCGAGTCGCCGCTGACCCACGCTTCGGCAATCGTGCCGCCCCACGACGAGTGGATCAGGCCAATCGGGACTTTCAGGTCTTTATTCAGAGTCCGTCCGAAAAAATAGCCGACGGCGCTGAACCCGTTCCAGCCGCCCGCCGCGACGGTTTGCGGGGCGCAAACGTCCCATTTGCCGTTTAGCGTGTCCATCGGGAGAAACGAAGTGGCGTGCGGCACGGTGAACAGGCGGATATTCGGGTAATTCGCGCCCGCGATTTCCGCCGCCGCGTTGTTGACGTTCCCGATGCCCATCTCCATATTGGACTGCCCGGAACAAATCCAGACATCGCCGAACAGAACGTTTTCGAGTTTCACGCTTTGCGGGCCGGTAATGGCGAGGGTGTACGGCCCGAAGGGGCCTTTCTGCGGGAAGGCGGGCAGTTTTGCCGTCCATTTGCCGGTAGCGTCCGCTGTCGCGACGGCGTTCTTTCCGGCGATATTGACGGTGACTTTTGCGCCGGGGGTTGTCCATCCCCACACGGGATCGGCGACGCCGCGCTGCAAAATCATGTTGTTGGTGAAAAGCGGGCTGAGAAAGGGCTTGCTGCTCTGCGCGTTTGCGGACGGGGCGCAGCCGAGCGGCAGGGCGGCAAACGCGATGGCGGGGGCCAGGGTAAAGGCGAGATTTTTCTTCATCGAAACGGGTTCCTTTGCTTGCGCGACTGGCGCTTTTTTGTCGGAATGGAAATTTCAGGCAAGTATGCGGTACAATTCGCGTTGAAACTGAATTTTCCTGCCTGATACGCGCAATGACCAGGGCCATTCATTTTTCGCGCGGGCGAATAAATTCACGACCACGCGTGCGCAAAGTCCGCCTTCGCGGACTCAATGCGGATTAGCCTACACAAAAAGGATCGGGCTTAGTGTCCGAAGGGACACTTCGCGCGCTTGTGGCAGCGGTTTCAACCGCCCGACGCGGATAACTGAATGGCCCTGGCGCAATGACGCTCCGTCATGCTCCTATCAAACCACAAGGATTACCAAATTGCGCAATCTAAACAACTTCATGCCGCTTTCTCTGCTGTGCGTTTTGACCGGAACTGCGGACGCGAAACCGCCCGTGAAAAAGATCGCCGCCCTGTCGCAGGCGCGAACGGCGGCGCTGCTGGCAGACCGGTTCAGCGGCGACGCGGCGAAACAGGCTGTCGCGCAGGGCAAACTAAACGCGCTGCCCGCGACCGACGCCCTGCGGGATGCGGCGTGGCAGGCGTACAAGAACGCCCCCGCGCAGCAGGAATCACGCGCCGAGTTTGATCAGAAGACCGTATCAACCGCCGACCGGACAAGCCCCTATTTGTGGCGTCACGTTGGGGAGAGACCGGCGGGCGGATGGGGACTCGTGATTGCGATGCACGGCGGCGGCAACGCGCCGAAAGAGGTCAACGACGGTGAATGGCGGTATATGTTCTCCACCTATTACCGCGAACACCCGGAGGCGGGCGGCTACGTTTATCTCGCGCTTCGCGCCCCCAACGATACGTGGAACGGCTTTTATGACGATTCGATCTGCCCGCTGACGGACAAGTTGATTAAAGAGTTCGTAATTTTTGACGGCGTGAACCCGGACAAAGTGTACACACTGGGCGCGTCGCACGGCGGCTACGGCGCGTTCGTGATTGGGCCGAAGACCCCATACCGGTTCGCCGCGATTCATGCTGCCGCGTCCGCCCCGACCGATGGCGAGACGATGGGCGAAAACCTGCGCGACGTGCGCTTTACCGTGACTGTCGGCGCAATGGACAACGGCTACGGGCGGATTGACCGAGCCCACAAATTTCAGGCGGCAATGGAAGACTGGAAGAAGCAATACGACGGCGGTTATTCCAGCGCGTTCGATTTCCCGAATACCGGGCATCTCGTCCCCGATCATGACAAACTGGCGGAAATGCTGAAGTATAAACGGGACGCCGCCCCGAAATTTGTGGTCTGGACGCAAAGCGATTCGGTGATTAAGCGTTTCTACTGGCTGGAAGCGCCGGAGCCGCAGAACAAAGCCCATATCGAAGCGAAAATCACCGCGAATGTCATCACGATCAAAGCGATCAATCAGAAGAAAATCGCGATGTGGCTGGATTCGACGCTGGTTGACCTGACAGAACCCGTCACGGTGAAAGTGGAGGGCGGCAAAACGGAAACGTTCCGCCTGAAACCCTCGCTTGCGACCTACTGCGCCGGACTGGAACAGACTGCCGACCCGAAACTCTCCGCGCCGGTTCGGATTGAAATAACCCTCTGAGGAAACCCTGAATGACAAATTCCACGCCCGCGCTTGAAATGCGGGAGATCACAAAGCAATATCCCGGCGTCCGGGCGTTGGACGGCGTTTCGCTGACCGTAGGCGCGGGCGAAGTCCACGCTCTGCTCGGAGAGAACGGCGCGGGCAAGTCCACGCTGATGAAAATCCTGGCGGGGGCGCAGCCAAAAGACGGCGGAGAAATTCTGCTCAACGGACAGCCGGAGACGATTGACAGCCCCCACGCGGCGATGGCGCTGGGAATCTCGATTATCTATCAGGAGTTCAACCTCGTGCCGTTCCTTTCGGCGGGCGAGAATATCTATCTGGGACGCGAACCCCGCGCCGCGATTCCCGGCTTTGTGGACTTTAAGAAACTCTATGCCGACGCGCAAAAAACGCTGGACGATCTGAACCTGCGGATTGACGCCCGCACTCCGGTCAATCAACTCAGCGTGGCGCAGCAGCAAATGGTCGAGATCGCGAAGGCGACGAGCCGCAAGTCCAAAATTATTATCATGGACGAGCCGAGCGCCACGCTGACCGACCATGAACTTCGCGCCCTGTTCGCCCTGATTTTTAAATTGAAAAACGAGGGCGTCAGCGTGATTTATATCTCGCACCGGCTGGAAGAGGTGCAGGAAATCTGCGATAAAGCGACGATTATGCGCGACGGCAGGTGGATCGCGACGGAAACGGTCGCTGATCTTTCCCGCGACGACATCATCCGGCTGATGGTGGGCCGCGAACTCAAAGACGCCATTCCGAAAGTGGCGGCGGAAGTCGGGAGACCGGCGCTGACGGTAAAAAATCTCAATCGCGGCAAGGCGCTGAAAAATATCAGTTTTGAGGTGCGGCAGGGCGAAATTCTGGGCATCGCCGGCCTTGTGGGGGCGGGGCGCACGGAGACCGCCCGCGTGATTTTCGGGGCCGACGCTTTAGACAGCGGCGTGATTGAAGTGTTCGGTCAGCCCGTCCGCATCAAGTCGCCGCAGGACGCCATCAAGCACGGCATCGGCCTTGTCACGGAAGACCGCAAGCAGCAGGGATTGGTGCTGGGCATGACGATCCGAGAAAATACCACGATGGCGAATCTGGACTCGCTGTCCACACTGACCTTTATCCGGGCGGGCGAGGAGCGGGACGTTGCGGAGAAATACCGGAAAGACCTCGCTACGAAAACGCCGACGGTGGAGCAGGCGGTGCAGAACCTTTCCGGCGGCAATCAGCAGAAGGTCGTCCTTTCGAAGTGGCTGTTTACCGGATCAAAAATCCTGATTTTCGATGAACCGACTCGCGGCATTGACGTGGGGGCGAAAAGCGAGATTTACAAACTGATGAACGCCCTTGCCGCGCAGGGAGTCGCCCTGATTATGATCTCGTCCGAATTGCCGGAAGTGCTGGGAATGAGCGACCGGATTCTCGTGATGCACGAGGGGCGCATCACCGGCGAACTGAGCCGCGCCGAAGCGACGCAGGAAAAAATCATGCACCTCGCGACGGGCGGGCAGTGAGATGGCCCAAACAAAATGAAACCGGCGGGCGGCGCTGCGCGTATTCTGACAGTGATAGACAGACCGACTCGCAATCGAATGGCATACGCGCTGACGCTGATTGGCGTAATTTTTGCGGGGATTTCTCTGCGTAAAATCCCGCTGGGCCTGCCCCTGATTTTTACGAAAATCGGGGGCGATGCGCTGTGGGCTTTGGCGGTCTATCTTGTTTTTGCGCTGCTGACCCCGCGCCGTTCGCTGCGGGATGTTGGCATTGCCGCCGCGCTGTTTTGCGCCGGGATTGAGTTCAGTCAGCGAAATCATGCGGCATGGCTGGAAGGGCTGCGCCGGACTTTGCCCGGTCGCCTGATACTTGGCAGCGTGTTCGCGTGGGCGGACTTCGGATATTACGCCCTCGGAATCGGTGCGGGGCTGTGGTTTGACGCGGCGCGGAGCGGACGAGAACGCCGCGCCGCAAGCGATACTTTGTAGAGGAGAAGGAAAATTATGGCTGGTGGAATGGGCGGATACGGCGGGCCGAATGTGCCGCCAATGCAGCCGATGCAGCAAATGCCCCCGCCCGTGCGGGAAAAGCGGAGCGGCGCAAACGGCTGTCTGATTGGCGGGCTGGCGGGCTGCGGAATCCTGCTGATCTTAATCGTCGTTGGCGGCATGATCGGCATGAAGAGCCTGAAAAACAGCAAGGGCGGCGGGATCGGGAAGATGATGGCGAACATCTCGACCGCGCAGGAGTACGCTCCAAAACTGGTCAAGGTCGGGGCGGCGCTTGACCGCTACCGGGACGATCACGGCGGCAAATACCCCGCGTCGCTAAACGCCCTGGTGCCAAAATATATGCCCGACAAGTCCGCGTTCACGGCGAAGACCAGCGAGACCGTGATTGAATATACGCCGCCCCGCCCGAACGCTAGCCCGGACGCGATTGTCCTGAGCGTGACGAACGGCGAGATTCAGATACTCACTTCTCACAGCACGATCTACTACCGCCTGCTTAAGGACGGAAGAATCGTGCAGGATCAACTGCAGCGCGTGGATGTTTCCAATAAATACAACGGGAAGTAAAGGAATCGGGGAACACGCCGCCCGCTGCGCCGTCTGACGGGGTAGACGCATTTTACTTTTTTTGGAGGCGCGGGGGATATGGGCAAATTGACGACGCTGGGACAGCCGAATCGGAACGCGACGCGGCGGGCGGTGCGGGACGCGATTCGGGAGGTGCGGCAGGCGGTGCAGCCGCGCAACAAAGCGGCGCAAAAAAAGAAGCGTGAGGGCGGATCAAAAGTCTTGATGCTGGCTGCTGGCGCGGTGGTGCTGTGGCGCGGCTATCAGGTGATGCGCGAGGACGCGCAAAAACCGCATGACAGCGACGTGATTTTTAATCAGCGTCCGCAGGCGCTTGCGGGCGCGACCGCCGCGCCGCGACTTTCCGCTGATGATCCGGCGAATGATGAGGCGATTGGAACGGGGAAAACCGAGGCGGTCAGCGGCATTAAGGCGTTGGCAAAAGAACTCTACGCCCGCTTCAACGCGGAGGAGTGCATGACCCGCGCCTACGCGCTGGCGTTTATTCTGGTGCTTTCGCTCGTCCCGTTGCTGCTCTTTGCGCTGGCGATTACCGGGTTTGTGATCCACAGCCCGGACGAAGCGGCGGACATGACGCGCCGGCTGCTCTCCGGCCTCCTGCCGGGGCAGCAGGCAGGGCAGGCGGTCAACGATTTCATCGCGCAGGCGCACATCGCGCAGTCCGCGCAGACGCTGATTAACGGCAAAGGCTGGGCGTTGGCGGGCGGCGTCATTTCGTTGCTGTGGGCGGCGATAGGGCTGTTTGTCAGCGCGTCCGACCCGATGAACAAAGCGTGGGACGTGACTGAGACGCGCAGTTTTGTTAAATTGCGGCTGACCGCGCTGGGCGTTTTCGCGGCGGCGTTCGGGTTTTTCGCGCTGTCGCTTTTCGTCACGTCGGGGGCGCACGGCGCTCTGTCCCGTCTGGGCGTTCCGGACAGCCTGCCGATGGGCGGAGCGTTCCTGCTCGATCTGTTTTTCTTCGCGCTTGCGGCCCTCGTCAATGGCGGAATGTTTACGCTGATCTACAAATTCCTGCCAAATGCTTCTGTTTCGTGGCGTTCCGCCGCGTCCGGCGGCCTGATTGTCGGCGCGTTGCTGGAGATTTTCAAGCAGGGATTCGCGCTGTATCTGACGCACTTCGCCGACTTTAACAAACTTTACGGCACATTCGGCGGAATTTTCCTGCTGGTAACCTGGATTTCTTACTCGTGCGTTTTGCTGCTTGCAGGCGCGATTATGTGCAGGATGTACCATGAACACAAAGAGACGGGCGGCGTTCAGCGCAAGACCGCCTGACAAAAATAAAAACCGCCGCTTCGCTAAAAAGCGAAGCGGCGGTTTCTTTTCTGAAATAATGGAGCTGAGGAGGCTCGAACTCCTGACCTCTACAATGCGAATGTAGCGCTCTCCCAACTGAGCTACAACCCCATGCCAACCCCCAACAATATACCGTAACCCCGCCAAATTGTCAAGAGGAAAAAATCTCAACAAGCAAAAGACGTTTATCCCCAAAATGACACGAAGGAATGCGAAAAAGAAACAAACGGGGCAATTCCATTTTAAATTTTAGGTAACTATTCAGGCGTCCGGGCCTTGAAAGGTCCGTCTGGGAGGCGTTCCGCCAATCGTCCTGCGGACGAGACCCGCATTTTCGTCCGCAGGACAATTAGCCGCAGGCTTCCCAGACGGATCATTTATGGCCCGGTCACATTAGGTTGAACCGTTACAATTTTAGATTGCTTTCCCTTTTTCGTTTTCTTTTTTCGTGTCATTTCGTGGATAAAAATCCTTCCTGCGCTTTTTCGAGCAGGGGGCGCAGTTTTGCCACGAGATAGCGGACTCGCGGCTCTGAAACGATGGCGGCGTGGTAGCCGGGAACATCGTGGATTTCAATGCCGCCCGCCGCAAAGGGGCGCCAGCCCAGCGTCGGATCGGGAACGATGCCGAGTGGCTGATTTTTAGCGCGGAACAGAGTGATCGGGCCGGCGTAGGGCGCGGGCTTGTAGTTTCGCCACGCAAGGTAACTGTGGCTTTGCACCTCTTCGAGGGCGGGCGGCACGGTCTTGCCCGTACCGGCGTAGACGCGGCCCATAATTTTTTTGCTCTCAAGAACGACGGCCTCCCACGTTTCTTCGCGGGCCTTGATCGCTTTTTCGCGCAGGTAGGGCCATTTTTTGCCGCGCTCCAGCATCCAGACGCTGCCCGCGTGATGCTCCACCGTACGGTACAAATTCATCAGGCGTCTAGCCCAGCCCGGAACGCCAGGACGGTCTTGCGGAAAGTCGGGGTGCAGGCCCTCAAACATCGCCAGCAGCGCCACCGTTTCGCCGCTTGATGTAAGTTGCTGCGCTATCTCATAGGCGATCACGCCGCCGAGCGAAACCCCGCCGAGATAGTAGGGGCCGGTCGGCTGCATGGTCTTCATCTCCGCAATGTAGTGCGCCGCCATATCTTCCAGACGGGTGTGGCGTGGACTTTTGCCGTCCATGCCCTGCGCCTGAAGGCCATAGAAAGGCTGGTCGTCACCGAGGCGGCGGGCCATGTCATAGTAAAATAGCACGTGACCGCCGCCGCCGTGAATACAGAAAAACGGCGGTTTACTGCCCTGCGCCTGAATCGGCACGAGGCTGCGCGAAGGCATCGAATCGTCCTCCTGCCGCAGCGCGTCGGCAAGGCGCGAAACAGTCGGGGCTTGAATCAGCGTAGCGAGCGGAAGGTCTTTCTGAAAAGTCTTTTTAATCTCCGCAAACAGCCGCAGGGCCGTGAGCGAATTGCCGCCTAGATCGAAAAAATTGTCGTCCGGGTGGATCGGGTGGACTCCGATAAGCCGCTCCCAGATATGGATGAGCTGGATTTGCAGGGCCGTTTGCGGCGCGTCCGATTTGCGTTCGGCAGAGGCAGGAACGGCGGGCGCGACGGCGGGCAGGGCGTTACGGTCAATTTTGCCGTTCGCGTTCAGTGGCAGGGCGTCCAGAATTGCGAACTGCGCGGGAATCATGTAATCGGGCAGTCGGGCGCGGAGAGATTCGCGCAACGCGCCTGCTTCGAGGGACTGCCCGCTTTTCGGCGTGACGTAAGCGAGGATTTTCTTCTCGCCGCCCTCGCCCTGAATCGCCAAGACGGCCTCCGCGACGGCGGGACACTGCCGCAGCGCCGCTTCGATCTCGCCGAGTTCGATGCGATAGCCGCGCAGTTTGATTTGCTGGTCGCGCCGTCCGAGAAATTCGATTAAGCCGTCGGGACGGTAGCGGACGAGGTCGCCGGTCGCATACCAATGCAGGTGTCGGGCGTTAGGTGTCGGGTGTCGGTCAATCGCCGGAAACGGAGGCGCAGAAACGAACCGGTCGGCGGTGAGGTCGGGGCGGTTGAGATAGCCGAGGGCGAGGCCGTCGCCGCCGAGATACAGTTCGCCGACGACGCCGACGGGCGTGGGCTGACGATTCTTGTCCAGAATTACCGCCTGCGAATGGGCTATCGGGCGGCCTATCGGCACGGGGCGGGACGGATCGAAATCGGCGCGGACGGCGTGGCAGCAGGAAAAAGTCGTGTTTTCGGTCGGGCCGTAGCCGTTGATTATTTCGCAGTAGGGCAGGAGTTTTAAAGCCCGTTTGACAGCGGGGACGGGCAGGACATCTCCCCCCGCCAGCAGCTGCCGGACGCCGCGCAGACTGTCCGCCTGCGTTTCGATCATTTGCGCGAACAGGGCGGCGGTCAGCCATACAGTCGTAATTTTTGCGGACTGAATAAACGCGCCAAGTTCGGACAGCGACGGATTGGCTATCGGGCAGAGGGCCAGCGTTCCGCCGTTCAGCAACGCGCCCCAAATCTCAAAGGTGGAGGCGTCGAAGGCCAGCGGCGCAAATTGCAGGACGGTCTCATCGGGCGTTAGCCTTACATAGTTCGTATTTTTGACGAGGCGGACGACGCCGCGCTGCGGGATCAGGACACCCTTTGGCTGCCCGGTCGAGCCGGAAGTATAAAGGATATAGGCCAGTGAGTCGCCGTCGGCGCGGCAGTCAGGGTTCGATTCGTCGTCGGCGAATTGCGATTCCTCGCGCAGGTTCAGCGTAGCGATTTCGGCGGGAATCGCGGCCTGCGTCTGCGGCGACACGAGGACGAGCGGCGATTCTGTTTCTTTCAATAGAAATCGCAGGCGCTCCGCCGGGTAGTTCGGATCGAGCGGCAGGTAGGCGCAGCCCGCTTTCAGAATGGCAAGCAGACCGATACCCATTTCCGGCGAGCGTTCGATGCAAATTCCGAGGGGCGTTCCCCGCGTAAAATTTCGTTCGGCAAGCGTGTGGGCGAGCCGGTTAGCGCGGCGGTTGATTTCCGCGTAGGTCAGCGTGACTTCGCCGAAAGTCAGGGCGATGGCGTCCGGCGTCTCTGCTGCCTGCTCCTCAAACAGCGCGGCGATGCAGGAATTGCGGGGATAGTCCGCCTCCGTTTCGTTCCATTCGACGAGGGTTTGCCGCTGCTCCGCTTCGGTCAGCAGGGGCAAAGTCGCAAGCGGCTGCTTTGTGTCGGCGGCGATTCCGCGCAGCAGCGCTTCGAAGTGACCGAGCCAGCGTTCTATCGTTGCCGCGTCGAAAAGATCGCTGTCGTAATCGAACTCAATTAGCAGGCCGCTGTCCATTTCAACGGCGTTGACCGCAATGTCGAAGCGCGAAGTTCCCTGCGGATTGCGGCAGGGATTGGGCAAAAATTCCGTTTCCAGCCCCGCAAATGAGTCGAAATTCCCCGCCCTGTCCATATTAAAAACAGTGGAGAACAGCGGGGCGCGGTTCGCGGGGCGCAGGATCGCGCCGCCTTCGAGCAGCCGCCCCCAGAAATAGTTCTGGTTTTTCTGCGCGGCAAGAATCTGCGTTTTGGTCTGCTTCACATAGTCCGCGAACGGCAAAGCGCCATCGGCCTGACTGCGGATCGGGAGGACGTTGAGGCAAAATCCGACCAGCGAATCGCCGCCCGCTGCCTGCGCGTGTCCCGCCGAAGCAATGGCGACCGTGATGTCGTCCTGCCCGCTCAATCGGCGCAGCAAGACATGATACGCGGCAAGCAGGGTCATAAAAAGCGTTCCGCCGCATTGCGCTCCGGCGCGTTTCACGGCGCGGCAGGTCTCGGCGTCAATCGTGCGGCTGGCGCGGTTACCCCGGTAAGCGGGCAGGGCGGGGCGGGGCCTGTCGGTCGGCAGTTCCAGCGGGGCGGGGGCTTCGGCAAACTGATTTTTCCAGTAGGTTTCCGATTCGGCGATTCCGGGCGTGTTTTGCTTGGCCTGCAATTCCGCCACGTGCTGCCGGAAGGGAGTCGGGGGCAGAAGTTCGGCGCTGGTTTCGGCGACCGACGCGGAATAAATCGCCTGCAACTCGCTTAAAATAATTCCAACAGACGCCCCGTCCGCCGCGACATGGTGGAATGTCAGCGCCAGCCAATGCCGATTTTCCGCAAGGCGAAGCAGGCAGGCGCGGACGGGAATTTCCCGCGTTAGATCAAACGGCTGCCGTTCCCAGTCGGACAAAATTCTCTGCGCGGCGTCGGCGGGATTTTCACCTTCCGAAACGTCGCGCCATTCCGCGCCAAAATTGACATTTGCCGCTATCTGCTGATAACCGTCGCCATCGCCCAGATGAAACGTGACCCGCAGCGCCTCATGCCGGTCAACAATCTCCGCCAGCGCCTTTTGCAGCGAGTCCACATCAAGCCGACCGCGCAGTTCCATCGTTACCGACTCGTGGTACGCAACGGAGGCCGCTTCGGACAGCGTAGAGAGGACGAGCAGGCCGCGCTGCGCTTCGGTCAGCGAAACACGCGCATTGCCGTCCCCGTTTTCGGCGGGCGTCCGGGCCGTGAACGACCCGTCGGCAACGCGCAAAGACCGGGCCGTGAACGACCCGTCCGCAACGCGCAAAGACCGGGCCGTGAACGACCCGTCTGGGAGGCGTTCCGCCAACCGTCCTGCGGACGAAAATACAGCGCTGTCAACTTCTCTCTTCTCTCGTTCTTCTCTGTGTTCCTCTGTGTTCTGTGTGGTGAAAAAATCCCCCGCAAATCTCTCCCGCAAAGCGTTCAGGTGCGGCAAACCTTTTAGCGCGGCGTCGGTGTCTACGCCGAAATCAATCAGGCAGCCGACCTCATCCACGCCCGCCGCGAGCAGAGATTCCACGACGGGAACGCTGGTCTCGACCGAGCCGAGGAACGCTTTGCCGTCCACGTATTTCTGATAGGCCGCGCCGAGCAGGTAATCTCTGTCGGCGGCGTCCATGTCGGCGACGTTTGCCTTTGCGCCATTGGGTTCCGCCCGCCCGGATGTGATGCTCAATGCAGAACGCAGATAATTATAAAACGGCTGACGCGCCGCCTCGCGGACAGTCTTTGCATCTTCGCCGAGGTAGGCATGGACTAAGACGGTGACGTGTCCCCGCGCCGCGTCATGCCCGTTTTCGGTCAGGGCGGCGCGGTATGCGGCGATTTTTGCGGCGAGTTCGTCAATGGTCTGGTCTTGCAGGTTGGTCAGGATTCCCACACCGAGCGAACCGGCGCGAACGAACGAATCGCGGCTGACCCCGGTGATCCACGTCGGCAGTTCGGCCTGCAACGGCATGGGGAAAAGGCGCGTTTCAATCGGTTCGCCCGCGCCGCTCACGCCCGCCACCGCCTCGCCGCGCCAGAGTTTCTGAACGGTCTCCATGCCGCTTTTTAAAATCTCGTGGCGGTCGGCGTAGGCCTCCGGGCGGAAAACGAAGTCGCCGGGATGCCAGCCCGTCGCGAACGAGACGCCGACGCGCCCGCCGGAAAGGTTGTCCACCATCGCCCACTCCTCCGCCACGCGGATGGGGTGGTGCAGCGGCAGGACAACGCTTCCGGCGCGGATTTTCAGGCGCGAAGTCTGCGCGGCAATCGCGGCGGCAAGCACGGAAGGGTTCGGCGAAAACCCGCCGAACGCATGGAAATGGCGCTCCGGCAGCCACACGGCCTCGAAACCGTTGGCGTCGGCGAATTTCGCGCCCTCCATCAGCAGGCGGTACTTATCGGCCTGAAACTCGGAATCATACGCCCCGAAATAGTACAGACTAAACGCCATTTTGCCCGCAGCCCCAGGGCGAGGAACCTCCGCGTGATTTGCGTTTTGACGGCCCTCGTCCCGCGCCGCGCCGTTCGTTTCAGGAAGCGCGGGGCATATGGCAGCGCCGCCGTTCCCGGTCTGCCTGTAAACAGGCGCGGGAGTCAGCGGGGGACGAGGGCCGGAATCAGGGTTTGGCGGAAACCCCGGCGGCCTTTCCTCACTTGCCGGGAAAAAACCCGCGTTCCGCATCTCTATCGCGCTGCTCTGAATCGCCCGCAGAATGTGCGCGACATCGGCCTCGGTGTGCGCGGTGGAAAGGAAGCAGGTACTGGTTTCCAACGGGTAATACACGCCGCGCAAAATCAGATTATAATAAAACAGTTGCAGATAGGGCAGGTCGGTCAGCGCCACGAAGCGCCACAGCGACCCGAAAGACGCCACTTTCAGCGGGATACGCTGCGCGGTAAAAAAGGCGTTGGCCTGCGCCGCAAAATCGGCGGTCTTGCGGTTCAGTTCCGGCAGGAGTTCCGGCTCGTTTTCGAGGCGGCGGAAAATCGCCAGCATCGCCGCCATCGTCAGCGGGTGCTTGAAGAATGCCCCGGTGAACAGCGTTTTTTCCGCCATCGGGTACGATTCGTCGCCGAAAGTCCATTGCCCGCCGTCGAAAACGTCCATGAATTGCGCTCTGCCCGCAACGGCTCCTATCGGAAGCCCGCCGCCGATGTGTTTGCCATAGGTCGCAAGATCGGCCTGCACCCCGAAAAAGGCCTGCGCCCCGCCGGTATGGACGCGGAAACCGGTAATCATTTCGTCGAAAATCAGGACGGTTCCGGCCTCTTCGGTCAGACGGCGCAACTCCTCTAGAAATTCTACCGGCTGCAAATCGGGGTTGCGGCTCTGCACGGGTTCGACTAATACGGCGGCGAGTTCCGGCATCTGCGCCCGCAAAATCTGCAGCGATTCAGGATTGCCATACTCCAGAACAAGGGCGTCGTCCGCCGCGCTTTGTGGGACTCCCGGCGCAAGTGGAATCGAGCGCCCGCTGACGCCGCCGACGGCGCGGGCCAGCGTCGAATCGGCCCAGCCGTGATACGCGCCGGTAAAAATCGCAATCCGGTGGCGGCGCGTGGCAGTGCGGGCCACGCGGATCGCGCCCATGATCGCCTCCGTGCCGGAGTTGCAGAAAATGGCGCGGTCAAACCCGGACATCTGGCATAGTTTCTGCGCCGCCTCGCCCGCCATCGGGGACTGTGGGCCGAGCGCGAGGCTTTCTTTCATTTGCGCTTCAAATGCTTTGACCAGAAACGCGGGGGAGTGTCCGAACGGGTGCAGGCCGAAACCGAGCGCCACATCCACGTACTCATTGCCGTCCAGATCGGTAATCTGCGCGGCGCAGGACGACTGCCCGACTATCGGATAGACCAACTCCTTCCACAGCATCCGAAAGCCCGTCGCGGCGCGGCTGTCGGCAAGGACGGCGCGGTACTGCTGCGTCTGGCTTTTGGAGGCGGCGGTCTTTGCGGTATATTTCGCGGTCAGATTGGCAAGGTACTGCCGCTGCGTCGGCGTCAGTTCGCTGGCGTTGTTTTTCGCCTGCACCTGCATCATCGGGAAGGGGATAAACGGTTTTGCTTCGGTTGCGGTCGGAGCGGGAAGATTTTCCGCCGCCTGCGTGGTCGCCGTTTCGCTTACTTTTGCGGGGACGGGAATAGCGGGCGGAACCGGCGCGGACGCCGCGCCGCGCAGGGCGTCCAGCTGCCGCGCCATGAGATCGGACATGGCCTGCAACTGCGCCGCCATGAGCTGCTCGATAGCGCCCGACGGCGGGGCAGAGGCGGCGAATTGCTGCGGGGCAGGAGCCACAAGTTGCGGCGGGGTGGGAGTGTGTCCGTTGCCGGAATAAGCGCTGTTCCCGTTTCCGTTGCCATTCTCATGCCCGTTTCCGTTCCCATTGCCGCCGCTTTTTGCGGGAGCGGCAAGCGGCGCGGCGTTGGGCAGGGAGTCAGAAACGGGGACAGAAACCGGGACGGGCGCGGGTTTTGCGGGCGGCGGCAGAACCTCGTCCAGATAGTTCATCAGCGATTGTGGCGTGTCAATTTCTTCCAATAACTGCACAATAGCGATTTTAACGCCAAAGGAAGTTTGCAGCGATTGACTCAACTGCACCAGCAGCAGGGAGTCGAAACCAAATTCCAGAAACGTCGCGGTCGGCTGAATTTCCGACGGGGCGATTCCGGTCAAATGCTCAATCACGCCCACCACTGCGGACAACAGTTCGGCGGCGCGGCTCGGCGCGGTAGCAGCGATAATGGCAGTTTCTTGCATGGCCTTCTCAAATAAAGCGGTGGGGGAGGCGGACAGCGCGGGGCGCAATGCCGCCGCGTCCGCGCCCCCCGGCGCGGGTGTTTGATTATAATATGCGGCGGCGCATGATGCGGCTTCCGGGGCGGCAATCTCCACCGGCGCGGAAATTTTCTCAACCCAGAAGCGTTTGCGTTCAAACGGATAGGTCGGCAGGGCGATTCGGCGGCGCGGTTCCGCCGCGTGAACGGCGTCCCAATCTACCGGAACGCCCGCAAGCCATAATTTCCCAATGGCGGTTTGCAGGGCCAGATCGTCCTGTTCGGATTGCAGCGCCGATGCGGTCGCGCTGATAATCGTTCGCTCGCCCGCCGCGCATTGCCGCGCCAGCGTGGTCAGCGTTTGACCGGGGCCGACTTCCAGCAGGACGCGGCGCGGATCGGCGAAAACCGCGTCCAGTCCCGGCGCGAATCGCACTGTTTGCCGCAGATGACCGGCCCAGTAATCGGGGCTGACCGCCTGCGCGTCCGTGATCCAATCGCCTGTGACGTTGGAGACGAACGGGATTTGCGGCGCATTGAGTTTGATTTCGCGCAGCGCTTCGGTGAACGGCGCCAGCGCGGGGCGCATCATTTCGGAATGGAACGCATGGGACGTATGCAGCCGCTTGCTGACGATTTTATGGGCGTCTAAAATAGGCAGGAACGCCGCAAGCGCGTCTTCCGGCCCGGAGACCACGCACAGATTTGGGCTGTTTTCCGCCGCAATTTCCACGCCGTCAATCAAAAGCGGTCTGATCTCGCCTGCATTGCGCCGGACGGCGAACATCGCCCCGGCGGGCTGCGCCTGCATCAATGCGCCGCGTTTTGCCATCAATCGCAGTCCGTCCTCGAATGTGAAAACTCCGGCAAGACACGCCGCCGCAAACTCCCCCACGCTATGCCCGATGCAGGCGGCGGGAATAACTCCCCAACTCTGCCACAGCCGCGCAAATGCCATCTCAATCACAAAAAGCGCGGGCTGCGTCGTCGCGGTTTGCGCCAGTCGCTCCTCCGCGATGTCCCGCTGATGCGGCGCGGGGTACAGGACATGACGCAGATCAAACCCCAGCGCGTCACAGAGCATCTCCGCGCCGCGATCTACGATTTCCCGGAAGACCGGCGCGTTTTCGTAACAGGCGCGTCCCATGCCGACCGTCTGCGCCCCCTGCCCCGGAAACAGAAAGACAACGGGCGGCGCGTCCGCGCCCGCCTTTGCGGTAAAGACCGTTTTGCCGTCCCGCGACTCCAGCGCGGCGGCGGCAGAGTCTGCGTCCCGGACGGCGACCACGCGCCGATGCGCGAACGGCCTGCGCCCTGTTTGCAGCGTAAAGGCCGCGTCCGCTAAGTTCACACCGGGGTTTTGCCGCAGGAAATCGGCGAGGTTGTCGGTCGCGGTTTCAAGCGCCGTTTCCGTTTTCGCCGTGAGAGTCAGCAGATGCGCGGTCTGCTTCGTTTCGCTTGCTTCGCTCGCCGGGGCTTCCTCTAAAATGGCGTGGGCGTTTGTGCCGCCGATCCCGAACGAACTAACTCCGGCGCGGCGCGGGCCGTCGCAGCGCCAGTCACGCAGTGCCGCATTAACGTAAAACGGACTGTTTGCGAAATCAATTTTCGGGTTCGGCGTCGTGAAATTGATGCTCGGCGGGATTTGCCGGTGTTTCAGCGCCAGCGCCGCCTTGATGAGTCCCGCCACGCCCGCCGCCGCGTCCGGGTGTCCGATATTGGGCTTGAGCGAACCGATGGCGCAGAACTGCCGGCGGGCCGTCCCCATGCGGAACGCCTGTGTCAGGGCCGCAATCTCAATCGGGTCTCCGAGCGGCGTCCCCGTGCCGTGCGCTTCGATATAAGAGATAGAATCGGGCGAAACGTCCGCCATGCCCTGCGCCAGCGCCACGACCTCCGCCTGTCCGTCCACGCTGGGCGCGGTATAGCCAACCTTTTGCGAGCCGTCGTTATTGGTCGCCGTGCCGCGAATCACCGCGTCAATCCGGTCGCCGTCCGCCAGCGCGTCCGCCAGCCGTTTCAGGACGACGATTCCGCAGCCCGCCCCGCCGACTGTCCCCTGCGCGGCGGCGTCGAAAGCGCGGCAATGTCCGTCCGGGGCCAGAATCATGCCCGTTTTGTAAAGGTAGCCCTGCCCCTGTTGCGGATTGACCGAAACGCCCCCGGCAAGGGCCATGTCGCAGCCGTAATTAAGCAGACTCTGACACGCCTGATGAATCGCGACGAGCGAGGTGGAGCAGGCGGTCTGCACGGTGACGGCGGGGCCGCGCAGGTTGAGTTTATACGCGGCGCGGGTCGTCAGGAAGTCCTTGTCGCTCAAAAGCATCGTCTGGTAATCGCCGACGGCGGCGAGGATGTCCGGGCGTCCGACCAGATTTTGCAGCAGGTAGTGATTCATTCCCGCGCCCGCAAAGACTCCAATCAGGCCCGCAAATCGCTCCGGGTCGTATCCCGCGTTTTCCAGCGATTCCCACGCCGTCTCTAAAAAGACTCGCTGCTGCGGGTCAAGGATTTCGGCCTCACGCGGCGTAAACCCGAAGAAGGCGGCGTCGAAGCGTTCGGCGTCGGGCAGCAGGGTTCCGGCGCGGACATAATCGGGATGGGACAGCAAATTTACGGGGACGCCGGAGTCGCGAAGCTCCGCCTCCGTAAAAAACTGCGCCGATTCAACCCCGTCACGCAGATTGCGCCAGAACTGCGCCACATTCGATGCGCCGGGAAATCGGCCCGCCATGCCGATGATGGCAATGCCTTCGATGGGCCCTGCATTGGAAAAGTCGCTCATAATAAGTATAATTGCCGGATTCGCGGCAAATTTAGAGACGGACGCGCCAGAAACCGGTAAGAATTTTTGTAAAACAGGACGGTGGGAAGAAACGTTCACGCCAACAACCGATTTGCAATGAGGAAGTGCCACGAGATTGCAGTTTGCGCAAAGCCGCGCCTGCGGGAGAAGAAGCGGACTATCGGGAGGCGCGGCGACTGGCGAGGGCCTCGCGCTGACGGCGGGCGCGTTCCTGCGCGGCGCTGAGGCCAGCGGCGGGCTTGTCGGCAGTGTTGGAATCTTCCCGCAGCGACTCGGCGAGGGCGCGAATCGTCGGGTACTGGAACAGCGTGACGACGGAAATCTCTCGATTGAGAATCTGCTGCAAACGCGCCTGCACCTGAACAATCCGCAGCGAATGACCGCCGAGATCGAAAAAATTAGCGTGGACTCCGACCGACTCTAATTGCAGGGCGTCGCGCCATACGGCGGCAATGGCCTGCTCAATCTCCGACTGCGGCGGCGCGAACGGCTCGGCGCTCTCCGGCGCGGCCTCGTCGGGCGAGGGAAGCAAGCGTCGGGCGATCTTGCCGCTGGGAGTTTTCGGCAGGGCGTCCAGCCAGACAAACGCGGCGGGTATCATGTATTCCGGCAGTCGGTCTTGCAGAAAGCGGCGCAGTTCGGCGGCGGCAAGCGCGGGCGTATCCAACCCTGCAACATAGGCGACAAGTCGCTTTTCGCCCCGCGCCTCATAGACAACGACGGCGGCCTCCCGCGCTTCGGGGTGCGCCAGCAGCACCGTTTCGATTTCACCCGGTTCCACGCGATGCCCGCGAATTTTGACCTGCGCGTCGGCGCGTCCCAGATATTGCAAGTCGCCGTTCGGCAGGTAGCGGGCGAGGTCGCCGGTCTTGTACCAATGCGGGTGTCGGGAATGGGTAGCGCGTTGGCGATTGGAGTTGGGTGTCGGGTTTCGGTCGGCGAGCAAGGCAGGCGGAGTTACGATAAAACGTTCGGCGGTGAGGTCGGGACGGTTCAGGTAGCCGCGCGCGAGGCAGTCGCCCGCGAGGTAGAGTTCGCCGGGGACGCCAATCGGGACGGGGTTGAGGTTTCGGTCTAAAAGATAGACTTTTACGTTGGGCAATGGCCTGCCGATGGAAGGAAGCAGAGGCCATTCTTCCGGCTGTCCGGTCAGGGTATGCGCAGTGACGACGTGCGTTTCGGTCGGGCCATAGTGGTTATGCAGGCGGCAGGCGGGCAGAGCTTGCATCAAGTGTCGGATTTGCGGCGTAATAACGAGCGCCTCGCCCGCCGTCACGATTTCGCGCAGGCTGGCAGGCATAGCTCCGCCAAGTTCGAACCCCTGCGCCAGATTTTGCAGGGCGACATAGGGCAGAAAAATCCGCTCGATTTTCGCCTCCGCCATGAAGCGCAACAGCGCCAGCGCGTCCCGCTGCAATTCTTGCGTGATCAGCGCCAGTACGCCGCCGCTGCCGAGTGTGGCGAAAATTTCCTGAAAAGAAACGTCAAAACTAAGCGGCGTGAATTGCAGCGTGGGGCTGCCAACAGAAAGCGCGTCCTGCTGAATTTGCCACGCAATAAGGTTGACCAGCGGACGGTGCGGCATTGCCACGCCCTTCGGCCTCCCGGTCGAGCCAGAAGTGTAGAGGACATAAGCGAGATTGTCCGGCGCTGCGGTAGTGTTCAGGTTATCGCCCGATTGTTGCGCCAATTCATCCGCAATGGCGTCCAGACAGACGATCTGCGCGTTCGTTTGCGGCAGCATTTTTTGCAGTTCGGTCGTTGTCAAAAGCAGGGGCGCGGCGGCGTCTTCCAGCATATAGGCCAATCGGTCGGCGGGGTAGGCGGGATCGAGCGGCACATACGCCCCGCCCGCTTTGAGTACGGCAAGCAGGGCGACGATCATCTGCGGACTGCGCGGCAGGCAAATCCCGACGCGGACTTCCGGCCCGACACCCCTCTCCCGAAGCAGGCGGGCGAGTTGGTTTGCGCGTTCATTGAGTTGGCGGTAGGTCACAGTCTCGTTCTGGAAGGTCAGGGCAACCGCGTCCGGCGTGGTTTCGGCCTGCCGCTCAAAGAGGTGGTGAACGCACAGGTCGCGGGGATAATCGCGGTCGGTCTGGTTCCAGTCGAAAAGAATCTGATGGCGTTCCGCTTCGGTGAGCAGGTTCAGGCGGTCAAGGGGCGTGTCGGGGCTTTCGGCGAGAGCGGCAAGCAGCGTCTGAAAATGTCCGGCGAAACGCGCCATCGTTTCCGGCAGAAACAAGTCCGCGCTGTATTCCAGATCGCCGAAAATCGCCCCGTCGCGCTCCTCCAGAAACAGCGAAAAATCGAACTTTGATACTCCGCCAAGATATTCCAAGTTTGCGGGGGAAACGCCGTCTAATTGCAATTTTTCCTGCGGCGTGTTTTGCAGGGCGAACAGCGTCTGGAAGAGCGGCGACTGCTGAAGGCTGCGCTCCGGCTGAACCGCTTCGACAACCTGCTCAAAGGGCGCGTCTTGATTCGCGTAAGCATCCAACGCCGTCGTTCGCGTCCGCTGCAACAGTTGGCGAAACGTGGGCTGCCCGCTTAGATCGCCGCGCAAAACCAGCGTATTGACGAAGAAGCCAATCAGCGGCTCGAGTTCCGCCGCTTGCCGGTTGGCGATAGGCGTCCCGACGCATAAGTCCTCCTGCCCGGTGTAGCGGCACAGCAGGGTCTGGAACGCGGCGAACAGCGTCATAAACAGCGTGGCATTTTCACTGCGCGAAAAGGTCTGCAAGGATTGGACAAGCGGCGCGGCGATCTGGAATTTGACCATGCCCCCGCGATAGGTAGGACGAAGCGGGCGCGGAAAATCGGTTGGGAAATTCAGCGTTTGCGGCGCGTCCGCGAGCTGCGTTTTCCAGTAGGCAAGCGCATTTTCCAACGCGCCCGCCGCGAAACGCTCCCGCTGCCAGACGGCGAAATCGGGCGTTTGGATCGTCAGCGGGGCGAGGTCTACGGATAGTCCGCGCAGGGCGGCGTTATAAATCGCGCCCAGTTCAGAAATCAAACGCGACATCGCCCAGCCATCGCACACAATGTGATGCAGTCCAAGCAGCAGGCGATATTCCTGCGGCGCGAGTTGGATTAGCGCTGCGCGAATCAGCGGCCCGGTTTGTAAATCGAACGGCCTCTGCGTTTCCGCATCAAGCAGCCGCCGCGTTTCCGCGTCGCGTTCGTCAAGGGGCAATTCAACCAGTGAAACGAAATCGAATGGGACTTCCACAATGGGCAAAATTTTCTGCGCGGGGCGTCCATCCGCTGCGGGAAAGACCGTCCGCAACGCCTCATGCCGCGCTGTAATTTTGTTTAGACTTTCCTGCAAAATTTGCGAATTGACCGCGCCATGCAGTTCGAAGCGCGGACAGATATTATAGGTGGCGCGTCCCGGATCGAACTGTTCCAGAAACCAGAGCCGCTGCTGCGCAAACGAGAGAGGCAATTCGGAATTGCGGGGCGCGGGCGTAATCGGCGGCCTTTCTGTCTGCGAAACGGTCGCGGCAATGCGCCGCGCCTGCTGTAAAAATCGGATAATCTCCGGCTTTTTCGCAATCAGTTCGGCGCGGAGTTCCGGCGTCAACCCGCCATGAGGGGCATTGAAGCGCAGGTTTTCGCCCTCAACCTGTACGATAATATCGCGCTCGCGCAGGTAGGCCAAAAATTCCGCCGCGTCCATTCCGGTCATAACAGCCCCTCTTCCCGGTCAGCATCCGGCGTTTCGGTCGGCTGCTGCGCGGCGCGGAACGCCGCCAGCCAGTCGGCGAACGCGCCGACGGTCGGGTATTCGAAGGCGACGCTTAACGGAACTGCCAGCGAAAACAGAGAACCGAGGCGCGAAACTAACTGCGTCGCCAGCAGGGAATGACCGCCGAGATCGAAGAAATTGTCGCGTCCGCCAATTTTCTCCACGCCGAGCAGCGCCGTCCAGATCGCGGCAATCTGCGTTTCGGTCTCGTTTCGCAGGGGCGTGAAGGCGGCAGTTCGTTGCGCTAAGGCGGCGTCAGGGGCAGGCAGGCGTTTCCGGTCGGTCTTGCCATTGGGCGTCATCGGCAGCGCTTCGAGCAGCGCGAACGCGGACGGAATCATATAGTCGGGCAGGCTTTCCCGCAGCCGTTGCTTGAGTTCCGGGACAAGTTTGCCCGCCAGTGTTTCGCGCAGAGGATTATTCGTCAGTTGATGCGGAGCGTTTGATTCACGCTTCGGAGACGCAATCTCGCAGGCCGTATCAATTTCCGCCAACCGAGCGCGAACTTCGCCGACCGTTGCAGGACAGTCAGGGCTAAACAAGAGCGCCTGCGCGTGAAGATCGCGGCGCAGGCGGGCTTCAATCGCTTCTCGCAGCGCAGGAACTTCCGATAGTTGAGACGCAGATGCGGACCTACGCAAAACCGCATCATAGCGAAAAAGGTTCATCTCATTTGCAAATTGTCCCTGCTTTTGCAGAATGTCCACGCTGCCAATTTGCGGGAAACGCTCCGGCAGACGCTCCAAGAAAGCGGGCGAAATCAGCAGTTCGCGCTCCTGCCGAATGTCGCGCTGAATTTTTTGCCGCACCGATTCTGCCTCCGCGCCATCGCTGGCCTGAAACAGATTGACCGACATATGAAACGTTTCCAGGAGATCGTAATTGCGAATATCTCCGAGGAAAATTGCGCCGCCGGGATCTAGCAACGTGAGCGCGTTTTCAATGACTTGCAGCAAATAGTCCGCGCCGGGAAAATACTGCGCGACCGAATTAATGACAATACAGTCAAATTTTTCGCCGAAAAGTGGCGCCAGTTCGTGCGCCGCGCCCTGAAAACAGCGGATATTCGGCAGACCTGCCGCGTGTTTTTCCATTTCCGCAATCGCGGCGGCGGACGAATCCGCGCCGTAATACGCCGCGCAATGCGGCGCGAGCCGCAGCGCAAGCAGACCTGTTCCGCAGCCGACCTCCAGTATTGATTTTGGCTGAAAAGACAGGATTCGCGCCGTTGTCGCGTCCGCCCATTCGCGCATTTCGGCGGCGGGAATCGGCAGGCGCGTGTAACTGCTGTACCATCCGCTGAAATTAAGTTTCGGATCGTCCGCGACCGTATTTTGCGTGTACGCCTTGTCAAAGACCGCTTCCCACTGCGCGACTTGCTCCGTATTTTGCGCTTCGGCCTGCGCCGCTTCCGGGCGGTAATCGGGATTTGGCGCGAGGTACGCGACCAGCCGCTGATCGCCCGGAACATCCTCCCGCAGCAAAACGACCGCCGACTGCACCCCCGCGTGAGAGAGCAGCGCCGCCTCGATTTCAGGCAACTCAATCCGAAAGCCGCGCATTTTTACCTGATGATCCAGCCGCCCCAGATAGTGAATATCGCCGTTCGGCAGATAGCGGGCGAGGTCGCCGGTTTTGTATAATCTAACCCCCCAACCCTCTTCCCTGACCGCTCGTTCCTCGCTAGGGGAGGGGGAGAGATGCAGAAAACGTTCGGCGGTGAGGTCGGGACGGTTCAGGTAGCCGCGAGCGAGGCCGTCTCCTGCGAGATAGAGTTCGCCGGGGACGCCAATCGGAACGGGGTTAAAGTTTCGGTCTAAAATATAAACCTTTGTATTGGAAATCGGGCGTCCAATCGTGGCGGGGCCGCTTGGTTTTCGCAGCGTAAAGGTCGAATAGGTGGTGTCTTCGGACGGGCCGTACAGGTCATAAACCTTCGGAACGCCCGCCGCATAAATTCGGTAAGCAAGTTCCGCCGCCAGCGGTTCGCCCGCCAGATTAACGACTTTCAGCGAAGCGGGCAATCCGCCGACGCGCAACAATTCTGTGATTGCGGACGGCACGGTATTGACAAGCGTGACCGATTCGCGGTTAGGCATCGTTGGCAGTTGCAGGATATTTTCCGCAATCAGGACGCTGCCGCCTGTCGTCAGCGGGACAAACATCTCAAAGATGGACAGGTCAAAGCAGATGGAAGTTCCGAACAGGACGCAGGCGAGTTCGTCCGCCGTGTAAACTTCCGCCGCCCATGAAAGCAGCGCCACAACGCTGCGATGTTCGATTGCCACGCCCTTCGGTTTTCCAGTTGAACCGGAGGTATAGAGAACGTAAGCGAGATTGTCCGGCGTCTGACGTTCCGCGTCACGAGGCGTTGCAAACGTCTCGCCAGGTGGCGTTTCGTCAGGCGTCCTGCCGGACGCAAATTCAGTCGCGTCAAGACAGACGATCTGCGCGTTCGTTTGCGGCAGCGTTTTTTGCAGTGCGGTGGTTGTCAAAAGCAGCGGGGCGGCGGCGTCTTCGAGCATGAAGGCCAATCGGTCGGCGGGGTAGGCGGGATCGAGCGGCACATACGCTCCGCCCGCTTTGAGTACGGCAAGCAACGCGACGATCATCTGCGGACTGCGCGGCAGACAAATCCCGACGCGGACTTCCGCCCCGACGCCATTCTCCCGAAGCAGGCGGGCGAGTTGGTTGGCGCGTGCGTTGAGTTCGCGATAGGTCACGGCCTCGCTCTGGAAGGTCAGGGCAACGGCGTTCGGCGTGGTGTCGGCCTGCCGCTCAAAGAGGTGGTGAACGCAAAAATCGCGGGGATAATCGCAGTCGGTCTGGTTCCAGTCGTGCAAAATCTGGCGGCGTTCCGCTTCGGTGAGCAGGTTCAGGCGGTCAAGGGGCGTGTCGGGGCTTTCGGCGAGAGCGGCAAGCAGCGTCTGAAAATGTCCGGCGAAACGCGCCATCGTTTCTGGCAGAAACAAGTCCGCGCTGTATTCAATCGCAGCGGCAAGTTCACCGTCCGCCTCGGTCAGCGAAAGGAACAGATCGAATTTCGATGCGCCGGTATGAACGTCGCGCAGATTTGCTTCTAAATTTCCCACCTGAACCCGGTGCGAGAGCGAACTTTGCAACGCAAATAGGGTCTGGAAGAGCGGCGACTGCTGAAGGCTGCGCTCCGGCTGAACCGCTTCGACAACCTGCTCAAAGGGCGCGTCTTGATTCGCGTAAGCATCCAACGCCGTCGTTCGCGTCCGCTGCAACAGTTGGCGAAACGTGGGCTGCCCGCTTAGATCGCCGCGCAAAACCAGCGTATTGACGAAGAAGCCAATCAGCGGCTCGAGTTCCGCCGCTTGCCGGTTGGCGATAGGCGTCCCGACGCATAAGTCCTCCTGCCCGGTGTAGCGGCACAGCAGGGTCTGGAACGCGGCGAACAGCGTCATAAACAGCGTGGCATTTTCACTGCGCGAAAAGGTCTGCAAGGATTGGACAAGCGGCGCGGCAATCTGAAAACGATGGACGGAACCGCAATAAGAAGCCTGCAACGGGCGCGGAAAATCGGTCGGGAGATTCAGCGCGGGCGGCAGATCAGCAAGTTTCGCTTTCCAGTAGTTCAGCGGCGCGGCGAAAGCGCCGTTTACCTCTGCCCGTCGCTGCCAGTCTGCAAAATCGGGGTACTGGATTGTCAGCGGCGCGAGCGGCGCGGATTCGTTCTGCTTCAAGGCGGTATAATGCTGATGCAGCTCCTGCATCAGCAAATTCAAAGCCCACCCGTCGCAGACGATGTGATGTAGGCAGAGCAGCAAAGTATAACTATTCGCGCTTTTCTGTAACAAAAAGGCGCGGAAAAGCGGCCCGTTTTGCAGATCGAACCGACGCCGCGCATATTTCGCAAGCCGATTTTCTAATTCTGCTTCATCGCGGACCATCTCGATTTGCAGCGGAATATCCAGCATTGGCGCGACGCGCTGAACGGGTTGTCCGTCTACTTCGGGGAAGGTTGTTCGCAAAGCCGCATGACGCGCCGCGATTGCGTTCAGGCTGCTTTGCAGGGCGGAAATATCTAAATCGCCGCGCAAATCTATCGCATAAGGGACGTTGTAGGTCGCCATTCCGGGGTGCAGTCGCTCCAGAAACCAGAGGCGGTACTGCGCGAAAGAAAGCGGCGCGTCGTTCCGGGTTTCGGTTGAGAACGCGGCAATCGGCGTGGAAACACGCTGTAAGAGGCGAGCGGCGACTTTCGGGTATTTCTGCTGCAAATGCGCGGCGAAGCGCTCCACCGTCGGCGCGTCAAATAACGACCCGATGTAGAGACCGCTCCCGGTAAACGCAATCCGATTGATGAACGTCATTCCCTGAAGCGAGTTCCCGCCAAGAGAGAAAAAATCGTCCGTCGCACCAATCTGCGGCAGGCCAAGCAGATCGCTCCACTGCGCGGCAATCGCCGTTTCCAGCTCGGTGCTTGGCGCGACAAAATCGGACGGCGCTTCGATTAGCCGCTTTCCGGCGCGGATTGCCGCCAGAATCGCTGCCGGGGTTCGCAATTCGTCCGCAATTTGCTGATAGTCTAGGAATTGCGCGAAAGATTGTACCAAATTTTGCGTTTCGATGGGCGGCGTATCCGTTTCACCTGCTGACTCCTGCGGGTGAAAAATAAGGTTGGCGGCGGCATCGGCGGTCAGCAGGAAGCGAATCGCGCCGCCCGAATCCGTTTCCACTGCGCCCAGACTTTGCAGGAAGGCCAGCGCAGGCGCATTTTTGCGCGTCGGCGCGTATTCCAAAATGACATTTTTCAGTCCCGATTTCCGCGCCTGCTCACCAAGAGAAGCGACCATGCGATGCTCAATGCCTCGCCCCAGCACCCGGCAACTGAGCAGAAAATTAGCGACGGTCAGCGCGTCGTTTTCCGCCCGCGCCATCAGGACGCCGACCAGTCCATAATCCCCGAACCGGTCAGAAACTTCCACCGTATAGCAGGAAACGCCGTCCGAAATCGCCTGCTCCACCTCCGCAATGGTATAACGCTGCGAAGTAAAATTAAACTGATTGGTGCGCTGAGTCAGCTGCGAAACGCGGTCGAACTGCGCCGCGCTGACAGGACAAATTTCGATTTTCAGTTCCAGACCCGCCAAAAAATCGGCGAAGGCGGCGGACTGTTCGCGGAAGTTGTCCCGCTGTAAATTTTGCCGGTAAAGTTCGGTGCGGTTGGCGTCCTCTGTGGTTGCGGTCAGACGGTCGAAAGGCCAGAGGTGCGCCAGAAAATCGGGTATTTCCGCCGCGTCGGTCGGCATCTGCAGCGTCAGGACTTCGGGGCAGTTGGCGCGGACTTCGGCGCACTCCAGGGGGTTATCATCCAGAAAAACGAAACTATCCAGACCAAGATTCAACTCCTGCGCCAGCGATTTCAGATTATCTGATTTCGCCTGCCAGTTGATTCGCGCCGCAAGAACGTGTTCGCGCCTCAAAATCATATCAGGGCGGGAATCGAAAACGTCCCATACGTCCGCCGCGTCGTTCTTGCTATTGAGGCAAAGCAAAACGCCCGCATCGTGCTGACGAACGAGAAATTTGTGCAGGGCAAGAAACGGTTCGGAAAGCGAAACGCCCGACGCGCCGACTTCGCCGCAAACACCGCTCCATAGCGTATTGTCACAATCTGCGACTAAAACCTTTACTTGCGGGCGATTTAATGAAAGAACCTGACGCGCAAAAACAGTCCCAAGCGCGGCGAAAAATTCAGGGTCGGTCGGCAGCCCGCCCGGAGCGTAATCGGCGGGGAGGGGGTACAGCGCGGACAGTTCAGATGAGCGGGTAATATGCACGTTGCGCGAGTCCGTCAGTTCCGCCGCGATTTGCGTTTCAAGTCTATCGAAAAGCGCGACAGTTTCGGGCGGCGACGCGGCGGCGGGGCAGAAGCAAACAAAATGCGGGGCGGGATTCAGCGCGGCGGCGGACTTCAACCCGGCGGCAAAGTCCTGCGCGGCGCGAACGACGGGCGCGGTTTCATCCAATGAAACGCGGGCGTCCTCCTCGCGAAAATGCCAGTCCTCGCAACGGACGGCAAGCAGATTGACGCCATTGCAGTTCCGGGCAATCTCGCCATGAGGGTCAAGCAGTTGCTGAAAAATCTGGTAGGCGGGCGCGAAAACAACTTCGGTCTGCTGTCCGGCTTTTTGCGCCCAGAAGCTCAGAATTTCAGCCAGCGGATCGGCGGCGAACGTGGCGGCAACGCAAATTTTCTGCGTGTTCATCGGCTTATTCTAACCCAATTTTCGAGAATGTACAGCAGATTCCAGCGCGGCGTAATAGGCGTCGCCGACGAGTTCCCACGAATTGCCTGCGGTGGAATCGCGCAGGGATTCGGCGTTCCAATCGCGGCGCAGGGCGGTTTGCAGGGCTTTCGCAAATTCGTCCGCGTCGCCCGCCGTGACGAGCAGCCCGGTCGCGTCGTTGAGCAGCTCCGGCACGCCGCCGACCTGCGAGGCCACGACCGGACGCCCGGAACTCAGCGCCTCTAAAACGACGTTTGGACAGCCTTCGCGCAGACTCGGCAGGCAAAACACGTCGCAGGCCGCCATCCATTCCGGGATTTCGGTATGCGACTTGCGCCCACAAAACCGAACCGTGTCCTGCAAACCGTGCCGCGCCACCAGCGCATCGAGCGTCGGCTGCAAACTGCCGCTGCCCACCAGCGCCAGCAGAACGTTTGTCTGCCCCGTGTCGCGCAGGTTTTTTACCGCTGCAACGAGCGTGTCAACGCCCTTTTCCGGCACAAAATTCCCGACATACAGGATTATCGGGCGATCCGGCGGCAAATCCAACCGTTTGCGGACGACGGCTTTATCCTGTAAGGAAAATTTGGCGCGATCCACGCCGTTGTGCTGCGCGATGACCTGTTCCGGCGGCGCTCCAAGTTCAAGTACTCGTTCACGCAGAGCCTCGCTGACCGAAATCACCCGATGCGCCTGCTTCAGAGCCGCAACGATTTGCGGCCTGATTGCGGGCATTTGCGCCAGCGCGTTGATGTCGCTTCCCAGGACGTTCACGACGAGCGGACAGTCGAAATCCCGCGCCAGCCGCGCCGCCGCCACTGCATCGGGGTACGCCCACGCCGCGAGTATCACATCAAACGGAAAATCCCGCCGCAGCCGTCTGACCCGACCGCGAATCGAATGGTACAGCGCCGCGCCGTTGTACGCCACGCCGTAGCGCGGCAGCGACCAGAACGCAGGATAGTCCACCGTCATGCCGCCGCGAATCTCCTGCGGCGTAGTCAGCAATTTTGCGGGCTGCTTCATGCGCGACCACCAGGGGCGCGGCGAAATCAGGCGCGTTTCACAATGCCGCGCAATCGCCCCGAAAACGTGGACGTTGTACATCCCGCGAGTCGGGGCGTCGGCGGAGGGGTACAGATTGGAAATAAAAAGCGTCTTCATTGCGCCGCCGCCTTCGGAGTACGCCGCGTGAACCACCGCTGCAATTCCGGCGCGGCAAGCAGGAAAATCAGCGGCAGCAGCGGCAGATGGTAGCGGCTTGCGCCGTATACAAGCAGGTGGGGCAGGGTATACAGCGCCAGAATCAGCGCAATCGCTCGGACTCCCCACAAATGCCGAATTTGCCAGCCGCGCCGAACCGCCGCAAACATCACGACGAAATAGCACGGAATGGTAATCAATGCGACCAGAGGCCAAATTTTGCGGTACAGCGTCCCAAACGCGCCCGCTTTGACATTCAGCGCAATGAAAAAATCAGGCAGCCAGAAATCGAATGTTTTACCGGCGGCTAGTTTGAGTTCCAGCAGCGGATGCGATTTGATGCCAGCGACTGCGAATTGCGTCAATGCCGTGTACTGCTCCGCTTCGTTTTTGTTCGCGATTAGGCCTTGATATTGCTTATCTTCGGGCAGTTTTTCGCCGCGCCGCCACGCAAACGGCACAGGAGTATCGGGCTGATTGCCGACGTACAGATTGTAGCCCGTATTGCTTTCCACTAAAATCGGTTTGCCCAACACGGCAAAATTTCGCGCCGTCCAGCAGCCCATAATCCCGATGGCGACCAGCGACGCAAGCGCAGCGTTGGCGTATCCCGCGCCCGTTTTGCTGCGCGTCAGGGCTGCAAACCAGACAACGGGCAGCAAAATCAGCGCGGTTGATCGCGTCAGAATCGCAAGGCCGATAAGAAGTCCGGTCAGCAGGCTAAGTTTGATCTGGGGTTTATCCGCGTTGCAAAACAGGGCGTAGATCGCGCCAAGAAACAGCGGGACAAACACGCTTTCTGACCACAGCAGGCCGCTCATTCCCAGCAGTTCGGGATACAGCCCTGCCATTCCCGCCGCAATCAAGGCCGCTTCCGGGCGCATAAACCGTCTGCCGAGCGCGTAGGTAAGCAACGCGGTCAGCGTCCACAAAAACGCCTGCGCGATCCGCGCCGCAATGAGCGAACCGCCCGTCAGCCAGAAAACGCCCGCCAGAAACATGGGATAACCGGGCGCGCGCCACGCCGTCGGCGTCCGTTCCGGCGCGAAAACAAAGCCGTTTCCCTGCGCCAGATTCCGCCCGATGACGACGTAACTCTCGGCGTCGTCCCGAATAATCCCGCGCCAACTGAGCAGCGCCACGACCAGATGCAGGCACAGCACAACGAGCAAAACGCGCCGCAAAACGCTATTCGATTGGACAGAAATTTCGGGCATGGGAGAAAATTAGCCAGTCAACCCCGCGTACAAAGTTTCATACTGGCAGATCATGCCATCGAAAGAAAAATCTTCGGTGACGCGGAGTTTTCCCGCCGCCCCAAAGCGACCGCGCAAGTCCGCGTCCCCAACCACTTGCGCAATCGCCGCCGCTAATAAGTCCGGGGATTTCGGCGGAACAAGCAGGCCATGAACGCCGTCCGTCACCAGTTCCGGGATGCCGCCCACGTCCGTCGCGACAATCGGGAGGCCGTGCGACATCGCTTCCAAAACCGACAGCGGCAGCCCCTCGGTCAGCGAGGGCAGCAGAAAAAAATCGGACGCCGCCAGCAAGTCCGGCACGTCGCCGCGAAAACCTAAAAATCGTATTTGTTTTGTGTCAAGTCCGCGCTCCCGCGCCAGCGCTTCCCGGTCAGCCCGCGCCGCGCCGTCTCCCGCAATCAGCAGAGTCGCCCGCCTGCCCGCCGCGTGCAGTTTTGCCCACGCCTCGATCAAATCGTCGTGGCCTTTCATGCCGTCAATTCGCGCCACGATAATCCCGACCGTCTCCGTTTCGGAAATTTCCAGTTCGGCGCGAACTTCCCGCCGTCTGCGCCGCGTCGGAGTCGGTTCCACGCCGTTCAGAATCACGCTCAACCGGTCTGCCGGAACCTCCGCCGCCATGTCGCGCCCGACCGCCTGCGAGACCGCCACCACCGCGTCGGTCTTATTCCACGAATCCGCGCCGTGCGTCCGACCGCCGCCCTTGCCGCGCCCGTGTCCCGTCAGCACGATTTTCGCCGCGCCGAACCGTTTTCCGACTAAAGCGTAGTGCAGCGAAGTGGAGTTATGGACGTGAATAATGTCCGGGCGCAATCGCAGAAACGCCGCCATGCCGCGCAGAACGCGCAGCCCCTTGCCCGCGCCGCCGAGTTCCACGACCGGCAGGCCCAGCGCCTCCGCCTCCCGCCGCAAGTCTCCGCCCGCCTGAAGCGCCAGGATCGTTACGTCATGGCCCCGCGCCTTTTGCGCCTGCGCCATTCGAACAACGAAATGCTCCATCCCCCCGACTTTGAGGCTGCTCACTAACTGAACAATCCGCAATGGCCTCCCGATTTTGGATTTTGGATTTTGGATTTTGGATTGCCTCTATTTCGGCGCGACGGCGATGACGTTTTGTGGGGCGTCTCCGGGCGGCGCGAACGACTCGAAGCCGACCAGCGATTCCATTAAAACCGATTTTGTGCCGCTGATTGCAATGCCTTGCGGCAGGGGCAGACGCTGCCGTTTCGCTTCCAGCGCCTCGGCGTTCCAGCGGGCGAAGCCATCATAGACGTACTGCCAGTTCTCCGAATAATGCCGCGATTCTTCCGTTAAATAAAGCCAGCGCGTTCCCGGAAAGCCGCGCCGGATCGCCGCCGCCTCCGCGTCGTCCAGTGGCAGCCAAACGGCGGGGCGATTGCCGCGCCACGCCACCAGCCAGGGCGCGTCCGTCAAGACCAGTTCGCGTTTGCCCGCCAGCCGGTCAAAGACCGCCGCTTCGATCATTCCGGCGGGAGGAGCGGGCTTATCGGTCAGCGCCATATTGCGAATGATTGGAAACAGCGCCGCGCACCCGGCGACCGCCGCAACCAGCGTCATCGCGGGCCGCTCTAAGTTCGCCTGCTGAATCAGGTGCAGGAGGTACGCGACCGCAAAAATCAGCATCGTCGGCGCGAAACTCGCCAGCAGCGGCATTTCCAGATTCAGCGGCAGCATCCCGAAATACAGCGTCAGCAGGCAGGCGAGCATGGCGTTGCGGACTTTATGCGTGGTCTCGTTACGGAACCGGAACAGCAGACTTGGCAGAAAAAACGCCAGTACCCACGACGCCGCCACCTGCGGCAGCGTGTCGAAGGTCACGCTCAAATTCACCAGCATTTTTCGCGCCGCCGCGTTCAGCATGGCGGTTCCCGGAAGCAGTCCCGTCGGTGTGCTGCGATAGACCGCGCTCTCCGGGTACTGCGCCGTATGCCCCCAGATGTCCAACGCCCGCAGTCCAAAAATCGGGTTCGCCCCTAAAATCCCGTTGCGAATCATCCAGGGCAGGCACAGCAGCCCCGCCGCCGCGCTCACCGTCAGCAGGGCGCGGGCGCGGTATTCGGCGCTGCTTCGCGCCGCCAGCGCCACCGCGACCGGAACAATCCAGAAAAAAACCGGTTCCGCCAGATACAACGCCCCCGCGCACAGACCCAGAGCAATCCACGCGCCCCGCGCCGATCTCACGTTTGCGCTCTGCCCCTGTTTCGCCGCCGCATGAAACGCCAGAAACAAACACGTCGCCAGAAACGCGCATAGCGTGATATGCCAGCCCGAAACCGCATAGTCCAGCCACAGCGCGTTGACCGCGAACAGCAATGCCGCGTAGCGCCCCACCGCCAGATTGAATAGCCGCTTTCCCAGCGTAAAGACCGCCGGAATCGTCAGCAAATAGAACAGTCCCGAAGCCTGCATCGCCGCCGCGTCGGAGACGCCACGCGCCCCGAAAAACAGCGCCAGGATAAAAGGAAACAGCGGCCCGTGCATCAATTCCGGCTGCCGGACGGGGTTAAAGCCATGCGTCAGGGCCATCGGGCGCAGAAAATAGGTCGTGAAACCGCGCCCCTCGCTGACATTTCGCCCGACCTGCGCAAAATCAATCGCGTCCACCCGCATCAGGCCGTTGGTCGTCGCCCGCGCATACAGGACAGCCAGAAGCAGCGGCAGGGCGACAAGGCCGACCGGAATCAAAATAGCGCGAAGGAACGCCTCTATCGGCTCGTCGGTCGTCGGGGACGCACTGCTGCGTCGGCGCAGAAAAAACATCCGATTCCATCCTTGATTTCCTGCAAAATAACGGCGGGAATCCGCTGTCCCGCGTTCTGTAAATGCGTCCAGAGCGGAAAATGTGCAAGCGGAACGTGTGTCGCGTCCACCCTTCCGGTCGTTATCATTCGTTTGTATCGTCGGCATAAATACCAGATTTCTTAAGACATCGGTAAAACCCGCCAAAGCAAGCGTAGAAAACAAACATTCGCCCGGTCAAATTTGCACAATCTGACCGGTATACGGCATTTATACGTAACACGGTTCCATGCTGACGCTGAAAGCGCGTCTGTCTGCTCCGCGCCGCGCAGTCGCATCGTAATCGGGCTAGAAGCGAAGCTTGCTTACGGTAATTTTGCATTGCCCGCGCTGAAAAAATCGCGCTATTATTGCGCAAACAACCAGTTTTTTAAAGTAAAAATGGGGGTTTATTCAAAAATTGGGGATAGTTGGCGCTATTCTTGCACTATACAAAGTGGAAACGCCCATGATACGCGCCGGTCAAGTCCGCTTGACCGGATGGAGGAAAAACAAAAGCCATGACTAAACCCTTTACAACGTTTGCTCTGTGCGGCCTCGCCGCCCTGTCCCTGATTACTGCGCCACCGGCGCAGGCCCAGTATATGTACGTCGGGGACTATAACGGAAATCAGGTTTTGCGGTTCGACGCTGTGACGGGCGCTCCCGACGCGGGCAACCCGTTCATCAAAACGGTCGGCAACACGGAGAGCATCCGGGGCTACGACAATACCCTGCTCGTCGCCGACGCCGAAAGCGGCACAAACGTCGTCACCAAATATAACCAGACGACGGGCGCAGCCCTGACCGGCCCCGGAAGTTCGTTCCACATCGGCGCGGCCCTCTATGACATGACCCTTTCGGCGGACGCCAGCACGCTCTATATCGCGGAGGACGCGCAGATCGTCTCCTACAACCTCGCGACTGGAGCGCAGATTGCCAGCCACACGACGCCCGACTCATGGGGCGTCGCCATCAGCCCGAAAACGGGGGAGATTTTTACCGGCAATGGCTGGAACACGGGCGCGGCGGGCGTCTATGCGTATAACTCTGCCCTGACGACGCAGCGGACGGTCGTTGCGGCGGGCGATCACGGACTGACGGCGGTCGCGGGAATCACCTTCGCGAAAGACGGCTCGTTCTACGTTGTCAATGGCGGCAACTACGACCCGAATAACGGCTTTGTGAATCACTACAAGGCGGACGGAACGTTTATCTCCACCATGACCACGCCCGACCCGACCGCCATTTCCCGCGCCTTCGCCGCCGCCATCGGCCCCGACAATAATCTGTACGTGACCAGTTTCACCGGGGCCTGCGTCCTGAAATTCAACACGATCAGCGACACCTTCGACAGCGTTTTCGTCGCCCCGCACGGCGGCGGGCTTGCCAGCGCCAAAACGCTCGACTTCAGCGTCAATCATATCACGACCGTGCCGGAACCCGGCAGCGTCGCCCTGCTCTGCGCCTTTGGCGTAAGCGGAATTGGACTGCTCCGACGCCGCGCCAAAAAGTAACCCCGTCCAAAACGAACGGGAAGATCATCCGCAGATTACGCAGATTTTCGCAGAAGAGGAAGCGAGAGAAAGTTCAGACAGGATTTACAGGATTTGATGTAACTGTTCCGCCTGATGTGACCGGGCCATAAATGACCCGTCTGTGAAGCCTGCGGCTAATCGTCCTGCGGACGAAAATGCGGGTCTCGTCCGCAGGACGATTGGCGGAACGCCTCCCAGACGGGCCTTTCAAGGCCCGGACGCCTGAATAGTTACGATTTGATTTAGAAATCCTGCAAATCCCGTCAATCCTGTCTGAAAATTTCTTCGTGTCCCTCCGTGGATAAAAAGCCTCTGCGCCTTTTGCGCAATCAACGGATTAACTTCGCTTTCAAGGCGGACAGACTACGCGGCGGGCGCGACCCACTGCCGCGTTGCGGCGGACTGATCCACCGCTTCCAGCACGGCCTGATTTTTCAGCCCGTCATAGAAGTCGGGCGTGAACGGCTCATTGTTGCCGATTGCCATCATCAAGTCATAAATCATATTGACAAATGTATGCTCGTAGCCGATGATATGCGCGACGGGCCAGTACGCCTCCATATAGGGCATGAAGCTTTCGGTCGCCTGAATGGTTCGGAAGCCCTGTAAGCCTTCCGGGTCGTCCGTCAGATAGACTTCGATCTCGTTCATTCGCTCCAGATTAAAGGCGATGCTGCCGCGCTCGCCGTTAATCTCCCAGCGGTTGTAGTTCTTGCGTCCCGGCGCAAGGCGCGTGGCCTCGAATGTCCCCGTCGCGCCGTTCTCGAAGCGGGCCAGAAACGCCGTCACATCGTCTACAGTGACCTCACCCATTTCGCCGGACGAAGTGAAGCCGCTCAGTCCGCCGCCCGTGTCCGCCAGCAGGGGGCGCTGCTTGATGAACGTCTCCGCCATGCCGCAGACCTCCGCAAACTCGCCACCCATCACGAATCGGGCCGTGTCAATCAGGTGCGCGTTCAAATCGCCGTGCGAACCGCTGCCCGCGATTTTCTTATCGAGCCGCCACACCAGCGGGACTTGCGGATCAACAATCCAGTCCTGCAAATACGTCCCGCGAAAGTGCCGAATCGCGCCGAGTTTGCCGTCTGCGACCAGTTTTTGCGCAAAGGCGATAGCGGGGGCCTTGCGGTAGTTGTGGCAAATCCCGTTGATAAGGCCGGTCTCTTTGGCGGTCTCATAGGAGATTTTTGCGTCCGCAACATTCATCGCCAGCGGCTTTTCGCACAGGACGTGCTTGCCTGCTTTGAGAGCCGCGACCGAGATCAGCGCGTGGGTGTCGTTGGGAGTGCCAATATCCACGAGGTCAATGTCGTCGCGGGCGATTACGTCCTCCCAGCTCGTCGCGTATTCCTGCCAGCCGAACTGTTCCGCCGCCGCTTTGACCTTCGTTTCGCTGCGCCCGACCAACACCTTCATCACCGGCTCGACCGGCAGATCGAAGAACCGCCCGACCTGCCGATAAGCGTTGCTGTGCGCCTTTCCCATAAACTGATAGCCAATCAGGGCGATATTGACCTTCCGCTTTGCCATGCGCGAGACCTCCGATTTGAAAGAAATTTGCGCCGCGCCCTCTGCATTCTCTGCGTAAACGGCGACGCTGCCGCCCCTTATTTCACCAAATGGCCTGCGTCTTCCTGCAATCCTGCCGGCGTAATCCCGCGCTGTGTCCTCGTTTTAAATCGTGCTAGAATTTTCGCATTACGACTTGCGCGGAAGCGACGACATATTGTATAATTTACCATCATGCCCGCGCAGGACAAAATTCACGTCATCATCAAAAACGCGCTCATAAAAGACGGCTGGCGCATCACCGCAAAACCCTTCCGAATGGAACTGGAAGGGGAGTATGTCTATGCCGACATCGGCGCGGAACGGACGAACGACGATCAGATCGTTCAGGCCATTGTCGTGGAAGTGAAAAGTTTTGGGCAGCGTTCTATCATTCATGCGCTGGAAGAAGCGTTCGGGCAGTACCAACTCTACCGGCGTGTTTTGGAGGTAATCAGCCCGGATATCAAAGTTTACCTGGCGCTGTCACAGGGGGCTTATAAGAGATTGCAGAATCGTTCTTTTTTTCGGTTGCTAATGCGCGCGGACAAACTGTCCCTGATAGTGGTAAACCAGGAAGCGGAGGAGATTGTATCGTGGATAGAACCAGCAAATACCCTAAAATTATCGTGAACGCGATCAAAGCGTCGAATGACTATCGCTACCCCGCGCCAAACAGCGATGTGGAAACGCTGTTTTATCAGGACGACGCGCAGCAGCGCTATATGCTTTTCCGAACAGGCTGGGACGGTCAAAATCCGATTGGCCTTGTCGTGCTTGCCGTCCGAATCAAAGAGGGCAAAATCTGGATTGATGAGGACATAACGGAGGACGGAATCGCCAACGCTCTGATTGAGGCCGGAATCCCGGAACGCGAGATCGTGCTGGCTTTTCACCATCCCTTCCTCCGCGAGACTTATGCGGAGGCGGCTTAAACGCCTGTGTAGACGGCCTATTTTTGAATGAAGGCGGGCCTGTCGCAGGCCCGCCTTCTCTGTTTTGTTCAGTCCCGTTCCACCACGCTGACGCGCAGTTCGTGCGCCCCGTCCGGGCGAGCGACCTCGTAGTAATAAAACAACTCGCGGCCCACCGGAAGCACGTCCACATAGCGCAGACTGCCGCTGCCCTCCGGCGAACAAAGCGCCGGACGGTCGGGCGAAAGCGAGTGATACGTTCGCAAATCAAAGGTCATGGCGAGGCCTGTCTGTTCTTCCGAATAATCGGACAGGGACGCGCCGCCGTCGTAAAAGGCCAGATAGCCGCCCGACTCCAGCGGAATCAGACTGCTCAACCGCCGCCGGTAATCGTCCCACGCAGGCGCGGCGGACGGGGCGGGGGACAGCGGCGAAACATCTCCCAGCCATTGAAAATGCCGCCCGTCCCCGCTGATCGCCGCCCCCGAACGCGAACGGGTCAGCCCCGTGCCGTAGATGTCGCCGCCCGCGTGCTTTTGCGCCTGAACCTCCGGCGAAAGTCCGGCGGCAGCCGTCGCATATCCTGCAAGCAGATAAATCATGCGCCCAATAATGAACACATTCGGATTATTCACGCCCTCGCTGCCTGTGTCTTCGGCGGTGAGCAGCGGCGCGGCGCTGGAAACGTCGAACTTGTCCGGCTCGTCCGCTTCAATGCGGCTGATGCGCCACCGCCCGTCCTGCTCTCCCACATGACCGACGTATAACTGCCAGCGTCCGTCAAAGCCGCGCAGCAGCGCCGCCCGCTCCAGCGACAACGCGCTCAAAGACGATTTCGGCAAAGCCCAGATGTCCTGAAAATTAATCCCGTTATCGCTTGCGGCGATGCGGCATTCGATCCCGCGCCCCAGTTCCTTCGGCTGCCGCTGCCGGTACACCAGATAAAAGGCGTTCGTCACCGGATCGAAGGTCGCGCAGGGCGCTCCCGCCCGCCAGCCGGGGCCGTCGCCCTGCGGGGCGCGGACGGTCTGCCCGTCCGCCGGATCGAACAGCGGCAAAACGCCGTAACTCTTGCCCAGATTGTCCGCCATGACACGCTCCTTATTAGCGGGAGTCGGGGTTCGGGTGTCGGATAGCGAAAATTCCCCGTCTGGCAACGCTTATGCCGCCTTTAAACGGACAGGGTACCACCTGACATTCGACACCCGAACCCCGACTCCCTGTGTTGCTCTGTTCGCGACGGGAGGCGGGTGTTCCTGCTTCCGCTTCGTGGTAGGCGCGGCATCTTGTGACGGCAGCGGACAGGAAATTTTACCATCATGTCCAAATCGCGTAATTTTTGCAGGAGGAAACGGGGGCGATCTGCCGAAAATGAAATATACTCTCTGCAAGCGACATTTTTGACAGAAAAATCAATGAATAGCGCTGTATTTGCGATTTTTAGTGAAAAATAATCGCCTTACGGGAACAACACGCCCGCGTTTTTTCCGTATAAGAGGAAACAGGCATCCCGCAGGCAGACTTGCATTGATATTTCGGGGACGAATCAGAGAACGGTAACAGCCCTCAGAGCGGTCGGCCACGAGCGACAGAGCGCCCCATTCAATTTTTAAACCGCTGGCCCGCTGCCCGCCGCAACGGTTCCGCGCCCGCGCAGAAGACCCCTCTGCCGCGCCCTTAGTTTACGGAAGCGAGGAGAAATACCGTGTCCAGCGAAATATCAGTTCCCCCCCTGACCGGCGCGTCGGTCGAGGCCCCGCACCCCTGCGCCTTCTATATTACCGAAATGATCGCCAATCCCCGCCGCGAGGACGCCGCGCCCGCGCCTTCGGCGGGCGGCAGCGCCATGCGCCATCGCTGCCTGCTCAACCCCGGTCGTTCGCACGGCCCGGACGGGAAAGGCATCGGATTCGGAGAGTGCAGTCTGGAGCGGCAGTCGCTGTGCCAGTCGTGCCGCCGCGCCGATCTCGCCCGCCTCAACGCGACCCTGCCGTCCCGCGCAATCGCTTAGCGCCCGCATTATTTTCTTTCGCACCGGCCCCCGCGTCCTGCGCTTCTTTCGCAGAATGTGGGGGCTTTTTTGCCGTCTTCTGCTGGAAAATTATCCCTCGCTCGGAATTTGCTGGAATTTTGGCAGGAAAAGACTACCTGTCAGACGAAACAATCCCTGCGTCATCGGGCGTCAAAGAGTCGAAGCGCAGGACGAAAAAATAAAGACGGTTTGAACGCGCGCGCAAAATAATCAAGCAAACATGGAACGGCTATCCCGTCCGCAGGACGGCTGGCGGAACGCCTCCCAGACGGGTCGTTCACGGCCCGGAAGCGCATTTCAGGAGAAAGACCATGCGGAAGCGAAACAGAACACAGGGACTCATAACGGCGGCGGGCGCTGCGCTCCTTGCGGCGGGCGCAGGCGCGGCAGGGGCGCAGACCCTCGTAGAAAAAACGATTGCCCACGTTCCCACGACCGTGACCAGCCTCGCCCTCAATGATAACGGCTGGGTAGTCTGGACGACTGGACGCGCTTCGGGCAGTCAGGTCTACCTCTGGAACCGCTCGGTCGCCACGCCGATTGGCATGACGAATGGCAACAACCGGGACGCGCAGATCAATAACAACAACTGGATGGTATGGGACGGTTCTTCCGCGACAAACTCCAACACCGACGCCTTTGTCTGGCGCGGCGCGGGCCTCTACGCCGACCTGAGTTCCGCCTATCCCAACGCGGGCTATCCCGTCCTCAACAACCTCAACGACATCGCCTGGGGCGGCGCGGGAACGGGGACGAACAGCGGCATTTTCGACATCTATTATATTTCTCATACCGCCGCGGCCATCTCCAATCTGACCGTCCGCGACAAATCCGGCGGCAGCACCAACCCCATGCTCAACGACAGCGGCCTTCTGACCTGGACGCGGCAGAGCGGCAACCCCCACAACGGAACCGGGGCCAGCAACCTCGTTCGGGCGGCTGTGGCGACCGCGAGCAACTTTAGTTCCCTCACCGCCAGTACCGATTTGAACGTGTATCAGGCCGTTCGCGGCGTCAACAACAGCGGCGTGATCGTATGGCGGCAGTACAACGACGCCAAAAGCAAATGGGATATCTGGAAATACGTCCCGAATGGCGCGTCCGGGACAACGACCGATCTTTCCGCTAACCTGACCGGAAACAGTTACGACCCTTACCTCACTGACAGCGGCATAGTGGCATGGCACACCGATACCGCGACTACAGGCACGCTCTACTGGGATAGGAACGACGGAAGGGGAGCCGTGAAAATCCCGCTGACGCAGGCCCACGCCTTTAATCGCCCTGCAGCCATCAATGCGGCGGGCAGCGTGGCCTACGTGTCGGGGGATGGCAGCGGCACGGGCTTCGACATTATTCTGGCGGAAGCGCCGCCCCTGCGCTCGATTAGCGGAACGGTTGTGATTGACGGCGTTCCCGGCCTCCAGCAGCCCCTTACCCTCACCTTCCGACCGGCAAGCGGCGCCTCTTTTGACCGGGTAGTGACACCAACCGCCAGCGGCGGGTATACTCTCACCAACATTCCGGCGCAGTCCTACATCGTCCATATTACAGGCGCGATGTGCCTTGCCCGCAATATCACGGTGGACGCGACGGGCGGCAACGTCAGCAATGCCAGCGCCACGCTCGAACCCGGAGACAGCAACGGCGATAACAGCGTGGACTCGTCCGACTTTACCGCGCTCATTGGCGCGTATAATTCCAGCCTGAGCGTTCCCGGCAGCGGGTACGACCCGACCGCCGATTTCAATTTCGATGGCTCGGTGGACTCCTCCGATTTCACCCTGCTCATCGGCTCTTTCAACCAGACGGGCGACAACTAACGCGCCCTCACGGAAAGCAAAACGCATGAGTGATCGTGATGACAGCGCCTTACAGGAAACGGCGGCCTCCCTCCGCGCCGTAGAGTCGTTCTGGCAGGCCAGACCGCCCGAAGCGTTCCGCAACCTCTACACGCATTTTCCCAGCCCGTTCGTCGCGCCCTGCGAGTTCTATTCCCTCGATGAGATCGCAAAGGGCAACGGGCGCGAGTTCGGGATGCTGCCGCAATACCTCCCGTTCGGGCAGTCGGTGGGGGAGGGCGGGGCCTACGGCTTCTACGTCACGCCGGAGACCGATCAGGGATTCTGGCCCGTGCTGTACTGGGACCCCGATGAGATGTTCCTGCGCCCGGTCGCCTCCGATTTCAGCGCGTTTCTCCGCAGTTGCGTGCTGACCGGGCGCTACGAGACCGAGGCGCAGTTCCCCGAAGACGAACGCGATGCGCAGGACAGGGAGGAACGGACAGCCTTCGCGGAACGCCTGCGCCTCCCGCAAGACGTGGTATTCGGCCCTCTGCCCCGCAACGATTACGAACTGCGCGAACGCCTGATCCACCTCGACCCGCAGGACGCATACAGCCTGTGCTGGCTGGGCTGCGCCCGCCTCGCCCAGCGCGACGACGAGCGGGCTTTGGATTTTTTCCACCGCGCAAGCGAGGCCGCGCCCTGGTTCGGCGACTGCGCCTACCTTGTCGCGGACGTGTACCGCGAGCGCGACAATTTAGATCGGGCCGCTCAATGCTGGTGGTCGGTGGCGCAAAAACTGCTGCCGCTCTGCACCCGCACCCAGGAATGGGACTTGGGCGAAAATCACCCGGAGGCCGACATCTATGAAGTGGCGGCGGACGCCCTGATCCAGTTTGGCGCGGAGGCCGCGCCCGCCCTGCAAAACGATCCGCTGTGGCGCGTGGTCACGGTGGAAGACCCTTACGACGCCGACGCCCGCGAGAAATTCGGCGACGCCCTGCTGTCTCAAAACAATTTCGCGGGCGCGGAGCGGGAGTATCTCAACGCCCTGTCCCTTTGCGCCGCCGAGCGCGGCAAACAGCCGCTGCGCCTCTACGATAATCTCATCGCCCTCTACGACCGGCAGGGCCGCAAACGGGACGCCGCCCTCGCCCGCCACGACCGCGCTCTGCCGCGCCCATCGGTTTGAAATCTTCCGCGCTTCCAGGCCGGGAACGCTCCACAGACGGGCTTTTTGATAAAATGTGGAACGCCCGATCAACCGCGCAGGAATTTCGGACGGATGCAAAGAATAGTCACCTCTACGCCGGAAAACAAAAATTCGTGTGGCATGGACGACTATATAAATCGGTTCATATCCCGAAGGATAAGTTCGCCTGGGGCGCTTGTCCCGTTAAATTTTCACGCCGGTGAAATCTCTCTGTCTCTCCGCCGAAAGGGGCGTAAGAAGACCAAAAAGGAAAACTATGCACCACGTTTACGGATCGTTCCTGCCGCGCCATGCGGGCGGGATGCTGTTCCTGCTGCTGGCCTGCCTGCTCGCCGTTGTCGCAGGGGAACCGAGCGCCGAGGCCAAAGGCGTCTGGACAGTCAAACAGGCCGACGACTGGCACAGAAAACACCCCTGGCTGGTTGGCTGCAATTTCGCGCCCGCCTACGCGATCAACGAGCTGGAGATGTGGCAGGCCGACACCTTCGACCTCGCCGCCATTGACCACGAATTAGGGCTGGCGGAATCGCTGGGCTTTAACTCCGTCCGCGTCTTTCTGCATAATTTGCTCTGGGAACAGGACTCGAAAGGGTTTCTGGAGCGCATGGACAAATTTTTAGGCGCGGCGGACAAGCATCACATCGGCGTGATGTTCGTCCTGTTCGATAGCTGCTGGGACCCGTTCCCAAAGACCGGCAAGCAGCGCGATCCGCGTCCCGGCGTCCATAACTCCGGCTGGATGCAGGCCCCCGGTCAGGAAATACTCAAAGACCCCGCCCGCTATGACAGCCTCAAGCCTTACGTCACTGGCGTCCTGCGCCACTTCCGCAACGACCGCCGGGTGCAGGTCTGGGACGTATATAACGAGCCGGACAACACCAATGACAGCGCCTATGGAAAGGTGGAACTGCCCGACAAAAAGGAACTCACCCTCGCCCTGATGACGAAAGCAATAGGCTGGGCGCACGAAGTCAGGCCGTCGCAGCCGCTCACCATCGGCGTCTGGGCGGGCGATTGGAGCGACCGGGCGAAACTGAACCCCACGCAGAAATTTTCACTGGAAAACTCCGACGTGGTAAGTTTCCACTGCTATGAAAAACCGGACACACTGAAAAAATGGATCGAATCGCTGCGCCAGTGGAACCGCCCGCTGCTCTGCACCGAATACATGGCGAGGCCGCAGGGCAGTCAGTTCGACTCGTGCCTGGAAGTGATGAAAGAGGCGGGCGTCGGCGCGTACAACTGGGGGTTTGTCTCCGGCAAAACGCAGACGATCTACCCCTGGGACTCGTGGCAAAAGACCTACACCGAGGAGCCGCCCGTCTGGTTCCACGACATTTTCCGCCCCGACGGTTCACCCTACCGCCCGGAAGAAGTCGCCTACATCCGCCGCGTTACCGGCAAAAAATAGCGGCGAAAAGCACACGCAAAAGAACGACGGGCGAAGCGCGATCTTCTGCGCCTCGCCCGTCGTTTCAGACCCGCGCCTAATGCGTTTTTGTCAGCGTTTCATTGCCGATATCGAACTGCCAGGTCGAATCCGGTTTGTTGTTGAAATCACGCGATTTCTGAATAAGCACGTCTCCCATATTGATGAAGCGGCTGTCCGCAGAGAATGTACCGATGCCGTCTATCATATAATAGTTGAAAGCCTCGACCGCTTTCACCTTGACGAGATCGTAAAGTTTTGCGTGAGTCTCTTCGCTAAAAACGAAATCATGACGGGGATAGCTGTCTTCTGATTCGGCGCGGCTCAGCGCGTGTTCCACTAGCGCATAGCGGTCATCCGGCGAAAAGATGAACCGGTTTACACCCATTTCGTAACTTTCGGTGAGTTGTCCCAGCAGCCTCAAAGAGGGGTAAGCGTAGAGTTGCAGATAGCGGGTGGCAGTTTGCGCGAGGCAGAACTTCTGATTGTGCGAGACGCCATACACGCGGGCCGGGATACGGCCTGTTTCCCTTCCCGTCTTTGCGTCCCAGAACACGGTATGATCGTACTGCGCCGCCCCGACGGTTTTGCCGCCGTCGAGCAGAAATACTTCCCGCACCCATTTGGTTGCGTCCGCCTGAAAAATTTGCGTGGCCCCGGTCGCCGTATTTTTCAGGATCGCCTGTCCCTGCGCATTGCCCGTCAGCGTCAGACGACCTGCCGCAGCGGAGTGGGCTGCCCGAATGGTCATGGGCTTTTCCGCTGATTGGGCCGGCGCGGGTGCAATTTGCGCCCGCGTACCGGACGCCGCCGCGACGCTGACCGCCAGCGCGAGGGCCGCAAACGACTTGTTAAAACAGTCCATCGTAGAGTGTCCTTATGTTCTTCACCCCTGCTGAATGGCAGCGAAAAGGTTCAGCAAAAAGTAGCGGCAAGGGACATCAGAAAAAACAACGGGCGAAGCGCAAATTTCTGCGCTTCGCCCGTTGTTTTACGTTCGCGCTAATGCGTTTTAGTCATGTCATCGGCGGCAATGTCGAACCGCCAGATCGCATTTGGTTCTGCCATCGAGCAGCTCATCACGCTGTCTTTGCCCATGTCTACGAATTTGCTGTCGGCGGAAAATGTTCCCATGTCATGCACAAACGAATGACTGAATCCCGGCAGCTCCTTCATCGTAGTCAGATCGTACAGGTACACACGAGTCCTGACATGAAAAACGTTCGTGTAGTCGGGACGCGGATAGGTAATTTCGCTTTCCTGCGCGTTGTTTTGCGTTTGCACCAGCAGGTAACGGTCGTTGGGCGAGAACAGAGATTGGCTTACGCTATGCTCGTGGTAGGACGTGATGCTGCCCACAATTTTCAGCGAGGGATAGGCATAGATTTGCAGATAGCGTTCAACGGGCGTCAGCGCGAAGCAGAGTTTTTGGTCGTGCGAAAAACCCTGCACCCGCGTTTCGAGGCGTCCGATTTCCTGTCCCGTCGCGACGTTCCAAAATACCGTGTGATCCGCCTGCGAAGCCCCGACGGTCTTGCCGCCGTCCAGCAGAAACACTTCCCGCACCCATTTGTCCTCGTCCGCCTGAAACACGGTTTTGACTCCGGTCTGCGCATTGATTAAGACCGCCTGCCCCAGCGGAGTGCCGACAAGCATCAGATTTCCGCTGACGACCGCGTTGGCTTTTGCCACCGTCATCGGGGCTTCGGCAAGTTTTGCAGGCGATTGGGCAACGGGGGTTTGCGCCTGTAAACCGCCTGCCGTAAAGCCGGTCGCCAGCACGAGGGCCGCAAGCGTTTTGTTGAAATAGTTCATCGTAGAGTGTCCTTATGTTCTTCGCCCCTGCTGAATGGCGGCGAAAAAGTTCAGCGAAAATTAATCTTTGAGCGAGGTGTGTATGCGAGCGTTTTGATTACGCTTACATCTCGATCCCGTGCGCCCAATCTCGGATAGCCTGAAAGAGTGCGGGGTCGGGCAGCCACTTGCTCACAGGTTGGAATGGCCCAAACTTGCCGCTGTTAAATCCTTGCACGAAATTTGACACAGCCAAATTATCCTTCTGGGAGTAGGGAATATTCAGATTGACTGTGATGTTGTTTGGATCGACCAGACCATTAGGCCCCGTAGCTCCGCCCCATCCAAACCCACCGAGATTGACGAAAGCGCCGTTGCCGAGATCAATCACTAGGAAAGTATCGAAATTGACAGTGGCATTGGGTGCGTTTTTAATCTGATCATCAAAATTGAGATTCCCTCTTGAATCGTTACGGGCGTTTGCCATCCCTTCTGGATTGAACTCTTGTCTCTTTGGATCGTAGGAACCTGGGGCCGGACTGTGTGTGTTGTAGTAGAAAGGGTCTTTATCAGCCCAACTGCCGAGTTCGCCGTTATGAGGGCCAGAGCCACCAGCAGGAGGGTTCACGAACGGCGGGTATTGCGTATTGCCAGCCGCATCTTTTTCTAAGGTGCCTGTGCTGGCAGTGCAGATTTGAAGCCAATTCAAGTGCGCTTGTCCCGCAGGAATGCCGTAGGAAGCCGCAATGGCGTCGGCAACCGACTGCACCGTATATCCCGCCGCTGGAATGAATGCGGCGTAGACCGTTCCATCTGCGCCAACGGCTATCATTATGTTTCCATAATTAACGCCATTGATAATGACAGGCATCGTTTTTTGGGGAGGTAAGGGATCGGCGCGGAGTTGCGCTCCACTCACCAAGAGCGTGAGAAGCAGGGCGCAAAGGAGCGCGAAGCGTGCTGCAAAAGATTTGGCGTCTTTTGCGTGGACGTGATACATAAAGCATCCAGCCTTACAAAGAAAACAAACGCGTTGGCTATGTCAACTTTACCGCCGAATCGGAAAGCGAAAACTCACTTTTTTCAGAACGCTTGCAGACGTATTTCGCAGGAAGGTAACACCGTATTTGTATTGTAATACATCGAACCGCATCTTGTCAAGAAATGCCGTAAACTTTTTAAAGCATTTATCCGATATGCCGCCGAAATGGATTGAGTTGCCATGCGGTAAACCCCAGCCGATGGTACAGGCGTTCGCCGTCCCCGCCCGCCTCGGTGAAAAGATAGAGCAGGGTATTTCCGTTGGCCTGCGAATCGGCGATAACATGGCGGACGAGTTCGGACGCGATGCCGCGCCGCCGAAATTCCGCCCGCGTCCCCACATTGTCAATTCGCGCCCATCCGTCCGCCTCAAACAGATCGCAGGCGGCGGCAGTCTGCCCTTCATATTCAGCAAGGTAAAGGCGGCAGGCGGGAAAATTTGCTTCTCGTTCCAGCACGCTGCGCCAGAACGGGAACCGGTCTTCAAACCCGCTGATCAGCGCCGTCTCCACCCACGCTCCCGCTTCCTCCTTCGCCACATTTCGGACTGTGGATTGTGGACTATCTCCCTTTTGGATTTTGGATTTTGGATTTTGGATTGCTTCCGCGTCTCCGATCCCCGACCCCCGATCCCCGACCCCCGCCTCGAACCGCATCAGCAGCGTGTTGCCGATAACAGGCGTGACGCCGCGCCGCCGCAGCGCCGCCCCGATTCCCAGCGACTCCGCCACCGCGTCAATGTCCGCGACGGGCGGCAGTCCGCGAGAACGGTAGTAGAAAATCACCGCCTGCGCCACCGCGTCCGCGCCGCGCCCGTCGTCCCGCAGGCGCATGGCATGGTTCGCGTCCCGATAGGCGGGTAAGTCCGCGCTTGTCAGAAACCATCCGCAGGTCGTCTTCTCAATTTCAGCAAAGCACCCGAAATAAGCGGCCTCATGCGCGATGAGTTTTTCCAGTTTGTCAGCCTCTTCCATCATGGCGCTATTGTACCGCGTTCCGAAAGGATTTACAACGCAGTCCGCGTTCCAACCGCTCTGGCGTGAATTTCGTTGTGTGAAAAAACAAACGTTGCGCCTGCCTTTTTTACAGGAAGAATATCCAGCAAGGATGCAGAAATACCATTTGTTCCAGCCTGTTGCGCCGAGCTCTCGCTTTTGGAAGCGACACCTTGCGCCGCCGGAACGGAGAGGTTCCCTGCCATGAAACGCGCCTTTCTCGCTCTCGTCTCCTGCTGATGCTTGTCTCGGTCAGCGCGTTCGCTCAAACCGTGCCGTCCACCATGAACTTTCAAGGTAGATTGGCAAAGTATAATGACCCCAGGAATTCGAACAGAGGTTTAAGGTGGTTGGCTGTGTCATAATCTATCGAAAAAAGGAACCTATTATGAAAGCGCAGCGCAACCGGTACTCCGCCGATTTCAAGGCCAAACTTGCCCTCGAAGTCATTCAGGGGAACCGCACCCTGACGGAAATCGCAAGCGAGGCGGAGGTGCTGGAGAACACGGTGATCGGGAATAACTGCGCGGTGGAAGAGGACGCGACGGTGAAGGACAGCATCCTGTGGGACGGCTCGACGGTGATGCGGCACACGCACTTAGAGCGGTGCGTGGTGGGGCGGGACTGCAAGGTGAAGACGGATGCGGCGATCTTCGACGGCATTATCGTCAACCCGCAGCGCCCCGAAAACCCCGTTGTGAAGTAGACCCCACAGAGGCGGCGCAAAAATAAGAAGCATGAAGGACGCAATGCGCTGTCCTCCATGCTTTTTTCTTTTCGTCGTTATCGGTCTGATACTGCGCGTCCGCCTCGAAACCGAACGGCCCCGCAAGCGTTTCCGCCTGCTGCACCGTGTTGCCGAAAGCGTCCTGCGTCAGAAAGGCCGGGGAACCGTACCCGAAGCCGACCTGTCCGCGCAGGTTGCCCGCATCATCGAGTTTGAGGTAGCGGGTCACATTGTTACGCCGCTCGCCGACGCCCGGAGTGTAGACCGCCTGCCCGTCCGAAAGCACATCGCTGCCGGGAGCCGTGCCGTCCATGACGTATTTGAGCAGTCCGCTGCTTTCCTGCTTGCTCGTGCGCTGCCGCAGTCCATTGTAGGTGAACTGGCTGGTGGGCAAGTTCGGGTAGGCTATCGCGCCGACGCGATTTTCGTCGTCGTAGGTGAAGATCGCCTTTTGACCGTTAACAGTCAGCGTCTGGCAGTTGCCCGCATTATCGTAAGTATACCCCCGATTTCCCGCCGTTTGCAGGCGGTTGGAGTTTGGGAAGTAGGTGTAGGTATCAGTCACGCCGTTATGCGCCGCCGTCTTGCGGTTACCCGCATGGTCGTAGGTATAGGCGCGGCTGTACACCGTCTGCATATTGCCGTCTACCGCCGCTTCGCTGGTGATCTGGTCGGCGTTGTCGTAGCCGAAGGTGGTACTCAGGGTCGTGCCGGTGACGTAGTTAGTGTCCGTCCGCGTCTGCACATTGCCGGACAGGTCGTAGGCGTAGTGCAGCCACAGTTTCGGGGCGTTATTGAAGCTGTTGTGCTTGATGTCCGTCACGCGGTCTTGCGTGTCGTAGAACGTCAGCGTTGCGCTGGAGTCCTGATACTGCTCCATTGTCAGGCAGTCGCCCGCATCGTAGGTGTAGGAGGTGCGGTATGTGCCGGGGGCGGTGACAGATTTGAGGTTGTCTACCGGATCGTAGGTGTAGAGGTAGTCGCCTGTCCCGACAAGCGTCATTTTGTCGCGGCGGTCTGCGGCGTCGTAGTGGTAGGAGACCGTGAGGTTCGGACTGATGACCTGCGCGGGGTTGTCAATGCCATCGTAGGTGTAGGAGGTCGGGCCTGTCGCGTCCGTCATGGTCTGCGTTTGTCCGCCCGGATGATAGGCGAAGGTGACGGCGGGGTCGGCGGGGTAGGTGATCTGTTTGAGCAGGTTGCGCTCTTCGTAGGCGTAGGCGACGAGTTTGCCGTTCGGGTCGGTGTGGCTGGCAAGGCTGCCCGCCTCGTTGTATGTCCAGTTTTCGCTTGTGCCGTTGGCGTAGGCCATCCCGCTGACTTCGTTGCGGAGGGTGTAGGTATAGGCGGTGTAGTTCCTGTTGCCGTCGAGTTTGTACGAAAGCAGTCCCTTTTGCCCGTAGGCGTCATAGCGGTAGGAGGTTATATCTCCATTTGGCAGCGTTTTCCGAAACAACAGGTCGGCCTGATTTCGCAGCATCCAGTCTACGAACATTCGGTACTCCTTGCAAAACGACGCGGCGTTGCCGGACTCGATAGGGAGGCGGACAAAGCCGAAATGGAAAAAACCATAATCCGCAAAGGATAAATCAGTCGGACGTGATAGAGCGTCCTGCAAACCTCATACAATTATATGATAGCACGATTTATGTTAAGGTGGTACTAAATTTTTCAAAAAATATCATTTATTCTGAATTTTTTTGCAAAAACAAGCCCGCTTATAGGTTTTTGTTCTCAAACGGATTTGTTTTATTAGAGCGGCATATCACCGCAGACCCAGCGCGGTTCGGGAAGATTTCGTGATCCTCCCAAACCGGTGGGGTAATGAAACACAGCGGGGGATAAATCGGCGGTTGGATGTTTGCTCGGCTGTTCTGGGCTTGATCTTTTCGCGTTCGGCGATCAAGAGTTCGAGATCGTCTCACTTGTCATGCCAGCGATTGTGTGGCTTTACTCCATAGCGCATTGTCTTCAAGAGACGGAGGCATGCCCGGAAACAGTTTCGGTGTCGTCCTGCCCTCCGTTGCTCGCCTTATTCCCGTCGCGGGGAGAAAAGCGGCAAGCGAAACGCGGCATTACACAGCGGCTGCTTCCCGCCCGCGCTTTTTGGCTTCCATCTTGCGCTCGTTGAGATAACTTCGGAACTCCATGCCCTCGCGCAGGCGGCGGGTCATCATCTGCCGGTCGGTCAGCATTTCGGCGAGCATCCGGGCGTAGACCTTCGGGCGGAAATAAAACTCGCGGTACATCTTCTCCACCGAGTCCTCGATTTGCTGCGAGGTCATGTTCTCATAGTGCAGGGTTGAAGTCTGGATGCCAGAACCGCTAATCATCAGGTCTTCTTTGGCGAACCAGTTGTTTTTCACGGCCTGATCGTAGAGTTCCGTGCCGGGATAGGGCGCGGCAATAGAGACCTGAATCGTGTGCGGATCAAGCTCTTTGGCAAAGTCAATCGTCTCCCGCACCGTCTCCGCCGTCTCCACCGGCAGGCCGATAATGAACGTGCCATGCACTTTGATGCCGAGTTTCTTGCAGTTCGCCATGAATTCGCGGGCCATATCCAGTTTGATGCCTTTGCGGATATTGTTCAAAATCGTCTGGTTGCCGGACTCGAAACCCACGAGGAGCAGGCGCAGGCCGTTGTCGCGCAAAGTTTTCAGCGTGTCGTAGTCCACGTGGGCGCGGGCGTTGCACGACCAGGTGAGGTTCAGCCGTTTCATGTGCTTGCTGATCTCAATGGCGCGGGGCTTATTGATCGTGAACGTATCGTCGTCAAACATATATTCGCGCACTTTATCGCCCCAGATCGAGACCGCCTCGTCCATTTCGCGCCCGACGCACTCCGGGCTTTTCGTGCGGTACTGATGCCCGCCGATAGTCTGCGGCCACAGGCAGAAGGTGCATTTCGCGGGGCAGCCGCGCCCGGTATAAAACGAGACGTAGGGGTGCAGCAGGTAGCCGATGAAGTATTTCGTGATGTCCAGATTGTCGGCGTAGGTGCGGAAAACTCCCGGCATAGCGTCCCAGTTCGGCACGAGTTCACGGTCTTCGGTGCGCTGGATGAGGCCGTTGCTGTCCCGGTAGGACAGGCCAGTGATTTCATTATAAGGCTTGCCTTCCGCCAGTTCTTTGCAGGTGTAGTCAAACTCGTGGCGGCAGACGAAATCAATCACGCGGTTCTTATCTTCGCGCAAAGTTTGTTCCGGCAGCACCGCGACGTGCGCCCCGATGAAACCGACTTTGACGTTCGGGTTTTGCGCCTTGATCTGTCGGGCGCACTCCACGTCATTGGCAAGCGAGGGCGTGGACGTGTGCATAATCACGAGTTCGTAATCCTTCGCGATTTTCAGCACGTCTTCGGTGGTCTGGTGGTGGGGCGGGGCGTCAATCAGTTTGCTGCCGGGAACGAGGGCGGCGGGCTGCGCCAGCCACGTCGGGAACCAGTAAGAGGTGATTTCACGTTTGGCCTGATAACGGGCGCCAGCGCCTCCGTCAAAACCGTCGAACGAGGGGGGACTGAGAAAAAGCGTTTTCAACACGGGTGGAACTCTCCTTGAAAGCGAAACCATTTGGAAGGCGAAACGCCGTCCTTTCCCAAAGTATACCCGATACCGCGCCGAACCGGCGCGATTCCCTTAGACTTTCAGCAAAGGCTACCGCGCCTTCCATTCCGCGAACTGCGTTTTGAGTTCTTCGACTTCCTGTTTCAGCGCGTCTATCTGCGCTTGCAGGTCAGGCGCGTTTTGCGGAATGGAACCGGGCGGCAGGGCGCGTTGGTCGTTGTCTTTCATGGCAAGCTGCAGACGCAAGACGAGATTTTCGTAATCCCTTCCGGCAATCTGCCTATCGTTCTCCAACCGCATTATGACCTTTTCAAACTCGAACAGCGTCTGCGTCAGCGCCTTCTTGACACCATCTATATCGTCGTCCTGTCTGCCAACGTGGTCTTGAAGGGTCGTGACATCTTCTTCGGCATCCGAGAGACGCTTGTAGGAAGAGACGGCGGACTTGATGAAGGCAAGGGTTTCTTTCCACATGGGTTATTTTGTCCCCCACAGTTTTTGCATCATGCGGTTAATCTCTTCGGTCAGGGCGGCGCTTCGGACGGCCCTGCGTTCTGCCGCTTCGTGATTTGCCACGAATTGAGCGTGAAGCCGGTCGAATTTTTCCTCGTGCTGCTGCATTTCCAGCAGAAGTTCCTGACACGCGGCCTTGTATTCCGCTTCGGTGGTGGGGTTCATGTTAATCGTAATATCGCTCATGGTTTGGTTCCTCCGGGATTATTATATCATAATCAGGGGCGTTCCACTTTGACGGCGTTGGAGGCTTTTTTGTTGCCGGTCGTGGTGACGACGTAGCATTTGACGACGATGCTAAGGCCGGAGGCGGTGAGGCGGGTGTCGGTGGTGAGAGTGAGCGTGTTGATGTCGGGGACGGAGGCGAGTTTGGCGGCGGTCTTGGGGTCGTATTTGGTTCCGGCAGTGTAGCGGTATTCGTAGCGGGCGAAATTTTTGGCGTCGCATTTGGTGATGGTGAATTGCGCCCTGCTTTTGTCCAGGTTCCAGAGACCGTTGAGCGTGACGGCGGCGCATCGCATTTACGCCAGCGCAGTTTCCAGCGAGGTCATTTCTTCCGTCGCCCAACACTTGAAGGAGAAAGGGCCTGCCAGAAACCCCAAAGCGCGGCGTTATGCGTCCCTGTCTGGAAAGCGAATCAGCAGCATAACATTACTCCTGCGCTAAAATTGCGTCTGATTCCTGTCAGGATGGCGGTTCACGAAATTGCCTCTACCTTGCGACGATCTGCTGTTCTTCCTGAAACGCCTGCATTTTCGTCGCTGTCTCCAAATCTTCATTGCCGAGCCAGTCGTAACGGTCTCTGGAATAATCGCCGCCGCTAATCACAGAGACTTGCTAAAGGGTGTGTTCCACCGGACTATTTTTGACTATTAAGATCGCCCCATATTGGCGTCGCATTTTCACTTTTATCACGTCTATTTCTGTACTCGTCAAAGGACAGCGCGTTGAACTGATGATCCAGAATTTTATTTTTTTGCAGTGCTGAGAAAGTTGTTTGTGCGTATTTTCCAGTTGATCTACTGCGCGTTCAACATCCGAACCTTTCAATTCCACAAGTACAGAGGTATTTGGCCCATCGACATTGATGAGAAAATCACAACGTTCGCCGCTGGTAATGACGCAGCCGTCGATGACGATTTTGTAAATCTCATGCTGATCGGGATTGTGGAAAATGACTTGGCTCTTTTGCTCTTTGATCACGACTTTTTTCTCTGTGTGTCGCGTAATGCGATCTGGCTCAGGGCAATCACGCGGCCTCCTCGCTGAACTCAATATCAATCAGTTTGTCGAACTCCTGCGATAGTTCATTAGAGACATGATCCAGTAGAGTGGCTTTAACCAAACCCGTTTCCACATCAATAATGGATTCGACGCGACCATCACCGACAAAATAGGCGCGAACGTTTTGCGGATCAATCAGCGTTGCTTCATCAAGAATTGTCGTAACATGGTTGCGCCTTGAAGGAAATTCCCGCGCAATCTTTCCAGCGTACATCAGATTGTTCAGCGCGGAAAGGATATAGGGGCTGTGTGTGGTGATTGACGTGTACCCTGTTTTCTAGGCCACGCGAAAAGTTAGTCTCCGCTCTTGGTTGACTGCTCGCGCAGCCACCGGGTTTTGTACGCGTCGGGCGTCAAGCCGCCCAGCGATTGATGCGGACGCTCTTCATTATACATGATGCGAAACGCTTCTGTCTGTGCTTTGGCGTCGGCAATGTTCTCAAAGACGCTGGCGGAAAGCAGTTCGTCCCGCAAGCGGCTGTGAAAACTTTCCCTGAAGCCGTTCTGCCACGGACTGCCCGGAGCAATATAAGCCGCCAAAATGCTTTGCTCGGAAAGCCATGCCTGCATTTCTGTTGCAATAAACTCCGGCCCGTTGTCCATCCGCAACGCGCCGGGAACGCCGTAGCGGACAAACAGCCGCGCCATTTCCGCCTGAACCTGGGCCGACGAAAAGGACGCGCCGACGGCAATCAAAAGACACTGGCGTGTGAAGTCATCGCCGACGGTCAGCATTTTGAGTTTGCTGCCGCGTTCGGTCGCATCGAACACGAAGTCCAGCGACCAAACGTGATTAGGACGCTGCGCCACCACGCGCACTCTTTGCACGAGCGGCGGCGGGCGGTAGTTCTGACGCCGCCGCGCCTTCACTTGCAGGCCCGCTTGCCGCCACAGGCGAAACACGCGCTTGTGATTGACGGCCTGTCCCGCGTTCCGCAGCGTCTGGTAGATTTTGCGAACGCCCCAGCGCGGATGCCGCTTTGCAATGGCCTGCATCGCTTGCAAAAGCGGCGCGTCCTGTTTGAGGCGCGGTTTGTATTGAACGGTGGCGCGGTGGACAGCGGCCAGAACACAAGCCCGCCTTTGGGAAAGGCCCTGCGCTTGCAGAAAAGCGACCAGTTGGCGGCGTCCCGGCAGCGTGGCTACTTTTTTTGCAGGAACGTTTGCAAGGCGTCCACTTCCAGATCGCGTTCGGCGAGCAGGCGTTTGAGGCGGGCGTTTTCCTGCTCCAGCGTTTTGAGGCGCTGCGCGTCGTCGGTCTTCATACCGCTGAATTTGTTGCGCCAGCGGTAGAAAGTCGGTTCGGTGATGCCGTGTTCGCGGCAGAGGGCCGTGATGGTTTGTTCGCCGATTTCAGCGGTTTGCAGGATGCGGGTAATTTGCTCCTGCGAGAACTGGCCTTTTTTCATGGTCAAACTCCTCTTTGTTTTGATGAGGAGTCTAACATATCCGGTGGCCTAAATTATGGGGTACAGGTCAGATGACATACTGGCTCGTTGAGTCGGTTGAGGACAAGTCCAATGCCGCCGCGAAAAGATGTACGATATCACGTTGGGCAGTCGGATAGAGGTGCGCTTCTGGTTCTTCAACAAATAATGTGATGCGCTTAGTTGCTGAAATTTGCCGCGCAATCAACCATAAGGCCGTAACTAAAGGCAAAACCTCTTGCTGCCCGGACGAACAGTGTTCAATAGCAACTACCCTGCCGTCGTCAGTCTTGATAAAATCAGCGTTTGGATGGTGGATATAGTTCCCGCAGATCAATCCAGATACGCGCTTCAAAAACTTTTCCTGACTAGCATTTTCGGTTTTTGCGTGAAACCAACGGCGGGCTTCTTCGTAAAGCCTACCAAATTCTTCAAGAAATGGGTCTATATCTTGATCGTTTGCAAGAAATTGGAACACATTCCGCCGGAGGGTAGAAAAGAAACTTCTCCCTGCTGGAATGAAGTGATTTCTGTTTTGCAACGCGGAAGATATTCCCTATGTGTCAGAATAGAGTGAGACAGAAGCCCGTACCAAAAATAGTGTAGATTTCTCAGGGCGAGAAAGTGATCCATCCATGTCTGACCTGAATATCCGCCTGTTGCCTGACCCGCACGTCAGCCAGCCTGCCAGCCGCCGCCGCTTCACCGTCGCCGACAAACTTCGCATCCTGCGCGAAGCCGACCAATGCACCGAGCGCGGACAACTCGGAACCATCCTGCGCCGCGAGGCCATTTACTCTTCCACTCTCGCTTCCTTTCGAAAGCAGTACGAAGAGGGAAAACTCGTCGCCCAAAATGACCCGCGCCAAAAGCAGAAGCGAAAAGAGCGAGCAGCCCAACGCCAGCAGGACGCCCGAACTCTGCAAGCCCTCCAGTTGGAGAACCAAAAACTCAAAGCGCTCGTGGAACTCCAAAAAAAACTTTCCGACTTGATGAACCTCACGCTGCCGACCGGATAGCCGCGTCGTTCATCGCAGAGACCGCGCGCTTCACGGGCATCAAAAGAGCCTGCGCGGTGGTGGGCAAAAGCCGGGCGACTTTCTATCGTCAGCGAAACGGCGGTCAGTTGGTTTTGGGACTGCGGACAAATTCAACGTCCCAAAGCCTTTCGGCGGCGGAAAAAGCGGAACTGCTCGCGCATCTGCACTCGGAACGCTTTTTGGATCGGTCGGTTCGCCAGGTTTACGCCGCGTTGCTCGACGAAGGCTGCTATTTGGCCTCAATCGCGACGATGTATCGGCTTTTGCGCGAAAACAAACAGGTTGCCGAAAGGAGGCGGCAATCGCGCCACCAAAAACATACCCGCCCCGTGCTTCTCGCCACCGCGCCCAACCAGGTGTGGACGTGGGACATCACCAAACTGCGCGGCCCCGCCAAAGGACAGGGATACCGCCTGTATGTCGTGCTGGATATTTTCAGTCGCTGCGTGGTCGGCTGGCTTGTCTCCGAACGGGAGTGTCAACATCTGGCGGCGCAACTGATCGAAACGGCCTGCCAGCGTCACGGGATTTCTCGCGATGCGCTCACCCTTCATGCGGATCGGGGCGGGCCGATGGTCTCTAAAACGGTTTCGGAGTTGCTTTGTGATCTGGGCGTGACCCGTTCGCACTCGCGTCCGCGCGTCTCCAATGACAACCCGTTTTCGGAGGCGCAGTTCAAGACGGTGAAATATGCGCCTCAGTTTCCCGGTCATTTTGATAGCATTGCGGAAGCGCGGACGTTTTGCGCGGCGTTTCTGACGTTCTATAACACGCAGCAGTACCATACCGGCATTGCGTTGCTGACCCCGGAAATGGTTCACATGGGAAAAGCCGCTGCCGTTCAGCAGGCGCGGCAGGAAACTTTAGAGCAAGCGTATGCCCGCAAGCCGGGTCGTTTCTCCAAAGGAGCGCCCAAAGTCTTGCCGCTGCATGAGCAAGTGTGTATCAATCGGGTCGAACCGCAGACAGCGGAGACTGATCCGAAAGTACATTAAAAAATATCATCTTTTTGTCTCAAAATGCTTGACACATTCCGATTTGTGTTGATATGCTGTCATTAATAGCCCGAAAGGCCGTATTTCTAGAATTTTCATATACTTCAAAGGAAGTTGCGCTAGAAAGTTCTAATTTTTTCAACGCCTGTCTCGCGTTTTTTAGTATTCTGTCGTAGTAAGGCGAGTGAACAATTTCTACTGTTTTGGAATCGCTGGTTTTACGCTTGATCTCTATCCATAAATCACCGAAGGAGTAGCGAAGAGTAAAGACGCCTTTACCCCAATAATAAGACGGGAAATACTTTAGGAAAGTGTGTTGGTTATCAGTGCGAATTTCTGCTTTCGACTGCTCATTCAACACATTAGATGCCAAATCTTTTATGCACTCTTTGAAGTAGAAGAAAAGTTTGGCGCAGACGCTTTTACCCGATGCCTGCGGCCCGATAAATACGTTCATCCGCGCTAATTCGATGTCGGCATGGCGGATTCCCGCAAAGTTTTCGATATGTAAAAGTTCCTTCGTCATAATTCCATTATAACGCTTCCATGCGCTTTCTGTCAATATGTATGCCTAAGCGTTCTGCCGTTCATTTCAGACGCTTTATCGCTTTTTCAGTCAACCGCATACTTTCAGCAGGAAGGCCAGATGCGGTATAATGTAGACAGAAATTTATTTTTTGTTCAGAAGGAGTGGCCCCGTTATGTCTGACCTCGCGCCGGAAATGCCCGCGAAAAAACTTGTGCTGGTAGATGCGTACAGTCTGCTGTTCCGCGCCTTTTTTGCGTCCCGGCCCCTGACCACCAAAGACGGCAGACCGACGGGCGCGTTGTTCGGGTTCGCCAATATGATGTTCGCGCTCATCAATAACGAGAAGCCGGACGCCATGATTGTGTGCTGGGACGCGCATCAGCGCACGATTCGCAGGCAGGAGTTTGCGGAGTATAAGGCGCACCGGCCCGACACCGCCCCGGAACTCAAAGAGCAGATGCCCATCGCCCGCGAACTGGTGGCGGCGTTCGGGATTGCGTCGGCGGAAGTGGGCGGCTACGAGGCGGACGACCTGATCGGGACGCTTTCGGTCAAGGGCGTGGCGGAGGGCTATCAGGTGGAAATCCTGACCGGCGACTCCGATCAGTTGCAGTTGGTTCGTCCCGGCGTTACGGTGCAGATGACGCAGCGCGGGGTCTCGGACGTGAAGCTCTACGACGCGGCGGCGGTGCGGGAACGCTACGGCATCGGGCCGGAACGGATTGCGGACTACAAGGCGCTGGTCGGCGATACGTCCGACAATATCCCCGGCGTTCCCGGCATTGGCGACAAGACCGCGACCGCCCTGCTGCAAAAATGGGACTCGCTGGAAAACATTCTGGAACACGTTTCCGAAGTCACGCCGCCGAAGGCCCGCGCCGCTTTAGAGGCCAACATCGAGCAGGCGAAATTCTCCAAATACCTCGCGACGATTGTCTGCGACGTTCCCGCCGATCTGCCGATTCCCGCCTACGCCCCGACCCCGGAGATATGGCAAAACCTGCGCGAAATGTTCCTCAAGTTAGAGTTCAAATCTATGCTCGCCCGGATTCCGCGCTTCAACGAGGACGGAACCGCTCCCGTGATTGAGAACGAAGCGGCGGCCCCCGAAGCGGCGTTCGCGTCAGAAATCGTTCGCATTGACAGCATAGAAGTTTTGGAAAAGGCGTTGGATGCGGTATGGGAATCCAAAACGCTGGCCCTGATTCCCGATGCGGACAATGGAGCGCCGATGCGGGCGAACTTGCGCGGTCTTGCTTTCGCGGCGGACGCCGGGGCGGGCTATTACGTCGCGCTGCGCGAAGCAAACGCGGCGATGCCGCAGGGCGAAGACGACGGCTTTGGCGGACTGTTCGGCGGCGGTGAGAACGCGGAAACGACTTTCGCCGCCACGCTCGACGATTTCAGAGGCTATTTTATAGACCCTCTTGTCACAAAAATCGGGCATAACGTCAAGATTGCGGAGATTTTGCTGGAACGGGCGGGCGTCAAAATCACGCCGTTCGCGTTCGATACGCAGATTGCCGCTTACCTGCTGGACGCGAACCGAACCGCCTATCCCCTCTCTGACCTTGCGGAACGCTACTTAGATTTGCGATTGGACGCGGAGGACGCTTTTTCGCCGGAAGCCTTCGCGCAGCAGGCGGCTTTAGTCGTGGCCCTCATGGAACCGATGCGGGCGAAACTGGCGGAAAGCGGCCTGACGGAACTGATGGAGACGGCGGAGATGCCGCTGATCCCGGCGCTGGCGCAGGTCGAACGGGCGGGGATTCTGGCGGACGCGCCCTACCTCAATACGCTTGGCTCCCGAATCGCGGGGGAAATGGATGCGCTGGCAAAGCAGATTTACGAACTGGCGGGAGAAGAATTTAATATCGGTTCCACGAAGCAGTTGCAAACGATTCTTTTTGAGAAACTGCAACTGCCGACGGGCAAGAAAATCAAATCGGGCTTTTCCACCGGGGCCGACTTGCTGGAAGCGCTGGCCCCGAAATACGAGATCGCGCAAAAGATTATTGATTACCGCGAAATCTCCAAATTGAAGTCCACCTACGCCGACGCCCTGCCGAAACTGATAAACCCGCAGACCGGGCGAATCCATACTTCGCTCAATCAAACGGTGACGACGACGGGGCGGCTGTCCTCCTCCGACCCGAACTTGCAGAACATTCCCGTCCGCTCGGCGGTGGGGCGCGAAATCCGGCGGGCGTTCGTCGCGCCGCCCGGAAAAGTCCTGCTGTCCTGCGACTATTCTCAAATCGAACTGCGTCTGCTGGCCCATATCACCAGCGACCCGGCCCTGATGGAAGCCTTCACCGCCGACGCCGACGTTCACGCCGCAACCGCCGCCCGCGTGTTCAATGTGCCATTAGCGGAGGTCACGCCGGATCAGCGCAGGCAGGCGAAGACGATTAACTTTGCCGTGATTTACGGGCAAAGCGGGTTCAGCCTCGCCGCCACGCTGGGAGTGGAAACGGCGGTCGCGTCGCAATGGATCAAAGATTATTTTGAGAACCTGCCGGGGGTCAAGCGCTACATTGACGAAACGACCGCGTTAGCCCACGAGCAAAAATACGTCGCGACGCTGATGGGACGACGCCGCTATGTGCCGGAACTCGATAGCAGCAACCACAACCTGCGACAGTTCGCCGAACGCGCCGCCGTAAATATGCCGATCCAGGGGACGGCGGCGGACATTATGAAGCTCGCTATGATTCGGGTGCATCACTACCTGCAAAACGAGTGCGAGGGCGGCTGCGTCATGCTCCTGCAAGTCCATGACGAACTGCTTTTTGAGATTGAGGAAGACCGCCTCGCCGCCATCACCCCACAGATTGTGGCGAAAATGGAATCGGCCTTCCCGCTCTCCGTCCGCCTCCGCGCCGACGCGAAATTCGGTCAAAACTGGGCGGAAATGGAAGCGGTTTAGAAACCTCATTCGCGCCCACTTTCAGCCAGAATCTCCCCGTTCTCTGTGAGCGCAGCGAACGAATCAGGAAAGGGCCGGGGGAGCGCGTCGGCGATTGGACAGGGGGTTAAGTCACATAACCTGCTATTTTTTTCGTTGTTTAAATACAGTGCTACCCTGCGAATGTACTTTTGGCACGATTCTTGCAATAGAGAAAGATGTAAGCAGAATGAACCGCTTACGACGGACTCAGACGCCGCAAAAACAAGCGGCGCAACCAATGCGGCAGCGTCCGCACGAAAGGATTTGCGCTAATCATGTACCTATCCCCTTTGCGACGACTCGCCGGAGTCGTCCTCCTTACGCTGTCTCTCGCCGCGCCTACCGCCGCGAAAGCAGACTATACCTTTTCTATACTCGATTTCGGAACCCTGGGAGGAAGCAACAGCGCTGGCTACGGCATTAACGCCAGCGGTCAGGTCGCAGGCTATGCCCGAACGACAGGCAATGCTGCTAACCACGCGGTACGCTGGACAGGAACTTCCGCCATTGACCTCGGCACACTCGGAGGAATCACCAGTTTCGGATACGGCATCAACGATAGCGGACAGGTCGCAGGCTATTCCAATACGGGCAGCGCAAACCACGCGGTACGCTGGACAGGAGCGACGCCTGCCGACCTCGGAACGCTGGGAGGAACCAGTAGTTTCGGCTACGCAATCAACGCCAGCGGGCAGGTTGCGGGCCTTTCCGATACGACAGGCAATAACGCCACTCACGCAGTACGCTGGACAGGAACTACCGCGCAAGACCTCGGTACGCTCGGAGGAACTTACAGCTACGGTCGAGGCATCAACGCCAGCGGGCAGGTCGCAGGCGATGCCGACACGACAAGCAATGCCGGACGACACGCGGCGCGCTGGACAGGAACCACCGCTACTGACCTCGGCACACTCGGCGGGGCCAGCAGTGTTGGCAATGCTATCAACGCCAGCGGGCAGGTCGCAGGCCAATCCGATACGACAGGCAATGCCGCCGAACACGCCTTCCGCTACTCCGGTACGACCCTGACCGACCTCGGTACGCTCGGAGGAAATTACTCGCGGGGCGATGGAATTGCCAGTGACGGAACCGTCGTAGGGTATTCCAATCGGGCAGATGGCAGTCCTGCCGCCTTCTATACCGTCGGCAATACGATGTACGACCTGAACAATCTCCTGCCTGCCAATTCTGGCTGGACACTTTATGAAGCGTATGCCATCAATGACAACTTCCAGATTACCGGCTATGGAGATATCAACGGGCAGACGCACGCCTTTCGTCTTTCGCGGAATGGAACGCCTGCGCCCTCTTCGCTGCTCGTTGCTCTGGTCGGTGGCCTCACATTGGGCGGAAGGCTTCTGCGGCGGCGAAAGTAGACCTGCCCCCTTTCCAATCGCTGACGCGCTATCGATTCCCCTTCCCTTATGCGTTCCCGTCGCTTACAGGGAAGGGGGAGAAAGAAGCGTTCTGCGGATTGTTGGGCGGGATTTTGGGATTTGAGGAGTAAGATTTTTCACCACAGAGAACACTGAGGGACACGGAGAGGATTTTTCATCCACGAAATAACACGAAGAGACACGAAAAAAGAGATTAGCAGGGAAGGCTGTCGGCGGATTCTTTACAAATCGTCTATGGTGACCAAACCGTCTTCACGAAACTGCGCCAGAAGTTCGCTTCCTTTCAGCAGGGCGGTGCCAAGCAACGGGCGCGAACCCGTTACCAGAACCCGCGCTTCCGCTTCGATCCCCTTCCAGACAATCGTTGCGGCGTGGACTGCCACTTCCACGAAACTGCCGTCCGCCACCTGCGCCGGAATTTTATGCAGGAAAGGCAAATTCAGCGCGGCAACGGCATCGGGCGGAAGCGTGAGCCAACCCGTGAAGCCCGTATCCACGACAAATTCAAGCGTGAGATCGGGCAATCCCGTCAGGCGAAACGTGGCCGGCAGCAGGACGTGCAAAGACCGAACGCTTCCAATCATCATGTTTGAGTGCGCTCCAGAATTCCGCCCAATGCCTCTACTGCCTTGTACCCAATGCGAATCGCGTAAAGCGCTGCGCCGGGATGTCGCGCTTGCAAACGGCGCGACGTTTCGATGCCCTGTTCATCTATCTCATAATCGCCCGGTTCAACGTCCATGACCATGACTTTCCCGATGTTTTCCGGCGTCTCGACTTCGCCCCGGACTTGCTCATAAAGTTTCTGCGCCCGCTGTCCCAGAGGACTGAGCTGGACAGACGGCAAATAGGTTGCTCGATGGACTATTTCTTTCATGTCAGCGGTTGCCATGATTAAATTGCGCCTTTCTTGCGGATAGTTCATTAACCTTTAGTTTCCGGTAAAATCATGTAGACAAAATATCAGTTCCGACATCGGGGCCGCTTTGCGGTAAAGTAGAGTCGCCAAACAAACCCACCGAAAAGAGGGAACTCGATGTCTGCATCAGTCTACCGCCTTTCTGACCTGCTTACGCAAACTCTGGCCGACGTTCCCGTCGGAACCAAAATGCGACGCGCGGACGGCTGCGTCGGACCTTAGCAAAAGCGCATTTCTCGGAGTTTGCCTGCGCGGGGAACAACTTCGGAAAAAGAACAGCGTGACGACGCATCTGGTCACAGGCGCAGCCGCGCGCAGGCAAGTCAAGACGGTGCAAACACCCGCAATGGGGGCGCAAGTCGCCTGATTTACCGGAAACTAAAGGTAATCAGAGTTCAAACAAATCCGTGTGATACGAACAGAAATCTCCGCGAACGAACCGCCGCCGCATTTCGTTCTGAACCATAGAGGACACAGAGGAAACAGATTACCCAGATTATGTGATCGCTTGCAGGCAGGAATTGAAAAATCCGCGTAATCAGTCTAATCTGCGCCATCAGAGTTCAAACCCCGACTGGCAAGCGCGGCAGGCATAATGCGGTATAATAGAAGCAGGAGGCAAAGCCATGTCTACATTGAGTATCTCACTGCCCGAACCCATGAAAATTTTTGTTGACGCCGAAGTTGCGGCGGGCGGCTATCCTACGACCAGCGATTATTTGAGCGCCCTCATCCGCGACGCGCAGGAGCGCAAGGAAAACGCGCTTCGGCAAGACGTGCGGCAGGGCTTCGCGCAGATCGAGCGCGGCGAATACACGGAATACGCCTCCGGGCAGGAAGCGGCAGACCGAATTATCGCGGAAGGCAAGCGGCGCAAGGCGGAACAGGACGCGGCAAAATGAATGCGGTCAGGGAAGCGCGAGACGCAGAAACGGACTTGCTGGAAATCTGGACGTACCACGCGGAGCGCAGTATGGATGGGGCGGAACGGATTGTCCGCAAAATCACGGCGCAGTATGACACGCTGGGAACCTTTCCGAACATGGGCCGTCCCCGCCCGGAGATTGGCCCGGACTACCGCAGTATGCCCGTCGGGGATTACGTGATCTTCTATCGCGTTCTGCCCGACCGCGTGGAAATTTCGCGGGTCTTGCATGGCAGTCGCGACGTGGCAAGCGTTTTTTCGATCCCTGAAGACGCAGAATGATTTTGAACTCGGATTACGCGGATTAGGGGATTACGCGGATTTTCCAATCCAGGTCTGCCAGCGCGTCAAAAAAATTCGGAAGTCGTACCAAAACGTACTGTTTTTTTCCCGAAAACCGTGTTACACTACCTGTATTGCTTTTGAACTCTGATGACACGGATTAAGGGATTACGCAGATTGCGTGACTGCTCACTGTCACGCGCATTGAAAAATCATACGTAATCCCTTAATCCGTGTCATCAGAGTTCAAACAAACCCGTGTGATACGAACAGAAATACCCGCCAGAGAACCGCCGCCGCATTGCGTTCCGAACCACAGAGGACACAGATTGGGCAGATTTCGCAGATTATGTGACCGCTTGCAGGCAGGGATTGAAAAATCAGCGAAATCCCTCTAATCCGCGTAATCTGTGGTTCAAGCCCGTCCTGCAAGCGCGTATTAAATTTCATGCGCCTATCTGAATGGAATAATAAAAATGATGACAACCTTTCAGGGAACCGTTGAGCAAGGGCATATCCGCCTTCCGATAGATGTGACTTTGCCCGAAAAAACCACCGTTTATGTCGTTGTGCCGAATTTTGAGCCAACTGTGAACGAGGGCAAATTTAATCTGAGCGAGATGCTTGCGGCGCTGCCTGCCGATTATGAGGCGCAGGAGGAAAACTTCGGCGAGCCTGTCGGGAAGGAAGCCTGGTAGATGCCCGCCTATATCCCCGAAAAAGGCGATTTCATTACGCTGTCCTTCGATCCGCAGTCCGGGCATGAGCAGAGCGGGCGGCGTCCGGCGCTGGTTATCAGTAACACGCTGTTCAATCAGAAAATGGGGCTGATTATTGCGTGTCCCATCACAAACACGGCGCGGGCCATTCCGTTCCATTTGCCCGTGCCGCCTTCCTCTTCGCTGACCGGCTTTGTCATGGTCGAGCAGGTAAAGTCCGTTGACTACCGGGCGCGGCAGGCAAGGTTTGTGGAGAAGGCCCCGTCCCAACTTGTCGAAGACGTAATTGCAGTAGTAGATGTCTGCATGAAGTAGTTTGAACCACAGATGACGCGGATTAGACAGATTTCGCAGATTTTTCAATGCCTGTCTGCCAGCGGTTCACCCTGTAGTAAGCGCGACGCAATAAAAAATCCGCGAAATCTTGAAAATCTGCGTCATCTGTGGTTCAGAAGAGAGGCAAAGATGGAACAATACGCTCATTCGGAACTTACGGGCAAGATTATCGGGTGCGCGATGGAAGTTCACCGGCAGTTGGGCGTTGGGTTCATGGAAAACGTTTATCAGCGGGCCTTGCGTATAGAAATGACGCAGCAGGGGTTGGAATTTGACTACGAGCATGATATGCTGATTCTCTACAAGGGCGAGGTCGTGGGCAAGCGGCGCGTGGACTTTTTTGTTGAAAATACGGTGATGGTGGAGATCAAATCCCTCATCAAACTGGAAGACGTGCATCTCGCGCAGGCCATCAACTATCTGGAGGCCTCCAACAAAGAAATCGGCCTGCTTCTGAACTTTGGCGCGAAAAGTCTGGACTTTCGGCGTGTGATAAACCGCGTGAAAAAGCAACCCACGCTCTGACCCTTTGAACCACAGATTACGCGGATTAAATTGATTACGCGGATTTTTCAATGCCCGGTCTGCAAGCGCGTCAGAAAATTCTAAAGTCGTACCAAAATGTACTGTTTTTTCGCCAAAACCATGTTACACTACCTGTATTGCTTTTGAACTCTGATTACGCAGATTAGCAGATTACACAGATTGCGTGACCGCTTGCAGACAAGTATTTAAAGATCATACGTAATCCCTTAATCCGTGTAATCAGAGTTCAAACAAATCCGTGTGATACGAACAGAAATCCCCGCGAGAGAACCGCCGCCTTGCCTTTTCGTTTCGTTCCGAACCACAGATGACACAGAGGAAACAGATTTCGCAGATTACGTGACCGCTTGCAGACAGGAATTGAAAAATCAGCGTAATCCGTCTAATCCGCGTAATCTGTGGTTCAACCCCGTCAGGCAAGCGCGGCCTTTCTCTCCCTGAAAATACTCTTGCAATGCGCGGCGTGTTCTGTGATATAATGGAGTGTGGAAAAGGGGAGACACAATTCATGATTAGCACAAGTAACGCGCCTGATTAGCACAAGTAACGCGCCTGCTGGCCGTATCCGCCCGGATTTGAAGGCGAAGGCCGTGAGCGCGGCGCAAGCGGAAAAGACAAGCCTAATGTTTTCCTTAACGCGCTGATTGAAAAAGCGATGCGCGAACGGGAAGACGCGGAACTTTACGCGGGCTTTACCGAATTGGGAAACGACCCGGAAGGCTGTGACGTAGAATTTGCTTTTGCGGCGCAGGCGGAGGTCACCCTGCGTGACCAATCCTTCCTCTCCGTCATTTTTCCGCGCCGCAAATCTTTCCCGCCCTTTGCGCCCTAATCAGATTGTTGCGCAATGAAATTTAATCAGGAGAAAATAGAATGTTGTCTCAAATCATGGACGCGCCGACAGAAAGACTGCACGGGCGTTTTTTGTTTCGCGGGGAGCAGGCAGTCCAGCGGTTTTTGGCGGCGGAACCCGCGCTGACGCCGCTTTTGCTGGAAGCGGAAACGGAAATCCATCAGGTTTTTGGCCCGCAAATCACCCTGACGCTCGACATGACGTTCGACCCGGACAACGGCATGGACTGCGGCGAACTTTTCGCGCTCATCGGTACGAGCGAGGCGGCAGAAACCGCGCTGGAAAAACTGGATCGGCTTGATGAAACGTGGTGGCGGTCTGCGTCGCGCCGCGCTCAGGGAAAAATGAATATAGATGTGGAGTTCCTCTGAATGGCCTTCGACTGGATGAAATATCTCACGTTGGCGAAGGAGCTGGGCCGCCGCCCGGACGAAGAAGCGCAGCGAACGGCGGTCAGCCGCGCTTATTACGCCGTGTTTGGCAGGGCGCGGCTGCGGCTTCAAGCGGATGGCGTCGTTCTGCCGCGTCAGGGAGCGCATGAATTTGTTTGGAATACCTTTCAGAATGATACCGACCCGGCGCGTCAGCAGATCGGTATTGACGGCGACCGCTTAAAGCGCGTCCGGCGCAACGCCGATTACGATGAAAACTTTGCCGCCTTGCCTGCCGTCCTACAATCCACGCTTGCCCGCGCCGAAAAATTAGTTCAGTCGCTTGACCGATTGTAATGCGCTTGAACCACAGATGACGCTGATTGGATGGATTGCGCGGATTTTTCAATGCCCAGACTGCCAGCGATTCCCCTTGCAGTAAGCGCGACGCAGTGAAAAATCCGCGAAATCATCTAAATCTGTGGAATCTGTGGTTCAAAATCAAAAATCCGTGTTATACTAACAGAAATACCCGCGAGAGAACCGCCGCCGCATTTCGTTCCGAACCACAGAGGACACAGAGGACACAGATTTCGCAGATTACGTGACCGCTTGCAGGCAGGAATTGAAAAATCCGCGTAATCCGTCTAATCAGCGTAATCTGTGGTTCAAACCCTTCATCGCGTGTGTCTGCCCTGCATCGAGCGGCGCGGCGGGTTGGCGCGGTAGCGTTTTCCTTTACCTGCCCTTATCCGTGTCTTAACCTGCGCTTTGCTTTCCTGCCAACGTCGCCGCCCTGCATCTAGTGTGTCCGCCCGCAGGACAAGCGCGGCCTCTTTTTTGTTAAAGGAGAAATTTTCATGTTGCGCCGCTTCTGCAAATCTCTACTTGCTGTTCTCCTTTTTCTGCTTGGCTTTGTTGTCTCTGCTAAAGCCCAACTAACCTACTATACGAGCCTATCTTCATTCAATGCGACAACAACAACGACATTGGTAGAAGATTTTGAATTGGCATCCCCAAAAGATACCAATGTTTCCTCTATTACTCACAATGGAAACACATATACAGGTATCGGCGGTTCTCCTTCGCCAAACGTAGTAATTGCATCGCCGGGTTATACTAATTTTGGAGTCAACCCAACCACAACAAGCATCTTAACCGCCGGTGGAAACGAAGACTTTACGGTAACGTTTGGAACTCCTAAAACCGTTGTAGGTTTCGATACTTACACCAACAATTTCGGGCCTGTCAGCATCAAAATCTATGGAGCCAGCGGATTACTCGGTACTTATTTGCTGACGCAGGATTCTACCAAAATAGGTTTTTTTGGCGTTATTGCTAATGAGCCTATTACCGTTATTCGTTGGACAGGCGTTAATGGTAGCGCAGTTAATACGGGCATAGATAATATCCTCGCAGGAAGTGTGCTTCCGACTCCTCCGCCTGTTGCCTATTATCGCTTCAATGAAGGCCCCAATGGGTCTACGGTCAGCACAATTACTGACAGCGGGCCAAACGGACTGAATGGGGTAGCACAAGGTAGCAGGCCGCTTAAATACACAAGCAACATAGCGGCGTTTTCAACATCAGGCGGGTTTGCGCTTGATGCTTCGGGTGATTTTAACTACGGGGGTGTACCGCATAATTCGGCGATGGTTGTGCAGGGCAGTCTTACGGTGGAAGTGTTTGTGCGTCCTAACTCGCCTTACGATGGCACAAATCGTGACTACTACGGAGACTCCATTGTTATCAAGCAAAACACGCTTGGAAGCGGGTACCACTTAGCCGCGTGGGGTATCGCGTTCTCTCAGGGAACAGGCATATTCTTTTGTCATCTCGGTTTTGCTGGCGACGCAGGCGTTGACCTTTACGGCACGCACGACTTTCGCGATGGCAAATGGCATCACGTCGCTATGACGCTTGACCGAAGCGCAACAGTTAGTTCTCAATCTTTGACGCTTTACGTGGATGGCATTCAAGAAGCGCAGACAACAGGGAATTGGCCTGATCTTTATTATGGCGTTCAGCCGCTACTTATCGGAGCCGGAAACTATGCTACTGCCGACGGGACAGGGCAGTATCGCCGGAACTTTGGCGGTCTTATTGACGAGGTTCGTATTACAAGCGTGGCTCTCAAACCCTACCAGTTCCTAAATTCTGCGCTTACTACAACACTTACCACTAGCACATTTGATTCCAATACAGATGGTTGGCTTGGAGCAGAACTAACTACGAATGGCGGCCCGCCGTACAATCCTTTACGTACTTCAACGCCAGATTGGATTTCTACGGGAGGCAATCCCGGCGGCTACATTCAAAACTCGTATAATTCTGTTTCTACTTTCTACTGGTCGGCCCCTGCTAAGTTTTTGGGGAACTTTACAACGGCTTATGGCGGAACGCTATCTTTTGACCTATTCGACACAACAACTAACTCTATATTCAATGATGAGGACATAATCCTCAAAGGTGGAGGAGTGATATTAGTTCATGATTTAGCAAACATTCCTTTGCCAGCTTGGACATCTTACGCGATTGGGCTTAATGAATCAGGCTGGAAGATAAACTCACGGGGTGGAACTACGGCAACAAGACAAGATATGCTTACGGTTCTGAACAATTTAAGTAGTCTGTACATCCGAGGGGAGTATTACAACGGTGCAGACACGAGGGGATTAGACAACGTAAAGTTAAGCGTAGGCTCTAACACATTCTACACGAGCATCACGAACGGGCCGAATGAAGGCGCGACGGTTTGCGGGAGTGGCGCGACCTTTACCTTTACCGGAACTTCCACGAACACGCCGACCGCGAACCTGAAATATCAATATCGGGTGGACGGCGGGGCGTTCTCTGCGCCTGCCGCAAGCGCTACTGCCACGCTGACCGGACTTGCGGACGGGGCGCACACCTTTCAGGTCGCGGCGGTAGATCAATACGGCTATGCCGACCCCAACCCGGCCACGCGGCATTTCACCCTCGACGGAACCCTGCCCGCCATCTCCAATGTCCAATCCGGCGGCGCGAACGATTCTTCGGTGGGGATTGTCTGGACGACGAACAAGGCCGCCACGTCGCAGGTCAAATACCGCATTGTCGGCGCGACGAATTTTGACGGCAGCGGCCTGAACACGAGCGCGGTCACGGCGCATCAGGCGTTTCTGTCCGGCCTGAAACCCAATACGAATTACCAATTTTACGTGATTTCGCAGGACGCCTGCGGCAATACGATAGACACGTCCACTTCCCTGAAAACGTTCCAAACCCTGCCGGACACGACCGCGCCAGTCGTCGGGTTCACCGTCGCGCCTGCCAATGGCGGTTCCGTCGGGCCGGGCAATGTGGTTTTTCAGTGGACAGGCCATGACGACGCCACGCCCGACAGCGGCCTTACGTTTCAATATCAACTCGATGGCGGCGCGTGGACTCCTGCCGTTTCCGGCGCGATTACGACGGTCACGCTGAATTTTCCCGCGATTGCGCCCAATGCCCACACCTTCACCGTTCGCGCCTACGACGCCAGCGGCAATGTCTCCGCGCCCGCTTCCGTAACTTTTACGGTGGACGGAACCGCGCCCGTGTTTACCGCGCTCACGGCAGGCAATGTCACGTTCAATTCCGCGCAAATCAACTGGACGACCAACAAGCCCACAACAGGACAGGTGCAGTACGACGCGGGCAATGGAAACTTTGATTTCCATTTCGATTACCCGCCGCTTTCCGCCGGACACGCGCTGACCATTGGCCCGCTCGGTTCTAAATCCTCTTACCGGGTTCGCGTGATTGCGCGGGACGCCGCAGGCAACACCGCCACGTCCCCCATTCTCACGCTGACGACCCTGCCCGCGCATGACCTGTCCGTTTCCGCGTCCGATCTTTCCTTCAGCGATCCCGGCCCCGCGTCCGGCGACCGCATCACCCTGTCCGCGAAAATCCACAACGTCGGCGATTTCGATGAAACGGCGACGGTTGTCTTTTACGATTCCACGCCCGCCAATGGCAGTTATGAAATCGGGCGCGTCACGGTTTCCGCCCCGATGCGCGGCGCCATTGATCCCGTTGCAGTCAGCCCGCCGTTCACCGTTCTGGAAGGGCCGCACAAGCCGTTCGTTCAGATTATCAACGCAAGCCCCGCCTAAGACATCACGGGCAACAACACCGCCGGAACCGATCTGGCGGTTGGCGCTCCCGCCTGCCGCTTCGCCCTTTCCGTCACCACGCCCACGACTTTTCCCGGCGATGTCAGCCTGTTCACCGTCAGCCTCACCAACACCGGCTCGAAGCCGCAGACCCTTTCCAGTGTGGCGCTTTCCGGCACGGCGTGGGTCACGCTCGTTTCGCCCGCGCCAACCGCGCCCATCGCGCCGAACCAGTCCATTCAACTGACCTGCCGCATGACCACGCCGACCACGCAGACGGGCGGAACCATCAGTAATCCCGTCCTCGTCCCGATTACCGTCACGGCGTCCAGCGTCCTGAATTTTACGCAGAATTTCAATATCGCGGTCTATTCCGCGCCCGTCTGCGTCCTTGATGTCACGGTTCGGGACGCCGTGAGCGGCAACCCGCTCAACGGCGCGACGATTGCGCTTGACTACACGGACAAACAATACTTCACCGGCCCCACCGGAAAACCCATTGACAACAACGGAAACGCGGTCACAATTTACGCCCCGTCCGGTTCTCACGCCGTCTTTGCCATCGCGAAAAACTACCTGCCCGTTTCGCTGAGTACCGATTGCTCCGCGCCCGTAGAACTGGATTTACAGCCCGGTCAAGCCCTGCAAGTCTCCGCCGTCACGGTTACGCAACTCACGCAGGCGCAGATTATCGCAAGAGGCGTGAACCTCACTGACCCTGCCAATTACAACGTGTTCGATTTCGTGCTGTCCCTGCGCATCGGCCCGCTTCCCGTCCCCAATGTCCAACTGCCGAGTACGCCTGTCACGCCCGGAACCTGCGTTTGCCAGACATTCCCGATTGGCGGCGGTTTCGGCGGCTACGCGGGCGGCGGTTCCGTCACGCTTTCCGCCTACTACCCCACGCCCGACCCGACAATCCACGTAGATACCTGGATCATTATTCCCGGCGATATTCGGGTTCTGAAACAGTTTTTTGATGCGACGGTTTTCATTCAGAACAACACCAGTTTCCCGATCAACAACGTCAACGCCAGTTTGACCCTGCCGCCGAGCGGCCTGTCCCTGCCCGATTTGTTCAATACATCGCAGTCCCTTTCGCAGTCGCTTGGCACGATTCCGGCGCAGGGCAAGACGCAGGCCAGTTGGGTACTGCGCGGCGACCTGCCCGGAACCTACGCCGTGACCGGAACCGCCAACGGAACCTTGCAGCCTCCGGGCGGCGGCAGCCCGATTGCGCTCACCTCCTCTCTGACAAGCGGAAATTTCACCGTGACCGCGCCCAAAATCGGAGTGGCGTTCGGAACGCCGAAAGTCGTGTATGCGGGCGTAGATTTCCCCATCACCATCACGATTACCAACCAGTGCGCCATTGACCTCAACGGCGTCCGCGTCCATATCAAAACAAATAAACTCGTGAACTGCAAACTGTCCACCAACCAGACTGACCCGACCGATCCGGCGGACGCCACCATGTTCCTCGTCGGCGAAATCCCGATTGGCGAATCCCGAACCGTGACGATTTACTTCACGTCCCTCGTTACGGGAATTGTGGAAGAAGTGCAGAGTTACGTTTCCGACCCGTTCCTTGAGCCGCCCGTGACCGTGACGCCCAAACCTATCCTGCCGCCCGTCGCGAAAAACGACATTCTGAATACGCCCGTCAACACGCCCTACACCATCAACGTCCTCGCCAATGACAGCGACGGGAACAGTCCGGCGCTGCCACTGACGCTGACAGCCTTTACGCAGCCCGCGCATGGGACGGTCAGCAAGAACGCGGACAATACCCTGACCTACGTTCCGAATACTGGCTATATCGGCGCGGACAACTTCACGTACACCATCTCCAATGGCAATGCGACCGCAACGGCGACAGTCTCCGCCCACGTTCGCGCGCCCCGCACCATCAGCGGCGTCGTCTTGCTGGAAGAAGTCTTCGTATCCGGGCAGACGGTGACCCTGCAATTCCGCTCGACCGACGGCGGAACGCTGCAAACGCAAACGGCAACGCTGGGAGCGGGCGGCGCGTTCTCCGTCAGCAATGTGCCGTCAGGGACGTACCGCCTCGCCATCAAAGGCGACAAATGGCTGCAGGCCGTCACTCCGATTGACGCCAACGCCGCCGATGTCGCAAACGTCAAAGCCACCCTGCTTGCCGGAGACGGCAACAACGACAACAGCGTGGATTCCTCCGACTTCACCCTCCTCATCGGCGCGTTCAACAGCGACGTAACGATACCCGGCAGCGGCTACGATCCCCGCGCCGATTTCAATGATGACGGCTCGGTAGACTCGACCGATTTCACCCTGCTGATCGGCAACTTCGGGCAACGCGGCGCGAACTGAAAGAGGCGAAGGAAGGGGAAAAAAGAAGACACATCAAGGAAGTTTATTTCCTTGATGCGTATTTGATCGCTGTCTACTGTCTACTGTTTACTGTCTACTTCCCCGGTCGCTTCAACTCAAACAATGCCGCTTCATCGGCGCGGGCGTACCAGTCGGCTCCGAGGCGGGAGATGGCGTCCACTTTGCGCGGATCAATCGCGCCGGTCTCATCTAAAATTTCTGCGGCGATGCGGAAGGCCACAATCTCGCCAATGACATAGTTGGCGGAAAGCGGCCCGCCGCCGTGATTGACGATCTGATGCAGGCGGCACTCCAATGCTATCGGGCTGGCGGCGACGCGGGCGGGGCGCACTTTCAGGCTGGGGGCGGGAACAAACCCGGCCTCATCCCACTCGCTTACGCCGTCGGGAAATTCAATCGAAGTGACGTTCATCTGTTCCCGCATGGCGTAGGTCACGATATTAATCACATATTCGCCCGTCGCCGCGATATTTTGCAGCGTATGCTTGCGCTCGCCGTTGCGCTTATCGGTAGGCGAAATCGCGATAGAAGGCGGATTAACGCCCCCCAGCATAAAATAGGAGAAGGGGGCGAGATTCGGAACGCCCTCCGCCGAAAGCGTGGAAACAAACGCTATCGGGCGCGGCGCAACGGCATTGACCATGAGTTTATAAATCTCAGTCGCGTTCATTTTTGCCGGATCATAGTCCTGCGGCATGAGATATTCGGGCAGTTGGGAGAGTTCGGACAATGCGGGCGGGCGGACTTCCAAGTTTTTTTGCTCCTGTAGGGTTTTCTTCATGGCTAAAATCGTTTCTATCATTGAAGTACGAATTTTATGCGCGGTTCATCGCCCTATTTTCAGTTTTCCTTCGGCCCGCCCCGTAAAATCCGCGAAAACATTTGACAGAGCGCCGCGCCGCCTGCTATACTTTGCAGTGTGGGGCAGTGTCGCCCGCAAGACCGCTTTTTACCGCCGTTTCGGTTCCGCCGCCGCGCCATCCGCGCCGCAGGGACGCTGCGTTTTGATACCCATGCGCTGGAACAAAGCCGTTCTACCCGTTGCGCCCGACAGGTCAGCCGACGAACGCCTTATACGCTGACCGGCGCGGGCGCTTCCATGCCAGCCCCAAATCTCATCCCAATCAGGAGGGTGTCCTATGACGCCGAAAGAAGTAATTGACTTCGCCAAAGAAAAAGAAGCAAAAGTAATTGATATTCGCTTCACCGATTTACCCGGACAGTTGCAGCACTTCTCAATCCCCGCCACGCTGCTCAACGAGGACACGTTCGCCGACGGACTCGCCTTCGACGGCTCCTCGATTCGCGGCTTCAAGGCCATCAACGAGAGCGATATGCTGCTGATCCCCGACCCGGACACGGCCTACATTGACCCGTTCTACGACGTGACCACGCTGAATATCACCTGCGACATCGAAGACCCCATCACCCGCGAAAAATATAACCGCGATCCGCGCCAGGTGTGCAAATCGGCGGAGGCCTACGCGAAGTCCACCGGCCTGTGCGACACCGTGTACTTCGGCCCCGAAGCGGAGTTCTACGTCTTCAACGATGTCCGCTACGACCAGACCAGCCACTCCGGTTACTATTTCGTGGACAGCGACGAAGGAATCTGGAACTCCGGGCGCGACGAAAAACCCAATCTAGGCTACAAAATCCCCCACAAGCGCGGCTATTTCCCCGTCCCCCCGATGGACAGTCTGCAAGACCTACGGACCGAAATGATGCTCAACCTGATTGAGGCGGGCATCGAAGTGGAGATGCAGCACCATGAGGTCGGAACGGCGGGACAGTGCGAGATTGATATGCGGTTCGGCGAAATGCTGCAAATGGCCGACAACCTGCAAAAGTACAAGTACATCATCAAAAACACGGCGTTCCAGAACGGCTACACCGCGACCTTCATGCCCAAGCCCCTCTTCCAGGACAACGGCTCCGGGATGCACTGCCACCAGTCGCTGTGGAAGGGCGGCGTCCCCCTCTTCGCCGACGAAAAAGGCTACGCTGGCCTCTCCGAAATGGCGATCTACTACATCGGCGGCATCTTGAAGCACGCTCCCGCCCTCCTCGCCTTTTGCGCCCCCACCACCAACTCCTACCGCCGCCTCGTTCCCGGCTACGAGGCCCCGATCAACCTGATCTATTCTGCCCGCAACCGTTCGGCCTGCGTCCGCATCCCCGTCGCGCAGAAATCGCCGAAGTCCAAGCGCATCGAGTTCCGCGCCCCCGATCCGGCGGCGAACCCCTACCTTGCGTTCGCCGCGCAGCTGATGGCGGGCCTCGACGGGATCGAAAACAAGATCATGCCGCCCGCCCCGATTGACAAAGACCTCTACGAGATGGAGCCGGAGGAGAAAAAGCAGATACAGCAGACTCCCGGCAGCCTGCTAGAAGTCCTTCATGCGCTGGAGGCCGACCATGAGTTCCTGCTTAAAGGCGGGGTATTCAGCCGCGACCTGATCGAGACGCACATCGCTTACAAGCAGACGCAGGAGCATGACCAGATTGCGCTGCGCCCGCATCCCTACGAGTTCGCCCTCTACTACGACATCTAAAATTGTATCGTCTCTTGACGCAAAGCGGCCCGCGCAATCCTCTGCGCGGGCCATTTTGCGTGTAACTCCGGGAACCTATCAGCCCAGCGTTCGTCATTTTGACGACGGACGCTGACAGGCGTGAACCAATCAAAGCAGGCGAGGAACAGAGGGAAATGGCAGGGCGGAAATTAAGCGGGAAAGTGGTCGTGATTACAGGCGCGTCCAGCGGAATTGGAAAGGGCGCGGCGCTGAAATTTGCGGCGGCGGGCGCAAGCGTAGTGCTGGCGGCGCGGCGCGGCGAACTCTTATATGCGCTGGCGCAGGAGTGCGAGGCGGCGGGCGGCAGAGCGCTCGCGGTCGTGACGGACGTGAGCAAAGAGGCGGACGTAATCGCGCTGGCGCAGCAGGCCGTCGCCGCCTTTGGACGGATTGACGTGTGGATCAACAACGCAGGCAGCGGAACGGTCGGGCGCTTTGAGGAGATTCCCATCGCAGAACACGTTCAGGTCATCGAAACCGATTTGCTCGGAACGATGTATGGAAGCTACCATGCGCTGAACCAGTTTCGAAAGCAGAGCGGCGGCAATTTGATTAATGTGGCGTCTGTCATTGGCAAAATTCCCGCGCCCTATTTTGCGTCCTATACCGCCGCGAAGCATGGCGTGGTGGGTCTGAGCGAGGCGCTGCGGCAGGAACTCAACGTCAACCACGTGAAAAATATCTTTGTCTGCACGGTGATGCCGATGTCAATGGATACGCCGTTTTTTGAACACGCCGCCGCGCACACCGGACACAAAATTGAACCCATCCCACCCGTTTACGGCCCGGAGGAGGTCGTGAACGCGCTTTATCAGGTGGCGCAACATCCGAAAGATGAGACGGCGGTGGGAGGGTTCAGTGGGACGGGCATGGCGCTGCTGCACCAGCTGGCCCCCGGCCTGGTCGAGTTTATGATGGCGAAACTCACGCACCATACTGAGAAAAACGACGCGCCGCCCGCCCCGGAATCGCCGGGAAGCGTCCGCGAACCGGTCGCCGCTGGAACCGAAGTCACCGGCGGCTGGAAGTCGTAAGTATCTGCGCCCCAGCCGCGCTTTCCTCGATAACCGGGGAGCGCGGACGGGGCATTACTTTGGATTGTCCACGACGACGAGAGCGCGGACATGGGTTACGAGATTGCCGGAGCGATTCAGGGCGCGGATTTCGATCAGGTGTTCGCCGTTCGGGACAATTTTTGTGTCCCATCCGAAGGAGAACGGGGCGGTATTCTGCGTGGCGACGGTATCGTCGTCCACAAGGTAGGAGACATAAACAATGGGATCAGGTTCGCCCGCCGGAAGTTTGGCGCGGAGCGTCCACACGCCGGAAACAATGGCGCAATGCGCGGCGCGGGCGCGGACAACTGCGGCTGCGTCGTAAGCGTCGGCGAGGGAATTTAACTTTGCCTGCGCGGTCGCGTCCCTGTCAGTGGCGGAGAATGGGGGCGTATTCAATGTGAAAACAAACACGTTGCGCTCATCGGTGTTAAAGTTTTCAGGGAAAGGCTGGACACGGCCTGTATCGGACTGGAAGCGAACGGCGGCGCCTCGCAGAGGAACAAATTCACCGAAAACTCCTGACTTCGCCAACAAATTCGTGTAGATACCCGACTTCTCCTGCGCGGCGGGAATGACGAATGTTTTGCCGCGTTTTTTGCGGACGCGGGGCGCGGGGCGCGGAAAAAGTTTCAGCGCCTGACCGGGCGCGACCGCGAAGGCCAGACCGTCGCCGCCACTCCGCAAAACCACGCCCGCCCTGTCCGCGCTCCTGTCCACATCGGGTATTTTCGCCGCCTGCGTCACGCGCCCCGCCAGCCGATAATGCGCCCCGCCGTCCACGCTGACTTCGATGCGCCCCAGCGCGATATTTTCCACGCGGAGAAGCAACATCGGGGTTCGGGTGTCGGGTGTCGGGTGTCGGGAGGCGTCGGCGTTTTGGGCGCGGCAATTAAGAGGAACAAGCAAAGCCAGCAGTAATGCGAAAATTGTAATGGGCGGCGGAATGAGACCCGAATATCCCGTCCGTGAGGACGGTTGGCGGAACGTCCCACAGACGGGCGTTTTATGCGCCCGGACACGGAATGCCCGAACGAGCAACTCTCGCCAGCCCGGATTAAAAATAGAGGCGCAAAAATTCATGCCGATTACTCCGCAGAGTCCGAGGCAACAATCGTCAGCGTAGTCGCCTTTGTCAGGCTCAGGGCGGGGGCGGGGGACTTGCGCGGCGGGCGGGTGGACAGGTTCAGGCGGTAGCGGCGGATCGCGACTCGCAGCAGGGCGGCAATCGGGGCGGCGAAGAACATTCCGAGCAACGCCCCGATACTGCTGCCCAGCAAAAGCCCGCCAAACTCGCCGCCTATGAGAAGCGTCACGATAATCACGACGGGGTGCAGCTCCAGTCGGTCGCCGAGCAGAATTGGCATGATGAACTTGCTTTCGGCAAAGTGCATCAGCGTAAAGAAGCCCAGCACCGCCAGCGCCTTATTCATGCCGCCGTCAAAATAGGTCAGGGCGATAATCGGGACGCCGCCGACCAGCGGCCCCACAATCGGAATGGCGCGGGTCAGTCCGGCAAGGACGCCCAGCACAAAGGCGAACTTTACGCCCAGCAGCGCCAGTCCGCCGCCGACCAGAACACCCGCCAGAACGCACAGCACAAACTGCCCCAGTACAAAAGCGTTCATAATCGCGTTAAACTCGCCAATCAGCCGAATCGCGTCCCGGAAATAGCGGCGCGGAACCAGCGTGACAAACTCTTTTTTGAGTATCTCCCCGTCCACAATGAAATAAAAGGCCAGCACCGGCAGCAACAAAATCTCCACGACATTGCGCAGCGCAAGGACCCCTTTCGCTGCGTAGGGAAGCGCTGCATCCTGAATCTGCTGCCTGAAATCGTCATCGTTGAGTTTGTCCTGTATCCAGTTCCGCCATGTCGGCGGAACCGTTTCGTTGTATTGCTTGATATAGCGCGGCTTGTCCCGCACGAACGCCTGAATTTCCAACTTGAACGGCTTGACAATCAAGTTCACGCCGACGCCAAGCGCAATGAGGGCCACGCAAAAAACGTAAACGGTGGCGGCAAGCCGGAGAGAGTGGCGGGAGGGACGCCGGAAATTGCGCCCGGTTTTTCGCAGGCGCTGCGGCAGGGCGTGGAGGCGGACAAACGCGGCGTTGCGCGTCAGCCAGTCCACCATCGGCTCGAAGACATAGGCCAGAATCGCGCCGACCAGCAGCGTGACGATGATCGTCCGCAAATGGTAGACCGCGTAGCAGGCCAGAACGATCAGCGCCACACGCAGAATCATCCGCCATACCGCGTTGACCGTATCCTTGTTTTGCGTGGGATCGTTTGGGTTCATGGGAAAAATAGAAGTCGGAAAACAGAAAACAGAAAACTGAAAACAGAAGAGGGCGGTCAGAGTTTGTAAGTTTTACGCTTCGATTGAAACGTTTGCAGACCGGGCATTTTCTTCTGTTTTCTGTTTTCTGTTTTCTGTTTTCTATTCCCCTTCCTCTACATTCTCCGCCTTCGGACGGGCTGACGGCGGTTGGCGGCGGGGCCTGCGGCGCGGGGAGTTTCGGCCTCGCCATTGTTGCCGCCGCCGCTCAGGGCCGATTCGGTGGCGGGACGCGGCGTCACCAGGGGGCGGTCGCCGGGGGCAAGCGTCGTGGGCCGCGTTCCGAGTCCGCTTTTTGCGGTCTGGCTGGCAAAGGCGTAGGTCTGGTCGCGCTGTTTCCAGAGGACGAGCAGGACGCTGGCGTTAAAGATGGACGAGTAGGTTCCGCTGATGATACCAATCAGCAACGCCCCGACGAACTGATGGATAATCGCGCCGCCCAGAATAAACAGCGAGAACAGTGTCAGACACACTGTCAGTGAGGTGTAGATCGAGCGCTTAATCGTCTGGTCAATGCTGCGGTCGGTGAGATCGCTGAAACTCTCGCCTTTGGCGCGGCGCTGCAAGTTCTCCCGAATCCGGTCGAAGACGATAATCGTATCGTGGACAGAGAAGCCGATGACTGTCAGCATGGCGGTCACAAACAGGCTGTCCACCTGCCAACCGAACAGGTAGCCCGCAATCGCGAACGCGCCCCACAGCACAAACACGTCGTGCAGCAGCGCGATCACGGCGCACAGTCCGTATTTCAGCCCCTCGCCGTAGCCGCCAATCGAGAAGCGGAACGCCAGATAAAGCACGATTAGCACGGAGGCGAACAGCACGGAGAGGAAAGCGTTCTGCGTCAGTTCCTTGCTAATAACGCCGCTGACGTTGGAGTATTGCACTCCCGCTCCGGCGTACAGCGGCCCGACCTGCTTGACCATTGCGTCCTGCACCGCAGCCCGCTCCGGGTCGGTCAGCGTCCGCGTGGTGACATAAGCGACCTGCGCTTTATCGGGCGCGTCGGAGGACACAACGACGTGGCTGTCCTTGAACGCGGGGTTCACCGTCGCAAGGACTTTTTCGATGTCGCTGGCGCTGTGGCGTGTGGCGAACGGGAAAGCGAGTTCCGTGCCGCCCTTAAAGTCAATGCTCTGCCGGATGCCGCCCATGCCCCAGAACACCATGCCAATCAGAATAAACACGGCGGAACCGCCGAGCCACATGAATTTGCGGCTGCCCTGCATGGCGCGAAGGCGCGGGATTTTCGCGTCGCCGCTCACGCCGTAGAGCGCGGGACTCTGCGCGGCGGGCAGGCTCACGAGGGCGAACAGGAACGTCCGCGTCACCGTAATTGCGGTGAACATACTGATTAAGACGCCGAGGCCGAGCGTCAGAGCGAAACCGCGAATCGGGCCTGTGCCGAAGTTGTACAGCACGACGCAGGTCATCACCGTACAGACGTTGGAGTCGAAGATGGCGGTAAACGCCCGCTTGAACCCGGCGTCAATCGCGGCGCGGAGCGTCTTGCCGCTGCGGAGTTCCTCTTTTAGCCGCTCAAAAATCAGGATGTTGGCGTCAACCGCCATACCGATAGACAGAATGAAACCGGCGATACCGGGCAGGGTCAGCGTCAGCGGGTCAATTCCCATCCACCGGAGACCGCCCTTGAAAACCGCGATTGAAAAGATCGTATAAAGCAGCAGGGAGGCGCAGGCGAGGACGCCGGGAAGCCGGTAGACCGCCACCATGAAGACCAGCACCAGAACAAGGCCGATGACTCCGGCGCGGGTGGTGGAAGCGACCGCTTCCTGCCCCAGCGTGGCTTCCAGATCGCGGACTTCGGCGACTTCGAGGCCGACGGGCAACGCGCCCGCGTTCAACTGGTCAGAGACCTCTTTGGCTTGCGCGAGGGTGAAACTGCCGGTAATCACGCCCTTGCCGGGAATGACGCTGTTGATGGTGGCGGCGGTCAGCAGTTTCTTATCGAGGAAGATGCAGAGGAATTTCCCAATGTGGCTGCGGGTCGTTTCCTCAAAGACGCGGGAGCCGTCGGCGTTGAACTCAAATTCGATTTCGGACTTGCCCGGACTGGCCGAATCGGGAATGGCGCGGCTGTTGGAAAGCAGGTCTTTGCCGCTGGTAATCGGTTCGCGGCTGAACACGAGCGCCTGAAGCAGTTCGGGGGAAACGGGCTTGCCCGTCGCCTTGTCCAGAATCGTTTCGGTCTTGACGTTCGTCTTCGGGTCGGCGAGGTCGCTGACCGTCCATTGTCCGTTGTCCAGTTGCGGGATAAGATAGAATTGCAGGCTGGCGGTGGACTGCAGCTGTTTGAGGGCCTCGTCCTTGTTCTTCAGGCCGGGAAGCTCGACAATGACCTGATCGTCCGGTTTGGTGATAATCACCGGTTCCGAGACGCCGGTCGCATTGACCCGGTTTTCCAGGATGCGGCGCACCGCTTCCAGATTGTCGGTCGTCCATTTCCCTTTAAACTCCTCCTTTTTGGCGCGGAGGACAACGCGCAGTCCGCCTACGATATCGAGGCCGAGGCGGGCGCGGGTGTCTCCAAGCAGAGGGACACTGTTGCGGAAAGTGACGAGGGCGGCAAGGAGGCTGACGACGACGATGAAGATCAGCATCCCGCGATTCTGTTTACTGGTCAATGGTGTTCAATCCCCGCCCGTGATTAGTACGGGCGCAATGTGGCATTTTATCGTTTTATTATAATCGCAGTTCCCCGATTTGTCAAGCCCGCGATTGTTCCCGATGACCTAACCCCCCAGCCCCCTTCCCTTATTCACTCGCTTCGCGTCGTAGGGAAGGGGGAGTTTAAATATTGCGAACGCTCACCGTTTCGCCAGAGCAGAGCGCGGTTGCTCGTAGTTTGACTCTCCCCCTCCCAATCGCCGCCGCGCTCCCCATTCCCTGTGAGCGTAGCGAGTGAATAAGGGAAGGGGCTGGGGGGTTAGGTCATCTCATATAGTGCATCGGGTATCTCAACGCGGGTCTTTAGCCGCATCGCCTCATTCGCTTTCAGCGTTGCGACGGTGGTCTTTAGCCCCTCGCGGGCGTCGCAGGCAATGGGGTCGCCTTCACGGATGCTGGCAGCCCACCGAATGAACTCCCATTCATAAGCGTCGCGGTCATCAGAGTCGTGGGGCAGGGGCGTCTCATCGAGTTTCGCGCCGGTTGCGAGTCGTGTGGACGCCCCCGCGCTCAGGACGATGCCGTCCCGTCCGTAGATTCCCGCCTGTCGCTGCGCGTACTCCTCCCATTCCAGCCGCTCCGCCTGCGGTTCGCGGTAGAGCCAGCCCCGATCCCTGCCATCGTCGCCGACCGTCGTAATCAGCGTTCCCCGGTCGCCCAGGAACTCTTCCTGAAAGCCGTCAAACTGGTTCGTCGTCAGGGATTGATAGGTCATTACCACACCGGGATATTCGAAGATGCACTGCGCGTTGTCCCACACGTCGCGCCCGTCCTGCCAGTAGTCCACGCCGCCGACGCCCATCACGGCGAGCGGGGTGGAATCGAGGAACCAGTTCACGATGTGTATCTGGTGGCTGCCGAGTTCCGCCATCAGCCCCGCCGATGTGCGGTTGTAGAGGCGCCAGTTGACCAGATGCTCCGCGTCTTGCCAGGTGGCGGCGTCGGCGGCGATCTTGCCGTTTGGCGGGACGGAACGGCGCCACGACCCGTTGCGGTTCCAGTGCGCCCGAACGTGGGTGATCCTGCCGCAGGCGTTCTCCTCGCGCAGCAGGCGGCGGGCGTGCCGGTACCCCGGCGAAGCGGCGCGTTGGTGTCCGATTTGCAGCACAAGGCCGGAAGCGTCGGCGGCGCGTACCATGCTTTGCGCGTCCGCAATCTCGGTCGCCATGAGTTTTTCGCAGAAGACGTGCTTTCCGGCCTGGAGCGCCGCAAGGGTGATCGCGCAATGCGTGGTCGGCGGCGTCGCGATCATCACGGCGTCCACGTCCGGCCTCTCCAGCAGGCGGCGGTAATCGGCGGTCAAATCGCTCTCGCCGAGGCGGGCGTAATCGCCCATGCCGCGCAGGTTCAGGTCGTACACGTCGCAGGCCGCCACGCACGATACGCCGGGAACCCGCAGCAACCGTTCCAGATTATAGCGTCCCTGCCCGCCGCACCCAATCACTCCCACCCGCAGCGGCGCGGGCGTTCCATTCGTTTGCATCGTCTCTCCCCCTGCGCTGTTTTACGGCGCGGCGCGGCGAAATCCCTTCTTCTTTCGGATTTGGGATTCAGGAGGAGGAGGGGACGAGGACGAAAAAATCGGAAGTCGGCGCAAATTCAGCAGGAGACTCCCCGCCCTTTCGCGAACCTTTCCACCGGAACGCCCCGCCCCGGTCGCAGACCGGTTAGCCGCAGGCTCGCCAGACGGGCCGTTCACGGCCCGGACACCGCCCGAAGCCGCATCGAAAGGAGTTGCGCCCATGTCCGATTTTGTTTTGCCGACCCGCTACACCGTCCTTGATCTCGGAACGTTGGGCGGAACCCGCAGTTACGGACGCTGCATTAACGCAAGCGGGCAGGTCACAGGCAACGCTTGTACAGTAGGCGATACCGTCAATCTCGCCTTCCGCTATTCCGCTGGGACAACAGCCGTTCTCGATACGTTGGGAATAAGCGGCTGCGCGGGTTTTGCAATCAATGACAGCGGGCAGATAGTTGGTAAGGCCTCATTGCCGGGCAGGTCTGCCCATCACGCTGTTCTCTGGACAGGAAGCGCCATTACCGACCTCCGAACGTTAGGCGGAGAGGACAGCGACGCCTGCGGCATCAACAACAGCGGGCAGATTGTAGGCTGGTCTCAGCCTGCACCCGGTATGCGTCCTCATGGATTTCTCTATGATGGTGCGGGTATGCGCAACCTCGGCACGTTAGGCGGGGCCGTCAGCAAAGGTTGCGCTATCAATGACAGCGGTCAAATCGCCGGCTATGCCTATATTAAAGGCATTACTATCCATCATGCCGTCCGCTGGACAAACGGAACAATCGAAGACCTCGGCACATTAGGAGGCCGTGACAGTACAGGCCAAGCCATCAATAACAGGGGGCAGGTCGCGGGTTATTCGCACACGACAGGCCACACCGATACCCATGCAGCCCGTTGGACGAGAAACGGTATCACGGACCTTGGAACGCTGGGCGGAGTATGTAGCTACGCTTACGGCATTAACAATTTCGGCGTCGTCGTCGGTAACGTCATGTTTGAAAACGGCGAAGATCACGCTTTCGTTGCGCCCGCTGATACGATGATTGACCTCAATACGCTCCTGCCGCCCGGTTCCGGCTGGGTACTCGGTTCCGCGAACGACATCAATGACAATGGCTGGATTACGGGTTCGGGAATATTCAACGGGCAGATACGGGCGTATCTGCTCGTGCCGGAGGATTGATTTCGCTGCAATTCGGGGCGTTCACCACCCGGACGGTCGCGCCGCCCTATGCCGCTTCCCGCGTCGTGCGTTGCTCATCGGCGGCGTAGCTCAGACAGGCGAGGATGTCCTCTCGCGTGAGGTCGGGGAAGTCAATCAAAATCTCTTCCTGCGTCATGCCCGACGCAAGATACGATAGCACGTCGTAGACCGTGATGCGAATCCCGCGAATACAGGGCTTGCCGCTGCGTTTGCCCGGCTCAATCGTGATGATGTTTCGATAGTCCATAATCGGTATTATACGGGATTTTCCCGCGTTGCGCAAGCCAAATCGCCCGTTTCCGAAAAAGGCGGTCGGCGGGCTTGCGCGGCCCGCCTTTTCGCGGTATCCTAATATTATGTAGAACGGTTCACGGCAGACCCGCCCGCCCAATATTCTGGAAAACGCCATGCAAAACCAATTTCAGCCCGAAGAAAACCAGCCGCCGCAAACCGTAAGCCTCGCCGCTCTGCAAACGTCCCGCGCCGCCGAAACCGAAGCGGAAACTCAGGCCGCGCAGAACATCACGGCGCGTTTAGAGGACATTATCCTACGCGCTGCCCGCGCCAAACGCCGGTTCTGGCAGGGCTACATTCTGGGAAGCGCCTGCCTCGTGTTCGCTCCTATCGTGATGATTGCTATAATGTGGTATTTTATGGTAAACCCGCTCCTTATTATGCCGCCGCTTTATTTCGGGGGCTTTGGCATCATAATTCTGTCCGTGTTCAATCTCTCGCGGAAGTCGGCCCAATTCGATGCGGACGAACTGGCGCGGATTGGCGGCGTTAGGGCCATTCCCGCGCTCATGGCGTTGCTCAACACGCCTTTCCAGATGAAGCGGAAGCAGGCCAGCTTTGCCGCGCTGAATCTGTTGCTGCCGCAAATGCGTGCCAGCGACGCCCCTTTGCTGACGCCCGCCCTGCGGCGCTACCTGAATGGGTGCCTCGCCAACGCGAACGCCGGTGGTTTGCCCGCTGCGCAATACGACTCCTTTTATGTCGCGATCCTGAAAGCGCTGGAGCAGGTCGGCGATTCCAGCGCCATTCCCGCCGTGACGCGCCTCTCGCAACTGCGGGGCAATTCGCGACGCAGTCGGCGGCTGCGGGAGGCCGCAATCGAATGTCTGCCGATGCTGCGAGCGAACTGCGGGGAAGTGGAGACTGCCCGCACTCTGCTTCGCGCCTCCCATGCCGAAGACGCCCGCCCCGATACCCTGCTGCGGCCCGCAAGCGGCGCGGCCCCGACCGCCGCGCAGGACTTGCTGCGCGGCGCGGAACCGCCAGATAACAACGCGGCGGGGCAATGACCGGACTGTGAATGAACCGGTCAGCGCAGGAACGGGACGAGCAAGTCAGCGTCACATCGCTTTCTCTTCCCTGTGAGCGCAGCGACCCCATCCAGACACCGCCTGCACCGCCTTGCCGCCTCACGCCTCGTGGCGTGTCCAGAAGCGGGAAACAAACCGGTACGCCACGAGCAGAACGAGGAACAGCGGGAGATACACGACCGCCCAGATGAGCAGGACGATTGGAAGCCGCGCCGCCTGTGAAAAGGTCGAGATCGCGTTGTGCGCCGTGTCGTTGAGGTCGCCGATGAAACCGCCTGTCTGCGGCTTGGCCGCTTCGGTCTTCGGCTTTTCGCGCAGTTCCACCGTGATGTCAGCGAGCGTTCCGAGGGCGCGGAGCAGTTTAAGATGCGCCTGCGCCTGCGCTTCCCGGATTCGGAGTTGGCGCAGCGCCTCCTCGTCGCGGCGGCTGGCGTGTCTTGCCCGCTGAATCTTTTTCTCCAACTCCTGCGCGTCATCGCCCACCACGCGGACGGTCTGCTCCTGATCGCTGGTTTTCTCCGTGATGTCTTCGCCGGACAGCGTTTTCGCTTTCACGTCGCCGAGATGCGAGAGTTGCGCGAGGAACGACTCGAACTGCGTGACCGGGATTTTCAGTGTCAGCGAGGCGGTCTTGGTTCCGTCCTGTTGCGTCTGGAGTTCGTCGCTTGCCACGTAGCCGCCCGCCGTTTTGGTCATGGTGGAGACGGTTTCGCTTTTCGCTTCCGTCTTGTCCACTTCCAGCGTCAGGCTGGCCTCCCGATGCACTTTGCGTTCCGTGTCAACTCCGCCGATTAGATCGGGTTTCAGTACGTTCTGGCGGCGATAGGCTGCGCTCGGACTTTCTGCTTTTGGCGCGGCAGGGATCGGCGCAGAAGCGGCGGGCAATACACTGTCGCTATCAGCAACCGGCGTATAAGCCTTCGAAGGCGACCCCAGATGGGCGGACTGCGTAGCATACTGCGAATCGTAATCCTGCGCGTACTGCATCGCGCCGAGTCCCAACTGTTTGCCGTTGGGAGAAGCGGCTTGTTGCCGCGCCGCCTCCTGCGTGGAGGGCAGGTAGGGGTACAGGACGAACCATCCGACCAGCGCCGTAGCGGAAGCGCCGAAAGCGTAAGCGGGAATCCGTTTGCGATTGATAGGGCGGCGCAGCGGCGGCAGATCGTTCGAAACGTCGGGGGCGGCGTCCGGCATGGCGCCCAGGATTTTCATTTTCAGGGCGTCGTCGAGCGTTCCTGCATCGGACGCTTTGAGAGTGTTGGAAAGATCGGTCATGGCGTGTTTCTCCCGGCGGCAGTCGCCGCAGCGCAGCAAGTGGTAAGCGGCGGCAGCTCGCGCCGTTAGCGGCAATTCACCGTCAATATAGGCTTTTAAATTTTCGCGGCATCGGTCGCATCGTATCATGGGATTCGCTCCAGAAGGGCGGGGCAGGCCGCAGCGTCCCCCTCGCAATTTACATAGCCGCTCAATACCGTTCGCATCTTGCGGAAGGCGTTGGACAGGCGGGACTTCACCGTGCCGACCGGAATTTCGAGGGCGTCGGCGCACTCCTGATAGGTCAGCCCGTGCATCTCGCAGAGGACTACGACGTCCTGATGTCCCGGCGACAGGGTATGCAGGGCGTCCTGAACCTGTTCGCCGAGTTCGCGGTTGGCGGCGAAATGGGCGGGGTCGCTGCGCCAGTCGGCGAAGGCGGCGGTGTCCTCGTTGAGTTCCAGATTTTCCGGCTTGCGTTCCCGCTGACAGTAGCGCAGGCAGCGATTGACCGCCACGCGGTACGTCCACGTCGCGAGTTGGGACTCGCCGCGAAACCCGCCGATGCCGCGATAGAGTTCCAGAAAAATCTCCTGCGTCAAATCTTCCGCGTCCGCAGGGTTGGCGGCGTAGCGGCGGGCAAGGCGGTGGATTTTCGCCCCGTAAGCGTCCACAAACGCCGCAAACGCCTGCTTGTCCCCCTGTTTGATTTTCGCTATCATGCGCGTTTCGTTCAACCGCTTCGCCCTCCGACCTGTCGCCGCACGCGCCCCTGTTTCGGGCTTCTATTCCATTGGGGACAGAAAGCGCCGAAAAGGTTCACCGCAACGGCAGGAATTTTTTTTGCGAGAAGTCGGTAACGGACGGAGAGAAGCAAATGCAGGTGTTCAGGTATTCAGTGTTCAGGTGTTATCCCTTCGCTGATAGTTTGTACAAAACTCACATTACTAGTTAGGTAAGTAAAATTTTGTGAACAGCTAAAGCGGTTTTGAGATTGAAAACACGCTTCTAAATCTACAAAACTTTACTTACCTAACTATTAGGCGAATACCCGAACACCGAATACCTGAACACCTGAATACCTGAACCGGGGAGGCCAAAATGCGATCAGTGTTTCATGCGGGCGAATTGGCTGCGCAGCGGCGGGCGGGCGTGGCAGAGATGGCGCGGCGCGTGGGCAACGGAATCCACCCGCAGATGCCCGACGCGGCGCAGGAGTTTTTGGTTCGGCAGCCGTTCGTCATTATTGGAGGAACGGACGCGGAAGGGGCGGTCTGGTGCGGGATTCTGGCGGGGGAACCGGGGTTCGCGCTGACGCTGGATTCGCGGACGGTCGCGGTTGCCGCGCTGCCGATTCCCGGCGATCCCCTGCGCCCCCTTTTGACGGACGCGCAGACGACCGAAACGGAAATTGGACTGCTGGCGATTGAGCCGCATACCCGTCGGCGGATGCGCGTCAACGGCGTTGCGGAACCGAAGGAGGACGGCTTTTTGATTCATGTCCGGCAGGCGTATGCGAACTGTCCGAAATACATTCAGGCGCGGCAAATCGAGGCTGTTCCGTCATTCGCATCGGAAGCGCCCGCCGTCCATTCCGGCGCGGCGCTGGCCCCGGCGCAGCAGGCGCAAATCGAACGGGCGGACACGTTTTTTATCGCAAGCGCAATCACGGGCAGCGGCGCGGACGCCTCGCATCGCGGCGGGAATCCGGGATTCGTTCGCGTGCTTGACGCGCAGACTTTTATTTTTCCCGATTATTCCGGCAACACGATGTTTAATACGCTGGGAAACCTGCTTACTAACCCTCGCGCCGGACTGTTGTTCGCCGATTGGGATACGGGCGCGACGCTGCAGCTGACGGGCGAGGCGGAAATCCTCTGGGATGCGGCAAGCGCGGCGGAACTTCCGGGCGCGGAGCGCGTGGTGCGGTTCCGTATCGCCGCCGCCGTCGAAATCGAAAACGCGATCCCCCTGCGGGGCAGGTTCGAGTCGTATTCGCCGTTCAATCCGGCCTGATCCGCCGCTTCCGATAAAATGCGCGGCAGGCATTGCAAAAACCAGAGATTGTGCCACAATCAATCGAATTTCAGTCTACTTTTCGAGGGAGAAAATTGTAATGGCGTTCTGCGAATTGAAGTATCATAGTCCGGCGTTGGGCAAAGCCATCGCCGCCAATATCATCCTGCCGGAGCGCGATTTTAAGCCGCCGTTCCCGGTCTTTTATCTGCTGCACGGGTTGGGGGACGATCATACCATCTGGGCGCGCCGCACGAGCATTGAGCGGTACGTTCAGAATTTGCCGCTAATGGTCGTTATGCCGGACAGCGGGCGGGGATTCTATACCGACGCAAAAGAGGGCATGGCGTGGGAAACGTCCATTGTCCGCGACCTGGTGGACTACGTGGACGCCCGGTTCCAAACGGTCGCTTCGCGGGAGGGGCGCGTTCTGGGCGGGCTATCGATGGGCGGTTACGGGGCGGCGAAACTGGCGCTGAAATACCCGGAAATGTTCTGCTCCGCCGTCAGCCATTCCGGGGCGGTGCAGTTCGGACATTCCCTCGGCGATCCTAACGCCGATCCAAAGTGGATTGCCGAATGGCGGCGCGTTCTCGGCGACAACCCCGTCGGCGGCCCGGACGACCTATACGCCCTCGCCGAGCGCTGCGACGCAAAAAATCGCCCCGCGCTTCGCATTGACTGCGGCGTGGACGATTTTCTCATTGAGCCGAACCGGGCCTTCGACCGTCACCTGACCGAAATCAACTTCCCGCACGAGTACGAGGAATTTCCCGGCGACCACAACTGGGAATACTGGGACATCCACGTTCAGGAAGCGATTGCGTTCCACAAACGCGCCCTCAACCTCGCATAGGGATTTTTCTCCACGAATTACCACGAAAATCTCCACGAATTACCACGAAAAATCACGAATTGAACACGAAAATTCTACTGTCATTTTTCGTGTCGCTTCGTGATAAATTCGTGGTAATTCGTGGAGAAATAAAATCTACGCGCCGGGGACGGGGTTTCGGCGCCACTCGTTGTCGTAGTGCGATTTATGAGTCTGTTCCGGTTTGCGCCACTTCGCATGACCGTCGCCGTAGGCGAAGTTTGCGCCCTGCGTGTGCCGCGCAATGGCGACCGACTGATTGCCGTCGTCAATGTCTTCCCACGCGGGCAGGGCGGTCTTGCCGAAAGGGTACAGACCGCCGCGTGAAGGGGAGCCGGTCTGCAATGTCCGTCCGGCGTCCGCTACGATGATGAACTGCGCCGGGAACGTAATCGAGGCCAGCGGCGTCGTGGCGTTAAAACCGAAATCGGCAAGGTGCAGCGCATCGGGAGCGCCGGTGTCGGCGGTTGAATATTCGGTCCGGCGCGGGGCGCTGCCCGTCGGGTCTACGTTCGCCTCATTGAGGTGTGCGCCATAATCGGTGGGCCACCAGACTCCGGGGCCGAGCGTGGGCCAGGGCAGGGCCGACGGGCATTTGAATATCTGCTGCGATTTGATGTACGGATCAAGGATGGCCCGGTAACTGTACGGCGCGACGTTTTCCGGCTTGCTGGCGTCCACCGCTTTCGGGGCCTGCCGTTCCGTGACGGTCGCCATGAAATGCTCGTCGAAATCCTGCAAATACATCGCAAATCCCGTGCCGATCTGCTTGACATTGCTCAGGCAGGACGTGGAACGCGCTTTCTCCCGCGCCTGCGCAAAGACCGGGAATAAAATCGCCGCCAGTATTGCAATAATCGCAATCACGACGAGCAGCTCAATCAGCGTAAATCCGCTACTATGTTTTCTGTTCATTACAAGTCTCCCTTCATTGGAAAGAGTTTTTTTCTCCACGAATTACCACGAATTGATCACGAAGAGACACGAAAAATACAAAAGAATCTTCGTGCTAAATTTGTGATTCCTCGTGGTAATTCGTGGAGAAAAGAGTAAATTTACTTCTCTGCCAGTCCCCAGCGTTCGCGGATTTGTTTTTCCAGAACGCCGAAGATTTCGCGGTCGGTCAGCAGGCCGAGAGCGATAATGACGAGCATCACGGCGATGACCTGACTCATGTCCGCCAGTTCTCGGCCCATCATCAGCGAGTGACCGAGGCCCAAACTGACAAACAGCAGTTCGCCCGCCATTAGCGAACGCCATGCAAACGACCAGCCGAGTTTCGCGCCAATCAGCAGCGAGGGCAGGGCGGCGGGCAGCAAGACTTCGGTATAGATCGCGAGCGGCCTTGTTCCCATCGTGCGGGCGGCGCGAAGGTAGACGGGCGGGACGTTTTTCACGCCGTCCCGCGCCGCCACCGTGATATTTAGCACAGCGCCCATGACGACCACGAATAAAATGGCAATGTCATTCAGGCCGAACCACAGCAGCGCCAGCGGCAGCCAGCAAATTGAGGGCAGCGATTGCAGGCCCATGACCAGCAGGCCGAGCGTGTCCTCCGCCCATTGCTTGCGGGCCAGCAGAACGCCCAGCGGCAGGCCAATTAGCAGCGAAATCGCATAGCCCAGCAGCAGGCGGCGCAGGCTGACTCCGGTCGCAATCAACAGCGAGCGGTCGGCAAGGCCGTGCCATAGCGCCGCGCCGACTTTTGCGGGCGAGGGGAACAGCGTCTCATCCCAGACGTGGCGGCTGGAAAGCAAGGCCCACAGCCCGATCAGCGCCGCGAAAAAGACCACGCTGCGCACGATGCGGACAGGGTTATATGGAGTCGCCGGAAACGCCGTCAACGGCGCGGACGGCTTCACGGGCGGCGGGCTGCCAGTCGGCATCGTATTCCTCTCCTCGCGATTGCGCCAGTCCGTTTTTCAGGGCCAGCGACATCTGCTGCGCAATTCGCACCACGTCCAGATCGTCCACAAAGCGGGGCCGCGCCAGCTGGATCGGGAAGGTCGCCTGCACCCGTCCGGGCTGCGTGGCGAACAAGACTACCCGGTCGGCAAGGCAGGCGGCTTCGCGGGCGTTATGCGTGACAAAAATAATCGTCTGCCGGATTCGGTCACGAATCTCCTGCAAGACGCCGTACAAATCTTCGCGGGTCTGCGAGTCGAGGGCCGAAAAAGGCTCGTCCATCAGCAGGACTTCCGGCTCCAGCGCCAGCGCCCGCGCAATCGAAACGCGCTGCTTCATGCCGCCGGAGAGTTCGTGCAGGAAACTGTCCCGAAACCGCGACAGATGCACCAGGTCAAGGTAGCGTTCGGCGCGTTCGGCGCGTTCCTTCGGCAGCAGTCCCATCTGTTTCAAGCCAAATTCCACATTTTTTTGCGCGGTCAGCCAGGGAAAAAGCCCGCCGTCCTGAAACACGACCGTCCTGTCCCGCCCCGGCCCGCGCACCAGCCTGCCGTCCTCTAAAATCTTGCCTTCGTCCGCCGTATCCAGACCCGCGATGATATTGAGCAGCGTGGATTTGCCGCACCCGCTCGGCCCGATCAGCGCGACAAATTCGCCGTCCCGCACCTCAAGGTTGATTTTTTCCAGCGCCGTGACCGCGTTGCCGCGCCCCCGAAACCGCTTGCTGACATTCTCAACTGTGATCTGAGCCATTTTTTCTATCCACGAATTACCACGAAGTGAAGATAAGATTTTTCATCCACGAGAAGACGCGAAGGGACACGAAAGAAAAATTTTAGACAAGATGAACGGGATTATCAGGATTGGGTTTGATTTCTTACTTTTTCTCTTATCCCTTTTTCGTGTTCCTTCGTGTCCTTTCGTGGATGAGAAATCTTCTTTATCTCTGAATCAGGCCCGCAATATCGGAGCCGTCAGGGAGGTAGCCGGTCTTGACCGCCATTTGCGCAAAGGTCGCCATTGCGGGGGCGTTCGGGTCGGTAACGAAGGTGACGCGGCCCCACGCTTCGCGCAGGTCGGCCTCTTGGAGCGGTTTGCCGGAGAGTTTTTTTAGTTCCGTGTTGACCGCCGTTTGCGCCGTTTTCGCGTCGGCGTTCAGGAAAGCGACCGCCGCGCTATGCGCCCGCAGGATTGCCGCAACTTGATCGGGGTGCGCTTTCAGAAAGTCCGTCCGCGCCACAATCACCGTCGTCGGAAACTGATGGGCGGGCCAGAGATCGCGCTCGTCAATCACAAGTTTTGCGTTCGACTCGTGGATCAAGCGGGTGGTCCAGGGTTCCGGCATCCAGGCGGCGTCAATCTCGCCGCGCTTCATCAGGGCCAGCGTGTCCGGCGATTTGATCGGGAGGACTTCCACGCTGCCGCCCTTGTCCCGCGTCTGCAATCCCTGCTGCGAAAGGAAAAACCGGAGCGAAATGTCCTGCGTTCCGCCCATCTGCGGCACGGCGACGCGTTTGCCGTCCAGATCGCGGAGCGTATTGATAGTAGAATTTTCGCCAGCGACCAGCGCCGCGCCGCCGCTGCACGCGCCGCCGATAACGCGCAGCGCCTTGCCATGCGATTTCAGGTAGGTATTGATTGCGGGGCCGGGGCCGACATAGGAAACGTCAATCGCGCCCGCAAGCAGCGCTTCCATCGCTTCAGGGCCGGCGTTGAAAGCGGTGGCATTCAGACCGACATTCGCGCCGAGTTCCTTCTGAAAGCCGCCGGTCGAAACGCCAATCAGGGCGGGGGCGTGGGTCAGGTTCGGGAAATAGCCGAGCCGCACTTTCTGCGCGGCGCTGTTTCCGGTGTTCGGCGCCGCGCCGTAAAAGACCGCCAGCCAGAGTAGTGTCAGTACCCCGATTACGGGGCGTATCGCCCATTGTCCGCTGTTTTGCATCGCTCCGCCTTTGCAAAATCTGCCAGAAAAATCAATCCTGATTAAATCTATCAGATTAGTTGGGTTATGATAGCATACCTGGTCGGTTATGTCAATAGTCGCGTGGAAAAACAGTGGAGCAATCGCATCTAAATCGTAACTGTTCCCGGTTGCGGTAATCTTTCGGCCCTTTTGTCACCTAATCAAATACAGGGATAATCCGGTTCAGTTTTCTAAAGCGGGGGGCGCCGCCGCCGGTCGCTACGCTTGCCTGAACTTCCCTTCTAAAAGAGCGCGCGGTTGCATTTCTGTAATGGGGCTTGACAAAAACGGGCTATTTGCGCTATATTAAGCGTGTATCTCTCGCAGGGCGCGTTTTGCCGCCGATGGCGCGAGGATGCCGCACCCCGCCGCCCTGTCTTCCTGACGCCGGATATCACCATTTTGACCGATAACCAACCGCAAAACCATGCCCCGCAGGAACTTGTCCTGATCCTTGACTTCGGAGCGCAATACACTCAGCTCATCGCCCGCCGCGTCCGCGAATGTCACGTCTACTGTGAAATTCTGCCGTTCGACGCGCCGCTGACCGCCATCGCCGCCAGACAGCCGAAAGGCGTCATTTTTTCCGGCGGGCCGTCCAGCGTCTACGAGGCCGACGCGCCCCGCGTGGACGCCGCCATTTATGACATGGGCTTCCCGATCCTCGGAATATGCTACGGGCAGCAACTTATGGCTTACCAACTCGGCGGGCGGGTCGAATCCACGCCGCAGCGCGAGTATGGCGCGGCGGAACTCGTAATCGAAAAACCCGCGCCGCTGTTTGAGGGCGTCGGCGGGGCGGGCGAACGCGCCGCCTGCTGGATGAGTCACGGCGATAAAGTCCTGGCCCCTCCACCCGGCTTTGCGATTGTGGCGACTACCGAAAGCGCCCCCGTCGCGGCGATGGCGAACGACCATCGCAAACTCTACGGGGTGCAGTTCCACCCGGAAGTGGCGCACACTCCGTTTGGAACGCGCCTGCTGCAAAACTTTTTGACCGGGCCGTGCGGGTGCTTGCAGACCTGGACGCCGGAATCGTTCATCGGCGAGGCGATTGAGAAGATTCGCGCCGAGGTCGGAACTTCCGGCGTGGTATGCGGCGTATCGGGAGGCATAGACTCTTGCTGCGTCGCCGCGCTGCTGCACCGCGCCATCGGCGACCAACTCACCTGCATTTTCGTGGATCACGGCCTGCTGCGGCAGGGCGAAGCCGAGCAGGTGCGCGACGACTTCGCCGCCGCTTTCGGAATCCGCCTGATTTACGCCGACGTCCGCCAGCGATTCTTAGACCGTCTGCGCGGAATTACCGACCCGGAACAGAAGCGCAAAATTATCGGCGAAGAATTTGTGCGGGTCTTCGAAGAAACTTCCGATACTCTGGATAGCGGCGTCGCGTACCTCGCGCAGGGAACGCTGTACCCCGACGTGATTGAGAGCGGCGGCGCGAACAAACAGGCTGTCACCATCAAGACGCACCACAACGTCGGCGGACTGCCCGAAGATATTGCCTTCAAAATTATTGAGCCGCTGCGCCTGCTGTTTAAGGACGAGGCGCGGGCGGTTGCGGCGGAACTGGGGCTGCCCGATTCGATTGTATGGCGCCACCCTTTTCCCGGCCCCGGCCTCGCTATCCGCGTCCTCGGCGAAGTGACCGAAGACCGCCTCGCCATTCTGCGCCACGCCGATCAGATTTTTATGGACGAACTCAAGGCCGCCGGACTGTACCGCGAAGTGAATCAGGCCCTCGCCGTCCTCGCGCCGATCAAAAGCGTTGGCGTCATGGGCGATCAGCGCACCTACGACTACCCGATTATCCTTCGCGCCGTGACCACCGACGATTTTATGACCGCGAAATGGGCGCGGCTGCCCTACGACCTGCTGGAACGCGCCAGCAGCCGAATCGTCAACGAAGTCGCCCATGTCAACCGCGTCGTCTACGACATCAGTTCCAAACCACCCGCGACGATTGAGTGGGAATAATGATGAGCCTTCCGCCGCACGAAATCAGCGAAACGCTTTTTACCGAAGCGCAAATTCAGACCCGCGTCGCCGAAATGGGGGCGCAGATTACGGCGGACTATCCGAACCGGGACGAGCCGCTGCTGCTGGTCGGCGTCCTGAAAGGGGCGGCGCTGTTCCTCGCCGATCTTGCGCGAGCGATTGACCGCCCGGTAGAATACGACTTTGTGGCGCTGGCCTCTTATGGGGCCGCGACCGAAAGCAGCGGGGAAGTCCGCATCTTAAAGGATTTGGACGCCGCTGTGACGGGCAAGCGCGTTATTATTGTGGAAGATATACTGGATACCGGCATGACGCTGCGGTTCAGTTATCTGATTGAAAATTTGATTGCGCGTCACGCATTAAGCGTCAAGGTGTGCGTTTTGCTGGACAAACCGGCGCGGCGCAAAGTGGACGTTCCCGTAGATTATCGCGGGTTTGAGATTGAAGATAAATTTGTCGTTGGCTACGGGATGGACTACGCCGAGTTATACCGGAACCTGCGCTACATCGGCGTCGTCTCATTCACAGAAGCGCAAGAGACAGATTCCCCGACGATCTGACGCCCATTCTTACCAAATTTCCACCGATATTTTCCGTTGTATTGATTACATGGCCCTCAACCCCCGGCCCCTTCTCCCAAAAAAGTCTGGGAGAAGGGGGGCAGGATACGGATTTTGCTCCCTCTCCCAAGATTGGGAGAGGGTTGGGGTGAGGGCAGAACTTGACCCGGCGAACCCCCGCGTTTGCCCACCGCTTGCGGCTCCGCTCCTCCGAACTTCGCAAATTTTTCGGAACCCAGCGAACTCCACGCCGCCTGATGACGAGGTAGAAGACCGACATGGAAGAAAACCCCAGTTTCCACCTTTCCGACCTGGAAAACAAAAGTCTTAGCGATTTGCAGGAACTCGCCGGACAGCTTGGGGCCGCAAACAACACGACCCGCAAGGACGAGTTGATCAACGGCATCCTGCAAAAACAGACCGACCGCAATGGCGTCATTCACGCTAAAGGTATCTTGGAGATTTTGCAGGACGGCTGGGGATTTTTGCGCCGCAGCAATTTCTCGCCCAACGCCGAAGATATTTACGTCTCGCAGACGCAGATCAAACGCTTTGGACTGAAAACCGGTGATGAAGTCGCGGGACAGGTGCGCCCGCCCAAAGATTCGGAGAAGTATTTCGGTCTACTCCGCGTCGAGGGCGTCAACGGCGTCGAACCCGATGTCGCCCGCAACCGCGTCAACTTCGACGACCTGACCCCGATCTATCCGAACGAACTGATGACGCTGGAGACCACTCGCACCGAAATGACCGGGCGCATCATGGACTTGATTTCGCCGATTGGCAAAGGGCAGCGCGGCATGATTGTGGCGCAGCCAAAGGCCGGTAAAACGACTGTCCTTAAAACGATTGCCAACGCGGTCGCGGTCAATCACCCGGAGTGCGTCCTGATCGTCCTGCTGATTGACGAGCGCCCGGAAGAGGTAACCGACATTCGCCGCTCGGTAAAAGGCGAGGTCATTAGTTCCACCTTCGATGAGACGCCCGAAAACCACATGAGGGTCGCGGAAATGGTGCTGGAACAGGCCAAACGCCTCGCGGAAAGCAAGCGGGATGTCGTCGTTCTTATGGACAGCCTGACGCGCTATACCCGCGCCTCGAACCTGACGGTCACGCCCAGCGGACGCACGCTGGCGGGCGGGCTTGATCCGGCGGCCCTTTACCGACCGAAACGATTCTTCGGCGCGGCGCGTAATATCGAAGAGGGCGGAAGCCTGACCATACTCGCCACCACGCTCGTTGAAACGAACAGCCGCATGGACGATTTGATCTTCGAAGAGTTCAAAGGCACGGGCAACATGGAGGTCGAACTGGACAGAGGACTGGCGGAAAAACGCATTTTTCCCGCCATTTCGCTGAAGTCCGGCACGCGGCAGGAGCAGCTGCTCTACGACGAGGAAACGTACAAGCAGATTGTGAAACTGCGCCGCCTGCTGCACGGCCTCGACCCGATGGAAGCGACGGAACTGCTGAAAGACCGGCTCACCCATACCAAATCCAACAAAGAATTTCTGGCGATGGTCGAGCGAACGATTAAGAATGACGGGGAATAGCGGCGCGTCCGCTACAAAACGACGGGTTTATGCAGCGGCGCGTTCGCCGCAGGGCCGTTGAAAGCGAACGGAGGCTGGCAGTGAGCGATTTCAGGGACTTTTTTGGCGGCATGGGGCCGGAGGATGACCGCCGTCCTTCCTCCGATGATGCGGGACTGGAGCCGGAAAACCGGGGCTACCGCTCGCTCAATGAGAAGGAAGTCCGCGTCGTCAACGTCTATGAAGGAATCTACGACACCCCAGGCGGGCAGGGGAGCAGCACAACGTTCGTGTTGCTTCGGGACAATCGCGGACGGGAATTTAAGATTTTCGTGCTGCGCGATGTGGCCCTCGCCATCTCGCTGGGACTGGAAAACGATCCGCCCGACCGGCCCCACACCCACGACCTGATGAAGACATTCATTGACCGCCTCGGCGCAAAAGTTGAGCGCGTCACGATTGACGACCTTTGGAACGATACGTTTTACGCGAAAATCGGTCTGACGCAGAACGGCGAAAGCATCGAGATTGACGCCCGCCCCAGCGACGCGATTGCGATTGCCCTCCGCGCCCGCGCCCCCATCTACGTGGCGGAAGCGGTCTTAGAGGCGTCCCAGCCGGAATGAAAAATATCTTGCAAATATCAACCCGGTTGTTCGGGCCTTTTATAGGCCCGACGTGAACAGGTACGAGCAGGCAGAGTCTGATTGCCCACCTGTCACCGCTGAGAGAACCGGATGCTGAGGCCGGCGGCGATGAAGGGGTGCGGCGGGGTTCGCCCCAGTGTCCCCGTTCCAGCGCTGAGATCGAGTTGGACGTTTTGTCCGAGGATGACGGCGATGCCCGCATCGAAGGTCAGCGAAGACCGTCCATTGCGTTCTTCGGGGGCCTGAAATCCCATATCAATAAAGGGATTGACCGTTCGCGCCCGGTTAAAATAGTTCAATGTCAGCGCGAAAAGGCCCGTCGTGAAGACGCGGCCCTGTCCGTCCTCATAAATCCCGACTCCGACATTGGGGTTCAGTGAGAGGTTAGGCGTAAAGTCCCAATCCGCCGCAAGTCGCAGGTCGCCCATCGTATGGGCCGTGCGGAAATCGCTGGAACCGGAGGCGGGAAACAGGCGAAAGATGGTTCCAAGCGAGGCGCGTTTGCCCACCGCCGTCTGATCCTGAAAGTGATACTTCACGCCAAGCGAAAACGGAGACATTCCCGCCGTTTCCGTTGGGCTTGCGCCGGGACTGGTCACGCGGGCAAAAGTATAGGTATTGCTTTCGATCCGCGCTTCCCACTGGCTGCTCACACCGAATCGCAGCAGGGTAGGGACGAAGATGTTGCGCGTCGTACCGCCCGCGTCCTTGCGGAACTCATTCTGATAGCCGGTCTCAATCTGAAAGCGGCGCGGCCCGATGACCGTGCTGCCATCCGCGATACCGGGCCGGTCGGGATTGATGAGGTCAGGCTGCGCTTCCGGTTGCGGCGGACTTTGCGAGGCGGGCTTTTGCGCCTGCCCCAAAGCGGCAATGCCGGAAGTCAGCGTAAGAAGTGCCGCCGCGCCAACGAAGCCCCGCCGCAACACAAAACCAGAGAATGAGAACAGGCGCATAACGTGTTTTTCCTTGTGAAATTGCGGTTTTTTACGTCGGGCCTATGAAAGGCCCGCCTGCCGAAGGCCGCTGGCTAACCGTCCTCACGGACGGAAGAGTCCTACTTGAATTTCCCGTCCGTGAGGACGGTTGGCGGAACACCCCATAGACGAGCCTTTCATAGGCCCGACCAACTGGCGAAACGGCGCTTGAGATTTTGCAGTGAGGCCATTATACCAGATAGCCGCGCCGATTGCATTAAAGCGGGCGGGCAATGAAGCGAGACAGAACGCGCATGAAACGGATTGTGATTTTAGGTTCCACCGGCTCGATTGGAACGCAGACGCTGGACATTGTGCGGAGGCTGCCCGGTCGCTTTGGGGTCGTTGGACTGGCGGCGCATGGCAACGCGGAGTTGCTGGCGGAACAGGCGAATTTTTTTCAAGTCCCCTGCGTATCAATCGGTAATGAAGCGAAGCGTGGCGCACTGCGCGGCCTGCTGACCGATGCGCAAACGGAAGTTCTGTGCGGCGTCGAGGGCATGAGCGATCTTGCCAGTCGGGACAATGTGGATTTGGTAGTCGTGGCGGTGGCCGGCGCGATTGGGATTGCGCCGACCCATGCGGCGCTGCGGGCAGGGAAAGATATCGCGCTGGCAAGTAAGGAAGTTCTCGTCGCGGCGGGCGGGCCAACAATGGCGCTGGCCCGTGAAAAAGGCGTTAAAATCCTGCCGATTGACAGCGAACATTCCGCAATCTTCCAGTGTTTGCAGGGCGCTCCCGATAATAGTATTGAGAAACTTTTGCTGACCGCTTCCGGCGGGCCGTTCCGAAACGCGACCATGACCGAACTGGAAAATGTTACGGTCGAACAGGCCCTCAAACACCCGACGTGGAATATGGGCGGGCTGGTCACGATCAATTCCGCGACGCTGATGAATAAAGCGCTGGAAACCATTGAGGCCCGCTGGCTGTTCGACGTGCCGATTGAGGACGTGGAAGTAGTCGTGCATCCGCAGTCTATAATTCACTCGATGGCGCGATTTAAGGACGGCTCCACGCTGGCGCAAATGGGGCTGCCCGATATGCGATTGCCGATTCAGTATGCGCTGGTCTACCCGGAGCGCATCAATACCGATTTGCCGCGTATGCCATTAAACGCCTACGCCAATTTGACTTTTACCGCGCCGGATGAGACGAAATTCCCGGCGCTGCGTCTGGCAAGATACGCCGTCAACGCGGGCGGCACGATGCCCGCCGTAATGAACGCCGCGAACGAGGCGGCGGTCGCTTTGTTTTTAGACCGAAAAATACCGTACCTCGAAATCGCCCGCCGCGTGGAAAAAACAATGGAGCAGCATACGCCCCTGCCGCCCACGCTGGAAAACATTTTAGAGGCGGACAGAAAAGCGAGGAGATAGGGTGTCGGGTGTCGTAGCCCGCATCGCTTGCGCATTTTCGCAGTCGAGCAAATTTCTACGACACCCGACACCCGTACCCCGACACCCGACACCCTTTAAGGACACTATGGACTATTTACGCACTGCAATTTACGCCCTTACACTGATCAGTACGTTGGTGCTGGCGCATGAGTGGGGCCATTTTATCATGGCGAAACTCTGCGGGATGCGCGTAGAGGACTTCTCGCTATTTTTTGGTAAGGTGATTATTCCGCTGGGCGAGCGCAACGGCACAAAGTACAATATCCGTATGCTTCCCTTCGGCGGCTTTGTCAAAATCGCGGGAATGGAGCCGGACGACATTTCCAACGGCGCGCCGATTTTTCCCCGAAGCGACCCGCAGAAAAAATTTCACAAGGTCATGGCGGGTCTGACGACCGAGCCGCTGGAATCGGTGGATTTCGGGCTGGTGTCTGACCGCGTGGCGCAGACGGTTAACGACGCGGTGGGCGCGGACGGAGCGCTGACCGAAAACGGACGCCGCGAAATCCACGCGCTGCTACTCACAACCGGCATCAACGCGGACGAGCATCGTTATCTGGAAGCGGTCATCAACGCGCAGGCTACACCGCCCGATCCCAACGGATACGGACAAAAACCGCTCTGGCAGCGGGCCGCCGTGATTTTCGCGGGGCCGTTTATGAGCGTGGCGCTGGGCTACCTCATTTTCTGCGGCATGGGCCTGACGACGGGACTGCCTGACGACGCAAAAATGGAGAACGTAATCCAGGCGCTCGTCAAAGGGCAGCCCGCCGAGAAAGCGGGACTGAAACCGGGCGACCGCATTGTGAAAATTGATGATACGGTCGTCACCGAAGGTAAAGGCATGGTGGACATCATCCATTCCAGCGTCGGAAAACCCCTGCGTCTCAGCGTTCTGCGCGGCGAGAAGCCGCTGAATTTTGTCGTGACACCTGTCCCGAAACAGGTGGATATAGACGGCAAACAGATCACGCAGGGTCAGATTGGTTTCATGCCCAAACTAAATCCCATCTGGAAAAAGACCGGTCCGCAGGAAGCGTTTGGCATCGGAACAATGGCGATTAAGATGCAGCTGACCGGAATCCGCAAATCGCTGACGAGCCGCAAAGACGCGCAGGAGAATGTCGGCGGCCCGATTGCGATTGTCGGCATGATTCATCAGGAGAGCAAGTACGGCCCGCGCAACATCGTCTGGCTGGCGGGCATGATCAGCATCAGCCTGGGGATTATGAACCTGCTTCCGATCCCGATTCTGGACGGCGGGCATCTGGTGCTGCTGGCCTTCGAGGGAATCCGCCGCCGCAAACTCTCCAGCCGCGAAATGTGGGGGGCGCAAATGGTGGGTCTGGCGATTATCGGGACGCTGTTCATCCTCGTCATGTCCAACGACCTGTGGCGCTCGCTGCACGGCTAAAAGACGCTTTCCCATTCTAACGCCTGAATTTCCCTCTGCCGACCCCGGCGGAGGGATTTTTGTTGTACAATAGAGGAAGCGCAGGGTGTCGGGGTTCGGGTGTCGGGTGTCGGCAACACCCTCGCCTGCTGAAAACAAACGCTGATTTAAGCGAACAGCGCATGGTTCGACCCCCGACACCCTTTCCAAAGGAACTTAAAATGACGAACGAAACCGGGAGACCGGGCTATCATATTATGACGTGGGGCTGCCAGATGAACGAGGAGGACTCGGAGCAGATGGGCCTTTATCTGGAGCAGGCGGGCTACGTGCCGGTGAGCGACGCGGCGCAGGCGGAGATTGTGCTGCTGAATACTTGCTCGGTGCGGGCAAAGCCGCATGAAAAGGTCTGGAGCGAACTCGGACACCTGCGCGAAATGAAAAAGGACAAGCCCGAAATGATTATCGGGGTCTGCGGGTGCATGGCGCAGATCGAGAGCGCGGAGATTCAGCGCCGCGCCCCGTATGTCAACCTGGTTGTCGGAACGGGGAATATCGCGGCGATCCCGGAGATGGTGGCGCGGGCCAAAGCGGGCGAACGTCTGCCGGACGCTTTTAATGCGCACAGCCGCTCAAACATCAATACGATAGCCCTGACCGCGCTGCATCTGCCGGATCGCAAGGGCGCGATTGTGGCGGATATTCCGGCGCGGCAGCCGGAGCGGAAAGCGCAACTCAAAGCGCACGTCCCGATTATGTACGGCTGCGACAAGTTCTGCACGTTCTGTATCGTGCCGCTGACGCGGGGGCGGGAGCGCAGCCGACCGACAACCGAAATCCTGACCGAAATCGAAGGGCTGGCGCGAAACGGGACGAAAGAGATCACGCTGCTAGGTCAGACGGTGAACTCCTATGGGAAGAATATGCCGGAGGGAAGGGTTCCATTCGCCCGCCTGCTGGAACAGATTAACGCGATTCGTGGCCTGTCCCGGATTCGCTTCACGTCGCCGTACCCGAAGGACTTCACCGACGAACTGATTGCCACTATTGGCAGTCTGGAAAAAGTCTGCGAACACGTGCATCTGCCGCTTCAGGTCGCGGACAACGATTTGCTGCTGGAGATGCACCGGGGCTATACCGTCGAGCGTTATCAGGAGATCGTGGACAATTTGCGGGCGACGGTTCCCGGCATTGCGATTACCACCGATATTATGCTCGGCTATCCGGGCGAGACGGATGAACAGTTCCAGAACACGATGGAATTTGTGGAGGCCACGCGCTTCGATTCCGCCTTTATGTTCGCGTACAGCCCGCGCCCGAACACAAAGGCGGCAATCAAGGAAGACCAACTGCCGCAGTCTCTCAAAATGGAGCGCCTGAACGCGCTGATCGCCCTGCAAAACGGCATCACGATTGAGATCAACAAAGCGCAAATCGGGCGGGAGTTCGAAGTTCTGGTAGAGGGTTTCAGCCCGAAAGACCCAAACCGCCTCACCGGTTACACCCGGACATTAAAGGCCATAAACTTCACCGTGCCGGATGGCGGAACCCGCTCGCCCGAATCGCTGATTGGCAAACTCGTCCCCGTCCGCGTCACCGAAGCGCACCTCACCGGCTTCATCGGCGAACTCGCGGAACTGACGCCACAAATCAGATAAGGAGGCCAAAGTTGAGAGTACCCATTTATTTTACTAAAGGTCATGATAAACGCGGCGTGGCACTCATTCAAGGAGATTGGAATGACCGCTCGTATTTAAAATGCTTATTCGCGCTGTTTTTGGGAATTGTTATGCTTTTCTCTGCGCTGGCGGCGGTTTTGGGAGTTGGGAAGCCACACGCTAGTACTTGTTATTGGCTGTCAAGTTTGTTGGCTGGAGCATTATTGATATACAATGGCGTCCATTCTTTTTTTACGCGGAAACGAATCAAAAAACTCAATAATGCCAACTCTATTAGTTCACGGTTTGGCGTGGAGGCGGAACGTCTGACGGCGTTTGCGGAGGAGCAGGGAATCAGGCCGCGCTACAATATCAATGGGGAAGATTTCTACGCGATTGAGGATTTCGGTGATGCGGCGGTCTTGCTTCGCGCTTCTGTTGCGCCGCTTGCGGGACCGGAAACGCTGCTGCGTCCCGCTATCGGGACGCAGACGCCTGAGGAAACTCTTTTGCGTCCGTCGTCAGTCGTTTCACAGACCGCGCCGCAATCGGAGCCGACCATCGCGCAGGCGGCACAGTCCGAAACGCAGACCTTGACCAACGGAAAGAGCGACACGCCATGATTTTAGAACGAGAACGGAGATAGGAGAAGCCTTTCGTGCCGGAAGTCAAGTTCACACGACGCGGTTACTACGATGTTGCGCAGGAGCATTTGCGAATGACGGTCAAATTGATAGACGCGCAACAGTACGTCGCCGCGCATTACTTTGCGGGCGTTGCCATCGAATCGATTCTGCGGACGTATGGCGGGCAGGAGGGGGCGACTTTCGATAGCAGTCATAGTCTGGTGTATCGGCTGGATAAAGGCCAACTGTTGCCAGAGGGCATTAGCGGGCAACGCGCCTTTGCAGCGCTGATTACAGAGGCCAATCTACGTTGGCGGGCCAATCAGCGTTATATGACGCATAATATGCTCGATACCCACCTCTATACAACGGGATTAGACAAAATACGCGGCGACCGAGTGAAATACAGCGCGAATCGAATGCTCGAAATCGCCACGGCTATCGTCGCACAAGGAGTTTCTAAATGGAAGAAGTAGTACAGGCATTACGGGACCGCTTTGATGGAGCGGACATTAAACTGCGTCCCGGCGAAGAAGGCGGTCGTATTCACGGCTTTCTCATCTGGGAAGGTTTCGCGCCCCTGACCTTTCTGGAACGGCAGCATCGTGTATACGACGTTCTGCAAGATGCGCTGGGCAGGGAAGCGGAGCAGGTGGGAATGGTTTTTACCTACACGCCCCGCGAATATGCGCAGATTGACGACGATTAGCGCGGACTAAGGCCGCATTGAGGGAGGGGCGGATCAACGCTACATGACGATCAAGATGTTGGATGCCCATCTTTATTCTACCGGACTGGACAAGGTGCGCGGCGACCGCATCAAATACAGCGCCAATCGGCTGTTTGAAGTGGCGGAAAAATCGTCGCGCTTGGAGTGGAACAATGGCAACAGAACAACTTGTTAAACAGATTTTAGAAAAGGAACTACCCTAAGCAAGGGTTGAAATCTCACGTGACCCGGACAGCGAGAAAGTAGGTGGGCGCGTGATATGGGAAGGGTTTCAGGGGCGCACTGCGCGTCAGAGACAGGACAGGATATTTCGCCTGTTCCGGCGTCAGATAGGCCCTGCGGAGGCCCGTGACATCTCGTTTATTTTCACCTATACGCCAAGCGAGTACGAAGGGATGCGCCCCGCCTGATGCGCAGTTCTGCCGGAACGGCTTCATCGGCGAACTCGCAGGCCCGACGCCGCTTTTCTAACTGCGTGGTGCGGAAATTTTTTACTTATGAAAAAAACGGAAGAATCGAGCAACTCAAAGCAGGCTTATGAGCAAAAATCCAAAGATATTCCGACAGCATACTATTTTATAAATGAAATAGATGATCGAGGTGTGCTTCGCATTAGAGGACAATGGCAACGGCAATCAAGACTTGTATGTTCCATTCTGCTTTTACTGGGATTTTGCTGTTTATTGGTATTGCCTGGAATGATCGTAAAGCGGGAATATTTTAACTTGGTCTGCGCCGCAATAGCGGCGCGAATCTTATACCCTTTTATACGCTTCGCGTGGCAAAACCTCAAAATTCGGCGCGAACTAAAGCGACTTCATAACACTGATGAGGTTGGTTTCCGGTTTGGAGTGGAGGCGGAACGGCTGACAGCGTTTGCGGAGGAGCAGGGAATCAGGCCGCGCTACAATATCAACGGGAAAGATTTCTACGCGATGGAGGATTTCGGCGACGCGGCGGTCTTGCTGCGGGCCTCCGTCGCGCCGCTTGCGGGACCGGAAACGCTGCTGCGCCCCGCAATCGGAACCCAAACGCCCGCCGAAACGCTGCTGCGCCCGTCGTCCGGGATCACGCAGTCCGCGCCGCAAACCGCATCGCAGGCAACGCCGATAATCGCTCCGCCCGCACAGCCCGAAACGCAGTCCTTAACGACAGGTTAGCGCAGGCCGCTTCGGGGTGCGGCCCGCGCTAAAGCGCATTTCAGAGAATGTATCGGCTCAGGTCTTCGTTTTTGACGATATCGCCGAGGCGTTCGCGGACGTAAGCGGCGTCTACTTTGACCTGTTTTTCGTCCAGGTCGGGCGCGGCGAAGGAGACCTCATCCAGCAGGCGTTCCAGAATGGTATGCAGCCTTCTAGCCCCGATGTTTTCCTGACTGCGGTTGACTTCAGCGGCGACGCGGGCAAGTTCTGTTATGGCGTCGTCGGTGAACTCCATGTCCACGCCTTCGGTCGCCATCAGCGCTACATACTGGCGGGTCAGGGCGTTGCGCGGTTCGGTCAGAATCCGCTTGAAATCGGCCTCGGTCAAACTCTCTAATTCCACACGAATCGGCAGGCGGCCCTGAAGTTCGGGGATCAGATCGGACGGCTTGGAGACGTGGAACGCGCCCGCCGCGATAAAAAGAATATGGTCGGTTTTGACGGGGCCGTGTTTGGTCGTAATCGTAGAGCCTTCGATGATGGGCAGGATGTCGCGCTGAACGCCTTCGCGGGACACGTCGGGACCTCCGCCGCTGCCGGAGCGGCTGGAACCGGCGATTTTGTCAATTTCGTCAATGAAAATGATGCCGCTTTGCTCGGCGCGGGAGATAGCGTCCCGCAGCAGGGCATCCCGGTCAATTAGGCCCTGCGCCTCCTCATCGGTGAATATCTGCTTGGCCTCGGCGATAGTGACTTTGCGCTGTTTATGCTTTTTGGGCAGCATCCCGCCCAATGCGGACTGCATATCCATCCCCATCTCCTCCATGCCGTGCGGGGAAAAGACCTGCATGAACGGCGTCCCCTGATTCTCCTCGACTGTAATCTCTAGTTCGTCGTCGTCGGTGACTCCGGTACGGACGCGCTCCCGAAAACGCTCTCGAATCCGCTCAATGCGGGCGGTCTGGCTGCGCTCCTCCTCGGCGTTCTCTTCCGCTTCCGGCTCCGGTTTTTTGGGGGCCATGTCCACTCCGGCGGTCACGGGCGGGATATTGCTGAACGCCTGCCCGAACATCTGGCGGATAGCGCTGGAAAGGTCAGGGGACTCGTTTTCGCGGCCTTTGCGTTTTTTGGCGGGGGCTGCGGGCTGCAAGATGTCCACAATGCGCTCGACGGCGCGTTCTTCGGCCTTAGCGCGGACTTCGGCGAGGCGTTCGGTCTCAATCAGGCGGATGGAGACTTGCAGGAGGTCGCGCACCATGCTGTCCACGTCGCGGCCCACATAGCCGACTTCGGTGAATTTGGTGGCCTCGACTTTGACGAAGGGGGCGCGGGCGAGGGTGGCGAGTCTGCGGGCGATTTCGGTCTTGCCGACTCCGGTGGGGCCGATCATCAGGATATTTTTGGGGATCACTTCGTCGCGCAGATCAGGGGCGAGCAGGCGGCGTCGGTAGCGGTTGCGCAGGGCGATAGCGACAGCGCGTTTGGCCGCTTTTTGCCCGACGATATATTTATCGAGTTCCGCCACAATCTGCGCGGGCGTCAAATCTTCCAGGGGTTCCATCATTAAAAACACAGTCCTTTGCGGTAGGGTACTTTTTCATTATCGGTGGTTGTACTCCATTATACCAGAGACGCGCCGGGAAGGACTCGCGCCCTGCCGAATTTGACGAAACGGCCCTGCGGGGGAACGGCAAACGGCGCTGCCTTAATTTCGCCGGAACAACCGGTTTCACGTATTATGACTGGCGCGAAAAACGCGGCAAAGACGGCCTGAACCACAAAGGCCGCGTGACACACTGCTTTTGTCTAAAGTGTATCACGCGGCCTTTTATTTCGATTTATTGGCGATACTGGATTTGAACCAGTGACCTCTTCCGTGTCAAGGAAGCGCTCTACCCCTGAGCCAATCGCCATTAGCGTCCATTTTTCCGTGCGAGCATCGTCTGCTTCTTGCTTATTATACACGAGGTCAGGCTCAAAATCAAGGGGCGGGGCAAAATTTCCCGGAGCGTAAGCGAAAAGCGCGACGTATTTTTATCGAAAGGCCTGTCCTGTATCGGGCGTAGACAGGAGCGAATCGAAACGGCGGACAAACGCTTCAGCGTCTGCGTACCTTCCGCCTGTAAGGTCAAGACGCGCAATTTTTGCATGGACTTCGCTGGACAACAGGCCGTACAACTCGGCGTCGCGAACGTCTGGCGTCTGCTGATTGGCGGGCAGTTTAACCGCGTATTCTGTGCCGGGGTGGGAATATATTTCTATCGTTCGTCCGCGCAATCGGTCAAGCAGCGCGAGCAGGTAGAGTTCATTTATGTTGGCGGACTGCATCGTTCCATAAACGCGGTCGCACAGGAAAACCGGCTTACCGGCGAGCGTTTTGCGTTCCGCCAGAGTGCGCAGGCAGCGGCGGCGCTGCGCCCGGAGAAACAGCGTCGCTATCGTGTTGATGTTCGGCCCGTCGCCGCCTGCGCGAAAATGGGCGCAGACATCTTCGTGGGGAATCCGCAACCGGTGTACTCCGAACTGATCGCAGAGGTCAAGGAGGGTGTCCCAAACGAACGGGTGCAGATGAAAATGTTGATGCCCGTCGGCATGAGACCATTCCAGTCCGGTCGCGGCGAACCGCTCAAACTGCGCGGTCATTTCCCGCTTTAATTGAAGCCGCGCCGCCGCCGAACGTTGGTAGCGCAGACCGGCCTGTACAGGGCTGGTGAAAAACCGTCCGTCGGGGGTGGTGATAGCGGGAATTTCGGAGTGAGGGAGCAGAGCGCGGTCAAACGTGGTGACGACGTGCAGGCCGACGCCGAGCGCGGGGTTCTGGCGAGCAATCTCTACCGCTTCGTCGAATCCGGGTTCCGCAACCATCAGGCTGGCGCTGGTCAGGACGCCTTCCCGGTGCGCTTTGAGAATCGCGGCGTTTACGGCGGCGGTCATGCCGAAGTCGTCGGCATTGATAATCAGGAAGCGGGCGGCGCTTTGTGTCAAATCAATCATACCGCTATGATACCCGGCGCGGTCCCCAGAGCGCTATTACGACCGCTGACGTGGAACTTGAGAGAAATGCGACCTCCGAGCATATTCCGCAGAAATGCGCCCTTGCGCCGATGTCGTCGCGCAGGCAGGCGGCTGCGTAAAGCGGATGAGGCGTTTCCTGTTCAATTCAAGCCTCGCCAGGTGGGGTTCCGCCAGTCGTCCTGCTGGACGTTTCATCGGGAAAACAGGTCAGGCAAATTTTTACCTGACCCGCATTTCGCCTTCGTCTTGATCGCATCGCCGCCAGATGAGAGGAATTGCCGCTACACGATTTGCATGGGCATCAGGACGCACAGGTAATCGGGGGCCAGCGCCATCGCCTCCTCGCCCTCTTTGGGCGGGGCGGGGACGGGGCGGATTACGCCCGGTTTGAGAGCCTCGGTCAGTTCCAGATGCAGCGTGTCGGAGTCTACCGCGTCCAGCACATCCAGCAGATATTTGGCGTTGAACGCGATCTCCACGTCGTCGCCCTCCCGCGTCGCTTCCACTTCCTCATACGCATTGCCGACGACCTGACTTTCGGCGGTCAAAATCAGATTGTCCTCTCCCGTGCGGAAAATCACCCGGTGCGCGTTCTCCCGCGCTACAATCGAGGCGCGGCGCACGGCCCGCTGCAACTGCTGCACGGGGATCGTCAACCGCTTGTGATGCTCGGCGGGGATCACGCGCTGATAGTTCGGAAACTGTCCTTCAATCAGCCGTGAAACGATCTGTACTCCCGCATCCCCCGGCAATTCGAACAGGACTTGATTGCCGGAAAGCGTGACCTTGACATCGCCCTCCGCGTCGGTGAGCAGGCGGGTCAGTTCGTTCATGGCGCGGGCGGGAACGATGGCGTTCTGCGAACCGCGCCCGTCCTTGACAATGGCGGTCTTGACGGCGAGGCGGTGGGTATCGGTCGCGACAAATTTCAGCGTTTCGCCGTCAAAGACCATGAGAATCCCGGTGAGGATCGGGCGTCCCTCGTCCGTGCCGACGGCGAAGCGGGTCTGCCGGATCATTTCGCGCAGTTTGGCCTGCGGCAGCGCGAAGCCCACGCTGTCGGTGACTTCCGGGAGGTGGGGATAATCTTCGGCGGGCAGTCCGAGGATTTTGTACTCCGATTTTTCGCATTTGACGTGGACGGTGTGGCTTTTGTCCACCGAAATCGCGACCTCTTTTTCGGGCAGGTTGCCGAGGACTTCGGTCAGCGTTCGAGCGGGGGCGGTCAGGGCGCCGCCTTCGATGATTCCGGCGCTTTCGGAGTTGGGGATACGGCAGGAGATGCCGAGTTCGAGATCGGTGGCGATCAGGCGCAGGCCGTTCTCTTCGGCCTGGATCATAATATGGCTGAGAATCGGCAGGGCGCTGCGGCCCGAAACGGCGTGTCCGACGGTCTGGACGGCCTCAAACAAATCTTTGCGGGTGCATTTCGCTTTCAAACTGGCGCGGGTGTCAACGGGTGTGGCGACCATGAGGGCAAACTCCTGAAAAAAGTTGGGCGGCAATCGGTCGAAGTGCGGGAAAGAAATCCGACCGGAATTTTCCGCTTCACCGACTCGACGGAATCGCGCCGCAAAAAGTGTCGCGCCGCAAAAAGATTCTTTTGAACTCGGATGACGCAGATTTTAATGATGACACGGATTTATCACTACGTCCCGTTTGCTGTCTTATGACACGCTTGCAGGCAGGCATTGGAAAATCCGTGTCATCCGAGTTCAAAAAGAGGACGATTAAAGTAGGTTTCCGCTTTGGTTTTGCCGAAAACCAAGGGCATGGAACCACGACCGACAACCGAAGACTTTGAGCAGGAAATTGCGACTGTTCACGCCTTGATTCGGGAGTCGCAGCACAAAGAGACTCAGGTCAAAGTGGCGGAATGGATTTCTCATTGTGTTTTGTGCATCTGTGTCATTCTGGGACTCACAGGGATTTTGTCGCAATATTCTCACAAATACTATCCTGTAATTCTCATGTTATTTGCTGGCCCATTGAATTCGTTTATTTCTTCAAAAGTTGTCAGGCTGTTTCTGCGTAAAAAACGGCAACGCAACAAAGCGATCCGGGACGCTCTCCAAACTATCGTTGGGCGTATGATTGCTACGGAAGACGGACGCGCGTTGCCTGTTTTGCTGGAGGCAAGATTATTCGATCATTCCAGTTTGAGCAAAATGGTATCCTGTGCCACACCGCATTTACTGCCGCTCGTTCGGGAGGAACACGCGCCGCTTTATTCCACGTCAGGCCGCGCCTATCTCTGCCGCAGCGTGTCTTTTTATCGTAAAAAGAGTCCTGAAGACCGGGCGGCATTGATTCGCGCTATCGGGCAGGTCGGCGATGCGCAGGCTCTCACCCTGATGGAAAGCATCCTTGAAGAAATTCTGGATAAGGAATGGACGACGAACCGCTATGACGGACTGGAAAACGATGTGCGCGACGCAATCAACACGCTCAACGCCCGATTGCGGCGCGAGCGCGTAAGTGAGACTCTGCTTCGCGCTTCGGTCGCGCCGGTTGATGCGCCGGAAACGCTGCTGCGCCCCGCCGCCAATACCGCAACCGAGAGCGCCGAGTTGCTGCGGGGGGCAAACAAAGAGACCACCGGCGAAACAGACGAAACCGTTCCGATTTCGCAGAAGATTTGCGAGTAAGCGAAGTAAAGCGAAGGTAAGAGAGGAGATTTGCACTATGGTCGCAGCGCCGGAATTGCCGAATCCGCCCCGCGTGATGACGCCGGAGGAGTTTTTGGAATGGGAAGCGGAGCAGGAAGGCCGCTATGAGTATGCGGACGGAAGGATTATCGAAATGGCGGGAGAAGCGCCGGAACATAACCAAATATCGGGCAAAATTTATCGCAGAATTGGCAATGCGCTGGAAGATACGTCCTGCGTTGTTTATATCGCGGAGGTGCGATTCCGGGTTTCTGGCACACGCTATCGCTATCCCGATGTTACCGCGCTCTGCGGAACGCCCCAGTTCGCCGACACCCGGCCCAGAACCCTGCTCAATCCGCAGGTCGTGATCGAAGTCCTGTCCCGTTCCACACGCGACATTGATCTCATAGATAAATTGGCGGAGTATCTTGCCCTTGACAGCGTGACAGACTACCTCATTTTTGAGCAAACCCAGATGCGGGCCGTCCATTACCGACCGACCGGCCCGAAGTCCTACTCCACGCAAATCTATACGGAGGCGGACGATGCGATTTCGCTTGATTCGCTTGGCGTGACGCTGACGCTGGGCGACATTTATCGCCGGGTCACTCTCTCCGCGCCGGAAGTGGAAGCGGAAGAAACGAACGAAACGGAAAGCGAGCCGAACGACGCTGCCCTTTAAGCATTTCAATCTGCGCGAACAAAGGACGCTTTTCCGAACGCTGCTGAAGTGGGCGGCGATTGGCGGACTCGTCGGCGGGATGAGCGGGAGCGCGTCCGCCTTTTTTCTGATAGCGCTGGATCGCGTGACGGCGTATCGGGAGGCGCATGGCGGGCTGCTTTGGCTGCTGCCGGTGGCGGGCCTGCTGGTCGGGCTGCTGTATCAAAAATTCGGGCAAAAGGTGGAGGCGGGAAACGATCTGCTGATTGAACGCGCTCACGATCCCGGAGATACGATTCCAGTGCGTATGGCTCCGCTTGTCCTCATCGGGACGCTGGCGACGCACCTGTTCGGCGGCTCGGCGGGGCGCGAAGGAACGGCGGTGCAGATGGGCGGCGCGTTGGCGAACCTGCTGCATACGCCGCTGCGCCTGTCCAAGAGCGAGCAAAGTCTGCTGCTGATGAGCGGGATTAGCGGCGGATTTGGCTCTGTTTTCGGGACGCCGCTTGCCGGGACGGTCTTCGGTCTGGAAGTCCTCTCTCTCGGACAGATTCGCTACGAGGCGCTGATCCCCTGCTTCATGGCAAGCGCGGTCGGCGATGCGGTCTGCCGCGCCTGGGGCGTGACGCATTCTACTTATGCCCCGGTCGCATTGCCCTCCGCCTCCTTCCGACTGTGGGCGGGAATAATGGTCGCGGGGATATTGTTCGGTCTGGCAAGTTTGCTCTTTTCGGAATTGACCCATGCTGTCAGCGATTTTGCAAAGCAGCGCATTTACGTTCCCGCCCTGCGCCCGTTCGCAGGCGGAATCGTGATTATTGCGCTGACCTTTGCGGTCGGAACGCGGGATTACCTCAGTCTGGGGCTGCCCCTGCTGGCCCGCAGTTTCACGCCGGAGTCGGTTCCGGTCTGGGCGTTTTTGCTAAAAATCGTGTTTACGGCGGTCACGGTCGGCAGCGGTTTAAAGGGCGGCGAGGTCACGCCGCTGTTCTGCATTGGGGCGGCGCTGGGCGGGGCGTTTGCGCATCTCACCGGGCAGCCGACGGCCTTTTTTGCGGCGCTGGGGTTCGTGGCGGTCTTTGCGGGGGCGTCGAATACGCCGCTGGCCTGTACCCTTGTCGGCATCGAACTGTTCGGATCGGCGATTGCCGCGCCGCTCGCCGCCGTGTGCATCTTGAGTTATATTGCATCGGGGCATCGGGGCATCTACCTTTCCCAGCAGATTGGCGCGTCAAAATCACACGACATCGCGACGGAAGCGAGTACGGACTTGCGCGGTCTACGCAATCAAAATGGGGAGTAAACTCCCCAGCAAACGTTAAGAAAACGGAATCGCCCTGCAGGCGTCAAGGAAGTAAACTTCCCCGCGAAGCATCAAGGAAATAAACTTCCCCGTGAAGCATCAAGGAAATAAACTTTTGCGCTACGCGGCGCTGCCGGAGCGTCCTTCGGACAGAGGAGATCGCTCACGGATTGTCCAGGGCCATTCAGTTTTCGTGCGGGCGAATCAATTCACTGCCACGCGTGCGCAAAGTCCGCCTTCGCGGACTTAATGCGGATTAGCCCCCACAAAAAGGATCGGGTTTTGGTGTCCGAAGGGACACTTCGCGCGCTTGTGGCAACGGTTTCAACCGCCCGACGCGGATAACTGAATGGCCCTGCGGATTGTCTTGTCCGGCAGGACGTTCCGCCGAAGGCGCGTAGCGAGGAGATTCATTTCCTTGACGCCCGCAGAGACAGTTGAAAGCGTAAATACAATGGCTAAAAAGATCGTGATAATCGGGGGCGGGGCAATCGGTCTGTGTACCGCCTATTACGCGCAGCAGTTCGGTCATGCGGTCACACTGCTGGAGCGCGGGGCGGCGGCGCATGACGCCTGTTCGCTGGGCAATGCGGGAATGATTACGCCGAGTCATTTTACGCCGCTGGCCGCGCCGGGAATGGTGGCGATGGGGCTGCGGATGATGCTGAATCCCGAAAGTCCGTTCTATATCCGTCCGCGCCTTGACCGGGATTTACTCGACTGGGGCTGGAAATTCTACCGCGCCGCCAACGCCGCGCAAGCCGCCCGCGCCGCGCCGCTGCTTCGCGATCTGAATCTGGCAAGCCGCGCCTGCTACGAGGAGCTGGCGACGGAATCGGGCAACGGATTCGGGCTGGTCAAGCGCGGGATGCTGATGCTTTGCGCCACCGAAAAACGTCTGCATGAGGAAGCGGAACTGGTGGAGGCGGCGCATCAACTCGGACTGGACGCCGCAGTCTTGACGCCGCAGCAGGCGGCGCAGCGCGATCCGGGAATCCGCATGACGATTGCGGGGGCAACGCATTTCATGCAGGATTGCCACCTTTCGCCGGAAAAATTTCTTGCGGGCCTGACGGAGAAAATTTTAGAAGACGGCGGCAAAATTCTCTGGGAGACGGAGGTTCACGGTCTGAAACGCGCCGGTAATCGCCTTGTTGCGGCGGAGACCAATCAAGGGGAAATCGAAGCGGACGAGTTTGTGCTGGCGGGCGGCGCGTGGAGCATGACGACAGCGCGGACGCTTGGCTTGAAACTGCCGATGCAGGCGGGCAAAGGGTACAGCCTCACCCTGCAAAATCCCAGACAGCAGCCGACGATCTGTTCCATTTTGACCGAAGCGCGGGTCGCGGTGACGCCGATGGGCGGGAAGCTGCGCTTCGCCGGAACAATGGAGATTGCAGGCATGGGGCAGGGGACGAATCCGGCGCGGGTCAACGGGATTTTAAAGTCCATTCCGAAATACTTCCCCGATTTCAGCCCGGAGGATTTCCGGGACGCGCCCGTCTGGAACGGACTGCGCCCCTGCTCTCCCGATGGCCTGCCCTATGTCGGGCGGTCAGCGCGGTACTCCCACCTTGCCATTGGCGCGGGACACGCCATGATGGGGCTTTCGCTCGGCCCCATCACCGGCAAGCTCCTATCAGAAGTCCTCTCCGACTCGCCGCCCGCACTGCCCCTTGCTCTTTTAAGCCTTGACCGTTATCAAGCAGCAAAATAAAGCGTGTCCGAGAGTTTTTGACTCCCCGACACGAGGCGGTTATTTCCGACGCCGCAGACCAAGCAGCGCCACGCCGCCGCCGCAGACCAGCAAGGCCAGCGCGGAGGGTTCCGGAACCGCTGCCGCAACGACAAACGGGCTGGCGTTCGCGCCGTAATTATTGAAGTTCACCTGGGACGGATCGCCCAGGTTGCCGCCGCCGCCAATGCCGCCAAGTACTTGATTCGACACGTAATCGTGACCGCTGCCGTTGATGAAGCCGAAGACGCTGATGGGGCCGGTCGGATTGCCCAGCGCCGCCAGCGGAATCGCAATCGTGACGCCCGTTTTGACGCTGGCGCCGCTGCCAGAGTCTGTCCCGTTGCCCGCGCCGACGCCCGCCGTGTTGGAGTTGTTCAGGCCAATCTGGATGTTGTTGGGGTTCGTCCCGCCGCTCACCGCGCCGCCGCCGCCCGGAGTCGCCGAGCCGAGATAGGCGCCGTTCCCGCCGCCCGCCGCGTTGAGTTCGGAGAAGTTGGAATAGATCGTGACGGGGCCGCCGCCGTTGGTGATGTCCAGGTAGTAATTTGGGGCGAAACTGCCTTTGAAGGTCAGGCCCGCCATGCGGTTGAGGCCGTTAAAGTCCACGTTCGGGTTGTCGTTGCGGAGAACGTTCTGACCGCCCGTCGCTTTGCTCTGGATGAACAGGTCGAGCTTATTAAAATTGCTTTCGAGGTTTCCGGCGAGGCCGATATATAGGACGCCATTTTTGATAACGCCATATCCGGCGTCGAGTTCGGAACCGTTGGCGTTGTCGGACAGGCCGTTCGTGCTTTTGCCGAAGCCGGTCTGTGTGTTCTGTACGGTCAGCGGGCTTCCATACGCGGCGTCAATCACGCCGTTGACGCTCTGCGCGAGGGCGGACGTTCCCGCGAGGCACAGGGCCGCGCTGAGAAAAAGAAAGTGAGTGCGAGTTCGCATTGAGATGGCTCTCCATGGAGGTAGATTTGGAATGTCGCGCCGCCCTGCAAGAAGTGAACCGGTTCGATTGCGGCATCTTATCTTCTTCTATTGCAAGAACTGTGCCAACTGCGCTTAAAAAACAAAAAACTGGTATTTTTATTTTTGCGCGGCCCTTTCTCGGCTTTTGCGACACAAATCCGCCGCCGCTTCGGGCCACGTCGGAAAGTCAAAAGCAAATCCCGCGCTTATCAGGCGACCGGGAAATACGCGGCGGCTTTTCAAGATCAGTTCGGTTTCCGTTTTCAGGAAGACCGCCCCAATCTCCAGCATCCATTCCGTTGCGGGAAGGCCGAACCCGATGCCCCACGCCCGCTGCAAATCATGCATAAATTCGGCGTTGGGCAGGGGGTGGGGGGCGGCAAAATTGACCGGGCCGAAAATGTCGCGTCGTTCTATCAGAAACTTTATCGCCCGCGTGAAGTCCTGTTCGTGCATCCATGAGACATACTGTTTGCCGTTCCCGTTTTTGCCGCCTAACCCTTTTCTTACCAGACCGAGCAGCACATCGAAGACGCCGCCCTGATCGGGACTCATCACCAGCGAGGTGCGGACAGCGATTTTGCGGGTCGCGGGCGTGTTCGCGTCAAGCAGCGCCTGTTCCCACGCTTTCACCACGTCCACACTGAACTTCCATGTCGGCGGCAAATTCGGTTCGTCGCCGCTGATGACGCCCGTTGTTTCGTCGTGCGGTTTGTCGCCAAGATGGGTATAGATGGTAGCGGAACTGGCCTGAAGCCATACGGCGGGCGGACGCTGCGCGGCGGCAATCGCCTGCCCGACGACGCGGGTTGAGTGAGTCCGCGATTCCAGAATGGCGCGGCGGTTTTCGGGCGTGGAGCGGCAGTTCACGCTGCGCCCCGCCAGATTGATCACCACGTCCGCGCCGTCCAGTTCCCGCGTCCAATCGCCGAGAGTTTCCGCGTCCCATGCCACAACCTGCCAGCGCGCTTCGGGCGTCGGTTTGCGGCTTAAAATGACCACTTCCTGTCCGTCCCGCGCTAAGGACTGCGCCAGCAGCGTCCCGACCTGTCCCGATCCGCCCGGTATCACAATTTTCATGCCGTATAGTTCTCCTGCCTCCATTATCGCACAATTTCGGCGGAGGCGGAACGGCGGAACGTCAAATCTGGTATCATAAAAATATGAAAAATCAAATCCATTTGTTCACGCGCCGCCTTGCCGCCGCGTTTGTTTGCGTGTCGGTGTGCCTGTCGGTCTGCATAACGGCAAGGGCGCAGACCGCCGCCGACTTTCGGAAGTGGGGGCTGGAAACGCTGACCGGAATCGAGACCGATTTCGCCCTGCCGTCGCGCCATCTCTACGCCGACCACATCAAAATCGGAACCGCCGGTCGCAGCCATCCCGCGTTTATGTGGGGCTGCGGCGTGGAACTCTCCGCCCTCGTGGCGGCGTCGAAGACCGACGGCAAAACGTGGACGCCGCGCCTGCGCGACTATTTCAGGGGGCTGGATGTCTACTGGCAGACGGCGAAAGGCGTGACGGGCTACAACGTCCTGCCCGCGCCCAATCCGCCCGACCGCTACTACGACGATAACGAGTGGATCGCTATCGCCCTGTGCGACGCTTACGATCTGACGAAGGACAAAGCGTACCTGAAACGGGCCGAGGAAACCATGACGTTCATCCTCTCTGCGGAGGACGACAAATTTGGCGGCGGGCTGTACTGGAAAGAGGAGAAGAAAAGCAAAAACACCTGCTCCAACGCTCCCGCGATGGTGGCGGCGCTGCGGCTGTATCAGGCGACGGGCAAACGCCGCTATTACGATACGGCCCTGCGGCTTTACCGCTGGACGAACGCCCATTTGCAGGACGCGGACGGGCTTTACTTCGATAATATCAATGCAATCGGCAAAATCGAACGGACGAAATGGACGTACAACACCGCCCTGATGATCCGCGCCAACTGCCTGCTCTACACCGAAACGCGCAGCCGGGACTATCTTCGGGAGGCGCAGCGCATCGCAAAAGCGTCGGAAGCGCACTGGATTCGCGCCGACACCGGGGCCATGGCGGACACCGGGATTTTCGCGCATCTGCTCTCCGAAGCGTTCCTCGCTCTGTACCAGACCGACCATGACTTTCACTGGCGGGAGGTCGCGCAAAAGTCCCTGCAATTCGTCCATGCCAACGTCCGGGACGCGAACGGCTATTACGGCGACCGCTGGGAAAGGCCGAACGAAAAGCCGCTTGCCGAAGCGAAACTGATCCAGCAGGCCAGCGCCGCCCGCGCCTTTCTCGTCTTCGCCAACGGTGGCCCGTAGTTTTCGCCGCGTCACGGTCGGGACAACTACCGAAAACGCAGCCCGCCCCCGAAAGAAAGAACGTTCGAGGGCGGGCTGTTTGGATTGTTTACGGTTCAAACAGGTTTATGAACTGGCCTTGACGCGGACAGCGCCGCGCGATTTGACATCCATAAAAAGGCGGAAACCCCGCAATAGTTTCATGCCGATGAGCGCGTCCCCCTCCGCCGCAAGCACAGAGACTTCGCGCTGCTGTCCGTCCCACAAAAGCGTCGCAGGATAGACGTAAAACTCCGTCGGGTTTCCGTCGCCGAGTGTAAACGTCTGGCGCTTGCTGAAAGGGCAGGCCCAGCGCGGCGATCAGAGCGGGGGACAGGGTGAGATAGCCGGAAAAGCCCGTATCAATTACGCCCTGCAACTGGAAGACCTGACCGTTTGCCGCGATGACCTGCAACGGCAAAACGGCCTGATTATCGGCGTCAATCGTTCCGAGGATCATGGCCTTGCCGCTTGCCTCATGCCAATCTTGCCCATTGTGGAGAAGCCAACGCGCATACCGTAGAGGGCGTCGGGCGCATGATCCGCCGCCGCGCGTTTCATCACGGCAACCTCGTCGGCGTCCAGAAAATAATCTCCTGTCTCCACATCAATCACCAGATATTTGCCGGAGTCTTCTGGCTGCATCACGGCGCGGATTTTTTCTTCATAGAGGGCTTTTGCCCGCGCCGCAACCTCCGTATTGGTAAAGCGAACCGGTGTCATACCGTTCTCCTTTGCATAGGCTGTCCCGCAGGGGTATACCCCGCCTACGGAGCGCCGACCTGATTGAAATTCCCGATAAGCAGCGTAAAGTCAGACGAATCCACCGAGCCGTCGCCATTGAAATCGGCGTGGGGATCGTAACCGCTGCCGGGAATGGCAATATCGCTGTTATACGCGCCAATCAGCGCGGTGAAGTCATTTGAGTCACATGAATTATCATCATTCGAGTCGGCTGCCAGTAGTGTTACCGTGACCCTTGCCTTTCCAGTTGTGACGGTGACAGGGACGAGTGCCGCCAGATACATCGGAGATTTCACCCATAGGTTGTAATCGCCGTCCGGTATGCCGTAAAGATAAAACTCACCATCCGCCGTCGTGAGGTAGGTTTGATTGACCGGATCACCGCCGCCAACAGGCCGAAATTGCAAAATGACGTTTTGCGCGTCAGCGGCGGGAAAAATGCTTTCGAATTTGAGCGTGCCAAACGCGCCAACATTGCCATATTCATATGCGCCCATATCGGGCGCTTTGCCGACAATGCGCTTTCCGCCATCAAGGTCGTTCGCAGGAAAAACGGTGACATAAGACGGAATGGTCGTTGTGCCAGCGTCAATGCAGGGAGAATTTACAGTCAAATGTAGATTACCGGCAGTCAGATTGGCGAAAAGCGGATTGATGTTGATATTGCCATCCCCGTTGAAGCCTCCCTGAATATCGCTGTAAGCCACAGTTCCGCTGCCGCCAATATTAGCGCCACTTCCAGTAGCAGAGTTTCCCCACACAATGCAATTTGTCATAGGACTACTGTTGAGATAAACACCGCCGCCTACCCCTTGTGCGGAGTTACCTGCAAAAGTGCAGAAGTAAAGGTACGTACCGTAAATGCCTCCCCCGTTTCCTAGTTGTGTCGTCCCGTTAGAAATCGAATGTGTAGCGGCATTTCTGAAAAAAATGCAGTTGGTTGCCGATCCAGTGTACATTCCGCCGCCGCTGATAGATGCTGAATTGCTGTTCAATACGCAGTTGGTCGCGTCACAGGCAAACATAGCGCCGCCAGTGTTTGCTGAATTGCCAGTGAAAACGCAGTGCGCGGCCCTGCCGCCATCAGACATTCCGCCGCCGGAATTCGCTGTGTTTTTGGTAAAAGTACAGTGGGTCGCCACGCCGCCATCCATTCCGCCACCGTTTCCTGCCGAATTGCCGATGAAGGTGCAGTTGGTTGCCGTTCCGCCGATTATACTCCCTTCCATTCCGCCGCCGTATCCGTAGAAAACTGTATTATTGGTAAAGGTACAGTTGATTACCGTGCCGCCCGCTACTCCACCCCCGACGTTCGCTGAATTATTATCGAACTGGCAGTTGACCGCTTTACAGCCAATTCCCATTCCGTTACTCATTCCACCGCCAAATCCGTTTGTCGAATTGCCGGTAAAAATGCAGTCTGTCGCCGTTCCGCCGTACATTCCGCCGCCGCCGCCGAACGGCCCCCCGGCGCTTGCAGAATTACCAGTAAAGATGCAGTTAGCAACCGTTGGGTTTATGCTTGAGATGGAAATGCCGCCGCCATTGCCACCGCTAACCGAACCGTTTTTGATTGTGAAGCCTGCTATATTGCTTTTTGCCGTTTGTCCGTTATTCAGAAGGAAGGCGCGGCCCGTATGCTGACAGTCAATGACGCAGTTGGCGCGGTTGCCAGAGGCGGACTGCACGGTTAAGTCTTTGCTTCCGAAATCGATGTTACGGTTGCCTGCACCGACGTACGTTCCATCCGCAACAAGGATAGTATCACCCGTTTTCGCGGCGGTCACAGCGGCTTGAATGGTGGGGTACTGAGCGAGGACATTGAGCGTTGCGGCATGAGCAGGCAACACATAGCAGGCGGCGCAGAGCGCGACACAGGTAATGCGAAGCAGAGAAAAGGCGCGGTTCATCATCTTGAGATTCCTTTCATCGAAGCGGCGGCGCAGGTGAACAAGGTTTGATTCTACCTGTCTCATTTACAGTATAGCAAGATTCGTGCCAAACCTTGCAAATGCCTGCTTTTCTGGCAAAATTCTTCGAAGTTTCTTTTGATGCGGCGCGGATGACCTTTGCAGGCGCTTCAATTTGCGGCGGCGAGGGATTCTACGGTTTTTGTCAGACCCTGACGACGCAGAACGTCCAGATGCTGTTCCCATGTTCGGGGCGGATTTTTCAACTCTGCAATCATCTCACGCACCGCTTCGAGAAACGCTGCCGAATTTTCCTCAAAAAGAGCGCTCAAAAACACGTCGGGATGCTGCGCCTCAATGCCGTAAGCGCTCAAAACTCGTCTCGGAAAATCGGACAGATTGAAGGTCACAATCACGGACGCCCCGGCCTCAATCGCTGCGGCGAGAACGTGCCGGTCATTTGCATCAGGAAGCGTCAGCGCTGCAATACGATGTTCGTAATCCTCGACAAGGCTTCTTTCCGCATGAGAGTTCATCAAACTGCGGGCGCGTTCCAGTTTTTCCCGCATAAGTTCGGGGCGGTTTTTCAGCAGATTTCCGATCCACTCCTGATGGATTTGCTCCGTCCATTTCGGTCTAAAAATATCGGAGACTGCAAGCCACATGAAGAGATCACGCAGGGCGGCGGAATACAAAACGCAGGCGTCAAGAATGGCGACAGAATTATTCATCGTAAAGCCCCAATCGCTCTTGTTCTGCGATTAACTCCCTCAAGACCGCTTTACGCGCTACTTTTTCCGCTTCCAGATAGGTCAAAATGTCCTGGTGGCGGACGCGGCGATGCGCCCCGATTTTTCGATAAGGCAATTTCTTCTCATCCAGCATCTTAATTAGCGAGGGGCGGGAGATATGCAAAATCTCCGCCGCCTGTTGCGTGGTCAATTCAGCGTCTACTGGAACCAGCGTGACCGCGTTTCCCTTCGCCATCTCCTGCAACGCCCGGTACAGCAGGCGCGTGGCGGCGAGCGGCAGCGCAACATCGGCCTCCTGCCCGCTTGCTGTCGAAAAATGCAGATGCGCTTTGCTGTGGCCCGTTTCGTTCAGCAGCGGCGCGAGGGCCTCGCTGGAATATCGGGCGGTCTGCGCGTCCGCCGCGCTGGGCGTGACGGCCTCATTCGGCATCGGAATTGACATGAAATAATCTCCCGTTCTTGCTATCATTCTCCACAGTGTAACACACAAACGAAGCAAACGCAAGGAGATGAGGCAAAGGCCGTTAGGAAATTTTGCGCTTCCGGGCAGGAAAATGGAATACCGGGCGCGAATTTACCCTCAATGTAGCGAGAGCGGATTGCGATGCGAAACAAACGGCGAAGCGGACGGCGCTTCGGAGGGATTTTAGCGGCGCTTACGCTTGCCGCCGGAAGCGCGGCGGCGCAGAATGTTCCGAAATATAACGTCGAAAAAATGACGCTGCCCAACGGCCTGATTGTGCTGGCCTTAGAAGACCATTTCACGCCGTCGGTTGCGTATTACACCGTGTTTAAGGTCGGATCGCGCAACGAGCGACCGGGAATTACCGGCCTGTCGCATCTGTTTGAGCATATGATGTTCAACGGTTCCGCGAAGTTCAAGCCCAAAGTTTTTGACCAACTGATCGAGGCGGGCGGCGGCGAATCCAACGCCTTTACCAACTCCGACACCACCGAGTATTACGAATCGTTCTCCACGCCAACCCTCGACACCGTGCTGCAACTGGAATCCGACCGGATGCGGGCCTTGAAACTCGACGCCGCCAATATTGAGCAGGAGCGCGGCATCGTCAAGGAGGAGCGCCGCGTCAATACCGACAATTCCCTTCCCGGTTCCATGAATGAACTGCTGGAAAATAACCTGTTCGTCGCGCACCCGTACCATTGGGACACCATCGGTTTTATGAAGGACATTGACGCAATCACGCTGCCCGATGCAAAAGAGTATTTCCGCGTCCATTACGCCCCGAACAACGCGGTCGTGTGCGTTGTCGGGGATTTCAAGACGGCAGAACTGTTCGCGAAAATGCGAACCTACTACAGCGATATTCCCGCCGCGCCGCAGCCCCGCCCGGTCGTTCTCGCCGAGCCGGAGCAACGCGGCGAAAAGCGGATTGCCTACTACCGTCCCGCCGAACTGCCCGCCGTGACGTTCGGCTATCATGGCGTCAGCAATACGGACGCGGACGAACCGGCGCTGGAGCTTTTGAGCGTGATTCTTTCTTCCGGCGAAAGTTCGCGGCTGTACAAAACGCTCGTTTATGAGAAGCAGATCGCCACACAGGTCAGCGCGGGGGACGACTCCCGCGCCGATCCCGGAATGTTCACGTTCTACGCGCAGGCCGCGACCGGACACACAACGGCGGAATGTGAGGCCGCGATTTACGCCATTTTGAGCGACATTGCGAAGAATGGCGTGTCGGAGCGCGAACTGCAAAAGGCCAAGAACGCGCAGCGCAGCGGTCTGATTACCGGCCTCACCACCAATCAGGGGCTTGCGGGCCAACTCGCCGAGTATGAGGCCAACCGGGGCGACTGGCGCAAATTCTACGAGGTATTACCCCGCTTCGACGCCGTGACCGGCGCCGACATTCAGCGCGTAGCAAAGAAATACTTCTCCGACCGGAACCGAACGGTCATCACGCTGATTCCTGAAAAACCGGCAAATGAGGAAGCGAAGTAGCAAGCGAACATGGGCGAGGTATTGCAGGCGCGGCATTGCAGGCAATGAGCAGGCGAGTGGGGCGAACCCAGGCGAGGCATAAGCGGCGAGGAAGGCGAGGCATCGCAGGCAAGGCATATAAAATGCCTCGCTAGAGGCGTCCCGCCAATCGTCCTCACGGACGAGAAATTCAGGTCTAATTCCCGCGTCCGGTAGGACGCTTGGCCGCAGGCTCGTAGCGAGGCATTTGATATGCCTCGCCTGACTAAACACGCCGCGCCAACTTTTCCTTCTCCAAACGAATCGAAAAATAACTATGCAAATAAATAAATCAAACGTCAATAAGCAACGTTTCTTCTACTGTCTTCTGACTTCTGTCTTCTGGCTTCTTCCTCCCGCTTCCGCCCAGCGCATCAATCTGCCGCCGGTCACGCGGGAAACGGCAGACAACGGCATCCGCTACGTCCTTGCGGAGTATAAACGCGCCCCGACGCTGACCCTGATTGCGATCTTTCCGGGCGGCTCGGCAGCGGACGCGCCCGGAAAGACCGGAACGGCGGCGCTGACTGCCAGCCTGCTGACGCGGGGAACCACCACGCGGACGGCGCCGCAGATTGCGGAGGAGGCCGATTTTCTCGGCGCGTCTCTGGACGCTTCGGCGGGCGATGAGCGGCTGACCGTCTCGTGGCAATCTCTGGCGAAGGACACGGACGCGGGGCTGGACTTGTTTGCGGACGTGATCCGCCATGCTACGCTGCCCGCCGCCGAACTGGGCCGCGAAAAGCAGCTGGAGATCGCCGCCCTGCAATCGCTGGGGGACGAACCCGGCGCAATCGCAACTCGCGTCGCGAATGAGGTAGTCTACGCCGGACATCCTTACGGACGCGAAGCGACGATTACTAGTCTCGGCGCGGTTACGCAGGCGGACGCGGCGGCCTATTATCGCAATGTCGTCGCGCCGGACAAAATGATTTTGATTGCCGTCGGCGATTTCAATTCCGAACAGATGCTGGCGAAACTGCGCGTGAAATTCGGCGACTGGCAAAAAAGCGCCGCGACGCTGCCCGCCGTTCCGCCCGTCCCGGCAAGCAGGGCGAGCGTCGTGCTGGTGGACAAGCCGGACGCCACGCAGACGCAGGTCCGCTTTGTCCGAACGGCAATCCCGCGCAGCAGCCCCGACTACTTTGCGGCGGAACTGGCGAGCGGGATTCTGGGCGGCGGTTTCACGTCGCGGCTGGTGGACGAAATTCGGGTCAACAAGTCGCTGACTTACGGCATCAACAGCCGCTTTGGTACGGAGGCGCAGGGTGGGGATTTTGTAGTCTCGACCTTTACGAAAATCGAAACCACCCAGCAGCTGTTAGACGCGACCCGCGCCGTTCTGAAAAAGACGGCGGAGCAGGGGTTCTCCGCACAGGAATTGGCGAAGATCAACGGCTACCTCGCGGGGCAGTTCGCGATTGGCCTCCAAACGCCGCAAGCATTGGCGGGGCGGCTCGCGGAGATGGCGATCTACGGCCTGCCCGACGATTACTTGCAGACTTATCTCGCGAAGTTGCAGGCCGTCCCGCTCGCTGATGTGAACCGCGTGGCGAAAACCTATTTCTCTCCCGACGCGCTTTCGATTATTCTGGTCGCGCCTGGAAGCAAGGTCAAATCTCAGATGAACGAGTTTAAACAAATCGAAACCCGTCCCGCCGATTCCATTGCGAAATAGGGAAGATTTTCAGCGCGGCGACGTTCCCCTTCTGAAATTGCTGCATTTATGTCGCCGCCTCAAAAATTTCACTTGCAACGCGCAGGACAGACACGACAAAAAATGGGCGCGGGAAATTTTCCCGCGCCCGCTTATGATTTAAAGAACCTACTTGCGCTTCTTCGCGTAGTGGTGAGTGACCGCCGCCGCCGCCGCGCCCGTCAAGACGGGGTGGCGGTGCATGAAGCCGTGTTTGCGGCTCTTGGCGTATTTGTATCCGCCGACGCCCGCCGCTGCCGACGCCGCGTTGCGATGGCGATGCAGGAAACTATGGTGTGGCTTTGCGGCCTTTGTCTGCGCCGAGGCAAGCGGCGCGAAAACGCCGCCCGTCAGCGTTAGCATCAGGCCGAAAAACGCAAGGCGATTCATTTTTAGCATGGGAACACTCCTGAAAGATGGTGACGATGCACCCCACCCCAACCCTCCCCTTCGTAAGGGGAGGGAGCCGACCGCTTTCCTCCCCTCCTTGCGAAGGAGAGGAGCCATCCGCATTCGTCCCCTCCTTGCGAAGGAGAGGAGCCATCCGCTTTCCTCCCCTCCTTGCGAAGGAGGGGTTGGGGGGAGGTGAATCTTTACGAAAAATGTAACTGAAACGAAAGATGACGGACAGCCGCGTCATGCCGAACGAACGCGACCCTACGAAAAAGACGTGCGTATCATCGGCCTTGTTCCCATTTTTTGCCGTTTTGTCCGGCCTGCAAGCAAAAGATAGAAAATAAGCCTCGCTCGTGTAGGCAGCAGGCCGCAAACTGTGAGAAAACCGCCTTTTTTGCAGGAGGAAATTCCGCCCTCTTTCCTGAAATGGCCCTTTAAGCCTTGCAAATGAGTTTTGTTCGCAGGCGCTTGCATTGCAAAAAAGCAACAGCATACAGGCAGTACCGTTTCGTCCCGGAATCGCGGGGCGGGGCGAAGCAAATTCCGCAGCGAGTCGGATCATGTCAGGCCATGCAGCAGCGTTGGAGGGTTTGATGCAAAGAGTGTCAATTTTCGTGGACGGCGCGAATATGTATTACGCGCAAAAAAAACTGGGCTGGTACATTGATTTCCGTAAAGTCCTGCAATTCTTCGGTCGCGACGCCGGCAATGTCATCAGCGAGGCGTACTACTACACGGGGGCCGACACACAGGCCAAGAATCGGGACAATGCGTTCCACGATTACCTGATGCACTCCGGCTACACCGTCCGCACAAAGGCGATCAAGCAGATGGTGGACGATACGACCGGCGAAATCGTGGAAAAGGCTAATCTGGACATCGAACTGGTGATTGATATGTTTAACACGGTCGAATTATACGACACCTGCATCCTGATGAGCGGCGACAGCGATTTCGAGCGGGCCTTAGAACTGGTGCGCAGCAAAGGCAAGCGAATCGCGGTCATGGCCCAGCCAGAAATGACGGCGCGGGAACTGCGCAATGTGGCGGGACGCAACTATTTCGACCTGCGCGACATGGAGCGCCACCTCGCCCGGACGGACAGGCTGCGCGATATGAACGCCGCGCCGCTGCCGGAACCGCAGACCGAACCGCAAACGGAAGCGGAAATCGCAGTGGACATTCAGCACGGAATTGTGTCCGGCGCAAATGCCGCATGGCGCAGCGGCGTCACGATGCAGACCCGCGTCCGATGAAGATACGCGACGCCCGCAGCGCCGACCGGGAGGCGATAGCCGTAATGTGGCGGGAATTGATGGCGCACCACCTGACCGCCGACTCCCGCTTTCAACTCGCGCCTGACGGCGAACGCAACTACATGAGGCATTTGCAGGAGATGATGCGTTCGCGGGACGCCCGCGTTCTGGTGGCGGAATCGGCGGAGCGCGGGCCGATTTGCGGCTATCTGGTCGTGGAATTGCAGCAGCGCCCGCCGATGGCCCTGCCGGGACTCTATGGATTCGTCTCCGATATGTACGTGCGGGAGTCGGCGCGGCGGCAGGGCGTGGGCCGTGTGCTTTTTGCGGAGGCGCAGCGCTGGCTGCTCGTTCGTAAGGCGGTCGCGATTGAACTCTATGCGGCGGACTCGAATCCGGCGGCGGTCGCGTTCTGGCAGGCGATGGGCTTTGGCTCCTTTCTGCGCCTGATGCACCGGGACTTAAACGAGGAAAAAGGGAACGGCAAGGGAACAGGACAACCGGAAGATGGAGGGGCGGATGACTCCTTCTAATTTGATTATTCGGGCGGCGCGAGCGGGGGATTTGCCGCGATTGCGCGAACTCTATATTGAGATGACGGCCTACCATGCGGAGCGCGATTCCCGCTACGCTGACGCGGAGACTATCCGGCGGGAGGCGACGCATTTTTTTGAGGGCTGGCTGCGCCATCCCCGCGCTCTGCTTGCGGTCGCGGAGGTTGGCGGACAGGTAGCGGGCTTCGGGCTGATTACGCTGCAAAAGCCCCACCTCGCGATGGCGGACGTTCCGACGGCGCGGCTGGACTTGCTGGCGGTCGCGGCGGCGTATCGGCGGCGGGGGATTGGAACGAAGATTGTCCACGCGCTGCTGGATTGGGCGAACCTGCGGGGCGCGAAGCGCGTCTATGTGTCTCATTCCGCGCAGAATCCGGCTGCGGGCTTGTTCTGGTCGCAATTTGGCTTCACCGACTTCGCGGTCGTGCAGTCGCTGGACATTGCCTGAAATTTTAATCCACGAATTACCACGATTTTATCACGAAATGACACGAATGGGGATGCAATCCGCAGATTTTGCAATTTTTCGATGTGTGGCGGACAGAATATGCGGACAGAATATAAGGGCTAATTTGAAGGGGCGGCTATGCTGATTTTTGCGTTTTTGATATTTTTTGTGATGTTTCTTGCGGCGGTCAGTTTCGTCGGCATGGCGTCCCGCAGCGCGGTGAAGTCTGTTCGGCAGGTCATGGCGCATCCTTCCGGCGGGCAGCGGCAGGCGATTGGGGCGGCGATGGCCCCGGTCAAGGCGCTGCGTGAACAGGTCGTTAACGGCATCACCTACGCCGATACCTACCTCGATCTATTGCCCGCTTCGGAACACAAAACTGCGGCGCTGCTGGCGCGGCAGGAGGCGGCGCGGCAGTTAGAGATGGCGGGCAAACTCGCGCCCGCCGCCCGGACGCCGCAGGACTTCGCCCGCATGGAAGCGGTCTTGCAGCAGGCCAGCGACGAGGCGGAAAAATCGCGCCGTGAAATTGACCTTGCAACAGGCGGCACGGGCGTCGCGGTGGGGATCAGCGGCACGGACTATCACGCAACGCCCGCAACGGCGAACGGCGTGGCCTTCCAGTCCGCCCCGGTGCAGACCGACATGGACGCCAGTTTGATTCCCGAAAACGAGCGCGGCGTCTGCTTTTTCTGTTCGCGCCCCTCCCGCGTGTCTGAACTCACCGCCGTTAATTTTGTGGTGAACGGACAGCGGCGCAAAGTCCTCGCCTGCGCCGACGACGCCCGGACGATTCAGCAGGGCGCGGCCCCGCAAATCCAGTCGGTTGACGAAAACGGGCAGCGCGTCCCCTGGTTCCGGGCAGCGAATTACAACCCTTACCGCGACTACGGACGGATGGCGGGAGCCTCGAATAGCGGCGGGAATTTTGCCCACGCTCCGGGCGGCTTTGGCGCGACGGGCGGCGTCTCGCACGGCATAGCGCAGTCTTCCGCGCATCCCGCCCCGCCCCCCTTGCCCGGTTACTACGGCGGTGGTTACGATTACGGGTACGGGTACAACTGGTACAGCGACGCCATTTTCCTGAATCTGCTGCTGGCCCCGGAACCCGTTCCGTACCCGGTGTATATTGATGCGGGCGGCTACATGACCGATAATCCCGCCCTCGCCCTCGCGCCGCCGATGGAGAATTTCAACAGCCCGTATGACGCGGGCGGCGGATTCGATTTTAATACTCCCGGCTACGACGCGGCGGGAAACGTCGCCGCCGACCATTCCGGCTGGGACGCCTTCGATCAACTGGACGCCAATCTCGCCAACTACGATGTCAACGCCCCCGGCGACTTCGGCGACTTCGGCAACGTAGATTTTGACCCCACCGACGCAGGCAACGCGACCGACTGGGGCGGTTCCTCAGATACGGGACAAAGTTACGATTCCGGTTCCAGTTTCGACTCAGGGTCGAGTTACGACTCCGGCGGCGGTTTCGACAGCGGCGGCGATTCCGGCGGCGGGGGCGGCGATTCGTGATTCAGGGCTTTTAATGTGAGCAGGGAAAGAAACAGACATGATGAACGACGACTGCATTTTCTGTAAGATCGCAACCAAAGCGATACCGGTCGAGGCCGTTTTTGAGAACGACGAATTTCTTGCGTTCCACGATCAGCATCCGCAGGCCCCTGTCCATGTCCTGCTGATTCCCAAAACGCACTACGGCAGCCTGCTGGACGTGACGGACGCGGGCGTTTTGGGACGGTTGATGCAGGCCGCGCAGCAGACCGCCACCAGCCTGAATCTGACCGATCCCGGCTTTCGCACCGTTATCAACACCGGCGAGAACGGCGGGCAAACGGTCTTTCACCTGCACGTTCATCTGCTCGGCGGACGCTTCATGCAGTGGCCTCCGGGGTGATTTCGCATCCACGAGTTACCGAGAATTTATCACGTAAGGACACGAACAAAATTTGATGCGAATTTCGTGTTTCATTCGTGATTTTTTGTGGTAATTCGTAGATCATAGCCCTGTCGGATGGTCAAGGAAGATTGTTTCGAGTCCAAAGCGGGCGGCGAGGTGTTCTCCTAAAGCGCGGACTCCGACGGTCTCGGTGGCGTAGTGGCCCGCATAAAGGACGTTGACGCCACGCTCCTCCGCCTCAAAATACGAGTGGTGGTTGCCCTCACCGGTTAAAAATGTATCTGCGACCGCCGCCGCTTTGCCGATCAGGGAACCGCCGCCGCCCGTCAGAATCGCCACGCGCCGCACGGTGTCCGGTCCCGCCGCAATTACGAGCGGATCAATGTTCAGGACGAATTTCACTTTTGCGGTAAACTCGTCGCGGGACATTTCGGTCTGCGCGGTAAGGCCAATCGGAAGCCCCTCAAAATCGCCGAACGTCCCGGTTGGCTCCAGCCCTAACATTCGGGTCAGCACGGCGTTATTGCCGACCTCCGGGTGAACATCGAGCGGTAAATGGCAGGAATACAGCGGCAGGTCGTTCTTGATAAGGGCTGCAAGCCGCTGATAGTACGCGCCGGTCACGGGGGCTTTTGCGCCCCAGAACAATCCATGATGAACGATCATAAAATCGGCGCGGGCGGCGACGGCCTGCGTAATCGTGGCAAGGCAGGCGTCCACGCAGACCGCGATTTTTCCAATCTCCCGCCGCCCCTCGACCTGAATCCCGTTGTACGCCTCCCGATAGTCCGGCGTATCGCGAACGGACAGGTAATCGTCCAGATAAGCGACCAGTTCCTCCCGCAAAATCATTCGCCCCTCCCCCATCGTTTCGACCGAAGCGCAAAACGTTGCGCCTGCGATCTACCCCGAATTATATCACAAAACGGGAAATGGAGGCGCGGCGTTCGTCCTCCCGCCCAAAACATCTAGCAAAAAACCACACGGCCCGCGCTGTCCATAGCGCGGGCCGAGCGGCGTCATCTTCCGGGATGACAGGTGGAACGCGGTATCGCGACGCGGCTACTCCCTCGCAGCGCGGGCGACTTTCTGATTGGCCTGAATGCGGCTGACTAGGGCGGCAAGCCGCTTCATGTCGGCCTTCAACGCGGCGTTTTCGGCCTTGATGTCGGCGTTGGAAGCGTTCAGTTTTTTCAGTTCTTCGACCTCTTTTTTGAGCGCGTAAATCTCTTTGCTCTGTGTTTCCTGTCGGGCGTTCAGCGTCTTCACACTCTCCACCAGAACCGGAATCACCCCGATGTAATTGACCGATTTGTAGCCATCTTTGTCCGTAGAAACGAGATAGGGGAAAATCCGCTCCATCTCCTGCGCCAGAAACCCGATTTGTTTCCCTTCGGAGAAACTACGATTGGGCCAGCGTTTCCTGTCCCAATCATACGATACGCCGCGCAGTCCGAGAATGCTGTCCAGCGCCTTATCCAGCGTATGCACGTTCGTCTTGAGTCGAGCGTCGGAGTTTTGCGTTAATACGCCGTTGATTTTTAGATTGCCATTAGACGCAAGCACAAACTCAGGGTTGTTCGTGTGATATATTCGGAAACTGTTGGTGTTTGTGTCCACGTTCCACGTAGTGTTGCCGGGTGCGCCGTCGAACTGGATGTTTCCCCCGGCATTCGGCTGTGAGCCGCCGTTTCGGGGAAGCGCCTCAAGCAATCTTGTCTGAGCGAGAGAATTTACGGTAAGTCCGTTGGTACTCGACGTATTCGACGATACATTGCCTACGACGCTCAAACTACCAGTGATACCTGTGTTCCCCCCGGAGTCTACCGTAAGTAGATTATTGCCGGCATTTCGTATTCTTGTGTTGCCCGCGTAGTCCATGAGAATGTTGGCTTTTGCTCCGTCACGAACGACGCCAATACTGATCTGTGGGTTTCCGACGCCGCCCCACGACGTTTCAATTCCTCCGGTAGGCGCGTTGGCGGCATCGCCCCTGTCTGCGCCGAGATATAGCGCCGCGCCGTTGTCCGCCGAACCAACGAGGTACGGGAAAGGGGCGCGGAAGCCTGCCTGAAATCCTGGCCCTGTTATTCCGAGCGTACCGCTTCCCAGCACTGAGAGGTTGCCGCCGGACACTTGATAAAGCGACGAAGCGTCTAAGGCAAGTTTGCCGCTGTTGACGACATTCGATTTGATGAGTAGATTTGATAGGGAACCGCTTAGATCGCCGCCCACATTTCCCGTTGCCTGTGTACTACCATCAGGAAAGTTAATTCCGGTTGTCGTGAGCAGGTTTGCTGTGATGTTGCCTGATCCGCTGATCCTTGCCGTCTCGTGGAAACTGGCGCTGCTTCCGTAGCCGAATAAGAAATCACTGCCGGAGCTGTCGGTGTAGAACTGCATGACATAGGGCTGCGTACCGATCCCATAGCGATTACCCGCGCCGCCCCACAAGGATATTTTATCTCCATGAAACGCTCCAAAAGAGAGAGGCGAGGCGGGCGACGCTTCCCGAATCCCTATATTTCCGTTCAGACTTGTCATCGTCCCGCCGGAAACTTTATTGAGCGAAGTTGCCAGCGTCGCCAGCAGGGGATTACGGTAAGTTCCGGCTAAGTCGCCGCCCGCTGTCTCTCCGCTTTTCACGAAGTCCGGCACTCCGGTTATGCTGGTGAAGGGCAGCGAGGTCGTCAGCGGAACGGGTTGCCACGTTCCCACGCCGTTTGCGTCCGTCGTCAGGACTTTGCCCACTCCCGCGCCAGTAGGCATTTTGACGCCAAGCATCTGCATAACGCCGTTGACATTGAGGGCAAGATTCGCAGTATTATTCGTATTGATGCCGACGCCGCCCGGAGAGTTGATAAGGAACTGGCCCGGAGCGGTAGAGGCAAAGGCCCCACCGGGGGAACTGTTCCAGACAAAAGTTCCTGTATGGAACGCCTGCGCCCCGCGCCCCCCGGCAAGCGACCAATCGCCTGTGACGTAGTTGCTGTCCCCGCCAAGCGCCCCGGCAGCGTAGCCGGTGACGGTGTTGTTGACGCCGCCGATGATTGCGCTGTTGCCGCTATTGGTGATGGTGTTATTTGCGCCGCCAGAGATTACGCTGTTCCCCCCGCTTAGGCTGTTGTTCTGTCCCCCGGCAATCACCGCAAACTCGCCTGCGCTAATGATGTTCGGCCCGTCCGCGCCGGTTACGTTGTCGCGTCCGCCGCCCGAAATGGTAGCCCCGACGACTCCCGCGCCAATGCTGTTGACGCTGCTGCCGCCCAGCGTATTGACGCTGCTGTACTGATTCGCCGTGTTCGGGTCGGTAAGGTTCTGAACATAGGAGTAAGTCATTACGCGGCTGTTGTTGGCCCGGAAGTTGATTGGCTGGTTGTTGAGACTTCCCAGAAACTCCGTTCCAGTCAAAACGCTGCCCGACAGTCCCCAGTAGTTCAGCGTGGGGATGCCGGTCAGCTTGCTGTAAGATAGGTCGCTGATTTTGGCGTTGCCGATTGTTCCGTCCGCAATGTTCGCTCCGGTGATTGCGCCGTTCGCAATCATGGGGCCGCTGATCGTTGCAGTGGCGATCTGCGAGGCCAGAATCGTTCCGCCGAAGTTGCCGAACGTAAGCGTTCCCGCCGCCAGATTGCCGATTGCGACCGCGCCGCTTGCGATTTTTGAGCCTGTGACTGAGCCATCGGCGATTTTCGCGGTTGTGACGGCGCCATCAGCAATTTTCGCGGTTGTGACGGCGCCATCAGCAATTTTCGCGGTTGTGACGGCGCCATCAGCAATTTTCGCGGTTGTGACTGCGTTGCTGACGATAATCAGGCTATTGTAAGCTCCAGCCACATCGCCGCTGAAAGCGGGCAGTGTGATAATTCCCGCATCAGGCGCGGCCTCCCACTGATTTTTTGCAAGATTGTATTTCAGCACATAGGTATCCTGCGGCGCAGTCGGACTAATCGGAACGCCGAGCAGTTTTGCGACGGACGGAAAAGGGTAATAGCCGCCCAGATCGCCGCCCGCTTTATCGCCGTTTTTCATAAAACTCGGCACGTTAATCAGGCTGCCGAAATCCACGCTGGCGACGGAGAAAACGCGGTTGACTAGCGCCAGTCCCGGCCCCGCCGCATAGGTTGTATTGTTGTCGGCGGCGAGCTCCCACTTGCCTGTTGCCGCGCTGTATTTGATAATCTGTCCATCGCCCGGTGTTCCAACACCCAGCGGGAGGCCAAACAGTCGGGCAAGCGTCGGGTTCGGGTAAGTTCCGCTCAGATCGCCGCCGGCAGCGCCAGAGGGGGCCAGAACGCCGGGGGCGAACTTCGCAGCAGTCAAAGAAGCGTCCGGCACGGTCAAAGCCAGATTTGATTTAAAAGCGAAGGGGACGCTGACGACGCGCTGACGCGGGACTAAGGCGGTGGTCGAAGGGCTGACCTGCATCTCGATCCAGACATCGTTATTGAAAAGCCCCGCCGGAAAAGCGACGACATTGCCCAGCAAGGTGGAAAACACGCCGTTGCGAAGCGCAATCGCATCCTCCTGCTCCGTCCACAGGGGGGTTCCGCCCGTTTGATTGGTATAAATGCGGAAGGTAATCGCGTAGAAACCGTTCGGCAGGGGCGTCCCGTCGGGTTTGGCGAGTCGGCCCTGAAAATTTGTCAGGGCAGGCGCGGACGTTACGGACTGAGCGCGGGAAGCGGCGGCGGCGGTCAGCAGCAGAAGGCTGAACGGGACAATGCGTTTCATGTGTCTTATGCGTTTCATAATATCAGCGTCTCCTCTAAGGGTGATGATTCCGGGTAGAATTTTAGCGGATGTATTGCACGGCGGGTGCAATTTAGGTATTATACAGGGGAATGATAGGGAGAAACAGTACGTTATGGTACGACTTTCGAAGCAAAACCGATTTTTTTGAACTTTTTTCGTGATTAGGGGCGGGCGGCGATGTTCGACGGCGTTTTTGCGCCGTTTGCCCGGTGGCGAGGAGACTTATGTTCCGATACAGCAAAAAAACGGGTCGACTCTCAGGGATTTTTTTCGCCGGGGTGTGCCTGTATAAAATTTCCGTCCTGTTTGCCGGGAACGCCGCCCCTTCTCGTCCGGCTTCGCCCGCCCCAGCCCCTGTTCCCAACCGCTCAACCCGACTTGAGGAGACCGAAACGATGGCGCGAACTGTTGTTCTCACGGAAGCCGCTTCCCGGCGATTTGAAAAGTGCATTATGGAATGGTGGGCAGTCTACGGAACGCGGGGCAAACCGGGCGTGGATCAGGTGGTCAAACTGCTGAAATGCGACCGGCGCGTCGTGATGCGGATTCGCAACCGCCAGCCGAACGACAAAAACGTTCTGACAGCCCTGTTCGCGGCGCAGGCGGCGAAACCGATGGCGGCAGACCATATCACCCTGTGGGAACTCACCGACGCCGATTTTGAGGAGAGCGCCCTTCAAAACCGGGCGGCTGCTTTGCTCACCGAGGCCGGACAATTCTACGAGGGCGCGGACTACGATCAGGCGGAAAAGAACTGCCGCGAGGCGCTGAAAATCTATCGTCAGACAGGATCAAAAGGAGGCGAGGTGGATGCGCGGACGAGTTTAACGCGCATTGAAATCGCAAGAGGGAAATTTGACGCGGCGCTGGAGGAGATTGACTGCGCTTTTCAGGTCTGTAACAACACCCAACCCAACGGTCAGACCGCCACGCTGTACGAATTGCGGGGAATGATCTCTTTGCGGCAGGGCCAGTGGGAACCGTGCCGGGACAATCTCAACCGAAGTCTGGCGATGTGGAAAGACATGAAAAACCTGCACTGCATGATTGAAATTGAAACGAGTCTGCTGTCGCTGGAGACCAGAGCGCAGCGTCCCGTTCAGGCGCGGACGCATCTCAAAAACGCGCAAAAGATGCTGGACACGTTTAAGTACGCCCCGCTACGCGCCGCATTACTGCTTCAGGAGGCGCGGCTGCTTCTGCTGGAAGGCTGCCCCGAAGCGGCGAATGACTGCGCGAAACAGGGTCTGGACTACTGGACGTTCGCCGAACACCCCCGCTGGATCGCGCTGTCGCACCTCGTGCTTGCGGAGATTGCCGCCGATCAGCGCCGCCCCGCCGAGGCCGCGCATCAATCGGAAATCAGCCTGAAACTCTATACGCAGGTTGGCGATTTGTACGGAACGCAGCAGGCAAGGGCGATTCACTCCGCGTCCGTATCGAAATTCGGGGCGGCGATAACGCGGTAGATTTCGCGCAACGGAACCGAACCGCCCGAAGCCGCCGCAGGCGCGTCCGCCGCGCATTGCCTTTGTCTCTTTTGTTGCGCTGAATTTTCGCTTAATGCGACCGTTTCAGGTCAACCGCTGCGTCATAATCACGGACCGCAGGGCAGGGCGGGGCGATTTTTACAGAAAATACGCGGCAATGCAGGAAAAAACCGCCGGTTAGCGCTAAAATAGAGACGGAAAAATTCGGTCATTCGATCTAGACGGGCGGCAAGCGACGGGCAACACGGAAACCGTAGCCCGCCTGAACGGGAGACCGCAAGGAGGAATTGTTATTTGAAACGGATCGGAACGATTTGGAGCGCGGCGCTCGCGCTCATGCTGTGCGCCTGCCTGCTGCTCACGCCGGGAACAGCCCGCGCCCAGTACGACAGCGACGTGACCCCGGAACTCTCCCGCGACTGGTCGGTGCGCATCGGCCTCTTTGTGCCGCAGAGCCAGACCACCCGCAGCGCTAACGGCGAAGTGGGAATCAGCGGGTTCGTGGAGCGCCGCGTCTACGATGGCAACAATTACGAAGTGCAGATTGGCATCGGGTATAACGGCTTCGACCGGGTTTACAACATCCCCGCCACCGTCAGCCTGATCCTCAAGCGCGGCAGTTTCCGCCTCGGCGGCGGCGTGGGCTACGCCTTCGGCAAGCGCATTGACGGGCGCGGGATGCAGGGCAGCGTTCTGTCCGCCATTGTTGGCTACGAACTCACGCACGGCAAATACCCGATTACCGGCGACCTGCGCTACTATTTCATTGGCGGCGCGGACAACGAACTCGACGGCTTTTCCTTGACCGCCGGAATCAAGTTCTAAAACCCAGGAATCCAGCATCCAAAAAAATACAGCCTGCCTGCGCTTGCAGGCAGGCTGTATTTTTTTCGGTGTTTATTCCCTCTAGTATACACGCAAGTTTCCCCTAAGCCCCGCGTAATTTTGCCGGAATTTTGGCCCGCAATCCGCTTTTTTGAGTTGGCGATAAAAAAATTTTTCAAAAATGTTTGCCGAACCTTCCGGTTGGTACGATTTGTGCATAGAGAGAGATAGGGTCGGTGTTTTCGGCGCATATCGAACGCAATCCCCCTGCGTTGGGCGAAAAACGCCTGCCGATTAAACATTTTGCCCGATCTTACCGTCAAAAAAAGAAAAAATCTGAGAGAAAATCAAGAGAGGAAGTTGGCTGAGAATAAAAAGTTAAACTGACAGTAAAATTCCGCGATAAAACACGTTTTGCGTTCTGGTTCGCGGCGCTGTCAGGAATGTGGGAATCTATCGTCCCGGTCTTCATTTTGCATTGGTCGTCAGCGACTTGTGGAACAACAAGTCAGCGTTTCGGGCCTGTTGCCCGAAGCGCCATCGGAAATGGCGGTTGGCAGCGTCCTTCAGGGCGCGTCGCCGCTTGATTTCGATTGACCGCGCCGTGCGGTCGAAAAGGAGCGCTGGTAACACTATGTCGAAAAGCGTCACGAAAAATGCGATGCTGGTGAAATGGGAAGAAGCGGAAGAGGCCGCCGCGCGCGGCAGCGCGGAGGCCGTCTCCTATATGACGCGCCTGACCCGGCAGCGGCTGCTCACTTTTGAAGAGGAGGTCGCATTGTCGGCGCGGGTACGGCGCGGCGATGCGCGGGCCAAAGATCGGTTGGTCGAGGCCAATATGCGTCTGGTGATTAACATTGCGCGGAATTACCATAGCGCGTTGGTCGCGTTCGAGGATTTAGTTCAGGAGGGCGCGATTGGCCTGATGACCGCCGCCGAGCGCTACGATCCCGGCAAGGGCTATCGGTTCAGCACCTATGCGACGCACTGGATTCGGCAGTCTATCAGCCGCGCCATTGACAACAAGGCCAAAGCGATTCGGATTCCCGCCCACGTCTCCGAGACCCTGCGCAAGCTGGAGCGCTTAAAGACCTCCCTGTGCCGTGAACAGGGCGTGGAGCCGACAGCGGAGGAATTGGCGCTGAAACTCGGCCTTTCGCTGCGCAAGGTCAACGCGCTGCTTCAGGCCAACCAGGAGCCGGTCTCGCTGGATATGCTGGTGGGGGATGAGGAAAACACGCCGCTTTCCGCGCTGATCAATGACCGTTCCGCCGCCGACCCGCAGGACGCGGCGCTGGCGGCGGAGATGCAGCAGGAACTAGCGAAACTCCTGACGATCCTCTCGCCCCGTGAACGCGAAATAATGCGCCGCCGCATGGGGTTCGAGGAGGACTCCACGCAGGTCTTGCAGGACATCGGCGAGACCATGCAGATTTCGCGGGAGCGCGTCCGGCAGATCGAATTGCAGGCCATTAAAAAACTGAAATACGCCGCCCGCCGTCAAAACCTGTACGGCTATATGGTGGAGTAAAATAAATAAACGACAGTGACAAATCGGCGGGGACAAAGAGTTTCTCGCCGATTTTGCGTGTCGTTATATATCAATGCGCGTCACTCTATATCGAACAGTTCAGAAACCGGGACGCGGAAACCGGGCAGGAGTTCCGGGCAGTCAATCGTGTCCTGCGCGGTGTACAGGGTGAAATCTTCCGGCGAGGTGTAGACCTTGACCGTTTCCGTCTCCGGGAACATCTGCCAGACAATTTGCGCTCCTGACGCGAAATACTCCCGGACTTTACGGGCCATGTCCGCCGCTTCTTCCGAAGGCGAGAGGACTTCAATGCACAAGTCGGGCGCAGACGGCCCAAACCCGTCAAACACGCTCGGATTGGCGACGCGCTCTTTCAAGGTGAAAGAAACGTCTGGGCTGCGAACATTAGAGGAAACCATGCGGAATCCGGTCTGCCCATTGGATGTGTATCCCGCCCTTTCGTAAAAGGCCAGATAGCGCGGTAAGTATTGCCGCCTACCAGATCATGTCTCCAATTTGCAGACATTCGTTTCGGTTCCCCATCCACCAGTTCATAGCGGTATCCATCGTCCGGTATCCGCATAAATTCTGCCTCCGTCATACGTTGCAGCAAGATTGCCATTATTCCCACCTCCTTTTAAAGCGTCTACTTCGCGGAGTTTTGCGCCTGAATAGAGGCCTCCGCGATCTGCTTTCGCAACTGAAGCAAAAGCGTTCTGCGCTGTTTTCCGAAATGCAGCTCTCGGTGGCAGTTCGGACAAAGCGCGGCGGCATTTTCCGGCGTATCGGAACCACCCTCTACAAGCCACTGCAAATGATGCACTTCGATATAGCGCGAACCATCGTCTTCTTCAAAGCCCGCCCACCCGCATAACTCGCAACAGTGATCAGCGCGTAATCGGACATAAGCCCGAACGTAAGGACTGCGCACAGGTTCTTTTTTTGCAGCCAACCTGAAACGGGGCTGAGGAGACTTCTTCCTTTGAATGAGTTTATGCAATCGCCTTAGACCCAATTTTTCAGCTCGCTTTGTCCTGAAATGCGTCACCTGCCACAACTGCTCAAGAGGCCCAACAACTTCGCTGCTCAATCCATAACGGTTGGGGACATCAGGTATCCTTTGAAAGCGCCCGCCCGGTTTATTGCTCTCAAGTTGTAGATAGTAGCCAAGAAAACGCCAGGGGCTTGTACCTTCTAGCATGACCATTGCGTTCTCGATGTTTGGCAGTATGATGTGTAAGTAGCCTTTGAGACTTGCGTGATCCCAAATCTGCTTCGCTGTCAGCGTGCTATTTGTCTCCGATAGCACTTTGCCCGCTAGGATTAAGCAGTCCTCTCGAACCAATTTGATCTTTGAGCGGATTATACTTGCTTCGACCGAAAGTAACTGTTCCAACAGTAGTATTCCTCCAAAATGAAACTTCGAATCGGTTACAGGTCGCGTTCAATGGTGTAGCGGGCGATGGCGCGGAGCGGGTCGGCCTTGAGATCAAAAGCGGCAAGGGACTGCAACGCGCCGTCCACTTCGGCGTGGGCGCGGCGGCGGCTCTCGTCCAGGCCGTAGAGTTTCGGGTAAGTCGCTTTGTCGCGCTCCTCGTCGCTGCCGATGGGCTTGCCAAGTTTGTCCTGATCGCCGGTGATGTCCAGAATATCGTCGGCAATCTGGAAGGCCAGCCCGATATGTTCGCCATACGCCCGCAGCGCCGCCGTCTGCACCGCGTCTGCGCCCGCCAGAATCGCGCCCGCAAGCACGGACGCCGTGAGCAACGCGCCCGTTTTATTGGCGTGGATATAGCGCAGCGTTTCGGCGGAAAAAATAATCCCCTGCGATTCCATGTCCGCCACCTGTCCGCCGACCATGCCGCCCGCCCCGCTCGCCTCCGCCACGAGTTTCAAGGTCGGCAATACCCGGTCGGCAGGAACCGTCGCCGCGTTCTCCGCAATCCACTGGAAGGCCAGCGCCAGCAGCGCGTCCCCGGCCAGCAGCGCAATCGCGTCGCCGTAGACTTTGTGATTCGTCAGGCGTCCGCGCCGGAAATCGTCGTTGTCCATACAGGGCAGGTCGTCATGGATCAGGCTAAAGACGTGGATGCACTCCAGAGCGCAGGCCGTCGGCATCACCGCGTCGCTCGCAACTCCCAGCGCTTCCGCCGCCGCAAGGGTGAGGATGGGGCGTAGCCGCTTGCCGGGGGCAAGTGCGCTGTACCGAATGGACTGATGCAATGTTTCAGGAACCGTCTCGGCGGCGGGCAAAAATCGGTCTAACGCCGCTTCGATGCGTTCCCGCTGTTGGGAGAGATAGAGTTTTAGATCGGTCATAGAAAAATCAGCCTATTGCTTCAAAGAGTGTAACACGGCTTCGACCGCCGCGATATGCTGCGCGAAAGGGAATACTGGCGCGGACGCGCCGCCGGAATCGAACGTCTCCTCATCGGCGGGGACGTGCAGAAAACCGGCGCCGATTGGCGGCTTTCGGTCTTGCAGAAAATGCAGCGTGGTATATAGAACATGGTTGCACAGGTACGCCCCCGCCGAATCGGACGCCCGGACGGGCAAGCCCAGCCCCGCAATCGCAGCGATTTGCGGATCAATCGGCAGGGTCGCAGGCAAGACGGCGGGGCCTCCGGCAAGAATTTCGCCCGCAGTCGGCGTGAATCCTTCCGCGTCCCGCAGGGCGTCGTCGTGGTTCCGCCCGAAACGCTCCACGCGCCAGTGCGGGCTGCCGGACGCCACGCCGAGCATCAGGACGATTTCGAACGGTCTGCCGTCCTCTCCGCCGACTTCCAGCAACGCACGCATCCGCTCCGCCGCCGTCCGAAACGCGACGGGCAGAACGGCGCACGTCAGCGCGTGGCCCGCCACTTCGCGGTCGGCGAAATGCTCCGCAAGCCTTAGCGTCGGATTATGCGCCACGCTCCCAAACGCCCCGAAGCCCGTCAGTAAAGTTTGTATCGCCATCTGTCAAACACGCCTCCCACTCTTATTATGACATGGAATTGCCTGCGGCGCGACGCGGACGCCTGCGCCAATTTTCAGCCGTTTATCATTTTTTACGCAATTCGGAGAGGGTATTGACGTTTTGCGGCGTTTCGCGGCGGGCGTTTCGCGCGCCCGCCCGATCAGGGAAGTGAGAGTTGGCGGCGAATTCACGTTGTTGGAACGTAAAACGGGGTCAATCTATGAGCGGTTCGGTATAAAGTTCGGTGGTGTCTACGAGGCGGCGGAACCATGCGCCGCTTGCGTCCGCCAGCGGGAACCACCATGCGGACGGACGGTGCGCCGTGTGCGTTAGCCCTTCGGTCGTGAGCAGGGCGTTGCGAATCAGGCGCATCCGGGCGGCCTCGGCGCGGTCAACAATGGCGCTGCGTCGGCTGCGGCAGTAGGTCGCTTCGGCCCCGCGTTCGATCTCCCAGCGCCGCGCTTTCAGGGCAATAATTTCGGCGCAGACGCCGCGCTTTTCGCGGGCGATGGCGCGTTCCTGCCGCTCAAAATCGGCGCGAATCGCTTCCTGCTCCGGCGTCCATTCCCTAACCGAACGATGGTGATCGCCCTTCGCCGTTTGGACTCCCTGCCGCGCCGCGCCCCATTCCGTCAGGCGGAGGTAATGCGCATTGACCTGCGCTTGCAGCGCCGCCCCGTCCTCCCGCAAAGTTACAAGGCAGTCCTGCGCGTCGCGATAGCCCTGCGCCTGCGTTGCCCATTCGCCGCCGGGATTTTGCGCCGCCAGAAATTCCATGAGTTCAAGCGGTTTTTTTCGCGCCGCCAGTTCCTCGCAGATCGCCCGCTGCTCCGCCACCACACCGCGCCACTTTGCCGCAAACTCCGAAGCCGACAGGGTAGGGCGGTCAAACGTCGCCGCGAGATGCTCCGCCGGGCGCAGGGAGGTTTCCGAGACCGAAAGCGCGTCCCACGCATTGTAGCGCATCCGCAGGATCGGGCGCATCTCTAATTTCACGCCCGCCCGCGCCAGCGCGTTGTTCATCTTGCGCGTCCGGCTGACGTACATTGAGCCTTCTTCGCTGAACACAAAAATAAACTCCTGCGCCAGCATCGAGACCAGCGTCACCGCTTTGCCGACCAGCGTCACGTTGTCGCCAAATTTGTGGTGTAAGACGCTCGCCAGTTCTGCGACGGTGGTAATCGGCTGTTTCAGCGCAATCGCCACCGGCTGCGGCGTTTCCACAAACAGAACGCGGGGCGTGACGCGCAGCGTGCCGCGTCCGTGATCCGGCAAAACCAGATCAAACGGCAAGGCCCCCGCGCCGAATTTATCGAGGGTATAAATCTCCGCGCCGCCCAGCGAATCGTTGTAGGCGGCAATGGCGATGTCACGGGTCTGTGGGTCAAGGAACGCTTCGACAAAGCGGAAGCGGGGCAGGGCGGCGGTATCAGGAGTGAATTTGAGGAGGTCGGCGGTGCAGGTGACCGATACGTTTTGCGGTTTCCCGCCAAGCAGCATCTCGTAGAATTTGGGGAGTAGAAACTGGTACAAATCGGAGAGGGTGGCGTTGGGGCGCATCCTGCGGTAATCGCGACACCAGCCCATCATTTCAGCCGCGACCCGCCGCGCCTCGTCCTGACAGCAGCCCGCCACAATTTGACGCGCCGCGTTCTCGAAGCCCCATTCCAGCATCTGCATCACGCCGTCGCCGACCTCGCGGAGGGAGAGTTGATTGACGATGATGTCGCGGGAACCCGTCGCGACAAGGCCGCGCCAGCCCCACGCTTCGGTCTGCGCGTCAATAAACGCCTGCCGATCCTGCCCGCTCGCTTTAGCCACGCGCTCAAAGGCCGCGCCATATTTCGCGTAGTCCTGCCGCCGGGGAAACGTTTCGCTGCCGAACAGCGTGGAGATTTCGCCCGCCGCCGACCACAGATCGCGGGTCGTTCCGTCGTTATGCGCCATGAGAACGAACCGGCCCGCCTCGCTGCGCCGAATCTGCGCTTTGGCGAAATAGTCCGTGTCGTGGACTCCCACTGTCATCTGTCCGCCAAGCTCCGCTTCATCGAGCAGAACGCGCAGCGCGGCCTTGACCGGTTCGTCCCAGAAGACCGTCTGCCCCAGCGCCAGAAACGGCGAATCGGGATATAATCGGCGCAGTTCCGCCAGCGTTTCGCGAGGCGAACGTTCCGCCGCGTTCGGTTCAGTCAAGATTCCAACTCCGTTGGAAGAAAACAGAAAACAGAAAACAGAAAACAGAAGGAAATGCCTTGCCTGCCAGCCTGCAACGTTGCGCCAGCGTTCGTAATCTCTGATCGCCCCTTCTGTTTTCTGTTTTCTGTTTTCTGTTTTCTTGCATTGCTTTCTCCCTCGTGATACGCGCTAGACCGGCGGCAAGTTCCGCGCATTTTGAGTAGAGGCGGAGTTTTCCGGCGAACGGCGCGGCAGAAAGAGATAGAGATACCATAGGACGCCGTTGGTTGCGGCGAAGGCGTAGCGCAGGGCGGCGGGGATTGCGAGGTGCGAGAACATCCCTTCGATGACGCCGGCAAAGATAAAAAGCGGGATCGTCCCCAGCGTGAGTTTGATGGCGTCCATGCCGTAGACCCGGATGGCGTCGGCGCGGGAGTAGGGGCGCGGCAGCAGCAGCGCTACGCCAAACAGCAGGCCCGCGCCGCCGCAGATAAAGATGGCGGTGAGTTCCGCAATGCCATGCGGCAGGATTCCGGGCCAGAAATGCCCGTGCTGGTGGACTTGAGTCATCAGAGCGGCGCAGGCCCCCAGCGTCGTGCCGTTTTGAAATAGGATGTTTACGGTGGGAATCCCGCCCGCTACGCCCGTCGTGGAGGCAAGCACGCCGACCATGAGATTGTGGGTCATCAGGCTGGCGGAAAATTCGGCGTGGGCCTCGTCAACGACCTTGCCGCTTTTCCAAACCTCAATCGAAGATTTGAACTCTTCGGGGATAAAAATGTTGGTCTTGTCCGGCTGCGTGATGACGACCCAGTAGGCGAACAGCCCGCCGATCACGCTGATTGCGACGGCGGCGTAAAAATAGCGGCGGTATTTTTGCAGCAGAGCGGGAAATTCCGTCATATAAAACTGCCACACGGCGCGACCGGGCCGGGATTGCGCCTGCGCGGAATAGAGCAGAGCATGGGCCTGCCCAACGATGGCGTTGAGGTGCAGCGTGAGGTCGGGACTGATGGACTGCGCTCGCGCCGCCGCAAGGTCGGACGCCACGCGCCGATACAGCGGCCCCAGCAGCAGCAACTCGTCCCGGCTCAGGCTGCGGAGTCCCTTTTTGCCGTTCGCTTTTTCCGTGAGGGCTGTCAGCCGTTCCCAGTCCTCCCGCTTTTTTTGAGCAAATTCACGTTCGTTCATGCCTCTATTATAGCAGATTGCGCGGGGCCTTACGCAATCTGCTGTCATCCGCTTTCTTTTCTATTCGGGGCATTTGCGGCCCGGACGCCCTTCGCTCTATCGCAGTGCGTGTCCGGTCGGAATGGCGCGGCGGGAATGGCGGGAAGAAGTTTTGCGTACAGGGAAGTGTTTCGTTCCGCTGCGGACTGAGCGGGCGGAGCGGTATCGTAATCGGCAGGGGAGGCGGGATTTGTTATGCGGCGCAATCGGACAGGGCTAATTCACCTTATCGGGCTTTCGGGGGGCGTGTTACTGGCGGGAGCAGGGGCAGGGCAGGCGCGGGGGCAGGAGCGGAAGACGCCGCCGGACATCCGCGCCGCGCCGAAAGATCATGTCAGCGATTTTCTGGAAGACCCCTTTGTCACGAAGTACCGCAAAAAATTTTTCGCGGTCTTTTCCGGCGACACCAGTCAGTTTGAGCAGGGCATGACGGAAATCGAAGCGATGCTGGCGAAAGACCCGAACGATGCGCGGGCGTTAGTTTGGCACGGCAACGGCCTGATGGTGCGCGGCGGGCTGAAAAAGTTCTACGGCGATCCGAAGACCGGACAGAAACTTCTGCTGGACAGCAAAAAGGAGTGTGACCGCGCCGTCTTGCTCGACCCGGAGAACGTGAACATTCTGGCGATGCGGGCGGTCACGCTGCATATTGCGGGGCAGTACTGGAAACAGAAGGACTTGCCGCATGAATCGTACCAGACGATCATTCACGATCTGGAGAAATCGCGCAAAATTATTCGGCCTGACCGCATGAAACGCATCTCTGTCCATGCGCGGGGCGAGATATTGAGCGAGTTGGCGGACGCTTACGGCAAGACGGGGCAGCGCGAAAAGTCGCTGGCGGTATGGCGAGAGGTGAGGCGGTCTGTTCCCGGCAGTAAGTACGCGGCGCTGGCGGACGCGGCTCTCAAGCAAGAAACGCCCTAATCCGCACTCAAGAAGTCGGGCCGCTTCGCGCTTCGCTTTCGCGAAGCGCGATTTTTTTGCGCCCCTTAAGGGGCGCAAAAAAATCGGTGAAATAGCTGTTTGCAGACAATGGCTTCTACATTATCGGACGTTTTAGTCTGGCGTTTTGGCTAATGTCAGCGCTTTCATCACAAAATGATTTGCCGGTTCCCCCCGTTCTTTCGTTAGGGGAAAGAACGGGGGAGACCGGCAGGCGATCAGGCTGCGGCGCGAACGCACGCCGCCTATTTTCGCATTTCGGCGAGCATTGTGAGCGTTTCGGAAAGGGAAAACGTGCCTTTGTCTCCTTCACCGCGAACGCGCAGGGCCATTGTTCCGGCCTCAATGTCCTTGTCGCCGACGACGAGCATGACGGGGATTTTCTGCATTTCCGATTCGCGGATTCGCCGTCCGAGTTTTTCGTTGCGGGCGTCCACCGCCGAACGGAAGCCGGCCTCGCGCAGGGCCTCTTTCACACGGTTGCAATACGCATGGTGGCGGTCTGCAATCGGGATGATGGCGATCTGCTGCGGGGCGAGCCAGAAGGGGAACGCTCCGGCGTAATGCTCTGTCAGCAGGCCGATCATGCGGTCGAGCGAGCCGAACGGGGCGCGGTGGATCATAATCGGGCGGTGTTTGCCGCCGTCCTCGCCGACGTATTCCAGTTCGAAGCGTTCCGGCAGGTTGTAGTCTACCTGCACCGTTCCCATTTGCCACTCGCGGCGCAGGGCGTCGCGGACAAGCAGGTCGAGTTTCGGCCCGTAGAAGGCGGCGTCTCCCGGCGCGACTTCGTACTCCATGCCCAGCGATTCGACGGCGTTGATGATGGCGTTTTGCGCGGCCTCCCAGTTTTCGTCCGACCCGATGTACTTGGTGTCGGCGGGGTCGCGTGTTCCGACGCGGACGCGGTAGTCTTCTAATCCGAGACGTTTCAGCGTGAACAGCATGAGTTCCACGACGGCCTTAAATTCGTCTTCCAGTTGCGTGGGCGTCACAAAAAGGTGCGCGTCATCCTGCGTAAAGCCGCGAACGCGCAGCATCCCCGTCAGTTCTCCTGACTGCTCGTAGCGGTAGACCGTGCCAAATTCGGCGTAGCGGATAGGGAGTTCACGGTAGGAGCGCAGATCGGAAGCGTAGATCATAATATGGTGCGGACAGTTCATGGGTTTGAGGACGTAGGTCTCTCCCTCGTCCTTTTCGTCGCGCATCAGCGGAAACATTTTGCTGTTGTAGTTGGCGAGGTGTCCGCTTTTTTGATACAGGCGGGCGTTTCCGATGTTGGGCGTGACGACGCCCTGATAGCCGCGCTTGATCTGTTCCGTCTTCATAAAATCAATCAGCGTGTCGCGCAGGGTCGCGCCTTTGGGCAGCCAGAGCGGGAGTCCGGGGCCGACTTCGTGCGAGAAGATAAATAAACCTAAATCTCTGCCAAGCACCCGGTGGTCGCGCTTTTTGGCCTCTTCCAGATTGTTGAGGTGTTCGGCGAGGGCGTCTTTCGTTTCCCACGCCGTGCCGTAGATGCGGGTGAGCATCTTATTCTTTTCGCTGCCGCGCCAGTAGGCCCCGGCGGTGTGCAGCAATTTAAAGTGTTTGAGCAGGCCGGTATGCTCGACGTGCGGCCCCCGGCACAGGTCAATGAAGTCGCCCTGCCGGTAGAAGGAGATGACTTCGCCTTCGGGCAGGTCGTCAATCAGCGCGATTTTATAGGGCTGACCTTCGGCTTCCACGAAAGCGCGGGCGTCCCTGCGGGATTTTTCCTCGCGGACAATGGGCAGTTTTTTGTTGGAGATTTCGCGCATTTTCTGCTCAATGCGCTGCAAGTCCTCCTCTTTGATTGCGGCGGGGAACTCGAAATCGTAGTAAAATCCGTCCTCAATGGGCGGCCCGATGGCGTATTTCACGCCGGGATAAAGCTCGCCAATCGCCTGCGCCATGAGGTGCGCCGTACTATGACGAAGGTCATAAAGCGCGTCGTGTTTCAATTCAGCCATGAGAAAACTCCTTCGGGACAGGGTGTTCGGGTGTTCAGGTATTGTGTTCAGGTATTCAGGTATTGTCTGTTAACTGTGGGCTTTCTACAAACTATCAATGAAAGAGCGAATACCTGAATATCTGCGAATCAAAAAGCCGCTTCCAACCATGCGGATTGAAAGCGGCGGTGAGATGCGTTTTGCGTTCGGGCGGGAATCTTACGAAAAGGGGGCCTCGCTCGGACGACGCAACGCTGCGCCGCCCCGCCCGGTATCAACCGATGCGGGCGAAGCCTCCTGTAAAAATTGAATTTGCGGGCGCGATTGACGCGGCATGATTTCTGTCCTGTGAACAAAGATAGTGTACCCACTATACCGTAGACAGCGGGGAATTGTCAAGCGAAAATGCGACGGAACGCGGCAACTCCCAGCAAAAAGGAACGACTGCGCGAGAAACCGAACTTTTTACGGCGATTTTATTAAAACGCGCATCATGCGGCAAGCGGTTTTTCGGCGAGGGCCATAATCGTTTCGAAGCGGGGCGATTCGTCCGCCACATCTACGATAGAAATCTCGATTTTTGTGAAGCCCGCATTTCGCAGGAGTTCCCGTAATTCGACCTGTGAGAATCCAGGCCACAGGTCGGCATAGAGTTCCCGCGCCTCCTCGAAGTCGTGCTTCAGCAAGTCCAGCAGAGCGATTTTGCCGCCGGGACGCAGCACGCGGAAGGCCTCCGCCAACGCCTGCGCCGGGTGCAGGGCGTGATGCAGGGACTGGTGCAACAGCGCCATGTCCGCCGCGCCGCCGGGAATTGGCAGTTCTTCCATATCGCCCAGACGATATTCTAAATTGGCGATTCCGTTGCGCTCCACCAGTCCGCGCCCGTATTCGACCATTTTTTCGGAACTGTCGACGGCAATCACCCGCTCGGCGCTTTGCGCGAGCAACAGGGCCATCGTTCCCTCGCCCGCGCCCACGTCCACGATCACGAGCGGCGGCAGCAGACGCAGCAGCATCTCCGAAAACGATTTCCAGCTGCGGCCCGGAACATAATGCTTGCCGAAGCGTCCGGCAAGTTCGTCAAAATAGTTGCGGAGGCGGTCTTTGCGGCGGTCGAGCAGCAGGCGCAGGCCTTCGTCGTCGTGCGCCGCCTCCGCGATTTCGTCTGCGCTTTTGTCCAGCACTTCGGAAAGGATTGCCGCGATTCCGGGCGGGGCGGTCAGGCGGTACAGGCTCTTTTGCCCGGAGCGCCGCACTTCGACAAATTCCGCCTGTTTGAGTTGAGAGAGTTGCATAGAGATACTGCTTTGTCCGATTCCGAGTATCTCCTGCAATTCCGCTACGCTCAACTCTTCCGTTGCAAGCAGCCGCAAAATGCGGACGCGGCCTTTATCCCCCAGCAAACGTAATGATTTTAATAAGTCCATACCGATATTATGGCAGGAACCGGAAGAACCGTAAAACTTTTTCAAAGATTTCTGAAAAAATACGGAAAATAGTTCATCAATATATCAAGATTTATTGTTTTGTCGGGTATACTACAAACATCTTACTTAGGAGGCGCTCTCAGATGAGTACCGCATTGCTTGAAAAGACCACAACGGCCTATGCCGCAAACACCCCCGCTTACAAAATCGCGGACATTTCGCTGGCGGAATTTGGCCGCAAAGAGATCAATATCGCCGAGCATGAGATGCCCGGTCTGATGGCGATCCGAGAGCGCTACGCCGCGAACAAACCGCTTCTGGGCGTCCGCATCACCGGTTCGCTGCATATGACGATCCAGACCGCCGTTCTAATTGAAACGTTGGTCGCGCTGGGCGCGGATGTGCGCTGGTGTTCGTGCAACATTTTCTCTACGCAAGACCACGCCGCCGCCGCGATTGCCGCGTCGGGCGTTCCGGTATTTGCGTGGAAGGGCGAGACGCTGGAAGAGTACTGGGAATGCACCGATTACGCGCTGACGTTTCCTGGCGGCAAAGGCCCGCAGTTGATCGTGGACGATGGCGGCGACGCTACCCTGCTGATCCACAAGGGCTATGACCTTGAGAACGGCAAGACCGAATGGGTCAACAGCCCGTCGGACAGCCACGAAGAAGCGGTCATCAAGAACCTGCTGAAAAAAGTGGTCGCAGAGACCCCGAACCGCTGGCACGATGTCGTTTCGGAGTGGAAGGGCGTCTCGGAAGAGACGACGACGGGCGTACATCGCCTTTATAAAATGAAATTGGACGGCATCCTGCTGGTTCCGGCGATCAACGTCAACGACTCCGTGACTAAATCGAAATTCGACAACCTGTACGGCTGCCGCGAATCGCTGGTGGACGGCATCAAGCGGGCGACGGACGTGATGGTCTCCGGCAAAGTGGCGGTCGTCTGCGGTTACGGCGACGTGGGCAAAGGCTCCGCTCAGTCGCTGCGCAACAACGGGGCGCGGGTCATTGTGACGGAAGTAGACCCGATCAATGCGCTTCAGGCGGCGATGGAAGGCTACCAGATCGCGACAGTAGAAGACACGCTCGGAATGGCGGACATCTACGTCACGACGACGGGAAACGTGGACATCCTGACGCTGGACCACCTGATGAACATGAAAGATCAGGCCATCGTCTGCAACATTGGACACTTCGACAACGAAATTCAGGTTGACCGCCTGAACAAGGCTAATGGCGTCACGATCACCAACATCAAGCCGCAGGTGGATATGTACACGCTGCCGAACGGCAACAGCCTGTACCTGCTGGCGGAAGGCCGCCTGGTCAATCTGGGCTGCGGCACGGGCCATCCGTCGTTTGTGATGTCCGCGTCGTTCGCGAACCAGACGCTGGCGCAGATTGACCTGTGGAAGAACCGGGCGATCTACGAGGTGGACGTTTACACACTGCCGAAGAAACTGGACGAGGAAGTCGCCCGCCTGCATCTTGAGAAGATCGGCGCGAAACTGACCGTTCTGTCCGACAAGCAGGCCGACTACATCGGCGTTTCCAAAGAAGGCCCCTACAAGCCCGACACCTACCGCTACTAAACTCTGTTCTGCATCGGAACGCAAAAACGCCCGCCTGCAAATTTTGCGGGCGGGCGTTTTTCTATATGTCTCACGCGTCAGCGTCAGCCGGGAAGCAGCGCTTTCAAAGTGGCGCGAACGCCGGGGCGCGGTTCGCGCAGTATCGCTTCGGCCTGCAAGACGAGACCGGGCAGCGCTGCGAACGTTATCGGCCCTTCTTTGATTATCGTTTCGACGTAACCTGTCTCCTTGCGGCGCATCAGGCGAATTTCCTGCTTTTTAAGATGAATCAGAACGAATTCAGGAACGCCAAGGCGGAAATAATCCGTTTCCAGCGCCCGAAAATCGGCGGGATAATCGTTGGGCGAAGCGATTTCGATGATTAAGTCCGGCGCCCCGTAAACCGCTCTTTGCTGCACGATGTGGCTGCGCTCCTGCCGGACAAAAAGCAAGTCGGGCATCCTGCCGTCAAAATCTTCCGTCTTCACCATAATGCGTGAACTTAGCATCTCGCCCAGTCCTAATTCCTGCGCATATTCGCCGACCACCTGATAAAGCCAGCGGGAACAGCGTTCGTGATCCAGTTGCACCATCGGTTTCTCCACAATAACGCCCCGCGCAAGTTCGACGAAGCGGCCCTCCGCCAGATCGAGAAAACGCTCAAAGGGGATAGGCCGCGCGCCAACGTGGAAAATGCGGGCCTCAAGGCTCGTTTCGGTTTCGGTTTCCAGTAAAAAGTTCGCCATGATTCATCTTTCGGTTCGTTCTATTTTCAATAGTATAACACAAGATTGCGGCGGCGTGACGGCCCGGAACGAAAACAACTGAACATTTTCCCAAACAAACCGGGCGTTCTGAACATCAAGCCGAGCAAGTACCTTGCGTTCAACGCGGCGGTGGACTTCACTTCCGGCTTTGTTACCGGGGCGAATGTCAGCGTCCTGCCCGAAGACTCTAACAACGATAACAGTGTGGATTCCTCCGACTTTACCGCGCTAATTGGCGCTTTCAACAGCAGCATCGCCGTTCCCGGCAGCGGTTACGACCCGAAGGCCGACTTCAACGGGGACGGTTCCGTAGACAGCACGGACTTCACGCAACTCATCGGCAGCTTCAATTAAACAGGCGCTTTTTTATAGACTGTCCGATCTCCCCAAAAAGCGGGGAGGGAAGTAACCGACTACGCCGTCCGTATGCGAATTTCGCAGGCGGACGGCGTAGTTGCTTTGTGATGAAGCAAAGAAGAGCGTAAGCGAAACTGCGGTAAACGGGGAGGAAACGGGGCCGCTTGCGCCGAACTGCAAGCGGACTTGAAAAGACCTTGCGCCGCGTTTCAGGCGGGGCAGGGCAGGAACACAACCTTCTGCGCGTCGTTCCGGTCATTCCAATCGTTTCTATCGCTGAATTTTCACAGGAGTTTTTTCGCTATGAAATCGTCCCCATTTATTTTTCCCGACTCTGCGCGAGGCCCCCAAAGAGGCCGAACTCGTTAGCCACCAGTTGTTGCTGCGGGGCGGCTATATCAAGAGCCTTGCGGCGGGGGTTTATTCGTATCTGCCGCTGGGCTGGAAAGTCCACGAGAAAATCGCGCAGATTGTGCGGGACGAGATTAACGACTTTGGCGGGCAGGAAGTCCATATGCCTGTGCTAATCCCGAAAGAACTGCTGGACGAGAGCGGGCGTTCCGCCGTGCCGGTGCTGTTCCGATTGAAAGACCGCAACGAGCGCGATTTCATTCTGGGCTTCACGCATGAGGAGGTCGTGACGGACATTGCGCGGTCAACAGTGAGTTCGTGGCGGCAGATGCCGCTTTACCTTTATCAGATTCAGACCAAAGAGCGGGATGAACCGCGCCCTCGCGGGGGGCTGATACGCGGACGGGAGTTCACCATGTTCGACGGCTACTCCTTCGACAGCAGCGAGGCAAATCTGGACAAGATTTACCGCGCCAATTACCGCGCCTACGAGCGGATTTTTCAGCGATGCGGCGTAGAATATCTTGCGGTGGAGGCCGATCCGGGAGCGATTGGGGGCAGCGAGAACCACGAATTTATGATTTTGACCGAGAGCGGCGAAGACACCGTGCTGCGCTCCGACACCGGGACGTATGCGGCGAACGCGGAGCGGGCGGAGATTGCGTATACCCCGCGTGAAGTCATCATTACGGAGACGGCGGGGATTGACCGCGTTGCGACGCCGGGAACGCACACGATTGACGAGGTTTGCGCTTTTCTAAAAGTGGACGCAAATCAGACTATTAAAAGCATTGTCTGCACAGCGGACGGTAAGCCGGTCATGGTCCTGGTGCGGGGGGATCGGGAGGTCAACCTGCCGAAACTGACGCGGGCGATTGGCGCGGCGGCGGTGGAACTAGCGGACGCGGCGACGGTGCAGCGCGTCACGGGAGCGCCGGTCGGGTTTGCGGGGCCGGTCGGTTTGAAAGAGACTGTTCCGACTTACGCCGACAACGAACTGAACACCGGGACGGGCTATGTGGTCGGGGCGAACGAGGCCGACGCGCATCTGCTTCACGCTACGCCGGGACGGGACTTCGCGCCGACAGGGTGGGGCGATATTCGCACGGCGGTTGCGGGCGATCCCGATCCGCGTCTTGCAGGGGCGAAACTTGTGGAGGCGCGGGGCATTGAGGTCGGGCATATCTTCAAGTTAGGAACGAAATACAGCGCGGCAATGAGGGCGGAATATACGGACGAGAACGGCAAAAATCAACCGATTCTTATGGGCTGCTACGGGCTGGGCGTGTCCCGGACGATGGCGGCGGCGGTGGAGGCGCATCACGACGAGAACGGGATTGTCTGGCCTATCACGATTGCGCCGTTTGAGGCGGCGGTCTTCGCGGCGAACTGGAAAGAGGAGACGCAGGTAGCGACGGCGGCGGAACTCTACCGGGAACTGCGGGCGAAGGGTGTGGACGTTCTGCTGGATGACCGGGAGGAGCGGCTGGGCGTGAAGTTCAAGGACTTGGAACTTATCGGTCTGCCGATTCAGGTGGTGGTGGGGAAGGGGCTTGCGGAGGGCTATGTGGAAATCGGTTTACGGCGCGTCAAGGCAGACCGCGAGAATGTGCCGGTGGGAGAGGCCGCGCAGTACGTTCTTAATCTCATCGCGAGTGAGAAAGCGTTGCTTCAGGCAGTTTAGTTTATCCGCTTAATTTAGCCTCTTAATTTATCCTCGGTTTGCAAAGACCAAAAGAGGGGATCGCGCTTCGTTTTCGCGAAGCGCGATTTTTTTGCGTTTCTTAAGAAACGCAAAAAAATCGGTAAAATCGTGTGCGGTGATAGTGCCTTCTACGTTATCGGACGTTTTATTTGCAATGGTCTGTAAGACGGGAAGCGGTTTGTACGCGGGTTGTAAAGCGAAACGAGGCGCGTTTTTTGAGGGTGGTCAGGGCAGGCGGACAGCGTAAACGTCGGCGTCCGGGTTGGAGTGGACGAGGACGAGGCAGGAGGGCAGGGGGCCGCGACCGCGAAACTGCGGGAATAGCGCGTCTGCGGTCGTTTTCTGCGACAGGAAGGGGAACTGCTGGTCTGCGGATTCTTTCTGGGAGAAAACGAGGTACTGGACATTCATTTTGCGGAGCAGAGCGACGCGCTGATCGTCGGGGGTGCGGGCGAGCGCGATGATTCCGATGTCCTGCGTGAGTTTGGCGGGGTAGTCGGGGGTCTCGCCCCAGTGTCCGCAGTAGACGGGGCGGTCTGCTATGGCGGGTGTGGCGAGGGCGAGGGTCATATCGGTGAGGGCGCGGGAGAGGCCACCGCGTCCGTTGTCTGCCAGCGTTTGCCAGGGGAGGGGCTGAACGGCGGTTCCGGCGGGGGTATTGGCGGCGATCCAGTTCAGGGCCTCGACTTCTCCGGGAAGGAGTTCGGGGCGGGCGAGAATGACTTTCGTTTCGTGATTGCGGAAGCGGTCGGTCTCGTTGAGGAGGTATTGCAGGTTGGTGACGCCGAGCAGGAGCGTCAGCAGTCCGGCGGCGATTCCACCGGCGGCGATTCCAAATGCAGGTGTTCGGTGTTCGGGTGTTCGGGTGTTCGGTGTTGGGTATTGGGTATTGGGTGTTGGGTGTTGGGTGTCTCCTGCGTTCTGGTATTTTGCGATGAGGTGGGCGGCGCCGATGCCTGCCAGAATCGCTAAGGGGAGGTGTTCGCCTTGCAGCATTTTGCGCTGGAACGCGACGCCGGGAAGGTAGGAGACGAGGGCGTTGACGATGGCCCAAACGGTGAGGAAAGTCAGGGGGACGGGTGTTGGGTATTGGGTGTTGGGTGTTGGGTGTTGGGCGCGTCCATCGTACCGCCCGTCGCCGGTAACGACATCGGGTGTTGGGTGTTGGGTATTGGGTATTGGGTGTTGGGTGTTCCGTTTGCTGTTGGTGTAGATGGCGTAGAGTGCGAGGAGGAGGGTGAGGCCGTAGCCGAGGAGGAGCCACTGGGGGTAGGCGGAGAGGGTCTGGACGTTGGCGCGGGCGTGGAAGACCTTGTTGTTTTTGAGTTGCAGGGCCATGAGGAGGACGCCGGGGAGGGTGATGAGTCCGGCAAGGAGGGAATGAGGAATGAGGAATGAGGATTGAGGAATCGTTCTGGGGATCCGTTTGCGGCGCAGGAGTTGGACGATCAGGAAAACGGTCCAGACGGCGGCGACGGTGAGGATGTCGTAGGAGTGGACGAGGGCGAGAAGCAGGCCGCAGATTCCGGCAAGAATTGCATCTTTTGGGTTTTTGATTTTGGATTTTGGATTGCCGGTTGCGGCCTGCGCTGCGTTTTCCCGCGTTTGGACGGAGCGCAGGAGGAGCATCGGGATTGCGAGTTGCAGGCACATCGAAGCGAGGAACAGGGGGGCAAGGGAGAGCGAGAGGAAGGTAATCGCTTCGGGCTGCCAGAGGTCTATGGGGCCAGCGGGACAGGTGGCGCGGGTGGGGAAACTACTCCACGCCAGCGGGAGCCAGCCGAGGCCGGAGGAGAAGCAGACGCAGGCGAAGGAGAGGAGGCGGGCGTTGGGGTGTTGGGTGTGGGGTATTGGGTATTGGGTATTGGGGGTATTGGGTATTAGGGGGGTTGGGTATTGGGTATTGGGGGTATTGGGTATTAGGGGGGTTGGGTATTGGGTATTGGGGGTTGAGTCTGCTTCCTGCTGCGGGTTTTGGGGGAGGAGGGAGGTGATGAATTTCCAGACGAGGGTCAGGAGAGTCGCGCCGAACGCGATGCGGGCGAGGTGGTAGACGGCGGCGGGGGAGAGGTGGAAGACGCGGGCGACCAACCCTAGCAAGAGAAAGAACGGGTTGGCGAATTGTCCGGGCTGCGGGTCGGTGGTGAAGCGGTTGATCTGGCGGAGGCTGCCGGTCTCGGCCTGCCGAATCAGGAGAAGTAGACGTGGGCGTCGTCAATGTTGGCGCCGAGCCAGAGGAAGTGATTCGTTCCGGCGGCGAAGTAGCCGACGAGGTAGGGGATCAGCGTCAGCAGGAGGGCGAACGCGGCGATTGCGGCGGCGATAAACGCGGCGGGTATCGGGTGTCGGGTGTCGGGTGTCGGAGTTTGCTTCATTTTCTTCGTCTTTTTCTGATTTTTTTGAACTCGGATGACACAGATTTTTAAGGATAATACGGATTATCTAATGTCTGCCTGTAAGCCGGTCACCAGGTAGTAAGTGGAACGCAGTGAGAAATCTACGCAATCCCTGTAATCTGTGTCATCCGAGTTCAAGAGGCGAGGGCGGAATCGCAGGCGGTCTGGAAGGCGGCGATTTCTGCTGCGCTGTCGAGGACGCCGATTTCGATTTCACACAACCGTTGCTCGTCAGGTTCGATATATTCCAATGTGTTTGCGGCGCGTTCGGCGGGGCGTCCCATGACGCGGCAGTTGGCGGGTTCCATGCCGAGGACGTAGGTTCCGGCATCCATCATTTTCCATTCGATAAATTGCGACAGCATACATTTCTGATAACGGCAGTAGACGCCGAAGTTCAGAGAATCGTCCACGACAGCCGTTTGTATGTAACCCTCTTTGTCGGGCGCGAGATCGTGGAAGTAGACCGTTTCGCGATAGCCGACTTCGGGGGGCTGCATCTGCGCGTAGCGGTCTTTTTTTGCGGCGGCGTCCGGGTCGCGGGGCGTGACGGAACGGGTGGGGGAGAGGAGGCGGGACGTGTCGTTGACGGCGGGGAAGCCGATATTGAGGTGGTAGAGCATCATGTGGGGGACGGGCTGGAAGCCGCAGTTTTCTACGGTGTCGTTGATGGTAAGGAAAGGGGAACCGAGACGGGTGAAAATTTCACGTTTGAGCAGGAGGTTTTCGCCGAAGACGGTGGTCTCGCGGACGGTTCCGAACACGCTAAGGACGTACTCATCGCCCTGCCATTCGCCGTACCAATGCACTTTTTCCGCCGGGAGGTTGCTGATGCGCCCGTGCAGGCCGTATTGCTGCCCGTTCTCGGTGTCCGCCGCGCCTGCCCAACTTAGGCCGCAGGTGGTGACGAGTCCGCCGGGAAAGGAGCGGAGCCAGCCGCGCCCCTGTTCGCCTTCGTGGTCGAAGTAGGCGGGGTGGGAGTCTCCGACGGGGCTGCGCCATGCGAGGGATTTGCCGTTGTAATGCGCGGCGCTGATGTCCATGCCGCGTGAGGGGACGACGGTGAAGGTCAATCCGCTGCCGTTGCTTACGTCGAGGGCCATGACGCCTTCCTCGCGGCCTTCGAGGAGGCGGCAGGGCCGGACGCGGGCGATCTGGCTGATGTCGCCGACGCGGGCAAGGAGTTCGGCCTTGCTGTATTCTTTTCCGTAGAGTTTTGCCATGCCGGGTATTTCGGCGGGGCCGGGAAGGATTCCTGCGTGTTAGAAGACTTTTCGACACAGAGAGTAGCGAGGGAAGACACAGAGGAGAATACAAGAGAGAATACAAAGAGAAGAAGGGAAAGCGGCTAAAAAAACTCACTTTTCTTTCTCTGTCTTTCTCTGTGTCTTCCCTCGCTACTCTCTGTGTCGAAAAGTCTTCTCCCTACTTTCGGCGGCGTTTGACGAGGGCGAGGCCGCTGACCCCCATGCCGACGAGCAGGGCGACACTGCCCGGTTCGGGGACGGAGGAGGGCTTGAACGCGAAGGAGGACTTGCTGCCGAACAGGGTGAGCGTGACGCCTTTGAGCGAGGAGCCGTCCGCGAGGGCGCCGGAGAGGGCGTAGACGCTGGAAGTGGGCAGGGTGGTCAGCAGGGAACTGGACAGTCCGGTTCCGTAGAAGTTGATGACGCTGTTGTTGGAGGCGGTAATCAGGGGGGCGGGCGTTCCGCCGGTGATGTTGACGACGCTGTTCTGAATGGCGGCGATGTTGACGGTCACGACGCCGCCAGTGATGTTGACGACGCTGGCGTTCCATGTGTTGAGACTGACGACTTTTGCGCCTTTGGCGAGGGTGACGGTCGGGCTGGTGGCGGGAGCGCCTTTGAGCAGGTCGTAGGCGCTGGCAAAGCCGGTGAGGGCGGTTCCGCTGATGTCGGTGTTGATGGTGGCGTTGACGGGATAGTAGAGGGTCGGGACGGCGGCAAGCCCTGCAACGGGCAGGGCGGCAAGCGTCAACGTTCCGAGCGCGAGGCGTGTGAGTAAGGTTGAGTAGTTCAAGGTTGAGTGGTTCAAGGTTGAGTAGTTCATAGCGTTGTCCTTTGGTTGGTATTGGGTGTTGGGTATTGGGTGTTGGGTATTGGGTATTGGGTGTTGGGTGTTGGGTGTTGGGTGTTGGGTATTGGGTATTGGGGGTTCTGTTCTTTTCCCTTTTTCCTGTTTTCTTGCCTTCTGTTCCCTGTTTGTCGTTTAGTTGTTTCTAGTGCAAGATGTGTGCCAACGGAAGCGATTTCATCACGCGGAAGCGATAAACACGTACTTTGCGGGAGAGAAACGGGGGACGGAAAACAGAAAACAGAAGAAATGCCTGCGCTCACTCCCCCCCAATACCCAACACCCAATACCCAATACCCAACACCCAACACCCAATACCCAATACCCAACACCCCTTATACTCCTAACACTCCAACTTCCCTATCTTCTGCGTGTTGACATTTTTTTCGTTTTCCCCTTGACTCTTTTGAGTAGAATAGTGTACACTCTCTTTTGTTCGTAGGTTTGCTTGTTGGATCGGCTTGTTGGGAGGAGGCGAACGATGGCGGAAGATACTGCGGGCTTTCTGAAACAGTTGTTTGCGCCCTACGGGGGCGGCGCGGGCATGGTGGAGGTGCGGTGCTTGCGGAAGGAGGAATACGGACGGTCGGAGAGTCCGCCGCGCCGGTGGTTCCCGCTGACGGCGGCGGGGCTGCAATCGGCGGCGGGCAAGGCGGGGCAGTGGGCGCGGGACTGGAATGTGTATTACGGGGTTCTGCCGCGCCGGAGAGCGGGCGGGGGCGGGGCGGAGCATTGCGGGGCGGCGGGGTGGCTGTGGTGCGATATTGACCACGCGCCGGAGTGGGAGGCGGCGCGGCGGCTGATTGACCGGGCGCGGCTGCCGACTCCTCACCTTGCGGTCGGCAGCGGGAACGGCGTTCATGCCTACTGGCGGCTGGCCTGCCCGGTCTGCCTGCCGGACGAGGAGGCGCGGCGGGGGTTCCGCTGTCTGCTGCTGCGGCTGTGCGGGGCGATTGGAGGGGCGGAGGACGCGGCCCACGCGGACAGGGCCAGCACGGACGCGGCGCGTATCCTGCGGCTGCCGGGAACGCTGAACTGGAAGGAGATTGCCGCCCCGAAGCCTGTCCGCCTCGTCTTTGCGCGGGACAGCGCGGACGGGCTGACGGCGCGGGAGTGGGACGGTTTGCTTCCCTGCGAACCGCTGAAAGCCCCCAAAAGCGAGGCCGTCCGACACGCGACACGCGACACGCGAACGCCGCGCTATATCACGCATCATTGTCTGCTTTCGGAGGTCTCGCCGGTGGGGAGCAGGCATCGGAATTGCACCCGCTTGCTGATGGCGATGCGGGGCCGGGGCGCGGGAACGGAGGAGATGGCGGCGGCGGGGCGGGCGTTCTGCGACTTGAACGCTTTCCCGATGGAAGAAATGGCGGAGATTTTGCGCTGGGCGATCAGGAGGTGAACGATGTTTAGTCTGGAACTGTTGGGAGAATTAAAGACGAGCGGGCATGACGAAGCGCGGGTGGCGCTGGACATTTTGCGGCAGCGTCACCCGGAGTATCTGCCGCAGGTGTGGCGGGAGATGCAGGCGGGCGGAGTGATCTGCGGCGCGGGGGCGGTCTTGCCGCTGCTGACGGAGACGGAATTTCTGACGGACGTGGGCAACCCGCCGCCGATGCTGATTGAGGGACTCTTGCCGGACAGGTCGCTGTTTTTGCTGTCGGGCAAGCCGAAGGCGGGCAAGTCGTTTCTGGCATTGGACATGGCCTATGCCGTGCGGGAAGGCAAGGACGTGTTCGGGACGCACAAGGTGAATCGTCCGGGCAACGTGGTCTACCTCGGCATGGAGGACGGCAAGTACGAGATTGCCAACCGCCTGATTGCGCGGGGACGCAAGCGCGAGGACGAAGGGGGATTGATGGTGTGTTCGGAGCGGTTCGTTCTCTCTGACCCGGAGCGCATGGACTGGCTGCGGGCGCAACTGGAACCGCTGAACCCGTCGCTGCTCATTGTGGACACGGCGGCGGAGGCCCTCGGTATTCGGGACTGGCTGAACCGGGGGGAGATTACGGAGAAGGTCGGGCTTTTGCGCGACCTTAGCCGCAAACTCTGCGCGGTCTTGCTCGTTTCGCATAACCGGAAATCGGAGGGGGAGGCGGGCGACGAGATTGCGGGCAGCAACGCCTTCACGGGGGCGGTGGACGGCTGGATTTCGGCGTACAAGGCGGAAAGCCTCGCCAATGGGAACCGCCGCCTTTTCTTGCGGACGGAAGGCAGGGGCGGCGTTCGGGGGGAACTGGCGGTCGAGATGGACACGAAAACGCTGCGCTTCTCGTCGCTGTCCGCGTCCGAAATCGAACACAGCAAAGCGAAGGACGCGACCGATGAGATGGCGGGCAAGATTGCGCGGGCGATTGAGGACTACGGCGGCAAAGCGACGGTCAAGCAGATCAGCGAGATGATGGAGTGGCCCCACAATACGGTAAACCGCCATGTCCAAAGACTTACGGCGTCCGGCTTTCTTGCGGTTTTGGACGAGCGCTTTGCGCCGCACAACGGCGGGCCTGCCGCCGCGTTGTACCGCGTGGCGTAGTTCCATTCCCATTCACACGCTTTCTCTCTAGTCTAAGCGTGGTGATACGACGTGATTTCTCTAAGAGCGTCGTATCACCACTACTTTTTAGTAGTGGGACGTGGAAATGGGAATACGAGCCTATGGTCTTGAACTCGGATTACGCGGATTGGGATTGATTACACAGATTGCCCGCTGCGCCGCCTGACTGCAACGTAATACACTGCTTTCTACCCAGGGCCATTCAGTTATCCGCGTCGGGCGACTAAAGTCACTGCCACAAGGGCGCAAAGTCCGCCTTCGCGGACTCAATGCGGGGAACAATCTCGCCCCGCGCCGCCGTCATGTAAGCAGACACAATCTAAATCAGGAGAAAAAACGATGTTTCACACAAATAAAATAGGAATTGCCGCCTTCGGAGGCGTGACCGCCAGTCTGATGCTTGCCGCCGCGCCCGCGCTGGCCCTGCGCTTAGAGGCCGGAACCGTCGTTCCCGTCACGCTTGACCGGCAGCTCACTTCCAACGGCAACGCGAAGGGCGACACCTTCACCGCCACCATCAAGTCCGACACTCCGGGCTACCTCGGCCTGCCCGAAGGCTCCGTCATCGAAGGCGTCGTCATGGAGGCCAAGCCGAAAGAGGGGAAGAATCCGGGAGTGCTTGACCTCGCGTTCCGCCGCGTGAGACTGCCCAACGGACGCGCCTACGCCCTCACCGGCTCGACCATCGGCCTCGACAACAAAAGCGTCACGAAGGACAGCAACGGCAAGATCGTCGCCAAATCGTCCAGCCGCAACAACCGCCTGACCTACGTCGGTTACGGCGCGGGGGCGGGCCTGCTGGCAAGCGTCCTCTCCGGCGGCAAACTGCATCTGGAAAACATCGGACTCGGCGCGGGACTCGGCTACCTGCTCGGCTCACTGGAAAAAAGCAAAAAGACGCCCAACGATGTCAACCTCAAAGTCGGAACACAGATGGGCGTCCGCCTCGACAAGCCCCTGACTCTGCAAACGGCGGACAGCAGCCTCAATTCCCGCTCCACCGGCAACACGGCAAGCAGCGGCGGCAACGGCGGCTACCGCAACACGGAAAGCGGCGGCAGCGCCCTTGACCGTCCCCGCGACGCCAATAACGGCAGCAACGGCAGCAACGGCAGCAACGCGGGAAGAAGCGTCGGCAACAATAATAACGGCAACAATACCAGTTCAGACAGCGGCATCGGCGTTCTGATCAACGACACGGCGGTCAACTTCCCCGCCAACACGCAGCCGCAAATTGTCAACGGCGTGACAATGGTTCCCGTCCGCCCCGTGCTGGACGCCGCCAACGTCAAATACACGTTCAGCAACAACAACGGCACGATTAACGTCCAGACGCCCAACGGAACAACGCGCCTTAGCGTCGGCAGCCAGATCGCCGTCGGAGAGGGCGGGGGACGCACCCGTCTGGACGCCTCCGCCCGCCGCATGAACGGCACGATGTACGTCCCGCTGCGCTTCCTCGATCTCGCGCTCGGCGGCAAGACCACCTACGACGCCGCCAGCAAGACCGCGATAGTCAGCACGAAGTAGGAGGAAGGTGTTGGGTATTAGGTGTTGGGTATTGGGTGTTGGGTATTGGGTATTGGGTATTAGGTATTGGGTATTCGCTCACCTACTGACAGGTTGTGCAAGCTTACAGCGTAATACCCAACACCCAACACCCAACACCCAACACCTAATACCCAACACCTAACACCTAATACCTAATACCCAACACCCCAATACCTCTTCCTTCCTCCCTCTTGCCAAAATCCGCGAAGTAGAGTATAATAGGTTTTGTGTTGGAGGACGCGGGGCTTTAGCTCAGTTGGGAGAGCGCTTCAATGGCATTGAAGAGGTCGGGAGTTCGAGCCTCCCAAGCTCCATGAATACCGAGGAAAGAAAACAGAAAACAGAAAACGGAAAACAGAAGGAGATGTCAAAGTTTACAAATTTTGCACGGTGTCGCAAAGTGAACAGACCGGGCATTTTCTTCTGTTTCCTGTTTTCTGTTTTCTGTTTTCTTTCCTCTTGAATGAGGGGATGATTAATGGCTTACGATCTTGACCAGATGATACTTGACGCCAGCGTCGAAAAGGCGTCCGACCTTTTTGTCAAAGCGGGGACAGTCCCCGCCATTCGGCAGCACGGACGCATCTCGCCGCTTCCCGGCTATCCCGATGTGATGACGCCGGAAGAAGTGCGCGATCTGGTCTATGCGAAAATGATGCCGCATCAGCGGGAGATATTCGAGTCCCACTCCGAAATGGACTTAGCGTTCAGCGTCGGCGAACAGTGGCGCGTCCGCATGAATATCTACAAGCAGCGCGGCTCCTGCGCCACCGTCTGCCGCCTGATTGACACCCGTATCCGCGATTTAGATGAACTCGGCGTCCCGCCCAAAGTGGCGGAGTTCACCACGCACCGCAACGGGCTTGTGCTGCTGACCGGCCCCACCGGAAGCGGCAAGACCACCACACTCGCCGCCATGATTGACCTCATCAACAAGAACCGCAAGGTCAACATCATCACGCTCGAAGACCCGATAGAGTTTGTCCACAAAGACAAAGAGGCCATCGTCAGCCAGCGCGAAATCGGCATTGACTCCGAGAACTTTGGCGTCGCCCTGCGCCACGTCCTGCGGCAGGCCCCCGACATCATTCTTATCGGAGAGATGCGCGATCTGGAAACGATGAACACCGCATTGCAAGCGGCAGAGACCGGACACCTCGTATTCGCCACCGTCCACACGTCCAGCGCCGCCGAGACCCTTGACCGCATCTCCAATATGTACGCCCCGCACGAGCGCCCGATGCTGTGGCTGCGCCTTTCGACCACCCTGCGCGGCGTCGTCTCGCAAAAACTCCTGCCGCGCTACGACAAGCCCGGACGCTGCGCCGCCATCGAAGTCATGGACGTTACCCCGACCATCTCCAAAATGCTGGAAGACGGCAAGTCCGACGACATCTATTCCGCAATCCGGCAGGCGGGCGGCGATTCGTACTGGGGGATGCAGACGATGAACCAGAGCATCTTGAAGTACTATCTGGAAGGCAAAGTTTCCGAAGCGGACGCTTTAGCGAACGCCGGACAGCTGACCGAACTGCGCCAGATGATCCGTATGGCGATTGCCAAAGGCGAGATGCAGCCGCAGGCGCAGACCGCCGCCCAGCAAACGCAGCAGGCCGCGCCGCCTCAAATGCCGCCGCAAGCGCCGCAGATGCGCCCGCCGTCGCTTCCGGGTGTGCCGGGAGTTCCCGGTCTGCCGCCTGTGCCGACTGTCCGGCGATAGGTCAGGCCGTTGGCGGCAACGTGTAAAATTAAAAACGTGTGTTAGAACGTCCGAAAAGCGTGTTGTTACACATACCGCGTATTATCGGACGTTTTTTCATGTCTGTTTTTCAAGACAAAGAGACGTTGCTGCCAATGGTCAGATTTAATCAGATTAGTATGTATAGGATTCAAGCCGCGCAAATCTTTAATAAAGGGGTGTGCAAAGCGTTGCGCCGCGCTGTCTCCGCCCCCATTCACGATGAAGAAGGAAAGGGAGACAGCGCGGCGGATAGAGAAATCACGGGGGAGTTATGATGCAGATAAGGAAGACAAACAGCGCAGGGCCTCGGATTAGTCGTCCTCAATCGTAAGGTAGCGATAGGCCCCGGAAGTCGGGCGGCCTGCCGGAACTTTCTCGGTCAGCAAGTCCAATGTGACGGCTTTGGCGTGCGTATCGCACCAGATTACGTTGATGTGTTTCTGGTGGCGTTCCACCATAGCGCCTTCGCAAAGGTCAGTCCCTCCATTAAGGCCGAGAGTTCGCGGCGTTTTAGTCGCATTGATACCGGGTTGGCTGGGAATATCAGGCCATGCGATCTGGTAGCTGCCATCTCCCTCCGTGACCCAGACCGTCTCCGCAGGCCGCTCTAACCGCGCCAGACGAATGATCTGTCCGCTGCTAAAGTCGGAAGTCGGCGAGTGGGCCGGACTGTTGTTCCAGTAAGCGACATTGGTGGCGTAGCTGCCCCATTTCGTCGGAGTAAACGTGTTTTTGCAGTCGGACACAGGATTCCCCGCGCCTTTGTAGTAAGCGTAGGTGCGCGTCTTACTGTTGTCGCTTGGGCAGGAGAATATCTGCTCATTTTTTGTGTAAGGATAAACCGCGTCCATCCATTTGTATTGCGGCGGGAAACTATTGGCGCTCGTCATGTTGAACACCGTGCCGAACCAGTTGAGGGGAAGGGCCTCATCAAAGTCCTGCGTATATTGAACCAGTCCGAGGCCCATCTGTTTCTCATTGCTAAGGCAAGAGGTTTGCCGCGCCTTTTCGCGGGCCTGCGCGAAGACGGGAAACAGGATTGCGGCGAGGATCGCGATAATGGCGATGACGACCAGCAGTTCAATCAGGGTAAAAGCGCGTACTTTCATAGTAACTACCTCTTTATTCAGGGGGCATAACTTCGCCGTTATCCCATTGGACGATTAAGCGGACAGATTAGTTCCTCGCAGACAGACAAAGACGGGTTCAGTTTTGCGGCGCGTTGGCAAACGAAGCGGGGCTGACGCGGGAGGCGCGTTCGTTCAGGACAGACGGGAGACGTGTTTCAATCTCGTTGATCTTGTTGTAGCAGTCGGAAAGCACGTCCTGCACATCGCGCAGGCGGCTGGCGACGGAGTGGTTTGACCGTTCCGTCTCGTTCTGTTTCTGATAGCGCAGGGCGACCGCCAGCGCGACAATTCCGGCGGCGGACGCCGCCAGACTGCTCCACAGGATAATGTTTGTCTTACTATTTGCAGACAAGCGCGGCATCCTTTCTTTGTAAAAAGTCAGCAGAAGATAAGCCAGAAGTCAGAATAAAGGGGGCAGAGTTTGCGATATTCTGACATCTCTCCTTCTGACCTCTTTGCTGAAATTACCCGATTTTGATGCGCCCGTCATCTTCTTCGGACTGCGCGGTGAAGATGCGCTTGACGAACGAGAGCAGTTCCATCGGATTGAAGGGTTTGGTCAGGTAGCAGTCCACGCCGCTTTGCCAGCCGCGAAACACGTCCGCGTCCTGCGCTTTGGCGGTCAGCATGATGACCGGGAGTTCGCGGGTGGACTGATTTTTCCGCAGGTTTTGCAGGACTTCGAAGCCGTCCATATACGGCATCATCACGTCAAGGACGACCAGATCGGGATTCTCCGATTCGACTTTTTCCAGCGCCTCTTTGCCGTCGAACGCGGTGACGACTTCGTAACCGGCGCGTTCTAAGTTTACCTGAACAAGCCGCACAATATGCCGTTCGTCATCAACGGCCAGAATCTTCTTAGGCATCGGTCTCTTCCTTTTTCCGGTATATCCGTCCGCTCCCGCAGCAGCGCGTCGCGTCGCGGGCGCAATACAGGGTACAAATCGTATGTGTAGTATATCACAACGCGCAGGGACTGTCAATCTCTAGCGGTTTTTTTCAAATCGAAAATTCAGCGCGTCGGCAAATCCCGCGACAATGGCCCCGCGCATCTGCGTCAGAGTGACATACCGCAGCGACGCATCGGTCTGCGAACCCTGCCCGGTAAATACGTCCGCAGGAACAATCACGCCCGCATCTTTATTACTTGCGACGCGAAACAGCGGTACGGACGCTTGCAACAGAAAAACATTTTGCTGCGCGTTATGCCGCAGATGCAGGGCCGCTCCCAGCAATTTGCTTCCGCTTACAGTATGGATGACATCGGCCTGACTGACGCAGGCGAAACAATCGCCCAGCGTTTCAGTCGGTCGTTTCGCCGCGCAGGTTCCCATTTTCGCCGGAATATCAAGCAGGGTGAAGGCCGCAATAAATCCCCGCGCCAGCCACGCATAGATTGCCAGCGTGTTCAATCCGGGTTCAACCCGTCCCGCCGCGCTGACCGTAAGATCGTGACCGTGCAGGATGCCGCGCCCCCCCGTAATGCGCCGAACTATCGGAACGCCAAGCCGTTCGCAGTCCTTTGCCCTGACCGTGCGCTCGATGCTCTGAAACCTGCCGATTGAGACCGAAGGGCGGTTCCACTCATAAAGACGCAGCGAGGGCGGCGACTGGTTTGCCGCGACCGCCTCAAAAAGCGCCTCGTCCCTGTGCATATTGCGCGATGCGTCCCCTGCCCCGTCCTCGATCAAACGCCATGCGCCAGACAAATCGGCCTCCGAACTCTACAAGCAATCAAAACTCGAAACGGCGCAGATAGCCCCGGCTTTGCGTCATGCAGTCCATTGAATTAGTTTCGGTCGGATCTTGCTCCACTATAACGCGCCGGAGATTGGGAAGCGGCGGCAGCGCGTCAAGAATCGGCTTGATGTCCATGTCCCCTGCCCCAAGCGGAACCGAATCATCGCCCTTGAAATCGCGCAGGTGAACGACTCCGATCTTCTCTCGATGCGAGTGGAGGAAGGCTGCCGGGTCAAGTCCCGCCCGCCAGACCCAGCCCGTATCAAGGCATAAATTTACCGCGCCAGAATCAAGACCTGCCAGCAGCAAGTCCATGCCCGTCTGATCGCCGTCCACCCGCTCAAACTCAAAATCGTGGTTGTGATAATGCAGGTAAATCCCCTGCGAACGCAGGACGCGCCCCTTTGCGTTCAGAAGCTCGATTGCCGCCCGGTAATCGTCCGCCGAGCGCTCATGCCACTGGATCAGGCCGGAGCAGCAAATGTCCGACCCGTCCATGCGCTTCACGTAGTCCGCCGCGCTTTGAACGTCTTCCAGTTCGGACAGGACGCAATGCGCCCCCGCGTAGCGCAGGTTATACTCCGCCAGAAGATCGCGGTAATCGTTCTTTGCGCCGAGAAAACCCTCTATCTCCGCGTAGCCTGCCGTTGCGAGTCCTTGCAGAACGTTCCGAAGCGCCGCCCGGTCTTCCAGATCAAACGCTTTCTGGAAGATGTATAACTGCGCTCCGATTGCGGGCAAATTTGCGAGAGAAGCGGACAGGTCAGTCTTCCATCGCCTCGAAAAGCGGCTCGAAGCGCAGGTCAAGGTTTTTGACCGCAGCGGTCTCGTCCAGTCGCGAGACCAGCGTATTATGCGGCGCGGATTTCAGAATGTCCGGGTCGTCCATCGCCTCCTGCGCGATCTGGCGCATAGCGGAGATAAATTCGTCCAGCGTCTGCTTGCTTTCCGTTTCCGTCGGCTCGATCATCAGGGCTTCCGGGACAATCAGCGGGAAGTAGTTGGTCGGCGGGTGGTAGCCATAGTCCATGAGCCGCTTAGAGATGTCCAGCGCCTTGACGCCGTTGCGCCGCTTTTGTTTTTCAGCGGACAGCACCACCTCGTGCATACACACTTGATTGCCAAACGCCACTTCGAACACGTCCGCAAGCTGCGCCCGCACATAATTGGCGTTCAAGACCGCGTTTTCCCCGATGCCGCGCAGCCCCTTCGCGCCCAGACTGCGGATATAGGTATAGGCGCGGACAGCAATCAGAAACGCGCCGTAGAAGGTGTGGATTTTGCCAATGCTGTCGGGGCGGTCAAAGTCAAAGGTATATTTCGCGTCCGCGCCGTCTCCGTGCTTGCTCACGGTCGGGACGGGCAGGAACGGTTCCAGCATGGCCTTGCAGCTGACCGCGCCGCAGCCGGGCCCGCCGCCGCCGTGCGGGGTGCTGAACGTTTTGTGCAGATTGAAGTGCATGACATCAAAGCCCATGTCGCCGGGACGGGTCAGGCCAAGCATGGCGTTCATATTCGCGCCGTCGCAGTAGACCAGCCCGCCCGCCGCGTGGACGAGATCGCAAATCTCATGGATGTCGCTCTCAAACAGCCCGACGGTATTAGGGTTCGTCAGCATAAATGCCGCGATATTGCCGCCGTCCAGCGCCTTTTTCAGCGAGTCGAGATCGGTCTTGCCTTTGTCATTCGCCACGACGCCTTTGACCTTGAAGCCGCAGCGGGCGGCGCTTGCCGGGTTGGTGCCGTGCGCCGCGTCGGGAATGACCACGATATTGCGGTGCGCCTCGCCCCGCTTCTCATGGTACGCCTTCACCATCATCATGGCGAGCAGCTCGCCATGCGCTCCGGCGGACGGCTGCAAGGTCGTGGCGTCCATGCCGCAAATCTCCGCCAGCATCTTTTGCAGGTCATAGATCAACTCTAACGCGCCCTGCGCCGTCTCCTGCGGCTGCAAAGGGTGCAGGGCCGCAAATCCAGGCATACTCGCCGTCTTCTCGTTGACCTTCGGATTGTACTTCATCGTGCAGGAACCGAGCGGATACAGCCCCTGCTCAATGGAGTAATTCCGGTGCGATAGATGCGTGAAGTGCCGCACGACATCGAGTTCCGAAACTTCCGGCAGCGGCAGATCGCGCCGCAGATTCGCCGCGCCCAGCAGTGCGGCGGGATCGGAATACGGCACGTCACATTCGGGCAGGTTCGCCGCCTTGCGTCCGCGTCGGCTTTTCTCAAAAATTAAGGGTTCGGTTGTGTCTATCATGTTTGGTTCTTCTTTGATTGTTCTTTGTACTTCTCAGTGGCTGTCTGAATTAGAGGCCCGGAGATTTGAGTGTGCCATTCAGAATACGCATTGTATGCTGTTTCTTTTTCGCCGACAACGAAGGCAGTATATTTTGCTCTCACTGCCCAAAAATCAGTCTCTAAAACAGCAGGAAACTTGGCAAGCCACTCTGAATAGGGCATTATTTGACTGAGCGGACCGGGATGTGTTTGAATGACCTGATGGTATACCTGCTTTGCTCTATCATCTGCTGTAAAGGTTTCATTCTCCTCGCTAATCAGACCTGCTACAATTAAGCGCGACAGCCCATCAATCATTTCTTCGTCCGTGAAAATGGCGTGATTAAGCATATCACCCATCCTTATAATGTTGGTAAGCATTGCGTTTTTGCCAGCATAAACAATCGAGAGAAGCAGCCACGCATCTGCCCACGCAAACCGGAAGGGATTGATCGGCCTATCCTTCATTTCAGAATAGTCATGGCCTATGATGCGTCCAGAAACCTGAGCATTAGGGTTACGTTTTCTTAATCGTGTTGTTCCTTCATGCAAAGAAGCCATTTCAGCAACTTCATAATCACCACTGATTATGTCTATCCAAACCATCTTGCCTTTGTTTTCCGGTGTTTCAATAACATCACGGATTTTCGTTTCATACCAATCGGCAGATCGGCGTAGGATATCGCTGTGGCTATCAAGTTCATCACTCATATATTATCAGTCCGTTGCTTATCCGGTCAGAATCAATGAACAGGATGCGGGCGGAAGAAATCTTTAAATTTCGTCGGGGTAGAAAACAGGACTTTCGGATTTTGTTCTACATCGTACAGAAAATCGTCAGCGATACGCGCCGCCGCTATTTCAGTCGCCGCTTCATACGATGCCGCTAGAAGGTTTTGCGCGTGAGATCGTAGGAAAAACAGAAATCGCTCCCGCATCGCATCCGTCGGTGCGACCAACCGCATTCGTGTATCGTCCAGCGATGGCTGCCAGCACCCCTTGCAACGGTAGCTCGTGAGAAACGCTTCCGCCGTTTCATTCCAGAAGGGCAAAACTCCCATTCCCTCAATAGGTCTTTGCTGAAAGCACATGGAGCAGAGAAACCCTTCGGGTGGGTCATCTCCCGGCTTCAAGACCTGTATCTTCGGAAGCCGTAGCAGCGTCGGTTTCGGTTTCATTTTCATAAGGAGCAATCTTAGGACGATTGAGCGCAAATCTCAGAAACGGCGGAAACTAGCGCGTCAATATCATCCTTCGTTTTCGTTTCCGTGACGGCGATCAGCATGGCATCGGAAAGTTCGGGATAGTGCGGGCCGAGCGGCACACCACCGAGGATGCTGCGTTTTAGCAGTTCCGTATTTACCTTTTCTGGCGCGACGGGCAGCCGGACGGCAAACTCCTTGAAGAACGGCCTGTCCGCAAACAGAACCGAAACGCCGGGAAGTTTGGCGAGTTGTTCGCGGCAATAGTGCGCTTTTTGCAGGCTCAAATCCGCCACCTGCCGTAGGCCGCTTTTGCCCATCTCACACATATAGATCGTGGCGGCAAGGGCCAGCAGCGCCTGATTGGTGCAGATATTGGAAGTCGCTTTTTCGCGGCGGATGTCCTGTTCGCGAGTTCGCAAGGTCATGGTATAGCCGCGCCGCCCGTGCTGATCCACCGTCGCGCCGACAATGCGGCCCGGAAAGGCGCGGATGAATTTCTTTTTACAGGCGAAGAAGCCGAGCAGCGGCCCGCCAAACCCCATCGGATTGCCAAGCGACTGCCCCTCTCCTACCACAATATCCACGTCCTGCGAACCCGGCGGCGTGAGCAGTCCCAGAGAAACCGGATCAACCGAGACGATAGACAACGCCCCGACGCTGTGCGTCAGTTCCGTCAAGGCCGCGACATCGGTCAGCGAGCCGAAGAAATCGGGCTGCTGCATCAGGACGGCGGCAGTGTTGGAATTGACAGCGGCGCGAATAGCGTCAATCCCCTGCCGATAGTCCACTTCCACCATTTCATAGCCCGTCGCCTGAAAATACGTCGCTACGACCTGCCGGTAGTGCGGGTGGATCGAAGTCGGAACAACGACCTGCGTCCGGTCTAATACCGCAATCGCCATCAGCGCCGCTTCCGCCAGACCCGTTGCCGCGTCGTACATCGAGGCGTTCGATAAGTCCATGCCGGTCAGGGCGCAGATCATGGTCTGATACTCGTAGATCGCCTGCAGCATTCCCTGCGACATTTCGGGCTGATACGGCGTGTAGGAGGTCGCAAACTCGCCGCGTCCCTGCAAGTGCGGCACGACAGCGGGCCGAAAGTGGTCATACGCGCCCGCGCCCAGGTAGCAGACGTGGCTTTCCGCGTTGGCGTTCTTTGCGGCAATCGAAGCGAGGTGACGCACCAGCGCCGATTCATCAAGCGCGGGCGGCAAATTCAGGTCACGCCCCAGCCTAATTGCCGGCGGCAGAGGTTCCATCAAATCATCGAACGAGGCAATCCCGATAGCGGACAGCATTTCGGCGCGATCTTCCGCCGTATTGCTAAGGTAGGTCATTCCAATATCCTTCAAGCGTTCCGGGTCGGAACGCGCTTTGTCCGCTCGACGCGGTTGGCGCGGCGGAAATTCGTCGTACTTGAACTCGGATTACGCGGACTGAAAGGATTGGCTTTGATTTTCCACCACGTCCCGTTCTCAGGCAGGCATTGAAAAATCCGCGCAATCACTTCAATCTGTGTAATCCGAGTTCAAAAAGAATCAGTGCGCGTTTTCCTGCGCGAAGCGGGCGTAATCGTCCGCGCTTAAAAGTTCGGCGAGTTCTTCGGGGTTCGTAATTTTGATTTTCAGCAGCCAGCCGCTGCCGTAGGGGTCTTCATTCACCAGTTCCGTTGTGCTGGCGATCCCGGTATTGGCCTCGATCACTTCGCCGGTAATGGGCGCGAATAGTTCCGAGACCGCTTTGACCGATTCAATTTCGCCGAAATTGTCGTCAATCGTGATCGTCTTGCCCGCATCCGGCAGGCCAAGATACACAATGTCGCCCAGTTCCGACTGCGCGTGATCGGTAATCCCAATCGTCGCCGTGTCGCCGTCAACGCGCACCCACTCGTGCGTCTTGCTGTATTTCAATTCGGGGGGCGTGTTCGCCATAGCCTTGTTCTCCTGCTATTTTTTGAGCAAATCTTTTTTGGGCGTCACGGTCATTGCGGTTCTTTTCCCGCGAATTTCCGCCTCAACAATCGTCCCAAGTTTGGCGTATTCCGCCGCGATATAGGCCATCGCAACGCTTTTGTTTAAGATCGGCGAGAAGACGCCGCTCGTCACTGTTCCGATCATATCAGCGCCACTGAATATATTATACCCCTGACGCGGCACGGTTCGTTCCTCGGAAATCAGTCCAACCAGACGTTTTTTTGCGCCACTGCGTTTTATTTCCGCGATTTTGTCGCTGCCAGTGAACGCGCCTTTGTCCAGCTTCACCGCCCACATTAGCCCCGCTTCTACCGGCGAGGTCGTGTCGTCAATCTCATGTCCGTACAGCGGATACCCGGCCTCGATCCGCAGGGCGTCCCGCGAACCGAGGCCGCACGGGGCCGCGCCGCCCGTAACTAAAGCGTCCCACACTCGCCCCGCGATTTCGGCGGGAATAATCATCTCAAAGCCGTCTTCGCCCGTGTATCCCGTGCGGCAGAAGGTTGCGGCATGGCCCAGCACATCGCTCATTGTCCAGGCGAAGCGCGGAAGCGTGAGCAGCGCCTCATTGCCCGCCAGTTCCGATACCAGAGCGGGCGCTTCCGACCCCTGTACGGCAATCATGGCAGTCGCCAGCGTGTTATCGGTCAACGTGACGGTCGGCGGAAGATGCTGCCGAATCCAGTCAATATCTTTGGCGGAATTGCTCGCATTGATGACCACAAGGTATGATTCCTCGCCCTCGCGGTATACGATAATGTCGTCAATGATGCCGCCGTCGGGATTAGTGAGCAGCGAGTATTGCGCCGCGCCGGGGGCGAGTTTCGCCACATCATTGGAGGTCAGCGATTGCAGCAGCGCGGTCGCGCCCGCGCCATCAAGCGTGATGCGCCCCATGTGCGAAATATCAAATATCCCGACTCGCGAGCGCACCGCCCGCGCCTCCTCCAAAATGCCGCCGTACATCACCGGCATTTCCCATCCGGCGAAGTCCACCATGCGGGCGTTGTGGCGCAAATGCGCGTCGTAAAGCGGCGTCCGTTTCAATTCTGAAGTCATAGTTTTCTCTATCCACAAATTATCACGAAGAAACACGAATTAGACACGAATGGGACGAAATTACTTCGCAGGTTCTTTGCGAGTTTCCGGTATCGTCATGCGCCCGCGCAGCGTCAGTGAACTGTCCCCTACCGAAATCGTGTCCAGCAGGAAAAAGCCGCGCAGGCCAAAATCGTTCTCTAAGTCCAGCAGCGGGTTCACCGCGCTTAAAACAATCTCCGCGTCTTTTGTCGGCAACAGTTTCCCGTTCAGCGTGACGACGGGCGCGGTCAAGTCCACGAACCGATGCTCTCGCGGCGCAAGCGTCCCCGTCGCGGTAAAGCGGGTCGGAACGCCAAACAAACGAATTATACCTGAAAGTGACAAATTTTCATTATTTGAACGCAATTTAACGTCCGATAATATATCGCTGTACTTTTGATTAACAAACAACAAGAGGCTGTTCGAACTTAACTCAACACTTGCAGGCCCCGCCCCTGCGCTTCTTAACTGCAAGCGCGACCGATAGAACGCCCACCCTAAGTCATACGTCGAGTCGGGAATGTCGGCGGTCAGGCGGCGAACCGGCAGGCCATTTAGTGTAAAGTCGCGCAAATCCAATCGCAGGTGTTTGATGCTGCCTTTCCACCCGCCCCGCCGCGCCACCCGAAATGGCAAGTCCGTGACCGTCATCCCCTGCCCTGAGATGTCAATCGAATAAAGGTCGTTGGCGTAATATCCGAACAGTCCCCGATCCTGCACCCGCGCATGAACCGTCCCCGTCTCATGGAACGCCTCCCGCACCTGCCGCTCCGCCCCGTGTCTGGCCCTGCCCTCAAACGTCCCCCGAATAACGAGAAACGAACAAACGCCGAGAAGTATGTTTTGCAGTGTGTCGTCCATGCTGTCCTATCGCCTTGAACCACAGATTACACAGATTAGTTTGAGTGCTCTGATTGCTTACTGCCAGCCTGTCAGCGTGACGCAGTGGAAAATCCGTGTAATCAGCCTAATCTGTGTAATCTGTGGTTCAAGAACGTTCTACTCTCCTAAATAAGCCTTCCGCACTTCGTCATTGCTCAATAGATTAGAGGCGGTATCGGACAGCGTGACGCGCCCGGTCTCGATCACATAGCCGCGATTGGCAATGCGCAGGGCCTGATTCGCGTTCTGTTCGACGAGCAGCACTGTGACGCCCTGCTGATTGATCTCCTGAATGATGCGGAAAATCTGCTGTACGAGGAAGGGCGCCAGTCCCAGCGACGGCTCATCTAACAGCAGTAAACGCGGGCGGCTCATCAGGGCGCGGCCTATGGCAAGCATTTGCTGTTCCCCGCCGGAGAGCGTTCCCGCCGCCTGCGTTTCCCGTTCTTTCAGGCGTGGAAACATGGTAAAAGCGCGTTCCATGTCGTCGCGTATCTCCGCCTTGTGCCGATGCCGGGTATACGCGCCGAGTTCCAAATTCTCGCGCACGGTCATATTGGCGAACACCCGCCGACCTTCCGGCGACTGTCCGACGCCCAGTACCAATATCTCGTGCGGCGGCAGTTTGTGCAAGGGTTTGCCTTCAAACAGAATCTCGCCGGAACGCGGACGCACGAGGCCCGACACGCTGCGAATGGTCGTGCTTTTGCCCGCGCCGTTCGCCCCGATCATCGTCACGATTTCGCCCTGCTTCACTTCCAGCGATACGCCCGATAACGCCCGTATCGCCCCATAATAAACGTGTAGATCCGTAATTGTCAGCATAGTTTTCAACCTGTAATAGCGCATCAAATCGCGCTACTTGCCGCTGTTATGCAATGTGTCTTTCTGAGCGATAATTTGCGCGGTAACAAAGTAACTTGACGAGTCAACAGCCGTAATGCCGTCAAGCGTAGCGCTATCGGGCGATAGGGAGACGGTATGAAATTCGGAATACCGATAGGAGAGATAATCCGTCCAGATACGCGCCATTTCGCGGGCGGCAGATTTAAGAGAGGCATGAGTCTTGCAGACAGCAACAAGCAGATGGTCTGGATCGCCTGTTTTCTTGACTGACACCCTCGTAAAAATATCCGATTCGTTCAGGAAATGCGAGAAATCTTCAAGCATACCTTCCAGATTCCCGCCGGAACTCGGCGGGAGTTGATTCATAATCCTTTGCTTGATCGTACTGTAATCTTCAGAACTCATGTTTGCTTTTCACTGGATTTCAGCGCGGCGCGTTAGACGGGCCGTTTACGGCCCGTCTATCGGGCGTTCCGCCAATCGGTCTGCGACCGAAACCCGTATTCCCGGCCCTTGACCGGTTAGCCGCAGGCTCACCGGACGGGTCATTCACGGCCCGGTCACCGGTCGTTCACGGCCTGGATAGCGCGATAGCGACGCTTCGCTATCGGGGCGTCTCCGTTCCCGCGTCCTCGAACTCCTCACCCAGGTAGGCCGCAATGACCTTCGGATTGGCGCGGATTTCGTGCGGTAGTCCCTCCGCGATGATGCGCCCATACTCCAGAACGTAAATCCGCTCGCAGACTCCCATCACCAGTTTCATGTCGTGTTCGATCAGCAGAATAGTGAGATTGTAGGCGTCGCGGATGTCGTGGATGAGGCCCATCAGTTCCGTCTTCTCCTGTGGGTTCATTCCGGCGGCAGGCTCATCTAAGAGCAGCAATTTGGGATTGGTGGCGAGGGCGCGGACGATTTCAAGCCGCCGCTGATCGCCATACGGGAGGTTTTTCGCCTGTTCGTTCTCCACGCGCAGGAGGTTGAAGCGGGACAGCAGGGCGCGGGCGCGTTCGATCCCCTCCGCTTCCTCGCGCTCAAGGCGGGCCGTGCGGAACAACGCGTCAAACAAATTGGTATGGCGTCGGCAATACCCGCCAATCCGCACGTTTTCCAGCACCGTGAGTTCGCCGAAAAGCCGGATGTTCTGGAACGTGCGCGAAATGCCCCGCTGCGCGAACTGAAACGGTTTCAGGCCGGGGAGATAGCGGCGGCGCGTCTTCGCCGTCGCCAGCGACCAGCCGAACGCGGCGAACATAAACGCGGCCTTAATCGCGTTCTGCACCGTCACATCGGCGGCGGTCAGCGCGTTCGGCTTCAACACCCCCGCGAAAATAAACCCGATCACATAGCCGCCGAAGCCCGCAAGAACCGCGTCCAATGCCAGCCGCGCCACTCTCTGCGCCTGCGGCATCGGCTGCTCCCCCGCCAGCGGCTGCCCGTCGAAGTCCAGCCGCCCCTCGCTCGGCGCGTAAACACCCGTGAGCATATTGAATAGCGTGGTCTTTCCCGCCCCGTTCGGCCCGATCAGCCCGACGAGTTCGCCCTGATTTAGCCGGATATTCACATCGCCGACCGCCGTCAGACCGCCGAATCGCCGCGTCAGTCCCGCAATATCCAGCATGACAGTTGGCGCCGCCCTTTTCTGCTGTAACATCATGTCAGACGGCGCTTCCCTGCTTTCTGTCCTCGGGGACTCCCTCTTATTAACAGGCAGTTCGCCCGGAACGTTCCCGCGCCGCCGCCACTTCGCAAAAGAGAGTTCGCCCATGCCGAACACGCCGCCGGGACGCAGCAGCATCATTAAAATCAAGATCAGCGCGTAGATCACCTGCCGGTACTCGTCCGTAAAGTGGAACTGCTCCTGATGCGCCTGCAAATACTGCGGCAGGGCCGTCAGCACGACCGCCGCCAAGACAGCCCCCGTGATACTGCCCGTCCCGCCCAGCACAATCATCACGACAAAGTTCATCGAGAGAATAAAACTGAACGTACCCGGCTGGATCGGCAGCAGATGCGCGAACAACGCCCCGCCGACGCCCGCAAAAAACGCGCTCAACGTAAACGCCGTGACCTTGATCTGCGTGGTGTTCACTCCCATCGCGTCGGCGGCGATCTCGTCCTCCCGAATGGACATGAACGCCAGCCCGTGCGACGAGAATTTGAGATTTCTCACGAGTAGCACAACCACAATGACCGCGCCAAACAGCAGCCCGAACGTCGTCAGATGCGGAATCTGGTAGGTATTGCTCTCGCCATAAAACCCGGTCGAGCCGCCAAGATAGCGCAGACGTTCGTTGATGTCGGCGCTGTTGTTGAGCAAAATGCGGATAATTTCGCCGAAGCCCAGCGTGACAATCGCCAGATAATCCCCGCGCAGACGCAGACTCGGCACGCCTACCATCCACCCAAACCCGGCGGCAAGCAGCCCGCCTAGAATCATGCCCAGCAGCATGGTCGCCGCGTTGACCTGATAATGCTCCTGCTGCAAAAAGTAGGTCACACTCGCGCCGGTGTACGCGCCCACGCTCATAAAGCCCGCGTGTCCAATCGCAAACTGCCCGGTAAACCCGTTGACGATATTCAGGCTGACCGCCAGAATAATCGCAATCCCGCATTGCAGCACGATGAGCTGAACTAAGTCCTGCAAACGATTCTGCATCGCGTTCCCGGCAAAAAGCAGGATGGCGGCAAAAATCCCCCACCCGATGCGGACGGCGAGGCGCTTAAAATTCGATTGTCTTTGCGGTTCTATTGCGGAAACGGACGGCATAAATTGGATGCTCCAACCCCTATAGTATTCTCAAAGTTTGGCGGGCGACTAAAGTCACTGCCACAAGTGCGCAAAGTGTCCCTTCGGACACTCAATACACATCAAAAACGAAATCTGCATTGAGTCCGCGAAGGCGGACTTTGCGCCCTTGTGGCAGTGACTTTAGTCGCCCGCCTTCCTCCCAACCCTTCCTCCCAACCCATTCCCGAACCCCTCCCAAACAAATCCCACCGCGCTACTTCACTACCGTGTGCTGGGTAATCCACGCCGTAATTGTTTCCAGCGCAATCGGCGCAAGGGTCTCCTCGATCAGGTTATACTCGGTGGGCGCACCCGTCTTGCACGTCTGGAACAGGTGATTAAGATTCGGCAATTCCCGCGCCGTAAAGTCCGCGTTGCCGCCTGCCGCAAGCGCCGCCACAATTGCGGGCAGGTTCTGCGACGGCGGGACTTGCAAGTCCTTAGAGCCATTGAGCGCCAGCACAGGACAGGCGACTTTCCGCAAGGCGGGCTGCGGGCCGTAAGACAGGAAGTAGCGCATCCAGGGCGAGGTCATCGTCTTTGCCGAGCGAAATCGGCGCTGGTCGCGAGAGCGAAATCGCCGATGGACTTGCCCGCGCCCCTGTCATCCACGCGCAGGACTGCAATCCCGCGCCGCGTCAGATAGTCGGCAAGCACCAGAAACGGCCTATGCCCCAGCAGGGCCTCGTCCCTGTCCTGCTGCCCGGAACCCGTAATCAGCAGGACGGCGGGGAACGGCCCCGCTCCCGGCGGCACGGTCAGCGTCCCGGCGAGATGCACGCGCTGCGCGGTATTTTCGTAGCCAACCTCGATTTCCGTGTAGGGGTACGGCTTGGTCGGCTCTTGAGGCCGCTTGACAGTCGGCACGTTGTCATCCCGTTTCAGCGTCAGGACAAAATCGCTTCCCCCCTGCTTGAACGTCCCAACGATATTCATCCCGTCCGCGCTCATCGTCCCGTCGTACACGATGCCCCAGGGTTTAATGAGGAAGTGGAAAGTCCTCTTCTCAAATGTCACCGTGTCAAACGGCGCGGTGGCATTGCCCTGATCCACACTGGCAACCGTACCCGATAGCAGGCCCTCGGCAGACTTGACGACGCGGGCCACAAGCCGCAACTCCGCGCCGTTGACGGAGAGCTTGCCCTGCCACGTCCCCGCAATATCGGTAGGGGCGGTCTGCGCCTGCGCCGTCAGCGGAAACACCGCAAGACACAGCATCAGCAGAATGAATAATAATCGCTTCAAGTAAGTCTTCCCTTCGCCGCTCCCATGACGCTTCTACGGCAATGATAGGTCGGGCGGTTGAAACCGCTGCCACAAGTGCGCAAAGTGTCTTTTCGGACACTCAATTCGGATTTCGTTTTTGATGTGTATTGAGTCCGCGCAGGCGGACTTTGCGCTTTCGTGGCAGCGGTTTCAACCGCCCGACCCTCCCCCGAACCCCGACACCCGTCCTACACCTTCTCCGTCACATTCTTCCCAAGCAGGCCCGCCGGACGGAACAGCAGTACCGCGATCAAAATCACAAACGCAATCGCGTCGGAGAACTGGGACAGCGAAGTGAATTCCACGTATTTTTCCGCAAGGCCCATCAGCAGAGCGCCAAGCACCGCGCCTTCGATGCTGCCGATGCCGCCCAGCACCGCCGCGATAAACGCCTTCAGGCCGAACGTGATGCCCGCGTTCGCGTCGAAGGTGAAGCCCGTCAGCGCGTTGTTCAGGAAACCCGCCGCCCCCGCCAGCGTGGAGCCGATGATAAAGGTCAGCGCGATAATCCGGTCGGTCGGGATGCCCATTAAGGCCGCCGCTTCCGGGTCGTAGGACACGGCGCGGATCGCCTGCCCTGCCCGCGTCTTCCGCACGAGGTAGACCAGCATCGCGGTCAGCGCGACCGCCGCAAAGAGAACCGTCATTTGCCCCTTGCTGAAACTCAAGGTCAGACCGCCAACATGGGGCGTAAACGCGCCCTTCGCCGGGGCCAACTGATAGCCTCGCGGCGTGGCGGTAAAAAGGGCCTGCCCCTGATTTTCCAGCAGCAGCGAGATTCCAATCGCGGTAATTAGCGCGGTCAGGCGGCTTTTCGACGGGCGCAGGCGCGGCCCAATCGCCCCGAACAGCCCATACAAAATCGGGTAACTCATCGCAAGCCCCAGCGCAACAGCCACGAAAAACCCGCCAATCCCATTCAGCGGCGTATGCGCCACCAAGAACGGCCCGCCGAACAGCCCCGCATACAGCGCGACAAAGACCGCCCAGGGAACCGCGTCCGCCTTGCTGAGGGCGTTGCGCAGCGGCCGGTACGCAAGCCGCTCGATGAAGGCGCCGAGGGCCGCGCAGCCCAGCATACACAGCAGCAGCGCGGAGATGCCCTGCATGGCGGGCGCGGCGTGTGGCAGGGCCAGCGTCACAGTGAACAGGCCAATATAGGCCCCCATCATGTAAACGTCGCCGTGCGCAAAGTTTATGAATTTGAGGACGCCGTAGACCATCGTGTAACCCACCGCAATCAGCGCGTAAATACTGCCGATCTGGATTCCGTAGACCGTCTGCTGCAACAGGTTTTGCAAGGCTTCAATCAAGCGTTATCTCTCCTCAAGTTTCTACTTTTCGATTGTGTGTCAAATCTTAACGTCCGATAATCTATACAGTTGCTTGCATCTAGCGGATCGTATTGGGCGAATAAATTCACTGCCACAAAAGCGCGAAGTCCGCCTGCGCGGACTCAATGCTCACGCGCCGCGCCGAAATCACCGCTTCGCCCCCGCCTTCTTTAGCATCTCCACAATGTCTGTGAAACCGCCCGCTTGCGCGGCCTGCATCGCGGTTTCAGGCCCCTTAAAGGTCGCTTCCGGCGAGGCACCTTTTGACAGCAGACGTTTCACTTCGCCCGCGTTGCCCTCCCGCGCCGCGAAATAGAGCGGTTCGTCCAGAAACAAATAATGATATTCCGCCCAGCAGGCCAGCGTCACAAATCCCCCACCCGCGAGAACAACCAGCGCTATCCGCGCATGGCGGTTCTTCGACGTGACAAACCGACGCAGCAAATCCTCAATCGGGCGGCGGAAGGCCACCAGAATCCCAAGCATCATAAATGCGCCCATAAATTCCATCGCAGCGTTTTCCTGTTTTTATTCCTTCGAGACGCGTTCAATGGATTGCCTTATCGCGGCATTGTCCGCCCCTTCCAACACGCTTTGCAGTTGGAAAAGCATAGTCGCTTTATTTGGGTTATGGAAGGCCCGCAGGTTGGATAAGAACAGCGCAATCAAATTATCCGGCGTCAGCAAGTCCGCATAAGCCCCAACTGACGGTAGGGCCCCGCCGAAATACGCCTCAATCAACCGCGTTTCCGCCTCCTCCATCATCCGCTCGATGTCTGCCGAATGGCATTTTTCCGTTATCGGGACGCAGACCGCGCACAGGACAGCCAGCAATTCCCGCACTTCGGAAATTCTATCTTCGGGTATGTTTTTTACCCACGCATTAGACTGATTGTAGGCCATGCGTTTCCTCCCCGTTGCGCGACGCCCTTGTTCGCGCAGACAGAACTTATGTTTCAGAGTGGGAATTCATTCGACATCGGAAAGCAGTTGCGCCTGAATTTTTTTAGCGAAATACGCTCTTTCAAGAGCAGGCATTAGTTTTTGCTCACCATTCGCCACACTCAGGTACAAGTGGTCGCCATGATAGCGTGGCGTGACGTGGATGTGGTAATGCCATACATACTGGTCGCCTCCTGGCTCATTATGCTGCCGCGTCGAAATGCCGTCACAAGCGAAAGCGCTTTTCATGGCAATCGCAATCATTCGCACAGACCGATGCAATTCTGCTGCAAGCTCTGCCGGAACGTCGTAAACATTTTCAATATGCCGGTTGGGAATGACAAGCATACTGCCGCTATTGGTCAGGTATTGATGAGAACTTACAAACGCAGTTACCGCCGCGTCCCGATATACCACGTCGGAAGCGACTGAAAAAACGTGTTCATTCGAAATGCCCTGCGTTAGAAGACAAAAAGGGCACTTGTAATCTTTCGGCGCGTGGCTGACCATTCTGATGCGCTCCCGCGTTTGACCGCCCATCAAACAAGTGTATTTTTGCCATTAGACACGCGGCATTCTGTTGAGACGACCTCATAAGTCCCCGGTGTAACAGGCATTTTCTGCGTCTTACCCTATCCCTCTCTCTCCCAACTTCGGGAGAGAGAGGAATAGTGAGGGTTGCTTACAGCGGCTTTTCCGGGTCGGGGATCGTCTTTGCCAGCGTGAATACGCCATCCTTTGGCGCAATGATGACGGCGGTCTTCGCGGCGTTGCGGTCTTTGTCAATCGTGATGCTGCCCGTCACGCCCGTGTAGCCTTTCGTGTCCGCAATCGCGTCGCGCAGGGCGTCTTTGGTCGGAGACTTGGCGCGTTTCATGGCGTCAATCGCGAGTTTCGCAGCGTCGTAGCCCAGCACCGCCATCGTACCGGGCGTTTTGCCCGCGTATTTCGCTTTATAGGCGTCCACGAACGTTTTCACGGGCGGGTTCGGGTCGGTCATGTTGGCATGGTCGGAGAAGTAGCAGTTTTTCAGGCCGTCGCCGCCGAAGGTGAACAGCTGCTGATCGTCCCAGCCGTCGCCGCCGAGCAGCGGAACGGTGATGCCAAGTTCCCGCGCCTGTTTCGCAATCGCGCCCGCGTCGCTGTAATAGCCGGGGACGAGGATCGCGTCCGGTTTGGCGGCGGCAATGGCGGACAGGGCGCTTTTATAGTCCTTGTCGGTCTTGCCGTAGAAGCGCTGCAAGATCACCTTGCCGCCATACCGCTCGAACGCCGCCTGAAAGTCTTTGGAAAAGCCCTTGCTGTAATCGGTGTCTTTGTTGGTGTAGACCGCGACGTTGGCGGCTTTCAGGCCGTCTTTGGCGAACCGCGCCACGACCGCCGCCTGATACGGGTCAATGAAGCACACGCGGAAGATGTACGGCCCGATTTCCGTCACCGATTTTTGCGTGGACGACGGGCTAATCATCGGGACTTGCTTGGACTGACACAGCGTGCCGCCCGCCTTGCTCAGTCCGCTCGCCACTTCACCGAGTATCAGGGTCGGGTTCTTCTCAAACAGCAGGTTCATTGCGCCCGCCACTTTGGACTGGTCGCTGGCGTCGTCCTCTTTCACGAGGGTGATCTGCTTCTTCGTTCCGGCGAACTCTACCCCGCCCGCCGCGTTCGCCTCGTCAATCGCCATCTGGATTCCGTTATGCGTGTCCTGCCCGAACGACGCCTCGCTGCCGGTAAACGAGCCGTACTCCCCGATGACGATAGCGTCCCCGCTCGGCGCGGGCGTGTTGGCGGTTGGCGGCGATCCTGCGGGCGTCCCGCCATTGCTGTTGGCGGCGTTGTTGTCCTTGCATCCGGTCAGGGCGAGCGCCGCGCCGAATAGCAGCGCGGCGAGGGTGATGCGGCGTGTCTTATGGTTGGTCAAAGGGTTCCTCCGAGGGTGGTATTATAGATTTTGTAAAAAACGTTCTTCTTCCAAAAGCGTTTCTACGTAGTTGGTGCAGGCGATATTCAGTCCCGCGATGTACTCCGGCGTCGTGCCGCAGCAACCGCCAACGATAGCGGCGTTATCCCAAAACAAGCGGCAATTCGCAAACGCCCATTTGGAAGCCGACCAGGGATACACCCATTCTCCCGCGTCGTTTTGCGTCGGGATTCCGGCGGACGGTTGCGCAATCACGGGAACACCCGTTCCTCGTTTCAGAACTCCCATCATATAACCAATCGGAATATCGCGCCCGACGCAGTTGACGCCGACAATGTTTGCGCCGCCGCGCACCGCCACGCTTGCCGCTCGAATCAATGAAGTCCAGTCCGATAACTGCCCAACTTCGCTGACGGTAAAGGTTGCCGCAAGCACAGTCGGCTGACATTCGCGCAGGATTTCGACGGCTTGTATCGTCTCGGCTTTCGTCGCGCAGGTTTCCAATAACAGCGCGTCTGGCAAAATTTCGGCGCAGCGGTTGAGCGCACCCGCCTGCGTAATGACCGTCTGCGGCGCAAAAGACGCCCACACTCCGATTTCGGCAGAACTAGATTGAGCCGCCTGCGTCGCGATTTCCACGCCTGCGCGAACTGCGTCCTCGAACTCGTCACCCGCTGGAATCCCGAACGTATTGGCGGTAATTATCTGTGCGCCCGCCTGAAGATAAGCATCGTGAATTTCGCGCACCAATTCGGGACGCTCCAAATTCGCCGCTAAAATGCGGTTACTCGGGACGCCGCGCTTCATCAGTTCCGTTCCCATTGCGCCATCGGCTACGAAGCGTGCGCCGTCCCGAACGCGCTTTAGAAGTTCAACTCCGGTCATCAGGGTCATAGAAGACACTCCCCTCGAACAGGGCTTGCAGCACGTCCACGCGGTTCAGCATCCCGATAACGCGGCCTGCGTCCGTCACGACTGGAACGCGCTTGAATCGGCTTTGCAACAGCAACGTCGCGAGATTGGCGACGGGTTGCGTCTCATTGATGCAGAAGATTCCCTTGCTCATAACGCTGTCTACGCGCAAGTTTTTCGCCACGTCTGCGCTTTGTTTCGCGACCGCATCGAAAATATCGCGTTCCGTGATAATGCCGACAAGTTTTTCCGCTTCGTTGATTACGGGCAGGCTCGGCGTCTGGTACAAGTCCATGAGGTCAACGGCCTGCGCAAGAGTCGCGTCCGGTGTCGTTGTCTGAACGTGCGTTTTCATCATTTCAAGGGCTTTCACCAGTTCTCCACACCGCATCTTTCGCCTCAACTTTGTACACGCCGACGGGACGCAAAACCAGCGGATCGAACAGAAACACTCGGTTCCGCTCTCGCACCACGTTCGGGTAGTGTTCGCCCCACCATTTTTCGTTCGTGTTTTTGTATGGCCCATCCAGAATAACCACATAGCGCGGACGGCCCGCCCACCGCGCCAGCGGCGCCTTATCGTTGCACAGTCCCGGCATGACGTTGACCGTGACAAAATCGTTGTAAATTCCAAGTCCGGGGGCGCAGTCGCCTAAAAGTACGCTGTTCGGCGGCAGGGTTCGCGCTAAAAGTTGGCTTGCGTCCCTCTGCGTTGTCGCCAGATGCCGCGCCCAGTCCGCGTACCAACCGAGATTGATGACGGCCCAGACCGAAATAATTACCGCGCTGATTGTCTTGGTCGCAGACCGGTTAGCCTCAGGCTCCCCGGACGGGTCGTTCACGGCCCGGACAACGCGCCGCCCCATCCCGACCGCCGCCAGACCGCACAGCGCTGGATAAAACAGCACGTAGTATCGCGACGGCGAATAATTCACCAACGCGAATAAGGCGAACAGGGCCAGCAGCCAGAACACCAGATATACCACGCTTCGCGCTTCGAAGTCCGATAATCGCGCTCTGCCCCGCCGAACAAAGGGAACGGAAACCGTCAGGGCCAGCAGAACGGGGGCGTGAAACGCAAGGTACGGCAGCAATCCTAAAAATTGCGTTCCTTTCGCCGCCTGAACGATATTCAGGCCCATTTGATGCGCCGTTTTCGGCAGCAGTTGTTCCCGAACGTGGTAGCGGTTCACTCGCGCCAGTTCAACATGATGCGGCAAATACCACCAGATGACATAAACTGCCAGCGCAACCATAAGGCCGCCGAACAAAGTCGCCGCGATTTTTTTGCGCCTGCCCCTCTTTCCCCGCTCTGCGCCCTCCGAGAATGATGGCAGCAGCGCGACGAAGGGAGCGGGAATAACAACCGCCGCGAGGCCGCGAGTCGCATACAGTAGACCGAGCGTGAGACCACAGACCGCCGCCGCGATTGCGGCGCGTCGCCCGACAACGGAAGTTAGAACGGTAAATGTATAAAACGCGCAAACTATCAGGAACGCCGCCGCCGTATCCATTAGCGCCATGCGGCTATATAATAAGGGGACATGATCCAGACCGAGAAACAGGACGGCGTAAGTCGCGGTCATTACTCCGAACGCCCGCTTCATTGCGGCGTAAAATACTGGCAGCGTCAGCAGACTAAGCGTGATCGAGATAAGACGCGCCTGCAACATCCCGTAGCCAAAACCATGAAATACGAAAATTTGCAGGTAGTGCAGCGTCGGCATTAACAGAGAATTGTTGAAGTCGTCCGTTCGGGCATGACCAAACAGCATAACGTTTCGCGCCGCGTGGGTATAGAAGCCCTCGTCGGTGAATAGTCCGGTATCCCACGATAGCGCCCTGAAAGCGTCTGTATCCAGCCGCCATAATCTTAGGCCGGTGGCAAGCGCCAGCAGGACAAGCCACAGGGCTACCCGTAAAATGCCGCGCGAAATTACCCGCTCAACCGCCGCTGTGATATTCCCAATCATGCGTGAGTCCCCACGAATGTTCGCCGCTTGTTATTAGGCCGCTATTCGCCGTCACGGGTTCGACTCCCTGCTTCGCCGCGCTATCAGGAATCCGCAGCCAAGCGCCACGACCGCGCAGGACAGCAGCGAAAGGTACAGGCCGACGCGGTATGCCGCCGGATTGTAGCGGAACGTCACCCGGTGTGTTCCCGCGCTCAGAGGAACGCCCATGATCGCGCCGTCCGTTCGCAGCGGCGTTTCCGTTCGTCCGTCAACCGTCGCCCGCCATCCCGGATACGCCATCAGCGACGCGACGAGGTACGCGGGACGCTCTCCCGCGTCAACTTGAACGTTCCACGCGGTATCGGATTCCCGCGTCACGGCCCTTGACCGGTTGGCGGAACGCCCGTCAGACGGGTCGTTTACGGCCCGGTTATCCGGCCCCTCTGAAACGTTTTCCGCTCCGATACCCCGCCCGTCTGCGCTATTTTCCGCGCCGCCGTCCTCCGGCTGCGCTCCGAAATTCCAGGCTGTCGCGCCCGTTTTTTCCTCCAGCGCGTCGTTCAATCCACACGAAATAATCGCCTCCGTCGCCGGCTTGAAATGGGGATCGGCAAGGGCCGCGAGGATGCGCGTTCGCCCCTCGATGCGCCGCGTCCGCCGGACAAGCCAGAAGCGCGGCAGGGCGTCCCGATTGTCGTAAAACTTCATGCCGCCGACGGATCGCCCGCCATTGCGCGGGAGCAGCCGAACATCGGGCAGATTCCAGGCGGTCGGCGTAATGACCATGTTCGCGTTCAGCAGCGCCATGAGGCGCGTGGCGTTTGGTTCGCCGCGCAACAACTGCATCCTCGCAAGCCCCTCCAACGCCAGCGGCGCGGCAAGCGGAACCGGCTCATACCCCGCCAGCCCCTCGACTCCGGCGTCCATGTTCGTATTCGGCAGTAGGGTTGCGTTCAGCGCCCGCAGCGTCCGCGCATCGCTCTGTCCAAAATCAAAGTACGAATTGTACCGCCGCCACAGGTCGTCGTATTCCGGCAAATAAGTCCTTCCGCCTGTCCTCTGTTCCTCGCTCCCTGTCCTCTGTTCTCTTTGCGCCGTCGTCGGGTTCCAGTCGCGCCCGTAGACGATTAGCGGCAGGGCGATTCCCGCCAGAATGAGAACGCCCGATACCTGCCCTCCGACCCCAATCGCCAACGCGCTGCCCATTCCCGGCGCCCGCTTAATTCGGTCAAGGCCGAACGCGGACAGCGCCGCAAGTCCGAAGGTCGTGAAGTACAGGAACCGCGCCGGGTCGTGAAATTTCGACAGGCCGGGAACCAGCGCAAACGCGATTTGATACAGCCCGCCCGCAATTCCGAACGCCAGCCATATTCCGATGACCGAAAGAATCAGCGCATACCGAACGCGCCGACTGCGCCAGTCCTTTGCGGCAAGGGCAATCAGGACGAGCGGAATCCAGCCTATGAATAAAGCGGGTTCCCAGGCGTTGCCCGCCGCATGGTAGTCTCCCGTCGCCGGGTGTCCGGTGAAGCGCGGCGCGACCAGCGTCAGCAGCTGCCGCGCCTCCAGAAAGAAGCGGTTCGCCTGCTGCGCCGTCATCTGTTCGCGGGGACTCTCCCCTAAAAGCTGCGCGGCAGGAACGATCTGCGCGGCGCATAGCCCAAAGCCCAATAGCCCGGACAAGAAAAAAGGCGCGGACGTTCGGACAAGCCAACGTCGCCGCGCCGCGCCGTCAGGGAAAATACCGTGAAGTTTTTCGTTCTCAAACCGCCGGAACAGCCGCGTTCCGATGTAGCCCACCGCCAGCAGAATCTCAAAATAGGCCATCTGCGTATGCGCCGCCAGCAGCATCAGGCCGAACGCGACCGCCAGTTGCAGGCCGGTTTTCAGCGTCGTCCGCTCGGCTTGCCGGTCAATGAGCAGCAGCAGCAGGGGCAGATACGCGGCGGAATAGACCATCGGCGGGAACTGCATCCGCGCCACAACGCACGCGCTGCCCGCATAAATGATGCCGCCCGCCGTTGCCGATACGTCGCTGACCGTCCAACGGCGCAGATAGGCCCGCATAAACGCCCCGCACAAAAACAGATGAATCCCCAGCGCCAGCGACAGCGCCGCCCACGCGGGCATGAGATACAGCAGGAGCGTATTCGGGTAAAACACTGCCATTTGCGGGTTCCCGACAAAAGGCTGACCGCCCAGAACGTAGGGATTCCATAGCGGAACGCGCCCCGCCCTCAATTCCGATTGCAGGTAGTTCCCCATCGGCGCGAAGTACAGTCCAATATCGCCCCAGTAAAGCCTGCGTCCGCAGACCAGAGGCCACAGCAGCGCGACTACAAAACCCGCCAGCGCGATATAAGTCCCAACCGCCGACTTCCCGCCCCGCCGATTTTTGACCGCCGCCGTCACGCCTTACTTCCGATACCGGACATCCGAACCCTGACACCCGCCTTATCCGCTTCCTTCAACTCTCGCAGCACGAAAATCGGCGTGAGTTCATCGTTCTGGCCCATCGGGTTATCCAGCATCAGCAGGCGGGCGTCGGCTTTTGTCAGGCCGAGCGAACGCATATTCTCGCTTGTCCCGATCACTTCGACGTTGATATTGTTCCCGTCAATGATGTAGCAGGCGCAGCCGAACTTCTGCGCGATTCGTTCGCAGGTGGCGTCCGGCTCCAGCGGCGGCAGCATGGCGTACTCATCAAAAGGCTTCATCGCTTCCGGGTTGAAGCCGTCAATCTCCGAGATGCGGTGTCCCGCGATCCGGTAAAAATCTCCGCGCCGTTTAAGCAGGATTCGCGTCAGTCCGCCGAGAACCATAGCGGCGACGATGCGCGGCGCTCCGGCAAGGTCAATCGCGCACTGCATTTTCTTCGGATGCGAATAGCCGATGTCGTTGGGATGTTTGGTCACATACTTCACAATCAGGCGGGCGAGCGCCGTGTCTTTCACGTCGCTGATGTGCCGCACGTTGTTCTGGCAGATCGTGACAAACTTTTCGGACAGGCACAGAATCGCGTCGGGCGCAATCTGATCGGCGGCGTATTGTTCGATAATGCCTGCCAATTCCTCGCCGAACAGGACTTTATGGGTGGCAATGGGAACGCGCTGAAAAACGCGCCCGGATATTTCTTTGGTTGATGGCGCTGGCATGGAGTATAATAAATTGACGACGTTACGTTTTCCTGAGAGTATGTTGCGCCTGCGGATACCAGTAGGCGAGGATAGAAACCTGCAAACGTCAACAGTTTAGCCGATTCACAAAAATTTGTCAAGAGAGGAGGAGAGAGGGAAAAGGAAAGAGGGAAGAGGGAAAAGAAGATGCGCTGTCACGCGGAATGTCTGTATCCATCTCCGAACGACGCGGGCATTGTCCTTTCACCCTTTTCCCGCTTCCCTTTTCCCTCGCATCTCATGGAAGGCGGAAATATCGCATTGATTGGCGGCACGGGTTTTGAGGCGCTGCCGTCCGACATCTGGGCAGAGCAGATAGACGTAGAGACCCGCTTCGGGGCGGCGCGGGTTTTGAGCGTCTCAAATAATTATGTTGAGCCGTATAAATTGTACTTTCTCTCGCGGCATGGGGCGGCGCATGGCCTCGCCCCGCATGAGATCAATTACCGCGCCAACATCGCCGCGCTGGTCGAACTGGAAGTGAAATACGTTTACGCCACCAACGCGGTCGGTTCGCTGAGGCGCGACCTGCCGCCCGGATCGCTCATATTGTTCGATGATTTTCTGGACATGACTCGCGCCCGTCCCCTCTCCTACTTTGCAGAGGGCGAGGCGTGGGCGCACACCGACTTTTCCACGCCGTACAGCCTCCTGCTGCGCGACAATCTGATTGCGGCGGCGGCAGAGGCGGGCGTGGCGCTGCGGCCTGCCGGAACCTATCTTTGCTGCGACGGGCCGCGCTTCGAGTCCCCCGCCGAAGTGCGCCTGTTCGGGAGTTGGGGCGCGGACGTGGTGGGTATGACCGGGCTGCCGGAGGCGGTCTTTGCGCGGGAGGCCGGACTGGAATACGCGGGCCTCGGCATCGTCACCAACCTCGGCGCGGGGCTAACAGAGGAAGCAGTCGCGCACAAGAGCGTCGTCAGCGCCATGCAGCAGCAAATTGGGACGGTGCGCGAACTCCTGCTCCACGCCAGCGGCAGGCTCATCGAAACGCTTTCCCGCCCATAAATCATTACCCATCTTCTCACCGACTGTCTGAGCAAATTTCAGACGAAGACCAACGTCCGATAATGTCACGTCGAAGCAGGCAATCACCGATTTTTTTGCGCCCCTTAAGGGGCGCAAAAAAATCGCCCGCCGCAACGCGGCGGGAAAACTCTGATTTTTGACCTCGGCCCAGTACAGGAAATGCACCGGACAGGCGGCAATCCCCTCCTGTGATTTTTATTGCCCTGGAAATAAAGCGTAAAATTGAGGTTGCGGAAGGAATTGCGGGGGCGGCGTGTCGAATAGACGCGCAAAGGAACGCAGAGACGAAACGGAAGCAGACGGATGACGGAACCAACCGAAATACAACCGAACGACGATGCTGCGCAGGATTATCCCAACGCCCATTCTGTATTGACGACAGAACTTTATCTGCCCGAACTCTGGAACGCAAGTTTGGACACTTCGATTGCGGCGGCGCTGATGGCTTATCGTTCCGATGGCGACGACTCGATTCAGGCGTCAGAACCGCTTCATGAGACCGCAATGCAGTTCCGGCGATTTTTGATTGCTGACAAGCCGCAAATGCCGCAGACAGCGGCGGGCGTCTATCTCGCAGTACTAAGCGCGGCGTGGAGGGTGTTGCGGCGGGCGCGGTTAGACCGACAAAATCCCCATTGGATCGCCTATTTTTTGATTGCGCTGCGCCCTGTCCGCCGGTTTCAGGCGGGCGTTTTAACGGCGGAGATTTGCGCGGCGCTGCACGATTTTTTGTGGGACAGCAGGGTTGCGAAACTCAATAAGCCCGACCGCTACCGCCTCGAAGACGCGCTTGCGATGACGCTTGCCGCGCTGCCGCCCGGCGAACTCATTCCCTACTGGCAAAACCTTACGAGCGATAATCCGCAGCTTCGGCAATCCATGCGATATGGACTGAAATTTTTCCGTTCCGCCCATGCCGTGCCGCACCTGTTGACTACGCTGGAGAACGTGCCAGACCACGACATCCGGGCGCAAATCGTGGACATTTTAGAGCAGATTGGCGAACCAAGCGCGATTCCGGTCTTGATGCGGTTGAAAAAGCAGACTGCCCTCACCGACTGGCCCCTGTCGCGGCACATCGGACGCGCTATCAAAGTCATTGAGCGACAGGATAAAAACCACCATTACGGCACATTGCTGCGCCCCTCCGAGGCCCCGCCCGCCATCGAAAAGGAACTCCTGCGTCCGGCAGGTTCCGCAAATCTTGACGCGGAACGCGACCGCGCCGACCTTCTGCGCCCGAACGGGACGCCGACAAACGAAGCGCAGGCGGATGAGGATACGGACGAAGGCCAATGAGATTTTTCCGCCGCGAAAAACCGCAGGCAGAACCGCTGGAAACGTCCCCTGCCCTGCCCGCTGATCTTGTCGCGCAGCGAACGGCGCGGCTGACCGAACTGTGCCGCGAACTCGATTCCGATGATCGCCCGAAACGCGCCTACGCTGTCCATACGCTGCTTGCCCTGCTCTGGATTGCCCGCGATTCTGACCGAACACAAATCGCTTTTTCACTTTTTGAGCAGACTAAAACGTCCGATAAAGTAAACCGTTCCGATGCGACCGACCGATTTTGTCGCTGCCTGACGAAAGACGCCGCCGAATTTCGCCCGCCCCCAAACGCGGACGAACTGACTGCATGGGCGGCGAACGCCCTGAAAGCCGCCCTGAACGAAACGCTGAACCGCCTCAACGCCGCATCGCAGCCAAACAGCCGCCCCGCCGAAGGCGAAAGGGCGCGTGAAACGGAAACGTGCCTCGACCTGCTGCAATGCGCCCGCAGGATGGCCTCGCCGGATTGTCTTGACGCCTGCTTTCGCCTGCTCAAAATGTCGTCGGAGGACGGCGGAATGGGAAACGCCGCCCCGTTGCAGGCCAATCCTCTGCGCGAAGCGGCGGCGCGAACGATTGCCGACTTGCCGCCCGATAGCCTGATTCCCCTCTGGAACCGGCTCGGCGGAGCGGATTCGCATCGCATCCGCGACTGTCTGCCCGTTCTGAATTACTTCACCGACGACCGCGCTATCCCGCGCCTTATCACCGTGCTGGAATCGCGCAAACCCGAAACAGACAGCGAGAGCGTAGACCTTGCCATTCTTCGGACTTTCGGGAGGATTGGCAGCAGAAAGGCGCTGCCCGCCTTAAAACGAATCGTAAGCGAGGGCGTAGAACAGGAAGCAAACGGAGAATCGGAACGGACGCGGGAGGCGCGGCGCATCATACAAACGATTGAAAGCGGAAAATCCGGACACGACCGCAGCGAACTCCTGCGCCCCGCCGCCAATTCCAATGACGCCCTACTCCGCCCCGCCGCATCTTTTAAAAGCGCAGAACTGCTGAGGCCGGCAGAAACCGTAGAAAACACAGAAAACAGAAAACAGAAAACAGAATAGATGCCTGCCTGCCAACTTTGCAATAACGCGCAAATCCTGCAAACTTTGGCAGCCATTTTCTGTTTTCATTTTTCTTCCCAAATTACCCAAGCATCGCTTTGCCCGGTTTCCAGTCCGAGGGGCAAAGGCCGCCCGTTTGCAGGGCCTGCAAAACGCGCAGGGTCTCGTCGGTGCTGCGCCCGATATTCAGGTTATTGATGACCGCGTATTGCAGGACGCCGTTCGGGTCAATAATAAACAGGCCGCGCAGCGCGATTCCCGCCTCCTCAATCAGAACGCCGTAGTCGCGGGAGACCGTTTTGGTCAGGTCAGCCGCCAGCGGAAATTTCATCTCGCCGAGGCCGTCTTTGTCGCGGGGCGTATTCATCCACGCCTGATGCGAATAAATCGAGTCGGTAGAGCATCCCAGCACTTCCGCCCCGATCTCCTCAAACTCGTCGAAACGGTCGGACAGCGCCGTAATCTCCGTCGGACAGACAAACGTAAAATCGAGTGGGTAGAAGAAAAATACCAGCCATTTGCCTTTGTAATCCGCCAGCGCCACCTTGCCGCTTTTGTCCACCGTCTTCGCCGTATCGCCCGGTCGCGCTATCGCCATCGTAAAATCGGGGGCCTTCTCGCCCACTTTCGCAATCGCCATCTAAGAAGTATCCTTATCGCTTGGATTTTCAGTCCGCGCCTTGCGGCGGGGCTGACATATTTCGTCGTCCTATGATAAGAATACCCGCCCCATCCCCTCCGAGTCAACCCCATTTTTTCTCTACGAAAAGACACGAAGAAGAAATGAGACAGGATTAACGGGATGAACAGGTTTTGTAAAATTCAAATATTCAAATCCTGAAAATCCCGTCCATGCTGTCTAAAACTCTCCTCTGCGAAAATTTGCGTAAACTGCGGGTTATATTTTCTGTTTCCTGTTCTCTTGCTTTGTGTCATTTTGCGCAGGAATCAAAAATGAATCTGTCCCGCGCCCTGCGAAGCGGTGGTGACGTAGATAGTGGCGTCGAGGCCGGTTGTTTCCCGGTAGATTTGCGGAACAACGGCCTTGAAATTTTCCACTGCGTCTTCCGCCACAAGGCTGACCGTGCAGCCGCCGAAGCCAGCCCCTGTCATTCGCGCCCCGTAGACGCCGGGAACGGAACGCGCCGCCGCCACCATCGCGTCGAGTTCCGGGCAGGAGACTTCGTAATCGTGGCGCAGGCTCGCATGGGACTGATTCATGAGATCGCCAAACCGCGCGACATCGCCCGCTTTCAGCGCCGCCACGCCTTCCAGCGTCCGCGCGTCTTCCGTGATTACGTGTCTGGCTCGCTTGCGCGTAGTTTCGGGGAGTTTGTCACTAAACTTCTCAAAGTCCATCACGCTCACATCGCGCAGAGCGGTCACATTCGGCAGGATGTCCTTAAAAATTTCGACTGCCCGCTCACATTCGGCGCGGCGCGTATTGTATTCCGAGTCCACCAGACCGCGCTTTTTGTTCGTGTCCGCGATCACGATGCGGACGCCCGACTCCGGCAGCGGCACGGCCTCATACGTTAAAAAGCGGGTGTCAATCAGCAGCGCATGGTCTTTTTTGCCCAGCGCGCTGATGAATTGGTCCATGATCCCGACATTGACGCCGACAAATTCTCGCTCCGCCCGCTGCGCCATCCGCGCCAGCCGCACCGGGTCGGGCGTAATTTCGGCGGCGGCGGCGAACATCATGCCCGTCGCAACCAGCATGGCGGCAGAGGAGGACAGCCCCGCGCCCAGCGGAACATCCCCCTGCGTCACGCAGTTCAGGCCGCGCGTCGGCAAGCCCTCCTGCTCAAAGACCCACGCCATCGCCCGCAAGTAGTTGCTCCACCGTTCGCGTCCCGGCGCGGCCTGCTCGATGTCATTCAGCGCGAAAGTGGAGGACTGATTGAAATTCAGGGCAAAAGCGCGAATCTGCGAATCGTCCCGTTTTGAGAAAGCGATTAGCACGTCGTGGTCAATCGCCGCAGGAAACACAAAGCCATCGTTATAATCAGTATGCTCCCCGATAAGGTTCACGCGACCGGGCGCTCGGACAGCGAACTGGGGCCTGCTCCCGTACAAGTCCTCAAATTTCTCCTGCAATTCCCGCAAACGCTCCGCATCGCGCATCGTCCGGTCTTCTCCTAACATTGGCTTTAAAAAGGGTTCAGGTTCTCCCGCTAAGGGACCCTCAAAAAAATAAACGTTCCAATGTTCAAAGTCCGCATTGAGTCCGCGAAGGCGAACTTCGCGCTTTTGTGGCAGTGAATTTATTCGCCCGCTACACGCTACCGCAATGGAACGATTTAAACTTTGAGAGTCCCTAAGACGGATTATAGCACATTCCCGTCAGCGCAACAAGACGCCCCAACGATCAAAAACGCCAGGAAGGGCGCAATGAGGGTGAATTATCGGCGGGATTGCGGGTATAATCGCCTGTAAGACCGAATTTTAACCACCGCAGGAGGACGCGCCCCTTTATGGCTGCTCTGACACTGGAAATCAACGCCCCGCAAACGTTCATCAAACAGCCGCTCATCTGGCGGCTTGGCAAACTCTATAACGTCGTGACAAAAATCAAACGCGCCCGCGCCACAGAGGACTATGGATACTTCGCGCTGGAACTGGAAGGCTCCCGTACCGAAGTGGATATGGCGGCGCATTATCTGCGCTCTCTGGGGGTGACGGCGGGCGGCGAACCGGGAGAAAAGCCAAGCAACCCGCTCAAACCGGAGGACAATATCAAACAGCCGAACGCAATTAGCGTTCGGCTGGATACCGTCAACGGCGGACAAAGTCATGCGCCGCTCATCTACCGCATCGGCAAAGATTTCGATGCGGTCGTAACGATTGAAAAGGCCGCGTTTGACGAGGAAGACGGCGGCTCTATCGAACTTGCCATCAGCGGGCATCTCGGCGAAGTGCAGCGAGCCATCGCCTTTTTGCACACAACGGGATTGCGCGTCAACCCGCGACAGCGCTCCGTCACCGATTACAGCAACCTGTGAAGATAAATGATGAATGATGAATCAACACTGCTTACGAAACATAATCTCGCAGGCGGGGCATTTTGATTCATCATTCATCATTTATCTTCTTGCAGTATAAGCGAGTGCCAGCCCGTTTTGTAGGTCTCGTAGCCGGGGGAACGGGCATAGCCGACGAGATAGGACTTTCCATCCAGCGTGATGTTTGCGTGGCCCTTTTCTGACTTGACAGCGGATTGAATGGCGCGTAAGTCCAGCGATTCTTGGAGTTGACGCTGCTGTGTATCGGCGAGAATCAGGCCGCTGTCGTCCACAATGCACAGGCGCGTTGTGGCCCTGCTCTCCGATTCAATGGGCGCGTCGCAAAGCACAACCTGAGACAGCGAGTCCCAGTTAAATATAATTCCAAGCGCTCCGATGGCCTCGCCGTTCGCCTCGCCGCCAGCGCGGACAGCGCACGAGTAGGTTATCGCCCGCTTGCCATTCACCAGCGGACTGACTCGAACGCTCTCAAAACCGTATTCTTCCCCGCTGCGCGTGGCGAGGGCGGAGCGGAACCAGTCCATTTTCCCGCACTCGGTCCCGACCGACCGATAGGTGTCCGGGCGTCCATTCACGACGATTTTGCCCTTCAGATCGCAAAGCGCAAGATCGAAATAAACGGTGTAGGCGCTTAAAATCGTGGCAAGCCGTTTGCTGCAATGCCGCAGAGATTGCAGGGTCGGATTTGTCAACGCATCGGTTACGCTGCTGTCAGTCGCCCACCAGCGGACATCGCAGGAACGCTCATAAAGGTTACGGTCAATCAGTTCAATATTGGTCAGAGCGAGATCGGACAGGCGCATTCCGTGAACATCGCTCAAATTGCTGACCAGTTCGGAACTGATGCGCTCCAGTTCGGAAATTGCGGTTTGCGTTTCGCTCGCCATCTGAATGGCGACCTGAGACGATTTTTCTGACAGCCCTTTAATCGCAGACGCCACCACCCCGAACGCGGCCCCGGCCTCGCCTCCCGCCCGCGCCGATTCGATACGGGCGTTGAGCGAAAGCAGGTGCGTCCGGTCATTTATTTCGTCTATTTCATTGATAGCATTGCTGATTTTTTCGGTCAACAGCCGGGTAAGCAGCGCGATGCGCTCCGGCGCAAGATGCGGAACAGCCTGATTTTTCGACGCGATTTGCGTTTGATGCACGATTTTTTCTCCGGTACTATCCATCTGACTTCCGCGCTTCCTGTCGCAGCAAGCAAAAAACACAACGCTTTGATTAGGGCGCTGCTATCAAGTCAAGGGTTAGTGTAACGATTCACCTCCCCCAACCCCTCCTTCGCAAGGAGGGGAGAAAAGCGGGCGGCTCCCTCCCCTTGCGAAAGGGAAGGCTGGGGTGGGGTGAATCGTTACGGGTTAATTATGGGGATTATCGGCCCGATTCAGGGAAGGGATTAGAGATTGGGCGTTGAAATTGTACCGGGCGTGATACTGGCGGGCGGCAAGTCGCGGCCCGAAATGCAGGCGCTGACGGGGCAGAGCAACCGCGCATTGGCGGTTGTCGCGGGCAGGACGCTGCTCGACGGTGTGACAGACGCGCTGACGCAGGCGGAAAATGTCGGGGCAATCACCGTCATCGGGGACGTTCCAGGCGATCCGCGCTACACGCAGATTCCCGACCGGGGCGATTTTGTGGCGAACGTCGCAGCGGGCGCGGAGGCGAATCCAACCGCAAAATATCTGCTGTTCGCCACATCCGATCTGCCATTTTTGACGCCCGCTGTCACAGCGGAATTTGTGCGGGACGGACTGGCGCTCGCCGCGCAGACCAACGCCGACATCCTCTACCCGATTGTATCGGTCGCGGCGTGCTACGCCCGCTTTCCCGGCGTGAAACGCACCAGCCTGAAATTGAAAGAGGGGCAGTTCACCGGCGGAAATCTCATGCTGATTCGCCCCTCCTTCCTTTTGGAGCGGCAAGAATGGATCGCGGAATCGTATGCGGCGCGAAAAAGCGTGTTGAAAATTGCGCGGCTGCTTGGGCCGGAAGCGATCCTGCGCCTTGCGGTTTCGCAAAAAATAGTTCCGGGTTTGCTGACGCTGGTATGGCTGGAATCAAAAATAGCGCGTCTTATCGGCGCAACGGCCCGCGCCCTCATCAGCGGTTCCCCCGAACTCGCCACCGACCTCGACCGCCCCTCCGATTTCGCCGCCGTCGGGCTGACCCCGCAATCCAAAATCCAAAATCCAAAATCTAAAATGGATTGACAGACCGCCCCGACTGTGGTACATTAACCGTAGCGCCTGTCCAGCAAGAGTCCTTTGCTGGCCCGCGTTTTTTCTTTTTTGTTCCCCTGTGGGAATGGGTTTGCGTGAATTTGAATGGAAAGGGGCTGACAGGCCATGCAGCATGACCAACTTGTCATTACACCGAAACGACGCCTTGAAATCGAGAAGGAATTGTCCGAAATCCGCACCGTGAAGCGCCCGGAGATTTTAGAGGCCATCAGCAAAGCGCGGGCATACGGCGATCTTTCAGAAAACTTCGAATATCAGGCGGCGCGGCAAGCGCAGGCGATCTTGAACGGGCGCGTCGAGGAGTTGGAGCATATTTTAGACCGGGCTGTGGTGCAGGAGAACGCCGTCGCCAGCGATAATGTAGGCCTCGGCGCGGTCGTCACGGTGCGCGATTTAGAGGCAGAAGATGAATGGGAATACACGATAGTGGACGCCATCTCCGCCGATCCCGCCAACGACCGCATTTCGCTGACCTCGCCCGTCGGCAAGGCCCTCATGGGCAAGCGCATGGGGGACAAAGTGGACGTGACAATTCCCGCCGGAATCGCCCATTACGAAATTATCGGCCTGAAATATGAATAATTTCGACCACGTATTGAACGGATCACACGATTTTTTCATTGCGTGCCGCTTGCTGCAAGGTGACACGATGGCAGACAGGCATTGAAAAATTTGTGTGATCCGATTTCAAAAACGGATCAGGCGCAGACGGGAGTTTTCGCGGCGGCGTGGGGACGGCGCGAAGGCTGCGTTCTCTCCGGCGCGACCGGGGCCTCGAACAGTTTCTGCACCGCGTCGGTCAGTGTATAGTCGAAAACAGGCGGTTCAGGCAACGCGGGGGCGTCTGCCGTCCAGGTGCTTGCCTGCCGCAGCGCGGCGCGGAGTACAGAACCCGTCTGGCGTCCATGCGGCAGCATCGCGGCCTGTTCCGGCGTCCAGAAGCGCGTCCCCGCCGGACACGATTCCACGATCCAGGTCTCGCCTTCAATGTCGCGGACAAGCGCAAAGGTCAACCCGGTCGGCAGGCGCCACGTTTGCGCGACCTGCGCAATAATAGGTCTGGGGGCAATTCGGCCCATATTCAATCCTTACTTTGAGAAAATTTTGATAGTCATTACTATTATAGCCTATTTTGCGATAAATCTATATCTTATGCGCGAGGTTGCATACGGTGTTTCTGCAAAATAATTCGGCGCAGGCCGTTTCTTTAAGCCCGCTATTACAGGGACGATTCCCGTCTTGCTTTTGTTCGCGCAATGTCGCAGATTTTGACCCCATTTCGTTATCCGGGGTTTTGTTTGCGGAAATGCGCCCTGCCCCTGCTTGATAAGTCTAGTAGGCCGTGTGGGAAATGGAATACTGCTCGAATTTGCCGTCCAGAACGATCACGTCTACGGCCTGAAGACGCAGACGGGCGGCGGTCTTCTTTTCGGCAGGAGGAGCGGACACCGGTTTTGCGGAGGACGCAGGAGGGGCGGAGGATTGCGGAACGCGGCTAAAAGTCAGCACGGCGCAGGTGAACGGGGCGGTCTTGTCCGGCCCTTCAAAGTAACGCAGGCCCGCCGCCCCTGTCGTTCCCGCGTTGCAAAGGACGGTCGCAACCCCGTTTGGCGCAGGCGCGGCAAGGGGCGGCGCGGACTGCTCCGTCAGCGAAGGCGTGTGCAGATGCCCGCACAGGACAAGCGGCGCGGTTCCCCAAAGGCCCGCGCTCTGCTTCGGGTCATGGACTGCTACAATATCGGGCTTGTCGGGCGCGGACTGATAGTCCTGCAAAAGCTTGGCGGCGCTTTCCTGCAACTCCTGCGGCGTGGTGTCCACGCTGCCAACTCCCGCCCGTGCCGAAGCCGGATTCGGAAGACCAAGAAAGCGCAGGCCCTTGACCTCCGCAACTTGTCCGTTCAGCACGGTGACATTTTTCAGCTTGGAAATTGCGGCGAGGGTCGTCTGCGAATCGTGATTGCCCGCCACATAGATATAAGGATAAGGCAGTTTCGAAATCTGCTGCGTGAAGACGCCCTCAATCGGGCTGCCGAAATCCGTCAGATCGCCGGTGTCCACAATCAAATCGGCGTGGAACTGCTCCGCCACTTTGCGGACGAACCCGAACGCCGCCTGATTATTGTGAATATCGGAGATGTGCAGGACGCGGATTGCGTCCGGGTCGGGCATCTGGTTCACAGGGTCGGTCACAGCGGCGATGCGCCCATAAAGCACATTCAGGTTCCCCGCCACAATTTGCAGTTTCGTGGAAAGCGCGTCAATTTTCGTAAAAGCGTCCGCCCCAAACCGAATAATCCAGGGGGCCTCTTTTAACGCGCCGGAATACATGGGGGTCTCAAACGCCTTGCCGTTGAAGGTCGTCAAGGCGCTGCCGAGCGTGGCCCCGACCAGCAGAACGCCGAGCGCCGCGCTGCCCGCGTAGTAACGAAAGCGGTGGTTTCGCAGCAGGATCGGGGCGGCAAGACCGCCCAGCGCCGCAAAGAAAATCTGACGCATCACAAAGTCCCGTAAATCCGTCCGCGCCGCTATTTCGAAGTCGTCCGCAAGTTTTTTCGTGGTCGGCGAAGCGCCCAGCCCCTTGCGTATCTCCTCGATTTCGATCTGCTCCAGTGTGGCGATCAGGGCCACCGGCGCGTGGTGCGTCCGCGCCCGCACCTCGCCGAGCGGCGTCAGGGCCAGCGTGGTCGCTCCCTGCGCGGCGGGCAGCAGGCGCAATTCCACGATCAGACCGTGCCACCGGTACGAAGTACGCCCCAGCGTCGCCACGCTTAACATCGCCCCGCCGCAGGCCAGCAGAAAAAACGCCAGCGAAAACGCCAGCCGACGCAGGAAGATTTTGAATTTTGGATTGTGTATTTTGGATTGGCTCACGGATTTTTTAACACAGAGTTCTCAGGGTCGCTGAAAAAGCGCGGGGAAATCGTCCGCAGAAAACGCAGAAGACGCCGAGATGAAAATGCGAAAAATACAGGAGAAAAAATCGAACTGAATTTTTTTCCATTCTGCGTCTGCTGCGTTTTCTGCGGACGATTCTTTTCTCTTTTTTTTCTCTTTTCCCTGTTTTCAGGCTACAATATCATACCCTAATTTGTCCGCGCAGGAAGTGTGAATCTATGGAATCTGTAAACCCGAATGAGTCCGCAAAGGCCGCGTTTGTCGCGGTCGCCCCACTCTACGATCTGCTGATGACCGGAGTGCCGTATCAGGAGTGGGACGTTTACTTGCAGCAGTTGCTGGAATTGCGAAAACTCGCGCCGCAAAGGATACTTGATCTGGCCTGCGGCACGGGGACGGTCTCGGAATTGCTGGCGGCGCGGGGCTACAAAGTAACGGGCGTAGATTTGGCCCCCGGAATGATCGCGGAGGCGCGGCGCAAAGCAGAGGAAAAAAATCTTGCGGTGGACTATTACGTTCAGGACGCGGCGGAATTGGATTTGACGGGAGAGAAATACGATCTGTGCGTTAGCCTGTTCGACAGCCTGAATTACATCGTGGAGCCAGAGCGGTTGCAGCAGGCGATAATGCGGGTGGCGGCGCATCTGGAAACGGGAGGATTGTTCATTTTTGATCTGAATACAGAATACGCCCTGAAACGCCACTTCTTCGATCAGGATAATCTGGCCTACAACGAGCGCCTGCGCTACGATTGGGACAGCCAGTACGACGACGCCACGCGCCGCTGCCGGGTGCGGATGCGGTTCTGGTATCGGGAAGACGACGGGCAAGACCGGGCGTTCGAGGAAATTCACTGGCAGTACGCCTACCGCATGGACGAGATTCTAAAAATGCTGCACCACGCGGGTTTCAGCCACATAGACACCTATCAGGCGTACACCCTGCGCTCCCCCACCCGCTCCGCCGACCGCATTTTCTACATCGCAGAAAAGATGCCGGGGGAAATCAGGCCATGATTTTCGCGCCCCGGCGTCTTTCGCGTAGGTATTAGAGTAGCGCGTCAACCCGACAACGCCCCCGCTTTGTTCTCACGAAGAGCGGGGGCCTAAAAAACCGAAACCTGAGTTACTGTATAGCCGACTTGTCCAGATGCCAGAGGTAGCAAGCGCCTTTATTCGTGGAAGGCCCCTGTCCGTAGATTGCTTCTCGCTTCATCCATTTGGTGTGTCCATCCATGAAAGTCAGGATGCCGCCGCCCGAATGTCGGATGGTCCAGATATGACCGGGCAAAGAGCTGCCGCCGTTGCCATCGCCCCCATAGAAAAATCCTCCCGGATAGGGGACTTTGGGATAAACGGAACACCCCGGAAGCTTCGGCAGCGATTTGCGTTCAGGCGGCTCGTTGCCCGTAAATGAGTCATCGGGCTGGTGGGTGTTCGCCTCATCCGCCGCTTCCGGCTCCAAAGCCCAGTCGCCGTCGGTGTTTTCACTCGCCAGAATCGTTTCCGAGGGGCTGGTCGCTTTTACCATCTGGGTGATGGGCGTGGCCGGCGCGGAGCCGCTGCTGGTTCCCGCTCCCGGCACTTCGTAGCCTTCCGCCCAGAAAGCGTTCATCCCATAGTTGCCAACGTAAGGAATCGAAGGCGCGACGTTCGCGGGCAGTCCGTGTCGCGAACTTTTCACGCAGTCCGCCGGGTCTTTGATCCCCCCCGCTTTTTTGTAATCGGGGCAAACATAAATCTGGTTGTTCTTCGTGTAGGGCAGGATGCGCTGCCGCCAGGTGTGACCGTCCTCGCACCAGCGATCCCAGTCGGGCAGCCAGTAGGGGTAAGGCAAGTTCTCGTCGTAATCCTGCGCGTACATCACGGTTCCCGTTCCGATTTGCTTTAGGTTGTTGAGACAGGCGGTCTGACGGGCCTTTTCGCGGGCCTGCGCAAAGACCGGGAAGAGGATGGCGGCAAGGATGGCGATAATCGCAATCACCACGAGCAGCTCAATCAGGGTAAAAGCGCGAACAGGTTTGTGTTTCGTCAAACTCATAGAAGATTCTCCCGGTTGTCGAAATTGCGCGTTAAAGCGGTAAATTAGTGCGGCAATTTAATTGATCGCTATTGCTGTCAAATCAGCGTTCAATCGCTTGCAAATGATGTGACGCTCCCCCATAGACATCTTATGACTACGGGTTGTCCGTCCGCAACGCAAACAAAGAGTATGAAGCGTTACATAGTCCATTGTATATCGAAAAAACGGAATTGTCAACGCAATCGCAATTTTTTTCAAAAAAATACCGGATTATTAAAAAAAATCGGGGAATACTCGCAAAATCGGTTGCGAAAATCGCTAAACCCGTGCTATTATGAGAATACGCTTTTTTATAAAAGCAAGGGACGCTTTCGGCGTCCCGCGCATTGCGCCGCAGTAAAACCCGACTCGGAAAGGGGAACGTTTTTTATATCAAGCGGTTCATTGCAACCGCAGCAGGCAAGGAAGCCCGCCCGTCCGCACGGCATCGCAGGCAAAACGCCGCCCGCGCTCTGCGGACCGACCGCTTCACACACGCAGTATCTTTTTACTTTAAAGGAAGGTAAGATGCAACTCAAAAACAAAGTTGTTTCCGCGTTCACGCTTTTAGCGCTTTTTGGCGGCGCGAAAGCGCAGGCCGATACCGTCGCTTACTGGCGCTTCGAAAACGGAAGCGCTGGCGCTTCCGTAGCGACCGTGCCGGACGCCACCGGGCATGGCAACACGCTGGCTCCGCCCACCACCGGCAACCCGACGCCGCCCCTCTACACGCAAGACAATCCCGGCAACCCGCTCCACCCGTCCTCAACCAACGCGCTGGCGCTGGATTACGCCCCCGTCAATTTCGGAGATATTAATACCGCGAACGGTACGGGCGACATCAACACCCATACTTTCAATCAATTCACGGTGGAAGCGTCCGTTAAATTTTCCGGCTTCGGTGGATACCAAACAATCATCTGCAAAGAGGGACATGGAATCCCCAACAGCGACTCGGCAGACCTTGCCAGCCTGTATTTCCAGTCCCCCGGCCCCAACGATGTGGGCGGTCAGAATATCGTCTCCATCCGCGCAAGTCAGGCCGACGGTCGGTTCATCACCTGCAACGGAACCACGCAGCTTGTCCCGAATGTCTGGTACAATCTTGCCGCCGTTTCAGACGGGACGCGACTGCGCCTTTATGTGCAGGCTCCAGGCGGCGTTTACAATCTGGATAACAGCGTGCCGTTTAAAGGGCAGATGTTCAACCAGAACCGCAACTGGGCGGTAGGACGCGGCTACTACGCCAACAACCCCGGCGACCGATTCGGCGGGCAGCTCGACGAAGTGCGGATCAGCGACAAAGCCCTGACTCCCGACGCTTTCCTATTCGCCCCCAACGGCGCTCCCACCACCGCAACCACTCTCGCGGGCATGGCGATTGACAGCGGCGCGACGCTGTCATGGACCAGTGTGGGCAGCGCAGCCTCCTACACCGTCCGACGCGGATCGAAGGCGGGCGGCCCCTACACTACTATTGCCAGCGGGCTGCTCGATCAAACCTATAAGGACTCAGGACTCAGCAACGGCACGACCTATTACTACGTCGTAACGGCGGTCAACGCGGTCGGCACGGGACCCAACTCCAACGAAGTCGCGCTTACCCCGCAGGCGGCGATCACCGGAACGGGCCACTTTAGCATTAATTTCTCCAGCAACAACGGCGGCCCTAACACGACCCCGATGGACCCCACCGAAGTAGCGGGCGTTGACATGGTGGCGAACTGGAACAACTCGGCCCTTCTCTCTCCCGGCAACGGAGGACACAGCAACACGAACGGCGCTCCCGCGCCGCTCGTAGATAGCGCCGGGAACGCCATCTCCGCGACGGTGGACTGGCAGGGATCGGGCAACGGCTGGGCCTCCGGCATCGCCGACACTCCCGGCGACTTCCGTATGATGAAAGGTTACCTGGACACGGGCGACACTTCCACCCACACCATCACGGTGGCGGGCCTAAGCCCCACTAAGTCCTATCTTGTGTATGTCTATGACGCTCCTGCCGAAGCCGGACGCATCGGCTCCTACACCATCGGCGGAACGACCTACTACATCGCTACGGCGGGCAACTTCAACGGAACGTATACGCAGGCCACTTCCACCGACCCGCTCAATCCCAGCGCCGCTAACTACGCGGTCTTTAGCGTTTCGGGACAGAATGGCTTCACACTCTCCTGCACTCCCGACATCGCCGTGAACGGAACCCGCGCTGTTGTCAACGGCATCCAAGTTGTCACGCTCGCCGTTCCGTCTCCGCCCACCAATCTGGCGGCAGCCGGACTCGACAAGAGCGTTTACCTTAGCTGGACGCCCGTCAGCGTCGCCACCTCGTACAATGTGCTGCGCAGCGCAACGCACGGCGGCCCGTACACCAGCATCGCAACGGGCGTTATCGGCGCGGCCTACACCGATAACACCGTGACCAACGGAACGACTTACTACTACGTCGTGCAGGCGGTCAACAATCTGGGCTCCAGCCCGAACTCCAACGAGGCGAGCGCCACTCCGATTGCCGCCCTGACTGGCAATGGCGACGGTCTGCTGGGAACTTACTACAACGGTGACGCACCGGATTTCTCGCCGGAAAACGGAACGCCGTTCTTAACTCGCATTGACCCGGTCATCAACTTCGGCGTAGACGTTGGAACGCCGCCTTTCGCGCCCATTCCGTTTCCGACGGGCGTGCCGCACGACCACTTCACCGTGGTTTGGACGGGCAAATTCCTCGCGCCCTACACCGGAAGCTACGTCTTCGGCGGCATTACCGATGACGGGGTACAGCTGACTGTCAATGGACAGACCGTGACAGACGCCAATTACCAGGGGGCGACCGGAACTTACCTTCCGGCCATGAACCTGACCGCAGGCGTGAAATACGATGTCAAATTCGAATACTTCCAGGGCGGCGGCGGTTCGCAGGCGCAGTTCGTTTACTCCTTCAACGGAACGCCTAACACGCTGGCTCCGAAGTCGCTGCTGTTCTCTAACTTTACCGGCGCTCCGACTGTCCCAACCAGCCTGACCGCTATCGGCGGTCTGAAGTCCATCATTCTGAGCTGGTACGGTTCGGCGGGCGCGGCCTCCTACAATGTCAAACGCAGCCTGACCGCAGGCGGCCCCTACACGACTGTCGCTACGGGCGTCACTGCGACAAATTACAAGGACACGGCGGTCACCGCTGGCACGACTTACTACTATGTCGTCTCTGCGACCAATAGCACAGGCGAAAGCGTCAACTCCAACGAAGCGTCCGCCGCAGCGCTGGCGTCCTCCAAACCGGTTGCCTACTGGCGCTTCGAAGAGGGCGCGGCCCTGCTCGGAACGCACGTCAACGGAACCGTCCCCGACTCGGCAGGCAACAACAATACGCTGATGACCGCTCTGACGGACGACTCGGCCCCGACCTATCGGGCCAGCAACCCTGGCAACCCGGCGAACCCGTTTGCCGTTAACGCAGTCAGCGTGGATTTCACCGAAGCGGCAAGCCTCAACTACCCGCTGCGCGAACTCAACACGAACGCCGCGACGGGCGACATCAATACGCACGTTTTCGGACAGTTCACCGTTGAGGCGTCGGTCAACTTTGCCGACATCAACGGCTTCCAGACGTTCATCGGAAAAGACGGCTCCGCATTCTCCAGAGATGGCAATGCCGGTAACGCCAGCTTCTACTTCCAGAAGCCCGACCCGTCTGCCACCGGCGGTGTGCCAGTCGTCTCTGTCCGCGCGCACCAGAACTCGAACGGCTCGTTTGTCATCGTCAATGGCAAGACCGCGCTGGTTCCTGGTCAGTGGTACAACGTGGCGGGTGTCGCGGACGGCTTAACCCTGTCCCTCTACTTGCAGACCACTCCGGGCGGCCCCTACAACCTGGAAAACTCGCTGCCCTTCACCGGCGGCATGGAAATCCAGAATCGTTCGTGGTCGGTTGGACGCGGTATGTTCAATAACAACGCGACCGACCAGTCTCGCGCCCTCGTGGACGAAGTGCGCATCAGCGACATCGCCCTCGATCCCTCGCAGTTCCTGTTCGCCGCGCCTTCTGGCGCCACGTTGACTGGCAAAATCGCGCTGGAAGGCGTCGCAAACCTCGCGGCAGTCAGCCCCGCCTCCCCGCTCGGAACCTTCCAGGTCTCCCTGCGGCAGAATGGCGTGGAAGTCAAAAAAGCGAACGTCACGCTGACCACGACGGCGGGCAGTAATGTCGGGACCTTCACGGTGACCGGCGTCGCCGCCGGAACGTATGACATCTGGATCAAGGGCAAGAAAAACCTCGCCGTCCTGACCAACGGCGTCGTTGTCTCCGCAACCAGCGGAACCCTCGGCACAACCGCTAATCCGATCCAGCTTCCGGCAGCGGACAGCAACAACGACAACTCGGTGGACTCCTCGGACTTCACGGCCCTTATCGGCGCGTTCAACTCGGATGCGACGATCAATGGCTCCGGCTACGATCCGACCGCCGACTTCAACTTCGACGGCTTTGTGGACTCCTCGGACTTCACTCTGCTGATCGGTCAGTTCAACAACGTCGGCCCGAACTAAGACAGACACAGGGAACAGGGAAAAGGGAAATGGGAAAAGAAAACGCCCGTTTCCCTCCCTGCTTGAAATAAGCGAATGGAGAGAAAAGGCGAACGTCTTTTCCCTTTTCCCGCTTCGTGTTCCCTCTCTTTTGCCCCGCTTCTTAACGCGATAAGAAGCGGGGCTTTTTCTTTGCCTTCTGTTTTCTGTTCCCCGTTCCCTATTTTTCTATTCTTCGGAAGGGCGCAGGAGTTGTTCGGGCGGGGTGGTCGAAGTGGCGGAAGCGGCGCGGAGAAGTTGGCCCGCTTCGGCGGGGGGCGCGGAGGCGTGGCGGAGCAGCATCCGAGAGTGGTTTGCCTGCTGACGGCGGGCGCGGAGTACGGGCAGAATGGCGGCGGCCTGTTTGCCTGCGGAGAGGGTGGGATAATCCGCCGCGACTTTTTCCACCGGCAGGACAGCGCGACCGTCGCCGATGTTGCCGAGCGCGGTAAGGAGTCTTTCCAGGTAGGGCGTGTCGTACTGCACGGTTGTCAGCAGGGCGCAGAGTTCCGGCGTAGCGTCCGCTCCGAGTTGTCCGTAGTGCGCTTCGGTCAGCGTCGGGAGGAGTTGCAGCAGGGCGTTTCGGGCGATGTCGGCGCGAAAATTGACGCCCCGCGCCGCCCGCGCCAACGCCCCGACGCTTGCCGGAAGTTGCAGCGCCGCCAGCGTTTTCGCCGCTTCAATGCGGACATCGGCGGCGCGTACCGCATCATAAATCGGCGAGGCGAAGGGAAGTCCGAACGTGTAAAGCATAAAGAAGGGCAGGTAAAATTCTATAAATAGTTCAAGATGATACGACCTTTCCTCTAACAGGCCGCTCACCACAATCGCCAGCAGAATTGGTGAGAGCGCGACCAGCCAGCGCCAGCCGAACCGTATCCCGCGAAGATAGCCCCGGCGAAGATGGCCCGCGTCGCTGCCATTCATTATTTTGCCGAGGACGGCGGCGATTTCCGTTTCGCTTTCGGGCGGGACGGGCAGTTGACGGAGGGCGATCAATGCCGCCGTCCGCCTGCGCCAGTCGGTCTCGTTCGATTTTTGCAGGACGCGCAGCAAAAGCGGCAATGCCCCCGCCGCGCCGGTAAAATCGCCGGTCTTTGCGTCAAGGACTTTTCGCAGGGCGTTCCGGCGCGAGATGCGGCGCAGGAATTTTTTTATGCGTTTGCGTTCGGTCTGCGGGATATGCGGGGCCGCTTCCCCTTCTGCAATCGCGTTCGTCATAACCTTGCCCTTCCCTCTGCTTCGCAACTATTCGGCGGGAAGCCAGATTCGCATTGCGCCGGGTTCGCGGTTCGCCCACGCATAGTACGGTATTGCGGTGGCCTGCGTCGGCTGCGGCGGGCGAGCGGGAATCGTCTCGTCGTAGAGAACCGTCCCCTCTTCAGAAAGAGAGACGCGGGCGGCGGGGCCGCGCAGGACGGTTACGCCGCCGAGAAGGTCGGGCGCTTCCTCCGGCTGATACGCGGCGTATTGCAGCAGGCGGATTTCCGAGAGCGGGGCGGCGTGGTCGGCCTGTTCCAGACAGTAAAGCAGCGGCCCGCGCTGCAAGGCGATCTGTCCGCGATTGCTGGTCACGTTCGGGTTGCAGCGCAGCGCGACGGTCGGCAGGGGGATCGTGACGCGCAGGGTGTCGCCCGCCTGCCATGTCCGCTCGAAATGCCAGTGATAATCGTTGAGCCACTCGCGCATTTTCAGGATTTCCGGCTCCGCGCTTTGCCCGTTGATCTCAAAAACAACTTCTTCCCGGTCGCTGCCATAGCGGTATTCGCTGGCCCATTCCGGGTGGCGCAACACAAGCGCGAACGGGCCGACCGGGGCTTCTTTGATCGTGATTTCGATTTCGCCATTCCAGGGATAGTTTGTTTTTTGTTCCAGGACGACGGCCCTGCCTCCCGGAAGCGGAATAGTCGCGGTGTTGGAGGCGTAGAGATGGACGTGGATTTCGTTTTCCCGCGTGCTGTAAAAATAGCCGGGAAGCGAAGCGAGCAGACGGGCGACGTTGGGAGGGCAGCAGGCGCAGCCGAACCATTCCGAACGCCGATGCTTGCCGCTGTCCGCCAGCGGGTTTTCATAGAAGTAGCGCAGACCGTCCAGCGAAAGGCCGGGAAGCACGGCGTTGTAGAGCGTCCGCTCCATGAGGTCGGCGTATTTCGATTCGCCGGTGATTTGCAGCATCCGCCAGTTCCACATCACGCTGCCGATGGCGGCGCAGGTCTCGGCATAGGCGCGTTCGTTGGGGAGTTCGTAATTTTCGCCGAACGCTTCGCCCTCGTGCCGCGCCCCTGCCCCGCCCGTGACATACATCTTGCAGGACGTGAAGTTGTTCCAGAGCGTGTCCAGCGCGGCCTTATAATCGGGGTCGCCGGTCTCCGCCAGCACGTCTGCCGCCCCGCAGCACAGGTACAGATGCCGGACAGCGTGACCGATCATCTCCGTTTGTTCGATGAAAGGCGCCTGATCTTGATGGTACGCGCTTTTGCCAAATAATCCCGTTTCGCCCTGTCCGCGAACGTCAATCATGCGCTGTCCAAGCGCGAGATAGCGGGCTTCTCCGGTAGCGCGGGAGAGTTCGATGAGGGCCATTTCCGCCTCCTCATGCCCACAGGCGGCGTCTCGTTTTCCCGGCCCAAAGTGTTCCCACCAGTTCTCTGCAAGCCGGATTGCCACATCAAGGAACGTCCGTTTGCCGGTGGCGCGGAAATGCGCGACAGCGGCCTGTATCAGGTGTCCGCCGCAGTACAGTTCGTGCAACTCCTTCAAGTTCGTGTAGCGGTCTTTCGCTCGCTCGCCCATGAAATAGGTGTTTAAGTACCCGTCCGGCTGCTGCGCGGCGGCGATCTCGTCAATCACGGCGTCGAGTTGCGCTTCGAGTTCGGCGTCCGGGTCAACGGCCAGCGAATATGCCGCCGCTTCCGCCCACTTATACACATCGGAATCGTTGAAGTAGATGCCCTGAAATTCGCCCTGTTTGCGCCCCGACGCGATGCGGAAATTGTCAATCCTTCCCGTATCCTCGCATTGCTTTAACTGCGCGGGCAGCGTGATTTCGTGGTTTATGCGGCGGCGCGGCTCCCAGAACGTATCGGTGAGTTTCACCGCAGACAGCGGGACGGGGCGCAACTTCGCATACGGACTGCGCGACATATCTACCACAGGGCCGATTTCAGACATGGGAGACTCCTTTGGGTGTTGGGGTATTGGGTATTAGGGGTATTGGGGTGTTGGGTATTGGGGTATTGGTTGCTTCGCTGTAAGTTTGCACAACCTGTCAGCAAATGAGCGAATACCCAACACCCAATACCCCAATACTCTTTATGCGTTGACGATGCGGGCGAAATAGGCGTGTAGGCGGGTGTCGTCGGTGAGTTCGGGGTGGAAGGCGATGGCGAGCAGATTGCCCTGCCGGACGCCGACGACGCGCTCCTCGAAATGCGCGAGGGCTTGAACGCCGGGGCCGATTTCGGTGGCGTAGGGGGCGCGGATAAAGACGCCGCGCACCGGGCGAGCGACTTCCGGGAGGGTGTCCTCAAACGCGATGTCGGCCTCGAAACTGTCAATTTGCCGCCCGAAAGCGTTCCGCGCAACCGTAATGTCCAGAACGCCGAGCGTGGGCTGTTCCGGTCGTCCTTCGATGCGTTTGGAAAGGAGGATCATGCCCGCGCACGTCCCGAACGCGGGCATACCGGCGGCGATGCGGTCTTTGATTGCGGCGTCCAGTCCCACGCGCTGCATGAGTTTGATGATGGTCGTGCTTTCGCCGCCGGGAAGCAGGAGGGCGTCTACTTTCGCCAAATCTTCCGGCGTTCGCACCGGGCGCGTAGGGACATTCAGGCCGTCCTCGAACGCCTGCCGGTGCTTGTCAAAATCGCCCTGCAAGGCCAGCAGGCCGATGGTTTTTGCGGTGTTTTTCATGCGGCTATTATACCCGAAGAAGTCAGAAGCCCGTCAGCGTGTGACTTTTTCTGAACTCGGCTTATCCCGCATGGCACGGATTGCGCGGGTTTTTCGCTGCGTCCCGCTGATAGCGCCGCGCCACGCGCGTTACAACGCAAACCGCTGGCAGTCCCGGCATTGAAAAATCTGCGTAATCAATCCAAATCCGCGTAATCCGAGTGCAAGACCCTAGGCTCGTATTCCCATTTCCACGTCCCACTACTAAAAAGTAGTGGTGATACGACGCTCTTAGAGAAATCACGTCGTATCACCACGCTTAGACTAGAGAGAAAGCGTGTGAATGGGAATGGAACTACGCCACGCGGTACAACGCGGCGGCAGGCCCGCCGTTGTGCGGCGCAAAGCGCTCGTCCAAAACCGCAAGAAAGCCGGACGCCGTAAGTCTTTGGACATGGCGGTTTACCGTATTGTGGGGCCACTCCATGATCTCGTTAATCTGCTTGACCGTCGCTTTGCCGCCGCAGCCCTCAATCGCTCTGGCAATCTTCCCCGCCAGTCCGCCCCGCGCTTCGCCCCCTTCCAACCTCTGACTTCTTCTACTAAACCAGTCCAACCCATTACAAATAGGAGTATGCGCCAGTCCAATTACGAGAGTGAAGGTGAAACGCAAAAAATGTCAACGCGGAAGATCATTGAGGCCGAAGCGAAGCCAACGGCGCGTAGTCGTCGGAACAACGCGATAGATTGCCCCGTCTATCACCCGACAATGATACTTCCCGTTTCGATGACCCGATGCGATCTTTCCTTGAATTGTCGCGAAGCAAAATCAAAGGAGTCAATACACTATGCCGACTTACACCCATTTTCAGGAAGCGAAAAAGTCCGAGAACCTGCCGGACAAAGAGAACGTCGGGGCCTGCCTGACCTGCAAATTCTGGGAGCAGGAGCAGCGGACGGTCTCGCAGGCGGAACTTCTGGCGAAATGCGTCCAGCCGCAAATCCTGCCGCTCGGCCTGCTCGTCACCGGCTCCAGCGCCTGCAACAAATGGGCGCTAATGCCCAATGTCGCCCCGGAAGCCCAGACCTACGCGATGCAGGGGGAGTAGGGTATTGGGTATTAGGGATATTGGGTATTGGGTATTGTTCGTTGCGCTAATAGAGGGTACAAACTGCCAGTCGCACATCTAATACCTAATACCCAATACCCCCAATACCTAATACCCCTAACACCTTCCTCTGTTACCTTTCTCTCTCACTCATGCAGTTTGTGGAAGAAGTTGGCGAAGACCCAGCCGATCATTCCGACGAGTCCGCCCCATTGCAGCAGCAGAATGGCGAGGCTGAAATGCCCGGACTGCAAAGGCGTCATCATGGAAAGCGTGAACGGGCCGGAAATGACGCCGAGCGCAAACCGCGTGATCGCCGCCGTAATCAGTATGCCCAGCACCGCCGGATTGGTCATTTGCTTCACGGCGCTCATCACCCCGTAGATGGTCAGCGAAACGAATGGCCCGAAAATCAGGGTCAGCAGCACCAGAAAAATCGAGTCTTCCGATTCTTCGTCCTGCCAGGGGCCGACGCGCAGCACGGGAATCAACACGCCCATCGCGAAGTTTGCCAGCAGCAGCGGCAGCAGGATGTTTCCCTTTAGCCCCAGCGCCAACGCCCCGCACACCGCCAGAACCCCGGCAAGGGCGGCGGCGAATTTGCCCCACACCGCAGCGGACGAGACTTCCGGCTGCACCCACTCGATATGCAGGTCGGGTTCCGTTTTCTTTTTGTTGTATTTCGGCTTCGGAGCAGACTCCGGGACGGGCGGCGGAACGTACTCATTCGCGCCGATCCCCGTCGTCTCCTCAATCGTTTTGCCGGGATAGTACTTGGACATCGGAGCGCCTGCGTTGGCGTTGAACATCTGGTTTTCGGCGGTCGGCATCGGGGTCTTCTCTACCGCTTTGGCCTGCCCCGCCGCCAGTCCGCTAAATTCTTCCTCCGGTTCTGCCGCTTCCGTTGCCGCGACCGTCCCCATCAGCGTCGGTTCCGAAAGCGGCGCGGCGGTTCCCAGCAAGGTCGGTTCGGAAGCGGCAGCGACAGGCGGCGCGTCCGCAAGCGTCGGGGCCATGAACGCGGCGGGCGGTTCTTCGGAGGCGGTCGGGGCCGAAAAATCGGTCAGCGGCGCGGCGAATCGCTGCGTTGGAGTGGCTTCCACCGGCGGCGTTTCCGTCCGCAGACTGCGCGGAGGAACGGGCGGCGCGGGCGTCCGCCGCATTCCGCCAGGGGGAGGCGCGGGAACCCGTTTCTTCCCCGCTTCCGCCGCAGAAGCCGCAGGAAGGGCCTCCGCGCCCGCGTCCTCCGCCTGCAAGCCCGCCGCGTCCGCAGCGGTCTCCGTTGTCTCTTTTGCCTCTTTTGCGTCCGCCGCTAAAATCCCGTTGCACCAGCTGCACCGGTCGGGCGTCGCGCTCTCCATGCCGCACCATTTACAAAACATAAGGTCACTCCCTCAATTCAGGTGTTCGGGTGTTCGGTATTGGGTATTGGGTATTGGGTATTCGCTCACTCACTGACAAATTGTACGAACTTAGGGACTTGCGATAAAATAAATCTTCCCGTATGCGTGAGTCCGCATTAAGTCCGCGAAGGCGGACTTCGCGCTTTTGTGGCAGTGAATTTATTCGCCCGCCCGCCCGCCAGCGTGGAAGAGTTAAATATTCGAAAGTCCCTTACAGCGAAGCACCCAATACCTAATACCAAATCCCTAATACCCAATACCCAATACCCAATACCCAATACCCAACACCCAACACCCAACACCCGAACCAGTGGACAAATTTCGGTTGTATAAAAAGTCCATTCTCGCTATAATGACGCATCTTCAATCGTGACGCGAACGGAATGACGCCATGCCCGAATCAGATGCTGATGCTGTTGTTAAGAATAATCGCCCGCCGCTGACGCTGATTTGCGGGGCGGCGGGAACGGGAAAGACCGAATGGGCCATACGCCGCTATTTAGAGGCCGTCGGTCAAACCCTGCTGATTGTGGCGTCCCCCGCGCAGGCCGAGACGCTGGCGGCGCAGATTGCGGGGCGCGGCGGCGTGTCGCTGGCGGACGCCCGCGCAAGCGTGGGCCCGTTCCGCAAATTCATCGCCGACACCTATAAGTCGCGCCCGGACGACGGCTATCAACTCATCGGGCGGGCGTTTCAGCGCATCGCCGTCGGCGAGGTCATTCGGGACACGATTCACCGCAGCGACTTTCTGGGCCGAATGTTGGACGCGCCGGGATTCGCCACCGCGTTCACCGACCGCCTGCGCGAATGGAAACTGGCCTGCATCACGCCGGAAGACCTCGAAGCGGGCTGCTGCCTCGCGCAGCCGCTGCTCGATGACCCGGTGTTTCCTCAAAAGACCGGAGAGTTCGCCCGCCTGTTTCGCGCCTACGAAAATTTTCTGTCCGAACACCGGATGCGCGACGGCGAGGACGCGATCCAAATGGCAATTCGCCATATTGACGCCAATGCCCTGCTTGACGGCGATTATCGGCGCGTGATGGTGGACGGCTTCTTCCGTTTCAACCGGGCGCAGCGGCAGATTCTTGCGGCGCTGGCAAATCGGAGGACGGCAAACGGCGATTTCGCCATTGAGACCGCCGTCACGCTGCCGCTCAATCCCGCCCGCCCGCTGCTGTTCGCCGCCCCGCAACGCGCCCGTGAGATTTTCGGTTCCGAGTTCCGCGTTCTTGAACACCACCTCACCGACTGCCGCGCCCCGCGTCCCCCGTCCCTGCGCCTGCTCGAAGCGCGGCTGTTTCAGGAGGGAGCCGGGGGTCGGGGATCGGGGGTCGGCAATGCGGGCGGCGCCGAAGTAATCCAAAATCCAAAATCTAAAATCCAAAATCTCCAGTTGTTCTCTGCGCCCAACCCCTACGTCGAGGCCGAAATGATTGCGCGGGAGTTCCGGCGGATTCACGACGCGGGCGGGTTTTCGTGGGACGATTTCGGGATTATTTTGCGGACGCAAGGCGATTACGCCCCAATCCTCTCCGCCGTATTTGAGCGGTACGCGATTCCGCTGGGCGCGGACGGGCCGGAGAAACTCGATCAAAACCCGCTGATGAAGACGATTCTGCACCTGCTGGACATCTTCTGCGACGGCTGGCAGCGGGAGGACGTGCTTGCTTTTATCAAGTCCAGTTACACCGCCCCCGACAAAATCGCGGCGGACGCTCTGCGGCGGCGGGCGCGGGCGGCGCGAGTCCGTTCCGGGCGCGGGGCGTGGCTTGCCCTTGCGGAAAAACTGACCGATACGCCGCTGGCAATGGCGGGCGAAACGCTGCGATTGATTGCCGATTGTGAGGACGCGGGGTTCCCGGAGCGCGGCGACTCCCTGCAATTCGCCGAGGGAATCCGGCAGGCCGCAAAGGACATTTTCGGCATGACGCAGCGGGCGGAGACGGGCGAGACCCTGCGCCGCGAACGGGACAGGGCGGCATGGGCGGAGGCCGATACCGTCATGGCGGCGGTCGCGCAGATGGCGGCGATGGCGGGGCGGGAATCGGTTCCCCTGCCGGAGTTTTGCGGGCGGCTGCGCGAGGCGTGGGGCGGGGCGTCGTCGCTTGCCATGCCGGAGGGCGAAATGGCCCGCGTGATGGAGCCTTACGAGTCCCGCGAACGGCCCCTGCGCGTTGCGGCGGTGATGGGCATGACCGAGCGGGTGTTTCCGCGCCGCATCAATGAAGACCCGTTCCTGCGCGACGCGGAGCGGGCGGCATTGCGGCGGGCGGCGGGGCTGGACTTGGAGGAGGAGCGCGACCGCGCCGACGACGAACGGCTGTTCTTTTATCTCGCGGTGACCGCCCCGTCCGAGGCGCTGATCCTGTCCTACCCGCGCTCGTCCGACAACTCCGATACCCTGCCCTCGTTTTATTTAGATGAAGTCCGCGCCGCGTTTGCGTCCGAAGGCGGCGACAGCGCAGACTCGCCGCTGCGCCATGTCACCCGGACGCTTGCCGATGTCGCGCCGCAGGCCGAAGAAGCCGTCAGCGACGCGGATAGGACGCTGGCGGCCTGCGCCGACCTGTTTGATCCCGCTTCGGGAACGCGGGACGCCGCCGCCCGTCAGCAGCGCGGGGCCGACGCCCTGCGCCTGCGCCTCCAAAGCGGGGACTCCGCCGCCGTCCGCCGCCTGCTGGAATCGCGCTGCCTGCCCCGCCTGCCCCGCTTTGACGATTTCCGTTTGCAGACCGATTTTGCCGCAAACAAAACGGTGTACAGCGTGACGGAGTTGGAAACGCACCTCCGCTGCCCGTTCCAGTATCTCTTGCGGCACGTCCTGCGTCTGCGCCCGGACGCGGACGACGGCGCGGCGAATCAGGGCGATTTGCTGCACGGGACTTTGCGCCGCTATTTCCGCAGACGGCAGCGCGAAACGCCCGACGCCCCCACGCCCGACGCCGCGACGATGCAAGCGGAACTCCGCGAAATCTTGAGCGAGGCGTTGACGAAAAGGCCGATTGACGCCCCGCCCCACCGCGCCCGCATGATGACCCGGACGGTGCGCGACGCCCTCGACGGCTTCGCGCAGCGTGAGGCCGTTTTCACGCCGCACCTGGAAACCCGCCCCGCGCATTTTGAGCTGGCCTTTGGAATCGCGACGGGCCGCGCCTCGGTGGGCGACGAGGAGCGGGAAATCGCGCTCGATCCTGACAATGGCGCAAAGCCGACGTATGATCCCGCTTCCGTCGCGGAGCCGCTGACATTGACCGGCGCAAACGGCGACGCAAAGCCCGTGCTGCTGTGCGGTGTGATTGACCGCGTGGACTACGACGCGGGGGGAATCCGGGCGGTCATCATGGACTACAAACTCGGAACGCCGCCAAACTACGAGGCGATTGCCAGCGGGGCCAGCCTGCAAATGCCGCTGTATCTGCTGGCAATGGAGCGGCTATTCGGGAAAATCGGGGCGGCGGCCTGCTACGATTCGGCCTTAGAGACCGGGCGGCGGCGGCTTTTCCGCATGGAACACGTCAACATGAGGCAGTTCGCGCCCCGACCCGAAGACTCCAGAGAACACGTCAGGCCGCTCAATCCGCCCCAGTTCCGGGACGTGTTGCAGGCGGCGGAAGCGGCGGCTATCGGGGCGGCGCGGGGCATCGAAGCGGGCCATATCGAAGCGCGACCGGGCAGCCATTGCGCCGTGTGCGATTACCGCGACGTATGCCGCGCCAACGCGGAAGGCGGGCATGACGGCGAGACGGCAGGCGTGTAAGCGGGGCGCGTTTGCAGTCCCGCGCAGAACGCGAGTACGGGCGAAGATTGCCAAAGCGATTGAGGGCTGCGGCGGCAAGGCGACGGTGAGGCAGATCAGCGCGATCATGGAGTGGCCTTACTCAACGGTGGCGCGGCACGTTAAAACGCTGGTCGCGTCGGGCTTTCTCGTGGACACCGGAGAACGGCTGGCGGAGGGAGGGCGCGGCTTCGCTTCGGCGGTCTATACGATGAGCGGATAAGTCGCTCACGTTGTTAGTTGCTCAATATCCTTAGATTGAGCGTGTGAGCGACTTTTTTGAGTTATAAAGAAAGTCGCTCACCACTCTATTATAGTGGTGAATGAGCGACTAAAAGCGTGATTGACTTTCGTCTGGAAGGGTGCTGCGTGTGATGCAATGAGAGACTATGATGCAACGCAACGCGCTATCCGGGCCGCTTATCATAGCCCTTCATTCCATCACACGCAGCACCCTTCCAGACGAATAGTTCGGACAAAGATTCCGCTGCGTTCGCGCAGTTGACATAGCAAAGAGGGAAAAGGGAAACGGACAGAATACCCAATACCCCTAATACCCCTAATACCCCAATACCCAACCCCCCCCCTCCTCTATTCCAGCAGGGCCAGAAACTCCTCTTCGGTCAGTACTGCGACTTTGAGTTCCTCCGCCTTTGCGCGTTTGCTGCCCGCGTTTTCGCCCGCCACAAGGTAGGAGGTCTGCTTGCTGACGCTGCCGCCCGCCCGCCCGCCGCGCTGCTTGACGATGCGCTCGGCGTCCTCCCGCTTCATTTTGGACAGCGTTCCGGTGAAGACAAAAACTTTGCCCGCAAACTCGTCGGAACGCGCCGCCGATTCGCTGGCAGTGGGGGCGACTCCCGCCGCCGCAAGCCGCGCCAGCGTATCCCGATTTTCCTGCTGGGCGAAAAAGTCCGCGATGCTTTCCGCTGTGATGCCGCCAATGTCGTGGACTTTAGCGATCTCCTCCGCTGTCGCCGCTGAAAGCCGCTCCAAACTGCCGAAATGCTCTGCAAGGACTTCGGAGGAGTGTTCGCCGATGTGCCGGATTCCGAGTCCGTAGATCAGATTATGCAGCGGGCGCGTTTTGGACTTTTCGATATTATCCAGAATTTTCGTCGCAAGTTTTTCTCCCATGCGCTCCAGACCGAGCAGTTTTTCCCTATCGAGGGTGTAAACGTCCGCCGGGTCTTTGACCACGCCGCCCGTCACCAGCTGCGCCACGATCTTTTCGCCGAGTCCCTCGATGTCCATTGCGCCGCGTGAGACGAAATGCTCCATGCGCTGCTGCAATTTGGCGGGGCAGGCCGGGTTCGGGCAGCGCAGCACGGCCTCTCCTTCGGGCTTGACGGCGAGGGTATCGCAGGCAGGGCAATGGGTGGGTAGGTAGTATTCCGCCTCCTCGCCCGTCCGTTCCGACTTGACGACCTCCACGATTTCGGGAATCACTTCGCCCGCCCGCTGCACGACGACCGTATCGCCGACGCGAACATCTTTGCGGCGGATTTCGTCCGCGTTGTGCAGCGTGGCGCGGGAGACGATCACTCCCGCCACCGCGACGGGCGTCAGGTGCGCGACGGGCGTAATCGCGCCCGTGCGCCCGACGTTGACAGAGATAGATTCTACCTTTGTGCGGACTTGCAGCGCCGGGTATTTGTAGGCAATCGCCCAGCGCGGCGACCGGCTGACCTGCCCTAATTCCCGCTGCAACGCGAACGAATTGACCTTGATTACCACGCCGTCAATGTCGTAAGGCAGGGTCTCTTTGCGTTCGCCCCACGCGTCAATGAACGCCTGGACTTCCTCCAGATTGGCGCACACGCGGACATTCGGGTTAGTCCGCAGTCCCCATCTCTGGTAAGTTGCCAGCAGGTCGGCCTGACTGGTAAAGTCGCAGCCATCGCAGGCCCCGACCGCGTAGCAGAACACGTCTAATTTGCGCTGCGCGGTCTGCTTCGGGTCTTTTTGCCGCAGGGAACCGGAGGCGGCGTTGCGGCAGTTCGCGAACGTCCGTCCGCCCGTCTCTTCCGCTTCGCCGTTGATCCGCGCAAACTCCCGGTGCGACATGAAAATTTCGCCGCGCACTTCAATCGTTGAGGGAACTTCCATTTTGGATTTTGGATTTGGGATTTGGGATTGTTCAGATGCGTCGCCGTCGTCCGGTTCATCGAAAAGGGAGGACGCAATTTGCGGTGGGGCGTCCGCATTTCCCTGTTCCCTGCTTCCCTGCTCGCTCAACTGCATGGGGATCGCGGAGATGGTTCGCAGGTTCAGGGTGATGTCTTCGCCGACTTCGCCGTTGCCGCGAGTGCCGCCCGTCGTGAATTTGCCGTTTTCGTAGGTCAGGGAGACAGCGGAGCCGTCTATTTTCAGCTCGCAGACCATTTCAAAGGCGAAATCGGGCGCGGCCCCCAGCGTCCTGCGCACCCGGTCTTCCCACGCCTGAAGGTCTTCCATGCTAAAAGCGTTATCGAGAGAGAGCATGGGGACGCGGTGACGCAGGGGCGCGAACGTCGTGACCGTTTCCGATCCGACGCGCTGCGTGGGCGAATCGGGAGAAACGAGTTCCGGGTAAGTCTCCTCCAGTTCGCGCAGTTGGCGCATCAGGCCGTCATAGGCGGCGTCGGAGAGTTCCGGGGCGTCCTGCGCGTAATAGAGGTAGTTGGCGCGGTTGATCTGCTGCCGCAGTTCGTCCGCAAGCCGGATTTCGGCGTCGGCGGCGCGGGCGATTTCGGTTTCAGGAGCGGTCTCGGTTACGGGTTCGGGGATAATTTCGGTAATCATAGGCTTGCGCTGAATTTCGGCGGCGGGCATGGAAATTCCTCCTGCCGCAACCCGCGCCGCGCAGAGAGGAAAGCGGAAAGACGGCGGCGAAAAGAGCGGTATTACGTGGAAACAGCGCGACCGGTGTAACCTTCCGCCGGAGTGGAACGCCTAATGCGCTGCAAGAATTTCAGGGAGAAACAAACATTGCGTGGGAATAGCGAAAGAGGGCGCGGGCGGAGATTAATTCTGCTGGCTGTCGGCTTGATCTGGGTTGGAATAGGAAGCGGCCTGCTGTTGGGAATCCGGCCTGCGTGGGCGCAGGAAAAACCGGCAAAGGGCGGGGACAAAAACGCGCCGAGCGACGCGAAAAGCGACGCAAAAGACGCAAAAAGCGCGGACGTTTCCGACGTGGCCCCGCTGTTTGTGGCGCTGGACGATCTGGGGGAATTGCGCGTCCTCAACCCGCTGAAACTGACGGCGGACGAACTGGATAAAGTCGCGGCAATCATCTCCGATTCGCAGACGGAATACAATAAAAAAATCGCCGCGAACGCCGCGCCCGTCCTTCGCAAAGCGTCCGACGTGATCCTCGCAGCGAAAAAGAAAGCGCTGGGCGGGGCGGTCGTCCCGCTTGACGACACGCTGATTAAGGCCATGTCCGATTATGAGGCCCGCCGCAAAGAGACGGAAAACGCCACGCTGAAAGCCCTCTCCGAAAAATTGCAGACGGTCTTAACGGAGGCGCAGATCGCGGCGGCGGCGAAAGTCGCAAAGGACGAGTCCGCCAAACTGACCGGGGCCGCCAGCAAAGGCACAGACGCGCAGTTCTTCAATCTCTACGTCCTGCGCGTCGTCATGGGCTACCCCCGCCTGACCCCGCTGCTCAAAGAGATGCGGGCGGCGCGAACTGCCGCAAAATAAGAATTTTCACCACGTTCTCGTGGTGAAAATTCCTCACGCTACGACGGTGTTTGTCAGCGTTCCGAGGCCGGCGATGATGACGGCGACGGTATCGCCCGCTTTAAGGAAGACGGGCGGGTCGCGGAAGACGCCGACGCCGCCGGGGGTTCCAGTTGAGAGGATGTCTCCCGGCAGCAGGGTCATGGTCTGAGACAGGTAGGAGATGAGATAGGGAATGTTGAAAATTAGGTTGGACGTGTTGGACTGCTGCATCGTCTGCCCGTTAAGCGTCAGAGAGATGTCCAGATGGTGCGGGTCAGCGATCTCGTCCGCCGTCACGAGGCAGGGGCCAATCGGCAGAAAGGTGTCGGGGGACTTGCCGCGCACCCATTGCCCGTCGCCTTTCTGGATGTCCCGCGCCGTCACGTCATTGGCGCAGAGGTAGCCCGCAACGTGATTTAGCGCGTCCGCTTCGGCGATGTCTTTCCCGGCAGTCCCAATCACGACGGCGAGTTCCGCCTCGTAGTCAATTTTGTCGGAGATTTTAGGCAGTTTGATTGCGCCGCCGGGACGGTTGATGGCGGTGGCGTATTTGGAGAACAGGATAGCGCGTTCCGGGATCGGCTGATTCTGCTCGATGCAGTGGTCGCGATAGTTCTGCCCGATGCACATGATTTTTTGCGGATCGCCCACCGGGGCCAGCAGGCGGACGGCGGACAGCGGGATCATTGCCGATTCGGGCGCGTTTTCGATGGCGGCGCGGGCCGCTTCCAGCGTCTGTGCGCCCCGCGCCAGAAATGCCGACATCGAGTCGGTCAGCGTGGCGTCATTCAGGGCGAACGCCAGATTGACAATGCGGTCTTCGCCGCGCATGGCCCCAATCGCTTTTTTCCCCGCCGTTTCGTATCGGACCAGTTTCATTATTTATCCTCGCTTTTGAGTAAGATTTGCAACGCGGATTGATTCGCCGCTTCTGCGCGTTTTCCCTGCCCTTGCCGAAATTTGAAGCGTTAAGTAATCATTCACTCCACCCCAGCCCTCCCCTTCGCAAGGGGAGGGAGCCGCCTGCTTTTCTCCCCTCCTTCGCAAGGGGAGGGCGTCGTCCGCTTTTCTCCCCTCCTTGCGAAGGAGGGGGTGGGGGAGGTGAAAATTCGCCGCGATTAAATGGAATCCAGCGTCAATACCCAATCAGGGGCGTCCGCGTTTTCGGTAGTCGGCGTGGTAAATTCCCGATTGCCGGAGGCGGGGAACGCGCCAATAAGGGCCGATTCCTGCCCGGTTCGCGGATCGTACCACGCGGCGCGAACGCTTGGCCCCGCCAGTCCGTCCATGCGAACCGTAACCGTCTGCCCCGCCGTCGGGATATAAACGAGCGCATACTCCCCTTTTGTTCCCTGCGCTGCGACGACTTGCGTTCCTCCCGTTCCCGCGCCTGCGATCAGCAGTCCCGCGCCGGGAATCCGCTCGCCCAATGCAGAACGCGATTCGATCAACTGCCGCAAATAGCCGACCTGAAACGCGCCGGGACGATCTAACGCTTCCTGCCAGTGACGGTCAGCATGGTTGATTTTTTCGCGCTTCTCGTCGTAGAACTGCCAGACCGCGTGATGCCCGTAGACGACGCCGCAGCCGCCCGCAAACACCGAACGGTAACACTGCTTCCGCACGTCGCAGGCATCAAAATAGCCGTTGGCGGGATCGAAAACAGGCCAGGGATTGACCGGGTGATCTTCGTAATTCGGTTCGGCGTCCAGCGTCGGCTTAATCGGAGTCAGGTGGTAATCGCGCTCAATCCAGTCCCACACGGGAACGTCATGCCCGCTGCCATGCCCCGACTGCATCATGTTGATCGCCAGCCAGGGTTCGTGATGCAAAAGGGGCGAGGTGGAGAGCGGGCCGCCCTGCGGGTGGTAAGTGAACAGCGCTTTGCCGCCCGTTCCCTCCGAAATTCCCGCCGCCATTGCGCTCCAGACAGGCCGCCAGTCGGTCTCCGGCGTAAAGCCCGCCTCCCAGGGATGTTTCCAGTCGGGGGAGATTCCGGCGAGGGCGGCGGGGCGGTCGCCGCCGAGAATCCAGAGCAGGTTGGTGGCGTCTTTGTAGCGGTCGCCGAGATAGCGCCCATAGTCGCGGGCGGTTTCCGGGGCGTCGGCGTGGAAAATGCGCGGGCCGTCGCCCCAGGGAGCGGTGAGTTTGTCGCCCCACGTCGGCAGCAGCCCGACGTAAAGCCCGCGCTCCGCCGCCATTGCAATTCGGGCGTCCATTCCGGCGAAATAGGCCTCATTCGGACGGCGCGGGTCAAGGTCATGGAACGGAATTTCGCCCTCCGCATTGCGAACGCGCAGGCCGTCGAACTCCGCAAGCGCGACCGCGCAAATCAGATTGAACCCTTTGGCGGCGCGGTTATCGAAATAAAAGGCGCACTCCTCGCGGGTCAGACGGTGGAACAGTTCCCACGCGGTATCGCCGAGCAGAAAGAACGGCTGTCCGTCCTCCGTTTCGAGCAGGTGCGGATTCCGGGCGCGGACGCGCAGGCGGGGCAATAATTCTTTGGGTTCGGGCATCGGTCTTGATTCTTTTCCTGTGTGATTTAGCCGCGTCGGTCGGGGGCGTTTGTCGCGGCATATCAGGCATATCAAGCGAGGCATATGAAATGCCTCGCCTGAATCGGTCAAATTACTGCATGAAATGTGAATATCTATGCGCTGATTCGCCGCAGCATTTCGTTTTCCCTGCCGCGCCTTTCAAAAATGCGCGAGATGCTGTGTATTGCGCTATTTCCGGCAGCGTTTACGGTATAATGACGGAAATGCCGCTTTTTGGGAGTCCGCTTGCCGCCTCGTTCCTGCTATCTTCGCGCCGTGATTTTGTTTGGCCTGTGGGTTTGCGCTGTCTTTGCCGCGCCGGTTTGCCGCGCCGGAGGGCAGGACACGCCGAAGACCGCGCCGCAAATCCGGGTGGAATACTTCGGGGCGGAACGCGGAGCCGCCATTGGGACGCAGGCCGTGACCCTGCTGTGCATCGTGCGGAACACGGGCGCGGTCGCCCTGCCGGAAAAGACCTTGCGCCTGCGCTGCTACACGCTTTCGGGACTGGATTATACGACGGGTGAGACGTGGCCCGCGCTGCCCGCTATCGGCGCGGGGCAGGCGCTGGCCTATCGCTGGGTACTCGCGCCCTCCGCCCGGACAGGGACGCTAATCGCCGCCGCGCTGCTGACGGAAAACCGACCGACCGAGAGCCGGACAGGCAGTCCGCCGCCAAACGTAAAGCAGGCATTGGAAACGTTTGCGAACTTCGCGCCGCAAGTCGCAATCCGCGTGATTCCGCGCCGCGAGACAGCGCTGGAACTCGATCCGCCAAACGCGACTGCGAACGTCGCGCCGCAGTCCGTCGCTGGAACCGATTCCGCGTGGCTGGGCAATGAGCGCGTCGGCCTGCGCGTCGTGGCGGGGCAGAGGAACCGCGAACCGATCTTGCTGCTGGGCGGCAGAAACGGCGGCGACTGGAAGCCGCTGGCAGTCTCCGCCGCGCTGTTCTCCGCGCTGTCTGGCGAACCGGGACAAACGCCCTGGCGGCAAACGTTCCACTGGATGGACGCGCTGGCGTCCTCAACACGCAGCGCGGCGACGCTGACCCTGCGCGGCGCTCTGGGAACGCAGTGGCGCGGCGAGGTGATCTTTAAGACCGAAAGCGGGACGGCGGCGATTGCCGGGACATTGCGGCTGACCGCCCGCCGCCGGATGCGGCTCTACGATTTGCAGACGCCGCAACTGCTGGACTGCGACGCGGCAAAATCTTTTCCTGGAGCGGCGAACGGAACGCCCGTCTTTCTGCCCGACGCCCCCGCAGTCCTGCCCGAAGCCGCGCAGGTTGAGGCCGTCCATTCCGGCGCGTTTACCTTTGGAATCGCGCAGGCCAAAACGTTTTCCTACGCGAACTGGACGGCGGAGAAATTTCCCGCCCAAACGCTGACCGATTTTCCTATACTCGGCGCGGCGTGGCGCAACCCACGCGGAACCCTCCTGCTGCCCGGAGAGACCCTCGAAGTCCCGTTCCGCCTGTTCGCCTTCGCGCCCTCCGAGACCCTGCGCGACGCCCTGCGCTTCCTGATGAAGTAGGTGTCGGGTGTCGGGTGTCGCGAAGCCAGCCAATGCCAGATGAAATCTAAAATTTGAAAGCGCAAAATGGAACGACACCCGACACCCGAACCCCGACACCCGCTTCTTCTTCACGCTTACGCAAAAATCAATTTGACGCTGGACGTATTCAGCAAACGCGCTGACGGCTATCACAGCATTGCCAGTGTGATGCAGAGCATTTCGCTGCACGATACGCTGACCCTGACGCGGAGCGCCGCGCCGGGAATCGTTTTGACCTGTGACGCGCCCGCCGATTTTGCCGTGCCGACCGACGAATCGAATCTGGCGTTTCGGGCGGTGAAGATCGCGCTGGACGCGGCGCAATGGCGGGGCGAAGGCGGCGTTGCGATTCATCTGGAAAAAAAGATTCCGGCGCAGGCGGGCATGGGCGGCGGCAGCAGCGACGCGGCTGCCGCGTTAGTCGGCGTGAATCGGCTGCTGAATCTGGGGCTGGACGAGCAGAAAATGCGCGGGCTTGCGGCCTCGCTTGGCTCCGATGTTCCGTTTTTTCTGCTGGGCGGGGCGGCGGCGGCGCGGGGGCGCGGGGAAATTCTCACCCCTCTGCCCGACATCGAACCGTTCTGGCTCGTCGTCGTGAAGCCGGACGCGGGCGTCTCGACGGGCTGGGCGTATGACCAACTCGACGCCGACCCGAACCGCGCCTCACACCGGGCGACCAAACGCTTTGAGGAGGCCCTGCAAAGCGGCGACCGCGACCGCCTGATCCAGTGGCAGAGCAACGATTTTGAACTGCCGGTCTTCGCGCATTACCCCGATCTGGCGTGGCTGCACGACGAATTGCGGATGGCGGGCGCGGTCACGGCGCACCTGTGCGGCAGCGGCAGCGCGATCTACGGCGTGGCGGAGTCAGAAGCGCAGGCGCGTAAAATCGCCTCCCTGATGCAGGCGAAATACCCCCGCGTTTACGTCGCGCAAACGCTGTCCCGCGCCGCCTCGCAGAGCGATCTCCCCACGAAATGACACAAATAATTACGAAGTAACACGAAAGAGAAATAGACAGGATTAACTGGATTTTCAGGATTTTCAAAACGCAATCCTGCAAATCCCATTAATCCTGTCTATTGCGCTGCGGGCAGGGTGACGGTGACGGTTGCGCCTTTGCCGGGTTCGCTGGCGAAGGCGAGGGTTCCGCCGTGCGCGTCGGCGATGCTTTTGCAGATGGCGAGGCCGAGGCCCGTGCCGCCGTCGGGGCGGGAACGGGCGGAGTCCACGCGGTAGAACCGTTCGCAGAGGTGGGGCAGGTGTTCCGGGGCGATCCCGGCGCCGTTGTCGCGCACCGACGCCGTAATTTTGTCGCCCTGCCGCTCCGCTGTTATCTCAATCGCGCCGCTGGACGGGGTGTGCCGCTGGGCGTTTTCAATCAGGTTGCAGAACAGGCGCGTCAGTTCGTCCGCATTGCCTCTGACCGTGAGCGGGTCGTCAGAAGTTCGCAGGGTGATGGCGGCGGCGTCGGGGCGGCGGACGCGCCGAATGGCCTTTTCCAACGCCGCCGCAAGCGAGATATTCTCCGCGCCGCGCCCCAGCTGCCCGCCGTCCGAGCGGGTCAGCAGGAGCAAATCCTGCACCAGGCGCGTCATGGAATCGGCGGCGGAATTGATCTCCTCCATGCCTTCGCGCCACTCCGCCGCAGTGGGGCTTGCGGGCAGCAGCAGGCTGGCGTTGGCCTTGATGATCGTGAGGGGCGTCCGCAGTTCGTGTGAGGCGTCGCCGGTGAACCGCTGCTGCTGCGCGATCAACTCCTGCAACTGCCGCACCAGCGTTTCCCGCTGCATAAAAGTCGTTTCCAGCCGCGCAAGCATCCCGTTGATCGTGACGGCAAGGCGGGCGAACTCATCGTCTCCCGCCGCGAACAGACGGCGCGAAAGGTCGTCCGCGCCAATCTGTTCCGCCGCGAAGGTGATCTGCCGCACCGGGCGCAGGGCGCGGTCGGTGAGCCATGCGCCGCCAATCCCCGCCAATAGCAACGCGACGGGAATCAGGGCGAGCAGGGCCTGACGCATACTGCTGATGGCGCGGTTGACCTCGGTGAGCGGGTAGGCGCTCTGCGCCACCGCAACGACGCGCCCGCCAAAGCGCATCGGGCGGTACAGCAGCCGCGCCGGTTCGTCGTCGAATGTTCCGTCCGTGAAGGTGAGTCGGCCTGCGACGGCCTCCCGGAAGGCCGCTTCGCTGGCGGGCGCTTCGCTGGCCTTCGGGGAGTACAGCGTCCCGGTCGGGCTGAACAGGCGCGGGCGATGCCACTTTTCGTTATGTTCCGGCGTCACAACCGGGGCGTCTTCCGTGTCGGAGGCGGCGTCGGTCTGCGCGGCGTTTCGCGGGGCATGGTCTCCGGGCGGCGCGTTTTGCCCGCCCTGCGGCCCGCCGTCCGGCCCGTTGCGGGCATCATTGGGCTGGTCGTCGGGGCCGTGATGATGCGGGCCATGTCCGCCGCCGACATGGAGCGGGCCTCCGTCGCCCTGCTTTGCATCAGGCGGCAGCAGCGCGTCGCGAATGTCGGCGGGCGTGTCCCGGTCAAGGTGGCGGAAGGGCGGCTGATTGACTTCCAGTTCGCGGTCAATGGAGGTCAGCAGAGTGCGCTGTACGCTGAACTGAATCAGTCCGCCGACCAGCGTTAAAATCAGGGCAAGCGTAATCATGTTCCACGCCATCAGGCGCGTCCGCAGGGAGTCGCGGCGCAGGGAAAAGAATTGCGGGGAGAAAAAGCCGGGGGGGAATCTCATGGCGCGTCCTCTGCGTTCGGGCGGCGAACGGCGTAGCCTAACCCGCGAACCGTGTGAATCAGTTTGACGGGAGTATCGGCGTCAATTTTCTTGCGGATTAGCCCGATGTAAACGTCCACCGTGTTGGAGTAGCTGTCCTCGTCCATCCAGACGCGCTCTAAGATAGCGTCGCGGGTCAAAGTTTGCCCTTCGTTTGCGGCAAGGGCTTCCAAAAGTTGATACTCCCGCTGGCTCAACGCGATCTGTTTGCCGCCCCGCGAGACGCGCCGCGTTCCAGTATCAATCTCTAAATCGGCGATCCGAATCACGCGGGACTTGTGGACTTTATCGCGCCGCAGGAGGGCCTGCACCCGCGCCAGCAGTTCGGCAAAGTCAAAGGGCTTGGTCAGGTAATCGTCCGCGCCGGTTTCCAGTCCCCGCACCCGGTCAACCACTTCCGTCCGCGCTGTGAGCATCAATATCGGCGTTCGGTCGCGGCGGTCGCGGAGTTCTTCGCAGATTCTCATGCCGTCCATTCCCGGCAGCATCAAGTCCAGAATGATAAGGTGGTAGGCGTTTTCGAGGGCCATTGCAAGGCCGATTTTGCCGTCGCTGGCGATGTCCGCCGTGAAATGCGCCTGCTCCAGCCCGCGCTTCGCCACTTTCGCAATCGCCGCCTCGTCTTCAATGATTAAGATTTTCATGCCGCCCTCGTCCGTTAGAGATAAATGGAAAGTAACGATTCACCCCACCCTAGCCCTCCCCTTCGCAAGGGGAGGGAGCCGCCTGCTTTTCTCCCCCTCCCTCGCAAGGGGAGGGAGCCGCCTGCTCTTCTCCCCTCCTTGTGAAGGAGGGGTAGGGGGAGGTGAATAGTTACAATGGAAAATAAATCGAAACGAGTGAACCTTTCGCCCGTCTCACCCCGTCCTGTCCGCTGCTTACAGTATGACGGGCAAAGATGAAAATCAGATGAAAATCGCGTATAATAGCAAAGGCCTGTCGCGCTGCAACCCACCGCGCTATGACACGCTATGCTATGAAACGGAGAAAAAACGATGCCCGCACCCGCCGCCCTTGCCCGCCCGTCCGCGCCGCCCGCCGGGGCCAATCCCTGTCCGCCCGCAACGAACGGCGCGGCGAGACCCGCCCTGAAATTCACGGTTGCCGAATACTTCGCGCTGGAACGCGCCTCCGAAATCCGCTATGAATACGTCGAAGGAGAACTGATCCCCCTGCCCGGAGTTTCCCTGCCGCATAACCAGATCACTGGAAACTTCTGTATCGCTATTGATCGCATCTTCGACAGCCAACCCGGAAACGTCTATATTGCTGCGGTGCGGGTGCGCGTTTCGCCTTCGCAGTACCGCTATCCCGACGTGGCGGCGGTGGCGGGGACGCCGGAGACGGACGGCGAAAACCCGCCCGCCGTGACCAATCCCGCCGTGATTGTCGAAGTCCTGTCCGCTTCGACCGCCGAGCGGGACAAGGGCGCGAAGTTCGACGAATACCGCCAGATGCCCAGCCTCACCGACTACGTTCTCGCCGCGCAAGACCGGATCGCGGTGACGCATTACGCCCGCCAGAGTCCGAACCAGTGGACGATCACCGACTATGCCGAACCGACCGACGCGCTGACCTTCGCCGCTCTCGGCGCGACGCTGACGCTTGCGGAGATTTACCGCAAAGTCGAACTGCCGTAGCGCGTCCCTAGTTTTGAACTCGGAATACACAGGTTAGCCCGATTTGGATTGCCTTGTCTGCAAGCGCGTGATTTGTCTTGAACTATGATGCGTGTGATGAAATGAAGGGCTATGATGGAACGCGCCGCGCTATCCGGGCCGCTTATCATTGTCTATTACATCATCACACGCATCACCGTTCAAGACAGAAACGTGTTCTCACTCGTTCGTGTTCTCATTCACCACTATAATATAGTGGTGAGAACTCGTTTGCTGGCAGGAAAACGAGTTCTCACACGCACAATCTAAGGGTATTGAGAACTCGAACGAATGAGAACTCGTCGCTATGCAATGCAGAAGACGGTAATCTCTGGCCCTCCTCCCACCGCTGAGCGTCTTTCGCCCGTGTCCACGAGAAAGCCCGACGCGACCAGCGTTTTGACGTGCCGCGCTACCGTTGAGTAAGGCCACTCTATGATCTCGCTAATCTGTTTGACCGTCGCTTTGCCGCCGCAGCCCTCAATCGCTCTGGCAATCTTCGCCCGTACTCGCGTTCTGCGCGTCCTTCGCTTTGGGTCGTGGCGGTGTTTCGCCTATTTCGGGGCGGGCGGCGGCGCGGGGTTGGCGGGTTTCTTGCGCGTTCTGCCCATCGGCAGTTTCTCCGCGTCTACCTGAACGTCCTTGCCCGAAAGTCGGGCCGCCGCCGTCGCGAGCGGGGCGGGCGCGGGGCCTTGCGGGTCTTGCCCCGTAATGTTGAACATGGCCCCGTGCGCGGGGCAAACGTAGCGTTTCGCGTCCGCGTCCCAGTTCACGATAGCGGCCTTATGGGTGCAGACCGCCGAAATCGCCGTCCACTTGTCCGCTTCCTGACGCAGAACAAACACGACCTGCTTGCCCGGAAGCGTGACCTTCTTCGGAACGCCGACGGTAAATTCTTCCACTTTGCCCGCCGCGACCCATTGCGGCACGGCCTGCGCCTCCGCTCCCGCAAGGAACAGATTCACCAGCGCCATGCCGCCCGTCACCATGACTTGCAGCGTCTCGCGCCGCGTCCTTCCACAATCCATTTTGTTGCAATCCGCCGCCATGCTAAAATCTCCCTGAAAAATTGGCGTGCAATGTAAGTGCGCCCGCCTGTTCTGACAGTATACCGTATGGACGCGCAAAATCCGCAGCGGTTCATTCCTGCCCGCTTCCGCCCGCAAAAAAATTTGCTAAATCCGTCAAAAATTCTGCGAACAATCGAATAATATACCGCTTCTGCGCGTAAAATAAAAAGAGAGTAACGCGGAACTTGCGCGACGCGCCCACTGCCGAACGCGCGCCCGCCGGGGGAGGCAAACAATCCATGACGGATCAATCGCAGGACACGCAGAAAGTAAAGGGCGTAAACGCCGACGAAATAGGCGGGCTGACCCGCCGCCGCTTTTTGCAGGGCGGGGCCATTATCACAGGGGCGGCGCTGACGGGCGGCGCGGCCCTCTTTGACGCGAAAGCGGCGCGGGCGCAGACCACGCCCAAACGCATCTATATCGCCCCGGACGACCATACCGATTATCTGTGGACGGGCAGCGAGGAGCAGTACCGGCAGTCGTTCCTCGCCATGACCGATTACTGGCTGGCCCGCGCCGACGCCACCGCTGGCAACGCTTCCGATTTTCAGGCCCGCTGGAACTGCGACGGAAGTTTCTGGATGTGGACGTATGAACGCAACAAGTCTCGCGCCGATTTCGAGAACAAATTTGTCGCCCGCCTGCGCGACGGACACCTTAGCATCCCGCTCACCACGCTCGTCGGTCTGTATGGCGGGACGCCCGCTGAAGCCGTCCTGCGCGGCCTGTACTACGCCGGACGCATGGAGCGCCGCTACCACCTGCGTTTCCCGCTCGCCGTCGCAATGGAAAATCAGACCCTGCCGTTCGGACTTGGAGCGCTCTGGGCGGGCGCGGGGGCAAAATACTCGTGGCGCGGAATCTGCGGCTGCGGCACGAGCGTCCCGACCGCCGGGAACCGCGACCACGAAATCTACTGGTGGACGGGGCAGGACGGCAGCAAAATCCTGATGAAATGGAACTCCCTGTACGCAAAACCCGCCATTGATTTCAACAGCGCGTCGTACAAAGCGCGGTACAGCAATTACAATGAGCCGTATGGCAACGCCCTCGACGCCAACCAGAACCTCGGCGGCTATGCGGAAGCCCGATACCCGTATGAGACGGTGGACTTCGTGGACGCAAATTCCGCGTTTATCGCCAAATATCCCTACCGCGTCATCGGGGCGTTCGGGCAGGGCTGGGACAGCCTTCAGACGCTCTCCGATACGTTCGTCCCGGCGGCGCAGGCCAAATCCAACGCCACGCGGCGGGTCATCGTCTCCAACGAGGCCGATTTCTTTCAGGACTTCGCCGCGACTTACGGCGCAAATCTGCCCTCCGAATCGGTGACGTATGGCAACGAGTGGGAAATTGCGATTGCCGGGTTGCAGGAGGTTTCCGCAACGGTGCGCCGCGCCGTCGAGCAGCTGCGGACGGCGGAGGCCCTTGCCGCGCTGGTCAGTCTGCGCCGCCCCGATTTCCTCACGTCCCGCGCCGTCAATGTCCCGATAACGCCCGGAGCCGGTTCGTATCCGCCCGGCACAACCGCCATCACCGACCCGACCGAGGCCCGCGATCTGGCCTTCGTCAATCTGGGGCTGTATTACGAGCATGATTTCGGCTTCCATTACGCCCTGCCCCTCGCAGACCGCCACGCTTTCAACCGGCGGACGGCGGCGAATATCGCAAGCTACGTCAGCGGCCTGCAATCCGATGCGGTCAAAGCGCTGGGCGGACTGATCCCCAATTCCAGTAAAAATACCCGCTTTTTCGCGTTCAATCCGCTGGGCTGGACGCGGACAGACTACGCCGATTTCCCGTACAGCGACTCTGCTCCCGTTCATGTCGTGGAGGTCGCGACCGGGCAGGAAGTCCCCTCGCAGCGGGTCACAACGGACGGCGCGAATTATCTGCGCGTCCTCGCTTCGGACATTCCCGCCGTCGGCTACAAAACCTTTGAGATTCGGGCGGGCGCGGGGCAATCGTTCACAGACGCCGCGACTGTCAGCGGCGCGACGTTCGAGAACGCCGCCTACCGCCTCAACCTGACGAACTACGGCGCAATATCAAGCCTCCTGGATAAGGCGCGGGGGAACCGGGAATTTGCGCGGCAGGTGGGCGGGCAATGGCTTAACGATCTCGGCGCAAGCGACGGCATTATTGAGGTAGAAAACAGCGGCCCTGTCACCGTCACCGTCAGAATTACGGCAATCGGGCAGACCGTGCCGCTGGATCATGTCACGCGGATTACGCTGCTGCGGGACTCACGGCGGATTGCGATTCGCAACGATATTCAGGAGAACATTCAAGGCACGGCGACATGGGGTTACGGCTTTAATTTCGACGCGCCGACGGTCTGGCATGAAGAAGTCGGGGCGGTCATCAAGGCGAAACTGACGACGGACGGCGGGCAGTACGCCACGCATAACGCCCGCTACGACTGGCAGTCATTCGGTCACTTCGCGGACATGGGCGCGGGCGGGGTCGGCGTCACGCTGTCAAACGCGGACTGCCATTTTATGAAACTCGGCAACAGCACGACTTCGACTTTCGACACGAATACGCCGCTGATCTCGCCGCTGGCGGGCGGCGGCGATGTCAACGAGGAGACAAAGCAGGACGGGGACGCCTACTTCTTGCAGCGGTTCGCGCTCCAGACGCATGACGCTTTCGATCCGGCAGCCGCCATGCGGTTCGCGCTGGAGCATCAAAACCCGCTGACGACCGGCGTGGTCACCGGCGGCAGCGGCTACCCGGAATCGCAGTTCGGACTGCTGACGATTGACAACCCGAACGCGCTGCTCTGGGCGTTGAAACCGGCGGAGGAGGGAATCGGGCAGGGCGTCATTGCGCGGGTCTGGAACCTGTCCACGAGTCCGGCAAACTTCACCCTGCGCCCCGCGCCAACGCTCACGCAGGCCGCGCAGACCACGCACATCGAGACCGATTTGCAGACGCTCGCGGTTGCGAATAACGCCGTCGCCGCGTCCGCAAAGGCCAGTCAGTTGCAGACGTTCCGCCTGCGCGTCGGAGCGATTGCCGCCGGAAAACTGACCTTTGAGGGGTTGGTTCCCACCGCCGCCCCGCAGTCCGTCGCGTTCACCTTCCGCCCGACCGACCAGAGCGGCGACACGACGCAGACGCTCGCCGTTGCGCCGGACGGGGCGTTCGCGCTGACGGGACTGCCCGCGAAACCGGGCGTGCTTCACGTCAAAAGCGCAAAGCATCTGGCGCGGAACATCCCGCTTGATCTGACTGCCGGGTTCGCGTCCGGGCTGACCGCCCTGCTCCTCGCCGGAGACGGCAACAACGACAACAGCGTGGACAGTTCCGATTTCACCCTGCTCATTGGCGCGTTCAACAGCGACGTGAGCGTTCCCGGCAGCGGCTACGATCCCGCCGCCGACTTCAACGGCGACGGCTCGGTAGACTCCTCGGACTTCACCCTCCTCATCGGCAATTTCAATCAGACGGGAGATAATTAGCCGCCCCTGCCCTGCTGCGGGTTGTTCCGGCTTAGTTGAGCGGGACGACCCAGCAGCGGCGGAACTGCACCGGATCGTGGTCGCCCTGCAAAAGCAGCGGGCCGGTCTTCGGCTGGCCTTTGAGTTCGCCGTACTGAATCCCCGTCGGGCCGTTGAACGCCTCATTGTTCTGCACGACAACGCCATTCAAAATCACGGTGGCGCGGGGCTGCTCTGTCACCTTGCCGTCCGCGTCGAGGCGCGGGGCGCGGAAGAAAATGTCGTAGGTCTGCCACTCCGTTGACTTTTTCATGGCGTTGACTCGCGGGGCCTTCTGGCTGTAAAACGCGCCGCTGTCGGTGCTTGCGGGGTGCGGATTGCCGTAAGAATCGAGAATTTGCACTTCATAGCGGCCCTGAAAGCAAACGCCGCTATTGCCGCCCTCGCCCTTTGGCTTTCCGTCCGGGCCATGCGCCGGTTCGCGAAATTCGATATGGGCGTAGAGGTCGCCAAATTCCTGTTTCGTCACAATGTCATGCCGATTGGGAGTCGCCACGCCGTCCGCGTCCACCGTCCATGCCCCGTCATTTTTGGTGTAGCGTGTGTAGAAATTTTGCTTGAACTCCTCCGCCTTGCCGCTGAAAAGGATAATGGCCCCGGCGGGCGGCGTGGCGCTCGCCATCAGGTTGACCATGTTGGATGCGGCCTCGGTCTGCCGGGGCTTCGCCAGCAGGCGCGGCGCGACGACTGCCGCGCCCATCCCAAATAAAGTTGCCAGCGCCGCCGTCCGCGCTGCGATTTTGCTGATTGTCATAAAGTTCACTCTCCTAATTTGATTCGTTCGTTTCGCCCGCTTGCGCGGCGCGAGACGCTTTCAGAAGTTTTGTTCGGCCTGACGCCGCGCAATTCCTCTTTGCTTCTGCCGCAGAGCAAGCGTCCAGGTGTTGAAAACACCCGTCTCGGCAGCCTGCGGTTTCGTGTCCTTCGGACACACAATTCAGGTTTTGCATTGGGCGTCCGAAGGACGCGAGGCTTCAGCCACACAGACGGGGGTTTTCAACACATGGACTTTATTTTTTCTCGAATCCCAGCACGATCATGTCACGCGGCGGCAGCATGAGCGTTCTAAAATTGTTCGCCCCGCCCAGATAGACTCCCCCGCCGAACCACGTCTGCACTTTGTCCCATGAGAAATCTACGGGTAATGCCAGACCTTGATTGTCGTCGCTGCGATTAAAAATTACCAACGCGCTCTCTTTGCCATAGGTTCGCGTAAATCCGTATAGTCCTTGCGCGTCGTCCTTGATCACGGTCTCGAAGTCGCCGCGCCGCAGGCAGGGGTGCGCCTGCCGCAGGGCAATCGCCTTTTTGTAAAAATTAAGGATGTCGTTGTCCGGCCTCACTTTTGCCCAGTCGAAGCCGCGCCGGTTGTCCGGGTCGCGCCCGCCCTCCATGCCGATCTCGTCGCCGTAATACACGCAGGGGACGCCGGGGTAGGTCATCTGAAACAGAACGGCCTGCTTCACTTTGTCCAGTTTTCCGCCGCAAACGTTTCGGATGCGGTCGGTGTCGTGGCTGTCCAGAATGTTGAACATCACGGCGGTTGCGGCGGGCGGGTAAGCGTCGCGGAGTTGACTTAGGCGGGCGTCAAACTCACCCGGCTTGCTTTTATCCGTAGCGAAAAAGTCCCGGACGGCGAAGCAAAACGGGTAGTTCATCGCGCTGTCCCATTGATCGCCTTGCAGCCACTGCGAAGCGTCGCTCCACCGCTCCCCCACGATAAAGGCGTCCGATTTTACGCCCCGCGCAGCCTTGCGGAACTGCTTCCAGAGTTCCGGGTTCACTTCGTCCGCCGCGTCCAGCCGCCAGCCGTCAATGCCGCCCTCGGTAATCCAGCGTTTCGCCACGTTCAAAATATAGTCCCGCGTCGGCGGGTTGAGGACGTTCATCTTCGGCATCCAGGGCGAACCGTACCAGCCGTCGTAATTCTTCTGCCCGTCCCGCACTTCCAGCGGGAAGCCGTGAACGAAGTACCAGTTTTTGTACGGGGATTTTTCCTTCTCCGCCTGCAAACTCCTGAACGCAGCGAAGTCCACGCCCGTATGGTTGAACACACCGTCAAGAATTACGCGCATCCCGTCCCTGTGCGCTTTGGTCGTGAGTTCTTTGAGTTCGGCGTTGGTTCCGAAGCGCGGATCAATTTTCAGGTAATCGGTCGTGTCGTAGGCGTGATTGCTGCGGGCGGCAAACAGCGGATTAAAGTACAGCGCGTTAATTCCCAGCCCTTTCAGATAGTCCCAGTGGTTCATCACGCCGCGCAGATCGCCGCCCATCCAGCTGAAATAGGTCGGTTTCGCGCCCCACTCCTGCACGTCTTTCGGATCGTTGCTCTTGTCCCCATCAGCGAACCGGTCAGGAAATATCTGATAAAACACCGAATCCCGCGCCCAATCCGGCGTCTCAAAAACGGGAAAGTCGGCGGTGCTGATATGAAATTCAGATTGCAATGGGTGTCTTTGTTTGTTCGCAACGCCGCCACGATTAAACAGTATCTCACGTCCGGCATCTTGCGCCGAGAACATATAGACAAAATGTCCTTCGGCAACAATCGGCGCTACGCCGCGCCAGTAGGTGAACAGCGCGTCCGAACGATACGCTTTCATGGGGATTTCGGTATCATTTGTCTTTATGTATGCGGCTTTGAGGTCGTCGCGGCGCGTTCTCAAGACAATCGCAAGGTGCGTTTTGTCAATGCGGGAGACATAGTGGGAATCAACCACGTGGCGCAGCGCGGATTCGGTGATAATCCCGTCGCCGACTTTTGCGGACTTGTCCTTATATTCGGCGGGCGCTACGGTCAGCAGGGAGTTGGTGTTCCCGTTTCCGTCATCGGACTTCGGGGCGGCGGGATCGGGCAGCCAGGTATCGGTATTGACGACAAACTTGTACTGATAGACATCAGGCGGCAGATTCAGCGTGATTGTCCACGTCTTGCCGTCCGCCGATTGGGTCAGCGGACTTGCGGTCTTGTTCCAGCCATTAAACGTTCCGGCGACCGCGACGGACTGCGCGGGCGACAGCGGCGTAAATTTCAGCGTGACAGGGTACGTCTCCTGCGCGGCGGCGACCGCCGTTTGCGCCCGGACGCTTCCCGCCGTCCCGACCAATCCAATCAACACTCCCGCAAGCGCTATCCCCTGCCCTGTCAGGAGCGAAATTTTCTTTTTCATACTTTGTTTTTCCCTTTTGCGGCGTTCCCAAACCTCTTACTTTCTATAATACCACGTATTGCGCCGCGTATGCCGGACGAGCAAAGCGCTTCAGATGCCGGGGGACTGTCTGCGAACGAAGAAAATTTCACACAAATTTAATCTTTTCTTAACTTTCTCTTAATGTTAAGGCGTCAGAATCTCTCTGTAAATTATGGTGCGAAACGCGATTCGCAGCAGATTTTTCTCCGGGTCAGTCTGACCGGCACAGGAGACACGTTCGATGATTGCCCTGTTTTTCACGCTGGCGCTGACGCTGGGACAAACGCCCGCCCGCGTCCCCGCCGCCAATTCTTCCCCCGCAAAGTCTGCCTCCCCGTCTGCGTCCGGCAAGACCGCCGCGCCGCTCACGTTCAGGGAGCTGCTTGTTCCCACCGCAAAAGAACTCCAGCCGTCCGCCAAACTGCTGGCGCTCCGAGGCAAACGGGTGCGGATGGTCGGCTTTATGATTGATCAGGAGGAGCCGACCAAAGGGACATTCTATCTCTGGAAGCGGCCCGTTTTCAACGACGAAAGCGGCGCGGGAGTAGGCGACGTGCCGCCGGACGCCATTCTGGTGGTGGTGCGCGGCGCGAAAAACGCGGTCATCAGCCACACGGCGCGTCCGCTGCAAGTCACCGGAATCCTCGAAGTTGGGCCACGCACGGAAGATAACGGAGCGTCTACTATGCTTCGCATCCTTTTAGACCGCCCGCAGGACATCCCCGCGTCCGAAAAACGGTCAACCGCAGTACCTTTACACAACGTATCCGCATCGAAGAAGAAAAGGAGCATCCACTAATGCGCGTATTTTCCCGAAAGGCCCTGCTTGCGGGCCTCATTGCCGGTTCGCTTGGCAGCGGCATCGCCGCCACCGCCGATCCCGCCATCAGCCGCCTCTATCCTTATAACAACGCCCATTTCGTGACCGGGCAGCGCTTCGACATCCGCGCCGAATACACCCTTGACGCCGGTACGACCGTCTCGACGTTTACGATCACGGTGGACGGAACTCCCGTCACGACCAATCTGCTCGGCGCGGGCTATACGAGTTATGCCTATTCCACCCTGGTTCCCGGCAATCACACGATCACCGCGACCCTGGTTGACAGCGCCAACAAGACCGCCAGCCAGTCCAAAGTCGTCAATGTGGCGGCGATCTCCGGCAGCAAGCGCCGCGTCAAGAACATCATTATTTTCCTCGGCGACGGTATGGGAACGGCGCACCGCACCGCCGCCCGCCTCGTGAAATTCGGCGTGACCGAAGGAACCCCGAACGGCGCTCTGGCAATGGACAACCTGCCCGGAACCGGCTTCGTCAGCACCCACTCGCTGAACTCGATCATCACCGATTCCGCGCCCGGAATGGCCTGCTACTCCTCCGGCATCCACGACTTCAACGGGCAGGAAGGCGTTTTCCCGGACAACACCGCCGACCAGTTTGACAACCCACGCATCGAATACATGGGTGAATTTCTGCACCGCACCAAAGGCACATCGCTCGGAATTGTCAGCACCGCCGACATCGAAGACGCAACCCCCGCCGCCAACATGATCCATACGGGAGATCGCGGCCTCGGAACGGGCATCATCAATCAGTACTTCCTGGAGCGCGACAACAGCGACCTGCGCGTCCTGCTCGGCGGCGGACGCAACTGGTTCCTGCCCAAAGGCCAGTTCGGTTCGCGCCGCAGCGGAGGCTACGTCCTTCCCACTGCCGAAGCGACCGCATGGGGCGTTCCCACCGGGGCCTCCCTCGCGGACACCGACAATATCATTGACAAGTTCACCGGCGCGGGTTTCGCCTACGCCGCCAATAACACCGACCTTGCCGCCGCCGCCGCCGGCACGAACGTCCCGGACAAGCTGCTCGGAATGTTCTCCTATGGCAACATGAACGTGGCCCTCGACAAAATCGCCAAACGACGCAACACCCTGCTTCCGGGCGCTACGTCCTTCGCGACCGACGACTACTACGCCCCCGATCAGCCGCTGCTTAACGACATGACCAAAGCGGCCCTCAACGTCCTGAAAAAGAACGCCAACGGCTTTGTGCTGATGGTGGAAGGGGCGCACATTGACAAGCAGTCGCACTACATGGACGCAGACCGCGCCACATGGGAGACGATTGAATTTGACAACGCCGTCGCGGAAGGCCGCAAATTTGCCGACGCCAACCCCGACACGCTCGTCATCGTGACCGCTGACCATGAGTGCGGCGGGCTTGCGATTATCGGAGCTTTGAACGGCACGATTGCCAACCTGCAAAGCAAAGCGTCCGACGCCGCCATCACCAGCCCGACCGTCGTTCCGGCGCGACAGGCGATTGTCAATACCTACGATGCGGCGGGCTTCCCGAAGTACAACATCCTCGCGGACGGCTTCCCGGCGACCGCCGACATTGACGGCAAAATCCTCCAGAGCTACGGCGCGAACGGCGACCGCTACGAAGGCTGGCTGACCAAACCGCTCCCCGTCATTGACAGCCTACTTCCCAACGACATCAAGGCGAACCTCGCGGGCAGCGCTCTTCCCGGCCCGCACCGCCCGTATGCCGGAAACGTTCCGGCGCGGCAGACCTTCGACCTCGATCCGTTCGGCGACAGCCGGGGCTTCTTCCTGCGCGGCGTCGCGACCGGCAACCAGGCCGTTCACACCGCGTCCGATGTGCCGATCTACTCGTACAGCAGCGGCAGCAGCGTCTGGACTTCCTTCATCGGAACTTACGCCAATGTGGACGTGTTCACCAAAGCGCTGAAAGGCGCGTTTGGCGGCTACTAAATCGTCCGTTCGCAGGGACGCGAAAAATCAGTAAAGGCATGAGGAGGCAGTGACAATGCCTCCTCATGCCTCGTGTCTTCTTCGTCCGTGAGGACGATTAGCGGAAAGCCCCGTAGACTGGCCTTTTACAGGCCCGGTTCCGCATAATCACAACGCTACTGAAAGAGGTTACCCGATGCTTTCTCGAATCTCCGCCGCGCTTGCCGCAGGCGTTCTGTTCGCCCTGCCCCTCGCGGCAAACGCGGACTTTCTCACTACCACCGTCAATTTTGAGGGCGTCGAAGCCCTCAAACCCGACAATTCCAACGCGGCGACCGCGACCACGCTGGACAATTACTACGGCAGCAGCCTGATCGCGTTCGACTATTTCCGCAACGACGATCCGATCTTCGGCCTCGATCCCTACGTCCCCGTGACCGCCGCCGCGTACTCCGACTACGGCCTGACGGCCCCGGCGGGCGCGGGCGCTCTTGCCCTGAACGGCAGGCCCAGCGACACGTTTGCGCGGATTAGCCCGCAGTTTCCGTCCGGCGCGGACACGTTCGGCTTCACGCTCGGCAGCGCCCCCGGCCTGCTCGATGCGGCGACCGCCAGCGTTTACGGCGTCAATGGCAATCTGCTGACTACCATTTCGTTCGCGGGCGGCGCGGCGGGCAGCGTCTACTCCACCAACGTCGGCGGCATCGCTTATGTGCAATTATCGGCGGGCGTCCTGTACGACAATGTGAAAATTAGCGGGACTGCCGTTCCCGAACCGGGCAGCATCGCGCTCGTCGCGGCCTTCGGCATCGGGGCTGTCCCGTTCCTGCGCCGCCGCAACCAGGGCCGCGCCTAAAAAAAATCGCCAGTTCCCGCCGCGCCAGAGCAAGGGCGCGGGGGAGTCTGACAATGCGCCCAATGGGACGGCGCGTTTTTCCCACCGGAGAAAAACGCGCCGTCCCCAACGCAAGCGAGGGGCGCTTGAAAGACTTATTCCACACTTTCCCCAGGCGCACCCCGCATCGGATAAAATTTTTCGTGTATACCCTCTTACTTCTGATGATTTCGCGGCCTGCTGATTTTGTGCTATCATAATTACATGATGGAGCAGAACTTTCAGCCCGAAAACACGCCACCGCAAACCGCGACAATCCCCGCCGCTGCCGTGACCGAGATAGTGACGGACGCGCAGACAGACTTGCTTATCAGCCAACGCCTTAACGCAATTACTTCGCATACGAAACGCTCTCTAATCCGATCTTTCATGCGTATGGGCGGGATCGTGGTCTTTATATCTTTGGGAGGTTTTGTCGCAAACCTTTTTTTTGGACAGCAGGGATTATTCGGCACAGATGAATTTTTGCGCCAATGGATGCAGTTCCTTTACATTGCCACCGGTTACGCAGGTTTTCCATTAAACTTTTGGTTATGGAGGCGGTCAGGGCCAAAATTTGACGCGGAAGATTTGGCGCGGACGGGCGGCGTCAGAGCCATTCCCGCGCTTTTCGCGGCACTGGATTGCACTGCTTCTGAAAATCAAAAGCGGGCGATTCATTCCGCGCTGACAATCCTGATGCCCCAGATGAAGGCTGACGACGCGCTGCAACTAACAGGCGCCGCCCGCACAAAAATGCGCCAGTGGGCATTTAGCAGGTCGGGAATTACGAGACGCGGTGTTTCCGGCCCCGAACTAACCGCTGCCACTCTGAAAGCGATGGGACAAATAGGCAACGCCAGTTTTAATTCCGTCTGTGGCGCGTTTGGCGAACAAAAAGCCCCGCAATACTTATGATGCGAGGGTGCAACAGGCTGCAATCGAATGTTTGCCCCTCTTGCGAGCGCATTGCGGGGAGGTGGAAACAGCGCGGACGCTGCTTCGCGCTTCGCAGGAGAACGACGCCCGCCCCGATACGCTGCTGCGCCCTGCCAGCGGCGCGGGGCAAACAAACGAAGCGGAGCTTCTGCGCGGCGCGAAACCGCCCGACACGCAAGCGTGAAAACGGCAGGAATCGCGGGCGCGACTGCCGAAACAAAGACGCAAAGGAGAAATAGCCATGAGCGCAATCAGCATAGATGATAAAGGACTGATCCTTCCGTGCGCCAACTGCGGACAGCGCAACCGGACGCCGTTCGCCCGCCTTGCCGAAACCGGAACGTGCGGGAAATGCCATGAGCCGCTGCCGCCGCCCGCACAACCGTTCGATATTGCCAGCGAAGCGGATTTCAATCGCCTGCTCGCCGAATCGTCCCTGCCGCTGCTGGTGGATTTCTGGGCGGAATGGTGTGGGCCGTGCCGCCGCGTGGCCCCGGAGATGGTCAAAGTGGCGGAAGCGGCGCGGGGCGAATTTCTGGTCGGCAAGGTGGACACCGAGGCCGTTCCCGCGCTTAGTCGGCGTTTTCACGTGCAGTCTATTCCGATGATGGCGGTCTTCTCGGGCGGGCGCGAAGCGGGCCGCGCGATGGGGGCGCGGCCTGCGGCGGACATTCTGGTCTTCACCCGGCAGACGATTGGAAATTAGGCGCGGCCCGCAAATCGCGCTGCAAAGTCCTGCGTTCGCAATCGCAGAACGCGCAAAATTTCACGAGAGAAGAGAAACGCCCCATGCCAACGCCACCCGGTGAAACGAACGATAACGAGGAGAGAACGAACGCCCCGGCGCATCGTTCGCCAGAGTCTGCGCTCGTTCCGTCCGCTCTTTCCACGCGGGAGGCTGCGCTGCCGCCGACGCCCGAAGCGAACGCCGCGCAAATCGCGCTGACGACCGGCCTCCGAAAACAGGCCGCCGCGCAGCAGCGCATTACGCAGGGGTTTCACGCGCTTTCGGGCCTGTGCGCCGGTATTGTTCTCGTTTGTCTGGCCCTGCTGCTCACCGGCAGAGGCGATGCGATTATTCTCTGGCTGATGACTGGAAAGAGCGCTCCGCTCATTAACGGTCTGGGAATCGCTTATGCGGGGCAGGCGCTGGGCGTAGGCTGCAACTTGTACGCCACCGCAAAATGGCGGAGCGCGGTGGAGGCGATCGTCCTCAAGGCTGACCGGCAAGCCATCGCCCCGCTGATTGAGATGTTTCAGCGTCCGAGTGAGCGCGAGTTCGCGGCGGGCGTTTTGCCGCGCCTGCTGACGCGCCTGACCGCAGCGGACGCGCCGCTGCTGACCAGAGCGCACCGGGCAGCGCTGAATCAATTTTTGAGCGAAAGCGCCGCGTCCCTGCACTGGAATAATTCCCCCGCTTTGATCGCGCCGATGATGCGGGCGATTTTGCGGGCCTATGAGCAGGTCGGGGACAGCGAGGCGATTCCGATAGTGGAACGGCTTGCGAACGGGGCGGGCTATGCGCGGCGATCCGTTGCGACACGCCGCGCCGCGCAGGAGTGTCTGCCGTTTTTGCGCGAACGCGGCCCCAATGAGACCCTGCGGCAAAATCTGCTTCGCGCCTCCTCGGTCACGCAAGACCCGCCCGAAATGCTGCTGCGCTCCGCCGCGTTCCGCCCCGATCAATCGCCAGAGGAACTGTTGCGCTCTGCCGAAAGTTGAAGAGTTTCGGTAACAATTTGCGTCGCGCCTGTAAAAGGCTCACCTGACCCGTGCGTCGTTATAATTTCCTTAAGCAAATAGTGACTACTCCGCATCCCGTGCGAGGCATATAAAATGCCTCGCTAGAGCATAGGTATCTACACGGAATCACAGAACGCTGCTGACAGCCTGCCCACCGGGCGTTTCATATCAAATCCGTAGTCCGGCACAAAAAAACAAGCGTCCTACGGACGCGAAAATCGGAGAATATTCTCGATCTGCCCGATTTCTTCGACGTAAAAGCCTTGAAGCGGCTCGAATCTGCGTCCGTAGGACGCTTGTTTTTGTTGCCGGACGTTTTCAACGCCCGGTCTTGTCCTCCGCAATTCTGTGTAGATGCCTATGCGCTAGAGGAGTTCCGCCAACCGTCCTCGCGGACAGGAAATTCAGGTTTTGATTCTCGCGTCCGGCAGGACGCTTGGCCGCAGGCCTCTAGAGAAACATTTTATATGCCTCGCCTGTTGCTCACGCAAGTCAAAGAAGGGGAATTCCTCGCTACGCGGCGCTGCCGGATCGTGAATTTATTTGCCTCGCGCTTGCCGCTTCCCCGCTCGTATGCTATACTATCGCGGCATGAAGAATTTTGCGCAATTACCCCGCCGTCTGCCCGCCCCCCCCGGACTTTCGCTGCACTGGAGCCGTCTCCTGCTGGCCCTCGCGCTGCCTTGCGGCGCGGCGGGACAGACGCCGCCCCCTGCCGCCCCACCCGCCCCCGCCCTGCAAACTTCCCCTACCCCGCCCGAATCCCTGCCAGAGAAAAAGCCCGCCCCCACCTCCGAAACGGAGGCGCCGCCCGCCGCCGAATCCGCCACGAAGCAGGCCGAGGCCGCGCTCGCCAACGGCCTGAAACTCTCGATCACCGAAGGCTACACTTACGATTATAACGGCGTGATTGACGCTTCCGGCGTGGAGTTGCAGTACGCGGGCGTGACCCTCGCCGCCGACCGCGCTGTCGGAAACTTAAACCGCGAAGTCGTTTTCAGCGGACACGCCCGGATTGTCAGCAATGGCGTCACTTCACAGGGCGACGCGATCCATTTTTTCCCCCGCACCCGAACGTACCGCCTCGATAATCCCCGCGCCGTCCTTTCGCCCTCCGTGCTGGAAGGCCGCAGCCGCGATCCCCTGTTTGTCAGCGGCGGTGAAGTCTACGGCGCGACCTCCGGCTACGAGTTCGTCACCAACAGCGACGGCACGACCTGCATCCAGCCCGTCCACAAGCATTACGAATTGCGCAGCCGGACGGCGGAACTGATACCGGGCAAGCGCCTGACCCTGCGCCGCGTGGCGGTCTATTTCTTCGGTCAAAAACTGATTGTAATCCCCGAAATCACGATCCCGCTCGGCCCGCAGCCCGCCAACCGCCGCCCGCGCGCGGATTACTTCCCGGAGTTCGGGCGCAATTTGCAGGAGGGCTATTTCGCCCGCTTCCCCTATACGTTCGCAATCGGGGCGGCGGCGGCGACTTTTTTACGTTTAGATTTAACGCAGAAACTCGGCCCCGGCTACCGGGTGGAGCAAGAGTACCTTGCGGGCAAACAGGCCAGCGCCTATGACGTGAACTCGCCCGTCAACAACGGCGGCGGGTTGAATTTTGGCAGCCTCTCCAATCTCGCGACGGGAGGCGACGGGACTTACGGGACGGCCTACGGCTACGGGAGACTGGGCGGACAGTTCGCGGGGCTGGGAACGGGAATCGGGCCGCAGTCGGGGGGGCTGTTCGCGATTCAAGGCGACATCAAAGACGGCTTCGACCGCAATTTCACCACCAGTTTGCGGCATCAGCAGAGCATCGGCGGCAACAACCGCGTCGGATTCAGCACGGAATTGCAGAATAACAGCGCGTTTTCGTTCGTCAGTCAAAGCACTCAGGCCACGCGCTTTACCTTCTCCCATTCCGACCCGACGCACGGCAGCGCGATTGACAATTCTATCGCCTACACGACCAGCGATTCGACCGGATTTTCCAGCAGTCAGCTGACCGGGCATCTGCGCGACTCGGTAGATTTCAACTCGCAGGGAACGACCCGCAACAACCTTACCACAACCTTTGACATTAACCGAAGCCTCAACGATTCGGTCTCGACCCTCAATCGGACGGAGCGGCTGGAATCGCAGGCGCAGTTTCAGCATCTGGCGCGGGACTATTCGATCTCCCTCCTCAGCAACGGCAGCACACCTATCGGGCCGCAAACGCAGGGCAGCAATTTCGGAACGCTGGAACGCCTGCCGGAACTGCAATTCGCGCTCAACACGGCGGGATTTCAGGGCGGCTGGCTCAAGCGCGTCCCGGCGGAACTAAGTTTCGGGGAGGGGCGCTACTCGGAACCGGGAAGCGGGACGAACGATAACCGAACGCTGATCGGGCTGAACGTGCAGCCGTTCAGCGTCCTGCGCGGCAAAACGGAGATTACCACCGGCGGCGGATTTGAGCAGCGGTATTACGGGGATGGCGCGGCGCAGTATATCCTGCGCAACACGTCGCAGCTGCGCGAACATCTCGGCGGGCGTTCCGGGATTGACCTCAACTATCAATATCAGCAGCCACGCGGCGGGACGCCCTTCAATTTCGATACGTTTCCCCGCTCGCACTACCTCACGGCGGAGGGCGGCTATCTGGACGACAAAAATTTTCAATTTACGGCGCGGGTCGGCTACGATCTGCTCGGTTCGTCCGCCGGTCACCCCTGGCAGTCGCTTTCGACCCGCGCCATGTACCGGCCCAATCCGCACACCCGCTTCGACGCCATCGCCACGTATGACCCGAATACTGCGCGGTTTTTCTCCGCGTCGGCAAGCGTCCGCCTGCGCGGGCGCAACGATTTCGCCACCGATTTGCAGGCGCGTTACGATCCCTCCACCGGGCGTTTCAGCCAGGTCAACGGGCAGTTTGACGTTCCGTTCGGCGGCGGCTGGCGCGTGTCCGGCCTGCTGCGCTACAATGGCCTGCGCGGTCAGTTTGAGAGTACGAACGTCCAGTTTGTTCACCGCTGGGACTGCATGGAAGCGAGTCTGACCTACACCGCAACGCCCTTTGGTTTCCAGAACACGCAGCAGATTTACTTCGCCATTCGGCTGACGGCGTTCCCGTTCTTCCGCAGTTCAGCGCGGGGCGCGGCGGGCGAATCGCTCGGCACGGGCCTCGGCGATTTGTACTGACGATGCAGGTGTTCGGGTATTCGGGCGTTCGGGTGTTGAAAACACCCGTCTGCATAGCCTGCGGCATCGTGTCTTTCGGACACCCCAATCAACCATTGCATTGGGCGTCCGAAGGACGCGAGGCGCTTGCGCCACACAGACGGGTGTTTTCAACACCTAAACACCCGAACACCTGAATACCTGAACACCCCTATTTGACGAACAGGCTGAACGGCCCGCTCAGGCTGCCGTTTGCGCCGAGCGATGCGTAGGCGGCGACGAAAGTTCCCGTCGAATCGAGTTTGATCACGCGGTTATTGCCGCCATCGGCGATGAACAGGTCGCCGCTGGAGTCGGTCGCCACTCCCGACGGCAGGACAAGCGCCACGCCGCCCAGCGTGTCGTAAGACGCAACGAACGCGCCAGTCGAATCGAGTTTGACCATGCGGTTGTTGCCGAAGTCCGCAATTAGCAGATTGCCGCCGCTGTCCACCGTGACGCCGGTCGGGGAACTCAATACGCCGCCCGCGCCGCTCAGTTCGCTGTATGAGCCGTAGAACTCGCCCGTAGCGCTGAGTTTCACGATGCGGCTGTTGCCGAAGTCCGCGATGTACAGGTAGCCGCCGCTGTCAAACGCGAGGGCGTAGGGACTGGACAGGACGTTTCCGCCGCCAAAATCGCTGTAAGCGGCGATAAAATCGCCCGTCAGACTCAGTTTCACCACGCGGTTGTTGCCGGTGTCCGACACATACAGGAAGTTGTTGCTAACTGCCAGACTGGTCGGGGCGTTAAATGCGCCGTTGCTGCCGCCCGGCGTGGTAAAGGCCGCGACGAATGCGCCGGTCGAATCCAGTTTTACGATGCGATTGTTGCCGCTGTCCGCAATGTACAGGTTGCCGCCGGTGTCAGCGGCGCTGGCGTAGGGGCTGGATAAAGCGCCGTTTGTCGCGCCAAAATCGCTGTACGCCGCAACGTAATTGCCCGCCGAATCGAGTTTCACGATGCGGTTATTGCCAGTGTCTGTGATGTAGGCGTAGGGGCCGACGCTTGCCGCTGTGACCGTGAGCGCGAAAGTCGGGCTGGCAATGGTCGCCGTTCCTTCCTGATACGTCGCGGTGATATTGGTCGCGCCGACATCAACCCCCGTGACTATTCCGGTCGCAAGATCAATGCTGGCTTTGGACGGGTCGGAGGAGTTCCACGTCAGGGCGCTCGGCCCGACAAGCACGGTGTCTCCGTCCGCGTTTTTCGCCGTTGCGGTCAGGGTGGTTTTGCCGCCTGCCGCAACCGACGCCGCGCCGCTCACCGTCACGCTGGCAACAGTCGCGTCCAGCGTCAGGGTCAGCGGCGTTTCGCTGCCCCCCGCAATCGTTAGCGTACTGGAGCCGGTCGCCTGCGCGGTTCCCGTGCCGTCCGCGTTGGGAAAGGCGGAAGCGGCAGCGGTCAGATCGCCAAGCGGCAGGTTCTCAAAGGTGTAGGCCGAAAGCGATGTGGCCCCGGTCGCGGGCCGCGCTATCGTGGTGGAGGCCAGTTGCGTCTTGCCCTTCGAGAGGGTGATCACGATGCTGTTGGCCCCTTCGGGAATCAGGCGGGACTTCGAGCGGGCGGGCCATTTAATATGGACTGCGGCGCGGCCTTTAGCGCGGCTGGCGCTGTTCGTCGTTGTGGCGAGCGTGGAAATTGCGCCGGAACTGCCGGAACCGCCGCCGCATCCGGCAAGCGGACTGCTGGCAAGGAGCGCAAGTAAAAATAAAACTGCGCGTTTCATCATGGTATCTCCTGAAAAATAGTGAGCGATGCGTCAAAGTGCGGAACGCGCCGCGCCGATAGCGAACCGGCGAACCGGATTCGAGGCGTTGCAAACGCCTCGAATCGGGCGCGTTTTACGCCTCGAATCGGGCGCATGACCGGTACGGCGTTTGCAACGCCTCGAATCCGGTTCGCTATCGGTACGGCGTTTGCAACGCCTCGAATCGGAACGTCACTTGGCGAGGCCTGCACTGAATGGGTAATGTCTCGACCCTGACCTGAATAGCCGATTACTGAACGTTCACGCTGGCGCTGCCGGACTGAACGCTGATGGTCGTGATGACCGTCCGGGACGGGTCGAAGACGCTGGTCGCCTGCGCGTAGTACGTTCCGGGATTGGCGGCGGCGGTGAACACGCCGTCCGCGCTAATCCGCCCGATACGCGCAATGGCGGCGCTGGTGAGGGCCGCGCCCTTCGCGTCCACTAAGGCCCACGTCACCGCCGTATTGGTCGGGCCGCCGATGGCGGCGGTCAACGCCAGAGTGTCGTTAATCGAGATAATCGGGTTGACGCCCTGCGGATTCGAGACCGCAAACGTCATGCCGAGGACATCGAAACTCTTGCTGACGCCCGATTCGCTGTCCGTGACCTTGATGGTGACCGTTCCGGCGTCCACGCCGCTGAGTTGCGCTCCGTTCGCGGTCGAGGACACGCTAATTTTGTTCGGGTCACTGCTCGTCCACAGCAGAGCGTTGGGCGAGAGCAGCACCGTCGCGCCGGTCGTGTCGTAGGCCGTCGCGGTGACATTGACCGGAGCGTCCTTCGGCAGGATGTCGGCCTGCTTATAGTCCACCGTGATATGGTCAATCGTGGAATTCAGCGTCAGCCCCGCGTCCGTCGTCTGTCCGTTTGTGATGGTCACGTCCATGCCGCCGGTGGAGAGGGCGGTTCCGGTTGCGTCATTCGAGGCGTAAGAACTTGCAACGGCGTGGAGCGTCCCGACGGGCAGCCCCGTAAAGCTGACGACGCTGGCCCCGCTTGCGGGACGCTGAACGGTCTGCGTCTGTAGCGTCTTATCGCCGATGGTAATGGTGACTTTCACCGAATTGGCGGCTATGGGGACGAGCCGCGATTTGGTCTTTGGCTGCGCCCATGCGATATTAAACGCGGCGCGTCCCGTTGCGGCGGTCACGCCGACCGATCCCGCTCCACCATCGCCGCCGCCGCACCCCGCCAGCGCGACTGCCAGCGAAAACACGCAAAACAGGCCCATCGTTCTCATGTTCTTCCTCCTGAAACTTAAACTGACCGGGAAAACCCCGCGCTTGTACCTCTCTAGTTTTCGGTAATCCAACCGACACTCCTCACCCCGATTTCTCCGGGCCGTCTCCAGCAAACCGGGCGTTTCATATCAAATCCGTAGTCCGGCACAAAAAAACAAGCGTCCTATGGACGCGAGAATCAGGAGATTATCCCGATTTGCCTCCGTTTGGGAAGTGCGCAAACCTTTCAGCGGCGCGAATTGCGTCCGCAGGACGCTTGTTTTTGATGCCGGACTACGGATTTGATATGAAACGCCCGGTTCGTTGGGAACGCAAAAAAATCCCGCCCCTCGCAAAAAGCGAAGGACGGGATTTTTGATTGTCCACCGAAGCGGACGCTATGTCTGGGCGCGGAAAATCATTCCCGCTATCGGATCAGGGTTCCCAGCGCGGCGCAACCGAGTCGTGACGGGTCAGGTCGTAGGTGGTTCCGCCAAAGACGTATTTGATCTGCGCGGGTTTGAACCACTTGGAGTGACCGTCTGCCAGAGCGTAGCAGGCGCCTCCAGAGTGACGGGCCGCGTCGTTGGTTGCATCAGCGGCGTTCACGACGGTTGTGCTGTCCACTTCGCTGCCCAGCGCCGCGCTGGTGGCGGCCTGTGTCGGCGGGACAAAGAAGCCGTCGTTTGTGCCAGTGGAGGACGTGCCTTTCGCGCCGGACTGCTCTTCTCCGAACAGAATGGTGCTTGCGGTGCCACGGAACGACGCCAGCGCAATTCCGTCATAAAGGCCGTTGGCTCCGTCGAAGCCCGCGCCAGCCGGCGTGGTAAGACCAACTACCAGACCGTTGAGCGCGTAGCTGTTTTTCTGACCGGACGAGTCCGACGGGCAAACGTTCATCTGCGCGTTTTTGGTATAGGCGTAGACGCTGCCCTGCGCCGGATCAAAGTCCGTGCCAATACCGCCCGGTTTGTAATCGCAGTTTGCCATCCAGCCGCCGAGTTTGGCCGGGGTATTGGTCGGTGCGCCAGCGCACTTAAGCGTGTTCACCGGCTTGGGGTTGGTGGCGGCTTTATAATCGCCACCGCTCATCGCGTTGGGCAGATGCTCATCGTAGTCCTGGACGTACTGGATGAACGCGAGGCTCAACTGCTTGGTGTTAGACAGGCAGGAGGTCTGGCGGGCCTTTTCACGGGCCTGCGCGAAGACAGGGAACAGAATGGCGGCGAGAATAGCGATGATTGCGATAACAACCAGCAATTCGATTAGGGTGAAGCCGCGTCGCGGACTTCGGGATGAATTAGCGTTCAATTTCGCTCCTTGTAGGAAGTAGTCTTTGGAAGTCCGCTTGGCGCAAACGGGGCCTTCCAGGTTGCCAGAACTGCTGCGCCGGTCTCCGAATGTTTCGCCTCCGCATTGGGCGAAAACGTCGCATTAAGAGGGGTTGGGAAACTTCCGCTGCAATGGAAAAGTTCTATCGGTTATATGACAGCGGGAAGGGGCCTGAAAGTTCGCCTTAATGAAAAAATAATAAAATATTTTTTCAGAACGGGTGAACTCCCCTTGACGAATCGCGTCTCTTAATGTTTCTTAACAATAATCATGCCAATTTCGTTCCCAAAATGCAGATTATTTTCTTCCCCTGTCCAGAAATTGTTCAGAAACCGCTTTTTCCCGCTCCATTATAACCCCCTTCTTCTGACGACGCGGGCGGTTTTATGTTCCCCTGTCAAAAATTCGGACACATTTCCGCATTATTGCGCGTCTAATGCGCGGCGTCGGAATGGCGACGCGCAAATCAGATCAATCACAGCAAAGGAAACACAACTCCATGAAATTCAGAGTCTTGAAGCTCGGCCTCCTGCTCGTCAGTCCGCTGCTTACGGGCTGCCACAGCAGCGACGACGCCAACAGCGCAAACGGAAACGCGGCGGGGGCGAACGCCAACGGCAGCAGCGGGGCGACCGGGGCCACTCCCTCCACTGGAGCGAACACGACGGGCGCGGGCGGGACAACGACCGGTATGGGCGCAGGCGGCAGCGGAAATGCGGGCGGATCGTCCCCGGCGGGCGGCGCGGCGGCAGGCGGCGGCGCAACGGGCAATGGCGGCGCGGGGAGTTCTGCTGTCGGAGGCGCAGGCGGCTCCGGCAGCAATGGCGGCGCGGCAACGGGCGCGGGGGCCAGCGGCGGCACGGGATCAACCGGGGCCAGTCCCTCCAGTTCCACATCGGGCGGAACGGGCAGCATGGGCGGGGCTTCCGGCGGCGCGGCGGGCGCGGGCGGCAGCGGCGGCAGCGCCTCAGGCGGCGCGGGCGGCTCCGGCAAGTAGGAATCATTTTCGCCCCGGAGAACACAGAGGGACACAGAAAAAGAAAAAAGAAAAATCTGTTTGCAGAAGACGCAGAAGGCGCAGAAGAAATGCGAAAACCAGAGCCGTCGCAAAATGTTTCGCTTTGGCCTTTTCTTCTGCGTACTCTGCGTCTTCTGCAAACAGATTTTTCTCTCCGTATTTTCTCTGTTCCTCTGTGTTCTCCGGGGTGAAATTTACTTCCTCCCCTACTGCGGGACGGTGATTTTCGCCGGCTGAATGTCCTGCGGGATGAACTGGCGGTCAATCAGGTCGGACATCAGAACGGGCTTTTTCAGCAGTCCCATTTTCAGGGCCATGTCCGCGATCTGCTGCATCTCCGCGTCGGTTGGCGTCAGTTGGCGGTAACTGACTCGTCCGGGCTGATTCAGCACGTAACTGACGAGTTTTTCGTCCTGCCGATAGTAGGGCGCGACCAGATGCGCCGCTTCCATCCGATGCGTTTCCGCCCACTCGCCCGACTCCGCCACGCCCCGCACCAGATCGCGGACGACCTCCGGGTGCGCTTTAATTAAATCTTCATGCACGACCAAAACGCAAGAGATAAAGTGAGGCCAGATGTCTTTGGCCTGATAGAGAACGCGGCCCGCGCCGCTCAATTCCGCTTTGGCGGCGTGGGGTTCGCCGACGAAATAGCCGTCAATCGCTTTGGAGGCCAGCGCCGTCGGCATATCCGGGGGCGGCAGCACGACGAACTTAATAGCGTCCGGTTTCAGTCCCTGATCCGCCATCAGTTTATGCAGCACGAGGTTTTGATTGCTGTACAGGCTGGGGATCGCCATCGTTTTGCCCACCAGATCGCGCAGGCTTTTCGCGGGATTGTCCTTCGCCACCATGACCGTCGAGCCGTCCCGATGGCCTAAGTAGCAGATTTTGACCGGGACGCCCTGTTCGCGCAGTTTCATGGCAAGCGGCGCGATCATAAATGTCGCCTGAATTTTCCCCGCTTTCAGGGCTTCGGCAATCGGCGGAAATTCGGTGAAGCGCTGCGAATCGAAGCGGGTTCCCGTCGTCGTCGTTTTGGAAGCGAAATCGGTCACCGGGCAGGTGAGATGGCAGGTCACGGGCAGGAACGCGACGGTCAGCGTTTGACGCGCCGCGTCGTTCGGCCCCGTATGCAGGCTGGCGCTATTGGGGGCGGGGGCCGCGACGCCCGGTTTATCGCTGCGGCCTGTGACGACTTTCATCAGGCCCAGCGCCACCAGCAACGCGCCTACCAGCGCGGCGATTTTCACAGCGGAGTTGTTTTTCATCAGTGAGTTTCTCCCGTTATCTTTAGACGTAACTGTTCAGCCTGATGTGACCGGGCCATAAATGACCCGTCTGGGAAGCCTGCGGCTCATCGTCCTGCGGACGAAAATGCGGGTCTCGTCCGCAGGACGATTGGCGGAACGCCTCCTAGACGGGCCTTTCAAGGCCCGGACGCCTGAATAGTTATCTTTAGTCAATGAAAGTCAATGAAACCAGTATGCCCGTCCGCAGGACGGTTGGCGTTAGCCTCCCAGACGGGTCGTTCACGACCCGGTCTGCGCAGCGCGGTCGGCTTGGGCGTCCTCACGCAGGCCGAGCAGGTCGAACATCTGCCGCATGGCGTGAATCACTTCGGGGTGCGTCAGGTCACGCGGACGGGATAACGCAACCTGAATTTCCCGCTGGATTTGCGCGGGCCGCTCCGTCAGCAGCACGATACGGTCGGCTAATTGCGCCGCCTCCTCAATGTCGTGCGTCACCAGCACGACGGTGCGCGGGCGGGAAATCAACAACAAAGACAGTTCGCGCCGCAGTCGCAGGCGCGTTTGATAGTCTAAGGAAGAAAACGGCTCATCCATCAGCAGGATATCGGAATTTCCAGCGAGGGCGCGGGCCAGTTGGACGCGCTGCCTCATGCCGCCGGACAGTTGGCGCGGGTAATAATCGGCGAAATCGGTCTGCCGGATCAGCGTGAGAAGTTCCGTCAATTCGCGCTCCCGCTCCGTTTCCGATTTGACTTCGCGCAGGCCGAGCAGAATATTTTGCCGCGCCGTCAGCCAGGGAAACAGGCTGTCCCGCTGAAAAATCGTGCGGATTCGCCCGGTCGTCTCCACCGTCCCGCCTGTCGGCGTAAGATGCCCGGAAATCAGATCGAGCAGCGTGGTCTTGCCGCACCCGGACGGCCCGACGACCGCAACGAACTCCCCGCGCCGAATTTCCAGATTGATATTTTGCAGCACAGCAAGCCCGCCATAACTCTGCGAGACTCCGTTCAGCCGAATTGCGGCCTCATTCCTCACGCGCCAATCCTTTCCGGGTGTTCGGTGTTCAGGTGTTCGGGTGTTCAGGTGTTCGGGTGTTCCGGCATTGACTGTTCACTGTGAGTTTTGCACAGCCTGTCAGTGAGAGAGCAAACACCTGAACACCTGAACACCTGAACACCTGAACACCCTTCCTCACCGCTCATAGCCCCAGCGGACTTCGGGCAGGCGCGTCAGGCGCATGACCAGCAGGTCAATCGCCACGCCAATCAGCCCGATAATCAGCATATAGCCGACCACCGTATCAATCCGCTGCCCGTTCCGCGCATCGTAAATCCCGTAGCCCAACCCGTCCTGACAGCCGACCATCTCCGCCGCCACCAGCACCACCCACGCCACCCCCGCCGTGACGCGCAGCGCGGAGATTGTCTGCGGCAGGATTGCGGGCAGAGCGACTCTTAGCAGCGTTTCGCGGGGAGTAAAACCGTAGTCCCGCGCCACCCGAAAATACACGGCGGGAATGGACGCGACGGCGGCGCTCGTCGCCAGCGTCAGCGGGAAAAACGCGGACAGGAAAATCAGGAAGACCGCTGGTTTGTCGCCAATCTGGAACCACAGGATCGCGAACGGAATCCACGCCAGCGGCGAGAGGTTGCGGAAAAAGTTAATCAGCGGCATCAGCGCGGCGCGGGGCCGGGGGCGCAGGCCAAGCCACAGCCCCAGCGGAACGCCCGACACGACCGCCAGCGCCAGCCCGCAGGCAACCCGAAACAGCGACGCGACGACATCCCGGCGCAGGCGTCCCGCGTTGGCCTCCTCGACCAGCGCGGCAAAGGCCAGCTGCGGCGAGGGCAGCGCGTAGTCGGGAAATACCTTCCAGCGACATACGAGATACCAGCCCAGCAGCAGCGTCAGCAGCGCAAGGCAGGGCAAATAGATTTGGTAAGGCTGCGTTTTCGTCGGCATAGGGTTGAATTTGTAGAGACGTAGAAACTTTCTCATTCTCAACTTTCTCAACCCCCTTAAAGTGAGAGAGTGAAAAAGTATTTCTGCAGCATAAAATACTTTCTCACCACTCTATGATAGTGGTGAATGAGAACGTAGAGAATGAGAAAGTTTCTACGTCTAACCTTTTGTGCGCTCTACTCTCTCACCATCCGATAAAGTCAAGCGGCGCGGGCGAGCGGATTCAGCGAACGAATAAAAGATTTTCTCTGTATTATACACCCAATCATAGCAAAACGAAGCAAACCTGTGATATAATAATGCCACTTCTATCTTAAAATTGTCCCCAGTTCGCCCTGACGCGCCGGAACTTTCAAGGAATGGTCATCTATGCAGCGCCGTCTACTGCGCCTGATTCTGCCGCTGATTTTTGTTGGACTCATGGCGGGCATGGCCTTTCTCAACCGCCGCGCCTCCCAATCAGCAATCGCGCCCGCAGTCGCCGCGTCCGATCCCGCCGTGATGCAGCGGTACGGGTTTCGGCTGACCGAAGCCGCGCATGAGGCCGGGATTGACTTCGTTCACCACGCGCCCACGCTGGACGCCAAACTCGCGCACATCATGCCGCAGGTCGCTTCGATGGGGGCAAGCGTCTCCGTCGTGGACTACGATAACGACGGCTGGCCCGATATCTACCTCACCGATAGCGGCGAGGGCGGCAAAAACCACCTGTACCACAATCTCCACAACGGCAAGTTTGAGGACGTGGCCCCGCAGATGGGAATCGCCGACGTGAACCGGGACGGGACCGGCGTTTCGATGGGCGCGGTCTGGGGCGATTACGACAACGACGGCTACGAAGACCTGCTGCTTTATAAATGGGGCAAACCGGAACTGTTTCACAACGACGGCGGCAAGGGATTTACCCGCGTCACGGACAAGGCGAGACTGCCCGCGTGGATTAACGCCAATAACGCCATCTGGCTGGACTACGACTGCGACGGACGCCTTGATCTGCTGATTAGCGGCTACTACCCGGAAAATTTAGACCTGTGGCATCTCAAAAATACCCGCATGATGCCCGAAAGTTTCGAGTACGCCAAAAACGGCGGGCGCAAATACCTGCTTCGCAATCGCGGCGACGGCACGTTTGAGGATGTCACCGAACGCATGGAAATCAACAGCCGCCACTGGACGCTGGCGGCGGCGGCGGCGGACTTGCGCGGAACCGGCTACCCCGATCTCGTTCTCGCCAACGATTACGGCGTGACAGAACTCTATAATAATGAGGCGGGCAAAGGTTTCCGCGAAATCGGCAGACAGGCCAACATCGGGTATCGTCCCAAGTCGGGCATGAACGCGGCCTTTGGCGATATTTACGATAACGGGCAGTTCGCGATTTACGTCACGAATATCAGCGCGGAAGGCAATTTGATTCAAGGCAATAACCTGTGGGTTCCGCGCCCGAACAAAAACCCGCCTGTCTACGATAATTTCGCCTCCGATGCGGGCGTGGAACTCGGCGGCTGGAGTTTCGGGGCGCAGTTCGCCGACCTGAACAACGATGGCAATCTCGATCTCGTCCTGACAAACGGCTACGTCTCCGCCGACGCCAACCAGAGTTACTGGTACGATTTCGGCAAGGTGGCGGGCGGCAACAGCGCGATTATTTCCGACGCCGCCAACTGGCCCGCGATGAAAGGCCGCAGCCTCTCCGGGTACGAGCGCAAACACCTGTGGCTCAACGACGGCTACGGCAAATTCACGGACGTGGCGCAGGCCGTCGGCATGACAGAAACTTACGACGGACGCGCCGTCGCCGTCGCCGATCTCTGGAACGACGGGGCGCAGGACGTGCTTGTTGCGGCGCAGGGCAACGCGTTCCGCCTGTACCACAATTCCGTCGCGCCCGAAAATGCGTGGATTGAACTCGACTTGATTGGATCGCATAGCAACCGCAGCGCCATCGGGGCGCAGGTCGTCTGCTACTGGCGGGACAGCGCGGGCCACGCAAAGCAGCAGATTCAGGAAGTTTCCGGCGGCAGCGGATTTTGCGCCCAGAATCAACGCCGCCTGCATTTCGGACTCGGCAAGTCCGCGCAGTTAGAAAAAGTGACCGTGCGCTGGCCCGTCGCGCCTTTCAAGATTCAGACGCTCACCGGCCTCGCCTTGAATCAAAATCACCGTCTGGAGGAAGCAAAATGACACCGGAACTCGCCCATTCGTCCGCCGCCGCCGTCGCGCCTTCCGCGCTCGCTGCGCCCGCCGCCGCCCCGAAAATCTGGCGGATTGACGCCCGCTTCGTCGCCCCGCTGACGATTACGGTCATTCTCTTCATCGGGCAGGTCGGCTTCGGGGTGCTGGAAAGTTACCCGAAGACCCTCCTCGCCATTGCGTGCAGCCTGCTGACGGAGGCGGTTCTCGGTCGCCTGACTTACGGCAAATGGCCCCACCTTGCCAGCGCCTACGTTTCGGGAATCAGCGTCGGGATTCTGGTGCGTTCGCCGTTTGTGTGGCCCTATGTTTTGTGCGCCGTGATTTCCATCATGTCAAAATACGTGATCCGGGCAAAGGGGCGGCATCTCTGGAACCCCTCGAATTTCGGGATCGCGGTCTTGCTGTTCCTCGCGCCGCAGACCGTTGCGTCCCTCACAATTCAGTGGGGAAATTCTCTGTGGCCCATGCTCGTTGTCTGGACGCTCGGCTCGATCATCGTGTTCCGGTTGCAGCGTTTCCACATCTGCGTGACGTATGTGCTTTCGTTCCTTGCGTTCGCCGCTTTGCGCAGCGTCATCACCGGGCAAACTTTCGCGGCGGAAGCGGCTCCCATCACCGGCCCGATGTACCAACTGTTCATTTTCTTTATGATTACCGACCCGAAAAGCACGGTCAAAACGCGGCGCGGGCAGATGTTCGTCGCGTTCTGCGTGGCCCTGACGGAGTGCGTTCTGCGCCTCAACGGAAATATCCACGCCCCCTATTACGCCCTGTTCCTGACCGGCCCGCTGTTCAACGCGGTAGAGATTTGGCGAACAGGCCAGAAAACAGAAAACAGAAAACAGAAAACAGAAGTCGCCGCCGCATGAATTTACCAGTACGCATCAACGCATTTTTCGGTCAAATACGAATTTTTATTTCCTGCGGTCGCCCCGTCCGCAGGACGGTCGGCGAAGCCTTCCAGACGGGCCGTTCACGGCCCGGTCTGCGCGGCGCGATTAGCAGAAAGCGGGGCGTGAACGCTCCGATCTTCTGTTTTCTGTTCTCTGTTTTCTGTTTTCTATTCGCTCTTCCCGGCTGCAACCGCGACGCCAAACCCAACGGAACGCCGCCCGACAACTACCCGCAGGCCGTCGCGCTCTTTTACAAGGGCCTGATCTCACTGGAAGTCAGCGACGACGGCAACGCGACGACCGTACTGCCGCAGACCACGCAGTTGATTCCGCAGGAACCGGCGGCGTGGGCCAATCTTGGCCTGTTCCAACTCCGGCAGGGGCATTTCGAGGAGGCGCGGAAATCGCTGACCAAAGCGCGGGAGTTGGCCCCGAAAAGCGGCCCGATTGCCGCGCTCATGGGACTTTTGGAGAGTCGGCAGGGGCATTTCGCCGAAGCAGTCACAAATTATAAAAACGCGGTCGCGCTGGCCCCCGACGATCTGCGGGCGCGGTACGCGCTGATTGAAGCGTTGGGTCAGCAGGCAGGCCCAGATGCGGCGACAGAAACGGCGGCGCAGCTGAACGCGCTGGCGCAGGCCGCCCCGGACAATCTTTTCGTGGCCTTCGAGCGGCTGCTTGCGGCGGCAAAGTCCAACGACGCCGCAACCATTAAAACGATTATAGCAGCCTTCGCCGCGCTGTCCTCCGCATGGCCCGCCGACGCAAAGACCGCCTTTCGGGACGCGCAGGCGGCGGCAGGCGGCGATCCGCGTGGCTTAGTAGGCCCCGTGACCGGACTGCGGCACACGCTCGAATCGTGGCCCGAATATCAGCGGCAGAAAAATCAAATTGTGCCGCCCGCCGGGGTGGTCGGGACGCCGATTGATCGGTTCCTTGTTCTTCCCGCGCCCTCCGCCACCCCCGCGCCGCCTGACCTGGCCCTGACCTATCAGGCCGCGCCCGTAAGCAAATCGGACGCAAACGCCCCGCCGCTTCCCGCCAACATCGGGCCGCATGGCGTTCTGGCGCTGGACTGGCGCAACAATTTTCAGACCAATTACTGCTATGCTTCGGCAAACGGGCTGAAATTCTACGAGCAGGCGGCGGGCGGCTATGCCGACGTGACGGCAAAAACGAAACTGCCCGCCGCCGTGCTGAACCGTCCCTACACCGGCGCGTGGGCGATAGATTTTGACGGCGACGGCGATCTCGACATCGCCCTTGCCGCTGCGACCGGCCCCGTCTCTGTCCTTCGCAACAACAACGACGGGACGTGGACGGAAACCCGTCCGTTTGGCGCAGGCTTCACCGGCGCGAAAGATTTTGCGTGGGCCGATTTCGACGGCGACGGCCTGCCCGACGCCGCCTGGATTGACGGCAAAGGCCGCGTCGCGATTTTCGAGAACAAACGCTCCGGGCATTTCGCCGCGTGGCCCGCCCCGAAAGACATTCAGGACGCCGCCGCCCTCGCCGTCGTCAACAGCGACCGACCCGGACAGATGGCGCTGACCGTCCTGCATCAAAGCGGCGCTATCGTTCGGCTGACGCGCAGCGGCGAAACGTGGGACAGCGTGGAGATCGCGAAAACGTCCGCGCCCGCTGGCAAAGGAAACGCCCGCCTGCTCTGGGCCGACCTCGATAACAACGGCGGACTAGATTTAATCGTTTCGGCGGGCGGCAAAACGCAGATTTTCCTCAGCGACGAAAAAGGCGCGTTAAGCCCCCTGCCCGCCCTGCTGGACGGCGAGATCAATGCCCTGGACGATACCGCAAATGACGGAAAACTTATCCTTACTGGCGCGATTTCAGGCAAACCAATGCGCTGGACGCCGACCGCAACCAAAAATTACGGCTGGCAGCGCGTCCGATTACGAGCGGCGGCAGTCGGCGATAACCGCAACAATAGTTACGGAATCGGGGCGGAACTTGAACTTCGCGCGGGCCTGCTCTACACAAAGCAGGTTGTCAATAGTCCCGTCACTCATTTCGGACTTGGAACCAACCCGAAGGCCGACTATATCCGAATGTTGTGGACCAACGGAACACCGCAGGGCGAATTTGATCTAAAGCCCGACCAGACCGTTGACGCCCCGGAACGACTGAAAGGCTCCTGTCCCTGGCTGTTCGCCGACGACGGGACGGGCATGAAGTTCGTCACAGACCTCATCTGGCGTTCGCCGCTCGGCCTGCGACTGAACGCGCAGAAAACGGCGGGCGTCGTGCAAACCCGCGACTGGGTGAAAATTCGCGGCGATCAGCTCAAACCGATAGAAGGATTTTACCATCTCAACGTCACAGCGGAACTGTGGGAAACGCACTTTTTCGATCTATTGGAATTGCTCACCGTAGACCATCCCGCCGGGACTGCCATCTTCGCCGACGAACGGTTTGCGATTCCGCCGCCGCCCCTTCAGGCCGAAGTCATGTCACCCCCCGCCCCCGCCGCAAAAGTCACGGACGACCGGGGGCAGGACGTGACCGCTGCCGCGCAGAAAATTGACGGCAGTTATCTGGACACCTTCGGGCGCGGCAGGTATCAGGGCGTCACACGGGACCATTGGGCCGAAATCGAACTCGGCGCGGCGGTTCCGAAAGACCGCAAATTCTGGCTGATTGCGTATGGCTGGGTGCATCCTACTGATAGCTCGATTAACATTGCCATCAGTCAGGGGACGCACGACGCGCCCCGCGATTTAAGTCTGGAAGTCCCGGACGGCAAAGGCGGCTGGCGGGTTGTCCGCCCTCATCTCGGTTTCCCGGAAGGCAAGAACAAGACCTGCCTGATAGATTTGACCGGCCTATTCCCCGTCGGCGCGAAACCCCGCGTCCGATTACGAACGAATTTAGAAATCTTCTGGGACTTCCTCGGCAGCGCGTCCGGCCTGCCCGCCGATCAGGAAATCGTGTCCCGCGTTCCGCTGTCCTCCGCCGATCTGCGGTTTCGCGGCTACTCGGTCACGCAAAAGCCGAACGCCTCCTCGCCCGAAATCCCGGAGTACGCCATCGCGGGAACCGCACCGCGCTGGCTCGACCTGACGGGCTACTACACCCGCTACGGCGATGTCCGTGAACTCCTGACGAAAGTAGATGACCGCTACGTGATTATGAACGCGGGCGACGAGATGGCGCTGCAATTTCCCGCGCAGGCCGCGCCGCCTCCGGGCTGGGTGCGCGATTATATTTTAGTCGGGGATGGCTGGGTCAAGGACGGCGATTTCAACACCGGTTTTTCCAAAACCGTGCTGCCCCTTCCCGCCCACGACCGCCCCGATTATTCCGGCCCGGTCACCCGGCTTGAAGACGACCCAATGTTCCAAAAAAACCGCCGGGATTGGCAGACCTACCAGACCCGTTACGTCACGCCGGACGCTTTCCGCGCTCTGTCCGACACTGGAAAATAATCCATGCTAAAAAAAATGTTCCCGGTGATCGCATTGCTGGGCGTAGGCAGCGGACTGTGGGGCGTCATGCGCCTGACGCAGGGAATCACGCCGCAGGTCATCGTCGCGACCTCTACCGCAAAAATCGCCCCGGACAACGCGTCCATCACTCCCGCCCTGCCTGCTGTGATTGACGCGGCGGGCGCAGCAGAGGCGTTCAAGGCGGCGCGGAAAGAGGGGGAGAGGCTGCAAGGCATCTGGATTCCTACCGATCACATGGTCAAGCTTTCGGAAAAGGCCGTCGCGCTCGACGGAACAAAAGCGCCCTACCTCGTCTATCTGACGCAAATCTACATCTCGTCGCGCCGCAACGGGGACGCGATGGAGACCGCGAAAAAACTCCTCGCGCTGGAGCCGGAACACCCCTGGGGCAATGTCATGCTGGCAAACCTCACGCTGGAACACGCCTCCGATCCGAAAGAACTGGCGGAACAGGAAAACCGCCTGAATATCGCCGCCCGCGACCCGAATCTTGCGCCTGCCTTCCACTACGGGCGCGGCCTCCTCGCCCTGCGCCGCAAGCAGGGGCCGCTCGCCGTCACGGAACTGAAACAGGCCTGCGATCTCGCCCCTAACTCCGGCACAGGCTATTACAACCTTTTTCTCGCCGAAAAAATGGCGGGCGATGCGAAGGCGGCGGCGGCGGCGCTGGCGAAACACGACCAGATTGTCGCCGCTAATACCGAAACGCTCAAACGCATGGACCGCGCCCCCCATTCCAAACCCTAACGCCCCAGCCAAAACAGGAATCACCAGCGATGCCGACTTCACCGATTCGCTCTGCCACACTTTTAATCCTTCACTGCCGCATCGCGCTATCTTCCGCGTCCGGCAGGACGCTTGGCGGAACGCCACCCAGCGAGGCGTTTGCAACGCCTCGACGCGGAACGCCACCCAGCGAGGCGTTTGCAACGCCTCGACGCGGAACGCCACCCAGCGAGGCGTTTGCACCGATTCGCTATGCCCTGCCCCTCGCCGTTAGCCTACTTGCCGTATTGCTGACGGGCTGTACCCGCCCTGCCGAAACGCCCGCGCCAAAGGTCAACGCCAACGCGCCCGCCGCTTCCGGCGGAAATATTACCGCCGTCCAATTCAGCGATGTTGCGGACGCCGCCGGACTGAATTATGTTTGGAAAGCGCCGGGAAAATCGCCGCATAATATCCTCCAAACGATTGGAAACGGCTGCGCGTTCCTCGATTACGACGGCGACGGCAACCTTGACATTCTGCTGATCGGGCCGAAAATCGCTCTGTATCGCGGCGACGGCAAAGGCCATTTTACCGATGTGTCAAAAGAAACGGGCGTAGATAAACTATCCGGGCATTTTCTCGGCTGCGCGGTCGGCGATTACGACAACGACGGTTTCCCGGACGTGTATATTTCCGCGTATCAGGGCGGCGTACTGCTCCACAATGAAAGCGGCAAACGTTTCACCGACGCAACAAAATCCGCCGGAATCACCGCAATGCCCTGGGGAACTTCCTGCGCATTTGCGGATTTAGACGGCGATGGCAAACTTGATCTCTATATCTGCAACTATGTGATTTTTACCGACAAAACGACGCCGCAAATGTGTCCTGAAAAAGGCGTCATTGCCGCCTGCGGCCCCCGGTTTTACACCGCCGACAAAAGCGCGGTCTACCGCAATCTTGGCGGCGGCAAGTTTAAAAATAGGTCTGCGGAATGGAATCTCAAAGCGGCGCATGGGCCGGGTCTCGGAGTCGCCGCCGCCGATTTCGACGGCTCCGGGCATCAAAGCCTTGCCGTCGCAAACGACGAGGCCCCCGGCGACTTGCTCCGCTTGACCGGCGGCAAACTGCAAAATTCCGGCGCGACCTCCGGCGTCGCTTACGACAGCGCGGGGCAGGTGCATGGCGGCATGGGGATTGACTGGGGCGACTACGACAACGACGGCAAACTCGATCTACTCGTGGCGACGTATGAGCATGAACCGAAATCGCTCTACCACAACGAGGGCAACGGCTTCTTCAACGACGCCGCCGGCCCCGCCGGACTGACCGACAAGACCCGCGACTATATCGCGTTCGGGGCCAAATTCTTCGACGCCGACAACGACGGCTGGCTCGACATCGTTCTCGCCAACGGACATATTGAGGACAACGTGGCGCAGGTCAATCCCGGCAGTTCCTACGCGCAGCCCACCCAGCTCTTTCACAATAACAAAGGCGCAAGTTTTGAGGAAATCTCTGCGCAAAGCGGGCCGGGATTCAGCAGAAAAATCGTCGGGCGCGGCATCGCAGTCGGCGACTTTGACAACGACGGACGCCTCGATCTACTGGTTGTGGACTCGGAGGGAAAACCGCTCCTGCTCCACAACGACACAAAAAACGCCGCGCGCTGGCTCGGCCTCAAACTCATCGGCGCAAAGTCCAACCGCGACGGTTACGGCGCTATTATTACGGTTAAGGCCGGAAACTTAAACTTGATGCGCCGCTGTCAGTCCGACGGCTCGTACCTTTCCGCGTCCGATCCGCGAATCCATTTCGGACTCGGTGACAGCCCAAAAGCCGACGCGCTGACTGTCCGCTGGCCCGACGGTCACACCGACACTTTCGCTAATCTCTCCGCCGACCGCTACCTCACCCTCCGCGAAGGCGACGCCGCCCCGCGCTAATCTAAGCGCTCCGTCGCAGGACGGTTGGCGGAACGCCTCCCAGACGGGCCGTTCACGGCCCGGTCAGCGCGTTGTTGACGACCATTCACGGCCCGATCAGACCGCGCTAAGACTGCAGGCGGCCAACGATGGCGTCCACATCGTAAACGCAGCCGCCCCACGTCCCGCCGCCCGCGTTCTGCATGGCGGCCCACAGGCGCGTATCGTCCGGCAAATCGGGGTCGGTGGCAAGGTCAGGGCGCGGGGGGCGGGACGCAAGGATTGCCGCGCCCTCCGCCGCATTATACCGTCGCCCGTCATGCCCCACGAGATTGACGCTGCCCGCCAGCGTGTTGCGGTCAATCACAATCTCAATCGTGTCCCCGTCCAGAATTTTCCCGATTGGCCCGCCCGCCAGCGCCTCCGGCCCGATATGCCCGATGCACGCGCCGGTGGAAACGCCGGAAAACCGCGCATCGGTCAGCACCGCCACCGTGCCACCCCATTCCAGATATTTTAACGCCGAAGTGATCTGATAAATCTCCTCCATCCCCGCCCCCAGCGGCCCCCGGCAGATTAGAACAAGAATATCGCCCGGTTTCAAGGGTGTCGGGTGTCGGGTGTCGGGTGTCGTTTCGTTTCGTACTTTAGATTGTGGATTTAGGATTGCCCCCGTTTCCGCCGAATCTCCCACACCCGACACCCGAACCCCGCCCCCCTTAATCGCTTCCATCGCCGTCCGTTCGGTGGTGAAAACGCGGGCGGGGCCGGTTTTGCGGTATACCCCGTCGGCGTCCACAACGCGGGCGTCAATCGCGGTGCTTTTAATGACCGCGCCTTCGGGACACAGATTGCCCGTCGGGAACGTCACCGTGCTGGTCAGTCCGCGCAATTTTGCATTTTGCGGCGATAAAATCACGTCGTCCGGCGATACTCCGTCCGCCTCCCGCAAACGTTCGCGCAGGCGCTGGCGGCGCTCTGAACGCTCCCAGAGTTCAAGATTTTCGCCTAAAGTTTTGCCCGTCACGGTCAGGCAGTCCAGATGCAGCAGGCCGAGTTCCCGCAGATGCAGCATCACTTCCGGGACGCCGCCGGCAAGAAAAAAGCGCACCGTCGGGTGGTCGGTCGGGCCGTTGGGCAGCACGTCCACCAGACGCGGCACGGCAAGGTTGATCTCATGCCAGTCGCTTACGGTCGGACGTTTCCGTTTGGCGGCGTGGGCAATCGCGGGGATATGCAACAGCAGATTGGTCGAGCCGCCGCAGGCCGCATGGACGGTCATGGCGTTGCGAATTGCGGCGTCCGTCACGATATCGCGGGCCGTGATATTCTGCGCTTCCAGATTCATCAGGGCCTTCGCCGTCTGCGCGGCCCCGTCCAGCCAGATGGGTTGTCCCGAAGGCGCAAGCGCCGCATGGGTCAGCGTCAATCCCAGCGCCTCCGCCACCACCTGCGCCGTCGCCGCCGTCCCGAAAAACTGACAGCCGCCGCCCGGAGTGGCGCAGGCGCGGCAGCCAAGTTCCGCCGCTTCCTTCAAGGTAATCATGCCTGCCGCAAACCGCGCCCCAAGCGATTGGATTTTGCCCGCGTCCTCCCCGTGTTCTGCCGGCAGCGTGACGCCGCCGGGAACCAGCGCGACCGGCAAGTCCTGCATCGCGGCGAGGGCGATCAGCATGGCGGGCAGACCCTTGTCGCACGTCGCCACGCCGAGAACGCCACGCCGCGTCGGCAGCGAACGAATCAGGCGGCGAAACACCATCGCCGCATCATTGCGGTACGGCAGCGAGTCCATCATTCCGGTTGTTCCCTGCGAGCGCCCATCGCAGGGATCGGAACAGAAGGCCGCAAACGGAACCCCGCCCGCCGCCGAGATCGTTTCCGCCGCCGCCTGCATCAAAAGCCCGACCTCCCAATGCCCGGTATGGTAGCCCAGCGCAATAGGAGAACCATCCTCGCGCCGGATTCCGCCCTGCGTGCTTAGTAGGAGGAACTGTTTGCCCGTCATTTTTTCGGCGCTCCAGCCCATGCCCGCGTTCTGCGAGAGGCCAAAAATGTCGCCGCTCGGCCTTTCCAGCAGCATCTCCGGCGTAAAAGGCAACGCGCCAATCGGCCCGACGGCCCGCGTCTGCACCTGATAAAGACTGTCCTCGGAATCCATTCGTTATTTCCCATCTCTCTCGCGTAGAATTTCTGTTCTCTTGTTCCGTTCTACGGTTGTCTGATCGCTCGTAACAACCGCAAACCCGCCGCGCAGGAACATTCTCCATTTTCCGCGCCGCTTCCTGCGCAGAGCTTTCCCGCCCGCTTTTCCATTCGGTCTTGCTGCTAATTTACAATTTTCCTTGACAAAGGCGGCGAACTATGGTACATTACACATGATGATGCGGGGTGGAGCAGTCCGGTAGCTCGTCGGGCTCATAACCCGAAGGTCGTCAGTTCGAGTCTGACCCCCGCTCTATAAGTGGATGTTAATCCCACATTCGAGATAGGAACCTGCCCGGAAACTCGGATTTTGCAGGTTCCTTTTTCGTTGGAATGAATGTCTACCTGTTCTATCAACGCCTGCATGGCCTGCTCACGCTCACTCTCCGTCAAAAACTCCCAGAGTTCCGCAAAGTTTTTCCAGTATCCGTGAATGGCTTCCACGTCAGGACGCTGCTTCGTGTTCTCCGCGATCTGCGTTAGAACGCGGTTTCGCTCCGCTTCCACATTGAGCCTGTCCGCCTCTAACTCTTTGAGTCGCTGCAAGAGTGAACGCATTGGCCCGCCTTCTTCAATCGCCGTGTTTAGTTTGCCGATGCGCTGGTCTACTTCCCGCAGCCGCCGCGTGAGGGAGTCGCGCTGCTGGCGATTCTGACTGACATCAGGCAGTTGCTTGACGGCTTCGCGTAGGCAGGCCGCAATTCGGGTGGGATGCTTGGCGCACCGGGTGACTTCCGCAAGGACAGCCAAATGCAGCGCCTTAGCATTGACGCGGCGTGACGGACAATCTACCGTTCGCTTCTTTAGGGCTGAAAGACACTCGTAGTAGTGAATTTTTGCGTTTTGACCGTGATGGGAGGCTGGCGTCGTGCGTGAGCCACAGTGGACGCAGTACACCAGGCCACGCAGATAGTAGGAACTGTTGTCTACGGGGTTTTGCTTCTGAGAACGACGACGATCCGTGTCCGCAGACCGGCATTGTTCCCAGAGTTCAAGAGAAATAATGGCCTCATGCGCGGTCTCATTGACGTTTTCGCCGTAGCGGATCACGCCGCGATAGACATCATTTTTGAGCATATGAATGACCGTCTGCAAGTCCCAGTTGCGGTCGGTGACCGAGCGCAGATAATCTAGTGACCGGTTATACTGATGGGTCTCCGCATAGATGGCAAAAGCGCGAGCGACAAGCGGCCCGGTCACCGCGTCTGGCGCTAACCGTTTAGGCGGCTCTTTGTCTTTACGCGCAAGACTCCCAGCGTCTTCCACAAGGACTTTGGTGTAACCGAAAGGAACCCGTCCGCCACAGAAATAGCCTGCTTTGACCATCTGTTCCTGCTTGGCGCGAATCCATTGGCTCACCATTTTCGGATACATTCCGTCCATGAGGATTGTCATTTGCTTGCCGATATGGCCTGCCAGATCAGGGGAGAATTTCTCTCTGACAAGTTCAATGCCAACACCCTCTTGTTTCAGCAGGAATTCCGCGACGTGATAAGCCTCGCCACGCGCTAGACGGCTCATATAGGTAACGATTACCATATCAAAGAGACCGGCCCGCGCATCCCGGATTAACGCCTCGAAACCAGGCCGCTTGATGTTGGTTCCCGTCTTGCCTTCGTCCACATATTCCTGATGCAGCACCCCGCCCTGCTGGAGGATGCGCTCTGTATTATAGGTGCGCTGAACATCAATCGTGGTAAAATCGCCCTGTGCCTGATCATCGCTGCTGCAGCGCAAGTAAATCGCGTGGCGTTTCGGCCCGTTCTGACGGCGCGCCATGTCCTCTCTCCTTTGCCGGTATCATCGGTCTCGATTTCTCTCCCTGAATAGTGGTATTGTTATACCTCATATCTGCTTAAAAAGGGCTAAATGTTTCTACGTATTTTCAGGAAAGCAAAATGGCGAAAAAGGACGGTTTTCACGACCGAGTAGGCCTTGAAAATGAGCGATCCGCAGCCAAACTGAGCGCTCGTTGAATCATTGCTGACAGCCGCTGCTCTCTCTGGCGACGCCGCTCTGCTCGAATTAATAGGTTCGATACAATGGCTACGGCGGTAACCGCTTCTTCAAACGCGCAGCACGATTCCTGCTGAGCAATCTGCAAGGGATACTTCTGGCGTGGCATTATAAATTCCTTTCTTGTGTACTCCTACCAAAGAGGATAAAGTAAGAGCGGAGGGTTCGCCCTTACCTCACAAACGTCAATAATCTTCGGGAAGCAAAACTGTCGTGATGGAACGATCCCATTCCGTAATCACCCAGATTTTCTCTCCGGTGCGAAGCAGGTAGGCCGACATAAGACGGCCCTGTTCCTTCAGGGCTTCCGCATTGGACTGCTTGTCTTCCTCGCAAAGGATGCCCCAGTCTCCCTGAAGATGCCTATCCAGCAGTTCGGACGCCGATTGTCCGGCGCGCTTCAGCGCCTCCAAAGCATTGGGCGTAGCAACAATCCTTCCCGGCGAAAAAAGTGGCCTTGTCATTCGTTCTCCCTTCGTATCCTCCTGCGCCAAGCCAAAAGCAAATGCGTTCGACTTAGCGCAATCTGTGGCCCAGACACGCTTCCTCGTAGCGTATCTGCCTCCTTAGCGACAGCGCCAGACCGGCACTGGGCCGATATGGGTTGTAACGCGCCGCCTGGTGTCCACGAACTGACCGGATTGCAAGGCCTCGCGCGCAATCTCTGCGTTCTCATCCCAAGTTTTCGCGAAGAACTCGTTAAACTTCAACTGGCTCGAATAATCCGGCAGATTGATCGAAAGCGTCGTAATGTCGCCATCGGCCTCATTCCTCAACTGAATTGCCGTAGCGCCGTTGCTGTAGTAATGCTCATGAATTTCAACCTGACCCCAGTGGGCGCTCATATAGGTTCGCATTGTTGTTCATTCCTTAGGTAAAGTGGTTCATTGCCTAATTGCTGATGAACCGGAAACGCTATATCAAAGATAGCCCGCAGAAAACGCTCTGATCTGGCATATCAGGAAAATCGGTTCACAGCCGTTTCATCAGCCATTTGATTGCCTGTGCTATCGCTCGTCCTACGCTTCGGACGCCTCTGGAGAGGTTTTGCCGCAGGCTGCGTCCCGTATTTACCGGAAGCGCGTAGGACAACAGCCAGAGCGTCACAAGCCAGGTAACGAGCGAGAAAACTTCCGTCTCGACCTGACGCGGCGCCTGCCCCAGCACAAACGCGATTGGTAAAAGCGTAGTGTGCCAGACAATTCTAACCGCGCAGCACAAATGCGCCCATAACAAACGCGCCGCGCAGAGAAACACTACCCAGGCCAGCAGGCGCGGTATCAGCCCCAGCGGCAGGTAGTACACGCCGTCGCTGAGGGGCCCCTGATTGCAGGTCAGGCAGACCGCCTGCGTGGTTCCCATGGGATTGGCGTGACCACCCGGACAAAAGCGTTTGCCAAAACTGCGCTGGCAGCGCGGGCAATAGACGCTGCCTGTAGGCCATAGCCCCCGGCAGCCCAGGCACAAAATCATGATCGTCTCCTTTTCTGCGCTTGCGCCCGTAAAAATCGGCGCGATTCGCTTGTTCGTTCACGCCGTCTCCACTTGCAGCCGCAACGGTTTCTCCCCGAACGGCGCACGCCAGATCGCGCCTAAAGCGCCTTTGTCCCGCTGCTCGGCAAAGGTGCTGATCCAGCAGGACGGATACTCAATCCGCCGCAGGAGGGCGAGCAAGTTCTCCTGCCGGGCGGGAGTCGTGGTCAGGCAGAGCGTGATGAAGTCGTTCACCTCATAGCGTTTTGAGAACAAGTTCGCGGCCCGGTACGAAGCATGAATTTGCATCTTGATACCGAACTCGGTCTGACTGGTATGCCCCAGATCAATCTCAACCGCGTATCCGGCGCGGCCCTCTTTCGCCGCGAGAACGAACACGGCGTCCGGCTTGAAGACTTGCTGTTTCAAGCCGCCATCCGAATCGCGCAGCCCGTACTCATGCCGCGCCAAAAGTTCCGGCACAAACCGTTCCATCTTCATACTCGCTTGTCTGGCAATAGTGGCTTCCAGTTCCAGATGAAACTGCGCGATTTCCAGCGTATGCGCGAGATAGGCCGGGGTGCCATGCCGCTGCCGCTCCCGCACCCGCGCGATGTCCCATCCGAGCTGCGCGGCAACGAGAGGAACGCCCGCTTTTCCCAATGTGTAGATTGCCTGACTGCCATAACTGAGGGCTTCATGCGGCGAGAGCGCAAAGAACGTTCGCTGCGCAAGGCCTGCGTCAAAGAGCGCCCGCAGCCGCTTATTGCAGCGCTGAACGCTGCCGAAATAACGCTGCTGGATTTGCTGACGCCGCATTGCTCCAAACAGAAATAGATCGGTTAAAATTTGCCGGTCGCGCGGCGTCAGTTGAACGCGCGCCGAATCGTCAGGCCGATCACGGGGACGCGCGGCGTTTGCGGGTAGGTTTGGGCGTTTCTGGCGTGTCGTCATAGTCAATTACCTCCACTGGCGAGGAAGCCTCGCTGTCTCTATCAGGGCCGGATGCGGAGTTTGTTTCTGCTGGTTGATGTTGGCGCGCTGTACCCGCTGCGGTTGAAGCGGGACGCGAACGCGGCCTTGGGCGCGGCGCCGCTGTCTGTTGCGGCGGTTGGGAAGGAACCGACACGCTCTGCTGCCGGGCGCGCCGCGCGGCAAGAGAACGTTCCGCTTCTTCGCGGGGACGGCTGTACAGATGCCAGGACGCCTCGCGAATGGCCTGAAGGGTCGCTTCGGAAATCGTCGGCGTCGGTTGTGCCTGCACCCGCATCCGAATCGTGGGCTCGCCTTTGAGGGAGAAATGGCATTCGCCGACCTGCTGCCGCATCAGGGCCGTTTTCACCATCTCCCGCGGATCCTCCGAATGGATTTCCTGACTTAAAATGCCCGCGTCATGCGCCCCGCATTGAAAGAAATACTGCGCCCCGCAGTTCTCCAGCAAGATCAGCCTAAGCCGATTATCGAGTTGGCTCAGGTTCTGATGGGCCAGCACCAGATGGGCGCGCAGCTTGCGATTTTCCGCCACCATCTCGCCAAAGCGTCCCACCCCAAAATTCTCAAATTCATCCAGGATCACGCCCACCGGACGCCGCTCCTGCTCAGGCAGCGCAATGCGGGCGGCAAAGATGTTTTGCAGCATCGTCACCAGAAACGCTCCCAGCACAAAAGCTGCCTCGTGAAACCGATGCACCGCTAAATTGATAAGAATGATTTGTCCGTCCCGTTCATTCAGCAGTTCTGACAGGGAGAAAGTCGGCGATGAGCCGAGCAGCATCCGCAAGGTAGGGTGGCTGAGGAAGGGAGCCGCCTTATTCAAAACCGCCAGCGCATAGGATTGCCGCTGTTCCGGGGACAGGTTCTCATACCGCTCAAAAAAGGCCAGCGCATAATCATCCGTCACAAGCCGCAAGCTTTCCCGGCGAAACGGGTCATTCAGCAGGAACGGTTCCAGATCAAACAGCGAATAGGACGGGTCTCTGGCGGCAAGTTCCGCAAGGCAAATGAGGGAGCATTTGAGCGTTTCGTCCAACTGAATTCCCCATGATTCGCTGTTTTCTTTGAGGACGCTGTGCAATGCGCCTGCCCGGTTATGGGCGTCGCCTTCGCCCCGCAACGGATTAAGGCCGGTGATATGCTCGTCGTCATTGCAGTCCAAGAGCAGCAGTCTGCCGTCTGCAATCTCCTGCGGCGTCATAGCCACCGCCGCCATTCGCAAAATGTCTTCCACCAGGTCGCCTCGCAAATCAAAAACCACAAAACTGGTGCGGGTCTGAAGATGCAGGTCAACCATGCGTTTGATCAGCGTGCTTTTGCCGCTGCCCGTCCCGCCTAGAATGTAGCAGTGTTTGCGCAGCATCGCGGGATTATAGTGACCCCTTTTGTCAAGACAATTTTTTGCCTTGTTTAAGGTGGATGACCTGTCCCGTGATTTTGCCGACTTTTCAGCCGACGCCAAGCGTAACGTGACGCTTCAAGAGGAGGGCAAATTTTCTACCAAGCCCTTTGAGGCCGTTGCTGTGTCGCTCCACTGTGTCCGTTTCGGGTGCGGCGGGATCGTGTCTGTTTCTGCTCTCCCAAAGGAGAACCGCCGATCCTTGCTCGCTTTCTGTTTCCTGTGGCTGGCTCCGTTCCCGTGTCGCCTCAAAAGGCCGGCTGCTTTTTCGCCTGTTTCTAACCGCCGTGATAGACCACGGCGGGCGTCTGGTAATCCAGCGACTGGTGAGGCCGCTGGCTGTTATAGAAAGGAAAGTAGGCCGACAAACCCGACCACCCTTCTCGCGGGGTGGCGTACCCCTTCAAGTAAATATCTTCGTATTTGACTGTGCGCCAGAAACGCTCCACGAAGATATTGTCTAAGGCGCGGCCTCGCCCATCCATCGAAAGGGCCGCACCCGACGCCAGCACCCGCCTGGTGAATTCCGCGCTGGTGAACTGGCTGCCCTGATCGGTGTTGAATATCTCTGGCCGCCCGTAAGCAAACGCGCGTTCCAGTCCGTTCAGGCAAAAGCCAGTGTCCAGGGTGCTGGAGAGTTCCCACGCTAAAATGAAGCGGCTGTGCCAGTCAATGACGGCGAACAGGTAGACAAAACCGCGCGGCATCGGGATATAGGTGATGTCACAACTCCACACCGGATTGACCCGCTCGATTTTCACGCCGCGCAGCAGGTACGGATAGATCGGGTGCTGCGGGGCCGGGCGGCTTGTGGCGGGGCCGGCAACCATCGCCGCAAGGCCCATCCGTTGCATGAGCCGCTGCACCCGCTTTTTGTTGACCGCATGGCCCGCTTCGCATAGCGTTCGCGCCATCTTGCGGTAGCCGAAGAACGGATGGGCGGTGTATTCCAGATCAATCAGCCGCATCAGCAAAAGATTGAATTCGCTCTCGCCTTTGGGCGTGTAATAGAAACTGGAACGGCAGAGGCCCAGCAATTCACACTGCCGCGCAATCGAAAGCGTAGGATGTTCCGGTTCCACCCGCTGCCGCCGCAGATCAAGCGAGCCGTCCTGATTTTTTTTTGAGCCAGTCCAACTCGACCTTGAGTTGCCCGATCTGTTGGTAGAGTTGTCCGGTAAGTTCTTCCTGCTCTTTGTTTTCTTTGACGCGCTTGTCCGAGAAAACGGTGGGCAGACTTTCGAGGAGTTGGCGTTTCCACTGCGTGAGCAGATTAGGATGCACTTTCGCCTCGCTTGCGATTTCCGTCAGGGTGCGGTTCCCCTGAATGACTTCGAGGGCAAGTTTGGCCTTGAAGTCGGCGGAGTACCGGTTGCGCTGCGCTTTCATAATAGGTTCCTTTTTTCGATAGATTATGACACAGCCAACCACCTTAAACCGCTGTCCGAGTTCCTGGGGTCATTATAGCCCTTTCGGTTTCCAGCGTTGTCATTGTTAACGTTCAGATGCTGGCCCGCAATAAAATCGCCCTGATCGAGTATTTGCATCGCTTTCGCCACGACTTCATTGACCTCATTATTTGGGACAAGGGAAGGGCGCAGCCAGCGATGACGAAAAATGTGCTGAACTCCCGTTTCGAGTTTTTGCTGTTCTTCACTGCCAAGCGGAGCAAAGGAATAACACCGCGCACCATTCATACGGCGGACTTTCACGGCACGGTTAGCAATGTCTATACCGCGTCGCCACAATCCAACAACCGCTATTTTGCACTTCACGCCGCAACCTTTCCGCAGCATTTGCCGCTCTGGTTAATGACGACATTTGATGCGACAGGCGGAAGCGTATTTGATCCTTTTCTTGGCACAGGGACAACTTTGATAGCAGCGGAGCAGATTGGCAAGTCATGCTTCGGCATGGAGATTGATCCCCTCTACTGCGATATTGCCATTAATCGATGGGAAGCATTCAGCGGTCAGCAGGCGGTTCGCCTTGAGGCGGGAAGCGGGTTTCTGAACGGAAACGTGATTGGCAGACATTAACTGGAATCTTCGGCAGATAACGTGCGAAAGGCTGGGCGAAAACGAAACGGCCCGCCAATAAGCCTGGAAATAACGCCGCAAAGCAGGAATTCGGCTTGCTGCAAGCCAATATAAAGCCTATTATGGCGGTATTATAGTCCCGCTTAAAAGAATATGAACGCTGCTCCCACTCAGGATACATGGATGAACAATTTTCAGGATAATGCGGGTTTTTTGTGGTCGGTTGCCGATGAAGTCTTGCGCGATGATTTCAAACGGGGCAAGTACCCCGATGTCATCCTTCCCTTTACGATTTTGCGCCGCCTCGACTGTGTGCTGGCAACGACGAAAGACGCGGTTCGGACGCGCTATGAAGATTTGACAGCGCGGGGGCTGACCAATATGGACGGTCAGCTGCGAAAAGCGTCCGGGTTTGCTTTCTACAATACGTCGCCCTTTGATTTCTCCTCGCTGCTGGACGATCCCAAAAATATCGGCAAGAACCTGCGCTCGTATATCAACGACTTCTCGGAGAATATGCGCGACATCATTGACAAGTTCAAGCTGCGCTCCACGATTGACACGCTGGACGAAAAAGGGCTGCTCTTTCTGCTGGTGCAGAAATTCAGCGAAGTGGATTTGCACCCGGACGTGGTGGACAATCACGCGATGGGAACGCTATTTGAGGAACTCATTCGCCGCTTCAATGAGCAGGCCAACGAGAATCCGGGAGAACACTTTACGCCCCGCGAAGTGATCCGGCTGATGGTGCGTATGATGCTGGAAGGCGACGCGGAGATTCTCAAAAAGCAAAGCGTGATTCGGACGGTATTTGATCCGGCCTGCGGCAGCGGCGGAATGTTATCCATTGCCAAAGAGTATGTGCTTGCCAGCGTGAATACGAAAGCGGATATTCGGCTGTTCGGGCAGGAAGTGAACGATGAGACGTATGCCGTCTGCAAGTCCGATATGCTGATCAAAGGCGACGACCGGGACGCGGAGAATATCAAGTCCGGCTCGTGTCTGTCGCAGGACGGGCATCCCGGCGCGACGTTCGATTACATGATCGTCAATCCGCCGTATGGCAAGGACTGGAAGAAAGACAAGACTGCTATTGATGAGGAAGCGGCGCGAGGTACGGCAGGCCGTTTCAGCGCGGGAACGCCGCGCATCTCCGATGGGCAGATGCTTTTCCTTCAGCACCTACTTTCCAAAATAAAGCCGACTGACGAAGGTGGCAGCCGGATCGCGATTGTTATGAATGGTTCCCCCCTGTTCACGGGAGACGCAGGCAGTGGCGAAAGCGAAATCCGCCGCTGGATACTGGAAAACGACTGGCTGGAAACGCTGGTCGCGCTTCCCGGCGAGTTGTTTTATAACACGGGGATTACCACTTACGTTTGGATACTGACGAACCGCAAAACGCCGGAACGACGCGGCAAGGCCCTGCTCGTGAACGGCGCGGCAACGCGCAAAGAGAACGAGAAAAAGATGGATATTTTCGCGCAGAAGATGCGGAAAAGTCTGGGCGACAAGCGCAACGAATTGACCGAGGCGCACATTACGGAACTGGTCTGTTTGTCGCGGGCATTCGAGGAAAGCGCGTATTCTAAAATCTTCGAGAACACGGACTTTGGCTATCGGCGGATTCAGGTCGAGCGGCCTTTGCGCCTGAACTTCCAGACTTCGGCGGAGCGTATCACCCGATTGGACGCGCAGAGCGGGTTTATGAATCTGGCGGTCAGCAAGAAGGCGGGCGCGGCGGGCGACACGGAGCGCGAACAGGGCCGCGACATTCAGGAGATGATTCGCGCCGTGCTTGCGGGAATGGACGCGGCGGTTCTCTACAAAAATCGGGGGCAGTTCGAGAAGGCGCTTGACGCGGCCTGCAAATCTGCAAAGGTGGCCTTTGGCGCTCCGGTTCGCAAGGCCGTTCTTGCGGCGCTGGGCGAGCGGGACGAGACGGCGGACATCTGCGCGGACAGCAAGGGCCGCCCGGAGCCTGACCCGGAACTGCGCGACTTTGAGAATGTGCCGCTGAAAGAAAGCGTGTTCGCGTATTTTGAGCGCGAGGTGACGCCGCACGTCCCAGACGCCTGGATCAATGAGGAAGTCCGCGACGAGAAAGACGGGCAGATCGGCAAGATCGGGTACGAGATTAACTTCAACCGCTATTTCTATGAATACGAGGCGCCGCGCCAACTGGAAACCATTGACGCGGACTTAAAGGCGCTGGAGCGGGAAATACAAGATTTGCTGGAGGAGGTGACGGTATGACACAAGCCCTTCGTCCCTATCCGCAATACCGTCCCTCTGGCATCTCGTGGCTCGGTGATATTCCGGCGCATTGGGAAATCAAGCCCCTAAAAACGGTCAGCAACGTTCAATTCAGCAATGTGGACAAACTCTCGTTCGATGAAGAGACGCCGGTAAAACTGTGCAACTATGTTGATGTTTACAAAAACGATTATATAACGGCGAACATGGACTTCATGCAGGCAACGGCAACTCCTTCGGAAATCGCAAAATTCGATTTGAAGCAGGGTGATGTTTTGTTGACGAAAGATTCGGAGACGTGGGACGATATTGCCGTGCCTGCGTATGTGACGCAGGATTTGGACGGCGTAATATGCGGTTATCATCTGGCGCAAATTAGGCCGCGTAGGGAATTGACGGGCAAATATCTGTTTCGCGCTTTCCAGACTTCGGAAGTTGTCTGTCAACTTCATGTTGCCGCGAATGGTGTTACGCGGTACGGGCTTTCACAGGGCGACATACGCGGTACGCCTATCTATGTTCCACCAATCGAAGAACAGCAGGAAATCGCCGCCTACCTTGACCGCGAAACCCGCAAAATAGATGAACTGATTTTCCGCAAAGAACGCTTCCTTACCTTGCTGGCGGAAAAGCGTTCCGCGCTCATCAGCCATGCCGTGACACGCGGCCTGAACCCGGACACGCCGACAAAAGAAAGCGGCGTAGAATGGCTTGGCAAGATTCCCGCGCATTGGGAACTGAAACGCCTCAAAGATGTTTCATTACTAAATGCTAAAACGCTCCCTGAAGACACTGACCCTAATAACGAAATTCTGTACATTGATATAAGTGGGGTAGACGCGGAGGGCAACATTTCTGAAGCGCAAGAATTTCTGTTCAAAGATGCGCCATCAAGAGCGAGAAGAATAGTTCAATCAGGCGATACAATCCTTTCGACGGTAAGAACTTATCTGAAAGCCATTGCATTTGTAGATGATGCAAAATCTCATTTGATTGTTTCAACTGGTTTTGCGGTTATAACGCCATCGAAAGGGCTTCACAAACGCTACGTATATTATTTCATACGTTCTGATGGGTTCATTGGCGAAATAGTAGCGCAGTCTGATGGCGTAGGATACCCGGCTATAACGCCGACAAGACTGGCGTGTTTACCCGTAGTCATTCCGCCACTCGAAGAACAAAAAAGAATTTCCGCTTTTCTGGATATGGAAACGAGTAAGATAGACAGACTGACCGAAAAGACGCGCCAGCACATTGCGCGATTGCAGGAACGGCGCAGCGCTCTTATTTCCGCCGCTGTAACGGGCAAAATAGACGTTCGTTCTTCGGAGTAATTGCCTCGTGGAAGGAAATGATTGCGTCATTCTTCGAACAAAATACACCTTTCTTTGAACAAAAGGCATCGTGAAAGAAAAGTTTTTCCCCTTTCTTCAAACAAATAGAACCTTTCTTCGAAGAAAATTCACCATTTGTTTGAAGAAAGGGGAAAAACGTTGGAAGAAAGGTTCTATTATTTCAAATAATGGACAAGTTCTGCGGCGAAATGCGCCCTTTCTTGCCGACTTCTCGCGCCGCGCCAAATGCGCAGGAATGGCTTTCCCGCTGACGCGGCCCCGTTCCAGACAATACAGCATTGGATAACCAAACGCTATGACCGTAGACACATCCGAAAAAGATTTTGAGGCCACGATTGAAACCGCCCTTGCCGGCCCGCTCGACCGTGTTGGCGAAGATGGCGCGGCCTACAGCGTTGGGGGCGCGAAGCAGGACTACCTTCGCCGCCGTCCCGATCAATATGACCGGACGCGCTGCCTGATTCCCGATGATGTCGTGGGCTTTATTCTTGCGACGCAGGCCAAAACGTGGGAGAAACTCAAACAGCAGCACGGCGATCAGGTCAAAGAGCGGTTTCTGGCCCGCCTCGTCAAAGAGATTGAGGCGCGGGGAACGCTGGACGTGCTGCGAAAAGGCGTCATAGATTTGGGCTGCAAGTTCGATCTCGCGTACTTCCGCCCGGAAACCGGCCTCAACGAAGAACACCGCCGCCTCTACGACGCCAACCTCCTCAGCATTGTCCGGCAGTGCAAATACAGCCTGAAAAATGAAAACAGCCTCGATATGGCCCTGTTCGTCAACGGCCTGCCCGTTCTGACCGCCGAACTCAAGAACCCGCTCAAAGGGCAGACGGTGGAAAACGCCGTCGCGCAGTATCGCCATGACCGCGATCCCAAAGAGCCGCTGTTTGCCTTCGGACGCTGCCTCGCGCATTTCGCCGTAGACACCGACCTCGTTTATATGACAACGCATCTGCGCGGCGTCAAGACCCGCTTCCTTCCCTTCAACAAAGGCCACAACGAGGGCGCAGGCAATCCGCCCAACCCGCACGGCTTCTCTACCGCGTATTTGTGGGAACAGGTCTGGCAGCGGGACAGCCTGCTTGAAATCCTGAATCATTTTCTGGTGCGCCGCAAGAAACTCGACGAGAACGGCAAAGAAACGGCAGAATGGGAACTGATCTTCCCGCGCTATCATCAGCTCGACGCTGTGCGCCGCATGGTCGGTCACGCCCGTTCCAATGGCGCGGGGCAAAACTATCTGATTCAGCACAGCGCAGGAAGCGGCAAAAGCAACTCGATTGCGTGGCTGGCCCATCGCCTCGCCGGACTGCACAACGCCGAAGATAAGCGCGTTTTCGATACCATCATCGTGATTACCGACCGGCGCGTTCTGGACGCGCAGCTGCGGCAGACGATTCACTCTTTCGCTCAGGTGCGCGGCGTAGTGAAATCCATTGAAAACAACAAGTCGCAGGAACTGGCGAAGGCGTTGGGCGACGGCAAAGACATTATCGTCACGACCTTGCAGACCTTTCCGTTCATTACCGACAAAATCGGTACGCTGCCCGGTAAGACGTTCGCTGTCGTGATTGACGAAGCGCACTCCTCCCAGAGCGGCGAGACCAACCGCAGCCTGAAGGAAACGCTGTCGGCAAATAGTCTGGAAGAGGCGGAGAAGCAGGACGATACGGAAGGGGTGGACGAAGAAGATGCGATCAACGAAAGCATCGAGCGGGCCATGCGAAAACGGGGCCGACTGGAGAACGTCTCCTTCTTTGGCTTCACCGCCACGCCAAAGCCAAAGACGCTGGAACTGTTCGGGCAAAAACAGCCGGACGGCAGTTACCGGGAATTCAGCCTGTATTCGATGCGGCAGGCCATCGAAGAGAAGTTCATTCTCGATGTGCTGAAAAACTACACCACGTCCAAAGCCTATTTCTCCCTCCTCAAGCGCGTGGAGGACGATCCCGCTTATGAGCGCAAAAAGGCGACTTCCCTGCTTCGCGCCTACGCCGATCTGCACGAACACGCGATACGGACGAAGACCGAAATCATGGTCGAGCATTTCCACAGCCAGGTACGCAGCCGCATTGACGGACAGGCGAAGGCGATGGTTGTCACCCGCTCCCGCCTTCACGCCGTCCGCTACAAGCAGGCGTTCGACAAATACCTAAAAGAGCAGGGCTATCCGCACAAAGCCCTCGTCGCGTTTTCCGGCGAAGTCACCGACCCCGATACCGGCGAGACCTTCACCGAAGCGAAGATGAACGGCGTCGCGGACACGCAGACCGCCGCCACGTTCAAGCAGCCCGATTATAAGTTTCTGATTGTGGCGGAGAAGTTCCAGACCGGGTTCGATCAGCCGCTGTTGCATACCATGTACGTAGACAAAAAACTGATGAACGTCAGCGCCGTGCAGACCCTCTCGCGCCTGAACCGCACCCACCCGGACAAAGAAGAAACCTTCGTCCTGGACTTCGCAAACGACGCAGAGGAGATTTTGGAGTCCTTCCAGCCGTACTATCAGGCAACAGCGCTGACCGAAGGCACCGATCCGAACAAACTTTATGACCTGAAACTCGCCCTCGAAGAATACCACCTGTTCACAAAGTCCGAGGTCGAGGCATTCGCGCAGATTTACTTCTCGCCCAAAGGCAAGCAGGAACAACTTCAGCCGATCTTGAATCCCATTGTAGGAGCCTATCAGGAGCGCGGCGGTGAGGAGCAAACAGCCTTCCGCAAACAGGTCGGCAACTATGTCCGCCTGTATGCGTTCCTCTCGCAGATTCTCACGTTCACCGATGCAGACTTGGAAAAACTCTACCAATTCGCCCGGAACCTGCTGCGGAAACTGCCGCTCAGTCGCGAAGAGCGTCCGACTGGCATTACTGACGCGATCAATATGGATTCGTATCGCATTCAGCAGACCAGCAGCGGCGAGATCAAACTGGCGAAAGAGGATGGAACGCTGGAGCCAATCTCAGGGTTGGGAACTGGCGGTCAGAAAGAACCGGAACTTGCGCCGCTTTCACAGATCATTCAGTACATCAATGACAATTTCGGCGCTGACTTCACAGACGGCGATAAAGTAGGTTACTTCGCCAATGATATGCAGCGTCGTTTAAGCGATACCGAGGCCCTGAAACGCGCCCTCGATCCGACGATCAATCCTTCTGATGCTACCCGGAAACTCGCCTTTGACGGCTTTTTCTCGGATATTCTGGAAGACATGATTGACGCCAACTTCGACATCTACAAGAAACTCAAAGATGATGATACATTTGCCGATCTATTCCGCGCCGCCATGTTCAAGCAAGTTGCTAAGGGACTGTAAAATTATAACCCCCTGGTTCTTGATGAAGTTGCCTCTCATGTATAGGGCAATAGTACTTTTACACTTCCTAATGTCATAACTACGGTGAGGTGCTAATCGGGGCATTCTCGAAAAAAACGATGCAAAAAAATTCGTCACATTACTTTCGAAACATTGAAAACAACAGGAAGGAATGAGGTCTAGTCGGGGTATAATGTTGGGACTAAGAACTGACATGGCCTACTGGCAATAAAGTTCATCGGCTAGTCGTAGCAATCGAGTAAAAAGTTTTTTTGGATGCAGGAAGAAATGGTGCCGTGGAAGAGCATATTCAAGATCATATCTATGCATCGGTTATTAGTGACACCTCCTTGGCCACCTCTGACTATTGCAGTCTTCCCAAAGTTCCATCTGCTTTAATCCTTTCCTCCAAAGAATTTTTCCCGCTTTATTTGGGTGATCACGATTCAACGCACCACACAGATAGTGACAATCGGTTACGGAAAATTCTAGACACTCTATCAGAAAGTGATGGGGAATATTGGGCGTTTCGCAATAAGGCTGTCCGTGAGCATGCACACGCCTATTTTCAATATCCTGCTATGATGGTTCCTCAGATGCAGGCTGAACTTATCCGTGCTGTCGCACAAGTGAATCCTTCGACAAAAAATGTTTATGATCCCTTTATGGGGTCGGGAACCGTTTTAGGGGAGGCGATGACACAGGGACTAGGGTTTGGAGGATGTGATATCAACCCGTTTGCCGTACTATTATCTCGCGCAAAAACGGGTCCTTTTCGAGTAGAAGAAGCATTGAGTAAAGCAGAAGAGCTAAACCATAGAATTTCTGGTGACTCGAATGAAAAAATTTCAGTTGAATTTCCTGGTAGAGATAAATGGTTTCGTTCAGACGTTTCTATCGCATTGTCGAAAATACGACGCGCTATTATTGCTGAATGCGACCTCTGGTTTCGGCGGTTCCTTTGGGTAGCCCTTGCTGAGACTGTGCGGCTTTCAAGTAACTCACGCACTTCCACTTACAAACTTCATACTAGAACGTCTGAAAACATTATAGCCCGCGAACTCAATCCGATAGGGCACTTCAAAGAAATTCTTAAGCATAATATAACCAATATGGGGTTGCAACGCCAACTGCTTGAAGCAAATGGTATAATGGCCCCATTTGTCAAGACAAGGAAGAACTATTTTTTAAGTTAGGTTCTTCTCCTTCTTTTGGGTTGGTTTGACTTTCCGCGAAGTAGACCGACGCGGGCGTTTGGTAGCCCAGCGATTGATGCGGTCGCGTCTCATTATAGAACCGCAGATACCGGCTCAGATGTTGGCGGGTCTCTTTGGGCGTCTGGTATTCATGGAGGTAAACTTCCTCATATTTGACCGTTCGCCAAAGGCGTTCGGTAAAGATGTCGTCCAACGCTCGCCCCCGTCCGTCCATGCTGACGGACACTTGTTTTGCCAGCAGTCGCTCGATATATTGGGGGCTGGTGAAGTGGCTGCCCTGATCGCTATTGAAAATCGCAGGCGCCGCCCCTGCCAACGCGCTGTCCACGCAGGCCAGCACAAAAGGCATCTCTAAAGTCTGGTCTAATTCCCAACTCACCACGTATCGGGAGTGCCAGTCCAGGATAGCGACCAGATACATCCAACTGCCCTGCAAGCGAATATACGTAATGTCTATGCCCCAGATGTGATTGGGACGAGCGGCCTTTAACCCGCGCAACAAATACGGATAAATCCGGTTTTCGAGATTGGGAGCCGACAAATTCGGCTTCGGGTAGACCGCTTCTATCCCCATCTGGCGCATATACGCCGCTACCGTGTTGCGTCCGATGATCACGCCTTCGCCCCGCAGCGTTACGGCAATCCGACGCGACCCGTAAAACGGGGACTGCGTGTAGATCGCATCAATCCGATGCCCCGGCCGTAACTTCCTGCGACGAAGGCGGACGCGGCGTATAATACAGACTGGCCCGACTAAGCGTGAGCAGAGCGGCTTGTTCCTTGAGGGAAAGTTCAGTCTCGCCCCGCTCGATCATCGCCAGCCGCTCGCCTCTACTGTGGGCTGAGGCCAGATTTTTTTTTGAGCCACGCGACTTGCGTGGTGAGCCGTCCGATTTGCGCGTAAAGTTCTTCGGTTTGCGCGTCGCGCTCGGCCTGCTCGTTTTGGGCTTTGTTCTGCCGATCAAAGAGCGAGGGAAGTCCCGCCAGCGCCAGCGCTTTCCACTGGCTGATCTGATTGGGATGGATGCCATTGTCGGAAGCGATTTGCGTGATCGTCTTTTCTTCCTGGATGGCCTGTTGTACGATTTTGGCTTTAAAAGCAGAGGTGTGTTGTTTTCTCATGGCTCTTTGAGTCTAACTTATTTTGCTCTGTTTTCGTGTCTAAATTCTTGAGTCCATTATAAGATCACGGCTAAGTCTTATATCCTCCTCGCCCAATCATGCGACCTTATGGTTCGGGAAAACAAGCCGGTCGGTCGTCGAAAAAGCGTTACCGATGTAGTTCTTGCTGAAATCGTTCAGGGAAAGTCTACTGAGGATGCTGATGGGTATGAAGAACTGCCTCATTATAATGCCAACCCTGATATCAAAACGTATGTAGATTTCCGGCGAACGGAAACAGTTAAATTATGCGTTATAGACCTATGCGTTTTTCAACCGGATGGTGTTTCTACCATGCAGGTCAATTTGGAAGCACCAACTGGCCTTATCCCAATTTGGGAAAAATATTATGTGAGTCTCGCTAAGGATTTCACGAAGGTCATTGAGCGCTACGAGAGAGTGATTGCCCTATTACCTAAAAATCCATCTAAGCGACAGACGGTCGATATTGAGAGTGTTGCTATACCCACTGCGTCCAGCCGAAATGCTTTCAAGGGCAAAATTGTACCTAGCGAAAAGCGCATAAGTTATGGCTTGAAGCGCATAGGACGCTTAAATAATCCTCGTGCGACAGCAATGTTTGTCCGCTTTGGGCAATATTCGTCGCGAATTGCCCTTGAAGTAGACATTGGCAAAGAGCAATGATAGGCCGGTTTATCCGTACTAATACCTGGAGTATCGGTTTGACACATTGACATAGAGGACAAAACGAAACGTCACGCGCTACGTTGTTTATCAGCCCTTATTGCCAATCAACCGCTTGAGAGCGTATAGAAAAAGTCTTGAGTTGCGAAAAAGTTTTAAGTTGCCAAACGCCTGAGCATCAAGCGCATCATAGCAAGATAGATCATGCTTTCGCTGCGCTCCGGTCTGAGTTCGTAATCTTTGGCGAGGCGGCGATAACGCCCGAACCAACCGAACGTGCGTTCTACTACCCAGCGACGTGGAACAATCTTAAACCCTTTGAGGTCATCGGTGCGCTTTACGACCTCTAACTCTGCGCCCAGATGCTCTGCAACCCACTCCGCAAACGGCCCGGTGTATCCGCTGTCGGCCCAAATTTTGGTCAGGCGCGGAAACTGCCCCTTCACTTGCTCAAAGAGGGCCTTGGCCCCAGCGCGTTCGCCCAGGTCGGCGGCAGAAACAAAAACGGACAAAACTAATCCGCTGGCGTCTACCAGCAGATGGCGTTTGCGTCCTTTGATATGCTTGTGACTGTCGAAACCGATGTCGTCCTGACCGGACTGCCCCCTTTTTCCGTCGTCTTCACGGACTGGCTGTCCACGATGGCGGCGGAAGGGGTGGGGTCGCGTTGCTCTTGGGTGCGCACTTGTTCGCGCAACGCGGTGTGAATTTTGATGAGTAGGCCGTTTTCGCTCCATTTACGAAAGTAATGATAGCACGTGGCATGGGGCGGCAGGTCATGGGGCATCATCTCCCAGGCGCATCCCGCGCGCGTGATATAGAAAATGCCGTTGAGAATAGCGCGGTAGGAATACACCCGCTGGCGTCCGTTGCGTCCGTCGGCGCGGTTTGTGGGCGGGAAGAAGGGTTCGAGGAGCGCCCATTCGGCATCGGTCAAATCAGTTGAGTAGGCTTTTGTCATCATAGCAAGAGTTTACCTCAAGCAGACTTAAACAAACGAAAGAGTTTTTCTATACGCTCTGAATAGAGTCCGGCAAACACAAGACATTTTTCCTGTTTTCATGCGCTGATCTCGCAGAGGTCGCTCGCCTCAGAAAAGCAATTGGGCGGCCTAGAGAGGCCTAGAATGTGAGACCTTTTTTTTGCTGGCAAGTTTTGCAAATATAAGTGGCCCTAATCACTCTGTGATAGGGCCATAGAAAATGAGGATCAGACCTCCACTGTATGGGGCGATTCTTTTCGAGAGGTGTTCGCTTCTTCTGACTGAACAGTTCGCATTGCTCTATTTTGGCGACGTTCCTGCTCTTGCTCGGTAAGTACTCCTTCTTGCAAACCACGCAAGAGGAGATCAGCAATCTCACGACCGCGTTCTGCGACGGTAGCGCTGTCGGAGGGCGGTGACGATATAGTTGGGGATGGTTCGGAAGGTTCCGCGCCGTTTTTTGACTTCATCTCTCAGTACCTCCTCGGCCCGTTGATGCAATGCTTTCATTTCATTATGCCGGATTTCCTCCAAAAAATCCAGCGCATCTTTTTCCACCAGAACACGCGCTTGCTGCACGTCCGAGCTGCTGTTATCTATGACGTAAATCTGAACATACTCGTTTCCGGTATATTCTTCTGCCAATTGATGTACTGTCTGGGGCGCGCCAACATGATCGGCAGCCAGCACGTTGAGCGGCACTGTGCGCCCGCTTTCAACGGCACGGCTAATTACGCCTCGGACTGCCGCATCAAAAGGACGATATACGTAGACAATGACCACAATCCAGCCAGATGATAGCGCAGCCTGTACTTTTTCGTGGGCTGGCTCATAGTGCGAGAGAGTCGTATCATACACCAGATGAGCGCGATCCAGCAGGCTTGCCGCCACGGTGCTGACCGCCGTTGTCTTCCCGGAACCGCCACCGCCCGCCATAAAGAGGACAATATCGCGCGCGCCCTCTTTCGGTTCGGCAAGTAGCTGTGTAAACAGGAAGTGAATCGGGAGTGTTTAGTTTATTGCGGGTATACTTAGCGTATGGAAAAAGAAACAATCCCACCGCTGACCTGCCCCGACTGCGGCAGCGTTCACCGCCAAACCAAAGACGGCAAAACCTCCTGCGGCAGTCAACGCTACCAATGCCAAAACTGTAAGGCCCACTACACCCCCCAGCCCAAAGTCTGGGGGCATCCCGCCGAAACCCGGATGCAGGCGATCAGGATGTATCTCGAAGACGGCAACTTCCGACGGATCGCCCGTCTGCTGGGAGTCGCGCCGCAAAGCGTGGCGACGTGGGTGGCGCAGTACGTGCAGACTTTGCAGGCCCAGGGACAAACCCCGCCGCAGCCAAAGACGGTGGAAATTGTAGAACTTGATGAACTCTACACGTTCGCGGGCGCAAAAAAAAACGTTTCTATCTCATCACCAAAGTAGATCGGGCCACGCGCTGCCTGCTGGCCTTTCGGGTTAGTCAGGCCGCTGATTGGGACGCTTTGCAGGCGGTCTTAGACGGCGGCCCCAAAGCATTGAAGCATTACAGCGACGGTTACGGAGGGTATGCCAGTCTGATGTATCCGTGTCCGAACGCGCATGAGGTGGCTCCGGGGAAGACGCAGACTTACAGCGTGGAAGCGCTCAATGCGGAACTGCGGCATTATTTGGCGCGTCTTTCGCGGCGCAACCGTTGTTTTTCGCGCAAGATGGAAGCGTTAGAGCAAGCGGTGTGGCTGTTTGCTTTGACGTGGAATGCGCGTCAGTTGCACAACCGAAAGTTTCCCAAACACAAAAAGCACCTGATCGAATTTCTACCCGCAATAAACTAGGCACTCCTGTGAATCAGTGCGCTTGATGGATTATGGACAGCGCTGGTATACCGCGCCCGGCTTTCGCTGTTCTGATTCCAATCCTCGGACAACGCCCGCGCCAGATCAGTATCCAGAATGCGACCATTGCGGAAACGGTATTCGTATAAGGTTGCAGGAAGGTCACGTTGCAATCGTTCGGCGAACCGTTGTTCGATGCGTTGTTCTGCGAGGGTAAGATCCGGGTTCTTCCAGATTGCCAGGGGGCCAGGATAGGTATTGGGTTGTTCGGGCAAAGCTTCTTCGCCATCGGGCATAGTAGCACTCGGTTTCAATATGGAAGATGCAAGACTTTTGAACTAATGGCAGATGACAGACTATGGAACTATTCGCTGTATCGTAGCGATTCCCCTACGCGCAGTGGCTTCTTTTCGCACAGAAAATTATGCACCGACTGTCCAGCACGAAAAATGCTTTAAAAGTAGCCTTTGAGTCGCAAATATCAGGTATAGGTCGCCCGCCTTGGAAACTCAATAGGACGACTGAGATAGGCCGGGAATGTGTAACTTATTATGTTTTCCGCTCCCATGTAGAAACAACAGGCCGCAGAACTATCAGGTTCTGCGGCCTGTTGTTTTGCGCTGCCGAAGCGCAGAGTAAACAAAAAATGTTGCAATCGCCCGACGAAAATTCGTGCAGACGCCTCAGCAGGATAGTCGGTTTTCCTGCCTGAGACCGTCGGTATGGGCGGACAGCAGCCAGAAACGCCGTTTGATAACACGGACATCACCGTGCAGGAAGCGCATGGCCTGCTGTCCTCCTGAACCGGATCGCTTTCCGGCTGGCTTTTTATCGTCCCAAACGCATCGTCCCAACTGACCGGGCGCATCGCCGCCGCGAGTTCGCCTTGTCGTCCCAGCGTCGTTTCAGGCTAAAAAAGGCCGGACAATCGTTGCTACATACCGATTGTCCGTCCTTTTCGGGCAAGCGGCTCTCCTCACACGTTTTCGTAGTGGTTTCCCGCCCGGTCTTGCCCACGCGCCAGCCAGATTTTGTGACCGGGATTCTTTTCCGGGTAGACCTTGCTCGTGGTCGGGAAATAGCGCATGGTGTAACCGGCGCGGCGCTTGTCGGAAGTGTTGGCCTGCGCTCCGTGAATCAGCCGCGCCTCGTGAAGACTGCATTGTCCGGGTTGCAACGCGAAATAGACCGCTTTCGCCTCGTCAATCTGCTCCGGCCTGATCTGGGTGGAGAAGATATTCCCCGCCGCGTCCGCAACGTCCTCGTACTCGGAGAAGCCATTGGTCTGCGAGCCGGGAATGACGCGCATACACCCGTTCTCCGGCGTGGCCTCGTCAATCGCCAGCCAGACGGTGCAGATGCCCTCCATCGTCGAGACGCGCCCGTTCCAGTAGGACGAGTCCTCGTGCCAGGGGGTCGCTTTGCCAGTGCGCGGGGCCTTCGAGATGAAGTGGCTGCTCCACAGACCGATGTTGGGGCCAACCACCGATTCCACCAGGTCTAAGACCGCATCGCTAAGGAGAAATTCCAGCAGGCGGGCGTCGCGGAAATGAATCGTGTCCAGATCGGCGTCGCCATAGCGGGCCAGATTCTCCTCAAAAAGACCCCCCAAACGCGCAAAGTCCTCCGGCGCGAATACCTGCTCCCGATAGAGAATATACCCGTCGCGTTCGTAAGCGGCGGCCTGCTCCGCAGCGAGGCGGCCTTTTGCAGCGTGGGTCATAAGATGTTTCTCCTTTCTGTTTTCGTTCCTGTTCTCTTTCCATTCTATTGGTTTTATTGTACCTCAAAGCAGACAGAAAACAGAAAACAGAAGGAGGCTTTCAGAGTTTGCAAACTTCAGCGCAGCGCTGCAAAGTTCGCAGAGCAGGTATTTTCTTCTGTGTTCTGTTTTCTGTTTTCTTTGAGGTACAATAGGAACACAAGGAGGGCAGTCACGTCATGGTGGAAATTCTGGAAGAAGCAGGCGAACTTGTGATTCGCATCGGCGGGCAGGAGTACGCCCGGTATCAATTCGGACTGCCCCGCTGGAAGCCCTACCTTTACCCGCTTCGCGCCGCAAACGGCCTCTCCCTGCTGGCAAACGCGCCGACCGACCACCGCAACCATCACGGATTCTGGGTGGGGCATGGGCGCGTGGGCGACACCGATTGCTGGCTGGAGCGCCACAACAGCGGCAAGATCGTCCACGAAGCGTTTGAGCGATTGACCGGCGGCGACGAGATGGGATCGTTCATCGAACGCTGCAACTGGGAAGATGTCAGCGGGGCCGTTGTGCTGCGCGATGTCCGCACCTTCACTTTTTACGATATGCCGTCCGAAGGCCGCGTCTTCGATTTTGAGATTAGCCTCCATGCCCCCGCCGACCAGACCGTCTCCCTGCACCCGACCAATGAGGCGGGAATCCCGCACCTGCGCGTCGCGGAGGGATTGACCACGCGGACGGGCGGGACGCTCCTCAACTCCGAAGGCAAACGCAACGAACGCGAGACCTACCGGCAAAAAGCGGCGTGGATGGACGCCTCCGGCAAACTCGGTCGCCAGACCTGCGGGATCGCTCTGTTCGACCACCCGGAAAACCCGGACTACCCGACCCGCTGGTTCACCCGCGACTACGGAACCTTCTCGCCCAACTACGCCTTTTTTGAGGAAGACCCCATCGAAATTGAACCGGGCAAACCGCTGCGCCTGCGCTACCGCATTTTCACCCATTCCGGCGACGCAGAATCGGGCGGCGTCCAGCAGGCGTGGGAGACTTATTACGGTTCCGCCGGAATCGTCCCGCATCTTACGCTACGGTAGAAAACAGAAAACAGAAAACAGAAAACAGTAGGGGGAGATTAGAGTTTGCAAGACTTGCGCTTTGATGGAAACGCTTGCAGACCGGGCATTTGCTTCTGTTTTCTGTTTTCTTTCAAGGAGTTTTCCATGTCCGTTTTCGAGGGGTTTGCAGAGGAAGATTTTGCGGTGTTTGAGGTGCCTGACTTTGCGGCGCGGATGCCGCTGGTGCGGGAACGCATCAAGCCGAAATTGATGGCGATTGGCGAGGCGCTGACCGAAACGCTGTCGGACGCTTTAGGCGAGCCGCTGTATGTCCATGTCGCGCAGCATTTGCGGCGCACGGTCAATCCTCCTGTGGAAACGTGGGCGGCGTTCGCGAAAGAGAAGCGGGCGTACAAGCAGTATGTCCATTTGCGCGTGGCGGTCAGCGCGGAGAAAGTCCGCGTCGTGGTATTTGTCGAGGACTACGCGGAGGAAAAACTGCGGTTCGCCCGAAACCTTGCCCGCAACGCCGACGATCTCGCCGCTTACTTAAAGCATCGCCCGACCGTCCGGGCCTACGATATTCAGGGCGGGGACGGGCAGCCGCTTGCCGGTTCGCATCTGACCGCTGACGTTTTGCGCAAATTCGGCGAACGCATGGAACGGGTCAAGGGCCAGCACGCCGCCTTCGGGACTCAATTCAACCGCGATCACCCCGTCCTTTTGAGCGGGCCGGAGCTCCTTTGCGCCATTGAGGAAGCGGCCTGCGTTCTGAAACCGCTGTATGGCTGCGGTTCCGCCGACGAGGCCACCTATCATTACACGCCCGAAGTCGTGAACATTTAGCCCCCGTTTTCCGCTTCGCAACAGGCGGGCGGAAGGCGGGTTTTTTCAGGAGAAACACCGTGACCGTTGCCGAATATGTCGCCAATCAGACCGAACGCATGGCGGATTCTTTTGCGTTTTTCCTCGCGGAGACGCCCGCCGAACGCCTGACATGGAAACCGGAACTTCCCGGCTCCGCCCCCACCCGCTCCGCGCTGGAACAGGCCAGCGAGTGTGTGGGAGTCAACTTTCTGGTCGCGAAACTCCTGCGCGGCGAAGTCGTCACAGGCAATTATGAGGAGACGGACTTTGCGGACGGGCAGCGCGCGCAAGACCTGCTGCGATCCAGCGCCGCCGAACTCGCCGCCGCAATCCGCGCCCTGTCGGAAGAAGATTTGGTCCGCGTCTACGCCCACCCCCGCGCCCGGATTCCCGGCGAAAACTTGATTATGATGCCCTACCGCAACATGGGCTACCACGTCGGGCAAATCAACCTGATCCAGATGCTGTACGGGGACGCGGAGTTCCACCTGCCACCGAAGTGGAGATAACGCCCGATGCCCGACAACCCTCTTGCCCTGACCCTTGATATTGGCACGTCCTCCGCCCGCGTCATGCTGTGGGACGCGCAGGGCCGCGAAGTTCCCGGCGTCCGCGTCCAGATTCCCTACGCTTTTGATCTCACGGCGGACGGCGGCGTGGAGATGCCCGCCGAAACGTTGCTGCGTCACGTCGGAGAGTGTTTGGACGCCGCGCTCATTCAGGCGAAAGACCACGCTGCGCAGATCAAGGTCGTGGGAATCTCCTGCTTCTGGCACAGTGTGCTGGGGCTGGACAGGGCCGGAAAGCCGCTGACACCGCTTTATAACTGGGCGGACGCCCGCGCCGGTCAGTCCGCTACGCTGCTTCGCAACCGGCTCGATGTCCGGGCGGTTCACGCCCGCACCGGCTGCATTTTGCATCCGTCCTATTACCCTGCCAAAATCCACTGGATTCGCTGCGCCTTCTCGGAAATCGCCCCCCAAATCGCGACATGGGCCTCGCCGGGAGAGTACCTTTTCCGGCAGTGGTTCGGCGAATCGGCGCGGCAAATCTCTGTTTCAATGGCGTCCGGCACGGGGCTGCTCAATCAGAAAAGCGGGCTATGGGACGCGGAAATCCTGCGCGATCTGGACGTGGACGCCGAAACCCTGCCTCCGATTGCCGCCGAAAAAGAGATGGCGCGGGGCCTGACGCGGGAGTTCGCCAGGCGCTGGCCCGCTCTCAAAGACGTTCCGTTCCTCTTTCCGATAGGAGACGGGGCCTGCGGCAATATCGGCAGCGGGTGCGCCCTGCCCGACGCATTTGCCATCAACGTCGGCACGTCGGGCGCGATCCGCGCTGTGTGGCGGGAAGACTCCGAAGACGCGCCACAGTTGGACACCCCGTTCGGACTGTGGCGCTACCGCGTGGACGCCCGCCGCCCGCTGATGGGCGCGGCCTTTAGCGACGGCGGAAATGTATTCGCCTTCTGGAACAGCCTGCTCAAACTCCCCCCGGCGGAAGAACTCGACGCCCGCCTCGCGGCCTTAGAGCCGGGTTTTCACAGGCTGACCTTCCTGCCCTTCCTCGGCGGCGAACGCAGTCTCGGCTGGCATTCGGACGCCCGCGCCGCCCTGCTCGGCATGAACCTCGGCACGGACGCGGTGGCGATTCTTCATGCGTCGCTGGAGGCGGTCGCGCTGCGCTTCGGGCTGGCGGCGCAGCGGCTCAAGTCGGTTTTTCCGAACGCGAAACAGGTCATCGCGTCGGGCGGGGCGTTGGCGAAATCAAACTACTGGGCGCAGGCGTTCGCGGACTGCCTCGGTCAGCCGCTGACGCTGGCGGAAGAACCGGAGGCCAGCAGTCGCGGGGCGGCGCTCCTCGCTCTGGAATCGGCGGGGATTATCCCGGACGCGGCGGCAATCGGGGCGCGTCTCGGTTGTACCTACCAGCCGAATCCCGCCCACGCCGAACGCTACGCCGAACTCCTCGCCACGCAGCAGAGCTATTACGACCGACTCGTAGAATAAAAAAACACGCGGAACATTTTTCCCGTCCCTCCCGTCCCAAAAGGCGACGAGTCGGACTCGTGAACTCACGCATCTCACGAAGGAGAAACGAAAATGAAACTTCGCTACTTTGGCCTCGCCGCGCTGCTGGCGACGGGGCTTCTCGGAACGCCGGGGTCCGCAGCCAACGGGCAAGACAAAATGGATGGGCAAAGCGGTTCCGCCATGAAGGGCAAAACGGGATCGGTCTCCGCCGCCGATAAGAAATTTGCGATGAACGCGGCGCGGGGAGGAATCGCCGAAGTCAAGGCGGGCAAACTCGCCGCCAGTAAAGCGACCAGCGAGACCCTGAAATCTTACGGGCAGCAGATGGTGGACGAGCATACAGCGGCGAACGAGAAACTCAAAGCGATTGCGGACGGCAAGGGCGTGACCCTTCCGACCGCGCCCGCCGCCAAAGACGCCGCCGCCATCGCGAAGATGAGCAAACTCTCTGGCGCGGCCTTCGACAGCGCCTATAAGAAATTTGCCGTTGTCAGCCACACCGACGCCTACAAGGTCTTCTCGACCGAAGTTAGCGCGGGCAGCGACAGCGACATCAAAGGCTTCGCCGCCGAGACCCTGCCGACCGTGAAGATGCACCTCGCCCACGCAAAACAGTTCGCGGGCAAAATGGCGCACAGTAAAATGTAGCCGCTCCCGAACTCGGATTACGCGGATCTCGATTGATTACACGGATTGTTCAGCGCCGGGACTGCAAACGGAACGCAGCGTAGTGAGCGCGTCACATTCAGTGCGTGTGTCGCGTTGCAGTCAGCGGGACGCAGCGTAAAATCCGTGTAAGCAATCAAAATCCATGTAATCCGAGTTCGAAGAATTCGCTCACTCATTCATTCGCTCATTCACCACTATAATATAGTGGTGAGTGTATACTTTTCATCGGAGAGGATATACTCACCACGCGTAGACTAAGGATTTTCTGTGGTTCATCCCATGAACCTATCCTCTTCTGGCGCAAGACCCTGCTCGTGGAACACAAAAGCGCGTGCAAAAATCTCGACGACGCCAGAGCGCAAGCCCTCGAATACTTCGTCGGAATCAAGGACGAGGAACTGCCCCGCTACCTCCTGCTCTGCGACTTCCAGAACTTCCACCTTTTCGACCTCGACGGAAAACACCGAAGCGCGGTTTACCCTCGCCGCCCTGCCCGACCATATCGAAGCGTTCGGCTTCATTATCGGCGTCCAGAAGCGGACGTTCCGCGATCAGGCCCCCGTCCATATCGCCGCCTCCGAAAAAATGGGGGCCTTGCACGACGCCCTGCTCGCCGCCGGGTATCGCGGGCATGACCGCGACCGCGTGGAATTTCTCCTCGCCGAATACGAAAAGTTGACCGCCCGCCCTCCTCGCCCTCGCCGTCGGCAAAAAGAAGCGCCGGAAAACGTCCGGGTGTTGAAAACACCCGGCAGGAAAAACGAGCGTCCTGCGGACGCGAAAATTCGCATTGAGTCCGCGAAGGCGGACTTTGCGCTTTTGTGGCAGTGGATTTATTCGCCAGACAGCCAGAATCTGACACGCTGGCAGTCCCGGCATTGAAAAATCCGTGTAATCATTGTTAATCTGAGTAATCCGAGTTCAAAAAAACGTTCCCGGTCTCCCCGCCTGACAAAATTTTTCCCGATTGCCCCATCTGTCGGGCCACGTGACCACCTTCAAACGGCGCAAAACTGCGTCCGCAGGACGCCCATGTCTTGCCGGGTGTTTTCAACACGCGAAACGCGCAACCCGCAACGCTTTCCAAAAAGCGCGGCAATTCCTCCTTCTATGCGGTATAATGATACACAAGGCCAATCCAGACCGCGTTTTTGGCGCAAAATCCGGCGGCGCTTCACGCGGTCAGGCCGCCCACATTCCCGGAACGCTCGCGTTCCTCAATACGCCGTGACGCCCCCTTAGCGGGCGATCACGACGCGAGAAAGACCTTCACAAGAAAAAAACTATGAGCATCTACACGCAAGACAAAATCCGCAACGTCGCCATTATCGCCCACGTTGATCACGGAAAGACTACCCTCGTTGACGGCCTGCTCCGGCAGGGCAACGTCTTCCGCGCCAACCAGGACATAGCAGAGCGCGTCATGGACAGCAACGACATCGAACGCGAACGCGGCATCACCATCGTCAGCAAAAATACCGCCGTCTCCTACCTCGATTACAAAATCAATATCGTGGACACCCCTGGACACGCCGACTTCGGCGGCGAAGTCGAGCGCGTCATGGCAATGGTAGACGGTGTGCTGCTCCTCGTGGACGCGGTGGACGGCCCCATGCCCCAGACCCGCTTCGTCACCGCCAAAGCCCTCGCAATGGGACACCGCGCCATCGTCGTCGTCAACAAAATTGACCGAGCCGACGCCCGCCCCGACTGGGTGGTAGACCAGACCTTCGACCTCTTCGCCGAACTGGGGGCCACCGAAGAGCAACTCGATTTTCCCGTCGTCTTCGCCTCGGCGCGGCAGGGCATCGCCACGGTGGACCTCGCCAATCCCGGAACCGACCTGCTGCCCCTGTTTGACACCATCGTCAAGCACATCCACCAGCCCACCGGCGACCCGGAAGCCCCGTTCCAGATGCTCATCTCCAGCCTGGACTTTGATGAATATCGCGGACGCTTCGGCATCGGGCGCATCCACGCGGGCCGCGTCAAGCCCAACGATAGCGTCGCCATCATCAACCGCGACGGCGACATCCGCACCGGAAAAACCGTCGGCACGTTCATCTATGAGGGGCTGAAAAAAGTCGAGCAGGACTCGGTCGAAGCGGGCGAAATCTGCATCATCAGCGGAATCCCCGACATCGGCATCGGCGACACCATCGCCAGCCGCGAACACCCCGTCGCCGTCGTAACCACCCGCGTAGATGAGCCGACCCTGCAAATGGCCTTCGGCGTTAACACCAGCCCCCTCGCCGGTCGCGAAGGCCAGTTCGGGACGAGCCGCAAAATCCGCGAACGCCTCTACAAAGAGCTAGAGACCAACATCGCCCTGCGCGTCACCGACACCGACAGCGCCGACACCTTCCTCGTCTCCGGGCGCGGCGAACTCCACCTCGCCATCCTCATCGAGACCATGCGGCGCGAAGGCTACGAACTGCAAGTCTCCCAGCCCGAAGTCATCTTCCACATCGGCGACGACGGACACAAAATGGAGCCTTACGAAAAAGTGGAGATCGAAGTCGCGGAGGACTATCAGGGCGTCGTCGTGGAACAGATGGGAACTCGCAAGGCCGAAATGCAGGACATGAAACTCGCCAACGGCAGCGTGTATTTCACCTACGTTGTCCCGACTCGCGGACTGCTCGGCTTCCGCAACGAATTTCTGACCGCCACACGCGGAACCGGCGTCATCAACAGCCTCTTTGACGGCTACCGCCCCTATGCCGGAGACCTCGGAGCCAGCCGCAACGGTTCCCTGCTCGCCACCGAAAGCGGAACCACCACCGCCTTCGGCCTCGCCAACGCGGAAGACAGAGGGATATTATTTATCGCGCCAAATACGGCTGTGTATGAAGGAATGATCGTCGGGAAACACCAGCGCGACTCCGATCTGGAAGTCAACGTCTGCAAAGCGAAGGCCATGTCCAATATGCGCTCCTCCAACGCCGACATCGCGGTCAAGCTCACCTCCGCGACGGAGATGTCCCTTGACCGCGCTATCGAGTATATCGGGAGCGACGAATTAGTGGAAGTTACGCCCCTAAGCATCAGGATGCGTAAAAAAATACTCGATATTAACATGAGAAAACGCTCGGAGAAGCAGTTGACGCCTGCGCGATAATAAGAAGTAAACAGTAAACAGAAAACAGAAGGGGCTTTAGAGTTAGCAAGATTTACGCGTTATTACCACGCGGCAGATTTTGCAGTCCGGGCATTTTCTTCTGTTTTCTGTTTACTGTTTACTGTCTTTTTCTTCCCAGACTTCCCCGTCATACACGCACCCGCTGGCGCAGGTCTCATGCACCACGATTCTGGACAGCAGGGGCAGCGCGGGGCGCAGTTCGCGCCACAGGTAGCGGGCAAGGTTCTCGCTGGTCGGATTCTCCAGCCCTGCGATGTCATTGAGGTAATTGTGGTCAAGGCGGTCGTGGAGCGGCTGAAAGGCCGCTTTCACTTCGGCGAAGTCCATGACCCACCCCGTTGTTTCCCCGACTTCGCCCCGAAGATGCACCTCAATCTGGAACGAGTGACCGTGCAGACGGGCGCACTTATGTCCCGGCGGCACATTCGGCAAACGGTGCGCCGCCTCTAAAGTAAACCGCTTAAAAATCTCCATCGTTTTAACGCCTTCTTTTTATTCCTTTTTCGTGACATTCCGCACGTATTGCAGCAGTTTCCCAATCTGAACGGAGGTTTGCGGCGCGACTGGGACTTTGAAATGCAGTTCCACACCGGGAAGCACTTCCAGCCGCCGCCACGCCTCGCCCGGAGCGTCCGAACCTTCTCCTTCCCGCAATCCCGGAAAACTGGCGGGGGCGCGGGGCGTCCGCGTGTTCTGCATCGCGTTTCGGTTGGCAAGCACCCGCTGCAAATAGGCCGCCGCGCTCTCCTCCGGTATGCCTTCCGGGCCGTCTTCTGTTCCCTCGTTTTCCCTGTTCCCTGTTCCCTCGTTTGTTTCGTTTGTCTCGTTTGTTTCGTCCTCCACGATCTCGCCGCCCGCCACCAACGCGGCAACGTTCGTGTGGGAGACATAGGCCAGTCGGTCTTTGATGGTGGTAAGCGGAAGGTACGCGGCCTTGAGCATCACCACCAGTTGCAGGCGGCGCAGATGCGCTTCGGAATACAGGGCGTAGCGTCCCCGCGTTTCGGGGGAGGCAAGCAGTCCCTCGGTCGTATAGTAGCGGATCGTCCGGGCGGTAATGCCGGTCGCTTCCGACAGTTCCTCAATCGTATAAAGCATTTTCTGTGTCGTCGTGGTCAAAATCATACGCTCCCTGTGTTGGAGTAAAAATAATCGTCCTGCGCTCGCCCCTTCTGGGAAGAAGGACGGCAGGGGGCCTGCCTGCCGCCCCGGCGCTTGCTGCGCCCTCACGCTGTAACAACTTTGGAAGCGACAGCGGTAAACTAAATGGACGCCTGTATCATACCCCATATCTGAAACAGTTTACTGATTTACAGGCCAATGTGACGTGAATTGTCAGAAAGTTGCATCTATCTCCCCTGCCCCGGCGTCCTTCGCCCCTTTCCTGCTATAAAGACGCGGAAAATCCGCCAATAATATGAGTTCAGGGAAAAGAGGGAACAGGACAATTTAACACCTGAATACCTGAACACCTGAACACCCGGCCTATGGGAACATGAAAATGAACCGCAGCATCGAACGCAACATGATAATGGGCTTCGGCATGGTCGTCCTCTGTCTTCTGGCGGTGATTGGGATGATTTTTCAGTTTCGCGGACGCCACGACGCCCTGAAACAGGAGGCCGCGTTGAGCCGGAAGCGGCAGACGCAGATAGACCGCGCTATCACCGCCACCGCAGACGCCCCGCTCCCTGCCCCGCCTGCCGCCCAGATTCCACCGCAGCAAGACCGCGCCCATCTGGAAATTAAACTACAGCAAGAGAAAGACTGGATCGAGGCGCGGATTACCGCTTTTGACTCCTACGCCGGACGCGCTGTCCCGACTATGCTGCTCCTCTGCCTGCTCACCCTTCCGACGCTCGGCGCGGTATTCCTCGCTGTCCGGTCGCAGGACAAACAGCGGCGTCAGGCGCAAATGTCCCTCCGCGAAAGCGAAAAGGCGCTGGAGGAGGCGCAGTCGGTCGCGAAGATGGGCAACTGGGAATATGAGGTCGCGACGGGAAAAATTATTTGGTCAAAAGGGCTGTTCGCGCTGTTTGGCCTTGATCCTGCGCTGGGCGAGCCGGACTACGCGGCGGCAGTCGCCTGCTACCATCCCGCAGATTCGGCGCGGTTGGACGCCGCCTTTGCGCTGGCGTCGAGTGAAGGCGTCCCGTATGCCCTTGATTTGCGCGGCGCGGCAAACGCAGCAGCGCAGACAACAGAGTGGACGCGCTGGTATCATACCATCGGCAAGCCCGTTTTCGATGAGGCGGGGAGAGTCGTGCGCTTAGTCGGGATTCTGATGGACGTGACCGAGCGCAAGCGGGCGGAACAGGCGCTGATGGAGACTAGCGAACGCCTGATGCTGGCGACGGAAGCGGGCGAAATGGGCGTCTTTGATTACGACATCGTGACCAATAGACTAACGTGGGACGATCAGATGATGCGGATATTCGCCTTTACGCCGGAGACGTTTCCCGGCGCTTACGAGGCGTGGAGCGAACGGCTGCACCCGGAAGATAAAGACGCAGCGGTGACGGCCCTGCAAAATTCAATCGCCACCGGAACGAAATTCGAGACGATCTTCCGCATCGTACTGCCCGACGGGCGCGTCCGTTTCATTGAAGCGCAGGCGATTTTAGCGTGGGACGAAAACGGCGCTCCCCGCCGCATGATCGGGCAGAACCGAGATGTGACGCCCCGCGTGGAGGCGGAAAAACTGCTGGCAAGCCTGCATCGGCAGAACGAGACCCTGCTGGCAAGCATCGGCGAGGGCATCTACGGCATTGACCGCAACGGACTCGCCATGTTCGTCAACCCGGCGGCGGCGCGGATGCTCGGCATTGACGCGGAAGAACTGTTGGGCAGAAACGCCCATGCGCTGCTGCACCACACGAGGGAGGACGGGACGCCCTACCCTGTCGCGGAATGTCCCATTTACAACGCGCTGCACGGCGGCAAAATCGCCAATATCAGCGACGAAGTTTTCTGGCGCGGAGACGGTTCCTGCTTCCCGGTCGAATACATCAGCACCCCCATCCGGGAGGACGCAGAGATTACCGGGCTGGTCGTCTCGTTTAAGGACGTGACGGAGCGGCGGCAGCACCTGCGGGAGATTCAGGCGGCCTCGGCGCAAATCGAGCAGAAGATGCGCCTCGTCAGCGAACAGGCGCTGGAACTGGAGCAGCAAAAGGACGAACTGGAGCGGGCCAACGCCCGACTGGAAGCGCTGGCGACCACCGACGGCCTGACCGGAATCAAAAATCACCGGGCGTTTCAAGACCGTCTGGCGGCAAACTTCGAGTGGATGGGCGCGGGAACGGAATCGCTGTCGCTGCTGCTGATGGACGTGGACAAGTTTAAAACGTTCAACGATACGTTTGGACACCCGGCGGGCGATAAGACGCTGAAAGCGGTGGCGCGGATTTTGCAGGGTACGGCGCGGGCGGGAGATTTTGTAGCGCGGTACGGCGGCGAGGAGTTCGTCGTCATTCTTTCCGACGCCGACGCGCAGGGGGCGATGGCGATGGCGGAGCGGTTCCGCGCCGCGATTGAGGCGGCGGCGTGGGACGAGCGGCAGATTACCATCAGCATCGGAGTCGCCACCATGCGGCGGGGCGAGGACACCCCGCAAACTCTCATTGATGCGGCGGACAAGGCCCTGTATCAGTCCAAGCAGGAGGGGCGCAACCGGGCGACGCACGCGGTGGAATTGTGGCGGCAGGACGCGCCGCAGGAGATTTCCAAGTCCATTAGCGACGCCCTGCAACTGGTGCTTGCCAACCAGACCGACGAGCGCCCTTTCGAAATGGACTATCTCCGCGATACGATGATTGAAGCGTATGACGCCACGATTGAGAGCTGGTCAAATATCGTGGACATGAAAGACCGGGAGACCGAAGGGCATAGCGGGCGGGTCACTGAATGGATGACGCAGATGGCGCGGTACGTCGGTATGAACGCGGACGAGGCGCACTATGCGCGGTGGGGCGCGTTGCTGCACGACATCGGGAAGATCGGAGTCCCGGACGCCATTCTGCTCAAACCCGGCCCGCTCACCGACGCGGAATGGAAGGTCATGCGGCGTCACCCGGACTTCGCCAAAGAGATGCTCAAAGGCATTGCGTTTGTGCAGCCCGCCCTGGAAATCCCCTGCTATCACCACGAAAAATGGGACGGCACGGGCTACCCGATGGGGCTTGCGGGCGAGGCGATCCCGTTTGCGGCGCGGCTGTTCGCCGTGATTGACGTTTATGACGCGCTGAAATCCGACCGTCCGTACCGCAGGGGCTGGCCTGAAGAAAAAGTGCGGGCGCACCTTCTCGCCGAATCGGGAACGCATTTCGATCCCCGCGCCGTCCGCACCTTCCTTGCCATGCTGACCGAGCAGGACGAAAAACATCAGGACGAACAGGGAAAGGAGGAAAGGGAACACGAAACAGGAGACAGGGAAAACGAGGGGGAAACGGCGAAAGCGGACGATTGGGAAGAGCGCAAAGCCGCGTAGAATTTTCGCGGCCTCTGGCGCTGCGCAGGCGGTTTGACATCCAGGAATTTCGGTGATAAAATATCCGTACAGATTATTAAACCAGTTAAATAAATTTGTTCGCCCGCGTTCAGGCGACCGTTTTTCTGGCAGTCTGTATCGAAGCCGCATCGAAAAATCGAAAAATCGTTTCGCTAAATAAAGGAGTTTGGAATGTCAAATGTTGTTGTCAGACGGGGGCGCGAGTCCTCGGCCTTCACCCTGATCGAGCTGCTGGTGGTGATCGCAATTATTGCGATACTGGCGGCGATCCTGTTCCCGGTCTTCGCGCAGGCGCGGGAAAAAGCGCGGCAGACCGCCTGCCTGTCCAATATGAAACAACTCGGCCTCGGCTACACCATGTACGCGCAGGATTACGACAATACCCTGCCGCTGGCGGTGGACAACGAGCCGTATATCGGCATGGCGCGGATGCAGGCCTATTTGAAAAATCGGCAGATTATGAAATGCCCTTCGTCGCAGTACGACAAGGGCGCGGTGCAGCACGCGCAGGGCGAGAACGGCGGCGGATTTTATATCACCGATCCGAACGCGCAATGCGTCGGGCTGGGCGTCTCTACGGCGGGCAAAGCGGGATTCTACAACGACATCTACGCGCCGACCGATTACGACTTTAACCCGTCCCTGCTGCAATACAATAGCGTGAATTGCGGCGATGGCAGCCATTACTACCCGGTGCGCGGCATTGACTCGTCGGACATTACCAGTCCCGCAAAGGCCACGCTGCTGGTCGAGTTCCCATCGGCCTACTATCAGTGGCCCGGAAGCAATCAGAACCCGAACTTCTGGGGCGGGGCGGGCTATAAAGGCCGCCACAGCGAAGGCTCCGTCATTCTGCACATGGACGGCCACGCCAAGTGGTACCGCTACGTCACGATGTACCCGAACAACACTCAGGACAACAGCAACAAGAACTGGAACTACTGGGGCTTTACGTGGGGCGATCCCAGCGTTCAGCAGTAGCCCCCGCTGAGAAAATGCGCGAAGCAAGGTCTTGCGGACGCAGACGGAGGAGTTTCCGCGAGCGTCCGCGAAACTTTTTTTAAAGTGTGACGTAAATCACGTAGCATCTGTGCAATAATTTGCAGTGAGAATCGCAGGGAGAGGCTATAATGTTGTCTGTCTGAACGCCCTGCCGAACTGCAATTCTCCTGTTGTGTTACCGCATTTCCACGCGGGCGATTCAGACGCCCCGGCGGGACTGTCCCAGAGGGCGGCCCGCCGTCGGCCTTCCGAAAAAATTTGTTCCCCATTTCCTGTTTCCCGATTATGGGAGAAAGGCGCGTTCCTCACACTATGGAGCGAATGGCTTATTTCACCGCCCTCGCAACAGGGCTTGCTGGCCTGATTTGCGGGCTGCTGCTGGCGAAGCGGCGCGGCGCGGCGGCGGGCGTTGCCCGGTCGCAATGGCTTTTTGTAGCGGGCTTGCCGCTGCTGGTTTTTGCCGCGACGCTTCCAAGCCGCCCGCCGTTTGAGAGTGGACACGGTTTCGGGTCGGGCTTTCTGCTGGGCGGTCTCGGCGCGGCGCTGGCGGCGTGGCTTGTCCTGCGGGCGGAAGCGCGGGACGAAAGCCGTTCCGGCGGCATGGCCTCCACGCTGGCGCTTATCTCGCCGCAATCGGTCGGGCTGATCGTGTCAGTCTCGCCGCTGCTCTGGCTGCGTCAAAACCTGCTAGATACCCTGCTCGGCGTCGCGATTGGCTGGCTGTGCAGTTCCCTGCCGCTGCTTGGGGCGCCGGGTGTCGGGATTCGGGTGTCGGAAACGCCGTCCCAAGCGGAGGAGTCGGATGCAGATTCACTGCCGCTGTTGGCGGGAATTGGATTTGTCGCGACGCTGTGCGCGTTGTTTGCGCTGGGGGAGATGCGCGGTTCCGCCGCGATTTTCCATTCCACGCAGCGCGTTTCGTGGAACGTAGTCGGGGCGATTCTGGCGGCGGGCGTTCCGTTTGCCCTGCTGCTCTGCGCCCTGCCTGACACGCTTTTTCTTCGGATCGGCAGCCGCCTTCCCGTAGATCGTTCGCTTGCCTCTCTTTCCGGCGCGGCGGTCAAACCGGAAAACGCGGGCAATTCGGCGGCGTCCGTCCTGCGCGGCAGTTTCGGGCTAACGCTGTTCCTGTGCCTGACAATTTTTCTCAGTCAGCGCATCATGCCGCAGGGCATGATCTGGCGGCTTGCGCTTGCGGGCGTTGCAACGGCGGGCCTTTCCCTCATCGCAGCCGGAAAAGCGGCGCGTTCCCATGAGAATAGCCCCGCCGTTTCGCAGCATCACGCGCTTGGGCTGCTGATTTTTGCGGCGGGCGGGATGCTCTCCTATCAGTGGCTGCAAGGCTACGGCGTGGGAATCTGGCTGCTGTCTGTCTGGCTGATTGTCGGCTATGTCCTCGTTCGCGCTTTGGAGTCGGAGCGTCCCGCGTTTGCGCTTCACGATACAGCGCAGCGTTTCCTGAATCTGGCGCTGTTCGGCGTCGTTTTGCTGCTCTACCGCGTCACGCAGTCCCGCTTCTCGGAGGACATTGCGTCTGCTAATCTAACGGATCAGTACGCGCTGTTCGGGTTGCTGGTCGGCGCGTTCACTCCCGCGTTCCTGTCCGGCCTGCTTTCCGGTCGCGGTGAAAATCGGCTGTTCCGCCTCCTTCCTGTCGGCCTGCTTACGCTGGCGATTCCTGGCGTTGCCCTCCTGCTCTACGGCGCGAAATGCGCCCTTGCCCTGCTGATTGGCGCGGCCCTTTCCTTTGGCCTGTTTCTCGCTTCGTCAAGCCACAATCAAGACGACGCTAACGCAGTCCAAAATCCAAAATTTAAAATCCAAAATAGCCTTTTCGCTCTCGCCCTCGCCCTCGCCCTCGCGCAGTGGTCGGGGCGGGCGTTGGACTATACGCTGCTGGCGAAAGCGCAGAAAGTTCACCTTCTGGAAGCGATTGGCGCGGCGGCGGTCGTCCTGATCCTGCTGTCGGATTATGGCGGGAAGTTCCGTTCGTGGCGGGAAAACCGGGATGGCGGCGCGGGCGGGAAAGGGGCGGCGTGATGCAGACTAATCCGCGCTTGAACTTTTTTCGCCTGCTAATTCCCCGCAGTCTCGGCGCGATTTTTGCGGTCGTCGCGGTGGTCGGGGCGTTGGCCTATTCCGCCCTGCAAGACCCGCCCGTCGGTCGCCTGACCGGAACCGTTCGGCTGTCTGAAAACGATGCGCCGGTATCGGAGGCGGAGATCACCGTCGCGCCCGTCTATGAAAAGGACGACCTTCCGACGCAAACGGCCTATACCAATTCAAAGGGTGAATTTACGGTCAGCCGCCTGCCCGCCGGACGCTATGCGGTCTCCGCAAGTTCCGATTCGCACCATATCGAGGGCCACACCGTTTCTGTTCTTGAGGGCCAAACCAGCCGCGAAACGCTTGTCGTCACGCCGTCCCGACCTTTGTTTGCATTGAAGCAGCATCAGCGCGTCTTTACGCCGGACGAAAGCGCGTTCGTTTCGGTCAGCGGCTATGTGGACTATCAGCAGACACAGGGCAAAGACGCCGCGCATCTGCGCCTTTTCCGAACGCGCCTGTCCCGCCTGCTCTCCGATCCGCAGGCCAGCGAAAAAATCGCGTCGGTGAGCAATCGCTACGCCGAAAATGAGGACGGCGAAACCCTGCCCGCCGAAGTCCTGAAACTGCAAAGCGGCCTGAATCCCACGCGGATTGACCGCCGGAATGTAACCTTGACCGGGGCCGACCGCGAAGGGTTCTACTATCAAAAAGTGGACTTCGGCAAACTGCCCGTCGGGATGTACCTGCTGGACTTAACTCACGGCAAAAAATCGGTCTGGACATGGATTCTGGTGACGAATACCGCGCTTGTCACGAAAAAGGCGGAGGGTTCCGTCCTAGCGTTCGCCGCCAATTTGAAGACGGGCGAAGTTCTTCCCGACACCGAAATTGACGCCTATCGCAGCGGCAAAATCGTGTCGAGCGGCAAAACCGATGCGCGGGGGCTGCTGACGCTTGCAAATTTCGCCGCAACGCCGCAATCCCGCGCCTCCGGTTCCGACAACGTGACGAGCGAGGACAACGAGGGCGAGGAAAACCCGCAGGACGTCGCCCGCAACGCGCAACTGACATTCATAGCGCGGCGCGGCGAAGATGAGGCCGTCGTCAATTCCAATTCCTACCGTGACGAAGCGGACGGCAAATACCGCGTCCACGCCTACACCGACCGACCGATCTACCGCCCCGGTCAGCGCCTGTACTTCAAGGGCGTCACGCGGAAGATTAAGCCCGTTTCCGCCGCTTCCGACACCCGACACCCGAACCCCTACACCCTGCCTGCTTCCCTTTCCATTAGTGTGGAACTGCGCGACCCGGACGGCGAAAAAATCCTCAAAACGCAGCTGACGACCAATCGCTACGGCGCCTTCTTCGGGCAGGCCGATTTGCCCGCAGACTCCCCCACCGGCGTTTACAACCTCGTCATGGACATCGGCGGCGAACAGCATACCCACGACATCACCGTCGCGTCGTACAAAAAACCGGAATTTGCGGTAAAGGTCACGCCCACAAAAAAACGCTATGTGCGCGGCGATACGGTGGAGATGACGGTCAGCGCGACCTACTATTTCGGCGCTCCCGTTGCGGGCGCTCAGGTGGAATATCACGTTTACGCCGCGCCGGACTGGTCAGCGGAACTGCCCGACGATTACGCGCCCGATCCCGACGAATCCAACGCCGCCCCCGCCTATTATCTTAACAGTGAGAGTTACTACGGCGCGACCGAAACGGACGGCAAGGCCACGCTGGACGCGGACGGCAAAGCGATCATCCGATTCCCGGCGAAAAACCCGGAGGCGGCGGACGGCCCACAGGAACAGATTTATACCGTCAGCGCCACCGTGAAAGAGCCGGGAACCGAGCGGGAAGTTTTCGAGGACGGCAAGGTCACTGTGGCGGCGGGCGATTTCCGGCTCACGGTCAGTCCGGCGGGATATGTCGCGCAGCCCAATCAGCCGACCAACGTCACCGTTACGGCGCGGGACGGCGACGGCAAGCCCGTTCCAAACCGACCAATGGAACTGGAAGTTGGGCAGATGCGCTGGACTCGCGAAGCCAGTGACCGGGGCGGCGGTTCCCTCAATAATTACTACTACAGGCAAATCAGCCTGCAAAAAATCACGACGGGGGCGGACGGGCGCGTCATTATCCCGGTGACGCCCGGACAGACCGGCAACTTGTTGATTAAGGCGCGGGCGAGGGACGACCGGAACCGTAAAATCGTGGCCCGCGCCGATCTCTGGTGCGTGGACGACAGCGGCGGCGATCTGGGAACGCAGTACGCCGACCTCTCGGTATTGACAGACAAACGCAGTTATCGTCCCGGCGATACGGCCCGTGTGCTGCTCAACACGGCGAAAATCGGGCAAACGGTCTTGCTGACCGTCGAGGGCGACCGGCTTCACGCCGCGCAGATTGTCCCGATTACCAGGCATAGCACGGTCGTTTCGGTTCCCGTCCGCGCCGAATATGGCCCGAATGTCACTCTGTCCGCCTGCTATGTTCAGGACAAACGCTTTGCCCGCAGCGACGCTCCGCTCCGTGTGATCGTGCCGCAGCGGGAATTAAGCGTCACTGTCACGGCGAGCCACATGGAAACCTCCCCCAACCCCCTCCTTCGTAAGGAGGGGGCTAATGCGCTCCCTCCCTTTTCGCAAGGCGGGGCTAATGCGCTCCCTCCCCTTGCTAAGGGGAGGGCCGGGGAGGGGTACTATCAGCCCGGAGAAAAAGTTGCGTATTCCGTGCAAGCAACGGACTCGAACGGCAAGCCCGCGCCATGCGAATTTTCGCTGGGCGTGGTGGACGAATCCCTTTACGCCTTGCAGGAGGACAACCCGAACGCGCTGAAAAACGCCTTTTATCCGCGCCGCGATAACCGCGTGGAGACGACCTATTCGTTTGCGGTGGAGTATCTTGGAGACGCCGACAAAGCGGAGCCGAAAATCACGGCGCGAAAGAAATTTCCCGACACCGCCTACTGGAACCCCGCCATTGAAACGGACGCGCAGGGACGGGCGCGAGTCGTCCTTACCCTGCCCGACAATCTGACGACGTGGCGAACGACCGTGACCGCGCAGACGTTGGACACGCGGCTGGGCCGCGCCATCTGCAAAGTCATCGAGACAAAAGATTTTTTCGTTCGGATGGAGAAACCGCGCTTCCTGACTCAGGGCGACCGTTCGCAGATTATGGCGGTCTTGCATAACGAGACCGCCGCGCCGCAGACCGCCCTTGTCCGGCTTGCCGTAACGGGGTTGAAAATTGAGGGCGAAACTACGCAGCGCTACATCCTTGCGCCGGGACAGGCGCAAACCGCCGTTTGGACAGTGGCGGCGGACGCGGACGGCGCGGCGAACCTGCGCCTGACCGCGTGGACAGTCGGCGGCGCGAAGCAGTACACCGACGGCGTGGAGATGTCCCTGCCCGTCCGCCCGCGCGGACGCGAACAGATTACCGTTTTCGCGGGCGAACTCACGGCGAAAAACCCGGAGGCGGAGACTGTCCGACTTGACCCGAAAGCGATCCCATCCGCAAGCCGTTTGACTGTCCGCGTCACGCCGTCAGTGGGCGGCGCCATGACGGGCGCGTTGGACTATCTCATTGGTTACCCGTATGGCTGCACCGAACAGACGACCAGCCGTTTCCTCGCTGATTTACAGGCGGAACGCGCCCTGAAAGCGCGGGGCCTGCGCGACGTTCCCCACGCGAACGCCCTGCCGAAAATGGTAAAGTACGGCTTGAATCGCCTGTACGCTTTGCAGCATCGGGACACCGGCGGCTGGGGTTGGTGGGAACACGATGGCGACGCCCTGTGGCTCACGGCCTACGCGCTGACCGGACTCGCCGAAGCGAAATCGGCGGGCTATCCCGTCCGGGATTCGGCGCTGGAACGCGGGCGCGGAGCAGCGGTAAAAATGCTGGCGGCGTCCTTTGCGGCAAAAAACAGGGACAGCCGACCGGCGGCAGACCGAAATGCGGCGGCGCAGGCGCTGGCGTGGGAGCAGGCGCAATTAGTATATGCCCTGTCGCTTGCGAGCGGCGAAGCGCAGGCGCGGCAGGCGATAGGAAAAATCCCACTGGAAGGCCTGAACGCGCAGGGGTTGGCCTACCTTGTTCTTGCGCAAAAACGGCTGAATCTGCCGACGGGCGCGGCCTTTGCCCGTCTGATCGCCAAAGCGCGGGATCAGGACGGCGGGCTTTACTGGCAAATCGGCGATCAGGATTACGACCGACGCGGCGTGACCGCCGCCGCATTGCAGGCGCTGATCGCTGTCAACCCGAACGACCCGCGAATCCGCCTCGCCCTGCGCTGGCTGATGCAGCATCGGACGGGCGAATACTGGGCGGACACGCGGGATACCGCCGCCGTACTAGCCGCATTGAGCGATTACGTCCTGACGCAGCCGCAGCAGTCGCCGGACGGTTCCGTTCAAATCCGGCTGAACGGGCGCATTGTTCAGACCTTTAATCTGTCATCAGAGACCAACAACGCGCAGGAACTGACCTTAAAAATCCCCGCGTCCCAACTGCGCCCAGACAAAAACGACATCCAACTGGAGCGAATCGGCGGCGGCAGTCTGGTCTTTTACACCGCGCAGATGCGGCAGACCGTCGCCCTCGATCCGATTCCAGCGGTGAGTTCTAACCGCCTTAGCGTCAAACGTGAATACCTGCGCGTCGTCTCCAAGCAAAGCGACAAGGGACTATGGAGTTTGCAGACGGAAGCGACGGGCAATCAGTTTGCCGTCGGAGACCGCATCAAAGTTCGTCTGACGATTGACGCGCCCCGCGACCTGTCCTACGTTTTGATTGAGGACGCTTTCCCCTCCGGCCTCGAAGCGACCGAGCGCGGGGACAGCGATGAGGTTGTAGACTGGGGCTACTGGTGGTCAAGCGTGGACATTCGGGATGACCGGATCGCCTTTTTCGCCCGCGATCTCTCCAAAGGCCATCACCTTATTGAATACAATCTCCGGGCGCAGACACCGGGCATCAGTCGCGCCCTTCCGACTCTGGCGCAGGCCATGTACGCCCCTGACATTAGCGCGGAGACCGCAGAGGACCGTCTTGAAATCAAGTAGCGCAAATGTCGGCAACGAAAAGTACGCCTTGACCATGCCGTCTTTGCCGCGTTTTTCGCGGCAGTCGTAACAGGTCAAATCGGCTGTCCCGGCGAAATGAGGCCGACGCAGCTTGCCGCCCAACCGCAGATCCGTCTCATCAAAGGGAACGACCGCCGCCTTTTGCAGTCCGTCTTTAATGTCCTCCAGCGCACCGGAAAGCCGCATTGCGCCCGCCTGCTGTCGTGTTGCGAAAATGCGCGCTTCCTTTTATGAAAAATTGAGCGACTCGATGCGGGGTTTGAGATTGACGATACGCCGATAAGAGGAGAACCATTCCGTTCCGTGAGTTATGAAAGACCGCGTGAGGCAATCCCGCAAGGAAAATTGTCTCGCGTGGTCTTTTATAACTCACGGAACGAGATTACACGGCGGCGGGCGTTCGCTCATTGCGGGCGACGACGGCGCGGGAACCGCCGCCCTGCCCGTAATCTTCCAGCACACACTCCGCAGCAATCTGACCGGACATCAAGACCATCGGGACGCCGGGGCCGGGATTCACGCTGCCGCCCGCCCAGTACAGACCTTTCACCAAGTCGCTGCGGTTGGCGGTTTTAAAGGCGGAATTGAGGCCGCGCTGTGTGACGACGCCGTAGATCGCGCCCCGATTCACCCAGTACATCGCTTCTAAATCGCGGGGCGTGATCGTGTGCGAGACTTCGATGCTGTCGCGCAGGCCGGTCAGTCCGCCGCGCTCCAGTTTATCAATAATCACGTCCCGGTAACGGTCGGTCTCGGCGTTCCAATCAAAGGCGTCGGTCAAATAGGGGCAATGCACGAGGACGTACAGAGCGGTGCAGCCCGGAGGCGCGACGGCGGGATCGGTCACGCTGGGAACGGCGAGGTAGCAGGTCGGGTCTTCGTGCGGAATTTTCTTTTCGTACAGGTCGCGGAACTCGGCGTCGCTGTCGGCGCTGAAATAGAAATCGTGGTGCGCGAGTTGGGGCCATGTTTTGTTGCAGCCCAGATACAGCACAATGCCGGAACAGGCGGGTTCTAACTGCTTCTCTTTCTTCTGCAAGTACGACTTTGCGCCGGACGCGGCGGGCAGCATCTGCTCCAGCGTCCGCACAATATCGGAGTTTGCCACCACGACATCGAACCGCTCTAAGCTCTCGCCTTCGGGAATTATGCCCACGACTTTGCCGCCCTCAATCTCGATTTTCGATACAGGGGAATTGTAGCGGACATCCACGCCGAACTCGCCGCAAAGTTTCGTGAGTGAGCAGGCAATCTCGCCGGTTCCGCCCATCGCGTACCAGCAGCCCAGACCGATTTGCACCCACGCAATCAAGCACAGAATGGCGGGCGCGACGAATGGCGACGATCCGACATACTGCACGAAATGTTCGAAAAGCTGCGCCAGTCGCTCGTCCTTGAAATGCTTGCGGACGGCCTGATGCAGCGTGGTCATCGGGTCCATGCCCAGCGTCATGCCCAGCGAGGAAAGGTTAAACGGCGTAGACTTCATCAGGTCGGAGAGGCCGCCGTAGGATTTCCAGTAGAAGTATTTATCGGAAATTCCGTTCATGCGCTGCGCATAGACGAGGAACTCCAGATAGTTCGCAAGTTCTCCCGGCGCGACTCGCTCCAACTCCGCCGTCATTTCTACGAGCGAGTTGTACAGGTCAATTTTGCTGCCGTCGCTGAAAAACGCCCGCCACTGCGGATCGAGCGCCACTAGATTCAGATAGTCTTCGCGTTTGCGTCCCACGTCGCTGAAAAGCCGATCCAGCACGTCGGGCTTGGTGATAATGGTCGGCCCCATATCGAAATAGTAGCCGCCCGCTTCCCACACGTTCATCTTGCCGCCGAGGTGCGCGTTCTTCTCAAAAATCGTCACATCATGGCCCGCATGGGCCAGCCGAACCGCCGCCGAACACCCCGCAAGCCCCCCGCCCACTATCGCAACCTTCGCCATAAATCTCTCCCTGATTTTTTAACACAGAGGACACAGAGGAACAACACAGAGCGGCACAGAGAGGACGAAAAATAAGGCAGAAAGAATCGGTACTCTTTTATGAACTTACACCTATCCTCCGTGAATTATTCTCTGTGTTACTCCTCTGCGTCCTTTGTGTTAAAAAATCTTATTCTTCTTTTCCCCATTTTGCGGCGGCGCGTCCGAGGGCGCGGGCCGCGTTTAGTTTTGCTTTGAGGCCCTGCGCCGCCTGCAATGCGATCAGGCCGCGCAGGATAGGCAGCGTGGCGGGCCGGTACGGGAACAGGTGACGCCGCTGTCCGCCCGATTTGTGCGGGACGATGGTCTTCCAGACAACGCACTCTTCCAGCCCCGCAAGGCCGCGCTGTTTGCCGTAGCCGCTTGCGCCGATGCCGCCGAAGGGCAGGGCCGGTTCCGCGCCGTCCAGTAAAATCTCGTTGACGCTGACGTTTCCGGCATGGATTTGACGGGCGATTTGGGTCGCCTCTGCCGTGTCGCGTGACCAAACGCTTGCGCCGAGTCCCATTGCGCTGCCGTTGGCCTGCGCGACGGCTTCCGCTTCGCCTGTTACAGAACAGACGGCGAGGACGGGGCCGAAAAAGTCCTGCTCAAAGGCCAACATTCCGGGTCGGCAATCGGCAAGCAGGGCGGGCGCGTAGTAAAATCCGTCCGCGTCGGGCAGGCAGTAACCGCCGATGAGCAGACGCGCCCCCCGCCCCAGCGCGTCTTTCACCATCGTATGCGCCCGCTGCCGAAGGGCGTCCGTTCGCAGGGGGCCATAGTCGGTTCCGGGAGTCAGTCGCGCCACTTCTTGCTGACACCCCGCAAGGAACGTTTCGTAGACCGGCGCGGCGACATAGATTCGGCACGGGGCCACGCACGATTGACCGGCGTTGGAGACGCGCCCCCAGACAGCAGACCGGGCGGCGAGCGTTATATCGGCGTCCGCGCAGACGATCATAGCGTCGTGTCCCGACAATTCCATCACGGCGGGGGTTCCATATTTTGCCAGTTCCGACAAAATAGCGCGGCCCGTTGCGCCACCGCCGGTGAAGACGATTTTATCACAGCCCGCGTTGCAGAGTTCACGCCCGACAGACGCCCCGCCCGGAACGACAAAAACGGGGAGACCCGCCTGCTCAAACAGCGACGCCAACGCGCAGGCCGAATCTTCCGCCAACTCCGAGGGTTTCCACACAACGGCGTTGCCCGCCGCCAGAGACCACGCTATCGGGGTGATATTCAGATAAACGGGGTAGTTCCACGTTCCGATGACACCAATAACGCCCAGCGGAACGGCCTGCTGAAACGCGCCGCGCCCGCCGGATATTTTGCGATCCGCTAACGCCCTGCCCGCGTTGCGCTCCAGCCATTGCATGGCCTTTAGCGAGGCGAGAATTTCCGCGCCATACGCCTCTTGCAGCGGCTTTCCAATCTCACCGCTGACCGTCTGCGCGATATTGTCCGCATTTTGCGCCAGCAGTCCACGCAAGCGGCGCAGGGCGGCAACGCGCTCCTTCGGCGTCCGCTCCGCCCAATTTTGCGCCGCTGTCCGCGCTTTTGTTACGCTGTCTGAGACCATAAGGCCGATTCCATTTTCACCAGAGTTTGCAGGGAACAGTTACACAGAGAACACAAAGGACACAGAGCATAAAAGAGAGTAGATTTGTAATGGGATTGTTTTTTTCTCTTTTCCTCTCTGTGTTCTCTGTGTAACTAATCTTCTCTATTTCTTCCGTGTGGCGAGGATTTCTTCCGCCGCCAGCCGCCCGGAGGTGAGGACGATGGGGACGCCGCCGCCGGGATGGGTGCTGGCCCCCACGAAATACAGGTCTTGAATGTCCTCGCTGCGGCTGTGGGGGCGAAACCACGCGCTTTGCAGAAAGGCGGGGGTCAGGCCGCTAAAGGCCGCGCCCGCGTGGCAGCCGTAGAGTTCTTCGAATTGCGGGGGCGTGAAATCGCGCTCAAAGACGATTTTGTCGCGGAGTCCCGGCAGTCCCGTCGCCTCCAGTTTGTCGAGGACGCGCTCACGGAGAAGCGGCGCTTCCTTTGCCCAGTCAATGTTGCCCTGCGTGTTGGGACAGGGAACGAGGACGTAGACGACATCGTGATCGGGCGGGGCAAGGCCGGGATCGGTGCGGGTCGGGATGCAGACGTGCATCGCGGGGTCACGGGGCAGGACTTTTTCCGCGCAAATGTCGTCGAGTATTTCTTTGTACGATTCCGCGAGCAGAATGGTGTTGTGGGGCCAGTCGCTTGTGATTTTTTTGACGCCAAGATAAAGCAGGTAGCCGGAGCAGCCGTACTCTTTGCGCTCTAACTTCACGTCGGAGTTTTTGCGGCGGACTTCGGGCGGGAGCAGTTTGCGGTAGACGGTCGGCAGATCGAGGTTGCCGACTACCACGTCGGCGCGGTATTCGTCGGAGTCCGCTGTTCGGACGCCGACGGCGCGTTTGCCGTTAAGGAGAATTTTTTCGGCGGGCGTGTTGAAGTGGATTTCGCCGCCAAGTTCTTTGAACAATTTTTCCAAAGCGTCGGCAAGGGCAATGGTGCCGCCCTTCGGGAACCAGACGCCGAACTCCATCTCGATATAGGGCAGCAGGGCGTAGATTGCGGGGCAGTCGTAGGGACTCATTCCCAGGTAGAGAGTCTGGAAAGTGAACGCCTGCTGGAGTTTCTCGTTTTTGAGGTAGCGCCCCACGAATTTCGCCACGCTTTCCAGCGGCAGGGTTTTCGCCATGCCGCGCAGCGTACCGGGCCGCAGCATGGAACCGACGGTGTTGAACGGCTTTTCAATGAAAGTATGGCGGGCGTTCTCGTACTTGTCGCGCATTTTGGCGATGAATTGGGGGAAGCGGGCGGCGTCCTCCGGGGCGAACTGCCGGACGCGCTCGGTCATCTGCTCGACATTCTCGCCCATGTCAAGGTACGTCCCGTCGGGCCACGTCACGCGGTAGGCCGGAGTGATCCGCGACCATTGCAGGTAGTCTTTAGCATTGCGCCCGCAGACCCGGAAAAGTTCTTCCACGACTTCGGGCATCATCAACATGGTCGGCCCCATGTCAATCTTGAAGCCCTGTTCGCTAATCTGATTCATGCGTCCGCCGCTGCGCTCGTTGCGCTCCAGAATGTCCACTTTCCAGCCGGCGCGGGCAAGGTGGATTCCGGCGGAGAGTCCGCCAAGCCCCGCCCCGATAATTACGGCGCGGGGGCGTTCGTCACGAGGCAGACTGTCCAGCGGACTGGACTGCCTTCGGGCGGCGGGCGGGACGGGGCGCGTGGGGGCTTCTAAACTGATGGCCTGAGCAGACGAATTGTCGGACAAACGGCGATTCTTAAACAAATCCATGAACCTACTGACCTCTCCTGTCATTTCACAACAATTATTACGGCGCATGGCCCGCTTTTTCCTGCCTGATCGCAGTGGACGGGCGGGACGCGGGCGGTTGACAGACCTTCCCTAACGCGGCGCGACGGCCTGCAAAATTTCTGACGGCGCGGGATTGCCGCGCTTCGCGTAGGCGATCTTTCCCGCTTTATCAATCACATAGACCGTGCGTCTGATAATCCCGAAAATGGCGCGGCAGCCGTACTGCGCCGCCATTTGTCCGCCGTTGTCAATGAGCAGCGGAAATGGCAGGGCGTGTTTTTGGGCAAAGCCCGCGTGTTTTGCCTCGCCCGCCGGATTGACTCCGAAGACCACGCAGTCGGCGGCTTCAAGGCCTTGCCAGGAGTCCCGGAAACTGCACAACTGCGCGGTGCAGACGGGCGTGTTGTCGCCGGGATAGAATATGAGGACAACATTTTTCCTGCCGCGAAACTGATTCAGGGAGACCGCGCCGCCGTCGCTGGCGCGGACGCTGAAATCGGGGGCGTCCGCCCCGACCGGCACTATCTCTTTACGCTCGTCTGTTGGTTTTGTTCCCATTATATCATTCATTACTCACGAATGATGTTTCGGGTTCCCGCTCACCCATTTTTTTTGTGAGACCGCCGCGCAACAGCGACTCTTGTCCTGACCCTTTATAATGCAGGCGAAAAGGAGGGGTAACAATCGGTTGGGCGGCGCGTAAGGCAAAGGAAATGCGTCTGGATTTGCGCTTAATGTAACAGCGCGGGCGAAAAAAGAGGGGTTTCGCGCCTGTCCGAAAAATTCCCGCTGATTTTTATTGCGCGAAACGACGAAATAAAGATATAATAACGGCACAGGAAGCAATCCAAAGGAAAAGGGAAGAGGGAAAGGGAAAAGCAAATTCCTGCCGCCCTGTCACCCGCCTTCGCGTTGCTGCGGGCAGGGGCCGAATCGGGAGGTACAACACGATGGGACACTGGATGCTTACGGTACAGGGACAGCAGCCGATCTTGACGCACTACTGCGAGGCGGCGCGGCCCAATGACAAATACGATGTGCTGCGGCAGGACATCGGCGGCGGATATGTCCGCTGCGAACGGTGCGGCGAGAAATATCTCCCAGACGAAGCGGCGGGCAATCCCCGCTATATGTTCCGGCTGAAACGCGCCGACGAGTTTCCCGCCGCCGTGTAGGGTGTTCAGGTGTTCAGGTGTTGTTTGTTCACTATGAGTTTCGTACAAACTATCAACAGAGCGGCAAATACCTGAACACCTAAATACCCGATTTTGAGGAGCGACCATGATTGAGAGCGCCGCGCCGGGGCCATTGCAGCGTCCCGCCATTCAGCAATTTATCAAATTCTGCATTATTGGCGCGACCAGCACGGTGATTGACGCCGCCATATCCTATACGCTGACCTACCACTATGGGATAAACCAGACTCTGGCAAAATCTATCTCTTTTGTGTTTAGCGTCTCCAACGGGTTTTTCTGGAATAGCCGCTGGACGTTTCGCGGTATGGGTTCCGGTCGCCTGCATGAGATGTACACCAAGTTCATCGCCATCAATATCGTGGGGCTTATTTTAAATCTAACCCTGTTCAAACTGGTGCAGGTTCCATTTTCGGGCCGCTTTATCGGGCAGGGCCGACCGAGCAAGCCCGTCTTCTTTCTGGCGTTCCTGACCGCGACGTTTTTCGTCGCCTTTTGGAATTTTACCGCCAACCGCAAATGGACGTTCAAGCCCGCCGACGCCACCGACCCGGCGGAATACCCCGTCCGCGCCAATCCGTAATCTCTCAGTAATCTACCGGACGCAGATAATAGTCGTTGATAGAGGTTGAGGACAGCATGGCGGTTGTCGGGAGATGGCGCTTCCAGTGCGTCGAGTCGAGTTTGCGCTTCACCAGCGCGACTTCCGGCGCAGGGAAGCCCATTTCGGTCAGCCGCGCCGCCGTATAGCCGCGCAGCAGATAAAACAGAATCCGGTCGGCCTTCAGATATGAGATTCCAAAATCGGTCTCATCGGTCTGCCCCACCACCAAATCCGCCGAGGCCGGTTTCCCGACGATCACCTCCGGGACGCCAAGATAGCGCGATAAGGCCCAGACCTGCGTCTTGTACAGATCGCCGAGCGGGTTCACGGGCGGCGAATCGTCGGCGTGCCAGGTGAAGTAGCCGAACAGACGCTCTGTTTTGTTGCCCGTGCCGACGGGCAGCGTCCCCAGTTTTTGACTCTGATCGAAAATCACGGTCATGCGGATTCGCGCCATCACGTTGCCGCGCCGACGCCCGTCCGCATCCGGCGCAAATTTCAAATAGCCGTCCACCGCCTCCGTAATCTCAATCGTGTCCATGTTGATTCCGGTCGCGTCTGTCACGAGTTGCGCATGATCAAGGCTGTCCTGCGACGACGTTTTATAGGGCATACGGATTGCGTAGACGTTCTTCGGCCCCAGCGCTTTTGCCAGTAGGAACGCCACGAGCGCAGAGTCCACCCCGCCGGAAAGCCCTACCACCGCTTTATCGAATCCGCGCCGCCGGACAATCTCGTCCCGCAAAAACGCGACAAGCCATTCCGCCAGCAGCGGCTCATTGAAACGCAAATTTTCGTCCGCCTCCACATCAAAGGGCGGCGCGGCAACAGTCGGCAATACGTTCATAGCATACTCCCTATAAGAATTTTCACCACAGAGGACACCGAGGGAAGCAATACGGAGAAAAAAAGAACTCGCCCGCAGAAGACGCAGAAAACGCAGAAAGCCTACAAAGAAATCCTAAAAATCCTGTTCGTCCTGTCTTAATTCTTCTTTGTGTCCTCTGGGTTCTTACTCTGTGAACTCTGTGTCGAAAATTCTTATCTTTTTCTCAATCGGGCGGCGACTTCGGCGAAGATCGCGGCGGCGCGGGTGATTTCGGCTTCGGTGGTGTGGCGCCCCAGCGAAAAGCGGACGCCGCTGGAGGCCAGCGCGTCGGGGAGGCCGATAGCCTTCAGGACGTGCGACGGCTCAATCGAGCCGGACGAGCAGGCGGAACCGCTTGACGCCGCCACGCCGCAACGGTCAAGATTCATCAAGAGGGTGGAACCCTCCGCGCCCTCAATCGAGACGTTCAGGTTGTTCGGCAGGCGCCGAGTCGGGTGTCCATTGAGGTGGACGCCGGGAATCTGATCACGCAGCAGGGCGAAAAACTGATCGCGAAGGCTTTGGACTTGCGCCGCGTCGGTCTCGCGGCGCCGCATCGTAAGCTCCGCCGCCTTACCAAACCCTACGATGGCGGCGATATTTTCTGTTCCCGCCCGCTTCTCCCGCTCCTGCGCCCCGCCGTGAATTATCGGCGAGACTTTCGTTCCCTGCTTGATGTAAAGCGCCCCGATCCCTTTGGGGCCGTAAATTTTGTGCGCGGAGACCGTGAGCAGGTCACAGTCCATCGCCCGGACATCGAGCGGCAGATAGGCCAGCGTCTGCACCGCGTCGGTATGGAATTTCGCGTTCCGCTCATGGGCGATCTTCACAATTTCGGCGATGGGCTGGATCGTTCCAATCTCGTTGTTGGCGTGCATTACGGAGACAAGGGCGGTCGCGTCGGTCATCGCGTCGGCGATAGCGTCGGGCGAGATCAGGCCGTCGCGGTCGGGAGAAACAAGCGTCACGGGGAAATTCTGCGTCTGCAAAAAATGGGCGGCGTGAAGTACGGCGTGATGCTCAAAGGCGGTCGTGACCAATCCCCTGCGCTCCGGGGGCGCGGCCCACAACGCGCCAATCAGGGCGAGGTTGTCCGACTCTGTGCCGCTGCCGGTGAAATAAATCTCCGCAAAATCGGCGTTGAGCAGCCGCGCAATCTGTTCGCGGGCGGCGTCCATTGCGGCGCGGGCGGCGCGGCCCGTTCGATGGATGCTGGAAGCGTTGCCCAGCGACAGCGGCCCGGAGAGGTAGGGCAGCATGGCGTCCACAACTTCCGGGTCAGTCGGGGTCGTCGCGGCAGAGTCAAGGTAGATAGTGTCTTCGGGCGATTTCATGCCCCTATTATATCACAGTTTGGTGATTTAAGGGGAGGCGGGTATTCGGGTGTTGAAGTGAGTAGAGGTAAAAAGGCGCGGGGCGCGGTCATCATTGACCGCGCCCCGCGCTTCTCGTATGCGTTCCCTGCGTTCATTTTGTCAGGCGTCAGACCGCGATGCGGCTCATCTCCACGCGGGCGCGGGCCTGTTCCGCCATCTGGCCCCAGGTGCTATGCACTCGCATATAACACGCCACCCGCCCGTCCAGACTTGCGGGGAGAAAATCATCTTTTTCGAGGCGGATTTCGCGTCCGCCGCCGATTTGCCGGTACGTCCCCGCCAACACCTTCTCGCCCGCCAGGAACAGGTCGTCCCCGGTCGGGTCTTCGATTCGCTGTAACATGATATTTCTCCTCACGCAAGGTGCGGCGGCTTTTGAAAAGCCCGCCAGAGTCGTTAAAATCGGCCTCATCGCCCTTGCCCGTTCCGCTCGACCTGGAGCGGCGGGAGATATGCTGTCTCGCAAAGGTGCAGTAAAGTGGACTTGAGGACTGGCGTGCAACATCTCGTGGAAGGCCATTGTACTCAATTACGTATGACCGGATAAAAACCCTCCTGAAAAATGTTTTCATCAGGATATTTTTGTGCGTCGGCGTCTTTGCCGCGCCATCCAAAGTGGGTGTCGTCCATCAGATAGGATTATACACGGCTTTTCGTCCCGCGTCAAATCTGTCTCCTGCAAAGTCTCGCTTTTTCTGTCCCCTGCGGGGCCTATGAAGAGATTATCGGCAGGTAATAAAGCGGGCTTTAGGGCAAGCCGCAAGAAAATGTTCGCTTAGACAATGCTACGAGTGTCAAAATCAGACACTTTGTTGTTTTTTCTTTCTTTCACGACGAAGCGCTAAATCAGTTCGTTTCGTCCTGCGCCGCCCCACCCCATGCGTAGAAATGGTAGACCAGTCCGCGCCACTGCCCGTAGTCCGCAAAGAAGGCATGGACTTCGGCATCGGTCACGGCGCGGCCTGTTTCGCGGCTTACCAGCGTCCGCGCCCACGAATCGGAGTTCACTCTGTCCGGTCTGCCAAGATAGAGCATAAGGCAGGCGGCGGCGTAGGGGCCGACCCCGCGCAGGGCCAGCAGGGACTTTCGCAGTTCGTCGGAGGTCAGGGCGCAGTCGTTCCACGCTTCAAAGTCCGCGCCTGCGGCATTCGCTCCAGCGAGTTCGTAAATCGCGGCGGCGCGATAGCCGACTTTTGCAATCTGCTCAAAGGCGTCAAATTCCCGCGCGGCAATTTGCTGCGGCGTGGGAAAAGCGCGGAGTTCGGGCCGCGCAATCGAACTTTCGCCAAACTCCGTTACCAGTCGCCGCGTCATGGATTTTGTCTGCGCCCAGGTCGTATTCGTGGTCAGAATGACCTTGACGCAATCCTCCCACAGCGTCGGGGCGCGAAGGACGCGACCCTGCTTCTTAGCCGGGATATGCGCCAGTTCGGGCCGCGAATCGCAAAACGCATGAAATTCGGCAATCGCAACGTCCATCTGCAAAATGCGCCGGACTTTGCGCTCGATTTCGCTTTTGATCTCCGCCCGGTCGCCTTCTACGTCCGTTTCAACTTCCAGCTCGTCCGTTCCCGCCGCTCTCATTTCAAGGAAACAAACCAATCCCCCGCAAAGTTCCGTCCGCGAAAGAGTCTGCGTCTTCTCGTCCCACTGGAACGGGGCCAGATCGCGCCAGCCGTGCGCGTGGACGGTCTCATAAAAGGAGAAATCAACCGGGGTGGGTATCGTAAATTTCATGGGGATATTTTACCACAGAGAACACAGAGCGACACCGAGAAAGAGAGGGAGATTTATCCACGAATTACCACGAATTTATCACGAAAGAACACGAACGTAACATCCTGTCAATCCTGAAAGTCGTGTTAATCTTGTCCGAATTATCCTCTTTGTATCTTCTCTGTGTCGCTCTGTGTTCTCGGTGGTTCAGATTCTGGCTTCCAGTTCCAGCAGGGCGGCCTTGCGGGGCAGGCCGCCCCCGTAGCCAGTCAGTTTGCCGTTTGCGCCGACGACGCGGTGGCACGGCACGATGATGGAGATCGGGTTGCGCCCGTTGGCGAGGCCGACGGCCCGCGCCGCGCCCGGACTGCCAATCTGCCGCGCTAGTTCGCCATAGGATAGGGTGACGCCGTAGGGAATATTTTGCAGTTCCACCCAGACTTTGCGCTGAAAATCTGTGCCGTTCGGGGCAAGCGGCAGGTCGAAGTCGCGGCGCGTTCCCGCAAAGTATTCGGCGAGCTGGCGTTTGGCTTCCGGGAACGGCGCGGCGGCGGCGTCTTCCGTCCAGTCCGCGCCGACTTCCGGGCCGTGTTTATGCTCAATCATAAAGACTCCCGTCAGCGCCGCGCCGTCGGAGGTCAGCAGTAAGGGCTGAATCGGGCTTTCGAAGGTAGTGTAGTAGGTCGCTGCGTTTCCGTTGGTTCCGTTTTTCATTTCGGTTCTCCTTTCGTTTCCGGGCTTTTTTCCAGCGATTTCCAGAGGCGCATTGCGGCGTAGGCCCGCCAGGGCCGCCACGCTTCGGCGCGTTTCAACGTCTGTTTCGGGTTCGTTTCATTCAAAGCTTTTACGATTCCGAGGTCGGTGTTCGGGAAGGCGTCGGGCCACGCCAACGCCCGCATTGCGATATATTGCGACGTCCATTCGCCAATTCCGGGCAGTTCTTTCACTTTCGCCGTCATAAGTTCCACGTCCGCGCCCGGTTCTAATCGGAGAGAGAGGGAGAAAAATTTTCACCACAGAGGACACAGAGTGACAGAGAGAAGGAAGAAAAATCTGTCCGCAGAAGACGCAGAAAACGCAGAAGAAAGGCAAAAAAATATCGGAGAAGAAAGGCGATACTCTCTTGCTCCCATCTCGTTATTTCTTTCTCTTTTCTGCGTTTTCTGCGTCTTCTGCGGACGAGTTCTTTTTTTCTCCGTATTTCTCTGTGATGAAGATTCTTTTTCGTGTCTCTTCGTGTCGTTTCGCGGAGCAAGAACCTACTCATGGCGGAGGGCGTCAATCGGGTTGAGGCGGGAGGCGCGGACTGCCGGGAGGACGCCGAACAACGCCCCGACCGAAACGCACACCGAAAGCCCCAGCGCTACGACGGGCGCGGTCATTTGCGGCGTCAGCGAACTTCCGGGCCAGACGGCGATCAGTTTGCAGATGATGGCGGAGAGCAGCAGGCCCAGCAGACCGCCGAGAATGGACAGGACAATCGCTTCAATCAGGAATTGCAGGAAGATGTCGCTGCGCCTTGCCCCTACCGTTTTGCGGATGCCAATCTCCCGCGTCCGCTCCGTGACCGTGACCAGCATGATATTCATAATGCCAATGCCCGCCACAAACAGCGAGATTGTCGCAATAAGAACAAGCAAGGACTGCGCCAGATTGACCATTTTGATGACAATCGCCAGCCCTTTTTTTTGCGTGATGACGCTGAAATCTTCGCGCCCGTCGTGCGTTTTTTTCAGGGCGGCGTTCATGGCGTTAATCATGTCGTCCGCCGGGTGCTTGTAGTCGGTCTTGAGCGCGATACGGTTGATCTGCGAACCTGAGACTTGCTTGCGGACGGCGCGTTCCGGCAGATATACCAGTTCGCTCAGGCCCAGCATGGCGTTGCCAATCGTGCCGTCGTTGTCCGGCTTTTTCAGGACTCCGACGATCTTCCAGTTTTTCCCGGCGGCGCGAACCGTCTTGCCGAGTACCGGCCCCGTCCCAAAAAGTTCCGTCCGCTGCTTCGCGCCAATGACGCAAACGTTTTCCGTTTCCTGCTCTTTCGTGAAGTATGCGCCTTCCGCCAGCGGCGTCGGATTCATCACGATTCCCTCGCGGTTTGTCCCGATGACCAGCACGGTAGCGACTTTTTTATTGGGGCCTTCCATTGAACCGGAGACAAGCGCAACGGGCGAAATCTGCTCCACGCCGGGAACGGCCCGCAGCGCGTCAATGTCCCGGTCGTCAAAAGGCGAAATCCCGATCATCGCCATCGGGTTCGGCATCCCGTTGGCGTCCAGTTTGCCGGGGACAACCAGCACGAGATTCGCGCCCAGTCCCTGCACCTGATTTTGCACTTCGGCTTTGACGCCCTGCAAAATCGCAACGAGGGTCACAATCGAAAGCATTCCGACGGTGATTCCAATCATGGTAAGCAGTGAGCGCAGCCAGTTTTGCGTCAGGGCTTGCAATGCGGAAAAAGCGTTTTCGCCCGCCATCGTTAGAAAGCGGGTCGGGCGGCGGGCGGTTTCGACCTGTTCATTCAGCGTAATATCGCTCATAAGCGCTACGGAGTCCTTCAATCGGCTATGTCATCGGTAATTCATCGGCGACAGTTCGTCCCAAAGGAACAATACGCGGCGCGGCGGCGTTGCGTTACCGCCCGTTTCGGGGTGTCGGGTTTGCGTGTTGGAAGATACGCGGTTGGTAGGGCCTATCAAGGCCCGTCTATTGGGCGTTCCGCCAACCGTCCTCACGGACGGGAAATTCAGGGCTTGATTCCCGCGTCCGCAGGACGTTTGTTTTTGATGCCGGGTGTTTTCAACACCCGGTTATTACTCCACATCAAAGTCCAAACGGTACAGGAACGAACTCGGCACGGGCTGACCGTCCTGCAAGGCGGGCTGCCAGCGGACTTTTTTTACGGCGTCCAGCACGCGGCGGTCAATCTCCGCGTTGCCGGACGAGGTTTCCAGCGTCGGCGTCGCGACCCCCTGTTCGTCAATTTTCAGCAGGACGCGGGCGAACGGCTGGAAATCGCCCGCCTGCAAATCGCCTGGAATAGAAACTTGAATCGCGCTTAAGGGCTGGAGTGCTTCCGCCTTGCGGGTCAGGCCGCGCCGCGCCGGAATCGGCAGCGGCGCGGGGGTGGGCGCTGGTTTTGCAACCGTAGTCGGTTTGACTACCGGCTTAGTCTCCGGGATCGGGTCGGGCGGCTTGATTGGGACAACCGGCGGCGGCGCAGCGGCGGGCGTCTTGCCGCTCCCGTCGCCGCCTGTCCCCTTCGCGTTCGGGTCAAACGGTTTGCCCGCTTTCTCCGTCCCGGAATTAACCACGAAATTATTCCCGGACGTTTCCGTTCCCGGCCCATCCGTTTTCGCTGTGACGATTTTCGGCGCGGCGGATGCGGGCGCGGCGGGCTTGACCGCTTTTTGTTTCGGGGCGGCAGGCTTTTTCTCCGCAATCCGCTTCGGCGTGACTTTCGGCTTGACCGGCAGTTTTTTCGGTTTTAGAAGTTCCCGCTTCTTGTTTTCGATCCGCGCCAGCGTGACGATCTGCTGATGCACGGCGTCCCGATGCTTGATAATCGCCAGCGCCACGCTCCACCCAATCGCATTGACAATCAGCGACCCGATGACGGCCCACCGCAGACGCTTGCCTAAAGCCGCCTGCAATTCCGCCGGAGTGCGCGGCGGACGCGCTTTCTGTTCGCTCATAAGTCCGTTTCTCCTTATTGCGAGGTTGCGAAGGCGAAGCGGGTCACGCCCACGCCCCGCGAAATGTCCATGCACTGCACGACGAGGCCGTGCGGCACAATGGCGTCCGCGTTCAGAATCACATTGGCGGTCGCCATATTGACCTGCGGCCCGCCCGCTTTTTCGATGAGTTTCGCGCCGAGATTGTCCCGCGTCACCGGCTCTTTGTTGACGAAAATCTGCTGTTTGTTATCAATCGTAATCGTCAGATCGGACGCCGCCTGTTTCGCGCTGTGGCCCGCCTGCGGCAGGTTGACCGGCAGCCCGTTGATTTTCGCCAGCGAAATTGAGGTTAGCATGAAGAACACGAGCAGAAAAAACATCGTGTCAATCATGGGAATCACTTCGATTTTGGTGCGTTTGAGTTCGCGCCGTTTCTTAAATTCCATGCGCGTTGGCCTCCTCCCGCGTCAGATCGTCGGAGGCGCGAACCGCCGGCTCCTGATGCCGAATATCGGTCAGAACATTCAGCAGTTTCGTCGCGGCCTGCGCCGTTTCGCCGGTAATGGCGGTCAGGCGAGCGGCGAAATAGTTGTACGCGATAAAGCATATGACCGCGATGCTGATGCCCGTCGCTGTCGCGTACAGGGCCTCGCCGACGCCCGAAAGGATGCTGTCGGTGTTGCCTCGCCCCTGCTGAGTGGCGATGGCGTTGAATGTCCCAATCATGCCGACAATCGTGCCGAGCAGTCCGAGCAGCGGCGAAATCGTGGTGGTGGTATCCAGAATCGGCAGCAGTTTTTCCAGCCGGATGAAATACTCCTGCCCGGTCTCCTCGACCATCCGCTCCACTTCGGAGACGGGCCGCCGCCTGTGCTGCAAAATCACGCCCAGACTTGCGGCAAGCGGGCCGGAACGTCCGGCGCAGGCGGCCTCCGCCTGATCGTATTTTCCGCTCTGGCACAGTTTGATCGTTTCGTCGAGCAGTCCCGGCGCAAGTCCGCCGAGCAGACGGTACGCCATGACCCGCTCAATAATCACAACCACCGCCACAAGAGACAGAATCAGCAGCGGATACATCACGAACCCGCCCGCCTGAATAAATTTAATAATGGACATGAGAACTCCTAAAAACTGCCGGAAACGGTCAGCAGGATACGGCGTCCCTGCTGGAAGCGCGTTCCGCTGAAGCCGGAATTGAAATTGATGACGCTGCGGTCATCGAACAGGTTGCTGATGGAAAGCGTCAGCCCGCCTTTGCCGTCCTTCGCATTGCCGCCGAACAAGCGCGGGCCGGTGGAAAAAGCGAGGTCAACGCTTGTCCGCGTGGTGCGGTTGCCGTTCGCGTCCACGATGCTGGAGGCCGTGCCGCTGCCGTGATACAGATCGAAGTCCACGCTCGCCCCGGAACGGAACGAGTAGGACGCGCCCGCGCTGACCGTATTAAGTTGATCGTGGTCGTTGTAATCGGGGACGGGGTTGCCGAGGTTGTCCACGCCGTTGGGCTTCGCGACCGTCTGCGCCAGCGAGAAATAGCCGCCAAGCCCAGTATTATGGCGGGGTGTCAGGTCGTAGGAAAATTCGATGCCGTGAACCGCGCCCTGCGTGAAGTTCACCGACGCATACGCGCCAATCTGCGTTCCGGGGATGAGCAGGCCGGTGTCCACCTGATCGCGAATGTCCTTATAGTAATAGGCCAGTTTCATGCTTTGTCCGGGGGCGATTTTCCTCTCCACGCTGACATCGTACTGACTGAGCGTTTCCGGCAAAATGGACTTCCCGACAATCGCGCCCTGCGCCAGCGGCGGCTGCTCAAACAGGCGGTTGAACGAGGCGCGAATCGTAGTCTTGGCGCTGGCATTATACGACAGGTTGATGCGCGGCGATAACTGCGCCTGATTAACGATGCCTTGCCCCAGGTTCTGCCCCTGCTTGTACCAGTCCAACCGCAGGCCGTAGTTGAGGACGATGCGTTTTGAGAGGTTCCAGGTGTCCTGCGCGTAGGCGGCGCGGTAGAACCCGGAACGGTGAACGCGCAGCGTGGGAGTCGTTGGAGTGGAAGAGCCAGCGGCGGGCGGCGTATATTTGCCCGTCGAATCGAGCAGTCCGGCGGGCGTGAGGACGCCGCCCGCGTCCACCGCTCCCAATGCGGCGAGCGCGGCCTGACTTGCGGGAACGAGTTGGTACGCCTCGTCGCCCTCCTGATCGTCGAGCAGGAAGCCCGCCTTGAAAGCGTGGCGCGGCTGATTATACGTCAAACTGCCCTGCGTCTGCGCGTTGCGGTAATTGCGGATAATCGTGGGATTGAACTCAATCGAATTATCTACGGGCAGATTCGCCAGATTCACGGCGGGATTGTTGTTGCGAATCTCCTGCCCGGAGTGCGACGCGCCGAACGCGATAAAGCCGTTGAAATGCGGATTAAAGGTATGTTTCAGGTTGAGTATGCCGAACTCGTTGCTGTCCCGCTGGTTGATGTCCTGCCCGTCCGCCTGCTGCGAAAGCAGCGGCGCAACCGTCCCGTCGGGCAGCGTGGTAGTCGCTCCGGCGTCCTGCGCTCCGCCGTAGCCGTAGCCCTGCCCAACGCCCGCGTAGCGCGAAGGCAGTCCGTTGCGGTTGGCGATCTGCGTGTAGCCCGGAGTGCTGTTGACAGTGAGGGTCAGTTGGTCATGCTGTCCCGGCGTGTAAGTAAAGTTGCCGAATCCGCTTAAAAACGCGCCGGTGTTATGCGCCGTCTGATTGTCCGGCTGCGGGGGTTCGAGAGCGTTCTGCGTCCGGCGGGCGTTTACGTCCACAAAATACCCAAACTGCTGCGGAGGGTGTCCCGCCCCGTCCGGCCTGCCCGTCGCCCTGCCGAACTGCCCGCCGAGCGCCAGCGCCCCGTCGTAGGTGGAAAATTCGCCGCCGTCAAGGTCGTAATGACGCAGCGGCGTGGCGGTTCCCGCCCGCATCGTAATATCGAGGATGGCGGCGGTAGCCCCGCCATATTCCGGCGCGAACGAGCCGGTCAGAATGTCCAGCGATTGAATTGTCTCCGGCACGATAATTTGCGTGGCGCGGCCCTGCAAGGCGTCGGGCAGAAAAAAGCCGTTCAGCACCAGTCCCGTTTCGCCGTGTTCGCCCCGCGCATGGGTCTGGTTCACCGAATCCTGCACGACGCCCGGAGTGGTCGCCAGCACACTGGTCAGGCTTTGCTGATTGCCGGACGCCCCCGTGATTTTGGCGATGTCGGCAGCGCTTTTGGTGATCTCGTTCGCCACCTGATTTTTCGGGCGGGCCTCGCGGATCAGGCGGATTGTGACGCGCTGCTCCTGCAAGGGCGCAAGCAGAATTTGCGCGTCGGTCGTCTGTCCCGAAGTGATGCGGACGCGCCGCGCATCGGGCGAGAATAGCGGCGCGTCGGTCAGAACGTCCCAGATTCCGGCGTTTAATTGCGGGCTGACAACCCCGCCCTGCGCGTCGGTCGTCAGGGTGACGTCGGGATTCGCGCCGTCTTTGATGGTGATGATGGCGCGGGCGAGCGGCTTATTCGTTGCGGCGTTCAGGACTCGCAGGCGCAGCCGCCCGACCGTCTGGGCGCAGACAGAACCTGATGCGGCAAGGCTGCACAACGCGGTGATCGCGGCAGTCCGACCGCCGCGATTGAACGGCAGGAAGCGTTCAAACATGATGTAAATAACCTCCGGCGTATCACGCCGCTGCCGCGCCCCATAGAAAACGGGAGTAATGACATAAGGCAGGGCGATGCGCTATGAGACCGAATGCACGCGCAACAAGGGCGTGGAGCGATAAAACGAGCGTGAAAATTTCAGTTTGGGAAAATCGAAACGGGGCGGAATCGAGCGAATCCGCAGGCGGGAACGGGGATCAAACGGCGGGCGGGCCGCGTGGGGAGGTGAAAAATGTTCGCGTCCTCAAGTAGCGCGGAAAAGTCGTGATGGCTCGCGGCGCAAAATTGGGCGTCAATTCCCAGCGCAGGACGGGCAGCGCGGGGGACGCGCTCAACATCTGCCAGTCGCAGGCAAGACAGCGGGAAGCGTCCATGCGAGTTTGCTTCGCAACGCGGGGGCGGGATGTTTGGCCCTGTCGCGCAGAAGACGCGGGCGCGAAACCGGATGCGACCGTCCGCGTTTCCTCCGGTTCGCTGACGCCGTGCGTATGCTGAAAGGAGACGACAAGTCCGAGCCACAGATAGCAAAGCGCGACCAACGCGGCGCAAAAGCGCGACGGCTGCCGGGATCGCAAAACATGGGGCATCGGGCGTTCTCCTTTCGTTAAATGCTCTTATTACGCTCATTATAGCATAATCTGAACGCAGACGCAAACAATCGCCGCGCCCTTTTTTAAAAAAGGTGCGGCGATTGTTTCAGGTTCGTAATTTGTCCCGGCCATTTGACCGGTTGGCCGCAGGCACGTCAGACGGGTTGTTCACGGCCCGGAGCGTCAATGGCGCGTTTTTTAATTCCGACGCGGAGTTTCTCCTGCCTCCATGCGGCGGAAGCGGCGGGTGTAATGGACGACGCGGACGCCTTCGGGCAGGGTGTCGCGCTCCTGAATTTTAACAATGGAACCCGAATCAAGATCGAGATAGACGCCCGGATCAACGGTCTCGCCGGAGTCGAACTCGGCGCTGGTTTTGTCGTGAAATTTTTCGAGGACGGCAGGCATAACTTTTCTCCTTTTCCGTCAGGTCGTGGCGCGGCGTGTTTTGTTCGCTATTGCGCCGGTTGATTGCTCACACACTTTATTATGGCACATTTTCATGCAATATGCACGTTTTATTTGCAATCTGAGCAAAATATGCGAGCGAAAGCATCTAATATGAGAAACCTCTCATAATTGAGTCACTCCTTACTTTGCCATTTTAGATACGCTCCTCTTGCGGTTTTCTCTCCGCCTCTTGACTCGGCGGCGCGGTTTCCGGTAGACTGAAAGCAGATAATTTGAACGCAGAATAAAACAAGTACGACGCGCAGAACTGGCGTTTACGATGCCCTATCATCGAAGAACTGCGCGTCGCGGCAAATGTCGCTCGCCTGGGCAGAAACCACCTTTCGGGGCGGGGACTGTCCAGGCGATTTTTATTTTGGATATTGGATTTTGGATTTTGGATTGAAGCAATGCCCGGTTCGCTGGATGTTTACACAAATGTTCAGCAAACGAGCGCATTTTTGCAATCCAAAATCCAAAATCCAAAATTGAGAGGAGTATGAGGAAAATGACGGAAGTGGTAAAACGACGGGCCCTGTTGAGCGTTTCGGACAAGGCGGGGCTGATTGAGTTTGCGAACGGGTTGGTCGCGGCGGGGTTTGCGTTGATTTCGACGGGCGGGACTGCCGCCGCGCTTGCTAATGCGGGCCTGCCCGTTCAGAACGTTAGCGAGGTGACAGGCTTCCCGGAGATGCTGGAGGGGCGCGTCAAGACCCTGCACCCGGCGGTGCATGGCGGTCTGCTGGCGGACAGAAGCAAGCCGGAACACCTTGCGGCGATTGCGGCGCATGACATAGCCCCGATAGATTTAGTCTGCGTGAACCTGTACCCGTTCGCCGCCACCGTCGCAAAGTCCGGCGTGACGTTGGAGGACGCCATCGAGAATATTGATATTGGCGGCCCCGCCATGATTCGATCCGCCGCGAAGAACCATACCGGCGTCCTTGTCGTGGTCAGCCCGGACGATTACGCGCCCCTGCTGGCGGAGATGAACGCAAACAACGGCGCGGTCTCGCTGCGAACCCGCCAACAACTCGCCGCCAAAGCCTACGCCCACACCGGGCAGTACGACGCCTACATCAGCCAGTGGCTCAACGCCCGGTTTGCGGCGGAGGCGGGCGAGGCGGAATCGGCTTTCCCAACCGAACTCGCCCTCGGATTTCGCAAAGCGCAGGACTGCCGCTACGGAGAGAATCCACACCAGCGGGCCGCGTTCTACGTCGCGCCCGGAGTGACGGAACCGTGCGTCGCAAACGCAAAGCAGATTCACGGCAAGGAACTGTCCTTCAACAATTTCTATGACCTCAACGGCGCTCTGGAAACGGTGAAAGAATTTACCGAAGAATTGGACGCGGCGGCGGTGATTATCAAGCACACCAACCCGTGCGGCGCGGCCCTCGCCCCCACCCTCGCAGAGGCGTTCCGCAAGGCGCGTGAGGGCGATTCCATCTCGGCGTTCGGCGGGATTCTCGCTGTAACGCGCCCGCTCGATGCCGCCACGGCGGAGGAGATTACCGGTAAAAACACGTTCTTCGAAGCGATCATCGCGCCCTCGTTCGACGCGGACGCGATCCCCATCCTGACCGAACGCAAAAAATGGGGACAAAACTTGCGCCTGCTCGAAGTCGGCGACCTGACAGATTGGCGGGAAAAAGCGGTGGCGACCGGAATGGACTATAAGCGCGTGGTTGGCGGTATACTAATGCAGACGCCCGACCATCGCATCATCACCGCCGCCGATTTGCAGACGGTGACCGAACGCGCCCCAACCGACGCGGAGATTGCGGAATTGCTGTTTGCGTGGCGCGTCGTCCGGCACATTAAAAGCAATGCGATTGCCTTCACCAAAGACCGGCAGGTGCTGGGAATCGGGGCGGGGCAGATGAACCGCGTCCGTTCGGTGCGGCTGAGCGTGGAGCAGGCGGGCGAGCCGGCGCGGGGCGCGGTCATGGCGTCAGACGCCTTTTTTCCTTTCCCCGACGGCCCCGAAGCGGCGGCGGCGGCAGGCATCACCGCCATTATCCAACCCGGTGGATCGGTCAAAGACCCCGAAACGATTGCCGTCTGCAACCAGCACGGAATCGCAATGGTCTTCACCAGCGTCCGCCATTTTTTGCACTAATGATAAATAAGGAGCCTCCCTTGTCCCAACTGCCTTACCGATTGTGCGCGATTGATCTGGATGAAACGCTGCTGGGGCCGACGCAGCAGATTTCCGAGCGGAACGTTGCCGCCGTCCGCGCAGTCGCGGCGCTGGGCGTGTCGGTCGTGCTGGCCTCCGGGCGGATGCACGAGTCCGTTGCGAATTATGCCGAACAGTTAGGGCTGGAAACGCCGATTGTCTCGTACAATGGAGCAATGGTGCGGCTGGCTCATTCGAACGAAATGTGGCGGCACCTGGAAATTCCCGGCGAGCAGGCGAAGTTCGTCATGGACTATTGCCGCGAGGAAAATATGCAGTTGAACTACTACCGCGACAACTGCGTGTACAGCGCGGCGGAAACGCACTGGATCACGATCTATCAGCAGCGGACGAAAGCGCCGCTTAAAATTCTGCCCGATTTCTACACCGCCCTTTACGGACTGCCCACCACGAAACTGCTCATCGTCAACGAGCCGACGATCATTGACGCGATTCAGCCCTATTTTGTACAGCATTACAGCGATAATCTGTACATTACGACCACTTCCGACGAATATCTGGAATTTATGCTGCCGGAAGCAAACAAGGGCGCGGGGCTGGCGCTGGTGGCGGAGCGGCTCGGCGTTCCGCTTTCGGAGACGCTGGCCTTCGGGGACGGGCATAACGACATTCCCCTGCTGCAAACGGCGGGCCTCGGCGTCGCGGTCGGCAACGCGAAACCGGAACTCAAAGCGGTCGCGGGGCGCATTGCCAAACCGAATACCGAGGACGGCGTAGCGCAGATGCTGGCGGAACTGTTCGGCATAGCCGTTTAGACTGACGGGAGTTTTCAATACACGGCAGCGGACGATTTATTTTTGTGCTGACGGTTTGACTCCTGTAAGCGCGGCGATTTCAGCGGCGGTCAGAGCGCGTTTGTACAGGCGAATATCGTCCATCTTGCCGTAAAACGTCCCTTTGCCCAATGCGTCGCCGCCGATTTTCAGGGTGTTGAAGTATTCGCGCAGCGCAGTAGCATCTCCGCTCTCGCTGCTCCCGTTGCTCCGTCCATTGAGATACGCCTCGATTTTGTTGCCGACGCATAGAACGGCAACATGATTCCAGCCCGGAGGTAGGGGGCCTGTCCCCTCGCCGGCTGTGGTGGAAGAGAAAGAGGCGAATTTTAGCAAGTGCGTTGTTTCCAGGCTGATTACGCAGCCGCTCTTTCCGTCGCCGCTTGCTATGGAGAGGATCGTTTCGGCCTTGTAATGACCGGGATCAACCCGAATCCATACCGCGAGTGTAAACGCTTTGTCTAGTCCGCTGTCGGGTTTTGCGGTGAAGGTCAGTAGCGGCTGCTCATCGCCGAAATTCAGGACGTTGCCGCGCTGAATGTCCATCTGTCCGTTTTCCAGCGTCAGGTCGTTCCCGTTGCCAGTTACATCGCGAATCGCTTTGTCGTTGCGTTCATTCGCCCGCCAGACGACAATCAGCCCCCTGTCGGAGAACGATTTTTTGCCTGCCAGAATGGGTCTGTCCCGCGCCGCGCTTTTCGTCAGAGGCGGCAGGGGCAGACGCTTGCGGAAAAGCCACTCGGCGAGTTCCGGTTCCCGGTACGCCTTTTCCCATGAGTTATGCCCTACACCCGGATATTCTGTAAACAGCGGTTCCCCGCCCGCTTCCCGCAAAGCGATCATCATGTGGTGCGAACGGGCGGACGGGACAACGGGATCGGCCCCGCCATGAAATCCCCACAGCGGTGTATTCGCAAACTTTTTTGCAGTCGCCGGATCGCCGCCGCCGCAGATCGGGACTGCCGCCGCGAACAGGCCGGGACGCCGAGACAGCGCGTCCCACGTTCCATAACCGCCCATCGAAAGCCCGGTCAAATAAAGCCGGTTGGCGTCTATCGAAAACTCTTTTTGTAGACTTTCCAGCAGCGCCAGCGTCAGGCGCAGCGGTTCCGTCGGCTGCTTCGCCGCTTCGCCGTCTTCCTTTGTTCCGCGAATCGCCGCCCAGGAATCGCCGTCGGGACACTGCGGCGCGACCAGAAAACAGGGGTGCAGCGCCTGCGTGAAATCGTCCCCGAAGACCGATGCGCCGAAATATCCCACCTGTTTTTGATTGTCGCTGCCGCGCTCTCCGGAGCCATGCAGGAACAAAATCAGCGGATATTTCTCTTTTGCGTTGTAGTTCTTCGGGACAAACAGCCTGTAATTCAGCGTTTTCCCTTTGGCGTCCCGAAACGTCCGCGCCTGAAAATCATCCACGCCCAGCGCCTGCGTCCGTGCCTGCGCCAGCAGCAACGCGAGCGCCATCAGCAGCAATCCCCATCGAATTTGCAATATAATACCCATGATAATCCTTTAACTATGCGACCGAATTTATAAGCGTTCCGATGCCCGCAAACGTAATGGCAATCTCGTCGCCCGATTGCAGGGTGAAGTCGTCCGGCGGCACAATTCCCGTCCCCGTCAGGAGGAGAACGCCCTGCGCGAAGGTGTTGTCGCGAAACAGGTATTCGACCAATTCTTCGCACGTCCGGCGCATCTTGCCGGTGTTTGTCTCGCCGGTGAAGGCCGTTTCGCCGCCGCGCTGGATCGTCAGATTGATGGCGACACTGCGCGGGTCAATGTCCTCCGCTGGAACGATCACCGGCCCGATGGCGCAGCAGCCGTCATAGATTTTGGCTTGCGGCAGATACAGCGGGTTTTCGCCCTCAATGTCCCGCGAGGACATATCATTGCCGCACGAATAGCCCAGAATTTTGCCCTTCGACGAGATGAGAACGGTAAATTCCGGCTCCGGCACGTTCCAGTTCGAGTCCTTCCGAATCCGCACTTTGTCATTGACGCCGACTGTGCGGCTCGGCGTGGACTTAAAGAAAACTTCCGGGCGCTCCGCCGTGTAAACGGTGGCGTAGAAATCGCCGCCTGTCGCCGACTCCGCAATCCGCGCAAATTTGCTGCTCTCATACGTCACGCCCGCGCCCCAGATTTCGTGCGTCGAAAGGACGGGCGCAACCAGCGAAGGATGCCCGTAGCGTCCCGGCTCGGTGTCCAGCGCGGCATAATCCAGCGGCTCCTCTGCCGAATTGCCCGCAGCCTCCAGCGACTTCAAACTTTGATTTTCGCTGCCAATCAAAACATTCAAAACGGCCTGTTCATCCAGAGGAAAAACTTTGCCGTCCCTTACCCATCCCCAGCGTTTTTGTCGCCCCGCGTTCGGCAGGTACGTCATGTAGCGGCATAATGCCATGTTGGTCACCTCGGACGGGTGTCAGGTGTCGGGTGTCGGGTATCGAAAAATGCGCTCGTTTGCTGAAAGTTGATACGATCCTTCAGCGAGCGATGATTTGCCGACACCCAACACCCGACACCCGACACCCTATCTTTCCTTCCTCGTTTCTAAATAATCAATGAGTTGCTGCACGGTGGCGCGCGGGTCGCTGAAGAAGGGGCTGCGCTCGAACTCCTCCTCCGTTTGCGGGATTCCGAACTGCTCTTCAAGGCCCATCGCAAGTTCCACCAGCGCAATCGAATCGGCTCCCAGATCGTCCACTAGCGCGGCGTCGGGCGTGATTTCAGCGGCGGGAACGTGCAGGGCCTTTACCAGCAGCTGCTGCACCCGCTCAAATGTATTGGTCATTTCAGCCTCACTATCAAAATATCTTTCAGTCTCACTATCAAAATATCTTTCAGTACAAATTCAGCGCAGAATCTTATGCTTAAGGTTATGCTTTCGGAAACGAATCGGCAAGCCGCAATACGGTGCGAACGACGACCTCATTGCAGAGTTTCTCCGCCTCCGGCCCGCCCTGATTGGCTGCCCCAAGCACGGCAAAGTTGCGGTAGGGCGAAAATGTCATCACCGCAAAATTCATTGTGTTGCTGCCATTATGGAAATAGGCCGATCCGCCGACGCCCGCTTTTTCGATCTTTATCCAGCCCGCCATGTAATCGCCCTGATACGGCGGCGTATGCAAAAATTTCATCGTGTCGGATTTTAGCAGGCCGTTTTCGCCGCGTTCGCCGCGCAGATGCGCCAGCGCAAACTTCGCCAGATCGGGCAGTGAGCAATGGACGCGACCGGCGGGGCCGAGAGGCGGCGCGTTGTCCGCCAGTAGTCCCGGCGCAATGGCGATCTGCTTGCCGTCTTTCAGAATATGGCCCCAGGGCTGATCCGTTGTTCCGGGCGTTCCCGCCGCGCCAGGCCCCGCCGATTTCATACCCAGCAGCGTGAATAATTCTTTTGCAATCAGGTTTTCCCAGCAGTCGCCCGCAATCCGCTCCAAAATCGCGCCAATCAAAATGTAGTTGCGGTTGGAATACAGGTAAGCCGTTCCGGGCCGCGAAAGGGACGGTTCCTTCAATGCCTGCCGGACATATTCAAGACGCGGCTCTTTGATATTCGTCGGCAAGGCCCAGGCGTCATAGCCCGCCGGGTAACTTTCGGCGGACATCCCCGCGCATTGCGCCAGCAGCATTTTTAGCGTGACGGACTGATATTCCGGCAGCATAGCGGGCGCAAGATCAGGGAAAATCGCCGCCAGCGCGTCGTCCCATTTCAGTTTGCCGCGCTCGACGAAAAGTCCGCACAGCGTCCCCGTCATGGATTTCGTCAGGGAGCCAAGATGCCAGCAATCATTAATCGTCGCAGGCGTTTTATCGCCCGTTTTGCGGACGCCGACCGCCGCACCAAAAGCGTATTTGCCGTCCCGAATCACACTCAACGCCAGCGCCGGGACGCCGCTCATCTTCCGCGCCGTCTCCAGCAAGTTTTTCAATTCCGCCTCGTCCAGCGCCGGTTTTCCCTGCGCGGCGCAGCGAACCGACAGGGGCAGCGCCGCCCCGCCCAGCAAACACGCCCGCCGCGAAATCTGCATTTCCGTTTCTCCTTTATCCGCGAATCACCACGAAGAATCACGAATTTAACACGAATTGAGTTTCACCAAATATTCGTGTCAAATTCGTAACATTCGTGGTAATTCGTGGATAAAAAAATTACCCGGCGCGGTCAAATGAGATGGTCTTGATCTGCGTGTAGAAGTCGCGGGCCGCCTGCCCCTGCTCTCGGCTGTAACTCGACGAGTTTTTCATGCCGCCGAACGGGGCCTGCGGCTCCACGCCCGCCGTTTCGCCATTGACGCGGATCATGCCCGCCTGCGCTTTCTCCGCGAAATACATGGCAGAGTTCAGGCTTTTGGTAAACAGCGACGCAGAAAGGCCGTAGTCGGTCTGGTTCAGTTGATATACCGCGTCCTCGATTCCGTCCGCTTCCATCAGGCACAGCACGGGGCCGAAAACCTCCTCGCGGGCGATGCTCATATTCAGTCTGACCTTATCAAAAATCGCAGGCTCGATGTAAAAGCCGTTCTCGAACAGGCTGCCTTCCGGGATTTTGCCGCCGCAAACGAGTTCCGCGCCCTCTTCCTGCGCCGCCGCAAGCGCTGTCAGGATGTTTTCACGGGCGGCGGCGGAGATGACCGGGCCGAGGTAGGCGTCGGCGAAGTCGCCGGGGCCGAGTTTGAGATTTTTGGTCATTTTAATCAGCCGTTCGCGAAATTCGGGGTAAACTTCTTTGTCCACAATCACGCGGCTGGTCGCGGTGCATTTCTCGCCCGCCGATTTGAACGCGCCCTGAATCGTCAGCGTCAGGGCCTGATTCAGATCGGCGTCTTTCAGCACAACGACGGCGTTTTTGCCGCCCATTTCCAGCTGGAGTTTTTTGCCGTGCGTCGCGGCAATCTGCGCGATCCGCCGCCCGGTGCGGACCGACCCCGTGAACGAGATGCCGTTGACCCGGTGATTGGCGCAAAGCGTTTCGCCCGTCCGTTCGCCCTCGCCAAAAACAACGTTGAATACGCCCGCTGGAAGTCCCGCCTCTTCGAAGACTTTCGCGATATTCCAGGCGGTCTTCGGAGCGTGTTCTGACGGCTTCATCACCACCGCATTGCCGAACGCCAGCGCGGGCGCGGCCTTCCACAGCGGAATGGCAATCGGGAAGTTCCAGGGCGTAATCAACGAAACGACGCCAAGTGGGACGCGCTTCGTCATTAGCCACGTCGCCGCCCCCGCCGAAGGGATGACTTCGCCGTCAGGCCGCAGCGTCTCCGCCGCGTAGTACCGCAGCAGGGCCACGCCGCGCAGCGTTTCTCCCTTCGCTTCCGGGAGAGATTTCCCCTCTTCGCGCATCAGATCGGCGGTGACGGCATCGGCCCGCGCCGCCAGAATGTCCGCCGCCTTCCGGAGAAATTCCCCGCGAGTCGGGGCCGCCAGCGCCGCCCATTCCGGCGCGGCGGTTCGCGTGGCGTTCAGAGCATTCAGGGCGTCCTGTGAGGTAGAGTTGGGAAATTCACCCACAATATCGCGGGTATCCGCCGGGTTCAGGTCGGGGATATACACCCCGTTTTCGGGCGCAGTCCATTGCCCCCCGATAAAATTTTCATAACGTTCGGGCATGGTCAGCCTCCTTGTTGAAAAATGAGTAAAAGCAATCTGACAGGATAGTTCGACTTTCCTTCCGCAGACTCCTGCCCGCGCCGCAAACCTTCAGGGCCATTCAGTTTTCGTGCGGGCGAATCAATTCACGGCCACGCGCGCGCAAAGTCCGCCTTCGCGGACTCAATGCGGATTAGCCCCCACAAAAAGGATCGGGCTTAGTGTCCGAAGGGACACTTCGCGCGCTTGTGGCAGCGGTTTCAACCGCCCGACGCGGATAACGGAATGGCCCTGGCAAACCTTTTTTATTCGCAGGAAGGAATAAAACGACAGGAAGTCAAAAATGTATGCGCGGCGCGAAACGCGGCGTCCAGATCATCAATACAGGAGTTAGTAATCTTGATGAAGCGCAAAAACCTGATGAAACACAAGCGGATAGCGAAAGCCGCGCTTATCGCATGGCTCGGATTTTGCTTCTGGGGCCGCGCCGCCGCTGCGCCGCAAGCGCCTTTAGCGAAACGATGGCTATTTGTGTGGCGCAATATGAGCGATCCAAAAGAGGTGGACCGCCTGATCGCCCGGTTCCCCCGAATGCAGTCGGATGGGTATAACGGCGCAGTCTTCGGGGCTAATGTCGCCCCGCAAAAAGCCCCTGCCCTGCGCGATGCGGCGCAGAAATACGGCGTGGCGCTCATCGCTATCGTTATGGGCGGCAACCCCGACCGCAACTACGCCGAGGGCGTTCTCGCAAAAGACGCGCTTTTCATCGCAAACAACGGCGCGGCGACGTTTCAGCCCGACAACCCGACTGCCACCGAAAACACCAACTTTGAAGACGCCACCGGCAATCACTTCAATCACTGGGCGTTTCAGGACGACGAGGGCGTGACAACCTTCGCCGATCACAGCGTGACGCATCGCGGCAAAACGGCGCTGCGAATGCAGGACATCGGCAGAAATCCGGCCCGTCACTGCCGTATCATGCAGTCGATCAAGCTCCAGCCCCACCGCCAGTACCGCGTCTCATTCTGGGTCAAGACCGAAAACATGACTCCAGCGGACCCGACGGCGCAAATCCTTACCGCCGACGCCTCCGCTTCCATCAATTTCCAGACTTTTCACGCCGACGCCACGCAGGACTGGAAGCGTTACGATCTCGTCTTCAACAGCCGCGAATACCACGACGCGCTGCTTTATCTGGGATCCTGGAATGGCAAATCGGGCAAAGTCTGGTGGGACGACGTCGAGATTCAGGAAATCGGACTGGTGAACGTGCTGCGGCGTCCCGGCTGCCCGGTCACCGTCCGGGGCGAAAACGGCGCAGTCTACGTGGAAGGCCGCGATTACGCCCCTGTATCTGACCCCAATCTGCACCCCTGGGTCGCTTACCATGCCGCGCCTGCCCTCCGCCTGACGCCGGGAACCCGGATCAAAGCGGGCGAGCGTTTGCGCGTCAGCTACTACCACTCGATCCTGGTCTATGAAGATCGGCTGGACTACTGCTTGAGCGAACCAAAAATTTTTCAGAACTGGCGTGACGAAGTAAAGCGGGTCAATGATTTGCTGCGCCCCGCCGCGTTCCTTATGTCCCACGACGAAATCCGCGTCGCGAATCAGTGCGCCCTGTGCCAGAGCAAAAACATGACCGCAGGCGAACTGGTGGCATGGAACGTTCGCAGGGCGGCGCAGATTATTCGGGATATCCGCCCGGACGCTGGCATCTGGGTCTGGAGCGATATGTTCGATCCGACGCATAACGCGCAGGATCACTACTTTGCGGTCAACGGCTCGCTGAAAGGCGCGTGGAAAGGGCTGGACAAAGACGTGGGGATTATGAACTGGAACGGCGAAGCGCAAGGCAGGAACTGCCGTTTCTTCTCCGACCTCGGTTTGAAGCAGATGCTTTCCGGCTACTACGACAACGACGATAGCGGCGCGGGGATCGCAGGCTGGCTCGCGGGCGTAAAAGCCATTCTTGGCGTGGAAGGGGCCATGTACACCACCTGGGAAGACCGCTACGACGCAATGGATGCCTGGGCGCAGCGGGCATGGGGCGGAAAAGCCGCCGAGTCCGGGCGTTAGATGCCTGCTTTTTTTCACTTTGCGGAAACAGCAAACGCCCGAATTTTGAATGTCAGTCCCAGATGGGGCGCCAGTTTTTAGGCCACTTGGTCAGTTCGTTCAAGCGGGCGACCTCCTCAGCGGACAGGCGGTAGCCCGCCGCGCCGAGCAGATCGTCTAACTGCGCCACCGTGTTCGCCCCGATAATCGGCGCGGTAATGACCGGGTTGGACAGCATCCACGCCAGCGAGGTTTGCGCCACCGTTTTCCCGCGCGCTTTGCTAATCTCGTCCAGCGCGTCAATCAATGCCCAGCCGCGTTCATTCCCGTACTTTTCCAGGTTGCCGCCCGCCCGGACGCTTTCCGGCTTCGGGCTGTCCCGGCGGTATTTGCCCGTCAGGAAGCCGCCCGCCAGCGGCGAATAGGGAATCACGCCGAGGCCGTAATGCCTGCAAAGCGGCGACGCCTCGTACTCAAACAGCTGCCGCTCCACCAGCGAGTATTCCGGCTGATAGCAGTCGAAACGGGCAAGGCCGCGCTTATCGGAAGCGGCAATCGCCTCCATCAGCCGCCACGCCGGATAGTTCGACGCGCCCAGATAGCGGACTTTGCCCTGCGTCACCAGATCGTCCAGCGCGGCGAGGGTCTCCTCAATCGGCGTGGTCAAGTCCACCCAGTGACACTGGTACAGGTCAATGACATCGGTCTGGAGCCGCCGCAGCGAGTCCTCGCAGGCCCGCATGATATGCAGGCGGGACAGCCCTTCGCCGTTTGCGCCCTCCCACATATTGCCGCGTACTTTCGTCGCCAGCACAACTCTATCCCGGACGCCGCGCTCCCGCATCCATTTCCCGATATACTCCTCGGTCTTACCGCCATAGGAAAGATTGCCCGCCCATGTTGTATAGATATCCGCTGTGTCTATGAAGTTTCCGCCTGCTTCCAGAAACCCGTCCATGACCGAAAACGAAGTCGCCTCGTCCGCCGTCCAGCCAAACTGCATCGTCCCCAGACAAATCTCCGAGACTTTCAGACCCGTCCGCCCCATCTTCCGATATTCCAATACGGCCTCCTTAATTTCTTTCACCTGAGAGAACACTGAGGTCACGGAAAGGATTTTCATCCAAGAATTACCGCGAATTGATCACGAAGAGACACGAAAGAAGCGAATAGTAACGTAATTTCATTCTGTACATCCTGAAAATCCCGTTCATTCTGTCTAAATTCTTCTCCGTATTTTCTCTATATTCTCTGTGGTGAAAATTTTTATTTTCGTATATAATGGTCGCAAAATTCGCGTGTGATTTGCGCCAGATACGGGTCGAGGCGATCATAGACTTGCGCCCGGATCGGTTCCGGGACGCCGCCATAGAACGCTTCCGCGACCGCGCCCGTCATACAGCCGATGGTATCGCTGTCGCCGCCCAGCGAAACGCCGAGACGGACGGCGTTTTCGAACCCGTCCGCTTCGAGGAACGCGATCAGCGCCTGCGGAACGCTTCCCTGACAGGATACGTCGAATTGGTAGGTTTGTCTCAAATTTTCCGTCGTGTCGCTCAAATCGTACTGAAAGGTCTGCTCAATGTAGGCGCGAATCGCCAGTTTGCCGCTGCCCGTTCGCGCCAGAAATATCGCCGACGCAATCGCCTGCGCCCCTTTGATACCCTCCGGGTGATTGTGCGTCACTGCCGTGCTGCGCTCCGCTTCACGTAGAACGTCCTCCAGCGTGTCGAATGCCCAGCCGACGGGACTGACGCGCATGGCGCTGCCGTTGCCCCAGCTGTTGTAGGGCTGCCGTTGCTGCGATTCCGCCCAGTGGGAGAATGCGCCGCCATACCCCGCGTCTGGATACCGCCAGAAATACTCGCGCAGCAAGTCCACGTAATCTATGCCGGTCAGAATATGCTCGGCAAGGGCGACGGTCAGCACGGTGTCATCGGTGCAGCGCGACGCGAACAAAAACAGCGGAAAGTCCATGCGCTTCATTGCCGCCTTTTCGTATGGCGAACCGATCATATCTCCGGCAATCGCTCCCAGCATCGCGCTCTCCCTCCTTCGGTCTCGCTTCGATTCATTGTACCCGGATTTCACAGCGCAGGAAGGAAAAACAGGGGCGTTCTGGCGAATGTTCTGCGGAGGAATTTTTCAGTAAAAAAGGCGCAGGAATTGGACGAAGCAAACCGAACGGAATTACGAAACGACTTATGGCTGACAGAGCGGGTGCGACTCCTGTGGGAGAATCATTTTTCGGACGTGCCGAAAGGCTTCCCGATTGTCACAAAATTCGGCAGTCGGGCGCGGTATCGGTTCGGCTCGATTGCCGCCCGCAACGGCAAGACCATCATTCTGATTAACCAGCTTTTTGCCGCCCCCGACGTGCCGACCTATGTGGTGGACGCAACCCTCGCGCACGAACTGGCGCACTATGCGCACGGATTCGGTTCCGGCCTGCCGAAAAAGCACGCCCACGCGCATCGCGGCGGCGTGGTGGACATCGAACTGGAAAAGCGCGGCCTCGGCGAACTCAGCGCAAAAGCGGAAACGTGGCGCAAAGCGAACTGGCAGGACTATCACCTTTCGCAGTGCGACGACCTCACTGAGCAGCGGCAGCAGAAAAAAAACGCCCTTGATTCCCGCTGGGACGACTGGCTTGCCGCCCCGCAGATGCGCCCCGAATCGGAACTGTGCGGACGGCTGGCGCTGCTGCTTCCCAGGTTCGGACTGCGCCCGGAAAACTGCGATTTCATGGTGGAATGGCTCCGCGCCTCGCCCCGTCAGAGCGGGCTTTCCTACTGGTTCGCGGCGGAAAAAGCTCTGCGCCTGCACGGACTGCTCGCCGACCGGCGCGTTCCCGGCGTCGTGATAGATTTTCAACTGGCCTACTGGCTGGCGCGGCGGACGGCGGGCGCGAAATGGCAAAACGTCCATGCCGCGCTGCGCCGCGCCGGAATGGAGGACGCGGCGGCGGAGGCCCTGCGCTGGCGTGAAAAATCGTGGACGCAGTTCAACAATCGTCATCATCCGCTGAAATAGACTCTCTCCTTAAACCGCCCCCGCTACGAATCAAAAATCAAGAATCAAGGGGATAAATCTCCCTGGCTCCTTTGTCCTCTCGCGAAGAAATTTTGAACCGGTTGACTTTCGGCGAAAATCGTGCTATCTTCTAAAACCGAAAATCCCGGACGCGCTTTTTCTTTAGAGGCTGTTTCTGAGCCGCTTTCAGGCCGTTTGCCTGAAAGCGGATTTTCTTGCGCGTCCTCCGGCGGGGCGGAACGACGAAACGCCGCGCCCGCGTATGCAAACCGGGACGCGAAAAAAAGTTTTCCTTCACGACCCCGCTGCGCAATTTTTTTATCTCGCCGCCTGTCAAGGAGGCGGAACGGAGTTTGACATGGCAAAAGCAAAACTCGATCCCACCCTGCCCGACTGGTGGCAGCGCGAAAAACAGCGGCGGCAGCTCATGTTCTTGATCTTTCTTCTGCTGCTGCTGACACTCATTGCCTACTACTATGTCGTGGCGAAGAACGGGCGCATCGGTTCGGTGCGCGGCATTGATTTCGACAGCAAAAATTACGTCGCGTTTACGCATCAGGACAAGGACGGCAATGTGGCCCTCTATGCCGTTCGCGCCGACGGTTCGGACACGCGCCGCCTGACCGCCGCCGAAGACACGTCCAACAAGCAAGACCCGGCCTGGACGCTCGACGGCAAAAACCTGCTGTACTCCACGAACAAAAACGACAAGCAAGTCATGCAGATTTATATCATGGGCGGCGGAGAGGCGAAGCAGCTGACCTACGGCGCGGGCAATAAGTTCGCCCCGACCGCCAGCCCGGACGGCAAATCTATCGCTTTCGTGACGCAGGGGGCGATTAAAACCGTGTTGCTCAACGGCGAAGGAGTGGAGCAGGCCCTGCCGCCGCCCCGCGCCGGAAATTCCAGCGAAGGCGACGGGGCCATTCCGGGCGAACCGCAACTGCATGGCCCGTTTCAGACTGCTTACTTTTCATCGGACGGGCGCGGACTTGCCAGTACGCAGTCTTTGAGCGCTGAGGAGAACCCGACCGAACTGACAGGCTACGGCGATCAGGTAGGGCGGGCCGTGTTTCCCGGCGCAGACCACGCGGAGATTTTGAGCGCAGGCCGCGAGGTCGGGGTGACATGGGAGCCGCATGGCGAACGGCTGGCCTGCGCCTTCGCCGAGTATCAGCCGCCGCGCCCGGACAAAAACGCCCCGTTGCCGCCGATTATCAGCGGGATTACGCTCTGGCAGCCCGATCCCGCCGCGAAACCCAACGAACCGAAAGTGAAAGGAACGCCGCTCTTTGCCGCGATTGGCCTGGTGATGGAGCCGCGCAACCCTGTCTGGTCGCCGGACGGAAAATCCATTGTGTTTGAGTGCTGGAGACTGAAAAGCGAGCGCGTCCGTGAGTCGCTGGGCCTTGTAGTCTGGCCTCTGGACAGAAACAATGTAAAAATCGAGGCGGCGGACATCGCGAGTCTGCCCTTTCTCGTCAGGGCCGATGAGAAAGGGCGGCCTCAAATGCCGCGCTGGTCGCCCGACGGTTCCCGCCTGCTTTACGAGATAGTAAAACCGGATGGCAAACGCGACCTCTGGCTGATTAACACCGACGGCACAAACCCGACCGACCTCACCCAATCGCTCGCCGGCGACAACGCGCAGGGGGCTTGGGGGCCAAATAGCAAGTAAACGGAAAACAGAAGAAAATGCCCTGTTTGCCAAACTTTCAGGGACTCGCGATAAAATGCGTCTTTCTTCCGTAGGACGATTGGCTTTAGCCTCCCAGACGGGTCGTTCACGGCCCGGAAACGTGGCTTGCCAAAACGCAAGCCTGTCAAACTTTGGCAGCCCCTTCTGTTTTCTGTTTTCTCCAAAAGAAAGGAGGTCTCGCACATGGTGGGCCGAAAATACCGACTGGCGCAGCGGCGTTTGCGCCGGACACAATTCGGATTGATCTTAGCAGTCGTCGGCCCGGGAATTATCGCAGCAAACGCGGACAATGATGCGAGCGGAATTTATGGCTACTCACTGGCGGGGGCGCAGTACGGCTACGGGGTGCTCTGGGTCTTAGTTCTGGTGACCATTAGTCTGGGCGTCTGTCAGGAGATGTGCGCCCGCATGGGGGCCGTCACCGGCAAAGGGCTGGCGGACTTGATCCGTGAAGAGTACGGCGTCAAAATCACCTTTCTCGCGATGGCGGCGCTGCTCGTCGCGAACTTTGCGACGACCGTTTCGGAACTCGCGGGGATTTCGGCGGCGGTCGGAATTTTCACGGAAGACCGCTTAAAAATCGCCGGGGTGATCGTGGCGGTCAGCGTGATTGTCTGGTTCATGGTGACGCGGGGCAACTACAAACGCATCGAGCGGATTCTGCTGGCGGCATCGCTTATTTACCTGCTGTATATTGTGTCGGCATTCATGGCGCACCCCGATTGGGGGAGGGTCGCAAAGCAAATAGCGCTGCCGTATGACCATCAAATTGAATATAACGGCGTGTTTCTGTTCGCGGTCATTCAGATTATCGGGACGACAATCACGCCCTGGGGGCAGTTCTATATCCAGTCTTCTGTGCGCGACAAAGGCATTCGGGCGGAGGATTACGCGCTGACGCGGGCGGACGTGCTGTTCGGCTCGTTCTTCACTAACTTCATTGCATTCTTTATCGTGGTCTGCTGCGGCGCGACCCTGTTTCACTACAGGCAAGACCCGAACAAGATTGCGGCGGACTTCGGCGACGCGAAAGAGATTGCCAGAGCGCTCAAGCCCGTTGCCGGCCCGCTTGCGACCACGTTTTTTGCGGTCGGCCTGTTCAATGCGTCGTGCTTCGGGCTGATTACCGTGCCGCTCTCCACCGCCTACGCCGTGACAGAATCGCTGGGCTGGGAATCGGGCTTAGGGCGGCGGGTGCGGGAGGCCCCGCTGTTCATCGGCGTTTTCACGCTGTTGATTGCGGCCTCGACTCTGGTCGTCATCGCCGCGCCAAAAAAATATCTGGACGCGCTGATTCTGCTGCCAAATACGGTGGGCGCGGCGCTGTTGCCCATCGTGCTAATCCTGATGCTGCGCCTCATCAACGACAAACGGCTGATGGGCGAATACGTCAACAGCCGCGCTTTCAACGTCATCGCGTGGACAACGACGGTAGCGCTCATCATTCTGTCCGGCGCATTGATCGTAAATCAGTTCCTGCCCGGACACAATTAGACCGAATTTTGGTGTGAAACTTCAAAATGCAAGCCAGGCCTATGTTCTGGTCAGCACATTCTGGCGCGTTAAGGCGGCGCTGACTGCAACAGTTTGTACCGCCCGCGTTTTAGTGGTATACTAACAACGTGTGAAAAGCCCGTATCCCCTCTCCTTTACAAGCACAGACTTAAAGTGGGGTCTTGAAGCGCCGTTGGTATAACGCGATCTGTCGAAAGGAACCAGAAGATGGACCGATTTGTCAGCAGTACCGTACGCGTTGTAATGTTGTGTCTGATTGCATCGGGCGCGGCAGCAAATTTTGCTGACGCGCAAGTCCTTTTTCCCGGCGTCACCGCGCAGACCGGAAGCGGGCCACGCTTCGCAGCAGTCGGCGATGTCAGCGGAGACGGCAAACCCGACCTCGTGATCGCCAACGCCAAAGCCAACACCGTGAGCGTGGCCCTCAACAAAGGCGACGGCACGTTCGCGCCGAAAAAAGATTATTTCACCGACACAACGCCCGCCTGCGTGGTGATTGCCGATGTGAACGGCGACGGCAAACCCGACCTCGTGACAGCCAACTTCGGCAGTACCACCGTCAGCGTTCTCTTTAACAACGGTAACGGAACTTTTGCGGCCCGGAAAGATTATGCTGTCGGCACGCACCCCGCCGCCATCGCTGTGGCGGATTTCAATGGCGACGGCAAGCCCGATATCGTAGCGGCGAACTTCGACTCCAATACGGTCAGTTTCCTGCCCAATATCGGCCTCGGCGCGTTCGGCGCAAAGACCGATATTGCCGTCGGCTCCGGCCCCATTTCCATTGCCGCCGCCGATTTCAACGGCGACGGCAAACCCGATTTCGTGACCGCCAACAATGTCAGCAACACTGTGAGTATTGTGCGGGGGCTTGGCAACGGAACCTTCGCCGCGAAAGCGGATTATACCATTGGCAATTTTCCCGAATCGGTTTCCGTTGGTGACGTGAATGGCGACGGCAAACCCGATATTGTGACCGCTAACTATTTCGGCGGCAGCGTTAATGTGCTACTCAACAATGGCACGGGCGGCATCGTTACCAACAGCGCCCTAACCCTTGAAAAAGGGATTTTCTCTGTCGCGCTCGCCGATGTGAACGGCGACGGCAAACTCGACCTGATTGCCACCAATGCCGACAACAACAACGTCAGCGTCCTGCGGAATCTCGGCAGCGGCAGTTTCGGAGCGCGGGCCGTTTATGGCGTCGCCAGTTTGCCCTACTGTGTGGCGGCAGGGGACGTGAACAGCGACGGTAAGCTCGACATCGTAATCGCCAATTACGGTTCCGACAACGCCATCGTCCTGCAAAACTCCGGGAATGGCGTGTTCGCCGCGCGAAGCGACACGCCTACCGGTACGCAGGCGCTCTCCACTGCCCTCGCCGATTTCAACGGCGACGGCAAACCTGACCTCGTGACCGCAAACTTTGGAACGGCAACACGCAATTACGGCAACACCCTCAGCGTGTACCTGAACAACGGCAGCGGCTATTCCCTCAAAACGGATTATACCGTCGGCCTCGCCCCAACGTGCGTGGTGGCAGCGGACGTGAACGGCGACGGCAGGCCTGACCTCATAGCGACCACTTCGATAAAATATGACGCAGCAACAAATAAGTACCTTAGCGATTATACAGTTAGCGTTCTGCTGAATCGCGGCGACGGGACTTTTGCCCCCAGAGTGGACTATGGCGGCGGTAATCTCTACGTTGCGGTGGGCGATTTAAACGGCGACGGCAAGCCCGACATCGTGACGGTGGACGGCATAGATTCCATTGTGCTTGTGCTTTATAATGTCGGCAACGGAGCCTTCACCGGCCTCTACGGATACGGTGTTGGAAGAGGCCCGGTATGCGTTACGCTTGCCGATGTCAACGGCGACGGCAGGCTTGACATCATCACTGCTAACGACGAGACGTATGATAGCGCAACGGGCCAGTATGTGAGCGGACACTCGGTCAGTGTCCTGCTTAATACAGGCAGTGGAAATTTTCCAGCCACGACAAGTTTTGCGCCGAAGACCGATTATCCCGTCGGTGGACGCACCAACTATGTTACGGTCGGAGACGTGGACGGCGACGGTAGACCGGACATTGCCGTTTCCCGTTTCTACGATTCCACCGTCAGCCTACTGCGAAACAACGGCAATGGCACGTTTGGCGCGAAAACCGATATTACGGTGAGTAGCCCTGAAAACATAGCCCTTGCAGATGTTAATGGAGATGGCAAACTCGACCTTGCGGTTTGCAGATATGAGAAAAACTCCGTCGGCGTTTTGTTGGGCAAGGGCGACGGCACATTCGGGGCCGAGGTGGACTATGCCACCGGCAGCAGCCCCGCCACTGTATTGGTGGGGGATGTCAATGGCGACGGCAAGCCTGACATTGTAACGGGCAATATCGATGGTTACTCCCTCAGCGTATTGCTCAATCAGGATGCGGGCGCTGCCATTGCGGGTAAGGTGAAGTTTGAGGGGATTGCTGCCAGCGCCGCGCCGCAGAACGTGACCTTACAGTTTCGGCCCGTCGGCGGTGGCGCGAACATTACGCAAGTCCGCAAAATCAACCTGGACGGCGCATTCACGGTGATGAACGTACCCGCCGGCAATTATAACCTGTGGGTCAAGGGCGATAAATATCTGGCAGTCGCCGTTTCCGTCAATACGAGCGGCGGCAATAGCGTCGTCGGCCTGAACATTCTACTGCATGGCGGCGACGGCAATAATGACAACAGCGTGGATAGTTCCGATTTCACGCTGCTGATTGGCGCGTACAATTCCGATGTTACCGCCCCCGGCAGCGGCTACGATGCGCAGGCGGACTTTGACGGCGACGGTTCAGTAGACTCCAACGACTTCACGATTTTGATTGGCAACTTCGGACAGGTCGGGGACAATTAGGCGTAAAGGCATTGCGCATTGAGGCATTCTTTCTCACGCCTCAATGCCAATCACTGGCGTCAGGAAGATAAGTTCCCCTGCCGTCCGGCAGCGCCGCGTAGCGAGGAGATTCATTGTTTCTGTCAGTTTCTCCTTGCCGCTTTTCCTGCTGCGTTTGACCGCGCCATTCACGGCCCGTTCAAGCGTTTTGCGCGTCGAATGACCGCGCTATTTTTTCCGGGAAAGCGCGGGCGCGTCCGTCCGGGCCGGTCAGCATCTGGTAAGTCGCGCCTGTGGCAAGGCGCTGCTCGTCGCGCAGGACGACGTACCCGAACCGGACGGCGCGGCTCGTCCGCCCCGTAACCCAGACCGCGACCGTAATCTCATCGTCATATTTGGCGGGCGTCAGGTAGCGGCACTGCGCCTCCACGACAGGCAGAAAGTAGCCGTCTGCCTCCATCTGGTTGTAGTCTACGCCCCGCGCCCTGCAAAATTCGGCGCGGGCCAGCTCGAACCATTCCAGATAGCGGGCATGGTGCGCCACCCGCATTTGATCGGTCTCCGCATAACGAACGCGGAAGGTCGTCCTCACGGCGTCGGCGGGCATCGCTTGTTCTCGCGGCATGGTTATCTTCCTTTGTAACTATTCACGTCGGGCCTATGATTGGCCCGACCAACCGGTGTGAATAGTTACCCTCCTTCGTTTTATTTTTCGTTTTACTTTTTTCGTTCTATGAGCAGGGCGCGGCAGCGTCCATTTCAGACAATGGCGCAGGGTATACAGGCCTTTATCAAAAAAGTGATGCTGGCGTTATACCCCAAACTTTGATTCAAACGTTGCTCACCTATTCAGATGTGTTTGCCCCAAAATCTTCCCTGTTCTACTTGACAAATCCCTCGCTGTTGGATTATAATAAGCCATTCCACTTTGCCACGCAAAGCGCTTTGCGTGGCAAAGCCTATTTTGACATTCGCCGCGAAGGAAAGACTCACCTATTATGGCGCTGCTGCGCGAACCCCGCGATCCCGACCTGTTTGAGGCCAAAGAGAACCTGCGCCTGATCCGCGAACTGATGGAGCGCTCGACCCGGCACTCTACCTTCTCCGGCGTGTCGGGCGTGTTCGCCGGAACCGTCTCGATTGTCGGCTGCCTGATTACCCGCTGGCTCGGCAAAATGGGCCTGCCGCAGGATGCTTACGCCATCTCTTTCCTTGCCGTCTGGACAGGCGTGGTGCTGCTGGCGATTGGCGCAGACTATTTCCTGACCAAACGCCGCGCTATCGCTGTCGGCAAGCGGGTGATGTCGCGGCTCGGCAAGCAGATGTTCGTCGCAACCATGCCGGGACTCGGCTCCGGCGCGGTGATTACGCTTTACTTTTTGCGGCAGGGCCTCTTAACGCAGGTCTTTCCCGTGTGGGCGTTGTGCTACGGCGTGGCGGTCTGCTCGGTCGGATTGTTTTCGCAGCGGGAAGTGACGCGCCTCGGCCTTGCGTTCCTGATTGCCGGAACGGTGACGCTGCTGCTTTTTCCCCTGCACGGCCTGCCGATGATGGCGCTCACGTTCGGCGGATTCCATATCGTGTACGGCCTCATTATGGGGCGGCGTGACCGATGGTAAAGGACGAGGCGATGCCGGAAACAAAAACATCCCCTGCCCCTTCGCCCCGCGCCGTCGCCGCTTTAGAGGCTCTGGAGACGCTCGACGACACGATCCACCAGAAGGCGCGGCTCGGCATCATGTCGGCTTTGATCGCGTATGGCGAGGCCGATTTCCGCCTGCTCAAAGAGGCGCTGTCGCTCTCGGACGGCAACCTCGCGACGCATATTGCCGTGCTGGAGGAACGGGGCTACGTAGCGGCGCAAAAAGAGTTTGTCCGCCGCAAACTGCATACGCTTTATACACCGACCGAAGCGGGCCGCGCCGCGTTCCAAAAATACCTGCTGGCGCTGGAGCGCATCGTCAAGGCGGCGGACTTGACGCCGGAAACATTCCCGTTAGAATTAAAAAATCCCGAATCGAAAAGAACGACGGAGGAAGCCCTTTGAAGAAGTACGAATCGGCATCGGAACTTTGGAAGCAAATCGTCTGGAATAACTATCGAAAATTCGCGCCCGCCGCCCTGTCCCTGCCGCAATTTTTCGCGCTGGCGGAACTGACCGAGAAAGCGGATTTTTTGCGGCGCAGCGGCCTGCGGCGCAGAGAGACGGCCTCCACTTCGCCCGTCGCTCTGCCCGCCGAACCAATGGAACACCGCCTCTGTTCCCTTTTCGGCGACTGAAAAGGGGAAACATCGCGGGCCTCTCTCCCGTCATTTTGCGTGGATTCGTTCCAAACGAAACGCATTGACAGAAAACAGATGAGGAAACACGATGAAAAATATCCGCCGCATGACCGGCGCATTGGTCTTGAGCGCCGCCGCCGTCTCCCTCGCCGGAGCGCAAATTATGGGGAAGCCCGACCCGCAGATGCAGGCCGTCCTGACCTCGCTGGCCGCGCTGCGCGGCAAACCGATTGAGAAACTGACGCCCGCCGAAGCGCGATTGCAGCCCACGCCCGCCGACGCGGTGAAGGCCCTCCTGAAAAAGCAGGGCAAGAGTAACGCCCCTGAACCCGTTGGCAAAGTGGAAAACACCACGATTCCCGGCCCCGGCGGAGACGTTCCCGTCCGCGTTTATACGCCGAGCGGCAGCGGCCCCTTCCCCGTCATTGTTTATCTTCACGGCGGCGGCTGGGTCATCGCCACCAACGACACCTACGACGCCACGCCCCGCGCCCTCGTCAACAAGACCAACGCGGTCGTCGTTTCGGTGGAGTACCGCAAAGCGCCGGAGCATAAATTTCCCGCCGCGCACGAGGACTGTTACGCCGTCCTGCAATACGTGATGCAAAACGCTGAGAAAATGGGCGGCGATCCGAAGCGGGTGGCGGTCGTGGGCGAAAGCGCGGGCGGCAATATGGCCTCCGCCATCTGCCTCATGGCGAAACAGCGCAACGGCAGGATGCCGATCTATCAGGGGCTGGTCTATCCGGTGGCAAGCGGCTCGCTGAACTGGCCCTCGGTGCGGGAAAACGCCAACGCCAAACCGCTGAATAAAGCGATGCTGGTCTGGTTCTTCAAATACACGCTTGCCAGCCCGTCCGACGCGAAAAGCCCGCTGCTCGATCTGGTGAACGCCGACGTATCCGGCCTGCCGCCCGCCACCGTCGTGACCGCGCAGATTGATCCGCTGCGCAGCGAGGGGCAGGCCTACGCCAAGCGCCTCAAAGACGCCGGAATCGAAACCCGGTATATGAATTACGACGGCGTGACGCACGAGTTTTTCGGAATGTCCGCCGCCGTTGACAAGGCCAACGCCGCGCAGCAATTCCTCGCCGACGGCCTGAAAACCGCCTTCAGCAAAGAATAACCGCTCGCTGTAAAAATTGAACACGAAACGAAAAAAGCGCGGTCAATTACAAATTGACCGCGCCTTTTTTCCTCTAAGCAGGTAACGATTCACCTCCCCCTACCCCTCCTTCACAAGGAGGGGAGAACAGCAGGCGGCTCCCTCCCCTTGCGAAGGGGAGAACAGCAGGCGGCTCCCTCCCCTTGCGAAGGGGAGAACAGCAGGCGGCTCCCTCCCCTTGCGAAAGGGAGAAAAGCAGGCGGCTCCCTCCCCTTGCGAAGGGGAGGGCTGGGGTGGGGTGAATAGTTACCTAAGCAGAAGCAAAAACCAACAGGCAGGTAGACAACTCACCCGTGCCGAATAGACGAAGCAGTTGTGCCGCAACCACTCGCATCGAGTCCGAAAGCAAAGTTCGCGCTGATTTCGCGGCGCGATAGCGAGACAGTAACTCGTCCGTTTGCTTCCGCCTGTGCGCCGAGTTTAAGCGATTTATGTGAGAGGAGAAAATTTCATGCTGCATCTCAATCCCGATTCGACCGCTTTCTGGACGGACGCAGGCCGCAATGACTCGGCGGCTGAAATCATTTTGACGCCCGAAGCGACCGGCGGACTGCGGCTTGAAATTTCCGCGTCCGCCGCGCCGCTGACCTACGCCGTTCTGCGCTGGAACGCGGCGCTGCCCGAAACCGCGCTAATTTTAGGCGACCACTGGGAGCGCGGCTATGGCGATCTGGAATGGCGCGGATATTCGCCGGAGCGCGTCCTGCCCTGGCACGCGCTGATCCACGACGCGAAGACGGGCGCGACGCGGGCGGTCGGCGTGGAGACGGGCGCGGGCAGTTTCGCTTCGTGGCGCGTGGACGAGGGCGGCGTCACACTCGTGTTAGACTTGCGCAGCGGCGGCGCGGGCGTGGCGCTCGGCGGCAGGACGCTTCATGCCGCCACCCTCCTCGAACTGGAGTCGGAACCGGGCGAGACTCCGTTCGCTTTTGCGCGGCGGTTTTGCCGCGCCCTTTGTCCCGCCCCGCGTTTGCCCGCCCGCCCGGTCTATGGCGGTAACGACTGGTATTTCCGCTATGGCAATATCACAGCGCAAACGGTCAAACAGGACGCCGCTACGATTCGCGGCCTGTCCCCCGTCGGCGATAATCCCCCGGCCTTTGTGATAGATGCGGGCTGGTTCCCGGAGGCGGGCTGCAACGGCGGGCCATACCACCGGGGCAACCAAAATTTTCCCGATATGCCGGAACTGGCAGGCGATCTGCGCCGTCAGGAGGTTCGTCCGGGAATCTGGATTCGCCCGCTGCTGACCGGCGCGAACGTCCCGCAAAACTGGCGCGTCCCGGAAAATCACCCGCACGGTCGCGCCGCGTCCGCTTACCTCGATCCCACCCTGCCCGATGTGTTAGAACAAGTCCGCGCCGATGTTGCGCGACTGGCGGGCTGGGGCTATGAGATCATCAAACACGATTTCACCACGTTCGATATTCTGGGCCGCTGGGGATTTGAGATGCTGCCCGCCGGAATTACGCCGGACGGCTGGCATTTCGCAGACCGCAGCCGGACAAACGCCGAAATTATCCGCAATCTTTACGCGGTCATTCGGGAGGCGGCGGGCGAGGCCCTGCTTATCGGCTGCAACACGGTGGGGCATCTGGGCGCTGGCCTTTTCGAATTGCAGCGAACGGGCGACGATACCAGCGGCAAGCATTGGGAACGGACGCGCAAGATGGGCGTCAACACCCTCGCTTTCCGAATGGCGCAGCACAACGCCTTTTTTGCGGTGGACGCCGACTGCGTGGGACTGACAAAAGACATCGCGTGGAATCTCAACCGGCAGTGGCTCGACGCGGTGGCGCGGAGCGGAACGCCGCTGTTCGTCTCCGCCGACCCGCAGGCCATCGGCCCCGCGCAGCGCGAGGCCCTGACGCAGGCCTTTGCCCGCGCCGCGCAGCCGCAAGAAACGGGCGAACCGCTGGACTGGATGCAGACCGCCTGCCCGCGCCGCTGGCGTTTTGGCGAGGACACCGTGACCTACGACTGGAGCGACATCACGGGAACGGCCTTCCCCTGCCCCGGATAAAATGCGCCCGTTTCATGCAGGGAATAGACGAGGTTGCGTCGAAACCTACCGGGAATACCTAAACCTTCTCGCTGCGAGTCAAGGCATTAAAATGCCTCGCTACCCGGCGTTGCCAGATTGTCTTTCGGACGTGATGGCAGCGACCTGCCCGCCCTGTCCGCCGATCCCGACAAGGCCAGTTCTAACAAAGCCGAAGGAACGCTGGCGGCGGGCGAAATTGTCCCCGAAATCGCGGCGGCGCTGCAAAAACTCCCCGCCACCCCGGAAACGCTTTTGCTCGTCGGCGAGTCCCTGCGCGGCGTGGGAGATTATGACGGCGCGGCGGCGGCGCTCCGCAAGGCGATAACGCTGGCCCCAGGCTGCGGCGTACTGAACGCCGCATTGAGCGCGGTTCTGGCGGACGACGGGCAGACCAACGAGGCCAACTACGAGCGCGACCTGGCATTGAAGGCTAATCCCCGCCTGATTGCGGCGGCGCTGGACGCTTTTCAGGAGAAGTCCAAATCCCTCCCGACGGCGGAACGCATCCACCAGTTGAATCTCCTGCTTGCAGTGAACCCTGCGAGCGCCTCTGTCCTTCGCCAACTTTACAGCCTGTACACCGAAGCGAAAATGACCGGCAAAGCGTTCCAGTCGGCCCGCGCCGCCTATCAGAGCGAGCCGGGAATCGCTTCCCTGCTGCGATACATGAAAGTCTATTCGGACAACAGCCGGGAAAATGAGGCGGACGCCCTGCTGCAAAAGGGGCTGAAAGCCTATCCACTCTCCGACGCCCTGCTGGAAGAGGACGCCAGTCGTCTGGAACGGGGCGGGGACAACGCCGCAGCCATCGCCGACTACCGCAAAGTCCTGCTCACCTCGGAATTTCAGTCCCGGACTCGGCGGCGCATCGCCGAACTCTACCGCGCAGAGAAGCAGAACAAGGCCGCGCTTGCCGCCTACCAGTTTTTGCATGAGATTCGCCCGCAGGACTCGACGTATTGCAGCGCCCTCGCCGACCTGCGCAATGAGATGGGGCGCAAGGCCGAAGCGATTGCGCTGTATAAGGAGGCGATTCGGCTGGAGCCGTCCCGCGTGGAGCTGCGCGACAAATTGCAGACGCTCACGGGCGAGAAACCGATGCTGGAAATGGGGAATGCCACCCCAACCGCCCCGATCCTCGCGCTGGCAAAAACGCTCAAAGCGGGCGGTTCCCCGGCGATTTCGCTGCTGGATGAGGGAATCACCGTTGTTTATCCCGATTACGTCACCGTTTCGCGCTTCCATCAGATCATCAAAATTTTCGACGAGGCGGGCGTCAAACACTTCGAAACGGTTTACGGCAGCCGTAACTCCTCGTCCGCAAATGTGACCTTTGAGTCGGCCCGCTTAATCAAAGCGAACGGCAAAATCGAAACGATTGCGGTCAGCGAGTACGATAGTTCGGTAACGTTTCCGTCGCTTGCCGTCGGGGACGTGATTGATGTGACGCACCGGGTAGAGGACTATCCCACCGGCGGATTGGGCGGGCATTTCTGGCGGGAGTGGTTCTTCGATGAGGAGAACGTCCCGTCCCGGCTGTCCCGCTACGTTCTGATTGCGCCGTCCGATGTCGCAATGCAGACGCAGACGCACGGGGCAGTCCCCGAACCGACCGTCCGGCAGATCAAAGGCTGGCAAATTCGCGAATGGAAACGTTCGGACGTTCCGGCGCTGCCCGTCGTAACGCTGGGAACTTCGCGCCGTGACCGGGGCTGCTGGCTCGATCTCTCCACGTTCCAGAACTGGAGCGAGATCGTCCGCTGGTATCAGGACTTGTCCGGGCCGCTGTGCGTTCCCGACGCTGCGGTCAGGTCTCTGGCGCTGGAACTGACGGCAAACGCCCCGACGGAGACCGATAAAATCCGGGCGTTAGTGGCTTACGCGGCGCGAAAAGTCCAGTATCAGAGCGGGGCGTTCCGCCTCAGCGCCTATATTCCCACCGAGGGTAAGCAGGTATTGCGCGAACATTACGGGGACTGCAAGGACAAGTCCGCTTTGCTCGTGGCGCTGCTTGCCGCCGTCAATATCCGCGCCGATATGGTCTTAATTAGCGGGCGGGAGTACGGCGTCACGCCCTATCTGCCCTCGCCCCGCTTCAACCACGCCATCACGCGAATCCGCGCCGCGCAGGGCGATTTGTGGGTAGACGCGACCGCCGATAAAATGGAATCGGGATCGTTGCCCTATCCCGATCAGGAAGTCCCGGCGCTGGTGATCGCGCCGGAGACTACCGGCCTGACGCTTTCCCCCGCCGACCCGATTGAGCGCACCAAAGCGGCAATGCGGCTGACAACGAAACTGGACGCGGCGGGTAAATTAAGCGGCGACTTTGCGCTGGAGGCCACCGGAAATATGAACTGGCTGATTCGTTCGGCCTTCGCGAACGTCTCCGCCGATCAGCATGAGCAGGCGCTGCGGGGGATTATCGCGCAGCTGCTGCCTGACGCGCAGTTCGACGGCGGCAGACTGCCTGGTCTGGACAATCAGGACGCTCCGTTCCGCGCCGAAATTACGTTCCACGACGATCATTACGCCAGCATTGCGGGAAACTTCCTGCTGGCTCGCCTGCCCTGGAACTTCAAGGCGGCGGGTCTGACTTTGCTGGCGGACGAAAAGCGCCGGGACGGGCTGGAAGTCGCCTCGACACGGGGGGTTGACATTGCAGAGGCCGTGATGGAACTTCCCGCCGGTTACGAAGCGCAGGACTTAAAGCCGGAAGTTAAAGGGCAATGTCCTTACGAATCGTATATCTTCACCTATCGAATGGAGGGTAATCGGCTGATCGCCCGTTGTGAGCAGCAGCGCAGGGCGTTCCGCATCCCGGTCAGCGACCTCAAAATCTACCGGGATTACATGACGGCGCTTTCGCAGGAGGGCAATCGCCAGTGGGTCTTGAAGAAGACAAACTGACACGGTAACTATTCACCACGATTTTGGCGCGTATATCGAGCGATTTTGCGCGAAAAAATAAACCGCATTACCGCAAAGGGCGGCGTTCCAGCGCGGCGGCGATACTTGCAGGGCCAGCGCCGTATCGCGTTTCCCATTCTTCAATGAAGGCGCGGCGTTTCGCTTCAATGGCGCGGCGAAACGGGGCGCTAACGGCTATGATTTCTTCGGCCTGTTGCATTGCCCTGTGAATGTCCGCCCTCTGATCTGCGTTCACTCCCCGCCATTCCTGCGTCATAAAACGATCCCGCGCTTCATCGGTAAAGTTCGGCGCGAAGCAGACAGGAGAAAAACCCATATCCCTGTTTTCACTCTGCCGCATAATCTCATCGTAACCTACTGTCGGACTGCCGCCGGAGACGAGCAGCATCCGCTCTACCGTGAATCCCCATGAAGTCACTATCGAGCGCGTCACTTTTTGATAGAAGCAAAACGTGATGACCTCTTTGGGATCGGTGAAGCGGAAAGCGCTAATCAAAAACGGATTGATGAGCAGGGCGTCAAAATCCGTGCCGTTAATATCTTCGATGGCGCGGGCTACAAAATCCCGGATCAACGCCGTAATCCAGAGTTGGCGCAGGTCGGTCGCGTCCGCAGGCAGGTAGATTTTCCGCATCTGCAAAATGCCGTCCGCCTGCTCCGGTTTCAGCAGGGGCTTGCCGCCCCGCCGGGTAATCGCCAGCAAGTCGGATGCGTCGGCGCTTTGAAATGCTGCGACGGTTTCCAGATGGCTGGCAATGTGCGCCGCCGTTGTCTTCCCGATGCCGCCGACTTTCAGACAGACGAAAATCATCAGGTCATGGTCGAGATTGGGTTCTTCGAAAAATTCGGGTTTGAGCATCTTTGCGCCGCCTAATTCGTATCGTAAAGCCGGTCGCCGAAATCGCCGAGACCGGGCAGGATATACTTGCGGTCGTTGAGGCCCCTGTCCTGCGACGCCGTGATGATATGCAGGTCGGGAAAATTTTCGGAGAGGTGGGCGATGCCCTCCGGGGCCGCGACAATGCACAGCAGCATGACCCGCGCCGCGCCCGCATCGTAGAGTTTCTGCGCCGCCCATGCCGCCGAGCCGCCCGTCGCCAGCATGGGATCGAGCAGCAGGGCCACGCGGCCCGTCAAGTCCGGCAGTTTGCAGTAGTATGTCCGGGCCAGTGCCGTTGCCTCGTCCCGCTCCAGCCCGATATAGCCGACGCCCGCCTCCGGCAGCATCTCCAGCGTCGCGTCCAGCATCCCCAGCCCCGCCCGCAGCACGGGCGCGACTACGATCTCATGCGCCAGAACCGGGCAGGGCGTCTCCTCCAGCGGCGTTTTCACCGGGACAAGGCGGGTCGGCAAGTTCCGCGCCGCCTCGCTGACCAGAATTTTCGTCAGGGAGCGGGTCACGGAGCGGAAGCGTTCGGGCGGGGTGTTCTCGTCCCGCAGCCGCGCCAGCAGATGACCGGCAAGCGCGTGTTCTAAAACAACCAGCGGCATAGCGTTTCCTTTACAGGGATTTTACTTCACGGCGGAGACGGGGCAGGCGGGCGGAAATCTCGGTCGCCGCCCCATGAGAAGCGTCTTTTCTTTTTATTATACCCTATGGCGGCTTTGGCCGCCTTTCTCTGCGCCCCGCCTCTGCCCTGCCGGTGGAAAACAGGAATTTTAACTTCCCGCGTCGAATGGCAGGGCAGACCAAATGGAGGATACGACCGCGTGACACCTACCCGAATCGCCTTGATTGGCTGCGGAATTATCAGCGAAGCGCACTTGCGCGGCATAGCGGCAAGCGGAGACCGCTGCGAACTCGCCGCCGCCTGCGACACCGACCAGAGCAAGGCGGAGACGGCAGCCGCAACATGGCGGGAACTTCGCCCCGAAGCCCCGCTTCCCGCCGTGACCGCCGACTACGCCGACTTGCTTGCCGATCCGCGCATTGACGCCGTTGACCTGTGCCTGCCCCACCACCTGCACCGCCGTATGGCGATTGCGGCGGCAGAAGCGGGCAAACACGTCCTGTGCGAAAAGCCGCTGGCCCTCACGCCCGAAGACTGCGACGCGATGGCGGAAGCGGCTGAAAAAGCGGGCAAAGTCCTGATGCACGGTGAGAATCTGCGCACCGCCGCCAACGCCGTGACCGCCGCAAATCTGGTGAAATCCGGGCGTGTGGGAACTGTCGTCGGAGTGCAGGCCACTTACGCCCACTGGCAAAATCTGGAACTCAATTACGGATGGCGCACGGAGGCGGACAAGTCGGGCGGCGGACACTTGATTGACGGCGCGATTCACTACGTGGATATGATTCGCCATATCTGCGGCGATGTTTCCCACGTCCATGCCATGACCGCGACATTCAGGCCGGAACTCGGCGCAGCGGTGGAAGACACGGCGGTATTGAATTTCCGTTTTGCTGCCGGTCATCTGGGGCAGATGTTCGCCTGCCATGCGTCGCGAGGGCGGGGTGGTTCCTCTATTTTGACGGTGTTCGGGACGGAGGGCTGCCTGACGCTGGACGCCTACCACGCGGAAGCGCCTGTCTTGCTTTTCGCGCACGGGGGCGAACGGGAAGCGTTTGCCGTCTCAAACAGCTGGAGTCAGTCGTTCGCGCTGGAGATCGCGCATTTTCTGGACGTGATTCAGAACGGCGTTCCTTTGCAGTCCACGCCCGCCGACGCCCGCGAAAATCTTAAAGTGATTCTCGCGGCCTACGAATCGGCGCGGACAGGGCAAGAAATTGAAATTGCGGGCTAAAAATTTTCAAATTTGAGAAACTTTGCCGCGAACGTTTCCGTAATGTGAGTAAATACTTACTTACGGGGAGAAGATGATGCGATTTCCGTTTTTTCAGAATAGGGTGCGGAGCGCGGCGCTGTGCTTGCTGGCAGTGTCCGGGCTGCTTTGCCGCGCCGACGCGAAGGACGCCCCGACATTTGCCCGCGATGTTGCGCCGATTTTGTACCAGAACTGTTCGTCGTGCCACCACCCGGATCAGGTCGCTCCGTTCTCGCTGCTTACCTACCATGACGCGCAGAAAAGGGCCGCGCAGATCGCCGCTGTCACCGCGAAAAAAGTCATGCCGCCCTGGAAAGCGGTACACGGCTACGGCGAGTTCGCCAATGAGCGCCGCCTGACCGACGCGCAGATCGCCACCCTGAAAGCGTGGGCGGAAGCGGAAGCGCCGGAGGGAGACGCGAAGACCGCGCCGCCAATCCCGCAATATACGGACGGCTGGCAGCTCGGCAAGCCCGATATGATTATCTCTATGCCGAAGCCCTACACGATTCCAGCGGGCGGGCCGGACGTAAACCGCAGTTTTGTCGTGCCGGTGCATCTGCCCGCCGACCGGTATGTGCGGGCGGCGGAGGTGCGCCCCGGCAACCGGCGCATCGTCCACCATTGCACGGTGATGTACGATAAAAGCGGGGCGGCGCGGAAACTGGAAGCGGCGCAGGGCGGGCCGGGGGGCGGCTACGTCAGTTTTGGCGGGGCGGGCTTTGTTCCCGCCGGAGCCTTGCCGGGATACGCGCCGGGAATCGCCGCCGAGATCATGCCGCTAGACGCCGCCGCGCCGCTCTACAAGGATGTGGACGTGGTTTTCGGGATGCACTACCACCCGGACGGCAAGATAGAGACCGACCAAACCGAAATCGGGCTGTATTTCACGGACAAAAAACCGACCCGCTCCGGTTCGCTGCTGGTGCTGGGCGTCCTGAATCTGGACATTGCGCCGGGAGAGAAATCGCATTTGGAGACCGACGAGATCACGCTGCCGGTAGATGTGGAACTCGATAACGTCTTTGAGCATATGCACTTAATCGGCAAGACCTGTAAAATGTGGGCGGAATTGCCCGACCATACGACCGTGCCGCTGATTAAAATTGACGATTGGGACTTTTCGTGGCAGACGACCTACCGCCTGAAAAAGCGGCTTTCCCTGCCGAAGGGGACGGTGATTCACGGTGCATGGACGCACGACAACTCCGCCGATAATTTCCGCAACCCGAACTCGCCGCCGAAGCGCGTGACAAACGGCGAGAACAGCACGGACGAAATGGCGGGGGCCTTGCTGAACGTGTACGCCAAAAATGAGGCTGAAACCGGGATTCTGTGGCTGACGATGATCGGGCATCTGGCAAAAGCGCAGTTCACGCCCGCGCAGCATCACGCCGCCCCGCCGACGGTCAGCGCGGCGAAATAGCAAAAAAGTCGCTCACAAAACAAGCCCCATGCGAGGCATATCAAATGCCTCGCTAAAGGCGTTCCTCCAATCGTCCTCGCGGACGAGAAATTCAAGCCTGACTCCCGCGTCCGTGAGGACGCTTGGCCGTAGGTCTCTAGCGAGGCATTTGATATGCCTCGCCCATGCTCGCCTCAAACCCTCGCTTTTGATCCTCTACGATTCGGCCTCAATCTCGGCGAGGTCGGCGGGCGGGGCGGGCAGGCGTTTGGGCTGACGGCTGCCCCCGCCTCCGCCGCCTTTGCGAAGGTTCGCGGCGAGGGCTTTCACCCGCTCTTTTCCAGCGGCGTAGGCTTCCAGATAGTAGCGGCGGGCCTGTTCGCCGGTGACTTTTTCGCCGGTTTCATAATACGCCTGCGTCGCTTTGCCGATGGCGACCGTCCCGGCGTAGGAGATCACGCCCTTCGCAATGAAACCGCCGAACGGCAACGCCCCGATCAGCTCCCGCGCCACCGCCCGCCACCCAAACGCATTGAGCAGCACCGGGGCCACCTCTTTCATGCGGCTTTTGTAATCCAGCGACAGGCCATAGGCCGCCGCCAATCGCAGGGTCATCATGGCCTGATTTTTCGTCAGCGCCAGAATATCGCTTAATGCGCTAATCGGCAGCAAGGCCCCCAGCAGCGGAAACGCGGCGGTTACGCCGGTAATCAGCGAGAACTGCGCGTTGGCGGTGGCGGTCTCTAAAATGATGCGGTTCGCCACGCGCCGCCGAAACACCGGAAAATTCCGCGCCAGCGCCAGCGAGAGATCGGGGCGGTCTTCCAGAATCCGATCCAGCGTGGCGTCCCAGCCGCCGATGTCGCCCAGCGCGTAGATCAGCAGTCCGTCCGGCGCTGCCTCTCGCCCCACGCCCAGATCAATCACTAAATCAAAAACGCCCGCCGTTTGGGGGAATCCCGCCGCCTCGGTCAGCGCGTCGTAGCCCTGCACAAAGGGCGACTGCGGCAGCGAGCGGACTTTGCCTTCGGTAATTTTGCCCTGCGCGTCGTCGGCGTAGAGGGCTTGCGTCGCCACCCGCCGTAATTCGTCCGGCCCGATTAACGCCACGCTTAAAGGGCGTTCAGCGGCCCGTGAAATCTCCGCAATCGAAACGCTGCTAATGACCTTCCAGAAATCTTTCGGCCCGCCAATGCGCGGCCCGCTCATACTCGCCATAACAACTCCTTTAAGGTAATAGATATTACTTTTATCTGCTAATATACATTACCTATTATCAATTATTTCATAACGCGGCGGCGCGATCTGTCCGCATTTTCGGCATAATACGTCGTCGGCGTAGGGGCGCAGGGCCACGCCGGAACCGACGGAATACGTTGGCAATCCGGCAAGGTCGGCCCCGCCGCACCCTGCGCAACGCGCTCCGGGCGGCAGCCTCCAGATACGGCGCGGCTTCATTGCGGTATCCTCGCTTTCGTTTAACTGATCATTTCCTGGTATTAAACGGTTATTAAACGCTTCTTCCACCCGGACGTTCCTGTCTTCTAAAATAGCATACGCGGATTCGGCCCGCTTTGTCCGCAACGCGCCCTGTGGCAGCCTGAAACGGACGCAACTTGCGGCGCGTTGCGGTATAATTTCCGTATGAAAACGATTTACAAATCCATGCGGCGGGCGGCGGTTATTGGCGGTATTCTGCTTGCGTCTCTTTTTGCCGTTCCCCTCGCCGCGCAAACGACGGTTGCCACACGGCGGATTGCGGCAGGCGTGACATACCGGCAGGAGATTACCATCGGAAGCAGTCCGCTGGTCGTCAACATTCTCAACGCAGACTTGAACGCGCCGGGAATAAAAATCCGCACCGGGCTGGCCCTCGACTGCATCTCGCTGACGGGCGCGGCGAAGGGGCGGGAGCCGCTGCAAAACACCGCGATTCGCAACCACGCCCTCGCCGCCATCAACGCCGATTTCTTTCCCTACACTGGCGATCCCGTCGGGCTGGCGATCCGCGACGGCGAACTGGTCAGCGAGCCGCTGGAATGGCGCGTCTGCATGGGACTGACGGACGCCGCCGTCCGGTTCGGCGTACTGGCCCCCGCCGGAGTGTTAATGACGGGCGACGGGTTCGCGCTGGCGGCGTTGCAGGGCGTCAACCGGCTTCCGCACGGCAGCGAGATCGTTTGCCTGACTCCGGTCTATTCCGCCACCCCCGCGCTGGATTCCGACGCGACCGTGATGCTGATTCGCAATGTCAGCAGTCCGCTGCGCCCGTCGGTCACGGTGCGCGGCGCGGTCGAAACGGTCACCGAACTTCGCAAGGGGACGCCCCTGCCGCGCTGCCCCGTCAATTCCGCCCTGATTGTGGCGACGGGCGCGTTGCGAGCGGCCCTGCCGGAGCGTTTCAAGGCGGGAGACGCGGCGCAGTTCCGCTTCGATCTGGTAATGAATGGCCCGCCGCCCTCGCGGGGACGGTACGCCTCCCGCGCCGGGACATTGCGCCCCGCGCTCGCAAAACCGGTCTGGCAGGACGCGCAGCAGGCAATCAGCGGCGGCCCCTGGCTGGTGCGGGACGGCAAAATCGCGGTGGACGGCGACGCAGAGGATTTCCCGGCGGCGGAATTTGTAGCGAAGCGGCATCCGCGCACGGCGGTCGGCGTCACCAAAGACCGGCATCTGCTGCTCGTCACGGTGGACGGGCGGCAGTCGCAGAGCGCGGGGCTTTCGCTGCCCGAACTTGCCGCCCTGATGCTGCGATTGGGCGCGGTCAACGCCATGAACCTCGATGGCGGCGGTTCCACCACGATGTTCGTGGGCGGCGGCATTGTCAACGGCCCGTCCGACGGAATCCTGCGCCCGATAGCGGACAGCCTGCTGCTTTACGCCGACGACTCAAAACTGCCGGACGCGACCGATTATCATATCGCGCCGAGCGGGGCGGGCGGCGTTCATGTCCGCGTGGGCGACACCGTAAATTTGCGGATTGAGGACGCAAATGGCAAACCGCCCGCGCCTGATGTTCCCGTTGTATGGGGGACTGACCGAGGGCTGGGCTGGATCACGCAGGGCGGGGCGTTCCGCAGCGTCCATCCCGGCTCCGCGCAGATTGTGGCGAAAGTCGGCAGAGCGCAGGTGAAAATTCCGGTCTTTATTTCCAGCGGCGACGTCGCGGCGCTGACCGCGAAATTCGCCGCCCTGCCCAACAACCCGCCCGACCGGAATCTGCTGATTGTCACGGCAAAGGATAAATTCGGCAATGCCGTCGTCGGCGCGAACCTGACGCTGCAAATCTCTGGCGGCGCGGCGACCGATAAGACGGTCACCGATTCCAGCGGCGCGGCAAAAATCGAGATCGTATGGGACGCCCTGCCGGAAGCGCGAAAACTCACCGTCCATTGCGGCAACGCGCCCGCTATGACAGTCAGACCTGCCGCGCCGTAAGCATTTTTGAACTCTGATTACACGGATTGGACGGATTACACAAATTTTCCACTGCGTCCCCCTCACTCAAAAGGTAAGCGCATTGCAACGTGACACGCTGGCAACAACGCGACGCGCTTGCAGACCGGGCATTGAAAAATCCGTGTAATCTGTCCAATCCATGTAATCAGAGTTCAAAGACGAGTTCAGCCGGCAGCGTTTTCCGGTAGGAATCAATCTGCACGCCGATTTTCCAGTTCGCCGGGACGTATTTGTCAGCATCTTTCAGGACGCGGCGCAGCAGTTCGCGGTCGCTGAGTCCCGCGTAGGGATTGTTCGGCTGGAACGTGTTGCCCCTGAAACCGGCGGTCGCTTCGGTCAGTCCGTCCTGCAACTCCGTCCATTTGCCGCCGAACGCGCTATTTCCTTCAATCCGCGTTCCCTTTGGCAAGTCCGGCGCGTCGGTCAATATCGAAGCAAGCGCGGGATATTTCACGCTATAAGGCGGGCTGTCATAATGTACGGCCTGCAATTTCTCATACATCTGCCAGTCGCCGCCTTTTTTAATGTAATCTTTGGCCCAGCTGGTTCCCCGCGCATCTACGTGGATAGACGGGCTGCACTCCACAAAGCGATTATTCGTCACGACGTTATCGCGCCCGCCGCCGATCATCACGGCGCGGCCCGCCTTGTAGAAGACGTTGCCGTTGATGAACGCGCCGCTTGCCGCGTCATCCAGATAAACGCCCATTGCGTCGGTGAAGCCCTGCCCGCTGAATCCGCCGAGGTGGTGGAAATAGTTGCCCACGATTTTGTTGCCGCGCATTGTCCAGTCGCGGCCCATGTAGAACGCGCCTACGTCGCCCGTGTCCTGACAGACGTGGTGAATCTCGTTGCCCGCGATCAGGTGTTCGTTGCCGCTTAAAAGAATGGCGTTGTGCGGGCCGTCGTAAATCAGGTTATTGGAGACGCCCTGCCCCACCCCCTCCACATTGATGGCGGGCCGGTAGCAGCGCACCCAGTTGGAATAATTGTGTATCAAGTTGTTGTACGCCTGATTGTTGCCCATCGTCAGAGTCAGCCGGTTGCCGCCGTCCAATGCGATAGCGCCCTGCCCCATGTTATAAAAATCGCAGGACTGCACGAAGTTATCCGTTCCGCTGGCAATCCGAACACCCTGCAATCCCATGTTGCGGAACACGCACCCCGCCACAAGGTTGCCATGCCCTGAAAAAACGCCCTGCGGGATGCTCTCAATATGGACGCCCTCGCCTCGCGTATTCTCAAAGGTCAGTCCGCTAATCGTGACGCCGCTGGTATGGTTCAGGGCAATCAGCGGGGCAGCGAGCAGGGAAAGGTAGGTCTTACCCATCGCAAGCGGCGCGGGAGGCCAGAAGTAAATGATTCCGGCCCTGCGGTCAATGTAATACTCTCCGGGCGAATCGAGTTCTTCCAGCAGGTTCAGGGCGTACCAGCGCTGCCCTTTTCGCGCCCCGAACTCGTCGGTTACTCCGCCCGTCTCTATCGTGTGACTCGCGGCGTCCACCGACTTGAGTCTGACATACGAGTCGGCCCAGTCGAACTGCCAGTAGCCGAAAATCCAGCCGTCGTCCGCGTTCTTCCAGCGGGTTGGGCGGTCGCCGCTGTACTGAAAATGGGAGTTGCCGCCGACTTTAGGAACGTCGGCGATATGCTCATATCCCGCGTTAGGCCAGCGGGCAATGGTCATCGGGCGGTCGTCGAAAATCAGTTCCGAGGGGCCGGGAACGCGGCTGCCGGGGTTCCAGCCATTCGGGACAATCGCGCCGGTCTCCGCAATCCCGTTCGCTTTCAAGTCCGCCTGCATTACCTTGCCGCGACAGGCCGCGTCCATGCGGGAGAGGACGGCCTCATCCGTCACCGTTTTCCAGCCGTCAATCTCTTTGCCGCCCATCAGCCGCGCCCGCTCGCTCTGGTAACCGCTGATTTCCAGTCGCCCCGTGTCGGCAATGGTCACGGTTTCGGCAAGCGGATAGACGCCGCCCCGCAGATAAATGCGAACGGCAGCGAAATTCATTCGATTCCGATCTACCGTTTTCGCCGCGATGACGGCGCGAGGCAGTGTGGCGAACGGGCCGTCGGTACGCTTTGCGTTTGGCGCGGGCAATACTCCTGACCAGGCGTCATTGCCATTGGTCGCGACATAGAAATTGACATAGATGGGCCGCGCCAGCGCGTGCGGCGTCAGCGTCAGGATCAGCAGAAGAAAAAAAGGAAAACGTTTCATTCGGGGCCTCCCACGATGGATTGGCGTCTCTTTCGCGACGAAGGACTGCTAATCCTGCCTGAATATCTCTTTTTCGAACTCGGATTACATAGATGGGACGGATTACACAGATTTCCCACTGCGTCCCGCTGACTGTAAACGCGCAACGTTTGCAGGCAGGCATTGAAAAATCCGTGTCTGCTATGGGCGTGTGAGCATTTCGAAGTTCGCCGTCGTCAAAGTCGTTAGCGCGTCCCTGTAACGCCCAATATCGGCGAAAAAAGCGTCAATCGCCTGCGTCAACCGGGGAAAGGTCGCATAGAGGAGGGGGAGCCCGTCGGTGATCGTTTCCGGGACAACCAGAAGCATCTGCGCGACTTCGCCATTGGCGCGGCCCCGGTCTTTGCGCAGCGGACACGGAAGGCGTTCCCGGAAGCGAGCGTTTTTTCTTGTTTGCAGCGGGGACGCTTTCTTCTCGCTGGGCGTCGGTGAAGATAAGGCGTAAGTGAAGATAAGGCGTCGGTGTTTTCTGTCCTTAATTTTACCCCAATGCGAGTTTCTCATGCGCCGTTAGTATATAACGAGCCAGACGCGAATATTCGGAAACGGTTTGACGAATGGTCGGACGCTGTGCTGATTGTGGCGTTAGCAGAGATACAGAAAAGTTGGTGACCTGTCTGCCCACTCCGGCAAGCCGCTGGCCTATACGTTCCTGAATCTGGCTTCTTAAACAAAATTTAATCAAATATATCATTGAATCGTGATATATTCCGTAACGTTGTCAGGTGAGCCTGCGTAATTATCATTGGAGAGTGATACATTTTCCAATCTATCTCATTGAGGAGCCTCACATCATGGCAGACATCGTAGAGACCGCAATCGCGGCGGGTTCGTTCACCACACTGGTTAAAGCGGTTCAGGCTGCTGGCCTCGTCGAAACGCTTCAGAGCGCCGGCCCCTTCACCGTTTTCGCCCCGACCGACGAGGCGTTCGCGAAAATCCCGGCGGAGACCCTTACGGCGGTTCTGGCGGACAAAGACAAACTGACCGCGATCCTGACCTACCACGTCGTTTCGGGCAAAGTCCTGGCGGCGGACGTTGTGAACCTGACCTCGGCAAAGACCGTGCAGGGCGGCGAACTGACCATTGACACTACCAGCGGCGTGAAGGTCAACGACGCCAACGTGGTCAAGACGGACATCGAGTGCAGCAACGGCGTGATTCACGTGATCGACACCGTTCTGATGCCCAGGTAGGCGTTACGCGCTTACCATCACAATCTGCGAACAAAAAGCCTCCACGTTCGCGTGGAGGCTTTTTTGCGTGAGATTGCGGGATTTGCGTTCAATGAAACGTTTCCGCTGTACTAAATGTTGCCTCTTTCGCTTCGCGGCCCAGCGCCGTGATGACGAAAACGCAGATGAGAACAATTCCGATGACGCGGGACATCGCCCCCGCATAATCGCCATGATTTGCCTCCGCAATTCTGCTTTGCAGCGGCGCGTTGCCGGAGGAGAACAGGTTGCCAAGCTGATAGGTGAAGCCGATGAACGTGCCGCGCAGGGCGTTCGGGGCCAGTTCGCTTAAATGCGCGGGAATGACGCCCCACGCCCCCTGCACCATGAATTGTATCATGAAGGCGCCGGTTGCCAGCAAAATCGGAGTCTGCGCGTAGGCCCAGAACGGAACTATCGGCAGGGCCAGCCCGGTCGCCAGCAGGATGGCCCGCCGCCGCCCGATTTTCTGCGAAAACGCCCCAAAAAATACCCCGCCGCACAACGCCCCGATATTCAGCGTCACGGCGATCGCGCTCACAGTCGGCGGGCCAAAATGATGCTGCTTGCGCAGGAAAGTCGGATACAAGTCCTGCGTTCCGTGCGACATGAACGTAAAGGCGGTCATGAGCGCGACGAGGTAGAGGAACACGCCGCCGTGCCGCCGCAGCAGTTCCGCCGATTCCGCGAAAGTCCGGCGCGTGGCCTGCGCTTTTTGCTGTTCGTAGACGGGCGACTCGTGGACTTTGGCGCGGATAAAGAGCGAAAGCAGGGCCGGAATCACCCCGACAAAGAACATCGCCCGCCACCCGTAATGCGGAAACACGACTCGGTAGACAACAGCCGCCAGCAGATAGCCGACGTTGTAGCCCGACTGCAAAATCCCGGAAAGCAGGCCCCGCGTCTCCGGCGGAACGCTTTCCATTGCCAGCGACGCGCCGAGTCCCCACTCGCCGCCCATTGCAATCCCGAACAACGCCCGCAAAGCAAGCAGTACGGTAAGCGACGGCGCGAACCCGCACAGCAGACTAATCACCGAATACGCCACGATGCTTGCCATCAGCGGCGTCCGGCGTCCGTAGCGGTCTGCCAGCCAGCCGAAAAAGGCCGCGCCGACAGGCCGCAGCGCCAGCGTCAGAAAAATGGCGTAGGACACAGCGCTTTCGGCAGCGTGGAACTCCTCCGCAATGTCCTTAATCACGAAGACCAGCACAAAAAAATCGAAGGCGTCCAACGCCCAGCCGAGAAAGCAGGCAAGGAACGCGCTGCGCTGCGCGGGCGTCAGCGACCGGAGTTGCGCGAGGGGTGACATGGCGGCCTTTCTTTCCTGCGATTTCGTCGCAAGACCGATTACATTCCCGTTATAAATGCGGGTTGCCGCTTCGTTTCGCCGCTATCTTCGGCGACTCCTCCCGCGAATCGCCCGAAATACGGATTAGCGCCGAACAAAAAGAGGAGTCTTTCCGCCACAGAGAGAATAAACGTTTGTCTTACCTGACAAAATTATTCCAAAATTCTCCCCGAAAGAACGACTCTCATGGCGCTTGCTCACGACGCAGGACAATCGCAGCCCGCGCAAAGCGATTTAAATGAAACCCAACGCTCGCAGTCGCCCCTGCCGAACCGCGCCGTGACGTGGCGCTCCGTGCTGCTTTCGCTGGCGCTGCTCCCAATTAACGCTTACTGGGTGGTGCAAATGGAGGTCGTGCGCTACTCCGCGCACCCGACGACTATCTCACTGCTATTCAACACCGTTTTCATCTTGACCGTTCTGACCTTTCTCAATCGCGGCGTGGCGAAATTCAGGCCGCATTGGGCATTGCAGCGGGCAGAACTTCTGCTCATCTATTCTGTGCTGTGCATCGGGTCGTGCGTGACCGGGCATGATATGCTGCAAGTTTTCGTGCCGATGCTCACCTGGTCGTTCAAGCACGCGGACAGCAGCAACAACTGGGCAAACGTCATCAATCCGCACCTGCCACGCGCCCTGTTCCTTGACCGCCCGGAGATTTATAAGGCGTATTATGTCGGGGGAGAATCGCTGTGGCAGATGAAATACGTCATGGCGTGGCTGCCGATTGTCACGATCTGGACGCTGTTTGTCTCCACGCTGCTTTTTGTGATGCTGTGCATCAACTCCATTCTGCGGAAACAGTGGACGGACAGCGAACGCCTGACCTACCCCATCGTCCAACTGCCGCTCCAGATCACCAGTGAGCAGGCGTTTCAACCCGCCGGGATTTTCCGCAACCGGCTGTTCTGGTTCGGTTTTGCGATTGCCGCCGTGATTGACTGCGAGAACTCGCTCAACTATTACTACCCCTCGATTCCCACGATTTTAACGCCGGGATTTGGCTCCAGTTACCTCGATCTGGCGCCGTTCTTTTCGGTCAAGCCCTGGAACGCGCTGGGCTGGACGCCGCTGTCCTTTTATCCGTTTGTGATTGGCCTCGGAATGTTTATGCCGCTGGACTTTTTGTTTTCGTGCGTGTTCTTTTACTGGGTCTGGAAATTCGAAAAAGTGTTCGCCGTCGCCGCCGCAATGGACGACGACCCGCGCTTCCCCTATACCGAAAATCAGGCGTTCGGGGCGTATATGTCGTTCTGCCTGCTCTCACTCTGGCTGAGTCGGAGTTATCTGCGCGAAGTCTGGCGCAAGGCCGTCGGGAAGGTTTCTACCCTTGATGACAGCCGCGAACCGATGTCGTACCGCTTCGCGCTTATCGGGATTGGCGTCGGCGTTTCCTGCCTGATCGCGTTCGCGCACTATCTGGGAATGACGTGGTGGATTGGCGTGATTTTCTTCCTGATCTATTTCGCGCTGGCGCTGGCGATTACCCGGATGCGGGCGGAACTTGGCACTCCCATCCACGACCTGCACTTCACCGGCCCGGAACTGATTTTGACCCGCGTGGCGGGCAGCGAAGCGTTTGACGGCGGGAACCTGACGGCGTTCGCGATGTTCTACTGGTTCAACCGCGCCTACCGTTCGCACCCGATGCCGAATCAGCTGGAATCGTTCAAGTTCGCGGAGCAAAGCCGAACGGATTACCGCCGCTGGAACGTCGCTCTCATGGGATTGAGCATGGTCGCGGTCTTCGTGGCGTTCTGGACGATCCTGCACCTGATGTACAGTTACGGCGCGGAATCGAAATCGCGCATCACGTTCGGCGCGGAGCCGTTTAATCAGCTCAATACGTGGCTGAAGACTCCGGCGCGGGGCAAATTCCCGGAGTTCATGGCGATCTGGGTGGGCTTCATTCTGGCGTTCGGCCTGCAATGGCTGCGGATGCGGCTTCCCTGGTGGCCCCTGCACCCGCTGGCGTTCGCGGTCTCCTCGTCGTGGGAAATCAATCTGGTGTGGATGCCGCTGTTCATTGCGTGGGTGTGCAAATCGCTGCTGCTGCGCTACGGCGGGCGGGGCGGTTTTCAGCGGGCCTTGCCGTTCTTCCTCGGCCTGATGCTCGGTCAATTCGTGGTCGGCAGCCTGTGGAATATCTACGGCATCGTCCGCGACCTCCCGACGTATCAATTCTGGCAGTAGGAACCTAACCCCCCGGCCCCCTTCCCTGATACGCTCCTTCGTCGCAGGGAAGGAGGAGCCTCAGTCTGAATCTCCCCCTTCCCTAACGACGCGAAGCGAGTGGCCAGGGAAGGGGGTTGGGGGTTAGGTCCGCGTAATCTTCACCGTTGGGCTGCCTTTTTCATTCCCTGTCGTCAGCGTGACGTACACCTTGAACAGCCCGACGCTCCCCGACGCCGCAAGCCCGGTCGTGGTCTCAAAGGTCGTGGCCCCCTTCTCGATGCGGCCTATCACCGTCTCATCATTGGCCTTATAGGTCGGCGGCGGGGCGGTGCGAACGGAGTAATAATCCAGTTTGGGGTCGTCGGAGGGCAGAATCGTCAGGACGCCTTTGCCGAGGGCCGCGTCCCACTTCCCGGAGACCGAAACGGGGTCGGGCGTGGAGCCGGAAGGCGCGGTCAGCGCGGGCAGCGACATCACGAGCGGGTCGTTTGGGGCGTAGAGCGCGAGGATCGCTTTGCGGTACTGCCCCATGCGGAGGCGCAAATTCGGCAGGAGAACGTCGCGCTTTTCGCGGGCGACTTTGGCGTTGACCTGCGCGTTGGAAACGGCGAGGTAAGCGGCGCGAAGGGCGGCTAAATCGGCGGTAAAGGTCGCAATCGGGTAGCCGCCAATCAGCAGCAGCGGCGGCGTGAAGCCCGCAATGCTGCCCGCGCCCGTCGCTGGGAGCGCGTTGACCTGCGCCCAGAGCGCCGCCATATCGTCGAGGGGCTTTAAAAACTTCGATTCGACGGCGGAATTTGTGGGCTGAACGGGTAAACTGTTTTGTAATGGATTGCCCAACAGATAATACCCAAGCGCATTGCGAAACTGCGCAATGCGCGGTTTGAGGGCGGCCTTCTTGATGTCCCGGTCGGAACTGGCGGCGGCAAGCGCGTTGGACGGGACTTCGAGCGCGGTGATGGCGGTCTGGAGCGCGGCGCGGTCGGTGACAAAATCCGTGAGGGCGTAGGTTCCTTTGAGTTTGATGGGGTTCGCGCCGAGCGTGGCGTTGACCGATGTCCAGTGCGCGATAAACGCCTGGGCGGTCGTGAGATACGAGCCGATGCTGCTGATAGGCATAGAGTTTCCTTTCGCTTTGCGCGCGGGGCCGATTATTATTTTGGCGGGTGCGCCGATGATAACAGGCGGCAGCGCATCATCCTCACCGGGCATAGCGTCGCCCCTTTCTGGCCTGTGGCCTGCCAGGTAAGCCTTGATTCTTGTTCAAGACGCGCTGATGTCGTTTAACTTGCGTTGATTCTTCTTCAACTTGCCTTAAATGTCGTTCAACTTATGTTGATTCTTCTTCAACTTGCTCTGATGGTCGCCATCAACGCGCCATGAATAAGAATCAACGTGTATTGAGACGATTTTACCCTATAATCAACCCAAAAGAAGTACCTATTTCCAGAACGGAGACACCATGAAGCGAATTTACCCGGCAATAACCTTCCTTTTGGCCCTGATAAGCCTGTTTCTTCCCGTCATAAGCAATGCGCAGGAACTCTTATTCCCGGCCAGTCCTTACCGGACGGCCATGTTTCCGAACTATGCTGCCGTAAGCGACTTCAATAGCGATGGTAAGCCCGACCTGGTCGTTGCGACCACAAATAACGCAACGGTAAGTGTTTTGTTCAATAATGGTAGTGGCGCGCTCGCCGCCAAAGTGGATTATGCGGTGGGCAGTAGGAACTATTGGGTGGCGGTCGGCGATTTCAACAACGACGGAAAGCCCGATATTGTGTCCGCCAATAGCGATGCGAACTCCGTGAGCATTTTGCTTAATAACGGCAATGGAACCTTCGCGGCCCATGTGGACTATACGGTGGGCTCGTATCCAACCTCCGTAGCGGTGGGTGACTTCGATGGCGACGGCAAACTTGACATCGTGACGGCGAACACATTCTCCAATACCGTAAGCATTTTAGCGGGCAATGGCGACGGAACCTTTGCCGCAAAAACAGACTACGCAGTGGGGACGACCCCTACCTCGGTGACTGTGGGCGACTTGAATGGCGACGGCAAACTTGATCTGGTCGCTACGAATATTGGTTCCAATACAGTGAGTGTTTTGCTCAACAACGGCAGCGGCATATTCACCACTCGCGCAGATTATGCGACTGGCGCTGCACCCAACTCGGTTGCTATAGCCGACTTCAACGGCGACGGAAAGCCTGATCTTGTGTCTGCAAACAGTAACTCTAACACAATCAGTTTTCTGCATGGTAATGGTGACGGAACCTTCGCTGCCAAAACGGACTATCCGCTGAATCGTGTGCCGCTGACTGTTACGGCAGGCGACTTCAATGGCGATGGCAAACCCGACATCGTTCTGGCGAACCCCTACACTTCCGGCACCGTAAGCGTTCTGTTTGGCAATGGCGATGGAACCTTCGCCGTTGCTGCGAACTACGCGGTAGGCACACAGGCTTACTTCGCGGCGGCAGGCGACTTTAACGGAGATGGCAAATCCGATCTCGCGGTTGTGAACAATGGTTCTAGCACGATAAACGTCTTGCTTAATAACGGCAACGGCACTTTCGCCGTAATAAAGGCCTATACAACGGGCGGTTATCCTAGTTCGGTGGCGACAGGCGATTTCAATGGGGACGGCAAACCCGATATTGTGACCGCGAATTATAGTTCCAAGACCGTGAGCGTCCTGCTCAATAAGGGCGACGGAACGTTTGCTGCGAACGTAGACTATCCGACCAGCTCCGCCCCCTACTGGGTGGCGGTGGGCGATTTCAACGGCGACGGCAAGCCCGACCTTGTGACCGCGAATCGAGAAACCCACACCGTGAGCGTCCTTCTAAACAGCGGCAATGGCACGTTTGCGGCAAATACCGACTATCCAGTGGGAAACGGCCCCCAATCGGTTGTTATCGGCGATTTCAATGGGGATGGCAAGCCCGACCTCGTGGTCGCTTACTACAATAACAATCTCGTCAGCGTCCTGCTCAATAAAGGCAATGGAACTTTTGCCACAAAGACAGATTATCCGACGGGTTCTTCTTCCAATTCGGTCGCGGTGGGCGATTTCAATGGGGACGGCAGGGATGATATCGCGGTTACGAATGGAGCCAAAACGGTAAGCGTCCTGCTCAATGAGGGCGACGGAACTTTCGCCGCGAAGGTGGATTACGTAATAAGTCCCAGTCTCGCTCCCCGTTCGGTGGCGGTAGGTGACATCAACGGCGACGGCATACCCGACATTGTGGTTGTCTGCGGTTCTGCAAGCGTTAGCGGAGGAATTGTAAGCGTCCTTCCTGGAAATGGAAATGGAACTTTCGGCTCTTATGTGACCTATCTCCTTTCCGGTATTACCAACGCGGGCTTTGTCGCGGTAGGCGATCTCAACGGCGACGGCAGGGATGATATAGTGGTTGCGAATTACGGCTCCGGTCCCGTGACCGTCCTGCTCACCAATACGACGGCTGTTTTCGCAAATGACATTTTTGCTGCAAGGATGGACTACGCAGTGGGTTCTGGCCCCAATTCCGCAGCCGTCGCAGACTTCAACGGAGACGGAAAACTTGATGTTGTGACCGCAAATACGGCTTCCAAAACCGTGAGCGTTTTGAACAACCTTGCGGTTCGTTCCCGCGTTTCCGGTCTGCTGACGCTGGAAGAAATTGCCGCTTCTGCGCCCACGCAGCCCGTACAGTTCACGTTCCGCACTTCCGGCTTTCCCGACTTTGCCCCGACATTGAACATCTCGCCATCGGGAAACTTCGCCGTCAACCTGCCGAAGCGAAGCGGGACGCTGCATATCAAGGGCGCGAAATACCTTGCGAAGAACGTGAGCATAGACGCAACGGCGGGCAATGTGTCGGGCGTCACGGCGCTGCTTGGCGCGGGCGACGGCAATAACGACAACAGCGTAGACAGTTCGGACTTTACCGCGCTTATCGGTTCGTTCAATTCCGACGCCACGATTCCCGGCAGCGGCTACGATGCGCGGGCGGACTTCAACAGCGACGGCTCGGTAGACTCTACGGACTTCACGCTGCTCATCGGCAACTTCAACAACACCGGCGATCTGTGATTGCGGGTAAAGGGGAAGGACAGGGGCATGGAGAGAGTTATCGGCGTTTTCTTACTGCTGGCGCTTGCCGGGACTGCCGACGCGCAAACGAACCCGCAGACCAACGCGCAAAGCGGGAAACAGAACGGAACGCAGAATAAGCCCCTTGTCCGCGCCCGCCTGCAATGCCCGATCCGTCTGGGCGGCGCCTTCACGCGGGGTCTGGCGGACAGCGCCGACTGGCAGGAGGATTCCGCCGGAAGGGGCGTTAAACTCTCGGAGGCCAATCGGGAATGGATGGCGCGGAATTGCGACGTGGTCGCCCTGCCCGCCGTTTGCCTTCAGCCCGACACCTTTCCGAAGACGGCGCGGGAAAATCCGCTTTTTACGCCGCTGCTGCTGGCGTTCGCGTCCTCCGTTTCGGAAAAGCCGAACGTATGGGGGGATGTCGGCGGGTGGGAAGCCCGAATGTCCGCGTGGACTTTGCGCGACCGCAGCGACAGAGAAGTCCCGCCGCCGCAGGAAAACGCGCACTGGATGGACTTCGGCAACCGCGATTGGGCAGGCCACTGGCAGGCGCAAATGTCCGCGCAGACGCAGGCGTTCGGGGCGATGGGCGTCGTGGTCTCCGAAATGCCGATTGCCAATACCGCCCTCGGCGACAATCTGGCGAAGTACCGCACCACGACCGAAATATCCGACGCCACCGCCGACTGGCTCCGCGCCGTGAAGAAAGGCGATCCATTCCTCGTTGTGCCGTCCGCGCTGGGGTTTGACCGTGTAGCGGGCCATGTCACCCTGCCGACCGCGCCGGGAACCGAACGCCTGGAACTGCGCGGCAGCCTGTGGGACGAGTTCTACCCCGTGACCGATGGCGCGTGGGACGAAGGCTTTCTCCTGCCCTACTGGTCGGACGTGATCCCCTCCGAATCGGTGCGGGAAATGCGGATGGAGGCGGCAGACCGGGCCAGCCTCTACGGGCAGACCTATATCGCGGCGGGGGCGTACCACAACGACGCGGAACTGGAATTTTTGCTGGCGAGCTACCTGCTGGTGGCGCACCGGCAGGGGCGCATGGTCTTTCAGCCGATGCCGCTCTCGCCGCTGTTTGGGGCGGAGGATGCGGGACGCAGTTTCGCGGTCTTCAAGCAGCAGGTGATTTCGCGCCGCGCCTATTTCGATGTTCCGCTGGGTTTCGCCGAGCGGGAGCGCCGCCTGATGACCGGTATGGAAGCCCGCGTCTGGCGTCGGGACTACTCTCAGGGCGCGGTATTCGTCAATTCGGAGGACGAGCGCAGCGCCGTTTTGCGTTTCGCCGAACCCATGCAGCGCGTCACGGGAGAAAAAATACGAGAAATTACGCTTCCGCCCCGCAGCGGCTTGATTTTGCTCAATTCTGATGTTAAAATAGACTAACGCAGTTTAGTAGCAATTCAAACCAGTTTCTGCGCGGTAAAGGAACCTATCGCATTGAAAAATATCGTTTCGCGACGAGGCCGGCGTCCCCAATGGACTGCGCTGCTCTCGTCCGCGCTGACCGCCTGCGCGTTCGCGGCGTCCGCGCAAACCCTGCCGAAGCAAAATCGGCCCGGACAAAAAAGTCTGCCCGCGTTCCGCGCTTTGTCCCAACGCGCCAACGCGCCTGTTGTTGCCAATCCCATTCAGAATGTCCCTGTCCCGGTGTCCGCCGATTTTACCTTTGCGGCCTTGCTGGGGCGGCGTTTCCATATCACGGACAACACGCCGCCCAACGATCCATTGCTGGCCTACGTGGACAACAACACCCCGTATCAGTGGGGGCCGGGGCGGACGCAGACCCTTGCGGCGTGGCATTTATGGCAGCCCAAAAATACAAAGCCCATCGTCATCGCCATCGTGGACACGGGGGTTGAGGACACGCACCCCGATTTAAAGAATATGATGTACCGCGACGCTACTGGCGCGGTCATCGGGTTCAATGCGCTGACAAAAGCGGCGGGCGCGACGGGCGACGACTTCGGGCATGGAACGCACTGCGCGGGCATCGCGGCGGCGGAGGGCAACAACGGAATCGGCGTCGTGGGGATCGCGGGCTGGAACGGAAACGCGAACACGTCCGGGGCTTCTGCGGTGAAAATCATGCCGGTCAAAGTTCTGGACGCTACGGGCAGCGGGGACGATCAGGGCGTGGCGGACGGCATTGACTGGGCGGTCGCGCACGGGGCCAACCTCATCAGCCTGAGCCTGGGCGACAAAATGGACTCGGCTCCCATCGCGGCGTCCATTGCAAGGGCATGGAACGCAGGCCTTCTGATTATCTGCGCGGCGGGCAACGAGGGGAATACGAATTATTTCTATCCGGCTGCTGATCCCTATTCCGTTTCCGTCGCGGCGACCACCAATAGTTACACGGATGAAATCCCGTACTGGTCTACCACCGGCGCGTGGGTCAATCTTGCGGCTCCCGGAGAGAATATTTATTCGACTGTTCCCGGCGGGGCCTACGGCCTGAAAAGCGGGACTTCGATGGCCTGCCCCTGCACGGTGGGGTTGGCGGCGCTGGTGTGGGCGCAAAACCCCACGCTGAAAAATTCGGAGGTCTATCAGGCGATTCGGAAGACGGTGGACGCCTACCCCGCGTACTATCAGCGTATCGAAGCGGGCAGCGGGCGCATCAATTCTAACACGGCGCTGATGGCGGTCAACGCGGCGATGGGACGGGTCAGCGGCAGTGTGACGCTGGAGGGCTGTCAGAACGCAAATCAGGCGGTCAACTTCCGGTTCCGCTCAACCGATGGCGCAATGGACTTCACCTGCGCCGCCAATCTGACCGCCGCTGCGGGTGCGGATACCGGGACATTCACGCTGTCAAATATCCCTGCCGCCGCGTACACCGTATCGGTCAAGGGCGCGAAATGGCTGCGAAAAAACGTCTCGGTCACGGTTTCCAACGCGCCCGCCGCCGCCGCCGCGCTGACCGTCCGCCTGCTCGCCGGGGACAGCAATAACGATAACAGCGTGGACAGCGCCGACTTTACCGCGCTCATCGGCGCGTTCAATTCCGACGCAACGTTCGCGGGCAGCGGCTACGACCCGACCGCTGATTTCAACTGCGACGGTCATGTAGACTCCAGCGACTTCACTCTCCTTATCGGCAACTTCAATCAGGTGGGGGAGGAGTAGGAAACAGAAGACAGAAGACAGAAAACAGAAGACAATGCCCGGTCTGCAAACTTTGCTGCGTTTCAGCAAACCTTTCAGACGCTAACACACCCTTTTGTTTTCTGTTTTCTGTTTTCTCTCTCTGCCTATGCGCCAGAAATCCGCCGACCGGCGACAAACTTTATTACAGGCGGCCCTTGACCTTTTTTCCACACAGGGCTATGACGGCACTACGACGCGGGGCATTGCCGAGCGCGTCGGGGTGACGGAGGCGCTGCTGTTCAAACACTTTCGGAGCAAGCGGGAACTGCTTCATGCGGTGGTGGAAGAGTTCGGGCCGCGTCAGATGTTTCCGCCGCATCCGCCGGAACTTGCGGCGCTGCCGTTTCGCGCCGCGCTGGATTTGATTTTGACGGACTATTTCGATGCGTTCTGGGCGAATCGCGCCTGCCTGAAAATGATGCTGATGGCGACGATGCAGGACGAAGACGTTTTTGCGGCGATCAAAACGCAATTTGGGGGTCAGACGCTGGCGTTGTATTTATTCTTGCAGGAGCGGGAGACGCGGGGCGAACTGCAGGCGGACCTTGCGATTGCCACGACGGATGTGATCTCCGCCGCGATGGGCGGATTTTTGCAGCGTTCGCTTGCGGAGGAACCGCCGGACTGGAACGCCGCCCGGTCGCAATTCATGGCGCATCTGCTGCAAATTGTCTTTGAAGGCGCTGCGGGTGGAACGTGATTGACAGTCTGCCTAACTCCCGGTTTCGGGAATTTTGTTGCGGATGATTTGCGTCGCCATCCGCAGGGCCGCAAGCAGGCTTTCCTCTCTGGCGACGCCCTGACCGGCAATGTCGAAGGCCGTGCCGTGATCCACCGAAACGCGGATAATCGGCAGTCCGACTGTGATATTGACGCCGCTGTCGAAGCCATGAAATTTGACCGGGATATGGCCCTGATCGTGGTACATCGCGACCACAAGGTCAAATTCACCCTGCGCGGCGCGGGCAAAAAGGGTGTCGGGCGGGTGAGGGCCGCTGGCGTGGATTCCCTCCGCGAGGGCCTGCGCAACGGCGGGGGCGATCTCGTCGGCGTCTTCCTTCCCGAAAAGGCCGTTCTCTCCGGCGTGGGGGTTTAGTCCGGCGACCGCAATGCGCGGGACGGCGATTCCCAGCAACCGGCACGCCTCCTGACCAAGCCGGACGCAGTTGAGGATGCGCGGCGTCTTCACGCGGGCTATCGCTTCGCTCAGGGAAACGTGGGTGCTGACATGGATCACGCGGAGGAGGCCGGCGACCAGCAGCATGGCGTAGTTCCGCGTTCCGGTGAAGTGAGCGAGCAGTTCCGTGTGTCCGGCAAAAAGATAGTCGCCGAGTACCATCGCTTCCTTGTTGAGGGGGGCGGTGACGACCGCCGCCACTTCGTCCGCCATCGCGGCGTTCGCCGCCGCGACCACCGACTCCGCCGCCGCCCGCCCCGCAATCGCCGAGACCGCCCCCCACCGCAGGCCGCGCAAGTCCGCTGTTGTCGCCTGCTGCGCGAGCAGAATATGGGGGTTGGCCTCGCCGTAATCCGCCGGAAAAACGCTGGTGGTCAGCAGCATCTCGCGGGCCACGAAGCGCATCCGTTCGATGTCGCCGTAGACGACGGGGCGGCACAGGGAATAAACTTCTTGCTGTTGAAGCGCTTTTAAAATAATTTCGGGGCCGATGCCCGCCGGATCGCCCATCGTAATGGCAATGCGAGGCAGATTTTTACGGTACAACTCTTAATCCAATCCTGTGAGCGTTGCAATTAAGTTTAAAGTGCCAAACCCGCCGGATTTGAGCAAGATCGGAAGGCCACAAAATATCTGGCTGCCCGCTTCGTTTGTTGTAAGTTGCCCCAGCGCGATTCCCGGCCCCAATTCGCCGGTGAGTTGCAGGCCGTTCCCGTTCAGACTCCGCAGCGTTTCCTTTGCGCTGTCCCCGCCCGTCACGAAAAGCGCGTCGAAAGGCGTCTGTTTATTTCCCGCCCACATTTTATGCGCGGTGATGAGCAATGATTCGATGCCGTCTTTGATACGCAAATTTTCGCTGCGCGTTTCCGGCGTTGCAAGCGTGACGATGCGCTGTCCGCCCTGAAACGATGGCGTGATCCTTTGATAAAGAGTATCAAACTCGCCGTCCACTTCAGGAACAATCGGAATTACGCCCGTTCGTTCCGAAAAATGGCGCAGCTGGTTGCGGCTGACCTCGTGCAGGCTGCCAATGACGATGAGGACGCGCCCGGTCTTAAAAGCGTTCAGCAGCGCGGCGGTCTCGTCCGCTAATTCCGCCGCTGATTCTATTTCCGTCTCGGAGACTGGAAATCGACGCGCAAAAGCGGAAGACAGCCCCGCTGAACCGACGGGAAGCAGGTGGGCGGGCCGCAGGATGACCGCCTCCGCCAAAATATCTAAATCCGCGTCGGTCTCGGCGTCGCAGAACACGCAGGCCGCGCCGTTATTTCGCAGGGCGTCGAAGCGGGCGGCAAGCGCTTCCCCGCCGCGCCGCAGTTCCGTCAGAGTGGTCGCCCGCGCCGCCTCATCCTCGCCGTACTGGAACGCAGTCCGGACGGAAATGGGCTGCCGTTCGCCGTGAATCCACAACGCCCCGTCCCGAACGATGCGCCCGTTGGCGGGGAACGCGGGGCAGACGATGGGCAGACGTTCCGGTAAGACCGCCCGCATCGCGTCGAGGTCCACGCGCAGATGCCCGCGCAGGGCGCTGTCAATTTTCTTGAAAACAACGGTCGGCTGACAGGCGGCAATAGCGCGAGCGGCCCGCCGCAGCGTCAGATCGCGCAGGGTGTCATTCATCGGGGAGTCGCGGGAACCGGTGTCTATCGCTATGGCGTCCGCCTCACAATCGAGCGTCATGCCGCGCCGAAAAAAGCGGACTTCGGCGGCGAGGCCGCGCCCCGCAAAAGGCGCGACAGAATCCGCTGCGCCCGTCAAATCGTCCGCAATGACACCGATTTTCATGCCCTGCCCGCCCCCGATTCTAAGCGTGCTGACGCCGACGCCGCAGACCGAATCCAGCTCCCACGACCGCCGCGCCAATGAGAACGATCACGGGCGCGGACGGTTCCGGCACGGCGGCGGAAGCGCGGGACAGGAACACGCCCGCCGTCTGCGCCTGCACATCGAAAACGCTGTCCACACTGACATAACCGCCGCCCGAATCCTTGAAATTTCCGCCTCCGTGACCGCTGGCGGATACATCAGTTTGCGAATCGAGCGTCAGCGTTGCGCCAACGTAGGTGGTGATGGACTGCTGAATCGTCTGGTCAATCGGCGTCATTTGCCGTGTATACAAGCCCTGTGGTGTCGTAAGGTTTAGTATCTGATCGTAAGACAGCGCTGTTCCGCTAATGCGCGATTGAAAAGTGACGCTTGCTTTACCTTCCCACACGCCGAAACCTCCCGCCGAAAGCGGGCTGCTGATGTACGCGGAAAGTAATCCTGTGTAATGCGCGTTCGCAGTCAGTGTGACGGGCGAACCGTAAGGCAGAGTCGGCGATTTTACCGTAATGACATCAAACCACCGGGACGTATTGTTGCTTCCGCCACTGCCTCCCCCGCCGCCCCCATTCGAAGCGGCATGGATATTGCCGTAGTTCACTGTGCCAGACGCGCTGCTACTGCCCTCCGCATAGAGAAAGCCCACAGCGCTGCTTGCATTGCTGCTGATTGGGCCGATAAACCCGGTGCGTTTGTCGCTATGCGGGTCGCTGCCGTACATTGAATAAGGCGGAAAGGGAATTGAGACGAGACCGGTAGCATTGCTGGCGCTGCTGGAGGACAAGCCAAATTGGGCATGGGCGATCTGCGGGGCGAGCGAGGCGAGGCACAGCGCAAACGCTGGAACAAATAAGCGTAGATTCATCGCGAAATTTCCTTTCAAGTCGTGGCAAAACCGGTGATATACTCTCTTACTGCACAATTCATGCCAAACCTGCTTTCGCAAGCGAAAAGTTGCAAAAATAACCAACGTTTTTTTCATCGCGCATCCGAAGGGCAGTCCGTCCGCAAAACAAAGCGTAACAACCGACGGCGCGAAACGACAAAACAGGGAGGAATCACGCGGGAATAGCGCGAATCCTACGCTTACCATTTTGATCCCAATCGCATTGTGAAGGAGACCGGGTTGACTGCTTTTCTTACTTCTAAATCGAATCGGCTGCGCATAGTTCGCAAGGCCGCTGCCTGCGGCGCGTTTGCGGCGGGCGTTTTGTTTGCCTTTGGACTTGCGGCGCGGGCGGACGAGGGGATGCCCCTGCCGGTCAAACTGCCGAAGGCCGCTTTCGTCGGGACGCCGAGCAACGCCGCCGTCGGCCCGAACGTGGAAAAACCGCTGGGCCATCCGCGCCCCGTCCCGACCGTCCCGAAAGGCACGGTCAATCTGGCCCTGCATAAAAAAGTCACGAGCAGCGCCGCGCCGTTTAACGGCTCCCTCGATCTGGTGACCGACGGCAACAAAGAGGCGCACGACGGCACTGCGGTCGAACTGAAGTCCCGCGTCCAGTGGATTCAGATTGATCTGGGCGCAAGCGATCCGCTGTCCTACCTCCTCATCTGGCATTTCCACGAGGAGGCGGTCGTTTTTCACTGCGTCGTGGCGCAGGTCTCCAACGACCCGAAATTCATTGACGGCGTTACGACCCTGTTCAATAACGACATCGAAAATAAAGTGGGACTCGGCATCGGGAGAGACCGCGAATACTTCGAAACGAACGAAGGCAAATTAATTGACGCCAAAGGCATCAAGGCGCGGTATGTCCGCCTGTATAGCAAAGGCAGCACTTTCCATGATCCGCTGAACCGCTATACGGAAGTGGAAGTTTTCGGCGTCCCGTCGAAATGAGGGCGCGTTTCGCGTTCCTGTTTCTGCTGGCCTTGCTGACGGCGGGCGCATTGGCCTTGCGTCTGCCGTCGCGGGGCGTTCGTCCGTTCCACGCTGACGAATCGGTACACGCCGTAAAATTCCGCGAAATCTGGGAGCATGGCGCGTATCGCTACGACCCGAACGAGTTTCACGGCCCTACGATTTACTATGCCGCCCTGCCCGTCGTGAAGTTTTTCGGGCGAAGAAATTTCGCCGAAACGCGGGAGAGCGATTATCGTCTGGTCACTGTCCTGTTTGGCGCGGCGATGCTTCCGCTGTTCGCGCTTTTTTCGGACGGCCTCGAAAGGCGGGCGGCGCTGATTGCCGCGCTGTTGTGCGCCGTTTCGCCCGCATTCGTGTTTTACAGCCGGTACTACATTCAGGAAATTTTGCTGTCCTATTTTGCGCTGGCCTGCCTCGGCTGCGCGTGGCGCTACCGGCAGCGGCCTCATGTTGGCTGGGCAATCGGCGCGGGCCTCTGCGCGGGCCTGATGGTCGCGACGAAAGAGACCGCCGTCCTCTCATTCGCGGCGACCCTCATCGCATTGGTATTCGCGCGATTTACGTTCGGGTGCATTGCGAATCGAGGCGTTGATAACGCCGCGCCGATAGCGAACCGGAGCAGAGGCGTTGCAAACGCCTCGCCAGGTGGCGTTCCGCCAAGCGTCCGGCCGGACGCGAAGATTTTGCGCGGTCATTTTGCAATCGCTGCGGGGACGGCGGTGATTGCGGCAATCGCGTTTTTGTCCGGGTGCGGGTCGAACGGACGCGGGCCGCTGGACTATTTCCGCGCCTACACCCCCTGGCTGAAACGGGCGGGCGGCACGGAGATGCACCGGCACGGCGCGGGCTACTATCTGCAAATTTTGGGCTGGACTCATGCGCCCGGTCACGCCGTATACAGCGAAGGGCTGATTCTTGCGCTGGCATTAGTGGGAATCGGCGCGGCCTTTGCGAAGGGCGGAAAGTTTGCCGCGCCGCGTCCCGGACTGCCCCGCTTCTTCGCGATCTATACCCTGCTTCTGACACTGATTTACAGCGCCATTCCTTATAAAACGCCCTGGTGCGTCCTGACTTTTCTGACGGGCATGATCGTTCTGGCGGGCGTCGGCGCGGACGCCCTGCTGCGCGTCGCGCCCGGAAAGATCGGCAAGGCCGCCGCCACGCTTCTCGCAATCGGGGCAGTTCAACTGGCGGCGCAGGCGCGGCGGGACAGTTTTACCGCTTTTGCCGACCCGGACAACCCCTATGTCTACGCGCAGACCGTGCCGGACGTTCTGAACTTGCAGCAGAAAATGAACGACCTTGCCGAGGCCGCCCCGCAGCGCGACAAAACGCCGATACAGGTGATTTCGACGGACGGCTACTACTGGCCCCTGCCCTGGTATCTGCGCCGCTACGACGCGGACAGCGTGGGCTACTACGCCGGAATCCCGGACGGCGCAAAAGCCCCTGTCGTAATCGCCGCGTCCGAACTCGATGAGGAACTGACGAAGCGGCTGGGCAACGATTATATAATGACAGGTTACACTGGCCTGCGTCCCGGCGTGACCTACGAAACATTTATTCGCATGGATGTCTGGACGGCGTATTTAGCGTGGAAAAAGGCGCGTGGAGGGCAACATGACGATTTTTAATGCTTTTTAATTTGTTTAAGCGTCAATAGTCGTTAATAATTTCTTAATAATGCGTCAAATTGTGTACGTTGCGGTATACGCTGCGCGTCCCGGAATCGCGGAGTTGGCACATTTCTTGCAATAGATAGTCTTGTTCGCCATTCAAAATCCCGTTAGAGGAGAATCAAGACCATGCGCTATACGAAGTTTGCCCTCCGGCTCACGCCGCTCGCCGCAATCGGCCTGAGCGCGGCCTTTCTGTCCCCGTCCGCCAACGCGCAGGCGTACTCATACGACATCACCGATCTGGGCGTCCTGTTCAACTATCCGACACAGGCCTATGGCATCAATAACAGCGGTGTGACCGTCGGCAACAGCATCAGCGGCGTTACCGGCAGCACCGCAAACCATGCCTTTTACAACGATGGAACAATCCATGATATCGGAACGCCGAAAGGAACAACCGCCAATTATACTTCCCTCGCCTATGGCATCAACAACAGCGGCATAGTGGTAGGCAGCGACACCGGACTGACAGCGCCTAATGCGGCATCTCCCGCGCAGGCGTACTCCTACGATACGACAAGCGGAACGAAGACGTATCTCGGAATCCTTTCCGGCGGCGCGAACTCAACGGCAAGGGCCATCAACAGCAGCGGTCTGATCGCAGGATACGCCAGCACTTCTTCGGGAACAGGCGTTTATCATGCGGTATCGGCGCAGGCGGGTACTGCCGGACTGACCGATCTCGGAACGCTGGGCGGGTCGAGTTCGCAGGCGTATGGCGTCAATACGGGAGGAACTATCGTTGGTCTGTCAACCGTGAACGCCACACTACAGCACGCTTTTTCCTACGCGAACGGCACGATGAAAGACATCGGCGCGTCGGCCACTGTCAACGGAAGCACGGTCGTACTTACCTCGGCGGCTTATGCCGTTAATGCAAGCGGAATGATCGTAGGAGCGACCTCCTACGTGAACGGGAAAGACAAGAACGGTAACCCAACATACACCAGCGGTACCGCCACCGCATCTCTTCACGCCGCAACTTTCGATGGAAACGGCGGATACACTGATCTGGGGACTCTGCCCGGCAGAATCGGCAGCGTGGCGGTGGGCATCAACAGCCTGGGGCAAATCGTCGGCAACTCCAGCGTATTTAACAGCACAACGAGCATTACGGAATACACGGCCTTCATTGACCAGAATGGGACTATGACCGACCTGAACGGGCAAGTGCGCAATCTCAGCAACTGGCACTTGCAGTACGCTACCGGCATCAACGATAACGGGCAGATTGTTGGTTACGGCACGTTTGGAACGGGCAACTCGATTCACGCTTTCATTCTGAATCAGACACCGGCCCCGTCCTCGCTGCTGGTCGTGGCGCTGGGCGCGATTCCCGCCGTCGGGATGCTGCGCCGCCGCCGCAAATAACTCCGGTCTGCTGTCCCTCTGGATTTGCAGATGCGGAACGTTTGGAAAGGCCGTTTCCTTTCGCCTCAATGCGGCGGCGAAGGGAAAACCCACTGGTGCGGCGAAATCTGCGCCATCCAAAAAATTTCTCATCTGAAAAATCGCAAAGGGGCAATTCTCATGGCTGACAACGGGCGAACGAATCGCCGCGCATTTCTCAAAAACGCCGCCGGGATAGGAATCGGGGCGGGGATTTTCCACGTCGTCCCGGCGTCCGCGCTGGGGCGGGGCGGGCGCGTGGCTCCGAGCAACCGCATTACGATGGGCTGCATCGGCGTCAAAAATCAGGGAACGAACAACATGAACGAGTTCCTGGGTAACGGGGACGTTCAGGTTGTGGCGGTCTGCGACGTAGACAAAAACGTTGTTCGAGACGCCAAAAATAATGTTGACCACCGCTACCATAACACCGACTGCAAGACCTACGGCGATTTCCGCGAACTGGTGGCCCGCGCCGACGTGGACACGATTTCCCTCGCCACTCCCGACCACTGGCACGGCGTGATCGCCGTCGCCGCCCTCAACTCCGGCAAAGATGTCTACGGCGAAAAGCCGCTCACCCACTGCCTCGCGGAAGGCCGCGCCATCGTCAACGCGCAGATTAAGAACGCCCGCATCTGGCAGACGGGTTCGTGGCAGCGCTCGCAGCGGGATTTCCGTTACGCCTGCGAACTTGTCCGCAGCGGCAAAATCGGCAAAATCGTGAAAGTGGAAGTCGGGCTTCCGGGCGGCAGCGGCATCGGGCCAGTGACATTTAAAGAGCCGCCCCCGGAACTGGACTACGAATTCTGGGTTGGCCCCTCCCGGATGCTGCCCTACGCCTCGGAGCGCCTGCACTATCAGTGGCGCTGGCAGTTAGATTTCGGCGGCGGGCAGCTCATGGACTGGATCGGGCATCACGGCGACATTGCGCACTGGGGCATGGACTGCAACAGCACGGGGCCGGTGGAGATCGAGGGCAAGGGCGACTATCCCGCGACCGGAATCTACGACGCCGCCACTTCCTACAACTTTGTCGCGAAATACCGCAATGGAATCGAAATGCGCGTCGCAAACAGCGGCAATCAAAACGTCCGCAGCGGGACAAAATGGATCGGCGAGAACGGGCATTGGGTGTGGGTAGATCGCGGCGGTCTGGACGCCTACCCGAAAACCCTGCTGCAAGAGCCAATCGAGCCGCAGTACCGTCTGCTCAACAGTCCGGGCCATCACCGCGAGTTCCTCAACTGCGTGAAGTCGCGCAAGCCCACCATCACGCCCGCCGAGACCGCGCACCGCTCCGCCAGCATCGGGCATCTGGGGCAGATTGCCATGATCTTAGGCCGCAAAATCCGCTGGAACCCCGACACGGAACAGATTCTCGACGACCCCACCGCCAGCCGGATGCTCTCAACGCCAATGCGCTCGCCCTGGCGCGTATAAGACAGGTGTTCAGGTGTTCGGTGTTCAGGTGTTCAGAAAAATGCGCTCGCTTGCTAGCAATTTGTATAAACTATTCGTAGAGCAGTCAACGCCTGAACACCTGAACACCGAACACCTGAACACCTGTCTCCAAAGGAGACCACTATGAAACCACTTCGAAGGACTGCGCCATTGTGGGCTGCGGTCGGTCTGTCGCTTTGCGGACTGGCGCGGGCGGACGCTTTTGACGACCTTAAAACGTATGACTTCCAGAACCGGACGGCGGTAAAGGCGATCAATCAGCAGATTGATTCCGCGCAGTCGAACCGGGACGCCCTTGCCGCGATTGAAACGCGGCTGATTGTGGTTCTAGATGATCCGAACGCCACGTTTGGCGGCAAGCAGGAGGCGTGTACGTTTCTTGGAAGAATGGGAAGCAGGGCGGCAGTCCCGGCGCTGGGGAAACTGCTGACGGACGCAAAGACGGCGAATATCGCCCGCTACGCGCTGGAACGGATTGCTCATCCGGCGGCGGGCAAGGCGCTGCGGGCCGCGCTTTCCGCTTCGACTGGCGCGGCGCAGATTGGCGTCATTAATTCGCTCGGAGATCGGGGCGACGCGGAGTCGGTCGGACTGCTCAAGCCCCTGCTAAAATCGGACAATGCGGAACTGCGCGGCGCGGCGGTGACTGCCCTCGGAAAAATCGGGACAGCGCCCGCGCTGGCGGCGCTTTGGGCGGTCAACGGTAAAAGTCTGCTCGTCTCACAGGCGATTTTGAAAGCGGCGGACAAACTCGCGGCGGCGGGCGGCAAAGGCGAAGCGGTGAAGACGTACACGGCCTTAGCTACGCCGGAATACCTGCCGGTCATTCAAGCGTCCGCCCTGCGCGGACTGTCGGCGCTGGACTCGCATCGCGCCGCGCTTCTCGCGCTTACGGCAATGAAATCGCCCGATTCGACGGTCGCTCTTTCTGCCGCCCGCATTTACAGCGGCCTGCCGGAAGCCAAAAAAGCGCCTTCCCTGAGCAATCTTTCCACGTTGGACGCCCCGACGCAGACTGTCCTGCTCGTCGGATTTGCGGACAGCAATGTGACTAACGCCGCGTCGCTGGCCGACGAGTTGCTGGTAAGCCCCGACAATACGCTGCGGCGGACGGCGATACGAACAAGCGGCAAACTAGGCGGCGCGGCGGCAGTGGCAAAACTTGCTGAAATCGCGGCGCATAGCGCGGACGGCGAAGACCGGCAAACCGCCCGCGATACGCTGACCAATCTCACCGGCAGCGATTCCGACGCGGCGATTTTGCAGGCGGTCAAAGCGGGGCAGCCGGACATTCAGGCGACGCTGATGGGCGTTCTGGCGGAAAGGCCGACTGCCGGAGCGCGGACTGCTCTCGCGGGCGCGGCTTCAGGAACGGAACCGAAAGTCGCGGCGGCGGCGCTGCGGGCGTTGGAGAAATCGGGGACGGCGGCGGAATATCCGGCGGTCGTAAAAGTCCTCGCAACCACAACGGATGAATCGGCGCGGGACGCGGCGCACAATGCGGCGGCGGCGATTGCAAACCGAAGCGGCGACCGGGACAAAGCGGCGGAACCGCTGCTTGCCGCCCTTGATGTGGCCCCGACCGCAAACCGCGTTTCCCTGCTCGGCGTTCTGGCGGAAATCGGCGGCGACCGGGCTTTGGACGCCCTGACCCAAGCCACGACCGACGCTGCGCCGGAAATCAAAAGCGCGGCGATCACCGCCCTCGCCGAAACGTGGAGCGACTCGCGCCCCACCCCCACCTTGCTGACCATCGCGAAGTCCAACGCGGACAAGGCCACGCAGATTCAGGCCCTGCGCGGCTATCTGCGCCTTGTCAGTCAGGACGAAAAGCTCGCGGCGGACGACCGCGTTGCAAAAGTCCGCGCCGCGCTTGCCGCCGCGCAAAGGCCGGAGGAGAAGCGGCAGGCGCTGGGGATTCTCCGTGACGCCCGAAACGAGTCCGCTGTCGCCCTCGCCGCGCAGTCGCTGGACGATCCCGACCTGTTTGCGGACGCGGCGGACGCCATTCTCACCCTCGCCGCCCCGCAAAAGAAGAACAACGCGGAACTGCCCGCCGTCAAAGGCGCAGCCATCACCTCCGCCCTCGATAAAATCATCGCGCTCGCCAAAGACGACGCCCTGCGCGCAAGGGCGAAAAAACTCCGTTAGGCATCGGCGCGAAGTGATTTCGCCCTTTCGCAAAAACGGTCATTTCCGTCCGCAGGACGGTTGGCGCAGCCTCCCAGACGGGTCGTTCACGGCCCGGTTGCGCGTTTCGGGCGGGTCGTTCACGGCCCGATCTGCGCCGCCCGGTCTTGTGTTGCGGTCGGGCCTGTGACTGGCCCGACCGGGTGGCGCGGCAGTTTTACGGAGCGCCCACGTTGCCGAACTCCCCGATAAGCAGCGTAAAGTCGGACGAGTCTACCAATCCGTCGCAGTTGAAATCAGCGAGGGGATTATACCCGCTGCCAGGAAGGTTTATGTCCGAATTGTATGCGCCGATAAGCAGCGTAAAATCGGACGAGTCTACGCTGTTGTCGTTATTCCCGTCCCCGCCGCCGAGCGTTATGCTCAGGTTCGTCGCGTTGGCGTTTGTGACGTTGACAGGCGCGACGGACTGAAGCCATTTCGCCCCTTTGATTGCCAGATTGTAACTGCCCGCCGGAATGTCCGTAAACGCGAAACCGCCCGCGCTGGTTAGCGTTTGCGTTCGGGTGAACGCCGCGCCGCCAGGCAGCGGACGGAACTCAAAGTTCAGCGTCTGATTCCGATGCGCCGGATCAATCTGTTCCAGCGCCACCGTCCCTGATACCGTCCGAAAAAACTGAATGTCAATCACGGGATGCAGTTCGATCTGGTTTGGGGCCGCGCCTGTCTGCCCGTGCGGAAAATCAAACATCCCGACGCCCGTAATGCGGACGAGAACATTTGCTGACTGGAACGAACCGCTCGGCGCATAATGCGCCCGAAATTGATTGTAGGCGTTGGTGACTCCCGCCAGAAATGGACTGGAACTGCCGACGCAGGACGGGGCGGGAATCTCCGCGATCATCGTATGCCCCGCCCCATCGCTTAAAACAAGGTGAGTGTCCTCATCGCTTTCGGCCTTGTACTCCACCAGCGTGGCGGTCAGCGTCCAGGCGATCGTTTCATAGGGCGCGACGCGGCTATTAGCGGGGGGATTGGCCTGCGCGGGCCACGCCGCCATCGTCGCAATCGCGCTGGGCTGCGGCGCGTTCACATTGACCTTTGCTCGGTCCGCGTCCGTCCCCGTTTTCACCGACCAGCGTTCTACCCCGCACCACGCCATCATGCCCTCCCAATCGAGGCGGCGCGAACCGACGAGGACAATCACCAGGGCAGCGCCTCCCAGCGCGATTAGCAGAGGATAACGGTTCGTATTTTTTTGTTTCATAATAGTTACTGCTTTTCGTTTAAGATATTGTGTATTGTACCCGAAAATTTTAGCGGCGCGTCGTCTCTCCGTGTGAAGCAGGAACCTCGCCCCTTCTTGCGGAAAATTGGAAGCAGAGTAATTGCAAGGACTAAACCGAAAGTCAGGAGTACGGCGCGGATGCTGGAGGCGTGGCGGATTGAGTTGCTGGGCGGATTGAGCGCGCGAAATTCGGAGGAAAGTATCACGCGGTTTCGCACCCGGCAGGCCGGCTGGCTGCTGGCGGCGCTGGCGCTGGCCCCGTCGCAGCGCCCCTGCTTTCGCGAGGCGCTGGCCTCCGATTTATGGGAAGGCGACGACCCCGATGCCGCCCGCGCCAAACTCCGCATCGCGCTCTCTTCGCTCAGGCGGCAGCTGGAGCCGCCGGGAACCGAACCGGCGAGCGTCATTTTTGCCGACCGCGCCACGATTGCGCTGCAAGCGGGTTCTTTTACCCTGGACGCGCAGGAGTTCGAGCGGGCGGCGGACGCGCTCCTTCGCCTTGCTCCTGCCGAAACGCCCTTAGACCGTTTGGAAAAAACGCTTGCGCTGTATCAGGGGGATTTGCTGCCCGATTGCTATCTGCACCGCATGGTCGGGCTGCGCGAATCGCTGCATCAGCGCTACCTTCATCTGCTGCTGCGCGGCAGCGCCGTATGCGAACTCCACCGTAATATCGAGGCGGCGATCCATTATGCGGAGCGCGCCACCCGCGCCGCGCCGCAGAGCGAGGCCCCCTGCCTCCACCTGATGAACCTGCTGATGCGCTCCGGGCAGGCTTCCGCCGCCATCCGGCAGTACCGCGCCCTTGAAAACCGCCTGCGCGACACGCTCGGCACGACGCCTTCGCCGGAACTTCAGCAGGCTTTACTTGCGTCGTCGCAAAGAAACGCGCTTTTGCGCGACCCGCTTCCGGGGGCAAACCCGCCGCTCTGCGTCACAGGAGAATCGCTGCCGCCCGTTTATGGCGAGCGCAAACGCGATCCTGCGCGTTGTCGCTTGCCGCAATCCACCACGCGGTTTTTCGGGCGAACGGGCGAGATGCAGGCCATCGAAGGGATGCTGCTTTCGGCCTTGCAGGGGGAGGCGGGCGCTTCTCCCCTCCTGACGCTGACGGGGGCGGGCGGGTGCGGCAAGACCCGCCTTGCGACCGAAACGGCGCGGCGGCTATTCAGCCAATACGACGTTTCGGTTTGTTTCGTGGCGCTTGCGGACGCCGCAAGTTCGCAGCAAATCCCCGAATTTATCGCCCGCAGCCTCGCCCTGCCGCCCTCGGACGAGAACCCGATTCCGCGAATCCAGAACGCCCTCGGCGAGGCTCCGACTCTGCTTCTGCTGGACAATTTTGAACAGATTGTCGAAAACTGCGAAGGCGTGTTCGCTCTGCTCCTGCGCGAACTGCCCGCCGTCCGGTTTCTGGTCACCTCCCGGCAGACGCTGGGCCTGACCTGCGAGCGGCTGTTTCCGCTCGCGCCCCTTCCCCTCCCCGACGCGGCGCTCTCCGCCGAATCGCTGGCGGCGCTGGCGGCGTACCCGGTCGTCAAACTCTTTCTGGACCGCGCTCAGTCCATTCGTCCCGACTTCCAGTTGACCGAAAAGAACGCCGCCACGATTGTCGCGCTCTGCCGGAAAATGGAAGGGATGCCGCTTGCAATTGAACTGACGGCGGCATGGGCCGGAGCGCTCTCCCCGGCGCAAATGCTGGCGAAACTGACGGCGCATTTCGATTCGCTGCCCTCCCGCAAGCGCGATGCGTTCTCCCACCACAAAAGTCTTGCAGCGGTGATAGATTGGAGTTACCGCCTGCTGACGCCCGAAACGCAGCGCTTTTTTGCCACGCTGTCGGTCTTTCGCGGCGGGCTGACACTGGAGGCGGCGCAGGCGGTCTGCGCCGAAAACGAATCGGCGCTGGACAGAATAACCGGCCTGCGCGATCATTCTCTGCTTGCCTGCGCGATCGAAATGGATGCCGACGCGCCGGACGAGACCATGCGTTACCGCCTGCTCGAATCGCTGCGGGAGTTCGGACAGGAGCGGCTGGGGCCGGACGAACGCAATGCGCTCGCCCTGCGGCACGCGCTCTATTTTTTGGCCTTTGCGGAGGCGGCGCGGGCCAATCTGAGCGGTGCGGAGCAGGCCCGCTGGTATCGCCTGCTCGAACGTGAAAAACCGAATTGCGACGCCGCTCTCGATACGCTGGAGGCCGCCCCCGATCAGACCGAGGCGCTGCTCCGCATGACGGACGCGCTGCATCTGTTCTGGCACACGCGAGGCTATTTAAGCGCGGGGAGCTACCGCCTTGCGGCAGCGCTGGCCCGCCCGGACGCCGCCGATTTTCCGCTTGCCCTGAGCGGGGCGGTAAAGGCGGCGGATATTCTGGCGCGGGCGCGGGGCGATCTGGAGCAGGCGCAGGAGTATGGACTGCGTTCGCTGGCCCTCGCAAGGCAGATCGGCGACCCGCTTTTAGTCGCGAAGTCGCTGGGTGGGCTGGGCAATACCGCCAAAAATCAGCGCGATCTCGTCACGGCCCGCCGCTATTACGACGAGTGTCTGGCGATTGCCGGGGCGAACGGCTATGCGATTATCCGCGCCACCGTAATCGGAAATCTGGCGAATTTGGACAAGGAGGAAAAGCGGTTTGATTCCGCCCGGACGCGCTACGAAGCGAGCCTTGCGCTGCACCGCGAACTGGAAAACGCGGTCGGGCAGTCCACGCAGCTTTGCAACCTTGCGGGACTGCTGGGGGAACTGGGCGAATATGCGGCGGCGACCGAACGCGGCGCGGAGTGCTTGCGGCTCTGCCGTAAGACCGAAGACCGCATGGGCATCGCCTACGCGCTGGAAGTTCTGGGTTCCGTATTCGCCGCGCAAAAGGCGCCAGACCTCGCCCTGCGCCTGTTTGCGGCGGGGGAAGCGCTGCGCGAAGAGATAGGGATGGCGCTGGTTCCCGCCGAAAGCGAAATCCGCGAAACTGTCCTCGCGCCGATCCGGGAGGCGCTGGGAGAGGCGGCCTTCCTGAAAAACTGGCGGGAGGCAAAACAGGAGGGGGTTGAGGCGCAAATCGAACGTTTTTTAGAATTTTTCGCAAAATCTCCCTGAAACTCCCCCAAAATAGCCCCATGAGACGAACAGGATACGCTGGTGATACGGTCAGGGCCGATACTAAGGAGTGTGGAGAGGCGTATTCTCGCAGACATTATTTTTTAGAAATGCCGCCTCTCACGCTAAACTCTCTCAACGCGGCTTGCTTTCTCTTGAAATTTTTCTTAAATTTCACCCGAAGAGGAACGCAATCCTGGAGGCTCCGCCCGTGTTTTCTAAATTACGCTCGCGTCATACCCCGTTTTTGCTGCTGGGAGTGTTCGGCCTCGGCAGCGCTTTTTCGCTCGTCGGCTGCGGCGGGGACAGCGGCAACAGCGCCGTCTCGTCCACCTCGCGCCACTTCACCTCGACTGTCAATCTGACCTCTCCGCAGACCGCCGCGCTTGACCTCGTTATCGCTTCCAATAATACCGCCACCGGCACCATGACCGTAAACGATCCCACCCGCGCCGCCCATTCCCGCGCCGTTGTCGTGACGGTTCAGCTCACGGGGACGGTTGCCGCAAACGGCGACTTGAGCCTGACCGGAACTTACACGCAGGGCGAGACAACGCAGACAACCCGCGTCACCGGAAATATCGGAACGGCGACGGGGACTTACGTCCTCAACTATTTAAGCCAGAATTTCAACGGGACCTGGACGGCTGTGGCGGCGGCGAACCCGTCAGGCAGCGGCGCCTCGGTCACCTTCTCCAATGTCAGCGGCGTCAACGCGACGACGACCTCGCGTAACCTCGCTTTAGTGGCGGGGGTAGACCTCACGATACCGGGCGTTGGCAAGCAGCTGACCATTAGCGCCTCCGCCAGCGGAACCGGAGACACCAGCGGAACCCTGTCCCTTGCGGTTCAAGGCGGCGCGACTGTCGGGAACTACACGATTGACGACGACAAATATCAGGTCATCTATTCGGAAGGGCCGCTGACTGCGGCGCGTCAGTGGGCGGCGAACGGCGGCACAATCCAGATCGTTTCGGTGAGCGCCAGCAAGGTCTCCTTCAAGGTCATCGGCGCGACGATGCGGGCGCAGTCGAGCCTTGCCAATCCTGCCGCCGCCGGAACGTTCACCGTAGATGTGACCGGGGAAACTACGGCGCTGGTCTCGCAGTAAATCCAAAATACTCCGCGTGTCCGGGCGGTTTTAAGCCCGGACGCGCTCAAGATTTCCGGGCGGACTGCCTACAATCTAATCGCCCGCTAATCGCCTGTAATCTCATTGACGCCTGTGATGGACTGACATACGAAGCGCAGTCGTCTTAAAGGATGCCCGCATTGATACCGACTGAATTTTCTGGGAATGCTTTTACTGGCAGTCCCTTGCCCCGCCTGATTGCTTTGATAGGCCTGCTCTTTCTGACGCCGCTGCTTCCGGCAAACGCGCAGGGAACCGGCTGCGTCCCGTCCCCCGCCGGGGCGTTCAAAACGCACGCAAGCGTCCGCATCGCCGCAACACGCGGAATAGACCGGCCCGCAGCGTTTAGCCTCGCCGCCGATTTGCCGCCCATCGGAAATCAGGGCCGGACCGGATCGTGCGTGGGATGGTCTACCGCCTACTACTGCTACTCCACTTCGGTGGCGCGGCAGCGCAAACTCACCCCGGAGCAGCGCGTTGATCCCCGCTTCCTTTTTAGCCCCTCCTTTATCTGGCATCAGTTTAACAAAGGGGACAAAGAGAACGGGATGCACATTTTTGAGGCGTTTGATGTGCTGGCAAAACAGGGCTGCGGCACACTGGCTGATATGCCCTGGGACGAAAAAGAGATACTTTCCCAGCCGGAAGAGAGCGTCAGGAAACACGCGCTGCGCTACAAAGCGCGGCAGACGGTCTCGCTTTTTCGGGGCAAAATCAACGGCGATCCCGCCGACCCGGAGCGGCTCAAAAACTGGCTCTGGGAGACCAAACAGCCGTTTGTCATCGGGATTCCCGTTTATGCCGACTTCTTTAAGGCCTCTCACGATCCCGATTTTGTCTATCGTTTGACCGAGGACAAAGGCAAATTCGAGGGGTATCACGGAGTCTGCATCGTCGGCTACGATTCGGACAAACACGCCTTTCTTATGGTCAATTCCTGGACGGACAAATGGGCGAATAAGGGCCTGATCTGGCTCGACGAGGCTTTTATCACCGAGGGCGCAATGGAGGGCTGGGGACAGCGCCCCGGCGGGCCAATCGTCCGATCCGATAAGCCCGTCCAGATCAGGCCGAGCATTGTGCTTGAACCCGCAACGAAATGACCACAGTGAATTGACCGGAAAAATTATGTTAAACCAAACCCATCGCTTTTTTCATGGCGGCGTAGTTTCGCTGCTGATTCTTGCCGCCGCGCCTGCGCTGTCCCGCGCCGACCATGCGCTCGTTGTGGGAGTGAACGCCTATCCGTCGCTCAATTCCGACAGCGATCTCGCAGGCTGCGTCAACGACGCCCGCAGCATCGAAACCCTGCTGAAAACGCAGGGCTTTGCGGTAGTCTCCCTGCTGAACGAACAGGCGACGAAAGAGCGTATCTTTGACGCGCTCGCCACTCTGAAAAAGAACGGACGCTCGGACGAACGATTCGTTTTTTATTTTGCGGGACACGGCGCGGTCGCTTCGAACGGAGCCTCTACCCTGCTGCCCAATGACGCCAGCGAGAAAAGCGAGGCCCACGACATCGGGCGGGACGAACTGTACCGCGCCCTGCTTGCGATTCCCGCCCGCAGCCGCACCGTGCTGCTCGATTCCTGTTTCTCCGGCGGGCTGACCCGCAGCATCGAAGGACGAAAAGTTAAGAAGACACGCGCTTACCGCCGCGCCAGCGCCAGACGCCGCGATATTGCCGCTGACAGGGCCGACAACAACGACCACATCGCCGGAGGGGCCGAGATCGTCTACTTTACCGCGTCGCTTGCGAACCAGACTTCGGGCGAGGACGACTTCGAAAGCGAGCGGGGCGGGGTCTTTACCCACTTTCTGACTTCGCGCCTTCAGAAAGCGGATCAAAACACGCGCTGGAGCGAAGTTCAGAAAGATGTCACCGGCGAGGTCGCCGATTACATGGAGCAGACGCAGACCCCGCGCCTCAGCCCCACCGACTACGCTAACCTTCCGATTTTTGAGGGAAAAACGCCAAAGCCCGAACCAAAACCGGAGCCTAAACCCGAACCGCAGCCGGAACCAAAACCAACGCCAAAGCCCGAACCAAAGCCCGAACCAAAACCCGCCCCCGCTCCGACCCGAACGGTCTGGGACGATTTCAACGAGGACCACAGCGTCCCCGATGCGTTCGCGCTGACAATGAATCCGGGTAAATCGGTGATTGGAATCAATCAGCCGTTCTCCTTCGAGGCAAAAATCGGAAGTGAGGACGGCTGGCTGGTGCTGCTGGAAAAAGATGTGGACGGCAAAGTCTACCTGCTCTCTCCGCGCAATGGCGATCTGAGCGCCGCGAAAGTAAAGGCCAACAGCCGCCTGCGTCTGCCGCTTGCCGGGGGCAAGACGTATGCCGCCGACGCGCCCGGAACGGAGCGGGTCAAAGCGATTCTCTTCACTTCGGAAGAGAATGCGCTGGCGCTGGTCAAAGCGTTTCCGGCAGAGGGGGCCGAACCGCGAAATCTGCGTCGCATCATGGAGATCGAGGCGAAACGGCTAGCCTTTTATACCTGCAATCTTGTGTTCGGGGTGGGCGAATAGATGCCGATTTCCGCGCAAAAAATAGTCCGGCGGGGGATGGGGATCGCGCTGCTTCTCGCGTTGGCTTTTTCGGGCGGGACGCGCCTTCCCGCCGCAGAGTCAGAGGACGGTCTGAAGGTGTCCACTCTGCGCGACGGCGGCGGAATCGAACGCGGATTGAACCTGCGCTTGACCGAGGCCCTCGCTAAATTTCTGCGGGAGAATCGTTCTGCTCATCCTCCGTTAGGACAGGAGGTCGCTTCGCCCCTTTACGCGCTGGAGGGCGAGGTCTCTTTTGCGGCGGGCGGGAGCGATGACGCAGGGCGATACTTGATGCTGGCGCGGCTGTTTCGGGGCAGGCCGGGAAACAAAAAAGAGCGAACGCTCATCGGGCAGTGGGCGGGAACCGCCGTCTCACTGCGCTATCTCACGGCAAATCTGCGACACGACCCGCGAACGCATACTTACGGACTCATCGGCGAGCTGGGCAGCCGCGCCCTCGCCGCAATGGACGCGGATCGGCAGGCTCCCGCTTCGCGCTGGCATACCCTGTTTGCGCAACTGAGGCCGGTCGCGCCGCCCCCGCTCTTTCAGGCCGATTCGGAGACCGCAATGCAATCGCCGGGGAAAGCAAAAGCGCGGGCTATTCGGGAGATTAGTACGGGCAGGTCATTTCAAGTGGCCCTGCCGACGCAGGAAGCGGCGCAGGATTTTCTGTTCCTTTTCGACGGAGCCGGAAGGCCGACGCTGATTCCCCTTGCGCCGCAGCAAAGGAGCGGCGCGTTAAAAAACGGGCTGTACTCACAACCGGTTCAAGCCCCCGCCGGAACGGCTGAAGTCTGGAAATTGCAGTCGCGCCCCGCGCCGGTTTCGGGGCCAATCGCCGCGTCCTGCGCCGACGAACCGCTGCCCGCGACGCGCTCCGACGATCCGCCCGTCTCTGTTCTGGAGGGCGTTGGGCCGTTTCCGAATGTCCCGGCTATGGACACCGCGCAGAAAAGCCTCTACGCGAAAATTAGAGCGCGTCGGCAACTGTGGCGTATCGCCCGCCTTCAAATTAAAAAATAGGGTAACGATTCACCCCACCCCTGCCCTCCCCTTCGCAAGGGGAGGGAGCCGTCCGCTTTTCTCTCCTCCTTGCGAAGGAGGGGAGAAGTGAATAGTTACAAATAGTCTTTATTGCAGCGCTCTCTTTTGGTCTTTCAGGAGATATATTCTATGTTTACTCATTTGTTCGCAGACTGTCGAGCAGGCGCTTCCCTTCGCGGAATGGCATCTCTGGCAGCGGTCGTGGCGCTGGCTATGCCGCTGGCTGCCAGAGCGGACGAACCGCCGACACGTCCGCTGCTTCGGATTAATACGGTAATGCACACCGCTCCCGTCACCGATATGGCCGTCTCTGCGGACGAGACATTTTTCGCCACTTGTTCCGCCGACGAAACGCTCCGTATCTGGGACGTTGCCACCGGTGATTTGCAGAAGACCGTTCGCATCCCCATCGGCCCCGACGACGGTCATCTCAATGCCGTTGCGATCTCGCCCGATGGGAAATTGGTCGCGACGGCGGGCAAGACGGGCTACACCTGGGACAAGAAAGTTTCCGTCTATTTGATTGATCCGACCAACGGGAAAATCGCACGGCGGCTCAAAGGGCTGCCGGATGCCGTGCAGATTTTGCGCTTCTCTCCCGACGGAAAGTCGCTTGCAGCGGGGCTTGTCGGCAATGGAATCAGGGTGTTTCGCGTCTCTGACGGCGAAATCATCGCCACAGATAAAGAGTACGACAACGTTTGTATCGGGATGAGTTTTCGCCCGGACGGCGTGCTTGCCACCGCCGGACTCGATGGAATGATGCGCCTCTATCAGCCCGATTTCACGCTGGCAGTCCGCAAGAAAGTGACCGGCGGCTCCCACCCGCACGGGATCGCTTACTCGCCTGACGGAGAGAAAATCGCGGTCGGTTTCGGCGACACGAAAAATGTCACGGTCGTATCGGGGTCAGACCTCTCCCTGCTCTACACGCCGAAGACGGACGATCTAAAATCCCCCTATTTCGCGTTCGATGTCGTGGCCTGGTCCCATAACGGCAAACAGCTGCTTGCGGGAGGGCGCGTTGCGGTCACGCAGAACGGCGTCGTCTTGCGGTCTATCCGCCGCTGGGAGAACGCCGGCAAAGGCAAGCCCGTTGACATTGCCGCTTCCAGCGAATCGATCACGGCAATCGTTCCGCTGATTCAGGGCGCAACCCTGTATGCGGCGGGCGATCCGCTGTGGGGCGTATTAGAGGACGATAAAACGCGGGGATTCGGGGGCCAGACCATTGATATGCGCTTCACCACCTTCATGATTTCCGAGGATGGCGGCAAAGTGCAGTACGCCGCGCAAAGCGACAACAAGCAGATCATGCGTTTCGACGCAAAGCAGCGCTCTCTGGCAACAAAACTCGCTGATGACGAGGAGACCGCCCTGAAAAAAGGGGCCGATGCCGGACTGCTGGCCCCGATGCTCAAGGCCCCCGGACTCGATATTACGGGCTGGGAAGACAATCTGCGCCCCAAAGTGAATGGTCATGCGCTGGCGCTCTCCGACAACGAGGAGTCGCGCTGCATTGCGATTTTGCCCGACCAAAAACGGTTTTTGCTGGGCGGCGATTTTGATCTGCGGCTCTTTGATAGCGAGGGCAAACAGGCGTGGAATGTTCCGATGCCGGCGACAGTGTGGCACGTCAACGTGAGCAAAAACGGCAAAATAGGGGCCGCTCTGCTGGGCGATGGCACAGTCCGCTGGTTTGCGATGAAGGACGGCTCTCCGCTGCTTTCCCTGTTCGTTCAGAATGATCAAAAGCAGTGGGCCGTGTGGACACAAACAGGCTACTATGACGCCGCCGCTGGAAGCGAGGACTTAATCGGCTGGCATATCAATCGGGGGAAAGATTCGGCTGCCGATTTCTTCCCGGTCTCGCGCTTTCGCAGCGCGTTCAACCGCCCGGATGTGGTGGAGCGGGTGATTTCGGCGGGGGGTGAGGCGGAGGCCCTGCGCCTTGCGGACGCAGACCGGGGCCGCAAGACCGATGTGGTGGACGTGAACAAAACGCTGCCGCCGCTGGTGACGATCAAATCGCCGGAAAATAACGCCGAAGTCGCCACGTCCTCCGTCAAAGTGGAATTTGCCGTGCGAACTTCGGCTGACTCTCCCGTCATTGCGGTGCGGGCTTTGGTGGACGGCAGGCCGATTGGCGGCGCAAAGCGGATTCAGGAGATCGCGGACAAGACCGCGACGGAGACGACGCAAACGCTCGATGTTCCCGTGCCGCAACGCGCCTGCGAGGTGACGATTATTGCGGAGAACAAAAACGGGGCAAGCGCTCCCACCACCATCAAACTGCGCTGGCGGGGGGCTGCGGAAGAGGACATCGTAAAGCCTAAACTCTACATCCTCGCGGTGGGAGTGAGCAAGTACAAGAACCCGGAATACACGCTCAACTATGCCGCTAAAGACGCCTCGGACTTTGCGACGACCCTTCAGAACCAGAGTGGAAAACTGTATCGTGAGGTGGAAGTCCGCGTCTTAACCGATGAGAAGGCAAGCAAGGACGGCGCACTGGACGGATTAGAATGGATTCAGAAGCAGACGACTTCGCGGGATGTCGCCATGATTTTCCTGTCCGGTCACGGGGTGCGGGACGGAAGCGGCGACTACTATTACGTCCCCTACGATTTTGATATGGAACACAAGCGCAGCACGGGAGTTCTGTTCTACGAAATCGAAAAAACGATCAAAGATATTGCGGGTAAGGTCGTTTTCTTCGTGGATACCTGCCATTCCGGGGGCGCGGGCGGAAAAACGCGGGACATCGGCTCGGACATCGGCTCGATTGTCAACGAACTTTCCAGCGCGGAGAACGGCGCGATTGTCTTTGCCGCCTCCACCGGCAAAGAGTTCGCGCTGGAAGACCCGAAGTGGGAGCATGGGGCCTTCACAAAAGCGCTGCTGGAGGGACTGGCGGGCAAGGCGGATATCAAGGGAGACGGGCGCATCACGATTACGGGACTGGACTATTATCTCTCGGAGCGTGTGAAGGAGCTGACGGGCGGCAATCAGCACCCGACAACGACGAAACCGCCCTCCGTCCCCAATTTCCCGATAGCCATCTCGAAATAAGGCCGCAGACGGTTTCTTTTTGAACTCGGATTACGCGGATTAGACGGATTACACGGATTTTTCAATGCTTGCCTGCAAGCCGTCACAGTTTACGTAATCATCTCATCTGCAAGGTAACGATTCACCTCCCCCAACCCCTCCTTCGCAAGGAGGGGAGAAAAGCGGGCGGCTCCTTCCCCTTGCGAAGGGGAGGGCTGGGGGGGGTGAATCGTTACTCTGCAAGCAAGGGAAATAAGAATCTATGGAGCAGCTCGTTCATTCGGAACTGACGGGCAAAATTATCGGGTACAGGTCAATCGGCAAACGGCGCGTGGATTTTTTCGTTGAAAGCGCAATCATGGTCGAAATTGAAGCGCTGACCAAACTGGAAGACGTGCATCTGGCGCAGGCCATCGCCTCTCTGGAAGCGTCCCGCCGGGAAATTGGCCTGCTGCTCAACTTCGGCAGGCGCAGTTTGGACTTCAAGCGCGTCCTGAACCACCCCAAAAAACGCCCCGCGTCCTGATCCTCTTTGAACTCGGATTGACGTGTACCTACTCTTTTGTCCAGAACATCGGGCCGCGTTTCTCTTTGATGACGGCGATTTCCAGCGTTTGCAGGGCTTTTGTTAAGTCCTCTTTGGTGATCATCATGCCGTCCTCATGCTCGATGGACAGAACCCAATCATAACCGACCATTCTTAAATTGGTCACGAAATCGTTCCACCATTCCTGACTATGCCCGTAGCCCACCGAGCGGAACACCCACGAGCGGGCGGAAATATCGCCGTAAGATTTCACGTCCAGATTGCCGTTGATGCCGGAATTGATCGGGTCAATGCGCGTGTCCTTTGCGTGGACGTGGAAAATCGCGCCCTGCGGCCCCAGATGGCGGACGGCGGCAATCGGATCAATGCCCTGCCACCAGAAATGCGAGGGGTCGAAGTTGCAGCCGATATTCTCGCCCGCCGCCTCGCGCAGTTTCAGCACGGTCTCCGGGTTGTAGATACGCTAAAATTAGAGGGAGATCAGGAGAAAGTCCAATCTACAACGGTCAGATTGTTGACGCGCTTGAAATGCGCGTCATTCGTAACAAGAGTTGCGCCGAGGACGCGGGCCACTGCCGCAATCCAGATGTCATTCTGCGGAATCATCGTTCCTGCCCCGCGCAGTTCTGCGGCAATCTCCCCGTAAGCGAGATTGATTTCAGGCGCGGATTCGATAATGCGCGACATCTCGCTAAAAATTAATTCGCCCTGCTCGCGGATTTCCTGCTGTTTCCTGCGTCCTGTGGCGTTGCGAAGACCGTACTCCCACTCGGCAATGACAACAAAACAGGTCAGCGTTTCGTCGTCATCGGGCAGATACGCCCAATGTTCCCAGGCCGCTTCATTGTCTTGCGTCAGGGCGCTGATACTGTTGGAGTCAAGCAGATAGGTCGTGGACAATGCTTGCCCCCCGCGCTTCGTTGATAGCGGCGTCAATCCGGGCGGCGTCTTCCGGCGAAATCGGTTTGAGTTTTGCCCGCAACGCCATGACGCGCTCGCGCTGGTTTGCGGTTTGCGGTTTGCAGATGTTAGACTCCCGCACCGCCATGATGGCATTACTGATCAAATCGACGTCTTCTTGCGATAGCGCTTTGATGTTGGCGAGCGCCGCAAGCAGACGTTCGCTCACACCAGATTTGTCCTCCAGCGCAGAGGCCGGGACAGGTAAATTAAGTGCCATATTGTGTTGTCCTTTCTAAATCATTTTCCGCTTTTTTTCTCGCGCCTGTACCGCTCCCTGCGATTTTGCCAGAATTCCGGCGTCACGGGAACTGTGTCCCCGCTTTCCAGTCCTTCGAGCCGCAACGGTTCAACTTGGCCTTAGAAGTTCACCGAGCTCTTTTACAGTCATTTTGCTCATCAAATCGGCATCGCTTATGGACGCGATATCTTTGCCTGACGAGCGAATATTTCGTTCTATATCTTCGCGACGCTGTTGTAATCGTGTATGTATGCGTTCTTCTATCGTATTTTCTGTAACAAAAACGTATTCGTAAACGCAGTTGTGTGTTGATCCGATTCGCTTCAGACGTCCCGTTCCCTGATCCTGTTCCGTTGGGTCCCATTGCCGGTCAAAGTGAAAAATATAGTTTGCCCGATGTTGAAGCCCATCTATCCCATCCGCAATTTTTGACTGCATCAAGATTATTTTGCCTCTCGCCGCGACAAAATCTCTCTCAATTATTTGTTGTCGCGTATTTACTGGAACACGCCCGTCCAAAATAATAGGCTTCCATTTTGCGAACCGCTTCGCCAGATAGTCTAACGCAACAGTCATGTAGGAAAAAATAACGACCGCTTTATCGCCTGAATCGAAAATGTTCTCTAATTCGTCCTCCAAATCGTCTGCTTTTGCGCTTGTGCCTGACACTTCATCATAGCTACAAAGCCGGATCAATTTGTTGATTTTGGCGAAAATGTGTATTTGACCAATATCATGTCCTTCGGCTTGCAGTTCCTCCCATTGATTTTTTTCGAGATGCTCGTAGGCTTTCTTCTGCGCTCCCACTAAAATTGGCGTCTTAATAATGCGCTCCAAGGAGGGAACTTCGCCCCCAGCAAAACATTCTTCTTGGGTGCGCCGAAGGTAATAAGGGGCTTTTCGTTTCTCAATTAAGGGCGTCGCGGGGGGCAAGGCCATTTCCTGTCGTGTGAATAGTCCTGGCTTGATAAATTCACATACATTAAATAGGTTTGAAATACTGGTTGCCATCGGGGTACCAGACAAGCACCACGAATAATCGCGTTTAATGTTGCGAATGGCTTTGCTCGTTAGGTTTTCATTACGTAGCGGTTTCACATCGTCACAAACAACTAAATCAAATTCTGCGTTCGCGATAATTGCCGAGTCGCGCTGGATAATCTGCGGAGTACAGATAATAATTCCTGACAAATATCGCCAGATATGCTCACGGGTTGCCGCAGGGGCATTCACAATAGTCGCTTCTCGTTTGACCCATTTTTTTGCTTCAGATTGCCAATGATGCTGAACAGAAGCCGGACAGATAATCAGGGCGCGTCTCACATGATCATGACGGAAAAGAATTTCCATTGCGAACAATGCTTGCAATGTTTTGCCCAATCCCATTTCGTCCGCAAGCAAAGCCGATGTTCGCCGGTACAAAAAACTTATCCCGTCGAGTTGATAGGGTTTCAAATCATTTTTTCTATCAATCTCGATATCATCAAGACCAGGCAGGAAGTCAGTAGCAGGCGGGAACAGCAGACCGAAAAAGGCATCGTCTATTTTTTGGGCCGAATTTACTCTGACATTACCGTCAGAAACGCCAATTACTGGTACATCACCTGCTTCGCCTTTACGATATTTGGGCAAAGAGAACGATTTATGAAACAGCAAGATGGGGGGAATATCAACTGCTATGGCTGTTTTTTTTGGATTGGGAATGGGATCAATTCGCAAATTGTGCCATTCGGTTGCTGAAAGTTTTGCGTAGGAAATCCCGCCGAATATACGAGTTAGGAGCCGAGCCATCTTACATACCCTCAAATCTATTTTTGAGATACTGCGTAAAGGACTTGTTTCACGCGGTCAAGAGGAGTAACGACGTTTGCTGATTTGCCGATTTCATGCACGACAGCAGCAACACTTTCCGTCATTTCCTGACGCACTGTGTAAGCGAAGGCTTTGCTTACGCCGCCACGAGGGTTGTAAATTTCAAACTCCCGCCCCATAATATCCTCGCTCCCGACAGTGAGCGTCTGATTGACAAAAGAACGAGAGCCGAGCATTTGATCGGTCTGCGCTTCTGATGCCGTTTCCGTTCTTAAGAAAGCGATAGGAATTTCGTTTGCGATAAGCGTCTCGCCAATTTTGCTGAATAGCGGGACGTCATCAGCAGCGAGAAATAGAATATCTGGACGTGGTGATATACCCGTGAAAATATCTTTCACAACCACATCATTTCCGATGTACGACAAGAGGCTATCGCCCCAAATAATCCTTTGTAATGGATTAGGACAGATTTCCGCCGTATGGCAAAAATGAATTGGCATACAGCGATAATCCGTTATCAAAATTCCTGCTATCCAGACGCTCTTTTGCTCTATATGATGGACTGCCAAATAGCCCATACGAATTTTGTCTATTGTATGTATCATTGAATCCTATAATTTTTCCTTCCAGTTGCAAGGCCGAAGCAAACCATCACTCGCCTCGGCCTGAACTGGAAAACGTTAGCGCGGAAAACTACTCTTTGGCCCAGAACATCGGGCCGGGTTTCTCTTTGACGACGGCGATCTCCAGCGTTTGCAGCGCTTTTGTTAACCCCTCTTTGGTGCTCATCATGCCGTCCTCATGCTCGATGGAAAGCACCCAGTCGTAACCGACCATTCTTAAATTGGTCACGAAATCGTTCCACCATTCCTGACTATGCCCGTATCCGACCGAACGGAACACCCACGAGCGACCGGAAATGTCGCCGTAAGACTTCACGTCCAGATTACCGTTGACGCCGGAATTGATCGGGTCAATGCGCGTGTCCTTTGCGTGGACATGGAAGATCGCGCCCTGCGGCCCCAGGTGGCGCACGGCGGCAATCGGGTCAATGCCCTGCCACCAGAAATGCGAGGGGTCGAAGTTGCAGCCGATATTCTCGCCCGCTGCTTCGCGCAGTTTCAGCACGGTCTCCGGGTTGTAGACAATGAAGCCGGGGTGCGCCTCAATCGCGAAACGGACGTTGTGCGCGGCGAGGAAAGCGTTCTGCTCCTTCCAGTAAGGGATGGCGACTTCGTTCCACTGATAATTCAGAATATCGCGGAACTCATCGGGCCAGGGGCAGGTCACCCAATTCGGATTCTGACCGCCGGGGCCGGACGGACAGCCGCTAAAGCCGTTGACAGTCTTTATGCCCATTTTCTCCGCGAGCAGGACGGCGTTGGTGAACGCCTCGTGATGCTCTTTCGCGATGGTCTTGTTGGGGTGAAGCGCGTTGCCATGCACCGAGATTGCCGTCAGTTCCAGATGGCGGCTGTCGAGCATATCTTGCAGTTTCTTTCGCGCCCCCGCGTCCTCAATGAGTTTCTGGACGCCGCCGAGGTCGTCGAGGTGACGGCTGCCGGGGTACGCCCCGCCGCCGAGTTCCACCGCCTGAATCCCCGCCTGCGCGATATAGTCGAGCGACTCTTCGATGTTCCGGTCGTGGAACAGCGCCGTAAAAATTCCGATTTTCATGTGGTTTGTAATCTCCTATTTTTTCTTTTTGCCGAGCGCGGACTCCAGCGCGATGTAAGTGCAGCCCGCGTTCCATAATAAATACTCGTTGATGCCAAGTTCGCGGGCCGCTTTTAATTGCGCGGTCATCTGCGCGGGGCCGTAGTGCGATTGCAGCGAGAACGCTTGCAGCCAGGGCCGCAGCTTGCACGTCGGCGTGTCTTTGATCCCGCGTTTCGCGTCGCCAAGCGAGCGATGCAGAATCGCGTAGGGCGCGGTGTCCGGGTTTGGGATTCCGTACTCGCCTTTATGGTAGTGCGATGGATAGACCATCGGGCAAAGGTAGTCCGCTTCCTGGATTACTTTGCTAAACTTCTGCCCGATTCCTTCATCGTTTTTCACCAGACTGGTCAACCCGAACACGTCCGCCGAAAACCAGCCGCCCGCCGCGTGGATTTTGTCGCGGGCGTATTTCATAAACGCGGCGATCTGGTCTTCCCGATGCGACCCTTCCGGCTTGCCCGGAAAATGCCGCTGCCGGATGTCGCCTTCGCTGGGGAAGCGCACGTAATCGAACTGCACTTCGGCAAATCCGTGCTTCAGCGCGTCCAATCCCAAATCCACGTTGTAGTCCCAGACCGCTTTCTGATAGGGGTTCAGCCAGCCGTGATGGGACTTATCGTGCCAGGGCCTGCCCGCCGCGTCCTGCACCGCCAGATCGGGGCGAGCGTCCGCCAGAACGGTGTCGCGCATACAGGCGACGCGGGCTATCGGGAAAATGTGATGCGCTCTCAGGGCGGCGATTAGCTTATCCACCTTGTACATAGGCCGCTTCGCCGCCCCGACCTGCGCGACCAGCGGCACAGCGGCGCGGTACGAGACGAGTCCGTCGTCCTTCACGTCCACCACGAAGGCGTTGATTTCGGTGCGGTCTGCGAATTTGAGCAGGTTTTGTAACGCCTTGTCTGTTCCCGCCGTCCAACCCGATAAGTAGATTCCCCGAACGCCGCCCTCTGGCAGCGGCGCAAGCGGCGGGGGAGTGGCGGTGACAGGAACGGGCGCAACAGGCTCGGACGCGGCGACTTTCGGGGAGGCGCGATGGCAGCCGGACGCAGACGCAAGGACAATTCCGGCGGCAAACGCCGCCAGTGAAGCAAACGAAAATTTTCTATTCATGGGAATGGGGCGCGGCAGGCGGAAATCGCTCTCTCCTTCTTTCTCTCTTTTCACTTTCTCACTTTTCACTTCCGCTATTTTGACACAACCCGCGCCGCTTGTCTACCACAGCGTGAGAGGAAAATTATATTTCCTGAAATCGCTTGACGAAATGCGAAAGATGTCTTATAATCAATCTTTAATCGCAAAAAGAGGATAAGAGAAAGAGTTTTCACCACAGAGAACACAGAGGGATACAGAGAAGGGAAGAAGAAAAGAAAATTCAGGGAAATACGGCCTTCTCTGACCGCTCGTTACTCTGCGAAAATCTGCGTGATCTGCGAATCATTTCTTTTCTCTATTATTGTCTCTATGCTTCTCCGTGTTCTCTGTGGTGAAAATTCTTCTCCCTTTTCCTTTACGAAGGAGTGTCCTATGTCGCACGAGGCCACGCATACTCTGAATCATGCGCTCCACGCCGTTCGCGCCGCGCCGTTTGATCTGGCGGCGCGGGCGGAACTTGCCCTGTTTGGCTGCTGCGGACTCTCCAATCCCCGGCGCGACGGGCAGCCCTATTCCTATGCCGAACTGCATACCGCGCCGCCCGCCGCGCTCCATGCGCCCTGGGACTATGGCGACTCCGCCGGGAACCTCCTCGAAGCGATGACTCTGCTGCGCGGCATGGACGGAACTTCCCCCGATTATCACGATGAGGGATACGCCCGCCTGCTGCGGCGACATTAGGACAGCAGCGGCCTGCTCACCCTGCCTGCGGAGGCGTGGACGGGCGGGGCGGCGGTGACCGAAATGGAATGGACGCAGCGCGGGGCGTTAATGGCGTGGACGACCCGCTATCTGGCGATGGACGATCAGGACGCGCTGCACCGGGCGAGAGAGATGGTGCATGGCCTGAAAAAAATCGCGGTCTGGCGGGGCGATGTCTGCTGGTTTCCGAGTTCGACCTATCCCGGCGGTTCCGGCTGGAAGGACGCCGCCCCGCCCGTCAATAAAATTAAGGACATTCTGACGGGGGCGCAGATTATTTTCCCGCTGACCCGCTTTGCCGACGCAATGGAGGACGGCGAGGCGCTGGGGCTGGCGCTGGGACTGATGCGGTTCCTGCGCGAACAGTCCGGCGCGTTTGACGACGACGCAAAAACGACGCAGTACGCCGCGCATTATTTGTACAGCAACACCGGTTTTTTGCAGTCGGTATTGAAATACGCCCTGATGACCCGCGAAGATGAACTGCTGGCATGGACGCGCCGCGCCTTCGACCACATTTGCGCCTGCGGCGCGGACTTCGGCTTTTTCCCGCACCGCTTCGCCGGACGCGACCGCTGGCAAGGCGATGTCTGCGCGTTGAAGGACATGATCGAAATGGCGATTCAGTTTGGCCTGCACGATGATCCCGCCTGCTTTGCGTTAGCGGAGCGCTATGGGCGCAATCACCTGCTGGAGTGTCAAATTACCGAAATGGACTGGATCGGAAAGCATCCGAAGCACACCTTTTGCCCGGAAGTCTGGCACGGCAAGCACCCGCCGGAGGGCGTGACAACCGAGCGCGTCTGCGAACGGGCAATGGGCGGCTTTGCGGGCTGGAGCCGCTTCAATGACGCTTTCGACCCGGCAAATCCCCGCCTGATGCAGCGTTCGACGGCGGCGGGCGCTCGCGCCATTTACGACTTGTGGCATTACGCCGTAACGCATGATGAAACTTCGGTGCGGGTCAACCTGCATTTTTCCCGCGAATCCCGCTGGGCGACCGTGACCTCTTACCTGCCCTGCGAGGGGCATCTCGACGTGGTGATGAAGGTCAAAGGAACGCTGGCTGTCCGGCTGCCGGAGGGAGTGCCGGAGTCGCGCATGGATGTCCATGTCAACAAGGCGCGGCGGACGGCGCTGGCGAAAAACGGCTATCTGCTGATTGAGGGGGCGCAGATTAAAGACCATATTACGCTCAAATGGACGCAATCGGAACGGACGCAGCAGTATCAGGCGGGCGACAAAATCTATACCGGCTGCTGGCGCGGCAACACGCTGTTGAAACTCGATCCGCCGGGATTTTTGACGCCGCTGTATCGGCGCGGGCATCGTCCCGCCGTCGCCGCCCCGCGACACGGGCGCGGCATGGTGCGCGAGACCGCCTCGCTGTAAGTTTTGCGCGGCGCGTCAAAGCAGGATTGGTCCGCAGGCAGAGCAAAGCAAAAGGCGCAGGGGACGCGATGTCGGACAAGATGGCGCGGGCGATTGAGGACTTCGGCGGCAAAGTGACGGTCAAGCAGATCAGCGAGAGGATGGAGTGGCCTTACTCGGAATGTGTCAAGCATTTTGAGACAAAAAGATGATATTTTTTAATGTACTTTCGGATCAGTCTCCGCTGTCTGCGGTTCGACCCGATTGATACACACTTGCTCATGCAGCGGCAAGACTTTGGGCGCTCCTTTGGAGAAACGACCCGGCTTGCGGGCATACGCTTGCTCTAAAGTTTCCTGCCGCGCCTGCTGAACGGCAGCGGCTTTTCCCATGTGAACCATTTCCGGGGTCAGCAACGCAATGCCGGTATGGTACTGCTGCGTGTTATAGAACGTCAGAAACGCCGCGCAAAACGTCCGCGCTTCCGCAATGCTATCAAAATGACCGGGAAACTGAGGCGCATATTTCACCGTCTTGAACTGCGCCTCCGAAAACGGGTTGTCATTGGAGACGCGCGGACGCGAGTGCGAACGGGTCACGCCCAGATCACAAAGCAACTCCGAAACCGTTTTAGAGACCATCGGCCCGCCCCGATCCGCATGAAGGGTGAGCGCATCGCGAGAAATCCCGTGACGCTGGCAGGCCGTTTCGATCAGTTGCGCCGCCAGATGTTGACACTCCCGTTCGGAGACAAGCCAGCCGACCACGCAGCGACTGAAAATATCCAGCACGACATACAGGCGGTATCCCTGTCCTTTGGCGGGGCCGCGCAGTTTGGTGATGTCCCACGTCCACACCTGGTTGGGCGCGGTGGCGAGAAGCACGGGGCGGGTATGTTTTTGGTGGCGCGATTGCCGCCTCCTTTCGGCAACCTGTTTGTTTTCGCGCAAAAGCCGATACATCGTCGCGATTGAGGCCAAATAGCAGCCTTCGTCGAGCAACGCGGCGTAAACCTGGCGAACCGACCGATCCAAAAAGCGTTCCGAGTGCAGATGCGCGAGCAGTTCCGCTTTTTCCGCCGCCGAAAGGCTTTGGGACGTTGAATTTGTCCGCAGTCCCAAAACCAACTGACCGCCGTTTCGCTGACGATAGAAAGTCGCCCGGCTTTTGCCCACCACCGCGCAGGCTCTTTTGATGCCCGTGAAGCGCGCGGTCTCTGCGATGAACGACGCGGCTATCCGGTCGGCAGCGTGAGGTTCATCAAGTCGGAAAGTTTTTTTTGGAGTTCCACGAGCGCTTTGAGTTTTTGGTTCTCCAACTGGAGGGCTTGCAGAGTTCGGGCGTCCTGCTGGCGTTGGGCTGCTCGCTCTTTTCGCTTCTGCTTTTGGCGCGGGTCATTTTGGGCGACGAGTTTTCCCTCTTCGTACTGCTTTCGAAAGGAAGCGAGAGTGGAAGAGTAAATGGCCTCGCGGCGCAGGATGGTTCCGAGTTGTCCGCGCTCGGTGCATTGGTCGGCTTCGCGCAGGATGCGAAGTTTGTCGGCGACGGTGAAGCGGCGGCGGCTGGCAGGCTGGCTGACGTGCGGGTCAGGCAACAGGCGGATATTCAGGTCAGACATGGATGGATCACTTTCTCGCCCTGAGAAATCTACACTATTTTTGGTACGGGCTTCTGTCTCACTCTATTCTGACACATAGGGTTTTGCGCCAGCGCGGCTATAGGCTTTGGGTCGAAGGCGAACTTGATGAGGATGGTATGTATCCCAACGATCTCGCTTGGATGGCGGAAAAGAATGGTTATACCTTCCATGCGGACAATCCCATTGAACTCTTGGGGCTGACAGGCATTTAGGAATACGTCAGCCCTGTGGGCGAAGCGCAACCATACTGGTGGACGGTTGAGGGAGCAAATATAAGAGATGAACTATTGGAAGCCGCATTTCCAGTCGAGGAATAGCCTGTCTACCAGATAATACGAAAGGAGAAGAATCTAACTTCAATCTGCCCTTTGCACTGTCTTGACATCGTGGGCCACTATACTTCTCCCCAGTATAAACGTCAGTGTAGTCGTTGACACACTGAGCATTGGCATTGTTGTCAGGCTGACAATTCTGTGTGCAACCATTGTTTGCACAAGCCCATTTAGTCTCATTAGGGGCGTGATTGGCAGCACACCAAACGGCGATTTGCCCACCATTGCAAGCGGCAGGCTTCGCCGGCACTTGCGGTACAGAGGTAGTGTACAATAGTTTCTGTAAGATTGATTTGACCTGAGCGACACGAAAGCGGCAGGTCATGGTGTATCCTTTCGGTGACCAAACCAAAAAAGGAGAACAACACCATGAACTGCCACAACGATTTTACTCTGTCCGAAGGGCTTTTGGAAACCCTGGCCGAAAATGGCTGCGACGCCCTGCCCGATGTGTTCCGTGTGCTGCTCAACGCTGCCATGCTCATCGAGCGGCAAAAGCATCTGGGCGCGGGGCCGTATGAGCGGACCAGCGAGCGGGCGGGCCATGCCAACGGCTTCAAGGACAAAACGATCCAGACCCGCATGGGGGCCATTCCCCTTGCCGTGCCGCAAGTGCGCGAAGGCGGCTTCTATCCGTCCGCGCTGGAAAAAGGACAACGCTCCGAGCGGGCGCTGAAGTTGGCCCTGGCCGAAATGTACGTGCAGGGCGTCTCCACGCGTAAGGTCGCAGCCGTCGCCGAAAAACTCTGCGGCTTTGATATTTCGTCCGCGCAGGTCAGTCGCCTCGCTGCCGAAATGGACGCCGCGCTTGAAGCGTGGCGCAGCAGGCCGCTGGGTGGATTTCCTTATGTGTACCTTGACGCCCGCTATGAAAGCGTGCGCGTGGACGGGCGGATGCGTGACGCCGCCGTTCTCATTGCGCTGGGCGTGGACACAAACGGCAAGCGGCAAATCCTGGGCGTGTCGGTCTCGCTTTCGGAGGCCGAAGTCCACTGGCGCGACTTTTTCAAGGGACTGCTGGCGCGGGGACTGTCGGGCGTCCGCTTGATTGTCAGCGACGCGCACACCGGGCTTGCCGCCGCCCGAAAAGCGGTGTTCGGCAGTGTCTGCTGGCAGCGCTGTCAGTTCCACTTGCAGCAAAACGCGCAAGGCCACGTCACCCGGCAGGAACAAAAAGCGCCGCTTGCCGCTTCGCTGCGGGCCGTGTTTAATGCGGGCAGCCAGCACGAAGCGGAAACGCTGCTTTCCAAGTTAGCAAGCGACCACCGTAAGAGCAATCCGAAGTTAGCGGACTGGCTGGAGGCCAACGTGCCGGAGGGCCTGACGGTCTTTGCTTTTCCTGAGCCGCATCGTCGTTTGCTTCGGACGACCAACGGTCTGGAGCGGGTGAACCAGGAAGTAAAGCGGCGGACGCGGGTAGCCCGCCTGTTTCCGAATGAAGCGTCCTGTCTTCGCCTGGTGAGCGCAATTTTGATGGAGATCAGCGAGGAATGGGAGACAGGCAAGGCCTATCTGACATTCACGCCCTGACCTAAACACTGTTCATCCGAAAGGATGCACACAATTTTACAGAAAAGACTTGACATAACCGGTACAGAAAACACCTGAGCGTTAACAGTCACCAGAGATGTGACAGGGCCAATGACAAGCCCGATAGCGATAGCGATGAACTTAGTTCGCGCCGATTTGCGCATGGAACCTCCCACCAAGTAGAGACGAGCGCGATCAATACGCTGTCTGTCAGGTACTCCTACCTAACATCATTTATGGCATCGAGGCCACACTAAATTTTTCGCAAAAATACCAATTTTTTCCGCTCATCACATTGTCAAAATTCAGAACTATAGTGAGATGAACGCATTTCTTCTTGCACTTTACGAAAAGCGTTAAATTGGTTCCGCAAAACCTCGACATCCATTTTTGCTTGGGTTGCCGCTGCGGTATCATTCGTAGTGACATATATCTCTTGAAGGAGGTTGTAACCCCAATATACGCCATGAATTTCAATTTTAATTTGCGCGACATCTTTCGTTTTATTAGATGCCTCGTTTATCTCGGTTGTTACTTGTTGGCGACCAAAACCGATTAGCGCATATGCGGCCCGTTGCGCGTCTGCGACATTGCCGTTATGCAACATCATTTTGCAGTACCCTGCCAGTAGCGAAGTCACAGCCAAAAAATCATCAACTTCAGTAGAAATATCACCGTAGTCAGGTTCGAATTTCCACGCAGTCCGTAGCAAATTGGGCGGGCAGGAATCATATATGACAGGTTTGCAGGTAGGCATTTTGTTACCTCTTTCAAACTCTGCAAGCGCTGTTTCAGTGTATTTTTTGTCCTCATTCGTTTCGGGAATACGTTGAACTGGCTGCAAAGCCGTCTCATCACTCTTAGGTGTTTGTCCTGCGCTGATCTCTCCATGATAGGAGTTATATCGCGTCTTTGAGAGCAATATCTGAGCATACCGATAAGCGAAGTAGGCATTACTGTTATCTGCCTGTGCTGCGTGTTGTATTGCGTCCAATGCTAAAGCAGGTTTATCTGGTTGAATGATCTGATTCAAGCGATAACATAGCGGCGCGTTATTGCTGTCTAGTTTTAGCGATTTTTGGTAGGCGGTTATAACAGGCCCGATATCGGGTCGATCCGGCATATACCATTTTTCACCACGTAGCACGTCTCCTAATGACTGCCAGTATCGGGCATCATTCGGACTGACCTGGGTGGCCTCGGTAAAATCTTGAAGCGCCTGCTTTTCTGTTGGCAGCAGGCCGCGCTTTTCTTTCGGAAGGTCATCCTCTTTTACCGGCAGGGGATTGTATTTCCGCAACAGGCGGCGTCCCCATCCCTGCGTGTAGAATGTTTCGCCGCGTTTCGCCGACGATTTTGATAGCGTGAGCGTTTTATCCCATGCTGCCTGCGCTTTGACGGTCAAATCAAAAAACGCTTTTGATGAATCGTCCAGCGTCAGCGTGAAGGGCTTGCTGTCGTCTTTGGTCAGGAGGACGGGCGGCTTCGGGGCGGGCTGGTTGTATTTGGGGTCGTTGGGATCGCTCTGCGCCGCTTCCCATTCCGCCGTCCATTTTTTGTACTTCGCCTGATCTTCCGGCAGATATTTGCTGCGGTAGCAAGCGTCTCCGATGGCGGCGGCGCGGCAGGCGTAGGCGCAGCCCAGCGCGAGGTGATAGGCGCGGTCTTGCGGCTTTTCGGCTACGAGGCCGCGCAGCAGGGCAATCGCCCGCTCAAAGTCACGGCCTTTTTTCAGCAGACCGGCGGCGGACTCGTAGCGGAAAATCCGGTCTTCTTCAATGGAGGATTGCGCAACGGGTTTGGCGGCAGGCGAGGCGGGAGGCGCGGTCTGCGCGGGGCAGGCGGCGGGCAGCAGCAACAGGGGCGCGGCAAGCGCGAAATTCAGACGGTAGCGTTTCATAGGACTAATCATGGGACTAACTCCTTCTGTTGCAAGGCGGGCTACTTCAAATAGCCGTCAACCTGATTAAGCGAAGTAAGTTCGAGGACTTTTCCGTCCGGGCAGCACAGCAAAAACGTGGGCGTTGCATTAAGCCCCAGCGATTGCGCCAGCGCCAGATCGGACGCCACCCGCCGCTTCGCCGTCGTAGCAGACGACTGCGCGTAACGCGCTCTGTCCAGCGGCTGCTTTACCATAAGCGCGGCAATGCGGGCGGGCGGAATCTCCGCGCTCTGTATCAGGGCGTCATGCGCAGCCCAGAAATCTCCCTGTTCCCCTGCGGATTCGGCGGCAATGGCGGCGGGCAAGGCGTTGGGATGCTTTTCCAGCGGGAAATTCCGCACGGTATAGCGCAGTTTCCCCCGGTTTTTCAGCGTCAGCGCGTCTACCGCAGGCTGCGCCCGTCAACACGGCGGACACTGGTAATCCATGAATTCGACCAGCGTATAGGGACTTCCTGCCTCGCCCCGAACCGCCCGGTCAGCCGTCAGCAAATCTATTGCTCGAACGGTCAGCGCTTTGGGTTCCGGGACGCCGGGAACGCGATTTCGCAGCAAAACATAACTCACGCTTAGACTGCTTGCCGTCGCCGCAACGACCGCAAGCAGCGCCGTGACCAGCGAATTTTTAAGCGTTTGATTCATGGACGTTTGTTCCTTCGGTGAAAATTCGATAAACCGCGCTTCAGGACAAAGCGGTAAAATCTGGCAGCCCGTTACATTTGACAGTAGTATAACACAAAAAGGGGGGGGCATTGTCAATAGATCATCCGAGATTATTTGAGATTTTTTTCGGACAACAAAATCACGGCGCGGCGCAACTTTTTCGGGCCGGGATTTCCTGTCTCCCTCCGCACAACGGCCCCGGTCTCCCGCGTCTTGAAGGAGGAGCGGTATGCGTGAGACGGCACGCATTTTTTAACGCCGGGACAAAGGAGTGCCTAGTTTATTGCGGGTAGAAATTCGATCAGGTGCTTTTTGTGTTTGGGAAACTTTCGGTTGTGCAACTGACGCGCATTCCACGTCAAAGCAAACAGCCACACCGCTTGCTCTAACGCTTCCATCTTGCGCGAAAAACAACGGTTGCGCCGCGAAAGACGCGCCAAATAATGCCGCAGTTCCGCATTGAGCGCTTCCACGCTGTAAGTCTGCGTCTTCCCCGGAGCCACCTCATGCGCGTTCGGACACGGATACATCAGACTGGCATACCCTCCGTAACCGTCGCTGTAATGCTTCAATGCTTTGGGGCCGCCGTCTAAGACCGCCTGCAAAGCGTCCCAATCAGCGGCCTGACTAACCCGAAAGGCCAGCAGGCAGCGCGTGGCCCGATCTACTTTGGTGATGAGATAGAAACGTTTTTTTTTGCGCCCGCGAACGTGTAGAGTTCATCAAGTTCTACAATTTCCACCGTCTTTGGCTGCGGCGGGGTTTGTCCCTGGGCCTGCAAAGTCTGCACGTACTGCGCCACCCACGTCGCCACGCTTTGCGGCGCGACTCCCAGCAGACGGGCGATCCGTCGGAAGTTGCCGTCTTCGAGATACATCCTGATCGCCTGCATCCGGGTTTCGGCGGGATGCCCCCAGACTTTGGGCTGGGGGGTGTAGTGGGCCTTACAGTTTTGGCATTGGTAGCGTTGACTGCCGCAGGAGGTTTTGCCGTCTTTGGTTTGGCGGTGAACGCTGCCGCAGTCGGGGCAGGTCAGCGGTGGGATTGTTTCTTTTTCCATACGCTAAGTATACCCGCAATAAACTAAACACTCCCGGGACAACAGGGGCTTGACACGTTTCGCGTCTGCGTGTTATACTTACCACATTGGAAAATTCAGGAGCGGATTTTTTACGAAATTCCGTTCCACGCAAGCAAACAAAGGCATTGAAAGGGTGGAGTAAGCAGGCGGCGCGTCCCAGCGAGTCGGGTTGGTGTGAGCCGATACAAGGCGAACCTGCTGAAATGGCCCTGGAGCCGCGTTCCTGAACCCCGCCATACGCGGAGAGTAAGGCAGCGCCGGGAGACTCCCGTTAGCGAGTCAGGACATCAAAAATCGGGTGTCGGGTGTCGGGTGTCGGGTGTCGGAAATGCCTGATTTCTTTGCGATTAACTTACGCAAGAATATCAGTTTGCAACTTTATTCCGACACCCGACACCCGACACCCGACACCCTGATAAAGATGCTCATTGAGGCCGCGCCTGTGAGGGCGCGGTGAACCCAGGTGGAACCACGAAGGCAACAGCCTCTCGTCCTGCGCAAATTTTGGCGCGAGTCGAGGGGCTTTTTTTACATTCAAATAACAGTAAAGCAAGTCACGCGGGAGCGCGAACGCTTCTATTTTGGAAAGGAGATTTTAAGGCAATGGCAAAGGCGCTGGGAATGAAGTGTCGGGAGTGCGGCGAGGAGTATCCGGTCGCGCCGGTACACGTCTGCGAGTTATGTTTCGGGCCGCTCGAAGTGATGCTCAACTGGGCGGAGATCGAAGGAAAAGTCACACGGGAGACGATTCAGGCGGGGCCGACCTCCATGTGGCGCTACCACGCCCTGCTGCCGGTCGAAGGCCCGCCGACCGTCGGGAAAAACGTCGGCTGGACGCCGCTGGTCAAGGCGGAACATCTGGGCCGCGAACTCGGACTGCGCAACCTGTACATCAAAAACGACGCGGTGAACCACCCCACCCTCTCGTTCAAAGACCGCGTGGTCGCCTGCGCCCTGACGAAAGCCCGTGAGTTTGGCTATCAGACGGTGGCCTGCGCCTCCACCGGCAACCTCGCCAATTCCGTCGCGGCGCACGCGGCGGAGGGCGGCTTCCACGCCTACATCTTTATTCCGCACGATCTGGAGCAGGGCAAAGTTTTAGGGACGCTGATCTACGGCGCGAACGTCCTGTCCGTCACCGGCAACTACGACGAGGTGAATCGCCTGTGCGCGGAAGCGGGCGACAAATACGGCTGGGCGTTTGTCAATATCAACCTGCGTCCGTTCTACGGCGACGGTTCCAAGTCGTTCGGCTACGAGATTGCGGAGCAGCTCGGCTGGAAGGCCCCCGATCACGTCGTCTGCCCCTGCGCGGGCGGCTCGCTGATTGGCAAAATCTACAAGGGCTTCAAGGAATTTGAGCGGCTCGGCCTGCTGGATAACGCCGTGACGACCAAAATGTACGCGGCGCAGGCCAAAGGCTGCTCGCCGATTACCACCGCCATCAAAGCGGGAACCGACGTTTTTAAGCCGCAAAAGCCGAACACGATTGCTAAATCTATCGCCATCGGAAACCCGGCGGACGGCCTTTCCGCGATTGAACTGGTGAAAAAAACCGGCGGATGGGGCGAGGACGTGACCGACGCCGAAGTCCTCGACGGCATCCGGCTGCTGGGCCGCACCGAAGGCCTCTTCACCGAAACGGCGGGCGGCGTCACCGTCGCCGTCACGAAAAAACTGGCGGAGCAGGGCCGCTTTGGGGCGGATGATACCGTCGTGATCGCCATCACGGGCAACGGCCTCAAAACGCAGGAGGCGCTGGTCGGGCAGCTCGGCGAAACGGTCGGTATCGAACCTAACCTCGCCTCCCTCGACGCCGCCCTCCGCACCGAAAAACTGCTCGCGGCAGTTTAAGAATTTTCACCACAGAGAACACAGAGGGACACAGAGAAAAAGAGACAGGAGACACACGGTTTTCAGCAGGTTACCGGAGAAGGATTGTATTTTCTCCCTTTTCTCTGTTCCCTTCTCTGTGTCCCTCTGTGTTCTCTGTGGTTCAAAAAAGGAACTAATGATGGCTGTAACGATTTTGATTCCGACGCCGTTGCGGAAATTTACCAATGAGCAGGAAAGCGTGACGGTCGAGCCGGGAACGGTAGCCTCGCTGCTGACCAGTCTGGAAGCGCAGTTTCCGGGCATTGGCAAGCGGCTTTACGACGATAACGGCGAACTAAGACGTTTTATTAACATTTACGTCAATGAGGAAGACATCCGCTTCCTCGCCGGCAAAGACACGCCCATCAACGACGGCGACGCCATTTCTATCGTCCCGGCGATTGCGGGCGGGTAGGTTTTTGTTCGGCGATTCCCCCGTCCGCAGGACGGTTGGCCGCAGGCCTCCCAGACGGGTCGCTGCGCGGCCCGGATACGCCGCCGATCCGGGTTGTTCGCAACGCGGACGCGCTAAATCGCCCGGTCTCTGGCGCAACAAACCAAAAGCGCGGGGTGGAATGATTCCACCCCGCGCTTTTGATTTGCCGCCCTCTTCTCGTTTTCATAAAGGAGCGGTGAACGTATAGGAGCCGGAACCCGCCTCATAAATGACGCCGCTGGCGTCGGCGCGGACGAAACGCAGTCCCGGCGCGTTGGCGGCAGGCTTGCCGCTTTCCAGAATTTGCGCGGCCTTTTGCGTCGGGACGGTGATCGTGGCGGTCGTGTTGGCGGGAATCGTCACGCTCCAGCGCAGGCTTCCCCCCTCGATTTTCCAGTCGCTGACGATTTTGCCATGCAGGGTATCGAGCGAGCCTTTGGCGTAGGTCAGGCCGCCGCCGGGAACCGGATGCAGCAGGATATGCTTGTAGCCCGGATTTTGCGGGTCAAGGTCAATCCCCGCCACCCGGTCGTACAGCCACTCCCCGACCGAACCCAGCGAATAATGGTTGAACGAGTTCATCGCCACATCCTGAAAACCTTTTTCTTCCGTCCAGCCATCCCAGCGCTCCCAGATCGTCGTCGCGCCGTGCCGGATCGAGTAGCCCCACGACGGATAGGTATCGTTGTTAAGCAGCCGGTACGCCACGTCCTGCCGCCCGATCTCCGTCAGCGTCGGCGTCAGGTAGCCCACGCCCACAAACCCGGTAGAAAGATGGTTTTGGCGTTTGTCCACGATGTCCGTCACCAGTTTGGAAGCAGCCGCGCTCCGCTGCGATTCGGGCAGCAGACCGAAATGCAGCGCCAGCAGGTAGGCTGTCTGCGTGTCGCCTTTGACTGTGCCGTCCGGCGCGACGTAAGCGGCCTGAAACGCCGTTTTAATCGCCGCAAGCAGCGTATCATATTTGTCTGCATCGTCTATTTTGCCGAGCAGACGGGCGGTCTTCGCCACAATCTCCACGCTGTGCGCGAAATAGGCCGTCCCCAGCACGTCGCGGGGCAGGTCGGCGTTGACGTTGAGCCAGTCGCCGAAATTGTTATTGCCGCGATTTTTCCACAGGTGATCGGGGTTCGCGGAATCCACGTAAGCGATCCACTGCTTCATGCTGTCATAATGCGTCTCTAAGACCCGCGTGTCGCCGTAGCAAAGGTAGACCGTCCAGGGAACGATTACGCCCGCGTCGCCCCACGCCGGAGCGCCGTCCGACCAGTCGCCCACGCGGGGCGTCACATCGGAATACCCGCCCGCCGCCGACTGCGCGTCCGCTGTGTCCTGCGTGTACTTTGTCAGGAAGCGGGCCACGTCAAAATTTGCGCAGGCGGTGCGGGCGAAAATCTGCGCGTCGCCCATCCATCCCAGCCGCTCATCGCGCTGCGGGCAGTCCGTCGGGACTTCCAGATAGTTGCCGCGCTGCCCCCACAGGATATTGCTTTGCAATTTGTTGACCAGCGGGTTCGAGCATTCAAATGTTCCCGTCTGCCGCAGCGCCGACGAGACCACGACGCCCGTCACCGCGTCCAGCATTGGCTTTGCGGCGCAGCCCGTGAGTTCGACATAGCGGAAGCCATGAAACGTAAAGCGCGGTTCGTAGGTTTCCGCCTTTCCGTCGCCGCGCAGGGTGTAGTAATCGGTGGCCTTCGCTGTGCGCAAGTTCGCGACGTAGAGCGTGCCGTCCGGGTTCAGCATCTCGCCGTAGCGGATTTTGACCTGCGTTCCGGCGGGGCCGCTGATTTTCAGTCTAGTCCAGCCCACCATATTTTGACCCAGGTCAAACAAATAGGCCGCGCCCGGTTTCTCCTTGACGGACTTCGGACGCAATTCTATGACTTTCTGCACGGCGTCGGTCTGCGCCGCAACCAGCGGAACAGCGGTCAGCGGTTCGGTCAGGACAGCGGCCCATTTGCCCGCGTCGTAGTCCGCCGCGCTCCAATCGCCCAGGTCTATGCGGGCGTCATACGCCTCGCCCATCAGCAGGTCTTGCGAGAGGATGGGGCCGGTCGCCGCCCGCCACGAATTGTCGGTCGCGACGATTTGCCGCTTTCCGTCCTCCGTCTCAATTTCCAGTTGCGCCAGAGCGCGGGGCGCGGGGCCATAGTTCTTGCCCGCCGTCCATGCGATCCGCCCGCTGTACCACCCGCTGCCGAGGACAGTCCCCAGCGCGTTATTTCCGCTTTTGACCAGCGCCGTCACGTCATAGGTCTGGTACTGAATCCGCTTGCGGTAATCTGTCCAGCCCGGAGTAAAAATGTCGTCGCTGACCCGTTTGCCGTTGATCCAGCACTGGTAAAGCCCCAGCGCCGAAGCGTACAGCCGCGCCGATTTGACCCGGCCCGCCACCGCAAAAGTTTTGCGAAGATAAGCGGCGGGCGGATAAGTCACGCTTGCCGGGTGCGAGAGCGTGTCGCCGTCCGTGAGGTTGCGGGTAGACCAGTCGTTATGCTCGATGGTGTCCAGCGCAGTCACGGGCGCGTGGAGAGCGATGTTTTCCGCTCCATTTTTCACCTCGAATTGCGCCAGCGCCAGCGCGAACTCTCCCGGCTTGCGCTCCCGCAGGCGCGTCGCAATCAGGCGAACATAGCGAGCGGAAACCGGCATAAACTTATAGACCGGCGCGTCGGTTCCGGGATTGTCAATGTCCCTCCCGATCCGGTTCAGCACGGACTTTGCGTTCTGGAAATCGGGCGTGTCGGAAACTTCCAGCCGGAAGCGAACGGGGTAGAACGTTCCGGGCAAATCTGGCTCATAATCAAAAGGCCGCGCCGGGAATAACTGAAGGGAATCGAACGTCTGCGTTTTGCCGAGGTCAATCTGCACCCATTTTTCCGTGTCGGCATGGTCGGCAAGGGCGCTGTGGTAGCCGTTATGCGCCGCGCTGCTACGGTCGGCAGGCAGGCCAATCCATTGTCCGCGCCAGTCGGTCGGGCTGAGGAGGCCCATTTCCCACCGCGCCGCCGCGCTCCAGCCGCTCGCTTTGCCTGCGCCGTCCCACACCCGGACTTTCCACCATACGGGCTGCCGCGAGGTCAGCGCTTTGCCGCCGTAGGTCAGATGTGTGGACTGGCTGGATTGCACTTTGCCGCTGTCCCACAGGTCGCCGCGATTGGCCCGCAGCGCCGCCTCACTGGACGCCGCTAAAATCTGGTACGCGGTTTGCATCGCGCCGCGCCGCGCTGACTGAATCTGCCAGAAGAGGCGCGGCTGCGCCGCTTCAATGCCCGCCGGATTTGCGCGGTATTCGCATTTCAGCGCGGCGGGCGCACTCTCCGCCGCCCGCCCGCTGCCTGCCAGCCCAAAACACATCACGACGCCGCATTGCGCCGCCCCGAACGGTAAATTTTTCATTCCACTCCCCGCTGCGCGGCAACTTTCCGCCGCGCTCCCCGATTTTCATGCTTCACCTGACGCCTATTATACCCCGCTCCAAAACACAAAAACGCCCGCCCTGCAAACCACGCAGGGCGGGCGTCTCTCATCAGGAACATTCGGCAGCGTTCTACGCTATTTACGCGGCGAGAGGGACGCGATGCGGTCGCGCAACCGGCCCCACAGCGGCGTAGTGATAATATCGTCGAACAGCGAGTAAAACACCGGCGTCGCCAGCAAGGTCAGCAGCAGCGAAAGCGTCTGACCGCCGATCACCGTGTAGCCGATGTTCCGGTTCGTCCCCGCCCCCGTCTTGTTGGAGACCCCCAGCGGGATCAGACCCACCACAAACGCCACCGAAGTCATCAAAATCGGGCGCAGACGGTCGCGGTTTGTGGCGATAGAGGCAACCCTATACGCCGGAGAATACCGCTTGTGGAAGCCCTGCAAAAACCTCTCCCACAGTGGCATACGGTTCCGGGCCGAACAGACCGGGCGTCGGGCTATGCGTGTGCGTCGGCAAATCAAACGCGCCAATGTCTTTCTTACACCCCAAAAATAGCAGTCTTTGCCTGCGTTGCGCCGCTCCATAGTCAGCAGCGAGCAAAGGCCCCACTGTGACATGATACCCAAGCGCATCCATCTGCTTCAAAATATGCCGATACAACTGTCCGCCCTGAACCCCTCGTAGATTAGCCACATTTTCCATAACAAAAAATGGAGGCAGCAACGAGCCGACGAAACGCAAAAACTCAAAAAGCATCACGCCTCGGTCATCCTCAAAACCTTTTTGTTTTCCGGCCTGACTGAACGCCTGACACGGCGGCCCGCCGTACACTATGTCCGGCGAACCTATCTTTTGAGTTGTGTTGTTCCACAGGGTCAGCGGATTTTCTATTTCGCAGACACTTTGACACAGTACGTGAGCGCGGCCCTGATAATAGCCCTGCAGAGTCGCGCAGGCGTCTTTCCAGTATTCAATAGCAATCCGCGTATCCACACGCCCCGTCTGTTCCGCGCCAATGTCCATACCGCCAGCCCCGCTAAACAAACTCATCGCTTTGAGTTGTCTGCTAAAGCCCCACCCTTCCGCCTGTTTTGCAATTTGTTCAAAAACAGCCTTTGCCAGAGGAATCGGCACGGCATTGCCCACCTGCATCTGTGTGCTGGTCAGTGTTCCCGCAAAACGAAGCGTGTCCGGGAAACCTTGCAAACGCGCCGCCTCACGCACAGTGACGAAACGGTTTTCGCACGGATGAACGAATTTGTTATAAATGTAAGCCGTCACAGTCAGCGACGGACGTTCCGGGTCAAGTCGTATCATGCGGAGGTTCGGCCCGCCCTTTCTGTCCGGGTCTTCCTTTACATAATAGCGGAAACTTTTATGCCAGAGATGTTCCGGCAAGTCCTGCATTTTCTGACCGACGCCAAGCGCGTCTATACGTTCCTGAACGTCTCTGCCAACGCGCCGCGCAATGTGATTGCTGACTGGAACCGTATAAGCGTTAGAACTGGAAATGTTCGGTAATCCATGCGTCTCGCGAATAGTTTTTGGTGAAGGCGATGATGCCGTCGAATAGGTTATACAGTTTTGCATCAGCAGGCAAATCCTTTGCGGTTTTGGCGTTCCCGGTGGTGTCAAGCGTCCACATCACATCTTGCAAATCAAGCAGATATTCGTCATAATGGCGTATTGCGTGGAGATTGGAAATCAGCGCGGTCTTCACGCGCCATTCCCCCGCTTTTGGTTTGTTGGCTGTGGCTATCTTCAACACCTGATAGATGCCTTTTTTAATGTCATCCGTTCTGTCCATTCCCACGCTGGATTTGCCGTCTGAGATACTCGCGTATCCTGTTCCATTCGGGCGACCAGGCCAATGCGGGGGACGCGGAACAGGCTGTCCGCAAGCATTTGTGTACCAGTACACGGCATCCAATACCGCATTTTTTTCTCGTTCCGCTTTGTTGTAGGCCTGATAAGCCCGCATCCAAAACTGAAAATACCGGTGAAACAGTTTTTCATCTTCGCCAAACAGCCGTTCCAACTGCGTGTAAAACCACTGTTTTAAATCGTTTGATCCCGGCGTTCCAAGCGGAACAAACTCATATGTCCCGCTTTGCGCGTCTGCGTTTGGCAAAACGAGATGAAGCAGCGAACTTGTGATAGCGGGATTGTCCGCGCTCGTATGCGTCAATTCGAAAGAAACTCCTTCGCTCGTTGTCTCTGTCATTTTTTCGCAGTATATTGCCAGTGGCAGCGTCGTCAGCGGCGCGGCTTTCACTTCCGCAAGCAAAGCGATCTTTTTATCTTCATCATAAATTACCACATCAATCGGTTCGGGGGCGGAACCCACTTGCAGACCATTGCCCTGCTTCTCAAAAAGTTGTTTTAAGAATACGCAAAGCAACCGTTGCGTAATTGTGCCAATCGCGCCCGACTCCGGTTTATTGGATTGATGGTGGTGGAAATCGCCATGTAGAACGCAACGCGGGCAAACATTCGTGAAGGGATAAATCAAAAGTGGTCGGTCATCGGGACAATACAGCCACCCGCGATTTGCAACGCGCTTGTAATATTCGATTGCCACATAGAGATCGAACGCAGCAGCCAGCGAGAGACCGAGCGGCGTATTTGTAGCGACAGAATTTTGCAGCGATTGATTTATCAGTAAATCGGCAAAAATCTTCTCTTGCGGCTCCAGTGTCACGGTGCGGGATTTGCCAATGATAGCGTCTATCGAGTCGGATGCGTTTGTACTCAAAAATTTACCTGCCCTGCGAAGAATACAAAATTATAGCAGACATTCAACGCAAAAGCGGCATAATTCTGCGTCCAATCCGCGATTGCAGGAAGCGATTCGCTATACCACAATCAAATCGCTTCCCCGCCGCTGATTCCAATCGCTAACCCGCCCGCCCGTTCCGCGCCCGCCAGCGCTCCCGCCACTCCATATACTGCGCGTCTTCCAGCAAATTATCCACCTCCCATGTCGGGTAATACCAGTACGGCAGCGTTTTCATCTTCCGCATCAGCCGCTCGCCCCGAATCCGCCCCGTGATCCGCATCATGTTGAGCCGCGCCGGACTCACTCCAAGCCGCGTCGCCGCTTCCCGCGTCGTCAGCCATGCCGCCGGGATTTTCGCCCGGACACGACGCCCCGATGAATACCTAACCTCGTCCGCTCTATCCACCCAATCGCGTCGTTTCCGATACGCCTCCTGCGCCTTTTGTCGCGCCGGGTCGTCCCGCGCCTGCTCCACCGCCCGCCGCGAAAACCACAGCGGCGAACCCTTCTGTCCCGGCCTCGGCTGATAACACGGCAATACCCCGCGATGCACCAGACCGTACACCGTCACCAGCGACACCCCCAGTATCTCCGCCGCCGCGCCCGCCCGGATAAACAGACGCGCCGCCAACTCCTTCTCAATCCCCTCCGTCCAGCGTGGTTTGCCTCCCGAAGGATGCCGCGCAATCCAGTCCCGGTACAGTTGCCGCAGTTCCGCCCACCGCGCAATCTCCGACTTGACAAACCAGCGCGTACACGTTTTCCCCCTCTGAAACGTCGTGTACTGCGATTCCAGCGCCAGCCGAACGCAGTAAATGCGCGTCAGCCCCGTCATTTTCGCCGCCTGTTCCGCCGTAACCCATTCCCGCCCATCTTCCGGGGGCAATTCCCCCTTTATCTGTTTTGCCATCCTCTTGCCTCCCGATCCGCCCGCAAAAAAGCGCCCTCACTATATAGCCGTCGGGAGAAGCGTTTTACGCAAAAAAATTCCCCTCCTGCAAAAAAGCAAGAGGGGAATACGAACCGACGCGGCCTATCTGCGCGGCGACAGCGACGCGATGCGGTCGCGCAGTCGGCCCCACAGCGGCGTAGTGATAATATCGTCGAACAGCGAGTAAAACACCGGCGTCGCCAGCAAGGTCAGCAGCAGCGAAAGCGTCTGACCGCCAATCACCGTGTAGCCGATGTTCCGGTTCGTCCCCGCCCCCGTCTTGTTGGAGACCACCAGCGGGATCAGACCCACCACAAACGCCACCGAAGTCATCAAAATCGGGCGCAGACGGTCGCGGTTTGCGGCGATAATCGCGTCGTAACGGCTCATGCCTCTCGCCCGCAGCTGGTTCATGTGGTCTACCTGCAAAATCCCGTTCTTTTTCACCACGCCGAACAGCACCAGAATCCCTAAGATCGAAAAGATGTTCAGCGAAATATGGAAGATCAAAATTGAGATCAGCGCGAACGGCAGGGTCAGCGGCAGGGCAATCAAGATCGTCAGCGGATGCACCCACGACTCGAACTGCGCCGCCAGAATCAGGTACATGAAGACTATGCCCAGCGTGAAAGCGGCAAGAAATGCGATAAACGCTTTTGCCTGCTCCCGCGAATTGCCCGTGACGCCCGTCGTATAGTTCGGCGGCAGGTTCAGTTTCTTCACAATGTCCGCGACGCCCGACTGCACCTGCGCCGCCCCCGCCCCGCTGCGCACATTGGCCGAAAGCGTGACCTGCCGCTGCCGGTTTAATCGCACAATCTGCGAGGGACCGACGCCATGCGTAAACGTCACCACATCATTAAGCGTGACAGAACCGGTCGGCGAAACGGTCGAAGGAACGGTCAGCTGCCCGATTCGGTTCTCGTCCTGCCGGAATGGAAGTTCCGAACGGACATGGACTTCGTACTGCTCGCCGCCCTCGTTATAGTCGCTGACCTTCGCGCCGCCCACCGCAAGCCGCAGCGCGTTGGCAATGTCCGAGACCGAAACGCCCAGGTCCGCCGTCTTTTTGCGGTCAATCCGAACGCCGAGTTCCGGCTGACCGACCACCAGATCGGAATCGGCGTCAATCAGGTTCGGCACACTCGCCATCTGCGTGACGGCTTTCTGCGACGCCTCCTGCAAGACCTTCAAGTCCGGCCCCAGAATCGTATAACTGACGCCGGACGGAGCGCCCGCCCCCGCAATCGCCGAAACGGGGGTAACACTGCCGCGCACATTGCCGAAGCGCGGCACTATCGTATCGCGGGCCTCCTGCATCGCGTCCTGCTGCGAGTATCCGGGCCGCGCGTCGGTCGGCTTCATCTTGACATAGATTTCCAGCAGATTGCGCGTCTTCTGGTCATTGTTGCCAATCGTCAAGACAGCGTAGTCCACGCCCTTCATCTGCCGCAGCATCTGCACGGCGCGAGACCCCAGCGCTTTAGTCGCTTCCAGACTCGTGCCTTCTGGCGCCCGCATATTGACCTGAAATTGCGCCTCGTCGTCCTCCGGCAAAAAGTTGAACGGAACTTTCGGCCCGATAACGCCGATGCTCAAAAACGTTAGTATCGAGGCCAGAACGACGATCCAGCGCCGCTTCATCGCCCCGCGCAGCAGCCACGTATACACCCGGTCAATCGGCCTGAAAAACGCCGACTCTTTCGATCCGCTTTCGCCGCCGCGCCCGTCCGCCGCATGAATCCCGCCCGTCTGCTCTACCCCAATCGGCATATTGTCCGGCGTGTCTGCCGCGTTCCCGACACCCGACACCCGATCCCCGACACCCGCATTTTTGGCTTTCGGCTTTTTCAGCCAGCGTGAGGCCAGCATCGGCGTCAGGGTAAAGGAGACAATCAGCGAGATGAAGATCGCAAAGGCCATCGTTAGCCCGAACGAATTGAGGAAGCGCCCGACAATTCCGGTCATAAACGCCACCGGCAGGAAGATCGCAATCAGCGAAAGCGTCGTCGCCAGCACCGCAAGGCCGATCTCCCGCGTCCCCTCAATCGCCGCCTCAAACGGGTTCATGCCCTTCTCTTCAATAAACCGGTAGATATTTTCCAGCACCACAATCGCGTCGTCAATCACGATGCCGACGGAAAGGGTCAGCGCGAGCAGCGTCAGACCGTTCAGCGTAAAGCCCATGAACCACATCAGGCCAAACGTGCTGACAATCGAGGTCGGAATCGCAATCGCGGAGATAATCGTGGTGCGGAAATTGACAAGGAACACAAACACGACAATCGCCGCGAGGATGCTTCCCAGAATCAAATGCTCCTTCACCGCGTCCGTCGAGGCCTTGATAAAGTCCGACTGATCGCGGGTGACGCGCAGATCATACCCCGACGGCAGCGTTTTTTTAATCTGATCCAATTTCTCTTTAATGGCGTCAATCGTGGCGACCGTATTTGTCCCCGACTGCTTCTGAATCGAAAGCAGCACCGTCGGATTGCCGTTCAGCGTGGCGACCGTTGTGGCGTCCTCCACGCTGTCCTCGACCCGCGCCACATCGGAAATCCGAATCGGCGTGTCGCCGTTCTTTTTAATCACAATGCCGCCAAACTCTTCCGAGGCCGGCACGCGCCCATATGTCCGCAGCGTCAGTTCCCGCGTGTCCTGATCCACGATTCCGCCCGGAACTTGCAGGTTTTGCGCCTGCAAAGTCCGCTGTAAATCAATCGGCGACAGGCCGTAGGCGCGGAGTTTGTCCGGGTCAAGCAGCAAGTTGACCTGCCGTTTGCGTCCGCCAATCAAATTGACCTGCCCGACGCCGTTGATGCTTTCCAGCTGCCGCCGCAGAATCTTGTCGGCGTATTCCGTCGTGTCACGGATGTTTCCCGGCGCAGAGAGCGCATACTCGATAATTGCGGAAGCGTCCGTATCTACCTTTTTAATAGTCGGCGGCTTGAGATCGGTCGGAAGATCATTAATGATCCCGTTAACTTTATCTCTTATTTCCTGTGAAGCGATATCGATATTCTTCTCCAGTTGAAACTGAACGGAAACGACCGCGTATCCTTCATAGGAACGCGATTGCAGTTGGTCAATGCCGCTGACAGTGTTGACCGCCTCCTCCACTTTGTCCACGACTTCCGTCTCCATTTCCTCCGGCGAGGCCCCGTCCTGCTGCAAGACGACAGTGACGATGGGAAAGTCTACTTTCGGGAAGCGGTCGGTTCCGAGTTTCGTGTAGCCGAAAAACCCGATCACCGACAGCGCGAGAATAATGACCGTCGCGAACACGGGACGGCGCACACAGATTTCAGCCAGCCATTGCATGGTCAATGCTCCTTTTATCCACGAAAAGACACGAAGGAACACGAAACAATTTCATCCGCAGATTACGCAGATTTTCGCAGAATGAAGAAATAGACAGGATGAACAGGATAAAAAATTGATAAGAGAGGATAAAAACACGATAGAAAAAGGATGCTAATCTAAAATCGGATATCGTCTCATCAGTCTACCCTCCTGAAAAATTCTGTCTCTTTCTTCTTCGTGTTGTTTCGTGTCCTTCATGGATAAAGATCAAACTAGTTTGGATAGGCAAACTTTTCGGTACAAAACGATTTTTGCGTTCGCCGCATAAAGATGGTCCTATTATACTTCAAATTGCGGCAAAATATGACCGGCGGTCATCTTTTTTAGTATTACGCAGTAAATGAGGGGGAAATTCCCGTGAAGAGAATTTTTGAAAGATTATTTTTCGCGGACGGCCTCTAAATTGTGGACGATTTTTTCCATGACCTGCATCATGGCCTCGATTTCCGGTTCGCCGAGGCCGTCGAAAGCGGCGGTTTGCAGGCGGTTCAGCACCGAGCGAAGGCGAGGTTCCATCGCCCGCCCCTGCGCGGTAAGGTGCAGGCGGACGGCGCGGCGGTCTTCCGGGTCGCGGACGCGGGCGGCGAGTTTGCGCTTTTCCAGTTCATCCAGCAGCGGGGTCATCGTGGAGTTTTCCAGTCCGCAGCGCCGCGCCAGTTCGGAAATGGTCAGACCGTCCGCTTCGCCGAGGTGGAGTATCAGCGGCATCGCGCCGGGAAAAAGGCCGTCAATACCCTCCGCCCGCATGAGCAGCAGGCACTTTTCACGGAAGGCCTGCTCTACCGCCTTAAACAGGCGCGGCAAGGGCGCGTGCTGAATGGCGGAAGCCGGCAGCATCGCCTTGACATCGCAATAATGTTCGCCCTCAATCGGCAGGGCGGGCTTTTTGCGCGGGGCGGCCGGGGCGCGTTTCACAGGTTCCGGCAGGTTGTCGCGGTCGCCTACCATGCCGCTTCCGCGCCGAGTTCGCTTACGGTGATTCCCACGCCGCGCAGAAATTCCATTCCCGCCATTAAGTCCGCCGCTGTTCCCTGAAGTTGCAGCACAAGCGTTCCGCCCGTTTTCACGTCCACGTTGGCGCGGCGGATGTTCGGCACGAGGCGATAATCGCGCACGAGGTGATAGAGGATCGGTTCCTTAACATGATCGAGCGGATATTCCAGTTTGACGCGCTTTGTTTCGTTCTCCGGCATTTTGATTTTTCCTTTCGCGAAGGGATAATTTTTGTTCTTTCCTTATTATACGCCAAATCGCGCCGTTCTGCTCCCGGCGCTTTTGTTTGCGCCCTATCCCGCTTACCTCGTTTGTATAGAATGTCAGAAGTCTTTCTACGTTCAGGACGGCGCAGGCAGGTATCCAACGCGATCTGTCCACTCCGCTACCCCCTCGCTGTCCCAAAACGCGATGAGACTGCGGACCAATCGTCCGAAATCATTGGAAGCAATCGTCCGATTGTCCACAAAAATTACGCCGCTGTGCTGTCTTCCCGTGATGTCACACCCTTTCAAAAGCGGTGGGATCGTCTGCCGGTCATACGTGACCAGCGTCAGTCCCTCGCAGGCCGCTTCTAAAATACGCTCGTCCGACGCGCCGAGGAATTCGCCGCCGCGCCATTCGTAGAGGCTTACAATCGGTATTTCGGGGCGTTTGCTTCGGACTTGCGCCGCGACCTGCGGCGAAAGATTCTGATCCAGCAGAAACGATAGCATCAGCCCGCTTCCTCTCCGTCCAGAACAGATTGCGGGATTTTAATCGCTTCCAGTTGCGGCAGCGTCCGTTTTAGCGCGTCAAACGTCATAGCCTCATTGTCGGCAATCGCCGTGTCAATCTCGTCCGGGTAGGCCTCATAATAATGAAACGCAGGCAGAACGCGGGCGACAGGCCAGCAGAAATACTCCGCTGTCATCGCCGCGTCCATCGCATGGTCCCGCGCAATCATAATGACCTGCCAGACGGGGAGCGCCTTTTTCAGGCAGGCGTGGCGCTTGCCGTTGAAAGACCGAAATTCGATGTCGGCAAAATCTTCCTGTCGCAGCCATTCCTCAATGGAACGACTTGCCGTTTCGTTGACCGTCCTGCCCTCGCGCCGCGCAGACAATTTTAACCGAGCCGCCGTTTCGTCCGGCAACCTCAAACTGACAACCTGCGACATACCTTCCTCCTTAGCGCATCACTTACTTTGTATACATTGTACGTCATAATGGTCGCCGCGTCAAGCGCCACCGCAAGCAAAAAGGCAGGAGGAAAATTGGTCCTAGTTCCAAAGCGAATTTTGCTCACTTCGTCTTGTTGGTTCCGTGAGCGCGTCTTGTTTCCGGGGTGAAGTGGCGTGTCATATAGATGGGACAGAACAGGGATTTTGCGGAAGGCAAGAATTTTTTGCAATTTTTCGCAAAAAAATTCGTTTGCTGGCAGTTTTGGCATGAATCTTGCAACAGAGAGAAGTGAGGCGTAAAATCGTGCTGTCGGTCGCTTCGCGTTATTCTGTGACGCTTGTGTTCTCCTGAAAGGAATCTCTGTCATGCTGCATTGGACTTCGCTTCGTTTGGCTTGCGGCGTTACGCTTGCCACGCTTTCGCTCGCTGTCCCCGCCGTTTCGCTGGCGCAATCTGGCTACTCTATCGTTGACCTCGGTGCAGGGGGTAGTTTGCTTGGATACGGATACAGTATCAACGCCAGTGGACAGGTTGCGGGCGAATCAGACACGTTTGGTAATATTTCTTCCCATCCTGTTGTCTGGACGGGAACGACCCCTACCGCTCTTGCGACATTAGGCGGCACACGGGGCTACGCCAGCGCCATAAATGATGGTGGGCAGATTACAGGTGCCTCTTACCCCGCAGGCGCGACAAATTATCACGCTGTCCGTTGGAATAGAACCTCATCTAATGATCCCGGCGTTGCTACCGATCTTGGCACATTAGGAGGCTCTACCAGTTACGGAAATAGCATAAATGCCAGCGGACAGGTCGCAGGGCAGTCTGCTTTGAAGGGCGATCTGGCTGCGCACGCGGTCGTATGGACGGGGGCAGCAGCGACTGACCTCGGCACGTTAGGAGGCGCTTCGAGCTACGGCGAGGGCATTAATGCAAAGGGGCAGGTTGCTGGCATATCGTTCACGACTCCGACGCCTTTTGACGCTTTAGGAAACCAGCACGCTTTCCGTTACTCTGACGGCGTAATGACCGACCTTGGCACATTAGGCGGTTCAAGTAGCTATGGCTACGCTATCAACGCCAGCGGACAGGTCGCTGGTTACGCTTCTCTTACAGCCAGTTCCCGCTACCATGCTACGCGATGGACAGGAACTACCGTTACAGACCTCGGCGCATTAGGCGGGCATAACAGTTTCGCAGCGGATATCAATACGAACGGCGATGTCGTTGGATACTCACAAACGTTAGTTTCCGCAGATCATGCTTTTCTCTACTCCAGCAACCGCATGATTGATCTCAATACCCTCCTACCAACGACTTCCAACTGGGTGATCAACTACGCGACAAGTATAAACGACAACGGCTGGATTACTGGCTATGGGACTATCAGCGGTCAGACACACGCCTATATTCTGCGTCCGAACGCCGTCCCGGAACCGTCCGCGCTGGCCTTGTTCTGGGTCGGGGTGGCTGTGATGGGAATGGGCCTGCGGCGGCGGAAGTAGTTTTTTTTCCTGCCGGGATTGGGGCCGCGCTTTCTCTTTGAAGCGCGGCCCTTGTTGCTGGCGGGGAAAGTGGCGTATAATAGGGCAGGAGGAAAAATTATGTCTCTTACGATTGACCTGTCGCCGGAGGTGGAGGCGAAGATTAACTGGAACGCGCAGCGGCAGGGAGTTTCGCCGAATGACCTTGCGCGGCGGTTGATTGAGGACGCGCCTCTGCTGGCGGCCCTGCCGTCCGAGCCGGTTGCGGAAACCGAAGAGGGTACGGAAGGGCCGACGCTGTGGGAACTTCACCATGAGTTTTTGGAAGCGATGTGGGCCAGTCACCCGGACGGCCCCGCGACAAATTATGCGATGCTGGAAGAAGCCTGTGATGTCCCGGAGGAGAAACAGGCGTGATAACGGATACCGGGCCGCTGGTTGCTATCGTAGATGACAAAGAGATGGCTCATGCCGCCTGTATGACCTTTTGGAAAACGCTTCGCCGTCCTATGGTGATGACGTGGCCTTGCCTGACGGAAGCCGCTTATCTTTTACGCAAAGCGGGCGGCTGGCCTTACGTTAAGGATTTGTGGGAACTTTACGATAAGGGCATTATGCGGGTTCATCTTCCCGACGCGATTGAATTACAGCGCGTTCGTGATCTGATGGTCACATACCGTGATATTCCGTGTGATCTGGCAGACGCTTCGCTTGTGGCGGCGGCAGAAACGCTTGGCGCGAATCAAATCTTTACGCTTGACCGCCATTTTTACGCTTACATCAAAGCGGACGGCTCGCCGTTCGAGGTGGCGCCTTAAACCGTTCCCTACCCCTCCGTTGCTTGAAAACGGTTTCCAGCGCGTTTGCGACGGGAGCAAAATCGCTTTCCTACCATTTTCTGTTGCGCGGAACAGGCGAACGATAATTCAGGAAGTTGTCGCGCAAACAGACAACCAGGTCTGCGTTGTCAGGCTTCTCATTTCAGACGAGGCATTTTATGCGCATTGCTTAAATGGATGCGTTCTTTACTTTTTGGTCCGCGTGGATTTGGGCTTGTACTGCACGTTGTCCTTTGCGAGAGGAGTTGTTCCGGTCTCTTTGCCGACGTTGGAGAGGGGCGCGAGTTTGCGGAGTTCGCTCACTTCGTCGCGCAGTTCGGCGGCGTATTCGAAGTTGAGGGCGCGGGCCGCTTCCTTCATCTCCTTTTCCAGACCGCGCAGGACTTCTTCGATCTGCCCGGCGCTCATCGTGGCAGGGTCGGCCTTCAGGCGAGCGACAGCGTTGTTGGCGGAATAGGTCGCGGCGTCCTCCGCCACTTTTTCCGACATCAGCAGTTCGCGGACGGCCTTTTTGATGGTCGTCGGCGTGACGCCGTGTTCCTTATTATAGGCGAGTTGCTTTTCGCGGCGGCGGTTCGTTTCCGTCATGGCGCGTTCCATGCTGCCGGTGATGTTGTCGGCGTAGAGAATGACGCGCCCGTCCACGTTGCGGGCGGCGCGTCCAATCGTCTGCGTCAGCGAGGTCTCAGAGCGCAAGAAGCCTTCCTTGTCCGCGTCGAGAATCGCGACGAGCGAGACTTCGGGCAGGTCAAGCCCTTCGCGGAGGAGGTTAATCCCCACAATCACGTCGTGGACGCCAAGCCGAAGGTTTCGCAGAATCTCTGTACGCTCCATCGTTTTCACGTCGCTGTGCAGATAGTTGACCTTGATTTTCAGGTCTTCCAGATATTCGGTCAGGTCTTCCGCCATCTTTTTCGTCAGCGTGGTGACAAGAACGCGCTCCCCCTTAAGCGTCGTCGCCCGGATTTCTTCGATCAGGTCGTCAATCTGTCCCTTTGTCGGGCGGATGTCCACTTCGGGGTCAATCAGCCCGGTCGGGCGGATAATCTGCTCAACCGGCGGATAGGCGTTCTCTTTCTCGTAGGGGCCGGGAGTGGCGGAGACGAGAATGGTCTGCCCGATGCGCTCTTGAAACTCGACGAACTTCAGCGGGCGGTTGTCGGCGGCGCTGGGCAGGCGGAAGCCATATTCGATCAGGGTGTCCTTCCGCGCTTTATCGCCGTTGTACATAGCCCTTAATTGCGGCAGGGTCTGATGACTTTCGTCAATGACCATGAGAAAGTCCTTCGGGAAATAGTCCAATAATGTGTGTGGGGCCGTGCCGGGGGCGCGACCGTCCAGAATCCGGCTGTAGTTTTCGATGCCCGAACAGAAGCCGAGTTCCTTAATCATCTCCAAATCGAAGCGGGTGCGCTGTTCGATGCGCTGCGCCTCAATCAGTTGGTTGCGCCCGATGAAGTGCGCCACGCGCTCTTTCATCTCGCTTTCAATCTCAATCACCGCCGCCGCCATGCGCTCCTCCGAAGCGACAAAGTGGGACGCGGGAAAGACCGTGATGCTATCCCGCACGCCGACGACCTCGCCCGTGAGCGGGTCAGCCAGCGTAATTTTTTCGATCTCGTCGCCGAAGAACTCCACGCGGATGATGATCTCCTCGTCGGCGGGCTGAATTTCGAGGGTATCGCCCCGCACCCGGAACGTGCCGCGAGTCAGTTCCATGTTGTTGCGCATAAACTGCATATCAATCAGCCGCCGCAAAGCCTCCTCACGGTCAAGCGACGCGCCCCGCGCTAAATGCAGCACGATCTTTTGGTATTCTTCCGGCGAACCGAGGCCGTAGATGCACGAAACAGACGCCACGATAATCGTGTCGCGCCGCTCTAAAATGCTCTGTGTGGAGGCGTGGCGGAGGCGGTTGATCTCGTCGTTGATCTGGCTGTCTTTTTCGATAAACGTGTCGGTCTGCGGGATGTACGCTTCGGGCTGATAGTAATCGTAGTACGAGACAAAATACTCCACCGCGTTATTCGGAAAGAACTCCCGGAACTCCGAGCATAACTGCGCCGCCAGCGTCTTATTGTGCGCCAGCACGAGCGTGGGGCGCTGAACCTTCTGAATTACCTGAGCGATTGTGTACGTTTTGCCTGTGCCTGTTGCTCCAAGCAGAGTCTGAAAGCGTTTGCCCTCGTCAAGTCCCGCCGCCAGTTTTGCGATGGCCTGCGGCTGATCGCCCGACGGCTGATAGCCCGAAATCAGTTGAAATTCGCCCATGTCGCGCCTCCCAGGTTCAAGTGTTCAGGCGTTCAGGTGTTCAGGTATTCGGGTATTCGTCGCGTTCACGGATAGATTTTACAAACTGTCAGTGAAGCAGCCAATACCTGAATACCCAACTACCTGAATACCTACACGTAGACTTTATTATACCATACCACCTATTTTTTTGCAGAATTTACTTGACAAATCGGGGCGCGGGGCTTATAATGAAGGAGACGCTGCGCGGGAGTAGTTCAATGGCAGAGCGCTTGCTTCCCAAGCAAGATGTTGCGAGTTCGAATCTCGTCTCCCGCTTTGCTGTTCGCGCTGGATGTTTTGCCGCGCTAATGTGTAACCGTTTGTCTGCATGGAGCCGTACCCAAGTGGCTAAGGGAGCGGACTGCAAATCCGTCATCACCAGTTCGATTCTGGTCGGCTCCTTCCCTGTGCCAAATTCGCCCCGATTTGAGGCGTTTTCAACGCCTCCCGTATCCCGAACCAGCCAATACACTCTCATCCGATTCAGCAAAATTCTTCGCCAAAGGAAAAACGGATGCCGGTATATCACTTTAGCGAAGACCCCGGCATTGCGGAATTTGTTCCCCGCGCGCCATTGGCCCATCCCGATACGGAACCTTTTATCTGGGCGATTGACGCATGGCACGCGCCGCTCTATTATATGCCGCGAGATTGTCCCCGTGTCTGCTTCTGGCCTCTGCCGACCACAACCCCGGAGGACAGAGAGAGGTTTTTCTCTTCCGTGTCCGGTCGCATGGTCATTGCGATTGAAGCGGCATGGTATGAGCGCCTTGTGAAGACAGCGCTCTATCGGTACACATTCGACGACGCTTCCTTTTTTCCGACGCATGATCACGGAGTGCATTTGAGCCGCGAGACAGCAAGACCGAAGCGGGTAGAACATGTCGGCAATTTAATGGAGCGGCTTACTGCATCCGACATAGAATTGCGCCTTTGTCCCTCGCTTGCGCCGCTGGGGGAACGCATCATCCAGACAAGCCTGCATTTCTCGCTGATACGTATGCGAAATGCGGCGGGATGGCGAGGCGCGGCAGGCAGTCCGACTGTTCCCTCTCAAGGCGTATGAAGCAGTACCTAATCCGGCGAGCCCTTTATCATGTCCAACGATAGCCTTTTCAACCCTCCCGTAAAAAATCCCGGCCTGCCGCGCCTTGCGCTGGCCTCCGCTTCGCCGCGCCGCCGGGAACTGTTCGCCCTGTTCGGCCTGCCCTACGAGGTCATTCCCAGCCGCTACGACGAGCCGACCGCTCCCGCTCACCCCGTCGCCCTGACCGATTTCACCCTGAACCTGGCTACCGAAAAAGCGCGGGAAGTGGCGGCGCGGACTCCGGGCGCCTGGGTCATCGGGGCGGATACAGAGGTCGCGCTCGACGCCATCGGTTCCCCGCTCGGCAAGCCGCAGAACGCGGCGGATGCGGAGCGGATGCTGCGCGGCCTCGCCGGACGTTCGCACCGGGTCTGCACCGGCGTCGCGCTAATCAAAGTCGCCGCTTCGGGCGAAATGGCGCCGCCCGTCACCGTCGCGGTCTCAACCCTTGTGACGTTCCGCCCCCTGACTGACGCCATGATCGCCGATTACGTGGCGACGGGCGAACCAATGGACAAAGCGGGCGCTTACGGGGCGCAGGGCCACGCCGCGCCCTTCATCGAACGGATTGAAGGCGACTTTTTCAACGTCGTCGGCCTGCCCGTCTGCGCGTTAGGCCAACTCCTCGAACGCGAAGGACTGGACTGGCAGCGCCTCCGCGCCGCAAAAGCATAGAAACTATTTTCATCCACAAAATGACACGAAGGGACACGAAAAAGAATAGACAGGATAAAAACGCGGTAAAAAAAAGGATTTCAATTCAATATCCAATATTGAATTATCCTGTCTGTTTCTTCGTGTCCCTTCGTGTCATTTTGTGGATAAAAGTCCTCACTTTTTCAATGTCAGCAGGACGCCCGCGAGGATGAGGAACGCGCCGTAAATCAGGTTCGACGCGGGACGCTCTTTCAGGAAGATGACGCCGAGGGCCATTGCGATTACGAAACTGAGTTTGTCAATCGGGGCGACTTTGGAGACCGGGCCGAGCGAGAGGGCGCGAAAATAGCACAGCCACGACGCCCCCGTCGCCACCCCCGACAACGTGAGGAACGCCCAGGCGCGGCGGTCAATCGCGCCGATGGCGGTCTGCCGGGTCGCGAAGGCAATCCCCACCGAAAACAGCAGCACCACGCAGACGCGCACTGCCACCGCCAGATTCGGCGGCACGGTGTCCGTCCCTTTTTTTGCCAGAACCGCCGTCATTCCCGCAAACAGCGCCGACAGCATGGCCCATCCGTAAAATGTCATTGCGCTTCCCCTTTTCTTTTGCGCCCCGCCTTGCAGGGCCGTTTCCGCTCCCATTGCCGCTTCCGTCCTCTTTTCGTTTTTTCCTTTTTTTCGAGCCTGTCCGAAGTATATCACAAAATCGCCCCGCATGGGACGCGCCGCCGATTCATACGCATTGATACGCAGCGCGGCGCGCGGTAGGTGTGTTATAATAGAGGGAAACAAACGGCGAAAGGACAGGCAGACCCTGACGAAATCTTGACGCTGGATTTTCGCCGCGAAAAACTTTTTCTGCATTGACGGCGGACGATAGCCCGCAAGTGAGAGTGGCACATTGGAAATAACAAAACGGAACGGGCGGATGGTGATGGGGCTGTTTTTTTTAACGCTGACCGCATTGCGCCCCGCGCTGGCGCAGATCGCCCCTGCCCCGCCGCGCAGGGAAACGGGGACAGAGCGAAAAAAGCGGCTGCTGGCAAACGCGCGCAAAATTTTGGTTGCGCCGCCGTTTTTCGGCGTTCCGCCCGCCGACGCAAAGACCGACGCAAAACTGACCGACGCGCAGCGCAAACAGCAGACGCGCTACCGGGAGTATCTGGGCAAACTGGAAGCGTCCGCCCGCGAGCATCTGCCCCTGCGCTTAACGGCGCGAACCGCCCTGAAAATCACGCCGTCCGCCGAGGCCGACGACGCTCTGAAAACGCTGGGTCTGACGCCGCAAAGTTTGTTCCAGAACGGAGGTATGATGCGGAGGACGACGTTTCCGCTGCCGAACAGGGAGGCCGTGAAGCGTTTCGCCGCGCAGACAAAGGCAGACGCCGTGCTGCTGACCGTGCTGGACGCGCCGCGCCGCGATAACGGGCGCGTCCTGTTCGATCCGCTGTCGGGTCTTTCGGGCGAGCCGCCGAAAGTGCGGAGCAAGGCCGCGTTTTATCTCCTGCTGCCGGACGGCGCGGAAGTCCTGCGCGATTACGTGGAGGCGCTTCAGCCCGTGACGCCCGGAAGCGGCGGCGGGCGCGACTACCTGCTGATTGACTGGACGGAGGCGCAGGACGTAACGATTGAGGATTTCCTGGACGAGCTTTGCCGGTATGTGGGGTAGGAATTCGGGTGGTCAAGTATTTGGGCATTGTCGGGTCCGTCTGGTTCGTGGACAGTTTGCAGTTCACGAGTTTGTTTTGATATGGCCCTATGTGTCACCATAGGGTGAGACAGAATCCCGCACCAAAAACAGTGTAGATTTCCTAAAAGGCGAGAAAGTGATCCATCCATGTCTGATTTGAATATCCGCCTGCTGCCTGCCCCCCACGGTCTTAAATGAGGCGGACAGTGTTAGTCCGCTCAATCGGGAGGAGGCCGTCCGCATCGGCGATCTGCTGCCTGCCCCGCGCCCCCGACGCTTCGTAGAACGCGGCTGCCATTGGCCCGAATGTTCCGCGTTCGGGCGTTTTTTGTCCGGGCGCGACGGCGGGCGAACCCGCCGCGCCCTTCTGTCCGTCATTACCGGTGATTCTGCCCCTCTTTTATTTTCTTTTGCAGACCGAAAATTTTTTATCGCTCCTGGATTTGGCCCTCACCCCTTGCCCCCTCTCTCAGGTTTTTTTGGGAGAGGGAGAAATAGATCGCTCGCTGCCCCCTTTTTCAGAGGTGGAAGAGGATTGGGGTGAGGGCCTGAAAAAAGTTACAAAAATTTCGGAGAGCGCTTCGGGCCGGAAGGATTCCCCCCGTCGCTCGTAGAATTGCTAGATTGCGCAGATATTTGCGCGTCCTTATGCGTCCAACGGGTCTCCACAACCGTCCGCCCATACGAGACACCGCGCGTCACAAAAACGCCCGATTGCCGTAGTCCCTTCTGTGGAGTAACCTGACTGTCTGTTCTCTTTTAGGTCACGATTTCGGAGGGATTGCTATGTTTCGTTCGTCTCGTTCCCGTATTTTCTCGCTGGGACTGCTCCTTTGCCTGCCGACCGCTTCAATTTTTGCCGCACCGCGTCTGACGGATGCCGCAAGCGCCGCAGACGCCGCGCCGCAGACCAAATCCAGCATCACTATCGCCATCGCCGATTTTGACGGCAGCGATAAAGAACTCGCGCATTTTCTCGCCGACACCCTGCTCACCAATCTCCAGCAAACGGGCAAGTTTAATCTGGTCGAGCGGGCCGCATTGCGGCAGGCGCTGGCGGAGTTGAAATTGCAGGCCAACGGCTTCGCAGAGCCGCAGCAGATCAAAAAACTTGGCGGGCTTGTCAGCGCCGATCATCTCATTGTGGGCAGTTTTATGCTTCAGAGTGATGACCTGACGATCAACGCCCGCCTGCTCAACGTCAAGACCGGGCGTCTGGAACCGGGCGGGGCCGCCTCGGTCTCCGGCAGCCGCAAGGATTTTGCCGGTCTGGTCGGCAGGCTGGCGCAGGAGTTCGCCCTGCATTTCACCGGCGAAGCGGCAGCGGCGGAAACGGCCTCGCCTCTGGCTGCGCCCGTCAGCCCCGTAATAGCCGCCGCGCCCGCCGCGCCGGAAGTCCCCGCGCCGCCGATGGCGCAGGCGCAGAACGTTTCGCCCGCGCCCGAAGCGCCTCTCGGCAACCTGCTGACCCACTTTCAGGACGAGGGGCTAGTTCCCATGTCCGCACTGCCGGACGGAGAGGTCTCGGAACGTGATCTGGCGCAGGTGGTGGGGCGTATCGCGCGGCGACTGTCCACCGCCAGTGGCTATACGCTGGCTTCCAGTCAGCCCCGCCTGCCGGTGACGCGGGTGCGCGTCCTTGCCGCCCTGATGAAACTGGCAAAGTCGCCCGCCGCCCTCGCCGATTATCGCGCCGACCTTTCCCGCCTCCGCCCGGTTGACGGCGATTCGGCCCCAACGTGGGGGCTGCCCTATCTCGCCGCCGCCCTCGAAGGCGGCTGGATCAGGACGGACGAACCGTTCCACCCGCGCAGCGTCGCCAACTGGACATTCGTTTGCTCGCTGCTGGCGCATCTGCCGCTCATCGGCGCTCCCACCCCGGCGGTTTCCGTCGCCGTAGTCCGCCCCGCCCCGCCCCGCGAAATCGCCCCGGTGAATGAAGATTATACCGGCCTGATTGTGGACGCGGATGATTTCAACGCCCAGCGCGGAATGAACGCCCGCATTGTGGACGAGCAGGGCAAGGCGGTCTATCCCGCCGAAGGGCAAGTCCTTGATCTGGATTTTCTGGAGGAGCGCGGAATCGTGGGCTATTGCGAGACCGCCGGAACCGCAGCGCGGGCGGGCGCTCATCCGCTGACGGTACACGCCATCGGCCTCAGCGGAACGTCCCGCACCGAACTGATCGTCTCCAACGCGACGGCGGAACAGATTCGCGCCGCGCAGCGCCGAAACAAATTCTTCGAGCGCTGGGCCGTCTGCTTCCTCGTTCACACCGCAGCAAAGTAATACTTGACAAAAGTTCTTCACGTCGAGTCTGTAAAAGGCCCGACTTAAAGATTTACGAATACGGCAGGGAAGCCCCTGCCGTATTTTTACCTCTCGTGACAACCCGTATCTTTGCCAGATGAGCGAAACGAGGAATGAGGATGAGCAAGACAACAAACGCCGTCGAAATTGCGCGGAACCGTTCTGGCAAATCGCCGCAGTTTCAGCAAAGAATGGATGAGGAGCGAGTCAAGTCTCTGGCGGCAAGAACGATCTATGAGGCCCGCACCGCTGCCGGATGGACGCAAAAACAACTCGCGGAGAAGATTGGGACACAGCAGCCGGTCATTGCGCGGCTGGAAGATGCGGACTACGAAGGCCATACCGTTTCTATGCTTCAACGCATTGCCGCCGCGTTCGATAAGCGGATCGAAATTCGGTTCGCGCCTTACGGAACGGCCTGCGCGGAAGATGCGTCCACAGAAGAACAGCGGGCGGAAGCGGCCTGACCTGTATTGGCCCCTCGCGCCGATTCGCGGGGCGATTCGCAAAATCGGCCCGCGAGTCGGTATAATGTCGGCATGACAAGTGAAAGTTTAGCGCCCGCTGAAAAAGGCGGCGCGTCCCGGCGCGTCGGCGGCGCTGCCGGCATCCTCATGGTCAGCATCCTGCTCAGTCGGGTGCTGGGCCTGGTGCGCGACCGGGTGGTGGCGCATCAGTTCGGGCAGTCGCTGCAAACGGACGTGTATAACGCCGCCTTTACCATCCCCGACCTCATTCAGTATTTGATTGCGGGCGGCGCGTTGTCGTCCGCTTTTATCCCCGTTTTTACCGACTATATGACGCAAAATAAACGGCGCGAAGCGTGGCGCTTATTCAGCATGGTCGCTTCTATGACGATTCTGGCGGTCGGCGGGCTTGTCTGTCTGGCGGAGATTATCACGCCGTTCCTCGTCAAAGTCACCAATGACGGCTATTCCCGCGAGGCCATCGCGCAGACCGTGCCGCTGGCGCGGATTTTGCTGCCCGCGCAGGTATTTTTCTTCCTCGGCGGGCTAATGGGCGGGGTCTTGCAGGTGAAAAATAATTTCATCGGTCCCGCGCTCGGCTCGGTGATTTATAACGTCGGGATTATTTTCGGCGGGCTGTTTTTGTACCGGACGTTCGGGATTGCGGGGCTGTGCTGGGGCGCGTTGATCGGGGCGTTCCTCGGCAATGTCGTCCTGCAATGGATTCTGGTGCGGAAGGAGGGCGGGCATTACGATCCGTTCGCCTTGCAAAAATACTGGGGACACACAGGCGCGAAAGAGGTCTGGCGAAACATGATTCCGATCCTGCTGGGCTTTTCGCTGCCGCAGGTCAGCATTTTGGTCAACAAGTATTTCGCGTCGTTTTTGCTGACGGGTGAACTTTCCGCGCTGATGAACGCGAACCGCCTGATGCAGGTTCCGCTCGGCGTTTTCGCGCAGGCCATCGGGATTGCGGTCTTTCCGAAAATCGCCCTGCTCTCCTCCCTGAATGACCGCGCCGCCGCCCGCCGTGAGGCCAACGGCGCGTTGCGTTTCACCTATTTTCTCACTTTCCCCGCCTCGCTCCTGATGATTGTGCTGGCCCTGCCCGTCGTGCAGTTGCTGCTGCAAAGTGGAAAATTCAAATCGGTGGACGCGGAGATTGTGGCGCAGGCGCTGATCTATTACAGCATCGGGATTTTCGCGTGGTCATTGCACAGCGTCTCAGCCCGCATTTTTTACGCGGTGAAGGACACCCGAACGCCCATTATTGTCGGCACGATTATTACGCTATTCGTGTTTATTCCGCTCAATGCAATTTTGATGAAGTATATGGGGTATCGGGGGCTGGCGCTCGCCACGACGCTGGCGGCAATCCTGAATATGGCGGTCACGGTCTACCTGCTGCGGTTCCGATTGAAGGGACTGGAAGGCGGGCGGATGCTGCGCTCAATGGCAAAAATCACCGCTGCTTCATTTGCTATGGCGGGCGGGGCCGTTCTTGCCCGCAACGTCCTGCAAGCGTTGTTCCCTACCCGCGCCAATCATTCGCCCCTGCTCTCCTCTGCGCTGGTTCTGACCGGAAGCCTTGCGGTCAGCCTCACAATTTTCGGCCTGCTTGCGGTCTTTCTCCGCATGGAGGAGGTCAATTTCCTGCGTCCCCTTCTGCGAAAATTTACGAAACGAAAACGCTGAAAATCGTTCCGTCCGCAAGACGGTTGGCGAAACGCCTCCCAGCCGGACCGTTCACGGCCCGGTCTGCGTGATGATCTCGTAGCAGCCCTTGCCCTCCTGCGCGTCAACCGCTTCATGCAGGCCAAACTCTTGCAGCATTGCTTTATAGGAAGGCGAGCAGCTTTCGATGCAGCGATCCAGCAGACATTCCAGCGGATGAATAGGCTCAAGATCGGGGCCGTAGGCCATGCGAATCGGATTCGCTTCGTCTTCGCTTTCACGCAGTTCGGGCGCTTCCCGCGATTCCGGGCTGTTAATCAGCAGACGGGAGCAGACGGCGCGTCCCGCCTCGGTCTGCATCAGCAGGCGGGCCATCTGCTCGCCCAGCAAACAGCGGCGAATGGGAACGCGCAGTTCCACGCCCGCCCCGGACACGAGAACGATTTCGCTTTCAATTTTTAATCGGGGACACCGTTCGGAGTTCACTCGGACCACGCTTTCTTCGGCCTGACGCACCCGTCCGAGGCGGTCTTTCAGTCTGCCCTTCGCGGGGCTTCGGCGTATTGTTGATTGTAAGGCGCAAGACAGGGGATAATCAGACGTTCGCGCCGCAAAGTCCTTCCTCAAATTTTACGCAAGGTCGCCGATTTCGTCAGCGCCTCTGGCGTAGAAAATCAAAAACACCGCCAATTCCACACTCGGAGCGCTGTCAGACGGTATATTTGGATTGGGACGCGCTTAGAGATGCGCCATCATGGGGGTCATCTCGACCGCTTTTTGCCGCGCAAGGCGGGCCACAATTTCACTCTGCGTTTCGATTTCGTTTTCTTCGCACGTTACGTCGTCTTTATGCGGGTCAACGATCTGAAACAGGTCAAGGTTTTGACTGTAGGAGGGAGTGCAGCGCTCCTCGCAGCGCTGCACGGTGCAGGACTGCTGCGTGACCGCCTCCAAATCGGGGCCGACAAAAGCAAATGAGGGTTTGTTCAGGGCGCTGACGACCAGTTTGTCCGCCAATTTTACGCCTTCCGGCGACTGCCGCAACAGGCCGACCATGCGCTCTGTGAGCAAACAGCGCCGCATTGCGAGATAGGAGGTCGGCCCTTCCATTTCCAGTGGTTCGCTGACCATTTGATAGTGCGGGCAGCGTTTTGCGTTTGGGACATCCATTGTTTTTTATCTTTCTGCAATCGATTCGGTCTGTTTCTGTATTCAAAGTGTCTGACGAGAAGTTTGCTTGATGGCCTTTTATCATGGCCTTGAGTGATAATTCACCTTATGCAACCCATGCGTCAAGGAAATTTATTTCCCTGACTCACGCGAGACAGTTGGTTCCTTTCCTGGTGAAGACAACGTAAGGTCAGGATTCTCATTCGACGCGGGCAAAAGGTTTTCCTGCCTGCCTGTATGCTTTCCAAAATTTGTTGCTCGTCTGACAAGAGCAAGCGGCGGAATGTTCCGCCGCTTGCGATTAGCGCCGATTGAGATGCAGGCAGGCGTTAGGTTTTGCGGGACGGAGAAAAACTGCGCAGGCGCAGGGCATTGGTCACGACCGAGACGCTGCTCAGGGCCATTGCTGCCGAGGCCAGCGCGGGCGAAAGCAGCCAGCCGGTGACAGGGTAAAGCACGCCCGCCGCTATCGGGATTCCGAGCAGATTATAGCCGAACGCGAACGCCAGATTTTGCCGGATGTTGCGCAGCGTGGCCCGCGAAAGTTCGATTGCGTCCGCCACGCCGCTTAAGTCGCCGCGCATCAGCACGATGTCGGCGGCCTCGATGGCGATGTCCGTCCCCGTTCCGACCGCGATTCCAACGCGGGCCTGCGCCAGCGCGGGGGCGTCGTTGATGCCGTCCCCGACCATTGCCGCGATTTTGCCGCCGGATTGCAGCCGCGCAATCTCCTGCGCTTTATGCTCTGGTAAAATATCCGCCAGAACGCGGTCAATCCCGATTTGCCGCGCCACTGCCTCCGCCGTTTTCGGGTTGTCGCCCGTCAGCATGACCGTTTCTATTCCCAGCGCCTTCATTCGCGCAATCGCGGCGGCGGTCGTGGGGCGAACGGCGTCCGCAACGGCGAAAACTCCGAGGGGTACGCCGTCCGCCGCGAGAAAGATGGGCGTTTTGCCTTGCCCCGCCCATTGCGCCGCGCCGTCCGCGAGCGAGATCCACAGGGCGATCTGCGCGTCCGCCATCAGCGCGGCGTTGCCGACAGCGATTGTTTTGCCGTTTACTTTCGCCGTGACGCCCCGCCCGGAAACGGCGCGAAATTCGGTCGCTTCGCAAAATTCTATCCCATGCGCCCGCGCTCCGGCAATAACCGCCGCCGCAAGCGGATGCTCGCTACCACGCTCGACCGCCTCAGCCAGCGCTAATAGTTGCGCTTCCGTGACGTTCGGCGCGGTCAAAATATCGGTCAGCGTCGTTTTGCCTTCGGTGATTGTGCCGGTCTTGTCCAGCGCCACGATCTGAACGCGGCCCAGCGTTTCGAGCGCCGCCGCGTCTTTTATCAAAACGCCGAGAGCGGCCCCGCGTCCCGTCCCCACCATGATCGCGGTGGGAGTGGCGAGACCGAGGGCGCACGGGCAGGCGATAATCAGCACAGAGACAAACGCGGTCAGCGCCGGAACGAATCGCGGCTCCGGCCCCAGCGCGTACCAGCCTGCAAAGGCTGCGACGGCAAGCATCAGCACGACCGGGACGAAATAGCCCGTAACGGTGTCCGCCAGCCGCTGAATCGGGGCCTGACTGCCCTGCGCCCGCTCCACCAGCCGCACAATCTGCGCCAGCGTGGTCTCTCCGCCCACGCGCCGCGCCTCCATCACCAACGCCCCGCGCTGATTTACGGTCGCCCCGGTCACCGAATCCCCCGCCCGCTTCGCGACCGGAATGCTTTCACCCGTGAGCATACTTTCGTCCACCCACGACTCGCCGGAGACGATTACGCCGTCGGTCGGGATTTTTTCGCCCGGTCGGACGCGCAATCGGTCCCCGACGCGCACTTCGGCGAGGGGAACATCTTGCTCCTCGCCTTCACTCTCCCCCGCGCCTGTCGTCCCCGCGCTGTTCGCTTTGCCGCCGCGAATCATGCGGGCGGTCTTCGGTTGCAGACCGATCAGTTTCTCAATCGCCGCGCCCGCGCTCCGCTTGGCCCGCGCCTCCAGCAGCCGCCCCAGCAGCACGAGCGTAACGATCACGGCGGCGGTCTCGTAATACACGCCGCCCATTTTCCCGTTCGGCGCGGCAAACCGCTCCGGCGCGACCGTGACGGCGAGCGAATATAGATAGGCGGAAAGAGTACCGACGGCGATCAGCGTGTTCATGTCGCTCGTCCGCTGTTTCAGCGCGGCCCACGCCCCGCGAAAGAATCCGCCGCCCGCCCAGAACAGCACGGGCGTCACAAGCGCTAATTGCGCCCGGTTCCAGCCGCTGTTCATCGTCCATTGCATCGGGAGAAGACCGAGGTGCGGCCCCATGCCCAGAATCAATGCCGGGACGGACAGCGCAGCAGAAACCGCAAAACGCCGCGTCAAGTCCCGCGTTTCCCTTTGTTTTTCGGACTGCCGCGCCGCCGCCGCCGCTTCGGCTTCGATAGAGAATCGGTCAAAGTTCGTGATCTGCGCGTCGTAGCCCGCAATGTCCAGCGCCGCAATCAGATCGTCTGTCCGCGTTTGTTCGGGGTCGAACCGGACGGCGGCGCGTTCCGCCAGCAGATTAACGTTCGCTTCTGAAACGCCGGGAACTCGCCGCAGGGCGTTTTCCACCCGACCCACGCAGGCGGCGCAGTGCATTCCCTGAATTGCGAGGTCGCATCGCGCCTCTAATATTTCATTCGTCATTTTACAACTCACCTTTACGCCATCGGTTCCGGGAAACGAGCGGCCCGCCCATGCCGCCGCGCAGATCGGGCCGTGAACGGCCCGTCTGTAAGGCGTTCCGCCGACCGTCCTGCGGACGAAAAATTCAGAGAGGAATTATTCCTCTCTTATTTCGCAAATTTGTAAATCAAGTCCATCATCTCCTGATAGGTCTTTTCCGCTTTGCTTTCGTCGCCATCGCGGAGGGCGTCGGTCACGCAATGCTGCAAATGGTCGCGCATCAGGATTTTGCCCACGCTGCGCAGCGTCTCGTGGACGGAAGAAATCTGGTTCATCACGTCCACGCAGTAGGTGTCCTCCTCAACCAGCCGCTTGATTCCCTTGACCTGCCCCTCGATTTTGTTCAGACGGCGTAATACGTCTGCTTTCTGCTCGTTTTGAACTGCCATGTCCTGTACCTTTCGTATTTAGGGTGTACCCCTACCCCCTATTACGGCGTGAAGAATAGATTTGTTCCTTCATGAAAAACGGCGGGAAGGGAGAACGCAGGGCAACGTCGAAACAACGGGCGAAATCAAAATCGAGCGGGAGGCGGGACAATGGCGTTTGTGGAAGCGGCAAAGACGGCGGACTTAATGCCGGGGCAGGGCAAAACGGTGCGGGCGCGGGGACGGGACTACGCTCTGTTTAATCTGGATGGCGAATACTTTTGCATTGACAACGAATGTCCGCATCAGGATGGGCCGCTCGGCGACGGCGAGATTGAGGGCGATAGCGTCCTTTGCCCCTGGCACGCATGGCAGGTCAACATCCGCACGGGCGATGTGCTGGGAACGTCGCAGTGCGTGGCGAAACACGCCTGCAAAATCGAGGGAGATATGGTGCTGATTGAGATTTGAGAATTTTCCCTCTGTTTGAGAATGGTTATAATAATGTGGATTCGCCGCTGACCGGGCCGTGAACGACCCGTCTGGGAGGCCTGCGGCCAACCGTCCTGCGGACGGGACAGCAGTAATTTACATCTTTCTGGCTGATTTTGTTCACGTTCTGACAAAACCAGAACCGTCCCTGCACCTGCCGCTTCTCCTTACAGGAAAATGCGAAAGGCGCGGGGACAGTCTCAATCCACGCGTCGTGAATTTTCAGAACGGGGCTAATTGCCGCCATCGGTTGGAGGCGGGCCGGGGGGCGGCGCGTCCGCGCCATCCGGCGGGGGCGGCATATCGCCGGGGCCACCGTGTTCGTCCTGCGCTCCGTCCGGGCCACCCTGTCTACCGGGGCCGCCGTCCGGCCCGCCGGGGCCACGCCCGCCGCCAAATCCGCCCCGTCCGCCGCCGGGGCCTTGCGGGTGCGCTTTGAGGTAGGCTGTCAGCGTCGCCTGCTGATCCGCAGACAGCAGGGCCAGCACGTCCGTATGAATTTTATCGTGGAGGTCTCTGCTCATCTCGCCATTCGCCGCGTCCCTGTCCGCTTTGACCGTCGCCGCAATCTGCGTTTTCTGGTTGTCGCTCAAGTTCAGATCGCCGAGAACTTCCAGCGGGATTCCCGCTTCGCGCAGGGCCGGCAGGAGTTTCAGCAGGCTGGCGGCGGCGGTCTTCTGCGAGTCGGAGAGTAGCGCGAGAATCTGATCGCTTGCCGCTTTTTCCAACTGCTGCGATTTGGCGCGGTTCGCGTCCATCGTGGCGCGGTCGGGGGGCGTTCCGCCGCCGTTGGGATCGGGCGGCGCAGGGCGGTTGGCCCTGTCCGCCGTCATGAGATCGCTCTGGATTTTCTGGATCGCCGCCGCCTGGTCAGCGGTCAGTTTCAGGGCCGAGGTCAGCGCCTTAACGGGCGTCCGAACCAGTGTCGCGGGGCCTTTCGGCCCACGCTGCGGCCCATGACCGCCACGCGGCCCCTGCGGGCTGTCGGTCTGCGAAAACGCCTGCGCCCCGCCGCCCAGCGCCACCACCGCCGCCAGACAAACCAATCCGGTATAATTTTTTCGTTTCATTTTCGTCTCTCCTGCGCGGCCTCTGTTTGTCAGGAAATCGGGCCGCCCCGCTCACAATCGGCGCTGATTGCGCCCTACATTCCCTATGATACTGCGGCATTATGAAAACTATATGAAAAAAATTCGCGCCGCGAAAAATATTCGACGAAGCGGCGCGACAACCCATTTTTGCTGCGCCCTCTGCTTGCCGCGCCCCTCCCGCACCGTCCCAATCCCTGTCATAAATTCGGTTTCTTACGTTTTCAGGGACTTTGCGGGAACTTCGGGCTATTTTATGCCGTCAGAACAACGCATAATAAAAAGGTGTCGGGCGAAATAGGGTAAACTAAATGAATATGGCCTGATCTTTTCTGTACGAGGCAAGTCTCATGCTGGAAACAAATCAAAATGCCGCCGCGAGGCCGTCATTTTTTGATAGAATGGAAATCGCGGGTATCTTACCCGCAATTATTATGTCGGATGAAGACGCCCGGAAGCAACTTCCGCAAATTAAGCCGGTGATGGATGAATACCAGCGCTGCCGCGCCGCCGGGGACGACCCGCCAACCGCGCTCAAAAAAACGCTGGGGCTGCTCCGCGAACTGCGCGGGGGCTGCGCTTACATACCCCATCGCGGCGCGTAGCGATTGTCCGCTGTCCCATGCGATAACAAATCTTCGGCTCAGGCGTCCCTTTACTGTGGACGCCTGCGCGTTTTTACGTCCGCCCGGTGCGGCCTGCCGGATTTTACAGGCGAAATTTGACTTCACTGCGCGGGTTTGGTATAATGAGTCAACTCGCCAGTTCCAGGCAAATTCGCGCCTGTTCCGACTCCTCTTTTAGACAGGGGATGAATCGAGGCGCGGAACGAGATTTACCAACCCTGTTCTGTGTTTCCCGTCTGGAGAAAACAACGTGATTCGTTCTCTGCGAAGCTCCCTGATTGTCCTTGCGGTCGCGGCCCTCGCCGGCGGCGGCTTCGTGTGGGGCCGCGCGCGCGGCCTTGATACCCTGCCGCGCCACGCCCGTCGCGCCTCATCCCGCCTCCAAACGGCAGACACCGGGCAGAACAGCCTCCTCAAAACGATTGGTCTTCAGGACGACGGCGGCAATGCGAACCCCGCCCGCACGTTTGAGACCGTGCTTGACCGCGTTCAGAATGACTACGCCCTGCAACTTCAGCCCGATGCGAAACTTAGCAACGGGGCCATCGCGCAGATGTTCGCCTCCCTCGACGACCCCCGAACCTCTTTCCTTGAACCGAAAATGCGGGCCGCAAAACGCGACGCCCTGCTCGGTCATTACGAGGGAATTGGGGCGGCGCTGGTGGTCGTCAAGGCGAAACAGGGCAAGTACGATTATCGCCATCTGACGGTGGTAGACGTTGCCCCCGGCTCCCCCGCCGAAAAAGCGGGCCTGAAATCCGGCGACATCATTGACAGTGTGGACGGACGCTGGGTGCTGTCCCGCTCCACTCAAATGGACATTGACCGCCTGCAAAAAGAGCAGAAGGAAAAAACAAAGACCGACGCCGCACTGAAAGAGGAAGCGAAACAGGTCAGCGACAAATTCCAGAAGGCGTATGTAATTTCTAAAGTTCTGCCGCTGCTCACGACCGGAACGGGCAAAACGCTTAAACTCGCCGTGTTGCGTTCGGGACAGGCCGCGCCCGTCGCCGCCACGCTGACAACCGCTGTGACCGAAGTCGCGCCGGTGGATTTCAAGATTTTAGATAAGCAAATCGGACTGCTGACCATTCGGCAGTTCAACGCGAAGGCGGCGGAGCAGTTCCGCCTGCAACTTGATAAAAACGGCAGCGACCTCAAAGGGCTGATCGTTGACCTGCGCGGCAATCCCGGCGGCGTTCGTTCCGATACCGCCGACACCAACGGCTATCAGGCGGCGATTACGCTGCTGTCCCTGCTGACCGAAAACGCCGCCGCGCAAATTGCGCCCCGCCCCGGTCAAAAGCAGGCCGTGCCGATCCCCTCCGCCCGCAAAGTGACCGCCCCGATTACCGTGCTGACCGACGCCGGAACCGCCAACCTCGCGGAGTGGGTGGCGGCGGCGCTGCATGACGCGGCGAAAGCGAAAATCGTGGGCGCAAAAACTTTCGGCGATTCCACCCTGCAACTCTTTACCATCCTGAAAGATGGCAACGGCATCGAACTCTCCGTCGCGCACCTGCTCAACGCGCAGGGCGCGGAGTGGAGCGGCGGCCTGACCCCGGACATCGCCGCGACGGGCGACGACATTGTGAAACACGCTATCGAAGCGCTGGGAGCCTGATTATGAAATCGAATACGAACGAATCCCGCCCGTCCTTCCTGCCCCGCCTGATCGTCCTGCCAACCGTCGTGGGCCTCGTTTCCGCGTCCGTGCTGGTGGGATTTGCCAGCGGAGCGCTGCATGGCAAGCCCGCCCCCGTCCGCATGGCGCAGGACGATCCGACCGAAAAATCGCCGAACAAGCCCAGCATCCTCAGCGACACGCCTGACCGAAACGCCGATCCGGTCTCCGAATACAAAGAGGCCCTTGACCTCATTAAAAACAACTATTACGGCGACCCGGTGGACGCCAAAAAAACGAAGCAGCTGACCTACTCTGCCGTGCGCGGGATGCTGTACAGCCTGCACGATCCGTTCACCTCGTTCCTCGACCCGGATGAATGGCGCGAAATGCAGGAGTTCACCACCGGCAGTTTTGAGGGCATCGGGGCCTTGCTGGAGTTGCAGGACGGCGCGGTCAAAATTGTGGAGCCGATTGAAAATAGTCCGGCAGAGCGAGCGGGCATCAAGCCTGACGATGTGATTGTCCGCGTGGACGGCAAACCGGTCATCGGCAAAGATTTGACCGACGTGGTGAAACTGATTAAAGGCCCGCACGACACGCAGGTCAAACTGAGCATCGTGCGCGGCAAAAAGACGCTGGAATTTACCCTGACGCGGGACAGCGTTTCGCAGCCGGTGGTCAAATTCAGCATGGAAGATAAGGTCAACAAAATCGGTCGCATCCAGTTGCTGAGTTTCAATGAGAAAAGCATGGACAGTCTGGCTCACGCTTTCGACGAACTGCGGCGGCAGGGCATGAAGTCGCTGATTTTCGATCTGCGCGGCAATGGCGGCGGCATTTTGGAGGGCGCGGTGGACATCTCCAGCGCGTTCATTCCGGCGAACAAGAACCCGGCGCTGGGCAATGTGGTCGTTTATATCCATCCCGGCTCCGGCCCGGAAGAAAAAAAGATGCTGCGCCCGGAAGATTATATTTTAGACCGGATGCCGCTGGTCGTGCTGGTGGACGGAACGAGCGCTTCGGCCTCCGAAATCACCTCCGGCGCGATCAAAGACTACGGCGTCGGCACACTGATTGGCGAGCGGACGTTCGGCAAAGGGCTGGTGCAGACCCTGTTCCCGCTGGAAGACCGTTCGGCCCTTCGCCTGACAACCAACACGTATTTTCCGCCGAAGCACTATGACATCAATTATAAAAAGGACGCCGATTTCGAGCGCGTCCCGAACACCGGCGGCATCCTGCCCGACATCACCGTCAAGCAGCCCGACGCATGGAAAGGCGTAAAGGACAAGGCCAACGACCGGCAGCTGCAAACAGGCCTTGCGTTCCTCCGCGCCCGTATGAAGGGCCAGTCTATCGCGCAGGCGAAAAAATCGGTCAGCGCCACCGCAACCGCCGAGACGCACAGCGCGGCGCACTAAGTTGAGTTGTAATTTTCGAAGCGGTCTCCCCGTCCGCAGGACGGTCGGCGCAGCCTCCCAGATGGGTCGTTCACGGCCCGGTCTGGTGGGAATTGGCCTATTGCAGAACGGACGGCGGGATGTCCGTTTGCCAGACAAGGTATATTTTGAGATTAGCGATAGGTTTTTTCTGCTTGGCGGCGGCGCTTCTCGTTTCCGGCGCGGCGGCGCAGACTGCAAAAACGAATCAAACGGCGGAACTCACCTACGCCCGCGACATCGCGCCGATTATGATGCAGAAATGCGCTCCGTGCCACCGGCCTGACGGCGCGGGGCCATTCTCGTTCCTGAAATATCAGGACGCGGCCCGCCGCGCCGAACAGATCGCCATCGTCACCAAATCGCGCTATATGCCGCCCTGGAAGCCGACAGCGGGCGGGCCGTTTCTGGACAATGCCCGCCTGACTGACGCGCAAATCGAGAAATTTCAACGGTGGGCGGCGGATGACGCGAAAGCGGGCGAGACCGCTGCCGTTTCAGCCCCGCCGAAGCTTAAGAACGACTGGAAACTCGGAACGCCTGACCTGATCCTGGAGATGCCTGACGCTTTTGTTCTCCGCGCCGGAGCGACCGAAACGCAGGAGATATACCGCGCTTTCGTGCTGCCTGTTCCCCTCACGCGGGATCAATCCGTGATTGCGGTGGAGTATTTGCCGGGAAATCCGCGTATCGTGCGCCACGCCTCGCTTTATACCGATTCCAGCCGGATTGACCGCAAACTGCAACGTCAGTCAGGGGCGGTCGGCTATACCGCTTTTCATGCCGGACTGCCCGCCTACCCCGCCGGGACGCTGTACGAATGGACGCCCGGAGTCGCGCCGCATTTCCTGCCCGCCGGGATCGGGATGCCGCTAAAAAAGGGCGCTGACATCGTGCTGCAACTGCGCTTTACGCCGACAGGACGCCCGGAAGCGGAGCGTTCGCGCATCGGGCTGTATTTCGCGAAAAAGCCGACGGTTGCCGCCGCCACGATTGCGCTGGGCGGCAGCGAGGTCTATTTCAAACCGGGCGCAAAGGCCACACTGACCGATTCGTACACGCTGCCTGTCGCGGCGCAGTTGTTCGGAATTGTTCCCAATGCGCACAACGTCTGCACCCATTTCACAGCGACTGCGACACTGCCCGATGGAACGAAAAAAACGCTGCTGGCGATTGATGATTGGGATTTGGACTGGAAAGCCCCCTACCGGTTCGCCGCGCCGCTAATTTTGCCCGCGCAGACCAAAATCACGCTGGAAATCGTTTTTGATAACACCCGCGTCAATCCCCGCGACCCGCGCCAGAGGCCGCACTTTGTGATTCCGGGCTGGGGAACAATGGACGAAATGGCGAGTCTGTGGCTGCTCGCCGCCCCCGTAAAAGCGTCCGATTCGGCGGCGTTGCTGTCCTCCCTCCCCCCCGCCAATCACAAGCCCGCGATTGCGCTTGACAGCAACGATGAATAATCCTTGAAAATAATTGTAACCCCTGAATCGGATTGCGCGTCAGATTCCGTAAAGAGAGATACGTCCTCCTGCGCGAGCCAGAGAGGGCGTAAGAATTGGGGAGGAGTATCACAGAATGTTTCGTTTTGCAGGTCTGCTGCTGTGTTTGTTAGTTCTGTTTGGGGCGGCTGCCGCCCGCGCCGAGCGCGAGGTCGTTGCGGAGCCCGAGATGGTTGCGAAGGGCGAATCTGTGACGCTGCGCTGGTACTTCACCGGCGATAAAGTCACGGTGACAGGCGGGCGATTCGGAAAAATCGGTACGGTCGTCACCGGAAAAACCTCGCTGACCGACCGGCCTTTGAAGACGACCCGCTATACGTTCAACGTCAATTACAAAGCGAAGGACATCGCCGGAGTCGTCCGTCCGCTAAAGTCCACCTATTCCGTCGTCGTGGAGATCGCGCCGCCGCTTCCCGCCATGCTGCCCTACAAAAATCCGCGCGGCTGGAACATCGTCTATCAGAAAGGCTGGCGTCCCGAACCCTATTATCACCCGGAAAAAGGGCTTAACCTGTGCTATTTTCAGCCGGAGCAGGACAGTCTGGAGCGGGTCACCGTGGCGATTGTCACGGATAAAGTGGCGGATTGCGGGGCCTTGATGGACAAAATCGCGCAGGATATGCCGAATAATTACGACGATTTCAAGACCGTTTCGCAGCAAAGTATTACGTTTAACAATGCGCCCGCCGTCCTCGCTGTCTTCGAGGGCCGCGACCGGACGCACGACAATATCCCGACCGATTCGCTGGTCATGGCGTTTGTGCGCGGCAGCCGCTGCTACGTGGTCAGCGCCCGAACGAAAGCCGTCCTGTTCAAGAAACGCCGCCCCGCAATGGAAAAAATGCTGCGTAGTTTCCGTGTCGCGCAATGAATCGTTCAAGGAAAAGGGAAGTGGAACGCGCCAATGAAAAACGGACTGAAACTGGTTTTCGCGGCGTTGCTGCTCGGCGGAATACCTCCCGGATCGGGATTTGGACAGCCGCCGCGCCCGCCGCAGCTCCCCGCGCAAAAAGGGATTTATCCGCTCCCGCCCGGACTGCAATTTCCGGTGTCCGTTCCCTGCCTGCCCTGGCGGGGCCTGCCGATGGTGACGGGCGTCGTTAACGGAAAGCCACAGCGGTTCATTTTAGACACGGGCCTCAACGCCGTCACCGTCTCGCCCAAAGTTCAGGCCGCGCTGGCACTGCCGCCTGGAAAGTCCCGTTATCGGGTCGCGGCCCTCGATAATGCGGTGGATGCCCCCGCCGTTGCCATGAAAGACCTGGGGATCAACGCGCTTTTTTTTCAGAATACGGAGGCTGTCGCGCTGAATGTCTGGGCCATGCTCTCGCCGCAGACGCCGCCAAACTCCCCCGAATGTTGGCTTGGAACGCCGTTTTTGTCCGCGTTTCAGGTCACCTTCGACCTGAAAAATAATACCATGCTATTCGATTCGCCGAAGGCGGACGCCCCGAAATCGGACGGCGCGATCACCCTGCCGCTGACGCTGAAAGGCGGGCGGATATTTGCGCGGCTGTCTGTCCCCGGCGGAAAGGCGTTCCCGATGCTGATAGACACCGGAGCGCCCGCCACCGTTTTGCCGCTGTCCGTTTACGACCGGTTAAAAATCAAGCCGTTCCGAACGCAGGTGATCCGGCTGGCGAACCGGCGCGGGGCGCGGGCGGCGCAATGGGCCGTTCCCGCCCTGCAAATGGGCGGCGCTACGCTGAAAGATCAGGGCGTCGTGAGCATCGCCCCGGACGATCCCAAAGACCTCGACCCCGATTTCGGACTGCTCGGCATGGACATCCTCAGCCGCTACCGCGTCACCATTAACTACGCCCGCCTGAAAATGACGCTGATTCCCTACCCGTAAAGAGATGCGGCCTAAATCTCCTGTTCCAGCATTTGCGCCGCGTCCGCGTTTTCCGCGCTTTGCGCCGGGAACGTATGCCCCATTTTTTCCGCTTTGGTCTGCATATATTTTGCGTTGTAGGGGTTCGGCGCAATCGGCAGCGGGACTTCCTCCACGATTTCCAACCCGTAGCCGTCCAGCCCCACCACTTTTTTCGGGTTGTTGGTCATCAGGCGGATTTTCGTCAGCCCCACGTCCGCCAGAACCTGCGCCCCCAGCCCGTAATCGCGCAGATCGGGCTTAAAGCCGAGCATTTCATTCGCTTCCACCGTGTCCGCGCCCTTCTCTTGCAACTCATACGCCCGCAGTTTATTGACCAGACCGATGCCGCGCCCCTCTTGCTCCAGATAAACTAAAACTCCGCGCCCCGCGTCCGAAATTTTTTGCAGCGCCAGATGCAGCTGATCGCCGCAGTCGCAGCGCAGCGAGTCCAGCAGATCGCCGGTGACGCAGGAGGAATGGACGCGGGCCAGCGCGGGCTGCCCGTTCGTGACATCGCCCTTGACCAGCGCCATAATCTGACGCGGGTCAATACTCGACTCGTAGCCATAGACCATAAATTCGCCGTAGCGACCTGTCGGCAGATGCGTCGCCGCGACCCGCGTGATCAGCCGCTCATGCTGCCGCCGGTATTTAATCAGCTCCGCGACCGTGATGATTTTCAGGTCGAATTTCGCCGCAATCGCCAGCAGTTCCGGGACGCGGGCCATCGTCCCGTCCTCCCCCACAATCTCGCAAAGCACTCCGGCGGGATAAAGCCCCGCCAGACGCGCCAGATCAACCGTCGCTTCCGTGTGTCCGGCGCGGCGCAGGACGCCGCCGTCCTCCCCTCTCAGGGGGATCACATGACCGGGCCGCGCCAGATCGTCAGGCTGCGCGTCCGGGTCAACAAAGACGCGGGCGGTCAGGGCGCGGTCGTAGGCGGAAATCCCGGTCGTCGCTCCTCGCAGCGCGTCCACCATCTCGCCCATCGCCGTGCCGTGCCGCGCCGTGTTGTTTTTTACCATCATCGGGATTTGCAGTTCCCGCAGCCGCGCCGCAGTCGTCGCCACGCAGGGGATGCCGCGCCCGTATTTGATGATGAAATTCATCGCTTCGGCGGTGCATTTTTCCGCCGCGATAATAAAATCACCCTCGTTCTCGCGATCTTCATCGTCCGCTACAATCACAATTTTACCCTGCCGTACATCCTCAATCGCCGCCGCGATTGTGCTGAATCCCATCATTCCTGTCCCCCATTTTTCTTCTTGATAGTCTACCTTACGCGCCTCAGGCCACGCGCATTGCCGGAAATTCCCCCTTAAATCCTGCGTTCCTCCCACTTTGTTTTAAAAAAATTTCTGCTTTTTTAATAAAACTGTATTTTTGACGGCATGGAAAACCTCTAAATTGTGATACAATCGTTTTCAGGAGATAACAGGCCAGCGCAAGTATTTTACGCCGCTACCGCATCTTTTTTCACAGCGCATTCAGGAAACCAGTACGTTTCTGCAATGCCACAGAGTGAAGTTATTGCTCTCACATTTTCTTTTTTCCGAGATTGTCACTCCAGGAAAATATGAGGGACTGGAAAGTAACCCGCGCAAAAAAGCGTATTTTGTGTTAAAATGAATTATGTGAGTCATGCTCTGTTCGCCATGCGGCCCACTTCTGTCTTGCATCTCTCACTAACCTCTCCAAGCATCAGCGTCAATGGCGTCGTTTGAAACTTGAAGCGTCAAATTTGATACGGTCTTCGTATCCCATTTCCATTTTTCGAAAGGAAGCGACACCAAAAATGTATGCAAAGCACTGTTTCCCTGCGCTCACCTGCGCTTTGGCCGTCGGCCTCGCGACGGGCGGCTACGCGCAGAAGGCCCTCCCGACACAAGGTCAAAAAACTTCGGAGCTCCGCATTGCGCCCTCTGCCCGTCTGCTGCTAAAAAACAAGGCGCAGGCCCTGCCGAACGCCCATCGGAACCGTTACCCGGTCAATACCGCGCTACCGGACGGCTTCGTCGCTCCTGTCGCCCCCCTGCCCTCGGCGGCGGAGGTGTTCCATACCGTTGTCCCGGTCAAGGTATCGCCCCGCGCCGCAACCGGGCCGCAGGCGCGGGCCATCACCAATCAGGCCATCTACCGCGCTGGCGACACCATCGGCGGGGCCAACTTCAACAATACGAGCATCGCCACGACCGACAGCAAAAATACTCTGGCGCTCTCCGACGTAATGGACGATATTTACCTCCCGGCGGGCATCGCCAGTGGCAGCGGCGTCACACTGACCGGCTTCGTCGCTGTGGCCAGCAGCTTCAGCTCCGCTTCCGTCGGGTATGGACGACTGACCATTTACGACTCGATAGATCAGACCTTGCCGAACGCCGCCGTCAACAAACTTGCGATGTACGATTTCCAGATCAATAACATTCCGGCGGGCAGCCCGACGATTGGCACGACCGGTGTACAGCAGGCGTTCACAATCCCCGCCGCCGCCCAGATTACCCTGACGCATGACCTCAGTTCGACGGGAAATCAGCGTTACGGGATCGCGACCGCGTTCTATACAACTGCGGCGCGGACAACCCTCAGCAAAGAGATCGCAGCCACCTTCGTCTACAATGATGGCGTGGCAGGGGACGGTTCACCCGCCGTTGGCACGAACATTTTTGGCTTCTTCCCGGACAATAATTATGATGGGACCTATCTAGCGGGCGGCGCGGGCTTTTCCTACGGCTTTTCGGGCGTCCCGGCCTCGGACAATAACATCTTCATGGAACTTGATGGGACTTCGGCGAACAACCTGACCTACACCCTGGATGGTTTCGACGACTCAGACGGTTCTGGCAATCTGAGTGATGGCGGTGTGACCTTTTCAGGGCTTACCACTTCCGCTCAGAAGCCCATTCTCTTCATCGAGTTAGACTCCACTACCGCCGGCGTGAAACCGGTCTTCTACACCTATCGCTCCCTTAACATTCAGGACGTAGCAAATAATCGCGGGGTCGTGATTGGTGAAAGAGGCGGCGTTCTTCTCACCGGCATCGCGTCCGGCACATACAATATTACGCTGTCCTCTCCCGGATTTACGCCGGTAACAGTGAGCGGTCTTGACCTCACTTCGGCAAACTATCACAAACTCAGTGTGACGCTGGTTCCACTTACCGGCGCAGGTACGACAGTAAATCTGGAGACCGTTACGGGCAGCGTGGCGCTAGAGGGCGTGACCGATCTCACAAAAGTTAGTAGCGCGGCCCCGCTGGGTAACTATACCATTCAATTCCGAACGCCGGGAACAACTACGTCCATCCTTACACTCGTTGGCCCGCTGACGACAACGGCGGGTAGCGCCTATGGAACTTTTTCCACTAACGGCATCCCGGACGGCACATATGACATCTGGATCAAAGGAACGAAAAATCTGGCGGTCTTACAATCGAACGTCGTCATTGCCAGCGGATCGGTCGCAATCCCTGCGGTTACGCTTCTTGCCGCAGACAGCAACAACGACAACTCGGTGGACTCCTCGGACTTCACCGCGCTGATCGGGGCGTTCAACTCCGACGCGACCATCACGGGCAGCGGCTACGATCCGACCGCTGACTTCAACTTCGATGGAACGGTGGACTCCTCGGACTTCACCCTGCTGATCGGAAATTTCAATCAGATCGGCCCGAAGTAACTTAAGAGAAAAAGAAAAAGGATGAGACAAAGGAATTTTTTCCTTTGTCTCTTTCCTGACTTTACTTTCTGCAAGGGAAGGAGTGTGAGGGCTTGTCCCATTTCACTCCTTCCCTTTTTTCGTTTGCTGCTCACGGAAAAATTACGCGGGAGTCGGCGTGTCATGGTATAATGAACTTATTACTTTTTGCGATTGTCTGCGAACAGGCGCTGCGTCAATTCCAGGCGCGATGCAACGTAGTCTCGGAGCGCTAATTTGATCTCGTTTTCCACATTCATTCTGATAATTGTCTCGCTGCTGAATCTGATGGTCGGCCTTCGGGCCGCCGCGCAGACGCCCGCCGCCTCCCCGACGAAGGACATCTGGATCGGGACGTATATGAACGGCAAGAAAGCGGGCTATACCAGCGTCAGCGCAAAGCCCACGCAATACAAAGGAAAAGCCGCGACGGAGACCCGGACGCATAGCGTCATCAACCTGAAGATGTTCGGCGCGACGGTAACGCAGGACGTGAACCAGACGACGGTGAGCGACGCCGATGGCAAACCGCTGACTGAAGTTTTTGATATTGCATCCAATGGCAGCGATCTGCATTTGGACGCCCGGTACGATTACGTGGTCGGAGAGATTATCTGCCTGATTGGCAAGGCGCCCAGCCTCCAGACCAAAACGATCAAAATCCCGAAGGACGCCAATCTCGCGGGCGATACGACGTTCGGCGTGGTCGGGCAGCCCGCTGTTGGTCAAAAGTACACCTATTACGCGCTCGATCCGCTCTCGGTGCGACTACAGCCTTCGACGGTGCGCGTGATTAAAAAAGAGAGTGTGCTGGACGCGGTCTCCGGTAAAGAGATTCCCGCCTATCTTGTCAAGGCGGACACCGGCGCGGGAACAATGACGGCGTGGGTGCAGAGCGCCGATTCGATGGTGAAAGCGGAAGTCGCGCTCGGCCCGGTGACCATGACGATGTGGAACGAGTCGAAAGAGCGTGCCTTGCAGACCGATGACGCCGATCCCGGAGCGAAATTTGCGGCAAGCGCAGCGGGCGGCGGCAAGGGCGAAAAATATACCCCGCCCGCAGATTTCGCCGTTGCGACCGCCATGATATCCAACCGGACGCTGCCCGATCCGCGCCGTCTGCGCTCGCTGCAAGTTGCGATTACCGGCATACCAGACCGGGATTTAATTCTTTCCGATGCGCGGCAAACGGTGACAAATATCAGACCGGCTGCGGGCGGAAAAACATTCCGCGCCAGTTACCGAATTACTGCCCACGATTTCGACGCGGCAAAATCAATGCAGCTCCCGGTCAATGATCTGGGCTTGACGCCTTACCTGCAGGGCGATTCGTATTTGGAAACCGAAAACCCGGAAATTAAAGCGACGGCGCTGAAACTTCGCGGGCAGGAAACGTCTCTTTATACAGTAGCGGTCAAAATTCGGGACTGGGTTTCCAAAAGTATGACGCCGGACGCGAGCATCGGGGTTCCCCGCTCTGCCAGCGACATTTACGTAAAGCGGCGCGGGGTCTGCCGGGATTACGCGACGCTCTATGGAACGCTTGCGCGGGCGGCGGGAATCCCAACGCGGCTCTGCACCGGCATTGTTTATGCGAACGGGCGGTTTTTCTACCATGCGTGGGCGGAAAGTTACGTCGGGGAATGGGTTACGTTCGATCCGACGCTGTACGATCCGGCGCATCCCGTGTCTTACGTGGACGCCACGCACATTAAGTTCGCGCAGGGCGATGTGATGCAAATGTTCGCGGTGGTCGCGATTGTTGGCAAACTGCATTTGACCGTTCAAAAATTCGCAATGTAGCGTCCCCTCTGACGGGAAGACGGGAATAGGTTTTTTTATATGATGCGGTCTACACAGTTTCGCTCTTTGTTTGCGCTGATGTTCGGCGTTCTGATGGCGATCTTCGGGATTTCGGTCGGGTTGCAAACGACCGTCTGGCTGAAATACCTCCTGCCCGGAACGGTTGGCGGTTTCGTGCCATCCGGCGAGGACATTCTAACTAAAAATCAGAGTTACCCGGTAGTCATGACCTTTGCGCTGGGAGCGTTGGGGCTGATACTGGGACTGATTTTCGGGTTCAAACTGGCAGACCGGATTATCGGGTTTGGCAAAGCGCTGGAAACGATGTCGGCGGCGGACAAAATCGCGTCGGGGCTGGGCGTCCTGCTGGGCGCGGTCGCCTCGATTCCGATCTACCTGCTCGTTTTTCAGTTCACCGTCAATACCGGTGTGAAACTCGGAATCTCGGTTATTCTCAGCGCCATTTTGTTCTATCTGATTGTGGTCGCGACGACGAGCATGGGGCCGGAATTGATGAATATCCTTTCGCGGGGCGGACAGAACACGCCCGCGCCGGAAGCGGAAATGTCCCCTACCGCGAACTGCAAAATCCTGGACACCAACGTCATCATTGACGGGCGGATTGCGGAGGTCTGCCGGACGGGATTTCTGGAAGGTCCGCTGTACGTCCCCGGCTTTGTGCTGGACGAATTGCAGCATATCGCCGATTCGGGAGACGGGCTGAAAAGGGCGCGGGGGCGGCGCGGACTTGATATTCTGAATAATATGCAGAAAGAATTGCCGCTGATTGTCCGCTCGTGGGACAAGGCGCTCGACAAGTCCGCCGAACGCGACGAGGTGGACACGCGACTCGTCAAACTGGCGAAAGCGCTGGAGGGCGTGATCGTGACCAACGATTTCAACCTGAACAAGGTCGCCATGCTGCAAGGCGTTCAGGTCTTAAACGTCAACGAACTGGCGAACGTCCTCAAACCCGTCGTGCTTCCCGGCGAGGTGATGCGCGTCGGCATTGTGAAAGAGGGCAAGGAGCCGAATCAGGGCGTGGCCTATCTCGACGACGGCACGATGATCGTGATTGAGGACGGACGCAAGCACATGAACGAGACGATGAACGTTATTGTCAACAGCGTATTGCAGACGGCGGCGGGCAAGATGATTTTCGCCCGCGTCCGCAATGACGACGAATTAGAGGAAGATTACCAGAGCCGCGCTGCGCGGAACAACGAGGGCGGAGGTTCGAATGGCGGGGGCGGATACAATTCGGGCGGCAGTGGTTATCCCCGCCGGGGGCCGAGCAAAAAGGTTCGGTAGCGGCGAGAACAAGATTTGGGCGACGCTTTCCGGTAAAACGGTTCTGGAATGGACGCTGGCGGCGTTCGATTCCCATCCGGCGATAGAAACGATTGTGATTGCGGCGGGAAGTGAGGAATTGGAGCGCGTACAAGCGATTTCCGCGCAGTTTCCGAAAGTCCGCGCAGTGGTCGCGGGCGGAGAGACGCGAACGGCGTCTGTCAAAAACGGCCTTGACGCGCTGTCAATTAAACCTAGTCTTGATAGTTCCTTTTCAGTTAATGCTTATCTTAACCATTTGATTAAAGCCGAGTCAAATGATATTGAGTATGTACTCGTGCATGATGCGGCGCGTCCGCTCGTTTTTGCGGAACTGATTGACCGCGTTCTCGCCGCGACCATCAAGTACGGAGCGGCAGTCCCCGGACTGCCGCTTTCCGATACGGTGAAGCGAGTCGGAGCGGACGGACTAGTCCGCGCCACGATTGCGCGAACGGCGGAGATCGGCGGCGAAACGCTGCCGGGATTAACCGCCGTTCAGACGCCGCAGGGCGCAAAAATTTCCCTGCTTCGCGCCGCCTATGCTGACTACCACCTTGAATCGGAACCAACAGACGAGGCGTCCCTGCTCGAAGCGTTCGGCGCGGCGGTTGCGATTGCCGCAGGCGATCCGCGCAATATCAAAATCACGCGGCAGGAAGATTTGCTTTTCGCCGAAAGTCTCGTTGCCGGGTTGCCCGACAACCAAAACTTTAAACCTGAAACCCCGAATTTCCCCGAAATTCGCACGGGCTTTGGCTACGATGTCCACGCTTTTGCGGAGCCTGAAGCGAATCGTCCCCTCTTTCTGGGTGGAATCGAAATCCCGCATGATCGCGGACTGGAAGGCCATTCCGACGCCGACGTGATCTTACACGCCATCTGCGACGCTCTGCTCGGCGCAGTCTCGCTCGGTGACATCGGCATCCAATTCCCGAACACCGACGCCGCGTACAAAAATATTTCCAGCCTGAAACTGCTGGCGAACGTTGGGCAGCGCCTGCAAGAAATGAACTGGCGCATTATCAACATTGACGCCACCGTTGTCGCCGAAGCGCCAAAACTGATGCCGCACCGCGAACAGATGCAGGCGACGATGGCAAATAGCCTCGGCCTCGAACCGTCGCGCCTCAGCGTCAAGGCCACGACTTCCGAAGGCATGGGCTTCGTCGGCAGACGCGAAGGCATCGCGTGCTGGGCCGTCGCCACTGTGCAGAAGAATTTTTAACACAGAGGACACAGAGGGAAAACACAGAGATTCACAGAGAATAATTTAGACAGGATTAACCGGATTAACAGGATTGATTTTCTCCCACCTCTCCGTGTTCTCCGTGTTCCTTCCTCTGTGTACTCTGTGTTAAAAAATCCCCCGGAGTTTACACTATGCTAACCGCGCATGAACTGCGTCAAAAATATATTGAGTTTTTTCAGAGCAAAGGCCATTTGATGCTGCCCGGTTCGCCGCTGACGCCGATTGACGCGCTCGGCAACCCGGACACTTCTACCCTGTTCACGACCGCCGGGATGCAGCAATTCAAGCCGTATTTCACCGGCGCGGCGACTCCCCCGAACGGCAGAATCTGCACCGTGCAGAAGTGCGTCCGCACCAACGACATTGACAGCGTGGGCGATACGTCGCACTGCACGTTTTTCGAGATGCTCGGCAATTTTTCGTTCGGCGACTATTTCAAGGCGGAAGTGATCCCCTGGACGTGGGAATTTCTCACGGATGTACTCGGCATTGACGGCGAGAGGATTTGCGTCACCGTTTTTGAGGACGATGTGGAGGCGTACAGCGTCTGGCATAGCGTGGTAGGGCTGCCGGACGAGCGGATTCACCGGCTCGGCGCGGACAAAAATTTCTGGCCCGCCAACGCGATCATCGAAGGGCCGAACGGCCCGTGCGGGCCATGCTCGGAGATTTTCTACCGCGTCGCGCCACTGGAAGAGATGACGAGCGACCCGGCATTGACGCCGACGGAGCGCTATCTGGTGGACGATGCGGCAGGCCGCTGGCTGGAAATCTGGAACAACGTTTTCACGCAGTTCGATCGCAGCGAGGACGAGAACGGCGCTCCGAAACTGACGCCCCTGCCGAAAAAGAACAACGACACGGGCGCGGGATTCGACCGAATCGCCTACGTAATTCAGGGCAAAAAAAGCGTCTTCGAGACCGATTTGTTCGCGCCGATTTTAGACCGAATCGCGGAACTGTCCGGCGAAACGTATGGCGGAACGATGTCGCCGGTTGATTTTGCGTTCCGGGTCGTGGCGGAGCATACGCGCTCGATGGTCTTCTGCATCGCCGACGGGATTCTGCCGTCCAATGAGGGGCGCGGCTACGTGCTGCGCTACATTATGCGGCGGGCGATTCGCTACGGCAAAATGGTTCTGGGCTTTGACGCGCCGTTCCTGCATGAGATCGCGCCGAAAGTCATTGAACAGATGGGTGATTTCTACACCGAACTGCGCGAACGACAGGAATTGATTCTGCGAACCGTCCGCGACGAGGAGGAGCGTTTCCGCCGCACATTGGACAACGGCATGGCGCGATTGTTCGAGATTCTGGAAACCCCCGCCGTGCAGGAAACGAAAATCCTGCCCGGACGCGAAGCGTTCACCCTCTACGACACGTTCGGCTTCCCAATTAAACTGACCGAAGAACTGGCGGCGGAGCGCGGCGTCACGCTGGACACCGACGGCTTCGAGTCGGCGATGGAAGAGCAGCGCCGAATGTCGCAGGCGGCGGCAGGCGACAAAGAAGTTTTCGCCGCTGGCAATTCCCTTACTGCCCTTCTGGAAAAACTGCCCAAAACGGAATTCATCGGCTATACGCAACTCACCGCAGAAGCGAAAATTCTGGCAATCATCAAAAACGGCGAAAGCGTCGAATCTGCTTCCGCTAATGATGGTAAAAACATTAATTTCGTACTGGATAGGACTACATTCTATGCCGAATCCGGCGGACAGATAGGGGATATGGGCGAAATTATAAGTGCCGAACCATTGATCGCTCATGATGTCGTGCCGCACGTTGAAGTAGGCTACACAAAAAAGATAGGTGGCGTCTATCTACACGAAGGTTTCGTAATCGGCGAACTCCGGGTTGGGCAATCCGTTAAACTGGAAGTAGACAGAGTTCTTCGAAAAGAGATTATGCGGAATCACACCGCGACGCACCTCTTGCAGGCCGCTCTTCAATCGGTTCTCGGCGGTCATGTTCATCAAAAAGGGTCTTCCGTTGACTATGAAAACCTCCGCTTTGATTTCACTCATTCACAGCCGATGACTCCCGACGAAATAAGGCAGGTGGAAGAAATTGTAAACGCGCGTATCTTGGAAGATATACCCGTCACAATTCATACCGATATGCCGATTGCCGAAGCGAAATCGCGTGGTGCGATGGCTCTGTTCGGTGAAAAGTACGGAGATAAAGTGCGTATGGTCGAAGTTCCGGGGTTCAGTCTGGAATTATGCGGCGGAACACACGTCGAACATACCGCACATATCGGCCTGTTCAAGATCAAACGCGAAACCGGAGTCGCAGCAGGCGTTCGACGTATTGAGGCTGTGACAGGATATGTTGCATTAGAATTTGTCAACTGGCATCAAGATAAGCTGATAGAGATTGCTTCACTGCTCAGATCAAAGCCGGAAGATGCTTTCGGACTTGTGGAACGGTTGCAAGCGCAGAACAAAGAACTCGCGCAGCAAATCAAGACGCTGAAAGCGGGCGGGAGCGCTACGGCCTCGCAGGAACTGGAAGCGCGGGACGTGAACGGCGTTCCGCTCGTGACGCAGAAATTCGACGGCATGGACGCGGAGACTCTCGCCAATCTCGCCGACCGCACCGCGCAGCGCCTCGGCTCCGCGATTATCGTGCTGGGTTCGGTCAACGAGGGAAAAGTTCTGTTGGCGGCGAAAGTCACGAAAGATTTAGTCGCGAAAGGTTTCCACGCCGGAAATATCATCCGCGAAGTAGCGAAAATCACGGGCGGCGGCGGCGGCGGGCGTCCCGATTTCGCAACGGCGGGCGGGCGCGACCCGGCGAAATTGCAAGCGGCGCTGGACGCGGTACTGACTTAACCCCCCGGCCCCCTTCCCTGATTCACTCGCTGCGCATCGTAGGAAAGGGGGAGTCATAGACTGCAAGCATTCACGTTGCACCAAAAGTTTGCAGGAACATAACCGCTCATAATTTGCATCTCCCCCTTCCAATCGCCGACGCGCTCCCCCTTCCCTGTGAGCGCAGCGAACGAATCAGGGAAGGGGGCTGGGGGGTTAGGTCAATGAAACTGCATCTTATCACCGCCCCCGACCGCATGGAGTTTTTTGTCGGCGGACAGCGGGCGGCGGCGTATCGGACGGGGCCGGAAAATCCCGGATTTACCGCGCTGCTTGCGCCGGAAGGACGGAGCGTCACGCGGATTGAACGCGGCGACGGACTGGCGCTGTGGACGGGACATAGCGACGTGAACGGTATGGCGTTTGGCGTGGAACCGCGAAGCGAGACCGATGAACCGGAAGCCGATTCCGCATTGAGCCGTTTCGCGCCGGATTTGGCGGCATTTCGGGATAAATTCACGCAGAACATCGGGCGCATTGTTCCGACCGAAACGACGGCGCGGCGCGGGCCGCAGTCCATCGGGTTTCAGCAGGCGCGGCGCTGGCTCGCCCCCGATGACGCGCTGATCCTGCACGACGTTTTCACCGTTCGGATATTTGCGGGGCCGGCGGAGGGCGTGATTCTCGATTTCAGTCTGGAACTCAACGCGCCCGAAAATTCCGCTGTCACGTTCGGCCCGTCGCAGGAGCCTTTGCTGCAAATGCAGGCCGCGACCGCGTTTTTCCCGATGGGCGCGGGACAGTTCCGCAATGCGCTGGGCGAATACGGGCTGACCGAACTCAGTGGACGCAGCGCGGCTTGGCTGGCGGGGATCGGCGTGGTCAGCGGGCAAACGATTGGCTTTGCGTGGCTGGATCATCCCGGCAATTCCAATCACCCACCCGCGTGGTCGGTCAAAGAGAACGGCGCGGTCGGCCCCTCCCCGCTCGGTTGGGGGACGTGGACGCTGGAAGCGAATCGCAGCGTGGCCTTCCGTTACCGGCTGCTGATTCATCAGGGCTACGTAGATCAGGGTTGGGCCGATTTCCGCATGACCGATTACATCGGGTCGTCTGTATTGTAAGGGCTGTAAAGGTGGGTGAAGACAGAATTATGAACGCAAAATTAAACGCGGTAATGGAGCTAGCCCGCCGCTATAAGTACGATTCGGGCCATTCGCATCAAGTAGAGTGCCTCGCCGGAACGCTTTTCATGGAGTTGGAATCGCTGCACGGGCTGGGCAAAGAGGACAGAAAATTGCTGGAATACGCCGCGATTCTGCACGACATAGGCTACTATGCCAGCGCCAGAGGGCATCACCGCCACGCTCTGCAAATGATTATGATGGAGCCGCTGCCGGAGTTTTCCCGCGAGGAAAAGCAAATTGTCGCCAACCTCGCCCGCTACCACCGCAAGGCCCTGCCGAAAATTGACCATACCGCCTACGCCATTCTTTCGGACGAGGACAAAAAACGGGTCAATCTCATGGCCCCGATTTTGCGCCTCGCCGACGCGCTTGACCGCTCGCATCAGGGACGGGCGTTAGAACTTTTTTGCGATATCCGAGACGACGCTGTGACGCTTTTCGTGGGTGCGGACGGCGAGATGCCCGAAGAGATCGCCGCCATTGAGCGGAAGGCAGATATGTTCCGGCAGGTTTACCGCCGCGACATTCAGTTGCGCGTCCTGCGCCCGCGCCTGCCGCAAGCCCGCATTGAAGCGGATTTTGCTTTTGAGGGCATTGGCGTTTGATCGGGTATCTCATGCTAAACCTATTCAAACAAGACCATTCAAAAGCGATTCGGCGGCGGGACATTTCTGTCCCGCCGCCGTTCGCATTTGACATTTTCTTGCGCGTTTCTGATTCCGCAGCGGGGCGGATCAGGCCGCTTTCAAGTTGATGTTGGACTCGGCGAGTTTGGTCAGGATTTGGTCCGTCTTCTTTTCCTCGTCCAGCGTGGTTTGTAAGAGTTTCACCGCGTCGGTCTCGCCGAGCTGATTGGCATAAGCGATAACCGAGCCGTAGCCCGCCATTTCGTAATGCTCGACGTGCTGCGCCTGCGAGATCAGTCCGGCATCCATGACCATCGGTTCGGCCTCTTCCGCCATCAGTTCCTTCGCTTCTTCCTGAATCCCGTGCATCCCCTTGCAGACTTTGCCTTTCGGCGATTCGCCGAGTTTCTCGAAAATCTGTTCCAGGCGGGCGACCTGCTGCTGAGTCTGCTCCAGATGCAGGTTGAATGCGTCTTTCAGTTCCGGGCTGCTGGCCTTCGCGATCATCTTGGGCAGACCGACCAGAATCTGGCTTTCGGCGCTGTAAATATCTTTCAATTCTTCGACGTACAGGTCTTGCAACGAGGCAAGTTGAGACATTTTCGTAACTCCTTCAAAACGCTTGCTTTGAGTTTAGTTAGCAGCGTTGCTTTGCAAATTAGATTACGCCTGCGCAGGCGTTTGGTTCCCGCATATCATCGGAAAGAATGATTTATTTCAAACTTTTTTTAGCTCTTACTTTATCGTTGGCTGCGAACCGCGATACAAATCCATTCCCGTTTGCGGCGGCAGGACAATGCGCTTGCCCGACTGCGCCGATTCGTAAATTTGCGCGATCAGGCGCATATCCTGCAATCCCTCCTCGCCCGGAGTAAACGGCCTTTTGTTCTCCTGAACGCACTCCACGATGTGATCCATTTCCAGCGCGAACTGATTTTTTTCGTCCAGAATCCGCTCCTCTTTGATTTCCGCCTGCGGGTTTGTCGGACTTTTTCGCCCGACCATCATACGAAGCCCCTTGTAAGGAAACGCGGGACTCATTTCTGCCCAGGCGTCGGAACCAAGCACGCGATATCGCCGCGATTCGTGAAAGCCGTAACTGGTCGCGGCGTTGACCTGAATCCCGCCGGGGAAGCGCATCGTCCAGTTGACCGCTTCCTCCACTTCCCGGAAGCGCGGATCGCCCGGTGCGCTATATTGCGACGCCTGAATCTCTATCGGTTCCTTGCCCGTCAGGAACCGGGCCGTGTTCAGGCAGTAGATTCCCACGTCTGGCAAAGCCCCGCCGCCCGCCAGCGCTTTTTTTAGCCGCCACTGGTTCAGGTCGCCGCCCTGATTCTGCCCGTTGACCATCTCAATCAGTTTGACTGCCCCAAGTTCGCGGTTTCGCGTCATCTGCATCATCATGCGGTTGTGCGGCTCGTACTGGATTCGGTAGGCGATCATTAGCTTTCGATTGGCGGCGTTGCAGGCGTCAATCATCTGCTTGCACTCTTTGACCGAGTTCGCCATCGGTTTTTCGCAGAGAATGTGTTTGCCCGCCTGCGCCCCGCGAACCGTGTACTCCGCGTGCAGGCTGTTGGGCAGCACGATATAGATGATGTCCACTTCGGGGTTGTCGCGCAGCGCGTCATAGTTCTGATAATTGTACAGGTTTTTCTCCGCAATGCCGTACTGCTGCGCGATCTGCTTCATTTTCGCCGGGTCGCCTGACACCAGCGCCGTCGGCTTGCAGCGTTTGGTCTGCGCGAACGCGGGCAGAATCTGCTCCAAACTTAAGTGTCCCAATCCGACGACCGCGAACCCAAGCCGCTTATCGGGCGGGGCGGCGGTCGGCGTCACGGCCTGTTTTTCGGTCGGGGCCTCAATTTCCGGCAGTTTGACGGGCGGCAAAACGGGCGAGGCGGGGGGCGGCGGGGCCTGCGCGAATAGTGGCGCGGCAAATTCGCCTGCCGCCCCCGCCATTGCCAGACCCGCTCCCGCCGCCGTCAAAAATTTTCGCCGCGACACGCTCGATTCACTTGCCTCAAAATCCTCACTCGTCTCGAAGTCAGGCATTTTATTCCCCTTTTTGTTTTCGTTCTTTCATTTCCAGTCGGCGCATCGGCATTACGTCTATCAGGCCAAAAAGCCGATCCGCGCGGACGGGCTGCCCGCTGGAAAACGCAGTATGCCCGTCTTTCCCGATGAGCAGCACGCGGAAGGCGCCGCTCTGAATCACAAACCGCTTTCGCAAGGCCGCCGCGTCGCGGGCTGTGAGCGCCGCGCCGTCAGAAGCCGCGCCCCCCCGATTGAACACGTCGAACCGAACGATGTCCCGCTCGTTAAGACCGGCGCGTTTGCCGCGCCACAGCGCCGCCTGATTCTGATAGCGCCGGTTCGCTTTGTCCGGCGCGAAGACGAAAACGAGGCGATTTTTATTCTGATAATTCCTCCAATCGATTCCGTTGCCATGCGCCGGATTCGCTGCCAGCGCCAGCGACGCCAGCGCAAAACGCGCCGCATAAATCCCTACGGTTTCGTTCCGAGTTCTCATTTCGCCGCCTTTCTTGCCGCGCTCCGCGCTCTTCCGGCATTTGAACGCAAAACCCGCGCCGAGTGTTCCTTATTCTTTGCTTTTCTGCGTTCCCGACAGTATGCCCTACCGTATTTTGTGTGATGCAAATCACACTGTGACTTATTTCACACAAAACAAGTGCGGATCGCATTGACAGCGCAATACCATTCCTACATACTAGCATCAATGCGGGGCAAGCGTGCTTTCGATGCCAATGGCAGGGAAACGCGCCCCCGAAATAAAGGAGGAACTAAAAATGACTTTGGACGAGACGTTGTTTGCGATCACGAAATCCACGCATGAGGAATTTGGAAACGGCTACCCGATTAACCCCGCCGACGCCCACGCGGTGCAGGATTTTCTGGTTCACACCGGCCCGGTGGATTACGCCCTGTTCTTTGCGGTGGGGCGTCTGACGCTTCGCTCATTTATGCAGGCCAATGCGGACGAGCAGTGGAGCGTGAAAAAGGACTTTCTCTGGCAGCGCTTTGAGGTGGAAACGGGAACCCAGCGCTCACCGCCCGTCTGGTGGACGCCGAACGCGCGGCTCAGTGATCTCACCATGTACCTCAATCGCTGACGTCTCAAACGCGCTGCGGAGCAGCATGAATTTTCGGGGCGGGGCGCAAAATCCTCTGCCCCGCCTCGAACCGGACGCGGCGTTTTTCCCTGCGTCCCCTCTTTTGGAAGGGATAATCGTTTTGGAGACCACATCTATCTTGCATCGAAAAGGCAGGCCGTCAGGCCTCTTTGTGTTCGGTCTGACCGCGCTGCTTTTTGCCGCTCCCACCGCGTTCTGCGCGGAAGCCCCGGCGGCGGCAAATGGCAATAGTCCGACCGCCGGGAAGTCGGGGGCCACAACCAGCGGCGACACGCTGGCCCCCGACTCGAACCGCATCCGATTGGAGTTTGGCTCGCTTTCGTCTTTCGCGACGGGCGGCAAAACCTCCGCTTATTATTTGCTGGAATATGAAGGACATTCGCTGTTCTCGCACAACGCGCCGCCGACTTTCGTCAACCCTTTCGGGACGGTCAATCGGCCTGACGCGCCGTCGAGCGACCCAAACAAATTTGCGTTCCGCATTGAGCGGCGGCAGCCGGGGGACAACATTGCGGACGGGGACTTTCTCGCTCACCGCATACTCAATCTGGGCGGCAAGTCGCAGGTACTCGGCGTCATTCAGTTTACGCCGCGCTCCAACTTCAAGCAGTTCAATATCGCGGGCGGACTGGAATCGCCAACGATTGCGTTTCTGGGCTTCCTCAACAGCGGGAAGCATCCGCTCAACGTTGTCAACTGGCTGCACTTCGGAATGCAGGGCGAGAGTCAGACGCGACCGGTGGAGGAGGGCGGCGATCAAGACGTGGCCCTCGTCACCTACCGCGCCTATTTTGGCAAAGGGTTTGCGCCGGTGGAGCGGGACGTAAATCGCAAGGCCCGCGAGTCCCTGACGCTTGGCGCGGTGCGTGAGCTAACGGAAACGCCGGAAGGCAAATTCTCACCGGAGAAACTCAAGGCGCTGCTGCAAAAGTTCGCGGACGCCGACGCGCAGGCGACTCTTCTTTCTCCCGTCGAGCAAGTGACCGTGTTCGCATTGATAGGGCGGACGGAGGGGGACAACGTAAAGCAAAACGCCTCCGACACCGAACCGGGCAAACTGATTCCGCTCAAAGACCCGACCAACGCGAATCTGGGACACAAATTTAACGAAGACTTTTTCAACAGCGAAAACTTCAAAAACGAGTTAGCAAAGCTCGCCGGCCCACAGACTCCGAGCGCGGGCGAAGCGCCGGTTGACATCGCCCATAATGAGTGGGAGCGATGGACGGTGGCGCAATTCATCCCCTCGGCGGGCAGGCCCGTGAAGGATGCGGCGAAAATCGAACTGTATGCGGAATCGGCGGGTTGGTACTATCTCAACGGACACTTCCAGACCGACCGCTTTCAAAACCTGTTTTCGGTGAATTTCAAGTTCCACTTGCACCCGGAGAAGGCGAGCGATAACGTTTGGCTGCGCTTGCGCTATGAGAATGGGACTGACCGCGCTTCGCCACTCGTCTATCGGAATTTCCTGTCCGCCTCGATTGGGATTTCGTTTTAGCGCGAAGACAGTCCAAATACAGGCGCCTTTACTGATCTCGCCATAAATCACTGATAATCGCCTGTACGGAGAATCGAGGCGTTTAACATTAACTCAAATGCCTTGCTAGCGTTCTGCCGGACGCGCCATGCAGATTTATTGTAAACTTATGACGCGATCAGTAAGACGCGCTCAAGAGAAATTCAGAGAGGAGTATTATGGATAAACCCAGGTCAATGGCCGTGATGGGGGCCGCCCTGTTTGCAGCGGCGCTCGTCACACCGTTCGCCATTGCAAGCCGTCACGCTTCCTATGAGAAGACGACGCCAGCCATCCACACGCCCGCTTCACCGCAGTCGGAGCGGCGCGATTCATTTACAGAAAGCGTCTTTCAAAAATCGCTGATTTTCGCGCCGCCGCCCGTCTGGAAAGCGGCGCTGGAAAACAGCGTGATGTCCCAGAACGACTCGCAGGCCCTGACGGTGACCGTGACGGGCAAACCGGGCCAGACGGTCACAATCAGCGCGATTTGCGATAACGATGGTCTCACGCTCACGCCGAACGCGCCCCAGAAGATCACCCTTCCGACGGACGCAACCACGCCGACAGCGGCAGCGGTCTGGATTGCGCAGCCGAAGAAGCTGGGCAGGTACGCGATCAACCTCAACGATGGAACGAAAAATACGCTGCTGCACGTCACGGTGACCGATCCGCTGGGCCTCACTCCCGGCCTGATGGAGGTTATTGCGGCGGTCGTGAAGTTTCTGGGCGGGACGTTGACCCTGCCCTGGCTGACACAGCAGATTGCCGCCGCAATGATGGCCGCCCGCCAAAAGCTCAATGGCGGAGTTCTAAAGCCCAATGGCGGCGGGTGATTTTGCGCGGCTGCCGTTCCAGGTCGGGGTGACGCGCAAACCGGCAAAGCGGCGAACGCCCCGACGATTCGCCTCCGAATCGTCGGGACGGTTTTTGCTTACAGCGGAAATCCGGCGTCATATCGGTAGGGGTGTCCAGGGTACGCGCGTTTCCGTTCGTCCCGAAAATTCTGTATGACGCGCTGCGTCTCTCCGTAAGTTTCTGTGCCGCGAACCCGGTCAATGTAGAAGTTGCGCTCCGCCACCGCGCCAGGTTCAACCGCCCAGTACAGCGCCATGAAAAATCGCAACTGCATCATTTCGATTCGCTCCGTTACGCGGCGTTGGCTCGCAATGCCACAGAGGATACATTCGCCAGCGATTTTCCCGCGAATAAATAGCACGCCGCAATGTCTTCTTGTGTCAGCCCTGTGTACTCATCAAGGACTTCGCGTTCCGATGCGCCATGCGCCCGGAGATTTAGCCGGAGATTTAGAATGAACTCAACCGTCAGGCGCGTTCCTTTGATGACCGGTTTTCCGGTCATCACTTCGGGGCGGCAGACGATGCGTTCCAGCAGTTGTTTGTCTTGCTTGCTCATGTTTCTTGCTTCCTTCCCACTTTTACACTTGCAGGCCCATGCGTTCGCGGTCGCTGCGGGTGAGGGGAATCAGCGTCAGTCCCTTTTCCGTTCGCAGGGCCGCGTCTTTTTTCCCCTTCGCGCTTTCAAGGTACGTCCGGTCACAGGACGTGCAGAACGTACATTCGTCGGTGTGGCAGTCTGCGGTCAGTTTGGCGAGTCGGGCTTTTTTGTCTTCGGCGCGGAGGTACGCTTTCGAGACGCCGCAGTCAATATGGTCCCACGCCAGCGCCTCATCATACGCCTTGACGCGGTTGCCGAAGAACTGGTAGTCAATGCTCGTCTCCTCTAATGCCGCCATCCACTTATCCAGGTCAAGGTACTCGTCCCAGGCGTCGAAAACCTGTCCCTTGCGCCAGACGGCCTCAATCGTGTCCGCGAGGCGGCGGTCGCCCAGTGAGACAATCGCTTCGAGCATGGTGGCGCGGGCGTCGTTGGGGCGGTACGAGACGGCGCGGTCGCGCAGCGATTTTTTCAGCAGGGTTTGCTTGTGCTGGATCGTTTCCGGGCTGTCCTGCCCGTGCCACTGGAACGGCGTGAATGGCTTCGGCACAAACGCGGACACTCCTATCGTGATGATCGGATTTTTGACGCCGTGCTTGCGGGCAATCGCCGCGCATTTTGTCGCGAGTTCTCCAATCGCCAGCACGTCCGCGTCCGTTTCGGTGGGCAGGGAGATCATAAAATAGAGCTTGATTTTCTGCCAGCCGTTCTGAAAGGCCGCTTCGCAGGCCGCAAACAGGTTCGCTTCCGTTACGCCCTTGTTGGTGACATCGCGCATCCGCTGCGAACCGGCCTCCGGCGCGAAGGTCAGCCCCGTTTTGCGGACTTTGTTGATCTCCTGCACCAGGTTCACGCAGTCCTTGTCGGCGCGAAGCGAGGGCAGCGAGACGCCGATCTTGCTGTCGCCGTACTCCGCGATCATGCCGCGCACCACCTCCTCGACCCGGCTGTAATCGGCGGTGGAGAGCGATACCAGCGAGATGTCCTCATGCCCCGTGCTTTTGACCAGTTCCGCCGCCTGCCGCGCCAGCGTTTCCGGCGACTTTTCGCGCACGGGCCGCGTAATCATGCCCGCCTGACAGAAGCGGCAGCCGCGAGTGCAGCCCCGCATGACTTCCAACGAAATCCGGTCGTGAATCACTTCGATAAAAGGGATGATAGGTTTCGTCGGATAATCCAGCGCATCCACGTCCCAGACCAATCGCCGCACGATTTTCGCCGGAACATCAGAACGCAGCGGCGCTGTTGCCAGCAAATGCGGCATCGTGTCGAAGGCGGCGATAGCGTCGCCTTCGGTCATTAGCGCTTTGTCCAGCCGCGCTTTTCGCGATTCCGCCGTCTCGTATTTGGCGGCGTAGAATCGGGGGACGTAGCAGCCGTCAATCTGCGCGATTTTCAGCAGCAACTCTTCGCGGGGCAGATCGCGGTGGGTCTTGAAACATTCGGTAATGTCTACGAGAACCTCCTCCGCCTCCCCGATCACGAACACATCAATAAACGGGGCCATCGGTTCGGGATTGAAGGTGGCGTGTCCGCCCGCGAAGATAATGGGCCACGCTTTGCCGTTCGCCTGCCCCGCGTCCCGATCCAGCGAACGGACAGGGACGCCCGCAAGGTCAAGCATATTTAAGACGTTGGTGTAGGCCAGCTCAAACGAGAGCGCGAAGCCCCACAGGTCGTAATCCGCGCAGGAGGTTCGGGTTTCCAGGGTAAAGAGCGGCAGGCCAGTTGCTCGCATCTCCTTCTCCATATCGGGCCAGGGAGCGTAGGCCCGCTCCGCCACGCAGTCGTCGCGCTGATTGAGCAAGTTATAAATAATCTGGCAGGCGAGGTTGCTCATGCCGATTTCGTAGGCGTCCGGGAACGCCACGACATACTTGACTTCCGCCGCCCTGTGGTCTTTCACGACGCTGTTGAGTTCTCCGCCCGTGTAGCGTCCCGGCTTTCCGACGAGCGGCAAGACTTCTTCCAATTTCTCTTCAATCTCGGCGCGTGTGGTCATTTGTTTTTTTCCTTGCGCGAAATGTTCTTTCGCGGGGCGTTGAGTTTATTGCCGTTTGTCTTTGCGTTCTGGCTTGACAGGCGGCGATTGACATAGTATCATGTTACAACGAAGTAATAACGAAGAAAGGTTTTAGAATGGCCCGTCTCTTACAAAAACACGGCAACAGCGTGGCGCTCGTCTTCGATAAGACGATGCTGGAGGCCCTGCGCATGACGCCGGAAACCCCCGTTGAACTCACATTTTCCGGCAGTTCGCTGATTATTACGCCGGTGTCCGTCGGCATCCCAGACGCGGAACTGGATACAGCGATAGAACGGCTGCGGCCTCGCTACAAGACCATGCTGGAAAATCTGGCGAAATGAGCGCGAACGCCATCCGTTTTCTGAGTCTGGACAACGCTCTCAAAATCCATGCGGACACCCTTGCGACGGAGGGCGGGCATTCCGGCGTCCGCGACATCGGTCTGCTGCAATCAGCGCTTGCCATGCCCTCAGCGACTTACGGCGGGCATCATCTGCACGAAGGCATTGCGGCGATGGCGGCGGCTTATTTATTTCATCCGTGCCAGAACCACGCCTTTTTTGACGGAAACAAGCGCGTTGGGGCGTTCTCTGCCGCGCTTTTTCTTTATGTCAACGGCATCGCAGAAGAGAATTTGCCGCCGCCGGAGGAACTGGAAAGGGTCACGCTGGCGGTCGCCTCCGGGCAAATGGGCAAGACAGAACTCACCGAATGGTTCCGAACGCAACCCATCTAACTCAGTAGCGCAAGAATTACTCTGTCTTGTGAAATCTGGCCCCGTTCGTAATGTTAGGGCGTTTCCGCTTGTCTTTTACAATCGGCCCGTGAAAATCTACGTAAAGCGTCTTAAGAACTTCCGGCAGCATATCCCACGCCCACGCATATATCGCATCATGCGTATTGAAATCCATTGGCTCAATAAAAGATACATCAATCGCGTTTTTGAGCGCGGCGTTTCCAGTAGCAAAAGCAGTTTCCGCAATGCGATAGCAGGCGGCTACTTTTTCTGCATCACCGTCATGAATGGCCCGCTGCGCGAAATACCGAAGTTGGTCTATTTCAAAGTGTAGCAACCCTTCCTGCTGATTGAGCGCATCGCGCAGTTCCGGAAATTGTTCTTTAATGGCCTTGATAAATTCACTTCGATGCACAGTGGCCTCTTGTTTTTCGCAGGGTCGGACAAACGAGAAATTTTTACAAAGCCGATATATTGCGACGTTCTCCGGTAACTCTTCTTATTCGATCAAGTCAGCAGCGGCCTTCAACTTTTTTCGGCAGACTGTGTTGCTGAACGGAACGAATCACAGTAAAAAAACAAAGTTTTGAAGCGTTCGCTGGCCCGACGCGGTATAATAGACTGGCAGATGGAAATTTCCACTTTAGCCGCTACCCTATTGTACCCTTCTGGCGGCGTTTTGGGAAGTTGTTCTGTCCCGAAAATTTGTCCCCGCCCCGTTTCGCAGTCTTTGCAGAAAGGCCCTTGATGTCCAATCGTACTCTGTACCGCCTCGTCTGGATTCCCTCCGCGCTTGCCTGCGTCGGCATGGCTTATGTCTTCGCCGCGCAGCCCTACGTCGTCTCAAAAATCGAACCGATGAAACCGTATGCCGCAAGCGATCATTCCGTCTCGCTTCAGCGTCCGGGAAACTGGAAGGCGCACAGCCGCTCGGAGAACGGCGTGGCCCGCGTCGTTTCGTTCGACCCGTCGCAGTCCGCGCACTTTGAGGTTTCGGTTGACCTGCTCGGCTCGCTGCTCGGCGACGTGATGAAATCGTCCGACTCGCAGATGCAGTCCCTTGCCGGAATGATGCCCGGAGGCGCGGGGGTCGCCAACCTGCCGCCGCAAAAATCGCCGATGGAAACGCTCCATGCGGCGGAGGGCAAACGGCTGAAAAAAGACGAGCGGCATTACCCCGGCTATGAGGAGACCGACCCGAAGCCCGCGCAAATCTCCGGCAGTCCGGCGCTGGCAAGCGAGTTTATCTTTAAGGGCGACGGCCCCGACGCGGAGATTCACGGCAAACGGCTCACGGCGCTGACCACCGAATCCCGCGTCACGATTCTCTATTATTACCCCAAGTCCATGCAGAAACAGTTAAGCGGCGTTTTCGCGAAGATGACCGCCAGCGTCCGAACCGGGCAGAACGCGGGACAGAATGGAGGCCAGCAATGATTTGTCCGCATTGCCGCCAGAACAGCCAGACGGCGGGTGTCTGTTCGTCGTGCCGCCAGCCCCTGCCCGTCGCGCCGCCGGTTCCGACCATGCCGCCCCCACCCCCAATGCCGCAAACGCAGCAAATGCGGCAAATGCCGCCGGGACAGCCGACACAAACGATGCCGCCCGCCTATCAGCAGGCCACGCAGCGGTTGCCGCCCGGAGCGCAGCCGACCGTCGCGATGCCGCCGCCCGCGCCCCTGACGCAGCAGCGCGTCTCGCTGACGGGCGAAGTAATCGAAGTCGCCGTTGCGCCGCCTGCTTCCGGCCCCGCGCTCCATCCCGGTTCCCCGTCCGGCTACGGCGGAGCGGGATATTACCCGGAAACGATCCGCGCCGTTGTCAACGACGGCCCAACTCCGGGCGAGCGCTGGGAGAAATTCCTTGCGTTCGGCTTCCCGATTCTTGCCGCCGCTATGCTCGTCACGCATTTCGCCCCAAATGCCGTCCTCTGGGTGGCGCTGGGTTCCTTGCTTTTGATCAGTATCGCCATGAGCGGGACGCGGGCGATTCCCTCGTATGACGATTCGGTGGCGGAGTGCGGCGTCGGACTGGCGCTGGCGCTTTTCTTTGGGCCGCTGATTGCCGGAATCGCTTTAATCGTGTGGGGACTGGTCAAGCAGGAGGCGAATAGCGCGGTCATTTCGCTCTTGCTGCTGCCGGTCTTCATTCAGATCGTGCTGGGGTTTGTCCTGCGCTCGAACCCGGACGCGGGATTAAGCAGCTACCTGGCGCTTTTTGGCTTATTCAATATCTTCGGAATGTTTGCCGTCCTCGTCGGGTATGCGGGCTGGATGATCGGGAATTTTTTCCGGCCTGTGGGCGAGTTCTAATATGCCTTTAACTGTAAACGGTGATTACGTTCGCGTAATCACCGTTCAACAATATTCAGGCCGTGACAGAACCGCAGCATTTCTTGTATTTCTGATCGCTGCCACAGGGACACGGCGCATTGCGCTCCACTTTTTCGACCCGGATAGGTTCCGGCGTGTTGGTGGCGCGTTCTAAATCGGTGATGTCGGTTGGTTTGTCGGGTTCCAGTCCAATGATGTAATGCCAGCCTTCTTCAGAGCAGATGCGCGCCACTTCCTGCCCCTCCGCCGAAGTCTGAACGCGAACGATAATCGGATTTTTCTCCGATCCCAGTCTCGCCAATTTCTCATCCTCCCCGTTTTTTATATTTTGATTGGAATAATTATACCTCACCGCCCTCCGCCGGAACAAAGATTCGCCGCGCCAATACGCAGGCGAATTTTTTTCGCGCCGATATGCTGTATAATGATGCAGGAAATGAAAACGCCGTGAAAGAGGAGCGCACAGGATGCTCACAAAAGAAGAAGCGCGTGAACTTGCCTGGAATGAGATTAAAAAACTCTCCTACTTCGAACTGGTTATACTGGACGAGTACACAATGGAAGAAGATTTCGGCTGGCTGTTTTGCTATACCTCGAAGGAATTTTTCGAAACGGGAGATATTCGTCATTCTTTATACGGCAACGCGCCGATTATTCTAAACAAATACGACGGCTCAATCCACGAAACAGGCACAAACAATACGCGGGAATATTTCGTGAAAAAGTATTTGGAAGAATGGAAGCGCGAATAGCAGCATTTACGCGAGGGGAAAATCGCTTGAGTTTGAATCAGAACAAGAAAAAAATTGTCGTGATTGGATCGGGGCCGATTCGCATCGGGCAGGGGATCGAGTTTGATTACTGCTCCGTGCATTGCGTGTGGGCTTTGCGGGAAGCGGGCTACGAGGCCGTCATTATCAATAATAACCCGGAAACGGTCTCCACCGATTTCGACACCTCTGACCGCCTGTACTTCGAGCCGCTGACCGCCGAGGACGTGCTGAATATCTTAGACCGCGAACAGCCCGAAGGCGTAATCGTGCAGTTTGGCGGGCAGACGGCGATCAATCTGGCGCGAATTTTGCACGAGTCCGGGATTAAAATTTTCGGGTCGTCGTTCGATTCGATTGACCTTGCCGAAGACCGCGACCGCTTCGAGCGAGTCTTGAACGAACTGGATATCCCCAAGCCCGCAGGCCGCGCCGTCACCACGATGGAGGCCGCGCTGGTCGTGGCGGAGGAGATTGGCTACCCGGTGATCGTGCGCCCCTCCTATGTCCTCGGCGGGCGGGCGATGGAACTGGTCTATTCGCGGGCAGAACTGGAGCGCTACATGACCTACGCGGTGGACGTTTCGCCGAAAGCGCCCATCCTCGTGGACAGATACATTCTCGGCAAGGAAGTCGAAGTAGACGTTATCAGCGACGGCGAAGACTGCCTGCTGCCCGGAATTATGGAACATATCGAGCGGGCGGGCGTCCACTCCGGCGACAGTATGGCGGTCTACCCGCCGCAGTCGCTTTCGGAAAATTTGATCGCGCAGATCGTCGAAACGGCGACGCGGATTGCGCGGCGGCTGGAAGTGCGCGGTCTGATGAATATTCAGTACGTGGTAGACGCCGCCACCGATACCGCGATGGTGCTGGAAGTCAACCCCCGCGCCTCGCGCACCGTTCCGTACCTCAGCAAAATCACCGGGATTCCGATGGTAAAGGCCGCAACCCGCGTGATGCTCGGTCAGACCCTCAAAGCGCAGGGCTACACCGGTGGACTGCACCCGAATCAGGGCAGCGTTGCGGTCAAAGCGCCGGTCTTCTCCTTCCTGAAATTGCAGCAGGTGGACATCGGCCTCGGCCCGGAGATGAAAAGCACCGGCGAGATTATGGGCCTCGCGGAGAATTATCCGCTGGCCCTCTATAAAGCGATGATTGCGGCGGGCATTGACGCGACGACCGGAGGCGGGCTTATCGCCACAATTGCCGATAACGATAAAGCCGAATCGGTCGCCATTCTGCGCGATTTCGCCGAACTTGGTTTCGTACTTTACGCCACAAGCGGAACCGCCCGCTATTTGCAGGATAACGGCGTGGAAGCCTGCGTCGTCAAAAAACTGCATGAAGGCGAAGGCAATATCGTGGACTTGATTCGAAGCGGCGAAATACACCTGCTGATTAACACCCTCTCCACCGACAAGCGCATCGAGCGGGAGGCCGCAAGCATCCGCCGCGCTTCGGTCGAGGCGGGCGTCCCCTGCCTGACGAGTCTGGACACGGCCCGCGCCCTGCGCCTCGCCCTGTCCGCCACCTCGCAAAGCGACCGGACGGCGGTGCAAACGGTTGACGAGTATTTTCCGATGGTGAGCAAAGTATGACAGGGAACAGGGAACAGGGAACACGGAACAGAAGGATGCGCTCGCTTGCGGACTGGGTACGAACACGCGCAGGGAGGCGGGCATGGCCCTGTTCCCTATTCCCTGTTCCCTGTTCCCTTTTGCTTTTGCTCTGCGTTTTCTGTGGTTCAAAGTCCCAAGCGCAGACGAAGCCGACTGTCCCCGCCCCGAAACCTCCAGTTTTTAATTTCGTGTGGAAAGAGGAGTTTACGGACTTGCCGCGCCGGATTGGAACGGGGGACGTGACAGGGGACGGGACTGTTCGGCTGGTCACGCTGAATGAAAAGCCGGACAGCCCGAAAATCGGCGTGCTAATGGTTCGAAAATGGGACGGCAAAACGTTCGTCAAGGAGTTCGAGGCGGACACGCAGTCCGCGCCCGACAAACTGGCGGTCGGGAGATTTGCGGGCGAGAAAAAGCCCGCCGTGATTTTGACGGCGGACGCGCTCTGGACCTGGAACGGCAAAACGTTTGCGCGGCGACCGGCGGCAAAAAGCATGAACCTTTTCGGCGTGACCCGCTTGAAAAACGGCGAGGAGCGCGTTCTGATTGCGGCTGGTCCGACGAACATCAAAGCGTACAAAATTTTGCTGGACGGCGCGGGTGATTTCCTTTACGACCCCATCGAATCGCCGAACTCAAAGGCTGTACTCTGGGGCGATATGCACGCCGCGCCGGAATTTTTGGGCGAGATGAATTTCCCCTACCTGCTGGCGAGCGGCGGACTGGTCGGCGTGTGGGACGCCCGCCGCAACGGCAAAACATGGCTGTATTACGCCCGCTTGGACACCGATTTCGATCTGACTTCCGAAAAAAATAAGCCGAAAGTCACACTGAAAAAGAAGACGTACCACCTCACCCTCAACGATCCCGACGCGGCCCTCTCGCTGATGCTATGGACATCCCCCGCCCTGCCCGCGCCTCTCCTCGACGTTCTGGTTTCGGACGCGAAACCGGGCGGGACGGCGGGCTTTCTGATGCTGCTCGGCGATCCGGGCCAGAACAAGCGGCGGCTGATCGCGTTTGCAGCCCTGTCCGCGAATTGATTGCCCCTGATTTCGGGCCGTAAACGCCCCGTCCGGGATGCCTGCGACCAACCGTCCTGCGGACGAAAATTACCTTATGCGCAAGGGAAATTATCTGCGTTGCTCGCTCGATTTGTGTTAGTCGGCGGGCAGCGTAAACATAAGTTGGCTACTTCGAGACGATTTGATTGAGCAGGGCGCGGAGTTCTTCGCGCTGCTCCGGCTTCTCTTTTAATAGTTCGGCAAATTGACTTAACGCCGTTGAGCCGAAGCCCGACAGCACGCTGTCTAACATTCGGCGCGAAACTTGCGCTTCCAGTTCCGCCCGCGAAATCGTCGGGCGGTAGATATACGCCCGCTTCTCCATTTCGCGAACGAGCAGCGCTTTTTCCTCGCTTGCCAGACGCGCCATCACAGTCTTGATCGTCTCATAAGAACTGGGCGCTTCCAGACGCTCCTGCACTTCCGTGACGGTCGCCTCGCCTAACTCCCAGACAATCAGCATGATCTGGCGCTCCAGACTGCCGAGGATTCCGGCTAGACCGGGCCGGTTCATTTTATACTGATCCCACATTCGGTTCTTGTCCCCTCCGTTACTTATTGTAACAGAAGATTCGATAAATTGCAAGGGGCGGCGAAAATATTGCAAGGAGAATTTTGACGGCCCACTCCGCCGCGCCGAAACCGGGGGCGTTTCGGCGTGGCGAGGCCCTTGCAGGCGGCATGGGCGGGCGCGGCGGTGGTGGGAGAAATGGCAGACCGCCCCCGCCGCGCCCCTGCCCTGTTGTTTAAGCGGCCGCCCCGCTGGTCTTCGCCGAAGTGGACGAGGACGAAGCGCTTCCGGTTGAGGAAGTAGACTTCGCATCGTAGAAGAGGCTAAACACAGCGTCCAGCGTCTTTTTCGCGTTCTCGCTAATCTGCGGCGCATGGCGCTGCGTTTTGGCGGACGAGGACTTGCTGGCAGATTTGGTCAGGCTGTCGAGCAGCGAGTCGCTGGTCGAGCTGCTGCTATTGGCGTAGGGAGACGCCCCGCTTTTGCCCGCGAATTTCGAGGGATCGGGCGGCTGCAACGCCGAGTCGTCCCCGGCAGCCGCTTTATCGAACTTGTCGGCGAGCGTGTTGAGGAATTTGCCCTCGTCGCCGGTGGCGGTCTTCGCCGCGTCGCGCAGTTTCGTCGCCGCTTCGGTCAGCGTGGACTTTATTTCTCCGGGTCGCTGGCCTTGAGTTTTTTTCAGTTTGCTGGCGAACTGAACTACTTTGGAGCTGTCGGTCGCCGCCGGCGAACCGGAGTTCGCCGAACTCAGACTTTGCAGCAGCGCGTCGGTGTCCGAACTGCTGTCGTTCTGCTTGCTGGAGACGCTCTGCGTCGCGGTGGCGCTGGAGATATGCAGCGTTCCGCTGCCGATGCCGAAGATAGAACTCATCTGGTACTCCTCCTGAGTGTTTCCGTTACACGTTGTAACGCACAAATCGCGTCGTGCAACGAAGGGGGTGACTGCGATTTTCCTGCGCGGTCTTCAGGTGGTTGCATTATCCGTTACGGACTGTAACGGTGGAAGGGCAATCCGCCGCTTCCATTTCAGGTTGTCGGGAGGCCGTCCCCAAAAATTTACCCTGCGCGATGGAAAAATTGCGGTAAGGCAAAATTTCCGGGAAGCAGGCAGGAATCCGGGCTGTTTTCCGCGAACTCTACGCCGAAAATAATGCAAGGCTACCGGGTGTTGAAAACACCCGTCTCGGCGGCGTTCCGCCCCGCGTCCTTCGGACGCAACCATCAAAACCCGATTGGTGTGTCCGAAGGACACGAAGCCGTAGGCTACCCAGACCGGTGTTTTCAACACCTGTCAACGCTTGCGCCACCGAGACAGGTATTTTCAACACCCGGTCGCCGCAGATTATAATTACAGGAGCAGTTTATGAGCGACACGCGCTATCAATACGGCATCATCGGGACGGGGCGGCCCTACGGCACGGAACACGCCACCGGATTCGGCATGGCCCATACCCACCTCGACGCCTTCAAGCCCTGGAACAGAACCGATCTCGTCGCGATTGCCGAACCCCGCGACGACAACGCGCATTTTTTCATAGAGCGACATCACGTCGGCCCGAAGCATTACCACGACTACCCGGAGATGCTGGCGCAGGAGAAACTCGATATTGTCAGCGTCTGCACGTGGCCTCACCTCCACGCGGACATGGCGATTGCCGCAATCGAAGCGGGCGTCAAAGTCGTATTCTGCGAAAAACCGATAGCGACGACGTGGGACGACTGCAAGCGCATGAAAACGGCGGCGGACAAACACGGCGCCTTGCTTGCGTTCGACCATCAGCGCCGCTTCATTAAAACGTTTCAGGCGGTCAAGGCGCACCTCGATACGGGAATTATCGGCGAACTGAAAACGATTGAAGCGGAATGCGGCGACCTTTACGACTGGGGAACGCACTGGCTTGACCTGATGTTCATGTACAACGGCGACATCCCCGCCGAATGGGTGATAGGGCAGATTGACAGCCGGACGGACAATACCCTTTTCGGAGCTTCGATGGAGAATCAGGGCGTCATGCACTGGAAATGGCAAAACGGCGTCCGGGGCTTCCTGACCGCCGGATACGAGGCGAGCATCGGGGCCACGCACCGCCTGACCGGAACGGAGGGCGTGATCGAAGTCACACCGCAGCCCTGGCGACTGCGAATCAAAGGCAAAGGCGACGCGGAGTGGCGCTGTATCGAGACGCCGCAGGGCGAGATATGGGATTACGCGTTGGCGGCGCAAGACCTCCTAAAGCAGCTGGACGAACCGGGCTACGTTTCGTCCCTATCCATCAATCACGCCATTCAGCATACCGAATTAATTTTCGGAGCGTATTACAGCAGCAAAACGCGAGGGCGGGTGGACTTGCCCCTGCCCTACGGCGGCAATGCGTTCCTCGACCTTCTGGAATCCAGAGAAATTGGCCCGCATCGGCGCGAAACGAAATAAACGACCTCATCCCCCCGACCCCCTTCTCCCAAAAAAAGCCTGGGAGAAGGGGGAGTTTAAGCCATGAGTGGCTCCCTGTCCCAGAATTGGGAGAGGGCCGGGGTGAGGGCATGGAACGAACGAGAAAGCGAGAGCAACAGTGCGGATTTTAGTCACAGGCAGCGCGGGAGTCATTGGGCGGGAACTCGTCCGCGTCCTGCGCGAAGCGGGCTACGAAGCGCGTACCCTTGACCGGACGGCGCAGAAAAAATCGGACAGCGGCGAACACGTGGTCGGCGATCTGCGCGATTTGGACACGGTGCGGCGGGCCGTCGCCGGCATGGACGCCGTAGTCCATGCCGGAGCGATTCCCAACGACCGGCACGGATCGGAAGATCAGGTCTTGAGCGTGAACGCGCAGGGGACATGGAACGTTCTGCTTGCCTGCGTGGAAGCGGAGGTCGGGCGCGTGGTGAATTTTTCCAGCATCAACGCGCTTGGCTGCGTCGGGGAGCGGCGAACGATGGACTTTCTGCCTGTCACGGACGCCCATCCGCATTATCCCATGTCGGCCTATCAGATGTCCAAGCACATCAGCGAGGAACTCTGCGCCATGTTTGCGGCGCGGCATGGGCTTGTCACCGTCAGCCTGCGTCCCGGATGGGTCGCCACGCCGGACAATTACAAGTGGATTGTCAACGCCGACCCGGAGCGGCACAACAAGCACAACGCGCAGGAGTTGTGGGGCTATGTAGACCGGCGGGACGTGTGCGAGGCGGCGCGGTTGGCGCTGACGGTCGAAAATGTGCGCAGCGACGCTTTTCTGCTGTTTGCGGCGGACACCACGTCCCGAACGCCGACGCGGGACTTGATTGCGGCCTACTACCCTGAAATCCTGCTTGCCCCCGGCTACTTCGATTCGGCCCCCTATCGCTCCCTGTTCGACTGTTCCCACGCGGCGAATGTGCTGGGCTGGACGCCGCGCTATTCGTGGCGAACGGAAAACGGGTAGAACAATTTGGATTTTAGATTTTGGATTTTGGATTTTGGATTGAATTTTCGCCCCGCGTTCATCGGCTTTGAACGCGGGGCGCATTTTTGATTGATCGGGCCATTTCGTTCGGAGCGGGGCGCGGCGTGGTATAATGAATCCATCGCAAATTTCTCCCCGAATGGGGCGGCGGAGCGCAACATCGGGCGGCGGGCAATGTCTCATCAGATAGCGGAACAGTCAGCGGAACCTATGGCAATCGAACTGCGGAGCGTGGAACACGGCTTTGGGTCTCGGCGCGTTTTTGGGGCGGTCACGGCGCGGATGACAACGGGACAGGTCGGCGTAGTAACCGGGGCGAATGGCGCGGGCAAGTCTACCCTGCTTCGCATCGTGGCGGGGCTGTTGCAGCCGCTGCGCGGGGAGGCCGACGTTGCGATAGCGGGCGTATCTTTAGACGCGCTGACGCGCCGCGCAAGCATTGGCTACGTCGCGCCCGACCTGACGCTGTACCGGGAACTGACCGGCGCGGAGAACCTGCAATTTTTCGCCCGACTGCGCGGCGTCACGCTTTCGCGGCAGGACTTAATCGAACGCCTGACCGAAGTTGGGCTGCGCGGGCGCGGCAGGGATAGCGTCGGAACGTATTCTTCCGGGATGCGTCAACGGCTGAAATACGCCTTCGCTTTGCTGAATCGCCCGCCGATACTCTTGCTGGACGAACCGACCGCGAACCTTGACGAAGCGGGCGCGTCTCTCGTAGAAGAGATTATCGCGAAGCAGAAAACGCGGGCGGGCGGCGGCATCGTTCTGCTTGCCACCAATGAGCCGAACGAGACGGGATGGGGCGATACGATTATCCGACTGGAAGCGGGAAAATGACCGGCCCGATTGTCCCCGATGGATTTGCGCAGGCCCGCGCTCTGTTCTGGAAGGACGTGCGGGCGGAACTGCGGACGAAAGTCGCCGTCAGCGCCGTCGGGATATTCGCGTTCTCTGCCCTGCTGCTGATTGGCCTCGCCACGCAGAACTTGAAAGAAGTCGTGACGCCCAACCCGCTAACGGGCCTGCCCCACCCCGCATGGGACGCCACCGGCAAAATGGGCCTGCTGTGGATTCTGCTGTGCTTTGCCGCATTCACCGGACTGGCGCACTCCTTTGTGCAGGAGGAAGAAGCGGGGACGACGACGGCCCTGCGCCTGACGATGCTTCCGGGCGCGGTCTACGCCGGGAAACTGGCGTTCAATCTGGCGCTGACGCTGGCGGTGGCGCTGCTGGTAACTCCGGTCTATATCGTGATGACCGCCATGCCGACCGGCCCGCCTGCTTTATTTGTTCTCGTGATGTTCAGCGGATGCGTCGGACTGGCAGGCGCGGCAACGATTATAGCGGCGCTGGCGGCGAAGGCCCGGAGCGCGGGGGCTTTGTTCAGCGCGTTGGGGCTGCCGTTCATGGTCGTTTTTCTGATTCTGCTGCTCAACGCCGCGAACGCGCTTTTTACGATAGACGCGCCCGCCGTCCGCTTAGTCCGCGACATCGGCGGCCTGTTGAGTTACGGCGTCCTGCTGATTACCGTCTCGGCGTTGGTCTTCGGCCTGATCTGGGAAGAATAGAGCGAGGAACGCGGCAGATGCAATTCATCTGGGACGAAGACAAAAATGTAACAAACGTGGCAAAACACGGCCTGAACTTCAAAGATGCTCGACGCGTTTTTCAATCGGACATGGACATCCTTATTGATGATCGTGACGATTACGATGAAGTGCGCTGGATTGGGACGGGGTTGCTTGATGATCGCGTTGTTGTTGTAGTTTATACCGAACCGAATGAAGATACGATACGAATTATCTCTTTACGCAAGGCGTTGCCTTACGAAAGGAAAAAATATGAACAAAATGGATGAAGCGCCTGAAACGGATTGGGCGCGAGTTGACGCGATGCGTGATGAGGATATTGATACCTCCGATATTCCTCCTATCACGGCAGAAATGTATGCTAGGTCTTTCAGACGTCACCCCTCGCCGGTAAAAATCACGCTGGCCTTAGACCCGAAAACGGTAGATTGGTTTGAGGAGCAGGGCGAAACGGCGGACAAGCAGATGGCGGAAGTCCTGCGCGTCTATGCGGAGGCGCAGCGGGCGCAAAATCCAACGGAAACGAGGCCGTAATGGCGACGTTACAAACAAAACCAAATAGAGGAATCGAGCCGCCGCGTCCGGCGCGACAGTCCGGCGGAGGAAGCGTTGCGCCGAAAGGATTGCAGGGCGCGACGTGGAAATGGGCGACGGGCATCATCATGGCCTACGTCTGCTACGGCGCGTTCTATATCGCGACGGGCAACGTCAATTTCGGCGCGTCCGACAACTCCGCCCGCATCGTGTTTTTCCATGTGCCGTGCGCCATTCTTTCGTATGTGGCGTATGTCGTCGGGTTCGTGTACGGGCTGAAACATCTGCTAAAGAAAAAAGCGGGCGGCGCATTGCTGGACGACCGAAAATCCGCCGCCGCAATGGAACTCGGATTTCTGTTCTGCACGCTGGCGACCGTTTCGGGCAGCATCTTCGCGGGCATGGTGTGGGGAAGTTTCTGGAACTGGGACCCGCGAGAAACTTCTATCGTGATAATGCTTTTGCTCTACGCTTCGTATCTTGTATTGAGGTCGGCGTTGGCGAACAGCCCCAATCAGCGGGCGCAACTGTGCGCGGTCTACGCGATTCTGGCGCTGGTTCCCGCGACGTTCCTAATCTGGGTCGTGCCGCGTGTGATGACGAGCAATCACCCGACGCAGACGCTGCAAAACCCGGCGAATACCTCGCTGGAATATAAACTGGTGCTGTACCCGTCGTTTCTGGCGTTCACGCTGCTTTTCGTATGGCTGTTTCAACTGCGCTGCCGCTTGCAGGCGGCGCGGGAACGGCGGGCGTTGTCCGGGCGTTGAAAACGTCCGGCATCAAAAACAAGCGTCCTACGGACGCGCAATGCAAAAGACGCGAACGACGATCAAATTTCGAAATGATGCGCAAGGTTTTTAACGGAGAAACGCCGCGTCTGCAGGACGCCTGTTTTTTCATGCCGGACGCTTTGGTAAGATATGAAGCGTCCGGACTATCGCCCGAATATTTGACGGCAACAAGGTAGAAGTATGAATCAAATTTTCTATGTTATGGCGGTCACGCTGATCACGTGGGGCGGCATTTTCGGATATCTGATGTATATAGATGGGTCGCTGCGGCGGCTGGAGCGGCAGGAAACGGAGCAGGACGAACTATGAAACGAGCGTATCTGGTCGCATTTTTTGTGATTAGCGTGGCCATGGGCTTTACGATGTGGGCCTTCAGCGGGGCGGCGACGCCTTACGTCAATATCGCGACGGCGCGGAAACTTGGAACGCCCGCGCAGGTGCGCGGCAAAATCCTGCGCGACGCCGCCGATCTCAAACTGGGCGAGTCCGCGCCCTATTACGACAGCCAGCGCGGAGCGCTCTGCTTCTGGATCGAGGACGACAACAAAGAGCGCATTGAGGTGATCTACCGCAACGCCAAACCGGACGCTTTTGATAAAGCGCCGGAGACCGCCGCGCTCGGCATCGTCCGGGGCAACAGCCTGAACGCAGACCAACTGATCGTGAAATGCCCGTCGAAATATGAGGGCGGCAAAGTGGACTATAAGAAGGCCGGAGGTCGCGCCTGATGGATGTAAAATTTACCGCCGCCCCGCTTGGCACGGCGCTGCTCTGGGTCGGCCTGATTGCGTCGCTGATTACGATTTTCGGCTACGTCTGGTCGCTGCGGCAGCCGAGTAATAGCGCCGCGAAATGGACGGGGCGCATTGGGTACGGCGCAACCGTGTTTGGCGTCCTCGGAATGTTCCTGCATCTCGGTTATCTGGTCTACAATCACCGCTACATCTACAAGTACGTTTTTGAGCATACCGGCAATGAACTCACGGGCTGGTATCGGTTTGCCGCAACGTGGTCGGGGCAGGAGGGCAGTTTCAGCCTGTGGGCGGCGTGGACTGCGATTATCGGCTGCCTGATGCTGTGGAAAGCGGGCAAGTACGAAGCGCGGATTATGCCGTTCTATGTCGCGATTCTGGGCTTCCTCTGCGCGATTCTGCTCAAGCAAAGCCCATTCCTGCTGTTCCCGAAACCGACGCCGGAGATGTACGCCACGATTCCGAACCTGGTTTTTCCGTTCCCGAACGGGCAGGGGCTGAACCCGTCGCTGCAAAACTACTGGATGACGATTCACCCGCCGACGATTTTCTTTGGCTTCGCCTCGCTTGCCGTGCCGTTCGTCTATGCGATTGCCGCGATGCTCTGGCGCGATTACGACGGCTGGGCGCCCCGCGTCATGCCCTATGCCCTGCTCTCGACCGCCACGCTTGGCGGCGGGCTGTTCATGGGCGGCTACTGGGCGTATGAGACGCAGGGCTGGCACGGTTTCTGGGCGTGGGATCCGGTGGAAAACGCCTCGTTCTTCCCCTGGCTGGCGATTACGGCGCTGGCGCACGGGCTTGTGGTGCAGAAGTCGCGGGGTGGCATGGCGCGGACGAACACTTTCCTCGGCTTCTTATCGTGGAGTCTGTTCCTTGTAGGGACGTACCTGACCCGTTCCGGGATTCTCGGCGACCTGTCCGTCCACGCTTTTGCCGACAAGGGCATTAGCTGGCTGCCGCTGCTCTATACGCTGATGGGGCTGTCTTTTGGCGGCGGGCTGCTGCTGTGGATTGCGCGGTGCAAAGAGATGCCCGTCCGCGCCACCACCGGCGATACGCTGGTCTCCCGCGATTTTGCAGCGTTCGTTTCCATGCTGCTGATGATCGTGGCCTGCGTCCTTGTCACGATTGGCACGACGCAACCTATCATTCGCTCATGGATGCGCACAGCGCCCTGGCAGCCGAAAGCGCAGTTTTACAATATGTCGCTGCTGCCATTGAGCATGGCGGCGGCGCTGTTTCTTGGCTGCGCCCCCTGGGTGGCGTGGCGCAAAACAAAGACCGAAACGTTCTTAAAGCGCGTCATGATTCCCTGGTTTGTGATGCTGGCGTTCGGGTTTTTCATGCTGTACTGGGTCATCGGAGCGGAGCGCGATCTCGTCGCGGTCTTCGATCCGACCGATCCCTCCAGCACGGAGACGCTGGCGGGGTGGTTTGGAAGCCGCGCTTTGCAGCGGGTCAGCGTGGTGGCGCTTTCGGCATTAGGGGCGTTTGCCGCGCTGTCCAACGCCATGCTCGCTTACCGCGTTTTCCGCGCCAAACCGCTCTCGGCGGGCGGCTGGCTGGCGCACGTCGGCATGGGGCTAATGATGATCGGCGTGATTGTCTCGAACACGTATGAGCGCACTGTCCGCGTCAATATCGTGCAGGGGATGCCCGCGAAAGACGTGTTCGGCTACAAAATCGCTTTTGAGCAGATGACCGGAAAGCCGATGCCGGGACGCCCGATTAACCCGGAATACGACTACAATAACTCCGTCCTGCTGCGCGTCACGCCGCCGGACAGCGAGGGCGTGGCAAACGACGGAACGCGCACGTTTATGATTGCGCCGCGCTGGTTTGTGCATAACCGGTCGCGGAAAGATTACGAGGACGAGTTCGAGCGGATGCGCTGGCCTTCTATTGTGAAGTATGCGGGGCATGACCTGTATGTCGGACTGGCGAACGATCCGGGCTACGCATGGCCCTCCGGCGACGGTAAGGAACCGGGCTACACGCTGGCGTACAAAGAGAAGCGAAAAATCGGCCCGTACATGATCGGCTATTACGATACTTACGGCGAACCGGGACGGCTGATGGGGGCGCGGATTGTGATTGCGCCCCCGCCGGAATCGCTGGCGCAGGGCAGTCCATCCGTGATTGAAGCGCGGCCCGCCCTGCGCATGGAACGCGGCACGGACGATAAGGGCGCTCCGACAATGCACATGACGCCGGTCAATGTGGAAGTCCCCGAACTCAAAGGGGAAGACGGCAGTCCGGGCATGATCTATCTGGATAAAGTGGACCCAGCAACCAAAGCGGCGCATTTCCGCATGGCCCTGCCGGGACTGCCCGGTCGCTGGGAAGTCCCGCTGGAAGTGACCTACAAGCCCTGGGTCAATCTGGTCTGGGTGGGAGTGGTGGTTGCCGTGATGGGAACGCTGCTCGCCATGCTGCGCCGCGCTCTGGAGGCCCGCCGATTGGTGGACGCCCCGGAAGGCCGCATCCCGCCCGTCGCAATGGAGGCATGGGAAGCGCCGGAGGAATAAAATGGTAGGAAAAACAGGAGGGCTGGTATGCTTAACGTATTTGATGAAGTCGTAGATTTTCTTGCGGCGGGCAGCACACCGCAGGAAATCGTTTCGTTTCGGCCTTCGCCGGAAGCGCAGGCGCGGTTTGAAACACTGCTGGCAGGATCAAAGGCCGGGACGCTTACGCCTGAAGAAACGTCCGAGATGACGCACTACATGGAGATTGAACATATTATGCGGCTTGCAAAGGCCCGCGCCAGAAAATACCTGCATAAGACCTAACGCCAATGAGCATTACCTATGTCAGCGCCGATTTGAGACGGTTTGTGATTGCTCGCGCCGATGGGCTTTGCGAATACTGCCTGATTCATAGCGATGACACCTTTTTAGGCTGCCAGATAGACCACATCATCAGCGAAAAGCATGGCGGACTAACGCAGGAAAACAACCTGGCCTACTGCTGCGCCGCCTGCAACCTGCACAAGGGCAGTGACATCGGCTCTGTTGCTCCGGGCAGGCAGAGACTTGTACGTTTTTTTAATCCAAGACGGGACAGGTGGTCAAAGCATTTTGCTCTTCGTGATGATACTTTTCTGCTGCCTTTATCTGTTCGCGGCGAGGTCACCGCCCGCATTTTGGCCTTCAACGAACCTGACCGTTTGGAAGAGCGAAAAGCGTTACAGGCGGAGGGGTTATATCCAACAACGCTTGCGTGGAAACGGATGCGTGGACGTTCTCGACGGGGTGTGATTGGGTTGCAATGAATGTGCGGCGAAATCGAGACGCGAAGAAACAGGCTATTTTACCTACTGAAGGTTCGGTCGCTTGATACGTGTAGAAACGAACTGTGGAATACAAGAAAAATCAATCGGCTTTTGGAATCCCCAAAAACGTTACCAATTTTGGGCGGGACGTATGCTCTGTGATCGTCTTTATACAGAGCAAGAGTATGCAAACTTGTGTGCTCACCAGCAACAGTGGCCTGTGTTGCTCATGCTCATCAGGGCAAAACCAAAGTGGTATTGGTGGTTTGTAGGTCAGTTTTATAGCGCGACCGAGGATTACACTTCTGAGGAAATGGCCTATCTTATCGTTGACAAGTGGAGAAAAAAACAACAGCGTGTTGAAAAAGCGATTGCCCAAGTTACAGCGGCGCAAGCGGGTAATCAAGGCATAAATAACACCCGCAACATTTCCAGAGGCGTTCAGGTCTCTGTCTACCAGCGAGATCAAGGCCGTTGTGTGCGTTGTGGTTCTAACCAGAAATTAGAGTACGATCACATCATCCCATTTTCACGCGGCGGAAGTAACACCGAGCGTAACATTCAGTTATTATGCGAGACTTGTAACCGTTCAAAAGGCGCAGGCTTCTAAGAAGCGCCGAGGTTGAGACAAACACAAGTGGGCTTTCGTATTTTACTACGCGAGGCGTGGGAAGCGCCGGAGTAAAACAGTCAGGAGAAAAGCGCTAATTATGCAGCAAATTTTAGAAGGACGATGGGAAGACCTCCTCGCGCAGAACGCCACGCAACTGGCCGGGCGAAAAGTAAAAATATCCATTGAACCGGAAATCGCGCCAGAGGAAGAAACGGACGCGCTTGCCGCAGCAATCACGCGACTCAATAATCGCACTCACGAAGAAATTATGTCGGACCGCGCCCGCGTCTTTGCGGCCTCGCCAATGCCATTGCCTTTGCCCGCAGGCAAGACGATGAACGATGTCATTTTAGGGCAATGGCCCGGAGATGAGGCAGACGAAGAAGTTTTTGCGGCCTTGCGAGAATTATCCTGAATGTCTGACCTTTATCTTCCCGATACAAATATGATGGTTCATCTCGTCCGTCAAGATCGCATCGGACACAGATATTTCTATGCCTATTCTTTACTGCATTGGGGACGCGACTGAACCAGAATCGGATCAGCCTATCGTCATTGTTCATGTTTGCAATGATATAGGCGCGTGGGGGCGCGGCTTCGTGCTGGCTTTGTCGCGGCATTATCCGCAGGCCGAAGCGCGTTATCGCGCCTGGTCGAAAGGAAAAGAAGACCTTCCCTTTGTTTTAGGTCAGGCGCAATTTGTCGAAGTCGCGCCCCGATTATGGGTTGCCAATCTTATTGGGCAACATGGAATCGGCAGGCGTGGCGGCGTAGTCCCTGTACGTTACGAAGCGATTGCGGAGGGACTGGAGCGAGTCGCCGCGTTCGCGCTTTCGGAAAATGCTGTCGTTCAGATGCCGCGCATCGGCAGCGGACTGGCAGGCGGCAAATGGGAAATCGTCGCGCCCCTGATTGAATCAAAATTGATAGACAAGGGAATCGCCGTCACCGTTTACGATCTTGTTGCCGCCGAATAAATTCAAAATGAAATATGAAGCAACAGGCATCAAACGCAGCAAACAGGCGGGGTGGCGGGGCGAAATTGCGGCGGCGATAGCGCTGCTGTTCGGCCTTGTTTTGCTTCATGCCGCGAATCCGCTCTTGCAGGTTGGCGGCGGACTGCTGGCGCTGGCGGGCGGACTGCCGCTGATTGCGCTGTCCGTCCGAATTTTGCGACAATGGCGACGGGACAGGGAGGCGGACTTCGCTGAAGCGCAGCGCAAAGTCCGAAAAGCGGCAAGGCGCGAGCGGGATGCCGCCAAAAAAGACCGCGTCCATTCGGAACAGGACATCGCGGACGCGGCGGAACGCAAACGGCTTGCGGCGGACGCCCTGCGGGAACGCGCCGAACGGGAACGCGAAGCGGCGGAAACGCAAAAGCGGATGGAACGGCAGCAGCGTATCGAGGCCGAAGCGCGGCGCTGGCAGTCCCTGACCGAAGCGCCGCGCCGCGCCGAACTGACCGATTTGCTGCAACAGCGCGGGATGTCCCCGCTTCCAAACGCCACAGACGCGGACGAACTGCGCTTCGCCGGGTCGAATCGCGTGGCCCTCTATCTTTCCGCTGACCGGCAGGCCGAACTTCCCGATTTAGAACGCCTCCACGCCCTGCGCCTGAAATACAAAGCGAGTAAAGCGTACCTCATCGCTCCGGGCGGCTTCGCGCCCGATGCCGTCCGCCGCCTGCCCGACTACACCGCAATCACCCTCGCCGACGCAAATTTCCTCATAAACTGGCAGCAAGATTTTTGAACCACAGAGAATACAGAGGAATTTTTTATCCACGAATTACCACGAATTTATCACGAAAGGACACGAAAAATGCAATCGAATTTTCCCCTCATGCTGGCTCAATTCTTCTTCGTATTTCTCTGTGTGTCTGTGTTCTCTGTGGTGAAAAATCCCTTTATCGCACCAACCGAAGCGGCGGGAAGCGTCCGGGCTGTCTGCCGTTTTCCATGCCATGATTCCAGTGGATGACGCCGAAGCGTTCGCCGTCCCGGTCGTTGACGCGAATGGCGAGGCCCAGCGCCGCTTCCGCTCCTGGTCTTGCGCCGCCAATCTGCGCCCAGGGTACGGCGGCCTCGTAGAGCGTATGCGTCCCGATGCGGCGGACGGCGACTTTCGCGCCCGGAACGCCTGCGCCAATCGGGGAAGGGAGACCGGCGAGACGGACGATGACCGCGCCCGTCGGCAAGAGCCCTAGTGCAAATTCGTTGTCGCCCGCGTCGTAGCGCGTGGAATCGGGCGGCGCGTTGCGATTGGTGGAGAGGGCAAACTGGACGGAATCGGCCTGCGTCAGGGTGGCCTTTGAGGTCGGCGGCGTAAAAACGTCATCCGCCACGTCGCAGGCGAAATAGAAATAGTTGGCGTCCCATTTCGTGTAGGCCGTTGCGGAGAGGTTGGACGGCCCGCCCCACGCCTTGCCGCTCGTCTGCTCCACGCGCCCCATGCCCAGCCGCTCCGCCCCCGCCCATTCGCTCAAGTTGGCGTCAATTTTTGGCGGCGATTCGGCGTAGCGGCACAGCGCCGGGACGCCGACGTAAGCGGTGACCGCCTCGCCCGTTTCGCCCGATTCCGGCTCCTCGAAAGCGATTTTTACGGGATAAACTCCGGGATCAAAAACCGGCAGAGCGATGTCCACCGTGTAATCAGTCCCTGCCGCCCCGACTGGCACGGTCACCGTCTGCGGCGGCGTATGCTCCGGGCGAATCAAAACAGAGAGCGGCAGCGCCCCCCGATTTCGCAGGCGAATTTGCGCCTGCGCGATCTGTCCCGGTCGCGGTTGATCCGGGCGCGGCGTGATCAGCGTCACGGCGAGAGCGGGGCGAATCTGGACTTGCAGGCTGCTTTGCGCCGCTCCGGTCTGCGCTGTCAGCGCGATATTTTGCCCGCGAAACAGAGCGGGAATAAATAGCCGGCAGCGCAATGTTTTCGTTTGCCCCGCGCCAATCGCTGCGAGCGCGGCGGGCAGGTTGCCGGAATTGAACAGGCCGACAATCGGGCTGCGAAAGATAAGATTTGGCGAGGCGGCGGTCTTGCCGTTGTTGCGAACCGTCACCGTGAGCGCAATCGTTTCGCCGGGATTGTACGTAAACTGCGGCGCGGACAGTGAGACGACGAAGGGAGAAGCGGGCGCGGGCGTAACCTCCAGCAAGGTGACGGAACGCGGGCCGAGCGCGATAGGAAGCTCCAGATCGCCGGTGTCGGTATCGGTCGCGCCGTCGGGCGAGTCGGGGCGGGTGAAACGCTGAATCCTGACGCCGCCTTTTCCCAGCGCGGCAGTCAGACCATGCAGGCGGACAAGGGCGAGCGCGTTGCCGAAATTTGCTTCGCGCCAGAGCAAAATCCGAATTTTTCCCGGTTCGCGTGTGGCAAGGCAGCGAATGGCGGCGCGGTCAAGGCGTGAATTGATTTGATTGCCGCCCATGCGATTCAGCAACGCCAGCGCATTGCCCGCGTCATTCCGCCTGCCGTTCGAATCGGTCAGACGGGTCAGCGGAAACATGGCTCCGAGCAGGGCGTTGCTGCCGCCGGTCGGCGCGAACGCGGTCAATCGGGCGGCGAGGGTGAGGACTTGCGCGGGATTTGCTTCTTCGGAGAGGGAAATATCGGGCAGCAGGCGCGTGGCTTTTAGCGCCGGGAATTTTGCGAAAGCGCGGCGAATCCGTTCCGTCGTCTGCCCCGCGTCGTCCGCGTTGCTGTCCACCGTCCAGCCGAACGAATCGAGCGGGATTTTTGAGTCGGCGCAGAATTTTGCCATCTGCGCCGCGCCGTCCGCCGCGTTCCCCGCCATGCAGCGAAATCCTATCGGCGCGTCCGGCAAAATCTCCCGGACTGTCCGCGTAAGATCGGCGTAGCGTTCCTGCGCCTGCGCCGCAGTTCCGGCAAATTCCCAGCGTGTCGTCGCAAATTTCGGGTCTTTGCCATAGCGCAGCGCCGTTGCTTTGACCAGCGCCTGCCACACGGCAGGCCTTAGCGCGGGCGGACAGGACAGGCTGATGACCACGCCGCCTATATCGGACGCGGCAAGCAGGGAAGCGTCGGCGGCGTCCCACGCAGTTCGCGGCGTGCCGTCCGCTAAAATTTGCAGGACGTTTGGCAGCGCAAACGGGGTCACCCGCGCCAGGTTAGCCCCGCCGCTCCGCGCCGCCGCAATTCGCGCCGCGTCGTACTGAGCCGCCTTACCCGAAAAAACGCCGCGCCAGAACTTCGCGGCGGGCGCGGCGGTCTGTCCGGTCTCCAGCGTGATATGTTCCGCCAGCGCCGCCATTTCGGGCGACGGTTCGCCCATCAGTCCGACGCGCCGATACATCCCCTCCCCCACTCGCTCCTGCGCGAAAACGGAAACGTGACTATACGTGAGCGCGGCAAAACAAAACAAAACAAAGCATCGCCGGGTGTTGAAAACATCCGGCAACAAAAACAAGCGTCCTGCGGACGCAAGAGGCCTCTGTTGAGATTTTTTTGCATCTTCCAAACGCTTATGCAGCAAAAAGACATTCCGCATTGCGCGTCCACAGGACGCTTGTTTTTTTGTGCCGGATGTTTTCAACACCCGGCGACCAATGCCCGGAATTACAACAAATCGTTTCATCATGGGACAGCAATCGGTTCCGCAGAGCGCGGCGTGGTCAGATTTTTGGGCGCGGCTTTGGCAAGGGAAGAAAGCGGATAGGAACGGGCGGGCAGGCCGTTGCAGAAAAATTGCGCGACCTCCTCTTCGGTCTGCTGACGCAGGGCGTCGGGCATGATGCCGTGCTGCGATTCGGTCAAAATGCGCAGTTCTTTCGGGTATCCCGCCGCCCCGTAGAGATCGCGGGCGTCGGCGAGGTTTACGATTTTGTCTTTGGCCCCGTGCAATAGAAGCAGCGGGCGCGGCGTGATCCGCGTCACGGCGTTGATCGGGGCGACCCGCGAAAATTCCACCGGATACCAGCGCTTGACAAACCCGATATTGGTCATGGCCCATTTCGCAATCGGGCCGAATGGCCCGAAATGCCGCTTGCACCGCTGCCAGACCGCCCGGTCAAGCGAGGCGAACGCGCCCAGCGTGGCGACCGCCTGGATTCGCAGGTCATCCGCCGCCGTCATAATCGCGACGGCCCCGCCCATCGAAAAGCCAAACACGCCAATCGGCAGGCCGTCGAGTTCGGACCGCTTTCCCACGTAGTCCAACGCCCCCAGCAAGTCTTGCACCTCTTTGTAGCCCGCCGAGCAAAGTTCGTCTGCGCTGCGCCCGTAGCCCCGAAAATCGAACAGCAGCAGCGCGAACCCGTGTTCCCACAATGCCTCCGCCCAGCCCAGCATATCGGCCCGCGTCTTCATCATGCCGTGACACAGCACGACGATCCCCCGCGCCTCGGCGGGCGATTTTGCCGGAATATGCCAGCCCGAAAGCGACGCCCCGTCGCGGGCAAGGAACGGGACGACCTCAAACGTCGCGCCGAAATCCTCCGGCGTCTTTTTCGAATGGCGGCGCGGCGGGTGCGTGGCGATATACGAAATCAGGCAGGCGAAGACAATCAACAGGAACAAACTTCCCGCCGTACTCGCCCCCAGTCCCAACAATGTCAGCCAGATCGCGCGCAATCCTTTGTCCTTTTCCTTTTACAAATTGCATCCCCGTCCGCAGGACGGTTGGCGGAACGCCTCGCAGACGGGCCGTTTACGGCACGGTCATGTTACGGCACGGTCATGCGTTGAGGACAGGCCGTTCACGGCCCGGAAACGCCGCCCGATCTACACGGTAGATTCACGGCGCAAACAGCGCGGCAAGCGTCTGCAAAACGGCGGCCTGCGTTGGTTCGTCCAGTCGTCCTAAAACTTTCACGATGCGGGCCTTATCAAGCGTCCGAATTTGATCCAGCGCGATATGCCCGTTTTTGCCTTCCAACACGCAGGCCACCCGCGAACGATAGACCTTGCCTTGCGTGGTCATCGGAGCGACAAGGAGCGTGGCGAGGTGCGCGTTGAGTTCATCCGGCGAGATCACGACGCAGGGCCGCGTCTTCTGAATTTCGCTGCCGACCGCAGAATCAAGCCGCATCAGCAAAATATCAAAACGGGCGACTACCATTCCCACTCGCTTGCTTCCCACTCCGTTAGACAGCGCGTATCCTCCAGAAGAATTCGGTCATCCCCCTGCGCCGCCATCTCCCGCATACTTTCGGCCCACCCGTCCCGCGCCTTTTTGACCGGGCGAATGATCAGCTGGCCCGCCTGCGCCTCGATTTCGACTTCGTGGCGCAGTCCGATTTGTTCAATCAGCAGTTTCGGGATGCGAATCCCCTGCGAATTTCCAATTTTAATCAAATGGGTCTTGATCGAGGCGCTCATACTAGTATTGTACCTTTTTCGGGCCTGAATTTGCGAGCCGCGAAGTAATCACATTGTAATACAATTTTCTGCATTTGTCAAGCGGAGTATTTCTTTACAAAGGCCGCGCCGCGTTCCTATTTCTGGTAAAATAGGAACGGCGATTGGCAGGAGCAGAGTTCGCTCAGAGGAAAAAAACGCATGGCCTATTCTGATTTTACACTGCGCAGCGTAAAAACGCAATTTGATTTAACGATTGAGGAGACAGCAGACCTGTTTTCCAGCGTCCCGGAGATGCAGCCGCGTCCCGAATTTCTGGCGCGGCTGAAAGAAACTTCGCCGCTGGCGCTGGCAATCGGTTCGGAAAAAGCGCGTTCCGAATTTCTGATTGCGCCGGTGTTATCGGAAATATGGTTTATGACTAATCGGCGGACAGCGCTGTTCTCCGGCGTAGATTTCGATATTGACATAGCAAACGGACTATTCGGTTACTGCGATTATATTGTGGCGCGTTCTCCAGAGCAATTCTATATCGAGGCCCCTATCGTGATGCTGGTCGAGGCCAAAAAAGAGGACATGAAAAAAGGTTATGGACAGTGCATTGCGGAAATGATCGCGGCGCAGCGCTTCAACGCGCAGGAAGAAGCGGCGGTCAGCAAAATCTATGGAGTTGTAACGACGGGAGACCGCTGGAAATTCCTGGAACTGGAGGGCGCTACGGCGCGAATTGACGCCGCAGATTATTATATCGAAAACACCGGCAAAATTCTCGGCATTTTGCTGCATTTGACAGGATTACCGCAAGGATGAAAGAGGCGCCCGAACAAAAGAAATCGCACATAGGACTGATCCTTTTTACAGCGTTCAGTATCTGGTGGTGTCTATTTGGCGTCGGTTTTGTTGCATTGCATACGGTAAACAGACGCAAAGCCTGTCTTGCGCTTGGCGCCAGTCCCGGCGAGAAAAAGCAAATTCAAATCGCTTTAAATTTAGCGCAGATTAGTGTCGCGCTATTTATCATGGACTGGTCGGCCCTGATTTTACTGTTGGTTTTCCGTGTCAATTTGTACTGAATGACAGTTGTCGCATATTTTATGGCGTAGAGCAGCGGAGGGAAGATTGGACGAAAAAACAATGCGGGCGGCGGTCTATCGCGGAGTTGGCGATGTGCGGGTTGAGACTGTCCCAATACCCGAAATTGGGACGCGAGACGTTTTGCTGCGCGTCGGGGCCTGCGGCGTGTGCGGCACGGACTTGAAGAAAATCCAGTACGGCCTCGTCCCGCCGCCGCGCATTTTTGGGCATGAGACCGCCGGGACGGTCGCCGCAGTCGGGCCCGAAGTCGCGGACTGGAAAATCGGGGACAGGGCATTGGTCGTGCATCACGTCCCCTGCCTGCGGCCCGACTGCTACTATTGTGGGCGCGGGACGTTCGCGCAGTGTCCGGTCTACAAAAAAACGGGCGTCACGGCGGGCTTTGAACCGGCGGGCGGCGGATTTGCGGAATATGTTCATATTCTGGACTGGTGCGTCACGGGCGGCATGACGCGCCTGCCGGACAACGTTTCCTTCGAGGAGGCCAGTTTCGTTGAGCCGCTCAATACGTGCCTGAAAGGAATTGAGTCGGCGGGCGTCCAACCGGGCGACACCGTTTTTGTGATTGGACAGGGGCCGATTGGCCTGCTGTTTACGCAGTTGGCGAAAATCGCGGGCGCAAGCGTCGTGGTGACCGACCGGTTCGCTTATCGCCGGGAGAAAGCGCTGGAACTCGGCGCGGACGCCGCCTTCGACCCCGAAGACAGCGGCTTGTCCGCCGCGCTTGCAAAATTTTCCGACGGGCGCGGCGCGGACGCCGCCCTTGTCGCCGTGCCGAATACGCAGGTCGTGGCGGGGGCTTTTGGGGCCGTCCGACCGGGCGGCAGCGTCCTGCTATTCGCGCAGACGAAATTAGACGACCCGCTCACGGTGGACGCGGGCGCAATCTGTATGCAGGAGAAAGCGCTGATTGGCTCCTACAGCAGCAACATCCGCCTGCAAAACCGGGCGGCGCAGCTGATCTTCTCGCGGCAAATCAACGTCCGCGCCCTGATTTCGCACCGCTTCCCGCTGACAGAGATCGCGCAGGCCTTCGAGCTGGCGACCCGTCCGCGTGAAAATTCTCTGAAAATTATGGTGATCCCGTGACCGAAATTTCCTCTGTCAAAACCATGACCGCCGCCGTGCTGCACGGCAAAGAAGACCTGCGAATCGAGCAAATTCCCGTGCCTGAACTGCGACCGGGCGAAGTCCGCGTCCAGATTGGCGCGGCCCTCACCTGCGGCACGGACGTAAAAGTTTTTCGACGGGGCTACCACGCCCGCATGATTCGGCCGCCGCTGGTCTTCGGGCATGAGTTTGCGGGAACGATTTCCGAAGTGGGGGCGGGCGTCGCGAACTGGCGGATCGGGCAGCGGGTCGTCGCGGCGAACTCCGCGCCGTGCGGAGCGTGCTATTACTGCCGCCGCGATCTGACCGAAATTTGCGACGATTTGCAGTTTCTGAACGGGGCCTACGCCGAATCCCTCGTCATCTCGGAGCGCTTTGTTTCGAGCAGCCTGTACGAAATCCCCGATTCGCTGCCCTTTGCCGAGGCCGCATTGACCGAGCCGCTGGCCTGCGTGGTTCACGGCATGGAGGCCGTATCCGTCAAAAAAAATGACACCGTAATCGTGCTGGGGCTGGGGCCGATTGGCCTGCTGTTCGTCCGGCTGTGCCACCTTGCGGGCGCGAAGGTGATTGCGGCGGGCAGGCGGGCGGAACGCCTCCATCTGGCGCGGACGCTGGGCGCAGACGCGGTTTTTGACATCAGCGAGACGCCCGACATCCTCGCGGCGCTGCGGACGCGGACGGAGGAGGGGCGCGGGGCCGACATCGTAATTGAGGCGGTAGGGACGCCGGACGCATGGCAGACCGCCATCGCGCTGGGCCGCAAGGCCGCGACCATCAGCCTGTTCGGAGGCTGTCCGCAGGATTCTACGGTGACGCTGGACACGCACCGGATTCATTACGACGAAATGCGGCTAGTCGGGGCGTTCCACCACACGCCCCGGACTTTCCGCGCCGCGCTGGACTTGATTTGCAGCGGGCAAGTCCCCTCCCGCGCCTTTCTGACCGAGACCGCGCCGCTGTCTGAACTGCCCGCCGTCCTCGCCACCCTCGCGCAGGGCCGCAGCCGCGCCGTTAAGGTAGCCATAGACACCCAGGCATGAGACACGCGAACATGACGCGGCGGCAAGCGCGGCGTAACACGGCGTCGGTTATTTTTCTCCAGTGTTGTTGAACTGCCCAATCAGCAGGGTGAAGTCCGAGGAGTCTACAAAGCCGTCATAGTTAAAATCGGCGGTCGGATCGTAGCCGCTGCCCGGAATCGTGGCGTCGCTGCTGAATGCGCCAATCAGCGCGGTGAAGTCTGTCGAATCCACACTGTTATCATTATTCGCGTCTCCGGCGGGGAGTTGAACGTCGGGCAGCGCGTCTACGCCGTTGATATTGAACCCCTTAATCACTACTTGCAGCGATTTGTTTCCCTTGATCGCGACATCATACTGACCGTTGGGGACGCCGGTCAGCGTATATGCTCCGAAGCCGCTTCCCCCCGTTACGGCGAGCGAAATGTCATTACTGTAGAGTTCCGTTGTCGAACCGGGGGCGCGAACGGAGATATGGAAAGTTCCGAGCGGCGCGGCGGGGCTGATGAGCGAAAGGTTTGTGACGCCTTCAAGCGCAATGCGGCTTAACCCGGAACTGGCGGCAGGCTTGAGAAGGTACGCGTGGGTCTCCCCGTTATAGCGGCCTGTTCCCGTAATCCAGCCGCTGTCGTTGATGCCGCTCGCGCTGGTCAACGTCCAGCCAGAGTCGGCGGAAACCAGCGTATTAAGGTCTTGCATCTGACCACTGGTATAAAGAAAAGCGTACTGGCCGCCGAAATCCACCCGAATATCCCCGACGACCGCGCCGTAGCGGTTGATTGCGTTGCCAAAACTGTTCCCGCCGTACAATGTGCCGAGGTCTTCCGCGACTTTTCCCGTCCAGCGCGTCGCGTGGGTATGAAAATTGGCGACAGAGGCGTACCCGGCGATCTGACCGGCTCCGTTGATGCCAAGTCCTCCACTACTATTTCTCGACAGCGCGTCGAGGTCTTCCGCAATGCCGCCCGTCCATCGCGCGGCGTGGTTTGCGCCGCTGGCGGTGGAGGCAACGCCGCAAATTTGTCCGCTGTCATTGATGCCGTAGGCGTAGCTGTAAAACCCGCCAAATGTGCCGAGGTCCTTGATCGTCGCTCCCGTCCACAGGGCCGCGTGCGAACCGGCCTCGTTGGGCAAATCTGCGTTGCCGACGATTTGCCCGATTGAGTTGATTCCTACAGCCGCACTGTTTTTGCCGCCGAGCGTGCCGAGATCGCGTCGTCCAGAAAAGTCATAAACGAACGCGTGCAGCGCCTGATCTCCGGGCAGGTAAGAGCTTCCCACGATGGTTCCCGCCGCGTTGAGGCTTAACGCATAGCCATACGTTCCGCCGAGGGTGCCGAGGTCGAGGGGCGTATCTCCTGTCCAGAGGGCGGCGCGGGAACCGCCCCCCGCCACACTGAAAAAGCCCGCCACCTGTCCGCTGGCATTGATGGCTGAACCGCCGCTCGTTTCCCCGCTGCTCGACGCGCCCAGGTCTACGACGGTGTAAAATTGCGCCTGCGCGAAGGCGGTGAGAGACAGAGCCGCCGCAGCGAAAAAGGCGCGGGGCAAAGTGCGAATGACAGAAACGGTCTTCATGAAATGGTTCCTTTCGAGAGGCTTCACCATCAGGGAGAAGCGGCAAAAAGCGGGAGAGACAGGAGCGACGCCTGATTAGACTTCCAAATCACGGCGCGGGTTCCCTCCCACCCGCAATTTCGAAAAGTTTTTTTGCCCGTTTATTTTTCTACCGTCTCCGTTTGGAGGCGCGACACAAAAAAAGCGCGGGACAGGAACTTTTCAGCTCCTGTCCCGCGCCCGCCTTTTAGTTCACGAGGTTTTGCCGCACCATATAGCGGAAAATCGCGGCCCGCTCGTCATCGGGAAAAGACCGCGCCTCTGTGCAAAGCTGCACTTTGCGCTGCTTGCACCAGAGAATAAACTGCTCGTCTGTAAAGTAATACAGCCACTCCGGGATGCGGACCACGTTGTTCGCCATCGTTTCAATATATACTTGCGCCATTTCGATCACTCTTTCTAAACGCTGCCGCGTTCGCTCGCTATTTTGTTTTGGATTTTAGACGCTGGATTTGAGATGGGCTGCGGGCCTCTTTGTGGCCCTTGACTTAGAAGGGCAAAAGAGGCCGGAATCGCTAGGCGGCAACCCAAATCCAGAATCTAAAATTTACTTCCATGTCGCTTTTGAATCCTCTCATTCAGGACGAGATGAGAACATCTCCCTCACCCGCGTCAAACAAACCGGCGCGGGGAGAGTTCGCAATCCAAAGTCCAAAATCCAAAATCCAAAATACTCTTAGTCCAGTTCGATTTGCGCCAGCATGGTGGTATTGCCGCGCCGGACGACGGCGGTCACCGTCGTTCCGCTCTGGAGTCCCTGCGCCACCGTTTTGAGTTGGTCGGCGGTGGCGATTTTCTGTCCCGCCAGACGGGTAATCACGTCGCCCGCTTGAAGTCGCGCATCGGAAGCGGGCGATCCGGGCTGCACCGCCACAATCACCGCGCCCGATTTGATGCCGAGTTTGCTATTCTGCTCGCTCAGATCGGGGTCGTTCACATCGCCCACGCTGACGCCAAGCCGGGATTTCTCCGGCGCTTTTGCCGGTTCCGGTTTCTCCGCCACCTGTTTGTCGGGCGGCGTCCCCAGCGTGACATTCAGCGTTGCCTCTTTCCCTTCGCGCCGGACGATCACGGGAATCGTCTTACCGGGCGCGGTGCGCGCGATCATATCGCGCAGTTCCGGTTCACCCGCAACGTCCTGCCCGTTATAGCGGACAACCACGTCCTCAACTTGAAAGCCCGCTTTGGCGGCGGGCGTTCCGCTTTCGACCGAGGCGACTAACGCGCCTTTTTCCGTGCCGTAAGTCTTCTGCTGCGCGTAGGACAGCGACTGCGGAGCCAGCCCAAGATAGCCGCGAGTCACGCTGCCTTTGGTAATCAGCTGTTCCATGACGTAGCGGGCGGTGTTGCCGGGAATGGCAAAGCCGATGCCCGCGTTCGTTCCGGTCGGCGATTCGATGGCGACGTTGATTCCCACGACGCGCCCGTACAGATCAACCAGCGGCCCGCCGGAGTTGCCGGGGTTGATGCTGGCGTCGGTCTGGAGCAGGCTGGTATAATGCCGCTGTTCATTCCCCTGACCGATGTCCTGGCTGCGGTGCAGGGCGGACAGGACGCCGACAGTCATGCTGTTGCGCAGTTCCGCCCCGAAAGGAGCGCCGAACGCAATGGCCCATTGTCCGACTTTGGCCTTATCGGAGTCGGCGATTTCGGCGGCGGGCAGGCCCGAAGCGTCAATTTTAATCAGGGCCAGATCGCTCTTGAAGTCACGGCTGACTTTACCGACAAACTCGCGTCCGTCGGAGAGTTCCACCGTCACTCTGTCCGCGCCCATCACCACATGGTCGTTCGTCAGGATGTAACCGTCCTCGCGCACAATCACGCCGGAGCCGCTGGCGTAAGACCGGCGCGGGGTCAGCGGCATTTGCTGCCCCTGCGGCAGGCGGCGTCCATTTGGCAGGCGCGGCATCCCCGGAAACTGGAAGTTGAACGGCGACTGCTCGCCCGCGCCCGCTTCCATCGGGGCCTGTCGGCTTTTAATGAAAACGATGGACGGGTTCAGACGCTCCGCCACCTGCTCAAAAGCGGACTGCAATTCAAGGGCATGGGCGGGCGGCGTCACCGGCGGCTTCTGTTCGCCCGCATAGACGCGCAGGCCGACCACCGTCAGACCCACTCCAAACGCAAAGGCCGCCGGTACAATCACCGCGCGCGGCATCGTTTTTCTGAAACTATTCCTCTGCATCGTTTACTCTCCTCACTTACAAATTCACGGCGCGTGACGCGCTCGTTTCGTTCTCGCTGAAACCACACCACTTACACTTTATAGACGGTCAATGACGGTCTTTGTTACGCTGTCGTTTCCCGTTTTGCCGGGTATTTATCTATACGTAATCGTGTTGAAGCGGGGTTTCCTGCTTAGAATAATTTAATCGGGAGGAGAGAAATTCAAGTTTTCGGGTGTTGACGCCGCGTGTTGAAAACACCCGTCAGCGACCAGGTGTTGAAAACACCCGTCTCGGTGGCTGAAGCCTCGCGTCCTTCGGACGCCCAAAGCAAAAACGAAACGGTGTGTCCGAACGATACGAAGCCGCAGGCTACCCAGACGGGTATGTATTGGGTATGAAACACCTGAACACCTGAGTACTGTCCTATTTCACTTCCAGCAGTTGAATTGTGAAAAGCAGCGTGGCGGAGGCGGGAATATCAGGCGGGTGGCCCTCTTTGCCGTAGCCGAGTTCATACGGGATTTTCAGTTTGCGCTCGCCGCCGACTTTCATGCCGCGCACCCCTTCGTCCCACCCCTTAATCACCTGCCCGCCGCCAAGCCGGAACTCGAACGGTGTGCCGCGCTTGATCGAGCTATCGAACTCTTTGCCATCCGTCAGTGTCCCGACGTAGTGAACGACCGCCGTCTGACCGTCCAGCGGCGAAGTCCCCGTCCCGATTTTCACATCGGTATATTCCAGACCGTCCGGCAGTTTGACCGTCGCGCCCGGTTTTGCGTCGTCCTTACCCGCCTCCGGCGCAGCGGCAACCGGCGGTGCGTTAGTCGGCGCGGCGGGCGCGGGCGTGGTGGGCGCGGGCGTCTCGTCCTTCTGTCCGCAGCCCATGCCCCCCGCGATGATCCCGGCGCACAGCAGCGTCAGCGCCATTTCTTTTATGGTCAAAGTATTTACCTTTCCTTTGATTGAGGTGTTCAGGTGTTCGGGTGTTGAATACTCCCGGTATCGGTGGCGTTCCGCCTCGCGTCTTTCGGACGCCCAAAGCAAAAACGAAACGGTGTGTCCGAACGACAAGAAGCCGCAGGCTACATAGACGAGTGTTTTCAACACCTGGTCGCCTGGTCGCCGACGGGTGTTTTCAGCACGCGGCGTCAACACCCGAATACCTGAACACCCGCATCTATTCTTCTTCCCCGCTCCACGCCACCGCGACGGGCGGGAAATCCGCTATCGTGAGTCGGCCCTCGCCGCCCGCTTTCGGGACGTGGAAGACCGCCGCGCAGCCGAAAGCAAAATGTCCGTCTTCCGGGTCAGTCCGCCGCGCCAGCCGCAGATTGTCGCCCTGCAACAGAACTTTGCCGCCCGGAGCGTCCAGCGGAACGCCGAGGGGCCGCAGCGATTCCTGCCCGTTATTATACTCCAAACGCAGCGAATCGAGCGGCAAATCAACGTTGATTGCGGGTTCGCGGGCGTCTTTTTGCTGCACAGTGAACGCGACTTCGAACAAAACACGGTCTTTGTCCCCGTCCGTTTCCGCCCAGCCAGGAAACGCGCTCACTTCCGCCAGCGTGACGCAGAGTTCAAGCCGCCCCGCCGCGTCAGGAATTTTGTCGCGCAGGCGGTACTGACCGGGATTTTCACCGCCCTGCTTCAAGTATCTGTCCATCCACGCCAGACAGCGGCGGACTTCATCCAGTTTATGATTCGGCTCGTCGAGGCCATGCCCTTCGCGGGGATACCGAACGAACTGCGTGGTCACGCCCCGATGCCGCAGCGCCTGATACAATTCCTTCGAGTTGCTGATAAAGGTGTTCGGGTCGTCCTCGCCATGCAAAATCAGCGTTGGCGTTTTGATATTTTCGACGTAAGTTCCCGGCGACATCCGGCGGTAAATCTCCGGGTCTTCCCAGTAGTACGCCCCGGTGTAATCGTTGTCCCAGCGCGAAAGTTCGGAGTTGGAGTAATCGGTCTGGAGGTGAAAAATCCCGAACATTGAGACGGCGGCCCGGAATCTGTCCGTGTGTCCAATCGCCCAGTTCGTCATGTAGCCGCCATACGAGCCGCCCATGATTCCCAATTTTTCCGGGTCGGCAAACCCCGCTTCGACGCACCAGTCCACCCCCGCCATGATGTCCTGAAAATCGCCGCCGCCCAAATCCCGCCGGTTCGCAACGGCGAAGGCGTTGCCGTAGCCCTCGCTGCCCCGAAAGTTCGGCTGGAGCGTAAAATATCCTTCGGCGCTCCACACCGGCGATTGGTAATAGTTGCGCAGGGTGTTGACCGCGCGGCCTTTCGGCCCGCCGTGAATTTGCGCGATCAGCGGGTATTTTTGCCCCGCTTCGTAATCCAGCGGGTAGGTCAAGACTCCCTCAATCGCCGCGCCGTCCGCGCTCTGCCACGCGACCACTTCCTGACGCGGCAGGCGGTAATTCTCCGCAAAGTCCGCGTTTAGTTTTGTGAGTTGGTGGACTTCGCCCGTCTCGTCGCGCAGGAAAATTTCGGGCATCGCTCCTGCGCCCTCCTGCGCCCACGCCAGCAAGTCCGCTTCGGGATGGATCGCCAGATCGCGCCGCGTCGCGCCCGCTTCCAGTTCAAGAGGGGTTGCCTCACTTTTTTTGACGCGGTGGATTTCGGAATACGTTCGCGTCGCGGCAAGCAAATACGCCCCGCCGCCCTCCTCCCGCGACCACTCGAAGCCGTGCAGATCGGTGTCCAGGTCAGTCAGGGGAAAACATTCGGTCAGGGCGGGCGCTTCCTGTCCGTAGGGCGCGATTTCGGTGGGAAATTCCGCCGGGACAGCCGCCGCGTAGACCGTCTCGGTGGAGAAGGAAAGCGCCGGGTCAAGCCACGTCAGAAACGCGATCTGCAAACCGTCCGGCGACCAGCGCAGGTGATATTTCCCGCCTCCGCGCCCGACCAGTTTCACGCTCGGCCCGCCCTCTAAAGCGCGAACATAAAGATCGGTCAGATGGTAATCGTTGTCCTCGCCGCTGTAATTCGTGGCGTAGCAAATCCGCGTCCCGTCCGGCGAAACGGCGAAATCCCCCGCGCCCTCATCGGCGGTAAAAAGCAGTTTGGGCTTTTTTTCTTCAACCTCAATGCGCCAGAACTGCCGCCGCAATTTCTCCTCATTCTCTACGGTCGGGTCAATTTTGCGGCGTTCGCGCTCGTCCTTGCGGACGGTCTCAATCGGTTTGGGGCGCGGTTCGGGGGCGAGATACACCAGCGATTCGCCGTCCGGCAGCCAGTGAAATTCAATAATTCCCTCTTTCGCCGCCGTGATTTTCCGCGCCTCTCCCCCGTCAATCGGCAAGGCCCAGACCTGCGCGGTCGCTTCGTCGTCTTCATCGTCCGCCGCCGTTTCGGGGTCGGAACGCGAGGAGACAAACGCCAGATACCGCCCGTGCGGCGACCATTTCGGCGAATGTTCGCCCTCCAGCGAAAAGGTCAACTGCCGCGTCGGGTCGTTTTCTTCTTCGCCTGCTTCCACGTTTTCTGCGCCCGCTTCGGCGTCTTTTGCATCGTCCGCGCTTTCCTCCGCGTTCGTTCCTGCGTCTTCCTCGTCCGTGTCTTCCGCGTCGAAGTCTTCCGGGGCGGGCCACTCGGTCAGCCAGAGATGGCTGACCGTTTCGCTCTCCTCAAAATCCGCCTCCGTTACGACGAACGCCACGCGCCGCCCGTCCGGGTGAATCTGCGGGTGGGATGGGCGCTTGACTTCCAGCAAAGCGCGGGGCGTGACGCGCTGCGGAGCGATTTTCGATTCGGGTTGGTTTGTGGATTCTAACATCGTTTCTTTGCGGGGTTAGCGGAGACCGCCGGGGTTCTGACGGAGCGAGTCGCGAATTTCCGTAAGCAGCTCTTCGGAGGTCGGGCCGGCGGGCGCTTCGGGCGCGGGCCGCACAATGAGTTTGACGATCAGGAACACCGCCAGCGCGATGAAAATGAAGTCTATGACCGCGCCGGTAAAGTCGCCGTACTTGATGGCGGTCACCAGCATCTTACCCGGATTTTTCGGGTCAGCAACCTCTTTCAGCACGACCTGCGCGTCGCGCCAGTCTCCGGCGGGCAGCACGAGGCCGATAATCGGCATCATAATGTCTTCCACCAGCTTGGTCACGATTTTGCCCGCCGCCGCCCCGATGATGACGCCGATTGCCAACGCCAGCGCGTTGGTCTTGGTCAAAAAAGCCTTAAATTCGTCCAGCATAAAGTTTCTCTCCTATTCACCATTGAAATAGTTCTGCGCATTGACGGCATTTTGCCGCCATTATCCGCTAAAGTGCCTGCATTGCAAATTCTGCGCAAACGAGGTCAAAAATAAAAGCGACGCGCCGATTTTCGGCGCGACGCTCATATTACCCGACTTCTCCCCGCCTGTCAAGGAATCCGCAATCGCAGCGCAGTTATCTGACTGCTTCGCGCTGCGATTTGGTTCCATGCCCGCTACTCTTTTTTGCGGAAATAGCGCAGATTGTCAATGGCCAGTTCCTGAAACTGAGCGCGGACTGCCGCCGGATCGAGGGCGCGGTCGGTCTCTTTATACTTTTTCGTAAAGAGCGGGTCGGCGTGAACGGCGTCGTAAAGCGATTGGGCGCGGTGGACATACGCCTGCAAATCCTGCGCCGCCGTATGCGCGTGGTCGTTTGCAGAGCGCTGCTCCTCCGCCGACATTCCGGCAGGAGAAAGGTTTTGCGTGGCGATCATGTAATCATGGAACGCATTGTCCATGCGATGCAGCACAGCGTTATACTCCGCGACGTTGGCGTCCAATGCCTCCGCCGTTCCCGGCGCGGCGGCGCCTGCGGGCGGCACGGGGCGCGACTCCGGCAGGGTGTTGGGGGCGCTTGCGGCGGGCGGCGCGGCAGCGGCCCCGCTTGTGGGGGCGGCGGGCGCAACCGTTGGGTTCGGACTGGCGGGCGCGGCGGTCAACGGCGGCGCGGGAACGGAATTGGGAGCGGCGGCGGGCGTTCCCATCCAGCCGGACTGCACCCCGAAAGGCGTCTTAAGCCACTCCGGGCCGAGTTTTTCGACGTGGCGCGTGGCGCGGACTCCCACATAGAACCCGCCCGCAAAAATAAACGCGAAGACAAACATCACAAAATAGAAGCGTCCGCGCCCGCGTTTCGCTCGATAACGCGCCGGACTGCCGGGACTGACCGCCATAATAATCGCCTCCCTGCTCGCTGACGGACTTCTGTCCGCCGATACTCCTTCTGATACGTAAATCGCGGCAGGCAAGTTTCGGTAATTTTTCTCCATACAAATGACTACGACGCAGAAGAACTCTACTTTTCGCCTGTGTCTCTGTCCTTCGCTTCGGGCGACGGTCAAAAGGAAGCGCAATCGTTCGCGCTTCCCTCCATTTATGCGCCGAGATTGTTTTCCGTAGGTGGTGAGCCGCGTTCCGCTCTGTTCTGCCCATTTGCCATTTCCGCCTGCCTGCTTTGTCCTTCTGGCTGCCGACTTCTGACCTATCATTCTCCGCGCAAATATATTCCCAGACTCGGAAACAAAAACGGGCAAAATTGCGTAACAGAGGAAGGAAGGCTTGCGGAAAACCGGCAAGACTTTTGATTTCCGCCGAAATCCCGGCCCCTGCGGGCCGAAAGCCTGTGTCAAGGAGACAATGAATTTGAACCGAATGATGAAAATGGCGATGCTTCCGCTCGCCCTGTTTGCCCTGATGTTCGCCGGCCTCGCCACCGCGAAGGCCGATACGATTGTGGACATTGCGGTCGGCAACCCCGATTTCTCCACGCTCGTCACCGCCCTCAAAGCGGCTGACCTCGTGGACACTTTGAGCGGCGACGGCCCCTTCACCGTGTTCGCCCCCACCAACGAGGCGTTCGCCAAGCTGAAGGCCAAAGTCGGCGAAGCGAAGTTCAACGCGATCCTCGCGGACAAAGCGGCCCTCACCAAAATCCTCACCTATCACGTCATCAAAGGCAAGGTCATGGCGGCGGACGTGCTGAAACTCAAGAGCGGCACGATGGTCGCCACAGTCGCGGGGCCGAAAGTCACGATCAAGCACAGCAAAAAAGGTGTCTTCGTCAACACCGCGACCGTGACCAAAACGGATATTGAGGCCAGCAACGGCGTGATCCACGTCATCAACTCCGTGCTGCTGCCCCCGATGGGCAAGCCGTCCAAAATGGGTAAAATGAGCCACGACAAAATGTAGGAACAGCGGCGCTTCGGCGTCTCTGAATCTTTCATAGAACCCAGAGAAAGGGCGCGGACAGGAATGTTCGCGCCCTTTCTCTGCGCCGCGCAATCGGGTATAATCAAATATCACCAGAATTTGAGGGGAAATATCTCATGAAAATCACGCTGCGATGGGCCCTGCTGGCATTGCTTGCCGCGCTGATTGGCGCGGCGGGCTGCGGGCAAAAAGACAACGACGGCGACGACGGGCCGAGTGGAAAACCTCCGCGGGGCGCGACCAAAACGGACGGCGGCAAAGACGCGGGCAAAAGCAGCGTTGGCGGCTTCGGAAAATAGAGAGAAGGAAGGTGTTCGGGTGTTCAGGTGTCCAAGTATTCGTTCGCTCACTCACTGACAGTTTATCAAAACTCACAGTCAAGCGTACAACCCCTGAACACCCGAACGCCCGAATTTCAGAGGAAACATGGCAGCAACGGCATCGGAATTTGAGACGGCCCTTGTCACGACTACTGCGGAGCGGGAAGCGGTCTTCGCCCTGCGTATGACGGTATTCGTGGAGGAGCAGGGGGTTCCGGCGGCGGAGGAACTCGACGCCCACGACGTGACCGCCGTTCACGTACTCGCCCGCGAAACGAAAGACCCCGCCCGCATCGTCGCGACCGCCCGCCTGATCGCCTACGGCGAAAACAAAGGCGCGGTCGGGCGCGTCGCCGTGCAAAAGGCGTATCGCGGCAGGGGCGTCGGCGCGTTGCTGATGCGCTTCGTGGAGGCCGTTGCCAAAGAGCGCGGCATGACCTGTCTCGAACTCGGAGCGCAATGCTACGCGCTGCCCTTCTACGAGAAACTTGGCTACACCGCCGAAGGAGAAATCTACCTCGATTGCGCCATCGAACACCGCCACATGAGCAAGATACTATGACGGTGTTCGGGTGTTCGGTGTTCAGGTGTTCAAGTATTCGTTCGCTCACTGACAGTTTATCAAAACTCACAGTCAAGCGTACAACACCCGAACACCTGAACACCCGAACACCATTGCATCGGTGTCACGATTTTTTTCATGCCGCGTATTCTATTCTCATCAGACGCGGAGCGCAACCAAGACGCTTCGAAGAAATGAGGAGAAGACCATGAAGACCACTAACAAAATGACCGCCGCAATGCTGGCCCTGACAATCACCGCCGGGACGCTGATTGCGCCCGTCGCCGCAAACGCCAGCGAGGAGGGCAAGCGCAATACGACCATCGGACTCGGCGCTCTGGCAATCGGCCTGCTGCTGACGCAAAAGAACAAACTACCCGGAATCGTGGCGGCGGGCGGCGCGGCCTACGCCTATACGCAGTACGACGCCTCGGTGCGGGGACGCCACCGCCGCGAGAACAACGACGATTATTACTACCGCAACGACCGCCGGGACAATCGGGACAGCCGCGACCATCGCAGCGATAACCGCAACCGCGACGGCTACCGTTACGGCGAGGACGGCAGAAGCGCCCGCCGCGCCGCCCGCCGCTAGTCCGCGCGTCGCGGCAACCGCATGAATTGAAACGCGGGGAATGGGACTGCTTCCCATTCCCCGCGTTTGCGTTTCCGGGCAGGAGATTGCCCCGCCGACCGCGAAATAAGCCGCAGCAAAATCCATGACAGGCCGTTTCCGCGAAAGCGGAACGCCCGGAGCCAACCCTTTTGACCAACGATTCAACCGCGCTGCCCGCCCCCGCCACGCCCCAGCCGCTCGATGCGTGGTTCCTTGACCTGCTGGCGTGTCCCGGCTGCCCGCAGCGCCGCCCGATCCATCTCAACGCCGCGCAGGACGCCCTCGATTGCCAGTGCGGACGCTACGCCTTCCCTCTGCGCGACGGCATCCCCGTCCTGCTCGTAGAAGAAGCAACCGTGATCAACGAAAATATCACACCCGGAGGGCAATGATGCAAGTCAGTCTGATTCACGGGCCGAACCTGAACCTGCTCGGCATCCGTGAGACCGAAATCTACGGGCGCGATTCTTACGACGACGTGAACCGCAAAATCAAGCATCACGCCACCCAACTCGGCGTGGACATCCGCATTTTTCAGTCCAATCACGAGGGCGAAATCATTGACGCAATCCATGACGCCCGCAACTGGGCGGACGCCATCATCATCAATCCGGGGGCCTATACCCATTACAGCTACGCCATCCGCGACGCGCTGACAGCGGCGCGACTCCCCGCGATTGAGGCGCATATGTCCAATATCCACTCCCGCGAGGAGTTCCGCCACCATTCCGTGACGGCGGCGGTCTGCGTCGGTCAGATTGTCGGGCTGGGAACGTGGAGCTACCTGCTGGCCCTCGAAGCCGTCAAGGAACTCGTCGAGCAAAGCCACCGGTAAGGCGGTCGGCAAAAAAGAGGCCGTTTGCTTTTGGAAGCCAGTCGAATAAGCGCTATGGTATAACTTTAGTTTTTGGTAAATCAGGTGACTTGCGCCATTTCTAAAGACGTTTGCGCCGCCTTTGTTTGCCTGCGTCCGGCGGCGCCCGTGACCCGATGCGCCGTCACGCTGTTCTTTTTCCGAAGTTGCTCTCCCGCGCAGGCAAACTCCGAGCAAGGCGCTTTGGAGAGCGCCCGCCGCAATCGCCCGCCCGTCGCGTTGGCCGCCCTGTCCCAAAAGCCGGTGGCGACCGGCGCGGTGGTCGCGGCAACATAAGAAAGCAGATTGCCCGCAAGCAAGGCCAACTCCGGCAGGCGAAAACGGCTTTCCTTCCCGGAAACAAACGAGCGCTCACAGCCCAGCATCGGTTTGGCGGCAAGGGGCAACTGCTCGACGGCCCATCGGTCGCGGTACAAACGCCACAGCGCTTCCGCCGAAACGGTCCAATTCGTTGCCAAAACCTGCGGCGCCAGCGTTTTCGCCGCTTCGTCCATCAGGCGTTTTTGCAGGGCCGCTTCGGTTTCGCCGACTTCGCGCCGGAGCAGCAGACGCGGGATGTCTAACCGTTTGCCGCACACCCGCCCGACGGTGACGCAGAGACCAAAGACGAGAGCCGGAAGCGCTTTGCCCGCCTTCGAGACGTAATGTTTGCTCGTGAGGCCGCGCAACTGCGGATGAAAGAAGGCGGTCAAGTCGCAGGCGACGGGCTGGATACCTTCGTAGGCGCTGGGCTTGAAATGGCCTTCTTTGATGACCGTTTGCTGCCAGCGTTGCAGCAGATTGTCCGTGTTCCAGCGTCCGTAGCACAGCGCGGCCTGAGCGCGATGGGCAGCGCTTTTGTCGAGGTCCAGGGCGTCGAGGGCGGGAAAGATTGCGCCTCTTGCGGCAAGGAAGCGGCCTGAGAGCAGGGCGACTTGCAAATGCAGCAGGCCCAGATTGGTTTCTACGGGAACATCGGCGAGCATTTGCGCCAACAGGTCAGAAAGGCGGTAGACTGATGCAGACATCGGGTTCCCTCTTTTCGGTGGGTTTGTTTGGCGACTTTACTTTACCGCAAAGCGGCCCCGATGTCCGAACTGATATTTTGTCTACATGATTTTACCGGAAACTAAAGGTTAATCTAATATCTTTATCAACCCATCAGGTCTTCGAGGCGCAGCGACGAATCGGGCGTCGGGGGACGGCGCATCTGCATCCGCTGACGGCCCTGCCGCAAGCCGCGCAGTTCGCCGCTCATGCGGCCCATCGTTTTTAAGATGCTGACCTCGCAGCGGGTCAGGGTCTGGCGCGTTTCCAGCGCCAGTTGCGCCGCGTCGCCCGCCCCCACTTCCAGCGTCTCGTGCGCGTCATTCCACTGCGTCAGCGTCGGCCCCAGCAGGGCAGCCGCCTGACAGACAATCTCCAGATCGTCCCGCAGCAGCCCCTGTTCGATTTCGGCAGAGAGCTGCCGCAGCCGATTCAGGGCGCGTAAAGGGTCGTTGTTATTCCCGTTCATTTCGGAATCCATTCCGCTATTCTCCGGTCTGTTCTCGTTCAAAGCGCTTTCCGTTCCTGCCGCCGCGCCCTTCCTCCTGAAGCGGCGCGGACTGGCCCGTTGATGCTCGCATTCTGATCCACTCACCTTACGCAGGCGGGCCGTTGCCGAGAGTTGAACCCTCCCGTAAGGCCGACAAGGGATCGGCTGGTAATTAACCGGAAGTAGAAGCCAGTCCGCCCGCCGCGCCGCGCCCCTGCGTCCGGTCAATTTCGATCCAAGTCTCGCGCAAGTCCGTCAGCGTATGGATGGCCTCCCGCAGCTGCGCCGCGTCGTCCTGCATATTGGCGCGGACCAGCTGCTCTATCAGATAGGTGTAAATCCGATACAGATTTGCCGCCACCTCCCCGCCCCGATTTCTGTCCAGCGAACTCATCAATTCCGTGACAATGCGCTGCGTTTTTAATAAATACTCATTCTGCTCCTCGTAGCGCTGCGCTTCGAGCGCTTCCAGCCCCAGTGTGCTGAACCGAATCGCCCCGTCATAAAGCAGCACAATCAGGCGCGTCGGCGATGCCGTCTCAATTTGCGACTGCTGGTATTGCCGCTGCGCCCGAAGCGCGGCGAGGTTAGCGCGGGGACGGACTGATCTACTCACCGCTCCGCCAGCGGGATTTCGCTGTAAATTCAGCGCTAAATCTGCGCTTACAAAATCGCCCGAATCATGCGGCGACCGGTCAGGAACAAAGGCCATCGAAGTACACTCTCTCCGGGAAGGAGGAATAATGAATGATGAATGATGAATCAGACTACCCGATGACAATTTGAGCAAATGTTGGATAAACGGGCGAATGAGATTCATCATTTATCATTCATTATTCCTCCTTTCTCCTCTAACTACCAGGGCCATTGAGTTTTCGTGCGGGCGAATCAATTCACGGCCACGCGCGCGCCAAGTCCGCCTTCGCGGACTCAATGCGGATTAGCCCCCACAAAAAGGATCGGGTTTAGTGTCCGAAGGGACACTTCGCGCGCTTGTGGCAGCGGTTTCAACCGCCCGACGCGGATAACTGAATGGCCCTGTCTAACTACGGGTGGGGCGACGCTTTCCGCCACCGCCAGAAGTACGCGCTTCCGGCAAGGTTGAACTGGCTGTTGCGGCGAAACCCGCGCCCCCGAACGACTGCCCCGCGCCGCTCGTTCGCGCCCACAGCGTGATACGAGCGTCATTGCAGCCCATCGTGATAAATTTGCAAAATGCGCCCGTGTTCCAGATGTTGAAAACACCCGTCTCGGTGGCGTTCCGCCTCGCGTCCTTCGGACGCAGCAATCAAAATCTGAATGGTATGTCCGAAGGACACGAAGCTGCAGGATACAGAAACAGGTAGGGATTGATAAGTAACACCTGTCGCCGCTTACTTGTTCGAATTGCTTGAACTAGTTGCGTTCGTAAACGAGGTCAGCGCGTTGGAGGTGGACTTGAGCTGCCCTACTACCGCCTCCAGATGGTTAAACTCCTGTTGCAGCTGCGCCTGATACGCAGTGACACGGGTCTCTAAATCGCTGATGGTCTGCCCGATGTCGTTGTATGTTTTTTGCGCGGTGCTGGTGGCCTGCGTCAGGTTCCCGGTGTAGCCGTCCGTTTCCGCCGTTACAAAAGAATCGCCGAAACTTGCCACACCCGCCGAAATCAGCGCCGTGCCGTAAGAACCCTTCGTTGTCCCGGTAATCAGCAGCTGCAGGCCGTTGGTCTTGCCGAACGATTCCTGCTGCGCGTCCAGCCCCGCCGCCTCCTGCGCGTCTTTGCCTATGCCAGTAGACTTGCCGTCCTTTGCGTCCGCCACGCTGGAGCCGACCGCGAATTTCTGCGATGCGCCAAAGTACCGGGAGGTCAGCGTCAGCTGCCCGTTGACCGCTGAAGCCGTCAGATGGCTGCTCACGGTCGTATCGGCGTTAATCGCCGCGACAACCTGCGCCAGCGAACTGCCCGCCTTGAGCGTCAGAGAATGTCCGCCCGTGAGCGGGTCAATCAGGCTGTTAACGCCGAACAGGGAACCGCCGAATGTCAGCGTTTCGTCCTGCGTCAGATTGCCGGTCTGCGCGGTCGCGGAAAAAGTCGCTTTGGCGGCGGCCTGCGTCGTGACGTTCTGCGAGCCGGTCAGGTACTGCCCCACCCCGGTCGCCGTTTCGCCGTTGATCGTTCCCGCCACATCAAGGCCCGCCGCTTTCTGCGGGGCCGTCCCGATGCCGGAGGAAGTTCCGTTCTTCTGGTCTGCCACACCGGAGCCGACATAGAACTGCGCGGCGGAGCCGTAGGCTTTGGATGCCAGCGTCAATTTCCCGTCCACAATCGAGGCGGTCACTTGCTTGCTTACGGTCGTGTCAGCGTTGATAGTCGCCACCACGTCCGCCAGAGAGATGCCCGCCGCCAGCGAGATGCTATGCCCGCCCGAAAGCGGGTTGGACGCGCTGCTCGTTCCGAACAACGCCCCGCCAAAAGTAATGGTCTCGTCCTGCGCCAGCGCCCCGGTCTGCGCGGTCGCGGCGGTAAAAGTCGCCTGCGTCGCGGGCTGCGTGATATTGACGGCGTAACCGTCTTTTGGCGACGCTTTGGTATTGGGGCCTGTCGAAACAAACGTCACCTGGTTGCTGCTCGTCACGCCGTCGGCGCGGAACAGGCGGCCTATATCGCCCAGATTGCCGCTCAAAGCGTTGGACAGTTTGGTGTCGTCCACCGAGAGAGTCCCGTCCTGCCCCAGCGTGACGCCGATGTCGGCGAGGTTGTTGATTTTGCCGCTGCCGAGATTGGCGACCGCGCCGGTGACGCCGCTCGTGAGGCTGTCTACCAGCGTCTCCGTCGTGCTGTCCCCGAACAGGACGCCCGCCGTTTTCGTCGCGGTATCGTACTGCGCGTTGTTCTGCACGGTGTTGACGACATCGTTGAAGGCGGCTGCGTAAGCGTTAATTTCGCTTTTAATCGTCGCCGTATCGGAGGCGACGGTAATCGTTGCGGAACCGGTCTTTACGAGATTTACGGTCAGGCCGGACACCGCGTCGGAGAACGAGTTGGTCGGGCGCGTCGCTGTCAGGCCGTTTAGCGTAAAGGTCGCGTCCGCCGCCGCCGTCGTTTGCCGCCCCGCGCCGACCGCCGTTTTCGTCACGCCCAGCGCGTTGAGGACGCCGTTTGCGTCGCTGAAATTCTGTGTTCCGGTGATTTGCAGTTTCTGCGTGACAACGCTGGTTGTCGGATCGGTGGCGGAGACGACCTGCGCGGCGACGCCGGGGATGCCCGCCGCCGTAATTTTGCTGGCAATCGTAGCGAGCGAGTCCTGCGCCAGGTCAATGTTGACCGCCTGCCCTTCGATGACGACCGTTCCCGCCGCCGGATGGCTCAGGCCAAGCAGCGTTCCGATGCTCGTCCCGGCATTGGTGAACCCGTCGGAGTTTGCGCCCGTCGTTCCAATCGCGTTTTTCAGCGTAGTGGCGCCGCCGCTGTCCAGCACGCCGAGCGTCTTGCTTAAAAAAGTCCCGCCTGCGGTGTCGGACAGCGAAATCGCGCCCTGAACGCCGGTGCTGTTGCTGCCAATCGTCAGAAAAAATTGTCCCGGAGTCGGCTGAATGATGGATGCGGTGACGCCGGCGCCCGCGCCGTTGATGTCCGCCGCCACATTTTGCAGGTTGTCGCTGGCGCTGATGGTGACGGCTTTGCCATTGATGACGATCTGCCCGGAGAATCCCAGCGCCGCCGTCTGGCTGCTCTGCGCGGTGGAGCTCAAGACCTGCGCGGTCGCAAGGCTGCTGACATTGAGATTGTAGGCCCCGGCCTGCGTCCCGGTGACCGCCGTCGCGGTGGCAACGGTGGCGTCGCTGGTCGAGGCGATGACCGCGTTAAAAGCGCGGAGTTTGTTCAGCGTCTGCGCCGACAGTTGAAACGCGATCAGTTTGGCGCTGACGGTGTTATACGCCGTCTGCTTGTTTTGCAGCGCCGTTTGCTGCGCTTTATAAATCGTTTGCGGCTGCCGCGCAATGGACACATATTTGGAAATGATGGACGCCGTATCCAGGCCGGAACTCAGCCCCGAAAAGTTCACCCCGCTCGTACTCATGTCAGTCTCCTTCGGAAAGATGGAAGGTGTTGGGTATCAGGTATTGGGTGTTGGGTATTGGGTATTGGGTATTAGTCCGTTTGCTGAGAGATTGTCCAGACTGCCCGTCGGAGGATAACCCCAATACCCAATACGTTGCAGGGGCGGGCTTTACTGCGCCCCTGCCGATCCAATACCAATACCCAACACCCAATACCCAATACCTATTCGCTCTACTGAAGCAGTTTCAGGATCTGCTGGGGCTGCGAGTTGGCCTGCGCGAGGACGGAGGTCGCCGCCTGCTGAATGATCTGGTTCTTCGTCAGGGTCACGACTTCCGCCGCCACGTTCGTATCGCGGATTTGGCTCTCGGAGGCCGAGAGGTTTTCCGAGCCGACGCCCAGGTAGCTGATGGTCGAGTTCAGCGTGTTGTTCTGGAAGGCGCCGAGGCTGGCCCGCAGCTGCGAGATTTGCGTGATGGCGCGGTCCGCGATGTTAATAGCGTTGTTGGCCCCGACGGTGGTGGAAACGTCTACGGTAGCCAGACTCTGGTTCGCGAGGATGTCCGCGCCGAGATTGCTGGCGCGGATGTTTCCGAGGCTGACCTGAACGGTCTGACCGGCGTTCGCGCCAATCTGGAACTGCACCGATCCGGCGGTGACGACCCCGGCCAGCGTTGCCGCCGCGCCGTTGACGTTGCCGAGTTCGGTCAGGCGGAGCGAGTTGCCGGCGGTATCGGTCAGCTGCAGGCCGTCATCGGTCGCGGAGCGCCCGCCCAGGAAGGTGACTGTCACCGTCTGGGTGACATTGTTCACGAGTACCTGAGTGGAAACCGACGCCGAAGCGTTCGTTCCGGCAGTGACCGCGCCGATGCCGATAGCGCCGCCGCTTTCCGAAACGTTGAGCAGCGCGTTCGATCCATAAGACTGCGTGGACAGGTTGATATGGTTGGACGTGTTATCAAACGACGCGGTGACGCCCGTTGTGGTGGACAGGTTGTTGATTTTGTTAATCAGGGTCTGCACCGTGTCGGAGGTCGTGGCGCTGACGGTCTGTCCGTTAATGAAGACCGTGCTGGGCGCTCCAATGTTGGAACTCAGTCCGCTGGCGTAGGTCGTGCTGCCCAGCGAGGTGGCGCGGGTCGCCGCCGTGATCGCCGAGATCGTGACGTTGCTGTTGACCGTCGAATAGCCGCCGAAAGTGCCGCCGATGGAGATTCCGCTAATCAGGCTGTTGGCAACGACGGACGACGAGGTTCCCGATGAACCGTCGAGCAGGTGCTTGGTTCCGAACTGCGTCTGCGTGGCGATGCGGTCAATGCTGCTGATGGCGGAAGCGACCTGCGACTGGTCGGCCTGCACCGCAACGGCGTCGTTGACGCCGGTGTTGCCGGCATGAACGGCAAGCTGACGGATATTGCGCAGCAGGCTGTTGACCTGGCTGAGAGCGCCGTCCGCCGTCTTGATGACGTTGCTGGCTTCCTGGCTGTTGGCGACGGCCTGATTCAGGCCGTCAATCTGCGCTCGCAGATTTTCGGAGATAATCAGCCCTGCCGGATCGTCCGAGGCATGGTTGATGCGCAGTCCGCTGGAAAGGCGCTCGGTGCTGGTGCTGACGGAAGCGCTGACATTGCTCAGGTTGCGCAGCGCGTTGAGCGCGGTGGTGTTGGTGTTGATAAACAGGCCCATGACGTATTGACTCCTCCATGATTTCCCCTGTGGCGCGCGGCATCCTGCCAGCGTGACGGCTTTGAGGCCGAGGGGATTGCGCCCCGTATTATTTCGGGGCGGCTTCGGTTCGCTAAATGTCTGTGCGGCGAAGCGTCTTGCTCCCACCGACGTTACTAGTTTCGGCCTGTTTACCGGTATTTCTTAGGGGCGCGGGAGAAAAGTGGGAGAAAAGTTTTTCCGGGCGCGGTATAATCGGTATCATGGGGATAAATCCCTGTGAGGAATATCAATCGCCTCGCACGGAAGGCTTCAAGTCAAGGAGAATCATCTCCTTGATTCTGCGTAAAATGAGACTGGAAATAAAATGCGATTACATTCTTTACGATACACAGGAAAATTCGGGGCGGCAATCTTGCTGCTGGGAGGACTGACCATGCGGAACGCCGCCGCGCAGGGGCCGACCGTCGCCGTCTACGCGCAGGGCAAGGCGCAGACGCTTGCGGCGATGCTGGATGAATTGAGCAAAGCGGACGTAGTTTTCATCGGGGAGAACCACGACCACCGGCAGGGACACGCGCTGGAACTGGAGATTTTGCGGGGTCTGTCCGAACGGCGGAAGGAGTTGGCGCTGGGGCTTGAGATGTTCGAGCGGGACACGCAGATTGTCGTGGATGAGTACCTCGCCCGCTCGATCACAGAGAGCAGCTTCACGCAGGCGTCCCGTCCCTGGCCCAACTATAAGACGGACTACGCGCCGCTGGTGAATTTTTGCCGGGAGCGAAATCTGCCCGTGATCGCCACAAACGCGCCGCGCCGCTATGTTAATCTGGTAAGCCGGGAGGGGCAGGCCGCTTTGCTGGCCCTGCCGAGACCCTCCAGAGCGTTCCTGCCGCCCCTGCCCTACGCCATGAATCTGCCGCCGGAATACGACCGCCAGCTGAACGAGATTTTCGCGGGGGCGCACGATGAGAAAGCGCCGCCCGCCCCCGCCGCGCCCGCCCTGCCGACGACGGAACACATGAAACAGGCGCAGGGCCTCTGGGATGCGGCGATGGCGGATAGCATTGCGAGATTTCGGCGGCGATCCCGCAGCCTTGTCCTGCACGTCAACGGGGCGATGCACAGCGACAGCGGCTTCGGGATTGCGGCCCGCCTCCATGCCCAAAATCCGCGCCTGCGTATCAAAATCGTCACGATTCGCCCCGCCGCCGCCTACCCCGCCCCACCGCCGGAACTGCCCGCGACCGCCGCCGATTTCGTCCTGCTCACCCCGCCGGACGCCCCGCCCCCGCCGCTACCCGGAAAGCCTTAGCGCAACCTGTTCTCCCGTCTCCGGCGGCGAGCGGCAAGCAGCAAGACCGCCGTTCCCACTCCGAACGTCAGCAGTCCGCCGGGTTCGGGCGTAGCGGCGGGATTGGGGATCATCAGGAAGTATCCCCTGTTGCTGGAGCCAATAATCCAACCGTTATCGTTGATGGCGGTGGCAGAGCCATCTGTCCAACCCAGTGCTGGGTCAATCATCGAGAACAGATTTTCCATTGCGCCGTTGTGGTAGATAAAGGGCAGATCACCCGAACCGCCTACGACATCGCCTGCGCTGTTGATAGAGGAAGCGACAGAGCCGGTATCAGACGCAAGCGTTCCCAAGTCCTGAAACTGTCCATTATGGTATAAAAAAGCGTGATCAATGGAGGCTGATACATTTCCATATCCGATGATATCGCCGCTGTCATTAACGCCTGTGGCCTGCGAACCATAGCCACCGGGAAGATGACCAATCAAATGAAGTGTCCCATTGGCGTAATAAGAAGCCACTTGATCAGTAGAACCGACCACTTCGCCTTTGTTGTTGATCGCCTGCATATGGTTTGCGCCGGGATCAGGTCCGTTGATTATTTCTACCTGATCTGTGCTGTAATGGTAGATACTGGAGATGCCTGCCTGTTGTATCACCGCGTCCCCTGACGCATTGATCCCATTGATGTTCGTGCCATCGTAAGCAATCCGCCCCCCGTATGCCGTAAGGACGCGGGTCTGCCCGGTATTGAGGTTGTAAATGGACGGACTTTCGCTTGAGCCGGGTTTGGTGTTTAGCCCCAGCAGGCCGGAGTCGCTGATTGCCTTACCGTAAGATTGGTATTTGCTTCCCGGCTGCGAGTCGTAGTACCCGCCGTTCTCGTAGTACCCGGCATGACCGATATAACTTCGGTTGGGAAGTTGAGACACCAGCGTCATAGCGATTTGATTTTTGATTGTTGAGGCCGTTGGCGACCGCCGCCACGAAACCGTCGGCGGTTCCATCCAACTCGATAATGTTGTAGGGATACTGCGTTTGGGCAACGGCGGGACACGCTACGAAAAGCAGCAGTGTGCCGCAGCCCAAACAGCGAGGGAAGGGAGAGTGCATGGCTTATCTTTCCTTGTGTTGAAAATCCGCCCCGCCGCATAGGAACCGTGCGGCGGGGCGGCAAAGCGCCCCTGACCGTTACAGGCCGTAGGCTTCCAGTTCATAGACCATCGCCCGCATCGGGCTGCCGTAGAACTTGCGAAGCTGGCCCGCGTTGTTATAGTTCATATAGGCGTTGTAGTCGCTATACCAGCTTCCGTTATTGATTGCGTCAATGACCAGTCGGACGCCAGTGACGTTTTGCTGCTGCGCCGCCGGAACGGGGGCGTAGAGGACCCACTCCGTCGTATTGCCCGTCACGGGTTTTACCGTTGTCCAGTTCGCCGCATTGTTTGGGTCTTGCCCGCTGTGCAGCACCTGAAAGCAGTAGTCCCGAACGCCGCACAATGTGCCTCCGCCCGCGTTGTTACTTGACGGCACGACCGCCACAAGGGTGTCAATCGTTTTGGCGGGGAGGTTTACCGGGACTGGCGAGGGAGATGAGCAGAGCATTGAGCAATCTTTCTGTAATTGACTTGAGAGCAGAGAAATCACCCGAAAAAGCGGCTAAACACAGGCGCGAAAATCACGTTTCGACGGTAGCCAACCAGCGCGGATGACATGACGATTATATACCACTTTCTTCTATTGCAAGATTCATGCCAACTCGCGCGATTCGGAGGATTATTTTAAAAATTATTTTTCATCGGGCTTTTATGTCACAATTCACGCTAAAAAGACGAAAGGGAAAAACCCGTGAAAATTCGGGCAAAAACAGGTAAATATGCTACACTGACCTGCCGATAATAAGGAGGCAGGCCTGTCTCCTCACCCGGTAGCCTCCGTTTCGGAGCGGGCCGCAAGCGCTTCGGCGCACTCTGAATTGCCCACCCCAGAAACGTCCCGCCGCCGCAAACTCTGGCTGCGCGGGGCCGGGAGACCAACCGCTATGACCGATCAGGCGCAAAGCCTACGCAGGCTTGCCGATAAAACTCAACCCGATTCCGAACGCCCCTCGCATACCGTCGTCACGGCGTCCACCGGCGGCGCTTCCGAACCTACGCTCTGGGGCGGCAACGCGCAAACCTCCGGCAGCGCCGCGCTCGACGCCGGATACGCCCTCGCCGACACCCGGCTGCGCAACAGGGCCCCCCAGCCTCCGAAACCCGCCCGCGTTCTCGCCGTCACCAGCGGCAAAGGCGGAGTCGGCAAAACGAATTTTTCCACCAATCTCGCGCTCACGCTGGCGCAGATGGGGCAGCGCGTCATTGTCCTTGACGCCGATCTAGGGCTTGCCAACCTCCATGTCATTTTAGGCGTGACCCCGCGCTATCATCTGGAACACGTCCTTTCCGGCGAGCGGACGCTGGCGGAGACCCTGTTTCCCGGCCCCTGCGGAATCCAGATCATCGGCGGCGCGTCCGGCCTCTCCGAACTGGCGAACCTCGACGGACGGCAGCGCGATTTCTTCATTGACAGCCTGAAAGAACTCGATACGCTGGCGGACGTAATCCTCATAGACACGGGCGCGGGATTATCGCACAATGTCATGGCCTTCCTTGATGCGGCGGAGGAAATCCTGGTCGTCACCACGCCCGAACCCACCGCCATCACCGACGCCTACGCCACCATCAAGGTCGTCACCGGCGAGAACCCGGACGCAAAACTGCGGCTGGTCGTCAACATGGCGCAAAGTCAGGAGGAGGCGCAGGCCGTCGCGAACCGCCTGAACCGAATCGCCCAGCAATTTTTGCGCGTCGGTCTGGATTACGCGGGCTTCCTCCCGATTGATCCCTGCGTCCGCGCCGCCGTCCGCGCTCAAAAGCCATTTACGCTGCTCTATCCCCACGCCCCCGCGACACGCGGCCTGCTGAAAATCGCGGCGCATCTAGGGTATGGAGCAGACGCAAGGACTGCGCCCGCGCCCGCAAAAACGGGCGGAATCACCGGCCTGCTCGGACGGATGCAGTCCCGCTTCGGCGCGCTAACACGCAGTAAATAAGGATTTTGCCAGTGAAAACCCTGACGCCCCAACTGCCGACGGTCTTAGGGTCTTTTTCGGCCATGCTGATCGCGTTCCTGAGCCTCGTCAACGGAACGTCGCCGGGAACGTGCCTGATGAAAGCGTTCTCGGCCTTTCTGGTCTTCGCCGGACTGGGCCTGATACTGCGCCACGCGCTGACTATCGAAGATAATGACAAAGAAAAAGAGGACGGAGCCGGTGATTCGCGGGCCATTACCGGCGGCATGAGCCATCTGGACATGATCGTGCCGGGTACTTCCGTCGCCGATCTGCTGGCAGACCATACCCCCGACAAAGCGCGGCAAAACGCCGACGCGCAGACAGTATAACAGCGGGTGTCGGGTGTCGGGGGTCGGGTGTCGGATAAGTTCGTCTTTCCCATAGAGAACTAACTCTGTGAGCAAGCGAGCGTGTTTTCGACACCCGACACCCGACGCCCGAAACCCTTCTCCGAGGAGAGGGCCAACGCAGGCCCCGACGGAAATCAGGACAAGGGAGCGTGTAAACGATGACAGTAAACGAAATTCAGGAGAGTTGGCGGCGGTATAAATGTCTGGAACAGCCCGACTCCCGCGACCGCCTTATTCAGCATTACGCCTATCTGGTAAAGATCACGGCGGGCCGCATTATTAGCAATCTGCCGCCGAGCATGGAGCGCGACGATCTGGTCAGCGCGGGCGTGGTGGGATTGATTAAAGCGGTGGACAATTTCGATATGTCGCGGCAGGTCAAATTCGAGACTTACGCGATTGCCCTGATTCGCGGGGCGATGCTTGAGATGCTGCGGGAAGACGACTGGGTTCCACGTTCAGTGCGCGACAACCTGAAAATGCTGGAGCGCACCTACGTCCAGTTGGAAACGGCGCTGGGCCGCCCCGCCACCGAGCATGAAGTGGCGGAAGCGATGGATATGGAGCCGGAGCGGTTCAATCGGCTGCTGGTCGAGGCGAGCCGCACGTCCCTGATGTCGTTGGAAGAGGCGTTGGTCGGCAGCGAGGGCAGCGAAAAACTCCACCTCTCCGACGTGCTGCACGACGACAGCGCCCCGCCGACCTTAGAAGCCGAAATCAGCGAACGCAAGCGGATGCTGGCAAAGTCCATTGACCGCCTGCCGGAGCGCGAACGGCACGTCATTTCGCTTTACTACTATGAAGGGCTGACCTTCAAGGAGATCGGGCGCATCCTGACCATCTCTGAATCAAGGGTCTACCAACTGCACACGCAGGCGGTCGTCCGTCTGCAAGGCTATCTGACGCGGGACGTAGAGTTGTTCCGCTAGAAGAGGGTGTTCGGTGTTCAGGTGTTCACTCGCTCACTGATAGTTTGCGCAAAACTCAGGGTAAAGCAGACAACAACTGAACACCTGAACACCTGATTTCGGGGGTGTCCCATGAGCATTGGACAGGGCGATTCATTTCGGGTGGAGCGCATTGCGGCGCTTTCGCCGCAGCAGCGCATTGAGCGTTCCACTGGAGCGTCGTATTCTCAAAATCGGCAGAACCGGCAGTCTCCCGCGCCGGAGGACGAATCAGAGGAGGAGACGGAGGCTGAAGATTCCTCGCCGGAAACGATAGAGGCAACCGTCGCGGCGCTGAACGCGACGGACGTAATCGAATGGAGCGACGCGCTGAGGTCGCCCGATCCCCTGCCCGCCCTGCCGCCCGCCCGCCCCGCTGCATCCTCGTCCGCCGCCGAAGCGCGGCGCCTCGATTTGACGGTGTGAAAAAAAATCACGCCCGTCATCGCCCCGTTTGTGAGGGTTTTCCAAAAATTTACGTAATACTACCGTCAGGGAGCGCGACATGGAGTGGCAGGCAGTCGTTTTTGCGCTGCAAATTTTACTTTTGGCGTTAAGTTGGGTACTATTTCAGAAGGCCCGCGCCGAACTTTCCGCCAAAGCGGTGGAGACGCCCGTCCTTAACGAAGTCCGGGCCTTGCAAAAAAACGTCAAGCAAATGCTTGGGGAGATGGAATCGGCCTCGAACCGCAGTTCCGCGCAACTGGAATCCCGCTGCGAGCGGGCGCAGGAGCTGCTTGCGGCGCTGGAGCGGCAAACGGAATCGGCGCGGAACGCCCGCAACACGGCCCCGCCCGCCGCGCCCATCCGCCCGAAACGGACGCCGCGCTTCCGCCTGACTTCGCCGGGAAACGGAATGAACGCGCCTGCGCTAGAATCGCAGGCCGTCGTCCTGCATCGGGAGGGCGCGGGCGTGGAAAATCTTGCGGCCCGCGTCACCGCCACGACCGCCCGCCGCCGGGAAGTCTACGCGCTGACGGATGCGGGCGAACCCATCGCCGCCATCGCTCGTCAGACTGGAATTTCCGAAGGCGAAATCGAAACATTGATTGGATTGAGGAAAAACAGGGTGTAGGGTATCGGGCGCAGGGTGTCGGACAATTCCTCTCCCGCCGAAAGCGTGTAGCAGCTTTCGGCGCGAAAGGGCATTTGCGACACCCGATACCCGAACCCCAACCCCCTTTTCAAGGAGAGCATTGATTTGAATTTTTCATCTTTTGCGTCGGCACGCGCCGCCGCCGTTGTGGGCATGGCTTGCGGGATTGCCGCGCTGACGGGGTGTCAGGGCGAAAAAAATGTCGCGCACATCGGGGCGGCTTCCATCACCGAACAGGTCTTCAATGACCGGACGCAGCACATCATGCAGGCGGATATGCTGCCGATTCTGGACGCGGGCGGCTCGACCCTGACCCGCATGATTCTGGAAGAGGCGGTAGGACAGCTGGCGAAAGAGAAAAGCGTGGAGCCGACTGCCGAAGCGGTCAAGGCGTTCACGAACTATCAGGTGCGCGTGGACCCGAACAAGCGCCGCGCCATTGAGCAGGGCGTCGTGACCGCCGCCGATTTTGAGCCGACTGTCCGCTACAACATGGAGAGTTTCGCGCTCGGCGTGGACGGAGCGAAGGCCAAATCGGAGGACGTGCAAAAAGAGTACGATGATCTGAAATCAAAGCCCGCCGTCTCCCCCGCCAACCCGATGACCGGACAGCAGGCGCAGGGTAACCCGGTAAAAATCCCCGCCGAACTGACGATCCGACTTGTTGGCGCAAAGGATGAAGCGACGGCGACCAAAATTCTGGCGCAGCTCAAAACGAACGATGATTTCAAAGCGGCGGCGACTACTGCGGGAATGACCGGCCCCGCGCTGGATTCGGCGGGGCAGGAAACTCCCATCAGCCCCGACCAGATTGACGCGCTGAAACAGAAACAGCCCGACATCTACAATGCGATTTCGCAGACGGCGGCGGGGCAGTACGTGGCAAAACCGATTACCGTAGCAAACCCGAAAGACCCGAAGGCCGCGAAGAATTATCTCGTCGTGAAGGTCATCAAAAACACGCCAGAGACGGTTTTTACCATAGATGAGGCGCGGCCTGTGCTGGAACAAATCGTGCTGGGCGGTCAAAAACCGGACGCAAACGAACATCAGAGTACGCTGCTGAACGAACGGCTGAAAAAAATGCTGACGGACGGAAGCATCCAGATTAACATTGATCGCTACAAAAATATCACGACCAAAGTGATCCCGCTGCTGCTGGAGGAATCGGATAAGGCGATGAAAGCGCGGATCGCGCAGAAAAAGCAGATGGACGATATGCGGGCGCAGCAGGCGCAGATGCAGCAGAACGCCCCGAAAGGCGGCGCGGCCCCGAAGGGCGGGATTGCCCCCGCGCCCACTCCTGCGCCTAAGCCGAATGGCAAGCCGTGATTACGCTGATCGGACTGGGTGCGGGCGACATGGACACGCTGTCGCGGGGCGCGGAAAGCGCCCTGCGGCAGGCGTCGCGCCTGCACGAAAGCGGCGCGGGGCGGCTTTACCTGCGCACGGCGCGGCATCCGGTCGTGGACGCTCTGCGGGAGTGGGGGCTGGTCTGGCAGGCGTTTGATCCGCTATATGAATCCCTGCCCGACTTCGCCGCCGTTTACGCCGCCATCGCCGCGCAGATTCTTTCTAACGCGGCGACAGTCGGCGCGGACGGCGAACTTGCGCCCGTCGCGCTTGCCGTGCCGGGACACCCCCTTTTCGCCGAAGAGTCCGTCCGGCTGATACTTGACGGCGCGGCGCGGGCGAAACTCCCCTGCGAAATCGTCGGCTCCGGCAGTTTTGTGGAGGCGGCGCTGTCCGCCGCGCGCGTTTCGCTCGGCGACGGCTGCGACGTTCGCGACGCGCTTACCCTGCCGCTTGCCGACGCTATCGGGCCGCAGGGCGAAATTCTGGCGGGCGGCGTAGACGTTTCACGCGGCCTGCTGCTGTACCAAGTATACGACTCCGCCTCGGCCTCCCATGCCAAACTCGCCCTGATGCGCCACTATCCCGACGATTGGGAGGTTGCCATTGTCCGGCAGGCGGGCGTTGCGGGCCATGAATCGGTCTTGCGCGTTCCGCTTTTCCGGCTTGACCGCGAAGCGGTGGATCACCTTACCTCGGTCTACGTTCCCCCGCTCCCCGCCGCGCTCCGCAAGGCCGATTTCGCTTCGCTTGTTGGGCTGATGGCCCGCCTCCGCAGTCCGAACGGCTGCCCCTGGGACAGAGAACAGACCCACGCCACCCTGCGAAAATACTTCATTGAGGAGACCTACGAAGTCCTCGAAGCGATTGACGCCGACGATCCCGAACTGCTCTGCGAAGAACTTGGCGACGCGCTCTTGCAGGTCGTTTTCCACGCGCAGCTTGCCAGCGAGACGGGCGATTTTGACGCGAACGATGTCATCGGGAAGATCGTGTCGAAACTCGTCCGCCGCCACCCGCACGTTTTCGGAACCGTCGAAGTCGCAGGCAGCGCCGAAGTCCTGGCCAACTGGGAGCAGATCAAGCGGGCGGAAAAAGCCGACGACGCAGACTGGCGCCCCTCTGCTCTGGACGGCGTTCCGAAGGGACTTCCCGCGCTGATGCAGGCGATGGAGATTAGCAAGCGGGCGGTAAAAGTCGGTTTTGAGTGGCCCGATTTCGATTCCGTCATGGCGAAATTCGACGAGGAGACGGCGGAACTGAAAGCGGAACTCGCAGCGGAAACGCCCGATAAAGCGCGGATTTTCGCGGAACTCGGCGATCTGCTTTTCACCCTCGTTCAAGTGGCCCGCTGGCAGAAACTCGACCCGGAAGACTCCCTACGTCAAATGCTGGCGCGGTTTTCCGCCCGATTCCGCTTTATGGAAAGCGCGGCCCGCGAAAAAAATCTTTCCCTCGATTCCCTCCCCATCGGAGAACTTGACCGCCTCTGGAACGCCGCAAAACAGGCCGGAATTTAGACGCCCTTTTAGCAATTCGCGCCCTTGACGCCCCGCAAAAATTGGGCTATACTATCTTCAACAACTCGCTTTCATAAGAGGGATTGAAAAGGAGGACTGCCATGCAGACGGCCTTACGTTTCAGCGCAACCGTTCAGCCCGGACACCGCATCGAAATCACCGACCCGCACCTGCCTGAAGGAGAGTGCGTTGAAGTCGTTGTTATGAACGCGCCCGCCCCTGCGCGTTCACCCTATCCTGCCGCAATCGAATCGGAGTACCAAATTTTAATTGATAAAAAGCTTCACCGCAGATTGACCAATGAGGAAGCTGTCCGACTGCAAGACATCAAAAATATCATCAATGAGATTGATCGCGTCACTCTTGCAGACGATATTCGCACACGTCAGCTTAATTTTGTCGAAGCGGAACTGGAACGGCTCCGCATTGAAATCGAGGCCCTGCCCGATTTGTGCGAAGCGCCGTTATGATTTTCCGACGTTCTGTTCCGCCGCGCCGCTACCGAGACTATACGAAATATCGCTCGCTGTTGCGTAACGACTTTCGCTATCGCTGTGCCTACTGTCTGATGCACGAGTTTTATCTTGGTGGGGAAGCAGGGCTTTGTGTAGAACACCACCGCCCGGTGAAAGGGCGTTATGCCCGCCCCGATCTTATTGCCGAATACACCAATCTCTACTGGTGCTGCCGTGAGTGTAATGAGAACAAAAGTGATACCTGGCCGCCCTTAGACGATTATCAGGCGGGTGTCCGTTTCCTCGATCCCTGTCAGATTGAAGACGACCACGATTTGCATTGGCGCATTTTGCCTGACGGAGGTTTAGAACCGCTGACGCTGACAGGAGAATACACGATTGATGTTCTTAAACTCTGGCGCGCCTCGCTGCGGTATCATCGGGCGAAGCAGTACCGTTTGCAGGAGGAAGCGGACACGCTGGAACGTCTTCTGGCGGTGAAGGAATTGTCGGGCGAACAACGTCACGCAGTGGAAGGCCATCTGCGAACGATTCGGGAATGGCTGGAACCGCCCGTTTTTGACCGTCCACGCGGGGCAGACGATAACGGCGAATGAATCGGCGGGTTCAATGGAGAAGCAGATCACACACGGCGCGGGCAATCACATTCTGACGCATTGCAATGTCTGGTCGCCGGATAGCCAGTGGATTGTTTACGATACGCGCTCGGACGCCCTGGGCGCGGTATTTGACGGCGCGGCGATTGAGATAGTGAACGTCGAGACGGGCGAAGTCCGGCGGATTTATGAGGCGCGAAACGGGGCGTTTTGCGGCGTGGCGACGTTTCATCCGATTGAGAACCGCGTTGCGTTTATTCTCGGCCCGGAGTTCCCGACGCCGAACTGGCAGTACGGCCCCGCGCATCGGCAGGGCGTGACGGTGTATATTGATCTTCCCGGCGCAGCGACGAAGCTGGACGCCCGCGATCTGACGCCGCCCTTCACGACCGGAGCCTTGCGCGGCGGTTCGCACGTCCACGTTTTCAGGCCAGACGGTCAGGCCGTAAGTTTTACGTATCACGACGCTCTGCTGTCCCGATTCCCCTACCCCGCCGCAGGCCGCGACGACGACCGGCGCAATGTCGGCGCCAGCGTCCCGATTGGCCCCGTTTCCGTCCCAAAGACGCACCCGCGCAACCACGACGGCGCGTATTTCTCCGTCCTTGTCACCCGCACAACCGACTCGCCCCGCCCCGGTTCCGATGAGATTGCGCAGGCGTTAGAGGAGGGCTGGATTGGGACGAATGGCTACGTAAAAGCGGACGGGACGCGGCAAAAAGCGGCGCTGGCGTTTCAGGGTCAGATCGTGACGTCGGAGGGAGATGCCATCTGGGAGGTGTTCTGCGCAGACTTGCCGGACGATCTGACGCTTGCCCCGCCCGACGGCAGTCTGGCGGGATCGGAAACGCGCCGCCCTTTGCCGCCGCTCGGAACCGTTCAGCGCCGCCTGACCTATACCGAAAACCGCAAGTATCCCGGCCTCTGCGCCCCGCGCCACTGGCTGCGCAGTGCGCCGGACGGCGCGGCGATTGCGTTCCTGATGCGGGATGATTTCGGTGTGGCGCAACTCTGGGCAATCTCACCGAAAGGCGGAGAATCGCGTCAAATTACGCAGGACGATTGGGGCGTGGCCTCTGCGTTTACGTGGAGTCCCGGCGGCAATCATATCGCCTACCTCGCGGACAACAGCGTTTTCACGGTAGAAACCGCAACCGGTCAGAGCCAACGACGCACCGTAAAAACGAACGCCTCGTCCCTGCCGCTGGCCTGCGTCTTCTCTCCCAATGGCAAAAAAATCGCCTGTCTGCGCCGCGTAGATGGCGTTAATCAGATTTTTGTTCACACCCTTTGAACTTGAATTACGCGGATTGAGGGGATTACCCGGATTTTCCACTGCGTCCCGCTCACTGCAAGGGGACACGCCGCCTGCGATGTGACTTGCCTGCGGGCGGGAATTGAAAAATCCGGGTACTCTCTTCAATCCGCGTAATCCAAGTTCAGAAAGCCGAACTACGACGCGCTGCTGACCCCATCATGCGCCGCGTCTGCCGCCTTGCTAATGGCGTCGTGAGCGGCGTTAGCGGTATTGTTTTTTGCGCTGTTAAGCTTGTCGCTGACGGTATCGCTGACCTGATTAAGTTTGTCTTTGGCCTGCTGCGCGAGCGTGGAAGCGGTATCGCTGGCCTTGCCCGTAATTTCGCTGGCCCTGTCCCGCGCCGTGCCGGCGAGGTCGCTGGCCCGGTCTTTCGCTGTTCCCGCAAGTTCCGCCGCCTTGTCGCGGGCGTCCGACGCCCGGTCTCCCAGGTAACGGCGCGTTTCCTCGCCCTCCTGCGGGGCGTAGAGCAGCGCGACGGACGCGCCAACAGCGGCCCCGATCAGAAAAAACACCAGATTGCTGGCGGCGTTGTTGTCATCCCGTGAAGATCGTCCCATTTTTTTCACTCCTTTTTTCGCGGGTCAGTCGGTCACTCTTCGCGCCGATAACCCTGTCCCGGTGTTTATTGCTCCGTCGGCCTGCGCCGTCCGGCGAATAGTCTGCTCAATCTGCTTGAACGGACGGGCCGCGCCGCGTGAATGTTCCGCTACATTGCGCGTCGCGCCCCGTTTTTCCTGCAAGCGGTCACTTTTGCGTGATGTTAGCCCGACGCAACACGCTTTCCGCCTGCAAATTTGCGCCCGCGCCTTGACAAATTCCGCCCGACGCGACTATACTCTTGCTGTTGAGGCCCTCGTCCCCAACCCCTTCTTTCCACCTATCTTACCAAAGGGCTGCGAGAAGGGGAGTAAAATCCGCGTCTGGTTTCCCCTTCTCCCAAAATTGGGAGAGGGAGCCGGGGGGTGAGGGCCAGTTACTACCATTCGAACGGAGGAATTTTGCGTGAGCGACTCGCGAGTACAGCCAAAACCGAACGCCCGCTATGTGGTGGGCATTGATCTGGGCGGGACGAATGTCCGCGCCGCCGTCTTAGACCGCAACGAAAAATCGCTGGGGCGGCACGAAGTCCCCTCCGACGCAAAGTCCGGCGTCGCCAACACCGTGCGCCGGATCGGGGAGGCGGTTCGCGGGGCCGTCGCCGATGCGAAAATCACGCTCGATGAGATCGGGGCTATCGGGATCGCCGTTCCGGGCCATATTGACGTGCCGATGGGCATGGTGCGGTGGGCCCCGAACTTCGGCGATTTCCGGGACGGCTCTTTCGTTCCCTATAAAGAAGTCCCGCTGCGCGATCTGGTGGAAGTCGAACTCGGAGTCGCCATGACAATGGACAACGACGCCAACGCCGCCGCGCTCGGCGAACTGCGCTACGGGGCGGGGCGGGGCGCGAAGCATCTGGTCATGTTCACGCTCGGCACAGGGATTGGCGGCGGCATTATCATTGACGGGCAAGTCCTGCGCGGCTGCACCGGCGGCGCGGCGGAAGTCGGGCATATCATCATTGCGGACGGCATCGGCGGCAGTCAGAACGGGGCGCACGGACGCCTTGAAACGCTTGCGGGCCGCGACCCGATTATCGAACGCGCCGCGCTGAAAATGGAATCGGGACGCGCCACCCTGCTCTGGGACGACATCAAAGGCCCGGAACCGATTATGCAGCACATCACCCCCGCGCACATTGACGCCGCCGCCGACAAAGGCGACCTGCTCGCCATCGAAGTCTTGCAGGAGACGGGGCATTACGTCGGCGTGGGAATCGCCTGCATGGTCAACGTCTTCAACCCGGAAGTCGTCGTGCTGGGCGGCAAAATCAGCCGTTCCGCCACGCTCTTCACCGCCGCCACCAACACCGCCCGCGCCTGCTCGGTCGGCTCGATTCTTGCCGCCGCCAAAATCGTCCGCGCCGATCTGGACGATGACGCCGGAATCATGGGCGCGGCGGAACTGGCGTGGCGTGAAGTCGGAAATTAAAATTCGGGTGTTCAGGTATTCAGGTATTCAGGTGTTCGGTCGCTCACTGGAAGTTTGTACAATCTATCGGTGAAGTGGACAATACCTGAACACCTGAATACCTGAACACCCGAACACCTGAAAGGCGGAACGATGCCGCGAATTGAACAGACGATTGAGATTGCCGCGCCGATTGACGCGGTGTATAAAGTAGCGCGGAACGTGGAAGATTTCCCGCAGTTTATGGACGACTTGAAGTCGCTGACCGTGCTGGAGCGCAGCGAGGACAACGCCCGCACGGTGACGGAATGGGTCGGCCTGATCCGCGAATTTAAAATGACCGTGAAATGGACTCAGGAAGATTTGTGGCGGGACAGCGACTATCGGGACGACTTCAAGATGCTGCGCGGCGACATGGACCGCATGGAAGGCTACTGGCAATTTAACGCGCTTTCTGAAACGACGACGCAATTTGAGTCCGTGCTGGACTACGAGTATGACGTGCCGCTGATTGGCCCGATGGTCAAAAGCCTGATTAAGAAAAAACTCACGGACAACCTTCAGGCCACAATGGACGCCATCAAAACGCAGTCTGAAGCGGACTGAAAAGCGAGGAAAACTTCCGCGCCGCCTTCAAAGTTTCCGCTGCGAATAAATAGCCTTTCTGACAAACCTTTTCAGTCCTGCTATTTTATGTTTTTAATCCCACTATTCCATGAAGAAATCTATTTCATGAGGAAACCGCCTGCTATGAACACACGGACGTTACGATTGTCTCTGGCGCTTGCCGCCTTTATCCCGTTTGCCCCTGTCCGCGCCAACGCGCAGAACTACGCTTTTGTCCGCGCCTTCACCGGGGCCGGAACCGCCGCCGGTCTTCTCAAAGCCCCGACCGGAGTCGCCATTAGTCGCGACGGCGCGATTCTGGTCGCCGATACCAACAATAACCGCATGGTGAAATTCAGCTCCGGCGGCAGCCTGCTTTTCACATTTGGAGCGCTTGGCGCGGGGAACGGACAGCTCAATCACCCCGCCGGACTCGCCACAGACGCTTCCGGCGCAATCTACGTCGCCGATGCGTATAACTACCGCATCGAAAAATTCGACAGCGCCGGACACTATCTTGCCCAGTTCGGCAGCGCGGGCGCGGGGCCGGGGCAATTCGGCGGCGCGTACAGCGTGGCGGTCAGTCCGACTGAATTTGTTTATGTGGCGGACGCGGCGTATAGCCGCATTACGCAATTCAGCCCCAGCGGCGCGTTTGTCTCGCAGTTTGGCGCGGGCGGGCAGGCTGAGGGGCAGTTCTCCGCGCCCTACGGAATCGCGGTGGACTCGCAGGGCGCGTTGCTCGTCGCGGACACCTACAACAATCGCTTCCAGAAATTCAGCGGCAGCGCCGCGCCCCTGTTTCAGGTGGCGACATTCAATGGAGGCAGCGCGGCTTTTAATCTCCCCAGGGGCATTAGCGCGGACAGCGCGAACAATATCTATGTGGCGGACACCGGCGCAAACCGCATCGTGAAATTCGACTTAAACGGCAGATACCTCGCCGCTTTTGGCCCCGACAGCGGCCCCGGAAAACTCAATGCCCCGTCCGCCCTTGCAGTGGACAGCAGCGGCAGCGTCTGGGTTGCGGACACAAAAAACAACCGAATCGCGCAATTCGCTCCCGCCAATGCCTCCGTTTCCGGCCTCCTTACTTTTGAGGGCATCGCAGCTCAGATTGCGCCCGCGCAGAATGTGACGTTCACTTTTCGGTCAGCCGACGGCGGCGCCGACATCGCGCAGACGCTGGCAGTCCCCGCAACTGGAGTATACACTTTGACCGGCCTGATCAATAAAGCCGGAACGCTGCATATCAAGGCCGAGCATTATCTTGCGGTCAATCTGCCGGTGAATTTGAGCGGCGGCAGCCTCTTCGGGCAGAACGCCGCGCTTCCTGCCGGGGATGGCTCCAACGACAACAGCGTAGATTCCTCCGATTTCACCCTGCTCATCGGCGCGTTTAACAGCAACGTGAATCTTCCCGGCAGCGGCTACAATCCCAACGCCGATCTCAATGGCGACGGCGAAGTAGACTCCTCCGATTTTACCCTGCTTATCGGCAGTTTCAATCAGGTCGGGGATTTGTAGACCGTTGTCATAAACTTCGTTCATTTTCGAGCATAAAAATAGATTTCTCCCTCCTCTCCCAGACGACGGGGCAAAGGTTCAGGTGAATGGGTAGGGCGTGACAAGTATTGGCTACTTCTTCTGGATCGCAAAGGCGCGGGGAATACGAACGCGGCGGAACTGCTGCGGGGGTCGGGGGCGTCTAACACGCAGGAATGACGCGCCAGTGGTCGGGGCGTCAGTTCTGTTTCCCACACGGCCCGCCTGCGATGCGCGGGGAAATTTCCATTCGCGCCGCCGTCGCGGAACCCAAAGGACGCCCGCTCATGCTCAACTCAAATTCGCTTCGCTTGCCCGCTATTTTTGCGCTTGCCGCGCTTGCCCTTGCGCCGCCCTCCGCCGTCTCCGCGCAGACGGGTTACACCATTTCCAACCTCGGAACGCTGGGCGGGACGATGAGCGCCGGAACCGCCATCAACGCCACTGCTCAGGTCGCAGGTACCGCGCAAACGACGAACAACGCCGCTACCCGCGCCGTTCGCTGGACGGACGCGACGCTCACGAACCTCGGCACGTTGGGCGGCCCCAGTTACGGCTACGGCGTCAACGACAGCGGGCAGGTCGCGGGCTATGCCAACACCACCCTTTCCGGCTCCCTCACCCACGCTTTTCGCTACTCCGGCGCGACGCTCACCGACCTCGGAACGCTGGGCGGGCTGAACAGTCAGGGCTTTGCCATCAACGCCAGCGGACAGGTCACAGGCAACGCGCAGACCAGCGGCGCCGCCACCCATGCAGTGCGGTGGACGGGCGCGACAGCGACCGATCTCCTCGCCCCGACGGGCTATTACACGTATGGACTCGCCATCAATACCAGCGGGCAGGTGGCGGGCTATGCGGCAAACATCACGAGCGGCGTTCTCCGCGCCGTGAGCTGGACGGGGACTGTTTCCGCCACCCTTGCCACGCTGGGGGGAACGAACAGCAAGGCGGAGGGCATCAATGACAGCGGGCAGATCACCGGGTGGGCCAATATCTCCGGCAGCAGCGGCGTCTATCACGCAGTCCGCTGGTCAGGGGCGACGATCACCGACCTCGGAACTCTTGGCGGCGCGTTAAGCATCGGATACGGCATCAACCGGTACGGCGCGGTTGTCGGGTATTCCGACGCGGCGGGCGGGGGGCAGCGGGCGTTCCTCGCGAACGGCAGCGCGATGACGGACTTGAACGCGCTCCTGCCGTCCGGTTCGGGATGGGTCTTGACCGCCGCCTACGCCATCAACGATAACGGCTGGATTACGGGACAGGGAACCTTCAACGGACAGCCGCTTGCCTACCTGCTCAAGCCGAACCCCGTGACCGTTTCGGGCCGCATTGCGCTGGAGGGGGTGGCGAACCTGCGGAGTGTGAGCGCCGCCGCGCCGCTGGGGACGTTCCGCGTCTCGTTCCGAACGCCGGGAACCACGACGGAAGTATTTGGCGCGAATGTCACGCTCACAACGACGGCGGGCAGCGCCTTTGGAATGTATTCTATCCCGAACGCGCCCTTTGGCGCGTATGATATTGCGATCAAGGGCAGCAAAAACCTGCGCGTTCTGCTTCCCGGCGTCCACGTCACCGGGCCCGCCCTGCCCGACGCCGCGCTTCCAGCAGGCGACGGGAACAATGACAACAGCGTGGACTCCTCGGATTTCTCGCTCCTCATCGGCGCGTTTAACAGCGACAGCAGCATTTCGGGCAGCGGCTATAACGCGGCAGCGGACTTTAATTTCGACGGCTTCGTGGATTCCTCGGACTTTACGCTGCTCATCGGTCAATTCAACAACGTTGGCGCTCCGTGACGCAGCGGACGCGGGGGAATGAATGGCAGTCGAGCCGCTCACAGTCCGGTCAAAAAAGAAGGGAAAAAATGTCGCCTTTGATTTTTCGTTCCCTGACATTGCAGGAAGCGCAGACTTTGCATGAAGAACTGAAGACTACGCCCAACATTCTTGGCTACACGGTCAGGGAACTGCTCGGCTTTCAAGAGTCGCTGGTTGCGGAGGAAGTGGGCGCTTTTGCGGGAGTCTGCCTGAGCAAAGACCTGCGCTCTGGCTGGACGGACATTGCCGCGCTGTATGTACTGCCCGCATTTCGCGGTCGCGGACTGGGGGCGGAACTTTATGGGGCGGCATGGCGGCGGGCGGAGCAGCGCAGACGGCACATCGTCACCCTGAGCCGCAATCCGACCGTCGTCTCCCTGATGGAGCGTTTGGGAATGGAGATCCGTCCGTCCATGCGGAACGCCCCATTTGCCCTGCATCTCCATATGCAATGCCACATGGCGAGCCTGTATCGGACGCGGGAAATGCTGCGTAAATTCCGCGCTATGAAGGACGCGCCGCCCCTCCTCTGCGGCGTGAAACGCTTTGGCGCGTCCTGATACCAGCAGAGACCGGGCCGTCAACGCCCCGTCCGGGAGGCTTGCCGACCGTCTTGCGAAATGAAAAAACCGGCGCGGCAAAACGCTACGCCAGGTAGTTTGCGGCGATCTCCTCCTGCCGGAACGGAAGGCCGTCCGCCACCGAAAAGACTGTATCCGCTCCTTCCGGTGTCTCGACCATTTCGCCCCTCGCCCGCGCATGGAGGGTCAGCAATTCCCACAGGTTCGATTTATTTATATTTGCCAGCGATTGCAAAGTGACGCCAATGCCGCCCAGATTGCCATGAACGTTGTTTTGCAAGCGCGGATTGCGACGCAGGGCCATATCGCACCAGATGACCTTTCGCTCCAGCGCGTCAATAATCAGCGGAATGGCGATGCGGGTGTCCGCTGTCACGTCCAGTCTATCCTGCACCGTCTTCGGCTCGTAAATTTCTCCCGAATCGGCCTTCTCACGGGCCATCCATCCGGCAAAACACTCTGGCAGTTCGCAATACGGTTGCTGCGTGTAACTGTTAAGCGTCATCACGATATAGCGGACGCCCTGCGTGAGCGCCTTTTCCAATGAAATATCAATGAACTCGCTGGCCCCGTTGGGCGCGTCCACGATGTCGCCGCTATGGTGACCGCCGTAACTTTTGAGATTGTAGTACGACACGAGGTCTTTGTAGCCGAAATCCGCGTCGAACAGCGCCGCCGAAAGGTCAATGTCCGTTGGTTCCCTGCCATTCTTCCACCAGACGAAGAACCGGATGGTCTGCGCGTTCTCCGGCAGGGGCAGCTGACTGCCCCGCGTCAAAGTTCGGAAAGCCCGCGACGCCGAACGCTGCGAGAAAGGCGCGATATAATGCGACAGTTCCGGGTCAACATAGACCTTGCCGAGCGGCGTCAGCGCTCCGAAACGGGCGGAAAGGGCCGTTTCGCAGACCGCTGCGGCCCGCTCGCAGACGGACGCGGACAGTTCCGCCAGGTTATTTTCCGTTGCATAGGCTTTCGCCAGATTGCCCTTCGGGAAGAAAACGCGCACCGGCGCGGCGGCGCGGCGAGTCCGAAAATGCCGGAGCGCCTGAAGCAGCACGGGTGTGGAAACTTTCTCCGCCGCCGCGCCAAACGCCGCGAGGACGGCCTCCTGCGAATCGGCGTCAAGGCGCAGCAAATGGTCTAGCCGACGCGCCAGATCGCCGGGACGCCCCGACAGCAGGGCGGCGGCCTTTGCGACGTTTTTTGCCGTCAGCGCCGCTTCCGTTTCGCTCTGGAACGTGGCATAGGGAACGCTTTCGCGCAGAACGCGGAACGACTCCGCCGTCTGCGGGAAGCGTTTGCCATATTCGCCCGGATGCAGCCGTTCGCCCAGCCGAATCCAGCGGTTCTTCCAGCGCAGCATATCCTCTGTCCGATGGCTTTGCTGTTCCAGCAGACTCAACAGCAGGACGCGCTCGGCGCGGGTGAAACTGCGAAATTTGACCGCCGTCGCCAGCGAAACGTCGCCGCCGCTCAGGGAGGCCGCGATGCGCAGCGCGTCGGTCGCCGTATGACAGAATTTCCGCATGAAATCAGCGGCGGGGGCGGACTCGGTATGCCGCATGAGCAGGCCCGCGACAATCGCCACGTTTTCCTTCTGCGGAATGGACTCCGGCAGCAGGCGGAAAATGTCTCCTCCAAACGCCTCCGCAAACCATGCCAGATCTTCCCTGTCTTGTTCCGAAAGCGAGGCGTTGGAAGCGGCAATCTGCCCGAAAAGCCCCTCAAATTCGGCCTGCGTTCCCAGATCAATGACCTGCAATTTCGTCGCTTCCAGCAGTTGTGGGCGCGGATTTGCTTCCGATCCGGGCAGAAAACGCCCGCCCGTCAGGTAGTGCAGAAGAGCGTTCAGGTAAAGCGATGCCTCCTCCGCCGCCATGACCTCATCAGGAAAATTCGGGTACATGGGTTTAAAATTCCGATGCGCCCCTTTGCTTTTTTGCAGCGCGTCAATCAATTCTTTGTATAGCGCCGTGAGTTGCGGGCGGTTTAATTTCTGGCAGGCCGCAATCAGCGTTTCCGAGAAGGTGAAACCCAGTCCTTCGATATTTTTCAGCATCGAAGCGATGTAGTGGGGCGGGAAAATAATCTCCGCGCCCGTTTCCGGCAGGCAAATTTTGCCGCGCCTGCGTAGATAGATAGTATTGTTCGTAGGGTTCATTTTATTTTTCTGGAAAGCGGCCCCGCTAAGTTTTCAAGTTGAGAAGGAAGCGGGGCCATAGCCAAAAACGGAAGTCTGGCGGAAAGCGGAAACTCTAAAGGAATCCGGGAGCTGCTCTCGCAGCGTGACCGGTGAGAGAAGAAAGAGTCTCCCCGGCCGCAGGACAAGCGGGACACGGGCAGGCGAATATTTGTTTTGCCCGCGAAATGGAAACGATTTTTCTGGAAAGCGGTCTCGCTAAGTTTTTAAGTTGAGAAGGAAGCGAAGCCATAGCCAGAAAAAGGAAGTCCGGCGGAAAGCGGAAACTCTAAAAATGTCGGGCGCTGCTTTCGCAGCCCTCCCGATCCGATATTTAGAAGGAAGAGTCTCCCTGGCCGCAGGACAACGCACAATTTGCCTCTCCACCCCTTTTGACTGAAATGCGCATAAAAAAGTTGCAGATAAATCGTTTTCGGGCGTAGAAAAGAATCCCGCGCCGCTTCATTGCTATGTTGCCGCTCTTTCCGCTGCCGGTTGCGCGACACCCCTCCATGCGGTACAATAGAGAGTAACTTAGCAACTCTTTATCGCTTCTAAAGGACGAACGAACATGAACGACAGTTTTCAGGCAAAAGCCACCCTTGCCGTCGGCGAACGGGGCTACACGATTTACCGCCTCGACGCCCTTGATAAAGCGGGCCTCAATACCGCCCGCCTTCCTTACTCCCTGCGCGTCCTGCTCGAAAACCTGCTCCGCTGCGAAAACGGACTGAGCGTCACCGCAGACGACATCCGCGCCCTTGCAAATTGGGACGCGAACGCCGCCCCCGCCACCGAAATCGCTTTTACGCCCGCCCGCGTCCTGCTCCAGGACTTTACCGGCGTTCCCTGCGTGATAGACCTTGCCGCAATGCGCGAGGCGATGGCGAAACTCGGCGGCGATCCCGCGAAAATCAACCCGCTGCAACCGGTGGAACTGGTGATTGACCACTCGGTGCAGGTGGACAATTTCGGCGCGGAAGACTCGCTGCTGCTCAATGTGGCATTGGAATATGACCGGAACATCGAGCGCTACAAATTCCTGAAATGGGGTCAGCAGGCGTTTGAGAATTTCAAGGTCGTCCCTCCCAGCACCGGGATTGTGCATCAGGTCAATCTGGAATTTCTCGCCCGCGTCGTTTTCACGAAAGAGGGCAACGGCGAGACGGTCGCCTATCCCGATACGCTTGTCGGAACGGACAGTCACACGACCATGATTAACGGCCTCGGCGTTCTTGGCTGGGGCGTCGGGGGGATTGAGGCGGAAGCGGCGATGCTCGGTCAGCCGGTTTCCATGCTGATCCCGCAGGTCGTCGGCTTCAAATTGGTCAACGCATTGCCGGAGGGCGCGACCGCCACCGACCTCGTATTGACCGTGACGGAGATGCTGCGAAAAAAGGGCGTCGTCGGCAAGTTTGTGGAGTTCTTCGGGCCGGGACTGGCCTCGCTGCCGCTGGCAGACCGCGCCACGATTGCGAACATGGCCCCGGAGTATGGCGCGACGTGCGGCATTTTCCCCATTGACGCCGAGACGCTGCGCTACCTGCGCGTGTCCGGGCGACCGGAAGAACAGGTTGCGTTAGTGGAGGCCTACGCCAAAGCGCAAGGGCTTTTCCATACGCGGGACACGCCGGAAGCGACGTACTCCGACACGCTGGAATTGGATTTGAATACGGTCGAGCCGTCGCTGGCGGGGCCGAAACGCCCGCAGGATCGCGTCTTGCTTTCCGGCGCGAATCGGGCGTTTGCCGAGGCCCTGCCCGCCCTTTCCGGCCCCATCGCCGCCGCGCCGACCAGTGAAGGAACGACAGCGACAATGGAAAAAATCGCGGTCAGCGTGGCGGGCGAGGAGTACACCCTGACGCACGGCTCCATTGTGATCGCTTCGATTACCTCCTGCACCAACACGTCGAACCCTTCCGTCATGGTCGCCGCCGGCCTGCTGGCAAAAAAAGCGGTCGAGCGCGGACTGACGACGAAAGACTGGGTGAAAACGTCGCTGGCCCCCGGCTCCCGCGTCGTCACGAAATATTTGGACAAGTCCGGCCTCACGCCGTATCTCGACGCCCTGCGCTTTAACACGGTCGGTTACGGCTGCATGACGTGCATCGGCAACTCCGGGCCGCTGCCGCCGAAAATCAACGACGCGGTGGTCAATGGCAAACTCGTGGTCTGCTCTGTTCTGTCCGGCAACCGCAATTTCGAGGGCCGTATCCAACAGGAAGTCCGCGCCAACTACCTCATGTCGCCGCCCCTCGTCGTCGCCTACGCCTTAGCGGGCCGCATGGACTGGGACCCGTACAACGACCCGATTGGCGTTGATACGAACGGCGAGGACGTGTACCTGCGGCATATCTGGCCCACGCAGCAAGAGGTCGCCGACGTGATTTCGCAGACGATTGACGCCCCCATGTATCAGGAGAATTACGCCCACACCTTCGCCGGGGACGCCAACTGGCAGGCGATTGCCGCCCCGACGGGCGCCCGGTTCCAGTGGGAAGAAAATTCGACTTATATCAAAAACCCGCCCTACTTCGACGGCATGAGCAAAGACGCCCCGACTTCGGTCAGCGAAATCACGGGCGCGAAAGTCCTGGCGATTTTCGCCGACTCCATCACGACGGATCATATCTCGCCCGCCGGGGCGATTAAAGCGGCCTCGCCCGCCGGGAAGTATTTGCAGGAACACGGAGTAAGCCCCGCCGATTTCAATTCCTATGGCTCGCGGCGCGGGCATGACGAGGTGATGGTGCGCGGCACGTTCGCCAACGTCCGCATCAAGAACCAACTCGCGCCCGGAACCGAAGGCGGCGTCACGACCTACCTGCCGACGGGAGAGGTGATGAGCATCTACGACGCGGCGATGCAATACAAAGCGGCGGGAACGCCGACCCTGATTCTGGCGGGCAAAGAGTATGGCTCTGGCTCCTCCCGCGACTGGGCGGCGAAAGGGCCGTACTTGCAGGGCGTCAAGGTGGTGATTGCGGAGAGTTATGAGCGGATTCACCGTTCCAATCTCGTCGGCATGGGCATCCTGCCGCTGCAATTCCTTCCGGGCGAGAATGTCGCCACGCTGGGGCTTTCCGGTCACGAGACGTTCGACGTAATCGGACTGAAAGACGGAGTGACAGCCAACTTCGCGAACGGGCGGACGCTCACGGTCAAAGCGGCCTCGGCGGATGGACACGTTCGGGAATTTCACGCGACGGTGCGGATTGACACGCCGCAGGAAGTCCTGTACTACCTCAACGGCGGCATCTTGCAGTACGTCCTGCGTTCCCTGCTCTAAAACCCGATTTGTGTACGCCGCAATCGCCGCCTCGCTCTGCTTTCCCCTTTCCTGCTTTGCGCGTCGCATCGCAGGAAAGGGGAGTCGGGTCGCCGGAAAAATGACGCCTTTCGGCTGTCTGGCGGCGATAACGGTCAGCGGCGCGACGAACGGCAGAATTTCACAGTAGACGTGACATTCGCGGACGCGGCGGGCGATGAGCTGGGTGTATTGCGCTCCGAAGTCAAGGATCAGTACAAATTCCTGCGGGGCGTGGTTTTGGGGCTGAGTATCGGTCAAAATGGTGATTTGCGGCGTCAGGCAGACAAGGCGGCGGGGTGCGGAATCCTCACGTTTCGGGCGGCAAACTGCGCCCGATGAGAAATAGCATTATAATATAGCGCAAATAGCCCGTTTTGTTAAGTCCTAATTTCCATCAAATCGGCTCCCGCGAAGGCAGATGCGAGAAAAATCGAAGAAACATGGAAAAAGGGACGAACGAAGCGCAACATTCGGGCGGCGCAACGAAAAAAAATTATCGGCGGAAAGTCAAAAGCCCGAAAAAAGCAGAAGGGAACGAGTTGTTGAAACAAACTTCAAATCTACGCAGCGCAGGTCAAGTCGTTTCTGCCCTTCCCCTTAGAGCGTATAGAAAAAGTCTTGAGTTGCGAAAAAGTTTTAAGTTGCCAAACGCCTGAGCATCAAGCGCATCATAGCAAGATAGATCATGCTTTCGCTGCGCTCCGGTCTGAGTTCGTAATCTTTGGCGAGGCGGCGATAACGCCCGAACCAACCGAACGTGCGTTCTACTACCCAGCGACGTGGAACAATCTTAAACCCTTTGAGGTCATCGGTGCGCTTTACGACCTCTAACTCTGCGCCCAGATGCTCTGCAACCCACTCCGCAAACGGCCCGGTGTATCCGCTGTCGGCCCAAATTTTGGTCAGGCGCGGAAACTGCCCCTTCACTTGCTCAAAGAGGGCCTTGGCCCCAGCGCGTTCGCCCAGGTCGGCGGCAGAAACAAAAACGGACAAAACTAATCCGCTGGCGTCTACCAGCAGATGGCGTTTGCGTCCTTTGATATGCTTGTGACTGTCGAAACCGATGTCGTCCTGACCGGACTGCCCCCTTTTTCCGTCGTCTTCACGGACTGGCTGTCCACGATGGCGGCGGAAGGGGTGGGGTCGCGTTGCTCTTGGGTGCGCACTTGTTCGCGCAACGCGGTGTGAATTTTGATGAGTAGGCCGTTTTCGCTCCATTTACGAAAGTAATGATAGCACGTGGCATGGGGCGGCAGGTCATGGGGCATCATCTCCCAGGCGCATCCCGCGCGCGTGATATAGAAAATGCCGTTGAGAATAGCGCGGTAGGAATACACCCGCTGGCGTCCGTTGCGTCCGTCGGCGCGGTTTGTGGGCGGGAAGAAGGGTTCGAGGAGCGCCCATTCGGCATCGGTCAAATCAGTTGAGTAGGCTTTTGTCATCATAGCAAGAGTTTACCTCAAGCAGACTTAAACAAACGAAAGAGTTTTTCTATACGCTCTATCGCGGTCTGTCGTAAAGAACGCCATCCGGTTCATCGCGTCGCAGGTAATTTTCATACCTGGCAGGATCATGACCGAGTATCTCCGTCGCAATACGTTTGGCCTCAATCTCATAGGGCCGTTCGTTGCAGGCAAATTCGCGGCGCTGCGCCGCAAAACCCACGTTGTCAAGCGTTTGTTGCGCATGGGCGAATTTTTCCATCAGCGTATGGGCTATGACATCGGGGTCTACACGAAAGCGCGTATTCACAACGATAAGACGCATCCCAGGCCCGTTTGTCAGGTGAACCGCCAAAACCCGATTGCTGAGATTCTCCGTCAGCAAAATCGGCGTCGTCAAGGCTTCCTCGCTCACATGATCGCGCAGGACTTGCAGGGCTTCTTCGGTGAACACCGCAGAAGCGTCCGCGAATTCTTCGTCCCTGCCGCCGCGTAAAACCGCTTCTCTGTAAATCGCGTAGAAGTCGCCGCGCAAAAGATTCTGGGCGCCAGTCCCCTGTATTGTCCTGCGCGGTATCAGGTTTTTGCTCCGTTGCGGCGAATGATTTTTTCGGGATCAATGCGGACTTCGTGGGTGATGATGAACTCCGCCGGGTTGATAACGCGGGCGGCGGGACGGGGCGGCAAGGGATGGCGCTCCGCTTCACGCGCTTCGAAGTATTCCCAATCCCTAAGCGCGTCCGCTTCAACGGGGCGCTGAAAAAGCAAGTCCAGCGCCGATTGCAGCAGGGAATTTTCCGTGACGGCGAGTGTGACTGCCAGACGTTTCAATTTCAGCGCGTAATCTTCGGGCAGGCAGACGGGTTTTTCTAACGTGACGCTCATCGCGTTTTCTCCTTCGCGGCTCAATTCTGCTTCTATTATACCGCACAGTTTCGGCGGCGAAAATAAAATACGTGGAGAAGCAGAAGGAATCAAAAGGAATGGCGAAGAATACAGGAATCGTAGTCTTCCACTTAACCCGTGTAATCACGGTTCAGATGAAAGGAAAACCCACCAAATGAAAACCAACACGCTGCTTCGTTTTTTCGTGTTCAATGTACTTGCTTTGTTCACCTTCGGCAATATTGCTAACGCACAGACCGGGAATGTTAAAGTTGATGCAAGAGCAAGTATTTTTGGTGCGGGTAATTCGGGTTTGCCTGAAGGAAGTATTGCGCCTATTGCTATCAATATCAATCCCGGCATCAACCGTGCTTTGTTCTTTCTTAGCATTACAGGGTTGAATAACCTACAAGGACATACGCCTAATCATGGGCCTGATGGCGGCAATTACGGAACTGCAACCAATGTAAGCGCCTTTGGGGGAATCTCTGGTGTTGTTGATAACGATATTGCTAATACAGGCGCACTTTTCGGCGTTTTTACCAGCAATGCACAGTATGGTGTACCTCCTGCCAATTTGGACATCACAGGTGCAAAAAATCATACATTTTATAAGCCTCAATTAAACCAAGTTTTTTTCATTGGTGATGGGCTTACTGGAACGGAAACAGGAACTGTTCAAACTTTCTTTGTTCCTGATGCGGCGACCAACCTGTATCCTGGCATTGTGGATGGCAACCCAATTAACAATAGTATTCCGCGTGGCTATGGCGATAACATAGGAAGTTTTATGGCTTCCTACTCAATTGTTTCCGCCCCCGCCTCCGTTTTCGGTTCCCTGACGCTGGATGACATCGCCCCGAACGCCGCCGCGCAGAATGTCACGTTCACCCTCCGCGCAACTGATGGCAGCCCGGACATCACGCAAACTGCCGCCGTGCCTGCTTCCGGCGCGTTCATTCTTTCAAGACTTCCGGCGAAACAATACACACTGCATATCAAAGGCGACAAATATCTTGCGGCGAACGTCAGCGTGGACACAACGAATGGCGATGTTTCCGGCATAACGGCTATGCTTGGCGCGGGCGATGGCAACAACGATAACAGCGTAGACAGTTCGGACTTTACCTTGCTGATTGGCGCGTACAATTCCGACGCGACAGTCCCTGGCAACGGTTACAACCCTGCCGCCGACTTCAACAGCGACGTGAGTGTGGATTCGACTGACTTCACGCTGCTTATCGGACAGTTCAATAACATTGGCGATTTGTAAATCGCTTGTCATTCCGTAAAAACCGACGCGGGGCGAAGGAAGTTTTCTTCGCCCCCTTTGTTTTGGTTGCCACATCGCGTAGATTCCTGACAACTCCTCGCATTATTTCGTTGTCCTTTCGATTTCGACGAAGCCGCTCAACGCGAACATGGCCTTACAGCCGATGCGTTCGCTCCAGACTGTAGCCCCTTCGTGCTTTTCGTGGAGGGGAAGGGCAGCGCCAAGCGGCGAGTCTGCTACGTGATACGCGCCTGTCTCAATGTCAATCGCTCAGATTTTGCCGATGTGGTCGTCGTTTTTCACGACCGGTCGAATGACGCGCTCTTACAGATCGAGTCCAATGCGCTCGATTTCTTCCCCTGCGATTCTGGCGTGTCCCATGCTTTTCTCCGCTTTCGTTTCTCTATCCTGCGTGATGTCGGTCATTCTTCTTCCTGTTCGCCGGTCTCCTCTTCCTCGTCGCGGTCTTCGCGCTCCTGAATGATGACTTCCAGCGGGGCCTCGTCGTCCAGTTTCCCCTGCGGGGTCTGCATCCAGCCGAGGTAGGTCTCTGTCAGACGCGCCCGCGCCGCCTCGAAGTCCAGGCCGTTGAACAGAAATTCGGCTCGTTCGGTCTGCCACAGGGCGTTGGCCTCCTGATACAGGGTGGCCTCGCGCCAGCCCATCGGGTCCTGCCACGTCAGGCCGTCGCCGATTTCGCGGGGCAGCCACAGGCAGCGGGTGTCCAGATCGTCCTCCAGCTCCTCGCTCCAGAGGCGGAATCCCTCCTGCCACTGTCGCTCGTCCTCCGGCAAAGCGCGAAATTCCCGCAGGCGCTTTTCGTAAAAGGCGCGGTCATCCAATGCGGAATACAGCCAGTCCGGGACGTTATAGGCCTGTTCCGAGCGCAGGAACTCAAAATAGCGCCGCAGCGAATCGGGCAGCCGCTCCTCCGTCTCGATGTCCGCCATCGCCCGCCGGATGTAGTGGCTGAAAACGAACCAGCGCAATTCAAACTCGTTAATGTCTTCCGTCCGTTTGCGGTGGGAATTTGCCAGAAAATCGGTCAGCGATTCCGCGTTAAAGCAGTCCTGCTGCACCGTGCGGGCGTCCAGGCCCAGCGTCTCCTCGCCCCACTGCATGAACTGGTCAAGCCGCTCGTATCCCTCGTCTAAAATTTCCTGAATGTCGGCGTTGTCCTCGCCTGCCGTTTCGTCCAGTCCCAAATCGTCCTCGTCCATAAGTCCCTCCGCGCCGCATAATGATCCGCTGTTTCTCGTCCAAAAACCGTACCCGTTATTTTGCCATAAAAACCGCGCTTTTGCGAATCCCGTCCCGCGCAAATTCCGAATGAAACGCCGCCTCACGCCTGGAACGCGCCGAAGCGGGCGCAATCGGGTATGATAGTAGAAGAATGATGAGTAACAAACGCAACGGGGCGCAAAGGAAAACAATGCGGGTTCGAACGATTTTTCGGCTATGGCTGCCGCTGGCGATTAGTTTTGAGTTGATGATGTGCGAGGGGCCTTCGCTTCAGGGCGCGATTGGGCGGCTGCCCGATTCCACGCTCCATCTGGCGGCGTGGGGCCTGATGATGCAAATCTCGCTGCTGATCGAAAGCCCGGTGATTATGCTGCTCTCGACCGCCATTGCGCTGGTCAAAGACGCCGGAACGTTCTACGCCCTGCGCCGATTCATGCTGAATCTGCTGATTGGCTGCACGGTATTGACCGCCTTTGTCGCTTTCACTCCGCTGTTCGATTGGATTGCGGGGCGCGTCATGGGGCAGCCCGCCGCGATTGTGGACGCCGCCCGCCCCGCCATGCGGATCATGCTGCTGTGGACGGCGGCGATTGGCTGGCGGCGCTTTTTTCAGGGCGTCTTAGTTCGCAGCGGCGCGACCCGCATGGTCTCTTGGGGAACGTCCGTGCGCCTGTGCGCCGCCCTGACGACCGCCGTTTCGCTGACGGTCTGGGGCAAACTTCCCGGCGTTCAGGTCGGGGCCTGCGCGTTGATGGCGGCGGTCATCACGGAAGCGATTGCGACCACCCTGTTTGCGCTGCCTATTGTCCGGGAAAAAGTCCTGTCGCACATCTCGCCGGAAGCGCCGCCGACGCAGCGGGATATCTGGCGCTTCCACCTGCCGCTTGCCGCCACAACGGTACTGACGCTTTTGGCGCTGCCGCTGACCTCGACGACGCTGGCCCGCCTGCCGCTGCCAAAAGAGAATCTGGCGGCGTGGGCCGTCGCTTCGATGGCGGTTTTAGTGCTGCGGGGCTGGGGTCTGGCCCTGCACGAAATTACGGTGTCGCAGGCCCGCGATTACGCTACCCGGCCCGCGCTGAAACGGTTTGCGTGGATGGTCGGTCTGGTGACTTCGGGGTTCACGGCGCTGCTCGTCGCGACTCCCCTGCTGACCGCGTATTTCCGCTATATCGTGCATCTGCCTGAAAATCTGTACGGGCTGGCGCGATTAGGGGTCGGGGCCTGCGTTTTTCTGCCGCTGATTACCGCGCTGGCGTCGTGGGCCAGAGGGCTGCTCGTGGCGGACGGGGCCACGTCCAAAGTGTATCACGGCATGGGCCTGAACCTTGCCGTTCACTGCGCGGCGCTAACGGTCGGCGTCCTCTTGCGGGGCAGCGGGATGTTAGTCGCGGCGGGCGCGTTCACGCTGGCGGCGGTCATCGAGTTCGGGTATTTAGCGTACAGCGCGGCGCAGTCCGCGCAAACGCAGCAGGCAAAGGCCCTGATTGCGGACTACGAGCGGTCTGAAATCGCAACATTGAATGAAGTGGAAGCGGAAGGCGCGGCGTTGTAAACGCCGCCATGAGAACGCATTGCGGAAGAACGGAATCAGGACGTGTCAAAATTACAAACGAAATATATCTGTCAAAATTGCGGGATTGAATCAACAAAATGGATGGGGAAATGCCCGGAGTGCGAGGCGTGGGACTCGTTCATTGAGGAGGTCAGCGTCAAAGAAAAGGCGGGCGCGGGCGGCAAGCCCGGTCTCGGCGGCGGAATGGGAGGCGGCGGTTTCGGCGGGGGCGGCGCTGCGGCCCGCGCTATCGTGGCGTCAAGCGGCGCTCCGATTCCCATCACGCAGGTCGAAGCGATTGCCCATGCCCGCCTTTCCAGCGGCATCGGCGAATTTGACCGGGTGCTTGGCGGCGGCATCGTTCCCGGCGGGCTGATGCTCGTCGGCGGCGATCCCGGCATCGGCAAGTCCACGCTGCTGACGCAGGTCGCGGCCTGCGTCGCGTCGGGGGTTGGGTGTCGGGTGCCGGGTGTCGGCGATGCGGACAGCGCCGAAGCAATCCAAACTTCTTCGAAACCCGAAACCCGAAACCCGAAACCCGTCCTCTACATTTCCGGCGAGGAGAGCGCCCAACAAATTAAGCTGCGCAGTTCCCGGCTTGGCGCGGAGACGCCGCACTTTTTAATCAGCGTGGAAACGGAGATCGGGATTATTCTGCATCACCTCGAAACGGTGCGCCCCGCCCTTGCGATTATTGACAGCATCCAGACCATGTCCGACTCGTCGCTGGAATCGGCCCCCGGCAGCGTCAGTCAGGTGCGGGCCTGCGCCACGCATCTGGCCCGCTTCGCCAAAACGATTGGCGTCCCCGTCGTGCTGATTGGTCACGTCACGAAGGAGGGCAGCCTTGCGGGGCCGCGAGTCCTCGAACACATCGTGGACACGGTTTTGTATTTCGAAGGTGACCGCTATCACGCTTATCGCCTGCTCCGCGCCGCAAAAAACCGATTTGGCTCTACGGATGAACTCGGCATTTTTGAGATGCGCGAAACGGGGCTTATCGGGGTGGAAAATCCGTCCGCCGTCCTGCTTGCGGAGCGAACGGAGGGCGGCAGCGGTTCCGCCGTCGCGTCTACTTTGGAAGGTTCGCGGGCTTTACTGGTGGAGGTGCAGGCGCTGGCGGCGCGTTCGCATCTGGCAAGCCCGCGCCGCGCCGTGACCGGCATGGACCCGAACCGCGTCAATCTGCTGCTGGCGGTGCTGGAGAAGCGCGTCGGGCTGAAACTGGCGGAGCAGGACATTTTTGTCAATGTGGCGGGCGGCGTCAAGATCATGGAACCGGCGGCAGATTTAGCGACCGTGCTTGCCGTCGCGTCGAGTTTCCGCGAACAGCCCGTTGAACCGACTACCATTCTGCTGGGCGAAGTCGGGCTGGCGGGCGAAGTGCGGGCGGTCTCGCAGGTGGAAAAACGGCTGCGGGAGGCGGCGCGGCAGGGCTTCGAAAAAGCGATTATCTCCAAGCACAACGCCGCGAAACTGCCGAAGGATTTGGGGCTAAAAGTCGTCAGCGTCAGCAACGTCAACGAGGCGATTCTGGCGGCATTGAAACCGGCGAAAGGGTAAAGGCTATGAGCGACCACGCATGGCATCAAAGCCTGCATCTGCAAAACTTCACGGTGTTCGCCGACGCAAAGTTCGAGTTCGTTCCCGGCGTCAACGCCCTCGTCGGTGAGAATGGCACGGGAAAGACGCATCTGATGAAAGCGATGTATGCCGCGCAGTTGACGCAGGCGCGGAACCTGCCGAACATCACGCCGACGCTTGGCGGGCTGTTCCAAATCCAGAACATTGCCGGTCTTGTGCGATTAGGACAGCCAAAAGACGCTTTCGCCAAAGCGTCCGGCGTCTATCACGGGCAAGAGTGGCTTTACGATTTCCGCCATTCCGACGGCAGTTGGATTGGTTCCGAAACAAAACTCACGAAAGCGGAACGCCCGGTCTTTATTCCCGCGATGGATATGATAGGACACACGCAGGGGTTTCTTGCCGCCGCAAATGAGTTCGTTTTGGACTTCGATTCAACTTGCAATGACATTGTAGCTTTGCTGGGGCTAAAGCGCAGGAACGGCGACAGAAAGCCCCTTGCGCTGGAAGGCCTCGGCAGGCTGCTTGGCGGCACACTGGAATACGACGAAGGAAATAGCCGCTTCTACCTTGTCACGCCGCAGGGACGCCTGCCTATGCCGCTGGTCGGCGAGGGTCTGCGAAAAATCGCGACGTTGATGCGACTGGCGGAAAACGGCTGGCTGACGCCCGGAACCACGCTTTTCTGGGACGAGCCGGAGGTGAATCTAAATCCCATTCTGATGGGTGTAGTGGTCGGAGCAATCCTCTCGCTGGCGCGGCAGGGCGTGCAGGTATTTCTCGCAACGCACAGTTACGTCATCCTCAAAGAACTGGACTTGCAGGTGAAGGCCACAGACAGCCTGCGCTATTTCGCCCTGCAACGCGACGCCAACGGAACGACTGCCAATCCAACAGACGAGTTCACGCAGTTGAGGCCAAATTCTATTCTGGAATAATACGCTTCCCTTTATGATCGTCAACTGACACGCGCCACAGGAAGGACAAGCCGAGGTGAGTCTGTTCGTTGAAAGCGGTATCGAGTTCGATTTCACCCGCGCCCTGACCGTATTACCGCACGACAGCCCGTTGACCGGGCCGTTGGGATTTTCCTCTTCGGACGGCAATACGACCTGGCCCGGAGTTGATTTTCGTATCGAAAATGCGAATGGTTGGATTTGGCTTGAGGTAAAAAGTTGGGAACCGGGCCGCGTTGCGCCAAAACGTCGCGGCGGAAATCGCCGCAGTTTCAGCAGCAAAATGCGGAGCAAAGTTTTCGGTCAGGAAATGCGCGGAAAGTTTTTGGGGACTTCCGCTTATCTGGCGTGGGGCAGCCAATTTTTGATCGCGCCCACACGGTTTATCCTGCTGTTTGAACCGCCGACGCCTTTAGACGAAGCGTTGTTAGGACCATTTATGGACATTCTGGCGGAACAGTTTTCAGTTCCCCGCAAGTGGCAGGGAAATATCACCGTCGCGGCAATGTCCCTTTCGCAATGGAATCGCCGCTTTCCCGACTACCCTGCCCGGATTGTATAACGCCGCTTTCGCAGGCAATCCGCCTCAGTTCGATCCTCAAAGCGAAACAGGGAACAGGGCATTCCCTGTTCCCTTGTGTCCTAATTCGCGCCGACACTGTTGAACTCGCCGATGAGCAGAGTAAAGTCGGAGGAGTCTACCGCGCCGTCGAAATTGAAATCGGCGGTCGGGTCTTATCCCGTTCCCGCGATTGCGGCGTCGGAATTGAACGAACCAATGAGCGCGGTAAAGTCGGAACTGTCCACGCTGTTATCGCCGTTTGCGTCTCCGGCGGGCAGCAGGACATCGGGCAGATTCGTTGCCGCGCCAACCGTGACCGAGGGCAGCAGGACGCGCAGGTTTTTCGCGCCCTTGATCCCGATGTCATACGTGCCACGCGGCGCGTTGGGCAGGGCAAACGTCCCGAAGGCCGTACCATTTACCGGCGTCAGCGCGACATCGGCGGCGTAGAGTTCCGTCGTCGCGCCGGGATTGCGGAACCCGATATGAAAGGTTCCTAGCGGCGCATGGGAATTGACGGCGGCGAGATTCGGGACGCCCTCCAACGCCACGCGCCCCGTGACCGATCCTGTTCCCGTGAAACTCAAAACGGTCACGGAGTACGGCGCGAAACTTGCCGTAAAAGCGCCTGTCGCGGGCCAGTTCAGACTGCCCGCCGCAAGGTCGCGATTTCCCGTCCCCGTCTGCGCGGCGTTGTCCTGCGGGATGCCGTAGGATGTCGTAATAACGGGCAGGCGCGGCAGGCCCTGCGTGAAGTTAAACGTCGCGTTGAGCGTATTGTACGAACTTTTGTTGATGACCATCGCGGTCACGCTGCCGTCGGCGCGTTTGGCGGCGTACACACTGAGCAGGCGGTAATCGCTGCTCGCCGTGAGGATTTGATCGCCGCCCCGCGCAAATTTCGCCAGCAGTTTCGTGACGTAGTAGGTCGGATAGCAGTCGTTGCCCGCGCCGTTCATAATGCCGTAATCGCCGTAGTTGCGCCATCCGTAAAGCGAAGCAGAATTGTTCTGCATGGTGTCGCCCGTGTTCGTGTTCCCGTTACGGAAATTCCACCAGATCGCGGTCTTGAACTCCGTTTTATAGAGATTGGCGGCGCTGTCCGCCAGATATAGGCCATTGACGAGGCTGGTGGACTGCTTGCCCGGAGTGGTGTAGACGCTGTTGTCCTCCGTGCAGGTCAGTTCGATTTTCGCGCCGCTTGTCCCCAGATAATCGGTCAGTTGCTGCCGGAGATCGGCGGCGTCATTAGACCATGTGGCGGCGGCCTGAAGCAGGTAGGCGTCGTTCTCCTGCCCCGGCCCCTGCTCGTAGCGATGATAAATAATGAAATCAGGCAGGACGCCGTAGCCCTTCAACGTACTCAGCACAACGGGCGTCCATCCATAGTGTTTGGCCCCCGTGCGCGGGTTCGTGGCGGAAACATCGGTCGCGGCGCTGTAATTTGCGTAGGAGTCTTCGCCCACCGTAACGACGACGCCGATTTTAATGGTCGGGTCTGCCGCCCGCATCAGGTTCATGTAGTCGCGGGCGCGGGCGGCGTAGACGAAGGGGTCTTGCGGGCGGCTGTTCTTATCGGTCTCCCAGCCGCCGTAACATTCGTTGCCAATCTCCCAGTATTTCAGTCCCAGTTTCCGCGTGACGTTGGCGTTTGTCACCCAGTCTGCCGCGTCCTGCGCCGTTCCCGTGCCGTAGTTCACGGTCATAAAAACATTTGGCTGCGCTCCCGTCGCGGCGGAGCGCAGCTGCTTATAGGCGGCGGCGAAACTATCGAAACTGGTGGCCCACTGCCAGGGGTTTTCGGTTTTCGTCGTGGTATTGTAACTGGTGTTGGTCTTCCAGTGGTATTCGTCGGAGAGGGAGCCGCCGGGAAAGCGCAGGGTGCGGACATCGGCGGCGTTGAGCAGGGAGAGGGTGGCGGGCGTGTTGAACGTGTCCCAGATGGCGGTATTCATCCCGAAGCAGCGGTCGTCCAGCGTTTGCAGGGGCGCGGCGGCGTTAACCGTGAAATGGACAACAGCGGGCGCGGCGGCAGCCGTAAGTTTTACATCGTCTATGTAGTAAGTCGGTTCCGGGATTCCGCTCTGCTCCTGCAAGACGACGCCGAGGATGCTGCCGCTTGCGGAGTTGAGGACGGACAGCGGGATCGTGACCTGCGTCCACACGCTTGCCGGAAATTTGTTTCCGAGCAGATAATTCGTCAGAGGCACGTCACTGACGTAATTATTCATGGTGTTGAGAATGATTTTGGCGTGGATGTTGTGCGCCGCCGTGCCGCCGCCATGAATCCAAAATGTCAGGGAGCCGTAATTCGCCGCGTTGACGCCGTTCGGAAAGGCGAAGTATAATCCCGCATACGCCGCGTTATAGGTGACCGCCAGACTGTTCGCGCCGCCATGAATCGGGTTTGTGGCGGCGACGGTCGTGGAGTTCCATGAATAGTTGCTCCAGCCGCTGTCAAACTGGTCGCTGTATAGTGAGAGGTCGCTTTGCGCAGCGGCTGGGCGGCACGTCAGCAGCGCCAGTAACGCCATTGCAGCCCCAATTCCTAACCGAATAATTTGTCTGCCCTGCATAATAATACGCTCCTCTGCGTCCTTGATTTCGTCGCCGCGCTAAAGTCTGCATGACCGCGCCGTCCGCCACCTTTTTATTGTACAGCGCTTTTTCCGCAAATGGGGTTTTGCCCGCCTTTTCCCGACAAATTTCTTGCTTTGCTGCGCTCATCCCTCAGATTGGTTTCCGCAGCGCATAAAATTTTCGCCTGCGTCCTCTTGATTTGCGCGGGCTGTGGTATGATGACGATGAGGCGATAACGTCTCACAGGCTGCCGGTCTGGAAGGAGGCAGTCCCCGCCGGAGGGTTTGAGGCTCCGACGGGAACTGCTGGGAACCCAGGCGTTACGCCTGGTCGCGCTTCGAGTTTCTCAGAGACGAGCGAGCAGATTGCCATCGTGTAGTACACAATGCCCAGGACATAGAGTGCGGTTTCCATGTCGCATCCTTTCGTGACGCTGTTACAGTAACGAACCTCTTGTTGCAGCAGGAGATCGCAGCGCGTTAAGCGCGTCTCACTTTACCGCGCAGGCTGGATCAAGATCGCAGGGAGCGGATTGCTAACCCGCTCCCTCTTTTTGCGTCCCTCCCCCGCCCGCCGTTATTATGACACAGAGCATCATAAGATTTTGACAGAAAATCCCCGCAAATTTCACGGGATAGTCGGCGTGATTTCGCCCGTTGCCGCTGTGTCGTAGCCGCCCAGCAACGCGAGTTGCGAACGGGCGCGACCGCGAGTCAGCGCGTTGAGAAGCTGCTTGACCGCCTCATGTTCCAGATATGCTTCGAGGAACGCCACATCGTAGCGCACCCGCCGCAGGGGGACAAAGCCCAGCCCGTAAGCGTCCGCAATCGAGGCCGCGCTGATGCCTGCGTCCGCCCGTCCGCCCGCCACTGCCGCCGCGACCGCCTGATGCCCGCCCGCGCAAACGCCGTAGCCTGCCACCGCCGCGATTGGAATCCCCGCCGCCGCAAGTTCGTCATCCAGCAGCAAACGCGAACCCGCGCCCTCCTCCCGATTGATGATCGCGACACCCGCCTGCGCCAAATCTGCGACCGTCCGCAGCCGCTTCGGATTGCCGCTCGCCACGACCAGACCTTCGTCCCACACTCCCAGATGGACTAATACGGCGCGGCGACCGCCTAAAGCCCGCCGCGCAAACGGCAGGTTCGATTCGCCCGTCGCCGCGTCGTAGAGGTGCAGGCCCGCCCCATGCGCCTCTCCCCGCGCCAGACTCGCCAGCGCCGCCGTGCTATTTTGATGAATCCAGTGGACGCGCAGCCCCGGCTGCCACTGCTCGGCGGTACGCGCCCACAGCGACAACGCGGGGGCGCAGCCCGCAATCAGGGCGGCGCGGGCCAGCGTTTCCGGCGAGTCCAGCAATCGCGCCGTGACGTTTCCGCCGTCCGCGCCTGCCGCCGCCACGCCGTCCGCCGGAATCATTTCGGCGCGGAACGCAGACGCCCCGCGCAAAGGGTGCGCGATCCAATGCTCCCCCACTTTCGCCAGCGTGACGCGGGTCGGCGGGGCATCAGGCGGAAAGGCCCCGGCGGGAACGGCCTCTACCGCCGCGTTCTCTTCCTTCAGCCAGAATAAGTCTTCCATACGGCAGTCCAAAGCCCGCGCCAGCCGCAGCGCGACAGCGGCGGATGGGGCGTAATCGCCGTTCTCAATTCCGCCAATGGTCTGCCGCGCCACGCCCGCCGCCGCCGCCAGCTCCTGCTGACTTGTCCCCCGCCGCGTCCGCAGCGCCCGGAGTTGGTTATGCAGATCGCCCGTCTCTTTCAATCGTCCGCCCCCTTTCTCCCTCGCCAGTTCACCGACGCATCGTAAAAATTTCGCGCCGAAGCAGGAATTTCTAACACAAAGCCTGAAATACCTGCTATCCTGCTATAATGTTACGATAAATCCATTCCATGAGGATACCCCATGCGACCCCTAACGAAAACAAACGCCTTCACACTGATTGAGTTGCTCGTCGTTATTGCTATCATTGCCATACTTGCCGCGATCCTTTTTCCCGTTTTCGCGCAGGCGCGGGAGAAGGCGCGTTCCACCGCCTGCGTCAGCAATCAGAAGCAGATTGGCACGGCCCTCGCAATGTACCGGCAGGACTACGATCAGGTCAACTCGCGCTACCGCTTCTGCGATCCAGCCTACGCCAATGACCCGCTTTGCGGCAAACTGGCGAAGGCCACGATCTACACCGGCCCGCTGGAGCAGTGGTGGGCCCCCTACGATAATAACCCGGCGACGGCCTGCGGCGGAAACGCCTGCGCTGCCGGGGCCAATGTTGCGGAACCGACCCCCCTGCCGCAAAATTATTCCGATTTCAAGGCCGGCTTTTTGCAGCCCTACGTCAAAAATCAGCAGATTTTCCGCTGTCCTTCCTACGCGGCGGGGCAGGTGGGATACGCGATGAGTTACATCTATAACGGCCCGATGGGACAGGCGGACGCTTTCGTCTCAAACCCGACCGTGTATTTCGTCTGGGATCACAAGAACACGCCGGGATGCGCGAACACCGGATCAACGGTCGCGATTCCGACGGACTCCAACGGCAATTATCAGCGCGGGCCTTTTCCCCTCAGTGAAGATATTACCCCGCCTTCGGCGTCTATCGTCCCGCACACGCACTACCCGGCGCGGCATACCGACGGTTTCAATGGCCTGCGCTACGATGGCAGCGCCAAATTCCGCAAGGTTTCCGGTCTGGACAGCGCGGGATGCGACACCACGCTTGCAGGTCAGGCCAAACCCAGCCGGGACTTTTGCGCCAACACGCAGCCCTGATTACCGCCGACTTCGCAAGGCTTTCTTCTGGCCTCACGCGCTTTGTGTGGGGCCTTTTTTCTTTTTGGGCAGGAAACTCGCCCCGCCGCGCCGAACAAAGCAGGCGAGAACGAAACGCCGCCGCTGACAGAACAAGAGCGCGGACAAGAAGGATTGAGCAGCGATGCAGATTGAGAAGAAGACCATCATCAAAGAGGACGGGCGCTATCTCGTCGCGTACCATTTCCCGGACAGCGCCACGCCGGAGGAATCCGCCGTGTTCGCCGCGATTGACGATGCGCAGACGAAAAAGGCCACAGAAACACCGCAGGCAAACGCCGCGCCGCAGGAGGAAACCGCCCGTGTCTGAACTGCGCTATAACCCGATGCTGGAAGAATGGACGATCACGGCGACGCACCGGCAGGACAGGACGTTTTTTCCGCCTCCCGACTACAACCCGCTCGCCCCGACCAAACCGGGCGGCTTCCCCACCGAAATCCCGACTTCTACCTACGAGATTGTGGTCTTCGAGAACAAATTCCCCTCGCTGCGAAGCGCCCCGCCCGCCCCCGCCATTGACGGCGCGGAACTGACGCCGGTACTGCCCGCGCAGGGCGTCTGTGAGGTCGTTTGCTACACGCCGCAGGCCGACGCCGAACTTGCCACGCTGCCCGTCGAAAAAATTGAAAATCTGGTTTATGTCTGGGCCGACCGGTTCGCGGAATTAGAAAAGCGCGATTTCGTCAAGTACATTTTCATCTTCGAGAACAAAGGCAGGGAGATCGGCGTCACGCTGGCGCACCCGCACGGTCAGATTTACGCCTATCCGTTTATTCCACCTATCCCGCAGCGCGAACTGACCGCCGCCAGAAAGCATTGCGAGAAAACAGGCCGCGATCTCATCGGAGACATTCTGGCGCAGGAACTTTCGGACGGGCGGCGGATTGTGGCGGAGAACCGGCATTTCGTCGCGGTCGTCCCATTCTTCGCCCGCTATCCGTATGAGGTTCACATTTTGCCCCGCAGCCTCCGACCCGCCATCACGGACTTCGACGCGGAGGAGAAACGCGCCCTTGCCGAAATGATGAAAACGGTCATGGCGAAATACAACAACCTGTGGAATCGCTCCATGCCCTACATTATGGCGATGCACCAGCGCCCCGCCGACGGCGGCAACTACGACTATACCCGCTTCCACATCGAGTTTACCCCGCCTTACCGAACGCCCGACAAACTGAAATATCTGGCGGGTTCGGAGGCGCAGGCGGGCGTTTACATCAACGACACTCTTCCCGAAGTGACCGCGCAAACGCTCCGGGAGGCCGAACCGAAAGCGTAAGGGGATTTTCCAACACAGAGATCACGGAGAGGAGACACAGAGATACACGGAGAAAATTGAGACTGGATCGGGTAGAATCGCCTCGTTTTCAAATTTTATTTTCTTGTCTCTCCGTGTCCTCTGTGTTCTTCCCTCGGAGAACTCTGTGTTGGAAAATCTTCTCAGGGACCCTCAAAAAAATAAACGTTCCAATGTTCAAAGTCCGTATTGAGTCCGCGAAGGCGGACTTCGCGCTTTTGTGGCAGTGAATTTATTCGCCCGCTACACGCTACCGCAATAGAACGATTTAAACTTTGAGAGTCCCTTAATGAAACGACAGGCGCCCGGTTTGCGTCTATAAAGTTAAATGCAATCCCTGCGGAGGAGTAAGGACAATGGCGAAATTGACCGACGAACAAAAAAAGATGCTCGATGATCGAATCAAGCGCGACGGCCTCAACGAGTTCGGCGACAAAAAAGACACGATGTACGCGGGCGGGACGCCCCTCTTCGACGAAATGACTGGGCAGGTGAAAGACCGCCACGAGTACATTCAGGAAAAGCACCCGGACTGGCTCCCGCAATCGAAATAACCGCGCAAAGCAAGGAAACCAACCGTGAAAGCCAAAATTTCTCGGTTCGCCTGCCTTGCTGCGGCGGCGATGTCGGCGGCGGTCGCGCAGAACTCCCAGCGCGGCCCCAACTACAAGCCTGCCGCCGGGTATGTCCCTGACGCGGAAACGGCAAAGGTCATTGCAGTGGCAGTCTGGACGTCCATCTACGGGGCAAAATCTATTCAGAGCGAAAAGCCCTGTCAGGCGCGTCTGCAAAACGGCGTCTGGACGGTGGAAGGTTCTCTGCCAAAAGGGTGGAACAGCGGCGTGGCCTTAGCGGAAATTGACAAACAGGACGGGCGCATTTTGCGCGTGATTCACGGGAAATAACAGACAGACGAAATAGCGCAGGAGATTCTTCGAATGACCGAAAACGAACTCATCACACGCGACCGAGAGATTTTAGGTGGCATCCCCGTGTTCACTGGAACGCGAGTACCAATTAAAAATTTGCTGGATTACCTTTCGGCGGATCATTCGCTGGATGAATTTCTGGACGATTTCCCTTCGGTGCAAAAAACGCAGGCGCAAAAAACTCTAACATGGATTGGCGAGACCTTCCGAGAACGCGCCGTATGAGAATCTTGCTGGATGAGTGTTTGCCGCGTAAACTAAAAAACAGCCTGCCCGGACACGATGTAGAGACCGTTCCGAAAATGGGCTGGGCAGGCGTTAAAAATGGCGCGTTGCTTCGGCGAATGGAACCGCTATTTGATGTATTCATCACAATGGATGGCAACCTCGAATATCAGCAGAATCTGCCGAATGTCAAGATGGGCTTTATCGTGCTGGCGGCAGTTGATAACAAGATTGAAACTTTATTGCCATTAGCGCCGGATATTTTGGCAGCGTTGGAAGCAATCGAAAACGGCGACATTGTGCGGGTCACAGCAGATTGTTCTCTGCATTTATGACCGGCCAATAGAGTGATAAGGCGCAGAATGAATCGTAGGAATTTACAAACTGTCAGCGGTCTTGTTTTTTTTCTGCTCGGAAGCGTGTCCGCGCAAGCAACGGACTACACCGGCCTCTCCAGACTGAACGCTTCGCAGAAGCATCTTGTCAAACTGTGCAAGCGGTCTTATTTGCAACGCGACAGCAAGGCGGAAAAAGAACTGGAAACCTTGACGCAAGCCGGACTGCGGAAACGTCTCGCTCCGTGCCTGAAACACTTGAAGCCAACCAATCCAGAATACGGCTACACGGCATTTGTTCTTGCGTTCAACGGGATAGACATTCGCGAGAATTACAATCGTTTGCGTGGCTGCTGCGATGAGGAAGGAAACGATATTTTCCCTTATGTTTCGTTTCAGATTTACCGTCGCCATCAAAAAGATTATATTTTCAATGAACTCATGGACACCACTGAAGATGGCGCATTGGCAATAGATTGGGACTGCGCCCGCGCTTCGCTTTTTACGGTGTATCCCGACGCAATGTTGCAGGTGGCGGCGAAAAATCCGAAGCGGCTTGATATTTTAGCGCAAAGTCTGGCGGGCGAATGTTTCTACGGATATGAGGCGGGTTACAAAAAAATCAAGCCTTACCTACAAAATACAGTAAAGGGCGATAATGCGGCAATGGCTAATGCGGCGCAAGTTTGCCTGAAGCGGATCGCAGCGCAGGAAAAATTTCTGACGGATATGGATGCGGCGCAAAAGCGCGAACACGAAGTAAAGAGTAAAGGGGTGAAATGATGCAGGAAAAAACAGGTTCGAGATTTTTAAGCGGCCTGACCCTGGCGGCGCTGGCGCTGGCGGCATTGCCGCTGGGTTGGTCGCAGTGGCAGGCGAACCGCGAGGCAATGCAGGCAAAGACCGAAACGCTGACGGCGCGGGACTGGCCTGCGGTCTCGGCGGACGGGACGCCGCGCCCCTACACCAGCCCGAATGAGATTGCCGTGCAGTTCAAGTCCGGGCAGGGCGGCGATAATCTGCTGACAAGCATGGCGCAGAAAATCGGCAGTCCGCTGGCGTGGGATGGGCCGATGGGACAGGCCGAAGGAGTCGCGAATCTGACGCTGCCGTTCGGCGCGGACGTGAATAAAACGCTTGCCGCCCTGCAAAGCGATCCGAACGTGGAAGCCGCCGATGTCGTTCACTACTACTACACGCCCGAAGAACTCAGCGCCACCCCGGAAGCGATTGGCCCGCAGTCCGAAAGCGATAAGCCCGACGAGGACGCAACCCGCTGGAAGCCCAACGATCCGCGCTATAAAGAGCAGTGGAATTTCCAGATGGTCAAAGCCGAAGAAGCGTGGGAAGTCGCCAGAGGCAAGGGCGCGATTGTCGCCGTGATTGATACTGGCGTGGCCTACGCGGACACCAAAAAAGGCAAACGCGCCCGCGACTTCAAAGAAACGAAGTTCGTCCCCGGCTACGACTTCGTGAATCGCGACGACAAACCCAACGACGATCACGGACATGGAACGCACGTTTCCGGGACAATCGCCGAAAGCACCGACAACAACGAGGGCGTGGCAGGGCTAGCCTTCGAAGCGACGATTATGCCGATCAAGGTATTAAGCGCGTCGGGCGGCGGCAGTTCCGCCGACATTGCGGAATCGATCCGGTGGGCGGCGGATCACGGCGCGAACGTGATTAATATGAGTCTGGGCGGCCCCGTCCCCGACAAGCTGATGCGCTCCGCGTGCGAGTACGCGAAGAAAAAGGGCGTGGCGATTGTCTGCGCGGCGGGCAACTCCGGGCGCGAGGGCGTGGGCTATCCCGCCGCTTATCCCGACTGCATCGCCGTTTCTGCTGTCGGGCCAAGCGGTGACCTGAGTTTCTACTCGACGTGGGGCAAAGAGGTGGCGCTTGCCGCTCCGGGCGGCGACTCGCAGGCGGGCGGACAGGCCGGAACCATTCTGCAAAATACCGTGATGCGTGACCGCGACTCCGGGCAAATGAAAGATGATTATTACGGCTTTCAGGGAACTTCCATGGCGACCCCGCACGTCGCTGCTGTCGCCGCGCTGATTGTCTCGAAGGGCGTCGAAGACCCCGACGACATTAAAGCGATCTTGCAGAAATCGGCGCAAAAGGACGCGAAAAAACCGGCGAACAAATACGGCGCAGGAATCCTTGACGCGGCGGGCGCGTCAAAACTGGCGGCGAACGTCTACGGAGACGGCGTAGCGCGGTTCTGGCTGGTCGTCGGGCTGTTTGCGGGCTGCTATGGCATTGGAAAACTGCGGCAGAAGTCTGACCGTCGCGCCCCCTACCCCTTCTGGGCAACCGCCGCGATTGCGTTCGGCCTGCTGTTCCCGGACTGGATCACCGGCTACCTCGGCATGACTGCGACGGCGAACCTCGTGGCGCACAGCGTGGTCATCCCGATTGGCCTGCTGTTCCTGCTGGGCGTAAAAGACCGCGAGGAGCGCCGCTTGCTCGGCTGGATGGCGCTGGGACTGACCGCGCATCTGGGCTGGGAGTTCCTGCGCGGGACGGTTCCCGTCGGCCCCGCCGTCAGTTCGCTGGCCCTCCTGCCCTGGGTCGCGATGAACGCGCTGGCAGGCGTGGGAATGTGGTTCAGCGGCGTGACAGCGGCAAAAGACTGACCGCCTTGCAAAGAAAAAAATCATCCCTGGCAGTCTGTCGGGGAGAAATTGCTGCCACAGTCCATTGAGTGCGCTGCCCCCGGACAACGTTTTGTCCGGGGGCAGTCGTTTCGATTGCGCGTTGCGCCAGTCTATAAATCGCCGACCTGATTGAAGCTTCCGATGAGCAGCATGAAATCGGAGGAGTCCACAAAGCCGTCACCATTGAAGTCCGCTGTTGGATCGTAGCCGCTGCCGGGGACAGTTATATCCGAGTTGTAGGAGCCAATGAGGGCGGTAAAATCTGTCGAATCCACACTGTTATCATTGTTGGCGTCTCCAGGCTGAAATTGCGTGTCTACACCAGTAATGTTTCCGGCGCTGAAGTCTACAAAGACATTCACCGCGAGATATTTGTCGGGCTTGATATGGAGTATACCCGCTTTCGTTGATAGGCCGCTGATGTTGTACTGCCCGCTGGCCGGAATAGAGAGTGTTCTGGTAACCGGAGAAGAACCATCATCGGGGCGAAAGATGAATACTACGGTTTGCATCGCTGCGTCAGGCGCGATTCCGTCGAAAGTCAGAACGGGCGTCGCTGCTGCGAACTCAACAATTCGGTTGTGATACCCATCGCCAATAAAAACATTGGTCTGACTGTCTACCGCGATCCCGGTAGCGGACGCAAAAGGCCCGCTGCCATTGCCGAAATATCCGAACTGCGCGAGGAGTTTTCCTTTCCGATCAAACTTTTCAACGTACCCGCTGAACACGTTTGCGCTGTCTCCCCCGACAATATAAAGGTTGCCGTACTTATCGAGTGTGAAATGGTAACTGGTGGAGGGCGGCGCGTCAGATGGCGCGGGGATATAAAGGGACGTGAGATAGCTGCCGTTTTTGTCGAACTTGAGGATTCGCTGGTTAGCGGCAAGCGCGTAAATGTTTCCACCTGCGTCACTCTTGATGTCTGTGGGCGAGATCACAGGGAAGAGAGCGTTATCAGTTTGGGTGATGTTCGTCACAAAGTCGCCGTTCGGATCGAGTTTCACGATGCGGTTGTGGTAGGTATCCGCCACGTAGATGTTGCTGTCTGCATCTACTGCGATACCAGCGGGGCGGTCGAGCTGACCGTTGAGGCTAGGATACCAGTTGCCGAAGCGCCGAATGAAAACACCGTTGGGATCAAACTTTAAAATGTTTCCGCTGCGGTCAATGCCGTATACATTGCCCAGCCTATCGGTTGTGACCACGGACGGCGTTTCGGGGAAGATATTTGTTATGACAGGGAACTGGTCTACTCCATCGCCGTAGGTTCCAAACTGCGCGAGGAAATTGCCTTTAGAGTCGAATTTACGGAAGATTTTGTTCCCCCCGGTCATCGCGTAAATATGGTCGCTTCCATCAATCGCGATACTGCCTGCGTTGCCTACGTCCCCGTCCGCAGGCGCGTATTTTCCGAACTGTGACAAAAATTTACCGTCACGATCCAAAATCTGAATGCGATCATTGTAGGTGTCAGAGACATAGATGTTTCCAGTGTTCCCTGCGGTTAGATGGGTGTTAATGTTAAATTGACCCGGCCCGGAGCCGAGCGCCCCGGTCTTCCACAGAAAATTGCCGGCCTTATCGAATTTTTGGACGCGATTGTTATAGGCGTCCGCCACGTAAACAGCATCCTCTGCGCTAATCGCAACATCCGTAGGGAGAGTGAATTGCCCGTCATCTTGGCCTGACTTCCCGAATTGCGATAGATATTTACCAGCGGCATTGAATTTTTCGATGCGGTTGTTTCCCAGGTCGGCAACGAAGATATTGCCTTGCTGATCCAGATCAATTCCGCGAGGCGAGTTCATTTCCCCGTTCCGGCTGCCCGACGAACCGAAGCGGAAAAGGAAACGATCAAGACTGTCGAATTTACTTATTGTGCTGTTGCCCGCATCCACGATAAACAGATTGTCTTTACTGTCAATTTTGAGTGAGAGCGATATTGACGAAAAAACGCCCAGGTAGGTCAGGAGTCTACCGGAGGCGTCGAATTTCTGAACCCGCCCCATGCCGTCAGCGACATAGATGTTCCCGGCGCTGTTCACAGCAACCACGTTGGGATTGACAAAGTTTCCGCTAAAATTGCCGGGAACGCCGAATTGAAAAAGAAAGGTTCCGCCCTCAGTGAATTTCAGGATATTGTTTTTGCCAGTATTCACCACAAAAACGTTCCCGTTACGATCCGTCGTGATGCCTTGCGGACGCACGGTCTGCCCGTTTGGCGGCCCGCCAAACGTGCGGGCTATCTGGTAGTTGTTCTGCGCCACCGCGATTTGGGCAGGAAAAATCCCCCACAGCATCGCGAAAGTAAAGCAGTAAACTGAAGTATAAGTTCGTTTCATCTGCATACTCCTCTTTTTGCAAAAGATTATGGCAAAACTTCTGTGGTTGAACGGGGCAATTCGACAGGCGAAAATCGTCTGGCGCGACGGACTCGCATTGGGTAATGATACTATTCGCTTCGGCTTTAATAGTATCCTCCTTTTTTTTGCAGACGATAGATTTTTTTTCACAAAGCGCCTGTAAACTTTCAGTTACGTTTGACGGCAAAAAATTTAGCGGAGATTTTTTGCATAAATGCGGAGGATCGGGGAGGGGTAGCGCATATCTTCGGGAGCGTTCCAGACATCCGGCGAGAACAGGCGAATGGGATAGAAATGGGCGATGGCGCGGTCGGAAGGGTAAGCCCTTTGCAGCGCCTGCATGAAGCGGACGGCGGCGGGCTGACGCAGGCGGTCTACCGCGTTGGCGGTCTCTAAATCGGAGAGGACGAAATAATCGGGCGTGGGAGACAGGACTGCCGCGTCCCATTCGGCGGCGGGCAGGATGAGATGATAGCGCGTCATTTGCTGCGCGGCGCGGGCGCGAATGTCGGCGCGGGCGGCGGCGAACAGCGGCGAGAGCGGCGGAGAATAGAACCAGGGGATTTTGGCGAACGCGACCGTCGCGCCCTGCGCCGCGTCCCTGTTTAGCCAGTTGGCGGCCTGATCGCGGGGGTCAATTTCCAGAAATTGCGCGTCCAGCAGGGCGGAACTGCCAAACGCGCACAGCACGACGATACCGGCAACCGCTGCCATGACCTTGCCTGCGATTTTGTGGGCGAATGGCGCGACAATCACCCGCGCCGCCAGAACCGAAAACGCCGGGAACAGCGGAATCATATAGCGGGCGAAGCGGACAGCGGAGAATCCTGCGAGGCCGTAATACAGCAGAATAAACGCCAAGAGCAGAACATCTTCCGCCCTGCGCCGCCATAGTCCGTACCCTATTCCGGCAAGCGAAAGCAGCAGCAGCGGCGTTCCCATGCCATAGCGCAGGGAGGTCGCGAGGTGATAAATCCAGCCGGGGCCGGTGGTGATGAAAAGATCGCCATGCCCGCTGCGGGAGTGTTCAAATAGTTCATAGCGGACGCCGCTGCCGGGATACGTCCCCTTCCAGAAAGCGTCAAACGCAATGATCGGGCCGGGACACGCGATAATGAACGCACCCCCCGCCGCGAACAGCAACGCGAAAAAATGCGCGGCGCGGTGCGTCTCGCAGGCGTTCGGGTTCTTATTCAATCGGTGCGCCAGCAGCGGCGCAATCAGAACGAGGACAGCGTTGTATTTCGTTGCCGCCGCGAGGCCGCACCACACGCCCGCCAGAACATAATCCGCCCACGTTTGCCGCGTCAGGAGACGCGCCGCCCAGAGCAAGGCCAGAGAAACGAAAAACGTGGCGGGAACATCTACCGTTAGAAAATGGGAGTGCTGCACGGCAATCGGGGTGACGGCGTAGAGCAGCGCCGCCAGCAGTCCCGCTTTCCGCCCGTACAAACGCCTGCCGAGAAAATAGACTGCCGCAATCGTCGCCGTTCCCAGCAGCGCCGTGACGATCCGTCCGGTAAGGAAAAGCGCCGCCTGCTCCGGCGCGGCCTGCGGCGAAAGCGCGTCGTAGCCGTTCGGCGTCGTCGGGATCAGCCCCCAGCCGCGCCCCAGCGTGTGCGCGAAACTGACGAGATAAAAGTAAAATGTCCCATAGTTATAGAACTTAATATCGAGCTGCAAATGCGGAATGTCCGCCGCCGTCGCCGCCGAAAGGTTGATGAGTTCGTCCGGGTGGTACGTGGCGAGGGGGTGACGGGCGTCGGGCAGACTCCAGGTGATGCCCGCCGTTCGCAGCATCAAGCCGAGCAGAACGGTGAGGGCAAGCAGGCCAAGCGCCTGTTTGTCGCGCTTTACCAACGTTTTTTTCAGCGTTTTTGTTGAGGATCTGCGCGATTCCGCCATGCCGTTACTTCACCGTTCCGTTTCCGATTTCGATCTGAACCGTCTGCGCTCGCTTCGCCCAGGGCGCAAACCATGCCGCATAACTAACGCCGCCAATAAGCGCCATTAGAATTACGACCCGCGCCCGGTGGCGGCGCGTGGCGCTATTGCGCCGCTGCTGCAATGTCGTCACACTTACGTTTTTCATGTCTTGTTCGCCGCCAGCCATTCGGTCAGCAGTTCGGATTCGCGGGCCAGTTCCGTCGCGTTGATGAGGCCGCGCAGGAGGGCGGTCATCACGGCGCGGTTGCGGGGGTTAAAGGTCTGTCCGCCGCTATTGGCTTCTAATTCGGGTTCGTTTTCCACGCCGAGTTTGTTGTAAAGGGCGCTGAGTCGGTTCTGCACACCGCGCCGCGAGAGGTAGCGGCGGCGAGCGATGGCGTTGTCCGTGAGGCCGAGCGCGATGTCGAGCAGCGCCTCCGATTCCACATCGGTCAGGCTGGTGGCGGGATTGGCGGCGCGGGTGGCGCTGCCGCGCACTTCACGGTCAATCCAGCACTGCTCATCAATTAGCACGGCGCGGGCGGCGGCGATCAGCTGCTCTTCGCTGGCGGTTTTGAGCAGGTAGCCGTAAACGGTATCGGGCGGCACGATGCGGGCCAGTTCGCGCAGATAAATCTCGTCCTTGAACTGCGACCAGAACAGGATGCGGGCTTTCGGGTCTTGCTTCCAGATTTCCCGCGCCGCCTGAATCCCGTTTTTTCCCGGCATCTGAATATCCAGCACGATCAGGGCGGGGCGCAGCGCTTTGGCCTGCGCGACAGCGGCGTCCCCCTCCCCCACGCTCTCGACCGGCGCGAACTCCGGGAAACGGTCGGTGTAGAGGCCAGTCAAGTATTGCCGCTGAATGGCGTTGTCTTCCGCAATTAAAATGGACATAGTGACTTTAAATTCGCTGCCCTGCCCGCAATCTCCTTCCCGCGTCTGCGAAATTTCGGCTTTTTCCGCAGACGGGGTATACTTAATCCTATGGGACGGTCGAACGCCGCGCGGCGTGGCTCTGTCCGATTCGTTGCGGTACGGGCGGGAGAAGGAGCGGATTTGACTCAGGGCAAAAATGAAAAAGTTCCCGTGCCGACGCTGGAGCGGCTGGCAACGTATCTGCGCCTGCTGATTGATCTGGAGCAGGCCAGAGTGGACACCATATCTTCGGCGGAGGTGGAGCGGCAGACCGGCATCAACGCCGCGCAGTTTCGGAAAGATTTATCCCATTTCGGCGATTTCGGCAAGCCCGGAGTCGGCTACGACGTGGCGGACTTACAGGAGCGCGTCGCCCGCATCCTCAACATTGACCGGGAGCAGCGCGTTACGCTGGTCGGGGCCGGAAACCTCGGATCGGCGCTGATTGGCTATCCCGGCCTGAAAGAGCATCGCCTGAATCTGGTCGCGGTCTTCGATAACGACGCGGGCAAAATCGGACATCTGCTATCGGGCCTGAAAGTGCAGGACGTGGCGAAACTGCGCGAAGCGAACGCGGTCTTGCAGGCGCGGATCGCTATCCTTGCAGTCCCTGCCGTCGCCGCGCAAAAGGTCGCAGAGTTGCTGGTAGACGCAGGCGTTGACGCCATTTTGAATTTCGCGCCGGTTTTGCTGCGCGTCCCGCCCCGCGTTTTCGTCCGCAATGTTTCGTTTTTGCAGGAACTCGCGGTGCTGTCCTACCATCTTTCCAATGAGGGATAAAGGATAGGTATGCGGGTGTTCGGTTTGACCGCGAGTATCCCCCGGTCAAAGCAGACCAAAAATATAATAAAAAAGAGGCAGGTCAGGTTCTTGCGTATCGCGGAAGATAAAATAGGCATTCAAAAGAGAATGCCGCCAGAGGATCAACTCCAAGAACTTGACGCCGAGATGCTTATGGCGGCGAACGACCCGCTTTTCCTCGCCGATCAGGAAGAAATCAATCAGGCGTTCGCTTCCGCTGACGCAGAAACGGCGCGGAATATGGAAAATACCTGACGCATATTTCCATTCGCGATTGAGTCCGCGAAGGTGGACTTTGCGCAGTTGTGGCAGTGACTTTAGTCGCCCGCTTTAATTACTGATCACGCTATAAGTTTCTAATAAATCTGCATTGCGCGTCCGGCAGGACGCTTGGCGGAACGCCACCTGGCGAGGCTTGGATTAAGTATGAAACGCCTCGACTCCGCACAGGACAATTATTAGCGATTTATGGCCAGATCAGTAACTTTTTAAAATTTCGCAGGAGTAGTTTGCTTTATGGGACTTTCGCTTTATAATACGATGTCGCGCCGCAAGGAGCCGTTTGAGCCGCTGATCCCGCCGCAGGCCAGGATGTACTGCTGCGGGCCGACAGTCTACAACGTGGCGCACATCGGGAACCTGCGCACCTATCTTTTTGAGGACGTGCTGCGTCGCCTTCTTATTTTTAACGGCTATGAAATTCATCACGTAATGAATATCACGGACGTGGGACATATGACCTCCGACGAGGACGCGGGCGACGATAAAATGGAACTGGCGGCAAAACGGGAGCAGAAATCGCCGTGGGAACTGGCGCGGTTCTATGAGGAAATTTTCTTCCGCGACACCGACCGGTTGAACATTCAGCGCCCGGAAGTCACGCCCCGCGCCACCGAGCATATCGTCGAGATGATTGCGATCATTGAACAGTTACAGGCGAACGGCTACACCTACCAGACCAGCGAGGCGGTCTATTTCGACACGTCCAAAAACGCGGACTACGGTAAACTGGCCCGCCTGAACCTTTCTGAGCAGAAACAAGGGGCGCGTGAAGACGTTATTACGGACGAGACAAAACGCAACCCGTCCGATTTCGTGCTGTGGTTTCTCAATAAGCCAACGCATATTATGCAATGGGCGAGTCCCTGGGGGGCGGGCTATCCGGGGTGGCATATCGAATGTTCCGCCATGTCCATGAAATATCTGGGGGAGACGTTTGACATCCACTGCGGCGGGGTAGACCATATTCCGGTGCATCATACCAACGAGATTGCGCAGAGCGAGTGCGCCACGCATCACCCCTTTGTGAAATACTGGGTGCATGGCGAATTTCTGCTGATGAACGGCGGCAAGATGAGCAAATCGGAGTTGCTGCTAATCCCGCCGGAACTGCGCCCGCCCTCGACTTTGCAGGAGTTGATTGATCGCGGATTTGACCCGATGGCCTACCGCTATCTGTGTCTGCAAGCGCATTACCGCTCGGAACTGAATTTCTCGGTGGAGGCGCTGGAGGGCGCGACAGCGGGACTGCGCAAGGTCTACGCCCTTTCGCCGGAGAATGAGCCGCTGGACGAGGCCGCGTATGAAGTGGCCCGCAAGCGCGTTATGGACGCGCTCAATGACGACATCGGGACGCCGCAGGCCGTCGGGATTCTGAACTCTTACGATAGTTACCACCTGTGGACGGAGTTCGACGCCGTGCTTGGGCTGAACATCGCGGCGCGTTCGCGGCGGTCAGAGGAAGCGTTGCCTGCCGAAGTCCTCGCGCTGGTGGAGGCCCGCAACGCCGCCCGAAAAGCGAAGGAATGGGCAAAGTCAGATATGCTGCGCAACGACCTGATTGCGCTCGGCTACGAAGTCGGCGACGGCCCGCAGGGAACGACGGTCAAGCGCCGGACACTCTAACAGAACGTCCTCAAGTCCATAGCGTGAGAGGAGAAGAAATGATGCCGGATGAAAAAATCATGGAAGAGGTAGACCGAAACGCGGTCACACTATACGAGGACTCAATACGCCCTCTTATCGAAACGGAAGAAAACATCGGTAAAATTGTCGTGATTGATGTCGAAACAGGCGATTATGAGATTGACATTGATCGAAATTCGCTTGCCCTGACCAAACGGATGCTCGCGAAACATCCCAATCCGCTGCTTTATCAATTCCGTATCGGCTATGATGCGGTTGACGCGTTCGGCGGTTTTCGACCGAAGGCGACCAAGCGATGATAACGGGCGAGATTACCAATCGCAGACCGGTAGTCACGCTTTTTGTGCGGGGAGCAGGGGGACAAGGCAACGTCGAGTTTACAATTGACACCGGTTTTACAGGTGCAGTAACCTTACCCCCTGCCGCGTGTGCCGCGCTGCAACTCCAACGCATCAGCCGGCGAATCAATTATCTGGCAGATGGGACAATGACGCGGCTCAATGTTTACCTTTTGACGGTTGCCTTTGACGGCGCAGAGCAGGAGTACGAAGCAATCGCCCTCGAAAGTGAACCGCTTCTGGGTATGACTTTTCTGGAAGGTCACGAAGTCTGCCTGCAAGTCATTGAGGGCGGAACGATCCGCATCGCGGCATTATGACCTCCGTCGGTCGTCCTTGATTAAGACTGGGGTTGATTATCAGTTTCGGAATTCAATTTCCTGCTTGACAGCGATTCATTGCTGATACTTTTGTAAAATTCAATGTCTTCTTCGGGTATCCGTATCTGTTGGGGGTCGTCTATAACTTCTACTTCTTCCAACTGAAACATCATCGCTTTGGACGAACCATCCTGCCCATAGAAATCGGCCTCATACCACGGAGGGATTAAATCGTATACCCCCCACACATAACCCTGATCGCCTGCTTTTAGATTTAAGTGAGGGTGGTCATGCAACAAGCGCACGATTTCACCCCCGTTAAAAGCAAAATAAGCATTTCTGGTAGACATATCGTTTCCTCGCGCAACGCAAACGGGCGCGGCGCAGGATGCGCCGCGCCCGTCGCGCTTCAAGGTAGTTTAGAAGAGCTGCTGAAGCCGTCCGGTGCTGTCGCCGATATGGTCGGCGGGGACGCCCATCTTGTCCAGCATGGTCAGGAACAGGTTCGTCATCGGGGTATTCGGCTCATACACAATATGGCGGTTCGACTTAATCGCTCCGCCGCCTTTGCCCGCCATCAGAATCGGCAGGTCGTCATGGTTGTGGCGGTTGCCGTCGCTGATGCCCGCTCCGTAGACAATCATGGAATTGTCTAATAGAGTACCGTCCGGCTCCTGAATACTCTGCATTTTTTCCAACATATAGGCCAGATTTTCGACGTGGTAGCGGTTGATGCGGCGGACTTTCTCTTTTTTCGTTTCGTCGCCGCCATGATGCGACATATCGTGATGTCCCTCTGCGACGCCCGCTTCGTCCTTGTAAGGCCGGTTGCTGCCGTCGTTAGCGAACATGAAGGTCGCAATCCGGGTCGTGTCGGACTGGAACGCCAGCACCATCATATCGGAGAGCAGGCGCAGCTGTTCGGTGTAGTTGCGGGCCTCCAGCGGCGTGGCGTTCGGGTTCATTTTGGCCTGCGCGTGGGATTTTTCAATCCGCGTGATGCGCTGCTCGATCTCTCGCACTCCCTCGAAATACTCCGTCAGTTTCACTTTGTCCCGCGAACCGAGTTTGTTTTTCAGGGCGGTCGCGTCCTCCGTCACGAAGTCCAGGATGCTGCGGCGGTCTCTCATTCGGAGGGCGCGGCTTGCCGCCGTTTCGTTCGGGTCGCCGTTGCCGAAAAGCCGCTCAAAGACGGCGCGAGGATTGGTCTCGTGCGCGACAGGCGTATTCTCACCGCGCCACGCAATGCTGGATGAGTAGGCGCAGCTATATCCCGAATCGCAGTCGCCTGCCTGCGCTCCCCGGTCGCAGCCGATTTCAAGCGAGGGCAGCGAGGTGCGGTTGCCGAGATACTTTGCCGCGAGTTGGTCGGCGGAGATTCCGTTATGGATGTCCGCGCCATCGGTCTTTTTCGGGTGGCAGCCCGTGAGCCATGCGGCGGACGAGCGGGCATGATCGCCGCCGCCGTCGCCCAGCGCAAAGGCGTTGTGCTGCGCGAGGCCGGTCAGGACATTGACGGAACCCTTGACATTTTTCAGCGGTTCCAGAATGTAGGGCAATTCATACGCGCCGGTGGCGGTCGGCGTCCAGTGGTCCATGTCAATCCCGTTGGGGACAAACAGGAACGCCATCCGCAGGGCCTTGTGCTTTGCGGCAGGCGACTGCGCTAAGGCGGACAGCGGAAGCATGGCCTCTAGCGTCGGCAGCGCCATCAGTGTGCCGAGGCCGCGCAAAAATGACCGGCGCGGAATAATCAGGTTGCTCATTTGGTCCCTCCCTCTCCCCGCCGCGTTCGGAACGGGACACTCTGCACGACGGTCGTTACCAGAGCGGAAAATTTGTAGTCGTTTTGAATGATGCGGTCGGTCATGGCGTCCACGTTGCAGCGGTCGTTCGGCTCGATGCCGCGACCGAGGCCGTAGGTCAGCAATTTTTCGGTCAGGCAGCGCACGAACTGCCGCTTGCGCGAGAGTAGAATCGTCTTCAATTCTCCGGGCGTGGAGAATTTCTGATTGTACAGGACGCCCGACGAGTCCACCGGATAATCGCCGTCTTTGGTGCGCCACTGCCCCACCGCATCGTAATTTTCCAGCCCGAACCCAATGGGGTCCATGCGGGCGTGGCAGGAGGCGCAGGCGGGGTCTTTGCGATGCTGCTCCATGCGTTGCCGCAGCGTTCCGACCAGCGGCTGTTTTTTCTCGTCCGCGAGTTGCGGAACGTTCGGCGGGGCGGGCGGCGGCGGCGTATTGAAAATGTTGTCCAGCACCCACTTGCCGCGCTTGACGGGCGAAGTGCGGGTCGGGTTCGAGGTCACCGTAAGGACGCTGGCCTGCGTCAGCAGTCCGCCGCGCCGGTTATCGGTCAGGGAAACGCGGCGGAAGTTCTCGCCCGTAACGCCAGAGAGTCCGTAGTGCCGCGCCAGCGGCTCATTGAGATAGGTATATTTCGCGTCCAGAAAGTCCAACACACTGCGGTTCTCGTTGACGATGGCCTCAAAGAACATTTTCGTTTCGGTCTTCATGTCGCGGCGCAGGGCTTCGTTGAAGTCGGTAAACTGCGCGGTGTTGGGTGAAACATTGTCCAGTTTGCGGAGTTGCAGCCATTGCCCTGCGAAATTGTCGGCAAGGGCGTGGGCCTTCGGGTCTTTCAGCATCCGGTTGACCTGCGCGGCGAGGACGGCGGGCCTGTTGAGCGTCCCCTTCGCCGCCAGCGCCAGCAGCGCGTCGTCGGGCATAGAAGACCACAGGAAATAGGAAAGGCGCGAGGCCATCTCATAATCCCCGACCGGGTGCGGCGCAACGTAAGCCGCCTTTGTGGAAGCGAGGCGAACGGGCGCGGGATCGGTCTCCACGCGGAACAGGAAATTCGGCGAGACGAGAATCGCCTGCACGCCGAGTTGTATTCCCCGCTCCCAGCTCTCGCCCGATTTTGTCGCTTGCCCGACGTAGCGCAGCAGGCGGTCAATCTCCGGCTTTGCGGCGGGGCGGCGGTAGGCGCGGGTAGCAAAGGCGGTCAGGACTTTGCGGGCGCAGACTTCGTTCTCCGCCGGAGATTTGGGCGTGACCGAAATAATCTTTTTGTTAGCGTCGGGCAAAAGGGTCGCGCCGCCTTCGGGCAGGGTGATTTGCAGGCGGTTGACGATCAGCCAGCGGAAACGCTCCTTCGTTTTCTTTTCCGCGTTGGCGTCCTGCTTGAAGCCGTTCTCGTAAACCAGAGAAATGCGGTGCATTCCGGGCGTGACCTTGACCGTAAAATCGTAATCAAAAGGCTTGCCGCGCTCCGCCGCAACAATCACGGTGCGGACGGGCGCGTCGTCAATTTTCAGGGTCATGCGGGTATGCTCATTGCCGAGCGGCTGTTCGCCCGCGTTGACCGTAATTCCGTAGACGCCGCCGACTAAAAATTTATGATCGAGGTAGATTTCCGAACCCGTGCCATCGAGCCGCTTGCCGCCCTCCCGCGCCGGCCCAACGCCATTTTTGTTCGTCATCTCGGAGGCGGGAATCGCGACGGGCTGCCGCATCATTTCGGGTGTGACAATCGCGGCCTGCGCGACTTTTTCCGCCGCGTCCAGATATTTTTCGAGCAGGATAGGCGACATAGAAAGCACGTCCCCGATGTTGTCGAAGCCATAGCCTACGTCGTCGCTGGGAAAGGCGTCGGCGGGGTGCAGGTCGAGGCCAGTTAGATCGCGAATGGTGTTGTTGTACTCGTCGCGGTTCAGGCGGCGCATCGTGACGTGTCCGGGGTCTGTGATGTTGCAGGCCGCATTGGAGAGGGTACTCTCAATCCAGGCGGTCATCTGTTTGCGCTGCGCGTCGGTCGGCTGCGGCATCCCCATTGGCGGCATATGTCCGTTGCTGGTGTTCTCCGCCACGCGCTCCCATTCATTGCGCGATTTTAGCACGTCGGCGGTGGAGTGGAAGGCGAGCAGCGAGATTCCGGCGGAACCCTCTTTCACGCCGTGACACCCGCCGCAGTATTGCTTTACGAGCGGCAGAATGTCTTTCGAAAAAGTGTCGGGCGAACCGGTCTTTGCGCCCGATGCGACCGTTTTATTTTTCGGGCTGGACGGTGAACCCGCCGCGACGAGCAGGGCGGCGGCAGGAGCAAACAGCGACAACAGCAATGTAGCGCGAACGTTTGACATAATCATCCTTTCGCCGAAATAGCAGCGGTAAGACGGGAACACGGCGAATTTATAAATCGTTTTAATATCTATGCAAGAAAAGTATTCTATCTATCGGCAAAAAAGTCCGCAGACCGAAGCGGGAACGCTGCATTGTCGAAGCCTCTGCTCTATTTAGACAGAAAGTCTTTCTTATTGTAACGCCAATTTTCGCAAAAAGCAAGAAAAAAAAGGAGCATACCCGATGCGCGGAAATCGGACAAAATACCCCCGGACGCCGCATCTGGCCTGGAGCGGCAGCCGGGACAGTGACGACCTGATTACAGCGGGCGTTTCCGGCTGGGAAAACATCGAATATATGATCACAGAAAAAATGGACGGCGGCGGCGTGACGCTTTACCGCGACTTTCTTCATGCCCGCAGTCTGGACACAGCGACAGGCGAAGAGTACGCCCGCGTGAAACAATTCCATTCCGCGATTCAATGGGAAATCCCCGTAGGCTGGCGCATTTGCGGCGAAAATATGGCGGCGCAACATTCGATACGCTACACGCATCTGCAAAGTTACTTTTATGTGTTTTCGGTGTGGGATGAGCGCAATGTCTGCCTGTCATGGGACGATACGCTGCGGTGGTGCGACCTGCTGAAACTAACTCCCGCGCCGCAAATCTATCGGGGGCCGTTTACGGAGAGCGCGGCGCGGCGGGCGTTCGAAATTTATTTACAGTCGCAGACTGATCCGGTCGAAGGGTATGTTTGCCGTCCTGCCCGCGCATTCGACTACGCGGAGTTTGGGGAGGTCTGCGCAAAATTTGTCCGGCCCAATCACAATAAGACGGATAATTCGTGGCGAACGCAGGAGCGCGTCTGGAACGAAATTGTTCCGCAGACGAACCGTTAAAGCGAATCGAAGCCCGTCCGCTTGAAGACGAACGGAAGCGCCAGACTGACAGCGAAAATTCAGAAAAAAATACCTTCCAAAAGCGCAGGGAAACGGTTGCAATTCTCGCCGCGCTGTGTTATACTGTGACACATTGAAATTGACGTTTCGCCCGTCGCATCGAATCTTTCCCGCGCCAGCGAGAGACTCCGAAAAGCGTTCCGCGCCGTCAAATAAACCGCTTCCGGGGCCAGTCCGAATATGTCCGATCAAGAACCTTCCACGTTTACCGTTGTTGACCGCCGCGCCGCCGCCGCGCCCGAAGAATCCGCAGTAACGCTTGAGGCCGCCGCCGCGTCTGACCGTGAGGACGCCGCCCTGCCCGAAGAGGACGCGGGCGACACGCCCGACATGGACCCCGCGTTTTTCCTGTCCTACGCCGCCGTGCAAATGGACACGCGGGCATTAGGCGAGGCGCTGCTGGCAATTTTCGATACCCACGCATGGCGCGGACTGGGTTTGCTCTCCGATGCGCGGGTCGGGCAGACGCAGCAGGACTTGCCGTCCGCGCAACTGGCGATTGACTGCTTTCGCGCCCTGCTGGAAAAAATCGGCGGCGGCATGGAACCGGAAGAACTGCGCGAAGCGCAGCGCCGATTGAATGATTTGCAGATGAATTACCTGTCCCGCCTGCAATCTGCGGCGAGGTGACGCCGCATCTGATTTTGAATTGGGCGTCCAAAGGACGCGAGGCGCTTGCGCCGCCGATACAGGCGTCTTTCGGTTCAGGAATCTGTCCCGCCTGTCCGGGAGCCAATACGCAACTACGCCTTTTTTCGCCACGCGAATACATTTTTAGAGAACGCGAATCGAAAACGGACGCGCTTTCCTGAATGAAACTCACAGGAAAGACGCGACCAACGGAGAGGCCGGATCATCGCCCCGGCCTCCCGATAAAGAGAGCGGCGCAATAGCCGCCTCGCCCCGCAGTACCGGAGCGCAAGGAGAGAAGCATGATCGTTATAGGCCCCCCGCCTGGACTGGCGCGTTTGCGCCTGCACTGGCACAACGCCCGCCTGAATTTTGAGCGGCAGACAGAGACCGTCCGCCAATTCGTGACCGGAGCCGGAGAGAACGCGCAGGCCTGGACGCGGCAGATTCAGGCCCGTTTCATCTCCGCCGTCAGCCTCCGCGCCCGAGCCAACGCCCGACAGATCGAGCGCCTGACGAAGTTCGAGGCCGCTTATGAGGAGATAGTGGACGTGGTATGCTGGGCCGCCAAAGAGGACGCTGACCCGCGTCAGGACGAGCGGTTCGCCCGTTCCCGCGTCGCCATGCGGATGGCCTACCGTCCTGTTCGCCGTGATATGCGGGCGCACTGGCTCTGCCCCGGCGACGCGGAAGCGACCGACCCTTTCGAGGCCCTGTACCAGCCCGATGACATTGATATTGTGATTAACGCCGCCACCGGTATTGACTCCATGATGCGGACTCGCGCCGCGCTGGACGCCTACCGCGAGCATCTGGATTCCCGCTGTCCGCAGCGACGACATCTCCATTAATTCGCCTCGGACGACCGCCCTCTCCTGAAATTGCCCTGCCGCGCAACGCCGCGCCGCAGGGCGTTTTCGTCTTCAAAGTCATTCCTCAAAAAATTTTTCTCAAAATCGGCTAAATCAAGGACGTTGGCACGTTTCTTGCAATAGGTAGATTGTCAGGCATTTGTTCCGATCTGATTTACCATTTTCCGCGCCAGGTCGCGCCACACGTCCCTGTCAGAAGGAGTTTCCCATCATGTCAACTTTCGCTCGTCCTCGCAATCTTCCCACACTCTGCGGCCTTTCGCTCGCCGCGCTCACGCTCGCCCTTCCCGTCGTCGCTCATGCGCAAGCTGGTTATTCGATCATTGATATCGGTTCCTTTGAGGGAGGACAGAGTTTTGGCGCAGCAATCAACTCCGGCGGTCAAGTTGCAGGGGTTACAAGTTCCGACGACGGCAGTGTGCGCCACGCTTTTCGCTATTCAGGAGGTGTTACTGACGACCTCGGCACATTGGGCGGGCTTAAGAGTCTGGCCCTGAGCATCAATGACAGCGGACAGGTCGGAGGTTACTCACAAACGACAGGCGCTACCACAACACACGCAGTGCGCTGGACAGGCAATACGTCGGTTGATCTCGGAACATTAGGCGGCGCAAGCAGTACAGGCAGCGCGATTAACAGCCTGGGACAGGTCGCGGGACAGTCTTTTACAACTGGGAATCAGTCGCTTCATGCTGTGGTCTGGACGGGAACGACGGCCAATGATCTTGGCACGCTGGGCGGAAAAAACAGCGCTGCGGCAGGCATCAATGACAGCGGTCAGGTCGTGGGTTCTTCCAACATTACGGATTCGAACACGACTCATGCCGTCCGCTGGGACGGCAATAAACCGACAGACCTCGGAACCCTCGGCGGAACGAACAGTTTCGGTTATGCGATCAATGCTAGCGGTCAAGTTGCTGGCGCTTCCGATCTGGCGAATAGTCCCTATTCTCACGCTACTCTCTGGACGGCAGGCGCGCCGACCGATCTTGGAGCGTTGGGCGGGATGAACAGCGCCGCTTTCGGACTCAATTCATCTGGCGCGGTCGTCGGAGACTACGCCGGGTTTGACAGCATAACCTCCACCAGCACAACCTACGCTTTTCTTTATACAAGCGGTCGAATGATGGATTTGAATACCTTTCTGCCCTCTGGAAGCGGTTGGAAGTTAAACATTGCCTATGGCATCAATGACAACGGTTGGATCACCGGTTCTGGCATCATCAATGGACAGATCCATGCTTACCTCCTTAAGCCGAACGCCACGCCCGCCCCCTCCTCGCTGACAATCATGGCGCTGGGGACGCTGATGGTCGGGGCGGGACTGTGGCGAAAGAATCCGCGCCATTGCAGGGCGGCAAAATGAGGAAATTTCGCCTTGACAAGCAGGGATTCGTCTGCTATACTTTTAATAATTCTTAAACAATCGTTTGCGCCGAAAATCGTTTTGCGGAACGTTTTGCTCCTGTTTTGAGTAGGGGAGAATCAGTACGCTTACTATGGGCGCAACTTCGCGCAACTTTTTCGCATTGGGACTGGTCAGATGAAACGAATCTTGCGGACAAATCACAGGGCGGAGAGGGACAGGCGCATACAGACCGCCTGCCCGCCGCCCTGCGCGTTCCGCTCGGAGCGAATCAGGCAGCCCCGGCCCGACTGTCCTGCCGTAGCCCAGCGCAGTCCTGCGTCTGCGCCAATCCGCCCGCTCCGCGCCGCCGCGCCGAGCGGGTTTTGTTGTTTAAAAAACCACACTGCGCTTCATGCCAGAGCGAACGAAAGGGAATTGATGCCACATGAATCAAGAAGTGCTGGTCCTCAACAGCGACTATGAGCCACTCAACGTCTGCAACGCCCGCCGCGCTATTGTCATGGTCTATCTCGGAAAAGCGGACATCCTCCACGCCGACGAGGAGAGCAGCGCCTCCACAATGGACGGAAATGTCGTCGTGCCGTCGGTCGTGCGGCTGCGCGGTCAAATCAAGCGGCCTTTGCCGGAATTGAAACTCTCGCGCCGGACAATTTTCGCCCGCGATAATTATATGTGCCAGTATTGCGGAGCGACCGCCAAAGATTTGACGATTGACCATATCATCCCCAAGCGGCACGGCGGCAAAGCGTCGTGGGAAAATCTGGTCTGTTGCTGCCGCAAATGCAACATGAAAAAAAGCGATAAACTGGCGCATCAACTCGGCATGAAACTAATCCGACCGGCGCGGCGTCCAAAGTATGTGCCGTATATCAGCCTGACAAAATACCTGACCGGGCGCAAAAATTCGGTGTGGCGCGACTACCTGCCCGCCTTCGCCGATCTGCCGGACTGAAACTCGACCGCCCTCCTGCCGATAATCCCCGCGTTCCCTCCCGTAAAATCGGGAAGAAAGGCGGGGATTTTCGTCCGTGTCCCTGCGAATTGTTGGGGACAGGCAGGAATTTTCACGGGAAATCGTGAAATTTCGCTTGAATTTGCAACGCCGCCTTCAGGATTTGACGTAACTATGTTGGAAGACGCCGAACGCCCCCCGAATTTGCCGCCGTCCATTCTGCGCGACCTCCCGGAAGAGATCGTCGGGCAGCGCGTCCGCTTGCGCCCCTACCGCGCCGGGGATGGCGCGGCGCTATGGGAAGCGGTGGAGGAATCGCGGGAGCATCTGCGCCCCTGGCTGCCCTGGGCAGACACGCATCGGACGCCCGACGATTCCGAAGGATTTGCGCGGCGGTTCCATGCCCGCTGGCTGCTGCGGGAAGATATGGTCGTCGGCGTGTGGGAGCGGGCAGACGGTCGGTTTGTCGGCGGAGCGGGGCTGCACCCATCGGACTGGGATGTTCCCTCGTTTGAAATCGGCTACTGGCTTCGCGCCTCCGCGCAGGGTTTCGGCTACATGACCGAAACGGTCTTGCTGCTCTGCGGACTCGCCTTTGATACCTTCGGGGCAAACCGCGTTTTCATCCGCTGTGACGCGCGGAATCAGCGCAGCGCCAACGTTGCCCGCCGCCTCGGTCTCACACATGAAGCGACCTTTCGCAACGAGGCCCGCGACCCGGCGGGCAACCTGCGCGACACGCTTTATTTTAGCCTGACCCCGCAGCAACACGCCCAGCTGCGCGGCGACTACACGGGATAACAGGGTGTCGGGGTTCGGGTGTCGGGTGTCGAAATGACCGGGCCGTAAACGACCCGTCTGGGAGGCGTTCCGCCAACCGTCTGCGGACGGGACGCTTCGACACCCGACACCCGAACCCCAACACCCTACATTGAGGACGTTTACGCTATGGAAATAACTAATCGGGACGCGCGCGAGGCAGCGCTGGAGGACACGCGGGGGGATGCGCCCCCGCTGCCCGAAGCGGAAACAAAGGCCGATACGGTCATCGGATTCAAGGCGTTCCTGCAAAAATTGCGTCCGACCGACTGGGCCGTTCTCGCCGCGTTCGCCGCAATTTATTCCCCCATGCTGCTCGCCATGTACAACGAATGGACTGTCCCCGAAGCGCCGCAGGCGTATGGTCTGCTGGTGCTGCCCGCCGCGCTGGCGCTGGCGTGGATGCTGCGCGGGCGGGCGGAGGGGCTGACGCCAAGCCCCACGCTTGCCGGGTTCGCGCTGCTGCTGGCGGGGCTGGCGCTGACCCTTTTCGGTTCGCTGATGGGGGCCATTACGATTACCGCAGTCGGCTTCGGAGTTACGGTTGCGGGAACGGTATTGACGCGCTACGGCGCGGTCGCTCTGCGCCGTTACCTTTTCCCGATTGCGTTTCTGGCGGCGCTCGTCCCGCTGCCGCACGAACTGATGAACTCCATGACGTTCCAGTTGCAGCAACTTTCCGTGCGGTGGGCCGCGAAACTCATGGGCTTTTTCGGCGAAGTGAATTTAGAGGGAACCCGCGTCCACCTGAGCAACTACACGCTGGAGGTAATTCCGGCGTGCAGCGGCATGACGATTATTCTCCCGATGATGGTGCTTGCGGCCTATTACCTTTATATCGTGGAAGCCCCGCTCTGGAAGAAACTGGTGATTTTCAGCCTGACTATCCCGCTGGCGCTGACCGTAAACTCCGTCCGCATTGCCTTAATTGGCATGGTGGGCGAAGTTTTTAGCGCGAAGGCCGCCGCCGCGTTCCACGATTACAGCGGCCTGATTACTCTAGTTTGTGGATTTGCCGCGCTGATTTTCGTGGCGAAGGAGATGCGATGCAATCAAATAGCGGACGAGATCGCGCTTTAATCGCGCTTTTAATCGTCGGAGCGGCGCTGAATTTCGGGGCCGTCCATGCGGCGTCGGGCCGGAAATTCAGCGTGCCGCCCCCCACCCTGCTGCCCAAAACGTTCGCGGGTTGGGCGGGCGAGGAGACGCCGGTTGATCCCGGAGCGCAGGCGATTCTGCCCCATGCCCGCCTCACGACCATGAACTACGCGAAACCGAACGAAGCGCCCATCCAGCTCGTCGTTACGGCAAGCCGCGACCCCAACGATATGCACACGCCGGAACGCTGTTTCACCGGTTCCGGCGCAGCGATCTCCGACCGGGAACTGCTGGATATGGACGTGGCGGGGCCGCGCCCGGAGCGTCTTCGGATGAACAAAATGGTCTCGGAAGACCCGGCGGGCAAACTGCTGGTGCTGTACTGCTACGATAATGTTCCGGCGGCGGGAACCACGTGGCTCACGCGCATTGTGATGAAGATCAAGCCGATGGACACCCCCGCCTTTTTCGTCCGATTCTCCACCCCGATTACCGGCGACACGGCGGCGGCGCAGACCAAACTCATGGCCTTTGCCGCGAAATATATGGAAGGGCGGCGCGACTGGGAAGGGCTGCCGGCAGGGCAATGAATTACGACACCAGTTTCCTCGATAACGAATCGGCCTTTGCGCATGGCGTCAAAAGCGTCTGGCAGTTCGCCCGGATGCGCGTCAAAGCGGGCCTGCGGCTTCCCGCCGTCCGTTCGGAGATTGCGGCTGTCCTGCTGGGGCTGCTGGCCCTCTTTGGCCTGCCCGCGCTGACCTGGTGGCAGGCGTGGCGGCAGCCGGGATCGCCGCAAAACTACGCCGAATGGATTCCCCTGCTGCTGGTCGGCTGGCTGTGGCTGAACCGTTGGCGCATTGTCCTGCCGGAACTCGACGACCTCAACGAACGCTTTACAGAGCGTTCCGTCATTCGGTTCCTGTTGGAAATGGAGCCGGAGCCGCTGCGCCGCCTGCGCTCGCCGCTGGTCTTCGCCGCTGTGCTGACGCCGCTGGCGCTGCGCCTCGCCGACCCGACCTTTACCTGCGCCGCGTTCGTCCTGCTGCTGATGGGAATCGTCCTTTACCGCATCGGGACGGCGCAGCTGCGCGTTCTGTTCTTTCCGTTCTGTCTGCTTTTCCTGATGATTCCGTTGCCGGGATTCGTTCTGGACGGCATAGCAAAACGCTTTGACACGCTTATTTTTAAAATTATTCTGCACCTGATGCAGATATTCGGACTTAATGCCGAGATGGGGCCGGAAGGCAATCCTCTCCTGATCGGGGTCAAGGGAAAGCCCTATTTCGGCGTCTTTTCCGGTCAACTCGGAATCGGGGCGGCGGAAGTCGGCGTTTTCTTTGCGCTGGCTCTGTGCCTGCTTTCGCTTTATAACGCGCCGTTCCGCGCCAAAATTGCGGCGGTGATTATCAGCGGGTTATGGGTGGGCCTGCTGGTCATCGGGCGCGTTTATCTGCTTGCCAATATCGCCCCGATAGCGGATGAAGATGTATTTGCCGCGCTCGTCCCGCTGACGCGCTGGGCAGTCCCGCTGCTGGGGTTGGGCGGGCTATTTTTGATACTGCGAGGTCTGAAGTGCCGGGAATTTCACGAGTGGGTCTCCGTCTGGTCGCGCTAATGGGCGCTCTGGCGGTCATCGGAATTATTATTCAAATTGCGAATGCCGCGCAGTCGCCGCGCCTGCCCGCCTTCACGCCTGCCGCGCAGTACAGCGTCTGGACTCGCGCAGACGCCGTTTTGCCCGCGCGCAGCGCTGTGCGCGGCAATCCCGCCGCTTCGGTTTTCCTGTATTCTTACGGGGCGAATCTCGCCCGCGTCAGCGTTGCCCGCGCCGATTCCCTCGCGGCCTATCGCGCCCCTTATTTCTACCTGCTGGACGAGGACGGGCGCGTCTACGGCGGCAATCAGGAATCGTATACGCCCCGCGCCTACGAGACGAAACCCCTGCGCATCATGTACCTTAGCGCCAATCGCAGCGAACTGACCGCCATTCTCCACTGGACGCAGGCCCCCGGCGCAGACCCCGTGCTGGACCCGACCGATTCGCCCGCGCTGATGCTTGGGGCCATGCTGACGAAAAAGCCGCTGTATATCTGCGATGTCTGGATGCCCATCCGCAACGGCGCTGACTTCGAAAATGTTCAGGGCATTTTGACCTTTCTCGCCGATTCGATTGATAAGCAGATCAAGGCGCTGCCGAAAAACTGACGCCCGATTATTGCCCTGTATCGAGGAGAAGCATGAAAAAAGTCCTGATAGGCCTGGGGATAGCGGCGCTGATTGCGCTGACGGTCGGCGGAGGAGTCTTCGCGTGGTTGAGGCGCGTCCGCCCGACGCCGCCGGTCAATAATTCAGCCCTCGCGCAGGGCTACCGAAAGGCGGGCGATCTGCTGAAAACGGGCGGGGACAATCCCGATAAGGCCATCGAATCCCTGAAAAAACTCGCGGAACAGGACGCGGGCAACGCGCTCAACGCCTATTATCTGGCGGCGGCCTACGCAAATAGGGGTGATTGGACGGACGCGGCGCGGGAACTGAAGGCGGGCAACGACGCGCCGTATTGCGTGGCCTATCAGCGTGAAGGGACGGTTCTGGACATTGCGCCAAACCTTGCCGCCCTGCGCGGTCTGACGCGGGCCTGCGCCACCGCGCCGTCCACATCAGGCGGAGAACGCAACGAGGCGCTGCTGCTGGACGCCCGAAAAATGGGGACGCGAATCGCGCAGGCCGATCCAAAGATGGTGATCAATGTCCTTGTGGGGGTCGCGATTCATGCTGTCGCAGACCGCAATCTGGCGCAAATTTATACGACGCAGGGCAAGACGAAGGATGCGGAAACGGCGCAGCAACGCATAGATGCCGAAACAACCTGGGCGCGGAGCGCGGAGTTCAAACAGGACGCCGGAATGATTCAGAACAAAAGCGAAGACGACGCGCTGCTCGCGAAATACCATGTGACTTCGGAACAGTTCACGGCCGCGATGCTGGAAAAACCGCAGTCCGCCGAGATAAAGAAGAAGATGCAGGCCCTGAACGTGGAACTTCTGGCGCGTGAGAAAACGCGGACGGAGAAACTCCTCAAGGCCATGCCGGAGTGAAGACAGACCTCACCCCCCGGCCTCTCCCAGGTTTGCAAAAGAGGGAAAAAGTCAACCTGTTGGCTCCCTCTCCCAAGTTTGGGAGAGGGTTGGAGTGAGAGCAATTTTTCAGCGCGGAAAATTGCTTTAAATCACGCCCTCTTTCATCAGCAGAAATTTCATGTGCGCGACATACGCGGTGTAGGACGCATTTCCTTCCAACTGCGCCACATGGGAAGCGGGGGCGGCGGGGTCGGGAATCAGGGAGCCGTTCGCCGATTCGTAATCGCGCACCATATTGAGGCCCGTCGTCAGGAACTCGCGGGTGCGGGCGTCCAGATCGGCCTGAATTTTCTGTTTCTCAGCCTCCAGCGAAAATTCGGAGGGCGCGGCGTCGGCGATTTTCGTTTCGGGCGCGGGGGGCAGCATAGCATCTTGCGCTTTCAGGGACTTGAATGCGCTTTTTCGCGCGGTCGGCCTCGTCTTATGCGCCACAGATACAGAGGATGCGGCGGCGGCAAGCAGGGTGAGCGAGAGGGCGGTTGCGGCCCGCTTCGCATTCTCGATGTGGGCGGGGCGCAGGAGGGACGGACGCTTTTCGCGCCGCGCCGCATTGCGCAGAGAGACGGCGCGGACAGTGACCGCTTTGCGCCGAATCACGGAAAATTTGCGGGGCTTCGACAGGTCAATGCACGTCGCCTGCGAGAGCAGATCGTCAAGCGCCGCCTGTGTCCACAGCGCGGACTCGGGGACAGCCCGAAAAACGGCGGGGGGCGTGTCCTGCGAAAGCGGATAACGGGTGTCATGGAGCGAACGGGCGATAGAGGCGGGGCGCGGCAGATCGCTGCCGCAGCGCCAGCAGGTGACGCGCCCCGCGACATTTTTGGACTGGCAGGATGAACAAGGCTGATATTCTTTTTGACTTAACGGCATGGTCTTGCTCCGTTGGCGTAGATTGGCGTAGATAAAAAAACGCTTGCGCTATTCAAATGCCGTCATCAAAGCAAATGCGCAAGTTTCTCAAAAAATACCCTGTTAATTCTAACAGCAGGCAGCCAGTCAGGGCAAAAAAATCCGGCGCGAAAAATCTTGTCTGATCTTTCGCGCCGGATTTTTTTGCAATCGCGCCTTTCGCGCCCGCTTACTTGCGCTTGCGGCGTTTGAGCGAACCGAACAGAACGGTCAGTCCGCCCGCCATTGGCAGCAGCGCGGAGGGCGCGGGCGTAGTGACGGACAGGTTATTCGCGAACACGTCGAAGTTGGGGCCGCTTCCCGCGTTGTTATTAAAGAACGAGAGACTGTTCACGCCAGCGCCGGTATACGCGCCGGTCTGAACATAGGCAGCGCCGCCAGCGGGTTTGAGCGAGAAGGTATAAGCAGTCGCCGAAGTCAGCGTAAAATCGGCGTGCAGTCCGTTCCCGGTGAAGTTAATGGCGGTTCCGGTTGTTCCGGCAGGGGTTAAAACGCGGTACTGGCTATCTCCGCCGTTGAAGAAGACAGTCAGCGGCGTGGAAGCGCCATTTGATAAAAAGAAGCCAACGCTTTGTCCCGCTCCGCTATTGATGTAGCCGTTATCAAAGTCTAGGCTGAGAGTTTGCCCGATGGCGAGCGGCGTGGTCAGCGGGCGGGTCGCGGTGGTTTGAGCGCCGCCCGAATAGATTCCAAACGATTTGCCGCTGGTGTTGATCCCACCGGAACTGCCGCCGTTATTTTTGGTGGAGTCGCCGATGAAGCTGCCGCCAGCGGGCGCGGCGACCGACCATGCCCCGAAGCCCGTTCCGCCATTCAGCCCATTGAATGTGCCGCCGTTGTACGCGGGGTCTGCCGCGTTGTCCTGCGCGTAAACGGTCTGGGCCTGCGCGGACGAGGCCGCGCCGACGAGCAGCAGCGTCAATGCGCCGCCCGCCAGAAGATTGAAATTGTGTCGCATGAAATTCTCCTTTACGATCCCGGCCCGCGCCCCTGTGAAACGGATTTCACGGGGCTTCAATTTCTCAATGAATCGATTACTAAACCGGTTTAGTATCGTATATGCAAGATTCGTGCCAAACCTTCAAAAAAAGGCCGCGCCCGAAAAAAATTTCTCTTCGGACGCGGCATGAGATTGAAATATGCAAAAAATATACGGTCAAGCGGCAAGCGAAAACAACGGAGGATGAACGCCAGACTTCGCTTCCATGGCGGCGCTTTCCGATTCTTCCAGCGGCTTGAACCGTTCGGCGAAGTCCAAAGCCCATCGAAACAGGTTCGGATCGCCCGGAGGCAACGCCGCCGTGACAGGCAGTGAAAGCGTCCAGCGCAGCGCCAGTTCCGCTTCAGCGCGGTCGGTGTGCGGTTCGTACCACGTATTTTGCGCGATAGAGCGGTCGGCGTCCGCCTGCCAGGGTCGCCGCGCCATCGCTTTCAGAGCAAGCAGGGCCGCCCCTTTTTGCTGCGCCGCCGCCACAACCTGCGGCCCGAAACCCGCCTGAAAATACGTCGTATAGTTCAGCGGGAACAAGACCGAGTGAAATGGAAATTGTTCCAGCAAAAGCAGCGCCGCCTCCGCCGAGTGCGCCGAAAAGCCCAGATAGCGGACGAGTCCCGCGTCACGCGCTTCGGTGAACGCCTCTAACGCCCCGCCCGGAGCAAGGCAGGCTTCCGCCTCCTCCACACTGCTGACCGCGTGGAGTTGATAAAGGTCAAACCAGTCGGTTTGCAGGCGACGCAGTGAGTCGCGCAGTTCGGCGGCGGCCCCTTCTTTGTCCCGATTGCCCGTCTTGCAGGCCAGAAAAATTTGGTCGCGCAGCCCAACGAGCGCAGGGCCAAGCCGGTCTTCCGCGTCGCCATACGAAGGCGCGACATCGAAATAGTTGATGCCCCGATCAAAAGCGTCCCGAACGCGCCGATTCGCTTCCGGCTGTTCCGCGCCCATCACCACAATCCCGCCAAACCCGATCAGCGAAAGCGACTCGCCCGTGCTGCCATAAGCCCGCTTTTCCATCTGTACCCCTCCTCCTTAATCTGAACGCAGAAGGCTTTTATCCACAAAACGAAACGGAGAGACACGAAAAAAAAGGACAGAGAAAAGACAAGTCAATCCCAATCCTGTCTATTTCTTCTTCGTGTAGTTTCGTGTCTTTTCGTGGATGAAAATCCTATACGATGTCCACTTCGTGTACGCCGCGATGCGCGTCCCCGATGATGTAGGCCGACTCGCCCGCCGCGTTCAGCCGGTGCGCCAGCAGCGGGGCCTGATCTGCCGGGACAATCAGGACTAACCCGATGCCCATGTTGAACGTCCGGTACATCTCCGGCTCCGGCACATTGCCGCGCTCCGCAATCAAAGAAAAAATCGGCGGGATGGGCCAGTTGCGGCGCTCAATCGTGACGCTGCAATCGGAGGGCAAAATGCGCGGGATATTGTCGTAAAAACCGCCGCCCGTGAGGTGCGCCATTGCGTGAACATCGAACTCCGCCAGCAGCGGCAGGACAGCGGGGGCGTAGCACCGGTGGGGGATCAGCAGTTCTTCGCCCAGCGTCTGGCCCAGCGTCGGAAAATGCTCATACAGCGAAAGCCCGCCGTCCTCGCCTTCCAGCAGGACGCGCCGCGCCAGCGAGTAGCCGTTCGTGTGAAGCCCGCTCGACGCCAGACCGATGACGGTATCGCCTACCTGCACCCGCGAGCCGTCAATGATTTTGCCGCGCTCCACCACCCCGACAATGCACCCGGCAAGGTCATAATCGGTCTCGCTGTACAGGCCGGGAAGTTCCGCCGTTTCACCGCCGATTAACGCGCAGCCGGTTTCCCGGCAGGCTTCCGCCAGCCCCCGAACGACATCCTCGACGACAGACGGCGCGAGTTTGCCTGTGCCGAAATAGTCCAGAAAAAAAAGCGGCGACGCTCCCTGGACCAGAATGTCATTGACGCAATGGTTGACTAAATCGCGCCCGATGGTGTCGTGCTTGCCCATTGTGACGGCGATTTTGAGTTTCGTTCCCACGCCGTCCATACTTGCGACGAGGACAGGATTTTGCAGATTCGCCAGTCCCGCCAGCGAAAACATCCCGCTAAAACTGCCAATATCGGTCAAAACGGCGGGCGTGAACGTGCTGCGGACGTGCTGACGCATCCGCGCCACCGCCTCATTGCCCGCGTCAATATCTACTCCGGCGTCCCGGTACGTGATGGGTGTGTCAGACATAATGAACGCGGGTGTCGGGTGTCGGGTGTCGGGTGTCGGGCGATTCCTCATCTACTGAAAGTTAGTACAGACTTTCAGTGACGAGCGCATTGTTCCGACACCCGACACCCGACACCCGACACCCTATCTCCCTCCTTCAATCTCAAATGGTTTAAAATTTAGTCCTTCGGCGACTTTGCCATCGAAGCGACCTATGACGCGGTTCTCGCGGGTCACGCTGCCGGAGATGGCTCCGTCGTATCCTATGGTGATTTGCGCGACGTTGCCCTGATTGTCGCGCAGGTGCGCTTTGCCGAACATCCGGGTCTTTCCCGTAAGCAGGTAGTCGGCAACCTCGAACTCGGTCTCGATTTGTGCGGAATAATCGTGTTTCAGCGAAATTTGCGCCACGTCGGGCGTGGGGCGGGCGGGCGCAAGGCCGGATATTTTCATGCCGCCAACGCGCCGCGTTCCCCGGACTTCGCCCGCTTCGGGAATCGTCACGGCGTAGGTGAGCAGCTGTTCCGTCCCCGCCGCTTCGGTCAGGACGGTGACAGCGGCCCCGGTATAGGGATGCGTGTGGGTGCGGCTAAAGCCCATCGGGTCTTCCGTCTTGGCGGCGGAACCGAGTCCCTCCGCCGCCTGAAACGCAATGTCCACGAAATAGGCGGCGCAGGCGGCAAGAACCGGCGCGGTCGTATCGGGCAGTTTTTCCGCCGCGTCCCGCAGTTTTTGCGTATGCAGCAGGGCGTTGGCGAGGCGTTCCGCGCCGTTGATTTTCCGCGATTCCAGATAACGCGCCGCCACGACTCCCGCCGTCGCCGCCGACAGCACCAGCGCGACCTGTCCAAATTTCGGTATGCGAATCAAAATGTTATTCATGTTTATTTATTTCCGCCGCCAGCGCCTCAAAAGTTATTTCTGGAAAGGCTTCGAGTTGTTTCACGGTTCTGGCACATCATTTTGGCTAATTTCCCAGACCGCCAACGTATTCAAGGCAAAGTAGCGATGTACGATAATGTCCCGAAGGCGGGATATGTTGCGCCAATCAATAGTCGGATACTGCTTGCGAAATGTCTCAGGAATGTTTTTGATGGCCTCACCGACAATCATTAGATTGAACATGACAGCATCGTAAAGCATTCGTTCTTCGATGAAGCGTTCATAGGTCGAATCCTTTGTATACTGTTGAATGTACTCGCAGGACTTCCGAATATCAGCGAGGTACAAGCGATAATCGCGGGACATTGATTGCGTCCTTTTCAATGTAAGTGCGAATAGGTTCGCGAAGGGAATACTGCATAATTACATCTATTTTTCGCCGGAGAAGGTCTTCCAACAAGTCGCAAAGTTGGCAGTAACGTTTGAAGTGTGGCCCTTCATCGAAATCCACCAGAATATCTACATCGCTTTCTTCGGTCGCTTCGTTGCGGGCGACCGAGCCGAACAGGGTGAGGCGACGGATGCCGAGACCGGCAAACTCCGCTTCATGCTTTTCGAGTAATTCTAATGCGTCGTTTCGATTCACTGCCGCTGCTCCCGCAAAAAATCGTCCTGTCCGTTCTACGAAAGAAAGTACGCGCCCGCTTCATTTTCTTTTCGGAGAGACTTTTACTCCGCGTTGTCGGGGGAGCCGTCGTCGGGGCCGCCTTCCCGGTGCGTGGGGTCTGACTCGTCGCGCTGCTTTTCCTGAATCATTTTTTTAGCGCGGACTTCCGGCGGCACGGGAATCGGGTACTTGCCGTCGAAGCAGGCGCGGCAGAAACTGTCCTTGCTCATGCCAATCGCCCGAACGACGCCCTCCTGCGAAAGATAGCCCAGCGTCGTCGCTCCAATCAACTTGCGAATTTCCTCCACCGAATGATTCGCCGCGACAAGTTCGCTCTGGTTCGCCATGTCAATCCCGTAATAACACGGGTGTTTGACGGGCGGGGCGGTAATGCGGACGTGGACTTCCCGCGCCCCCGCCTCGTACATCATGCGGACGAGCTTGTCGGTCGTGGTGCCGCGCACGATGGAGTCGTCCACCATGACCACGCGCTTGCCGTCAAGGGTCTCTTTCAGGGGCGAGTATTTCATTCGCGCTCCCATCTCGCGCATCCGCTGACTCGGCTGAATAAAGGTGCGCTGAATGTAGCGGCTTTTAATCACGCCCTCGCCGTAAGGGATTCGGGACGCCTCCGCATAACCGAGCGCGGCGGGGATTCCGGTATCGGGGATGGGAATGACGACTTGCGCGTCCGGCGTGGGATGTTCGCGGAAAAGTTCATGCCCCATGCGGCGGCGGGCGAGGTGCAGCGAGCGGTTGTAAAGCATGGTGTCGGGGCGGGAGAAATAGATAAATTCCAGCAGACAGGTCGCGTGCCGGACGGTCGGAACCGCCTGATATTCGCGCTGCCCCTCGCGGTCAATCACGATGATTTCGCCCGGTTCCACCTCGCGCAGATATTGCGCCCCGACCGGAACTAACGCGCACGACTCGGAGGCCAGCACATATTTGCTGCCGTTGATGCGCCCCAGACATAGCGGGCGAACGCCATACGGGTCGCGCACGCCGATCAGTTTGTCCGGGGTCAGGATGACCAGCGAGTACGCCCCGACCAGCCGCTGCATCGCCTGCCGCACGGTCTCCTCAATGCAGCCGGTGTGCAGTTTTGCCAGCAGCTGCGCAATCACCTCGCTGTCGTTGGTGGTCTGGAAGACGCAGCCTTCCGCGATCAGTTCCGCCCGGAGTTGTTCGGTGTTGACAAGGTTGCCGTTGTGCGCGACGGAGATGTCGCCGACTTTGGACGCGGTGGTCAGCGGCTGCGCGTTGCAGAGGGTGCTGGAGCCGGTGGTGGAGTAGCGGGTATGCCCGATAGCGCTTTCGCCGGGAAGCGCCTTGATCGCCGCCTCGTCGAAAATCTGGGTGACAAGCCCCATGCCTTTGTGGATTTTGATGCGCTTGCCATCGGAGACCGCGATTCCGGCGCTCTCCTGCCCGCGATGCTGAAGGGCGAAAAGGCCGAAGAACGTAATGCGGGCCACATCCTCGCCCGGAGCGAAGATGCCAAAGACGCCGCACTCCTCTTTGGGGCTGTCGTCAAGGCTTAAACTGACTTCTAAGTCGCGCAGGGGGATAATATCGGGGCGCATAAGCGCCGGTCGAATCGATTCGGGCATAGTGTCAACTCTCTCCTTCGAACTGCGTTTGCCACACTTTCCGGCAAACGGTACATCGCTCGGACAGTCGGCCCGTCTAGCGCGGGCCTTCGTTTGTTACCACTTCGTGACGTGTTTTGCCGCTTCGAAACGACATTTGGCCCCATTGCCGAAGTTCATGCAAAATTTGCGCGAGGGGCGCAATGTAAGTCTACGAACGGGAAACGGTTTCCGTTCGCGCCAAATCAAGGACGGGCAAAGCGGCGCGTTCCGTTCGACCCGTTTGACCGGGGGTATAAAACCTGCATCTAAAGGCACAAACTTTTGCGAATGGATTTCCGAATCTTTTTTACTGCTTCTCCTGCCGCCTGTGCGTCTTCAATGGTGGCGTTATATCCGGGATAGAGTATTTCTTCGTAGCGATTTATTTCCGTCGCGTTCGGCCTGAGTGGTGCAAGCGCGTCATCAAATTTCACGCATTCGTCAAGCAGTGCAATCAGATCGTTTGTTGGCGGCAAAAGGCCATGCTGCACCAGAAACGCTTTCAGATAGTTTTCGGCTGTGATTTGCGAATAAAAGCAAACACCGTCAAAATAGTCCTTTGTTTTGCTGCCCTTTAGACGGAGAGCAGTCGTGTAGTTCGATTCACCCAGTTCAACCCATTCATCAAAATAGGTCTTTGTGAGCGTGATTTGCTGCTGAGGCCATTCCGCCCCGCAATCGTAGAGTATTTTACCACGCGCCAAAATATTCTTAACAAAAAAATCGCCCATTGCAAGGCGGGTTTCCAGTTCGGCGGGCGAATAGGTCAGAATATCCATCGACAGGTGGTCAATCCGGGCGGCGGCGTTGACTTCCGGCATATTACGATTGCTGCCAACAGGCTTTTCCATGACGACCAGCAAATCTACGTCGCTTTCCGCGTGGGGCGTCCCATAGGCATACGAGCCAAATAGAATGATGCGATACGGATGAAACTCCGCCACAATACGCGCCGCAATATCCGCCATCAGTTCGTCCGTGACTTCCGGGCGAACGATTGGCGGGCGTTCCAGCAAAGCGGGTTGCGCTTGTGCGGTCAGCGTTTCATTCATGAGGGTAGGCCCGTTTCCAGATTCAATTTTTGACGCAACAGGTCGCGTATTGTGTCCATCGCCAGAATCGCTTCGTTTCCATCGGCAACAAACGCCGCAGAACCCGGATAGCGTGTTCGAGTCGTGTATGGGTTCAAAAGGCGCATAGACGCATCTAAAGTTTGCAATTCCGCGTCTTGTGCGACGCATAAGTTTAATAATTCTTCTAAATCGTGCGTTCGCGGTGGTGCGACGTTATGAAAAACGAGAAACGCTTTGAAGTATTTTTCCGCGCACTGTTCCGCGTGGTAGCAAACAAGATTGGTCAAAGGGGTGGGAATCAGGCTATTCATGGCCTTTGCCCCTTTAAAATCTTCCTCTGCAAATCCGATCCATTCTTCAAAGAGTGACATTACAATCGTAATCTCCGGTTTTTTCCATAGCTTACCGCAATCGTAAAGCATACGCCCACGCTCTAAAATTTCCTTAATGAAAAAATCGCCCATTGCAAGACGGGTTTCCAGTTCAGCAGGCGAATAGGCCAGAATGTCCATGCAGAGCTTCGGAATGCGGGCCGCATCGTAAAGCGCATGGACGTAACGGTCTTGCCCCGTTGCTTTTTCCATGACGACCAGCAAATCTACGTCGCTTTCCGCGTGGGGCGTCCCATAGGCATACGAGCCAAATAGAATGATGCGATACGGATGAAACTCCGCCACAATACGCGCCGCAATATCCGCCATCAGTTCGTCCGTGACTTCCGGGCGAACGATTGGCGGGCGTTCCAGCAAAGCGGGTTGCGCTTGTGCGGTCAGCGTTTCATTCATGAGGGTAGGCCCGTTTCCAGATTCAATTTTTGACGCAACAGGTCGCGTATTGTGTCCATCGCCAGAATCGCTTCGTTTCCATCGGCAACAAACGCCGCAGAACCCGGATAGCGTGTTCGAGTCGTGTATGGGTTCAAAAGGCGCATAGACGCATCTAAAGTTTGCAATTCCGCGTCTTGTGCGACGCATAAGTTTAATAATTCTTCTAAATCGTGCGTTCGCGGTGGTGCGACGTTATGAAAAACGAGAAACGCTTTGAAGTATTTTTCCGCGCACTGTTCCGCGTGGTAGCAAACAAGATTGGTCAAAGGGGTGGGAATCAGGCTATTCATGGCCTTTGCCCCTTTAAAATCTTCCTCTGCAAATCCGATCCATTCTTCAAAGAGTGACATTACAATCGTAATCTCCGGTTTTTTCCATAGCTTACCGCAATCGTAAAGCATACGCCCACGCTCTAAAATTTCCTTAATGAAAAAATCGCCCATTGCAAGACGGGTTTCCAGTTCAGCAGGCGAATAGGCCAGAATGTCCATGCAGAGCTTCGGAATGCGGGCCGCATCGTAAAGCGCATGGACGTAACGGTCTTGCCCCGTTGCTTTTTCCATGACGACCAGCAAATCTACGTCGCTTTCCGCGTGGGGCGTCCCATAGGCATACGAGCCAAATAGAATGATGCGATACGGATGAAACTCCGCCACAATACGCGCCGCAATATCCGCCATCAGTTCGTCCGTGACTTCCGGGCGAACGATTGGCGGGCGTTCCAGCAAAGCGGGTTGCGCTTGTGCGGTCAGCGTTTCATTCATGAGGGTAGGCCCGTTTCCAGATTCAATTTTTGACGCAACAGGTCGCGTATTGTGTCCATCGCCAGAATCGCTTCGTTTCCATCGGCAACAAACGCCGCAGAACCCGGATAGCGTGTTCGAGTCGTGTATGGGTTCAAAAGGCGCATAGACGCATCTAAAGTTTGCAATTCCGCGTCTTGTGCGACGCATAAGTTTAATAATTCTTCTAAATCGTGCGTTCGCGGTGGTGCGACGTTATGAAAAACGAGAAACGCTTTGAAGTATTTTTCCGCGCACTGTTCCGCGTGGTAGCAAACAAGATTGGTCAAAGGGGTGGGAATCAGGCTATTCATGGCCTTTGCCCCTTTAAAATCTTCCTCTGCAAATCCGATCCATTCTTCAAAGAGTGACATTACAATCGTAATCTCCGGTTTTTTCCATAGCTTACCGCAATCGTAAAGCATACGCCCACGCTCTAAAATTTCCTTAATGAAAAAATCGCCCATTGCAAGACGGGTTTCCAGTTCAGCAGGCGAATAGGCCAGAATGTCCATGCAGAGCTTCGGAATGCGGGCCGCATCGTAAAGCGCATGGACGTAACGGTCTTGCCCCGTTGCTTTTTCCATGACGACCAGCAAATCTACGTCGCTTTCCGCGTGGGGCGTCCCATAGGCATACGAGCCAAACAGAATGATGCGATACGGATGACACTCCGCCACGATACGCGCCGCAATATCCGCCATCAGTTCGTCCGTGACTTCCGGGCGAACGATTGGCGGGCGTTCCAACACAGCATTATTTGATTGCGCGGCGGGCGTTTCGTTCATGCGATCAGACAACCTCGGTTGCGGCGGTCATGCGGCGCGGGATAGCGTTCTCGTAGATTTCGGACAACGCGTCTACCGGAATTTCCAGCAGGATTTGCGGACCGTGTCCGACACGTAGATTTTCGCCGCCGACCGTCCCGATCCACGTTGTTTTGATGTCTGATGCCGCCGCTTTCTCTTTGAGTTTGGCGAGTTGCTTTTCGTTGCGGACCGTGACGACGACGCGGCCCTGCGCTTCGCCGAACAGGTGCGCGGAGGGCGGCAGTTCCGCGTTAAAGTCCGCCGGGTTCAGCAGGACCAACGCGCCCTGTTTGCCGTGCATCGCGCACTCCGCAAGGCAGACCGCAAGCCCGCCGTCCGATACGTCGTGGCAGTTTGCGAACAGTCCTTCGCCGATGCAGTCAATCAGCAGGTCTTGCAGGCGCTTTTCGCCGCCTAAATCTAGTTTCGGCGGCGTTCCCGCTTCGATGCCGTGAACGACGGACAGGTATTCGCTGCCGCCCAGTCCGCCCGTCGGGTCGTCATACGCTGTGAGCAGAACAATCGTGTCGCCCTCGCCGTCCGGGCGGAACGCGGCCTGACAGCGTTTGTTCACGTCGTCCAGAATCCCTAAAATCCCAATCGTCGGCGTCGGGAAAATCGGGCCGTCGGGCGTTTCATTGTAAAAAGAGACGTTGCCGGAAACCACCGGCGTTCCAAACGCTTCCGTCGCCGCCGCGATTCCCTCCACGCTGCGCCGGAACTGCCAGAAGCCCGCGGGTTTCTCCGGGTTCGCGAAATTCAGGTTATCGGTGACGCCTACCGGACGCGCCCCGACGCAGGCCACATTTCGCGCCGCTTCCGCCACCGCAATCTGTCCGCCGACAAACGGGTCGAGGTAGCCGTAGCGTCCATTGCCGTCAATCTTGACCGCGATTCCCTTCGGGCTGCCATGAATTCGCAGCACCGCCGCATCGGAACCCGGCAGAAAGACTGTCTGCGTCTGCACCATGCTGTCGTACTGATCGGTCACCCACCGCTTGCTTGCGATTGATGGCGAATCGAGTAAGGAACGCAAGCAATCCGAATAAGTCAAGGCCAATGGCGCAATGTTTTGAGCAAGGTCTTCGTCTAATTCCGCGAAAATATCTTTGACATCTACTTCATCACTTGCGAACTCGTGCGCAGTAAGCGAAAATTCCTCCATACGGGTCTTCGTTTCCGCGAGCAAATCTGACTCAGCGTCTTCATTAAGGGCTTCGAAAGGTTCCGGCAAAGTAGCAAAATCGAACGCCTGCAACTCTTTGATATATTCCGGTTCTTCGGTTTCCAGATAGTAGGTCGGGCATTGGTCGGTCAGGGCTTTGGAGGGAATTTCGGCGACAACTACGCCATTGTCCTTGATGCGCGTCAGACCGTCATTGGTCACTTCCCCGACGACGGCGGCGCTCAGGCCCCATTTCTTAAAAACGTCTATGACCTGCTGTTCAGTCCCCGCCTGCGCCACGCACAGCATCCGCTCCTGCGATTCGGACAGCATGATCTCATACGCCGTCATGTTCGATTCGCGCAGGGGGACTTTGCGAACGTCAATCTCCATGCCGAGGTTCGCTTTCGCCGCCATCTCGCAGGTCGAGCAGGTCAGTCCCGCCGCGCCCATGTCCTGAATCCCGACAATGCAGCCCGTCGCAAGGGCTTCCAAAGTCGCTTCAATCAGCAGTTTTTCCATGAACGGGTCGCCCATCTGGACGTTGGGACGCTTGCTTTCGCTGTCCTCGTTTAGTTCCGCGCTCGCAAACGTCGCGCCGTGAATCCCGTCTTTCCCCGTCGCGCTCCCGACATAAATCACCGGGTTGCCCACGCCTTTTGCTGCCGCGCTCGCGATATGTTTGCGCTCTACCAATCCCACCGACATCGCGTTGACCAGCGGATTGCCACTGTAACATTCGTGGAAATACACTTCGCCCGCGACTGTCGGAACCCCAACGCAATTCCCATAATGCCCGATTCCCGCGACGGCGTGTTCAAACAGATATCGATTGCGCGGATTATCCAGCGGGCCGAAACGCAGCGAGTTCAAGTTAGCAATCGGACGCGCTCCCATCGTAAAGATGTCGCGCAGGATGCCGCCCACGCCCGTCGCCGCGCCCTGAAACGGTTCGACGGCGGAAGGGTGATTATGCGACTCAATCTTGAAGACGATTCCGAGTTCATCGTCCAGCGGAATCACGCCCGCGTTTTCCAGAGCGCCCGTTTCCTGCGCTTCCTTGTACGTCTTGAACAGCGCGAGGACGGGCCGCGAATACTTATAGCCGCAATGCTCCGACCACATCACGGAGAACATTCCGAGTTCGGTAAGAGTCGGCTCGCGCTTCAAAGTGTCCAGGATTTGCTGATATTCTTTTTCATTAAGGCCCATTTCGCGGGCGGCCTGCAAACTTTCCATGCGTTACGCGCTTCCTTCTGTGTATTCCGTATTCGCGATTCGTTCCGAGTCTTCTGTCGTTCGCAGTCCCGCCTTGCGCAGCAGGGCGTCGATCCACAAAACATCCGGCCCGACAAACGGCGGATCGGGCGGCTCTACGCAGTAGTCGGTCAAACGCGGATAGGGGCCAGTGTCATAAATGCGGTCAAACGCGGCCTGTAAATCTAATAAGACCTCTTCATACGGCGTCCGCAGGGGAACCGGAAGCGTCGGCAAACTTTCCCGAATCGTGACAGGCCAGTAATCCATCACTTCGCGCCGCCAACTCAGACTGGAACTGATAACGTAATGCCAGTTGTTTTCGGCGCGTATCGCCTCAATCGGCGCGGCAACAGTGTGCGCTCCAGCCCGAAGTAAATCAATTTCGATCAGATGCGTGTCGCTGCGAAGAATTTCCTGCTGTTTGCTCACATATTCGTTGCGCATTTGTCCCACTCGTTTATTCGTCGGACTAAGGACTTCGATCACCGTAATGATTTCGTTCCAATCTGCGCCCGAACGAATTTCGATATAGAGCTCCCGCTCCGACGAGCCAAGCGGCTCAATTTGATGCGGCGCAGTTGGCGTCCGCGTTGCAGTTCCTCCGGCGCGGGGCAGGTCAGGGACCGGACGCGGGCGGCGCGAAACGAACACGTCGGGATTGATGCCGCGATTAAACGGCTTGATGACGACGTGTTCTTCCGTTTGCGCCGCGTACCCCGGCGGCAACTCCGTGTTCAACTGCTCCAGAATGGCATTAATAAGCGAACCATGAAACGTGCGAAAAAAACCGGATTGTTCGATATAGGGGTCCATGCCGGGAAAGGGACTGCTCATGCCTGCCTCCTTTGTTTTTTCATGCTTGCGCCGCGCTGTCCGCAGAGTCCGTCCCGCGCAGTCCCCTTTCGCGCAGCAGAGCGTCGGCCCACGCCGCATCTTCGCCGTCGAGCGGAACGGCGGGCGGCGCTACATAGTCCGTTTCTTCAAGGAAACGCCCGGAGTCGTATACCCGGTCAAGCGCCGCCTGCAAATCCAGCGAAGCGTCCGGTTCCCCCTCTGAAAGCGGAACGCGCAGGCGTGGCAGACGCTGCCGCAGTCCAATGCGCCAGAACTCGTAGGTCTCGCGGGCGGCGGCGCGGTTCAGACAGGCCAGATAATCCCATGTCCCGAATTGCAGGACGCCTGCGCGCGGAGCGGCGACCGTGTGCTGACCGCGCCGCAGGAGGTCAACTTCCAGTAGATTGGCGTCGCTTTCCAGGACTTCCCGCTGCTTTTTCAGGTAAGAGTCTCGCCCCGTTCCACCCGATTTATTAGCCGGGCTCAAAATTTCAATTACCGTCACAATGCGGCGCGGCTTTGCCAGCGTCCGAATGTTGATGAAACTTTCGCTAATTTCCAGCGTCGGCACGGTGAATGTCTCCGGTTCGCTGTCGCGTTCCAGCAGCGCGACGCCCCCGCCCGGTCGCGGCAAAGCGGCTGGACGCGGCCTCCTCAGCAGCGCAATGTCCGGGACAATATCCCGACCTGGGTCTTCCACATAAAGTCTAGCGTCGGTTCGCGCTACATAACCCGAAGGAAGATCGCGGTTTAGTTCTTCCGCAAGGTAGGCAATCAAATTATTATGGACGCTGGGCCATTCGTAGTGGGCTTCCAGAAAAGGGTCCATGCCGGGAAAGGGACTGCTCATGCCTGCCTCCTTTTTTCATTGCCACACAGTCACGTCTGCGCCGCGCTGTCCACAGAAACTGTCCCGCGCAGTCCCTTTTCGCGGAGCAGGGCGTCGGCCCACGCCGCATCTTCGCCGTCGAGCGGAACGGCGGGCGGCAGCGCGTAATTTATCGAGCGAGCGTATGGCCCCGACTCGTAAGCGCGTTCGAAGGCGGACTGCAAGTCCAGAGCGAAATCGGGATCGCCGGACTTCAGCGGCAGGGCAATTCGCGGCAGGGGCGTCCTCAGCGAGACCGGCCAGACATCCAGCGGAACCCGCCGCCCGTTGCGGCTCAAACTAATGAGATAGGGAATATTCCCGGCGCGGCGCTGACGCTCGTAGGGCGCGGCGACCGTATGCGCTCCCTTACGCAGTAAATCTATTTCCAACAGGTGCGTTCTACTCCCGATAATTTCCTGCTGCTTTTGAAGGTAAGCCTCCTGATCCGGCCCTCTCCGTTTGTTTGTCGGGCTGAGGACTTCAATAATCGCAACGACCTCTTTCCAGTTGGCCCCGGTCACGATTTTGAGATAGCGTTGGTTTGGTTCGTTGTAGTAAACTTCTATGGGCGCCACTATTTCGACTGCTTGCGGCGCGTCAATCAGCGCCGTTCCCCCCGTTTGCGCCAGAACAGGAGGAAGCGATTTACTGGTAACAAAAATGTCCGGGTAGACTTCTCCCCGCTCTGGCTGGATCAAGACGTGTTCTTCGATGTTTGCCGCATAGCCACGCGGCAAGTCCGCGTTCATTAAACGAACCATTGAGCCAATCAAAAAATTGTGAAAACCGCGCCATAACTCCGCATCTTCCAAATAGGGGTCCATACCCGGAAAGGGGCTGTTCATTTCCGCTATCTCCAGAAGCGCATCGGAAGGAGAACACCGCGCTTCTTAACGCTTCCAATCTTGATTCAGGGCGATTGATTTCTGCCTAACTGAAACCGTTGGTCGTGTAGTTGTAGAACCATGCCGCGAGGAAAGCCCCCACCAGTCCGGCGACGACCAGCGCCCCTGCGGCAATGAAAAATCCCGTCCAGACAATCGGCGTCGCCATGTAATCGCGGTCATCAAATTCGGATTCGTGCGAGCCGTGCGCGTGTTCGGTCTCGTGGTCATGGGCGATTTCGGTCTCGGCGGCAAGCGGCTGCTCGTGGTAGGCGGTCTGCTCCATTGTTTTTGGATACTCCCTGAAAAATAATCGGGAAAACGCGCTGCGTTTCCGTTCCTCTATTAAGTATACCGCGTTATCGGCGCAAAGGGAAGCAAAAACAAGGCGAGCGGAAATTTTCGCCCGCCCCGCCGCGTTCCGTGATTTTTGTATCGCGGTTCCGAAAACATTTTTTGTCACGATTCAGGGCGTGGACTCGTATAGGATAGCAGGAAATGAATCCGCAGGCCGCGCCCGCACCGCCAGCGTTTGCGCGGCATTTTGCGAAGGTAAAAAAACGATGCGACGAATCAAAAAAAATTTAAGGCCGGCCTTTTTTGCGATGGGAATCGCGCTCACGCTCGGCGCGTCCGGCGCGGCGCGGGCGCAGTCCGGCGATAGCTACGCGGTGGGAGACGATGGGGCGCGTCCCGCGCAAAATAACCCCGCGCAACCCCCAACGGACAACCCGATAAATGAGAACGACACACAGTCGCAGGGGCCGGTGCGCCTCGCCCGCTTCTCCTATCTCGAAGGCAATGTCTCGTGGCGCGAGGATGAAAGCGCGAACTGGTCGGACGCCGGGGTCAATCTCCCGCTGCGGCAGTCCGCGCAAATCTATGTCCCGGCGCATGGTCGGGCGGAAATTCAGTTCGACGACGGCAGCCTGCTGCGGCTCGGAAGCGGGGCCTTAGTCACGCTCCAGACATTGTACAGCGACTCGGAGGGCGAATTTACCGAAATCAAACTCAGCGAAGGGCTGGCCTCGCTGCGGACGCGCAACTCCCGCTCGGTCTACCAGATTGACACGCCTTACGTCTCCGTGAAGACGACCGGGCCTTCCAAACTGCGCGTGGGGGCGGGCGAAGCGGTGGAGACCGCCGTCATGCTGGGCGACGCGACGGTGGAGGGCAGCCAGGGCCGCGCCGATCTGCATCGGGGCGATTACCTTTATCTGGACAATGCGGACGCCGCGTTCGCCATCCGCAATCTGCCCCGCGCCGACAGTTGGGAGCGCTGGAATGAGCAACGCGATTCCTATCTCGAAGATGCGGCAGACCGCCCCTCCCGCGAACACCTGCCCGCGAATATCGCCATTGTCGCGCCCGATTTAGACTCCTATGGAACGTGGCGCGACGATCCCGATTACGGCTACGTCTGGTGTCCCCGTGTGACCGAAGCGGAATGGCGTCCGTACAGCGCGGGCCGCTGGACCTGGGTTCAGCCCTTCGGGTGGACGTGGGTTTCCAGTGAGGCGTGGGGATGGGCGCCCTACCATTACGGAACGTGGTGTCATCGAAACTACGGGTGGGCGTGGTGTCCCGGCCCGGTCGCGCAATACTGGTCGCCCGCCGTCGTGCATTTTTCAGAGTACAATGGCGGCGTGGCGTGGTGTCCGCTGGCCCCGCGAGAGGTGCGCTATCCGGCGTCGCTTTCGATTGGGTTTGGCGGCAGGGACTGGTCGGCGTTCTTCTCCATCGGGCAGGCGGCGGTCTATTACCCCACCGGAAACCGCTATTGCGAGGCGCGGCCCTGGAACTCGAACTACGTCAATCACGTTACGCGCATCACCAACATCACGAACATCAATAACATAAACAACGTAACGAATGTTTACAACAATGACCGTTTCGTCACGAACCATAACGTCGTTCGTAATTTGCCGTTCACGCCCTACAACGCCCAGAACGCGAACGGGGCCAGCAGCGCCTCGCTTGCGGCGTTCAGCGGGCGCGGGGCATACCGCATGGTGTCGCGCTCCGAAGCGTCCGTTTTTAGCGAAGGCCGCGCCGTGACCGCGCCGCAAGCCGGTCAGCGTCCGGTGGCGGGGCCGGTCATCGCCCGCCCCGGCGCGTTTTCCAATTCGCCGACGCGGACGCTGACACCGGGAAATACGCCGTCCGCCGCCATTGAAAACCGGCGGGTGTTCCGCGCTCCTCTGCCGCAGTCTGTACAGCGCAGCGGGGGCGAACTCTCGCAGACCGGACGCGCCCGACCGACCTACTCCAATGGCGGCAGCGCAGGACGCGAAGTCACGCCGAATCGGACGCGGGGCGGCTACACGGGAAATTCCGGCGCGGTTCCGAATAATCCGGATGGGAACGCAGGCGGCAATGGAAACAATCGCGGGGGGTACAGCGGCTACAATGGAAACTCCGGCGGAGTGACGCGCAACCCGAACCACGCTAATCCGACAACGGGAAATCCCCGCGCGACCCCGCGCCGCAGCAACGCGAACTACGGAACGAACAACGGAACGTATAACGGAACGTATAACGGAAATGGAAACTACCCGAATACCGGACGCCGGACGCAAACGGACACAACGCCGCGCTCGACTGACAACCGGAACGGAACCGCCAGCAGCGACGCCGCAGAGCGGGCGCGGGCGGCGCGGCAAAGCCTGGGCGCGGGACGCGGCTACGGCGGGCCGAACGGGACGTATCGGCAAGACCCGAACGCAGGCCGAAGCAGCGGCGGCAGTGGAACAACCCCCACGCCGCGCCGCAATGACGACCGACCGACCGATCCCTCCGGCGCGGGCGGCAATCGTCGAAATGGGGACAGTAGAGGCAGCGCGGGCAGTGGCGCGGACACGGGCCGATCTGTGCCGCGCCGCGATACTGCGCCGCAGCCCTCGCGCTCGGAACCGTCGCGCAGCCAGCCGACGCAGCCCACTCGGACGCCGGTGTCGCAGCCACGACGCGACACGACCCCACGTTCTGAACCGTCGCGCAGTCAGCCGCCAACCCGTCCAGAACCGGCGCGACGCGACACGCCCGCGCCCCGCTCAGAACCGGGACGGTCCGCGCCCGCCCGCAGCGATTCAGGCGGCGGCAACTCGCGGGGCGGTGGTGGCGGCAACTCCGGCGGTTCTCGGACGCCGCGCCATTAGCAAATCGGGCGTATAAAACGCCCGTCTGCGGGGCGTTCCGCCAACCGCTTTTACGGATGAGGAAGGCGTCAGGCATTAGTTCAATGCTTGACGCCTGTTGACTTTTCTCCCTGAATTCTACACCCGTGAGGGCGGTTGACGGAACGCCCCGCAGACGGGCGTTTTATACGCCCGACAGAAACGTTTTATTCCGTTGCAGGCTCCTCGTTGGCCTTGCACGTCCGTAAGTAGACATTTTTGCCGACATCTTCGTAGCCTTTCCAGGCGTAGGGGTCTGTTCCCGCCGCCAGCAGAACGCCCCGCCGATCCGCGTTCGCCGTCGTTTCGCCCTCTTTCAAATGCCAGGGAAGCAGCGACCAGGCGTTCATGTAGTGATTGACCAGAACGCGCCGGTAGATGGCGCTGCGATTTTTGCGCGAACGATGCAGCAGATGCCCGTTAAAAAATACGACCGTCCCCGCCTTGACCTCAACAGGAACCGCCGCCGACTCGTCAAAGCCGAAACTCTCCTGGGAAACGTCAAATTCGTCCAGATTGTTATGCGGCTTTTGCGGATAAAGGTAGCCGGTGCGGTGCGAACCGGGAACCACCCACAGGCAGCCATTCTCCTGTGTGGCGTCGTCAATGGCGATCCACGCTCCAATCAGCGAACGGTCGCGGGTCGGGATATAAATCTCGTCCTGATGCCACGCCTGCCCCTGAAATTGCGGCGGCTTGACGAACAGCATGGACTGCATACATTTCACGCTGCCGTCCCAGTAGGGCAGGTGCGCGGCGGTAATCTGACTCAGGACGCCGCAAATTTTCGGATGCAGGACGTACTTTTCCATGATTTCGCTGATGTGGTGTGGAAAATGGATGCACAGGATTTTCTGCAAAACTTGCGCATCGGTCAATTCGGCGTCAGCGGGAGGCAGGGCCTCGCAGGGATAGCCGCCCCGCGCAATCTTTACGATGTCGGCCTTAAGTTCTTCGCGCTCCTCCTCCGAGACCAGACCGGGAACGATCAGATAACCGTCCTCGACAAACGAGCGGACTTGCGCCTCGCTGACAATTTTCGGAACTTCGACGTTCATAATTTCTCCTCATGGGATTTGGAACCACAGAGTTCGCAGAGAAGAAACACAGAGAACACGGAGAATTTTCCGACAGATTAACAGAATTGACAGGATCATTCTCTAAAATCGCGGTCAATTATTTCCCTCTCTGTGTCCTCTGTGGTTCTCCTCTGCGAACTCTGTGGTTCCACTTCTCCTATGATTTAGTATAGCGAATTTTTGGGAAGAAAGGAAAAACAATGCGATTATATTTTTTACGGCACGGCATTGCGGAGGACGCCGCGCCAGGACAGACCGATGCCTCTCGCAAACTGACAGACACGGGACGCGCCAAAATGCGGCAGGAAGCGGAATACCTGCACGGCCTCAATCTGGAATTGGACGCGGTATTCTCCAGCCCCTACCCCCGCGCTTTTGAGACCGCGCAGATTGTTCAGCAGGTGTGCGGGTTCCCGGAGGTCATCGAAGACCGGCGCCTTGCGTCCGGCGCGTTCGGCCTCGGCGTCGTTCAGGCGATATTGGCGGAAAATCCCGCGCTGTCCAACGTCCTGTTTGTCGGGCATGAGCCGGATTTAAGCGGCGTCGTTGAGCATCTTTGCGGGGCCGTTGTTGACATGAAAAAAGGCAGTCTGGCCTATCTGCAGACCCACGCCCCCGAACCGGATCAGGCCGTCCTCTGCTGGCTCCTCGCCCCCGCCGCTATGCGCGTCGCGGAGGAGAAAAAATAAAGAAGATTTTTCACCACAGAGAACACAGAGGAAAACTCAAAGAAGGGAAGGAGATTCTTTATCCACGAAATGACACGAAGCGACACGAAAGAAAAGGAAAAGGAAGAAATTTAGTTCTCATCCTGCTAATCCCGAACATCCCGTTAATCCTGTCTGAATTTCTCTCCGTATTTTCTCCGTGTCCCTTTGTGTTCTCTGTGGTGAAAAATCTTCCCTTATTTTCCGATTCGGTTCAGCTGCTCATTTGCGACAAAGGCGACTTCGGCGTTCGCGCTGCCTGCGAGTTTTTGCAGGGCGGGGCGGGCCTCCGCAAGGCCGAGTTCGCCCAGCGCGACGGCGGCCCAGCGCTGCGTCGTTGTATTGGCGCTTTCGGTGGCGCGTTCCAGCGCAGGCAGCGCGGCTGTCCCCTGTTGCGCGAGGGCCTGCGCCGCATAGAGCGCGACCGCGCCGTCCTGCCGCGTGGCGGCGAGCAGGGCGTCGGAAGCGTCCGGGCCGATGGCGGCGAGGGAATCGCGGGCCGCAAGGTTGACCGTGCCATCGGAATCCTGGAGGGCGGAAATCAGCGGGCCGACCGCCGTTTTATTGCCGGAGAAGCCCAGCGCTTTCGCCGCCGCAACGCGCAGTTGCGGATCGGAGTTTTGCGCGTCGAGTGCGCCGACAAGACTGGGATCGGCCTGCGGCGCGGCGATGATCTGCAAGGCCTGCGCCGCGCCAATCTGTGTGCCGCTGTGCGCGGCGTCGCGGAGGGCGGCGGTCAATGCGGTCAGCACATTCGGGTTTGCGGCGTCTGTGGCGGCGGGGCGACCGGCGCGGCCCAGCGCTGTGACCGCCGCCGAGCGGATTTTTAAATCGTTGTCCGACAGCGTTTTGACCAGCGTGGCTACTGCTGACGGGGACGCGATTTTGCCGAGGCCGGAAGCGGCCTGCGCCCGCGCCTCGTTATTGGTCGCGGCGTTTCCCACCGCTTCGGTCAGGGCCGCTTCGCAGGACGGGGCAGCGATCAGCGCCAGCGATCCGATGGCGACGCGCTGCGCCTGCGGCGTGTCCTTTGTTTTCAATTCAATCAGTTTCGGCACGGCGGAGGGGTCTCCGATTTTGCCCAGCGCCTCCGCCGCTCCGCTCCGCACGCCCTCGTCCTTATCGTCCAACTGCGCGATCAGCGGCGCGACCGCCACTTTGTTCGCCCCGTTCGCCGCGAATTTCGGACTGCTTAATGCGTCGCCTCCCGGCCCCCGCGCCCCGCCTTCCTTCTGCATATACGCCGCAATCGCCTCGCAGACTCCGGGTTTCGGCCCGATGCCGAACGCGGGATCGGTCAGCGCGGCAATCGTGGCCTTGCGAACGTAGTTGTCGCCGTCTTTGAGGCCAACGAGTAGTTCATTCAGGTTGTCCGGGTTGGCGTCGCCGATTTTTGCCAGCGCGAGGGTTGCCCGGTCGCGCACCGGCTTGAACTGGTCTTTGCTTAAGTCGCGCAGTTTCTGGATTGCGGGAACATCCGCCATGAGTTCCAGCGTTTCCGCCGTTTTCACGCGGACTTCGGGCAGTTCGCCGGAGATAGAATCGCCGAACGCCTCCTGCCGAATCAGCTCTTTCGCCGCCGCCACACGCTCGGTCGGGTTTCCGCCCGTCATGGCGTCTACCAGTTGGCGCGTGGCGCGGCTATGGTTGACCGCCACGCCCGCCACAAGCAGCACAATCGCCGCAAACAAAATATAACTCAGGTACTTTCGCACCGTTTTCTCCTTTGATCTCCGGTCAATTCCGAAAACCTATCATGCATCCGTCACACGTTATGCGCCCGTCCCAGACCGGTAGCGAACCGGAGCGTCCCAGACCGGTAGCGAACCGGAGCGTCCCAGACCGGTAGCGAACCGGAGTCGAGGCGTTGCAAACGCCTCGCTAGGTGGCGTTCCGCCAGGCGTCCTGCCGGACGCGCAGTTCAGGGATCGGCTGGTTGATATGCGGTGTCGGTTTCTTCCCATTCGGCGTGAAGGTCGTTATTGGCGTGATGCGTTTTTTGATTAACAACGTAATCGGTCACGGCCTTAACGTGAGAACGGCTCACGCTGAAGCAAGCGTAGCCTTCCTGCCAGCGGAAATGGCTTTGATGCGCTTGCTTATCGTTGACCAGTGCAGACGAAACGCCTTTGAGACGCTTGACGGCATCGGACAATGAAATTGTCGCGGGAAACCGCAATAGCAAATGAACATGATCCGGCATCCCGCCCATCGCGACTACGGCGCACTCCATCTCTTCCGCCTTACTCACGAAACAGCGATAAACATCCCGTTCCAACTCCGGCGTCAAAATCGGCTGTCTGTTTTTGGTCGCCCACACCAGATGAAAATACACCACAATCTTACTGCGACGCATTGACCCACCTCCCGCGTCCGGCAGGACGCCTGGCGGAACGCCACCGAGCGAGGCGTTTGCAACGCCTCGACTCCGGTTCGCTACCGGCGCGGAACGTTTTCGACGCCGCGACGCGAACCCGATTCGTCCTCAATGGGTTATCTTTTCGTATACAAGTCTTTTTATGGCCCGTTCAAAACCCGCCATAGCGTGAAACTAACGAACCCGCTTAATCCCAGCAGCGCAAACGCCCACAGTTTCCATTTGCGGAAATACAGGAGTTGCAGCGCCAGCATAAGGCCAATCAGACCGCCCGTCATCAGGCCGTGCTGCATGGCGCTGGTGGAACGGGTCGGGTGCGACATTCCCAGCGCAATACACATGACCGAGAGCAGCACGGCGCAGGCGGCGCGTTCCCCCAGACCCAGATCAGCGGCAAGGGTTATCAGCAGCAGCATGACCGACAGCAGCGCCGAACCGACGGCGGCGGGAGCGACCAGCGCGGACGACGGATGCCCGTTTCCGAACAGCGCGACCGTCAGCGCGGGCAGCAGCGCCGCCCCGTATAAGGGAACGTACCACAACGCTACCGACGCAAACGACGGGCGCGGCTTTGTGACCGTGAGGCGGACGGGAATCTCCACGCTGCCCGCCGCTGTGGAAACGGTGAGCGAGTCGGTGAAATCGCCCGTCTCCCACGCCCGCGCCGAGTGCGCCGTCAGCGTCAGCGTCTGTCGGCTGCGGTCAAAATTCATCGGGTGCGCGGTCAGCCATTCCGGTTTACGCTCCACGCGCCCCGCAATGCTCTCCCCCGCCCCCTCGACCCGGATTTTCACTTTGACCGAGCGCAGATCGCCTTTCCGCAAAGCGCCAAAGTCTGCCCATTTCGGGTCGGTAAACACCTGCGCGGCGGCAGTCTTGCGGCGGAACGGAGAGCGTCGCTCGCCCTTTTCCCCATCCGCCGCTTTTCTCTGCAATGCGGGCGCGACCTCCGCCACCACCATTCCCGGCGATGCGATGGATGAGCCTGCAAACGGCGCAGCCTTTGGAACAGGCGGTACGACGGGCAGCGGAACAGACGGCGCGTAACCGGCGACCGGGCGGGCAACCGCCTGTGCGGGCAATTCAAAGGCGGGCAGGACTTGTGTTTTATCGGCCTGCGTTCTTTCGGTAAAAATTGGGGCGGCGTTCGTGGCGTCCGGCGAGGGTGGGACAGCAGGATTCCGCGCTGCCTTTGGAAGGTCGCGCAGGCGCAGCAGGTCGTCTCGAAATTCGCCCGCCGTCTGATACCGCCGCCGCTTGTCTTTGTCCAGCGCAATATCCAAAATCGCCTGAAGTTGGGGCGGCGCGTCCGGCAGATAATCGCTAATCGGAGCGGGCGGTTCGTTCTCTAAAACCCGCTTCCACGCAAACGGGTCTTTCACCCGCGAGACATTAAACGGGCGCTGCAACGTCAGCATCTCAAACAGTGTGACTCCGACCGCCCAGATGTCCGACTGACTGTCCGAATGGTCTTCCTCCGCGAAGTCCTCCGGGGCCATGTACGCATACGTCCCCGCCCCGCCCGCGTAGGCGTTCGTCGCGAGAATCTCCGCCAGCCCGAAGTCCACAAGTTTTACCTGCTCGTCCCGGCTAAGGAGGATGTTAGCGGGCTTCACGTCTCGATGCACCGTCTGCATTTTATGCGCGTAATCCAGCGCGTCCAGAACCTGCGCGGCGATGTCTAACGCCCTGTCCAGCGGCAAGGCCCCCTCCTGCCGCAAGAGTTCCTGCAAATTCCGCCCCCGCACCAATTCCATATCAATCACGATTTTGCCGTCTATGCGGTCTACATTATTGACGCGGACGATATTCGGGTGGCGCAGCCTGTCCATGACCCGCGCCTCTTCCAAAAATCGGCGCAGATCGCCCGCCTGCACGTCCACTTCTTTCAAAGCGACTTGCCGGTTCAGCAGCGTATCTTTCGCGAGATAAACAATGCCGGAGACCCCGTGTCCCAGCACGTCCAGACGCTCATATTTTCCCAGCGTTCCGAGTGGCATAATCGCTTCGGCATGAGGAACGAGGAATGATAAATCGAAATGTCCCGCTTGCTACACGACATTGTGGTTAGCAAAGGATTTGACTATTCCTCATTCTTCCTTCCTCATTCCCCCTCTACTGTCCCTTCAATTTCAGGTTGTCTATGTTGATCTGGTCGGTGGTCTCGGATGCGGTGATGCGCCGAATTTTATGCTCGTCAATCAGGTAGATGTCGCCGCGTGGGTCTACCGCCATTCGGGTCGGGGCCACGAGTCTGCCCAATCCGATGTCGCTGCGCTTGCGGGTTCCGCTCTGATCCCACTTGAAGATATTATGCGTGGCGGGGTCGTACTGATAGCGGTTGTCGCTGGCGTCGAAGGCGACGGGAGGCGGCGAGGCTTTAGCGTTCGTCTGCGTCTTTTTGTCCAATTTCGGGATCGGCGGCAGTAGCGGGTCGGGCAGTTTGGTCGCCTTGTAATAAAGGTCATCTTCTGTCTTCTGATTATTCCGTTTAATGTCGTCCGGCGGCGTCAGGCTGATAAGACGTCCGTCCGCAGTCGCGACAATGATATTGCCGAACTCGTTAATCTGCAATACATCATCCCGCACATTTTCTCTGTAAACATCCGCTGCGTCGTAGTAATTCAAATCTTTGTCGGTGCGGGGATTGAGCGGGTTGTTGCCGCTGCCGTCGTTTTTCACATTGATAATCTTCGGCGCAGGCAGAATTAGCGTCCGGGCATGAAGCGCGATGCCCAGCGCCACGCTGACCGCCGTCAACAGGCAGGCCAGCGTCAGAATCAGCATGGTAGCGAAGCCGCCGCGTCGGGCGTCGCGTTCTTCTTCGTCCTCTGTATTGCGGCCCCGGTCACGGCGGCGCGGCAAGGGCGCATCGTCTTCCTCGTCCGTGTCCTCGTCGTCGCCCGCGTTTTCGTCCGGGACGTATTCCCTGCGCGACGGAGCGGCAAAGGGGATGTCGTCCAGCGATTGCCGCGCTGGTTTGCGCCATTCCGCCCGCTCGTCCGTCGCGTCGTCCTCAACGTCCAGTTCCGGCAGCGTTTCCGGGTCGAACTCCGCGCCCGCCAGCGGCGTAAACTCCCCGTAGCGCAGGGCCACGACCGTGATATTGTCGGAGCCGCCTTTTCGCAGCGCCAGATCGGTAAGTTGGTCGCAGGCCGCCTGCGCGGTCGGGGCAGTCGCAAGAATCGTGGCGATCTCGGAGTCGGTAACTTCGGTCGTCAGGCCGTCGGAACAAAGCAGAAAGGTGTCGCCCTCCTCCAGCGTAAAGGCGTCAATCTCCGGGCGGACTTCGTTATCCAGACCGATAGACTTGCTGATACGGTTGCGGAACTTGCTTTTCTGCGCCTCTTCGCGGGTCATTTTCCCATCAAGCACCTGCTGCCACACTTCGGAGTGATCGTTGGTGATTTGCCGTAGTTTCGCGTCGCGCAGGAGGTAGGCGCGGCTGTCGCCCGCGTTCGCCACCGTCATCACGCCGTCAAGTAGGATCGCCGCAACGCAGGTCGTTCCCATGCCCTGCATTTCGCGGCGCTCCACGCCCTTGTGCCGCACCTGATTGTTGGCGCGTTCCATGCCCATCCGCAAAATGTTGATGGGATCAAGTTTGCGGCCCGACAAAACTTCGACGAGTTCCTCGTGCGCCACATTCGGCAGGGTCTCCGCCGTGATGCGCGACGCCACATCTCCGCCCTTGCCGCCGCCCATGCCGTCCGCCACGACGAGCAGAGCGTCCAGTTGTTTGAGCAGTTCGTTGCGCCGCAGAATGGCGTAGCTGTCCTGGTTCATTTCGCGGACGCGCCCGATGTCCGTTTTGAATCCGACCGTAAAATTCGTGGTGGTTTTTTCCATGCGTCCCATCAACCGTTAAAAATTTGTTCCAAATCAAAACGTATCAAATCAAACATCCCTGGTGCAGTCGAGTCCATGCGAGGCATATCAAATGCCTCGCTAGAGGCCTGCCGCCGAGCGTCTTGCCGGACGCGAAATTCAATAAAATATCTGCATCCCGTCCGTGAGGACGGTTGGCGGAACGCCTTTAGCGAGGCATTTGATATACCTCGCCTGAAATGCCTCACGGGGACGACTCGCTCCCGACAAAAGACTCGCGTCACAAAAAACGGTGCGATTTTACTGCGCAGGCGTCAGTAGCCGTCCGGGAACCGGGGGTTTGCCGGGTTGTTGAGTGGCGCATCGGGATCGGTCTGCGGCGCGGGGGCTGCTCCGGCGGTTCCGGTCACGCCAACGGTCTTGGTCATATCCAGCAATTTTACGACGCGGACGGCGCTGTTAGGGATCAGGACGTTTTCGCCATTCTCCTTTGCGATTTGCAGCCAGCCCTCTCCAATTTGCAGCAGTATTCCGCTGTCGCTATGCTCGCCCGCCGCCGCGCCCGTGACCGCCGTGACCCGCTGCCCCACAAAACTATTCAGCCAACTTGTTTCCATCACTCACGCTCTCCGTTCTAAATTGTTGTCAAAAAATTCGACGCTGGCCTGCATTTTTCGCAGGGCTTCGTTCAGTTCCCGGTCGGTCGGTTCAATCAGAGCCAACCGTTCGTCGCCATTCTCCAGAATCAGGGTAGGGACTTTGCCTGAACCGCCGTTCGCGTCGCGCATCGCCGCTTCCGCCCCCGCGACGCCCTCAATATCTATTTCCTGAAACGAGACGCCAGAACGCTGCAAAACGCGCCGCGAACGGGTGCAGTCGGGACACCAATGCGTCATATACGCCAAAACTTGAAGCGCCAAAACGAGTGTTTCCTTTCCCAATTCAGGTGTTCAGGTATTCAGGTATTCGGGTGTTCGAGTATTCAGGTATTGGTCGCGTTCACTGAGAGATTACACAAACTCACAGCGAAGAAGCAAATACCTGAACACCCGAACACCTGAACACACTATGTTGCCGAAGGCCGCAATTCCGCAATCGCGCCGAGATCACGCATCTGATGCAGAGCCGATTCCGCCCGACGTTCCGCCAGGCCGTAGCCTGCGACCAGAGGCGAATCAGGGCCAATCGTATCGAGCAGGCGATTCGCTTCCGCCGTTCCGACGACCAGCAAATTTTGCAGTATAGCGGCGAGTTCGTCCCGACATTCGGGATCAAAGGCCGTCAGCGTCAGATCGAAATGGGGCTGCGTCACCGTTCCAGCGGGCGCGTCCGAAACGGCGGTTCCGGTCGGCGCGGGTTCCGCGCTTAAGTCCATGAGCGCGTTGCATTTATCGCAAACGTACCGCGCCAGCGTCACGGGAACCCGATGCTGCGCGTGGCAATTCAAACACTCGACCGCGCGCGCGGCGACCGGTTCCCCGTCCACAAAATGCACCGTCCGATTGCAATGATCACAGTCGTAATCGGCGCGGGGACGCGCCGTAAAAAGCGTTTTGCCGTTGCAGTAGGGACAGAAAAACGGCACGGCGGGCAGGCGGCGCATCTGCGCCCCGCGAAACAGTCCCATACTTCCCAGCCCAAGCCCGCCCGCAATCAACAGTCCGCCGAAGACGCGCCCCGCAACGACCTGCCCCGCCGGGGCCGTATTCGCCGCAATCAGGTCAGAGACTTTCCGCTGATTCGCGGCATTGGTCGCTTCATGGCTTAAATTCGAAAAATAGAACATAATCCCGCCGATGAGCAGCAGCGCGATCCCCGCGCCTCCCATTGTCAAGGCCCCCAATGTTTCCCGTTCACGGACTTCTCGCAGCGTTGTCGCCTGTGGCGTCATGGCAAATCTACTCCCTCCGCGCCCCCTTCGCCCCGGCCGCATGGCGCGGCCTGCCCGGTCGCATTTCTATTATACCGCGTTCCGTCCTGTTCTCCCGCAAACAGGACGGTTTCAGACGGCGGGAGGTTTCGGAAATGCGAGAAGACAGAAAACAGAAAACAGAAGGGGCTGTCAGAGTTCGCTCACTTATGCTCAACGTCGAAACGTTGACAGACCGCGCATTTTCTTCTGTTTTCTGTTTTCTGTTTTCTGTTTTCTATTCTTCTACGCCTGATTCACCGGCGTCATTTCGGCGTTTTCCAGCGCGGTTTCGCTCAGGGTCTCTTTTTTGTAGCCGCCCCGCGAGCGGTCATAGAGGAAGATGGCCCCGAACGCGAAGATCAGGATGACAGGCAGGATAACGACGGTTTTGAGTCCCGCCGAACCACCCGCCGCCAGCGCCGCGCCCTCCGCGCTTTTTATTTCGGCGGGCGCGTTGGGCGCGTTTGCCGCCGCCGCCAGCAGGCCGCTTTGCGTGGCGGCGTCTGATGAGCCGCGCCCTTTCGCGTAAGCGTCCTGATAGGCCTTCTGCGCCTTTTGATCATCTTCCTTCGCCGAGGCCGGAAGCGCCTGCACGGAAAGCGCTTGCAGCTGGCGGGCCAGCGCAGGCTCCGTTACGCTGGCCTGCGCCGTCTGCGCGGTAATATCATCGTATTTGTGTCCGATAACCGGCTGCGCGTAGAAACTCGCTAACATTCCCGCGCCGCCCATAATCGCAAGGCCAAGCGAACCCGTTTTCGGGAAACGTTCTGAGACGGTGCCGAGCATGGTAGGCCAGAAGAAGCAGACTCCTACGGCGAATACCGTGATGGCGACCCAGCCCGCTGTGGCTGAATGCGCCTGACTGAGCATATACAGACCGATTGCCGAGAACGTCGCCGAACCGACAAGAACGGCAACCGGCGAAAGACGATGCACAATCGGCCCCGCAAACCCGCGCCCCATTGCCATCAGGCCGTTTTGCCACACCAGCAGCAAAATTCCCGACGCGCCCGTTGTCACCGTCAGAATGTTCGGAATCCACTGCCCGGTTCCGAGTTCCGTCGCCGCTGTCAGCAGCATACAGACCACGAAAACCAGAAACAGGGGCCGAAGACACTCCTGCCACATCGCGCCGGTGGAAATTCCTGATGTGACGCGCTCGGTTGCCGGGAACCGCTTGCCGAGAAACAAGATTCCGTAAATGACGAGCGGGACGAGCATTGAGGCCATTTGAATCTGCCAGTTGTGACCGTCCATTTTCACGCCGCCGATTCCCGACTGCGCGATGAAATATCCGGCGAGGCCGCCAATGACGATGCCGCCCGGAAACCACATATGAAACATATTCAGGCGCTTGATCTTCTGGTCGGGGTACATGGTGGCGATCAGCGGATTGCACGCCGCCTCGACAAATCCGTTGGCAAGCCCTATCAGCAGCGTTCCGCCGAACAGCATCCAGTACCCGCTGGCGAAAATCGTCACGAAAATACCGGCGAGATGTCCGACGAACGCCAGCATCAGCAGCCGCCCCATGCCCAGCGTGTCGCACAGCGGCCCGCCAATCACCATTGCCAGCGTAAAGCCCCAGAAAGCCGTGCCGGCAATCCAGCCTAATTGCGCATTGTCCAGATGAAACTGAGCGCCAAGCGCTCCCATAATATTGCCGCGAATCGCGAACGACATAGCCGTCACGATCAGCGAGACGCAGCAGGCGACAAACAGACTTTCGCGCTTGCTGGCAAGGCCGCTTCCAGCGGCGGGATAAGATGCATTCAAATGCGTATCTCCTTTGATGATGAGTTCAAGGTGTTCAGGTGTTCGGGTATTCAGGTATGGTTTACTTCCCTGCGAGTTCGCACAAACTCATAGCAAACAGGAAAAAAACTGAACGCCCGAACACCTGAACACCTGAACACCCCTTCTTTATTCAGGTTGCCCGAAGCAGAAGCAGACGCCGTATGGCTCCTGCGCGAAAAACACGCGGTAGCGTTTGCCGTCGTATTCGTCCGTCCGCAGTTCCGACGGAGCGATTCCTTTTTCGCAGTACTCCTGCCGCAGCGCCGCCGCGTCGCTGACCGAAAAATAAACGCTGGCCTGCTCCGGGTCTTCGCCATTTTTTGCCAGTCCAATCGTCGCGGCGTCGCGGCGCAGGACTGCCGTTTCGCCGCTTTGTTCCACGACCGTGAAACCGAGGACGTGGACGTAATAGCCAATCGCAGGCCCGATGCTGCGAACGGGCAGCGCATCTACCTTTGTCGCTCCGATGGGTGAGACCGATAAGAATTGCAATGTGGTCATGCGCCCTCCTTTAGATGCTTCGAGTTAGATGATGCGATCTACCGCCGCCGCGATTTTGCGCAGGTCTGCCATCAATGCCGTAAATTGCGCGGGATTGAGCGACTGCGCCCCGTCTGACATGGCCCGCGCCGGGTCAGGGTGGACTTCGATGATGATGCCGTCCGCGCCCGCCGCGATGCTCGCTTTCGCCAGCGCCGGGACGTACTGCGAGACGCCCACGCCGTGCGACGGATCGGTCACCACCGGCAGATGCGACATCCGCTTCAAGACCGGCACGGCGTTCAAGTCCAGCGTATTGCGCGTATACGTCCGGTCAAGCGGGTGGACGCCGCGCTCGCATAAAATGACGTTTGGCGTGCCATGATGTAACAAGTATTCCGCCGCCAGCAGGAACTCGTCCAGCGACGCGCTCGGCCCGCGCTTCAGCAGCGTAGGATGCCCGCTCTTACCCGCCGCAATCAACAGCGGGTAATTCTGCATATTCCTGGCCCCAATCTGCAAAATGTCTACGTGCGCCGCCACCAGCGGCACGTCCTCCGGGGCCATCGCCTCGCTGACCGTGACAATGCCGAGTTCGTCGCCCACCTCTTTGAGCAGGCGCAGACCCTCCAGCCCCAATCCCTGAAAGGCGTAGGGCGAAGTGCGCGGTTTGTACGCTCCGCCCCGCAGGACGGTCGCGCCGCCCGCCTGAACGATCCGCGCCGTCTCGAAAATTTGCTCCCGACTCTCTACGCTGCACGGCCCCGCCATCACCACACAGGCCGCGCCGCCAATTTTCACGCCCTTGACCTCGACAACAGTGTCCACGCCGCGAAACTCACGGGACGCCAGTTTGTAGGGGCGGCTAATCTGTACCACATGATCCACCCCCGCCAGCGACGCCAGCGCCTGCGTCAGCGGCTCCCGCAGATCGGTCGGTATGGCGCTTGCGACCCCAATCGCGACTCGTTCGTCCCCCGGCAGCCGCAGCGCCTGCAAAGACTCGGCGGCAATCCGCGTCATTACCGCCTCAATCTGCGCCGCTTCCGCCTCCGCCCGCATCAAAACCATCATTTCGCCCGTCCGTCCTTTCCCTTCATCTGTTTGCAAATGGAAAACTAAAGGGCATTTCGCCTCTGCGTACCGAATCTCCTGCATGAAATCGCGAATCGCAAGCAAATTATTAAGAAAGCCCCGCCTTTAAAAAACGGCTTTGCGCGGTAAATATACCGGATTATTTAAAGAAGGGAACTTTCCGGGTCAAAAAGAGCTTTAAAAGCAAGTATTTGTACGGTATTATTGTTTTTTTTTAGTTTTCGCACCGAAAAATTGACTTTCCGCTTCGATTTGGCACAGAACTTGCATAGTTAATCATTGCTTAACAATCGAATTTCGGACTGCCGACTTGCTGTGTCCTGAAAGTCTCTCCAACGTGTTGTTCAATGAGGAAAGCGTTTCAAGAGCAAACTCTATTCTGACAACTGCCAGATACGCAGACCGCAACAATTTTCTAAACACACTTTAGACTGTGAAAAGGAAGGACCGCGCTCATGTTTTCCAACAAAGTTTCCACGACCGCTCGAATGTTTACCCTGGCTGCGCTCTTCGCCAGCGCCGCGCTCGTCTCCCATGCCGACGAAAAAAATCTGACCGCCACGCTGTTCAACCCCGGTGGAATCCACGCCGCCGCCGATTCGATTTTTTACGACAATGTGTCTACGTTTACCGGTTCCGCCTACTCGAACGGCGGCGCGACGGCGGCGGCTCCTATTACCACGCTGGTCGCCGACGACATTTCGTTGCTTGGCTCGCAACCCGTCAGCGTCTCTAGCTTCTTCTTCTCGGTCGCAAATTTGAATCCGACAGCAGTCTCTGCCCGGCCCCGCATTCGGATGTACCTCGGCGACGCGGCGGGTTCCCTGCCGGGAACGCTGGTGTATGCCGCGTCGTTCAATCCTATTTCGTTTACCGCGTTCAGCGCCAACTTCTATGGCGCAACCTCTTCTTTTGTCGTTCCGGCAAATACGATTCTCTGGGCGGGAATCACCTTCGATAACGTTGGCGGCACGGCCACAGTCGCTCAACTCAACAACCTGGGACAGGGCCTCTACAACCCGCCTACCGTCGGCAGCAGTCAAGACGTTTTCTTCCAGACGACCACAGCCGGGTCGTTCAACCAGAACACGCCCCCCGGCAGCCTGTTCAATCTTGGGGCTAATCCGGTCGCAAACTTCGGGTGGCGCTTCGTTGGATCCGCTGTCACCCCGGAACCGGGCGCGGTCGCAATGCTGATGGGCTTCGGCGTTAGCGGAGCGGCACTGCTGCGCCGCCGCCGCGCCGCCCGCAAATAGTTGTTGCGCTCTCGCAGCGCGGCCCCGTTAAGTCGCAACTGAACAGAACGCCCTGCAATACGCGGGGCGTTCTTTTTTGCCGTTTTGATTTTGATTGCAAGTTTGATGTCAGTCATACGTCAGAGAAGAGCCTATTTAAACAATTATATCTTATTAAAAGGTTTTTAACGTCAAAAAAGCGTAATTAGTGTTAATAGCGTTAGCGAAATTCAAGTATAAATACTTGTTTTTATCTTGTTTTGAGATTGAAAAAATTTAGTTTCCCGTCTGACGCCCGTTTTTTGTTAAGTTGGCACGGAATGTGCATTTACAGTAGATGTCAGCGTAAAACGGACAACTCGAACGAGACCGATAGACGGACTGAAAAAGAAGACGCGCAGTACCGATAATCGAAATAAGAATGGAAACGACTCAGGACGTTTGCAGTCCGCTGTAAACGCCCAATGCGCTGTTGATATAACGTTTTTCATCCTGTGGCTGACCGTTCATTCCCTCGGCTGCAAAATGTGTGTGGCACTACCTGTGAGAGATACGAAAAGTGATTTGAGCGGTTCCCTGACGCGACCTCGGAACCGCTCCTTTTTTTGTCTGTTTTTTGCCTGATCGAAAAGGAAAAGCCGTCGTTTGCGTCGAATGAGGCTTCAAGAGAAAACCCCTTCAGGAGAACGCTTTGACCGCTTTCGATCCCATGCCCCTGCGCCAGCAATTCCCGGCGCTCGCTGATTCCCATCTGATTTTTTTTGACAATCCCGGCGGAACGCAAGTCCCGCAGGCCGTGATTGACGCCACCACCCGCTACTACCAGAACAGCAACGCCAATATCGGCGGGGCCTTCCCCACCAGTCAGCGGACAGACGCTATCCTGAAGGAGACGCGGCAGGCGATGGCGGACTTCCTGAACGCCCCCTCGCCGGAAACGCTGGTCTTTGGCGCGAATATGACCACGCTGACTTTCCACCTCGCCCGCTCGATAGCGGAGACCATTCGTCCCGGCGATGAGATCGTCATTACCACGCTTGACCACGACGCCAATGTTACGCCCTGGACGGATTTAGAGGCGGCGGGCGCGGCGATTCGCGTGGTGGGCGTTCTGCCGGACGGAACGCTCGATATGGCCTCGCTGGAGGGACTGCTAAACGAACGGACGCGCCTTGTCGCAGTGACGCACGCTTCCAACGCCACAGGCAGCGTCCCCGATGTCGCAGCGATTACGAAAATGGCCCATGCCGTTGGCGCGTGGGTCTTTATTGACGCGGTGCAGTACGCCCCGCACGGCCCGATTGACGTGCAGGCGCTGGACTGCGACTTCCTCGCCTGTTCCGCCTACAAGTTTTTCGGGCCGCACGTTGGCGTCCTCTACGGCAAGGCGGAGCATCTGACAGGCCTGCGCCCGCACAAAGTCCGCCCCGCCAAAGACACCCTGCCCTATCGCTGGGAAACCGGAACGCAGAATCACGAAGGGTTTGCGGCAGTTGGGGCGGCGCTGGGTTACTTGAATGACGTGGGAGAAATGTACGGCGGGAACTGGCGAGCGGAATATGCGGCGCAAAACTACACGGGACGCCGCCTGACGATGAAGATGGCGATGCGGGCGATTCTGGAGTATGAAAAAACGCTGTCCCACGCGCTGATTTCTGGCCTGCAAACCGTTCCCGACCTGCAAATTCACGGACTGACCGATTTAGACCGACTGGACGAACGCATCCCGACGCTGGCCTTCACCTGGGACAAATTTTCTCCGCGTGAGACGGCGGAACGGCTTGCGGGAAAGAACATCTGCTGCTGGAGCGGAAACTACTACGCCCTGCGCCTGATGGAGCATTGGAATCTGGAAGCGAGCGGCGGGGCCGTCCGTATCGGACTGGCCCACTATAACACGCTTGCAGAAATCGAAGAGCTGGTTCACACGCTGCGCGAAATGGCATGAACCGCCCTCTTGCCCGATTACGCGGAGGAAGAACCGATTACGGCGTTCCCTGCGTCAGGGCGCGAATCACGAGCATTGCGCCGATGAGGGTGATGGCCCCGGCGCTGAAAATCGGGGCGGCCCGCATGATCCTGCCGCTTTGCGGGATGCGGTCAATCCACTTGCGCGTGGAGACGACCGCGATCCCGATAGCAATTAGCACGGACGCAAGCCCCGCGCTGAACGCCACAATCAGCAGCATCCCGAACGCAAGCCGGTGCAGGGCGATGGCGGAAAGCAGCACCACAAGCGCGGACGGACAGGGAACGATGCCGCCCGAAATCCCCAGCGCAATCAAACTTTTCAACGTAATCGGGCCGGTAGGCAAAGCGTGGCTGTGCGCCTTCCCGCCGTGACTGTGCGTGTGGAAATGCCCGTGAGCATGGGAATTCTCGTGGCTGTGATCGTGGTCATGGTCGTGGGTGTGCGGTTCGATTTCCTCGTGGGAATGGGCGTCTTCCTCGCGCGTATGGAAGTGCGAAGTCCCGTCCGCGTGGGTATGGAAATGTCCCAACGCCGCATCGTCCGAATGGTCGTGCGTGTGGCTGTGTTCGTGATCGTGACTATGCGCGTGTTCGTGGTCGTGATCGTGGCTGTGCGAATGGTCGTGGATATGTTCATGGGAGTGACCGGCGGCGCGGGTGGCAAGCAGCCAGACGCCAACGCCGAAAACAGACAGGCCGCTGACGATGCTGAGAACGGAATACAAACGCTCTGGCACGATGTACTGCGAGGCGAACAATGTGATGAAACCCAGCAGGAACACGCCGAACGTATGCGTGATCGTGACGGTGAGGCCGAGCAGAACGGCGTGTTTCGGCGTCCCATGCGAACCGACGAGATAGGCCGCCACCATCGTTTTGCCATGTCCCGGCGAAAGCGCGTGAAACGCCCCGAAGATAAACGCAATCCCCAGTCCAAGCAGAATAATCGCGGGCGTCAATTTTGCGGTCGAAATCGTCTGCGTAAAAGCGTCCTGCGGCGTGGACGTGTTGCGGGCAGAACTTCCGGCGGACGGCGGCGCGGCAATCACCGCGTTCGGCCCGTCGCTGCGGGCCACGCTGAAATTCGCTTCTGTTTCCTGTGGAGGGATTTCGTTTTGCGGGTAGTTCGTCAGTTCCGCGCTGCGGTCTGCGCTGCGAATCGAACCGGTCAAGACCTGCCCTGTTCCACCGCCCGCCCCGGAAATCTCCTTCCAACCCGTTCGCTCCGCGTAATTAGAATCGGCGTAATGAATCGCGTGGTCTGCGCGGTAAACAGAAAGCGGCGCCTGCCAGTCGGTGACGACGCGCAGGGTTTGCAGCCCGCCCGCGCCCGGTCGCCGGGAAAGTTCGCTGTGGACGGGCTGAAGATCGGCGGGCTTGCCGTCAATCGTCAGCGTCAGTTTCGCTCGCCACTCCGGGACTTTCGCGGCAAGGTAGGCCGCTTCCTCCGCGCCTGTGACGGTCTTATCGTGATTGGCGTCCAGCGCTTCCATCTCCGTCACGGTGGGAATCTCCGCAAAATCGAGGACGTAGCGCAGGCGCAAAGTCCCGCCCTCCGCCGTGAATCTGCTGTCATGGCAGATCGCGAAATTTCCCATCGGATGCGCCGTCGCGCCCGACGCAGTAAAAAAAACGAGGCCCAGCGTCAGCAGCGCAATGTCCGCCAGCCGTTTGATTTGCGCTTTTGTTTTCCGTATGATTTGTCGCATTTAGTTTTGTGTCTCCGCTTCGTGGCTGTGTTCGTGCGGCCCGCCGTGATGGTGCGGGTGCGCGTGAAAAAGTTCGCCGTGCCAGTGTCCGTGCGTGTGGACAAGGTTCACGGCGTTTAGTAATTCGTGATCGGCGAGTATTTCCTTTGGCGTTCCCGCAGCAGCCAGACTGCCGCTTTCGTCCAGCACAAAAACGCGGTCTGCAATCGCCGGGACAATATCGAGGTCGTGCGTCGCCGTGACAAGCGTTTTCCCGGCGCGGTGCAGCGTCATCAGCATCTCCACTAATGCCATGCGGCTGCGCGGGTCAAGTCCTCCCGTCGGTTCATCGAGCAGCAGGGCGTCAGGGTTGACCGCAAGGACGGAAGCGAGAGCCACCCGCTTTTTTTCGCCGCCCGACAGTCGGAACGGGGAACGATCCAGCAGCCCGCCAATCCCGAACATGGCGGCGACATCGGCGATTCGCTGATTTGTTTCCGCTTCCGACAAGTCCAGTTGATTCGGGCCGAACGCCAGTTCTTCGCGCACGGTTGGCGAGAACAACTGCGCGTCGGAGTTCTGGAATACGAACCCGACGCGGCGGCGGAAATTCGCGGCGAAATCGGATTCCCGCAATGTCTCCTCACTAATAAGGCTGCCGTAGGCGTGAACCGCGCCGCCCGTCGCGAATTGAAGGCCATTCAGGATTTTGAGCAGCGTGGACTTGCCGCAGCCATTCGCGCCGAGCAGGACGACTTTTTCACCGCGCCGAACGCTTAACGAAACTCCGCGCAGCACGGGGTGCGCCGGGTCATAGGCGAAAGCGACCGAATCCAGCGCAAACGCGGGCGCGTCCTGCGTGAAATTTTCCGCCCTGTTTCGACTTGTTCCGGTTTTGATTTCAAAGCGCATTTATCACAACTCTCCCGCAGCAACCACCAAAACGAGGCAGGCCACGCCGCCCAGCCACACGAAATCGCCCTTTTGTAAGGCCAGCGAACGGGCGCGGGACGGGCTGCCGTTCCAGCCCCGCGAACGCATGGCGGCGTGGATTTCCTCCGTCAGCGCCAGCGATTTCCCGAACAGTCCGCCGACCGCGCCCGCGAGGAAAGCGCGATCCGCGCCCTGCCCCGCCGCCGCGCCGACCGAGCGGCTTTGACGGGCCAGGAAAGTCTCCTGCACGGCCTGCATCAGCGCCGCAAGGTAGCGGTACGTCATCGCGAGGACGAGCAGGAACGTTTTCGGAACGCCCAGAACGCGCAGGCCATAGAGCAGTTCATTCCAGCGCGTTGTCAGCGTGAGCAGCGCCACAAAGCCGACCGCGACGCCCGCCCGCAGCGCCAGAATCGCGGCAACCGAAAGCCCCGGCGCGGTAATCGCAATAAAAGGCGTGTGACTCAAAACGAGCAGCGACCGTCCCGGAGTCACCAGATTAAGCGCGGCGGGCAATGCGACCGCCCCGGCAAACAAGGGGACGGACAACCACACGCGCCGCAGAAACATTCCGAGTTCAAGGCCGGAAGCGGAGGCGCATATCGCGGTAAACGCCGCCAGAATCAGCAGTCCCGGAGCGTGGCGCAGGAACGTCGTAAGGACAAGCAGACCGAGCAGCGTCACGATTTTGACGCGGGCGTCCAATCGCTGCAAAAATCCGTCCCGCTTTGCCCATTTTTCTGCAAAAACGCCCTCCTGCATCGCGGACGCCAGCCCGGTCAGCGTCTTCGTAAGGTAGTCGGGACGGCGGCGCGACGGAATAAATTCTTTCGCTGTATAGCCTGCGGCTGTGTGTCCTTCGGACACGATGCGGGACGGATTGCCTTGTCCGAAGGACATACGGCGGAACGCCCTAAAGCGAAGGAATTTATTCCGTTGCGCCGCCTGCGAAGCGAGCGGTTCCTCTTTTTGCATCCATGCGGGAACGCCGCCCTCGCTCAACGTCGAAACGGGCGCAATCGTTGGCGCGGCGCGTTGACTGCGCCGCGTGAAAATCTTTCCGGCAAGCAGGACAATGCCGACGATCAGCAGGACGCCCGCGCCGCCCGCAAGGACATAAAACAGAGGGCCGCGCCCGCTCAAGTAGTCCGGGAAAAGGTTCAGGCCATGCCAGCCGTTTGCATCCGTCGCCGTGAAATTTTTCGGGGCGTAGCCTGCGCGTTTCGCCACTTCGTCCGCGCTCCACTCGCCCCACGCCTCGCCCTTCGCCAGCAGTCCCAGCGGTGAGAGCGCGACGAGTCCGGCGAGAATCAATCCCGTCCGGTCGCCGCGCTTCACGCCGTTTTCGGCGTCTTGACCGAACGCGTACAGCAGGATATGCGCCGTTTGGAGATATTTCACGACGAGAAAAGTCAGCCCCGCCTCCGCCACGCCTGCCACCAGCAGATGCGCCAGCATAATCGCGGGAACGGTGACGCGCAGATCAAACGGGAAATAAAGCGCCTGCCCGTTCGCCTCATGAAAAAGCGCGGGCTGAACGCCCAGAATAATCGCCACGACAAGCGCCGCCAGATTGATCCCAAGATAGGCCCCGACCGCCGCCGCAAACGCCCGCTGTCCGCTATTCATGGCGGCGCGTCCCGCCGCAATTTTATATGCGCCGTAGCCGCAGACAGGCATCACAAAGGCCATCGTGAAGCAGTTCGCGCCGAGCGCAAACACTCCGCCGTCCCCGAAAAATAGCGCCTGAATAAATAATGCTACCGTGACGCCGAGTATCGCGGCCTCCGGCCCCAGCAGCACGGCAAGCAGGACGGCTCCGACAGGATGCACGGTCGTTCCGCCGGGAACGGGCAGATTAAACAGCATCACAGCGAAGCAAAACGCCGCCCCAATCGCAAGGCGCGGAACGTTCGCAGTGTCCAGCGTCCGGCGCAGGCGTTTGCCCGCCACCGCCCACACGGGCAGCATGGCGACGGCGGCAACAACGGAAGTCGCGGGACTGATAGCGGCGTCAGGAATGTGCATGGTAAATTCGGGTATTCAGGTATTCGGGTATTCAGGTGTTCAGGTATTCGCTTGCTCACTGATAGTTTGTACAAAACTCACAGTGAAACAGACAATACCTGAATACCTGAATACCCGAATACCTGAATTTAGAAACTCGTCGGGCTAACAACCACCGCAGACGCGAGTTTGCCTTTTCCGAGCAGGTCGTAATATTTTACCGCGACGGGCGCGTAGACCGGGTTAAAATTCGGGTTCAGGCTTAATGCTTTCATTAAGTAATACTGCGCGTTCGCTTTATCGTTCGCCTGAAGCGCGATCATGCCCGCGTGGAACAGGATATTCGCGTCGGGCGTTTTCTGTTTCAGCGCCAGTTTGATATGCTCCTGCGCGGGGCCGTTCATGCCGTTTTTGTACTCGCACCACGCCAGATTGTCCGTGACGACCACGTTTTTGCGGGTCCTAAATTCTTCCTGCGTCATGGCGAGCGCTTCCGGCAAATTTTTATTTTGATCGGCATAGAACCGCGCAATCTGGCTGTCCCCGCGCACGCCGTTCGCTTTTTGAATCTTGTGAACGCTCTCAATTAAGGCGTCCTGCTGCGCGGCGGCGGTCTTGTCCCCGGTCAAGCGGTATAGGTCGCCGAGCGCAACGAGCGCATCATGTTGCGGCGCAATCGCGACGGCCTGCTTGTAAAAATCAATCGCGGCGGGATAGTCTTTTTTCGCGGAGCGGACTTTGCCCATCGTGAAAAGCGCCCAGTAGTTTTTCGGGTTCTGCTTGTAGGCGGCCTCTGCCGTGTTCTGCGCGGCCAGCAAATTGCCGTTATTGAACAGCATCAGCGCGAGTTGAGCGCGAGACCACGCGGTGTTTTCCGCATACGGGCTGCCCGTCTGCACCGCTTTCGCCATCAGCAGCACGGCTTTGTTGACATCTCCGGTAATAAAAAGCAGATGCGCCCCGCGACTGTACGAACCGGCGTCCGGCCTCAAGTCCAGCATTTTCTGATAATCGCTGTACGCGGCGTCCGTGTCGCCCATTTCGGTATGCGCATCGCCCAGCATCCCGTAAGCGGTGTTATCTGCCGGTTCAATCGCAATCGCCTTTTTCGCCCATTCCATGCTCTGCTCAAACTCGTGCCGCCCGCTTGCGACCCACGCCATGCCGTCCAGCGCGTCCACAAATTTCGGATCAAGGGCTATCGCCTGCTTGTATGAATTTTCCGCAAGGCCGTAATAGGAGGCGTCCGCCGTTTCGCGGCCTTTCTGCATCAGCGCGTCGCCAAGATTCACCATCGCCCGCTTGTCCTGCGCGTTGGCCTTAACTTTTTCCTGCCACTTCGCAATCTCTTTGTCCGTCGGCGTATCGGCGCTGGCAGCGGGCGCGGCGGGAGCGGCGACGTTTGCGGTCGGAACAACGGGCGCGGGCGCGGGCGTCTTCGCAGAAAGACTTTTCACAATGCCAACGCCCGCCAGCAGCAACACAACGGGAGCGGCAATCAGCGGTAATTTTTTGTTCATTTTATCCTCGTTGACTCCCACTGCCGGGTATTATCAAGCCCCGGCAGCGGCGCGGCGAACGTATCTTATGGCGCAAAATACGTCGCTTATCCCGCGAACGACGTATTGCGCGTCAAGAACTTCGTCGCTTTCGTCGCAAAATACGTATTTCGCGTCATGAAATACGTCGCTTGTGAGAAGCGCGACGTATTTCACGACGCGGAAACCCTACGGGGTCGGGTCGGCGTAGCGGTGGTACGTGCCGCTGTTGGGCGTGGCGACGTAGGGGAAGACCCTGTTATAGACCTGATCGTTGCTGTCCACGTTATCGCCGAGCGGGAAGACCGGGTGCGAGGCGCTGATAGGAGTCCGCAGATCGGTGGCGATAGCGGTCAGGGCGATGTCCACCACGTCGTCTCCCACGCGGCGTCCGTTGGGCCAGCCGCTCGCTTTGCCGTTCGTCGTGTCGCCGCCGAAGACGCTCAATCGGCTGTATCCGGCCTCGCCTTCCAGCGGGACGGAACCGGTCGAGGTGTCCACGCGGAGAACGTCGGGAATATAAATGCCCGCGATGTCCGTGCGGTTTTTCGTGGCGAGCGGGGCCTGCCCGGTCGCGTCGCCGAAGACCACGAAGTTAATCAGGAACGCGACTTCGGGGTTCAGGGCGTATTTGGCGTATTTCGCGGCGTCGTTTTCCGGCGTGTCCCGGTTATAGTTGTCCTTGTCCGCAACCGCGACGAGGACTTCGTTGAACAGGGGGTTGCCGAGGCGGTTGACCTGCACGTAGGGGCCGGAGTCCGTGTTTTTGCCGGTGGTGGAGCGCAGCGTGATGCGCGGGCGGCTGACTTCGGCGTAGATTCCGACGGTCGGGTTCGCGCCGAGTCCGAGGGCCGAGACCGGAATGCGAATCGAGTAATTCAGGACGTTGTAGCCCTTGAAATCGTCCACGCCTTTATGGTCGGTCTTCAAGATGCGCGGGTTGAGCAGGTCGAAAATGCCGGGGGTGTCCGCGTAGAAACTGTCCTCGCGGATGCCCGCAAAGACCGTCTCGCCGCTGGAGAGGCCGTACACCGTCTGCGCGGTGTAGCGGTCGAGACCGGCTGCCGTCGTCGCGCCGCTGATGGCCTGTCCGTAGGTCGGGCTGTTGGGGTCGGGAGCGCAGCCCAGATCGGCGTAGCAGGGCGTGGTGCGCGGTCCGACGTTCGCCGGGGGACACATGAGCGTCTGTCCGTTATTGAGGACAGTGGAAACGCCGCCAACGGTCTTTGTCACGACGTAGGTCTGCGTGAAGTTCTGGCGGGCGTCGCCGACGTTCATAATCGCGCCCGCTTCCGTGCCGAGGCCGTAATTCAGGATCGTGTTGACGTTCTTGTAGCCGGAGGTCACGGGCGAGAAGTTGAAATCGTAGCGGGCGGTCGTCGCGCCCGTGGTCGGGTTGGTAAGATGGATGCTGTACCGGGCGTCGTCGCTGAATTTTTCGTAAGAAACGCCGTCGCCGGGATTGGAGAACGGGCGCACATTAACGAGGACATTCAGGTACTTGACGCCGTTTTCGACGCGGATAAATCCGTACACGTCGGTCAGGTTGGCCTGCGGATCGAGTTTGATGAGCGGCGCGTCGCTGTGGCTGGAAGCGTGGGCGACGGGGCCGACGAACGCGCTGCCGAGCAGAGCGACAGCGGCAAGGAATTTGGGAAATCGCATTTGAGAATCCTTTCATTGATTCCGATTTTCGCCCGCCGTAAAGGGCGGGCGACAGAAGCGTCAGGCGCGAGGACGCAGGACGCGGGCGCGGCGGCGGAACGCAAGGCCCGTCGCGAGAACGCCGCACAGAAGCGGAAACGCGCCGGGTTCCGGCGTAACGTTTCCGGTGACTTCACCGTTCAGACTCAGCGTGTCAAACGTTGTGCCGAGGGGCTTGTAGGGACTCTGGAACGAGAACCCCGACAGGGTAGTCCCGGCGGCGAACACGCTGCTCGAACCTAAGTCCGGCAGGAACGAAACGAGGTTCAGCCCGGAGTCGTAGGTCGCCTGGAACCCGGCGGGATAGGCCAGATTCTGCACGGCGTTCGGGCCGGTGGGAAGATTGCCCAGCGTCAGGATAAAAATATCGTCGGGCGTGTTATTCGCGACGGTATAATTGTACTGAAACAGGCTGCCGGGGGCGGACGTGATGGTCTCACTGACCGAAACGTCGGCGCGGGCGGAAGTAGTGAGCGCCAATGCGCAGACCGCGAGGAGCGGCCCAACTGAGAATACTGCTTTCTGCGAGACCTTCATGCAAACATTCTCCTTGTGCGCCGCAAATGCGGCGCGAGATGGCGCAATGTCCGATGCGGTTTGCCGCTTCTAAATCGAGCGACCTTGTTTTGCTGACTTCGCAAATCGGGTTACAACTGCCGCAATCAATCGGCAGGCATAAAAAATGGTAAGCAGTAAGCCGCTTTCAAAACGTCTTACGAGCAGGCGGCGTGAATGTTCCGCGCCGCAGCAATTCCCGGCAAATTAACCGGGCGGATTGGTCAGCGGAAAGCGAACTTTGTGGTCGGGATATTGATCCAGTCGGGCCTTGCCCCAACGCAGGAATTTCGCGTGTCCGTCGGCGTAGACGTAGTTTGCGCCGCCCTGATGCCGGTCATACTTGATCCAGCCCTGATTGGCGTAGGGGCCGGGAGCGCCAGACTGTACGAGGGCCGCTTCACCGGGCCAGGTATCGTAATCATCCTGCGGGATATAGCCAAACGCGGTATTATTGGGGTCATCGAGGGCGACGGAATTGCGCTCGGAAAACATGATGATATTCACGTCGGGCAGGGCGTTGAGCGCGGCGTCGGTCGCGAAACCGTTCATCACGCCTTCCAGATTGTACCGGCAGGACTTATGCGTAAAAATGGAGTTGAGCAGGTAACTCCACATTGCGGTATGATCGGCCTCGGCGCGGCACTGTTCGCCGTTCGGGGCGGCGGCGCACTCGTCGCCGAGGTTGGTAATGCCGCCGTTATAGCCGTTGATGTCGGAGGCGAAATGCTGCGAGCGGGGCGCGGGATCGGAGGGGCAGAAGATGGCCTCTCGGTTTTTCATGTAGGGCTGAAAGAAAATGGCCCAGGGCTTTTCGGCGTTGCTGTTGCCCGCGCCGCCGCCCACGCAGCCGCTGACATCGGCGGGAAGTTCGTGGACCTGTGTGCCGTCGTCGAGGACAAAATCTTCGTGGTGGTGGTACAGCGAGCCGTCAAAGTCCTGCTGGTACATTTTCGCCGCCATGCCGATTTGCTTTTCGTTGCTGAGGCAGGCGGTCTTGCGGGCGGCCTCTCGCGCCTGCGCAAAAACGGGAAATAAAATGGCGGCGAGAATCGCGATGATGGCGATTACAACGAGCAGCTCAATTAATGTAAAAGCGTGGCGCGTTTTGCTCACGGCGGCGTTCTCCTCTTGAATAGCGCGGGTTCCCCAATGAAAAACTGCCAGAGGGAATGGTCTGGAAATTATGCTGTAGACAGTATAGCCGGGACGATTATCCGCTTGCAAGTCCAAAAACTGCTCAATACTTGCTCATTTTTCGCCCATTATTTCCTGTTTCCACAGCGCGGCGACGACCGAAGCGATTCCTTCCGCCAGATGGCGGCGGTAGGTGCTGAACGGCAGGTCTAAAAAATCCGCCGCCTCCGCCTGCGAACCGACGGGGTTCAGGTACGTGCGGAACAGAGCGCGATGCTGACGGGCGAGACGGGGCGCGGCCTGCAATTCCTCTACCGCCTCCCGAATCAGGAGGCGCAGGGCCTCGCAGCGCTCGCGTTCCCCTGCCCTGCTTCCCGACTCTGCTACCACGCAGCGAGCGCGGAGCAGCGGATTATCGCGCAGACCGTCCGGGCGGGCGTAGCCGCGCAGGGCGTCCGTAACCGCGTCGCTGAACTCGTCGCGGGTGAGGACAGCGAGGGCGGGGGCGGCGGGCGGGGCGTCCAGATAGGGGCGCAGGCCCTCGGTCTTTTCCGCCAGCATATCCAGCCACGCGGCGGGTGGTTCGATTCTCCAGTCATGCTCGTAAAACCCGTAGGGGCGTCCATTGATCTCGAAGTCGGCGGGCAGGCGGGGCATCTCGGTGAAATGGGCAATCGGCTGCCAGAAGTCGGGGGAGACGCAGAGCAGAACGGCGTAGGCCAGTCCGGGCGTAGTGAGTTGCAGGCGGATTACGTTGAGGATAAGCAGGCCCTGCGCTTCGGAAACGGACTGGTAGGTCTCCTCCGCCATCCAGAATCGGAACAGGAAAGCGCTTTCTCCGGCGCGGAGGGGCGCGGTCTGCGCCAGATGATTCCACGCGGCTGCCGTAATCGGGTCGCGGGCGCGTTCCGCCTCCCCGATCTCGTGCAACGCGATGCCGGTCAGGAAACCGATGGGGTCGCCGTCCGTCGCGCCGCCATGCCGCGAATCGCGCACGACGCAGGTCCGCTGCGCCGGGTGATTAAGCCAGTAGGCGGCGAGTTCAGCGGATTCCGCGCCCTCATGCTTTTCGGTCATGCGCCGCAGCGCGGGGAGATCGGATGGGCGCGGGGCGTCGGTGTAGCAGCCGCCGATGTCATTCCAATCGAAAAAAGGTTTAACAATCGGGTCGTCATGGAACAGATAAAGGTAACCGGCGAGGATGTTCTGCTGTTCCAGTCCTCCGGCCTGCCGCAGGCGTTGATCGTAGTAGCGGCGGGCCTTGCGGTTCCATTCGGCAAAGCGTTCGGGGTTGCGCCAGCGCAGATCGGCGCTTAAAACGTCACGGGCGAGGTCGTGCGGGAACAGGCCAAAGCGCCCCGTCTCGACAAAGGCCAGCGTCCGCAGCCAGTCGAACAGGGCGCGGGCGTCCGCCGCCTTCGGGAGCATCTCGGCAAGCAGCGGTTCGGTCGTGACGCGCATGAGGGCGGCGATTTCCAGCGCAGCGCGTTGGTCATCCAAAATTGAGGACTGCAAAAACCGGCGCAAAAGCGTCTGAATAATGTCCGGGTGGGCGTCGGGCGCAAAGGCGAAGTCGCTGCGCTGCTGACAGGAATCGGCGACGAGGGAGAGGGCGAGCGGATGCCCCCGCGTGAAATCTAAAACGGACTGATGCGATGCGGCGGGGACGGCGCGGCGGTCAAGATAAAGCCGCCCCTCCTCCGCGCTCAAGTTGCGGAGCGGCAGGGCGCGAAGCAAAGTCTGCCAGCCCAGATCGGAAGTCCAGCCGGTCGTCGGCGGATAGCGCCCCGCAACAACGAGAAGGCAGTCGGCGGGAAGCAACGGGCAGAAGGCGTCGCGCAGCCAGCCGTCCAGCGCCTGAATCTCCTCGTAAGTGTCTAAAAATATAACGCGCCGTCCCGACTGCGCGGCAAGATGCGCCGCCGGGTCTGCCGTTTCGGGCAGATTCAGGGCGAGGCGCAGCGCATTGAGAAATGCGTCGGGTGTCGGGCGGAAATCGCGGGCGTCCAGATGCGCGGTCGAAATCCCCGCCTCCCGGCATTGCGCGGCGAGTTCACCGAGCAGCGCCGTTTTGCCGACTCCCCCTGCCCCGTAAACGTGCAGCAGAATAAAAGGGAGAACGGGGGCCGCAATCGCTTCGGCAAACAGCAGGCGCTGCGCCTCCCGCCCGACAAATTGCTGACGCCGCCCTAAACTCAATCGCTCTGAAACGGTCAGTAACATCCCTGTTTCCTCGTGTATCGCTTCGCCCGGACTGCCAGCGAGGGTATAATGGAATGGATTTTACCTGAAAAACCTTTTCCCCTATTCGATACGCCCAAAAAATGCGAACGTTCGGAAGGAAACGCCGTCATGCCGCCCATTCCGCTTGAAACCGTTGAAACAATAGAAACGCTAGTGAAGACCGCCTGCCCGCACGATTGCCCGGACACCTGCTCGATGCTGGCGGTCGTTCGGGACGGCGTTTTGCTGCGCGTGGCGGGCAATCCCGACAACCCCTATACGGCGGGCAATCTCTGCCGCAAAGTCGCGCATTACGAGGAGCGCGTCTACTCGCCGGATCGCCTGCTGCACCCCATGAAGCGCGTCGGGGCGAAGGGCGAAGGCAAGTTTAAGCGCATCGGCTGGGACGAGGCGATTGACACGATTGCGGATAAGTGGAAGCAAATCATAAACGAAAGCGGCCCGGAAGCGATCCTGCCCTATTCCTACGCCGGGACAATGGGCGTGGTGAATATGTCAGCCTGCGACGGGCGGTTGTGGAACCGCATGGGCGCAAGCCGTTTGCTGCGGAATATCTGCTCGGCGGCGGCGGAAGCGGGATACAGTTACGTCTACGGCTGGTCGGGCGGGATTGACCCGGAGGAGTTCGCCGAAAGCAAATTCATCGTGGCGTGGGGAACGAACCTCTCCTCAACGAACGTCCACCTGATGCCTTACGTTCGGCAGGCGCAGGCAAAAGGCGCAACGTTCGTGGTAATTGACCCGTATAAAACGCGCACCGCAAACGCCGCCGATGTCTTCCTGCAAATCCATCCCGGAACCGACGCGGCGCTGGCGCTGGGCGTGATGAACGTAATTTTTACCGAAAATCTGCACGATGAAGCGTGGCTGGAAACCCATTCTATCGGCTGGCGGGAACTGCGAGACCGCTGCGCGGAATACCCGCCCGCCCGCGTGGCGCAAATCACGGGCCTGACGCAGGAAGAAATCGTCACGTTTGCCCGACGCTACGCCACTGAAACGCCCTCCGCAATCCGGCTTGGCTACGGGCTAAGCAGGACGGCGAACGGCGGCGGCATGATCCGCGCCATCGCCTGCCTGCCCGCTGTGATCGGCGCGTGGAATGATGCCAGACCGGGAAGCGGCCTGCTGCTGTCCACCTCGGCGCATTTCCCGCTGAATAATCGGAACATCAAGCGGCCCGATTTACAGCCGCAACCAAGCGAACCCTCCTGCCGCGACTACGGGCGTGAATCGCCCCGCGCTATCAACATGAATGAGATTGGAATCGCCCTGCGCGACACCCAGAACCCGCCCATCCAATCCCTCTACGTTTATAATTCCAACCCCGCCGCCGTCGCGCCGAACTCTAATCTCGTGCTGGAAGGGCTGCGCCGCGAAGACCTGTTCTGTGTCGTCCATGAGCAGATGATGAGCGACACCGCCCGCTACGCCGACATTCTCCTGCCCGCCACCACGCAAATGGAGCATCTGGACTTGATGCGGGCCTACGGGCATCTGTACCTCAATCTCTGTCAGCCCGCCATCGCCCCGCTGGGCGAATCTCGCCCGAATATCGAAGTCCTCAACGCGCTGGCAAAAGCGCTGGGCTACACCGATTCCGCCTTTGATCAGAGCGCCGAAGACATCCTCCGCGCCGCCCTCGAAAGCGATCATCCTCATCTTGAAGGCATCTCGTATGAGACTTTGCAGGCGCAGGGCTTCGCGAAATTAAAGGGCGTCGGGGTTCGGATATTGAGTGTCGGACAGAACGCAACCCGAAATCCTGCGACACCCGACACCCGCACCCCGACACCCTACCTCACCGCTTCGGGCAAAGCGGAACTTTACTCGGAGGCGGCGCGGGCAGACGGGCTTGATCCGCTGCCGAATTACGAGCCAGCGGAGGAAAGCCGGGACGGGGACGCGAATCTTGTGGCGGAGTTTTCGATAAATCTGTTGTCGCCCGCCGCGCACCATTTTCTTAATTCGACTTTTAGCAATGTGGAATCGCTGATGCGCGGAGAGAAAGAGCCGCGCATCTGGATCAATGCGGCGGACGCGGCGGCGCGTAACATCGCGGACGGCGACGACGTAGCGGTCTGGAACCGGCGCGGCACAGTGCGATTAAAAGCGGTCATCAGCGAAAACGTGAAGGCGGGCGTGGCGTGGTCTCCCTCGCTGTGGTGGCATCGGGACAGCCCGGACAACCGCAACGTCAACGCGCTGACCTCCGACCGATTGAGCGACATCGGCGGTGGTTCCACTTTTCACACAAATCTTGTACAAATTGAGAAGAAGATATGAGCGATGTTGGATGTTAGTAGCAGTTTTTTTTGCGTAGGCCGACGTAGATTCGTCCGCATTTGCGTCCGGCAGGACGCTTGGCGGAACGCCATATAGCGAGGCGTTTTCAACGCCTCGCTACGCCGGAGCAAATTTATATTGAAATGCAATACGGAGAATAATGCGAATGTCAAAGAAGACGGGTTTCGGTCTGGGTTTGCTTTTGGTGGCGGTCTCGGCCTGCCACGCGCAGAACGGCGCGACGTTACAGGACGTGCCGGTGTTTGTGGAAAAGAAGAGTTCGGAGGCCGTTCAGCCAACGGGCGGCGCAACGGTCGCGCATGAGCCCGACAACACCCTGCCGATGGACGACGCGCAGAAATACAACGGCCTGCCCTCGCTGAAAATCGAGACAGACGGCAGCGAATCGGGATCGTGGCAGGTCTTGTTCGCGTTCATGGACTGGCGGACGTTTGACCTTGCGCCATACCGGGTGAACGGGTTTCTGGAGTTCAACCTGCGCGGCGAGAAGGGCGGCGAAACGTTCGGGATTTCGTTTAGCGGCAGGAAAGCGACTCTGTTTCCCGAAACCGCCGTAGTTCCCTCTGCGTCGTTCGTCACAACGTCGCAGGAGTGGCAGGCGGTCAAGATTCCGCTGAAGGCCTTGTTTCCCGATGCGGCGGCGTTCCCGGTCAGTGAAACGCAGCGGCTGACGCTGGTCAAATCGGGACTGGCGAGCGAAAAATTCTGGATCAATAACGTCCGCTTCACTTCGCCGGACGCCGAGCCGACTTACGCCGCCGTCAAGGTCAATCAGGCCGGGTATTTGCCGAACGCGCAGAAAATCGCCCTCGTTTCCGGGCCTGCCGACACCTTCAAGCCGCACACCGATACCGCCTTTGCGCTGCGGACGCCTGACGGCATGACGGTCTGCTCCGGCAGGCTGACGTTTGTCACCGCGAAGGACGACGTTTCCGGCGATGCGGTCTACCGCGCCGACTTCAGCGCCGTGACAAAGCCCGGACGCTACGTGCTGGACGTGCCGGGAATCGGGAAGTCCGCCGCGTTTCGGATCGGCGCGGACGTGTATAAGTCCGTCCTGAGCGATTGCCTGCGCTACTACTATTTTCAGCGTTCGGGGATGCCGCTCGATAAGAAATACGCCGGAATTTTTGCGCGGGGCGAGGGCCATCCGCAAGACCGCGCTCTGCCCTTCCTCTCGAATCCGACGGGGCCGAAGCGCGATGTTCACGGCGGCTGGTACGACGCGGGTGACTACGGCAAGTACGTTAGCATGGCGGGCAAGCCGGTCAGCGATCTGCTGTGGGCGTATGAAGCGTTCCCGAATCAGTTCCCGGACAGGCAATCGGGCATCCCGGAAAGCGGCAACGGCGTCCCCGATATTCTCGATGAAGTCCGCTGGGAACTGACCTGGATGCTTACGATGCAGGACGCGCAGTCGGGCGGATTCTATCAAAAAGTCTGGCCTAACAACGCGGGGCTGACGCCCGACAAAGACCCGCAGCCGCGCTTTGTCTATGATCGCGTCGGGACGCAGGGCAATGTCCGCCCGACCGGCGCGACGGCGGCGGCGGTCGCCGTCCTCTCTCACGCCGCCTTTTTGTACCGCAAGTTTGACCCGAAATTTGCCGATCTCCTGCTGACGCGGGCGAAACAGGGCTGGGCGTATCTGGAAGCGAACCGGGACAACATCGTCGCAACGGGGATGACGGGCGCGATTGACGACGACCGGCCTTACCGGCTGTGGGCGGCGGGGCAGCTGTTCCGCGCCACGAATGACCCGAAAATTGAAGCGTATTTCCTCGCGCATTACGCCCCGCTCACCAAAGTCTGGACGAACGATTACGGCATCGGTTACGGCGACGACATGGGCGTTCTCGGTTGGATCGCCTACCTGAAGACCGCGAGGCCAGACGCGAAGGCGCGGCAGTGGTTTGCGCAAAATTTCGGGCATTGGCGGGGCGTGATGGGGCGGCGCATGGCGGAGGGCGCGTGGCGCAACTATCTGCTGGAATCGAACTATTTCTGGGGCAGCAATTCGGTGATGGCGGACACCGAAATCCTGCTGACGCTCGGCAGCGCCGCGCTGGGCGAAAAAACCGCCGCGCAAATCGAAGCGGGCCGCGACTGCCTGAACTACCTGCTCGGCGTGAATCCGCTGGCATTCAGCTACGTTTCCGGTCACGGCGCAAACTCGGTCAAGCATATCTATTCGTGCATCTACACCAGCGACGGCATTGACGCGATTCCGGCGGGCTACGTTCCCGGCGGGCCGAACAAATACGACGGTAAATTTACCTCGCGCTACGCAGGAAAATGCTACCGCGACTCCGAATATGAATGGACGCTGAACGAGAACGCAATCTACTACACGTCGCCCGTCGTTTTCCTGACCGCCCTCGCGCAGTCCGAAGGCAAATAGCGAAAGGCAGTACCGCCATGAACCAACTCCACCAGCAAAACGACGAACCGAATCAGAACTCCTACACTGTCCCTTTGCCCGCTGCAACAAACGCGGCAGACACGCAAACCGCCGCGTTTCAAACGGTCGTCACGCAAACTACGACAACGCAGTCCGCGCTAAAACCGGAATACGTCTCCCTTCTGCTCAGTGAAATTGAGACGCTACTCAACAAGCGTTTTTTATACCGTTTGATGGGGAGTGGTTTTCTTCTTGGCTGTGTGAGTTCTGTCGTTTCTGCGATGTACCGTGCAAGCGAGTATATTCAATATGTCGCTACGATGTGGAATTTTCCGCCTAAATGGGAGCGTCTGCCTGACATTACGCTCGATCATCTCTCTCCTGTACGCAGTTATCAATACGAAACAAATAACTATGGGGTCTACTTTGGTTATTTGATGGTGGCAGTCCTTGTATGCTTTTACAAGGCTGGAAGCATACAAGGGCAACTGGCAAAACGAGTCCAAAATCTCGCCAAAACGAGGGATGTTCGTTTGGTTGGGACGTTAGCGGGAATGTTAAGAACGAAAAACACCGTGATTGCCGACTTGCTGAAATCGGTCGGTCTCGGTAATGACGGCTATCGAACAGAAATGCGAAATATGCTCTTGCGGCTGCTTCCGCAGTTGCGGGCGTCGGACAGCGCGGCGCTGAACGCGGCGCAAAAACAGGCTTTAGCCCGCGCTTTGAGTTTCAATGATACGGAATTGACGCTGGCAATCTTAAAGGCGCTGGAACAGGTAGGAGACGATTCCGCCGTTCCGCAGGTGCAGAAAATCGCTGCGGGGCGCGGCGATGTCAGCCGGGACTGGCAGATTATGGAAGCGGCAAACGAGTGCTTGCCCTATTTGCAGATGCGGGCGGAAGACCGACAGGCCGCGTCCCAACTCCTGCGCCCCGCAGCCTTTTCCGCCAATGAAACCGACGCGCAGCAACTGCTTCGCGCCAATCCTACAAAGGAGTCTTGATGTCCCCTACCCTCACGCGGCGTAATCTTATCTACTCTGCTTTTACCGGCGCGTTCGCGCTTGCCGGCGGCATTGCGACCGCCGCCCGACCGAAAGGAAAAACGTTGCGCGTCTATTTCGGGACTTACACCAACACCGCTGGGGCCAGCAAAGGCGTCTACCTCTACGACCTCGACCTCACGACCGGAGCGCTGACCGATACTGGCCTGACCGCCATGACTCCGAACCCGTCCTTTCTCGCCCTTGCGCCCAATCGGAGACATCTCTACGCGGTCAACGAGATTCAGAATTACGGCGGCAAAATGACCGGTTCCGTCACCGCGTTCGCCATTGACCCGAAGACGGGGGCATTAGCAGAACTCAATACACAGGCATCGCAGGGGACAGACCCGTGCCATATCCGCGTGGACGCCGGGGGCAAAAACGCGCTGGTCGCTAATTACAGCAGCGGGAGCGTCGCTGTCCTGCCAATTCAGGCCGATGGCAAACTCGCGCCGTACAGCGCCGTCGCGCAGCACAGCGGATCGAGCGCGGACAAATCGCGGCAGGAAGGCCCGCACGCCCATTCGATCTATACCGATGCCTCCGGCAAATTCGTCCTCGCCTGCGATTTAGGGACAGATAAGGTTTATGTTTCCCACTACGACGCGAAAAATGGGACGCTGAAACCCAACGAGATTGCCGCCGCCGATCTGCCGCCCGGAAGCGGGCCGCGCCACCTCACGCAGTCGGCAGACCGCCGTTTTGTCTATGTGATAAGCGAAATGCTGAACACCGTCACAGCGTTTGCATGGAACGAAAAAACGGGCGAGATGAAAACGATCCAGAGCGTTCCCACCCTGCCCGCCGATTTTCCGGGGCATAGCACAACCGCCGAGATCGCGCTTTCCCCCAACGGCAAATTCCTCTACGCCTCGAATCGGGGCCATGACAGCCTCGCGATTTTCGCCGTCAACGCGGCTACCGGCCTGCTGACCGCCGTCGGGCATCAGTCCACCCTAGGCAAGACGCCACGCAGTTTCGCTATCGCTCCGGGCGGAAAGTTTCTGCTTGCCGCCAATCAGGACACAAATAATGTCGTGGTCTTCCGCGTCAATCCGCAAGACGGCCTGCTCGTCCCCACCGGCGTAGCGGCGCAGATTCCCGCTCCCGTCAGCGTGCTGTTCGCGCCCTGATACGCTGCCCTCCTTTTTTCTCAATGCGGGAACTTAAAATATACTTCTGCGTACTGTTTTGCCTGATTTTGGCGTTTTCGGTCCGAAACGCTCACTTTGGCACAAATTATGCAATAGGTAGGAGTAACGGTTATAAATCCGGCGCTGGTTCGGATTGTTGAAATTAAAAAGGAGTGGTCCATTTTATGTATGGCACAGCAAAAATTACCCCTACCCCTCTGGAAAACAGCGCCGACGCCCCCGCAAGCGCCGCCGGACTTGACCGGCGCGGGTTTCTGGGGCGCTCCGCGTTGACGGTTGCGGGAGTCGTTGGCGCAAGTGTGGCGAGCGCGGCGGCAAAAGCGGACATCGGGCCGCTTGGCCCGATTGAACGCGCCGCCCGGTCTTATTTTCTGCGCGAGAATGCGGCGGCGGAGAATTTCCGAATTGGCGCTCCGCTCCACCGCGATAACGGCGATGAAGACCGCTACCCGCTGAAATGGGGCAGCTACTCTAAAGGCCTGCAACACGACGCCAACGGGCAGGTCTTGCCAGACTCGTACAAATCGCTGCTTCGCGCCCTCTCCACCGGCAAGCCCGCCGACTTCGAAAAAATCACGCTCGGCGGGCCGCGCCCGCTGACCGACCCGCAGGCGGCGCTGGGCTTTTCGCTGGAAGGCCCCGATTCCCATGCGATGTATATGCCGCCCGCTCCTGCCCTCGCCAGCGCCGAGACCGCCGGGGAGATGGTTGAACTGTACTGGATGGCGCTGGCCCGCGACGTTTCCTACAACGACTTCGATACCGACCCGACGATTGCCGCCGCCTGCGCCGACCTGAATAAACTTTCCGTGCTGCGCTCTCCGAAAGACAGCGGCAAAGTCACGTCCGCTACCGTGTTTCGCGGCAATCTGGACGGCGACCTGAACGGCCCGCTGATCTCGCAATTCCTTTGGCAGGATATGCCCTACGGCGCGTTGCATATTCCGCAAATTGTCAGTTGCGCCGTTCCCGGCAAACAGTACATGACGACGTTCGATAACTGGCTCGCCGTGCAGAACGGGACATTTACCGGCAAGACCGATCTGCTGGGCCAGCCCCGCTATATTTGTACGATTCGCGATCTCTGTCAGTGGGTCCATGTGGATGCGCTGTACGAGGCGTATCTCAACGCCTGTTTGATTGTGCTGGGGGGCGGCTACCCGCTCGATCCCGGCAACCCCTACCTCAAGTCCAAAACGCAGACAGGCTTCGGTACGTTCGGCGCTCCCCACATTCTCAGTCTCGTCACCAGCGTTGCCACGCTGGCGCTGAAAGCCGTCTGGTATCAGAAGTGGGCCGTGCATCGGCGGCTGCGCCCGGAGGCCTACGGCGGACTGGTGCATCTCAAAACGACGAAGACGCTGCGCGATGTCCCGCTCCACCCGGACGTTCTTAACTCCGACGCGATAGCGGGCGGGGCGGTCTGGAAAGCGAACGCCGCCAATAATAAAAAATTCGGGACGACGCCCGACGGCAGCAACCTGCTCCCGATGGCCTTTTCGGAGGGCAGCCCGACGCACCCCGCGTATGGCTCCGGTCACGCTACCGTTGCGGGGGCCTGCGTCACGATCCTCAAAGCGTGGTTCGACGAAACGACGCCGATTAAAAACCCGGTCTACGCCAGCGCGGACGGCACGGAACTCCTGCCATACACCGGCCCGACGCTGACACTGGGCGGCGAACTCAACAAAGTCGCCTCAAATGTGGGCGTGGGCCGCGACATGGCGGGCGTCCACTGGCGCACCGACTATTACAACGCGCTGCTGCTCGGCGAGGCGCTGGCAATCCGCCTGCTGCAAGAGGAAAAAACAACTTACAACGAATCCAGTTCTCTATCCCTGACGAAATTCGACGGCACAAAAATTACAATCTGAACTCGGATTACACAGATTGGACGGATTACACGGATTTCCCACCACGTCACATTTACTACGATATGACGCGATTGCAGGCAGGCATTGAAAATTCCGTCTCATCCGTCCAATCTGTGTAATCCGAGTTCAAAAAGGAGCCAGAAGATACGCCGTATCCTCTGGCTTCTGACTTCTGGCTTCTATCGTCTGTTCTCAGATTTCGGCGAGGCGGGCTTCCGCGTCGCCAAAGCGTTTGAGCGATACACCCATTTTGTCCATGAGCGAAAGGTAAAGGCTGCACAATTTGCGATTCGCGTCGCCTTTATCCCGGTAATTTAAAATACGTCCGGTCGCAAGCGTCCCGCCCAGACTGCCGACGGTAAGGATCGGCAGGGTAGAGTTGTCGTGATTGGAGCCGGAGAACATATTGGAGAGCCACAGCAGGCAGGTATTGTCTAAGACCGTCCCCGCGCCCTCCGGCATGGCCTGAAGCCGTCCGGCAAGGTATGCCAGCTGCGTGACATAGTGGCGGGTGATGCGCTCGTAATCGTCGGACGTGTCATGGTGCGACGCCGGATGATGGGAGTCGCGGACATTGAGGAACGGGTAGAACAGGCCGGAAAGGTCGCGGCACATCAGCATCGTGGCGATTCGGGTCTTATCGGTCTGGATTGCCAGCGCCACAATGTCGCACATCAGCCTCATGTGGTCGCGAATATCTTCCGGCAGGCCGTTGTCCGGTCGCTTCATCATGCCCAGCGGTTTGCCTTTGTCCTTCGCAACGCCCGCCGCTTTTCCGAGGTCGCCGCGCATTTTCTGCGCCCGCTGCTCCACTTCCCGGACGCTGCTCAAGTATTCATCGAGTTTGGCGCGGTCGCTCTGGCTGACGCGGCGGCGCAGGCCGCTCGCTTCCGCGCTGACCCGATCTAAAATGCTCTCCATGCGGCGGCTGCCGCTGTTCTCAAACAGACTGTCGAAGGCCAGCGAGGGATAGACTTCGCAGGGGACGGGCGAGTCCGCGTTCTGCCACGAGATATGCGAGCTATACGCCATTGAAAAGTTCGATTCGTGGTAGCCCGTCAGCGGCTGTTCGCAGGCCAGAACCAAACTTGGCTGGACGGTGTTCTGTCCCAGATGCGCCGCGAGGACTTGATCCACGCTGATCCCGCCGTGCAGCACTGCCCCTCTGGTAAGCGGCATACCCGAAAGGATATTGCCCGTCATGCCTGGATGAATCCCCACGCCGGTAGAGGGCTGATTGAAAAGCCCGTTAATCACGTTTAGTTTCGCGGCGTAGGGCGCAAGCGGTTGCAGGCTTTTGCTCAGTTCCATCGCTGCGCCTTCGCCCTTTGCCCACCAGTGATCGGGATTAATGCCCGTGCCCATAAATTGCACGACAAATCGCTTGGGCGGCGCGGCGGGCGTCTTCAGGGCGGTCTCCGCTTCCCCCCAGACCGGCAGCGATTCCAGCCAGGGCAGCGCCATTACGACGCCCGCTCCGCGCAGAAAAACGCGCCGCGACACGGGCGCATTCGTCTCCTGCGTTTTATTTTGATTGCTTTCGTTTACGATTTCATTAGTCATAGTATCGGACATGGCGTTTAATTCCTCGTGAGATGCGCGGCGGCGCGGTGATAGCGGAACGGGCGGCTTGCGACAATCGTTTCGACCAAAGCCCCGAAGCGGTAATTCTGCGCGGCGGAATTGCGCTGCATCTGTTGCAAAAGGGCGTCGTCGGAGGGCTGGAGGCTGCGCCCCAGCGCGTAACACAGCAATTTGCGGTCAAGCGTGGTGAGAAAATCGTTCTGCCGCTTTGCCCGAATAAATTCCTGCAATCCCGCTACGCCGGAACGTTCGACGCCGCCGGGAAACGGGGCTTTTGCATCCACCAGCCTGCCGCCTAAATCTTTTTCGCGCCGCTCTCCGACAGGGCCGTACCCCTCGAAAACCAGCCCGTAGGAATCGAAGCGGGCGTGGCAGCCCGCGCAGGCCGGGTTTGCCCGGTGCTGCGCCAATGCCTGCCGCAGCGTCAATTCTCCCATTTTACTCTCGTCGTTTGGCAGCGCGGGGACGTTGACGGGCGGCGGCGGGATCGTTTCGCCCAATACGCGCTTCACCACCCAGTAGCCGCGCTTGACCGGACTCGTCCGCAGTCCCGGCGAATTTTTTGTCAGGAAGACCGCCATCGGCAGCAGTCCGCCGCGCCCGTAGCGGTCGGCGTTGTCCACCCGCTTCCATTCGTTTTCGGCGGGATGCGTTTCCGTCATTCCGTAATACTTCGCCAGATTTTCATTGACGAACGTATGCTTGCCGTAAAGCAAGTCCAGCGTTGAACGGTCGTTTTGAAACGTGTCCATCAGATAACGCAATGGCTCCTCGAACATGGACTGTCGTAGCGTGTCGTTGAAGGCGGGGAACCGTTCCCGGTCTACGGCATTATGCTCCTCGAAGCGGCGGAAGTCCAGCCAGTTGCCGCCAAACTCCAACGCAAGAGCGCGGACGCGGGGGTCGCGCAGCATCCGGCGTGACTGCGCCGCAAGGACTTCCGAGTGATGCAAATCCCCGGCGGCGGCATGGGCCAGCAGTTCCCTGTCCGGCATACTGGCCCACAGAAAATAACTCAATCGGCTTGCCAGCGCGTAATCGGAAAGCGGCTCCACGCCGCCCGTTACAGGAGGCGGGGCGATGCGTTTACGCGGGGCGGGATTGCTTGCCAACGTGACGGGGCCGCGAACGTCCGCCGATTCTAAGTCCATTCGAAACAGAAAATCCGGCGACATCAGCACGCTGACCACCGCGTCGCGAATCGCGTCCTCGTGGCTTAACCCCTCTTTTTGCCGCAGGGTATGGTAGAAGGCCAGCAGGTCGGCGCGTTCCGGGGAAGACAGCGGACGGCGGTAGGCGCGGCGGGCGAAGTCCAGCAGGGCGGCGAGGTGCGCGGGTTCAGCGGCGATTCGCGCCCGCTCCGTCGCCCGGATGCGGGTAGAGACCCACTTGAAATGCTCCTCAATGGCGTCAAGCGCCGGGGGCTGCCCGCCGTTTTTTCGCGCTTTGGCGAGGTAGGCGTCCGCCAGCCGTTTGATTTTGGCGTCCGAAACCGCGTCTTTGTCTTCGGGCCGCGCAAAATTAAATTCCGGGTCGTTGATCGTTCCCGATTCCGCCCGCTCATAGACGAAAAATTCCAGGTGCATCCGCTCCGGGATAAAGGCCACCATATCAAAATCGAGCTAGAGACGGTCTAATTCCCGCTGTCCGGCCTCGTCTAAAATCAAATCCATAAGGGGCGCGTCGTCGCGGAAATAGCCCATTGAGTTGTGCAGTCCCGCGCTCAAAAGTCGTCCTTTGTCGCCGGGATCGTCCACGAACATTCTGCCGCGCTCCGCGATATAAAAGGCGTCGGGAAACACCCGGCAGAACCGTTCCAGCGATGCCATACGAACGGCGCGGGCGGCGTCATCAAGCGGGGCGAACAGGTCGGGGTCAACGGCGTCTGTCACGGTCTTTTCGGTCGGCGGCTGTCCGTTCCCCCGTCGGACGCGGACAGTGCGCGTTTGCGGAACACCGCCTATTTGCAGATTTCCCGGGGCCAGCATCTGACGATGTGAAGCGTACTGCCGGTCTTTCCACAGCACGAAGCACTGACCGCCGGTGGAAAATCCTGACGGGACGCGCAGGTTATCGAAATGCCACGCCAGTTTTTTCCGCAGGGCCAGCGTTCCGTCGCGCAGGGACTCGCAGGCGGCGCGGGCGGCGTTGGGATTTTTGGCGTCGGGCCTAGGCAGGGCATTCCATTTCGCTTGCAGTTCGGCGATTGGCCCGTCTTTTTCGCCAGCAGTGTCAAGCAGGTTCCAGACCGTCGTCAGATAGCGCGGGCTGATTTTCGCGCTTGCGGCAAGCGTTTGCAGGGTGGCGTCGGGGGTTCCCAGCGTAGCCCGGTTGCGGTAGCGCCACGCGGCCTCGAAATAGTCGGCAAGGTCGGTCGGCTGCCGCTTGTAGAAATTCACGATGCGGAAAATGCCGTACTTGTCGCGGTCGGTCTCGGCAAGGACGGGATGCGCGGCAAATTCGATGCCGTTGGAGTTCAGCGCAAGATGGTCGGCGATGTCCCGCGCCGCCTGCGCGTACTTTTTCATCAGGGCGGGGGAGAACGTCAGCGACTCGCCGGAGTTATCGAAGCCCTCTAAGTTGGCGGGGTCAACGGGAAATTCGCGGGTCGGGCGCAGGTCTTGTCCGGTAAGGTCGCGGATCGTGTAGTCATATTCCGCGTTGCTCAAACGCCGCGCCAGCACCGGGCCGGGATCGCCCGCGCTGCGCCGCGCCTCGTAGTCCCGCACGGCGCGAATCCACGCTGTGACCGCCGCCCGCTGCGCATCGGTCGGATGCTTTCCAAAGTTGGCGGGCGGCATTTGTTTGCTTTCCACCCGCTCCATGACGCTGTTCCAGTGCGCAAAGTCCTGCGCCACCGATTCGAGGCTGGTAAACGCCGTCAGGTCAAGCGACGCCTGCGGCCTTACCCCGCCGTGACAGGCCGCGCAGTTCGTTTTAACAAACGGGCGAATCACAGCGGCGAACTGCGCTTCCAGCCGCGCCTTTTCGGTCGGCGCGGCGCGGGATGCCCCCGCCCACGCCAGCAAAGCGAGGAACGCGGCGGATGCAAGAACGCTTCCGGTATAAATTTTAGACTGTACTTTACCTGACATCGCTGCGTATCGCTCCCGCCTGCGCCGACGGACACCCAGATCGGGCTTTCGACTCTCTGTTTCAGAGTCAAAAGACGCCGGTTTGTTACAGGAAAATCGCAATTAACGCTCGCGCCGCAGGAGGCCTTTATTACGAACGCTGGAGGCGAGGAGTTTCCGGTAGCCGGCCTCGAAGCGGCAGACCAGCAGGCGGGAGCGTTTCGTTTCGCCCTGTTCTTTGGCCCGCTCGACCGCGTTTTTGATGGCGACACGATGCGAGCGCATGGCAGCGGCCCAATCCTGCTTGTGCTGCTCGTGCAGGGCGGTGAGTTCGCGCAGAGGATGCGCGTTGCAAAGGGCATAGCGGCAAGCGTAGTGAAAATACGACGCCCACCCGTCATGCGCGGCGGTTCCGTCAAAACCGGAAAGGACGCCTGCGTGGTTGATGCCGCCTTCCCCGACGGGTCGCGCCTGCCCTCGCAAGTCCTCGCCGACGCGCAAAAGGAGATTGCAAAACTGGAACCGCCGTCCGGCGTGAAAATCGCTTACGGCGGCGAACAGGAGATCGGGAAATCGTTCACGGAATTGCTGCTGATTCTGGGCCTGACGGTGGTAGCGAATCTGCTGATTGTGGTATGGGAGTTCAATTCGTTCCGCGCCGCGCTAACGATTCTCGCGGCGATTCCGTTTAGTCTCACAGGCGCGATCTTCGGGCTGGGGTGATGCGTTTGCCGTTCGGCTTCGTGGCGTTTCTGGGTATCACAGCGCCGGACGGCGTGGTGACCAACCATGCGATTGTGCTGTTCGAGTACGCCCTGCGCGAACCGCGGGAGGGCGTTTCATTAAACCGCGCTTTGCTGGACGCCGGAACGCGCTGCCTGCGCCCTCTCCTGTTGACCGTGCTGCTCTCCATTTTCGGCGTTCTGCCGCAGGCGGTCAACGGCGGAATACGATGGCCTCCGCTGGCGTAATCGCTGATCTTCGGCCTGCTGATCTTCGGCCTGCTGGTGTCGCTGGCGCTGACGCTGGTCTTGATTCCGTCGCGGTACAAAATCCTGACGCCGCGCCGCAAGTCTGCGCCGATTTCGGAAGCGTCTCCCGCGCCGCTTTAAGCCCTGCGCCCCGCGACGCATTTCCCTGAAGTTAAACTTGAAATTACAGTAGATGAATCATTTTATGCGTCTGCGGAATGACCCGGACTTCGGCGAGGGAACGGGCGGCGCGGGCGTGAAGGGCAATCAGACGGGAGGGCGAAACGGTCTGCGTCTCCGCGCCGAACGGGGTCACGGGCTGCAAAATCAGCGGAATCGTCCGGTCTACGTCGGATATTGCGGCAATGACCGCATCGAGTTCCGCGTCCGTTGTAGAGGCCATGACGACGAGTTTGCCGTAGACCGAAGCGGACAGCGCCGCCTGCAAAAAGCGACGGTGAGTGAGCCAGGTCGCATCCCCGGCGAGGCCCGTAGCGGTCGGCGGCTTGAAGTCCATCGAGATATAATCAAGCAGCGAAACGACGCGGGCCAGATTGTCGGGCAGCAGTCCGTTCGTTTCCAGGAATGTTTTCAGGCCCAGCGCGCGGACTTCCGGCAGCCAGTTTCCCAGGAAGCGGGCGTGGAGCAACGGTTCGCCGCCCGTAATGCTGATGGAATGGTGCGGTTCCGCAAGATACCCGCTGACAATTTCGGTCAGCGTCTCTTTCGTCACGGGGTTAGCAATCGGGCGGAACTGCCACGATCCAGGAACGGTTTCCACCCGGCAGAGCAGCGGCGAACCCGATTCTTTCAGCGTTTCCGGGCTGTCGCAATACCGGCACCGCAGATTGCAGCCGTAAGTCCGCACAAAAATCTGCCGATGCCCCACCAGCACGCCCTCGCCCTGCAAAGACGAAAAAATTTCCACCAGTCGGGCGGTATCACCAACCATAGCATACTCCGTGAGGGAGAGGAAAGAAGAATTTTCGACAAAGAAGGCACAGAGGAGGAACACAGAGGACACGGAGAGATTCGTTATTCACGAAGGGACACGAAATCAGGGAAAAGGGAAGATACAATCCCATCCTGCCATCCTGTCTAAAATTCCTCTCTGCGTTCTCTGTGTCCCTCCCTGTGTCCTCTGTGTTAAGAACTCTTCTCCCTATCCCACCCTCTTACAATCGCGTCGCTCATTCGGACGACGCGGGCCATCTCTTTTACGTCGTGGACGCGGACGATTGCGGCCCCGTTTGCGATGCTGATTGCCACGCTTGCGGCGGTTCCTTCGATGCGGTCGCCGACGGCAAGGCCGCCGAGGACTTTGCCAATCGTGGACTTGCGGGACGTTCCCACGAGCAGCGGAAACCCGATTTCGGTCAGTTCGCGCAGGCGGCGCAGCAGTTCTAAATTCTGCTCAACATTTTTGCCGAACCCGATTCCAGGATCGAGAACGATATTTCGGTCGGCAATCCCGGCGGCGCGGGCAAATTCCGCCCGCTCCCGCAGATGCGCCCCGACTTCGCCGACGACATCCTCATAAACCGGGTCGGCGGGAATCGCCATCGGGAGGCCGAGCAGGTGCATCAGGCAGACGGGAACGCCCGCCTCGGCGACGGTCTGCGCCATGCCCGCGTCGGCGCGTAGGGCGGAAATATCGTTAATCATCACGGCCCCGGCGGTCAGCGCGGCGGCGGCGACTTCGGCTTTATAAGTGTCTACGGAGATCGGGGCGTCGGGGAAACTCCGGGCTATCGCTTCAATGACGGGACGGATGCGGCGCAGTTCTTCGTCGGGCGGCAGGGGCGTCTGCGTGGCGAAGGTGGCGGGCCGGGTGGATTCGCCGCCGATGTCCAGAATGTCCGCGCCGTCCGCCAGCATCTGCGCGGCGCGGGCGACCGCCGCCTCCGGCTCAAAGTAAAGCCCGCCATCGGAAAACGAATCGGGCGTGACGTTCAAGACGCCCATCAGCAGCGTCCGCTCTCCGCGCCGCGCCGTTTCGAGCAGTTCTTGCAGGCGGCGCAGGGCGGGACGCGCTTCTAATGGTAAAACTGCGGGCGGCACGGTTCGTCCCATTCCGGCAGCGACTGGCTGCAAATCTCGTTAAGTATCATTTTGCCGGTTTCGCTCAGGGCGAAGCCGCGCTCCTCCGCCGCGTCCGCCGCATTGCGGAGCAGGTGTAGGCGAAATACGGTGTCCGCCATCGCCAGCGTCAGGATTTGGTCTAACTGATGGTGGTCGAGCGTTTCCAGCGCGTCCATTGCGGCCTCGGCGTGAGGCCCTTCCGGGTCGAGTCGGATGACTTCGGTGAACTCATGCACGGCGAGCGCCACCTCGTTTTTGTGCTGGCACAGCAGCGCCTTTTTAAAGCGGTGCGCCGGAGTCTGCGGGTCGAGACGGATCAGCGTATTGGTGACGCGCATGGCGGCGTCGGTCTCGCCCATTTGAATATACGCAGCGCCGAGGGCGTTATACGCCGCGATATGGCGCGGAGAGATTTTAATAATGGCGTTGCTTGCGGCAATGGCCCGCTCGTAGTCCCCCGCTTGCAGGGCGATGGCGGTAATCGCTTCGTGGGCCAGCACGCGGCGCGGGGCCAGCAGGGCGGCGCGTTCCGCCGCCTCCAGCGCGTCGGGCCAGAGTTCCGCCGTCCGGTAGACCTCCGCGATGCGCAGAGTGCAGGTGTAGGCGTCGCCCCCGGAGGCGATGGCGCGTTCCAGACTGACGACGGCCTGCCGCCAGCGTCCGGCGTCGGCCTGCGAGGTGGCGCGGGCCAGATGGCGCTGCCAGGTCAGCGGCGGGCGGGGCGCGGCGAGCGCGGGATTTTGAGTCGCAACGGAATTGGTGATTGCCATAGAATTGCGGTTCCTGAAAGGCGCGGCGCAGGGGCGCGGCGCGGGACGTGAGCGGTCAGCCCGCTTCGGATTCCCGGTCACGCGGGGACTGCCGGATCATGCCGACCGCATTGGAACACGCTTTCGCCATTGCGCCCGAAGATTCCTGCCTGCCTCGTTCTGCTCTATTACGAACGGCGCGGCGGGAAGTTCCGCGAGACGAGCGCAACACAAAAAACGGGCGCAAGCATTATCGCTGATGCTCACGCCCGTTTCTCATTTCTCTGCGCTTACAGAAAAGCGCAATTCAATTCCGCAACCGTTTCGTTTTTCGCCGCTTTTGTCGCTAATTACTGCCCCGCCGCGATTTTTTTCTTGATGCGGGAGCGTATGGACAGATACCATTCGTCGGCGTAGCGGTGCAGGGCCGCCTCTTGCTGCGGCGTAATGTCCCATTTCTCACCGACGAGTTTGCCATTAAGGTAAACTGCCCGCGCAAAACGTATGTCGTTTAAACTGCGTAGATTCAGCACTACTCCGTGCAGTTGGCGCATCCGCACGTCCGGCATATTTTGCATAGCGGGCGGCGGGGCGCGCCAGCCATTCCGTTTTGCTTCGCGGTATGCCGCCAAATCCGGCGGACTTAGCAGCTGCGCCATGATCTCATCGTTAATGCTCCAGCGGCGTTCGCTTCTGTAAAGCGGGCGGCTGCCCATCTCCGCCAGAAACAGGCCCGCCAGCGTCAAATGCGACTCGTCCCACACGCGCCGCATCAGGGTGCGGGCGCGTTCCAGATTCGCGTCCTCTTTCTCGTCTATGTACCACTGGTAGAGCAAAATGACGCTTAACTTGAACATCGCGTTCCTGTCATTTGGATTCGCTTGCAAGCGGTTCTGCATTTTGATGGCTTCCGCATCCCAGACGGTATGATCGGCCTGCATCCATTCCGCATACGCTCCCAAATCCTCATCATGCTTCAAAGCTTCGGCTTTAAGCAAAGGGGCCGCTTGTTTCAACTTGCCTTTTCCCAGCAAATCGTCTGCATCGAGCATACGCTTGGGCAGATAAAATCCAATGTAGGTAAAGTCCACCTGACTATTTAGAATCGGTCGGCTCATCGTCGGCGCAGGAATATTCTGCCGTTGCGCCAACGCTCTCTCACGGATCGGCAGCAAAGCCAGTAGCAGACAGGGCAGTAAAATGCTATGTTTCGTCATTTTCTATCCCTCTCTATTTTTGCGGCTCATGCGCTTTATCGGATTGCGTCGCGCCGCCATTCGGCCCCAACGGGATGGTCGTTCCCGGTTGAATCACAGGCTGGGCCAGATTCAGAGGATCAATCCCCATCGAAAGGACGGGCGATACCCACTTGACGTGCCAGGTATCGTCCGTCAGGTAACCGTTCTCACCCCAGACGCTCGTCGTTCCGTATCGGTCTTCGGATGACATTGCGACGTAGTAGTTCGCGTCCGTGTAGGGCGGAATCGTAAACTTTTGCGTCGCGGTTACTTTGGCGGAGACCTCCGTACCGACGGTGACTTTTTCGTTATATTCGAAGGCGGATATGCCTTCGACTCCCCCGCTTTGTTTGGCGCTGAACTCCCCGGTAATGGTTTCTTTCAGAGAGACCTCTTGCCCTGTGTCCTGTCCCATCGCCGCCCCGGAAGGATTATAGGCACGAAACAGATAGACCCAATCGGGGTTTAGACCGCCCGGAATGAATCGGGAAGGGTGTTTCACGCTCTTAGTTTTGACCCAATCTTCGTATCTCTGGTGGAACTTAATCCGGTAATCCACGTGGGTCTCGTAGCCGGTCAGTTTGTCGGTCAGGTGCAGATCAACCCGTTCGCCCTTGCTGTCGCTGTTTGTGTAGGTATTTGTCAGCGGATCGAGCGGGTCAAACTCGCCGGGGTTGCCCGTACCGTAATTCTTGGCCTCGCTGTACCAGTGGTATGTGGAGTGGGGACTCCAATCGCCGCTGGTATTACCGTTGAAAGTCACGTCCAATTTCCCCAAACTAAAAGCCTTAAAAGGTCCGTCTGGTGGAATGTGCGAATCAGCGTTGGTATTTCTGCCGCCGTCCGGTTCATTCGGGACGCGAATGGGGCCACTGCCCCCCATTCCGCGATGGTAGGTCGGATCAATGCTGGAAGATAGCCCCGCGTTAAAATTGAGTACGTTGGCATAAGTCCAACAGCTTGCCCCTGCTGAACCAGGAGAGGCAGAGGAAAATAGAAGGCCCGCATCCAGCGAAAGCACTTTTTCCGCCCTGCCAGAAGACCCGTCAAGCATAGTTGGCTTGGGATTGTTCTCTGACGGTCGCGAATCACCGTAATCAGGAAACCCATCAAACGAGTACACTTTCTCTGGGTCACCCAAACCATCGTTGGCAAAATGGGCAGTGACCGTAATGGGCGGGGCATAGATGTTGTAGCTTATGCCCCATGATGACCAGGGACGTATACTCACAAACACCTTCGCAGGCGGATTTGACGCAGGCTTGCCCAGACTATCAAGCCATTCGGCGACGAGGGTTGTTTTCCCCGCCGAAACGGCTGAAAAAATGGTATCAGACCAGAACTGTTCATGGGTGGCGGCTCCATGATCCATCTGAGACCAGGGATCATCGGACACGAACGTTCCAAATATTCCGGAAACTTCGTAATGCGTGGAACCTTCATTTTTAACGCTCAACACCCAGTGACCGGGGCCTTGCGCGGAGGCGGGGCGCGGGGCGAGCGCCAGAGCAGCGAGCGCGAGCAGACCGAACGGAGCGAAGCGGGCCTTACATTGCATTAGATACTCCTCGACGGATGGCGATTCGGTGAGGGTTGCGGAAAAAGCTGCGAATACGCGCAGTTTCTACGCTACAACGGAGCAATTCCAGTTGAATAGCGCAGTATAACGCATCGCCTGTTCTCCTGTCAAGGCTTTTTGTTCGTTTTGCCGTTATTTCTGCGGAAGATTATTTCTCTCTCCGCAAAAAGTAAAAACGCCCCGTCTGCCGACTGGCAGGCGGGGCATTTCTTCTGTTTCCTGTTTCCTGTCCTCCTAATTCGCGCCGGTGTTGTTGAACTCGCCGATGAGGAGGGTGAAGTCGGAAGAGTCTACTGCGCCGTCGAAATTGAAGTCGGCGGTCGAGTCGTAACCGCTGCCGGGGACATTAGCGGCGGAGTTGAACGCCCCGATGAGCGCGGTAAAGTCCGTCGAGTCCACACTGTTGTCGCCGTTGGCGTCGGCGGCGGGCAGGTTGGCGTCCGGCACAGTCGCCGTTCCCGCGCCGATGATGACGCCGGGAAATGCGACGCGCAGGTTCTTCGTTCCTTTGATGGCGATGTCATACGTCCCGGCGGGAACGAACGGAATCGAGAACGCGCCGAAGGGACTGCCCGCCCCGACGGGCGTCAGGCTGACCTTGCCGCTGAAAAGCGGATTGAGCGTTCCCGGCTGCCGGAAGATCACGGCGAAAATCCCGGTCGGGGCGGCGCTGCTGACCGCTGTCATATCGCTCACGCCTTCCAGCGCGATCCGTCCGCTGACGGTGGAGGTGGGAGTCGTGGCGAACAGGAATTGCGAGGGATCAAGGGCGGTATCGCTGATGCGGACTTCATCCACGCGCCCGCGCAGTTGGTCGGTCGCGCCGCCGCCATAGAATCCACGCCCCACGCTCCACGTCGTATTTTGCGAGAGCATCGGGCCGACAAACGGCGCGGAACCCTCCAGATTGTACGCCCCGCCCGGAGTGGATTGCAGGTAGAGTTTCAGGGTCGCGCCGTCCATTGTCGCGGCGACGTTGTACCATGTCCCGGTGGTCAGGGCCGTCGTTCCATTGATGATGATAAACGTCCCGTCGGCCTGATGCGTCCGAATCGAGATGACGGAGTTGCCGCCCGTCGCGCCGGGATCAGGCGACTGGAAGTAGAGTCCGGCGTTGGCCCCGTTGCCGTCCCCCGCGAAATTCTGACCGTCCTTGCCGACAAACGTCTGATAGCCGCCGAACGCCGTAAATTTCACGGACGCCTCAATCGTGAACTGATTAAAAGTATGCGTGTTAAGGTCGCCCGTTCCTCCTGCGGTAATCAGGCTTCGGGTCGCGCTTCCGTTGGGCGCTTCCGTGAAGTCCATGCTCAGGCTGTTGGCGGTCAGACCGGCGGGGATGCCGGGCGAATCGGCGACAAAGGTGGGGGCCGCGCCCGCCGCCGGGGTTTGCAGGCGGTTGTTCTTACCGGCGGAATCGGCCTCGGCGAAGGGAGGTACGGCGAAATGCGCCGCCGCCGTTCCGTCCTCAAAGCGCCAGTAGGCGAGCGGGGAAACGACATTCGTAGGCGTGGCGCTTGCGGTATTGGAGTAGGCGCTGCTGCCCGCGCTGTTGACCGCCGCCACCTGATAATAGTACGTTTTGCCGTTCGCAAGGCCCGTGTCGCGGTAATTCGTCCCGCTGACGTCCGCCGCAATCACGGTGAACGGGCCGGAGGCGGTCAGGCCGCGCTGCACCGTGTACTGGAACGCGAGGGCGGGCGCTGTCCAGTTCAGGCTGACGGTGGCGTTTCCGGGCGAGGCGGTCAGCGTCGGGACGGTCGGCGGCGTAGTGACATTGGAGTACAGCTGCGACTGCGGGATAATGCTCATCGTTCCGCCAACGAGACTGCACAGCAACTGGATCGTTTCGCCGCCGCCGCCCTGAAAGTATTCCAGTTGGATCGGGACTTTCTGCCCCGCGACAAGGCTGACCGCCGCGCTGGTATTGGCAAGCGGGCCATGCGAACCCTGATCGTTGAACAGGACGCTGCCATTCACGGAGAGACGCGCCCCGTCGTCGCTGATGGTCTGGAAAAGGTAGGAGCCGGTATAAGGCGGCAAAAATTGGCCCGTCCAGACGGCGGTGTAGTTCATGGTCGGAACATTTGCGGGGAACGGGGCGGCGTTATAGCCGACGCCGCCGTTATTCAGATTATAATTAATGGTAGGATCAATGCGGACGAGGGTCGGCGTTCCAGTTTCGGAAGACCAGTCGGCATTAGAACCCGTGTAAAACGTCCCCAGCAGGCCGTCGCCGTTGCCGATGACGGGCGCGGTCGGTGTGGCGGCAACGACAACGGAGGGCGCGGAACCGTAGGCGTTCACGCTTAAAATCCGGTAGTAGTAGGTCGTTCCATTGGTCACGTTGCTGTCATTATAACTGCGAGCCGCAAGCCCGGTCGCAATCGCAGTGAACGGCCCCGTCGCAGCGTTCGCCCGCTGCACGGTATAGGTCGCGGTGCGGGGCGTAATGTCCCACGAAAGCGAAACGAGCGCGTTGGAGGCCAGCGCCAGCGGATTGGCCGGGGCGGGCGGGGCGGCGGCGGGCAAAACTCCGTAGACGTGGACGAGATTATTAAACGAGCCGATGTAGACCTTGCCGTTGGCGATCACCGGCGGGACGAATTTCGCCCAGTCCCCGATGTCGTCGCCCGCGTTCATGCCGCTGTTCCAGATTTGTTTGGTCAGGTCGCTTGCGTCGTAGGCGCGGACGAGTCCCGGCGCATGGCGGGCGACGGTATCGTAGAGCAGCGGCTCGGTCGTCCAGACAATGCCGCTGCCCGCAGTCGTCCCGTTGGCGGAGAGCGCGACTCCCGGCCCGTTGGTATAGCCCGGAAAAACGGAATTGGCGCTTTGCATAAAGGGTGTGGTGTTAAAAACGCCCGTAGTGTTGTTGAATTTGTACGCTTTCAGATAATCGCGTTCGCCGAAAACGTAAAGCGTCGTCCCGTTCGTCGGGCTGTTCCACAGGGTCATGCTGCTGTGGATATGGCCCGGACTGGCCTGCCATTCCTGAACGATCTGCGTGTCGCCGTTGGAATTAAACTTGCCCATGTTGGCGGGATTCAGAACGTAGATCACGCCGTTTTTACTGCCCGCGATCAGGTAGTTTGTTCCGGGCATCTGCATCGCCCCGGACGTTCCGAGGTCGAAATCAATACTGTTGAGGTAGTCGGTGTTGGAGGGCGCGAACCAATCCGCGACGGAGGTGTCGCCGTTGAGTTTCACGATTCCCATGCCGAGGTTCGTTTTGCCGTCGAATGTCCCGTTTCCGCCGACGTAGTAGAGTTTGCCTGCCGAATCTACGGTCAGCCCTTCGCCGGACATCCAGATTCCGCCCTCGCTGCCGCCCGGAGTGGTAATATGGACGCCGTTCTGCGCCAGAGTCGCGGCGTTGTAGCTCATCACCCAGCCGTGATACGGCTGCCGGTCTTCGTGCGAGGCAAAAACGACGTAGACATTGCCGTTCGCCAGCGTAATTGCCGTTCGGTTGTTATGCTGCTGCGGGTTGAAGGGAATATGCCCTGCGCCATCGTTGCCGTCGCCCGTGCCGTTGACCGTTGCGGCGATTGCGACCGGCCCGCCGAGTTTCTCCGCGCCAGTCGTCACGTCAAGCGCGTGGAGGTGGAACGCGATATTGCCGTTGAAATAGTCCTTGTTGCAGACGTAAATCGTTTTTGTCGTCAGGTCAATGGCGGGGGTGGAGACGATTCCCGTGCCGCCGGGAAGGTTCTGCGAGGCGATAAAGTTGGCGGGAACCTGCGGGCCGAGATTGACTTTCCAGTACAGTACGCCGGTAGAATCGTCGGCGTCGTAGGCGTACAGGGTATTATTAACGGTGGCGATAAAGACGACATTGTGCGTCCCCTTGCCCGGAATCGCGAGATTGGAGAGGTAGAGCGGCTGGGCGTACACGTCGCCGTCGGTGGGCAGGGAAAAAAGTTTACCGAAGGTGGCGGGCTTGACGTTTGCGGTGGTCAGCGTGGTCTCCGCGAGGTTTTGCGCGGTGCGGGCGGAATTATTATGCCGCATCACGACATTTACCTGCGCATTGGCGAAACCCTGCGCGGCGCAGGCCAGTAGTGTAGACAGCAATAGGATTTTGGATTTTGGATTTTGGATTCTGGATTTCAACCGGGCGTGACAGCGTGGCATACAGTCCTCTTTCTTCGGTGAAGCGGTTTATATGGCGGCGGCATTTTCCAGCAGTATCACTCCCGCCTGATGTTTCGTTACATCATTATAGCGCCGTTTTTTTCGCGCCGCCAACTTTTTTGTTATTTTTCCAGTTGCCCCGTTTTTATTCCAAGCTCGCCCTGTTTTTCGATGCCCGGTGCGCCGGAGGGTTCAAGGAGATGTTTATGACTGCCCCGCATTTTTCGTTTCGCGCCGCGTGTGTCCGGCTGGTTTGCGGCGCGGCGTTGATTCCGCTGATTTTGCCGCTGGGCGCGTTTTCGGCGCGGGCGCAGGAAGCCCTGAAGCCGGTTGAGACCGCCGCGCCGCCCGCCGGGGGCGCAAAAAAAGCGCCGGAAAAAGTATACGTTTCCTTTCACGATGTTTTGACCAAAGCGCGGCCCGGTTTTGGGATCGCGCTTGCGGTTGGCGTCAAGGAAAGTCAGAGGTCTCAAAGTCTGGAGGACGTGGAGCGCAAAGGCGCGGACACGGTAGACCGAGCCGCCGCCGCGTTCGACAAGGCCACACATCGGTTCAATACGGTGCTGGCGATTGGCGCCGCCACCTATCCCGAACTGCTGCTGGATTTCAGCAGGGCCAACGCCTTCGCCGATATGCCGCCCGCCGAAGCGTTCACCCTGCTCATGGGTTCCTTAGATGACCGGCAGCGGGCGGCGCTGGCGAGCAAAGCGGGATTAGGATACAGCGACCTGACGACCGCGACGCAAAAGCAAATTTTTCTCGTCCTGCTGCCGGAAAAGGAAGCGACAGTTTATCTGCGCGGCACAGGCGACAATAAAAACGTGGGCGTTCTGCGCGACAATCCCGGCTCGGTGCGTTTCCGCGTGGGGCAGGAGGTGAAATTGTCCTTTGAGACCAAAAATGAGAACTACGGCACACAGGAGATGCAGAACCAGCCACAGACGCAGGGGCCGAAAGTCTACAATCTGAACTCGTGGGAACACTACGCCAATCTGGACAAGGTGAACGGCGTGACGATCCGCCGCGACGTTCCGAACGTTCCCAAAATCAGCGACTTAAACTATAATGCGCCGATTTTGCAGACCGCTGTTTCGATTAAAGACCTGAAGACGGTCGGGGAGTTGATCGCCCGCGTGGCGGCGCGGACGAAAGTCGAACTGTTTGCGGGCGGTCTACGAAAAAAAAACGCTGACGTGGGTCACAGACGGCAGGGACTCGGCGTCGGCCTCGGAACTGCTGCGGGCAGTCGCGTTCTGCCTTGCCGGTTCATACCGCAAAGTCGGGACTGTGTTCGTGCTGACGGAGGACGTGATGGGCGTGGGGACGCGCCGTCAGATCATTCAGGACTTCGAGGAGGCGTGCGAAGCGGAGCGGCATCAGGCGGTCAAGGACGCGCAAAAGGCCATCAAAGAAAATCCCGCGCAAAAGAAACTCAAACTCAATTCGTTTGGCGATCCGCTCGCGATGGACGCGAAACAGGAGAAAGCGCCCTCCCCGAAGGTGAACTGGCATCAGGGACTGGCGGAGGCCGCAATGCCGCTGGAAGAACTCACTGCCGGACAGCAGACCGCCGTCGAGGAATATCAAAAATATGTCAAAGCGAACCCACAGCAATTTGATCAAAATTGGAGTCCCGACTTCAGCAAAAAAGTTCATATAATCAAAAATACTGCGGTACAGATGGTGATTAACGGCGTAGACGGAACGGTCGCGACCGATTTCGGAGCGGAACTCAACCCGCTGTTTGAGCCGGAGGAGAAAAAACGCGAGCCAACACCGGACGATTTCAAGATGTTCGAGAACATGACGAAATGGACGGACGCGGCAAAAGTCCTGCCGCGCCGCGCCGTAATCTGCAAGTCGCTGACGACGGCGGATGTGGACGCCTCGCTGCTGCGAATTGAAAAAATGGGCTTCAATCAAATGTGGCTGGTCGTCTTTACGGGCGGGAAAGCGCGGGTTCCCGGAACGCCCTTCCCGCTTGATCCGGGCTGCGACCCGAAGACCGATTTGCTGACCTACGCGATTGACGCGGGCAAGAAAAAAGGAATCGCGGTCAGCCCTGTCGTAGATGTCTACTCCTGGGGCAAGGACACGCCGAAGGAGCTGCGCCTCTTGACGCTACGCGGCGAGGACTCAGCCCAAAGCGCGATTCGGCGCTTTCAGATTAATGCGCTGATGCCGCCTAATGGCGCGGAAGAATTTAACCCGCTGCCAAAGAACGCCGCGCCCTCCTCCGCCGTGTTCGTAGACCCCACCGATTCGCGGGTGCAGGCGTCGCTGACAGGACTGCTCCGGGCGATTGCGTTTCATGCGGGGGCGGGCAAAATCGTGTGCGGCGCCACGAAACCGGAAGGCTTCTCCGGACAGGACGGCTGGAGTCCGATGCGATTCCGCGCCGAAATGGGCTATAATTCCACCCTGCGGCTGGCTCATCTGCGCAAGTATCACAAAGACCCGGTGGATTTACACTCTCCCTATAATATGGGCAATTATGCCCGCGCTAACACCACGCTGGGCGACTTCGAAGGGTACGATTACGAGCCGATGCAAAACTGGGGCAAAATGCGGGCAGAGGCGCTGAAAACGGCGTGGCAGTCTTTGTTCGACTCGCTTTGGAGCAGCACAGGCGACGCAAGGCCCGCGCTCTTCATCGGGCAGGACGACGGCCAGGGCTTTATGAACTGGTACGACGAATGGAACGATCCCAAAACGTCCCTGCCAAACGGTAATCTTTACCAGGCCTCCCAACCGGAGGCCAACGCAAAACCGGGAGCGGCCCCGAAACCGCCGTCCGGCGTTCTGCTGCTCTCGAAACAGACACCCGTCGCGCTTCCCAAAGAACTGGCGAAATACGACTGGATGGACATTCAGATGAAAATTCTGGACTTTTACAAACAGTTCCGAACGTGGGACGGCATTGCGATTGAGGAGTGATGGCGCTCGGCACAGGCAGAGGCGAAGCATATCAAATGCCTCGCTACGGGCGTCCCGCCAACCGTCCTCGCGGACGGGATGCGAACATTGTCTGGAGTTTGATGCGCCGCGCAGCAAGAAGGAGAAGCGATTGATAGCATGGCCCCGATTTTTTCGCCCTGCCGCAGCGGGACTATTTTTTGGAGCGGTTTTGACGCCGCTTTCCGGCGCTTCTCTGGCGCAGGATAAGCCCGCGCTCGCCCCGAAGTCCGCGCAGCGTGTTTCGCTGACGCTGGGGGAGGCGCTGAAAAAGGCGCGTTCGGGAGCGGGTATTACACTGGCGGTTGACTCCGGGGAATCAGACAGAGACGCGGACGAACTGCGCAAACAGGGCGCGGACACGGTGGAGCGCGTTGCCGCCGCGTTTGAAAAGACCACGCGCTATTTCGGCAATGTCATGGCGGTCGGGCCGCAGACCTGCACCGAACTACTGACCGATTTTAGCAGGGCCAACGCTTTTGCCGATATGCCGCCTGATGAGGCGTTTACCCTCCTCATGGGATCGCTGGACGACCGGCAGCGGACGGCGCTGGCGAGCAAAGCGGGGCTCGGATACAGCGACCTTACGACTGCGACGCAAAAGCAGATTTTCCTTGTTCTGCTGCCGGAAAACGAGGCCAGCGCCTCCCTTGCGGGACGAGCGGATGACACGAGTCTGGGCGTTCTGCGGGACAAGCCAAACACTGTGCGCTTTCGCGTGGCGCAGGAGGTACAGTTGTCCTGCGAGACCACAGGGGACTACCCGGCGCGAGAGATTCAGGATCAGGGGCAGAACCTGACGTCGGGGCCGAAAGTCTACCGATTAAATTCCTGGAATACTTACCGTAACCTGGACAAAGTGAACGGCGTCATTATCCGCCGCGACGCGCCGAATATCCCGAAGCCGAGTGATCTGAACTACAACGCGCCCGCTTTCAGGGCCGCCGTTTCGCTAAGGAACATCAAGACGGTCGGGGAGTTGATCGCCCGGATTGCGGAGCGGACGAAAATCGAACTCTACGCGGACACGGGCTACGAAAAAAAGCCGCTGGCATGGGCCGCCGCTGGCCGCAAAGACGCGGCCTCCGCTTCGGAACTGCTGCGGGCGTTGGCGTTCTGCGTGGCGGGGACGTACCGGCGGGTCGAACCGGCCTTTGTTCTGACGGACGATCTGGTCGGCGCGGGAACGCGCCGTCAGATGATTCAGGACTTTGAAGAGGAGTGCGAGGCGGAGCGGCATCAGGCGATCAAGGATGCGGAAAAGGCGGTCAAAGCCAGTCCCGAACATAACAAACTCAATTCGTTCGGCGACCCGCTGGCGATGACCACCGCGCAGGAGAAGCTGCCGCCGCCCGATCCCGACGCCCATGACGGCCTTGCGGAGATCGCTGTCCCCCGCGAAGAACTGACGCCCGCTCAGCAGTCCGCGATTGAGGGTTATGAGGCGTATGTCAAAGCGAATCCCGGCGAGTTTGGCGGCGATTGGACGCCCGATTTCACGAAAAAAATCCACGTCATCAAAAATACCGCCGTGCAGATGCTAATCAACGGGGTGGACGGCGTGGTGTCCACCGATTTCGGGGCGGACCTCAACGGAATGTTTGAGTCCGAGAAGAAGAAGGAACGCTCCTCGGCGGACGACTTGAAGCCGTTTGAGAACATGAAAAAATGGACGGACACAGCGAAAAAATTCTCCTGTCGCGCCGTCATTTGCAGGCCGCGAACGGCGGCGGACGTTGACGCTTCGCTGCTGCGGATTGAGAAGATGGGCTTTAATCAAATGTGGCTTTCGGTCTTCGAGAACGGCAAAGCAAGGATTCCCGGAACGCCCTTTCCGCTTGATCCCGCCTGCGACCCGAAGACCAATCTGCTCACTTACGCCGTTTCCGAAGGTAAGAAAAAAGGAATCGCGGTTTGCCCTGTCGTAGACGCTTATGACTGGGGAAAGGACGCGCCAAAAGACTTACGGCTGCTGACGCTGCGCGGCGAGGATTCCGCGCAAAGCGCCCTGCGACGCGCTAAGATCAACGCGCTAATGCCGCCGGACGAATCGGAAAATCTTTCGATGCAGCCCTGGAGCGACGCGCCATCCCCCGCCGTCTTCGTTGACCTGACCGATGCGCGGGTGCAAGCCGCGCTAAAAGACCTGCTTCAAAAAATTACGTCCCATACCGGGATTGACAGGATAGTGTGCTGCGCGATGGCCCCGGAGGGGTTTTCGGAACAGGACGTATGGGTTCCCCGGAAAGAACGCGCCGACATGGGCTATACCCCCGCGCTGCGGCTGGCCTTTTTGCGCAAGCGCCATAAAGACCCGATAGATGCGATTGCGCCCTATTTCGATGGCAATTATGCCCGCGCCAACACCGCTATTTCCAACGCCGACAACCGCGATTATCGTATGATGCGGGTCATGCAGGAATGGAGCAAAGTCCGGGCGGAGGCGCTGACGGCAGCGTGGCAAAGTTTGTTCGGGTCGGCGCAAGGCAGCGCCGGGAATTCCAGACTGACGCTGCTTATGGGAAACGGAGGGGGGCAGGAGATAATACGGTGGTTCAATGAGTGGAACGACTCCAAAGGACCGCCGCCCGATGGTAATCTCTCTCAGCCCGCGCCTGATACGGGCGCGAAACCGGATGCCGCTCCCATGCCGTCCGGCGTCCTGCTGCTTTCGAAGCAGCCGCCCGCCCCCCTGCCGAAGGAACTGGCAAAGTACGACTGGCGGGATGTCCAGTTAAAAATGCTGGAATTTTACCCGCAGGCCCGGACGTGGGCCGGCATTGCTATTGAAGAGTGACCGATGCCTGACGCGGGCGTCAAGGAGATAAATCGCTTCGCTACGCGCCTTCGGCGGAACGTCCTTCGGATGAAACCATTTGCAGGCGATTTCTCCGTCCGAAGGACGATCCGGCAGCGCCGCGCAGCGAGGGAATTTATTTCCTTGACTTTGCGCAGAGTGAGTAAGACAAGGTTAAGGAGACGCGATTGATTGATCGAACTCGTTTATTTCGGCCCGCTGCGGCGGGATTAATTTTGGGCGCGGCGGCGGGTCTGCTGGTCAAGGCTCCTCTGTGGGCGCAGGGCAGGCCGCCCGCCCCGCGCTCGACCCCCGCCCCGCCCGATGCTGAACAGGACGCGCAGGGAGAAGCGCCGAACGACACCTCCAGAAACGAAAATCTCATTTCACTCAAAGACGCCCTGAATAAGGCCCGTCCCGGCAATACCGCGCTGGCCCTCGCGATTGGCGCGGAGAACGAAACGCGCTCCGCAGAGGACATCAAAAAGGCCAACCCGGACACGGTGTTCCGCGTCGCGGAGGCGTTCGGGCTGTCCTCGCGGGCGTTCGGCGGGCTGACGGCGATTGGGTCGCAGACCTACCCGGAATTGCTGACCGACTTTAGCACAGCCAACGCCTTCGCCGATATGCCGCCGACGCAGGCGTTCACTCTGCTCATGGCCTCGCTCGACGACCGGCAGCGGGCGGCGCTGACGGGCAAAGCGGGCCTCGGTCTAAGCGATCTGACGACCACAGCGCAAAAGCAAATTTTCGAAGCCCTGCTCCCGGACGATGAGGTCGTCGTCAATCGGCGGGGCGCGTCGGAGGAGGTGGGGAAAAATCTCGGCAACCTGCGCGAAAAGGCGAGCGCCGTGCGTTTCCGCGTGGCGCAGGAGATTGGGATACAGGCGGAGATGAAGGGGCAGGAGTACGGGAGGACGGACATTCCTGCCCTGACCGGCAAGGACGCGCCCAATTTCTATGACCTGTCTTCCTACATGGCCTACTCCAATAAGGACAAAGTGAACGGCGTGCTGATTCGGCGCGAAGTCCCCAACCGCCTGAAACCAACTGATCTAAATTACAACGCGCCGGTTTTGCAGGCGGCAATCCCCCTGAAAGATTTAAAAACGGTCAAAGACCTAATCGCCCGCGTGGCGAAACGGACAGGCGTGGAACTGTACTGCGATCCAAACTATGAAAAGCAGACGCTTACGTTCACCGCCTCGAATCAGAAGGCGGCGTCCGCTTCCGAGCTGCTGCGAGCGACGGCCTTCTGCCTCGCCGCGACCTACCGAAAAGTCGGGCCGGCTTTTGTGCTGACGGACGATCTGGTCGGGGTAGGAACGCGCCGTCAAATGATTCAGGACTTTGAGGAGGAGTGCGACGCCGAGCGGGCGGAGGCGGTGCAGGCGGCGGAAAAGAAAATCAAAGGAGACCCGGCGCAGAAAAATCTAAAACTCGGCGGCTTCAACGACCCGCTGGCGCTGACGCCGGAACAGGAAAAGACCCCGAAAGGCCCCGCAAAAGTCACGGACATAATGGATTCGATGATGGCCCTGGGCGGCGTGTCCCTACCCTTCGAAAAACTGACGCCGAAGCAGCAGGAGGCGGTGCAAAGTTTCGAGGCCGCGCAGAAAAAGCAGGCAAGCACGCTTCCCGACGCAGAACGCGCCGCCGCGTTTCAGCCCGACCTGGACAAAAATCTCCATATACTGAAAAAACTTTCGATTCAGATGGTCATCAGCGGCGTGGATGGCGTGGTCGCCACCGATTTCGGGGCGGAACTGATGCCGCTTTTTCGACCAGACTTTAAGCTGCCGGAAAATCTTGTCCCGGATGACATTTTAAGCCGGTACAAAGACCTGCCAAAATGGACGGAGATAGCGAAAGCGTACTCCCGCCGCGCCGTGATCTGCGAGGCTCTGACGACGGCGGAAGTGGACGCCGCCCTGACCCGGATTGCGGCGCTGGGCTTTAATCAGATGTGGCTTTCGGTCTTTGAGAACGGCAAGGCAAGGATTCCCGGAACGCCTTTCCCGCTTGACCCGGCCTGCGATCCCAAAATTGACCTGCTCACCTATGCGATTGACGCAGGCAAAAAACAAAGCGTCACGGTCTGCCCGCTCGTCTATGCTTTGTCGTGGGGCAAGGACGCGCCCGCCGCGCAGCAACTCCTGACCCTGCGCGGCGAGAACTCCGCGCAAAGCGCCCAGCGTCAGTTCAAGATCAGCGGGAGAAAAATGAGCGGGATGTTTGCGGCTTATCAGGAGTTTATGCCAAAAACAAAGCCCGTTCCGCCGACGCCAAATATATGGGTAGACCCGACGCAACCCGCGACGCAGACGGCGCTGACCGGGCTGTTTCAGGCGATTCGCGGTCATGCGGGCGCGGGCGACCCCGTATGCCGCGACCTGATGCCTCCGGGCTTTACTGGATCGGGCGGCGGTTTTGACGGCCTCATGTCCCCGCGCAAAATCGCGGCGCTGGGATACACTCCAGAGTTGCGGCTGGCGTTTCTGAAGAAAAACCACTGCGACCCGGTGGACATCAGCACTGCTCAATACGGCGGATTTGGTGGGACGACCTTTCGCGCAAATACCAGTCTGGCGAGTTACGATGTAGAATCGGGCGGCGGAGACCTTTTGTCAAAGTGGAATCAATTCCGCGTCGAATCGCTGAAGACCGCGCTGCGCCCCCTGCTCGCGTCGCTGATTACGACGACGGGCGACAGGAAAAGCAGCGTTTTAATCGCGCAGGATTCGCTGGGCGATGCGCTCTCGTGGTTCGACATCGTGAGCGACCCGGACGCGCCTTTTGCAAGCGCAAATCTCTTTGCCGGCGTAAACGCCGCAGTAGCCGCCCCGGATGCTGCGCCGGACGCTCCCGTCAAGCCGACTGCGCCGCCTGCGCCGCCATCCAGCGTCTTTCTGCTCTCAAAGGAGATGCCCTACGAGCAGCTTTTCAGAGCATACAAAGGGCTGGAAGGCGTGGACGCGCGCAGCGTCATGCTGAAATCTATGGAGGAGCTCAACGGGCTTCGAAAATTGGACGGCATTGCGATTGAGGAGTAGCGGGGAAGAAGTCAGAAGGCAAAAGTCAGAAGTCAGAAGTTAAGGAAGTTTACCTCTTTAATGTCTGAATCGCGGAAACGATTGTGTCCGGTTAGCGCGTATGGTAAAAGTCTTTGCTTTTCATAGCCTGCTTCTGGCTTTTGCAGGAAGATTTCGTTTCACAGACGAGCGGGCGACGGGATCGGAGGGAGACCGAAATGCTTTCTTCAGGAAAATTTTTTCGATGCGCGGCGTTTGGGGCGGGACTGGGCGCGGCGCTGATTGCGCTGCCGACAGCGCAACACCTGGCGGCGCAGACCGCGCCGCCGGATGCGGCGAAAAGCGCGAAGCCACGCTCCGTCACGTTGGCGGACGCGCTGGCAAAGGCCGATTTGGGCCGCGCAGGGCTGGCGCTGGCGGTCGGCGCGGACAAAATAACTCTCACGGAGACGCAGGCCGCCGCGCTCAATCTCACGACGGTCAGCAAGGCGGCAGTCGCTTACAACCGCGCCACGCGGGATTTTGGCGGCGTCATGGCGCTGGGGCCACTGACCTATACCGAATTGCTGACCGATTTCAGCCGCGCCAACCCCTTCGCCGATATGCCGCCCCGGCAGGCGTTTACCCTGCTCATGGGTTCCCTCGATGACCGGCAGCGGACAGCCCTTCTGAGCAAGACCGGCCTCGGCCTCAGCGACCTGACGACCGACACGCAAAAGCAAATCTTCGAAGTCCTCCTGCCCGATGCCGCCGTCACCCTGAAGCCGCGCCCCGCCGCGCAGGGCGAAAAAGGGTTTCCGCTGAAGAACTTGCGCGAACGAGCCGCGTCCGTCCATTTCCGGCTGGCGCAGGAGGTCGCAATTCAGGCCGAAGTCAAGGGCGATCCCGCCACAAATCAGTACCTTGAGTACCGACGCGCCAACGTGCCGCCCCTGCGCGGCGCAGGCGACCCCGTAATCTATGATATGTCCTCGGATGACGCCTATACGAAACTGGAAAAAGTCAACGGCGTCGTGATCCGGCGCGACGTTCCCAACCGCCTCAAACCCTCTGCCCTCAACTATAACGCCGCGTTGCAGGCGGTCATTCCCATTGCCGACTTGAAAACGGTCGGAAGTTTGATTCAAAGCGTGGCAAAAAAGACCGGGATAGAACTCTATTGCGATCCGTCCTATGATAAGCGCTCGCTGACCTGGGTTGCCAGCGGGAGGAACGCCGCCTCCGCTTCGGAACTGCTGCGGGCGTTGGCGTTCTGCGTGGCGGGGACGTACCGGCGCGTGGGGCCAGCCTACACGCTGACGGAGGATTTAGTCGGCATGGGAACGCGCCGCCAGATCATCCAAGATTTCGAGGAGGAGTGCAACGCCCAGCGCTATCAGGCTATCCGCGACGCGGAAAAGAAAATTAAGGAAGACCCGGCGCAAAAAAACGCCCGTTTGGACAGCTTCGGCGACCCGCTCGCCATGACGCCGGAGCAGGAAAAGACACCGCCCGATCCCCGCAGAATCAGCCGAATGATGGATAGTTACAACGCGATGAGCGGCGCGTCGCTGCCTTTCGATAAACTGACGCCGGGGCAGCAGCAGGCCGTGCAGAGTTACGAAGCGGCGCAGGCTAAATACCCGGCGGATCGAGCGAGGCGCAATCCGCCTGACTTCGAGAAAAATATCCACGTCCTGAGAAAATTTGCGGTGCAAATGGTGGTCTCTGGTCTGGACGGCGTGGTCTCCACCGATTTCAGCGATGAGATACTCCCGCTTTTTCGCCCGGAACCCGCGCCGAAAAAAACGCCCGAAGAAGAATTAAATGTTTACAGGGACTTGCCAAAATGGACGGACGCGGCAAAAGCCTACGAGCGACGCGCCATCATCTGCCGTCCGCTGACGACGGCGGACGTGGACGCTTCGCTGACCCGCATTGCGGCGCTGGGCTTTAACCAGATGTGGCTTACCGTCTTTGAGAACGGCAAGGCAAGGATTCCCGGCACGCCCTTTCCGCTCGATCCGGGCTGCGACGCGAAAGTAGACCTGCTGACCTACGCCATTGACGCGGGCAGGAAAAAAGGCATCACCGTCTCCCCGCTGATCCACGCTTTCCTGTGGGGCGCGGACGCGCCGCCCGAACTTCAGCTGCGGACGCTGCGCGGCGAGAACTCCGCGCAAAGCGCCCGCCGCCGGTTCAATATCAACAGTCAGATGAAAGATGCCACCTTTTATCCTTTGGTTGTGAAACTGGCGCTCGCCGCGCCTTCCGCTAACCTCTGGGTAGACCCGACCGACCCGGCGACGCAGGCCGCGCTCATGGGACTGCTGCGGGCCATTCGAACCCACGCGGGCGTGGGAGTCTGCGTATTCTGCGACGTGGTTCCAAAAGGATTTGCCGCGCTTGATCTTTATTTTAATTCGCCCACTTTCATCTCGCGGTGCGCCAACCTGGGATATAATCCGGCGCTGCGTCTGGCTTTTTTGCGTAAAAACCATCGCGACCCGATAGATATTTTTTCCTCGAATGGCAGTGACGACTTTAACCGGGCCGATACTTCCCTGTCGCAATACACGCAGGAAGGCGACGCGCAGTACGCGCAGAACGTGTACACGCAGGATGAGGACTCGCTTATGGAATTGTGGCTGCGTTTCTGCGAGGTTTCGGCGCAGACCACGCAGCGGGCTTTGGTAGAAGCGCTCACGCAGAGCGCAGATAGCGCCGCTTCCGGAGCTATGTTTGCGCGAGACACACAGAATGGCATCCTCGTCTGGTTCGATCTGATACAGGACGCAAAAGCCCCATTTTCCGACGCGCAGCTCTTCGGCAACAGGTCGGCGGAGGAGATCAAAGAAACGAACGTAGGCAGAAAATCTTTTCAGCCCGGTCTGACTACCGGCGTCTTCTGGCTATCAAAACTGGACGCGATTCGCCTGCCGAAAGAGATTCCGAGCGCCGATATGCTAAGTCTGCAAATCCGATTCATGCGCGGGTTAAGAAAGCAGCGGAACTGGGACGGCGTGGTGGTTGAAGAATAGAGGCTTCGCGTTCGGACGGAGGCGCCTTTCAGGGTGCGGTCAGGGCGAAGACGGCGGCGATCAGGGCGTCCCACGAAAAGTACATCTCTGGCAACTCCTCGTAGCGGAATTTGCGGACTGCCAGCGACTCAAATCCGGGCGGGCGTTCCGCATACCCCGTGACTTCGGCGCGGTAGGTCGGGACTGCGGTTAGAACGCCGGTTACGATGTCGGTGAGCAGATACCAGCCGAGCAGGGACAAGGGGCCGAGCGTCGCGCCCGTCTCCTCGAATGTCTCGCGGCGGGCGGTCTGCTCCGGCGTTTCTCCCGCCTCCGTCCTGCCGCCGGGGATGCACCAGCCGCGCCCTTTGATGTTCGCCAGAACATATTCCGCGCCATCCATTGCAAAGACCAGCGCGGCGGAAACGGGCGGCAAAGCGGGCGGCAAAACGCTGCCCGTGACAAATGCGGCGGACGTTTGTCCCCAAAGCGCGGTTGGAAACGCTTTCACATCCCCTATTTCGCCTGAATCTCGCATGAGTGTTTACTTTCTTCCCCGAAGCGTGATACAATAGGGAGCCCTGTAAAATTTCTTTGCCCGCTTATGCCCGTTTTTTACGGGGCGGCGATATCAGGTGGCCCCGGCGGGGCGGCGACCACACTGCCCAGCACGTCCCGTAGCGCCACCGGCCCGAAACTGCGGCTGTCATACGAAATAGCGCGGTTGTCGCCCAGCGCCACGATATAGCCCGCCGGGACAATCAGAGTCGGCGGCTGGCCTTTTGCGGCGGACGGCCTCTGCTCATAATAGTCGTCCAGATGATTGGCGAAGGTGGGGCCGATGACCGCCGCGTTGGTGATGATGTCTCCGGGAAGGTAGGCCACGCGCTTGATAATTGTGTCGCGGTCTTTTTTCAGCACCACCACGTCGCCGCGCTTCGGCAGCGCACTGAACGCATGGCGGCGCAGCACCAGCAGCGCCTGCCCGCTATGGTAGTTCGGCTCCATCGAGTCGCCGCTGACCACGCCCTGCCGAAACAGCGAGACATACGCCGCGACGACGACCAGGAACAGGCACACGAAAAAAATTTGTCGGCGCAGCGAGCGCGGCATGATTCGGTCTCCTTCCGTAAAAATCTAACGTCATTATACCTGCAAGAAGACGCTTGCAAGCGATTCGGTCTGCGGTTGCGTCAAAAGAATGGACGACCCTGCGGTTGTTTGATTGTCGCCTGTTTTGATACGATTCTGAGGTTTTGATTGTGCTTGACACTTTGTTATTTGGGTTAAAAAAAAGCGAGAACGCGGCCCTGCTGCTGCTGGCGCTCGTTGTTATGCTGTTGCTTGCGTTCGCCGCGATTGCGGTTCTTTCCGCGCAAGTCCGCCGCGCCAATCAGCGGATTGCGCGTCTCACCGGCGGCGCGGACGGCGCGAACCTGGAAGACACGCTGACGGCGCACCTGGAGACGGTGGCGGCTGCCATGCGGCGCATGGAGACGCTGGAGCAGGCGGTCGGGGTTTTGCAGGCGAAAATCCCGCTGTGCCTTCAGCGGACAGGCCTGATTCGCTACGACGCCTTTGACGACGCGGGCGGGGCGCAAAGCTTCTCGCTGGCCCTGCTCGACGCCAACGGCGACGGCATCGTTGTCAGCGGGGTCTATGGTCGCCGCGATTCCCGCGTCTACGCAAAATCGGTGCAGAACGGACGCGCCAGCCATGCGCTCTCGGAAGAAGAGGAACAGGCGCTGCGGCAAGCAGGGGAATAGGGTGTCGGGGTTCGGGTGTCAGCCCCTTTTGGATTTTAGATTTTGGATTGGTTCGGCGTTCGCACTACCGACTGTATTGCCGACGCCCGACACCCGAACCCCGACGCCCTGTATTTGGAACACTATGACGGACATCGAAGAAAAACTCATCATTGACCGGTGCAAGCGGGGCGAGCAGGCGGCGTTTGACATCTTGATACGCGCTTACGAAAAGCGCGTGTATAACCTCGCCTACCGATTGAGCGGCAACTACGATGACGCCAACGACATCAGCGTAGACGCTTTTATCCGCATCTATCAGGCCATCCGCCTGTTTCGCGGCGAAGCGAATTTTTCGACGTGGCTGTTCCGAATCGTCACCAATATCTATCTCGACCGCCGCAAACGCGCCCGCAACAAGCAGCACCTTTCTCTCGAAGAGTACATCGAACTCGACGAGAACAGCGTGGCGCGGCAGATCGAAAGCCCCGACCCGACGCCCGACAAAATGGCGGAATCCCGCGAACGCAGCGACACCCTGCAAAAAATAATTAATACCCTGCCCGATTACCAGCGGGCCATGATTGTGCTGTACCATACGGAGGGCAAATCGTATGAGGAGATCGCCGCGATTATGGCCCTGCCGCTGGGGACGGTCAAATCCCGCCTGAATCGGGCGCGGCTCGTTTTGCGCGAAAAACTTCAGCCGGTGAAGGAACTATTCTAAAACAGGCGTCGTCGAAAGGAAATGATAGCGCAGCAGGCGGCTTTTTTGCCGCAGAACACGCCGTTTCAGGCCGCAAAGGACGGGAACGAAAAAGCGTGATTTGCCTGCGAAACCCATTTTTTTCGATGAAAGCGGTTTGTGTGACCGTTTCGTCGCTGACCGGCAGTTCGCTGCCCATAGGAAGACAAACCATGCAGTGTCAATTTGCTCAGGAACTTTTTTCCGACCATATTTCCGACGCGCTTGACCGGGCGCAGAAAGTCAGTCTGGACAACCATCTCGCGGCGTGCGCCGACTGCCGCGAACAGGTAGCGGGACTGCGGGACGTTTTCACCCTTCTGGATGCGGCCCCGACCGTTGAGCCGCCGAAATTTTTCCACGAGAATATCATGGACCGGATTGCGACGGAGGCCGCGAAAGAGCAGGAAGTGAAGCAGGCGGTCAAGTCTGCGGGATTTAACTGGCGTTCGCTGTTTGGGAAGCCCGCCCTTGCGCTTGGGGCGGCGGGCGTTGTGGTCATTCTCGGATTCTTCGGCGCGTCCCAGACGCAGCGCGGTTCCCTGAATCCCTTCGCGTCCGGCGCGGGCAAGGCCGCGCCGCAGGCTCCGCTCACGCTGCAAAAATCGCAGGCGGTCTGGGTCGCAGGGGGAGTGAACGGCGGCTCGGTGACGGTGACGCTTCGCGCCAACCCCTTCGCGGGGGGCGCGTCCAATCTCGTGAATTTTCAGGTGATGCAGGCGGGCAGCGCGACGCCGCTCAAGTCCGGCATCGTCTCGTCCGACCGGGAGATTTCGGTCTCCATCCCGCTGGCAAGCCCGCCCGCGCCCGATTCGCTTTCGATCACGCTGACCGACCGGGACGCGCCCACGCGGACGACCACGCAGCCGCTGACTCTCCCCGCGCAGTAAGTTGCGGCGCGACACGACCAGAGAAAAAGGGCGGCAGAAAATTTCTGCCGCCCTTTTTTACGCGCCTGCATGAAAGAAGCAACGCAGGACGCTCCCGATTCCCTTTGAATCGCCCCTTGACAAAACCCGCCCGATGCGACTACAATACAGGGTTGCGAATGAGGCGCAAGACCGCGCCCTCTGCCCATTGATTCATTCACCATGCGCCCGGAACGAAAACGGGCAAGGAACTGACACAACAACCTATGGCAATCTACCCTTCTCCCGATAAACTGGATCAGCAGGAAAGCAAATTCGCCCTCGTGATCCTCGCCGCCAAACGCGCGCGGCAGGTCAAGGACGGCGCCCGCCGACTCACCGAGTCCAAATCCACCAACCCGCTCACCGTCGGCCTCGAAGAAATCGCCGCCGGGGCCATCATTGCGCGGGTCGTGGACGACGCCGCCGTGACCGCCTACCGCGACGCCCTGCGCCCTAATGAGCCGACCCTCGAAGACATTATCGGGGCTGGCCCCGTCCTCGCCATCGAAAGCGAGTCCTCCGACAGCGCCTCCCAGCTCGCGGCCCTGCGCCGCGCCGAAGGCGACGACGACGATATGGGCGACGAGGACGAGGACGAAGTGCGCCCGGTGGATTTCTCGCTCGACGCCGCCGGCCTGATGATGGACCCCGACGACGAGGAAGAAGACAGCCCGCCCGGAATGGACGAAGAGGACGAGTAAATTCTAAAGAAAACGGAAAACAGAAAACAGAAAACAGAAGGGCGCTCAGAGCATAACAAATTGTGCGCTTCGAGCGAAAAGTTCGCGGACAGAGCATTTTTTTCTGTTTTCTGTTTTCTGTTTTCTGTCTTCTCGTGAGGAACGAGCGGACTATGCCCAAAATCGTCGGGATTGACCTGGGGACGACTAATTCGGTGATCGCCGTCATGGAGGCGCGGGAACCGACCGTAATCCCCTCGGCGGAGGGCGGGCGGCTCGTGCCGTCCGTTGTTGGCTTTTCGAAGACGGGCGAGCGGCTTGTCGGGGCGTTGGCGAAACGGCAGGCCCTCGCAAACCCGGACAGGACGATTGCCAGCATCAAGCGCCAGATGGGGACGGCCCACAAAATTGAGATTGATAACCGGCAGTTCTCCCCGCAGGAGATTTCCGCCCTCATCTTGCAGAAACTCAAAGCGGACGCCGAAGCGTACCTCGGTGAAAAAGTGGAAAAGGCGGTCATCACCGTCCCCGCCTATTTCTCCGACGCGCAGCGACAGGCCACCAAAGACGCGGGCGCAATCGCCGGTCTGGAAGTTATCCGAATCATCAATGAGCCGACCGCCGCCGCCCTCGCCTACGGCCTCGATAAAGAGGAGATGCAAAATGTCCTCGTGTGGGATTTAGGCGGCGGGACGTTCGATGTGTCTATTCTTGAGCTTGGCGACGGCGTGTTCGAAGTGCGGGCCACTTCCGGCGATACCCAACTCGGCGGCGACGACTGGGACGACCGACTGGTAGAACATCTTGCCGAAGCGTTTCAGCGCGAGAACGGCGTTAGTCTGCGCCGCGACCGCCCCGCCATGCAGCGCCTCAAAGACGCGGCGGAAAAAGCCAAAATGGAACTGAGCGGCCTGATGCAGACCAACATCAACTTGCCGTTTCTGACAAGCGGCCCCGACGGGCCGCTGCACCTCGACACCGATTTGCCGCGCTCGCAAATGGAGCGCCTCTGCGACGACCTGCTCAAACGCCTGCTGCCCCCCACCCGGCAGGCCCTCGCCGACGCGAAATTGCAAACGGGTGAGATTGACTGTGTGCTGCTGGTGGGCGGCTCAACTAGAATGCCCGCCGTGCAGGAACTTGTCCGGCAATTTATGGGTAAAGAACCGTATCTTGGCCTGAATCCCGATGAGGCGGTCGCCCTCGGCGCGGCCCTTCAAGGCGGCGTCCTGAATGAGGAAGTCACCGGCGTTTTACTGCTGGATGTCACCCCGCTTTCGCTGGGGATCGAGACGATGGGCGGGGCCATGACCAAAATTATTGCCCGCAACACCACCGTGCCGACGCATGGGACGGAAGTTTTCACGACAGCGGCGGACGGGCAGACTTCCGTAGACATCAAAGTATTTCAGGGCGAAAGCGACATTGCGGCCTATAACAAATTCCTCGCCAATTTCCAGTTGACCGGAATTTCCCGCGCCCCGCGTGGCGTCCCGCAAATCGAAGTGACCTTCGATATTGACGTGAACGGCATCGTTCACGTCACCGCCGTCGAGCAGAACACAGGCCGCAAGCAGCAGATTCAAGTCACCAATGCGACCGGCCTTTCGCCGGATGAGATTGAAAGATTAAAAAGGGGTTAGGGGTTCGGGCGTCGGGTGTCGGACAATGCGTCCGCTGCGATAGAGTTTACACAAACTTCAAGTAAGCGGGGAGTCTCCCGACACCCGACACCCGAACCCCGACACCCTGTTTTGAGGGAGAAAGATGGCCTCACAAGCGCGGGATTATTACGATGTTCTGGGCGTTTCCAAAACCGCGAGCGCGGAGGAATTGAAACGCGCTTACCGGAATTTAGCCAAAAAATACCACCCCGATATTAACAAAGCAGCGGACGCGGCAGATAAGTTCAAAGAGGTACAGGCCGCCTACGACACCCTCTCCGACGATAAGAAGCGCCAGAGCTACGACCGCTTCGGCGCGGACGGGCCGGAGGGCGGCTTTGGGGGATTTGGCGGGGCGGGCAGCGGCGGCGAAGGCTTCACTGACATTTTCGATATGTTTTTCGGTCAGCAGACGCAGCAGCGGCGCGGCGAGACTCGACCTAATGTGATTCGCGGCGACGATCTGCGCGAGGACATGGAATTAACGCTGGAAGAGGCGGCGACCGGCGTCGAAAAAACGATCAAGTTTCAGCGCATGGAGACCTGCGACACCTGTCAGGGCAACGGCGCGAAGCCGGGAACCAAACCGGAGACGTGCGGACAGTGCAAAGGCACGGGGCAGCTGCGCTTCTCGCAAAACACGCTGCTCGGCACGTTTCACACCACGCAGCCCTGCCCGAAATGCAAGGGGACGGGCAACATCATCCCCCAGCCCTGCGGGACGTGCGCGGGAAGCGGACGCACCCGCACCGCGCGCGAACGCAGCGTGAAAATTCCCGCCGGGGCCGATACCGGGATGCGAATGCGCCTCATCGGGGAGGGCGACGCGGGCGCAAACGGCGGGCCGTCGGGCGATCTGTACCTCGTGCTTTATGTCCGCGATCACGAGTTTTTTGAGCGGAACGGCAACGATTTGCTGTATGAATGTAACATCAGTTTCGCGCAGGCGGCGCTGGGCGACACCGTGCAAGTCCCGATTATCAACGGGCTGGAAGACTTGAAAATCCCGGAAGGCACGCAGAGCGGACAGATGTTTACCCTGCGCGGCAAAGGGATGCCGGACATCAACGGGCGCGGCAAGGGCGATGAGCATATCCGCGTCAAAGTGCAGGTTCCGACGAAACTCTCGGCGGAACAGCGCGAACTTCTGAAACAATTCGCCGCAACGATGGGCGAAAAGCACACCGAACCGCACCACAACAAGGGCATCATGGGGCGGCTGTTCGGAAATTAAATAAGAAAGAAAACAGAAAACAGAAAACAGAAAACAGAAGGGGCGTTCAGAGTTTGCGAGATTTGCGCTTCGAATGAAAAGTTAGCAGGCGAGGCATTGCTTCTGTTTTCTGTTTTCTGTTTTCTTTCCGAGGACTTCTCTATGCGATGGGCGGAAATGTCGGTGCAGTGCGAGCCGGAAGCGGGCGACGCGGTGGGTTATGCGTTTTTGGAGGCGGGCTGCGGCGGGGTGATGACGCAGGGCAGCGAGACGCTGACGGTGACGGCAAGCCTGCCCGTGACGGACGAACTTAGCGGCAAAATTCATGCGTTGATGACGCACTTTGACCGCCTGCCGGAGTTTGGCCTGCCCGCGCTCAAAGAGGGCCTGACGCTGCGCTACGCCGAAGACGAGGATTGGGCGAACGCCTGGAAACAATACTTCAAGCCGATTAAACTGGGCAAGCGGCTGGTCATCAAGCCAAGCTGGGAAGACTACGCGGCGCAGGGCGACGAACTGATTATTGAACTCGATCCGGGCATGGCGTTCGGCACGGGGGCGCATCCGACGACGCAACTCTGCCTGCGGGCAATGGAACTGCTGGTCAAGCCGGAGATGCGGGTTGCGGACATCGGGACGGGCAGCGGGATTCTGGCGCTGGCGGCGGCGCGGCTGGGCGCAACGCAGGTTTTTGCGACGGACATTGACCCGCTGCCGCGAACGATTGCCCGCGAAAATATCGCGCATAATCAGTTGCAGGATGTGATTCATCTTTTGGAGATGGACGAGTTCGATCTCGCGGCGCGGGACTGCGACATAGTAATCGCTAACATTATCGCGAACACGATTATCGAACTGGCCCCGGAGATTGCGGCGCGGATTAAACCGGGCGGGATATTTATCGCATCAGGCATTGTGGAGGAGCATCACGATACCGTATCGGAGGCGCTTGCCGCCGTCGGGCTGCGTCTGTTGCAGACCCTGCGCGACGATATCTGGGTCTGTCTGGTCGCCCGTCACGAGGAGACCGCGAAGGACGAGGCCATGCTCGCCCGCGCCGCCCGCGAACTCCCGCCCCTTGGCGACCAACTTGACTGGGCGGCGTAGTCTTGCGGCGTTTCTGACAGTCCAGGTGTTTCATACCCAATACATACCCGTCTATGTAGCCTGCGGCTTCGTGTCCTTCGGACACACGATTCAGATATGGGATTACTGCGTCCGAAGGACGCGAGGCGCTTGCGCCACCGAGACGGGTGTTTTCAACACCCGGAACGGACGCCCGGACGCTTGTATTCGATTCATCATTCACCATTCATTATTCCTCATTATTTTCCCTACCCGTCAAATCGGATAGGTTGCTACGTCTTAAATTTTAGCGCAACGCAGCAGAAAGCGGGCCAGTCATGTTTGCCTTAAATTTTTATTCCGAATTTTACGAAGAAGTCCTGAAGAACGGGCGCAAGACCGTCACCATCCGCCTCGGCGATAAGGCCGCGAAGTACGAGGCGGGGATGCTGGCCTGGGTTACGGTCGGGCCGCGCTTCGGCAGGCGGCAAAAACTCTTCACCTGCATTTTAGACCGCGTGGAGGTCAAGACCATTGACGAACTCTCGCCGCGCGAAATTCAGAAAGAGAACCCGGAATTTCGCACTACGGAAGACCTGCTTCATCTGATGCGCCGCATTTACACGCCCGATATTTCGGTCGAGGACACCGTGACCGTGATTCATTTCTCGCCCGTCTCGGAGTATTAGCCCTATGACAACCCTGACAATTTCATTGCCTGATGAACCTCTGCTAAAATTGCAGGAACTGGCGCGGGAAGCAGGCATTGCGCCGGAAGAGTTGCTGCGCGAAAGCGTAGAGCGTTGGCTTGAAGCAAGACCACCAGACGACTTCGAGAAAGCGGCGGCTTACGTCTTCCACAAAAACGCTGACCTGTACCGACGGCTCGCCTGATGCGTTACCTGACTGTTATAGAAGTTATTACGCTGCACCGGATGGCGCTCGAACAGTCCGGCGGTGCTGCCGGCATCCGCGATCAAGGAGCGCTTGAGTCGGCGATAGCGCAGCCTGCCATGTGTTTCGGCGGCATGGTACTCTATCCAACGCTGACTGAAAAAGCGGCTACCCTCTGTTTTTCGCTCGTGATGAATCATGCGTTTGTTGACGGCAACAAACGCGTTGGTCATGCTGCGATGGAAACTTTCCTGACGCTTCACGGGCAGGAAATTTCCGCGCCCGTTGAGGAACAGGAACACATCATTCTGAGTCTGGCAGCGGGCGAGATAGAGCGCGAAGATTTTACGGAATGGCTTGCCGCGCATCTTGTTCCGTTATTGGCGTTGTAGGTACAGACCAACGATACATCAAGCGAAAACTTCGCTCGGAAGCAAGATTCACTATGCGCAATTTTTCCCCCAATGTCCTCCGTATTTTCGGCGCGGCGGTCTGTTTGCTAAATCTCCTGCCGCTAAACGCCAATGCGCAGAGCAGCGGCGGCGACAAAATCACCAGCAATGGCGCCTTCACCGATAAAACGGGCGCGAAACACCGCTGGCAGATCAACGACGCCCATGCCCTGCTCTGGGACGGCGCGGCCTATCTGCCGGTCGGCGGCGCGTTCTCGCCCCATTCGCTCGATTCAGAGAGCGAGGCGGCGTGGGAGACGGACAAAAAAGCGCTGGACTTGCTGAAAGCGCGGGGCGTCCATGATGTGATTGTCTGGCCCGATAAGCCTCTGCCCGACGTTTCCCCCGCCGCCTTGCAGCGCATTTTTGATTATCTTGACGGCAACGATTTCCATTACGGCCTCGCGTTCGGGCCGGGAATGACCGCCCCGCTGACCGGCACGGTCGTGCGCCCCGCCTCCTACCGCTACGACAGCCGCGACAGTCTGACCGCGCAGTGGACTGTCCCCAACGCCGATGCCGCGCTCTACGTCCTGATTGACCTGAGCGACAAAGAGAACCGAATCCTGCGCGGCGGCGGTGTGTTCATCAAAGACCCGCAGGTCAGCGTCCCGATAGAACTCTCTGGCAATTCCAGCCGCGCCGTCGCGCTGCTTTATCCGCACAAAACATTAGTTCCCAACGGGAACGGCGCGTTGCCTGACGTATGGGCGGGCTTCGACGCATGGCGCGACCGGCTGCTAACTTTCCTGGGCAAGGTAAAATTCGGCCCGAATTTCCGCTTTTTCCTCGATCCGCTGGCCCGTCAGATGGGAACGGCGGGCGAAAGCGACTACCTGATCCCCGATTCGACCGCGTTTCTCACCGAATTTGAGGCGTACCTCGCCCGCCGCTATCCCAACGTCGCTGAAATCAAAACGAGTTGGGGGCTTGCGGAGGGCGATTTCAAGACGCACCGGGAGATGGCCCGCCTCGTGCCGCTGTGGGCCAATGATCGCGGCGCTCCCTACTTCGTTGACCCGGCAAACGGCAAAATGCTGCGTATCGGGGATTACCGACAGTCGCGCTGGTGGGAAGATTTTCTGCAATTCCGCCGTGAAACGCTGCTTTACACCATGAACAGCATGGCGAACCTGCTCAAACGCGAATTGGCGGATGTTCCCGTTGTTTATACCTGGACGCAGACCGACCCGATGTTCCTCAACAACACGCGGGACGGCGGCTTCGACGGAATCGCCGTGATGACGCCGCCGGACGACGCCACGCTGACCGGGCGGATTCTCGGCCCCGCGTACAGCGAGGCGGAACAGGCGTCCCGCACGATGTGGTGCATCGCCGCGCCGATTGGGGCGGTCGTACGAGCCGGTTCTCAGCCTGTCGCAGGACAGGGCCAAACGAAGGCGGCGGAGGCAGGCGCTTCGAAACCGCCCTACCCTTCTCGCAACGCATTGTTTTACGATTTAGATCAGATTCGGAAAGTCGGCTATAAGGGCTTTTTTGCGGACGGCCTGCAATCGGAGGCGGGGCGCGGCGGGGCGACGGACTGGGCGGCGATGCCCGAATCGCTGGACTGGCTGCGGGATTACGGCGTCCGCGTGGCGGCGGAAAGCGCGGCGGCGACCTATGCGCCCCGCGTTCTGCTTTACCCCCAGACGGCTCCCGGCCCCGCCCGGACGGGATTCATTTCCGGCATGAACGGCACGCTCTGGCTCAAAGCGTTTCTTCCCGGCGAGGCGGTGGATTTGTGGCCCTCCTATCGCGGCTACGTTCTGAAAGAGAACAATCTGGACAAAGCGCTTGTTCTGACTTCGCTGCAAGGAGCGCGGCGCACCCATCTCATGGTTGGCAATCCGAAAGCCGTGACCGCGCATCTGGCGGACGGAACGCCCGTTCCGCTGAAATGGGGCAAAAACTCGGTGGAACTCACGCTGGACGAGCGCCCGGTCGTCTTCGAATCGAATAAACAGCGGCTGTTTCCGATGGAAGCGGCGCAGGACACCGTGCTGCAACTCGGCGCGTTGTACCAGAGCGGAATCGCGCAGAAAGTTCCGTCTATTGAACAGGAACGGGCCTCGCTGAGTCGGGCGCAGTTCGCGCTGAAACAGCAGGACTACGAGACCGCCTACAATTACGCCCGCGCCGCCCTGGACGAACTGACCTACCTCGCCGCCCCCTATATCTGGATCGAAGGCGAACTGCCGTACCGCGAATTTAACACGTTCAATGAGATTGCGGGCAACGTCGAAGCGAGCAACCGGCAGTACCTGCGACTGTCTACGCCGAACCCGCCCGGTCGCTTCGGCTATGGCGTCCGCTACGTGTTCGATGTGCCGAACGATGGACGCTACGAACTGTGGCTTGCCGGGACGGTTCCGGGGCCGGGAACCTCGCCGATCAAATGGCGCGTCAATACCGACCCGGAGCAAGACCCGGTAAGCCTCGTACCGCAGGGGCCGCTTTATCTCAACGAGCGTTTTGGCTGGATTCATCTTGGAACGGCGCAGCTGAAACGCGGCCCGCAGCAGTCGCTTACGATTTACGTCACCGACCGGGCGCAAAACCCGCCCGATTATATTTTTTCCATTGACTCGATTTTGCTGACGCAGGGCGTTTTCGCGCCGAACGGAACCGTGCGCCCCCTGCCGGTGGACGCGGCGGCGATGCGGCAGTTCATCAAATCGGTCAGGAAAAGCGAAAAATAGCGCAGGCGAAAAACCAATCGGAAACACAGGCGGACGATTAGGGCAAATTTCAACCGGCGGAAGAGTGGACGAGCGAATGGCTTGAGGCCGTCGCCGACAAGTCGAATACCATGAGTCAGCGCAAACTCTCCTCGATTGAAGCGCGGGGCGGCGGAATGGACGCGGTAAAAACGACCGCGCAGGCATTGGGCGTCCATTTGCTGCTGATTGAGGATGACAACGGCGAACCGCTCATTGCGGCAAGCGCGAAGCCTTTCACCGTAATTTGCTGAACCCCGATAACGCGCAGGCGGCAGCGTCTCAAAATGGCGCATGATGAGAAAGAGGCATAGATGGCGGCGCGTGAACTCGGCGAATTGCAGCAGGCGGTAATGAATGTGTTATGGACGTGTAAACAGGCGACCGTACATGAGGTGCTGGCGGCGCTTCCGGGCGAGCGCCGTCCCGCTTATACCACCGTGCTGACGATTCTGCGCAAACTGGAGGCAAAAGGGCTGATCGCGCATGACGCGGTGGAGGGCGGACGGATGTACCGCTACCGTCCGCTGATGTCGGCGCAAACGGCGCGTGAGGATGTGCTGAACGACGTGCTGAGTCGGCTGTTCGCCGGTTCGCCCGCGCTGCTTATCAAGCATCTTTTGCAAACGGAGGGGTTCACGTTGAGCGAGCTTCAGGAGATACGCAAGGCGCTGGAACGGCAGGAACGCGCTATCACCGGCGGGATTTCCTGACCGCTGCGGCCTTCCCCGCCGTCTTTTCGGGCGGTCTTTCGTTCTTTGCTTTTGGCGCCGCAGGTTTCGGGGCGGTCGTTTTTGTGTTCGCGTTTCGGGTGGCGGAAGGTCGAGCGCGGGATGCAGGGCGTTTGCGCGAGGCAGGCCGCTTCTTCGCGCCCCTTTCCGGTTCCCCGAACGATTCCGTCAGCGTCCGTTTGCCATGCGGCGTTTTCCCCCATGCCGCCAATCCCGCAAACCCCAGAATAATCAAGACCGCAATCGCCAGACCGCCCCCGTTCGCCATTTCACGCCTCCTGACTAAAAGCATACCCCGGTCCGGGAATTTTTTGTCCCTCTGTAACGCAGTCCGCCTCCGAAGGTTTTTTCATTCGGAGGCGGGCTGTTTTATTCGGGTATCACTACGCCGGTCTAGGGAGCGCCGACCTGACCGAAGTTTCCGATAAGCAGCGTGAAGTCGGTCGAGTCCACCAGGCCGTCGCTGTTGAAATCGGCGCGGGGGTCGTAGCCGTTGCCGGAAATGGCGCTGTCGCTGTTGTACGCGCCAATCAGCAGTGTGAAATCGGAGCTGTCCACGCTGTTGTCGTTATTGCCATCTCCCGCTAACAAAGTCGCGTTCTGTCCGCTGATATTGCCGCCAGTTAAATCTATCGCGACGTTGACAGCAAGATATTTGTCTGGCTTGATATGGAGGACGCCCGCTTTGCCAAACAACCCGTTTAGCGTATAGTTTCCACCGGCGGGAACCGAAAGCGTCTGCGCGTTATCAGGGCTGCCGTCGTTGGCGCGGAAGGTGAAAGCGACATTCTGCGCGGAGGCGTTCGCGGCGATCCCCTCGAAGTTCAGGACGCCGGAAACGGTGGGGTTGACGGGCGCGAAAACTACAATCCGGCTGTTGCCCGTATTTGAGATATGGACTTTGCCGCCGCTGTCTACCGCGATGCCAAAAGGATACTGCAACTGTCCGTTGTCGTTTCCATAAGTCCCGAATTGACCAAGATAGTTTCCGTTGCCGTCGAACGTTTGGATGCGGCTGTTGCTGTAATCCGCGACATAGACGATTCCGCTGTCTAATGCGATGCCATTCGGATAGATAAACTGCCCGTTGCCCTGTCCATAAGTTCCGAATTGGTTGAGGTAATTACCCTGACTATCGAACTTCTGGACGCGATTGTTGCCGTTATCCAGGACATAAACGCCGCTGCCATCTATGGCGATACCCGCAGGATGGGAGAACTGGCCATTGCCGACCCCGTAAACGCCAAACTGAGTGAGGTAGTTTCCGTTGGCGTCGAACTTCTGGATGCGGTTGTTGTCGGCGTCGCTAACGTAGACATCGCCGCTGCTGTCTATTGCGACGCCGAAAGGACGCTTAAGTTGTCCGTTGCCGCTGCCAAAAACCCCGAATTGGCTGAGGTAATTTCCATTGGCGTCGAATTTTTGGACGCGGTTGTTGCCGCTGTCCGTGACATAGGCGTTGCCGCCGCTGTCAATCGCGACGCCAATAGGAATTTTCAACTGCCCGTTGCCGCTGCCAAAAGTCCCGAACTGACTGAGGTAGTTGCCCTGGCTGTCGAACTTCTGGACGCGGTTGTTGCCGAGGTCTACGTAATAGACGTTTCCTCTGCGGTCTATCGCGATGAAGCCCGCCCCGTAAAACTCGCCGGGACTCGCAAGATAGTTTCCAAGTTCGCTGAGGAATATCCCATTGCCATCGAACTTTTGGACGCGGTTATTGACGTAATCCGCGACATAGACATTGCCGCTGCTGTCTACCGCGACCCCGTTAGGATGCTTGAACTGTCCATTGCCGCTGCCAACGCCGCCGAACTTCACGAGGAAGTTTCCGGCACGATCAAACTTTTTGATGCGGTTGTTGTTTGTATCGGCGACATAGATATTCCCGTTGCGATCTACGGAGACCCCGTTGGGGGTGTTGAACTGAGCGTTGCCATTGCCGAAACTCCCAAACTGCCCCAGGTAATTTCCCTGACCGTCGAATTTCTGGACGCGACCGTTGCCCGTGTCGGCGACGTAGATATTGCCGCCCGTGTCTACCGTGACGCCATTCGGATTGCTGAACTGCGCGTTGCCGCCACCCGCCGTTCCAAACTTCAGGAGAAAATTGCCCTGGCTATCGAACTTCTGAACACGGTTGTTATTTGTGTCCGCGACATAAACGTTGTCGCTGGCGTCCACCGCGACGCCAGCAGGATAGTTGAACCGCCCCATGCTGTTGCCAAAAGTCCCGAATTTCAGGAGAAAGCTGCCGCTGCGGTCAAATTTCTGGATGCGATTGTTGTTTGTGTCTGCGACATAGACGTTCCCGCTGCTGTCTGCTGCGACCGCGTAGGGACTGTTGAACTGTCCATTGCTGTTGCCGACCGTCCCGAACTGATTGAGGAAAGCCCCGTTGCTGTCAAATTTCTGGATGCGGGTGTTAGTGTTGTCCGCGACATAGACATTGCCGCTGTTGTCTACGGCAACGCCTGTGGGATTAAGCGTCTGACCGCCAACAGTATCGCCGAACTGACGCGCGAATTGATAGTTGTTTTGCGCGAGAGCGCGCGGCATAAAGAACGAAATGCAGAGAGCGCAGCAACTGAAGCGAAACAGGTAGCCGAAACGACGCATTATTTTTCATTTCTTTCTAAGAGAGATTGCGCGAAAAGACTTCGCTCCCTTCCAGAGGTGAAACGCTGACGCAATCCGTGACGTTTTTTGTTCCCAATATATAATACATCATATATAATACATCAAATTTTAGGCCAGCGCTTCTAAAGCTCCGCTTTTTTTACTCAAAGGTATTTGCTCTCCCATCTCATACCGAAAAGAGGCCAAAGTTAAGGAAGTCAAGGCAGAAGAAAAAATAACCGGCAAAATATTGATTTTCATGTTAAAATAAAGATGCGCGGCGTGGATTTGAAGTGGGAATCCTGCGATTAAGCAGGCCGCAGCCATCGTCGCCCTACGCCCGTTTCGCTCCTTCGGCGGCAAAGGAGAGATTTGCATGACCTGTTTTCTCTGGCGCGGACTGCTGCCGTCCGCCGCGTTGCTGCTTGCGCTCGCCACCGATTCGGCAATGGCGCAGAACGCCGCCGTTAATATCACAGTGGACGCGACCGCCAGCCTTCGCGCTATCAGTCCGCTGATCTATGGCGTGGCGTTTGGCAGCGCCGCGCAGATGCGCGACCTGAATCTGACGCTGAACCGCTCCGGCGGCAATGGCGAAAGCACGTATAACTACCTGAATAACGCCACCAATACCGCCGCCGATTACTACTTCGAAAGCATCCCCGCCACGCTGCCCGCCGGGTTCAGCGGGCCGGGGGCCGCTCTCGATTCGTTTATATCCGACACCCGCTCCGCCTTGGCCCAGCCCATCCTCACCGTGCCGCTGCTTGATTGGGTCGCGGCGGTCAACAGTCCGAGCGGTCACCCGTATAAGCACAGTTTTTCGATCTCGAAGTACGGGGCGCAGCAGGCCCTTGACCCTTACGAGACGGACGCGGGCAACGGCAAGCTCTCCGGCAGCGGCAAGCAGATTACAGGCAATAATCCCGCCGACGCTTATGTCCCGTCCAGCGCCGCGTTTCAGCAGGGCCTGATTACGCACCTCATCGGCAAGTGGGGCAAGGCGGGCGCGGGCGGCGTCCGCTATTACAGCATGGATAACGAGCCGAGCCTCTGGTACTCAACGCACGTGGACGTTCACCCGAACCCGCCGCCAATGCAGGAGATTTACAACAAAACGGTCGCGTATTCCGCCATGATTAAGGCGCAGGACGCGGACGCGCAAATACTTGGCCCGGAGGAGTGGGGCTACTACGCCCTGACCCGCAGCGGCCTCGACCAGTCCAATAACAACGATGTGGACAACAACGCGCATGGAAATATCGGCTACGCGCCCTGGCTGCTGCAAAGCCTGCATACCCACGACGCGGCGACGGGAGTCCGCTCGCTGGACGTTTTTACCACGCATTACTACCCGCAGGGGGGCGAAGCGTTCAGCGGAACAGACGCGGTGACGCAGGCCCTCCGCAGCCGATCCACCCGCTCGCTGTGGGACCCGAACTATACAGACGAGTCATGGCAAAAGTACGTCGGGGACGGCAAAATCCGGCTGATTCCGCGCCTAAAAGGCTGGGTGAGCGCCTATTATCCCGGCCTGAAAACCGGCGTCATGGAGTACAACTGGGGGCCGGACGACTACATCGGCGGGGCGACGGCGCAGGCGGACGTTCTGGGGATTTTCGGGCGGGAGGGCCTGGATATGGCGACGCGCTGGGTCTGTCCGGGAACGGGAACCGTGACATATAACGCGGTGAAAATGTACCGCAATTACGACGGGGCCAAATCTACCTTTGGCGAGACCAGCGTTTCCGCGACCGGCCCGAACCCGGACAACGTGGCGGTATTTGGCGCGACGCGGGCGGCGGACGGGGCGTTGACTTTGATGGTCATCAGCAAAAGCCTGACCGGGAACACGCCCGCCACGATCAACCTCGCTCACTTCGCGGCGGGCGCGGCGGCGCAGGCGTGGCAGCTCACGAGCGCCAACGCCATCACCCGGCTTGCGGACGCGCCGGTCAGCGGCGGGGCGATCAGCGCGAGTCTGCCGCCATTGAGCGTCACGCTCTACGTCGTTCCGGCTGCGAAGTATTCCGTCGCGGGAACGGCGACGCTGGAGGGCATCGCGCCGACCGCCGCCCCGCAGACCGTGACCTTCGCCTTCCGCCCGACCGACGGCAGCGCCACGATCACGAAAACGGCGTCCCTCTCCCCGGCGGGCGGCTTCTCGTTTGCCGGACTGCCCGCCAAAGCGTACACCCTGCGCGTCAGCGGCGCGAAGTGGCTGGCGGCGAACGTCCCGGTCAATCTGACGGGCGGCAATGTCAGCGGCGTGAATGTCACCTTGCTGGCGGGCGACGCCAACGGGGACAACAGCGTGGACAGTTCCGACTTCACTGCGCTGATCGGGTCTTTCAATAGTTCGATTAGCGTTGCGGGCAGCGGCTACGACGCAACGGCGGACTTCAACTGCGACGGCAGCGTGGACAGTTCCGATTTCACCCTGCTCATCGGCAACTTCAACGCCGTTGGCGCGATTTAAAACGGACTTTTATCCACGAATTACCACGAAGAACCACAAAGCGACACGTAAGAAATTTACTCCGTAGATGACGCAGATTTTCGCAGAGGAAGTACAAAGAAGCAATAGACAGGATGGTCAGGATTCTTCAGGATGAAGACAGGATTATGTTCTCTTATGAATCATTTCTCTCCTGTCTGTTTCTTCTTCGTATTTTTTGCAGATAACAGTTATAACAGCCAACGCTATGCGAAGCGGTTCTTCCGACGCTTCCATGACGCAATCAGCGGAAACGTGGCAAAAACGCCGCCACATAACATGAGCATTATGGCCTTGTCAGGCCTCGCGCCCTGCGGCACACTTTGCGTGGGATTTTCAGGCGTGTATCGGACGGTAAAGGTATCGCCGACTGTTTTGCCAACCCACTGATTATCGGCAAAATGACCCTGCCCGGTGTAACTTTTTCCTTTGACCGAATAAGCGTAATCCACATCGAATCCATCGGAATGTTGGTCTTCGATAGGTGTGATTTTTGCGTCCGTTGCGACGCCCGCTTGCTGGATGCGGTCAAAATCGTGTTGCAGCTACAGTCCGTAACTAAATTTAGTCCGCGCTGCGTCGAATCAAAGCGCAATTTCGTAATAATCGCAGAAGCGTTGCCCGGAACAGGAGAGATGATGTGCTGCCGCAAATTCGGCGGACGATGGCGCTGCTGATCGCGCTGGCGTTCGGCCTTTCCCGTCCGGCGCGGGCGCAGGAGACGAAGACCACGCCCCCCTGTTATGAAGAGGAGGTTTCTGCGTCCAATCCGCTGCGGACCGAGCAGGCGAAGGAACTGGACGCTTATGTTGAGGCCTTGAAACGGGATTCCAGTCGCCTGTCGTCTGTCGTCACGCCCGATTACGACTCGCCGAAGGCCTACGAAGCGTTCACAAAGCGGCTGCGGCAATGGTGAAGCGTAGGAGCGCCTGGCGGGTTGGCGGTCGCGGCGGCGTTTGCGGGCGTAAAATCCCGTTTTGCGCTTCCTGCTTTTTCGAATACGCGCCGTCCGCGTCATTGTAACAGGCTGTTTCGATTGTTTTTCAAAAAATTTTGTTCAGGCCTGTAGCAGATTGACTGAAATGGTCGGCGCCAGCGCTTTCGCCTGAGCGCTTTGCCCGACATCGAAGGTCAGCAATTCCGTCGGGCCGCGTTTCGCTAAATCTTCCGCCAGCGCAATATAAAGCCCGTCAGCGGAACGACTGCACCCGTAGCCTTGCCGTAACTGTTCGGCGCGGGCAATCAGGGACGCATCGCCATCGGGCGGCGGCTGCGCCAAAAGCATGAATTGTTGAAACTCGGCAATCGCAATCGTATGCTCTGCGGCAGTAAGGGTTCCCGCCTGCGCTTTATTGCACAAAACGTAAAGCGTTTCCATGACCAGGACATGAGGCGCGTAAAGAGTACAACCTGCCGTCAGATACTTTTGTAATTCCGCAACAATTTTGGCGTGTTTGCCGGGTTCATTCGCGCAAAGCCCAATCGTAACATTCGCGTCTATCACGACGAATTGCGGATTATTCGGTTGATTCATCGCCGAACATTCCTCCTGCGCGGCCTTCGCGCAGCCAGTCTCGCGTATCTGGCCCTGATTCTATCTGAGCGGTGCGCTCGGCAATTCCCCGAAGAAGCGCTACGTCCGGGTTTTCCTTTGCGGGTGTTTTCTTCTCCGCAACCGGATAAAATTCCACGCGCAGGCGCTGTCCGGCAAAATTAGGGACATGGCTGGTAATTTCTTCCCACGTTCCCTCCATCTGATACATTGGCATAGCCATTTGTGCTTTCTCCCGCGCCTATTTTACCATAAGAAAAACGTAATGCGCAGAATTTTCGTGATTTTTCCCACTCGTGGTACAATATAGGGGTGAAATACGCTATGCGGAGAACACTATGGAAACATCAAATCAAGTGACCGAGATACGGATGGACCTGATCGAACAGGAACGCGAGGCCCTGCGCCGCGACATCATGGAGGGTTGCGCCGCGATGTGGGATGTTTCTCTGGAAATGGCCCATGAATACGAATCGCTCGAAGAGGATGCCGACCGCGCCTTCGACGCGCAATCGTGAGCATGGCGCTACTGTCCGGCTTCCATTCAAACCGACACCAAAAATTATAAAGGAAGCAGGGCGTCAGGGTAAATGCCTGACGCCCTGCGCCGACAGGAGCAAAGCCAATGAGAATGCGACGAGGTTTATTGCGGGCGGCGGGGATCGCCGCGCTATGCGGACTGGCGGGAGCGGCGCGGGCGCAGGTCAACGCGCAAACGCCCGGATGGTTCGTCTTTACCATTCCCGGACTGGAGTCATCCGCCACCGCGATTGACCTGTCCGGCCTCAACAGCGGCCCTGCCGGAGCAAGCGGGTATATTCACGCGCAAAACGGACACCTGACCGACGGCAGCGGCAAACGAATCCGGTTTTTCGGCATGAACCTGACGGCCTACTCGGACTTTCCCGACAAAGCGACCGCGCCAACGCTTGCGGGGCGGCTGGCAAAGATGGGCGTAAATCTCGTCCGCCTGCATTTCATGGACGAGAATTTCGACGGTCAAACGCTGTGGCAGTTCCCTTACAATGGGCAGTTCAACGCCGCGCAGATTGACAAACTCGATTATTTCATATCGCAATTAAAACAGCGCGGAATCTACGTGGATATGAATCTGCACGTCGCGTATGACTATCAGCTCCCGGCAGGGTTGTCCGGCGATTTCGATTACGGCAAAGGGCTGGACAATTTCTACCCCGCCTTCATCGCGCAGCAAAAGACCTACGCGCAAATGCTGCTGACTCACGTCAACCCCTACACCGGCAACGCTTACGTCAACGAGCCTGCCGTCGCGTGGATTGAGATCAACAACGAGAACGCGCTGGCGGGAACCGCCCCGGCGGCGCTGCTGGCCCTGCCCGCGCCCTACGTCACGGAGTTGGGAAATCAGTGGCGCGTCTGGCTCAAAAACCGCTACGCGACCACCGCCGCGCTGGCAAGCGCCTGGATGCCCGCTGGCGACTCCGGGCAAACGGGCGAACTGTGCCAGAACCCGACGCTGACAAACAAAGGCGCGGGCTGGTATCTCCAACTGCTTAATGGCGGGGCCGCCACGCTCACCAACACCAGCGGCAATACGGGAGGCCATTTCAATATCATGGCGCTGGGGCCGGACGCCTATAACGTGCAGCTTATCTCGCCGCCGTTCAGCCTTTACGCGAACAACACCTATCAGATTTCCATTACCGCTAAGGCCGACGCCAACCGCGCCGTAGGCTTCTATCCCCTGCTCAATTCCAGTCCGTACAGCGGATTCGGAACTTACGCCTTGCCCGCGCTGACGACCGTCTACCAGACGTTTACCTACGCCGTCTCCCCGCAGCAGACGGCGGTCAATAACGCCGTCCTGCACATTGACTCGGCGCTTCAGACCGGCATGGTGGACATCCAAAGCGTGTCGGTCAAACACATCACGCAGGTCGGACTGCCTGCCGGACAATCGTTTGAGGCGGGAAACGTCGCGCTGCCCGCCGCAAGTTCCAGCGCCGCCGTAAATCAGGACTTCAAGCAATTCCTGATTGATGCCGATCTCGCCTACGCGCAGACAATGCGCGACTATATCAAAAACACGCTGGCGGCGCATCAAATGACCTCGCAGACGCAGAGCAGCTACGGCGAGGCGGCGGGCATCCGGCGCGAACAGACGGTCTCCGATTTTGCGGATAATCACACCTACTGGCAGCACCCGCAGTTTCCCGGAGCGCCCTTCGACATTAACAACTGGCTGATTCCTAATACGTCGCAGTTCTCCGATCCGAACGGCGGGGCGTTTCTTGCCGCCGCGAAATACCGGGTTGCTGGCAAAGCGTTCACCATGAGCGAGGCGAACATCCCCGCCCCGAACGACCATGCGCCCGAAACCCTCCCCACGCTGGCGGCCTACGCCGCGTTGCAGGACTGGGACGCGATTATCCCCTACACCTACGCCGATTTCGTGACCGATTACGGACGGAACTCTATCTCCGGCTGGTTCTCGCTGCTCGGCGATCCGGGCCAGCTGGCGTTCGCGCCCTGGGCGGCGCTGACGTTCCGCAGCGGCCTGATTCAGCCCGCGAAAAATAGTTATACGCTGACTGTTTCCGACGCGCAGACGCTGAAAAGCAGCCTGACGAATTACAGCGGCGGATTGTCGGCCCTGTGGGGACAGGCCGTAGGCTACGACGCGCTGCCGCTGATCTCCCGCGTCGCCGCGCAGTCGGCTGCCGGGAGCGCGGCCCTGACCGTTTCGCCCGCCCCGCCGCCCGCCCCGACCAACCCGATTGTCAGCGACACCGGCGAACTGACGTGGGACAGCGCCAATGTCCGATTGTCGGTCAACGCGCCCGCCGCCCGCCTTTTTATGGGCAATGTCGGCGGCGCGACGGCCACGCTGGGCGACGTGCAAATCAGCGCGGCGGCAAACGGCCCCGCCTACTCTCATATCGCGGTCGTGGCGCTCGATGGCCTGCCAATCTCCTACTCGCAAAAAGTCCTGATAACGGCGCTGGGCCGCTCGGAAAATCAAAACATGGGCTGGAACGCGGCGCGTACCACCGTCGGCAGTCAGTGGGGAACCGGCCCCGCCGTCACGCAGGGCGCAAGCGGCTACGTTCTCATGCCTTCTTCTTACTGGCGGGCCTCGGCGCTTGACGGTACGGGGGCCGTGAAACAAAATCTTACGTTGTCCGGCGGTCAGCTGAATTTCAGCGCGGCAAACGGCTCGGTCTGGTTTCTGCTGACTCCGAACGGGGGCGTTTCCGGTACAGTCACCTTTGAAGGGCTGGTCTCTACGGCGGCGATGCAGACGCTGACGTTCCAGTTCCGCAATCCCGCCACCCACGCGCCCCTTTTCTCCCGAAGCGCGGCGGTCTTCCCGTCCGGCAAATACACAATTACGGGGATTGCCGCCGGAAGCTACGAACTGTGGATCAAGGGGCCGAAGCATCTGGCGCAGACCGTCCTCTTTAGCAACGCAGGCGGCAGCGCGGCAAACGTCAACGTCATACTGCCCGCCGGAGACTCCAACAACGACAACAGCATTGACAGCAGCGATTTCACCGCGCTCATCGGATCGTTCAACAGCGACGCGGCGATCCCCGGTTCGGGCTACGACCCGAACGCGGACTTCAACGGCGACGGCAGCGTGGACAGTTCCGATTTCACCCTGCTCATCGGCAACTTCAACGCCGTCGGCGCGAATTAGAAAGGGACGGGCGAAAAGAGAGATCAATCCGCAGACTACGCAGAAGGCGCAGAGGAAAATCAGAGCGTTTCCGGGGCGGGCCTCCACCCTCCGTGAGGACGGTTGGCGGAACGCCCCGCAGACTGGCCTTTTACAGGCCTGCCCCAGCGCGGGGACTATTACCGTTTTTTGCGCATTTTCAGGTATTATTCATCAGGTAAGAATGGCGGCAGGCCTCTGGCCCCGCCAACCCAATTTTTGACTTCATCACGGAGGGAACACTTTGATTCGAAGAACTTTCTGGCAGGGAATCCTCGGCTGCGCCGTTGTCGCTCTGCTGGCGGGATGCGGCAGCGATAACAGCCTGATCCCGTCTACCGTCGTCCCGTCCACCGTCACACAGACGGTGACCAAAGCGGCGGGCGGAACCATCACTACCGCCAAATCCACGCTGACCATCCCGGCGAACGCGCTCTCCGCAGACAGCGCCATCACCGTGACCGATAGCCCCGCCGATCTGCCCGCCACAGCGAAGACCGCCGGACTGGTCACCTCCACAAAAATCACGGCGGCAAGCGGCGTCACGATTGCCAGCGGAACCCCCCTGACCCTCGCCCTGCCCTATACTCGCACGAACCAGTACCCGGTCTACGTGTATAAAGTGGATGGCAGCGCCCTCACCGAAGTCTCCGCTACCCCCGCAGGAAGCGGCAAAGCGGGCTTCTCCGTAACCTCGTTTGGGACGTATGCCATCTATAACGCCACTGGCAATGCGGCCGTTCCCGGCACGCAGCAGCCTAACATCGTCAGCATCGCCCCGCAGGAGAACGCCGCCCTCTACGGCACGGTGCGCCTGCGCGTCAGCAATGTTTCCAGCGCAACGGCGACTGTCACCGCGACGGTGGGCGGCGTTGCCGTCACCCCCGCCCCGACCGTTGCCTACACCGACGCCAGCGCCCCCAGCGGAACCGTCGGCGCGGCGGTTGACCTGCGCGTCCCCTACGGCCTGCCGTCAGGCGCTCAATCGCTCGTCGTCACGGTCAACGGCGTGGCCTCGCCCGCCTACGCGATCAACATCAGCAACACGAACCCGTTTGCCGTCTTTACGCTGGACAACGGCAAAAAATTTGTGGCGGAACTGCGCAAGGACAAAGCGCCCAATACCGTCGCCAACTTTGTCGGCCTCGCGACCGGCACGAAAACGTGGACTCCCACCGTTGGCACAACTCCCGCTGGCAGCCCGATGAACACTCCGCTTTATAATGGCGTCGCGTTCCACCGTGTCGTGCCTAATTTCGTCTGGCAGTTCGGCGATCCGGTCACGGCCCTTGCAGCCCCGCCCGCTGGATTTACGGCGGGAACCGGCGGCCCCGGCTTCACTATTCCCTTCGAGGACACCGGCCTGCTCAACGTGGACGGCGCTCTGGCGATGGCGCGGCAGACCGACATCAACACCGGTTCCTCGCAGGTCTTTATTGACAACGGCGCTCAGACCGCGCTGGACACGACCCGCGATCCGAATGGCAATGTCATCGGAGGCTACGCCGTCTTCGGTCTGGTCGTGGAAGGCCGCAGCAACCTGAACTCCACCTACCCCGTCCCCACCGAGGGAGCGGGCTTTGTGGCGGGAACTGCGCCAACCAAACTGACCTCCGTCGTGATCACGGGCAAGATAGACAGCAAGTAGGCGTCTGAGTGTTCAGGTGTTCAGGTGTTGGCTACTTCGCGATAAGTTTTACACGAACTATCAGCGCAACGGGCAATACCTGAATACCTGAACACCTGAACACCCGGAGAAACGACGTGACGGCGGAAAAAGGCAAAACGCTGGCGGTAATGCTGTTGGCAACGCTGGCGGTATCCGTCGGCGAGGCGATGCTGGCGAAGGGCATGAAACAGTCGGGCGCGGCGCTGCCCGGAATCTGGAACCAACTGCGCGGCGTTCTGACAAATGGCAACGTTGTCGGCGGAACCCTGTTGATGATGTCGTATTTTGGGCTGTATATGCTGGCGCTGCGCTGGGCGGACTTCAGTTTCGTGCTGCCAATCACTGCCGTCTCTTATCTCATCGGGGCGATTCTGGCCAAATACTACCTCGGCGAAACGGTGACGCCGACGCGCTGGGCCGGAGCGATTATCATCACCCTCGGCGTGATTGTCGTCGGTGTCGGCAGCGGATCAGGCGAGCCGCCAAAGCCATGAAAATACGGCGTACCAGTGTTCCGATGTTCGGATGTTCAGGTGTTGGGCTATGACGGCGTTTCAGATTGTTTTACTCTTTCCGCTTGCGGCCTATTTTTTCTATGCGGTACTTACTGTTGTTGCGGCGCGGGACTGGAATCGTTCACGCCGCCCGGTCAATCCTGATTGGACTCCCGCCGTTACGATTCTCAAGCCCGTCAGCGGGGCCGATCCCGAAGCGTACCTGAACTTCGCCTCGTTCTGCAACCTCGATTATCCGCCGGACAAGGTGCAGATTATATTCGGCGCGTTGGACGCGGACGATCCCGCCTTCGCGCTGGCCCACAAAATCCAGACCGATTTTCCCGCCGTCAACATCACGCTCGTCACCCCCGCACAGCCGCCGCAGGGCCACAACCTCAAAGTCTGCAATCTAATCGCCATGCTGCCCGCCGCCCGCCATGATCTGCTCGTCCTCTGCGACAGCGATATGCGTGTCACTCCCGATTACCTGCGCCGCATCGTCGCGCCATTCGAGGAAAATCAGGAGTTGGGTGTCGGGTGTCGGGTATCGGAGGAAGATACCGCCGAGTATGCAGCGCAAAAACCCGAAATCCAAAACCCAAAATCCAATGCAGACCGATACCCGACACCCGACACCCGACACCCTTTGGGACTGGTGACCTGTCCGTACCGGGGGAAAAATCCGCGCAGTTTTGCGTCAGGACTGGAGGCGTTGGGAATCGGGGCGGACTTCATGCCAAGCGTGATGGCAAGCCGTTTGCTGGAAGGGGTGTCGTTCGCGTTCGGCTCCACGATTGCGCTGCCACGCGCCGTCCTGGAAGAATTGGGAGGGTTCGAGGCGCTGACCGATCAACTCGCGGACGATTTCCGGTTGGGCAATGGCGCGGCGAACGCGGGATACAAAGTCATTTTATCCGATTATGTGGTGGACGATCTGCTGGGCGCAGAGACGTTCGGCGCAATGGCCTCGCGGCGGCTGCGCTGGGCAAAAACGACTCGCTCCTGCCGCCCCGCCGGGTATGCCGGTTCCATTATCACGTATGGCCTGCCCTTCGCGCTGCTCTTCCTGTGCGTTTCCCGATTTTCTGCGTTCGGGTGGCTGGCCTTTGGTCTGACGCTTGCCCTGCGCTTCCTTGTGACCGCATGGATTGCCGCCCGCTACACGCGGGACTACGCCGCCCTGCGTTCTCTGCCCCTGCTGCCCCTCAGCGATTTTTTCAGTTTCGGCCTGTTCCTCGCCAGTTTCTGCGGCAACAAACTCGTATGGCGGGGCGAAACGTTCCGCCTTCTATCAGGCGGACGAATCGAAAAACTTTCTTAAGCCTGGATGATACAATCATCCAGGCTTAAGAAAGTTGTCGTGAGTCCTTCAATCCCAGATTGGCGAAAATCTCCTGCGTGGCGGTCGAGCGGTTCAGCGTATAGAAGTGGATGCCGCGAACATCGGAGTCAATCAGGTCGCGGCACTGTTCCGTTGCCCACTGCACCCCGACGCGGCGGGCGTATTTCTCATCGCCCTCGCAGCGGGCCAGCGCTTTCAGCAATCGCGCCGGAAACCGCGACCCCAGCGCCAGTTCCGCCATCCTGTCCATGCCTTTCAGCGAGGTAATCGGCATGATTCCCGCCACAATCGGCGCGGAGATTCCCGCCAGTTCGCAGCGCTCCCGGAAGTCCAGAAAATCGTGGTTATCAAAAAATAACTGCGTCACGATGTAGTCCGCGCCCGCGTCAATTTTCGCTTTGAGGTAGTCCATCTCTTTCATGCGGTTCGGCGTGGCGGGATGCCCTTCGGGGAAGCCCGCCACGCCAATGCCAAAGCCACGCGGATCGGGATGCGGAATCGTCTTAATGAATTTCACGAGGTCGGCGGCGTGGCGAAAAGCGTCCACGCTCCGATCATACTCGCCCCGGTCGCTCGGCGGATCGCCGCCAAGCGCCATGATGTTCGAGATGCCCGCCTTAGAATAAAGCCGTAAAATATCGCTTATTTCCTCCCGGCTATGGCAAACGCAGGTCAGATGCGGAACCGGATCGCAGGACGTTTCCCGTTTAATTCGCGTAACCAGATCGTGCGTCCTCTGCCGCGTCGAGCCGCCCGCGCCATACGTCACGGAGACAAAGGCCGGGTGCAGTTTCTCCATTTCAGCAATCGTCCCGAACAGTTGTTCCCACGCCTCATCGGTCTTTGGCGGAAAAAACTCGTAACTGAAAGTCAGTTTGTTTTCATTAAAAATATCGCGAATATGCACGGTCCTATTCACCTCCCCCGTATAGACGTAACGCCATTTTCGGCAGAAAACGCTTTGTCGTTCACTTTCCTTCATTATACCACAAAACAATAAATCTTGATATATTGATATACTTCATTGTCAGGGCAAACGCATCTAAAGTTGTGAACAACTGTCAAGCACCTTGAAAAGATAAGCGTCATCCCAACCGGCTTTGCTGCGTTTGACGGCAATTCCATTTTTCTGCGTCTTTTCCTGCCGCAACAGGTTGAGCGCCATCTGCCGAAGCAACGCAAAATTGGCGGGCGCATGGTCTTTGCGTATGCGCGAAGCGTCCTCATTAAACGCGACATCCAACACATAATGCAGACTATTTTCTACGCCCCAGTGACTGCGGATCGTTTTCAGGTGGTGCGCCGCATCCGTGCAAAGGCTACTCAAATAGTAGCGCGCTTCGCGGCTGGTTTCTCCCTTCACGGTGCGCTCGCTTTCTAAACGCACCAGACTGCAAAGGCCCGTCCACTTCTGCCGCGTATCGTCCCAAAGCCCCTGCAAGTCTGAAAGCAGAACGCGCAAACAGCGGCGCACCTCCGTTCGACCCCGCTCTACGGTCGTGGTGACCGCTTCGGAATAAGGGCGGTCTTCCCACTTCTTTTCGATGGCGTACTCAAAAAAGCGGCGGGTGTCGTCATGGATGCTCTCCTGATTGCCCTTGAGGGCCAGCACGTAATCGCCGCCTGACGCAATAATCTGGTTGGCGATGGCGGTTTGTGTTCCCATCGCGTCAATGGTGACGACGCAACCCGTGATGTCAAGGAGGGCGAGAAGTTCGGGAATAGCCTTGATTTCGTTGGATTTGAGGTCAACGGGAACCGAGGCGAGTACCAACCGCTGCGAACAGGCCCAGGCATTGAGCATTACCAGCGGCCCTTTTTCCGCCGATCCATCGAAAGAATGACGCAGGTATTTGCCGTCAATGGCGAGATGTTTTTCCATGCGCCGCACCAGCAGTTCGGTAAGTTCCTGCAAGCAGCTTCCCAGCACGGGCGTTTGCAGACGGGCAAAGACGCGGGCAAAGGTGTCGTGGCTTGGGATACCGTTGGTCAAATCCAGCCACTGCGACAGCCATTGCTCTTTGGCTTTGCCATATTCTTCGATTTCCACCCAGGTATTGGCCCCGCACAAGACGGCGCAAAGGGCAATAGCAAGAATAGTCGTGAGCGAGTGCAAGCGTGTGCGTGCCATGCGTGGGTCGGTGACGCGCTCAAAATGCGTCAAAATAGCGGGGAGCATAGCAGCCTCCATCAAAAAAGATGGAAGCGTTATACCCCAAACCCGGACTTAACAGTTATTCATAGATTTAGATGCGTTTGCCCTGACTTCATTGTCAACGCGCAAAAAAACCGCCGTCAAAATATGACGGCGGTCTTATATCTTTTGGTCAGCGATCCTGAATTTTCAATCCAGAATCCAAAATGGAACCTACCAGCCCAGCACGGTCTGCCAGCCCCGCGTGAAGTAGTCGCCGAACGTCATAAAGAGCAGAACGACCCACACAAAGCCCGTCGCAGCCCACAGCCACGTCAGTTTGGTGCCTTTTTTGACTTCCATGAAGTACAACACCACGAGCGACGCCTTGACAATCGCAATCGCCAGCATCACCACGACATTCATGCCGGGGATATGCAGCGGCAGATCGCGGGTCAGGTCAAGGCCAGCCGCGCCCACCGTTGTTAAAAGCAATACCATCAGCGCGGCGTAGACCCGAATAAAAACGTAGGTCGGCGTGGAGTGGTCATTATGGTGGTCAGTATGTTTTTCGTCGTAAATCGCCATCGGTCAGCCTTTCTACCACCATTTTGTGTGCAAATAGTCCGGGTGTATGAGATACAGCAGCGGATACAGGAAAATCCAGACAATATCCACGAAATGCCAGTACAGTCCCGTCATTTCAATCGGCATAAAGTCCCGCACCGCCGGGTGATCGAACTCCGACATAATGATAATCGCGCCCATAATCAAAATGCCGATAATGACATGGAACCCGTGCAGGCCCGTCATAATGAAATAGATGCCGAAGAACAGTTCCGCCCGGTTCGCTTTCTGCACGTCGCCCGGATTCGCCGAGTGAACGACAGCGGCGGGCGAGGCGTTTTCGGTCTGCGCCCCGCCCATCGCCGGTCGTTCCCCTTCATACGCGAAACTTGGGCCAGGAACGTGATGCTCGCGAATCTTCGTGCCATACTCATCCGTCTTGACGACCAGAAAGCCGAACGCAAAGAGAATCGTAATCCCCATGCACATCCGCATTTTGCGGCGGTTGCCGCGCTGGGCGCTCTGCACCGCAATCGCCATGCTAAGGCTGCTCGTCAGCAGAATCAGCGTGTTGACGAAGCCCAGCCACCAGTTCAGGTGTTCGCGGCTCACTTCCGCAAAGATTTCGGTAAAGTCCGCGTTGCTGCGGTAGACCGAATAGGCAAGGAACAACGCCCCAAAAAACATCACTTCCGTGACGAGGAACGTCCACATTCCGACGATGTAACACTCGTCCTGCTGCGCCCGTTCCTCGAATTGGTGCGATACCGTATGATGCGCGTCCTCGTCCTCACGTAAAATGCGCTCATCATGCGTCACCGTCGTTAGCGTCGTAGCGCTCATGAACTAATCTCCTGCGGGATTTCCTGCAATTCCGCCCCGCGTCAATACCGGACGGCGTTCTGCGGCGTCGTTATCCGCTTCTTCCTGTACAGCGGCCCCTGCCCCCGGCATCAGTTCGCGGTCGCGCTGCGCTTCTTCGTTCGTGTTGTCGTCGTACTCGTAGGCCTCCCACGTCACCATCGGCACAGTATGGAAGTTGTGCGGCGGCGGCGGCGAAGTCACCATCCATTCCAGACCGACTGCGTTCCAGGGATTGTCCCCCGCCAGAGCGCCGTAGCGCAGCGACCAGATGAAGTAGACCAGCGGCATCCCGTAGCCAATCGCCAGCACCGACGCGCCGGCAGTCGAAAGGACATGGTAGAACTGAAATTCTTCCGGGTAATAAGCGTACCGTCGCGGCATCCCAAGATAGCCGACAATGAACTGCGGAAAGAACGTCAGGTTGAAGCCGATAAAGACCAGCGAGGCGGACACTTTCGCCGCCCACTCCGGGTACATTCGGCCCGTCATCTTCGGCCACCAGAAGTGCAATCCGGCAAGGTAGCCCAGCGTCGCGCCGCCGACCATAACGTAATGGAAATGCGCCACGACAAAATACGTCGCCTGCAAATGGATATCCATCGCCATTGTGGAGAGGAACAGACCGGTCAGACCGCCAATCGTAAACAGCCCGATAAACGCAATCGCGTACAGCATCGGGGCGGTCAGCGAAACGGTTCCTTTATAGAGAGTCGTTGACCAGTTGAAAACTTTGATCGCGGACGGGATCGCCACAAGGAAACTGATGACCGAGAACACCATGCCGGAGTACATGGACTGCCCCGTCGTGAACATATGGTGTCCCCACACGAAGAAGCCGAACGCCGCAATCGCCAGACTGGAAAACGCGACGAAACTGTATCCGAAGACCCGCTTGCGCGAGAAGCAGGCGATCACCTCGCTGATGATGCCGAACGACGGCAGGATCATAATATAAACGGCGGGGTGCGAATAGAACCAGAACATATGCTGGAACAAAATTGGGTCGCCGCCCAGCGCCGGGTTGAAAATTCCGATATGCAGGACGCGCTCTACCACGACCAGCGACAGCGTAATCGCGACGACCGGCGTTCCCAGCACCATGACGATACTGACGGCGTACATCGCCCACAGGAACAGCGGCATACGGAACCACGTCAGCCCCGGCGCCCGCATTTTGTGGATCGTCACGATGAAGTTAATCCCCGTGAAGATAGACGCGAACCCGGCGAAAAACACGCCCGTAATCGTCAGCGCCACCTGCGAACTGGAATAGACGCTGCTGTAAGGCGTATAAAACGTCCAGCCCGTGTCCACGCCGCCGAACAGAATGGCGAGCAGAATAAACGTGCCGCCGACCACGTAAATGTACCACGACAGCAGGTTCAGGCGCGGGAATGCCAGGTCTCTCGCCCCACACATCAGCGGCACGAGGAAGTTGCCCAGGGTCGCCGGAATGGACGGCACAAGGAACAGGAAAATCATCACGATTCCGTGTGTGGAGAAGACCTTATTATAGGTCTCCGCGCTCAGAAAAGCGCTATGCGGCGAAAGCAGCTGGATTCGGATGAGGCCCGCCGCCGCGCCGCCAAGCGCGAAGAAAACGGAAATCGAGATTAAATAAAGGATCGCTATGCGCTTATGATCCTGCGTCAGCAACCACGATTTTACGGTATTCGCGGTATTAAGGTAGTCTTCCTTCTTCTGCTGCGGTTCTCGCGGCGATTCGGGTATGCGTTCGGCGCTCATGGTCTTGCTCCTCCCGTGTTAGTGGGAGCGCTGCCGGAGGGCGGCGCGGGTGTCAAATTACGTCGGTCTTGATTTCTGCCGGGAAACTCCGCCGGATTCGTCGTGGTTCCAGGCATGATTTTGCGTCCTGCGGTATCGTAGACTTGATTGGTCGTCGGTTTTGTCGTCGGAACGGTTCCGGTGATGGGCTTTACGTCCGTTGTCATGGGCGTCCCGGCTCCCGGAAGGCGCGGCTCCTGCGCGGTTCCCAGTGATTTCATGTAGGCGATCAGGTGGTTGACCTGCTCCTCTTTCAGTGTGCTGTAATCGGGCATGATCGGCTCGTAGCCCGCCGTGATGCGCTTGTTCGGGTTGACAATGGACTCGCGCAGATAATCGCGGTCAGCAATCACGGTATCGCCCGTCGTTAATTGCCGTTTCGATCCATAGATTCCGTAAAGGGACGGGCCGCGCCGGTTGTTGTTCGCGTTATGGCAGTTCACGCAGCCGATGGACTGATACAGTTCCGCGCCCTGCTCCTCAAGCGTCCGCACAGTGGTGTCGAACTCGCCGCCTTTATAGCCGCCCTGATCTTTCCAGCGCTGGAAGTCCGCCGGTTCCATCGCGTAGACGTAGCCGCCCATCAGCGAGTGCTGGGTTCCGCAATACTGATTGCAGAAAATATGGTACTTGCCCGCCCGCGTCGCCGTGAACCAGAGGGACGTATACTGCCCCGGATTGACAAATTTCTGCACCCGAAATTCCGGGACGTAGAAGGCGTGCATTACGTCCTGCGAGATCATCGTCAGTTTGACAGGGCGCCCAATCGGAATGTGCAGTTCGTTATTTTCGCGGATCCCGCCATCCGTGTGTTCCAGATGCCACATCCACTGCTTGCCGATAACGTCAATCTCCATCGCGTTGTCCGGCATTTTGTAGGCGTCGGCGTAGAGTTTCGCGCCCCACGCAAAGATAAACAGCGCGAGAATCAGCGGAATGATGGACCACGATAATTCCAGAACGTGGCTGGTGTGCAACGGGTTTTTGCGGCTCGCTTTGGACCCTGCCCGATAGCGGTACGCGAAGACGCCCAGCATCACCGCAACGAGAACGGTAAAGAATACCGATAGTCCGACAAGCGCGAAATAAAGCAAATCCACTTCGTCCGCGAAGGTCGAGGCCCGCACCGGATGGATCGGAAAACTCCATATTGATGGCATATTAAATCGCTCCTGAGTCCGCTTTCAACGAACGAACTCTCATGGCGTTTGCAGCGTCGGCTATTCAGTCACAGCCGGTGTCAAATCTTTTTTGGTCAGCGGCGTTCGGCGGTTATTGAAAGACATGACCCCGATGCACATAAACAGAATCAGCGCCGTCGCCGATCCGATCCACTGCGTCATTTTCATAATGCTAAGGGTGTATTTACCGGTGGACATATCGAACGACGAGCAGCCGAGCGTAATTTTTTCTACCAGTCCGCCGACTTTATTGTCGCCCGCCTCAACCAGCGCCAGCCGCATAGACTTCGGATCGTAGTTCGTGCCGTAGAAATACCGCGACAGTTTGCCCTGCGGCGTCAGCGCCATGATTCCCGCCGGGTGCGCGATATTGATCTTCGGTTTGCCGTCCTCATCGCGTTTCGTGTCGTCATACAGAAAGTGGAAGCCGGTCGCAGCCGCCAGCCGGTTAATGTTGTCCCAATCCCCGGTGAGGAAGCGCCAGCCTTCGTTGCCCTGCGGTCGGTTGCCGTCCTTCATGTAGATTCCCAGCAGGTCATGCTTTTTCGCGATGGCGAGGTCTGCCGTTTCGGTCGGATTGATGCTGACCGTAATCACATTAAAATCTTTACCGACGCTGTACTGCATCTTGCGGAAGCAGTCCACCATGCCGTCGAGTTCGAGGGCGCAGCTGCCCGCGCACTGATAAAACGGCATGACCAGAATGACCGGCTTGCCGCCGAAGTATTTTCCGAGCGTGACGGGCTTACCGTCCTCATCGGTGAATTTGGCGTCCAGCGGGATTTGCTTATCGAGCTGCTGCTCCAGCGTGACATCGGCAAGCGGCGGACGTTCGCCAATCGCCAGTTTTTTGCCCTGCGCGGCGGCGGGATGCGCCAGCGTTCCCAAAATCATTCCGGCGACAAGCGCCGCAATTCCAATTCTCAAATTTTTGATTTTCATACCGACATTCCTTATTACAAATGCCTATGACTGAATGTTAGTTTGTTCCGCTGCAAGAAGGCGTCGAACGATCCGGGCTGACGGGCCTCATTAATACGGCGTAACATCTCCATTCAAAGCGTATTCGTCTGGCGCATGATGCGCTTGTTCAGTACGGGTACTTGCGATAAACGACGGGCGGCTTGTAGCCGTTTTCCGTGCCGACGGGCTGCGGCGCGGGCCAGTTGCGTCCCTGCCCGGTGGGGTCGTATCCCGTGCCGGTCGTGGTGGCGCTTGTCGGCTGAGTCGGCAGTCCACCTTGCGCCAGCTGCTTGATGGCGTCCTCGACCGGGATTTTCGCCGCCGTCTTGTCCTTGTCCGCCCAGCCATACCCGTTGATTTTGGCGTCCTCGTCGGCGCGGAAGTCGCGCATTTCCGATTTCGGGTACGCCTGCAGCTGCGGTTTCGGCGGAACCATGCGCTCCGGGCGCATCGGCGTATCGGTCGCCAGTATCGTCTTGCGCGGAATGAAAATCAGGTAGGTTCCGTAAGCGAGGACAGCGCTGAACGCCATAAACGCAAACAATGCCAGCACCCACTTGACGATCACGGACAGCGCAATATCGCGCAGTTCAAACCCGTGCGAAGCGTCCACAACAGAAGTGTCTCTTGGTTCACTATGCCGCATGACCGGTTGCCTCCATAAATTCCTGCAAGCGTGGATCGTGCGTCGGCAGGGGCGCGACGCGCTTCATGTTTGCCGTCATCGCAAAGACCCATCCCAATCCGCCGACCAGTCCGAGAACGATTGCCGTGACCGCCATTGCGACGGGCAGCGGGTCGGTGTGGCGTCCGGTGTGCGTCATAAAGAACGGCATAATCGTCCAGTAAACGTCCACGAACCGGGTGCAGATAATCCAGACCGAAATCCCCAGCAGCAGCTTCGTGGCGCGTTTGGTCTTCGGGGCCAGCAGCGCGATAAACGGGAACAGCCACTGCGAGAAAATCAAAATTCCGCCCATGATGTCCAGCACACGATCATTGAACCGCGTGGCGTAATAGGTGTTGTCTTCCGGTAGGTTTCCCGACCAGATAATTAAAAACTGCCCCAATGAGAAGTACGCCCAAATCATGCAGAACATTAGCAAAAGACTGCCCACGTCCTTACGGAATTGCCACGAACACGCCTCTACCCAGGGCTGTTCGCCCTTGACGGCGCGGCGCGTGACATAGATCGTCGCAAAGGCCAGCGCGTTCATTGAGCCGCAGATCAGGAACCAGGCGCCGAACATCGTGGAGTACCACGTCGGATCGAGCGACATTACCCAGTCTGTCCATGCGAACGTCACGGTCAGCGTGGTAATGCAGATGCCCCACGCGCCCATACTCGCCCGTTTTTCTCCCAGCCGCCGGTCGCCTGTCTTATCCTCTGTTATCTCTGAACTCGTCAGACTGTACGTAAACCACGTCCAGACAGAAAAATAGAGCAGGTTACGAACCGTGAACCAGAGCGGATTCCAGCCAATGTCGTGATGATGCTTCAGCACGGGAATTTTTGCAATCGCCGCCGCGTCCGTCCAGGGGTAGAGATCGCCGCCGAACCGCGTCCACACCTGAAACAGAATCGGAATGAATAGCAGTCCCATGTACGGGATAAGTTTCGCGCCCGACTCCAGCACACGCAGGATTGGCAAGGCCCATGACGCTTTGACCGCGTGATGTAGGCATAGCAGCCCGACGCAGCCGACGGTCAGCGAAGTCCAGAAGGCCCAGGCGAAAAGATAGCACTGGAAGAATTGGAGTGTTGTCATTGTTCTCTCATCCCGCCTTCCATTTTGTCCGGCGCGGCGGCGGGGCTGTCCAGTTTGGCGCGGTCAGCCGGGGCGACAGTGGCAAGCGGCGCGTACTGACTCCGCTGCAAAGCGCGGGTGTAAGCGACGATGGCCCAGCGGTCGTTCACGTCCTGAATCCGCGACGCATAGGAATACATCGAGCCGTAGCCGTTGACGATTACATCGTAGAAATGGCCCATCGGCATTTTTCGCAGGCGGTCGGTGTGGTAGTTTCCGGGCGGGCGGCGCAGGGCAAACCCGCGCTGCGCGATCATGCCGTTGCCGTCCCCGACTTTGCCGTGACAGGGAGTGCAGAAAATGTTATAGCGGTCTTGCCCGCGTTTCAGCATAGCAAACCGGCGTTCTCCGTCATTCGCGCCGGGAAAGGACGCGAGAGATTTCTCCGGCAGGTATTCCACCGCTTTGCCGTTGACCGCGCCGCCGATGTAGCCGGTGTAGTAGCCTTCGTCCTCTTTAATTGCGTCTGTCCCGCGAATCACGGTGTTCGCGACGGGCAGGCGGTTGGACGCGCCATCCGCAAAAAATTCGCTGGTGGACTGCGGGTGACTTTTCGGCTGCCGCCACATATCTACGTGGCAGCCCGCCAATGCCAGAAGCAGCGTTGCGCTTCCGGTCATGGCCCCGATCTGTCTTGCTGTTTTACTAAACTCTTGTTTCATCACTTAACCGCTTTCGGTTGGCTTCCGGTGAGTTGTCCAGACGTTGAAACCGCCCGGAAAATAAATCTAATTCTCGACAATGCTGACGCGCTGCGCTCCGAGGCCGCGCAGAAACGCTTCGGTATGCTCTAGATCGAATTTCGGGTCAATGCGCTCGACGCATAGGAAGAACCGATCTTGCGACGCCAGATCGAAGCGCGGCGCATTGAAAATCGGGTGGTGCAGGCGCGGGAGGCCGTTGAACAGTAGCATCCCGAAAACCGCTCCGAACGCGCCAAACAGAATCGTCAGTTCGTAGGCGACCGGAATAAACTGGGGCCATGCGACCATCGGTTTGCCGCCGACGTTCAGCGGGTAGTCGTACCACATGGCGAACAGTTCCAGCCCGACGCCCGTAAACGCTCCGCCAATCGCCGCGATAAAGACCGTCCATTCGACTTTATGGTCTTCGAACCCGATGGCGTCAGAGAGTCCATGCACGGGAAACGGCGTGTAAGCGTCCATGCGCCGGTAGCCTTCCGCCCGCGCTTTTTCGGCGGCGTGAATCAGGTCGTCCGGGTCTGTGAACTCAGCGGAAAGCCCGTAAATTTTCGGTTTCATTGAATTTGACATAGCAGTTTTCGGGTTTTCAGGTATTCGGTGTCGAGTGTTCGCTTCTTCACTGGCAGTTTGGTTAAAACTCACAATGAGCGCGACGAACACCTGAACGCCTGAACACCTGAACACCGTCCTCCCTTTCCTAATCAGCGGCGGGCGAACCCAGCGGCGTCGGGCCGCCTCCCAGAACCGAACCGGTGATGCCGGGGCCATGCCCATTGGCGGCAACCTGTTCGCCATGACCATGATGCCCGGTGATGCGGTGCCAGAGTTCCTTAACCTCGAAAACGTTGATCATCGGCAGGACGCGCAGGAAGCCAAACATCAGGAACGCGAATTGTCCCATCGTTCCGACGAACAGGAAAATATCCCAGATCGTCGGCGTGTAATACCCCCAGGACGAGGGCAGGTAGTCCCGCTGCAAACTCACGACGATAATCACGAAGCGCTCGAACCACATTCCGACGCTGACGACCTGCGAGATCAGCCAGAGGGCGAGAATGTTCTGCCGGACTTTCGGGAACCAGAGGAGCTGCGGCACAACGCCGTTGCAGAAAATCAGCGTCCAGTACGACCACGCATACGGGCCATAGAAACGGTTCAAGATCATGCCCCACTCGTAGGGGCTGCCGCTGTACCAGCCGAAGAAGACTTCCAGCACGTAGCCGTAGAAAACGATCAGGCCGGTCGCCAGCATGACTTTCGCCATCCAGTCAATGTGGCGCATCGTGATATAGTCTTTGAGGCCGTACCAGGCGCGGACGGGAAGCGCCAGCGTCAGCACCATCGCAAACCCGGCGTAGACAGCGCCCGCAACGAAGTACGGCGGGAAAATCGTCGTGTGCCAGCCCGGAACGATAGAGACCGCAAAGTCGAAACTAATGATGCTATGCACCGAAAGCACGAGCGGGGTAGAGATTGCCGCTAAAATCAGGTAGGCCGCTTCGTAGCGCACCCAGTGCTTTGTCGAGCCGCGCCAGCCAACGGCAGCCGCCCCGAATACGACTTTCAATATCGGGTGCTTGGCCTTGTCGCGCAGCGTCGCAAGGTCGGGGATCAGCCCGACGCCCCAGAATAGCGCGGAAACGGTGGCATAGGTCGAGACGGCAAAAACGTCCCACAGCAACGGGCTTCGGAACTGAGGCCACATCGCTAAAACGTTCGGGTATGGGAACATCCAGTAAGCGATCCAGGGCCGTCCGGTGTGCAAGAGCGGGAATAGCCCCGCGCAGGAAACGGCAAACAGAGTCATGGCCTCGGCAAAGCGGTTAATCGAGTTGCGCCATTGCTGCCGCAGGAGCAGCAGAATCGCGGAGATCAGCGTTCCGGCGTGACCAATACCGATCCACCACACGAAATTAATAATGTCCCAGCCCCACATGACGGGCTTGTTGATGCCCCACACGCCGACGCCGCGATACAGCAGCCACGAAATCGCCAGCCCTTCCAGTTGCAGCAGGGCAAAGCCCAGCCCGAAAACGACATACCAGGGCAGGGTATGCTTGTTCTGCTGCAAGATAATGCTGTCAATCCGGTCGTCAATTTTGCGGTACGTCTGCTCGCCTGTGATCAGGACATCGTTGAGCGGCTCGTTTGTCGCGGTATGCGTTGCCATTTCAAAACTCCGAGGGGGAGGCATTGGGTATTCAGGTATTGGGTATCGGGTATTGGGTTTAACTGTTTGCTGATAAATTGTATGAACTGTCAGTCAAAACGTAATACCCAATACCCAATACCTGAATATCTAAGTATCCTTTCCCCTATTCTTCCGTTGCGGTCTCAAGCGCCGGATTCGGGTTGCGGATATGCGCTAAGTACGTGGTGCGCGGCCTGGTGTTCAATTCTTCCAGCAGCAGATAGTTCTGCGACTGTTTTTGCGCTTTGTTGACGGCGCTGTTCTCATCGTTGCGGTCGCCGAACAGAATGGCGTTCGTCGGGCAAGCCTGCTGGCAGGCCGTCACAACGTCGCCGTCCTTGAATTTCGTCGCGTCCGGGTTTTTCGGATCGTATTTTTTCTTCGCTTCGATGCGCCACTTGCTGATGCGCTGCACGCAGTAGGTGCATTTTTCCATGACGCCCTTGCCGCGCACGGTCACGTCCGGGTTTTTCGACAGCCCGATAATCGGCGTCTCAAAGTGGTTCGCGTAGTTCAGGAAGTTGAACCGGCGCACTTTGTACGGGCAGTTGTTCGAGCAGTATTTCGTGCCGAGGCAGCGGTTGTAGACCATCTGATTCAGGCCGTCGTGACTGTGAACGGTCGCTGCAACGGGGCAGACCGGCTCGCACGGGGCCTTTTCGCAGTGCTGGCAGGCGAGCGGTTGGAAATAGGTCTGCGGATTATCCACATCGCCGCGATAGTAGCGGTCAATGCGAATCCAATGCATTTCGCGTCCGCGCATCACCTGATCTTTACCGACAGTGGCGATGTTGTTCTCCGCCTGACACGCAATCGTGCAGGCGTTGCAGCCAATGCACGTATTCATGTCAATCGTCATAGACCACGCCGGGAACTCCGCGAAGTCAAAGGAATAATCGCTGACGAGCGGGGTGGGCAGTTCCTCTTTACCGCCGACGACATCCGGGTACATGGTCGGGGCTTCCAGCGGGTCTTCCTGATTGGCGCCGTTCTCAAAAAGTTTCTTGCCCGCTTTGTACTGCTCAATGCTCTGGATTCCGATAATTTCGCGGCGCGGCTGCCCGAAGATGTCGCCTTCGCTGTGGAGGGTCTTGCTTTTGCCGTCCTTGCTCTCCTCAACGATATGGTGATTTTCGGTGGTCGCGATGGACATTTTGCCGCCGACCGCCGCAATCGTCGCCCCGCCGACAAACCAGGGCGCGTCCGACTTGCGGATGGGGCTTACGTCGAAACCCGCGCCGTTGGCGAGGTTGCCCATGCGGGTATGTCCGTAGCCCAGCGTCACGGTCGCGGAGTTGTCCGGGTGTCCGAACGAGGGCCACACCGGGCCAATGATTTTGCCGCCGCCGACTTCAATAGCGACTAAATCTTCCTGCGCCAGATGCAGCCTGTCCATGAGGTTGGGATTCATCTGCACCACGTTGTCCCACGTCACTTTGGACAGCGTTTTCGGGAGTTCCTGAAGCCAGCCGTTATTGGCGTAGCGTCCGTCCCAGATCGTCTGGTCGGGCGCGAAATTGATCTCTATGGTGTTTGCGGCGGTCGTTTTCGCGGCGGGCAGACCGGCGGCGAGATTGGCTGCCAGCGGGAACTGCTTCGTGGCGGCGGCGGTCGCGGGGAACACGCCGTCATTGAGCGCTTTGCTCCACGCCCGGTCAAAGTCCGCCACGTTGAGCGTTTTGCGCCAGTAATCGCGCACGATGTCGTAGCCTGCGCGGTCGTCATCTGTCAGCGCGGCAAGCAGTTCATGCGCGGAATGTCCGTCATAGAGCGGCGCAATCAGCGGCTGCACGACGGAAGTAGTCCCGTCGTAGGCGCGAACGTCGCTCCACGCTTCCAGATAATGCGTGTCCGGGATATGCCACTGGCAAAGTCGGCTCGTCTCATCGTCGTACATTCCGAGGTGGACGCGCAGTGGCACGGTCGTCAGGTGCTTTTCGAAGTTCAGGTCGGCGGGCGCGTCATAGGATGGGTTGCCGCCCAGGATCAGCAGGACTTCCACTTTGTTCGCCTGCATATCCGCCGAAAGCGTTTTGAGCGATTCAATCTGATTGTCGGTTTTGGCCTGAATCGGGTCGGTATAAAGTACCGTTGTTCCGACGTTGCCGAGCGCCGCATTCATCGCATGGCACAGCGCGTGGACGGCGGGCGACTGGCGCAGGCCGGGAACCACGATGCTGCGGCCTTTCGCGGACTGCAAATCGGCGGCGACGGCGGGCAGGAATTTCGGGTCGGTTCCGGCGGGCAGCGTTCCGGCGGTGACGCCCGCCACGCCCAGCGCGGCAGCAAGTCCGCTTGCGAACGCCTCGATCTCCGAGGCGCGGAGCGGCAGGCGGTGATCCGCTTTTGCGCCGACGAGGGTAGGCGTACTCTCGATGGCGTACAGGCGGTTCATCTCTTTTTTGTCGCCGCCAACGACGCGCCCCTTGCTAAAGTCCTGCGCGTAGCGGACGCTGCCGGGGAGTTCGCTCAGGAAGTCGCCGTCCAGTGAAACAATGCGGTCAGCCTTATCAAACTGGTAAATCGTGTTGACCGGGACGCCGAAGGCCAGTTTCGCGCCCGCCAGCGCGTTGTCCTGATTCACCGGCTCGTACTGATGCCATTGCGCCTGTGGATACTGCTTTAAAATCGTCTGAATCTGATCGTTCAGGGTCGGCGAGGTAATCGTTTCGGTCAGGATTCGGAGGCCGGAACCGCCTTTGGCCTTTTGCGCCTGTATCTGCGGGCGGGCGGCGGCAAGAAAAGCGTCCCATGTGCTAATCTCGCCCAGGTTCAGCACGGTTTTGGCGCGGTCAGGATCGTACAGGTTCAGAATGGAACCCTGCATCAGCGCGTCGGTCTTGCCGAGGCTTGCCGGATGGTCGGGGTTGCCCTCAATTTTGGTGGGATGTCCGTCGTTGCTCGTAACCAGAATCCCGCGCCCGTAGCCGCCAATCGTGTAGGCGGAGGCGTAGGACACCGGGATTCCGGGGACGAGTTCTTCCGGCGCGGAGACGTAGGGGACGAGTTTGTCCTGCGGCAGGGCGCGGCAGCCCGCCAGTCCCGCCAGCGCCAGCGACGCCCCGGACAGCAGCATGAACTGCCGCCGATCCATCTCCATTTTGAGCGGACGCGCCTGCTGCGGGAACTCGTCTTCGAGGAACGCGACAAATTCGTCCGAGTCGGAGAGTTCGCCCAGGCTGCGCCAGAACTGCTTGCCTTCAGTGGCCTTGAGTCGGGCGCGAACGGCTTCCATATCCAGTTTTTCGTTCTGGTTCGTCATAGTCACTCACTTCATTTGCGGGTGTCGGGGTTCGGGTGTCGGGTGTCGGGCAAAGCCCCGCCCGATTCAATTTCGCGCCGACTTTCGGTCAGCGGGCGTATTTTGCGACACCCGGCACCCGAACCCCGACACCCGCTCTTTTACCGGTGGCAGATCGAGCAGTCAGACAACTGCTTCTTTTTGATTCCGTACTGTTTTACGAGTTGACGGCCTTTGTCCAGTTCTTCTTCAGTGCGATGGTAGTCTTGTCCCCGCAGCAGAGCGCGTTCTTCCGCCGAGACGGATTTGCCGCCGTAGTCGCCCGCCGCAGTGCGCTGGCCTTTTTCGTAGAGGCCTAAGACCTGCGAGCGTTCCGCGACGTAGTTTTCCGGGTTGCGGTGGCAGTTGAGGCACCACGCCATGTGGAATGTTTTACCTTTATAGGCTAACTGCATCGCCTGCACCGGGCCGTGACAGATGTTGCAGTTCAGGCCGCGATTGACGTGGATGCTGTGGTTAAAGTAGACAAATTCCGGGACTTTGTTGAGTTGGTTCCATTTGATAGCGACGTTGTTCTTGTAGCTTTCGCGCACCGGTTCGAGCAGCGGGCTGTCCGTCCAGATTTGGGAGTGGCACGACATACAGACTTCGGTCGCGGGCAGGTTAGAATGTCCGGCCTTTTCCACGTAGGAGTGGCAATAGATACAGTTGATGCCGAGTTCGTTCACATGGTGTTCGTGGCTAAACGGCACGGGCTGATCGAGGGCCACGCCGACCTTCGTATTGTAGGAAGATCGGCTGACGGCGGAAGCGGCCCCGATGATAAGCAGCGGGGCGGCGAACGCGAGGCCGAGCGCGACCTTCGCAATCGTGTTGAAACCGGGATGAAAAATTTGTGCCATAAAATTCGGTCCTCGTCGGGCAGTCCGAGCGTCGGCGGTGTCAAAATCGGTCAAAAATCGGTTAATTTAAGGCGGGCTTATAAGTTTGTGCTTTTTTTCACGATGCCACGCGATATATCACTGATGTTTTCTTGCTGTTCGTAATAGTACCCTGAATTGGTGTGTCACGTCAAGCAAATTTTAAAAGTCTCAAAAGGAAATTTCAGAGCGCGTCTTGCTGTAACGCTTTGAAGGGCGAACCGGAACGGCGGGGCTGCTGCGCGTGTGTTGTGCGCCTGTCACCGTTTTAATTATGGCACATTTTCGCTTTGCGCCTACTATTTCGACGGGGGAATTTTTTTTCCTGCTTCACGGCGCGTTTTCTTCACCGTCGCTCTTTCGCGCTTTTCAGGGAGTAAACTTTTGCAGGTCTGGCGCGTCAATGGGAATAGACGAGGCCTTTGCAGCGTTTGGACTGCCGTTGCGCCGGAAAAATCTGCCGCCCGCGTCAAGACAAATTTAAGAAGAGTAATCCACGATGCACCTGAAACGCAGCCGACGCGAAAGCGGCTTCACCCTGATTGAACTGCTGGTTGTCATCGCAATCATTGCGATCCTTGCCGCCATTCTGTTCCCGGTGTTCGCGCAGGCGCGGGAAAAGGCGCGGGCAACCTCCTGTTCTTCGGACATTCGGCAGGCGGGGCTTGCGATTATGCAGTACACGCAAGACTACGACGAACGCTACCCGAATGGCGTGGGCGCGTTCGGCATGGGATGGGCGGGGCCGTCCTACGCCTATATCAAAAACACCGGGCTGCTCCACTGCCCGGACGATTCGACCGCGCAGAAGACCATCAACGGAATCAACTACTACCCGATTTCCTTCGCCATCAATGCCAACGCCAACGGCAAGGCGATTGCGGCCTTTGCCAGACCCGCTTCCAGCGTGGCGCTGTGCGAGGTGTTCGGCGCGACCGCGCAGATTGACCAACCGGACGAAGGGCTTGCCGCAAACACCGTCCTGGATATGTCCCCCGCGACCGACGGCCTGCCCGACCCGACCAACGCAAACGGCGGCATCCTGATTGACCACCCGGCGGACAACACGGGCAACGACCTGAGAATGGCGACCGGCCTCATGCCCGGAGGAGTCAATGGGACGTACACCGTCAGCCCCGCCGTTTTGAGCGCGTCGTTTACGACATCCGGCGTCAACGGCGTCCATTCCAACGGCTCGAATTTCCTGCTGGCGGACGGTCATGTCAAAAACCTGCGTCCCGGTCAGGTCTCATCAGGCCACCAGAGCATCGCGGGGCAGGACCAGGCCACCGGCAGCACGAACAGTTACAGCGGTTACAAGGCCGCTGCCACCGATACGATGTACATTGACGCCAATCATACGCAGTCCTGCGCCGCGACGTTTGGCATCAACTGACTCGCGCAGACAATTTTTGTTCACGCGATAACGGAACGTGGCGGAGCAAATTTACTCCGCCACGTTCCGTTGTTTTATGCCGGGTTTACTTCCCTAATTCAGGGCATGGCGCGAACGTCCTGCAGCAAGCGAAGTGCGGTCTTACGCCTGCGTATTTTTCGCTTCTTCTTGCGCTGCTTTTATTATATTACAGCATATCACGGCGGTTAATGGACATCCACTTCGAGGCGGTCTCCAGCGAAGAGGGGACGCGGCGTGTCCAGTTTGATAAACAGGGTGTTCCCGGCGGTGTCCGGCGTCAGGTGGAAGCCCAGCGGTTCCTGTCGCACACTGACATGGACGGTCGTCGGGGACAGGTCGTTGCGGGGCGGGGCGGGAACGCGCAGGGTGGAAACCACGAGTTGCGCGTTGCTTTTCGCGCCGCGTTTGCCGCCGGACAGGGCAGGAACGATCAGCCTGTCCAGACGAAACGTTGTCAGCCCGCCGTGCGCCGTCGGGCGGAACTCGATGCGTCCCTGAAATGTCGGACGGAAAATCGGGGCGATCAGCCGCCGCCAGTCTCCGGGGATATGAGGCAGCAGCGTCATCTCGCCCGTCTTCGCGTCGTAGCCAAATCCTGTGAGAGCGTCCAAAATCGGCCACGCGCCCGCCTGCGCCAACGAAGGACTCGCGCCCGTTTTGTACGATATGCCCGCCGCAGGCGGCGCTGGCGCCGCAGTCCAGGGCGAGGCTCCGGATGCGTCCAGAGCGGTGTCCCATTTTTCCAGAGCGGTCAGCCCCGCTTCCGGCTGACCCGCCGCGATCTGCCGCGCCATTTCCACGTAGTCGGCAAACGTTCCGGGCAGAATTTTCGCAGTCGTTGACAGGGCCGGGGCGGGGTTGGGCTTTTCAAGCGAATATTCGGTGTCCAGATTTTCGCCCGCTTGCTGCTCCAGCAGTTCCGGGAAGAACGCGGACAGCAGCGCATCGGACGCCGCAGACCGGGACTTGTCCGGCGTCATCGGGCCGGACTCTCCCCCGGTGAAGAACGCGAATTTGCCGTCTACTGTATGAATCGTATTCGTTTGCAGGGGCGTCACGCTGTTGATTAAGTCCCGGACGAGCGGGCGCGGCAAGTTGGAGAATTGCAGCGCCGCCTGCCATTCCAGCGTCAGCGCCAGCAGGCTGCGCCAGTTTTCCAGTAGGTCGCGGGCGGAAGCGGGCGCGTCGGGCCAACGCGCCGAGTCGTAGCGGCGGTAGTCCGCGCCCGACTTCGTATAGCAGCGCGGCGTCCGCCACGAAACGGCGAAGGGAATCTCCGCAAACTCGTTGGGCCGCAGGGTCAGGCGCACAGCGACGACGCCCGCCGGATGCGCCTTGCCCTCCACTCCCGCCGGGGCCATTCCCGCCACGTCTCCCGCTTGCGCGAACGTTTCCCACCAGACCGGTCTTGCGTCGAGCGCGTTCCAGCCCGCCAGCGTCACGGCGGCGTCCTTGCGGGACGGGGCGGTCAGCAGGGCCATTTCCCCCGTCGCATTGTCGCGCAGGCGTTCCGCCGCCGAAGTTCCCTTTGTCAGCGGCGGGCCTGTAAAGCGCAGACCAAAAATCCCGTTGGCGGAGGGAATAGGAACGACCGTGTTTCCTGTCCGGGCGGAGAAGGCGGTCTGCGAATCGCCCCCCACCCCCAGAACATTCTCCCACGAAAGCGCCACGCTAATTTCCACTGTGTCGGCGGAGCGGTTGCGGAATTGAAACAGGAACGCGGCGGCGGGGAACGAGGAGTTGCGAATATCAAAGGGAATCAGCGGCGAGAACGCCCGCAGCGAGACCGAGACGGGCGCGGCGTTATCGGGATAATCGAGCAGGGCCAGCGGCGGTCTGCCGTCAAAATCCAGCGCCGTGACGGTCGGCAGGCCGTAGGGCGAGCGGAGGGCCAGAACGCGGGCCTGCGCTTTGCCGCCGCTGCGCGTCCACAGCGCCGCAAAGCAGCCGTTCAGATCGCCGGTCGGCCTCTGAAAATTGTTTGTCATCGCGGCGGCGGAGACCATGCCATCGGTCAGCAGCTGAAACGTCCCCGTCCCGACGCCGCCCAGCGGCAGCCCGCCCATCAGCCGCCGTGAGTGAACGACACCCGTGTCTGCGTTCGAAGTGGCGAAGGGCGACTGCGCCAGCGCGGACGATTGGGAGCGCGGCGGAACTATCAGGACGGAACCCGCCGCCGCAATTATAAGTAAAGAAAGCAAACTGGTTAGTTTTTTCACGCCGCTATCATTCGGCGCGGCGCGGCAAGATACCTGCCGCAAGCGGCGATTTTCGCGTGTTTCATAGCAATACATACCCGCCTCGGTGGCGTTCCGCCTAGCGTTCTTTGGACGCAACGATCAAAATCTATACGGTGTGTCCAAAGGACACGAAGCCGAAGGCTGCATAGACGGGTGTTTTCAACACCTGACCCTGACACCTGAAACTTGACGCCGACGCCATCACTTGATATACTAAAGATAACGCGAATCAAACGCGCAAAACGGCGCATTTTTCAGGGAGACCACTGATGTTCGAAGAAGAGGATGAGGCGGCGGCGGAGCATATCGCCGCCGTGATGGACAAATACCGGCAATATCTGAATCCGGGACTGGCGCGGCTGCTGCAATTCGCCGGGTTCGCGGACATAGAGGAGACGGCGGAGGGCTGCGTCCTCACTACCGCTTCCGGCAAGAAATATCTGGACTTCGTTGGCGGCTTTGGCGTGTTCACGGTCGGGCATCGGCATCCGAAAGTGGTGGCGGCGGCGCACCGGCAGTTGGATTTAATGCCGCTGTCCTCCCGCACTTTTTTCAACGAGGCCGCCGTCCTGCTGGCGGAGCGGCTGGCGCAAATTGCGCCGGGAGATTTGCAGTTTACGTTTTTCTCCAACAGCGGGGCGGAAGCGGTGGAAGCGGCGCTGAAATTCGCCCGCATCGCCTCCGGCAAGACCGATTTCGTCAGCACAACCGGTTCGTATCATGGCAAAACGCTCGGCGCGTTGTCGGTCACGGGGCGCGAAAAATACCGGACGGCCTTTGAGCCGCTGATTCCCGGCGTGACGTTCGTTCCGTTCAATGACCTTGCCGCCGCTGCGAGCGCCCTGACCGAAAAGACTGCCGCGCTGATTGTAGAGCCGATTCAGGGCGAGGGCGGAATCATCCCCGCGAAGCCGGGATACCTGTCCGGCCTGCGAAAACTCTGCGACGAGCGCGGCGTCCTGCTCATCGTGGACGAGATACAAACGGGGCTGGCGCGGACAGGAACGATGTTCGCCTGCGATCAGGAGAGCGTCGCGCCGGACATGATGACCCTCGCCAAAGCGCTGGGCGGCGGCGTCGTTCCCATCGGGGCGACGCTGGGAACCGCCGCCGTGTGGGACAAAGTTTTCGGCGCGAACCCGCTGATTCACACCAGCACGTTCGGCGGCAATTCGCTGGCCTGCGCCGCCGGTCTCGCGGGCCTGGACGTAATCGCCGATGAAAATCTCTGCCTCGCCGCCCGCGAGCGCGGTGAACAGTTGATGACCGGCCTGCGCCGCGTTCAGGCCGCAATGCCCGACGCGCTCTGCGAAGTCCGGGGGCGCGGCCTGATGATCGGGGTGGAGTTTGCCGTCAAAGACATCGCGGAACTTACAATCAACTTCATGGCGGGACACGGCATTATCGCCGCCTACACGCTGAATAATCCAAAGGTCATCCGCTTCGAGCCGCCGCTCGTGGTCACTGCCGCGCAGGTGGACGCCGCCATCGCCGCATTCCAGGATTCGGTCGCCGCCGCCGCCGCCGCGCTGCAAGGCATCGAAGCGTAACACAACACAAAGAAAGAGGGAGCAGACCTATGAGTACGCTTGTAAATCGTGTCGTGCATCTTTCGGAGGAACGCGCCCGAAGATTGGAACAGTTCGCTCAGGCAGGCGGCACAACGGAGGACGCCCTGATAGAAAAAGCGCTGGATTTGTTGTTTGACCAGAGCGCGGAGGAGGAACGCGCCGCGTGGGCGACGTTGAGTTTGCCCGCTTTGCAGCGTGTCTGGGACAACGAGGCCGATTCAGTCTATGACGATTGGAGGACGCTTTATGGCGTACCGCAGGGGTGACATTGTTCTGGTGCAATATCCTTATTCTGATCTGTCCTCGTCAAAGGCGCGTCCTGCCGTAGTTGTCAGCAGCGACCTTTACAGCCAGGAAAAACCTGATTTGTTTTTCGCCGCCCTGACGACCAATCTTAGCGCAAAAGACTCGCGTGACTATCTCTTATAAGACTGGCAAAGTAGCGGTCTGCGCTTTCCTACCGCATTTAAACCGGTGATCGCCACACTGGAACCGGCGCTAGTCGTTTTTACCAGTGGGAAGATGACGCTGCGAGACCTAACTGAAATTGAAGCAAGACTCCGAAAAGCTCTGGCGCTATAATCTACTCTGTGATATAAACAAGATAAGCGTGTTAGAAGTTAAGCGCTTTCTCGCTTTTGTCCTCTTTAATTATGAGAACGGGACAGTCCGCATTACGGGCTATGAGCAAATCGAAACAAGAGGGTTTGGAACGGAGAGTGTGAATTTGTGATGCCACTGGTGGATTCTTACGACCGAACGATTGATTATCTGCGCGTCAGCGTGACCGACCGCTGCAATTTCCGCTGCGTCTACTGTATGCCGGAAGCGGGCGCTCCCGTCGCGCCCAAAGACGAAATTCTGACCTACGAAGAAATCGAACGTCTCGTCCGAATCGCGACGGAACTGGGCATGAGCAAAATTCGGCTCACAGGCGGCGAACCGCTGATACGCCGCGATATAGACGTGCTGGCGCGAAAAATCGGGGCTTTGCCGGGACTGCGCGATTTTTCGCTGACGACCAATGGCTTTCTGCTGACCAAGTTCGCAGAGGACTTTGCGCGTTCCGGCGTCAACCGCATCAATATCAGTCTGGACACATTGCGCCCGGAGCGTTTTGCCCGCATTGCGCGGCGCGGCAATCTCCCGGACACGCTGGCGGGCATTGACGCGGCCTTAAATGCGGGAATGTCGCCCCTGAAACTCAACTGCGTGGTGATGCGGAACTGGAATGACGATGAGGCGGCGGACTTTGCCTGCCTGACCCTGACGCGCCCCTTCGATGTCCGCTTTATCGAACTGATGCCGATCAACTGGTCGCAGGGCGAGGACGGCGGCGCGGGACTGAACGATTATTTTGCGCTGGCGGCGGAGCCGGGATACCGCCGGGACAGCGGAATTACGCTGTACGCCCTGTCGGAAAAAGATTCGTTTCGCAGCCTGCGCGAAAAATCTGCCACGCCCGGAGCGCAACTCGACGCCGCCCAGATGCGCCGCGCCTTCGTCCCCACGTCCGAGATTCGGCAGCGGATTGAGGCGGAATTTGGCGCGTTGGAGGCCGCAGAAGTCCAGACCAACGGCCCCGCCCGCTCGTTTCGAATTCCCGGCGCGGTCGGGACAATCGGGTTCATCAGCCAGATCACCAACGATATGTGCCTGACCTGCAACCGCCTGCGCCTGACCGCCGACGGGCAGCTCCGCCCCTGCCTGATGGCGGACGGCGAGGCCGATCTAAGGACGCCGCTGCGCTCCGGGGCGACGGACGCGGAGATAGCGGATATTTTCCGCCTGACCGTCCGCCACAAACCGAAGGAACACCGCCTTGAAGACGGCAAGGCCCCGACCGGGCGCGGCATGAGCCAGCTCGGCGGCTAGACCTACTGAGAACGCCCCCTTATTCCCGCTCTGTTTTCTCCAGGGACGCAAACTGAAAAATATCCTCTTGACAAAATCGGGGCTGTCGTGCTATCATAATGCCACGCGCCGCGAAATATCAGCGCGTTCCGATGCCGCTATTCCCCGTTAGCTCAATGGCAGAGCGTTCGGCTGTTAACCGAAATGTTGATGGTTCGAGTCCATCACGGGGAGTTCCTACAAAGGCCACAACAACTGTTGTGGCCTTTTTTCTTTCCGCGCCTATTGACCAATGCCCGTCTTTCAGGAATACGATTGCAGATGCGAGGCGGAAGATACCGCGACGGTCTCACCGGTCTCCAGACGCAGAAGCAATGCGCCGGACGGGGCGACTCCCGCCGCCACACCCCGCTTCCATTCGCCGTCAATCTCCGTTTCGTAGCGGATTCCCGGCGTAGCGTCGTAGGTTTGCCACTGCGCGAGGACGGCGGCAAACCCTTCGGAATCAAGCCGAGCCGCCGTCTTCTGGATTTCCGCGTAAATCGCTTCCGCCCATGCCAGGGCCGTTCGCTCTGCTATCCCCTCCCGCCCCAGCGAGGTGGCGGAATCGGCGATGTCCGGCGGAAAATCCTGCGTCAGGAGATTGAGGCCGAGCCCAATCAGCGCGACGGAAACGCCGTCCGGGGCGTTCATCGTTTCAATCAGGACGCCGCCCGCTTTTTTTTCGTTGAGCAAAATATCGTTCGGCCATTTCAGCCCGATGCGCGGCCGAACTGTCTGCGCTGTCTCCGCGATAAAGGCGTCCAGCGCCGCCGCCGCCGCTGCTCCCGCCACGAACGCCAGTTCCCCCCGCCGTTCCGCCCTCATCTCCGGCAGGCGCAGACAAAACGTCACGCACAGACTTTCGCCCGGAACGTCCCGCCACACTTTGCCGCGCTGTCCGCGCCCGCTCGTCTGCGTCCGCGCCAGAACGCCCGCGCAGTCCGGCAATCCGTCCGCACTCAATCGGACAAGCCCAGCCGCCACCCGCTCCCGCGCCACATCCATTGTAGAAGCGACCGAATCGTAAACCTCAAACATCGCGATTCCTTTTTTCTCCACGAATTACCACAAAGAAACACGCAGTGACACGAAAAACAGAAAAAAGAAATCCCAATCTTCAATCCTGTAAATCCTGTCTAAATTTTTCGTGCTAAATTCGTGATTCTTCGTGGATAAATGAACTGGCTATTTTTCTGCGAACCGATAGCGAAGGAGAGTCCAGATGGCGGAAACGCCGTCTGTCCAGCGGATTTTTTTGCCGTCCGCCATGCCCCGCGCCGTGTAGGAGACAGGGACTTCCACGATGCGCAGCCCGCGTCGCAGCGCCTTTGCGGTGACTTCCGGGCAGAACTCGAAGCGGCGGCAATTTAGCGGAATGGCTTGCAGAATTTCGGTGCGAAACGCCTTGTAGCACGTCGCCTCGTCGGTCAGGGACGCGCCGTAGAGGACGCGCACCATCGCCGCGAGAAGTTTGTTGACCAGTTTGTTCAGCGGGCGCATGGCGGGCCAGCCGTTGAGGAATCGGGAACCGTACACGACGTCCGCGTTTTGCGCCTGAAAAGCGGCGATCATTGGGACGTAATCCTGCGGGTCGTATTCTAGATCGCCGTCCTGAATCACGCAGTATTTTCCGTTGGCGCGGGGAATCGCCGTGCGAATTGCCGCGCCCTTGCCGCGATTTTCGGCGTGGTAAAAGATGGTGATTTCCGGGTAGACGCCCTCCACCTCGCAGCGCAGCAATTCCCGCGTTCCATCGGTCGAGCCGTCGTCCACAATCAGAATCTCTTTGGCGAGCGGCACGGCGCGAATCCGTTCCAGCAGCGGCAGCAGAGTATTGCGTTCGTTGTAAACGGGCATGAGGACGCTCAAAACGGGCGGGGTATCAGATTTTACTTCGGGCGGCGGCATCGTTGCGCTTTCTATCGGTCGAATTTGGTACGATGAGTGTGAAGCGCGAAAAACGCGCTCTTGCCCTTTCCATTACGTTATCCGCGCCGACGAAATTTCCGCCGCGTGGTAGGGTGGCAATAGAACTACGCGCTCTCTTCGCGGGCAAAGGGCAGCGTCCATTGACGCGCCGCTTCGCGGGAAAGGGCGGGGCGGGCGCGGTCGGTCAGCGCGTCGCGCAGGCGGGCGGCAGTCCGGGCGCGGAAACTTTCCGAAGGCGCTTCGGACAGGTCGGCGTCGCGCAGCAGGCGGCGCGTCTGCTCCAGCGTCCGAAGTTCATAGGCGCAGGCGGGGCAGCGCATGGAGTGGCGGTCAAGGGCGCGGGCCGTCTCCTCCGGGAGTTCGCCGTCCAGCGCCAGATCAAGCAAATGGTTCCATTCTTCACAGCGCATCGCAGACTCTCTCCTCATTCTTCTGACGTTTCTTCCTCCGCCCAAAGTTCCGTCAGGCGGTCGCGCAGCGCGCGGCGGGCGCGGTACAGCAGCGATTTCGTGGCGGCAAGCGTCTTTTCCAGCATAGCGGCGACCTCGCGGGCGTCCCACTCCTCCACGTCGCATAATTCCAAAACCAGCCTGTGTTCCGGCGTCAGGCCTTCCATTGCCCGCCGGATCAGCGCGGCGGTCTCCATCTGCGCGGCAGCCGCGCCGTTATCGGAATGGCGCTCCGCGTCCTCTGGCTCCAGCAGCAGCAGGCGGGGCTGCCGCAGACGGTCAGCGCAAAGGTTGCGGGCGATGCCGAACAGCCAGCCGCGAAACGGACACTCGCCGCGAAACGTCGCCGCCCGCTCAAAGGCGCGAAGGAACGCCTCGCCCGCGACCTCCTCCGCGTCCTCCCTGCTGCCGAGGCGGTGCCGCGCATAGGCGAAAATCGCGTCTACGTGTAGTTCAAAGAGTGTTTCCAGCGCGTCGCCGTCACCCGCCTGAAACCGCGTCACCAGCCGTTTTTCCGCCGCGCTTTCACGCCATGCTTCTGCTCCCGCTCGTTCGACCGCCAAATGCCGCTCCGCCCTTCCTGTAAGACACGACGCGCTCAATCCGCAAAAAGTGTCGCGCCGCCTGAAATTATGACACAGGCGGCGTAAAACCAGGCCTTTCCAGAAGAATGTTGGCGAATATTCAAAATCCGGGGAACAAAACGCTTCCAGAAGTCGCCTGTAATGGGAGTGAAGTTATGTTATTTTGTAATATATCGGAATGGTTTTGCAAAACAACGCTTTTATTTTTGCGTCTGACTTTGTTTCCTGTGCTATAATGAGTTCCTATCGGGCCAGTCCGAGATTTAGCGCCGTCAAAAATCGCTTTGCGTCGCGGCGGAGTCAAGGGGAGAAAAATGAACCAGCGAAAAACTGCGACGGCGCATTCCGCCTTTACTTTGATTGAACTGCTCGTCGTCATTGCGATCATTGCGATCCTGGCGGCGATTCTTTTTCCGGTCTTTGCGCAGGCCCGCGAATCGGCGCGGCTTACCTCCTGCGCGTCCAATATTCGCCAGATTACGCTGGCCTTTCGGCAGTACAGCCAGGACTACGACGAAAACCTGCCGCCGCGCCGCATCACCAACTCTGTCACCAACCTGATTGCGGGCAACTGGAAGCACATCGTCTACCCCTACACCAAGAACTACGATATTTACAAATGCCCCAGCAACCCGGCGGCAAAACTCTACGATGAAAGCGACCCGGCCCTTAAAACTTACGATGCCGGCGTGACGCCTACTTATCGCAGCTACTTCTATTTTCAGGCCTACTACAAACAGGGCGGCGACCAGACCACGTTCAAAAATTATAAAGAGGTCATTTTTGATTATCCCGCGTCCACCGTCCTGATTGGCGAGGACAAAGCCGACTACGCCGATTACGGCCCCTGGATTGACATCACCTACAACAATTTCGGGGCGGGGAAATTTCCGGGAACGAACTGGGGCGCGTTTCATCGGGGCAGCGACCGCAAAGGCAACATCGGTTTTCTGGACGGTCACGTAAAGCTCACCGCATGGCAGACGACCTGCGATGCGGTCAACGGGGACGGCACGAATATGTGGGCCTACGTTCCGGGCAAGCCGCCCTTCGCTAACGCGATGTGCGAAAATCTCTCCACTTATATCAACAAAGGGAAGTTCCCATAGATAGGGAAGATAAAAGGCCAGCCCATGCGCAAAAAATGGACAATAAGCACATCACAAATCACGCTGTCGCTGTTCCTGATGCTGGGTCTGGTGGCGCAAACGGGGACGGCATGGTCGCAAAATCAAAAGCCCCTGACCAACAACGCCCTGCTCACGCAGGCGCAGACCCGCGCTTTTGCGTTCTTCTGGCAAAAGACCGATCTGACCTCCGGCCTTACCAACGACCGGGCGCATAATCTTGGCCCGGACGATAACTACACCGTCGCAAGCGTTTCCAGCACCGGCTATATGCTCGCTGCGTTGCCGCTCATGGTGGACAACAAATACCTCTCACGGCAAAACGCCTACAACCGCGCCCTGACCGCCCTGCAATTCCTTCAGAATAAGATGGCGCACCCGCACGGCTGGTTTTATCATTTCGTGGACAAAGCGAGCGGGCAGCGCGTCTGGAACTCCGAAGTTTCCTCCATTGATACGGCCCTGCTGATTGCCGGGGCGTTGGTCTGCGGGCAGTATTTCGCCAATACGGACGTTCAAACGGCGGCGAACGCCCTCTACGATCAGGTGGACTGGCACTGGATGCTGACCAATGGCGGGACGCAGCCGAACAAACTGCTGCTCTCGCACGGGTGGACGCCCGAAAATGGCTGGATTCCCTATAACTGGGACACTTATAACGAGTTAATGACGCTGCTGCTGCTCGGACTGGGCGCAAAGAATAATCCTCTGCCCTCCGCCTGCTGGACGGCCTGGACGCGCAAGGCAATCACCTACAAAGGGACGCAGACACTTTCCGGCGGGCCGATTTTTCTGTTTGAAATGGCGCAAAACTATTACGACTTTTCGCAGCAGGTGGACAGTCTGCGCTGGAATTACGCGCAGGTCGCGGTAAGCGGCATCAACATCAATCGGCAATTTTGCATAGACAACGCCGCAAAACGCAAAACGTACCGCGCAAATATCTGGGGCCTCAATGCCAGCGACGGCCCGAACGGTTACAGCGCCTACGGAGCGCCGAACGGCCCGGAGGACGGCACGGTCTCGCCGTCCGGCGTCCTTGCCGCCCTGCCCTTCACGGCAGCCAACGCGCTGAACGGAGCGCAGGCGATGTACTCCACTTACGGCGACAGTATCTGGGGCCGCTACGGATTCAGCGACGCCTTCAATCTGGACGCTAACTGGTATGACAGCGACGTAATCGGCATTGATCTGGGCATGACGGCTCTGGCAATCTCCAATTATCGCAACGGCGCGGTATGGCGGCTCTTGCAGTCCCACCCCGCCACCGCCCGCGCCTTTTTCAAAGCGGGATTTCGCCGTCTCCCCACGCTGCCGGTCGGAGGCCTCGAATTTTCCAACAGCGCTTTACTAAATTTTTTGCATTAGCGCGGCCTGTTTCTCGCGGCGTTACGCTTCTAAGATGTTGTAAATACCACTCTTCAGGAGAACAAATCAAATGACCAAATCCATGATGACACCCGGCCTCGCGCTTGCCCTGGCCCTCTTTAGCGCAGGCGCGGCAGTCGCGCAGGTGACCGCGATCAATGGCGCGGCGACCTATTCCCACGAATACAACGATGATAAAACGGCGATCACCACGATTGTCAACAATTACCCGTCGCTGATTTCGCTCGGCGAACAGAAGGTCAACAATAACGGCGCGGCGGGCGGCTACGCCGTGCGGGACGTGTGGCGTTTTTCGGACGACGCCGGGACGAGCGCCTACCAGTTTAGCAACGACGACTTCTTCGACGTTTCCATGACGCTGACGCTCACGGGCAATGTCAGTCCGCGCAAAGAAGCGGGCTATCTGTTCGACACCAAAGGCGGACAGGGGCAATTCATCGTCAATACAGACGCGCATGAGGTCGTCATGTTCGGCGGGCCGTTTCCCTTCTACGCTTTTCCCCGGACGTTCAACGCGGGTGACACGATCACGCTTGGGATGACCTATTTTCGCGATACGGACGGAAAACGGAAAATCATTTACCACGCGGGGCCGCTCAACAGCCCGCCGCTGACATTCAATAATCTGGAGCAGGGCATTATTGACGGCACAAAACTCGGCGGCTACCTGCAAGTCCCGATTGACAGCGCGAACGCAATGAATGGCGCGGCGGTCACCTTCCGCAATATCACGATTACGCCTGTCACGGGCAATACCGTCTCCGGGACGCTAACTTTCGAGGGCATTGCGGCAACCGCCCCGAATCAGAACGTGACCTTCATTTTTCGCCCGACCGATGGCGGCGCGTCGTTCACACGGCGGGTCAGCGTCCCGGCAAGCGGCGCGTTCAGTGTGGCGAACATCCCCGTCGGCACGTTCAACACGCGAATTAAGGGCGATAAATATCTGGCGCAGGTCGTCCCGATAGACACCACTGGCGGCCCGACCTCCGGCATTGTCTCCACGCAGCGGGCAGGCGACAGCAATAACGATAACAGTGTGGACAGCAGCGATTTTACCGCGCTGATCGGAGCCTACAACTCGGACATTACCATTGCGGGGAGCGGCTACGATCCAAACGCGGACTTTAACGGGGATGGTTCGGTGGACTCTTCCGACTTCACGCTGCTTATTGGCGAGTTCAACGTCGTCGGCGACAACTAACGTATCCTCCGCGCAGATTTCCGGTCCACTCTGATAACAGAGAGACCGGAAATCCGTCAGGAACAGGCCGTACCCCCGCCTGCGCGTCATGGGAAAAAAATTACGCGTGCCGCCCGCAACTGTTTTTCAAATCGCCCTTGACAGACGACAGAGAATAGAGTATACGAGAACTGTCTATCTTGTCAAGGTCTTCGGGTATAATCTTTTCAGTTGGGGATTTGGGCGCGTGATAATATATGCTACATCGGTTGCGGATAGAGTAATGCGCGGTGGTCTCTGATAGGTTTCTGCACTGTTCTACGGTCTGCGTATGTGCGCTTCGGGCGCGGGTGTAGTATTGTGTAGGGTGCGGAAACTGAAAGATGAAGCCCGGATCATCTGCGAAGATGAACCGGGCTTCTTTTCTGCGGGAGAGGGAAAGAGAGGGATAATCTCTCCGATTTAAGGCACAGCGCGATTAAATGCCATTATGAAAAATACAGACATTTAATCGCCCTACAGCACTTTGACAGACCCACGACGGCCCCACGATTAGGGTAACGTTACGATTTGGACGGGACAGACAGGCCGAAAGAGCGGAGATGCGCAGCCGCCCTCGGTTTCCAAATCGCGATTTGCTGACTGGCAGGCTGGATATGCACGAGGTCGCGCATCTTCCAATCTCCACCCCACACCAACCCCGCCGCCCGGACGCAATGCCCGAAACGCTCCCACACGACGGGCGGCGCTTCCCACAGTATCACGCCATTCGCGCCGACTGGAACGCAATCGGCGGCAAGCCCGAAACCGTGACAATGCGGCACGGCATCGAACGTTACCCGCTTGCCCGGACGCGAACGCCCCGACGCGAAAAGCCATTGCTGACGCGCCACAGAGCGATACCCCTCCAACAACTCGAAGCGCAGCACAGCGGGACACACGGCGGAACACTCCCGCCCCGCCTCCCGCAAGACACCCCCCAGCGCCGCCGCGAACGGCGGGAACAGATGAAGCGGAGAATTATCCGCGATTTCTTCATGCACAGCAGAAAACTCCTCTCAGAAGCAGACCGAAACGCCCGACAACCACGACGCGATAACGTCGCCATGACATGCCTGCGGTTTGCAGTAGCACACCAAAATTTGATTCTTTAAGCCAAGAACCGCCGCCCTAAACGAAGGATTCTGCAACAGTTGGTCGCAGAAATAGCCCTTGTAGGACGCTATTACCGCGTCTCGCTCGGTCGAATTGTCCAAGATGAACGGATTGCCGAACAGCGAAGGACGCCCGATATACGTAAAGTTCGCGTTCGTCCTCCAATCGCTCGGCGCGTCCCGAATGTGAATGACCGTGACCGATGGCGGAACCTTCGGAACGGAACACACACAGCGCGGATGAAGCGGCGGGAGTTTCTGCTGGCGTAGGCTGGCGTCGAAAAACATATTATTCAGCGCAAGGCAAACCGGGCAGACGTTGGACGCCGCCGAATTTTTCCACTGCCGGAAATCGGGAGGAGTGCGGGGGTCTACGAAAGGCACGGCAGCGTCCTCCCCGCGAAGCGATCTGCGAACCGCTGGTACTGCGCCTCCGACTCCCGCGCATACGCCCGATGACGATTGAACAACACGAGGAACGCCGCCGCCCATTCCTGCGAACGGAACGAACGCGCCGTATTGCCTTGCGCCCAACCGTTCGGGCTGAAATTGACGCTTCCCTCCCAACAGAGCGGAACGGAACCATCAGACGGCACAACCACCGCGCCTTTGATGTGCCACAACTGCGAGGGCTGGCGCGAATTGATACCCGCCGTCGTAATCGTCACGTCGGCGAATTTCGAGGCAAAAAAGAAATCGTCGAGGTCACGCGCTTCGGCATGGCCCATGCTTTGGAGATGATCGAGCAGGAGGGCGCAGGGGTGGCCTGCGGCATCGTGCATTTTGAGGGCGTCGAAAAGTTCCGGCATGGTGCAGCCGAACGCGGCGATGAACACCCTGCCCGGAGTGCGGACGAGGGAGAGGAAATCGGCCTCCGCCTGCGGCCCGTCTTCGGGAAGAAAATAGTCCGTTTCGGACAGGTTTGAGATTGTGAGCATCAGGGACACTCCTGCGGGTAGGCAACCCGACATTATTGTACACTAAATACCGAACTGTGGTACAATAGGACTGTGCCTGCTGGCAAGATGAAGGAGTTCACATCACGCTATGGACTTCCACGTTACCCTTCCGCTATGGGCCATGAACGCCCTGCACGTCCTTGACGCTGGCCTTGCGCTGACCGCGCTTTCCCACTCGGTCAAGGCAAAGACTATCGCAAGCAATGTCGCGCTTGGACTGGCCTTGCTTCGCTCCCACGTCAATTCACCGGACGTGGCCCCGAACGCGCCCGTTATTGACAGAGGGCCGATGCTCCTTGAGAAGACGCCCGAAAAGCCCTTCACCCCTCCGATTGATACGCCATAGAAAACCGGGCAGCCTGCCCATCGAGGTACGACAATGGCAAAAGTAATTCTCTCCTCTGCGATACAGCAACTCTCCGGCAAAGCGGGTACGACCGTCTTTGTGAAAGGACGCTCCGCGCAGATTATGAAGGCAAGGACGAAGGGAAAAAACCCCAAGACCGCCGCGCAGACAGCGGTACGCAACAACCACGCCACGAGCGCAAGAGCGTACAAGGCGATGACCCCGGCGCAACTGGCGAATTGGGGCGCTTACGCCGCCACGCTCACGAAGAAGAACAAAATCACCGGACAGAGTTACACGCCAACGGCGATCAACGCTTTTACCGGGCTTGCCGACAAGTTTCTGCAAATCACTCCGGGCGGCGCAATCCCGATGACGCCCCCGGTTGCTGGCTTCAACGGAGACACCCCCACCATCTCGGCGGCGGGCGGAGTGGGACAGGTGACCTTCACGGCAAGCGCGGCGAACGCTGCGGGAGTGAAAACCGAACTGCTGGTACAACCACTGAAAAGTTCGGCCCGAACGCCCTCCGCAAGAGGATACCGAACCAATTCCTTTTTTGCGTTTGCGCCGGGAACGCTTTCTAAAATCGTCTCGCTGCCCTCCGGCAACTATGCGCTTGCGGCCCGATTCGTCCAGACGGCGACGGGCGCGGAGGTAGCAATACAGCCGCTTGGTAAGTTTCAGGTCAGTTAGCCTGAGCAACGCGCTTTTTCGCATCAACTGCGGCGGCGCGAACTACACCGACAGGGCGGGGCTGGCATGGACGGCGGACGCGAACTTTACGGGCGGGGCGGCAACGTCCTTCGCGGTAACGTGGGCGGGAACGCAAGACCAGACCCTTTACAATTCCGTCCGGCTCGGCGCGGACTTTCGGTACACATTCAGCGGCCTTGCGAACGGGAAGTATCTCGTTCAGGTTGGGCTTAACGGGGCCAACGCCTCGGCAGGTTCTGACGAATGGCTTCACCAAATCAACGGGGCGACGGTCGCAGACTTTGACCCTGCGGCAATCGTAACGGGGCCGAACGTTACCACGCTGACCTACGCGGCGACGGTCGCGGCGGGAAGTCTGATATTCCGGGTTCAGGACGCGGCGCAAGGGGGAAGCCCGGACACCCCTACGCTGGCATGGTTTGCCCTGATTCCGCTGTTTTGATGCGGTACTTTTGCCCCGTTCTTCTTCGGAGGAACGGGGCATTTTTTCTGCGTCTGTGAGGCCGTAGGTGTAGGGCGGCGCGTCCCATCGGGGCGCGTCTCACCGCTTCGCAGACCGAAATTCGGGCAACTGATGATCGAACCCTGACAGGAGACAACGCGCCCGAATTTGCACGACGGCGGCGGTTCGGATAATTTTCACCTTTTAAGGCGATTCAGGGCAAGGCCAACGAACGCGGCCCCGCCTGTATCACCGCTGGAAGACACCAGAAATACCTTGCAGGCGGGGCCGCGTTTCAGCAGGGAGGAAGGAGGGCGCGGCAGGCAACCGCGCCCCCCCGAAAATCAGCGATGAGAGGGAGGCACAACCCGGAAGGCCAAGAAGCAGGAGAAGCAGACACGACCGGACGACAGCCAAAAGGACAGCCACGAGCGCAACAGACCAGCAGACCGCGCAGACGGCAACGGCACGAACGCGCCACAATGCACACAACGGAACCGAACGACAGGACGAGAAGACACGCGACACCCCCGAAAGAAGATGCGCGACAGGAGACACCCGCCGCGCCCACGCCCCTAATCCCCGCGAGGCTCCGCGACCGGAACCCGAAGGGCCGCGAAGCGGAGGGGGCCTGCCCCCTTGAAGGGCGGGGAGTGCGGGGCATACTGAAAAAGCGCGGCGGCGGGAACCACATAGCACGGGCCGCGAGCGCAGGGGAGGCCTGCCGACCCAGCGGACGCGGCTTAGAAAGGCTCATACACAGACCGCGCCTTGCAGGACGGACGCACGGAGGCCGCTTTCGGGCATTTTGGAGCGACGCAGGAGCGCCAAAAGATATGCCCGAAAGAATGTGAGCGAAGCGAACACCCCGAAGGGCAGGCCGACACCACATTGCTTTTCGGGCGGGGCCAATGCTTTTCACCGCTAAAATGCACCGCCCGAAAAGCAACAAGTGCGATGAAGCGACGGCGAAGGGGGAGGAAGGAGGAACGACTGACGGAGGAGACGGCGGCGCGGCCCTGTAAAAAACGGGGGGATAAAATGCCCCTGCAAGGGTCGCCGCAGGCGAAATCCGCAAGTGCGCCTCGCAGAGTTCTTCCCTCCCCCCCCGATTTTTCAGGGCCATTGCGCTTCGTCACGCTGTGCCGCCGGTGATGTCCTGTGCGACAACAATGTACCGGCGTCCGCGAAATTCTTCCGTCTGCAATGTGCCTCGCGCAATCCTATCCCCTACGGCCTGTCGGGTGATACCGTGCGTTTTGGCGTATTGGGACTGTCCTATCAAATGCGCGGGAATGGCGGGAATGAGAGCGGCGGCGGCGGCGGCGGCGGTCTGCTCATTGGACTTGCCGCGAATGAGAACAGCGTAGGCCGCTTTCAACATGGAGTTCGCGACGGCGCAACGGCCCGAATAATCGTGGTGGCCTTTCTCCAACAAGCGGCGGTATTTTTCTCCCTGTGGCGTCTCGGCTGTCCGCTGGGACAATGCCGCGTTGAATAGAGCGGAACGAAGCGATTTGTTTCCAGTATGCGGAATGTGCGGCTTTACCAGCGTTTTGCCGCCGCTTTCGATATTGGAGGGGTGAAGTCCGGCGTAGCCGATCACCTGATTTACTGTCTCGAACCGGGCGGCGGGGTGAATGGTCGCTATAATCACGGCGGCGGTACGCAACCCAATTCCGGGCATTGCAAGCAGTGCATCTAACTGCGTCTCGAAGTTCTCGCGCAGAAATTTCTCGGTCTTCTTCCATGCCTCTCGCTCGGCTGTGTCGTCACAGGCCGCTTCCAGCAGGGCGGTTACGGCGGGATTTCCTGCCCTTCTCGCCGACATGATGCGCTGCTCCGTCTCTATGCGCTGACTGGACAAGGCATTGCAGGCGGAAATCAAGGCGCGAAGTGTCCACGCGGCGGCAACCGAATCAGCGCGAATGAACAGGTTTTCGGGATAGAGCGCCATAGCGCGGCGGGTTGCGTCCGTCCAGACATAGAGAGCGCGGGAGATACTTCGGGCGTCTCGCAGGTCGGTCTTTGCGCGGTCTCCGTGCATCAAGTTCAGGCCGTGCCTCGCTACCGAATTGATGTAGTAGAGCGGAACGTTCTCCGTTTCGGCAATTAGGGCATATGGTTCGGCAAGGCGTCCAGTATGCTCAATTCCTACGGCGGCGGGTTTCAAGTCGCGCAACGTTTTACCAAATAATTCTGCGCTAATGCGGTACTGTCCTACTGTTTCACCTTCCTTCGTAGTCACCAGTTCTGCACCTTTAGCGTCAACGTCAATACCTGCGAAAAGCGGCATATATTTTGTACCTCCCCCTTGACAAATAATCTTTAGTATAGTATATTATGCAGGCGTCTGGACGAAAGTAGACAAGTCTGAAGCGACATCTATCTACCTCCCGCCGCAAATGCCAGCGAAACCGCGAAAATTGGGGACAAACAAACTTCGGTCTATTTTTCCTTGACAATCACGCCATAGTGTGGCATACTATTAATCCGCCCGAAGACAAACGCAGTCGCGTTTTGGACGGAACCGCCCTTTGATAATCACGTTTGACGTTTTATGAGGACTCTGTAATTTGAGTTTTATGTCTTGCGTGCCATAGTGACTTCGGATGTTCGCGTGATGCCGCAGGGCTAACGTTAACAAACAAAACAACGAGCAGGGATATAACAAAGTTTGTTATAGCCATTCACTTTTAGTGTATGGTTTTTATACATCAGTTTCTGATGGAGAGTTTGATCCTGGCTCAGGACGAACGCTTGCGACGTGCCTAAGAAATGCAAGTCGAGCGGGGGAGCAATCCCTAGCGGCGAACGGTCGCGTAACACGTAGGCAACCTGCCCGAAAGACCGGGACAACGTTCCGAAAGGGGCGCTAATACCGGATGTGGCCTTTTCTGTGATGCAGAGAAGATTAAATCCTCGCAAGGGGGCTTTCGGAGGGGCCTGCGGCCTATCAGCTAGTTGGAGGGGTAACGGCCCACCAAGGCGACGACGGGTAGCTGGTCTGAGAGGATGGTCAGCCGGACTGGGACTGAGATACGGCCCAGACTCCTACGGGGGGCAGCAATTAGGAATCTTGCGCAATGGGCGAAAGCCTGACGCAGCGACGTCGCGTGGAGGAGGACGGCCTTCGGGTTGTAAACTCCTTTTTTCGGGGAAGAAACAAATGACGGTACCCGAAGAATAAGCCCCGGCTAACTCCGTGCCAGCAGCCGCGGTAATACGGAGGGGGCGAGCGTTGTCCGAAGTTACTGGGCGTAAAGCGCGCGTAGGCGGGACCATAAGTCTGCTGTGAAAGCCCGGGGCTTAACCCCGGAGGGTCAGTGGATACTGTGGTTCTTGAAGAGGCTAGGGGAAGATGGAATTGCCGGTGTAGCGGTGAAATGCGTAGATATCGGTAGGAACACCAGTGGCGAAGGCGGTCTTCTGGGGTCTTCTTGACGCTGAGGCGCGAAAGCTGGGGGAGCGAACGGGATTAGATACCCCGGTAGTCCCAGCCCTAAACGATGGATACTAGGTGTGAGGGGTATCGACCCCCCTCGTGCCGCCGCTAACGCAATAAGTATCCCGCCTGGGGAGTACGGCCGCAAGGTTGAAACTCAAAGGAATTGACGGGGGCCCGCACAAGCGGTGGAGCATGTTGTTTAATACGTCACTAACCGTAGAACCTTACCAGGGCTTGACATCCACTGCACCGGGGTGAAAGCCTCGTCTGTCGCAAGACAGCGGTGAGACAGGTGTTGCATGGCTGTCGTCAGCTCGTGTCGTGAGATGTTGGGTTAAGTCCCGCAACGAGCGCAACCCTCATCCCATGTTGCCATCGGTTAACGCCGGGAACTCTTGGGAAACTGCCGGTGCAAGCCGGAGGAAGGTGAGGACGACGTCAAGTCAGCATGGCCCTTACGCCCTGGGCTACAAACATGCTACAATGGACGGTAAACAAAGGGATGCAAGATGGCGACATGGAGCGAACCCCAAAAATCCGTTCTCAGTTCGGATCGCAGGCTGCAACTCGCCTGCGTGAAGCCGGAATCGCTAGTAACCGCAGATCAGCTAAGCTGCGGTGAATACGTTCCCGGGCCTTGTACACACCGCCCGTCACGTCACTTGAGTTGTCTGCACCCGAAGTCGGTGGGGTAACCGCAAGGAGCCAGCCGCCGAAGGTGTGGGGAGCGAGAGGGACGAAGTCGTAACAAGGTAGCCGTATCGGAAGGTGCGGCTGGATCACCTCCTTTCTAAGGATAGACTGCATCATAAACCTGCATAGAAGTACGAGAGCAATCTCGCTGTGCGGAGTTTCGCAGGATCCAGGTCGGTTCCTTGCCTGGAAGTCACTATGGCGCAAGACGCCTCAACTTGCAGAGTCCTCATAAGATGTTCGCGTGATTATCATTGGAAATAAACAAAAAGACCGGAAGGCAGAAATTGCCTCCCGGTCTTTTTGCATTAGCAAGTGAGAGGAAAAAAGCAAAAATGGAGACGCAGGAACGCACTACAGGGGCGATGCTGGGGCTGGCCTGCGGCGATGCGCTGGGAGCGCCCGCCGAATTCAAAAACAAAGCGCAGGTAGAACGCGAATTCGGGACATTGCGCGAAATGGTCGGCGGCGGCGTCTGGCTCCCTGGCGAGTGGACGGACGATACCGGCATGGCCCTTTGTGTGGCGGAGGGGATTCTCGCCGCGCCGCAAGCCCCTGTTTCGGAAATCGGCAAGCGGTTTCTGAGATGGAGAGTAGCGGCGAAGGACGTGGGCGAGACAATCTCCGCCGCTCTGTATAACTTTCAGGGCGATTGGCCTCTGGCAGCGCAAAATACGCCGCAGGCGCAATCGGGACAGGCGGCGGGAAACGGTTCGCTGATGCGGACGCTTCCCGTCGCCCTCGCCTACCCTGAAACCGAAATCATGCTGCGGCAAAGCGCCCGCATCTCCGCGATGACACACTGGGACGCGCAGGCGGAGACCTGCTGCGCAATTTACTGCCGCTGGGTTCAGCATCTTTTGAATGGGGAAGCGCTGCGCGAAAGTTGGCGCGACGCCCTGACCGAAACACGGGAGACGGCGGCAAACTACGGCATGACGCCGGAAACGCCCGGAATTGTCCCCGCAAATCATCCGCTCTGGTCGCGATTAGAAAAAGTCGAATCGTTAGCGTATGAGGAATTGCAGCCGTCGGGGTACGCTGGATACGTCGTCGAATGTCTGGAAGCGGCGGCCTGGTGCGTTTTGTATAGCGATAACATCGAGCAAACACTTGTCCGCGCTGTCAATCTCGCGGGCGAAGCGGACACGATTGCCGCCGTTGCGGGCGGGGCGGCGGGCGCGTTCTACGGCGCGGAGGAAATCCCTGCCCGCTGGCTGGAAAAACTCTACCAGCGCCGCGAAATCGAGGAGATTGCCTCCCGCCTCGCAATTCTGCGCGTCGAAACTGCGGCCTGATTGAAAACGCTTACTGCCGGGATTCGAGGACGCGTTTCTGCCGGATACGGGCGACCGCTTCGGACAGCGAACGCGCCAGTTCCGTCACCGTTGTCTTTTGCGCCAGCGCGTCCGTTGCATTAAGAATAATCTGCCCCCGCGCAAAGACTGCCGTCTGCTCCCGATTCACCCGAATATCGAAGGGCTGGAGCTGCGCGTCGAGCAGAACGTCCATGCGCTGCGCGATTTGACGGGCGCGGACTTCCGCCGTCTGCGTGTCGCTGGCCGCCACGCGGCACAGCAGCACATCGCGCATTTTAATCTCTTGCAGTCCCGCGCCCGCGCCGTTTTTGTCGGGGACAACCGGGCTGATTTGCAGTTGCAGGGTCGGGTCTACCTCGCTCAGACGCACCGGGATTTTGAGAGCGGCGAGCAGATTTTTCGCGGCCTCCACGCGCTCGGCGGCGGGCGGGTGCGTCCGATAAATCCCCAGATCAATGTTCCCCTGCCCTCTTTCCAGCGCCGCAAGCCGGATCATAAAACTGTACAGGCCGACGGGGTTGTAGCGGGTGTGGGTCATTAGCAGCAGGCCAGTGTGGTCGGCGTCCTTCTCCGCGTCCACCCCGTAACTGTTGATTCGCGCAATGGAGTAAAGCTGCGAGGCGTAAATCAGGTTGCCCGCGTCCAGCGAGGACTGCCCCCGCGAGCCGACCATGAGGCCCAGCGCCAGCAGAGTCAATGGCTGCAAAAATTTGTTAAGTTTGTTATTTTCATGGATGAGTTTCACCATGTGGTGATGCGCGTCATGCCCGATTTCATGCGCCAGAACGCCCGCCAGTTCGTCATCAGAGCGCACCGCGTCCAGCAGCCCTTTATTGACGTAGATGAACCCGCCCGGAAGCGAGTAGGCGTTGACGTCTTTGTCGTCCACGACCTTAAATGTGTAATGAAACGGCTTTAATTGCGAACTGCCCCATAGCGCCGGAATCGCCAGCCGGTTTGCAACCGCCGCGAGTTCCTGTCCGATGCGGTCCACCCGCTCGACAAGGGCGGCGTCCGTCACGAGTTTGACCTGCTTGTCATTTGCTTCGGCGTTTTCGCGTCCCAGCTTTACTTCGCCATCATCCGCCGAAGTATAAACGACAGGCGTTTCCTCCGTTTTTGCCACCGCAGGCGTTTGCGCAAATCCCGGCATATTCAGCGCCAGCAAAAGCGCCATCAGCCCGCCCGCCGCTATTCGATTTCTCAAGCGTAAATCGCGCATTGCGCTTTCTCCTCGCCTCACAAAAATCTCTGTACCGTAATTTCAGTCTCTCCTCTTACAGACGTAAACGCGGCGCGGAAGTTTCCTATGGGAGGCAATTCGTTTCGCCTCCGCCCTCCGCCCCTTCCCCAATTTTCAGGAGAAAAGGCGGGGTGAGGACGCAGGCGGCATTATGGAACGGCGACGCCGCGCCCTGCGACCCAGAGCTTGTACCAGTCGGTGCGGGAGAGTTGAATTGCGCCGGCAGCCGCCATCTCTTTGATATGGGCGGGATCGTTGGAGCCGACGAGCGGGACGATTTTCGCGGGGTGCGCCAGCAGCCATGCAATCGCCAGCTGCGTCGGCGTGGCGTCGTTGTAAGCGGGGCCGAGTTCGCGCAGGGCGGCAAGCGTCCGTTCGATCTTGATGTAGTTCGGGTGGTCATACGGCGCGGCGCGTTTGCCGGAGAGCCAGCCGCCGCCGATAGGGCTATAGGCCAGCGGGGTGATATTCATCTCAAGGCACTGGTCTAACACGCCGTCGCCGCCCTGCCCCTCCGTCCCTTCGTAAATCGGCTGGAGTCGCAGCAGCGAAATGGCGATCTGATTAGAGACAATCGGAGCCTTCAGGTATTTTTGCAGGGCAAGCGTCTGCTGCGGGTAGTAATTGGAGATGCCGACCGACTTAATCAGCCCCTCCGCAACCAGCGAATCGAGGACTCCCGCCGTTTCCGCCGGATGACTGAGTGGATCGGGACGGTGCAGCTGATAGCAGTCAATCACGTCTATTTCCATTCTCTGCAAGGAACCCTGCACGCTCTTGCGGATATAGGCCGGGTCATGTTCGTAGTAGCCTCCGCGAATCCCGACTTTGGTTGCGATAAAAATCTTCTCGCGGCTGCCGGGGACAGCGGCAAGGCAGTCCTTAAAAATGGACTCGCAGGCCGTTCCGCCATAGATGTCGGCGTGGTCGTAGAAGGTGATTCCGGCTTCCAGCGCCGCCTCGAATGCGGCGATGGCGCGGCGTTTGTTTTCGGGGCCGACTTCCGCCGGGTTCCACGTTCCGGCAAGCCCCATACAGCCCAGCGCGATGCGGGACACGGGAACTTGCTGCGGGCCAAAGGGCTGCATGGGCATTTCAGTTGACACAGGGCTTCTCCTTATTTTCTGGCAGATTTCCCTTTAAGAATACCCTACCTGCGGCAGGATAACGACACTTGAAATTTTCTGCGCTTTTTCTGCATCCCTTCTTGGGAGTGTTTAGTTTATTGCGGGTATACTTAGCGTATGGAAAAAGAAACAATCCCACCGCTGACCTGCCCCGACTGCGGCAGCGTTCACCGCCAAACCAAAGACGGCAAAACCTCCTGCGGCAGTCAACGCTACCAATGCCAAAACTGTAAGGCCCACTACACCCCCCAGCCCAAAGTCTGGGGGCATCCCGCCGAAACCCGGATGCAGGCGATCAGGATGTATCTCGAAGACGGCAACTTCCGACGGATCGCCCGTCTGCTGGGAGTCGCGCCGCAAAGCGTGGCGACGTGGGTGGCGCAGTACGTGCAGACTTTGCAGGCCCAGGGACAAACCCCGCCGCAGCCAAAGACGGTGGAAATTGTAGAACTTGATGAACTCTACACGTTCGCGGGCGCAAAAAAAAACGTTTCTATCTCATCACCAAAGTAGATCGGGCCACGCGCTGCCTGCTGGCCTTTCGGGTTAGTCAGGCCGCTGATTGGGACGCTTTGCAGGCGGTCTTAGACGGCGGCCCCAAAGCATTGAAGCATTACAGCGACGGTTACGGAGGGTATGCCAGTCTGATGTATCCGTGTCCGAACGCGCATGAGGTGGCTCCGGGGAAGACGCAGACTTACAGCGTGGAAGCGCTCAATGCGGAACTGCGGCATTATTTGGCGCGTCTTTCGCGGCGCAACCGTTGTTTTTCGCGCAAGATGGAAGCGTTAGAGCAAGCGGTGTGGCTGTTTGCTTTGACGTGGAATGCGCGTCAGTTGCACAACCGAAAGTTTCCCAAACACAAAAAGCACCTGATCGAATTTCTACCCGCAATAAACTAGGCACTCCTCCCTTCTTCCCTCCCCTCTTTTGTTGGTGAATTTCGGGTACAATGTCAACCAGGAAGCAATAGAGTGAAACAATTCCGCCGCGATATTAAATTTTCGGTAAGACCTGGCAATGAAGTTTGAATCCATGTTATCATGCCACGATTTGACGGAGAACGGGTCGTATAACACAGATTGTTGGGAAATTCAACAGGCTTGATGCGATTTCACTCCTCGACGCGCAGCCAGCTGCCAATCTCCACAACAATCGGGAGTTGCTTGATCTGTTTCAGCGCGGCGGCAATGTTGCGCCCCGGCGTCTCGTGCATCAGCCAGACGATTTCGGTAATCGCCCCCCGCGTCTCTTTCTGCACCATAGACGCGATGTTGATCTCATGGTCGCCGAAAATTTTGGAGATAGTCGCCATGACTCGCGGCTGGTCCCGCACGGTCATGCGGACATAGTGCCGGGTCGCCACGTCCTCAATCGGCTGAATAATTTTTTGCTCGAAACAGGTGCAGGACACGCGCCCCGTCGAACCAAAGCGCAGGTTGCGGCACACGTCCATAATATCGCCGACGACCGCGCTGCCCGTCGGCCCGCTGCCCGCGCCGCGCCCGTAGAACATCACGTCGCCCACCGAATCGCCCTTGACCATGACTGCATTATACACGTCGTTGGCGGAGGCCAGCGGGTGCGATTTCGGCAGGAAGGCCGGGTGAACGCGCACGTCCATTTGATTCTCGCCCACGCGCCGCGCAATGCCGAGCAGCTTGATCACGTAGCCGAGTTCGTCCGCATAGCGAATATCGGGCGCGGCGATCTTCGTAATCCCCTCAACGGAAACTTCACTCACAGAAACCCGGCTCGTGAAGGCAATGGAAGCGAGGATCGCGATTTTGTACTGCGCGTCAAATCCTTTAATATCGCTGGTCGGGTCGGTCTCCGCGTAGCCATGCGCCTGCGCCTCTTTGAGAACGGCGTCAAAATCGGCGTGTTCGCGGGCCATTTTCGTTAAAATATAGTTCGTCGTGCCGTTGATAATCCCCACGACTTCCGTGACCTGATTGCCCGAAAGCGCATTCTTCATCGGCTGAATAATCGGGATTCCGCCCGCCACGCTGCCCTCAAACTGAAAATCCAGATTGCGCCGCGCCGCCTCCTCCATCAGGGCGTGGCCCTCTTTGGCGATCATCTCTTTGTTCGCCGTGACTACCTGCTTGCCGTTGCGCAGGGCCCGCATCACGAAGTCGCGGGCGGGAGACACCCCGCCGATGAGTTCGCACACGATGTCAATTTCCGGGTCATCCAGAATCTCGCTGGCGTCCGTCGTGAGCAGGCTGCGGTCAACGGCGACCTCGCGGGGCTTATACAGATCGCGCACCGCAATTTTTTTGATATGCAGGGGCAGCCCGATTTTATGCTCAATTTCGGCGCGGTTATTCTCCAATAGCGCCACCGTCCCCGAACCCACGACACCTAAGCCCAGCACCCCGATTTCGATCCGGTCTTTATTCCACAGCGCGTTATTGCGACTCATCCGTGTCTCCTTCTTGAGAAAACAGAAAACAAAAAACGGAAAACAGAATTGGGTTATCAGAAACTGCAAGATTTGCTGAACATCGCAATTCGAGCAGAACGGGCATTTTCTTCTGTTTTCTGTTTTCTGTTTTCTGTTTTCTATTTCTTCAGAATTACCAGCGCCTCGCCCGCCTGCACCAGTTTGCCGTCCTGCGCAGGGACAGCGACGACGACGCCCGCGTGTTCCGCTTCGATGACGGAAAAAACTTTCATCGCTTCGATCATGCCAATCGGCTGCTTCAAGGTGACGGTCTGCCCGATTTCGACGAACGCGGGCGATCCCGGTTGATTGGAGCGGTAGAAGACGCCCACCATCGGCGAGGTCAGCGTAATCTGGTCTAAATTGGGCGCGGGCGGCGCGTCCTCTTTCCGGGCGCGTTTGCGGACGCTGCGCAGCGGAGCGGCTATCGCCCGCTGCGCGGACGGCGCGGATTCCAGCGCGGCGCGGGGCGGCGCTTTGGCGGGCTTCGGGGCGCGGGGGCCGCGAATCCGCAGCGAACGGTCGCCTTCCTGATAAGAAATCTCGTCGAGGCCCTGCGCTTCCATCAGCGCAATCAGACGCGCCACTTCCTCCAGTTCAAAACCCAGTATCGCCAAGCGCGTGTCCATTTCGTTCCGCCGCGCAGATTAGTCCGTCCGAAGGGGACGCGCCGGAAATCGGGAAATTTTGCCCGCCATCGCCGCTACCCGAATTATCGGCGGATTGGCAACCTTTACAAACGGCTTTTTTGCAGACGCGCTCGAATGAACGGCGCGGCCCTGCGCGGACAGCATTTCCCTGCGCGGCAAGTATACCCCACACCGGGCGCATGGGAAAAGGGCGCGGCAAACAAAATCGCGTTTGCCGGAAAAATCCGCCCCGAAACGCGCAAAGAAAAAGCGTTCCGCGTATCCGGGCCATTCACGGCCTGACACGCGGAACGCAGAATACCGGGCCGTGAACGGCCCGTCCGGGAACGCAATGCGTCGCGAAAACTGAATGGCCCTGCGAACGCTTGGCGAAAGGCGAAGGGGATGCGGAGTGGAACAAAAACATTCGGAAGGCGGCGCAGGGGTGTTTGCCCTTTCTGCAAGAGCGTTCGGAACAGCAGGAATCACGCCAAATGCTGCTTCGCGCCTCGCAGTCTGCCGCCGATAGTCCCGCCACATTGCTGCGCCCCGCCGCCGCTTCCAATGAATTAGCCCCGCGCCAGCTCTTGCGGCCTGTGGAACCGAACGAATAACCCGCCCGTACTGTTATTTTGTAGAAAGTCGCCTAATATCCGCGCAGGCGTTGAACTTCTCTGTCCCGGCAGGTATACTTAACCTATGACGCAGCAAGCGGTAGACAAATCCAAAGCGAAATCGCAGCCGAAGCCTGACAAACAGAATCGGGGCTTCTTTATGTGGCTGGGCGGCTTCTGGCATACCTTCCTGGAAATTTTCCGCCTGACCGAGCAGACGATAGTCGCGGTCTTCACCGGGCAGGTCGCCATTGGCGATGTGATCGAGCAGATGGCGGTCATCGGCGTAGATGGCGTCTGGATCGTGATGACGGTCTCCGCCGCGTCGGGGGCGGTCTTCGCGCTCTACACCGCCACGCTGGCCCTGCAATTCGGCTTTCCCAACGCGGTTGGCGGAACCCTTGCGTATTCGTTTTTCAATGAGCTTGGCCCCGTGCTGGGCGGCATCGGCTTTGCGGCCCGCTCCGGCGCGGAAATCGCTGCGGAGACCGGCACAATGGTCGTGACCGAACAGGTGGACGCCCTGAAAGCCATGGCAGTCTCCCCCGTGCGTTATCTCGTCGCGCCCCGCGTGCTGGCCTGCGTACTGATGCTGCCGCTGCTCACCATCATAGCCGACACGGTGGGACTGATGGGCGGCGCGGCCTCCGCGAACGCGCATGGCGTGGGCTACGGCATTTTTTTTAGTTCGGTGTATCAATACGCCAAAGTGCGGGACATGACCAACGGCCTGATTAAATCGGTCGTGTTCGGCTACCTTGTGGGGATTATATCCAGTATGCAGGGCCTTCGGACGGAGGGCGGCGCGACGGGCGTGGGACGCTCTACCACGCGGTCGGTCGTTATGTGCGTGGTCGTGATTACGATAGCGGACTTTATACTTGCCTCGTTTTTGCAGCAGACAGCAGGCGGGCAGCGATGAGCGATACCGCCGCGAACAATGCGCCCGCGCCGCCGAACGCGCCGGATTCCACGTCGCAAACAAACGGGCAAACTTCCGACAAAGGCGCGATTTGCGTCCGCAATCTGGTGTACGAAGTTCCCGGCAAGCGGATTTTGAGCGACATCAATCTGGATGTGAATCGCGGCGAGATCGTCTCGATCATGGGGCAGTCGGGCAGCGGGAAGACCTCACTGCTGAAACTCCTGACGGGACTGCACCGCCCGACCAGCGGCGTCATCGAAATTGACGGCGTGGACATCGCGAAACTCAATGAGCGCGAACTGGACAAAATGCGTCTAAAACTTGGACTAGTCTTCCAGTACGCGGCGCTGTTTGACTCGCTGAATGTCCACGACAATATCATTTTTAGCGTGAAGCGGCATCAGCGCGGCGTGAAGAAAGCGGAACTCGACGCCATTGTCACAGAACTTTTGGCGGAGGTGGAACTCTCCGGCGTGGAAGACCGTTTTCCGTCCCAACTTTCCGGCGGACAGCAGAAGCGCATCGGTCTTGCGCGGGCTTTGGCAACGAAGCCGCAATTTGTTTTTTACGACGAACCGACCAGCGGCCTCGACCCGATTACCGCCCACACGATTGACGAACTTATCATGCAGACGCGCCGCAATATGAACGTGACCTCCGTCGTCGTATCCCACGCGCTGCCGTCCATCTTCAAGATTTCCGACCGAATCGCCATGCTGCATCAAGGCGAAATCGTGATTTATGACACGCCGGACGCCCTGCGGGCGTCCACTGACCCGATAGTGCAGGAGTTTTTAGCCCCGGAACGCGATTCCCTCGCGGCGCGACCGGGAGGATAAGGAGCGCGGCGCGAAAAATGGATTTTAAAGCGATTGCTAAAGTAGGGGCGTTTTTCGTGGTCGCCGCGCTCGTGCTGGGCGGATGGCTGACGTATCTGGCGCATCTTAAACCCAATTCTTACGTCGTAAAAGTTTCGTTTAAAGATATGAAGGGCCTGATACCGCAAAGTTTTGTGCGGATGCAGGGCGTGCAGGTCGGAGAAGTGAAGCGGGTGGATTTGGACACGGACGCGATCACGGCGGACGGTCACTTTCCTGACCCGGTGGTAACGCTTGTGATTGACAGCAAATACCGCATCCCGGAAGACTCAATTTTTCGGGTGGCGTCCGGCATCCTGATTACCAATCCGACGGTGGAGATTACGCCGGGACGCCTGCGCACCACGCTGCGGCAGGACAACTCCGCAAAGGTGCAGGGCGCAGAATCTGGCGGGGCTTTAGCGACCCTTAGCCCGGAATTGCAGGAAACGGTCACAAAACTCAACGGAGAATTTGGCAGTTTGCAGGGCAAAATCAATAAGTCCTATGTGAAAATTGACAAAATTTTAGACCAGACGCAGACTCTGCTGCATACCTCCAACGATTCGATTGCCGCCGCGAAAAACATTATCGCCGATCCGCAGGTCAAGGCGAAACTGGTGGACACGCTGGAAAATTTCAAGGAGTCCTCCGCGCAGGCCAAACTTGCGACCGTCCAACTGCGCGGCAAATTGAATGGACTTCTGGACAGCGGGCGCGGCACGTTCGACGAAACGAAAGACTCGCTGCTGAATATTTTCGACCGCATTGACACAACCCTTGACGACGCCAACACGGTAGTGAAAAAACTCACGGAGCAGGTGACCGACCCGCGCCTGCAACAATCCCTTCAGGAGACGACGGAACTGGCGCGGACGACGCTTGCCCGGTTCAATCAACTGGCATCCGACCTGCATCAGTTTACCGGCGACCCGGCCTTGCAGGACGATCTGAAAACGACGATTGCGAACCTGAAAAGCGCCTCTGCGTCCGGTCAGGAGGCGGTTGGGCGGTTGAACAACCTCATCGGGAAAATTCCGGGCGCGTCGGCGCGGACGGGAACCGGCGGCGCGGACGGAAGCGGGACGGGAACGACGGGCAGCAAGCCGTTCAAGCCGCTGCGCTTTCCGCCGATTAACGTCTTGATTAACGCTTCGGAACAGTTCGACCCGTCCCGCTTCCGATTGGACGCCGAGGCGCGAATCCCGTTCGGGCAGCGTTCACTGATCAATCTGGGGCTTTACGACGTAGAGCATAGCAGCCTGATTTTGCAGGCGGGTACGCGCATGGGCGGCGGCGTCACCTCGCGTTACGGACTCTACGCGGGCAAACTGGGATTGGGGCTGGACTACAATTCCGTCAATAATTTCTATATTCGCAGCGATTTATTCGACGCAAACCATCCACGCCTTGACATTCGCACCGGATTCAGGGTAAATAAGAACGCTTCGTTCTGGATTGGGACGGACGGCTTGCTGCGCCGCCCGGTTCCGCGCATCGGAATCGAACTTAACCCCTGACAATTCGGGTGTTCGGGTGTTCGGGTGTTCGGGTGTTCGGGTGTTCTGGTGTTTTCTACTCGCTGATAATATGTACAATCTATCAGTGAAACAGACAATGCCAGGGCATCCGAACACCCGAACACCCGAACACCCGAACACCCTAATACCTGAATTAGGAGATTGTGACTGATGAAAGTAATTTTGACCCGCGACGTGCCGAAAGTGGGCCGCGACGGTGAAATCGTGACGGTAGCGGACGGATACGCTCGCAATTATCTGTTTCCGCGTTCGCTGGCGTTCGTCGCCAAAGGCGCGGTCATCAAGCAGCACGCCAACCGCGTGGCCCGTGAGGAAGCGAAAGTCGCGGCGTTGCTGGCGACCGCGCAGGAGAACGGCGAAAAACTGCGCGAGCAGAATTTTCAGATGATGGGCAAGGCCAGCCCGAAATCCACCCGGCTTTTCGGAGCGATCACCGAGGCGGACGTGGCGGAGATCATCCAGAAAAATCTTGGCATCGAAGTGGACAAGCGGCGCATCAGCCTGATTGACCCGATTAAAACGACGGGGCATTACGACCTGACCGCCCGCCTGCATACCGACGTGGTGATCCCGTTTTCGATAGACGTGGTGACGCAGGAGCAGCTGGACGCGGCGGAACGCGCCAAAATGATTGCGGAAGAGAAAGCCAAGCGCGAGACCGCCCGACTGGAAGCCGAAGCGGCAGAAGCCGCCGCCGAGCGCGAGCGCCGGGAAGCGGAGCGGCAGGCACGCATCGAGGCCGGCGAGGAAGAAGCCGTCCGCCCGCGCCGCGAACGCCCGCTCATCTCCCGTTCGGAATGGTACGACGCGCCCGACGCGGAAGGCTAAATTCGGGTATTCGGGTATTGGTAGCGAGCGTGGGCGAGGCATATAAAACGCCTCGCTACGGGCGTTCCGCCAATCGTCCTCACGGACGAGAGATTCAGGGTTTAATTCTTGCGTCCGGCAGGACGCTTGGCCGCAGGCCTCTAGCGAGGCATTTTATATGCCTCGCCTGTATGCGCTGTAATCTGTACTGCCTGCTATCTAAACATGGAAGATTTTCACGGCAAGCGAATCAGTGTAATTGGGGCGGCGCGTAGCGGATTGAGCGCGGCGCGGATTCTCGTAGAACTGGGCGCGGACGTTCTGCTTTCCGACGGAAAAACGGCGGAACAGTTGGGAGCGGAGCGCGTCACAGAGATACAGGAGACAGGCGCGGCCTCCGTTCTGGGCGAAACTCCCGCGCAGGCGATACCCGATGGCATGGAACTGGTGATTACCAGTCCGGGCGTTCGGCGTGACGCGCCAGTCTTGCGGGAGGCGGTCAGGCGCGATATTCCCGTATGGTCAGAGATCGAACTGGCCTATCGGATTACGGACGCGCCGATTGTTGCCGTCACCGGAACGAACGGCAAAACGACGACGGTTCTGCTGATTGCGGCGATGCTGGACGCGGCGGGAATCCCGAACATGGTCTGCGGCAACGTCAGCGCCGACGAAATCAAGCGCAGCCTGACGGACGCGGCCTTTGCCGCCCGCCAACTGCCGGAGAACGAAAAGCCCGTTCTCGTCGCGGAGGTCAGCAGTTTTCAACTGGAATGGGTGCATCAATTCCGTCCGAAAGTCGGCATCCTGACGAACATCACGCCTGATCATCTGGATCGTTATGCGTCTATTCAGGATTACGCCGATACAAAAATGCGTTTGTTCGCCGCGCAAGGATTAGAAGATTGGGCGGTTTTCAATCATCCTGATCTGATGCGGCGCAATTACTCCCTGTCCCACATTTTGCATCAACTTACAGGCAAATTTGTTCATGTGATGGGGAGATTAGAAACGGACGGCGCTTTTCCCGAAGCATGGGAACGAGACGGCCTGTTAGAAATTGACTTGAAGACGGGCGGTTGCGCCCGCGCTATTATGAATGTTTCGGACTTTCCGCCGAGTCTGCCGGGAAAGCATAGCATCGAGAATGTGCTTGCCGCCGCGTCCGCCGCGCTGATTATGGGCGCGACGCCGGAAGCGATTGCGGAAGCGGTACGGAATTTCGGCGGCGTGGCGCATCGCATGGAGTTTGTGCGGGAAGTGGACGGCGTTCGTTACATTAATAACAGTATGTGTACCAACGTCGCTGCTGCGGTCAGTTCGCTTTGCGCCATTGGAACGCCAGTAATTGCAATCATGGGCGGCGCGGACAAAGACTTAAATTTTTCCGATCTGGGTTATCTGCTGCGAGACCGCGCAAAGCGAATCGTGCTGATAGGAAGCGCGGCGGACAAAATCGAGGCGGCGTTTCGCAAAAATGGCAGCGACGCCATCTCCCGCGCCGATTCGCTGGAAGACGCCGTAACGATTGCTCGTGAGTTCGCGGAACCGGGCGATACGATTATTCTCTCTCCCGCCTGCGCCAGTTTCGATATGTTCCGCGACTTCGAAGAGCGCGGCGCGATTTTTCGCCAGATTGTCAATGCCCTGTAAGTTTTTCGGCGCGTCTCATGAATCGCCGCGTCGTCCGGGCGGTTCGCCGCCCGATCCGCATTGCCCCGTTGGAGTTTCACGCCATGATTCGGACGCATCCCTCCCGCCTGAAAATACCCGTAGACAACCTGCTGTTCGGCGCGATGCTGGCCCTGATCGTGTTTGGGTTGTGGATGGTCTTCGACTCCAGTTACGTCAAAACGCTGGACAGCGCCACCACACACTACGACGCCTTTTACTTTTTGCGAAAGCAGGCGGCGGGCGCGGTGGTCGGCATCTTCGCGCTGTTCGCCGCAATGAAACTCGGCTACTGGAACTTAAAGCGTTTTGTAATTCCGCTGATGATGGGCAGTCTGGCGCTGCTGATTGCCGTGTGGCTGCCGCATATCGGCATCATGCAAAACAACGCGCACCGCTGGGTGAATTTCGGCGGGCCGCTGAAATTTCAGCCTTCGGAAGTGGCGAAACTCGGTCTAATTGCCTACCTTGCCATGCTGCTCTCCCGCCCGAACTGCAAAGTCCGCGATTTCTCCGACGGACTCGCCCCGTCGCTGCTCGTAATTATTATCACCTGCCTGCTGATTGAGCGCGAACCCGATCTTGGCACGGCAGTGGTGGTTTTCGTGACCGCCATGACCGTGTTTTTTGTTGCGGGGGCGCGAAAAACGCATATCGCGCAGATTACCATCGTAGTCGGAATTTTAGTCGCGTTTCTGGGCTTTGGTTTCGGGCATCGCGGCGGGCGGATTGACTCGTTTCTGCACCCGGAGAAGTACAAGACGGGCATCGGCTATCAGGTGTATCATTCCAAACTCGCGGTCGGCTCCGGCGGCTGGATGGGCGCAGGACTCGGACGCGGGCGCGAAAAATACTACCTGCCGCAAGGCGACACGGATTTTATTTTTTCCACGATTGCGGAGGAACTCGGCTTTTTACGGACGCTGCCGCTACTGGCGGGTTTGCTTCTGATTGGCTGGCGCGGTTTCCGAATCGCGGCGCGGTGCAAAGACAAATTTGGTTCGCTGCTCGCCGCCGGCATCACCGCCCTGATCTGCTGGCAGGCGCTGGTCAATATCGCCGTCGCCACCGTCAGCATCCCCGCAACCGGAGTCCCGCTTCCGTTCATCAGTTTCGGTTCGTCTTCGCTGATATTGTTTATGGTCTGCATCGGGTTCCTGCTGAATATCGCGCAAAACCCCACGCCGCCGGTTCAGGAAAAGAAGAGATAATCATAACTATTTAGCCTGCCTGAATCGGGCGTTTTATATTTCATAACCGGCCCGACCTGGATAGTTACGATTTTAGATTGTATTGAGGAGTCGCTCTTGCTAATGGATGGCTTTGGACAACTTGACCGCACCCCGCCGCACAACATGGAAGCGGAACAGGCCGTGCTGGGTTCCATGCTGATTGAGCGGGCGGCGGTGGAACGGGCGGCGGAAGTGCTGAAGCCCGAAGACTTCTACCGCGACGCGCACCGCCACATCTACGAGGCCATGCTGAATCTCGCCGAACGCGACGAACCGGTGGACATCACCGCGCTGGCAGAGGAACTGAATACTCGCGGCATCTTTGAGAACGTCGGCGGCAGAATCTATCTGCTGAACCTGATGGACGCGCCTTCAACGGCGGCGAACATTGAGTATTACGCGCAGCTGGTTGAAGAAAAAGCGATTTTGCGCCGCCTGATGGACGCCGGGACGCGGATTCAGGGGCTGGCGCACAGCGAATTTGAGAACGTCGGCGAGGTAATTGATCGGGCGGAAAAAATTATTTTCGAAGTCGGTCAGCGGCGCATGGGCAAGATGTTCTCTCCGATCCGCCCGCTGCTGGACGAAGAACTAGACCGCATTGAAAAGCGCTATGAGAACAAGGGCATCTCCACCGGACGCCTGACCCCCTTCGATGACCTGAATTACATGACTTCCGGTCTGCAACCCTCCGATTTTATTATTGTTGCTGCGCGGCCTAGTATGGGAAAGACCGCCTTGTCGGTTCAGCTGGCGCAGTTTGTGGCGTTACAGGAGAAGATTCCGGTCGCGATTTTTAGTCTGGAGATGAGCAAAGAATCACTGGTGACTCGTATGATCTGCTGCGAATCGAAGGTTAATGCGCACGGACTTCGCACCGGCTTTTTGCAGGGCGACGACTGGCAGCGGATCGGCGAGGGGATTTCTCGGCTTGCGGAAGCGCCTATCTACATTGACGACTCCAACGATATTTCGGCAATGGAAATGCGGGCGAAGTGCCGCCGCCTGAAAGCCGAACACGGCCTCGGCCTTGTGATGATTGATTACTTGCAACTGATGCGCTCCCACAAGTCCAAAACGGAGAATCGGAATCAGGAAATTTCCGAGATCGCCCGCGCCTGCAAAGGACTGGCCCGCGAACTGAATGTGCCGGTGATTGCGCTGTCGCAGTTATCTCGCGCCGTAGAAAGCCGCCCCGATAAACGGCCTATGTTATCTGATCTTCGCGAGAGCGGGAGTATCGAGGCGGAGGCCGATATTGTGATGTTTATCTACCGCGAGGCGTATTACAAAATGAAAGAGGCGGCGGAGCGCGGCGAAGAAACGCAGGAGAATCAGCGACCGGGCGAAGAAGAAATCGAAGAGGCGGAACTGATTATCGCCAAACAGCGCAACGGCCCGACCGGGCGCGTCAAAGTCGGCTTCTTGAAGCAGTACACCCGGTTCGAAAATCTCGCGACGGGCTATGACCGGAACGACTCCGGCGAATGAACAAGGCGGCAAGCGCGATGCGGCGAAGGCGGGCGGGAGAGGTATCATGCGAATACTGGTCGTAGGCGGCGGCGGGCGCGAACACGCGCTGACGTGGAAAATCGCGCAAAGTACGCTGGTGGAACGGGTCTATTGCGCTCCGGGCAACGCGGGCATGGCGCAGATCGCGGAACTTGTCCCGATTGGCGTCATGGAACTCGACGCACTGGCGGACTTTGCCGAAGCGAACGGGATTGACCTGACCGTTGTGGGGCCGGAAGCGCCGCTAATCGCGGGAATCGTAGACCGGTTTGAGGCGCGGGGGCTGCGGATTTTCGGGCCGAACGCCGACCCCGCGCAAATTGAGGGCAGCAAAGTCTTTGCGAAGAAACTGATGCAGACCGCGAATATCCCGACGGCGGACTTCTGGATTTGCGATTCGCTGGCGGTGGCGCGGGCGCGAGTCCATGACTTTTACGCCGCGCAGGGGCCGGACGCCAAAATTGTGATTAAAGCGGACGGACTTGCGGCGGGTAAGGGCGTAGTCGTGGCGGGCAGCGAGGCGGAAGCGGAGACCGCCCTTCAGCAGATGATGACGAAACGGATTTTCGGGGACGCGGGCGCGGTCGTGGTGATTGAAGAGTGTCTCGTTGGCGAAGAAGCGAGCATCATGGCGATCACCGACGGCGTGACGATTGTGCCGCTGCTGGCAGCGCAGGACCATAAGCGCATCGGGGAGGGCGACACCGGGCCGAATACAGGCGGCATGGGCGCGTATACTCCCGTTCCCGCCGCCCCGCCGGAGATCGTCGCGGAAGTCGTCGAAAAAATTCTGGAGCCTGCGGTCGCGGCGATTGCGGAACTTGGCATACCCTATCGCGGAATTTTGTATGCGGGCGTGATGATGACGGCGCAGGGCGTCAAAACGATTGAATTTAACTGCCGCCTCGGCGACCCGGAGACACAGGTCACCCTGCCAATGCTGGAGTCTGATATTGTGCCGCTGCTTTTGAGCGTGACCGACTGCACGCTGGATCAGCAGGTTTTACGCTGGCGTTCCGGGGCCGCTGTCTGCGTGGTGGCGGCTTCGGGCGGGTATCCCGGCGCCTATCAGACGGGCAATCCCATCACCGGAATTGCGGCGGCGGAAGCGGACGGATGCCTGACTTTCCTGAGCGGCGCAAAGCGCGGCGCGGCGGGTGAACTGCTCACGGACGGCGGGCGCGTCCTTAGCGTGACCGGACTCGGCGCGACAATCATGGACGCCACCGCGCAGGCGTATGTCGGCATGAGCCATATTCAGTTCGAGGGAATGAAGTTCCGCCGCGACATCGCCCACCGCGCCCTGCGTTCGTAAATATTTCAAAATCACGCTCCAAGATTTCGCCTTGACCTCCGGCGAAATTTTTGGGTAAAATCGAGACATGATAGATCACGATGAAATTTTCAAAGAACTCTTAACGGTCTTCTTTATGGAGTTTGTGACCGCGTTCCTGCCCGGTGTCGCGGCCTACATTGATCCCGATTCGATTGAATTTGTGGACAAAGAGATTTTTCGGGGCGTCCAGGGCAGGCGAAAACGCTACGTTGATTTGGTCGTCAAAGTCCGTTTTCGGGGACAGCCCACGTATTTTCTGATCCATGTCGAAAATCAATCGAAAGCAGAACCGGGCTTCGCCAAACGGATGTTCCGCTACTTTGCCCGCCTGATGGAGAAGTTTGACCTGCCTGTCTACCCGGTAGCGATTTTCTCTTATGATGCGCCCAGAAGGGAAGAACCGGATCATTACGAGGTCGTCTTCCCGGACAAAACGGTGCTGCAATTTACCTATACTGCGATCCAACTAAACCGGCTTTCGTGGAAAGACTTTATTCAAACTCCAAACCCGGCGGCTGCCGCCCTGATGACGAAAATGAATATTGCGCCGGAAGACCGCGTTAAAGTAGCGGGCGAAATTACGCGAATGCTGCTGACTCTGAAACTTGACCAGGGCAAAGCGGACTTGATTTTTAGTTTCATGGAAAACTATCTGGAACTGACAGGCGAAGAACTAATAACATTTGAGCGGGAGTTAGAAGAATTTCCACTGGAGGAGGAAAAAAAAATGGGAGGCCCATATTCAAGCTGGGGCAAAGCGCGTTATGCCAAAATGGAGGAGGCATACAAACAGGAGATGATGCGGACAGGTCGAATGGAGGGGTGGCAACAGGGCAAAGAGGAAGGATTACAGGCAGGCAAAGAGGAAGGATTACAGGCAGGCAAAGAGGAAGGTCGGCAGGAAGGCAAAGAGGAAGGTCGGCAGGAAGGCAAAGAGGAAGGTCGGCAGGAAGGCAAAGAGGAAGGTCGGCAGGAAGGCAAAGAGGAAGGTCGGCAGGAAGGCAAAGAGGAACTTATCGTTCGTCAGGTAAATCGGCGTTTTGGGTCTGTGCCGCCGCAAGTCACAGGACGATTGAACAGCCTTTCTGCCGATCAGCTGAACGAACTCGGCGAGGCCCTATTTGATCTCGCCTCGTTTGCTGATCTGGAAAACTGGCTGACAGAACGGATGCCGCAGTAGAGAAAGGTTTCCCTATCGGCCTGTTTGTAAACGCGCTTTGTCCGTACCGCAGATTTTCATGCCACTTTACTACCCGATCAATTTAGATGTGTCTCACCGGTCATGCGTTGTCATTGGCGGCGGCAGCGTGGCGGCGCGGCGCGTGGCGGGACTGCTGGACGCGGGCGCGACCGTGCGAGTGGTTAGCCCGGAGATTACGCCGGACTTACAGGTGAAATCAGACGCGGGAATGCTGGAATGGATTGCCGCGCCGTACTCCGCCGAAGTTCTGGCGGGCGCGTCGCTGGTATTTACCGCAACTAATCGCCCGGAAGTGAACCGGCAGGCGCGGACAGACGCGCAGGCGCTGGGAATCTGGGTCAACGCGGCGGACGAGGCCGAATTGGGCGATTTCGTTTGTCCCGCCGTCCTGCGGCGCAGCGAGTTTCTGATTGCCATTGCCACCGGCGGCGCGATGCCCGCCTTTGCCGCCGAGACCCGCCGCGAACTGGAAAACCGCTTTGGCCCCGAATACGGCCCTTATGTGGAACTTCTGGGGCGGATGCGACTCTATATAAAAGAAACGCTGCCGTCCGAAGCAACGCGCCGCGCCGCCACTTCCCGCCTGCTCGCCATCGAAAGCGAACTGCTTGCGCTGCTGCGGGAAGGCCGAAGCGCCGAAGCATTGGAACGGGCGCAGGAAGAAACGAAAGAGAAAACGATACAGAAAACAGAAAACAGAAAACAGAAAACAGAATAGGGCGCTCCGCATCTGCGCGTTTATCGGAAACGTTGCAAGGTCGGTAGACCGGGCATTTTTTTCTGTTTTCTCTTTTCTGTTTTCTCTTTTCTATCTTCTGCTCGCCATGTCCCTAATTCTCGTTGGAATGAGCCACCATAGCGCCCCGATTGACGCGCGCGAACGCCTGACGTGTCCCGACTACCGATTGTCGGACGCGCTGGCGGCGCTTGCCTCCTGCCCTGCGGTGCGGGAGTGCGCCCTGCTTTCCACCTGCAACCGCATGGAGATTTACGCCTCGGTCTCGTCCGCCACGCCGAAAACGGGTTACGAAGCGCTGATCTCCCACCTCGCCGGTTATCATGGCCTGCCCCGCGAACAGTTTACTTCCTATCTCTACCTGAAATCGGAGCGGGACGCGGCGATTCACCTGATGCGGGTAGCGGGCGGGCTTGACTCGCAAATCTTAGGCGAGGGGCAGATATTAGGGCAGGTGCGCGGGGCGTTACAGGCGGCGCAGGCGGCGGGGACAGCTGGCAGTCTGCTGAACGCGCTGTTTCAGCAGGCGATCAACGGCAGCCGCCGGATTCAGAACGAGACCGATTTGATGCGCGGAGCGTTTTCGGTCGGGCGGGCGGCAGTGGATGTGGCGGGGCGGATTTTCAGCGATTTGTCCCGCGCTTCCGTCCTAATACTGGGCGCAGGCAAGACGAGCGAACTGACGGCGCGGCATCTGGTCTCGAACGGCGTAAAATTTCTGGTCGTAGCGAATCGAACGTATGATCGGGCGGTTGCGCTTGCCGCCGCGTTGGGCGGCACAGCCATTCAGTACGACGCTTTCCACGAGGCGCTGATTACCGCCGACATCGTGATCGCCTCCACCGCCGCGCCCCACGCCATCGTGCGCCGGGAAACTTTGCAGCCGATTTTGCGCAAGCGGCGCGGGCGTCCGCTGTTTCTGATTGACCTTTCCGTGCCGCGCAACGTCGCGCCTGATGTCGCCGATCTTGAGAATGTTTTCCTCCGTAACATTGACGAGTTGCAAGATGACGTAAGCGATAGCGCCTCGGCGCGTTCGATTGAAGCGGCGCAGGGCGAAGCGATTGCATTGGAGGAAGTCGAAAAATTCCTGCAATGGAACCGCACGCGGGAAGCGGCCCCGACGATTGCGCAACTAAAAAATCGCATGGAGCAGATTCGGCAGGACGATATAACGATCCTGCGCGGCAAACTGCCCCACCTTTCGGAGCGGGACTGGCAGGCGATTGAAATGTCCACCCGCGCCATGATGAACCACGTCACGCGGGAACCAATTCTACGCTTGAAGCAGGAGGCGCATCTTGCATCGGAATCGGAAACGCCGCCCCGCTACGATCTGGCGACAGCGGCGCGGGAGATTTTCGGATTGGCTTACGTCCCTTTGCCCCCCGCGCCCGCCGAACCGGAAGCAGCCAATGACGAAATCAATGTCGCAGAGGTGTCAAAATGATTCCTGCGCTGCTGACTGCCGCCGCCCTGATGTGCTATCTTGGCGCGGCGGTCTGTTATGGGGCCGTGTTCTTTTTACTTGCCCCCGCCGCTCCCGCTGTTACGGAACGCAGACCACTGCCCGATGCTTCCCGTTTTGGGCGCCCTTTTTTAGTTCTGGGGATTCTGGGGCAGTTCGCCGCCATCGGTTTCTGGTGTGTGACGACGCATCGTTCGCCGTTTGCGGGGGAGTTTGGGACGCTGGCGGTCATGGCATGGGCGATAGCGCTGGCGGTCGGCCTGCTGGATTTGAGAGTAAAGATGCCTGCGGTCGGCGCGATTGCGTTAAGCGTGGCTTGCGTCGTGCTATTTCTGGCGATTTTGCAGGCGCGGTCGCCCGCTTCGGCCTCGCGGGAGATTACCGGGCAGGCAGTCAACCTGCACGTTCTTGCGATTCTGGCGAGTTACGGTTTGCTGGCGGTCGCGTTCGCCTGCGCGGCGATCTATCTGCTGCAAAACAGACTGCTGAAACGCAAACAGCTTCCCCCTGCCCTGCGTCGGCTGCCCCCGCTGGAGACGCTTGACCGCGTGGCCTATCACGCCGTCGCCTATGCCCTTCCGCTGCTAACTCTCGGCCTCGTCATGGGGATTGTCCGCGTGTTCGGCAGGGGGCTAAGTTCAGCGCCCGCCGCGTGGTTCACCGATCCGCACACGCTGATTTCGTTCGCGCCCTGGCTGCTCTACGTCGGCTATCTGGCGGCGCGTTTGATGGCAGGCTGGCGCGGCGTCCGCCTGCAATACATCCTCGTCGTCGGCCTGCTTCTCACGCTGGCCCTGTATCTCATCCCCTCCACCACGCACCGCTTCAGTTAAAATGCGATCCGCCTAAAAAAGAATAATCCTGCGCTGCGAAGCGCGAAATGCCTATTGTCTGTGAAGAGGCTTACGTTTCAGTGAAGCGCATTTGGTAAAACGTAATACGCCTCAACTATTTCTGGAAACTGCGACTACTTTGCCGGAGTTCGCGGATAAGCCGCATCGCTTTGCGCGGCGGTCAGGGCAAAAATTGCGAGGACGCAAACCCCCTGCTTCAGGTCATCCGGGCGGATTTTGTCGAAAGTGTCGGACTGCGAATGGTGCGTCAGGCCATACTCGGCGCTCTCCTGATTGAACGCGAAGGCCGGTACGCCCGCGTCGTCAAATGAGGCGTGGTCTGTCCCGTTCATCTTGCCGGGAAGCAGATTGGCGTCGTCGGTCAGCAGGCCAAGCGGTCGCAGCAGGGCAAACTGCGCGGCGAGCATCGTCTTCGCTTCGGCGCGGTTTTGCAGCCACGCCCCCTTGATGCGCCCCGTGCCGGTATCGTGGATGAAGACGACATCAAATTTTGGCATTTCGGTCTTGTGCGCCGCAACGTAGGCCGCCGAACCGTGCAGCCCCTCCTCCTCGCCGCTGAACAGCGCAAACCGAATCGCGCGTTTCGGGCGCAGATGCAGCGCCGCAAGGTCTCGCGCCGCTTCCAGCACCGCCATTGCGCCCGTGCCGTTATCGGTGGAGCCCTGCCCTAAATCCCATGAATCGAGGTGTCCGCCAATAAGCACAATCTCGTCCGACTTCTCGCCGCCGCGAATCTCGCCGACAGTGTTATAGACCGTAATCGGCTTATTGATGAGTTTGCCTTCCGCCTTAATCTCCATTTTTACCGGGAGGCCGTGACCTAAATAACGCTGAATGAGCGCGATCTGCTCATGCGCGACGAACAGCGCGGTATAGGGCAGTCGGTTTTCCCATGAGCCGGTCATATTCAGCAGGGCGTGGGGCTTGCCCGCGTCAATCAGCGTGGCGGCGATTCCCTCCTGCTTTAAGAAGTCCCGGACTTTTTTGCGGAAGGCGCGGGCCTTTTCGCGGTCAATCGGTAGCGGCTGATTCGTGTCGTTATCCTCGTCTTCCATGCCGGATGTTTTCGGCGGGGCGGCGGGTTCTGCCGTCAGCGGCGTGGCGGGCGCAAACGCGGGGATGGGCGGCAGGGCCTTGCCATCCGGCAGCGCGGGGGCTGCTCCGGGCTTTGCGGCGGTCGGCAGTTTCGAGGTAAGGATGATCGCGTTTTTCAGTTTGCCCCGATAGGCAGCGAAATCCGCTTCCGTTTCCGGCGCGAACACTACCACATTACCGATGATTTTACCATGCGTTCCCGGTGTCCAGGCGTACTGCGCGGCGCTGACGTTAAACGTGTTCGGCGCGATAATCCGCGCCTCAACCCTGCCGCGTTCCCAGCCGCACGGAATCGTATACGGCTCCAGATGGACGTTTTCCAGCCCGTAGGCCTTCATTTTCTCCGCAACCCACTGGTTCGCCTCATAAAGACGGGCGGAACCGGTCAGACGCGGCCCGATTCGGTCGCTCAGGTATTCCAGATTGTCCATCACGTCGGAATGGTCGCGCTCCATTGCGATAATCTGTCTGGGAAGCGCGAGGGATTCGTCGGAGGGAGGGGCGGGCGTTTGCGCCAGCGCCAGCGCGGTCGCCCCGCCGGAAACCGCAAAGGCCAGCAGACGGAAGCCGCCGACAGCGGAAACAAAATTTTTCATAACAAGTCCTTAAAATAGGGCGTTAGGCCGCCGTTGCCCCCTTTCGCCGCGCTCTCTTTCGCGAAAGCGCGTCCGTTCTCCTGCCTGAAAGCCCAAATTTGCGGCAGGGACAGAAGGAAAACTCCAAAGAAAAAGCGAACAGCGGTTCAAAAAATGACACCGAAGGCAGAAAGCAGGCGTCTTTAATTGTGAAAATTCGATAAACGGACGCAAACCGCCCCCAACCCGTCCACAGGACGGTCGGCGCAGCCTCCCAGACGGGCCGTTCACGGCCCGGTCTGCGATTTCGTTCACGGCCCAAATACGCCGCCCGGTCTACGTGAAAGTCCCATTTTAAGGAGAATCCTTGTATGTTTCTGCTACCCGCCCTGCTTGCGCTTGTCCTCGGAAACGGCCCGAAAGAGACGCTCGCCCCCGCGCTTGCCCGACACGAGATGGCCCTCACGGAATCCGCGCCCTACGAATGGAAGGCCCTGAAAATAGCGCCCTATCCCGGCAAACAGGACGACATTTTTTTCATCACGCCGCAAATGGGCTGGTATGTCAACGGGGCCGGTAAAATCTATAAGACCACCGACGGCGGAACTAACTGGGTGGAAAAAATTAGCCGCAAAGGGACTTATTTCCGCTGCGTCGTTTTTCTGAATGAGAAACACGGCTTTGCGGGGAACATCGGCGTAGATTATTTTCCGGGCGTGACCGACACCACGCCGCTCTACGAAACGACCGACGGCGGAGATACCTGGTCGCCCGTCACCAGCATCAAAGGGGCCGCGCCAAAAGGACTCTGCGCTCTGGAAATCTATCGCAAGCCGTTTATCAACGCGGGCAAACTCGATTATAAAAATACGCTCTACGCGGCGGGACGGGTTGGCGGCCCGACCTGCCTGCTGACCTCCACCGACGACGGCGCAACGTGGACTAGCCGAGCGATGGACGACGTGTGCGCCATGATTCTGGACGTAAAATTCCTTGACGCCAATATCGGGTTCCTGTGCTGCGGCTCCAGCGCCGACGTGGAAAAATCCCACGCGCTTATTCTGCGAACGGAGGACGGCGGTAAGTCGTGGAAAAAGGTCTTCGAATCGAAACGCGGCTACGAATTGACCTGGAAGGCCGCGTTTCCCTCCCAGAACGTGGGCTACGTCACCCTGCAAAATTACGACCCGGATAAGTCGGTGACCACCCGCTTTGTGGCGAAGACAACGGACGGCGGCAAAACATGGAGCGAAATTCCGCTGGTGGACGATAAAGCGTGTCAGGAGTTTGGCGTCGCTTTTCTCACCGAGGACATCGGCTGGGTCGGCGGATTCCGCACCGGCTACGAGACCACCGACGGCGGCAAGCATTGGACGCCCCGCGCTCTGGGCGTCGCGGTCAACAAAATTCGGCTGCTGCCCACCGATACCGGCTTCGTCGGCTACGCCATCGGCGTCGGCATCTCCAAAATGGAGATTACCGCTTCGAAGCCGCCCACCCCCGCGAAAAAATGAGGCGATGAAAAATTCGCTCCCGCTAGTCCCTCCCTGCAAAGGAGGAATTGGCGGGGGCGAATCGTTGCTATCTTCTGACTTCTGGCTTCTTCCTCCTAGTTCGCCCCGACGTTGTTGAACTCTCCGATAAGGAGGGTGAAGTCGGACGAGTCCACCGAGCCGTCGCTGTTGAAATCGGCGGTCGGGTCGTAGCCGCTGCCGGGGATCGTTTTGTCGGAGTTGTAGGCCCCGATCAGCAGCGTGAAGTCCGATGAATCCACGCTGTTGTCGTTGTTGCCGTCCGCTGCGGGCTGAAAGGCCGTCAGTCCGGTCACATTCCCGGCAGTAGCGTTTGCTGCTACATTAACGGCGAGGTATTTGTTTCCTTTGATATGGACGGTGTAGTTTTTCTGCGGCAGGCCGCTGACCGAGAATACGCCGCTTGCCGGAACTTGCAGCGTCCGGGAGAAGACCGCCGAGTTGTCCGTCGGGCGGAACGTGAAGGTCACATTCTGCGTGGGGGCGGTGGGATTAATGCCCTCGAAGTTCAGGGTTCCGCTGACGGTCGCGCCAATTACCAGCGCCAGCGCGTTGGACGTTCCGCCCGGAGTATTCGTCACGGTGATTTGCGCCGTTCCCGCCGCCGCAAGGTCGGCGGCGGTAAGGTGAACAGACAGGGCGTTTTGCGCCGAGAACGTCGTCACGCGGGGGCTGCCGTTGAAGTTCGCGACCGAGCCGGAATAGAAGCCTGTCCCCTGCAAGGGCAGGTCGTAGCCGCTGATACCGGGCTGCAGGGCGGATGCGCCCAGAACCGTAAGCGTCGGCGTGGCGTTCGTCACCGCGAAGGTGACGCCGTTGGAGACTCCGCCTCCGCCGCCGTCGGTGGGGTTAGAGACTTTGATCGTGGCGGTCGTCGGGGCGGCGACGTTTGCGTAAGGCACGGCGGCTTTGACCAGCGTGTCAGTCACGTACTGCGTCGGCAGCGTCGCGCCGTTCCACAGGACAGTGGAGGTCGAGACAAAGCCTGTCCCCTGCACCGCGAGATTGTACTGCGGGGCCGTCGGCTGACCGAGGAAGCCCGGATCGGCGGAGATTGCCGAGGGCGGATTGAGGATATTGGAGACGCCCTTCGCGTCCAGCGCGGTGGTATTGGCGTCCACGATTTTCAGGACGGGCAGCGGATTTTTCACCGCGAAGGTCACGCTGTTAGACGTATAGTTCGTCGCGCCGCCGCCCGCGCCGTTTGCGACCGCCGTAACGACTTTGATGGTGTGCGCTCCCGCCGTCGCGACATACGACGCGGGGATGTCGGCGCGGAGTTCGCCGGAATTGATGAATGTGGTCGTCAGCGGCGTCCCGTCCCACTGGATCGTGGAGGCGATGTTGAAGTTGCCGTGCGCGTCGGTGTAGCCCGCCGGGACAAGGCTGGTCGGCCCCAGCACGGTCAGGCGGAAGTTGCCGTTGCCGGGAAGGATGGTCGCCGGGTTCAGTCCGCCGGTGGAATTGATGACGGGCGGCACAAACCCGAAGGTCAGCGGGATCGGGTTAGAGACGCCGCCTCCCGGCCCTGGGCTGATAATCGTGACCGAGACTTTGTCCGGTCTGCTGTAATAACTGTACGGCAGGACGGCCCACAGCAGGCCGGAGGGCTGCGCCTCCTCATAGAGCGCGAGGGTGCGGTCTACATTGTCGGAACCCTTGAAGTGGATCGCGGGCAGGGAGACCGCCGTGCTGAAATCGTAGCCGGGGAAAAAGGCGTCCATATTGGAGTTGTAGGTCGCGAACCACTGACTTTTGATCGTGTTGTAATACTTCGGACTCCAGAGGAAGGTGGTGCTGTTGTCCGTGACGGTCATCAGCAGCGGCGAACCGACGGTGAAGGTCGGATCGGCGGCAAACACGTTCGGCCCCACATTGCGGATGCTCGGCGCGGGGTTGACGACGGCAAGGCCCAGACTGTTGGACGCGCCCGTCGTGTTCGGAGCGGTGACATAAATCTGTCCGGTTCCCGCTATCAACAGGTATTTGTTCGGCAGTTGGGCCGTGAGGTTGCAGTTGTCCTGCGTCGTGGTGGCGAGGGCGACGGGGGCGCTGCCGTGAATGGTGAACCACGCCTGCGATCCGCTTGCCGGGAAGTTGTAGCCCTTGATCATAATCGGGGTGGTCTGCCCGGAGACGTTGCTCGGAAGGGTCGTGGAATTGAAGATGTACGGGACGATAATCAGGCCGATCTGATTTGCCGCCAGTCCGGGCTGACTGGCATTGATGCTGGAGAGTCCGGGCGCGGGGTGCAGGCGTCCCGAAACGGTGATGCCCTGCTGCGTGGTGGATTGGAATCCGGGCAGGGTGAAGTTGCCGGTAGACCAGAGCGGAAATTTCGCGTTGACGCCGAACGTTTGCAGATTGATGGTCTGCGTCGGGATGGGCTGAAAATCGAAGTTCGCCAGCGTATAGCCACCCACGCTGCCCGACGCGGTGAGTTCCAGCACATTGAGGTTCAGGCTGGGGTCAATCACCAGCGAAAGCGTCTGCGCAAAGGTGTGCGGCAGGGTGTAGGTCGCGGTGAATTGCAGGTTGGCGGACGAGGGCATTTGCACCTGAACGGGGTCGCCCGCGTCGAACTCAAAAGCGTTGACATTGTTGTACTGAGTGTTGTTCTTGTCGCGCCAGTTCACCGTTTGTCCGGTCAGCATCTGCAATTTGATATGCGGCTTCGGCTTGAACGAAAAGTCCTGCGCCACGTTCAAATTGAGATTGGCGTAGATGTCGAGGAAGCTGTACCCGGCGTCGAATCCGCTGCCCGCGAAGTGCTTGCCGACTCCGTCGCTGCCAATGGGAACGTAGATTCCGGTCTCGTCCTGAATAGTGTTGCGGGCAAAGTCGGACAGACTGCCGCGTATATTGAAAAACGTGTCCGATCCGGTCGTCGCGATATTGCCGCTGGAGTCGGGCATCCCCGTCGTGGTGATAAAGGGCAGTTTTACGTAGCCGGTGACCGCTCCGCTGAGGAAACTGTAATTGAAAGTCGTCAACGTCCCAAGCAGGCTGTCCGTGTCGAACAGTTTGCGGTCGTAGATAAACGTGCCGTCGGTGGCGGAAGTCTGGAAACTCTGCGAAATCGGGTTGCCGTTGATGTCCCGCTGAATGGTTTGCGGGTAGCCTCGCGGCGGCATAATGGTCGTATCGAAAATGCTCTTGCTGAACGCGACGGCGCTGGCCCGAACTTTCAGATAGCCGTTCAGTATCAGGTCGGCCTCGGCCTTGACGCGGGGCGAGACCGTGCCGAAGTTGGCGGCGGCGTCAGCGGTTCCGGTGGTAGTGAGGGGGAACCAGTCTCCGGCGAACAGGTAGTTGCGGTCGGGGAAATTCAGCGTATAATTCACCGGATAATTGACATTGACCGATCCCGCGTTCAGCGTCCCGATGAAATTCAGGCCCGCCGTGCCATGCGTGTTGGCGATGAACGAGCCGCCGAAACTGCCGTAGTCAATGCGCGGAATGGTGAAGAGTCCGAGGTTGATGGCGGGCGTGGCGATGTCGTAGACTCCGCTGCCGCCCACGTCGCCATGCGTGTCCCAGCCAAAAGTCGCAGGGAACGTTTTCTGGATCAGGCCCGGAACCGTGGCGCCCCACATACTCGCGCCGGTTTCGCGGAACGCGACCTGCGTGTTATAATTCTGCGGGGCGGGCGCTCCCAGCGGCGTCACGATGAAGGCGAGTCCGAGGGGATCGGTCAGCGTAGCGCTGTTCGCGACGAATACGCCCAGATATTTTCCATTCGCATCGAAGCGGACGACCTGCCCTTTGTAGTTCGGGCCGATGCCTTCGTCCGCAATATACAGATTGTTGTCGCCGCCCCACGCCATATCGTTGAACCAGCCCAGGCCGGTCTGTTGCGGAATGAACGTGTCAATCAGCGCCCCGGTGGCAATGTTATAGCGCTTTACCAGACCGCGTATGCCGTCCGGGACAAACGAGATGTAAATGGTTCCTGTCCGGGCCAATCGCCATAGACTGCGGGTTGTCGTTTGCCCCGAAAGTGATGAGATTGCCGAGCGAAGTCCCCTGCGGACTGTATTTTTTCAGCGCCACCACGTTCGTGCTGTTGTTCCGAGTGATCGCCAGCATATTGCAGGCGGGATCGAACACGATGGCGATAATTTGGTCGGCGCTGTTGCCAAAGTAGCCGTAGTTCGTTCCCGGCGAGCCGTTGTTGGGGCCGCCGATTTTAATGACGCCGATGTTCGTCCCAGCATACATATTCCCGTCCGAGCCGACCGCAACGCAGGTCAAACCGTCAATGATGCTGAATTGCGTGTTGTACAGCCCCATATAAGCGCCGGTCGCGCCGTTGAAGCGCAGCAGAGAACCAGAATTGAACGTGGGCGCATAGACGTTGCCGTCCGGCCCCATCAGTATATGCGCTATCTGGATGTTGCTGAAACTTCCCACATTGGGCGTGTTTTGCGTCCCGACCAGAGCGCCGTTCGACTGACTGACGCGGACGAGCGTATTAGGCGTTTTGCCATAATTATAGTTGGCGATAAACAGGTTTTGCGCCTGCGCGGAAAACGCGGGCAGCAGAAGGGAGAAGGCCAGGGCCAGCAGCGCGAAGGCGGCGCGGCGATGATTTTGACGGAGCGGACGCGGCCTTGCGTCCGTCTCTTGCAACGGCGCGGGGCCGACGCGGAAAGGGGTGTGGGTTGACATACAGAGCGACTCCTTGTACGGTCTTACGTTCGATGCAAAAATCTGCGATGGAAGGGACGAACGATCTAGAAGCGTGATACCGTTCTATCATACAGGCTCATGCCAGCAAAAAACAATGCGGCGCTCGGAATCCGAACCCCTTTGCTGTTTTTTGCAACACTACGGAAGTTGCCCGAACTGAACCTGACAGGAATGAATGGAAAACGCAGTGTAGAATACACAGTCATTATAGCAGCCGACTCTCTACAAACTCTCACAGGAAAATCACAAAGGCTTTTTTTTCGCGCAGCCGCAAGAAAAACGGGGGCGGGAAAGCGCCTCTGCACGCTTTCCCACCCCCGTAAATTCATCAGGCATTAGAAAATGCCTGACGCCTGATACTTGCCGCCGTTACTGCGCCCCGACGCGACCGAAGTTGCCGATGAGGATGGTGAAGTCGGAAGAGTCTACGAAGCCGTCGCTGTTGAAGTCGGCCTTCGGATCGTAGCCGCTGCCGGGAATCGTGATGTCGCTGTTGAAGGAGCCAATCAGCAGGGTGAAGTCGGAACTGTCAACCGAGTTGTCGTTGTTGCCGTCGCCGCCCGCAAGCGCGGTGGAAACCGCGCTGAACGCGCCGCCGCTGAACGTCACGGGAACCGTCCGGGCAAGGTAGCGCTGCGGCTTGATCCACAGCGTATAGTTTTGCTGCGGCACATTCGTCACGGTGAACGTCCCGCCCGCCGGAACGCTGGCGGTGCGGCTAAAGAGCGCCGTTCCGCTTACCGGATCGCGGAACTCAAACGTGACGTTCTGGTTCACGGCGTTGAAGGCGATCTGCTGAAATTGCAATTTCCCCGACAGCGCGGCGGTCGGCGCGGCCCCGAAGTTGATTTTTACCGTCGCGGGGCTGCTTGTTCCCGCCGCGCTGGTGGCGTTGTAGGTGAACAGATCGCTGCCGTTGTAAAGACCGGGCGTATAAGTGAACGTCGGCGATGTCCCGCTGATCGTCCCGTTGACCGGGCCGGTCACGATGCGGATTTCGTCGGTCAGTCTCGCCGGATCGAAGGAGGGAAGCGTGAAAGTACGCGGCCCAATGGCATGGATCGTGTCAATCGGAGCTGCCGACGCAAGCCAGGTCGCGCCGCCGCTGATGGTTCCGTCGAAGTGGTTGGCGGTGGCGTCTTTCGCGGTCGTTCCCTTGCCCTCATCGAACTTGTAGAGCGCGACGAGTCCCGGCTCGTCGCCCTGCAAACTGGCGTTCATGTCGGCCTGAATCTGGGCCTGCGTTTTGGCGATGTTCCAGACCCGCGCTTCGTCCATCTGTCCATTGTACGCCGCGCCGCCAATGGAAGCGAGACCTGTGCTGAAGGGCTGTGTGGTTGTGGGCGCAGAGGGCGTTCCCGTCCAGCCGAGGCTGTTTTTCAGAACGCCATCCACGTAAAGTTTGCCGCCGGAAGCGTCCACTGTGAAAGCGACATGATGCCACTTCCCATCGTTGACCGGGCCGCCGTTAAACGTTCCCGTGTCGCCGTCCCAGACGTTGCTGCTAAATCCGCCGGGACCGAAATAGAAGGCGCTGAGGTTGCCGCCTGTCAGGAAGACTTGCCAGCCATTCAGTGTACCGCTCACGTATTTGTTGAGGACTTCTGTGGAACTTGTGGTATTGATCCACGCTTCCGCCGTGAGCGGATAGGCGTTGAAGGCCGGGTTGTGCGGGACGGAGAAGTACTGGCTGCCGCTAAAATTCAATTCCGCTCCGGCGAGGCTGGCAATCGGAGCGGGAATGGCGGCGTACTGAACGCTGCTGTTGGATATCGCGGCGTTGTTGATCGAGTAGACGATGCCGTTGAATGTCCCGGTTGCGGTAAAGCCGGTGGTGGTTCCGGCGGGAACGGCGGTGACGTAAACCGCTCCGGCGGGCAGGGTCGTCAGCGCGACGGTTCCGCCCGTCGGGTTTTTGTCCGCGCTGGAGGCGAGCAGTCCGGTCGGAAGCTGCCCGATTCCCAGCGTGGGATTGGTGATGTCCTTGCCCGACGTATTGACCAGAAAGAGATAGTCCTGCTGAAACAGGTTGTCATTGACGGGCGCGGCGGGGCCGTTATGGATGCGGTAGAGAGCGAAGGGCGAACCGTTCGCGCCGCTGACGATGCCGCCGAAACTGCCGCTTGCCGAAAGCCCGGAAAGGCCGAACAGCTGCGCTCCGAGATGCTGCGCTCCGATGGCGGGCAGATCGGGGAGATAGGGCGTGGTGACACTCCCGGCGAAAAACGGATTGACCGCGCGCGGCCCCAGATCATAAGCCACGCCCACGCTGGCGCTGCCGCCGAAAACGTCCGCGTTGTTGTGTCCGATGACGACGCGGCCCGCGTTGGCGCGGACGGCCCCGTCGCCGCTAAATCCGCCGC
>CBDFGA010000005.1:0-727155 GCA_965246955.1 Chthonomonadaceae bacterium
CGCCGCCGCAATCGCAAGCAAGGCCCCGAACATGGCGCTTGCCGCAAGTTTGTGGACGCCGCCGCGTCCGTCAGGACGCATCGCCCGCTTTGTGGGTGAAATCTTGAAATGCACGGTGTGTCTCCTTTATACAAAACGACGCAGACAGGGCGTCCTGTCCGCTCTTTGCTGTTCGCCCAACGTCTGACGGAGGAATCAAAAGGGAGGGGCGTCAAGCGTAAGCCGGGTAGTAATCCACTCTATTGTACAGCAGGAAACGGGCGATGATGGAAACAGGCGCGAAAGCCGAACCCCGGCAGGATTTTTGCGCAGGCAAGCAGAAAATTACCTGCGCACACTCTGGCTGATTCGGGATAGGCGGCAGGAACGGGCGATGATGGAAACGGTCGGGAATAAATTGCGAACGCGGCGGCAAAGCGGGGGCCTTTCGCTGGAGGCTCTGGCGCAGCGGGCGGGCGTAGGCAAGTCCACCCTTTCGGCGTGGGAGAACGGCAAGGCGCTGCCCCGCCTTGCCGAACTGGAAGCGGTCGGGGCGGCGCTGGGCTGGTCGGCGAGCGAGCGAAGGGAGATTTTAGGGCTGCTGGACGCGCCACGCGCCGTGCAGATGCTGCGGCAGGCGGAGGGGATCGGCCCGCCCGTCGGCGGCGATCTGCTGCGGGCGATGCGGCTGCGGATGCGGCGGACTCAGCAGGACGTGGCGGCGCAGATCGGGGTGTCGCAGTCCACGCTGGCGAAATGGGAGCGGTCGGAGGACTGGCCCGCGTCGGAGCGCTTGCACGCGCTGTGCTTTGCGCTGAAAGCGGCCCCGGAGGAGTTGCAGGCGCTGACCTGCGGAGGACGATTTTTAGCCCGCGCAAACGAGGACTTGCGTTTCGACGCGGTGGAGTTTCGCAACCGGCTGGACAATGCGCGGCATCATATCGAGCGGGGGGACGAGACGCTGCGCGATCTGCGCTTCCTCTCCCTGGAGGCTGACCTGTGGCGGCTGGGGCAACATGACGCGAACGCCGCTTTGTTTCTGACCGATGCGTACAGCGAACACGCCGTTATGCTGGCGGAGCGCGGGCGCATCGCCGAGGCGGGGCAGTATGCGGAGCAGGTGTTCGAGCGGGCGCGGCGGGGGCTGCGGCGGGGAGACCGCTGGCTTGCGGCGGCGATAGCGGAGGCGCGGCGCAACGCGCAGCGCGGCAGGCCCTCCGATTTCGATGCTGCGGCGCAATTTCTGTCCCGTCTCCTCCCTGAAGCGCAAGCCGTGAAATGGAAAGCGTGGCTGCATAGCGAAATCGCGTGGCATCTGGCGCAGTCGGGCGCGATAGACGCGGCGATACGGGAGAGCGAGTGTGGCTTCCGCCTCAGCGCCCAGGACGACGCAGCGGAGTATGTCGAGATGTGGATGCGGCATCTGGACGAGGCGAAAATCCTGTTTCTGGCAGGGCGCTTCGAGGAGGCGCAAACGGTCTGCGAAGACAACGGCCTGCTTCGGGAAGGCACGGCGCTGGGCGTTCCCGCCCTCCTGCTTCACGCCGAAGTCAGTCTGGCGCTGGGAGAAACCGGGGCGGCGGGCGCGGCGCTGTCCTCCGCCTTTTCTCTCATCGAGGCCGAACATCTGGAGCATTTCCGGGCGCAATCGCAGACCTTAGCGGAAAAGATAGAGCAGAAATCAGAGTGAAAATCGTGCCGCAATCCAAAATCCAGAATCCGAAATCTAAAATCACCCGCGCTGTCGTTCCCGCCGCCGGACTTGGGACGCGCCTGCGCCCGCTGACCGACGCGATTCCCAAAGAACTGCTGCCGATTGGACGCAAGACCGTGCTGCATTATGTCCTCGCGGAGTTGCAGGCGGCGGGAATTGAGCGCGTTTTGTTCGTCGTTTCGGAGCGCAAACCGCAGATTCGAGCGTGTTTTGGCGAAGATTTTGCGGGCGATGCGGACTTGCCGCCGGTGCATTGTGAGTACGCGATTCAGGCGGCGATGCGCGGCAGCGGCGACGCGGTGCGATTGGCGGAGGAATGGACAGCGGGCGAGTCGTTTGTGGTGGCGTTCGGGGACTGCTTTATCGAGGGGGCGGACAACGGCGCGGCCCCGCTGCGCCGCCTGATTGCGACTCATTTAGAGCGGGACGCGGCGTCTGCCGTGTTGGTCGAAGCGGTAGAGCGGGCGAAAGTCTCGCGGTATGGCGTGGTCGCCCCGCTGGAAGTTTTGCCAAAACCCGCAATGGAACCGTTCGCCCTGCGCGATCTGGTGGAGAAGCCGAGCGTGGAGGAAGCGCCGAGCAATCTGGTGGTCGCGGCGCGGTTCACGCTGTCGCCGCAGATTTTCGACGCCCTGAACCGCTCCGAAAATGACCGGCGCGGCGAGCAGAATTTGCCGGACGCCATGCGCCTGCTGCTGCGCGAAGGCGGCGCGACGTGGGCGGTTCCCCTGCGACCGGGGGAGGCGCGGCGCGACATCGGCTCTTTCGATACGTTTTTCGCCGCGTTTGTTCGCGCCGCCCTGCAAGACCCGGAGATTTCCGCCTTTGTCAGGAACGAAATAGACAGGATATACAGAATAAAAGACCGAGAGAACAGGAGTACCTGATTTTGGACTGACAATGCGCAGACCGACTGGCGTAGACCGGGCCGTGAACGTGTCCCATCCAAAACGCCGCCAACCTTACCGCGTAGACCGGGCCGTGAACGACCCGTCTGGGGGGCGTTCCGCCAACCGTCCTGCGGACGGCGCAGCCTATTTCTGTTCCCTGTTCCCTAATCTTCCCACGCCTCGCTGTGGGCTTTTGCGCCGAGCAGGACGCCGCAGTAGGTCTCCGAGGCGACGATAGCGATGATGGCGGCGAGGTAGAGCAGCGCGAGCAGCGGCCCAAACATCCAGAAGAAGACGTGGACTACGCCTCCGTAAATCCAGAGCGGCATAAAAACGGTGAGCAGACTCCACCAGAGCAGGGGCCGGCGCTTGCGGGACGGCCCGACAATCAGGCCAACGGTGAAGCCCCACGTAAATTGAATCGCAAGAATCGAGAGGATCAGGACATGGCCTACCCAGTCGGCGGAGTCTTGCGACCGCAAAGCGTACAGCCAGACAAAGCACACGAACAGATGCAGCAGCAGCAAAGGCCGTTGCCAGAAACGCGGATTTTGCATGGTATTCTCCCTCACAGCAAACAAAAAGCGACTGACGAAAAAAACCGGCGCGGCGCGAAGCAGCCCTTTGCAGGACAATCGCGCCGCGCCGTTTTTCTATTGGACGCGCTGCGGGAAGATTCCTTCCCTTATTTCGCGCCGACCCGGTTGTACGTTCCAATCAGCAGGGTAAAGTCAGAGGAGTCTACCGAGCCATCGCTGTTGAGGTCAGCCATCACGTCGGAGGCGGGGGCCGACTGCGGGTTATTTGGGTCGTAGGTGTCGCCATAGGCCCCGATCAGGACGGTGAAGTCGCTGGAATCTACGGAGTTGTCGCCGTTGGTGTCGCCTGCGGGCAGTTTTGCGGTGACGTTGCTAACATCGCCGTTGGTGGCGTCTGCCGGAACATTTACCGCCAGATAGTGATCGCCTTTGATGTGGAGTGTGTACGCCTTCCTCGCGACAGGAGACAGGCTAAACGCGCCGTTCGGCGCGACGGAAACGGTCTGCGTAGAAATTGCGCTGCCGTCCGTCGGGCGCAGTTCGAAGGTGAAAGGCTTTGCCGGAGCGCCGGGATAGACGCCGTTTAATTGCAGCGCCCCCGCAATCGTTGCGGGGGCGGTAGCGACGGTGATGGATAGGTCATCGTAGTGGTAGATAATGTAGAACGGATTCGGGGCCGTTTCGGTCAGCACGACTTTGCTGATGCTTCCCAGCTCCGAAGCGTCCACGCTGAGTTTGACATAAGTTGGATTGAAGCTGCCGGTAGCATAGGGATTGTAAGGAACGGTTGTGGTCGCAACGAGGACGCCGAGCGCGTTGTAGCCCGTTATGGTGAAGGTCGCCGCTCCGGGCGAGGCGGCGTAGATCGTGACATTGGTGGCCGCCTGCGTGAAGGTGATGGTCTCCGGGCCGCTGGCTGTATCGCCCGTTTTGAAGCACAGGTAGTTTGCGCCGCTGCGGGGCGGAACGGGAAAATAGCCCGCCTTCGCATTGAGGACTACGCCGCCGGTGTTGCTTCCCGGCCCGACGGGGCCGCTGAACGTCACGCCGAGCGGGGCGTAGAGGCTGGTCAGCGAAGTGGCGGAGGCGTAAAAGCCGGGGGCGGTCAGCGCCGCGCCGCTGGCATCGTGATCAAAATCAATCGTAGTGGTCGCCGCCTGCGCGGAGCCGGAAGCGAGAGCGCAAAGCGCGAAAGAAACGGCGAACGATTTCATAGCGGAAAGCGAAACGAACATAGTGATAATTCTCCTGCAAATCACGAGGATAGGTTTGCTGCGACATTTGTCACAGGGAATTGTCCGGTAACAGGGACAATTCGGGTCAGAGTGATAACAGGGAGGCGCATTACGGCGCTCCGGGCTGATTTTACAACAGGAACAATAATTTAAAATAGGGATTGGGTGTGGCGTATGACAGAGGGAATGGCCGGATAGTCCCGTCAGCGCGGGCAGTCACGGCCCGATAACTCCATTATACACAACATTTTTCGGGTTTGCATGAAATTTTGCTTTTTTTTGGCTATTTTTCCAAATTATTTTACGGGGCGCATTACCGGGCGTGCAGTCCAGACAGCCGAAACGAGAGCGCAGGGCGAAAAAGCCCCGCAGCAGGTATCATAGCGCTATGAAACCTTCGGAGAAAAACAACGTGGACGGTCGGCGCGAACTGCCTTCGACGCAGCGTGTGCTGGCGGCGTCCGCAATGCGTGACCTTGCGGGGAATTTGCCCCCTGCCCTGCTTACCGAGGCGGCGCGGGACACTCTGGACGCGGCGCGGGATGCGTTTGCTTCTGCGGGCGGCGCGATTGCGTTAGACGCCGAAACGCTGGGGCGGGAGGCGGCGGCGATTGCCCTGCGGCGCAGCCGTCCCGTTTTGCAGTCCGTGATTAACGCGACCGGGATTGTGCTGCATACGGGGCTGGGACGCGCCCGCCTTGCGCCCGCCGCCGCCGCCGCCGCGCAAGCAGTCGCGGCAGACCACTGCAATCTGGAGATTGACCGGGAAACGGGGAGGCGGGGTTCGCGCCGCGAGGCCGTCCGCGAACTGCTCTGCGAACTGACCGGGGCGGAGGACGCCGCCGTCGTGAACAACTGCGCGGCGGCGGTCGTCCTTTCGGTCGGGGCTTTGGCGGCGGGGCGGGAAGTCATTATTTCGCGGGGCGAACTGGTGGAGATTGGCGGCGAATTTCGGATGCCGGACATTATTCGGGAGAGCGGGGCGATTCTGGTAGAGGTCGGGGCGACGAACCGAACGCGCCTGCGCGACTACGCGGATGCCATCACGGAGCGGACAGGGATGATTTTGCGCTGCCGTCCGTCGAATTTCGCGATGATCGGCTTTACGGAATCGGCGGGCGCGGCGGAACTTGCGGCGCTGGGGCGGGAGCGAAACGTCCCCTTCATGGACGATCAGGGCAGCGGGGCGATTTTGGACATGGGGGCGTTTGACATTGGCGGCGATAAGGGAACGCTCAAAGACAGCCTCCGCGCCGGTGCAAACCTTGTCACGGCAAGCGGCGATAAACTGCTGGGCGGGCCGCAGGCGGGGCTGATTTTAGGCGACCGCAATTTGATTGAGCGAATTATTTCCCGTCCGCTGGCCCGCGCCCTGCGCGTGGACAAATTCACGCTGGCGGCATTGGAAGCGACGCTGCGCCTGTACCGCGACCCGGATACCGCCTGGAAGGGGATTCCCACCCTGCGCTATCTGTCCCGCGACGAGACCGAACTGCGCCGCATGGCCCGCCTGCTGGCGAACCGCATCCGGGCGGCAGTCCCGGCAGGCAGCCTTGAAATCGCGCAGATTGCGGAGCGTTCGCAGGTGGGCGGCGGCTCGCTTCCCGGCGAAGACCTCCCGACGGTTTGCGTCCGCCTGCGTTCCCTTGCGTCCCCTGCCCCGCTTTCCGCCGACAACTTTGCAGCCCGCCTGCGCCGCCACACCCCCGCCGTCTTCGGGCGCATCAAAGGCGACGCCGTTCTGCTTGATCCGCGAACGTTAGAAATCTCCGAGTTCGCGCCGATGGCCGCCGCCGTGAAATGGGCGGTCACGAGGGAAGACTAGCGTAAAGTGGCGCTTCAATCCGTTTACGGCGCGTTTTTTTTCCTCGCCTCTTGACAAAAGCCGCCTTTTCCCCTATAATAAGAACGCAAATCCGCACTGCGCGGCGCAATCATGGGGATATCGTCTAGAGGTTAGGACGAGGGATTTTCAGTCCTTAAGCCGGGGTTCGATTCCCCGTATCCCTACCCGTTGAGATAGTAGATACTAGATATTAGACGTTAGGAACTGCTGCTAATATCTTTTATCTACTATCTGGTATCTTCTTCTCTCGCACTCGCCCAGGTGGTGGAATGGCAGACACGTACGCTTGAGGTGCGTATGCTCACAAGGCTTGCAGGTTCAACTCCTGTCCTGGGCATGAAGTTTTAGATAGCGGCCCCGCTCGGTTTCCAATTTGGAATCGGCGGGGTTTTTTCCTGCCGCGCCGCCTTTGCTGTGCTATAATAGATGCAAAGCGCATTAAGAAAAGAGAGATGTATTATCGCATGGAAAATCCCACGCGCGCCGCCGCAATGCGAAAGCGGTTTTAACCGTTCCGGGAGGTTGAGTTGAATACGATAGATTTCATTGAGCGTGCTATGACGGACGCGGAGTTCGCTCGCATGAACACCGGATTTGATGAACATACCATCGAACATTGTAATCTGTTGGAAACTGCCGAGCGGCATGGCTTCGTTGTCATGGACGGCGAAACGTTTGTCGGATGCGCCAGCGGTCTTTGCTATAAATCGGGCGAGGTTTATAACGATTGGTTTACGCTAACAGATTTATTTATTGAAAAGCGGTATCGCGGGCGCGGTCTGGGCGCAACAGTCCTCGCTAGACTGGAAGCGAAAATTGCGGCGCGAGGCGTTGGAAAAATCTGGACATGGACGGCGGGCTACGAAGCGCCGGGTTTTTACATCAAGCAGGGATACGCAGTAGTCTGCGAACTGGAAAGCTATTACGCCAGCGGGCATAGCCGTGTGGCGCTGCGTAAAACGCTCAAGCCCGCAGATTATGTCAAATTCGAATCGGGGTCGCAGTAAGTGGCGGCGAATTTTTCGCATTGAACACGCCATCGCAATTATGCCAAGTTGCGGAAAGAATGAGAAATTAGCGTGACATTCTGGATTTTGCCGCTTTGCTTGGCGCTTCTTGTTTCAGGCCCGCCCGCCCGCCGGGACGTGGTGATCGCGGACTTTGAGGGCGGGGAATACGGCGCGTGGCGAACGACGGGAACCGCCTTCGGGCCGGGGCCAGCGCGGGGGACGCTGCCCGGTCAAATGCCCGTCAGCGGCTACCGGGGGCAGGGACTTGTCAATTCGTATTTCGGCGGTGACGGCGCTATCGGAACGCTGACCTCGCCACCCTTCGTCCTCAATCGCAAGCGTCTGAATTTTCTGATTGGCGGAGGGCGGCATGACGGGCAAACCTGCATAAATCTGTTGGTCGGCGGCAAAATTGTTCGGACTGCCACCGGGCCGAACGCCGCTCCGGGCGGCTCCGAGCGGTTAGTCGCGATGACGTGGAATCTTGCCGATTTGCAGGGACGGACGGCGCGGATTGAGATTGTGGACTACGCGACCGGTGGATGGGGGCATATCAGCGTGGACGAAATTACTTTAAGCGATGCGCGGCAGGCGGACGAGATCAAGACCGCTCCGCTTTACGACGAGACCTACCGCCCGCAATTCCATTTCACCGCGAAAACGGGCTGGCTCAACGACCCGAATGGAATGGTCTATTACGAGGATGAATATCACCTTTTCTTTCAGCATAACCCGCTGGGCCTCACCTCCGGCAACCTGACATGGGGACACGCTGTCAGCCGCGATCTAATACGCTGGACGCAGATTGAAAACGCCATCACGCCGGACGAACACGGTCCTATCTGGTCGGGATCGGCGGCGGTAGACTGGCATAATACGGCGGGCCTTGCGGAAAAAGGGCAGAAAGAAAAAACGCTCGTCGCGCTTTACACGGCGGCGGGAGACACCTCGCCGGAATCGAAAGGACAGCCTTTCACGCAACGCTTAGTTTTCAGCAACGACCGGGGGCGGACATGGCAAAAATATGCGGGCAATCCCGTGCTGAATCAACTGCGCGGCGGCAACCGCGACCCGAAAATCGTCTGGCATGAGGCGACGAAACACTGGAATATGGCCCTGTACCTGGACAAAGAGGACTTCGGCCTGTTCACCTCGCCCGATCTGAAAACGTGGACGCAGATTCAGACGCTCACGATTCCCGGCAGCAGCGAATGTCCCGACTTTTTTGAAATGCCGGTCGTCGGGCAGCCGAACGCCCGCAGGTGGGTGTTCACCGGGGCGAACGGGCGCTATCTTATCGGGGAGTTTGACGGCGCGAAATTCACGCCGGAAGCGGGGCCGTTCCCGGCGGACTACGGCGCGAACTACTACGCCGTGCAGACCTTCAGCGATATTCCCGCCCGCGACGGACGCCGGATTCAGATTGCGTGGATGCAAGGCGGGCAGTACCCGGAAATGCCGTTCAATCAGCAGATGAATTTTCCCTGCGAATTGACGCTGCATCAGGAACCGGAAGGGCTGCGCCTGCATCGCTGGCCTGCGCGGGAAATCATGGCCCTGCATGAGAAGCCGAAATCGTGGCATGACATAAACCTGAAACCGGGCGACAATCCCCTGCATGACCTGTCGGGCGACCTCTGGGACATCGAAGCGGAGTTCGAGACAGGCGGCGCAGCGGCGTTCGGCCTGCGCGTCCGCAACACAGAGATTCGCTATGACGCCGCCGCGCAGGCCGTGACCTGCCTCGGCAGAACGGCCCCGCTCAAACCGCAAAACAATCGGGTGAAATTGCGCGTTCTGGCGGATCGGACTTCGCTGGAAGTTTTCGGCAACGGCGGGCAAGTTTGCCTTACCTCCTGCTTCCTGCCCGCCCCGCAGGAACGCGGACTGGCGGTTTTCACGGAGGGCGGCAATGTCAAATTGATTTCGCTGACCGCTTCCTCGCTGCGTTCGGCATGGCGAAACGGGCATTGAAATTTGACAGGTGTTGAAAACATCCGTCTGGGTAGCCTACGGCGACCAGGTGTTGAAAACACCCGTCTCGATAGCCTGCGGCTTCGTGTCCTTCGGACACACCATTGAGATTTTGATTGCTGCGTCCGAAGGACGCGAGGCGCTTACGCCACACAGACGGGTATGTATTGGGTATGAAACACCTGGAACTTGAAACGCGCCGGGTAAGGCGATTTATTATGAATAATTATGATGTATTAGTAATTGGGGGCGGACACGCGGGCTGCGAGGCGGCGCTGGCGGCGGCGCGAATGGGCTGCCGCACGGCGCTCGTCACGCTGAACTTTGAACGCATCGGGCATCTGCCCTGCAACTGCTCTATCGGTGGCCCCGCCAAAGGCCATCTGGCGCGGGAAGTGGACGCGCTTGGCGGCGAAATGGGGCGCAATACCGACAAGACGCTGACCCATATCCGCTACGTCGGCACGGGTAAAGGCCCCGCCGTCCAGACCCTCCGCGCCCACGCCGACAAAGACCTCTACCCGCTGGCAATGCGGGCGGTCATTGAGACCACCCCCAACCTCACCCTGATTCAGGCCGCTGTGGAAAACCTGATTACGGAGGGTGTGGGATGTCGGGTATTGGGAATGGGTAGCGCGTTAGCGATTGGGGTCGGAAATGCGGACAGATCCGAACCAATCCAAAATCCAAAATCCAAAGTCCAAAATACCAATCAGTCCGCCCCCCGACACCCGACACCCGACACCCGGATTGCCGGAGTGCGGCTTGCGGACGGCGGGGAGATTGCGGCGAAAACGGTGGTGATTACGACCGGCACATTCCTGAATGGTCTCATGCACTGCGGCGCGGCGCAGACGGCGGGCGGGCGGCACGGCGAAGCGCGGAGCGTGGGGTTGTCGGCGGCGCTGACCGATTTAGGGTTTCGCATGGGACGCTTCAAGACGGGAACCACGCCGCGCATCAATCGGCATACGGTGGACTTCGGCGCCACGACCACGCAGCCGTCCGAAGACTGCCCGCCGTTCTCGTTTCTTAATGACCGTCTGAATCCGCCGCGCCCGCTACTGGACTGCTGGCAGATTCACACCAATACGCGGACGCATGACGTTATCCGCGAAAACTTAGGCCAATCCGCCATGTACAGCGGGCGCATTGTCGGGATTGGGCCGCGTTACTGTCCAAGTATTGAGGATAAAGTGGTGCGTTTCGCGGACAAAGACGCGCACCCGGTCTTTCTGGAGCAGGAGACCTGGGATGGCCCTTCGCTGTACGTGCAGGGGATGTCCACGAGTTTGCCCGCCGACGTGCAGCTGCAGTTTTTGCGGACATTGCCGGGGCTGGAAAATGTTGAGATGCTGCGTCCCGGCTACGCGGTCGAATACGACATGGTGTTCCCAGACCAACTCCGCGCCACGCTGGAAACGAAAGCGGTGGACGGACTATTTCTGGCAGGACAGATCAACGGCACGAGCGGCTATGAGGAGGCGGCGGCGCAGGGCATCGTTGCGGGAATCAACGCGGCATTGCGGGCGCAGAATCGTCCGCCGCTGATTTTAGACCGGCAGAGCAGTTATATTGGCGTCCTGATTGACGATCTGGTGACCAAAGGCGTCAGCGATCCCTACCGAATGTTGACCTCCCGCGCCGAATACCGCCTGCTGTTGCGGCACGACAACGCCGATTTGCGGCTTACCCCCATCGGACGGGAAATGGGAACGGTGGACGATCTGCGGTGGGAGCGGTTCACGGCGAAGCGACAGGCCATTGCGCGGGAAACCGAGCGGCTTGCGACGACATTCCTTTACCCCCGTGACGAGGCGAAACTGGCGGCGATTGGCACGGCCCCGACCAACGGACAGAAAATCGCGCTGCTGGACTTGCTGCGCCGCCACGATGTTACTTACGCGCACGTTGCAGCGCTTGCGGCGGAATTGTCTCCGAATGTACAGATTTTCGGCGAAAGTTTGGACAGTATAAACCGAACGGTTGCGGAACAGGTGGAGATTCAGACAAAGTATGAGGGCTATATTCACCGGCAGGGCGAACAGGCGCTAAAAGCGGAGCGGCTAGAATCCAACGAAATCCCCGCCGATTTTGATTACGCGACCATCCGTTCCATCTCGCATGAAGGCCGCGAAAAACTGACCGCGATTCGCCCGCGTTCGCTGGGGCAGGCGGCGCGGATTCCCGGCCTGCGTCCCGGCGACGTGCAGATTCTCCACGTTCACATCGAGCAGGCGAAACGGCTTGCGTCGGCATCCGCATCGGTTTCCGGGCCATGAACGCCCCGTCTGGCGAACTTTCGGCTAACCGATCTGCGACCGAGACAACAAATTATTGCATTGCCGACCCTTCGACCGGTTGTCGGAATACCCGATAGACGGGGCGTTCATGGCCCGGAAACCGATGCGGATACCAACGCCCTTTGCCGGAGGTTCATCCACGACCCGAAATCCGTTTGTGGGAAGGGATTTTTAGCGGGCGCGTCGAAACAGAACTCTTAGAAATAAAAGTCATCAGGGAGTCTGCCCGTCTTATGAAAATACTGATTACCGGAGCGCGTGGAAATTTCGCTTCCGCTTTGATTGCCCCGCTGCTTGGCGAGGGGCATGAACTCGTCCTGTTCGATCTGGAGCCGATGAACCCGCCGGAGGACTGCGCGGCAGTGCAGGCCGACATCCGGGACGGGGCCGCTGTCAGCCACGCCATGCAGGGCTGCGACGCGGTGATTCACTCTGTGGCGTATCACAACTATTCCCGCGATTTCCGCAACTATGACGATTTTTACAGCGTCAATGTGACCGGGACGCACCATATCCTGCGTTCCATGCGGTTGCACGGCGTCAAAGCGCTCGTCTACTCGTCCAGCGATGTCGTCTATGGCGAGGGGATGCGCGGGCGGCGCGTCATGGACGAGACCGTACCTTGCGTTCCGAGCAACGTTTTCGGCCTGACAAAGGTCATGGGCGAGCAGATGTGCGAGTTTTACGCCCGCAAACACCATTTCCATATCGCCATGCTGCGCTACGGCAGTTTCGAGCCGATAGGCAGAATTGCGGAGGGCATGGCGCGGCTGGATCACGGCATTGACCGGCAGGACGTGGCGCAGGCGAACATCCTGGCGCTGGGCTGTGTGCTGGCGGAGGAGATTCGGTGTGAGCCGTACCTTATCCATTGCGCCAAGCCGTTCGTAGACTCCGACTGGCCCGAACTGGAAACTGATCCCGGCCCCGTCATCGAGCGGTACTATCCCGGCGCGACGGAAATTTTGCAGGCGCACGGCCTGACCGTCCCGCATATCCACCACCGCTACGACATCACGAAAGCGGCAACGGAACTCGGTTACGAACCGCAGCATAACTTCGATCAGTTCCTCGCCGAATTGCGGACGCTTTAGTTCTTCTACGAGGAAAAGGGCAGGGGAGTCATGCGGGATTATAAACGAAACGTCTGGATATGCGCCGCCCTTTTAGTTGCGTTCAGCGGCGGGAAAAGCGAGGCGCGGACGCAGAAAAAAACGGCGCGTAAGGCCGCGCAGAACGCCAAACAGACTGCTGCAAAAATTACCCTGCGCGATCTGGAATATGAAACGTTTCAGGCCGCGCACCCTGCCAGCCCCTATTTTGGAGCGTTCCTGCCGCTGCTGCCCGCCGGAAAGACCGAAACGCGCCGCTTTCAGTGGACAGGCGCGGCGGGGAAATCGGCCCCGCTCGTTGTCCGCGTCCTGCCGGTGGCGTCCACTCCGGGCGAAAAGCCGAAGGCATTGCCGACGATTGAAAAAACGCTGCCGATTCCGACCAGCACTTCTGGCAATTTTGACGTGGTACTGCCCGCGTCCGCTTTTGACGCCAATGTCACGCTGACGCTGACGCTGCGTATCTTTCAGAACAAAACGCAGATCGCCGCGCTGACCGAATCGTTTGTAGCGCTTTCGGCGGGCAAAATGGGGACAAGCCTCGACTGGCTGGGCCGCGACGACCGGACGCAGGGCGACTGGCTGGGCGTCTATGGCAGACAGGCGTTCCTTGTCGCGACGGCGGGCGGGCGCTCCATCTACCAGCAGCAGGGCATTTCGCTAAACACCGGCCTCGGCGATGCGGCGGAGGGACAGACCAGAGACGTTTTTGACCGCCGCAACAACGAAGAAAGCGAACCCGCGCATTACGGCAAAGGCGAATCGCTTGCCGACAAACGCCTGCCGCAATACGGGCCGGGACAGGGCGACAAGCGCCCGCCCGCCGCGTTCGCCGCGCAGCAGGCCCCGCTCTATTTTCGCGTGGAAGCGACGGACGGCGCGGCGCATAACTTAAGTTTGTATATCCTCGATTTTCGGCGGCGCAATCAGGTCATTCAGATTGACGTTTACGACCGGCAGCGCCATCGGCTCGAATCGCGCAAGATCGGAAATTTCGGGGAAGGCTCCTACCTGCGTTACCGTTTTTCCGGCAGGCTGCTCGTCGTCCTGACCTCCCTGACGCCCGGACTGCCCCCGACAACGAACGCGCTGTTTATTGACCCGTAAAAAAGACCGGGCCGTGAACGAAACCCGCCTGCAACACAGAGACCGGGCCGTGAACGACCCGTCTGGGAGGTCTTCGACCGACCGTCCTGCGGACGGCAATGCGGTAAAATTTTTCAATGGCTCGGAGAACGCATTTGTCCCAATTTGCTCGTCCCGCGCAGACGCCGCCGTCTGCCGAAACCGAGACCGAAAATAACGCGCCGCTTCGTTCGCAGGCGGAAGTAGTCCGCGTCAATGCGCTTACGCTGCGCGGCGTCATAATCGGTCTGCTCTTTGTTGTCGCGACCTGCTTCATTGTAACGTATGCGGAGCTGGTCGTCGGGGCGATTCAGATTGGCTATCTCCAATTACCGCCCGTCGTGGTCGGATTGCTGGTGATTCTGGTGACCGCGCAGGCGCTTCTCTCCCGCCTTTCGCGCCGGTTGGGGCTGGAAAAACGCGAACTTTTTACGATCTATACCATGATGCTGCTCGCTTCGATGATCTCGTCGCGGGGCCTTATGGAGAAGTTAATCCCGCTGCTGGTCGTGCCGAACTATTTTGCCACGCCGGAAAATAACTGGCGCGGCTTGTTCGGCGATTCGCTGAAAAAATACCCGCTGCCCTTCGATGTCGGCGGCGCTCCCAAGCAGGACGTTTCCACCCGTTTCTACGAATCGCTGCGCTACGGCGAGACCGTTCCCTGGCGGGCGTGGATCGCGCCGCTGGCGGCGTGGGGCGTGTTTGTGGCGCTGATTTTCTTCGCGTTCCTGTGCCTCGCCGTGATTTTGCGGCGGCAATGGGCGGACAACGAAAAACTTTCGTTCCCCTTAGCGCAGCTGCCGATGGAGATGATTCGCGGCGAGTCAACGACTATGCGCGGGGCGGTGACAGCGGGCTTTTTGCAGAACCGGCTGACGTGGCTGGGCTTCGCGGTTCCCGCCGTCTACTTCGGAATCAGCGGCCTGCATCAGTGGTTCCCGTCCGTGCCGGATGTGACGACCGACATAGATTTAAACGCTTTTTTCACCACGCCGCCCTATAACGGCATGGGGACGCTGCATCTGTTTCTATCGTTCGCGGCGGTCGGTTTTTTTTACCTGCTGCCGACGGACTTGCTGTTTTCGCTGTGGTTTTTCTTCCTGCTGGGGCGTTTTCAGGAAGTCGTCGCGACGGGCATGGGGTATCAGCCGGAAGATATGCCGATGTACCCGTGCAAAATGTTCATCGGCTATCAGGCGATGGGCGCTTACGTCGTGCTGGTCGGCTATATGTTCTATGCGGCGCGTCCGCACCTCAAACGGGTGTGGCTGGCGGCGATTGGGCGCGGCAAATCGGCCTTTGACCGAGGCGACGACGAACTGATTTCCTACCGGACGGCCTTCTACGGGCTGATTATCAGCGTCCTGCTCTCCGCCGGCTGGATGGCCTTGATGGGAATGTCCTACGGGCTGGCGCTGTTCGAAATCTGCGTCATGCTGTTCGTCGTGGCCCTGGTTCTGGCGCGTTCCACCAGCGAATCGGGTATGCTGATGACCGAGGCGTCGTTCCGCCCGATAGATATGCTGCGGATGGTGATGGACACGCGCAGTTTCAGCGCCGCGAACCTGACCGGCCTCGCCTTTCTGGATGCCGTGTGGCTGCGGGATATGCGCGGCCTTGTCCTGACCGGCTTCCTCGATTCGATGCGGATTGCGGACGGGGTGCGGGTGCGGCGGCGTTCTTTGCTCGGCGTTTTCGGCCTCGCGGTTGCGGCGAGTTTTGTGTGCGCGGCCTTTGCACAGGTGTATTACCCGTATCAGCAGGGCGGAGTCACGATGTACTGGTATGTTTATCAGGGGAACCCGAACTGGGCCTTTAATGACGCGGCGCAGGCATTGAATCATTCCAAAACGCCGCTGCCTTTTGTCGCGCCCGCAAGTTTCGGCGTCGGCGTTCTGGTCACGATAGCGCTGGCGACCCTGCGAACCCGCCTGCTGTGGTTCCCATTCCACCCGCTCGGCTACGCGCTGGCAGGCAGCTGGACAATGATTGTATTCTGGTTCCCGTGCTTCACGGCGTGGTTCTGCAAAACAATCCTGCTGCGCTACGGCGGCATGAAACTCTACGCGCTGGCCCGCCCGTTCTTTCTCGGCCTTGTCCTCGGCGAATTTACCAGCGCTCTGCTCTGGACGATTCCCGCTCTGATTTATCGCAGTCCGCTCCCGGCGTTCCCGTGGAAATAGGAGGAAAGTATTTGGGTATCAGGTATTGGGTATTGGGTATTGGGTATTGGGTATTCGCTCGTTCACTGTGAGTTTAGTGCATACTTGCAGCAAAGAAGACATTACCCAATACCCAATACCCAATACCCAATACCTGATACCCAAATACCCGATTTTACGATGTCATCAACTCAGCTCGCTCAAAACATTCACGACGACCTTTTGACCCGCTCGTATCAGCACTGCGAGTTTGTGGCGAAGACGGAGGCGCGAAATTTCTATTTTTCGTTCCTGACCCTGCCGCCGGAACGCAAGGCCGCGATGTGCGCGATTTACGCGTTCATGCGGTACAGCGACGACGTTTCTGATGAGGCGGCGGCGGATCAGACCAAAGAGACCGAAATGCGGCAGTGGCGGGCGGCGCTGGGCCGCGCTTTCGCGGGCGACTATGGCGACAATCTGATCCTGCCCGCTTTCCACGACACGGCGACCCGCTACGGAATCCCCGCCCGCTATTTCCATGAACTGATTGACGGTACGGAAATGGACTTGACCAAAACCCGCTACGAGACGTGGGAGGAACTGCATCAGTATTGCTATCGGGTGGCAAGCATTGTGGGGTTTGTGTGCCTGCACGTCTGGGGCTTTGACGAAGCGGACGGCAGGGCGTTGGAATACGCGGAAGCGTGTGGCCTTGCGTTTCAAATGACGAACATCCTGCGGGACGTGAAGGAGGACGCCGAGCGCGGAAGGATTTATCTGCCGCAGGAGGACTTGCGGCGGTTCGGCGTTTCGGAAGCGGACTTAATTGGCGGCGTTATGAACGAGAATTTCCGCGCCCTGATGACCTTTGAGACGGAACGCGCCAAGACGTTTTACCGACAGGCGCGCGAACTGTTCCCCCTGGTACATCGTCCGGGCCGCGCCACGCTTTCGATCATGCTGAAAATCTATCGCGGGATTCTGGACAGCATCATCAAAAACAATTATGACGTGTATTCCCGCCGCGCCCGCGTCAGTTCTCCGAAGAAATTGGGGATTGTTGCAGGCGCGTGGATTGGCAGCAAGCTGTCTTCCGGCGGTTAGCCCCGCTCGTTATCGAAACTTGGAGTTTTAAGTTTTAATTCGAGGCGATGAAAACGCCGCAACGGTGGCGAACTGATCGAGGCATTGAAAACGCCTCGCTGTGTGGCGTTCCGCCAAGCGTCCTGCCGGACGCGGGAGGCGGGTCAGTCAAAGCATTGTGGCTCAATTAACAGGCCCGTTCCTCATCGAAGTCCGGCGGAATGATGATGTCCTCCGGCTGCACGAGGACGACCTTGCCATCCTGCCATGTCGCGATGGGGTTTCCGGCCTGTTTGTGTTTTCGCAGCACGTCGCGAATTCCGGCGTCCAGAGCGCAGTCAATTTCAGCGCGGTTCGCAAATTGGTCTGCAAGTAAGTTTTTTGTGACGCGGTTACTCATTTTTGTTCTCCCGCAGCATATCTTCCCATACCGTTTCATTATATACTTCGATGCGCTCCATTTTGGTTCCAAACGCGATCCGCAACGGCTTTCGATACACGGTATTCATATAGACTGTCCACTCGTCCGCAATCGGTCGGTATAGTTCAAAAAAGTTTTTCAGCCCCGCTTTGTAACGGCGACGGATAACGTCTTCGGGAATGTTGTGTCCGCCGCTTCGGACGCGCTCTGCAACCCGCGCAATCGAGAGTTCCACATCCGGCAGCCAGACATAGCCCAGCGAAAAACGATAGCCTGCCGCCCGCAGGCGTTTGATGCGCGGGGCAAGGGCGCGGCTTGACAGCGTAGTTTCGACGGCGAAATCGGCGTTTTGCGCGGCGTACTCGTCCATGCGGCGCAGCAGAATCCGCCCTGCCTCCACATCGGCGGCGGGCGACGGAAAATTCGGCAGCGTTTTAGCGATCTCGTCCGCATTGATGAATGGCACGGAATCGGGTATGAGAATTGCCGCGCAGGTGGACTTGCCCGCTCCGTTCGGCCCGCCGAGTATAACGACAGTCGTTGAATTTCCCATAGGTCCCTACGCGACAGATTGTTCAGCGGCGCGGGCGCGGCATTTTGACTTTTGGGCGCGGCGTTTTAATCTCCGGCAAATTCGAGCGATAGAAAAGGCCGCGCTTCTCTGGATCGAAATCCGGCGGAAAGCGCGTTGCGTCGTCGTATTCCGCGCCGTCGAAGTCCGCCCCGGTCAGGTCTGCATCGGTGAAGTTTGTTCCGTGCAGACTGGCGCGACCGTTCAGATTGTCCCGCCCGAAATAGGCGTTGACGAGCGTGGCCCCGGTGAAGTCCGCGCCCGTCAAGTCTGCCCCCGCGAACCGCGCATAACTTGCGTTCACCCGACGAAACGACGCTTCAAAAGCGTTCATCCAGTAAAAATCGCCCTTCCGTAAATTGGCCTCATCGAAGCGCGTGCTGTAACAAAACAGCCCTTCTGCTGTGACATTTTCCAGAAGGGCGTTTCGCAGATTCGCGTCGCTGACATCGGCGCTATTGAGAATCGCATCTGTAAAATTCGCGCCCGCCAGATTTTGCTTTGCAAAGTCCGCGTTACTCAAATCGAATTTTCGCAGATTCGCGCCCGCCAGTCGCCCCGGAATTTCGCACAAAAACCGCCCGCTTGTGCGCGTGATAATCATAACACAGTCCCGAATCCGTTACTTCCCGACGACCACGAGAGAGAACGATCCGGGCAGCATCGGGCGTCTTGCGCCGCGACCGGGGCGTCCTCCTGCGGGCGCGTCGGGCGCGGGCGTTGTCGGGGCGGGGGCGGGGCCGTACTCCGCCGCAATCAGCAGGATTTTGCCCGTTTTACTGTCCAGCGTCAGCGTTTTCGCGCCCTGCATCGTCGCGACGGTCTGCTCCACCATGAAACTCGTCGGCGATTTCTCTTTGATGACCGTCAGCGTTCCGTCGCCCTGCGAGCTGAAACACTCGCCGGTTTTAGGATTGAACACCGCCCCGTCGCAGCCCCGCCCAATCGGCAGGTCGGCGAGGTATTTGCCGGTGTTGGCGTCGAGCATGACCATGACCTGCGGATCGCGGCAGGCGACAAACAGGACATGATTTTTTGCGTCCAGCGCCAGCCCCGCGTTGCCGCCGCCTTTGCCGTTCAGGCTGTAATTCGCGGTGACTTTCATCGTTTTGGCGTCAATTACCGCAACCGAATCCTTGTCCTCAATGTCCACGTAGAGATGGCCTTTTCCGTCTGAAGCGGCCTGTTCGGGAGCGCCGCCCAGATCAATCGTGCCGAGGACGCTGCCGCTTTTCGCGTCAATGACCGTGACGTTCGGCGCGGAATGGCTGAAAATGTAAACGCGGTGATTAAAAGCGTCCGCCAGAATCCCGTCCGGGCGTCCCTCTACCGGAATCGTTTTAATCAGGGCCATCGTTTTGGTGTCCCACATCGCGACCGGACTGCTGGACGCAAAAGCGTGATGGGACGCCGAGTCCGCCGCCGCGCCGCGCGCGTTGGTCTGCGGAATCTCTCCGACCGGACTCAGCGTATCGAGGTTGAAGGCCGATACGCGGGGCGCGGGGCCGGAACGCGCCACATACAGGCGGCGTCCGTCCGCATCAGCGTACACATAATCAAAGCCGCCCTCGCCGCCGACGCGGACGGTCTTCTGAACATGGTACGGCCCGTCGGCGGCGGGCGTCTGCCGCGCAAATCCGGTCGCGGCGCAAAGCGCAAGTCCGGCGGTCAGCACAGGGAAAAAGGTTCGCATGGGTAAAAAACTCCTGAAATGGTGTTCGTGCTATCAGTGGATAGACGCGGCAAAAAGCGCGGTGTTTCGGTGAAAAAGGACGCAACATTGGCATTAAGGCGTCGAACGGAGTAGGATCGAGAAGTCATGGACAATAGTCAAGACATTTCAGAGTCAAGGCATTGAAATGCCTTGACTCTGAAACGCCTTGCTTCTTTTCCTCGACTCTCGACTCATAACTCCCGCCGAAGTCCTGCCGCTTGCTTCGCGGTTATTTCGTTCCCGCCTCCGCCGTCTTTTTCACTGCGGGTTGGCGGAAGGAACGCTCAATCTGATCGTTCGGGTCGGTGGAAACGGGGCCGTCGCGCCACAGCCAGCGCATCATATCGGGCAGGATCGCCCCGCCGAACCGCTGTCCGTGCAGGTTCATGCCCCACGCATAGTTGAGGTCGTAGCCCTTTTTCGTCAGGGCTTTCATCAGCCGCACGTTTTGGTAAAACCAGTCCCATTTTTCATCGTAGACGCCGCCGCGAATCCCGCGATTGTCGTTGCGTCCGTCGCACAGGAAGATTCGGATGGGCTTTTTCGCCGTCGCCAGCACCCGCTCCGGGTACACATAACCGCCCCGAATGTTGACGAAACTGCCGACGTTGCTCAATACCTTGCGGAACTCATTTGGACGCTCCCACGCGACCATAAACGCGGCAATCGCCCCGGAACTCGACCCGCCAATCCCGCGCATCTCCGGGTCTTTGGAGATATTATAATCTTTATTGAGCGCGGGCATCAGCTCTTCGGTAATGACGCGGGCGTACTTATCATCGGGCGTGTTGTACTCTGTGCCGCGATTGGTGAACCCGTCGCCCCAGCCGACTTTCGGCGACGGCTCAACCTGCTGCGGAGTGCGTCCGGGATTGATGAAGACGCCAATCATCACGGGGATTTCGCGCCGGTAGATCAGGTTGTCCATGACGTTTTGCGCCCGCATCTCCCCGTTTTCGTCCTTGAACGCCTGCCCGTCCTGAAAGACCATGAGCGCGGCGGGAATCGCCGGGTCGTACTGCGCGGGAACGTACACCCAGTAGGTGTGCTGCGTTCCGGGATAGACTTTGCTCTGGCTTACGAACGGGCCGCGAATCTCGCCTTTCGGCACGCCGTCATGCGGCAGCGAATCGGGGCCTAATCGGTACTGCGAGTTTGGATCGGGCGTTTGCGGCGTCGTCTGGGCGCGGGCAATCCCCGCCGTAGCCAACAGCATCAGCGCGATGATGAGATTGATTTTTTGCATCATTGAATATCTTTCCTTTCTGTGCGTGAGAGTTCAGTCGTATCATATTGCCTTTCTTTGCAAATCCGCCGCGCTGTCTCTGTCGTTCGCCTCAAAATCGCGCTATCAATCGAGCGAGGGAACCAGGCGCGAGATCAGAAGCGAGAATTTTTTGCGGCTTTCCCGCGTCCGCAAGGACAGCCTCCGCCGCAAGGTAGCCGCTCCGCGCCGCGCCCTCCATCGTGGAAGGCCAGCCCGTCCGAGTCCATTCCCCCGCGATAAAAAGATTGGGCAGTGGACTGATCTGTCCGGGACGCAGCGCTTCCGCGCCCGCTTTCGGTGAAATAGTGGCTTTGGGCCAGCGGATGACGTGAGATTTCACGACCTTCGCGTCAACGGCGTCAGGAACGCAGGCGCGGACATCGGCGAGTACCAGCGCGATCAGTTCCTCTTTCGGCAGGGGAGCAAGGTCGTGCGAGGCGCTGATGACCATGCTTAAATAGGTTCCTCTGGCATCGGTTTTGCTGAAAATCTTGTCCTTATTAAAAATCCATTCGGTTTGTCGGTCAAGCAGCGCCAGCGACGCAGGGCAGTTCAGAACCCGGTCAAACCACAGGTGAATCCCGGCAATCGGCGCAAACTCAATTTGCCGCAAGTTCTCAAAATAGGGAACCGCCGCCGTCGCTTCCGGCGGCAGGATTTTCAGCAGCAAATCGCATTGCAGGGCGGAGAGATAATAGTCCGCCGTAATCCGTTCGCCGTCCTGCAATACAAGGCCGGTCACGGAAAAGGGCGTCGGGGTTCGGGGGTCGGGGGTCGGGCCATTTTCCGGCGCGGCGGAGGCGATTTGCGCAATTTCCATGCGGTCTACAATCGTTCGGACGCGGGCGCAGCCGTTTCTCGCTTCGAGATAGTTCAGGGTCGGTTCATGGTACAGCGTTCCGAGCGGGACTTTCGACAGGCCGAAATGGAAGGCGGTCGCGTTCAGCAGAAAGCCGTCCCGAAAAATCTTAAAGGCGTTTGCGGCGGAAATCCGGTCTAAGTTTTCGTTGCAGGCGCTGACTAAAATCGGTCGCCAGAACCGCTTGACGGCGCGTTCCGTCTGCGCCATCTTCTGGAACCACGCTTCGGCGCTAAGGGCGTCTAACGCGGCGTTCGGCGGCGTTCGCAGCATGGCGAGCATGGCGCGGCCTATCGCGATTTTGTCCGCAATTCCCAGCGACTTGAAAAGCAAAAACGACACAGCGGTATGCGCGGGAGCGGGCAGGCCGCAGCCTCGAATCTGTGAGCGTTTGCCGTTGCCGTCCAAAAATTCCAGCGCGTCGTGGTAATGAATCTGGTCGTGGACGCCGAGGCGCTCCAGCAGGTCGGCGAGATTCGTGCAGCAGCGCATCGTCCCGTGCTGACACTCGTCGGTGCGCTCGCCCGTCTGCGGGTCTAAAAACGAGGACGCCCGCCCGCCCAGAAGCGGGCGCTTCTCAAAAATCTGCACCGCGAATCCCGCGTCGGACAGCGCGACTCCTGCCGCAATGCCCGCCACGCCTCCGCCCACAATCGCCACCGATTTACTCACTCTCTTTCACCTCGCATCAAGTATACCCGGTTCGCGTCGCGCAGCAGGAAATCCGCCCGCCTTTCCCGAAACCAGCGCCATGTCTGAAATCGAAATTCTTCCCAATGAAATCCCGGAGCGCCTGCTGGGAGCGCATATGCCCACCACCGGCGGACTGCATAACGCCCTGCTTTCCGGCAAGGCCATCGGGTGCAGCGCCGTGCAGCTTTTTACCGGCAGCCCAAAACGCTGGCATCATCCGCCGATTGAGGCGGAGCAGGCCGCGCTGTTTCAGGCCGCGCTGGCGGAGACCGGAATCGCCTTTACCGTCGCGCACGATTCCTATCTGATTAATCTTGCAGCATTGGACGAGATCGCCATCGAAAAGTCCCGCACAGCGTTTCGGGAGGAGCTAGACCGGGCGGAGGCGCTGGGTATCCCCTGGGTCGTCACGCACATGGGGGCGCATCTCAAAGCGGGAATTGATCCGGCGATTGCGCGGCTAATTGAGAGTCTGCGGCTGATTTTAGACGAAACGGACGCGCTGAATTACCGCGTCGGGATTGCGCTAGAGACCACCGCCGGACAGGGAACCGGCCTCGGCGCGACCTTCGACGAATTGCAAGCGGTCTTGCAGGGCGTGGGGGCGCATCCGCGTCTGGGCGTATGCCTTGACACCTGCCATATTTTTGTTGCGGGCTACGACTTTCGGACGCCGGAAACGTACAGAGAAACGTGGGACGAGTTTGACCGCACAATCGGTATTTCCAATTTAAAGGTTATCCACGCCAACGACGCGAAAAAATCGCTCGGCAGCCGCGTAGACCGGCACGACCACCTCGGCGACGGCGAGATCGGGTATGACGCTTTCGCCCTGCTGCTGTCCGATCCGCGCCTGTCCCACATTCCGATTATCGTGGAGACCCCGGACTCAGAGACGATGCATGAGGTCAATCTGGCGAAACTGAAACGGCTGGCGCGGGGCGAGAAATTGCAGAAAGAACTTTTAACTTGCACGATTGAAGTCCAACTTTTCGGGCATTACTCGGACTTTTTCGGCGGAGAGCCTTTCGCGCTCACCCTTCCGACCGGCAGCGCCATCTGCGATGTGGCGCTGGCCCTCGAAGCGCAGGACGCCCGTTTCACCGACCTCACGCAGCATTGCCGCTTCGCGCAGAATGATGAATACGCCGCGCTTGACGATACGATTTTAGACGGCGCGACCGTCGCTGTCCTGCCCCCGATGAGCGGCGGATAGAGGAGATTTTTCTATGGCGCGGGCCATTTTAACGCGGGAACGCATTGACGTTTCGCAAATGGAAGCGGACGCGGGAACGGACGCGAAGGGCGCGGTCTGCGCGTTCATCGGGCAGACGCGAAATAACGCAAGAGGCCGCGAAGTCGCCTATCTGATTTATGACGCTTATGAACCGTTGGCCATAAAAGAGCTGCAACGTATTGCAGAAGAAGCGGAAAGCCGCTGGCCCTGCGCTGTCTTTATCACACACCGGTTGGGGCGGGTGGATTCAGGCTCGGCGAGCGTTGCCGTCGTCGTGGGCAGCCCGCACCGCGCCGAGGCGTTTGAGGCCTGCCGCTGGTGTATTGACACGCTGAAACAGTCCGTCCCTATCTGGAAAAAAGAGGTCTGCCCGGACGGGACATTCTGGATCGAAGGCGAGTCGGCGATACCAAGCGTTTGATTTTACGGGTTAGATTGCAGACGGGCAAAGTCTTCCGGCGTGTCTATGTCCATCGCGCCCTCCGGGAACGCAACGACAGCGATCTTCTCCGACGGCTGCCGCGCAATCAAACGTCCTGCCCCCGCTCCGGCGGGCAGCGTCCGCAAGATGGGAAATAAGGCGCGGTCAAACAGCGCGGGAACGCCCCGAACGTCCTCATACGCGCTGGCGACAATCGGACTGCCGGTATCTGTATAAGTATGAGCGATTTCGTTGAACAAATCGGCGGAAGCGAACGGCTGATCGCACGTCGCGACAATCACCGCGTCCAGATTTTGCGCGGCGTTTTGCAGAAAGTCTACTCCGGCGCGAATCGAAGTATTCATCCCCTCCGCCCAATCGGGATTGAAAACTTCCCGGACGGAATAATCCGCCACAATCGGTACAATAGCCTCTGCGTTCGCGCCCAACACGACAACGACCGGGCCGCAGTCCGATTGCAGCGCCGCTTCAATCACGCGGGCCAACAGTGTTTTTCCGTTGTAAAGCAGCGCCTGTTTCGGCTGCCCCATGCGCGAAGAAGCCCCCGCCGCCAGAACGACTACGCCGACAACGGGCATGAAATCGCCTCCCGATTTGCTTCCAATGAAGCGTGTTCTATTGCGTTCGGCATGGATTCGGTTGGCGTATGGATCGGGCCTTGCCGGTCGCGCAATGGGCCGCCCGGTCGTTCCGTCAAAGCGGCCTGCATCTCCGCAATCAGCGCTATGGCAATCTCCTCCGGCGTTTCCGCCCCGATGTCCAGTCCGGCAGGGCTTCGAAGACACGCCAAATGTTCCGGTTTCGGGCAAAAACCTACGCTTATAGTTTCATCGAGCAGGCGTTCGCCGCGCCGCTTCGGGCCAAGCAGTCCGATGTAAGCCGCTTCGGACGGAAGCAGCAGGCGCAGATAATCGCGGTCGTGGCCTGCGTGGTGCGTCATAATCACGGCGACGGTGCGGGCGTCCGGTATAAATTGCGCGGGCAGTTCTTCCGGTCGCGTCAGAATCTGAGAGACAGGCGCGGGAAACCGTTCCCGCGTCAGGAAGGCTTCCCGATGATCCGCAACGAGGACGCGCCAGCCCAGCGCCACCGCGCACTGCGCCAACGGAATCGCGTCCTGCCCCGCCCCGCAGATCAATAATTGCGTTGCGGGTACAATTTTTTCCAGCAAAACTTCTATTTTTTCGTTCGCCAGAAGCGCCGTCCGATTTATCGCTCTGGGGGTGTCGAATAGCGTTCCCGTTTCTGAAAGTAACTCCGCATACAGGGCTGCGTCCGTGATGTCAGTCTCAACCGCGCCGCCCGCGTCTCGTAAGAACCGCGAACCAAGCGCCGCCCCACCCGCTTCGGCGGCGCGGTAGACGGTTGCGGCGACTCCCGACTGCCGCCGCGCTTTCCGTTCCGAAATCCAATCCCGGCAACGCGCCGCGTTCCGATTTATCAGCGGCTCAATCAAAATCCCAATCGCGCCGTTGCAGCCCGTCTCAAAAAACACGTCGCCGTTCGCGCCGCTCGTGTCGTACATCACGTAGACCGATTGACCCGTCGCCGCCGCTTTCAGGGCGCGTTCCGCGACATCAGCCTCCAGACAGCCGCCGCTGATCGAGCCTTCGCGCCGTCCGCCCGCATACAGCAGCATCTGCGCCCCCGGACGCCGATATGCAGAACCGACGGTCTTAACGACGGTCGCCATCGCGCAGGGCGTTTCGTCCGTTTGTCCGCTGCCCATTGGATTATCGCTCGCTTCTCTGCTCATGGATTTCCTTACGAAAATTTTCTGTAATCGTCTCATTTTTCGCCCGCATTTGGCCTATATTTGACAGCGGCGCAGCATCGTGCCATACTATTCTAACACAAATTTCAGCGCAAAATTTGCGGCTTATCACGAGGAAAGACGCCATGACCGAAACTACTCAAATTCTGCTTCTGCTCGCCGGGGCGTACCTGCTGGGTTCACTGCCGTTCGGCTATTGGGTCGCGCTGAAAGTCAAGGGGGTGGACATCCGCACGGTCGGCAGCGGCAATATCGGCTCTACCAACGTTGGGCGGGTCTGCGGGCCGGTCGCGGGCGGGGTCGTCTGGTTTTTGGACGTGCTAAAAGGGCTGATCCCGCCGCTCGTCGCGGCGCATCTCGGCCTGCACTCCGCGTACCAGATTCTCGCCGCGTTCTGCGCCATCCTCGGACACAACTATTCGATTTTCTTAGGACTCAAGGGCGGTAAGGGAATCTCCACCAGCCTCGGCGCTCTGCTCGGTTCCGCGCCGCCCGTCGGCGTGGCGGTCGGTCTGGTGTGGGTCGCGTTCACGTTGACATTGCGCTATATCTCGGTCGCTTCGATTGCCGCTGCGCTTTCCCTGCTCGTTTTCATGCCGCTGGCCTATCCCGGCGATACGCCGCGCCTGCTCTTTGCCGGAATCGCCTGCTTTATGGCAGTGTACAAACACCGCGCCAATATCCAGCGGCTGCGCGACGGGCGCGAACCGAAAATCAGCCTGCCCTGGAACAGAAAGCCCGCGCTAACTCTGGTCACCATGAAAGAGGACGCGGAAGACGCCGCACTTATCAAGGAAGAGAAGCCCGTCAATGCCCCCCGCTAATTCCACTCCTTTCGCTCATTACGACGCGCCCGCCGAAAATTACTCCGACAGCCTGTGGGAGGAGTTCGCAGAGGTGGATACTGCCGATGTCGTCGTGGACGTGGACGCGCCCGACCTTCTGCCGACCTACGCTTACCGCGTCCCCGACGCCCTGCAAAACTCCCTGCACGTCGGAATGTGCGTCCATGTCCCGTTTCACGGGCGCGAAACGCTTGGCTACGTGCTGGCACGCCGCAAACTCTCCACGCAAGACCCGCTTTGCGGCAAACTCCGCCCGATTATCGCCGTTGTAGAAGACGCCATCACCATCAATCAGGAACAGATCGAAACGGTGCGGTGGATGAGCGAACGCTACATTTGCCACCTGATTGACGCGATTCGCTGCGTGGCCCCCGCCATTCTCGGCGCAAAAGTCGTTGCAACCGTGAAACTCAGCGACGATTCGCTGCGCGGGCGGCACGTTGGCGATTCGATGCCGCAGGCGCATATTCTGGAAGTCCTGCGCTCGCTGGGCGGCGAGGCGGAACTCGATGCGCTAAAAGACCGGGCAGGACTGCCAAATTTCAGCGCCGCCTACGCCGCCCTCACCAAAAAAGGGCTGCTGATTGAAACCCGCAAAGTCAGTCGCGCAAAAACGGTTGAGAAGACCATGCGGGGCTATCGGCTGGGCGCGGCGGCGGGCGTTTTGCAGCAGGGCGGGATCGGGCGGCAAAGCCCGCAGCAGCAGCGGATTCTAAATGAACTGGTGGCATGGCAGCGCAATGATTCCGCCCCGATGCCGCAGGACGAACTGCTCCGCGCCGCCGACGCGAAAATCGCTTCCCTGCGCGGCCTCGCGGAAAAAGGACTCGTCGAATCAACCGAAATCCGGGTGCGCCGCGCCCCCGTCGCGGCGGGCGAAGCGCGGACGGTCGCACCCACCCTCACGCCCGGACAGCGGGCGGCGGCGGACGCCCTGCAAACGAAAATCGCGGCGCGAAAATTCGAGACCGTTTTACTGTTCGGCGTCACGGCGAGCGGCAAAACCGAAGTCTACCTCGACGCCATCAAGCACACGTTAGACGCCGGACGCAGCGCCATCGTTCTGTTGCCGGAAATCGCCCTGACCGCGCAGATCGTGGACGTGTTCATTGGGCGGTTCGGCGAGCAGGTCGCCGTCCTCCACTCCAAACTTTCGGAGGGCGAGCGCCACGACGAGTGGCGGCGGATGCAGGAGGGCGCGGCGCGTATCGTGGTTGGGGCCAGGTCCGCCATTTTCGCCCCGGTGCAGAACGTCGGCCTGATTGTCGTGGACGAGGAACATGAGGCGTCCTACAAGCAGGACAACACCCCGCGCTACAACGCCAAAGACCTCGCCGCCCACCGCGCCCGCCTCAGCGACGCCGTGCTGATTCTGGGCAGCGCAACTCCCTCGCTGGAAAGTTACTACGCGACGGAAAACCTAACCCCCCAACCCCCTTCCCTTATGCGTTCGCTGCGCTCACAGGGAATGGGGAGCGCGTCGGCGATTGGAAGGGGGAGTTTTGAGATTGAATCTCCCCCTTCCCTAGCGAGGAACGAGCGGCCAGGGAAGGGGGCCGGGGGGTTAGGTCGCATTACCATGCCGGAGCGCATTGACAACCGGCCCCTGCCAAAGGTTCACGTCGTGGACTTGCGGGAGGAGTTCAAGACGCGCAAGGCACTATTTTCTTCGGCGCTGACCGACGCGATGGAACAGCGGCTTTCGAAAAAGCAACAGATTATTCTCTTTCTGAACCGGCGGGGCTACGCGCAATTCGTTCTCTGTCGGGACTGCGGATACGCCGCCCGCTGCCCGAACTGCGCGGTATCGCTGGCGTTCCACGCCTACGACCGTTCGCTGAAATGCCACCATTGCGATTTTACGGGCAAAGCGCCGCAAACTTGCCCGGACTGCGGCAGCCCAAAGGTCAAAGCGTTTGGAATCGGCACGGAGAAGGTGGAGGAAGAGGTTCTTGCGATTTTCCCGTCCGCCCGCGTCGCCCGCCTTGACCGGGACACGACCGCGACAAAAGGGGCGCATACCCGCATCCTTCGCGCTTTCCGCACGGGGGAAGCGGACATTTTGATCGGGACGCAAATGGTGGCGAAGGGGCTGGACTTCCCGAACGTTACGCTCGTCGGGATTGTCAGCGCGGATACGGCGATCAATATGCCCGATTTTCGCGCCGCCGAACGCACGTTCCAACTCTTAACGCAGGTCGCGGGACGGGCGGGGCGCGGCGTCAACCCCGGCGAAGTTTTTATCCAGACGTTCAGCCCGGAACATTACGCGGTGCAGGCCGCGATTCACCACGATTACGAGTCGTTTTACAATCAGGAGATCGTTTTCCGGCAGGAACTCAAATACCCGCCGTTCTCCCGGTTCGCTAATCTTATCTGCGCCGATGTGATGGAGCCGAAAGCGGCGCTGCGGGCGGAAACGCTGGCGGCGGCATTAGAACGAATTATCTCCAAAGACATCGAGATTATCGGGCCGTCCGCCGCGCCCCTCGCTCGCCTGCGCAATCAGTTCCGCTACCACGTCGCGCTCCGCGCCCCGGTGGACGCGCCGCTCTCCGACATCATCCGCGACGCGCTCAATACGCTTGCGCCCGCAGACCGACTCGCCGTCACGGTAGACATTGACCCGCTCGGCATGGCATGAAAATTATGCGAGCCTTCCGGTCAAGCGGGCGCGTTGATTTTGCGCAGGGCGTGGAACAGAGCGGCGATGGTTTTGTAGTCCTGAAACTCTCCGGCAAGCAGGCGGCGCTCCACTTCGGCAAAAGGCAGCGCGACGAGTTCTAAATTCTCGTCCGCATCGAAATTCGTTTTTGTGGCGGTCAGGCCGGTGGCAAGGTAGGCGTACATCATTTCGGTCGAATATCCCGGCGCGAGGTAGAAAGAGGACAGCGGCGTGATAGTCTCCGCCCGGTAGCCCGTCTCCTCCTCCAGTTCGCGGGCGGCGCACCCCAGCGGTTCCTCGCCCGCTTCCAGTTTGCCCGCCGGGATTTCTAAAAGGACGCCGCCTGCCGCAAGCCGGAACTGCCGCACCAGCAGGATTGTTCCGTCCTCCCGCACCGGCACGACGCAGACCGCGCCGTTGTGCTGGATAATCTCCCGTTTCGCCTCTTTGCCGTCTGGCATCTGCACTGTATCCACGCGCAAATGTACGATTTTGCCGCTATAAATCGCTTCACTGCCGATAACCGTTTCGATAAGTTCCATGTTTTGCTTCCTGTGAGAATTGAATACAGACGAACGTTATGGAAAAATCGCCGTCCATTGCTGTTCCAGAGCGCCCGCGAATTTTAGGCAGTCAATCGCAATGCGGTCGTTGGGATCGCCAGCGCGTCGGGCAAGCCAGAGGTCAACAGCGGGGCAATAGACCACCCCGCGTGTTATGTCTTCCCAGGGATATTCCAGTTGCGGCCCCTGATCCTGCATCAGAGCCGGATGCGCGTTTTCAAGCGCTGTTACAAAGGCTTCAACGTTCGGTCTGGTTTGTGCGGTCAACCTGCCTGCCGGATGGCGTTTAAGGATGGCGAACAGATAGGCCGCAACCTTATGATTCCTTCTGAAATTTTGCCCCTTCCGTAATTGAGCGGCCTTTGCGAGTTTCTCGAAAACCATCTGAATTAGCATACAGAGCGTAGAAGGGCTGCCACCCGCGATTGAAACAGCCCACGCCGCCCGCAAGTCCTCGCGGGCCTGTCCCAGAAAGGCATCCGACCAGTCGTGGGGAGAAGCAGGCATCAGATGTCCTTTGCGGAAGCGAGTTCCCAACCAGCAGGCAGGGGCATCAATTCATTTTCGACGGCAGTCCATTCCGAGGTGTTCAGCAGAACAACAACGGATGGGTAATTGATTCCGTTTGTGGGGGAAGGCGCAAATCGGAAGGGCAGCGCCTCGCCGGTCGCCGGGACTGCCGACGATACTTCAAGCAGTCGAATCTCGTCGTCCTGCGGCGAGGAAAAAAGTTTAACGATAGTCGTTTCCGGGTCGGCGGCGCGGTGGGCATCCGCCAGTTCCAGCGCCACTTCGCGAAGCGGGCGGATGGTTTGTGTCTGCATCATTTTCTCCAAAATTGGTACTGATAATTTTGCGATTCCTCTTGCGTTCCCTTCCGATTGTACAGGCAAAGCGAATTTCTGTCAAGGCGCTGCGCAGGCGATTTATTCTGTTCTATTCCGTAAGCAGCTCTTTCGCTAGACTTTCGGCGCGGTCAGCGACTCGGCGGCGGGCGGGCGCGGGAACGGCGGGGTCTGAGTCGGCGGGCGCGTGGACGTAGGCGGACATCGGGGCGACACGGGCCATCAGGCCGCCGGACAACGCGCAATCCGCAGGTTCCATCGGGGCGTCAAGCAGGGCCAGCAGGCGGAACAGCGAATCCGCCCAGTTCAGCCCATAATTTTTGCCCATGTTGCCGCACAAAATCAGGTGTTCGCGGGCGCGGGTCATGGCGACGTAAAGCAGCCGTTCGCTTTCCGCTTTGTCCGCCCGCTCCCGCAGCAGGTCAATCGCTTTGAAGTGGATATTTTTTACGCCGCCGAGATGCGTCCCCAGCGCGGCGTGTTCCGGGCTGCAAATAAACGCGCCGCGTTCCGGGATCAGCAGGCCCCGCGACAAGTCCGCCAGAATTACGACAGGAAACTCCAGACCTTTCGCGCCGTGCATGGTCAGGAAACGCACCACATCCGCCGCCTCTTCCTCCGTCGGGGCGTCGCCTTCCCGGTCGGAGACTTTTTCCAGATCGCGCAGGCGGCGGATGAAGTCCCGGACGCCCATTACCGAATCGCTGTTCGCCATTTGCAGCAATTTGCGGATGTTCGCCAGCCGCCGCCGTCCTCCGGCGCGGCACAGCAGGCGGGCGTCGTAGCAAGTCCGCGCAATCAGCCGTTCCAAAAGGTGACCGACGGGCATCCGGTCTTCCAGAGCCTGCAACGGTTCCAGCACCTCGAAAAACGTCCGCAGTTTCTCCGCTTCCGCTGCCGGAATCCCCTCCTGCTCCAGCAGTTCTTTCGCTGCAACGTAAAGCGGAGTTACATTTTGGATTTTCGATTTTGGATTTTGGATTGGATCGGGCTGCGCGTGACGGGCGATGCGGTAGAGCGTGTCGGTGTCGGCGGCGACGAAGGGCGAGCGGAGGGTCGCGGCAAAGGCGATGTCATCGAGCGGGGTATCCAGCGTCGTCAGGACGTTGAGCAGGTCGCGGATTTCGTGGCGGGCATAGTACCCGCGCCCGCCGCCCACCACAAAGCACGGGACGCCGCGACGGGCAAACGCCTCCTCGTAGCGCGGAACGTCGGTCATGGCGCGAAGCAGGATCGCAACGTCCCGGTAACCAATCGGCTGCCCGCAGCGCGGATCGGACTGCGCGGTGATGCGAAGTTCCTGCCCCTCCACCATCCGCTGCACCCGCGCCGCCAGCGCGTCCGCCTCGAAGGGAGCGTAGTCCGCCCGCCGGTTCAGCCCCTGCGCCAGCAAAATTTCCAGACTCGGCGTCGCTTTGGGGTCGAATTGCAGTCCGGGGGTCAGCGGCGCGAACGGAAACGGAGAGTCGCGCCAAACCTGCTTGAAGACCTGCTCCACCGCCTGCAAAATCTCAGGCCGCGAGCGGAAATTCACCGTCAGCGGAACGTGCAGCCCCTGATGATTCTCCCGGAAGCGTTTCTCCAGATTGCGGAACAGCGTGGAATCCGCCCCGCGAAATCCGTAGATGCTTTGCTGCGCGTCCCCGACGATGAAAAGTTGGTTGGGGGCCTTTTCGCCTTTTTTCGAGCCGTGCAGAGCCTTAATCAGGCGCATTTGCAGGGCGTTCGTGTCCTGAAATTCGTCCACCATCAGGTGCTGGAACCGACGGCGGTAGCGGGTTTTCACACTCGGCGATTCTTCCAGCAGGCGGACGGCGCGTTCCTGCAAATCGTCGTTGTCCAGTTTTCCGGCGCGGCGCTTTGCGTCCTCATAACTTTCCCAGACGCGAACGACCAGCCCCCACATTCGACGGCAGGTCTCGGCGGAAAATTCCTCGCAGGCCGTGTCCCGCCCGAAGAGCGTTTTCACCTCATCGCAGCATTGCTTGATCTGCTGAAACAGATCGTTCATCGCCCATTCCTGCTCGGTCGCGTTGGCGGCGCGGGGGCGGGCGTTTCGCAGGGCCTTGAATGTTTCTTCCAACGCCAGCACCGTTTGCGGCAGGTCATCGAAATCGGGCGCAAAGGACGCAACGCGGTCTAGCACGGCGCGGCAGGCGACTTCCATTGCGCCCCCGACTCCGGCGCGTAGCGCGTCAAGGGCGGCGGCGCAGGCGGAAATATCGGCGAGGTAGGGCGCGAGAAACTCACGCAGGGGGCCATTGACATGGACGGCGGCAGCATCGGATTCGGCAAGCGAAACGGCCCGCGCATCTTCCAGCGATTTACCCGCGCCCCGCATTTTATGCAGTATTTTTTCCGTCTCCTGCGCCAGCGCCGCAAGCGTGTCGCCTCCCCCGCCCTGCATCTGCGCCACGAGTTCAGTGATTTCCGCGTTCGATTCCGCGTAGGCGCTGCTAATCGTTTCTTCAAAAGCGCGGCGCAACAGACGCGCCGCCTGCGGGCTGTCCAGCGCCTGAAACTGCGGATCAACGCCCGCCTCGAAAGGATTTTCCTGCAAAAGCCGCGAACAAAAGCCGTGAATCGTGCTGATGTAGGCGGTCTCGATCTGACGCCGCTCGTCCGTTAGGCCCAGCCGGTTCAGCTCCCGGATGATTCGCTGCTTCATCTCCTTCGTGGCCCTGTCCGTGAACGTAAAGACAAGAATATTTTCCACGCCAGCAGTGCGTTCCGGGGCGATTTCGCCGCTTTTACTGCGCGTCACAATCCGAACAAAACGCTCGACCAGAACGCCTGTCTTGCCAGACCCCGCTCCCGCCGCCACGCAGATGTCCTGCGCTTCCTCGGCAATCGCCTGCATCTGATACTTTGTAAAATTTTGCGCCATTTACGCATTTTACCACAGAGTAAGCGTCAACGTCATGCAGGCTCGATTCTAAAAATAGGATTTCCCCCTCTCTCAGGCTTTTTTTTTTGGGAGAGAGGACAGGGGTGAGGGCAAATCGCGTTTCATATTCCGGCGTCCGTCGTTTCACTGCCCAGCGCGTCGCCCGTTTCGCTGGACGAGTAGGCCCCGGTCGCCCCGCTTCCCATTGCCACACCTATTGATCCGGCGTCCCCGGTGATATTGCCGCTGCCGCCGCTCGGCCTGCTGTCAATCGTTGTGCTGTCAAGCGGCGGCACGGAATCGCGGGCGATTCGCGCCGGGTCGTTGGCTACGTCGTCATCGTAATCATCGAGTTCCCTGCTCGGATCAATCACGAGGGCGTCATCTTCGTTTTGTCTTGAATTTTGGGGCGTCATTCTGCTTCTCCTTTAAGTTGAATCGCCGGACAGACGCGGAAAAAATGGCGCGGGTTCCCTTTTTGCTTTACCGCCAATTTTCATGACGAAAAAAATTCAGGCCGGGACTTGGATGAGTCCCGGCCTGAAAGGATCGCCCGCCGTTGAACGACAGTGCGATATTCCATCTATTTCTCGATTTCGATGCGCGTGGCGGTCAGGGTCTGCGTGGCGGCGTCGAACGCGCCCGCAACCTCAATGACCGCGCCTGCCGTCAGGTCAGCGAAGGTCAGCACGCCTTTTTTGCCGGAGTAGACGGTCGCGGCGGTCGCGATAACCGTAATCGTCGCGCCCGTCGGCTTGAGGTTCGAATGCTTCACCGTCAGGACAAACGTCTGGCTTGTGGCGTCCAGACTAAGGATGGTTCCCTCTGCGGATTGCAACTTCACCGGGGGCTTGCGGTCGTCCACCACAATGGCGGACGCGGTGATGACTTTGCCGGTGGAGTCAACCGTGCCGGTCACCGCCACGTTCTGTCCGTTGGCGAGGGTCGCCGCGCTGCCGTTGCTGTAGTTGGTGATCGTGGTTGCGCTGGTAACGTTCACCGTCGCGGTCTTTTTGTGTTCGCCGGTCAGGGTGAAGGAACTGCCATCGGCGGCAAGGGCGGAGACCGCCCCGAAGTAGGTATACGGCTTCGGTTTGCGGTCGTCCACCACGATGGCGGACGCCGTGATGATTTTGCCCGTCGAGTCAATCACGCCGGTGACGAGGACTTTTTGCCCATTGGCGAGGGTCGCGGCGCTGCCATCGGTGAGGTTAGTCACGACGGTTTTGGCGCCGACGTTGACCGTCGCCGTTTCGCTTTTCGGCCCGGTCAGGGTGAAGGAACTGCCATCGGCGGCAAGCGCGGAGATAGCCCCGAAGTAGTTGCGGGGTTCCGGGTTCTGATCGTCTACTACTACGGCGGTCGCGGTGAAAATTTTGCCCGTCGTATCGAAAGAGCCAGTCACGTCCACTTCCTGCCCGTCGGCGAGAGTGGCGGCGCTTTTATCGCTTTCATTGGTAATGGTCGTCTTTGCGCCGACGTTGACCGTCACCGTTTTGCCGCCCGACACCGTAAGGGTGAAAGAGCTGCCATCGGCGGCGAGGGCGGAGACTACGCCGCCGATACGCGCCGATTCAGTCGGGCCGCCTTTGCCGCCTTTGCCGCCCTTATCCCCTTTGGACGAGCCGCCGTGCTGCGCGAGGGCCACCGTCGTTGTGGTGAGCGCGAGCGCCGCCGAAAGCAGAAAAATCGTCTTCTTCATGTTCCATACTCCTTGTTGCCGGAGGGCCATTCCTCCGATATGATCATAAAAATAGCGGCGCGTCGTCGCAGGAGAGAGAGAGCGCGATCCGAGGCGCCACTTAGAATAGTGCGCTATAAAAAACCGGCAAATCCGATGGGAGATTAGCGCGTGTCTCTGAATTGATAGAGGCGCATACTCCGCGTTCACTTACCTTTTTCAGAGAATACCCGATTTTGTTTTCAGGAATCAAAATATACAGGCGCTATCCAACCCCCTACGCTGCCGCTGGGAGTTCGTTCCCGCGCTGCAACAGAGATCGTTTTTCGCATGGACCCGCTGTTTAGGGAGGGCCACTCTTTCGATGGTATTGCAAAACGGTCAGAAACGGTTTCGGCGACCGCGCAATGGAGCGGCAGCCTGCGCCGTTGCTAACGCTTGTTATTCTACCGGGAGAACATGAAAAGAACATGAAAAAACGGCGCAAACGCAAAAAAATGCGCCCCATGCCTGATTTCATGTCTGAGTCATTTCCGCACCCGGCGCAAAACCGTATCCTCGGCGCTTTCAAAAGAGACAAAAAAAACCTCTCTTCCCGTATGATGGAAAGAGAGGGGGTTAAGCGCGAACGCAGGAATTAGTTGCAGTTCGGATGAGCGCCATCCGCATCCGTCGTCCACAGGCAGACGTCGGAGATAACGCGCTTGTAGTTGAACGACTTGGCGTGTCCGTCCACGAACTGAACGTTGATCTGCTCCGAGTGTCGTGTTTTGGCTTTTGCGAGCGCATCCACGCCAGACAATGTTCCGTTAGAGGTCGGGCCGCTCCAATCCGCATTGCCGATGTTCTTCCAGTAGTTTGCGTACTGAGGCTGCTGATCGGTGGCGAATTTAGCTTCCGTACCATTCAGTTGTTTGTCGAGTGCGTCGCCTGCAGTGCGGAGTTTGCTCTCATTGCTGGCATCGAAGGCTACGCCGTAGTAGGAAGCATCCGTGATCAAGATCGTGCTGGCCACACGGGGAACCGCAGCGTTCGCAATCGTCGCCACATTGGTTGTGCCGACGCCAGCGAAGGCCTGCGCCGGACTCATGTAGACATCGTTGTGTCCGTAGCTGTTCTGCCCGCCGTAGTTGGTCCCTGCGGTTCCAGGCGCCTTATAGATCGGCGTTTGCGCTCCACCCGGCACGAACGAGTTCGGATTGCTGGGGCAGGCGAACATCTGGAAGTTTTTGGCGTAGGGTTGAAGCATATACACCCAATAGAGGCGCATTTCTGAGCCATTCGACAGCATTTTTGCTTCCGGGAGTAGGTTGCCGGCAGCGTCTTTGTACGCAGGACAGACGATTGTTGCCCCGGCAACCGTTCCATCATTGCAGTTAAAGCGATGCGGATAGAATTTTTCGTCGTAGTCCTGCACATAGGCCATAGTCGCCGTTCCCATTTGCTTGATGTTGCTCACGCAGGAAATCTGACGGGCTTTTTCACGGGCCTGCGCGAAAACAGGAAAGAGAATGGCTGCGAGAATCGCGATGATGGCGATCACGACAAGGAGTTCGATGAGGGTAAAACCCGTACCCACGCGGTTGATTCTTTTCACTAACTTGGCTCCTTTCAGAAGCGAGAGGACAAACGCGGCAGACTTCGCCGCGCCCTGACAAGTCCCCCTCACTCTTTATAACAAAAACTATACCTCAAGTTATGTTAAGGTTGTGTTAAATTTTCAGGGGCCAAATGTTAAGAAACCCCCACGCCTGCTTTTCAACAAGCGCGAGGGTTTCTGTGGAAGCGATAGCACCCGGTCGGAATTATTTTTCGTCAGGGCGCGGACGACCTCTTATTTCTCCAGACAAGCTGCTTGAACCTGGAGGGGCTGCCTTCGGAGCATCATTTGTCGAGCTGGCCGCAGGAGCGGGTTTGGCACCCTCTTCATCGGTTTTATGTGAACAGCCTGTCGTAAAAGAAGTCATGCAAACGACACCTATCAGTATGAGGCATCGCAAAGGCCGCGAAGAGTTTCCGGTCATAGATTTTACCTTTCATAGTTTGTAAGTGGGCATCCTGAGAGAGTATTGTTTTAGCCCCATGAAAACTCACCACAATTTGTCATGGAGTAGCATATCCCCGCACGTTTCCACTTTGCGCTATCGCGAAGCCCATCATAACTCACGCGCACACCATGCTACCAAATGGGTCAGTTTTGGTAATCAGGACGAAACAGGTAGTGAACATAACAGTAGCTGACGTATTCGGTGGTGCCGCCGCCATTGATATCGGTGTTTCCTGTGTTGTCCACGTAAGCGTAGGGATTCACACGACCATCAGTTTGTGATGGCGACACCGCCGGGGCCAGCGGACGCCACTTAGCGTGACCGTCTGCAAAAACGAAGTTATCTCCTGCCCCGTGCAGCCAGACATTTGAGTATTCTATCGGCAAAGGTTTGTTATTGCTGTCAAGGAGGCGCCATGCGTAGCTCGTTGCGCCATTCAGCGTCGAAGCAGTAGTCCCTGAAGGGCTTGGGTAGGGACATTTTGATGGGTCTTTACTGTTGCTTGGGTCCGCAGGATTGAATGATGGTTTGTATACGCATGGCTCGCCAGGATTGGGACACCAGAGTAATGGTTCCGTGCCAAAGCCGCCAACCCATGCGGTTTTTTGGTCGCCATTCCACATCAGAATGGCGCTGGCAGGCCCAAGCATACCGGCAAGGGGGTAGGATGTCATGAGTCCGTTGAATTCGAGCGCGACGCGGGGCGCGGGGCCGACCGTTTTATCAGTACCCACCAGGTCGTAGCTTTTTGAGGAGGGACAATCTAGTACTTGAACGTTCTTGGCATAGGGCTGAATCTCATTCGCCCATCCCGCCTGCCATACCGCCTGCTGGGCGGGCGGATCATTAAATAGATTGGCAGGAACCGGAAAGTGATATGCTTTGGAATAATTCCAAGCCCCATTACGCAATGGCAACGCCTGCGGCATATGCTCATCATAGTCCTGCGCGTACTGCGTGAAGCTTAGGGCGTTCTGTTTGTAGTTGGATAGGCAAGCGGTCTGCCGCGCTTTGGCGCGGGCTTGCGCGAAGACGGGGAACAGGATTGCAGCCAGGATCGCGATGATCGCGATGACGACCAGTAGTTCGATGAGAGTGAAGCCACGTTTCATTCTGACGCGCATAAAAACCTCCATTGAAATGAGTGCGAAAATATCCGCCGATGCGTTGGCGGTACAGGTTTCCTGCGTCATTGCAGGAGGTTCAGCAGCGAATTATGGGGACAAACGACGCACAGATGATTTATTATACACCCTTTTTTGCGGTTATGTTCCCTGTTTCCACGAAAAATAGCGAAGATTACCATTTATTTCAAAAATATCGGGATTGCGCCAAATTTATTTTAGCCCAATTTTTTTCCAAACCATTCCGCTGATTTTTTTGCAAGCGGCTTTTTGCGTAACGTCAGCCTTTCAGGTAGTTTTTCTGGCGTCGCTTGAACTTCTCATCGTGTTTGTTGCGTCATTGCCACTGACAGCAGGCAAATCTTCACGTAAGCCGCCTGTCCCAATATATCAGAGGAGAATCGCCATGAAGATCAATCGCCCCAGCGGCCTCGCTGCCCTGACCGGTTTCCTGCTTGCCTTCAGCGCGTTCCAGAGCGCGAACGCGCAATCCATCACGGGTTTCACAGTCCTGAATACGCCCAATGACGCCGTTAATCGCCATACCAACGTGATCGTCAAAGGCGTTTCCGGCAACGGCAGCGTCGTGGTCGGTCAGGCAAACGCTCCTAATGGCGTACTGGCTTTTCGTTGGACTGCGGCAGGCGGCTTCGTAGACTTGACCACACCTGCGGCAAAGACCAGCATCGCTAATGCCGTGTCCTATTCTGGCGATATTTGTGTTGGTCTCTTTCAAACCGCCGATCTTAATGATATGCAGGCAGTCTGCTGGGGCTTGCCCGGTAACGCCCTGACCCTTATTCCACTTTTACCTTTCAGCGACTCACCTGGCATAAACAATGCCGCCACAGCGATTTCAGCAGACGGCAAAATCGTTGTGGGTTATTGTGGACATATCACTCCGCCCTTTTTCACCAGCTCATCTTTTCATGACACAGGGTTTGCTTGGACCATAAACAAACAAAATATACAAAATAGCACTCTCGCGCAGTTGTCTCAAAAATACCAATTTGATCATCCGCTCGGCGTTGCAAACAATGGTAGCACCGTATTGATTGTGGGCGGCATTGAAAGAAAACCGGATGCGGAATCCTTTGCGCCAAGAGGATACGATGCCCAAAAGTGGTCATTGGACGATGGCGCATCAGTGGACTTGATAAGCATAGCAGGGGTTGACGCGCCATACTTCGGAACCGCTTACGCTGTTTCGGCTGATCTTTCGACCATTGTCGGCGAGAATATAGCGCATTACATAGGCCGTCCCATGTCTTATTCCTCGCCTGCCTGTGTGTGGTACAGCAACCTTTCAGATCAACCGGCGCGTATCCTCAGCGGCTATAATCTACTCTCAAGTGAGGACAGTTCCGCTCTCGCGGTCAGTCAGGATGGATCGGTCATTGTGGGAGCAGGTGGCCCGAATTTTGCTGGCGCGTTCCTCTGGTCGCAGGACAATCCGACTCTGCGTGACCTTCGCGCTGAATTGATCAGCAAATACGGGATTGTCATTGACAATAATCTAAGTTTGGACAAAGCGACGGGCGTTACAAAAGTGGGTAACGAAATCGTGATTGTCGGCAATGGACATTGTGGGACTGACCTAGCCAACTCGGTAGGCTGGATCGCCCGCGTAACGCCTTGAACTACGATTACGGGGAAAATTGCGCTGGAAGGCGTTTCTAACCTGTCTGCGATCAGTCCGTCCGTGCCGCTTGGCGTTTTTGATGTCAGATTCCGCGCGCCGGGTACGACGACAGACCTCTACGACTACAAAGTCGCTCTGACAGTAACTGCCGGCAGCCCAGACGGGATGTTTACCTTGACCGTTCCCGCTGGAACGTATGACGTGTGGATCAAGGGCAGCAAAAACCTCGCTGTCGTGACCGCTGGCGTTGTTATCGGCGCGACGGGCGGAAGCGTCCCGGCTGTGATGCTTCCCGCAGCAGACGCGAATGGCGACAACTCGGTGGACTCGACGGACTTTACTGCGCTGATTGGTTCGTTCAACTCCGACGCAACCGTTGCGGGCAGCGGCTACGATCCGACCGCTGACTTCAACTTCGATGGCTTCGTGGACTCCTCAGACTTCACCCTGCTCGTCGGCGAGTTCAACAACGTCGGAGCGAATTAGACTCAGGCTAACACACGATCACAGAGGGCCTCAGCGTTTGCTGAGGCCCTCTTTTTTTGTCCGCGAAAACAAGCGTGAAAAATCAAGCGGAACTATTGCAGGGAAACGGGTAAAATACAGGCGGGTTTTCGTATGAGGACACAGGAAGGCCGGAGCGCAGACCTTGCGCCGCAACGCAGCAGTCCACAGAAAGAGGACAAGTGTGGAAATAGCACAACCAAAATTAAAAATCGGAATCCCCAAAGGCAGCCTGCAAGAGGCCACATTCGCCCTGTTCAAGAAGGCGGGCTTCGAGTTCCGCATGAGCAGCGGGCGCTCCTACCACCCGGCAGTGGACGACCCGGAGATGGAGCCGCTGCTGATCCGCCCGCAGGAGATTTCCCGCTATGTCGAGCAGGGCATTTTGGACGCGGGACTCACGGGAAAAGACTGGATCGAGGACAATGGTTCGGACGTGGAAGAAGTCGCGGAACTGGCCTACTCGAAGGCCACGCACAACCCCATCCGAATCGTGCTGGCGGCCCCGAACGGTTCCGCCATCGAGTCGGTGCGGGATTTGCAGGGCAAGCGCATCGCGTCGGAGTATGTGAAACTGACCGAACGCTATCTGGCGCAGCACGGCGTCACAGCGCAGGTAGAATTTTCGTGGGGGGCCTGCGAGGTCAAGACGCCTGAACTGGCGGACGCCATCGTCGTCAACACCGAAACGGGCAGCAGCCTCCGCGCCCACAACCTTATAATCGTGGACACGCTCTTGACTTCCACCACCCGCCTGATTGTCAACAAAACCGCGTGGCAAAACGAGTGGAAACGGGCAAAAATCGAGAACGTCGCCATGCTGCTGCGCGGCGCTTTGAACGCGGAGCAGCTGGTCGGCCTGAAAATGAACGTCCACCGCGCCGCGCTGGAATCGGTGACGGCGCTGCTGCCCGCGCTGAAAAATCCCACCATCTCCCCGCTCGCCAACGCCGATTGGGTGGCAATGGAGATTATCATCGCGGAAAACGCCGTGCGCGACCTGCTTCCGCAACTGAAGCGGGCGGGCGCGGAAGGCATCGTCGAATATCCGCTGAATAAAGTGGTCTACTAAATTTTTATTGATCCACGAAATGACACGAAAAGACACGAAAGAAGAATACAAAAAATTTGCTGTCTCGATTAGTTGCCAGTAGTATTGTATTTTGATTCGTGTCCCTTTGTGTCATTTCGTGGATCAATAACGATCTGGAGGTTTTTCATGTTGCTGAGAGTGACGAAGGGGTTGACGGACGACATCGTGTTGCAGCGTCAGGGCGTGTCGGCTGATTTTGAGGTGGAAGGGACGGCGGCGGACGGCGTTTCCGGGGCGTTGCAAGTTACGATCTATCGTCAGGAGTGTCCACTCGACGGCTGGGACGGGCGCGAAATTGGGCGCGTTTCAAGCGGCGCGTGGCGGGCGGAACTGACTAAACTGCCAACGGGCGGGCCGTATAGCGTGGAGTTTGCCGTTGCGGGCGATCCTGCGGCGACGGCTACGGTTCGCGGTGTTCTCGTGGGCGATTTATGGATTCTGGCGGGTCAGAGCAATATGGAGGGCGTCGGCGATCTGATCGAGGTCGAGCCGCCTTCGCCTTATGTTCACGTTTTAGATATGGCGAACCGCTGGCACATCGCGGAGGAGCCTTTGCACTGGCTGTGCGATTCGCCCGATTCCTGCCATTGCGATCTGACGGGCGACGCGCAGAAAAAATATCAGGCGGAATTTCGCAAGACCCGGACAAAGGGCGCGGGGCTTGGCCTGCCTTTCGCCAATGCGATGGTTGCGGATCAGGGCGTTCCCATTGGCCTGCTGGCCTGCGCTCACGGCGGGACTTCCATGACGCAGTGGGACCCGGAATTGAAATCGATCGGCGGCGGTTCGATGTACGGCTCGATGCTGAATCGCTTACAGGCGGCGGGCGGAAAAGTGGCGGGCGTCCTGTGGTACCAGGGCGAATCGGACTGCAACCCCGACGACGTAAAACTCTTCGCGGAGCGGTTCAGAAAATTAGTCGCGTCCGTCCGGGCGGACTGCAGCGATCCCGAACTGCCGTTTTTGACGGTGCAGTTGGGCCGGTTCGTTCCCGAAGGCGGCGGAGCGGGCGATCCAACGAGTTGGAACGCCATCCGGGACTTGCAGCGCCGTCTTGCAGGAGAGATACCACAGACTGCTGTCGCGCCCGCCATTGATCTGGAACTCGACGACCTCATCCATATTGGGACGCAGGGCTTCAAGAGGCTCGGCAGGCGGCTGGCGTTCGCGGCGCAGGCCCTTTCGCAGCGAACGCGCCCCCTGCCCCATATCGCGCTGAAAACCGTCGCGTTCGACAACCCGGAGCGGACTCGCGTCCGCGTCTCCTATGTAGGCGTTTCGGGAGGCGGCTTTCCCATAAGTAACCGGATATTGGGCTTCGCGTTCTACCACAGCGACGGCCCCTGCTGCCCGCTGATTTACAAAGCGGAAGTGGACACGTCCAGTAACAGCGACGCGCTGCTGCATCTGGTCAGTCCGCCGCCGGAGGACGCCGCGCTTTACTACGGTCACGGTTACGACCCGATTTGCAATTTGACGGACAAAGACGACCTCGCCGCGCCCGCTTTCGGCCCCATCACCATCTCGAACGGAGAAACGAATTGAAGAAAACCGGTATTGGCATCATTGGCTGCGGCAATATCAGCCAGGTCTATTTTACGAATCTGGCGAAATTCCAGAATACCCAGGTCGTCGCCTGCGCGGACATGGTTTTGGAGCGGGCGCAGGCCAAAGCAGCGGAACACAACATCCCCAAAGCCCTGACGGTAGCGCAGTTGCTTGCCGACCCGGACGTGGAAATCGTGCTTAATCTCACCATTCCGGTAGCGCACAGCGAAGTCGCGCTGGCGGCGCTGGCGGCAGGCAAGCACGTCTACGGCGAAAAACCGTTCACGGTGACCCGGCAGCAGGGGCAGCAAGTTCTCGCGCTGGCAAAAGAGAAAGGGCTGCGGACGGGCTGCGCCCCCGACACCTTCCTCGGCGGGGCGCACCAGACTTGCCGCAAACTGATTGATGACGGCGCGATAGGAGAACCGATTGCGGTCAACGCCTTTATGCTGTGTCACGGTCACGAATCGTGGCATCCCGATCCGGCGTTTTACTATTCCAAGTTCGGCGGCGGGCCGCTGATGGACATGGGGCCGTACTACCTGACCGATCTTGTCTCGCTGATTGGCGGGATTCACCGCGTCACCGGTTCCGCCCGCGTCACGTTCCCCACCCGCACGATTACCAGCGCCCCGAAAAATGGAACTGTCATCGAAGTGGAAACGCCCACGCACCTCGCCGCCGTTCTGGATTTCGCCAACGGCGCGGTCGGTACACTGGTCACGAGTTTTGACGTGTGGTCGCACCAGATGCCGCACATCGAGATTTACGGCGCGGAAGGCTCGCTCAAAGTCCCCGATCCCAACGGCTTTGGCGGCAAAGCGCAGGTCCGGCGCAAGGACGAAAGCGAATGGCGCGATGTGGAGTTGACGCACGGCTTCGCGGAAAATGCGCGCGGCGTGGGCGTGGCGGACATGGCGGCTGCCATTGAGACCGGCAGGCCGCACCGCGCCAGCGGCGATCTGGCCTTTCATGTGCTGGACGTGATGCAGGGCGTATTGGATTCCTCTGCAAGCGGGACGCACTATACGCCTATCGCCCCCGTCGAGCGTCCGGCGGCCTTCCCGGTCGGTCTGCCGGAAGACAGCGTAGAGAATTAGGTATTCAGGTGTTCAGGTATTCGCCCGTTTGCTTATAGATTGTACAAAACTCACAGTAAAACAAACAATACCTGAACACCTGAACACCTGAATACCTGAACACCTAAAGGAGTGAACATGGACTGGGTGGAATTAGTGAAGGCGCGGTACGGGGCGGACGCGCCGCCGATTTCCGAGTCGGCGGACGCGGCGCTGCGGGTGATTTTAGCGCATAAATCGGTGCGGGACTTCGCGCCTATTCCTCTGCCTGATGGGACGCTGGAACGGCTTGTCGCCGCCGCGCAGAGCGCCGCGTCCTCCTCGAATCTGCAAACGTGGAGCGTGGTCGCCCTGCAAAACGCAGAGCATAAAGCAAAGGCGGCAACGCTGGCGGGCGATCAGGAGTTTATCCGACAGGCCCCGCTGTTTTTTGTGTTTTGCGCGGACTTGTCGCGGCTGACGTTTGTTTCGGAACAGGAAGGCATGGCGGGCGAGGGGCTGGACTATATCGAAATGTTCCTTGCCGCCACGATTGACGCCGCGCTTGCCGCGCAAAACGCGGCGGTTGCGGCGGAAGCGCTGGGGCTGGGAATTTGCTACGTCGGCAGCGCGCGAAATCATCCCCGTGAACTGGCCGAGCTGCTGCATCTGCCGCCCCGCGTCATCGCAATTTTCGGCATGGCGGTCGGCGTTCCGAACCCGGCGAAGCAGGCTGCAATCAAACCCCGCCTGCCGCAGCCGGAAATTCTGCACCGAGAAGTCTACTCCACAGAGGAGCGTGACGCGCAGATCGCAAAGTACGACGCCACTATGCGCCAATTCTACGAAGCGCAGGCGATGCACGGGCAGGCGGACTGGTCAGCAGTCTCCGCAAAGCGCGTCGCATCGGCAAAATCGCTGGGCGGGCGCGACGTTCTCGCCGAAATTTTGCGGGAACGCGGATTTGCGATTAAATAGCGAATTGCGGAATCGCATCTATTGACGGCGGGCCTATAAAAGGCCCGCCTGTGGGGCGTTCCGCCAACCGTCCTCACGGACGAACAATCTCTGTTTGTCCGTCCCGTCCGTGAGGACGGTTAGCCGAAGGCTCAATAGACGGGGCGTTTATGGCCCCGACTAAACGGACAAACATTCATCCTCTAATTTGCCGCGTGATTGTCTCATCCGTGATTTTCTTGTCTTCCGCCAGCAGCAGGGCCTTGCTCAAAATCAGGGCCAGCCGCTGATCGCCCTCGAACGGCAGAAATCCCGGTTGCGCCTCGTCCTTGACCGCGCTTCTGTCCTGCACAATGCAGAGGTACTGGTCGTTCGGTTCCATCAGGATATTGCCGCTGCCGAGATGGATTTTGTACGTCCGAATGTCGCCGCGCACGGTCAGGAATTTGTCGGTCAGCGCGGCGCGGTCGGCGATTTTCAGGCGTGGCAGGATTTTTTCCAGCACCTGCCGCCGTGTCTGCGCGGTCGCGGAAAGGTCGCCGAACGAATAGTCCGTCCAGTAGTCGCGGTAACGGCCCTGCGGCCCGCCATCCTGCCATTGCGGATCGTTGCCGACGCTGCAAACCCCGACGAACATATCTACGTCGCGCAGGATTTCCGAAAACGCCAGCGCGGGAACGTCCACCAGCGGCAGCGATGCGGAGGGCTGCGGATTTGCGCCATATCCCACCCCATACGCCCCGCCGCTCGCATGAATAGTGTTGACCGCCGTGTCCGTTCGATAAAAACGGACTTGATCGGTCGCCAGATACAGGTACGAACCGCTTTCGGTCGTGTCCACGCCGTAGTTGTCGCCCACGCCCTCAATCCAAAACTCCGCCCGCAGTCCCAGTTCCGGCAATTCTTTCGTGGCAGGCGGGTACGAATCGTCCACCATCAGGCGCAGGGGATTTTTCCAGCCCCGCAGCGCCGCCAGCGAGTTCATCTGATGCTGCTTCAAAATGTGTCCGGCGAACCGGTTAGAGTAGGTCTCCGTTCGCAGTTCCGCTTCGGTCAGCAGGTAGACTTCGCGGTACGCCTGCTTGAACGGCTGCGCGATATTGGCTTTTTGCAGGGCGTCGCGCCACCGCAAGACCGTCTCGACCTCAAACCCGATGGGATGCCAGAGCCGAATTTCCGTTGCGTCCGTCAGCCACGTAATCGGCTGCCCGTCCACGTCATTAAAGCCCGCGCCCGCCGTGTTCCAGAGTCCCTGCGCTTTTTTCTCTCGGTCGTCCGCGTCCGACAGATGCCAGATGAGCCGTCCGCAAAGATTCGCAAGCAGCGGATGATTCCCAAAGCGTTCGCGCCAGTCGCTGAGTTTCCAGACTCGTTCCGGCAGGTAGAAGCCGTCGAAGCGGGATTTTTGCGCGGTCAGCATCTTGCCCGCCGCGTCCATGTCCGCCTTAAACGCTTTGAGTTCGGCGGCAAAATTTTTCTTTGCGTCGGCGGTCGGCGCTTTGACCGGCTTATCGCTTGCCGCAAACCACGCGATGTTAATTTCGCCGCTCGGCGTTAGCGTGGCAACGCCCGCCGACTCGCCAAACTCTTCCCGCCGCGTGCCGCTCTGGTCAAAGCCATAGGTCGGGACGCTTAAATCTTCCAGATCGGCCTTCGTGACGCCTGCCCGTTTCGCCGCGACTTCCAGCCCTTTTTCAATCTGATTCAGCGCCGTTCGGAACGTGACTTTAGTTTTCAATCGGCCTAACTGCCCCACCGCCTCGCTGCTGTCCATTTCGGTCAACGCCCAGATTGCGGCATTGACGGCGCGGACGGCCCAGGGGCCAATCCCCGGCTGTTTTTTCAGCCCCGCTTCAATCAGTTTCGCCAGGGCGCGGGCGACTTCTGTCTCCGTTCGGTCGGCGCACATCCACGCCAGCCCTTTCAGGATATTGATATTTCGGTCGCTGCCGCTGCTGACCTGATGCTCGTAAACCCTGCCGCCTTCATATTCGTGGCGCAGCGTTTTCATCGCAGGCATCGTGACAAGTCCGAACCACCGCACAACGGACTGCCGAAACGCCTCTTCGCCGACTCCGGCAATGCAGGTCCTCGCCTCTTTGCTCCATGCGGCGGAGGGTTTGCCCGCTTCCGAATCCTGCGCCTGCGCGAACAATTTTTTCCACGCCGTTTGTTCCGCGCCCAGCAGTTTCTCATTGTCGGCAAGCGCGGCGTCCGCCCACGCTTCACCCGCTTCGGGCAAGACCGATTTTTCTTCGCCCAGCAGCGCATTGATGCGAACGAGCATTTTGCGGGCGTCCGCCCCGGCCTCATTGTCAGCGGTGGTCTGCATTACGCGCAGTATTTCGGTCATTTTCGGCGTCAGCGCATTGCCCTGCGTTTTGTAATACTGTATCGGGCGCAATACATCGCCAATGAAATAGACCTGCGCATCGCGGCGCAATTCCAGCAGGTGTTCCAAATCTCCCGTTGTCCAGGGAAGGTTGCGGGCCATCAGCAGGTTTCGAAGCCCTGCCACCCGGTACGCATTCGACGGCATTTGCAGCATCGCAAACACGACCGTAATTTGAAAGCGCGGATCGGCCTCCAGGATGGCGCAGCCCGAATCGTATTCTTCCGGCTTTCTGCTGTAGGGCGGCTTGCTCATTTCTGCGATGAATGCGTCCAATATCCGATTTGCTTCCGCTTCCTGTCCCGCCCCGCTGTCAGCGCCATGAAGCCCCGCAATCTCCGCCGTGTGTCCCACCTCATTAATAGCATCTTGAATTTTATCGAAGATTGGCTTTAAAATGTTCGTCATGTCGCGTCTCCTATCCGCCGACCAGCGGCACGAGTTTTACGAAACTGACCTGCGTCGTCGGCGTCAGGGCGATTGTTTCGTCCAGCGATTCGACCTGCCGGTCATCTACCAGAATGAAAAATCCGTTGCGCTGAAACGCATCCAGCGCCAGCCGATATTGCGCTTGCCAGTCCACCTGCCGCCGCTCAATCAGGCGGCTGCCATTGAGCGTGGCCTCGGCGTTGGTCGGCTGCACCAGCCCGCGAAAATACTCCGGCTTTGCTGCGTTGTACTGCCGCACTTCCTCGTAGACCCGTTCCCGAATGAGTTCCTGCACGGAAATCGTTTCGTTCAGAAAGTCCAGCGTCAGCGCGTCGTTTTTCGCGCCCATCAGCGTCTCATCCTGCACCATAAGTGAAATTGCCATCGAAAATGTCCTCCTGCCGCAACACTCGGCGCGGCCTGCGAAAAGCGGAAACGCTATTCCGGGCGTTTCATACCAAATCCAACGTCCGGCAGCAACACATAGACCGGGTGTTTTCAACACCCGGCATCAAAAACGAGCGTCCTACGGACGCAGATTCGCGCCGCAGGAAGGCTTTTACGTCGTACAAACGCGGGCAAATCGGGAAAGTATTCTGCTTTTCGCGTCTGTAGGACGCTTGTTTTTTCCTGCCGGGTGTTTTCAACACCCGGACTCTGCCAACTGCATCTCCCGCCGCCACGCCGCGATTTGATCGGGACGCGCCTCGCCGACCGTGTAAAATGAGCCGGTAATCAAAATCAAATCGTCGGGGTTGGCGGTGGCGAGGGCGGCGCGAACGGCCCCCTCCACCGACGGCAGCGTTTCGACGCGGGACAGGAATTGCCGCGCCTTTTCCGCTAACGCCTCGGCGGGCAGGGCGCGTTTCCATTTCGGCTGACAGACAAACAGGCAGTCCGCTTCGGGCGCAAGGGCGGCGAGGACATCCTTTGGGTCGTGTCCGTCCAGCATTCCCATCACGAGCAGCGTCCGAGCGATGCCATTTTGCTTTTTCAGTTCTGCCAGCGGGCGGGCCAGCGCTTCCGCCGCCATTCCGTTATGAGCGCCGTCAAGGACGACCAGCGGGCCGTTCGGCAGGCGCAGCAGTGTCAGACGACCGGGCAAAGCGACCTCGCCCAGCGCGGCGCGTACCGCCTCGTGCGGCAATTCCGCGCCGCGCAGACGCAGCGCCGTTTCCACCGCCGCGACCGCGCAGGCCGCGTTCTCCCGCTGATACCAACCGCCCATCCGAACGGGAATATCGGCGTAAACCCGCGTTCCTGTGGCGATAGTGACCGCGCCCATTTCTCCCTCCGACTGCCAGACGACCGAATCAGGGCGTCCCGTCGGCTTCGTTGCGTCGCCGCGCCGAACGTAAGCCAGCGGAACCGCCCGATCCCGCGCAATGGTTTCAATCACAGCGAGCGCTTCCGGGTGTGCGACGGCGGTCACGCAGGGGATTCCGGCCTTCAAAATCCCCGCCTTCTCCGCCGCGATTTTGCCGTGCGTATCGCCCAGCATCGCCACGTGGTCCAGCCCAATATTGGTAATCACGCAGACGGTCGGGCGGACAACGTTTGTCGCGTCCAGCCTGCCGCCAATCCCCACTTCGATGGCGGCAAAGTCGGCGCTGCGCCCCGCAAAATAGCAGAACGCGACCGCAGTCTTTAGCTCAAACTCCGTCGTCGCGCCGAGTTCGGTTGCTTCTAATGCCTCAATGTGCGGACGAATTTCGGTGACAATCCGCGCAAAATTCGCTTTGGAAATCGGTTCGCCGTTCCACTGAACGCGCTCCCGGACATCGTAAACGTAGGGCGAAAAATAGCCGCCCGTTCCAAACCCCGCGTTTTTCAGCAGGGCCGCCGCCAGCGCGGTCGTGGAACCTTTGCCCTTTGTTCCCGCCACATGAACGACTGCAGGCTCCCATTGCGGATTGCCCAGGCGTTCGCACAACGCCTCAAAACGTTCGTTCCCCAGTTTCCAGCCCAGCCGGATGCGCCCCTCCATATAGGCCAGCGCCGCATCAAAATCCATCGCCCTACTCCCCCGTTCAGGTGTTCGGGTGTTCGGTGTTCAAGTGTTCGCTTTCTTACTGGAAGTTTGTACAATCTGACATGAAAGAAGTCAGCGCCTGAACACCGAACACCCGAACACCCGGACACCCGAATTGTCATCCCAGATTTTCCAGCGCGTTGGTGAAATCGCTCATCACCAGCATTTTGCGCGGGGCGTCGGTCGCGTCTGCTATGCGGATCAGGGCTTGCAGGCCCGCCTCGTTGACCAGCGCCTTGATGTCTGCACCGGAATAGCCGTCTGTCTTCTTCGCTAAATCGGGCAGCGACACGTCGGGCGCAAGCGTAGCGCTGCGGGTGCAGAGCGCGAAAAGTTGCGTTCGGGCGTCCTCGTCGGGCAGCGGGACTTCGATTTCGCGGGACAGCCTGCCGCCGCGCCGCAGGGCCGGATCGAGCATATCGGGCCGGTTCGTCGCCCCGACAATGAACACGCGGTTGTTGACCGTCAGCCCGTCCATCTCCTGCAAAAATTGATTCGTCACCTTATCGGAGTGCAGGCCAATTCCGCCCTGCCGAATCGGAAGCAGCGCGTCTATCTCGTCCACAAAAATAATCGAAGGCGCGTGGGCGCGGGCCTTTGCAAAAAGTTCCTGCACCCGCTTTTCGCTTTCGCCGACGTACATTTGATGCACTTCTGCGGGCGTAATGGAATAAAACGCGCATTTCGCTTCGTGCGCCAGAATCCGGGCGATGCTGGTCTTTCCGGTTCCGGGCGGGCCTTTGAGCAGCACGCCGGTCGGGGGCTGGATTCCCAGTTCGCTGGACAGGTCGGGCTTTTCGAGCATCAGCTGCATCTGCCGCAGTTCGCGTTTGGTTTTGGGGTTCAATACCAGATCGTCCCATGTCATTGCGGCGCGGTTGGACGCGGGGCGGGGCAGCGGATTGTCGTACCCTGCCGCCTGCGCCTGCTCAAAGGAATGGGCCAGCGTGACGTAAGAGCCGTTGGCGGGGTCAAGCTGCGCCGCCTTTTTCGCGGCCTCTGTCGCCTCTTCCCGCAAATTGAGGGCCTGCAAAGCGCGGGCCAGATAGTAATGCGCTCCGGGATGCTCCGGCTCCCGCTCCAGCGTCGAGCGCAGGTAATGCGCCGAATCGTTAAGCAGCTGCCGATAAACCTGAAATTTGCGCTTGCCGTCGCGGGCCGCCTGCTCGAATCCCAGAACCTGCGCCCCGTAAGCGACCGCCGTGTCCGCCAGCGTCGGCTTGTCGGCCTCCGCCTCGTTCCACAACGCCCAGCCCAGACGGAACCGCGCCTCGACGATCTCCGGCCCCAGCGCGACCGCCTTGCGGAACGATTCAACTGCCCCGCTCCAATCGTAAACTCTCGCCCGCTGCATCCCGCGATGCAGAGCGTCGCTTGTAGTTTCTATCGGTGTTTCCCCCGCTGAATTTGCCATGAAAAGTCCCTTGTTCCTGTCCTAATCTATTGTACCGTAAAAACGCCCGCAGGGTTCGCCTCGGCTTCCGGTTGCTTCCCGCTTGCGGGTATACTTAACAACTCAACCCGATTCAGGAGACTGACTGCCGATGCCGCGAACGATTGACCTTCATGCCCATACCACTGCGTCCGATGGCGACCATTCCCCGACCGCGCTGGTAGAGGCCGCCGCAAAAATCGGACTAACGGCCCTTGCTGTGACCGACCACGATACGACCGATGGTATAGCGGAAGCGCAGGCGGCGGGCGAACGGCTGGGCGTCGAAATCGTGCCGGGTATCGAATTAAGCGCGGAGTTTTCCAGAGGCCAGTGCCACGTGCTTGGCCTGCTAATTAATCCCGATTCGGAACCGCTGAACGCCCGCCTGCGCGAAGTCGTCCGTAATCGCAACACGCGCAACGCAGAGATTATTCGGAAGATGCAGCGCGACGGCGTGGACATCACCCTTGCGGAAGTGGAGGCGATTGCGGGCGGCGGCGGCGAAAAGGCGATTATAGCGCGTCCCCATTTCGCGGCGGCGCTGATCCGCAAGGGTGTCGTGTCGTCCGTGCCGGAAGCGTTCGAGCGGTTTCTGGCAAAGGGCAAACCGTACTACGCGGAACGCGACCGATTGACGCCGGAAGAGGCGTTCGCGCTGATCCATACGGCGGGGGGAGTGGCGATTCTGGCGCACCCCAATAACCTGAACCGGGATGAGGCGGAGACGGAAGCGGAAATCCGCCGCTTTCAGTCGCTGGGCATGGACGGCATCGAGGCGCGGTATAATCGCCATACGCCGCAGGACACAACCCGCTATCTGGCGCTGGCGGCGCGGCTTGGCCTGCTGACTTCCGGCGGTTCCGATTTTCACGGCCTTTCCGTTAAGCCGACCGTTTTCCTCGGTCACGTCGAAGGCGATCAACCCGCCCCTGCGGAACTGCTGGACGCATTGAAATCCGCCGCGCAAAAACAAGACGGGTAAAATAGCAGGTAAACTTGCTTGATGTAACGTTCCTCCAAAAATTGCCTGTAAAATTTTCTGAAAATAATCGCAAAATGCCCGTTCTCGGTGTAACGATTCGTCCGCCGCGCCCGTCATAAAAGGTGAGGCCTCGTAAGATGGCGGGTTGACGCTTGCGCCCGTCGACTGTTCTGTTCCGAAACGTGCTTTTTCTCCCCGCCGCCCGACCGGAAAAATCGGGCGACACGACACGCGAAAGGAAATTGCGATGCGCAGAAATTATTCTACAATTACCTCCCCCCCCCGCACAGGCGTCTACTTAAAATGGCGTTGTGCGCTTCCCTGCTGACCGCGCCCTGCCTCGTCTCCGCGCAAGAAACGGGATGGAACACCGTGCTACGCCCGACTCCACTTGGCCCCGGTCAGATCAACTTTCTCCCGAACGGCGATTACGACTGGACGGGTCTGGTGGACAAGGCCATTCAATATGACGATCAAGGATACATCGTCTATCAGGATGCACTTGGTCTTTTCGGCGGCGTCTATTACCCCGACATATCGCTCACTTTTGGCTACGATTATCCGTTGAACTTCGATATTGTTGGCGGCGCTTCCACTTACAAATGGAAGTGGCAGGCCCCGCCCAACCTTGATCCTATAGTCACCGACCCGGACATCAAAAACTTTCCTGCCCCGAAGCTCTTCACCCTGGGAACGCTGATGGGCGGTTACGGTGTATCGCAAAACCCTGGGACATTGGGACTTAGCGCCGATTCATTCATCGGTTATCTGAACGGACTGACCAGTCAGGTCAGCACCACCATTCCGGCGGTGTACGCCTTGCGGGATTACAAGATTCTGCCTTCCGCTTACGATGCGCCCACTCAGACAGCGACCTCGGTCTTGCCCGTCCGCGCCGAATTTACTGAGGCAAGCGATGGACAGGCCGATTCGGGTGCGGGACAATCGAATTTCAGCCTTTTTACGCAGATTAGTCCGATTGGCCTGCTTTATCCCGATCCGTTCAAACGCCCGGACGCGCTGCTTGATGGCGGCAACCAGTATGTCTACGACACATTGGGCGATCTGTATCTGGACGCGGAAATCTTCTGTGACGACGCTGCCTTCTCCGTCTCTACGAGTGTTGGCTCTATACCTCCCACCGCAGCCTACTCAACTTCTATCGCTGCCGCCGGTAAGTACCTTGCGAAAGTGACCAACTGGAAGACAGACATTCCGGTCTCCGATACCAACTACCAGATATATCCGCTGACCGTTCCCGACGCTTCGATTCATACCTACCTCTACCCGTACTTTACGGCAGGCTCCGTAGCCAATTCCGGTTTTGACCCCGCCGTCGTTCCCTACTCCATCAGCGCCAGCGGCAAAGTGGACACCAGCCATCTCGTCTTTGAAGGACTGCCCTTCTCCAATGACGATTTTGGCAACCACAAGGTCACGCTGCAAGTCGGAACGCCGACCGCCCCGCCAAAGAGCGGCGACGCCAAAAAAGGCGGCGCGGGGAGACAGCCAACGCTTACCGCCAACGACTCGCAGGCGGCTTACATTCAGACGTTCTACAACCCCGATGACAGCGCTTATCCGGGCGCGGCAGCGGCAGGCGATCCCAACTACCAGTCGAATTGGGTGCATTACTACACGCAGACATTACGACAATATTACGGATTCCCGGATAAGGTTGTTTATGGCGGTGTGCCTGGGGGCGCGTTGGCCCTCTACGATCCCAATACGGACACAATTCAGATTGGCACAAGAGCAAATTCAGAGCAGCCATTGCATCTTTTCGCGCTGCCCATTCCCGGAGCAAAAAAGCAGTTTATACGCTGGATTGGTGACGTGGAGATCAATGGCATCCTGACATACACCACAAGTTTTGCGCACGAGAACACCCACAGGCAGATTTTCTTCGCGCCGCAAAGATTGAATATGGTAATCGGCGTTCCAAACGTCGCGCAGAGCGGAGTAGATAACGGAGATAGCGATGGGCTGGATGATAATTGGGAGATCAGCCACTACTTCGACCCCACTTCACCGGACACTACTGGGGCCTATCCTTACCTGAGCAGGGTTCCCGGATCACCTCCGGCAAACAGCGACATTGGCAAAGCAGACCGCGAATGTGTCTGTGATATGGTCGCTTACGGCGATCTGCTGAGAGTCATCAAAGCGGAACTCTGGAAAAAAGACTGGGCCGTGAACGGAATGCAATGGGGGCCGCATTATCCTCATCCTGCCGCCCCGGTTGGCGTCTACTACCCCGTGACGTATAAACCGTTGCTGACTATCGGCCCACCGCCTACATTCGATACGCCGACGAGTAAGCTGCCAGATAACGCGCTGACGAGCTACCCGCCTCACAAATAGCAGGACCCTGCAAGGAGTAAGAATATGAACACCAAACGATTGCAGAAAAGCGGCAAAACCTTTTGCCTGACCGTCACGCTGGCGCTGACGCTGTGCGGCAGCCGCGCCGCGCTGGGCCAAACGATTCAGCCAAAATACGAGGAGTATGGGCCGCTTGCCGATATGCGTGCCGCTGGAATCCGGGGCGACCGCAGCCAGATTCCGGCGATGATCAAAGCGCTCAATCCCAAACTTACCGCATACCACTGGATGACGGCCCTTCGCGCCCTGTCCGAATTGCAGGCGACCGAAGCGATCCCCGCCATTGACGCGATGATCGAAAGTTGCAAAGGGGACACCACCGCCGGGTTTGCCCGCGTCGTCAAAGCGCGAATTTTAGCGGAGGCCAGCACAGATACTCGGCCCGTCTCGGCGCAGGTCAGAAACCGGGTTCCTTTCGGCGGGCTGCCTTCCAACGTGGTCATCGCGACCGAATCGCCTGCGCGGGCCGAAGTCACGCTAAACCGGTTCATGGGTCTGCTGAACCTCACTACGGCAAAACTGAAGGCGACAATGACTAAACCCGCCAACGGCCCTGCGCAGTTTGTCACCACAGACCCGGAGCGCACCGCAGTGTGGGCGCAGCAGGAGATTGGCGACATGGCCCTGCGCAGCGATCCCGCCTATTTGACGCTGCCAGCGGTCAAAGCGCTAGATTTTACTCTGTACGAAGGTGCGTTACTGAAAATGAAAGTCGCGCCAATGTCGCATGAGGAGCGCGTCAAATGGCTGGTTGATGAACTATCCCGAAAAAAATCCTTGCGTGGGGAAGATAACGGCATGATACAACTCGCCATTGACGAGGGATTGCCTGCCAGTCATTACGCGGTGACCGTCCTCAAGGCCATGAGCAAACATCAGAAAGATTATGCGCCGATGGGGTTCCACGCCCTCTTTATGGTGCTGTCCGGCGTCGCTGATAAAACGGATAGCGCGATTATCGCCACATTCGCCTCGAATGATGATCCGGGAATTAGCCATTACAGCGGCGAGTATCCGCACTTTAAAGTGCAGGCTGCTACGGGGTACTGATGCCCTATCGTGTGCCGGAATGGGAGGAATTTTCTGTTCCGGCACACGCCTGCAATGCTCCACGCGCTTCGTCATATCTGGTATTATGCAGGCCCCTGCAAGGAGTAAGAATATGAACACAAAACGATTTCAAAAATCGGGCGCGGCGCTTTTGCTGGCGCTGACAATCGGCCCTGCGCTCTCTCTTAGCGGCGCGGCGCATGGACAGACGATACAGCCCTCGCTGGAGGAACAGACGCAGCTGGCTGAAATGCGCGAAGCGGCGCTGCGCGGCGACCGTAGCCAGATTCCGGCAATGATCAAGGCCCTTACGGCAAGGCCGACCGCCTATCATATCATGACGGCCCTTCGCGCCCTCTCGGAGTTGCAGGCTACCGAAGTGCTGCCCGCCATTAACGAACTGATTAGCAGCCGGAAGGGCGATTACGCCACAGGGTTTGCCCGCGTGGTCAGAGCGCGAATCGTGGCGGAGACCAGTACCGATACCCGAACCGCGATGGCAATGGCAAAAAACCGGGGCGTTTCCGCAGGGCTTTCCAACGATACGGCTGCCGGTTTACAGGCGGCTGCCGGGGCCGAAGCAACCCTGAATCGCTTTCTCTCACTGCTGAATCTGAATGTCGCAAAACTCAGAGCGGCAACCACAAAGCAAAACGCTAAAGGAACCTCTGCCGCTGATATTGACCCGGAGAGTATCGCGACATATGCGCAGGAGGAGATTGCGGACATGGCCCTGCGCAGCGATCCATCCTATGCGGCCCTGGCGATGGTAAAGACGCTGGATTACAGCGCCGATCCGGGCGCGGCCCTGAAACTGAAACTTGCGCCGATGACTCATGCGGCGCGTGTCCAGTGGCTGATTGCCGACCTGTCCCGCAAGAAACGCTACACTTCCGACGAGGAAGAAGAGGCCCAACTCGCCATTGATGAGGGGCTGCCCGCCAGCCGACTGGCAGTTGACACGCTCAAAATCATGAGCAAAAATCAGAACAGCTACGCAGGAATGGGTTTCCACTCTCTCTTCAGAGTGATAGACGGCGTATGGGACAAAACGGATCAACCGATAATTGCGACGTTCGCGAAAAATTCTGACCCGGAAGTTATCCACTCCAGCATACGTGTTCCGCACTACAAGCGGCAGGCCGCAGCGGGCTTCTGATGCTCCGCCTTATCGGGATGGGGAGCGGGGTTTCCCGTCCCGGTACGCGCATGAAACTTTCCACGCGCTCATTGCGCCTCGCCACGCCCGTTTTTACACCGAAGGAATAACGCCATGTCACACCCTTTTGCGCGTTCTGGCTGCCGCTTTGCCGCCGTGTTTGGGATTGCGTTTGCCGCCGCCGCGCCCGTCGCCGCGCAGAAAACGTACAGCGCCGCGTTCACCGCAACGCCCGCCGCGACCACTATTTTCGCCTACGATGGCACGATTCAACCGACCGGGGGCAGTCCCACATTCAATCGCCCCGGCCTCGACGCCCCGAACCCGCTGGGAACGCTCTCGCCCAAAGGCACAAACGTCGCCTATGCCGTCAACAATTTTACGGTAACGACTGCCGGGACGTACCGCGTTGTGTGCGACTCCGTTCAGCCGACCGCGTGGGACAACTGCGTCTATGTTTATAAGACCGGTTTCAACCCCGCTGCCCCGCTGACCAACTGCATCGCGGGAAATAACGCCGCCTTTGGGACGGGACATTCCGGCTTTGCCAGCCTGACGCTGACGCCCGGAACCTACGTCCTCGTGACGACCGCCTACTATAACACCGTTGCCGGAACGTTCGCCGTTTCCGTCACCCCGACGGCGGGCGCGGTCAGCCTGACATTCAGCGCGACGACGACCGCCGCCCCGACATGGGACCGCCCTGACCTCAATAATAATGCCCTCTCCACCTTTGCCACCGCGACGCCTTATTACGCCTATTCGTTCACCGCCACCGCCACCGGGACATACCGCTTCCTGAGCGAATGTACCAACCCGTCCGATTGGGACGACTATACCCTGCTGTACCGGGACAGTTTTTCGGCGACTGCCCCGCTGTCTAATCTCATCACGAGCAACGATGACCTGAACGGGCCGAAAAGTTCCGGTTTCATTTCTAATCTAACGGCGGGAAGCAAGTACGTTTTTGTCACAACAGGAGCGCTAAACCAGAGTTCCGGCGATTTCACCGGGTACATCACCGCGCCCGGAACCGGGGTTGCGTTACTTTCCGCAACGGGCAAAACAACCGCTCCGACAGGCGCTTATCTCACCTATAACCGCCCCTCTGTCAACGGCGTCCAATTCCCAAGATGGCCTGACCAGCTCGCGGACAACGTTTATTATGCGACGCACCCCTTCACCGTCGCGAAGACCGGCCTGTACAATTTCAAGACCGCCTGCACGACTCCGGCGGTATGGGAAAATTTCATGGTTCTGTATCGCGGCAGTTTCGATCCCACCACGCCACTTTTTGGCGCTCTTTTCGCGGTCGGCGGAAACGATCCTTCCACGCAGGTCATCGAAAACGTGCCGCTCACGGCGGGAACGCCCTATGTCTGGGTCACGACTTCTTATCTGAACGGCGAGGGCGGCGCGTTTCACAACACACTGTACACCGGCGGCGCGGCCTTCCCGCCCACCATCCCCGACAACAGCGGTAAGGGGCTGCCGCTGACCGTCCATGTCGCGGACACGTTTGCGGTTGGCGCTCTGAATAAAGTCGTGATTACCGGACTGAAACACTCCAACAGCGGCGACCTGCTCGCCACCCTGACGCATGGCGGCGTGACGATTGAACTCTTTGACCGGCTTGGCGTGGCAAAGGACGGCGACCCCGGCAGCAATGCGGCGTTCAACGGCGACTACACCTTTGCCGCAAGCGGGGCTGACCTGGGCGCGGCGATAACAGACCCCATCAACCCGGCAGTCGCGTACAGGCCCTACCTCAATGGAACGGCGGGACAGTCCTCCACGCTGACGGGAGATTTTACCGCGTTCAACGGGCAAAGCGCGGCAGGCGACTGGACGCTGAACATTTCCGATCTGGACGGGCAGTTCATCGGCTCCTATTCCGGCTTTTCCCTGACGCTGACGCCGCAAACGCAGGCTAGCGCCAGCGGGACGATAGAGTTTGAGGGGATTAATCCCAATATCGCTCCCGCGCAGACAGTGACATTCACCTGCCGACCGACGGGCGGCGGCGCGGCGATTGTCAAGACTGCGTTCGTCCCACGCGCCGGACAGTTCACGATTAGCGGACTTCCCTTGCAGCCATACACGTTTCATATCAAAGGCGACCTCTACCTCGCCTCCAATATCCCCGCTGATCTGACTGCGGGCGATGTGACGGGTCTGAACGTTTTTCTCCGCGCAGGCGACTCAAATAATGACAATTCCTGTGACTCTTCGGACTTTACGGCTCTGATTGGCTCTTTCAATTCGGATGCGCATGATCCCACGAGCGGCTACGATCCCACAGCAGACTTCAATCTGGACGGCACAGTAGACAGCGGAGACTTTACCCTGCTGATTGGCGAGTTTAATACGGTAGGTGATCCGTAAAAATTTCAATAGACTTCCCCTGCAAAAATTCCCGCGCCATCTGCAATGACGGCGCGGGATTTTTGCGTTTGGGGGTAAGATAAAAAGAAAAGCGCGGGTATATGAAGACCATGACAAATCAAAATCAAAGTTTCCTTGTGGGGATTGCGGGCGGTTCCGCTTCCGGCAAGACGACGTTCGCGGCGTCCCTCCAAACCGCCCTGACGCAGCGCGGCCTTGCCGTTGAAACGATTGGAATGGACAGGTATTTTTATTGGGACAGTCCCGGCGGGCCGCGCTTTGTTTCTCCGACGACCGGTGAGGAAATGCCCGACAACAACCACCCGAACTCGGCGGATAACGCCCGCCTGATCGCCGACCTGCAAACGCAGCGGGCGGCGGCGGACGCGCCCAACGTGATTATTCTGGAAGGCCTGATGACGCTGCACCTGCCGGAACTGCGCGGAATTTTAGACCTGCGCCTGTTTATCGAACTGGACGCCGACCTCCGCGCTCTGCGCCGCCTGCTCCGCGATATGAACGGCGGACGCGGCAGTACCGACCCGCAAATTATCAGCGCCTGTTACCGGGAGTGCGCCCGCGTTGGTCACGAAAAATATGTTGAGCCGTCACGCGGTCAGGCCGACCTCATCGTTCGCGGCGATTCCGACTTCGCCCGAACCGCCCCGATGATCGCGGACATCATCACGGCCCGCGCCGCGCAGAAGACAGGCCCCGCATGAACGAAGACATCGCTGACAAACTCCTGCGCCTCGTCGCGCTCTTGCAGGACGAAAATAGCCCGATTGAGTGGGACGAGGCGGCGGAACTGCTGACCGATTTTCCGGGCGGCGATTATATTATCAACCGCTTGCGGATGCAGAATGTCTCCCCGCTGATCTTTCTGCTGGGCGCATCCCGTTCCGCCGACAGGGTTGATCCGTTCCTGCCGCCGGACAAGCGGGCGCGGCTGTTGCGGGAGATTCTGCCCTACGCCCTGCTGCTCGACTCGCGCTATACCAGTCTAGAACGCGCCTGCCTGATTCAGGATGCGGGCTACGACGCCGTGAAATTTTGCGAGGCGATCATCGGCTTTGGAGACAGATATTACGGCGACCGGCGTTTCGGGGACGCGGCAAGCGAGGCGCTGATTGTGATTGCGGAGCATCAAAACCTGCTGCGCGGTTCCGAAAGGCCGGACATCGCCGCAAACGAACTCCTGCGGGCCGCGCCGACCGGGGCCACGCGCAGCGATTCCCTGCTGCAACCGTCGGAAGCGCCGCCCCTTTCGCAGCGCAGAGCAGGACTTCTCGCCCGTCTGCGGCAGCGAAAATTCTTTTCAGGGAGTTGAAAAATCAGTGGACGAAACAAGCGAAGCGAACGAAACACAGGCGAACGAAGCGGACGGCGCCGAAAAATCGAGCGGGCTGGATGAAACAGACGGCGCGAAAATCGGGCAACTGGTCAGCCTTTTGCAGAGCAGTAAACCGGTAGAATGGGAAAGGGTAAAAGAGTACGTTTCGGGCTATCCAGGCTGGCTCTACATTACTACAATGATGCGCTATCCGTCGCAAAACGTGGACAGACGCTTGATGCCCCGCGAACGCGAGGCGGAACTATGGTTCGTTTCCAACTACTCGCGAGAAAAATTATTAGAAATTTTCCAGCCCTACGCGCTTTTGCTTGATCCAACGCGAACCCCGTCCGAACGCGCCCGCGCTTTGCAGGAAGCGGGCTACGACACGGTTGCGTTTTGCAAAGAAAATCAATCAAATGGCTCCCGCGAAATTGCAGCGGCGGCGCGGGAAGCGCTGGCTGCTTGCAGGGCGCAGAAAAATTTACTGCGCGGCTCTGCCCGCCCCAACGATTCAGCGGAAGCCCTCCGCCCCGCCCTAACGGGAACAGAACGCGACGATTCGCTGGTCACCCCGTCCGAAGCGCCGCCCAACCCCGAACAGAAAGAGGGATTCCTAGCCCGCCTCACATCAAAATTGCGAAGAAAGTAAGTTCAATCCGCAGAGTGCGCAGATTTTCGCAGAGGAAGGAGAAAAATTTTCCAGACAGGATTGACGGGATTGACAGGATTTTTGGATTTAATCCTGCTCATCCCGTCAGTCCTGTCTAAATTGTATTTTTTCTCTGCGAAAATCTGCATACTCTGCGGATTAGTTTCGTTCTTGCTGCGCGGTCACAGGTCGGTCGTGTCGGCATGATCGGAACGGGCGGCGAACTGTCCGCTTTCGATAGTCCCGGTGGAGAACGTTCCAGTCAAGGTATGCGCGGTCGCGTCAATCTGGCCCGTCCCCGTTACGGTCGCGCCGCTGGAATCGGAGAAAGTGAAAGTGACCGCGCCCTTTGCGCTGACCGTTCCCGCGCCATAAATGGAGCGGGTGGTCGCGCTGCCCGCGCCCGAAATAATCAGGGTATTATCGTCCCGAACGAGCAGGGCAAAATCGCTTTTCACGCCATCGCTGGAGATTCCGAGGTTCAGCCCGCCCGATCCGGTCGCGCCGCCGCTGCCCGCGCCGTTTCCGCCTGTCCCCGTTCCTGTTCCGCCGCCCGTTGTCCCGCCGGAATTAAAGGACACGTATTTTCCGGCATACAGCCCCGCATACGTATTTTTCAGAAGGGAAAGCGACCACGTTCCGCTTTCCGATCCGTCCGCGCTTTGATACGTTCCCGTCGCCGCGCCCGCCGTAAATAGCCCCGCGATTTTGATTTTTCCATTTTTAGTCGTGGCGCTGACCACGCCGTCCGGGGTCACGGTTCCCACAGCGAAGTTATCTCCGGGGCTGTCGTTGCCGTTCTGCGTTGCCGTCCCGTTCGTTCCCGTTGCGGCGGCAGTTGTTTTGGATTGTCCGGTATGATTATCGAGGGCCGCGACAAAAAATTTGCCGGAGGCGTCAATCTGCGCGGCAAGCAGCGTTGTGTCCCCGATTTTTGATTTGGTATTGGCGGCGGAAACGACGGTCACCGTCGCAAGCCCGGAGTAGGAGCCTTTGGGGGCGGTCGCCTGCCGCAGGGCGTTTGCGTCGCTGCTGACCGCCGCCGGGTTGGTGCAGTCGGGCGGGGGCGTGTTGTCCGCCACACGCTTTTTCACCAGATCGTCGGCGAGGGACTGCAAATTGGCGTGTTTGGAGTTCGGGTCTGCCGCTTTCAGGGCCGCCACCTGCGCGATGACCGCAACCGCCGCAACGGTGGAGTTCGGGTTGAGATCGTGCGGAGTCGCCGCCGGAGTCGTGCCGTCCGCCGCCGGGGTCGGGGCCGTGACCACCGCATCCAGGGTCAGGGTCTTCGTTCCAATCGTTTTCACGGCCTCGACTTTATAATTTGTGCCAGGTATCACCGTCGGGAAAGAGTAAGCGCCGTCCGCCCCGGTCGTGGTCGTTCCCACCACGCCGTTCGCGACGGTGGAATCGTCCAGATTGACCAGCGTGACGGTCGCGCCGGGAACTGCGACGAGTGGATCGTTTGCCACCCGCGAAACGCCCCGCGTCTGGCTTTGCGGGGCCTGCACCCCGCCCGTCAGACCCGCCGAGCGCGTTGTTCCGCCCGAAACCGCGCTGCCGCCCCCGCCGCACCCCGCCAGCGTCAGGCACAGCGTTCCTGTCAGTCCCAGCGCCGCGCCGCCCGCTACTAATCGAAATTTCATGTAATTGCCTCCGAAACTCGTAAAAAAGAGGCTGTTCGCGCCGCCGCGCTCGCAGCCTTACCAGTTTCGATTATGGCACTTCACAAAAAATTCATTACACTTTATCCACGAAAGGACACGAAGGGACACGAAAGAGATTTAATCCGCAGAGGGCGCAGAAGAATTTTCACCACAGAGAACACAGAGAGACACAGAGAAATACGGAGAAATACGGGGAGAGTTTTAGACAGAATTTACAAGATTGACCGGATTAAGGCGACTATTCAGAGGCTTATGCGAGGCATATCAAATGCCTCGCTAGAGGCCTGCGGCCAAGCGTCCTGCCGGACGCGGGAATCAAACCTGAATTTCTCGTCCGTGAGGACGATTGGCGGAACGCCCATAGCGAGGCATTTTGTATGCCTCGCCTGAACAGTTACAAAATCCTGTTCATCTCGTCAATCTGCCTATTTCTTTTCTTTTTAATCCGCATAACCGGCGGACCGAACTTTTTTCGTGTTCCTTCGCGTCATTTCGTGGAAAGGGTCTGAATTGTTTCGGTCGCGGTAACGTAGGGGCCTTCGTTGAGGCGGGGTTCCGGGCCGTCGGCGATGGCCCACTGCCAGAGGGCGTCGGGGGAGCGGTAGCCGGAGCGGGTCGCCGCCGCGCCCGCTTTGCCGTCTTTGCGGAGCGCGATCACGCCCGCGCCGTACTGACCGAACGTTTCCGGGTCGCGCTTACGCATCAAATAGCGCAGGGCCTCGGCGCAGGCCTCCTCCGGTTCCCGCCCTTCGCCCATGAGCATTACAATTCGGTAACTCAAACACGCCTTCATCATCTCATCGCCATTTCCCGTGCCTGCCGCGCCGCCGATCTCATTGTCCACGTAGAGGCCCGCCCCGATAATCGGCGAGTCCCCCACCCGGCCCGGAACGCTCCATGCCATGCCGCTGGTGGTGCAGCCCACCGCCAGATTACCCGCCGAATCCAACGCGCACAGGCCAATCGTGTCATGGTTGTCGGGCGTCGGCGTTCCGTTCACGCTGCCATAAGTGAAATGCGCGACTTCCGACGCGCTTTTGTCCCGAAGCCAGATTTCGTACTTTGCCCGCGCCTCTTCGGTCAGGAGTTCTTCTTCTTCGAAGCCTTCGCTGCGGGCGAACCGGTCGGCGTTCTGCCCGACCAGCAGAACGTGCGAAGTCCGCTCCATGACGCGGCGGGCGATAGAGATAGGCGTCCGGTATTTGGTAATTCCCGCGACGGCCCCCGCGCCGTGCGTCGGCCCGTCCATGATGGCGGCGTCCAGTTCCACGATTCCCTCGGCGTTGGGCAGACCGCCATACCCTACGGAGTTCACCGCCGGGTCGCGTTCCGTGACGTTCGCGCCCGCCTCAATCGCATCGAGCGCGGATGAACCGCTATGGAGTTTTTGCCAGCCGGCGCGGCAGGCCGCCACGCCGAAAGGCCACGTCGCAATAAAGATCGGTTGGACTAACAAAGGGTTCTCCAGAATTTTACCACAGAGGACGCAGAGGGACGCCGAGAGGATTTTCATCCACGAATTACCACGAATTTATCACGAAAAGACACGAAGAAAAGAGAAATGCAATGCTCGTCATGTCAATCCTGAAAGTCCCGTTAACCCTGTCTATTTCTTCTCCGTATTTCTCTGTGTTCTCTGTGGTTCAAAGCATCATTTCGCCTTCGAAGACTTCTTCGGCGGGGCCGGTCATCATCACGCGATTGTCGCCGAGCCACTCGATTCGGAGTTCGCCGCCGGGAAGGTTGGCGGTGACGGTACGGCCCGTCTTGTTGTTGAGGACGCAGGCGACAGCGCAGGCGCAGGCCCCCGTGCCGCAGGCCAGCGTCTCACCCGCCCCGCGCTCCCACGTTCGGACAGTAATCTCGCCGTTGTTGCAGACCTGCACGAAATGGACATTGGTTCGTTGCGGGAAAGACTTATGATTTTCAATCAGCGGCCCCCACTTCGCCACCGCAAAATTCGCCACATTGTCCTCAAAAATAATAACGTGCGGGTTGCCCATCGAAACGGCGGTAATCTCGAAGGTCTGCCCTTCCACTTTGAGACGCTCCGCCACCACGCGCCCGTTGTCGTCGCCGCGCATCGGGATTTCAGCACGCAATAACTGGGGCGTCCCCATGTCCACGCGCACCGCTTCAACTTTGCCGCCGCGCAGCTGCATTTTCAGGACTTTGACGCCCGCCAGCGTCTCGACCTTGACTTGCGGTTCCGAAACGAGCCGCCGATCATGGACGTATTTCGCGAAGCAGCGGATTCCATTGCCGCACATCTCCGCCTCGCTGCCGTCGGGGTTCAGCATCCGCATCTTGAAGTCCGCCACTTTGGACGGCAGAACGAGCAGCAGGCCGTCGCCGCCAACCCCGAATTTGCGGTCATTGACTTTGCGGGCGATGTCAGGCAATCGGCTTTCGTCCAGCGGTTCGGTCAGCGCCTCCACCACGACAAAATCGTTGCCCAGCCCGTGCATTTTGGTAAATTTCACGTCATCTCTCCCTTCCGCGCCCGGATTTTCATTCGAGCGCGGGCGAAGTTTTTCAATCTAAGCGCCGGTCGGATTGTTATTTGACGGCGGGCGCGGCGTCTGTTCGCGTTCCGGGCGCATATCGCCCAGGGCTTCGCGGCTGGCGTCGGAATAGAAGTTGCTCACCGGGCGCGACGGCACAATCGAAGTGACCGCGTGCTTGTAGACCAACTGCGTCGGCTTTCCCACCGAATCGAGCAGGATGGTAAAAGCGTCGAAACCGCGCACCATCCCGCGCAGCTGCACCCCGCCGATGAGATAAATCGTGACGCCGATGTTCTCTTTGCGGACTTGATTGAGGAAAATGTCCTGTAAATTCAATGCGGGTTTATTCACTGCGTAACTCCTGCCCCGTAAAATTTCGGGAAAAATAAAAAAATGACGCTTACAGGAACAGAATTTCCTCTGCGACCTGCGCCGAAGTGAGGTCAGAAACGTCCCGGCGAATGAGGCCGGGTTCCGCGCGAAACCATGTCTGCTGCCGCTTTGCGTAGCGGCGCGTGTTTTGTTTGATGAGGACGACGGCGGCGTCACGTTCCAAAGCCCCTTCGAGATGTTCCGTTATCTCTTTGTATCCCAGACTGCGCAAAGCGCTATGCGTTTTGTTGTAGCCCGCAGCCAGCAAACTCTGAACTTCGGCGACGAGGCCCGCCGCGATCATAGCGTCCACGCGCCGCTCGATCCGTTCGTTGAGGGCGGCGCGAGGCAAATCCAGACCCACCAAGAGGACGGGGCGGCGGACATTCGCCGTTCGGTCGTCCGCCTGCCATGCCGAGATCGTCCGGCCTGAAACGCGGAAAACTTCTAAGGCCCGTGTGATCCTTACTCCATCGTTTGGGTGCAGGCGGAGCGCCGATACCGGGTCAATCGCTCGCAGTTGCTCGTGCAACTCCGCCGCCCCGACCGTTTCCAGTTCGCGCCGCAAGTCGGCTCGTACCGCCTCATCGGCGGGGGTCTCCGCCAGCGACCAGTTATCGAGCAGGGCGCGAAGGTACATTCCCGTCCCGCCGCAGAGAATGGGCCTCTTGCCCCGCGAAACAATGTCCGAAATCGCCGCCTCCGCCCCGCGTTTCCACTCCGCGACGGTGACCTGCGCGTCGGGGTCCGCCATGTCGAGCAGGTGAAACGGAACCCGCGCCCGCATCTCCGCCGAGGGCTTCGCCGTGCCGATGTCCATGCCGCGATAGACCTGCATCGAATCGCAGTTGATGATCTCGCCGCCCGTTTTTTCGGCGACCCGCAGCGCGGCGTCGGTCTTGCCCGTCGCGGTCGGGCCGACTATCGCAATCGGCGGCGGACTATCGGGCCAGTCAAACGTTTCGGTCACGGCCTGCGTTCCAATCCCTGCATCCCCTGCAATCAAATGGCTTCGCGCAGTATAGCACATTGCGGCGCAGTTGACAAGCGGAAATCCGACTTAAAACTTTGAGAGTTAGCGCAAAAATCATGCTGACAGCGGCGATTACACCGCATTTCCGTCCGCAGGATGGTCGGCGTCAGCCTCCCAGACGGGTCGTTCACGGCCCGGAAACGCTACGCGGCGCGATTGCTACCTTGCCGACGCGCCCGGTCACGGCCCGTTCCTTGCGCTGCGTTCGGTCGGTCTCAGCCCGGTCAGCGCCGCGAACGGCGCATCAGCGTTTGTTTGGTATGGACGACTGCCCCGAAGAACCGCAGCAGCACGCCAGCGGCGATCATTGCAATCAGGACATTGCGCTGCGACGTGGCGGACGGCGCGTTGATTGCGGCGGCGGGCGTCAGCCAGACGCTCAACAGCAGGCCCACCATTCCGAACGTTGTGACGAGGACGCCCGCCTTCCACAGAAAGTTTAACTGCTTCCACCCGCTGAAATACCGCCGTACATATTTTTTAACGAGTCCCATTTTGTTACTCCCCTCTTGCTATGCGCCGCCGAATTTCGTCCCGGATTTTTGCTGTGAAACGGGGTCAAGTTCCTCCCGAACGCGCCGATAATCCCCGTAGCCCGCCGATTCAGGCGCTAATACGGGGACATACTATGAGCAAGACCAACACGCATTGGACGATTCGATTCGGAACCTTTTTCAGTCTATCCTGCCTTGTCGGGCTGTCCGGCTGCGGCGGGGGCGGCGGGACGGCGGGCGGCGGAAACAGCCCTGTCGCGTCCACCGCGCTCGGCAGCGCGGACGGCTGCGTCACGAAAGCCTACGCGCCCAATTATTCTGGCGACACCGACCCGAAAACCGGGAAAGTGAACGTCCTGCGAACGTGGCTCGGTCTGCCGCTGCGAGTCTATTTCGCGCCCGGAACGCTGCTCACGCCGGAGCGCCAGAGCGCGGCGGTGGCGGGTTTCAACTGGTGGACGGCGGCGGAAAACGGCACAATTTCTTACACCCTTACGACCGACGCGGCAAGCGCGGACATCACGGTCTCCTTTGAGCAGAGCGGCGAAACGGAGTACGGGGCCTTGACCACCTACCATTACGACGCGAGCAACCACCTGACGACCGCAAGCATCACGTTCAACGTCAACTATATCAACCGCGATTCCGTCCTGACGCCCGCCGCCGCGCATGAATTTGGGCACGCCCTCGGCATTGACGGACACAGCGAAAATCCTGCCGATATTATGGCCTATTCCGCCTCGGTTTACAACCTCTCCGGCCTCTCCACCCGCGATATTAACACCATCAAGACCGATTATTCGTGCGGGGCCACCAAAAGCGCGGCGCGTCCGCCCAAAAACGCGGCAGTCCGCGCCGTCGCAATCTACGACTGATACGATTTTGGATTTTGAACCACAGAGAACACAGAGGACACAGAGGGACGCAGAGAGGAAATTTGAGTAAGGTAAGAGAAATAGACTGCGGGCGTTGGCCTGAATCGTCCCTTATAGACAAATCACTTAAACATCGGATATTGCTTCAAGATTGCGCGTCCGGCAGGACGCTTGGCGGAACGCCACCTGGCGAGGCTTGGATTGAGTATGAAACGCCTCGACGCAGTGAATGTACGAAGTTTAAGTGATTTGTCCCTTATCTCCTGAATTTTCTCTTTGTCTCTGTGTTCTCTGTGGTTCAAAACAATTATGATTGAAGTCAACGAACTCTCGAAAATTTTCCATGATAAAAAACGGGGCGAGATTTGCGCCGTAGATCGCGTTTCGTTCCAATGCCGCCCCGGCGAGATTTTTGGACTGCTCGGCCCCAACGGGGCGGGCAAGACTACTACGCTGCGGATGCTTGCCACGATTTTGCAGCCGACCTCCGGCTCGGCGCGGATTCAGGGCTTCGATCTGGCGCGGCAGGGCGAAGATGTCCGGCGCAACATCGGGTTCCTGTCCGGTTCCATGTCCCTCTACGAACGCATGACGGCGCGGGAGATGGTGGCCTACTTCGGCGAACTCTACGGCCTGTCCCGCCCCGAAATCACATTGCGCATCGAAGAGATTTTTACGGAACTCGACATTATCCCTTTCGCCGACTCCCGCTGCGACAAGCTCTCCACCGGGCAGAAACAGCGCGTCTCAATCGCCCGCGCCATCCTGCACCGCCCGCCCGTGCTTTTCTTCGACGAACCGACCAACGGCCTCGACATCCTCTCCGCCCGCACCATCACGCGCTTTATTCGACGCTGCCGGGACGCGGGGCAGACCGTCGTTTTCTCCACGCACATTATGTCGGAGGTAGAGGCCCTTTGCGACCGCATCGCCATTGTCTACGCCGGAAAGATCGCCGCCATCGGTTCCCTCTCCGAACTCAGGGCGCAGACGGGCAAAGAGGCGTTCGAACACGTCTTCCTCAAACTCATCGGCGAGGACGAATAGCACAAACAAAGAAACAGTCTTCGCACCACGTGCGAAGACCGCTTGTTCGCGTCGCATTTTATAGCGCGTTTACTTCGGCGTGAAGGACGTGCCGCACCCGCACGAGCGGGCGGCGTTCGGGTTCGTCCATTTCCAGCCGCCTTCCAGCAGGTTTTTGACGGTGTAGTCCAAAACAAGTCCGTCCAGAAATTGCGCGGACTTGCGGTCAACAAAGACGCGCAGGCCCTCCAGATGGTAGACTTCATCGCGCTCGGTCGGCGTCTCTTCCAGACCCATGACGTAGGACAGGCCGGAACAGCCGCCGCCCTTGACCCCGACGCGCAGGGCCAGATTCGGGTTCCCCATCTTCTTCATGCGGAACGCAATCTGCTCCCGCGCCGCAGGCGTCACCGTGATTAATGTATTTTCCATTGTTGCTGTTTCGCTCATTTTCAACCTCTATGATTCGGGTGTTGGGTATTTGATATTAGGTACTGTCTGTTCACTGGTAACGATTCACCTCCCCCAACCCCTCCTTCGCAAGGAGGGGAGAAAAGCGGACGGTTCCCTCCCTTTCGCAAGGGGAGGACTGGGGTGGGGTGAATCGTTACGTTTACTGATAGATTGTACAAACTGTCAGGCAGGAGCATACGCCCTGATACCTAATACCCTGAATACCCAATACCCGAATTTTCTAAAGTATTCCCAGTTCCAGTTTCGCTTCGTCGCTCATCATGTCCATGCTCCAGGGCGGGTCCCAGACAATATCCACCTTCGCCTCGGAGACGCCCGGAACGACCTCGACCTTGTTTTTGACATCAATCGGCAGCGACTGCGCCACAGGACAGCCCGGAGAGGTCAGCGTCATGCGGACGTTGACTTCGGCGTCCGGCGAGACAATCACATCATAAATCAGCCCCAGTTCGTAGATGTTAATCGGAATTTCCGGGTCGAAGATCGTCTTAATCTGTTCGACAATCTGCCCTTCTAAAAGCGACATTTCAATCGGCGTTAATACCATTTATTTTTTCCTTTGCGGCGCGGTCAACAATCTCAAGCAGTATTCCCAGCAGTTTCCCGACAAATTCCAGTGAGTGTTCGGTCGGCTCCACGATCAGCGTGTTGTCACGGAGGCGCAGAAACCGCCACAGGCTTCCGCTCGTCACCACACCATAAACGGCAGACGCGGCAATGCCCTCGCGTTCGTTAAAAATACGCGCCGCAACCATTTCTGCGGCGCACTGCCCCAACCCCGCGATCAAGTCCTCTTTTTTTGCTTCGACTAACATCAACAGCGGCGCGTTTAGAAACAACTGCACGGGCGATTGGGACACAATAAAGTCACAGAAACCGCTTAATCCCCGCTCCGGCGCAACCTTAAAATCAATGCCGGAAAACAGGCTAATTCGCTGCTGAACGAGGCGTCGCAACTCGATCAGGATAGGCGTAATAATCATTTCCGAACGCGCTTTTTCGGTATTGATGGCCACTGCCAGCGGAGCGTATTCTGCCAGAATACTTTTTAGTTGCTCGCTGATAACAATCATCGGCGCGTCATCAAAAAGCGTCGTTGTCTCGTCGAGCGTCAGTCCAAAATCGCTGATGATTTTATTAAGCGTAAATTCGCTGTAAGCCATGATTCATCTTCCGTTCGCTGCGGATTGAGTTAGCCAGAAAATTCGTCCGTTTCCCGCTCGGAACGATACGCTTCCCGCTCGAAGGGGTTTTCCATATAGGGCTGCCGACCGCGCAGCCACAGCCAGAGACTTGTCATAAAATAAGCGGGCAGCAGGAACGCGCCCCACCGTTCATACTGACGAATATGCGCCCATTCATGCGTTCGGCTTTGGTTCAGGCAGTTTGCATCCTGCGCCAGTATGACATAGCCCAGCGTCATCGCCGCGCCATAGCCCACAAAGGGAATACGCCGGGAAAATAGCGTTTTCAGCAGACCGCCCGCCGCCTCAATCGCCCCGTTTCGCAGGTGAACGCTGCCGCCGCTCCCGCGTGTCAGCAAGACCAGCGGTAAAGCAAAAAGCGTCACCGGTGCAACCCAGAGATAAATCAGCAGTCGGTTGACCAAAATCCTGCCGTTCCTTACGGGTATTCGACGCCGCCCATTTTCTTGAAATCGTCCATCGCGCCGTGTCTCGCCGCGACTTCCTGAATCATTTTTTCGGTGACAGGATAGTAGCCGCCGCCACAACCGCAAGCATTGCCCTGCGATATATTTTGTTCCTTGCGATTGTAACTCATTTTGAAATCGTTACCGTCCCACCAATCTCCTGCCCTGTAATACGCCTGATAAAAATTCGCCTGTGGATAAAGTCGCATTTGATTCGCGATATGCTGTAATGCAACATGTTCGCCTTTGGAATAATCGGGTTGATTCCACATTGATTCTTCGACCGTCTGCTTTGTTGAATCAAAATGGGGAGCTATAGCAGGAACAATTTGAATGTGTAGAGTCGCGGCTACCACTATTAGCAGAATCGTTATGATCAGCAACAGTTTTGTCAGGAAATAAACTTCGCGGCGGACGTTTGTAATCATCAGTGAAATGCCCCTCATTTTTACGGAAAGAAAGAACCGCCCATTTTCATAAATTCGTCCATCTTGCCATGTTTCGCCGCGACTTTCTGAATCATCGCGTCGGTAACATTTTCATACCAGCTACCGCCGCCCTCATCGCTTCCACGAGAAAACCGCTTCTCCTTTCGATTGTAGCCCAACTTTTGAGGCCCAATTTCATCGAACAGGGTATTATGGTACTCTACGACGTACAAATTCGCCTGCGGGTAAAGTCGCATCTGATTGGCGATATGCTGAAAAGCGGCGCGTTCGCCGGTATCGTATCCTGTATAAAGCCCGATTGATTCGTAGGCGGTTTGCGTCGCTGCGTCGTAATGAAGCGCAATCGGTCGCGTAGCGTAAGACCACCACAGCGTCTGACCGCACGCCAGCAATCCAACGGTTAGCGTGACAAAAACCAAGATCAGTTTTATCAGGAAGTAAACTTTGCGGCGGATGTTTTTAATCATTGTTAGCGTTACTCCGTTGAAACGGGCGCGTCGTTGTGATGCAGGGCGGCGTGGACGGTGTGCCACGCCAGACTTGCGCACTTCACGCGGGCGGGAAATTCACGGACGCCGCCGAAGACCGCCAGCTTGCCCAGCGCCTCGTCTTCCAGATCGGCGTCCTCATCCGTGACAAGAGCGTGGAACCGGTCAAAGATCGCTTCCGCTTCCGGCAAGGTCTTGCCTTTGAGTTCCGCCGTCATCATGGAGGCCGACGCTTTCGAGATCGCGCAGCCCTGCCCGGTGAAACTCAAGTCCGCAATCCGGTCGCCGTCCATTTTCAGATAGACCGTGACCTGATCGCCGCAGAGCGGGTTTTTGCCCTGCTTCTCTACCGTCGCGTCTTCCATGCTGTGAAAGTTGCGGGGCTGCTTATTGTGATCTAAAATCACCTGTTGATACAATTCGCGCAGTTCGCTTGACATTATCCAAAGACCTCCGAGACAAAATGCAGGCCGCGCACCAGCGCGTCGAGTTCCTCCCGCGTGTTATAGCAGGCGAGCGAGGCGCGGACGGTGGCGGGAACGCCGTAGCGCTGCATGACCGGGTGGGCGCAGTGCTGCCCGGTGCGAACGGCGATGCCCTCCTGATCCAAAATCGTGCCGATGTCGTGCGGGTGGATGTCGCCGAGCGTGAACGAAAACACGCTGGCCTTCTCCCGCGCCGTCCCAATCATCCGCAGGCCGGGAACGTCGCTTAGAACTTCTGTTCCATACGCCATCAAGTCGCGCTCATATTCCGCGATATTTTCCATGCCTAAATCGGTCAGGTAATCAATCGCCGCGCCAAGCCCGATTACTCCCGCGATGTGCGGCGTTCCCGCCTCGAATTTGTACGGCAGGGCGTTGTAGGTCGTTTTCGCGAACGTCACCGTTTCGATCATATCCCCGCCGCCCATCCACGGCGGCATGGCCTCCAGCAGTTCCCGCTTGCCGTACAGGACGCCGATTCCGGTCGGCCCATACAGTTTATGCCCGGAGAAAACCAGAAAGTCCACGTCTAGTTTCTGAACATCAATCGCCAAATGGTACGCCGACTGCGCCGCGTCCACCAACACCGGAACCCCGTGCCGATGCGCCGTTTCGATCATCGATTCCACCGGGTTAATCGTGCCGAGCGCGTTGGACATATGCACAATTCCGACGAATTTTGTCCGGGAATTAAAGAGTTTTTCGTATTCGTCCAATCGCAACTCGCCGTCGTCGTCCATCGGGATCACGCGGATGGTCGCGCCCTTCTCCTCGCACAAAAGTTGCCAGGGAACGATGTTGGCGTGATGCTCCATTTCGGAAAGGATGATCTCATCGCCCGCCGCGATATTTTTGCGCCCCCACGTCTGCGCCACGAGATTGACCGCCTCGGTCGCGTTCCGCACGAAAATTATTTCCTCAAACCGTTTGGCGTTGAGGAACTTCTGAATTTTGCGCCGCCCGTCCTCATACGCCTTTTCCGCTTTCGCGCTCAGGAGGTGTGTGGCGCGGTGGATGTTCGCGTTGTACTCGCGATAGTACGTATCCAGCGTTTCAATCACCGAAAGCGGCTTTTGAGTCGTGTTCGCGTTGTCGAGGTAGACCAGCGCCTTTCCGCGCACGAGTTCATGCAATAAGGGAAAGTCTTCGCGGACTTTGTAAACATCGTAAGTCGAGACGGTCGGGAGTTGCCCCGCCTCCCGCTCCAGCGTAATTGCCATTTCTAAAAATCCTCCACAGTACTACTCCTTACTACGCAAATCGCCCCGCAAACCTTAGCCCGCCTCATCGAATAAATCGTCCACCGGAATCGTCCAACCGGGAACGGCAGGCTCCGCGTCGGCGACTTCGCCGCGCCGAAAAACCGTCGGCGCGGCGGGATTTCCCGCCGTGTACTTCCGAATCACGTCCTCGCCCACCGTGTCCACGTCCCAGACAACAAGCGTTCCCGCCGCAAAGTAGTCTGCTCGCTTCTCCGCCATCTTGATTTCCGCTTTCGGGCCGTAATCGTTCTCGCTGCGAACTTCCACTGCGAAGACCGGAGCGCCTTCATAGAATTTCATGCCGGGGTTAGGGCCGATATAGTAGGCAGCGTCCGGGCTGAACGATTCGCGATTCGTCAAGTGGACATGAAAGCCCTTGTTATCGCCTACGGCGCGGCCTACTCGCGTTCGTTGCGCATAGCCGCGCAGCGAGAAAGTTATCTCATCGCCAGCATAACCCGGACTCCCGCCAGTAGCCATCAGGTATTCAATCTCCCCGCAGACAATTTCCGCTTTTTCTTCAATTTTGTACAAATCCTCAATCGTAGCGGGCATGATAATTACCTCCTACTCGCGTTTTTATGGCAATGTCACTTTGTAAAGCGTTTCGCCCGACAGGAACGAAAGATGCCGTCCATCAGGCAGCCAGCGCAGGCTGCCGGGTTTCGATGTCGCAGGCAGTTCTACCGGCGCAGACAAACCGGCGAATTTGCCCGTCGCCGAACTAATCCACAGCGCCGTTTTGCTATTCCCCTGTATCACCCACGCCAGTTTATCGCCTTTTGGCGAAAGGCGAATAGGCCCTACCTGCCCGTGCAGCGGAAGAAGGACGTGTGCGCTTTCAATCGCAAGACGCCGCGTATCGGGCCGAAAGCGCGTCAAAGTCGCGCTATTGGTCAGGTAATACTCCGCGCCCTTACCGGTCAAAATGAAGCCGTCCCGCGCCTCGCCGATTACACCTGGCTCAATCTGCGCCAGATCGCTTTTGCTAAATCGTATCACGCGCCATGAATGGGGCCGATCCGCCCGAATAATCGCATAGCCGTTGATATAGGGCATAATCCATCGGTTGCCGCGAAGCCAGTGGGCTTCGATCTCATTGTAGACAGCGCTATCATACGCGTCTATCCAATGCGGGAAAATTTTTGTGTATTCCCATTCACGAAACGCGGAACCATCAACCGCCGCCGCCGCCATAATTTGCGGTTCGGAGTACATCCCCTCCAGATTGGTATGCGGGTAGTTGTCCTCAAGCCAGAGTAGATGTTTGCCGTCGGGCGATAAGGTGCAATAGGGCGGTGTAATTTCCGGCGCTATATGCTCCTCCTCAGCATGAATACCGGAGTAAAAGTACGCATACAACTTGCGGCTGTACTTGCGATTGAAGTTTTGCAGCGGCGTCACGTTTTCCGGGGAGGCCGCGTAAAGTTTATGAACGCAGTTTTGTCCTCCGGCGTATCGGACAAGCAAGGCGCGACCGTCGGGCAACCAGTCATAGGTATCGGTCGAACGGACGCTGAAACCGGGGAAGGTGACGGGTTTAACCTGTGCCTTTTGCAAATGTTCCCAATCGTCTGCAACGACCGAAGTGGACTGCGCGGAAATGACCGGCGCAGCAATTTTTAGCGGCGCAATCGGCGTCGGTCGCGAACGCAGGAGGTAGCCGCCCGCCCCAAGAGCCAGCGTCAGCGCCGTGAATCGCAGACCAATGCGAACGAGTCGAACGTTTTGCATCTTCTTCTCCCGCCCAGTCATTCCAGTCCTTCTAACAAAAGGGCGATTTGTTCCGGCGTGGGCAGCAGGCCGCGCAGGTTCTGCGGCAGCACGGTCACGATGCGGTAAGTCGCTACCCCAATCGGTTTCGCCGACTCGCGCAGCGCGTATTCCACAATAGCGCGACCTTTCGACTTGCAGAGGATGATTCCAATAGACGGATTTTCGCCCTCCTCCCGCGTTGTGTCGTCCAAGACCGCCAGATAAAACTGCATCTTCCCAAGGTGTTCCGGCAAAAATTCCCCAATTTTCAGGTCTATCGCGACCAGACAGCGCAGGCGGCGATGGTACAAAAGCAGGTCAATGTAATAGTCCTGCCCCTCGATTTCAAGCCGGAATTGGCTGCCGACGAACGAAAACAACCCGCCCATTTCGCGCAGAAATGGTTCCACTTTCGCAAGGATTGCCGCTTCCAGTTGGCGTTCGCTATGCTGATCCGCCAATTCCAGAAAGTCGAACGTGTATTCGTCCTTGACCGCCAGCGCCGCTTGCCGCGCTATTTGCGGGGGCAACACCTGCTCAAAATTCCTCTGGCCCAGCAGCGATTTTTCGTAGGACTGATTTTCGATTTGGTGAATGAGGACGTTCTTTGTCCAGCCGAATTTGCGGGTCATGCGAAGGTAAAATTCACGCTCCAAATCGTCTTTGCACCGCTCCAGAATCACCAGATTATGCGTCCAGCCGATTTCTGCAACCAATGGTTGCATTTTTGAGCCGTCAGGATAAGCGCGGTAAAAATCGCGCATATAAAACAGATTGCGGATAGAAAAACCGCTGACACCGGGAAATTCGCTTTGTAAGTCCTGCGAGAGTTGCGCAACTACCGCGCTGCCATTTTTTTGAAATACCTGCCGTTCCGCAATTTCGCGCCCGATGTCCCGGGATAAGGCAACGAGCTCAAGGTTTACGCTGCGCAACGCGGCATACTGTGCGGCGCGTACCCTCTCTTTCACGGAAGCAAGCAGTTCCGCGTATTCGCCATTGACAATATCGCTCATGTTTACCCTGCCGTTGTTACCGCGTCGGGAAACTCGCGCTGATGGTGCGAGTTATACAAAATACTTTCACAAATGCGCATACAAAAGCGTCGAAAAGAGATTTCTACGGCAGCGTCACTTTGTAAAGCGTCTCGCCCGACAGGAACGAGAGATGCTTGCCGTCTGGCAGCCAGCGCAGACTATCGGGTTTCAATACCGCAGGCAATTCTACCGGCGCAGCCAAGTTGGAGAAGTTGCCCGTTGCCGAACTAATCCATAGCGTAGTATAACTATTTCCCTGTATCAGCCACGCCAGTTTGTCCCCGTTTGGCGAAAGGACAACGCCGAGCGGTATGCCAGCGAACGGCAGAGGAACGCGCACATTGTGAAACACGACGCGCCGAGCATCCAGTCGAAAACGTGTCAAAGTGGCCTGCCGGGTAGCGATGCTTCCTAACGCGCTGCCGGTCAAAATGCTGCCGTCACACGCTTCGCCGATGAGTCCCGTTTGCATAAGCGCAAAATCTTTATCGCGGAATCGTATCACGCGCCACGTATGGGGAGAGTCGGCGCGTATGATCGCGAAGCCGTGATCGAACGACGTGATCCAGCGGCGGCTGTCACGCATCCAGCGGAGATTCCACGTAAAAATCGGTCGTCCGAAACAGCGTCGCCTTTCGCAAAAGGGAACACTTTTGCAAAATTCCACTTGCGGCGCACTGCGCCGTCAAGCGTCGCCATTGCCATCGTTTGCGGTTCGGAGCGCATTCCGTCGAGACTGGTATGCTGGTAATCGTCTTCGAGCCAGAGCAAGTTTTTGCCGTCCGGCGATAACAGGCAGGCGGGCGCAGAAATTGTCGGCGGACGGTGATCCACAAAATCACCCGCGCTAATGTAAGTATAGGCGTACAACCTTTTGCTGTATTCCCGGTTAAAGCGTTTAAACGGCGTAATACGTTGCGATGAGGCCGCCTAGAGTGCGTGATGATCCTTTTCGCCGCCTGCATACCGGACAAGCAAAGCGCGACCGTCGGGCAGCCAGTCGTAAGTATCAGTAGCGCGGACGCGGTAGCCGGGAAAGGTTATCGGTTCAATTTTCGCCCGCGCCAAATGCTTCCCTGCGCCCTTCAGCGGTTTCGGCGGCGGCTTATACGGCGCGGGCGGAATAATCGGTATTGACGGCGGGAAAATGACCGGCGCGGCAAGTCTCGGCGGTGTGCTGGGAGTCGGAGTCGGCCTCGAACGTAGGAGAAAGCCACCCGCCGCAAGCGCAAGCGTCAATGCCGTAAGTCGCAGACCAATGCGAATGAATGGAGTGTTTTTCATCGCTTCCTCTCTGCGCTACCGCGCATACGGAAAAATGCTGTCCACGGGCATTGTCCACCCCGGCAGCGCAGGCTCAGCGTCGGCAATTTCGCCGCGCCGAAAAACCGTCGGCGCATCGGGACGATCCGCCGTATATTTTTTGATTACGTCCTCTCCCAGCGTATCCACGTCCCAGACAATCTGCGTTCCTGCCGCAAAGTAGTCGGCCCGTTTCGCCGCCATATCCAGTTCAGCCTTTGGGCCGTAATCGCTTTCGCTTCGGATTTCGACCGCAAAAATCGGGGCGCCCTCAATGAATTTTATATCGAGATTCAACTCCGCATGATAAGCGGCGTCCGGGCTGAACGATTGACGATTCGGAAGATTGACGCGAAATCCGGTTCCGTCCGCATAAGCGTAACCGGAAAGCGTTCGCTGCGAATAATTCAGCAGGGAAGAAGCAATCAACAAACGGGCGAAACCCGGCATACCTCCGCTTGGCATTAGACGAACAATCTCCCCGCAAATAAGCTCCGCTTTTCCTTCGACCTTGTACAAATCTTCGATTGTGGCGGGCATGGCAATTTACTCCTCGGCGCGGATTTCGGACGGCAGATGCGAGAACAGGGCGCGGTGAATCTGGTTGCGCAATGCCGTGAATTTCATGCGGTCAATCACGTCGCTGGCGAAAGCGTAGGTCAGCAGTCCCCGCGCCTCCTCCCTGCCGATTCCTCTGGCCCGCAGATAAAACAGCATTTCGTCGTCTAATTGTCCAATGGTCGCGCCGTGCGTGCAGCGCACATCGTCGGCGAAGATTTCCAGTTGCGGCTTGGTGTTGATGGTCGCCTCTTTGGACAGCAGCAGCGTTTGATTGGTCTGTTTGGCGTCGCTCTTCTGCGCGTCCAATCGCACGAAAATCTTGCCGTTGAACACTCCCCGCGAACGGTCGTCCAGAATTCCTTTATAGAGTTCATGGCTGTTGCAGTGCGGCAGCGCGTGATCTATCGCCGTATGGTTGTCCACCAGCTGACGCCCCCGCGCAATATACAGGCCGTTGAGAGTACATTCCCCGCCCTCGCCCGCCAGTTTCGCGTTCGCGTCGTGCCGAACAATCGCGCCGTCCAGCGTCATGCTGTGCGAAGAGAAATTGGCTGACTTCGCCAGTTCCACGCTCAACGTCCCGACGTGGTAGGAGCCGTCGCCCATCTGCGTCGTCTTGTAATGATCTATAACCGCGTTTTCGCCGAGAAAAATTTCCGAGACGGCGTTAGAAAAAACTGTTCCCTGCCCCGCCTGAACGTAAGTCTCCGCAAGCGTGGCCTGACTATTTTCGCCCGCAATAATTAATGCGCGGGGGTACGAAACCGTCGGCGAAGCGTCCGCCGTAGACACATACAAAACCTGAATCGGCTCCTCAATCACTACATTGCGCGGGATCACAAGATATGCCCCGTCCGCGAGGAACGCGGTATTGAGGGCAGCAAACGCCGCGCTGTCAAACGCCGCAAACTTCGCCAGATACGGCTCGACTGCCGCCGGGTTTCCCCGCAAAACGTCCGCCAGACCGCCGACAATAACGCCATTCGTCAGCGTCCCAATCCGTGAGAGTTCCGGCGCGAAAACGCCGTCCACGAATACTACCAAATGACCGGGCAAGTCTGCGAACGGCAGCGTCGCCAGCGTGTCCGCGTCCAACTTCCCTGCGCCGCGCTCGAATAGAGTCTCCGCTATCGGGGCGATATTCGTGCTGCGCCACTCCTCGTGGTTCCGCGACGGGAAACCAAGTTCCGTGAACCGCGCCCCCGCCGCTGTCCGCAATGTCCGCAGCCAGTGCGGGGCGGTTCCGTTGGTCGCGTCCTGCAGCGCGTCCATTTGCGCCCGGTAGGTCTTCTGTTCTGTGAGTTCGTTATTCATGTTACGCCGCCACGAGTTCCTTTTCGATCCAGCTGTAGCCCTTTTCTTCCAGCTCCAGCGCCAGCGATTTATCGCCCGTTTTCACGATGCGCCCGTCCGCCATGACGTGAACGAAGTCCGGCGTAATGTAATTAAGCAGCCGCTGATAGTGGGTAATCACGACGAAGCCACGCTCCGAATCGCGTAGCGCGTTGACGCCGCCCGCCACCGTTTTCAGCGCGTCAATGTCGAGGCCGGAATCGGTCTCGTCTAAAATCGCCAGTTTCGGGTCAAGCACCGCCATCTGGAAAATCTCGTTGCGCTTTTTCTCGCCGCCCGAAAACCCGACATTGACGGCGCGGGTCATCAGGTCGTTGCCGAGTTCCAGCAGCTTCGCTTTTTCATTGACGATCTTCTTAAAATCGTAGGCGTCCAGCGCCTCTTCCCCGCGATGCTTGCGGACGGCGTTAAGCGCCGCTTTGAGAAAGTACAGGTTATTCACTCCCGGCAATTCAACGGGGTACTGGAACGCCAGAAAAACGCCTTCCCGCGCCCGTTCTTCCGGGTCAAGCTCCAGCAAGTCTACGCCGTTGTACAGCGCTTCGCCGCCCGTGACCTCGTACTCGTCGCGCCCCGCAAGGATTTTTGCCAGCGTGCTTTTCCCCGATCCGTTCAATCCCATAATCGCGTGGACTTCGCCCGGATTCACCGTCAAGTTCACGCCCTTAAGTATTTTCATCGCGCCCAGTTGCGCCGTCAAATTCCGCACTTCCAGTAATGCCATCAAATCCTCCATAGGGATTCAGGTGTTCAGGTGTTCAGGTGTTCAGGTATTCGCTTGCTCACCGAGAATTTGATAAAACTCACAATGCAGCAGACAGTACCTGAACACCTGAACACCTGAACACCTGAACACCCTCCTTTATCCTACGCTGCCTTCCAGACTGACGCCCAGCAGTTTTTGGGCTTCGACCGCAAACTCCATCGGCAGCTCGCGGAAGACCTCTTTGCAGAAGCCGTTCACGATCATGCTGACCGCATCTTCCGTAGAGATGCCGCGCTGATTGCAGTAGAAAATCTGGTCTTCTCCGATTTTGGACGTGGACGCCTCATGCTCCACCGTCGCGGTCGGGTTTTTCACTTCGATATAGGGGAACGTGTGCGCCCCGCAACGGTCGCCCAGCAGCAGCGAATCGCACTGCGAATAGTTCCGCGCATTGTCCGCGCCCGCGTTGACCCGAACGAGTCCGCGATAGGTGTTCTGTCCGCGCCCCGCCGAAATTCCCTTCGAGACAATCGTTGAGCGCGTGTTCTTGCCGATATGCACCATTTTCGTGCCGGTGTCCGCCTGCTGCAAGTTGTTCGTCAGGGCCACAGAGTAAAACTCGCCAATCGAATTGTCGCCAATCAGCAGGCACGACGGGTATTTCCACGTAATCGCGCTGCCGGTTTCCACCTGCGTCCACGAGATTTTGGCGTTCTCCATGCACTTGCCGCGTTTCGTGACGAAGTTATAAATCCCGCCCTTGCCGTCCTTGTCGCCCGGATACCAGTTCTGAACGGTGCTGTATTTGATTGTGGCGCCTTTTAATGCGACCAGTTCCACGCAGGCGGCGTGGAGTTGATTTTCGTCGCGCATCGGGGCGGTGCAGCCTTCGAGGTACGACACGTAAGAGCCTTCGTCGGCGATAATCAGCGTGCGCTCAAACTGCCCGGTGTTCTCCGCGTTGATTCGGAAATAGGTGGACAGTTCCATCGGGCAGCGGACGCCTTTCGGGATATAGCAGAACGAGCCGTCCGAAAAGACCGCTGAATTGAGCGTCGCGAAATAGTTGTCGCTGTACGGAATGACCGATCCGAGGTACTCGCGCACCAAATCCGGGTGGTTCTGCACCGCTTCGGAGAACGAGCCAAAGATGATACCCATCTCCAGCAGCTTGTCCTTAAAGGTTGTGGCGACGGAAACGCTGTCAAAAACGGCGTCAACCGCCACATTCGTCAGCCGCTTCTGTTCGCCCAGCGAAATGCCGAGTTTGTTGAACGTGTCCAGCAGTTCCGGGTCTACCTCATCGAGACTGTTCAGAACTTTTTTCGGTTTCGGGGCGGCGTAGTAATAAGCGTCCTGATAATCAATCGGGGCGTGGTGAGTATTCTGCCAGTCGGGTTCCGCCATCGTGAGCCAGTGGCGGTAGGCCTTCAGCCGCCATTCCAGCATCCATTCCGGTTCATTCTTTTTTGCGGAAATGATGCGGACGACCGCTTCGCTCAGGCCTTTCGGGATATACTCCGTCTCAATGTCGGTGACGAATCCATGCTCGTACTCTTTATTGGCAAACTCTTCAATGGTGTCGGTTGCGGTGGACATTTTACGTTACTTTCCTTCCCATTCACTTCACAAAACGGCAAGCGCGGTCTCGTCGGTCTTCCCGACGCCGCGCGAAAAATCGGATATTGAGGTTAGATTCAGTAGATTGGCGGACTGCGATTCTTCACGGGCGATCTCCGCCAGCGTGATGCAGTCGAGCAGGGCCAGAATCCGGGCGTTGATGGCGGCGAGCGGGGCGCGAATCGTACACTTTTCCTGTTGCCCGCAGACCGCGCTTTCGGGGCGCATACACTGCGCGAGGGCGGGAGCGCCGTCCACAATCTTGACCACCTCGCCGACGGTCACGGTCTCCGCCGAACGCGCCAGCCGGTAGCCGCCCGTCGGCCCCGCAGTGGAGGTGAGCAGGTCTTCCCGGACAAGTTTTTGCAGGATTTTCGCCAGCAGTTCGACCGGAATGTCGTACTGCTCCGCGATCTCTCTGGTGTTGGCGGCGCGTCCTGTTGCGCTCAAATAGGTCAGCGCGAGCAGGGCGTAATCGGTCTGTTTACTCAGGGTCAGCATGGAGCAAATCTTTCTGCGCGAGTTCGAGCGGCGCATCTCCGATAACTTCAGTCGGATATAGTGTACCCCATATCAGCGCCGGAATCAATACGATTCACGAATGAGTTTATCCTTTTTTACACGCGGAGTGTGACGAGCGTCATAAGATGTCCGCCGCTATTCATGCTAGAATCTGGATACCTCGCAGCGAGAAGCGGTCTTTTGCTTTTTTCTGCGCGAGTTCATGACGCGCCGTACTTACGGCCCTACCCTGTTCAGGAGGTGTCCATGATAAAAATGGATGGATTGAGTTTGCGCCGCGCATTGCGCGTCGGCGCGTTGTCCACGCTCGGTCTGGCCTTTGCGCCAGCCGTTTGTCAGGCGGGTTCGGAAAAGCGGCCCGCGCAGGCGGCAAAAGCGGGAGCGGACGCCGCAAGCGTTCCCGCCGATTTTCGCAGCGACCTTCAGGCGATGATGGACAGCGCCGTCAATAACCCCGCCGTAAAAATTACGGTGGCCTCGCTGAAGGCCGATCAGTGGATTGTCCTGCTCAGCGGCGCGGTCGCGCCGCAGCAGGCCATAACCGACGCGCTTGCCGCCGCGAAAAAAGCGATTGACGGCGCGGAACTTGGCAACGTGAAATTGATTGACGCCATGTCTTCGGCGCAAAAAGAAGACCGCTACCAGTGGGTCTGGCACAACGGCTATCTGCTCAATGACAAGACCTTCGACGGCTCGCTCGTCCTCGCAGACCTCGCCGTCGGAATCAACGCCATGTTCAAAAAAATGCCGGGAGACCCGGACATCGTGACGCAGAAGAACGACGACTTCTGGATTTGCGGCGCGGACAAACAGGTCAAAGCGGTGCGGGCGCTGCTGGCGACCATTGACGCGCCCGCGCCGCTGGTAAAAATGGAGATGTGGGCCATTCAGTACGCCGGATCGCAGCGGGACGTGAGCGCCCGGATGCAGCGCCTCAATGACGACATCGCCAACACGCAAACGCTGGTGGAGGAGGCCAAAGCCTCGCTGACCGACGCGGTGCATCAATTCAGCGGCAGCGTCGCCGGGGACGCGCATTACATCCAGTTAAAGAACGCAGGTTTCGATGTGGACACGCAGGGATCGCTTTCGCTGGCGGAATCGCTGGTGTGCATCGGGGCGGTTGACAATCGCGCGGCCTTGCTGGACCGCGCCCGCCTGACTTTCCGCGACATTCTGGACCGCAGCGTCCCGTCCGGGCCGCGTCACGGGCGAGACTTGCAGGCGCGGTTTCCCAATTTAGTTCAGGGCGGCGGAACGGCGGGAAGCCCGTATCAGATTGACAGCGATAAACTTTTCATGAATCTGTACGCGCTGCTTATCCATCCAAAGACCGGCCCCGTAGATGCGTGGCTGGCCTCCGACCAGAAAAGTCTGGACGCCTTTTCGCAGGCCATCGCGAATTATGCGGTGTTCGTGGATTCGCTTGAGATGAACGGCCCCCGGCAGCCCGAAACCACCGAGGGCGCGTATAAGACCCTCCCGAACGCGCCGGAGAATCTGGCAAAACAAAAGCGTCACCATGAATCGGCTGCTGGAGCATCTCGTCAATGCGGTGAGCCGGGACTTGCAGGAGATGCTTTTCACTCCCCTGCTGCAGCGGGCGCAGGCGGGCTACGGCATTAACAGTCACGGCGTGGGATTGGCGGGCAAGACGGAAATCACCGTGACAAGCCGCCTGAAAGCATCCGTGAAGCCGGAACTGGAGGTGTACGGCGATCAGTCTACGGTGAACCCGCTGGGGGAAAATTTCCTCAACGAGATTGCGCCGGGAAAAAAGACGGACGGCTCGACTACGCCGACGAACCCGAACGGCACAGCCGCTACGCTGACGGCGGCGATTCAGGCGCTGACTCCGGCGCAGGCGGGACTGCTGCTTGCGGCCCTGCGCCCGACCACCACCGAAAAATTTACGCAGATCGCGCCGGGAATTTCGGTCGAGGCGACGCCCGCAGTGACGCCCGACGGCAACAGCGCCGCCCTGTCTATCACCGCGTCGTTCGGCGTGGAGACCAATGTGAAGCAGTCGGACAACAGCAAGCCGTTGGACTTCCGCCCGCCCGACGCGGTGAAGAATCATACGATTACGACGGTGGCGACGGTGCAGGGCTTTAACCTGTTCCCGCTGTCCTCGTTCAACGTGGACACGCTTTATCCGCGCCCGCCGTTCGTCCTGCCGATTATAGGGCAGCTGCCGATTATTGGGAATATGTTCCGTTTCGGGCGTGGAGTCAACCGCACCTACCTGCAAAGCGTAATTCTGGTGAACGCCACGCTGATCCCGCGCAGTCTGAATCTGGCGGCGTTCTACGGCGCGAACGCGGGCGGAACTGGAGCGTTAAAGAATATCAGCCTCGACGCAAATAAGAAGATGATCAAGCAGGGCGGAAACTTTCTGCTTCAGCAGAGCATCAAGTAGTCCACTAAAGGAGTCAGGAAGATAAATCTCTTCGCTACGACGCGCTGCCGAATCGTCCTTCGGACGGAGGAGACCGCTCGAATGTGGTCTCGTCTAACAGGATGGTCTGCTAAAGGGGCGTCGCGAAGAGATTTATCTCCTTGACTGCTTGAATCATTTCTCATTGTTTGCCTCCTCCGGGGATTTCGTTCCAGGCAGGAAACAGGCTGCCGTTTGTCGAAATAGGCCGCGTAACTAAACCCGTTGCGCCGCGTCTGATACTGTACCCTTTGCTTCGCATCCCGACTTGGCCCGAATGAACCCTTATGCTCGAAACCCTGATCCGACACTCCGTCTGGCTGCAATCCGCGCTCGGCGTTCCGCCCGACAAGACCGACGCCCAATCGCAGGGCCATCTCATTTTTCCCGCCGCATGGACTGCCCTCGCCATCGCCCTGCTGCTTGGCGCGTCTTTTGCCTGGTTCGGCGGCAACTACTGGTTTGACGGCAGCCGCCCGAAATGGACGCTGAAATCGCTCCTGCTCGGCCTGCGCCTGCTCGCGGTCTACGCCCTCGTTTTGCTGCTTTCCCAGCCCACCTACCGCCGCAATCTTTCCGACAAGGTGAGGCCGAACGTCGTCATCATGGTAGACAACTCCGAAAGCATGGCGATTGCCGACCCGAAACTGCCCGCAAACCGCGCCCGCATCGAAGCGCAGGCGGCGGGAGTCAGCGCGGGCGAGGCGGGAAAAATGACTCGGCTCGAACGAATCAACGCCGCGCTCAATCAATCAAAGGCGCTGACGGCATTGAGCAAAAAATACAACGTGCATCTCTACGGTTTCGCCAGCAAACCGGAAGCGATTGCCCTGCCTTCCGACCTCAAAAAACGCGCCGCGTATCAATTCAATGTCGCGCCGGACGTGAAGACGGGCGACAGCACGCAAATCGGGACGGCCCTGCAAAGGCCGCTCGATGACCTTGCCGGACAGCCGATAGCGGGCGCATTGGTGTTAAGCGACGGCGGCAGCAATCTGGGAAGCGACCCGATTACGGCGGCGGACAATGCGCGGCAGTCCCGCATGGCGGTCAGCGCGATGGGATTTGGCGACCCGACCAAAACAAAGGACGTGGCCCTCCTCAGCGTCCTCGCCGACAACGTGGTGCGAACGAACAACACCGTCAGCGTGTTCGCCGCCCTTTCCCACCGGGGCTATCGCGGCAAAACGGTCACCGTGACCTTGCAGCGCAACGGCGAGGTCATCGGGCGCGAGACGGTCAAACTCGGCGCGGACGAACAGAAGCAGGAGATTAAATTTAACTACGTCCCGACGCGGGCGGGGAAATTTTACTACGCCGTCTCTGTGACCGGGCTTCCCGGCGAAGTCACCCTCGCTAACAACAAGCGGACGTTCTCGCAGGTCGTCATCAGCAAAAAACTCAAAGTCCTGTACGTCGAAAATGAGCCGCGCTACGAATACCGCTATCTCAACAAGGCCATTCTGCGCGATAAAAGTCTGGACTTCGCCTGCCTGCTGCTCAACGCGGCGGAACTCAGCGAGGGCAATCTGGAAATCCACCAATTCCCGCAGACCGACAAAGAGCTGTTTCAGTATGATATTGTGGTCTTGGGCGATGTGCCGCGCTCGGCCTTTTCCGACGCGCAGTTGGAGTTTTTGCGGCGGTTCGTGGAGGGGCGCGGCGGCAGTCTGCTGGTGATTGCGGGCGAAGACCATATGCCGCAGGACTACGCCGGGACGCCGCTGGAGGCCGTTCTGCCCGTCGTGATTGGCGGTTCCCCCGATCCCCTGCGCAGCGAGGAGCCGTTCCAGTGGCAGCGGACGCCGGAGGGCAAACGTTCGCCGATTATGCAGTTAGAGGATAACTCGGCGGACAACGAGGCGGCGTGGGAATCGCTGCGCGGGATGCTGTGGGCTGCCGGAGTTCCCCGCGCCAAACCGGGCGCGACCGTGCTTGCCGTCCACCCCACGCGCCGCAACGCCGACGGCCCCTACCCGATCGTGGCGGTGCAGCCGTTCGGGGCGGGCCGCTGCTTCATCGAACTGGTAGATTCGACCTGGCTGTGGCGCTGGCGCGTCGGCGACCGCTACTTCTATCGCTACTGGGGACAGGTCTTCCGCGCCCTGACGCCGAAAGAGATTCCCGGAGACAGCCGCCTCGTGCAATTAAACGCCGACCGCAGCAGTTACCGTTTGGGCGAGAAAGTCCAGCTCTATGCCGGTCTGCTCGATGAGAATTACTACCCTCTGAAAGCGGAAAAAGCGGGCAATCCCGTCGCGGTGATTACCTATCAGAACGGCGTCAAACAGAACGTCCCAATGCGGGCCGTCCCCGGCAGCGCGGGATCGTTTAGCGCCGAGGCCACGCCCGACCGTGTGGGCCGCTATGAGGTCAGCCTGACATCCCCCGCCAACGCGAACGCCAAAGCGACGGCGGATTACACGGTCGAAAGTCTGGCGCTGGAAAAGCAAAAGCCGGAACTGGACGAACCCGCCCTGCGCAAAATCGCGGCGGCGGGCGGCGGCAAATACTATCAGCCGAACGAACTGGCGAAATGGATCGCCTCCCTGCCGGACAACGGCCTCACCGTCAAAAGCGAGACCGAGACCGAAATCTGGGACCGCTGGCCCCTGCTCGTCCTCTTCCTGACGCCGCTCGCGCTGGAATGGCTGCTGCGCAAGCGGACAGGACTGCTATAATTCGTCACACTTTGCGCCAATCTACGTTCTTTGACGCTATTCGCCAACCGCGAATCGTTCTCACTCTCTATCAAAAGGAGCCAACCGCTCTATGCGCCAATCCCCCGCCTCGGAACTTGAATCGCTCGAACCCTCCGCCTCGGCAGCGGAGCAGGCCGTCGTCGAAACGGCCTACCCGATTCCTACGGGCAGTACGCCGTCCGATGATACGCCGCGTGGAGAATTTCAGCGTCTGCTGGCATTAGTCGGGTTCGGACTGTTTATCACCAGTATCGCGCAGCCGAAAGTCATTGGAAGCCTGCCCTTTTTGTTCCTGTTCAAAAACAAAATGCGCCTCGACGCCCTGCAAATCTCATCGTTCTGGGCTTTCAGTAATTTTGCCTGGTACTTAAAGCCGTTCGCCGGTTTTCTCTGCGACGGCTTTCCGCTTTTTGGGACGCGCCGCAAGTGGTATCTAATTCTCAGCGCCGGATTGGGCGGTCTGCTCTGGACGTGCTACGCTTTCCTGCCCGTTCGGTATGCCCCGTTTATGTGGCTGACCGTCGCGCTCTCCTGCCTGATGGTGATGGCAAGCACGGCGATGGGCGGTCTGATGGTCGAAATCGGGCAAAAGCACGGGGCGAACGGCAGATTGGCGTCCATGCGTCAGGGGCTTGAAGGCGTGATGAGCCTGATTGTCGGGCCGCTGGGCGGTTGGCTGGTCACGCAGAAATTCGGCGTGACGGTCGGCATCGGCGCGGGGCTGCTATTCGCGTTAGTCCCTGCCACGCTCTTTTTGCTGAACGAACCGCCGACCGCAAAACGCGACCCGGATGTCTGGAAAAACATCTCCGCGCAACTGAAAAACGTTTTCGGTTCACGGACGATGTGGGCGGCGGCGGGTCTGCTGTTTTTTGTGTTCCTCGCGCCGGGATTTGGCACGGCCCTGCAATTTTATCAGGTAGACACGCTGAAATTCACGCCGGTCTTTATGGGCTGGCTGGGCGTCTACGGCGGCGTCGGGGCGATTATCGGCTCGCTGTTCTACGGCGTTTTTTGCAGCAAGGCCAATCTGCGCGTCCTGCTGACGCTCGGCGTCATCATCAACGCGTGCGGAACGCTGCTTTATCTGGTTTACAATTCGGCGGGCGCGGCGCAGGTGATCGAGTTTACGAACGGGTTTCTCGGCGCGATTGCTGTGCTGCCGCTGTTCGATCTGGCGGCCCGCGCCACGCCCAAAGGCAGCGAGAGTTTCGGTTTCTCTCTAATGATGAGCGTCCGCAATATCACGCTGTTCGTCATTTCGGAGATGATCGGCTCTTATCTGTACTCCCGCCTGCACTGGCCTTTCGTCCGCCTCGTCTGGCTGAACGCGGGCAGCACCGCCCTCGTCTTGCTTGCGATTCCGTTCCTGCCCACCGCGCTGATGCGCCTGAAAGAGGGCGAAACCGCCCCGCATTAACCTGCGTATTATATCACAGGAGACCCTGTTCTCGTCCCGTCCACAGGACGGTCGGCGCAGCCTCCCAGACGGGTCGTTCACGGCCCGGACACGCCGCCGGTTCGGGGGCGTTCACGGCCCGGACACGCCGCCGGTTCGGGGGCGTTCACGGCCCGGTCTGCGCGGCGTTGCATATGGTCGTTCACGGCCCGGTCTCTGCGCCGCGTTCGGTCATTTACGGGCTGGACGCCTCGCAAAAATACAATCGGAGAAACAAAATATGAACTCGAAATACCGTTTTGCCCGCCGCAGCGCGTCAGCGCTTGCGCCCTGCGCTCTGCTGCTTGCCCCGCTTGCCGCCATCGCGCAGGACGCGAAATCGGCGGACACCAAAGCCGCTGAAGCGCCCGCCGCCGTTGGCGACGCCTACACGCTGCGCCTGAAATTCAAGCAGGGCGACGCCAACCGCTATAAAACGACGGTGAAATCTACCGTCACCTCGCCGGGGGGGCCGGGAGGCGCAACGAAAACCACCGTCACCGACGCCGCCTCCATCACCGAGCAGAAAACCATCAAACTGCTGGACAACGGCGCGGCGGAAATCGTCATTACCACGCTGGACACGCAGATTACCGCTGACGGCAAACCGCAAAGCGACACAAAGGCTGCGCCCATCACCACGCAGGTCAGCCCGACCGCAAAGGTACTCTCCACCAAAACCGCTGACGAGGACGCCGGGGACGCCATAAAGAGCCTGTTTACCAACAGCTTCTCCAACCCGCAGTCGTTCCTGCCCGACGCCGCCGTAAAAATCGGCGACAAATGGACGCAGAAATTCACCCTGCCCGGTCTCTTAAGCAATAAAGAGGGAACGATGGACTGCTCCCTGACGAGAGTGGAGACCGAAGGCGGCGTCAAGACCGCGCTGATTCATGCGGTGATGAAAGTTCCGATGCTGATCTTCCTGAGCGCGGAGGGCAAGCCCACCAAAATTGAGGGCGACGCAATGGCCCTCTTTGACGGAACGGTTATCTCGAACATGGACATCCACTTCGCCATTGACGCGGGCCGCGTCGCCCGCATGGTCAGCAGCGGAGAATCGGACATCGCCATCAAACTCGGTAAAGCGGCCCCGCCGGAAGCCGCCGCGTTCCTGCCCGAAGGCTCCAAAGTCACGGTGAAGACCAGCATGAGCATAGGCCTGCTCGCTCCGGGCGAAAAGGCCGAACTGCCAAAGCTGCCGAAACCCGCCGACGCAAAGCCGGAAACCCCATCCGCGAAATAACGCTTTGAAGCGACGCAACAAAAATCCCGATCTTCCTTTTTTTTCAATTAAGGAAAGTTCGGGATTTTTGTTTGTCCTAATGATGTTATTCGCCGAGTTTGAGGACGGTGAGGAAGGCCTCCTGGGGGATTTCGACGCTGCCGACGGACTTCATGCGCTTCTTGCCCTCTTTCTGCTTTTCGAGCAGTTTGCGTTTGCGGGTAATGTCGCCGCCGTAGCATTTGGCGGCGACGTTTTTGCGGAGTACGCTTATTGCTTTTGCGCAGCAATATGATAAGCATAGTTCAGCTTAGAAGCAAATTCCGCTTGTATGGTCTGCAAATCCGCCGCGATTTCAGGGAAAGGTTGCCCGGTCTTGCCGTAGTCCGAGGTATTGGAACTAACAAATACAATTTTTCCGTTGAAGCCCGCGCCGCGCAATTCCCGCCCCATCGTCAAAACTTCCTCGAAAATCACGCAGTCTTTGAATTCAGGCTTATTTTTTCCTCTGTTTTCAGGATCATTTCGGCTTGATGGGGCGCGGCCTTCTTTAAGACGCTCAAAGGCCGAAAGTTTTGCGGCATCATTTTCTTCTATAGTTTGCGCCGCTCTCATAATACGCAAACAAGTTGACTCCAGCGAAACATCGAAACCATATCGCGTGACATCTGGCATAGCCATTTCAGTTCCGTACAGCATTTGACACAAAAAATCAATATAGTCAGATTGATTTTTATAAGTCTGCAATGATTTCGTCAGATCACCTTTGATTTTCGCAATGTTCGAATTCCATTCATACGCGAAAAGCGAGGGCAGAATAAGAGCGAACGGCAACGCGTCTTTCTGTATTTCCCTGTCCATTCGGGTAACCATTTCAACAGCGTCCCTTGCGTCCCGATCCAACGGACGCAAGGCATCAAACAACGAGCAGACATCCATTACGAGAACATTTTTGTTTTCTTGCAGTAATGCGGCGATGAGCGTATTTTCAGGCATGGACATATTCCTGCGCCCGCTCTGCCGCGTCGTAACGTCGGCTAAACTCAATATAGCGCTTATATTCCTCTGCGAGTTCAAATGCGACACTAGGGGGAAATTTCCGCTCCTCCAGCCAGTCTTGCAAAAGTTTATGCGAAATAATCTGCTTTGATTTCGCGCTTGCCGCTGTGAACTCCTGCCATCGCTCGTTATCCGCCGGGTAACTAGTGCCTGTGTGTTTGTTGGCGAAATCAGCGAACGTTTCCAGCAGGCGCAGATTTTCCGGTGAAAGCGTGTCCTCTACAAACTCTTCGTCGCGTGTCAGGAGGGCGTTCAACGCAAAACGGGAAAGATGCGGCGCAACGCAATCCCGATAAAATGCTGTGATAGCCGCGTTATAGTAATCAACGGGCATTCGATACTTAGTGATCGTGTTCAGGAGGGCGCACTCCGTCCCTTCGTTTCGAACAAACAGAAAAACGGAAGCATCGGCAAACGAAGTTGTTTCCGGCGCGTCAAACGTTGCGCTACGCGGTTGTCTGTGCGACGGGTCTTTTAACCACTTTTCTCTAAAGACTGGGTTTATGCGCCAAGGGGCGGGATTCGCTTCCAGTTCGTCCAGCCAATCGCTAATATTTTTCGCTTCGCCTGTAATCGTAAGATTTTGCAAGACTTTCATGCAACTTTTCCTTTCCTGCTTACTCTCCGAGTTTGAGGACGGTGAGAAAAGCTTCTTGCGGAATTTCGACGCTGCCGACGGACTTCATGCGCTTCTTGCCCTCTTTCTGCTTTTCGAGCAGTTTGCGTTTGCGGGTAATGTCGCCGCCGTAGCATTTGGCGGTGACGTTTTTGCGGAACGCGGAGATCGATTCGGCGGCGATGATCTTGCCTCCGATAGCGGCCTGAATCCGCACCTCGTACTGCTGGCGCGGCACAACCTCTTTGAGTTTTTCCACGAGCAGGCGTCCCCGGTTTTGTGCCTTGTCGCGGTGGGTGACGAACGAGAGCGCGTCCATCGGATCGCCGTTAATCAGCACATCAATTTTCACGAGGCGGGATTCGACGTAATCGCTGAGTTCGTAATCAAAACTGGCGTAGCCTTTGGTGCGCGATTTCAGTTGATCGAAGAAGTCCATCAGGATTTCGGAGAGCGGAATCCGGTAGGTCAGCATCATGCGGTCGGGCGCGGGGTACTCCATCTTCATCTGTTCGCCGCGCCGTTCGCGGCACAGTTCCATGATCGTTCCGGCGTAAAGCGTGGGGACCATCACCGTAGCAATGACAGTCGGCTCCTCCATGCGCTCAATGATATTGGGCGACGGGAAGTCGGCAGGATTGTCCATGTCCATCGTTTTGCCGTCTGTTTTGGTGATTTTGTAGATGACGGACGGGGAAGTCGCAATCAGGGACAGGCCAAATTCGCGCTCCAGCCGCTCCTGCACCACGTCCATGTGCAGCAGGCCGAGGAAGCCGACGCGGAAACCGTGACCAAGCGCGGCGGACGTTTCCGGCTCGAACGTCAGGGCGGAATCGTTGAGCTGCAACTTCAGCAGGGCCTCGCGGAGTTCGGCGTAGTCGCCCGCGCCCTCCATCGGGTAGAGGCCGCAGAAAACCATCGGTTTGGCCTTGCGGTATCCGGGCAGGGCCTCTTTAACGGGCCGCGCCGCGTCGGTGATTGTGTCGCCGACGTTGGCGTCTCCGAGCGTTTTGATGCTGGCGGCGACGTAGCCGACTTCGCCCGTCTCGATGCTCTGCCCGATTTTGCGGGACGGCGAGAACGTGCCGACTTCGTTGACCTCGACTTCCTTGCCCGTCGCGAAAAATTTGATCTTCATGCCCGGACGAATGGAGCCGTCCACCACGCGGACGTAGCAGACGACTCCGAGGTAGTTGTCGAATTTGCTGTCGAAAATCAGGGCGCGGAGCGGGTTATTCGGTTCGCCATGCGGCGGCGGGATGCGCTCGACGATGGCCTCCAAAATTTCGCTGATGCCGATGCCCGCTTTGGCGCTGGCGAGGATGGCGTCGCTGGCGTCAATGGCGAGGACGTTTTCGATCTCCTCTTTCACGCGGTCGGGGTCGGCGGCGGGCAGGTCAATTTTGTTGATGACCGGCACAAGGGTAAGGTTGCTCTGGTTGGCGAGGTTGACATTGGCGAGGGTCTGCGCCTCCACTCCCTGCGCGGCGTCCACGATGAGCAAGGCCCCCTCGCAGGCGTTAAGCGAACGGGAGACCTCGTAAGTAAAGTCCACGTGTCCGGGGGTGTCAATCAGGTTGAACTGGTAGTCCTGTCCGTTTTTAGCGCGATAGTTCAGGCGGACGGCGGTCATTTTAATGGTGATTCCGCGTTCCCGCTCCAAATCCATTGTGTCGAGCAGCTGGGCCTGCATATCGCGGCGGGCGACGGTCTCAGTGGTCTCGATGAGGCGGTCGGCGAGGGTGGACTTGCCGTGATCTACGTGGGCGATAATGCAGAAATTGCGAATATGGTCTTGTTTCATGGCGCTTGCGTTCTCCGGCCTGCGATGGGTTGCGATGCAGTCCGCAAAGGATAATTCGTTTTAATGATGTATCATTATAGCATATCCGGGCGAACAGCGCAGGGCATTGCAAATATGTGTCCCCTGCACGGCGGACTATTTACGAAACCGGGGGCTAAAAAATAAATTTTGAAAAATGGCTTAAATCCGTTCGTTTGGCATGAATCTTGCAATAGGAGAGTTGGGAGCGTTTTTCGCGTGATTTTACGAGCGTTTTCCCACATCCCATAGTTCGGCAATTTCTTCCAGAGGAGACTCCCATGCCACACGCTGCATTCCCCCCACCTTGTCCATGCCCCGTCCCGTTTCTTTATCCTTCGAAAGGCAATCCTCATGAAAACGACTATTTCACTCTCGCTACTGGCCCTCTGTCTGCTCTTCACAAACAAAACGCAGGCGCAACAGCCCGCCTACACATTTCAGGACTTAGGAACGCTGGGAGGCGTTTACGCCGCTCCTAACGCCATCAACAGCAGTGGGCAGGTGGTAGGCTATTCGACCACCGCCGACGGTAGGACGCGCCCCTTTCTCTACACCAACGGCGCGATGCAGGACCTGGGATCGTTCTACGGGACGCAATTCGGGCCGCAGTATGACATGGGCGGCGCGACCGCCATCAGCGATAACGGCGTCGTTCTCGGAAAGACCACTAAACTCGTCCTCAACCCCGATATGTACACCTACAAGGCAGTCAGCGTCAACTTTCGGTACAGCAACGGCAGGATGACCGAGTTCAATAGCGACTCCATTTCAAGCATCAACAACGCCGGACAGTCCGTTGGCTATGGCAGTCCTAATGGCGGCATTTCCCATGCCACGCTTTATAGCAATGGCGCGGATATTGATCTCGGTGTGGGAGATAGTAGCAAGGCCAATGCCATCAATAATAACGGGCAAATCGTAGGATCCACGGGCAAAGGCATCGCCTTCCTGTATCAGAATGGGAATGTCCAGACATTAGCCCCATCCACCGGTTACACTTACTGCGGGGCCAACGCCATTAGCCAGAGCGGAATCGTAGCGGGCGTGTCAACTAAACTGAACGGCACATCTAGCAACCTCAATCACGCAACTTTGTGGAAAGACGGGCAGCCCCTCGATCTGGGAACGTTGAACGGCGGTAACACTGCGGCCTACAGCGTCAACAGCGCGGGCGTCGTCGTGGGCTACTCTGCTATGAATGGTTCGCTCACCGGACAGTTCCAGACCTCTTTTATTTACGTCAACGGCGTGATGTACGACCTCGCCGCCGGTTCCGGTTGGTACGACACGGAGGCGCTGGGCATCAACGACGCGGGCCAGATTATCGGAGATGGCTTCCACAACGGGCAGTTACGCGCCTTCATTGCAAACCCTGTCGCCGTGCCGGAACCGGGCGCATTGGCCCTGCTTGCGGCGGGGGCGCTTGCGGCGGGCGGTCTGCTGCGCCGCCGTTTCCGCGCCGCATAGCGTCCGTTGTGTTTCGCCCCTCCCTGCGCTCTGCGCGGAGGGGCGATGCGCCTGTCCCCCGCCCCTTTCCGGCCCTACCTGGGCTGCAACCCATCGGGCCACTGCAAAAGCCAGCATCTGAAAAATCTGCCCTTTAGAAAACATTTCGGGGTATACTGTAAGTCCCTTTCGCGTACTGCGCCCCGTTTGCAGGGCCGGACGCTGACGAAATGAGACCTGCCGTATGAGAGAGGACGCCGAAAAATCTGCGCTTGACCGGACGCCGCACGAAGATAACGGGGAGATTTTGCCCTGCGACATCGAGCGGACAATGGACCGCATCCTTGCCCTCCTGATGCAATACCGCCCCCAGGCCGACCTCGCCCTTGTCCGCCGCGCCTACGTCTTCGCTCGCGAAAAGCACGCCCTCCAAAAACGCCGCTCCGGCGAACCCTACATTATCCACCCCGTCGAAGTTACCGAAGTCCTTGCCGATCTGGAGATGGACGAGCAGACGCTTGCCGCCGGACTGCTCCACGACGTGATTGAGGACTGCGGCGTCACGGCGGAGGAGATCGCCCAACTTTTCGGGGCGGAAGTGGCGCACCTTGTGGACGGCGTGACGAAATTGCAAATCGCCGGAGTAGACGAGGGCAAAAAAGAGGACACCAAAGAGGACGCCGAATCCGTCACGCCCGCCACCGCCGAACGCCGCAAAAAACAGGCGGAGATGCTTAAAAATGCGGCGAACCTACGCAAAATCTTCGTGGCGATGGCGAAAGACCTGCGCGTCATTATCATTAAACTGGCGGACAGGCTGCACAACATGAGGACGCTCGGCGCGTTGTCTCCGGCGCGTCAGTTCCGTATGGCGACGGAAACGCTGCAAATCTTCGCCCCCCTCGCCCACCGCCTCGGAATCTGGCAGCTGAAATGGCAGTTAGAAGACCTGTCGTTTAAATATGCGGAACCGGAGGACTACGCGGAGATTGCCGCCCTTGTCGCCCGCAACCGCAAAGAGCGGCAGGACGAAGTGGACACCGCGATTGATGTCCTGAAAGAGCGGCTCAAATCGGAGGGCGTGGACGCGCAGATTAAAGGCCGCCCGAAGCATCTGTACAGCATTTATAATAAGATGAAGTCGCAGAAGATCGAGTTTTCCGACCTCTACGACCTGACCGCACTGCGCGTCATCGTTCATACGCGCCCGGAGTGTTATCACGCGCTGGGGATTGTTTCGGCGCTGTGGAAACCGATTCCGGGGATGTACACGGACTACATTGCGCAGAGCAAAAGCAATCTGTATCAGTCGCTGCATATCAAAGTCTTAGGCCCCTCCGGCAGTCCCCTCGAAGTCCAGATACGGACGTGGGAGATGCACCGGACGGCGGAGTTCGGGATTGCGGCGCACTGGCAGTACAAAGAGGGCGGCAAGGTCAGCGACCAGTTTGAGCAGCGGCTTTCGTTTCTGCGCCAGCAGATGTTCGACTGGCAGGCGGACAGCAAAGACCACAATGAGTTCATGCGCAATATCACGGAGGATTTGTTCACCGATCAAGTTTTCGTGATGACCCCTAAAGGCGACGTGATTGATCTGCCGCAGGGCAGCACTCCAGTTGATTTCGCCTACCGAGTCCATAGCAAAGTGGGGGATCACTGCGTGGGGGCGAAGGCCAACGCCCGCATGGTTCCGCTGACCTACCAGTTCAAGAACGGCGACGTGGCGGAGATTATCACCCGCCCCAGCGCCAACCCCAGCCGCGACTGGCTGGCCTTCGTCAAGACCTCCCACGCCAAAAGCCGCATCAAAGCGTATTTTAAGAAACTGAATCAGGCGGAGAACGTCCAGCGCGGGCATGAACTGCTCGAAAAAGAACTGACGCATCAACTCGAACGGGAACCGAAGGCGTGGGGCGAAGACCCCCGCGCCCTGCTCAAAACCGACCCGCTCCGCGCTGTCGCGCCGCAGTTTAATATGCCCTCCGAAATCGAACTGCTCGCCTCCATCGGTTTTGGCACGATTGCCGCCCTGTCCGTCCTCAACAAGCTCAAGCCTTCCGCGCCCGTCTCCGACGAACCGGTAATCCAACTCGGAAGCCGCCGCTCGGACGACCGGAAACTGCGCGTCGTCGCGGGTGAAAGCGACATGGAGAACGTGCTGTTCCGCCGCTCCCGCTGCTGCCTGCCGATTCCCGGCGACGATGTGATGGCCTACACGACGCGGGGGCGCGGCATGGCCCTGCACCGCCGCGAATGTCCCAATGCGCGGCAGTACCTCGCCCGCGAACCGGAGCGCTGCCAGCCGGTCGAGTATGTCGGCGGGGACACGCAGGTCTATCAGGTTTTCCTGCTGATTGACTGCCTTGACCGGCGCGGCCTGCTTGCCGACGTGACCGCGACTTTTGCGGAGAATAAAACGTTCATTACGGCGGTGAAAACGCAATCGCACCGGGACAAAACCGCCACGCTGGAATTTGCCGTCGAAGTCCGCAACACCGGGCATCTCGCTATGATTATGCAAAAAGTCTATGCGCTCGGCGATATTCTGGACATCCACCGCGCCACCGGCGGGCGCGACGAGCCAAAATTGAAATAAATTAAACTCACGTAAAGGCGCTGTCGTTCTCACTCACTTTAATTCTTGCTCGATCAATTCGAAACAACGCGCCAGAAAACGAAGCATCTCCTGCATTTTATTGTCGGCGAACCTGAGATTAGGAAACTCGTATTCTACGGGCGTTGTGATTTTGCCGTTGATTTCCCAGGGATATTCAGGGTTTGGGTGCGGCTGTTCCTCTGGCGACAGGTCTTCCACTAATTTCGCTTTAGCGCACGTTTTTCTTATGTAGGCGCTAAATTCCTTTTCGTTGTCAAAATGTCAGATGCGACGTAAACTCTTGTTCTTCGCTGCCGCATTGACAAAATCTACAAAAACTTTGTGCGTATTGGTGTATTGTCCGTTACCTATCGGCGTCTGAAACCCCTTCGCCATTTTTTCGGTCATCATTTGCAGGTAGTGCAATTTCTGGCAAAGCGGAACATCCTTCAGGTCAATAAATTTTAGAAAAATTTGATAATCGGATTTCGCCTGCTCGAAGTAGGCGCTTCGCCAATCATCTGCCATTTTTACTCCTCAATACTTCTGCGTCGTCCCATGTCCCCCAATTTTCCGGGGGAAAGAGCGAAGCGCGTTCTTCCGGGCGAATCAAGGCGATAGCAGAGCGATAGGGAAGCCCGCTTTGCAAGTCGCGTCCAAAGTAAAAAGGCGCAATCGCAGAGTCCCCGCGATGCGGCATCGTATTGGGGTCAACATAGATCAGCCGAATTTCGTCCTGCGCGGGAAACAGATAGACTTCCTGTATATCAGGATCGGCCTCGCGGTTCTCGCGGACAATCTCTAGCGCGGCGGCCTTCACTTCCGGGTTCATCATAATTCTCTCCTTCAAAGTGGCTTTTTATAATTATACCATAGGGGCTGCCTTCTCACTTTGACGCGACGATGCGCCGCAAATCAGTCGTGCGCTTTGAAGCCTTCCTGCGCTTTCCGCAGGGCGTCCCGCTGCTCCAGCGCGGTATGGGCCTCAATAGTCAGCCGCTCGACCTGTTTTTGCAGGGCCGCCGTTTCCGCTTTCAGTTCTTCCATATCGGTCGTGTTCTCCTGCGTTTGTTCGCCGAGCGTATCGAGCAGGGAACCGAATTTTTCCAGCGTGATTTCGCCTTCGACGCCCAGCTGCGTCAGGCCGATTAACATTCGCAGGGCTTCATTCACCTCGTCGTCGGTCGGGAACGCCTCCCGAATGTCCGGTTCCAGGTAGGCGTTTTTCGTCCTGTCCCGCGCCGCAGTATCGCTCATTTTCTTCTCCTTCCCGGTTGGGGTAAATTCATCCTGCAAAACGATTCACGGCCCGGTAACGCGGCGCGTAAGCGGGGCGAGTACAGCGATCAGCGCCTCGGCGCGGACGGGCTTGGTGAGTATCTGCTCCGCGCTCGCGGTGGAGACATCGCCGGGAGGGGCCGCGCCCCAGCCGGAAAGCAAAACGCGGCGAATGGCGGGATAACGCTCCGCCACCGCTTGCAGCAGCTGCAGTCCGGTCATGCCCACCATGCCGTGATCGCTGATAATAATGTCGCAGTGCGCCGCGTTTTTTTCCAGCCATTGCAGGGCCTCCGCCGCGTTCTCCGCCATTTGAACGACGGCCTTTCGCGCCATGAGCGTTCGCGCCAGACCCTCCAGAACGAACGCCTCGTCCTCCACAATCAGAATCCGCCGCCCCGCAAGCGTTATCGCTTCCGCCGCGCTCGCTCGCCGAATCGGTTCACTGGATAAGGGAAGCAGGACGCGGAAAACGGAGCCGCTGCCCGGTTCGCTGTCCACCTCAATGCGGCCCCGATGCCGGTCTAAAATGCCCCACGCCACCGAAAGCCCCAGCCCCGTGCCAAGCCCCACGCCCTTCGTGGTGAAGAACGGCTCGAAAACCCGTTGCCGCGTTTCCGCGCTCATCCCCATCCCCGTATCGGAGATAGAAACCAGCGCCATGCTGTTCTCCATGCCGCAACGCACCGTAATCAGGCCCCCTTCCGGCATGGCGTCCACCGCGTTGCGAATCAGGTTGACGAGGACTTCGCGGATTTCGGACGCCACGCCCAGCGCAGGCAATTCCTGCCCGATGACCGGAATTACTTCAATTTTCACCCCGCGACTTTCCGCCTGGTTGCGCCATGCGGGGCGGGTCAGGTCAATCGCTTCGCGGGCCACCTGACACAGGTCGAAAATGTACTGCCGGGTTTCGGTCTCCCGCCGCGCAAAACTCTGGATGCGCCGCACAATCTCCGCCCCGTCCATCGCGGCGCGTTCAATCGTCCGGGCAAACTCGCAGACCTCGGCGGAAACGTCCTTCGTGTCCTGAATCAGTTCGGCGTAGCCCAGCACCGCCGCCAGCACGTTATTGACGTTGTGCGCCACGCCGCTCGCCAGTTCCCCGACGGCGCGGAGTTTTTCGGAGCGGATCAGAGCGTCCTGCGTCTGCCGCAGTTCGGCAATCAGGCGGATATTTCGTATAGAAGCCGCCGCCTGCTCGGTCAAGCCCAGCAGCAGCGCTACGTCCTCCTCCCGCATCTCCCGCCCGGAGAGAAGATTGTCCACAAAGAGCAATCCGACTAACTCGCCGCCCGCCCGCAATGCGATTAGCGCTTTGGGCGTCGTTTCTGAAGTGAAAGGGCCGGGATTGTCGCGATTCACCAGTTGATATTGCAGCGGCGTGGATTCAAACTGCGCGAGATAAGCAGCCCATTCTGCGCGGGGGACGGTAATATCGTGTTCCGCTTTCAGATTCCCCTGTTCGTCCGTCCCCCATGCCCCGTAGACCGTTTCGCTGTCCATTGTATAGATGCCCGCCCGGTCAAAATCGCCAATCTCGACTACCGCGTCGCGCACCACCAGCAGGATTTCGTCCAGACTCAGGTCGGCGTTGATCGTGGTGGCGGTCTCCAGCAGGTGACGGCGGCGCTCGATCATGCGTTCGCGCTCAATCAACAGGCGGGCATTGGCAATCGCGACACCCGCCTGATCCGCAAACGGAATAATCTCCTCAATGTCTTTGATTGTAATCGGGCGGCGGGTCATCAGGTTATCAAAATAGATGATGCCTATCATTTCGCCGCGAACGCGCAGGCCCACGCCCGCTAGATCAATCGGCGGATCAACTACGACGCACTCCTGATGCGCCGTGACATAAATATCCGATTTTTTAATAAAGTAGATTTGTCCACCGTGCAGTTCGCGAAATTCGGGAAGTGAATACGTCCGCAGCGCGTGCCGGCAGGCGCGTTCGTCGGTGAGGTGGCCCAGTTCGTCCGTCCCCCACGTTCCACGTATCGTCTCACCCTCAATCAGCCAGATTCCCACTCGGTCAAAGCCGCCAAAGGAGAGGAAACCCTGCCGGACGAGCAGCAGGATTTCTTCTAAATCGGCGGGGGCGTTGGCGGCGGCGGCGATATTCTGAAGGTGTTCGCGCTCCTGCTCGATGCGGCGCTGCCGAGTCAGATCGCGGACAATGCTGACGCCTGAAACGACGCGGCCCGCTTCGTCGCGCAGGGGAGAATTGCGCCATTCGCACCAGAGCAGCCGCCCGTCCTGCGTTCGGTTCAGGTTCGCGCTAAAAACGGGCTGGCCGTCGCGAAAAAGCTGGTGGATAATCTGCCGGATGCGGTCGGCAAGTTCCGGCGGGACAAGCGTCATCACAGAATTGCCGATCATTTCGGCGGCGGAGTAGCCAAAAAGTTCGGCGGCGGGGCGGTTCCATTCCTGACAGATGCCGTCCGCGTTCCAGGCAAGCATGGGCAGCCCGACCGCGCTCGCCAGACCGGTCGGCGCGAAAAGCGCGTGAACGGACGGGGCGGCGTTGTCCAACGCGGGACAGGAGGGCGCAGAATTTTCGGACTGCGAATCGGACATGGATTTCCGTCTCCAATCAGGGGTTCAGGTGTTCAGGTGTTCGGGTGTTCGGGTGTTCAGGTATTCGTTCGCTCACTGGAAGTTTGTACAAAACTCACAGTGAAGCAGACAATACCTGAACACCCGAATACTCTCTCCTCAAACCGCCATGCCGCCGTCCACCGTCAGGCCGGAGCCGGTGACGAAGGACGCGGCGTCCGAGGCGAGGTACAGGGCGGCGCAGGCCACATCTTCCGGCGTTCCCAGCCTGCCGACGGGTTGCCGCGCTTCGAATGCTCGCCGCGCCGCCACGGGGTCGGGCGAAGTTTCGATGCGCTGCCGCAGCGAGGGCGTTTCGATGGTCGCGGGCGCGAGATAGACGCAGCGGATTCCCTCTTTCGCATGGTCAAGAGCAATGGCCCGCGTCAGCCCGATGACGCCGCCCTTTGCGGCGGAATAGGCGGCGCGGTCTACGATACCCATCATGCCCGCAACCGAGGCCATGTTGATAATCACGCCGCCCCCCTGCGCCCGCAGCAGGGGAATCCCGTATTTGCAGCCGAGAAAAACGCTGGTCAGAGTCGTGGCGATCTGCGCGTCAAACTGCGCTTCGTCCGTCTGCTCGACTGTTCCCTGCACCACGATCCCGGCGTTATTAAAGAGAATATTTAGTTTGCCGAACGCGCCGAGCGCCGCCTGAAACATGGCCTGCACGGAAGCGGACTGCGCGACATCGGCCTGAACGAAGACCACTCGCCCGCCATTGGCGTTAATTTTTTCCGCGACCGCCTGCCCCGTCGCCGCGTCCCTGTCCGCCACAACGACGGCGGCGCCCTGCGCCGCGAAAAGTTCCGCCGTCGCCTGCCCGATTCCCGCGCCCGCGCCGGTAATCAGCGCGACTTTGTTTGCCAGTTGCATAAAACGCTCCATGAAAAAATAAAAAGAACGTGGCAGGGGGATTAACGCGCGAGTGGCGATTTTTTATCCACGATTACCACGAAATATCACGCATTGACACAAAATAATCCGGCGGTCACAGACTGCTCACCCCTGCGACGATTGGCGGAACGCCGCGCAACTACCTGAACAGGTCGTTTTCCGCCCTGACTCTCGCTCCCTTCGAAACGCTCCCCGTACTTTTCCTAATCATAACATAGTCTGAACGGTCTGTCAATCCCTTTTATCCGCGAAGGGTTTGATCTGAGAAGGGGCTTATCCCCTGCCCTAACCCCCGCGCCCGCTTCTGGCAATAATCCCTACGGGCCGCGACGGAGGCGACCTCTGCAAAAACAGAGGCCGCGCAAAAGTCCGCTGGCGACCCGAAGCGTCGCGTCCGCGTACGATGGGAACGACCGCCGCGCGCTCCAGGGGAAAATGATTAGAGGGAATTATAAAATCGCGCCTTCCGCCGTCTCGTCTCCCGCCCGACGCCCGGACGCGGACATTTTGCAGATGCTGCTCGACTACCGCCAGTTCCAAAAACCGGCGCAGCGCGACGAGATCGTATTGCAGTTCACGAATTTAGTGGAGAGCATCGCCCGCCGGTTTTCCGGTTCGGCGGAACCGGTGGAGGATTTGGCGCAGGAGGGCTATATCGGCCTGATTACCGCCATTGAACTTTACGACCCGACCAAAAAAGTCAAGTTTTCGACTTACGCCACCCATTTTGTCATCGGGCAGATCAAGCACTGCCTGCGCGACCGGGGCAAAATCATTAAAGAACCGGCGTGGCTTCAGGAACTCAATCAGCGCATGACCCGCGTGATCGATTCCCTGACGCAGGATTTAGGACATCCTCCGACGGCGGAGGCCATCGCCAAAATGATGGATATGACCGAGGAGGCCGTCGCGGAAATCCTGATGACCCGCGAAGTCTTCAAAGTCTCCTCCCTCGACGGCGGCGGCGAAAAGGACGATGACAGCGGCGCGGTGGACGTGGAGCGGCGCAGCGGCCTGGACGTTTCTGTCTCGTTTCAACTGCCGGTGGAGGAGCGAATCGTCCTTGAGGCGGCGATGGAGAAACTCAAAGATTTGGAGCAAACCGTCCTCAGCGAGTTCTATTTTAAGGACTTGAACCAGACGGAGATTGCAAAAAACATGGGAATTTCCTGCAACTATGTTTCGCATATCCTGCGCTCATCCACAAAAAAACTCAGGAAGATTTTAGTCACCGACGAACTGAAAGAGGCGCAGCGCAAAGTGGCGCAGATGCAGAAACGGCTGACGCAGCAACAGGCGGTGATGGAGCGCGATGTCGTGGTTGACCCGCTGACCCGCTGCTACAACCGCCGCTATTTTGAGGCGCGATTGGACGAGGAGATTAGCCGCGCCAGCCGGATTCAGGCCGATCTTTCGCTGCTGATGGTGGATTTGCGTGGACTCGACTACTTCACACGGACAAATGGCACTCTGAAAGGCGACGAGGCGGTCACGGGGATTGCGGCGGCGATACGGGAGACGGTGCGCAAGTCGGACATCGTGACGCGCTGCGACGCGGAGCGGTTCGTTCTGATCCTGCCGCACACAGGCCGCAACTGTCTGGTCGTGGCGGAGCGCGTCCGGGAAGCGATTGAGAATTTCCTGTCGGAAAAAGGCTGGGACAGAGGGATCGCTCCGCTGGAAATCGCGCTGGGGACAGCGCAATACCCTGTTGAGGCCGGTCAGTCCGCCTCCCTGACGGAACTCGCCGCCGCCCGCGCCGCCAAAGACCGCGAACTGGCGGAAGAGGCGCATCGGCTGCCGATGGCGGCGTAAGGAAAGTTCGGGTGTTCGGGTGTCGAAAAGATCGGGCCGTAAACGACCCGTCTGGGAGGCGTTCCGCCAACCGTCCTGCGGACGGAACTCTCCGACACCCGATACCCGACACCCTACTTTGCGACTTGCGCGATTGCCGCATCCAGCGTTTTGAGGTCGGAGGCGTCTGCGGTGAAGTTCACGAATTTCGCGGCGACTTTGCGGGCGCGGTAGACGAAGACCGTGTTTCGCACCGTCGCATCCGTATTGATTTTGTAGTCCGCGATGGCGGGATCGGCGGGGCCAGACAGGTAGGCCAGCGCCACGTTCTTGATTTTTTCTTCCGCGCCGAGTTTCGCCAGTTTCGCGTTCATTACCGCCGCCGATTCGTGGCGCGGGTTAATGAAAACAACGAACGCCTTGAATTTCTTCGCTTTGTTCGCGACCGTCTCCCGCTCCAGATTGCGGACGACGGCGCGGACGTTCTGTTCGTCGTCGCCATTAACCCAGACCTGCACGGCGGGGTTCTTCGGGTACGAACAGACCGGGCAGGTGTCCGAATTTTTGTCCGCGCCGGTGACATGGTGGGGCTGGAACGCGGACAGCGTTTCGCCCTTCTCTACCCCGGACACGGTTTTCGGCGAAAACGCCAGACTCGCTGCCCCGCCCAGAATCGCCAGCGTCCCCGCGATTGCCCCGACGCCCGTTTTAAAATGTCGCATAATGAATGTCTCCCTGAATGTTTTGGCGGTTTCCGCGTCTTCGCTCCACGTTTTTCCGCTCCCCTGTTCCAGACGCAATTTCCTGCAAAAAAGTTACCCGTACCATTTCATGCGGCATAAAAGACAGGGGGGGCGGGTGTTGAAAACACCCGTCTGTGTGGCGCAAGCGCCTCGCGTCCTTCGGACGCAACAATCGAAACCTGCGTGATGTGTCCGAAGGACACGAAGCCGAAGGCTACCGAGACGGGTGTTTTCAACACCTGGTCGTCCGTCAATCGTGACGCAAATTCGGGCATCGGTCGCGAACTCTGCGCTTTGCGCTTTTGTTCGCAGAAAAAGTGCGCGTTCTTACACAGTCTTTGCCCCAAAGCAACGGAGTTAGACGGACTACACGCAAAAAAGTTACGCGATCAACCGTTTTTTTTGAAATTTTTCGATACAATGGCGCGTATTCGGTGTATAATGAACTCATTCATCTGGCGGAAGCGGGCGCAGAATCTTTTCTTGATCTTCGCAATTACCGCGAAAGACATCCTTCGCTTTTGCCGCGCCGCACCGCCCTCTTTAAGGAGCAGAATTTTATGAAACGTCGAGGTTTCACCTTGATCGAGTTGCTGGTGGTCATCGCCATCATCGCAATTCTCGCCGCCATTCTCTTTCCCGTCTTCGCGCAGGCCCGCGAAAAGGCTCGTCAGACCGCCTGCCTCAGCAACAATAAGCAGCTTGGACTCTCCGTCACCATGTACAGGCAAGATTATGATGGGCGCGACCCCGGCCCCGGCGACGGGGGTCACTGTCCACCCGCGTCGGGTTCGGCAGCGTGGGACCCGGCGCAATGGGGGCCCTGGATGGGTGAGGTGACTAACTCGAAGGCCCTGGGGGCAGACTGGGTTCCATGCTATCAGATTGACTCCAAAGGCGTCGTCGCCGGAACAAACTGGGACAAATTCGGCCCGGAAGCAGGTGCGCTGTTTCCCTACGTCAAAAACAAGCAGGTCTTTCTTTGCCCCTCTGAAAAACTCCAGTCAAAAAAACTTAGCTATTCCATGAACGCGCCTGCGGGATATATCAAAGAGCCGATTGTGCAAAGTCCGGCGCAATTCGCGATTTTTGTGGACGAGCAGCGCAGCCTCAACGACGGATTCTTTTGGTATGGCCCGGACTGCCCGTCCGATGCGCACTCGCATGGATTCATTCTGTCCTTTTTTGATGGTCATTCAAAATGGACTCGCTCCAATTACGGCGAGAAGGCCGGCAATTCCACCGTTACTTTTGGTATTCAGCCGAACGGGGGTTTCATTTGCTCAAACGAGTCGGCTAATATTGCCCCGCCCTCGGCGCTGGACAAATTTTTCTGTCCCTACCTCGGCACAGGCGCTTCGGGCAGCGGTTACATCTACGGCGGCGACCGGTTCGCCTGCGCCACGCCGTAGGCCCCTGTTTCTGCGACCTGCTTCTGGCCTTGCCTGCAGCGAAACGCTGCGGGCAAGGCCTTATCCTTTCTTTCATTTCACGCCCGCTTCGCGTCAGAAGCGAGTCGGAGACCCCATCATGAAACGACGCGGATTTACCCTGATTGAGCTGCTCGTCGTGATCGCGATTATCGCAATTCTCGCCGCGATTCTGTTTCCCGTTTTTGCGCAGGCGCGGGAGAAAGCGCGGCAGGCGGCCTGCTCCAGCAACCTCAAACAACTGACCCTCGGTATGGCGATGTACCGCACCGATTACGACGGACGTTCGCCCGGACACGGGCAGCAAGGAACCTGTTCAATCTTTGGCGGGTCAACCACCTATAATGTCGCCAACTTTCCGCCCTGGATGTCCGGGTTTCCCCAGACGAATGGGGCGCAGTACAGTTCCTGTTACACGGTCTTTCAAAACAACTACTACGATCTGGACGGCCCGGTCGCGCTGGATTGGAAGAACGGAAAAGGCCCGCAAATGGGAGCGATCTACCCCTACGTCAAAAATGCGCAGGTTTATCTCTGCCCGTCCGACAAACGCCCGGAAAAACTGATGAGCTACTCCATGAACGGTATTGCCGCATTCATCCCGGAAGCGCTTGTGACCCGTCCTTCGCGCTTCGCCCTCCTGATAGATGAGCAATGGACGCTTAATGATGGGTTCTACTGGCCTACCGGCGACTGTCCTTCGCTCTCGCACAATCACGGAGCGGTCTTCGGCTATTTTGACGGTCATGTTAAATGGAGCAAGTCCACGCATGACTACACCGCCGCCCAATTAAAGGACAAGACTCAAGTCTTCAACGGGGCCTGTATCTCGGCTTTCCATTCTAACATCTACTGTCCCTACATCCCAGTTGTCGGCAGCAATATGATCGGGTATGATGTCCTTTGCAAAACGGAAGATCAATAAACCAACGCTTTTTCCCCGCTCTCTCGCTGCTTTCTTTACGCGGAGTGAGGGTCGGGGAAAATCCCATTTTAACTCTACTCGTAACTATCCACCACCCCCCGACCTCCTCCTTCGCAAGGAGGGGTTGGGGGGGTGAATAGTTACCCCTAATCTTCGAAAGTGAAACTCATGAAACGACGCGGATTTACCCTGATTGAGATGCTCGTCGTGATCGCGATTATCGCAATTCTCGCCGCGATTCTGTTTCCCGTTTTTGCGCAGGCGCGGGAGAAAGCGCGGCAGACCTCCTGCCTGAGCAATATCCGGCAGTTGGGCGTGGGGCTGTCCATCTACCGGCAGGACTACGATCAGCGCAATCCGGGGCCAGGAGAAGTGGGCCATTGCAACCCGACCGGAACGCAGACCTACACCAGCGCAGATTCTCCGCCCTGGCAGGCCAGCGCGGGGCTTGTGGACATCAATTCCCAGTGGGTTCCCTGCTACTCCATCTTCAATCAGTTGGGAAATTTCTCGTCAGGCATCTATTTCGCGTGGGCGGGAACGGGCGTTAAGCGCGGCGGACTGTACCCCTACGTGAAAAATGAGCAGGTTTACATCTGCCCGTCCGATCCGAGGGGGGCCTTGACCAAACTAAGCTACTCGATGAACTTCCCGGCGGGCTATATCCCCGACGCCGCCGTGCAGCGCCCCGCCGAGTTCGCGGTCTTCGTCAACGAGACCTCCACGCTCGACGATGGCAATTTCAATTTGAATAACAACTGCCCGTCCAGCGTTCACAGCGGCGGCTTTGTGATGTCGTTCTTCGATGGACACGCCAAATGGTCGCGCAACGATTCCAAAAACCCGACCACCTATAATTGCCATACGCCGACTCTTGACCGCCTGTTCTGCCCCTCAATCCCGTTCACCGGCGACAGCTACGACGGTTTTTGCGCCAAATGAAAGGTTAATTCCGCGTTTCATTTGACGGATAGCCCCCGCGCAGTGTACAATCACGGGTGAGCAGGTCGGGTGATCGCTGCGGCGGCTTGCCGCCGGAGAGGAAAGTCCGGGCTTCACAGGGCGCGATGCCGGATAACGTCCGGGCAGGGCAACTTGACGGAAAGCGCAACAGAAAATACACAGCCGAGAATGGGTGTCGGGTATCGGGTGTCGGGTGTCGGGAATACGGGCGTAAGTTGCCTGACGGTTCTGTCTTTACTGAAATTGCAGAGCGCGAACGTGAAATTTTTTCGACACCCGACACCCGACACCCGACACCCGTTCCCCGGCGAAGGTGAAATGGCGCGGTAAGAGCGCACCGGCGCTATGGTAACATAGCGGCCTGGCAAGCCCCATCGGAAGCAAGGCAAAACAGGAGGGGTTGATGCGGCCCGCGGACCCTCCGGGAATGGCCGCGAGAGGGGTCGGGCAACCGGCCTCGTAGATAGATGGTCACACAAATACAGAACCCGGCTTACAGACCTCGCTCAAACTATAGGAGAGTGATGCAGAACAGCGTCACTCTCCTTTTGCTTTTTGGCGGGCGAAAAGGGCCGCGCCCATTGCGGCGTCATGCTGCGGTTCTGCAAGACACAGGCGCACTCTTGGCGTCATCTCACTTTCTTGTTCGGACGACAAGGGGGGCGGAAAGGGCAACGAACGCAGATGCTTGCTAATTTGCCATAGTCCTCCGAGGCGGTAAACAGGCGTATTAGGCGGTAACGCGAGTTTGCGCATAAGCTGCGAGGCATTAGCGCTATGGATTTGTGCGACAGTGTGAATGATGAGGCGAGCGGTCTCATCTCCTGCGTCTGCAAGTTCACCGACAATCGGGGCCAATGCCGCCACTTTTGCAGGCGTGAAGTCCTGATATGTCCACGCTAAAATGTCTTCGATAGTTTCGGCGCCTATCCGCGAGAGAACCGCGTCAGCCAGCGGGAACTTTCTATCTTGATTAAGCGATTTTATCGCCTGCCCCAGCGCTGTCTTCCCCAGCGCAAAACCACTGCCTGCATCACCGAACAGATAACCCAGCCCGCCGACTTTGCGCGTTTCCCCCTGTTCGTTCCGCCCGAACGCGACGCTGCCCGTACCTGCAACTACTACGACGCCCGGTTCCCCGCCTGACGCGCCCCAGTACGCTATCTCATAGTCCGGGCAAAGGTCGTAGCGGTCGGCGGAAATTTCTTCGGCCAAAATCGTGGCGAACTCCTCGCGCCGCTCTTTCAGCGAGTAGCCTGCCACACCCGCGCAGACCGCTCGAAACCGCGTGTCTTCCGGCAGTCCCGCCGCAAGGCAGGCAGACCGCGCCGACTCCCGGACGGAGCGAGTCCACTGCGTATACTCGCCCGTTGCCAGACTGCACGGCCCGCCCGCCCCGCGTCCCCGTTCGGTTCCCGCCGCGTCCGCAATCACGGCGGCGGTCTTCGTGCCGCCTGCGTCTATTCCTAAAAAGTAGTCCATGCCGCGTATTTCGGCGTTTTGCCGCTCTCCTCCTGCGTCAAACGCAGACAAAATTCACGATTCAGACGAAATCTCAAATCCAAAGTCCAAAATCCAAAATAGAACGTGGTATAATAGGATTAAATATTTATGCGCGTCGGGCCTGTAAAAGGCCCGTGTGTGGAGCGTTCCGCCAACCGTCCTTACGGACGGGCGATGCAGGATTTGATTCCCTCCGTCCGCAGGACGGTCGGCGGCGCCTCCCAGACGGGTCGTTCACGGCCCGGTAGGTTAAGGAGAAGAACGCAATGGCTAGTCTGGGACGTAAACTTGCGCGAACGATCAAGCGCAATTCGCCGGAAGGCAAAGAAGAAATCAAGCAGGAGCAGGCGGACAAGAAGGCCGCGTTGCCCCCGCAGAACACTCCGGTCAGCGGACAGGCCCGCGTCGGATACACCCCGCAAACACAGGTGCGGCAGCGACGCTCCGGCAACGCCTGAAACCTGCCGCAATTTCCCTTCAGCGCCCCGTATTTTGTGGTATAATAACCTACGCGAGTGATGAAGCAGTAAATGACGGTAAAAGAACGCCGCGCAAGTTTCCATGATTAATTAAAACAGGAGGCCTCCCCAATGGCAAAGAATGCTGGAAAATCTAAGACCGACGTTACCGCCCGCGCCGCTGCGAAGGCCGCGCAGTCCATTTGCCGCTTCTGCGGCAAAAAGCCGGAAGTCGTCCGCGTGCTGACGACCGCCGGTCGCGCCCAGATGGTGCGCAAATGCTGCGCTTCGGCAGCGTAATGCCCTTTAACGCGCTCAACTGACGCCCGACCCTTCGTAAGAAGCGTCGGGCGTTTCGTTTTAGGAGGGTGTTCAGGTGTTCGGTGTTCAGGTGTTTATTCACTGGCTGGCAGTTTGTATAAACTTTCAGCCACAAGACAATGCTTGAATACCTGAACACCGAACACCCGAACACCTGAACACCGAGGAATTTTGACTTGAAACCCGACTGCATCGGCGGCTACGCCTTCGTTCTCCATTCTCATATCCCCTATGTCCTCGCGCACGGACGCTCGCCGCACGGCATGGACTGGCTGTCCGAGGTCGCGGCGGAGACCTACGTGCCGCTGCTGGATGTGTGCCATCGGCTGATTGACGAGGGCATTTCGCCGCAGATCACGCTGGGGATTACGCCCATCCTCACCGATCAGCTTGCCGACCCGACGTTCCGGGACGAATTTTTAGATTTTCTAGACCAAAAAATTCAGGCCGCGAAAACAAATCAACAGGAATTTATGCAGGAGGGAAGCCTGCATAGGTTCGGCGTGGCGCATTACTGGGAACAGTTCTATTCGCGGATTCTGGCCTCGTTTCAGGACACTTACGGCGGCGATATCATCGGGGCGTTCCGCAAATTGCAGGACGCGGGGCATATCGAAATTATCACCAGCGCCGCGACGCACGGCTACCTTCCGCTGCTGGGAACCGATGAGAGCGTGGCGGCGCAGGTGCAGACGGGCGTCGAAACTTACGTCAAACACTACGGGCGAAAACCGTCCGGGTTCTGGCTGCCGGAATGCGCTTATCGCCCGCGCTACGCCTGGAACGCCCCGATTGAAAAGTTCAAGACGCCGCAGCCTGTGATGCGTAAGGGCGTCGAGGAATTTTTAGCGGAGAACGGGATCGAATACTTCTTCGTGGACGCGCACCTGCTCAAAGGCGGGCAGGCGATTGGGGTCTATGCGGAGCGGTTTCAGGGGCTGCAATCGCTGTGGAAACAGTTTAGTAAAACGTATGTGCCGGAAAAATCGGAGCATACGCCCTATGCGCCCTACCTCGTTAATTCCAGCGGCAAACCGCTCGCGCCCGTCGCGATTTTCAGCCGCGATCACAAGACCGGGATGCAGGTCTGGAGCGCCGACGAGGGCTATCCCGGCGACGAGTATTATCTGGAATTTCACAAAAAACATTATCCGGGCAATCTGCGCTACTGGCGCGTGTCCTACCCTAAAGACGACCTGGGCGGCAAGCAGCTTTACGAGCCTTATCAGGCGGCGCGGCGGCTTGAGCATCACGCAGAGCATTATGTCAACCTGATCCGCGCAACCCTGACCGACCACCGCGACAAACACAACGCGCCCGGATTTATCACCGCGCTTTACGATACGGAACTCTATGGTCACTGGTGGTTTGAGGGGCCGGAATTTCTCTATCTCGTTCTGAAAAAACTGGCGGAGCAGCCCGACATCGCCACGCAGACCTGCCGCGATTACCTGCATGAAAATCCGCCCGCCGAAGTCGTTTCGCTGCCCGAAGGCTCGTGGGGCGAGGGCGGCTACCACTGGATATGGCTGAATGAATGGACGGCGTGGTCGTGGGAAAAAATCTATGAGGCGGAGCGCGAAATGACGGCCTTAGCAGACCAATTCGCAGAAAACAAAACCGTTGAACCGCTGCTGAAACAGGCGGCGCGGGAACTGCTCTTACTGGAATCCTCTGACTGGCAGTTCTGCATCAGCACGTTCAGCAGCCGGGATTACGCCGAACAGCGCATCCATTACCATTTTGGAAAATTCAAGGCCATCGCCGCGCTTGTCCGCCGCGCCGCCGCCGGAGAGACCATCCCCCCCGACGACTGGAACGCGTCGGGTGAAGCGGAAGACCGCGACCGCGCCTTCCCCGAAGTTAATCCCGCGCTCTGGAAGAAAATTCTTTCCATGAAATGACGCGAAGATACCCGAAAAATACAAAGACAGGATGACTATTCACCTCCCCAAACCCCGCCTTCGCAACTTATAGACAAATCAGAGGCGGTTACGCCGCTTTCTGACGGCGGCGGCGCAGCAACGCATACGCGCCCGGTACGGCCCCCAGCATGAGGGTCATTAGCGATCCGGGCGCAGGTGTGCTGGAAGTTATATTTTTGACGGTGATGTCGTCAATCAGCAAATTTACGGGGGACGGCACGGTCAGTGTGAAGCGGTCAATCGCCGCAAAGTTGGTCGTAATCTGCGCGTAGGTGTCCGATGCCGAGAAGGTTTGCGTGAACAGTTCACTGCCGTTCAGATACCCATGCGCGGTCACATTAGGATTAACGGAGGGCCAGGTCCGAATCCAGAAACCTGTCAGGTCGAAGTTTCCTCCGCCATGCGCCGTTATTTCCAGATTTGTCCCGCTGTTGCTCCAGGCGAAATTGTTGCCAGAATGGGAATACGGCTGTTTCGTTCCGCCATACCAGCCCGTTGCGTCGTTGGGCGAAACGTTCCAACTGGTCGCGCCATGTCCGCCGCTCCAGTCAAGGCCCTGATAGCCCGGTGATAAAGAGGACACAGCGAGGGGATTGCCGCCGGGGAACGGCACATCGTCGAAGTTGATGACGGACGCGGCGCAGACGTTCTGGATTGCGAGGCCGGTCAGGGTAAAAAGAACAGGGCCAAATCGGTTGGGAGTCAAAGTGTTTTCCTTTCGAGGGACGCGTAGCGCGAAGCGAGAAGACACGGCGTAATGCCGCGCTTCGGCGAAGGATGGACTGCGACTTCCTTCAATAAAACAGTATAGTACACAAACTTCTAACCTGTCAATACTTTATAAAGTTTGGGAGTGTTTAGTTTATTGCGGGTATACTTAGCGTATGGAAAAAGAAACAATCCCACCGCTGACCTGCCCCGACTGCGGCAGCGTTCACCGCCAAACCAAAGACGGCAAAACCTCCTGCGGCAGTCAACGCTACCAATGCCAAAACTGTAAGGCCCACTACACCCCCCAGCCCAAAGTCTGGGGGCATCCCGCCGAAACCCGGATGCAGGCGATCAGGATGTATCTCGAAGACGGCAACTTCCGACGGATCGCCCGTCTGCTGGGAGTCGCGCCGCAAAGCGTGGCGACGTGGGTGGCGCAGTACGTGCAGACTTTGCAGGCCCAGGGACAAACCCCGCCGCAGCCAAAGACGGTGGAAATTGTAGAACTTGATGAACTCTACACGTTCGCGGGCGCAAAAAAAAACGTTTCTATCTCATCACCAAAGTAGATCGGGCCACGCGCTGCCTGCTGGCCTTTCGGGTTAGTCAGGCCGCTGATTGGGACGCTTTGCAGGCGGTCTTAGACGGCGGCCCCAAAGCATTGAAGCATTACAGCGACGGTTACGGAGGGTATGCCAGTCTGATGTATCCGTGTCCGAACGCGCATGAGGTGGCTCCGGGGAAGACGCAGACTTACAGCGTGGAAGCGCTCAATGCGGAACTGCGGCATTATTTGGCGCGTCTTTCGCGGCGCAACCGTTGTTTTTCGCGCAAGATGGAAGCGTTAGAGCAAGCGGTGTGGCTGTTTGCTTTGACGTGGAATGCGCGTCAGTTGCACAACCGAAAGTTTCCCAAACACAAAAAGCACCTGATCGAATTTCTACCCGCAATAAACTAGGCACTCCTTAAAGTTTTTGCTATTTTTTATTCAGAAAAACGTCTATCTTACGCTTTATTGGTGGGCGATCAGTTTTTTGCGTTGCGCAGCGCCGGGTTGACAGCGCGGTTTTCCATAGCGCATAATGAGATATGGCCTTTTCAATGCGTTTCATTCGGGGGCGGATGCGTTCGCCCCGCGCTCGGTTTGCGCTGGCGGCGCTGCTCGTCGCCCTGCCTGCGTGGGCTTTCTGGTACGATCAGCATCGGACGATTGGCTGGACGGACACGGTAAATCCGCTGTTCTGGTGGCGGCGCGTTCGCGGCGAGGACATTTACGACGCCGACCACGCTTTTTTGATGCGCGGCAACCACGCCCTGCCCGAAATCGCCCTGACCTTCGATGACGGCCCGCACCCGCAAAGCCGCGCCCGAATCTTGGACACGCTGAAACAGTTCGGCGCAAAGGCCACGTTCTTTGATGTAGGGCGGCGGATGACGGAGCGCCCAAACTTAGTTTTGAGGACGCTGGCAGAAGGGCATGAGATCGCAAATCATTCCACCCATCACAACCGCCTGCCCGCCCTCGCGCCCGACGCCCGCCACCGCGAAATCAACGACACGGACGCCATTTATTATGAAATTACCGGACAGCATCTGACATTGATGCGCCCGCCCGGAATGCGCTACGACGACGCCACCCTTGCGGAAACAAAACGGCTGGGCTACATCGTCGTCGGCTACACGACGCTGACGGGCGATTCCGATTTGACCGAATCGTCCTCCGAAGTCGTTTTTCGCAGCGTCCGGCGCTCCGGCAATGGCAGCATTATCCTGCTGCACGACTATGCCCCCACCGCAGACGCCCTGCCTGACGTATTGCGCCAACTGAAAGCGAAGGGGTTCCGCTTCGTCACCGTCTCCGAAATGCTTTCCCACCTCCCTCCGAAAGCCCATCAGCAGGCAGACGCCTTCCGCACCGCCGACCCCACCGCCTGCGCCTTAGAACAGCCAGAGAAAAAATAGACAGGATGAACGAGATTTTCAAAATCTAATCCTGTCCATCCTGAAAATCCCATCCATCCTGTCTAAAATTTTCTTTCCGCTTCCTCTGCGAAAATCTGCGTAATATGCGGATTGAATCTCCCCTGTTTTCTCCTGAATTGAATTTTTTTCAGATTCTTTTCCGATTCTTTCCCGATTCGCGCTCTAACCCCTTGACAACTACGGCTAGGGGCGCTATCCTTATCTAACGCCACACATTTAGGTTTATTTTTGGCCTGAAACGCGCTATGTAGTGAAAACTAGTCCCATACCGCCGCTAGATATAGTTTGTCTTTCTTTTTTCTATTTTCTGTTTTGCCCTTTGCCGCGCTGCCGCAGCGCCGGGAGGCCGACCGGGTAATTTTGCCGCTATGAAGTGTCCTTTTTGCGGAAGTCAGAACCGCGACCGCGTGCTGGAAACCCGCACCCTCCAGGAGGGCGCCGCAATCAAACGACGGCGCGAATGCGAGTTGTGCGGGCGGCGCTTTACCACGATGGAGGAGATCGAAGACCTTCAGGTATTCGTGATCAAAAGCGACAACAGCCGCGAGACATTTGATCGGCAAAAGATTGTGCGCGGGATGCAGCTGGCCTGCACCGGGCGCAAAATCGAAATGACCACGCTGGACGAAGCGGCGCAGGACATCGAGCGGCAGCTTTACAACCGCCTCGAAAAAGAGGTCTCCTCCCGCGAAATCGGTGAGATGGTGATGGAGCGCCTGAAAGCGCTCGATCACGTCGCCTATGTGCGCTACGCCTCGGTTTACCGTCAGTTTGAGGACGCGACGCAGTTCAAAGAGATTGTCAATATGCTGCGCCGCCGCAGCGTGAAAAAATGAGGAAGGAAGCGCTCTCACGTGGAAAATAAAACCGCCTCTCCGCCCAACTTTCAGATGGACACGCGCTCCTTTTGCGATCTGTTGCAAGACGGTTTTCTTGCCGCCTCGCCCCGCGCCGCCATCCTCGCCGACCCGTGCGCGTTCTTGCAGCGGGAGCGCGTCGCAGGGCAACCGTTCGCCTTTTCCGATATTCCCGATTCGCGCTTTCGCAAACCGCGCGAAATTATCGCCTTTTACCAGCATTATGTTTCAGGAGGAATCAAGAGTTAAATGCAGGACCCAACGCCCCACCAGACCGATATTGACTCGGTCATTCATCAGGACGCTTCCGCCACCCCGTCCAATGTCGCCGTCAGCGACGCCCCCTCCAACGGAAATGGAAACGGCGGCGGCAAAGGCCGCGCCAACGGCGGCAATAGCAACGGAAACGGAACGAAAAGCGGGAACGGCAAGGCCGTAGTCCGCGCCGCCGAAGGCGCTCCCGCCCGCGCTGTCCGCCCCGAAAACGCTCCCGGCCTGACCATCGAACGCCGCTTCACCACAGCGGGCGAGGACGTGTACGGCACGGTCGAATGGGAACGGCGCGACGCCATCATCTCCAACGAGCGCGGCGAAAAAGTCTTCGAACAGACGGGAGTTGAAATCCCAAAATCGTGGACGCAGCTCGCCACTAATGTCGTCGTTTCCAAGTATTTTCGCGGGCATATCGGTACGCCCGAACGCGAGTCCAGCGTCCGCCAGCTGATCAGCCGGGTGGCGGACACAATGGCGAATTGGGGCCGCGCAATGGAATACTTCGCGACCGAGGCCGACGCGCAGACCTTCCAGGACGAACTGACCCATATCCTGCTGCACCAGAAAGCGGCTTTCAATTCGCCCGTCTGGTTCAACGTCGGCCTGCCCGATCAGCCCGCCCCGCAGTGTTCTGCCTGTCAGCCCTATCATGCCCGCGTGTTGACTGAAAGGGGACCGATTTCGATAGGAGAACTTGTTAGCGACAAGGCCATCGGAACGCGCGTCTTTGACGGCAATGCGCTGACGCGCATCGTTGCCGTGAAACACAACGGGCGCAAGCCAGTGTTTCGCATTACGCTCAACGATGGTTATGAGATTGAGGCGACGGGCGATCATGTCGTCTGCGCCCATAACGAGCGGCGCGTCAAAAATCTGGAATGGCGGCGCGTGGACGAACTGGTCTGCGGTATGAAAATGCGGGTTTATCCTCACGGGGCGATCACGCGCAACGCCGGAAACGATTCACTAGCAGTTTCCGAAGCGGCGCTTGCCGGATGGCTTCAGGCGGACGGTTTTGTGGGGCAGTACGAATCCGGCACAAACCGTTCCTTAACTGCTGAGTTCATAACAAACGGCGACGAGGAACACGATTGGGTGCTGGCGCATCTTGCGGTTGTTTTCCCGAAGCGGCATTATAACGTTTGCGACGTTATCACGCAGGGAACGGAAACGCAAGTGCGACGAGTGCGACTCTATGGCGAACACCTGCGCCCGTTCATAGAAAAATATAGTCTTTCCCAGCGTGGCACAGACATTCGCGTTCCTGAGCTGATTTTCACCGCTTCCGAGGCCGCTACGCTTGCCTACCTGACCAGCGTATTCCAATCGGAGGGATACGTCAGCAACTTCGGCCCGACGACTCGTCTGGGACTAGGTGTCATTTCCGAGGGTTGGGCGCGTGATTTACAAGTTTTGCTGACGCGCTATGGCATCTATGCCCGCCGCAGCGAGAAACAGGAAAAACGCGACGACCGGCACAACTCGCACGTTCTCGATATCGCTCTGCTTAGTGAGCGCATTAAGTTTGCGCAGTGCATTGGATTCGTATCACACGTCAAAACGACAAAACTCCTTCAGTCGCTCACACGGAAAGGCAAGTCCTGCCCCGATATTCGGTACAGCGCGATTGATGCAATTACGCCGGTCGGCGAAATGGAAGTGTACGACATTCAGACCGAAAGCGGACAGTACCTTAGCGAGGGCGTTCTGGTCCACAACTGTTTCATTAATAGCGTGGACGATACGATGGCTTCAATCCTGTCGCTGGCGAAGACCGAAGGGATGCTCTTCAAGTTTGGCAGCGGCACGGGAACGAACTTCTCCACGATTCGCAGTTCCACCGAAAAACTCAATGGCGGCGGCACGGCCTCTGGTCCGGTCTCCTTCCTGCGCGGTCTCGATCAGTTCGCGGGCGCAATTAAAAGCGGTGGAAAAACCCGGCGAGCCGCAAAAATGAATATGCTCGATATGGATCACCCGGACATTGAGGAGTTCATTTTAAGCAAATCACGCGAGGAAAAAAAGGCGTGGGCCTTGATTGACGCCGGATACAGTGGCGCGTTCAACGTCCCCGGCGGCGCCTATGACAGCGTGCTATTCCAGAACGCGAACCACTCCGTGCGCGTCTCTGATGACTTTATGCGGGCCTACGAGCGCGACGAAGATTTCTCCACGAAATTCGTCACGACGGGCAAGAACGCGACCACCTACAAAGCGCGTGACCTGATGGCGAAAATCGGGGAAAGCGCGTGGATTTGCGGCGATCCGGGGATGCAGTACGACACCACGATCAACAAATGGCACACCTGTAAAAACTCGGACCGAATTTACGGGTCGAACCCCTGTTGCGTCACCGGCGATACGCTGGTAGCGGTTGCGGACGGGCGCAACGCCGTTGCGATGCGCGATCTGGTCGGAACGGAAGTTCCGGTCTACGCGCATAATCACGCCACCGGGCGAACGGTAGTTTCGCGAATGTGGAATATCGGCGTAAAGCGGGAGAACGCCCCGATCTACCGCGTCACGCTCGACGATGGCAGCAGTTTCCGCGCCACTGACGACCACCTGATCATGCAGCGCGACGGCTCGTACCGGATGGTGCGGGAACTCAAAGCGGGCGATTCCCTGATGCCGTTCCATTCCAAAGTTCTGGCCCCGGCGCAAAATCGGACGCGCCGCCGCCACTACTGGGCGGGCCGCTCGTGGCTGCCGCAGTACCGCGCCGTCTGGGAAGCGGTCAACGGAACAACGCCAGACGGCTTCCATATCCACCACCGCGATTTCAACGCGCTCAACGACACGCTGGACAATCTGCTGCTAATGCCCGCCGACGCGCATAACGCTCTTCACGGCGAAATGATGTGCGGCGACAATAACCCCGCCCGCCGCCTGATGCGCGACGCATGGCGCAAAAATATCTCCGCCGCCGTGACAGGCGCGAACAATCCCAATTACGGCAACACCGCCTCGGAGGAGACGCGCCGAAAAATGCGCGACAAGTCCGCGCAGCGCTGGGCCAGCGACGAAGCGCAGGCGGCGTCCGGCGACGCGATCAAGGCCGCGCTTGCGAAGGCCAAAGCGGAAGGCCGCCCGGTGGGGCGACCACAGGGCCAGCGATTCGAGCGCTCCTGCCCGGTCTGCCGCGCCGCGTTCCAGACGCCGCGCATTGAGCAGATTTTCTGCGGCAGCGCCTGCCGGTACAGCCCGATGGGACTCCAGATGAGCGGCGAGAAGACTGCTGCGCAAAACAGGGGCCGTTCGCTATCCGCCGATCATAAAGCGAAACTGAGCGCCAGCGTCCGCGCCAACAGCGACCCGGAAACGAAACGCCGCGCCGCGCAGACCAGCCACCGCAACACGATTCTCAAAGTCGCCCGCCTGCTGCTCGACAACGGCATGACCCCGACCGTGCAGTCGTGGAACGAGGTCAAGGCGCAGGCCGAAGCGCTGGGCGCGTCCCGCTTCCCGACCGCCGCAACGGTGGCGCGGCATTTTGACAGCGACGCCGCTCTGCGCGAGGAGGCCGAACTCTACAATCACAAAGTCGTTTCGGTAGAGTTCTGCGGAAACGAGGACGTGTTCGACGGAACCGTAGACACGCACCACAACTTCGCGATTCTGACTTCCGAAGACGGCTCCTGCGTTCCCGGCGAATCGAACTATTCCGGCATCTTCATCCATAATTCGGAATATATGTTCCTGAACGATAGCGCGTGTAACCTTGCGTCGCTGAACCTGATGAAGTTCCGCCACGCGGACGGCGAGTTTGATGTCGAGGCGTTCAAGCACGCCAGTCGGATTATGCTTACCGCGCAGGAGATTATCGTAGACAACGCCAGCTACCCCACGCCGCGCATCGGGGAGAACTCCCGCGACTATCGCCCGCTGGGGCTGGGCTACGCCAATCTCGGCGCTCTGCTGATGGCGCGTGGGCTTGCTTACGACAGCGACGAGGGCCGCGCCTACGCCGGAGCGATCACGGCGCTGATGACGGGCGAGGCGTATCACCAGTCGGCGATAATCGCCCGCGATCACGGGTGGGCCTTCCCCGGCTACGCCAAAAACCGGGAGCCGTTCCTGGAAGTGATGCAGATGCACCGGGACGCGGTAGAGACCATTAACCCGGAATTTGTCCCGGATGACATGATCGCCGCCGCCCGCAAAGCGTGGGATGACGCCATTTCTACCGGTAAACAACATGGTTACCGCAACGCGCAGGCCACTGTACTCGCGCCTACGGGAACCATCGGATTCCTGATGGACTGCGACACCACCGGAATCGAACCGGACATCGCCATTGTCAAGTACAAAAGTCTGGTCGGCGGCGGCGTCCTAAAAATTGTCAATAACACCGTGCCGGAAGCGCTGCAAAAACTTGGCTATTCGCCGCGTCAGCAGGACGAGATTATCGCCTACATCGAGAAGAACGACACGATTGAGGGCGCTCCCGAACTCAAGCCCGAACATCTTTCGGTGTTCGACTGCGCGTTCAAGCCCGCCAACGGCGACCGCTCGATTCATTACATGGGCCACGTCAAAATGATGGCTGCCGCGCAGCCGTTCATCAGTGGGGCAATTTCAAAAACGGTGAATATGCCGCATGAGGCGACCGCAAGCGAGATTGAGCAGGTCTATGTCGAAGGGTGGAAAATCGGGCTGAAAGCGATTGCGATCTATCGCGACGGCTCCAAACGGACGCAGCCGCTCCAGACCAAAAAGTTTGAGGACGACACGAAAACGGAGGCAAAGGCGGCAATCCCGGCAGAAACGCTTGCGGCGTCCGCCGCCCCCGCCGTAGTTGTGAAGCCGCTGCGCCGCAAACTGCCCGACGAACGGCACAGCATCACGCACAAGTTCAGCATCGCGGGCCACGAGGGTTACATCACGGTCGGGATGTACGAGGACGGGACTCCGGGCGAAATCTTCCTGACGATGAGCAAGGAAGGGTCTACGATTTCCGGCCTGATGGACTCGTTTGCGACCGCTATTTCGCTGGCCCTGCAATACGGCGTCCCGATTCAGACGCTGGTGGACAAGTTCGCTCACGCCCGGTTCGAACCGGCAGGCTACACCAATAACCCGAACATTCGGATCGCCAAATCCATTACGGATTATATTTTCCGCTGGCTTGGCTCGAAGTTCGTGGCGCGGGAACCGGAAAACGTCCCGTCCCTCTCCAATGGACACGCGGAGGAAACGAACGAAGTGGCGGGGGGGCTGGGATTGCCGCCCTTCAAAGGCAACCTGCCGACGCTGACGCTAACGCAGAGTTCCAACGATGCGGCGCAGGTCGGTTCATTGACGGCCCATGAGCATGAAACGTTCCAAAATCAGGCCGACGCGCCGGTCTGCACCGAGTGCGGCAGCCTGATGGTGCGGAACGGCGCCTGTTACAAATGCCTGAACTGCGGCTCCGTGTTCGGCTGTTCGTAATCCAGTCTGATACAGCCCTCACCCCAACCGTTCTCCCAAATTTGGGAGAGGGGCGAGATGAATTTTCGCGCCCGAAAGTAAAAACGTCCCTCCCGTCAAAAATGATGGGTAGGGCGTTTTTAACTTGTGCGCTTTGTACGGTTGAGTTGTAAAAATAGTCTGGCAGCGGCAACCAAATCACCTTTTGAGAGGAGGCAATTCATATAGTTGCGGTACGTATTTCTTGTCGAGGGATGATTCGGCCCCCAGAATTTTAGCCGAACATCAAAAGAACGCTGGAAAAAGGGGATGGCTTTTGTGTATCTTCCCTGATATTTATTCAACATTGCCAGATTGCTGACCGCTGTCATCACCGTAGGATGCTCCGGCCCCAATGCCTGCTCCATACCGACAAGCGCCTGCTGAAACAGCGATTCTGCTTCATCGTAGCGTTTTTGTTTTATGTAGATAGTTCCTAGATTATTTATACTGAGGGCCGTATCGGAATGGTCAGGGCCAACCGTTTTTTGTCGAATCGCAAGAGCGCGTTTGTACAATGTCTCGGCTTCAGCATAGCGTTTTTGCCGCGCATAAATGCTTGCCAGATTGGACGCGCTGGCAGCCACGCTGGAGTGTTCTGGTCCTAAAACTTTTTCCTGAAGGACGAGTGCCTGATGTACAAGCGGTTCAGCCTCATCATGGCGGTTTTGCATAAGAGAGAAATAGCCTAAATTGTTCATCGCAAGCGCGACGCTTGGGTGTTCTAGCCCATACGCTTTTTGCCATATCGCGAGGGCTTGCTGAAACATTTGTTCGGCGCGAACAACCTTGTTTTGCTTCTCATATAAGACCGCTAAATTGCTTACGCAGGTCGCGTTTTCCGGGTGATCTGCACCCGATATTTTTTCACGGATCGCCCGCGCCCGCAGATAAAGCCTTTCTGCCTCGTCGAATCGCGCCTGTTTGCTATAGAGATGGGCAAGATTGTTCAGGCCAAGAGAAACGTGCGTATGCTCCGGCCCTAAAACCGTTTCATAGATCGCAAGCGACTTTTCGAGAAAAGCCTCTGCCTGCTCATGTTTGCCTTGAAGCGTGTATAATACGCCCAGACTGTTGAGCGGGGTTGCTGTTGAATGATGTCCTGCCCCGTTGTTTTTTTCCTGAATAGAAAGCGAGTGCAGAAACAAAGTCTCCGCTTCGTTGTAACGTCCCTGCGCTTGATGAAACTCGGCGAGGTTGTGTAGTCCGTTGGCAGTTTCGGGGTGATCTGCACCGCAAACTTTCTCCCTAATCGCAAGGGAACGCAGGAAAAGCGGCCCTGCCTCGCTGTATCGGCCCTGCCTCCGGTAAAGGTAGGCGAGATTGTTTAATGCCTCCGCGATTTCGTAATTTTCCGGGTAAAAGGCTTTTTCCCTTATCTTTAAGACGCGAAGCGCCAGTGTTTCGGACAGCGCGTGATCCCCCTGCTGAATAAGCGATACGGCGTAATCATTGAGATATTCTGCTGTGTCCGGGTGTTCGGGGCCTGACATCTTTTCCGCAATCTCAATGGCCCGCAACAGCATGGCATCGGCAGTCGCGAACTGTTCACGTGTGCGATAAAGTGAACCGAGATAATTCAGACTATCGGCGGTATCGGGATGTTCCGGGCCGCAAGTCAATTCCCGCGTGGCAAGTGACTTGCGGAGTAAGATTTCCGCTTCGGCGTAGCGGTCGAGCGTGATGTAAAGTCCGCCCAATTCGCACTGCGTCTGCGCGGTTTCGGGAGATTGCGGGCCGCAAGGGGTCTCGCGGAGTTGCAGGGCCTGCAAATACAGGGCTTCGGCCTCGACATAGCGAGCGGCCTTTTTGCGCGCTTTCGCTTCGTCCATTAAACGTTTTGCGGTCTCAAGTTCGTTTGTTTCCGTTTCCATGCCCCTATTCTACTCGTTTTTCATCAAAACGGGAAACGCCCCTTGACGAACAGGCGTTTCATTTGCCAGAATACACCCGATTCCCGCGTCCGTGAGGACGCTTGGCGGAACGCCCCCAGCGAGGCATTTGATATGCCTCGACTTGGAATGTTCCCGGCGTGGCATATTTGGTAAAATCTAAAATGCCTCGCCTCGCAGAGCGGGATTATTACAGGACAGGAAAAAATAATTTGGAACCTCTGGAAAAATTGCGGAACGAACTCCAAGCGGCGACGCCAAACGCCCTGATCGTCAGCGACCTTGCTAACGTCTTCTGGATCACGGGGTTTAGCGGCTCGTTTGGGACGGCGATTGTGACGCCGGACGCGGCCCTGCTGCTTTCCGACAGCCGCTATACGATTCAGGCGCAGGAGCAGGCGACCGGCTGGGACGTTCGGACATTCGCCAATCCGACCGACTCCACTGATTTTCTGCGCGAACAACTGGAAAGCATCGGCGTTTCGGCAATCGGTTTTGATAAGTCGGTCGTGACGGTGGGGCAACTGGAAAAATGGACGGAGAAAATGCCGCAAATCGCGCTGACCGCGACCAGCGACCCGATTGGGACGCTGCGCCGCATCAAATCAAACGCGGAGATCGAAAAAATTCGCGCCGCCTGCCGCCTCGCCGACGCCTGTCTGGAATACGTCACGCAGCTGCTGCGTCCGGGAGTCACGGAGAATGAACTGGCCTTTGAGGTGGAAATTTTCTTCCGTAAGAACGGGGCCATTCCCGCCTTCACGCCGATAGTGGTCAGCGGAGAACGGTCGGCGCGTCCGCACGGCCTGCCCTCCGATAAAATGCTGGAAGTCGGCGATTTTGTCACCTTCGATCTCGGCGCGAAGTTAAACGGCTATTGCAGCGACATTACCCGGACGTTTGTCCTCGGCGAACCGACGGCGCGGCATCGGGAAGTTTACAATCAAGTTCTGAAAGCGGAGGCGGCGGCGATTGCGGCGCTGATTCCGGGCGCGAAAACAAAGGAGGTGGACGCGCTGGCCCGCCAAATTTTAAACGAGAAGGACATGGCGCAATACTTCGGGCATGGGCTGGGGCATGGCCTCGGCGCATTAGTGCATGACAGCGGACGCCTCTCCCCGACCGAAGACAACGACGTAGAAGCGGGGCAGGTCTGGACGGTGGAACCGGGCGTTTACATCGCGGGCTTTGGCGGCGTCCGCATCGAGGACGACGTTCTGGTCACGCCCGACGGCCCGGAAATCCTGACGCATTTCCCCAAAACGCTCTTGTCGTTCTAAATTTTTGGCAAATTTCAATTTTCTGATTACGGCAGAAAGAAAACGACCCGCGCCCCGTTCTTTTCCAGTCGGACGGTGAGTTTGACGCGGTTGTCGGGCAGGCGTTCCCAGGCGTCCGCGCCGGTGATTTTAGCGGGAAAATCAGCGGGCAGGCGCTGCGTGACGTAGACAAACTCTCCCTGCGCGACGGTGAAGAACGCGACGATGCCTGTACCGCTTGCCGCGTCCAGTTTCTCGTGGATTTCCGGGCTGGAACCGGCGAACCCGGTCACGTGGGGATAGGCCCGCGTCACGGCGTCCGCCACTTTTTTGTATTCGCGCAGGGGTTCGGCAAGCGCGGTAATCTCCTCCTGCGAGAGGGCGAGCAGATCGCCCCAGACGCCGTTGCCGCCGAGCATCAGCGACGCGAGGCTGTTTGCCTGCGAGAGCGTCGGGCCGTCGGGCAGGTAGTGCGTCAGGAACAAAATCGAGGGAATAATCGAGTCGAAACGCGCACCCGTGCGGCACACGCGGGCGCGGGCAGCCCCCGGATAAAAGAAGACGTTAATCGTGTCCGGCTCCATTTTTACGGTTTTCGGTATGTCAAAATCGTGGAAGTACGGGCCGTTATTGATGAGGAAGTATTTGCCGACCGACAGAAAACCGAGGCCAACGAAGCGCCCGCCCTCCGTCACATCGAAGTCCACAATGACATCGGGGCAGCGGCGGCTCACCTCCTCCACAATACGAATCATGCGCCGCCCCATCTCGTAGGCGTAGCAGTCCGAGCGCTCCTGCGGCGAATTTGCTTCGGTTCCGTGCTGGTGATTCGGGGAGTCGCAGCCATACTGCCCGATAGCGTCCCATTTGAAATAGGTCACGCCGAGTTCGCGGTGCAGCCGCACCATTGTTTCGATGAAACTGTCCGCATAATCGGAAACGAGGCACATTCCGTAACTGTCTTCCGTCTCCCAGATTGGCCCCCAGAACGACTCTTTGCCGTCCCGCGACATCACATATTCAGGGTGTTCCAGATAGACTTTGGAAGTCTTCGCCGCGACAATGGGATTGAACCACAGGCCGAGTTTCATGCCGTAGGAGTCTAATTTTGCTTTGATGTCGCGCAGGCCGTCCGGGAAGCGTTCGAGGTTGACTTCCCAATCCCCCGTTTTGCTGTACCACCCGGTATCAATCACGAAAACGTCCAATCCGATTCGGTGCGCGACATCAATCTCCGCGCTGATACGCTCAAAATTCATATCGGACAGGTACGGCTTGCCCTCAAAGTATTTCAGCCGCTCCTGATGATTCCACGTATTGTAAAACAAGTACGGCTTCCGCGATTCAGGATTTTCGCACATCTCCTCTAAAATGAATTGGCGGTAATCGGGCGCTCCCGCAATAATGCTGCCGATACTCACCTGAAACCAGACGGACGTAAACGGCGCCTCCTCGCTGACGCTTTGCCCGTGATAGTAGTTGCCTTTCACGGCGCGAAGTTCGAACGCGATTTGCTCCGCTTTTAGCAAGGTAAATTCAAGGAAAGCGTTCGGACAATCGGCGCCATGCTCATAGGCCAGGAGCAAATCGCCCGCGCCATACTCCATTGATAGGACTGGCCCAATAAATTTCTGACCGGAATAACATTCATTTATCTGGCGTTTGATCTCAACCGGGAAATAGGTATGCGCCACAGGATCAAAGTGGCCCGTCTGCGTTTCCCTCACCCCGTGAAACTCGGATATTACCGTATCGCAGACTTCCAGCGAGAAGTAGCGCAAATTGTCTTTGCCATCGGTCTTGGTGAGGCGGGCAGCAGTTTTGCAGGTAAGCGTGTAGCGGAAACGCAGGAACGGGGATTCTGCGAATGAGCGAATAGTCACGGCAAGCGTCAGGTCAGCGCGAGTTTGTGATTGATAACGCAGGATCGTTTCTGTTCCATTTCGCGGCAGGCTGCGCTGTGAGCAATCCCCCGTATAGATGAAATCTTCGATCTGTGCGCCGTCAATCTCAAAGCGAGGCGGCGTCAGACGGAAAATTGTGTCCGGGTCGAAGGTTTCTCCGATAGCAAATAAAACATTTCGCTCATCCAGTGTCAGGCGAAGAGCGCCCAGGTTAATTTCCGGCATGATTTTTGCTTTCTGCGCTGTTAGGGTTATGCCAGCTGCGCGGCAAGCGCTTCGATTGCGGCGAAGTCTTGCGCCGCGAGTGAGGCCCCGTAATTCCACAGCCCTTTGTCGCGCATAATATTCCACGCCTGCCATTCGTTGCCGGTCTCGCGCCAGCCCCGTACTTGCGCGTCAATGAGGGCGCGTTCCGCTTTAATGAAAGCGGCGCGGGCAGCGGCGTCCCAATCCGGCATGACGGTCGCCAGATGCGCCAGCCGTCCAGCAATCAGATCGGCGTATTTTTTACCGAGTTCCGGTGAAGAGCCGCGTTCGATTCGGTCGTCCGCGCCATATTCGGGATCGGTTCGGATTCGGTCTATCGCCACTAAATCGGGGTGCAGACGCCACAGCAGCGAGGTCTCGCCGATGCCCGCGTGGTCGCCGTGATAGCCCGCGTCGTGCGCCAGCCAGTATTCGGGGATGCCCAGCACGGGGATTTGCAGGCGGGTAGTCATACGAACCGCCGTTTCCCGAACGACGATCTGCTGATTATGCCCGTAATGCCCGGTCAGCATGAGGATCGCCCGAAACCCGATGCGGTGAAATTCGCGGCACAGTTTTTCCAGCCAGGGGCGCAGCAGGGCGTTGTCCCAGGTCAGTTCGTCCTCCATGACGACCGTCGCCGGCCTGTCCAGACCGCCCATGCCGCCGTACAGCGGGGGATGGACGATGCCGCCGGATATCTCCGCCGCCTGAACGCACAGCGCGTGCGCCTTCAGCGAGTCGAGGCCGAGCGCGTTATGCTCGCCGTGCCATTCCACTGTCCCCAGCGGCAAAAAAACGACGGGACGCGCCGCGAACGCCGCCCGAAACTCCTGCGGCAGCATCCGCTCCCATTGCGTCGTACTGCGATTGGCCTGCTCCATTGCCCTTCTCCCCGCCCCTCGATAAGGGGTTCTCACGGACTAGCCCCCACATTTCAAGCGAGGGAAATAAACCTTTTCTGCGATTCTTTGGTAAAATGTAAGCATTGGCATATATCTTACCGGAAAAGCCCCTGCAACAGCCTTATCCCGCCTATAATACGCTCTCAGAAGCGCTTTTTCCTTCAATCAAAAGCGCCGCCAGAACTACAAGCGGAAAGTCATGGACAAGTTCGGCCCCGATAGAAATTCTAGCGCAGGTGACAATCGGAGGAACACAATGGTCGCATACGTCGAAGAACAGGCATCAGGAGTCGGAATGCCGCCCCGCCTTTCGCGGGAGGACTACCTGCTGTGGGAAGGTCTGCAGGAGGCGCGGCACGAATACCATGACGGGCTTGTGATTAAAATGAGTGGCGCCAGTTTTCCGCATACAATTATCAATGCAAACATTAATCGTTGGCTTGGCAACCAACTGGACGATACGGACTGCATTGCCGTTCCGAGCGATTTGCGCGTCTATGTTCCGCAGTGCAATCGGTATTTTTACCCGGATACGGTCGTTGTTTGCGATAAGCCTTACTTAGAGGTCATTCAAAGAGTTCAAACGCTGTTCAACCCGGCGCTGGTCGTGGAAGTCCTGTCGAAGTTTACCGAAAAGACGAATCGCGGCGACAAATTCGACTGCTACAAGACGCTGGCCTCGCTGCAAACCTATGTCCTCATCGCGCAGACCACGCCGCGCATCGAAGTCTACGAGCGGCAGGCGACGGGCGAATGGAGGCTGACCGTCACCGAAGGACTTGAAGCAACCGCCAAATTGGAGCGCATCGGCTGCGAATTAGTCCTAAAAAATATCTACAACCGCGTAAATTTTGACGAGGCGGCGGAAGAATAGAAATTCAGATAAAAATTAAGTTGGAAAGTGAGCAAGAACAATTATGAGCGAAATTGCGATTCGCGTGGCAGTGTGCGGGGCGGCGGGGCGCATGGGGCGCGAAGTCGTCCGCGCCATCGCGGAGGCGGACGGCATGACGGTCGTCGCGGCGATAGACCGGCACGAAACGGGGCGGGACGCGGGCGAACTGGCGGGCGTCGGGACGCTCGGCGTTTCGGTCGAGAGCGGACTGGAAGCGGCGCTAACGCGGGCGGCGCCGACCGTCATGGTAGACTTTACGATTCCCGGTCAGGTCATGGACAATCTTGCGGTCGCTGTCGCGCTGGGCGTTTCGCCGGTGATTGGAACGACCGGGCTTTCGGCGGAGCAGTTCGACGCGCTGGACAAAGCGGCGCGGCTGAAACATATCGGCGCGTTCTTTGCGCCAAACTATGCGATTGGGGCGGTCTTGATAATGCAGTTTGCGGCGCAGGCGGCGAAATACCTCCCGGACGTGGAAATTATCGAGATGCACCACGAGAAAAAACTGGACTCGCCCTCCGGCACGGCCTTGCTGACCGCGCAGAAAATCGCGGAGGCGCGGAGCGAACGCCCCACCCCGCCGCTGGATAACTTGGTGGAGAAAATTACCGGAGCGCGGGGCGCGGACTACGACGGCATCGCGATCCACAGCCTCCGCCTGCCCGGATATGTGGCGCATCAGGAGGTGATTTTCGGCGGGATGGGGCAAACGCTAACCCTGCGCCACGATTCGATTGACCGCCGTTCGTTCATGCCTGGAGTCGTCCTCGCCGTCCGCCGCGTTCGGGATTGGAACGGTCTGGTCATCGGGCTGGAAAAACTGCTGTTTCCGGCAGAGTGACGCGCCAACATGAAAATAAATTCCGAACCAGAAACGCCGGAACCCTATCTGACCGACTATCTTCGCGCCGATCTGAACGTGATTTTCGTCGGGGCGGCGGCAAGCGTCCGGTCGGCGAAAGCGGGGCATTGGTACGCGGGGCCGTCCAACAAATTCTATCTGCTGCTGCATCAGGCGGGGTTTACGCCGCGCCAGTTTTTCCCGGAGGAAGACGCGACGCTGCCGGATTTCGGCATTGGCCTGACCTGCCTGCACCGCCACCGCTCCACGACGGCAAACCACCTGCTGCCGCCCGCCACGCCCGGTCAGCAGCAGACCGTCCGCGAGAAAATCCTGCGCTACGCCCCAAAATTCGCCTGCTTCAACGGTAAAGACGTGTACCAGATGGCGACCGGAAACCTCTGCGTGGACTGGGGCGAACAGACGGAAACGATAGGCGAATCCCGTATCTTCGTCGTCCACAGCAGCAGCGCCCGCGCCGATCACTGGGCCGCAGATCGCCTCGCCTTGTACCGCGAACTGCGAGCGGAGATTTCTCCCCTCCCCTAATTCAAAATCAGGGGAAAAGCAGAGCGGTTCTTTTCCCCGATTTTGCGGTCTGCGGGGAACAACTATTTTTGCGCGACTGGCCCCGCGTCAATGCGGGCGCGGTACAGCGTGTAGGGCTTGCGCCGCAAGTCTTTTCCATTATGATAACGCGCCTGCCTGTTCAGCTGATTATTGGTGAAGTACACATAACCGTTTGCCGCAACGGAGAGCGTGTCGGGCCAAATCAAGTGGGAGTCCTGAACGAATGTCTCAAACATTCCGTCCGGGGCGCGGCGTAGAATAGCGCGATGTTCGTAATTGGTAGCGTATAGCCGCCCTTGCGCGTCGGTCTCCAGCCCATCGGAAGCGCCCTTCTCGCCGTGATCCGCCACCGTCGCTGCGACTTGCGAATCGGACAGGGCAGGATCAATCAGCGCGTCCACGCTGACGCTGTAGAGGCGGCGGCTTGCCAGGGGACAGTAAAACAGCCGCTTGCCGTCCGCGCTGATGGCGATGCCGTCGGAACCCATCGTCAGGCTTTTCGGCGGCTTGCCCGGCTCCCGCTGCATCAGCGGTTCGCCCTCTACCAGCGGCAAAAATCCCGGCTCGGCCTTTGTGGAGGGATGGTCGTTGAGGCGGCGCAGGGATTTGCCCGAATCAAGGTCTACCACGATAATGCCGTTCGGCCCCTGATCCGATGAGTCCGTAATAAACGCCATGCCGCCGGTTCCCAGCGAAAGATTGAAACGAATATCATTGAGGTAGGTGGTCGGCAGAGCGACATCCGAAGGAAATTGAATGGTTTTAAAAACTTTGTTGGTCGCAAGGTCAACGCCGATGAGTTTGGGAGCGCCCGGTTTGGGCGGCATAAATTGGATGCTGCCCGTGTCCAGAATCCAGAGGCGGTCTTTAGGGTCAACTACCACGCTTTGCACAGAGATCAAACTGCTGCCGGGATGCTCCGCGTCGAGTTTGTTGATCGCGGCGTTCGGGTACGGGATTTCTTTACCGTTTTTCAGTTCCACGACGGAAGCCGTGACGTTATCGCCCCAGCGCGGGAAATTGACAAAGACGCGCCCGCTGCGCGAGACCGTGACGCCGGTCGGCATAGGGCCATAGAACTGCGCGACCGATTCGATCTTCGCGAGCGGATGGGTTTCAGGCGCGGCAGACTGCGCGAACGCAGCCACAGCGGGCCACGCAGAAATAAGCAGAGCGCCAGAAATTAGCGAAATGGATTTCATTTTTTGCCTCCTGACAAAAGGATGCCGCGCCTCAGGGCGCGGCGGATTGCTGCGCGTTTTGCGCAAGATTGCGTCACCCCCCGCGCTCAAGCGTTAGCGTCGCTTTCGGCGGGTTTGCTGCGACCGAGCGGCAGGGACGCGGCGGGCGTTTCATTGTACTGTTTCGCGGCGGCGCGGCCCAGCGTCATCAGGGTATTCCACAGCGGCGAACGGAACCGCTTCTGAATGGCAAGCCCTTTCTCTATCGGGGATTCTTCGCCGTCCGGCCCCGGCAGGACGTACTGATTGAACAGGCCAAACAGGTCATCGGTCACGCCGGGAAACAGACCGTGCAGGGTGGCAAGCGACTGCGCGGGCAGACCGACGACGCGCTCCGCCTCGCCCCGTTTTGTCGCGGTCATAATCTGGTCGGCGGCGTAATCGGCGCTGATTGAGATCAGCGGCAGGCTGGCGCTCAGGCTGAAATTGCGATATTCCGCTTCTTTATCGCCTTTGAAGTGCGCGTGAACGTGTGATCCCGTCCGAATCGTTCCCGGCAGGATCGTCGTCACCGTAATTCCGTCGCGCCGCAGTTCCGTCCGCAGCCCCTCAGACAGGGCGGTCGCGGCGAATTTCGCGCAGGAATAGGGCAGCATATGCGGTACGGCGACCCGTCCACCGATAGACGTGATATTTACGATGCGTCCGTTTTTGCGTTCGCGCATTGCGGGCAGGACAGCGAGGATCATATTCAGCGTACCGTAAAAGTTCGTGTCCATTGTGTCCTGAAAGTCCTGATGCGTCATAGTCTGCGCGGGGCCAATCTGAATAATGCCCGCGTTATTGACCAGAATATCCACACGCCCGAACCGCCGCGCGGTTTCTTCGACAATGCGCCCCGCCTGAATCCGGTCGGTCACGTCGCCGGGAATCGCAAGGATATTTCCGGCGTAGTACGAAAGGGCCTCTTTCGCTTTCGCCAGTTCGCTTTCATTGCGTGCGCTAATCGCGACTTTCGCGCCCTCGCCCGCAAACTTTTTCGCCAGCAGCAGGCCCAGCCCCCGCGAGCCGCCCGTGATTAAGACCACGCGCCCGCCGACGCTGACTTCCCGCCGACGCGCCAGCAATTCCTTACCGACAAGACACAATCCCGCGCCCGCCGCCACTCCCAGCAATAACCGATCCCGATCCCGCATGAAACCCCTCCAAAGAAGATTTATCCACGAATGACACGAAAAGACGCGAAGAAGAAACAGACAGGATGAACGGGATGTTTCAGAATGGACAGGATGAGAATTAATTTTTTCTTTCCTCCCTTCCCTTTTTTCGTGTCGCTTCGTGTCTTTCGTAGATAAAAAGTATTAGACCGTCTTTTCCAGATCGAGCGTTTTGTTCTCACCCGGCTGGTACGTTTGCCCGGTCGCGACCGCCTTGACAAATCCCACCATTTTCACGACCGCGCTGGAAGGCGATTCCCAGTATTCCGCCGTCTCGACCGCAACTTCCAGGAGAGCGATCTCCGGGTCTTCCAGACCATCCGGGAACCACGCTTTGAGCGCCGGACTCCAGAGTTCCTTCATTTTGGCGTGGTCGAAGGAGAGGCGGGCGCGGCCCGCGACGGAAACGTACCGGTTTTTTTCAGGCAGACTGTATGCCAGATTGATCTGCTGCTCATTCTGGATTTCGTAGATTTTGCCGGAATGTTTCTGCGTGAAAAACCACAGCGCCCCGTCAAATTTATCATGCTGCGTCGCCATGGGACGGCTGTACAGGCGTCCGTCCGTTCCGACGGTCGTCAGCATGGCGATCTGGATGGCTTCAATCAGGCCCGCCAGTTTTTCGATGTCCTCGTTTGGCGAGTCGTTATTTTCTGTGTGCTGCCCCATGTTCGTTTTACTCCCCCGCTTCTTTAAGGTGTTACGCAGAAAAGACGCGGCGCGTTGGCGCAGGTTCCCGAATTTGTCCGCTGCGCCGGGTAAAGTCCTGAGAAATCGGGCCGATAATCAAGGAACTAACCCCGCCGATTGGACAGCGGCGACAGGCGGGACGGTCTTACCGTGCGCTTTTTGACGGGCGCGGCGAAGAAAGGGTAGGCGCGAGTGATCTCAATACTGGAAGCGATGCCCGATCTGGTTGCGGTTTTTTCTCTGGACGGAAAGGCTTCCTACGTCAATCGGGCGGGGCGCGCGATGCTGGAAATCGTCCCGGACACCCTTTTAGAAGATCTCTGTCTGACCTGCCTTTTTAGCGCGGCGGCGCAGGCGAGCGTCCTCAATGAGGGGCTGGCGACCGCCGCTTTTGCGGGGTTATGGCAGGGCGACGCCGAAATCGTGACGCGCAGCGGACGCCTGTTCCCGGCCCAGATCACCCTGCTTTTCCACCCGGAGACCGCCGAGACGCCCGCCCGCCACTCGCTGATTGCCCGCGACATCACCGACCGGGAATTTTACGACGCGATTTTGCAGCAGCAGATTCAGGCGGTGCAGGACTCCCGCTTCGATCTGGAAGCGCATCAGGTCGAACTTCGCAAGGCAAACACAGCCCTCTCCGAGGCCAATGCTCGCCTTCAGGCCCTTGCTACCACCGACGGGCTGACCGGGCTGAAGAACCACCGCACGTTTCAGGACAAATTAGCGCATGAGTTCGAGCGGGCGCAGCGCTATCGGCTTCCCCTCTCGCTGATGCTGATAGACGTGGACAAGTTTAAGACGTTCAACGATTCGTTCGGACACCCCGCCGGAGACGCCGTGCTAAAAAGGGTCGGGGGAATTTTGCAGGAAAACGCCCGAAATACGGACATGGTGGCCCGCTACGGCGGCGAGGAGTTCGTTATCGTCCTTCCCGGCACAGACGCGGCGGGGGCGCGGATCGTTGCCGAGCGGATGCGGGCGGCGGTGGAATACGCCCTGTGGGAACAGCGCCCGATCACTATCAGCGTCGGCATCGCCACGGGAGTGGACGCCGACTCCAGCGCCGCCGCGTTTGTCGCGGAGGCCGACCGCGCCCTGTACGCCTCCAAAGAGCGCGGGCGCAACCGTGTCACGCACGTCATGGAAGTCCGGGAAGCGGCGCAAAAACTGGCGCTGGTGACTTTCGACGGCGCGGCCTCCAATGAAGACCGCCTCAGTCAGATGATGATGCAGGCGCACGAGGCAACGGTCGAGAGCTGGTCGCGCCTGCTGAACCTGCGCGATAAAGAGACCGAAGGCCACAGCGAGCGCGTGACCGAAATGACGGTGCGGCTTGCCACCCTCTACGGTCTGGGCGAGCAGGAAATCCTTTTCGCCCGCTGGGGGGCCTTGCTGCACGACATCGGGAAACTTGGCATCCCGGACAGCATCTTGCTCAAACCGGGGGCGTTGACGCCGGAAGAATGGATCGTGATGCGCCGCCACCCGGTAATCGCCCACGAAATGCTGGAGCCGATAGAATTTCTCCGTCCGGCGCTGGACATTCCGCATTACCACCACGAAAAATGGGACGGAACAGGCTACCCGCACGGGTTAAAAGGCGAGGAAATCCCGCTATCTTCCCGTATTTTTGCCGTGATTGATGTATGGGACGCCCTGCGCTCCGACCGTCCCTACCGCAAAGGCTGGTCCAAGCGCAAGGTCATGGAACATCTGAAACTGGGTTCCGGCTCCCACTTCGATCCGATGGCGGTACGGTTGTTCCTGCGCATGGTACGTCTCGAAAGCGCTCTGCCGAAATCTTCTCAGACGCCCGCCCTCCGCCTCGCCGCCTGACCGCCCTGCCCCGTCTTATCCCGGCGTCTGGCGCGTTCCGGGCCGTAAACGATCCGTCTGGGCGGCCTGCGGCCAACCGTCCTGCGGACGGAAAGATCAACCTCCTCTTTATCCTCTGCGAAAATCTGCGAAATCTGCGGATTAAATCTTCTTGTCCCTCTCCCCTGTTCCCTCTCCCCTGTTCCCTCTCCCCTGTTCTCCCCGACTCAAAAAAAGGCCGGTCACAACGTTGTGACCGGCGAAGGAGCGCGTCATTCGCGCCCAAATGCGAGAAAAGGGTGATCGTCGCTCGGAGAGTGAGCGCACGATTGTTATTATAGTCGGCCTATGTTAAGCGCGTATTAAGGCGAGGTTAAATTCTGATTAAATCGCAAAAAATGTTCCGTTTCTTGCCGTCTCTTTTAGAATAAGGTAGCGGGGCAGGGGCATACTGCCTCCGCCCCGCCATTTTTCGTGGTGTCCGGTCATCACGCCGCGCCGATTTCAGTAGCGTTTGCCGCCCGGTTTGCCGCCGCGAAAACCGCCGCCGCCGCCCGGTCTGCCGCCAAAGCCGCCCCCGCCGCCACGATAGCCGCCTCCCCCGCCGCTGAAATTGCCCCGTCCGCCGCGATCTCCGCCGTCGTTTTGCTGGGCGGCGAAATTATCGCTCTCGCTGCGGGGGCGGGCCACGTCCACATAGATTTTTTTGCCGCGAATTTTGGTGCGGTTCAGCGCGTCTATGACCTGCGCGGACTGGGCTTCGGGGACTTCGACGAAGGTGCTTTTGTCCATGATGTCAATCGCGCCGATGGCGTTGCCGGGGACGCCCGCTTCGTTGGCGATGGCCCCGACGATATCGCCGGGCCGGATGCCGTCCTGCCGTCCGATTTGCAGGAACAGGCGCGTCATTCCCGCTTCTGTCCGCTCACTCTGAACGTTGACCTCGGCGGCGCTGTAATCGGTCACGCCTTTTTGCGCCTGCCAGAGCATCTGGAGGGCGACAGCGGCGATCTGCGACGTGTCGCAGCCCGCCTCCTCCGCCATTTCTTCAACGGTGATGAGGTGCTGGTCGTAGGTGTTTTCTTCGAGTTTTTTGCGGATGTTGTCCTTGAACTGGTCGCGGCGGCGGGCGGCGACATCGGCGGCGGTCGGAACGCGGGCCGGTTTAATCGGGGCGTTAATCGCTTTTTCGATGAGCCGAAGCTGATAGCGTTCGCGGGGCGAGACAAAGGTAATCGCCGATCCGCTGCGTCCGGCGCGTCCTGTGCGCCCGATGCGGTGAATATAACTCTCCACGTCCCAGGGGATGTCGTAGTTGATGACGTGCGTGACCTGATCAATGTCCAGCCCTCGCGCCGCCACGTCCGTCGCAATCAGCAGGTCGGCCTGCTCTGCGCGGAAGCGGGCCATCACGCGGTCTCGCGCCGCCTGATTCATTTCGCCGTGCAGGGTCTCCGCTTCGTAGCCGCGCATACGGACGGCCTCGCCAAGTTCGTCCACTTCGCGCCGCGTCCGGCAGAAGATAATCGTGCTGCCCGGAGATTCCATGTCCAGAATCCGAACCAGCGCCTCGACTTTTTGCGAGGGGACGACCTCATAATAGGTCTGCTCAACGAGCAGAACGGTGCGCCGCTTGCTTTCAATCGCGACGCGCTGCGGATCGCGCAGGTAGTCGCGGGACAGGGCGGCGACTCGCGGCGGCATCGTGGCGGAGAACAGGGCGGTCTGCCGCTCTTTGGGCGCCTCTTTGAGAATCTCTTCGACATCTTCGAGAAAGCCCATATTCAGCATCTCGTCCGCTTCGTCAAGGACGACCATGCGGACTTTGCCTAGTTTCAATGTGCCGCGCCGGAGGTGGTCCAAGACTCGCCCCGGCGTACCGACGACGATTTGCGCCCCCTGCTGCAGAGCGCGGAACTGGCGGTCAATGGGCTGTCCGCCGTAGACGGGGACAACGCGCAGTTTGCGGTATTTGCTGAGGTTATGCGTTTCCTGCGCGACCTGGATGCAGAGTTCGCGGGTCGGCAGGAGGATAATGGCCTGCGTTTCGGGCAGGGCGGGATCGAGGCGCTCCGCCATCGGGAGGGCGAAGGCGGCGGTCTTGCCCGTTCCGGTCTGCGCCTGTCCGATCATGTCTTTGCCGGTCAGCAGCACAGGAATCGCCTGCTCCTGAATGGGAGTCGGGGCCTCAAAGCCCGCCTCAATGACGGCCCGCATCACGGCCTCGCTGAGTCCGAGGATACGGAATCCGGGGGCGTCGGGCGGGCCTTCCGGCGTCTCTGCGGCGGCAGGCGCTGCCGCCGCAACGGGCGAGGCAGGCGCAGCGGCGGCAATTCGCGGGGCTATAAGGCCAGCCTCTTGCGGCGCTGCCGCCTCAAGAGGCGCGGCAGGCGCAGCGGCTGCGCTGGCAGCGGGCGCGGGGCCTTTCACAACGAGCGTAGGGCCGCTCTCTTTTGCCGCTTTCGGCGCGTCTTTCGTTTTTTCTGCCGACGCTTCCTGCTTCACTTCTTTGGCCGGGGCCTTCGGAGCGGCCTCTTTCGGGGCTTCCGCAACGGCGACGGGTTGCGCCGCTTCTTCCACGACGGGAGCAGCAACGATGGCGGGCGTTTCCGCGACAGGGACGCTCACGGGCGCTGCGGCCTCCGCCGACGCGAGGCCGTTCTTCGCTTCGGTCGTTTTCGCCGCTTTTTTCTTCGCGGGCTTTTCTATTTCCGGCGTTTGCGCCATCGCCGTCGTCAGAGGCGCGGACGCTGCGGGGGCGGCGTCCGTCTGCGCGTCAGAGACGCTGACGGTCGGCGCGTCTTCGGTCGGGGCTGATACGGCCTTCGCTTTTTTCGCGGCGGGCTTTACCGCCGTTTTAGCGACCGCGACGCCCTCTGCAAGCGACGCAAGCAGCTCGGCGTCCGCATTGACGCCCTCAGCGGCGGCGGTGGTTTTTTTTGTTTTTGCGGCGGGCGCTTTCGGCGCGTCGGCGGCGGTCTCTTTTTTAGTGGTTGTTTTACTTAAACTCATAGCGGTGCGGGTTCTCTCCTGATTGTTTGCCGGTGTGAGTATACCCCAGGTTCCGCCCTTTCCGAAGATTCCTCCCTAGAATCGGTTCAAACCGGAGGGTAAAGCGGCCCGCCAGCGCGATTGCGGAAGAAAAAGCGGGGCGATATTGCGCTTTTGCCGATTGCAGAGTAAAATAGCTGCAAGCCCGAAGCGGCGTTTCCGATAATGGCCTTATACGCCCCGCCTCCCTCGTGGTTTTTCGAAACATTTTCCTGTCGGCGGGGGCCTCGGACAGGGCCATTCCGTTTTCAGCGTCGGGCGGTTGAAACCGCTGCCCCAAGCGCGCGAAGTGTCCCTTCGGACACTAAACCCGATCCTTTTTGTGTAGGCTAATCCGCATTGAGTCCGCGAAGGCGGACTTTGCGCGCGCGTGGCCGTGAATTGATTCGCCCGCACGAAAACTCAATGGCCCTGGCCTCGGAAATCGTCCCGCGCAAAGGAAACCGTTATGCGTCTACGCCAGATTGTCCGCCTGCTCATCTATATTTTAACTCCGGTCTTGATATTGGCCTGCTCGGTCGTTTTTGTCGGCAATTTCCACACCTGGCTTCGCGGGCAGCGCCACGATCCCCTGCTCTGGCTGGTGGATTTTTGCGCGGTCTATACCCTGCTGCTGCTAGTCTCCGCCGTCAACAGCCGGGACAGGGCCGACCTGCGCGAACAGGAAGTCGCGAAGCTGCAGGAGGAGAACGATACCCAGTGGCAGGCGATTAACGCGCAGGCCGACGAAATCGAGCGCGAACGGGTTGCTATGCTGAACAAAGTGGCGGAGATGGAAGCGAAGCAGGGCATCGAGCAGATGGCGCGGGTGGACGAGACCCGTTACCTGACCGAGCAGGCGTTCCGCGCCGTGCAGGGACAGATGGAGGCGCAGGGGCGGCAGCTGGAGGCAGTCAATCTCGCATTGCAGCACCACCGCGCCGAAATCTCGCAGCTGCGGCAGGCCGCCAAACTGATTCCCGCGCCCGACACGGTGGAGGCGCATTTCGCGGAACAGGAAGACCCGCCGGAATACGCCGCCGTCGCCGCCGCTTCGACGAATAGCCGCACCCTGACTGAACGCCGCGACTCCTTCACGATTCAGCCCGCGCACGACCCGGACGCGGCGGCAGCCGCGCCCCGCTCCACGATTGAACTTTAGTGTGAATTTGACTGAAATTTGACCGTCCTCACCGCAGTTCGTTTTCGATACCGAAGACCGCGCCGTCTGCCGCAATGGGGAAAGGAACGCCATGAAAATCGCCGCGATTGCCGCCCGCCTTCTGCTGGGCCTGCTGTTTGTCGTTTTTGGATTGAACGGGTTTTTGCATTTTATTCCGCAGCCGCCCCCGCCCGCCGGAAACGCCGCGCAATTTCTTGGCGCGATGGGCGCGGCCCATTATTTTGTCCCGGTCTTCGCTTTGCAGCTGACCGCCGGAATTTTGCTGCTGGCAAATCGGTTTGTGCCGGTCGCGCTCACGCTGCTCGGCCCGGTGATTGTGAATATCCTGCTCTATCACGGGCTGATGGCCCCGGAAGGGATTGCGCCGGGACTGGTGACGCTGATCCTGTGGCTGGTCGTATTCTACTCGGTACGCGCCGCGTTCGCGGGCGTTTTTGCGATGCGTGTAGAAGAAGCGGCGTAATCGCAGTTCAGCGCGAGAAGCAGGAAACAGGCCGCGCCGCGCCGAATCCCGAACGCATGAGAACGCGCTATTTGCCACGCATTTTACAGGGGACAGCGGAACGATTTGGGATGTTCGCGCCCGGTCAGACCGTCGTCGTCGGCGCGTCGGGCGGGGCGGATTCGACGGCGCTGCTCCACGCGCTCGCCGGTCTGCGTTCGGTGTGGAATTTGCGGATTGTGGCGGCGCATCTGAATCACGGGTTTCGCGGGGCGGAAGCCGACGGCGACGCGGAATATGTTGCGACGCTTGCCGACCGTCTGGAAATTGCCTGCGCTGTCGAACGGATTGACGTTCCGGCATGGAAAAAAAAACAGCGCGTTTCAGCGCAGGAGGCGGCGCGGACGGCGCGTCACGCCTTTTTGCGGCGCGTTGCCGCAGCGGAAAGCGCCGACCGCATCGCGCTCGGACACACGCAGGACGACCGCACTGAGACCGTCTTACTGAACCTCCTGCGCGGAACCGGCGCGGAGGGCCTGCAGGGGTTCCCGCCCGTCGCCCCGCCGATTGTCCGCCCGCTCTACGACGTTCGCCGCCACGAGACTGAAGCGTACTGCGCCGCGCAGCAGCTCGCCCCGCGCCGCGACTCCTCCAATGACAAGACCGACTACCGCCGCAACCATCTCCGTCTGGAACTGCTGCCCCTGCTGACCTCGTACTACAATCTAAATGTTTCGGACGCGGTGCTGCGAATGTCCGCACTGGTTTCCGCCGATAATTCCTTACTGGAAAAACTGGCGGGCAGTGTGTTTCCGGCCTGCCTCTCCGCGCAGGACGAAAGCGGGCTGGCGCTGGACTGCAAAAAATTGAACGCGTTGGATATTGCCCTGCGGCGGCGCGTCCTGCGGCAGGCGATTGCCGCCGTTCGCGGCGATTTGCAGAACATCGGGCTGGCGGTGATTGACGCGGCGCTCCACTACGCCGAGCGGCAAACGGACTTCGCGCAGACATTGCCCGATTCGGACGCGGGGGAAGTTCGCATTATTCTTCGCGGGCAGGCGCTCCGCGTTGAAAAAATTGCGCCGCTGAATGTTCCGTTGGCGTGGGCGGTAGCTTTGATTCCCGGCGCGGAGGATTGGGCGGAACAACTCGCGGCGCGGGGCTGGCGGTTGGAACTACGCGAATTTCCGAATGGCGCGGCGGCGCAGCAGTGGATTGACACGAACGAAACGGCGGATAGCGCCCGCGAAGCCCTGCGAAACGCCACGCTGATTGCGCTTCCCGCCGCAAATCTTTCCCTTCCGCTGACAGCGCGTTCCTGGCGTCCCGGCGACCGCATGACGCCGACCGGAATGACCGGAACGAAAAAATTACAGGACGTTTTCACGGACGCAAAAATCCCTGCCGCGCAGCGCGACCGCTTCCCTGTCCTTGCCGACACGGACGGGACTGGCGCGATTTTCGCCGTTGTCGGCCTGCGAACGAGCGAGCATACCGTCCGGGGGTTTTCCGATTGGCCTGCCCCGCTCTGGCTCTTGCGCTGGCGCAGGCTGCCCGACGCGCCAAAATAGCGCGGCATCAGCCCCTTTTTGACCTGAATTTAACTTTTCGTTGGTTCCTTGCGTAGCAATGTGATATAATAGAGTGAATGGGTGAACTGCCTGCGCCGCGCCCGCGACGCCGGAGGAGAAGAATTTGAAGAATGGAAACAATGGGACGCGCTGGATTATCGCCGTCCTCATTATTGGAGTGGTTGCCGCCATACTCACATCGCAGGCCCACACCTTCGGCGGCTCCGTCGAAAATGTGTCCTACGAAGCGCTGCTGACCCGCGTTGACAAAAGCCCCGCGACCATCAAAGAGATTAAAATTGATAAGGACACGCTGACCGGGACTTACACCGACAAGGCCGTTCCCGGCAGCGAGGCCAAGCAGTTCAACGTCGTCCTGCCCGACGCTTCGGAGTCGCGCCGCGATCTGTATAACGCGCTGCACACCAAAAATATTCCGACAGAATTTCGCCGCCCGGTCATCAGCGAGGGCCTGCAAACGGTCATCACGATGATTCTGCTGCCGCTGGTCTTCTTTGCGATTCTGTGGATGCTCTTTATTCGGCAGGCGCAATCCGGCGGCAATCAGGCCATGAGTTTCGGGCGCAGCAAGGCCAAGCGCATGACCGACTCCGTGCCGAAAGTGACCTTTGAGGAGGTCGCGGGCGTGGAAGAGGCGAAGCAGGAATTGCAGGAGATTGTCGAGTTCCTGAAAAATGCGCGGCGGTTTCAGGCATTAGGCGCGAAAATTCCTAAAGGCGTCCTGCTGCTGGGGCCTCCCGGCTGCGGCAAAACGATGCTGGCCCGCGCCGTTGCGGGAGAAGCGGGCGTTCCGTTCTTCCACATCTCCGGCTCGGACTTCGTGGAGATGTTCGTCGGAGTGGGCGCAAGCCGCGTCCGCGACCTGTTCGACACCGCCAAAAGCAACCGCCCATCGCTGATTTTTATTGACGAAATTGACGCGGTGGGCCGACAGCGCGGCGCGGGACTCGGCGGCGGACACGATGAGCGCGAACAGACCCTGAACCAACTGCTCGTGGAAATGGACGGCTTCGACCCGAACTCCGGCGTCATTATGATCGCCGCCACGAACCGCCCCGACGTGCTTGACCCGGCGCTGCTGCGCCCCGGACGCTTTGACCGCCGCGTGATTGTGGACGCGCCGGACGTGGTTGGGCGCAAGGCGATGTTTCAAGTGCATCTGCGCGGCAAGCCGATTGAGGACGACATCAACGTGGACGTGCTGGCGAAACTGACGCCGGGATTCACCGGGGCCGACATTGCGAACGTTGTGAACGAAGCGGCGATCCTGGCGGCGCGGCGTGACAAGAGCAAGGTCTCAATGAGCGAGTTTGACGAGGCGCGTGACCGCGTTCTCATGGGGCCGGAGCGCAAGACCCGCATGAACTCGGAGCGGCAGCTGCGCGTCGTGGCGTATCACGAACTCGGACACGCGATTGTGGCGGCGAAAATTCCGAACGCGGCCCCGGTCTACAAAATCACCGTGATTCCTCGCGGCATGAGCGGCGGCGCGACGTGGTACCTCCCGAAAGAGGAGGGCCTCAGCACCAAGCAGGATATGCTCGATGACATCGCTTCCTCGCTCGGCGGGCGCGTGGCGGAGGAACTGGTCTTCAGCGACGTGACGACCGGGGCCTCCAGCGACCTGAACCACGCGACGGATGTGGCCCGCGCAATGGTCTGCGACTATGGCATGAGCGACCGCCTCGGCATGGTGCGCCTCGGACGGCGGCACGGCAACCCGTTCCTGGGCCGCGACCTGATGGAAGACCGCGATTACAGCGAAGAGATCGCCCGCGCCATTGACGAAGAAGTGCGCTCGATTATTGATCAGGCCTACGAGCGGGCCAGACGCATCCTGACGGACAACCGCGAAAAAATGGACGAGATTGCGGAAATCCTGCTGGAAAAAGAGACATTGACCCGCGAGGAGTTCATGTCCCTGCTGGACGGTTCCGCAACGGTGGACGACATCCGCAAAGGCATGATCGCCCCGCCCCCGCCGACTATTCCCCCGACTTCGGGAACCCCTGTCGGCGCAGAAACGGAAGCCCCGCGCATCCAGACCCGCCTGCGCCCCGAACCGGCGTAGAAAAGACAGGAGTGGCATAAGAATGAGGGATGAGTGGTTTCGCTCATCCCTCTTTTGAATTTTGAATAGCGAGTCTTGCGATGATCGATCACCAACAATGGACGAGAAAATGCGCTATCTCTGTTTCCAACCAATTTGACCGCGCATGGCACGCAGGATTGTCATCGAGCGGCAACCGTTGTTTTATTAGCAGCGTTGACGAGGATTATTTTGTTGTTGAAACGAGTAGCGGGCAAATAATATGGTCAAGTGAAATGTACGAGGCAGCAGATTTGTGGCCGCTTGAAGACGCCATTATAAACAGCCATCTCGAAATTTCAAACGGATTTGGCGCGGGGCGTTATCGCATTTTCGGACTTCACAACAACTATGCGATCACAAAATCCAAGCCGCTGGGCATTGAGATTCATCTTGACATCGCTTCTGCTACATTACAGGTGGCAGACATAAAAACACACGCAATTCTGCAAAATTTGGAGTTTGAGGCTCTTTCAGGCGATTGGGCTTACGCCTCTTTTTCGGACGATTACACTACTATCGCTGTGCTGGAACCCTACTATGTTACAGTGTTTCGCCAATCTGCGGAGAACTAACAAAATGATTGAAACTTTAACGAGGCCGGACAAAGAGACATACCCCCTGGTGAAACGGTGGACGGTGGAGGATTGCGTTGCCCTTGAAGCGCAAGGCCGTCTGACCGAACGCTACGAACTAATCGACGGAGTTATCTATCTCAAAATGCCAATCAATCCCCCCATCGCATAGTTTTGATTCTGTTGCGGCAGTGGCTCGTCACACTGTTCGGACACCTTTACGTTCAGACGGAAGCCCCTGTATCGCTTACGGGAGAGGGCGGCAGAACGACGCAGCCACAGCCAGACGCCGCCGTTACGCGCCAGCCGACTACTTCTTCTTTCACGACACATCACCCCGGCCCGTCGGATTTGCTGCTGGTGGCGGAAGTGTCCGATACGACGCTGGACTTCGATCTGAATGTCAAGGCTCCACTGTACGCCCGCGTCGGCATCCCGGAAACCCTTGTGCTGGATGTGGCGGGCCGACAACTGCATCGTCATCGCATTCCGACCGAAACAGGGTACGCCGAAGTCGTCACCCTGAGCGAGAGAGACACGTTGACGCTGCTTGACCGGGTGGAAACAATCCGCGTGGGTGAATTGCTGCCCGCCCTGCCCGCTTCGATTTAACCATGCTATTCAAAAAGACCGCCCCGCTAAAAATGATCTTTCATTTTCAGCGGGGCGGTCTTTTTGCTTTTTGGCGAATCTTGCGGACTATACTGCCGCTACGCTTTCATAAAGCCCACGTCGGTCGGGGAGAAGCGGGGCAGGTTTGGCAGGGCCATGCCGAGCGTGGTATCGCTGAGGCCGAACCATTTGCCGAGCGTCCCGGCGTATTGATCTACGGAGGTCGTCGGGACAAAGCGCCCTCTGGCCCCGCTGCCGGTGTCTGCGTCGTTCACACCGCCCAGAATTAGCGAGGGGTACTGCCCGTAGAAATCGCCGCCCTTGACCGAATCGCCCAGAATGAAGCCGACGGAACCCCAGGCGTGATCGGAACCCGCTTTGGCGTTCTGCATCGTGCGCCCGAACTCGCTGAGAGTGAACTGCGTCACGCCGTTCGAGACGCCGAGTTCCTGCGTGGCGGCGTAGAACGCGCTCATGGCCTGCGTCAGGTCGCCGAGCAGTTTGCCCTGATCGGTAATCTGATTATCGTGCGTGTCGAATCCGCCGATGTCCGCATAAAAGACCTGCCGCGCATTGTGGCCCAGCTGACTGCGGATCGAGATGATTTTCGCGATTTGCAGCAACTGATTGCCGATGTCGGTCTTCGGAAACACCGTCTTGATATTCGCCGCCCCCAGCGCCGTCGAAGCGACCTGAGCGCTGTCAATCGAGTCCGATACCGTGCTGCCCATGACATGAACGAGAGCAGAATCGGTCTGCAATTTCTGCGTCTGACGCAGGGAGTTGTACCGCGCTGTGGACGCCGAGGAGGAGCTGAACCCGTTGAGGCCCAGCGTCGCCCCGGCGGTCAGCGTGATGTACGGCTGCGTTCCGGCAAGGAACAGGTTCGAGCCGTGAGACACATTGAGCAGCATCGGCAGACGCGGCCCGGTGTTGAGATTGGACAGCGCCAGACCGACCGCCTGCCCCCACCCGCCCAGTCCGTAGCCCTGCCACTCGTTCATTTGCAAATTGTGATCGAACAGCGAAACGGGGTGCGAGGCCGTTTTGTTGCGGTAGGTAATTGGGGTCAGTGGTTCCGTCAGCGTCCCGACATTGCAGAGAATGGCAAGTTTCTGATTGTTCCAGAGCGTCTGAAACGGCGTCATGCTGGGGTGCAGCGCAAAGGCCCGCCCGCCCGAAAGCGGTGTGACCGGCGCGTTCAGCGGCAGCAGCGCGGAAGCGCCCGCTGTCGCCGGAGTACGCGCCAGCGCAATCGTCGGGCGCGTCGCCGCGTAGTAGTTATATTCGTTCTGCTCGTAGGGAACAACCGTATTGATTCCGTCGTTGCCGCCATGCAGATAGATGCAGACCAGCGCCTTGTAGTCCGGGCCGGTCGTCTGCGCCAACGCGCTCATCATGCTGAAGCGGGAGACCAGAGCGCTCGCGCCCAACGCCCCGCCTGTCATCTTCAGTAATTCCCGTCGTGAATAAGCCATCATAAATCTCCTTCGGAGCGGGTATCGGGGTTCGGGTGTCGGGTGTCGGAAATACGTCCGCACCCTGAAAACCTTTTAAACATTGGAACGCGCAGTGCATTGCACGACACCCGACACCCGAACCCCGATACCCTTTTTTCCTAAAAATCTCCGACCATTCCGTAAGCGCCGATAAGCAGGGTAAAATCGGACGAGTCCACTTTGCCGTCGCAGTTAAAGTCGGCCTGCGGGTCGTAGCCGCTGCCGGGAACGGCGCTGTCCGAGTTATACGCCCCGATAATGAGCGTGAAATCGCTGGAGTCCACGCTGTTGTCGTTGTTGCCATCGCCGGGTGTCAGCGGCACATCCAGACCGGTCACATCGCCTGCGGTTGTGTCCACTGCTACGACCTTTTGCAGGAAGACCGAGCCTTTGACCGCCACGCTGTATTTTCCGGGCGGGATGTAGGGCAGGGTGAAGGTTCCCGCGCTGTCCGGGGTCGCCATGCGGACAAAGGACGTGTCGCCGTTGGCGGGGCGGAACTCGAAGCGCAGAGGCTGCGCCTTATTCACGACGGCGGGGTAGTCTGCGATTCCCTTGACGCTCTGAACAACCGTGGCCCCGCCCGCAATCTGATATTGCTGGGAGGCAAAGATGAGGTACAGCGCGGCCTTGACGCGATCATGCGGCGCGGTCACGGAGACGGCGTTCACGGCGGTTATCACCGAAGTAATCATTTCCGCCGACATCGTGCCGTGCATCAGGTAGCGGTTTAATTTGTCGGCAAGCACGCCGGGATTGGCGGCGTAGGCGTCGAAATTGCTAAAGTTCACGGTGGTATTGACAGGGGCCGTCGCAGGCGCGGGGTTTAGGCCGGGAGTTCCGGGCAGCGAGCCATAGACGAGCGTATTAATGAAGTTGATTCGGGCAATCGCGCTGTTGGTCGAAATCAACTGCGCTTCCGGCGAATAGAAGGAGTAGGCCGTCCCGCTGTTGTCGGTTGCCGAAAGCGAAAAATCGGGCGTGTAGTAGCTGAAAACGGAGGGCGCCCGGAAGATAGACTGTCCAAAACTGGAGGAGAGTCCGGGTATTCCGAATAGGTCTCCGGCGGGGTTCAGGGCGCGGATCGTATTGATGACGAACTGCGCCGGTTCGCGCAGATGCCCGAACGTCGGATTTTGCTTGACGCCGCCGACCGCCTCGCCGTCGAGCAGAATGGCGGAGAGTATCGCTTTCATATCGCCGCGAACGCCCGCGCCATTGTTATTGAAGACAGTGGCGACGCGCTGGATGTAGGCGGGCGACGGGTTGCCGGTGACAAGGTGCTGGATCAGGCGGCGGCTGACGAACGGGGCGACGTTGGGGTGATTAAAGATATTATCAAGCGCCGCGTTGACATCGGCGGCGGTGGTTTTTCCGCCCGGAATGATCTGTCCGTTTAGCAGCGTTTTGGGGTTCGTGTCGTGCCGCGATTCGATGGCGACCATTGGCCCGATGAAATAGGCCGGGTTGTAGTTGGCGGCTACGGCCCCCGGCTTGACGGGGAACGTATAGCCGGTAAAGACCCGCGCAAAGGCTTTTACTTCGTCGTTGCCGTAGGTGGGGATCGGCTGCTTGTTGGCGTCGAGTTTCAGCGAGCCGTCCAGGTTTAACTGGTAGATGCCGATGGTGTAAAGCTGCATCAGTTCGCGGGCGTAGTTCTCGTTCGGCAGGCTGCTTGTTTTGACGTTTGGCTTATCGTTGTTGGCGGCGTCAAGGAACGTGCCGACGGCGGGATTGGTGGTAAGATCGTACATTAACTGCCGGAAATTGCCGAACGCATTGCGATTGAGAACATCCATGTAGGACGCGATTCCGTCCGATTCTTCGCTGTCCTGAAAGCCGGACACGGTAGAGACGACGCAGAATTGCGAGAGGGCGAAAGCCACGCGCTGCCGCAGTTGATCGGGCTTGTAGATCGCGTTTTCGAAGAAGCGCTTTTGCGCGTAAAAAGAGCCAGGGCTTGCGACGGTCAAACCGGAATAGTCGGAGACGGGCAGGCTGTACTGCTCATTGAGCCAGCCGCGCAGTCCGACGGCCTTGACATGGGAAAGATCGGCGGGCGTGGGGCCGTAAGCGGCTTCTTCCAGAAACAGGCCCGCGTCGGCGTCGGAAGGGGAATCGGGACGGGCGGGCGGCGCGGTCTGCGCCCCCGCAAGGCCGACTGACAGAAGGGCCATTAACCCAGGCAGTCCGCCTGCGCCATGCCGTAGCGCGGCGCGGGAATGGGCGCGGAGGGGGGAAACCGCCCTGCGTCCTATGGCAAAAATCGCCATTGCAACCTCCTTGAAATCAATGGACGTTTCGGCGCAGGGATTGCGCCGAAGGGAATTGACAGCCGAGCGCGACGCGACGCAGCGGCGCAGCATGAAATCTGCGTGCAAAAGTTGTGCTGGAAGGAAACCGATGCCGCCCGCCGATTGCGCGGGCCTGCGCGTTGGAAGCAGTGGAGCGCCGAAGGAGAGGGTAAGAAATCGAACGCGCTTTATCCACTATACAGGGATTGGGGACGGTTTGTCAAGGGCAAAGTTCATTATTTATGAAAAAAATTACCTAACCCCCCGACCCTCTTCCAATCGCCGACGCGCTCCCCATTCCCTGATTCACTCGCTGCGCATCGTAGGGAGGGGGGAGATTCAAATTATGAGCGATTACGCTCTTATCAAATTTCGATACAACATGACCGCCCCTAGTCTAAGACTCCCCCTTCCCTAGCGAGCCTAAGCGAGCGGCCAGGGAAGGGGGCCGGGGGGTTAGGTCAATTCCCCGCCATTGACCGACGCCCGAAGCAACTCCTGCGGCTGCGTCGCCTGCGGGGACGCGGCGCGGAGCAGGTCGGCGTTGTCCGTTTCCGGGCTGGAAGCGCGGAGCAGTTCCGCGCTGGCCTTTTGCGCGGCAGCCCGTTCCCGCAGAAACGGCAGGCAATGATTAGCGGCTGCCCATACCTCGTTTTCTTCTGTTTTCGCCATACGCATCCCATTCGCGAGTTTGTCCACAAAAGGTATCGCTCTTTCGTCCCCCACTTGTTCCAGCGCTTTCAGCGTAGCGAAAATGAGCGGCCTGTTATCTCCCGAAAGCGTTCCGTATAATCGGTCACGTTGCTCACGGTTCAGCAGATGCGAATCGGAAGATTTTAATCGCGGTAAGATTTCAATCAATGCTTCCTGCGCGATTCTCGCCATATCTGCATCCCTAAATCCTAATACATCGCATAATGGTCCAACAATGCGAACGTCGTTTATCGTCGTTAGCATATGCACCGTATTTTTTCTGCGCTCACTATTCAGTCGCTTTGCAACGATTTGAGGAAGCAGGCCAAAAATATTCACGATTGAAATTAAACCGCCTGCATGATGATTCCATCCTGCAATATAGATGAAGCCCCCAAAAAACAGGCTGACTTGTAGCACAGCGCATAGTCTTTTGAATCGTTCGTATTGCCGCTGTTTATCGGCCTCGCGTTTCATCTTATCAAGCAGAGCGTCAGTATCAGATTGCGGCAGGGCTACTTCGGGCATGGTTAGTTCTCCAAAATGAGAGCGCATTTTACTCGGCTGATTCTTCCGCTATCGGAACGGTTTCGCCGCGCAGGAGGGCGAGGACTGCCGCGCCGTAGCGTTCGATTTTGCGGGGGCCGATGCCGGGAAGCCGATCCAGCGCGTCCAGCGAAGCGGGGTTCGCGCCCGCAATGGCGCGGAGGGCGGCGTCGTGAAAAACGATGTAGGGCGGGACTTGATCGCGTTCCGCCTCGATGCGCCGCCACGCCCGCAACTGCTCGAAGCGGTCTTCCTCGTCGTCTGTCGGAGCAAGGGGCGCGGCCTCGTTCGCGCCGTTTCCTATTTCATGCGACGCGGAGTAAGCGGGACGCCGCGCCGTTTTTGCCACACGGTTCGGGTTCGGCAGAATTTCAGCGGAGGATTCCAGCGCGTCAAAGCCGTCGGTAGTCAATGCCAGTAATTGATAATCGCCGCGCATTTCCAATACGCAAAGCCCGTCCGCAATCAGGGCGTCCAGATGTCCGCGCAGAACGTTCAGGGAGAAGCCCGCCAGTTTTCCGAATTGCGGGCAACGGTCTTTCTGGACGCTGCTGTCCGCCGCGCCCGCAGCCACTTTCGCCAGACCGGTTCGTCCTAATGGGAACGGCAGCGTCTGCAAAATTTCCAGCAGAACGCGCCCGATGTCCGGGACTTCTGCTGCGGTCGGAGCGACGACGCGGGCCTTCAAGCCCCGCCTGACCGTTCCGAGGCACACGTCGCAGGCGTCGCCGCATCGGTCTAACTCATGCCCGAAATGCCGCGCAATCAGGGCGTGGCGGCAGGTGTCTGTCTCGCAGTAATCGAGCATCTCCTGCAAACGGGTCTCGCCCTGCTGACGGCGCATCGCCAGCAGGGCATCCAGTTCGGCGCGGGCGGTCGGCGGCGCGGGGCGCATCTCTAAGTTCAGTCCGCGCCCCGCGTCCGGGTGGCGGGCCAGCAGTCCGACGCGCTCCAGCATACTCAATGCCACGCGCAGGCGGGTGTCGTTGCCCGCCTCGCTTGCCGCTTCCCCGAATACGTCGGAGAGCAGCGCGTCCGACGAAAGGACGCCTGCGCCCTTGCCAAGCCGCGCTTTGACGGCGCGGTAGGCGTCCCGCGTGTTTTCCAGTTTCACATCGTTTTGCTGCTGCCAGCGGCTCAAATTCGCTTTGTCGGACGGAGCGTAGAGTAGGACGCAGCGGGCGGGCTTTCCGTCGCGCCCCGCCCTGCCCGCCTCCTGCGTGTACGATTCCAGCGATTCCGGCAGAGTGAAATGCGCCACGAGCCGCACGTTCGCTTTATCTACGCCCATGCCAAACGCGACCGTCGCGACGATGGCGCGGACTTTGCCAAGCATGAAATCTTCCTGCGTGGTCTTGCGGGTCTCACGGTCAAGCCCCGCGTGGTAAAACGCGGCGCGAATCCCCTGCCGGTCAAGGTAAGCGGCGAGTTTTTCGCAGCGGTCGCGGGAACTGGCGTAGATCACCGCCGCGCCCGGAGTCTCCTTGCAGGCTTTTTTGAGTTGCTCCATTTTCTCGTCGGCGTTGGCGCAGGCAATGGCTTCCAGACGCAGGTTCGGGCGGAACGTAGAGGCGGTCAGGGGTTGGAGGTCACGGCCTAACTGCGCGGCGATTTCGGTCTGCATTTCCGGCGTGGCGGTCGCCGTCAGCGCCATGACGACGGGCGGGGTATCCATGCCTTCCGAAAGGGTGTCGAGGGCCTTGCGAATGAACAGGTAGTCCGGGCGGAAATCGTGGCCCCATACGCTGACGCAGTGCGCCTCATCCACCACCACCAGCGAGAGGCCGATCCCGCGCAGCAGTTCCAGAAACGCGCCCTGCCGCAGGCGTTCGGGGGCGGCGTAGATCAATCGGTACGTCCCGTCCGCAATCCCGGCAAGGCGGCGGGAGAGTTCTTCGCCGCTGACGCTGCTATTGATGAGAGTCGCCTGCGGGTAAACAGCGGGCGGCAGGCCGTCGAGCTGATCCTGCATCAGCGCAATCAGCGGGGAGATTACGAGGGTTGGGCTTGGTAAAAGCAATGCAGGCAGTTGGTAGCACAGCGATTTGCCCGCGCCCGTCGGCAGGACGCCGAGCGTGTCCGCGCCGCGCAGCACTTGCCGCATAATCGCCTCCTGATAGGGGCGAAACTCCGCGTGTCCAAAATTTTCCTTCAATGCGGCGTGTAGTTCGTCCATTTGATTCTTTTCTAACGGCGGGCGGCGCGTCACGCCGCTTCGGAACGCCCCAGCAGACCGTCAGCCGTTTGCAGGCGCGATTCCAATTCTGATAATCGCGCTTCTACCATCGGCGAAAAGTCCTCTAGTTTTTTCAGACGGTCTGCTAGCGTCTCAGAGCCAAACAGAACGCTCACGTCAAATCCCGCCGCAGACAGAGTGTCCAGACTGTCCGCGACCCGCTTGCTGCGCTCCAAATCGGCGTCTGTCATACCCTCTAGCCGCCATTCGTCCTCGATTTGCTTGCGGGCAGCCTGATACGCCGCCTCCCCCCGGTCTTTCATTTCTGGCATTTCGGTCACTCCTACCATAAAGCGCGATTCAAAACAGAAATTGCGCCTGCCGCATTTAGCAGCAAAACGTCGTTTATTTTTTCGGATGCGCGGAAACCGATCTTTACGTAAAATGGTTTCGCCGAAGAACGCGGACGAATCAGCAGCTTCCCCTGACCGCCTTCAAGATGACTTTGCGCAATGAGACGGCCTATCAGCGCGGTTCCAACGCCCCGATAGCGCCGTCCATTCGATTGCCATTGATTCAGCGGGGAGGCTTCCAGAAGACTGTTTTGCAGAAAACCGCCGCCCTCTTGCACCCGCCCCAGACGCACCAGTCCCTGTATCGTCTCGGCCTGACTATCAGAGCAAACAAGTTTTAGCGTCCGATCATACTGGACGAGTTCAGGCCAGACATCACGAAAAATAGCGACAGACCAGACCGAATCCCGCAGTTGCGCTTCGTCTTTGGTTGTCAACGGTTCAAAGTGGGCGGGCTGCTTTATCCCCGAAATCGCATCCGTGATATAATACGGCAAATCGTTTGCATCCGTTTTGCTCCAATCCACAGGCGTCAATTTGAACTTTCCGATAAGACCACGAAAGACCGATGCCCTTATGTCACGATGCGTTTCACGCCGCTTCGGAATGTCCCGGAAGCACGCTATCTGTCCGCAGGCGCAATTCCAGCGAACGATGCAAAAAGAGAAGCCGGGTGGCAAGCAGGGCCAGCGCCGCCCCAAACGCATCGAAGCATACATCGCGGGGCGTGGAGGTGCGGCCCGGAACGAACGCCTGATGCCACTCGTCCGAGCAGGCGTAAAGCACGCAGAACAGCCACGCGGCCCCCAGCGAAAACCGCTTCAATCGCGCCGCGCCGAACTGCAAAGCCCGGAACATGAGCAGCGCAAGGACAGCGTATTCCGAAATATGCGAGAGTTTCCGCACCATATAGTTCGCCGGGTCCCAGTCTTCCGGGCGCAGGTGGCGGACGTGTCCCGGCTCCAGCAGGGCGATTAGTTTATAAAGCAGGACCAGCGAATTGCCCGATCCGCCCGCCGGAGTGGACAGGTAGAAAATCAGCGCCAGCCACGCGATAACCGGAGCGTAATAGAACCATTGCAGGCGGCGCGAGATCAAAACGCATTTCTCCTTGAAGAAGGTATTTGGGTATTCGGTATTCGGTATTTGGGCATCCCGTCCGCAGGACGGTCGGCGTCAGCCTCCCAAACGGGTCGTTCACGGCCCGGTCCTGGGTTGTCGGCGGGTCGTTCACGGCCTGGTCTCTGCGCGTTGCGATTTGCGGCGTAAGCGATGGGGCGTTCACGGCCCGGACTCTCGGCGCAGACAACGCGGTCTAATTCCGATTGACCGTTGTCAGGATGTGCGGACGGTGACCGAACAGGCTGTCGTGCAGGTTGCCGACTTTCGGACTGACCAGTTCTAAATCGCGCTTGAAATACAGCGGGGCGAACGGGGCGTCCGTGATGGCGATCTGCTCCGCTTTCTGGTACAGGGCAAAGCGTTTCGCCTCGTCGCGCTCGATGTCCGCCGCGTCGCACAGTTTGTTGAACTCCGGGTTGTTATATCCCACTTTATTTTCTGTCGCGCCCGCCCGCAGCAGCGTAGAAAGGAAGTTTTGCGGGTCAAGGTAGTCAGCAGACCAGCGCAGATGCGCCAGCGGCTGCGTTTTATTATCGCGCTCATGCCAGAACTGCGTGGGCTGCACCGGGCGCGTCTGAATATCAATGTTAAGATTTGTTTTCAGCTGCTGCGCGATCAGTTCAGAAGATTTCTGCACTTCCGGCAGATCGTTGCGGAACGAGATGGTGATGCGCGGAAACCCTTTGCCGTCCGGGAAGCCCGCCGCCGACAGCAGCGCCTTCGCCTTAGCGACATCATAGGGCAGCGGGACAATCTGCTCGTTGCGACCGGGAACGCCGGGGGGGATGATGCCGCTTGCGGGGTCTACCGTACCGCGCATCGCCACCGCGATAATCTGGCTTTTGTCAATCGCTTCGGTGAAGGCCTGCCGGACGCGAACATCCTTGAACGGCGAGTCGGGCGATTCCTGATTCATAGCGACGTACCAGACGGCGGCGCGGGCATAGGTCTTGAAATCGTTTTTCAATTTCGGGTCGCCGTTGATGCGGTCAAGGTCGCCGGGAGAAACTTCGGTAAGGTCTACATCACCCACCACATACTTATTGATGCGCTGCCCCGCGTCAATCACGATAGGCCGCTCGATGCCGTCCAGTTTCGGTCGGCCTGCGTGATAATCGGTGAACGCGGTCAGCGTCACCCGGTCGCCGCGCAGGATTTTCTCAAACTTGAACGGCCCCGTGCCGGTCGTGGAGGTCAACAGCGTTTCGTCAATCTGTCCGACGCCTTTTGCATCCTTATGTTTTTCGACTTCCTCTTTACAAACGGCGAAGGCGCAGGGATACGTCATGTTGCCGAGCCAGTAGGGTTTTGCCGCGTCCAGCGTGATGGTCAGCGTCGCTTTATCCACGACTTTAATGCCGCTGATTTCGGTCGCTTTGCCTGCGAGAACGTCCTTTACGCCCACGATGTCTTTCAGGTAGCCGCTTGCCGTCGCGGAGGCCAGAGCGGGATTGCAGGCGCGTTCCATGCTGTACTTAAAATCGTCCGCCGTAAGTTCGCGCCCGTTGTGGAATTTCACGCCGCTTTTGAGATGGAAAGTGTAAGTCTTGCCGTCCGCGCTCACGTCCCACTTCTCCGCAAGATTGCCATGAATTTTGTTGTCCTCGCCCCACGCGACGAGGCCTTCGAAGACCTGCTGCAAGAGGTCAATCGTCGTGCCGTCCTCCACCTTGCCAGGGTCAAGGGTGCTGGGTTCAGCGGACAGCGGGTAGCGCAGGACATTCCCGACAGCACCGCCTCCTGAACCGGCAGCGGAGGAACCGCCGGAATTGTTGCGGGTGGTGCAGCCCTGCAAAGCAAACAGCGCAGCAAGGCAAACGGCGGTAATCGGCCTCGCAGACCGAACGGAAAACTTGGAGGAAAATTTACGACGCACGATAACAGACTCCTTTTCCAAATAATACTTTGCCTTGTCCTTTCGCCGTGACAGGGGAAATTTCCTGCTTGACTGCCGCCGCGAGTTTTTACCGGGCGGCGGAATTTCTCCGCTGCCCGCCGCGTACAGAACGATAACTGCGCAGCCGCAAAAACAAGAAGGAGAAGCCGCGAATGTTTGGAATAGGACGCGATCCGAAATTGCAGGGCGACGCCCCGCCTACGCCGGACGCCATGCCGGAGGGCGTGATTATCAGCCCGGACACGCGGCGGCAGGAGCGGATTCCGCCCCGGCAGGCGCGAACCAAAAAATGGCCCGTTCTGGACGCAAGCGGCCCGCCCTATATTGACATGGCGAACTGGCGATTCACGGTGCGTGGACTGGTCGAGACGCCGCAGGAGTGGACGCTGGCGGAATTTAAGAAACTGCCCCGCGTGGAAGTCTTTGCGGATATGCACTGCGTGACGCGGTGGTCGCGGCTCGGAAACCGGTGGGCGGGAGTTTCCACGCGGGAGATCGCGGAGCGGGCGGGCGTCCTGTCCGAAGCGCAATTCGTGATTGCGCACGGTTACGACAGCGGCTGGTCAACGAATATGCCGATGGCGAAGTTTCTTGCAGAAGACTGCCTGTTCGCCGACCTGCACGACGGCGAACCGATTGACGTAGATCACGGCGGCCCGCTGCGCCTGGTGATTCCGCGCCTGTATGCGTGGAAATCGGCGAAATGGGTGCGGGGGCTGGAGTTTGTGGCGCAAGACCGCCCCGGCTTCTGGGAGCGCGGCGGCTACCATATGCACGGCGATCCCTGGAAGGAAGAACGCTTCCGCGAAAACTGGTAGCCGGTTTTCATTCCGTTGCAAGATCGAAAACAGGAGAATAACATGGCATGGCATGGGGACAAATCCGTCGCAGAAGAATATAGTCGAATCTATCAGATTGCGGTCAAAGGCCACGAGATGACAGAGGTAACAGCGCAGGCAATGGAACAGGAATCCGCCGCGCATCCAGAAAATTTGGACCTTCGGGTTTCGCTGCTGGGTTATTACCTCACACGGCACAGTTGTGTTGGCGCGGACAACACGGCGCGAAACGCGCACATTTTCTGGCTGATTGCGAACTGCCCGGAGTCGCCGATTGCCGAGGGCGGCTATACAGGCCTCGATACCGTTTCAGACGCCGCCGCCTACCCGCGCGCTAAAGTCCTCTGGCTCGATCAGATCGCAAAACAGCCGCAAAACATCGCTATTTTGAGCCACGCCGCCCGCTTCTTCACGCTCAGTGATCGCGAACTCGCGGACGAATTGGGAGCGCGGCTGCAGCGTCTGGAACCAGACAACCCGCAATGGCCCCACTATCGCGGGCATATCGCCGCGCTGGCAGTGGGGAGAAAAACCGGGGCGGAAATCGCTGCAAAGGCGGAAAAAGCGCTTATACACTTTCGGCAGGCGCTGGCGCTGGAGCCAGAGTCGAATTTCCGAGGCCGGGTTTTGCAGGACGCCGCGAAGATGGCCTTCGCCGCGCAGCATTATGAAGAAGCGAAACAGTACGCCGACGAGTTGCGGGATTACGGTTCCCGCTTGCCGCGCAAAGAGGCGGGGGATGCGCTGCACCATAGCAATACGATTCTGGGAAGGTTGGCTCTACATTTTAATCAGCGCGAGGAGGCCAAAGCGCATCTGCTTGCGTCGGGAGATGTGGCGGCATCGCCGGTGCTGGGTTCGTTCGGCCCCAATATGACGCTGGCAATGGAACTGCTGGAAGCGGGCGAAACAGAGACTGTCCTGCAATACCTTGACCTTTGCGGCGTGTTCTGGCAACGGGAAAAACTGACGGAGTGGCGGGAGCAGATCGGGCGCGGGGAAGCGCCCGATTTTGGCAGCAATCTGCGTTACTGAATTTCCGGCGCGGACTGCGCCTTGCCGGAAACATTCGCAATCAACTTTGCCTCCGGGCGGTACTGTTCGCCGAGCGTTTTGATGAAGGCGGGCAGGCTTCCTTCTGTCACTGCGTGGCGCGGAATGGCGATCACGTTGAGCCTGCCGAAGTGGAGAAAAGTATGCTCGGCGTCCGTTTCGATGTGGTCGAACAAGGCCCACGCGAATTTTGTTTCCTTGTATTCCGTGCGGTCAATGAGGCCGTCCGGCAGGATTTCCAGTTCGTGCGCCCCGATTGCGCCCCGCGAATTTTCGCCTTTTAGCATTTTTTTCAGAAGATTCGGCACGGTTCGCTTTTGCATAAAGAAGACCGAGGAATACATGAGCGCGGAGCAAGCGATCATCAGAACCGCAAAAAACCAATCGCCCGCCGCCGCCCCGAAGACCAGACCGGACAACAGGAACAGCCCGGAGGAGACTTGCGTCATCCGCCGGGACTTTTTGTTTTCGGGACTGGTCTTGAGCTGGTTATGATAGACCGCAATTTGATCGTCTATCGTGCTTTCGTAGCGGATTCGCATCGTCGGCTGAATTGCTGCCAACGGGATTGCGGTCTGCGTCATTTATCTCTCTCTTTATTGCGCCGTCAAAAGCGCGTTTATTGCGGGTGCGGGTCTTCCAGCGGCGTGGGCGGCGGCTCATACGTCGCGGCCTGCTTGCCGGAAAGGATGGGGCCGACCTCGTTCCACAGACCGGAGATGAAATGAATCAACTGCTGCCGCTGCGGTTCATCGGTTCCCGGCGCAACCTGCGTTACGCGGACGAAATACGATGGCTGCCCTGAATCGCCGAGAAACAGCTGCGTGATCATGCTGTTGCGCACCTGCTCTGTCCGCTGCACGACGTTGTTTTCCACGACGTAGAAGAACATCATTTCGTATTCGCCGGGAACGCCCATATAGGTGAAGCGGCTCTCCTGCACCCGAATCACGCCGTATTTCGTCGGGACATCCACCACGCTGACATCTTTGAGCTGCGCGGAACTGCCGAGGAAGCAGGTGTGCGGATCGTGGAATACTTTACGCCCATTGCCCGCCGTTGTGAACAGTTGCACAGACGCGCCGTCCGAACCCGTGTAGGTCCGGTTGATGACGCGCAGGGGACTTAGCGCTTCCTGAATTATGCGGGGCAGTTTGTCGTAGTCCGGCGTTTCTGTCGCGGTGAACGTTACGCCGCTGTCCGCAAAGACGCGGGGGACTTGCGTGGTGGCAATGGGGGGCTTCGGCGTCGGCGGTTTTGCCGCCCACCCCGACACCGCCAGCGCCACCACAAATATCGCGTTGATCGCGACGGCGAACGGGAAGATGCGCCGGACGGTATCGCCCGCCGGTCGGAACTGCATCGCCGACTGCGCCCCGTTCAGAATGACTTGCGGCATCGGAGGAGGCGGAGGCGCTTTCACCACAAAGGATGTCTTACCCGCCGCATCATCCGTTTCTTTCGGTTCCGGCCCGTCGTTGAGCGGAACGCCGAGGAAACTCTCGCAGCGCAGAACGCGGGCAAAATTGAACAGGAACAGGAACGCCAGAATCAGCACGATAAACCCGCTGTAATCGTGGAACGTCGCGGCGGCTTTGGAACTGACAATCTCGCCGCAAATTCCGATCATCGTAATGCGCAGGGCGTTGATGAACAGACTGAGCGGAATCGTGGTCAAAAACAGCGTCCAGCGTTTCCAGACCGCGCCCTCCACGAGATAAGCGAAGGCGGCGCAGAACGTCAGCAGCGAGACGAGCGTCTTGAACCCGCTGCACGGCAGTTCCACCGCCATCTTGTAGCTCTCCATCTGAATCATTGTGCCTTGCTGCACAGAATGGAGGGTTACGGCATTGAGCAGAAACGTGGCGATTTTAGCCGAAAGCATCTGAATCGGGAAAGCGATCTGATTGATTAACTGATCGGGAATCAGCGGCATCATCATCACGACAAACAGCAGCGGGAACAGCAACACCCGCGTCCACGCCTTGCCCAGCAGCATCAAGGCGCTTCCCAGCATCATCAGAACAAAGGAAAGCGATTTAACGACGGTGACATCGCCGCGCTGCGCCAGCATTAGCAGAACCATCGCCGCGACGATCAGCGGCGCTCCCGTCCACGACGGACGCCACGCCACTTCGCGCAATCGTTCGCGATTTCGCGCAATCATTACCGCGACGAAAAACGGCACGAACAGCGCGTGGGCGTAAAAACTGCCCGGAGCCGTCCACTCCGTCCACCACCACGAAAACGTGGTCCAGTAAAGCGCGGTAATCAGCGCGATTCCTGCGGCGAACGGCAGAAAAAACCGCGCCCAGTTCGCTTTGCCTTGATTCATTACGATAGTTCCTTGAAATCGGGCGTTTCCTGACCGGGACTTCGGCTGCCCGGTCAGAAAGCGGAGGCCCGAAACCCGCTTCTACTGCGCTTTTTTCTGGCTCGGCAGCAGCATGGCCTCGATCTGCTTTTTGTCGTCCGGGTTGTCGCTCTGGAAATCCGTCGCGCCCCAGATTTTCGCAAGGACTTCCTCGAACGGTTTGGCGCGTTTCGACGCAACCGCTTTGCGGATGTTCTCTTTGGTCTTCGGGTCGCTAAGGTTGGCCTTTTTGCCTGGAACGACTTCCAGCAGTTTGAAGACCAATGCCCTCCCGCCGACCTGATAGATGTCTTTCGTCAGCGGCAGCTGTTTGACTTCGCCCGGTTTCATCGCGTAAATCAGGTCTACCAGCTGCTTGTTCGGATAGTTGCCCTTGAACTGAAAATACCGCTTGAACGTGTATTTATAGTCATTCCCGATAAAGAAGACCTGATTCTGAAACTGCGACATGATAGCGGCGGGCGAGACGGGCGGGGTCTTGCCCAGATTCGTAATCACCTGCTGCGTGGTCGCTTTGATCCGTTCCAGGTCTTGCGCCGGGTCTTTCAGTCCCGGCTCGGAGATAACCGCGAGGCTGCCAATCGCTTTATCGGGCGTATCGAACAGCGGGGCCTGCTTCGTGTAGGCCTCCTGAATTTCGGAATCCTCTACCTTAATCCCATTGAGCGTGAGGTTTGTGGCCTCAATGCGCATCTTGATATCTTTTTTGGTCTCGTCCGAAGTCCAGGGACTGCGGTTGACGTTGAACGCAAACTGCCAGTTGTCTTCCTTCTGGGTTTCGAACGTATCGTTGACATCCGCTTCGGTGGGAGAGACATTCTGCTTTTTGGCCTCTTGATCTACGATCATGCGGCGCACCATTTCGGCCTTGACCGCCGGCCCCTCTTTGTTTTCCAGGAAATCGTCCAGGTCTTTTTTGGTCACGCCCTGCCCGTTCACGCTGAAAATCGGGCGTTTGTTTTTGAGTTTCATTACCGTAATGCCGTTTACGATTAGCGAACCAATCAGCAGCAAGACCAGTAAAGGAGTAAGAAGACGCATTACCTCAATCCTTTCGACGCGCGGCGCTTTTGTGGAAACAGCGCCGCCGAATCGGGGCCGGAAATCACCGGCGGGTTTAGTATAAATCGTTGTATGGCAGTTCCGGGTGTTGAAAACACCCGTCTGGGTAGCCTGCGGCTTCGTGTCCTTCGGACACATCCTGTAGATTTTGATTGCTGCGTCCGAAGGACGCGAGGCCGAAGGCCATATAAGCGGGTGTTTTCAACACCTGCTCAGATTGCTCAGAGTGAGTAGCTAAACTACCTGACGCCCGCTGTGCGTTCCGCTTGCAGAGCGTAGATGACGCAGGCGATGCGCTCGACCCAGCGTTCCAGCGAGATATTCGCTTCGATGTCGCAGCGGGCCTGCGCTCCCATGCGCTCGGCCTCTTCCGGATTGTTCAGCAGGCGGGTGATTGCCTGTTTCCAGCCCGCCGTATCTCCGGGCGCGACGTACAGGCCGTTGCCGCCGTCGCGAATGGTGTCTGTCTGCCCGGTGGTTCGGGTTGCGATGATCGCCTTGCCCATCGCCATTCCCTCTAAAATCGTGGTGATGCCCGCCTGGAAATCGTTCTCGTAAAGCGGAACGACCACGAATTTTGAGTCGGCGTACAGCTGCCGCAGTTCGTCATACTCGTAGCGCCGCGCCGAAACGTTCGGGGGCAGTTCCCGTTTCTCCGTTTCGTTTCGGTGCTTACTCCAGGGGCTTGCCGCGCCGAGTTTTACCGTGACATCCGCGCCGGTGACCGCCTCAATCAGCGTGGGGTAATCGCGCCACTCCAGACCCGCGCTGCAAATCTGGTTCGGCGGCGCGTCGGAAGCGGCAGGCAAAGGCCGGTAAAACTGCGCGTCGGCATGGAAGGGAATCAGGTGCGTTTTGGCGGCGGGAAACCCCAACTCACGAATAGCAAAATCCCGCTGCGTGGCGGCATATACAAAAACCGCGTCCATTTTCGGTTGCAGAGCCTTTAGAAAAGGCCGCTTTTTGCGCGGCGAAAGCCGATGCCCGATAAACACATGAAGCGGTCTCTGTCCCCAGCGCCGCAGCATCAGGGCAAGCGGGATGCTGACGTTCTCGCCGTTGGAGAAAATCACGTCGTAATCGCGGCGGCGGGCGTAGCCTAAAGCCGCCAGCGCCGCGTCCCGCCCCACCCTTCGCGCCAGCCGCACAATCGCGGGGCTTGCTTCGGTCTCTAATGAGGCATAATCTAAAATGTCCGCGCCGAGTTCCTGCTGCAATGCGAAATAATCCATCTGCGGGTGCTTATCGAGTCGCACCGCTTCGGTCAGGCCGCGTTTCGCCACGCTGGGGACGAGCATCAGGGTCTTTGGTCTTTGTTTTATCGCCGTTGGCGTCACGGGGTTTCTCTTCACTTTTTCCGGTCGCTTCGTTTCGCGGCGCAGGTCTTCATGAGCGCGAGAATGGCATTGTAATTTGTTTTCGCGTCGAACCGCTGTTCCGCCATCTGCCGGCTTGCGGCGGACATGGCGCGGCGTTTTGCGGGGTCTCCCGTCAATACTTTGGTTGCGGCGACAATCGCGGCGGCGTCGCGGGGCGGCACAATCAGGCCGTTGACGCCGTGTTCCACTTCCTCGCGCAGGGCGCCCACCTCCGTCGCAATCACCGGCAGGCCCGCCGCCATCGCTTCCATGACCGCAATCGGCAGGCAGTCGCCCAGCGTCGGGAAAACGAACAGGTCGGCGCGGGAGTACAGTTCGCGCAGCGTCGGATGATTGGCGGTCAGGTCGGTATGCGTCCGCAAATTTTTCATGCCGGACAGGGCTTGAGCGGCTTCTAAATCCCGCGTCACGATGTCCAGTTCACAATGCTCGCTCAGGCCGCTGCGGAACGCTTCGATCAGGTACTCCCCGCCTTTGCGCTTGAAATCGGCTCCGACAAACAGCAGCCGCGTCGGGCCAGACGATTCGGCGGTCGCGTCCGCCTTCGCCCGCCCGAACGCCCATTTTTCCATATCCACGCCCGGAGGAATCACCGTGACTTTCGCGGCCTCGATGCCGTAGTCCGCTGTCAGCGAATCTTTCGCCCACTGGCACCACGTCACCAGAGCCGTCGCCGCCTGAAACGTTTCGCGGTTCCATGCCTGTTTACGGCGTTCTAAGGCTCCGTTGTTCCCGGCAGTATGACCATATTCGGCCCCGACGGTATCATAATTGATGGGAGTGGCGTCTAACGAAACAATTCCCGGTATTTTTTTCAGGATTGGCACAGAAAATAGCGCCGTCGTCTGCGTGTGAAAAAAAAGCGCGTCCAGTTCTGTTTCGCGCAGGGCCTTCCTGACTTCCTCGCGGGCGCGAAGGCTGGCCTTCAAAGACCAGTTGCCGCCAATCACCGGCAGTTTCTCCCACAGATCGTCCTTCTTGAACTCAATCGGCATCCAGCGCGGGCAGACGTCGGCATCCTCCGCGACCCATCGCGCCAGATTCTGCGCGTGGGTCACGTGTCCAAGCGTTTGTTCCATAACGAAGCCAAAATTCAAGCCGAAATACCGGGTGTTCAGGTGTTTAGGTGTTTAGGCATTCGGTATTCGGTATTCGGTATTGGACATTCGGGTATTCGCTTGTTCACTGGTGAATTGTACAAATTTCAAGTGAGCAAGCGAATACCCAATACCTAAATACCGAATACCGAATACCGAATACTGAATACCCGAATGCCTGAACGCCTATCTTCCCATCAGTTTGAGTCCGCGCCGCACCAGATTTCGCGCTTCAAAATTTTCTACGGCGACTTCGCGCCCGCATCGGCCCATTTTTTGCCGCAAGTCCGGCGAGTCGAGCAGCGTATCGAGGCGGTCGTGCAGGGCGTCGTAATCGTCGGACTTTAGCAGGTAACCCGTTTCGCCATCGCGCACAATATCGGAAATCCCGCCCACATCGCAGGTGACGACGGGCAGGCCCGCCGCCATCGCTTCCAGCGAGGCAATCGAAAAACAGTCGGCGCGGGTCGGCAGGGCAAAAATATCGGACTGCCGCGCCAGTTGAATTAACTCCGCTGCGTTGCTCCCGATATTATTGTGGACGACCACGCCCGGAACCGCCTCCACTTTGTCCTGCGTCACCACATGCAGTTCCCAGTTTTTGCGCCCGGTGGACTTTGCCCATTTCAGCAGCAGGTCGCCGCCCTTGCGCTCGAAATTGCCGCCGGTAAATAATAATCGGACGATTCCGTCGTTCGGCTTATCCTGCGCGGTTCCCGGCGTCCATTTTTCGGTGTCAATCCCCGGCGGCACGATCTGGATTCGCTTCGGATCGGCCCCGTAGTCCTCAATCGCGGACTGCGCCGTCCAGTTCGACCACGCGAATAGCCCCTCCGCCTCCCGGAACGTTTCGCCGACTTTTTTGCTCTTATAATCCGCGACGAACCCTTTTTTGTCCGCCGTATGCCCGTACCAGTCCGCCATCGCGTCGTACTGGCACGGGGTCACATCGAACATCAAGAAGGCCCGCTGCTCTTTCAGCGAGCGGGGGTGCGTGACCGCCGGGTTATGCGTGTTAAACAGCACGGCGTCGAACTTCTCCCGGCCCAGACCGCGCTCCACCTGCAAATAACTGCGCCAGACCGCCCGCACCGACTCCGGCAAAAATTTCAGACGCTCAATCACGCCGCCCGCTTCGTAGTAGCTGACCGGGACCCATGTCGCCTGCACGTCCGCTTCGCGCTCCACGATTTCCCGCCAGTTCAGGTACTGCGTCCGCATCCCCGCCTGCAACTCCATCACAAACGCGAATTTTCCCGCTGCCATAATTATCTGCCCGGAGATTTTGAACCACAAAGACCACAGAGGGACACAGAGAAGAAGTTTTGTCCGCAGAAAACGCAGAAGACGCAGAAAAAGAACTTAAAAAATAATTTCGGCTTACGTTTTCTTTACTTATAGACAAATCAGTGAAACACAGTAGAGAGAAATTGCGTTCCCGTCCGCAGGACGGTCGGCGAAGCCTCCCAGACGGGTCGTTGCGCGGCCCGGTATTGCGTTGCGGGCGGGTCGCTGCGCGGCCCGGTCTACCGAGAAGGTACGAGGTTTAAGTGATTTGTCTATTAGGATTTATCTGCGTCTTCTGCGTCTTCTGCGGATAATTTTCTGTATTTTCTCTGTGTTCCTCCTCCATGTCCTCTGTGGTGAAAAAACTTATTTATTGTTGATCGCTTGCCAGAGTTTGCGGCGTCCGCCGAGTTCCTGGCACATTCCCTGCAAATAGCGCAGGTTAAACAGCAGGCTGCACGCGGGCATGGCGAGGCGCGGCCCGCCCGCTTTGATGACCGCAGCGCTCGCGCCTAAGACCAGCGATTCCAGCGCGGGGCGTCCGATGCAGAGTTTCGCCGCCGCCCGCGTCGCGAGGTTGCGCTCGCCGTAGTGCTGCCGCGCCAGTTCCATTGCCCGCGCCTCGCCGCCGTCCCGCGCCATTTGCACGTCGCGCCTGCCGTACTCAAAGGGGGTCTTAACCCACGATTGGAACGGGCGCGTCGGGCGGTGCAGAGCGTTGGCCTTCATGCTGAACAGAAAATGCAGGCCCTGCGCCGCCAGACGGAAACCGAGTTCGACATCCTCCTGCCGCGTAAACTGCTCATTAAAGCCGCCGACCGCCAGCAGATGTTCGCGCCGCAGGGAAAAATTTCCGCTGTACAGGTTGTTTGGCCCCGCCTCCCACACGCCGCCGTTGAAATTATCGTATTGCTTTTGCAGCATCCGATGCTCCCAGCGCACCCAGTTGTCCATCGGTTCGCCGACCGGCTCCGATTGCGGGCCGATTAAGACCAGTTTTGGATCGTTTTCGTGGGCCTTCGCGTGTTCCGCCAGAAAATCGGGCAGCGGTTCAATGTCGTCGTCCACGTAGACAATCAGCGGGGCGCAGGCGCTCCGCGCTCCGTTGTTGCGGGCCTTTGCGGGGCCAGCGTTCGCCTGCTCGATGAAGCGCAGACGGTAGGGAGTCGTCAGCGTCTTCACCGCGTCCGCCGTGCCGTCGCTTGCCCCATCGGAAATAATCACGACCTCGAACTGCTTCATCGGATAGGTCTGCTTCGCCAGCGCGTCCAGCGTCCGCAGCAGGCTTTCGCGGCGGTTATACGTCGGAATCACCACGCTGAGGCGCAAGAGGCCCAGTTCGTCCTTCGCGCCCACAACGATTTTCGGCGGATTATCGGTCATTTCAATCGGCATCATTCTTACCATTATCCACGAAAGGACACGAAGGGACACGAAACTTTCAATTTCGGGTTGAATTTCTGCTTCCGGTTCCTATTCTCCAACTTCGTGTCTTTTCGTGTCCTTTCGTGGATAGAAATTATTTCGAGGGTTTGAACAGGCGGGCGGGGCGGTCAATGGCGTAGGGCAGGCTGCCCCACAGTCCGCGCCAATAACCCGTGACATAGTTATATTCGTAACGCCAACCTTTGTTGCGTTGCAGTATGCGTAGTATTCCCCGCGCCCCCAGATAACCCAGGCGGTGCAGAATCATGGGAACGGCGTGGAGGTCGCCGCAGCGCAGGTGCTTCATCGCGAAGGCCGCGTCTCCGTAAGCGTAAGTGCGGGTCAAGTCCATCCATTTGCTTGTGGTGCGGAAGGCGAAATGCTCAATCGCGTTGGTCGGGTCGAGGCGGACAACGCCCCCCGCCAGATGCGCCCTGTAGAGCCAGTCATGCTCATCGGAACCGGGAAGCGGGGCGCCGGGGCCGAGCATAGCGTCGAAAGGGCCGACTTTTTGCCAGAAACTTTTCCGCATGGACATATTTGCGCCCATGCCGAAAATCTCGCCCGATTTCAGAACCCGCTCCTCGAAAAAATACAGGCTGGGGAAGCATAAGTCCGGCTGCTCCAGCAGCTCCTGCGGCACATGGACGGGGCCGAACAGGACGCTGGTATCGGGCTTTTCCGCGTATTTCGCCGCCACTTTGCAAAGCCAGTCGGTCGGAACGCCGCAATCGTCGTCGGTGAAGGCGCAAATCTCGTGCCGCGCTTCGGTCAGGGCCATGTTGCGGGCGATGCTCAGGCCGACGGTCGCGGTGCGGAAATAGCGCAGGCGGGCATCATCGCCGAATTTTACTCTGGCCTCCCGCTCGCTCTCGTCGTTGGTACTCTGGTCAATTACCACGACTTCAAAGTTCGGGTAGTCCTGCGCCATGATTCCGGGCAGGGCCTTCGCCAGGTCTTCGGGCCGGTTGCGGGTGCAGACGAGAACGGAGACTGGCGCGGGTTCCCTTGCCGAAACGAGTGCGGGGGCCTGATTGTGTTCGATCTGTGGCATCGTTATTCCTGAACGCGGCGCGGGCGCGTTTTCGCGCTTTCGCGCAGCCCTGCTTACATTCTAGCAAATTCCGCGCCGACTCTGCATATTCCCGGCAAATTTATTTTGAAACGGCGGCGTTTTGCGTGATTTTTGCCGTTTCCGCCCTTATTATCGGCAAAATCTTCCCCAATCCCCTCCCCTGTCCGGTTTCCTTCCTGCGCGGCGAACAGGCAGCGCAGGTATGGTATACTGATGCTTGACGAGAACAGTCTGTCTTCCGGCTGTGGCTGCGGGGATGCATTCACTCCAGCCGGAAAACGAAGGGGAGCGCCATGCCGATACACACTTTCCCGCATCTGGGGCCAATGGACAACAACACCTACCTCATTGTGGACGCCGCGACCCGCGACGCGGCCCTGGTTGATCCTTCGTTCGACAGCGCGGCGCTGTGGCCTGAAATTCAGGCGATGGGCGTGAATTTGCGCTATATTCTCAACACGCACGGGCATTTCGATCATATTATCGGCAATGCGTTCTACGTGGAGCAAACGGCGGCGCTGCTGGCATTGCACCGCGCCGATCTGGAATTGCTGCAATCCCTGCCGCTTCAGGGCGAACTTTTCGGCTTTGAGGCCGATGCCTCGCCCGATCCAACGTTGTGGCTGGAGGACGGGCAAACGCTGACGCTGGGCGAAACGCAAATCGAAGTCCTGTTCACGCCGGGACACGCGCCCGGTCACGTCACGTTCCTGGTGGAAGGCGCGGCGCTGGTAGGCGACTGCCTGTTCGCGGGCAGCATCGGGCGGACGGATTTACCCGGTGGCTCGCTGGAAACGCTGCTCCATTCGATTCGCGAACGACTGCTCACTTTGCCGGACGAAACACCGGCGCTGCCCGGTCACGGCGAGGCGACGACCATCGGCGCGGAACGCCGCGCCAATCCCCATCTGCAATAAAGAACGATCCTAAATTATCCCGCCGCCCGATTTTTACCCGCTCTGGTAACGCAAACGCGCTGTTTATTCGTATAAAGATCGGCGGCGGCGCTTCGTCGCGGACGCCTGACCTGTCAGTGGGTACAGGAGACAGCGGTTTCAGGCCATAATCCATCCATCAGAATCCATACCATTCAGGAAAAAAGCGCGGAACGATGCCGCGCCGGTTTTGCGGACGAATGAAAAGCAAGGATAAAACGTTGAACGAAGGACGATGCGGTAAACAAAAACGCGGGGCGAAGTTCGGGAAATTTGCGGCGTCCGCCGCCGCGCTGCTGGCGCTCGTTGCGCTGACGGGGTGTGAACAGGACAACGGCGATCCCTTTGAGGACAGCGCGGTGGGCGACAAAATGCAGACCATCAAAATCCAGCGCCTGAAAATGGACCCCAGCATGATCGCCCGCAAGGATGTGACGACGGGCAAACCGGTCGCGATTACCGTGCAGGCGGACAATGCCTCCGCGCTCACCGGGGTCGTTCCCGGAGGCAGGGGCGCGTTTCACGGCGAAGACTACGCTTACGGACACGCCGATTCGCTGGGCCGGCCTCGCGGGGCCGATTCCGACTACGTGGACAAGGCCGATGTCTACTGGAAACTGAACTGGCTGCGGAAACATCTCAATGACTCGTCGCTGCCGGACGATTTTGAAAAGGCGATTAAAATCTGCCGCGAAATTATGACGACCGCAAAGCACGACGCCAATTACCGCCTCGCGGACGACGCCCTGACGCATCTGGAGATGGGACTGAAGCACTACCGCGCCGCGCAATTTCTGCGGTCTTCTCATGTAGACACTTCGCTTATCCCGTGGAGCGGCGGCGTGGAGGCGGCGCAGCGGGTGATTGACCGGGGCGTCTTAGGGTTTGGAGAGAAAACGCAGATGGCGGTGCGCTACTCTGTGCCGGAAGATGACGATACGCCCGCGTGGCGGCGCAACGCCGCGCCGACCGCCGCGCCCCTGCTGCCCGCCCAGCAGAAAATCGTGGATATGATTCTGGAGTATGTCCGGGTTTACCATGCCACGCCGGACGCGGCCCGCCGCGCCGACTGGAAGATCGCCGCGCAGAAAACGAACCGTTTGCGGGACGAACTCGGCCTGATGAACCGCCCGGAAAACCGGGAGGACAATTACGACGCCACCGGCGCGGGCGACCCGATGCTGGGCGGCACGGACAACGTGGTCCCGATTCCGCCCGACCCAAACAGCAAGCAAAGCGGGATGCCGGGGAAATAAGGCCGCTTCATTGACCGGGCCTGTAAAAGGCCCTTCTAGGGAGCCTGCGGCTAACCGTCCTCACGGGCGGGGGGCTTATTCCTTCGTCCGGTTTCCCTTCGCTTTTGCCAGCGCAACGGCCCAATCGAACGCCGCTCCTACCCCCTTTTCCCAGTCCTGCGCAATAGTTTCGATGTCCGCCGCGCAGTCCATCAGCAGGTTCGCGGCAGATTCCGGCAATAACAAAGCGTCCAGCGCCGCTTGATTCTCCGGCAGTGGCGCCGTGTCCCGGTCGTAATACGTTCCGGTCAAGAAACGACGTCCGTCGCTGAAATTCAGCAGGTAGTCGGCGATAAACAGGCGCAAATTTATGCGAGGTTGCCGATCGGTCGCCCGCTGCCACCGCTCGAACAACGGAGCGATGGGGCAGACGCGCCAGCATTTCGGGCGCGTAGTAAGCCAGTGAAGGCCAGTTAAGTCCTGTCCAGTATGCCGTCATAAACAGGGAATCAATGTCATCGTCCGAGAGTTCCGCCGAGGGAGTTTGGAGGATTCGTGGCATCGTTTCAAAGTCGGAACGGCAGGCATCGCACGAGCAGTATACCGCGTGTACGGGCATGGGACGATCTGCAAAGGCAAGCCGCACTTGCGCTAATGCCGCCTCGACCGAAATCCCCGCAATCTGTCCCACGCTCAATTTTGCTTCCCTTGCTTATTTTACACGAATCAGCGGTTCCATTTTTGCAAATTTTTTGGGGCCGATGCCGGAGACTTCCATGAGCTGCTCCGGGTTTTTGAAGCCGCCGTTCGACCTGCGATAGTCCAGAATACGCTCCGCCATTGAGGGGCCAATTCCCGGCAGTTTTTGCAGCGTTTGCGCGTCCGCCGTATTGAGATTGATGGTGACGCCGCTGTCCGCTTTCAGTTTGCCGCTGCCGCCCCTGCTGGAATGACCGGAGTGGGATGCGGAAGGCTGCGCGGCGGACTTGCCCGCCGTTTTTTCGGCCTTTGCGGCGCTGCCCGATTCTTTTTTCACAAACGCGTCGGGAGAGGGAGGCGCGGCGTTTGCGGACTGCTCTTTGTGGGTGGGAACGTGAATCTGGCTGCCGTCCTCCAGATGCGCCGCAAGGTTCAGCGCGTCGGGCGCTGCGTCAGCGGTTGAGCCACCCGCCGCTTTCAGAGCGTCGTCGCCCCGCGCTCCGGGCGGCAGATGATAAACTCCGGGCTTTTTGACCGCCCCCGTGACATGGACGACAATCTCACCGGCGGCAGGAGAAGTTGCGGAGGAAGCAGGCGAAGAACCGGGCGGTGAGGCCGCGCCGGAAACGGCGGGCGCGGAACTGTCCGCAACCGGCGCGGAAGATGAGACTTGATTTGATGGGACGGACGGGGCGGAAGCCGCGCCCGCCTCCTGAAACGTGATGCCATTCGCAGGCGGCGTCTTTGTCTGAACGCACGAAACGACAATCAGCGCCGAAACCAGCGCCAGCGCAATCAGCCCCACCCTTTCCCGTCCACTCGTCTCCATCGCGTTTCCTTTTTCTTTCCACGAATTACCACGAATTTATCACTAATTCCACACGAATTCTTTGCATTATTTCGTGTCCCTTCGTGATAAATTCGTGGTAATTCGTGGAGAAAGTATTTCCTCTATTTTTCAGGGCGCATCAGCGGGAACAGGATCACGTCGCGGATGCTTTCCGCGCCGGTCAGCGTCATCGCTAATCTGTCCATGCCGATTCCCAGTCCTCCCGTTGGCGGCATACCGAACTCCATAGCGCGGAGGAAGTCCTCGTCCATCGGGTGCGCTTCGTCGTTGCCGCCCTCGCGCTGCTGAACTTGCCCTTCAAAGCGTTCCCGCTGATCTATCGGGTCGTTGATTTCGGAGAAGGCGTTGCCGAGTTCCTGCGTCGCCATGTAGACCTCGAAGCGGCGGGTCAGGGCGGGGTTGTCCTGCCGCTTTTTCGCCAGCGGGGAGGTTTCCGTCGGGAAATCGGTGATAAAGGTCGGCTGCGTCAGGGTCGGCTGGGTGTAGACCTCGTGCAGTTTTTCGATCAGTCCGCCGAGCGTTTCTTCTTTCTCCAGCGCGAACGGGACGCCGACGCGGCGGCAGGCCGCTTTGCCCGTCTCTAAATCGGTCAGTTCCTCCGGGGCGATTCCGGCGTTCTCCGCAATCCCTTGCAGCATCGGCAGCCGCCGCCAGGGACGAACGGACAGGTCCACCGTCGCGCCGCCAAAGTTAAACGTCGGGACGCCGTTGACTTCGCGGCAAATGGACTCGTACATCGCCTCTACCAGTTCCATCATGCCATCAAGATCGGTGTACGCCTGATACAGTTCCATCAGCGTAAATTCCGGGTTGTGCCGGGTGGAAACGCCCTCGTTGCGGAAGACGCGCCCGATCTCATAGACCTTTTCATAGCCGCCGATAATCAGCCGCTTCAAGTAGAGTTCCAGCGAGATTCGCAACTTAAACTCGTGGTCAAGCGCGTTATGGTGCGTCAGGAAAGGCCGCGCCGACGCCCCGCCCGCCACCAGTTGCAGGACAGGCGTTTCCACTTCCAGAAAGCCCTGCGCGTCGAGGAAGCGGCGCATTGCCGAAACGACTTTGCTGCGTTTGGTCAGCACGTCGCGGGCCTGCGGATTGGACAGCAAATCGAGATAGCGGGAACGGTAGCGGTCTTCGACGTTGGAAAGGTTGTCGTAGATATTGCCGTCCGCGTCCGTTTTGCCGAACGGAACGGGGCGCAGGGCCTTCGCCAGCAGCGTAATCGTTTTGACGTGCAAACTCCGCTCGCCCGTCCGCGTGACGAACGGAAAGCCGGTGACGCCTACGAAATCGCTCAGGTCGGTCTCGTTGAAGCGGTCAAAGGACTCGTCGCCCACGTCGTCGCGCTTGACGTAAATCTGAATCCGCCCCGCTTCGTCGCGGATGTCGGCGAACGTGACTTTGCCTTTCGTGCGGTGCGCGGTCAGCCGCCCCGCCAGAGAAACGGTCATGGCCTCGCGCTCTTCGTCTGGCAGCGACCAATGCGCGGCGTTCTCATCCGCTATCTCGGCCGTCGTGTGGCTGCGGTCGTAGCGCTCAATGGCGAACGGGTCGGCGTTCTGCGCCCGAAGCGCGTCCAACTTTTGCAGGCGGACGGCCCGCTGCGCCCCCGCGTCATCGTGGGGCGCGTGGGTTTCATTAGGAACTTCTGCGTGAATTTCTGCGGAATCGCTCACTTGCGGATACTTTCTATTTTATACTGCACGACGCCATTGGGGACTTGAATCGTAACGACATCGCCGACGCGCTGCTCCATGAGCGCCTCGCCAATCGGGGACTCGTCGGAGATCAGTTCGTTGTCGGGGTCGGCTTCCACCGAACCGACAAGCGTCAGTTCCCACTCGTCGTCGTTATCGGTGTTGGTCATGGTGACAATCGAGCCAATACCGACGTAATCGGTCGGAACATCGTCCCGGTCAAGCACCTGCGCCACCTGAAGGACGCGGCGCAGTTCCCCGATCTGGCTTTCGACGAGGGCCTGCTCCTGTTTGGCATCCTCATATTCGGCGTTCTCGGTCAGATCGCCAAATTGTTTGGAGTCGCGGAGGCGGTCAGCGACTTCGCGGCGGCGCACATTGCGCAGGTAGTCGAGTCGCTGCTCCATTTTTTCGTGTCCGCTCGGCGTCAGGACAATTTCGGCTTCCTGGGTCATTAGGCCCGTCTCCTCAAAATCAAAATTTTCGGGCGCGGCAGCCGCGTCCGTCTGGTAAGGCAATACGTAAATTGTCGGCGAATTGCGCCCGCGCCCCGCATTTTTTTGCGCGGCCTGAAGGCCATCAATCATATCACGAACCGGGCGGTTTTGTCAAGGCCGAATCGCGCGAAAGAGCCAGTCCCGCCGCAATCGCAGGCCAATGGGCGCTATAATAGAGACCAAACGATGCGCAAACAAAAAGGAGACCGAACGCATGGCATCCGATCCCCTGATCCGCGATATTTCCTTGATTCAGCGTTACTCCCGCCACAACGAAGCGGAGGACTACCGTTTCCGCGATTTCCTGAAATTCCGGCTGAACCTTTCCAACGCGGAACTCGACGCGGCGGTGGCGGAAACGACCGCCGAGGTGTGGAGTAAAGTAGACTGCCTGACGTGCGCGAACTGCTGCAAGACATTGCAGGTCGTGCTGGACGAAGCGGACATCAAGCGGCTGGCCCGCCGCCTGAACCTATCGCCGCCGGAGTTTCAGAAGCGTTACGTTGCGCGGGAAGCGGACAACACGCTCGTCTTTGCGGCGCGGCCCTGCCCGATGCTGGGCGCAGATAATCGCTGCGGGGTTTATGAAGACCGCCCGACCGCCTGCCGCGATTTTCCCTATCTCTACGATAAAGATTTTCGCAGCCGGACATTGAGCATGGTGGAAAACACGGCCCTCTGTCCCATTGTCTTCAACGTGTGGCGGGAACTGAAAGTAAAATTCCGTTTCCGCAAGCCGCGCAAATAACCAAAATGAGCGCGTTATAGTGGAAATTTCACTCCGAATTTCGCGTCCGGCAGGACGCTTGGCCGCAGGTTACCTAACGAGGCGTTTTCAACGCCTCGATTCGCAACCAAAAATCACCCCGTCCGTCCCGCCAGCAGGTTGGTATGCGCCTGAAGCGGCTGCCCGATATGCAGGCCGGTATCGTTGATTTCATACTCGCAGATTTCGCGGTTATGGACAGAGCCACGCAGTTTCAGCACGGTGAGGCCGCGCCGCATTTCGCCGTAAAATTCGATGTAGCGCAGCAGCAAAATGGCGTCGGTGAGGGTGGCGAGGTGCGCCTGCGGCAGGGCCTCGCCGCCGTCCAGCGAGGAGGTGGTCGCGGTAAAAATCGCGGCGATTTCCCGTTCGCGCAGGGTCGCCATCAGACCGATGACGAACTCGCGGAAGCCCGTTGTCCCCGCAATCCGTTCCAGCGCCGTCAGGCTGTCCACGACGACGCGCTGCGGCTGAAACGCCTCGATAATGCGGCGCATCTCCACGAGGTGATCCTCCATGCCCCGCGCTTCCGGGTAGGCGCTGATAATTTTCAATCGCCCCGCCTGTTCCATCGCCACCAGATCGAAGCCCCACGCCGCCGCGTTGCGGATCATCTGGCCCCGGCTCTCCTCAAAAGCAAACAGCAAGACCCGCTCGCTCTGCGCCGCGCCGCCCGCAAGGAAAGAGGTTCCCAGCAGCGTTTTGCCCGTTCCCGGAGCGCCGGAGACCAGCGCAATCGTATCGCGGAAGAATCCGCCGCCGCACATCGCGTCGAGTTCCGGCAGGCCCGTCGTGGTGCGTTCGCGGGAGGCGGCGCGTTTCATCTCCATTGCGGAGATAGGCAGCGCGACCATGCCCTCCCCGGCCCGAATGATAAAGGGGAATTCGCCCTTCTGGTGCGACGTGCCGCGATATTTCAGAATCTCCACCGTGCGCCGCCGCTTCTCGCCGTCCAGCGCGTTGCGCAGAATAATTACATTGTCTGAGACAAATTCTTCCACGCCATAGCGGGCAATCTCGCCGTACTCCTCCACCCGTTCAGCGGTGATGAGCGAGGTGACGCCGAGTTTTTTCAGGCCGAGAGCCACCCGCAGCATCTCGCGGCGCACAATGGCGGCGTCCGTAAACTGCGTGAAAATAGACCCAATCGAGTCCATTGCAAGCCGTTTCGCTCCGACTTTGCGGGCGGCGTGTTCGATCCGCGCCACCAGAGCGCCGAGGTCGTAGTTACCGGTAAAAATGCTGTCCATATCCGGCTCCGGCGACACGTCTACAAACGTCCACAGACCCGCCGCTTCCCACTCCGGGATGTTCCAGCCCAGCGAGACCATATTGCTGCGGATGTCGTCGGGCGTCTCCTCGAAGGTGACGAAGACGCCGGGTTCGCCGCGCTGCCGGATTCCCTCCGCCAGAAACTGCGTGACGAAGACCGTTTTCGCGCTGCCCGCCGTGCCGGAGACAAGCGTGGCGCGGCCTTTCGGCAGCCCGCCATACGAAATCTGGTCAAATCCTGTAATGCCGGTGGGCAATTTCTCAATCACGGCGAACGCTCCTCAAGTCAGGTGTTCAGGTGTTCAGGTATTCGGGTATTTACTTCGTTGCTGAAAGTTTGTATAAACTCACAGTGTGGCAGTCAATACCTGAACACCCGAACACCCGAATAACCCAAATGGTCTTTGCCTTATACGAACGAGAAGCGCGGCCTGATGCGGAAAAGGCGCTCATGTGGAAAATTTATTTTTTACGGTCGGGAGGTAGAGAAGATTCTAATCAGGCTAATAGCAGGATATTATAGTTTTTTAGCGGAAATTACGCTTGTCAGCCCCATCAATTCGCGCTATAATGATGGCATTATAATCTGTCCGTATCTACTCGCCGCTGACGCGCCGCCCGGTCTTTGCCCCGAATCGAACGCGCCGCGCCGAAACGAAGGGGACAGGCAAGGAAATGGTTATGCCTACTTCGACTTCCGATTCGCAGGCGCTGACAAAGGCGCAGCGCGATCAGTTTGAGCGCGACGGATTTTTAATCTTGCGCGGTTTTTATTCGCCGGAAGAAACGGCGGAGATTCGGGAGGCGTTCATGGCGCAAAATGCGGACGGCCCCGTTCCCGGAATGTCGGAGATCAACCCGAACTACCGCCCGGAAGACCCGCTCGCGTTCTACCCGCGCATGATGCACCCCCACGCCCACCCGGAACACCCGGTCGGGCCAGTCGCGATGCGTTATCTGCTGGACGAACGGATTGCGCCCGTGCTGCACGATCTTTTCGGTGAGGAAGCGGTCGCCGTTCAGAGTATGTTCTATTTCAAGCCGCCGCAGGCGCGGGGGCAGGAGCTGCATCAGGACAATTTTTATTTGCGGGTCAAGCCGGGAACCTGCATGGCGGCGTGGCTTGCGGTGGACGACGCGGACGAGGAGAACGGCGGCATGAAAGTCGTGCCGGGGTCGCATCGTTTGGAAATCGTCTGCCCCGAAAAGGCGGACTTGACACAATCGTTCACTGGCGATTACGTCGCCGCGCCGGAGGGCATGGAGGCCGCGCCGATTACGCTTCGGGCGGGAGATATGCTATTCTTTAACGGCAGCCTGATTCACGGCTCGTACCCGAATCGCAGCCCCGACCGGTTCCGCCGCGCTTTCATCTGCCACTACGCCCCGCGCTATTCCGAGGCGATGTCGCAGGCCTACGACACCAAATACACGTTTGGCGGCGAACCGTTCGACGCGATAGCGCCCACAACGGACGGCGGCCCCTGCGGAATCCCGGAGGAGAGTCTGTCGGCGCATTAGCGTCCGTATCGCAGGGCGATTGCGGGGAAGACATGGCAGCCAGACACACAGGCGAGGCAGATGAAATGCCTCGCTACGGGCGTTCCGCCAATCGTCCTCACGGACGAGAAATGCAAGACTGCTTCTCGCGTCCGGTAGGACGCTTGGCCGTAGGTCTCTAGCGAGGCATTTCATCTGCCTCGCTCGCCGTCGGCTTCTGGAGAATGATCGGCGACGTGTCAATCCAAAATCCTAAATCTCATGTCGTCACCGTCTGGCGGGCGTCGCTCGCGGTCTCGCCAAAGCGGACGGAGGCTTACGTCGCTCTGCTTGCGCCCGATGAGGCGGAACGCGCCGCCCGGTTCCGCTTCAAGCGAGATCGAAACCGCTACATTGCAGGGCGCGGGATTTTGCGCGTCCTGCTTGCCACTGCGCTGGAAACTGCTCCCGAATCGCTCCGATTCTTCTATGCGCCGCACGGAAAGCCCGCGCTGATCCAAACCGAAGACGCGCCGCAGTTGGATTTCAATCTTGCCCATTCGGACGATTCCGCGCTGCTTGCCTTCGCGTGGGATCGTCCGCTCGGCGTGGATTTGGAAGCGATCAAGCCAGACACGCCCTGCGATGAACTGGCGCAGAATTTTTTCTCCGAAGTGGAACGCGCCGCCTATTTCGCTCTGCCCGAAGCCCTGCGCCGCTCCGCCTTTTTCCGCGTCTGGACGCGCAAAGAGGCCTACGTCAAAGCGCGGGGCGCTGGGCTTTCCCTGCCCCTGGCGCAATTTGACGTTTCCCTCGGCCCCAAAAACGCCCGCCTGACTGCCACCCGCCCCGACTCGAACGAGGCGCAGCGCTGGCGTATGGAGAATCTTTCGCTTGGAGACGATTTCGCGGGGGCGCTCGTCGCGTCCGGTCACGATTGGACTCTGGACTATCGCATTTTTTCCGAAAACGTGGGATAATAACACAGGGTGAAAATTTCAGGCGTCAGGGGGAGCGGACTATGAACGGACAGCAAATCGCGACGGCGTTGATCGTTCTCGTCGCGGCGGTCTATTTAGGGCGGAATTTCGTTCGTTCCGCGCAAGCGTTCTTTAGCAAAAAAGGCGGTTGCGGCAGCGGGTGCGGCAAGTGCGCCTTCGCGCAGCAGGTCAAGGCGGCGCAGAAACAGAGCGCGGCGCGGCGCAATGTGATTCCGCTTGCCGCCGTTTCCAGCGCCTCCAGCCGAAAGTCGCGCTGACCGCGACGGACGCAACGAGGCAAGATTCAGGGAAAGAGTAACAAACGGGCAATGGAAAGCGGCAGCGAATCGGAAGACATTCAGGCGGAATCGGAGGCCGGGGCGCGGCGGACAAGGCGGGGAAAACGCCGCCGAAAAATCAGAAGAAACCGGGCGGTCTTGATTGCGCTGGGCGTTCTGCTGACGTTCGCGGCGGGCTACCGTTGGGTTGTCCGACGGCATCGCGCCGCCATGCCGCTTTTGCCCGTGACGGGCTTCTTGCCGCCGCAGCCCGCCATGCCGCCGGGAATTGTGTTTCACCATTCGTACAGTCCGGGCGTCGTTCACGGGCATCACGCCGGACTTGCCAAAATGGTCGAGATGCACGAGCAGAATCATCCGAACTGGGGGCAGGTTTTCGAGGGCAAAACCTACTACGTCGGCTATCATTATATCATTCGGACGGACGGCGTGGTCGAACAGGGCCGTCCCGATCTGTGTCCGGGAGCGCACGCCCGTAAGTTCAATAATTGGCTGGGAATTTGTTTAATTGGCGATTTCGCAACGAACACCAGCCACCATTACAAGCCCGATCACCCTACCAAAGCGCAAATCGAGTCGCTGATTACCCTCTGCGAGTCGCTGATGGCGAAATATCACATTCCGCCAGAAATGATTAAACGTCACCGGGACGTAAATGTGACATGGTGTCCCGGCGACAACTTCCCCTACAAAATGATTCTCGCCACGCTGACCGATTACGCCAGAAAGCGCCCGGAGATGTATCCGACGCCGCCCGTGATTCTGAAAATCGTCCGCACCCCGCCGCTGAAAAAATAAACTGGCTTTTCGCCGATCCGGGCGGCTTGTTTAGCGCGTGTGCAGGCCACATTCCAATTTCGCGAAGTTCGACCAGCGACCGGCGCGGTCGTCCTCGCCCTCCGCGACCGCTTTGGTGCAGGGATGGCAGCCGATGCTGGGGTAGCCCATGTCGTGCAGGGGATTGTACGGGACTTCATTGATGGCGATATATGCCCACACGTCGCGCTTTGTCCAGTTCGCCAGCGGGTTGACCTTGACCACGCCGAATTTCGCGTCCCATTCCACAATGCCGGCATTTTTACGGTGGTGCGTCTGATCGCGGCGGATTGCGGCGATCCAGGCGTCATACCCGGCAACCGCGTCCCGCAGCGGAACGACTTTGCGGATGTGGCAGCACGCGTCCGGGTTCGTTCCATAGATCGGCCCGCCATGCCGCGCCTCCATATCCGCCACCGACTCGGCGGCGCGGACATATTCCACTTCGATCCCGTATTTCTCCCGAATCCGTTCCCGCAATTCCAGCGTCTCGTCGAACTGATACCCGGTGTCTAAATTAAAAATCCGAACATCGCGCCCGCCCGGAATCCCCGCCAGCATCGCCAGCAGAACGCAGCCCTCCGCGCCAAACGCGGTCGCCATCGTAAGCTTGTCGCCGTAGGTCTGGACGGCCCACGCGAGAATCTCCTCCGGGCTTGCGGTTTCCATCGAATCGCTTAAAGTTTTCAATTCTTCCGGCGTCGGCTTTTCAGTCATTGGTCGGTCTAATACGGCGTCCATTTTGCGGTCTCCTGAAATAATCTTGACTAAATCAGTCTTATTATAGTACAATCGGCGGGTAGAGTCAATATCGGCGGCGCGGGGCGGAAAGTTCCGACTTTGCCGCCCGCCAAAAATTAAAGGAGACAACGCGAAAATGGGTTCGCATCAAGGGTTTGTTTTATGGTTTACCGGGCTTTCCGGCGCGGGGAAGTCCACGATTTCCGAATATCTGGTCAAAGAGTTCAAGGAGCGCGGCTACAAAGTGGAACTGCTGGACGGCGACGAAATCCGCACTCACCTTTCCAAAGGGCTGGGATTCAGCAAGGAAGACCGGGACACCAACGTCAAGCGTATCGGGTGGGTGGCGCGCGTTCTGGCCCGCAACGGCGTGATTGCGATCAGCGCCGCCATCTCCCCCTACCGGGAAATTCGGGACGAGATTCGCGCCGAAGTGGAGTCGGAAGGCCGCGCAAAATTCGTGGAAGTCTTCGCCAGCGCCCCGCTCGACGCGCTGGTAGAGCGCGACGTGAAAGGGTTGTACAAAAAAGCGATTGCGGGCGAGATTAAAAATTTCACCGGCGTTTCCGACCCCTACGAAGCGCCGGAGAAACCGGAAGTCATCGCTCTGACCAGTGAAGAAACGGTCGAGGCGTCCGCCAACCGAATTTTGGACTACCTCACCGCGCAGGGCCTGATCGGGAAATAATGTGGGCGGAATCGGACGCCCGCATTTTTGCCGCGTCCTCTGTGAAACCACTTTTCGCCCGCTGCGTAGAGAGAGAGGAAAGCGGCGCGAAATAGAGGGGGCGAAACAGTAGCATGATGCGACAAAATTTGCTGGCGGCGATTGCGCTGATGGGCGCGGCAGGGCTGACCGGGTGCGGAATGAGGCCGCAGGGCGCGATTCCCCCGCCGCAGCCGGTGCTGATGCAGCACGAATACTCTCCGCCCGTCTCCAATGTTTTTGATTGGCGCAGCGTTCCGAGAGGGCAGCGCCTCCCGGTCGAACGCGCCGCGTTTGACCGGGAAGGCTATCAGATTACCACGCCGGACGGAACGATACTCGTCCCGTTCGCGAATCAAAATCTGTATGTGATGAAGTTCGCCCGATCTTTTCGGGGAGGGACGTATTTCGTCAATCAGGGCGACGCGCCCGTACTTTATCTTGCAGACGGTTTCGGGCTGCAAAACGCGGCGGCGCAGAATGCGGTCTGGTATCCCCTGCCCCCGGCCTATCAGCCGCAAAACCCCGTTTACGTCGGACTTGCCCCCTCGTGGAACGATTATACGGGCATGGGCTGGTATCCCGGCATGGCGTATTACGGCGGAGTCGTTTCGCCCTTTTACCGTCCGGGCCTGATTTTCCATGCGTGGACTCCGGGCTACCGCGTCAACATTGGCGGCAGGAATTACGCAAATTATCGCGCCTATACAAATTATTACCGCAAAACGCCGGGATTTGCGCGGGTTGCGGCGGGCAGTCCGGTTTATCATCAGCCCCGCGCCGCCCGCTACGTCCAGCATAATAATACGGTGGCAACTCCCTCTCGCGCAACGCAGTCTGGCAGTTTCAATGCGCGTCCCGCCGCAACAAACAGGTATAATAATGGGCGTCCGGCAGCGCAGCGTCCGCCGGGATCGTTCCGCAGCCCTACGCCCGCCTATCGGAATACGCCGCGTTCGCGCCCGTCGTTTAGCAATCCGTCCGCCCGCCGTCCCGCGTCCGGTTCAGGCAGCCCGCCGCGTGGATCGTTCCCGCGCTCCGGCGGGTTTGGCGGCAATGCTTCAAGCGGAAGAAGCCCAGCGCCAAGCCGTAGGCCTGCATCCGCGCCGCGCAATGCTTCGAGCGGCGGTCGGCGCAGATGAACGCGCTTCTATCCATAGACTTCTATCCATAGCAGGAGACAAAAGACAGCATGAACAATATGGTCTTTGCTACCGGCGGCGATTGGGACACCACCACGCTGCAAAACAATGGCGTGGAAGTTCTCGCCGCGCAAATGTTCGTGGAACTGGCGGCGGGCCGCAACGACTACGGCGAACCGGCGAACGGCGGCGTGGGCCTCGGCGGAACGATTACCGCGACGGTGCGCCTTCAGGAAGACCCGAATAACGCCATCGGGATTTTTCCGGGACGTTTGGAGATGAGTTTTCCCGGTCACACGCTGGTCATCGAAAACACGCACCCCGCGTTTGCGTTCGAGTTTACCCGCGTCTGGCACAACGGCGCGGACGTGACCAATCAGATTGTGGACGCCTATGTGGACATAGATGCGATCAATAACAACGTAAAAGCGTATCTCACACTGTACAAGCACCATTTTCTTGCGGCAAGCGAAGTCGCCACCTACAACATCATTGGATAACGCTCCGCGTCGGGACAGGCAAAATTCTCGGTCTAACCCTTCGCAGGGGAATCGGACTAAAAGCGGCTTTGATGCCGAACGCCGCGTCCGACGGCAAAGGACGGAACATTTGGAAAATCGGAAGCACGGAAAATCACAGATTGCGCGGATTGCAAAACTTAGCGCTGTCGCGCTGCTGACGCTGCTGCTGGCGCTGGACTTCAGCCCCACGCAAGCGCAGCGGCGCGGAGGCGGAGGCGGTTCTTTCGGCGGCGGGCGCTCTTCCGGCGGCGGATTCGGACGCAGCGGCGGATTTGGCGGAGGGTTCGGCAGTGGTCGCTCCAGCGGGCGGACATCAGGCGGCTCCTTCGGCGGCGGTTCAAGCGGCTATTCCAACAGCGGGCGTAGTTCCGGCGGCTCGTTTGGCGGCGGCAGCGGCTACTCCAGCGGCGGACGCGCCCCCTCACCCGGCGCGTCGTTCGGGCGCAAAGGGTCGTTTGGCAGCTCCGGCATCGTTAGCAGCACGACCACCCGACCGAGTTACTACAATCAAACGCCGCTCGTCACCCGCAACTACTTTTACAACGGGATGGAGTACCCCGCCTACTATTATGGCGGCTGGGGCAGCCGGTATAGCTACGCCTGGGGCAGCCCTGCGTGGTATTATTACACGCCCTTTCATCCGGCGTTCTATTACAGTCCGCCCATGCTCTACGGCGGCGTGATGTATCCCGGCAGCTTCAGTTTCACGCATCTGATTTTCTCGCTGGTGTTCTTCGTCGTCGTCCTCTGGATCGTGTCGCGCCTGCTCTTTCGGCGCGGCGGCGGCGTCCGCTACACCACGTACAACTGAGGGCGTTCAGGTGTTCAGGTGTTCGCCTCGCTGAAAGTTTGTTCGAACTTCCAGTAATTGAGCGTGTTTCCTGAACACCTGAACACCCGAACGCCTGAACGCCTGAACAATCGGAGGATTGCCTTGTTCGGAAAACCCCAACAGCCAGCGAACCCGCAGCCGAATTTCCCGCAGAACGCCGCGCCTTCGGGCCGTGTTCCGGCGAATGAGGCGGCGAAAATTCAGGGCGGCGGACTCGTGCAGATTATCCTGACGAACACGAACGTCCCGGAATTTCACGTCTTTTTAAATGAGCGGTACGTGCCGCAGGTCGAAATCGAGGGCTTTTCGCTCCAGATTGAGGCAGACGCGCTGGGCGGCGTCCCCACCGTCCGCGCAACGCTGGCGCAGATTGTGACCAATGTCGCGGGACAGCGCACAACGCAGCGCCTCGAACTCTTTCCGGGAACGCTGGCGATTGTGGCGCTAGGGCGACGCGTCTCCGTGACCTGCACCCGCCGCGATTCCCTCGACGGCCTCTGGATTAGCCTGGGCCTTCTTCCCGACGGAACAGGCCGCGACATCGAAGGGGCGCAATCGCTCAGTATCCTGATGGAGGGCGGTCTTTTCAGCGCCCGCCTCGGTTGGACGGACGGCGCGGTGGAAGACATTTTTGAATAAGTTCTTCCGGCGCAGCGTCAAGGCCATTCAATTATCAGCGTCGGGCGGTTGAAACCGCTGCCACAAGCGCGCGAAGTGTCCCTTCGGACACTAAACCCGATCCTTTTTGTGGGGGCTCATCCGCATTGAGTCCGCGCAGGCGGACTTTGCGCGCGCGTGGCCGTGAATTGATTCGCCCGCACGAAAACTGAATGGCCCTGGCGCAACGTTTCCCGTGCAGGTTTTTTCACTTTCTGTGTTGAATCACAGGGCAATCGAAGTTGGGGAGTGTTTTTATGCCTAGAGTGAAATGTCCGCACTGCGGCGCGGGAAATCAAGACGCGACGGAGGAGGATACCTGCTGGCAGTGCAGCAGTGTGCTGGGATCGCCCGTTACCCGGTCGGAAAGCGCCAGCCGCCCGTCCGCCACCATGACCGGTGAACCAACGCAGCAGTTAGATGTCAGAATGTTGCAAAATATCCCCGCCGATCCGCCGAACCCGCTACGATTGCAGGAAACGCGGACGCCGCCGCCCCGCGTGGCGCTGAATCCCGTGCTGATTCTCCTTGGCGCTTTGCTGGTTTTTGCCGTGATTTTGCTTGTCTATGCCCTGACGCGCCACTAAATGCTAAAGGCGCTCCGCGTTGCGCCCGATAATCCCACTGAAATGACACGCGACACGGCAGCAGACCCTACCCTGCCGCCTGGTCGCGAAGTTTCAAGGGAGGCGTCATGTTTGAAGCGCAAAATTGTATCGAAATTGTCTTGGCGTCCGATGGACTGTCCCGCGCAGGAAGAATCTACGCGAATAACGGTTCCCATTTGATCATCGGGACGGAGCCGGAAGACTCGCCGTGCTTTTCGACCGGAGCCGAGGTGACGCTGGTGCATCTGGAAGAAGACAGTCTTTACAAAATGGAAACGACGATTGTGCAATGCACTCCGAAAGGGATTGGCGTGCCTATTCGGATTGCGCGTTTCGCGGAACGTCGGCGCTCGCCCCGCGTCAAATGCGAAATCGGGATGCTGTTTACGCCTCGCGACGGCGAAGACCTGACGGCGCTGCCCGGTTCCCTGCGCGACGTGAGCCAGACGGGAGCGCGTGTCTTTACCGCCGGCCCCGTCATCGCAGGCGCGATTCTTACGCTGGATATCAATCTCGATGGCGCGGAGATTACCCCGCAGGCGGAAGTCATCCGCTGCGTCCCATTGAAACCGGCGACCGCCAAACGCAACCCCCCGATGGCCTACGATCTTTCGCTGCGATTTGTTACCGTGCCGCGCCTCGACCAAATGCACCTGCACCGCTACATGGTGCGTCACGGGAAATAATTTTTTTCATCCACGAACGACACGAAGCGACACGAATAAGAAATAGACAGGATTAACGGGATTGAATCCTGTAAATCCTGAAATCGTGTCCCATTCTTCTTTTTCGTGGATAAATTTTTTTCCGGGAGGTCTGTAGTGCAGGCGAAATTTCACGGCTGTTATACGGCGACGCTGACGCCTTTCGACGCGCAGGGAAAATTGGACGCGGGCGCTGCAAAATGTCATGCGCAGTGGCTGATTGCAAACGGAATTGCGGGGCTATGTCCCGCCGGAACGACGGGCGAATTTCTCTACCTTAGCGAACCGGAGAAGCGGGAAATTGTGGCGGCAACGGTGGCGGGGGCGGCGGGAAACGTCCCGGTTATTGCGGGGGTGTGGGCATTGACGCAGCGGGAAATGCAGGCATTAGCCCGCCATGCGGAGGAAATGGGCGCAAACGGCGTTTTCCTTCCGCCCCCGATCTACTACCCCGCCGACGATGCGGCGATTTTCAACCACTACGCCGCCATCCATGCCGTTACTTCCCTCCCCGTTTTCGCTTATAATATCCCGCAATACGCCGCCAATACCATATCCTTTGAATGTCTGGACAGGCTTTTCGCGGAGGGGATTATCGCGGGGGTAAAAGATTCGACGGGCAACGCGGAGCGGGTAGCGGAGCTAGTGCGGCGGTACGGCGCGGAACACACGGTCTTTGCCGCCAGCGATTCCTTCGCGACTGAGGGGCGGCGGCTCGGCGCGGACGGCTTCATCTCCGCCCTCGCCAACGCCGCCCCGCAACTGATTGCCGCCATCTGGAACGGCGACGAATCCCGCCAGCCGGAAGCGGACGCCCTGCGGACTGAACTGAAAAGAACCGGTTCGATTCCCGGCCTGAAACGCCTCCTGACCACGCAGGGCTTTCCGTTCGGCGCGTCCCGCCTGCCGTAAGAAAGATCAATCCGCAGATTACGCAGATTTTCGCAGAATATCTTTATCCACGAAATGACACGAAGGGACACGAAGAAAAATTTTAGACAGGATGAACAGGATGTTTGAATTCAATCCTGTAAATCCTGTCTATTTTTCTCTGCGGATTGATCTTTCTGTTTCCTCTACTGCGGTATCGCCCAGCCCAGCGATTTGTAGATGTTGATAATCGTTTCCGATTCGTCCAGACTTGGCTGGTGCTTCGGGTCTACTTTCAGGGCGCGACGGAACAGCGCCAGCGCCCCCCGGTACTGCACGGCCTTTGGCGCAGTCGTCTCGCTAATCATCAGAGTATGCCCATAGTTATAGGCCGCTTCGACATAGGCGGACTTCGCCTTCGGGTCGTTGGGGGATTGTTTCAGGGCCGCCTCTTTGTCCCGCAGCGTCTTGTCCATTGGCGCGTATTTGGGATCGAGCGTGGGGACTTGCTTTAGCGCGTCCTCCGCCGCCATTTTGCTGTCGCCTTTGCTGGCGAACGGCGCATCGGGGGAGCCGGGCGTGACCGGTTTGGCGTCTGTATTCGGGGCGGCGCTCGCCATTTTGTCGGTCGGGGCGGTGGCGCTTGTCGGGGCGGGTTCGGTGAATTTCTGCGTCGCAACGGGCGGGGCGGCAGGCGGAGCGGCATCCTCTTTTTTATCGCCGCAGCCCGCAAGCGCCATTCCCAGCAACGCGCCCGACAGCGCAAAAACGATTCGATTCGGTCTCATAATAAATCCCATTCCTTCCAAAACGAAACGCCGTCTCAACGGGCGTTACATCTATTTTACCCCGAATCGCGCCCGACTCAATAGTGGCGAGCAGGGAATTTCGAGGAATCTTCGATGAACGAATATCTCAGCGCAAACCGTGAACTCTGGGACGCCTGGGCAGAGCTGCACACCGGCCCGACCGCGAACCCGGAGATATACGACCGGGCGGAATTTCTTGCGGGCGGCGGCAGCCTCCACTCCATTGAGCGGGGCGAGATGGGCGACGTGGCGGGGAAATCGCTGCTGCATTTGCAGTGCCATTTCGGAATGGACACCCTATCGTGGGCGCGGCTTGGCGCAAGCGTCACCGGGCTGGACTTCTCCCCCAAAGCGATAGCGCAGGCCGAGAAACTGCGCCATGAGACGGGGCTGACCGCGAATTTCGTCTGCGCCAGCGTCTACGACGCGCCCGACGCCATCACGGAAAAATTCGACATCGTGTACACCTCCTACGGCGTGATTGGATGGCTGCCCGATCTGACGCGGTGGGCGCAGGTCATCGCGCAGTTCCTCAATCCCGGCGGGACGTTTTACATGGCAGAATTTCACCCTTTCGCCTACGTTTTCGACAACAGCGGCGCCGCCGAAAATCTCACGTTCCGCTACCCCTATTTCCACGACGGGCAGGTGATTGCGGAGACATCGCAAGGCCCCTACGGGGCCAGCGGCAGACACGCCGAAATACCGGAATATGGCTGGGACCATTCTATCGGCGAGATCGTCACGGCGTTGGCCTCCGCCGGACTGCGGATTGAATTTCTGCGCGAGTTTCCGTACAACCTCATTCGGTGGTTTCCCTTCATGGAGCGGCGCGACGACGGCTACTGGCATCTAACGAAAAACGAAAAGATGATCCCCCTGCTCTACTCCCTTAAAGCGACGGCGTAGTTTCTCTGGTTGGGCCCCGATTTTTTCGATATTCGCGGGGGCTTGCGCCGGTGTGCCGCTTGAAGCGGGCGGAAAAGTAGAACGCGCTCTCAAAGCCAAGCTCCTCCGCAATCTGTCGCACCGGTCGCGCCGTAAGTTCGAGCAGTTGACGAGCGCGTTCCAGTTTTTGCCGCTCCAGATACTGCATCGGGGTCTGCCCCGCCTGCTCCCGGAACAGGTGCGCAAGCCGCGACGCGGACAGCCCGCACACATCCGCGAGTTCCGTCATGGAGACGGTCTCCGCCGCGTGGAGACAAAGAAAATCCATCGCTTTTTGGACGCGGGCGTCGAGCCGCGCCGCCCGCGTCTGCGGGTTTTGCGCGTCGCACAGCAAAATCGCCGATTCCAGCGCGTTCATCGCAAACGCTTCCCGGCGCGGGGCCGCTCCTTGTACAAATTTCAAAGCCGCTTCCAGAGAACCGATAATTTCCCGGCGCGATTCGGCCTCCGGCAAATTCAGGCGCATCAGTCCCGGCGCGATTTCGGGCCAGTTCAGCCAATGGCTCCAGTGCGGGCGCGGGTGGAAATGCGCCCACAGCAGCCGCCACTCGCCACATCGGGCGTCCGTCCCGTAGTCATGGCGCGTAGACGGTCGCAGCAGGGCCAGATCGCCCGCCCGCGCAGTCCATTCCCCGCCTGCGTGTCCGAACCGCCCGCCGCCGCCAAGCGTGGCGATCAGCAGCCAATCATTCGTGCCGCGCTCACGCCAGTTCTGATAGCCCCTGCCCTCCTGAAACAGCCCCATCTCAATCAGTCCAAAGCGCGGCTGCGCCGTTTCGATCCGTTCGTTCATATTTCCCTCTCACCCGATTCTACGCGCCGCGATACGAAAACGATTTTTAAACGGACGATTGCGGCATAATTCACAGCGCGTGTGTACGCCCGGTCACAGCGCAGACCGCAGAAACAAGCGATAATAAACCCTGTCCGATGCGGGGCCGCGCTTGTCCTGCGTTCGGGCGTTCCTCCGGTCGGCGGGCGAAGACTTGCCGCAGACTGGTTTGCTCATTGTGATCTTCCTTTTTTGGAACGGGCGCGGGAGGAACGCGCCTATCCGCCTGCCGCGTCCGCAAGTCCGGGACGCGTGGCCCGCCGTGAAATTTCTTTTACAGCGGGCATTTTTTTGCCGCGTCTTTGTCGCAAAAAAACGACCTGCCAGAAAAAGCGGGGTAAAATAATCGCTGACCATTCTCATTTTTGAAGCCCCTTATTCAGCCGCTTCGTCCACAGCAACCAGAGGGCGAACGGTCTGCAAGGGACGGAAAGGACGCCCGCTTATGCCAGATTCCCCCCACTCTGCGACGGAAGCGATTCTCCACCCGGCGCGGCTGCGGATTTTAATGGACATCGGCGGACGGGAACGGACGCCCAGCGAGATACAACGCGCTTTGCCGGACATCTCGCAGGCCTCGCTCTACCGCCACTTGAATCGCCTGCTGAAAGCGGGCGTTCTCAAAATCGCGCGGGAAATTCCGGCGCGGGGCGCGGTTGAAAAGGTCTACGCCCTTGCGGACAGCGGGGCCGCCGACATTGACCGCGCCACGCTGGGCGAGATTAGCCGCGAAGCCCACCTGCGCTACTTCACCGGATTTGTTTCGGCGCTGCTGGCGCAGTTCCGGCTGTACGCGCAGCAGGAAACGGTAGATTTTCAGGCGGACGGCGCGGGCTACCGCACCGAAGGCCTGCATTTTTCGCCCGAAGAGGAGCAGACATTCCGCCAATCCCTGAACAACCTGATCGAAACGGCGCGGGAAAATCCGCTGACGCCGGAACGTCGCCGCCTCCTCGTCACGCTGATCCAGATTCCCGCGCCCGACAATGCGAAAGAGGATTAATCCACGAATTACCACGAAGAATCACGAATGGGACACGAAAAATACGAAAAAGAATTTAGACAGGATTAACAAGATTTACAGGATTTATGATTCGATCTGCGCCTTCTGCGTAATCTGCGGATTATTCTTCTTTTTCGATTCGTGTTACATTCGTGATTCTTCGTGGTAATTCGTGGATAGAAATCAAAAAGCCATAACGTTAATCGGTGGGCGGGAGAAAGGAAATCCGCCTGCTCACCGCGAAATAAAGGCCATGATGCCAAACCGCCCGCAGCCCGAAATCACGCTGGAACAAATTGACCGCGAACTGTCCGAATGGCAGGCGCGGCTTGGCCTTGCCAGCGCGAATCTGCTGGAACTCGACGATATGCCGACCTACAAGCGGCTTCAGGGCGATCTGGACGCCCCGCCCGTCCTGCTCGGCGTGACGCAGGCGCGGGTCGTCCCGACGCTGGGCGCGGTGGCGCGTCTGTGGCGTTATTTACAGTTGTTGAATGATACCATCAAGCAGGCGACGGAACTCCGCGCCGCCATGCCGCGCCTGTTCGGGGCAGAAAACGTCCTCGCGAAAATCTTCCAACTGCTGCACGGGCAAAGCATCGCGCTGCCTCCGGTCGAAACGCCCGCCGATCAGCGCGGCCTGCTCTCCGTCTCGCAAGTCCCGCAGACCACTTCGCCGGAAATGCTGCTGACCGCCATGACCCGCGTTTACGACGAGGTGCGAAACACCATCCTTGCGGTAGACGCCGCCTGGAATCGTCTGGAACCGGCGCTGGCGGACGCGGGGCAAAATCTGAACCAACTCCGTCAACTCGCCGAAGCGCTGGGCGAGGCGAACGCGCCGGAACTCGCGGCGGCGCAGGCCCGAATCGCGCAGATGCAGCAGGCGGTGAACAGCGATCCGCTCGGCGTCACGGCGGACTTCGACCGGGAGATACTGCCGCTTTTGCAAAACGTCCGCGCCCGGTTGGAAACGGTCTCCCATCAGCGCCGCGACACCGAAAGCGATCTGCGAAAGGCCCGCGACTGGATTTTCCAGCTGCGCGACCTGCACAACCAGTGCGAGACGGCGCTGATCCGAACGCGGGAGCGAATCGCAAGTCCGGCGGGACTACTAGCGCCCCTTGACCCAAACGCGATTGACGAACTGGAAACGTGGCTTGCGACTCTGGAAGCGACCGCGCAGGCCGGACGCTGGCGGGCGGCGCGGATCGGGCTGGACCGCTGGCTTCCGGCGGCTGGCGCCTCACTGGAATCGGAACGCGCTGCGCTTGCGGCGAACGCCGCCCCGACCGAAGCGCTGGCGGAACTGCGGGGGAGACTGGGGGCATTGCGGGCCAAAGCGCAGGCGACGGCGGCGCGGGGGCAAACGCTTGACGCCGATCTGCCCGCGATTGCGCGGGAAGCGGACGCCCGCCTGCAAACCGTCCCGACCGATTTAGCGCAGGCGTCGCGCCTCGTCGCGGAATACGAATCCCGCCTTAATCATCGTATCGCGCCGTAAACATTCCTGGCTTTCACCCGAAGTTCTGGATCAAATCTATGGCTGAAGACAGCATTATTCGTGGCGCAGGGCGTCAATCGGGTCGAGGCGGGAGGCGCGGATAGCGGGATAGATGCCGAAAAAGATGCCTACGAACGCGGAGAAGCCGAACGCCCCCAGCGCCACGCCGACGGGCAGGTCAATTCCTAGCCCCTTCGCCCCGGTCTGCGGATCGGTGAGGCCTGGAACGAACTGCGAGACGAACCCGATGCCGTAGGCCACCGACGCACCGCCCAGAATCCCGATCAGGCCCCCGACGCCGGAGACCGTCGCCGACTCAATCAGAAATTGCAGCAGGATGTCGCGCCGTTTCGCGCCGATGGCCTTGCGCAGGCCAATCTCCCGCGTCCGCTCCGTCACCGAGACCAGCATGATATTCATAATGCCGATGCCGCCGACCAGCAGCGCCAGCCCCGCCACCGACCCCAGCACCAGCCCGAACACCGCAATAATTTTATTGATGCTCGCCAGGATATTATCCTGACTGTCTACATGGAAGCCGGGGATATTCTGGTGACGCTTCATCAGCATTTCCCAGATTTGCTGCATGGCGGCATTGAGCTGCGCCGGGTCTTTCGAGTCCGCCCACATCACGTTGACGTTCTCGCTGCCGGTGAATCGCTTCTGCACCGTCGAGATGGGAAGGTAAAGGGCCTTATCAAGATCGCCCTCAAACGAGCGGCCTTTCGGAGTCAATGTTCCGACTACCGTCAGCACCAGACCGTCCACATAAATATCTTTGCCGAGGCAGTCCGCGTTCGGAAAAAGCTCTTTCTGCACGCCGGAGCCGATCACGCAAATTTTGGCGTAGTTTGCTAAATCGGCGTCGGTGATAAAGCGGCCCCGCGCCACCTGCACGTTGCGCAATGCGGCGTAATCCCCCATCACGCCCTTCGGGTCTACGTTGTATTCGCGGTCGAGGTAGCGGGCGTTGTCGTTTCCCCACAGACTGTTTTCGCCGGAGATGCGCCCGACAAGTGGACATTCGGTCTTAATCGCCCGCAAATCGTCCATTTTCACGCCGTCGAAGCGCCGCGTGGTGGACTTGCGGTCGTTGTCGTCCATCTCATAATAGATGATAATCAGGCTGGAGCCGAGCCGCTTGAACTCCGCTGTAACCCGCGACGAAGCGCCCTGCACAATCGCCACCATGACGATCACGGCCCCCACGCCGATAATCACGCCGAGCATCGTCAGGAACGAACGCATTTTATTTGCGCGAAGGTTGCCCATCGCGGTTTGCAGGCTGTAAAGGAAGTTCATGGCAATTCGGGTGTTCAGGTGTTCGGTGTTCAGGTGTTCAGGAAATTCGTTTGCTTGCTGATAGCATGAAGCATATATCAATAAGCAGAATGTATTGCCTGAACACCTGAACACCGAACACCTGAACGCCCTCTCCTAATGGGATATATCAATCTCTTTGCGGGGCGGGCCGTCAAATGGTTTCGGGCGTACCTTGTCGCCGACGTTGAGGCCGGACACGATTTCGACGAAGGCGTCGCCGCGCAATCCGATTTTTACGTCGCGGGAAGCAGCGGTCTCCACCGGTTTGCCGTCCTTCGTCGCGGTCGTGGCGAACTGGACTTTGCCGGTGTCGCCCGTCCCGGTCACGCAGTCGGTGGGCAGGCGCAGGGCATTTTTGTGGCGGCTGACGATCACGGCGCAGCGGGCGCTCATGCCCGGTTTCAGGCGCGGATCGCTACGGTCAATTTGCACCTCTACCGCAAATTTAATCACGTTCTGCCCCCGGCTGGAGTTGCCGTTGTTCTGATCGTTCGCGCCCGCCATCGCGGATGGCGAGACTTTGCGGACGTGGCCGGGAAAGGTCGTGTCCTTCGCCGAGTCAATCATCACTTCCACCGGCAGGCCGACCTTCGTTTTGTTGATGTCCACCTCATTGACGTTGATTTTGACGAGCATGGTGGCGAGATCGGAAATCTGGTAGATGGCTGTGCCGGACGAGAACGACCCGATAGCCGACGTAATCAATTCGCCCGCCTCGACGTAGCGCTTGGTGACCACGCCGTCCATCGCCGCAATAATCGTGGTGTCATTCTGGTGGACGACGACTTCTTTCAGTTGGTTTTCGATCTGCCGGACTTCCGCCTGCGACGCGGTGATGTCGTCGCCGCGAATCGCGTCCTGCGTTTTACCGGAGCGGGCGGCCTGTAATTGCGCTTTGGCCTGCGTCACAGCGGCGAGGGCGTTTTGCAGATCGTTGCGTTTGGTTTCGGGCAGGGTCGTGGCCTTTGCCTGCAAGAGCGCCGCCTGCATCTGTTGGACGTTGCTGCGGGCGCTGGCGATCTGACTGCGGGCGTTGTCCTCCTCCAACCGATTGGTTGCCTCGATGCGGTCGAGTTTCTGTTTCGCCTCGCGCAGGGTCGCTTCCACTACCAGTTGGTCGGTCTCCGCCGTGTCCACCGTCTGCTGCGGGACATATCCCTGCGCCAGCAAGTCCTTTTGCCGCTTCACGCTGCGCAGCGCGTTGGCGTTCTGCGCCCGCGCCCGGTCGTACTCCGACTGCGCGTTGACGACGGCCTGCGGGTGCGTGGAATCGGTCATCAGTTTCAGGCTGTCCGTCTGCGCTTTTAGAGCGGAGTTAGCGGCGTCGAGATTGGCCTGCGCGATGGCGATGCTCTGATGGCTCATCTCCGGCTGAATGGTGGATTCGGCCTGCGCGGAACGGTAGCGGGCGCGGGCCGATTCCAGATTTTGAACGTACTGGTCAATGCCCGTCACAGTCTGCGATTTCTGGTAGGTCTGGTTTTTGCGGGCGGCGGAAAGCCGCGCTCTGGCCCCCGCCATCTGCGCCTGCAGCGCCGCAACCTGGCTGTTGACCTCCTGCGGGTCAATCGTGGCGAGCGGCTGCCCCGCATGGACGACAGCCCCTTCCTCTACCAGCATTTTCAGGACGCGCCCGCCGACCTTTGACTTCACTTCGACCTTTTTCAGCGGCTGGATGTCGCCGTTCTCCGTGATTTTGATCTCTATGTCGCCCCGGTCAACCGTTTCGCTGCGTTCGGCCTTTGGCGCAGGCTTCAGCGATTTCGCGCCGTAGACCGCAAGCCCAACGACCAGCAAGAGCGGCAGGCCGCACCCGATTAAAATTTTCTTGTTCAGCATTTTTGTTTACGATTCGTGAAGATAAGCGCGGAGCGGAGCGTAAAAGCGTCCACGCCTTTAGCCCTACTACGGAAGCGGCGGGCGGCGGGTTTCAGAGATTTATTCCCCCGCTATATTACCCTATATCAAGGCCGCTTCCGAATCTCTCCAATCGCCAACGCGCTACCCATTCCAATCGCCAACGCGCTACCCATTCCAATCGCCAACGCGCTACCCATTCCAATCGCCAACGCGCTACCCATTCCCGAAACCTCAGTTTCGCAGAGCGAGGGCGCTGAAATTTTGATACGCCGTCAGCAGGGAGGCGTTTGCCCTGCCTTGCCGCCGACGCGAATTGACAGAGGTTGCGTTTTGCGGCTATAATAGAGGCAGAAACAGGGAATGAACAGGCGGTTTTATGCGCTTCGGCTTTTTTAAAAAAATTGCGCAAAAGGTAGACCAGATTGTCACCGGACGCGGACGGATTGACGAGGAACTTTTTGAGGAACTGGAAGAGTTGATGATCCAGTCCGATGTCAACGTCCATACCACGACCGTACTGATGGCGGGGCTGCGGGATGCCGTCAACGAAAACCGGCTGGCGAACGTCGGGCAGGTCATGGCCCACCTGAAAGGCCACGTCACTACCCTGCTGGCGGCAAGCGGCGGCGCGAACGGCGCGGCGCTGCGAACGCATCACGCCCCGCCGACCGTCTACTTGATTGTGGGAGTCAACGGCGTCGGGAAAACGACCACGATTGCGAAACTGGCGCACCGCCTGCAAAAACAGCATAAAAAAGTCGTGCTGGCGGCGGGCGACACCTTCCGGGCGGCGGCGATTGACCAGTTGGAAATCTGGGCCAGACGCACCCATACGGAGATTGTCAAGCATCAGGAAGGCTCCGATCCCGCCTCCGTTGTCTACGACGCGATCAAGGCGGCGAAGGCGCGTCATGCGGATTATGTCATCGCGGATACCGCTGGACGCCTGCATACCCGCACGAATTTGATGGAAGAACTGAAAAAAATCCACCGTATCACCGAGCGCGAACTGGGACGCCCCGCCGACGAGACCCTGCTGGTGCTGGACGCCACCACCGGACAGAACGCCATCAGTCAGGCCAAGCAATTTGCGCAGGCCGTGCCGCTCACCGGAATCGCGCTGGCGAAACTGGACGGCACGGCGCGGGGCGGCATCGTCATCACGCTGGCGGACGAACTGAAAATTCCGATTAAACTCATCGGCGTCGGCGAAAAGCCCGATGACCTGGAGCTATTCGATCCCGCCGCATTCGTGGACAGCCTCTTTGAGTAGGGTATTCAGGTGTTCGGGCGTTCAGGTGTTCAGGTATTCGCTTCGTTGTTGAAAGTTTGTACAATTTATCAGCGAGCGTGACGAATACCCGAATACCTGAACACCCGAACACCTGAATACCTCCTAAATTTCCCTTATGCCAACCGATGAAATTCGCGCTTACGCGCTTGCCAGCGGCAGCAGCGGCAATGCCATGCTGTTTCAGTCCGGTCGAACTAGTTTACTGATTGACGCGGGGCTGCCGCTGCGAACGCTGGCGGCGCATTTGACGCGGCGCGGCGTCGGAACGTCTGACCTGGACGCGATTCTGCTCACGCACGAACATCACGATCATGTCGTCGGGGCGGGCGCTCTGGCGCGGCGGACAAAGGCCCCGCTGGTCGCCAATCCCGCCACGCTTGCCGCCTACGGGGAGCGCGACGCCCTGCCCTTTGCGCGGCGCGAAATGGAGACGGGCGCGGTCATTGAGATTGGGCCGTTCCAAATCCAATCGTTCGCTGTGCCGCACGACGCGGCGGAAACGGTGGGCTACACGCTGCAAGTCGGGACGCAAAAGATCGCTTACTTCACGGATGCCGGGACGGTGACGCAGACGATGCGTAACGCTCTGCAAGACGCCAACCTCGCCATTGTCGAGGCGAATCACGATGTGGAATGGCTGCGGCGCGGCCCCTACTCCGATGAGATGAAGGCGCGGGTCGCTTCGAACACGGGCCACCTTTCCAATGAGGCCTGCGCGGAGTTGCTTGCGGAGCGTTTGCAACATGGCCCGCCGCTCTGCGTCTGGCTGGCGCACCTGTCCCGGGTCAACAATTCGCCCGCGCTGGCCCGCCGGACGGTAACTTCTCGAATCCGCGCCCTGACAGACGCGCCGTTCGCGTTGGAGGTCGCCCTGCGCGATTCGCCCAGTCTGACATGGCGAACCGGCGGGCAGCCTATCCAACTGGCGTTGTTGTAAATTCGGGTGTTCAGGTGTTCGGTGTTCGGGTGTTCGCTCTTTGCTGGAAGTTTGTACAATCTACTCAGGAAAGCAGCCAACACCTCAACACCTGAACGTATGAATACCGGAATACCGGAATACCCGACATAAAACAGCACATATACTGTGTGGGCGTTAGCCGTTTTGTCCCGCGCTTATGATACACTAATTGAGGGCAAATAGAAATACATAGGGTTTGAGAAAGTAACTCCGCCATAAAACGGTTCATTACTGAAATTCAGCGCGGATTCAGAGCGGCCTCCGCGTTTTGCCAGCCTGACGCAAACCGGCGCTTCCGGCGTAAGCAGTACCCAAATCAATATGAAATAGGCGCTTATCGGCGCGGGTGGTAATTGCCGATTGAGTTTGCGAACGAGGATTGCCGCAGCATGAAAACACTGTCGGAGATATTGCGGCGCGAGATTGTATGGGTCAACCCGGCCCACCGGCTTTCGTCCGCTTTGCTGCTGATGCGCGGACACAATTTAGGCGGGCTGCCAGTGATGGACGGTTCGCGTCTGGCCGGAATGTTAACCTATAAGCACGTTCTAGGGCAAAACGCCAATCAAACGGTGGCGTCTGTGATGGACACCGCCCCGAAAATTTTGAGTTCGACCATGACGCTGCGCGAAGCGGCGGAGATTATGACGCGGGACGGCAGCGAATTTCTGCCAACGTTCGATCCGCAAAACGCCCTGCTCGGCGTGGTCAGCAGCGGCGACTTGCTGGCAGAATTGCGCCGCCCCGCCGATCCACTGACGGAACTGGCCTGGTCGGACACGCTGCGGGAATGGGCGGCGGACAAACTGGAAAAAGGCCACGAAATCACGATCCTTTTTTACGATGTGAACGATTTCGGGAATTTTAACAAAACGTATGGTCACGTCATCGGCGATCTGGTGCTGAAAAGCGTGGCGGACGTAATGCGCAATCTATGCGTGCCGGAGACCGAAAGCCTGTGCCGCTACGGGGGCGACGAGTTCTGCATCGCGACCACGCGCCGCATCAATGAGGCGGAGGATTTGGCGGAACGGATTGCGCGGGAGTGCGAGGCGCTGCGCGTCATGGAGATTCAAGACCAGCCCATCCATATCGCGTATGGGATTCGCGGCGGACGGCGCACCCGTGAACGTGAGCAGATGCACTACGCCGCCACATTAAACAATCTGATTAATCTGGCGAGCCGGGAATGTATGGCGCGGAAGGCCGCGCAGCAGACGGCGCGTTTCCGGGCGCAGGACGAATCGCTTTCGGTCAGCGCCGTTGTGCAGACGCTGCCTTCCGCAAGGGAACCAAACCGGGACGAGGAGTCCGCGCCCGCGCTCGCCTCACTGACGCCCGCGCAGATCGCGCAGCAGGACATCCGCATTGCGTCCCTCGCTGTCAGCGCGGCGGAGAACGAGACGCTGGCCCGCGTGGAATTGCAGACCGCCCGCGCCGCGCCCGATGTCGCCGCGCTTGCAGCCTACGACGCCCGCCTGCCCCGCGCCGCCGCGCCGGAAGAGCGCAGCCGACTGATTGCGGAGGCGGCGTTCGGGGCTTTGCGGACGCTGCTTCCCGCCGATTACGAACTGACGCTGGAAGACGTTTCGCTGCGTCCAACGGCGGACAGCCGTTCGCTGGTGACAGTGATCGGGATTTTGCAAACGGCGGACGAGCGCTACGCAATAGTGCAGACCGTTTTCGCCGCAGGGGATATTGACCGCGCTATCGCGGAGGTCGCCCTCGCTGCCGCCCTGCGCCAACTGGAGCAGAACGCCCTGACGCCGAGCGGCGCGTGACGCGCATCACTTTCGGACACTGATCACGGGCGGCGTGTGCCCGCCCATTATCAGCCGATCATCGCAATCGCTTCGATTTCGACCTCTACATCCATCGGGAGGCGGGAGACCTGCACGCAGGAGCGGGCGGGCTTCACGTCGCCGAAATACTCTTTGTAGACCGAGTTCATTGCGGTAAAGTTGTTCATGTCGGTCAAAAAGACCACGCACTTTACGACGCTGGTCATCTCCGCGCCCGCCGCCTGCAAGACCCGCTCCACGTTTTCAAGACATTGCTTTGTCGCCGCTTCGATGTCGCCGCGAATTACTTCACTGGTTTCGGGGCGCATCGGGATTTGCCCGGAAACAAACACCATATTACCCGCCGCAATCCCCGGCGAGTAGGGCGATCCCGCCACGCGGGAACCTGTAAAAATCGCTTGCTTCTCCATGTTTCTCCTTCCTGTGCGAGGCATATCAAATGCCTCGCTAGAGGCCTGCGGCCAAGCGTCCTGCCGGACGCGAAACTCAACAAAACATCCGCCTCCCGTCCGTGAGGACGGTTGGCGGAACGCCCGGCCGACGGGCGTTTTATACGCCCTTACGACGCGTTAGTCCCAGTGCATCTCGCCATCGTCATGCAGGGTTTGCAGGTAGTTGAGCTGCCCGTCGTGGTAACTCATGTGCCACATCGGAATTTCCGCGAGGCCAAACATCGTGCGCTCTCCTATCATCGTTTGCACGGTGTCGCCGAGCGTGGATTCGTCAAGACCGTCAATCGCGGCGGTCAGTTTAGCGGTGTTTTCTTCCAGCAGGGCCAGCGCCTTTTCGGTCGTATCGAACGACGTGAGGTACGCCTGCCGCTGTTCGGAGGAGGGGCGCTCGAAGACCTCTTTGTTGAGCAGCCGCGCCACCATGCCGTTGACCGCGCCGCACTCCGCCACCATGAAAATGGGCGTGTGGGCGCAGCCGCCGGGACAGGTATTCCGTTTGTCTTCCGCGAGGGCGAGCAGGTTGTTTTTGAGATGTTTCGCGCCGCGTTCGGTCGCTTCGCGCAGGTGCGCCTTTGCATTAAAAGCCGTCATTGGTCTTGTCCTTTGCGCATGACGCCGGATTGCGTGTCATGCGCCGATGAGTTATTGCGCGTGTTGCGAACGCTTTGCGAACGCTTTACGAACGATTGAGGAAGGCCGCGTAGCCCCGACGCAGCTGCGGTAGGAGCGTATCGCTGGTCACAGGTTTGAGGATATAGCCGCTTGTCCCGATGGACTGCGCTTTTTCCAGATATTCCTCGTCGGAAAAGGCGGTCAGCATCACGACGCAGACGGAGAACGTTTCGAGAATCCGCCGCGCCGCTTCCAGACCGTCCATAATCGGCATATGGATGTCCATCAGCACGATGTCCGGGCGCTCGCGCAGGGCAATTTCCAGCCCCTGCCGCCCGTTTATCGCCACGCCGATTACGTCCAGGCCGGCGCGGGACAAGGCCCGCCGCAACTGGAGCTGCGTAACGCCCTCGTCCTCGCAAATCATGATGCGCTTGCCGTCCAGCGAAACGTCCGCGCCGACGCTTTGCGCGGCGGGCGCGGCAGACAGCGCGGGACTTCCGTCGGCGTTCCCATTTTGCGGCGTCGTCGTCCGTCCGGTTTCCGTCGGCGCGTCATCAGGCGTAATGTTCGGCGCGGATTCGGTCGCCCGCAAATCGCGCCGATAGCGGACGGCCCCGCTTTTTACTACGACACCGCGCAGGCGGCGCGTTCCCGACGGACTGAGACTTTGAATCATTCGCTCGTTCTCCTTTTTTTATCGCGGCAGCGCTGGCCCGGAAGTATTCAAGACCGGCGCGGAAATCACAGACGGGGCGGCACGGTCAGAATTTTTCAGTTTGACCGGGCGCAGTTTCCCGATGCGTTCCGGCGAAACGCCCGAACGGACGACGAAAAGCGCCGCGTCCCGCGTTATCGGCGGCGTGGTCAGCGTCAAGCCGGACTTGTCCCTGCCGACGGTCACTTCTTCGCTGGTCTTTTCTTTGCCCGCCTCGGTGTCCCACCAGACGGCGCGGTATTTGCCGGGTTTGAGACCCGTCAACGTCATTTTTCCGGTGACGGACGCGGGCGTCTCCTTGAACGCGCCTGCCGCCGCGTTGTCCCGCGAATAGACCCATGCGGCGGCAAAATCCCCGTTCATGCGGACGTTTGCGGCAAGCGCGGAGGAGTAATCGCTGAGGCTAATCCGCCGAATGACGAGCCAGTCTTTGCCCGTGTTCTGAACCGTCACCGTGTGCGAACCGGCGGGGACATTGACCTGAATTTGCTGCGCGTCGCCTGCCGGGGCGTAATCTTTTTCGGCGGCGGGGTAGTCCAGCGCCGTCGTTTTGCCGTCCACGCCGACCACGAGTTTCGCGCCCGATTTTGCCGCCTGCTTGATTTCGACTGTAAACGTTCCCGCCTTCGGGTAGTTGACCTGAAACGTCAGCGGCAGCGGCATCATGGCGCGGTGCGTCTCGCCCTGCAAGAAAGACGGATACTGCCCGATTCCAGCCGGAAAGCCCGACGCCCCCACCACAAAATCACTCTGCGCGGCGCTGCCAAAGCCGCCGCCCGGAGCGAACCGCAGGGACGAGCGGGCGTCTGTTTCCACCGGCGCGGTCAGCGCGGTCGTTCCGCCCTGATTCGCCATGCCCGACGCCGTGAGAAATTTCGACGCGGAATCGAACAGCGCGTAGAGGTTGTTGTTCTCCACCTCGTCCCACGACCAGTATTGCGCGGCGCCGGAGACGTTCTGCATCAGGCTGTTCCACAATCCGATATGCAGATTCGTTCCACCCGCGTCTTTCAGGCTGTCCCCGCCGCCAAACTCGCCGATAAAAATGGGCTTATCGAGTTTTTTAATCTGCGCCGCCGTCGCCCCGCCGAGTCCCGTCAGAATATCGGGCGGGTAGGCGTGAATCTGCGCGTAGTCCACCGTCTGCCAGAGGGGGCTGTCCCATGCAATCGCGTCCGCCGAACTGGTAGTGATGAGATGATGGTAGCCGTCCCACTGCTTGATGAAAAGCGCCATTTCCCGATGCCAGAGCGCGATTTTTTCCCACTGTTTGTTTCGCGCCGCGTCGGTGAACTGGACTTCGTTGAAAAGTTCCCACGCCATGATGCTGGGCGAATAACCGTACCGCGCCACAAGGTAATAAAGTTTGCGTTTGGTCAGGGCGCGGGCCTTCGGGTCGGTGAAAAAGTCTTCCGGGTTAGTTAAAAAGCCGCCGTTTTTGACGTTATACGGGTTGTCGTCCCAGTTCGGGTTTACGTCCCGGCTGTACTGCCCGTGATGCTGCAAGGTCAGCTGAAAATAGACGCCGTTTTTGTCCGCCGCGTCTACGATAGCATCCCACCGTTTTGCCGCTTCCAGATCAATTTCGCCGAGTTTGCCCTGCTTCGTTTTGTCGCGGTTCCAGTCCAGATTTTTGCCGTCCCAGCTGTTCATCCAGACGCGGGACCAGTTTTCGCCTGCGCCGCGCATCTTGCCGAAAAGTTCGGGGATGTCGGGCAGTTTATCGGTATGCCATGCCTGATTATGACCGAGCGGGTAGTACCGCGCCCCGCTGTCAAAAACAAAGCGACTGTGATCGCTCCGGTCAACGCGGACGAAGCCCGCCTGCGGCTCGCCTTTCACTTCCCATTGCTTCGGCTCCAGAGCGGTCTCATGGGTGATTTCGCCGTTAAGTTTCACGCTGACCACGCTGTACGTTCCGGGCTGCGACGGGGTGAAGCGCATCCGCCACGTCTCCGCGCCATCGTAGAACGCGGGAACGTCGAGCGGGGAACCGTCCGGGCGATGCAAAGAGACCATGACCTGCGTCTTTTCGTAATCAAAGGGGTCGCCTGTCAGTCCGGCGAGTTGGAAGCTCGCTTCGATTTTTGCGTAAGTTCCCTGCAAGGTCGCTCCGTTTCGTCGGGCGTCGGCGCGGCTGCTCAAGTTCGCGCCGTAGCCCGGACTGATGTCGCCGCCGAGATTGCGCGAAAAGCCGCCAAAATCCTGACTGGCCCCGCAGCCTGCAAGCGTGGCGAGGGCGGTCAGCGCCAGCCCCGCCGCAAATTTTTTCTTTCCGTTCCGCATCGTCGCCCCTCTCCGCCCGCGCTTTCGTCCCTTACATAATTTATTGGAAGATCAGAGGAAAAAAAGCGCTATTCCCAGCAAAATAAGCAGGCCGCCCACAGCGCGGCCCTCGTTATGCTCCAGCCAGTGTAAATTTAAGCGCTGCATCCCGCGCCATGTCAGCCAGACCAGCGCGTTCATCAGGCCCAGCGTGACGGCAGCCATCACCCCGCTCATCAGCAGGAGGACGCGCAAGGGCTGCGCGGCAGCCGCTACATAGACGGAAAGCAGATCGAGGCAGGGCGAAAGCGTCATGCCCAGCGCCAAAGCTCCGATAATTGTGGGGTTGTCCGCGATGCGTCCCGCCCTGCCAGTGGGCGCGGCTTCTGTTTCCTCTGTTTGTTCGTCCAGGCCGTGATGGTGCGAATGTCCGCCGTCCCGCCGCGAAGTCCATAAAAAATAACTGCCGAGCAGTATCAACAATGCCGCCGTCGCCGCGTGTTCCAGCGCGGGCGGCAGAGAATTGAGCGCCGCTTTGCCCGCCCGCGCCAGCAGCAGGCCCAGCGCAACCGTCAGAGCGATATGCCCCGCGCCCGCCAGCGTGGTCACCAAAAGTGTCCGATGAATCGTCCACCGCTGCCGCCGCGCAATGAGAACGAAGGCCAGCCAGTGACTCGGTATCAGCGCGTGAAGGCCCGCGATGGTGACCGCGCCTGCCAGCAATGCCCCCAGCGAACGGTCTAGTCCCATGATGCCTGCTCCAAAAACAATCCCGGCGTCCCGTCCGAATGTCGTTCCCGGTCGTTGAAACGTTCCCGAAAAGGACTTGCCCGTCCTTTTCTTGTCTTTCTCTGATAATACCTCAAAGACGGGCTATTTTTGGAATTTCGTTCGGAAAGCCGCCTGTTTCCCCGGATGCGGGAAGGAAAAAGCGCGGTTCAGGCCACAATGGTATAATAAGACTCAGCCAGACCATCAAGAGGCCGATTTATGGAAAATGAAACAAATTCAACGCGAGCGGAACGCTTGTTCGCGGCACTCGACGCGCCAGGTTCCGTTGCCGCAGTTTTGCCGGAACGCGCCGCAGTCGCCAACCGAACCGTCAGCGAAGCGGACAGCCGACTCAGCGACGCCATCGAAAATCAGATCACGATTGATGAAGAAGCCCGCCCGTATCTCACCGGCGAACGAAAAACGCTGGCGGAGGCGATTGCCCGCATCATGCTCGAAACAGCGGCGCGGCAGGGACTGAACAGCGAAGTCCGCATCGCAAAACTTACGCCCGCTTATGGCGTGACGAAAATTCTGGAAGTCAGGCAAGCGCTTGCAACTCATGGCAAACGGGCGATCCAGTATCACGACGAATTAGCGGAAGTGATTGATCCCTGGGCGAAATCGCTCACGCCCGCGCAGGAAACGCTTCTTTTTGACGATATCGCAATGGACATAGGATGGGACATCTATGCTTCAGAGGACTGACGCGGAAGCGATTTTCCAACTGGCGCAGGAACTTGCGGCCCTGGCGGCAGAATCGGGCGACGAGACCAAATTGCGCTCGGCGGTGAGCCGCGCTTATTACGCCGTATTTCTGCTTGCCAGAGAGAAAACGGGAGTCACAACGGAACACGATGTTCACGCCGAAGTGCAGCGGCGCGTCAATCGGCGGTACGGAATTGCTATCGGCGAATATCTGTTCCAGATGCGAAAACGGCGTATCGCCGCCGATTACGAATTTCCGCCGCAACAGGAATTGCGCGATTGGAAAACGAATTGGGAAGTCGCGAATCGGAGAGGGCAATTTCTGCTGGAGAAATTCCGATAGAAAGAACTTTCAGCGCACAGCTCCACAGGAGGCCGATTAATGAGAGATGAACTCAATTTAGCGCGGGCGGAACGCTTGTTCGCGGCGTTCGACGCGCCGGGTTCCGTTGCCGCAGTTATGCCGGAACGCGCCGCAGCCGCCAGTCGCATAGATAGCGCCATCGAAAATCAAATCGTGATTGACGAGGACGCCCGCCCGTATCTTGTCGGCGAACGAAAAATGCTGGCGGAAACGATTGCCCGCATCATGCTCGAAACGGCGGCGCGGGAAGGACTGACTGGCGAAGTCCGTATCTCTTACCATACCCCCTACCCGATGTACGGCCTGACGAAATTTCTGGAAGTGGCGCAAAAAGTTACCGCGACCGGCAAACAAGCGGAAATTTATTTCGATCTGCTTGATGCGGCGCTGATGGCATGGACTCGCGCTCTGCCGGAAGCGCAGGACAGAATGATTGAGGACGAGATTTTGATCGGTCTGGATTGGGACGGTGATGTTTCAACGGGATGACGCGCAGGCGCTTTTTCAGATTGCGCAGGAACTTGCGGCGCAGGCCGACTCCGCAAATGACGTAATGAAGTGGCGTTCGGCAGTGAATCGCGCCTACTACGCTGTATTTTTGCTTGCCAGAGAAAAAACGCGCGTCACCCCAGAGAATGACGTTCATGCGGAGGTTGTCCGCCGCGTCCGACGGCAATATGGCGATCTTATCAGCCGCGACCTTTTCCGCCTGAAAGAGTTGCGCCGCGCCGCCGATTACGAGTTTCCGCCGCCGGAAGAATTAAGCGACTGGCGGGCGAACTGGACATCTACCGAGCGAAAAGCGCAGTTTCTGATGGACAGATTTCGATAGACGAAATTTTCAGGTCACAGCAATACAGGAGGCCGATTGATGAGAGATGAACTTAATTTAGCGGATCACGCTAAATTTTCCATAAGCCTGCATTGCGCGTCCGGCAGGACGCTTGGCGGAACGCCACTCAGCGAGGCGCGTTCTGCGCCTCGAATCTTCGCGCCGGACTAGTGATTTACAACGAGATCAGTAATCTAATTTTCTCAAATACGAAACGAAACGCAAGGAGTGGTTTGCTGTGATTACCGATGAATTGGCCGAATTGATACGAACTGCCGCGCTGCGGGCGCGGGACGCGGGCGACTTTGCGCTGGAAGATTCCGACATCCCGCCGCTAAAAATGGAAACGCCCAAAAACAAGCAGCATGGCGACTATTCCAGCAATATCGCCCTCGCCCTGAAAAAAGCGACCGGCGTCAACGACAGCCGCGCCCTCGCCGCGCAGATCGTGGCGCGTCTGCCGGAAAACGCGCTGATTGACCATGTGGACATCGCGGGGCCGGGATTCCTGAACCTCTACCTGAAACCGGACTGGCTGCATAACGCCCTGCTGCAAATCGAAGCGGAGGACGCCTGCTTCGGAACGAACAACACGCGGGCAGGCGAAAAAGTCCTGCTTGAGTTTGTCAGCGCCAATCCGACCGGGCCGATTAGCGTGGTCAACGGTCGCGCCGCCGCGCTTGGCGATGTGCTGGCGAATCTGCTGGCCTCGCAGGGCTGCGAAGTCGGGCGCGAATTTTACATTAACGACGCGCTAAACTCCACGCAGTTAGACCTGTTCGGCTACTCCGTCTACCTGCGCTACCTGCAATGGCAGGGGCAGGCGGTCAAGATGCCCGATGGTTCCATTGACCCCGGCGTCCCGGAAACGGACGCCGCCAAGCCGATATTGATTTTCCCGGAAAACGGCTATCAGGGCGTCTACGTGAAAGAAATCGCGAAGGAAATTCTAACCGAAGTTGGCGCGAAGTACAATGACGCGGCGGAAGCGGAGCGGACCATTTTCTTCCGCAACGCCACGCTGCATCGCATGGTGGAGTCGCAGAAGGCGGCGCTGGCGGCGTTCGGTCTGAAATTCGATACGTGGTATTTTGAGAGCAGCCTGTACGAAAAAAACTTAGTCGAGCAGACGATAGCCCACCTCAAAGAGCGCGGTTATGCCTACGAGAAGGACGGCGCATTGTGGCTGCAGGCGACCGCGTTTGGCGACGACAAAGACCGTGTGCTGATTCGCTCCAATGAAAAGGCCACCTATATCGCCGCCGACGCCGCATATCACGACGACAAATTCCGGCGAGGTTGGACTCGCCTGATTAACATCTGGGGCGCGGATCATCATGGCTACGTGTCGCGGCTGAAAGCGGGCGTGGCGGCGCTGGGGTATGACCCGAAAAATCTGGAGATTATTCTGACGCAGATGGTCTCGCTGGTGCGCGACGGGGAAGCGATTATCGGCGGCAAGCGCAAGGGCGCGGTCATCGAACTCAAAGAGGACTTGATTGACGAAATCGGCAAAGACGCCGCCCGATTTTATTTCCTGCTTAACTCCTACGAGACGCCCGCGACCGTAGACGTGGAACTGGCGAAAAAGCAGTCCAATGAAAACCCGGTCTACTACGTGCAATACGCCCATGCCCGCCTTTGCAGCGTTCTTCGCAAAGCGGAGGAGCAGGGCTTCGCGCTCCAGCCCGCAAGCGCGGCGCGGCGCGATCTGCTGACCCATACGGCGGAATTGGACGTTTTGCGCAAACTCGCCGATTATCCGCAGGAGCTGACTACCGCTGCCAACGACTACGCCCCGCACCGCCTGACGCGTTATGCAATGGAGATGGCGAGCCTGCTCAACATCTTTTACGAGAACTGCCGCGTCCTGCCCGGAAAAGACGATCCTGTCGCGCCGGAACTGACGACGGCGCGGCTGGCCCTGGTCAACGGAGCCAGAATCGTCCTGCGCAATCTGCTGACAACGCTCGGCGTCTCCGCCCCGGACAAGATGTAGCGCAATGGATTTTGAGGCCGCAGCAAAATTGCAAGGGAGATACACGGATGGCAGATTCAATAATTTCCACTATTGCCACGCAGGAGGCGGTCTGCGTGAAAAATGAAGGGTATGCCGTTTCGCTGGAGCCGCGCAAAATCTATTCGGTTGTGCCGGACGAGGCGGCGCGGATGGGATTTGCGCGTATCATAGATGAATCGGGCGAGGATTATCTGTATCCTGCTGATTTTTTCGTCCCGGTCGAACTGCCGCCCAAAACCCGTGAAGCGCTGCGTTTGACTTTACCGTCCGCAGTCTAACGCTTACTGGACGGGCGCTTCGTCTCTCGCATTGCGCCGCCGCTTGCAACAAACGCGGGATTGCGGTACAATAAACCACAGACATTGAGAAAAAAAGCGCAAAGTCGCAAACGCTGATATAGCCGCGCAAACCGTATAGGATAAAAGAGCGCAAGCAAGACCGCGTTTCCGTCCGCAGGACGGTTGGCGTCAGCCTCCCAGACGGGTCGTTCACGGCCCGGATACGCCGCCCGGTCGGCGCTGCGCCTTTCACTTTTACGCAACTGCTCAGGAGCAACCCTATGGCCCGCACCGTGACCGAAATTTCTTTGCACGATTCCGCAACCCCCGTCCCCAGCATCGGGCCGAGCGGAACGCCCTTTGTTCTGGCCCGACTGGAAGAGGTCGTCAACTGGAGCCGCCGCAACAGCCTGTGGCCCCTGACCTTCGGACTGGCCTGCTGCGCGATTGAGATGATGGCGGCGTCCGCGTCCCGATTCGACATCAGCCGCTTCGGTTCCGAAGTGTTCCGCGCCACGCCCCGGCAGGCGGACTTAATGATTGTAGCGGGCCGCGTCTCCACGAAAATGGGGCCGGTGCTGCGCCAGATTTACGACCAGATGGCAAACCCAAAATGGGTCATCAGCATGGGGGCCTGCGCCAGCACCGGCGGCGTCTACAATAACTACGCGATTATTCAGGGGGTGGACCAGATTGTCCCGGTGGACGTATACGTTCCCGGCTGTCCGCCCAGCCCCGACGCGCTGCTGTACGCCATTATGAAATTGCAGGAGAAAATCAAGGACGGCGATTCGGGCCGACTGATCGAACTCACGCCCCGCCTCCGCGTGTAAGGCAAGTTCTCCCCACTATTCTTCAACGAGGAGCGTGAATTTGGAACGAGTGGCAGTGATTACCGGGGCCAGCGGCGGCATCGGGGCGGCGACCGCGCAGGCCCTGCATACGGCGGGCTTTTCGCTGGTCTTGGGGGCGCGGCGCGAGGACAAACTGCGGGAGATCGCGCAGCCGCTCGGCGCGAAATTTATGGCGCTGGATGTGACGGACGCGGACAGCGTGAAACGGTTCTGCGCCGCCATCCCGACCGCTCATATTCTCATCAATAACGCAGGCGGAGCGTGGGGGCTTGACCCGATAGAAAACGCGAAAGATGACGATTGGGAACGGATGTACGACACCAATGTCCTCGGACTGATGCGCATGACCCGCGAGCTGCTGCCGAAACTGGAAGCCAGCGGCGCGGGCCACGTCGTCAATATCGGCAGCATTGCGGGGCGCGATCCGTACCCGAACGGCGCGGGCTACAACGCCGCAAAGTTCGCCGTCAAAGCGATTACGCAGGTCATGCGGCTGGAATGGGTGGGCCGTCCGATCCGAATCACTGAAATCGCTCCGGGCATGGTCGAGACCGATTTCAGCAGGGTGCGGTTCAGCGGCGACGCAGAACGGGCGGCGAAAGTCTACGCAGGGCTGACGCCTCTCTCCGCCGCCGACGTTGCCGACTGCATTGCATGGGCGGTGACGCGCCCGCCGCACGTCAACATTGATGAGATGGTCGTCAAGCCGCTGGCGCAAGCCTCCGCAACGGTTGCAAAACGGAATGTGTGACTCCGCTTGCGCAGGCGTCAAGCAATCAAGCCTCAACGCATTGAAAGCGTCAGGGCATTGAAATGCCTCTTGACTCGTGATAATTCACCTCCCCCAACCCCTCCTTCGTAAGGAGGGGAGAAAAGCGGACGTCTCCCTCCCCTTGCGAAGGGGAGGTCTGGGGTGGGGTGAATCGTTACATTGACTCCCAGGGCTGCTTCATTCTGTTTCCCGGCCTTGAAAGGAACTCCCCTTTTGCCCGACTCCCTGCGTTTCATTGACCTTTTCTGCGGCATCGGGGGATTCCGGGTTGCGGCGGAGATTGCGTTCCGGGAGCGCAATCTCCGCCCGGTCTGCGTCTTCTCGTCCGACATTGACCCCGACGCGCAGACCGCCTACAAAGCGAATTTTGGCGAGCGTCCCACCGGCGATATTACGAAAGTGGATGCCGCAGACGTGCCGGAACACGACCTGTTATTCGGCGGGTTTCCCTGTCAGGCGTTCTCCATTTGCGGCGGCCGCCGGGGCTTCGATGACACACGCGGCACGCTGTTTTTTGAGATAGCGCGTATTTTAGAGGCAAAACAACCTGCGGCATTTGTGCTGGAGAACGTCAAGCAGTTGTCCACGCACGACGGCGGCGCGACCATCCGCGTGATTCACGAAACCCTGCGCGAATTGGGCTACTGCGCGGAACACCGGGCGCTTAACGCCCTGCATTTCGGCCTTCCACAAAAGCGCGAACGGACGTTTATCGTCGGCTTTCGCGGCCCGCGTCCGACCGCGTTTCAGTGGCCCGTCGGCAACGTCCCGATGCGTTCTCTCTCCGAAATCCTGCTGCCGGACGAGGCCGTTCCCGACTATTACCGGGCGTCGGAAAAAATCCGGCGGCAGCGATTGGAGCGCTTTACCGGGCAGATCACGGCGGAACGCGCCATCTGGCATGAAAACAAGGACGGGCATATTAGCGCCTACCCCTATTCCTGCGCTCTGCGGGCGGGCGCTTCCTATAATTATCTGCTGATTGACGGTCAGCGCCGCGCCACCGAGCGTGAGATGCTGCGTCTGCAAGGTTTCCCCGACGATTACAAAATCGCCTGCAATTACAGCGCGACGCGCAAACAGTGCGGCAACAGCGTCGCCGTCCCCTGCGTGACCGCCGTAATCCGCGCCGTTTTAGACGCCCATACCGGGCCGTGAACGCACCCGAACCGGCAGCGCATCCGGGCCATAAACGCCCCCGATGGGAGTCTGCGCCAACCGTCCTGCGGACGGGAAATTCAATTTTGTTTCCCGCGTCCGTGAGGACGCCCGGAAACACGCCGCTTGCGACCCATTTGATATGCCCCGCCTCCAGGTGAACCTACGCCGTGATGCGGCAGCGGGCGCAGGATTCTCCCCGATTCGCCTCCGTCAAAAACCAGTCCCGGCACTGCGGGCAGGGCGCGTAGCGCTGCACATGGGACGCCAGACCGCACCGCTCTAAAAGGCAGATCAGTCCGTAAGTCAAATCAATTTGACCGGGCAGAAGGCCATGCCGCGCCGAAACGGGGCGAAAATGGTGATTGTTGTGCCACCCCTCCCCCAGCGCCAGCAGTCCGACCAGCACATTGTTTTTGCTGCGGTCTTTGGTGTTCTTAAACGGCTGCTGTCCCCACATATGGCAAATCGAATTAACGCTGAACGAGATATGCTGACTGAGGAAAACGCGAACGACGCCCATCCACAGAAAAGCGTTCCAGCCGAAACAAAGCGGCAGGACAAGCCCCGCGAAAAACCACTGCGGCGCGGTGCGGTGAACGAACTGCGCGGCGGGCGTGTCCGTCACCTGCCGCGCTCTGGCGCTGACCTTGACCGGCGCATGGTGAAACAGCCACCCGGTATGCGCGTCCAAAAACTGCCAGAGCATTTCGAAGGGCCATGCGGCGAAACGCGGCGTGTGGGGCGAATGGATGTCGTTTTCGGTGTCGCTGTGGGAATGGTGATGGATGTGATTATGCGCCCAGTACACGGGCGATCCCATTCCGGCGACTGTCCCTAAGATCAGCAGGACGTACTGCGCGGCGGGGTGCGCCCGGAAAGACTGGTGCGCCAGCATCCGATGAAACCCGGCGGTCGTGCCGAAATTCGTGAGGGAGGCCGCAAGAAACGCCGCCACAGGCCATTTCCATGAGACCTCGCCGCGTGTGAACTGCGCGGCGGCGTAAAAAGCGAGGCAGACCGGGGCGATTACCATGAAAAGCAGGATAAGTTGTCCGAGGAAATCGAGGGTTCTTCTCCATTGGGTCTTAGGTTGGGTCTCAGGCGCGGGGCCGCTATCAGCCGCGAGAGCGGAATGGTTCGTCATAAACGTGATCGTGTCTCCAGTAAATTGTTGTAAAGGTCTAACTATTCACCATTCCTAACCCTCTTTCGCAAGGAGTGGGAAGGGGATGGAAATAAAATGTGGGCATTTTCGGGCGGCATGACCGGCGGGCGTACTACAAATTGTCTTCACGGACGGGGAGATAAGCGCGGCGACCCTTATCCTGTACCGTTTTCGAGCGCGGACAGTTCCAATATCGGGACAAAATCGAAGAGAGATTTAGTTCCAGATGTTTCATATCCAATACATAACGATTCACCCCAGCCCTCCCCTTCGCAAGGAGATGGAGATGTCCGCTTTTCCCCCTCCTTGCGAAGGAGGGATTGGGGAATGTGAATCGTTACATTTTGACTTTGTTTTCTGCCGTTGGCGTTGGCTGCCGGGAATCACTGGTCAATCCAGTGGCCCAGCCCCGCCTGCCGGATAGCGTCCTCGCGAACTTTGTAGGCGAGATCGGGTTCCACGCGCTTTTTCTCCAGTATTTCCGTCGTTTCCGACTCGAATAAATCTGTGTCGCCGTCCGGGTCTTCGCGCATCTCGTCATACTCCTCCTGCGTCAGGTGGTAATACACGCCGGAAGCGGACTGCGGTTTGCGCCCCCCTCCGAGGGACGCCTTGCCGACCTCTTTGATTTTTTTCATGGTTTGTTTCCTTTGATGCCCTCACCGCCGGCCCCTCTCCCAAGTGTGGGAGAGGGAAGAGCAGTTGTTATTTTGCGGTGGCCTTGCATTTTTAGAGATTGATGGCGGCGGCGAGATTAGCGAGGGCTTCCGCCCAGCGTTCCGGGTGCGAGGCGTGGCGCGGTTCCGGGACAAAGCCGAGATTCTGGTAGGTCTTGATGGCGGCGAGGCGATGGTCGTCCGTTTCCAAGATCGCGTCGGCGCAGCCCCGCTTTGCAAAATCGCGCAGCACAGCAAGCGAGATATCGAATCCAAGCCGCTGCCCCTGCGCGGCGGGCGCGACCGCGACCCAGTGCAGATAGCCGGAATGGGGAAATTCCGGCGCGATCCGGGCGGACGCGGTGGCAAGCAATTCCCCGCCGCGTTCAATGAGATACGTTTCCGCCACGTCGGGCGCTTCCAGCAGAACGGACGCGACGCGCTCACTCGTCCAGACCTCATCGAAAAAGGCGCTTTGCAGCAGGGCGGCAATAGCGTCTGCATCTCCCGGAACGGCAACGCGGAGCGTGGAACCGGCGGGCAGCGTGGGTAGAACGGGCAAACCGCCGAGATTCGGGCGGCGCATGAATAACTGACTCAAAATTCTCTCCTCTTTTTCGTATACGCAGATTACCATAAGATTCGCGACGGGCGGTCAAAGTTCCTGTAAATTTTCTAAGAACAATCGAAAAAGATGCCGGGTACAATGCGTGGAAGAAGAATAAGGGAAAAGGGAAGAGGGAAAAGGGAAAAGGGAAAAGGAGAACGATTCGTTTTCTGCGCACGTCTGTCCTCACCACTTTTCCGAAGGGCGACAGGAGAGAGAAATGAGACAGAGTAGAAAAGGGTTTACGCTGATTGAGCTGCTGGTTGTCATCGCGGTCATTGCGATACTGGCGGCGATTTTATTTCCGGTGATGATGCAGGCGCGGGAGAAAGCGCGGCAGACCAACTGCCTCGCCAACTATCATCAAATCGGGCAGGCGATTCATATGTACGCCTCCGATTACGACGGGATTACGCCGCCCGATGGCGGGTCGTTTGCGGGGATTATCGCGGACAGCAGACCGTATATCAAAAACGACGGACTATTCGTCTGCCCGGACGATTTTGACCGCGCTGCGGAGGGCCGCCCCGGTTCCTACCGGATGCCAAGCCGCTATCAGGGCAAACCGCTTTCGTGCGGATGGAACGATCCTTACGACCCCGCAACGATAGCGCAGCCTGCGAACACCACGCTGACTTACGAGGCGGAACAGGATTACGCCGACGCCGCAATCCGCCCGACCTTCCGCCACCAGAACGGGGCGCAGCTGCTTTACTTCGATGGTCATGCGAAGTGGCTGGCGCGGGAATAGCAAAAGTCGAGGCGTTAAAAACGCCTCGCCAGGTGACGTTCTGCCAAACGTCCTGCCGGACGCAAACAACAGCGCACTTCCGCCGATGCTGAATAGGCAAAACGCCGCGCATGGGGTATCCTGATGAAAGGTTTTATGCTGGAATGTCAGGAGGAGCTACGCCTTGCCGCATGAGTTGAATCCGTTTGCGCTGACCGAAACGCAGCAGACGCGGCTGCTGAATTGCCGCGCCGCGTGGAGCGAAGGCGAGGACGAGGAATACTTGCAGCGGCTGCGGCAGCGGGCGGAGGACGCCGACTGCCTCCGCGCCATCGCCCACTTATTGCAAGAGACGCGCTTCAAAGACGGCGGGCCGCTGAATTACGGGCAATGCCTGCATTTGTTTGCGCTGATTCGGGCGTTGGCCTCCAATCCGAACCTGGATGCGCGGCTGCTGCGCCGCCCGAACGAACCGGAAACGATTAACCGCGACCTGCGCGATTTGCTATACAGCCCGCTTGCGCCGCCCGCCCGCCTGCGGAATTTTCTGGCGCGGCGACACGCGGGCGGGCAAACAGCGTTGCAGCTGCTCTGCGCCGCGTTCCCGATGGACTGGCCCCTCATCACGCCGACGGGGACGCGGGCCTTAGAGATCAGCCTCGCGCAGCGGCGGGAAGCATTGGAGGCCGCCCGCCGCCGCTTCGATTTGCCGCCCGTCCCGGACTTCGCGGAGGACGGCGCAGGGCTGCCGGACAGCGATCCCGTCCTGCGCCTGCTCGCCGAAGTCGTGATCTATGAGGCGGCGCGGGACTTGCTGCAAACGGGCGGCGCGGCCTTCTCCTACGTGGAACTGCACCGCTTATTGACGCAGGGCCTTGCGGACAGGCCGCGCCGCAACCGCCGCTATTCGCCCCTCCCGGAAACGAATTTTTCCACCCCCCAGAGTGTCTCCGCCGGAAAATTTGCGCCCGATTTCGGCGCGTCCGATTTTGCCGCGTCCGCGCTGCGGGAGAACGCCGCGCCCTACCTGGCCTCGCCCCCTGTTTCGCCTGCGGTAGATTTCACGCTGCCCGATACCGAGGGGGTTTTTCACCGGGACGCGCTGGCTGCCATCGAAAACCATGTCGCTGCGCAGGGCTTTACCTATCCCGCCCTCGCCCTGCGCGATTACTACATCGCGTTGCAGACCAAACCGTTCGCGCTGCTCTCCGGCATCACCGGCACGGGCAAAACGCGCCTGACCTCCCTTTTTGCCGAGGCGCTGACGGGCGCGGCGGACGCGCAGTACCGCCTGCTGCCCGTCCGCCCGGACTGGAGCGATTCCGCGCCGTTGCTGGGTTACGTCAATCTGCTGGCCCCCGGTTACCCTGCCGGTCGCTACGTCGCCACGCCGTTCACGGAGTTTCTGGCCCGCGCCATGCAGCCGGAAAACGCGGCCCGCGCTTACTTCTTATGCCTCGACGAACTCAATCTCGCCCGCGTGGAGCATTACCTCGCCGAAGTCCTCTCCGCGATGGAGACGCCGACCCGCGAACTGATCCTGCCGGACGGACGAACGATGCGCCTGCCCGCCAATTTTTTCCTGTCCGGCACACTGAATCTGGACGAGGCGACCTACGCCCTGTCCCGCAAAGTCCTTGACCGCGCCAACCTGTTTTTGTTCGATGAGGTCTGCTTACAGGAGGAAAAAGCGGGTGTCGGGGTTCGGGTGTCGGGTGTCGGTGAAGCGTCCCGCCTGCCCGCTTTTTCGCCCCCCGACACCCGAACCCCGACACCTTTCTCTCTGTATCAGGCGGTCTTTCTTCAGCATCGGGCCCTGTCCGTCGCGGCGGGGCGGCGGCGGCTGGCGGAGATTGGAGCGGGGCAAGACCTTGCGGGGCAAATCGTGGGGACGCTTGCGGATGCCAACGGGATTTTACAGCCGAACGGCCTGCATTTCGCTTACCGCGTTCGGGACGAGGTGTTGCGGTATTGCGCGAACAGCTTTGACCGCGATGGGACAGGACTGCTTGCGCCCGAAACGCCCGAAGACATTCAGGCGAATTTGACGACCGCGCTGGACTTGCAGATGCTGCAAAAAATCCTGCCGCGTTTCTCCGGCGGGCGGGAGCAGTTGGAAACTCCCCTGCGGGAACTGCTCGTATGGGCAGAATCGCAGCGGTTTGCGCGTTCGGCCCGCAAAATCACGCGCCTGCTGGCCCGCCTGCAACGCGACGATTTTGTCTCTTCTGAGGCGGTATAAACGCAGAAACTCAATGCGCAACGACGCGCAGCAGGGGCAGCAGCAATGTCAGCGCAATCGCCGCCGCCAAACTGCAATTCAGACGGTCAAGATTTCGCGTAAGGCGCGTGTTTGGATTCGTTTCGTTTGCTTCGTTTCTTTCGTTCGTCATTGCGATTCCTTTCTGCGGTTTCGTCGCTGTCCATTACAGTATTCCGCGCCCGCGCCGCCGATTCTGCTGACGGTTTCACGAGGATTCGCGCTATCGGGTATAATTTCAGGCATGAACAAAACAGGAAAAAGGACGATAAGCGGCGCGATTAAAGTTTTTCTGGCTTCTGGCCTCTGGATTTTGGCTACTCTCTCCGCTTCCGCGCAGAATTTGCCGAACCTGACGCGCAGTTTGAGCGGAGCGTTGGGGGCGCAGGCCCATGTCATGTGGATTGATGGCACGGCGAATCTGTTTCGAACGGTCACCAAAAACGGAGTGGTCACGCAGGAGAATTTTACTTCGACGCGGGCGGGCGTGGCGGAGATTGTGCGGAAATGCCGCGCCGCGCATATCAATCGGCTGGTCGTGGACGTGAAGCCCCTGAGCGGGGAAGTCCTCTACAACAGTCAGATTGCGCCGCACATTCGGCAGTGGCAGGGCAAGCCCGTCCCCGATTTTGACATCCTTGCCGCATTCATTGCGGAGGGGCATAAAGCGGGCCTGCGCGTGGACGCCGCGATTAACATTTTAAGCGAAGGCCACAAACTCTACAAAGTCGGGCCGATCTATTCGCATCCCGAATGGCAAAGCGTCGTGCTGACGGTTGACCGGGGGCTGATTGCGCCCGATAACGCCCGCCTGCCCGTCGGCGTCGCGGGGGAACCCGACGACCCGAACAAACCGACCTTGCTGCTGGAAGACCGCGCCGTCCTGAGCGGCGACCCCAATGGGCGCATCGGGCTGGACAGCGGCGACGGCAGAAAATCGCCGAACGACACCGCGAACGCCCCCTACGGTCAGCAGTTCCATATCGCGCTGGACGAGAACAACCGCGTGGAGGGCATGGCGGACTCGGCTCTGCTGGGAGACGATCCCCTGCTGGCGTCGGAGAATGGACGCCTGATTTTAGTCTCCCGCGACGAAGACCGGCAATGGTGCGGCGCTCACCTGAAGCCGAATCAAAAAGCGCGTTTCGATGTCCGCAACACCCGCGTTCCCATCACGCAGGCCACGCACGAGAAGATCGCCTGCTTCGTCAACGCGCTGAACCCCGCGCCCCGCGCCTATGAGTTAAGCATCGTGCGGGAAATCCTGACGCATTACGCGATTGACGGACTGGTGCTGGACCGCTGCCGGTACAGCAATATCTATAACGATTTCAGCGACGTTTCCCGCGCCGCGTTCACCCGCTGGCTCGGAAAGCCCGTCCGCCACTGGCCCGAAGACGTGACCGCCTTTTCGCCGCAGCCCGGAGAGGAACCGGTTCGCGGGCCGCTGTTTAAAGCGTGGCTGGAGTTTCGGGCGCAGGTCATCCGCAATTTTGTGGCGGAAGTGGCGCAGACCGTTCGGACGACGCGCCCGGATATCACGCTGGGAACCTATGTCGGCTCGTGGTATCCCTCCTATTACGGCGTCGGCGTGAACTGGGGCAGTGAAGCAAACGACCTGCGCTACGACTGGCAGACCGCAGGCTATCCGCGCGCGGGCTACGCAGAATTTTTCGACTGGATTACGACGGGCTGCTACCACCCAACGCCCTTCCGCGAAGACGCCCGCCGCGCCGGACTCAGCGAAAAAGGCTCGGTGGAATACCTCGCTGACCTTTCGACTGCGGCGGTCGCATCGGGGGCGTGGGTCTACCCCGGCCTGTTCGTCACGGAGTACGACGCCCACCCGGAGAATTTCGCCCGCGCCATCGAAGCGGCGAACCGGCACGGGCAGGGATGGATGATCTTTGACCTGTCCTACATCGAAGCGTCAAACTACTGGACTGTGCTGGAACGCGCCGGAACCGACTCCGTCCTTCCCGATACGCTGACCAACTTATTGCCGGAAATCCGCGCCGCCGTCGCCACCGCGCAGGGAAAATAGGAGCGCTGCTGCGCAAGCGGCAGGTCAGCCCTGTCTAATTCACTCGCTTCAGGCCGTTGCTGGTAACAGGAAATTTTTTGTAATTTACACCGCGCCGCGCAATCTGGATTGTCTGCGCCGCAATCTGACGCATCTGCTCGCGCGTTTCTGCGGGGTTTTTGTTCTGCGGACTGCGCTCGTAGGCTCTCAACACCCGCCATCAGGCAGATGGGAAGCGTGTAAGTTTCGCCGTTTGGCTGCATTTGCGCGGCGCTGACGCTTTGCGCCCTGAATACGCGGCGCGTAGCGCCGCGCTCGGCGGCGAACTGCGCGGGAGTCAAATTTTTGCCGCTGATTTCGTGATAAGCAAATACTTTCCCCAGCGTCGCGGAGATTGCTTGCGTTACCCGGAATCTGCTCGACTTGGCTCGCCGCCTTCGCCAAACCTGCGGAGCATAGGCATCACCATGCGGTTCTCAATGAACAAATCCAAGCAGCAACCGCCTGATTCTTCTGCCTGAGCCTGCCGGACAGGGACGCTCAGGACGTAACAGAACTGTGGTTAGGCGCGTTAAATTTCGGGCCGCAGCATAATTCATTATGAGCGGCGATTTAGTTGCTGACTTTGACGATGCCCCGGCTGGTAGGCGCGAATTTCGTATATTCCACGCTATGGTAGCCGGAGCGGAACGTATCCAAAGCCAGTTGGCGCATTTGCTGGCGCGTTTCGGCGGGGTTTTTGTTTTGAGAACTGGTTTCGTAAGCCTTCAAGTCTGCCATCAGACAGATCGCCATCTCAGCAATCTCGCCGCTTTCCTGCGCTTGCGCCCGCGTCAGCCTATGCGCCGCGAAACTTCGGTAGGTTGCTTTACGCTCGGCGGCGAACTGCGTATTCGTCAATTCTTTGCCCGTCAACTCCTGGTAGGCGAGAACGCACCCCACTGTCGTCGCATCGCGCAAATCGTTTGGACGAAGAGCAAATCCTACGCTTTTGCCGGCGGCGCTCATCAGAGCGGGATACGCTTTCATTAATTGAACGAAGTGGGAACGCGCTTCCGAACGGTTGGCGGCGGGAACCGCTGCGACCAAGCGCGCGATGACGACGGAATGGGACGGAGATGTCACATACACCGGCGAGGCGGCAACGACTCTGCGGACGCGGCGCGTTCTACGCCCGCCGCCTCCGCCGCTTCCAAACCGGTTGAGCATATTCATTGCCATATGCGTTTGTAAATACATATTAGCGTAGTAGCCGCCCAGACCTTGCGGCTGCGCGGCGGGGGCGAACACGACTAACGCAAGACTGGCGGCGATGATACCTCTGATATTTCGGCTCACGGGCGGAACTCTCCTGTACTGAATACTGCGCAAAACATATGCTATTGAGAGGACGCGCCCCCCGCGTTTCATGTTCCGAAAAGACGTGGACGCCGCGCAGAAGAAAATTTTTGACCGATTGGGAGAGAGTATGCCTGGACTGTTCGTGACGTTTGAGGGGGTGGAGGGCGCGGGGAAAACCACGCAGATTCGTCTGCTGCGCGACGCGCTGGAAGCGGCGGGACACAACGTGTGCGTGACGCGGGAACCGGGCGGCGACGCGCTGGCGGAGGGCATTCGCAACCTGCTGCTCCACGTTGAGATGACGCCCCGCGCTGAACTGTTGCTTTTTCTGGCGTCGCGGGCGCAGAACGTCGAAGCGATTATCCGGCCCTATCTGGCGGCGGGAGGCGTCGTTCTGTGCGACCGGTACATTGACTCCAGTGTGGCGTATCAGGGCGCGGCGCGGGGGCTGGGGCGCGACAACGTGGCGCATCTCAACACGTTCGCCACGCATGGCCTGATTCCCGATCTGACGTTCCTGCTTGATCTCGCGCCCGAAGTCGGACTGGCGCGGCAGCAGGAGCGCAACCGCATGGAATCGGAGAGTTTAGAATTTCACCGGCGCGTCCGGGAAGGATTTTTGATGGAAGCGCAGAATAATGCGTCAAGGTTCTGCATTTTGGACGCGGCGCTGCCGCCGGACGCCCTGCAAGCCCTGATTCTAACGCGAACGCTGACCGCCCTGCAAACTGTTTTGAAAACGCAGGTGCAAACCGAATAACAGCGCGGCAGTCCTCCGAGGGACGCCCCGCGCTATCTCGCACCGAGAGAGAATGAGAGAAGGCCGCCCTATGAAACTCGTCATTACGGTTGTCCATGACCGGGACAAAAACAAAATTACGGAAGCTCTGCTGCGCAACGGCTTCAAGTTCACGAAAATCGGCAGCACCGGCGGCTTTCTGCGCGAAGGCAACGTCACCCTGCTAATCGGCGTTGAAGAAAAAGAGGCCGAGCGGCTGGTGGACGTGATCCGCGATTCGTGCAAGACGCGGGAACAGTTCGTCAACGTCCTGCCGCCCGACGCCGCCCCCGTCGGGACGTTCATGCCTTCGCCCGTCAAAGTCCTCGTCGGCGGCGCGGTCTGCTTCGTCATGGACGTGGAACGGTTCGAACGATTTTAATACAGGGAAAAAGGAAGAGGGAAAAGGGAAAAGTAAGACCGGCCCGCTGAACTCAATCCAAAATTCAAAAGGGGAAGGAACAAAATGACGGTATCAACCGGTTTCATTCATACGGTGCTTTTTTTCACCGACAACAAAGAGAACGCAGAGAAAATTGCGGCGGGCTGCAAAGAGCATCTCGCGAACATCCCGGTCGTGAATCGGTTTTCGGTGGGTTTTCCCGCCGGAACGCCCCGCGACGTGGTGGACAATTCCTACGGCGTCCTGCTGCTGATCGAATTTGACGACGCGGCGGGCTGCGCCGCCTACGATGTCCACCCGGATCATCAGGCGTTCATTGCGGCGAACAAGTCATTCTGGACTCGCGTTCAGGTCTACGACGCAATTATCAGCGCATAGCGCAAAGCATAGGATAAAAGGCGCATGAAAAAGTCGTTCTAGCCACTTGAGTGAGCAGAACGACTTTTTTCTTTTTGTTTTTTATTGCGTCGGAGGGCAATCAGCCGTTCGGCGTGTCTATCAGCGCCTGGAGGCGGGCGGCGAGTTCGAGGGGATACTGCGCTTTCCACGATTCATCAATCAGGCCGACATCCAGCAGATCGCGTAGATGCGTCCGGTCTTTGTCGCGGTAAGCGGTCAACTTGATTTGAACCAGCGCGGTCAGTGAAAGAACCTGAAAATTTTCTGCCGTCTCCGAATCGGTCACGTCCGGGTTGGGCAGCGTTTCGTCGGGCCGCACCTTTTCACCGGCAAAAACCAAATGTACGGCGTCGCGGGCCTTCGCATCGGGGCCGTCCAAAAACAAGTCCATGCCGCCAACATGACGGTAAATAAATCCCGCGTTTTCCATCGCGGCGGTTGCGGCGGGCAAATCCACGCGGCGTATCAGGATGTCCACGTCCTGCGTGTTTCGGACTGCCGCCTCGTCCACCCGCGTCACCCACGCCGCTACTGCATTTCCGCCCACAACCGCATAAGGAACATTGGCGTCGCGCAGCGTTTCTGTCGTTCGCAGTAACCGATTTCGCACTCTTTCCACAGCAGTCACCATCCTGCCCAGTGAAAACGGCTGAAGCGTAATCGCCATGATGTCCCTCGCGTCCTCTCTCAAGCGTCAGGACGCGGCAGGTTTCGGCGGCGGGTTTTTGCCGCGCCCGTTGAAACCCTCGCGGCTCTCCCGGATAAAGTTCAGCAGCAGTTCCAGTTCCGGGCTGGTCGGAATGTCGCTGGCGATGGCCTCTAGCGCCTGCGATTGATTAAAGTTTGCGCGGTACAGGAGTTTGAACGCCATGCGCAACTCGCCGCGCACTTTCGGGGAAACGCCCGCCCGCCGCAGGCCGTTGATATTGATGTCGAACACTCTGGCCCGCTGTCCGTTGGCGAGCATATAGGGCGGTATGTCCTGCACCACACCGCTGACGCCGCCGACCATTGCCAGCGTCCCGATGCGGCAAAACTGGTGTATCCCGACGACGCCGCTGATATTCGCGCTGTCGTCAATCGTGACGTGACCGCTGACCCCGCAGTAGGACGCTATCGTGATGCCATTGCCAATTTCGCAGTTATGCCCGATGTGCGCGTAGGCCATCAGCATATTCCGGTCGCCGATTCGCGTGGTCTCGCCCTCGCCGGACGCCCGGTGAATCGTGACAAATTCGCGAAGGACATTGCGGTCGCCGAGAACAAGGAAACTTTTTTCGCCCTTGAATTTGGTGTCCTGCGGCGGGCCGCCCAGAATCGCGCCGCCGTGAATTTCGCAGTCCCGCCCGATGGTCGTGTACTTCTGAATCGTGACGCCCGCATGAAGAACGCTGCCCGACCCGATGCAGGTCTCCGCCTCCACCACGCAGAACGGGCCAATCTGAACATCGGAGGCGATTTCGGCGGAAGCGTGAATAATGGCGGTGGGATGGATGAGGTCTGTCATTTTGCGCCGCTTTCCATATTGGGTTGAGTCCGCTCCATGAGGGCGAAGGTCATTTCACACTCCGCGACGGTGACTTCGCCGACGCGGGCGATCATCTTGACCTTGCCGATGGAACCGCGCAGTTTCAGGACTCGCGCTTCGGTAATCAGCGTATCGCCGGGAAGCACGGGCTTGCGGAAACGGGCGCTCTCAATCGCCCCGATATAGGCCAATTTACCCCGATGCTCCGGCACAGAGAGTATCATCAGCCCCGCAATCTGCGCCATGCTTTCGATAATCAGGACTCCGGGCATTACGGGTTGACCGGGAAAATGCCCCTGAAAAAACTCCTCGTTAAAGGTGACGTTTTTCAGCCCGACGATGCGCTCTCCGGGCTGCAACTCCAGCACCCGGTCAACCAAAAGCAGCGGGTAGCGGTGCGGCAATAGTTCTAAAATATCCTGAATGTTGAGCGGATTCTCCATGCGTTTCCTACTTTTCGATGTTTTCGCTTTGTTTCAATAATTCTAACGCCAGCCGGACATTCCCCCGATGTCCTGGGCGCGTGGCAAAAATCGTCGCCTGAATCCGGGCGTCCACCAGGGCCAGATCGCCGATGAGGTCAAGCATTTTATGGACGGCCCACTCTTGCGGCAGGCGCAGCGGCGTGGAAAATCCGTCGGGCGGGGTGATAATCAACGCATTGTCGAGCGAGCCGCCTTTCGCCAGTCCCGCCGCAATCAGATGGTCTACCTCGGACCGAAACGCGAACGTCCGCGCCGGTGCGATACGCTCTAAATAGGCCGCGCCTGAGTTTGGCGGTAATACTTCGGTCGTCGCGGCATTGCCTTCGGGCCAGTTGTCAAAATACACGCCAGACTCAAGCGTATAACCGCTAAAAACGCTATGCGTAGCATTGTATTGACTACGCCCTTCGGTAAATTCAATCTTTTCAGGCGTGATAATTCGCGCTTCTCGATCTTGGACGATCATTCCTGCCGCCGCAATCGCTTCAGCGAAGGGCAGAGCGCTGCCGTCCAGAATCGGGATTTCCGGCCCCTCCACCTCGATAACCGCGTTGTCAATGCAAAATCCGTGCAGTGCGCAAAGGAGATGTTCGACCGTGCTGACCCGGATTCCTTCCGCGCCCAGAGTCGTGCAGCGGGTGGTGTCCACGACGAAATCGGCCCGCGCTGGAATCGTGACTGCGCCAACGCGAAACACGCGCCCGCTGCCCGCGTCCGCCGGGTGGACAGTGACGCGCCCCCGTGCGCCTGTATGGATTCCCACGCCCTCCAGCGTGAACGATTTTGCGATGGTCTGCTGCATGATGCCCGACACCCTATTTCGCCTCCAGCTCCGCCAATCGTTTCTCCAGGTCGCGTATCCGCTGAAAGTATTCGGGGAGCCTGACCGTAGCCGCGTAACCGCGCAGCATTTCGGCGTGAGGACGGGCAGGGAAACCGGAGTAAATCGCGCCGTCAGGAACGCGGCTGATAGCGCCAGATTGCGCTCCCAGTCTTGCGCCCGCGCCCACTTTCACATGATCTACGACGCCGGACTGCCCCGCCAGAATCGCGCCCGCCCCGATTTCCGCGCCGCCGCCTAAGCCCACCTGCGCGATCAGAATGGCATACGGCCCGACTTTGACGCCATGCCCGATATGAACCAGATTATCCATTTTGACGCCGCTGGAAATAATGGTCGCGCCCGTTTTGGCGCGGTCAACGCAGCAGTTCGCGCCCATCTCCACATCGTCGTGGACGATGACGGTTCCGAGTTGCGGGACTTTGCGCAGTCCCTGCCCGACCTGAATGTATCCAAAGCCGTCCGATCCGATGATTGACCCCGCATGGACGATGCACCGCCTGCCAATGGTGACGCCGGGATACATAACGACATTTGGATGCAGAATCGTATCGTCCCCGACTGCGCAGTTCGCGCCGATGCGCGCGCCCGCCATCACGACGACGCGCTCGCCCAGCGTGACATTTGCGCCGATAGTAACGAAAGCGGCAAGGGAGGCGTCCGCCCCGATTTGCGCCGTTTCATGGACAATCGCAGCGGGGTGCATTCCTATCGGGAAATTGCGCGGCGGGGCAAACGCTTCTAAGACCTGCGTAAACGCGAGGCGCGGATTGTCCGTTAAAATCTGCGTTTTGCCCGACGCTTCTGCGATGGCGCCGTCGCGAGGGACCAGCACAGCGGCAGCGCGAGAGCGCAGCGCCGCCGCAAGATACTTTTCCGACTCCGCAAAAACGAGGTCGCCCGCCCGCGCTTCCCCGACGCTTGCCGCGCCCGTGATGATCTCTTGCCCGTCACCGAGGATTTCGCCCTGCGTTAGCGCCGCAATCTCCTGCGCCGTCCATTGCGTTTGCATTTCACCGTCCTATCTAAACAAGTTGTTCACCGGGAAACGCCAGCCGGGAACGGCAGGTTCCGCGTCCGCAATCTCGTCGCGGCGAAAAATTTTGGGCGAGGCGGGACGGTCGGCATAGTACGCTTTGATAACGTCCTCGCTCTGCAAGTCCACGTCCCAGACAATTTGCGTTCCCGCCGCAAAATAGTCCCGAATTTTGTCCATAATGGCGTTCTCTGCGGCAAGACCGTAATCGTTTTCACTCCGCACTTCTACGGCAAGCACAGGAGGGCCATTGAGAAACTTCATTCCAGAAGTCGGTCCCACAAACCAGGCGGCTTCCGGGCTAAACGATTTACGCCTGGGCAAATCTACAAGAAAACCAACATTGTCAGGCAGGACATGACCGCCGCCATTCACATCTTCGTACAGGGAAAGACTTACCGCGATTTTGAATCCTGCCCGCCCCGGTTGGTATCCGGTAGACATAAATCTTACCAATTCCCCGTCAATGAGTTCCGCTTTGCCGTTTTCTGGCACGTTATACAGGTCTTCGACAGTGGCGCGTTGTTTTGTCAGCATGGTCTTTCTCCTGCCTTTTCGGTCTCGAAACTTTTACAGAGAGATTTACTGCGCGGGGGCGATTTTCCACTGTTGGCGCAGGGCTTTCGCCGCTTCGTCGGTGGCGTCGGTTGCGCCCCGCGTTCCGGCGGGGACGATCTTCCAGTTCTCCCGCGCCGCAATCTGCGCGACGGCCTGCTCGGTATCCGCCCTGATCGCGGCGACGAATTGTTCCCGCTGCCCGTCGCTTGCCGTTTTTTGCCGCGTTAGCGCCGCTGAAATCTGCGCCTGCGCCGCCCGGTCTGCGGCCTGAAAATTGGGCGGCGGCGGAACGGGGATGGCGGCGGGGCGGGGAGTCTGCGGCAGGTTCACGCCAAAGGTCGTAATCGCGCTGGAAGCGTTTTCCAGCTGGCGGCTGCGGGCGGAAAGCTGGTCCTGTAATTCCGCCGCCAGTTCCGCTGCCCGCTGCCCCTCAAAATCGCGGACGCCCTGGTTCAGCGCCGCCCGCCGGTCGCGCATCAGGGCCACTGCCGCCGGACGGAAATCGCTGCCGATGGCGTCGCGCTGCGCGGTCAGGGCGTCAATCTGCTGCGTAATTTTTTTGTAGCTGTCTCTGGCCTCGCGCTGAAACGTTCCGATAAAGACGCGCCCCTGCGAATCGTAAGCGACGGCGGTGTAGCCCAGTCGTTCGATCTGCGCGTTGAGGGCGGCGCGTTTTTTTGCCGCCGCCGCCGCCAATTCAGTCACTTTGGTTTCCAGTTCGCGCCGGTACTGCGCGTCCGCCTGCTTTTGCCGGACGCGGGTCTCACGGACTAACCGCTGCGCGTTGTCGGCAATCAGAAAGAGGCCGAGTTGGTTCAGGTACTGCTCCGCGTCGTCCCGGATTCGCTTTTGCCGCTCGTCCGAAAGGTTCTTCGGCGTGGTCTGCATAAAGGCGAACGGGGCCGGAAGCGGCGCGGCGCGGCTGACTACCGCGCCCTTCGCCGGGACAGATACTGCCGCGATTTTATCGAACGCCAGCGCCCCTGCCCACGCGGGGTGGAGCGGCAGCAGCGTTTCGATGCGGACAAAGCGCGGCGCGGCGGGCAGCGCCGCCGGTCGTCGGCAACCCGCCGAAAAGCACGCGAGGGAGAGCGCAAGAAATAATGAAGAATGAATGAGGAATGATGAATTAAGCCATCTGCCTGTTGTTCGCATGGTCTATTTCTCAAAAGGGCCGGTGTGATTCACCATTCATCATTCATTCTTCATTATTTCTTATTCATGTTGCTGTTCATCGCCGCCAGCACCGCGTCGGTGATGTCGTTGTCGCAGTAGAAGGCGGTCTCGCTGGGCATAACGAGGCTAAAACCTTTTGCTTTAGCGACCTGCGCGGTGGCCTCCCGCATATCTTTGATGATCCGGGCCTGACTGTCGCGGTCTTTTTTCGTGAGTTCTTCCGTGACCGTTTTTTTCGTGGCCTCGACCCGCGCGCTGGTGTCGCTGAAGGCGCGGTTTAATACGTTGAGCCGTGTCTGCTGCGCGGGGGTCATGTTTTGATTGCTCTGCAAGGTGGTGAAATCGGCGCTAAATTCACTGCTGGCCTTCAGGAGTTTTTCCAGTTCGGCCTTCTTTGCGGGGTCGAAGTTCGCCGGGTTGTTGTTCTGCTCCAGCGCCAGATCGCTCAGGCGGGTCTGGTCTCCCGGCGTGAGCAAAGCGTTTTGCGCCCAGGTTCGCAGCAGAAATTCGGTGTCCTGCTGCTGCTTTTGCAGCGTCTGGTCCATCTCTTTGGTGAACTTGTACTCGGTGATAAGCCGCGTCCGGTCTACCGACGCAATCCGCAGGGCCGCGTTCGCGCCCTGCCCCGCCCGCGCCCCTACCATAGAAACGACGATGCTCAACGCGATAAATCCCAGAACAATGGCGCGGTATCCGCCCGTTTTATTTAACATTTGATTCGATTCCTTTCCGATTCCGTTTCCTGCTTCAAACTGTCGTGGTTATTATAGCACAGGAAAGTAGACGGTAGACAGTAGACAGTAAACAGTAGAAAATGCCTTGTCTGCAAACTTTTAAAATTTTTAACGACTCACCTTATGCAACGCCGTGTTCAGGTGTTTCATACCAATACTTCCCCGTCTCGGTGGCGTCCCGCCTCGCGTCCTGCCGGACGCACCATTCAAAACTTGACCTCTGTGTCCGAAGGACACGAAGCCGCAGGCTACACAGACGGGTGTTTTCAACACCTGGGACTCGGACCGCCCGCCACTGTTTACTGTCTACTCGCCTCAGAACGAGTTCCCGATGCTAAAGTGGGTGCGCCCGCCCTCGTCTCCGATGCCGTAATCGAGGCGCAGCGGGCCGATGGGGGTGCGGAACCGGATGCCCGCGCCCACGCCGAAGTGCGGACGGAAGCCGCCCTGCGAAAATCCCGAAATCTGCACGTTCTGGTACGAGCCGCCCCACGCCGAGCCAACGTCCGCGAACAGAACGCCTTTCAGACTGCGGGCCAGCGGCTGCCGGAACTCCGCCGAGCCGAAAAACAGGTTGCGGCCCCAGAATCGGTCTTCCCGATAACCGCGCAACGTTTCCGTGCCGCCGATGAAGAACTGCTCGAAGAAGGGCAGCGTTCCCGCCGAAGTTCCCGCGATCACGCGAATCGCCACCGTGCTTTTTTCCTGATCCAGTTTTTTGCGCGGCCCGGTCGGACTGTAAAAATAGCGGAACTCGACCTGCGATTTCGCAAAGCCCGTTTTGCCGAAAATCCCCGCCGGAACCTGGCTGATGTTCACGCCTTTGACCGGGCGGATATCCGCGCCGCCCACCGAAAGCGTCCCCGACTGGTAACTGCCCGTGACAGGATCGAATACCACGTCCCGCGTGTCGTGCGACAGTCCGCCGCTGATTACGCCAATCGGCCCGTCCTGCAAAATCTGCGAGTTCGTGGTGGAAAGCGCGAGGTTGTTGGTGCGGACGTTTTCGGCGCGGAGGCTTGCGGAGGCGATGTAAGCGTCGCGGAACGGGCGGGCCAGCGTGATCGTGGTTCCGATGCGCTCCTCATAGTAGCGCGTGTCTGTCCCCACATTGTTCGTAGAACTCAGGGTATTGCTCAGTGTGTTTGCGAAGCGCACGTTGATTCGGTCGTAGGCGCTGACGTTGAGGGAGGTATGCCGCCGGTCAATCCAGGGCTCGAAATATCCGGCCTCGACCGTGCTATGCCCGGTGACGCCGCCCGATTCCCAGCGCAGGTTCACGCTTTCCGCCAGCCCACGAAAATTCGTTTCGCCAATCTGCGCAAAGCCAATCAGCTGCTGCCGGTTGCTAAACCCCACGCCCGCCAGCACCTGCCCGCTGCGGCGCTCCGGCACGCTCAAAGTCAAATCTATTTTATCTTGCCCGACCTGCTTTTCCTGCGGAATGACCTCCTCAAACAGGTTCAGGTTATACAGGCGGGAGATGTCTTTTCGCAGCGTTTCCCGATTGTAGTAGTCGTTTTCTTTCAGTTTCATTTCGCGCAGGATGGTTTTGCGCTTGGTCTTGACATTACGGGCCAGATTAATATGCCCCAGCCGCACCACAACCAGCGCAACGTTGAGGAAAGAGGGGTTCGCCGGGTCGGGGCCGGAGTCAGCGGAAATCGTGGCGATATAGCCCGCTTTGGCGTACCGGTCTTCGATGTCCTGCACGTCGCGCCCGAACTGCGCCGGGTTGTAGACCGCCGTATTGCGCACCATCTTTTTAATTTCGTCGCTGGAGATCGGCCCCGTTCCGGTGGGCAGGACGTTGGTGATTTTCGGGTTTTCGTCCACCTCAATCACGACCTTGACATTGCGGCTGTTGGGCAAAGTTTCGGCGCTGACTTTTACCGCGTCGGGGCTAAACCCTTCGTTGAAGCCAAAATAGCCGGTGTTGAAGACGTTCGAGCGCATATCGTCCAGCACAGTGGACGTGAACGGCTCCTGCTCTTTATGCCCGCTGAACCCGATAATGGAAAGCGCGTTGAACGCCTTGTTGCCGACGACCACGATTTGCGCGATTTTCGGCGCGAAGGGGTCAACCGGCGAAGCGATCACGGGCGGCGGCTTGGCGGGGGGAGTCTGCGGGGCGGCAAAAACGGGCGAGGCCCACACGGTCAAAACAACGCATATGGACAGCAGCCAGAGCGGCAAAGCGGCGCTGCTTCCACGAACTTCCATTCTCATTACGATACAAGTCTCCTCGCAAAATCCAAAATTATTCGGGCCGGTAATAGGGTTCCAGTTTCCGGCGCAGCATGGCGCGGGCGCGCGACAGGCGCGTTTTCACGTTTTCCAGCGAAAGGCCAGTCGCCGTCACGATCTCGTTGTAAGACATATCCTGAAATTCGCGCAGAATCACGACCTCTTTGTAGTCCGGGGGCAGGGTGTCCACCGCCGCAAGGATGCGCTGCCGCAATTCCTTGTCCTCTAAGACCAGCTGCGGGGCGTGGCTCCAGTCGGCGACTTCGCGGGTCATGCTCTCGTCGTTATCGAAGTCGCGGGGCTGATCCAGCGATTCGATGCGGAGGGCGCGTTGGCGGTCGCGCTGCCGCACCTTGTTGATGCACAGGTTGCGGGCGATCTGATACAGCCAGGTGAAGACTTTCGAGTCGCCGCGAAACCGGTCATAATGCCGGTAGGCGCTGATAAAGGTCTCCTGCGTCAAATCTACGGCGTCCTCATAGTCGCCGAGGAAGCGGTAAATGACGTTGAAAATTTTCTTTTCGTACTTCTGCACCAGGGCGTCGAAGTCGAGATTGCGGTCGGCGTCTTCCGGCTGCGATGCGTTCATAACCCGGTGTGGCCCTCTCACGCTGGCAGGTCTGCCGGATTCCTGCGGCGGCGCTGCGCCGACTGCGGGCGGGGCGGCGCTGTTTGGCCTGTTTTCGCGGCGTTCGCCCGCCGGAATCGCCAGACCGAGCAGTCCGCCGTTTCCCCATTGTTCCGCCCGCTGCATCGCCATTCGCTTCTCCCCGCCCTGCGCGTTTTTGCCGGAACAATGTTTTTGCCCCGAAACATTCGCCTGCGGGTATTGGACACGGCCTCCGGGCGTTTGTTACAGGGAGACAACGGCGCGGGCCGGATTTTGTGACAGTCCGGCGGCTCGCAGGCCGCGCTTCCGTCCCTTTTCACCGGAACAAAGCGGGTATTCGCCTTGATTCGCGAAGACTGCCCCATAATCCTTTTTTTGCCGCGCATTTCGTTTTTCGTACAAATTCCGCGCAAAAAAAGATACAATAGTTGCGTGGGGAAGGGTATTTGGGTATTCGGTTATTCAGGTGTTCCGTCCGCAGGACGGTCGGCGGAACGCCTCCCAGACGGGTCGTTCACGGCCCGGTCTGCGCGGCGGCATGGGCGGGTCGCTCACGGCCCGGAATTTGCATTGCGGACGGCGGGCGATATTTTGACGGGAAAAAGGAACAACGGGCTTGGCAGTTTCGCAGATTATGACGCCGAGGGAGCGCGACGATTTCATTGAACGGCTGGCGGGCTTCCGGCGGGAGGAGCGGGACGCGGCGGCGCATACTCTGCAATCGCGGGGATACGACCCCGCGCAATTCCTGATTGCCGAACTTCATGCCGCGCCTTCTATCGCGCAGTGGAGATTTTCGCTGGGCCGCGCCACCGCAAACCTGCTGACCTACGGCGGCGAGCTGGCGGTCTATCTGCTGCTGGAAGTCGTCATCGCCGCGCTGACCAACGGCAACGGCGGGGGCGGATGGTGGTTCTTCGGAACGTCCAGCAACTCCGAGCGCAGCGAGGCCCCGGTCTATTCTGAGGAGACGCGCCACCGCAAGCGCATCGGCAAAATCGTTCGCGGACTGGCAAGCTGCGAGGACTTGCGCGTAATCGGCCCGCTGCTGGAACGGATGCACGAGGCCGACGAGGATGCGAAATGGCGGGCAATGCTGGCGGTAAAAGACCTGCTGCCGCGCCTGCGCCCCTCCGATTCGGAACTGCTGAACCCGGCGCAAAAAATGCGGCTCTACCAGGTGCTGCAAGATCACGACGCGCAGACCTGTATCGCCGCGCTGCAGGCCATTGCCAACATTGGGGACAGCCGCGCCCTGCCGCCGGTCGAGGGGCTGATTCATTCGCCGAATGTGGACATCCGCCGCGCCGCCGCCTTCGCCCTGCCCGCCCTTCAGGAACGCGCCCGCCGCGAACGGGAAAGCCAAACGCTGCTGCGCGGTTCCGCCGCCCCGGTCATGGGCGGCGACATCCTGCTGCGCCCCGCGCCGCCCGCGCCGCCCGCCAACCCCGCCGAGATGCTCCGCGCCTCGCAGCAGGGAACAGGGAACAGGGAACAGAGAACAGAAAATTAGTCCGCAGAGGACGCAGATTTTCGCAGAGAATTTTCTATCCACGAAATGACACGAAAAGACACGAAAGGCAGCGAACAAGAAATGCAATTCCCACCTTGTCAATCCTGAAACATCCTGTACATTCTGTCTATTTTTTTCGTGTATCTTCGTGTCATTTCGTGGATAATCCAAAATCTAAAATCAGAGGACATACGACCATGCCGGACAACAAATACGACGGACACAACGAAACGCTGCGCGGCGGCGGATTCCATCATATCGCGCTTCGCGCCTTCGATTTCGACGCCACGCTGAAATTCTACATTGAGGGGCTGGGCTTCAAGCCGACCCATTCGTGGGGCGAGGACGGACGCGCAAACGGCGCGAAGGACTCGCGGGCCGCGATGCTGGACACGGGCGACGGAAACTATCTGGAGGTCTTCGCGGGGCGGGAAGGCGATCCCTCCGCCGCGCTGCCGGAGGGCGCGTTGATCCATTTCGCTCTGCGCACCGGCGATGTGGAAGCGTCGCTGGAACGCGCCCGCAGCCTCGGCGCAAACGTCACGATGGAACCGAAAAAAGTCATTCCGCCCCACAGCGTCCGCCCGCTGGAATTTCATATCGCCTTTGTCACCGGCCCAAACGGGGAGGTCATCGAGTTCTTCCACAGCCCGGAACTGTGACCTAACCCCCCGACCCCCTTCCCTGCCCGCTCGCTTAGGCTCGCTAGGGAAGGGGGAGTCTTAAACTGCAAGTGGTCACGTTGCGCAAGAGTTTCGTCAGAGTGTAATCGCTCAACATTTGACACTCCCCTTCCCTGATTCGTTCGCTGCGCTCACAGGGAAGGGGTTGGGGGTTGGGTAGGTCACCCTGAAAAATCTTGTAAATCCTGTCTATTCCTTCGCTATTTCTGCGTAACTTGCGCGATTTCTCCCTGTCTAAAGGACTCATGTTTAGCGGTTTGGAGGCGGGTTTTGGCAAGACGTTTTTTACAATCAATGGCGGTCTCGGCGATTTTGCTGCCCTGCGCGGCGCTGATGGCGCTGGGCGCGGGCGGCGCGAAGGCGGTAAAGCGGGCGGCGGAGAAAAAAGCCGCCGTCAAGACCGTTGCCGCGCCGCCGGAATCCGCCGCGCCGGTCAGTTTTCGGGAAGAAGTCGAACCATTTTTAAAGGCCAACTGCGCCTCATGCCACAGCGCGGACAAGCATACCAGCGGCTTTGCGCTGGAGACGACGACGGGGCTGTTTGCGGGCGGTCAGAAGTACGGCGTAAAGGTCATCATTCCGGGCAATGCGAAAGAGAGCGCGATGGTCTCCTACCTGCGCGGGAAAATTTCGCCCCGGATGCCGCTCGCGGCTCCGGCGGCGGACGCCGCGCAGATTGTCAAATTAGAAGCGTGGATCAATCAGGGCGCGAAAATTGACGCCGTGAAACTCGGCTACCCCTACACGCCGCCCGTCGCTTACGCCGTCCCGAAAGTCAAAAATTCGGCGTGGGTGAAAAATCCGATTGACGCTTTTGTGCTGGCGAAACTGGAATCCAAAGGACTGAGGCCCGCCGCGCCCGCCCCGAAAATCGCCCTGCTGCGCCGCGTCTACGCCGACCTCATCGGCGAAAATCCCACGCCGGAAGAGGCGGACGCCTTCCTGAACGATGCCGCCCCCGACGCCTACCCGAAACTGGTGGATAAACTGCTCGCCGATCCGCGCTACGGCGAACGGTGGGCGCGGCACTGGCTCGATCTGGTGCGGTATGCCGATTCCGAAGGCTTTGAGCATGACGATTCGCGCCCTCACGCATGGCGGTTCCGCGATTATGTCATCCGCGCTTTCAACAGCGATAAGCCCTATGACCGCTTTCTGAAAGAGCAGCTCGCCGGCGATGAGCTTTACCCGAACGACGCCGACGCGCAGACCGCCACCGGCTACGCCCGCCTCGCTCCCTGGGACGGACTCAGCACCGACCACGAGCAGCGCTGGCAGGACTTTTTAAACGATGTGACCGATACCACCGGTTCCGTCATGCTGGGCCTGACGGTCGGCTGCGCCCGCTGCCACAACCACAAATACGACCGCATCACGCAGGCCGATTATTACCGGACGCAGGCGTTTTTTACCAATATCCAGTGGGTCGAGCCGACATTGCCGGAAAATCGGCAGGAACTCGCGGGCGTTGCGGCGAAATACGCGGAGTTCACCGGCAAACTCGCCGCCCTGCGCAAAGCGGCGGAAGCCGAAAACGACAAACAGAAAAAAAACGAGATTGAGGCGCAAGTCCGTGAAATGCGGCAGCGCATGAGTCCCTACGATCCGCAGGCCGACTCCATCACCGATAAGGGCGCGACGGCGGCGAAAGCGTTCCTGCTCAAGCGCGGCGATCTGCATACGCCGGGACAGGAAATGCAGCCCGGATTTGTCGCGGCGCTGGCGGGCGGGCAGGACGGCCCCGCCCCGATTGTTCCGCCCGCAAACGGCAAAACGACCGGACGCCGCTCCGCCCTTGCCAACTGGATCGCAAGCCCCGCCAACCCGATGACCGCCCGCGTTATGGTCAATCGGCTGTGGCAGCGCCATCTCGGGCGCGGCATTGTGGGAACGCCCTCGGATTTCGGCGTCAACGGCGACCGGGCGACTCACAAAGAACTGCTGGACTGGCTGGCCCTGCGATTTGTGGACGGCGGCTGGAGCATGAAAAAAATGCACCGCCTGATGCTGCTCTCCAACGCCTATCAAATGTCCACCGCTGGCAATCCCGAAGCGGAAAAACTCGATCCGCAAAACCGCCTGCTGTGGCGCATGAACCGGATTCGGCTGGAAGGCGAGGCCGTGCGCGACAGCATCCTGACCGTGAGCGGACGCCTGAACCCGGAGATGGGCGGGCCGGGAATTTATCCGCATTTGAGCGAGGAAGTCCTGTCCACAGGTTCCACGCACAAATGGGGAAGTTCTACGGAAGACCAGCAGCGGCGGCGAACGATCTACGTGTTTCAGCGGCGCTCGCTGGCCCTGCCGATTGTGGAAGCGTTCGACGGGCCAGACACGGTGAACACCTGCCCTCGCCGCTCCACGACCACGATTGCGCCGCAGGCTCTGGCGCTTTTTAACGGCGAATTTACGCGGACGGAAGCGCGATATTTCGCCGAGCGCGTGGTCAAAGAGGCGGGCGCAGACGCCGAAAAACAGATTGAACGCGCCTACAAAATCGCGCTTATCCGAAGGCCAACCGTCGCGCAAAAGGCCCTGGCCCTGCAATTCCTGCAAAATCAGACGCGGCTCTATCGCAACGGCGGCAGAAACCCGGACGCGAAGACCGCCGCCGCATTAAGCGAAAAATTCGACGCAAAGCAAGCGCAGATGGCCCCGCTGCTGGCCCTGACCGACCTGTGCCACGTCCTTATCAACACAAACGAATTTATCTACATGGACTAATAACTTAGCCGAAAGAAGGGAATCGAACTCCGAATGAACACGATCTTGCGAAAAGTAACCGCGCCGCTTGCCGCGCTGGGACTGCTGGCGAATCTCAACAGCGCCGGGATTGCCGCGCCGCGTCAGGATACAAATCCAGAGACTAAATCGGGCGCGAAGACCGATAAGACCGAGACCAAATCGCAGGAGAGCGTGGCCTCGAAAAAGCCGTTCGGAACGATCAAGGCGAACGACGAAGCGGTCACTAAAGCGCTGGAAGCCAGAGACCTCGAAGCGGGCAAAAAACTGATCGGGAAAGAGGGCGCGTTCGTCGGAACCGTCTCAAAAATCTACACCGCGAAAGGCAACAGCCTGATGGTGCTGAATTTCGATCCCGATTTCCGCAGCGCCATGACCGCCATTCTGGAACCGGGCGAATATGACAAATTCCCGAATCTCAAAGACCTGCGCGACAAGAAAGTCCTCATCAAAGGCAAATTCGTCCTGTACCGGAAAACGCAGCCGCAAATCGAACTGACCGACCCGGCGCAAATCAAAATCGTGGATAAGTAGGTGTTCGGGTGTTCGGTGTTCAGGTGTTAGTTGCTTCGTTGATGGTTTACGCAAACTCTCAGCGGGCGAACTAACACCTGAACACCGAACACCCGAACACCACTCGGAGAGCATCATGCGGGAAGAAAAAATCATTCGCGGGGCGGGGCATTTTCGGCAGGCGGCTTCGCGGCGGGAATTTCTGGCGCGGGCGGGAACGGGCTTCGGCAGTCTGGCGCTGATGGCCCTGCTGGGCGAGGAGGCGGCGCGGGCGGCGGACGCTAATCCAAAATCCAAAATCCAAAATCCAAAATCAAATAATTCGCTGGCCCCGCGTCCGCCGATGTTCGACACCAAAGTCAAATCGGTGATTTTTCTGTTCATGTACGGCGGGCCGTCCCACGTAGACACGTTCGATCCGAAGGGTGATCTGGACAAATTTCATGGCAAGACGATGGACACCGCCCTGCGCGGCGTGGGCGAGGTCAAGACGTTTGGCGGGGACAGCCATGCGCCGCTGATGAAAAGCCCCTTCGCCTTCACGAAATACGGCAAGTCCGGCCTGCCCGTTTCGGAGATTTTTCCGAATATTGGCTCCTGCGTGGACGATATTTGCTTTGTGCGCTCTATCTACGGCGACAGCAATAACCACGCCCCGGCGCTTTTTGAGATGAACACCGGCTCGATTTTGCAGGGGCATCCCTCGATGGGATCGTGGGTTACTTACGGCCTCGGCAGCGAAAACCAAAACCTCCCGGCCTACGTCGTGATGACCGATCATCGCGGCGGGCCGATTGGCGGCGCTCCGAACTGGTCAAGCGGCTTCATGCCCGCAACCTATCAGGGAACGGTCTTCCGCGCCTCTGGCTCTCCGATTTTAGACCTGAGTCCGGGCGAGGGCGTGACGCGGGACGGGCAGCGCAACAGCCTTGATCTGCTCGGCAAACTCAACGCGGAGCATAGCCGCATGAACCCCGGCGACAGCGACCTGGACGCCCGAATCGCGGCGTATGAACTGGCCTACCGGATGCAGATGAACGCCCCGGAAGTGGTGGACATCTCCAAAGAATCGGCGGAGACCAAAACGCTTTATGGCATTGACAACCCGCAGACGGAGAAATTCGGGCGCAAGTGCCTGCTGGCGCGGCGGCTGGTGGAGCGCGGCGTCCGGTTCATCCAACTGTACAGCGGCGGCGGGCATGGCGACGACACGTGGGACGCGCACGGCGATATTGTCTATAATCACAAACTTCATGCGGGTTCCACCGACCTGCCGATAGCGGGCCTCCTGAAAGACCTGAAACGGCGCGGGCTGCTGGAAAGCACGCTCGTGGTGTGGGCGGGCGAATTCGGGCGGATGCCGATCTCGCAGGGCGGCAAGGGGCGCGACCATAATCCGGGAGTGCAGACGATCTGGATGGCGGGCGGCGGAATCAAAGGCGGGCAGGCGATTGGCTCCTCCGATGAAGTGGGCTACAAAACGGGCAGCGATCCCTACCATATCCGCGACCTTCACGCCACCATACTTCACGCCCTCGGCATTAACGACCTCGCATTGACCTACCTCTACAATGGACGCTATCAGCGCCTAACCGAAAACGGCGGCAAAATCATCAAAGGCGTCTTCGCCTGACAACCCGCAAACGCAAAACGCCGCGCCAGATTTGTTCGGCGCGGCGTTTTTGCAAAATTTCCGTTGCCGTATTGTCTTATTTCAACATTGTTTTCCTCGCTCAAGGCGCGTCGTCTACCGTGACCACTCCCTTTTCGATAAAATGCGAAAAAAAGCCGCAGCCGTCCAATAAAGCAGTCCCAAGCAGGGGACGCTTTCCCGTCGCAAAAACGCGAACGTCTATCTCCTCACCATGCCATAGAATAGTGGCAGCATAGACGCGAACGACAGCGCTGCTATCATTTGCCAGATTCACTGGCAAATCGTAAAGAAAGGGTAGTCTCATTGCGGCAACAGCGGCAGGAGGCAAAGTCAGGTAGTCGGTGAAGCCCGTGTCGGCAACAAATTCAAGAACGAAGTCAGGCTGACCGGGCAGGCGAAACGTGACTGGTATCATCGCGTGCAAATTGGTGACATAGCCGGTCATCATGGAGTATTGCGCTCCATCACGCCGCCCATTGCGGCGGCAACGTTATAACCGATGCAGATGCCGTATAGCGCAGCATCAGGGCGTTTTGCCTGCAAGCGTCGCGCCGCGTCAAGTCCTTTGCGGTCATCAATCTCATAATCGCCGGTATCTACGTCAATAATCACCATTTTGCCGATATTTTCTTCCGTCTCTACCGCAGCGCGAATATCCCGCTGATACAGCGCTTCGCCGCGTCGTCCGGCTTCTTCCGGTTGCAGTTGCGTCATAAAATGCGCCTCTCATCTGAAATTAAGCGCAAATCTTTGCGCGTCTATGTTTATTATATCACAGTATGCGCTGACGCCGCAAGCCGAACCGCTGACATGAAACGGGTTGCGCCCGATTTCGTAGGTGACAAAATCATCAAAGGCGTCTTTGCCTGACAATACACCTCTAAAAGTCAGAACAATAAAAACGGGAAGGCGATATCGTCTTCCCACTTTTTGCGCGTCATGTATTTGTGTCCCAAAGCGCCAGCCCAATGACCTTGAAGCGTATCCAATCCCCCGGTTTGATAATTCTCTGGCTTACGTCCTGCGTTGTCCAGACGAACCGGGCGTCACCGACATAAACATACAGGCTGTTAAAGCCGTTCCCTTCGTCCAATGTTTCCTCATCTATGTTGCCGACCGCCTCATAATCGCCTGCTTCCGGCAACGGAGTCATCCGATAAGCGCGGGGTTCTTCCGGCAAAAGCGGATGAACTTCTACAACGTCGCGCTGACCTGTCTCGACGCTTATCTCGCGCCCACGCAATGCGGAACTGACGCTGTGATCTGCAACAAGCAGAGCATAGCCAGAAGTCAAATCCGAGCGAAACTTGATAAGGTAGCCGCTGTCATTGCCCCAGGTCGTCAAATTTTCATCAAATTCGTCAATGTAAATTTGCATAGTCCAACGCTTTATGATTTTTTAACAAAGTAGAACGTTTACGTCAAGAAACATTTTGCGCCCGTCTTGCTTACCCAGATTCGTATTTCTTCCTGAGCCGTTGACGATCTGATGCAGATTCCACCCATTGCTCTGTGAAACCACAGTCAGCGCAAATGAATCGAGTCATGTAAACGGCGCCAAGTATCGTGATATTGGTCGCAAGCATATTTCCATAACCGTGATCGGTCGCTCGCAAAATATCTTTTGACTGACATTTCGGGCAAGTTTTCGTGTTTTTCATAAAACTCCCTTTGAAACGCGCCGCGCCGGATCATTCCGGCGCGGCGTTTTGCTGTGAGGCCATTCTATTTGTCGCGCATACGCTAAATCAAGCGACCGTCGAAGCGGACGCGCATCGCCTGCCCCGCCAGTTGGAACTTGAACTCCACGACCAGAATCGGCCCCGCGCCAAAGACGAAGCGATTTGACAGAACGAAGTCGTCATGCTCGACCTCCTGCCCGTCGAACTTGAACTGGTCATTGCCGCCCGGTCTGCCCGCGTCCGCCAGCGGAATCGTTCCCTGCAAGGTGTGTTTTGTTCCACCATCCTCGTATTCGAAGTCCACCGAAATGACGCCGCCTTCCAGTTTCGAGAACGTGCGCGTCACCGGCCCCTTGCGGACGCTGTTGACGGAAACAATCCATTGCCCCGCAGGAAGGTTTTTCAGCAGGGACTTAATGAGATCAAACGGGTTCATGCGCTATTCTCCTGTGCGATTACAATGCGGTCGGAAAGGGCGGCATTACGGCGACGCTCCTACCTGCATAGGACCTCCCGCGCTTTTCTTTCCAGAATGACCCTGCAAAAGTACCAGCGCGTTTGTTCTGATTATCAGTATATCGCCTGCCCCGTCCTATGTTAATGCGGTCTTTCGCACCGTTTGCGTGATTTGAATCACGCCCGGTCGTAACCTTTGGTCAGGACAGGGAATAGCGCGTCTTCGGCGCAGCGCGTAGTCATGCTGTTCACGTATCCCCTCGTGAGTAGGAGAGGCTGAAAGCGGCCTGAACCGTGTCAGCCCGCTTGTTTTTGCGCCGAACGCGGATTGGATTGGAAACCCCTGAAATCGGGTTCAGTCCTCGTTTTCCTCGTCCTCGTCTGCGGCGTCGGCCTTTGTTTTAGGCGGCGGCGCGGGTTCGCCGCGCATCTCCTCGTACTGCCGAACCAGCAGGGCGCGAAGGTCGGACGCTTTGTAGGGCGGCGTCAGGCACACGTCGCAAAGGCGGGACGGCACGGAGTCGGGGAAGCCTTCCGGCGGCGTGGCGCAGTCTTCCACCAGACCGATAACCCGCATTCCCTGTGAGCGCCATTTCTGCACGGCGCGGAAAATCGCCAGATCGCGCTGCCGCCCGAAGTCTTCGGAGAGGATTAGCAGATCGGGCGGACGCGGCGGCTTCTGCGCGATGCCCACCGGGTCTTGCTTGTTGAGCAGGGCCGTGACGTTCCACCCCGTGAGCGCGGCGGCGCGTTCCACCCGCCCCCGGTAGCGCGGACGATGCACGGCGATCAAAACGCGGAACGTCCGGTCTACGGGCGCGGGTTCCGGCTCCGGCGTCTTATCCACGATGTCGAACGCGAATCCGCCCGGTCGCGTGGCGGGGCGCGGGCGGGCGACGGGACGCGGCTTTGCGGCGTCCAGTTCGTCTTCTGGCTTGATTTTTCGGGTCGAGGGCTTTCCCGCCCCCGGACGATGCACCCGGCGGCTGGCATTAATCTTGTCGCGCCACGCGCCCGGTTTTTTCTTCTTCATTTTCTTCTCATTCTTGTTGATGCCTGCTGTCTTGCGTCTGACCGGAAGGGCGCAGCAATGTTTCCGCGTCCGTATTCTGCTTTGGCGTTTCCAGCAACTTGATCAGGCGCAGGGCGGAAATCGGGATCAAAAGCCGTTCATGGTTGTCCTTGACCAATTCAAGCCAGTGTGTTTCGATAAAGGAAATCCAGCCGGTATCATTCACGCCGTTCTGGTAGTAGACGGTGGCCCGCGCATTTTGATACCGCTGCGCCAGCGGAGAGGGCGGGGCGAGCAGAAGCGTTTCTTCGTTCATCAGCGATTCCTGTGGCCTTAACGGTGTTTAGTTCATTATACCCTGTGTTCGGCCTCATCTGCGGACGCTGCGCATGAAGGGGCAGGCCAAACGCATCTAAACTCTGTGAACCACTGGCAAGGGCCTCGAAAAGGTAAGCGTCATTCTAGCCGCCCCGACGGCGCTTGACCTTAATCCAAGATTTGTACATCGTTTCCTGATTTGAAGTCGAATTATTCTGCCTTATGCTGAAAAATTCTGCTCATCCTGTCTTGTTTATCCTGTCTATTGTGTCCTTATGTAACAAAAAGGCCGGGGTTGCGTCAAATAAAAGGCGATAAATCGCGAAACGCGAAGCAAAATCGAATTTTGAACCGCTTCCCCGCTTGATTTTTCAGGCCGTTTGTGTTATTATGACGGTGGAGTCCCGTTCTCACGGGCTTTTTAGAGCGAGCGTTCCCCCGCCCGCTGGTTTTTCCGCGCTTACGGCACTGTTTCTTTTCGCGTCCGTATCTCAACGAGGAGCGTATTTCATGCTGGCCCGCCTTCCCCGCCGACGCGGGGCTGAACCGAGTTTCGCTGTCCGACATCTGGCCCTGCTATCTTTTCTTTTTGCGCTGATGTGTGTTTTTGGCCGGAATGTCGCCGCCGATCCCGTGCCGCAGCCGCTTCAGGACGCCTATAAAAAGTACAGCGGGTCGGTCAACGCCGCCAATTTGAGCGCGACGGTCAATACCCTTTCTGGCATGGGTTCCCGCGTGGCGGGCTATCCCGGCGATGGCAAAGCGGCGGACTATGTGGAAGCGCAGTTCAAGGCCCTCGGACTCGATAAAGTCACCTCGGAAACGTTCAACGTCACCATCCCCTACGACCCTTCGGTTGACGACGCGGAAAAAGGCTCCTACGTAGAGCAAGTGGGCGTGAGCGACGCGCCCGACACCCGCCCCCCGACACCCAGTACCCGCCTTAAAATGTATCCCCTGTGGCCTGACCTGGTGCGGACTTCCATGCTGCCCGAAGGCGGCCTGAAAAACGCGGACGGCACGGGCCTGAAACTCATTTATGTCCGGGACGGCAAACTCCGCGACTTTAACGGCAAGGACGTGGACGGCGCGGTCGTGATGGCGGACTTCAACTGCGCGGCGGAATGGATGAACGCGCCCCGCCTCGGCGCAAAGGCCGTGATTTTCGTCGCGCCCGACAGCACCCTGCGCGGCGAGGCCGAATCGAAATTTATCTCCATCCCGATTAACATTCCCCGCTTTTACATGACGCAGAAAGAGGCCGCGCCGCTGATCGCGCAGTGCCTTAGCGGACAGCCGCCCCGCGTCGCGCTGCATTGCGATATGCCCTGGCTCACCAAATCGGCGCGGAATATCTCCGGCTTTATTCCGGGGACTGATCCGCGATTTCGAGATCAAATTATCGTGGTGCAGGCGTATTACGATTCCATCTCCGTTGTTCCGGCCCTCGCGCCGGGGGCCGACACATCCTGCGGCATGGCGGCGATGCTGGAGATGATTCGGGCGTTTAAAGCGAACCCACCCGGACGCAGCATGATGTTTGTTGCGACAAGCGCCCACTTTCAGGCCTTGCAGGGGATTCGGGAGTATGTCAACCGGCACATTGACGAGTGGTCTCCGCCGAGTGTGGCGGAGGCGGCGACTGCGAAGGAAAATTCCGGGCGCGTCGGTCTGATTTTAGGCGCGTTTTTAGTTTTGATTGGCGTCGGGTTTGCGGCGGCGGTCATGGTTCCGGGCGCAAGCGGTTCGCGCATCAGCGGGCTTTCGGTGACGCTTGCGGTCTCGCTGCTCGTGATGATCGCGCTCAACATCGGGTTTTACCGCAGTCCGCGCAACGAGGAGATTCGCAGGCCGTCCAGCATCTACCTTTGGGCGGGACTTGACCTGACCAGTCAGACGCGCTCGTGCGGCATTTTTTACAAGGCATGGTTCTACGATTACCGTGAAGACATTCAGGGCCGCTTCAGCGACATCGCCCGCGTCTGCCGCGAAAACGCCGAAAAGGTGGGAAACACTTTCGGGTTCGATTCCAAAAAAGCGTTCAACGACGGGGTGAACGCGGTAGACGGCAAAAACTGGCGCAATTTTATCGCCGGAAAGCCCGCCTTTGACAGCGAGGCGGTCACAGTCGCAGGCGGCAACGGCGTGACGTTCGCTTCAACGGATGACAGCCGCAACCTGATTGACACTCCCTTCGATACGCCCGATCACGTCAATATCGCTAATCTGGCGCAGCAAGTCCAACTCCTGAATTGCCTGATGTACCATATCGTGACCGATACGAATGTCGTCAGCGAGATCAACGCGCAGCGGATGCCGATTTCCGATCCTTCCAAATGGTCGCGGATGGCCTTGCAGGGCGGTTTCGCGACGGTGCAGGGCCGCGTCCAGATGTTCGACGCCCGCAAATCGTTTGTGGCAAATTCCGATCCCGTTCTGAAAAGTACGCTGGTAGTCGTCCGCAACCGCACAAAATCGTTTATGGGTGTGCGCGGCAACATGATTCAGGCGGCGGATGGCGCGGACAACTTCTTCACCTTTCACGGGATCGCCCCGCTGACCGCCTACGGAACAAACAAGGCGACCAGTCTGAGCGCCTATCACCTCGACGGGCGCGGCGAGATTGACTACGCGCCGGACTTAGGCTCGCAGGGCGCGAAATACGTCCCGCTCGATACGATGGTCACGACCGCCACGAAAGAAACGCCCGTCGTTCTGTTTCGGTGCGTGGCGACCGCGATTTATGATCTGGTAGATCAGCAATCCCTTCGGGCATTGAGCGGCATCAGCGTCTACGACGGCGAAAGCGACGGCGAACCCCGAATGTACGGCTACGCGATTGACCCGCAAGACCCCTCGCTCGTCGGCTCTTATGTAGAGGACGTAGCGGTCTTGTTCTCGCAGCCCGGAGCGCGGCTGAAAATCGCCATGTCCAGCGGGCCGGGAGCGACGCGCCTGCTGCTGATTAACTCGCAGTACGACCCCGCGCATCCGTTTTCCACGACGAATAAATCGGAGGGCATCGGCTACCTCGTTTCGGGCAGCGCCAGAGACCGGCAGGACGCGGGTCTGACGGGTGAGGCGAAGGAACAGATAACCGACCCGGCGGCGGAGATCGCCCGCTCCGGCGCGATTTACGATACCGCCCTGCACGTCGCCGAAGATATGTGGAAGTTAGACGATTTCCGTATGCGCCGCCTCGCGAAATACCGCATTTTGGACATCACCAGCGACGACGGCATTTCGGGACTGCACAGCCGCGCCCTCGCCGCCATTCAGCGGGCGAAGCAGGCGAAAGACTCGAAAGATTGGGAAACGTTCGACGCAGCAAGCCGCGAAGCGTGGGGCCTCGAATCCCGCGCCTACCCGGACGTGCAGCAGACCGCCTCTGACGTGGTGCAGGGCGTCCTGTTCTATCTCGCGCTCTTACTGCCCTTCGCGTATTTCGGCGAGCGGCTGATGTTCGGCTTCTTCGACCTGAAACGCCAACTCTCCGTTGCGGCGCTGATTTTCCTTGCGATCTTCCTGCTGTTCACGCAGATTCACCCGGCGTTCGACATCACCAACAGCACGGTGATTGTGCTGCTGGCCTTCGTGATGCTGGCGCTTTCGAGCATTGTCATTGCGCTGATTGCGGGCAAGTTCGAAGAGCAATTAAAGCAGATGAACCATAGCGGCGGCGGAATCCACAAGGCCGACATCGGGCGCGTTTCGGTGGCGGTTGCCGCGTTCAACCTCGGCGTCAGCAACATGAGGCGGCGCAAGTCCCGCACCCTGCTGACCTGCGCCACGCTCGTTTTATTGACCTTTACCGTGCTTTCGTTTACGTCCGTCGTGCAGACTATCCGCTTTAATCAAGTCCCGGCCCCAAGCGATAGAGGCCCGCGCTACAACGGCCTGCTGATCCGCACCGCGACATGGGACCCTTTGCAGGAACCGGCCTTCCGCACCCTCAACGACGAATTTGGACGGCAGAACGCCGTCGCGCCCCGCTCTTGGTTCTTCGGAACGCAGGCGGGCGAACAGTCCTTCCTGACGCTGAAACGCGCCGATAAGCAGTATGACGCCCGCGCCATGTGCGGCCTTTCCCCCGCCGAAGCGAAAATCACCCGCCCGCAAGACGCCTTGATTCAGGGTGCGGACGGCAAACCGCTGGGCCGCTGGTTCGCGCCCGGAGACCGCTACGTCATTATTCTGCCGGACGCCATCGCAAACGTCCTGCGCGTAGACCCGGCGGACATCGGCAAAGCGAAAGTCACGTACAGCGGCGTCGAATATACGGTCATCGGGATTTTAGACTCGCAGAAGTTAAAGGAAATCGCCGATCTTGACAACGAGATTTTAACGCCCGTAGACTTTATCGCCATGAACAAAATGGGGAATAAGTCCAGCGGCGGGGGCGGCGGCAACGCGGGCTTCAAAGAGTACACGCACCTCGAACCCGACGCCGTTTTCTTCATTCCCTATGAGACGGCAACGAACATGGGCGCCGAGATTCGCTCGCTCGCCATTGATTTTGGCGATCCCAAAATCGTCATGACGAAACTTAATCCGCTGATGCACCGCCTCGGACTGAACCTGTACGCGGGCCGCATTGCCGACCCCAATGCGACCGATGTAGCGAAGCGCGGCACGGTAGAACGGTTCTCCTCGATTGCGGCGACCTCCTCGCGGGGCATGGAGGCGGTCTTCTTCCCGATTTTGATTGCGTCGCTGATTGTCCTGAATACCATGCTCGGTTCGGTATTTGAGCGCGTGAAAGAGATTCATATCTTCTCGTCTATCGGCCTTGCCCCATCGCATATCGGGATGCTGTTCATTGCCGAAGCGCTGGTCTACGCCATTCTCGGTTCCGTCGCGGGCTACATTTTAGGACAACTTACGAGCAAAATCTTAGTCTTAACGCACTGGCTGCCCGACCTTTACCTGAACTTCTCCAGCGTCAGCGCGGTAATGACCACGCTGATTGTTGTCGCAGTCGTACTGCTCTCTACCCTGTACCCGGCGAAAAAAGCGGCGGAAGTCGCCACGCCCAATGTCGAACGGACGTGGCGCGTCCCGGAACCGGACGGCGATCACTGGGTCGTTGCGCTGCCTTTTGCGGTAACGGGCGATCAGGCGGCAGGATTAAGCTCTTTCCTCGGCGAATGGTTCAGCGCGTATGAGGAGTACAGCATCGGCGATTTCGTCACGCAAAATGTGGTCTCGGAGGAATTTGCGCACAAAAACGGTAAGGCGTATCGCATCAAGTGCATGACGTGGCTTGCGCCCTTCGATCTCGGCGTCTCGCAGCGCGTGGCGGTGGAGACCACCCCGACCGACACGCAGGACGTATTTGAGATCAATCTGGTAGTTGACCGGGAGTCGGGCGACATTTCCAACTGGAAGCGCGTCAACCGCCGTTTTCTGAATACGTTGCGCAAACAGTTCTTGATCTGGCGCACCTTGAAACACGCCGACCGCGAAAAATATCTGATCGGCGCGGCGGACGCGGAAACGCCCGTCAGTCCCGCGATCATTCCCGGCGGCATCCATCCCGCAACCGGGGCGTAAACCAAATAGCAGGGCAAATAGTCATTGCGCCGAAACAGTCGTCAGCGAGTCGCCGCCAATTTTGCGCAGTATATAATGGATGCGGAGACGCGCTTGCCGCGCCGCCTTTCACTCCTTTATATTGCGCAGATTATTCAGCAGTCGCACTTGCGGGATGGGGGCGCATCCATTCATCCCTGCTTTGGCGACTTAAAAGGGCAATCTCTATACTGCGCTTCGCTCTATCCTGAGCGCACCGTCCGTATCACGGGGCGTGAACTGCCTGCGGAATTGATCGCCGCTTACTATCGGCGAAACGCCGATCTGCTGGAAGACCCGCGTCTGATTATCGGGACGTGGTACAATGCAGAAGAAGATACAACCTATATAGACGTTTCAGCCGTTTTCACGCAGCGAGATGAAGCCGTTTTACTGGCGACAACCTATAATCAGTGGGCGATTTATGATCTGGCGTATGAAAACGAAATGGCAGTTGGCGGCAATGGTGAAGAATTAAGCGAGATGCCACCAGAAGATCAGCGATTACCGCTTTTGCGGCGAGAGGAAATGAACTAATGATTCGGCGTGACGAAGTAACCAGCAAAGTGAAACTCCTCACCCTGACCGAAGGCAGTCCGGCGACGATTCTTTTTGCTCAGACTGCAACGCGACCGGACGGCAAATCACGGACGATTACGCAAAAAATTTCCATTCCTGACGTCCTCTTCGCCCGCCTTGCTGCGGAAGTACGGTCGGGTGATGAGATCGAAATTACCATTGTGACAGAGTGGACGCGAAAAGGCTATACTTCGTATCTGCACGATTTCCGTTCGCTTTCGTCAGAGATGCCGATTTCGCTTGTTGCTGCGTAATGCGCTGCCTGAAATGGGCGAAGACGCGCTGCGCTGGCAGATCGCATAAACCTGTAAGACAATCGTTTGTGGAAAGTAAAATCCTGTGAAAGTAAGAACCCGATTTATTAGCGCGTCGGTCGCGGCGCTGTTTCTGCTGTTCGCCTGCCATGCCGCGCCCGCAGATACCGACATGACCGCTGACCTGCTGCCAATCGGGGCGAAAGCGCCGGACTTTGCCTTGCAGCAGAACGGCGGCGGTGAAATCCGCCTGTCCAATTTACTAAAGTTAAACAAAGTCGTTCTGCTGAATTTCTGGACGATTGGGTGTTCGCCCTGTCTTGCGGAATTGCCGACCTTCGAGAAAATGCGAAAGCGTTTGCATCCTAAAGGTCTGGAAATCCTTGCGGTGGACGTGCTTGATCCGCCGTCTGATGCCATCAGTCTGTGGAAGCGCAAAAAATTTACGCTGAAAATGGCGTTGGACGGCGGGCAGATCGCTTCCGAAAAATACCATGTGACCGCCTGCCCCGTGACGTACCTCATCGGGAATAACGGCAAAGTCATTGCCCGCTATGTCGGCTACGAAGAAGCGGCAATGCGGCGTGTCCTTGCGAAAACTGGAATACGATAGGAAGTATTTGGGTATCAGGTATTAGGTATCGGGTATTGCGCTCTCATCGTGATTTTTGTACGAACTCACAGTGAAGCATACAATAACTAATATCCAATACCCAACACCCGAACACCTGACTTTGAGAGGAGTCCCCGCGTGGCGGAAGAAACCGATTTAGCGCGAATGAGAGATCAGGTAGAGGCCGAGTCGCGGGAAGAGGGCGACACCGGCGAACAGGAGTTCGAGGACGGTTTCAGTTCCAAGACCGTCATCGGGGCGTTGTTCGTCGGCTTCATCATGCTGCCCGGAGCGTTGTATCTCGGCCTCGTTGCGGGGCAGGGGCTTGGCGCGGCGGCGGAATGGGTTACCATCGTTCTCTTTGCAGAGATTATGCGGCGCTCATTCCTGCCCATGAAGCGGCAGGAGATTTACATCCTCTATTATGTCGCGGCGGCGCTGACCGGCCTGCTTGCCGACCGGGGAATTTCCGGCGGCCCGTTCGGCTCGCTGATCTGGAATCAGTATTTCGTGCAGTCGCCGCAGGCCGCCGTCGTGGGGCGCGATATACCAGCGTGGGTCGTGCCGCCCGCAGGCAGCGCGGCCCTGCTCAATCGCACTTTTTTCGATAAGGCGTGGTTCGTTCCCATTCTTCTGCTCGTTGTCGGAGAGGTGCTGAACCGCTTTACGTGGCTGTCCGCCGGATATTTTCTGTTCCGCGTCACCTCCGACATGGAACGTCTGCCCTTCCCGATGGCCCCCGTCGCCGCATCGGGCGCGACGGCCCTGGCGGAAGCGGCGAGCAAAGAGGAATCGTGGCGCTGGCGGATTTTCTCTATCGGCACGATGATCGGGCTGATTTTTGGCGTGTTCTACATTGCCATTCCGGTCTTTACGGGCGTCGTGTTTAATCAAGCTTTTACGCTGATTCCTATCCCTTTCTTTGATCTAACAACGAATACGGAGACAATTCTACCCGGCGCTCTCATGGGCGTTTCCGGCGACCTCGGCAAAGTCCTGACCGGATTTGTGATCCCCTACCCGATTGTGCATGGGTCGTTCTGGGGTTCGATTGTGTGCCGCGTGATTATGGCCCCGTTCCTCCAGCACGCGGGCGTTTTCGGGGCGGCGGGCGCTTCAACGGGCTGGTCTCGCGGCATGGACGCCATCTATACCAAGCAGGCGACGGACATCAAATTCTGGACATCCGTCAGCGTGGGACTGCAAGTTTCGATTGCGATTATCGGGTTTTACAGCGTGTTCAAGGCGCTCGGCACAATGCGCTCGAACATGAAAAATCGCGGCATGAACATGAAAATCCCAAAAGGGCGCGGCGATCTCCCGCTCTGGATTCCCGCCGCCGTCTGGCTGACCGTCACCGTTTTCTATATCGGTCTCGCCAAATACCTGATTTCCAGCGACAGCACCCCGACGGAACTGCACAATTTCCCGCTGCTGCTGCTCGTTTTCTACGGCCTCATCTGGTCGCCGATTAACTCCTACGTTTCGGCGCGAATGATCGGAATCACGGGTTCGGGAATCTCGTTCCCATTCCTCAAAGAGGTCTCGATTATGAAATCGGGATACCCGTATGTGGACATCTGGTATGCCCCGATTCCGCTCAACGACTACGGCGGCATGGCGCAAAAATTCCGCGAAATCGAACTGACCGGAACGAAATTCACCAGCGTTCTCAAAGTCGAAATTCTGATGACGCCGATTATCCTGATTGCCAGTTTTGTGTTCTGGGCGTTTTTCTGGCATACCAGTCAAATCCCGTCGCCGCAGCACCCTTACGCACAGAAATTCTGGCCTATCTCCGCGACGTGGCAGGCGATTTTCCAGACGCTGAACCGCAAAGACACGCAGATTACCTGGGTCAAAGAGGCGATTAACTTCCCGCGCATCGGCGGCGGAACGGTGGCGGGGCTGGCGCTGTTCGGAATTTTCCGCTTCCTGCACGTTCCTGACCTGTTTTTCTACGGCTTCATCGGCGGCACGGGCGCGTTTCCGCACGACGTGATTCCCACGTTCTTCGGGGCGTGGCTGGGCAAAAAATATTTCGCCAAACGGTTCGGCATCGAAAACTGGCGGATGTATACGCCCGTCTTGCTTGCGGGTTTCGCCTGCGGCACGGGCCTTGCCGCCATGTTCTCTATCGCGCTGGCGCTGATCGCCAAATCGGTCAATTATTTACCGTTTTAGGAAAGAAAACAGAAAACAGAAAACAGAAAACAGAATAGTGCTGTCAGAGTTTATGAATTTTGCTGTGGCGTTCAAAATTTGTAGACAAGGCATTTTCTTCTGTTTTCTGTTTTCTGTTTTCTGTTTTCTCGGAGTCTTTCTTGATTTCGACGTATCTCAATATCGTGATCGCGATTGTGACGATTTTGTGCGGGCTGGCGCTGTTTGGCGGGGTTCGGGTGGGGCAAAAATCGCAGCGGGGTTCGCGGACGGATAGAAACGCGCTGATTTTCAGCGCGGCCTTGCTGGTTGTTTTTGTTGGCGGCACGGCCCCATTTGCCGCAAAAAGCGGCAGCCTAATTTCGGTAGTAGCAGCGTGTTTTGGGCTGGCGATTAGCGTGGCGCTGCTGGGCGGTCTGATGGCGGGGCGGCGTCTGCAAAAAGAGCAGACTGTCTGGGGCGTCCCGACATTTTTGACCTTGCTATTGATTGCGCTTATGCTGGGCTATGCGCGGCATAATGTGAAAATTGTCGCCGACGCCGCGCAGGAACTGGGACTGGATAATCACACGGCGAAGATTGATCCGGTCGCGGACAAGGACTGCCCGGAAAACCTGAAAAGCCTGTACCTCGCTTTTGAGAAATATGCCGAACAGAACGGTTCGCTGCCTAAAGCAAATTGGCTGGACGACACCGACTTGACCGGAAAAATCGTTAAGGACGAATGGGAGCATTGCCCCGCCGTCTCGAATCGGCATGATGACAAGTTCGGCTACGCTTATAACTCCTCTCTCGCGGGAATGTCGCTGGGCGGCAAAGAGAAACTCAAAGATTTACCGAAGGCGTTTGAAACGCCGCTGTTGTATGATTCAAGCAACCTTGCGAAAAGCGCCGCCGACGCCGTGATGACTTTACCGAAGCCGGGGCGTCACAACGGCGCGAACAATGTCCTGTACCTTGATGGCACAATTAAAGCGGTGAAGTAGTTTCGAACTTCGCGAACTTAATGTATAACCCTACTAATGCAACGTTTTTCAAAAGGATAGAAAAGTGTTTAAAAAAATATTGACCACTAATCGTGGCAGTGAGCTATTGGATTATGCTTCCGAATTGAGTGTTCGCGGAGAATACAGAAATCCCAGAGTTTCTATATACACTGATGCTGAACGTAAAATTTACCGTAAAAGCATGATACAATCTTTCTTTGCTTGGATTATTTTGGTGATTGCTATAAGTCGTCTGGTACAGCCGCAATATATGATTTTAGGCGTTGTTATTGGTCTTGTTTTGGTACTTCCGGTTTCTTTTTTGGTTGGGCTATTTCTATTTTACTGTACAATGGCTTCACCTAAAATGCGCGAACATCGGAGAGAGACAATCAATCTTTTGAAGAACAAAGAGAATTTATAAAGTAACAATAATTATGCAAGTTTTAGATGAAAAATTGGACAGGGAAGAAGCGCTTTCGCCCGCCAATACCGTGATCGGGTGGCAGGGGGTGCGGTGCGTTCTGCCGCCGGAATGGAACCTGACCGGGTTTTCGATGGAGCGGGAAAGCGGCTACCTTCGCGCCGACGCGCCGGGAAACAGCGCCCTGACCGTGCAGATTCGCTGGACGCAGGCCAATAAACCGGAACAGAAAACGCTGTACCATGCCCTGTTGCCGCTGATCCGTTTTGCGCTGAAAAAGCCCGCCCAATTAGAAGCGAAGACCGATCTGCGCGGCAGTCTGGAAAAAATGCTGCGCGATTCGGCAAAACAGGCAAAAAAAGCAAAAAAAGAGTTTGAAAGCAACATCAAACCGGAGAAAGCGGAAGGCCCGGACGACGAGCGTACCGCGATCAATTTTACCTGGACAGGCGAGGGGCGCGGGCAGGGCAAAATCTGGCATTGTTCGCATTGCAAACGGGTGCTGATGGCGCAGGTCGTCGGTCTGCAAAAGGACGGCGGCGCGATGGCGGCGGTCGCGGCGCAGTTGTTTTCGACTCTCCACGATCACGCCGAGGACGGGTATGACCTGTGGGCATTGTACGATTTGGAGGCGGAAGTCCCGGAAGATTTTCGGCTGGAATCGCAAAAGCTGCTGTCTGGCTACCTGCATCTGAAATTTCTGCGCGGCGCGGAGCAGATCGTCATTGACCGGTGGGGTCTGGCGAATATGACGCTGAAAAAATTCACGCTCGCCGACTGGTTCCGCAACTACGCGCTCGTCAAACTTAAGCGCCTGACGAAGACCGATTACGGCGACGATGACGGGCATCAATTCGCGGTCTGGACGGGAAAACTCTCGCCATTCGGACTAATTCGGGCCTTGCGGGACGGGCGCGGCGGACTGCGAAATTTCCCGACGCGCTATACCGGCGGCGCGTGGACGTGCGATGAATCGAACAAAATTTACGCGGTGCAAGTCCTGCACAGCGCGAAAAACAAAGACCTGTGGGCGGAGGTCGTGAACCGATGCGCCTGCCACTGAAAATCAACCAGAACCTTCAATACACGCTGGGCCGCTGGCTGCCATTCCTGAAAGTCCCGCCGCCTCCGGCAGAGCGCGGAGCCGCCCTGACCCTGCGACCGGGCCGAAACTCGCTGCTGACGTGGGAAAAGCGCGATTCCGGCGAAACGATTCTGACCGTGCCGCACAACGAAAAAGCGAACCCGATTGCAAAAACGCTGGCGAAATTCCTCAAAGCCCCTCCCGAACGCCACGTTGAGTTGGATGAAGTGGGCGGCTTCGTGTGGGAACTCTGCGACGGGCAGAACACGGTCGAGGCCATTGTGCAGAAGACCGGACGGCATTATAAGATGAACCGCCGCGAGGCCGAAGTCTCCGTCACGATGTTTTTGCAGATGCTGCATCAGCGGAATTTTATCGGGTTCTACAAAAAAACGGGCAAAAAAGCCGCCCGAAAAATCGGCGGCAAGACAGATCGCAAGACAGACGGTCAGGCGAGCGAAAAAGCGGGCGTCCAGTCTCAGGAGACAAGCAAAGCATGAGCGTTCAGGAAATAGGGGCTGCGCCGCGCAAAGAAGCGGCGGTGCAGAAACAGATTCATTTGCCCTTTAGCAAGGCGTGGCAGATTAGCCTCCAGAGCATTCGAATCCGCTTGCAGCGTTCGCTGATTACGGCGGCGGGCGTCTTTCTGGGCATCGCGTTCTTCAGTTCCGTGCGGACGGGCGGACTGTTTCCCCCTGGCGACCTGAACAACCCGGAAGTCCTCGCCGCCCTGCACCGGCAGCAATGGCTGGCGATTATGGCGCTGATGGTCTGCGCGGTCGGCATCACCAACTCGATGCTGATGTCGGTCACGGAACGCTTCAAAGAGATTGGCACGATGAAATGCCTCGGCGCGTTGAACCGTTTCATTATCACGCTGTTTTTCATTGAAGCGGGGCTGATGGGGCTTGTCGCGTCGCTGGGCGGCTGGTTTTCGGGCTGGCTGATTATCGTAATCACGCACCTTGCGACGGGCGGCGCGGCGGACTTTACGGCAAATTTCTGGCGAGGTTCCGCCTTCGAACTGCTGCTGTCTATGGTGATTGGCCTGACAATCACGCTCTGCGCCGCAATTCCGCCTGCGCGTCACGCCGCGAGTATGCCCGCCGCTGTCGCCCTTCGGACGGAAATCTAACCGTCCATCAGGAGTTTGTATATTGACGTGGCGTAAAAGGATTTTGCTCGTTCTGGCGGCAGGGATGCTTGCTTTGATTTGCGGCGGGGCAATCGCGCAGGATCGAGCGGCGCTGCTCGGCGGCGTGTCAGAGGTTGTGACGGGCGGCGGGATTCCCGGCGATTTCGTGGTTTTTGGCGAGCGGGCGTTTGTGGTGCTGACGGGCGCGGAGGGTTCCGCCCGCCTGCCGATGATCGCCGCCGCGCATTACGGCAAAGGCCGCGCAGTGGCGGCGGGACACGAGGCGTTTTTCAACGCGGAGACTTTAAAGAACCCGGACAACACGCGCCTTACAGAAAATATCGCGCATTGGACAGGCGGCAAACCGCTCAAAGGCCTGCGCGTTGGACTCCTCCGGCAGGACGAAGGATTGCGCGACACGCTGGCAAAGGCGGGCTGTCAGGCGACTGCCCTGTCTGCCGCAATGTTCCCTGCCGGTCTGCGCGGCGTAGATTTGCTTTGGGTGGATCAGGCGAGTTTCGATGGCGCGGCGAATTCTTCGCGCATTGTCGCCATCCAAAAATGGGTCGAAGCGGGCGGGGGAATCGTCGTAACCGGGCCGGCGTGGGGCTGGCAGCAAGTTACCGGGCGCGACCTGTCCCGCGATCACAGCGGCAGCCAACTGCTGCGCCCGATGGGGATTGCGTTCTCCGGCAATCTGCTGTTTCCCGGCGGCAAGCGCGGATTTCTAGCGGACGGGGAGGAGAGTCCGCTGACGCAGGCGAATCTCGCCCTGAAAGCGTTCGAAGATCAGGCGGCGGGCCGCGCAACACTTTCCGCCGCGCAGCAGGAGCAGGCCACCGCCACATTGGGGCAGGCGATAGCAGTCCTTCCAGCGGAACAAAGCGATTTTACGCGCCGCGTCGAGACGCTCTGCGCCAATAAGGGAACGGAAATTCCCACCAGACAAACGCCGATTACGCGGGCCATGCCCTTTGCCCGCCTCTGCGCCGTGCTGGACTGGCAAAAACTGCGCCGTCTTCCGCCGGAGCAAGTCAAAGCGCACCCGTCCGCCGCGTCGTTTCCGGGTTCCGTTCCGGCGGACGCGAAGCGCGAGACCCGTATTATTACGGTAGATACCCGCGTCCCTGAATGGCATGGGACAGGACTATACGCCGCGCCTGGAGAAGTGGTTACGGTCTCCGTTCCGGCGTCCGCCGTCAAAGTGGGGCTAACAATCCGAATCGGGGAGCATACCGACGCGCTCTGGCAGGCAGGCAGGTGGGAACGCTTCCCGGAAATCACGCTTGAGCGTCCGCTGAACGCCGCCGCTGTCCGCGTTGCCAGTCCGTTCGGCGGAACGCTGTTTGTGGTCGTCCCGGAAAACTGTAAACTCGGTGAAATTACCGTGACCATCGCCGGAGCCGTCGCCGCCCCGCGCTACGTTCAGGGCGTCACCTCGCCGGACGAATGGAAGCGGACGCTGCGCGACGCGCCCGCGCCCTGGGCGGAACTTTCGGGCAAACTCGTGGCCCTGTCTGTGCCGTCTTCCGCCGTCCGCGATCTGGACGACCCGGCGGCATTGATGGCCTACTGGAACGACGTAATGGAGCGTATTTATGCGTTCTACGCCGCCCCGAAACGCAATCGCCCGGAGCGCTACTGCGTAGACCGGCAAATCAGCGCGGGCTATATGCACTCCGGCTACCCGATAATGACGGGCGAGGATGTAGCGAAAACGTTCTGCGATCTGCGCGTTCTGCGCGGCGCGAACGGCCTGAAATGCTGGGGCTTTTATCACGAGATGGGCCATAATTTCCAGCAGCCGGAATGGACGTGGCAATCGTTCGGCGAAGTCACCAATAACCTGTTCTCGCTGTATGGAACGGAGACGCTCAACGGCGTCAAAATCGGGGCGCACCCGGCAATGACCGAAGCGGAGATGCAGAAACGGATGCAGACCGTCGCGGGCAGTCCCGGCGCAGAGCGATACTATGAACGCGATCCCTGGTATCCGCTGACGATGTTTTTTACGTTGCGCCGCGCATTTGGCTGGGAGCCGTTCACCAAACTCTTTGCGGAGTTCCACGCCCTGCCCGACGCCGAAAAGCCAAAGACCGAAGCGGCAAAGCGCGATCAATTCCTGACGCGCTTCTCCGCCCTGACCGGGCATAACCTGACGAAATATCTGGCGGCGTGGGGCGTCGAAACGTCCAAAGAATCGCAGGCGGCAGTCGCGAAACTGCCCGCATGGATGCCACCGGACTGGCAGGCGAAGTGAACGCGTCAGGCCCGCGTGTCCGGGCCGTGAACGACCCGTTTGGGAGGCGTTCCGCCAACCGTCCTGCGGACGGGATGACCTTATTCTGACTTCTTCTTGAAAGGAACCGCATGGCTGCGAACGAATACGTGGTGCGAACCAAAGGGCTGATTAAGACCTTTAAAATGGGCGACGACACCATTCACGCCCTCAACGGCGTTGACCTGGACATCAAGCGCGGAGAGTATATCTCGATTATGGGGCCTTCCGGTTCGGGAAAGTCCACGCTCTTTAACGCGATTGGCGGACTGGACAAGCCCGACGAAGGCACGGTTTTCATCAACGATGTGGACATGGCGCAGCTCGACGCCCGCGAACTCGCGTACCTGCGCTGCCACACGCTGGGCTACATTTTCCAGTCGTTTAACCTGGTGCCGGTAATGACGGCGCTGGAAAACGTGACCCTGCCGACGGTCTTTGCGGGCGCGTCTTCCGATGAGGGGATCGAACGCGCCATCGAACTGCTGAATATCGTCGGCCTCGGTCACCGCCTGCACAACCGACCGTCGCAGCTCTCCGGCGGACAGCAGCAGCGCGTCGCCATTGCCCGCGCCCTCGCCAACCGCCCGCAGATTATCCTCGCGGACGAACCGACGGGTAACCTTGATCTGAAAACCGGCGAGGAGATTATCGCCCTGCTCCGCCAACTGAACCGCGATCAGGGCGTCACGATTATCTCCGCCACGCACGACCTGAAAATGGTGGACGTGTCCGACCGGGTGGTCTGGATTCGCGACGGACGAATCGCCAAAATCGAAGACCGGGCCGACATTGACCTGAACATCGGCGAAATGGAAGAGCATTAGGATTTTTATCCACGAATTACCACGAATTTATCACGAAGCCACACGAAACTTAGTCCGAAATTTTCGTGTTAAATGCGTGATGCTTCGTGGTAATTCGTGGATAAAGGAGAGTCTATGAGACTGCGCGGCGCAGGGATTGGCGCGGGGACGGCGATTGGCACGGCGGCGGTTGTCCGGGTGATGTCGGGCGTTCCGCTGCCGCCGGAAATTCCGCCGCGTATTTTGCAGGAACGGGCGGGCGGGCGCAATTCAGAATTGCCGGACGTGATTGTCGTCGCGGCGGAGTTTCGGAACGCGCTGGCGATTGCGGGGGCGATTTCCTGGGCAAATGTCGTGGGGATTGCCGCCGAACGCTCGGAAACTCATGCTTTGCCCTGCCCGTTTCCCGCCGTTGTGGGACTAATCGGCCTGCTCGAAGCCGTCGCGGACGATATGCTGCTGCTGCTCGATGCGGCGGCTGGCGTCCTGCTTGCCGACCCTGATCCCGTCGCGATTATGCAGTATCAGGCGGAATCGGAACATCTCGCCCCGAAACGCCGCGTTTTCCTCGAAGACGCTCACTGCCCCGCAACGACTCTGGACGGACAGGCCGTCCGCGTGATGGCCCGCGCCGAAAATTCCGACGCCCTTGCCGCCGCGCTTGCGGCGGGCGCGGACGCGCTTTATATCCCCGCATCCTCCGAATTTTTCCCGGAGAATGACGCCGAGTCCCTGAGGCGGGCGCGGCAATTTGCAATGATCGAAGCAGGCGGCGGCAAGCCGCTCTTCGTTGAGCTTGCGCCCGATTATTCCCTTGCTTCCATTTTAGAGGACGCCGCAAAATCGGACTATACGCTTGTCCTGTCAGGTGAGGACGGGACGGAGGACGGCGGCGTTACGGCGTTATCGCTTGCCCTGCATGAGGCTTACCAAGCGCTGCAAGAATCGCGAGCCGTCGCTGTTCCACGAATCGCGGCGGCATTATCGCTGGATTCCGCGCCGGATTTGGACGCGCTGACGTCTGCTGGCGCGGAACGCCTCACGACGCGCTATCCGCTGTTTTCGATTGCGCCGGAGGACGACCTGACAAATCTGGTGGAGCTTGCGGCGCTTGCGGCAATCCAATGTGTCCCGCTCTATTTTCATGCCGACTGCCTGACCGGGAACGAGGCGGAAGACGCCGCCGCGCTTGGTGAGATGGTCGGCGCGGGAATTTCGGGTATTATTGTTCCGTCCGGGTTCGTGGCGGAGGTCAAGGACATTATTTCGGGGCTGAATTTTGAGACGCGCCGGGAGGCGGTCTTGCGGCGGGTGAACGCGGAGGCAAACGGGTGAGCAAGACAATCGTGCTGGTCAGCATGGCGGAGGACGACGGCGACGCGCAGGCGTTTGTCCGCGCCATCGAAGGCGACGCGGAACTGCGCGACCGAACCGAACTGCGCTTTGCCCGCCGCGAAGAAACCTCCGCAAAAATCGCGGACGCGCAAATTGTGGTCTGTGGTTCCATCGCGCCGGAAGCGCTGGCGGCGGCGAACGACCTGCGCTGGCTCGCTTTCTGGAGTGCGGGACTGGACGGCAAAATCACGCCGGAAATGACAAACCGCCATCTGCTCATCACCAACGCAAGCGGCGTTCACGGCCCCAATATAGCAGAACACGTTCTGGCGTGGATGCTGATGTTCACCCGCGAAATGCCGTTTTACCTGCGGCAGCAAATCCAATCGCAATGGGAACGCGAAGGGAACGCGCAGCGCATCGGCGCGGGTGAACTGGCGGGGCAAACGCTCGGCATCGTGGGACTGGGACGCATCGGCGAGGCGCTGACGCAGCGGGCGAAAAGTTTTGAGATGCGGGTTGTCGCGACAAAACGCGACCCGAACGCCCGCTACGAGTCCGCCATTGCGCCCGACGCCGTTTACCTCCCCGAAGAACTGCCGCGCCTGCTCGCCGAATCCGATCACGTCTGCATCTGTCTGCCCCACACGCCCGAAACTGAACACCTCATCAATGCCGAAGCCCTTGCCTTTATGAGACCGACCGCCTACCTCTATAACATCGGGCGCGGCAAAGTTGTGGACGAGGCGGCGCTGGTTGCCGCATTGCAGGGCGGCAAAATCGCAGGGGCGGGCCTTGACGTATTTGAGGCGGAACCCCTGCCCGCCGAAAGCCCGCTCTGGCAAATGGAAAACGTCCTCATCACGCCGCACGTTTCCGGCGTCACCCCGCGCTATTTCTCCCGCTTCGCCGCGCAGTTCGCCGCGAACTTAAAGCGCTACCTGAACCGCGAACCGCTGCAAAACCTTTACGATCCGCTAAAAGGCTATTGAAGTAGACAGTAGACGGTAGATAGTAAACAGTAGAAAATGCCCGATATGCGAACCAAAAGTTGGGCGTATAAAACGCCCGTCTGTGGGGCGTTCCGCCAACCGTCCTCACGGACGAGAAAATTAGGTTTTGACTCCCGCGTCCGTGAGGACGCTTGGCTGGAGGCCTCTAGCGAGGCATTTGATATGCCTCGCCTTTTTATATGCCTCGCCTAATGTTTTCTGTCTACCGTCTACTTTCCCTGGGGGTGAATCGGGCCTGGTGGCCTGCGCGGTCTTCAAAACCGTTGGGAGGCGGTTCCGCCGTCTCCGGTGCGTTCGATTCGCACGCGCTCCCGCCAATTTTTGCGTAGAGGCCAGAAGTCAGAAAACAGAAGGGGCGGTCGGAGTTTGCAAGTTTGCGCTTCGATGGAAGCGTTTGCAAACCGGGCATTTTATTCTGTTTTCTGTTTTCTGTTTTCTGTTTTCTTTCCGCGAAACCTCCCGCCGTCCGCCTCGTAGAAATTAGTGAGGACTTGCAAGTATGCTATTCGAAGTGTATCTTACCCTTTTTGGCGTTCTGGCGTTGATTGCGGGCGGCATCTGGCTGCTGATCCGCCGCCCGGTCAAACGCCGCTGGGAACGGGAGTCCCGATGGGAGGCCGAGCAGAAACGGGAGGCGGAATTAGAATTAGAGCAGCGCAAGGCCGCGCAGCGCGAAGTGGAGTCGTGGACGCGGGAAGCGCCGGAGCGGGCGGAACAGCCCGCCGCAGAGGAAATGCAGGAGAACCGCAGACAATGAAAATACGGATGCCGAAACTGAAATTCCGGCTGAAAAAACTGGTCGTCGGAACGGGGATTTTAATCGTGCTGTTCCTGATCGGGTTCAGCGTTTACACCAGTTTCATGCAGTGGATACCCGCCGGTCATGTCGGGGTGCTGTACCACGCGACGGGCGGACTGGAGCGGCGCGTCATTCCGGCGCGGCGCATTTTTGTTCCCTGGATGACAACCCTGTACGTGTACCCGACGATGGAACAGTCGGCGATCTATACCAATGACCCTTCGGAAGGCGAGGTCAAAGCGGCGGACGCCGTGCGCGTGACGACGAACGACAACGCCAACACCGATTTCGATATCGTCGTCTGGTATCACATCGAGCCGAACGACGTGCTGAAAATTTTCGACAATTACAAGACACAGGGCATCGGGCAGATTCAATCTACCGTGATTCGCTCGTCGGTGCGGCAGCAGGCCAGCGTTGTGGGCCGCGATTACGACGCCTTTATGCTGATGGGCAGAGGCCGCAAAGCGGCCTCCGACAAACTCACCACGCTGTTGCAGCAGGAGTTAAGCGCTCGCGGCATTACGATTGACCGGGCGGAGTTTGCGCAGCCCTACTCCAACGACGCGATCATGCAGCGCATCACCAATCAGGTCAACAGCGAGACCGACCTGCGGATTTCGCAGATCAACCGCACAAAGGCCGGTCTGGAGAAGGACATCGCAATTACGAAAGCGCAGGCGTCTGCGGAGGCGGCGCGGCTGAAATCGGCGCAGACGCAGGCCAAATCGCTGGAGATGCTGAAACTGGAAACAGACATTGAGGCCATGAAAAAATGGGACGGGCATATCCCGCCGATTCAGGCGCGGCCCGGTCAAACGATTGTCATCACGCCCGAAACGCTTCAGGCGCTGCAAAGCCAGAAAAGGAGCCGCGCTAATGACGGCGAATAATAAACCAATCGGACGGATTGACCGGAACGTAAACGGCCCGTCTGGGAGGCGTTCCGCGTTCCGGGCCGTGAACGGCTCGTCTGGGAAGCGTTCCGCCAATCGGTCTGCAACCGAGACCTGTTTTATCGGGCGTCGGCGGTCGTTTCTGCCGTTGCTTGCCCTGCTGATTTTTCCGCTGATGGCGGGGTGCGGGTTCCATTCGATCCCGCCGGGAAGCGTGGGCGTGAAGTTCAACGGGGCCAGCGGAATCAGCCAGCATCTGCTGAAACCGGAAGTCGTGTTTGTCGGCTGGAACGATCATCTCGTCGTGTACCCGACCAACATTCAGATTGCGACCTACGTCCGCAACGCCAGAGAGGGCGAAAAGCCAAAGGACGACAGCATCCGCGCCACGACCAGCGAGGGCGCGACGCTGCCGGTTGACGTTTCGGTCAGTTACCGGATTCCCAGCGACCCGGCGAACGTTGCAATGATCTTCAACAAGTTCGGGATGCCCGACGAAGACCCCGACCACCCGCTGAGTTACATTCAGAACCAATTCATTCGGTGGGCGACGGTGGTTGCGGTCAACAACGTCAGCGGGCGGCACTCGATTTTTGACCTGCTTTCCAAAGACCGCGCCGCTTTCGGGCCGGAGGTCAAAGCGGAACTCGTGCCGATTTTAGAGAGCTGGGGCCTGAAATGCGAGGACGTGGCGATCCGGGAGATTCACCCGCCGGAGGCTATCACCGCAAAAATCACGGAGCAGCAGGCCCTTCGCGCTCAACTGGAGCAGCTGAAAATCCAAAAGCAGCAGGCCGTCACCGATGCGCAAACGACGATCATTCAGGCGCAGCAGGAGGCGGAGAAAAACCGCCTGCTGGCGCAGCAGGGGACGCAGGGCATCGAACTGAAGAAACTGGAACTTCGCAAAATGTTCATCGAGCGCTGGGACGGCAAATCGGGACTGGTCGGCAGCGGCCCAATCCCGCAGTATTAAGCGCATCATTGTCGTGGAGTCCATGTGTTGAAAACACCCGTTTATGCGGCCTATGGCCTCGTGTCCTTCGGACACACTATTCAATTACTGAATTGGGCGTCCGAAGGACGCGAGGCGCTTGCGCCACACAGACGGGTGTTTTCAACACATGGACGCTTACACCGCTTTGGTCAGTTCATAAAGGGCCTGCGCGTAGATTTTGGCGGCGTTCAGGACGGTTTCTACCGCGATGCGCTCGTCCGGTTCGTGCGCGGGGCCGTCGCTGCCGTCCGGGAAACCGGCCCCATACGCGACGGAGTGGGGCGTGGCGCGGGCATAGGTTCCGCCGCCCATCGTTCCCGGCTGCGAGGTCTCATCTCCCGTTGCCTGCCGGTAAACGCGCAGGAGGGTCGCGACCGGCTCTTTGTCCAGCGGCACATACAGCGAGGGCTGATCGTGATGCTCCGCCAGCGTCCAGCCATGATTTTTCAGCGTGGGGGCGGCGGCGGCGAGCAGGTCTTCCCCCTTCCACGTCACGGGGTAGCGGACGTTATAGGTCAGGTGAACGGCGTCGTCCGTCGTATGCATCATGCCGAGGTTGGAGGTGAGCGGCCCCGCCACTTCGTCGCTGTGCGCGATGCCGAGGGCCGCCCCGGTCGGGTCCACCGTCTCCGCCACCCAGTCAAGCCAGATTTCGGTATCGGGCAGGGGCAGGACGGCGAGAGCGCGGGCCAGCCTTGCCACCGCGTTATCGCCCGCTGTCGGATGGCTGCCGTGCGCTGATTTGCCGGTTGCGCGGATGGTCAGCCCCGTTTCGGTCGTCTCAAAGGTGACATTTTTGTCCCAGAACCGTTGCAGCAGCATGACCGCGTTGACCAGCGCGGCGGGTTCTCCCGCCAGATGCGCTTCCGCGTAATCGGGGACCATGTTCGGACGCCGCCCGCCGCTTGCCGCCGTGATAGTAAGCGGGCCTGCCTGCGCGGAGCGTGGTTTGGTCAGAATGAGATTAGCGATTCCTTTTTCCGCGTAGATCAGCGGAAAGCCCGCGTCGGGGGTGAAGGCGTAGACGGGCCGCTCGTTGTTCGCGACCTCCCAGTAGTGGTGAACGCAGCCGAAACCGCTCTCTTCGTTGCAGCCAAACAGGACGCGGACGCGGCGGGCCAGCGGCAGGCCCGATTCGAGGAGCGATTTGGCCCCGAACAGCGCGGCGTAGGTCGGGCCTTTGTCATCGGAGGAGCCGCGAGCGTAAATGAAGCCGTCTTCCAGATTCGCGCCGTAGGGGGGGAACCGCCAGCCGTCGCCCTCAGGCACGACATCCAGATGCCCCATCGCCATCACCATCTCCGCGCCGCCGCCGATTTCAGCGTGTCCGGCGTAACCGCTGTCATCGTGGACGGCGAAGCCCCATTTTTCGCAGAGGGCCAGCGTGTAGTCCAGCGCGTCGCGGACGGGCTGACCGAACGGCGCATTCTCGCCCGCAGGCGGGGCCTCGACGCTGGGGAAGCGCAGGACGCCGCGCAGGGATTCGATCAATTCGTCCGCATGGCTGTCAATCCAATCGTAAAGTTTTTTGATGTCGGGATCGGTCGGCGGGTTCAGCGTCATTTTGGGACGGCTCCATTCTCTTGGATTTGCGTAAAAGGGGCGGAACGGCGCTTTGACCGCCCGCGTCCCCCATTATAGCAAATCCCGCGCCGAAACGCAAAGCCGAACCCGCTAAATTTCCAGATCGCGCCACACGATTTCATTGTGGGTGGAAAGATCGTCTCAAAGCCGAGCGAGAGATTGAACTCTTACCCCCTTCGCAAGCCCAATTTCAAGAGTCAGCCTGCCGCCGAGATCGCTAAGGGACCCTCAAAAAAATAAACGTTCCCATGTTCAAAGTCCGCATTGAGTCCGCGAAGGCGGACTTCGCGCTTTTGTGGCAGTGAATTTATTCGCCCGCTACACGCTACCGCAATGGAACGATTTAAACTTTGAGAGTCCCTAAAGTATTAAGCCGGGGCCGCAAGCGGGTCGAAACAATTTTCAGCGAAATTGCGGCAAAATTACCGCGCCGGATTCATGCGATTGCAGCGGCGAGTTTCGAGAGTAAAATCTTTGCGACGTTCGTGAACTTCGCCATTTTGACCGCTGCGAACGAAAAACAGCAGACGATTTGCGGGTAGCAAGTTGAGTGGCCTGTCTATGGCGCGTTCCGCCAACTGTCCTGACGTTTGCGCCTTTACAGTTCGCCGGGAGAGAGTTTGCCGATCTCCGCGCCGTTGGGGAGCAGGCGCAGTCCGCCGAAATGGATGGTTTTTGCGGCGGCGGGGGCGCGTACCGGGGTCAGGACGCCCAGCGTGGCGCGGCGGAAGTCCAGCGCCACCAGCAGTCCCAGCCCCAGCAATTTGCCGTTCGCGCTCTCCAACCCCAGCAGCAGATGTTTCAGACGCGGCGCGACCGTGACCGAGACAGATTTTGCCCGCAACTCCTGCAAGGCCAGCGCCAGTTCAGGCGATTGCGGCGGAATCGGCTGATTGACCATCAGCCCCAACTCCCGGTCGCACATCTCGGCGTGGTACACCTTGCGCCCCATGCCCAGCGATTCGTTCAAATACTTCAGCAGGTGCGGCGCGACAGGTACGCCGCCACCGAACCACGTCCCCCGCATTGCGATCTCGTTGAATGGGTAAGTATGCGGCGCGGCCTCCTGAAAATAACTGCCGAAACGCAGGGCGCGGCGCTGAGTACGGAACGCGGGCGGCTTTTTGCCTATGACCGCCGCCACAGGGACATCGTGGACTGTCACGCCCTCCCGCCGCCGCATCGGGGCCAGTATCGGCTCCAGTTCGCCGCGCCGCTGCAAGGCCACGACGTGCAGCGGAGACAGCAGATCAAACGTCGTCTGGTTCAGCCGCCGCGCCCCCGCCCCGTGCAGATAGCCGCTGGTGTCCACGATCAAAGGGCGGTCTTCCGCCCTGTCCGCCAGCCGCCGGATTGCGGCGACGAGTTCCAGCAGATAACCGGGCGGCGACGTGCTGCCCACGAAGGCGAGGGCGTGGGGCTTGAGGTCGGAGAGGGCCAGAATCGGCGCGTCGCAATGGGCGATTCCCACGCAGGCGGGCGGGCCGATTTCCGACTGTCCTAAATCGGCGTCGAGCAGCGCGGGGGGGTATCCCGCCTCCAGAAACCGATTTGCCAGCAGGCGCGTAAACGTCGTTTTGCCCACATCTGTTCCGCCGAGCAGCAGCGTGGTTCCCGGCGCGGCGGCAAGCCGGTCAAGTGTGTCCCGCCATTCCGCGTAGGGTTCCTGCGTTTCCGTTTGATGAGCGCGTTCGGGTTGATGGGTTGGTTCCGGGCCTTGCATGGCAGTCTCCGCAGCAGAGGGTGAAAAAAGGGGCTAAAAATCGAGGCGATGCTGAATCAGGCCGTCCCGCGCTGCCGCGTCCGCTTCCAACAACGCGCCGCGCAGCAAAACCTGCGGCGCGGCGAGGGGATAATTTTCCAGATTTTCCGGCAATACCCACCGGAACGCGGCGCACTCGCGGCAACGCGGCGCGGCATCGGCGTCCGTTAAGCGGGCGGCGTAGCCCGTGAGCGTGATTTTGTAGCGCATGACAACGTGCTTGACCGTCGCGATTTTCTCACCGACTTCGATTACCAGCCCGACCACCTCGCGGGCGGCGCGGACGGCAGCCTCAGCAGGCGTCTCCCCTGCGGCGGCGGTCACACGCGGAAATTCCCACAGGCCGCCCCACAGTCCGTGCGGCGGACGCTGAATTATCAGAACTTGCCCTGCGCCGTTGCGGATCAGGGCGGCGCTGTGCGCGGAAGCGACCGCCGCCTTACCGGGCGGGAACTCCGGCAGGCGGTTCGGTTCCGGGCCGTTCCCGGCGACGCAACGGGGAAGCAGCGGGCAGGCTTCGCACTTTGGGTCGGCGGGTTCACAGACCAACGCGCCGAGTTCCATCAGGCCCTGATTAAAGTCACCGGGCGCTTCGGGCGGGACAAGCCACCCGGCAATCGCCCATAACTCCGCCTGCGCTGCGGCGGACTTCGGATCGCCGCGCAACCCGAAAACGCGGCACAACACCCGGATGACATTGGCGTCCACGAGCGGGCGGGCGGCGTTATAGGCAATGGAGAGAATCGCGCCGGAGGTGTAGCGCCCGATTCCCGGCAGCGCCTCGATCTCGGCGGGCGTTTCGGGGACTTTGCCGCCGTGCCGCTCCACCACGATTTGCGCGGCGCGGTGCAGGTTGCGGGCGCGGGCGTAATAGCCCAGTCCCGCCCAGTGTTTCAGCACATCCTCCAGCGGGGCGGAGGCCAGCGCCTCAACGGTCGGGAAGCGGTCTAAAAACCGCAGAAAAAACGGAATGACCGTGACGACCTGCGTCTGCTGAAGCATGATTTCGGAAACCCACACGGCATACGGCGTCCCGCCGCGCCAGGGCAAGTCCCGTTTGTGCGCCCGATACCACGCCAGCAACTGCTCCGCAATTTCCGCCCGCTTCGCCTCGTCCGCCGCCCAATTTTTGTTCTGGTCTTCCGGCGTATCTGTTTTTGCTCGCAAAGGCAACTGACTTTCCGCGTCTTACGCGGGGCGTTTGATACGCCCCGTCCAAAGCGTTACGCACTCTACATTATAACCCGGCCTCAATTTTTTGTCAACCGAAAGCAATGCCCCCTGCGGCGCGGCGATAAGGAAATACGCTTGCCCCGCGTATGCTATACTAAAAGAAAAATGCTGACGCAGGCAAAAGGATTGCGGCGCGGGGATTTCCCCCGCTTCCCTTTTCCTTTGCCTGCATTGTCAAGGAGATTTGCCCGATGAATTTGCCCGATGTTTCTTATTCCCGCCGCCCGACGCGCCCCGTCCGCGTGGGATTTTCCGATAGCCAGGTCTGGATTGGCGGCAACTACCCCGTCGTCGTACAATCCATGATTACCGAGGAGACGCACAATGTGGAGGGCGCGGTCTCGCAGATTATCCAGATGCACAAAGCGGGCAGCGAGATTGTGCGCGTGACCACGCCGAACCTCAGCGAGGCGAAATGCCTTGCGGAGATTAAAGCGCGATTAAAAAGCGAGTACATGGACGTGCCGCTTGTGGCGGACGTGCACCATCAGGGCAGCGATATCGCGGTCGAAGTCGCGAAATACGTGGACAAAATCCGAATCAATCCCGGCCTGTTCGTGTTCCGCAAGCGGGTCGAGCGGACGATTGACTACACGGCCTCGGAGATTGCGGAGGAGCAGGAGGCGATTGAAACGGAGCTGCTGCCTGTCATTAATGCCTGCAAAGAGCGCGACCTCGCCATGCGGATCGGGGTCAATCACGGCTCGCTGGCGGAGCGTCTGACCGTGATGTACGGCGACACGCCCGAAGGCATGGTTCAATCGGCGATTGAGTACCTGCAAATCTGTGAGCGGCACGATTTCCGCAATCTGATTATCTCGCTGAAAGCGTCCCGCGTCCCGATCATGCTTCAGGCGAACCGGCTGATGGCGCAGCGCATGGCGGAACTCGGCATGGACTATCCCCTGCATCTGGGCGTGACGGAAGCGGGCGACGGACAATACGCCCGCATTAAAAGCACAACCGGAATCGGAACTCTGTTGGCGGAGGGCATCGGCGACACCATCCGCGTCTCGCTGGCGGAAGACCCCATCAATGAACTCCCGGCCTGCTACGATATTTTGCAGTCGCTCGGCCTGCGCAAGACCAAAGTGGAGTACATCGCCTGCCCGTCGTGCGGGCGCACCAAGTTTGATCTGCCGACCGTGTTCAACTGGGTTAAGCAGGCGACGGGGCATCTTGTGGGGCTGGACATTGCGGTCATGGGCTGCATTGTCAACGGCCCCGGCGAGATGGGCGACGCGGACTACGGCTACGTCGGGAAAGCGGGCGGCAAAATTTCGCTGTACCGCAAGCGTGACGAGGTGAAGACCGGCATCCCGCAGGAGAACAGCGTGGCGGAACTCATCAATCTCATTAAGTCGGACGGACGCTGGGCCGAACCGTTTCCCGGCTGGCAAGTCCCCGAACCGCCCGCCGCCCTCAGCAGCCGGATTCAGCGTGAAGGCGCGATTCCGCTTGCCGTAAAATAGTCGTATAATACAGTTGAGGAGCGGACACGTTGCGGACAGGGAAGGTGCGAACCCGTGAACATATTTTGGAGGATTACAGCGCCGTTCATTTTGAGAGAAACGTGCTTGATTGCGGATATTCCGTGGAGCGCACCCGGCACGATTACGGCATTGCTATGACGCTGTATACCTACGATGCCGGGGGCGGACTGGAGAATGACGCTATTCTCATTCAATCAAAGGCGACAGACAGCCTGAGAATTTTAAGCGGGGGCAACAAAATTGCGCTGTCAGTAGGATGGGCTGACCTTGAAAAATGGCAGAATGCCTCCTTGCTCGTGATTTTGATACTGTATGACGCGCAAAAACACACCGCTTACTGAATGGACATACAGCAGTATCTGGAAAGACAGAGGCCCGCGCCGAAAATAGGATAAAGAGAGCTGACCATTCGTTTTGACACGACAGCCATTCCAAACAGCGACGCAGTGAAAAGATTCGCTGAATTGAAAAATCAGATGAATCAACGCAATAAAAGGGGGTTTGAATGAAGTTGAGCAATCTGACTTACGGCGCTCTGGATAAAGCGCTGGCCTCTCTCAAATTCGAAAGTCGAAAAGTGGATGAAAATTATCTCGCTTCCTTTCATCGTGAGTACGACGCGCTTTTTACTCTGCCGCTTGCTGAGTACAACGCGCTGGTAACGCCGAGTCGCTTTTCGGTCGCGCGAAGAATGATTACCGAAAAAGGCGTCGCAACCAGCGAGGAGTGGAAGTCCGCCATTCGATCCGCGCTAACTTGCGGCGGCGCAGAACGGTAAATCGGATGCCCGCGCTGCAGCCGTTTGAAAACGAGGCTGCGCCGGAAAGGAGAAGATAATGACGATTGCGCCTCCGCCGCCATCGGTTGACGTGTGGACGTATGAACGCTACCTCAACACGCCGATACCGGGCCGGTTCGAGATTATTGAAGGAGAACTGCATCAAATGCCCTCGCCGACATGGGACCATCAGGAAATCGCTATCGCTATTCTCCTGCTTTTGCGTGAGTATGCCAGTCGTTCGCAGCGTGGAAAATCGCTTATCGCCCCATTCGACATCTTGATCCGGCGGCGTCCCCGTCTGCGCGTCCGGCAGCCGGATGTTTTCTTCATCAGCCACGCGCAGCTTGCAAAGGTCGGAGGCCCGCCGAGAAAAGGCCCGCTTGAAATTGCGCCGGAACTGGTCGTCGAGATTATCTCCGACAGCGAAACGGAAGCGCTGATTGAGGGCAAGACGGCAGATTACTGCGAAATCGGAGTGCGGGAGATGTGGCGGGTATGGCCCGAAACGCAGACGGTGGACGTGGTAGCATTGACCGAAGCGGGCGCGAACATTCTGCAATCTTACGGGGCGGGCGAAACGGTCGTCTCCCGCGTGTTTCCCGATTTGAGCGTCGCTGTCAACGCCATTTTTGCGATCCCGGCGGTCTGAAATCGTTCACCGCGTGAGGCGTGAAATTTTGAGCAGGAGGAAATGGACTATGACGATTGCGCCCCCGCCGCCATCGGTTGACGTATGGACGTATGAACGCTACCTCAACACGCCGATACCGGGCCGATTCGAGATTATCGAAGGAGTGTTGAATATCATGCCAAGCCCGAATGTGCCGCACCAGATCGAAGCGGTAAACCTGGTTTTCGACTTTTCTCTTTATCAGCGCTCCCGAAATAACGGCCTGGTGATCACGGCCCCCAGCGATGTTTTAATCCGGCGCTATCCCCGCCTGCAAACGCGGCAGCCGGACGTTTACTACATCAGTCTGGCGCGGCTGCGGCAGGCGGGCGGCATCCCGGAACATGGCCCGCTGCTCGTCGGGCCGGAGTTGGTCGTTGAGATTATTTCTGCCAGCGAGACCGAGCAGGACGTTCTGGACAAAACGACGGACTATCGCGAAATCGGCGTTTTAGAAATGTGGCGCGTGTACCGGAAGACGCAGACGGTGGACGTGGTAGCATTGACCGAAGCGGGCGCGAACATTCTGCAATCTTACGGGGCGGGCGAAACGGTCGTCTCCCGCGTGTTTCCCGATTTGAGCGTCGCTGTCAACGCCATTTTTGCCACGCCGAACGTTTGAGAAATGCGCTGTAATTTTTGAGGGAATGAGAAAATTGTGCCAGAAACAATAAGCGGAACGGAATGGAAGAAACGGGCGCGGGAAGCGGACGCGCAGGACGAACTGGCGCGATTCCGCGAACAATTTTACGCGCTTCCCGGCGTCATCTATCTGGACGGCAATTCGCTGGGGCTGCTTTCGCGCCCCGCTGAGGCCGCTGTCCTGCGCGTGCTGGACGAGTGGAAGACGCAGGCGATTGGGGGCTGGACAGAGGCGAATCCGGGCTGGTTTTTCATGGCGGAGGAGTTGGCGCGGCAGATCGCGCCGCTGGTCGGAGCGGATGCGGATGAAGTTCTCATCGCAAATTCCACCACCGTAAATCTGCATCAACTGCTGGCGACGCTGTACGACGCGAACGCGCCACGCAAGACCATTCTGACCGATGAACTGAATTTCTCCTCCGACCTCTACGCCCTGCGCAGCCATCTGACGCTGCGCGGCGTCAGCCCGGAAACGCATCTCAAACTGGCGCCGAGCGCGGACGGCCTGACATTGAACGAGAACGACTTAATCGCCGCCATGACAGATGACGTCCAGATTGCGGTCTTCCCCTCCGTGCTGTACCGCAGCGGGCAGCGGATGGATATGGCGCGGCTGGCGCGGGCGGCGCGGGAGCGCGGCATATTGTTCGGTCTGGACTGCGCCCATTCGATTGGCGCGATGCCACATGAACTGGATCAGTGGGGCGTGGACTTCGCGTTTTGGTGCCATTACAAATACCTGAACTGCGGGCCGGGAAGCGCCGCCGGACTGTACCTGAATCGCCGTCATTTCGGCAAAAGTCCCGGCCTTGCGGGTTGGTTCAGCAACCGGAAACAAACGCAGTTCGACATGGCCCCGGAACTGGACGCCGCCCCGGACGCCGCCGCCCTGCATATCGGGACGCCGAACATTTTGAGCATGGCCCCGCTGGGCGGCTCGCTGGAAATGGTCGCCGAAGCGGGAATCGAAAAAATCCGGGCAAAGTCGCTGCGCCTGACCGATTTTTTGATGGAATTGGCGGACGCGGAACTGGCGGAGTTTGGTTTTCAGGTGGGAACGCCGCGAGAACCGGAACGGCGCGGCGGACACGTCGCGCTGCTGCACCCGGACGCGGCGGCGATCAGTCGGGCGCTGCGGCGGGCGGGTGTCGTTCCCGATTACCGTCCGCCGAATATACTGCGGCTTGCGCCCACGCCATTGTACAATTCCTTTGCCGACTGCCGGGAGGCCGCGCAGCGCCTGAAAAACGTTATGGAGCGGAAAGCATATACGGACGATGCGTCGGAACGCGGCCTCGTTCCCTGACCGGAGAAGATTTTGCCGATTTACGACATCACCCACCCGATTCATCCGGGACTGGCGGTCTGGCCCGGTGACACGCCTTATGCTTACGCCCCGATGCTGCGGATCGCCGCCGGGGACAGCGTGAACCTGGGAACGATTACGACTACGCTGCACATCGGGACGCACGCCGACGCGCCGCGCCATTTCAGCGACGCGGGCGCGGCTATGGCGGCGGCAGACCTGACGGCCTATCTCGGCCCCGCGCAGGTCATGGACGTTCGCGGCAAAGCGGTCATCTCCCGCGCCGATCTTGCGACACTGAATTTCTCTCTTGCGCCCCGCCTGCTGCTGCGAACCGACGGTTGGACAAGCGCGGCGCAATTTCCCGCGTCCATTCCGATTATTGCGCCGGATGTTCCCGATTTTCTGGGCGAACGCGGCGTCCATCTGCTTGGCGTGGATGTCCCTTCGGTGGACGCGCTGGACAGCAAAACGCTGCCGAATCATCACCGCCTCGCCGCCAATGGAATCGTAATTCTGGAATCGCTGCGCCTCATCGAAGTCCCGGCGGGCGTCTACGAACTGATCGCTCTGCCGCTGCCGCTCGTCGGCGCGGACGGTTCGCCCGTTCGCGCCGTCCTTCGGACGCAGTAAATTTTTTGCCGTAATCTTTTTGCGCCCTTTCGCAGCAATGCAGCCGGGATTTGTTAATATCTCAAAAGCGCGGTACAATGCTATGGCGATACCCCATTTTCCCCCGAAGGCATGGAAGCGGGCCGGGAACAGGCAGCGAGTCGGCGACCTGACAGGACAGAGAGAATTAGCGGCAATGGAAACCGGAACGATGCAGAAAAAGCGGGACACGCTCCCTTTATTTGTGATGATTGGCGGGCTGAACGGCCTTGTTGCGGTGGCGTTGGGCGCGTTCGGGGCGCACAGCCTGAAAGCGGTCTTAGAGGCGAATCAGACGACTGCTGTCTACCAGACGGCCGCGCAGTATCAGATGGCGCACGCGCTGGCCCTGCTGCTTGTGGCGCTGCTTTCGGAGCGGTTTGCGGACGCGGCGCGATTTCGGGCTATCGGCTGGCTGTTCGCGTGGGGCATTTTAATTTTTTCCGGCAGTCTGTATCTGCTCGCCCTGACGAACGTCAAAATTTTAGGGGCCATCACGCCGCTGGGCGGACTGTGTTTTCTATCGGGCTGGACGCTGCTGATACTGACGGCGGCTAAAAATCGGGTGTCGGGTGTCGGGGTTCGGGTGTCGGAAAATGCGGCGGGCGCGGAAACGCTTCGGCCTCCAGGATGAACCAACACCCAAACCCCGACACCCGACACCCCCTCCGAGGTGATTCGTGGCAAGTTGGGACAGTTTAAGTAAAAGTCAGCAGGGCGCTGTTCGGCATGAGGACGGGCCGAGCGCCGTCTATGCGGGGCCGGGAAGCGGCAAGACGCGGGTCGTGACGCTGCGGGCGGCGCGAATGGCGTCCGTCGGCAAGCGATTGTTAGTGACAACGTTTACCAACGACGCAACCGAGGAGATGCGGACGCGAATCAAAGACCTGCTCGATAAAAGTTTCGCGGCGAACGTGCAGGTCTCCACGATGCACGCGCTTTGCCTGCAAATTCTGCGGGCGCAGGGCGTGAAATTCCAACTGCTGACCGACGCTTTTTTGCAGCGAAACCTGGCGGAATCGGCGCAGGCGATGGAATTGGACGGCGGGGTCGGGAAATTCCTGACGCGGCAGTCCTACCTCAAAAACTGCGGCTATACCCACGCGACCTACACCCACGACGGCAGTTCCGAAGACGCGGAATTTCTGCGCTGCTGGCGGGCCTACGAAAAGGGCAAGCGCGAAAAATCCCTGCGCGAATTTGACGATCTGATTTTAGAAACGGGCGCGTTGCTGGAAAGCGACGAGGCGCTGCGGCGGCATTGGGCGGGCAAATTCACGCATATCATCGTGGACGAGTGCCAGGACATGAACAGTCCGCAATACGCCGTCGCGTTTGCGCTGGGCCGCGATCATAAAAACGTGATGCTGGTGGGCGATTTAGACCAGTCGCTGTACTCATTTCGCGGGGCGAGCGCGGAGACGTTCCGGCAGTTCGCCGCCAACCCGAAAACCGCCGTGTACGAACTGCGGGAGAACTATCGCTGCACCCGCGCCATCCTCGCCTTTGCGGACAGCCTGATCCGGCAGGACGAGAACCGCCGCGCCCTGCAATTCATTCCCACGAGGCCGGAAGGCGAACCGATTGTCTGGCAGCGCTTCCCGGACGCAGAGTATGAGGCGCTCGCCGTCGGGGAGCGGATTCTGCAGCTGGCAAAAAGCGGCGTAAAGTACCGTGATATGGCGGTGCTGTACCGCGTCAACGCGCAGTCGGAAGCGTTCGAGCGCAATTTCGCCGTCCTGGAAATTCCCTACACGATGCGCGAAGACGGCGACTTCTACGCCCGCAAAGAGGTGCAGGGCATTTTGGCCTACCTGAATTTCTTTCAGGACGGGGGTCGGGAAGTAGCGCAAAACGGGGCGAATACCGACGCAGAAACGCTGCGACACCCGACACCCGACACCCGACACCCTTTCCCGGACGAGTGGCTGCTCGCCCTGCTCAATGTGCCGAACCGGAAATTGAGCCGCATGGTGGGCGGGCAGATGAAGACCCATGCGGAGATTCGGGGCAAGCGCATCTGGGATATTTTGCCGGACTACCACGCCGACGATCTGCGGGCGCATCGGGCGGTGCGGCAGATGACGCAGGAATTGCAGCGCATCGCGGAGAAATTACCGCATATCGTTCATGCGGGCGAGGCGATTAAAACTATCCGGTCGGTGACGCGCTTCGACGACTGGCTGCATAGCGACGAAAAAGACGAAAAAGACAACGACCGGATTCAGAACGTGGCGCGGATGCAGGCCGCCGCCGCGCACTATCCCACGATTGGCGCGTACTTGAAGGCGGTGCAGAAAGTCCGGGACGAAGCGGCGCGGCGCAAAGCGGAGCGGGCAAAGAAACGCCGTGAACAGGACGAGGTTGTTCTCTCGACCGGGCATGGCGCGAAGGGGTTGGAGTGGCGCGCTGTGTTTGCGGTCGGGTGGAGCGAAGAAATCCTGCCGCACCATAAGGCGGAGGACATGGACGAGGAGCGGCGCATCGCCTACGTGATCGCGACCCGCGCCCGCGACCTGCTCTATGTCTCGTCACTGGACTCGTGGAACGACGCGACGACCGCCCCGACGCGCTTCCTGACCGGCCTGAACCTGACCGCCTACGAACCGCCCGAAAACGAGTCCGAGGCGGAAACAGCGCCCGACCTGCGCGAAACGGACGCCCCGCCGGACGCTTTCGGCGGACTGTTTATAGATTTTTGAGAAGAATTGGAACCACAGAGAACACGGAGAAGGCACACAGAGAACGCAGAGAAAATGAGGAGGAAAGAATTTAGACAGGATTAGCGGGATTGACAGGACTTGGATCGAATTTATTTTTCCCTTTATTCTCTTTTCGTGTAGATTCGTGTCCTTTCGTGGATAAAAAACTTCCTGTGTCCTCTGTGTTTTCTCTCCGTGTTCTCTGTGGTTCCAATTCTGGAGAAGGAGTTAGGCGATGGCAAAACCGGTCGTGCGATTGCAGCGGAATGCGGTGTCCAAGGTGAATAAGGCGGTGGCGGTGAGGCCGCCGAATTTTCCGCAGCATGAACTGCCGGAGCCGTATGCGCGTCTGTTGAATCTGGATATTGACGAGGACGATGAGACGCTTGAAAAAATCGCGGCGGAACTGAAACAGGGCGATGCGGATGCGGAGGCGCAAAAATTGATTGCAATGGCGCTGGATGACACCTATTGGGATTATTACGAAAAATACGCCAGCAGCAGCGATTTTGACCGGTTGGAGCGGCGGCATTACACGCCGTCGCAGGCGGTGCGCGTGTTGTCTTATATGGGCGAGGCGGGGCGGGCGGGAATTGAAGCGTTTTTGCCGCTGCTGAATACCGAGGACGATTATTTGCGGGAGGAGTTGCCGCCTTATTACGGAGCGATGGGCGAGGCGGCGCTGGAGCCGCTGGCCCGGACGCTCAATCAGCCGGAGGCGGAAGAATTTCTGCGGAGCGGGGCGGGCGACTGTCTTCAGGAGATAGGCGAGAAATTCCCGGAGTTCCGCGCGCAGGTCGTCGCGCTGATCGAGCAGGCGCTGGCGAATGAAAAAGAGGACACTGAGTTGAACGCCTATCTCGTCGGCAATCTGCTTGACCTGAACGCAGAGGAGTCGTACCCGATTATCGCAAAGGCGTTCGAGGAAGACCGCGTGGACGAGTTCATCGTGGGGCTTGGAGACGTGCAGGAACATTTCGATATGCCGGTGACAGGCGATTCAATGCACGATAAAATGCGGGCGGCGCATCCCGGTCTTTTTGAGCGCGGAGAGCCGGAGGATTTGCCGACGCTGGATCATGTGACGGGCGAAACGGAGTATTCGGAACCGGTGGAGCAGCCGTTTGTCGCGGGACCGAAACCGGGTCGCAACGAGCCTTGCCATTGTGGGAGCGGCAAAAAGTACAAAAAATGTCATGGCGCGTAAATTTAGCGGGGGATTGCGCCGATATTAGAAACGTCGGGGACGGGAAAGCGGAGCGGCGATGAAAAACGGCGTCGGGGTGTTTTTGGCCTTAATCAGCGCGTTTCTGCTGGTGGGTCTGCTGGGCTGGCTGGTCAACGAGACGGGCGAAGCGGGCGCGGGAATTATGGGCGCGGCGGCGCTGGCGGTGGGACTGGTCTGGACGCGGCGCGGCGTGACGCTGGCAAAACGGCGGCGCGGCATGGCGCAGGCGCGTAAAATCGAGTCGCCGCAAATTTCCGCGCTGATTTTGGAACTGCGCGGCGAATATCCTCCGTATGTGATTGAGGCGGCGGAACAGTTGGGCAAAGCGAAAGACCGCTCGGCAGTCCCGGCGCTGCTGCACGTTTTGGAGCAGGCGGCGGAGAATCAGCGTCCGGGCTGGCGGGATGTGGCGGCGGCGCTGGCGGACGCGCTGGGCGAGATTGGCGACGGGCGGGCATTGGAGCTGCTGTACCGGCTGGAGAATGTGCGTGGCATCGGGTTCATCCCCAATATCCGCCATGCGATTGCCGTGATCGAGCCGCAGGCGGTGCTGTTGCGGGCCAGCAGTGAAAGCGAAACGCCGCAATCCGCATTGCTGTTGCGACCGGCGCGGGGCGGCGGCGAAACGGACAAGTCCCTCCTGCTTCGCGCAGCGGAAGCGGAAACGCATTAGGCGGTGAAAAAGCATGAACTATCGCGATTATATCACTATCGAACCAAACAAGCGCGGCGGTAAGCCCTGTGTTCGCGGCCTGCGAATCACGGTCTATGAGGTGCTTGAATACCTGGCCTCGGAGATGACAGAATCGGAAATTCTCGCGGATTTCCCCGACCTGACGCGCGAAGACTTGAAGGCCTGCCTCGCTTATGCCGCCGATCATGAGCGGCGCTTAATGACAACGCCGCTTGCCGCATGAAACTGCTTTTCGATAAAAATTTGTCTCCGCGTCTGGCGTTGCGGAAACGCATTAGACGGCGAATAATCGGACGCAACCAAACAGGAGAACTAGATGGGAGTTCAATCTGCCACTGCCGCGATGCTTCTGGAAGCGCGGCGGCTTGGCGTTGATTACGGAGAAACGCTGACGCTGGGGCGGCAATCGTTGGTGTGCAGTCCAATCTATCTTACTCGTATCTTCAAAGAGTTCGATCTGTGGCCGGAGGGAATGAGCGAGACCGCATTTCAAGAACGCCTCTACGGTGAGCCTTACTGGGCCGATCCGCTTTTCGAGTTGCTCGGCGCAAGCCGCGTCGCTTCGATGGACATCTCGGATTTTGAGGGCGCGGAGGTAGTGCATGATCTTAATATGCCCCTCATACCAGCGCTGCGCGAAAAATACGACGTGGTATTTGATGGCGGACTTTTGGAACACGTCTTCAATTTTCCTGTCGCGATTGAGAGCGCCATGTCCTTAGTCAAAGAGGGCGGTCATTTGCTGATTTCCACGATTGCCAACAACTATTGCGGACACGGATTTTATCAATTCAGCCCGGAACTATTTTATCGCATCCTGAATGAACAAAACGGTTTCCTCATAAAACATATCTCTTTTGTTGAAGAGGAGACGTTTTACAGTACCATTTTAAAACGTCCCTATCTTGCTTCGCTGGACGGTAGACGGTTCGCCGTCCCTGACCCCGCGCAAACTGGCGGAAGAGTCAATTTGATTAGCACACGCCCGGTCATGCTGAATATCATTGCGCAGCGCGTCCGCGTCGTTCCCTTGTTTGAGCAAACGCCGCAGCAAAGCGATTATGTCGCCGCATGGAACAAAAAAGACGGCGACGCGGACAGCGACGCGCCTATCAGTTTTTTAGAACGCAATCGGATGCCGTTCAGGGGAAAACTGCCAAAGAGTTTGATTCTTCACGTTCGAATGCACTTAATTCACCAAATTTTACGCTGGACGCGCCCATTTCATTATCGAAGGCTGTCCAAAAATTATGCTTTTGGCAACACAGAAATTTATCGTAGAATCGATATAAAGAAAAATCGCAGATAGCGCATAATGATTTAGTCATTATGCCGCGATCTATCTTCTGATAGCATAACCGCTAACAGAAAATACCAACAGATCTAGGTCAAAGGAGTTTTATTATATTGCATCATTCTATTGGGCATTACGTTAAAATGTTGCATGATGCGCAGCACCGCCGCTATTTTCTCGAAATGCGCAAACTTTGGAAAACAGGACGCTATACGCAGATGGAAACCCACCTGCTCGATTCGCCTGTGCTTGTGGTAGATGCGCCAACCTTCCTGCCAATGTACCATTCCATATTCGAACGGGAAATCTATAAATTCGTTACATCTGTTGCCGCGCCGTATATTTTGGACGGTGGCGCGAATATCGGGTTGAGCGTAATCTACTTCAAAAAATTATACCCGAACGCAAAACTTGTCGCCTTCGAGCCTGATCCGAAAATTTATTCCGTTTTACAGAAAAACGTTAAGAACGCAAACTTGCAAGATGTCGAACTCGTCAACCGCGCCCTGTGGAATGAAGAAACAAGCCTGTGGTTTGCCTCGGAAGGATCGGACGCCGGTCGAATTGCGGATGACATCACAGATGCTAAAGACTGCGAAGTGAAGACTGTTCGCCTGCGCGATTATCTGGATAGGCCGATAGATTTTCTGAAATTGGACATCGAAGGGGCAGAGACAGTGGTCATGGAAGACTGCCACGATAAATTGGGCGATATTCAGCGTATCTTCGTGGAATATCACTCCTTCGAAGGGCGTCCGCAGGCGCTCGATACAATGCTGACAATCCTGAAAGACGGCGGCTTCCGCGTCCATGTCCATGCCGACAATCCCTCACACCAACCGTTCACAGAGCAAAAACTCACCGCTGGAATGGATTTGCAACTGGACATTTTTGCGTACCGTGTTTGATGCTTTTTCACTGCGATTCAAACATAGCGGTATGGGAAGAAAACTAACGCATGACAAAAATCGGGTTCGTCTCCGTCATGGAGTCGTACAGTTGGGGCGGCAGCGAGGAACTCTGGAGTCGGGCCGCAATCCGTTTGCTGGAGCGCGGTTTTACGGTCGGAGCCAATGTCAAAGGCTGGCCCGAAACGCCGGAACCGCTGCAAAGGCTGGAAGAAGCGGGCGGTCAGATTGCCCGGCGGGCGGGCGACTCCAGCATTGTCGGCAAAATTATCCGGCGCGTCAGCAAGCCCCCGACCGCATGGCTCGATTCTTTCCGGCCCGATTTCGTCGTAATCTCCGACGGCATGAACTTCGGCGGCGATCACTGGATGCGGGAGTGCGTCGCAAAAAATATCCCGTTCGTTACCGTCTCGCATGCCGCAAATGAAAACTTCTGGCCCTGGGACGAGATTGCCGCCGATTTAGGCCCCTGCTTCGCCCGCGCAAAGGCCAATTTTTTCGTGTCACAGGGCAATTTGGAATTGACCCGCAAGCAATTCGCCGCCCCGCTGGAAAACGGGCAGGTCGTCCGCAACCCCTTCTCCGTCCCCTACGACGTTGCGCCCCCGTACCCGGAATTTTCCGGCGTTTGGAAAATGGCCTGCGTCGGTCGCCTCGCGCCGGAAGCCAAAGGGCAGGATGTGCTTTTCGATGTTTTGCGGCAGGACAAATGGCGGCAGCGTCCGCTGGCGGTTTCGCTGTGGGGCGCGGGGCCGCAGCGCGAACTGCTGGCCTCGCTGATAAAAATGTACCGGCTGGAAAACGTCAAACTGTGCGGCGTCACGCCCCATGTCGTCAGCATCTGGGAGGAAAATCACGCGCTGGTCTTGCCCTCCCGCTACGAAGGGCTGCCGCTGGTCGTGGTAGAGGCCATGCTTTGCGGACGCCTCTGCATTGTGACAGACGTTGCAGGCAATAAAGAGTTGCTGGAAGATAACGTAACCGGATTTATCGCAACGGCCCCCCACGCGGCGTGTCTTGATGAAGCGATGGAGCGGGCATGGGCGCGGCGCGAGGACTGGCAGGCAATGGGACAGGCGGCGGCAATATCTGTCCGCGAACAAGTCCCGCCCGACCCGATTGAGGCGTTTGTCGAAAAAATCCTGCCGCTGATTGGATAAGACCAGGCAAAGAAGAGTATGCCTGCATTTTTTGGGGTATGCTAACGCCATGGAACAGGAAGCAAAATCACATTCGCCCCGAATTATTGGACTGGATATAGCGCGGGCTGTCGCGATCCTGTGTGTGCTAATGGCGCATCTCAGCGGACATTGGTTCGATACACACCCTGCCGCTAGATTATTGTTCGGCAATTACGGGTTCACCGGCGTCGAACTGTTTTTTGTTTTAAGCGGTTTTCTCATTGGCGGAATCTTACTCCGTCAGGCGCAGTCCGCCCCTTTCCAACCGCGACACATTCCGCATTTCTGGATTCGCCGCTGGTTTCGCACTCTCCCCAATTATTACCTTTTCTTGATCCTCTTTACGCTGGTGACGCCTCCGTTGATATGGTCTCGATGGTTACTCTACCCGTTTTTCCTGCAAAATCTATACGGTTTCAACAGTGACAATACTTTTTTCAACATTTCATGGTCCTTATGTGTGGAAGAATGGATGTACCTGCTGCTGCCGATAATCTTAGTGCTTTTCACACGGCTGACACGCGATACGCAAAAGGCGGCAATAAGCACTATTGCCTTCTGATCGCCGCGCCGACTCTCCTCCGTTTGGTCACCTCTTATGGCAATATCTGGGACGCGGGCGTCCGCCACATCGTCGTTTACAATCTTGATGCGATTGCTATTGGGGTTTTGCTGGCGTATATTAAATTATACAAGCCTCTGCTCATGGAAAAGATTAGCAACCCTGCATCTCTTCTGCTGGGAGTTGCCGCTACGATAATTCTCAATATCGTCGCGGGGTGGTCAGGCTCTTCTGAACCTTCTAAAATCTACGCCTCGCTCGGTGGCTTCGTGGGAATGAATGTTCTGTTTTTTAGTTTTAGTGCTTTGGCGGCGGCGTTTATTATCGCGCCTCTGTCTAAAGTGAAGGCTTTACCCTACCCAATTTCATTTATAGCAATACGTATAAGCCTGTGGTCTTATTCAATATACCTGTCTCATATTCTTATCAAAATCTTGACGGACAGACTAATACAGCAAAAAACCCTCCTTTTCGTTCTGGTCAGCGCCGTTTTTATTATCGTGTTCTCCGCGCTAAACTACACTTTCTTTGAAAAGCCTATGACCAATCTGCGCGAACGTTTCCGAAAAGTAAAACAGTGAAAAACTAAAAATGTCCACCTCGTTTTTTCCGCTTGCAATCGCGCGAAATTGACCGTATCATAGCGGCATGATAGACCTCGCCGAACTCTTCAAGGCTCTGCTGACGGTGTTCTACCTCGCATTTGTCGCCGCGTTCCTGCCCGATGTCCTGCCCTCCGTTGCTGCCGATTCGATTGAGGTTGTGGACTGGGAGATTTTGCGGGGCGTTCGGGGGCGGAAAAAGCGGACGGCGGATTTAGTCGCTAAAGTCCGGTTTCAGGGGCAGCCGACCTACTTTTTAATCCCTATCGAAAATCAGGCGAAGGCCGAGGCTGGTTTTGCCAGACGCATCGTTCTCTACTTCGCCCGCCGGATTGAGAAATTCGATCTGCCCGCCGTTTCTTTGCGCTTCTTCATCGCCGCCTGCGCCATATGGAGGTAGCCGCGCCGCCGTTCCGGGTTCAGGGCGATCAAGAACCAGACGCTCCAGCACACCGCCGTAATCAGTCCCAGCATCAGCAGCGTGATTATTTTTTTGTCGGGGATTGGGCTGACGCGGAGGACTGCCGCCATCGCGCAGCCCGCCGCCAGCGGCAAAATCGCCGGGACTATCGCCTCCCGCAGATACAGACGGTAGCGAAAACCGAAGTCCCGGCAAACGATGAAAGGCAGCAGCGTGGAGTCTACAATCAAATAGGTCGTCATGGAGCCGATGGCGGGGCCAATCAGCCCGAACGTCTTTGTCAAATACCAGCTGAGCAGGAGATTGACGGGGGCGGCGACCATGTAGGCCCGCACCAGAAACAGATTGCGTTCCGTTGCGTTCATAATCATGGCGCTGGCGTTTCCCGGCTGCACCAGCAAAACGGTCAGCAGCAGCACAACCAGAACGGGGTAGGCCGTCTCATGCCCCGCCCCGACCCAGGCGCGAACCAGCCGGTCGCCGAGCAAGCAGCCCATGATGGTGAACGGCATACAGACGACCAGCGACAGCAGGATGCTTTGCGAATACAGGCGAAATTCGCGCTCCTGGTCATTGTGGGCGCGGGCGTGGGAATAGGCGGGCAACAGAACGTTAATCGGTCTGGCGGCAAGCACACTGACCATGCTGGCAAGTTTCGCCGCAACCGCATAGTTTGCGACCGCCGAAGTGGTCATCATCAGGCCAATCACAATCTGATCGGAATTATAAGCGATATTGCCAAAAATTGCGTGCAGGGAATTGCGCGAACCGAATTTCAGCAGCTCCCGCGCCATCGGGCGGGACGCGCAGCGAATATGGATTACCAGACCGGGAAAGAGCCGCCGCACATTGATTACGTTGACAAGACCGATAAGCAGCGTAGAGATCGCCGTCGTGGCGCTCAACATCACAAGGGAGCCGCCGCGCATGGCCTGAACGACGTTCCAGACGCTTGCGCCGGTGGTTATCAGCAGGGAACCAAACGTGATCAAGTCGAGACGGCCCGCGCCAAAAAGGACGGCGGCCTCCGGCATAAAAGCAAACGCCACGCACCGGCTGAGGCAAAGAATAACCAATCCCTGCTGCGCGGCGCGCGTCAGGTCGGGAGGCAGGTGGAAGACAGGACCGAGGAAGGGCGCAATCAGACAAACGGCGGCAAGAATCGCGACAGTCAGGGCCAGATAGATCGCCAGCGCCGTGCCGAGTACGGTCTCCATGCGCTGCGTGTCTTTTACCGCAAGGCACTCCGCCACCCGCTTGGAGACCGTCGCGTACATCCCCAGTTCGACCAGCCCGACATAGCCGATGATCGTCAGCAGCAGCGTCCAGAGGCCAAATTGCCGGTCACCGAGAAAATGCAGCAGCAGCGGGGTGACAAAAAATCCCGTCAGGGTAGTGACCGCAGTCCCCAGATACCCCGTCAACACATTGCGAGCAAGACTGAGTTTCGAATCATTGTGAGTCGCGGCCATTGGCGATAATTCTTTCGGCGCCACAGGGAGGACGGCGCGTATCGGGTTTCCGTTACGCAGCCAGATTCGAGCGGTAGTCAGCACAGGCGGTCTCTCCCTCGTAAAATGGGGTCAAAGTTACCGTTTTTACGAATGAGAAAGGGGCGTCGTATGCTTTTTCAAGGCGTCCAGCGTCTTTATTTTTGGTATTTTTTAACAAAATCAAACGTTACAGGTCAAAGTATCGGCATTTTTCTTGCGTCACGCAGGGAAAGCGTGAAAACTTCGGCAAAAAACGCCATGCGGGGCGAAGTTATAAACCGGCGCGGATCAAGTCATGGACGCGAATCATCCCGACGAAGATTCCCGCCTCGTCCAGCGCGGGCGCTACCGAGATCGGGCGCGGTCGGTCTTCCATCAGCCGCAGCGCTTCATAGGCCAGCTGGTCGGGGCGCAGGGTCACGGCAGGGTCTCGCGTCATTAAGTCCGCCGCTGTCATATCGAAAACTCCGGCCCCCTGACGCTGCATGGCGCGGCGAATATCATGGTCGGTGATGAGGCCGATGAGTTTCCCGTCAGCGTCCGTGACGGCGGTCGCGCCCAGACTTTTCGCGCTGATCTCGCTCAGGGCGTCCATAAAATTCGTTTTCGGCGCAACGCGGGGCAGGCGGTCGGGGCCAGTCGGCATCACATCGCCGACGCGCAGGGTCAGCCGCCTGCCGAGTCTGCCGCCCGGATGGTTTCGGGCGTAGTCCTTCGGCCCGAAACCCCGCCGTTTTTGCAGCGTCATGGCGAGGGCGTCGCCCAGCGCCATCGCGACGACGACGCTTGCGGTCGGGGCCAGGTTCAGCGGGCAGGCCTCCCGCTCAATCGCCGCGTTGATGACGACCGTAGATTTTTGCGCCAGCGTGGACGTTAAATTTCCGACAATCGCAATGATGGGGGCGCGGCGCGAAAGCAGCGCGGGCAGGATCGCCAGCAGCTCTTCGCTTTCACCGCCGTTGGAGAGCGCCACCACGACATCGCCCTCCGCAACGATTCCCAGATCGCCGTGCATCGCTTCGGACGGGTGCAGAAAAATGGCGGGACAGCCTGTGGAGGTCAGGGTCGCGGCGATTTTGCGGGCCGCAATGCCCGACTTGCCCACCCCCGTCGTAATGACCTTCCCCTTACACAGATGCAGCAAGTCAACGGCCTGCGCAAAGTCGGCGTTTAATCGCGCCGCCGCCTGCTGTATCGCAGCGGCCTCCGCTTCCAGCGTTTCGCGCCCAAAATCCCGCAAACTATCCGCTTCGCCGCTTCCGTCCACACCGTCCCCCGCTCGAATCATTATCGAATCGTTATCATTCAGGTTTATTACGGCGTTTCCGCCCCAAAAGGTTACCCGCCGTCCCTGATTCCCTTCCCTACAACGCAAAACGAGGCGAGCAGGAAAGGAATCAATCGGTATGCTTCGGCAGGGCCATTCAGTTTTCGTGCGGGCGAATCAATTCACGGCCACGCGTGCGCAAAGTCCGCCTGCGCGGACTCAATGCGGATTAGCCTACACAAAAAGGATCGGGTTTAGTGTCCTAAGGGGCACTTCGCGCGCTTGTGGCAGCGGTTTCAACCGCCCGACGCGGATAACTGAATGGCCCTGATGCTTCGGCGCAGGAGTAGGTTATTAAATTGTGGCTTACATTCGCCGTTTGTTGTGTAAAGGTTAAACGTATCGCGTCCGGCAGGACGCTTGGCGGAACGCCACCTAGCGAGGCGTTTGCAACGCCTCGACTACGTTATGCCGTCGGCGAGGCGTTTGCAACGCCTCGACTACGTTATGCTACGTTATGCCGTCGGCGAGGCGTTTGCAACGCCTCGACAAATTATAGGATTCAGCGTAGAGACGCATAGCGGCATTATAGCCCGATTCGCGCCGCAATGGTGACCAGCGCGTCGCCCTGTCCGGCAAACTGTAAATCGGCCTCGACGCCGAGGCTGCGGTTGAAATCGCCGCCGACAAACAGCTTGCCGCCGAAGCGGGTCACTTCGCCGAAATACGGTCCGATTCCCGCGCCGCCGTAAAGATGCGTCCCGGCGGGCAGCGTTTTGGAGTAGACCGCGTTGAAGGTGATCGGAACGAGGGTGCTGACCGCCCCGAAGTTAGCGGAGATAATCGCCTCCGCGTCAATGCGGGGATAGAAGCCGCCGAATTTTGCGTTCGGGAAACTGAAGTCCGCGCCGCCGACAAACTTGGTGCGGGGCGAGACCAACGCGCCGAGACGGATGGCTATCGGCACGACTTTGCTTGCGACCGAGACCGGATCGAGCTGACCGCCGCGCGGCGCGGTCACCGCCGCGCCCTGCAAAACGCTCTGCGGGATTTGCGCGATTTGCAGCGAAACGGGCGGGAACGCGCCATCAAGACGCGCCTCGGTCCGCTTTGCCAGCGTCGTGTAACTCAGCGCGTCCGCCTGCGCCGCCGGAGTGGAAACGGCAGGCGATTGCGCGGCGGGCGTTTCGTCCGCTTGCGCCGCAACCGCGCCGCTCATTATTATCATTCCGCCGAGGCAGGGCAGCGCGGCCCGCGTCAGAACAGGGAATAAATTTCGCATAAAACTTCTCCTTTGGATGGGACGCGGCGATAATCTTCGCTCGCTGTCCGCTGATTTCATTTTCAAGACGCATAAGGCGGGCGGAGTGTTCCGCTATTTCCGCTTGCGCCACTGCCAGCGCATCGGGGCGTTTCACGCGGAAAGCGTGTTGTCTGTCTGCCCGGTGGCAGCCGCCATGAGGCGCTCCTGCGTGGCGTCGGCGCGGGCGAATCGTCCCGTCAGGCGACCTTCGCGCAGAACAAGAATCTGGTCGCTCATAGCGAGGACTTCGGGCAGGTCAGAGGAGATCATCAAAATCGCCATGCCCTGCTGCGCCAGTTCGCCCATCAGCCGGTGGACTTCCGCCTTCGCCCCGATGTCAATGCCCCGCGTCGGCTCGTCTAAAATCAGGACTTTCGGCGGCGCGAGCAGCCACTTCGCCAGCGAAACTTTCTGCTGATTGCCGCCGGAGAGTTCCCCGACGGGCTGCGCCACGCCGGAAGTCCCGCGCACTTGCAGGCGGACAGTGATCGTTTCGGCGGCGGCGGTCTCCCGCCGATTCTGCATCCAGCCCAGCCGCGCAAATTCGCGCAGGCGCGGCAGAGTGATATTGCGGGCTATCGGCAGCGGCAGCAGCAGCCCGTGCTTTTGGCGGTCTTCCGGCACGTAGGCCAGCCCGCATTTTACCGCCTGCTGCGGGTTTTTCAGCCGGACGACTTCGCCGTCCACCGTGACCGTCCCGGCGGAGGCGGGGCGGACGCCGAAAATCGTTTCCGCGACCTCCGTGCGCCCCGCCCCGACCAGACCCGCCATACCTACGATCTCGCCCGCCCGCACGGTAAAGGAGATATCCGAAAACCGCCCTGCCAGCGTCAGATTCTCCACCGTAAGCCGCGCCGCGCCGGGATTTGCGTCCGTCTTCTCGAACAGCGCAGAGAGCGGACGCCCGACCATCATGCGGATAATCTCCTGCCGCGTAGTGTCCTGCGGCGCGACTGTCCCGACCACTGCGCCGTCACGCAGCGCCGTGATTCGGTCTCCTATTTCGAAGACCTCCTCTAACCGGTGGCTGATAAAAATAATCGCCGCGCCCTGACTTCGGAGTTGCCGGACGATGCGGAACAGGTCGGCGACCTCGCCGGGAGTCAGCGCCGCCGTCGGCTCGTCCATAATCAGGACGCGGGATTGCAGCGAAAGGGCGCGGGCGACCTCAGCCATCTGCTGCGCCGCCACCGAAAGCCCCTGCATTTTGGCGCGGCAGTCCAAATTCAGGCCCAGCGAAGCGAGAAGGGCGTCCGCCTGCCGCTCCATTTCGCGCCAGTCCACCGCCCGGAACCGTCCGCGAACCGGCTGCCGCCCCAGAAAAATGTTTTCCGCGACCGTCAGCTCCGGGAAAGTCAGCGGCTCCTGATGCATCAGCGCCACGCCCGCGTTCTGCGCCTGCGCGGGCGTGGCGAACGTCACCGATTGGCCGTCCAGCAAAATCTGACCGGAATCGGGCGCGGTCACGCCGCTGAGAATTTTGGTGAAGGTGGACTTTCCCGCGCCGTTTTCGCCCATCAGGACGTGGACTTCGCCGGATCGCAGCGTGAAATCTACGCCGGTCAGCACGGGGCTGCCGCCGTAAGATTTGCAGAGGCCCCACGCCTCCAGCCGATTCGATTTGGGTGCGCTGTTTGTCATTGCCGCGCTATTCGCGGGGGCCCGCGCAAATTCCTGCCTGACATCCTTCCCGAAGTTCTTCCCGGAGTTTTTTTTGGGAATAAATTCCCGGATTAGAGTATAATGGAATCACTTAGGGACTTGCGATAAAATAAATCTTCCCGTATGCGTAAGTCCGCATTGAGTCCGCGAAGGCGGACTTCGCGCTTTTGTGGCAGTGAATTTATTCGCCCGCCCGCCCGCCAGCGTGGAAGAGTTTAATATTCGAAAGTCCCTTATCAACGCAATTTTTTCGCATGGAGTTCCTGTGATGCGCTGCGCCGCTTTCCGATTGCCCTTTTTCCTGTTCGCTTTTGCCGTCTGCGTACTGCCTGCCGGTCTCCCCGCGCTGGCGGACGACGCGCAGACGCACTTTGACAAAGCGACCGCCCTGTACAAGGCGAAAAAATACGACGCCTCGCTCGATGAGTTCAATCTCGCCCGTAAAGCGTCGCCACAAAACGCCAACATCTTGTTCTGGATCGGGTTCCTCAACCTGCAAATGCAGCATTATCCCGACGCCCTTGAACCGTTGCAGGAAGCGATTAAAATCAAGCCGGACGTTCCCGAAGCGCATCTCAACCTCGGCAATGTCTACGACGGCCTGAAACGCTACCCGGAGGCGGCGCTGGAGTTTCAGACCGCCGCGAAATTGCAGCCCAAATCGCCCGACCCCTATTACAATCTTGGCAGCGTGTATTACAAAATGGATCGCCTGCCCGACGCGATTTCCGCTTATCGCAAGGCGGTGGAACTTAGCCCCGATGACGCCCTGATTCAGCAGAATTTAGGGCTGGCGCTTCAGGCGAGCGGCAATTACGACGGCGCGATTGCCGCGCTGGAATCTGCCGTGAAAATCAGCCCGGACAACACCGGCGCATGGGCGTCGTTGGGGCTGGCGGGGCAGACGCTGGCCCGCAAATCGCAGGCCCTGACGACCGAAAAAGGCAGGGCGGACACGCAGCGGGGCTGGACGCTGGCAAGAACGGCCCTGAACCGGGCTATCACCCTCGCCCCGGCCGACTACTCCATCCGGGAAACTTACGCAGAATCGCTGTTTGATATGGGGCGGACGGCGGACGCCATCCCGCAATTCGCCAAAGCGGTGGCCTTAAAGCCGGACGCTTTCGACCCGCGCTACAATCTCGGACTGGCCTATACCCGCCTTCAGCAGTACCCGCTCGCCGTGACCGCCTACCAGAAAGCGCTGGCGTTAAGCCCGGAAAATCCGGCGTCGCTGCGCGGCCTGGGGCTGGCGCAGTTCCACCTGAAACATTACGACGAGGCGGCAACCGTCTTCGGTCGCCTGACCAGAGCGCAGCCCGCCGAAATCGGAAACTGGATTAACTTAAGCTCAAGTTTGCAGCGCAAAGGCGACGACGCGGGCGCAAGCGCCGCGCTGGAAGAAGCCCTTAAAAACGCCGCTCCCGGCGCGAAATCGGCGCAGGCGCGGCGGGCATTGGCGGGCTATTATTACCGCAAAGGCGACGCGGACAGCCTGAACCGCGCTGAAACGGAATACAATAAGGCGCTGCTGGAAGCCCCGGACAACGCCGAATCCTACAACGGACTCGGACTGATAGCGCAGAAACAGGAAAAATTCGACGAAGCCGTGCGATTTTTCCTTCGCGCCGTCGCCCTGAACTCCGCCTACGCCGACGCCTACAATAATCTTGGCGTGGCCTACGAATCGAAGCGCAACTTTGAACTCGCCGTCGAAGCGTACAAAAAAGCCCTCCACATTGATCCGAACAACGCGCTTGCCCGCAAAAATTTAGACCGCTTCAAAAAGACGCAGAAATGAGGAAGGTATTCAAGTATTCGGTATTCAGGTATTAGTTCGTTCACTGTGAGTTTTGTACAAACTGTTAGTTGGGCCATCAATACCCGAATACCTGAACACCCCTCCTTTCGGGCAGGCGCGGCGCGTTGCAATCATCAACCCCGTATGGTATACTGAACACAGTAAATTTTCAATGCGCAGGCGGCGGAGCCGCCGCTTGCAGAGGACGCAAAATGACCGCAGAGCAGACGCCCGCCCCGGAACAATGGGCGCATATCAACGGCAAACTTGTTCCCAAATCCGCCGCAAGCGTTTCGATTTACGATCATGGCTTCCTTTACGGCGATGGGGCGTTTGAGGGAATCCGAGTCTACAGCGGCAACATCTTCCGGTTGGAGCCGCACCTCGCCCGCCTGTACCGTTCCGTGAAAGCGCTGGGTTTTGCGCTTGCGGTGGACTTGCCCACTTTGCAAAGTCAGGTGCTGGAGACCGTCCGCGCCAATCAGCACCGGGACGGCTATATTCGCCTGAGCGTGTCGCGGGGCGTTGGGCTAGGGCTTGACCCCATGAGCGTCAAGACCGACGCGACCGTCGTTATTTCGACCGAGCAGCTGCGCCTCTACCCGCAAGCGATGTACGATGCGGGGCTGGACGTGATTACCGCGTCGGCCCGCGTTCCCCCCGCCGTCTGTATTGACCCGCAGGTCAAATCGCTGGGACGCTATATCAATAACATCGCGGCAAAAATGGAAGCCAACCGCGTTGGCGCGGGCGAAGCGCTAATGCTCAATATGGAAGGCAACGTCGCGGAAGCGACCGGCGACAACATTTTCCTGCTCAAAGACGGTGAACTGACGACCCCGCCGACCAGTCAGGGAGCGCTGCCGGGAATCACCCGCGCCGCCGTCATGGACCTGGCAAAAGAAATGGGACTGCCCTGCCGACAATCCGTTATGACTTTATACGATGTCTATAACGCCGACGAAGCGTTCCTGACCGGCACAGCGGCGGAGGTGATCCCGATGGCGCGCTGCGACGGGCGCGAAATCGGAAACGCCCGCCCCGGCGCGACTACTCTACGCCTCATCGAAGCGTTCCGCGCCCTCACGCTGGTAGACGGCGTGAAAGCATAAGCGCGGCGCTGACGGAACTTTTCCGGGCTGCAAACGACTAATAGAGGATACCGGGCGCGTTCCTGTCGGCTGCCGATGAAGCGCCGCGCAGTAAACGAGACGGACAAATACACACAAGAACGATCAAGCAAAGACGCCTGAGAACAAGATAGCGGTAGGATGAACGAAACGGAAGCGGTGATCGCCTGCCAGAAACGGAGCGGAAACACGCTCCGCCATTCGACAGGGAACGGATAAAGGAGTGAGGCCATGTGGCAGCGATTTACAGAACGAGCGCGGCGCGTTGTCTTTTTCGCGCAAGAAGAAGCGGGCCGATTAGGTGAGAACTACGTCAGCACGGAGCATTTACTGTTAGGACTTGTCAGAGAGAATGACAGCGTGGCGGCAAGAATACTCGACCGCATGGGCGTTTCGCTGGGGCGGATTCGCAGCGAAATCGAGCGGCAGGTTACGCGGGGCGACGGGCGGCTGGGACAGGATATGCAGCTGACGCCCCGCGCCAAGCGCGTGATTGATCTGGCTTACGATGAGGCGCGGCAGCTTAGTAACAATTATATTGGGACTGAGCATTTATTACTTGGTTTAATACGTGAGGGTGAAGGTCTGGCGGGGCGCGTGCTGGCGAAACTCGGCGTAGAACTGGAGCGGACGCGCCGCGAGGTGATGCACCTTCAGGACAACGACAGCGGCATGGCCCCGGCGCAGAAGCAGGGGCAGCGCTCGCGGACGCCTACGCTGGACGAGTTCGGGCGCGACTATACGGAACTGGCGCGGAATGAGAAGCTTGACCCGGTGGTCGGGAGGCACACGGAGATTGAGCGCGTCGTTCAAATTCTGTCGCGGCGCACGAAAAACAATCCGGTGCTGCTGGGCGAACCGGGAGTCGGGAAGACGGCGATTGCGGAAGGGCTGGCGCAGCGCATTATCGCCGAAGATATCCCCGACACGCTGAAAAACAAGCGGATTGTGGCGCTTGATCTGGCGAGTCTGGTGGCGGGAACGAAGTACCGGGGCGAGTTTGAAGAGCGGATGAAGCGGGTCATGGACGAGGTGCGCAAGGCGCAGGGCGACGTGATTCTGTTCATTGACGAACTGCATACGCTGGTCGGGGCGGGCGCGGCGGAGGGGGCGATTGACGCTTCTAACATTATGAAACCGGCGCTGGCGCGAGGCGAATTGCAGTGCATCGGCGCGACGACGAACGACGAGTTCCGCAAATACATTGAGCGGGACGCGGCCCTTCAGCGGCGTTTTCAGCCGGTGAAAGTTTCGGAGCCGACTCCCGAAGATACGGTGGAGATTCTGCGCGGACTGCGGGAGCGCTACGAGCAGCATCACCACGTCACGATTACGGACGAGGCGCTGACGGCGGCGGCGCAATTAGCCGACCGATACATCACGGACCGATTTTTGCCGGACAAGGCGATTGACCTGATTGACGAGGCGTCGAGCCGGGTGCGCCTGCAGTATGGACACGCGCCGGCGGAACTGCGGCAGGCCAAAGCGAAACTGGCGGAAGTCAAAAAAGAGATTAATTCGGTCGCGAATAATAACTGGGATCGGGACGACAATTTGCAGCGCCGTCAGGAGGAGCTGGAGAGCGAAATCCGCGATCTGGAACTGGACTGGAACAGCAAAAAAGAGAGCATGACGCGCACGGTCACGGAAGAGGAAGTGGCGAGCATCGTGCAGGCCTGGACGGGGATTCCGGTCAGCCGACTGGTGGAGACGGAGACGCAGAAATTGCTGCGGATGGAAGATGAACTGCACAAGCGGATTATCGGGCAGCATGAGGCGATTGTGGCGGTCAGCAAGGCTGTGCGCCGCGCCCGTTCCGGCCTGAAAGACCCGAAGCGCCCGATGGGAACGTTTATTTTCCTGGGGCCGACGGGTACGGGTAAAACGGAACTGGCCCGCGCTCTGGCGACGTTCCTGTTCAGCACGGAGCAGAACCTGATTCGGATTGACATGAGCGAGTATTCGGAGCGGTTCAACGTGAGCCGCCTTGTGGGAGCGCCTCCCGGCTATGTCGGGTACGAGGAGGGCGGGCAGCTGACGGAAGCGGTGCGCCGCAATCCGTACTCGGTGGTGCTGCTCGACGAGATCGAAAAAGCGCACCCGGAGGTCTTTAATCTGCTGCTGCAAGTGGCGGAAGACGGACGCTTGACGGACAGTCAGGGGCGCATCATTGACTTCAAGAATACCGTGATTATCATGACCTCGAACATCGGGGCGTCGAAAATCAACCCGGACAAGACGCTCGGTATTCGCGGGGACGCGGCGCGGCGCGGCACGGATGAGGCGAAGGCCAACGAAGCGATCAAGAACCGGGTGCTGGAGGAAGTGAAGAAGACGTTCCGACCGGAGTTCCTGAACCGGATTGATGAGGTGATTGTGTTCCAGCCGCTGACAGAGGACGAAATCCTGCAAATCGTGGACTTGATGCTGGCCCGCGTGAATAAGCAGCTGCAAACGCAGGAACTGACGCTGGAAGTGGCGATGGACGTGAAGCAGTACCTGGCGCAGGAGGGCTTTGATCAGACGATGGGGGCAAGGCCGCTGCGCCGCGCCATTCAGCGGATGATCGAAGACCCGCTTTCGGAGGAGGTCTTGCGCGGCACGTTCCGACCGGGCGACGCGATCCGGGCGGAACTGGACGGCGAGTTCGTTCCGGGTGTGAAGAACGACACGCTGAAAGTGACGTTCCGCCATGCGCCTCCGATTGACGAGGGCCTGCCGATTGACGGCATCGGGGGCGGGGACATCGGTCTGCCGTCCTTCGAGGAGCCGGTGACGCTGGCGTAGAGGCCCTCACCCCCTACCCCCTCTCCCTACCTATCTTACCAAAGACAGGCCTGGGAGAGGGGGAGAGTCTATTGTGACCGGGAATGACTCCCGTTCTGAAAGACAACGTCCGCCTTCGCGGACAAAAAAATCGCCCCGCTTTCTCTGGAAGGCGGGGCATTTTTTGTTTCAGGTTTTGACAGTTGTATATTTTATGATGGCGTGAGTGAGGCGGTGAGCATTTTTTGCAGGTCGGCCTTCCAATCTTTGTCGGCGTAGTCGCCCTGATCTAAGACCTGAAAACGGAAGCAGTGGTCGGCGAAATCTTCTCCTAATTTTTGCCACGTCACTTTTTCGCCGAGTTTTTCGAAGGTCTTTGCCACGTCGCGCTTGTATTCCGTGTCGGCATTGCCGCTCAGGTGTCGGCCTTTGCTTTCGACAATCCAGACCGTCGGTTTCGCCGCGCCGTCCTCGCCGCGCTGCACGATGAAATCGGGGTAGAGTTTGTTGGGCTTCCAGCCTTCGATGCTAAACTCGTTTACGCCGACGATGTTGCGATACCACCAGAGGACTTCGGGGCTTTCATCGAGGTAAAGGGCGACGACTTTTTCTAATTCGTTCATGTCGTCGGGCTGAAAATCGAACAGGTCTTTTTGCAGCGGCAGGGTGTCGTTGCGGGTCATGGCGCGGATGCGTTTGCGCTTGACGGAGGGCGGCAATTCGAAGACGCACTGGATGCAGGCGATGCCGAAAAAGAGGCGGCCTTCGTCGTAGAGTTTCTGGAAGATGGCCTGCGTCTGCCGGTCAGACGCAGCCTTAACGAGTCCGGTCATTCTTTCCAGCAGGCGGAAGCGGGCGTAGGCGAGTTGGTTTTCCACGCCCTGCAAGCGCTGGCAGACCTGCTCCACGATGTAGTGGCACTGCTTGGCGCTGAACCGCTTTTCGCCGAGGTTGGAGGCAAGCCACGCTTTTGTCTGGGCGTCGGTGTCAAGCAGGATTAGGTCGCGCTCCTCTCTGTCTATGGGTTCAAGGGCGTTTTCGTTGAGGCTGACGCTGCGAAAAATCTCTTTTGCGCTGCGAATGTCGGCGGTCAAGTCCCATTCCCGAACCGGCTCATAATCAAATTCGCGGACGTTGACGCCGCTGAGGAGGTGGCTGTAATAGTCAAGCGGCTGGTCGCCGCTTTCGAAGCGGACGCAGAAGCGGGGCAGGAAAACGCGGCCTTCGAAGGGCGTGAGGTATTGCCGCGCAAATTCGAGGCGCATTTTTGCTTCGCGGGTTTCGGGCTTCGTTGTCTCGCCGCTGTCGTCAATGACGCTGGCGGCGTCGCCTTCGTAGCCTTCGCCGGAGAGGGCCTTGCGTATTTCGGCGACGACCTGTTCGGTGCTGGCGCGGAGGCAATAGACGTAGCTTTCGTTGAGTTCGCGGGCGGGCGTTTTGGCGGCGAAGGGCTGGCGCAGGACGCGCCCGACGAGCTGCGTCATGCTTTGCTGGCTGCGGGTGTTGGAAAGTGAGACTAAAATGTAGGCGTAGGGGCAGTCCCACCCTTCCTGCAACGCGGCCTTTGTGATGATCCACTCTATCGGGCAGTTTTCGTCCAGTAAATCTATGCCTTCGATGTCATCGCGTTCGGAGGTCTTGACGGCGACGGCTGCGGCGGGAACGCCAAGCCGCCCGATGAGCCATTCGCGGACTTCTTCGCTATGAATAAAATTTGTGTCCCGCTGATCTTTACCGACGCGCTCGACCTGCACGAGGACGATGGGGCGAATCGTCCGCTGCGTGACGGCGGACTGTTCGCGGGCGATTTGAGCGAGTTCTTCGCGTTTGTCGCGGGCGCGGGTCAGGCAATTTGTCCACGATTCTTCGCGGGAGGTGACGACGCGGATGGGCAGTTTAATCATCTGCTCATCTAAGAGTTCCTGCCCGCTGACGCGGCACAGGAGATTGGCCTCTTTTGGCGGCGTGGCGGAGAGTTCCACGATAAGGCGGGGATTGAAGCCTTCGACGGTGGCGAGGGCGAGGGCGCTGGTGGCTTTGTGGCCTTCGTCCAACATGACAATCGGTTCGCAGAGGCGGGCCAGATTGCCGATGGACGTTTTGATTAAGTCGGCGTCGGTTCCGTCGCGATTTTGAATCATGTCGAGGTTGGGAATCCGGGCTTTCAGGGCGCGGTTGGCCTCCGGGTCGTCCTCTGCGGGGAAATGCTGCGTGATATTGCCGCCGCTGTCGCGGAAGAATTTCAGGCTTTCTTTGTCCTGCCGGTTTGTTCCCTGCAATTTGATGACGAGGATGTTTAACTTCGTCCGCATCTGCGCCGGGGTAAGGCGGGCGATTTCGTGCTTTTCCCAGATTTCGATGGGCTGACCGAGGGCGTAATCCAGCGATTCGCGGTAGAAGTGGCGGCGGTCTTTCAGGGCCTTCAGGGTGTCGCGGTAAATCTGGTCGCTTGGCACAATCCACAACAGCAGGCCGACGCCATTGCGTTCCGGCAACAAACGTTTGTAGGCCAGCCCGATAATCTGCGTGGCGAGGAGGGTCTTGCCGCCGCCGGTGGGGACTTTCAGGCAGAAATTGGGCAGGTCGCGATTCGCGCCGGTGCGCCGTTCGGCGTAGAAGCGGCTGATCTTGCATTGTTCCCAGGCGTCTTTGGCGGCGTGGCGTAGGTTGCCGCCACGCCATTCTTCCGCAAGGGCGTCGAAGTAGGCGCTGATTTCGTCAAGGACGCGCTGCTGATATTTTTTTAGTTCCATAGTAGCCCTCACCCCCCAACCCCCTCTCCCAAAAAAGCCTGGGAGAGGGGGAGGAAAAGTTCTCACACCCCGCCTCTCTTCCCAAAAAAGCCTGGGAGAGGGGAAGACAGCACCTATCTTAATTCGAATGGAACGAGCATGGAGCGGAGGGATTTGCCGTTTTCCATTTCCCATTTTTGCAGGGTCTCGCGGTGCATGAGGAATTTTTCGCTGTAGACGACGAGTTTTTTGTTTGGGTCGTGGGCGGCGACTTTTTTGAGAAATTCGGCGTCAATGCCGATGCCGTCGTCGGGCAGCGGGCTGTACAGGAGGTAGTAACTGACGCGGTTGACGGAGCCGATATAGCCGGTTTCGCGGTTGAGTTCGGCGGGCTGGAACTGGCGGCTGGTCTCGGTATAGAAAATATAGGCGGCGAGGCTTTCGTAGTCGGGCAGATTTTCCATATTGCGGTATTCGCCGTAGAGGGGGTTTTCGCTGACGCGGGCGTAGGTGAACGTTCCGCCGATGCCGTCCGTCTTCCCTTCTATTTTCTTTATGCCTTCCACAGTAACTACGCCGTCTTTCATACCGGCCTTTACGCTGTCGTAGGCGAGTTTGCCCGCGTCTTTTGCGGCCTCGATGCGTTTCAGCAGTTCATCGGCCTTTTTGAGCGTGTTGAGTCCGACTTTTTCTTCCAAAATCGTTTCGGTCTGCGTTCCCTCGTAGGCGTAGCCCTGCATCACGCGGCGAACGCGCTCCGCCGTGATGGTCTCGGTGATGTTAATCTGTTCGCCGCTGTCCTGTTTTTTCGGTTCGTAGGGCTGCTGCACTAAAATAAACTTGCGATTGCCGCCGTCTTCGCGGTTTAATTCCAGAACCGCCTGCGCGGTCGTTCCGCTCCCGGCGAACGAGTCGAGAACTATTGAGTCATCCTCTGTACCCTGTTCGATCAACTCTTTTATCAGTGCTGACGGCTTAGGGTAGTCAAAAACGCGCCGTCCAAAAATCTGTTCAACTTCTTGTGTGCCGTCTTTTGTATAAACATCGCTACCGACAATGGATGAAAAACCTGTGAATTTGGCTCCAAGTTCATTCAAAAAAGATTTCCTTCGCGGCCTGCCTGACGGTTCGGCAGGCCATAGGATTCGTTTCTCGTCAATCAAACGCGCCATCGTAGTCGAATCATAGCGCCAGCCCATATTTGGTTTAGTATAGACAATACCTGTTTGTGGATCTGTTATATCATAATGGCAATTTGGACGAAGTTCTTGCGGAAGGAGTCCAACCATGTTTGCGCTTGACCAAGGGCCACGCGGATCGTCATCAGGATTTGAATATTGAGAGGCGTCTCGTTGTCCGCCTCTCACTTTTTTCCCATAGCAGACAATGTACTCATGCGCGATTGAAACGCCTGTGACATTACGGTTATCTTTATTCAGCCGACTTTCCCAAACAAAATCAACTATGAAATTTTCTTCATCAAAAATTTCGTTCATAAGCGAACGAAGATAGTGAACTTCATTGTCATCAATGCTGACAAAAACAATTCCGTCATCGTGTAAAAGTTCATTCAGCAGTTGCAGGCGGGGGTACATCATGCAGCACCATTTGTCGTGCCGCGCCGCGTCCTCGCCCTCCTTGCCGACCGTCTGCCCGATCCATTCTTTGAATTGCGGCTGCGTGAGGTTGTCGTTGTAAACCCAGCCCTCGTTTCCGGTGTTGTAGGGCGGGTCAATGTAGACGCACTTGATTCGGCCCGCGTGGGTTGGCAGGAGGGATTTGAGGGCGAGGAGGTTGTCGCCTTCGATGATGAGATTGCCTTCGAGGGTGGGCGCGGCGTCGGGCGGCAGGACAGAACGCTCCGGGACGGGTTCCAGGAGGTGATGGGGCAGGCGGTGATGGTAGGTCTCAACGGCGGTCTTGCCTTTGAACTGGAGGAAGGGCATGGCGGGCGGCTCCGAAACGGGATTTGCGGCGGTTTACGTTTCGGCATTATACCCGGAAACAGGGATTTTTTGTCTCCCTGTTTCCGGGTAATCCCGTATTTACACGGGGCCGCTCGTTTGCGCTTGCGTCGGCAACGGCTTTCTCGCGCCGTCACCAGACATCGCCGGGGCTGGCCTGATAGAATGGTTTGTAGTCGCAGCGGTCGTGGCCCTGAACGCGGCGCATTTGTTCGATGGCGCGGGCCTCGCGTTCTACCATGCGCTGCTGCTGCAATGCTTCGGTGTAGGATTCCTGATACGTCTGCCGCTTGCGCTGGAACTGGGGGTCGTCGAGCAGACGTTGCAGTTCGTCGCGGTGGAATTGCCAGAGGGCCTGTCGGCTGCCATTTCCGGGCGGGACGCGGCGGCCTGTGATGCGCCCTTTCCGGCGGTAGTAACAGACGCATTTTCGGGTGATTCCGAGATAGAAGGCGGCCTGTTTGGGATTGAGCCATTCGGGGGCCTCGGCGCGTTCCTCCTCTGTGGCCTGCGTGATGACGCGGCGGATTTTGTAGTAGGAGGGAAAGGCGCGGTCGCGGTTGGCCCGCCATTCTTCGTTGCGGAGCAGGGCCTCGACCTGCGTTTGCGCGACGTATTGCCGCGCCCATTTTTGGTCGGAGGAGCGGCGCACTTCGAACCAACCGGTGGCGGCGAAGCGGCGGACGGCGGGGACGCCGACGCCGAGAATCGCTGCGGCCTGCGCGTAGGTAATCCAGTTTTCGCCTTCCGTTTTGGGCAGGGGCAGGCAGGACGCGCCGCGCCGCCTTTTGGCGCGGGCGGAGGTGTGGCGCAGTTCCATGACAGCGCGGTACGAGTAGTAGGTCGTGGCGTTGGTTTTGTCCTCGAAGGTCTTGCAGGGGAGTCGGCCCGTCTTGCCGAGTTCAGCGATCCAGCCTTTTTTAACGCCGAGCAGTTCCGCCGCTTCGCGCCGGGTGATCCAGCTATCAATTACGTCCATCGTTCCGCCTCCCATGCAACAAATGTCTACTTTTATTGACGGGGAAATCGGGCGAAAAGTTGCGTGGGGGGCAGGAAATCCAGTGAATCGGTGATGTCGGCGGCAAGCTGCTTCTTCCTCGCTACTGCAAATGTTACTGCAAGAGAACGCGGACGGAGAGAGGCTTGGCTTACGGGGTGATGGTGGAAGGTATCGTGGCGGTTTATACCCCGCAGGAGGCAACAAAATGGGCAAAACAGGACTCGAACCCGTGACATCCTCGGTGTAAACGAGGCGCTCTACCAACTGAGCTATTCGCCCGAAAATAATTTCAAGTTCAATTTAAATTATGCCAGATACAAAGCAGGATGTCAACCGCAATTTGCAGAATCTCAGGACGAAAGTTGAAAAGGGGCGAGAAAAATGCCCGAAAAACCGCTTTGCAGGGAACGCGCCATGTTTTTATCGCAACGAAATTTTACGTTGACCGCCGGGGTCGGATTGCTTTTCATGGGACTGACGCCGTGTCCCGCTGATTCGACGCGGCCTCCGGCGCAAACAACGCGCCCGCTCGTAAAAAAAGGCAAAGCCGCTCGAAAGAGGAACGCGCAGGCGAGGCCGCGCTTTGTCCCGTTTGGCCCGCCGCTGCCCCGCGAACGCCAACGCGCCGCAGACCAGGCGACCGAACTGCGCCAACTGCTGCGAACGGGCAAACTTCGGTTTATCAATGCCGAGCGGGACGGGCAGCAGTTGTTCTGTGTGGCGCGGGACGGACTATACCTTTGGCCGCCGGAAACGCCGCAGGCGGTGGCGTCCGCGTCCTACGTCCCCGCAAGCGGCTCCGTCCGCCCGCCGGTTCCCCTTGCATCGCGGCGCGGCGCGGCAAACCGCTCCGCGCCGCCGCCTCCGCTGGAAATTTTTACCGAAAAAACGCCGGAGGCCCCGCTGCCCGCCCCGCCGGACGCGCATCTGCTGACGGCGCTGCGAACGCTTGCCGCCCATTCCACGCCGTCATGCCCGCTGGCGGTGCTGTCCCTGTTCCGCCCGCCCTATCGCACGGCCTACTGGCGGCACGGTGGGCCGGGAACGCTCCACGCGCGCGGAATGGCGGTAGATATTGCGGCCTACGACGGTCACACCATCGCGCAGAGCAACCCCGAAGGCTGCGTCCGCATGACGCTGGCCCTGCTGCGCGACCTGCCGCCGGGGCGCTATCGGCTGGGCCTTCCCAAAGCGCCGGACACACCGCTGGTTGTCGGGCGTCCTTTTCTGTCGCCGCCGCTCTACGCGCTGGTCTATCCGCCGACCGGCGCGTCGAATCGGAACGCAGCCCCGCCTACTCGACGCGAAAAAGCGACGCAGGCGGCGCATTCCAACCCGCTTGACGGGGGAGATGATTTCAATCATTTCAACGAAGCGGGGCGGTTGCGCTGCGCCAGACTTTCCGCCGCGCTCGGCATAGAGGCGGGGTGTCCGCCTGCGGTCTGGCCTTTCTTTCCCGCGCCCCAACCGGAAATAATGGAGGGCGTGATTGCGGGCAAAATCGGGATGCCGCCGCGCATTGTCCGCTTCAAGAATGAGGCGTATGCCCCCGCCGAAGCGCTCGCCGCCCCGCGTCTGCGCGAGGCCATCAGGCAAGCGGCGAAACGCGGCGTTGTTCTCGTCGGTCTGTTCCCGGACGGGGCCGATCATATTCATCTGGATGTGCGCCCGAAGCGTTAGAAAGCAAAACGAAAAATTTTCCTTGACAAATCGCCGGTTCCGGGTTACAATAGATTTGCTTCTTGCAATGCCGCCATAGCTCAGTTGGTAGAGCACTCGACTGAAAATTGAGGTGTCACTGGTTCAAGTCCAGTTGGTGGCATTTTTGATCCTGATGCTGATTTATCCCTTTCAAGCCGGTTTTCTACCCGCTTCCTGTTGCGTTGAATAGCGCGCGCAGTTTTTATGCCAGATCGGAAAGCCCCTGCAAAACCGTTTTGCCGGGACAGACGCCGATTCGCATCCATGCTTTTTGCCTCACAATGGCCCCGTTCCGCCTTCCATCACGCTTCCCTGCCCCATGCGTTTCTTTCTTAATGCCCTTTGCCGCGTTGCTGACCGCCTTACAGATCTTTCAGATCACACGCAGTGGGTTGTATAAACCTGTGTGGGGAAATTATGCCGGAGGACGCAGGGAGCGATCCGCGCAGAGAACGCAATCCTGCGAATTTGACTTTTGCTTTGAGGGCGTGGCGGTCGTTATAGCAACGGCGGCGGTCTGATTTTCCAGGCAGAGAAAAGCAATCGCCGCATTTTTGCGTTCGCAGGGCCGCAAGGAAGGGAGGAAAAAAGAGAGGTCTGCGGCGGTCGGCGGAGCAGGGCTTGCGAAATGGATTGGGGGACGCCCTGTTCATGGACGAGGAACAGAAGCCAGTCATCAAAAAGACCGAAGAGTCTCATGCAATGCGGTCTTCTTATGCTTTTTTGCGGAGACTCTTGTGAAACGGGTGTTTGCCCGTCTATTTTACTCATTACCCCCCATTTTTTTGCAAAGTCAAGCCTGTAAGTTTCCGCTATCACCCGCCCCGCGCCCGTAAATGTACTTTCGAATTAACCAAACCAGTTATTACAGCGTCCATTGAAAAACCGCCGAATTTGATGCGCCAATGCGCCGTTGAATTTATGTAGAACGCGGCTAATCTCTTCATGTTTTGCTGAAAAATCAAATCCATCTGTAAGCGCTGAAAGCGCATTATCACACAAAAAACGTGGCGGGCAGATTGGTTTCATAGTTTCCAATGAATATACCGCTCGTTTGCGCGAAGGCCACTCCGTAAATACTACTGCCCGACACCCTATCTTCCCGTGCTTGGTCAATATCGCTAATTTGGAATGTTGGAGGGTTTGCGCCTGTAAACGCCTGCATTGACGGGCGGCGCACGGTGCAAAATCGGGAGAGCAGGGCGGAAAAGTCCAAAAGCCGACTCATTCCCCGTCAGTCTGCGCCTGACGGCTCAACGCCACGTTTCGCGCGCGTTTGCGCTGTGTGACCCGTTAATGTGGCGCTACTTCGTGTCCTTTCGTGGATCAAAAATTGGGTTCAGTCGGCGTATTCCATGACGTGATTTTTGTCGCGCACCATGACGGAGGAGGTGGCTTCCGCCGTTTGAATGTCCAGCGAAGTCCCGTTCTCAAAGTCGAGGGAGAGGGTCGTGTCCTGCTGCCGGACGGCCTTAATGGTCTGTCCGCTCACGCCGCTGTTGCTGCTGCCCGCCGTCTTGACCGTCATAATGGAATTATCGGTGAAGGTCAGGGTCATTTTGCCGCCGCTGTTGGCGGTGGCGGACAGGGTGCGCCCCGCAATAATTTTCGTGAGTTTGTGGTTGCTGCTCATGGCGATTACTGTCCTTTCGCGGCGACGAAGCCCGCCTGCTGCGCTTGGGCCTCGGTCATGTAGTTGCCCTCTTTGGTCTTGCCGTAGAACTCCGTGCCGGGACGCCAGTATTTGCCGCTGTTGGTATTGACCCAGACTTTGCCGTTCGGGTCGGCGGCGTTTTGCGAGTCGTTCCCGCTGCCGTTCGCGCTTGCCGACTGTCCGCCTGCGGCGCGGGGAGAGGCAGAGGCATTGGAACCGCCGGGGGGATTGGAGAAACGTTTCTTGTAAGCGGCGATCCAGTCGCCGGAGATTTCGCGCTGCGCCTGCGCCAGATCGGTCTTGCCGGAACAAATTTCCTGATGCAGCCGGTTTTCCAGCGCGTCCTTGACGTGGGCGTTCCAGGGCTTTGTGATATAGGACTGCGGCCACAGATTGCGGAGGGAGTTGCTGCCGCCAAGCTCCAGACTGATGAGGTGGTCAATTTCGTATTGTCCGGGCTGCCGATGCGTGATGCCGTATTCCGCGTAGGCCTGCTCTTTGGCGGCCTGCGGCACGTTGCGGACTTTGCTGGAATAGCCGGCCACGCAAATATCGTCCTTCGTCACGTCCAGCGTGTCGCCGGGGGTTTTGGAGGCGTCGGGGCGTATCGGGTCGCCGCCAGACGCGCCGCCGGTCATGCCGCCCCCGCCATTGCCGCTTTTTGCGCGGGGCGTCAGCGCCGATTCCTGCATTTTATTCCCGCCCGCGCCGTCCGCCGATTTATGGCAGGAGGGCAGGACAAACGCCAGCGCGAAGGCGCAGGCCGCTATCGAAATTCTATTCGTCATTTTTACTCTCTCTATCTGCTGAATTTTTCGTCTCTGCGTTGGGCTGCGCGGAGGCAAAAAGCCGCAATGCCTCGCGAATAGCAGGCGTATTGGGATGCTGTACCTGCGCTTTTTTGAGTTCTTCCAGCGCGGCGTCACGATGTCGGGCGTTACTTTTTGCAATCGCGACAGCATACTCGTTTTTCGCCTGCGCCGCGTCGTTCTGCACGGCAAAGCAAAGCGCCAAATTGAAATGAGGAGTCATATCTGTTACGCTCAATTCGATGGCTTTCTGGTCGCTGATTTCGGCCTCGCGCAGTTGGCCTGCCAGATATTGTTCATATCCTAAATCATTCCAGGCGACTGCTGATGTTGGCTCTAATCCCGTTGCTGTGCGGCAGTCCGCGACTGCCGGATTATACTGTCCCATTTCGCCATAAATAACGCCTCGCGTATAATAGGTGGAAGCGCTTTTATGAAGTCGTATCGCTTCGTTGGCGTCATACAGGGCCAGCGTAAAACGTTGTGTTTTGCCGTAAGCGTAGCCCCGTAAAAGATAAGCGTACCAATACTGCGGGTCGTGGATTATTGCGTTTGCGTAATCATCAATCGCCGCGTCCCACATTTTTTCGGCGGCATAGGTTGCTCCACGTGACGCATAGCAAGCCGCCTTGTTCTTTTCCAGACGCGCCCGAAAAATAGCAATACCAAACTCTCTGATTGCGTCGTCATAGCGCTCCATTCCATAGTAAGCGCGTCCGCATCCACGATGCGCCGCCATTAATTCAGGATGGATTTTTGCCAGCGCGGAGTAGGCTTTCAGCGCTTTCGGGTAGTTTCTTTGCGCCAGATACGCTTTGCCCTCTTGCTCATATTTGCGATTTAATGCCAGATAATGAGCAAAATAACTGCCGGTAACGACGATTAGGAACAGCGAAACAAGACCGCCGACAATCAGCAAGAACCACAACGATTTTTTCACGGACGTTCCCCTTTCGGCGCTTCGGAAACGCGCCCCTCCACAATGGCGATAATCTGCGGCGCGATATAGACCCGATTCCGCTCTCGCCCCGTAATTTCCTGCAAGACGCCTGCGGAGACTAAACGCTCAACATTTTGCTGCACGGCGTTCGGCGCGCGTCCGGTGCGGGCCACAAACCGCTTGACGCTGAGAGTCGGAATAGCGAATAGTTCGTCCACGAGTTGAAAAGACAGGGCAGGGGCGCGGCTCGCCTGTAAAATTTTTCGGTAGCGGTCCCACAGCGCCAGCAGCTGATCGGAACGCCGCGCCGCCTCCTGCGACTGCTCCGCAACCCCCTGCAAAAAGAACGCAATCCACTCCGCCCACGTGCCCCGCTGACTGACCGAAAGGAGATGCGCATAATAACTGCTGCGGTTGCGCTCGAAATAGCCGCTCAAATACAGCAACGGAGTCGGCAGGAGACCGTCCCGGCACAGAAGCAGGACAAGCAGCAGGCGCCCAATCCGACCGTTACCGTCCATGAACGGATGAATCGCCTCGAACTGGTAATGAATCAGGGCATGGCGGATCAGCGGCGGCAGATCGTCCGGCGTGTTAATGTAAGATTCCAGCATCAGCAGGCCGTCGCGCATTTGCAGCGGCGGCGGCGGTATGTAGGTCGCCGTTGCAATTTTGCTGCCTGCTGGCCCGATAAAATTCTGGTCTTGTCGAAACTGCCCCGGCGATTTTTCCGAACCGCGCACGTTCTCCATCAGCAGTTCGTGCATCCGCTTCATCAGTCCCAGACTGATAGGCTGCTCCGCGATCTGCGCCAGTCCAAATTCCAGCGCCGCGACGTAGTTTCGGACTTCCAGCGCGTCATTGCGCTGCCTTTCCGTAGTCTGGGAAAGGTCAAAGGCCGTCTCTTCAAAGAGCAGCAGTTCGGAAAGAGTGGTCTGAGTTCCTTCGATGCGGCTGGAAAGCACGGCCTCCTGCCGCGTGAACGGACCGATAAGCAGATGAGGATTCGGCAGGTTGCGGGCAATCCCCGCCAGTTCGCTCAGGGCGCGGTCAGCGCGGGAGAGCGCGTTGGTCAATTCCCACGAGGGGGGCAATTCCGGCGACAGCGGCGCGGGAACAAAAGAGTGACATCCGTATTGATTCTGGACAAGTTCGCCCGCCGCCAGAGAGATGAAATCTTCCGAACGCATAGATCGCCTCACGCCGTTTGTTTTATTGCAGTGTTCTGCAATAAGCCTCTCCACTATTGCATTTTTTCGCCAAAAATGCAATAACGCCCCCGAAATCTCCTTTTCTCCCCGTATTTTTTTTGTGTTCCTCTGCGTTCTCTGTGGTGAAAAATCTTATCGCTACGGCAAAATCTCTTCCAGCCAGTCCAGAACGGCGCGGAACCGGTACGCTTCCAGCGAGCCGAATTGCGCGTGACGCGAGAGGCGGGCGCGGGTCAGCGCGGGGCTAATAAGGCCGCACAAAAATCGCGCCGCCTGACGCGGTTCTCCCAACGCTTCCAGATGCTCGGCGCAGAGTTCCTCGAAGGCCTCGGCGTCGAATCCGGGCGGCGGCAGTTTCAAGTCGTGGGCGGGCGGCAGAACGAGCGGTTTTTTCGTCACGCAGTAGGTGCAATGCCCGCACGGTTCGGTTTTGACTTCGCCGAAATAGCCGATGAGCGCGTTCGTCTGGCAGCCGTCGTTGGTGATCAGTTCCAGAACGTGCCGCAGGCGGGCAATCTCCTGCGCCTCCCGCTTCGCGAATTTTTTTGCCAGTTCCGCCGCAAGCGCGTCCGGGTCGGCGTCCGGCTGCAGCAGGGTGTAGGTCTGGCGGGCGTCCGCCGTTTTCAGTTCAATCAGGCCGCGCTCCTCCAGCACTTGCAGGGCCTTGACGATACGTTTTCTGTCCTGCCCCAGCGCCACCGCCGCAAGATCGGGGTTCAGGGCGTACCAGAGCCGTCCCGCTTTGGCGTTCTTGAACAGGTCAGCCACGAGCTGCGCCGGTTCGCCCTTGAAGGCCGCAATCGCCGCCTCTTTGGATTGCAGGGGGCGCATCTCGTAGCCCGCGTAGAAGGGCGTTCCCTGCCGAATCACGCCGCCGAGTTCGAGGTATGTCAGGGCGGTTCGCAGGACGAGCGGGCGCAGGTCGTAGGCGTTGGCGAGTTCGTACAGGCTGACATCAAATTCCGTTTCGCGGGCGAGCAAGTCCTGCAATAGCGCGTTCAGGGCGGTTTCGGTCGGGGTGTCGCCATACGCGAAATTCTCCAGCGTCGCTACATCGTCGGGGCAGGCAAGGAGTTCGACCGTTGACTTTGCGCCGTCCCGTCCGGCGCGTCCAATCTCCTGCGAATAGGACTCCAGACTTTTTGGCAGGTTGTAATGGTACACATAGCGGACGTTGGATTTGTCAATCCCCATGCCAAACGCAATCGTCGCGACCACGATGCCGCTGTCCGAACCCATCCACGCCTCCTGCACGGCGCTTCGCGCTTCTGGCTCCAGTCCGGCATGATACGCTTCGGCGGGGAAGCCTGCCGCCGAGAGGGATTTCGCAATCCGTTCGGCAGTCTTTTGCAAGGTGACGTAGATAATCGTGGGGCCGGGCTTTCGGGCCTGCAAGCGTTTCAGCAGGAGCGCGTCGCGGCCTTCCGCCGTCGTCGGAGTCATGGCAACGTTGAGGTTCGGACGGTAGAAGCCGGTGACAATCGCGGCGGCGGGCGGGATTTCGAACGCGGCGCAAATGTCCTTGACGACGGCGGGCGGGGCGGTGGCGGTCAGCGCCAGAATCCGTTCCACGTTCAGATCGCGGGCGACATCGGCGAGTTTGAGGTAATCGGGGCGAAAATTATGGCCCCATTCCGAGATGCAGTGCGCCTCGTCCACCGCAAAAAGCGCGATGGGAATAGACTTGATGGAGGCGAGGAACCGTTCGTTATTGAAGCGTTCCGGGGCGACATAGAGGATTTTCAGCGAACCGTCGCGCATCCGTTCGATCACGTCGCGGGACTCGCTTGCGGACAGCGACGAATCGAGCCGGGACGCGGCGATCCCTCTGGCCCGCAGAAAATCTATCTGGTCTTTCATCAGCGCAATCAGCGGCGAGACAACGAGGGTCACGCCGTCCAGGGCCAGCGCCGGGAGTTGATAGCACAGCGACTTGCCTCCTCCCGTCGGAAAGACCGCCAGCGCCGCTTTGTGCTCCCACAGCGCGGCAATCGCCTCCGCCTGTCCGGGCCGGAACTGGTCAAAACCGAAGTGCTTTTTCAGCAGGGCGGAAAAATCGGGCGCAGACATAAGGGGCCTCCAAAAGAAGAAAACAGAAAACAGAAAACAGAAAACAGAAGGGGCGTTCAGACTTTGCGGGGATAGCGACAGGGTGATACATTCGCAGTCCGGGCATTTTCTTCTGTTTTCTGTTTTCTGTTTTCTGTTTTCTGTTTTCTAAAAAAGGGGCCTTTCCCGTTGCATCAGGAAAAGCCCCTTTCACATTCACTCCCCGACAAGGACTCGAACCTCGATTCACAGATCCAGAATCTGGTGTGCTGCCATTGCACCATCGGGGAATATCCAAAGATTAGTATACGGGAAATCGCGCTTTTTGTCAAGTTGCGCCCCGTAAATTTATTCTCCGCCGTCTGATGGGCGCAGCAATTCCGCCGAGTTCGTTTGCCCCGCGCCGCTTGCGGGACGCAGCAGCGTATCGGGGCGGGCGTTCTCCGCATGGGAAGCGCGAAGCAGCGTTCGGGCAGTCTCCACCTCCCCGCAGTTCGCCCGCAGCATCGGCAAACATTCGCGGGCCGCTTGACGCAAGGCCTTCTCACGAAGCGTCGAAGCCTCTATATTGGCTAATCGCTTGACTTCGGGAATTGCCGTTGCATCCCCGACCTGTTTCAACGCCTTTAATGCTGCAAATCGCAAATCATCGAGCGCTGTATCATTTCCGGTATGGTAACCGACGTAGCCAATCCACGAATTTATTGTCTCACGAGCGCAACGATTTAGCGAAGAGGCGTCTTCAATTCTCATTTGCGGCAACAGTAGCGTCAGCGCAGTATAGATCGCTTGTCTGTCCTCTATTGAGAGATGATTTTCCAAAGCAGCAAACAGCGGGGGAATGGCTTTGACCCCGCCGAGACTTGCTAATTCGGCTGCATCAAATTTTGGTGCGCCCCATAAGCTAGCCCGAAACTCAAGAAATGTGCTGATAATTATCCCCGCGAACAGTACTATTTGAAACCCGAAAACAAACGACTTTTCGGGCGCAAAACGAAGCAATAGTAGTAGACCAAGCATTATTATGGACAGGTTCACAACATGAGAGCCTATTTTAGAGCGGCGTTTTGCGCGTTCAGCGCGGCGGGTAATCTCATTGAGGCGTTCGGTGACGAGGCGTGCAGTCTGTGCGTCTGCTCCGGTCTCGGTTGCCAGAGCGGTCTGCCGAGCGGCAAGCCCTACAGTCTGCGTCGTTTCAGTTGGCGCGAATTGAAATTCGTTTTGCATGGGATTGGGAGAAATTTTCCGCTTTGAACTCGGATTACACAGATTGGACAGATTACACGGATTTTTCAATGCGTCGCGCCTACTGTATTGTGTTGCGCTTGCAGGCAGGCATTGGAAAATCAAAGTTAATCCCTTAATCCGTGTAATTCGAGTTCAGGTTTTCGGGGATGTATGCGGACGGCGCGGACGTTTCTCCCAGTATTTTTTTGCGGCGTTATCGCGGGACTTCTACGCCCTGCAAAATACCGTCAATGATGCGTTCCGCCGAGTGGCCTTCAATCTCCGATTCGGGGCGCAGGATCAGGCGGTGGCGCAGTGCGGGACGCGACATCGTTTTCACGTCGTCCGGCGTCACGAAATCGCGGCCCCGAATCGCCGCCAGCGCTTTGGAGGTCATTAGCAGCGTGATGGCGGCGCGGGGGCTTGCGCCCAGAACTAAATGCCGGTTTTCCCGCGTGGCCCGTATAATCTGCACGATGTACCGCAGGACGCTCGCCTCCACGCGGACGCGCTCTACTTCCGATTGGTACAGCGGCAGTTCCGCGCCCTCTAAGGCCGGATAAATGTCCGCCGTGTCCAGATTTTGCGCCCGGAAACCTTTCTGGATTCGCGCCAGAATCGCCTGCTCGTCGGTCTCGTTCGGGTAGGCGACGGTGACTTTCAGCATGAAGCGGTCTACCTGCGCCTCCGGCAGCGGGTACGTTCCCTCGTATTCAATCGGATTTTGCGTGGCGCAGACCAGAAACGGCGCGGGCAGGTTATGCGAAACGCCGTCAATCGTGACGCGGCGCTCCTCCATCGCTTCGAGCAAGGCGGATTGCGTTTTCGGCGGCGTCCGGTTCACCTCGTCGGCGAGGACGAGTCCGGCGAATATCGGGCCTTTTTTCAGGTTGAACTCCTGCGTTCGCGGGTCAAAGATGCTCGTTCCCAGAATGTCGGAGGGCATCAGGTCGGGCGTGAACTGAACGCGGGAGAAACTCACGCTGAAAATGCGGGCCAGCGTGCGAATCGAGAGCGTTTTCGCCGTTCCCGGAACGCCTTCCAGCAGGACATGACCGCCCGCCAGCACCGCCACAATCAGCATTTCGATTAGCTCGTCCTGCCCCACCACCGCCTTGCGCATCTCGCGGGTAATCCGCTCCGCCAACGCCCGCACCGTCTGCGGCCCATCTCCCGGCATCACAGGAACAACGGGCAGGGAAGGAACAGCGGGAACAGACGGAACCGCCACAAGAGTGGAAAACGCCGGAACGTCAGGGACGGTCGGGACATTTGGAATGGCGGAAGGGGCGGGCGGCGAAAGGAACGACGGCGCGGCGGGAACGATAGGCGGCGCGAGAAATTCCGGCGCGGGCGGGGCGGCGGGAACAGAAGAATCCAATTCCTGTTCTCCGGTAAAGCGATCAGACAAGTTGACAAACCCTCCTGTACGATTCAATCTGACGCGCCAGCGCCAGCATCTCCGATTCGCGCATCCGTTCGCCCTGCCGCGCCGCCTCGCAGCGCGTCAGGGTCTGCTGAAACTGCGGGGCATTGATGGAAAATTTACGCTGCGCCTCGCTCACGGTTTTGCTTAATTCGCTATCGGGCGGCAAATCAAGCGCCCGGTTCAAGTCCCGAACAAACCGCTCGTAAATCATAGCGATTGCAAGGTCTGCGGCCCCGGCGCGATGCAGCAATGTCCCGGCGGAACCCACGTAATCGGCGCTGCTGCGCGGGACAATCGGCGGCGCGGGGCGCAGGCGTCCGAACATTCGGTTGTTGTTGTACAGCAGCGCCGCAAACAGCAGGAAACCGGCGTACAGGGCCAGCCGCAGCGGGACAGGAACGACGCTCCACACGCCGCCGGTCGCGTCCGCCGCCGCCGCAAACCCGACGCCGTGATGGTACTCATCAAACTGAATCGCGCCGTCGCCGCCGAGCGCGGACGCAAAATTGACCAGCAAGACCGCATTGTCCGCTTTGCGAATCGCGCCGTTGCCCGCAATCTCTCCCAGCGCCGCCACAACAATGCGCCCCTTGCCGAGCGTCTTTTCAATCAACAACGCGCCGTCATCGTCTTTGAGCAGCGTGGTATACTTCGCCTTTTTCGCGGGCTTAATCCGCACCGGCGATTCGTATTCCACCGCTTTCACGCCCGCAAAGTAGGGCGAATCGGGCTTTTCCGGCGCGGCGGTCTGCGCGTCCCCGCCTCCGGTCGTCACGGCAAGATCGCCGAGCAACGGGTCGTTCGGATCAAGTTCGCGGGGCGGGGCCGCCGTGAAATACAGCAGCGAACCGCCCGACTCCACCCATTTTTTTAATGCGGACGCTTCGGCGGGTAGCACGGGCCGGTCTTTGTCAGTCGGCTCTGCAACGATGAGCAATCTGTCGCCCGCCCCGACGCTTTGCCAGGGGGCGCGAAGCCGGTCAACGCGAAATCCCTGCTGCTCCAGCAAGAGATAATACGCCTTTAATCCGGACGTTTTCGTATTGAACGAACTCGGCGTGACTTTGGTGGTCGTCTGCTGCGCTGTCCGTTCCGCGTAGATCGTCAGCGCGAGGTACAGCCCGAACAGCAGGGCCAGCGTCCACGCTTCGGCGGATTTTTTTCCGGCGTTCGCCGTGTTCATCAGTCGCATCAGGCCTGCTCCGGCGTCAAGTTGGCGGCGTTCGTCCCAGTATCAGTCTTTGTTTCTTCCGCCTGCTTCGGCTCCTGCGCGAGGATTTTTTCCAGACGGTCGTACTCGCCGCGCATGGCTGCCGCGTCTTCGGCGGTCGTGGGCTTTTCGCCGTACCAGCGCAGATCAAAATCCAGCGTGAGCGGCGCGAAGAGATCGCTTAATTCCTTTCGGTTGGCGCGGCGCAGCGAGCGCAGGTACTCGCCGTTCGTGCGTCCGCGCTCAAACGCCACAATGCCCGCCTGATCCAGTTTGAGCAGGATCGCAAGGAACAGGGCGCGGTAGGCGCGGCGGTAATCCCCCTCCGATTCCTGCCGCGCCGCTTCCGCCAGCCAGTCGTTCGGTTCGCGGGAAATGGCGACTTCCGTCTCGTCGAGGTCAAAAGCAGTCCGCGCTCTGGCCTGCTTGACTACGCGGTTCGCCAGATAACTTCGAACCAGGCGGTACGCGACATACAGCCCGCCCGCAACAAACAGCGCGATGAACACCCACTGCACTGCCGGACTTCTACTGCCGCCCATTGAACCGAACTTAAACAGATCGCGGAACCGCTCCGCAAGTTTGTCCCACCACTCCCGTAGCCACTTCGCCGCTTTTTCGTAAATGGAGGGGTCGGCGGGCTGCGCCGACTGAAATTCGCTGCTGTCCAGGATATTCTTTAAGTCCGCTTTAATCTGTTGCGGGTCGTTCCCCGCCCCCGCGTTCTGCGCCCGAACGGGCGGGCTGACGAGCAGCAGTAGCAGCGCGACAAACAGAGAATAGACTGGAAATCTTTTCATCATCGCAGTCCTCCGGGCGGCGGAAGATAGGTCGGCGCTTGCGGCGGATTCGATTGGGGCGGGGCGGGCGCATAATACGGCATCGGCGGCAACATCGGGTTTTGCGCCACGCTCGCGTTCACCTTGTAGATTGTCAGCGGGACTGCCAGCGTCGGACTGCCCGCCAGCGGCGCGGTCGGGTGCGGCAGTCCGGCGGCGTCCGCGAGGCGCGACACGTCCAGACCGTCGCGCCGCGCGCGGCAGTCAAAATACAGCAGGCAAAGCAGAATAATCCAGTAGGGCTGAAGCAAAAACGAGAACAGCGCGGACGTTCCCGACTGCGCGGCAAACGCCTTGAACGGATCGAGGCGCAGCGCCTCAATCACCGAATCCGCCGCATACGAGACCAGCAGCTGCAAACCGAGCGTGACCAGCGGCAGAAAAATCGCCGCAAGCCACACGCGCCGGAACCGCGCCGCCCGCGCCAGCGAACCGCTGCGCTCCATCAGGGCGTTCAGCGGCAGGTTTTCCAGCACAGTCAGCGCAGGGGTCAGCAGAAAAAAGCGAGCCATCAGCGCCGCGCCGCTCAAATAGGGCGCAAGAATCAGCGCAATGACTGTGATCACCGCAACGAGGTTCGCCAGCGCCGCAATGTGGACGCTGCTGAACACGACCGCAATAACCCCGATCACAAACAGCGCCACCGCCAGCCCCGCCGACGAAGCGCACAGGATGGCAAACAGCGCCAACGCGCCGTGCGCCGCCAGCCGGGGAAAGGCGGGCAATGCGCGTCGAAACGCCTCCGCCACCGTGATCGTCTGCCCCTGCGAACACGCCGCCACCACGACCGTCGCGGGGCCGCTCGCCAGAATCAGACCGAAGCCCAGGACGCACAACTCCAAAATATAGAGAAGGCCAAGTTTCAGCGCCGCAACGCTCGCCGCGTCCCCCTGCGCCTCCTGCGACGCAACCTCCAGCGGACGCAGCCAGACGGTATTCATGACGTGAAATATCGCCAGCGTCGGCAGATAGAGGCAGGCCACCGTCAGCGCAATCGTGGTGAAATGCCGCTTGTATAAATCAAACGCCTCATCAAAAAGCCCGCTCAATGAGCGCGGCATCAGCGTCTCTGCCTCCTCCGAGGCCGATAGTCCGGGCGCAGGAATCGGCGCGTCCGCGCTTTCTGCGCGAACGCTTTCTGGCATCCGTTCTGCGATTGTGGCGGCGTTTAGTGGCATGGAATAAGAATTGTAGACAGTAAGCGTTAAACAATGAAGGATTGCGATAGAGGCAAAGCAGATATCGGCAGGGCATACAGGCCGGGTTTTACATTGCATTATCCCCGTCTATGGGGCGCAAGCGCCAAGCGTCCTCACGGACGGGATGCGGTTTGATTCCATTGATTCCCGCGTCCGTGAGGACGCCTGGCGCTTGCGCCTCTAGCGAGGCATTTTATATGCCTCGCCTGCTCCTCTTATGCCCGCTGATGCTTACCTATACCGTTTGCTATCTACCGTTTACTGTTTACTCCCCTCCGTTTTTTTCGTTCCCGCAATGGGCGCGGGCTTCGTGTCCGGCTTGATGGGCGGCGAGGGCGGCAGCGCTTTTTCGATCTCGATGCGGACGCGCGCGGTATCAATGCTGCGGTTGTTTCGGTCGGTGATCGTGACGTTTCCCGGCAAAATCAGGTGCGCGACGATCTCCTGCGTCTGGGTCATGTCGCCGACAGGAATGATCTCCGTCTCAATCGTGGACGTGCTGGCAAGGGCGTCCTGCCGCCCGGTGATGCGCACCTGCGCCGGAAACGTCGTAATCTTCGCCAGCGAATAGGGCGGCAGCGGCAGACCGGACGTAATCGCGCTGACCGTGACGATGCGGGACGGCGGACGCTCCACCAGCAGAACGGACAGCCGGACGGTCGCCGGTTCGATCTTGACGCCCTGCACCGGATTATCGTCCCGGTCGCGGGCCACCACCGGAAAATCGCCCTCGATATGCGCCCCCGCTTCCGTCGGCGCGGCCTCGACAATCAACTGCTCGATGCGGTTCACCCGGTCGGAGCGCCCGGTCACTTTTACGCTCGACGGGTTCAGGCTCGGCAGTCCATAATCGTAGGCGGCGGGCGCGTCGCGGGGATAGATCGCATGGACGGGCAGCTGCCGCGTGGCTGAAGCGAAAAGTTGGACTTTCACGCTCGGCTCCGGCGGGTCGAAGGTCAGTTTCCCCAGCGTCTGCTTGTCCAGCCCCGCCACTTCGTATTGCGTTCGGACAATCTGCGCCTTTGCCGAATCCAGCGCCGCGCCGCTCAAATTCGCGACGACGCGGATATTCTGATCGTTAATGCGCTGCACAATATCGGTCGGGCCGGAGACCGACACCATGACATTGGCGCGGTCTAACTCAAACTCTCTGTCCGGCGGGGCGTCCTTTGCGTTAACCGGCGCGATAAACGTATGCTGTAAAATCGGGTTGCGCTCCGCCTGCACATAAAAGTACAGCAGAATCGAAACGGTCAGCGCAATCAATTTCAGCCCGAAATTCTGCCCCTGCCGCGCCACCAGCGAGGCAAGCGGTGGCCGCGCATCCATTTGCGCGTGCAGTTCCCGGCGAATTTTCTGGTTCATCTGGCCCATAGCAAATTCATCGGGTGTCGGGGTTCGGGTGTCGGGTGTCGAAAATGCTCACGCGATTGCGAACTTAGTTTAACTTCGAAACGCGCAAGAACTCTGCCCGACACCCAAACCCCGAAATCCTTTACCCATGTTTCTCGACTGGCTGAAGCAGCCGGTTCAGGCGTTCGCGCAGCGTGTCCTCGCGGAAGCCGCGCATCAGTTTTCCTTCAATGGCGATAGAGATTGTCCCGGTCTCCTCCGAGACGATCACGACTACCGCATCGCTGTTGTCGGACATTCCGAGGGCCGCTTTATGGCGGGTATGCACGGCGGCGTCTACCTTCGGCCTGTCCGTCAGGGGCAGCAGGCAGGCGGCGGCGGCGACTTTGCCGCGCCGCACGACGACTGCGCCATCGTGCAGGGGAGTCCCTTTATAAAAAATCGTGCCGAGCAGTTCGCGGGAGACCGCGCAGTCCATCGGGATTCCGGTGGCGATCACCTCATCGAGTCCCGTCTGCCGCTCAAAGACGATCAAAGCCCCGGTGCGTTCGGCGGAAAGACGGCTGACCGCGCCGACGACATCGGAGATCATTTCGCTTAAATCTTCGCGGTTAATCAGGCCCAGCCCCCGGCTCCAGAAGCGCGGGCCAAACTCTTCTAAGGCGTGGCGCAGTTCCGGGTAAAACAAAATCACGACGGCGACCGGCCCCAGCGGAACGACCTGCCGCAGCAGCCAGTTCAGCGTGTTGAGCTGCAGGACATTGCTGAGGTAAAGGGCCAGCAGCAGCGTGCCGAGTCCGCCGAGAATTTGCAGGGCGCGCGTCCCCCGCGCCAGCAGCAGCAGCCGGTACAACAGATAGGCCACCAGCAGCACGTCCGCCACGCCGTGCCAGACGCTGCCCGATTTTATCAGCGCCAGCCAATGCGACCCCATTCCGTTACCCGCCTTCGCGTCCCGAAGCAAGGGAAAAGGGAATAAGGGAAAAGAAATTTATCCGCAGATTACGCAGATTAAAATTCTCTTTTCCCTTTTCCCTTTTCCCTTTTCCCTCCGAATCTGCTTTCAGTATAACATACGTGGCGGGAGGGGTCAAGGAGTACACGAAAATTGCATAAAAAGAGAAGAAAACAGGGTAAATCCCAAGTTTTTTTACCGATTCAGCGATTCAGGGTTGACAAAACCGCCCGGTATTTGTTATTATGGCGTTCAGACCAATGACAACCCGATGCGCGAACGATTTCACTGTCTCAAAGTGAACGCGCAGGGCAGGCGGCGCGTTGCTCCCTCCGCGCCGATATCCTCCGTTCTTTTCACCGAAAGGAACCCGCGAACGCGAAACGCAATTTCCCTGCGTCGGCGCGGTATCGCGTCCTGCCTCTTGCCCGCCGCATCGAAAAAAGGAAGCGCCGATTTGAAACGACACGGACTTCAATGGCCCATGACAGGACTGATCGTCCTGACCGCATTTGCCGCGCAGAACACGCCGGCCTCGGCCCAGCAAAAACATACCTTGCGCCCCGGTGAGACTCTCTCCGCCGTCGCCCGCCGCTACCATGTCAGCATCCGCGACATCGCCCGCGCCAGCCGCCTTGCCAGCGTGGACAGCGTGAAGGACGGAACGACGCTCACAATTCCCAACAGGCCCTGGAAAACATCCCATTCCGCCGCCCCGCGCCCGGTCGCTTCGGCAACCCGCCGCGCCGCCGCTGTCACCCGCCGCGCCGCCATTAAAGGCGATCAGGTCAGCGTCCGAACGCAGCCCGCCGTTTCCGCCCGCCGCGTCACGCTGCTGGGGCGGGGCGTTCCCGTCACCGTCACCGCGCAGCGTCAGGGCTGGTCCAAAGTGGCGACCGCGCAGGGAACGGGCTGGGTGCGCAGCGATTTCCTCCGCGCAGGCCGTCATACCCTCGCCGCCGCCGCAAATCATCCCGCGTCCGCGCCGCATCCGGCGAAGTCCCGCAAGCATTACGCCCTGGCCGCCGACACGCGCCGCCGCCGCGTCCTCCGCGCCGCGCAGGGACGCCACGCCGAAACGCTGGCCCGCGCCTCCGAGAAAATGCGCAGCGCCCGCAAACGCGCCATTGTCGCCCTGCGCGAAAAGCGCCGCGCCGAAAAGACGCACCTCGCCGCCCTGCGCCGCAAGCACAACTGGAAAGTCGCGCAGACGCACGGCAAAAGCCAGTGGCGGCTGGCGCTGGCAACGCGCCACACCTACTCGCACAAGCGCCAGATTGCGGAAGCAGACCGCCCCGCCGCCTCAAACGACATCGTGCGGACGGCCTACTCCTATCGCGGGACGCCCTACGTCTATGGCGGCTCCGGGCGCGGCGGCTTCGACTGCTCCGGCTTCACCAGTTACCTTTATCGTCAGAAGGGCGTTTCGCTGCCGCACTCGGCGCGGGCGCAATTCCGCAGCGGACACCGGGTCACGCAAAAAGAACTGAAAGAGGGCGACCTCGTTTTCTTCCATACCGTGACTCCGGGAATTTCGCACGTCGGGATGTACGTCGGGGGCGGCAAATTCGTCCATGCGTCCAGTCGGCGCTCCGGCGGCGTCCGCGTGGACTCGCTGAACTCCGGCTACTACCGCAAAGCCTTCCGGGGCGCGACTCGCATCAAAAAATAGTTCGCAAAAAGCAAAAGAAAATCCGCAGAGAGCGCAGGTTTTCGCAGACAAGAAATTCAGACAGGATTTACACGATTAACAGGATTAAGTTTTAAAAATCCTGTTCATCCCGTTAATTCTGTCTGTTTCTCTGGATTTCTCTGCGAAAATCTGCGCTCGCTGCGGATTTTTCTCCTGTCTGCTTTCCTTTCCTATGACAGCAGTTTCAGGTAGAGGCTGGGGGTGCTGATGGCGGATTTCAGGACGGAGATGCCCGCCTGCTGGATCGTTTGCAGCTGCGTCAGCCGGGTCGCTTCCGCCGCCGTGTCCGCGCCGGTGATGGCGGTAATCGAGGCGGTCAGGTCGGTCACGGTGTTTTGCAGCACATTGTTCGTCGCCTGAAGCACATTGGTCTGAAAACTGCCTAACTGCGCGGAATACTTCGAAATCTGATTGTACGCTTCGGTGGCGATAGCAACGGCGTTGGCGGCTCCGGCGCTGCTGGTCACGTCAACGGAATTGAGGGAACTGCCGGGTACAGAGGTCGTCCCAAGATTTTGCGCCTGCGCGTTAGGGAGATTCTGGGTCACGGTGTTGCCGCTGTTCGGGCCAATCTGAAAGGTCGTTGGGGTCGCCGTAATGACTCCAATCTGCCCGCTAAATCCGGCGGAATTGCCCGCGTTGTTCAGCGTCAGGATATTGCCGTTGCCGTCGCGCAGCGTGAGTCCAGAGTCGCCGCTTTGCTGACCGCCGCTGTAATTATTGGTAATCGTTCCGATGCTGATATCAAAAGTAATGGTGGCGGTCGCGTTCGTCCCAAAAGCGGTTTGGGTTCCCGCCGCGCCGATGATTGAAGCGGATGAGGTGAGGTTCACGCTGTAATTGGAGCCGGTGGTGTTCTGCGTCAGGACGATTTTGCCGCCCGAAAGCCCCGCCACGACGCCGGTGGTCGCGCTAAGGACGTTGATATTGTTGAGGACGGTCTGCACGGTATCGGTTCCAAGCACGGTGATATTTTGTCCGTTGATGTTGATCGTGCCGCCCGTCGCGGCCCCGCCGCTGCTGATCAGCGCCGTCGCGCTGGCGTAGGATACCGTTCCGGTGACGACCGCCTGCGTGGCGGCGGTCGTTACAGAGAGAGTAATGCCGCTGCCGACCGGAGTAACGTTCCCGAAAGCGTTGAGCGACAGGCCCGCGACGCGAGCGCTATCCGTCACAGAGACGCTGACGCCCGCCTGTCCGTTGAGCAGGAATTTATTGCCATACTGGGTGGTGTTGGCGATATTGTTAATGCTCGTGATGGCGTTGGTGATAACCAGTTGATCGGCAGCCGCCTGCGTCGGGTTTGTGGCGATATTGGCGGCGGCGTCCTGCGCGGCGCTGCGAATGGCGCTGACCAGCGTGGAAATCTGCGAAAGCCCGCCCGTCGCTGTTTTAATCAGATTGATGGAGGTCTGCGTATTCTGCACCGCCTGATTGATGCCGTCCACCTGAAATTGCAGGGCGTTCGCCGCCACATAGCCGGAAGGATCGTCCGCCGCTGAATTGATGCGTTTTCCCGTTGTCAACCGCTGATTGGCGATGGTAATTTGTGAATTGATATTGTTGAGGTTATGAAGCGCGGACAGCGCGTCTAAATTCGTGTTAAAGTCAATCAATGTTTCTGCTCCCCGCGTCCACTGTGTTTCCCGCCTGCGGCGCAGACTAATGGACGCCTTCACAGAAAATTCTTCCGCTTTAGGAGAGCAGGAACGGACAGCAGGACTGCGAGGATTGAGCAGGGAACGCAAAAAACCGCTACTCCTGCGAGCGGCAAAAGCGCTGATAAGCGGGGCGGAATGGATAATCCCGTATTTTTATCGTGGGGCAAACAGGGGGATTCGTGGTACAAAGTAGTTGGTGTTTGATGTGGTGCGCTAATTGTCTCTTGAGTGTTTTCGTTGGCCCGCTGGAGTTCCGCTCCATCGGGCCATATTTTTGTTTCAGGTGTGGCAGGAAAGTTCATCGCGTCCGTCGAAAAAAGGCGTGCTGGCGACGTTTTCGCGTTGCGAGGAGATTTCCCTGCCATTGAGATTGAGACCCAGGGCCATTGAGTTTTCGTGCGGGCGAATCAATTCACGGCCACGAATGCGCAAAGTCCGCCTTCGCGGACTCAATGCGGATTAGCCCCCACAAAAAGGATTGGGTTTAGTGTCCGAAGGGACACTTCGCGCGCTTGTGGCAGCGGTTTCAACCGCCCGACGCTGAAAACTCAATGGCCCTGATTGAGACCGGGCAGGCCAATCCAGAAGAAAAGGAAAAGGAAACGAAAACCGATGCAAACCTACAAATCGCGGCGCATGGGCGCGGCGCTGCTAACGGGCGTTCTGGCGCTGGGAGCGCCGACGCTGCCGACGCTGGCGCAGACGACGACGCACAAAATTACCCCGAAAAAACGGAAGAACTTCGCGCAGCGCCATCCGAATCTAACTTCGGCGGCGGTGGGCGTCGTCGCGTACAAAGCGGCGAAAAAAACGGGCAAAAACCGCGCCGCAAAGGGCGGCAAGCGGAACTTCGCGCAGCGCCATCCCCTGCTGACCGGAGTCGGCGCGGCGGTCGTCACGCATAAAGCGATTAAGCGCAGCGAAAAGAAATAGCTTTCGGCGTGTCCCGCCCCTGGCTTGTCGCTGCTGACAGTATTGAGCGACGGGATGGAGTTTGAGGGCGCTGGCGCTGGGATCGCCTGGAAATTGACTCAGCGTGATCGTTGCGTCAAGCGTATACCACTTGACATGGCTGTCGGTGATCAGCAGGTTGATGCCGTTCCGACGCGGGAATTTATAAGGCGCCCCCGGCGGCGTAATCCACCCGATAACATCATCGCACTTGCCGGGGAAAGGGCGGAGATAAGCGATATTATAGACCGCCCCGACCCCCGATTCCCGCATCAGCATTAGACTCGCCGGGGACTCAACTGCCGCAGGCAGGAGTCCTTTTTCGGTAATCACATTGCCGTTCAAGTGGTAGCCCATGTTGGGGGCCTCGACTATGAGGCGGGGATTGGTATTCGGAAGATCGTCGGGACACAGCCAGACCGGTTTATTTTTGAGATAAAGGAAAAGGGCGTTATAATAGTTCCCATGCGCACCGCCTGCCTCCTGAATCAGCTGTCCATCGCCGGGATTGAGTTGCGAGACGTACCGTTCGTTGTAGTCATGGCAGCACATATAAACGGCGGTTCCAATCTGTTTCGCAATGAAATTTAAGATGCCTCTTCTAAAAGGGCTGAATAGTTACGTGAAAACAGATAAAACGGCCCCGCTCCCCGAAAAAGGGAGGGGGCCGTTTTGTTCCTTGATGAGACAGGCTAAAGCGCGGCGGATTTTTCCGCCAGCGCGGACTCAATAGCCTTAATGAGTTCCGGCGACTCCGGCGTGATTTTCGAGTCGAACCGCCCCACAATCACGCCGTTGCGGTCAAGCAGGAATTTATTGAAGTTCCAGGTGATATCGCCCGCAAACTTCGGGTCGGTCTCTTTGCTCGTCAGGAACTGGTACAGCGGATTGATGCCCTCGCCTTTGACGACGATTTTGGAGAACATGGGGAACGCGACGTTGTATTTCAGGGTGCAGAACTTTTTAATCTCCGCGTTCGTTCCCGGCTCCTGCTGCATGAACTGATTGGCGGGAAATCCCAGAATTACCAGCCCTTTGGCCTTGTATTTTTCGTAGAGTTTTTCCAGACCGGCGTACTGCGGGGTGAAGCCGCACATCGAAGCGCCGTTGAACATCATCACGACTTTGCCCTGATAGCGGGCCAGATTGACGATTTTGCCGTCAATGTCCTTCATCACGAAGTTGAGCGCGGGCGCGACTTTCACCTCGCTGTCCGGGTATTTGTCATTGGTCGGCGCGGCGGCGTCCGCCATTGTATCGGGCTTAACTCCCGCAAGTTTCGCCTCGTATTCGTTATCGAACGTGGCGAATGAGTTCTCATGCGCCCCGTAATACATTCCGCGATAGTTGCGCGGGCCGCCCGGTCGGACATGGCAGTAGACGCAGGAGACACCCTCTTTTTTGGCAAATTCGGGTTTGGCGTAGGCCGCCACGCTGGATGCGGCGGCAAGAACGACGAGCAATCCCCTCGTTATGGCACGGAGAATAGACATAGTTTTCCCTTCAGATTTTTGGTTCGCGATTCCTTGCGCGGCGAACGCGGACAATCTGCGTTCCCGTATTTCAGACAGATTGCAGGACGGGGGGCAAGCCCCTATCAGGTAAGAGGAGACGTTCTGCCGCTTGTTGCGCAATAATTCGGCTTTGGGGGCCTTAATTCCTTTTTTGCGGCAAAAATGCGAACGCGGCATGGCGAACGGCCCCGATCTTCCTGCGAAGAGCGGAGCCGTTTTGATTTTTCCGGGCCTTCCCGGACGGTCTTTTGAAGGGGGGCGGCGTTATGCGGCGGCGTGGCGCAGCATCCATGCGCCATCGTTTTCGCGGGACATTCCGCCGTTCGCGTTAAGGGCGTAGACAGCCCGCGCCCTACGCAGCCGCGCCAGTCGCCCCAGCGAAGTATCGGAAACGGCGTCCGCCGCCAGGGGCAGAGCGCCGGTTTCCGGGCCGTTTCCTGTCAGGAGGGCGACCAGTCGTTCGAAAGCGACGCGCTGCGCCGCTTCCCTTTCATAGAAACAGGGGGTGTATGTGGGTCTTTCCAGCAATGTCGTCATGGCCTTGCCTGCCTTTCTGCGCCGCCGCCGTCGGCCTTACGCGCTGCGCACAATCCGTGTTGGTCCACGCGGCGCGTGGTGAAAAATCCCTGTCGGGCGTTGTCAGGAAAATACTCGTTTCGCCGCCGCGATTGCGGAAAGCGAACGCAAAGAAATTTCGGCCCGCTCGATAGAATTTTGAATGAGACTGCGGAGCGGCGCCGCGCCGCTTTTCCGTTTCCCGCTCGCTTGCTCACCCTCATTGACCGGATTCGCGGAAGAAAGTTTCGGTTTCCCGCTTAAATTCATGTCCTTTTTCAAAGATACTCAAAAATGGCGCGTAAGAGTGTATATAAAATTTATGTAAACGGACGCAAACCACTCCTGTCCCGTCCGCAAGACGGTTGGTCGCAGGTCTCCCAGCCGGGTCGTTCACGGCCCGGTCAGCAGGAAATACCGGATTGTCATACCCACTTTGAGGCGCTATTTTGGTTCCAGCGCTTCGGCGTAGGCCGCCGCTTTTTCCCACGCGGTCATCGCCTCCTCTAAGGCCAGCTGCGCCCCGCCATGCTCCTGCGAGAGGGCCATCACATTCGTCGTTGCGGTGGGGGCGGAAAGAGACTTTTCGATTTCGGCGAGGCGGCCCTCCAGCGACTCAACCTTTTTCTCCGCGTTCGCCACGACCGTTTTTGCCCGCTGCCGCTCCTTGCTGAGTTGGTAGGCGTTCATTCCGGCGGCTTCAGGCGGCAGCGCGGGAGCCGGTCTTTGCGCCAGCAGCGATTCCAGCGCGTCGTCGTTGGCGTCAGGCGCTTTTCCGTTCTGCCCGCCGCCATTCCTGCCGTTCGCGCCCGTTTTGTAGGTGAGGACGGGCGGGAATTTGCCCGCCGCTTTCGCTTCCCGGTAGGCCGAGTATTTGCCATCGAAGAACGCCGCCGTGCCGTTCGCCACTTCCAGCGTCCGGTTCGTTACCTGATCCAGCAGGTAGCGGTCATGTGAGACGAGCAGCAGCGTGCCGTCATACGTCCGCAGCATCTCGCCGAGCGCCTGCCGCGATTCGATGTCGAGGTGGTTGGTCGGTTCGTCCAGCACCAGCAGGTTCGGCTTGAGCATGGTGAGCTGCGCCAGCACCAGTTTGTTTTTCTCGCCGCCGGAGAGCATCCGAACTGGCTTGAAAACGTCGTCGCCCGTAAACAGGAAACGCCCCAGGTGCGTCCGCGCCTGCGTCGGCTCCATTTCCGCCACATTCATCATATTTTCGAGGACGCTGGCTTCCAAATCCAAATCGCTCGTGTCCTGCGCGAAATAGCCCACCGTGACGCTGGCCCCAAGCCGCGCCATGCCCTCCGTCGGCGTTTCGCGCTCCAGAATAATTTTTACGAGGGTAGACTTTCCTGCCCCGTTCGGCCCGACAATCCCGATGCGTTCGCCGCGCCGCATCAGCCCCGTGACGTTCTCAAACAGCGTCCTGGCCCCGTATTTTTTCCCGATGCCGTCCAACACGACGACTTCGTTGCCGCTCAGGACGGTCGGTTTGATTCCCAGTTTGACCGATTTACCCGGAGCCGCGACTTTTTCGGTGGCGCTGGCGTCCAGTTTCATGGAAAGGCCATGCTGCTTGATTCGTTCGGCCCAGCGCTGCCGCATCACCGCCTGATTTTTCTTGCTCGGCGTATTCTTCCACTTTTCGAAGAACGCTTCCAGTCGGGCGACTTCTTTTTGTTCGCGCTCATAAATCTCCATTTGCCGCTTTTGCGCGGCCTCTTTCTGCGCCCAGAACGCGGAGAAATTGCCGGGATAGGCCGTAAGTTTCGTGTTCTCCACCTCGGCGATGCTGTTGACCACGCGATCTAAGAAATACCGGTCATGCGAGACAAGCACGAGTCCGCCGCCGAAGTCCCGCAGAAAACTCTCCAGCCACTCCGTCGCTTCGATGTCAAGGTGGTTGGTCGGTTCATCAAGGTAGAGGATGTCGGGGCCGGAGAGCAGCAGACGCGCAATGGCGAGGCGCGTCTTCTCGCCGCCGCTGAGGTTGCCGCAGGTCTTTATCAGGTCGCCGGGGCCGAACCCCAGCCGTTTCAGGACGCCGGGGATGTCGCGCAGGTTATCGAAGCCACCCATTGCGTCGAAGCGGTCGTGAATCTGCGCGTACTGCCGCATGACCTCCTCTAAGGCCTCGCCCGTCGCCGTCCCCATCGCCTGCTCCGCCTCGCGCATCTCGCGCTCCATGTTCATCACGGGGGCGAAGGCGAACTCCGCTTCCTGAAGCACGGTGCGATTCGGGTCAACCGCGTCCTCCTGTTTCAGGTAGCCGAACCGGACGCCGCGATCATAATTGACGCTGCCCCGGTCTGGCTCCATCTGTCCGGTGAGGATTCGCAGTAGGGTGGTCTTGCCCGCGCCGTTGCGCCCGACAAGGCCGAGTTTCTGCCGCCCTTCCAGTTTGAAACTGATCCCGTTGAGGATTACATCGGGGCCGAAATGTTTTTCAATATTATTAACGACAAGCAGGCTCATAGCGTTGGTTCACACACTTCCGAAGAGTTGACCGCCCCGCAGTCAGGGCAAAAGAAAAAGAAACGAAAAGGCGGGCGGCGCAATACATTCTATTGTACCATGCCGCCCGCCTGAAAGCCCGCGCCAATCCCGCCGCAGGCCTTCTTTTCTTCCTCCTAACCTCGCTTCGGCGCGGCTTGACAAAATTTCCCTTTGCCTCTATAATGAAATTACAATAAGAATTCGCTTATCTGCCTTTTTGGAGGAAACCATGCTTACAATTACGCTGCCGCCAGAACTGGAAAGCGTTGTCACGAAACAAGCGCAGGACAAAGGCGTAACGCCAGAGCTTTTCCTGCTCGACGATCTGTTGAAACGTTACGTCCCGGTTCCTCTGCCGGAACCGTCCGCTGACGCGGAACCCATCGAAGAGGAAACAATGGCGGACTTCTTTGCAGATTACATTGGCGCAGTCAATAGCAGTAATGTCGCGCCCGGAGGTTCCGATCTTTCGGAAAACGCGGGGCGCAAGTTCAAGGAATTGATGGCGCAGAAACACCGTGAAGGGAAAGTGTGATGCTGACGGATACCGGGCCGCTTGTCGCTCTTCTGGATGAAAACGACCGCCAGCACACCGCCTGTCAAGCAGTAATGAAAAGCCTGCCTAAAGGCCCGTTGCAAACGACATGGCCCTGCTTCACGGAAACAATGTATCTGCTTGATACGCTCGGCGGTCATCATTACCAATCGCGCCTTTGGAAAATATATCGCGAAGAAAAGTTGTTTCTACTGGACATTACGCCTGCGGAAATAGACCGCATGGACGCGTTCATGGAGAAGTACAGCAATGTGCCAATGGATATGGCGGACGCTTCGCTCGTTGCAGTCGCCGAACTGCGGGGTATTCGCCGCGTTTTTACGATAGACAGCGATTTTTATATTTACCGCCTGACCGATAATTCTATGCTAGAAATCGTCCGCTAAACAGCCCCTGCAATTTTCTCCACAAAGCCCGCGCCAATCCCGCCGCAGGCCTTCTTTTCTTCCTCGCAACCTCGCTTCGGCGCGGCTTGACAGAAGGGCGGCGTGTTGTTATAATGAAATCAGGGAAACGGGAAGGAAAGTCATGCCATGTCAACAACAGAAATTCAGTACATTGCGGACGCCGATGGCAGGCCAACGGGTGTTATTGTGCCGATTGCGCTGTGGCGGGAGATCGAAGCGGAGCGCGAAACGGCTTACCTGTTGCATAGCGAGGCTATGAAACACCGCCTGCTTGAGGCCAAAGAGCGCGCGACCGGAATTTCTTTTGAGGATGCCTTTGAAAAACTTGGAGTTTGACGCCAACCGAACCTGAAAGATGAAAAAGGATTGACTGCGTTAGACCTTGCCATGAGTGAGCGTCACCCGGACGTAGCGCAAGTTTTGTTGGCGGCGGGAGCGAAACCATAGGGATTACCATCCATAATGACAGAAGATGAAAAAATTCAGCGTTATGGCCTTTTAGTAGAGAAGAAATACAATAACACGCTGAACGATGCAGAACACGCGGAGTTACAAGCCTTCGAGAATCGCTTCAAGAAGGCGCAGCGGCGTAGCAATTTGTGTTGCGCGTGGATCGTGACTGCTATCATCATCGCAGAGTGGGCGGCGCTGGTCGGTTATTGTGTCCTAAAAGGCCATGTCTTCATAGGAAATTATATCGCTTGTGATTTGCTGGTCGTTCTGTGCGTCATAGACGTTATTTTTTATTGGGCAATCGCTCATTACATCTACGAAAATCATGAACTTGAATTTGCTATACTGCCTATCATAATTCCAATTCTCGCAGGTATATTGTTGCCCGTCTATATACAGGCAAGAACAGTAAATGCCAAGCGACACAAGCACGCAGTCATTCAGCGGCATAGCTCCGCACAGGAGACGCGACCGTCCGATTTTTTTGTCACCATTTCGTCAGGGAGACGGGGAGGCGGGAGATTACGCGGTTAAACGCGCTCAGATTCGAGGAATCGAAGCGCAGAATTGCTTTGAATGCGCGGTAAGAGACTTTGAATGTGCGCGAGTCTGTTTCTCACCACGCTCATTACGTCCTGCGGCGCAGTGAGTCACGCTCTTGGCGCGCGCAAGACGAATCGGTGCGCTCATTACGTCTCTCGCCGCGCAGTCAAAGCGAATTACAGCGCGGACGCTTTCTTCCAGCCCCTCAAGCCTCATCCTTTCCCGCCGAAAGTCCGTTCCGCGCTTATAAGGCAGACAGTATTGTTGAAATCCCTGATGCAGAGAGATTCACGCGACAGTCGCTGGTGGCTAACGCTGCGCCTTCGTCTCCGTATCTGTTACTGCCCGTGACCGGCGGCGAAACCGGGTTCTCCGTCAAAATTGCACAGGTTCTCGCATTTGATGAAGTCAAGTCCCGCGTCGGTCGTTCGGCGCAGCAGGTCAATGATGTCGTCGTGAGAGATAACGCCGCCCGCTGCCCGCGCCATGAACCGGCAGCGCCAGTGATCGGTGCAGAACGTCTCCGCCATGCCGTCGGGCCAGACCTTGACGCCGCGATTCGTCACCATTTTCAGGGCCAGCGCGTCGCTTTCCACCCGCTGCAGCTGCGCCCCCAGCGCGTCGGGCAGGCCGTCGCGCCAGTGCAGGAACACGTCTACGCCGACCAAATCTTTCTTCGCGGGCGCGTAGTTTTTAATCTGAATCTCCGGCATCGGGCGGGCGGTCGCCGCGTCAAAAGCGACGGCGGGCAGGGTTTGCGGCGTCTGTCCGAGGCGGGCAATCACGGCCTGGGCGAACTCCTGCGTCCCGACTTTTTCGCGGCTGTTTTCCGGCGTGTAAATGTCGAACGTGTGGACGCCCTCTTCAATCGTTCGCAGCCATGCATTCTGGATTCTTGCCGCCGTTTCGCCTTGCCCGATGTGCGTCAGCATCTGCGCCGCCGCCATCAGCAGGCCGGACGGGTTGGCGATACTCTGCCCCGCAATCGTGGGCGCGGAACCGTGAATCGCTTCGAACATTGCGCCCGACGCCCCGATATTCGCCGAACCCGCAAGCCCCACCGAACCGGCGACCTGCGCGGCAATATCGGAGAGGATGTCGCCGTAGAGATTGGGCGTGACCATGACATCGAAAATCTCCGGCGTGTCCGCCAGCCGCGCCGCCCCAATATCCACGATCCAGTGTTCCTGCTCAATCTCCGGGTATTCCGCTCCGATTTCGTCGAACACGCGGTGAAAGAGGCCGTCGGTCAGTTTCATAATGTTGTCTTTGGTGAAGCAGGAAACTTTTTTGCGCCCATTGAGTTTTGCGTACTCAAAAGCGTAGCGGACGATCTTCTCGCTGCCGGGACGGGTGATGAGTTTCAGGCATTGCATTACCTCGTCCGTCTGCCGGTGTTCGATCCCGGCGTACAAGTCTTCCTCGTTTTCGCGCACAATTACCAGATCAATTTTCGGGTGCAGCGTCGGCACAAACGGCGCGTAGGCGCGGCACGGGCGGACATTGGCGAACAGTCCCAGACTTTTGCGAATGGTGACGTTCAGGCTCTTAACGCCCTTGCCCTGCGGCGTGGTAATCGGCGCTTTGAGAAAAACTTTCGTGCGGCGCAGCGATTCCCACGCTTCCGGCCCAATCCCCGACAACTGCCCCCGCTCATACACTTTCTGCCCAATCTCGATCACTTCCGGTGCGATGGCGGCCCCTGCCGCGTCTAAAACCGCCAGCGTCGCCTCCATAATCTCCGGCCCAATTCCGTCTCCATACGCTACCGTCACAGGCACACAATTCATTCCCGTCTTCTCCTTTCTAAAGTCTTCATTTTTTAACTATTCACCACTCTCAATCCTCTCCTAGATTAGGAGGGGGAGCGGAGCGTTTTCTCCCCTCCTTTAGAAGGAGGGGCTAGGGGAGGTGAATAATTATCTCATTTTTTGATAATTCCCAGTAAGTCCCCGACCGTTCGATGCGATTCCAGCGGGTGACGCAGCGGCCTGTCCATGTGAATCTGGTAGCGGTTGCGCCTGCCGTCGCGTTCGCGGATGAGGATGTCCGCCGCTTCCAGATCGGACACAATGCGCTGCACCGCCCGCTCGGTAACGCCGACCTGAACGGCAATGTCGCGCATCCGCAGTTCGGGGTTTTGCGACAGACAAATCAAAACGTGGGCATGATTGCTGAGAAACGTCCAGTCCGCGACCAACTCGCTCATTTCGCCCTCCCCTTCGGTCTTGCAGGTCATTATACACTATACACGCTAATTTTTTCACGTATTTTTTATCGCGCTATAAAAAATACGCATTTATATTCGTGATCAGGAAAAAAAAGTCCCGCCCGATTCGGGCAGGACGAAAAATGCGCTTCTGAAAATGACTCTACGCTTCCCGCAATAGCGCAAGCAGATTTTGCATGGCGTTTGGCAGCGGGACTTCGAAGGACAGGCGCTCGCCGGATCGCGGGTGGGTGAAAGCAAGCGAATAAGCGTGGAGGGCTTGCCCCTGCAAATTCTCCATTGCGGCGTTCAGGGCGGCGTGACGGGCGGGGGCGAAGGGCGCGGCAGGGATTTTTCGTAGGCCGCCGTAGGCCGGATCGCCGACTATTGGATGCTGGATGTAGGCGCAGTGAACGCGAATCTGGTGCGTCCGCCCGGTATGGAGTTTCGCTTCGCAGAGCGCGAACGTCCCGGCGAACGTCTCCCGGACAAAGAGTTCCGTCTGCGCCGTCCGCGCCGTCTGACGCGGGTCAGTCACGACCGCCATGCGCTTACGGTCGGCAGGGTGGCGTCCTATCGGGGCGTCAATCGTGGCGTGATCGAATTTCGGGACGCCCCAGATTAAGGCCAGATAGCGCCGCTCCGCCTCCCGCGATTGAATTTGCTTTTGCAGGGCATGGTGCGCGAAATCGGTCTTCGCGACCATAATCAGCCCGCCGGTGTCTTTGTCCAGCCGATGCACGATTCCGGGACGCAGTTCGCCGCCGATGCCGCTGAGATCGCCCGCGTGGGCAAGCACAGCGTGTACCAGCGTGCCGCGTTCCGCCCCCGGCGCGGGGTGGACAACCATGCCCCGCGCCTTATCAATCACGAGCATATCGGCGTCCTCAAAAACCACCGTCAGCGGGGTCGCCTCTGGCTCCAGCGAGACGGCCTGCGGCACGGGGCGCGAGAACGTCACACAGTCGCCCGCCCGCGTTTTGTAACTGGCCCGCTCCCGCTTGCCGTTGACCCGAATCCCCGCCGCGTTGGTCTCCGGCAATCCGATGAGGCGCTGCGCCTCCGCCCGCGTGGTTTCCGCCCATTGCGCCGCCGCAAAAACGTCCAGACGCTGCCCCGCCAGCGCCGCGTCTATCCGCCGCTCCGATTCGGCAGCCGCAGGCGCGGCAGGGGCGGAAATGATGTCACCGTCCTCAAAATCCTCTGAATCTTCGATTAAAGCGTCCGTTTCGTCCGTCCATTCTCAAAACGTTTCGTTAGAAAACGCAATTCACCCTCTTTTTCTGCGGGCAAACACGCCGAAAATAGAATGATTGCTATTTTTCGCAAAATATGCCACAATATGCAAATGAAATTTTCAGGGCATAAAGTTCCTGCTGTGGCGCGAATTGAATATTTTCGCGTTATTTCTGAAAAATGCGCAACAAATTGTCATCTGCCCCGTCAAAGAGGACAGTTCACCGGGCCAGAAGCCCTGCAAACGAAACGATTGGGAATTACAAGGCCGTAATTTCGCCCCCTCATCTTCTGGAGGAGACCGAAACCATGCAACCTGTTAAACTGACAACCCATACGCTGCAACGTCTTGTTGTGGCCCGCTTTCGCATCATTCTGATTTTAATCGCTTTATTTTGCGGCAGCGCTTTTCTATGCAATCTCTATCATACGCGGCGCGGCCCGAAGCCCGTTTCGCCGCTGTCCCAACGCGCTTTCGCCATGTGCCGCGCCATGACCGGCTCCTGCGACGGGGTGACCGCGCCGCGCCTCTACGATGAAACCCTTGCGCTGCCGGGAATCGCGCAGGCCAACCGCCGCCTGTGGAGCGTCATTTGCTCGTCCGATGGGCAGCGGATTAACCTGCTGTTCAATGAAAAGACGGGGCGGCTCTGCTGCGCGTTCGGCGAATCGCGCTCCCCTGCGGAAACGCCGCCGCGCCGCGCCGCCGGGATCGCCACACCGGCGCAGGCCCTGCGCGTCGCCCGCCTGCGGCTGAAACAACTGGAAATGATTGCCCCCGACGCCCGCTACACCTTAGAAGAAGCCCCGCTGCTGACGCGGGAGGACACCGCGTGGGAGATTCAGTGGCAGGTCAAGCATACAGGCGACCCGACGCCGCGCCGCCTCAAAATCGTCCTTGACCGCGAGGCTGGCCTCCCGCTGCATATCAGCGACCTGTACGAATTGCAGCAGTTCGCTTCCCGATGAAATGCTTTCATCCGCAAATAACGCAGATTCTCTTAGGGACTCTCAAAGTTTAAATCGTTCCATTGCGGTAGCGTGTAGCGGGCGAATAAATTCACTGCCACAAAAGCGCGAAGTCCGCCTTCGCGGACTCAATGCGGACTTTGAACATGGGAACGTTTATTTTTTTGAGGGTCCCTTAGAGAAGAAATAGACAGGATGAACAGGATTTTTCAGGATGGAACAAGGTGGGATTCCAGAAGATTCAAAATCATCCTGTCTATCCTGAGACATCTTGTAAATCCTGTCTATTTCTTCTTTCGTATTTTATCTGGGAAAATCTGCGTCATCTGCGGATTGCATCTTCCCTATCCGTTCCTTCTCGCAAATTCCAATGCGTGATACGTCAAAATAATGTCCGCCCCGGCGCGTTTGAAGGCGGTCAGAGTCTCGTCTACCACACGGGCCTCGTCAATCCAGCCGTTTTGCGCGGCGGCCTTGACCATGCTGTACTCGCCGGACACGTTGTAGATCGCAAGCGGCGCGTCGAAACGGTCACGGGCCTCGCGCAGAATATCCAGATAGGCCAGTCCCGGCTTGACCATCAGGATGTCCGCGCCCTCCGCAAAATCGAGTTCCATTTCCCGCATCGCTTCGCGGCGGTTGCCGGGGTCCATCTGGTACGTCCGGCGGTCGCCGAACTGCGGGGCGCTGCCCGCCGCCTCGCGGAACGGGCCGTAATAGCCGCTGGCGTATTTCGCGCTGTACGCCATGATCGGCAAATCGGCGTGTCCCGCCCCGTCCAATGCGCGGCGAATCGCCCCTATTCTGCCGTCCATCATGTCCGACGGGGCGATCATGTCCGCCCCGGCGTCGGCATAACAGACGGCGGCGCGGGCCAGAAGTTCAAGCGTGGGATCGTTGGCGACCTCCCCGTTCTCAATCAGGCCGCAATGTCCGTGCGAAGTATACTCACACAGGCAGACGTCCGGCACAAGAAGAAGGTTATCCCCGACGGTTTGACGGACGGCGCGGAGGGCTTGCGGCACAATGCCATCGGGGTCGTAGCCGCCGCTGCCCGTTTCGTCTTTTGCCGCCGGGATGCCAAACAGCATAATGGCGGGGATTCCCAGCGCCGCGATTTTCTCCACTTCGCGGCGCAGGTCATCCAGACAATAGCGGAAAATCCCCGGCATGGAACGGATTTCCCGGCTTTCGCGCTCCGCCGTGACAAACATCGGATAGAGCAGATCGTCTTTTGTGACGACGGTCTCGCGGACGATTTGCCGCGTTTTCGCATTGCGCCGCAGCCGCCTCGGACGCTGTATCAAATCAAGCATCGTTCCCTCTCCTGTTGGCGAGGCATATAAAATGCCTCGCCTGCACTCGGCTTCACGGCCCGGTCTCTCCGCCTCGCCTGGTCGCCCGGTCGCCACCACTCGTTTACTATACGGCGGGATGGATTGCGGCGTGGGACGAACTATTGCGAAGCGGCGGGAGCCGATTGGATCGCGCCGGCGTCCGCCGCTTTGTCCCGCTGATAATTCGCTAATTCCGCTGTCAGCGCGGCCTGCTGCGCGGCGGCATCGGGCGGATTGAGGCGGGCCAGCAGCGCGATTTTCTGCTGAAGGACGGTTCCGTAAGCGTCGGTCAGGGCGGCGCGTCGGTCGGGGTTCAGCGAGTCGTAATAGCCGTTTTGCCGGTCGCGCCAGTAGATTCGCAGCAAGCCCAGCGCTTTTTGGTACTCCCCGTCGGCTTCCTGCCAATTCTGCGCGACGAAAGCGATCTGCGCCAGCCCCAGATGCGCGTTGACAAATTCCGGCTCGATCATCTCCGGCAGGGCGCGGACTGTGCCAAAATCGGAATTTTCCAGCGCCGTAATAAGATGATAGACCGTTGCCGCCTGCGCGTTCTGTCCCGTCCGCGTCAGCGCGTCGCCCAGGGCGCGGAGGTTCTGGACGTTGCGCGGCTCCCGAAATTGCGCCTGCTCGTAGGCGGCGATGGCGTCGGCGTCCCGGCCCGTCCGCGCATAATACTGCGCCAGCCGGTAGTAAGTTTTGCCAATCGGGGCGATTTTCACGGCGCGGTACAGACTTGCCAGCGCCGCGTCGTTCTGCCCGCCTGCGGCCTGAAACAGCGCCGTTTGAAGCAGCGGTTCCGGGTCGAACGGATCGGCGGACGCGGCGGTTTGCAGCAGGGCGGCGTTCTCCGGCGTGGCCCGCCGCGATTCCATGACCGCCGCCACATCGTACCGCGCCACCGCCAGACCCGCCCCGCGCCAGACCAGAAACAGCGCCAGCAGTCCGCCAAAGGCAAGCATCCCTTTCGAGAGCGGGCGCGGCGTCTGCGTTGTCAGCGGCGCGAGGTCGCGGGCCAGTCCGACTGTCAGCGCCAGCGCCGCGCTCAATGTCAGCAGCGTCGCGACAAGATACCAGTCCGAATCAATGAAACTCTTGACCATCGAGGCCACGAGCGCCGCCAGCAGACCCGTCAGCAGCAGGCGCGGCGCGGCGATCAGCGGCAATTCGGGAAGGGCGGGCGAATCGGCGGAATCATCGAAATCTGCGGCGGGGAGGGCGGCTCCTGTTCTGCCGAGATGCAGCACGTTTAGCGCAAATGCGAAGACAGCAGCCAGCGCCGTCAGCAAAAACAAAATGCCCGGAACGCCCGTCTCCGCCGTCCATTGCAGGAAACTGTTGTGCGCGTGGGCCGTGAAAGCGACCAGCGTGTAGCGCGGGTAGGCCGTTTCATAACTGCCGATTCCCGCGCCAAAAATTGGGTTCGCCTTCGCCATCCGCACCGTGCCGATCCACGTCAGTTTGCGGAACGCCCCGCTGTGCGCCTGCGAATCGGAAGCAGTCTTTATACTGGCAAGATTGGCCCCGGCGCTTTTCCCCACCACTCTGGCCCGCAGCGAGCCGGAAGCGAGCGCGGCGCAGATTATCAGAATGGCGATCCCCGCCGCAATATTTTTGCCGCGTCCCCGCCCCGACCCGCTCCACAGCGTCAGCGGCAGCCAGACCGCGAGCGCGATTACCAGCGCCAGAATCCCGGCCCGCGAGCCGGTCATCATCAGCGCGGCAGTCTGCAGCGCCGTCCCGATTCCGAGCAGCAGGCGCGTGGCGGAATCGTTAGCGGCGGCAAACGCGGCAAGCGTCACCGGCAGAATCAGCAGCAGATATCCCGCCAGAAAGTCCGGCGAGAGGAACCCGCCAAACGCCCGGTAATCGGCCCCGACTGCGCGGGCCATCGGAATATACTCCCGCACAGTCAGCGCCGCCACCAGCGAACCGACGCCAATCAAAAGAAAAAACAGCGCGGACAGGGCTTTCTTGTCCCGCGCCAACCGGCTGATCTGCCCGCCCAGCAGCAGCGCCGCCAGCAGCGCCGCGATTGCGCTCAGGCCATACCCCGGCGCCGGGTTTCGAAACAGCGACAGCGCGGCCCATCCGCCGAGCAGCGTCAACGCGCCCGCAAGTCCCGGAACCGCCCCGACCGCCACCGGACGCCGCCATTCCCGCCCCGCGCCGATTCCCGCCCCAATCCCCGCCAGCGCCATGACCAGCGCCACGCCCACCCCGACAGGCAGCAGACCGGGCGCAGGCGTAGCGAAGCCGCCCGCAATCAGCGGGGCAAGGCACAGCGCCAGCGCCACAAAAGCAAAACTCGCCCAGTCCAGCCGGGACAGAGCGCGGGGATCGCGTTCAGAACTCAAAGTCGAATCTCCAAAAAGGGAACAAAAGTGGAAAGAAAAATTTTACCACAGAGAACACAGAGAGGCGCAGAGAGAATACGGAGAAGAAATTGAACAGGATGAACGTGATTGTCAGGATTGACAGTATTTTTTTCGAATTGAATCTGCAAAAATCTGCGTAATCTGCGGATTGAATTTTCTTCGTGTCCCTTCGTGACTTTTCGTGGACAAAAAATCTTCTGTGCGCCTCTCTGTGTTCTCTGTGGTAAAATTCTTCTTCCTATTCCGGTTCCTTCCGCTTAATTTCACCGCGCAGGCGCTTTTTCCAGTACAGCAGCCGGTAGCGGCATAATTGCCCGACAGCGCGAAGCCAGATGCCGATTGGGATCAGCGGACGCAGCGCCAGCGGCGTTGTTGCGGCGTAATGTTTTTTGTAAAATAAATACTGACTGCGATGGAACTCATACGTCATGCGCGTCGGGACGAGATCGGAACTTTTGCCGATGAGATGATAAATTACGCTGCCGGGGAAATAGGTCACGCGCCAGTTTTTTCCGTTCGGCATGACCGCCTTGCCCGCCCGCCAGCAAACGTCCACGTCCTCGCAGTACATAAAAAAATCTTCGTCGAACGCCCCGATTTGATTTATCAGTTCGCGGCGCATCATCAGCGCCGCGCCGGAAACCCAGTCCACATCCAGCGGCGCGGCGTGATCGAACTCTTTCATCAGGTAATCGGACGCAAATTTGTTTTTCGGAAGCAGCCTGCCAAGCGGCGTGTTGCGGAAAAAGCCCGTCGCAAGGTTTGGAAAGCGGCGGCACGAGTATTGCAGCGAACCGTCGCCATTCCGCAGTTTTGGCCCCAGAATCCCAATGTCGGGGTGCGCGTCCGCAAAAGCCACCATGCCCGCCAATGCGCCCGCTGTCACGACGGTATCCGGGTTCAGGAACAGAGTATACCGCCCCTTTGCCTGCGGCAAAGCAAGGTTATTGCCCGCCCCGAAGCCCCGGTTTTCCCGGTTGGCGATTACGGCGACGGTCGGGAATTTTTCCTGAACCAGCGCTACGCTCTCGTCCTCGCTGTCATTATCCACGACAATGACCTCGAAATTCAGGTCATGCGCCGCGCAGACCAGCGACTCCAGACTTTTTTCAAGGTAGTTCCGCGCATTCCAGTTGAGAATGATGACCGATAAATCCAAGACCGCCCCTTCAATCGTTCCTTTGATCGTCCCATGACAAGACGCGCTTGTGCGTGGGAGATTATCCCGCCGTCATCTCTCCGTAGCTGCCGCCGTCTTCCCAGCCCCAGCCCCGCGCCACCGATTCCCAGCCCATCGCGTCGCCTTCAATCACGTTCTGAAGGCCAAGCCGCTCCATAATGTAAAGGGCCTGCGCCCGGTGGCGCTCGCCGTGCGTGAGGATGTGGGCGATGACGCTGCCGGTCGTCCGCTTGTTGCCGTTGCGCGGATTCGTGATAATTTCGTCTTCGCGGCCTTCCCGCTCCGTTCGCAGCGCGAAATCGGCAAAATCTTTCACGACCAGCGTCAGCCGCGAAAGCAGCGCCTCAATCGTTTTTTTGTTCCGGTAGGGTTCAGAGACCGTCCGCGCCAGCAGAAAATCGGTGTGGCTTTCCATGACCGCAACGATATGGTGAAACGTCTCGCGGAGGTCTTTGTCGCTCAGGTCGAACACACGGTTCATCTGTTCGTCGGAGAGTTCCCGGCAGCGCAAAAGCAGCTGCCGCGTCGTCCAGGCGTCGTATCCTAAAAGCCGTTCCAGAATCGTCATGGTTTTTCTCCTGTCTTTCCTTTACGCTGCGCCGCCTTCGTTCTTCGTCAGCCCGCGTCTGCATACTGTCACCCTGTAAATAATCCTGCTTCCTTTTACGTTGCCGCAGGCGTCACGACCGCTTCGCCGCTGTCTATCGCCGCAAGCATCTCCTCGACCGCATGGCACAACCGCCGAAAAGACCGGGAGTTTTGCTTCGCCAACGCAATATCAATCCATTTCGTCATCGGGGCCTGATCCTCGTTTTCTTTGTACGTCCGGCTTCCGGGCAGATGGCTGGTTAGCCACTCTTTGACTCCTGGCTTCGCTTCCACATCGCCCGAAAATTCCAGACCCGCAGGCAGTATAACGCCATCTGGCAGGGATTTATCTGTCATCGTGTTCAGACTGGCAAGAAACCACACCTCATATTCGCATTTCGCAACAACGATTGCCGTTGGAAAAATTATTCCTGCGCTTCGAATACGCTTCGTAAATCCCTCCGCTAATGTTTTCGGGCAGTCTTTGTCTGCGTCCATCAAAATCAGGATCGCAGAACAATCGGGTTCAAGGGCAGCGGCGAGAAGAAATTTTTCCAGACCGTCCGGTTTTTTCAAGTTCCCGCACCCCTTTGCATTGATTGGCTTGGCTATCTGGATATCGTAACGCTGCCTTTCATACAATAATCTGTGAAGCAATTTTGGCAGCGCAGCGACCTCGCCACCGCCTTCAACGATGGGAACGATTTTAGGCATGGGGCAAATCCGGCGCAATCACCACAGGCGCAGTATGCAGACCTTCGATGCGCAAAAGATCACCCGCGCCGAAAATTTGTTCATTGATAATTTGCCGCTGATGTTCCGTAAGCGGCCCAATATGCGTTGCGCCGTTCTCATTTTCCACGATGAGCAATTCGTTCGCGCCAAAATGCGCAATCAAGTCAGGGCTTTGCGTCGTAAACAGGACTTGATTTTTCAACGCCGCCCCGCGCAAAATATCGCTGATAAGTCCCAATGCGTCAGGATAAAGCGCCAGTTCCGGTTCTTCGATTGCCAGAAGGCAGGATTCGGGCACGGAACAAATGGAAGTAAGCAAAGCTAAAGCGCGAATCGTACCGTCTGATTCTTGAGATAGGTTGAACCATGCTTCTTCAGTATTTTCCTGAGTATGTTTTAGTCTGGTGAGCAATTCATCCGATTCTAACATTTTAACATCAATATCGGTAATGCCGGGTATCAAATGCTGCAAGTCAACCAGTAGAGAACGAAAAGTTTGCTCGTTGCGCTTTATCGCCTCCAGGGCAGAGGCAAAGTTGGTCCCGCGTTCGTTCATTACTAGATAGGGTTGGGCTGTCTGTGGACGCCTTAACTCGTCGGGAGCGACATTGCAGAAAAAAATTTCATTCAATTTTCCGTAGAGACCCATGAAGGCAGGAACAGCAAGCATGAAAGTCAAAAATAATGTTTGTGGTTCTGGCGCAGGGAAAAATCCTTTTTCGTAGGCCGGTATGGTATTCGATGGATGCATCTCCGCGGCCATATCGTTTCGCTGAAACCAAATTTCTTCCTGTGTAGCGTGTTTTTTTGTAACCGCCTTTTCCTCTGCCACAAACCAGTCCCGCATAGCATCGCGAGCAATTCGAACGAAGTATTCGTAGGAAGCGCCTGTATCTTCGGCATTGATGCGGATTTCAAATCCTTGCGATTTAAGCGCGGATCGTTTGCAGGCATGATTAAAGCCTCCCCGACTGGAAATGGCCCTATTCAAGTCTCGAACTCCGTCTTTGAGGAAACGCAGGCAATCCAGAAACGCGCTTTTGCCCGCGCCGTTGCGACCAACCAGAACGGTCAACGGGCCGAGCGTCACGTCCACATCGGCGAGGCTCTTAAAGTTTTTCACGCGAACGCGAGTAATCATACGACCTTCTCTTTTTACTTTTGACCGAAGTGACCTGCGCGGCGTTTCCGCGCCGTCAAATAAGCGTGGAGGCCCGACGCGCCCGCAATCAGCAGGCGCAAAGGCCAATGCCATAACGCGCCATAATGCTTTTTGTAAAAATTCAGCAACCCTGCCCGCGATTCCCACGCCATCGCCGCCCCGACCTGCGCCGTGCTTGCCCCGCCGTAATGGGTAATCTGCGCGTCCGGCGTGAAATAGATTTTCCAGCCCGCCCGTTTGCACCGCAGGCACCAGTCCACTTCATTAAAAAAAATCGGGAACGCCTCGTCCAGCAGCCCGACTTCTTCCAGAACGCGGGCGCGAATCAGCAGAAACGTTCCCATCGGCTGATCCACTTCCCTCGCCTGCGCGTAGTCAAACCACGTCATGCGGTACGCCCCGAAAAATTCGCTTTTCGGGAACAGGCGGCTTAGTCCCAACAATTCCCATAGCACGGCAAGCGGCGTCGGGAAGCCCCGAACGGAGGGCTGCAAGCGTCCGTCGGGATAGACTTGCCGAACGCCCAACGCGCCCGCGTCGGCGTGGGCCTCCATGAACGCGACGGCGGCAGCCAGCGTTCCCGGCGGAATAAGCACATCCGGGTTCAACAGCAATTTGTATGCTCCGTTCGCCCGCTCCAGCGCCAGATTGTTGCCCCGCGCATAGCCCGCATTGTCCGGGTTGGCGATCAGGACGACCTCCGGGAAATTTTCCGCTACCGCCGCCGCGCTGCCGTCCACCGAAGCGTTATCCACGACGATGACCTCGAAGGCGAAGTCCGGCGGATTTTCGACGATGCTTCGCAGCGCCGCCAGCAGCAAGTCCCGCGTATTCCAGTTTACTATACAGACCGAGAGCGTCGTCATGTTCCGGTTATACCCGAAACAGCGGGATTTTGGGCTATGCCGGTGGGTTTTCACCCCGTTTTGACGTGAATCAAATTTTACCGCTTGACCGTCCTTGTTTACATCTTTCTCAAAGCGAACGGTCAGGAGCTCGCGGCGAGTCCGTAATCCGCCATTTGCGCGGTTGGATTCAACAGGAGATTGAGGAGGCGCAAGGCCCCGCGTTTGTCGAGGGGCTGGTTATTGTTGCCGCATTTGGGGGACTGGACGCAGGAGGGGCAGCCGTCCGCGCAGGGGCAGTCGGCGATGATGGCCTGCGCTGCGGCGAGGAGTTCGGCGAGGGTGTCATAAGTCGCTTCCGCGATCCCTACGCCGCCGGGATAGGCGTCGTAGACAAAAATCGTCGGCAGGGCGGTATCGGGGTGTTCGGGGTGGGAGACGCCGCCCACGTCCCAGCGGTCGCAGGTGGAGAGGAGGGGCAGCATCCCAATAGCGGCGTGTTCGATGGCGTGGATGCTGCCGCCGAGATCGAATCCGTCATTCAGCAGCGTGACGACGAGGCGGTCAGGCACAGTGAACCAGAACGATTCGGTCTCGAAAGTCTGTTCCGGCAAATCCAGTTCGATGCGCTCCAGAACCTCGTCGCTGAAAAGTTTTTTCCTCATGTAGCCGGTGACGCGGTTAGTGACGACGACCTCGCCGTAGCAGGCGGTGGATTGCGCCATTGGCTTCGATTTTTTCGTTTCCAGTATCAGAATGTGTGAATTTTCCCGCGCTTCGGTGTAATAATTCGCCTCAATCGGGCGGACGTTGGCGGTCTTCGCTCCAATATCGAGCGTTTCGACTTTGTACGTTTCGCCGAGGTGGAGATAGATCGCGCCCTCGTGGAGGGTCTTGAAGGCCAACGCGCTCTCCATCGTCCCGACCATTCTGCCGCCGTTTTCTTCATTGGCGATGCGGTACGTTCCGTCGGAAGCGGAGCGGATATTGACGGCGGCGGCGGGGTAAGCGCCGCCTGCGAAATGCCATTTGCCGTTGCGCCACAGGACTTTGTTTTCTTCGGTGAGGGTCTGGAGGGCGGCGCGGGCGTTCTGTCCGAAGCGCGGCAAATCTTCGGGCGCGAGGGCGCGTTCGTAGACGGCGCAGAGCAGATGCTGCGCCAGAATCCGGCGGTTGTCGGGGTCAACGATGGCGCGTTCGTGGGGGCGTCCAAAAAAGTAATCGGGGTGGCGCATGAGGAACTGATCGAGCGGGTTGTCGTGGGCGACAAGGACGGACAGGCTTTCTTCGCCGCCGCGCCCCGCTCGGCCCGCCTGCTGCCACGTGGAGGCGACGGTTCCGGGATAGCCGGTCATCACCGTTGCGTCGAGTCCGCCGACATCTACGCCGAGTTCGAGGGCGTTGGTGGCGGTGACGCCGATGAGATCGCCCTGAAAGAGTCCCTGTTCGATATTGCGGCGCTCCTGCTTCGTGTAGCCGCTGCGGTAAGCCATGACGCGGGCGGAGAGATGAGGGGCCTTGCCGTCAAACTCGCTGCGGGCGTAGCGGAGAATGAGTTCGGCGGACTTGCGGGCCTTTGCGAAGGTGATATTGCGGATGCCCTGCCCGACGAGATCGGTGAAAAGCGAAGTCGCTTCCATGTTGGCGCTGCGGCGGATTCCGAGTTCGGCGTCCACCAGGGGCGGGTTCCAGAAAACGAACGTTCGGGGGCCGGAGGGCGCTCCGTTGCGGTCAACGACGGTTGTGGCGCGGCTGCCAGTGAGTTTTTGCATGAGTTCTGCCGGGTTGGCGATGGTGGCGGAACAGCACAGAAATTGCGGGTTAGCGCCGTAGTGGTTGCAGAGGCGGATCAGGCGGCGCAGAATGTGCGCGACGTGCGCCCCGAAGACGCCGCGATAGGTGTGCATTTCGTCCAGCACAATATAACGCAGGTTGGCCAGGAAGCCGCTCCACGTCGTGTGGTATGGCAAAATCCCGACGTGCAGCATATCGGGATTCGTCAGCACGAGGTGCGCCCCGCGCTTGATGAACTTGCGGTCTGTCGGGGGCGTGTCGCCGTCATAGGTGGCGTGGCGGACGGCGGGGAACAGCCCGAAATCGTCCAGTTTGCCGAGTTGGTCTTGCGCGAGGGCTTTGGTCGGAAAGAGATAGAACGCCCGCGCTTTGGAATCGGCAAGCATGGCGTCGAGTACCGGCAGGTTGTAGCACAGCGTTTTGCCGCTGGCGGTCGCCGTGACAATGGTGACGTGCTGTCCGTCCCGCGCCGCGTTGACCGCCTCCGCCTGATGCGTGTAGAGGCGCGAGAGTCCGAGGGCCGCAAGCCGCGCCGCAAGTTCGGGCGCAAGCGGACGCGCCAACTCCCCGAACGCGGCAGTCCGTCCCGGAACGTTTTCGATATGCGCGATCTGCCCCTTATAAAAGGGGGCGCGTTTCAAGTCCTGCAAATAGCCGGTAAAGTCCATCGTTACATAGAGTGTACCACAACTTCGCAGGGCTGCGCCGGACTGCCGCGAACCGGAGGCTACCGGGATGGGCGTTTGCGGCGGCGGGCGGCAAGCAGCAAGACCGCCGTTCCCACCCCAAACGTCAGCGCCGAACCGGGCGCGGGGACGGCTGTTGCGCGGGGCGTCAGGATGAAACCGCCGAGGTTGCCCGACCCGATAATCTGCCCCCGGTCGCTGATGGCGACCGCTCCATTGAGTTTCCAACCCAGCGAGGGATCAATCAGACTGTTCAGGTCTTGCACCGCGCCATTATGATACAGAAACGCGCCCCTGTCGGCCTGCCCCACGATGTCGCCCGCGTTATTGATGCCATCGGGGAAAAGTTCGCGGCTGTCAGGGGTCAGGACACTGATGTCCTGCAAAACGCCGTTGCGGTACAAAAACCCGTGAACGCCGTTGTTTGGGATCAGTCCGTAGCCAATCACATCGCCGCTGTCATTGATGCCCGTCACTTGGTTGCCGACTGCGCCGGGTATGCCACCGATGTCCTGCACCACCCCATTGCTGTACACAAAGGCGTTTCCATGATTTTGGGCGGAATTGAAACTACCCGCGATCTGCCCTTTATTGTTGATGGCAGACGCGGTGGAGTTATTATTAAAGCCGAAGTCCTGCCCGATGTCATGCAGCGTCCCGGTGGCGGTGTCGTAGCGAAAGGCGTGATCCGGGCTAGAAATATCCGCCTGCGATTTGCCCACGACCACGCCGCTTTGGTTGATGGCGTAGGCTAAACTGCTCAGTCCTGTCCCGATATTCTGCACGGCGCTGGTGCTGGAATTATAGACGAAAGCCTGCGTAGGGTGACCGGTGGCGGGCTGAGAAGTCCCTACGATGAGTTCCGCATCATTGATCCCGCTGGCCCCGGTAGGATAGTTAGCGTTTGGAAATAGATCGCTAGCTTGTCCGTTACTGTACTCGAAGGCGCGGTATTGCCGGGTTTGCGCGGAGTAGTATTCACCAACAACCTGTCCCCGATTGTTGATTGCCGCAGGGCTGTAATTTCCAAGCGGCACAATATCGTAAGCGTACTGGGCGCGGGCGGCGGCGGGCCATGCCAGCAAGAGCAGGACGACCGGCAGCAGGCCGTTATATTTTGTTTGCATGATTTGTCTTTCTTCGCGAAAAAAAATCAGACGCGCTTCTTGTCGAAAGCGAGTCTGATTTCGTTTTGACTACTGCCCCTACGGGCCGTAGGCTTCCAGTTCATAGACCATCGCCCGCAATGGGCTGCTGTTACTGCGTTTGCGGCGGCGGGCGGCAAGCAGCAAGACCGCCGTTCCCACCCCAAACGTCAGCGCGGAACCGGGCGCGGGAACGGCTGTTGCGCGGGGCGTCAAGATAAAGCCGCCGAAATTGCCGCTTCCGATAATCTGCCCCCGGTCATTGATTGCAGTCGCGGCGCGAATGTTCCAGCCCAGCGCGGGATCAATCAAATCGTTGAGATACTGTGCCGTTCCGTTGTGGTACAGAAAGCCGCCTGCGCCTGCGCTGCCCACCACGTCACCCGCGTTGTTGATGCCGGAGGCGAAACTGTTGGTTCGCGGATCAATTAGCAGGCCCAGGTCGTTCATTTTGCCCTGCCTGTATAGAAAAGCGTGGGTAGGCGTGCTGATGTCCTTAGCCGCATAACCGACGACTTCCCCGCTGTCGTTGATGCCAGCACTGTTGGAACCAATATAGCCCAGAACCGATCCTAAATCTTGCGTAATTCCATTGCTGTAAAGATACGCGCTTACATAGTTTTGATTTGGGAACACTGTGTTGCCTGTCACCTGTCCAACATTATTGATCCCGCTACCTGTTATGAAAGTATTTGCGAAGCCACCGATGTCACGAAACTGTCCCATGCTGCTGGAATAGATGTAAGTGTGGGTCGGGCCACCAAATCCTCCCTGAGCATAGGTTCCTGCCACATCTCCGTTCTGATTGATGGCGTTGGCCAAATCTCTATCGGTTAGTTTCAGACTGGTAAGAACGCCGGTTGCGGAATTGTAGACAAAGGGGCCGCTGCCATTGCCGCCCGCAATCTGTCCCTTATCGTTAATGGCGTTGGCGCTCCCGCCATTTGGGTCATTTGGAAATAAATCCTGCATTTGTCCATTGCTGTATTCGAAAGGACGGTTTCGGCTGGCATTGACAGGGTAATAATAGCCCACAACCTGCCCTAGATTGTTCAACCCTAGCGGGGTGCCTGCAATCGGTGAAATATCGTAAGCGTACTGCGCGTTTGCTGCTGATGGTAAACCCAGCGCAAATAGCATTGTCAGGCAAGGGAAAATACGACCGAAGCATAATCTTGTCTGCATGAACTTTCTTTCTTATGAAACGAGAGGCCGCCGCTCTTCGAAGAAAAGCAGCAGCCTCATGGATTGATCTTATGGCCCGTAGGCTTCCAGTTCGTACAGCGTCGCATGGAGAGCGCTGCCGTAGTAAGGTTTCAGAACGCCATTCTGATACGCCAGATACGAATTGTAATCATCGAACCACCGTCCGTTGTTGACTTTGATGATCTGGATGCGCACCCCCTTAACGTTGGCGACTGCCGGAAAATTGGCGTAAAGCACCCATTCCGACGTATTGCCCGCCACCGATTTCATCGTTTGCCAGTTGGTCCCATCGGTGGTAATTTGCAGATTGTAGTCCCGAACGCCGGGAAGCCCGCCCCCCGAATTGTTGCTGGAGGGGGCGACCGCCACAATCGTGTCAATCGTTTTTGGGCTGGCGAACGTAATGGCTGCCGAGTCCGGCGTGAAGCTCTGCTGTCCGACCTGCGTGTAATCCGCTCCGCCAATCCAGGCGCTTTTTAGCGTCGAGAAGTCCGACTGCAATGAGTAATCGCTGAGGTGAGGCGTAGGGCGATTATTATCATCGAAGGGTAAGGAACCAGAAAGATCATCATACTGCCAGGATTTATCGTTCAGCGCCGCCGCGTCACCTCCGAGGTAATGCGCTCCGGCATGATCGGTGAACAACTCTTTGCCGCTCGTCGCAGAGGTGGAAACCGTTGCCGATCCACCATTCTCAGGCAAGGCGTAGTTCGTTCGGTTTGTCAGCGCGGGCCAGCCGCCGTCTGCGATGCTGAAGGTATTGCCGTTGAGACTCAGGACGTACACCGGCGAACCCGTCGCCGGGACGAGATAGGTAAAAGTCCCATCGTGGTTATCGTTGGAAACAACCGTAATCGGGTTGCCCATAATGTCATCGAACACCAGCGCCGAATCATTGGATTTCAGCGGCAGGGTCACCGTCTGCTCCGGCTGCGTTGCGGACACCACAGGGTAGATTTGGTGACCGTCCGGCAGCAGTTGCGGATCGGTGAAATCGTTGCCCCACACGATGATCGTTTCGTTCGTCCCGTCGGTGTAGGGAACCGCATGAACGTACTTACCTGTGTTGAGCGCCAGATGCGAATCAAAAGACATTCCAGCGGTCTTCTCATTTAAGACGCGCATCGCCATGCCGCCCCGCAGCGGAGCGCCATGAAACTGACTGTTGGCATAAAGATCGCCGTCCCACAGATAGAAGTTGTAGTAGTTGATGTTAGCGGCAAAGTAATAGGCGTTATGCTCGTGCCGGATGCTCTGCTGCGCCGCCAGCGCGTACTGCCGCACGATATAGTCCGCCTGTAAACGGGGCATATCGGCGCTCCAGTTCCAACTCCAGCCGTGTTCGGTAAGCCAGATGTCCTTGCCCGCCGCGTCCGGGTATTTGTAGACCAGTCCCCCATTTCCGATAGTGGTCTGATCCATTTTCAGGCGCAGGGCGTGAAGGTTCTCCGCAATGCCATGCTCCTCCCATGAGCGATCATTGCCTGTGTAGGTGTGGGTCCCTACCGCATCAATGGTCTGCCCGCCGCCATCGGCGAAGAATGCGTCCCACCATGACAGCGGACCATTAAAAATAATTTTTCCGTTGCCGTCCACGTCCAAACTGCTCGTCCCTACTGTGACAAGGTTCGGCCCGATCAGGACCGGGACGTTGTGCGGGGCGGCAGTGTACTGCGCCGGAGTAGTCGAAGGGCTGCTCATCGCTTTGGAATAGGCCTCCAAAATACCCTGCCGTCCGTGCATCATCGTCGAATCAGTTGGGTTGGCGAAACCAAGTATTTGATTCTTATAGAAAATCCCGTGTTCTGCGTCCGGTTCGTTATAAAGCGACCAGTATTTGATGGGGTTTGATGCCCGCGCCGTCTGCGCCCCGTTGGGCTGTGTGTCGAACAGGGTACTGCCGGCCGCGTTTGTATCGTACAGAGTCAGCGAGGCCACCATATCGAGCGCATTGTATTCGAAGTCGAAGTTGTTGTATGGCGCTCCGTAAGGAATTTTGGGCGCGATAGAGCCAAACAGCACGATGTCATCCTGCCGGTCGTCCAACGGCAGACCCATTGGCTTCGAAAACATTGACAGAGCGTATATGGCGTTCGTATTCGGGGTATTGTTCCCGATGAAAGTATTGGTGAAGGGCGGCGGCGAACTAGGGCTTGCGCCATTGCTGTACTTTGTGGTCGTCGCCTTGTTTTCTACGCGCAGCGAACGAATGCCCAGAATATACGGGATGCCGGGATCGGACTGGCTCAGCACATATTCGCCCGTTAGGTTCAGCAGATTGGGCGAATTCGCGGGCATATCGCTCACATCATGGATGTAAGGCGCTTTTCCCAGCGCGTTGTATACGCCAAAATCCAGAAACGCCTGATTTTTAATCAGAGTCGGGTCTTGATTGCCGACCGGCGTCAAACTGCCGACAAGACGGAAATAACCGGTCAGCGGTTGGTTGCCGCTATCCACCGGGAGCGGAATTTGCAGCGGAAGGTACTGGTAGAGCGCGGGAGAATTGCCGCCCGGATAATTGTTGTACGTGGCAGGCAAGTCCCTCGTATAAGTTTTGTTCCCCACAGTACGCCCCCAGAAGTCGGTGAAGTAGTACGTGAAGTGGTAACCCTGCGCGTTTTGTCCCGGCTTGATTTGCAGTTGAAGACTGAGTTGATTGTTTATGTCGTTCTTGTACATTCCTAACCCGTTGACAAGGAACTGATGCGAATAGTAGGAATATCCAGGCAACACGAGGTGGAAAGACGGGGTAGGGTTGACGCGCAGTGGCAGCGGATAATCACTCTTTGTAGGCGCAGAAAACGCAGAGGGCGTCAAGGTAAACTGAATGTACCCCGATCCGAAATCGCGTCCCCAGCAGGAGTAATCACTGGCGTATCCTGTTGACGCATTGCCGGTAAGATGTGGCAAGATCATACCATCATCCTTTGGGTTCCCCCCGTCGTTGAGGATGTACGTAAAATCTACCGCGCTATCAATCGCCGAGGTGCCTCCCAGGTAGTAACGCATCGTCCGAAGCGATGTGATATGGCTGGTTTGAGATACCTGAGCAATCGGGTCGTAGTCTTTACTGTCTTCGATGAACGGCAATCGCGGCAAAGAGTAGACAAGACCGCTTCCCGGAAGCCGCGCAAATCCCTGTCCCGGCGCGATGAGATTTTGCACCGAACTGACCGCCTCCTGCGCTGTCGCATCGTGTTCGCTGCCAAGAAGCAGGCAAAAAGACAACGGCTTATTCACGTTCAGGGTCATTTGCAGATTCGTGGGTGTCGGCGTGTAGGTAAGATTGGTATTCAAACCGCCGCTATCGCTGACGCTGTATTGAAGCGTTCCTGTCGTCGTAACCGTCCCGTGTACCACGTTTCCACCGGTCAGATTGCGAAAACTTCCTGCCGCCGCAAACTGAATCGGAATGGTCGCGCCGGTGGCGGGGTTGGTGTGGAACAGTTCGCGATTGTTCACTTTGTAGCTGTTGAGCAGTCCGTTGGTCACTTTCGCCTGATAGGTGAGGCCGGAATAGTCGGGCTTGAAGCCGGTGATGCGATAGACGCCGCTGCCCCGATTTTCGATCAGCGGATTGCTTGGCAGGAACATGACCTCGCGTGATACCGCGTAGCCGCCCGGAAGGTTGGCGAGTACCTGATAGTAGTTAGGGCCGAGGTTGGGAAGCCCGTCGGTGTAAGTCATACCGGAAACCCTGATAGCGTTCCTGCTGGAACCGGCGTAGTCATGTCCGGCGGGGTGAAAGACCGAAAACGTCGTCCCGGTCGGCGGGGCCATCGGCTGCCCGGAAGCGTCTATCAGATGCCACGTCAGCGTGACTTTGCCCATGCCGTCCTGCGTCGGCGTGTCTATCACCACCTGATAGGGAGCGCCAACGTTGTTGAACTCGCCGATTAGCAGGGTGAAATCGGAAGAGTCCACGCTGCGGTCTTGATTGAAGTCGGCGCGGGTATCGTAGCCGGAGCCGGGAGTATCAAGGCTGGAATTGTACGCGCCGATGAGAATGTTGAAGTCGGAGGAGTCCACGCTGTTATCATTGTTGGCGTCACCGGCAGGCAGCGTGAGGGAACCCGCGTTGGTGGAGGCGCCATCAAGGACTTTAACGTTGTTGATCGCCTCCTCCAGCCACAGCGGGCCTTTGACCCGGACCGTGTAGACGCCTGCCGGAACGGAGATGTAAGGAAAGGAATTGCCGCATTTCTTGAGAACGAACGATTGCGTAATGACGTTTCCGCTGCCGACAGTGGAACTGTTGGCAGGGGGGCCGCCGCTGATTTCGACGGTGAAGGGCTGCGTCGTAATCAAGGACTGACCGGTTTGCATCCCTTCGAGGTAGACCGGGCCAGTAAAAAGGTAGCCATCGGCGTTGGCGAGCGCGGGGCGCAGCATCAGCGTCCCCAGCAAAAAGGCGAGCGTTCCCCAGCGGCGGTAAAATCTACCTTGCATGAGGGGGGGGTAAAGTGACAGTACATTGACAGTCTTCCTGAAAACCAACCAGAGAGAAGTCACCCGAAAAGGCGGGAAGGCGCAAGACCGAAAAACGGGTTGTAACGGTCGCCAACCGGCGCGGATGACACGATAATAATCTACCACTTTCTCCTATTGCAAGATTTGTGCCAACTCGCTTGTTTTTGAGACTTTTTTTAAAATTATTTTTTACCCGTCCGTAACGTAAATTTTTTGCGGGCGTGGTACGTCCTGAAAGACCAGCGAATCCGGGTAAACTGAGGACGGCGCAATTATCTCAGGGAGGAACGGCAGCGGCATGACAGGCAGAAAAAAACGGTTGGGACGGACGGCGAACGCGGCGCTGATTGCGGCCCTGTGCGGGGCGGCGGGCGCGGCAAACGCGCAGATTACGGCGGAAAACTGGGGGCTGGTGACGGCCCCCGTCTTCGGGACTTCGGAACCGGGCGCGTATTCGGGCGCGGAACTCTTTGCGGGGCCGAACAAATTTAGGGCGTATTACGCGGGCGTCCTGCCGAACGGGCGCATCGTGAAGCCCGCCGGAATCAGCGTTCAGGTCGGTATGAATCCGCTGGGGGCGGCGCTGACCCCCGACGGCAAATTCCTGATTACCAGTGACGACGACGAACGCGACGCCCTGCTCCACTCTGTTCTGGAGGCCCATATTGCGGGCGGCTACGGGATCACCGTCTTGGACGCGCAGACGCTGAAAATCGTCTCCCGCATCTCGGACTCGCCGGTTTTTATCGGCCTGCAAGTCACCTCGAACGCGGACGGCGGCTACACGCTGTGGGCGTCCGGCGGCGCGGCGAACAAAATTTTGCTGTACGCCCTTGACGCGCAGGGGATTATCAAAGCGGGCGGCGCGATTGCCCTGACGCCGATGACGCCCTCGAATCAGGGCTACGTCTCGCACTACCGACCGACGACGGAATTTACGGCGGCGGAAAAAGGCGCGGCCCTCGCCGCCCCGTCCACGCCCTCCGGGTTCGTTCGGCCCGATCCGAAAAAGAACAATCCGGGAGGAGACGCCATCACTTTCCCGGCAGGCTCTGCCCTTAGCCCGGACGGAAAATTCCTCTATGTGGCCTGCAACGGCGACAATAGCGTCGCCCTGATTGACACGGCGGCGAAAACAGTTTTGCGGCAGTTTTCCGCAGGGTTTTTTCCTTACGGCGTGGCGGTCTCGGCGGACGGCGGCAAAGTGCTGGTATCGAACTGGGGCGTCACGGAGTACCGCTTCCGCTCGGCGTTCTACAGGGCGGAGGGGCCGCTGACCTCCGCGCTGCCCGCGCCCGATAATCAGCCGGACGGATTTTACGTCCCGAAGACCGACGACAAGGGCGCGTATCCCCGAACCTCCTCCGTTTCCATTTTGAGAACGCAGAAGCAAAGGCCCGAACCGCTGCTGCTGCATCAGGCGAAACCGAAGCCCGCTGTGAACGCGATCTCTCTGGGAAAGCCGCTCGACACGCTGCGGCAGGTCGGCGATACGCACCCGTCCGCAATGGCGATTGTCCGCCGGGGCGGTCTGGAAGTCCTGTACGTCGCGAAGTCCAACGATGACAGCCTCGGTCTGATACAACTGGACACCGAAAAACGCCTGCCCGATTTCGATCTTGCGCCGCTGAAAATCACGCTGAAGGACGGTCTGACAATCAAGGGCGCGTACCCCAACGCCCTCGCTGTCTCCCCTGACAACACCCGGCTTTATGTGGCGGAAGCGGGGATCAATTCCGTTGCCGTCCTCGATGTCACTGACCCGCTGCGACCGAAACTGCTGGGCCGTATCCCGACGGGTTGGTATCCCGCCGCTTTGACCATCGCGCCGGACGGAAAGACGCTGTATGTCGTCAATGCCAAAGGCGTCGGCGAGGACGTAAACCCCGATACGGATGTCACACAGACGCACCGGCCGACCGGCCTTGTCTCCTTCGCGGACAGCAATTTTATATTTGGCAGCGTCCAGAAAATAGACCTCGCCGCCCTGACGCTGGAAAATTCCGCCGTCCTCAATAACAATTTCGCGCAGCACAAGGAGGAGGCTTATGGCCCCATCCCGATTGGCGGAAAACCCTCGGCGAAGATCAAGCGCGTTTTCTTCATCCTGCACGAGAACAAAACGTTCGACTCGATGCTCGGAAATCTCGGTAATCACTTCGGGGCGTATGCCTCGACGGTCTTTAACGACGCGGCGGGAAAAATCAAGCCGAATAGCCAGTATACGGGAGTCTCACAGAATACGCAGCGCATCGCGTCCGCTTTCGCAACGGCAGTCAACTACTACTCCGACGCGGAGGAGAGCGACGCGGGCCATCAGTTCTGCGAGTCCGGCACGGCGACCGACTACACAGAAAAGACCCTGCTCATCAAAGAGGGGCGCGGACTGCTCGTCAACAAAAATATGGAGCCGGAAGACTATCCGGCGAACGGTTATTTATTTAACAACGCGGCGCGGCACGGCGTCTCGTTCAAGGATTACGGCGATCTGATCCGCATTGAAGGCACGGACACGGGAACCAGCGTCCCGACCACTCGCAGCGACCCGGCAAGCGGCAGACTTGGCTACCCGACGGTGGACGCGGACACGAAAAAAATCTCCGACCCGCTTGTCAATGTCGGCGATGTGGAATCCGAAACGCGGGGCCTGGGGCAGTCGTATTTCATGGCCCTGCCCGCCCTCGCCATCTTGGGAACAAACAACAAAAACGGAGAACCGCGTCTTGACCGCAACTATCCGGGCTACAATTTCAATATCTCCGATCAGCGGCGAGCCAAAGAGTTTATCAAAGATTTTGACCGCATGGTGAAATCCAATACCCTGCCACAGTTCGTCGTCATCTATCAGCCGAACGACCATACCGGCAGAGCGCAGGCCCCGAACGCCGCCGATTTGACCTCGCCGTTGCAGCAGATTGCCGACGGGGACGTGGCGCTGGGCATGGTAATCGAACATTTGATGCGCAGCCCCGTCTATTACGATGCCAAGACCGACACCGGCAGCGCAATTTTCGTGACGTGGGACGACGCGCAGTCCTCGCTTGACCATATCCACCCGCACCGGACTCCCCTGGTGGTCGTCAGCCCGTTCGCGAAACCGGGCTATGTCGGCAAGCGGCACTACGTTTCCGCTTCCGTCGTAAAAACGGAGGAATTGCTGCTTGGCCTGCCGCCCAACAACTACGGCGACCTTTTCGCCACCGACCTACGCGACCTGTTCCAGAGCAACTACAACGGAATCACGGCAGACAAACTCGCGTTCACCCGAACGATTGCCTACAAAGAGTCGCCGGAGGGTCGGCGCGTGTGGACGCTTGCGGCAAAACTGGACACTGCCGCGCCCGACCGGGACAGCCTGCGACTGGGCGAACTGATCCGACTCACGGCGGCGGCGGACGCCCTGCACGACAAAGCAGAACAGGCGGGCCATCTCACGGCCTCAGACTACCGCGCCGCGCAGGAGCAGATTTATCAGCAGGCCGCGCAGATCGCGGCGCGTAAGAAAGCCCCTCAAGACGGGGACGATTAACAATTCACCACCCCCAACCCCCTTCTTCGCAAGGAGGGGGAGCAGCGCATTTTCTCTCCTCCTTATTAAGAAGGGGCCGGGGGTGGTAAATAATTACGGGAACGAATTGTAAAACGGGGCGTAATAACTGACAGCGCGTTTACTTATTTTTGCGAACATCAAGAAAGATGAGCATCGTCGGGGCGAAAGCGGAAAGGTCTGCAAGCGGTTGAGGCAGCAAAAAATTATCAGATTAGTCGCGCTATGCGGACTAATTCTTGCGGGGCGCATGGCGCAGGCCGTCCCCCCGATTCCCGATTCCCTCGGCGACGCCTTTTCCAAACAGGGGGCGAAGGATGGCGGCGGCGGGGCGGGCATGGCGAACGTGGCAGTCGTGGACATGACGCGCCTGTACAACGCTTCCGGGGCGGCGCTGGCCTACGACCGCAAAGTCGGCGAGGTCACCGGCGACGCGCAGCAGCGCATCAAGACTATCACCGGCGTTTCGCAGCTGGCCCCCGCCGATTTACAGGAGTTTATCACGCTGATAGGCAAGGCCGCGCCGACCGAGGCGGAGCAGAAGCGGATGAAAGAATTGCAGACGCTCGCCGACAGCCGCAGCGCCGAATATGTGGCCCTGCAAAGCAAAACAGACCTGACAGCGGCAGATTCGCAGGCCCTTCGGAATTTCGGTGAGCAGGAAAAAATGTTCCGCAATCAACTGCTGCCCAATATCACGGACGGGTTCCGGCAGGGCGTTTCCGCCCGAATGGATGTCTTTCGCGCCGAACAGATGGAACAAATTCGCGCTGTGGTTGCGCAAATTGCGAAACAAAAGCATATAACACACGTATTTGACAGCGCAGTCTTGATTTACTGTGAAAACGATCTCACGGCGGCAGTCCTGCTGAAACTGAAAAAGAGATAACTATTCACCCTGTGGGTCGGGCCTATAAAAGGCCCCTCTGGGGAGCCTACGGCTAACCGTCCTCTCGGACGGGAGATTCAGGTCTACTGTCTTCGTCCGTGAGGACGGTTGGCGGAACGCCCCATAGACGGGCCTTTGATAGGCCCGACGGGTATAGTTACCAAAAGAGAAATTGAACAAGAGATGACAGCGCCCCTACGCAACCCGAATAATCTGCCGACAAAGACCTGCGCGGCCTGCGGGCGTCCGTTTACGTGGCGCAAAAAATGGGCGCGGGATTGGGAAAGTGTGCGGTATTGTTCTGACCGCTGCCGCAGTCAGGGCAAGGGGAACGAAGCGCTCCCTGTCAAAAATCCCTGAATGTCGGCGGCGGCATGAAGCCGCTCGGCGCGGCGGGAAAATAGCCTTATGTGGACGGAAAAAGAAACGGCACGCGCCCTGCGCGGCGAACGGACAGCGATTGTGGCGCAGTGGCTCGCCGCCGCGCAGACGCGCCTGTGGCATCTGGATAAGGCCCTTTTCACCCGCAAAGGGGCGGCGGCGCATTGCGCGTCCGAAACGCTCGCCTGCCTGATTACCTTCTTTCAGGAAGATAAAACGGAGACAGCAGACGCGGACACCACAGACGAGAAAAATGCCGAGCCCGCGCCGCCCTCTGCGCAAGACTCGGCGGCGTCGGTTCCCGCCTCCGGCGCTTTTTCCCGGTTCGCCACGCTGCAAAACTGCGGCGATGCGTGGTGCGAACTGCCCGTCTGTTCTGCCGATTTGCAGGCGCTGCTGGAACTGCTGGCGGCGGAGATTCAGGCGGGGCTGCAACGGCGCGGGGCGGAACAGGACACGCGGGACTACCATTTCGGCCTGTTCTGCATGATTACGACCGACGCGGCGCGGCGGCGCGACGCCCGCGCCGAGCAGGAACTCGCCATTTACCGGGAGGAGATGCTGGTCGCAAACCATCTGGCAAGCCGCTTCCTGGGCAACGCCTCCCACGAGTTGCGCACCCCGCTGACGGCGATTCTGGGATTTGCGGAACTCTTACAGGAAGATACCTACGGCGTCCTGAACCCGGATCAGCAAACGGCGATGGGTCATATCGAAAATTCGGCGCGGAATCTGCTGGAGATTGTCAATAATCTGTTGGACTTGCTGCATATTCGCGCCGGAAAACTCACCCTGCGGTATCACCGGCTGGTCGTCGGGACGCATTTACAGGAGCTTTACAAAATCCTGACGCCGCTGGCGCAGCGCAAGAAAGTCACTTTTGAACTGGAACTGGCGGACAATCTGGGGCCGATTGAGGCGGACGAGAATATCCTGCGGCACATGGTCTATCATCTGCTATCGAGTTCGCTGCGGGCCACGCCCGCAGGCGGCACGGTGCGGCTTCGGGCCGAGCAGATGGGGCAAAACCTGCTGCTGACAACCGAGGATACCGCTGTGCATCTGCCCTCGGAGGCCATCGCGAACATGGCGAATCCGTTCCCACGCCTTGAAAATTCGCCCGCGCGCGGCTTCGAAGGATGGGAGGTCGGGCTGCCGCTGGTGCGCCGCTACGTTGACCTGCACGGCGGGACGCTGGAAATCGAAAGCAAGCCGGAGGACGGCACGGTCTTCCGTATCCTGCTGCCTCTGTCCCAGCCCAAAGGCGTCGTCCGCGTCGAAGAAGAAACCGGCAATTACGATCCTACACCAGCACTTTAGGAAAGAGGAAACAGGTTTTCATCCACGAATCATCACGAAGGGACACGAAACAAGGAAAAAGAAAGATCAATCCCTCTCCTGTAAGTCCTGAAAATCTTGTCAACCCTGTCTAAATTCTTTTTCGTGTCCCTTTGTGTCGTTTCGCGGATGAAGATTTTCCCTGAATCGAGCGTTTAGTTAATTTCGAGGCGGGCGTGGCGCAGACTATCCAGGATGGCGGGCAGAACGGCGGCGGCGAAGTCCGCCGTCGTTTTTTCTGCGGCGGTCTGCGAATCGGACACGCTGCTTATCGGGGCGATAATGCGGACTAAGGCTCCGGGAGTCAGGCGGGCGTGGAAGCGGTCGGCGATCTGCTGCGCCTGAAACTGCGTCAGGCTGCGGGTGCTGCGCGTTCCGTCGGTGAAGAAATAGGTCGCGAGCATGGTAGAGCCTTCCCGCGTCATGCGGGCCTGCGCCGCCGGGACTGCGCCGCCGGGAACGGGCAGCGAAACGTCCCGCTGCGCCAGCGTGTCCCAGCCGCCGCCCGCCATGCAGTAGGCCGGCAGGTGGATGCTGCGCTTGCGATGCCCCGCAATCACCATAATTTCTATCGTCTGACCGGTGGGGGAGACGTAGCGGCGGGCCAGCGTCGCATCGGGTTCCAGCAGGCGCAACTCTTCCGGCGGCACGGCAAAATCGGTCGCCCGCCAGTCGCGGTAGGGCAGGTTCAGGCGGCTGAACAGGTCGCCGCGCCGGAGTGTCGCCCCCTCGATTTTCCGCCCCCAGTAGCCGCCGAGCAGGGCCAGCAGCAGGCAGGCGTTAGCCAGCAGCAGACGATACCGCGCCATTTGCGTTCCCTTTCTGCGCTTCGCTTTTGACCGGCGCGGCCCACGCCAGCATCGCCCCGCGAATCGCCATTAAGCCCATGCCGCACAGCAAAATCAGGACGGGCTGCTCATGGTCATGCACCCACTGCGCCAGCGCCGCCCCCCGCAGCATCCCCGCCACTAAGACCAGCGTAAGCCGGACGGCGTTGGCGAACAGCGCCAGCGGCACGGTCAGCGCCAGCAGAACAAAACGCTGCCATACCCGAACGGGCGTGTGATAGGCAATCAGGTAGCCGATAGTCAGCAGCACGGTCAGCGAGGTCAGGCCGCTGCATTGCTGCGAGACCACAATCCGGTAGACCGGCACGCTTGCGCCGTCCGGCACAAGCGACAGAATCACGCCTTCGCGCTGCGCGGGCAGCCCGATCATTCCGGCGAATTGCGCGGCGTAGCGGCTGCTAATCTGCTGCATCGGGAATTGCAACTGCGCGGACAGCGTTTCCGGCCAGGGGATCGTCAGCAGCAGCAGCCCCAGAGCGCCCGACGCGGCGCGAAACGCCGTCGGCCCGCCGAGATACCACAGGACGCCCGCAAAAATCCCAATCAGCGAAAACGGCTTCAGCGGCTCCACGTCCGCCCAGCTCGCCGCCACAAACAGCAAGGCGGAAAAAGCCAGCAAAAGCAGTCCCGGCAAATACGCGCTGTTCCATTGGCGCAGGCGGTCGCGGCGGTTCCAGAGCAGCAGGGCCGCAATCGGCGGGATCAGCGGCGCAAAGGTGAGGCCGGGTTCCGTCCGCCACGCGCTCCACAGACCCGGCAGGGCGGAACCGCCCAGCAGGGCCAGCAAGACCAGCGAGGCAGCCGCTTTTGAACCCTGGATTTTGAATTTCAATTTATCCAAAAAATCACCCATGAGACAAAGGGAATAAACAGGATGGACAGGATTTTACAAGATAAAGATAGGATTTTTATCCACGAAACGACACGAAGAAAAGAAGAAGTTCAAACAAGATTAACAAGATTCTCAGGATTTTCAAAATCCAATCCTGTCCATCCTGAAAATCCGCGTCATCCTATCTATTTCTTTTTTTCTATTCCTGCCGGTAGGCCTCGTAGGTGCGGCGCAGGCCTTCGGCGACGGAGATTTGCGGCGCGAATCCCAATCGGACATTGGCGCGGGCGATGTCGGCGTAGGAATGTTTGATCTCGCCCGCCCGCTCCGGCTGAAAAACGGGATTCAGTGGACGCCCTGCGATGCGCTCCAGATGCGCGATCAACTGCAACAGGGACAGCGCTTCGCCGCCCGCGACGTTGTACGCCACGCCCGCCACGTCTTTTTGCGTGGCGGCAAGGACATTCGCCGCGACGACATTCTCCACGTACACAAAATCTCGCGTCTGTTCGCCGTCGCCAAAAACGGTGGGCGAGCGCCCCGCCAGCGCCGCCGTGATAAACAGTGGAACAACGGCGGCGTAACCGGAACTTAAACTTTGTCGCGGCCCGAACACATTGAAGTAGCGCAGTATAACCGTTTCCAGCCCGTACAATTCATAAAAATTCTTGCAGTAAAATTCGCCGCACGCTTTGTGCGTGGCGTAAGGGGACTGAGGCAAATAGGGCTGATTTTCGTTGGTCGGCAGGGCGTCCGCGTTGCCGTAAATCGCGGCGGAGGACGAAAAAACAAAACGCCGAGCGCCCGCGTCGCGGGCCGCCGTCAGCATATTCAGCGTTCCGCCTAAATTGACCTCGTGCGAGCCAACGGGATCGGAAATGGAACCGATGACCGACGCTAAAGCCCCCAGATGGAACACGCTGTCCACCCCTGCGCAGGCGGCGCGGCAGGCGTTCATATCGCGAATATCGCCGCGCATTACGTCCAGATCGCCGGGAAGGGCGCAGAGATTCGCCTCTTTGCCCGAATTGAAATTGTCCAGAACGCGGACTTGCCAGCCTTCCGCCAGCAGCCGCGCTGTCAGATGACTTCCGATAAAGCCCGCTCCGCCCGTTACAAGCGCCAGTCTACTCAAAATCAACCTCCCTGTTGCAGTCCCCGCCCGCCCGCGACTCGCGCCGCGCCAGAAAACGGCGTATAATACAGTATAATGCCGTAAAAATTACGGCGCTGTCACTTATCAAATACGTTTCCCTGCTGTGCCGTGCAACGTAAAGAGGCCAAACAGCGACCGAACGCGGCGGCAGTAGGATTATCGGAGAAACCAGCGGAGCAATGCAGGAAGTAAGGAATAAAAAATGAGGCAACGAAAAAAAAACCGCGCTTTTACGGTCATCGCGGGCATGGTCTGCGGTTTCGGACTCTACGGCGCGAAGACTCTGCTTTTCAACGCAGTCCTTCCAGCGCGTTTACCGAGAGCGGCGCGGCAAAAAGCGTCGGTCAGCCCCAAACTGCCGGACAAGCGGGTCCTCCCGCCCGACAACGCCTGGAACACCGACATCTCGCGCCGCCCCGTCGCCCCAGATTCCGCCGTCCTGATTCGGGCTATCGGGTTGGACAAAGCGCTGCATCCCGACTTTGGCAACGAAGCGGTCTACGGAATCCCTTACGCAGTGGTAGGCAAAACGCAGGCCAGAGTTCCGGTGAAATTCGAGTACGCGGCAGAAAGCGATCCCGGCCCCTACCCCATTCCGCCAAACGCTCCCATCGAAGGCGGCGCCAGCGCGACGGGCGACCGGCATATTTTGATCGTTGACCGGGACGCATGGAAACTCTACGAACTTTTCGACGCGCATAAAGACGGCGCGGGGTGGCGGGCAGGCTCCGGCGCGATTTTCGATCTGAACTCCAACGCCCTGCGTCCGGCGGGGTGGACTTCGGCGGATGCGGCGGGGCTGCCCATCTTTCCCGGCCTGTGCCGCTATGACGAGATTTTCGAGCGTAAAGTTTTGACGCACGCCCTGCGCTTCACCTGCCGCCGCACCCGCCGCGCCTATCTCCCGCCCGCCCGCCATTTCGCCAGCAGCAGCAATGCTGCCGAACTGCCGCCGATGGGACTGCGCGTCCGGCTCAAAGCGTCGTTCGACACGTCCGGCTTTCCCGCGCCCGCCCGCGTGATTCTGGACGGCCTCAAAAAATACGGTATGATCCTCGCTGACAACGGTTCCGACTGGTTCTTCAGCGGAACGTCCGATCCGCGCTGGGACAGGAACGCCGTTCTCACGCTGCGCCGCGTCAAGGGGCGTGATTTCGAGGCAGTAGACGGTAAACAGTAGACGGTAGACAGTAAAAGGCCGTCAGAGTTTGCAAGTTTTGCGCGTTGTTACAATGTTGATAGACCGGGCATATTCTACTGTTCACTGCTTACTGTCTACTGCATGGAAGCGTTTCAAAAATTCGAGGGCCTGTTTTTTCAGTTCGGCGGGGGCGTTTGGGACGGCGGCAGTGGCGCGAAATTCGGGCAGCGCTTCCGCCATTTTGGACTGCTCCAAATAGCATACGCCGAGGCTGATATGCGCGTAGGCCAGATTTTTCGGGTCTTTACCGAGCGCGAGCGCCTTTTGAAACAGTGGAATCGCCCGATCATAGTCCTGCCGCTCCTGATAAATGTCCGCGACCGCATTGTAGAGAGCGGACAGATCGGCGTTTTTGGCGCGGCCCTCTTCCGCGATTTTCAGCAGTTCCACCGTCCGTTCCGCGTCGCCCTGCGCGGCGGCGTAAGCCGCGAGTTTTGCGGCGGCGTCCGCGTCCTTCGGGTTTTTACGCAGCGCCGATTCCAGCGCGGGCGTCTCTTTATAGGCTCGCAGGGCGTCGGTCAGATGCGTGGCAAAGGCGTCCGCCGCCTCATAGCCGGTCACTCTGGCAAGCGCCCTTCCCTCCGCGTCCAGAACGAGCAGCGCGGGAAACGCGGCGGCCCCATACTTTTTCGCCAGCCCCGCGCCGTTCTTTTCCGCATCCGCTCGGACCGCCGCAAACTTTGCCGCAAGCGCGACAATGCGGGCGTCTGTCAGCGTTTCCGCCTCCATTTTTTTGCCCCATCCGCTCCAGTCCGTGGTTAGCAGCAGCAAAATCGGTCGGTCGGTCTTCTTTGCGTCTTCGGCGGCGTCCGCGTAGGAAGCGGCCCACGCGATCCCGTCGGCGCGGGCGTTTCCGCCAGCAGAAAAAAGAAAAAACGCGGCGCATAGCAAGAGAACAGCGCGGTTTTGCTTCATGGTATAGTCCTTTGCTTAACGCTCAAAGTCAGTCTGCGATAGTCCAGGCGAGATACGGCCTGGAAATTTTTGTGATGACATCGCTGTCGTCCTCGCCAGCGATTAGCCGTCCCTCCGCGTCGCGCTCCGGCCTGCCAACAACGCGAAATTCGACATCCACCTTGACGTTGGGACACGTTCGATACACGTAAGTCCTCCACAACGTATTAGACAGACCGCCCTCCGTCGTAAATACTTTGAGTAGGTCTTTCCGCGTCTGTCCCGGCTTAACGGAGAGGGCGCGGTTGAGAATCTTGTAGACCACTTCGTTCTGCGCTTTTTCTTCTTTACGCTCTGCGGCGGTCAGCGGCTGCTCTAACGGCGGCCTTGCCTGCGCCCAGAGTACGCCCGCCAGCAGCAGGATTGCCAGCGTAAAGATTCCAGCGCCGGATATATTTCGCATCTTCATCTGTGTTTGTCCTTTCCCTCAAAGAAAGAGGGGCATCAGCGTATCGGGTCATGTGGAAGCGCTTTCCGCCGCGTCCGAGAAGGCGATGTCGCGATAAATCTCCGTCAGCGGAATCGTGACGCCCAGCGCGGCGAAGGTCACTGCTTCGGTTAGTTCGGTATACTCGGTCGCTGTCCATTGCTTCGCGTTCTGACGGGCGTAATGGAACACCGAAATTTTGTCCTGCGCCGCAAGAACATAATCGGTCAGGCTGGACAGGCCCCAGTATTCCGCGCGTTTTTCGTCCCGGTCTTTGGCCTGCGTGGAGGGCGAAAGGACTTCTACAATCGCGTTGGGATTCAGCAGCGCGGGCGGGTTTTCTCCGTCGGTAATCGGTTCCCCGCACACCACCGCAATATCAGGATAGCGATACCGGGAGGGCGAAACGCGCGCCCGGACGCCCTCCGTATAGACCTCCCAAGTACTGCGGTCGCGAAATTCCAGACGAAAGAAAACGTAGAGATTTCCTCCCACTTTATTGTGCCTCAGAGATTCTCCGGGCATTGCGATCATCTCGCCGTCCACATACTCGTAGCGGATTTCCGATTCCTGTTCCAGCGCGAAATATTCCTGCACGGAAACTTTCGGCGGCGCGGCAGACCCCGGCAACGCGGCGGGCAGCTTCGGCGGCGGCGATATGGGCGGCGGCGCGGCGGGCGAAACGTAAACAGACATGGCAGGCTCCTCTCACAGGATTTACGCACGGTTCTACTTTCTTCTCCTCTCATTGTGACCGATGCAAAACGGAAAGTCAACTGTTTTTTCTGCTCAGGGCCAGCGCATTTTACTGTCGGCGCGCGGATACTTTGGAGTGGCCTGCCGAACCGAACCCGGCAGGCGGTAAAAAAGAGGGCGGCGGACGCGGCGGACACGCGGGGCAACCCGCGCAGCAAAATGGGCGACGAAGGGCGGCAGGAACATTACAGGCTCCTAAGAGAAAAGACGCCTTGTATTTCCCCTGCGGATTTTGTGTTCAAACGCCAAATTAAGATGCCCTCGCCCTGGCAAGGACTGCGATTTTAGTTGACAAATACACGCTAATTTGGTATAATAGAGACAGTTATTGAGATTGAAAACGCGAGAAAAAGACCGCAGAAAAGCCGAGGAGAACGTTCCGCTTTTCGCCCGCTTCAACACAGGAGAAATACTTGGCAGACGATACGATTTCCAATGAAATGCCGCCGCTGGACGCGGGCATCGCCCTGATTGACATTGAGACCGAACTGCGCCGCTCGTACCTGGGCTACGCCGTCTCCACGCTGGTCTCCCGCGCCCTGCCCGATGTCCGCGACGGTTACAAACCGGTGCAGCGCCGCATCCTGCACTCCATGCGCGAAGCGGGCATCACCCCCGCCTCCGCCCGCGTGAAGTGCGCCAAAGTCGTCGGGGATTGTATGGGAAACTACCATCCGCATGGCGACGCGGCAATTTATGGCACGTTAGTCCGCATGGCGCAGGATTTCTCCATGCGCTACCCGCTGATTGACCCGCAGGGAAATTTTGGCAGCGTGGATGGCGACCCGCCTGCCGCTTACCGCTACACGGAGTGCCGCCTGACGCCTATCGCAATGGAGATGATGGAGGACATTGACCGCGACACGATTGACTTCCGCGATAATTACGACCAGACGCGGCGCGAACCGGCGGTCTTTCCCGGCAAATTCCCGAACTTCCTCTGCAACGGCGGCGAAGGCATCGCCGTCGGTATGAGCAGCAGCGTGCCGCCCCATAATCTGCGCGAAGTCGTGGACGCCTGCGTTTACGCCCTCGATCACCCGGAAGCGACGGCGGACGACCTCAGCCGCTTTATTCCCGGCCCCGATTTCCCGACCTCCGGCGTCATTCTCGGAACAAAGGGCGCGAAAGAGGCCTACCGCACCGGGCGCGGGCGCGTCATCATGCAGGCGCAGATGCAGATCGAGCCGATGGACAACGGCAAGAACGCCATTGTCATTACGGAATTGCCGTACCAGGTGAATAAGGCCCGCCTGATTGTCACCATCTCCGAACTCGTGAAGCAGAAAAAAGTGGACGGAATCACCGCCGTTGACGACTTTTCCGATAAACACGGGATGCGCATGGTGATCGAACTGCGGCGCGACGTGCGGCCCAAGCAGATCGTCAATTACCTGCTCAAACATACCGCCATGCGGCAGACGTTCGGCATCATTATGCTCGCCCTCGTCAACGGACAGCCGCGCATCTTGACCCTTGCGCAGGTCATCGGGCATTATCTGGCGCACCGTAAAGATATTGTCGTGCGGCGGACGCGGTTTGACCTTGCCCGCGTCAAGCGCGAAGCGCACATCAACGAAGGGCTGCAAATCGCCCTGAACTTCCTTGATGAGATTATTGCTCTGATCCGCAAGGCGGCAAGCGGCGACGCGGCCCGCGTGGAAATGGTGCGCCGCTTCGGATTGACCGCATTGCAGGCGGAAGCGATTTTGAATATGCAGCTGCGCCGTATCGCCCAGCTGGAAAGCCAGCGCATTGAGGACGATTACAAAAACCAACTGAAACAGATTGCCGCCCTCGAAGATATTCTCCAGACGCCCGCCCGCGTGGCCAAAATCGTCCGCGAAGAACTGAAGTACCTCAAAGACAAGTACGGCGACGAGCGCAAGACCCGCATCCTCCCGCAGGAGGCCGACGAGATCACCGAAGAAGACCTCGTGCCGGAAGAGGAAACGATTGTCACCATTTCGCGGGACGGCTACATGAAGCGCGTCCCGGTGGACACTTACCGGACGCAAAAGCGCGGCGGGCGCGGCGTGCAGGCGGCGAACCTCAAAGAGGAAGACCAGATCGCCCACCTGTTCACCGCGACCACAACGCATTACATCCTGTTCTTCACCGACCGGGGGCGCGTCTACCGCCTGAAAGCGTATGAAGTCCCGGAAACGTCGCGGCAGGCGCGGGGGCAGCACATTAACAATTTCATACAGGTGGAACCGGGCGACAAAATCACCGCGATCCTTCCCATGCCCGACATGAAGGCCGAAGGATTCCTGCTGATGGCGACCGAGTACGGCGAAGTCAAACGCTCCAGCCTGAGCGATTTTGCCAACCTGCGCACCAACGGCCTGCGCTGCTTCGACATTGAGGAGGGCGACAGTCTGAAATGGGTGCGGCATACGACGGGCGATCAGGAAGTCATTCTCATCACCCAGAACGGCATGAGCCTCCGCTGCAAAGAGCAGGACATACCCGACCGGGGACGGGCGGCGGGCGGAGTGCGCGGAATCGAAATGCGCGACCCGAAAACGAAACTGCTTGCCGATAAACTCGTCGGCGTAGATGTCGTCAGCGCCACCAGCCAACTGCTCGTCGTTAGCGAAAACGGATACGGCAAGCGCACCGAACTCAGCCGCTACTCCGCGCAGGGACGCGGCGGACGCGGCCTGCTCACCATGAACGTTACCGCTAAGACCGGCCCCATCGTGGACGCCGCCGTCGTCGAGCCAAACGACAAACTCATGGTCATTACCGAGCGCGGCGTCACCATCCGCATGGACATCGCCACGATTCGGGAGACAGGCCGCAACGCGCAGGGCGTCACGCTCATCAATCTTGATAACGGCGACCGCGTAACGACCATTACGCGCATGATCGAGACCGACGAGATCGAGGCGCAGGCCAACGCCGCCGCCGAAGCAAAGGAAAAAGACCTCGCCGAAGTCAAACGTCGGTAAAATTGCGGTGAAATCTGCTATGCGTTGCGGACGAGTCGTAAACAATCCGTCCGCAACGCGCAGACCGGGCCGAACCGCGTAAATCGGGCGGCGCATCCAGGCCATAAATGACTTGTCTGGCAGCATAGGTATTTACACAGAATCGAAGAGGTTATTTCCCGAATCCCGTTGCCTGTCGCGCTAAAGCACGTGAATCTTCGGGCGGGTAGCGCTCCAGAAGTTCGACCGCCGACAAAATCATCCCTAAGCCTGCTAATAACGTCGGGGCAGTCATGCGCCGCCGCGTTTCATTTGCCTTCCGCGCAACCGAATTAATTCTTCGCGCAGCAAGTCGGCTTCGGGAGAGAGGCAATGCTGTATAGCCCCAACCAAAGCCGACGCCATTGCGACGACTGCCAGACGCTTGACAAGAGTGGACGCGCTTTCGCTGCGTGAAGGAGAGGACGCCCTCCGCGTCAGCGTCAATGACGAGGGCGTCGCCTTCGCGGAACGTTCCGGCAAGCAAACGCTGCGCCAGCGGATCGGCGACCTGCCGCTGAATAGAATAGCAGGAAATTCGCTCATCCCAACGGTGAAGCATCCAGACGCCAATCATTGCGGAGAATAACCGCTCGCAAGTTTTGAAGATGCTCGCTGTTCAGGCGCAGCGGCAAAATCGTGATTTGCGCCGAATCGGTCAGCGGGTAAAGCAGACCGCTTTCATCCAGCCGATAATGCGAATCGAACGCGTCAACGGTCAAATCTACTATCGCGATGCCCGCCGCTTCCGCCGCCGCAGAGGGCCAGTAATCCGATTTCGTCAGATTGCAAGGGTGGCAGGCGTAGCGCAGGTTATAAAAATCCCGCGTAAGATGCGGAAACTTACTGACGGGACAATAATGGTCCAAATCGTAATTGCCGAGGCCGCCCGCCCAGAACTCATGCAGGCAATAATAAGCGCAGCAACGCCGAAAATCGGCGCGAACAAAGGGACGAAACGCGGCGTAACCGCCGGAAACGTCGGGCGCGGGAAACGTCCGTTCGAAACGCGCTACCATTTCGGCGTGGTTCCCGTTTGGGCGGCAATCGCTTCGGCAAGCGAGGAAAGCGAGGGATGAAATCCGGCGTTCACCTCATCTATTTCCCGACCAAGCCGTTCGATTTCCTGCGTTTGTTCCGGTGTGAGGCCCGCCAAAAATTGCTGTTCAACCAGCGCATGATAGCGTTCCAGACGGTTTTTGTGCGCGGCGGACGCCGTTTCCCCGGCGGCTGTCAGCTGCGTAATCTGCTCACGAAATGTGTCGCATTCCTGTTGCAGGGATAGCAGGGCGCTTCGCACGGGGGCGGGCGTCTCCTCCCAATCCCCGGTAGAAATTCGCTCGATCACGCTTTGTCCCATCGCTTTTGTTTCCTCCGGTCTTCCCCATCATAAATTTTATTGTTCTTGCATCATTGTACCATGCCTTTGCAAGACGCAACAATTGCGCAACCTTTCAGTAGCGACCGAGGATAACGCGCAGCGGATCAATCATAGGCGGCGTGCTGTGTATCGTCTCTTCCAAACCATAAATGCGCCCGTTAAGGTAGGGGCCGATACAAATGCTGTTGTCTTTGATTCCGATTACCGCCTTCGCTGGGTCGTAACATTCCGGGGGCATCGGGACATGAAGAAAATGGTAAACAGTCGGAGACCCGCTAAATCGTGACAGCGCCTCGCAGACCATGAGACTGACGAGATTCTGCTTCTGTTCGGCAGTCAATTCCGCATAGGGGATTTTCACTTTGATGCGGTTTTCATCGGCGATCATTTTTTCGAAGGGCAACGGCTGCTTGCCCCGCGCCACATAGAGGCGACGCGAAAGACCGAACGCGGCAGCCGAGACTGCGCCTCGCTCCTGAAACGCGCGAAATGCCGCGCCGGGTCTTTTATCTTTCATATTGGAGACGCTTCCCTCTCCATAGTGTCCTTTCATTGCTTCCGTCAGCAAATCCCTCGGCGGCACGTCGTAGCCAAGATAGCGGCGCATCTCTTTGGGTAGCGCGGCCCGGAATGCGGCGGGAACTTCGGAAAGATTATGCGGCGTGGGGATGCGGGGACGTGTGACTCGAACGGTCGTATCGTTCTCCGCATACCATTTCCAATCATTGCCTTCGATGAGGGTATCGAGCGCGTCAACCGCAGGCATCTTTTCTAAATGGAGCGTAAGGATTCTGTCTTCGAGATAATCCTCGGCGGTGATCGTGACGCCGCACTGCGCGGATAGCGCGGCCAACACCTGTTTAACCGTTGCGCCGTTCCTATCAATCTGAACGATTTGTCGCAGACCGGGCGGCATCGCAGACGCGGCGTGATCGGCCTTTTGCGCCCGAACCGCCGTGGCGCAGCAAACGATTAAAACGAGAAACGCGCTGAAAATAGAACTACTTCGGGGGTCTTGGGGGTACATCAGACTCCTCCTTCGGTAAAGGGTGTTCCCTGAGATATTTCTCCGCTGCTTTCACCGATGCCTCAAATTGCGCTTTTTCCGTGGGCTGGGTGGCGGCGTGGAAATAGGTGAGAGTATAGGGCGCAGGTTTGTCCCAAACGCAGTCCAACGAACCCCAGCCTTCCGGGAAATCATCGGAGCCTGGAATATCGGCGCGACTGCGCCAGAGCCGGAATTGCAGCGTAGAGCGCGGCAGATTGTCCAGGCAGATTTTCAGGATCTCCCAGGCGTCGCCCGTAGTTTCGGTGAATTGATTGCGGACGCTCAAATCTACGATATGCTGCTGATCGGGCGAAAGTTGATCGTAGGTCAGAAACTGCCCGGTTTGGAGGTAAGCGATCTGATCTGCGGTCAGCGCCTGATAGAGACCATTGCCTGCGCGAATAGAGCGGTGATCAAAGGGATATAACTGCGAATGAACCGGGCTGGCTGGCGTGGGCCAGAGGCTGAACAGGTCGCTTGCCATACGGCGCATTTCGCGGTATGGCATTTGCGGCAGTTCATCGGGGTTCTTAAAGCGTTTGTTCAGCAGAATGGTCCCGCGCCTGGAAACCGTCCAGAGATAATCGAAAGCGTCGGCGATTTTGTCGAGGGCGTCTTTAGCTTTGAGATCGAAATCGAAATCGGCCTCTTTTTGCAGCGGTTCGCCATCAATGAAGTAAGAGCTACCGGTCTGTTCGGCAAAAAGGCGCATTGCCTGAGTGAGAGACAATTTTTGCGCGTGGAAATGTATGTCTTTCGTCTGCCATGCGGACGGCGGGGCAGTCTGCGGCGCGGCGTTTTGCGCCAGCGCCGCCCCCCGGCAGAAAAGGAAGAGGAGAATAGCGAAAAGCGTCTGCTGTTTCGTTTGCTGCGTCATCGTACTATTGCCTCCGGGTACCGCACAACGATTGCGCGGGCTTTATCAGGCGCGAAAATCAGGGTTGCGCGAGTAATTGACTAAAGCGGAAGTATCTAGTTTGCGATCATGCCGCCTGTAACGTACATACTTATGGTGGCCTTCGCGTAGCTGTATGCTCCTTTTCCCGAACCGCCGGACTTCACTTCATATTTGCATAGGACGTATCCCACGACCCTCCAGTCATATATGCCGCTGACAATTCCCTTTCCATTTTTGGAACTATCATCGCTGTAGTGGGCGTTAGGGTCAGCGGGCGCGGGGCCGTTAAGATTAATAGCGCCGCGCGCTTCCGCAGAGATTCCGGTATTTGCCGTGATGGACGCGGAGCTATCCATGGAGAGATTAAGTTCCGGGTTCGCATCAACAACGCCCTGCGCGACAGCGTTGAGGTTGACTTGCAATAGAGTAGGCGTTCCGCCTCCGGCTCTAGGCGCCAACACTTTGCTTACGGCAACGAGACCGCCCGGCCCCGGCCCTCCCGCTACCGGGATATTGAAATTCCATGTCGCCTCACGCATACCGTAAACTTCTGCGACGCCCGTCACGCCCGGATGCAGGATCAGAGCGTAGGCAGCAGGCGGCGACAGGGTGTAGGTCACTCCATTCGAGGAGAGAGCGGAGGTAGGATCGGTTCCCGCCACCGGCGGCATTGTTACGGTGTAATCCGTAATATCCCAGTAGCCGCTTTGCGCTTTGGCGTGGGGGCAGAAAGAGATGAGGGCGGCGAACGCCAGCGAACACAAACCGAACCGCGAGGCGATTTTTAGCATTTTTCATTCTCCTGTTGAAATCTGCTGCTGTCTGCGAGCAGGTAGTCTTTTCATTTTACCCCCCCCCGTAACTTTGTCAAGCAACTTTCATAAATTTTTAGAAAATTTTCACAAATGGCGGCGTGTATTGCGCCAAACGCCGCCACCAGCGCTGCTGAGACGCAAAAAGCCCGCCGTAACGTTTTGCGGCGGGCTAATTCGATTCGATTGCCGCTTTACGCCGCCGGTTCCGTTCGCTCCCGCTGCGTGAAGCAGAGGACGCCCTCCGCGTCAGCGTCAATAACGATAGCGTCGCCTTCGCGGAACGTCCCGGCAAGCAGCCTTTGCGCCAGCGGATCGGCGACCTGCCGCTGAATGGCGCGTTTGAGCGGCCTTGCCCCGTACACCGGGTCGTAGCCCGCCAGCGCCAGCGCGTCCTTCGCCGCCTCGGTCAGCGTCACCGTGAGTTTGCGTTCCGCCAACCGCTTTTGCAGCAGGTTCATCTGAATTGCCACGATATGCTTGATCTGCGCTTCTGTCAGGCTGGCAAACAGGATAATCTCATCCACGCGGTTGAGGAACTCCGGGCGAAAATGGGACTGCACCTGTTCCATCACGCGGCTTCGGGTCAGTTCCGGGTCGCGGATGCCGATCTCCTGAATGATGGGGCTTCCGATGTTGCTGGTCATAATCACGACGGTGTTGCGGAAGTCCACCGTGCGGCCCTGTCCGTCCGTCAGCCGTCCGTCGTCAAGGAGTTGCAGCAGGACATTGAACACGTCCGGGTGCGCTTTTTCGATCTCGTCGAACAGCAGGACGCTGTACGGGCGGCGGCGGACGGCCTCGGTTAATTGCCCACCCTCATCGTAGCCGACGTATCCGGGCGGCGCACCCAGCAGGCGGGCGACCGTGTGCTTCTCCATGTACTCGGACATATCAAGCCGGATCATGGCGCGGTCATCGTCGAACAGAAATTCGGCGAGGGCGCGGGCCAGTTCCGTTTTTCCCACGCCCGTCGGCCCTAAGAAAATAAACGAGCCAATCGGCTTGTTCGGGTCGGAGAGGCCGGAACGAGAGCGGCGCACCGCGTTGGACACGGCCCCGATTGCCTCGTCCTGACCAATCACGCGGGCGTGGAGGCGGTCTTCCATTGTCAGCAGTTTTTGCATCTCGCCTTCCAGCAAACGCGAGACCGGGATGCCCGTCCACTTCCCGACGATCTCGGCGATGTCGTCCGCCGTGACTTCCTCCTGCAAAAGCGCGTGTCCGCCCGCCTGCAGTTCGGCAAATTCCGCCTGCTCAGTCTCCAATCGCTTGTTGAGAGTAAACATCACGCCGTAGCGAAATTCCGCCGCTTTATTCAGGTCTCCGGCGCGTTCGGCGGCTTCGGCCTGCAATCGCGTCCGTTCAATTTCTTCCTTTGTTTTGCCGATTTTCTGGATCACGGCCTTTTCGTTGTCCCACCGGGCGCGAAGCCCCTGCGACTGCTCTTTGAGTTCGCCGAGTTCCTGCTCCAGTTTCGCAAGGCGCTCCACGCTGGCGGCGTCCGTCTCCTTTTTCAGGGCGACCTGCTCGATTTGCAGCTGCCGCATCCGGCGCTCCACGACATCAATTTCGGCAGGCACGGAGTCAATTTCAATCCGCAGACGGCTTGCGGCCTCGTCCATCAGGTCAATCGCCTTGTCGGGCAGAAAGCGGTCCGCGATGTAGCGGTTAGAAAGAACGGCGGCGGCAACCAACGCGCTGTCTAAAATCCGAATCCCGTGATGCACCTCGTACTTCTCTTTGAGGCCGCGCAGGATTCCGATGGTATCGTCCACGCTCGGCTCACCGACTAAAACGGGCTGGAAACGGCGCTCTAAGGCCGCGTCTTTTTCGATATGCTTGCGGTACTCGTCCAGAGTCGTCGCGCCCACGCAGCGCAGTTCGCCTCGCGCCAGCATGGGTTTGAGCAGGTTCGAGGCGTCCATTGCGCCCTCGGCGGCCCCCGCCCCGACAAGCGTGTGCATCTCGTCAATGAACAAAATTATCTGCCCGTCGCTGTCCACGATGTCCTTCAAGACGGCCTTTAATCTGTCCTCAAATTCGCCGCGAAACTTGGCGCCCGCTATTAGCGAACCTAAGTCCAGCGCCACAACCCGCTTTTCTTTGAGGCTTTCTGGCACGTCGCCTTCCACAATCCGCTGCGCCAGACCCTCCACAATCGCGGTCTTCCCGACGCCCGGTTCGCCGATAAGGACGGGGTTATTTTTTGTGCGGCGCGACAGGACTTGAATCACGCGGCGTATCTCCTCATCGCGCCCGATGACGGGATCGAGTTTCTGCTTGCGGGCGGTCTCGGTGAGGTCGCGCCCGTATTTTTCGAGGGCGTTGTATTTGCCCTCCGGGTTCTGATCGGTCACGCGCTGACTGCCGCGAACATCCTGCAACGCCTGCATCAGGTTGTCCATAGTGACCCCCTGCGCTTTGAGCAGGCGGTTCGCCGCGCCGCCGCTATTATCGGCGGCAATCGCAAGCAGCAAATGCTCGGTCGAAACGTAATCGTCTTTCAGGCGTTCCGCTTCGGTGAATGCCACATTGAAGATCGTCCGCATCCGGGGCGAGAAACTGGAGCCGGTCTCCGCCGTAGCGCCCTGCACTTTCGGCAGCCGCTCGATCTCCGCGTTGACCTGCTGCGCCAGCAGCCCGACATGGACGCCCAACTTCTGCAAAATAGGCGTGGTCAGGCCATCGGTCTGCGCCAGCAGCGCCGCCAGCAGATGTTCCATATCAATCTGAACATTTTGATTGCGCTCGGCAAGCGTCTGCGCCTGCCGCACGGCCTCCTGGCCTTTGATCGTGAGTTTGTCCATTCGCATTGTATGTCACCTCGCAAAGAAAATTTGCCAAAAATGTGTCGGATTTTGTTAATCTGTTTACGCTATTATAATACCACTTGAGCGTATCATTGTCAAGTTTTTCCCGAAAATCAGGTTTATGGGCAGGCGAAAAATAATTTCAAAATACTTCTCCGAATTGAGCGAGTTAGCATCAATTTCGCAGTAGAAGAAAGGGGTGTAGCCATTCACCCCACCCCGGCCCTCCCCTTGCGAAAGGGAGGGAGACGCCCGCTTTTCTCCCCCTGGGAAGCAAATTAGGAAGCAAATTGAAAAATTGAATCAGAAGCAAACCGAACCTGAAAGTCAGGCGGCGGAAGTGGGCGGGCTGGAAAGAGGGGCCAGGATAAAATTCCGTTGCGCGCGGGGAGAACGGAAGGAGCGTGGAGGGCGGCGAAAGAGGGAGGGGGAAGACGGATTTTCCCTCTCCCAGATTTGGGAGAGGGTAGAAAGGACGACGCGAATCAGGACGTTTCCGCTTCGTCCTCGCCGCGTTCGCTGCGGGACTGTCCGCCCTTGCGTCCAATCGCCGCCATATGGTCGCGGTTCTTCGAGACGGCCTGCCCGCCCTTGCGCCCTATTTCCGCCATGTGGTCGCGATTCTGCGAGACGGTTTGTCCGCCCTTGCGTCCGGCGGCGGCGTGGCCTTCCGAGTTGCCGTGCCAGCCGCGTCCGCCCGTTGTCTTATTATCAGGCGCGTTCTCTATCGGTTCCGCGCCGTTCTTTGCCTCTGAATCCGGCGCTTTTTTGTCCGCCATGTCCGTTCTCCTTGACTGAATGACCACCGACCGTTGCGCTGCAAGTTCTGCGTGATGAGCGGCGGGCTTTTGTTCCGCAATGACGGGGGCGAGGCGGGTTTTGTTCCCCCATCGGCGCGGCGCAAATTCAGAGCGGCAGGGCCTACCGATGTTGAAACGCAAAAATTCCGCTGCTTCCCCGATTTTTTCATACGGGAGGACAGCGGAATTTTCAGACAATGCGGTGAGACGATGAGACGCGCAGTCCGCCAAACGCCGGTTTACGGAAACAACTCGGCCTCCGGCTCCAGATAGGTGCGCAGACGGGTCACGGCCTGCGCGTGGAGTTGGTAGGCGCGGGATTCGGAGACGGTGAGGACAGCCCCGATCTCCTTGAAGGTCAGCCCCTCATGGTAGTAAAGCGAAACGACGGTGCGCTCCCGGTCGGGTAGTTTGTCCACCGCGTCGGCGAGCGAGCGTTTGCGTTCCCACCCCGCCACTTTTTCCAGCGGCGACGGCCCTTCCGCCGGAATCATATCCACGATGCGCTGCTGTTCGCTGCCCGCCCGCAAATCGTCCAGCGAGAGCAGGTTAGCGCGTCCGATGTTTGTGAGGAGTTTATCGAGCTTCTCAGGCGAGATGCCCATCTCCGCCGCGACCTCTTCCTCTGTGGCGGGGCGTTTCAGTTCCGACTCCAGCCGCACATAAACTTGCTTCAGTTGCTTTTGCTGATCGCGGACAAGGCGCGGAACCCAGTCGTCGCCGCGCAGCATCTCTAAAATGGCCCCGCGTATCAAGGTGATGGCGTAGGTCTCGAACTTGATGCCGCGCTCCGGGTCAAATTGGTCTACCGACTTGATGAGGCCCATGATCCCCGCCGAAACGAGGTCATCGCGCTCGATGCCGGAGGGCATTGGCCCGAACAGGCGGCCTGCGGTAATGGAGACCAGATGCGCGTAGCGCTGAATAAGATGGCTTCGGGAGTCCTGACAGTCCTCTTTTTTGAACTCCTGCCAGAGCCTTGTTGTTGAAATTTCGCCCACCGGCGGTTCCTCCATGTTCTGCGGCTGAGGCCCGTCAATCCGTGACAGGCGTGTGGAGCGCGGTCTTCGTCCTGCGATGGGTCAACATCGGGCGGCGCGTCCTGCGCCGGTCGAAAACTGCGGAGAAGCGGACGGTACTTATACTGTGCCGCCCTCTTCGATTGTCGGCGGATTCCGGCGGCGGCGTTATAGCGCAGCGAGAAGATTTTTCACCACCGAGAACACGGAAGAATACAAAGAGGACAGGAAAGAAGATTGAGAGAGAAAATTGAGAGAGGATTGAAAGAGCGCAACGGGATTCTCGCGATACAGGGCGAAATGTTATAAACATCGGTCTTGCCCCTTGACAGGCAGGCGTTATTTTGGCAGAATAAGGGAGTGGATTTGCCTCCCTGTCGCAAAGAAAGTTTGAGCGCCCTCATGGGTGAGGCGGAATCCGCAAATTTTTTCAAGACGCCCCTCTTTTTTTACTTTTCTGGAGGGCTGCCTGATCCGACGCCTATGCCCGGTTTATTCTACAATCGCATTATGGAATGGTACAGCGGCTGGATTTGAGCCGCTGCGCCGTTTGTTGCGTCCGGCAAATCGGTCTGATTCACGCCGGACAAAACGCCGATAATTGCGATAGGAAAGCCCTCACCCCCGGCTCCTCTCCCAGACCTGGGAGAGGGGAGAATTTAGATTTGAACCTCCCCCTTCTCCCAGGCCTGTATTTGGTAAAACAGGCAGGGAGAAGGGGCCGGGGAGATGCGGGCCAGCCATCGCGCTTTTTGTAGAAAGGTTGGGGGCCATGTTAAGCACGGAACGCGCTCTGGCGCTTCATGCGGAGAATCTGCTGTCCGAAGTGTTAGGCTTTGAGACCAGCGAAATCGTCACGGACGCGCAGGGCAGTACGGTCAACGCCCATAGCGGCAGGACTTTCCTCGATTTTACCGGCGGCATCGCCGTCCATGCCTGCGGGCATAACCACCCCGAAGTTGTCGCGGCGATTCAGGCGCAGGTCAATGACCTGCTGCATATTTCCGATATTATGCGGCACGGCCCGCAACTGGAACTCGCCTGCAAACTCGTGGACATTTTGACCGCCGCCGCGCCCGGAACGGACTGGTCTATTCTCTTTCTGAACAGCGGCAGCGAGTCCATTGACGCCGCCGCGAAACTGGCGCTGAAAGCCACCGGGAAGACGAAAATCGTGGCCTTCGAGGGCGCGTTTCACGGGCGCACCCTGTTCGCGTCGGCGCTGTCCCGCTCCAAAAAACTGCATTGGGACGCCTACGAAGGGTTCCTTGCCCCGCTCCGCGCCAACATCATCCACGCGCCTGCCCCGCACTGCGCGGGCTGCGAACTGAAACGCGACCTTTGCTGCGCCAACGGACTGGAAAAATTGCTGGACACGCTCGGCGACGACGTTGCCGCCGTCTTTTTTGAGCCGATTCAGGGCGAGGGCGGCTACTTCCCGATGTCTGAAATCGCGGCGCAGAAAATTCGCCGGATAACCCAGGAACGCGGGATTTTGCTGGTCGCTGACGAAATCCAGTCGGGAATCGGGCGAACGGGGCGGTGGTTTGGCTACGAAGCGCTCGGAATTACGCCCGACATCGTGACGTTTGGCAAAGCGGTCGGCGGCGGTCTGCCGCTGGCGGGTCTGGCGGCGCAGGCGTCCGTCATGGCGAAATGGCAGCCCGGAGAGCATGGCACGACGTTCGGCGGCAACCCGGTCTCGTGCGCGGCGGGCGTGGCGACAATCAACGTGATTGAGCGGGACGGACTGCTCGCAAACGCGGCGCGAAGGGGCGAGACGATCCGGGAGCGGCTGACGCTCTTGGTCGGGAGTTGCGGCGTGGCGGACGTTCGCGGGCGCGGCCTGATGATGGCGGTTGAGTTCCGCGACGCCGAAGGACGACCGGACTATGCCCGCTGCGAGGCGGTGAAACTTACGGCCCGCGAAAACGGCCTGCTGCTGCTCTCCTGCGGCGCGAAAATCGGCAAACCGGAAACCGACAGCGCGGCAGTCCGCCTGATCCCGCCGCTCAACCTTTCGGAGGAGGCGCTGAATCACGGCCTTGCGATTTTGATTGCGGCGATTCGGGAGACCGCATGACCTGAATAATATCCTGAGCGAAGCAGTGTAAAAAGCGCGGAGGGACGCTCAAAGATTAAACTCGCCCGTAGCGGAAAGTACTTTAATCTTTGAGCGTCCCTCCGCGCTTTTTACACTGCTTCGCTCGCTGCTTTCCCTGCGTCCCGCGTTTCCTGCGGGCGCTGGCGTTCAGGGCGGCGAGTTCACTGGCGGGCTTGACGCGCTTTCGGAGGCGCAGTATAATAAAGGGAGAGACAGCGCGGCAATCGGAATACTGCGGAGCAACGCGCAAAAAAACAAAGCAACAGACAAGCAAGAAAGAATTAGAATATGAAAACATCGCTTTGCCTTCCTGCGCTGGCCCTGCTTTTCACCTCGCCCGCCCGCGCCCAGAAACCGGATATTCAGCCGCCTCCCGGCGTCTCGTCGCAGCTGCAAGGCTTACTCGGCGGGGCTTTGAAGCCCGCCGCGAAAAAGTCCGCCGTTCCCTCCACAAAATTTCAGTCCACCGGCAAGCCGCTGTTCGTGGACGCGCTGCTCGAAAAAATGACGCTGGACGACGCGCAGAAAGACGCTTTCCGCAAATACACCGCACAGGTCATTGCGCTGACGGAGACGGCTTACCAGCAAAACGGCTACGCCAAAAACGATCTCGGCGTCGCCTTCGCCGGTCTGCTCGAAGTCTGCTACGAGATGGATCACGACGAGTTTACGCTGGAAGAAAAAGACCCGGTGAAACAGGCGGCGGAGAAAAAAAAGACCGCCTCCGTTGTGCGGCAGTTCCAGCAGGCCCTGGGTTCTACCGGGGCGTTCCAGAAGATACCGGACAAATCCAAGCAGCTTGCGTATGAGGCCTGCGCGTTTACCACAGGCCACCTTGCGGTGACGTGGCAGCAGGCCGGAACGGACGAGACCAAACGCGCCGCAACCCGCGCCCTGGCCCGCCAGCAGATACAGGCCCTGTTCCGCTTCGATCCCGACGCGATTACCCGCAGTCCAACGGGGGAATTTGTGGCGAAAAAAGCCGCGAAGACGGAGACCGCGCCCGATGTCGCGAAGCCCGACAGCGCCGATGCCCCGCCGCAACCCGCAGAATCGCCCACATCCCCGGCAGAGAAGAACGAGGCCCCGCCTCGTTCCGATGCCGCGCCGGAGCAACCTGCCGCAAATAACGGCCCCGCTCCCGCTCCCGCGCCGAAAGGCTGGACTTGCCAGCGTCTGACTGGCGGCGCGTTCCTTTATACGTCGCCGCAGTCCGGCGCGGGGGACGATGCTGTCAGTTGGAAGGTTGCCCCGCGCCGTCCGCTGGGCGGGCAGACGATTGAAGCGTGGATGCAGGCGGCGATTGCCGCCGACCCCGCGCCGCCCGGAAAGCCCGCCACCGCGCCGCAGGTCAAGGCCGCAAGCGATAATTTTGTGTCCGGCTCCCGACTCTATACCCGCGCCGACGGCAAACCGGTCATCGCTATCTATACCGGCTTTTCGCCCGACAAAGAGACGATCCGGCTGGTGCGGATTACCGCCATCAACGCCGCCGCCCTGACCCGCGAAAAAGACGCGCTCGGCGCTCTGGCCCGCGCTTTGAGTCAGGCTGATAAAAACGCGGCGGTGGACGCGGGGCGCGGTCTGGACATCGAAAAACTGCCGCCCACTCCTCCGGGCATGACTCCGGGCGGGCCGCTGAAAGAGGGCGTTTACACCGGCAATCAACTTTACGGCGCGGAACTGCGCGACCGCTTCCGCCTTTATCTTTACAAGGACGGGGAATACCGCCTGTTCAATGAGAGCAAGGAACTCTCCGGCATCTCGGCCCGCACCTTCACCTATAATCCGCGCTCCGGCAAACTGAATCTGGCCTACGGTTCCATCCAGAATATGAGCAACAATAGTTACGAGCCGGATCAGGACTACTGCCTGTACGGGCGCAACGCCGAAGGCAAGCCCTATGTCTACGCATACAGCAACCGGGGATTCAGCGACGCGATTACCCGGCTGGTCTACGCGGGGCCGCTGGACAGGCCCTCAATGCGGGACGAGGAGAACGCAAAAGCGGCGGCGATTGCGGAGGCCAAACGCTATAAGTGGGTCGTTCCGGCGGGTCAGGGATTGAAAGACGCGCAGATTGCGGGCATTCTGCTGAATCAGGAACTGAATCAATTTTACAACGGCTCCGGCCTCAGCGCCAGCATGACCTACGATCTTTATCTGCTGCTGAGCGACGGCACGATCTACAACGGCCTCCCCGTGCCGCCCGACGAACTGGACGTTTCGCTTTCCCGCCGCAGAGAGCCGGAGAAGTGGGGCCGCTGGCGCAAAGAGAAAGGGCGGTATCTGGCGGCGTGGCCCGACGCTCCGAATCAGTTCCGAATCCTGAAAGGCGAAATCGGTCTGCCCGCCGCCGGAAGGACGAAGCTGGCGGGGCGCTACGGCAGCGGCGAAAGCAGCGGGACTATCCTCGGCGGCTCGTACCGGCTGTGGGGCGCGACGTTTACGCCGGAGGGGCAGTTTGTCAAAGATGAACACGGGGGCTATGGCTCCAGCATCACGGCGCAAAACAGCGGAATGGCGAATATCAATTCCGCCTACGACGAGGCCGGCTCGTTCACCGCCGCGACGGGCGAAAACTTCGTCGTGAGCAGCGAGCATAAGAAGAAGCCGGACGGCAGCCGCGCCGGAACGTATTCGCTGAACGGCTACACGCTTTCGCTTCACTATGCGAACGGAAAGACGGTTCGTCTGCCGTTTTTTTTCGGCGACGCGAAGCGCAAATCCGTCTGGTTCGAGGGGGCGATGCTTTCGCTGGACGAACCGAAAAAATAATCCGCATGGAAATGATTCGCGCATTATAGACCGGGCCGCAAACGACCCGCCGAGCCGACGCATCCGGGCCGTGAACGAATGACGCGACCCGTCAACGACGCGCAGAAACCGGGCCGTGAACGACCCGTCTGGGAGGCGTTCCGCCAACCGTCCTGCGGACGGCAATGCGGCGTAAACGCCCATTTCACGTAATTTCCGCATACACTTTGACGCGGAGGGCGGCTTTATTCACCTTGCGTTTACGTTGTCAGGCGGGACGGGCGCTTCGTCCGTCTGCTCGCCTGCGGCGTCTGTTTCCTGCGAGTGCAGGCGTCCATCGGTGATGAGTTCGGCGGGGACGGCGGCGGGGGCGTCCAGTTCCAGCGGCGGCAGCTGCCCGATCTCCGCAATGCCGAAATAGTGCAGGAAGTCCGGCGTCGTGGTGTAGAGGGTCGGGCGTCCCAGCGCGTCCTTTTTTCCCGCTTCGGTAATCAGGCGGCGCTCCAGCAGCGTTTTCAGCACCCCGCTGACCGACACGCCGCGCACCGCCTCGATCTCCGGGGCTGTAATCGGCTGCCGGTACGCCACAATCGCCAGCGTCTCCATCGAAGCGCGGGATAGTTTGTTCGCCCCCCGCGTCAGCATCCGCCCGACGGCCTCCGCATACTCCGGGCGCGTCGCGAGCTGCCACCCGCCCGCAATCCGAAGCAGTTGCAGGCCGCTGCCGCGCTCGGTCAGCGCGATTTGCAGACTGCGGAGCGCCTGCTCCATCTCAATCTCCTCTTTTGCCAAAGCCCGCGCAAGGTCTGCCAGCGTGACGGGTTCGCCCGCCACAAACAGCAGACACTCCAGCGCGGCCTCGACATCGGGAACGGTGAATAGCGGTAGGTCGGACATGGATGCGCGGGTGTCGGGTGTCGGGTGTCGGGTGTCGGGCGCTGCGTTCCTTGCTTGTAAGTTCGTTCAACTTTCAACGGACAGCGCATTTTCCGACACCCGACACCCGACACCCGACACCCTATTCTCCTTCTGCGGCGTAAAGCCAGATAGTCTCGCATAATGCGGCCTGTTCGCAGCGCAGGCGACCAAAGCGCAGCAGTTCCAGCAGGGCGAGAAACGTCAGCACGATGTCGTAGCGCGGGCAGGGCAATTCAAACAGGGACTCGAACGGGACGCCACTGGGGATTGCGCGTTGAACAATCCGCGCAATCTCCGCCATTTTCATTTTCAGGCTCAGGCGGCGGCGCGGCGTCACGGAGGTCACCGGCTTATCGTCCACGCCCGCCTCGGAGAGCAGGCGATGCAGGGCGGAAAACAACTGTGAGACGTTCGCTTCGCCCTCCGGCACGGGCAGGATATAGTCGTCCGTGTTGCCCGCCGCCCCGCGAAAATAGATTTGCCGCCGCATCTCCTCCCAGCCGCGCAGGGTCTCCAGCGTCCCCTGAAACGACTGATACTCCAGCAGTTTGGCGACCAGTTCGGCGCGGGGGTCTTCCGCTTCCTCATCGGGCGAGGCGGGCGGGGCCTGCGGCAGCAGCAGGCGCGATTTAATCTCAATCAGCGTGGCGGCAATCAGCACATATTCGCCCGCAATCGCCAAATCCAGCGATTCGAAGAACTCCAGGTACGACAAATACTGCTGCGTGATTTCGGCAATCGGGATGTCGTAAATATCCACCTGATTGGCGCGAATTAAATGCAGCAGCAGATCGAGCGGGCCGGTAAAAGCAGGCGTTTTGACGAGCGGCATAGCGGATAAGGGCGCGGCGGGCGCAGGCAAAGCGGCTGCAACGGCGTATACAGGCGCGTCGGGAGACAGAACTTCCATATTATGCGTAATAATACTGTTTTCCGGCCCGATTGTCAATACGCAGTCTGGCGCGGGCGGGTACAATATAGCGGATTTTTACCGAAAATCAAAAAGAAGTCCGCCCTCACCCCCGGCCCTCTCCCAAAAAAGCCTGGGAGAGGAGAGAGTTTAAGCCTGACGCCCCCTTTCTCCCCCCAAAAGCCTGGGAGATGGGTGGCGGGGGATGAGAGCAAAGGACGCGGACGCCGGGACGAGAGGAATGAGAGGAAGACGCGCTTGCTGAAAAAGTATTCTAAGGTGAATCGCGGGGCGAAATTCGCCGCGCTGGGAATTATTTTGTTTGCGTTCGGGTGCGGCAAAGACCAGCCCGATTCGTACCCGCTGACGGGCAAAGACGGCGCTCCGCTGACCTCTGCGGAGGCAAAGGCTATTGCGGACGCCCACAGCCCCGACGGAAAAAAGGCCGCGCCCACGCCGGAGGAGATTACGGCGATGGCGGACAAAAAGAAAAAAGATTTGCAGCAGATGAAGGAAACGCCTTCGGAATCGCAGGTCGGGATTCCGTTCTATCCGGGCGCGGAGCCGCGCAAAAACAAGGGCGATCTGCCGCTGACCACCGAATCGGACAACGCCCTGCTGCTGACGCTGGAAACCGCCGACCCGATGACGAAGGTAGACGCCTTCTATAAAACAAAACTGCCGCTGGCGCACCGCTTGCAGGAGACGATTGCGGGCAAACAGACGATTGGCTACGTAGACTCTTCCGAACCGCGAAGAAACCGCAGCGTGGACATCAGCGCGGACGGCGACAAAACGGTGATTGCGCTGATCGTGACCCGTTCGCCCAAAGACGCTATGCCGACCGGTTCCGCGCCGACTAACCCCGCGTCCAGTCCGGGTTTGATGCCCGCCGCCGCGCCCGCAAACGACGCCGCGACGGGAAAATAACCATTCCGAACTCGGATGACACAAATTGGCTGCATTCTGGATTCTGGATTGCTTCCCGCTGACTACGATGCGCTTCCCTTGCGGGCAGGCATTGAAAAATCTGTGTAATCCGTCCAATCTGTGTCATCCGAGTTCAAAAGGCAATGCCATGCAAATTAAAAAACAAAATTACGGACGGATTTTTGGCGCGGCGCTGCTGACGCTGGCCCTGTTTCAGACGGCGGAAGCGGGGCGGGCGGACGAATTTCGGGCCTTGAAGATGCAAAGCAGGCCGAATCTCGCGGTCGGGAAGGTCGCGCCGGAACTTACGGCGCGGGACGAAAATGGCGCCGCCGTTCCCCTCGTGGACGGCAAAGCGAAATGGACGGTGATCGCGTTTCTGTCAACGCGCTGCGCCTGCACCGCCCGCTACTTAGAGCGGTTGGAGGCGGCGCAGCGGGAGTTTGCGGGGCAGTCCGTGCGGCTGATTGGCGTTAATTCCAACGCGAACGAGCAGGCGATGGACGTGAAAATGTTCGCGAAATCGCAGGCCCTGCCGTTCCCGCTGCTCAAAGACGCCGATGACCGCGTGGCGCTGGCATTGCGCCCCCGCGCCACGCCGGAAATTTTCGTGCTGGACGCGGCCCGCGTCGTGCGCTATCACGGCGCGATTGACGACAGCCTGTACGGGGACAAAGTGAAACATCTCTACCTGCGCGACGCCCTCGCCGCGCTGACCGCCGGAAAGACGCCAACCATTGCCGATATTCCGGTCATCGGCTGCGGAATTTTTGTTCCAAAGTGATTCCGCCTCTCCCCTCTCCTCTCCCGTCCCGCTGGGTCTGCCGCAGAGGGCCTCTGCGCCGAGCGGGACGGACAAAAAAATAATCGCAATCCACGCCAAATTTTTGCCTCTGTACTGGCAATTTGACGGAAAGTTATGTTATAATATCTACCATACTACGATGTTATAATATCTACCATACTACGTTAGTATCCTCCAGGCGTCGTTGCCGACGCCGCTCCGAGAAGCTCGCCACGCTTATTTCCCAATCCAATTTTGCGCGTCGTTTTACTTCCTGACAAAAGCGCGGACGCTTTCGTCACGGCGGCGTGTCAACGCCCGTTTTGCGCGATCTAAGCAAAAAAGAATCATTCCATTTGACGCTTCTCTATTTCCGCAGTTACTTAAAGGAGACACTATGTTAGGAAAAAGAACCGGCGGAGGTTTGCGTGTAGCAAACCTGCTCGCCTTGTTGACGCTCGCCGCAACGGCAGGGTCGCAGGTCACGTACACCAAGTCCTTCCCACAGACCCCGCCCGTCGTCAATGTGGTAGAGTTCGACGGCTCCCTGCAATCGGTGGGCGGCAGCCCCACCTTCAATCGCCCGGTTGACAACGGCAATCTGCCCCCGACCGGACTCTCCGGCATTGGGACTGCCGTTTTCTACGATGCGCACCCTGTCACGGTGACGCAGGACGCCAATTACGATTTCACCACAACGGCGAGTTTCAGCGATTATTTGCTCATCTATCAGGACAGTTTCGATCCCGGATCGCCGCTGACCAACTGCCTCGTGGCGCGTTATGGCAGCGGCGGGGCCGCCGCCATCAGCGCGTTCCATCTCGCCCCCGGAAACTATGTGCTGGTCTCCTGCGCCTACGATAACGGCGTGGCGGGAAGCATCAGCGTGACGGGTTCCCAGCCCGCTACCCCTGGCAGCGCCCTCTACACCGCCAGCGATACCACCGCCCCCGCCAGTGGCAGCCCGACCTTCAACCGTCCGCTCGCCAATGGCAACTCCGCCCCGACCAGCCTCTCCGGCGTCGGGACTGCCGTCTTCTACGACGACCACACCTTCACCGTGCCGACCAGCGGAACGTATAGCATCGTCAGCACGTGCGTGGCCCCGGCCAACTGGGACAACTACACCTTTCTGTATAAAGATACGTTTAGTCCCGCCACTCCGCTGGTCAACTGCCTGATTGGAAACGACAGCCTGAGCGGTACGACGACCTCCGGCTTCACCATCGCGCTGACGGCGGGGACGACCTACCATCTCATTACGTCCTCCTACGCCAATGCGACGAGCGGAACGTTCACCAACACGGTCAGCCCGGTCGCCATTCCGACCTACGACTCCTGGAGCGGCACAACGGTGGGCGGCCCCCTTTTCAAGCGGCCCAGTTCACTGACCGCGCAGGCAAGCGGCGCTTCCTACGAGTACGACGCGCATACCTGGACAGCCACAGTCTCCGGCTCCGTGACGTTTAAGAGTGTGTACGGAAATTAGGTATTGCGTTTTTCCAGCCAGCGCGTCATGCGCCGTATCGAAGCCCAACGTATGATCGCTTCGCTGCTCTTGGTCTGGAACTCGTAATCTTTGCTCAAACGCCGGTTCTTGGAAAGCCATGCCAACGTGCGCTCGACCATCCAGCGTTTGGGCAACACGACAAAGCCCTTTTGGTCGTCGAGTTTCTTGACAATGTTGACCGTCCACTCGTAAAAGTAGGAGGTAATGTCCTCAAAACGACCGGCATACGCGCCATCCGCATAAATTGTTTGTAACCGCGCGCTGTGCGGTTCCAGTAGCGGCAGCAAGCGGACCGCCCCGTCCCGGTCTTGCACGCTCGCCGCCGTCACGGTCTGCGCCCAAATCAGGCCGAGGGTGTCTACCGCGAGATGGCGCTTGCGGCCTTTAACCTGTTTTCCGGCGTCATAGCCGATAGTTTTCTCAGGTTCGGACGGCCCCCTTTTTCCGTCGTCTTCACCGACTGACTGTCTATGATGACGACGGAAGGCTCGGCCTCTTTGCCCACCGCAAGGCGAACGGCGCGGCGCAGATGCGCTTCCATTTTTTCGAGCAGGCCATTTTCGCTCCATTGATGATAGTAGTCCGATACGGTCGAATAGCAGGGAAAATCATGGGGCAAAAGTCGCCATTGGCAGCCTGTGCGCACCAGATACAAAATGGCGTTGACGATGGAGCGATACGGAATTTCGCGCGGCCTTCCCACCATGCCGGGTTTTCGGTCAGGAAAAAAGCCGCAAATTAGTTGCCATTCGAAGTCGGAAAGATCGGTTGCGTAGGATATTGTAGTTTGCATAAAGGGTTATTCCATGCAAACGCGACGCCTTTACCTAATTTCCGTACACACTCTAAGAGCGCCTGCGTGTCCCCGGCGAACTGGGACAACTTTGCGATCCTGTATAACGGGACTTTTACGCCCGCCACGCCGCTCGTCAACGCGGTCGCGTACAATGACGAGTTTCCCGGCGCCGCCTTCGCTACCACCGCAGGGGTGACCTACAATGTCACCGCAGGCGTGACCTATACCTTCGTCACGACCTCCTACTAAGCCTCGACCTCCGCCAGCACGCATGAAGGCTCTTACGCGGGGACAATCATCGGGGCCGCCTCGACCGGCAGCCCGATCCTCACCTACAGTGGCGCTTTGACGGCAGGCTCCGGCGCGACCTATAACCGGGTCAACGCGGGAACGCCGCCGACCGCCCTCTCCACCACCGCGACCGCCGCCTACTACACAGGCAACACGTTCACCATCACAGCGGACGGCGATTACGCCGTGACCAGCGTATGCGTTGCGCCCACGACCTGGGATAATTTTATCACGCTGTACAAAGGGACGTTCAGCGCAAGCAGTCCGCTGACCAACGCCATTGCGGCGACAGATGGTACGTCCACCTCCTCCGCTTCCCTCTCCCCGATCCACCTGACGCCGGGGACCTATACCGTCGTCACGACCGGCTCCACCAACTCCGGCTACGGCTCCTACACCGTGACCGTCGCGCCCGTCACCGGCGGCGGGACGGTGGCGAACTATACCGCGACTCTGATGCCCGGAAGCGGCGCTACCTTCAACCGCCCGCTGGCAAGCGGGGCCGTTCCGCCGACCTCCCTGTCCGCTGTCGGAACGAGCGTACTCTACGACGCGCACCCCTTCACCGTTGCGACGAGCGGAAGTTACAATATCACCAGCGCCTGCGTTACCCCGTCGAACTGGGACAACTTCTTCGTCATCTACGACACCACCTTCGATCCGACCAGCCCCCTGACCAACGCCATTGCGGCGGTGGACGGCGCTACGTCGGCGTCCGCCACGCTCTACGGGCTGAACCTGACGGCGGGCAAGACCTATATTTTCGTGACGACCTCCTTTAACAACGGGACGCAGGGGACGTTCCACGACACCGTGTTCACCGGCGGCGGAACGTACCCGCCGACGATCCCCGACAATACTCCCGCTGGCCTCTCGCTGACCAATACGGTCACAGACACGCTGACCGTTGGCAGTCTGGACGGCGTGACGGTGCTGGGGCTTAATCACGGATCGGCGGGCGACCTGACGGCGACGCTGACCCATAACGGCGTGACGATTGAGCTGTTCGACCGCATCGGAGCGCTGACGGCGGGAAGTTTTGGCAGCAGCGCGATTTTCGCCGGCGACTACACCTTCGCGGCGACGGGCGCGGACATCAGCGCGGCGACGGGCGCGGACATCAGCGCGGCGACGGGGACGATTGACCCGACTGTGACTTACGCGCAGTACCTCAACGGAACGGCGGGCGAAAGCTCGACCTTTACCGGCGACTTCACCGCGTTCAACGGAATGAGCGTGGCGGGCGACTGGACAATCAACGTCGCGGATAACGCTTTCGGGTTCATCGGTTCGTACACCGGGTTCAGTTTCACGGTGACGCCATCGAGCGCCAGCGTGAGCAGCGTGATCACGTTTGAGGGCATCTTCAGCGGCGCGGGCCCGCAAAACGTGACATTTACCTTCCGTCCGGTGGGCGGCGGCGCGGACATCGTGAAAACGGCGAGCGTGGCTCCGACCGGGGCCTATACCATTACGGGCCTGCCGAAGAAAGCGATGAACCTGCTGATTAAGGGCGATAAGTATCTGGCGACGCTGATTGCGGTGGACACCACCGCTGGCAATCAGACAGGCGTCAACGTCACGGAATTTGCCGCTGACGGCAACAACGACAACTCGGTGGATTCATCCGACTTCACCCTGCTGATTGGGGCCTTCAACAGCGACGCGACGATTGCCGGCAGCGGCTACGATCTCAAAGCGGACTTTAACAGCGATGGATCTGTGGACTCGTCGGACTTCACGCTGCTTATCGGCAACTTCAACAAAACAGGAGATATCCTCCCCTGACGTTCGGCCCCCTTCCCTCCCGCTTCCGGGAGTAAAGACAGGGAAAAGCGGACAGTCCCGGCGCAAAAATTTGCGCCGGGACTGTTTTTTTTGGCTGGACTCTGCTAAAATAGAGAGAAATGCGGAGGGGGTGCGGACATGATTTTAATGCCGGGAGAGATTGAGAACGGCGCGTTGAGCGCGGAACGGCTGACGGAGGCGACGGGCATTTTTCAGGATGTCGGGATGGTCGTCTTTGAGAATTTGCTGAACGCGGACTGGATTGCGGAGGTTCGGGCGGCCTATAATCGCGCCCTCGACGCGCATATCGCGGCGAAGGGCGGGCTTGCGGCGGTACAGCAAACTGCAACGGAGTTCAACCATTTGAGTTTCTATCCGCCGGTGCAGCCGCCTTTTTCCGATCCGCGCATCGTGGCAAACCCGGTTGCGGCGCAGGTCATGGCGGCGCTGCTCGGCGCAGATTTCCAGTGCAATTACTACCATTCCAACACGTCGTATCCCGGCTCCGGCAAGCAGAACGTCCACCGGGACGCGGGACATCTTTTCGGAACGACCGTCCCCTACGCGCTGCCGGTGACGCAGCTCGCCCTGAACGTCCCTCTCTGCGATTTTTCGGAGGCCAATGGCAGCACGGAAGTCTGGCCTGGAACGCACCGGATCGTGGACAGAAACGCGGAGGACGGCAAACGCCTGAATGAGCGGGCGGAGGACTTTCCTTCCACACGGACAAACCTGCCTGCTGGTTCGCTGGTATTGCGGGACATGAGGATGTGGCATCGGGGTATGCCCAACAGGACGGAATCGGCCCGTACCATGCTCGCGCTGATCTACCGCCGCGAATGGCTCGCCAACGACACGACGCTGGATATTCCGCAGGCCGTCTGGGAGAACTGGCCCGAACGCGCCCGTCAGATTTTTCACAGCAACCGCGTTACTGGCTGATTTTCCTGCGAAAGGTCTTCGCGATACGCCCCGATTTATTGCAGCGCGGGAACAACGGGGGCGGACAGGCGGGCCTGCAATGCGCGGGCGCGGCGCTGATAGAAATCAATCGCATCGGAATGTAGGACGGCGTCAATCAGGCTTGCCGCCCGCTGCGAGTTTTGCCGCAGCGCAAAAACTTCCGCCTGAATCAGCAAGCAGGCGGCCTGCGCATTGGGCGCGGGGCTAAGGGGCGCGGCGCGTTCCGCCATTTCGCGGGCGCGGTCGAGGTTGCCAAGTTTCAGCGCCAGATGAGCGCTCGTCAGCAGCGCCATGTTTTGAATAGGACGCGGCGCGTCTGAAATCTGCGCCAGGATTCCCGCGTCCAGATTTTGCGCCTCCCGCAAGTCGCCCAACTCAATCAGGCAGGCCTCTGCAAGCGCTGCCGCTTGCGTCGTTAGACGGAGCGTCATAGTCTTTCGCTGCATTGCCTGCCGCGCCATCGCCAGTCCACCCGCAAAGTCTTCCGAGTAATACCTTTGCGCCGCCAGTTGAATTTCTGCCATCAGGCGGAAGTCGTCGCTGACTTTCGGCATGGCAAGGACTTGCTCCATCAGCCGCGCCGCATCTGCCAGTCGCCCGCGATTTAGATAGACGCCCGCCGCATTGATTTGCGTCAGGGCGCGGACTTCTGTATTCCGAACGGTAAGTGTCAGAGCGGAGTCTACCAATTCTTCCGCCTCTTGGTACTGTCCGGCGCGAGCGAACGTCAGACCGAGATAGGCGCTGCTGAGAGCGCGGTTTGCGTTTAGACGCGGCGAGGCATGGCGGTCGTAATGCGCGACAGCCTTCTCCGCATAAGGCTGCGCGGCGATAGCGTTATCCGCAGAGAGGTAGCAGGCCGCGACATTCAGATTGCCAACTCCGCGCAGGCTCGGAACCACGTGGGAAATTGCCAGCGTGGTTTTCGCCCACGACAGGGCTTTCAGCGGACGATTGCTTCGAAGCAAACGGCGGGTCATTCGCGTCGGGATGATAACTAGCGCGAAGAAGATAAATTCGAACAGCAAAAGCAGAGTGAAGAAGCTCACGGTGTTATATTCCTTCGCCGATTTTCGTCTGACTGCGCTCAAACAGCAGACGCAGCCCTTCCAGCGTCACGAGTTGGTCTACCGTCTCAATGGCGCTGCTCTCCGCCGCAATCAGTTCCGCCAGTCCGCCGGTGGCAATCACGCGGGCGTCATCGCCGAGTTCCGCCTTAAACCGGGCGACCATTGCGTCGGTCTGGCCCGCGTAGCCAAAAACTAATCCGCTTTGCATGGCGTGTACCGTGTTGGAGCCGATAGCGCGGGGCGGAGCGACCATCTCCACCCGGTACAGACGCGCCGCCTGCCGGAACAGCGCGTCCATTGAAATCCCGATGCCCGGAACTATCGCCCCGCCGAGATAATCGCCGTTCCGCGCAATCGCGTCAAAGGTCGTCGCCGTGCCGAAGTCCACGACAATGGCAGGCCCGCCGTACTTCGCGAAGGCCCCCACCGCGTTGCAAATGCGGTCTGCCCCCACGTCCGAAGCGGGCTGATAGCGGATCGTGATTCCGGCGTCGGTGTGCGGGCCGACCACAAACGGGGTGGCGTGAAAATAGCGGCGTGAAAAATCGTTGAGCGTTTCGTTGAGGGTCGGCACGACGCTGGAGATGGCGACGTGGTGAATCGCGCCCGCGCCTATGCCGCTGTGCCGCAGCAAATCGAGGACTAACATTCCGTACTCGTCGGTCGTGCGGTCGCGGTCAGTCCGTATCCGCCAGTCGCCGATAAGTTCCGCCGCGCCGCCCGCCCCGCGATACGCGCCCAGCACGATATTGGTATTCCCCACGTCCACCGCCAGCAGCATAATTCCCGCCTCCCGGTAGAAATTATACCTGAAAACGCGCCCCCGTCCCAAATCGGAGCAAGGGCGCGTCGGCGATAAAAGAGGCGAGGCGTCGCAGCGCCATTTGCCGGAACCCGACTCTACCCGTAGGCCGCTTCCGGGTGTTTGCCGAGCAAGCGCAGTTGGCGCGGGTTGGCGGTAGCGAGGATTTCCGGGTTGTATTGCCAGGGCCAGGGCGAGAAGCGCTGCGCTATCGTGCGGTGCGCATAGTGGACTTGCAGCAGGTAGCGGATACTGTCCTTTGTTTTGTTCAGGCTGCCAGAGTGCCAGATTTCACTGCGAAAAAACAACACGTCTCCGGCGCGGCAGAGAACCGGCTGATACCCGCGCCCGTGCCATTCGTCCTCGCCTTTTTTCATGGAGCGCCCGGATTTGTGGCTGCCCGGAATGACATAGGTCGGGCAAAGCTCCTCGTCAAGGTGGTCGTTCAGGTAGTAATGCGCCGTGCAAATGTAGATCGGGACTTTCGTTTCCGGGTCGTTGTAGGATTCTTCCGACATTGTGGCGAAAAGGTGGTCGGTGTGCGGCCCCCAGCCGTTGTGTCCCGGATTGCTTTTCCACGCCGACGAGCCGACAATGTGGCAGTCCGCGCCCATCGTGGACTCCGCAAGTTCGACAATGCCCGGTCGGTCAAGGTAGTCAAACCAGATTTTTTCGCGGTTGAACACGCATTTATAATGCTCGTTCACGCTTTTATGGTCGAAGCCGAACGGCTGCAACCGGTCGAGGGCCTCGCGGGTGGCCTGAATCTCCTCCGCGTTCAGAACGCCGGGAATCAGCGCAAAGCCGTCCTCATGCAGGGCTTTCGTCTGCCCCTCCGTATCGGCGAGCGCAAACGTAGGCAGCGTATAGGTAAAGTTTTCTAACGTGGACAAGGTATGGGTTCCTTTCAGAAAATTGGGTATTGGGTATTGGGTACTGGGTATTGGGTATTGGTCGCGTTCGCTGGAAGTTTGCGCAAAAGTCACAGTGAAAGCGTAATAATTAACACCCGATACCCAATCCCTGCATACTTTCCCTCACGGTGGGAAAATGATCGCCGGTTAGGATTTCGCCCGCCGCGACCGTGATATGATGCTGGATTAAATGTTCGCCCTGCGGTTCGTACCGCGTGTGACCGGGCATATAGTGGACGGCGATTGCGGGGCGGTTATGCGGAGAGTGGTTCGGTGGAGCGCCGTGCCACGTCAAACAGTGGTGAAAAACGACGTGACCGGCGGGGACTTCTATCGGAACGACCGAGACTGCCGCGCCCGCCGGGACAAATCCCGGCTGTGGCGTGGGGCCGTAGGTCTCCGGGTCGCTGCCAATCGTGCCGCCGGGATACGGCCCCCAGCGGTAACTGCCGGGGACCATGCTCATGCAGCCGTTCTCAATCGTGGCGTCCTCTAAGGCCACCCACGCGCTAATGAGATCGGCGGGCTGAATCACGGGCCAGTACGGGTGATCCTGATGCCAGATCGTCGGCCCGCCGATTAGCGGCGGCTTGACCTGAATCTGATCGTGCCACACCCGCACCGTGTCCGCGTCCATCAAAGCCGCGACGGCGGAGACCAGCGTTTCGTTGTAGAGATGTTCGCGGAACGCGGGTTCCGCCTCCCAGATATTGACGACCTGAATCACGACATTTTCGGTCTCGCTTCCGCTGAAATTGCGGATAGATTCCGGTTTTGCCGCGCTCTGCCCCGCAAGGACGCGCTCCAGCGCCGCCCGCAGTTCCGCCGTTTTCTCCGGCGTCAGGACAGGGCGGTCTAATTTTAAATAGCCGTTCGCATGGAACGAAGCGATCTCTTCCGGCGTCAGCGACATGAGAACTCCCTGCGATAGAGGTATTCGGGTATTGGGGTATTGGGTATTCGGTATTCGATAGAGAGAAGTTGCGTTCCCGTCCGCAGGACGGTCGGCGCAGCCTCCCAGACGGGTCGCTGCGCGGCCCGGTATTGCGTTGCGGACGGGTCGCTGCGCGGCCCGGTACAACGCGGAGGTACGAGGTTTACTTGATTGTCTATTATACAATCTTCAAGCGAACGAGCGAATACCCAATACCCAATACCCAATACCTGAATACCGCGTTGTCCTATTCTAACAGAAAGCAGGCCGCTGGCGCTAGAAGATTCGCGGCGATTTTTTGACTTTTTCCGGTATTTGCTATGACACAGGACTTGAAATTTGTTCCGCCCGTCCATAATTCCCGCTTTGCCACGCTTGCCGCCCGCTGTCCCGGCACGGCGGCGGAACGGCTGCCGCTCGTGATGTGGCAGGACACCATAGAGCGCGATTCGCCGCTGATCGTGAACCGGCACGAAGATTTTCTTTCGCTTTATATCGCGCGGCAGGGACGGGGAATCCATGTAATTGAGGGCGTGGAGTACGGCGTGGCGCGGGGCGATGTGTATGCGATGGGGCAGGGAATGGCGCATTATTTTCTGCGCGGCGAGAATTTGATTTTGCATACGCTGCATTTCGCGCCGCAGATATTTGACGCCGCCACCCTCGACGCGCTGGCGGAGACGCAGGGCTTTCAGTCGCTTTTTGTGGAGGGGCCGCTGGCGCAAACGAACGGGGACGAGGGCGGACGCTGGCTGCACCTGACGCCTGACGCCTGCCTGCAAATCGAAGCGGAGGTCGCGGAGTTGCGGACGGAATGGAGCAGCCCCGCCCCGGTTTCGGCATTGCTGGCGCAGGGATTATTTCTGCGGCTGCTGACGCATCTGGCGCGGCTCAACGCGCAGGGCGAGGCGCAAAAACCGCATATAGCGCCCGCGTCTTCCCGGCCCCACGAGGCAACGGTGGCGGCGGCAGTCCGCTATTTCGACGCGCATTTCTCCGGGCCGGTGCGCATTGAGCAGGTCGCCGCCTCCGTTTTCCTCTCACCTGACCGTTTTACCGAGGTTTTTGCCGTCGTCATGGGCCGCACGCCCCGCGACTATCTGCGCCATCTCCGCATCGAACGCGCCCGCGCCCTGCTCGCCGGTTCAGACGCCTCCATTTCGGACATCGCCGGACAATCGGGCTTCGGCGAACCGGCCTATTTCACCCGGTCGTTCCGCGCCGCCGTCGGCCTGACGCCCACCGAATTTCGCCGCGCCGCCCGCAATCCGACCACTTCGTGAACGCTCTAAACCGCATTGCCGGTCGCAGACCGGTTAGCCGCAGGCTCGCCAGACGGGTCGTTCACAGCCCGGTCTTGTGGGTTGCTATTTCCGGTTCCCTCGCTGTTGCGGTAGATGCGGCGGTTGCGGCGCAGCCATGAGATCGCGAAAATCCCGCCAATCATCATAATCAGGCTGATGACGTGCGTATCGGTGAGGCGCAGGCTGGGAATCAGGTAGGTGGACGTGACGCCCGCCCGGAAACTCTCGATGAAATAGCGGTACGCCCCGTATAGCGCCAGATAGCCGTAGAAAATCTCGCCGTCCGCCCGCGCCCGCTTCTCCCACTGCCGCAAAATCAGAAAGAACGCAAAATTAAACAGCGTCCCGTAAAGCTGCGTCGGGTGGCTTGGCGGCGTGAGGTAGCCAGGATGCTGCTCGTCCGGGAAGCGAATGGCCCAGGGTTCCGCGCAGACGCCGCCGTAGCAGCAGCCGTTGAGCAGGCAGCCGATGCGCCCGAAAGCGTAGGCGATAGCAAAGCACGTCGCGCCCAAATCCGCCATCGAAAGGATCGAAATCCGCTTGCGCTTGCAGTAGTAAAACAGCCACAGCGTTCCGAATAACATACCGCCGTGCAGCGAAAGCCCGCCCTGCCAGATTTTCAGCGCGTCGAGCGGGTGCGCCGCAAATTCCCCCCAGTCCAGCAGCACATACAGAAATCGCGCCCCCGCAATCCCGCAAAACAGCCCGACCATGCCGACATCAAACACATTGTCGGGATTGATCCGGCGCGGCGAGTCCTCCGATTCTGTCGCCATGCGGTGCGCCGCAACGCGCATAATCCGCCACAGACCAAGCAGGAACCCGATGACGAGCAGCGTCCCGTAAGAACGCACGGTCAGAAATCCAATTTTAAATAAGATAGGGTGCATAGCAAATCCAGCGGGGTGTCGGGGTTCGGGTGTCAGGTGTCGGACAATACGCTCGTTTGCTAATAGTATTCACAAACTTAAAGCGTAAATGTGTTGTTCCGACACCCGACACCCGAACCCCGACACCCTTTAAGCGCGTGATGCGCGGAAAAAGTGCAGCATCAGCAGGACGATGCCCAGCGAAATAGCGGAATCGGCGACGTTGAAAACAGGCCAGTGGATAATTCGGGCGTCGAAAAAATCTACCACATAGCCGTAGCGCAGGCGGTCTAATAAGTTACCCAACGCGCCGCCCATCGCCAGCGCGAACGCTCCGCCGACAAAGAGTTCCACCCGCTTCATGCGGTGGTACGCGACCAGCAGCGCCACTGCCGCAAGCCCCGCCACGACGATAAAAAAACGGTTCGCGCTCGGCAGAGTTCCCCACGCGCCGCCCGGATTGTGCGTCAGGGTCAGCGTGAAGGCGTTGCCAAGTATCGGCAGCGATTCCTCATAGCCAAGCCGCCCCTGAATCCACGCCTTGCTGACCTGATCGGACACGAAGACCAGCGCCACCAGCAGATAAAACATCGCAGGACTTAAAGCGCGGACGGGCGAAGCGGCAATCGGTTCCCCGTTTTCATTTTGGATTTCGGATTTTGGATTTTGGATTAGTTCCGCGTCCTGTGTCATTTAACCTTCGTTTCCTGTTTCCTGCGTCTCAAAGGGGATGCGCAGATAGACTTCCGCCAGCCGCAACTCGCAGCCGATATTGGGCAGGGGCAAGACCGCGTCCCGTCCCCGCGCCACGACCTGCTGCCATCTGCCATCCGAAAGTCGTGAATGATGCTCAACAAGTGGTTCGGTCTGCGAAATCAAAACATAATCAGTCAGCGAGTCTAGTGTCTTATAAGCGTCCATTTTCTCGTGCCGGTCTTTATCTGCCGTAGATTCGGAGAGTATTTCCACAATGAGCGTCGGATTTATTAGTGTATCAAACGTGTTGTCCTCAAACTGCGCCTCGCCACAAACAATAGCAATATCCGGGTAGTAGTATTTGTCAGTGCGTCGGACTCGCGTCCGCATATCGCTGCCGAACGCTTCGCAGGAAGTGCCGCGAAGCTGATTTCCGAGATGGTTTGATGTATCAAAATTGATCCGAACGTGTTCTTTTGTGGCCCCTGCCATCGGCGTAATCACTCCGTTGCTATATTCGCTTTTCCTTTCGGCGCGACGCTCCCGCTTCAGATACTCCTGCGGCGTGACGCAAGGCCGTTCGATTGTTAGCCCCATGACCGATTACCCCCCAATCCAGAATTGCTTAAAGCCCTTCCTGTTCCGCGCCCTCAATCGTAACGTCCGTCCAGGGAATCGCTTCCAGGCGTTCCTCCGGGATCGGTTTGCCGGTGACGACGCAGACGCCATACGTCCCGTTCTCGATGCGCTCTAAAGCGGCGTCAATCTGATGCAGCATCGTGGTGGCGGCCTCGTCGCCCGCCTCGTCGCGGTCGCGGTCTGCCAGTTCCGCCGCAATCTCGTCCGCGTCGCTCGAAGCGTCGGACGGATAGCCGGAAGACACGTCGGAGTCGTTCCTATTGGACGCCTCTTCCGCCTCGTCGCCGCTCTGCTTTTTCAGCAGACCCGTCAACTGTCCCCGCTCATCCAGCAGCAGTTGGCGGTATTTATTCATATCAATATCGGTTCGTGGCATCATTGGCCTCCTGTTCCCTTTATTTCGTTTTTTCCGGCAGCGAGATGGTGACGCGCTGCGCTTCGTCGAGCTTGCCGTCCTTATCGTAAACGGGAACGCCGACGCTTTCTAAGGTATACGTGTCTTTGTCGCGTTTGTACACAAGCGGGTTCCCGGAAAACGGGTCTCGCGCCAGTTCGTCCACTTTCAACTCGCTGATGGAGTTGGGCAGACGGTTATTTTCCCACTTGAACTGGCGAATGGCGGCGTGGCAGCCGAGCAGGTGCGCGTAGGCCTGCCGCTTCACGTAGTCCACTTCCATTTTCTGAATCTGCGGCGTCACGGCGGAGGCCATCAGCCCCTCGATATTCCCGACAATATCTTTACTCGTGTTGAATTTCTCCGGCGCTCCGCGTTTATAGATCGGGGCCTGCATCTCCTGCGTGGCCTTTGTGAAAATCTGGTCAATGCCCGCCGAAGTCCGCTTCACGAGGTCAAGCCACGTTTTATCGTCCAGACTTTTCAGCTGGGCCAGCATTTTCGCTTTGTCGGGGTCGGATTCGGCGGCGGTGTCCGGGATTTGCTGCAACAGGGCGCGGATTTTCTTGCCGTCCTCGCCCGTCAGCCGGTCGGTCGCCTGAAGCCACGCTTTGCGTTCGCGGTTTAAGGCGTAGAGAATGGCGTTCGGCGTCTTCTCCCAATCGTGGGACAGGCGGATTAAGCGGGCGCAGTCGGGCATGGCGAGCTGATCGAGGTGGTCTGCCAGCGGCATAATCACAATGTCCTCAATCTTGAAGCCCTCCTGACAGCCGCCGAGACTGTGGTTTTCCAGCGAGACCGCAAGGCGCAGCCCGTCCCGCGTGGTGTCAATCGCGTCGGAAACGCGGCCTGCGGCGAGCTGACTATATTGCTTTGCCTCTAGAGTCCGCGCCATCTGCATAAAGGGGCCAAACTGCGCGAACAGTGGATCGAAACTGTCCAGCGTGTAGGAGAGTTCAACAGACGGCACGGCGCTCTGGTCGAGCCAGCGTTCCAGAAGTTTCAGCGACTCCTTGACTTTCGGATCGTCCATCGCGCTCTGCTTCTCATAAAGTCCGGCGGCGGGCGTGGTGGCCTTCTCCAGCGCCTCGTTTTTAGACAGCAGTTTGGACGCGGTAATCAGCCCTTCATAGGCCGGATCGTTCGTCCGCAGCTGCGGGCCTTCCAGTTTCGGCGCGTCGGCCTTCGGTTTGTCCTGCGCTTTTGCGCCGCCAACGGACAGGAACAGCAGCCCCGCCGTCAGCGCGATTCTAGGTAGATATTGCATTGTTCCCCTCCGCATTGTCAATTTCAGGCGGCGTTCTCCGCCAGCAACTCGTCCCACGTTTCCACATCGAGCAGGCGCTCTGCCAGCCCTTCGAGCCGCTCCAGCGAACGGACGCCCGTCAGACGCTTTTCGGTCGCTTCGGAAGGAGCGCCGAAACGCTTGTTGCCCTGACGCAACAGCATACGCCGGATTTCTTCCTCGCGCCCTTCTTCGCGCCCTTCTTCGCGTCCTTCGCTCAAAATGGCCTGATACGTTGTTGATTCTTTCATGTCTGTCACTCCCTCAAACGCCGCGATTATCGTCAGCGGATCGTAGCGCATCCCCATCAAAAGATACGACCGCGTAAGCAGCTGCTTCGCTTTGGCGGGAGGCAATTCCTCCCGCGCCTGCGCCTCCATGCGTTCTACCACGCCTTTCAGGTCGTCTGCGGCGTCCCCCGCCAGCGGAGCAAGGGCCGAAAGCGCGATCCCGCCCGCAAGCAACTCTGCCGCCGTATGTTCCCATACGCGCAGGACGCGGTACGTAAACTCGTGGTAGACTACGCCAGCCGGAAACTCATGCGTCACGCTTCCTGTCATTGCGGGGCCGTCCGCTTCCGAGCGCAGTAAAATCAGGACGCTGACAACGGGCAGTCCGTGCCTGCGTTGTAGAAAGACGTTGTATTGCAGCATCCGCTCGCCCATGTCCGCATCGTAGGTGGACTGCGCTTCGATATGCAGCAGGAACGGACGCTCGCCCGCCACGCGGATCACCTTGTCCGCCTCCAAAAGCACGGTGGCAAGGTCGGCGTCAATGACGGTGACGGGAGCGCGGGGCAGTCCGGCGAACTCCAGCCAGTCCTGCGGCCGCAGTTCGATCAGTTCTTTCAGCGGCGTATCAAACGGCTTGCTTTGCTTGTTCATTTCGTTTCCCGCAAAAACGATCGTTCATTCGTTCGATCACTCAAATGCCTCAGTCTGCGCGTGGTGAGCGAACGTCTTCTTCTCTAAAACGTTCGCTCACCACTATACTATAGTGGCGAATGGTGAGCGTTCGATGGTGAACGCTCGTCGCTGCGTCCACTCTGCGATTTACTGAATTGTGGAAGCGTTGACTCGGTTCAAGAAAGAAACAGGGTCTACTACCGCCAGCGCCGGGAAACGTCCCCGAAATTCCCGTCCGTCGGCGCGGGCCGCGTCCATTAAATCGAGCAAGTCCCTGTCGCGGCTCACAATATATTGCGCATTGACGGCAATCGCCAGATTCAAGTAGGGTTCATCCTTTGGATCGCGTTCGTAATGAAAGACACACGGGACTTCCGCGAAATAGACCGCCCGACTTAGCAATTTTTCAAGGAAAACCTCTACAAAATCTTCTGTCAAAACGGGATATTTCCTCTGAATTTTAGGGCGAGTCAGCACATCGCGAATTTCTAAGAGCAGCGCGGCGCTAAGATGAAGCAGGACGCGGCCCTCCTGCGCCAAATCGAGACAGGCGGCGGCAGGGCCGTTCGGACGGGCCGCGCCCTGCAAAAAAATCATGCAGTCGTAGACAACCGGCAGAGGCGATGCGCCTGCGCTATTCAAGCGGCTGCCCCTTCCGCTCATGATACGCCTCTTCACGCGCTTCCTCAAACAGCGCGTCAAGTTCTTCATCGCCAATCCCGCTGACGGCGACCTGCGCCCGAAACGGCGCAAGGACTTCGTTCAAACTTGGCGTGTGAAGCGTCCGATCCAGCAGATCGCGGAGATAGCCCGCCCGGTCGCCGCCCGTCTGTCGCAGCCGCGCATCCAGCAGTCGAATCGTATCTTCCGGCACGTCGTTTACTTCAATGGTATAGGTCTGCATCCGCTTCCCTCCTCCCTTCTCTTTTCGTTTCCTGCAAAAACGTGTTCTCATACGGTCGCTCACCACTTATTTATAGTGGTGAATGAGAACACGCCGCTTATGCAATCGCTCTGGCGCAACGTCCGCACAGTTCCGGGTAGGCGGCCTCCACTCCCACATCGGTCTTTTTCAGCCAGCAGCGCCCGCACTTCACGCCGTCCGCCGCCGACACGGTGACATGGACGCCCGGTTCCTGCCGCCCGTTCTGCAAGGCCACCTGCGAGACGAGCAGCAGCGCGGGCAGTTCCAACTCGAACGGTTTCAGCGATTGGTGCGCCACGTCGTCGGCCTCTATCGTAATCTTAGATTCCATCTGATTGCCGATAGTTCCCGTCTTGCCGATTAGCCCCGCCGCCCGCGCCGCCTCCATCGCTTTCGCCACCGATTCGCGGGCCGCAAACAGCGGTTCCCAACGGGCGAGAAGTTCTGCGTCGGGCGTTTCTACTGCCGGGAAATCGGCGAGGTGAACGCTCTCGGCCTTGTCCGCCAGTTTCACGTAGTCCCAGACTTCCTCTGCGGTGTGCGCTAAGATTGGGGCCAGCAGTTTCGCCAGCGTCACGGTCAGCAGATGCAAGGCCGTTTGCGCCGAACGCCGCGCTCGCCAGTCCTTGCCAGAAGCGTACAGACGGTCTTTCAGCACATCCAGATAGAACGCCGAGAGTTCGACGGAACAGAAATTCAGCGCCGCTTGATACACGCGGTGGTACTCATACGTCTCATACGCGGCGGTGGCGGTTTCTGTTAATTGGCGCAGTTTGTTCACGATCCATTGGTCCAGTTCCTCCATTTCGGCGGTGGGAACGGCGTCCGTTTCCGGGTCGAAATCGTGGATATTGTTCACCAGAAAGCGGAACGTGTTGCGAATCCGGCGGTACATCTCCGAGACCTGTTTGAGCAGGCCGTCGCCGCAGCGCGTGTCCTCCATGAAGTTCTGCGAGGCCACCCACAGCCGCACCACGTCCGCGCCGTCCCGCTCGATGATTTTCAGCGGGTCAATCACGTTGCCCACGCTTTTGTGCATGGCGTGGCCCTGCTCGTCCAGCGTCCAGCCGTTCGTTACCACCTGTTTATAGGGGGCGCGGCCCCGCGTCCCAACCGCGATCATCAGCGAGGAGTTGAACCAGCCCCGGTGCTGATCGCCGCCTTCCAGATAGACCGAAGCGGGCGCTTCCAGATCGGGCCAGTGCGCGGGATTTTCTAGCACGGCGCGATTCGTCGAGCCGGAATCGAACCACACGTCCAGCACGTCGGTTTCCTTGCGGAGTTTCGCCGCGTCCGCGCCGCATTTCGGGCAGGCGTAGTCGGACGGCAGGATTTCCGCCGCCGATTTTTCGTACCACGCATCGGAACCCAGTTCTTCGACTAACGCCACGACCGCCGCCACGCTGCGCCTCTCCAAAATTGCCTCGCCGCACGAATCGCAATAGAACGCCGGAATCCCCACGCCCCACGACCGCTGCCGCGAAACGCACCAGTCGGGCCGTCCGCCGACCATACTGGTAATCCGGTTCACGCTCTCTTTCGGGAACCACTGCACGGTTTCGGTCGCCGCCAGCGCCTTTTGCCGGAAGCCATCGTGGTCAATGTTCATAAACCACTGCACGGTGGCGCGGAAAATCAGCGGGCTGTGGCAGCGCCAGCAGTGCGGGAACGAGTGTTCGTATTTCGCCGCGCTAAGTAAGTTCCCCGACTGCCGCAGCGCCTCAATCAAGACCGGGTTCGCCTCCGCGTCCTTCTTCCCGACGTTGCCGAACGTGGTGACGCGCAGCCCCTCGAATTTCTGCCCGTTATACTCGCCCGCCGCCGCCGTATAGCGTCCCGCCGCGTCCACCGGGTTCAAGACTTCCAGGCCGTACTTGATTCCCGTCTCGAAGTCCTCTTTGCCATGTCCCGGCGCGGTATGCACAAGGCCCGTTCCGGTGTCCATCGTGACATAATCCGCCAGCACAAGCGTAGAAGTCCGCTCAAACAACGGATGCTTGAATGTCATGCCCGCCAAATCTTCGCCGCGCACCGTCTTGACCGTCTCATATTCTGTTATTCCCGCGACCTTCATCACGCTTTCCACCAGCGGAACCGCGACGAGGTAGAGCGCAGCGTCTTCGTCCTCCCGCTTCGCCCGAACGACGGCGTATTCCGCTTCCGGGTGCGCCGCGATTGCCACGTTTGCCGGAATCGTCCAGGGCGTCGTCGTCCAGATGACCGCGTAGGAATTTTCCGCGCCGTCCCCGATGTTGGCGAAGACGCCGTTCGGGTCGTAATGCAGCGGAAAGCGAACGTAGATGCTGTTGGAGACGTGCGGCTCGTACTCGACTTCGGCGTCCGCAAGGGCCGTCTCGCACGTCCCGCACCAGAAGACCGGCCGCAGTCCGCGATAGATAAAGCCCTGCTCCGCCAATTCGCCGAACACCTCTACGATTTTCGCCTCGAAATCCCGGCTCATCGTCAGGTACGGGTCATGCCAGTCGCCGCGAATCCCCAGCCGCTTGAACTGCCCCTTTTGCGTCTCCACCCATTTCGCCGCGTATTCCCGGCAGGCGCGGCGCAGCGTGACGCGATCCACGACCTGCTTGTCCTCGCGGAATTTCTTCGCGACCGCGTTTTCAATCGGCATCCCGTGATTGTCCCAGCCCGGAACGTAGGGCGATTGATAGCCCTGCATCGTCCGAAACCGCGTCGTGATGTCTTTGGCGATTTTGTTCAGCGCGTGTCCCAGATGGATATTGCCGTTGGAGTAGGGCGGCCCGTCGTGCAGGATAAATTTCCCTTTCGGCGCGGGCTTGTCCAGACTCTTCTGGTAAGCGTCCATCGCGTCCCAACGCGCCTGAATCTCCGGCTCCCGCGTCGGCAGATTGCCCCGCTGCGGAAACGCGCCCGCGTCGTTATCGCTCAGTGTGATATTCAGGGTGCTGCGGTAATCGTTCTTCGTCTCGCTCATTGTCCTAAACTTTCTTTTCGTGCATTATCCACGAAGGTCACGAATTGATCACTCATTTTACACAGATTAATTTTGAGATGTTTTCGTGTCGCTTCGTGATAAATTCGTGGTAATTCGTGGATAAAAAACTGGCGTGAAAAAACGCGCCGCCGGAGACGGTCATCGTCTCGGCAGGGCGCGGAGGAAACGGCGGCATCGGCAGGGATACGCGGAGGAAGATCGTTCCGTCACGCGCCCGACGCCGCCCGCTTAATCACGTCTATCACCGTCCACGCGACGCGGACGCGCCGGGATGCGCTCTCGGGATGGACTTGCATTAAAACGCGCATGAGGTTTTCCTTCGGTCTGCGGCCCGGATTTATTTCTCGAATCGGAACGAGGCCAGAATTTTATCGCCAATCGGGTTGTACTTCTTGCTCTGCGCGGCGGTCTCGGAAAAAGTCACGATATAGAAACTGTTTTGATACACGCAAAAAATCTGTTGATTTTCCACCGTTACGCTGGCAGCGCCGCGAATCCGGGCGCGGGTCGCATAGGCGGGACGACCGCCGAAGGTCGTCTTTTTCGTCTCGATCAGGGTCCCCCTCGTTCCGTACTGTTTGCGCAGGCCATCAAAAAAGACTTTAGAGTCGGGCAGCGCGGGCGTCGGCGAGGGCTGAATAATGACGTTTACATTCGGCGCGAACCCTTTGTCCGCTGGCCCGACGAAAATGTCAACGGTCTTATTCCCGCTCGCGCTATGCTTCCACCCGTCCGGGACTTCCAGCGAATAGTGCAGCGCTTTGCTGACCATGCGGGCGGGCGGCTTCGCCTGCGCGGGCGAGACCGTAAAGACAAAGAGGGCAATTCCCGCAACAGGAAGCGTTTGTAAGGTTTTCATGGCAAATTGTCTCACTTTCGACAAAATTTCATTCTGATTTTGTCATTATACCATAGACGGCGAGCGAAAGCCAAATTTACCCGCTGCAAAAACAGCGCCGCCAGCGCAAAAGCGCCAGCGGCGTGGAATACGAACAAACTGCCGTTTCCTCTCCTTACCGTCGGCGGCGCAGGCCAAGCCCTGCCCCCGCAATCCCCGCCAGCGAAACGAGCAGGCTGCCGGGGGCGGGCGTCGCGGCAGGCGTCACCGCATTGCCATTGAGCAGGAAATGCGCCCCGTCCTGCACACGCACCGTTTTATTGAGAGTCGGAACGCCGCCATTACTGGCGAGATACCCCGAAAAGATATAATAAGTGTAGGGGGCGGAATAGGAAGAGAATGTCGCGTTGGAGGTTAGCCCCACCGTGTTGAGCGTAGTGATGTTGAGCGTGGCGGTATCATAGACATACAGGTAACCGCCGACTGAGCCGCCGCTGTACACGATGGAGCCGTTCGCGCCTTGGCTGGATCGGGCGGTCAGGTTGTTCGACACGCTGCCGCCGCTAAAGGTGATGCTGCCGCCGCTTGAAAGCAGATTGCCGTTAATCACGCCGCCGCTGACGGAAATATTGGAACTGTCGGAACCATACACCCCTCCGTTGATGTTACTCCCCACCGTGCCGCCTGTCATCGTGAATTGACTGTTTTTCGAAAGCGTAGCGGTATTGCCCAGGCTGCCCGCCCCACTCAGTGTGACCGTCGCGTTGTCATACCCGTTCACATCTACGGCGACGCTTCCCGCGCTGATAGTGACCGCGCAGGCATTGTTGGCGTTCAGACTTGCCGAGAGCGTACCGCCGGAGACGTTGACCGCGCAGGTGTGATAGGCATTGACATCGGACGCGACTGTTCCTCCGCTGACATTGACGGTGGAAGTATGATAAGCGTTAAGAGAAGCGCTGATTTTCCCTCCCTTGAGATTGAACCTGCTACCGTTGTAAACGTAGGCCGATTTTGGCACAGAGCCGCCGCTGGTCATGTCAACGAGGGGACTGTACGGCGTGGTAGACGCGCTGCTTGATTTGCCAATATACGCATTGCCAGTAATTGGGGCAGCAATCGTAGAGTCTGACGCATAATAAGCGTCGGCCTGCGCGGGACGGTGGTCGCAGAAAACGGGCAGGACGAAGAAGCCGAGCGCGGCGGCGCGGCGGAGGGGAGTGGATTTCATTTTTGAGCGCAGTCCTTTCGGGGGCGCAGGCCGTCTGTCGCGGCCTGTCACCGAAGAAATAAAAAAACGCGAAGTACAGGTTTACTTCGCGCTCAAAATATCCTAACGCAAGAATCGTGCCATAAGGTCAACAAACGGGAGAAAAGGGGCGGTCTCGCTGAAAAAACAGCAAAAATACGAGAACAGCGAAATGGCTTTAGTGGAGGCAACCGACCGCGCTTTGGGAGTGGGCGCGGCGCGGGGCAGGAAACGGCGGCGTGGGCGGCGAAATGCTTTCCAACAACCATTACGACAGGAAATACCGCCATGAGAGACAAACTCGCCGCGCTGCTCGCGCTGCAACAACAGGACAGCGCCCTCGACGCCATCAAACGGGCGGCAGCCGCCCTTGACGCAGGACAGGCCCAGCACGCCGCCTACACCGAAGCAAAGACCGCGCACACCACCGCGTCCGCCGCGCTTGCCGCCGCGACCGCCGAAATCCACGACGCCGAACTGGAAAAGAAATCTATTGCGGAAAAGAAAATCCAGGTCGAAACGAAAATGAACAGCGGCAAAGTCACCAACTACAAAGAGTTGCAGGCCATGATTGAGGAGGTCGCTATGTTCGACCGGCAGACGCTGACGCTGGAAGAAAAAATTCTGCTGCTGCGCACTAATCTGGATGAGGCGCAGTACCAGACCAAAGCGGCGAAAACGAAACTCGCCGCCACGACCGCCGCCTTCCGCGAGGTCAATGACGCTTACAAAAAACAGATTGAGACGATGCAGGCGCAGGGAAAAGTCCTGAACAAACTTCGCGCCGCCGCCGCGAAGGAGGCCCCGAAAGACTTGCTGCCGCGCTACGAGGCGCTGCGCGGCAGCAGGGGCGGAGTCGCGATTGCGATTCTGGAGGACGGCAACGCCTGCGGCGGATGCAAAATGGGGCTTGGCAGCGCCCTCGTCGGGCGGGTCAAGGCGGGCGATGAGATCGTGATCTGCGACAACTGCCAGCGGATTTTAGTGGCGGCGGGGAGATAGGCGTGGAACTGACTGCTTATGTGGACGGCGCGGCGCGAGGCAATCCGGGGCCGGCGGGAATCGGCGTCTTTATCGCGGACGGCGCGGGGAATGTCCTCAAAGAGGTTGCGGAGCCGCTGGGCCGAACGACCAACAACGTGGCGGAATACTCCGCGCTGATCCGCGCTCTGGAGGAGGCGCGGGCTTTGGGCGGGGCCACGATTAAAATTTTCACCGACAGCGAACTGATGGCGCATCAACTCAACGGCAGATACAAAGTCAAGGCCGCGCACCTGCTGCCGCTGTATCAGCGGGCCTGCCGCCTGCTTGCCATGTTCGAAAAATCTACTGTCACGCACGTCCGCCGCGAACTTAACCAACGCGCCGACGCCCTCTCGAATCTCGGCGCGGATCAGGTGAAGTGATTTTTCTCTCCACGAATCATCGCGAATTTATCACAAATTCCACGCGAAAAAATGCGATCAAATTCTTCGTGTCGCTTCGTGATAAATTCGCGATGATTCGTGGAGAGAAAATTAATTTTCCGGGCGCGGGCCGGGGGTGATGCCTTCGACGCTGGCGCGTTTTGCCACGCGCAGGGTCAGGTCGCCCGCGACATGGAGCTGGCAGGACAGGCGGTACTGCGCGATCAGTTCCGGCTCTTCCAGCGCTTCGGTCTCCGCCTCGCTCATGGGCGGAACTTCGCCGGAGACGATTTCGACGCGGCAGGTGGTGCAGCGGGCGATGCCGCCGCAGCGGTGCAGAATGTCAATGCCGTTGTCTTCCAGAGCCAGAACGAGTTTCTTACCGTCCTCGGCCTCGAACGTCTTTTCTCCCTCAACGGTGATATGGGGCATGGTGTTTGTTTCCTTCGGTAAAATTTTGATGGCTGTCTTTCAGCGAACCGGGTGGAAAATGGGAGCAGGGACGGCGCGTCCTGTTCCGGTTTCCGGTTCCCGGTTCCCTGTCGCTTCCCTTTTGAGCAAAGACGAGAAAAAATCCTGCTTTGTTGAAGCGGTTTGCCGAAATTTTCCGTATGGAATGTGTCGGCGCAGCAGGCGCTATCCCCTTACCAAACTTATTACCGAACTCAAAGGACAAAAAAATGCGATATGCAGCAGGGACGAGCGCAATTCTGGCGGCTGCCGCGCTCCTGGGCGGAACCGGCGCGAACGCGCAGGTCACTCCGCAGGGCGGCGGGTATCTTTTTCGGCAGAAATTCACTGTCGGACAAAAACTCAATTATCCGATAGACGTGAGTTCTACTGTCGGCGGGACGATGTCCGGAACAGGCGCTTATAAAATGCAGATGGCGATCCACATGAGCGTGCTGGGCGTCAAAAACGGCGTTGCGACGGTGCGCGTCAGTTCGGACGGCATGACGATGAACGGCAAGACCGTGCCAGAAGCGAAAAACACGTCGAAAACCGCGACGGTGAAGATTGACAGCCGGGGGCAAATGATCGGCGATAGCGCGAAAGGCGGAGAGGGGCGCGGCGGCCTCTCCCCGATTTTCCCGCAAGGCCCCATCAAAATTGGGGAATCTTTTGCGGCGCTGGGCGGCATCACAAACGGAATGGGCGCGACGCAGACCAAAACAACGTTCCGACTGGTCGGTTTCAAGGACTACAACGGGCAAAAGGTGGCGCAGTTGGCGTTAAAATCGGACGCCTCCGGGCAGATGTCCGGGGCAACAAGCGGGTTCATGTTAATCTCAATGGCGGATGGTCAGATCGTGAGCGGGCGCACCGATACCAATATGAAAATGGGGCAGAACGGCAAAAATATGTCCATCGTAACCCACATGAAGATTGAGCGAAAGTAAATGCGCGAGGAAAAATTCACAACGATTCCCCCGTCCGCAGGACGGTCGGCGAAGCCTCCCAGACGGGTCGTTCACGGCCCGGATACGCCGCCGGTTCGGGTCGTTCACGGCCCGGTATCGCGTTGCATCCGGGGTGTGCGCGGCCCGGTCTCTGCGTCCCGTTCGCTTGTTCACGGCCCGGACACACGGCGCGGCTGTCTCGTTGCGGCGCTGGGGACGCTATGCGCTCTGATTGCGCTGCTTGCCCCATTCTCTGCGCGGGCGCAGAAGACCGAAGATCGCGGTCAGACGTTTGCTTTCCTGCACTTTTCCGGCAGCAGTCAGACGGCGGACGGCGCGGACGCGCTTGCGCCCTACGCCGCGCAGTTCGCCGCCGCGCCCGAAAAGCCCGCGTTCGTCATCGCGACGGGCAACCTGACGGCGGACGGGCAGGAAGCAGAATACCGCCGCGTTCGGCAAAGCGTGGGGGCGTTCACGGGAGCGGGCGTTGGCTTCTACGCCGTTCCCGGCGTTCAGGACGTTCGGCGCAGTCCGTCCGGCAAAAACGGGTTTGTCTCACTTTTTGGCAAAACCTATCAGGCGTTTGATAAGGGCGGCACGCATTTTATTTTGCTGGACACGACCGTCCTGCTGCAATCGCCGGGGCATTTTGATCGGGCGGAACTGGATTTCCTCGCGAAAGATTTGAAGCGCGTCAAGCCGGAAACGCCGATTTTGCTTTTTACGCACCACGCCATCGGGCGCGAAGGGCCGCAGACGCGCCCGGTAGACAACGAATTTGAGTTTTGGCCCCTGTTTCAGAAGCATAATCTGATTGCCGCGTTCTATGACGGCAGCGGGGAAGACCGAATCGGGCGCTACAACGGCGTCCCGATTCTGGCGACGCGGGGGCTGGCGCGGGGCGTATATCACCGCGTTTCCGTGACGCCGCTGACGATAACCATTGAGCGCGTCACCGCAGGCGGCGAAAAAACAGAAAAAAATAAAAAAAACAATGCGGAGCAGGCCGAAACGCTGTTTAAGATTCCCGTCCGATCCCGTCTGGACAAATCGAACCTGCTGGCGGGTTGGAACGACCCGGACGTTCCCTTTCTGGCCCGCCGCCGCCCAACCGCCAAACTGGAGCCACGCGCCCTCGCCGACAACCCGGAGAACGAGCAGGGCGATTACCGCGTGGACAGCGGCGAGTGGAAACTCCTGACGCGGGACGCCCGCGATTACTGGAGCGATCAGTTTTTGACGAAGGATATTCCCGTCGGAATCCACACCGCAGCGATTCGCGTGACGACCGGGCGCGGAACGATTTTAAGCCGTGAACTGATTTTTGAGGTGGAGCGCGACGCCGCCGAGCCGAATCGCCGCTGGGCCTATAACGTGGACGGCCCGATTCAGTCTTCGCCCGCCATAGACAATGATGCCGTCTACGTCGCCTCCAACGATGGGAAAATCACGGCGCTGCTTGCCGGAACGAACGATCAGCGCGGCAAAAAAAAGTGGGACATAAAAACAAAGGGCGCGGTTGTCGCTTCCCCGATTCTTGTCGGCGGGACGCTTTACGTCGGCTCGACAGACGGCGTTTTCTACGCGGTAGACCTGGCGAACGGCAAAATCCGCTGGCGCTACGACGCGGGCAGTCCGATTTTTGCGACGGCGGCAGCGGCGCAGGGAATCGTCTGCTTCGGCGCGAACGGCAGAATCATCGGACTCGACGCGGCGACCGGCAGCCCGAAATGGACGCATCCGGCAGGCGGTTTTTTCCAGTCCGCCGCCGCCACCGACGGCGATTCGTTCTATCTGGGCGGCTGGGACAATACGCTCTACGCCCTTAATGCGGCGACGGGCCTTCCCCGCTGGACGGCGAAGATCGGGCGCGGCGCGGACAGCAAGTTCGCCGTTCCCTTTAGCCCCGCCGTGGCGAGTCCCTGCGTGGCGGGCGGGCGCGTCACGGTTGCGGGGTTGGACGGGGTGCTGTACGCCCTCGACGCAAAGGCAGGAACGCCCCTGTGGCAGATTCGCGCCCCGCAGGGCGGCGATCCCTTCGGGCAGTCGGGCGCGGCCTCGATCAACGGGCTGACATTCTATGTGGCGGGCGCGGGCGCGGCGGGAACGGTCTACGCGATTGACGGCCTAACTGGGCGGATTCTCTGGCGCTCTGCGCTGGGTCAGCCGATCTACGGCAGTTCGCCGCGTCTGTCTCTCGACGGCAAATCGCTCGCCATTGCGGGCTATCGCGGGCGCGTCGCCGTGCTGGAAACGGGTGCGGGCGGCAAATTGTGGACGTATGAACTCGGCCCCGGCAACGTGTTCTCCACCCCCGGCTATGACGGGCGGGATGTCTACACCGTGACGATGGAGAACGACATTCAGGCGATCAACGCGCCCGCCGCAGGGGAACCGGCTCGCCGGACTGCCCCGAAAAAAATAGGCCGCGCTGCGAACTTTTCCCCTTTATGAGGACTATATGACATCAACCGCCGTTCTGGAGAATGCGACAAATAGCCCGCCCCGCCTCCGCCTCGAATTTCTGGACGGAATGCGCGGTCTGGCGGCGCTGTATGTCGTCCTGCATCATACCGTAGAAGAGGTGGAGCCTTTCGATGGAGCGCATTATTCCCGTTTGCTGGCGCTGGCGTTGAAGCCGTTTAATATGGGGCATTACGCGGTGGGAATTTTCATCGTGCTGTCCGGGTATTGCCTCATGCTGCCGGTGGCGCACCGCGCCGACCGCAGGTTAAAGGACGGGTTTCAAGGCTATATCACGCGCCGCGCAAAACGTATCCTGCCGCCTTATTACGCCGCGCTCGCGCTCTCCATTGGCCTGATGCTGCTGATACCCGCCACGCGCCATTCCGAAAACACCAAATGGATGAACAACGAAACGGCGCTCCAGTTTCCCGCGCTGGTCGCCCATATTTTGCTGGCGCATAATCTAAGCGGCGCGTGGGCGCACCGAATTGACGCGCCAATGTGGAGCGTGGCGACGGAGTGGCAAATCTATTTCTTGTTTGCTCTGCTTTTGCTGCCCTTGTGGCGTCGGGCCGGAAATCTAGTCACGATTCTTTTTGCAAGCGGGCTGGGGCTGGGCCTCACCTTTGCGTTTCCAGTTTTGCAGGACGCCTGCTTTTGGTTCATCGGACTGTTTTCGTTTGGCATGGCGGCGGCTACTCGCCTGCGCAAGGCCCACGAGCCGGAAATTCGGTTATGGGGAGGGGCCGCGCTCATGAGCGCGGCCCTGCTGTTCGCCCTTTCGCTGCTGACTCACCTCAAAGCGATCTTAATACAGGCCGATTTCATCACCGGCGTTTTTGGAGCTTCACTTATCATGTACTGCGCCGGTCGCGCCCAGCATGGCGGCGGCGTCCTGCTGCGCCTGCTGGAGTCGAAAGCGGCGCTGCGGCTTGGAACGTTTTCTTATAGCCTGTACCTGATTCATTACCCGGATTCATTACCCGGTGCTGTCCACCCTGCATCTGGCGACGAACGCGCTGCATTTTTCGGTAATGAGTAAGTTGCTGATTGAGATGACGCTGGGAACGGCGCTATCGCTGGCGGCGGGGTGGCTGTTTTATCTTGCGGTGGAGCGCCGGTTTACACGCAGTCACGCGCCTGCGGTCAAAATGTAGCGCGGGGAACTTTTCGCGGCGCAAATCGGTTAAGGAGATTGTCCGGGCCTGCAAGCAAGGCGATGAAAAGCAGGGGCGAGGCAAACGGGGCGCGGGCAGGGAGATTTACACATGACACCAAACGGAAAAATGAACCGATACTTTCAACTGGCGCTGGCGCTGGCGGTCTTGACGCTGGGCTACGGGGCCTATGCGCGGATGAAGCCCGCGCCGAGACCGCCCGCTGCCGAAGCGCCGACTCCGGCGGGGCGCGAAAAAGCGACTTTCGCCGCCGGGTGCTTCTGGAGCATGGAGGCGATCTTCAAGCAGCTTAAAGGCGTGGACAAAGCGGAGCCCGGCTACGCGGGCGGAAAACTCGCCAATCCGAGCTACGAGCAGGTGGAGACGGGCGAGACCGGTCACGCCGAATCGCTGAATATCACCTTTGATCCCAAAGTCATCTCGTACCGGCAGCTGCTGACCGTGCTGCTGACAACCCGCGACCCCACTACGAAAAACAAACAGGGGCCGGACGAGGGGCCGCAGTACCGCTCGATTATTTTCTATCGCAGCGAGGCGCAGCGGCAGGCGGCGGCGGAGACCGTCCAGAAAATCAACGACTCGCATCTCTGGAGCGGCCCGATTGTCACCGAAGTTCAGCCTTTCGCGAAATTCTACCGCGCCGAAGATTACCATCTGGATTACTATAATCGCCACCCGAATCAGCCCTACTGCGCGGGCGTGATCTCGCCGGAGATTGTGGAGTTTCGGACGAAATTCAAATCGCTGCTCAAGCAGTAGAGCGCTTCTTTCGGCCCCCTTCGCGTAATAACGCGGCGGGGGCTTGTTGTTTGCGGGGAAGGAAAACGCCGTCCCGCTCCCGAAAATAGGCCGTATGAACAAGCGCAATAGTAAGGCGGAACGCGATTCCGCAAAACCCAAAAAAACCGACGCCAATCCCCGCAAGCGCCGCGTGATTCCGCTTTGGCTTGCGATTCCCACCGGCCTGTATATCCTCTTTCTGCTGCTGCTGACGGGCGTTAATATCGCGGGGCCAGATCAGTGGACCCTGGGCAGTTTTAACCTGTACGTTCCGCAATGGCTGTACGCGCTGCCCGCCGCCGCCCTGCTGCCGTTTTATCTGATCTGGGCGCGGCGGCGGGCGTGGCTGCCGCTGCTGTGCGCGTTGTGGGTACTCGGCCCGATCATGGGGTTTTGCTGGCGCTGGTTTAGCCCCTCCCCCGATCCGGCGCAGGGGACGCGCCTGCGGGTGATGACCTACAACGTGAAGAACGGGCGCTACGACATGGCGGCGATTGCGGCGGACATCCAGAAATTCCACCCCGATATTTTAGTCTGTCAGGAATCGAACGGGACGTTCCGGGTCGCGGCGCAAAATCTGCTGGTCGGCTGGAACATTCAGATCATGGACCAATTCCTTGTGGCCTCCAGGCGCTTTCCGCTGAGTGCGCCGGAGGGCAAGGCCATCAGTTTTCCGGGCTGGAGTACGCTGGTGATGCGCTGTCAGACGGAGGTTGGCGGGCGGGCGGTCACGCTGTATTCAGCGCACCTGAAATCGCCGCGCGGCGGGCTGGTCGCGATGCTGAAACACCTGCGGCATCCCCATCAGAACAGCGACGACATGGTGGTCTGGAACACGGATTTGCGGCTGGGGCAGGCGCACATTCTGGCGGGCTTTTTGCGGGAGGAGACGACCCCGACGCTGCTGGTGGGCGACCTGAACGCGCCGGTTCAGTCGCTGGCCTGCCGGGAATTTTTCAATGAGGGTTTCCGCGACGCTTTTTCCGAAGCGGGGCGCGGCTATGGTTTCTCTTACGGGCAGCGGGTGCGGCATATGCCGTTTGCGTATGTCCGCATTGATCACATCATGCTAAGTAAAGAGTGGCAGGCGCTGGACTGCAAGGTCGGCAACAACGCGGGTTCGGAACACCGCCCGGTGATCGCCGACCTGTACCTGCCGCGCAAGTGAGCGGCCTGCTATTCCCTGCGCTCCGGCGCGGCGCGTTTCCGGCGTCCGTTATTTCTTAACGGACGCCCTTACCCCATCGCCACCGGTTCACGGGACTGAGAGCGGTTGTCCGTCAGCGGCAGTTTTTCTTCAATCACGCTTGCCGCGCCCTCCTGCTCAATCAGGCGGGAACCCCGCGCATAGGTCAGGTAGGAGACGCCCCACTGAATCAGGACTTGCAGCCGGTTGCGGAAGCCGACCAGATAGGCGATATGGACGCCCAGCCACAGCAGCCAGCCGATGATTCCGCCGAACCCGAACTTGAATTTTCCGATATGCAAGTCCGCCACGCCGTATTTGCGGCCCACCGTCGCGAGATTGCCCTTGTCGAAGTAGGAGAAGGGCTTTTGCGGTTCCTTGCCTTCGATTTTGCGGCGGACGGCGCGGCCCGCGTACCGCCCGGACTGGATTGCGACCTGCGCCACGCCGGGAAGTTTTTGGCCCTGCTTCTCCAGACTCATGCCGTCGCCGACCACAAAAAGATTCGGGTGGTTCGGAATGGAGAGATCGGGATTGACAAAGACGCGGCCCGCTTTGTCCGTCTCCGCGCCCGTCCATTTGCCGACCGGCGCGGCGGCGACTCCCGCCGTCCAGACAATCGTTTCGGCGTTGATGCGCTCGCCCGCCACCATCACGCCATCCGCGTCAATGTCCTCGACCGCTTTGTTCAGCATGACCTCAACGCCCATGCCTTCCAGGGCCTTCCTTGCCCCCTCGCCGAGATTGGCAGGATAGTTGGCAAGGACTTTCGGCCCCGCCTCAATCAGCAAAATCCGCGCCATTTTCGTATCAATGTTGCGGAAGTCCCGGTCTAAGGCCCGCTGCGCCAGTTCCGAAATCGCGCCCGCCAGTTCCACGCCCGTCGGCCCCGCGCCTACCAGCACAAAGGTCATCAGGGCCTTACGGCGGGCCTCGTCCGTTTCTTCTTCCGCCGCCTCGAACGCCAGCAGGATGCGGCGGCGAATCTCGCCCGCGTCAGCGATAGTCTTGAGTCCCGGCGCGTATTTCGCCCACCCGTCATGCCCAAAATAACTGTGGCTGGAGCCGAGCGCAAAGATCACGTAGTCATAAGCGATGGCGCGGTCGGGCAGAATCACGCGCTGATTGGCGGTGTCCACGCCGATGACCTCGCTCATCAGCACGAAGGCGTTTTTTTGATTGTGAAAAATGCTGCGGATGGGCGCGGTAATATCGGTCGGGGAGAGGCCCGCTGTCGCCACCTGATAGAGCAGCGGCTGAAATGTGTGGTGATTGTTGCGGTCAATAATCGTGACTCGCACCGGCGCGTTCTTCAAGGCGCGCGCCGCTTCCATGCCGCCAAAACCCGCGCCGACAATCACGACGTGGGGCAGCCCGCCGCCGGAGTCTGGCCCATGATTCATATCGTCCGTTTGCATCGTCGTCCGCTTCCTTTCGCGATCCCACAAAAAAGTGACACAGAATAGTGTACATTGTGAAATACCACACAGACGGCGAATTGGTTCCGTAGATTTAGACGAACGACGAATCGTCGCTGCGCGAACGCCGCCGCGCCCTTTCTGCGATGCCCGCCATTCCTGCAAGGCCGAGGACGCAGACGAAAAGACTGGACGGCGCGGGAGTGGCGAGGACGTTGACCGCGACCACGCCGGGGCCTGCGTTAAGATTGAGATTGATCTGGTCGGCGGTCAACGCGCCGTTGTAAATGCGGAACTCGTTCATTCCGCCGAGGAACGTGGGGTCGTTGAAAGGCGAGCCGCCACCGATTCCCACCGCGCCGATGCCGCCGGAACCCGCCGCCACCTGCGCAAAAGAAAATTTCGTCTGCCCCTGCGCCACCGCCGCGCCGTCAAAGTAGATGGTCGCCGTTCCCGCGCTGCCAAGCGTGGTAAAGCCGGAATAAACGAGGTCAATCACGTGATTTTCGTAGCCGTCAGGCAGCGGGTCAAGGCTTGTGACGACTGTTTCGGCGGCGTTGTTGATTCTGGCCCCCGCGCCGATTCCCGCCCCGGCGCGGTTCGCCGCAAGAATTGAATAGTTGATCTGACTTTTGCCGTTGGTGTAGGCGCTGCTGGCGTCAAAGAGCGTTTGAAACGCGCCCGCCGACGAATCGAAATACGTGGTGTAGAGTTCAATCGTGGCGTTTTGCAGGCCGCTCACGGCGGCGGTCGGCAGGCTGATATAAGCGGGGTTTGCGCCGGAATTTCCGCCAGGAAAGTCCGCTTCGCCGTTCGCGCCGCCGCCCGCCGCGTCGTATTGAAAGGTCACGCCCCCGACAACCGTTCCGTTCGCTGTCCCGACGGAATCGTTGGCATTGCCTTTAAAACTGTAACGGTGGGTCAACGTTTGCGCGGTTCCCGGCAAAGCGGACAGGACGCAGCATAGCGCGAGAGAAGCAGAGATTATTTTCATGGCAGACGCCTTTTTTGTGTCGTTTAATGTAATAAATGCCGCGTTATTATGGGAAAGAATTGCAATGATTGGGCGCAGCTATCGAACGTGCGATCAGGGCGTGTGTCCTGTTCGCAGGACGGTCGGCGCAGCCTCCCGGACGGGTCGTTTACGGCCCGGTCTGCGCGGTAAGATTGCGGCGGCTGCCGATGCGCCGCCTGCGCGTTGCGGACGGAGCTTGACGGCCCAGGCGCGTCGTCCGGTTGCGCGGCGCGTTTTTGTTAGATCACGCGCCGCGTTGCCTCGTTTCTTCCGGTTCCTGCGCTACATCCGGGAATACAACTGGCCCATTGCGCTCAGGCTGCCGTTGGGGTTGATAAGGCCCGCCGAACTCAGCGTCCCGGTTCCGCCCGGAGTGACCCCCGTGAACCAGGCGTAGCGCTGCACATAGTCCTGACTGTTCAGCCAGGGCACCACGATCCGCATCCAGTTCATGCACTCCTGCACCGAGACCGGGTTTGTTCCTGACCAGTCGGCGGGGGCAAATTCCGTGACCCAGAGCGGCTTGCCATACAGATTGTGAATATACTGAATGTAGCCGATAAAATCGTAAGGGTTGCGTGAATAGGAGTGAACGCAGACAAAATCAATGCGGTAGCCTAGCCCCGTCGTCGGGTTGAGGCCATGCGCCTGACTCATGAAACTCCGCATCCACGCGCTGCTGTCGTCGGCGCAGGCGGGGCTGCCAATCGGGATGCCCAGATTGGACATATAGGAGAAGCCTTCCAGCGCCGCCGCCACGCTTAGATTGGACTGATCGGTGTGGTCTGGCTCATTAAAAGCAAGAAAATTCTTGACTCCGGGCTGCGATTTCGTGCTGTTGAGCCAGTTAATCGAGCCATTGTTGGCGTTGCCGTAATAGCCCCATTCCATCGGCACAAATTCCACGCTGCCGGGAGCCGGGTTCGGTTTGCCGCCGCCCCAGGTGTAATACCACGCGCAGTGCATTGCGACGGTTTGCAGTTCGCGCCCGCCCACGCCTTTTTTGGGGTTGGCCAAAATTTTGGTCGGGCCAGCATAGTCCAGTCGGAATACCTGATTATTCCCGTTGTAGAAAGAGGAGAGGTCGGTCTTTGCGCCCGCTCCCGCAGCATTTCCACCGACAATCTCCAGCGTCTGCGAAGAGGCAAGCCCCGCGTTCTTCGGGATAATCCGATAAAACCCGTTGCCAATCGGAAAGAAGTACCAGAGTTGGTTCGCCGTTCCGTTGTCCTCGTAAGTGGTAACCGCCGTCCCGTTTGCCGTAGCGCCATTCGCATAGTCCAGCATTTGCAGCGAGTTTTTGCCGGAATAAGCGTAAATTTTGTAGGAAACATTGTCGCTCTGTTTTTCCACAAACCATTGCTGATTGGTGTTTTTGGTAGCGTACCAGATTTGTACCGCCGTGCCGTTGGCGTTTGCGAAATTATTCACGTCGAGCGCCATGCCCTGCTGGCCGCGAGTCGTCAGGCGGTAGACGCCAGTGACCGGCCCCGCCTCTGCGCGGGAAATCAGAAGGGGAAGAAGTCCGAGAAATAGCGCCATGCGCAGCAGAAGAGTCGGTCTGGAATTTTTCAATTTGCAGACTCCTTGTATCAACAGTTCGATTGCCGTAACGTTGCATCACGCGATAACGCGCCATGCGAAAAGCGCTCCAGCCCCGCCGCGCAAAGCGTTTTGGTACTTCCATTATACGCGCAAAACGCGCTTGTGGTTGCATTTTTGACGCATTTTTAAGCGAAAAACTTGTTCCCTCGCACTTATGCCAGACCTGCGTCGGGAACGGACTTAACCGGCGAAAATAGCGCTTGCGATTCTTTTGCTGTTTCTGCTATAATGGGAAAGGAGAAAAAATTGCTGTTTAACGAGGATTTGCGGCGGCGTCTGGCGAATGTCCGGCTGCTGGCAATGGACGTGGACGGCGTGCTGACCGACGGGACGCTCGGCTATTCCGAACAGGGCGAGATGAAACGGTTCCACGTTGTGGACGGCCTCGGACTGTCCGCCCTGCGCCTCATGGGGTACGAAATCGCGTGGGTCTCCGGGCGGAAAAGCGCGGCGGCGGCGCGGCGGGCGGCGGAACTCAAAATCGCCTACCCGCTTGCCGGAGCGCGGGACAAGGCCCAATCTCTGCGCGATCTGCGGGCGATGACCGGCCTTGAAAGAGAACAGACCGCCTACATCGGCGACGACTGGAACGATCTGCCCGCCTTTGAGCAGGCGGGCGTTGCGATTGCGGTGGCGGACGCCGCCCCGGAAGTCCTGGCCCGCGCCGATTATGTGACAACGCGACCGGGCGGGCAGGGGGCGGTGCGCGAAGTCTGCGATCTGCTGCTGGATGCGGCAGGTCGGCGGGACGCGGCGCTGACAGCCTATCTGTCCCTTCTGCGGGACGAAGCCGGACAAACAAGCGGACAATGAGTATCGCTCCGCAATTTTTTCCCCGATAAAAATAGCGGGAAAATTACTGGAAATACCTGAACAATCACGCGCCTGCGGGCGTCTAAGTATCTGTGCGGGGGTTGCTGCGTACCGCGTTCGTCCCCTGAAGGCAAATGCGACGCAAATCATTCCATGAATAGATTGCGTGAGGCCGCGAACGGCCTGGTTCGAAATTTACTAATTTCAGCACAAAATTAAGCGCCCCGCTCTGCTGTTATCTGTGGAGGCTACAAACCATGATGTCACCTGGCAAAGACTATTCGCCCTGCCCGCATTGCACGGCGAATAACATTACGCATCGAACGACCTGCTGGCGCTGCGGTCATTCCCTGCCCTACACCGTCAGTATGGACGGTCACGCGCACGCTAACCCCGATTCCTCCGCCCGTGTGGTGTCGTCGGCGGAACTGGAATACCTGCTCAATCAGGCGGTCACGATTGATGTAGACAGCGCCCGACGCAAAAAGATCACGCTCGAAAAGTCTGAGGCGGACGCGGCGAAAGGCCGCCTCAACGCTTTCGGATGGCTCCGCAAACGGCTGGAAAAGCCGTCGGGGACGTAGACCGTTGCTGACTGTGTATCACACCAACGATTTTCATCACCATCTCGAAATGGCGCAGGCGCAACGTCTGCGCCATTTCCGCGATTCTAACCCGGACAACACGCTGCTGCTCGACGCAGGCGACGCGGGAGGCTCCGGCAACATCACCTACCGGGCAGGCGGAGAACCGATTCTGGACGCCATGTCCGACGCCGGTTACGACGCCATGACGGTCGGCAACCGCGATTTCCATTTTTCACGCGCCGGATTTGAGGCAAAACTCCGCCGCGCCCGCTTCCCCGTCCTGTGCGCTAATCTCCGCCGCTCCCACCAGAGCGAATTTTCTGAACCCTCCGAAGCGAACCATCCGGCTGAAATTTCCGTAACGAATGAGAGGGACGCGCTGCCGACGCAGCCTTACCTCCTGAAAGAGACGCGGGACGCGGGGCGCATTTTAATTTTCGGGCTGACCGTCCCGATGATTACCGAGCGGATGCTTTCGCGGAAAGTCTCCGCCTACGTTTTCACCCAGCCGATTCAGACCGCCGCCGCAATGCTCCCGAAATGGCGCGAAATGCTGCGTCCCGACCTCGTGATTGCGCTGACGCATATCGGGATTCAGCAAGACCGATTGCTGGCGGAGACCGTTCCCGGCATTGACCTGATAATCGGCGGTCATACCCACGTCGTTTTAGAACAGGGCGAAACAGTGGCGGACACCCTCCTGGTTCAGGCGGGCAGTCACGGACGATTCGTCGGCGTCGTGGAAGCGGCGCGGGAATCAAACGGCTGGCGAATGTCCGCCCGATTGGAGACGCTGTGAAGGCGATAGCGCTGGCGACAATCGCGCTGTGGATTGCGGCAGGGTTCGGGCGATTTTGGATTTTGGATTTTGGATTTTGGATCAGGCGTTCCGCATCGCCTGATTCCAATTTTCCCGATTCCGCTCCAAACCTGCGCCCCGCATTCTCGCTGCTGAATTTCGCCAACGCCGCCGCGCTGGGGCTTGGCGTCGCAAGTTACGGCGTGTTCGCGCTCGGCTGGATGGGTCTCCTGCGTTTCTGGCCCGTCACGCTGTGGTGGCTGCTGCTGGCGCTGATCGGACTGCCGGGAATGATTGCGAACGGCAGGGACGCGCTGGCGGGACTAAAAATTTCTCTCGTTTCGGGTCAAAACGGGGCGAAAGCGGAACGAATTTTCTGCGTCAGCGCCGCGCTGGGCGTCCTGTTTTGCGGGGCGGTCGCACTGCTCGCCTGCTTCGTTCCGCCGAATGGGCTGGCGTGGGACGCCCTCGCCTACCACCTCGCCGACCCGAAAGTCTTCCTGCAAATGGGCCGCATTGTCAGCCTGCCAACGGAACACCACAGCAATTTTCCGCTGACGATGGAAACGCTCTACGCCGTCGGCCTGCTCTATGACGGCTACGCGCTCGCCAATCTGTTCCACTTTGTGATGGGAACTTTAACTGTTCTGGCAATTTTGGGCTTCTGCCGCGCCCGCTTTTCGCCCGCAGTCGGCTGGGCCGCCGCCTTGATTTTCGCCACAACGCCCGTCGTCTTATGGGAAGCGGGAACCGCCTACATCGAACTCGGCTTTGGCCTGTACGCGACCCTCGCCGCCCTGTCCGCGCTTTCTGTGATCGAGTCCGCAGGCCAGAACAATCCAAAATCCACCGACACCCTGATTGCTGGCCTGATGATGGGGTTTGCGCTGGGCATGAAGTACCTTGCGCTGCTGCCGTTTGTCTTCATCGGGTTTTTGCTGATCTGGCGGCGCGTTCCGGTGAGGCAAATTGCGATTTACGCAGGGCTGGCGCTGCTTGTCGGTTCGCCCTGGTACGTTAAAAACGCGGTCGTCACCGGCAACCCGGTCTATCCGTTCGCCTATTCCGCCTTCCCGCACAGCCGGTACTGGACTGCCGACCGGGCGAAAATGTATCAGGGTGAGCAAGACCATTTCGGCGAGGCGCACTCGCTGAAACAGCCCGCCGTCGCCGCGCAAAACCTCCTGCTCGCGCCACTGCGCCTGCTCACAGAGGCAGGGAAAACCTCAAATCCCGGCGAATATACGTTCATGGCGCTCATCGGCGGGATTTACGGCGCGTTCACGCTGGCCCTGCTCGTACAGAAACGCAGACCGCCTGAAATCCAAAATATACTAGTTCTCGTGGGACTGCAACTGCTGGCATGGTTTTTCGTAGCGCAGATTAGCCGCTATCTGGTCGCTGTCCTGCCCCTGCTGGCAATTTGCTGCGGGTACATGGTCTGGAAACTCAGCCTCGCAAAGTCCGCAAATAATCTGACGCGAATCGCTGTTTTCGCCGCGCTCATCGGGCAGGTCATGATGCTGCTCTGGGGGCTTTTTGTCCTGCCCGTCAGCGCCATCGCCGCCCTGCAAAGCGGGACCATGCCGACCGCGCTGTCGGTTCCCGACGCGCTCGCCATTGTGACCGCCCCGGACGGCGCGGAGAATCATCTGCGCCGCACGCTGGACGTTTACGACGCAATGGACTGGATCAATCACAACACGCCGAAAGACGCGGGCGTCGTTCTCTATGACAACGTGCTGGGCTTCTCTCTGGACAGGCCGTACCTGTGGGGCAACGCGCAACATTCGTCCTATATTCCGTATGAGACTTGCGCGGATGGCAAACAACTGACCGAATGGATGCGGCGGCACAATATGCGTTACGCCCTGTTCAACCTGAATCTTGCCGCCCCGCAATACGACCCGACCGGAGCGCAATTCCCGCAAGGCCCAAACCGCAACGAGGACGCCGCCCTGCGCCAATGGTACGGCGCGACCCCCTACCCGGCAGGCGACTGGCGTCTCCCGATTCAGGACGCAATCCGCACCGGGCAATGGCGGACTGTCTACGCCAGAAATGGCGTCATTGTGCTGGAAATGCGGTAGACAGGATAAACAGGATAAGAGACCGATGAGACAGGATTTTTTTATCCACGAAACGACACGAAGCGACACGAAAAAAGAAGAAATAGACAGGATTAACGGGATTGACAGGATTTTGAAAATCCAATCCTGTCAATCCCGTTAATCCTGTCTAAATTCGTATCTCATCTTGTATCATCGGTCTTTTATCCTGTTTATCCTGTCTATTCCGAATCCTATGACTACGCGAAAATCCAAAATTCAAAATAGGGATGCGGGACCATTGTCTCCCCTGCCGCCGGCGATCGCCCCCATGCAGGGTGGGCTGCGCTTTGCCCTGCCTGTCCTGCTGGCGCTGTATTTACTGTTTGCGGGCTTTCATGCGGTCGCGACTCCGACCGGACAGTTAGGCTATCAGGACGCGCCGGACGAGGCGGCGCACGTCGCGTTTGTTCGGACGCTGGCGACGACCAGGCGGCTGCCAACGCAGCGGTCTGCCGCGCTCGCGCCGAATGGGTACGAATGGCATCAGCCGCCGCTTTATTATATTTTGTGCGTGAAATTGCTGGCGTTCGGGCCGCAAATGGTGCGGATTGTCTCGATTGTGTGCGGGTTTTTTGCGATAATTTTGACTTTTCAGATTGCGCGGCTGCTGATTCCCGATGAGCCGCTGATTGCGATCGGCGCGGCGTGCATTGCGGCGCTGACGCCCTCCCACACCGCCATTTTGTCGGCGGTCAATAACGACTCGCTGCTGGAAGTCGGGTTCAGTCTGGCCTTGCTCTGTATGCTTCAGGCCCTGCGCAACGGGTTCACGACATGGCGGGCGGGCTGGATCGGCCTTGCGATTGGAATGGCCTGTCTGACCAAAGCGACCGGGATATTGTTGTTTCCTGTCTTGCTTTTCGCGTTATACTTGTACTATCGGAGCGGCGAATCGCTAAAAACCGTCCTGACAAACGCGGCGTGGAGCGTTGGCGTGGCGCTGGCGGTGTGCGGATGGTGGTACGGGCGGAACTATCTAATCTACGGAGAAATCCTGCCGATTCAGGCGTTCAATCGGGCGTTCGGCGGCACAGCCCTTGCGGAAGATGTTGTAAGCGGGCGACTTAGACTCCCTGTGCCAACAGATGGCTGGAGCGACTATATGCTACATATGGGGCAATGGACTTTTCAGAGTTTCTGGGCGGTCTATGGGACACCGAAATCGGCGCGTAGTGGCTGGTTTGAATTTCTGCCTGCTCCGCTCTATGCGCTATTCGGACTGCTTTCGGCGGCGATGGCGGCGGGGCTTACCATCCTGCATTTCCGCCGCAAGACCGTCTTCAGCGAGACGCAGCGCTACGCGGTCTGGCTGCTGTTCGTCGTTATTGGATTGGTATTCCTCTCATTTCTGGGCTTCATTCTGCACTATTTCCAGGCGCAGGGCCGCTATCTCTACCCCGCAATGGGCGCGATTGCCACGCTCGGCAGCATGGGCTGGCTGGCGCTTTTCCCCCCGAAATATAAGCCAGCGGCGACCGGCGGCCTCCTGCTTTTTCTGCTGACCTCCTGCGCCATCTACTACGGACGATAAGAAACTTCAGGCGAGGCATTTGATATGCCTCGCCTGACTTCGGGTACAATAGATTTAACCTTGCCCTTTTCCCCTTGCCAACGAAGGGAAGACGCCATGACCGATTTAATCCTTCGCCTGTATCACGGTTGCCACGACCGCAACCTGCTCACGCCTACCAGGGCCGATTGCCGGACATTCTGTTTCTCCGTGAGGTAAACGATGAAACCTATTCTACTCGTCGAACCGGTAGCATACTACGCTCGCAAACTCATTACCGGATTCGAAAAAGCGGGCTATACCGTTTGTCATGCGCATGACGGCCCCGCCGCGCTTGAATTGATAAGGCAACAGCCGACCGGGTATTTGTTTGTTTGCTGCATTTGCGCGGGGCCGCGTTTTGACGCATTTGATTTTATCAGGACTGCGCGTCAAATACCTGACGCGCAAAATTTGTCGCTTCTATTACTGACGTTCTGTCCGAACGAATCAAAAACCTATGACGCCTGGCGGGCGAAGACGGTACGGCACACGGTCTTCGATGCGGGTCTCAGCGTTTGCGTTGTAAGAGAAGATAAGAACAAATTTATGATAAACGATATTCTCGCGGCAGCGAAAGATTTGTTGGCGCAAAAGAAAACGGAATTTCAGCCATGAAGACCGTGACGCTGGCGCAGCGGAGCATGGGAACGCGGTTCGAACTCGTTCTGATGGGGGAACGGGAACCGTTTTTGCAGGCGGCGGGCGAGGAGGCGCTGCGCGAAATCGCCCGGTTGGAGCGGCAACTTTCGCTGTACCGGGACGACAGCGACCTTGCGGAGATTAACGCCCGCGCCGCGCAGGAGCCTGTCCGCGTGGAGCCGCGCCTGTTCCGCTTTATTGAACGGGCGATTCGGTTGAGCGAGGCGACGGGCGGCGCGTTCGATTTCACAGTCGCGCCGCTGATGCAGGCGTGGGGGTTCATCGGCGGCAGCGGCAATGTGCCGGAACCCGAATACCTGGCATGGGCGCAAAGCGTGGTCGGCGTCCGGCATTTGATTTTGGATGAAGCGGACTATACGATTGCGTTTGACGCGGCGGGTGTTCGGCTGGATTTTGGCGCGATTGGCAAAGGCTATGCGATTGACGCGGCGGCGGAGATTTTGCGCGACCATGCGATAGGCGCGGCATTGCTGCACGGCGGCACGAGTTCCGTCTACGCCCTCGGCTGCCCGCCGGACGCGGACGGCTGGCAGATCGCCATTCAGGACCCGCAGGACGAGGCCGCGCCGTTCGCTATTGTCCGTTTGCGGGACGCTGCGCTGTCGGTCTCCGCCCCGCACAACAAAAATTTCACCGCGAACGGGAAAACTTACGGTCACGTTCTCAATCCGCGCAGCGGTTCGCCCGCCGTCAGTAATATCCTTGCCTCCCTCGTCACCGACAACGCCACCGACGGGGACGCCCTTTCCACTGCCCTGCTTGCGGACGGCCCCGCCGCGCTTGACCGCCTCGCCGCCCATTTTCCCGGAGCGCAGGCCCTGCTCGTCACGGAAGCAAACGGCGTCACGAAACGGGGCGAGATTTGGGCGTCGTAACCGGGCAACGACGCGGAAAGCAACGCATGAGAATCGCAAAGTCTGATTACCGCGCCGCATCGCTGGAAGCAGGAACGACGCGGGGCGTCCTGCATCTGGTCAGCGCCCCGATTGGCAACGTGGAAGACATCACCCTTCGCGCCCTGCGGACGCTGCGCGAGGCCGATCTGCTGATTGTGGAGGACGCGCAGATTGTCCGCGCCCTGCTGCGTCAGCATGGCGTCACGCCGCCCGACATCGTTTCGCTGCGCCCGCGCCGCGCCGCGCCCGCGCTGCAGGCCATGCAGTCCGCGCTGCAAAACGGCAAAAAAGTGGCGCTGCTCTGCGACGCCGGGACGCCGGGGGTCGCCGATCCGGGGCTTGCTTTTGTTCGGGCCGCCCTGCAAGCGGGCGCGGCGGTCACGACGCTTCCCGGCCCCTGCGCGGCGATTGCGGCGCTGTCGGTCTCCGGCCTTCCCGCGCGGCGTTTTGTTTTCGAGGGCTTTCCGCCGACGGATCGCGCAGACCGCGCCGCGTTCTTCCTCGTATTGGGCGAGGAAACGCGGACGCTTGTTCTTTATGAAACGCCTGCCCGCCTTGTCTCAACCCTCGCCGAACTGTGCCGCGTTTGCGGCCCCGCCCGCCCCGCCGCCCTCGCCTGCGACCTGACCCGCCCGACGGAGCGCATTGAGCGCAGTCCGCTCGCCATGCTGCGCGAATCCGCTCAGGCGAATCCGCCGCAGGGAGAGATCGTTCTAATCATCGGGGAACTGCCGAAAAAAAGAGTTGTTTTACCGGGTGAAAATCCGCTCTGAATCGGCAACTATCGCGCCGCGCCCTTCGTAAAAACCCTGCGCCTTTTGCGAAAATTTTTCCACGCGGGCCATTTCGCCTCCTTTTGCCCCTGAGCGGCCCAGACGCCCGCTTGCCCGCGCTTGACCGGTAGATTCTGCCGAAAAACGCCAATAATAGCCGTTAAGATGCTTGTGTTCTCAGAAAATTTCGAAAAACCCCGCGATTCGCCCGACTTAAATAAGGAAAAGATTTTTTTTTCAAAAAAAATCCCGATTCGGGCCTGAAAAACGGTTTTTGGCATGAAACTTGCATATAAGAGATTGTCAGCGCATTTATTCGCTGAAGACCGATTTTCTCAGCCGCCGCCCAATACAGGCAAACGCTCGAATCAACGCAAAAAAAGGGCCGAGGCGCTATGCCGGAATGTCCTGTAACACCGATACTTAAAACGATACATCGAAATCCTTTCACGAGGAGACTGGCATACTATGGAAACACTTCGAGAACATGAGACGCCGCTGCTGCGCTCCGGGACGGACCGAAAGTCCGGCGTGAGCGCGTATGCGCGTAAGACCGAGGCGGACGCGACCCCGACGCGCGCCCATTCCGTCGCTGCCGACAAGACGATCCTGAGCGTGTCCAACCCCGACCGCTTCGCCCGCGATTTCAAAGACCCCGGGTTCCCGACAAAGGCCGTGTCCTATTGCGTGGCGAAACGCGCCTTCGATATTGTGATGACCAGCGCCCTTCTGCTCGTTCTCTGGCCCCTGATGCTCGTCATCGCCCTTATCATCAAGGCGACTTCCAAAGGGCCGGTTGTCTTTAAACAGATTCGCGTCGGCGAGGGCGGACGGCACTTCTGGTGCTACAAATTCCGCTCGATGTGCGCCGACGCCGAAGACCGCAAAAAAGAACTGATGCACCTCAATGAGGCCAGCGGCCCCGTCTTCAAAATCAAGCGCGACCCGCGAATCACGCCCATCGGGGCCTTGATCCGCAAGACCAGTCTGGACGAACTGCCCCAACTCTTTAACGTCCTCAAAGGCGATATGTCGCTGGTCGGCCCCCGCCCGCCCATCCCCTCGGAAGTGGCCCTCTACGGCCCCCGCGAACGCCAGCGCCTCGCCGTCTGTCCCGGCCTCACCTGCATCTGGCAGGTCAGCGGACGCAGCAACGTGTCGTTCGATCACTGGGTGGAACTTGACCTGCTCTACATCGAAACCATGACTTTCAGCTCCGACATTCGTATCCTGTTCCAGACGATTCCCGCTGTCGTCAAAGGCTCCGGGGCGCACTAACCGCAAATTGCGGATTGCCAATTTTGAGAGACGGCCTGCCAGATCGCCCTGCGCAGGCCGTCCTTTTTTCAGGTGTCCGGGTGTTCAGGTGTTCGCTCACTTGCTGATAGTTTGTACAACCTGCAAGTGAAGGAACAACACCTGAACACCAAACACCTGAACACCTGAGTCTCTGCGCTTTCCCGCCGATAATGAACCGGTTCCCAATCTGAAAGAGGCCCGCCGCAACCGATAATGAATTTGAATTTTCGGCAACTAAAAACGTCGCAAAGCCCGCCCGCTGACAGGCCGCGCCTGATTCTCCTCCACGAGGCGGAGTATGGCGCGGCGTCGCGCCGCGTGGCGTTGGGCCTGTTCCTGCTTGGCTCGCTGACCGCCGCGCTGGTCGCGTTCGCGCTTTATCCGGCGCAGGGGGCCGCAAACGCCATTACCGATCTAAACGGGTTTGGCGGTCTGGGGCGGCATCTCGCGGCGGGCGATGGATTCAGCCTCGGCGACGGGCCAACATTGCGCCGCGCCCCACTCTACCCCTTTTTTGTGGCGCTGCTGCTGAAAATTTTCGGCGCGTCGGGGCCGGACAATGTGGCCTATCGCCCGGTCATCGCCGCGCAGTGCCTCATGGTCGGGGCGACGTGCGTCACTTCCTGGGCCATCGGGCGCAAACTTTTTGGGGAACGCGCCGGAATCCTTGCGGGCGTCCTGACCGCCCTTGCGCCGCAGACCCTGCGCTACGTCGGCATGACGGAAGTCGAGACCGCAATGGGCCTGCTGATTGCCCTGATGACGCTCGCCGGCCTCAACCTCTACCGCCGCCCGATTCTCGCGAATAGCGTCCTTTTTGGGCTGGCCTGCGGCGCGGCGACTCTGGTCAAAGCGATTGCGCTGCTCTATGCGCCGGTTTTTCTGTTCCTCTGCTGGCTGCACTGGCGGCGGGCGCGGGCGTTGGAGGCCGCGCCCGCCTCCGCGTCCGCCATCGGTATCGCGCTGGGCGTTTTCATTTTGTGCCTGCTGCCCTGGTGCGTCCGCAATTCCCTCGTCAGCGGCGGACAGTTCAAGAGTATCAGCAGCAACGCCCCAGGCGAATTTCTGCGCGGCTACGTCAACGCGGAACCGCAATACGCTTTCCTCAAAAAAGATTTCGGCGGGACGCGGGTCAACGGCACAAACTGGGACTGGGACGCCAATCTCATGGAAGACGGGCTGATGCGCCGCAGCGGAATGTCCTTCTTCAGCGAAACGAAACGCGCAAAGGACGGCGTTCCGCTGCCGATGGAACCCCGCGTTGATCTGGAGCTGCGCAAAGAGCAAATCGAAGGCGCGGAGGTCAAGCGCCGCCTGATTCACAATCCCGGCGGATTTCTCCACAAATTCGCCGTGCAGACGCTCACTTTCTGGTATATTGTAGAGACGCGCAAAAAATCTATGATGATAGGCGGACTGGCGCTGGCCTGCCTGACGATGGCGGGCTTCGGCGTCGCGGCCTGCCGCCGCAACGGAATTAACGCCGCGCCCGTTGTGGCGACCGTACTTTATTTTAATCTGCTGTACGCGGCGGCGCTGGCGTTCGCCCGTTATTCCATGCCCGTCTATCCCGTCCTCCTGACGCTGACGGCCTACGGAATCGTATCGCTTTTGCCGAAGTCGAAAAGTCAGCGTTCTCTTTGACTCCCGTAGCGAGATAGAAGACCCGCATGGAAACAGAAATCTTGCCCGCGCCAACCGAAGTCAGTCCACCCGCCGCCCACGCCACCAGCCAGCGTTACGCCCGCCTGAAAAATCCGGTGGACTACACGCTCTCCGTGCTGATTCCCATCTACAACGAAGCGGCGACGCTGATGGAACTGCTGTACCGCGTCCGGGAAGTGGAGATCAAAAAAGAGATTATTCTGGTGGACGACGGCAGCACGGACGGAACGCGGGACATCCTCCGCAGCGAAATCGAGGGCAAATTCCCCGATGTAAAAGTTGTTTTTCACGAAACGAACCGGGGCAAAGGGGCCGCCATCCGCACCGCCATCGCGCACGCTACCGGCGATTATCTGATTGTGCAGGACGCCGATTTGGAGTACGACCCCCGCGAGTATTACGCCCTGCTGGAACCCCTGCTCGACGGACGCGCCGACGTAGTTTTCGGCAGCCGATTTTTAGGCGGCGGGCCGCACCGCGTTCATTTCTTCTGGCATCGCCTGGGCAACGGCCTGCTGACCCTGCTCTCCAATATGCTGACCAACCTGAACCTGACGGACATGGAGGTCTGCTACAAGGTCTTCAAGCGCGAAGTCCTGCAAGGCATCGAACTCAAATGCAATAAATTCGACTTCGAGCCGGAAATCACCGCCAAAGTCGCCAAAAAACGCTGCCGCATTTACGAAGTTCCCATCTCGTACAGCGGGCGCGACTACGACGAAGGGAAAAAAATCGGCTGGCGTGACGGAGTTCAGGCAATTTGGACTATAATAAAGTATCGCTTTACCGATTAGACATTTGGGGACTTCATGGAATATCTGACGACGCACGATCTGGTCTGGATCAATCATTCGCTGACCGGCAAGGTCAACCCGTATAACTATGTTACGCTGGAGGCGGCAATGGCGGGGCAGTATCGCTATGGCGACAGTCACGACATTGTAGGGCAGGCCGCAACGCTCCTGCGTCGCCTGCTCGACACGAAACCGTTTCAGGACGGCAACTATCGCACGGCCTTTATTGCGTTGTTTTCGTTCCTCAATGCGAACGGCTACGCTACGCGGCTTGACGACGCGGCGGCGGCGGCGCTGCTGCGCGAAGTCGTGGCGGGAAGAAAATCTGCGGCGGAAGCCGTCGCGGAGCTGGCCGCGCCCGCGTCTTCCGCCCTGCCGGGAACGCTGACGCTGCGCAAACTCATCACGCACGAATGCAATCTCCACGCAGCGGCGCTGCAACTGCTGACGGAAGGCGACGAGTAACGCGATGGCGGATTTAACAGTGGCCTTAATCGGTTGCGGCAGCATGGGACAGGTGCATCTGGGCTGCTGGGCCAATCTCATCGGCGTAAAAATCGGGGCGGTCTGCGACCCGAACGAAACGGCGCTTTCCGAGACGGCGAAGCGTTACGACGATGTGGCTGCGTTTATTGACGACCGGGAGATGCTGCGGGCGGGGCCGTTCGACATCGTGGACGTGTGCGCCCCGCTGATCGAACGCGCCGAAATCATTGAGGCGGCATTGCGGACGGGAAGCCACGTCCTGAGTGAAAAACCGTTCGCCCCGACCGCCGCGCAGTCCCGTTTTCTTGCCGACCTTGCGGAGGAGCGGGAGCGCCTGCTCATGCCCGCGTTCGTTCACCGCTTTCACCCGCCGCTGCTGTTCGCGCAGGAACTTTTAGAGAACGACGATATCGGGCGGGCGATTATGTTCCGCGCCCGGTTCAGCGGCTTCTGGGACGAAGCCGAATCGGAGCGGGAGGGCAACGTCCTGACCGATACCGCAAGCAATGGCATTGACCTGTTCCGCGCTTTTTGCGGCGAAGTGAAAAGTATCTCCGGCAAGCTCGCCGTCGTCCGCCCCGGCCTCTCCGTCGCTGACACCGCCGCCCTGCTTTTAGAGAGTGAAAGCGGCGCGTTGGGCGTAATCGAAGCGAGCTGGACTTCGCCGGGAGGCCGGACGGTCGTTGAGATTTACGGGACGGCGGGAGCCTGCCTTGTAGATTATGACGCGGGGATTTTGCGCTATCAGACCGCCGATTCCCCGCTCTGGCAGCAGCGCGAGGAGGGTGGCCCCAACCGCTTCGAGCGGCTAATCGCGCATTTCGCGGACGCCGTTCGCGGCCTCCAGCCCCCGATACTGACCGGAAACGACGGCGCAAAAACTGCCGAATTGTGCGAAGAAGTAATGAGAATTTGAACCACAAGGAACACAGAGGGATACAGAGAGAATTTTAGACAGGATGCACGGGATTTTCAAGACGGACAGAATGAGGATTGAATTTCTTTTTCTGTTCCTTCTTTTTCGTGTATCTTCGTGTCATTTCGTGGATAAAAATTTTCTCTGTGTCCCTCTGTGTTCTCTGTGATAAAATATCCCCTCTGGAGGTGGACGATGACGACCGGCAAGGCGCGGTTTGGCGTGATTGGCGTGGGCGGCATGGGGTCGGGGCATTGCAATATGATCCCAAATATCCCTGAAACGGAACTGACGGCGGTCTGCGATACGAACGCGGAGACGCTGCAAAACATCACAGCAAAGCACGGCGTCCCCGGCTTTGTCACGCATACCGAACTGCTGGGTAGCGGTCTGGTGGACGCCGTGATTATCGCGACGCCGCACTATTACCACCCGCCGATTGCGCTGGACGCCTTTGCGCGGGGGATTCATGTGATGTCAGAGAAGCCGCTCGCAGTGACGGTTTCCGGCGCGGACGCCATGATTGCGGCGGCGAAAGCGTCCGGCAAAAAGTTCGGCGTGATGTACCAGATGCGGACGGAACCGCAGAACCTCGCCGCGAAAAAAATCATCGAATCGGGGGCTTTGGGCGAAATTTACCGCGTGAATCTGGTCATGGGCTGGTACCGCAGTCAGGCGTATTACGATTCGGGCGGATGGCGGGCGACGTGGGCGGGCGAGGGCGGCGGCGTCCTCATCAATCAGGCCCCGCATTTTTTGGATATGTTCTGCTGGCTTGGCGGATTGCCCTCCAAGATCACGGCGCAGACCCGAACTCGCCTGCACGACATTGAGGTCGAGGACGAGGCGTTTGCGTTCATGGAGTACCCGAACGGGGCGCACGGCTATCTTTACGCCTCCACGACTGAAGTTCCCAATACGCAGCGCTTCGAGATTTGCGGCGACAAGGGGAAAATCACCATTGACGGCAGCAAACTCACGCTGACCACGATTGACGGCGGGATTCGCGAATTTACCGAAAACAATACCGAGATGTGGGCCAGCCCGAAAGCCAGCGACAGCCCGGTAGAAATTTCGGCGGAGGGCGAGCAGAAACAGCACGCCTGGATCACGCAGAATTTCGCCCGCGCCATCCTGTTCGATGAACCGCTGCTCGCTCCCGGCGCGGACGGCCTGAACGCGGTCGAACTGATTGACGGCATGATCTTGTCCAGCAAAACCGGGCAAGCGGTCTCCGTCCCGATCAACCGCGCCGAATACGACGCCCTGATTGAAGAATTGAAAGCGACCTCCCGCGCCAAAACGAACGTCAAAGAGCAGCGCGTCACCGACCCGAAATTCGCGTAGGATTTCAGGAAGCGACTCAACCGCAGATGATTACAAAACTTATCCTTCGTAACTTTAAAAGCATCCGCGAACAAACTTATGAGTTTACGAGTTTTGACCTGTTTGTCGGCGTCAACAATAGCGGCAAAAGCACGATATTGCAGGCGCTGGCGATCTGGCAATTTTGCATTGATGAGTTCAGTAGAAGGAAGCGCAGCGGCACAGTAGGCATACAGGTCGTGCTGCCTAACTTTACTGCTCTGCCCGTGCCAGAATTTAACTTGCTGTGGACAAAGCGCAGCGACCGACGCTACCCCCAGATAAATGGTGCTAAAAAGCAGGAATTTATTCTCATTGAGGTCATCGTAACATGGATTGACGCCGAAGGTATCGAGCAGACATTTGCAGTCAATTTGCGTTACAGCTCTCCTCAGGCGATTTATGCAATTCCCGTTGGCGGATGGGAAGCCTTCAAGGGGTTGAGCGACCCCAAAAAATTCCCTGTGATTGCCTTTGTGCCGCCGTTCTCTGGCTTGGAGACAACCGAAGAACGGAGGGATGACGGGCCGCTAAGAAAACAGGTCGGTAAAGCGCAGCCCGGAAGCGTTCTACGCAATCTATTGCTCCGGGTCTACAACAAAATTGAATCGGGAACAGAGAAAAGTCCGAAGCGTCCCGATTGGGATGAATTAAAATCGCGGGTCAAAAGTTGGTTTTCTGTTGACCTGTGCGATCCGAAGTACAGCGATGGCGTAGATACACAAATTACGTGTGAATTCAAAACGAACGGTGATGATTACGATATTATTTCGGGCGGCAGTGGATTCCATCAAACACTGATTTTGCTTGCGTTCCTCTATGGCTACGAGCCAAACACTATCTTGTTGGACGAGCCGGACGCGCATCTCCACGTTAACTTACAGCGCACTATTCTGGATTACTTTAAGCAAGTAGCGCAGCAGCGCAACGTGCAATTTCTGATTGCGACTCATGCGGAAGAACTCGTGCGAGGAGTGGATGCTTTACGCATCGTCTCATTGCTAAGTAAAGAGCCAGTGCGTATCGCAGCGACCGAGGACGTTATTCGTGCAATGGCAACGATTTCAAATGCAGAACTCGTACAGATTCAAAGCGTCCCGGTCATTTTTTATGTTGAGGGCGAACGCGACGAACGGATTCTACGCGCCTGGGCAAAAAATTGTAACGCGGAAACGGAAATCAAGCAAGTTTTTTTTCGAATTATGGGTGGCGGCAATAAAAAAGCGATGAAGAAAGAAGCAGATCATCACTTCGCCGCAGTCAGGACAATCAAACAGGATATCAGGCGGCTGTTGCTTTTTGATTACGACGGCGAAGATACCTCATTTCATCCCTCTGCCAGTATCCCCGATCTTTATGAATGGCAGCGAAAAAATATAGAAAATTATCTGCTTGTACCTGACGTGTGGATACGCGCAGCACTGCGAAATGAGACTGAAGCAAGCAATCTTTTCGCGCAACCTATCATCAACATCGTAAATAATTTCTTTGCAGGAGAAAATTTGACGTTGCCGCCCGGACAGACCTGGCGGGAGGTCAGCGCAAATATTTTCAAGGTCGTAGATGGCAAGCGTATCCTCTACGAAAATACTGATTCGCTATTCCAACGTTTACGCCGCGAGAATCAGAAGTTAGAAATTGACCGCGAAACGATAGCCGAGACAATGGATGGCAACGAAATACACGAAGATGCGCACCGACTCTTTGCCCTGCTCAAAGAGCTAACTATGTTAACTCAGCCATAGATTTGTTACTCCTGTTTGTATTCTCCAGTGATCTATCGGAACCTGCGCCGCGTTTCGAGCGTCCTGACTGCGGGCGTCTTTTTGGTTTGAAATGAAAAAATTCAGGACGCGCAGGAGGCTTCAGGATGAGCAAAACGGCGGCAAAAAGCGAGACGAGCAACGCGGACGCGACGTTCAAGACGGGCGATAACGTGGCGTGGGACTCGTCGCAGGGCGAGATTCACGGCGTGGTCAAAAAGAAATTGACCGCGCCGACAGAAATCAAAGGGCATCACGTCGCGGCGTCGAAGGATAACCCGGAATATCTGGTCGAGTCGGACAAAACGGGCGCGGAAGCGGCGCACAAACCGGGCGAGCTGCGAAAGGCGGCCCGAAAATGACAGACCACGACGAAATCTACAAAGCGTTCAAGGCCGAAACAGACACGGCTGCGCAGATCAAAAAGTGGACGGACGGCAGCAATCACGAAACGCGGGAGAGAGCCAGCCTGAACGACAAAAACGCATTTGATCTGCCTTCCGGGCGGCATAATGCGGAAAAAGTTCTGGAACTCAAAGCAAAAGCCCGCGCCGATTGGACGGACTCGGATTACGAATTTGCCGTCCGCGTGGTAAACTATGCGAAACGGTCGGCGGGCATTGCGGAGCATCATCCTCACCGCAGCGATTCGGAAGTCGGCGATACGGGCCTGACGAAAAACGAGATCGCCCGCCAGAACTGGGGTCTGCCCGCCGAACCGAAATAGAAAACAGAAAACAGGAAACAGAAAAAGCCTTTTCCGTTTGATAGGCCTGCGCGTCAAGCGAGAGTGTTGCAGACAGGGCGTTTCGTTCTGTTTTCTGTTTTCTTTTCGGAGATTCTCATGCGTGAGACGATGGGCGTTTTGCCCTCGCAATGGATTCGCGCCGCAATAAGCAGCGGCATTGTGGCGGCGTGTCAGCCCGCCGCGCCCGGACAGGTGCAGCCCAACAGTCTGGACTTGCGGCTGGGAACGGCGGGCTACCGGGTGCAGTGCAGTTTCCTTCCCGGCGAGGAGGGGATGCAGCGAAAGCTGGAGCGCTTTCGCTGGTACGAGTTTGCGATTCCGCCCGAAGGCATTGTGCTGGAACGCAATCAGAATTACCTTTTCCCCCTGTGCGAACGCCTTGACCTTCCCCTGCACGTTCTCGGACGCGGCAACCCCAAAAGCACTACCGGGCGGCTCGACGTTTTCACGCGCCTTGTCACGGAGTTCGGGACGGCCTTTGACGACGTGCCTGCCGGGTATCGCGGGCCGCTGTATCTGGAAGTCGTGCCGCGCTCATTTGCGGTGCGGATTCGGACGGGGGACGCGCTGGCGCAGATTCGGTTTCAGGTCGGCGAGGCGCAATTAAGCCGGGAAGAATCTATCGCGCTGCTCGACAGCGAAGCGATTGTGCTGGGGCCGGACTTGCAAATTTTGCGTTCCGATGATCTCAATGTGGATTCCGGCCTCGGCCTTTCGATTGCCCTGCCCCGCAAAGAAGAACGGACGGTCGGGTATCAGGCGCGAAAAAATACGCCGCCGATTGACCTGCGAGGAATAGGTCAGGCGAAAATCCGGCAGCACTGGGACCGAATCTACGGCGACAGTAAACCGATTATTTTAGAGCCGGACGAGTTTTATATCTTCGCCTCGCGGGAGCTGGTGCGCCTGCCGCCGAACTACTGCGCAGAGATGGTACCCTTCGACGCGGGCAGCGGCGAACTGCGCTCCCACTACGCGGGCTTTTTCGACTCCGGTTTCGGCTATCATAACCGGCTGACTCCCGAACGCAGCGCCGCCGCCGTTGTGCTGGAAGTACGCAGCCGGGACGTGCCGTTTTTGATTGAGGACGGACAGCCGCTGTTCCGCCTGAACCTGATGCGCTGCTCCGAAATTCCTGATTTGTTGTACGGACAGGAACTCGGCTCCAACTACCAATCACAGCGCCTGCGCCTCAGCAAGCAGTTCAACGCGCCCGAAGAGGATGCCGAAGCCCAGACCACGCAGCCCCGCCTCGATTTCTCGCCCTGAGCGTAACTATTCACCCCACCCCGGCCCTCCCCTTTCGAAAGGGAGGGAGCCATCCGCTTTTCTCCCCTCTTTGCGAAAGAGGGGTTGGGGGAAGTGAATAGTTCCTCCAAAGCGATGTAGGGGCTATGCCTGAACGTCTCTATCCCCCTGTTATTCATTCCCGATTTTCGGCGCGTTGATCTTGTGGGCGAGGACTGCCGCCCCGAACCCGTTATCAATGTTTACGACCCCGACGCCCGACGCGCACGAGTTCAGCATGGCAAGCAGCGCTGCGAATCCGCCGAAACTGGAGCCGTACCCCACGCTCGTCGGCACGGCGATTACCGGGCGGGCAACGAGGCCGCCGACAACGGACGCCAACGCCCCCTCCATGCCCGCGACGACAATCAGGACATTGGCGGCAAGCAGCCGGTCTTGATGCGCCAGCAGCCGATGCAGACCCGCCACGCCCACATCGTAAAGCCGCTCGACCGGACTGCCGAGTTCCGCCAGCGTGACCGCCGCCTCCTCCGCCACCGGAAAATCCGCCGTCCCCGCCGCGCAAACCAGAACAATGCCGGGTGTCGGGGGCCGGGTGTCGGGTGTCGGAACATCCTGATTTTGGATTGCGTCGGCGTTGTCCGCATTGCCGACACCCGACACCCGAACCCCGACACCCTCCGAAAGAACGAGAATACGCGCCGCTTCGTGGTAGACGGCGGCGGGGTAGGCGGTCAGGAAGGCGGCGGCGACTTCCGGCGCGGCGCGGGTCGCGAGGACTTTCGAACCGCTGACGCGCAGGCGCTCCGCAATGGCGAGGATTTGCGGGGTGGACTTGCCGGGGCAGTAGATGACCTCCGGGAAGCCGTGCCGCAGAACGCGATGGTGATCAATTTTTGCAAACCCGATGTCCTCGAAGGGCAGCGTTCGCAGCGCGGCAATGGCCTCGTCAATCGGGGCGTCGCCAGTCTGCACCCGCGCCAGCAATTCGCGTAATTTCTGCTCATCCATGCGCTATTTCCGCCCCGTTTCTGTTGCTTTGAGCAGGCTCGCCATTGGCACGAAATCGGCGCGTTCCGTCAGCGTATCGTTCATTTTGCCGCTGCGATAGCCCTCTAAATCCAGCGCGACGTAGGCGTACCCAAGTTCCTTGAAGCGGGCATTGATCACTTCCCGATATTCCAAGACTTTCGGCAAGTCCTGCGCCTCGACCTCGATGCGGGCTATGGTATCGTGGTGACGGACGCGGAACTGTCGGAAACCGAGTTCGCGCAGAAATTTTTCGCAGCCGTCAATCTGCGCCAGCAACGCCGCTGTAATCGTTGTGCCGTAGGGAAAGCGGGAGGACAGGCAGGCGAACGAGGGCTTATCGGCGTTCGGCAGTCCAAGTTCCGCCGCCAGCCGCCGCACATCGGCCTTTGTAAATCCCGCTTCGCGCAGGGGGCTGCGGGCGTTTTTTTCTTTTGCGGCGCGAAGTCCGGGGCGGTGGTCGCCCGGTTTGCCGTCGTCGGCGTGGCTGCCGTCCGCAATCCAGCGGATGCCGCATTCGTCCGCCACGTTTTGCAGTTCGCCGAACAGTTCCGTTTTGCAATGGTAGCAGCGGTCGGGCGTGTTGACGGCGAAACGCGGGTTTGCCAGTTCGTGCGTCCGAACCCGAACGACGGAGATTCCCATTGCGTTCGCCGTCGCCAGCGCCGAATCTACCTCGCCCTGTGGAAACGCCTCCGAATCTCCTGTGACGATGACGGCGTTTTCTCCGAGTTCCTCCCGCGCCACCTGCATCAAGACCGAACTGTCCACCCCGCCGCTGTACCCGATGACCACGCTTGCCATCTCCCGCACAATTTCGCGCAGTCCGTTGACTTTTTCCCGCCATGCGCTGTCTGTCATATCCTGTTCCCTGTCCCGGCGCGTCGTTCACGCCAAATTTTTACCGATGCAATAAAATACGCGAACCGGCGGCGGAGGGTTCATTTCCAGTAAAGCGAAGTTAAGTTCACATTTTGTAAATATTCACGTCGGGCCTATAAAAGGCCCACCTACGGGGCGTTCCGCCAACCGTCCTCGCGGACGGGATACTCCGATCTGACTGTGCCGTCCGTGAGGACGGTTAGCCGAAGGCTCCCCAGGCGGGCCTTTTATAGGCCCGACCAACCGGGGGAATAGTTATTAAATTTTTATTCTTCGGTTTCGTGCGGAGGTTCGCTTTGCGCAGGACTTGATCTCTGCTCTATCATCGCTATGGCCTTTTGAAGAACAGGGGTCCATCGCTCCCGTTTTGCGCTACACAAACGCAATAATTCAACAGAAGTTTCCAGATGCGCTATCAGCGCTTCTTTTTCGCCCGCGTCCTGCATTTTCTTTATCAAATCCAGGTCCGGCCTAATTCTATCTATCGTTTGCTTTACGGGCATTTCGCCCGCCTTACGTCTCTGGGCTTTGCTCGCTTCTTCGTCTCCCCGATGCGACACGACAAAGGCCAGCGTCATATGTCCCCAATACCGCACTTCTTCTTTGCTCCAGTACGGGGCTATCGCCAATTTTTCCGGTTCCTTCAGCATCTGAGTCGCGTACTCTTCCGCTTTGGCGAAGTCCTCTGCGAGGAAGGCGTTTATGGTCAAATCTTCCAGCGTTTCTTCTGTGACAAGTTCTTCGTTTTCGGGCATTGCGATTTTCCTTCTCACTCTACGACGGACGCTACTTTCTTCCGATTTTTGCGGCAAGGGTCTTTTCGATTTGCGGGCCGATCAGCGTGTCGTTGTCCGCGAGGATTTTGCCCGTCGTTCCGTCCACAAGCAGCAGGGTGGGAATCCAGTCCATTGCGTACTGCTGCGCAATCGCGCCCTGCCACATTTTGCCGTCATAAATTTGAGGCCACGTAATTTTTTTCTCGGTCATGAACGCGGTCAGTTTCGTCCGCGAATCGGGGTGGTCCATGCTGACGCCCAGCGCGTCCACGCCCTGCGCGTGGAATTTGGCGTAGGCCGCCAGCAAGTGGGGCAATTCTTCCTGACAGTCGCCGCACCAAGACGCCCAGAACACGAGAATGACTTTGCGCCCGCGATAGTCCGCCGGAAAATTTACCGTTTTGCCGTCCAGCGTTGTCGCGGTGAAGGGCAAGACCTTTTGACCGGGGCGCAGATCGGGCGGCGGGAGAATTTCCGCGACCGTCTGCGCGGACTTCTCAATCGTCAGGGATTGCCCGGAAACTTCCGAGTCGGTCACCTCATACGTCACACCTTTGAGATTGAACGGGTGGGAAATGTCGAACGATTCGCCGTACCTGTCAATCTGCCCGCTGTGGTTCACGTCCAGACAAAGCAGCACGCCGGAATTGGGGCGCAGGCGAAAATCCCCGACCGCGTTGGAGTCCACGAGCAGGGCGTCGTAGGTTTCCGCGCCGAGTTTCACCGCGCCGATGCGGGAGGGAGTCAGCGTGTAAAGCAGTTCCGCTTTCCCGCCGTTGCGCCGGACGTCGGCGGGGTCAAGCCAGTCCAGCGCCAGCGTCAACGCGACCACGCCGTCGCCGTACCGCGCATAGACGGTCGTCTCGCCCTTGTACTCTGTCCGCGTCGCGCCGTCGGGCATTTTATAGGCGAACGGTTCCATTTTGACGGGCTTATCGTGGGAAAATTCGCCCGCGCCGCTCGTGTCCACCAGGAAGATCGGCGGCTGCCCCGGCGTTTCCTCGACCGCCAGATTGATATTCGTCGGCGTTCCCTGCGGCCCCAGCGAAAGCGTCCCATAATAGGGCGTTTTTAACTTTGGCGGCAGGCGGTCAATCGTCGCGCCCGGTTCCCGCGTCAAGTCCAGCGTGTGATAGTGCAGCACAGGCGCTTTTTTCGAAACGGTCAGCGTCGGCGTCCCCACCCGGAACGCAAACGTCTCCGCCCGCCCCGCTCCGCCGCAAACTAAAATCAAGAGACAAAACAAAAGATGATAACGCATCATAACCTGATTTACTCCGGTAAATAGACAGCCTGCGCAGGCGAGGCATATAAAATGCCTCGCTAAAGGCCTGCGGCCAAGCGTCCTCACGGACGCGGGCATCCGACTTTTTTTCTTTAATACGCTTCGTTCACTTGCTGCCGAAAGTACGTATCGCGGTCTAATTCATAGCGCACCGCCGTTTTGTCGTCCACCGGGAATTGTTCTTCGAGGTATTCCCGCTCAAAATTCATGCCGATTTTTTCCATAACGCGCCAGGAATTGACGTTCGCCTTGATCGCTCGCGCCGTGACCCGCTTAACGCCGAGTTCCTCAAAGCCCTTGCGGAGGAGGGCGCGGGAAACTTCGGTCGCATAGCCCTTGCCCCACGCCGAGCGCATCAGCCGGTAGCCGAGTTCGATGTCCTCGCCGGGGTTGCGGGCGTCGGGCCGAAAATGGAACCAACCGATAAACGCGCCCGTCGCCTTTTCAGTTCCCTTTTCAACCGCCGCCCAGACTCCAAAATCCGCGTACTTTGCGTAATAGGCGATATGGCGCGGCAGCGTCTCCTCCTTCGTTTCCTCATACGAGCGGGGAACGCCGCCCGTGAGGTAACGCATCACTTCCGGGTCGCTGTCGAGCGCGTGGAGATTGTCCGCGTCGTCCGGGGTAAAGCGGCGCAAAATAATCCGTTCGGTCTGGAGAGTGACCTGCATTACCGCTCCTCCTTTGCGGGCTGCTGATAACGCCCGCTATTTGGTAACGATTCACCTCCCTCTCACTCCCTCCTTCGCAAGAAGGGAGGACCAGTGCGCTTCCTCCCCTTACGAAGGGGAGGATTGAGGTGGGGTGAACAGTTACCTATTTGCTTTCATTCTCTTGCGGCGGGGCCTCGCCCTCGCCGCCGCTGTCGGAATCGTCAATGATAAAGACGGCCTTTGTGCGGCCTTTAGTCTCCAGCGTCTCCTCGCCCTCTTTCGTTCCCAGCAGCACATCCTTCTCAAAGTCGGTGGTCTGCCCGTCCGAATCGTGGCCTTTGACGGGGGTAAACAGTTTCATTTTGTCGGTAGCCCCGTTATATTCCGCATGGTCGGCGGTCAGAACGCGCTCCAGCGTGGAACCGTCCTTCTTCGTGATTTTCTGCCGAAAAACCAGATGCCCGCGCAAAATCGTGAATTTTCGCTTGTAGTAATCTTTCACATAATCGCAGGTGATGACGATGCCCTGCTTGCGTTCGGAACCGACCGTCGCGTCCGGCTTGACCGCGCTTTTATCCGGGGCGGGCTTGACGATCATCACGACGTTTTCTGTGATAATGGCGATTTTGTTTTTATTGTCCACGTCCGCCTTATTGCCTGTGACGTGGTGCTGCGGGTCGTCCATGACGAGATTGCCCTGCGCGGCGAGCTGCCCGGTGTTTTTGTTGTAGCGGCCTTTGTCGCCTTTGACGGTCGTATCTTTCTCCGTGTAGGTGAAAGCGTTTGCCGTCGTGATTCCGGTCTTCGCGTTCATGTTTACCTCAGCGCCTTCAAAGCCTCCCATAGGCTTTGCGGGCGCGTCTTTCGCGGGCTTTGGGGCGGCGGGGCCGACAAGCGCGGGCGGCGGCGTTTTCTGAGATTTCGGCGGATTCTGTCCGATGGCGGCGCGTCCCAGCAGCGCGGCAAGGCACAACACCACGATTCCCGGTCGGTGCAAACGGGCGGCGCGGTTGAAATTGTGGAGCATGAAAAAACCCTCCTCTTGAACATAAAGACGGCCTGAAAACGCAGATCGGCAAAAGCGGGCGCGGCTTTTACGGGCGATCCCGCGCTTTTTTGCGGATATTTGGAATCTTCTCCCGTATTATACGCCATGATGCGCGGTCTGCGCAAAATTTACAGCGGCGTTTTTTTGACGTACCGGGCAGGAATTTGCGGCGGCGCGTCCAACTTTAAGAAACAATTTACGGACAAACGGAAACGAAGGAAACAGCGCAATTTATGGAATATGTCAAACTGGGAAAATCGGGACTGAAAGTTTCCCGCATCTGTCTGGGCTGCATGAGCTACGGCGTCCCGGAGCGCGGAGCGCACCCCTGGTCGCTGCCGGAGGAGGCGGGGCGTCCGTTCTTTGCCCGCGCTCTGGAACTGGGCATCAATTTTTTCGATACCGCCAACGTCTACTCGGACGGCACAAGCGAGGAGTTTCTCGGCAGAGCGATTCGGGACTTCGCCAAACGCGACGAGGTAGTCATCGCAACCAAAGTTCACGGGCGGATGCGCCCGGACGCAAACGGCGCGGGGCTGTCTCGCAAGGCGATCATGACCGAAATTGACCACAGCCTGAAGCGTCTCGGCATGGACTACGTGGATTTATACCAGACGCACCGCTGGGACTACGACACCCCGATTGAGGAGACGCTGGAGGCGCTGCACGACGTGGTGAAGGCGGGCAAGGCGCTGTATATTGGCGCGTCCTCCATGTTTGCGTGGCAGTTCTGCAAGGCGCAGTATCTCGCCGACCGGCATGGCTGGACGCGCTTTGTCTCAATGCAGAATCATTACAATCTGCTGTATCGGGAGGAGGAGCGGGAGATGCTCGGCCTGTGCGCGGAGGAGGGCGTCGGCGTGATCCCCTGGAGTCCGCTGGCGCGGGGACGGCTGGCCCGCCCCTGGCAGGAGCAGCCCGCGACCGACCGGGCGGAAACAGACGCTTTCGGCAAAACGCTTTACAAACAGACGGAGGAGGCCGACCGGAAAGTAATCGCCGTTGTCGGGGAGATTGCGGCGGCGCGGGGCGTTCCGATGGGCCAGGTCGCGCTGGCGTGGATGCTGTCCAAAGCGAATATCACGTCTCCGATTGTGGGCGCGACGAAACCAAATCATCTGGAGGACGCGGCAGCCGCCCTGTCCATCAAAATGACCGAAGCGGAGATCGCCGCGCTGGAGAATCCCTATGTTCCGCACCCGGTGGGCGGATTCTCCTGATTTCCTTCCACCAACTCATTATCCCCTGCGGCGGATTTTGAAATTGTGGGCGTTCACGTTGCGCCCGGATTGCGGTATAATAGAGACCATGTCGCAATGCTGCGTAATGCCGTGAAACAGGAGGCCCCGAATATGCCCGCTACGACGATGCCGCTGCTGGATGAGCGCATGATGCCCGCGCTTGACGAGACGCACGATTTTGATATAGATGACCCGTATATCGTCATTCTTTATAATGACGACCATCACGACATGGAAGAGGTGGCCTGTCAGCTGCAAAAAGCGACGGGCTACCCGATAGAGCGCTGCATCCGCGTCATGCTGGAAGCGCACGAGCGGGGCCGCGCCATCGCCTATACCGCAAGCGGCGAGGAATGTGAGCGGGTGGCCCGCATCCTGCGCCAGATTCGCCTGCAAGTGGAAACCGACAAATTTTAGTCTCTCGTAAAACTTCGTGGCGTCTATGTCCCGTCCCCTTATCCGGGCCGTGAACGCCCCGTCTGGTGAAGCCCACCGGCTAATCGGTCAAAGGGCCGCGACAACCGATTATTGCATTGCCGGTCGCAGAACGGTTGGCGGAACGCCCCACAGACGGGTCGTTCACGGCCCGGTTCATTTTTGTTTATGATTTTCCGCTGTTGATTCCGTTCGCCCTGTTATATGGGGCGGGCGGAATTTTTTTGTCTCGTTTTGTCTCCAACGCCTCCCCTCCCCTAATGCGCCGCTCCGTGAAAACCCGTACCTCTGACGGGCAGGCGGCTGCGCGTTTCAGCCAAAAATCTAAGGGTCAAAACAGACAGGGCAAATTAGCAGGGAAGCGGCTCCCCCAACGCTTCTTCCGGTCGGGAGGAAAAACAACATGGACGCATTGGAAACGCACACAGATCAACACGCGGCGCGGGCGGCAAGTCCGCCGCGCCGCCGCAGGGCGGCAATGGCCCTCGCGCTGCTCTGCCTGCTCATTGCCGGGACGCTTGGCGCGGCGCGGCGGGCGGGGGCGCAGGACTACGGCCCCGGCCCCGCCAAAGTGCAGAATGTCACGATCAACGACAGTTTCGCGCATAGCGTGATCCTGCGCTGGGACGCGCCGCGCAGTTCCGGCCTGTCCACGCTGGGCGGCTACTGCGTGGCGTGGGCTATCGGGACCACCGGCTGGCAGTTCAAAATGGTGGGCGCGGGCGCGGACGGCAAAGCGATTTTTCAGGCGCAGCCGCTCGTCCAGAATCAGCCCTATACGATTGCGATTACGCCGATGGACTCGCTCGGCGCAATGGGACAGACGCTGCGAATCGCCAATGTCTCCGCCAAAGGGACCTACGAAGCCAACCTGCGGCAGGCCACTGCAAACGGCGCGGCGGGATTCCTCTATCTGCCGGAAAACGATCCGGTCAACGGGCGCGTCAACCCGCTGAAAATCAATGTGGACGCCTACGACGTTTACAGCGGCGACGCGAACGGGGCGTATTTCGACCATAGCGGCGTGGCGGTCAACAATCAGCAGCACTGGCACATGATCGCGAATGACTACGGCAGCGGCGCGATCACCTGCCGCGTCAAGGGCGCGATCCCGCTGGCGGACGGCGGAACGCGCTATATGATGTGGGACTGCGACGGCGGCCCCTTTGCGCGGCAGACCTGGTACATTGTATTGACGCCCAACAAGGTGGAACAATTCTTATTGTTCCCCAACAACGGCGACGGTTTGCAGACGGGAAACTGGCCCGCCGAACAGATTCAGATTAAATTCGATGGCGTAAACGCTCGCGTCCGGCGCATCGCCGGCGGCAACGAGGTGGCCGCCGTCACGTTTGATTGGCGCAAAGGCGTGGCCTTCAACGTGCGTCAGGTGATGCAGATGGCGATCTCGCGACAGGGCGTGCAATGCTTCGCCGACGTGGATTATAATAATGTCCAGCAGCAGCGCGGCAGCCTCGCGACCGACCTTTCCGCATGGAACTCCTGCTACGCCTATTTCACGCTCGGCTCCTACAATAACCGGAAATTCGATATGATTTACGGAACGAGCGCGACCGGGCAGGCCATGAAAGAGTTTCAGGGCGGGAATATGCACTTTGGCAACGTCGCATTCACCACGCCGCCCGGTCAGTCGCCGCCCGCCGAACTCTCGTACTTTCTGTTCGGCAATCTCAAAGACCGCAGTCAGAACGCGCAGCCGGACATCTCACAGCCACTGACGGTGACGATTCCCGACGCAATCCCCGCCGACGCGACCGCCCGCGAGCTGGTTTTTACCGACCGAAACGGCTGCATCCCGTGCCTTTCCGGGCGCAACAAATTGCGGCTTTCGGTCAACGGCGTCGTCCTTCCAAACAAGCACGAGGACGAGGCGTGGCGCGATTACCCCACCTACCGCTGGCAGATTCCGGCGGGCGTGCTGAAACGGGGGGCCAATGTTATCGTGTTCGGACAGACCGGAACGCCCGACCCGATTGGCATTAGCAACCTGCATATTGATATTCACGTCCCGGCAAATAGCCCCGCGATTGCGGCCTACACGCCGCCGCCCGCGCACCCCGTGCTGGAGACCATGCCCGATCATACCGAACTGGAAGGCTGGACAATTCCGCACGTTGAGGCCAATTTGCCGCCTGCGCTGATGTCCGGGAAAACGTTTGTGCCGGTCATAGCGCAAAGCGCCTGGACGCAGCATCTGGCGGGCAACGCCGTGCCGTTCGATTCGCTGTGGGCGGAACTCGACGGCAAAACGGTCTGGACGCAGGACACCAACGCGGCGGGCCTCGGTTCCCTCTCCTATAATAACGGATTCCTGCTGGACACAAAACAGGTTGCGGACGGCTACCATGCGCTTGTGGTCAAGGCCCACTCAAAAAGCGGATCGCAGGGCGTCAGCAACGGCAGCAGCATTTACAACTACGACGCGAATTATAAAATTCTCATCTGCAACACGGCCGCGAACAAAACCGCGCCAATGATTCAAAACGTACAGATGGTAGACAACGCAAAAAATGCGGCAAGCCCCGTGAATCCGGGCGATAGCTACTACGTGCGGCGCAATCAGACTTATAGCTGGCTGTGGAGCGTGGTTTCGCCGAACCTGCTGACGAAAGTGGAACTCTGGTGGACGAACCCAAACGGGATTCCGCAGTTGTCCCGCGCTTATAACCCTTCGCAACCCTCCGCGACAAAACAAACGGCAGCGGGTACGCAGCTTTCTTTTGGCGATTCCGGGACGCTCTACGATTGGTGGACATTCGATGGCAAGGGGCAGGACAAATTCACGATTATCGCGGCGGATGTGTTCGGCAATACGGCGTCCTATCCCTTTTCATGGAGCCTCGTTCCCGCCCCCGCGCCGCCCGATCCAAGTTTGACGGCCCGCGTTCCAGTTATCAAGAGTTTCGGCAGCGATCCGCTCATCGTCCATAAGGGCTGGGCCTGCCTGCTCTCGTGGAACACAGCGGACGCCGCGTCCGTTACGATTGACAATGGGATCGGGGCGGTGGCGGCGACGGGAACGGTCTGCGTCACGCCAACTAAAATGACGATTTACAAGCTGACCGCGACGAGCGCAAAAGGCGCGGTCACAAAGTCCGTCACGGTCATGGTCGTACCGTAAGGTCAGGTGTTCAGGTGTTCGGTGTTCAGGTGTTCGCTCGCTCACTGATAGATTTCACAAACTTTCAGCGAAGCAGTCAATACCTGAACACCGAACACCTGAACACCAGGAGTATTCAATGAAAATCATGCGAGAAACGTGGGTCATGGGCGTTATCTGCCTGCTTGACCTGATTTTAACGATAGGGCTGATTCATGCGGGGCTGGCGCGGGAAGCGAATCCTGTCATGCTGGCTCTGCTCAATATGGGGCTGCTATGGTTCATTGCGTTCAAGTGCGCGTATACGCTGGGGCCGCTTGCCCTGCTGGAAATGGTGGGGCGTCGCTACCCGCAGGTGGTCCAGAAATATATGCGGATAGGCATCACGCTCTACGTCGGTTTTCATCTGGTAAATATCGGCTGCGCGTTGCTGGCCCCGCATCTGGCGCGGGGGTGAGCGCAATTTTTGCGGAAGGGGCGCAGCCGCCCCCTTCCGCAAAGCGGATGCTTCTCGTGTCCGCGTCGCCCTCTGTTCGCCTCTCTCACCCTCCCTCCGTCTTTTTCCCTCTTTCCTCTGGTTTGCATCCGTCTGGCTGCGCTCTTTGAGAGATTTCTCCCTTCCATTACCTCTCCTAAAATTTGCGCCTCTCGTTTTTTAGTTTTTTTTTGCTAATTGATTAGAGTTTAACACAGACAAAGATTGCTGTTGCTATCTGCTGCGATTATATCGAATAGAACCAGTTAATAATAAAAACAAAAAAGTTCAAAAAAGGGCTTGACACACAGACGAACTAGTCGTTATACTATGATTATCGAAAAACAAAAACGTATTTAAAGTCGCATACGTGTTCATCATGTGTTCTTTTGATTAGCCTTACACCGTTTTGATAGAGTTATTGCGGCTAGATTTACTCGCTCACATCAGTTCTGGTAGATACAATTACTGCGTATTGGTCTCGCGGATTCCAGGCCGGGAGGCCGCTGTTTCAGACGGCAGTGATTTTTCTATAAAACGCCGACGCACTAAAGGCTGCACGTCAAGGTCTGCGCGGCTTCTCCTGTGGAAAGGAAACTCATCATGGCTTTGTTTAAGAAACTCCGGCCCGAACCGGACACGCTCCAGGCGCAGCGGCATTTGCGTTTAAAACACGCTGCCGGGAATTTCCCCGCCTTCCTGCTCGCCCTGCTGCTTGCCGTCCTGATTCAGGGCGCGGCGTTTGCTCAGGTCGGAACCGTAATCTCTTTTGACAACATCGGCGGCGATCAAGTCGCGATTACGGAGCAGTACGCCGCGCTCGGCGTGCATTTCACCAGCGCCACCACGCTGACTTCGGGGAGTTCGCTCAACCCCGTCTACATCCCCCATTCGGGAGCGCAGCTGGTTTACGATTTTCCGACAGGAATCATCACCGCCACGTTCGATAAAGGGCAGTCCATCGTTGGCGGCTTTATCACCGGAAACCGGGCGATTCTGATGAGCGCCTTTGACGCGCAGGGAAAATTGCTGGCCTCAAAATCCACGCCGGGGCCGAACTACACGGGCGCCGGGACAGGCATCCCGCCTAACTACAAACTAGAGCTTACCTCGCCGCAGGGCAACATCGTTAAGGTCACCTTCCACGATGGAGGCAACACTTTTACGCTGGACGACTTTTATTTTGCCGGGGGCGGCATCACCATTGACCCGACCCTGCCCGCCGCCGTTCGGCCCTCCTTCCGCCCCCGAAGCGGCTATAACATTCTCACGGCGGTCGCGCCGCAGACCAAAAAAATCAGCGTGAAAGACACGGCGGGCAATCCCATAGCCAATGCGAAAATCCGCCTGACGCTGACCGGCAACAACGTTCCCGGCGGGCATCTGGCGGGCCATACCCCCGGCAGCGTTCACGGATGGCTGTTCGGGCAGAATGATTCGCAGGTGGACGATGACGGCGTAGCGATTAACGCTGCAACCGCCGTCGCTTCCGACGCCTCCGGCGGCAGCGTCGCCAACCCCGTCGTGAATCTGACCACCGACCAGAACGGCGAAGCGATATTCGTGTATATCCCGTCGGAAGTCTCCGGCGTAGACACCCTCAAGGCGGAGTCGGCGGACGGCAACGGCCTCACCCCCGCCACCAAAGCGGTCAGCGTCAAGATAGACGGTCTGGTCGCGCTGCAATACCCCGCGCAGGCCTACAACGGCGTCCCGCTTTATTATCTCTATGGTTCCGGCGACGCCACGCACTTCCGGTTTGGCTGCACCGGCCCGACCCTGACCCGCATCATCAATGCCGCGCAAACTTTCGTCGCGATGCAGCAGACCGACCCGGAACTGCTCGGCTATCTGACGCAGCTGCAGGCGCAGGGCGTCACCGTCCCGATTGAGGGGATTTACGTCAACGACCTGAGCCTGCCCTGGGGCGGACTCTTCGACATTGTCAACAATTTCACCACGCCGCACGGCGGGCATCGGGACGGCACAAACGCCGACATCCGCACTACGCATCTTGTCAATAGCTCCAACACCTCCCTGGCGGGCGGCGCGGCTTATCTGCAGGCGCTGGGCGCGTCCGATCTGGAAAAACACGCCCGCTATCGGCAGTATCAGCTCCTTTATGGCGCGATCAAGCCCTTCGCGATCCGCAACGGCATTTTGCAGCAGGAAGGCGATTCCACCACGCACTTCCACGTTTCCTTCCCACGCTAGAAAAGAGCCGACGCCAACGCGCGCCGGATAACCCATTGGGAAGCGGCGAAATCCGCCGCTTCCCAGACTCGAACAGAAATTTTGGAGGCTCGAATATGTCCCGTTACTACCATGCCGCAGTATCTTTCCTTGTCCTTGCGCCTTTGCTTTGCCTGACCCGACTCTGCGCGGCGCAGGATTTACAAATCACTCTGGCGGCGGACACCACTCGGCTGCCTTCGTACAACTACACCCTGCGAAATGTCGAACCGGCGAACAGCGGCAACCAGATTGACAGCTTCTACCTGAATCTGGCGGCCCCGATCACCAACGTGCGCACTCCGCAGTACTGGCAGGCCACGACCGATTTTCGGACCTACATCATCTGGGTGAATAATGACGATCCGCCCTTTCCGCACGACATCGCGCCGCTTGCCTCGCTTGGCGGGTTCGGGTTCGACAGCGTGGGGGTTCCGACCAGTCAGAATTACCTTGTGACGAGCTACGATCACGTCAACAATCAGGGCGGCACGGACGTGTCGGGACAGGTGGTGTCCCCGTTCTTCAGCGGAACCGCCGTTCCTGAACCGGGCGCTGTGGCGCTCATGGCGGGAATGGGCGCAATGGGCTGCTGCCTGCTGCGCCGCCGGAAGTAACGCGCAAAAAAACGCCGCGCCGCAGAGTGAAGCGGCGCAGCCTTTGAAGATAGCCCTGCGGCGCCTTGTCGGCGTCGCAGGGCGCTTTTGGTTTGTGTGGCAGGCGGGAAGTCGCGGTCATTGAGAAGGTGGGAGAACCGTTTCCGTCAGGCCCATTTGCAGGGCGTACATTCCGGCGTAGATGCCGCCCCGCGCCATCAACGCCTCGTGATTGCCCTGCTCTGCCAGTCGGCCCTCCTCGAAGACGAGGATGCGGTCGGCGCCTCGCGCCAGCGAAAAGCGGTGCGAGGTCACGAAGGTCGTGCGCCCGTCCATCAGGCGCTCTAACGCCTGCGTAATAATCGCTTCGCTTTCCGGCTCCACGCTGGAAGTCGGCTCGTCTAAGATTAAGATGTCCGGGTTGGCGAGGAAAGCGCGGGCTATCGAAAGCCGCTGCCGCTGCCCGCCGGAGAGTTTGACGCCCCGTTCGCCAATCTCCGTTTCGTAGCCTTCGGGCAGTCCCGCAATGAAATCGTAGGCGTTGGCGGCGCGGGCGGCGTCTTCCACTTCTTGCTTTGTCGCGTCCGGCCTGCCATAGCGGACATTGTCCAGCACGCTGCCATTAAAGAGGAACGTCTCCTGCAAGACAATCGCCATGCGCGAACGCAGACTCTCCTGCGTCACGGCGCGAACGTCCTGCCCCGCAATCAAAATCGCGCCCTCCGTCGCGTCCCAGAAGCGCGGAATGAGATTGAGTACCGTCGTTTTCCCCGCCCCGCTCGGCCCCACCAAAGCCACCCGTTCGCCCGGACTGACGGTAAACGAAACGTTGTTCAGCGTGGGATTTTCGCCGTAAGCAAACGAGACGTTGCGGAACTCGACCCGGCTATCCCCCTTGCCCGTTTGGAGGATGGCGGCGTTCGGGGCGTCGGTCACGCTTTCCGGCGCGTCCAGCAATTCGAATACCCGACTGCCCGCCGCGTTGCCGCGCTGCAAGAGTTCGTTAATCGTGGCAAGGCTGTTGATGGGCGCGAACAACTGCCACCAGTAGCCCCGATACGCCACCAGTCCGCCAATCGTGAACTGCCCGTGCAGGGCCAGCCACGCGCCGTATCCGACGGACAGGATATTGCTGAAAAACCCGACGAAGCGCACCAGCGGAAAAAAGGTGTTTCGCGCCCGGATTGCCAGAAAATTGGTCTGGAGATAGCGGTCGGCGGTCTCCCGGAAGCGCCCCGATTCGTAATGCTCTTTGGCGAAGGACTTAATCAGCGTCAGGCCGGTCAGGTTCTCCTGAAGGCGGGCGTTGACCTCGCCGAGCCTGTCCCGCGCCTGCCGGTAAAGGGTCTTGACGCGGACATTGAACATCCGGGTCAGGAAGAAGACAGCCGCAATCGGTAGCAGCGTCACAATGCCGAGTTTCAGGTTAAGACTGAGCAAAATCACGACGACGGTCAGGAAACTCAGCGTGTTGCCAATCACGGAGTCAATGCTCTGGAAAGCCACTTCCTGCAAAACGTCCACGTCGCCCATCGCCCGCGCAATTAGGTCGCCCGTCCGATTCTCCTGCAAATAGGCCAGCGACTGCCGCTGCAATTTCTCATAGACGGCGCTGCGCAGATCAAACACGAACCGCTGCCCTACCCGCTCTAAGATCACGCTTTTCGCCGCGTCCAGCAGCGTCGCCGCGCCTTGAACGAAAAACATCGCCAGCAGCCAGAACGCCAGTTTGTTCGGGTGGTGATGTCCGATCACGTCGTCCACGATCTGCTTCCACGCCAGCGGGTGAAACGCGCCGAGGGGGGTGGAGAGCAATAGCAAAAAAATCCCCAGCGCGATCTTCCCGCGATATGGGCGCAGGAAGGGGCGCAGGCGTTTAAACACTTTGATATCGGTCTTCTTCGCGCCATCCGTCGGCCCGCTCCCCGGTTGATACGAACTCATGGCGGCTTGCAGGGATTGTCTCAAATTTCACGTCCTCGTTCTTGCGCAGCAGCCTCCAGCAGCGGAAGAATCGCCTGTCGTTCCTCGCGCTTGTGACCGTTCTGCCGCCGCGCCGCGTCCAGCGCATCATGCTCACCGCTGTTTTTCGCAAGGGGATCAGCGCCATAATGCAGCAATAATTTCACGGCCTCAATATGACCGTTGCCGACTGCCATGATCAGGGCATTCGAATTGGTGCAACCCTCTTCCCACGCCATAATCTCCGCATCGGTGAAAAGGTCCGGGTCGGCCCCATGCCGCAGCAACATCTCTATTGCCTCGATGTGTCCCCATAGACAACAGAGTATGAGCGGAGTGTATCCGCGCCGCGACTGAACGTTGGCCTTCGCGCCATACGCCAGTAACAATTCAACACTTTCCCGATTGCGTCGGACGCTACTGCCCACACTGTCCATTAGCGCCGTCCCGCCTCCGTTGTCTACAAGGTTCGGGTTGGCCCCGCGCTCCAGCAGCAAACGGGTTGCCGGGAGGCGCCCGTAACGCGCAGCCTCCATCAGGGCGGTCTTGCCGTTCTCGTTGGTGGCGTCAATCGGGGCTTTACAATCCAGCAGCAACGCAAGCGTTTCCGTCTGTCCACTCACGGCGGCGTAGCGCAGGGCGTTCGCCGTTTCCTCTAAATTCAAATCGGCCCCGGCGTCGAGCAACGCTTTTGTCAGCGCGGTATCGCCAAGCAAAGCGGCCTCCGTCAGCCGGACATTTGCGCCCGAAGCAATCAGCCGTTGGGTTGTCGCGTTCGGCCCATTCCACCCCGCCAGCATCAGGGCAGTATGCCCGTCCGCATTGCGAAGTTCTGCGTCCGCGCCATATTCAAGCAGCAGGGAGACTGTTTCTGCGTCGCCGCGCCGCGCCGCCGCCATGAGCGCTGTGCCACCCGCCCGGAGATCATGCCCACTCGGAATCTTAGAAGCGTTTGGTTCCGCGCCCGCTTCCAGCAACATTCGGGCCACGACCGCGCTTCTTGCGCTCATCAGCGGTGTACCGCCTGATTTTCCGACATAGTTCACATTTGCGCCCGCGTTCAGCAAAGCGCGGAACAGTTCCGCTCGGTCGAACTGCGCGGCGCGATGCAGCGCTGCGAAACCGTAGCGGTCGGCGGCGTTAGGATCAGCCCCCTGCGCCAGCAACTCCAGCGCCGCCGCGTCGTCGCCGCTTTTTCCAAAATGCAAAATCACCGCTGCCAGATTGTTCGCGTCATACGTCCCGGCCTTCGCTCTATCTGCCATGCTGCCCTCGTTCGCCTGATGCTTGGCCCGTTTTGCGCCCAATCCCATTTCCCGGCGCGTCATTCTTTATACGGTTGTCTTTGCCCGATTGTGCCTGCCAGAATTGGAAAGCGAATAATTGCATAAGGAAACTCGAACTACCTCTGACAGTGCAACGCCCCCTTCCGAATGATTCGGAAAGGGGCGCCACGCTTTTTACGCTTGTGTTTGAGCGAGCGGGGAACCGCCCGACCGCAAAATCTGAACCGCTACTCGGTCTCTTTTGCGGCGGTCTCTTTGACAGCCGCCTCTTTTGCGCCCGCCGTCTTGACCAGATATTTCCGCTTGCTCTTGTCGAAGCCCTGCTGCAACTTCTTGGCGTCGTAGACCCATGCCCCGCCGCGCTGGAAATAGCAGTGGTATTCCGAAAGGATGGACGCCACCATACGGCGCGTAACCCGCCGCACGATGTTGACCTCCGTCAGCAGGGTCAGGAACTCGATGCCCTTGCGGTAATGCTCCATGATCTCGCGGATGATGTCGTAGGTCGGCAAATCTTCTGTCTCGACCTTTTCCTGCAAGGCCAGCAATTCGTTCACCCGGTTGCGGCTGATAAACATCGTCGGCTCGCTCTCGTCGTTATAGTTGACAAGATAACGGTCGGGCGACTGACGCTCCAGCGTAAAGGTCGCGCCAGAGTCAATCGGAATGGACTGGAACCAGTCAATCAGTCCGTAGAGCAGGCGCGTTTCGTTATTGACCCAGACCTGCGCTTTCTGCCCGCCCGGAAGCGAGAACTCCGTTTCCAGAATCGCGGGCGTCGCCGGGAAAAAGCCGGACGGGAACAGGCACAGCGGCAGCGTTCCGATCTGCTTGTGATGGTACTTAATCACGGCGCGGGCGTTGCTCGGCGGGTTCGGGTCGGGCAGGGCCACCGGCTCCTCGTCCAGCACGTCCTGCGCCAGCGGGTTAGTGATTTCGCGCTCCAGCCCGCCGTCGAAGCCGTCGTCTTCCAGCAGCATATCAACGGGATTGCCCTCAATGTCGAAGTGCGACGTGGTGGGAATCTCCAGCAGGAACGGGACGCCAAACACGTAGGCGGGAATCGTCCCCTGCGGTCGGAAGCGGTCGCCGCCCACCCAGATTACGCGGTCGTCGCTTGCCAGCGCCGCAATCACCGATTTCAGGTCTTCGCTGTAAGTGCGGTCTTCATTGGTTATGTCGAACGTCTCTTCGAGCAGGAGGGTGGCGTAGCTTGTGCCTTCGCCGTCCAGCACAGCCTGAACCAGCGCGTCGCGTCCGGCGTCATCAATGGCAAGCGGTTGCGCGGCTTCCTGCGCCTCGTCCTCGGCGTTTTCGCTGACCTCCTGCTCGGCGAGGGCGGCGAAATGCGCTACGAGTTTTTGCGCGGTCTGCGGCCCGATCCACGTTCCATCGGAAAGCAGCGCGGCCCCGCTGTCAAGGAACAGGCCGGTATAAAACGCCATCGGGTCGAACGCCTCTTTGTCCGCCCGCCACGCCAGAAATTGCAGCGCCTTGTTTTTAATCGGCTGCCCGATGGCGTCCAGAAACTCCGCCGCCGCTTTCGGGTTCGCCGCGCTCAGTCCCGCTTTCACGGCCTCGGCCTCGAACGGGAAAACGTCCTCGTCATTGAGAAAGTTTTCAAATAGCGTTTCGTCGTCCTCATTGGGCGAAACGTCCAGCAGCCACTCTTTCGCCGCCACATAATCGCCTCCGATGCGGAAATAGCGCCGCCCGTCGCGCAGCAGTCGCTCCAGTGTGTCCTCATAAATTTCAGCGGGACGCCCGTACACCGCGTGAAGTTCCTGCGCCAGATGCGGCAGTCGGACAGGCTGCCCGAAGGTATTGAGGATGCGGCGCAGGTTGTTGTCCAGCGTTTCGCGGGTATTGAGGAAGCGCGTCCACAGCGTCCATTTGCGGTCTTTGTTCGCGGTGAAATGCGCTTTATCGGTGGAGAGCGCTACCCGCGCCAGTTTCGCGTCCACCTCTTCGCGGCCCGTTCCCCGCGCCACTTCGGACGCTTTGAGCGGGTGTCCGGCCTCGATCAAGGCTTTATACATTAAATCCCCGGCATAGCGCAGCGCCAGTTCCGACTCGGACGGCGGCGCGGGGACATTCAAGACGACATTCGCCACGTTTTTGACTCCTCCTGATGATTCCAGTTGCAACCCTACATTATACTCCGAAATCGCCCGTTTCGTAAAATTTTGCCCTAACTGAAAAAAATACAAATTTTTTACAAAAAATCGCGAAAATGCCGACTTTGGCATAAATCTTGCAATGGTATAATTTAAGCGCTATTTAGCGCTCATTCGCCCATTGAAGGAGGACTGATGCTCACGAAGAAATCTGCTTTCATCCCGTCAAATTTATTCCCTTTACACGCTTCGCCGCTCCGGGCAATAGTCTATGAACTGGAAGCCTATGGCGCGTCCGGGCAGTAACGCTTACCTTCCCTTGCGGAATCGGCATATTTGCCGGTTCCGCTTTCCTTTTTGAAAGGCAACTCCAATGAAAAATATCGTTACAGTCGCGCTGTTAGCCGTCTGCCTGCTGCGAACGGTCGGGGCGCAGGCGCAGCAGCCCGCCTATACGTTTTTAGACCTCGGAACGCTGGGCGGGGGTACGGCGGTGGCAAACGCCCTCAACAGTCACAGGGACGTGGTGGGCTACTCCACCACCGCCATCGGACAGACGCGCCCCTACCTCTACCACAACGGCGTGATGCAGAATCTGGGGACGATCTACGGACAGGATGGCCTCTCCGCGTATCCGCAAGGCGATAGAGGCGGCGCCAACGCCATCAGCGACAACGGCCTGATCACCGGCACGACCTACAAACTTGTCCGAGACCCCCTCAACAATCAGCAAAAAACTATCACCATCAGTTACCGCTACAGCAACGGCAAGATGACCGAGTTTGACAGCGGTTCCATTCTGGGTATCAACAACGCCGGACAGTCCGTTGGATATAATTCTTCGAGTCATGCCACGCTCAATAGCAACGGCATGGATATTGACCTCGGTTTGGGATATGGCAGCACCGCTTACGCCATCAATAATCAGGGGCAAGTAGTTGGAGGCGCCTCCGGTTATGGCCCGTATATTTACCAGAATGGAAAAGCCAAAAGTCTCGGCGTGCCTACCGGCTATCTGGGAGGAACCGCCTATGCGATTAGCGAAAATGGAATGGCTGTGGGGGTGCTGGGCATAGATGATGGCACAATTCTAGGTCTTGGACACGCAGCGCTGTGGAAGGACGGACAGGCGCTCGATCTGGGAACGCTGGGCGGGGTCGGCGCGAACAGTTACGCTTACGGCGTCAACAGCGCGGGCGTCGTTGTCGGCTACTCCGAGGTGAACGTCAAACTCGCCGGAGAGTATCAGACCTCGTTTATCTACGTCAACGGGCAGATGTACGACCTCGCCGCCGGAACGGACTGGTACGACACGGAGGCCACCGGCATCAACGACGCGGGCCAGATTATCGGGACGGGCTTTCACAACGGGCAAATCCGCGCCTTCATTGCAAACCCCGTCGCTGTCCCGGAACCCGGCGCATTGGCCCTGCTTGCGGCGGGAACGTTTGCGGCGGGAGGTCTGCTGCGCCGCCGTTTCCGCGCCGCATAGGGCCTCGTTACGCCCCGAAACACCACAAAAGCGGCAGGGCACAAGATGCGTGTCCTGCCGCTTTTTGATTCGGGGGAATGGGGTGATATTCGCTGCGTGTTTCACTCCTCTTACTCCGAAAGCGCCATCTTCGTAAAATTTTGCCCGAATCGAAAAAAGTTGGCTTTTCTCAAACAAAATTTAACAAAAAATAAGGAGTTTGTGTTAAAATAAAGAACCCTTTGCGAATTGAGAGGAGTACACACGATGGCTGTTTTGAATATCTCGCTGCCCGAACCGATGAAGCAGTATATTGAGGAGCGCATGACCGAAGGCAATTATGGCACGACCAGCGAGTATGTGCGCGGTCTGATTCGCGACGACCAGAAGCGCCGCGCCGCCGAACAGTTGGAAACGCTTTTGCTGCACGGAATCGATTCCCCTGCCCGCGAATGGACAAAAGACGACGTTCAGCACATAAAGGACGCGGTGCGCGAACGACTGGCGCAGAAACAGAAAGGGAAAACGGAATGAAGCGGCTCATCATTGTCCATGATGACGCGCGTTTCGACGCGATTGATATTGCGTATGAGATCGCGGAGGATAATTTAGGGGCGGCGGATCGTTTTGCGGACGCGCTGGATGACGCTTACAGCCAGCTCGCGGAACTGCCCGGCATGGGCGCGCGGCGTGATTACAGCAACCCCAAATTGACGGGAATGAGAATGTTGCCTGTGCCGGGTTTCCGAAACCATCTGATTTTTTACCGCGCATCGGAGACAGAACTCCAAATCCTCCGCGTTTTACACGGGGCGCGAGATATTGAGAGCATTTTTAAAGAAGTTGCGGACGAATCGTGATGCGTCCGCAACTTCTTTGATTCCAGGTTAATTCCGGGCTGCCTCTGGAAGGAAAATCGGGCGGGGCGGGTGAACTTTAGCGCATCACTGTTTGAGAGGAATTTGCTATGCTCACCGAAGAACAAAAAGCGTTCTATCAGGAAAACGGATACCTGCTTGTTTCCGGGCTGCTCACGCCGGAAGAGGCCGCCGAATACCGCCGCGAAACGCACGCACTGGCGGCGCGATTGGCGCAGCATCGCGTGACCGACGCGACATGGGGCAGCGCCAAAGAGGTCGCTGGAGTGGAAACGAAGATATTCCATTGCCACGACGTGCAGTTCCAGTCCGCCGCCTTCACCCGCCTGCTCGTCAACGACCGCCTGACCGCCGCCGCTTCCGAGGTCATGGGGACGCCGAACGTGCAGCTGCACCACACCAAATCGTTCATCAAGCCGCCGGAAAAAGGTTCGCCGTTCCCGATGCACCAGGACAAGCCCTATTTCCCGCACGATAACGATTCGATGATCGCCGTCATTATCCACTTCGACGACGCGCCGGTGGAAAAAGGCTGCGTCCGCGTGGTTCCTGGCAGCCACAAAGCGGGGCTTTTGCCGCACAGCTCGCAGGGCGGCTGGCATCTCCCCTTTGCGGATTACCCGATTGAGTCGGCGATTCCCTGCCCCGCAAAGGCGGGCGACGCGCTGTTCTTCAGTTACCTCACGATTCACGGCTCCGGCATCAACGTCAGCGACGAGGCGCGGACAACGCTCTTAATCCAGATGCGCGACCCTTCCGACCCACCCAGCGAAAAGACCCACGAATCGAGCGGACAGGGCATGATGCTGCGCGGCATTGACCCGACCACCGAAAACCGCCCGCAGTGGGAAAAATAACCGATTACCTGCGCCCGCCCCTTTCCTGCTTCCCTCGCTGCGCCTTGTGGGGAAGGGGAGACGCAGACTGCGCTTTTAGTACGTTTCTCTCAGCGCTCCGGCGTAGTCAGTTCGGGGCGTTCCACGCCAATCGCTTCCATCGTCCGTTCGAGGACTCCCGATGAAGTCACTATTAACATTGGGCCTTTTACAGGCCCGACTGACCAGGTGAATAGTTACAAAAGATTATAACTTATTCCCGTAAATTCTGTGGTATAATCCTTCTACCGCCCTGTTTTTGCGCCGCATCCTGCCCGAAAATTACTAGTATCTGGCCCCGCTGCTCCAATTATTATCCCATCTTTTTGCTTTCCTTGCCTGCCTCGTCGCGCCAAAGATTTGTTCGCTCGTTTTTCTGGCCCTGCGCATCCCCGATGCGAAGAAACGGAATCGCTGTCATGCCTGCTCTCTCCGAAAAAAATCAGGAGCGCGACGCAACGCGCCCGGTTGCGGACGCTGCGCCGGACTTCTCCGAGGGTCAGGAAAACGAGGCCGCGCTGCGCCACGCTCTGAATCAGATGGAGGAGCGCATCGCGGAGCGGACAGCGGAATTGCAGCGCAGCAATGCGGCGCTGGAAGCGGAGATCGAAAAGCGGCGGCGCTCTGAAGAAGAATTGCGCCATAGCAACGAGCGCCTGAATACGGTCGTGATGAACGCTCCGGTCATCCTTTTCGCGCTGGACAGCGCGGGCGTTTTTACCCTCTCTGAAGGCAAAGGGCTGATTGCGCTGGGGCTGGCGCCGGGAAAAGTGGTCGGCTGCTCTGTTTTTGATCTGTATGAGGAGTGGCCGGAGATGCTCAATGACATTCATCGCGCTCTGAACGGCGAGGCGTTGACCTGCGCCGTCCCGTTGGGTGACTTAGTTTTTGAAACGCACTATGCTCCGCAATGGGACAAGGCAGGCCGCGTGACCGGCGTCTTTGGCGTCAGCATTGATGTGACGGAGCGGACGCGGACGGCAACCGCCCTGCTTCAGTCCAAAGAAGCGGCGGAGGCGGCGAACCGGGCCAAGAGTCATTTTCTCGCGAATATCAGCCACGAGCTGCGGACGCCGCTGAACGCCATCATCGGATTTTCAGAAATCCTCTGCGGGCAGGCATCGGGGGCGCTCAACGAGAAGCAGGCGCGTTACGCCGACAATGTGCTGTCGAGCGGGCGGCATTTGCTGAACTTAATTAACTCCGTCCTCGATCTCTCTAAAATAGAGGCCGGGAAAATGGAGCTGGATATCAGCGCGTTTTTGCCTTCGCCCCTGATAGCGGAAGTCGTGGAGGTGGTATCTGCGCTGGCGGCGAAAAAGAGGATTGCGCTGACGTTGCCGCCTGCGGCGGCGCTGCCTCGAATTTACGCCGATAGAAACAAGTTCAAGCAGGCCCTCTATAATCTATTGAGCAACGCGATTAAGTTCACGCCGGAGGAGGGCCGCGTCACCCTCAGCGCAAAAACGCGCCACTCCAGTATTCAGGGCCTGTTTCTGGAGATCGCCGTCGCGGACACGGGAATCGGGGTGGCGCTGGAAGATCAGGAGCGCATCTTTGCAGAGTTCGAGCAGGCGGACGTTTCCTATTCGAGGCGGCAAGAGGGAACCGGGCTGGGATTGGCCCTGACGCGCCGCATCGTGGAGCTGCATGGCGGGACGCTGACGGTGCAAAGCGAGGGCGCGGGACAGGGCAGCACTTTCCGCTTTACCCTTCCGATAGAGGGAAAAAGCAGGGCCATTCCGTTTTCCGCGTCGGGCGGTTGAAACCGCTGCCACAAGCGCGCGAAGTATCCCTTCGGACACTAAACCCGATCCTTTTTGTGGGGGCTAATCCGCATTGAGTCCGCGAAGGCGGACTTTGCGCACGCGTGGCCGTGAATTGATTCGCCCGCACGAAAACTGAATGGCCCTGGGGAAAAAGAGAGTAAATGAGATAAGAGATAGTAACGATTCACCTACCCAACTTTTCCCCTTCGCAAGGAGGGGGAAATGCGGATGGCTCCCTCCCCTTCGTAAGGGGAGTGTTGGGGTGGGGTGAATCGTTACATGGACTTTATGGAAAGTGGTAAAAATATGCGGGAAACACTCGCGCAGACGGTCGGGGCCGGCTGCATCCTGATTGTTGACGATGGCGAAATAAACCGGGAACTCCTGGAGACCCTGCTTGCTGGCTGGGGCCACACCTGCGAAATGGCGGCGAGTGGCGGCGAGGCGCTGGCGCGTCTCAGGCCGGAGATTGATCTCGTCCTGATGGATGTCCAGATGCCGGACATGGACGGGCTGGAGGCCACGCGCCGCATCCGGGCAATCGCCGCATACAGCGACCTGCCGGTCATCATCGTCACGGCCCTCTCTGGCAAACAGGAGCGGCTTCGGGCGGTGGAGGCGGGCGCAAACGACTTCGTGGAAAAGCCGATTGATAGAACCGAGCTGCAGCTTCGCATCGCGTCGCTGCTGAAAATGAAGGCCGGACAGGACCAGATTAAGCGGCACCGGATTGAACTGGAGCAGGCGGTCGCGCAGCGCACCGAGGAGCTGCGGACGGCGTTGGAGATGATGGTGGAGGCGCAGGAGCGCGAGCATGAGGCGCACCTCGATACGATTGGGCGGCTTGCGATTGCGGCGGAATACCGCGACGAGAACACCGCCAATCATATCCGCCGGGTCGGGGAGTATTGCGCCCTGATCGCCCGCGCCCTCCACCTGCCGATTTACGATGTGGAGGCCCTGCGCAAGGCCAGCCCGATGCACGACGTGGGAAAGATCGGGATACCGGACGGTCTGCTGCTGAAACCGGGACGCCTGACGCCGGAAGAGCGCCGGCAGATGGAGCAGCATACGCTGATTGGAGCGCGGATTTTAGGCGGTTCGTCGTCGGAACTGCTGCAAATCGGCGAGTGCATCGCCCTGACCCACCATGAGAAATGGGATGGCACCGGGTATCCACGCGGACTTTCGGGGGCGGCGATCCCGCTCTACGGGCGCATCTGCGCGGTAGCCGATGTCTTCGACGCGCTGACCAGCGAACGCCCTTACAAAGGCGCTTTCTCCAACGAAAAAGCCCTTGAAATTTTGCGCGACGGGCGCGGGACGCATTTCGATCCGGCGATTCTCGATGTTTTTTTGGCGCGTTTCGACGAGGCGCTGCAAATCCAGCGGAACTACGCTGACCGGGATATTATGCCGCTCGCCGCGTAAAAGCCCGCTATGCTCTCCGCAAGCTTGCTATGACATATCCGAAAACTGCCCGCAGCGAGGTAGGAACCGGCGTAATCCATTCCATCGCAATCAGAAAGTTACCCCGTGAGCGCAGCGATAGGGAAATGAGACCGAACAGGACGCGCAATCAGGGGTTTCAGGGCGCAGCGTAGTAAAAAAAATCTCCGCAACCTGTGGCGCGTTTCGTTCGTAATGGGTTCATAATAGTACGGGGGGCGGAAATGGACTTGCTGGAGAAAATCAATCGTTCGTTCGGTTCTTGGTATGAGGGGCTGTTTGGCGGCAGTGACGATGCGCGTCCCAAAGACATCTTGCGGCGGATTCTGTCGGAGATGGAAAACTACCGCAAAGAGGGATTCGATAACCGGGTCTATGTGCCGAATCAGTTCATTTTAGAGATTGACGTACACGACGAGGAAGAGAAAGAGTACCTGCTCGCTTTTCTTGACCGGGATGAACTGGAAGCGGCGATCCGGCGCTATTGCCAGCAGAACCATTATCATATTCGCGGGCCGCTGGATTTCACCATCAAAGAGGTGGACGATCCCGGCCTGCCCGGAAAGCGCGACAAGGTGCGCGTCCGCTGCCGCTACAACACAAAAATCTCCGCGCCGGAATCGGCGGCGAAGGCGGAAAGCGCGGCGGACGCGGCGGTAGCGCTTTCCGGGCAAGGGAGAACGCCCGCAAAGGCCGAACTGCCGGAAATCGCGTTTGAAGACCGCACGGTCGCCAGCGTGGGGGCGTGGGGCGGCGAGGAGGGCGGGACAGTCCCCTCGATTGCCGTTGCCAGCCTCATGGTCTACGCGCCTGACCAGACGCCGTTCCGCTACGGCGTGGCGCGGGGAACGGTGACTATCGGACGCTCGCCGCGTTCCGGCAACGACCTGACGATTGCCAGCGACGGGCAGATTTCCAAACGCCATGCCCGCCTTGAAATGGACGCCGCAGGCCGCTTCACGCTCTCCGACCTGGACAGCACCAACGGCACAAAGGTCAACGGCAAACGCATTGACCAGCGACTGCTCAATGACGGCGACGAGATACAGATGGGAGAAACGCGCCTCACCTTCCAGCAAAGCGGACATTCGGATTCGCAGGACGATGCGGCGGTCAGCGATTCGGTGTTCCCCGCGCCGCGTCCGGGAACAGTGGGGCGTTCGCAGGGGGTCTTTGGCGGGGCGGCGGCGGAATTGCGGGACACGGGTTCCAGCGTCGCTCCGCCCGCCCGCCCGCTTCGCGCCCGCACTGCCCGCCTTGTCTTGCTGGCGGACGATCAGGACCTGGACGACTTTCTGCTGGCTTCGGAGACGCTGATCGGGCGCGGCGTCACCAACGACATCGTGCTGCCCGACCGCTCGATAGCCACGCGCCACGCCCGGATTTTGCACGATGGCGACGGCTACGCGCTGGAATCGCTCTCGCAGTCCCCCACGACCATCAACGGCATTCCGCTGAACTTAAATCAGCCCACCCGCCTGACGCATGGCGACTGCATCGGTCTCGGCAGTCTCGGCCTGCGCTTCGATGAGGCCGCCTGACATGATACTGACCGGAATCTTGCGTTATCTGCTGCTCGGCGTCTTCGCCCTGTTCCTGCTGCTCCTCCTGCAACTCATCCGCCGCGACCTGGACTAAAGCCAATCGCGGCGATAAGACGCCTTTCGCCGCCTCCGCGAGGAAGTCATAGAAGAACTGCTGGAACTCGTACTCGTTCTAAAACCCGCTCTGTCACGCTTATTGGACAAACCAAAGATAGTTACATGACGTGTAAATCCCTAATTTCAATATCGTATAGTTCTCGTAAATTATCATATACGGAGACCTGTAATTCTAAATCTGAAGCACTTTCTTCTTGTGTCCAAGCGCGTAGTTCAACCCACCATTCTTGCGGACTAGTGTCCGCGACATCGCCAGATATAGAAATGAGCGAAGTGAGCGCATGGTCAGGCGGCATCACAAGACGAAAAGGCCATTCTTCAACAGATTTTTGCATCTGCTGGGCTGTCAGACCTTTCGGTGCACTCACTTCCTCTAATTGCCTGTATTCGCCTGCAACAAGCAAGCGCATAATAAAAAGCATAGTACGTTCTAATTTTTGTTGATCCATTTTTCTTTAGTTTCACTGGTGAGGCGACAAAAATTGTCGCGCCACCAGTGAAGATCAGCTTACCTTCTGTCGGCAGGGATGCGCGTAGGTGTCGAGGGCTTGACGCCTATTTTACGAAAATACTCGTCGGCACGGTATATGTGCGCCCGCGCTTCCTGTTTGGAAAGCCCTGCGCGGCGCAATGCCTTATAGCCGATCCTGCGTTCCGCCGCGTAGGTTCCGCCACCTCGCTGACGTTGGATAGGCCGAGTTATTCCGTGCGGTGTTGTGGGGTCGCTGGCAGGGCCTCGTAGTTGAACCGCCGGGGCGTCATTTCGATTGTATCCCGGCAAATCCCGCACAGCGGCGTCTTGAATGACATGGTGTGATTCACGACGACCAGCGCGATTGAGTTCACGATGCGTGGTCTTCTCAACCACAACAATATCAGAAACGCCACCAATAGCCCCAACGCCCCCGTCATAGGCCAGCACTACCTCGGTAGCCCCTGCCGCAAACGCCCCGAAGATCGCCTGATTGTGGCTGGAATACTGGTACGGGTTGTAGAGCTTGTCCAGCGCGTCCGCCACACGCGGGTTGCCTTCCGCCACCCCGTTTAAGGCCAGCGAACCTTGCAGACCCAGCACCGTGCCGACGCCCTGCTATTTATTCTGATTCTTGCGTTTCGTCCATCAAATCTTGGAACAAATCATGTAACATTGGATCATGTTGATTTGGCGGGTTGATGCGGCAAAGCGTAGCTCCCTCATCATCAAAGTATCGTTCTTCATCTTGATATTCATCTAATACAATCGTAAAATTGTAGGGCTTTTCATCAATACGCAAAATACCAGTTGTGCCATCTAGCACGTTGAAGATTCGAAACATAGTTAAATCGGTCACGCAATTTACTATGTTGCGAAGAAGCTCTTTCTGCTCCACGCTTAAAGCAGAATACCATTCGGCTATAGCTGCTTGGTTTGTGCCCCAAAAACCCTCTTGTAATGAGGAGTCCGCTTCCCTACGGGCAACATCAAGCACTTCATATTTGAAATACTTAACCAGTAACTCCGCTGCATTATCTCTATCCATGTGTTGTTCCTCGCTTGTATAACGAACGGCAACGTCCGGCTTCATTGAAAGCCGGACGTTACCATTTCGCTTTGATCAGGTTAGCGTTTGTAGGCTTCGGGGTAGGCCTGACGCACCTTCTTCGCCAGTTTTCGTAAGACCTCTTTATTTACGCCTGCTTGGTGTAAATCTCTCAAACCTGTTGAGATGAGTTTACGCGGTGTTTGTCCCGGTAAGTTCCCATATTCTCCCTTAAGCCGCGAGGTAGTGGGCAATCGCCTGTGTTGCAGGGACGGTAACGCGATAGCTATGCCATTGTCACGGTCATACCCAGCGATCACTTGTTCTGCAGGATTGGCTTGCGGGACATGATGGATTTCTAACCCTGTCCCAGTTGACCGAGATCGTAGCTCGTTGTAGCGTCCGATTTCGTAGGGTTGTGTCGCTCCTTTTCGCGGCAAAAGGTCAATGCGTAACGCTTCGCCTGCGCCGCCGATAGCCCCAGCGCCCGCGTCATACGCCAGCACGACCTCCGTAGCCCCTGCCGCAAACCTACCGAAGATGGCCTGATTGTGGCTGGAATACTGGTACGGATTGTAGAGCTTGTCCAGCGCATCCGCCACACGCGGGTTGCCTTCCGCCACCCCGTTTAAGGCCAGCGAACCTTGCAGACCCAGCACCGTGCCGACGCCTTGCTGCCACACGGTGTTGATGACGCCCTTCGCCGTCCCCGCGAGGAAGTCATAGAAGAACTGCTGGAACTCGTACTCGTTCTGCAAGCCCTTCTGTCGCGCCTGAATCTGAACATTTTATGAATCCGATTGCTGTTCACTCTCTACTCGGCGAAAAATATCATGCAGTAACTCTCCATTAATATTGTAAGGGTTAATGCGGACATTATATTCTGCTTTGCTCTGGGTGTATGTCGTATAGTTGGAGTAGACTTCGAGGAACAGAGCATAATTTGCGGGTTTGTCGCCGATGCGTTCATGTCCGGCTACACCGTCCAGCAAACTAAGAAGACCAAATATGGTGAAATTTACGGCTTCTTTTATTAAAGCACGTATCTGTTGCTGATTTTCGCCATTTTGCTCAAGATACCACTTCGAAAGCCCGCCGTATATATTTCGAGGTATACCCTTCTCAACAGCATCAACTAGTTGCTGATGACCAGTTACGCCTAATTCGCTAACTATTCGTTGAACGAATCGTTCAGCGGCCTCTTCACGTTCCATACCTGCCTCCCTGAATTATATTATGGTTTAACAAAAAATTCTGCCCCATCAAATGCAAAATTTAATGGGGCAAAACCCTCTGGATTCTATCTATCGCTTGTAGACTTCGGGATATCTAGATCGGATTCGTTTTGCCAACTTCCGCAAAACTTCTTTATCTACTCCCGCTCTATGCAAATCTCTAAGCCCGGTAGAGATGAGTTGACGCGGCGTTCCTGTGTATGTTCCCCTGAGACGGGAAGTCGCTGGCAGACCTCTATGCACTTCCCTCGGCAGGGCAATCGCTATGCCACTCTCCCTCGTGTGTCCTGCGATAACCTGACCGGCAGGGTTATCCTGTGGGACATGATGTATTTCAAGGCCAGAGCCAACTGCCCTTCTGGCATCTAAATCGTGAAACTGTCCAATCTCGTAGGGTTGTGTCGCTCCTCTACGTGGCAAAAGGTCAATGCGTAACGCTTCGCCCGCGCCGCCGATAGCCCCGACGCCCGCGTCATACGCCCCGACCACCTCGGTGGCCCCTGCCGCAAACGCCCCGAAAATCGCCTGATTGTGGCTGGAATACTGGTACGGATTGTAGAGTTTGTCCAGCGCATCCGCCACACGCGGATTGCCCGCCGCCACCCCGTTTAAGGCCAGCGAACCTTGCACCCCAAGCACCGCGCCGACGCCCTGCTGCCACACGGTGTTGATGACGCCCTTCGCCGACCCCGCAAGGAAGTCATAAAAGAACTGCTGGAACTCGTACTCGTTCTGCAAGCCCTTCTGACGGGATTGCAGACGCCCCACCTGCGGATCAAGGTAGCCGTTGCCCGCAAGAACCGGCGGCGTGGATTTCAGCGTCGGGCGCAGTTCCAGATCAGTGTACTCGCCCCATTGCCCCGGCGTCCCAATCAGATCATGAGTTAGAAGCTGGCTCGGAGCGCCGCCGGAATAATCTGATTACTCTTTCCAGTCCATTAATATAGCCGTTGCAGTTGACATTTCGTCCATCTGCGTCCAGAGGTCTTCACCGTCAATCCATGCTTGGAGCCATTCGGCGAATGAGTTTTTGTGACGCATAATGGGGACTGGAATGTTTTTTTGTACGCAATAGCCGTACATATTACCATCAATAATATATACTGGATAATCTTGTTCCGCGCAGTTGATGCAAGTGTATATAGCGCAGGGCCACGAAAATGCTTCCAAAAGAAGCGGAGGCCATGTATTATACAAAATTTCACCAATCTGGTAAGGAACATCATCTTGGTCTTGCTCCTCCATTTGCTCATCTTTTTCAGAACGCAGTTCGTTATATATTTCGTCAAGCGTATACTTTCTCATATGAAGATAACCGCCATACAACCCGATCAGCGAACTCTCCTGCGGACCGAAACCACCATTACCCACTCTTAGGTAGAGTTCTTTCAATAAGGGAGGTAAGGAAAAGCCTAGTCTTTCCTCTGCGATTTGAACTGTTCTCTCGCTCACAGGCGGATAGGGGGCACTGATACGAGCGTAGATTTTGTCGATCATTCTAAACTGCCTTTCATTCACATACTGATCCAGATGGTGCGAACAGACGTACATCTCAAAATGAATATGAGATGTACGCCTGCTCGTCAAGCCTTAGCGTCGCTGGATCAGAAACGTCCTGATGCTTTGCCTGAGAACGGACTATGATTTGTCATTTCGCGTTCGCGGACCAGTTGCTCACATCGGATACAAATGCCGTCCCGGTGACTGACTCCTATGCCATGTCTTCCGAAATTGTACCCTCTCTGTTCCCCAATCCGAAACAGCAAAGCCTCAGCGTGTTCGTTGGCATATTTTTCGCCTCCAATCGGAATATGACCAAGGCGTTGTGCCAACGCGCGTTGTGCGGGCGAAAGTTGTCCTGCGCTATTAGCGATCAGGATTCTTTGCTCACCGTTGATTGTCGCTGTTGCGGCGGCTGTTGTAGTGTGGTTGGCTTGTTTAACGCCTAACAAATCGTGATATTTTTCCGCGATTTCGTCGAGGTTATTGGGATGACCGCCACTTCCACCCGTTTCTCTACTGCTACCTCCGCCTCCACCTCCTGCGCCACCGATAGCCCCGACACCCGCGTCATACGCCCCGACCACCTCGGTGGCCCCCGCCGCAAACGCCCCGAAGATCGCCTGATTGTGGCTGCTGTACTGGTACGGATTGTAGAGTTTGTCCAGCGCATCCGCCACACGCGGATTGCCCGCCGCCACCCCGTTTAAGGCCAGCGAACCTTGCACCCCAAGCACCGCGCCGACGCCCTGCTGCCACACGGTGTTGATGACGCCCTTCGCCGACCCCGCAAGGAAGTCATAAAAGAACTGCTGGGCCTCGTACTCGTTCTGCAAGCCCTTCTGACGGGATTGCAGACGAACATTTTATGAACCAGATTGCTGTTCACTCTCTATTCGGCGAAAAATATCATGCAATAATTCACTATCATCCTCGGTGTTGTAAGGATTGATGCGAACATCATATTCTGCTTTGCTCTGCGTGTATGCCGTATAATTGGTGTATACTTCAAGAAACAGTGCATAACTTGCAGGCTTGTCGCCGATCCGTTCGTGTCCGGCTACACCATCCAGTAAACTAAGCAGGCCAAATATGGTGAAATTTATGGCTTCTTTCAGCATAGCGCGTACCTGTTGCTGGCTTTCGCCGTTCTGCTCACGATACCATTTCGAAAGTCCGCCGTATATATTTCGAGGTATGCCCTCCTCGATAGCCTCAACTAGTTGCTGATGACCAGTTACGCCTAATTCGCTAACTAGTCGTTGAACGAATCGTTCAGCGGCCTCTTCACGTTCCATACCTGCCTCCCTGAAATATACTATGGCTTAACAAAAAATTCTGCCCCATCAAATGCAAAATTTAATGGGGCAAAACTCCCTGGATTCTATCTATCGCTTGTAGACTTCGGGATATCTAGATCGGATTCGTTTTGCTAACTTCCGCAAAACTTCCTTATCCACTCCCGCTCTGTGTAAGTCTCTAAGTCCGGTAGAGATGAGTTGACGCGACGTTCCTGTGTATGTTCCTCTAAGACGCGAAGTTGCTGGCAAACCTCTATGCACCGCCCTCGGCAGGGCAATCGCTATGCCGCTCTCTCTCGTGTGTCCTGCGATAACTTGACCGGCAGGGTTATCCTGTGGGACATGATGTATTTCAAGGCCAGAGCCAACTGCCCTTCTGGCATCTAAATCGTGAAACTGTCCAATCTCGTAGGGTTGTGTCGCTCCTCTACGTGGCAAAAGGTCAATGCGTAACGCTTCGCCCGCGCCGCCGATAGCCCCGACGCCCGCGTCATACGCCCCGACCACCTCGGTGGCCCCTGCCGCAAACGCCCCGAAAATCGCCTGATTGTGGCTGGAATACTGGTACGGATTGTAGAGTTTGTCCAGCGCATCCGCCACACGCGGATTGCCCGCCGCCACCCCGTTTAAGGCCAGCGAACCTTGCACCCCAAGCACCGCGCCGACGCCCTGCTGCCACACGGTGTTGATGACGCCCTTCGCCGACCCCGCAAGGAAGTCATAAAAGAACTGCTGGAACTCGTACTCGTTCTGCAAGCCCTTCTGACGGGATTGCAGACGCCCCACCTGCGGATCAAGGTAGCCGCTTTCCTGTGCTGGAACGAAGCATATACAAAAAAAGCACCGGTTAGCAAAATGATTGCTGACAGGCGTAGGGGAGCAATTTTAGCAAAATTGCTCCCTTTTCGGCGGGAAAACAAATGTTTTAATCTGTCTTGTATTGGCTATATTGGTCAATCCAATTCAGCAGTTCGAGTTTAAGATCGAAACACGCCTCCTCACCTGCCACCATCAAGTTGACGCTCTCCCCATTTTCGACCTTTACAAAAGCGTCGAAGCCGAAGTCTGCGCTGATACCGTCTAGCAAGAGATACAGAGTCTCGTCCGTAACTTTTGTCGCCAATTTTTTGATTAGCGTCTTTTTTTGCTCATCGAAATCGGCAAATGAAGCGTAATCCTCTTTGCTTTTTGCGTCTTTCATTTCACCATCCAAGAAATTTTGGAAATGCAAAATGGTAACGTCTCTGACTCTCTTAATCAGAAATTGTCCAAACTGCTGGAGGGCTTGTTCATACTTTTGTTGCTCACTCATAGATTAGCCCCTTCGGACAAATGGCGGGAATGTAGGAATCCGCGTCGGTCGTCTTACTCCTTGCCTTCGCAGGTTACGAAGCGATTTCGCCGTGAGCGCTCTGGCTTCCTGCCTACTTGCCCCACCAGCCATCAAAGCGTCCACAGCGATTTTGCTGTGTTCGCGCATGGTGCTGGCGCGTTGCCCTGCCAGCATTTCATCGAAAGATTGGGCTTGACGCGCAGTCATGGCTTCATGACTCCAACCTCGACGGGCCATTTCCGCTTGGCTAACTGTTAGGGCGGAATTGGGGTTGTAGTTCGGGTCTCCCTTAAACGCCGCCTTCGCGTGAATGTGATGACCGCCTGTTGACCCGTATTCGCCAACGCTTTCAGGCGGGAAATAAGGCGACTTTAGGGCTTCGCCTGCGCCGCCGATAGCCCCAGCGCCCGCGTCATACGCCCCGACGACCTCTGTGGCCCCCGCCGCAAACGCCCCGAAGATCGCCTGATTGTGGCTGGAATACTGGTACGGATTGTAGAGTTTGTCCAGCGCATCCGCCACACGCGGGTTGCCCTCCGCCACCCCGTTTAAGGCCAGCGAACCTTGCAGACCAAGCACTGTGCCGACGCCCTGCTGCCACACCGTGTTGAGGACGCCCTTCGCGGTTCCAGCAAGGAAGTCGTAGAAGAACTGCTGGAACTCGTACTCGTTCTGCAAGCCCTTCTGACGGGATTGCAGACGCCCCACCTGCGGATCGAGGTAGCCGTTGCTTGCCAGGATCGGCGGCGTCGCCATAACAGTCGGGCGCAGTTCCAGATCGGTGTACTCGCCCCACTGTCCCAACGCGCCAATCGGATCGAGATACGGGAATTGCGCCGGAGCGCCGCCCAGCAAAAATCCCCAGTCCGTGTAGAAACCGCCCAGACGGTCGTAAATCGCCGTGTCCGCCGCGTACAAACTGCGGGTAGCCAGATCATCATCGTTGACCCGGTGCGCCAGATTGCCCCATATATCGTAGGTGTAAGCGCGGAAGGTGCGTCCGCTTAAAACCGGCGTTCCCGAAGTGGTGCTGGGATACTGTTGCTCATAGCGTTGCAGCCGTCCGACAGAGCAGTTACCGTAATAGGCGGTCAGACGGTTGGAACCATCCATTTCAGCAATGAGTTGATCACCGTCATAGAGGAAATATGTCCGCGCCCCGCCGCGAATAGACTTCCACGCCCGCTGTCCGTCAGCCCGGAACGCCATTGTTACCGGGCCATAGGAGGTAGGCTGATCCTCCAGATCGTAATTCAGACTGTAATTCGTCAGATTGTTGTTTTCATCTACGCTGACAGTCTGTTTAAGGTTTCCGTTCAGGTCGAAGACGAACCCCCCGTTGCTGATCTGATCCGCTGGTTTGTCGCCAAAGGTCGCGCCGCGAACGTTTGTCAGGTTGCCCGCCGGGTCTTTGATAAACGGGTTGTCATAAAAGACATTTCCCGTTTGCATCACGGCGGCAAGCGTCCGCTTCTCCTCTTTGAGACGCAGCTGGTCATCATAGGAATAGGTGATGACGCCGCTGCTGTCGGTGTCATTGGTAATCTTCACCGTATAGGGAACGGTCAGCGGATTGCCCAGCGCATCGTACTGGACGCCGAAGGCCGCACTGGTCGTAGAACCAAACAGAGAAAGATTGACTACCGCGCCTGCGTTGTAGTTGCGTAGGCCTGTCACGAAATCACGCGAATTATAAGCATGATCCGTCGAAATGAGCGTTTGCCGGGTTCGCGTAACTCTGCCGCGCGCATCATACGTGAAGTTGACGTTGCCCGAATTGTTGCGTCCGCCGTTGATCTGGAAGTTCTGCCAGGGAAATTCAACCCGTTGTTCGCTACCGTCGAGATTGTATACGTACTTCGTCTGAAATGTCTGCTGTCCCGTACCCAGAGTATCCTGCCAGCCGAACAGCATCAGGTATTCGCTGCCGTCCGTATAATACTGGTAGGTTGTCTGGACTTGCGGCAACAATGCTCCGTTCGGGGCGTAATACTGCGTTGTGGCAAGCGTCAAATTATCCAGATCGTCGTACTGGTATGTCCGAACGCCTGTCTTGTCCGTCGCCGACGCAATGCGCCCGTAATCGTCGTAAGTGTAGGCGATATTCTGCGCGGCGTCGGCGGGGTAGGTAATCGCGTCAAGGTGGCTGTCTGCGGCGGCGAGCGCGTAGTTCGTCGCTTTGCCGTTGGCGTCCATGCGCTGCATCAGATTGCCATCGGGATCGAACTTCGTATACTTGTCGCCCGTCCCGTCCGCGTAAGTCACGCTCGTGGCATTCCCCACCAGATCGTAGCCATATTGCTGCGCGACAACCATGTTGCCATTAGTCAGTTTTTTCTGGCGATACAGACTGTCGTAGTTCGAGGAGTACTGCACGACATTACCGGAAGCGTACTTGAACTCGTCCTCATTGCCCGCCGCCCGTGACACGCTTTTTTGCAGCGTCCCGGCCTCGTCATAGTAATTGGAAGTCAGCGCCGGCCCGCCTAATCGCGGATAGATATACGTCACCGAAGCCCGCCCGCCGCCCGCTGCTGTTGGTGGGAACATCACCATCGTGACCTGTCGGGCGTCGTTGTACTTGAAGGCCGTCTGGTTGCCGAACTCGTCATAGATTCGCGTGACATTACCGAGCGCATCGTAGCGAAGATGGATCGCGCTGGTTGCCGTCGTGTTGTTGCGCGGCGAGGTGATGCGGACAGGCTGCCCCAGCGCTTCCGGCGTGGCAAGCGGTTCGGGCGTAAAGGCCCCGTCGTTCTGGTACTCGTAGACAACGGAGATGACGCTTGTTCCGCCCGCTGTCTGGTTCGGGGCCAGCGTGTTAATCTGCGCGATATTGCCCCGCGTCGTGTAGAAGTATTCGGTTGTCTGGATCGCAGGGCCGTTCACGGTTCCCGGCGTCGGTTCCATCACCGTATGCAGCAGACCCTTTGACTGAACGATCCCGGCAGTGGTGCTGGTCGTGCCGTCGTAGTAAGTGTAAGTCGTCGGCGTCCGGTATGCGTTTAGCGAGTCGTTGCCGTCCTGAACGCTTGCCACCTGCCCGAAGGGAAACAGCGTGTAGTTGTAGGTGAATTTTGTCGCGAGTTGCTGCGTCCCGTTGTTATGGCTGAACGGCGTGCTGATTTTCGTGACATTGCCGTAAGAATCGTAAGCGACTTGCGTCAACTGCCCGTTGCGATTGAGGAACTGGATCGGACGTTTTGGATTGCCAACGGCGTTTCCATACACGATACTGTTAGAATAGCCGTAAGCGTCCGTCGTTCCCGTGTCCGCGCCGGTCGCGTCGAAGTTCTGCGTCCACGTCGTATCGAGCGTGCCGTCCGGTTCCCGCGCCTCCACCGTCGTGCTGCCATTGCCATATTTGTACACACGCTGGTTGCGGTTGGCGTCCGAAAAGCCTGTGACGCGCCCCACGCCGTCTGCCTGTGTCGCCGGGTAGTACGCGATCTGATTGAGCGTCGGTTGGGTGGGATCGGGAACGCCGACCTGCGAAAGCAAAGGCCAGACGTTGTTTCCATTGCTGGTGTTGGTGATGCTGACGTACTTATACGCCCAAAGAGCGGTTGCAGAGTTTACTTGCGAGACGGTGGCGAGGTTGCCGCCGGTGTCGTAGGTGTAGGTGATGACGCGCCCGCCCACGTTGTCGGTCACGCTCTGCATCAGGTTGCCGGAGTAAGCGAAGGTCAGCAGCGTTTGCGCGGGGTTGGCGTCATTGGCGAGGGTATTGAGTGTGCCGTCGGTCTTGTAAGCGATATTCACCGCGCTGCCGACCGCGTTGACCATCTGCGTCAGGCGCAGCACGCCGTCGGCGAGGGGCAGTGTGAAGACGTAGGACGTGCGGTCTTTGAACTGCATCGTCAGTTTCGTAAAGGCCCCCGCCGTTCCCAAGCCCGTCACCACGTAGGGCGTTCCGAGTGTCTGCGGCGTGATTTTGGTTCCGTTTGCCGTCCAGGTTTCCACCGCGCCGTTGGGGTAGGTGAGTTTCAGGGCCGCGCCGGTCTGCGTGATCCGCAAGTCCAGATTATGCGACCAACCCCGCGCCATTCCCGGCGAGTGGTAATTGCGCTCCGATTGGGCGCTGCGGTACAGGCGGGCAAAGGTGGGGGAGAGGCCGACGGGGTTATGCGCGTCCAAGTCCGGCCCCGGATGGTTCTCCAGGATGCCCGAACTCACGTCAATCGCCGTCGCCGAAGACGGCCCCGCCCCCGCCGTCGCCGGAGAATCGGTCGGGATAATGTCCTCCGCCCATCCCGGCTGCGCTGTGTCCACCGACGCCAGCGAGACCGGCAGCGGGACGCCGCCCGCCACATTGGAAGGCAGCCCTTCGACGCCGTGCTGATCCAGTGCCACGATTTTATAAAGCAACGCGCCCGTACCGCTCGCGTCCGGGTAGGAGGCGCCCGCTGCCGTCGTTGCGATCAGCGCGAAACTGCCGCCCGCTGCGGCCCGATAAATGTGGACTTGGGTGGCGCCCAGCGAGGCCGTCCATGTCAGCAGAACGCCCCCGCCCGCTGCCGGGGCCGTCCGCAGGTTCGTCGCGTACTCCTGCCCCACGTTGTTGAATTGACCGATCAGCAAAGTAAAGTCGCTGCTGTCCACAAAGCCGTCGTTATTAAAGTCGGCGGTCACGTCGTACCCGCCGCCGGGAACCGAAGCGTCGGAGTTGAACGAGCCGATAAGGGCGGTGAAGTCCGTGCTGTCCACACTGTTATCGTTATTGCTGTCCCCCGCAGGCAGCCAATCGTTCACGCTCTGCACGATGGCGCCGCTCTGGTCTCCAGCCCGCAGATCAAGGGTTGCAGACCCGGATATACTCAGGGGTTCCCGCAGCCATTTGCCGCCCTTGACATAGACATTGTACTGTCCCGGCGGAAGATCAGCGACGGAGAACGCGCCGTTTGCCGCAGGCGTCACCGTCTTTTCCAAGAAGAACGCCCGGTCAACCGCGCAGAAATCAAAAGTCAGCGGCACGGCGGAATTGACCGGCCCTTCCAGTTTAACTGTCCCGGAGAGCGTTCGCCCGCCGGAGGTCTGCGCCTGAGTTGGCGCGGCAAACACGCCGAGCAAGCACAGGAGGAACGCGGACATTCCGGGCCGCGTTCGGGGCCTTGCGCCGCGCCTCGGCGCGGGCGGCAGGAACAGGACATTTCGCTTCACGGGTACATCCCCTTTGGCCCGCTGTGGCGGGGCCGAACCAGTTAAAGATGCGGTTGATTCTTCACACATCGCATTATAACAGTAAAATGGGGGGGGATTGTCAATAGATTTACATTAAATTTTTGTTAAGGAATGGGAATATTTTTGTTAATGGAAAAAGAGGAGGATGCGTAAGATTTCTAAATTCTCGCCAGAAGTATCTAATTTGTGCTACCCGACCGCTCGATAGCCACGCGCCACGCCCGGATTCCCCGCGACAAGGATAGCGACGCAGGGATTAGACGCCGTTGCGCTAACGAATGTCCGCGCCGTTCAGCCCGCCTGCGGTTCGGTTTGTGTCCGGGCAATCGTCTGAGGAAGGTTGAATCCGGCGGACAGGCGTAAATTTGGCGTGGGCGTCCGCAAACAGCGCCGACCTGCCGCCGCTCCACCGGTCAGGCCCCGGCCCCGTCGCGGCAGCCCACGTCCCCCACATCCCAACGACTTTTGCCGCCCCCGTATGATCGTGGCTGTTGTACCACTCCGAACACATAACCTTTGCGGAGGGATACGCCACGCTTGCCTGCCGCTGCGTCGTACACGTCTGCCCGGTTCCTGGCGAACCGAACGCGCTGATCAGATTGGGAATCGTCAGACCCGCCAGTTCCTCCGGCGAATGGTAAAACGCGGCGGAATAGTTGTACGAGGTCGCGTCGAAACTGCCGCCGGACAGCGTATCGGACGGACACAGCAGGATAGCGGGCGATCCGCCCGCGCTGACAAATCCCCCGCCCGCTGTCTGCCGCTGCCCGATCCCAATATAGGGCATCAGAGGCCACCGGAACCGCTGCCCTACCCACAGGTAGGGATCGTTCGTATTCGGAAACGCTTCGTCATAATCCGATGAATAGGCGTGGACGGTCAGCCCGATTTGCTTCAAATTGGAAAGACAGGTCATTTTCCGCGCCTGCGCCCGCGCCGACGCAAACACCGGAAACAAAATCCCGGCGAGGAGGGAAATTATCGCAATCACGACAAGTAACTCAATCAACGTAAATGCGCTCCGCTTCGAGCGTAAAATTTTCAACTACAAAGGCTCCTTTGTTTACCAGGTGGATACCGCGCCGTGAACGGCCCCTCGGAGAGGCGTTCCGCCGACCGTCTTACGGGCGGTAAAATTAATCCCGGCATTTTAATCTGCGACAATCTGCGAACTCTGCGGACTGAATTTTTTTTTCGACACCCGCCCCCCGAACCCCGGTCCCCGTTCTCAGTAAGCCGCCTGCATACTTTTCGGGACGAAATTGCGGTCGAAGCACGTCACGGCGTAGCGGTCGGTCATTCCCGCGATGTAGTCGCAGACGCGCTGCGCTTTTTCTGCCGTCGGCAGGTGACGCAGGGCCGCATTGCCGTTCATTTTTTCCGGCTGCTCCATGTAAAGGCGGAACAGGGCCAGAATGACGTGCTGCGCTTTCCGCAAGTCCTGATTTCCCGTCGCGGCGTTCCAGTATACCCGCTCAAAAAGAAATTCTTTGAGGTTATCCGTTGCGGCGCGGATTGCGGGGGACATTTCGACAATCGGCCTGTCCTCGCTCGTCTCGATGATGTCCAGCGCCATCGTCGCGATCCGCTCGGAGTGGCTGCGGCCCAGCGCGTTCATCTCCTCGCGGGGCAGGTCGGCGGGCTTTAGGACTCCGGCGCGGATGGCGTCGTCAATGTCATGGTTGATATAGGCAACCCGGTCAGCGATGCGAACGGCGCGGCCCTCCAGCGTGGCGGACTGCTCGCCGGATGCGTCGGTCAGGTCTTTGCGGCCCTTGCTGTGTCCCGCGATCCCGTTGAGGACTTCCCACGTCAGATTAAGGCCGCGCTGCGCCTCTCGCGTGTGTTCCTCGTCCGCCGGATACGTCTCGCCCGTGCGAAATTCCAGCAGCTCCACCACGCGCAGGCTTTGGGCGTCGTGCCGGAAGCCCGCCTCCGGGACAAACTCACGGTACGCCGCGTCCAGCGCCTCCTCGCCCGCGTGACCAAACGGGGGATGCCCTAAATCGTGCGCCAGCGCTATCGCTTCGGTGAGGTCTTCATTGAGGCGCAGGGCGCGGGCAATGGTGCGGGCGATCTGCGCGACTTCCAGCGTGTGCGTCAGCCGGGTGCGGAAATGGTCTTCTTCCGGGTCAATAAAGACCTGCGTCTTATGTTTCAGTCGGCGGAACGCTTTAGAGTGAAGCACACGGTCACGGTCGCGCTGAAACGCCGTTCGGACGGGATCGAGCGGTTCCGGGCGCTCCCTGCCCTGTGAGCGGGCGGACTGCGCGGCCCATTCCGCTAAGAATTGGTCTTCCCACTGCTCCTGTCTTTCACGGGGCGTCAAGGCGGTCTGCGTTGGCATGGTCTTCGTTCCTCCTGCCGATAGGATACCCGGAAGCGCGGCGTTGCTGTCAAGCGCAAAAAACGGGCCTCTGGAAACCGGGTGAAATTTCACCCGGTTTCCAGAGGCCCGTTTTTTGTAAGTTCACACGCGGCCCGTCCGTGTCAGAACTATTTGCGGCGTCGGCGGGCGACGAACATTCCGCCGCCAATCACGCTGGAGGCCAGCAGAGCGATGCTGCCCGGTTCCGGCACGGCGCTGGGTTTCGGGTAGAACGCTTCCGCAACCGTCGTGTTGCCGCTGGTCAGAACATAATCGTAGTTGAGATTGTTCACGCCCGACAGGTTCACCTCGAACAGGTCGTCGAAGGTATGGGAATCTTTCGGTTGAAGGGTCAAAAAGGTGTTCGTCGTCGTATTGTACAGGTCGGTGAAGTTCAGATCGCCCTGCACATCGTAGCTGGGAATGGTGACGTTTGTGCTGCCCACTTTGTTAAAAGCGGTCAGGCCGCTGCCATCAATCGTGATGGGGGTCGTGCCGGTGTTGGTCAGGATGCCCGAAAAGACCGTTCCGCCAGAAAGCAGAAAGCCCGGAGCCGTCGTTTGCGTCACGACGAGGGTGGCCTGGGCCTGCGCGGAGAAAGCGGCGCCAGCAAGCAGCGCGGCGGCAACAATCGCGGTGTTAAATTTCATGTAAATCAAAAACCTTTCTATGTCAGGTAAATCGTTTCAAGATGTCCGCCCCCGGTGAAGGGGGAGGAGCAGTCGTTTTTTGTAGGCGCAACCGGATGCGCAGGCGAACTACTGAAGTCGGATAAAGCGGCTCGCCGAAGTCGTAACGCCCTGCTGGGTGAACGAGGCGCTAATTTTGTCAATTCCGCCGGTTGCCGGAGCGGTGTAGGCGCCGGTGCTGGCGTTGATCGTTCCGCCGACCGAGGAGACGGAACTAAACGTCGCGCCCGTCTGCGTCACGCCGCCGACGATGCCGTAATCGCCGACCGTGCCGTCCGCAGCAGTCACTTCCAGAATGTAGTTGGCCGCGCCGCTGCGCGCGACCGTGCTGGGGCCGAGAATCACCGAGCTTTTCGGCACGGCGTAGGTGGCGAGGGGGCCCGCCGCGAGGGCCAGACCGGAACCGCCCACAACCAGAATGGCGGCGAATGCCAGTACCATGCGAGTCCACGCGCCCGATTTCATTGTTTGCATTTCGAACTTTCCCTTTCGTATTTGCCGTGCCGTGAAAATCACGACGCGGCGATGGGAATCCGCCCGGCGCCTTGCACGTCCTAAGCAGATTAAAAATTCCCATCTCTTTTACATCTGGGAGAGGCCGAAAATTGCGCATTTCCCTCCTTTTTTCAATTTTCTTCTATTTATTTTTCCAGAAACCGGGAAATATGGCAAGCGTAAATGTGCGTGAAACAGAGACTAATGGAAAAAGAAAAGAAAATACCGGCAAAAAAAAGGTCTGAGGAAATTCCCCAGACCTTAAAAACTGCATCTCCAGTAACGGAGAATTATTTGCGGCGGCGTCGCGCCACGAACAGACCGCCGCCGACGAGGCCGGAGGCCAGCAGGGCGATGCTGCCCGGTTCGGGAACGGCGGACGCGCCGGGGAAGACCGCTTCCGCGACAATCGCGCCATTGCTGGTCAAAACGTAGTCGTAGGTGTAGCCGCCTTTGCCGCCGGTCAGCAGTTCAAAGAGGTCAAGGGTCGCCGTATCCTTGGGGTTCAGCGTCAGGGGAAGCTGAGAACCGCCGGTGATAACGTCCGTCTGGATGTCGTAGTAGAACACGTTGGATGCAATGCTGCTGCCATCAATCGTGATGGCGGTCGTGCCCGTGTTGGTGAGAACACCCTGGAACACCGTATCGCCGCCATAGGTGGCAACCGCCGCCGTATCGGGCGTAACAACGAGCGTGAGCTGGGCCTGAGCGGAGACTGCGCCAAGCAGGGACAGGGCAGCGGTCGCAATCGCGAGATTAAGTTTCATGTCTGACAAATACCTTTCGTGAGAGATCGGGGATGGCGCCGGTCTCGCCATTCTCCCGGAGCGGAAATCGGCGCGACCCAATTTTTGTCCCGTTCCGATTGGAGAGAGCAAAGCAGGCCTCTTTTAACACAGCCTAATATTACTGCGCGACAGGCCGCGTCAGCGGCGTATCAGAGGAAATGCAAAGACCGGCGTCATCGAATATTCAACTACTTGATGGCGATGATGCGGCTCGCCGAGGTCGAAACGCCATTCTGACCGAACGTGCCGGAGACCGCATCGCGGGGGCCAGTCGCCGGGGCGGTGTACAGGCCGAGCGTCGTGCTGCTGAACGAACCACGCGCCGCGCTGAACGTTGCGCCGGTGGTGGGCGGGAAGTCCGCAGTGGTGTTGTTGGTGAACGTCACGTGCAGGACGTAGTTGGCGGTGGCGCCGGGAGCGACCGTGCTGGGTCCGGTAATCGTGGAGATTTTCGGCACGTAGGACGGGTCGGGACCAGCCGCGAGGGCCATGCCGGAACCGGCGACAACCAGGACAGCGGCGAAAGCCAGGACCATGCGCACCCACGAAACAGATTTGACAGTTTGCATTTTTCGAACACTCCTTGTGTGAAGTTGGTCCATTCCAGCGCGTTATAAGTCCGGCGGATGCGAGGCCGACCAAGACCTACGCTGCAATGGATGGGTTGAGAAACACCGCCCGGCGCCTTACACGTCCTAAGCAGTTTTTTGTCCTCACTACTCTCTAATGCACATTTCATGCCAACTGCATCGAAAATGGGCAGAATCAGCGAAAAAAAATAAAAAAATTTTTAAAAGGCCTTTCTCAAAGGTCATCAGGCTAAAAAAAACCAAAAAAAATTTTAAAAACTGGTACAAAAAAATCCTGCCCTATCGCTTTTATCGGGCGATGGGACAGGAAAAATCAGAAAAGACAAAAAAGGGTCGGAGCGTTTGCTCCGACCCCTTTCTTATTTTTGCTTTATTGGAAGCGGCGCTTATTTGCGGCGGCGACGCGCCACGAACAGACCTCCGCTTACCAGACCGGACGCCAGCAGCGCGATGCTGCCCGGTTCGGGAACGTCCGCCGTTCCGACGGTGAAGCCCGCGCTTCCCAGCACATTGCCGGAGCCGTCGCTGACGGTAAAGACCAGATCGGTCAGGGGCGTTCCCGCCGGAATTTGCAGTTGGAACAGGCTTGCCGGGGAATTGGTGAACGAACCGCCTGCGGGGATTGTGACCGGCAGGGCGGCCGCGTTCGGGTCGCCGTTGCTGTCCACCGCGCTGCCCGCCAGCACATCGTAGAAAGTGACGCCGAGGGGCGTGTTGATGTTGTCCCCTTCAATCTTGATGGGATTGGCGGTCGGATTGGTGATTGTTCCGAAGTAGTTGGTCACATTAGGGAAGCCCGCGACCGGGGCCGTCGTGGTCAGGGTGATGGTGAGCTGCGCCTGCGCGGTCGTTGCGCCAATCAGGGACAGGGCCATGCCTGCCAGTGCGATTCCGAATTTCATTGCGTTGTATCCTTTCATCAAATCCATTTTTGGTAAAATCGTGTAGTCAAACAAAATGAGCCGTTAGGGCGGCCTCCGCCGCCATTGGCGGCGGAAGGGGTATCGGGCGGACTGGCTTACGGGGCCAGAGGCGCTACCACAACAACCAGCGAGGAGGTCACTTTCGCTCCGTTCTGGATGAATGTGCCGGTCAGCCGGTCTTTTGTGCCGCTCATTGATGCAGGCGACGTATACACCCCGTTGCTGGTGATCGTCCCGTAGTAGGCGCTGAAACTGGCGCCAGTCGTCGGCGGAAAGTCCGCTGTCATATTATTGGTAAAGGTGACACGCAGCGTATAATTGGCGGTCTGGAGTGAGGAGACGGAAGTCGGGCCAATCAGCACCGAAGACTTCGGCGTGTAGGTCGGGTTCGGGCCAGCCGCCATGACGAGGCCGGGGCCAGCCACCAAAAGTACGGCGGCGAACGCCAGAACCATTCGCACCCACGATCCCATGTAAACTTGTCGCATTGTCAAAACTCCTGTTCTTGAAGTCGGCCCTCCAGCGCCTTGCGGTCACGGAAGACTCTATTTTTCGCCCGGCGCCTGACACGTCCTGAGCGTTGGGATTTGCTCCCATTCTCTTATATGCACATTCCGTGCCAACTTGCCCCGAATCGGCCCGAATCGTCAAATTTTTTTCAATAATTTTTATTAAGTGCCATTAAGTTGCTTTAGTAAAGAAAATATGCTAAATAAGAAAAAATAGCAGAAAATCCCGCGATGACCTTTAGGCCGATTTCAAGAAGAAATTGAGTAAAATAAACCTTATTGAAAAGAGGAAAGGCGTTCAGGTGTTCGGGTGTTCAGGTATTCGCTTCTTCACTGGCAGTTTGTACAATTTGACAGCGGAGCAATCAATACCTGAACACCTGAAGACCCGAACACCTGAACGCTCGGAACGGGGACAGACCAACATGAGCGAACAGCCACTCTGGGCGGCGGAAAATCAGATGGAACGGTTGCAGGAACTCCTGACGGACGACCCGGAGATGAAAGAGCGTCCGCTGCGGCGCGACGCCCGCTCGCTGGGTAAACTGCTCGGCGACGCCATGCGGGAGCAGAGCGGCGCGGAACTGCTGGAAACGGTGGAGCGCCTGCGCCGCCTGACTATCGCGCAGCGCGACGCGCAGAACAATGCGACCGCGCCGCCCGAAACCGCCAGCGACTCCATCCGGCAGGCGGAGCGGATTATCGCCGCGCTGACGACCGAACAGGCGTACCGCGCCATTAAAGGCTTTTCCATCTACTTCGAACTGAATAATCTCGCCGAGGCGAACCACCGCAAGCGCAGGCTTCGCGCCGCGAAAATCTCGCCCGGTCGCCCGCCGCAGCCCGGATCGTTTCTGGGAACCTTGATGCGGATGCAGCGCGGCGGCATTGACCGCGATGCGGCCTTAGACTGGCTGCGCCAAGTCGAGGTCATCCCGGTCTTCACCGCCCACCCCACCGAAGTGGCCCGCCGCACCGTCCTGAGCAAGCGCCGCATGATTGCGCGGCAACTGGATCAGCTGGACTGGCTGCCGCTCACCGACGCCGAGGCGGCAGAGCGCGAAGGCGTGATCGCCGCGCACATCAACGCCCTGTGGCAGACCGACGAAGTGCGGCGGCGCAAAATCACCGTGCGCGACGAAATTCAGATGGGGCTGGACTATTTCCGCAACAGCCTCTACGAGACCCTGCCGCGCCTTTACGAGAGCATGGCGGACGCTTTCCGGCAGGTTTACGGCGGAGAACTCGCCCCGGCGGACTTGCCCTGCGTCCTGCGCTTCGGCTCATGGATTGGCGGCGACCGGGACGGCAACCCGTTTGTTACGCCAGAGGCCACGCGGGACGCGCTGGAACTGGCCCGCCACACAATCATCAATCTTTATCTGCAAAGCGTGGACGTGATTTTAGACCTGCTCTCCCCCTCGGAACGGCAAGTCCCCGCGTCTGAAGCGCTGACGGCGGCGCTGGAAACTTACGACGCGCAGCTGCGGACATTCGGCGCGAACGCCCGCCGCCGTCCCGATGAGGAGGTCTACCGCCGCTTCCTGACCTATGTCGCGCACCGCCTGAAAATGGCCCGCGACAACGCCGACCACGCCGAAGGCTACCCGGATTCCGCCGCCTTCGAATCAGACTTGCGGATTGTTCGGGACAGCCTGCTGACGCATTGCGGCGAGAAAATGGCCCGCCTGCTGCTCGATCCGCTGCTGCGCCAACTCAACACCTTCGGCCTGCATCTGGTCACGCTGGACATCCGGCAGCACGCCCGTCTGCATGAAAAAGCCGTTCGCGAAATGGCGCAGGGCGTCGGCGTAGAGATCGGCGGAGCGGACATCCCCGCGCCCGGAAACGAGACGGGCATGGTCATGGACGCCTGCCGCGCCGTCGCGCAGGCGCAGCGCGACTATCCGCCCGAAGCGATTCAGACTTATGTCATCAGCGGGGCCACTTCCGCGCAGGACGTTCTCCGCGTCGTCTGGCTCGCGCAAAGCGCGGGTGTCGGGTGTCGGGGTTCGGGCGTCGGAAATACGAGACCTATGGGAGATGCGGTAAACTCGAATCTGCCGACACCCGACACCCGACACCCGACCCCCTCTGTTTCGACGCCCGAATTGATGCCCGCCCCTCTGTTTGAGAGCATTGAGGACTTGCGGAACGCGCCCGCGATTTGCCGGGAGTTGTGGACGGACGCAGCGTACAAACCCTATCTCGATTCGTGGGGGCGGCGGCAGGAGGTCATGCTGGGCTATTCCGACTCCAATAAAGACGGCGGGATGCTCACTTCGACGTGGGAGATTTTTGTGGCGCACCGCGCCCTGCACGAGGTCGCCCGCGATTGCAACGTCCATCTCACGCTGTTTCACGGGCGCGGGGGCACGGTGGGGCGCGGCGGCGGGCCGACCCATCAGGCCATCACCGCGCAGCCGCCGGAGTCGTTTGACGGGCGCTTGAAGATTACGGAGCAGGGCGAAGTTTTGAACTGGAAATACGCAGATGTGCAGGTGGCGGAGCGGAATCTGGAACTGATGGTCGCCGCCGCATTGGAGGCCATGACGCGGGCGGGCGGCTACGGCGCGGAGATTTTGCCGGAGTGGACGGACGCTATGCAGACGCTTTCCGCGACCGCCTACGCCGTCTACCGCGCCGACATTCACGGCAACCCGGACATCCTGCCCTACTTCGAGCAGGCCACGCCGGTGCTGGAGCTGGAACACGCGAAAATCGGTTCGCGCCCCACGCGGCGCGGGGCCACTCGCGGGCTGGACGACCTGCGGGCGATTCCCTGGGTGTTTGGCTGGATGCAGTCGCGGCACGTCCTGCCCGGATGGTACGGCGTCGGTGCGGCGCTGACCGCCTTTCTGGACGCCGCCCCAGAAAACGAGGCCCTTTTGCAGACAATGGCCCTGAAATTCCCGATGTTCGAAGGACTGCTTGCAAATGTGGAAACGGGGCTTGCCAAAGCGGACTTTGCCATAGCGCGGCTCTACGCCGACCTGCTTGCGGACAGAGAACTGGCAGACCGGGTGTACTCTCTCCTGCTAGCGGAGTTTCAGCGGACGGAAAAAACGTTGCTGCGGGTGAAGCGGCAAACGCGCCTGCTGGAAAAAAATCCCACGCTGGCCCGCTCGATTCGTCTGCGCAATCCCTATGTGGACCCGCTTTCGCTGCTGCAACTTGACCTGCTGCGCCGTAAGCGCGGCGGCGAATCCAGCGAGGAACTGAACTACGCCCTCGCCGCAACTATCAATGGGATCGCCTCCGGCCTGCGCAACACGGGGTAGACCTTTTCCAGGAGTTTACTGCCAGCACAAGACACAAGACGCAAAAACAGGCGTTTTGGAAGAGCGTTTCACTCGCTTTTGTCACTTAGACGGGCGGCGAGTTGCGGGAGGCCGTTTTGACGCAGGGTAGCGTGATATTCTTCTGTGGTTTTTGGCGGGCGGTTCAGGGAGAGGCGGTGGGCTTCCACAGCGCGAAGAAACAACTCCGGCGCGGCGTCGAGCAGGCCGCAGAGAAAAACGTCGGGGGACAGCGCGGCGATGCCGAACGGGGCCAGCGCGGAAGCGGGAAAATCTTTGCGGTTGAACGTCACGATAACCGCCGCGTTTGCGTGGATCGCCGCCGCGAGAACATGGCGGTCGTCAGGGTCGGGAAGGCGCAAAAACGCGATAGCGGCCTCATAGCCCGTGACAAGGCAGAGCGGATCAACCTGATTCATCAATTCGCGGGTTCGGGCAAGGCGTTCAGCGGTCTGGTTCGGGCGGTCTGCCAGCAGGTTGCGCGTCCATTCATCGTAAATGGCGTCCGTCCAGCGCGGGCGATAAACGCCTTCCTCAGCAAGCCACAGAAACAGGTCGCGCAGGGCGGGCGGATATAAAACGCAGGCGTCCAGCACGGCGATGCTCATTGGTACAGGCCGAGCCTTTCCGTTTCCGCGACCAGTTCTTCCATAACGCGGCGGCGGCGTTCGCGCTCCTCATCGGTCAGCGGCGCGGGCGGCAGGTGTCTTTCCACAAGTTTTTCCACAATTTGCGCCGCTTCCACCCCCTCCAATCGCGCTTGCGTGGTGAGCCGCGCTTCGGTTTCGGGCGGAAGTTGAATTGTCAGCGTCATTTCTTCCTCCTGTTTCGCAAGATTTCTTACGCTATTATACGCCATTTTCCCAGCCGCAACAAGCGCCGCGCTTTCCCCGTCGTGAGGAAAGCGCGGCCCCGAAGCGCGCAAAACAAGACTGCTATTCTCTGGTAATGAGTACCGTAAAACTCTCTTGCGTGAAGTGGTGATCGTTGGTGAGAATTTCGGTGAGGCCGAGTTCCGGCTTTCCCATTTTAGCGCGATTTGATCCGGGCCAATCTTCTGCGTTGGCGCCGGCAAAACACAGGAATTTTATCGCGCTGGCAAAATGGATTTGACCAATTCACCGTTTTTATGATACGATAGAGACATTCCGTAACACACGGAACAGGAGCGGTCAGCATGGCGACGGAAGAACTGAAAGCGGGATTGCTGCTCAATGAGCGCTACCAGATACTGCGGGCGTTGGGGCGGGGCGGCATGGGAACGGTGTATCTGGCGGAACACGTCCGGCTCAACGCGCAGGTCGCGGTCAAGGAGATTCGCGGGGCGTTCGCGGACGCGGCGGAGTATCAGGCGGCGCTGCAACAGTGCGAACGAGAGGCGCGAACGCTCGTCCGCCTGCGCCACGCCAATCTGCCGCAGGTCACAGACGCCTTTATCGAGAACGACCGTTTTTACCTCGTCATGGAATTTATCGAGGGCGTGACGCTGGAGGCGCGGCTGGCGGAACGGCGCGGACTGCCCCTGCCCGTCGCCGCAGTGATTGAATGGGGGCTGCAAATCGCCGATGTGCTGACCTACCTGCATACGCTTGACCCGCCGCTGATCTTTCGCGACCTGAAACCGAGCAACGTGATGCTGCGCCCGGACGGAAGAATCTGCCTGATAGACTTCGGCATTGCGCGGCAGTTTCAGCCGGGAGCGTCCAAAGACACGGCCCTGCTGGGAAGCGTGGGCTATTCGCCGCCGGAACAGTTTGGGCGCGATCAGACGGGGCCGCGTTCCGACATCTACGCGCTGGGGGCCACCCTTCACCACCTGCTGACCGGGCGCGACCCGGCGGCGACGCCGTTCAAGTTTTCGCCCGCCCGCTCGCTGAACCTGCTCGTCCCGGACGCGCTTTCGAAGTTGATTGCGGATTGTCTGGAACTCGACGCGGAGAAACGCCCCGCGACTGCGCACGAGGTCGCGATGCGTCTGCTCGCCATTCGGGAGGCCATGCCCGCGCCGGTTTCGGGGGAACTGCGGGCGGCGGGCGCTTCGGGGGCGATGCCGCCCGCGCTGTCCCCGCCCTCCCACACGCTCGCCGCGCCGGATACGCTTAAGTCGCCGATCAGCGAAAACCCGCTGCCAAACTTGCCATCCGGCGCGATTCCGCCCGCTTCCTCGCCCCGCTCCAACACGCCGCTGCTGATTGGGACGCTGGTCACGCTGATTGTGATTGTCTTAACGCTTGCGGGCGTCACGCTGCTGCGCCCCGCGAAAAAGCCGGTCGTATCTCAAACGCCGCCCACGCTTGCCGCGCCGGTGATTCCGATGCCGACGGGGACGCAAACCCCCGCGCCGCCGACAGCGCCCGCGCCCTCCGCGCAGAACAACGATCCCGCCCCGCCGCCCGCGTCTAACCCGATGGTGGAGTTCACAAAAATCGAATCGCAGGGCCTGATTCCCGATGCGGCGGGCTACCTGCTGCAAATCAACGTGACCGGGCGGATTCACGGGCAGGACGGAAAATCGGGCCTCATCGCCGTTTTCTTCTACGACGCCAGCGACGCGCCCCTGCCCGCCATTACCCCGAACCCGGACAAACGCTACGTCAATTCCGACGGGCAGTTAAGCGTGGCGTCCACCCTCCTGGCCGCCGGAAACGACTCGCCGTTCACCGCCTCGCTGACGATTCCGGTGGCGCAATTCCCACCCGCCGCCATGAACGCGCCGCTGAAAGTCCGCAGTCTGGTCTTTTTCGACCGCAAACTCCTCGCCAAAAGCGACCCGTACCCGCTGCCTTTCCTGCTGCGCCCCGCAATGCCCGCCCCGCCGCAAACTCCCCGCCCGCAATCAGGAGGCTTTATCGCGCCCCTGCCGGATGGAAAGGTGAAATGAGGGGAGAAGAATTTTCACCCGGAGCCAACAGGAACTTCGTTTACAGGGCCATTGAGTTTTCGTGCGGGCGAATCAATTCACGGCCACGCGCGCGCAAAGTCCGCCTTCGCGGACTCAATGCGGATTAGCCTACACAAAAAGGATCGGGCTTAGTGTCCGAAGGAACACTTCGCGCGCTTGGGGCAGCGGTTTCAACCGCCCAACGCGGATAACTGAATGGCCCTGCTTCGTTTACCACCAGGCATGAAAATTCGAGGTTCATGGCGTATCTTCCTGTGAGTGGCTGACACAAAGGTCGTTTTTTTCTGGCGTTACGCGCCTGACACCGAGTCGAACCTGAGACACCTGCTACGCGCCGTCCCCTGTCTCTCCTTCAGGAAGCGCGCGCAACAAAATTTATATTCGGGCGTCCGCTTCAGTCCTCACGGAAAACACGCAGGGACATCGTTCCTGCGCCGCGCGCGGGCCTCGGCGTTCACCGGAAGACCGTCGTCGCCTGCCGCCCTGCGCCGGACGCGCAAGGCAAAAAAGTACAGAAAACCAAAACGTTCGCAACCACGACCGCCAACTTGCTTGAACTCTCCGATTGGCGGCAAGAAGGCGGCGCGATCCCCGCCGCCTGATTGAGCGGGGCAAAGATTACGACGACCTGAGCGCAAACTCCTGCGATCAGCGGCGTCCCGATACGACCGTGCGGCGCTTGACCTCACGCTTGACGCCGGTTAGGGTAGGAGGTCCCCCGCAGCCCCAGAGAAACACAAAGAAAAAATTTTATCCACGAGGGGTCACGAAGTCAAAAAATGATCACGAAGTCAAAAGAGAATAGAAATCAATTCCCAGCCTGTCAATCCTGGAAAATCCTGTTCATCCTGTCTGTATCTTCTTCGTATTTTCTCTGTGTCCCTCTGGGTTCTCTGGGGTAAAAATTATATCGTGGAAATTTTTCCCCAGGTTTCGGGTATAATTCTTAGGTCGCTGGCGCAATCCGAACGACCCACTTTTGAAGTAAAGGAATTTCCGCTTGCTAACTCCGATTTTAACGCAGACTATCTCCGCGCTCGTCTGCATCACGTATGGCAGTTTCTTCGAATGGTTCTGGCACAAGCACTGGATGCACCATCCCAGAGAGCCGAAAGAGGCGTTTCGCGGACATACCATTGTGCATCACGGCCTGTATCGCGGCGACGATAGTTATTTTGTCGCGGAAAATGAGCACGCGGAACACGTCCTGCTCAAGCCCTACGCCTTGCCCGCGCTGCTGATTAGCCACCTGCCGCTAATCTGGATTTTTGACCGCTACGTGATTCATAATACGGGCATCGGGGCGATTGTCGCGACGCTGCTATATTTCGTGGTCTATGAATGGACGCATTATAATATGCACGTCCCGCGCCGGAGTTTTCTGGAGCGTTACGCATGGTTCCAGTTCCTGCGGCGGCATCACCACCTGCACCACCGTTATATGCAGAAAAACTTCTGCGTCCTCAACCCGTTCGCCGACTGGTGCATGGGGACAATGGCGACCGAAGCCAGCCTTGCGCGGCAAAAGGCGGCGCGGGAAGCGGCCCTCGAAAGCGGCGCTCCGCTCCCGGAACGCAAACGGCGGGCGCGGGCGGGAAACTGATTGCATCCGCAAATCGGGGAGTTCAATCTCCTCGCTACGCGCCTTCGGAGGAACGTCTTTCGGACGAGATAATCTTTGCGCGACTTTCCCCGTCCGAAGGACGACCCGGCAGCGCCGCGTAGCGAGGAAGTTCATCTCCTTGATTCGTAGCGAGGAGAATCTTCCCGAAAAGTCCGGGCGCGGCGACTATTCCATACGGAACTTTTTGCCGCGCCTGTCAGTCTTCGCATTGGAAAACGCAGATTAAAACAGTGCTGCGGCGCGTCCATCGGACGCTTGTTTTTGACGCCGGACGTGGCCTCAATGCAAAACGCCCGGAGACAGGGCAAAAAATTGACCGAGTTCCCCCCCAACCCCGAAGACGCGCTCCGATTGGAATGGCTGGTGACCAACGGCATTGGCGGGTACGCCTCCTCCACCCTGTCCGGGGCGAATACGCGCCGCTATCACGGCCTGCTCGTCGCGGCGCTCAACGCGCCACTGGGCCGCGCCGTCCTCCTCTCCAAGTTCAATGAGACGCTGAACCTTAAGACCGCCGAAACGACCCGCTATTTTCCGCTCGCCACCAATCTGTATCCCGGCGTCACGCAGCCGCAGGGCTACCTTGCGATGGAGGCATGGCAAAGCAGGCCCGCGCCCCGCTGGGAATATTCGCCTGCGCCGGGACTCAAACTGCAAAAAACGGTCTGGATGGCGCATGGCAAAAATGTGACTTATGTCTCCTACAAATTGCTGGAAGCGCCGCAAAATTCATGCGTCACGCTCGATCTCGCGCCCTTGTTGGCATGGAAAGATTACCACAGCGAGATGCACGCCGGAGCGATTCCGCAATCCATCGCATGGAAAAACTCCGGTTTGCGAATGATGCTGCCCGGAGTCTGGAAAGTCACGGACGGCGCGTTTCCGTTCACGCTGTCGGTCATGGATGAGGACGGAATGGAGTTTGACGGCGTAGAGTTTTCCGCGTTGCCGGAATGGTACTACCGCTTTCAGCACCCCCGCGAACGGGAGCGCGGACAGGACTTCGAAGAAGACCTGTTTACGCCGGGAACGCTGACAGTCGCCCTGAAAACCGGCGATACCGTCGTGATTGCCGCTTCGGTCAACGACGAAGCGGTAGACAGACCGATGGATTCCTGGCGGGCGCTCATGACGCGGCAAACGGCATGGTCACAGGGATTTGAGACCGATTCCTTCGCGCAGGCGCTGGCCCTTTCCGCCGCCGATTTCCGCGTCGCCGTCCCCGGCAAGCGAACGACGATTATTGCGGGCTACCCCTGGTTCGCGGACTGGGGCCGGGACACGATGATCGCTCTGCCCGGAATCTGCCTGACGACCGGACAGCCGGAATTTGCGCGGGAGATTCTGCTTTCGTTCGCGTCGGTGGTCAGCGAAGGGATGCTGCCGAACCGTTTCCCGGACGCGGGCGAAACGCCGGAATATAACACGGTGGACGCGACTCTGTGGTATTTCGTCGCGATTTATCATTATATTCAGGCAACGGGCGACCTTGCGACGCTGAAAGACGCGCTCTGGCCCGTTCTGGAAGAGATTATCACCGCGCATTTTGCCGGGACGCGGTATGGCATCCACGTAGACATGGCGGACGGTCTGCTCTACGCGGGGCAGGCGGGCGTCCAGCTGACGTGGATGGACGCAAAGGTCGGGGAATGGGTAGTGACGCCGCGCATCGGCAAGCCGGTGGAGATTAACGCGCTCTGGGCCAACGCGCTGGCGACGATGGCGGACTTTGCCGCGCAAATCGGCGATGCGAAAAAGGCGGCGTACTACGCGGGCCTCACGCAAAAAACGGGCGAGAGTTTCCGCGCCCGCTTCCCCCGCCCGGACGGACGTGGCCTTTATGATGTGCTGGACACGCCGCCCGACCGCGTTTCCGACGCGGCAGTCCGCCCGAACCAAATTTTTGCGGTCAGTCTGCCCTTCGCGCCGCTGGACGCCGGTTCGCCGGAGGCAGCCGCCGTCCTGCAAATCGTAGGGGACGACCTGCTGACGCCCGTAGGTCTGCGGACTCTCTCACCGCGCGATCCGGCCTACCGTCCGCGCTACGAGGGCGACCAGAAGCAGCGGGACGGCGCGTACCATCAGGGAACGGCGTGGCCCTGGCTGCTCGGCGCGTTCGCGGAGGCGCATTACAAAGCGCATGGCGACAAAACAGCGGCGCTCGCCCTGCTTTTGCCCTTAGAAAAGCCGCTGCGGGAATACGGCATGGGATCGCTGGCGGAAATCTACGACGGAGACTCCCCGCAGCGTCCGAACGGCTGCATCGCGCAGGCGTGGAGCGTCGGCGAAATTTTGCGTGTCCTCAAAGCGTTATCCGAATAAAAATCGTTTCCTTCGGCAACGCAAAAACGGTCTGCAATCGGGACATATCGCCCCGGTTACAGACCGTTTTGCCGTATTTGCTCACAGACGCCCAACACGCGGGCTGGAGATCGTCCGGTCGTTCAGGCTACGAGGTCTTGATGAAGCCGCCGACGCGGGTCACAACGTCCGTCGGGTTCAGGTAAAGGTCAATGCCGTTGGCGTCGCCCAGGTTCGGCGTCGCCGAACTGTATGTCACCGAAGCCGGGTTTGTGCCGCCGTCGCCCCGCAGCGGCGCGACGGGAGTGCGGGCAGGATCAGTCGCGTCCGTTCCCTGCGCCACGAGCAGATTGCGAACGATGGTCAGCGCCGTCGTGTGCCGCGCTTCCGTTCCCTGAATGGCGGCTGCCACCGCCAGATACTGACTTCCGGTAGACAGGAAGGGAATCGCGCCGAGATACGCCTGAACGCCCGTCGCTTCCGCTTGCAGCACCAGATTCAAAACGGCGGCCCGCACGGTATTTGGGTCGCCGGTCAGACTTTGAAGCCCAAAATCGTACTTTTTCGGGACTTGCGTGGTGATGGCGGTGGAACCAAGAGCGCCCGCCAGATAATCCCGGTGCGCCGCTTCCACCGGAGCGAACTGCGCGATATACTTGACGACCGGATCGGAACTCGAAAGGCCAAGTCCCGGCAAAGTCCCGACGCTCACAGACGCTTTCGTTCCCGTGTTGCCGCCCGTTGTCAGGCGCGAAAGGGCCTGCGCGTAAAGATCGGCTTCCAAATCTTCCAGCGTCAGGGCGTAGTTTAGCACCTGAAAATCGCCGGTTCCCGGCAGGCTAATCGCCGAGGTCGGGATGCCGAGATTAGCGGTCGGGGCGGCGTTCGCCCCCTGCGAAAGCAGCAGCGAAGCGGCGGTCACGCCCGCCGTCGCCATCGCGCCCCGCGCAAAGAATCCGCGCCGGGTGGATTCTGCGTTCAAAATTTCTGTCATGGTTTGTTATCCTTTACCGGGCCGTCGCATCGTCCGCCGCTTCGCTGCGCGTCGGAACGCGGCGATAGGGCAGGGAAGCGCAGCCCAAACTTTTCTGGCTACGCAAGGAATGCCGACGCGCCCAGCAGGGTATTCGACGGCGAAAGGGCCTTTTCAAAGACCGCGTTGGAGTTATAGACCGTGTTGGTCGGAATCGTCGGATTGGCGGGCGGACTGGCGACTTCCACTTCCCCGGAGGGAACGCCCGTGATATTGGGGCGCGGGCCAATCGTGCTGCCGTCCGGCGTAAGGATATAGGCAAGCGCGGCGGAGTGGCGGCATTCGGTCGAGTAGATGGACGCGGCAACCTGCACCGTGCCGTTGTCCTGGAGATATTTCGCCGCGCCCAGGTAAGCGCGAACGCCGGTCTCTTCCAGCGGATAAATAGCGGCGAGAATGTCGCTCAGGGACGCGGCGTTATTCAGGGCGAGCGAGACATACGTTTTGGTAGGGCCTTGCAGCGGGCTGGCATTGCCGCCGTTTGCGACGAGACCACCCAGCGCCGTAATCAAAAAGTCGCGGTGCGCCGCTTCCACATAAGCGAACTGCACGAGATAGGCGAAGGCGGCGGCCTGCAAATTCGTGTCGGTAATCGTGCCGGGATTAACCGTGCCGGATAGCGTGTAGCCCTGAAGCGATCCGGGCGACGCCGTGTAGGCGTTCAACGGCGTGGCGGCGGGGAGTCCCGCCGCTTTGTTAAGCGCCTGCCGGTAAAGGTCGGCCTCCAGATACTCCAGCGTCAGCGCGAAATTCAGCACAATCGTATTTTGATTGCTGCCGGGCACGGTCGTGGTCGCGCCGCCGGACGTGAACGAAAAAGCGCTCCGGGTCGTTCCCAGATCGGGCGTTGCGCTGCCGTTATTGCTGTCGCCGCCGCATCCCGCCAGCAGCGCGACAGCAGCGGTTCCCAGTCCAGCAGCCGCCATGCGGGTCAGGAAAGCGCGGCGGTCGGTCTCACTGCGCTTTAAAACTTCGATATCGTACATAGTTTCGATTCCTCTCTTCACGGTCGGTCTATTTCCGGCCTTCGCGGTCCCGGAAATTCAGGAAAATTCAAGGCGGAACGCGGTCAAAAATCTCTACCGTCCGCGCCGTAGTTTGCTGCGTCCCGCCGCCAGTGCAGCAGGCGCGTGGGCAGGGCAAAGGGCGGGAGCAGCGCTAAATCCACGCCCGTCAGTTCCAGCACGTTTTGCCGGAACCAGAGGGCAAAGGGCGTTGCCGAGACCGCCAGATCAACAAAGACCTCCATTGGGTCGGGCGCTTCCAGATAAACAATGACCAAATCGCCCTGCGGCGTGGGCTGCAAAAACCAACTTTCCCACTGCACGGTCGCATGAGTTTCCCGGTGTTCGCTGCGCCTGACCCCGTTGAGTTCGGCAAGGAAGACCATCAGCCTTTCCCGTTTGCCCGCAAGCAAAGGAAACACAATCGCGGCTTCCGTCGTTTCGGTCGGTTCCATAAGCGCTCTCCGGCTGTCCCGCGACAGCCAACCTTTGTTTCCTGCAATGCTATTCTACGGGGCAAAGTTTACAGCCAGGTTACATTAAGATTAAATTGCAGTGACAATTTGATAAAAAAGCGCGAATTTTGGGGTGGAGGTAACAAAAAAGGAGGGGCAGCATCTTCGCAGGGCGATTCCCTGCGGCGTGTTCCGCCGCGCGGTGATTCGTGGTAGAATAGGACGGGCGCAGCGAATGAGGGGCCTCGCGCAGTCGCGCAATGCGTCTTTTGATTGCTATTTCGAGCAGGAGATAATACAGATTTATGATAGCGCAAGTCACGGGGATTGTGGCGCGGATTGAGGCGAACACGGTCATTTTGGACACAGCGGGCGGCGTGGGATATCAGATCATGGTCCCGGCGGGCGTGCTGGCGGAACTGCCGAAGGTCGGGGAAAAGACGACGCTCATCACCCATTTTACGCTGCGCGGGCAGCCCGATTTAGAGGCCACGCTGTACGGGTTTCGGGAGCCGACGGATTTGCGGGCGTTCAAGATTCTGCTGGGCGCTTCGGGCGTCGGGCCAAAAGCGGCGCTGGCCCTCCTCTCCACGCTGACGGTCGAGGAACTGGCCCGCGCCCTCTCCACCAACGACACCCGGCTTATCTCCAAAGCGCCGGGAATCGGGCCGAAACTCGCAAGCAAGATGTGTCTGGAACTCGGCGATAAGATGGCCTCCTTCGCTTTCGAGGAGAAGGCCGAACGCTCCGCCGCAAGTCAGGCGACGGCGGCGGAGAACGCCGCATACGAGGACGCGCTGGACGCGCTGGTCAACCTGGGCTATGCCCGCGCCGACGCCCGCCGCGCCGCAGAACGGGCCTTCGCCAATCTGGAGGACAAGTCCAATTTGAGCGCGTTGGTATCCGCCGCATTGCGTCTGCTCACGAGTGGAAAGTAGCCTTCTGCGACGCGGCAGCCGCGCCGCGCAGACCCAACTGTGAACGGACTGTCCGCCCCGCCGCCGACCGATTATTCCGTAGAAAGGCCAATCAGGAAGCGCTACTTTTCCGCTCCGCTAAGGTTCCGGTTTTGCCGCCGGTTCGGGGGCAGTCCCCTTCATCGCGGGCGAATTGACGGCGAGCGGCGTTCCGTCCGGGCCGACCGCGCTGAACTTTGTTTTGACGTAGATATTGCGGAAGGACGCGACGGTGTTATCGCCGTGACACAGTTGAAAACCGAGCGGGCCGGAGGGGAATCCGCCCGGATCGTCGCCCTCCGCCGTTTTGACGCCGTTTAAGTAGATGGTGATATGGGTTCCCGCCATGCGGACGAAATAGTGATTCCAATCGTCTTTATGCAGGATTTTATCCGCTTCCGCTTTCGGGAAATCGAAAATCTTGGTCTGCCGGTGATGCTCGTCCCACAGGCAGCCCCAGTAGCCATCGCCCATGTCCACCTGATAGCCCGGAACGTCGTCATACGATTTTGGCTGGATTCGGGCGCAGACGCCGCTGTTGTAGCCGATCATCTTTACGTCAATGTGCAGCTCGAAATCTTTGTAATCTTTGTCGGAAAACAGATAATGGTGGTGCGGCGTGCCGCCTTTTTTGTCCCCGACAATCGCGCCGTCCTTCACCGTCCAGTAGCCCGCCTCGCCCCGCCAATTCTTGAGTGTTTTGCCATTAAACAGCGACTGCCAGCCTATCGAAACGGGCTTTCCGTTCCGAATCATGCCGTCCGCCCCATCGCCGACCTGCATAGCCTCCGCTTTCGCCGCCATTTTCTCCTGCGCGTTCGCCTTCAACCCGAAGACCGCCAGCAGACCGACCGCCGCAATTCCGTGAGTTAGTTTCATCTTCCTTTGAGGGATGCGTGAAGAAAGAGAAGAATTTTCACCCCAGAGAACACAGAGGCACGCAGAGAAGATTCGGAGAAAGAAACAGACAGGATGAACAGGATTTGCAGGATTGACAGGATAGAAATTAATTTTTCTTTTTCCTTCCTTCGTGTCCCTTCGTGTCGTTTCGTGGATAAAAATTCTTCTCTTTGTTTCTCTGTGTACTCTGTGGTGAAAATTCTTCTCCCCCACGCTTCCCTTTTCCCTTCTATTTGTTGAGCGCTTCGTCCAGGTTCATCAGTTGGTTGACCAGCATCGTCCAGGCCGCGAGTTTTTGCGGCGGGATTGTCGCGTCGGGTTTGGATTCGCCGACGGCGATCAGTTTTTTCGCGTCGTCCAGACTTGCCAGTGCGGCGTAGTCAGCGAGCAGATCGCGTAGAGTTGCCGCGACAATCGCCTGTTCCGCCGGAGCAAACGGGCGGGCCAGCAGCCGATTGGCGAGAAAATCGAACCGCGCCGCGTCGGTCGCGCCGCCTTCCAACAGCGCCTTTTGCGCCAGCGTTCGCGCCGCTTCGACATACTGGGGGTCGTTGAGCGTGACGAGCGCCTGAAGCGGCGTGTCGGTGCGTTCGCGGCGCACGGTGCAGGCTTCCCGGCTCGGCGCGTTGAAAATCTCCAGCGAGGCGGGCGGGGCGCTGCGCTTCCAGAACGTGTACAGACTGCGGCGGTACAGATTTTCTCCGCTGTCCTGTTTGTAAAACCGCGTGTCGCTGCCGGAGATGGCGACCGCCTCCCATACGCCATCAGGCTGATACGGGCGGACGCTCGGCCCGCCGATTTTCCTGACCAGCAGGCCGCTTGCAGACAGGGCGTAGTCGCGCACCATCTCGGCGTCCATGCGGAAGCGCGGGGCGCGGGAAAGCAGTTTGTCCAGCGGGTCTTTGAATCGCTTTTGCGGCGTGACGAGCGCCGATTGTTTGTAGGTCGCGCTTGTGACCAGCAGTTTGAAGAATTTTTTCACGTCCCAGCCGTTTTCTCGAAACGAGATCGCGAGGTAATCCAGCAATTCCGGGTGGGAAGGCAGTTCGCCCGTGATGCCGAAGTCGCCTGTCGTCCGCACGATGCCGCTTCCGAAAATCTCCTGCCAGAACCGGTTCACGGTGACGCGGGCGGGCAGCGGGTTTTCCGGCAGCAGCAGCCACTTCGCGAATCCCAGCCGGTTGCGCGGAAAATCGGCGGGCATGGGCGGCAATGCGGCGGGCGTTCCCGGAATGACCTTATCGCGCCGCTGATCGTAAGCGCCCCGGAACAGGACGTAGGCCATCGCCGCCTCGTCGCGCTCCTGCGAGACGTGCGCTATCGTGCCGCGCCCTAAAATCGCGCTTTCTTCGCTTTGCAGCGCCGCCAGTTTCGCGCTGGATTGCCGATAATCGGCGTCCTGCGCGGTCAGCCAGCCGTCGTAGAGTTCGTCCCGTTCGCCAGACGTAATCGCCGCCCCCCGTGAGACAAGCCACGCCGACCGGGTGTTTTTCGCCAGATTCGCCGCTTCCGTTTCGGAAAGGGCGCGGTCATAAAGCCGCACCTCCGAGACGGAAACATTGTCGAGGCCCGACGTGCTATGCCGCTGTCCGATTTTCAGCGGAACGGTCGTTCGGCAGGTGTCCTTGAGCGTGTCCATCGCAATATCGAGCGGGCGGGACTGCCCGTCAATGAAAATTTTTATCTTGCCCGGTTTGCGCGTTCCGGGATAAACCGCGCAAACGTGGTGCCATTTGTCCGGCGTCAGGGCGCTCTGGGCTACGACTTTCAGAGCGTTTTCGGGCCACTTGTTGATGACGTGCATCCCAATCCGCCCACCCTCGACCCAGATGTCCCACCCGCGATAGTCATGCTGATCGTCCATTCGCGCCATGACGGAACCGCCCGAAGCGTTTTGCGGCAGTTTGACCCACGCGCTTGCGGTGAACGGCTGATTGCTGTCAAAATCGCCCGCCTGGGGAATCTCAAGCGTTGCCCCCATTTTGCGCTGAAACGCCCGATTGGAAACCACTCCCGCGTCGCGCCCCGGTTCGGCCGTTGCGGTCAGTTCTATCGCTTTGCCGTCCACCGTCGCGGCGAATTTGCGCCCGATCTCTTCATTCAGCGGCAGGCGGAAGCGCAGACCGTCGGCGGGAATTTGCGCGGCGAAGGTCTGCGCGTCCGCGACGCCCAGCCACTTCGCAAAGTCGGGGCGGGCGGCGGCGCGGCGGTCATCCGTCTGTTTTTGCGCCAGCGCTTTTTCGCCTTTGAGCAGGGCAAACCGGTCGCGGTCTTCTGGCAGCGGCACAGCAATAATCGGGGCGGTATTCTGCACGTTGCCGTCCATTGCGGCCTGCGTGGTATTATTAAAATAGGCGGAAAGCGAATAAAACTCTTTTTGCGAAATCGGGTCGAATTTATGGTCGTGGCAGACGGCGCAGCCCGCCGTCGCGCCCAGCCACGTTTGCGCGACGGTTTCCGTGCGGTCGCGGGCGTAAAGGACGTTGTACTCCTCGTTGATCGCCCCGCCCTCATTGGTGGTGATGTTGCAGCGGTTGAAGCCAGTCGCGATGCGTTGCTCCAGCGTCGGATTTGGCAGCAGGTCGCCCGCGAGCTGCTCCATCGTGAACTGATCGAATGGCTTATTCTGATTGAACGCGGCGATTACCCAGTCCCGGTACGACCAGATTTCGCGGTAGTTATCAAAGTGGATGCCGTGCGTGTCGGCGTAGCGGGCGGCATCGAGCCAGTAGCGGGCGCGGTGTTCTCCCCACTGCGGTTTACTCATGTAAAAATCTACGAGTTTATCGTAGGCGTCGGGGGCGGGGTCGCGGACGAAGCGCTCCACGTCATCAGGTTCCGGCGGCAGTCCGATGAGGTCAAGGCTGAGTCGTCGGGCCAGCGTCCGTCGGTCGGCCTGCGGCGCGGGGTTCAGGCCGTTTTGTTCCAGTTTCGCGAGGATGAAGCGGTCAATCGGGTTTTTACACCAGGCGGCATTCTCGACGATGGGGAGAGCGGTACGCTTCGGCGGCAGGTACGACCAGTGCGGCTCATACGCGGCCCCTTCGGAAATCCAGCGGGTCAGCATAGCGACCTGATCGGGCGTCAAGCGCTTGTGACCGGCGACGGGCGGCATGGCGAGCGGCCCCTTTGTCAGGCTGATCCGGCGGATAATCTCGCTGCCAGCGGGCTTTCCAGGCGCGATGACGACGTGACCGTTGCGGGGTTTGGTCGCTTCGGTGAGTTTGTCGAGGCGCAGTTCGGCTTTTCGGGCCGCCGAGTCGGGGCCGTGACAGGCGAAGCAGTTCTCCGCCAGAATCGGGCGGATGTCGCGGTTATAATGCAGTTTGGGCAGGGGCGCGGTCTGACCGGCGGCGTTCTTTTTCCGCGACGGGGCCGCAGCTGAGGCCAGCGCCAGCAGCAAAAGCAGCGCTGCCCCGCCCGCCGCGACAACGGCCTGCCGCGCTGTTCCGCGCTCGTTTCGTAATCTCATGCTTCGTCCTTTGCGCTGCGGCCCGAAAATAAAAATAAGGGCATAGATTGACCGCCGCGCTTGCTTCCCGTTCTGGATTATTACGCTATTATACGCCAAAAAACGCCGAAATTTCAAACAAAAGCGCGGCTCACAAGATTTATCTGAACGGTTGCGCCGCTCCACAGGCAGTGGGGTCGGGCTTACCGGTCTACTTTCCTTCCTGTAAGCCTGCTTCCCCTGCCACAGACTGATATTCCGACCAATAAAGGCCTGGCGAATCGAATTCGGGTAAAATAGTCGGTAGGAACTTTACCGGGCCGCTCGAATATCCCGAAAGCAAAATCCGTTCGCTCGTCAGACTTCCTCCCTCGGACGAGAACGCCGTTTGTCGGGCGGCGCAGGCGGGGCGAACCTCGGAAAATACCCCGTTTCGCCGGACTGGAGTTGATATGCTTTCCGTTGAACAGGCGCTGGACGCCATGTTAGCAAATGTCAAAACATTGGGCGTGGAAATGGTGGCGCTGGCGGACGCTGCGGGGCGGACGCTGGCGGCGGACGTTGCGGCGCGGGAGGACGCGCCGCCGTTCGCCAATTCTGCGGTGGACGGGTATGCGGCGCGGGCGGCGGAACTGGCGGAGGCAGGGGCGGATTCCCCCGTCGTTCTGCCGGTCAGCGCGGAGATTCACGCGGGAGACGCGCCAACGCAGACGCTGGCAAACGGGACGGCGGCGCGGATATTGACCGGCGCTCCTGTGCCGGAGGGCGCGGACGCCATTGTGATGCAGGAGGACGCGCGATTTGAAGCGGGGCGCGTTTCGATTTTTGATGCGCCAGAAAGCGGTCAGCACGTCCGGCCTGCGGGCGAAATGTGGCGCGTCGGAGATCAGATTTTAGAGGCGGGAACGCTCCTTCGCGCTGCGGAAATCGGGCTGCTGGCGACGCTGGGGCGGGCGAATATCCCGGTCTACCGCCTGCCCCGCGTGGCGGTCTTGAGCACCGGAGACGAACTGGTCGGCGCGGACGCGGACGTTTTGCCGCCGGGAAAACTGCGCGACAGCAACCGCCCGATGCTCGCCGCTCTGGTGCGGGAAGCGGGCTGCGTCCTCCACTCCTCCACCCATGTCCCCGACGATTTAGCGCAGACCGAAGCGATCCTGCGCGAACTCTCCCACCCGGACACCGGGGCCGACGTGATTATCACAGCGGGGGGAGTCTCCGTCGGTGACCGGGATTTCATTAAACCGGCGCTGGAAACGCTGGGTACGCTGGAACTCTGGCGCGTGGCGATGAAACCGGGCAAACCGCTGGCCTACGGGCAAATCGGCGCGACGCAGTTTTTCGGACTGCCCGGAAACCCCGTCTCCGCCTACGTCACGTTCGAGTTGTTTGCGCGGCCTCTGCTGTGGGCGATGTCCGGGCGGCGGCGCGACGCGCTGGCCCGCCCGACGGTGCGGGCCGTTTTGACCGAAGCGGTCTCCCACACTCCCGGACGGCGCGAATATCTCCGCGCCGTTACCGAAAGCGACGGCGTAAATTTTGTGACGCGGACTGCCGGGGCGCAGGGTTCCGGTCTGCTGCGGTCTGTTTCCCGCGCCAATTCCCTGCTCGTCGTCCCGGAAGACGCGGGCGATCTGGCGGCGGGCGCGGTTGTCACGGTGTTGCTGCTCGCTTAATGCTGCTGCTATTTTCTAATTTCTCGGTTTCCGTATGTTGTGTAATCGGGGCGGGCGTTCGGTGTTCGGGCGTTTCTTCGGGCAGAAATTCGTTTTGCAAGGCGGGCCTCCTCAGTCAACCGGTCACGCGCCGCCATCAGAAGGACGCAGCAATTCGTCGGGCTTGGCATCGTCCGGCCCGGTCGCGGCCCGCAACAGTGTCCCGCCGCCATCGTTCTCCGGCGCGGAAGCCCGCAGCAGCGTCTTCGATTCCGCCACCAGCCCCGCCCGGATTTTCAACAGCGGCAAACATTCGTTCGCAGCCTCTTTGATACGCTGGCTGTCCGGGTTGCGGGCGTCCATTGCGGCAATTTTCTCGACCACCGGGACGTCGGCCTTATCGCCAATCTGCTCTAACGCCTTGAGCGTGGCGATGCAAAAGTCGAGTCGCACCGGATCGCTTGCAGGCAGATCAGTGCTACTTAGCAGGCGGTTCCGCAACGTCCCGTGCTGTCGGGGAGTGAGGGAAACAGAAACGTCGGATTGGATATGCCGTAGGCACTGCGCAAGCGCGGTGTAGATTTCTTCCCGGTCCTGCTTCATTTCCACGCTTCGCAGCATATCTAATAGAGACCCAACCGCTTCCGCGCTTTCAATCTCTTTGAGGCGGTCAGTCGTTAGCAGCGGTCTGCGGGTTTCCTCCCATACATCCATCAGTTTAAGTCCGAACGCCGCGCCGATAGGAATAACAACGAGCAACAACTTTTTATGGTCTGAAAAATTTAGCAACACCAGTATAAGCGCAGTCGTCACAAGAAGCAATGTCGCTGCAAATAGGTTCCCTTTTGCGGTTGTGCGGCCTTTGTAGCGGCGTTTTAACCAACGCAGCAACGTCGCCCGTTCCTCACTCGTTAGACTTTTACTGGCGGCGGCGCTCATTGCGGGAGTGGATTCCGTTGGCTGCGTTATCGGCGCGGGCAAGCGGTATTCGGACGTTTCTTCCGGTAAAAATTCGTTTTGCATCGGGGTTCCTATCGGCGGTGCATTATTCGCCGCTGTCAGAGGGGCGCAGCAGCTGTTCCGGCGCTTTATCGCTCGACCCGGAAGCGGCGCGGAGCAGCGTGTCGTGTCCCGCCGCTTCGGGGGCAGAGGCGCGGAGCAGCGTTTTCCCTTCCGCGACGAGTCCGGCGCGAATTTGCAGCAGGGGCAGGCAGTCTATCGCGGCGCGGCGAATGTGTATCTTCGCCGTCGTGTCCGCGTCCATGCGGGTCAGTTTCTCAACGACCGGCACGGCGGAACGGTCGCCCACCTGCTCCAGCGCCTGCAACACCGCGAGATCGAACGTCTCCGTGACCTCGTAAAGGCGCGTCCCGTTCGTGAGGGATTGCAGGCTGCGGTTCAGAATGGCGCGTTGGCGGCGGTTCAGGCGGTTGGAATCTTCCGGGCGCAGTTGCAGCAGCAGGGGAGTCAGGGCGGTTTGCAGCGCCTCTTTGTCCGGCTGAAGGTAGGCCGCGCCCAGCATCTCGATCAATGCCCCGACCGTTTTCAGCCCGCCGTACTGGTTGAGGTTTTTTGCTTTCAACCGCGACCCGCGCAACAGCCACCATGCCGCCCCGAAACTGGCCCCGCAAAATACCGCGAGGAATATCCAGATGGACTGATAGATGGCGCTGGGCGTTTCCAGCGATTTCACTATATTAATGTAAATGTTAATCGAAGCGAACGCCCCGCATCCTACCGCCATTCCAATCACCGGGCGCACTTTGTGCCGCCGCGATAACTGCCGCAACTGCGCCTGCCGCTGCCTGCTCACGGTCGTATTTTCCAGCGCGGCGTCGGTTGCGGCGGCCTCGCTTTGCGGCAGGGGCCTCCGTTCTTTCCCGATGATCTGTTCCCGCTCCCGCAGCAGGGGAAGACATTCCCGCGCCGCGTCCCGGATGCGTTTGCTGTCCGGGTTGCGGGCGTTCAGGCAGGCCAGTTTCTCCACCAGCGAAAGATACGACGGATCGCCGACCCGGTTCAGCGCGTCAAGGATGGCGAGAGTCAGGACGGGGTTGTAGGCGCGTTTGCCCTTTCGCGCTATGTACCCGCGCAGGATCAAGCGAAAATAGGAACAGCCTCGCTCTGAAAGGCAGGTCGAATTGGCGTCCGCCAGCGCCAGCGCTTCAAGGATCGCGGCGTCAACCGCCTTCGTATTCGCCCGCGAAAGGCTGTTTTGTCGCCCTTGCAGCAGCAGCGGAATCGCGTCCGCGCCATAGGTCTGGACGAGGCGCGAATAGTCCCGGTACGGCCTGCCCCGGTTGGCGGCGAAATACATTGTCCCGCTTCCTGTAAGGAAAAGCGCGACCGATGCGGCTATCGCGTTCGTCCAACTGAGCGGGTGTTTCTCTGAGGTCGTCAACATCAGACAAAACAGCGGGCCGAGGAACGCCGCGTAACCTCCGAGCAAAAAATAGCTGGCCCGCCGCCCCGCGCTGCGCTTTGCCGCTTCGAGTTCGGCTTGAAGGGCGGCGGTCTTTGCCGCGCTTCCCGCCGTTCCCTGCGTCTCCGCAACCGCTTCCGTCTGGGAAACTATCGGGGCGGGCAGGCGGTATTCGGGCGTATCTTCCGGTAAGAATTGGTTCTGCATGAGGGTATCTTCTCTGAATTTTCGGCGATTCCTGCTTTAATGATGCGGCATGAGCGGCCTGCGTATCCCTCCTGCTTCCCACAGGCAGGAATTTTTCTTGCCCGCGCCGAACCCTCTCCCCGCACCCCCTGTAAAGGAAATCCTGTCATGCCCGACGCGCCTATGCTTACGTGATGACGCCGCTGCTTTGCGCGGCGGAAGCGAAGAAGGACGATTTTGAGCAGGGACGGGCGCAGTGCGTGGCGGAGCTTGCCGCCTGCCGCGAGAAAAACCTAGCGGAGGGCTATGATATTGACCTGTTTGGCTTTGTGAGCAACGGGCAGACGTGGCTATTTTACAAATACACCACGACGGGCGAGATTTACGAAACGTCGGAGTACAATCTGGAAAGTATGCCGCGTCTGCTGGGCGCGTTGGATTACCTTTGCGCGGAGTGCGCCAGACGAGTCCCGAAATAGAACGAAGCGCTCACCTTACCGCGAGGGACGCCCTGCCCGCCGCCGGGGCCGCGAGGCCTGCGCCGGACGGGTTCAGGACGTGGAACCGCCGTAGAAAGGAACGACCATGAGGAGACGTAAATTTTCGGGCATCACGCTGGAACAGGCCATGCCGCTGATAGGGACGGTGGATTTTATGGAATGGAGCCTCAACGCGCCGCTGCGTCCGCCGAGTGAAATCCTCATGGCCTACCTGCCGCGCCTGCGCAGTTTCGACACGCTGGGTTCGGAGGCGGCAAAACTTCTGCTTGTGGACACGCTGCTTTCGGAAACCGTTCCGAACTACCCGGCGCTGAAAGTATGGAAGGGCAAGCCGTTGGTCTCGCCGACGCTGACAGGCTTTGCCGACTACCTCATTACTCCCCGCTCCGCTTATGTAACGACGCCGCTGCTTTGCGCGGCGGAAGCGAAGAAGGACGATTTTGAGCAGGGACGGGCGCAGTGCGTGGCGGAGCTTGCCGCCTGCCGCGAGAAAAACCTAGCGGAGGGCTATGATATTGACCTGTTTGGCTTTGTGAGCAACGGGCAGACGTGGCTATTTTACAAATACACCACGACGGGCGAAATTTACGAAACGTCGGAGTACAATCTGGAAAGTATGCCGCGTCTGCTGGGCGCGTTGGATTACCTTTGCGCGGAGTGCGCCAGACGAGTCCCGAAATAGAACGAAGCGCTCACCTTACCGCGAGGGACGCCCTGCCCGCCGCCGGGGCCGCGAGGCCTGCGCCGGACGGATTCAGGACGAAAAGGAGAGAATGACATGGCATACAGCGATTTTACACTGGAACAGGTGACAACGCAATTCAGCCTGACGCTGAACACCTACGAAGACTACTTCGCTTCTGTGCCTGCCGCGCCTATCAGCGACCTGCTGCGCCAAACGCTGGCGCGACGGACGGCGCGGGCCATTGCGATGGGCAATGAAAAAGCGCGGTCGGAACTTCTGATTGTTCCCATTCTGCTGGAGGCCGTAGAAGCGTTCCCGGAACCGATTAGTTTCTTTTCCGGTCAGGACTTCAGCCCCGACCCGGCGCGCGGGCTGCGCGGGGCCTGCGATTATCTCATTTGCCTGTCGCCCAACCAACTGCTGATTCAGTCGCCCGTTGTTGCGGTGGCAGAAGCGAAGCGCGAAGACATCAGCACGGGATGGGGGCAGTGCCTTGCGGAAATGGTGGGAGCGCAGGCGTATAATCAGGCGCATGGCAGCCCGTTCGCAACGGTGTATGGCATCGTGACGATAGGCACGATCTGGCGGTTTCTGCGGCTCATCGGCACGACCGTTTACATGGACAAGACGGAATACTATCTCAACGACGTAGAACATATTGTCAGCATCCTGCTTGCCATGCTCCATGAAGCGGCGGCTTCGCGGCAGGTCAGTGAGACAGCGTGCAAGGCTGACCCCGCTGACGCCGTATAATGATTGTTTCAGGCGGAATTATCAGTACGCTGCTGGGCCAAAAAGAGACTCGTCACTTGCCTCAATACGCGCAAATCGCCCGCGAGGGCGGAGCGGCGGCGGTCGGGGCCTTGCTGGAAATGCGGCGGGACAATCTCACGCCTGCGAACGGAAGGGCGATTGACGCGGCCCTTGCGCTGTGTCTGCCGCAAATGCGGGCGGAAGACGCGCCCCTGCTGAACGCGGCGCAGCGCCGTTTGCTGCTCTCCTTTTTGCGTACTGCTGCAATTTTGCGGGGCGGGGGGCGTTGGCGCGATAGCGCCGTTTGCTGCTCTCCTTTTTGCATATTGCTGCGCTTGGCGAAGCCCCGGACGCGGCGCGGACGGATTTCCGGGTCGCCGCATTGCAGGCGCTGACGCGCATCGGGGAGGCGTGCGATTTGCCGCTGGTGGAGCGCATTGCGGGAAGGGACGCGAAGACAGCAGACGGGGCGCGTGTCCGTGACGCCGCGAAGGTGTGTCTTCCGCTCTTGAAAGTCCGGCTGGGTCGGATTGCCGACGCGCAAACGCTGCTTCGCGCTTCCAGACCGGAGGACGAGGGGGGCGAGATGCTGCTGCGCCCTGCAACCGGGCCAAACGATGCCCCTCCCGACGAACTGCTGCGCCCGTCTGACAGCGGCGAAGGAAAGGTTGATTAAGCAGACGAAAGCGGGAATGATGGCCTGCGGCGGACAGCCGCAAGCGGGAATGATGGCCTGCGGCGGACAGCCGCAAGCGGGCAAAGCGCGGCTCCGTGTCGCGGTCTGGCAGTCGGTCTGGAGACGGTGGAGGATGCCGCCTTTGTTTCCGGTGAAGGTTTTGCCGCGCGTTTTCAGCGATTTTTGAGGCCTGTGATGCAGAACCCACAAACTTTTCACGCCTCACCCTTTTCACAATCTTCCGGGAGCTGCCCCGTTTTATGCGGCGCTGCCGTAAATCCTGTTTCTTTCCTCTTATTTACTCGCGGCGTTCCTCTGCGAAATCTGCGGATAATTTTCCGGTTTGCGGTAAAATAGGAGAATGACAGAGACGCTTGCGGACGCCGTGATTGTCGGCGGCGGGATATTGGGCATGACGCTGGCCTGCGAACTGGCGAAGCGGACGCTGCGCGTCGCGCTGCTGGAATCCCACGCCATCGGGAGCGGCGCGACGGGCGGCGGGTTCGCATGGATCAATGCGACCACGAAGGACGACGACGCGGGCTACCACCGATTAAACGCCGACAGCATGGCCCTCTACGACGCAATGGCGCGGGAATGGGGCGCGGCGCAAATCGGGCTGCATGGCGGCGGCAGTCTGCAATGGGCCAACGCGGACGACGCGGCGGCGCGGGAGAAATTGCAGGGTCGCGCAGACACGCTGCAGCGCTGGAACTACCCCGTCGCGATGTTGACCGGGCAGGAGATGCGGACGCTGGAACCCGCCGTCGCTTTTGCAGATGACGCGCTCGGACTATTCGCCCCTGCCGACGGCTGGCTCGACACCTCCCGCCATCTCCGGTTTCTGGCGGAGGAGATCGGCAGGCGCAAAGGAATCGTCCGGCAATACAGCCCCGCGACGGACTTCACGCTCGGCATCACCCGCTCGATTAACCGCGTCCACACGATAGACGGCGCGATTTCCACGCCGATTTTAATCCTTGCGGCGGGCCTGCAAATCCCCGCGTTGGTCGCGAAAATCACGCGGGAGCCGGACGCGGCGCGGTGTGTCCCGATCCACGCCGACGCGGGGCTGCTGATTGAAACGCAGGGAGACGGGCAAACAAGGCGGGGGCGGGAAACGCCGTTCGCGCCCGCGCCCGCCGCGCTGCGCCGCGTCCTGTATCCCCCCGACTCCGAGGGCCTGCATCTGCGCCCGACTTCCGGCGGCGGTCTGCTTTTTGGCGCGGACGACAGCGACCGGATGGCGCAGGCGCATCTCCTGGCGCTCCAGGCGGCGGGAATCGGGGCGCAAACAATGAGCGGCGGAGACATCCCGCAGGAAATCTCCGCCGCTCTATATGATCGCGCCTCGCGCGTTTCGTCCGCACTTTTTCCAACCGGCGGCGCGGCGCAATTCCTGCCCCGCGTCTGCCTCCGCCCCATGCCCGCCGATGCGCTTCCGATTGTGGGCAGCGTTCCCGGCGTTCGCGGCGTTTTCGTACTGGCGACGCGCAGCGGCGTCACTCTGGCCCCGGCGCTGGCGCGGGCGTTGGCAGAACAAATCTGCAATGCCTGCGCGCCGGAAGAACTGCTTCCCTACCATCCGCAGCGTTTCCTTGAATCGTAACGAAATCGTAACGATTCACCTCCCCCGCCCCCTCCTTCGCAAGGGGAGGAGAAAAGCGGACGACTCCCTCCCCTTGGCAAGGGGAGGTCTGGGGCGGGGTGAATCGTAACGAAATCACGGTAACAATTCAAGCAAGCGCGGTACTGCGTTTACGCCTATGCGCGGCGCAGAAGAATTTCTCTGCGCGTCCCGCGTCTCGCTTCCAGCATCGGACTTGCGGATAAAAAGTTGCGGCCTTCGCCGAAACTTCCGCTATCGCCCGCTTTCGGAAGGGAAGAGCGCGATTCGCTTTTCTGCGCCATTTCTGTTGATTGAGGTTTTTGCTGCTACTGCTATATTCAGCGGACGGAACGCGCCCTGTAATCCCGTCCGCGCAAAACGGATTGAAACGTTGTTAAGGCGGGCCGCTTTCGCGCCCGCCTCTTTTTTACGAATGACCGCAGCGAAAAATTGCGCAAAAATTGCGCGGCATAATTTTTTTATTCGCGGCTTTTTAGAATCAGGGCAGGAGGCTCTCTTCTGCTACTTTCCGTAGTTCCATTTTGAACTACGGGACTCGTTTCGCGCACTCGCCGCAGACATAATCTAACGCGCCGAGCAGTTCCGGCAGGTAGCTCAGGCTGTATTCCGCCGTTTCTAAAATGTCGCCCGCTATTGTATACTGGTAAAATTGCCACGTCTGTCCGTTTGTCACAAAACCGAAAGTGTCCAGATCATACCCATCAGCGAGATTTGCTTCACGGCAGGCCGCCATCTCTGCCATACATTGCGCCCTCCACTTGACGAAATCGTCCCGTTTGGCCTCCGCCGCGCAAAGCAGCGGCGTCTTAACGAAAGCGAAACGCGGCGTGATGAGGTAGTCGGCGAAGCCCGTCAGCGTCGGCGACTCCAGCGCCTCGCCTTTCCAGACTTTCAGGTTGTGGTAGGACAAAATGATTTCGGCGAGCAGCGCGTCAGCGATCAGCAATTTTGCCGCTTCCGTTCCAACCGTGTCGAATCCTTCGAAACGTCTCAATACCTCTTGAAGCGTTTCCGTCGGCGGACGCGAAGGCGTATTCAAAATCCATTTCGTAAATTGATCTTTGCCGATAAGCGCCATTGCATCTTTGAGTTTCATCCCCGAAAATCTGCGTTTCACTTTGTTTGCTCCCCGTTTATTTTTTTCGCTCTGCGCCGAAGCGATTCCTCATTCTCACTCCTAATTCCTCATTTATCCTGCGCTTCAAGCCATTTGATTGCCGCCGCAACGGTGTCCCGCGCCGCTTTCTGCGCGGCGTCGGGGTCGAGCGGATAGGTGGCGAGTTTCGCGGTCGCGCCCGCTTTGCGCAGGGTTTCGAATGCCGCTTTTGCCAGAAACAGCGGGTAACGTTTATCGTCCGGGCTTTGCAGCAGGTAGTAGCGGCGGTTTTTTGCGCGGGCAAACGGCGGCAGGGCGGCGGGACGGAAACCGGAACCGACGAGCGCGAACCCGGCGAACGGCGTTTCGGGCTGAAGCGAACTGGCGTAAACCGCCTGCCCGCCCGCCCCGACGCCGATCAGAAACACGCGGGCGGGATTGACCGGATACTTCGCTTTCACGTCCCTTGCAATCTGCGCGGCAAGCGCGGCGGACGGAGTGGAAGCGGGGGAATCGGACGCAACCGGAACGACCGCCGCAAGGTATCTGCCGCCGAAATTCCTCCCGACCAGATTTTGCCAGTAGCGCGTTCCGCCGCCGTCCGCGTCGCCCTCCGCAAAAACGACCAGCAGACCGGGCCGCGAGTCCATCGGAACGTCCGCGAAGGCGGAGGGCGGAGGCGCGGCGGGCGAATGGACAGGGACGGTGGAGGCCTTTCGTTTGAGCAGCGATCCCGACGCGACGAGCCAATAGCCCTGCTTTGAGTCATTGGTCAACGGAACGAATTTCCGCGTCCGCGCAATGCGATACTCCCGCGCCGATTCTGCGGAGGGCAGTTCGGGAAAGGCTTCGGCCTGCGCCGCCTGCGGCAGGGAAGCGCGGTTCTTTTTTACCCAGTCGCGCCACCAATCGGCGCTATGGTTCGTTCCGGCGTCCGCGTGGGTCAGGCGAATCAGGGCCAGATTTAGCGGCTGCCGCTGCCACGAGCCTTCGTTTTCCTGCGCGAGCGCCGCGATTAACGCCGGGATGACGCGGGCGTCCCGCGAGTTTGTGAGCAGCGAAATCATCGCTTCGGGCTGCGCGGCGTATTGCGCCCGCACCGTCGCCAGCAGGACATCGGTGGCCCAGGGCGCGTCATAGTAGGCCAGAACTCCGGGCAGGGTGAAGTCGTAATCCCGCGCTTTTGCCGCGCTTTTCGTCGTGAGGATGCGCTGAACGTCCGGCGCGATTTTCCGCATAAAATCGTCTCCCGGCAGGAACTGAATCGCCAGCGTCAGGGCTTTTTCCGCAACTTCCGGCGGGTTGTTCGGCCCCAGCCACGCCGCGATTTTTTCCGGCAGTCCCGCGTCAAAGGCCGCTTTGCGACGGACGGTGGCAAGTCCTGTCGCCGTGATTTTCGATTCCGGCGAACCGACGCCGCCGTCCGCCGATTGGAACGAGTACCATTGCAATAGTCCCGCCTCGTCCAGCAGTGCGGGCAGGGTTTGCGCGTCCGCCTGCGCGAGGCGGGCCAGAAAGTCCCGCGTCGTTTCCGAGACAATTTCGACGACGGGTTTGCCTTCAAAATCTTTGCGCCACGCGGCGAAATCGGCGGCGTTTTTCACCGGGCGGGCGGCGAGGGCGGAAGCGAACCCCAGCGCGTCGTTTCGCACCTGCTCCGCCGCGTCCGCTATCCCCAGCGCGATAATATCCAGCAGATGCAGTCTGTCCTGCGGCGCGACGGGGGCCGCGCCGCCCTGCTCCGCCGCGCTGTCGTTGCAGCAATGCTCCAGCAGGTTGACCCGCGTGGTCTCGCCGTTGATTCGGGGCCAGATGTCGCGCAGCAGGGCGTACTGCGTTTCCGCATCCAGACCGTCAAAGAGGGAGATGGCCTGCCAGTCCTCCGGCGCTTCGGGCCCGCGTCAGCCGCAGGGCCACGATTTCCGGCGTTTTTTTCAGGTCAAGCAGGGGGATGGCCTGCGTTTCCGGCGGCAGTTTGCTTCGGTTTTCCCTCCACCAGCACCGCCACCACGCGGTATCATGCAGCAGGTCAAACGGGACTTTCGCCAGTTCAGAAGTATGCGTTAAAATCTGCCGCCTGCGTTCTGCCCCGACCGAATCCGCGAGCGCAATCAGCAGGGGAATAGCGCGGGAATCGCCCGTCTCATAAAGCGGAGCCAGCGCGTCGTCGCCGCTTTTGCCTGCATAGGTCTGCGCAACGATCTGCGTTAGCGTCTCGTCCGCCCACGCGCCGCGATAGGTCAGCAACAGCGGCAAATTGTAGCGAGCGCCTTCCGTCGCGGGATTTGCCAGCAGTTTCGTATAAGCGCGGCGAACGTCGCTTTCCAGCGCGTCGCGGTACGATGCGCCCGCGTGGAACGTCCGCAGGAAATTCGCCGCCGTAAGCGCGGCTTCGGCGCTGTCCAAATGGCCCAGCGCCGCAACCGAATCGAGCAGGCCCGCGTCTATGACCGCCCTGCGCCGAACGCCCGTCAGCCCGCTTGCGGCGACGGTTTCCACCGATTTGCCGTCAACGACCTCTACGCTGAAACTGTCCAGAAATTGCGTCTGCCCTGCGCTTTGCAGCAGGGTGATTTGCCGCGCCGGTTCCGATTTTTTGAAATTTGCCGCAAACGCCGCCGCGCCCTCCGCCACAATTCGCTCCAGCGGCTTGCCCGCATTACGCCCGCGCCACGCGGCAAACTCGTCCGGGTCGGCAAACGTCCGCAGGGTCAGGCTGTAAAGCAGGGTCGCCGCCTGCTGCTGCGTCAGCGGGCCTTCGTCGTTCATGCCCAGCGCGATTTCGTTCAGCAGGCGCGGGTTGCGCTCAATCTGACTGACGCCGCCGCGCCATTCCGAAAGCAGACTGAGCAGGTTGGCTCGCGCCGCGTCGGGCAGATCACGACGCCACAGGCCGGAAATAACATTGTATTTCGCTTCCGGGTTCAGCGCCAGAAATTGATCACGGGAGCGGGCGTCCAGTCCAAACGGTTCGGAATACAGGGCGATTCGCTCAACCAGCGCCGCCTGTTCCGAGGGCGAATCGGGGCTTGCCGCCTGCTGCCGCGCCCCCGCCCGCCCGCCCACAAGCGTCAGACTGACCGCCAACAGCAAGACAAGCCAGCCAGACCGGGCCGTGAACGCCGCCGTCCGCATTGCAGTCAATCGCAACGCGCAGACCGGGCCACGTATCCGGGCCGTGAACGACCCGCCGCAACGCGATACCGGGTCGTGCAGCGCCCCGTATACAACGCGCATCCGGGCCGTGAACGACCCGCCGCAACGCGATACCGGGTCGTGCAGCGCCCCGTATACAACGCGCATCCGGGCCGTGAACGACCCGTCTGGGAGGCTTCGCCGACCGTCCTGCGGACGGGGATGCGCTCGCTTCTCTGCGCGAGGTTTGCATGATTTGTCCATTATTCCCCGATTTTGTAATCTTCCACTTTTTCGGGCGCGGAGCCGACCTGCGTGATCTGATATTTGCCGTCCTGAAGCTCCAGCGCGTAGTTGACGTAGACTGTCCGCTCGTCGCCGTCCTTATTTTTGTAGACGTGCTTGCCTGTCAGGGTGTAGACGCCGCGCTCTTTGCGGACGGGCGGATCGAGATCGAACCGAACGGTCTTTGTGGCGGTCAGAGCGTCGCGAGTCAGGTCGAGATAGTCGCGGGCGTCGAGCGAATACTGGTATTTGCCGCGCAGATAGACCGCGATTTTTGCTTTAGAGTCAATGTACGGGGCCAGTTTTTCGATGTCGCCGCTTTTCCATGCGCTTGTGATGTCGGCGGCGGCGCGGTCAATCAGGCGGTCTTGCAGGGTTTGCGCCGCCCCGTTTTTACCGCCGACTGCGGAAGCGTCGTCCTGTTTCGGGGCGCGGTTCAGGTAGTAGTCCTCAATGTCCGCCCGCTGGACGCCGCGATACGAACCGTCCGCGTAGACCGGCACGGGGACATAGACGACCTGCGGCGGCGCAAAGTACACGGTGTCCGCCAGGATAAACGATGGGGCCGCTTGCGTGTAGTAACTATATGGGGAGAAAAACGTCCCGCCCGGAACGAAATCGGGGACGTAATAGGGATAAAAGGCGTTGCCATTGGGGAAAACGGCGGACGCCCAGTCGTAATTGAAAATCCCGTTGGTGTACAGTCCGTTGGCGTAAGTATAATTGGAGTAATTGTATTGACGGTAATAAGACCGGTAGCGCGGGCGGTACGCGGTAAACGGCGACTGCGGCGCATTATAATGGTGGACTTCGTTGTCAGTTGGCAGGAGGCGGAATCCGCCGTAATTGCGATACGGGTCAAACGTTCGGAACTGCCGGTTGGGAACGACGCCCCGCGCCGGCGTCTGCTGCCGGGACGCGCCCGGTTGCGGGGCCGCCGCGCCGGAGGGAGGAACAGGACTATTGCCAGCGGGCGTCTTCTGCGCCAGCGCTGCGGGGCCGCACAGCGCGGCAACGAGCGCGGCGAAAACAATGCGCGTATTCGTGGAAAGCATGGATACCCTCACCTTTCGAAAATGGAACGGTTCAAAAGCGGCTGCTCAAAAATAGAACGGTTTGCCTCACTCAAAAACGATTTTGCTCAACTCTCTGGCCCCGTGAATGACGCGGACAATAATGGCATCGTCTTTCACCACGCGGTAAAAGATGCGGTATTTCCCGGAGATAAAGACGTGCAGTCCCGGCGCCGGGTCTATGTAGCGCCGCCCGATGTCCGGGTTTACCGCAATCGTCTCAAACACTCCTTGCAACTCCCGCATCAATTTCGCCGCTGATCCCCGGTTGTTTCTGGCGATATATTGGTATATATCGTCAAGATCGTCCAGCGCCTCATCGCTGAGAATATGCCCTCTCATTGGTCTGCCGCCTACAGCGCGTCAAGGCGTTTGTTTCCTCTGGCGATGATGCCGTCAAAAAGGTCTTTAAGGCCTCCCGGATTGACCACCGTACACGCCCCACGCGCAATGCTGGCGTCCCCTTCGGCGATTTTCTGTTTGATTTCGGCGACCGTCCATTCCGTATCTTCGAACCTCTCCTCTTTATCCTGCTCGTTTTGGATCAGGAGATTGAGCATTTCGTTGACGGACGGGTAATGTCCCGCCGCGACTTTTTCTTCGGCGAACTGCTGCAATTTCGGCGTCAGCGTGATTTCCATGCGGTTTGTCCTTTCGTTGTGAGAACGGCGTTTACTCAAAAACGATTTTGCTCAAATCTCTGGCCCCGTGAATGACGCGGACAATGCGAATCTCATTTTTTGCCACGCGATAAAAAAGATGGTATTTACCATAAATAAAATCTTGCAGTCCCGGCGCCAGCGCGTCGCGCCACCGCCCGATGTCCGGGTTGGACACAATCGTCTCAAATTGCGCGTAAAATTCGTCGAGTTGTTTGTCCGCCGCCGCAAGGATCCGACGTGACGCAGCGTTCCAGATGTCCAGCAGGTCGGCCTTCGCTTCGTCCTGGATAAGGTAGCCGGTCATTTTGCCGCCGCCTGTTCTGCTTGCAGGCGTCTGCGTCCTTCCGCTTTGATGGATTCGAAGAAGTCTTTCAGTCCTTCGCGGCTGACTTCAGTGTATTCGCCGCGCTCGAAACCAGCGTCCGATTCGGCGATCATGCGCTTGAGTTGGGCCAGCGGCAGCCCCGTTTCTTCGTCTATCGCTTCGTCTATGACAACGGGCGGGATTCCGAGCAGGGGGCGCAGTGCGACGCTGATGAGTTCGCTCAGGGAAGCGTACTCTCCGCTGGCGACTTTTTCTTCGGCGAGCGTTTGATATTCGGGCGAAAGCGTGATTTCCATTGCGATTGTCCTTTCAGCGTAAAGGTGGGCGAATGATTCCTGACTCTATTATACGGCATTTTACAGCGTGGGGATTTCCGGGGCGTCGGAGCGCGGGCCGGATTTACGCTCTATTGTCATGGCGGCGCGGATGCGGCGCATTACGCGGCCTGAAATTTCGTTGAAGCCTAAATCGCCGGAGATCAGGCGGGTCGCGGTGCGGGTTGCGGTCGGTCGCTTGACGCCGTGCTGATAGCAGAATCCGGGCCACTGATAAAATAACTTGGACATTTTCAGGGCCGCGTCGAAATTGGCGCGGAACTCGGCGGCGATGGCGGCGGAGTAGCCTTTCTGGTTCTTTTCGAGGATGCAATGCGCCGCAATCTGTCCGCTTTTCAGCGCGTGCATAATGCCGTCGCCAAAGAAGGGGTTAATCAGTCCCGCCGCGTCCCCCGCCAGCAAAATGCGGTTGTCCGCCGTCTGAATTTTGTCCATTCCGTTCCAGATCGGCAGCGGATGCGCGTGGTAAATTAGTTCGTCCGCCGCCTTCGGGACGCCGAGCATAACCAGATAATCTAAAATCGCCCGGTGCAATTCTTCCCGGACGCCGCCGTCGCCGCGCCCGTCCTCGCGGCGCGGACGGAAAACTCCCGCCCCCACGTTCAGATGGTCGCCCTTCGGAAAGACCCACGCATAGCCGCGCTTGACCGCCCCAAACTCCAGATGACAGACTTCGGGGCGCAGTTCCGCGATTCCCTCGCCCCAGATGTGCGGGACTTCCGCTTCGATGGCGATGGCGAGCGTCCTTTCGCGGCGCAGGCCCGCCGTCTTCGCCACGATCCCGTTTGCGCCGTCCGCGCCAATCAGGGTGTCGCAGGTCGCCTCCCAAAGCCCCGCTTTGCCCTCCGCCCGCACCGTGACCGGACGGTTTTTCGCGGTCTCCACGCTGCGAATCGGCAGGCCGTCGCGCAATTCCGCGCCCGCGCTTGCCGCCCGCTGCGCCAGCGCGTAATCAAAGACGCTCCGCTGCACCATCCACAGCGAAAGCTCCCGGTCGCCCGCGTCGGGAGCTTCGGGATTCATCGGCGCGATTACCGGGTCGGCGAAGTTGAACGTGTGGCGCATGAAGCGGGTGTCGGCCTCGACAAAGGCGTCCGGGGCGAGATCGCGCAGCTCCTGCAATTCTAATAGTTGCGAGACGAGGACGGGCATCCCGCCGCCGCAGGTCTTGTGGCGCGGCAGCGTTTGTTTCTCAATCAGGGCGACGCTTGCGCCCGCCCGCGCCAACGCAAACGCGGCGGAATTTCCCGCAGGCCCCGCGCCCGCCACAATCACATCATAATGCTTCAACTCGCTTCTTGCCTCCCGAAATTGGTCTGTTCTTGTCCTACATTTTACCGCGTTTCGCGCCGAATCGTTACGAAAATACGGACGGGGCAGGGAAAGCGGCTTCGCGTCGCGAATCAGGGGACACGAACACATTCACAGCGGAGGCAAACATTGCAGGCGAGCGAACGAATTATCGTGGCGTTGGATGTGGACAGCGCGGCGCGGGCGGTGGAACTTGTCCGGGAGCTGCGCGAGCATTGCGGCGTTTTCAAGGTCGGATTAGAACTGCTGAACGCGGCGGGGGGCGATATTCTAAGCGTGTTGCAGGACGCGGGCGCGGACAAAATTTTCTATGACGCCAAACTCCACGACATCCCCAACACCGTCGCCGGGGCCATGCGCGGCATTGCGAAAATGGGAATTTGGTGCGTCACCGTCCATGCGGCGGGCGGCGGCGCCATGCTGACGGCGGCAACGGAAGCGGCAAAAGCGACCGCCGAGGCCGCCGGGATCGCGCCGCCGAAAATCTTTGCCGTGACGCTCTTGACCAGCATCGGCCCGGACGCCTTACAAAACGAACTGCGCGTCGGCGATTCCGTAGCGGAGTATGTCGCGGCAATGGCGAAAATGGCGTATGACTGCGGCTGCGACGGCGTGATCGCCTCGCCGCAGGAGATCGCCATCGTCCGGGCCACCGTTCCCGACCCGAAATTTCTCATCATAACTCCGGGCGTCCGCCCCGTCGGCAGTCAGGCAGGCGATCAGGCGCGGGTGACGACTCCGGCGGCGGCAGTCCAGAGCGGCGCGGACTACCTCGTGATAGGCCGCCCCATCGTCGCCGCGTCCGACCCGGCGGCGGCGGCGCAAAAAATCGCGGCAGAAATGGAATAGGTGTTCAGGTGTTAAATTCTCAATTTGCAGTTAAGTCAAAAATCACAGCGAAACAGACAATGCCTGAATACCCGAACACCCGAATACCCGAACACCTGAACATGATTATTTTAGCAACGCGGGCGGAGACGGCGCGGTTTGGCATGGCGCTGGGGGCGAAATTGCGGGCGGGCGACTGCGTGGCGCTCATCGGCGATCTGGGCGCGGGCAAAACGGCGCTGACAAAGGGATTGGCGCGGGGCATGGGCATCGTTTCGCCGGTGACGAGTCCGACCTATACGCTGGCGCAGGAGTATGCGGGGCCGATTCCGCTGTTCCACGCCGACCCGTACCGATTGGAAAATCCGGCGGATGTTTTGGATTTCGGGTTTGAGGAGTATTTTTTGCGCGGCGGCGTAGTCGTAGTAGAATGGGCGGACAAAATCGCGGAACTGCTGCCCGCCGAACGCCTGACTCTGCAACTAGAAATCGCGGGCGAACCGGACGATGACGGCGAGGCCCCGCGCCGCCTCCAGATCGGCGCGGCGGGAGCGAGGTATGAGCAGATGAAAGACGAACTTACCGCGCAGTGGACAGCGGAAAGCGCTGCGCAATGAGCGATGTAGACTTCGCTGAAGGACAGGACGCGCCTGCATTAGCGTCTGGCAGGACGCTTGGCGGAACGCCACCCAGCGAGGCGTTTACAACGCCTCGACTTCTGGCGCTGGAGACTTCAGGCGACACGTGCGGGATTGCGCTGCTGCGCGGCGAACAGTTAATTTTCGAGCATACGTTCCGGCACGGAATGCGCCTGTCCGAGCGGCTGATTGACTTTACCGAACGCCTGCTCACCGACGCGGGGCTAAGTCTCGCGGACGTGGACGCTTTCGCCGTCGGGATCGGGCCAGGTTCTTTTACGGGCGTGCGAATCGGCGTGATGACCGCGAAAACGTGGGCGCGGACGCTGCAAAAGCCGCTGTTCGGCGTCAACGCATTGGAGGCGCTGGCGAGCCACTACGCAGGGCTGACCGGCGCGGCGATTATCCCGCTGATGCCCTGCCGCGCCGGGACGGTCTACGCCGCCTGCTATCTTGTAAACGCTTCGGGTGACGCGCCGCCGACGCGCCTGATCGCCGAACCGGCAGTCCTCTCTATCGCGGACGCGGCGTGGCTGGCGCAACCTTCGGACGCGGCCCGCGTCGTGTTTTGCGGGGCGGCGGCGCAGGCGAATCGGGCGGAACTGCTGGCGGCGCTTGCCGGTTCGCATGGGGAACAGGCCGTTTCGTTCGGGGCGGCGGAATTTCCGCTCGCCTCGCAGGTGGCGGGAATAGCGCGGCGGCGCTGGACTGCCGAAAATGAACGGGAAAGGGCGGGGGACGCCCCCCTTGCCCTTGCGCCGCTGTATGTCGCGCCGCCGCAAATCTCCTCGCCGAAAGTGGCGTTTAAAGTTACGTCCCAAATTGCTGCCGGGTAATGGTTCAGCCTTTTGCCCAATTTGGGAGAGGGAGAGGCTTCCGAGTCTTCCTCCCCTTTTCTCAGGCCTTTGGTAAGATAGGCAGGGAGAAGGGGCCGGGGGATGAGGGCCTCGCTATTTGGAAGGATAATCTCCATGCGGTTTGCCGCAGCCATCAGCCGATACGAAAATACCGCCGACGCCGCCCGCGACCTCTGCGAATCGGTGCGCCTGCAACTGCGCGGCGACATTGACCTGCTGACCGTTTTCCTCTCCGTGCAGCACCGGGAACAGGCGGAACGGTTGGGCCACATTCTGCGCCGCGAACTCACGCCCCGCGTCCTCATCGGCTGCACGGGGGAGAGCATCATCGGCGGCGAGCGCGAAGTCGAGGGCGAACCCGCCATCAGCGTCCTCGCGGGGCAGCTGCCGAACGTGGACCTGACGCCGTACCATATTGACATTGAGGAGTGGGAAGATTTATTAGAGGGCGGCGGCAGCCGCAAGCGGCTGGCGCGGCGCGTGGGCGCGGCGGGCAAAGACCGCGAAACCACCCGCGCCTATATCGCGTTCGCCGACCCGTTCACCACCCCTATCGCCGAATGGCTTGCCGCGACCGACGCCCTGACGCCCGACGCCCCGACGGTGGGCGGCATGGCGAGCGGCGTGACCGGGCCGGGAGAATCGGCGCTGCTGCTCAATAATAAAGTTTACGATCAGGGGCTGGTCGGGGTGCGGATTGGCGGGCCGGTGCGATTGGAAACGGTGCTGAGTCAGGGCTGCCGCCCGATTGGGGCCACGCGATTGGTGACCCGCGTCGAAAATAATATGATCGCCACCCTGAGCGGCGAAAACGCGCTGGAATCCACGCAGGCGATGCTGGCGACGCTGCCCTCCGCCGATTCTGATCTGCTGGAAAACGGGCTGTATCTCGGCGTGGCGATTAACGAATACCTGCCGGAATTTTCTCGCGGCGACTTTCTGATTCGCAGCGTGCTGGGCGCGGACGTGGACACCGGCGCTCTGGCGATTGGGGAGGAGATTCGGGCGGGGCAGACCGTGCAGTTCCACGTCCGGGACGCGGCGACCGCCGACGAAGATTTCCGTTCGCTGCTGGCCCTCGCCGCAACGGACGAGACGGCCCCGGCGGGCGCTCTGCTTTTCTCCTGCAACGGGCGCGGCGTGAACCTGTTTGATATGCCGAATCACGACGCCCGCTGCCTGCTCGCCGCCCTGCCGGAAACGCCCGTCGCCGGCTTCTTTGCGGCGGGGGAACTCGGCCCGGTCGGCGGCAGGAGTTTCATTCACGGCTTCACCGCAAGCGTCCTACTCTTCCGCCCGGACTGAATAAATACAGCGCGAAGCAAATTACGCGGTCAGGTCAAGCCCAACTGCGTTTTCAGGGCCTGTTCCACCCGCTGTCTATCTGCGTCTGATATGCGGCCTTCCATACTGTCCAATCGCTGTTTGCTGACTGTCGTCAACTGATCGGTCATGGCCTTGCTCTGCTGACTGTTTAGAGTAATGTATGCCTCGCTGGGATAGAGGCGCCCCGTATTGCTGGTCAGGGGAACGACCTGCAAGCGGTTCAACGCCAGATTGGAGGCGTCATTGCTGACAATGAGCGCCGGACGCCGTTTCTGAATTTCGCCGCCGACCGAGGGGCCGAAGCGCACCCACCAGACCTCACCTCGTTGCATCTACCACGTCCTCCAGCGTCCCCTCTGACCATGCGAGGGCCTCGGCCTCACGCATCTCATCCGCCGCCATTTCCCGGTAGGCCCGCGCCTGTTCCTCCTCACGCTCTTTGTCCGGCAACAGAGGAGGCGACAAATAGAGTTGCGTCAGCGTATCGAGCGCCAGCAGATCGGGCGTTGTGCCGCGTTGTTGCGCCTGCTGAGTGACAATCTGCTCTAATTCCGGCGGCAAGGTGATTGTGACCATTTCGTTTTTCCTTTTTTATCGTGTAAGGGACTCTCAAAGTTTAAATCGTTCCCTTGCGGTAGCGTGTAGCGGGCGAATAAATTCACTGCCACAAAAGCGCGAAGTCCGCCTTCGCGGACTCAATGCGGACTTTGAACATTGGAACGTTTATTTTTTTGAGGGTCCCTAAAAGTGTGTATAAAATTTAGGTATGCTGATATAATTCGCTCCCGTCCCGTCCACAGGACGGTTGGCCGCAGGCCTCCCAAACGGGTCGTTCACGGCCCGGTCAGCGGCGAATAACGAATTATTATACACACTCTAAGCGCGTTCTGTCGTGTGAGCGCGAATTGCGGACGCGCAGAATGATTATACACTGGAAACGCCCGTCACACGCCTCAATTCAATCCTGCTCCTCTTTCAGCGGGCGCAGCATCAGTTCGCGGATCGCGTCGGGCGCGGCGCGGCCCTCAAACAGCGCGGAATACAGGGCGCGGCAAAGCGGCATTTCCACGCCGCTGCGGGCGGCAAGTTCACACAGCGCCCGCGTCGTGGGAACGCCCTCCGCCACCTGCCCCAGTCCGGCAAGGGCAGATTCCAGCGATTCGCCGCGCCCCAGCGCCACCCCCACGCGAAAATTGCGGGACAGGCGGGAGTTGCCCGTCGCAATCAAATCCCCGACGCCCGACAGCCCCGAAAATGTCGCCGCGCTTGCCCCCTGCGCCACGCCCAGACGAATCGCTTCCGTCAGGCCCCGCGTCATCAAGCCCGCTTTGGAATTGTCGCCGTAGCCCAGCCCCTCGCAGACGCCGGAAGCAATCGCAATCACGTTTTTAATCGCGCCGCCCAGTTCCACGCCGATCACGTCGCGCCCGGTGTAAACGCGGAAAGTTGGCGCGGCCTGCTCCGCGAAAAGGCGCTGTACCGCCAGCGCCGCTTCGCTGTTGCAGGACGCCGCCACGCTTGCCGTCGGGATTCCCCGCGCCACTTCCACCGCCAGATTCGGCCCGGAAAGCGCCACGATGCGATCCGTCGCTTCCGGTATCGCCTCGGAGATGACCACGCTCATGCGCTGCCCTGTCCCAGTCTCCAGCCCCTTCGCGGCGGAAATCAGGACGGCTCCGGGGGCCAGCGCCGGGGCCATCTCCTGCGCGACGGCGCGGACGGCCCCGCACGGCACGGCAAGCGCCACGAAATCTGCGCCGGTAACAGCGGCGGCAAGGTCGGTCGTCGGCAAGACGCGCGGCGGCAAGTCTATGCCGGGAAGGTAGCGGGCGTTTTGTCGCGTGGTCTGTAAGGCGCGGACTAATTCCGCGTCTCTGGCCCACAGCCGCGCCTCCGCCCCCTCCGAAGCGCCCAGCAGAATGGCGAGGGCCGTCCCCCAGCTTCCCGCCCCGATAATCGCAATGCGCGTGGTCAATTCTGAACCCCTCCCGCTCGTTTACGGAAATGTTATCTCCAAATCTCTGCTAACAGGATACCACAGACACAAAAATTTTGTCCTTTGCAGTCCGGGGAGGAGAGCGAATTTGCGGGGTGTTCCGCGCCGGGATGGTTTCAGGCGGAATTTGTGCCAAAATAAATCAAGAGAAAGGGACGCGCAGTGGCGCGTTTCTTGCGGAAAGGCGGCAAACAGACGCGCAATGCGAATCCTTTTGACCAATGACGATGGCGTTCACGCGCCCGGAATCCACGCGATGCGGACGGCGCTGCTCTCCCTCGGCGAAGTGTTCCTTGTGGCCCCCGAACGGCAGCGCAGCGCGGCGGGACACGCCATTACCCTGCATAAGCCCCTGCGAATCCACGCCTCCCGCCTGCCCGATGGCGCGGAAATCTGGGCCACCAACGGGACGCCCACTGACTGCGTGACGCTTGGCCTTGAGATTATTATGGAGGGCCGCTGCGATCTGGTCGTCTCCGGCATCAACGCGGGGCCAAATCTCGGCTGGGACTTAACGTACAGCGGCACGGTCGCCGCCGCGTTCGAAGGCGCGGTGCTGAACCTTTCTGCGATAGCCGTGTCCGTCGCGGCGGTGGATATCCCCGCCGAACAGATAGATTTTGCGCCCGCCGCCGAATTTGCCGCCCGACTCGCGGCGCGTCTGCTCAAAGAGCCGCTGCCGCCGCATACGTTTCTCAATGTCAACGCTCCGCCCGTCTCCGCCGATCAGGTGCGCGGACACGCCATCACCCATCAGGGACGCCGCGAATATGTAGACCGCATTATCACGCGAAACGACCCGAACGGCAGGCCCTACTACTGGCAGGCGGGCAGGCTTCGCGACGACCCGCAAGACCCCGGCTCCGATGTCCACGCCGTTCTCAACAACCAAATCTCCGTCACCCCGGTTCAGCTCGACCTGACTGACTACACGCTGATTGAACGAGTCCGAAACTGGAATCTTGAATAATGGAGAAGAATTTTCACCACGAAGGACACAGAGGGACAGAGAAGGACACAGAGAGGAAGGAGATTTTCAGACGGGATTTCAGGGTAGACAGGATGAACTGGATTGAATCCAAAAAATCCTGAGAATCCCGTTCATCCTGTCTATTTCTTCTTTGTATTTCTCCGTGTCCCTCTGTGTCCCTCTAGGTTCTCTGTGGTGAAAATTCTTCCTCACTCCTCAGTTGCCAATCAGGACGCTGCCGCCGCCGTCGTTGATGAGCAGGGCGGGCTTGCCGAGGGGGATATTTTCCGGGTAGTTGTGACCGCGAATGTAGATCAGCGTGACTCCTCCGCTTGCCGGGGCCGCGTTGACCGCCTGCGCGACGGTATGATAGGGAAACGTCCGCGTCCCGAACTGAAAGAAGCCGTTATAGCCGCCGTCCACGTAGTAGGCATAGCCGTTGACCAGCATATCGTAGAACAACGCGCCGCCATTGAAAGAACCCCACCCCGTCGCGTTGTCGTAGCCCCGAACCGCAGAGAAAATTCCGTTGCTGCCGGTCGTGACATCGTGGAAATCGCTGGTATAGACGGGCGTATGCCCGATCTTATAAAACAGCGGGTTCGGGAAACCCACCGTTCCCAGCCCGCTTGCGGCGCGGCGCTGGTTGACGATTGCGGTGAAGGCCGCCCAGAGCGGGGCCGCGCAGCTGGTTCCGCCAACTCCGCCAAACCATCCGCCGCCGCTATACACGTTAGTATAGTAGATCGAGTAGCCGGTGGACGGGTCGGCGTCCAGCGAGACATCGGGCAGATTGCGGTACGAGGCGGAGCCGCCGGAACCCGCCGACACGACCGCTGACTGATAGGCCGGAAGGCCCCAGTAACCGCTGACGCCGCCGCCGCTGCCCGCCCAGGTGGTTTCGGACTGGAACGCGCCGCCCGCGCTTTTCGTCGTCAGACTTGTCCCGCCGACTGCGACGGCGTAGGGCTGCGAGGCGGGATCGAAAACGCCGAATTTTGTGCTTCCGCTGCTGCTCGTCAGCACATGATCGCCCTCGTCGCCGGACGCGATGTAGACGGACTGCCCCTGCGTCGCCATCTGCGCCAGCGCCGAATTTTCGCTGTTCAGCACGCTGCTTGATTGATCGCTGTCCGCGCCGTAGGACGACCAGGACACGCTGATTTGTCTGGCGAGGTTGTCCGAAGCGATGCGGTTGAACAGCGTGGTGAAGCTGCCGCCTTCGTAGACAATAATTTTGCTGGCATTGGGCGCGAGGGCCGCCATCAGGTCAATATCGAGCGTGACCTCCAAGGGGCCGCTCGGCGTCGGCTTTTGCATCGTAGGGGCGGTCGGGTTTCCTGTCGCGCCGTCAATCAGCACGTTTTGCAGCGGGACATGGGGCAGGCCAAACTGGTTTTCGTAAGCGGTCACGTCCGACGCCTTGTAGCCGTCGAACTCCACCAGACCCAGAGTCTGCCCGGAACCCGTTTCCGATACGCTGTTGAGATTGTACGCGGACTTGATGTCGGCGGGGGACAGGCCGCCGCCGGGGGCCGTTCCGATGCCTGCGGGCAGGGCGCTGGCTTTCGGGTTGCCGTTCTGCGGCGGCGCGGGCGGCGGCCCGATTCGGACGAGCGGCTGCGGCGCGTTGGCGTTGTCCAGCCCGATAATGCCGGAGATGATCTGCGCGACGGAGGCGGGCAGCGTCGGTTCGGCGTCCGGGGCTTGGAAGGCGCGTTTGTCCGCCGCCTGATAGTTCATCAGGCGGAGGGAAAACGCTTTTTCGACCCGCGCGGCGGGCGCGGTCACGGTCAGCAGGGCGCGGTTGGCATACGCGGCCTCAATGGTAAATCCCTGCGCTTTCGCGTAGGCGATCACGGCGTCGTAATCGGCCTGCGTCGGGCCAAACTGCGCGGCGAACTGTTCCGGCGTCAAAAAGTGGTGAAACTGCGGATCGCCGAAAGTGTACAGGCTTTTGATTAGCGCGTCCCGCTGCGCGGCGTTGCGCGGGGGCAGCGCGAACGAAAAGCGCGTGATTTCGGCGGCGTTGACGCGGCTGACGGCAGCGGCCTGCCGCGCCAGCGGCGAGAGGTTTCCGCGCAGGGTCAGGCGCGGTTCGGACGTTGGCAGCGTTTGCGCGTCGCTCCGCGCTCTGGCGAGGCCACTCGCCGCCAGCGCCAGCAGCGCGGCGCACGCGGCGCGGCGCGAGAAGAATAAAGGATACATACAATCTCCTTTCAGAGAGTAAACAGTAGATAGCCGGTCTGTCCCGTCCGCAGGACGGTCGGCGGAACGCCTCCCAGACGGGTCGTTCACGGCCCGGTCTGCACGGCGCGATGGACGAAATTTGTGCGCCGTTCCATTCGCGGCCCGAACACGCCGCCCGGTCTGCGCGGCCCGAACACGCCGCCCGGTCTGCGCGGCCCGAACACGCCGCCCGGTCTGCGCGGCCCGAACACGCCGCCCGGTCTGCGCGGCCCGATGACGGGACACGGGGTTGCGCGTTGCGCCCGTACTCAGAGGGCTTGGGATAGGGCGCGGACTATTGCAGCGTCACCAGCACGAGGACGAGGCCGCGCCCTTTTGCCAGCGGCGACATCGCTTTGCCCAGAATCGCCCCGGACGCCCGCTTGCCGCTTTTGGCCCGCATCGCATGACCGGGAGTCGCCGAGGTGGTGAGCAGATCGCCCGCCGCAATCGGGCCGTTCGCGTCCGCGTCGCACCACGCCCACACGCGGCCCATGCTCGCCACCGGCAGGCTGCCGTCCGCGACCGTGCCTTTTTGCGTCAGGGTGATGCCCGGTTCCACGCCGTTCGCCCCGCTGATAATTCCGCTCACCGTTCGGTCATACGCCCGGCTCGCCACGCGCATCTGCCCGATGCGCTGCGGGTCAATCGCCACGACCATCCCCGCTATCGGGGCCGTGCCGCCGGACTGCCGGATGTTGTACGGCTCCGCCACGTCGCTGCCGCCGACAATCTGCACCTTGTGCGCTGTCGCGATTCCATTGATCGTCGTCGCGCCGTAGATCGTCGTGTCGCCATTGAGAACGGACGTTCCCTGAACGTATACGGCTGTCCCGCTGACGCTGCTGGCGTACAGGCCATAGCCGTTATTGGCCGAAGCGATTACGCCGAAGCCCGTGCCGCTCGTTCCGACGACGCCATGCCCGTTGTCTGAATCGCCCCGAACGCCATAGCCGTAGCCAAACAGGGAAGCCAGCCCGCTGCCCGCGCCATTCGCGCCGTATACGCCATTGGCGGTAGAACTAAAGAAGTAGCCGCCGTATTTCGCGCCCGCGCCGTAAACCCCCGTGCTGCCGGTGGAGTAGCCCGCAACGCCCGTGCCGCTGGCATTGTTGTCTGTGCCGGAAACGCCCGCGAACCCGCCCGCGCCGTTGCTGACGCCGACCACGCCGTTGTTTGACGCGCTATATCCTTCCACTCCAATGCCGTCAATGCTTGTGCCGTAGGCCCCGTAGATGCCCCCCTTGAAATAGCCGCCAATGCCCAGCATAGCAAGCCCCTCCACGCCCCATGCGCCCGTTCCGGCGTTTGCCACTCCCACGAGGCCGTTGCCGCTCGTGTAAGTGGTCTCGGCATACAGGCCGTTTGTCCCGCCCGTTTTGAAGTAGGCCCCGGAAGGGCCAGCCCCGGTATTGGTGATGCTGAACGGCGTGGAGGCGGTATTGACCGTTGCGGCGAAGGGCAGCGTCAGGGCCGTGCCGCCCGCTATTTTGTCTGCGGTAATCGTCCCCGCCGCGATTTTGACGTTGGTGATGCTGCCATCGGGGACGGTGTTGGCCTTGAACGCATAGGCGCTTGTCAGGATTTGCTGACGCGGGGCCAGGGCCGCGCCGCCGTCCACCGTAAGTTGCAGCCAGACATTGCCGGCAAAAGTGGCGTCGGTCAAAGCCGCGCCGTTGCCGAGCAGAGTGGCGAATGCCCCGTTGCGGACGGTCACAGTATCGGTCTCCGTCCACAGCAGCGTTCCGCCCGTGACGGCATTGTAGAGTGAGAATTTCACGGTATGGCTGCCATCAGGAACGGGCGTTCCGTCCGGTTTGGCGAGGCGTCCCTGAAAATTCATCAGCGGCGGGGCGGGCGAGACCTGCGCAAAGGCGGGCAGGTCCAGGGCCGTAAACAGGCCGGTCAGGGACAGGGCCGTAAACAGGCCGGTCAGGGACAGGGTTCTTTTCATCGTGGGTTTCATCGGGTGATTCCTTTCTGCGCTTCGCGTCGGGCGGAAGCGGGACGAACGCTGCGATTTTTCCTATCGCAAACGTATCGCGTCTCACAATCCAGTATATTGCAAGAACTGCGCCATTTTAGCGCGTATTTGCGCTATTTTTGCAATCTGTGACACAATAGACACAGCGATTGTGAAACGCGCCACACCGACCGCTCTCCTGCGCGGCAGCGCAACCTGACCACATGAACACCCGAACAACCGAAACGAAAAAATCCCCGCCCATTCTTCCTGAATTGGGCGGGGGTTGTTCCACAGGACGGGGCGGAACAGGGGTTACGGCGAACCGGGGTTACGGCGAACCGAGATGGACTATGCCGCCGCCCCAGAGCAGCAGCAGGACAGGCTTGTTCGTGAAGAACAGGTCGGCGTAGTTGAAGCCGCGAATCCAGATATTCGTCTTGGTGCCGGTGTTAGCGGCGCTGACGGCGTTAAGGACGCTGCGGTAAGGCTGCGAAGGTGTGCCGCGCTCCACTCCCCCGTAAGTCCTGTCCACATAGAAATCGGAGGGGGAATCGCCGTAAAGCGTAATGTTATGGTCGCTGCACCACCACTTGACTTGACCGTAAAGCGTCGGGTTACGATTGGTGTAGGCAATCAGAAAATCGCGGACGTTATTGAATGTCCCGCCGTTGCGGAAGGTGTCGAACACGTTGGCGAGGCCGACTCCGATATAGTCGTGAATCTGCGCGTCACCGGGTAGGTTGTCGTACATATCCCACAGGCAGGACAGAACGGAGGATTCCGTTGTGCTGCCCTGCGCCGAATTGGGAAAGTTACCGGTCGTGTTTTCGATGTCCACATTCAGGCTGCCCGACTGCCCCGCGCCCGGAGAGTCGTTGTAAATCGTGCTATTGAGTGTGGACTGTCCGCTGTATGTCGCCCAGCCCTCGCTCCATGCCAGCCCGCCGGTGTAGGATTGGAACCAAAAATGCGCTCCGCCGGAACTGGGCGGCATACCGCCCTTCACGATGTTCATAACGTGATGCCCGTACTCGTGCAGAATGACCGAAGGATCGTACTGGTCGCCGTCCCGCAGGCGGATGACCTGCGTGGAGGGCGTGTAGTAGCCGCCGTCCGTATTCCCTTTATCCCAGCGATAAATCACCTTCGATATATCATAGCCCAGCGCGTTATAATGAAGCCACTCCGTCGTGCCAGTCTCGCAGATTTCGAAGGCTGATTCGTAGCCGTTATCGGAGTAGGCCCCCGGCCCGGTGTCGTCAATGAACCAGTCGCCCTGCGGGTGCGTCCCGTCGCTGACATTGCCGGGGTTCGGCCCATTGACGATGACGGCCCCGCCCCCACCGTTCTGCACTTCCACGCGGCTGTTGAGCGGCAGGAACTGGACATTGACCGGCCCGCTATTGGTGAAAGCGCCGCTGTCCCACGTCCCATCGGCGTTGATAATCGCATCGGTCACGATGGAGCCGGAGCGAAAAATCCGGGCAATGGAGTTCCACGCAAAGTGCAGCGCGCCGTCGTGGTGCATATAGTAAAAGCGTCCGGTCAGGCGCGTCGTTCCGACGAGCGGGCGCGGGCCGTCGCCGAGTTTTGCGGGCGGGTGGTCGGTCGGGGCCGCGCCGCGCAGGGCCGGGTTCGGGCGGGCGAATACCGCGCCCGCCGCCGGATGGACGGCTTTCAGTTCCTGCGTTTTCCAGGGGCGCATCGGCAGGACGGTGATCGTTTTCGCCGTGACCTGAAAATACAGGGAGATTTCGCGGCCTGCGGTGAATCCCGGCCCGTGTCCGGTGGCGCGGGCCGTGACGCGGTAGAGGCCGGGGCCGGGAAACGAAACGGTCAGCGGAAACGTGACGAGGCTGTTTTTCGTCAGCGGCGCAATGGCCCGCTTTTGCGGGGCATTGACCAGCGTGACGGTGGCGTCGGCGTCCCATTCGGTTGTTCCGTTGTCCAGATTTTGCAGCGGCAGAACGGAGAGCAGCAGCGTGACGGGCTGCCCGACTTTCGGCGGGGCCTTGAGTTGCAGCGTGGCGTCCATCGGCGGATCGGCGGCGCAGTTCTTGCAGGCGGCGCGGGCCGCTCGCAGGGCGGTGACGGTCTTCTGCGGCGTAGTGAACAGCAGTTTATCTTGCGGCACGGGCCGGACGTTCTGCGCGGAAACGCAGGGCGCACCGAGGCTCAGGGCCAGCAGCGCCAGCAGGGCGCAGGAAAGTAAAATTCGGCGGGACATAATGACTCCTCTCTTCAGCGCAGCGATTCTGCACCGGAAATAGCAGGTATTTATTTGAGCGAGACGAGGACAAGGACAAGTCCTTTGCCGCTTGCGAGCGTGGACATGGCCTTGCCAATCGTGGCCCCGTTAGCGCGTCCAAAGTCCGTAACGCGCATGGCGTATCCGGGTGTGTCCGAGGTCGTCAGCAGACTGCCTAATTTGATTGGGCCGTTGGCGTCCGCGTCGCACCAGCACCACACGCGGCCCACGCTGGCGACGGGCATACTGCCGTCCGCGACGGTTCCCTCCTGCCGCAGCGTAATGCCGGGATTGATGCCGTTCGCGCCGCTGATGATGCCGCCCACCGTGCCATCGTAGGCCTGTGTCGCCACCTTCATTTGCCCGGTACGCGCCTCGTTCATCACGACGACCATGCCGGGAATAGGCTTGACGCCGCTGACGGGAGCCACTTCATACGGTTCCGCCACGTCGCTGCCCCCAACGATGTTCACGAAGTGCGCGGACACGCCGCCATTTACGTCTAATTTGTACGCGGGATTTGCCGTGCCGATGCCAACGCTGCCCTTTACGACGAGATTGTTTCGGGCCACGTTCGCGTAGCCGTAGTTGTCGGAGACGAGTATGCCGCCCGCCTTCAGGCCGACGGCGACGGCGGTCTGCGGGCTTGCAATCAGGTTGAGGAAGCGGTTCTTGTCGCCGGAGGTGGAGGAGAAGTACATAATCGGATCGGCGCCGCCGTCAAACACGATGCCGCCCGCCGCCCGAATGTTGAAGGAGTTGGCTAACGCGGAGGAGAAAACGCCGCTCTGGTTGTCGGCCCACACGAACGCGCCCGTGTGGTTTGCCGCCGCGTTGGTTCCGCCCGCAAAGGCGTAGTTCCCGGCGATGGTGTTGCCCGACCCGCCCGGAATGGCGGAACCGGCCCCGGTGACGGTGTTGTTGACGCCGCCGGAGATGGTGGAATCGTAGCCGGTAATTTTGTTGTTGTAGCCGCCGCCAATCGCGCCGTTGTCCGCCGAAATCGTGTTGGGCAGGAAGTTGGGCAGCAGCGCGGTGGCGACATTCTCCCGCCCGCCGCCCGCAATCGTCGCGCCGACCACCCCGCCGGTAATCGTGTTGAGTTCGCTGCCGCCCAGCGTGTTGACGCTTCGGAAGGTAACGCCTGCGTAAGTCCCCGACGTGTAGGTATTCTGCGCGTAGTCGTAGCGCATGGCGCGTTTGCCTTTGACCTTGAAAATCAGCGGCTGCAAGTCCGTGCTTCCGAGGAAGTTGACTGCCGGGTCGAGCGCCGCGTTGCCCGTCAGGTTCCAGCCGCCGCCGGTTCCGGCGGGGAAGTTCGTGATTTTGCTAAAGTCCACGCTGACGATGTTGTCGTCCGTGATGCTGGCGGGCGGCACGGAGAGAGCCACGTCCGCCTTGAACGCATGAGCGACCGTCACTAATTGCTGGCGCGGGGCGAGCGGAGCGTCCATCCCGACCTGAATTTCCAGCCAGACCGGGCCGCTGAACACGGCGGCGTTGAGGGCGGTGACGCTGCCAAGTGTGGCGGCGAAAAGTCCGTTGTGCGTGTTCACGGTCTCGACCTCTGTCCAGACCACCGTACCGGCGGCGGCATCGTCGTAGAGGCTGAGGGTGAGGGTGTAGGCTCCGTCGGACAGGGGCGTGCCGTCGGGCTTCGCCAGCCTGCCCTGAAAGTTCATCAGGGCGGGGACGGGCGACACCTGCGCGTTGAGGGCGGGCGCAGACAGGGCCAGAAGCAGGCCCGTCAAAGAGGCTAGTCGTTTCATGGATTTCATGGTAAGTGTCTCCTTGCAAAATGCCGCTGTGTCTCTTCAGTCGGCGGTAAATAAAACTTATTTGCGGCTTCCGGCGGCGCTATCCTGCAATTTCAGCAGAGCGGCGGCAAGCGCGGTCATCTGCTTTTTGAGGGCGATCATCTCCGCGTTCTGCGTTTCCAGCGCGGTGATTTTCGCTTTCAGCGCGTCCATCTGCTTTTGCTGCGTTTTGACGGCCTCCACAAGCACGGGAACGACGCCGATGTAGTTCACGCTTTTGTAGCCGTCCTTATCGGTTGAGACAAGTTCGGGAAAGACCGTTTCGACCTCCTGCGCGATAAATCCGAGCTGCTTGCCGCCGAGCATCGGGTTTCTTCCGAGGCCGTCTTTGCGGTAGAGGAACGAGACTCCGCGCAGTTCCCGCAGCGAATCGAGCGGGTCTTCCAGGTCTTTGATGTCGGTCTTGAGTCGGGCGTCGGAAGCGTTGGTGAAGCCTGCGCAGCGGATGGGGCCGTCGAAGTAGCCCGCCCAGGTCGTGTCGCTGTGCGCCCATATCCCGTTGCCGGTGCTGCTGTAAAAGTGTCCCGCGTCGTTGAAAACGCTCTCTCCGGTGATGGCAAAGTAGTTTGTGCTGGAGCCATAGATACCGATGCTGTCGGTAGACCGTCCAAAGAGGGCATATCCGCTCTTGTTGTTGGCGTAGACCGCCGCGATGCCCGGATTTGACCCCAGTAACTGAATGTAACGGTCGGAGAGGAGGGGGCCGAAGTTGGCCTGCCCCGAAACGCTTAAGTTGCCGAGGACGCTGAAGTTGTTGAGCGCGGTAGCATTGCCACGAATGGTCAGGCCGGTCGTATCGTAGACTTGAATCAGGTTGGCGGCGTTGCAAATCACGTAGGCATTGCCGCCCGAAATCGCGGAGGCGTAGGGGGAAGCGCCCGTCGTGAGCGTTGTGGCGACGGTCGGCGCGGCGGGGGCGGCGAGATTCAAGATTGTCAGCGTATTGATGTTCGACGCAGTGTTGAAACTGGTGACGTAGGCGTAGCCGCCGCTGATTGCGATATGGTAGGGGCTTTGCACGGCGGCGGAACCCGCGATAGTCGGCACGGCGGCGTTGCTGATGTCAACCGCCTGGACGGTATTGCCGGAGTAGGCCACGACGTAGGCGTAGTTCCCGGCGACTGCAACGGAGCGCGATCCACTGTTGGTCGGGACACTGCCGAGCAGCGCGGGCGCGGCGGGATTGGAAACGTCGTAGATGGCAAGATTGGTGAGGGCGGCAGTGCTGTTGGTGATATAGGCGCGGTTGCCCTGCACCGCGACGGCATAGGAGAGGGTTGCCGCTGTCTTCGTATCGCTGACGAGGGCGGGGACGGCGGCGTTTGAGATGTCGTAGATCGTCAGTCTGCCGCCGCCGCCGGTGACGTAGGCGTAGTTGCCGGAGACCGCGACCTGCACGAGTTGCCGCGTGGCGGCGATGGAGCCGGCAAGCGTCGGGACAGCCGGGTTGGTGGCGTTGACAATCTGCAAAGCGTAACTGCCGCCGTTGGGATTGACGGTGTAGACGTAGCCGTTCTGCACGGCGAGATAGCCTTGCCCCGCCGGAAGCGCCACACTGCCCGTGAGTACGGGGGTTTGCGGAACGCGAATATCGAAGATTTGCAGGGCGCTGCCACTCAGGACATAGGCGTAGTTGCCTTCCGTCGCGATGGAGACGGGGGCGGTCGTCGCCACGCTGCCGACGAGCGTGGGGCCGAAGGGCGCGGAGAATTTGGAGACGGTGGATTGCAGCCCCGCGCTAAGTTGACCGAGGCCGACCGCGCCGCTGGCAATTTTAGAAGTTGTTACCGCGCCGTCCGCGATTTTAACGAAGGTCACGGCCCCGTCCGCGAGGCTGCCCGTCGTGACGCCGCCGTCCCGGACGCTGTTGGCCTTGAACGCGCTGGCAACCGTAACAATCTGCTGGCGCGGGGCAAGGGGCGGCGCGGTTCCCACCGCGATTTGCAGCCAGACGTTCCCGGCAAAGGTGGCGCTGGAGAGCGGCGTGGCGCTGCCAAGCAGTGCGGCGAACGCGCCGTTACGCGCCGTGACGCTGTCTGTTTCCGTCCACACAAGGCTGCCGCCGGTGAGCGCGTCGTAGAGCGAAAAGGTGACGGAGTACGTCCCATCGGGAACGGGTGTTCCGTTGGCCTTTGTCAGGCGTCCCTGAAAGTTCATCAGGGGCGGGGCGGGGGCGACCTGCGCGAAAGCGGGCGCGGACAGGGCGAGAAGAACTCCGAGCAGCGCGGCGAGATGTTTTATGGCCTTGATTTGTCTCATGGCCTTGATTCTTTTCGTGGATTGGATTCGGTTCATAGTGTGATTCCTTTCTGTAACGGCGGATATTCTGCGATGCGAGAAGGTTTAGCGGCGGTGGCGGCGGCGGCGCAGGATAAGAGCGGCCCCGCTCCCGCCGAGGCCGAGCAGCAGCGCGGGACTGCCGGGTTCCGGGACGACCGCCGTGATGGAAACGCCGCGCACCGCGAAGAAAACGGTCGAGTCGATGTACTGAAACGCATTGGACTGATCGTTGTAGTCGCCGCTACCCCAGAACGCGCCGACGCTGAACCGCTTGCCGGGAAATCCGAGGTAGGCGGCGGTGTCGAGCGGCAGGTTCAGGTCGGAAACGTCGGCGGGAATATCCGGCAAGTCGGTAAAATGGGTGAACCGCAGCGCCGCGCTGCCGGTAAACACGTCCGGCGTTCCGTAGAGCGGGGCGGGAGTTTGCAGCCCGGAGAGTTGGCCCGCGTAGCCCGTCAATTCCACGCCGTCGAAATAGCCCAGTAGGGTATTATTGATGTCCGTCGTCGGCGCATTGTTGTAGACGAACGCCCTGTTGTAGCGCGGATCGCCCGCCCCGGTCATCACCGCCGCGCCCGTTGCGTCGTAGAGCGTGTAGGTCAGGCCGTAGGGAGCGCCGAAAGTGTAACTGGCGAAGTTGAACGCGGGATTCGTCGGCGCAATCAGGGTAGGAACGGTGTAGGTGGCGCGGAACGACCCGCCCCGCAGCCCGTCGAAAAGACCGGGCAGGTTCGTCGTGTCCGCGCCGTCGAAGGCGTAGGCGTCGTTAGAGACGCTATCGAAGTCGCCCGTGAACGTAAAGCGCGAGTCGGCGGAAGCGGCGCTTGAGGCCGCAATGGTAAGCGCGGCGCAGAGCGCGGCGGCGGTCGCTTTGAAGCGTAGTGTGGCGCGTAACATGAGACAGGCTCCTTTCTTGAGAAACAATTCTGGTCTAAACAGTTAAGCAAACAAGGCGGCGGCGATGCTAAGTCGCGGTAAGTCGCGATTGCGTGTTATTCCGCGCAAACTTGCCGCTGTCCGGGACGCCGCCGGGGGTAAAAACCCTTTTGCTTTGCGGCTATGGGTCAGTATAGCGCGGAGGTGTTGCCGAAAGCGTGTCCGAAACGGAGGAAAAACGAGAATTTATGCGGAATCGCGGGGAAGTGTGACTTATATCACACCCTGCGAGGCGTTGACCGCGCAGACAGCGGACGCGGTGACGCTTCCGAATGAGAAAAACAAAGCCCTGTGTTTCGGCTTTTTTGCAACCTCCATTGACAGACGGCGAAGATTCGGTGTATAATGGGACGCAATTCAGTGGAATTTCGGATGTTTTTATGGCGCTGATCGAGTCGGCGGAAGGTCACTCGCGCCATGCTGCGGGTGGAGAGAGAAACTATCAACAAAGATCTTCGAGTGAACGAACAGATTTTGCGCGGCCCTGCGGCAACGCGGGTGCGCGAAGTGCGCCTGATTGACGACGAAAATCAGGCCCTGGGCGTGATGAACGCCCGCGACGCACTGGCGATGGCGCAGGAAAAAGGGCTCGATCTCATTGAGGTCGCGCCTACCGCCCAGCCGCCCGTCTGCAAAATCATGGATTACGGCAAGTATAAGTACGAGCAGGGCAAACGCGACCGCGAACAGCAGAAAAAACAGCGGCAGCAGGAACTTAAGGGCATCAAGATGCGCCCCGTCACTGCCGAACACGATTTTCAGGTGCGCGTCCGCCATACCCTGAGTTTCCTGGAAGATGGCGACAAAGTGAAAGTCACCGTGCAGTTCAAGGCGCGTGAGATCACGCACCCGGAACTGGGACGCCGCCTGCTCGACAAGATGATTGAATGTGTGGGGGATAAAGCGGTGGTTGAAAAGCCGCCGTCCCTTGAAGGCAAGATGCTTACGGTCATTCTCGCGCCGAAAGCAACGTAAAATCGGGTGTCGGGTGTCGGGTGTCGGGTGTCGGACAAACAGGGAACAGGGAACAGGGAACAGAAAATTTACTACTTTCGACACCCGACACCCGACACCCTTTTTATTCCCGACACCCGACACCCGACCCCCGACACCCTGACAGGGTATCTGATGAAAAATCGAATCAAGAGCAACAAAACCGCCGTGAAACGCTTTAAGGTTTCTTCGACGGGCAAAGTGCTGCGAAACAAAACGGGCAAAAACCACCTGATGCGTAAGAAAGACAGCGGACGCCGACGCACCCTGTCTAACGACGGCATCCTTTATCCGGGCGACCGCAAGCGCGTCACGCGGATGCTGGGCGCCGGGTTCAGCACCAAAGGCCCGCAGCCGCCGAAAGCGGCAAAAGTGACCGAAGCCCCGACGGAATAGGAAACGCGCAGGAAACCCCATGCTACGCTCGTTCGCCGCGCATTTTGACGCCGCTTCCAGAGGGCGAATCATTGGGTATCTGCTGACCGTTTTCTTTCTATCGCGTTGCGCCTTTTTTGCGTCCGGCATACGTTTCGATATGCGTCTCCTGACCGAAGGCTGGCAGTTCCTTGACGTGGAGCTGCTAAAGCATGATTTGCTCCGCAGCGTATTCTATCAGCATAGTCAGCCGCCCTTATTCAATCTGTTTCTGGGAATCGCGCTGAAAATCGCGCCGGAAAGTTACGCGGCGGTCTTTCAGGCGGTTTTTACGCTGATTGGACTGGGCGTTTTTCTGCTGGTCTTCGGGCTGATGCGGCGGCTTGGCGTTTCCCGTTTGCTGGCGTTTGCTTTATGCGTGTGGTATGTATGCAGCCCGTCCGCTATTCTGTATGAGCAGTGGCTTTTCTATACCCTGCCGCTGGCGTTCCTGCTGCTGCTGTCCGCGTGGATGCTGATACGGTTCTGGGAAACGGAAAAAACGGGCTGGCTTGCCGGAATTTTCGCCGCGATGTTCGGGCTGTGCGGAACGCAAAGCGCGTTTCACCTGCTGTACTTCGCGCTGGTGATTGGGATTTTGATGGGCCTGCGGCGGAACCAATGGCAAAAAATCGCGCTGACCGCCGCCGCGCCGCTTCTGCTGATCCTCGCCATCTACGTCAAGAACGAGATTGTTTTTGGAGAGTTTACCGCAAGTTCGTGGCTCGGCATGAACACGGCGATTAACCGCGTGGACGCCGCGCCGCTTGTCGAACGGCAGCAATGGACTGCTCAGGGCAAACTCTCGCCCGTCGCGCTGATCGGAACGTTTTCGCCGCTAATAGACTATCCGGCGGAATACCGCGCCGTTCCCGCACAGTTCGCGGACATTCCGGCGCTGGCGCAGGAAACGAAATCTTCCGGTCACGTCAATTATAACCATTATGGTTATATCGAAATTTCCCGGCAATATGGTAAAGACACCCGCTACGTCCTGACCCACGACCGCCACGCGCTGATTTCAGGCGGCGCAAGGGGTTGGATTCTTTATCTCTGTTCGAGCAGCGATTACCTTGCCTTTTACGAAGAGATTGGGAAAAATCCGCTGCTGCGCGTCGAAAACACGGTGTATGACCATCTGTTCTACGGGCGCGTCCCGCATCGCGGCGTGTGCCTGTTCCTTTTGATTGGCCTGCCTTTGGTCGTGATCTACGCCCTTCGCGCCGCCCGCAATCATCAACTTTCGCTGGATGAATCGCAGCGCGTTTTGCTGCTTTATCTGGCGCTCAGTATTCTCTATGTCGCGCTGGTGGGAAACACCTTCAACGCGACGGAAAATAATCGCATCCGGTTTATGACCGACCCGTTCGCGCTCGTCCTACTGGGATTCGCGCTGCAACGAAGATTGAACAGGGTGTCGGGTGTCGGGGTTCGGGTGGCGGACAATACGTCCGCGTCTTGATAGTTGATACAGGCTATCACGATGCGCGTGTTTTTCGACACCCGAACCCCGACACCCTACCTGAAAGGAGTTCCTGTTATGCCCCGCGTTAAACGTGGTATGATGACCCATAAACGTCATAAAAAAGTGCTTGAAACCGCGAAAGGCAATTTCGGCGGCAAGCGCAGTCTGTTTAAGACCGCCAATGAGCAGTTCATGAAGTCGGGCAATTACGCCTACCGGGATCGCCGCGCCAAAAAGCGCGAGTTCCGCCGCCTGTGGATTGTCCGAATCAGCGCCGCCTGCCGTGAGCAGGGCGTGCAGTATTGCCGCTTCATCGAAGGCATGACGAAGGCGGGTATCTCGCTCGACCGCAAGGTCATGGCGGAGATGGCGGTCAGCGACCCCGACACGTTTAAGCAGCTCATCGCGCAAGCGGTGGGCGCGTAACCTGCGGGAGAGCCACAGAAAAAATGAGGAAGGATAAATGGGGAATGATGAATCTAGGGCCTGGGTGACTAAGCGCAACCGCGTGTGCCAATCGTTGTATTGATTCATCATTCATCATTCATCGTTCCTCATTGAACCCCCGTCCTGTTTCCGGCTTCTTCCGATTTTTCGTTGGAGGGGCGGGGAGCAGGGCGTTTTAGTGACTCAACTATTCCGCATCACGGAAGTGAATCTCCTTAATGCGGAATGGGATGGGGCGACGCAGGATTTATGGGCCGGGAGGAAAACGAACGTGGCGGACGCAATCGCGCAGATTGAACAGAATGTGGCGGAAGCGCAGGCGGAGATTGAGGCCGCTGGCAGCGTGGCGGACTTGAACGCGGCGGAAACGCGCTTTCTGGGACGCAACAAAGGGCTGAACGAACTGAGCCGCCTGATCGGAACGCTGGCGAAAGAAGACCGCCCCGCGTTCGGCGCGAAACTCAATGAGGCGCGGGAAACGCTGGAGTCGCGAATCAAAACGCGGCGGGAAACGCTGGAGTCGGCGGAACTTAACGCCCGCCTGCAAAGCGAAGTTCTGGACGTGACCCTGCCCGGTCGCCCGATCCGGCGCGGCGGACTGCACCCGCTGACGCAAACGGCAGACCGCATCAAAGACGTGTTGAGCGGCATGGGCTTTGAGTTTGCGGATGGGCCGGAACTGGAAGATTATAAGTACAATTTCGACGCGCTGAACTACCCCGAAGACCACCCGGCAATGGACGAACAAAATTCGTTTTTTGTCACGGACACCCAACTGCTGCGGACGCAGACGACCGCTTTGCAGGGGCGCATCATGGCGGAGCGCCGCCCGCCCTTCCGTATTGCAACCATAGGCCGCTGCTTCCGCTACGAGGCGATTGACGCCACGCACCACCACACGTTTCATCAGGTGGACGTTTTCATGGTGGACGAAAAAATCTCGATGTCCGACCTCAAAGGAACGCTTGGCTCGTTTGCGCGTTCTATGTTCGGCCCGGAAGCGCTCGTGCGGTTCCGACCGGACTTTTTCCCGTTTGTTGAACCGGGCGTGGACTATTCTATCGCGTGGCGCGGACGCTGGCTGGAACTCGGCGGCGCGGGACTGATTCACCCGAATATCCTGCGGGCGCACGGCATTGACACCGAAAAGTATAGCGGCTTCGCGTTCGGTCTCGGCGTGGAGCGCGTCCACATGATTCAGACGGGCGTCAACGACTTACGCCTGTATCTAGAGAACGATTTGCGCTTTCTTAAACAGTTTTAGAGGAGAGAAAACAGAAAACAGAAAACAGAAAACAGAAGAAAATGCCTGTGTTGCAAACTTTCAACGTTGAAGTAAAGTTTGCAAACTCTGACAGCCCCCTTCTGTTTTCTGTTTTCTGTTTTCTGTTTTCTGAGGAATGAAAATGCGAGTGCCGTTAGAGTGGCTGAAGCAGTATGTCGCGGTGGACGCGACGGCGGAGGAGATCGGCGTCCGGCTGACGATGGGCGGGCTGGAAGTCGAAGGCATTGAAGAGTCGGCGATTGGGCCGGTCTTAGATGTCTATATCACGCCGAACCGGGGCGACTGCCTGTCGCTGGTGGGCGTGGCGCGGGAAGTGGCGGCGCTGTACGATTTGCCGCTAACGATGCCTGCGCCGCCGCAATCGGAAAACAATGGCGAGATCGATTCGCTGACGAGCGTCACGGTGGAAGCGCCCGATCTTTGCCCGCGTTTTGCGGCGCGGATGGTTCGCGGCGTGAAAATTGACCCGTCCCCTGAATGGATGCAGGCGCGATTAGAGGCGGCGGGGATGCGGGCGGTCAACAATGTGGTGGACGTGACGAACTATGTTATGCTGGAACTTGGTCAGCCGCTCCACGCTTACGATTTTGACGGACTGGCGGGCGGGCGTTTGATTGTCCGGCGGGCGACAGACGGCGAAAAGTTGGAAACATTGGACGGCGCGGCGCGGACGCTGGATTCTGCGATGCTGGTGATTGCGGACGCGGAAAAGCCCGTCGGCGTGGCGGGCGTCATGGGCGGACTGGATTCGGAAGTCAGCGACAATACGACGACGCTGCTTTTGGAATCGGCGCACTTTGACGGACTGGCGGTGCGCCGCGCCTCCCGGAATCTGGGACTGCGGACGGAGGCGTCGTACCGGTTTGAGCGCGTGGTTGATCCCGCGATCTGCCGACTGGCGGTAGACCGCGCCTGCGAGCTGCTGGCGGAGATGGGGCAGCCCGCCGCCGTTTCCGGCGTGATTGACGTTCCGGCGCAAGGGATTAAAGACCGCGAAATCACGCTGCGCATTTCGCGGGCGGCGGAACTGCTGGGCATGGCGATCACGCCCGAAATCGCCGCTGACTGCCTGCGCCGCCTGGGACTGCAATATACTGCGAACGGGGACGTTCTGACCGTTCACGTTCCGCCGCGCCGCGCCGACCTGACGATTGAAGAGGACTTAATCGAAGAGGTCGGGCGGATTTACGGCTATGAGAATATCCCGGAGACGCTGCCGATTGGCGGAACAACGCAGGGCGGGGACAGCGCGGACGGCAAATTTATTCGGCAGGCGCGGCAGATTCTAGCGTCGTGCGGCTTGCAGGAGGTCGTTACGCACAGCCTGACCGCGCCGTCGTTCTTCGATTCGCCCGCAGACGCCGAACGCCGCGTCTCCGTCCGCAACGCGCTCTCCTCCGATGTCGGGGGCCTGCGCCGCTCTCTCATTCCCTCCATGCTCGACGTGGCGCAGCGCAACATCTCGCACGGACAGAAAGCGATGGGACTGTTTGAGATCGGGCGCGTGTGGCAAAATCAGGAGATCAAGGGAGAGACGCAGCCGGTGGAATATCTGGCGATTGCGGGCTTTCTGACCGGGGCGTTGCAGGAAGCGAACTGGCAGCGGGACGGCAAGACGACGCTGGCGGACTTCAGCGCGATGCGGGGCGTGGTGGAAACGCTGCTTTCGGGGCTGGGCGCGGCGGGCGTGAACTTTGCGCCGCCGGGAGAACAGGCCGCTTATCTGCCGCAGTTCCACCCCGGACGCGCCGCGCTGCTCTCGCTTAAGGGAGAAATGGCGGGCGTGTTGGGCGAACTGCACCCGAACGTCGCCGCAAAATACGACCTGCGCGAACGGGCCTACACCTTCGAAATCGCGCTGGACGCGCTGGAGAAAAATGTCGCGGCCTCGAAGGACAGCGCGAAGTTTGCGCCGCTGTCCCGCTTCCCGGCGATTTCCCGCGACCTTGCGCCGCGCCTGCCGGAATCCGTTTTGTACGCCGAAGTGGAAGCGGCCTTAACCAACGCCGACGCGCCGCTGCTAGAATCGGTTAAACTCACGGACGTATTTCGCGGCGATCCGCTGCCGCAGGGCGTGAAAAGTTTCACCCTCGCCCTGACGTTCCGCTCGCCCGACCGGACGCTTTCCGACGGCGAAGTGAGCGCTTCGCTCGCCACCCTCCGCGCCGCGCTGGAAACAAACTGCGGGGCCGTCTTCGCCGCCTGAAACGCGGAGGGATTTGCCACAAAGAATGGGGCCATGAGATGAAGCGAGAAAAAAACGGAAGATTAAATTCTGAGAAATAATTATTTCGCTACCACAGTTATAACCTGCATTATGTCTGCTTTGATTGCCTCAAAATGTTCAACAAAGCATCCTATCTCCGCCGCTTCGATAAAAGCAAGAACGATTTTGTTTGCCCGGACTGTGGCAAAATGATGAGCGATACAGGGAAAGATTTCAAACCGCCGCGCCGCCACAATATTACGCAGTGGCGCAAAGTGAAATTACTGTTCCGTCGGGGCTACCGCTGGGAACATTCAATCCGCTATCGACGTGTGCTGCTCTCCGATCCAAAGGCTGTCTGTCTCGCTCAGGAAACGGTCAGTGACGGGCCGACAGCGCGGACATTGCGCGAAGCGAAGGAAGATTATCCCCCGCGAATTTAGTCTGTTATCCAGCGCCGGGCTTGGAAAGGCCTCTGATGACGCGACGAGTTTTCACATTGAAACAGGCGCGGGAATCCGCTCTGCGCGGCGAAGTTGATTTAGCGATTCCTCTGCTGCGAATGTACGCAGAGAAAGGAGACGCTGCGGCCTCTGCTTCGCTGTCTGAGCTGCTTGCCTTTCGATACGAATGAGAAGAATGTATGCAACGCGCAGGCGAATTTATCAGCAATCCCCACTCGGCCTATGCTGGCAACGTTTTTGATGACATGATTCGATTGATTGGGAAAGCAAGGCGGGAGACCGGGCAATGGAAACGTGTGGGCGAAATCGCTCAAATGGCGGAGGAAAATATCGAGGCAAATATCGCCGGATGGGCGGCGTGATTTTCTTGCGCGTTTTTCAAACCGTTGCGCGGATTTGCGCGTATCAAAAGAGTATGAACCCTGCTTTAAGTCCCGCGCTCTATTTTCGGCGCAATGGAGGCCGCACCCTGCCGACCGCCTTTGTGATTATGCTCGCGGTCGTCCTCGTCGCAAGCGTGGTCAGTCTGGTGCGCTCCATCAACCTGACCGTCTTTACCCTGTACGGCTACAACCGCTACCTGACCGGAATGACGCCCCGCAATTCCTTTGTGGTGGACGACGCGCAGGTCAAACGCTGGCGCAGCCTGCCCGACATGGGCCACCTGTACGGGGCGCACTCCTACCAGACGCAATTAAAGACGACGTTCGGTAAAATGGTCTTCCCGATTTTCGGGCTGGAACCGGCGGGCCGCATTGAAATCATGCAGAAATGCGGCGTGACCTTGAAGGCGGGCCGGATGCCGACGGAGGGCGAGCCGGAAGCGGCGATCTCCGACGACGTGGCGCAGAACATCGGGGCGAAAATCGGGGACGTGATTTCCGGGCCGGACAACGACGACTCGTTTGCGCCCGTCCCAATCCGGCTGGTCGGGATTCTGCGCGGCAATGTGTGGCTTGGCCTGACCTCCAAATCGTTCGTGGACGCCAATTCGCCCTATACGTGGCAGGGATGGCTGTCCTTTGCGAAAACGCCGGAGCGGCAGCGGGCTTTAGACGCGGAGATTGACCGCGCCAACGACAAAAGCAAGGCGCAGGTCTGGACGTTCGCGGTGCTGACGCATGAGACGCAAAGCGCCCTGAGCAATCTGTACCTGATTCTGAATCTGGTCGTGACGATTATCGTTGCGGTGATTTCGTTTGTTTGCGGCCTGCTGGCGAACATCTACTACACGCAAAGACTGCCGGAGATCGCAACCCTATCGGCCATTGGCTATTCACGCCGTCAGTTGCTGCGCCGCGCTGTGGAGGAGACGTTTCTGCTGTGCATTTTCGGCTGGGCAATGGGCGTCGTCCTGACCGTCGGTCTGCTGTCTGCCGTCCGCTATTTTATCCTGACGCCTCGCGGCCTGCTGATTAACGCGGTTGACCCGTCCGCTTACCTGTTCACGCTGCCCCTGCCGCTGGTCATTACGCTTTTTGCGGTGATTACGATTGGCTTCCGCCTCGCCTCACTCGACCCCGTAAGCATCATTGAACGGCGCGGTTAAACGCCGCGCCCAGATTTTCGTAGTTCTTCGCGCAAAGCGATACCGGGCCACGCAGCAGCCGAACGTCAGACGCAAGACCGCGTGTCCGGGCCGAGAACGACCCGTCTGGGCGCATAAAGTATCTACACGGAATTGCGGAACGCCGCAGATAGCCCCCCCACCGGGTGTTTCCTGTTCCAGGCCATGTCCGGCCCCGCCTATCCGCGCCGCCGCACCGTCCAGTCCACCAGATTTTTGCCGGTAAGCAGGAGGCTGCGGTTGCCGTCGCGCAGGTAGACCTCGTTGTGGTAGTAGGTGACGCCGAGCGCGGGCGGAACCTCGATCACCCCGACCGTTCCCTCCGGCAGGGTCTCGAAGCGGACGGCGATTCCGGCGGGCAGCGGGCTAAGGTCGCGCTCCATGCACTGCCGAATTTTCTGCTCCAGCCCGTCCGCGTCCTGATGGTTGACGCGGGGCAGTTCCGACTCAATGCCGGTGACCGCTCCGGCGTTCGTCACGCCCAGCAGGATTGCGCCGCCATCGGCGTTGGAGAAGGCGGCGATTTCGCGCATCACGCTGTCCACGCTCTTTTTGCTGTCCGCGCCGTAAATATCCACGCTGAAAAACTGCTTGAAGTCCAGCGCAGGCCCTTCGCCCTGCGCGATCAGGGCGTAGACCGGGTGGCTGTGCCAGTGTCCGGGCGGTTTGGCGAGCAGCAGGGCCGCCCGCTCCAGATAGGCGGCGTAGCGGGCGTGAACCTCGTCCCAGACGCCCTGCGCCCGCGCCAGCCGCGCATAGCGGCGGCAATACCACAGTTCCACTTCGCGGATGGCGTCGGCGTCCAGCCCGTAGAGTTCATAAACCAGGGCGTCAATTTCGCGCTGTTCGTGCAGATGATACTCGTAGCGCGGTTCCGCTTTCTGCTTCGCGATAATCGCTTCAACTAAGCGTGTAAGTTCCTCATTTGCGTTTAGTTGTTCGGCAGGAGGGATGGGAAACGCCCGTAAAACTTCTTCGCCAGTCTCAACACCATGATTGAGAAAAGATTTCATAATGTATTTGGCTATTGGTGTGGTCAGTAATCCAAGATAAGGTAGCGGACTTATATCTTCGAAGAATATACCAGAACCTTTGTTACCATTGATTCCCCCGCAACCGAGACGAAACGTTGGGCTATATTCACCTGTTGGAGAATATGTTAAGCCTTTAAGGAATCTAAACTCTATATTGGCTAAATCCGAATGGGGTTGTGCCTTCATAAAATCAACTGATTTTTGAGACCAATTTATGTATAATGTCGTTCGCACGAAGTAGTTAGGCAGCCAGCCATCTTTTGTTTCAGAGGCCGCTCCTTTGTCAAATGGCACATAGGTACGTTCATGCGATTTTATTCCGAGTGCTTTTTCCTCTTGTGTGAGTTTTCCTATTTCATTTTCGGAGAGAACTAATTCCGGGTCAACGAGTTCAAATCCTGTTCCTCTGCCGGACGTATGAGAGCGACGCAAAACTTCTGCGTTTTCACCTGTCTTGATTCCAGCAACAATTTTGCATAATCCGTCGTTATTCCACTCTTTTCTTCCATTAGTACGCCTGTATGTTTTTCCAAGCCGCTGAAAACGGGAATCGCTCATCAGGGAATAGAGTTTCGGGGAGGCGATGAAGAACGAGCGGTTTTCGTAGTCCGCGATTTGCGCCTGCGGGTAGGAGTAGCGGGCGTACTGCGGCGTCTGCACGTCCACGCCCCGCGCCGCCATGATGCGCAGGTTGTTTTCCAGCGCAGACCAGTCGCCGCGCTCAATGCCGCGCAGATCGCCCGCAATCAGTTGGTGACCGGCGGGCGCTTTGGCCTTCGTCAGCGTCACGATTCCCGTGTTGACCGTCGCGTCGAAAATCCAGTCTGGCAGATCAATGATATGGTGGGTGGTCGCCGTTTCCAGCAGCATTTTGCGCAACGGCAGGTGGCTCTTGATGGTGCGCCACGTATCCGACACGATGTAGCAAAACTGCCCGCCCTCGCACAGGAGTTGCAGGGCGCGGGCCATAAACAGGCCGTAGGTGTCTTTGCTCTGCGCCGCGTCCGGGAAGTAGGCCTGCCTTGTCGCCTCGCTGACCTTGACGCCGTAGGGCGGGTTGGCAATCACGATGTGGAAGCCGCCGGGAACGTCCGCCTCCGCCAGCTCCTGTTCCAGATTCAGATTATTGCCAATCGTGGCGGTCGCGATCTCCGGCTTGAAGACCTCCGCAAACTGGACGCGCCACTCGAACGCTTCCGGCGGCAAGTCCTGATGCAGGGCGGCGATCAGGGCGGACTGTCCGGCGGTGATGCGGTCTTTCAGGTCGGCCTTGCCCGCGCCTGCCGCCATGAAATAATCGGCCTTCCATTGTTTCAGGGCGTCGGCGTTGTCAATCAGTTCGCGGCGGAACAGGTCGCTGATGCCCTGCGGGTCGGGCGCAAGCAGGCTGTCGCCCCGTTCGATCTTAAAATCAAGGTTCGGCAGGGGCGGCAGTTTTTGCGAATCGTCTTCCCGATAGTCCACAATCAGCGAAAGCCACAGGCGCAGCATGGCGATATTGACGGCGAAGGGGTCAATGTCCACGCCGTAGAGGTTATTTTGTATCAGGCTGAGTTTGCGGTCGTAATCGTCCCGCGCCTGCTCCCGTCGGGCGCGGGTGTCGAGCAGGCGGCTCAGGGCGAAAAGCTCCTGCATCATTCCCAGCAGGTAGGCCCCGCTGCCGCAGGCCGGATCAACCACGCGCAGTTTAATCAGGCGGGCCAGCAGCCGCTTCGCCTCCGCCAGCGAGACGGCCTGATCGTCGCCCGCGTCCACCAGTTGCGCGATTCGCTCCGCCGGAATCGTCTCGTTCGGGGTGTCGCTCGGCGTCTGCCCCAGATAGCCTTTGATGGCCTCCCGGCACATAAACGTCACGACCGGGCGCGGGGTATAGAACGCGCCTTTGCCGCCGCGCAGGGGGCCGGTCATCAGCTTTTCAAAGACCTTGCCCAGCATCTCCGGGTCAACCGCCACCTCGACATCAAGCGGCGTGGATTCCTCCACCGTGAAATTGAACGGCAGAAAAAGTTTATGTATAATCGCTTCGAACGCCTTATCGTCAATGAACACGTCCGCCCGGTCGTATTCGTCCCGCGCAAACAGCCCGCCGTTGAGATAGGGAACCTCCCCGATCCGCGCTTCGATGGCGCGGTTGCCGTTCACGTCTACCGCCCGCTCATTGTTCAGCCCCGCAAAAAACAGCGGCGTCAGGTGCGCATGGTAAAAATTCTCTTTCGGGTCGCGGCCCTGCCACAGCGCCGCCAGATAATCCGTCCGCCCGTTGAATTTGAGCCAGCCCTTTTTGCTCAAAAAATGGATGAACATCAGCCGGTTAAACAGCCGTTGCGTGAACAGCCGCTTATCGCCCGCGACGTTTTGCACTCCCGCCTCGACCTCTTTAAAAATCGTTTCGTAGCAGTCATAAAAGCGTTTTGTCGCCGCCTCGACATCGAAGGCCGCCGCCCACTGGATGCGCCAGGCGTCCGCGTCGGCGGGGTTATCGGGATATTTCAGGGCTTCAAGATTGTACTGGCACAGCGTCCGAAGTCCGCTGTCGCCCTCCCGCTGCCATCCAAAGCGGCTCAACGTGGCGCGGGTATGGGTGTCGCCGCTGAACCGGGCAATCGTCCAGTCCCGGTAGTTCGCGGTGCAGAGAAACAGCAAATTCGGGGCTTTCCATGCGGGCAGCGCCGCGTCCCGGTTGCGGCCTGTTTCCGAAAGGCCGCGCAGGACGCGGCGCAGGGCGTTTTTATAGACCTGTTCGCCGCTGAACTTCACCAGAAAGATTCCGAACGGCTGTCCCGCCTCGAAGTTGGCGATCTGCCGCACCGATTCAATCTGCGCCGTTTCCTGCGGCGTCAGCCCCAGTTCGTCGGCGTAAAATTCGAAGGTGTCGGGCGTGTCCTCGAAAGGCCAGCGCAGTTCTTCGCTTAGAAACGCGAACAGGGAATCTTCATCGTGTATCTGGCGCACGCGTTCCGGGGTAATCATGTGAAGTAGTTTACCTCCAATCCCCCGCGAACGCGCCGCCCGCCCTCCGCCTTTTTCCTTCCTGCAAGACGCAAAAAGGCCCCGCTTCCAAAGTTGGAAACGGGGCCGGAGCAGACTGTAGCATCCTCGGTCGCAATCGGTCAGCGGTCAGGAGTCAATAACTCACCCTGCGCAGCGCGTTTCAGGTGTTGAAAACACCTGAATACGGTGTTGTGTAAGGTGAGTTAATAAGGAAATGTCTCAGAACGTAGATCATAGACCTCTGAAAAAATGGTCTGTGGAACTGCGGCAAGTCTCGCGTCCAGCGTCCATAGTTCCGCGCCCCAGAGTTTTGCGCAGGCAATATAAAGCGCATCGTGGGTGGTCAGTCCGGTGACCTGAATCGCAAGATTCCAGGCATCTTCATGCAGTTCCCCGGAAGGGTGGAAGACCAGCGGAGAGGCCATGACATCGAGGAAACGCGCCCAGGCGTCCTGTGTCGTGACGCTCAATCCGTTGCCGGAAGGAATCTGCGTCTTCTTCTGGCAAATACGCAGCATTTCTTCACTAAAGCGGTCTGGCGCGACCGCAATCACACGGCGATCTTCAATCGCTCGGAGAACAATTTGCGCCTGCGGCGTATATGTTTCCGAGAACGACCATGCGCCCGCAACGCAGGCGTCCACAACAAGATAGGGCTGCATCGCTATTCCTCATCACGCATCGAACGCACCAGATCAGCCGAAGACACGCCCACAAGTTCGCCTTCATGCGGGGCAAATCCCCTTTCGATACGCTCCGAAGGCGCAGGCCGATAGCAGAAACCGCGCCGAACTACTCTGCCCTCATAAGAAAAAGTTTGCAGCCAGTATTCGCGGGTGCGGACTAGACCATGCTTTGAGGCTTCCGCGTCAATTTCGCGGATCGCGCTCACGTTGTCGTTCGCGTCGCTTTCAAACCAGGCTTGATCCGCTTTGTCCAGTTCCTTTTCAGGGTTGCGGCGAACTATCATCTTTTCTCCCTCGTTATGTATCTCTGCCCGCTGGTTCTGCGCTTAAATCGCCTGCAATTCCGGGTGCTTGCTGAAAAACTTTTGCAGGGCGGGCCACACGTCCTCTTTGTTATTGATCTTCACGAGGCAGACCCGTTTGTCCGCCGCAAACGCCTCCTGATACGCCTGACCGAGCGGCGCGAAATGCGGCGACTGGCTCCAGATGTCGTTAGCGATCTCGCCGTAGCCGACCAGATTGCTGATCTCCACCATCTTCTTCACCAGATCAACGCACTCCGAATCGCCCCAGTTGTAGCCGTCGGAAAACAGGAACGGATAGATATTCCACTCGCGCGGATTGTAGCGCTTTTCAATGATCCGCATGGCGAGTTTGTACGCCTCGCTCATTTTCGTTCCGCCCGAATCGCCGAGCGAGAAAAAGGCGTTTTCGGTCACTTCCTTCGCTTCGGTGTGGCAGGTGATGAAAACGATCTCCGCGTTGGCGTACTTTTTGCGCAAAAATCTTAGCATCCAGAAATAGAAAGAACGGCAAATATACGCCTCAAATTCGCCCATCGAGCCAGACACGTCGCGCATGGCGAAGATGACCGCGTTGCGCTGCGGCTCCGTCACCATCTCCCACGTCTTGTAGCGGCGGTCTTCGTTCTTGACGTTCCAGCCCGGAGTCCCTTCGCGGGCGTTGCGCTTGTACGCTTCCATCAGAGTGCGCTTACGGTCGAGGTTGCTGGCGATTCCCCGCTTGCTAATGCTGTTGAAATCGGCGTGTTCCGAGACAATCTGCTTGATGCCTTTTTCTTCCAGGTTCGGCAGGTGCAAGTCTTCAAAGACAAGGTTCGTCAGCTCCTCCAGCGTCAGTTCCGCTTCGTAGAAATCTACGCCGGGTTCCTGCCCCGCCTCCTTGCCTGTACCCTGCCCCTCCTGCGGGGCGCGGCCCAGCACCTCTCCGGGCTGCGTTCCGCCGCCGCCCTGCCCGACGCGCTCACGCTCGTCGTTATCAAAGCGGATTCGGGGCAATTCCAGCCCGCGCACGGGGATTTTGACGATTTTGCCGTTCTCCGCCGTGATAATGTCCTGCTGGCTGATGATGTCGCCGAGGTTCTTTTTAATGACCTCTTTGACTTTCTCGTTGTGGCGCTGGCGGTCTTTTTCGGCGCGGCGGTGCAGGTCCCAGCTATCGGTGCTTAATGAAAATTGCGGCATGGAAATCACCTCTCAGGCGGACTTGGGGCGTCGGGAAATGGCGTCTCCGACCGGCCCGAACGCAAAACCGCGACGGGCAAAAAAACGTTCCACCTTAACGATTCAGACGTAAAAAGGGCGTCAGGAGTTTCGAAACGGTCACGGAAAGCAAACGGGCGAAGTTACCCGGTTGGCGCAAGCTCCCTTTTGATCGGGGGTAATTCGGCGCGGCGCATCACGTCCACGACCTCCGCCTGCTGCGCCGCCGCCCATTCCCAGAACGCGGCGGCGTAGCAGTCCGCCTGCGCCACCAGAATCTTCCGAAACGGACGCTTCCGAAACTTCATTTGCAAATGTTCCAGCGTATCGAAGGTCTGCGCCTCGACATTGCGCTGCTGCCGGATATAAACGCGGCAGGCCTGCGCCCGCAGCTGCCACGCGCCTTCACTCTCTCGCGGCAGACGCGGACAGAAAACAGCCATTTTAATCATGCGATAGAAACGCTCCTGAGTTAGTCGCTACTACTGAGGGCGTCTTCGCCCAACCGAGTTTCGGTTGTTTTTCGCCCCTTCGTCGGGCGAATCGGAAAAATCATCGCGTTCTAATTTCACGCTCGAAATTTATGCGGGGGCAAATTGTCCCGGCCCCAGGCGCTTTCGTAAAGTTGTCTGGAATACGCGACAAGCGCGGCGCGGGTTTCAAGGCGACGAAAAGCGTTAATCATAAAATTCGCTTCGCAGCCCTACCCGAATTACGGTAATTTCCTGTGCCGAGTCATCAATTTCATACCCAATGCGATATTCGCCAACGCGAATCCGAAATACACCTTTTTCGCTTTTCACCTTGATATATCCGTGCGGTCTTGGATCATCAGCAAGCGCAAGAATCGCGTAACAATCTGATTTTTGAGGTCGCGTGGCAACCGCTTCATTTCGCGTTCCGCCCGCGATATGATTCCGATTTTATACATCTATTTCCCCGGCGGCGCGAAGTTCGTCCACAAATTCACTGAAAGGGCGGCGCGGTTCGTCTTTCGTTTCGCGGTAAACGCGACTCAGGTGTGTGTCTTCGATCAGATTTTCAAATTCTTCCAGCGATAGAATGACTCCAGTCTTGTTTCCTTCCGAGTCGGTAATGTATTGCACTTTCGGCGGCATAATCTTTTCCTTTCACACTAATCTATCCATTGGATTGTTGGCCCTGTTCCTGATGTTTGCATGAAATTTAACCATAAAACTGGACACATTCCGCGCTGTCGTATGCCCGCAAAACGGATGTTTTCTTCTGGAACGGCTCATCTTTATTTGCTCCAAAATTCACTCTGGATTATCCTCCAGATGCAGCCATTGCTGCGCCGTGTGCCGGACGTGTAAAACGCGTACCGTATCATCTTCGCCATCCCCATCAGCGTCTTTGATAGTGAACAAAAGGCGATATTTGTTGAAAAGGACTTGACGCAGTTCATACGGATAGTGGTCGTTTTCCGGGGCAAGCGGATACTTTCGCGGCATAAATTCCAGTGAGGCAAGCGCGTCTTCCCACTAAGTCTGCCACCGATCCGCCGCGTTTGTGGGGCGCGTCATGAGTTGCAGCAGAATGGTGTCTGCCTCCATCTCAACGACTTCACTGAGCTCAACGATGAAGTTCATAGACCTTTCCTCAGCGTTTCGCGCATTTTTGCAATAACCTCCGAAGCAGGCTTATATCGCCCCGCTTCGAAGTCCGCCATGCTTCGGTCCAGGGCTTCCAGTGTTTCCTCCAGTTCCTGCTTTTGCCACTCCATTGCTTGCTTCACATACGATTCCACAAGCGAGCTGACATCGCGACCGCTTTTTCGCGCCTGTTCATTCACCTGCGCTTCCGTTTCCGGCGTCAGGGTGATGGTCATGGTGTTTCTCCTTTCTGCTTCGTCTCCCCGCGCTTTGTTTGGGCGCGGGGAGACGGCGTATTTGCGTCCGTGACACGCTATAATACTTCCGCTTCCGCAGATTTTTTCTGTGCCCGCAGCAAAAGCAGGCTGCCCGCCGTTACCATGACCAGAGACGCCGCGCAGAGTCCAGGGCCAGGAAAGGGATTATCGCTCAGGATATTGCTCAGTCCGCGCCCGACGGGCCGGGGCCATAAGACTTTGCGCGCCGCCCATACCACTGAGGTCAGCGGCAGCAGCGCAGCCGTAAGCAGTATCTGCGTCCTTGTCCGCACGCTTTTTCGTTTCAGCAAGAACGGCGCGGCCAGCAGATACAAAATAGTCGGAGGAATAACTGCGAATGGTATGCCCAAAAAACAGAACATAAACAGGAAGGTCCATCCGGGGGCGACTCCCAGGCCGGGATGATCGGCGAAAGGCAAATTCATGGAACAAACGAACAGCCCGGCACCCACCATGTATAACATCCATCCCCAGCAACGCAGGATCCGCGCAGCCGCAGTAGTGTTTTGCATTTTCCTTCTCCTTGTTGCAGATTGCGGATTCTCATGCGTTCCTGTTTTTGTTGAGAGCGCTTCTTTCGTTCCTCGCAACTCACAATAAGGATAGCGCACCTTACCTTTCGCCGTTATGGGTCAGAAGTCTCATTTTCGCTATTTCTTTTTTCTTATTTTTCTTCTGTTATTGGAAAAGCGCAAAGCCCTCCCGCCGCGTTGGGCGCGGCAGGAGGGCGGACGCGCTTAACGGTTCAGCAGCGTGCCGACGTAGCGCAGCAGTTCGTTCGCCGATTCGGGGGTGTAGCCCTGCTCTTTGCACATTCGGTCAACGACCTCGTTGATCTTCTTGAGCTGCTCGCTGTCCGGCGTCTTCGTGCTGGTCGTGATCTTCACGATGTCTTTCAGGTCGGAAAACAGTTTCTTTTCGATGGCCTCTTTCAGCCGCTCGTCCGAAGCGGGAGTGAAATGCTGTCCGCGCCGCATCAGCGAGGCCACCGAGCGCATAATCCCCTCGCGGAACTCGCGCTTGGCGTTCTCCGTCACGGAAATCTGCTCCTCAATCGAGCGCATCAGTCGCTCGTCGGGGTCCACGTCCTCGCCGGTGATGGGGTGCTTGACTCTTTCTTTGTTGCAAAACGCTTCGACATTATCAATGTAGTTATCCATGAGCGTTTTCGCCGATTCCTCATAAGAGTAAACGAATGCCCGCTGCACTTCCTTCTTCGCCATGTCGTCGAACTCTTTGCGCACGTCGTCAATGAAGCCGAGCAGGCGGCGGCGCTCCTCGTCGTGATTGGTATACTCCGTGATGCCGTCGCGCAGGCCGCGCAGGATGTCAATCGGCGTGACGTAGGACTTGCCGCCCTTCACCAGCGCCGACGAGATGCGGTTGATAATGAAGCGCGGCGAAACGCCGTGCATCCCCTCGTCCAGATACTCCTCGTGCAGTTCGCGCACCGCCCGCTGGTCCCAGTCGCCGACCTGCTTTTCGCCGTCGTAGAGTTTCATTTTGGCGGTCAGGCTCATGCCCGCTTTCTTCGACGGTTTGAGCCGGGTCAGAATGGCGAACATCGAGGCGACGCGCAGGGTGTACGGCGCGATATGAATCCGCGACAAGTCCAGTTCCGCGCCCTGCGTCCGGTCGTTGACATCGGACTGTCCGATCAGCTTTTCGTAAATGCGCACTTCTTCCGTGACCCGCAGGTTGTACGGGACGCGCACCACGAAGATACGGTCAATCATGGCCTCGTTCTCTTTGTTCGAGAAATAGGAGTTGTATTCGTACTCGTTGGTGTGCGCGATGACCGCCACGTCGCAGTAGATCAGCGCGAAGCGGCTTGCCTTGATCGTCTGCTCGCCCGCGACCGTGTTGAGTTCGTAGAGGAACCGCTTTTCGGCCTTGAGCATTTCGATAAATTCCATCGCGCCCCGGTTAGCGATATTGAGTTCGCCGTCGAAGTTGTAGGCGCGGGGGTCCGATTCTTGTCCGAACTCGGTCAGCGCCTGAATGTTCACGCTGCCGGTCAGTTCCGCCACGTCCTGCGATTTGGGGTCGGCGGGCTTGAACGTCCCGATTCCGACGCGCAGTTTTTCCGACAGCAGAATCCGCTGGACGGGGACTTTATCAATGTCCCCCTCCCACTCGTGATCGAGGCGGTAGCGGCACACCGGGCAAAGGTCGCCCTCAATGTAAATGCCGTAGTTTTTCTTGAAGTCCGCCCGCAGTTCGTCGGGTATCAGGTGCAGCGGCTCCTCGTGCATGGGGCAGCCTTTGATGGCGTAGGTCGCGCCTTCGTCGGTCTTACTGTACTTTTCGATGCCCTTTTTGACGAGCGTGACGAGCGTGGACTTTCCGCCGCCGACAGGGCCGACGAGCATCAGAATCCGCTTGCGGATGTCGAGGCGGCGCGAGGCCGGGTTCAAGTATTCGTCCACCATCTGCTGCAAGGTGCGCTCCACGCCGTAGAGGTCGTCGAGGAAGAATTTGTACTTGCGGGGCTGCGTTTCGGTCGCGTCCTCGTAGCCCGAAGCCATAATCATGTTATAGAGTCGGGCGTGCGCGAGATCGGCGACTTTGGGATTTTTCTCCACGATTTCGAGGTAGTCCCCGAATGTGCCATCCCAGGTGAGGGCGCGTTCCAGCGCCCGCTGCTCTTCAATCTGTTTAATGAAATCCGATGTTTTCATGGTTTCAATCCTCGTCCGGCAAAAATGCCGGAACGCAAAAAGCCCCGGCGCATAGCGCTTGATTCCGGGATGGCGACAGCGGCGTCGAACCGTTTTGATAGGGGTGAGGGGCAAACGCAGAGGGCGCGCCACCCCGCAGAAACGCGAGGCCCTGCTGCTAGATGAGACCGATTTCGGCGGGCCTCACGAAAATTCCTTCCCGCAGAGCCCGCGTGTCCCGAAGTTTCCGCCCCGCTGCAAAAAGACTAAAACGACGGCGCGGAATCAGGAAAATGATATCACACGTCCACCAGACGCGCCACTGCCGAAAAGGTGACTGTCCCGCAGCGCATTTCCCCGATTATCGGCAACTCGCCGGGGCTTCTGCATTGACGGCGCCGCTTCCTTCTTTATACGGGCGCAAAAGCGAAATTGTCACACTTTCCTATCCGCCCCCGCCCGAATTTCCCGATTTGACGTTACCGCGTAGAAACGGGTATAACGATGCGAACTAACCTCTGCGCGGACGAAACCCCGATTTCCGCGAAGCAGACCGATTTCTTGCGCATCAGGCAGGAATCCGGCGGGGCGCGGCGAAATATGACGCGCTTTATGTAATACTATCTCACCTATCTGGAGTCTATCTCAATGACGAAACGCCTTGCTGTGAGCGGAATGACTCTGCTCGGCCTCTCCCTCGCCCTGATTGGGTGCGATCCAAAGAAGGACGCGCCCGCCGACACGGGAACGCCCCCCGCGCCGACCAAAACAACCGACGCGCCCGCCACCGCCCCGGCGAGCAGCGTCCCCGCCAAATTCAACGCGCCGATCAAGGCGACCGGGGACATCACCGTCAAAGTGATTACCAACGGCAACGATCCCTTCTGGGACACAATGGGACTCGGATTGGATGCGGGAACCAAAGAAGCGGGAATCAAAGGCGCCTGGACAGCGCCCGACGGAGCCGACAACACCGCGCAGAAAAACACGTTCGAGCAAACGATCACCGCTAACGCCGATGGCATCGCGGTCTCGCCGATTGACCCCGCCGCCTTTACGCCCGTGATTAACAGCGCGATTGATAAAGGAATCCCGGTCATTACGTTCGACTCGGACGCGCCCGAAAGCGAGCGGCTGGCCTACGTCGGCACAAACAATTTTGAGGCGGGCAGACAGGCGGGAGAGGCCGCCGTGCAGATGTTTCCGAGCGGCGGCAAACTCGTGGCGTTCGTCGGCAATATGACCGCAGACAACGCCAGACAGCGGTACAACGGTTTCCTCGAAGCGATCAAAGGCCACCATATCGAGATGCTGCAAGACCCGTATGAGGACAACAAAGATCAGGTCGGTCTCGCGCACTCCAACGTCGCGAACGCCATTACGAAATATGGCGACAAAATCAATGGCTTTGTCGGGATTTACGCCTACAACGGCCCCGCGATTGTGGACGAGGTGACTAAAGCGGGCCGGCTCCACAAAGTCAAAATTATCTGCTTCGACGGCGTGACGAAAACGCTGGACAACATCAAAAACAATCTGGTTGACGCCGCCATCGTGCAGAAGCCGTATGAGTTCGGGCGCATCTCCGCAAAACTGCTTGCGCTTATCAACCGCAAAGGACTGACCGCCGCGCTGGTGGAACTGAAGCCCGAACTGGAAAAAGAGGGCATGAAAGTTGACCTCGATAAACGCATTATTGATACGGGCGTCACCGTTGTCACATCGAAAAACTCGGCGGAATTTCTCAAAATGCTGGCGGCCAAAGGGCTGAAATCTACCTGATTCCATGAACAAAGAAACGACTCAAGAAACCCCGCTCCCGGCCTCAACGATTGGTCGGGACGCTTCGCCGCTGACGCAGATCATTCGCTCCCGCGAGTTCAGCGTCATCAGCGTTCTAATTTTGCTGTGCGTCGGGATGCTTTTCACCGATCAGCGCAGCAACTTTTACAGCGCGCGCAATTTCCAGCAAAATCTGCTGCAAATTTCGCTGCTGTCCATCTTCGCCATCGGGGAAACGATTGTGATTATCACGGGCGGCATTGATCTGTCGCTCGGTTCGCTGATCGCGTTTACCGGGATGCTGGCGGCGCTGCTGACAACGACGCTGGACGAAAAGATGTTCACCGGGGCGGCGATTGCGCTTGCCGTCCTGCTGACGCTGCTCTTTTCGTTTGGCGTTGGCGCGTGGCATACCGCGCTGATTCACAAAGTGCGGCTGCCTCCCTTCGTCGTGACGCTGGTCTCGCTGCTGACGCTGCGCAGTCAGTCCTATATCATGCGGCATCATCAGCAGATTCCGGTCTCCGCGACGAAGTTCCCGCTCTTTAACGAACTGGCGAACGGAAGCGTGACCGTTCCGCTGACGCATTTCGCCATTCCGGTTCCGGCGCTGATTTTGCTGGTCGTGGCGGTCGCCGCGCATCTTATTCTTTCGCGCACCACGATTGGACGCTATCTGTACAGCGTGGGGAGCAATGAGCAGGCGACGATGCTTTCCGGGGTGAATATATTCCGGGTGAAACTGTTCGCTTACGGGTTCGCGGCGCTGCTGGGCGGCGTGGCGGGCCTGCTTTATATGGGCTATGGGGGACAGGGCGACCCGTCCGCCGGACAGAGTTACGAACTCAACGCTGTCGCGGCGGCGGTGGTTGGCGGGGCGAGTCTCACGGGCGGGCAGGGCAGCGTCATGGGGACGGTGATTGGGGCGTGCCTGCTTAACGCGATCCTGAGCGCCATTCTGCTGACGTTTTCGCAGCCCGATCTCTGGAGCGGAACGGTGGTGGGCGGGGTGCTGCTGCTGGCGGTGCTGACGACCGCGATTCAGCAAAACCGGCGGCAAACGCGCTGATTTACCACCCCCCAACCCCCTCCTTCGCAAGGAGGGGGAGCAGAAAATCTCTCCCCTCTTTGCAAGGAGGGGTTGGGGGTGGTGAATTGTCACGCATCGGCGCGAATTTGCCATTCCCTCTTGACAATCCTTGAATCAGGCCCCACAATAAAGCCAGCAACCCAGGCGATAGCATCGCTTGCCCGACGCCCCCGTGAAAACGGGGGTGTTTTTTTGTTTGGGCCGTCAACAACCGGGCCGCTTTGTCCGGGACGGGAGTTTCCTGTTCGATACCTATCCGGCAGGAAACTACAAGCGTCCTGCGGACGCAGGTTCGCGCCGCTAAAAGGCTTTTACATCGGACAAACGCGGGCAAATCGGGACCATCTCCTGATTTTCGCGTCCGTAGGACGCTTGTTTTTGCTGCCGGATAGGTATCGAATAGGAAACTTCCGGCCTCACAACCCGTACAACCCCGCCACCCGCGCATCAATCTCCCGCTCCCACACGGCGCAATCCACGCCCTTCGCGTCCAGACATTGCTGCACAAGCGCGGCAATGGCAACCTTGTCCGCGTCCGAAGCGGCGGGTATGGGAAGTTGCAAAATATATGGCGTTTTCAACTCATAAGAACCACCCAATAACTTTGAACAACTATTTTTTAGGTAATCCCAAACGTCCGAAGAGTTTAGCACACCCAATAAATATAAATCATTTGAGGGAATGGCAAAACATTTGTCGTTAATGAAACCCCCTGTTATATCAAGGGTAAAACGCGCTTCTTTCGCTATAACGGGATAAACGATTTTGGCTTTGCAGCGGTATAAGTCGGCGGATTCGGGGCGAGGGCGACTTAATGCAAACCAGGGACATTGCCCTTTCGGTTTTACGCCATCCCGTGCTTTGAGTTGCTGGTCAAATTTCGCCAGATGCCTTATGATTGGGTGATTGTCAGGCAAATTATCTCCCCATTTGATATACAACAATTTATCTGTCGCAGACTTCATGCTATATTTTCTTATGTCATCACCGCGAACGTAAGGGACTAAATAAGCACTGGTATCTTCAGCATCTTCTATCATTTTGATTGCTGTTTCTTCAGAGACTACAAAAGCGCTATTTAATCCCGTTTTTACGCCATTAATAACTCTATTTGGGATATATTCTCCTAATGCAACACTGTTTTTTTGCATCATGTTGAACCGCGAAGCATTTGAGACGTTCGCGAAGTTCCAGTCGCTGCCATTTATTGCGTCGGCAGGCACTATTTTCCCTATAATTTTGACTAAAGCCAAAATGTCAGGATATGGAAATTCAAGCGAAAGTGGCTCTGTCAGCGTTAGGTTCCCTTTCGCTTGCGATTTTTGCGCCGTAATAACCATTGGTAACAGAGCGACATTCTGAAACACTTTCAAACTGTTGAAATCAATGATATTCTGAATATGGCAAGTTTCAACGAGGTGTTTACGGAGTAGAGAGCCGTAACCAGTACGCAACCACTTGTTCGGGGTGATGAACGCCAACATTCCGCCGGGACGCAGCAGTTGCAGGGCACGGGCGTAGAAAAAGCAATAGAGGTCGGCAGTCCCGGAAAAGACTTTCGGGTAGACGGCCTTGAGCGCGGGTTTCAGGTCTTTAATCAGTTCCTGCCGCACATAGGGCGGGTTCGCCAGCACGATGTCGAAGCCGCCGGGTTCCGGCGCTTCCGCCAGCTCCTGCCCGAAATTTATGGCCCCGCCAATCGTCGCAACCGGTTCCCGCGCCGCGAAGACTTCCGCAAACTCCACCACCCAATCGAGGCCGACCGCCGCTTTGCCCGCCCGCGTCCAGTCCGCAATCTCGCCGCGCATCTTGCCGATTTCCACTTTCAGATCGGATTTGTTGCCCTTGAAATACGGGTTGCCGAAGTCCGCTTTCGCTTTGCTGAACTGCGCGATCAGGCTGCCCCGCGCATCGGTCTGCGCGGCGCTTGCGGAGGGATCGGGCGCGGTCAGGCTGTCTCCGGTCTCCACCTTAAAATCGAGGTTCGGCAGCGGCTCCGGGGTCGCGCCCGCAAATTCCACCGCCAGCGCCAGCCACAGCCGCAGCCTTGCGATATTGACCGCGAACTCGTCTTTGTCCACGCCGTAGAGACTATGGCGGATAATCGCCAGTTTGCGCCGGTATCTGTCCTGCTCCGAAGGCGGGTCGGCGCGGACTTCCAGCAGGCTGATGAGGTCAAAAAGTTCGTGCAGCATCCCCAGCAGGTACGCGCCGCTGCCGCAGGCCGGGTCTACCACCCGCACGGCCTTCAATTTTTCCATGAGCGCCACGATCTCGCCCCGGTTCAGGCTGTCGGTTTTGCGCTCGTCTACGAGTTCGGCGATGGCCCTCACCCCCGGCCCCTCTCCCAAAAAAGCCTGGGAGAGGGGAGGATTTAAATTTGAGTCTCCTCCGTCTTCTGTACTTTGCCGGGAGAGGGGAGGATTTGAATTTGAGTCTCCTCTGTCTTCTGTACTTTGCCGGGAGAGGGAGGAATTTAAATTTGAATCTCCCCCTTCTCCCAGGCCTGTTTTTGGTAAAATAGGTAGGGAGAAGTGAATGGGGAGCGCGTCGGCGATTGGAATGGGGAGCGCGTCGGCGATTGGACACGGGGGGATGAGGGCCTCCGACAGATAGCCTTTCAGGGCCTCCCGGCACATAAACGCGACGACGGGGCGCGGCGTGTAGTAGCTGCCCGACTCGTGCCGCCCGGTGACCAGTTCCTCAAAGACTTTGCCGAGCATCTCCGGGTCAACCGCCACCTCGACATCAAGCGGCGTGGATTCCTCCACCGTAAAATTGAACGGCAGAAAAAGTTTGTTAATAATCGAATCGAACGCCGCGTCGGGAATAGTCGCGCCCACGCCGTCCTGTTCGCCTTTTGCAAACAGTCCGCCGTTGAGATAAGGGACTTCGCCGATATGCGATGCAAGGAACGGGTTCTTTTCCGTTAGACTGAACGCCTGCGGATTATTCAGCCCTTCGAAAAAAACGTGATAGAGGTGCGTATGGTAAAAATTCCCGCTCTGGATGCGGCCCTCCCACAGCGCCGCCAGATAATCCGTCCGCCCGTTGAATTTGAGCCAGCCCTTTTTGCTCAAAAAATGGACGAACATCAGCCGGTTAAACAGCGATTGCGTGAACAGCCGCTTATCGCCCGCGACGTTCTGGATTTGTCCCTCGACCTCTTTGAAGACCGACTCGTAGACCGCGTAGAAGCGTTTGGTCACCGCCTCGACATCGAAGGCCGCCGCCCACTTGCTGCGCCAGGCGTCCGCGTCGGAGGGGTTTTCGGGATAGGTCAGCGCGGGCAGGTTATGGTCGCAGAGCGTCCGCAGCCCCTCGTCGCCTTTTTGTTCCCATCCGAAGCGGCTCAACGTGGCGCGGGTATGGGAATCGCCGCTGAACCGGGCAATCGTCCAGTCCCGGTAGTTCGCGGTGCAGAGAAACAGCAGGTTCGGGGCTTTCCATGCGGGGAGCGCGGCGTCCCGGTCGCGGCGCGTTTCCGAAAGGCCGCGCAGGACGCGGCGCAGGGCGTTTTTGTAGACCTGTTCGCCGCTGAACTTTACCAGAAAGATTCCGAACGGCTGTCCCGCCTCGAAGTTGGCGATCTGCCGCACCGATTCAATCTGCGCCGTTTCCTGCGGCGTCAGCCTCAGTTCGTCGGCGTAAAATTCGAAGGTATCGGGCGTGTCCTCGAAAGGCCAGCGCAGTTCTTCGCTCAAAAACGCGAACAGGGAATCTTCATCGTGTATCTGGCGCACGCGTTCCGGGGTAATCATGTGGAGTAGTTTACCTCCAATTTGGCCCGGATGCGATAGCCGGGTGTTTCCGTGCGGCGACCAGGTGTTAGGGACTTTCGAATATTAAACTCTTCCACGCTGGCGGGCGGGCGGGCGAATAAATTCGCTGCCACAAAAGCGCGAAGTCCGCCTTCGCGGACTCAATGCGGACTTACGCATACGGGAAGATTTATTTTATCGCAAGTTCCTTACCTATCAATACCTACCCGTCTGTGTAGCCTGCGGCGACCAGGTGTTGAAAACACCTGTCTGTGTAGCCTGTGGCTTCGTGTCCTTCGGACACACCATGTAGATTTTGAATGCTGCGTCCGATGGACGCGAGGCGGAACGCCACCGAAACGGGTGTTTTCACCCCCTGCCCGCTTGACAATCCGCCGACAAATGGCTATAATAGAAGCGGTGGAGTCGGATTTGAAAGGGTGTTTTACGCGGAGAAAGTGAGAACGCGGAGGAGAGCGGGCCAATTATGCTACCTTTAGGGGGCAGAAAAATTCAGATTTTGCAGGCCATTGTTCAGGACTACGTTGCGACAACGAAGCCCGTTGGCTCTGAACGCCTGCTGGAGATTCAGACGCTGGGCTGCAAATCCGCCACCATCCGCAACGAAATGGCGGAACTGGTCGAGTGGGGCTACCTGATGCAGCCGCACACCTCCTCCGGGCGCATCCCGACGGACAGAGGCTACCGCTACTACGTGGACGAACTGATGAATCCCCCGGCTGCCCTCGGAACGCAGGAGGCGGACGACGCGCAGCAGACCGCCCGCGCCCTGCAGCACGATCTGGAAGAGATTCTGCTGCAAACGTGCCGCATCCTGACCAGTCTGACTTCCTACCCGTCCCTTGCGACCGACCCGATTTTAGAGACGACCCGCTTGCAAAGAATCTTTTTGACCGAGGCCAGTCCGCGCCATGTCCTGCTCGTCGCGACGCTTTCGACGGGACACGTCGCGCACCGGCTGGTGGAACTCGACGCCGCGCAGGGCGACGCCGCGCTGGTGCGCATGGCGAATTTCGTCAATGCGCAGGCGGGCGAACGGGAACTCAGCGAGGCGTCGCGCCTGCTGACGGCGCTGGAAGTCCCGGCGGAACTGACGGCCCACGCGGCAGCCCTTGCCCGCATCACCGCCGCCTTGCTGCGCATGGTGCAGGGGCTTTCGGAGCGCCGCGTCTTTTTAGAGGGCGTGAACCAGATTTTTCGGCAGCCGGAGTTTCAGGACGTAGAGCGGCTGACGGCCCTGATGACGGCGTTGGAACAGCCCGGAGCGCTGCGGCAGATGCTTTTCGACGCGCAGTACGCCTGCGATGTCACGGTGGTAATCGGTTCGGAAAACGCCTACGCCCCGATGCAGGAGTGCAGCGTCATCGCTTCGCCCTACCGCATCGGCGACCGCATGGCGGGCTGCCTCGGCGTCGTCGGCCCGACCCGCATGAATTATGACCGCGCCACCGCCGCCGTCGGCCTGATGGCGCAAAACCTTTCGACCATGCTGACCAATTTAAGTCTGGCGTGATAATTCAGGGAAAAAGGAAGAGGGACAACGGGGAAAGAAATTCAATCCCGTTTCCTTTCGCGCCCCGCCCCTTTGCTTCAAGGAGAATCGCCCGCGATGCGAATAGAGAATGAGATGGCGGACGCCGCCGCGACGACGCAGGAAGTCCCCGAAAACGAAACGCCGACCGACGCGACCGCGCCCCTCCCAGGCGACGGCGGCCCGGACTATATCACGGCGCTCCAGGCGGAACTGGAGGACGTTCGCGCCCGACTGGAAAAAGCGGACAACGCAAACCTCTATATTCAGGCCGAGTTTCAGAACTACCGCCGCCGCAAAGAGGAGGAGTTCAAGACGCAGCAGAAATTCCTTTCGGAAAATCTGCTGAAAGAGATACTTCCGGCGGTGGACAATTTTGAACGCGCCCTGCTTGCGGCGGAACAGAACCAGAGTTTCGAAAAACTCATCGGCGGCGTCAACGGCACGTTAAAGCAGCTCCATACCCTGCTGACAAAAGCCGGAGTCGCGCCGATTGAAGCGGTCGGCAAAGAGTTCGACCCGAATTTCCACGAGGCCATCGGACACACCGAAGGCAGCGGACACCCCGCCAACACCGTGACCGAAGAAGTTCAGCGCGGCTACCTTCTGCACGACCGCGTGCTGCGACCGGCCTTAGTCAAAGTCGCAAGTTAGGTCAAGGCATTACCCGGATGCTTTGTTTTGCCGCGCATTTTTCTGCCATACTGTCTATTGTTAAGGACTGACTTTTGCCTGAAGCATCTCCCGCCGAACCGATTGTCCGCATGGAAAACATCACGAAACGGTTTCCCGGAATCGTGGCGAATAGCGACGTTCATTTGCGCGTTGGAAGCGGGGCCTTCCATGCCATTATCGGGGAGAACGGCGCGGGCAAGTCCACGCTGCTCAATATCCTTTACGGGCGCTACCGGGCGGATGCGGGGCGCGTTTTCATTGCGGGCGAAGAGGTCACGGACAAACTGCGCGGCCCGTCCGACGCGATTCGGCGCGGCGTGGGTCTGGTCAGCCAGCATTACGCGCTGATTCCGGCGCTGACCGTGCTGGAAAATGTGATTTTAGGCGCGGAGCCGACGCTTGCGGGGATCGCGCTGAACCGCAGGGCGGCGGCAGCCCGGATGGAAGAACTGGCGGCGCGTCTGGGCCTGCCCGATTTAGACTTGAACTCCCGCGCCGAACGCCTCTCTATCGCCGCGCAGCAAAAGGCGGAAATCCTCAAGGCCCTGTACCGCAACGCCCGCATCCTGCTGCTGGACGAACCGACCGCAACACTGGCCCCGAAGGAAGCGGAGGCGCTATTTTCCCTCCTGAAAAACCTGACGGCGAACGGCGCTACCGTCGTTTTTGTCACGCACAAACTGCGCGAAGTTCTTCAGCACAGCGACGCCGTGACCGCCCTGCGGCGGGGCCTCAACGCGGGCGATTTTCTCACCGCGCAGACCAGCGAGCAGGAGCTTTTGCAGGCCATGATCGGGACGCGCTCCACGCCGCTTGTCTCACTCTCTCCCCTGACGGGCGAGTTGGAAGCGCCGCAGGCGTTCGAGTCCGCCCCGCCGAATTACCTTCCCAAAGCGGCGCAGACGGGCAGTCCCCTGCTGCAAATCGAAAAGGTGACCGTCCGCAATGCGCGGCGCGGGGAGGCGGTTCAAAACGTTTCGCTGGAGATGGGCTTCGGGGAGATTGTCGGGGTGGCGGGCGTGGACGGCAGCGGGCAGCGCGAACTCTCCGAGGCGCTGATCGGGCTGCGGCGCGTGGAAAGCGGAAAACTCTTTCTGGCAGGGACAGAGATTACCCGCCTTTCCGTGCAGCGGCGGCGCGAACTGGGGATCGCCTACATTCCCGAAGACCGGCACCGCGTGGGCATGATCTCCGATTTCAGCGTGGCGGAAAACTATCTGCTGGGCCATCAGCGCGAACCGGCCTGGGGCGGCGGAACGATCCTCTCCATGCCGGACGCAATCAGACAAACAGAAGCGATGATGCGGCGCGGCGATGTGCGGGCGGCGGAGGGCGGCGCGGGCCTGCCCGCCGGTTCCCTCTCCGGCGGCAATCAGCAAAAAATCGTGATTGCGCGGGCCATGCAAAGCGGCCCCCGCCTGCTCGTCGCCTGTCAGCCGACGCGGGGGCTGGACGTGGAGGCGTCGCGCTTTGTTTACAAGACCTTGCGCGATGCGCGGGCGGCGGGGCTTGGCGTCCTGCTGTTCTCGCTGGATTTGGACGAGGTATTAGAACTCTCTGACCGCGTTGCCGTGATGTTCAACGGCAAAATCGTCGGCGTTCTCTCCCGTTCGCAGGCTACCCCCGAAACCGTCGGAGCCTTGATGACAGGAACGGGTGTCGGGGTTCGGGTATCGGGTGTCGGCAATGCGGCGGAAGCCGGAGGCGCGATATGACCGCGACACCCGCCCCCAATCGCCAACGCGCTACCCATTCCCGACACCCGACACCTGTCAAAGCGATTCTTTCTATCGTGGTCGGCCTGCTGCTGGCGGCGCTGGTGATGCAAGTGTGCGGCTACTCTCCCGGCGCGGCGTTTACAGCGCTGTTTTCCGGGGCGACCGGGCTTGCGTCCGGGCCTGCCGTCAGTCCGGGCGACGTGGCGTTGGGCGCGTTTCATTTCAGCCCGGACAAACTCGGCGGATCGCTGTATCACGCCACGCCCTTGCTGCTGACGGGCCTCGCCGTCGCGCTGGGGCTTCGCGCCGGACTGTTCAATATCGGGGCTGCGGGGCAGATGACGGTCGGGGCTTTGGCTGCCGCCATCGCTGGAATGATGGGCGGCGCGGCGCACGGCAAAGGCGGACTGCCGCCACTGATTCATATTCCACTGACGTTGCTGGCGGGCATGGGGGCGGGAGCGGTCTGGGGGGCGATTCCGGGACTGCTCAAAGCCCTGCGCGGCGTCCATGAAGTAATCGCTACGATCATGCTGAATTTTGTGGCCCTGAATCTTGCGGCCTACCTCGTGACGCACAATCTCAAAGACGCGGCGAAAAACAGCATGGCCCCGCAGACCGGCCTCATGGCAAAATCGGCGTGGCTGCCGCCGCTGCTTCCCAACACCAGTTTCACCATCGGGTTTTTTCTCGCCATTGCCGCCGTCATCGCGGTCTCTTTTTTGATTAAGCGGACGGCGCTGGGCTACGAAATCCGCGCCGTCGGGCAGGGAACCGACGCGGCGCGGGCGGCGGGAATCCCGGTCGCCGCGATTTTAGTTAAAACGATGGCCCTGTCCGGGGCGTTGGCGGGGCTGGCGGGCGCAATGGAGGCGATGAGCGTGACGCACCGCTATATCGGCGGCGTCGAGGGGACGTATGGCTTTGACGGGATTGCGGTGGCCCTGCTTGGCGGCGCGAACGGCGGCGGGCTGATGGGCAGCGCGTTGTTTTTTGGGGCGCTGGCAAACGGGGCCAGGAATATGCAACTCGTGACTGATGCGCCGGATACGATTGCTTCGATTGTGCAGGCGTTCGTCATTGTTTTTGTGGGCATCCGCTGGCAGCGTTCGCAATCTGCGGCGAAAGCGGGCGCAGAAAACGCGGAAAGGCGGGTCGCATAATGCCGGGAGCGCAGAATAATTCGGTCGCGTTCGCCCTCATTTCCGCGACGCTGTACAGCGCCGCCCCGCTAGTCCTTGCCGCAATGGGCGGCGTCCTCTCGGAGCGGGCGGGCGTGGTCAATATCGCGCTGGAGGGGCTGATGCTTGCCGGGGCGTTTGTCGGCGTGGCCTGCGGAACCGGTTCTGCATGGCTCGGTCTGCTTGCCGCTGTCGGAGTCGGGGCGTTGCTTGGCTTCCTCCATGCCCTGCTCACGCAAAAAGCCCGCATGAACCACGTCGTCAGCGGACTCGGCATCAACCTGCTGACTGCGGGCGCGACGACTTTTTTGAACCGCAAGTATTTCGCGGATGGCGTGAGCGTCAAGAGTTTAGACCCGAACGGTTTTCTGGCGCTGGCCTTTTTCCTGCCCTTTTTCCTGCTCTGGCTGCTGCATCGGACAAAATTTGGCCTGCGGCTTCGCGCCGCCGGGGAAAGCCCGGAAAGCGCCCGCATGGCGGGCGTTTCGCCGGAAGCGCCGCGCTACGTCGCCGTCACGCTATCAGGGATTTGCGGGGCATTGGCGGGGGCCTATCTTTCGCTCGCCAACGCCGGGACTTTCACGACCAATATGTCGGCGGGCAAAGGCTATATCGCCCTGGCAGCCGTGATCTTCGGCAAATGGAACCCGCTCGGCGCGGCGGGCGGCGCGTTATTTTTTGGCTTTTTCTATGCCCTCCAGACTGAACTGCAAATTTTAAATCTGAAAATAACCCTGCTCGGCGTGGAATGGACCAGCCCCTACCTGCTCGGCCTTCTGCCCTATGCCATGACGATTGCGGCCCTGATCAGCGTGGTGGGCCGCGCCACGCCGCCCGCCGCGCTGGGGAGAGAAGGAGAGTAGGCGTTCAGGTATTCAGGTGTTCGGGTATTCAGGTGTTCAGGTCTTTTTCGCGTTTGCTGCTAGTTCGTACAATCTACCAGTAAGCAATCAGTACCTGAACACCTGAACGCCTGAATGCCTGAACACCTGAACGCCTGAACACGGCATGATTATTCTGGGGATCGATCCGGGGACGGCGACGACGGGCTATGGGATTGTGGAAAAAGTCGGCAGCAAAATTACGCCGATCACGTTTGGCGCGATTTTAACCGCCAAAGAGATGGAGCTACCTGACCGTCTGCTGATTATCTATACGCAGATTAACCGTCTGCTCGATACGCACGAGCCGGAGGTCATGGTCACGGAAAGGCTGTTTTTCAGCAATAACGTCACAACGGCGATGGCGGTCGGGCGCACCGTCGGGGTAGTGACGCTTGCCGCTGCGCAGCGCGGGCTGCCCTGTGTGGAGTACCGGCCGGTGGAGGTAAAAATGGCGGTCGCGGGGTACGGGGCGGCGGAGAAAAAACAGGTGCAGTACATGGTCAAGCAGCTGCTCAATCTGGAAAAAGTCCCCAAACCGGACGACGCGGCGGACGCCCTCGCCATTGCGATCTGCCATGCCCACTCCGCCCACATGGTCAACCTCGGACGCATTACCGGGTGAGCAGAGCGCAGAAAGCCCGCGCGCTTCTGACAAATCGCATTAAAACTAAAAAACGCTTGCTTCCATAGAAGCAAGCGTTTTTTGATGAGCGCGTTTATCCGCCGCCGGATGGAGGGGGAGGCGGGGCCTGCCGTTGACCCGCTCCGCCGCCGCCGCCATTGCCGCCACCGGGATTATTGCCGCCGCCGCCATTGTGGTCTTTCGAGACACGAATTTTGGTGCCTTCCGACAGGGCAACGTAGATGCCGCTCACTTTGTTGTTGACAATATCAAACTGACAATGGTGTTTGAGATTGTAAAAGAGCTGCATATTCTCTTTGTTCTCCTGCACGGAATCGGGCCATCCGTATTTCTGGTAGACCTCCGTCACCGGGGAACCGAGATGGATGCCGCGTCGCGTCGGGCTGCCATTCACCATCCCTAATTCCACAATGAGCAGCGCGCGTCCATCCCGATTAAATTCCAGGGCATACGCTTTTTTTTCTTTGGGACGACGATAAATCCAGAGATAACCGCCCGACTGACCGAACGTTTCCGGCGGCTTTTCCTGCGTGTTGTTATTGAGGCCTCCCGCATTGGGCCCACCTTGCGCCGAGGGGTCGCCCGCCGCCGAAGGATCGCCCGGATTATCGCCGTTCTCGCTACCGGGGGGGCCACCTCCGGGACTAACACTGTTGGGCGTATCTTTGCTGACGTCGCCGCCACTGGTGATGTCCAGGATGCCACCGGTATAGTTGCCTTTTGCGTCAATGTCATAAATCACGTTGACATACTCGTCGGCGCGAAGGATTCGGTCGGGCTGCCCCAGTTTTGCCAGCGCCACTTTGTAGCTTTGCAGGACGCGGACGCCGAGTAGAGACTTTTCGTACCCTGTGCCGGGATTGCGATACGAGGCGCTGCTTGCCAGATGGGTGGCGGCGCGGCGGGCCTTTGCGGGCGGGCGGGCGTTAGCGGGTGTGAGGGCGGCTAGTGAAACGATTCCGCTTAAGGCCATGCCTGCCCGGAGGTTAAATTTTTTCGACATCAGTTTTTCTCCTGCCCGCGTTGTGCGGCGGGCATTGCGCGTTGCGGCGCGGTCAGCGGATTCGGGCCAGCGTGATTCCCAGCACGGTATTGTTGGTCAGCTGAAACGCCATGCGGTTCGAGTTGCCATAGCGCAGGGTCAATTTGTCGTTCTCGCCCCGTTCGCCGTCGTTGCTGAACCCGTAGGTGCGCAGCACATCGCCCAGCGACGAGCCAAGCCCCACGCCATCCTTCGTCCTGCCGCCGTCGTGAAAACCGTACTCTTGAATCTGCGAGACGCGCCCGTCCTTGTCAAAGGTAAAGGCATAGTGATAGGCCGGTTTATTCTTACGCGGAAAATGGTACCACCACGTCGTTTGTTTCAGTTCGGTATAAAGGATTTTGTCGTCCCCCGAACTCGGACTGGAGCCGCGACTGCCGGAACCAAAACCTCCGGGGCCTCCCCCCGGCGCTCCTCCCGGACTGCCGCCAGGAAACCCCGGCAGTCCGCCTGGAGCGCCGGGGCTTCCGCCGCCTGCGGGGGGATTGGTCGGTATCATGGAGGGGGTCAGGCGCGGCCCGCCCGCCTGAATTTCGTGCGGGGCGCCGTAGCGGCGCATCACGTCGCTGAAGCGGTCTTTATCGAGGCGGATTCCCAGAAAGGACTCCCCTACCACGACGGCGCGAGCCTGCGCGTTCGCCGGGGTCGGTCGCCCGCCCGCCAGCGCGAACGCGCAGAACGCGGTCGCTGCAAGGTTCAAATTATGGCGCATCGTTTTCATTGCTTTCATTCTCCTCATCAATTCAGCCCGGAACGGCCTCGGCAGGTTCGGTCTCGCTTATTCGGCGCGGCGTTTGCGGGCGTTCTGCTGCGCTGCCCTGCGCTCCGCGTCGCGCCCCGCCGCAAAGTGTTTCGCCATCGTCGTAATCGTAACGAACGTGTAGCCCTCGGCCCGCAGTTCGCGCAAAATCGTCGGTAGGGCCTGCAGCGTGCTGAGTTTGCCGTTGTGCATCAGGACGATTGCGCCCGGTCGCGCCTGCGCGATCACCGCCTGCGCCGTCTGCTGCGAACTCACCACTTCGGAGCCAAACACGTCGGCTGTCCAGAAGCAGGGCGTCAGTCCCCACTGTCGAACTGTGGCGCTAACTTTTGCGTTCCATGCCCCGCCGGGAGGCCGCATGAAGCGCGGGCGTTGGCCTGTCAGGGCGTACAGTGTGGCCTGCGTCTGCGCCATCTCCGCCGCGACTTCCGCCGCTGTGAGCCGCGTCAGATTGCGATGCGTGTAGCTATGATTTGCCAGTTCCATGCCCGCCTGCGCGATTCGGCGTGTGATGTCCGGGTTTGCCGCCGCGTTGCGCCCGATGACAAAAAACGTTGCCGGAACTTTTTCCCGGACAAGCAGATCAATCAGCGGCTCGGTCAGCCCCGGTTTCGGGCCGTCGTCGAAGGTGAGCGCGATCTCTCGGCGCGAGTGCAATCCGCTGTAAAAGGCGTCGCCGCTTGCGGGGCGGACGCCGAGGGCGGCAAGATTTTTTCGCGCCTGCGGACTTGCCGCGTTTTCCGCCGCCGCCTGCCAATGCCAGTATTCCGCCCGCGCCGTTTGCCCCGCCTCCCGCTGCAACGCGCCGAGCGCGGAAGCGAGAGCGGCGCGGTCAGGAGTCGGCGTCAAAATCTTCCAGAGCGCGGCGCGGAGAGTCCGTTCCGTTTCGTCCTCCGAGATAGCGCCGGGGGACAGCGGGCGGTTATAGATCCGCAGATTTCGTTCCGTCGCGCTGAGTTCGGCCCCGTCCCGGTCGCAGCAGCGGGTTGCCAGCGTATGCAGGCCGTTTGTCAGCGTCCGCGAGTCCAGCGTAAAGCGGTAGGGCGCGACGTTTATCAGTCCGACCGGTTGTCCGTCTATTTCGTAGCTGACGCAGGCGGTCTCCGGCGGCGCGTTTTGCGGCGAAAATTGAACGTCGCCATTCATTGTTGCGATCTGCGTAACTTCCGCGTCGGGCGCGAGACCGGCGGGCAGCCGCGCCGCCGCTGCGAACGGACTTTCCGCCGCAAAAGACATCCGCAGTCCGGCGGGCGGAACCTCAAACCGGGCGGGCATCTCGCTCAATACCGATTCTAAAATTGCGATGGCCCGCGCTTTTGCCCCCTGCCGCGCCAGCAACATTCGGTCAAAGCGCGTTCCGCAAGGGACGTGTCGCCTGCAAACTTTTTTGTGTCCGGCGTTGGCGCGGCGGCTTCAAGGCTGCGCTCATATTTCACTGCGAGGGTCAGCGCCTGCGCGTCGCCGCCGCTCTGCCGGGAAAGGTCAAAATCATGCCGCGCCGCCTGCCGCCGGTTTTGCGCCAGTTCCGCAAGGGCCAGTCCATACCGCGCCAGCGCGTCGGTCGGGCTGTTTTGCAATACATTCTCAAAATGCGTTTGAGCGCGGGCCGCGCTGCCTGTCTGCAAATAGATCGCGCCTGCCAGAATGGTAATCAGGGCGTCATCCGGGGCGGTTTGCATGGCGTCTCGCGTTTTTCGCGCCGCCGCCGCCGCATCTCCCCGCGCCAGCAACGCCGCCGCTTCCTGCGCGATAACGAGAGGCCGCAAAGCCACTTCCGCCCCCGCGCCGCCATTCAGTATAATGAAAAGCGCCGCGAACAGACCGCGCAATATGCTACACCTTTTTTGTCGGTCGAATCGTCGGAAGGGTTCACGTTCCCGGCGCGGGGCGGGGCCGCTTTTTTGTCGAAACAGATTTTGCAATCGAAAGTTCCTTGCCTGATAGCCTCGACGCCCGAATCGCGCCCCGCGCAGCGCGTCTACTCGCCGACCGTCAGGACTTCCGCTTCCAGTTCCCGCCCGAAGCGCTCCCGGACGCGCTGCCTGACGGTCTCCGCGAGTTGGTGGAAATCGGCGGCGGTCGCCTGCCCCCGGTTTACCAGGAAATTCGCGTGGCGCGGCGAGACGGCGGCGTCCCCGATTTGCAGCCCCTTGCAGCCGCACGCCTCGGACAGGTAGGCGGCGGGAACAACGCCCGCCCGCTTCATGGCGTCGGGCAGCGCGGGCAGGCTTTCGGCGAGTTCGCGGTCATACACGTTTTTAAACCAACTCCCGGCGGACGGCTCCCAGGGCTGTTTTAAGATGCGCTGATATTGAAAATCTTTGGCTTTTAATCGAATGGCGGTCTTTGCGGCGGGCGTAAGTTCCAGCGTGACGCCCAGCAGGACGGCGGAGTCTTTTTCGCGGCGCAGGCGGCTGTCCCGATAGGAAAAGCGCATCCAATCCGGCGATACGGTTTTGCGTTCGCCGTTCTCCACGACCTCGATAGCCCGCGTCAGATCGCAGATATTGGCGCGGTAGGCCCCGGCGTTGGAGACTAAAGCCCCGCCGACCGCGCCGGGAATCCCGACGGCGAACTCCAGCCCGGAAAGCCCCGCCTGCATCGTCCGAACAAAGAGGCGCATCAGCGTCATGCCCGCGTCGGCGCGGGTCACCGCCCCGATCTCCGCCGCGCCGCAGGCGTTGCGGACGACCATGCCGCGAATCCCGGCGTCGCTCACGCAAACGTTGCTGCCCCCGCCCAGCAGAAAAAGCGGCAGCCCGCGCATTTGCGCAAGGGCGGCGATTTCGGTCAGTTCGTCGCGGTTTTCGGCCTGAAAAAACCAGTCGGCAGGGCCGCCCACGCGCAGATTCGTATGGCGGCGCATCGGCTCATTGCGGCGCAGGCGCTGCCGGACGGCGGGCGAAAGTTCGCCCGCCGCCTGTTTCCACAAGTCGTTTATTTCGGCGTCTGTTTTAGCGTTAGTTTCCATGCGGACAAATTCAGGCCAATTCACGTCCTTTATTTTAGCACATAGTCGGCAAAACCCCGTTTTTTTGCCCTGCGGAACGCGCCCTAAATTTTCGCTCTGCCCCCGCCAACAATACAGAAAAGCCCTACCGTTCATTTTACCAGACATTAATACAGGTTAAAATTGCCTGTTGGCGCTTCCATTTCGATTTTTTTACACGTTTTGAGGAATTTTTTTAAAAAAACTCAAAAAAATTAAAAAAAGACCGAATAAAAGGAGGAATCTTTTGCAGCGGCCCGGAATGAGGCAGGTAATTTCGAGTCACCGCTGATCGAATCGTGTCAACCGCATCGTACTTTGTGTTTGCAGTCGAAAGGGTGTGTGTTATGTATTCTCGATTCAAAGTGTTTGCGTTCGCGCTTGCCGCGCTGGGAACGCTCGCCTGCGTCCGCCCCGCGACAGCGCAATCTGTCCCCCCCCCCCCAACTTTGTGATTGACCGGAGCGCCGTGACGGAAAAGTTCGCGGCCCCGTTCAATCCCATTTTCGTTCAGGAAGTCGGCCTACGGTTCTACCTCAACGCCGATGGCGAACTCGTCTTCACCGAAGACGGTTTGGAATGGGACCCGGAGACCCAGACATGGGTCGAAGGCGTCGAAGGCGAAATGGAAACGTTCCTGCCGCCTCTTTATACCGGTCTTGATTTGATCGGAGGAGCGCCTACTCCGCCTTCGAAACACATTCCCAAGCACATCGTCTTTCCCGTTCCCGGCAAGACAGCAAGCTGGGGGCCGGTCGGCGCAAAAAATCCGCAGGACGCCACTTACACAACTTCAACCGGCGACCATGAGGGAGTGGATATTTTTGCTAAGGCGGGAACTCCTGTCGTGGCCCCGGTTGACGGTACGGTTGTTCGCATCGTTGAGGGGGTGGTCAACAATACCAACCCTGACGGGAGTGATAATGACAGCTGGGGCAACCTGATTGTCATTAGAGACAGCTGCGGAAACTTCTGGTTCCTCGCCCATCTGTCTTCCGTTGACGGAGACCTGAAAGAAGGCGATACCGTTTCCGCCGGCGACGAGATCGCAAAGGTCGGACGAACAGGAGCCGCATACAAAGATGGCAAAGGCGCATCGCATCTCCACGTTGGAATCAATCCCAACGCCAAAGGCGGTGATCGGGCTTCAACGGCAGGGAGCGCGTGGGATCGGTGGTACTACCCCTGGTACTTCCTGGGGCAGTTCGGACACGGGCATAAATAAAGCGCCGCGTCATACGTATATCGGCCCCGCGCTAAACGGCGCGGGGCGGGAGAACAAAATGGTTTTGAGCAACATACAACGTATGATTCTGCGTGGAACAGGACTTGCCGCGCTGTGTCTGGTCTCGTGGCGCGGCGGCTACCTTCACTCGGTGAAGCGCCCGACCGAAAAACCGGCTGTCACTGAAACCGCCCCGGTCAAAACGCCGTATGGCACGGGAGAAAACTGGCGACCGCCTACGGACGCAGAAGCGGCAGCGGCAGCGGCGGCAGAAGATCACGACGGCGATGCGGACTCATTTGTGCCGATAGTCCCGTCCACGCCCCAGGATGACATTGCGGCGGCGCAAGCGACCACGCTAAAGATTGACGCGAACGCTCTGGCGGGTATTTCAGACTTGCGTGTCGTCGTGATAACGCCGAGTTATCAAAACGGATTTGGTGGCCCGGTGACCAGAGCGGGAATCACAGCGGGCTTCGTCAAGGCGCAGATCGAAAACCAGATACGGAAAAGCAAGTTTCCGCTCAAATTATCGGACTCCTCCAAAAATATTTTGGAGTACAACGTTTATATCGCGAGAGAGCAAACCTTCAAAGTGAAAAGCCAAATGCGCCTGATTCGCAGTTCCAAAATCAACCTTGAAGGCGTTGGCTCGCAGAATGTCATCTCCGTCCTTTGGGAGGGAAGCTTTAAGGTAGATACCGCGACGGAAGCGACCCTGAAACAGACCGTGACAAACTATGCGGCGGGGTATGCGCGTTATCTTGTCTCTGACCGTGATACAGCGATCCACGCTGTATATGGGGATAAAGGAGAAGAATAATCCTGACTGTCCTACACGCTGTCACTCGCGACGCAAGCGACGCAACATGACGGCCACGTTTTGCAGGCAGGGACAGCGGAATTTCCGCTGCCCCTGTTTTTTTACTTCTGGCGTGGGCGAAAAAATAGTGAAACCCGCTCTTTGCCTGTTCGTAATGCAGGGTAAATGTCTAGATTGGCGCAAACTAAGCGCAGGGAGAATAAAATGGTCTTGAACAACACACAGCGGATGACGCTGCGCGGGCTGGGTCTCGCCGCGTTGTGTCTGGTCTCATGGCGCGGCGGCTACCTTCACTCGGTGAAGCCACCGACCGAGAAACCGGCTGTCATCGAAACGGCTCCGGTCAAAACGCCGTATGGCACGGGAGAGAACTGGCGACCGCCTACCTACGCGGAAGCGGCAGCAGACGCAGCGGCGGAGGATCACGACGGCGATGCGGACGCATTTGTGCCGATAGTCCCGTCTACGCCCCAGGACGACATTGCGGCGGCGCAAGCGACTCCGCCAACAATCAACAAGAACCTTCTTGCTGACGTGAAAGACGTGCGGGTTGTCGTCAACACGGGAAGTTACCTGAACATCTTTGGCGAGGACATAGACAAAATGATTACGGCGGGATTTGTCAAAGCGCAGATCGAAAACCAGTTCCGAAAGGGCGAAAACCTCATCCGCCTATTGGAAACCTCAGACAATGTGCTAGTCTACGATTTGTGCGTTCTGCGTAGTGATACACAGAGCAATCCGCAAACTTTTCAGGTCAAAAGCCAGATGCGCCTGCTTCACAAATCCAAAATCAACCTCGAAGGCGTTGGCTCACAAAGTGTCCTCGCTGTTTTGTGGGAGGGCAACTTCGAGGTAGATACCGCGACAGAGGCGACCCTGAAACAAACCGTGACGAACTATGCGGCAGGGTATGCGAGTTCCTTCGTTTCTGACCTCGACAAAGCGGTTCGTGACTCAGACGTAGGGGAGGACTGACCCGGATCACTTTGCGGATTGTCATGACAGATGGCGGTCCCTTCTTGCAGACGGGGACAGCGAGGATTTTCCTGCTGTCCCTATTTTTTCAGTTGCGGCAAGAACTTGCCAACGACGCCGCTAACGGCGCAAAGAGCATCGTTTCCGAACGATCATCACCATTGCGGCGATAATCTTCTGGTTGAGATAGGAATTGTCAGATAGGCTCCAGTACACGTCGGCGTAAATTCGCCCGCATTTGCGTCCGGCAGAACGCCTGGCGGAACGCCACCTGGCGAGGCGTTTGGAACGCCGCGACGAGTGTTGGCGGATTTAGGCCGCGCTGTAGTTAGAACCAGACTTTCGTTTCATTAACCCTTAACGGTGTTATTTTGTCGGATTGGTTCCTGAGGCGCCTGCTTACTTTAGAAATTGATACCGAGCAGATGGCCTATTAACTCACCCCCGTTTGACTATCAAATCTCAACGAATGGTATTATATCACATCATCGCCATATTCTAACTAGCACAAAGCCCTGCTTGGTAAACTTTCGGCCTGCTGAGATTGAACCTTTTACCGCGCCGACCGTCTTTGAAGTGTCGGCTTATCTTTTCCGACTAATCCCATTTTCAGGCTGAATTGGAATCCATGCTGCCATCTGACACCCATCCCCCCGAACCCGAAACGATCATTGCGCTGACCCGCGAACACATCGGCGACCTGATCTGCACCACTCCGGCGCTCCGCGCCCTTCGCGCCCGCTTTCCGAACGCCCATATCGCGGTGGAAGTGGGGGAACGCGCCGCCTGTGTCCTGGAAAACAATCCACACATTGACGAGGTGATTATTCGGCCCGACCATCAGGGATTGCGGGGCAAAGCGCGGTTTATTTATCTGCTGCGCCGCCGGAAATTCGATCTCGCCGTAATTTTAGACAATAGCGCGGACATGATTTTTTATACGTGGCTGGGCGGAACGCCGCGCCGCGCCGGAATGGTCTATAAAAAGAAATTCGCTGGCTTGCTCACGGAAAGCGTTGCTTTTGACTGGCAGGCGCACGAGATGGTGGACAATTTTCGCAATGTGGTGGCGCGGCTCGGCGGCGATATTTCCGACGCGCAGACCGAAGTGTTCCCGTCGCAGGCGGACAGAGAATACGTCGCCGCGCTGTTCGGCGCGGAAGGGATTCGCGGCGAACAGGACGTGATTGCCCTGAACCCCGGCGCTTCCGCCCCCTCAAACCGCTGGCTGCCGGAACGCTTTGCCGAACTCGCCGACTGCCTCGCCGCCCGCCCCGGCGTCCGCGTTCTGCTGCTCGGCGGCCCCGGCGACCGGGAAATAAGCGCGGAGATTTGCCGCCTCGCGGAGACGCCGCCGCTTGTACTGACCGGCGCTTTGACCCTGCTGCAGCTGGCGGAGACGCTGCGCCGCTGCAATGTCGTGGTGACAGGCGACACCGGCCCGATGCACCTTGCCGTCGCGATGCAGACGCCCGTCATTGCGCTGTTCGGCCCCGCCGTTCCCGGCGAATCGGGGCCGGGATACGCCCCCGGTCACACGGTGATTCGCAACGTCGCGGGATGTCCCCAATGCACCAAATACATCTGCCGCGCCAATCGGGAATGTATGCGGAAAATTATGACCTCGGAAGTCGCCGCCGCTGTGGAGGCCGCGCTCGCCGCCCGCCGCCTTTCTCGCGTCCTGACCGAAGTCATCTGAATTTTTTCGACCGCAGGGGGTAAAAATATTCAAATTACCTCTTGACGCCCGCAAAGCTCTCTGTTATAATAAGCATTGTAATATGCGCTGTTCCAGCGGCGCAAGCCAACCGAATTTGCGAACATGAACGCGCCCTTTGATGGGCGCAGAAAGCAGAGTGACTTTCCATGAAAACCGTTCCGAAACGTAATGCTGTCACCCCCCCCCGATTTTTACTGTCAATGTTTTGTCTGATGGGAATGACCGCTCTTCCGTCCCTCTCCAAAGCGGAGACTGTCTCAGGCACAGTCACGCTTGAAGGCCGCGCTCAATCCGCGCAGTCCGTCACCTTTGCATTCGTCTCCACGACGCAGCAGTATTTTTTCACCCGCACCACCACACTCAATGCGGATGGGTCTTACGCCCTCACCGATATTCCGCCCGATCAATATCTTGTTGAAGCCAAAGCCGCGCGCTGGCTTGCCGACACGGGCAGTGTCAGCACACTTTCTGGCAATGCGCTATTCAGTCCGTTCCTCGGCGCGGGCGACACAAACAACGATAATAGCGTGGATTCGACTGACTTTATGACGCTAATCGGGGCGTTTGGCAGCAGCCGGGACGTTCCGGGCAGCGGCTACGATCCGATGGCGGACTTGAACGGGGATGGCTCCGTAGACTCCTCTGACTTCACTCTGCTGATCGGGCAGTATAATAATACGGGCGGCGACATTCCCGCGCTGCATACGATGCCGCTGGCGCAAATTGGACAGTATCGGATGATCTCGCAAAAAGGCGGGGTAGGAGTCGGATATGACAAAAATGGAATGGAAATCCGAACGAAGTACTCCGAAGTTCTCCCGAACTTTTATGGTTGCAGCATGGGCAGTTTCACTTCCGCATCTTTGACGGGGGCCATTACCACCAAATTCCAGTGGCAGCCGCGACAGACACCCGATCCGATTTTTGGTGGCCTTGATGACCCTGCGGATACGCCGCCGGAAAAAGTTGTGGTCTACGAATACTGCGAGGCGGACGGAACGGGGGATGGGTTCCCCGTTATTCACTGCGATAACGGGATTGTTGGCGGGGAAGTGGCTGGCGGGGGCAGAATAGGCGGTGTCAAAGGCTCTTACGGCGACCAATACCAGGTCCAGTCAGGCGGTAAATACGTCACACTAACGCGCAGCCCTTCTGTCACCAGCAGCCTCGGTGATCTCAGTACGCACGTTGGAGCGGGCATCCAGTACCAAGCAGCGGTCTGGCCGATTACGCTGAATTTTACGGGGCTTACGCAAGACCCCGCTAAACCGACCGAATTGCCAAACAACGTGCTGATTGGTCAGGGCGTGTCCGCGTCTTTTAGCATTGGCCCGTACAAGGACAACGCCAACTGCGCCGCCCATTTCACCAATCACCAGTGGAAGATTCCCGGTAATGCGTTCGCCTCTTATGTCGTGGCTCAGGACGACTCCAGTGCCGTATTAACGCCGTTGACTGCGGCGGTCACCACCGCGCCGACCCCGCATTGGTACTGGGCGCAAGAAGGCGGGCAGAATGTCTCCGGCACAGCGGATGTCTACGCGCCGCAGCATTACTCCTCCGCCAATCCGCCGCCGGCGTTGCCTATCGGCGTTACGGACAATCCCCCGCTTCCTGACACGAAAATCGATTCGGTGACAAAATCCCGGAGCATCACGGTAGATAAGCCGGACTTGAAAATATATGGTCCAATGGTCGGTGGGCCGACCGCAATTACTCCAGATGGTGTGCTAATTTCAGGTCAAGTGGATTCAAGTCCGTGCATTTCTGCCACAGCTATCGCACTAACGCCATCCCAATATCGTTCAACTCCGACTGGCGTAAATGGGACATCGCTAAATAATGAATCCGGGTACATATACAATACCCAACTGATAAATAGCGTTCGGACGCAAAGAAGCTCTGGTAATCCTTTCGATGGCAAAACACTAAGCACCGAAGGGCAATTTTGGCTTGACGGACAGGCGCACTACGCATTAACCTATACTGCGGACAGCAAGCCCAACGACCCCGATAATGTGCGCGAGCGTAAAACTCTGCTATTCACAGATACGCCACAGTCCACGTTGATAGATGGAGCTATCAATTTGATTTCGGTCAATGATGTCTTTCAAAACTATCTTATGTACGTTCCGCCAGGATCGGATGTTGCGCCGGTACCGCTCCAACGATTTGACTGGACGTGGCAAGCGAACTTTGTTTCCTCCGTGTTGAGCGGTTGGCAGAGCGTTGCCCCAACCTATACCTCTGCGGGAGCCCCTTACGAATGTCACGAACATCCGCAGTGGAGCCAGAAATATGTCTCGGACCCGTAAACGTTACGGTCATGTGATTCTAAATCGAAAGGTTTACCATGCGAACAATAAAGACAAGACAGTTTTATATAGGGGCATCTTTTCTTATATTCCTACTGATGTACATCGGCTATCCTCTCTTTTTCTCTCATAGTAGAGAGATTACTAGGAACCCCAGCACTCTGTGGGAAAAAAATCGGCGTAAAAACGCGCTTGCCCTTGCATTGAAGGCCGATGCGGCGAAAAAGCGCGGCGATCATGACGCCGAGGAACGTTATTTGACGCAGGCAATGGAAGAGGGGTACGGATTCTGGAGCGATTTGGCCTACTTGCAGCACAAGCGCGGCGAATATCAGGCTGAGTTTGCCACCAGAGGCCGCTACATGGAGCGGCAGGAGTTTTGTGGGCGTAGCAAAGACGGCCCTTTGCGGTGCGAACCGGGAGAAGGGTGGGGTGGGCAGTCAAAAAATGTTTACGACCTACTCCGGTATGTGGAAGTAGCAGACCGCGTGGCTCCGCAAGAGAGTCCGCGCATCTGGAAGCGACTGGTCAGCGCTATGAACGAAAACGGTTCGATGGGAAAGACGCTGCCAGTCGTGGCAGGCCATACGCTAAATCGTAAACAGATTCACACGCTAGCGAAAGCCGTCAACGCACTGTGGGGCGGTTCCATCGAAGAACCTAAACCAGCTTATCCCCAGCAGTTAGAAGCTGTCCGAGCGGCGTTGAAGGCCGTACCAGAATGCGATCCTGCCCGGTTGTGGCTGGCAAACGACTTGTATGCGCGGCGTTACGCTGATGAAAAAGGGACGCCCAGCGTTCGCGAGGCGGAACGGCAGTACAAAATCCTCGCCCACTCTTCAGACGCCGAGATACGCAGGGAAGCGCGTGGTAATCTCGATGTGATCGCCGCGCAGCGCGCGGAAGCCGCAAAATGGGTTCCGGTCAGTGAAGAACTGAACTACGCCTATGCGCGGAGCGCTCCGGCGCATCAGGGGAACGGCAAATACGCGGAGTCGCATGATCTGCCGTAAGTGCGGCGCGATGTTTGGGGCAGTTTAACGGGCGCTTTGATTGTCCTTTTTGGAGATCGAGCGCCCGTTTGTTTCTGTGTTGGGAAACGCAGGCGTCCCTATTTGCTGTCTTTTTCAGGCAGGAGCGGGACGCCTGTTTGTCGTATTGTCCCGTGATGATTGGCAACAATGCGCAAAATTTACTGGCGGCAAACTGTGGGACGCGCCGCGTCACGCTCGGCATGGACGACGACGCGGAACTTCGCGCCCTCTCCGATGCCCGCGCCCTGACGTGTCCCGGCTGCGGCGCGGCGGTCGTTCTCCATGCGGGGCGCGTGCGGGCGCGGCATTTCGCGCACCTTCCTGGCGCGGTCTGCAAATTCCCCCAGTCGGAACCGGAAACGGAGGAGCATCGCGCCGGGAAACTTCTGCTTGCCCGCTGGCTGCGCGAACGCTTGCCCACAGCGGAAATCATTATCGAGGCGTTTATCGAAGCGACCGGACAGCGGGCCGACGTGCTGGCAATCCGTCCCGCCAACGGGAAAGAGCGCGAACGCCGCTTCGCCTTTGAGTTTCAGTGCGCCAATCTGTCGGCGCGGGAATGGCGCAGGCGGCACACCCTCTATCGCGGCGCAGGTTACGAAGACCTCTGGATTCTCGGCGGCTCACGATTGAAGTTGGACGGGTGTCGGGTGTCGGGTGTCGGGTGTCCGAAAAGCGCCGAGCAGGGAACAGCGAACAGCGAACAGGCAAACGTGACCGACCGACACCCGACACCCGAAACCCGAAACCCGATGCTGCGAACGACGGATTTAGAGCGCGGACTGTTCTGGGACTTTGCGCCGCTTCTGTTTCTGGATTCGGTGGACGCGGAGAATAATCGCCGAGCCGGAACGCTGACCCGCTTTCGCCCTGATACCGAATCGCAGGCCGCGAAATTGACAGGGAAAATCACCGCAAACGCCCTGCTGAATCTGGCCTTTCCCGAATCGCTGCTGGACTGGCCCGCCGCCGCCCGCCCCGACGCCCCGCAATTTACCGATGTTCGCGCCGCAAAATCCGCCGCGCCGGGAAATTTGGACGCGAAAAACGACGCGGACGGCTGGCTGTGGGCGTGGCTGGCGCAGCGGCATCGCGCCACGCCCGCCAATCTGCCCGGTTTTTTCGGCCTGCCCGTGCAAAATGCGCTCGTCTTCGCCTGCCATCCCGCCGCGTGGCAGGCCGCGATCTATTTCCGATTCCTGCATCGGCGCGTGGGCGACGGCTGGCATTTGCCGGAAGTAGAACTCTGGGCGCGTTCCTACCTGCCGCTCAACCGCCCGACTGACCTGCGCAAACTGCGCCATGCGCTGACCGAATATCAGGAGATTTTAGGCGCTGCCGGGATGCTCTCCCTGCCGACGGGCTACGGACGCCTCCACGCCCGCATCATGGACGACCTGACCACGCTCGCCGCCCCGCCCGACCCCGACGAAACGCTGAAACTGGCGCGTTACCGCCGAACGCTCGTCCGGGAGGCCGTCGCGCAGTATCAGGCGGCCTCCGGTAAACCTTAAACACGCCCTGAATCGTTCCCTCGCAAAAATTCCCGGTATTTCAACCCGTCCAATCGGCGGATTGCATCGCAAATTGTGCCATAATGAGGCAACACTAAAAGGTTGCGCCCGGTTGCGCCCGCAGGAACGGCGGGCGAGGGCCGAAACTGGAGATTATAATTTAATGAACGTGATTCGCGGCCTGCTAAGCCGGTTTTCCCGCGACATGGGAATTGACCTCGGCACGGCCAATACCCTCGTCCATGTTCGCGGACGAGGGATTTTACTGCGCGAACCCTCGGTTGTGGCGATCAACCGCGACGATAAAAAAGTCCTTGCCGTTGGCGAAGAGGCCAAACGGATGCTGGGCCGCACCCCCGGCAACATCATTGCGATTCGTCCGCTGAAAGACGGCGTGATTGCCGACTTTGAGCAGACCGAAAAAATGATCCGCTACTTCATCGAGAAGATTCACCGGCGAAACTATCTAATGGCCCCCCGCGTCGTGATCGGCGTCCCATCCGGCGTCACGGAGGTCGAGGAGCGGGCGGTCAAAGAGGCGGCGAAAAAGGCGGGCGCAAAAGAGGCCTACGTCGTTGAGGAGCCGATGGCGGCTGCCATTGGCGCGGGTCTGCCCGTCTCGGAACCGACTGGCTCCATGATCGTGGACATTGGCGGCGGCACAACGGAAGTGGCGGTCATTTCGCTGGGCGGCATCGTCACGAGTCGTTCGGCGCGGATTGCGGGAGATGAAATTGACGAGGCGATTGCAAATTACGTGCGACGGACGTATAACCTTTATATCGGCGACCGGACGGCGGAGGAGGCGAAATTCGAGGTCGGTTCCGCCTACCCCGCCGGCCCGGAACGCACCATGAGCGTGCGTGGGCGCGATTTGATTTCCGGCCTGCCCCGCAGCGCAACGATTACCAGCAGCGAAATCCGCGAGGCGATTCAAGACCCCATCAATGCGATTGTGGAGGCGGTCAAGGTCACGCTGGAGGGGACGCCACCCGAACTTGCGGCGGACATCTACGAGCGCGGCATCGTGCTGGCGGGCGGCGGGGCTTTATTGGAGGGGCTAGACCAACTCATCTCCCGCGAAACGCAAATGCCGGTGCATATCGCGGTAGATCCGCTTTCCTGCGTCGTCATCGGCACGGGCAAAATTCTCGAAGCGATTGACAGCGACCCGCGCCTTCGCAAAGTCTTGAAATCGTAAAGATTCACCTAACCCCCCGCCCCCTTCCCTGATGCGTTCGCTGCGCTCACAGGGAAGGGGGAGCAAAAAGCGCGGAAAAACGAAACGCAATGAGCAAAGTAATTTCTGAAAATGAGACGGCGCAAAAACTGCGCGGCGGATATTATACACCGCCCGCCATTGCGCGTTTTCTGGCGAATTGGGCCGTGCAGAATCCCTGCGATGAGATTTTGGAGCCAAGCTGCGGCGACGGCGAACTTCTGACGGCGGCAGCGGAGCGGTTGCTCGCATTGAAGGCCGCGCCGGAGCAGATTGGCGGGCAGATTCAGGGCGTGGAGCTATTTGCAGACGAAGCGGCACGGGCGCGGCGGCGGTTGTTTGCGCTGGGAATTGCGGCGGAGAATTGCGTTTCGGTCGGTGATTTCTTCGACTTTGAAGATCAGGCATGGGGATTAGTCGGGCGGCGGTTCGACGTGGCAATCGGCAACCCGCCATTTTTGCGCTACCACAATTTCCCTGAAGAACAGCGCGAACGGGCGTTCCGTATCATGCGGACGGCGGGACTGAAACCGACGCGCCTTACAAACGCCTGGGCCCCCTTTCTAGTCGCGGCAAGCCTGCGCCTGAAAGAGAATGGGCGGCTGGCGATGGTGATTCCAGCGGAACTATTGCAGGTCAAATACGCGGAGGAGACGCGGGCGTTTCTGGCGCGGCATTTTGGTTCGCTCACCGTGATTACGTTCCGCCGCCTCGTCTTTCCCGATATTCAGCAGGAGGTCGTCCTGCTGCTTGCCGAAAAAACGCCGCGAATTGAAAGCGGAATTGACGTAATTGAACTGGAGGACGCGGACGATTTAGCGGACTATCAGGTCGTTTTGCGGCAGCGCAGCCACCTGAAAACGATTGACCACGCGCAGGAAAAATGGATCAAATACTATCTGGACGCGGACGAGATCGAATTGTTGCGGCAGGCAAAGCGCCACCCCGATTTGCGGCGGTTCGGGCAGTTGGGCTGCGTAGATGTAGGAGTCGTTACGGGCGCAAACGCTTTTTTTGTGCTGAACCGGGAACAGGTCGCGCAACGGGAACTCCAAAGTTACACGCTGCCGCTGATTGGACGCTCGGCGCAACTTCCGGGATTAGTGTTGAACGCGGCGGAATGGGAAAATCTCAGCGAGAAAAATGGCCTGTGCCACTTGTTGAATCTGCCGGAATTGCCGCAAAATGAATTGCCGGACGCTGCGCAGGCGTACATCAAACAGGGCGAGACGGCGGGCTACGCAGACGGTTTCAAATGCCGTAATCGTAAATTCTGGCACGCCGCGCCGTCGCTGTGGATACCGGACGCATTTCTTTTTCGGCAGATTCACCACTACCCGAAACTCGTGCTGAACCCGGCCTGCGCCACGTCCACCGATACGATTCACCGCGTCCGCTACCATCAGCCGGAGCAAGGGGCGCAGATTACGGCCTCGTTCCTGAATGCGCTGACGTTCGCGTTCTCCGAAACAATGGGCCGCAGTTACGGCGGCGGGGTGCTGGAACTGGAACCGAATGAAGCCGACGCTCTTCCGATTCCGTACCTTGATTCGACGGCGCTGGACTTCAACGCGCTGGACACGCTAGAACGCGCCGGGAACATCGAAGCGATTTTAGAGATTACAGACGCTGCTCTGCTGCGCGACGGACTGCATTTTGACGCCGCCGACATTGCGCGATTCCGCCGCATCTGGCGCAAACTATCCGGGCGGCGCACCGGGCGTAAAACGACTCGCCGCAAAATTTCCGTAGAGCAGAACGAAGCATAAAGGCGGAACGCATGGCGAAACTCGCAACGATGCCCACAATCGCAATCGCATCCGAGGCCCTAATTCCGTTCGGCGTGGCATGGCAGTCTAACGGAGAAAATTTAAGCCGGACGCCGCCGTATTCTTCTGGCGATCTGGGGCGTTTATTTGATAGCGCGGTCGGCGCGGCGCTGGCGGAATTTCTCGGTGGCCTGCCGATAGTCACGCCAAACGCGAACGCGCTGTTGGCATCACAGCCCGACTGCGTGGAAGTCGGGCCGGTGCGTATTGTCGGCGGGGTGCGTCCGCAAAACTTTGATGTCGGCTATCGGCCTGATGGCGTCCGGTTCGCTTTTGACAGCAAAACGCTCAACGACCGTAAAAGCATCGGTAAAAACTGGCAGAATATGATAAACGATCTCGCGACGGAAGCGACGACCGTTCACAGCCGTTTTCCTCATGCGATTGTGGCCTTTATGGTAATTTGCCCGATGCCCTGCGTGGCGGAACCGCAGCGCATTGCCATCACCGAAACAATGGAACGATTGGCGCGGCGCATCGGTGTGGAAGACCCGGCGTACATGGCAGAAGCGATTGCGCTGGTATTTTGGAATCCGACGAGCGGCGAAATAGAAGCAGATTTCCCGGCACAGACCTCGCCATTGCGCGTAGTGAAATTTTCCGCACAAATTGAGGCTGCGTATCGAAGCCGGTATAAAGGCCTGCCGCCCCATTCGGAATAAGCGGCGGCATTTTTCGTGCAAGTTCGCATTGGCGGCAAAATCTTTTTACGCTTCAATTCGCTCGCTTTTGGAATGACCGAGGCGTGACGCAAAGGAGGTTGCAAATGGAACAGGGAAAGGGCATCACTACAGCGCAGCGCGAACAGTTTGTCACGCAGGGCTACATTGTCTTGCGGGGCGCATTTTCCCGCGAGGATTCGCTGGCATGGGTTCACGCGGAGTGCGCCCACGCCGGTTTTGATCTGGACGATCCGGCAACCTGGACAAAGCCTTATACCCGCATCCCGACCGAACGCCGGGAACCGCTTGAGACCTATGCGCCCGCCGCCTGGGAGGCGGCCTGCGAACTGATGGGCGGAGCGGAGCGCGTTGCGGGGAAGGCGGGCATCAATCTGTTCGCGCTGAACCTGACAGAAGGGGCCGACCGACCGTTTGATGAGCCGTCGCCCGTGTCTCCGGGCTGGCATAAGGACGGCTGGCATTTTCGGCATTTTCTGGACAGTTACGATCAGGGCCTGCTGGGTATCCCGCTGATGACCGACGTGCTGCCGCATGGCGGGGCGACTTTTATTGCGGCGGGATCGGTAGGGCCGGTGGCGCGGTATCTGGCGCAGCGTCCCGAAGGCGTTCTGCCAGAGGATTTCCCGGTGCAGGAACTCCTTTCGGACGGCTGCGAATTTCTGGAAGCGACGGGCGAAGCGGGCGATTTTTACCTGCTGCATCCCTACCTGCTTCATGCCGTTTCGCAGAACGTTTTGCGCCGTCCCCGCGCCATCTGCAACGTCCTGTTCGAATTGAAAGAGCCGATGCAGTTTGACCGGGAGGAGGGCGGATATTCGCCCGTCGAGGCCGCGATTTTGCACGGTCTGGGAGTGGAGCGGTTTGCGTTCGCGCCAACGGCCCCGCGCTATCGCACCCCCGACGGCGGTCCGATTGATCCCAAATACCGGTAAGTTAGTCAGGCCCTCCGCGCTTCTCCTATGTCCGTAAAAAAAGGGAAAGCGGACGGGACAGGCGGAGAGTCAGGAAGTATGCGGTCAGAAGAGAAACCACGCGCAAGGCGGTTCGGAGTTGCGGTCATACTGGTCGCGCTAGGTGCGGCGACGGGCGCATGGCATAATAAGACCACCGACCGGGGCCATTCCGATCCGGTTGCGGGGACGGTGCGCGGCGTGGTCGCGCCGCCCGCCAACGCCATCGGGCGCGTATCGCGCTGGTTCAGCGATCAGACGGGCTGGATTTTTCACGGTCACGCGCTGGCAGGGCAAAATCAGAAACTCCGCGCCCGCGTCGCGGAACTGGAAGGACAGAATACCCGCCTGCTGGAAGCGCAAATCCGGTACGAACACCTGCGCGATGACCTGAAATTCGTCAAAACAACGCCGCTCAATCTTATGGCGGCGGACGTCTGGGCTAGACGGCCCGATCCGAAATTCGATACGCTGCTCATCGGACGCGGCAGTTCCGACGGCGTGAGAATCAACAGCCCGGTCATGTCGCGCAGCGGACTGGTGGGCCGCGTGATCGAAGTTGGACCGAACACCGCGTCCGTCCTGATGCTGACCGATCAGAACTCCGGCGTCGGGGCCAGGGTGCAGCGTGTGGGGTCGCGGGCGACAGGAGTCTGCAAAGGCGACAATTCCGGCCTGCTCTCGATGGTCTACCTGCCGAGCGACGCCGACATTAAACCGGGCGATGTGGTTGTAACTTCCGGGCTGGGCGGTGTATTCCCCCTGGGCCTGTTTATCGGCGTAGTCAAGGACGTGCGGACGGACGCGGGCAACGCGCTGAAGATCGGACGGATTGCGCCGAAAGTGGATTTTGACCGACTGGAAGAGGTGTATGTCCTGAAATGACTCCGTCCGCTCGCCGCACTGCGGGGCTGATTTTGTCCTTATTTTTGGCGGCGATGGCGCAAAGCGTGTGGGCCGACGCCATGCAGATTCGCGGCGCAAGGCCCGATTTTTTGACCGCTGTCGCCCTGCTCGGCGCGTTGTCCTGCGACGCCAACGGCGGCGCGGCGCTGGGCTTCGCGGCAGGGCTGATTCATGCGTCGCTGGCCTCGCCTCCGCATGGCGGATTCGGCGGAATCATCGTCAGCCGGACGCTGGTCGCCGCCACGATTGGCTGGCTGGACGAGCGGGTCTTCCGCGACAACGCCTTGATTGCAGTCGCATTGGTGGCGGTTGGCACGGCGCTGGCGGAGGCGCTTTTCTTCCTGTTCGCCCCGCAGCCGCACGTCCTGCACTGGGCCAAAGCGGTACTTTATACCATACTATACAATACCGTCCTCGCCCTGCCGCTCTATTTCCTGATCCGGAAAGTGACCGGCGAACAACAACGGGCGAAAGAATTTTAGACAGAATGAACGGGATTTCCGGGATTGACGAAATGGGTATTGATTCTTCTTTCCCCCTTTCTTTTTTCTTTGATTTCGTGTCTTTTCGTGTCATTTCGTGGATAAAAGAGAGAAATTATGGCCTCATTTGAACTGATTTACGAGGAAGAAGACGATGCGCTGGAGGTGACGTTTGCGGCCTTCGATGAGCATTTCGCCCGCGCTATCGCCCTCAATGACAATATCACACTGCACACAAATATGGAATTTACGTCCGCGTGGGGCCTGTCGTTTTACAGTTATGCGCAGTTGCTGCAAGTCAATGAAACGTTTCTGGAAGGGCTGCGCGAACTGCCGGAAGACACGATGCGGCGCGTCCTTGCGCTGCTGGACAAGCCGCCCGCCTCCTTTTTCCTGCAAGTCCTGCAAACGGACGAACTCCGGGCGCGGATTCGCTCGCCCCATCTTTCGCAACTGATTGATCTGGATTAAGTCAATGACTGCCAGACAAAACGAGAAAAATCCCTACCAGAAAGCCAAAGCCCGTGAGAAAATTTCCCGCATGGCGCTGGCGATTCTTTTCATGGTCGCGGGAATTTTGCATTTCGTCATTCCAGCGCTTTATGCCGCTATTGTGCCGCCCTTTTTGCCGAATCCGCGTCTGTTGGTCGCGGTCAGCGGGGCGTGTGAATTTCTGGGCGGCGCAGGCGTGCTGATTCCGCAGACGCGCCGTTTTGCGGGCCTCGGTCTGATTGCTCTGCTGCTGGCGGTCTGGCCCGCTAATTTCAACATGGCCTATCAGGTCATCCATTCGCAAGGCTGGACGGCTGCCGCCTTCGTTCTTCTCCTGCGTCTGCCTTTGCAAATTCCGCTGATTGTCTGGACGCGCTCCGTCGCCCTGCGAAGTGGACAGAACAATCAGAAGGGGACCGGTCACAGCACATAAAGGGGATTGTGGCAGACGTAGCGGTCAAGGCGGCCCATCGGACGCGAGGACATGAAAAGGTACTGGAAGGTGATCCGCCACCCGCAATCGAGCAGCCAGCGCAGCGTGATTTCGTTAATGCCCGCGACGGCGAAATAGCGGTCTGCCGCAAACAGAAAGCCGTTTTCACGCCGCGCCCGTCCGCGCTGCCGCTCCCGCTCCGCGACATGGGCGATCATGGCGGGCAAATCCGCCGGGTCAAGGGCCAGCGCGGGGCCGCTGCCAAACGCGCCGAGATAGGCGTAACCGATAATCTCGCCGTCCGAAGCGCGGCGAAACATCCGCGCCGAACCGTGAATCCCGCCCATTTCCACAGCCCATTGCCGATGCTCCTCCGGCCTTGCATAGCCCACAATTTCGCGGTCAAGGGCGGTCAGCGCCGCTTCGGTCTCCGTTGTCAACAGCAATGGTTCCGCCAGCATCCGCGCTGTCCGGGGCGGACGCGCCGCACCGCCAAAGGGGATTTCCGCAATCCGCGCCGCCGCCTCCAGCGGAACGCGCAGGCCGTCGGCGGGGCCGGTCAGCAGCAGCATCGGCAGGCGCGGAAAGCACCCGGCGCGGCGGATATACAGCGAGTCGGCGGCGGTGCTCTGCGAAGCCAGCACCAGCCGCGATTCCGCCCCGAACTCCTCCCCATCCCGCAGGCAGCAGTCCAGCAACGCGCCGCCAATGCCCCTCTTCTGATAGTCTGGCAGGACGAAAAATTCGGTCAGGCACCACACTCCGTCGCGGACGATGCTGCGCCCATAGCCCACTGTTTTCGGCCTGTGAAAGCGCGGCGTCTCCTCCGCGACCCAGAAACTGCTGCCAGAGGACTGCCGCAAATGGTGGCGCATGGCGGCGTGATCGGCCCAGACCATCTCGTAGCCCATCGCCCGACGCATCACTTCGAAGGACGCCTGTTCATCGCCTGCCGCCCCCCGCCGCGCGCTGAGGCCCCGCGCCAGCGTCCGCCCCCGCGCCTCCCGATTTTCCCGCGCCCAAAGCAATCCTGCCATAAGACCTCATAAGAACCAGAATTTTTAACACAGAGGACACAGAGAAGGAAACACAGAGAACGCAGAGGGAAATTTAAGAAGGCTACTGAGATTAAAACTTGTTTTAAATTCTTTGCTCGCTTGATTTTAGGTCTTCTCGTGTCATTCGCGGATAAAAATTTCTTCGCGTTCTCTGTGTTTCCCGTCTGTGTCCTCTGTGTTAAAAATTCCGAATCACTGTCCGTAGCGGTAGTTGCTGTTTTCGATGATGACTTCCGCTTTGTTGATGCGGGCAGAACTCAGCGGATGCGTTTGCAGCCATTCCGGGTCGCGCCCGCCCTGCCGTTTCTCCAGTCGCTCCAGTTTGCTGAAAAACCGGCTCATGCCGCCCGGATCGTAGCCTGCGAAATGGGCGTAACTCAGGCCGCGCCGGTCAGCCTCATACTCGTCGTCGCGGCTGTATTTCAGGCTTAAAATCTGCGAGCCGAGTCCCGCCAGATTCTGAATGTTGGCGTTGGGGATTCCAAAGGTAATCAGCGCGTTGGTCAGGTAGGACGACGAGATTTGCCGCGCCGCGTGGCGGGCGTTGACGTGTCCGACCTCATGGCCCAAAATGCAGGCGAGCGCGTCGTCATCATCCCCCACCGCGTCGAGCAGGCCGCGATAGACGTAGACCGGCCCGCCGGGAAGCGAAAAGGCGTTAATCTCCGGCGCGTCAATCACCTTGAAGGAGTACGGAACGTCGCGGCGGTCAATGTGCGGCAGCAGTTTCGCCCCGATGCGCCGCACCCGTTCGGCGTCTGGTGAAACGGTGTCTACCCGGTATTCCTGCTCAATTTGCCGCGATCCCTCGCGCCCCAGCCCCACCTCCTGCCGCGTGGACAGGAAACTTTTAGTGCGGCAGCCCGCCATTCCCAGCGCCATGCAAGGCAGCAAAATCAAAATTCCGATTCGCCGCAGTCTTGTTATCATCACTTCTCCATGATAAGGGTATTCGGGTATTCGGGTATTCAGGTATTCGCTTCTTCACTGACAGTTTATACAAAATTAATAGTGAAACAAACAATACTTGAATACCCGAACACCTGAACACCTATCCTTTCTTTCGCTGTTCCGCAAACGCTTTCGCCCGATGCTCGACGTAGCGCTCCATGCGATTGAGCGCAAGGCCGGCTTTGCCGGGAAGCTCGCCGAGGCCGCCAAGTTCTTTTCGCGCATTGAGCATTAAGAGACGCTGATTCATGCGTTCCTGCGGCAGCCACCGGTATTTGTATGGCTCGTTGCCGCGCAGGAAATCAAATTCCCGGCTATTTTCTGCAATCGCGTGGCGAATGGCGTGGCCCGTCAGGAGCGTTCCGAGGCTGTATTTGCCTAAATCGGGCGCGAATCCGCCGAGATAGTAATACGTCCGCTGGTTGAAATGGAAGCAGTAGAGAACGGAGCGAATCGCGCCGTCAATAATAAGCAGATGCAGCCGAAGCCAGCCCTGTTCCAGAAATTGCGCGGCGACCTCCCGGTGAAACGCCTGCGTCCTGCGGTTTCCGAGGACACCGGGAAGCCAGCGGGCGTTCCAGCGTTTCTGATGCAGGTCAAATAGCGCGGTCATGCCCGCCTGCACGTTGGTTTCGTCAGCAAGACAGTACGCGGCGTCCGGAAACGTTTTGCCAAGCAGGCGGTCGTAATAGCCGAGATTAGAGCGCATCTTTTTGCCCAGACCCGCCGTCACCGCCTCCCACGTCTCCGGCAAAGCAAGGTAAGGGCATGGCTCCATTGGCAACTGAGACTCGCCTTCTGTTTTCTGTTTTCTGTTTTCTGTTTTCTGACGCAGAAGCGCCGAATCTTCCCGCAGCTGCTGCAAATCCGCCATGTCCCAGCCGCGCAATTCGTTTTGCAGATAGCGGCGCAGGGCGTCCGCAATCGCCTCCGAATGTTCCGGCAGCGTCAGCGCGTCCATATAGTCGCTCGCCCCGGTTCCGATCCACGCAAGGCGGCGCAAGGGCGTTCCCAGATGAAAACTGACATAAAGCGGCGCAATTCCCCGCAGTTCGCCCGTTTCCGAGCGGAACAGCAGGATCAGCGGGCGTTTTCGCGCCGCGAAATGCGTCATCCAGGCCCGGTTCCACTCCCACGTCTGAAACGGGGTGGCGTCGGGACAATCCGCCTGCAATTCGCGCCACTCGTCCCGCAACCGCGCTGCGCCGTTCCATGTCCGTATCGCTTCAATCCTCAAAAGCGCTTCCTTTTTGGCCTGCCCGCATTATCGCGGCGTTTCGTACTGTAAATCATGCGGCAAGTATAGCAGATACGGCGGAGTTTGTCGAATTTGTCTCAAGGACCCGCAGGCAAGCGGCAGAAAATGGCGCAAGAAAAATAAATTCGCAAATAATTTCAATTCGAACCGTTTCAGCGGGAACTTTTTTTGCTAGCCTGGGTTGTATCTAATCGTAAATCAAACTTTTTTACGGACGTGAGACGAACAAGCAGGAGGATAAATGAAACGAAATTGGATGTTTGCTTTCATCGTGGCGCTGTCCGCCCTCGCAATGGGACAAAAGGGCTTTGCCGCGCCGCCTGTCTCGGAAGAAACGCAGATCAAATCCGCGATCTCGGTCTACATGGGTAAATGGATCGCTGGCGATTACGCAGGGATGCGAAAACTGTGGGACGTAAAGTCGCAGCGCCTCATCTCTGCTAAGCAGATTGTCTCTGCGTTCCAGTATACACTGACCGCAGAAGATATTCATTTGCTGAAAAATATCAAAAATCCGCTTGATTCCGATGCCATTGCCGAAATGCAGAAGAAAACGCAGACAATGCAATTTCGACCTCGCTACTACTTGCCAGGAAACGTCAAGATGCGCGGCAAAACCAGCGCGATATCCGATTTACAGGCAACGTTTACGATAGACTCGCTCATGGGAACGCCAGATAGTTTCACCAATCAAATTATGCTGGATCAAGCGGGAAAAACAGATAAGGACAATCCGAATGGCAGCGTCGCCGGATCGGCCCTTTTCCTGCTGGCTCTGGTCGGCATCGAGTGGAATTACGATACTGCGCTCGGCGAGTACAGTTACGTTCCCATTAAGCGCGATAAGCCCGGCTCCCCGCTGCTAATGCTGCGTCTTGCCCGCTACGAACTGGTGAAAGAGAAGGGACAGTGGAAAATCGCTAACGCCATTCAGTCCGTGAAAAAATACCCGGAAGTTATGGAGCATCAAACGGAAGCGCGGCAGAAGCGGACGATTATGCTGAATACCGCGCCGTGAAGCGAGAGAACGAGACGATGCGTTCGCAACGACACGGTTTGAGCCGCCTTGCGCCGCGCAATTTACAATACTGCGCGGCGTTTTTATGTCCGCGACACGCCGTTTTTCGCGGTCATTTTTTTAATCACGCGGCGCTTCGGATTCGCCGTAGAGACCGGATGCGAGGGCGTCCTGCAAGGCGTCGTCGGAAAGGGGCAGCGATTCGATTTTGGTGGGGGCGTTCGGCACGGTTTGCAGGGCCGTTCGCAGGGCCAGCAGCGCCGCGTCCGCTTCCCGGCTGTTCTGAACCCCCAGCAGCAGCGTTTCCCCGCGCCGCGCCAGCCCGATGACCCCGCAGCCCCGCGCAATCTCCTCCGGCACGAGCCGCGCCGCCAGCGGATCAATGATGCGCCCGTCGGCCCACACCGGAACCCGCCCGCGCAGTTCCCGTTCGCCGTCCACCAGCGCCTTGAAAAGGGCCACTTCAGTAATCGGAGCGGTCTCACGGGCCAGGTACAGATGCCAGCCAATGGTTTCGCTGCTGTACCGTTCCCAGAAGCCTAAATCACCCCAGGCGCGGGCGTCGCGCAGGTTGTCCACCCGGTCGGCGCACTTCACCATGCGAATCCACACCGGCGAATTGAACAGAACGCGGAAATAGCGGGCGTCCCGCGCCGCCTTCACATCGGGCGGCACGGGCGAGGGCAGGCGGGGCTTGGTCAGGGCGATTACGGCGTCTAGCACGTCCCGGCCCTCGACGCGCTCGATCTCGCGCTCGATGATGTCGCGGAGCAGGGCAGGGCAGTCCTCAATCACGTCGTGCAGCAAGCAGACGGCAAGCAGTTCCGGTTCGCAATGGTCCCACTCCTCCAGCGCAATCCGCGCCACGCGCAGGGGGTGCAGGATATAGGGAGCTCCCTCCGAGTCGGCGCGGGCCTTGCGCTTTTGCCCGCAATGGACTCGCGCCGCAAGGTGAAACGCGGCCTCCAGCGCCTCCCGATGCGCGGGGGGAACGCGCAGTCGCAGGCGCAGCCATTGCGCTTCGGGATCGCGGATTACGTTCGTTTCGTGAATGGACATGGGTAAAAACAAGCGGCCCACAACGGTGACCGGGCCAGATTTCCTGTGGGAGCGTGGCGCGGGAGAGTTCGCTTCTCGACTTTTCTTTTCAGTAGGATTATCAGCCCGCTGGCCTGACAACGGTTGGACGACGCCAGGCCCCGTTCGGTTTCGCTCAACGCAAAAAAAACCGCACGGGAACGTAAACGACGCGCCGAACAGATGACGCTACGGTTTTTTCTCCGGCGCGGCCCCTCCCGGCGCGGGGGCCGAAGACGGCGGAGCGACCGGAGCGGGCGTCGCAGGCGTTGGGATGGCCCGCTTCGGTCGGCCCTGCGCGTCGTATTTATCAAAAATCGCGTTTTGCGCGGGCGTCAGCAACGCCGGAATCCGCGCCCGTTCCGCTTCGATAATCGGCGGGAATTTCGCTTTGCGTTCGGCAGGCGGAATCCCTTTGGTCTTGGCCTGCACGTCCGCCACAATGCCAAGTATCGCGACGCGCTGATCGGGTGTAAGCTTCATATCGCGCAGCATCTGCGGCGAGACGCCGACGGACAGCATCTCGACCATCTCGAACATCAGGCCGTCTGCCTTCTTGCGCTGCGCCTGGTCTAAAATCGCGTTAATCTGCTTGTTGGCCTCGGTCTGCATCGCCCTGATTTTGTCGTTGAGGGCGTTTCGCTCTTCCGGCGTTTTGGCGGCGGCGCGAAGGGCGGCGGTGTCGGCGTCCAGTTTGTCATACAGGGGCTTGATTTTCACGCTCTGGTCGGGCGTCATCTGCACCGAAGGTTGAAGCGTTTCAAACGGAATCAGCGTATAGGCAAAAATGGGCTTAACTCGCGGCGCGGACGGATTGCCCAGCAGCGGATTGGTCGGCGCGGTGACGGGCGACTGCGGCGCGTTCGGCGCAGCGGGCGGCTTCGGCGGTTTCTGCTGTCCACTGACTGCCCCGCCCCACAGCGTCAGGCACAACCCCGAAAGACAAAGTGAAAATAGTTTGCGCTTTTGCATGAATTTCTCCTTGAGACGAGGGTGTCGGGTGTCGCGCAATGCCCGTTCGCGGCAATGTTTACCAAATCAGCAACAAACGGGCGTATTTCCGACACCCGACACCCGAACCCCGACACCCTTTATCGGACTCTCGATCCCGTCGGCACGGTCTGATCGGGTTTGAGCAAGATGGCGCGACCGTCTAAGTCCGCCGCCAGCAGCATCCCCTGAGACTCGATGCCGCGCATTTTACGGGGCTGCAAATTCGCCACGACCACGACCTGCCGCCCGATCAGTTCTTCCGGCTGATAGTATTCCGCGATGCCCGCTAAAATCGTGCGGGTATCGTCTTCGCCCGCCTGCACTGTGAGGCGCAGAAGTTTCGTCGCGTTCGGCACGGGTTCCGCCGCCAGAATTTCTGCGACTTTGAGCTGCACCTTCATAAAATCGTCAATCGTAATCAGCGGAATTTCCGCCAACTGTTCCGCCGCCGCGACGGGCGTACCCGGCGCTGCGGTCGTTTCCGCCTTATCAGACGCCGCAAGGGGCGCGTTCGTTTCACTCACAGGGACAGAGTTCTCCTTTGTATGATTGGCGGGCGCGGCAAGCGTCATTAGCGCCGCGTCGTCCACCGAAAGTTCCGCAATGCGCGGGAAAATCGGCTGCGGCGGCCCGACTTTGGTTCCCGCCTTCAGCCCGCCCCACGCTAAATTGTCCCACCGAAACGCGCTTTCTAAGTCGGCAATTCCCAACTGCGCCAGAATCGCGGAGGCCGCGACGGGCATAAACGGCTGGACGAGAATCGCCACAATCCGCGTGATTTCAAGGCAAGCCATCAGCACGGTCGCAAGTTCCGCTTTTGCCGCCGCGTCGCCGTTGTTCGCCGCCTTTGCCAGCGTCCAGGGCGCTTTTTCATCAATGTACTTATTCATGCGGGCGACCAACCGCCACGCCGATTCCAACGCCCCGTTGATGCGGAACTCCGCCATCTCCCGCTCGTAATCGGTCATCACTTGCAGCGCCAGCGCCACAATCTCCGGGTCATGCTCCGCTTCCGGCGCAACGCCGTCGTAGTATTTGACCATCATGTTGACCGAGCGGTTGAGCAGGTTGCCCAGATCGTTCGCCAGATCGTTATTGAAGCGGCGCAGAAAATTCTCGACCGTAAAGAGCGTGTCCACGCCGAAATTCATCTCCCGGCATAGCAGATAGCGCAGGGCGTCGGCGGCAATCTCCGGCCTCGCCCCGCTCCGCTCCGCGATAAATTCCGCAAGGCGCAGCGGATTCGGCAGTCCTCCCGTGCTTTTCCCCGCCTTTTCGCCCTCTTTCAGTCCCGGAATCGTCCAGAAGCCGTGCGCATAAACTTGCTTTGGCAGCGGCAAATCCAGCGCCATCAGCATGGCGGGCCAGAGGGTGGCGTGGAACCGCACAAAAATCTCTTTGCCCATGAAATGCAGGTCGGCGGGCCAGTCCTTTTCCCAGTCGGGGCTGTCAGGCCAGCCCGTGCCGGACAGATAGGTTATCAGCGCGTCGAACCAGACATAGAAGGCCATTTTCGGCTCGCCGGGGACTTCCATGCCCCAGCCGCGAGTCGGGCGGGCGATGCTCATGTCCCGCAATCCCTCTTTAATAAACCCGATCACTTCATTGCGGCGAAATTCCGGCTGTAAAAAATCGGGATTCGCTTCAATGTGCGCCAGAAGCCGGTCGCCAAACGCGGACAGCCGAAAAAAGTAGTTCTGCTCCTCGGCGCGAACTACCGGCTTGCCGCTTTCAATCGCAAATCCGTCCTTGACCTCGCTGTCCCGAAAAAAAGTTTCGTCGCTGACGCTGTACCAGCCTTCGTAGACTCCCGAATAAACGAAATCGCGCTCCCGCAGTCGTTCAAAAAACGTATGGACGGCGAATTTGTGACGTTCGCTGGTGGTGCGCTCGAACGAATCTACCTGGATGTGCAGGCCGTCCCACGCCTTCTGAAATTCCGCCGCCAGTCCGTCCACGTACTGCATGGTCGGGACGTTCGCTTTTTGCGCCGCCTCCTGCACTTTGGTCGCGTTCTCGTCCGTGCCGGTCAGCAGGAACGCCGTCCGCCCGCGCAGGCGCTGATAGCGGGCGAGGGCGTCGCAGGCGGTCGTTGTCAGCGCCGTGCCGACATGGGGCAGGCCATTGACGTAGTAGATCGGCGTCGTGATGTAGTAATTTTTTTCGTTCAGTTCAGACAAATCGCAAAATTCGCTTTCTACTTTTGAATATCCAGAAAATCCCACAGCCCGCGTCGGCCTTTGCTTTCCATATAGGTCGCGTAATCGGCAAAGGTCTCAAACCTCGGCTGCGCGTCAACCGGCCAGATGGCGTCACACTCCGGGCATATCCAGATTGTTTCCTCAAGCGGCCTGATATTCGCCTTGACAAGATAATCCTGCTCGCATCGCGGGCAGACCGTTTTAATCCCACTCGAACGCCGATTCGCCTGCGCTTGCCAGTAGTAGAGATAATCCGCTTTTTCCCGGAATGGCTGCGCGACAATTCTATTATCTATGGCCTCAGCAAACAGGACCTCGAAACTTTTCTCATCTGGCAAATCAGGAAATTGTTCTTTTCTATTCTTCGCGAAATGCCAGAGCCTTCCCGCATCGAAGCCATCTGTCCGGTTCTGATACCCAAAATCCCAGTCTATCGGACCGGAAGGCAAATCTAATCTACAGCCAATGCCATGCAGAAAATACTTTATGGGCGGATCGCTGTTTAACGTTCCCCGGTTATGTCCCTGCGCGTAATCTATCCACTCTCCTGCATACTGCGGCGCAGGAAAACCGTATTGCTGCATGAGCGAAACGGCAAACTGGACTGTGGAAATATATGCTTGCGCAACATCATACAACAGGTCGAACCCGCTCATTTATATCGTCCCCGCTTCCGCTGTTTCTGCGTAAACCTCAAGATTCAGCGGGCGTCTAAAACTTCTATCGGATAGGCAAGAATCATTTCGTCGGCGGTAACAAGCGTCATCTCATGGCGGATGGCCTGACACATCAACATCCGATCAAACGGGTCTCGGTGCAAGTCCGGCAATTTGGATAGTTGCAGTGCGTCCGTCTCATCGAATGTCAGACTAAGGACACTGTATTCGACTTTGCTTCGAGCAATCAGTATCTCCGGCGGCTCCGGTAGGGACAGTTTCCCCAGCCGGTATTTGACGTTCATCTCCCATACCGACATTGCGCTTAAGTACAGCGTATTCTTGAGGTTCAAAAGGATAAGGCGAATGTCGGGTGGCAGCTTCGGATCGTCCAGCAGCAACCACAGGAAAATATGCGTGTCAAGCAGCATTTTCATCCGCCCTCATACAACAATAGCATATCTTCAGGCAGTGGATCATTGAAATCGTCTGGCACGACAAATTGCCCTGCATAGAGACCAACAGGGCGTGACTGTCCTTCAGGAAGCGTAATTTGCCCCAGCTGCGCGACAGGCTTTCTGTTCCGTGTGACAATGAATGTTTCGCCGTCTTCCACGCGCTTCATGTAGGCGGCAAAATCGTGTTCGAAATCGCAAATATCCACCAGAGACATTGTGTTTTCTCCGTATTTCATTTGTTACCTGTTAGCGGGCGTCCAGGGTCGGCAGAGGGTAAGCTAGAATCATTTCGTCGGCGGTAACAAGCGTCATCTCATGGCGTATGGCCTGACATATCAACATTCGGTCAAACGGGTCGCGGTGCAAGTCCGGCAAATTGGACAGTTGCAGCGCATCGGATGAATCGAAGGGCAATTCGGAGAGATTATGTTCCTCTTTGCTTCTGGCGATCATTATTTCCAGCGGTTCCGGCAACGGCAGTTTGCCCGCAAGATTCTTTACGTTGATCTCCCATACGGAAACAGCGCTCAAATAGAGATTATTCTCGCGTTTGAGCAAAAGTTCCCGGAGCGCCGCAGACAATTTTTTATCGTTTATGAGAAGCCACAGAAAAATGTGCGTGTCGAGCAGCATTTTTACCCGCCCTCATATAATCGCAGCATTTCTTCCGACATCGGTTCATCGAAATCGTCTGGCACGACAAACTGACCCTCATAAAGTCCGATGGTGCGCGGCGGCAATCGCGGCAGGCCGAGCAGCCTCAGTTCCACGAGCGGTTTTTTATTGCGCGTGACAATGAATGTTTCGCCGTCCTCCACGCGCTTCATATAGGCGGCAAAATCGTGTTCTAAATCGCAGACATCTACCAGAGACATTTTGTTTTCTCCGTTTGTTACTCGCTTGCGCGTTAGTTTTGCGCTGAATCCTCTAGCTCGCGACGCAGGGACAAGAGATGAATATCAAACCCAACGCTTTTCCAGAAGGCCAGCGCTTTTGCGTTGACCGGAAGCACGTTTAATTCTACGCTGTCCGCGCCCTGCTCTTTTGCGGTCTCGATCATACGCCGCGCCAACAGCGAACCGAGACCGCGACGCTGAAACGCAGGACGAATGAATAGATCGTAAATCCGGGCGAATCTACCGAGCGATTCAGGGTAATAGGGCATTACCTTGAAATCGGCAAAACCGATGAGTTCGCCCCCACTATATGCCATCCAGAGCGAACGCTGCCCTGCCAGAGCCTGCTGAAAAACGTTTTGAGTCCAGTTTTCCGGCGGCGGCGGTTCGCGCAATTCAGCGTACATTTCATGGTATAATCGCTCAATCGTCGGCAGGTCTTCCAGCGTAGGCGTAACACATTTCATTTCCATTTTGCACCTCGCGCCACGCAATACAGGCCGGGACACGCTCACAATACTTGACGCGGGGTCCCCAAGTCATGCGTTTTCGACAGACAAAACGGTCTTAAAGACCCAGTACAGTTCGCAATTTTGTATCTACTTCCTGCATTGTGACAGAACTGCAAGCGCCAAGACGCCGCTTGACGCTGCTGCTATGAATTGTACCGATTTTGTGCAGGCGAAGCACAGAGACAACTTTCAGCCCGGTCACGGTTTGTTCCGGCGTTCGCGGATCAAGCAGAATATCGCTTGGAAGCAGCGTAAGCGGGATGACCGAAGAAATATACGCCGCTACGACTTCCGCGCTTGCGCCCAGGGGCGCAGTCAGTAACAAGACAGGCCGAATTTTCGTCCCCGGCGCATCGCCAAAGGGAAAACTTGCCAGATAGACTTCACCCCGCCGCATGAATTGGTTCTCCGTCTTCCAGCGTATAGATGTCCTGCCGGGTGTCCGCCAAATCTTCAGCCCACTCTCGCGCAAGTCCATTCATCCACTCGCCGCCCGCCTCGTCCTCGTCCGCTTCTGGCGTCAGGACAAGCACCCGCACACGACCGGGCAGCACACTGGCAGGCAAAGCAATCTGGAGGTGACGCTGCTCGTCCACTTCTGCAATAAGTTCAAGGGCCTTCATATTTTTTCCTTTTGTTTCGTCCCCATTGACAGGTGGCAGTAGACACGCCTACAAATCCTTCACGCGGGCCTCGGCCTCTTCCAGCGTTTCGCCCTGCATGGCCTCATCGGAAAGTTCGTCCTCCGTCGGGGCGGGGGCGTCCAGAATGGCCCGCGCCGCTTCCGCATCGGCGGCGGAAACGTAGACGCCGGACAAACCTAGTTCGCCGAACGTTTCGTTGTTGACGTTCGGGGCCGGTTCGTTCAGCGTCGCTACGATTCCCTCCGCGTCCAGCGTGGCAACAATGACCCGCGCTTCCTCCTGCGACTGCGGCGCGGCGATTAGAACAGGCTCGGCGTGTTCCTCTGCCGGGACGTAGGGCGTTTCGGCAAGCGGGGTTTCCGGGCGAGGCGTTTCACTCTCAAAATCGGACATTTTTTTCTCCTGTCCAGGTGTTGAAAACACCCGTCTGTGTAGCCGTCGGCTTCGTGTCCTTCGGACACACCATTCAATTTTTGTATAGGGCGTCCGAAGGACGCGAGGCGCTTGCGCCACCGAGACGGGTATGTATTGATATGAAACACCCGGAACGCTAATTATTCAGGCCGCAGCCGCCACCGCAGCATCCCCCGCCCATCATCGGGCCGGAACAGGCGGACGGCGGCGTGCGCGTATCGCCGGACGACTGCGCGGCGGTCACGGAAAGCAGCCGCGCCAGTTTGACGCCGCCGCAGTCGGGGCAGGCGACTTCGCTCAATTTGTCGCTGCGCCGCAAGGTCTTAAACTCACTCTTGCACGTTTTGCAATGAAATTCGAATACGGGCATTTTTGCTACTCCTCGCTATCCATTGATGCGGCGCGATTGGCGGCGATTTCAGCGGCGGCGGCGCGGATTTCCTCGTCCACCGTGACCGCCTCGTCCGCGTCGTCTTTCAGCGTGTTGACCGAACAGCCCCGGCAATCGTGGCACTTCCCGACCTTTTCAATACGCAGTTCCGCCGCCGGAAATTCCAGTTCCGCGCCGCTTTCCAGCAGTTGAATCAGCGCCGTTTCTTTCAGCAGGTTCAAGTCCATGACTTTGGCCTGCCCCTCCGGGGACATCACAATCGCGCCAATTTCCGGCAGTTTCTTTTTCGCTTCGGTGTAGGTCTCATGCTCGTAACGCAGGCAGCACATCAATTTGCCGCACACGCCGGAAAACTTGACCGGGTTCAAAAACAAACTCTGGTCTTTCGCCATCTTCATCGAAATGGGGGCAAATTCGGTCAGGAACGTGGCGCAGCACAGCGTCAGGCCGCACGGTCCGATGCTCCCGACCATCTTGGCCTGATCTCTGGCCCCGACCTGATGCAGCAGAACTTTGGTTTTCAGCGTAGTAGAGACTTCCCGCACCAGTTCGCGGAAATCCACGCGGCTTTCCGAGGCAAAGTAGATCGTGACCTGCATCCCGTCGAAACTGTACTCCGCCTGAAGCAATTTCATTTGCAGGTTAAGTTTTTTGGCGCGTTCGATGCAAACGGCAAGGGCTTTTTTCGCCGACTCGCGGTTCGTTCGCTCTTGAACAAAGTCGCGGTCTTCCGCCTGCCGAATGACCGGTTTCAAGGGCGATTGGATGTCTTCATCAGGGATTATTCGCGGCCCGATTTTCACGACGCCGAGTTCCAGTCCGCGAGTCGTTTCCACAACCACGCGGTCTTCCTCCTGCACGGCAAGTTCACCGGGATCAAACCAGTACGATTTTGCGACGCGCTTAAAAGCCACGCCGACGCAGGTTGGCATATCGTTATTCCATTTTGGATTTTAGATTTTGGGTTTTGGATTGGCGGATTGCTCCGCTTACCCGCCATTGTATCATAAAGCGGGGCAGGAATCAAGCGGCGCTAAGAAGCAATCACCGATCTGTGTATGGATTTACGGGCGGAAAGGAGATTTTACCGAGAATGGCAGGGCCGCTTGCGCCCGTTGCGGCGGGAACGTTGGACGGTCGCCCGTTCAGTGTCTCGTAGGCGAGCAGGGCAAACGCGACGGCCTCTTTCGCGTCGTCGGGCAGCCCGAATTGGGCGTGATTCGTGACGCGGGCGGGCGCTAATCGTTCCGACAGCATCCGCATTAAGGTTGGGTTTGCCGCCCCGCCGCCCCCGACAATCACCGTGTCAATCGGGCTGCGAGGCAGCAGAAAATCACGGTAGGCGTCTGCAATGGATTCCGCTGTCAGCGCCGTCGCCGTCGCCAGCAGATCGTCTGCAGACAATGCGAAAGACTGCGCTAAGTGCAAAAAATGCGCCGTAAATTCCGCGCCAAACTGTTCCCGCCCGCACGATTTCGGCGGCGGCAGGGCGAAATAGGGCGAATCCAGCGCGGCGGTCAGCAAACCCGAATGGACTCTGCCCCGCGCCGCCATCGCCCCGCCCGCGTCGAATTTCCGTTCGCCGCCAGTTACGTGAAAGACCAGCGCGTCCAGCAGCATATTTCCCGGCCCGGTATCAAAAGCAATCAGGTCGGCAAGCGTCCCGCTTTTCGGCAGATAGGTGACGTTGGCGATGCCGCCGATGTTCTGCACCGCGCGCGTCTCCGTCGTCGAAGCGAAAAAAGCGTGGTCCGCGAACGGGACGAGCGGAGCGCCCTGCCCGCCCAGCGCCATGTCCGCCGTCCGAAAATCGGACACCACGCGGCAGTCTGTCCGCGCCGCAATCAACGCCGCCTCTCCGATTTGCAGCGTTCCGCGTTCGCCATTTCCCTGCCCGCCGAAGTGCCGAATCGTCTGCCCGTGCGAGGCAATCGCGTCAATCTCCGAGAGCGAAATTCCCGCCGTGTCCGACACCGCCCGCGCCGCCTCCGCAAACCGCTCGCCCAGCAGAAAGTTCAGCGGGACAATCTGCGCCACCGTCGCATCGGGCAGACAGGCGGCAAGAATTAAGGCGCGAATCGGTTCCGGCCAGGGCAGGCAGACGAACGCGTTCAACTTCCACTCCCACGCCGCCGGACTGCCGGAAATCTCCACCAGCGCCGCATCAATCCCATCCGCCGAAGTCCCCGACATCAGCCCGATAATCCGCATCGTTTCGCATCCTCGTAGTGTTCGGGTATTCGGGTATTCAGGTATTGGGTATTGTCTGTCTCACGGTAAGTTGCGCAATCTATCAGTGCAAAAGCCAATACCTAAATACCTGAATTTTATTCCTCAAAGTGAAATTCTTCCCATGTCACTTTGCCCGCCTGCACCAATTTCTTCAACTTTTTTTGCAGGGCGGACAGTTCCGAGCGATTCGACTTGAACTCCACAAACACGATTTTATCTTCCTCGAACTGCACCCCGTCAACAGGCGTCCCTAGAAAACGGAAATTCGCGGAGTCGTAGGGGTAGCCGCGCATCAACGGAAACCACTGTTCCGTGATTCTTCCGTAGGACGCGGACAGGCTGCGCTGCCGCGTTTTCTCACTGCCCAGCATCTTTAAGGCCACATCCAGACGCCGACGCAGGTAGCCAATATAGAGCAGCATCGCGCCAAAAGACGCCATAAGCGCCACAAAAAACGGTTTCATACCATCTATCCCGTCGGCGAACGCCGCGCCCGGTTGTAATTCCGCCCGCGATTCGCTATAATACAGAGAGTAGGGAACAGGGAAGAGGGAAAAGAAAATAGGCTTGCCTGCTGAAAATTTGCGCGAACTCACAACGTAACGGGCATTATTATCTTCCCTTTTCCTTCTTCCCTGTTCCTTTCGTTCTCCTATCAAAAAAGAGGTGAGTGTTTTGCCTACGTATGGATACCAGTGCAAAGAGTGCCAGCATGAATTTTCGGTGTTTCAGGCGATGAAAGACGACCCGATAAAAATCTGCCCGCAATGTCAGGGCGCGGTCAAGCGGCTGATGTACCCGGTCGGAATTGTGTTCAAAGGTTCCGGGTGGTACATCAACGATTCGCGCCCCGCTGACAAAAGCGAGAAAGCGGAAAAAGCCGAAGGCGACAGCGCCAAACCAACGGAGGCCGCAGCGGGAGACGCCGCCAAAACCGAAACACCCAAAACCGACTCCGCAAAGCCGGACGCGCCCAAATCCGAAAAAACCGAGTCAAAGCCCGAAGCCGCGCCACAAAAGGCATAGCCCATTGCGCCTGCGTCCGGCAGGACGCCTGACCGCAGGTCACCCAGCGAGGCTTGCATTAATAGGTAACGCCTCGGCAAACGCAGACCGCCCGCCTCTATCAGGAGAAGCGGGCGGCGGGAAGGGTCAGGCCACAAGCGAGGCGGACAGCGGCGGGGCGGCGGGAAGCGTGGAGTGCGCCGCCTCCTCCGGGTTCCGCAGGAAATGACGGCAAAACTCGCTCAATTTTCCGACCGCAGCGCGTTGGTCGGGCGTCAGCTCGCTCGGCACAATCATCGCGAGGTCAAGCAGTCCCATCGCCTCATCTTCCGACAACCATAAAGGCCGCTCCGATTTACGTTCTTTCACTAATCCTGTCCTCCCGTCTTTCTCGTCAGGAAAAATCGTTCGCACCTTTAATTTTCCATATAATAGCGAAATCGAACCATAGACCGCGCGGTCTGCTAGCACGACTTACCCCTGTTGGACGCCCGAAAATTAAAAAAGGTTCAGGAATAGCGAATATTTTATTGTTCCGCCGCTTTTTCTGTGGATTTTACCGTCAAAGGTTAGTTGATAAAGGCTGCTTAAAGGTTTTTAGTTCCTCCGGCGTGGCGGGCGGCGTGATTTTGCCGTCCTTGATCTGCTGCGTCAGGGCGTCCAATCGCTTGAGAATATCGGGCGAAATATCCTGCTTCGTGTATTTGAAGTCGGTCAGTCCCACGCCCTCCGCTTTCAGGTCAAATGTGTGCGCACCGGGCTGAAACTGCCCCGCCTGCGTCTGCTTGATGGCGTCGTAGACCGCGTTGTCAAGGCGCTTGACCATGCTCGTCAGCACGCGACCGGGCGCGATGTCATCCTGATTGGAGTCCACCCCAATCGCGTAGTAGCCCGCGCCCTTCTCTTTCGCCGCGTTGATTACGCCGAGACCGCCCTTGCCCGCCGCCTGATAGATGATGTCCGCCCCGCTGGCAAACTGCTGATCGGCCTGATTTTTGCCCGCGTTCAGGTCTTCCCAGTTGCCGGTATAAGTCGCCAAAACTTTGACGTTTGGGTCGGCGGTCTTCGCGCCCGCCGTATAGCCCGACAGGAACTTGGCGATCAGCGCGATGTCTTCCCCGCCCACGAAGCCCAGCGTCTTCGTTTTGCTCACCGACGCGGCAAGGTAGCCCGCCAGAAAAGACCCCTGCTCCTCTTTGAAAGACAGCGACGCGCAGTTCGGCAGTTCCGGGGCAGGCGCGTCAATCAGCACAAATTTCGTTTCCGGGAATTTTTTCGCCGCCGCTTCCAGCGCGTCGTGGAGTTTGTAGCCGACGGCAAAAACTGGATTGAACTTGGCTTGCGCTAGTTGCGTCAGGTTGCTTTCGTAGTCGGCGGCGGTAGCGGTCGGCAGATATTTGGAACCGGCGTCCAGCGCCAGTTCCGTTTTGGCGCGTTCCAGCCCCGCCCGCGCCGCCGCATTAAACGACTTATCGTCCGGCCCGCCCACGTCCAGCACCATCCCGACCTTCAGCGCCTTCGCGTCCGGCGTCGCGGCCCCCGTCGGCTTTGCCGCCGCCGTCCCATTGCCGTCCTTCGCCGCGTCGTCCGCTTTCCCGCCGCAACCCGCCAGCAGCGCCAGTCCCACTATCCCCATCAAAATCGCGCCCGTCGCGCCCATTCGCCTTCTGTTCAAGGAGTCTCCTTGAGGAAGAAAACAGAAAACAGAAAACAGAAAACAGAAGGAGGCTGTCAGCGATTATTCACTTTTGCTTCTCATTGCAAAGTTGGCAGACCGGGCATTTTCTTCTGTTTTCTGTTTTCTGTTTTCTGTTTTCTCTCCCCTACTTCCGCATTTTGTGTATCGCTTCGCCCCGCGTGTCCAACGCCGCTTCGCCCAGCGCCTCGGAGAGCGTGGGGTGCGCGTGGATGTTGGTCATCAGTTCCTCGACGGTGGCCTCCAGTTTGATCGCCATGACCGCCTCGTGAATCAGTTCGGTGGCGTAGGGGCCAATGATATGGACGCCGAGCAGTTCGCCGTACTTGCGTTCCGTCACGACTTTGACCAGCCCGTCCTGCTCATTGAGGGCCATTGCGCGGCCCAGCGGACGGAACGGGAACCGGCCTGTAATCACGTCGTAATTCTGCGCCCGCGCTTCCTCCTCCGTCAGCCCCACGCTCGCCACTTCCGGCGAAGTGTAGATCGGGGCGGGAACGGCGCGGTAGTCCATTTTGGTCTCGTGGCCCATCGCGTTCTCCGCCGCCACAATCCCCATGTGCGAGGCTAGATGCGCCAGCAGTTGCTTACCTACAATATCGCCAATCGCGTAGATATTGCTGACGCTGGTCTGCAAATAGTCGTTGACTTCCACGCCGCGTTTATGCAGGTGGACGCCCGCCTTTTCCAGTCCGAGGTTGTCAAAGTACGCTTTGCGGCCCGCCCCGACAAGCACGACTTCCGCTTCAATCGTCTTCGTTTCCGTCTGTCCTTCCGCGCCCGTCTGCACCGTCACGATGCGCGTAGCGCCCTTATGCTCAACCTTCGTGACTTTCGAGCCGACATGGAACCGAATTCCCGTCCGTCCCAGCAGTTTGCGGAGTTCTTTCGAGATTTCCGCGTCGCCCGTCGGCAGAATTTCCGGCGCGATTTCGATCACGTCCACTTCCGCGCCGAGGCTGCGGAACACGTAGGAAAATTCCAGTCCGACCGCGCCCGCCCCGATAATCACCATGCTTTTCGGGCAGGCGGTGGACATTACCGCCTCGTCGCTCGTCCAGATTCCGTTGGCGCTGACGCCGCGCCCGTCTTCGGGGTTGCGCTCCACGCCGGGAATGGGCGGCATCACCGGAGTCGAGCCTGTTGCAAGGATAATTTTATCGGTGGTAACGCGCTCTGTTTGTCCGTCCGGCAGACAGATTTCTACCGTGTGCGCGTCCACCAGCCGCGCCGTCCCGACAATCGAGCGGACGTGATTGCTTTTCAGCAGCGCCTGCACGCCGCCGCGCAGGTTCGTCACGACTTTTTGCTTGCGCTCCATCATCTTGCTAAAATCAAAACTGATTTCGCCGCCGATAACCACGCCCATCGTCGCGGCGGTCTTGACATGGTGCAGCCGCTCCACGCTGGCGATCATGGTCTTGGTCGGGATGCAGCCCCAGTTCAGGCACGTCCCGCCCCATTCGCTTGCTTCTCTTTCGATGCAGACCGTTCGCGCTCCGAGTTGCGCGGCGCGGATGGCGGCAACGTAACCGCCGGGGCCGGAACCGATGACAACCACGTCATTTTCAAACTCTCCCGTAGGGGACATTTCCGTTTGCTCCTCAATTTGCGGGGCCATCTGTCGGCCCAGGGCCTCTAACGCTTTATCTATCTCCGCCTCGTCGGGCAGTCCGACGGCGCGTCCGAGGCGGACTGCGGGCGCGGGCGGTTCGGCGACGGCGGCAAATTCGTTTTCGTTCTGGTTTTCCATCCTGCGTTTATCTTCATTCTCGCTCGCCGGAAAAGAGCGGGCGCGGGAAAATTTAGCGCGTCGGGGCAAATGCGCCTTGCCCGGACAATCACAACGCAGTATAGCATATTGCCGCCTGCCGTTGCAACCCGATTGGACGGTTTGCGGACGCCGCAAAAATGCGTTCGCCCCTCTTTCCATACGAAACGGGCGGCGCAATCTACGCCGAACAGATTCCGACTAATCATCATAATTCAGGACGACCACGATTCCAATAGATGTCGGAGATTTGCCGCGCTTTGACCGGGACGCAGGCAGACCGCGCCGATTCCCGCCGCGCCAAAAGGACGCTCCGGGACGGCGGGCGGAAACGCGATCACCGGCGGCGCGTCGGAGTTTGGCCCGCCGGGAAAAAGGCACCACGCCGCCGTTACCACGTTCTTGCCATTGCGGACAATCGCGTCCCGGTAGGCGTGCATCTTGTTGATGTCGTCCTGCATGGCGCTGTCGGCGCGGGCAAAGGCCGCGTTTGCGTCCGTTTCGTTCGCGTCGTAAGCGCGGAATTTTGGATCGAGCAGGAAAATGGCCCCGCCCCGCGTCAGGCAGATGTCCGGCTGCATCGCGTGGGAACGGGACACGCAAAACCCCGCGTCCGAAAAATTTTGCGACTGCGCGGCGCTGGGAAACAAAGTTTGATAGGTCAGCGTCAGCCGTTCGCCGCCCCGCGCAAAATGCAATTCCGACCGCCGCCCCTTCGCCAGAGACAGCGCAACGCCCTGCGCCGAAACGCGGATCGCGCTCGCCGCGTTGTTCGTTTCCGCCCTGCCCGCGCCGAATTCTCCCGACACGCGCCACTCCGCCGCCAGCAAAACTTCCGCGACCTGCAAGTAGCACCAGATTTCGTACAGCCGCCACGCCTCCAATGCAGGCCACTGCGTCCGCAGGCTGTTTTGCCAATCGAAGCGCAGTCCGCGATTTGCCGCCCGCCACACGCCCGCCAACGCCCGATGCGCGGCGGGCCAGCGCGGGACGTTCGCCAGCGCCGCAGCGGTTTGCGCGGCGGTCTGCGTCCGCCGTTCGCGCCACGCGGGATGCCTGCGCCACCGGTCGGCCTGCGCCGCAATTCCGATCATCTCCTGCGCGAGTTCTGTCTCGTCGCAAAAATCCGCCAGCGCCGCCAGAGTCCGCGCTTCGTCCCGCCACGCCGTCAGCGCCGTCGCAATGAAACGGTTCGCGGGCGTATCGGCGTCGGCCCGCAATCGGGACTCTGTAATCCGCCCCGCGCCGTTCCTGCTGTCCGTTTCCGCTTTGTCGCCCCGATTCCCGCTATGCTCCACCCCTTTGCGGGACGCCGCCAGCCAGACCGAAGCGCCTGCCGGACGCCGCGCCAACTCCTGCGCCATTTGCTGCCCGCCCCGCGCCTGCGCCGCCGGAACCGCCGCCGCCATTTGCCGCAGGGCCGCGTCGGGCAGGGCCGCCGCCGCAGGCAGGACGCTCCGCGCCCCGCTCCACTGCTCCGCCAGCCCACGCATTCGCTCCAGCGGCGCAGCCTCCTCCGCTTCTTTCATCTTTTCGCCCCATTTCAGCGGCAGCGCGGCGTCGGTCAGCGACTTGCCCAGCAGCAGGCCAATTCGCGCAATATCGCCCAGCAGCGCCAGTCGCTCGCCCGCGCTGAAGGCCACGCCGGTTTGCGCCGATGATTTGTGGAATGATTTATCAGTGGAATGAAACATAAGTTGATTTTTGCGCGTAAGACCAGTATACTAGATTAGATTTACTTCTCTGAAAAATCAGGGTGTTTGGGTATTCGGGTAGTCAGGTATGGGGTATTCGGTTGTTCGGGTATTCACTAATAGATTGCGCAAAACTGATAGTGAAGCAGCCAATACCCGAATACCCCATACCTGAATACCCGAATACCCGAAGGAGCGCGTTGGATGCGACGAATTGAAGACCCGGATGTTCTGTCGCAGGCTCTGGCAGAACCCACGCGGCGGGCGATTTTAGAGCAGCTGCGGCTCGGACAAAAAGCGGTCGGAGAACTGGTGGATGCGACCGCCCGCAAGCAGCCGAACGTCTCGAACCATCTGGCGAAGATGCGGCGGCAGGGCCTGGTGCGTTCGGAGCGCATCGGGCGGCAGGTCTACTACTCTATCGCCACGCCATTCGTAGATTTGCTGTTGCGCCTGCACGAAGCGACCGCCGACCCGCTCATCGAACTGGATGAGGAACACGGAAATGTCCCGTTCGCCACGCAGATTGGAGCCGCGCCGCGCAACGGAATGGCCCTGCGCGGCGAACTGCCGGAAACGCCCGTCGCGGAATCGCTGGCGGCGCATGGAAATGGCAACGGAAACGAAGCGCCGCGTCAGCTGTCCGGCTCCACCCTCCACGAGTGGCAAAAGGCCTACTGCCATTCCCTGCTGGAGGGGCAGGAAGACCGCGCCATCGCGCTCGTCAACGCCATGCTTTCGCGGCGGCTCAGTATGGAAACCGTTTATATCGGCGTATTTCAATGGGCCTTAAACCATATCGGGGAGATGTATCAGCGCGGCGAGACCGACGCCGCCCGCGAACACCTCGCCTCGGCGATCACCGAGCGGATGATGGCCCGCGTCGCGCAATTTTATAGCCCGGTGACGCGGACGGCGCGACGCGCCATGATCGCCTGCGTCCCCGGCAACTGGCACACGCTGGGACTGCGGATGCTGGCGGACGGTTTACGGGGAATGGGATGGGACACGCTTTTTCTGGGGGCGAACACGCCTTCGCAGAGTATCCTTGACCTGATTCCCACCATGCGGCCCGATCTGGTGGTGCTGTCCTGCGCAATGGAAGACCAGTGGCCGGAAACGGAAGAACTTGTCCTCGCGCTGGGGAATCTGCGTTACAAAAGCCCCGACCATCCGTTTTTGATCGTGCTGGGCGGGCATTACGTCGCGGAAAACCCGGACAAAATCGCCCCGCTGCCCGTAGATTTTTCCGCCAACGATCTGACCCACTTTCTCAACGAGACCCGCCGCCATTTCTATCAGGATGCAGCCGCCTAAAGAAAACACGACAGGCATTGCCGTCCGCAGGACGGTCGGCGCAGCCTCCCAGCCGGGTCGTTCACGGCCCGGATGCGCCGCCGGTTCGGGTCGTTCACGGCCCGGTATCGCGTTGCATCCGGGGTGTGCGCGGCCCGGTCTCGGCGTCCCGTTCGCTCGGTCACGGCCCGGATACGCCGCCCGGTTTGCGCGGTTGCGGATGCGTCCGTTCACGGCCCGGTCTCTGCGTTGCGGCGGGCTATGAGCGGCCCGGACGGCGCCGCCGGTTTGCGTCGTTCGTTACGCGGCCCGAAGGTGTGTTGCGGACGCGCCGCCCGGTTTGCGTCGTTCATCCGCTCAGAAATCACGGCGATTTTCGCGGCGAGACGGGCCGTATAGACCGCCATACCGCAACTTCTTCCGCCTCAAAGAGCGCCTGCTGCCCGTTTCGCGCCGCATCCTCCAGCGCCTGCAATTCCCGCTCCGCTTCGATGCGCCCGTCGCCCCGAATGTGCCGCACGTCCATTCCCCGCTCGCTCAAAACGCGACCGACCAGCAGCCGCCGGTGACAGTCCGACGGGTTCTCCTCCGCGCAGCACAGCGCCACCCGCCGCAAAACGACCGCCCGCTCCAGCTTCGCGACCGCGCCCAGAAACGCCGCCGACTCCGCCACTTTATAGTACAGCGCGTGGCCCTCCGCGTCGTAAAACTCCGCGCCCTCCGGCCTGCCGCCAAGTTCCCTGCCGAGAAAAACGTAGCGGATTCCGGCCTGCGTCACGGCGGCTTTCATCTCATCGGGATTGAAATGCGGCACAAATTTGGAGTACGGGCGCGACCGGGTATCCACCAGCGTATCAATGCCATTCTCACGCAGCAGACCGAGGAACGTCTCCAGCGCGTGATTGGAGTGTCCGACCGTATAGATTTCTCTCTGCTCCATGCTCCATTTGCCTCCGCATTGCGCAGCGTCATCGCGACTCCGGGTCAATATAGGTATGCGTCAAAAACAACGGGTTCAGGTGGTCGAAATCCTTGTCCGTCGTCAGCAGATGCGCGTTTAAGACGTTCGCTGTCGCCGCAATCCAAACATCGTTTTTGCCCATTGACCGTCCGTTGCCCAGACTATACGCATCAATCAAAGCGTATGCCGTTACGAATTCCGGCGTATCAATCCAAACACATTCGAACGTTTCGAGGATGTATTCCATCCGGGTGAAGTGACGTTCACCCCAATTTTTCTGCCTCGCCGCAAAAGCGCGAAGTTCTGCTGCGCTTACCACGCTATGCAAAGGGCGCGGTTCCGCCATATACAGGAAATAATGCTGTCGAATATACGCCGCAAAAGCATTGTCCCGCACCATGTTTATCAGGATATTGGTGTCTGGCAAGTAGCGGACGGACATCAAGAAAGTTCCTCAATCGCTCTGTCTAACTCCCGCGCCTCTTCTTCTGTTTCCGGTTCGACAGGGTATTTTTCTTTGATTTCGCGCCACATATCCTCGCCCGTCTTTCCCGGAGGCCACGCTTTTACCGACGGAGAATGGCGTAAAACTTTCGCCCGGACTGCTTCAATCTCCTCCGGCGTCCGGTTTTTCATCTTCATCGCGTATTCCATGATCCAGTCCGGTATTTTCGGCTCGACCATCGGCTCGTTTTCCGGCAGAATGTTAACTTGCAGACAATGCCCTTGCAACTCGCTTTCGTGCTGGCAAATCTCGTCCCACGTTCCCGTAATCGTTTTTGCTGCCATGTTTCTTTTCCTCCTTTTGCATTTCCGCTTGCATTTCCGCTTGCATTTCTAGCCAATTTCAAAAGGCGCTGTATAGTCTGTGGGCGGATACCAGACAAGTTTTTCGTTTTCCTGCCACAAATAGCCGCACCAGCGCTTTTCAGGAATTTTTTTCACAGATATTTCAGCGGCGGTCGTGTAACCTGAAACTTCATGCCCGATAAGTCCCAGCGCGAAAGGCGTCACCGCGAATATATGCTGCGCTATCTCAACCAGCCAGTCATCCAACGGGACGCGCCACGTTTGAGAGGGCAGTCCGGATACAAAAGGATAAGCCTCCACATCATAGATCGTTTCAAGCGCTCCCATCGGAAGGTAAAAAGCTATCCAATCTATATCATCCTCCTGTCGAATGGCAGCTGTGCCGCAGGCAGCCCTATCGCCGCCCGGAGGCGTCGCGACGCCGAGCAGATGACCATATTCTTCCAGCATTTCCAGAGACGGCTTGATACGCCCTTGTTCCGAAGGTTCCAGATCACGCTGAACATAGCAACCTTCCAGTCGTTCATTCTGCCATATCGCCTGCAAAGCGGCCTCAAACCGCGCTTCTGAGCGTGGTCCAAGTTCGATAGCCAACTCATAAAATCCGCCGTGCCAGGTATATTTTTCAGTGAACAATACCGAAACCTCCCGGACGGGTTCTTGCAGCGGCAATTTTAGCGCGAATTTTGTCCGCGAAACGCCGTAGGTCTTCATTAGAAATCGCCGCGAAAGAAGCGTTTCATTTCGCGTTATCTTCCGCTTCGGCCTTTTTCCTGCCAGCGAGTTTTTTACGCCGATCAACAATTTTAGACATGGCGTTCTCTCCTTTTCAACCACCGAATCCTGCGTTAAAACTCTAACAAACCTACATAGCGCGTCCGGCAGGACGCTTGGCGGAACGCCACCTAGCGAGGCGTTTGCAACGCCTCGACTCCGGTTCGCCACCTAGCGAGGCGTTTGCAACGCCTCGACTCCGGTTCGCTACCGACGAGGCGTTTGCAACGCCTCGACTCCGGTTCGCTACCGACATGGCGTTTTCTCTTTCAATTAACTTTCGGACAGTTGCCGCGCCGCTTCCGCGACGACGATGCGCTCCACGTCTGCTAATGGAGGCTCCAGTGAGCAGCCGGACGCCAGTTTATGCCCGCCGCCGCCGAACACACTGGCGATTCGCTGCACGTCCGCGCCGTCCCTTGCCCGCAGGCTGATGCGCACTTTTTTGCCCGGAACCTCGCGAAACAAAATCCCGATCTGCGCGGTCGTCACGGCGCGGGCGTGGTTGACGATCCCCTCCGTGTCCGCGTCCGTCGCGCCCAGTCCCTCTAAATCCCGCGCCGTCACGCGAGTCCATGCGATTTTGCCGTCCGGCGTGGTCTGCAAGGCGTCCAATGCCCGCCCCAGAAGTTTCAGGCTGGCATACGAGCGGTTCTCAAAGACCAGTTCCGTAATCACCGCCGGGACTGCTCCCCACGTTTGCAGCGCCGCCGCCGTTCGGAACGTGTCCGGCGTGACGTTCAGATAGCGGAACGACCCCGTGTCCGTAATCAGCCCGGTCATCAGACATTGCGCTACGCAGTACAGCACGGCATCGGGCAAATCAATCTCCGGGAACAGCGTCAGCAATTTATAAATCAGTTCCGCCGTCGCCGCCGCCGTGTCGTCCAGAATCTGAATGTCGCCGAACGCTTCCCCCGCCACGACGTGATGATCTATGTCAATAATACGAGGCGCTGATTCGATAATCGGCATGACGCTGCGCCCGACCCGTTCTAACGCGCCCGCGTCGCAAACTATCGCTAAATCGAAGTCGCGGCGTTCCGTTGTCGTCTGAATCCATTCCGCGCCCGGAAGCCAGCGCAGATTGTCCGGCGCTCCGTCGGCAGAGATTGCGACAAAATCTTTGCCGAGATGCTTCAGCAAATGACAAAGCGCCAGAACGCAGCCCAGCGTATCGCCGTCGGGGTTGACATGGCCCGCCAGAACGATACGCTGCGCCGCGAGAATCGCGTCGGAAGTTTCCTGATATTGATGGTGCGGCATAGTCTCTACGCTTCGCCCCCGTTCTCTGCTATCGGCGCGACTCCCGACGTCGCCGGAATCGCCGCCTCGCCCGGAGCGGTTGGCTTTAAATCGCTCTCGACCGAATGGAGGAGTTCAAATATCCGCTGCCCGCGCTCGATTCCCTCATCGAACCGAAACTCTAAGTCCGGTGCGACCCGCAGATGCGCCCGCCGCGCAAACTCCCCGCGCAGCAGTCCCGACGCATGATTGAGGGCCTTCAGGCTCTCAATCCGCGCCGCCTCATCGCCCAGAACGCTGACGAAGACTTTTGCATGGCGCAAGTCCCGCGTAATCTCCGCCCCCGTCAGCGTGACAAACCCGACACGCGGATCGCGAATCTCCCGCCGGATCAGCTCGCTAATCTCCTGCACAAGCTGCTCCTGCACCTTCTCCTGCCGCATGGTCATAATCGTATCCTCACAGCATCTCCAGTTCAACCTCGCCGACATCTAACTGCGGGTCGCTTTCGATGCTGTCCAAAACTTTGTCCAGTACTTGATTGACATATTTGCCATCATTCGCGACGCAGGCGACTCCAATCGTCGCTTTGCGCCATTTGTCCAGATCGTCCACCTCGGCAATGGAGATATTGAATTTCCGCCGGTTGGTCTCAATCAAGCTTTTGATGATCTGTCGCTTGTCTTTCAGCGACTCGGTATCGTGCAGATACAGCGTAATGGTAAGCGTTCCGATGTGCATAGTGAAAATTCAGAAAACAGAAAACAGAAAACAGAAAACAGAAGGGGGCTGTCAGAGTTTCTGAGTTTTGCGCGTTGTTGCAAAGTGAGCAGACCACGCATTTTCTTCTGTTTTCTGTTTTCTGTTTTCTCTCCTACGTTCGCGGTACGACGCGCATCTCGTAACATTCCAAGATGTCGCCGACCGCGATGTCCGTGAAATCCTGAACGACGATGCCGCACTCGTAGCCCGTCGCCACTTCGCGCACGTCGTCTTTGATGCGCCGCAGCGTGTCAATCCTGCCAGCACCAAGCACGTCCTTGCCGCGAATGACGCGGGCCTCGGTTCCGCGCACGAATTTGCCCTCGGTGATATACGAACCGGCGATAACGATGCCTTTGGGAGTCTGGAACCGCTGCCGCACTTCCGCCTTGCCCAGCGGGAACTCCTCGTAGATCGGGGTCAGCAGCCCCTTCATGGCCCGATCCATGTCCTCGGTCAGGTCATAGATAATGTTGTACGTGCGGATGTCCACGCCGTTGCGGTCGGCCTCTTTCTGCGCCGCGCCCTCCGAGCGGACATTAAAGCCCACGATAATCGCGCCCGTCGCTTCGGCGTACAGCACGTCCGATTCGGTCACGTTGCCCACGCCGCTGTATTTCACCACCAGCCGGACTTCCGTTTCCTTTTTGTTCTCTTCCAGTTTATTGAGCTGCCCGATGACCGCTTCGATGCTGCCCTGCACGTCGCCTTTCACGATGACATTCAAGTCTTTGACCACGCCCTGCGCCACCTGCCGCCCGAAATCGGCAAGGGTCATACGCCGCGTTGTCAGGCCCATTTTCGTGTCGCGCCGTTTCTGAACCCGTTTGTCGGCGGCGTTGCGGGCCTCTTTGTCCGTCTTAAAGACCTCAACGGCGTCTCCCGCAAACGGGGCCGCGTTCAGCCCGGAGACCTCGACCGGCATTGCGGGCGTGGCCTTCGCCACTTTTTCGCCGCGCTCATTGACCATCGAGCGGACTTTGCCGAACGCCATGCCCGCCACGATATTATCGCCGACGCGCAGCGTCCCGGACTGCACCAGCACCGTCGCGACGGGGCCGCGTCCCGGCTTGACCTCCGCTTCCACAATCGCGCCCGCCGCCGCGCCCGAAGGATCGGCTTTATACTCGTTGACATCGGCGAGCAGCAGGATATATTCCAGCAGGTCGGGGATGCCGTCGCCCGTTTTGGCGGAGACGGGAACCGAGATAATATCGCCGCCATAGTCTTCCACCAGCAGGTTATGTTCCGTTAATTGCTGCTTGATTCGGTCGGGCTTGGCGTCCGGCTTGTCCATTTTGTTGATCGCCACGATCATCGGGACTTCCGCCGCCAGCGCGTGATTGATGGCCTCCACCGTCTGCGGCATAATCCCGTCGTCCGCCGCCACCACCAAGACGACAATATCGGTCACGCTCGCGCCACGCGCCCGCATTTCGGTAAACGCGGCGTGTCCGGGAGTGTCCAGGAACGTGATTTTGCGCTTCTCGTTGTTATGGTCTACCTCGACCTGATACGCCCCGATGTGCTGCGTAATCCCGCCAAACTCTCCGCTGACGACGTTCGCTTTGCGGATGATGTCCAGCAGCGACGTTTTGCCGTGATCTACGTGGCCCATAATGGTCACGACGGGCGGGCGGGTCTGCAAGGCCCCGCTCGGCGCTTTATGCCGGATGCCATTGCCGTTTGTCGCGACTTTCGGTTCGATTTTGACCTTGAGCGTGTACCCGAACGCAGACGCCAACTGCTCCGCAAGGGCCTTCGGCAGGCGCTGATGCGGGGCGATCAACTGCCCTAAGTCCATCATTTTCTTCACGGCGACATTCGCGGAGAGATTCATTGCGTCGGCGACGTCTTTGAGCGTGGCCCCTTCGGAAATCTCCGCGATTTTGGCGGACGCCGCCGCCGCCGTCAGCATTTCGCGGACGGTGTTTGCGGTCTCCGTGTCCAGCACGGTATTGCCGCCCGCGACGGCGACGCCCAGGTCTTTGAGCTGGAGCGACAATTCCGCCGTCGTCATTTTCAATTCTTTCGCTAGGTCTAACAGGCGTACCCCTGCTGCAATCGTCATAGATTTCCCCCTTCAATCACAATTCTTAGAGAGGCTACATATTAGGTATTAGCTATTAGGAGTTGTCACTAATATCTAGTATCTAGTATCTGATGCCTCGCTTGCGCGGGCGGCGGCCTCTAAATCGGTAAAAAGTTCCTCGGTCAGTCCGCTCGTTTTTAAGGAGCGTTCCAATTTTTTTTGTTTGCGGGCCAGCGCGATGCACTCCAGGCGGGCGCAGACGTAGGCGCCGCGACCGGGCAGTTTGCCTTTGGCGTCGTAGCGCGTGGCGTCCTCCTGCCGCACGACGCGCAAAAGCTGACGCTTTTCGCTCGTTTCGCGGCAGGCCACGCAGGTGCGTATCGGAATGTGGCGCGGTCTCGCAGACAAAATCGTTTCCTGTCTCGTGTTGCGCGGGCGGCAATGCGCCGCAAACGCTCGAAGGCGGAAAGAAAAAACGCAGGGAATTAAGAAAAGATACCGATGAGGTGAAGCGGAATCGGGTATGCGACGCAGAGAAGCGCCGCAAACAAGGCAGTAACCGGGGGACAGCGCCATGAGGCGCAGACGAAAAAGAATCGCGTCTACGAGATCATAGGCTGCCCTCCGCCCCGCGCATTACAAAGTCCGCGCCTGCGATTGCGCGAATTTCGGTCTGCATTCTGATTATTCTCATGGTCGTTCCAACCGCGTGTTTCCTGTCCCGGACAGGCCGCGCTTCTATGCGGCCTGTCGTTTGGTTGATAAAGCGGGCGGCGCTCCGAAATCATCGAACGCCCGCCTCGGTCGTTTCCGCGCTCAGGGGCGCGATCTCTGTTTCGCTGCCTTCGCTGCCTTTAGTATCGGCAGTTTCGCCGTTGCGATGCGAATTTTCTTCCGTAATGTGTCCATCGCCGCCGACTTCCGCAGGATCGGTCTCAGCCTCGATTTCATCGGCGGGCGTCTCGCCGACGCTGCCAATGGCGTCCGTTTCTTCCGCTTCGGTATCCGGCGTTTCGTCAGTCGCGCTGACTGCGCCAACGCCGTCCCTTGCGCCGATTTCCTCACTGCCGATAACGTCCTCGTCCTCGTCCGTTTCGCCCGTTTCTTCGCCGCCGATGCGGTCCGCCGTTTCGGTCACGGCGAGCAGCGTGGCGCGGGCGACCTGCGCCTCGCTGCGGATGTCAATGCGCCATCCGGTCAACCGGGCGGCAAGCCGCACGTTCTGCCCCGCCTTGCCAATCGCCAGCGAAAGCTGCGTGTCCGGCACGACGACGAACGCGCTTTTTTCCGCCTCGTTGGTGGAGACTTTCACGGCCTTTGCGGGCGAGAGGGCCTCGCCGATGAAAAGCCCGTTGTCCGCGTTCCAGCGCACAATATCAATTTTCTCGTCGTAGAGTTCGTTGACGACGGCCTGCACCCGCGCCCCGCGATGCCCGACACAGGAACCCACCGGGTCTACTTTCTCGTCCCGGCTCATCACCGCGATTTTGGAGCGGGCGCCCGGTTCGCGGGCCACGCTCTTGATCGTGACGACCCCTTCAGAGATTTCCGGGACTTCCAGCTCGAACAGGCGGCGTATCAGGCTGGGATGGGTGCGGGAAACGATGACCTGCGGCCCTTTATTCGTGTCCCTTACTTCTAATACGTAAACTTTGATGCGGTCGTTAAAACGGTACGGTTCCGTTTCCACCTGCTCCGCCACCGGCAGCACCGCGTCGAGTTTGCCGAGTCCGATCAGGACGTTGCGGCCCTCTTTGCGCTGCACAGTCCCCGTCACAACCTCGCCGACGCGCTCGTTGTAGTCGTCGAAAATTTTGCGGCGTTCGGTCTCGCGAATCCGCTGCACCACGACCTGTTTTGCAGTCTGCGCGGCGATGCGCCCGAAGTTTGCCACCTCGATATTGACGGCGACGATCTCGCCGACCAGCGCGTCGGGGTTATGCTTTCGCGCCTCCTCCAGCGTCATCTCCACGAAATCGTCCTCGACCTCTTCGACGACGGTCTTTTCGTAAAAAACGCGGAAAGGGTTTGCGGCCCTGGGCGTGGAATCAATTCGCACTTGAATATCGCCGTTAATCGGGTCGCCTGTTATCGGGGCGTTGCGCTTGTACGCCGTAGCCAGCGCCGATTCGAGCGTTTCGATCAGCGTGTCCAGCGGAATATCTTTTTCTTTTGCAATCAGTTGCAGGGCATCCAGAAATTCACCACTTGCAGCGCCATTCATAACAGCGGCCTCCCTCGCAGGAAAAGTTTTTCATCCGGTCTTGCCGCGTGAACTCGTCGCGGGTTCGCTCAAGATGCTGACCGGCTGAGACTCGCGCCACGAAAAGCAAAAGAGTGGGCAAACGGCCCACTCTTCACGGGGCAAGCGTGATGTGACTGAAAGTAAGTATAGCACACAGCGGGGAAAAACGCAAGCCCGAATCGCCGCCCGCTCCGGTTTTTGGGGCAGACGGCGCGTCTGACGGGCGGGCGGCTGCGTCAGGCATTAACGCGGACTCATTCACAAAGTCTGTCTGCGCGGGAGGAGATTAGAAGCGGCTAATCCAATATAGCGGCGGCAACGGCCTCTTTCGTCCGAAGGACGATCCGGCAGCGCCGCGTAGCGAGGAGATTTATCTCCTTGAGTCCAGCTATATACCTACTGTTTCGCCACGCGGGGGGCGGGGGTCAGACGGGCCTTGAAGCGCTCGTAGCGGTCTACGTCGTCGTAAATTAAAATGGCGTTGGTGAGGCGGCGACCGGGACGCGCAATCATGCGGCCCTGATAGTAATAGCCCAGCGAACTGCCCGCGTCCAGATTGATGGCCTCCACGCAGCCAATCTGCTTTAACGCCCAGGCCAGTTTGCCTAATTGCACTCGCTCCCGCGTGGCGACGAACAGCAATTTATTGGCCTTTGTGATGCCGACGGCGAGACGGGAGTTCCGCGCCAGCATATGCTGATCGTGAAAGCCTTCCAGACCGGGATGCACTTCGGCGCGGTTTTTATGCACGAGACGCGGGCCGGAGCAGCACACGAAATCGAAATCTTTCCAGTCGGTGCGGGAGTAGCGGCGCTTCGGCTGAATGAACTGACACTCGTTGTAAGTGTTGATGCAAAGCCCCGTGCCGATGCCGCCCCGGTGCGCCAGTTTGCCATTGACCACAATATCGCCCAGCACATTGGCGGACGCGACATCGAAGAACGTCCCTGTGACGGCGGCGGTGGGGTGGGAGCGCCCGATCATGCGGTCAAAAACTTCATTGCTGCCCGCGCCATGTTCGGCAAGAATCCCGGTGACCTTTACGTTCGGATTGTTCAGGTCTACGGTGAGTACCAGCAGGCAGATTCCGTTTGCTTTTGTGCGGGAAAGCCGGACTCCCTCCGCCCGCGCCGTAAATACCAATCCAAAAGACAATAAAACAATTAACGTGATATTTGCGCTGCGGCGCAGTAGTGAAATCAAAGTTTCCTCCAAAAAATGGGATGTTTCGTTCTCTGTTCTCATTATTCCGGCGTGGCGCGGCGATGCGCAACCGTGATAATGGTAGTTTTTAACGCGCGGGGCCAAAATCAGGCGTAATCGGGGCGAATGGCGTAGGGGATGGGGTCTTGCAGACCGGCCCGCTGGAATCCGCGCAGCCGCAGGCCGCATGAATCGCAGACGCCGCAGGCGAGGTCTTCCCGCTGATAGCAGCTCCACGTCAGTTCAAGCGGGGCGTGAAGTTCCGTCCCCCGGTGGATAATCTGCTCTTTGGTGAGAAAAATAATCGGCGTTTCGACGCGGATGTCGCCCGCCGCCGTTCCCAGCCGGACTAATTCATTAAAGGCCGCGTAATACTCCGGGCGGCAGTCGGGGTAGCCGCTGCTGTCCTCGTAGACGGCCCCGATATAGATGCGTTTCGCGCCGACGACTTCCGCCCACGACACAGCGACGCTGAGGATGTGCGCGTTGCGGAACGGGACATAGGAGGTTGGGATCGCCTGATTTTCTAAATCAGCGGCGGAGACCGGGATTGCCGGGTCGGTCAGACTGCTGCCGCCAATCGCCGCAAGGTGGGCAATCGAGGCGGTCATGCGCCGCTCGGCGGGAATCGCGTAGTAATCGGCGAGGTCGTGGAACGCTCGGAGTTCCCGCGTTTCGGTGCGCTGTCCGTAATTCAAATGCAAAAAATAGAGCGCGTCGCCCGCCGCCCGCGCTATCGCCGCTGTAACGCACGAGTCCATGCCGCCGGAGACCAGCGCAATCGCTTTCGTCATTGTGTCTTGCCTGTCTTTCTCAATACTAAATGGCTATTCGATTCGCGCCGCGCCGATTCCTGCAAAGCGCGGCAAAAATCGCAGGAGAAACGATGAAAATTCCGGTCTTTGTGGGAACGATGGGGTGGAGCAACGCGGATTGGAACGGCGTTTTTTATCCGAACGATACCGCCGCCCGCGATATGATTGCAGTCTACGCCAGAGCGTTTCAGGCGGTGGAAATTGACAGCACATTTTACGGGACGCCGCCCGAAACGACCGTGAAGCGCTGGAAATCCGCCACGCCGGAGCATTTTGTCTTTTGCCCGAAAGTCCCCCGCGCTATCACGCATGACGCCGGACTGGTGGACGTTCTGAATCCCCTGCGCGAATTTACGCGGACGATGGCGCTGCTTGGCGCGAAACGCGGCCCGATGCTGCTGCAAATGCCGCCTGACTTTACCTGCGACCAACTGCCCGCCCTGCGCGATTTTCTCCCGATATTGACCGAAATGCAAGACCCGGCGGCCCGCTTCGCGATAGAGTTTCGGCATCGTTCATTGCTGGGCGAGGACGTGGCGGAACTTTTGCGGGCGCATAACGTGGCGCAGGTCGCGGCGGACTACGCGCCTATGCCGAAACGTTTCACTCCGACCGCCGACTTCGCCTACCTGCGCCTCATCGGACGGCACGGGGCCTTTGAATCGCACCGGGAAATTCAGGCTGACCGAGGCCCGGACATCGAAAAATGGGCCAGCGCGATTCGCGACAACGCGGACAAATTTCAGGCCGCTTACGTTTTCTGCAACAACGATTACGAAGGCTACTCCCCCGCCACCTGCAACACGTTCCGGCGGCTCGTCGGGCAGGAAACGGTTGACCGCCCGCCGGAGGCGCAGGGCAGTTTGTTTTGACGCCCGATTTGTAAAAATAGAAACAAGGGTATCGGGGTTCGGGTATCGGGTGTCGTTCCATTTTGGACTTTGGATTGCGCCGGCGTCCGCATTGCCGCCACCCGATACCCGAACCCCGATACCCCTTTGATTCGGATGTCACATTACCGGGCCGAGCGTCCAGGGAGCGAACTCCGCCTCGCCGAGGCCCTGCAATTCGCTCTTTGTTTTTGCGCCGCCCGCGACCGCGATCAGTTTCTCGAAGATTTCGCGCCCCACGTCCGCCAGCGAAACGCCCTCCATAATGACGCCCGCGTTCAAGTCCATGTCGTCCTCCATGCGGTTGTACATCGGGGTATTGGTGGCGATTTTCAGGACGGGCGCGGGCTTGAAACCGAGGCAGGAGCCGCGCCCCGTCGTGAACGCCACAATCTGACAGCCGCCCGCCACAAGGCCGGTCACGGAAACGGGGTCGTGTCCGGGAGTGTCCATGAACGTAAACCCATGCTTTTCGATTCGTTCGGCGTATTTGTAGACCTCCACCAGCGGCATGGAACCGCCCTTCGCCACCGCGCCCAGCGATTTCTCGTAGATGGTCGTCAGGCCGCCCTCTTTGTTTCCGGGCGAGGGGTTGGCGTCAATGGTCGCGCCCCAGATTCCGGTGTACCACTCCCACCAGCGCATCAGCGCCACGAGTTTCTCCCCGACTTCGCGGCTGACGGCGCGGCGGGTGAGCAGGTGTTCCGCGCCGTAAGTCTCCGACGTTTCCGGCAAGACCCACCCCGCGCCCTGCCGCACAAACTCGTCGCCCGCAAGGCCGAGCGCCGGGTTTGCGGTAACGCCGCTGTTCCCGTCGCTGCCGCCGCAGTTCGTCCCGATAATCAGATTGGCGACCGATTGCTGCGTCCGCCGCGCTTCGCTGGCCTGCCGCAGGAGTTTTTCCGTCATTTCGATTCCGCGCAGGATCGCCTTGCGGGTTCCGCCCTCGTCCTGCATGGTGAGGACGGGCGGGCTTTGCGGACGGCCCACGCGGATGCTTTCGGCGGAGATTAACCCCGCGTTTTGCGCCATAGCCAGCGGCTGATTGATCTCGCAGCCCAGGCTTGCCAGCAGGTACGCGCCGACGTTGGGATGGTTGCCCATGCCCGCCAGTGTGCGTTGCAGCTGCTCGTAGTCGCGCCCGCCCAGGTGCATCCCGCAGCCCGTTTTGTGCGCGACGGCGATCACGCCGTCCACGCCGGGAAAATCTTTCAGCGCGTCGGGCGAACGGAATGTGTCCGAGATGGCCTGAACGACGGCGGCGGAGCAGTTCACCGTCGAGACCAGCGCGACATAGTTGCGTGTCCCGACCCGCCCGTCATTGCGGAGATAGCCGGGAAACGTCCGGCGCTGCGCTTCGGGAACATAGTCCACCGTCGGGACTGCCGTGCTGTATTCATAGTCTAACTGGAGGGCTTCCGCGCCCTCGCCCTGCCCTTTTCCAAAACCGAGGTTGCGGACATGGACCCAATCGCCCGGTCGTATGTCGGAGGTGGCGTAGCCGATAATTTGTCCGTAGCGCCGCACGGGATCGCCCGTTTTCAGGCCGCGCAGAGCGATTTTGTGACCGGCGGGGATGTCCTGCGCCAGCGTGACGCCACTTCCGTTCGCGCCCAGCAAAACGGTGTCGCCCGCAATTTTCCGCCGCGCTATCGCCACATCGTCGCCTTCGCGCAGCACAATCGCCGCGTCATTCAATGCAAGTTCTTCCGGCATCGTCTCTCTCCCGCCTTTGTGTGTTTCTAGATTGCTTTGATAATTCGGCGGCGCGGCGGGAATCCCCTGCCGCCGCGCCGCCCGCCGCGAATGGTGGGAAAGATGAGGGAAGAAAGGAGGGAATAAAACGAGGGAAAGAATCGGGGAAATAAATACCCGCGTAACGAGAGTCAAGGAAATAAATTTCCTCGCTACGCGGCGCTGCCGGATCGTCCTGCCGGACGCGACGCTTGAATTGAGTGGAGTAAGGCGATTTGCGGCATTGTCGTCCGCAGGACGGTCGGCGGAACGCCTCACAGACGGGTCGTTCACGGCCCGGTCTCTCGGCGTTGCGGACGATCCGCTTACGGCCCGGATGCGCCGCCGGTTCGGGTCGTTCACGGCCCGGACACGTCGTATGGTCTGCACGACATGATTGACGAGTTGTAGAAACGCCGCAATACGAACGGTCTAACCGCGCTTTTGCGCCGCTTCGATATGCCCGGTCAGCGCTGCGACTTTGCTTTCCCATGTCTCGACCTGCATAGCGTCGCTGCGGCGGCGGCGCAGTTCGGGCGTGTCGCATTGGATTGCCCGCGCTACGCCCGCCTCAAACTCCGCGTAATCTTCCGCAATCAAACAATGTTCGCCGTACTGCTTCACTTCCGGCAGGTTCGTCGAAACAATCGGCAGACCGGCGCACAGGTATTCGCGCAGTTTAATCGGGTTCATGTGCCGCGTCAGCTCGTTGACGTGATGGGGAATCAGCCCGACCGCAAATCCCTTGCAATAGGCGGGAAGGGAGGCGTGGGGCTTGCGGCCCAAAAAATGCACGTTGCGGAATTTGCTCAAGGCCGAAGTGTCCACCATCGTTTTTCCGACCAGCGCAATGCTCCAATCGGGGTGACGCTCCGCCAGATACGCAATCAATCCCTGATCCAGCCAGTCCTCAATCAGCCCGTAAAAGCCGAGAACGGGGCCGGGTAAAGCCGCGAGATCGTCGGGGACTTTTGTCTCTGCGTCCAGCGCTGTAGAAAACAGTTCGAAGTCCACGCCGTGCGCCGCGAGGTGCGCGTTCTTATTGTGTTGCGCGAGGCGCTCTAAAATCGGGGTGGAGGTGGCGAACACGACATCGGCCTGCGTCGCCAGCCGCTCGACCATGTTGTTGATGCGTTCGCTGTCCATTGCGCGGAATTTCGACCAGTTGTCGGTGCAGTAGTAGACTAAGAGCGATTCGCCGAGATGCCCGACATACTCCGCCGAAGTCGGAACAAACGTCCAGAGCTGGAAATCGCCCATGCCGAGTTTGCGGCGCAGCAGGCGCAGCGTTGTCCGCAAAAGAAGCCGATTGATGGCGACGGCGCGGGGGTTGTGGTGGAACGGCAGCACGAGGGGGGTATAGACCCACAGCCGTTCGCCCACCGCTTTCGGCCCTTGAAAGAAACTGCCTAGTTTACGGAAAATTTTCCCCATGTCGCGCCCGCTTGTCAGGCTGGGCGAGCGGGTCGAAATCGAGTTGACCCACAAAACGCGGTTGGTCTTCGCGAGTTCTTCCAGCACATGATTGCAGGAAGTGGGGTCTTCGCTCCAGTCCTTCGCAAAACAAATGATATTCTGGCCCTGCATTATAACTCCAAAAGGTGTTCAGGTGTTCAGGTATTCAGGTATTAATTGCTTCACTGCGAGTTTGTACAAACTTCCAGCAAACGAGCGAACACCCGAACACCCGAACACCTGAGTCTCTAGCATTTCACGCCGTAGATTTTAATTACGCGGGCGGGGACGCCGACCGCCGTTGCGCCGTCGGGGAGGTCTTTGGTGACGACAGCGTTGGCCCCGATTTTCACGTCTGACCCGATGCGGACGGGACCGATAATTTTTGCGCCCGCCCCAATAAAAACATTATCGCCCAGCGTCGGGCAAAGGTTTTTTTCCGCCCCGATAGTGACGCCGTGTTCCAGCACAAGATTTCTGCCCGCTTTGACCTGGCTATTGATGACAATCCCGATGCTATGGAGTATAATCAGTCCCGGCCCGAAATCCGCGCCGCGCCCAATGACCGCATGGCCGAAAAAAGCGTTCAGACGGTACAAAACGAACGCCAGCGGCTTCAAGCGATGCGTCTGACAAAACCGCATGGCCCGGTACAGAATCTGCGCCGAACTGCCGTCGCTCAACAGCATTTTCAGCATGGACTTTGCGGTAGCGGGAAGTTCGTACCACTCCGCTTTATGCCGAATATCCTGACGTAAAATTTCAAACATAACTCTTTTTGTCCCGCAGGTCAAGTGCCTGCGCGTGGCGGTTCGTGCAGAAAACAAAGGGTGTCGGGGTTCGGGTGTCGGGTGTCAAAGCGTTCCGTCCGCAGGACGGTTGGCGGAACGCCTCCCAGACGGGTCGTTCACGGCCCGGTCGCTGCGCGTTTTCTGCGGATCGTTCACGGCCCGGTCATTCCGACACCCGACACCCGAACCCCGACACCCTTCCTTTGAGGTAATAATGGCGATTTCCGCAAAACTCTTTAATATCGAAATGGCGTGGCGGGCTTGGCAGGCGATTCGGGCGAACCGGGCGCGGCGCGATTTGGCAGGGCGCGGCGGGCCGACGGATGTTTTGCTGTGTATCGTGGACCATTATGAGCCGCAGGTCGGGCAGCCCACGCGGGAAGTGGCGCAGGCGCGGGTGCTGGATTGGACGGAGCGGTATCCCAAAATTTCGGATGCCCACCGGGACGCGGACGGACGGCAGCCGCGCCACTCATTTTTTTATCCCTGGGACGAGTACGATGCGTGGGAGTTGGAGCGATTGGCAGAGTTATGCGGGGCGGGCTATGGGGAAATCGAACTGCATCTGCACCACCGGGACGATACCGAAGCGACGCTGCGCCCGAAATTTCGGGACGCGATAAAAACCTACGCGGCGGCAGGCGCGTTGTCCCGCTGGCCCGACGGACGCCCCGCCTTTGCGTTTATTCACGGCAACTGGGCGCTGGATAATTCCCGGACAGACGGCGGGCGCAATTATTGCGGCGTCAACAACGAGATTCAGATTTTGCGCGAGGAGGGCTGCTACGCCGATTTCACCTTTCCGGCATGGGGCCATGCCGCGCAGCCCCGGCAGGTCAACGCCCTGTACCATGCGACCGACGACCCGAATCTGCCAAAATCGTATGACACGGGAATCGCGATGCGGGCGGGGACAAAAGCGAGCGGCGACCTGCCGATGATACAGGGGCCGCTTGTCCCGCACCTCAAGCGGAGCGGAAAATTCCCGCGCCCCGCTATTGACGATGGCGATCTGGCCTCGTACCGCCGCTATGCGCCCGCCCGCCTCGACCGCTGGATCGGCGCAGCGATTCACGTTGAGGGACGCCCCGACCGAATTTTTATTAAACTCCACACGCACGGCGCGGCGGACTTCAACCGCGCCGCCCTGCTCGGCGAAGACCTCGCCGCGCTTTTCACCGACGCCGAGGCACGCTACAACGACGGCGTGAATTATCGCCTGCATTACGTCACAGCGCGGGAGATGTTCAACGTGGCGCTGGCGACGCAGGAGGCGGGCGGTCTGGACATCGCCACTGCCCGCGATTACCTGCTCAAACCGCCTCCGATGCAAACGCCCTCATCCCCCCTATCCAATCGCCGACGCGCTCCCCATTCCCCTTCCTCAAAATAGCCTTAGGGAAGGGGGAGATTTAATCTTCATGGTTTTCTCCCCTCTCCAAAATTGGGAGAGGGGCCGGGGGTGAGGGCGTTTACATCGGTGTAACCTTTTTTTCGCCGCCCGCGTCTAACCCGTGAGACTGTGAGAAAACGTCGCTCGAAACGCATGGCAACGAATCGGAACGAACGGGAGCGGCGCGGAATAAAAGTATGCTGTTAAGCCAGGAGGCCTGCGCTGCGGGGTGGGCCACGCCGACAAACGGGGAGCGAACGGTGACGACCGACGACGACAGCGGACTTGTCGCCCGCTTTCTGCGCGGCGACGCCACGGCGTTCGACGCGCTATTCTCCAAATATCAGGACTATGTATTCCACATCGTCTACGGGATCGTCGGCAGCGCCGAAGAATCGCGGGACTTGACGCAGGACGTTTTTTTGCAGGTCTATCGCGGCCTGCCGAACTTCCGGCGCGGGTCGCGCTTTGCGACGTGGCTGTACCGAATCGCCGTGAACCGGGCGGTGGACGCGGCGCGAGGCGCGAAACGCTGGCGGTTCCTGCCCTTTCTGGAAACGCCCGGACTGGCGCTGCAGGCGGATACGGCGGACGGCCCGGAACAGATCGCGCAGGGCCGCGCCGAACGGGAGGACATCCAGCGGATTTTGATGCGCTGTCCGCTCGGCTGCCGCGAAACGCTGGCCCTGCGCTACTACCGCGACCTCTCGCTGGAGGAGATCGCCGAAGTGCTGAGCTGTTCCGTCGGCGCAGCCAAAGTGCGCCTGCACCGCGCCCGCAAAGTATTCCGTGAGAATTATGTCGCGGTCTACGGAGAACGGGACGCCGCGCCGGTGAAAAACGATCTGCGAGAAAACGAATTGGAGGAGGCCGACGCGCTGCGTCCGGCCCGGTAATGCCCTCATGCGAAACAAAGCGGAGTGCTTGAAAATTTCAGAGCGGATTTGCGCTTATCTGGACGGTGCGTCAGAACGCGGCGGAATGACGATGGCGGAACGCGACCGCTTGGAGCGTCATTTTGCCGCCTGCGCCTCCTGCCATCGGGAACTGGCGCAGGCGCGACGGGCGGAAGCGGCCCTCCGCGCCGCGCCGCTGGCTCTGCCGGAAGCGGGCGATCTGCGTGACGCTTTCCACCGCGAATTGCAGGCGCAAAATTTGGCCCATCCACCGCGCCGCGCCGCAAACTGGCGGCTTGCCGCGCCCGCGCTGGCGGCGGCGGGCCTGCTCGGTGCGCTGTGGCGTCCCGCAGTGCAGATTCCAACGGTGAGGGAAGCGCGGCGCGGCGCGGCGCAAAAAGAGAAATTAACGCCGCCCGCCGATAAGTCGGTCGCCCTTTCCCGCGCCGCTGGAACGCAAAAACTCTCTACCGAAGCGCCGAAGCGCTCTGTTCCGGCCCTCCCGACGCTTTCCACTGCGCGGATTGCAGACAATACAGCGGGGATTCCGCCGCCCGCGCTCAAGATCGCAGGAACGACCGGCAAGGCCGCTCTGCCCGCGCCCGGAATATCGCAGCAAAACGCGCAAAAAGTCGCAGGCGGCAGGCCGTTTGCAAAAACGGAGGCGTTTGCGCTGGCTTACGCCGCCACCGCGCCAAAGGACGGAGCGAATCCTGATGTTTCCCTCCGTTTGGAGGCGCGTTACCGGTCGGAAGAAATCGAAGCGCGGAGTTCTACAAAGAATATGGCGTCAAGCGCCTACGGCTACTCTATTACACCCGTCATGTCAAACGCAATCAAGGGCAGCGCATTTTACAAAACAGAATCGGAACACTATTTCGCCGCTTCGTCCGTCCGCCTGAAAAACACGCAGGAACTGGCTCTGGACGTTGACAATCGTTTCACGGCGCTAAACGAACTGGCTGACGCAAGCGGCGCAGACGCGACGGCAAATAAGCCGACAATCCAATTTGACGAAGCGTTGCTGTCCGCAACGTTCGCGCCTACTGCCGCGCCGGAAGCGGTCAGAAACATTCAGGTTGCGGCGGCGATGGCGGCGGACATGGACAGGGCGAAAGCAGAAACCGCCGCTGACGACGGGGTGGATTTTGAGGTGCGGGACGAGGAGCGCGGATTTGCCAGCCGAACGCGGGTCACGGGGCAAATCGAAACGCGGCAGGACGGCGAAACACTGATTATTGAAGCGGAGTCGGAGGCGGACAACCGTCCGTAAACAGAATGAACAGCAAGACCAATCACAACAAAACAGCCGCGCCATCCCCTCGCAGCCTGACCCCACCCGCATCTGCGTCCGGCAGGACGCTTGGCGGAGCGCCACCCAGCGAGGCGTTTGCAACGCCTCGACTCCGGTTCGCTATCGGCGCTACGCTTACAACGCCTCGGCGCGTTCGACAAGCGCCTGCGCATCGCTGCCGCTATGCGCCTGCCGCCCTCGTTCTTGTTTTAGGATTCGGCGGAGCGGTTTCTCCCGCTGCGCGGGCGGGATCGCCTGCGCCCCAGAACGCCGCGCAAAATAGCGCCGCCCCCGCCGCGACCTTGCAGTTGACCGGAACCGCCACGCGGTTCTCGATTGACGCCCGCCACGCCGACGCGCAGGACGCGCTGAAAGCGGTCTTCGATCAGGCGGGCAAACAATTTGCGCTGGAAAATAATGTCGCGGGGCAGGTCACGCTGCGCCTGACCGATCAGCCGCTGAATGTCGTCCTCGACGCCGTTTGCCGTCAGGCGTTTTTGCGCTATCGGCTGGACGCAGCCTCCGGGATCAGCTACATCGAGCGGGACGACGACGCCCTGCGCTCCGCGTTCTCCCGCCTGCGTTCGCTGGACTCGTCCCTGCGCGATCAAATGCGGATGCTGGGGCTTTCGCTGCCCGCCGAAAACGCTTTCGGAATCAATGGATACGGCGGCGGCAACTCCGTTTTGCTGAACGGCGCGGCGAACGGGGACAATCTGCGCAGCGGAATGGACTCGATGCTGGGGGCCTCGCGCCGCGCCGCGAAAACGCCGTCGCCGGGAAACGCCGCCGCTGGTATGGGGCGGCAGCAGGCCATTCAGATCGCGCCGCAAGGCCCCGCCGCCGGACAGACGCCCGCGCTCGCGCAGGCCGACGCCCAGGCCCTCGATACGACCAATGTTGCGGACATTCAGCAGTTTTTGCAGGCCAATAATTTCGTGTCGTTCCGCATCCCCGCCGATAAGCCGGAACCGGTCTACACCGTGCTGCAAAGTCTGGGACAGCAGGCCCGAATCAACCTGCTGATTGACCCGAACGTGCCGAGTGGAACGAAATTCACGCTGCGCGGTTCGCTTTCGCCGCGTCCGCTCGCCGAGGCGCTGAACATTCTGGCCCCGCCTGCCCGTCTGGAATGGCGCTGGGTCGGGAACACAATCTTTGTGCAGACCGCGCCCGATTTTGCGCTCTTTTTCGGCGAGGAGAAAGAACCCCGCGCCCGCTACGCCCCGCAGCCCGCGCTCAAAAAATTGGAAACGAAAGATAAATCAGAAGGAAAAGGGAAAAAGGAAAAATAACTATTCACCCGGTTGGTCGTGCCTGTAAAAGGCCCGATGTGAATAGTTACAGGCAAAAATAAGGGACTCACGGTCAAATAATTCTTTCGTCCGCAGGACGATTGGCCGCAGTCCTCTCAGACGCGCCGCTTGCAGCCCGCAAGCAGGGATTATTATCGCCGCCTGTCTATGGCGTCCAGCGCGACATCGAGCGCGGCGCGGCGTTCCGGGGCGAGCGCGGGGGGCGCGGCGGCGATTGCGGCGGCGCGAATATTTTGCAGGCGTTCGCGCATCAGACGCAGCCCTTCCAATGTGGCGCGGCACTGATTGCAGCCGGAAATATGCAGTTGGACATACCAGCGGCCCCACCCCCGCAGCGAGTCGTCCGCCAGCGCGTTGACCCATTTCTTCATGTGTCGGCACGGCCTGATTTCGTTTGTACTGCCGGGTAAACCCTCGTTCATTCCACTTGCATCGCTTTCTGTTTTCGGTTTATATGCCATGTATTTCCTGCGCGTAATCGCGCAGGGCCGCTTGCAGCAGCTGCCGCGCCCGCCAGAGGCGCGAACGCACCGTGCCGACCGGAATGTCCAGTATCAGGGCGGCCTCGGCGTAGGTGAACTCCTCCACATCCACCAGCAACACAGACAGCCGCAACTCTTCCGTCAGGGCGCTTAAAGCGCGTTCCAGCGGCTCGTCCAGAACGCCGCCCAGCAGGGCCGCGTCCGGGCGGTCAGACGCCGGGGATTGCAGGGCCGCGATTGCGCCCGACTGTTCCCGGACTAATTTCTCTAAATCCACCTCGGAGCGCCATTTCAGGCGGCGCGTCTCATTGAGGTACAGGTTCGTGAGGATTCGCATCAGCCACGCACGCGCATTGGTTCCCTCCGCGAACCGGCCTTCAATAAACGCTTCGTAGCCCCGAATCAAGGTCTCCTGCGTCAAGTCCTGCGCGTCATCGCGGCGTCCCCGGCACATCTGAGTCGCCGCCCGCAAAAGGTAGGCCTCCTGCGCGGCGATGACGCCCTGATAGGCGGCGCGGCGCGTTTCGATGCGCTGCGCCTCGTCCTCGCTGCGCCGCAGGGAACGGGTCGCCGCGTCCCGGAAAGGACGCGCCATAGAAAACAGCGTCCGTCTCTTTTGACCGCCAATCTCATTCTGCATATCTCTGTTCAACACACGACGGCGGCAAAAAGTTCACCTTTCCAAAAATTCTTAAAACGATTTTTCAGCGGCGATTTCAGCGCAAAATTTCTTTTTTTGCGCCTGAACTATTTCGCGTCGCTCCCGTGTTGAAAGGGATTGCAGCGGCAAGACGCCCCGCAAAATTTATCACTGGAGAAACCCGAATTATGAACACCCGACTGATCGTCCGCACTCTTTCGCTCCGCGCCGCCACTGTCGCCGCTCTGCTCGTCGCCGGAACGCTTGCCGGGACTGCCGCCAGCGCCCAGTACCGCGAGGGGGCCGTCTTCTCCTCCACGAACTCGACTATCGCCAACAGCGTCGTGATGTTCCGCCGCGCCGCCGACGGTTCGCTCACGCCCTACGGGGAATTTTTCACCGGCGGCACGGGAACGGGCGGCGGTCTCGCCAACTCCGGGGCCGTCATTTTAAGCGCCGACAACAAATGGCTTTTCGCGGTCAACGCCGCAAGCAACGACATTTCCGTCTTCTCCGTGCGGCAGCGCAGCCTCGCGCTGGTCTCCCGCACTCCGTCCGGCGGAACGACGCCCATCAGCCTGACAACGTACAACAACGCGCTCTACGTTGTCAATGCCGGAACGCCCAACACGATTGCGGGATTTATCATCGGCAAAAAAGGCGGCCTCACACCCATTCCCGGCTCGATCCGCAGCCTCAGCGCCGCCACGACCAAACCGGCGGAAATCAAATTCAGCCCGTTCGGCGACCTGCTTGTCGTGACGGAGCAGAACACGAACCTCATTGACGTTTTCGCGGTAGACGCAAAAGGCGTCGCCGGAGCGGCGGTCACAACGCCCTCCGCCACCGCGCACCCGTTCGGCTTCGATTTCGACCCGGCAGGGCATCTGCTGCTCTCCGAAGCGACCGTCAACGCGACCTCCTCCTACTTCGTCTCGCCCTACGGCGCTCTGCCGATTTCCGGCGGCGTGCTGGACGGAGAGATGGGGGCCTGCTGGGTGGTGAGCAGCCCTAACGGTCAGTATGCGTGGACTTCCAACACGGCGAGCAACAGCATCTCCGCCTACGATGTCACCCGCAGCGGACGCCTGAGTTTGATTAGCGCGTCGGGCATTGCCGCGACTTTCCCGACGGGCAGCAAGCCTACCGATGAGGAGGTGGACGGCTACGGACATTTCTACACGCTGCTGTCCGGCACGGGCGCGGTGGCGGCGTTCCGCATCAACCGGGACGGATCGCTGACGGCGATTAACACGACCGCAAGCTTCGGCGCAGGCATGACGGGCCTCGCCGCAACAAAGTAGACTACGCCGCTTGCAGGCGGGCAGAGGCGCGGGGGGAATTTTCCCCGCGCCTCTTTTTAACGCGGCGGCATATTGCGGAGGCCATTGCAGGGGCGGGCAGGAATCGGACGGCGCGGCGTCTAATTCCCGGAGTAACGCGCCGCCGATCTGATGCGTCTAACAGGCAAAGGGGAAATCCATGAAAACTCAACTCGGAACCGCGCTTGCCGTACTGTCTCTCGCCGCGCTCGGACTTTGCGCCGCGCCCGCCGTTTCCGCGCAGAAAACGCCGGACAACTCCGACGCGATCCCGGCGGAGAAGCGCATCGTCACGCTGGACGTGGAGGACGGCGATCTCTACGCCGCGTTTTCGGCGCTGTTCAAGCAGGCGAAAATCAACTATACGCTCGATCCCTCGCTGAAAGGCAATTTGATTACGGCGCATATCAAACTGCCGCTGCGACAGGCGATAGACACCCTGATTAAAATTTCTGGCCTGCCCGTCGCGCTTCAAGTCGAAAACAGCGTGTACAGCGTTGTGCCGAAGGCGGCGGACAAGGCCCCGCAACCCGCGCCCGACGCCGCCCCGAACGAAGAAGACGCGGGCGACGATTCGCCGAATGCGGCGCGGCGGCTGGCCCGCGTCAAGATTCGGCATCTAAACGCGCTGGATTTTGCCGCGATGCTGGGCGTCACGCCCTATCTTTATACCAACAGCCTCGTCCATCACGGGCAAAACCCGTTTGCGCCCGTGCCGTCGTCCGGCGGCGCGGCCCCCGGCGCGGCGGGAGGCGGAACGACGGGGAACGGCGCGGCGGGAAGCGGCGCAAACGCAAACAGCAAGGGCGGAAACGCAAACGTACTGCTGCCCGATGGCGCAAATATTGACGCGATCTGGATTACCGATATGGACGCCGCCGCGTTCTACGCCCTGTTTCACGGCCTGTGAATTTTCTTTGCAAAGGCGCTTTTTTTGATAAATCCGATTCCGAATTTTGCGCGTCGCGTCGGTCTGTGCCTCGCGCTGCTGCTGTCCGCGTCCGCCGCCGTTGCGCAGCGGGTCGAATCGCCCTTCGCGATGTGTTCCAACCCGAATTACCGGATGAATCCCGCCTATCCCGCCGCCCTTTATGACGCGGGCGCAAGGATGGCGCGGCTCGATGTCACGTTTGGCGAAGTCCGCAAACAGCCCGGAAACGATCCGAACCAGTGGGACTGGAGTTCGCTGGCCTCGCTGACCAGAGTCAAAAAAGCGAATCCTAACACGGACTTTCTCATTCTTCTGGGCTACTCCGCAGCGTGGGCGGAGGACGCGGCGCAGCGCAAAACGGGCGAAGCGGTGGAACAGCTTGGGGTCCGCGCCCTGCCGCCGGAGAGTCCGGCAAACCTCTACGGGCATTACGTCTATGAGACCGTCCGCCGCTACAAACATCTCACCCGCTACTGGGAGAGCTGGAACGAGCCGGACTTGCCGGGATTCGGGTTCTTTCATGGCAATGGCAAAGATTTTTTCCCCTATCAAAAGGCCTGCTATCTCGCGGCAAAAAAGGCCGACCCGAACTGTGTTGTCCTGTTTGCCGCGATGTGCTACGGCAGCGCGGAAGGATACCTCGCCGCGCATGGCCTCAACGCCCCCTCGATAGCGCCGCCGCAGACCTGCTTTTTTGAGGAGTACCTGAAGGAGTGCGTCAAAGACCCGGACGCCCGCCGCAATCATTTCTATTTCGACGTGATGAATCAGCACTCGTACAGCCGCGCCTCTGACCTTTACGATTACGCGATGATTGACCGCAAAATGATGCAGGACTACCTCAAAACGCAGAAGCCCCTCTGGATGACCGAGATCGGTTTCCCGGACGCGGGCGGAATCTTCGGCGGTAATGCGGACGATTACTGCGATTATACGTTGCAGTCGTTTGCGTGGGGCGAAATGGCGGGCGTGGAAAAATTTTTCCATTTTCAGTTGGACAATTCCAACGGGCATGGGCTGTACGCCGGAATGTTGGACAGGCCGAAACCCGTCCTGACGACTTACCGCGACGTATTGACGAAAGAGTTCACCGGCGCGAAATTCATCAGGCAGTGTCATGGCAGCCGGGGCGTGGACTTTCTGGCGGGCCATTCCGCTTACAAACCGGACTGGAAAGCGGGCTACAATCTCTTTGAATTTCGCGGCGCGGGCGGCAAGCATCTCTGGATCGCCTTCGCCGACACCGACCAGGCAGTCACCATTAAAATCCCCGCGCTGACAAAAGTCGCGACCGCTATTGCCATTGATCGCCATAACAACCGGACGCGCCTGCGGGAGAATAACGGCGGCTACGAGATCGTCCTACCGGGCGCAACCAACCGCGCAGGCTGGCCCCTCGCGGATGACGCAAAGGCGAAAGCGCTGGGGCAGCCGGAACACCTCGTCGGCGGCGCGACTGTTGTCCTCGTAGAATAAAGCGCTGCGCTCCTGTGTTTGGTCTTGATACAGGCCTCTATCTCACGTATGAAAAACTTTCAAAAATAATTTAACAGACGAGCGAGTTTGCGCGAATCCTGTGTTATACTGAAAGTGCCTTGTAGCAATTTCCATTGTCACCTATCCAGGAAGATTAAAATCAGTGTGCAAATGTATTCCCCTTCGTTTTTCCGGCGGAAGCGGGCGCAGGCAGACGTTTTTGCGTCTGCTCGTCCTCGCTCTGCTGACGGCCCTGCCTCTGTTTAGGGCGCAGGCGCAAGGCTCCCTTACTGGCGTGATATTGCAGTCGGACTTCTCGACGCTGAAAAGCATCTGGATCGGCAATCACACCTACCCGACCCCATCGCCCGATTACGTCACGGTCATGTTCCTGGCGGCAAAAACGATTGACACGCTGGTTGCCGCTACGCCGTCCAGCAACAACGCGGGCGGCGGCACGACCTGCGGCGTTCGCGATTATCGCTTCCAGATTACCACCGATGGAACCAACTGGCAAACGAAAAAATCGGTGGCGGGCAACACGTCGGAATGGGTTCTTTATGCCAATTTCCCGGCGGTCGCCAACGTCAAAGGGGTGCGCATCCAGATTACCAAAGTCAACAACGGACGGTGGTTCGATGATTACAATTCGTATCTGGCGTATCAGAACGGCGTTCTGAAACCTTACTACGGCAGCGCTCTCCATGCGACGCTGTACGAACTGGAAGCCTACGGGCCATAAACTCACCTGAACAAGGCCGCCGCTCTTTGCAAAAAGGGCGGCGGCCTCTCGCTTGGTAGAAAGAAAATCCATGCAGACAATAGAACGCTTGCCCCGTGTTTTTCCCTGCCTGTTAGCGCTGTCTGCGCTGGGCCTGCCAACTGTGGCGACCGCGCAGTATGCTTACGATATTGCGCCGGTTGCCGGAACCCCGCAAGGGCTGAACAATCTGGGGCAGGTCGTGGGCTATTACTACCCCGCCAACGCAAGCCGGAACCGCCCTTTCGAGTACAGCAACGGACAAACGCGGGACTTATTTCCAAACGATCCAAACGGCGGGAGCGCCAACGCAATCAATGATAGGGGACAGATTGCAGGCGGTAATGGAAGCGGGCCCTTCCTCTACAATTCCGCAACCGGCGTTCTTGCCAGTCTGAAACTGACCGATAGAGATTTAGCCAATGCCATCAACCAAAACGGAGACGTAGCGGGAACTTATCACGGGGCTGGGCCCACTCATGCTTACACATACTCTATTAGCACAGGCAAATTTCAGGACATCAACCAGATTGGAGGGGCAGGCGGCTACTCAACAGCAACTGGCATCAATAATTTGGGACAAGTTACCGGAAGCGCTTTGGTGGGGACGTTGGCAGGATCACATACAGACGCCTATCTTTACAGCAACGGAGTCGTGCAAGACTTAGGATCGGTTCCCGGCTATGTCGCTTCTGATGGCACAGGCATCAATGACAGCGGTGACGTGATCGGTTACGCGAGCAAGGATATCAACACACCTACTCATGCTTTTTTGTACCACAACGGCAAAATGAACGACCTGGGCCTGTTGATTGACCCGCAGGCCAGCAGTTTTGCCTTCGGCATCAATAACGCGGGCGACGTGGTTGGCGGCGCCAGCTCTGGCGGCTTCCTGTACCATAACGGGCAGGCGCAATACCTCAACAACTTGATTGATCCCGCGCTGGGCTGGAACATTCGCGCCGCGACCGCCATCAACGACCGGGGGCAGATTATCGGAAGCGGCAATTTCGGCGGCTTTATCCTGACGCCACGCGCCACCGCCGTACCCGCGCCCGGTTCCGCGCTGACGTTCGGGGTGGGAACGGCGGTCTTGCTGCTTGCCGCCCGACGGAGGAAACGCCGCGCTGCCATCCGATAGGGCCGCGCCAATCAGGAGGCCCCGCTTCTTGCCGCAGGCGAAAGCGGGGCTTCTGTCGGGCGTTTCGATAGAAGCATAACCAGGTATACTGTCCATGCAGAAATTTTTTGCAGCGGAGGCCGAACGCTCTTTTTCTTGCGGTTCCGCTCGCTCTGCAAGCAAAGGAGGCCCTTATGCCGACCCATATCACCGGCCCGACAATCATTGAGTCGGCGGGCAATAAGCCCAAGATCATTGAGGAATTTATCGGGCGCGTCAACTCGCAAACGTCCGGCCTTAGCATCGCCCGCATGACCAGTCCCGGCGGATGGGTGGAACCGGGACAGACGCCGGAGTTCGATGAATACACGCTCGTGCTGCGCGGGGCCTTGAATATCGCCTCGAAGACCGGGACGCTCACGGTCAGCGCGGGGCAGGCGGTCATCGTTCCCGGCGGCGAATGGGTGCGGTACAGCACGCCCGTAGCGGAGGGCGCGGAATATATCGCCGTATGCCTGCCCGCCTTCGCTCCCAGTACTGTGCATCGCGACGAATAAACTGCATTGCGCGTCCGGCAGGACGCTTGGCGTCAGTGCCACCTAGCGAGGCGTTTGCAACGCCTCGACTCTGTTGCGCCCCGACGCCGGTAGGCGACGAACGAAAAAACTACGCAAGCGCAAAATCGGTGTACTGCCGCAGTTCCGGGGCGCGGAATCCCAGCACAATGTCGGACTTCGGGACGCCGTTCTCCAGAAAAAAGTCTACGATTCCGTCTTCTGTGCCGTCGTGGTATATCCCTATTTTATCGTTTTAATTTCGCAGTGAATGATGTTGTCATAAATGCGGCGGTAGTCCTGCCAACCCGCTTCCACGAGCGCGTAATATCCTATGTCCTCGTAAGAGCGTATAGAAAAAGTTTACCCAGCTTGCTACCCGTCAAATGTCTGTTTTCGCTAAAAGAGCCGCCAAAAATCTACGCTTGCATGACTTTGCCGGGGCAATCGGCATTGAACAAGCGCAAAACGCGGCGTCCTGTTTCTAAGCCGCTTGACGGTAACGCTCACGACGTGGACGCCCCGAAGAACAAGACACACCAGTCAGTGATTTTAGCCGTCGCAAGTCTGCTTATTAAGGGATCAAAAGCCATAGTTTGTACGAAGTACAGACGCATGACGGGTAGCAAGTTGGGTTACAAGAGAATTATTCCCGATAAAGTCTATCATACAGCAAACCCGCCGCGCAAACAAGCCCGCCCAACAAAAAGCCCTCCTGCTATGCAAAGGCAGAAGGGCTATCTGCAACACGGCGTCACGGGTAATTGTTCGGGTTTTCTACAAACAGGCCTTCCGCGACTGCCGCCGCGTTGAGTTCCTTATCTGCCGCGACAAGCGTGAGCGGGCCTGCGCCAAGCGAAAGGCGTTGATCCCGGACGTGAAGCGCGGCGGCTAACTGCACGGCGTCATAACCGCGCAATCCGTACCTGATGGCTAACGCCATTGCAGAAGACAGCAAGGCCGAGGAAATGGAAACGATGCTGTATTCTGTGGCGATGTGCGCGTTCAAATCCGTCAGCGCCTGCGCCATTGCGGCGGTGTCAAGCGTTCCGCCACGATTGCGACGCGTCAGCGCAGCGGCGACTTCAACGGTCGTGATTTCCGCCAGATAGATTTCATTGCCGGAAGTCAGGGCCGTTTCGTTCCCCACCCACGCGGAACCTGTTTCTACTACGTAGCGTTTGGCAATGCCGCTGCTATCGAAAAAGTAAACGGGCATCAGCGGCGCTCCCGCAGAATCGTTTCGGAAAGCGGTTCGCCGGTGATTGCGACGGGCGTATTGTTCTGGTAGTCGGTAAGGTCAGCGGGGCGTTTAGGAAGATGCGTGAGGACGCCGCGCTCGAAAAGGATACGCCGGACTTCCTCCTCAGAAGGCGGCGCGGGAACATTCTCCGCCGCCAGTTTCGCTGCAATAAAATCTTGAAGCAGGCGCAAATCGAGAATGGAAAATGTTTCTAATGTTTCTTTCAGTCCGTCTACGGTAAAGGGCGGCATCGTAAAATTCCTCCTGATGAACTCTCTGCCTTCATTATACAGCAAACCCGCCGCGCAAACAAGCCCGCGCAGCAAAAAGCCCTCCTGCCATGCGAAGGCAAGAGGGCTGTCCGCAACACATTATCACAGTGCGCCAGAAGCGCAAAGCGGCAGAAGCCGAACGCTCCTGCCGCGCCATGCTAAATTCTTACCCGGAACGCAAAGGCAGACGACGGACACGAACGCGGCCTTCCTGCACGGTGACTGCCGCTCCCTGTTCTAAATTTTCATCGAATTGCGTCACGATTGCCTGCAAAAGCGCGGCGGCCTCTTCCCCGCGCAGTCCCTCGATACGCAAACGAATCACAGAAGGCGCCGTCGCCCCCGACAAAGCAAGCAGGGTATGAAAATCCGCGTCCAAAGTCACAACAACGCGCTCCCCGCCCCTGCCATACTCCAAAATGGCTTCATCTTCCGCCTCAGACATTTCAATCTCGCCGACATGAATTGTATCCATTCCTGCCTGCCGCAACAGGTCGGCGGCGGAGCGCGGCAATCCCTGATCAAGCAGCAGTTTCATAATTCACCGGAAATTCTACCACGCGGTCATCCAGATAGGTCGAAGCAAAAAGCAAGGCCTGCCGTATGTCCTCGTCCTCTAGTTCGGGAAACTCGCGATACAGTTCCCGACGGTCAGGATACATTGCCAGCAGTTCCATGACGCGCCGCACGGTGAGGCGCAGATTGCGAACGCAGGGCTGACCGTTCATCCGCGCCGCGTTGACGCTAATGCGATCTAGTCTCATTTTCACTTCCTCCTAATAGATTTTCTGTACTCATTATACAGCAAACCCGCCGCGCAAACAAGCCCGCCCAACAAAAAGCCCTCCTGCCATGCGAAGGCAGAAGGGCTATCCGCAATACGTCCTCACAGGTTGCCGAGAACGGAAATGCCGCCCAAACGGATGTGCGACTGGCTTACTGTTGCGCTTCGATAGCGCGAATATGCGCGCGTGTGAGCGGGCGGGCTGCCGCATGGCGGACATGAAGAATGTGCGCGGTGGGCGCGTCGAGCGCATTGGGTTCTTCGCCGGCAATAGTGAACAGAACGCGGTAGGCCGTTGAGTTGCCTGCGCGACGATACTGCATCTGGCGCGTTTCGCCGCGAAAACGTTCCGGCGCGAAGGGATGGGCGCGAGGAAGCGTGGCGAGCGCCGCAATCGCTTCATAAAACCCTTCGCGCCATGCCACGGCAGTCTGCTCGGAAGCGGTTTCGGCGAAATGCAACGTTGCTTCGTCTATGTCGCGCTGAGCGCGTTCCGTGAGACGCACGGCATACGCGGGCAGCTCTTCCGGGGCGTCTGGGTCGCTCATGCCGCCTGCGCCTCGCCTCGTTTCAGCAAGTCAGCCTTTTGCTGCTGCCAGCGAACCTTTTCTTCCGCCAGAGTGATAGTGCGGCCCGCTTCTATATCGGCAAAGCCTTCCTCCACCGCAGCCCGGCAATCGGCGGCGTCCTGTTCCTGCGCAAGCAGCGCGTCGGCAAGCAGCGCATCGGCAAGCGCGTTGATTTCCGCGCCATTGCGTTGCGCCGTGTCGCGCAGGAGGGTTTCTGTTTCCGGCGTTAATGTGATTGTCAAGACCTGGTTCTCCTGTTCCGTACAACTATCCCACCTTCATTATACAGCAAACCCGCCGCGCAAACAAGCCCGCCCAACAAAAAGCCCTCCTGCCTTTGCGTGGCAGGAGGGCTATCACGCTTGAAGCGCGTCAAACATTCGCGGGGTGAATAACATTGATGAACGGATAGCGGATAAAGTCGGGCGTGTTAAAGGTGAGCAGGTTAGAAATCCCGTGAACGCGCATGGCGGCCACAATTCGCGCATCATGCGCCTGTACGCCGGAAACGCCATAAACATCCACGAGATTGGCCCATTCGGTGAACACATCGGCAGTGTCGGCGCGAAAAATGAAGGTGCTGCGCAGGCGGTTCATTTCCGCTGTCGCAGTTGCAGGCGTCATGCCAAATCCGCCCCGCGCGCTGGCGGGGCGCGTGGCAACCACATAAAACTCGTAAAGATTTTGCGGCACGAAATAAACACGGTCACCCCGCGCCCGCAGGGTATTTATCGAGTCGTTGATTACCGTGTAAAGCGGGCTGTTGGCGTCGCCGATACGCAGAAGAAGATTGGTGTCGGGCAGATAGTCCGCCATTAGTGGTTGTCTCCATAAATGCTTTCACGGCTCATGGCCTCTTCGGAAAGCGCGGGCCAGTTGCGGCTTTCCGACCATTCACGCAGCGCGCTGGCAAACTCTTCCGGGGACAGGGTTTCCCAGAGCGATTTTTCTTCTTTCGGGGTGGCGCGTAGTGTTTGAAGCACATATTCGCCTATGGGTACTCCCTTTGACTCCGCATTGCGCAATACTTTCGCTTCCAGTTCCGGCGTCAATTCAATCGTGACGCTCATAGCGTTTCCTCCTGCTTCATTATACAGCAAACCCGCCGCGCAAACAAGCCCGCCCAACAAAAAGCCCTCCTGCCTTGAAACGGTTTGTGGTATAATTTCGTTGAGAATGAAACGCGGAAAGGAAAATGGAGATGCCGCCCAAAACTATGGAAGAACGCATGACGGAACTGGAGCAAAAGGTCGCGCATATTCTGGGAGAGAAACCCAATGTTGCGCCGGAAACGACGCCGGATTTAGCGAAACTTCCCGTGTGGCTTCGCAAGCACGTCGGCGCGTTCAAAAACGATTCGTACTACGAGGCGGCAATGCAGTCCGGCGCGGCGTACCGTCGTTCTCAGCCGACGGGCGCGGAAGAATGGGACGCGCTGGAGGCGGAACGGGTGAAGGCGGGGAAAACGAATGAACCTGTTTGACTCTGACCACGTTTCTTTACTGCATCGCGACGGGGCCGAGGGACGCCGTATTCAGGCGAAAATTGTTGCGTCGTCGGAGCCGATTGCGTTGTGTATCGTAACCTACGAGGAGCAGATGCGGGGCTGGCTTGCGGAAATAGCAAAAACGCTTCCCGCCCCGCGACAGAAACCGATTTATGCGCGGCTGAATGAAATGCTGGAAATATACTGCGCCACGCCGCTTCTGCCGTTTGATGACGCCGCAATCGCTATTTACGAAAACCTTCTCCGTCAGCGCGTGGGCATAGGGACAATGGACTTGAAAATCGCCGCTATCGCCCTCGCCAATGATGCCACGCTTCTCACCCGCAACCTATCCGATTTCAGCAAAGTTCCCGGCCTCCGCATCGAAGATTGGGCGGTTTGACCCGCTTTCCTTTTACAGCATCCCCGCCCAACAAAAAGCCCTCCTGCCATGCAAAAGCAGAAGGGCTGTCCCCAACACCGTCTCACAGGTCGCCGTTTAGAGAGAAAGTTCGTAGCGCAGTGCGGCGTCCACTTCCCGCATTTTGTCGGCGCTCAACACCCCAATCAAACCTTCGAGGCGGCCTGTGTCAATGGTTAGCAGTTGGGCGCAGTTGACGTGTCCGGCGCGGGGCAGATTGCCATCGCCCACAGCCAGCGGCACGGTGAAAGGATAAACGCGGGGAAGCGGGGCGCTGCTGATCGCCACGACGACGGTATAAGAAGAAAACTGGTTGCCCCGGTCATTTTGCACGACAAGCGCGGGACGCTTTCCGGCCTGTTCCGCCCCTCGCGCCGGATTAAAGTCAATCCAGTAGATTTCGCCGCGTTTGGGCGCAGAATTATTCGACACGTTCCGTCTCCCATTGCGACCAGACTTCGCTTGCTATGGGAAGCGCGGCTTCTGCAAACGCGGCGGTTTCAGCGGAAAGCAGGCGGTATCCTTCCGCCGCCAATTCGTCCTCGTAACGTTTGCGGTCTGCTTCAATCAATTCCGCCACATAGCGGCTCGTCGGTTTACGGACACGGGCGGCGCGTTCTCGCAGGAAGGCAACAGCCGATTCGTCTAAGGTAAGATTTATCTTCACGGTTGACATCAAAGTTCTCCTGCCTTCATTATACAGCAAACCCGCCGCGCAAACAAGCCTGCCCAACAAAAAGCCCTCCTACCATGCAAAGGCAGAAAGGCTATCAGCAACACGGTCTCAAAAGTCGCCGCTCCAGCTAACGTTGTTGACTAGAACGCCAAAATCCCTGCTTCAACTATGACAGTGGCTAACGTGGCATGATGCCGATCAGGTTAGGGGACGGTTGTAGTCCATACTGGTTACACATGGATTTTAGAAGAATACCGATTGATTTTCTCATTACTATTAAGTGCATTGACATAAGATCAAAGTCATTTTGACCAGACATAGTGTTCATATACTGGCGGCAATGTTCGATAATGGTACGCACTTGTCCATACAGTGGCGACTCCACATCTATTTCATGGATGAATTGGGTCAGCCTATCCCTTATTGATGAGAGCGATGAGATCACATACGAATTGCATTCGTAGACTGGTTCAATAAAGAAGGCGCCTTTGCTATCGAGTATCTCAAGTATCTGTTGTGCGATTGCGCCTTCGTGTGTCTGCTTACGTATAAGATGTAGCGGCGAGTTTCCCGATTTAAGGAGATTCGAGATCATCTTTTCATGCGCAGACTTCCATTCACGCAATAAAGCCGGGGAATAGTCTATGCCGTCATTTTTGTCAATCAAATCGTGACAATTAGCGCACAGCCAGATTCCATTTTCGATACTTGCCCTCTCTGCTTTTGTCTGGGTGTTATCATAGCGTGATCCACCTGGCGAGGCGCTATGAATGTGTGCGGCTTTGCCTATATTCGCTTTTAACGCCGGATTTGTTTCTGAGGGGCCAACTGTCATAGCATTGCAATAAGGGCTTGAACATAGATAACCCGCGCGTCCAGCGAGTTTAGGAATATCTGTCACTTTGAAGTCATCACGCATTATTTATCCTTCGCTTTTTGGCGATTACTGCTTCGCAGTATAACGATTTAAATCTTCGCCTTGTGCTACGTTGAAAGACTGTTAAACTACGTATACGTATATCATAGCATAGGTCGAGCAGGCTGTCAATAGTAATGACGCGGAATTTTACAAAGCAGTTTCAAATCGCCTTGAAATTATTTTCGACCACTCCTTTATTTTCTCTTTCTACTCTGCAAAGGTTTCCGACCGCTCTTTTGCTTCGACCGACTGATCGAAAATCATTTCTGACTGCTCTTTTGCCGCGTCGGATTGCTCTGTAATGATTTCTTAGCGGAACAAGAAAACGAAAGAGTCATCTGTCACGACGCAGGAGGGCTAAAGTTCCGCAAAATTGGGCCGAAGATGAAAGGCAGGGCGGCGCTACGCCGCTCATTTCCGAATACATGGAGGTTTGAATATGAAGAACTTTAGCGGAATGTCGGCGACGGGATTGATTGGGTTTCTTAGCAATTTTATTACGGTGGCGGGGACGGCGGGCAATCAGGAGGTTATTGGTTATACCGCCGCCGACATCACGGCCCTCAACAGCGAAAAGACGGCCCTGCAAACCGCGCTTAATGACCAGAAGGCCAAACAGGAGGCCGCCAAAGCCGCCACGTCCACGCTTAATACGGCCCTGAAAGCCGCCCGCGCCGATCTGTCCTCGCGCAACCGCAACATTCAGGGCAATGTCCGCGTCAATAATACGCTTAAAACCGCGCTTGGCCTGAATGTCAAAGCGCCTAAACCCGTGCAGCACGATCCCGTGCCGCCCGCTAAATTGACCGCGACGGGGCTGGCGTCCGGCGTGAACGTTTTGCAGTGGGAACCCAACGGCAACGTCACGGGCGTTCAGTACGTCATCGAATTTATGACGAAAAATACCGCGTGGACGCGCATTGACGCCGTGACTTCCCGTCGCTATGAACACGCGGGCCAGACTCCGGGCGTCCCCACTTTCTACCGCGTGTCGGCGCGGCGGCGCAATGTCCTCAGCCTGCCTTCCAACGAGGCCTCCGTTTACGCCGAAGGAACCAACGCCCCCACCCTGACCCTGCTCAAAGCCGCATAAGGGCAAATCCGGCGGGATTTTCCAAAGGAAGCGGCGCGGGGGCGGGCGGCGGCGCAAGTTAGTCCGTGATGCAGTATAATAAAGGCAGGAGAAACGCCCCCATGCCCGAAACGACTGACGACCAAGCCCTAGACCGACACCCGACACCCGATACCCTCCACCCTCTCCTGCGCGGCTTGAACCCTGTGCAGCAGGAGGCGGTTCAGCACGACGCCGGCCCCCTGCTGATTTTCGCGGGGGCGGGCAGCGGCAAGACCCGTGTTCTCACGCACCGCGTCGCCTACCTCATCAGCGAGAAAAAAGTTTCGCCGCGCCACATCCTTGCCGTGACCTTCACCAACAAGGCCGCGCAGGAGATGAAAGAGCGGATTGAAAAACTCGTTGGCGAGAATGTCGGGCGGCACCTGTGGGTCGGGACGTTTCACGCGACGTGCGCCCGCCTGCTGCGCGAGCACGGCGAGAAAATTGGCATTGACCGCGATTTTGTGGTGTATGACGACGGCGACCAACTGACGCTGATTCGCGAAGTCCTGCGGTTTCTTAGCGTTGACGAGAAGAAATTCGCGCCCCGCGCCGTGCTTTCCCATATCAGCCGCGCCAAAGAAAAACTCATTGCGCCGGAGCAGTGGAAGGCCAATTTCGCCGGGTTTTTTGAGGACGTTTGCGGTAAAGTCTACCCGGTCTATCAGGAACGCCTTCGCAAGAATAACGCCCTTGATTTTGACGATCTGCTCGTGGAAGTCGTGAACCTCCTCCAACAGCGCCCCGAAGTTCTGGAACGGCTGCAAGAGCGGTACCGCTACATCATGGTAGACGAATATCAGGACGTGAATCATGTCCAGTACGTCTTCTTAAAGTTGCTTGCTGATAAATACCGCAATCTATGCGTGGTGGGCGACGATGACCAGAGCGTTTACCAGTTTCGCGGCGCAAACGTTGCCTTGATTTTACAGTTTGAAAGCGACTACCCGGAAGCGAAAGTCCTGAAATTAGAGCAGAATTACCGTTCGTCGCAGACGATTTTGGACGCGGCGCACGGCGTTGTTCGCAATAATCGCGGGCGCAAGGACAAAAAACTCTGGACGGAGAAGGACGACGGTTCGCCGCTGACCCTGCGCGAGAACGAAAATGAGCAGGAGGAAGCGGTTTGGATTGCGCAGCGCGTTCGTGAGGAGGTTTTAAACGGGCGCAAGAAGTGGGGCGATTACGCGATTTTGTACCGCACCAACGCGCAGAGCCGCATCTTTGAGGAAACGTTCCTGACGTGGCAGGTCGTCCACCGCATTGTGGGCGGCGTCCGGTTCTACGAGCGGCGCGAGATTAAAGACATTCTGGCCTATCTGCGCGTCGTCAATTCGCCCGCAGACGGCGTGAGTCTGCGCCGCATTATCAACGTCCCGACGCGGGGCATCGGCGCGACCACGCTGTCCGCTTTAGAGGAAGAGGCGAACCTTTCCGGGCGAACGTACTGGGATTTGCTGCAAAACGCGGGCGAACTCTCGCAGATTCAGGCCCGCGCCCGCGCCAAACTTGCGGAATTTGCTTCCATGATCGCCGGTCTCCGCGCCGAGCGCGACCGCCTGACCGTGACGGAAATCACGCAGCATATCTTAGAGCGCAGCGGCTATCAGGCGGCCTTAGAGGAAGAGCAAACGATTGAAGCGCAGACCCGCTTAGAGAACGTCAAGGAGATGCTCAACGTCACGAAGGAGTTTGAGAACCAGACCGAAAGTCCCACTTTAACGGCTTTTCTTGAACAGGTGTCGCTGGTGGCGGACATTGACTCGCTGGACGCTAACGCGGACGCCGTAACCTTGATGACCCTGCACGCCGCCAAAGGGCTGGAGTTTTCGGATGTGTTCCTTGTGGGCATGGAGGAGGGAATTTTTCCGCACGTCCGCTCAATGGAGAAAGATTCGGAGATGGAGGAGGAGCGCCGCCTGTGCTATGTCGGAATCACGCGGGCGAAAGACGAACTCGTGCTTTCCTACGCCAACCGCCGCAGCACGTTCGGTAATATCGCCTATAACGCGCCGTCCCGGTTCATTGAGGAAGTCCCGAAAGATTTGTTCCGCGCCACCCGCGCAAAGGCGGGACGCGGCCCCGCCGTTTCCAGTTTTGACCCGGACGAGGACGACCGCGCCGCCCGCCGTCCGCAGCCAAAACTCTGGACGAGCGGCCCGAAATCGCCAACAGAAATCAAGCGCGAAGCGGAGGCGCTGACCTATAAACCGGGGCAGAAGGTGCATCACGCGATTTTCGGCAGCGGCATTGTGCTTAACAGCACCGCGCTGAAAGACGATACGCAGGTGGAAATTGTCTTTCGCGGCAATGTCGGGGCAAAGAAACTGCTGCTTTCGCTGGCGAAGCTGGAAAAGGTTGCTTAAAGTTTAACTTTTATGTCAGAAGCCGAACAAAAAATAATTACGAGCGAGCAGGCGCTTTTCGGGCAGGACGATACTCCGCGCATTGTGGCGGTGGAACCCGATTACAGCGAAGGCGTCTGGATTTACCAGCGGGACGGCGAGAACGTGACGCGGGAACGCGCTCCCTATCGCCCCTGGATTCTCCTGACGGAAAAGCCCGCCGTAGAATTGACGGGCGCGGAGTATACCGAACTCGCGGGCGACGGTTACCAACTTTTAGCCGAATTTCCGTCGCAAAACCTCTATCAGCAGGCGCGTTTCGCGGTGCGAGACAACCACCTGTCGAACCTGACGTATCCCGGCGGGGCGAAAATGGCGCTGATTCGCTCCGGCAAAACGCTGTTTAAGTCCATGACGTTCGAGGACATCGTTCGCTTTCAGTTCGATATTGAGACGACCGGACTGAACCCGGAAGCCGACGACGCCCGCCTGCTGCTCATCGCCGTCTCCGATAATCGCGGCCTGCTGGACACGATTGAGGGCGACGAGACCGAGATTTTAGAGCGGTTCGCGGCCTTAGTGCGGCAGCGCGACCCGGACGTGATGGAGGGGCATAACGTTTTCGGTTTTGACTTTCCTTATATTATGAAGCGGGCTGAAAAATGCGGCGTCCGGCTGCAAATCGGGCGCGACGGCGGCGAACCGCGCCCCGGTCAAGAACGAAACTATGCGATTGCGGCGGGCGGCAACTCGCGCCCCTTCACTCCCGTTTACGTTCACGGGCGGCACGTCTTGGATACGTATCTGATCGTGCAGCGCTTTGATTGGGCGAAACAGGCGCTGACGAGTTACGGCTTGAAAGAGTGCGCCCGCGTGTTTGGGTTCGCGGAAAAAGACCGGGTGGAACTGCCCCGCGCTGAAATGGAATCGCTGTACCGTAATGATCCCGAACTGGTGCGCCTTTACGCCCGTCAGGACGTGATCGAGACGCAAAAACTGGCGGAATTGATTACGCCGGTTGAGTTTTATCAGGCGCAGATGGTCCCCGATAATTACGGGCAGACGGCGACAACCGGCAATGGCGAAAAGATTAACTCTATTTTTGTCCGCGCCTACCTCGCGGCAAAACGCGCCGTCTCCCGGATGCAAGTCGCCCGCCCGTATGCGGGCGGCTATACCGAAGTCCGCAAAGTCGGCGTGTTAGACCGCGTGGTCAAGGCAGACGTGGAGAGCCTGTACCCTAGCCTGATGCTCGCCAATAACATTGCCCCGGCGGGAGACACGCTCGGAATCTTTATCCCCTGCCTGCGCGAACTGACGCAGCGCCGTATTGACGCCAAGCGCAAAGCGAACGAAAGAGAAGAACCGGGTGTCGGGGTTCGGGTGTCGGGTGTCGAAGACACGGCAGACATCGGCGCAATCCAAAAACCAAAATCCAAAAACCAAAATGAGAGCGTCCAAAACGCGCAGTATTGGGACGGTCTGCAAGGCTCATATAAAGTTTTGATTAACTCGTTCTACGGGTATCTGGGCGGGCCGTTTAGTTTTAATGATTTCGATGCGGCGGAACGGGTCACGGAGGCGGGGCGCGAATTAGTACAGGATATTGCGCGAAACATTGACAATCGTGGCGGCGATGTGATCGAGATTGACACGGACGGCGTTTATTTTATTCCGCCTGCGGACGTTCTGGAAGAGGAAGCGGAACGCGCCTATGTGGAGAAAATCGGCGCGAATTTGCCGGACGGGATCAGGCTGGCGTTTGACGGACGGTTCAAGGCGATGCTGTCGCTGAAGACGAAAAACTACGTGCTGGTCACTTACGATGGGCGGAAAATTTTCAAGGGCGCGTCGCTGCGTTCCCGCGCCGATGAACGCTATGGCAGAAAATTCCTTACTCATGCCGTTGACTGCCTGCTGGCGCACGATCTGGAGGGTATCGGGCAGGAATACGCGGAGACTATTGAGCGATTGTTGAAGCGCGAAGTCCCGATTGATGATCTCGTTCGGCGTGAACGCATCACCGACAACACGTTCCACAGCGCTCAAAAGCAGCGGGCGGCGAAAGTGGCGGAAGGCGTTGCAGTGGGAGAACACCTTTTAGTCTACGAACGGGCGGACGGTACGCTTGGCAAAAAAGAGGATTATGCCAACGACGAGAATGTGAAGCATTACATGGATAAGTTGTACAAATTCGCCAAACGACTGGAAGACGCCTTTGAGGGCATCGAACCGGGCGCGTTCAGTCGCTATCTTCCGAAACCGACCGCGCAGGGCCTCCCGAAGAAAACGCAGCAGACGCTAGACCTTTTTGATCTGTAAATATGGCTGTTCAAGTTTACCGACGCAATTCGAAGTCAATGACCGCCCTGCCCTCCTGAAAACGCACCTGCAATTTGCGGACAAGCGCAATCCATGCGGCGGCGTTTTTGGGCGCGGCGGGCTTTGTGGCGGGCGCTGCGTTGTCCGCCTGCATTGTCCCCAAAGTTTGCGCTGCGTTCGTTGTCTGCGCCGAACTTCCGCTCTGCGCGTTTTGCAGCAACGTCGTCAATATCTCATTGATTAGGTCTTGCCGCACGGGCAATGTGCCGGTGACTTCCAGCCCTTCCAGTTCCGCGAACCCGTCCGCAGTCAGCCGCTTCATCCATTCGTCCATACTATTCTCCTCAATTTCGCTTCTCTTGTGGGAGAGCGAAAAAATCACGATACCCCAATCTGAAAATCTAGTAAGGCGATGCCGCGCTGCGTCGAGAGCGTGAACCGCCGCATCAGCGGAACAAAATCGTTTAGTTTGCGCCGGGTCAATGCTGTTTTGAGATTGACGGTGATTAACTTCGGTAAAATTTCCACACTTTCGGGAAAGGGCAGCAAATTAAGCAGAAATTGCAATACAAATCCGGGAATCCCTGACGATTCTAAGATATGAATCTTCACGAGCGGGCTGACGGCAAAGTCCACGACCGAATCAATCTGCAACTCAAGGCGGATAGCGCGGCGAAAAAAAAGGATAGCGACGGTGGCCTCCACCGTAAATCGGTTGTCCTCACGGATAAAAATTTCCAGGCGCTCCAGTTTGCCGTTGCTGCTGCGTACCGCCTCCGCAAGCAGGGGCTGGATCAGAGATTCGCGGATGGGAAGCCGTCCCCGGATGTTTGCGCCGCGCAATCCGGCAAACTGTTCTCTGCGCTGCTTTTGGAAAATTTCGTTCAGCAATTTGATTATTTCACCGGGCGGGGATAAGCGACTGTGCTGCGGTTTCCGGCCTTATCTATCGCTCGGATGCCAAAAATAAAATTGTCCTTTGACCGCCCTTTTACGATATAATCCGTGACATTCCCGACGAGACGGCGGTGCGTCCAGTTTGCCGCCGTCGTTTCACGCCAGACGATTTCGTACCCGGCGAGGTCGGGTTCGTGGTTCGCCTGCCAGCGCAGTTCCGTGTCGTTGGTGAGGCGGATAGTCACGATGACGGCGTCCGTCGGGGCGGCAGGGGCTGCCGCAAGCGAGGCCAGAGTCACCGCGTTCAATCGGGCAACCTGCGCCACGTAATCGAAGTCCACGAACTGCGGCAGATCGCCGTACTGGACGCCGTTTTCTGTCCGCACGTTCTGATGCTGATGCCGGTAGTCCTCGTTCGGCTCGGTAAAGCGAACGGCGGGGAAACCGCGCTCGTTGAACGGGATATGATCGCCGCCGCGCAGATAGCGGTCGCGGCGATAGATAAGATTTACGCGCAGTTGCGGCAAAAATTTCGCGCCCGTCTCCTGAATGTAGCGGGCGAGTTGGCGGGAGGTAGAATCGTTCTCGCCGCCGACCGACTTGCGGACTGTGGCCTGCGCGGGCGTTTCGTCGGTGGGAACGCCTTCGGAGAATACCCGGACGGCGCGGTTATCCCGCCTGCCGGTGTCGCTGTGAGAACTGCCGATAATGTCGTTGGTGAACATGGCGGCGACCTGCCAGCCGTTTAATTTCGCCTGCTCCGCGCAGTAGCCGGAACCCAATAATCCCTGCTCCTCGCCCGCCACTGCCAGAAACACAATCGGCGTCCGAAACCGGTAGCGCGACAGAACGCGGGCGCATTCCAGCACCGCCGCCACGCCGGAAGCGTCGTCGTTGGCCCCCGGCGCGTCGTGAACGGCGTCAATCGGATCGGAACAAATCGAGTCGTAATGCCCGCTGACGAGGATATACCGCTTGTCGGGATTCGGCAAGTCCGCGCCTAAAATCGCGACGATATTGGTCAGCGGGGTTGGGGCGGGAACGCGGGGGGCAATAGGCTGAATAAACGTCTGACGCGAAACGGTCAGGCGACCGCCGGAATTGCGGGCGATTTTCTGAAACTCCGCCTCAATCCAGTTCCGCGCCGCCCCGATTCCGCGCTTCGGGTCGTCCTGCGCGGAGAGGGTATTGCGCGTCCCAAAGGAAACCAGCGTCGTGATCGTTCGCTCAATCCGCGCCGCTTCGATGGCATGGACAATGGCGGGGAAATCGGGCGGGGCGGGATTCGCCTGCGCCGCGCAGGGCAAACTTCGCAACCCGAAAGCAATCGCAAAAAACAGGACGCGGGTAAAATTCCGTCGCATAGCTTCTCTCATTTCCAACGCTTCAGCCATTAATTTCCGTCACGCCGTGAAACACAAACTCCGCAGGGCCGGTCATCACGATGCCGCCCCCGGACTGCCATTCAACCAGCAGCTCCCCGCCCCGACTCGCAATCGCGATAGGTTGGTCTCTGTCCCCGAACCCATGCAAGACCGCCGCAACCGCCGCCGCGCAAGCGCCCGTGCCGCAGCCCCACGTTTCGCTCGCGCCCCGCTCCCAGATTCGCAATCGCAGTTGATTTTGCGCCGCGACTTTGCACCACATCAGGCTCGTCCGTTCGGGAAATAGCGGGTGGTTTTCGACCAACGGACTGATGCGAAAAAATTCCGCGTCATCGGGCAGGTCGTTCACAAAAGTTACCGCATGGGTGGAACCGGTAGAAAGCGCGGTAAGCGTGATGGTCTCGCCGTCGGGCAGGGCAAGGGGATAATCGCGCAGTATGTCCGTCGGGGAGTCTAAGCGAGCGGGAATGTCTTTCGCGCCAAAATGCGGCTGCCCCATCTCCACCGTGACCGAGCGGAATTTGCCGTCCGCGTCCCGGTTTACCTGCGCGGCGCGAACGTCTACCAGCGTTTCAATCCGCATTTTATCTTGCGCCACAATCCCGCGCTCGACCGCATACCGCGCAACGCAGCGCAGGCCGTTGCCGCACACATCGGGCGTCCCATCGGGATTAAACATCCGCATCGCAAAATCGGCGTTTGCGGTATCGTCCAGAACCAGCAGACCGTCCGCCCCCACGCCGAACTTTCGGTCACACAAAGCAATCGCCGCCGCGCTCCACGCAATGCCCGCCAAAGTCCGCCCGTCTACCACAACGAAATCGTTCCCAACGCCCTGCATCTTGCTGAACGCCAACTCCTGCATTGATTTTTCCTTTATCCACGAATTACCACGAATTTATCACGAAGGGACACGAAATGAGAACTCAAAAGATAATTTCGTGTTTAATTTGTGATAAATTCGTGGTAATTCGTGGATTATCCCTTCAGCGCTTCCGCGCCGCCGACGATTTCGGAGATTTCGCGGGTGATGCCCGCCTGCCGCGCCCGGTTCAGTTGCAAAGTCAGCGTGGTAATCATCTTGCCGGCGTTGTCTGTCGCGGAACTCATGGAGGTCATGCGGGAGCCGTGTTCGCTGGCGTTGGATTCCAGCAGCGCCTGATACACCTGTCCTTCGATGTAGCGCGGCAGCAGCCCTTGCAGCAGTGTGGCGGCGTCCGGCTCAAAGATGTATTCTTCGGTCTGCGCCGTTTCAGGGGACTCTTCCACTTCCGGCGTCTGGATTGGGAGAAGTTGCACGCTGGTCGGTTTTTGCGTGATGGCGGTGTAGAACCGGGTATAGAGGAGGGTGAGTTGATCCACTTCCTCGGTCTCAAAAGCGGTTCGGACGCGCTTGGTGATTTCGCGGGCCTCGCTTAAGGTGACGCCCGTATTATTGATGCTAAATTCTTCGACGACGTTGTAACTGCGCCGCCGAAAATACTGAATTCCCTTGCGCCCGACGACGTAGAGTTTCACGCGGTCTTTGTCATATTCGCGCAGCATTTCGGTGGCGCGGCGCAGCATGGCGGAATTGTAGGAACCCGCAAGGCCGCGATCCGCCGTGATAATGAGAAAGCCCACGCTGCGGACGGGCCGCACGGCAAGCAGCGGATGCGAGACCTGTCCGCCAACGGCGCTGGCGAGGCTGGTCATCATCTCGCGCATCGTGGCGGCGTAGGGACGCGCCGCCGTCACCCTGTCCTGCGCCCGCTTCAGGCGGGCGGCAGCCACCATTTTCATCGCTTTGGTGATCTGCTGAATGTTTTTTGCGACTTTGATACGCTGTCGCACCTGTCGAATCGTTGCCATACTCGCCTTCCCGCGCCGCCCTGTTGCTGCGGCCTCCCTTGTTCAACCGATAAAATGAAAATCCCAAATCCCAGCAAGACCGGCAGACAGCCGAAAAGTCCGCGTTTCGCGCCTTTTGCCCATTGCGCTTCGGTTGCCGCCGCCTGTATTTCCGCTTCGACCAAAAACCGCAGCGCCCGCTCTTTTCGGACGACTTCGCCGCGCTCGGCATCGTTCTCGCACGACGGACAAATTTCCGGCACAATTTCGTAATTTTCCGGGATGCGCCCGCAGAACCGGCACTCGCCGGAGGCGAATGGACGCGGCAAGGCAATGTGACACCGGGCGCAGTACAACGCCCCCACCTCATTCTCAAGATCGCACTGCGGACATTGCATAAGTAACATTTATCTTACAGGCAAATAACGGAGCTGGTTGACAAAATCGTCTGGCATCCCCACTTTTGCCATGTATTCCAGGTCAGTCACGCAAATTCCAATAGTCACTTTTAGCAGGTCTGCGTAAACAATTCCGCTGAAAGGAATGCCCGCGATAAGACGACTTTTTGTTTCACGCATCATATCTTGATCATGAGAGAATAGAACACGTCCAAGTTCTGTCGCACGATCTATGACATCCGGGTAAGAGCGTCCATCGTAGCCGTCGTCCTGCCCGCGTAGAATGTCGATTCCACGTAGACGAAGCCCATTGATAATATCGCCATGCACGTTAATATCCGCATAATAAGCGATCATTTTCCGGCGCGTTCCTTGAAGCGCTTTTCCCAATCTTCGCGTGTCATTTGATTCTCGTCAGCAGACCGCATCGCCTCAAACTCTTCGGATTCACGCTGCATATAAGCGTCCATTTCTTCTTTGTGATCGTAATAATATGCAAGCGCGGCGTAGACTTGGCCCAGCGTAAGAAAATCGTAACCTTCCTGAATACGTTCTGGCGTCATTCCCCAATGATTTTTGGCCCCGACAACGTGTTCAACCTTCAGTCGCGTCTCACCAACGAAGGCGATACCGCGATTGTCCAGGCGAATATGATTGATGGGCGCAATGATTTCAGGTTTCGTAATCACAGGAACCTCCCGGTCAGAAAAACTAATTTTATTGTACGCGGGAAGCGACGCGCTGTCAAGCCCGCGTCAGCCTTTTTGGACGGCGGAAAGCAGGGCGTCCACAAGCGCGTTGTCTGCGCCCGCCGGGTCGTTCGGATGTTTCGCGGCGATCTCCTGCGCGAACCGCTTGAACTCCGCAACGGGAACGGCCCTGCGTCCGCGCTGTTCCGAAAGGTAGGCCGCGCCGACCATTGCCGAACACTCCGCGCCGAATTTCGCGTCGCTGATAGAAGGCGCGTTATGCTTGACGCACTCGATGAAATTCAGAATTTCCCCGTAATACGACGAAGGCCAGTGCGACCAGGTGGGGCCGCTGACTTCGATTCGCCGCGCTTCCCGGTCGTAAGCGTCCATGATCAGCGCGTAGCGTTTGCCGCCCTCGTCATGGAACACGATTTTGCCCGTGCTGCCGATAATCGCGGTGTCCGGCGAGTCGCGGTGACTCCAGGAGCCTTCGATATGCGCGGTCGTCCACGCCAGCGAATCGGAATTTTCGAACCGAATCAGGATATGCGCGTCGTCCTCCACGCGGATTTTCTGATAGCGCCCGTCTAAAATCCGTTCCGGCATCCGCATCGTCATGCCGAAGGGCTGCGCGGACTTGACCAGCGCCGGGGTCTTGTCCAGACCGCTCATAAACCATGCCGCGCCAATCGCATGGATTCCGTTGTCAAGCAGCGAACCGCCCCCGCCGAAATCGGGATTCCAGAATTTCGGGTTGCCCTCCGGCCCGCCGTGCGCCGTCGCGAGGAACATCAGCAGCGGTTCGCCAATCGCGCCGGAGTCAATCAGTTTTTTCGCGGTGTAGTAATCTTTGTCCCACAGCCAGTTTTCGTTGTGCTGATAGAGTTTACCGCTGCGCTCCACCGCCGCAATCACCCGCTGCGATTCCAGCCACGAGCGCGAGATCGGTTTTTCGCACATGACGTGGATTCCCGCTTCCAGCGCCTGAATCGCCAGCGGCGCATGGAGGAACGGCTGGGTGCAGATGTCCACCACGTCCGGCTTAATCGTTTCGATGACCTCGCTGATGTCGCCGCAAATTTGCACGGACTCCAAATCGCGCTCAAACCGCTCGGCAAGCGCGAAATCGCCTGCGTCGTTGGCCTGCTTGATTTTCGCTTCGATCAGGAGTTGGTAGCGGCGGTAGGCGGCGTCCTGCGCTTCCAGATCGGGATCGCACAGGGCGACCAGTTTCATCTGCGGAATGTCTACGTAAGCGGGCAGGTGCGCCCCGCGAAAAATCCCGCCCGTGCCAATCGCCGCCACGCGGATGCGTCCGGCGTCGTCGCTTGGAACAGTGGCGCGTTGCGGGCGGACGGCGACTTGAAACGGGACGGACGCGGGAATCGCCTGCCGCCGTTCGGCGAAAGATTTCAGTGCGATGTCCATATCGGGCGCGGCGGATTCTGGCAGAGTCGCAAGCGAAGTCGGGGGCGGCGCGGGAAAATCCGGCAACGCGACGGGCGCTATCGCCGCTGCTTCCGGCATTTCCGGTTGGGCGAGAGTTTCTGCGCTCGCCGTGACTTCCGGCGCGGGCGGCATTTCATTTTTCGTTTCCGCAACCGGTGGAACCGGCGGGACAACAGACGGCGGCATCGCAATCACAGGCGGCGCGTTTTCCAGCGCCGACGTTTCGGCAAAGCCCGCCGTGACAGGCGGAGGCGGCGCGGCGGCAGACGCTGAAGCAGAGAATGAGGCGGCGGTCAGGGACGGCGCTTCGTCACGGGAATCGAACTCCAGATAACGGCCCGGACTTTCCGATTCGGCGACCGGGGCGGCCTCCGGCTTCATCGCGTAGCGGGATTCCAGCTCGCGCAGCATCTTGTCCGCCGACTGTTCCGGCGTCAGGACGGCAGTCGCGGCGGCGTGATTTCCGTTGGTGGCGGCGACTTCGGTGCGGGCGGACGCTTCGGCCTGCAAATCGCGGATTTTGTCGGAGGCGCGTTCAAAAAGCGCGTCGGATGCGCTCGTTGAAAAGCGGCTTGCGGGACTCTCGGTACTGCGTCCGCTTTCCAGCGTCGCAATCTGCGCCTGCAATTCCTGAACGCGCCCGCGCAGTTGCGTTTCTTCTTCGGGCAGGCGGCGTTTGGCCTCCTCCGATTCCGATTCCGCCGCCGTCAGCAGGGCCTTCGTCCGCGCCAGTTCCGTTTCCTGACTGGCGCGTTCCGTCCGCAGTTCGCCCGCAAGCGCTCCGTTATTGATGCTCCGCTCCGCCAGCGCCGCTTTGGTTTCCAGATCGGTAATCAGGCGCTCCAGCCGCGTCACCTCGTCGGCGAGTTTGTTGCGCCGCATCACCGTCGTGACCACGCTTTCCCGCAACGCGCTGACTCCGCTCTGCGCGTCCCGCAGCTCCTCTTTCAGTCTCGCAATGTCCGCCATCGGTTCGATCTCCTTTTCAAGAAAACAGAAAACAGAAAACAGAAAACAGAAGGGACCGTCAGAGTTTGCAAGTTTTGATGCGGCAGGGGAAGTTTGCAGACCGGGCATTCTCTTCTGTTTTCTGTTTTCTGTTTTCTGTTTTCTATTCTACGGTTTGAACTGCGCTTTGAATGCCTGAATCGCTTTGCTTAATTCGCCTTCCAGGTCTTTATCAATGTCTTTGGTGCGGCGGATTTTCTCTATGATGTCGGGATATTTCTCCGCCATGAAGGGATGGAACGCGGTCTCAAATTTGCGGATGTCCGCAACGGCAATATCGTCTAAAAAGCCGTTGTAGCCCGCATAGATAATCGTGACCTGCTGCTCCACAGGCATCGGCTGATACTGCGGCTGCTTCAGGACTTCGACGAGCCGGGAACCGCGATCCAACTGGTCGCGGGTCGCTTTGTCAAGGTCGGAGGCAAACTGCGAGAACGCCTGCACTTCGCGGTACTGCGCCAGATCGAGCCGCATTTTACCGGCGACTTTCTTCATGGCGTTGATCTGCGCGGAACGTCCTACGCGAGAGACTGAAATCCCCACGTTGATCGCGGGCCGGACGCCGGAATAGAACAGGTCCGGCTCAAGGAATATCTGACCGTCCGTGATCGAGATGACGTTGGTCGGGATATAGGCCGAAACGTCGGAGGCCAGCGTTTCGATGATCGGCAGGGCGGTCAGGCTGCCGCCCGTTCCCGGCACAATCCGCACTTCCAGATCGGCGGCGTTGGGCATGGCCTCCATCGCCGTCTTTGCCTCTTTGGGGCCGTCGCCGCCCTCGTAGATTTTGCCGTCCACGCCGGTCATTGCCCCGGCGGGCGCGGATTTCGCCACCACGACATAATCCTCGCGGACTTTGGCGGCCCGCTCCAGCAGGCGGCTATGCAGATAAAAAACGTCGCCGGGATACGCCTCGCGTCCGGGAGGGCGGCGCAGCAGCAGGGAAACTTGCCGGTACGCGACCGCGTGCTTGGAAAGGTCGTCATAAATCACCAGCGCGTGTTTGCCCTGATCGCGGAAATACTCGCCCATCGCGCAGCCGGTGTAAGGCGCGATATACTGCATCGGGGCGGGGTCGGCGGCGGTCGCGGCGACGATGATCGTGTATTCCAGAGCGCCCGCCTCTTCCAGCGCGGCGCGGACATTGTTGACGGTCGTCGCTTTCTGCCCGATAGCGACATAGACGCACATCACGTCGCCGCCCTTCTGGTTGATAATCGCGTCGAGGGCAATGGCGGTTTTGCCGATTCCCCGGTCGCCGATAATCAGTTCGCGCTGTCCGCGTCCAATCGGAACGAGGCCGTCCACCGCTTTGACTCCGGTTTGGAGCGGCTGCTTCACGGGCTGGCGGTCAACCACTCCGGGCGCGGCCCGCTCGATGAAGCCTGTTTTGTCGGTAATGATCGGGCCTTTGCCGTCAATCGGGTCGCCCGTCGCGCTGACAACGCGCCCCAGCATCGCTTCCCCGACCGGGACTTCGATGATGCGCCCGGTGCGCTTCACGGTCGTGCCTTCGCCAATCTGGTTGTCCGGGCCAAGAATAACGGCCCCGACGTTATCCTCTTCGAGGTTCAGCGCCAGAGCGCGGATGACGGCCCCCTGCTCATCGGTAATCGGATTGCCTTTGGCATCCAGAAATTCCAGCAGTTCCGAGACCATGCACTCTTTGAGGCCGTACACGCGGGCGATTCCATCGCCCACCTGCAAGACTGTCCCGACGCCCTCTTCGGTAATTTCGCGGTTATAAGATTCGAGCTCGCGCTCCAGAATCGAGGTTATCTCTTCCGGTCGTATCGCCATGTTGTTCGCCTTTGCTTGAGATTAAAAAAGTTTCTACGTTTCGGTGAGGAGTTGTTCGCGCAGGCGCTCCAGCGTGCCGCGAACGCTGCCATCAATAATCGTGTCCTGCATCCGCACGACCACGCCGCCGATGATTTCACTGTTGACGGTGTAAGTCAGTTTCACGTTTTCACCGGTGCGCCGCTCCAAGCTTTCAGTCAGCGCCGCGACTTCTTCCGGCGTCGGCTCGACCGCGAACGTTGCCTCGGCGCGAATCAGGTGGTTCGACGTATCGGTCAGTTCCTGCAATTCCATCTGAACGCTCGGCAGGAGAAATTCGCGGCGCTTATCAATCAGCAGGCGCAGGAAGGAGAGCGTCAGCGGATCGAGCGACGTTTTGAAGAGTTGCAGGGTCAGTTCGCGCTTGCGTCCCGACGGAATGACCGGGCTATCCCACATCCGTTGCAGGGCCGGAGTCTCGCTTATCAAGTCCACGACGGTCTTGATGTCGGCGATGACGACGGGCAGTTTGTTTTGTTTATGCGCGGCGTTAAAAAACGCGGTCGCGTAACGGCGCGAAGCGCGGAGATCATGGTTTGCCATGCGTCAGGCCCCTTCCGTTCGATCAAAGTTTACCGGCGTTTCGGAAAGCGCGGACATCCCAAAACTCGGCGCGACAGGCTCAGTGAAATGCGGCGCGGCGGTCGGGAGAACCGCAGAGAACGCGGCGCTGACGGGGGCAGCGTCGTTTGCTGCGCGGGCAATAAAATCGCTGATCAAATGCCGCTGTGTATTCGCTGTGCTATGTTCCCGCGCCGATTTCTCCGCCGCGTCCAGCGTCAGCGCGACAATTTTTTGGCGGAGCAAAATCCGCTGCTTCGTCTGTTCGCGGGCCAGTTCGTCCTCGGCGCGGCGGCGCACCTGCTTCGAAGTCTCCTCCGCCTCAGCAATAATTCCGGCGCGGGCTTCTTCCGCTTCCCGGACGGCGGCCTCGATCCGTTGATTCGCCTCCGACTCCACGCTTCGAAGCCGGGAGAGATAATCGTCGTGAATCCGCTGCGTATCGGAGACCGCCGTCTCCACCTGCGCGAGATTGTCTTCGATTCGGGCGCTCCGCTCGCTGGTCGCGTCTTTCAGAAAGGGGACGCCAAGCGGGATCGTCTTCGGCATTTTCCAGACGAGAATTGCGAACAAAACGAAACCGATAATCTGCGCGATCAGAATTTTTGGATTTTCGATGGCGATGGGGCCAAATTGAAATTCAGCAAGCACGATAGACACACTCCAGAAAGGGTTTCAAGCGTCAGTTTTTGGCGGCGGAAGCGAACTGCTGTTCGACCGACGAACGCAGCGAGGCCGGTTCGGCGGACGAACCCAGCGCTTTAGAGGCCGCGTCTACCGCAAGTCCGACCATGCGTTCACGCAGCGTAATCAGCGATTCCGCGCTGTCGCGCTGCATTGCGGCGACACCCTGCTTCAGCGCGGCGTCGGACTGCTCCCGCGTCTCTTTCAGGATGCGCTCCCGCTCCTCCTGCGCCTCTTTGACGGCGGACTGGATGCGGGCGCGGGCGTCGGCCTCGACCTGCGTGATACGGGCCAGGTATTCGCCGCGCAGCGACTCCATTTCGCCCTGCAGACGGTCGCGCTGATCGTGCGCGTCCGTGATATGCTGGTCCCGCGCTTGCAGGTGCGCCAGATAAGGCTTCCAGAAAATCGCGTTCATCACCACAAGCAGCACGATCAGCGTCAGTAACTGAAAGAGAAAAATATTTAAGTCGAAGGCCAGACTATCAAGAATGGGCTGCATAGCGCAATGCTTCCTCAAAAATTAGAACAATGTCCTGTCCCGCTCCCTTCTCAGTCAAGAAGGGGGCGGGGACGCGGACGGGAAAAACCTACTTGGTAATCGCGGTGAGAACCGTAGCGGTGTCGGGCATTTTCGTCAGGATCAGGAAGAAGACCAGAAGCGCGAAAATGACCAGCGATTCGATGAAGGCGAGGGACAGAATCAGCAGAGTCTGGATTTTGCCCGCCATTTCGGGCTGACGCGCCATACTCTCCAGCGCGGCGGAAGCCGCTTTGCCCTGTCCGAGAGCGCCGCCAAGCGCGGCAACCGGGACGCCGAAACCGAGCGCGAACGCAAGGGCCATGAAATAAAGCATCGGAAAAACCTTTCTTGTCAGCCAAACTGACAGCGAAAAAATGTGTTGCGAGAGTCAAATCAAAACAGACGGGCGGTCAGTGTCCCGTCGCATGGGCGGGCGTTTCATCGCCTCCCATATCGCCATGCTCGCCATCGCCATGATGCTGCACCAGCGAAAGATAGATGCAGGTCAGGATGCTGAAAACGAGGGCCTGCACGAAAGAAGTCAGCAACGCCAGCGGGAGCAGCACAAACTGAATCGGGACCCAGCCCAGCAGACTGCCGCCAAGCGTGGCGCCCAATCCGGCAAGCACGATGATAATCACGTCCTCGCCGAAAATGTTTCCGAAAAGGCGTACCGCCAACGTAAAGGGGCGCACGCCTTCGGAGATCAATTCAATCGGAAGCATTAGCGGGGCCAGCAAGGGGTATTTGCCCAGTTTCGGCCCCAGAAAGTGCGAAAAATGCCCGCCGACTCCATTGAGCCGAATCCCCTCATACTGCACATACACAAAAACGACCAGGCCGAGGGCCAGCGTAATCGAAAGGTTGGCGGTCGGAGAGTGAAAAATCGGGATTGTACCAAGCAGATTCATCGCGAAAATATAAAGGAACAGCGTTCCTACAAGCGGCGTGTACTTTTCGCCTCCCGGCCCGATGATGCCCACCACGAAAGTGTTCATTTGATCGGCGATATATTCCGCGTAGCTTTGCAGACCGCGCGGGGCCTTATTCGGGTTACTGCGCTTGCCAGACGCCAGCGCCAGCGCCAGCAGCAGGGCCGCGATCATCAGGGAGTTCCAGAAAAGCAGCGGGGCCTTTGGAATCTCGCCTGTATGGTCTTTCTCGGTTCCCTCCGTTTTGGACGCGCTTTCGGTCTTCGTTTCCGAGCGCATCCCGTCGGTCTCTTTGGTCGGCTTTGTTTCGGACTGCGCGACGCGGACGGGTGTTTGCTGCGCCAGCGGTATAAAGTTTTGCCGTATGGGATCAAGTTGCGGCATGGAGAATCTATCCTTTTTGCGCGGCGACCGCCGCGTAGATGCGCCGGACGATTCGGCGGCGGCGCGGCGCGGCAGCGGGGGCCGTTGCGGGGGTTGGCAGCGTGATCATTCCGCCAATCGTCTTTAGAGTAATCATGAGCGGGGCCATCAGCAGGCCCGCGAAAACCGCCGCCGGACTGATGAACCGGCACGTCGCCGCCAGATACAGAGCGCCGCAGTACAGCGGCAGTTTCATCAGGAGCGTGACGCCAAGCAGAGCGGCCATATAGCGCGGCATTCCCGGTTGAAACAGCATCGGAATAACCAGCGTCAAACTCAGCAGCGAAAACAGCGACATCGCGCCGCCCAGCAGAAATCCGGTAGCCCAGGTCAGGCGCTGCGATTCGAACAGCGCGAACGTCACAAGGCCAAGCGACCAAGTTCCGGTCGTCAGGGCGCGGGACGATAGTTTCAGGTCTTGCATGAAAAGGGTGTTCTCTTTCCTAGATTATGTCACAGAATGTCTACAAAATAGATGCGTCTCGCGAAAATTTTGCATTACGGGGCAATCTTTCGCTTTACTACTCTTCCAACTTTTTAATAATCCGCAGCAACGCGGTAATTCCGACGATCATTCCGACCACAACGCCGAGCATGGCGAACCAGGGTACCGCGTCATGAATTTTCTTGTCTAGAAAATAGCCGCCGACCGACAAGACCAGTACCGGCGTCACAAAAGCGCTCGCCGCTGTGGTGGCAATCGCCGCCTTCTGGTTCGATCCCGGTCCCTGACCTCGCTCTGCCGCTTTCCCCGGATGGGGCGGAAGAACAGGCGCAAGTTTCGGAACCTCCGGCAAATCGTCATGGTTCGCCATTTTTTTTCCTCTATCCACAAATTACCACGAATTTAACACGAATTCTCACCAAAACTTTCGTGTCTCATTCGTGATTTTTCGTGGTGATTCGTGGATAAAATCACTGTTCGAACAAAGTTTCGTGCAGCAGTTTCACGGCGCGTTCAACTTCGCTTTCCGAGACCAGCAGGGAGACCGACATCTCGCTGTCCGCCGTCTGATAGATTGCGATTCCGGCCTGCGTCAGCGTCTCGTAGATGTGCGCGAGGACGCCGGGAACGCGCCGGTGGTTCGCCGCAATCACCGAAACCGTCGTGCAGTTTTCGATGACGCATGCGGGAACGTCCACAATATCCACGAATTTTTCCTGCGATTTCAGCAAAGGACGCTGCACACTGTACGCTAAATCCAGCCCGTTGGAGAACTTGAAAATATAATAAGTCGCGAGTTTGCCTGCGGGCGTCGGCTGCGGGTTCGTGACCGGGACGACCATGCCGTCGAGCAGGTCGCGGGCTATCGGGTAAACGTCGCGCGGCACGGCAAACGAAAGCGTGCGCGGGCTGAACGTCAGGAAATAGATATTGACGCCCGCCTGCGCCATCATCCGGTAGACCTCGCGTTCTACTAACGCCTTGTGCGGGACGCTGCCAATCTCCAGCCGAACATAGACGACTTTACCTGTATGCGTCACGCCCGTCAGTCGGTGGCGCATCAGTTCCGCATACTCGCTGTCCGTGCCGTCCGCGTCGTGCGAACCGGCGATCCGCGTTCCCGGCGCGTCGGAGAAGGTGGACTTGACCCATAGCGGGATGTTGTGGTCCATCGCGACCTCGGCGGCGCGGGGGTGAACGACCTTCGCGCCCTGATGCGCGATCTCCGCGACTTCTTCGTAGGTGCAGATGTCCAGCGTCCGCGCGGTCTTCACCATGCTGGGGTCGGCGGTCTTCACGCCGTCCACGTCCGTATAAATCTCAACGGCGGTCGCTCCCAGCGCCGCGCCCAATGCCGAGGCGGTGGTATCGCTGCCGCCGCGCCCTAACGTCGTGATTGCGCCATGCTCGTACTCGTCGTTCGGGTCGGTGATGCCCTGAAACCCGCAGACGACCGGGATATAGCCCTGCTCTAATAATTTATGAATATAGTTCGGTCGAATTTGCTTGATCCGCGCATTGCCGAACTCCGGGTCGGTGATGATTCCCGCCTGCCCGCCGGAAAGCGCAATCGCTTTATAGCCGAACGTTTGCAGCGTGTGGGCGAAGACGACGGTCGAGATAATCTCGCCGCAGGCCATCATCATGTCCATTTCGCGCAGTTCCGGCGGGACTTGCGGGTCAATGTCCTTCAGCACTTTTACCAGCGTATCGGTGGCGTAGGGCGCTCCGGCGCGGCCAATCGCGGACACAACAACGACGGGCGCGAACCCGGCGTCTTTGGCCTGTATCACTTTGCGGGCGGCTAAGGCCCGGTGTTCGGCGCGGTCTACGGAAGTGCCGCCAAATTTCTGGACGAGGATTTTCATGCGCCGTATTCCCCTCCCAGCGAGACCGCCTGAATCGCTGTCGCGGGATCGAGGTGGAACGTTTTGCACAGTTCAGCGGCGGCGCTTTCGGCGCGTTCCGCTTCGATTAAGCACTGCACCGAATTGTGCGAGTCGCCCGTCTCAAAAAGCCGCGCGTTGGCAGCCGTCAGCGAATCGGAAATTTCCACCATGACGCCCGCCATATCCCGCATGGAGGCGGCCCGCACCACGACCAGCGCCAGATCGCGGCGCGTATCCAGCGTAAATCCGGCAAAATTAAGGGCCGTTTCCGCCGGGTCAACGTCCGCGCCGCTCAGGGCGAGGGTCACGGCGGAGCGGTGAATTTTCACGAGAAAGACCGGGATTTTCGCATCTGCCAGCGTCCGCAGGGCGCGGCTGACGAACGCCCCGCGCTCCGCCGTCTCGCCAAAATCTATAATGGTATGGGCGACATCGGGCGTGACGTGGATCGCGTAGACGCCGCGTTCGCGCTCAAAAGTCACGTTAGTTGTCTGAAAATCCGACATTGGCGTCCCAGGCAGGCTTTCTTTCGCGGCCCCGCCGCGACTTTGCGTATTATTTCACGAACTTAGTTTCATTGTACCTTACGGTTTTCGGGCAAGTCAACCCCTGACGCGGCGCAGAAGATTTTTTTTGCGAAATAGTAGCGGAAGTTATGCGGGCATTGCAGGCAAATGGCAAGGAGGAGTCAATAGTCCGCGCTTTCGCCAATTTGATCGGCCCCGCCGAACCAGCCAATCAGCAGGGTGAAGTCGCTGGAGTCCACAAAGCCGTCGGGGATTCCGGCAATACCGCCGCCGATGTCAGCCGGGTCTGCTCCCGGCAAATCCACATTATTATAGTCCCCGATGAGAAGGGTAAAATCGGAGGAGTCCACCGCCCCGTCCGGCCTGCCGTTAATTCCCCCGCCCATATCGGCTATCGGGCGCAGTTTCGTGTCCAGTGCAACTGCGCCGGAATAGTTATCAGGAAACAGACCGGCGGCGGTCTGCGCGGAGGGGAGGATCGTCACCAGCGGAAAAAACGCCGAGATATGATCCGCGCCCGGATACATATCCAGCGTGGTCAGATTGTCTTGAATCAGCGTTTTGACCCCGTTGTCAATTTCAGTCCCGTAAATGGAAATTTGCTGCGCCAGCACGGAATAACTGCCCGTCGGAATCCCGCGCAGGCGATAATTCAAGCGCAGCGGGGTATTAGAAGTCGGAGGATTGGCGGTCGCGCCGTCGTTATTTTCGCCGTAGCTCGGCTGCGCGTAGAGTTCCTGCTGATGCGCGATTCGATAACCGGGAGGCAGAGAGGCGGGATTCCAGAAATCGGGCGGGTTGTACTGCGCGGCGTCTATCGGCGGCGCGATGAAGGTAAAGCGGTAACGGTTGGCGCGGCGTTCGGCGGGGACGCGGACGCCGTTTTGCAGGATGGAGGTCGGAGAGGCGGCGCTGTCCGGGTCGAACCCCAGATTGCGGATGCGCCCGCGCAGTTCACCCGTTGTCATTAATCCGCCGTTTAATTTTTTGCCGTAAAATGTCATCCAGGGATTCAGCGGCATGGCGGGTGAGGTGGGAAACATTGCGCCAGGTGCGACAGGAACGATTTTACCCGCGTTCAGATCGCTGCCCGTCAAGGCTGCGACCGCCGCCCCGCCCGGAATCAGGCTGCTCGTTGCGACGCTTCCGGTGGCGCTCGGCGCAAGGGCGGCGGTGTGTCCCCCGCCGCTGTTCGCTTTCGCCGCCGCCGTGAAATTGTAATTCTGGTAAAGGTAGGCGCGGTTCAGGCCGTTCGGAGCGCCCTTCTGGTACTGCCAGACATTGCTCGTCATTCCGGCAGTATCGGGTATCGCCGCGACCATGACGCCGAACCGCCCCAGCGGATCGTTAATCTGCATCGGCTGACGCATCCCCGCCGCAGCGGGAAACAGGCTGCCCGCCGCCCCGCTCGTCCCGAAGGTCACGGTATAAAAACTGTCCTGAAAAGCGGCCTTCGCGAATTTCACAACATATCCATTTGTCCCGTTCGCGGTTTTCGCCAGTTTCTGCGTCAGGCTCGCGCCGCTTCCGGTGAAGGGCAGACCGGCGGGGGCGTCGTACACCCCGTCAAAAAAAATAATCGCGATGCTGCCCGCCGCATAATAATTGTCCTTATCCAGCAGAGCGCCTTCGAATGTCATGGCGGTAATCTGCGCGGGTTGTCCGATTTGAAACAGGGTGAGCTGCGCCGTTCGGCCTGCGGGCGAACTGGAGATCAGCGAGTCCGCGCCGAACGGGTTGCTGTTGAGGTAGTAAGGATCGTTGGCGATGTCGTAGCCCCGCGTCGGAAATCCCCACAGCAAATCGGGCCTGCCGTCATACGAATAGTCAAGGATCGAATCGAACAGCACGGCGTCGCCGGTGGCGGCGGGACGGAGCGGAAAGGCTTCGGAGCGGGCAAAGGGCTGAACGCGAACGGCAGCGGACGGCAGGGCCTGCAATCGCAGTCCGTTAGACCGCGTCGGAGCGGTTTGCGCCTGCACCCGTGCCGCGCTTCCCAAACATAAGAGGGCGAAACTAAAAAAACAGAAACGTATGAACAGGCGTAACAGGCGGACGGGCAACGAAATGAAACGCGCCATGGAAGCGATCTCCTTACGAGTAAAGCGTCAGGAAATCCGGCGTCAGGGCAATTCAAGTTCGTTTCATGGTCAGGGGCGACGGGACATTCCTACGAAAGAAATGCCCGACGCCCGCTTTTTGCGCAAGAAACCGGGAGCAAGAAAACAGAAGGGGGCGGTCAAAGTTTGCAAGATGTGCGCTTCGATGGGAACGTTCGCATACAGACGCATTTTCTTTTATTCCCTGTCCCTGTTCCCTTTTCAGTAGCCGTAAATTTCCGGCAGGCCCATTCCATACGTTCCGATGAGAAGCGTGAAGTCGCTGGAATCAACCGAGCCGTCGGGAATCCCGTTTACTCCGCCGCCAATATCGAACAGTTCCGAACCTGCGACCGAAAAAGCGTCGTTATACTCCCCGATAAGCTCAGTAAAATCCGACGAGTCCACCAGTCCGTCCGGCGCTTTGCCGATGCCGCCCGTAACATCCGACAGACGGTGCAGTTTGATGTCCAGTGAGGTCGTGTTGGTGTAGTTATCGTAATTCAGTTTGCTTAAATCGCCACCGGGCGGATTGAACAGCGATTCGCTGATAACCACTTTCGGCGCGTAATAAACGGCGAAGTCGGAGCCGGGAAACATATTGTACGGCGTCAGGAAGTCCGTCGCGATGACCGCGCTTCCGCCCGTTCCCGTCACGATGTCTGTAATCGGAATCGCCTGCGCGATCACCGAGTACGTGCCGGCGGGGATTCCGCGCAGCCGGTAATTGTATTTCAGCGTCGTCCCATGCGCCGCGCCGCCCGCCGCATAATCGCTGTTGTCGCCGTAGGAGGGCAGGGCGTACACCTCCTGCTGGAAGACCGTATATTTTGTGGGTAGCTGCGCCAGCGGATTCCACAGCGTGTAATGGTTGGTATCCGCGTCGCTGATCTGCGGGGAGATAAAGGTGAAGCGAAACCGGTTCACTTTCGATTCGCCGGGGACTTTCGACAGGGACGGCGTGGCGGGCGTGGGATCGTAGGGCGAGGTCAGCAATGTCGGATTGAACGTGTTGTCCGGTTCTACGCCGAGCAGCCGGATGCGGCCCCGCAGTTCGCCCAGCGCCGCGTGAGTCCCGTTGAGTTTCGTGCCGTAGAGCGTCAGCGCCGTATTCAGGGGGGCATAGGCCGCGACCGTCCCCGTCTGCCCGTTGACGGTGATTGTCTTACTTTCACCGGGATTGAAGTTCAGATCGGCGGGCGCAACCTGATAGGCGACGGAGCCGTCCACATCCTGCGTGACCGTCGTGCCGAAAATGTCGCCGTTGTTGTCGCCCGAAACGAAGCCGAAGGTGTTCTGCGTCGTCGCGACCAGGTTGCCATCGCCGTAGTCTTGATAGGTCGTCGTCCCGACATTGAAATTGCCGTCCGAAATCAGAAAATACTTGTTTTGTCCCGTAGACGCGCCCGGTCGGACGTAAACGCCGTCCTGCCGCGTGGTCAGCGGGTTGCCGTCGGCGTCCTTTACAGACGGGTCGTGGACGGCGGCAATGGTCAGGCCCATTCGCCCTTTGGGGTCAGTGATCCGAAAGCGTCCCTGAATGCCGCTGCCATCGTTATCGAAATCGAGGGCGTAATCGTTGAAGCCCTGCCCCAGCTGCACCAGCACGCCGTTCGCGCCCGTTCCGTCCTGCGCCAGCCGATAGGCCCCGGTGTTGTCACGCGGGAACCCGTTATTAAGATCGTTGTACACGCCGTCCCAGAACAGTATGACGGCGATGCCTCCGGGGGGATTCAAGTTTAGGAACGGGGCGTAGTTTGCCTGCTCCTCCCGCGCCACGCCCATTGAAATCTGCATGGAGGAGATTTGCGCGGCCTGCCCCAGCTGAATCAATTCGATTTTCGCGCCAAAATTATCGTAAGATTCCATCGTCTTTTTATCGGCGGCGAGATAGGGCGCATCGGTCGGATAGATCAGCGAACTGAGCGAGAGCGGAAACGCGGTAGGGCGGTTCCGCTGGTCGTAGCCGCGTGTTGGGAAAAGCCAGCCGATGTCCGCGCTGTTATCATGGGAATAGTCCAGCCGCGAATTAAAAAGTTCCGTCGGCCCGGTGACGGCGGGCCTCGGCCCTCCCAGCGCGAGCGGTCGGAAGCGCGGCGCGGCCTTTGCCGCAAGGCCGCTCGGAAGCAGGGGAAAGGCCGTCGTCGCAGCCCCCGCGACGGACGCATTATTGCGGACCACACCGAAAGCGGGAAGACGCCGCAGTTTGATGGTCATTACCGCGCCGTTGGGCTGCCGAAAACTGAACGGGACCAGAGCGGGGCGCGGGGCTGCCAGCGGCCCGACAACAACCGGGCCGGTAAGCACGGGCGCGGCGCTGACCGGCGTGGACGCCGCAGGTCGAACTTGTGTCTGGCCCGCCGTCAGCGCCGCGCACAGGAACAGTCCGCAAAGCGACGCCATTTTCGCCGGGGCCTTTGCTTTAAAACGGGGCATGGTATTTCTCCCTGATAAAAAATCGCGACTACGCGATCCGCGCCTTTGCCCTGTCGGGAAAGCCGTCTCATTAAAAACAAACCGAAATCGTAACGATTCACCTCCCCCACTCCAGCCCTTCGCAAGGGGAGGGAGCCGTCCGCTTTTCTCCCCTCCTTCGCAAGGAGGGGTTGGGGGAGGTGAATCGTTACCCGAAATCTATATATTCTATTCTACACGGAATCTTGTTTATTCGCCATGCTTTTGATGCGATTCGGGTGTAAAAAGTTCCTGCGCGTCGCCCTTTCAACAAAACAACCGGCATGATATTCAGGACCAATCCTGAATATCATGCCGGTCAAGGAGGCTTTTGAGGCTTGGGCAGGCGCGTTTGCAGCGCGGCGCAGTTCGTCTACTTGGCGGCGCGGCGGCGGCGCAAAGCGCCGACTGCGGGAATCGCGCCGAGCGCAACGACCAGCAGCGAGGAAGGCGCGGGGACGGTGGAAGACGCGCCCTTGACCTTGAAGGTCAGCGAACTGAAGCGCGTCGCGTCGTTGGGGAACGAGATGCTCTCCGTAAACGTGTGACCAGTAACATCTTTCGGCGACAGTGTTTTCAGGGGGCCGACGCCGCTCTGGAAGTCGCCGTTGGTGTTGTTGGCCAGGTTGCTATAACCGAACGCGGTGGGCAGGAACACGGTGGCGCTGGTTCCTTTAATGGCTGCCGCAATCGGGAAGGAGAACGTGGCGAGGGTATAGGTTCCGGCAGGGATCGCAACGGTCGCGCCAGCGACGTTGGTCGCAACGTGACCCACCGCGTCGGCCTCGCCATACAGGGTCGCACCCTGATAGGTGCTGGCGGTCGTGGTGAACGAGGCCGCGTCCGACCCCCAGAGGAACGTGCCTTTTTTGTTGCCTCGCGTCGGGTCAGTCCCCTGCCCTTTGACAACATACGAGTTGTCGGCAACGTCGAATTGGGTCTGAGTGAAGACGACGGCGGTCGGGACGCTGAGCGAACCGGCAGCGCTGGTTCCGAGGCCAATGACTGCGGCGAAGTTTACCGTGTCGCCGGGGTTGTAGCCTAAGCCGCCGTTGTCAAGGCTGTCAATCGGGACAAGGTAAATGGTAGAATCGGCCTGAGCGATATGGGCGGCCCCGACGAGCGAACCCGCGAGAGCGGCGGTGGTAGCGAGAGATGCGAAACGCTTCATTCTAATGACTCCTCCTGTGGGGATGGCCCCCAAGATCATGGATATACGCGACCGGGTGGTCGTGAGGGTGTGACGTTTTGGCGCGGACAGGTGACGATTCCCCAGCCCCGCGCTTCGGGCCGCGTTCGCAACAGAAAAGACGAACGCGCCCCGTCAAAATAGCAACGTTCCTGGTAATGCCCGAACGCGCTGCAATAGGAATAAGGCCCGTTGTCTGCCAGTCCCTGTCAGACTCCGGGCGTTATTTTCGGGCGGCAGTACAGGACGCCTGCGACAGTCAGGAAGGCGCTTCCTGCTGCGCCGCGTTCCTCCATTTTTCAAGCGACTCCCGTAGACAATCTTTGTCTTTATGAAACCGCTACCCAATAAACGAGTGGGAAACGGCGAAAATTGCAATTTTAGAATTATTTCAAGAATTTTTTTGAGAAAAAGGTAAGGAGGAGGAAGGCAACAGGGAACAGAAAATGCAGACCGCAGAGGATGCGGATTATCGTGGAGGAGAACAGAGAAAATAGTAATCTGTTCCCTGTTCCCTGCTTTCTGTTCCCTCAGAAGAAAATCACCAGGCGTAATCTTCGGGGGCGGTCTTTTTGCCCGGAAAAATCGCGTTGAGATGGTCGTTTGTTTCGGGGGAGAGGGTTATTTCGAGGGCGCGAAGCGAGCCGTCCAGTTGCTCCAGCGTGCGCGGCCCGATGATGGGGCCGGTGATGGTCGGGTTTTGCAGCATCCACGCCAGCGCCATATCGGCGGGCTTTTCGCCGAGTTCGGCGCAGAGTTTCTCCCATGCTTCCAGTTTTTCGCGGTGCTTCTCAACCTGATCGCCGAGGCCGGAGCGTCGGCCCTCCGAAATTTTTTGCAGGACGCCGCCCAGCAGACCGCCCGCCAGCGGCGACCAGGGAATCACGCCGAGGCCGTAATGCGCCGCCGCCGGAAGAACTTCCAACTCGATATTGCGGTTCAGCAGGTGGTAGATGCTCTGTTCGGAGACGAGGCCCAGCGTGTTGCGCCGCTTCGCCGCTTCGTTGGCCTGCGCGATATGCCAGCCCGCAAAGTTCGACGAGCCGACATACAGGATTTTTCCCTGCGCGACCAGTAAGTCCATTGCCTGCCAGATTTCGTCCCAGGGGGTTTCGCGGTCAATATGGTGCATCTGGTAGAGGTCAATGTAATCGGTCTTCATGCGGCGCAGGCTGTCCTCGCAGGCCTTGCGAATGTGCAGGGCGGAAAGGCGCGTTTCGTTGGGCCAATCGCCCATATCGTTGTACACTTTGGTTGCGAGGACGACTTTTTCACGCCGCTTGCCGCCCTGCGCCCACCAGCGCCCGATAATCTGTTCGGTGACGCCCTCGCCTTTTTTCCAGCCGTAGACATCCGCCGTATCGAAAAAATTCAGCCCGACTTCGAGCGCGTGATCCATGATCGCGTAGCTGTCGGGTTCCGTCGTCTGCGGCCCGAAATTCATGGTTCCGAGGCACAGGCGGCTGACTTTGAGGCCCGTGCGCCCCAGTTTGGTGTATTGCATCGCTGTCTCCGTAAATAGGGGGTTGAAGCGCGGACGGTCTGCCGCCGCGCTTCCCTGCCCTGTTTCGCCGCCGTGTCGCTTTTCTCCTGCCCCCTGCCAGAACGCGCAAACGCGGGGGCGGGGCGAAAGCCGCCGCTGCGTTCGATTGCCGTACCGCTGACAAAACTCCCCTTCCGAAAAAATCGAATGGGGAGTTTCGCTTCGCAATGCGCTTCGGACATTCGCGCCGCCTCCGGGCGTCTGCAAGCATCCAATCCAGAGTCCAGAATCCAAAATCGGATTTACGGATCGCCCTGATCGTTGAAATTGCCGATAAGCCCGGTGAAGTCCGAAGAATCCACGAAGTTATCGTTATTAATGTCGCCACCCATCAGCCAGACGGACAGGCCGGAAACGTCCGCGCCATTGACCACCACGCCGTGAATCACCTTGCGCAGCCAGCAGAAGCCTTTGATAGCAATATCGTAAGTCCCATCAGGGACGCCGGGAATGGCGAACGAACCCGTGTCGCCGGAAACGGGCGTCAGGACTTGATGGACTGTTTGCAGGGCCGGGACGGGATTGTTCGGGTCATAGGGCGAGGTTCCGGGCGTCCGAAACTCGAAGGTGATATTCTGCGCCGGGTCGTTGCAGAGTTCCATTTGCACCGTTCCGCTGATCATTGCGCCTCGTACCGGCATTGGCGCATCAAGTGGAAAACCAAATGTGGACAATACCGATAAGTCAATTTCGTTGGCGAAAGGCAAAGCCTTCAGCAGTGGCGCGGGCATAATGAGTGTGGCGATGAGTGCCTGCACCGCGTCCGCTCCATAAAGGGTAAAAACCTCGGTAAGAGCGTATAGAAAAACTCTTTCGTTTGTTTAAGTCTGCTTGAGGTAAACTCTTGCTATGATGACAAAAGCCTACTCAACTGATTTGACCGATGCCGAATGGGCGCTCCTCGAACCCTTCTTCCCGCCCACAAACCGCGCCGACGGACGCAACGGACGCCAGCGGGTGTATTCCTACCGCGCTATTCTCAACGGCATTTTCTATATCACGCGCGCGGGATGCGCCTGGGAGATGATGCCCCATGACCTGCCGCCCCATGCCACGTGCTATCATTACTTTCGTAAATGGAGCGAAAACGGCCTACTCATCAAAATTCACACCGCGTTGCGCGAACAAGTGCGCACCCAAGAGCAACGCGACCCCACCCCTTCCGCCGCCATCGTGGACAGCCAGTCCGTGAAGACGACGGAAAAAGGGGGCAGTCCGGTCAGGACGACATCGGTTTCGACAGTCACAAGCATATCAAAGGACGCAAACGCCATCTGCTGGTAGACGCCAGCGGATTAGTTTTGTCCGTTTTTGTTTCTGCCGCCGACCTGGGCGAACGCGCTGGGGCCAAGGCCCTCTTTGAGCAAGTGAAGGGGCAGTTTCCGCGCCTGACCAAAATTTGGGCCGACAGCGGATACACCGGGCCGTTTGCGGAGTGGGTTGCAGAGCATCTGGGCGCAGAGTTAGAGGTCGTAAAGCGCACCGATGACCTCAAAGGGTTTAAGATTGTTCCACGTCGCTGGGTAGTAGAACGCACGTTCGGTTGGTTCGGGCGTTATCGCCGCCTCGCCAAAGATTACGAACTCAGACCGGAGCGCAGCGAAAGCATGATCTATCTTGCTATGATGCGCTTGATGCTCAGGCGTTTGGCAACTTAAAACTTTTTCGCAACTCAAGACTTTTTCTATACGCTCTAAGGTGTCCACTTCCGTTACGCTATTGAGTTTTACCGGGATCGTGATCATTTGCGTTCCGCTTCCGTTGCCCGCGTTCCAGCAGTTATTTCCGCCCGCCGTTTCGATGTCAAAGGGGATGCCGCCGTAGGTCTGCGGTCCTTCGGGAAACCCGGAGGAGGGAGGGGTATACGTACTCTGGACGCGGTTGTTGACTACGCTCGCCATGCTGACGATATGCCACCCCTTGCGCGTTTTGAAGACCCGCTGCGTGGTCAGCGTATCTTTGCCAATGGTGGCTGTGCTAACCACGAGGGCCGTATTTATGATGTTCGCGCTATTTTCGGTGACGGTCACGCTGAATTTTCCGGTACTGAAATTGCGGGTATTGGTATAAGGCACGGCCACGGCGTTGTAAGCGTACTGCCAGTAGCCGTATTGGATTCCCGATTCGCTGAGGTTTTGCAGGGCGCGGACGCGGGCGCTGTGCGTTCCGCTCCGCAGCGTCCCCAGCGCCAGCGTCGCCAGTCCCAGCACGATAATCAGCAGCACGACCAGCGCCACAACCGCGCTCAATGCCATGCTGCCGCGCCGCTTCGTGAAATTTGGTCTGTTGTCCATTTCAGTATTATCGGCGGGGAAAGCGAATGAAATTACGCCTGCTTTTGTAGAACATTGCAGCCGCTGCTTCGTCTGCAAAGGGCGGCGCCGAGCGCGTGCCTCACATTTTTCCCGGCGTCATTTCGCAGCGGAAACCAGAGGGGTTGGGAGAATTGCTGTCGTTGTGGACGCTGAACTGCAAGGTGTTCGTCCCGGTCACAAACCCGCTGTTGATGCTGAAAGAGCTATAAGAGGTAAAAGAGGGATCGTTGCCGGTAATGACCGTGACGCCGTTGAGTTTCACCCAGTTGATCCCGTTATCTGCCGCAAAAAAACCGGAGATGAAGACGCGAGCCGGGTCGCCGATGACATTGAATGTCGTCTTATAGGTGTAGTTCCCCGGCTGATCGCTGCCCGCGCTTTCGTTTGCTACCGGGGAAATCCACTTCGAAGTCGTCGTATCGTAAATCCAGGGCGGGATAGGCCATATCTGCATGGTGACGTAGGCGGTCGGGCCGCCGCTGGGGTTCAGCGCAATCGTATAATGCGGGTCTACGGCGCTGTCCGCCAGCGCGACGCCGTTGTCATCTAGCCCGGTGTTGAACAGGCCGACAATCCCGACCTGCGCGTAAACGCGCTGCGATTTCCACGTTTCATTATTGATGGTGGCGGTGGAAGTGACCAGAATGGTGGCGTTGATATTCGCGCTGTTATCCGTAACGTTGACGCTGAAACTGCCGGTCCCGAAAGGGCGCGTGTTGCTGTACGGCAGCGCGGCGCTGTTATAACGGTATTGCCAGTAGCCGTACTGGATTCCCGATTCGGCAAGCGATTGCAGGGCGCGGACGCGGGCGGAGTGGCTGCCGCTCCGAAACGTCGTCAGCGCCAGCGTCGCCAGCCCCAGCACGATAATCAGCAGCACGACCAACGCCACAACCGCGCTCAATGCCATGCTGCCACGCCGGGTTTGAGCGTCAGGGCTTTGGTTTTTCATACTGAAATTGTCGGCAGAATTTTTCTGCCGCCTTACAGGAATATAACTGTCAATATGCCTGCTTCACTTATCGCTTCTCTTTCTCTGCCTGCTTGATTTTGTCTTTTTTCGGGTATGCTATGGACATGAAATTAGAAAATCAACGAACGAAAGTGCGCTCCACTACCATTGTCGCCGTGAAGCGCGGCGAAACGATTGCCCTTGCCGGTGACGGGCAGGTCACGGCGGGCGATACCGTGATGAAGCACAACGCCCGCAAAGTGCGGCGGCTGTATCAAAACCGGGTGCTGGCGGGTTTCGCCGGATCGGTGGCGGACGCGCAGTCCCTCGCGGACAAGTTCGAGAACCAACTGGAAGCGGTCAGCGGCAATCTGACCCGCGCCGCGATTGAATTTGCGAAAGAGTGGCGCACCGACCGGATGATGCGCCGTCTGGAGGCCATGATTATCGTGACGGACGGCGTTTCGCTGTATATCCTGTCCGGGGACGGCAATGTGGTGGAACCGGACGACGGCGTGGCGGCCATCGGTTCCGGCGGGATGTATGCGGCGTCGGCGGCAAAGGCCCTGCTGCGCAACACGGAACTGACCGCGCAGGAGATCGTCCGGGAAGCGATGCGCGTGGCGGCGGAAATCTGCATCTACACGAACGACAAAATCATTGTGGATTCTGTCCCGTAGTTTGGCCTTTTCAGCAATACGAACCCAATCTCAGGACTAATTCAATGAAGCAGATAATAGCAGACAAATTTACCCCCCCCCCCACTATACATAGTAATAACCTAAAATTTTTGCGAATTGTATTTGCGTTGCTAGTCATTTTAAGCCATTCTCCCGAATTGATTGACGGTGATCGGCATCGTGAACTTTTGACGCGCTTATTTCACACCATTAGTTTTGGGGAATTTGCCGTCAATGGATTTTTTATTTTGAACGGCTATCTCATCGTGAAATCGTGGCAGTCGCGTCCTGTGATCTCCGATTATCTCAAAAAACGGTTTCTCCGCATCGTTCCCGGTTTTGCGGTTGCCTATCTGATCAGCACATTCATTGTCGGACCGCTTGGCGCGACAAATGTAAGCGCTTATTTTAGCCATGTAAAACTTGGCAACATAATTACCCATTTGTCTACGCTGAATGGACTTCCCAAAATTTTGCATACATTTTCGGGTCTGCCTCATCCTTACCTTAATGGTTCGCTGTGGACAATACAATATGAATTTGGATGTTATTTGCTCGTCTTGGCGCTGGGTAGTGCAGGTATTTTGAAAAAACGTGTTCCATTTATCTTCCTTTTTTTGCTTTCAACAGGCTGCTATGCGCTTGCGCATCATCTGGAATCGCATTTAAGACCTATGGGCTTGTTTGGCCTGCCCTTGCAATGGGCGCGTCTCGCCACGTTTTTTCTGGCAGGTGGTTGTTTCTGTGTTTACCGAGAACGTATTGCCTATCGTCCACAATGGGCTGTGCTTGCGTTGATTATTTTGGTGGCTGCCCTGCGTCTTCATCAGATTCAGATGGTGGTCTTGCCGCTTTCGCAGGCTTACCTGCTGTTTTACATCGGCTTTTTCCCAGTACCATTACTGGCAAAAATTGGGACAAAAGTTGATCTCTCTTACGGGCTTTATCTTTACGCATGGCCCGTGCAGACGCTGATTATCTGGCATTACCGGACTATCAATCCCTGGCTGCTCTGCGTTGTGACGGTCGTGATTACCAGTGGTCTGGCGTGGCTCAGTTGGCATCTCGTCGAAAGGCCTGCGCTGTCCCTGAAACCGCGCCGTCCGTCTGCTGCGCCGATTGCAGGATGAGTAATCGTTCTGCTTGAAGATGAGAGGAGGACGCTTGAAACGCAACGTTTCGCGCTTTTTTGCGTTGGTTTTTCCTGTGGTATGGTTGTTGACAGCGTGGGGAAGACAGGCAACCGCCCAGACCCGCGCCTCCCAGCTGACCGTTCCGGCAGTCGGCATGGGCAAAGTGATGCGCCTGTCCGAATATCTGAGCGACTACCCCGGCGCGCGCACCGCCCTGTCCTACCTCAAATTGGATCGCGGCGGCGTGGAGGAAGCGGTCGAATCGCTGCGCATTCAATCCGATATTGCAGGACGCATGAAACGCGACTTCTGGCCACAAATCGCGCTGGAAACCGAAACGCTGAGCCTTGCGGCGTTTCGGCGGGAACTGGCGCAGCCCGGAAGTCTGGTCGAGCGTAATACGCGCCTGCTGGCGCGAAGCGTCGCGCGCTATCGCGACCGGGACAAATGGTTTTTTATTCGTCCCTTCTCTGAAATGAACGATGCCACCGAGACCGCCCCCTGGGAATTTGGCGACCGGGCGCGGCATAATACACCGCAGGACTTCGCCGCCGCATGGACTCTCCTCCGGGCGACGTTCGATGCCGAGGGCGCGACCAACGCGATTTTCGTGTTTAGCCCGCTCGCGGCGCACGGCGTCCACCGGGAAAAAGAGGTGTTGCAAACGCTGGACCTCATTCCCGCAGGCGCGATTGACGCTTTTGGAATGAACCTGTATTCGCGTCCGATGACCGCTTACGGCGCTGCGACGCAGGCCCCGATTCCTTTTGCGACTCTGGCGCAACATTGGATCAAAGTCCTGGAAAAATCGCGGCATCGGGGCATCCCCTGCGCGATTGCCGAGATGGGCGTCTCAAACCAGGCCCCGGACGCGGCGCGGGCGCACTGGATCACGCAGGCGTTCCGTTATGCCCGCGCCCGCCATTTTGTGCTGCTGACCTATTTCAACTATCCCCATCCCTACTGGCAAATCCCGGAACGAACGCAGGCAAGCGAAGCGCTTGCGCTGGAAATGCAGAATTGAACAACTATCCACCACTCCCAGCCCCTCCTTCGCAAGGAGGGGAGAAAATTCGCTGTCCCTCCTTGCAGAGAGGGGGAATAGAGCGAATTCCTTCCTCCCCTTGCGAAGGGGAGGGCCGGGGTAGGGTGAATAGTTGCAATTTACGCCGCTTTCGCCATTGGGATTACGAAGCCCTGCGGACGCAGCGTTCCGACTGCGGCGAGCGGCGGGACGGCGGGCGCGGCGGACGGGCGCGGCGCGGCGGGCAACGCCTTCGCGGAAGTGGTAAGCGTCAGTTTTTGCAGCGTTTTCTCTTTCTCTCTGGCTGCTTTAGGCTGGCGGCAGGCTAAATCCTTCACCGCTTTTTCGACGTGCGTAGGCTGCACATTGACGCTGTTCTGCAAGAAGGCCTCTTTCAGCGCCGCTTCCGTCACGACCAGCACGTCGCGGGGGATGCCGCCGGTATAGTAGTGAATCACGCTCATCGCGCTTGCCGAGCAGATGCGGAACGGGTCGGCGGCCCGCGCCGCGCAGAAACGGTGCAGCAGCAGCGCGTCGGTGTCTTTGGCGGTCAGCGGGGCCAGCGTGGAGACCGAAGCGATTCGGCTTTGCAGGGCCGGGTAATACTCTAATTTGCGGTCAATTTTCAGCGAGGCCGCCATGACAATTTGAAGCAGGATTTTACTGCGCGTTTCCAGATTGATAAGGTCGCGCAGAGTGGCGAACGCTTTGCCCGCGATGCTTTGCGCCTCGTCAATGAACAGTACGACCGTTTTGTCTTCGTCGTGGGACTGCTTCAGCAGGAACGTTTCCAGCCGGTTAGTCATCTCCCGCGTGGAGTCGCCGGGGGGCAGGCCGAACGCGGCGAGGATTTCGGTAAGGAGCATTTTCGGCGATTCAATCGTGGTAGTGTTTTGCAGTTTCGCCACATTCCATTGAAACTGCGTCGTCCACTGCGTCATCAGGTACTCAATCAGGTAGGACTTGCCCTGCCCGAAATCGCCGCGAATCAGCGAAAGGCCGCTGTTTTCTTCCACAGCCCACCGCGCTTTGAGGACGGCCTCTTTATATTGCGGCGAAAGGTAAAACCATTTCGGATCGTGATTACGGGCAAAAGGCGTTTCGGTCATTCCAAAATGGCGGACATATTCTGTCGTCATAGCGTATCCTTTATCGCGTCGCGGCGTTTCGATTTCAGGGAAGCGGCGCGTTTTGTTTCTGCGGAAAAATGGTTGAAAATCAAGCGGCCTGGTCGCATCGTGCGCGTGTCCGGCGTCGCGTCCGAGTCATTGTTGGCAGGGGGACAGGCCGCGCATTAGCGTAAGGCGGCGATTCGGCGCAAAATCCCGTTGGATTGCGAGGAAAAAGAGAGGCGGGCGGAGAAGAATTTAACCACAGAGAACACAGAAGCAGAAACACAGAGGACAAGAAGACATACACAAACGTTTTTATCCGTAAAGGACGCAGATTTTCGCAGAAGGCGTTTCAATCCAAAATCCAAAGTCCAAAATCCAAAGTCCAAAATCGGGTAGGGAGGAATAGCGGAGGCAAAAAAAGAGGGACAGAAAGCGCTCTTGCTTCCGTCCCCCACCTACAAAGGAAGATCACACTTTATACAACAGACAGGAACGAAAAATCGTTCCCGACTGCCGAAACTCTATGATTTTTCCGTTGTTTTTTCTGTCAGTTGTCGCCGACGTTGTTGAACTCGCCGATGAGCAGGGTGAAGTCGGAGGAATCCACCGCGCCATCCTGATTGAAGTCGGCTTTATTGGTATAGCCGGAGCCGACAAGCGTTACGTCGCTGTTGAAAGCGCCAATGAGCGCGGTGAAGTCGGTAGAGTCCACGCTGTTGTCGTTGTTGCTGTCCGCCGCGCCGAGTTTGACGGTGGCGGTCGGGTAGCCGTTGATGGGGTCGGCGGGCAGGGTAATCGCGCCCTGCTTGCGCAGCCACAGCGGGGCTTTCAGGCTGATTTTGCCCGCAAAGGCCGGGTTCAGCGTAGAAAGGACTTTGACGTTGCCAGAGGCGTCTGCGTAGAACGGCTGCGCGGGGCTGTCGGCAGGGTTCAGCAGATCGGCAGAATCGAAAGCGTTGGCGTAAAACGGGATGTTCGCGCCCTGCCCGTAAATCACGCCGGGATTGGCGCTGCCAGAGAAACCTTCCAGCGAGACGCTGACGACATACGCAAATGGAACGTAGGTCTGCTGAAATCCGCCATAAGCCAGCGTCTGCCCTGTATTAGTGGGCAAGTCCACCGTAGCGAACGTCTGCCCCAGCGTGCCTTGCAGGGAGTAGGTCGGGTTGGTCGTCGCGTTGACCGGGTAATCTACCGCAACGCTGGAAAATTCGTAATAGGGAACGGTCGCCTGCGCGGATGCCAGAGTCGGCATGAGCGCAGCGAGGCCCGCAATGCAGCACATTTTGAGAATGTTCATGTTTTTTCTGTCTCCTAACGCCTGTTCGCACTTACAATCGTCGAATCGGGCATCTATTCTTCGCGTTCGCGCCCTTTTCCTGCCTGATTTTTCGCAATTCCTGAAATTTTTGTCGTTTTTTAAACAATCTCTCATGAATCGCGGGTAGAAATGGCGTATGGTTTATTCTACTGCAAGAAGTGTGCCAAAACTTCGCTTCCGGTGAGAAATTTCTCACACCCACGTTGTGATCTATAGCAAGTGGGCTTTTTTGTGACGATTCACTCCTTCGAAAAGGGGAAAGAGGAGAAGCATCGCTCTTCCTCTTCGTGAAGGAGGGAGCAATCGCATTTTCTCCCCTCCTTGCGAAGGAGGAGCCGGTGGGGGTTGGGACTTCACGTCAAAAATTCGCTCAGGGCGTCGTTGGCGAGCAGCAGACCGGCGGGTGTGAGGCGCAGCGTGTCGTTCTGTAATGTAAGCAATCCGCGCCCGGCCAGACGCTGGATTTGCGGGGCGAAGATTTCTAATGGTTCCACGCCGAAACGGGCGCGAATCCGTTGCAGGGGCAGGCCGTCGCGCAGGCGCAGGCCCAGCATCATGGTCTCTCCGAGCGCGTCGGCGGCGTCAAGCGTTTCCGATTCCACGCTTAAATCGTGGCCCGCTTCCACTTTTTCAGCGTAGCGACTCGGCAGGCGTTCCCGCTTCCAGCGCCGCCCGCCGACATAGGAGACCGCACCCGGCCCGAAACCAAAATACGCTTCGTTGCGCCAGTAGACCTGATTGTGCCGCGAACGGTGGCCGGGACGCGCAAAGTTGCTGACTTCGTAATGCTCATAGCCTGCCGCCGTGAGAATTGCGATGCTGCGCTCGTACATCGTCAGTTCGTCGTCCTCGCTCGGCAGTTCCAATTTGCCGCCCGCATACAGGCGCTCAAAGCGCGTTCCGGCCTCCAGCGTCAGGGCGTAGAGGGAGAGATGTTCCGTTCCCAGAGCGAGGGCGCGTTCAAGCGTGGCCTGCCAATGCGTCAAGGTCTGCTGCGGCAGTCCGAACATCAGGTCTAAATTCAGGCTGGTAAATCCCGCCTGCCGCGCCAGCGTCAGGGCCGACTCCGCTTCGCCCGCCGTGTGGAACCGGTCAAGGGCCTTAAGCAAAGTGTCGTCGAAGGCCTGCACCCCGACGCTGAGGCGGTTGAATCCCGCCCGCCGCATCGCGTCGAACTTCGCCGCGTCGGAGGAGCCGGGATTGGCCTCGCTGGAGATTTCGGCGTCCGCCGCCAGTGGAAAACAGTTTCGGATTGTCCCGATGATTTGCGCCAGTTGCTCGCCGCTCAAAAAAGTCGGCGTCCCGCCCCCAAAAAAAACCGTTTCGATTGTCGCTCTGGGGGACAAGGCGGAGTCGCGCTGAAGTTCAGCCGCCGTCCGCTCGATGTCGCGGCAAATGGCGTCCGTCGTCCGCCCGACGATTGCGGCCTGCGCTTTTTCCACATAAGTATTAAAATCGCAGTACGCGCAGTGCCGCGCGCAAAACGGGATGTGGACATAAATCGCGCTCGGAGCGAAATGGACTTGCTTTTTTTCTTGCGGCATGATACGCTTATTATACCAGAGGCGGGGTGTTCGGGTGTTCAGGTGTTCGGGTGTTCAGGAAAATGCGCTCGCACGCTGAAAGTTTGTACAAAACTCATAGTGAGCGACCGAACACCTGAACACCTGAACACCCGAACATTTGAACATCCAAATTTCCATGTACATCGAACTGAAACAAAAATGTGAATCACAAATGCAGTTGAGCGTGTGCAATGGCTGCGATCAATGCGGGCTGCGGTGCGCTGCGGGCGTTCCGGCGTCGCGGGACGAGTGGCGAGCGTTGCAGGCGCATCTTACGGGGCTTTCGGAGGCGGAGCGGGCGGCGATTCGGCGCGTGGAGGCGCAGGACAAGACGGTGGATTTGGGCGATGGGGTCACGGTGCAGATGTGCCGCTTTCGGGACATGGAGGCGGGCCGCTGCGTGGTCTATGCGGCGCGTCCTCTGATCTGCCGGCTGCTAGGCCATGTGGAATGGCTGCCCTGCCCGATAGAGAAAGTCCCGCACCCGATCCCAACGCCAGACGCCCTCGCGCTGATGCAGTCCTACGCGCAGTTCGAGCGGCATACCTTTGAGGAGTGGGAAGATTCTGAACTCGGATTACACAGATTGGAATGATTACACGGATTTTCCGCTGCGTCCCGCTTACTGCAAGCCGATGCGCTTGCAGGTAGGCATCGAAAAATCATACGCAATCACTTAATCCGTGTCATCCGAGTTCAGAAATTTTTGCGCCTCCATACGGGCGTAGTCGTCAAAATTCTCCTGCGCCAAGTTAAATTCGTACTCATACCAACTAATTCCCAGTGTCCTGATGTCCCACTATGCCCTATGCAATGCACCCCAGATGGCGTAATCGCTGTCATAGGAATCGTAGTAAACGTCGCACAAAATATCGCAAGCAAGAGGAGGCGTTATTTTGTCATCCAGCAATACCTGCGCGATTTGCCGCGCATAGAGCCGAAAACAATTCTCTTTATCAGGCGGGGTAATTTCGAGTTCATCCAGCGTTTTGACGAACTGTTCGTTTACCTCCGAAGCGTAGAACGGTGGGGAAATTCCCGCGAGGACGCATAGTTCCGGCGTGTCCCGTCCCGCGACGAGTTCAGCAACCGCCCAATCTACGATTTCTTCCGATTGCAGTTCGCCCAGAGCGCGGCGGGCGAATATGGAGATTAGCGATTCGTTGAGCATGGCAACCCCTCATTTTTTGAACCACAGATGACGCAGATTAAAAGGATTTCGCTGATTTCTCAATGCCTGCCTGCAAGCGGGACGCAGTGGAAAATCTGCGTAATCATAAAAATCTGTGTCATCTGTGGTTCAAATCATCTCAAAAACGCTTCCGGCAGGCCCGCGTCCACTGCGAGGACTTGCCCGGTCATCAGGCCGGTGCGGAGGTCGGAGGCGAGCAGGAACGCCGCTTCCGCCACGCCCTTCGGCGTGACCGGACGTTTGAGCAGGGTGCGGCTGGCGTAGAAACCGGCGAGTTTGTCGCGCAGTTCTTCCGTCGTTTCGCTGTCCTCGTGGGGAATGGCGTATTTTGCGAGCGAGGTGATGACGCGATCACGCGGGAACATCTGCGAACCCTCCACCACGCTGGCGGGCGCAACGCCATTGACGCGAACGGCGGGCGCGAACTCGACCGCCATCTCCCGGATGAGGTGGTTGACTGCCGCTTTGCTTGTGTCGTAGGCCAGACTGCCTTTTTTCGCGACGACGGCGTTGGCGCTGCCAATCAGCACAATGCTGCCCTGCGTCTTTTGCGCCGCCATAATTTTTTGCGCCTCATCCGCCGCAATGTAGGAGCCGACGACGTTAATCTCAAACGATTTTTTCCACTGCCCATCGCTGTTTTTGCCGGTTGCGGCGTCCGGCGGAATAAACACGGCGGCGACCTGCACCAGAATATCCATGCCCCCGAATTGCAGCACGGCCTCTTGCAGCATCTTTTGCACCGCGTCCCGGTCTGTGCAGTCGGCGGAACCGCTGATAGCGATTTCCCTGCCGAAACGGGACTGGACGGTCTCAGTGGTGGATTTCGCCACCTCTGGGTTCAGGTCGGCAAGGATGACGTGCGCTCCCTCCCGCGCCAGCCTGTCCGCCACTTCCAGCCCGATTCCCGGTCCCGCGCCCACGATGAGCGCGACTTTACGGCTGAGTTCCTTTTCGGGCGGCATCCGTTTCAGTTTCGCCTCTTCCAGCGACCAGTATTCGATGTTGAACGATTCGCGCAGGGGCAGGGCGGTATAGTTATCGAAAACGACGGGCCGCTGCATCCCCGGCGCGTATTTTTCGATAAAGGGTTCGAGCAATGCCCCGTCGGATTGCTCATCAGAGAGCGCAGTCGCGCCCGCCATGACGTGAATCGCGTTGACGTAAAATTCGCCCGTGATGCGCGACTCCGCTTTGTTGCGCCCGAAACTGAACATCCCGACGCCGGGAACTAAGACGACGGTCGGATTTGCGGAGCGCATTGCGGGCGAATCGGGCAGTTTGTTCGCCTCGTAATAATCCGCGTAATCTTTGCGGTAAGCGGCAAGCGCGGAATGGGCGGCGGCAATCAGCGTTTCGGCGGTCAAAGTTTCCGCCGTCCCGTTCGCCGCGTCCCACTCCACCCGCATCGGACGGACTTTCGTGCGCACAAAATGGTCGGGGCAGGAGGTTCCCTGATAGGCCAGTTGCGGAGCATGGTTGCTGTTGACGAACTGCAAGGTGTCCGCGTTATCGGTGAAACTGCCGAGCGCGGGGCCGACTGCGCCGCGCAGGACAGGCATCAGCGCGGCGGCAAGTTCGCGCCGGTTTTCCAATGTCTGCGTTTTTGCCCCGCCGAAAATTCCGTCGCCCTTTGCGGCAATCGCCTTCGTGACATACTTGCCGATACCGTCAATCACGCGCAGGGTTTGCAGGTAACTTTCGCGGCTGGTGTCGCCCCACGTAAAAATGCCGTGCGAACCCAGAATAATGCCGTCCGCGCCGGGATTATCCCTGTCCGCGTTTTCCAACCACAATCCCAATTCGAATCCCGGACGTTTCCAGGGCAGCCAGACGAGTTTGATTCCGGTTGCGGCGTGGAGTTTTTCCAGTTGCGCGGGGCCGTTGGCGCAGGCGGCAAGCGCTATCGCCCAATCGGGGTGCAAGTGATCCACATGGCGGTAGGGCAAAAATCCGTGCAGGGGCGTGTCAATCGAGGCGGCGCGGGGATTGTTGTTGAAGGCGCAGAGGGCGTATTTGTCCGCCATCGCGTCCTCTTCATCCACGCCTTTGTACTGCGATTTCAGCGCGTTGAGTTTATCCAGATAGAGCGTGGCGAGGCCGTCGCGCTTCATCGTGCCGAGATCGCCGCCGCTGCCCTTCACCCACAGAACCGTGACGGTCTCGCCCGTCACCGGGTCAGTCATAGGGACTTTCGCGGAGGTGTTGCCGCCGCCGAAGTTCGTTAATCGCAAATCGCGGCCCAGCAGATTGGAACGGTAGCGCAATAGTTCCGGCTCGTCCATGCCTGCCGCTTCGTTTTCGTCCCACAAATCTTTCAATAATTCCAAAGTCAAGCGCGTGTCTCCTCTTGCTGTTTGCTGTTTGCTGCTGTTTTCTTACCTCCTCTATTCCGCGCCGTTCGCCTGAATTCCTTCCCGGCAAGCGCCTCGAAAATCGGGCCGCGCCGCAGAGACCGGGCCATGAATGACCCGTCTGGGAGGCTGCGCCGACCGTCCTGCGGACGGAAATGCGCTCGTTTGAAGGCTGTCCCGTCCACCGGACGGTTGGCGGAACGCTTCCCAGACGGGTCATTCATGGCCCGGTCTGCCTTACGCCGCTTTGAGCAGCGTCAGGGAAACGGTTGTCGTCGCGCCGTAGACAGTGGCGGCGGCGCTGGCAACGCTCGCCATGCCCGCCCGACGCGCCACCACGCGATACGCGACTTTCACGCCGGGAGTCTGCCCGGTATGCGCAAATTTCGTCGCCGTGACCGCGCCGACTTCGACCCATTCGGCGCTGGCCCCAATCTGCGCCTGAATCGCAAAAACGGTGTTCTGCTTGTTCCCGGCGCGGTTCCAGTTCAGGGTATTGACGCCCGTTTCGGCGCCGGAAACGGTCAGGCCCGCCGGCGTCACGGGCGGCGCATGGTTTTTGGGGGCGCTGCGCGGATTCACGCCGAGCGTGGCCTTTTGCGCGGGCGTGACCGCCGGGTTGGACTGGATGCGGCGCACGACGCTTCGCACCGTATTGCTGACCGTTTTAGTGGCGGCGGTTTCGGCCTGCGTGGAGGACTTCAGGGCGGCTTTGGCGGTCTTGACGCCCGCAATGGAGTAGTTGAGATTGCCGGTTGTGCCGGTGAGCGCGGTGATGTCGGCGGCGGTCAGGCCGAGCGAAGTCATCTGCGCGGACGCCACATTGTTGAAGTTGGCGAGCCACGCCGAGAGTTGTGTTTTGCCTTTCGGCAGATAATCGTTGCTCATGGAAAGTCTCCTGTCTGGATTGCCGGAACGTTTTTAGTCTTCTCCGCCGCCGCGTTCGTTCGCCGTGAGGCGGCGGTTGGTTTCCGCGTCACGGATTGGGTTCGCCATGAAACGGCGGTTGTATTTTCTGTCACGGAATACCTCCGCCGCGTCGCGGAATACGCAGGCCGCGTCATGGAATGCGCAAGTCGTGACGCGAAATACCGGGCGCGGGCAGGGTTCCGGCGCGTTGTCAGAAGGAGTATCGGCGGATTTCGGGGCCATCTTGACATAGCAACGCCCGCGTTTCGGGGAAACGAGGGCGTTTTGGAGAGGGTGTCAGGGAAACAGGCCGAAGCGCTGCCATTGGCGGCGAGCGCGAATTTGAAAGGCGGAGTTGATATGCAGACAATCGAGCGTGACGCGCCCAACAGCGGTTCGCGCTTCGATTTCGCCCGTCGCGCTGTTATAGACAAAATGCTCCGTCCAAACGTCGCGGCGGGGGTGGAAAAGCGGAACGTCACGCGCTTCGAGCGCATCATACCGCAGAACCGTGTCGGATTTATGCAGGTTGCAGGACTCGCAGGCCAGCGCGAGGTTTGCGAGATCGTCGGTTCCACCGGCGGCGCGGGTCTGAATGTGTTCCACAGCGAAGGTGAAATTAAAGACCTGCGCGGGAGCGCGGCAGTATTCGCAGCGCTCGTCGGCGCGTTTGGCAACGGCGGGATAAGAGCGGTTCACGATTTCACGACCGGCAGCGCCTGCGTCCGCGCAATCGTGGCGTCGAACGCGGCCTCCACCAATCGCTCCCACTCCTGCCGTTCCGTTTCGGTCAGGGTGTCGCGGCGGCTTTTGAGTTCTTCCAGCCGCGCCTGCTGCGCGTCGGAAAAGTAAGCGTCGCCCCGATTGTAGGGCCAGATGATAATCGGCAGCGGGGCGTCGGGCGGCAGGGCGGTCATCAGGGAGTTGAGGGCTTCTTGCGGCGTTGCGCCAAACGCCTGCGCCGCGCCCGCTGTAGCGCGAAATTGTACTGAAGTGAAATTGACCATAGGGTTTTCCTTCCTTCCTGACTTGCGTTTCGATACGCTATTGTACCCTATCAATATGAAAACCGCCCTTCGGCAGCAGAACCGCGCGCTTGACACAGGAACGCCCGCGTTTCGGCGAAACGCGGGCGTCTTTCACGATGCGAAGCGGGCGCAAACCCGCCGAAAGCCGTTATTTGCGCCGCTTGCGAAGAAGCAGGACGCCGGGAACTATCCCGCCAAGAACGACAAGCAAGGAGGACGGCGCGGGGGTAGCGGCGGAAGCGGTATTGAACGTGAACATTCCGCCGGAACCGTTTTGAACAAGGATGTTTGTGCCGGAAAGGTTTGTTCCGTCGGCAAGTGTGCCGGAGAGAGCATACTGGCTAAATCCGCCGTTATTCGGATTGGTCAAGGTATCGCTTAACCCTGTGCCGAAAAGGTTAAACATTCCGCCATAGAGCGATATGTTGCCCCCGATAGCGCCGCCGCTAAAATTGACTGCGCCGCTATAAAGCGATAATCCGTTACTTACGTTGCCGCCCGATATGGTCGTTGTGCCACTGTAAATGTTCCCGTTTGCGTCGCCAAGAGAGACAGCGCCGATAGTTCCGCCTGTAATGGTAACTTTGCTGTTGTCAAAGATGATTAAATCGGCTATATAGCCACCGCTGATATTGACAGTACTGTTCTGACTCGCTTGGAAATTATCGTTAAGATTGCCTCCACTAAAGTTGACCGTACTGTTACTTATGGCGAATAACTGCCCCGCGTGATTGCCGCCGCTGACATTGATCGTGCTGGTGTTGAAAGCAGCAATTTCCGCGTCAATGTCGCCGCCGCTAATGTTGGCATTACTATTTTCAAACGTGAGAAGCGCTTCGGCATAACCGCCGCTGAAATTTATCGTGCTGTTATCATCAGCATCCACTTCGGATGCCGTCGCGCCAGTATTAAAATTGATTGTGCTTTTGTTAAAAGCGTCTAATCCGCCAACGTTGCCACCACTGACGACATTCACTGTGGGGCTTGTGCCGTTGGTTTTACTGCCGAAATCAGCATCATTAGCATAACCAACAATACCAAAGTTAACGGTCGCGTAGTTGATCGTGGCGTCATTCGGAAAGTAGGTAGTCTGCGCGTTGGCGTTCGTTACGCCAAGCAGGGTGAATGCTCCGAAGGCGAGCGCGGCGCGGAACGAACGGGTTGGCATGGCGGGGTTCCTTTCGATGGCGAATGCGGCCCGCAGAAAGACAGCGCGGGGCGCGGCGGCAGGCGGATTTGGGTTTGTGTTTTGCCTGTACTTATGATTATAGCAAGATTCGTGCCAAAGTCCGCGTTTTTAGACAGTTTCGCAAGTTTTTTCCGATTTATTTTCAGTCTGAACGCGGATTGCGCGGATGGCACGGATTTTCGGGATGATACCGGATGGTTTGATGCGGATTTGGCGGATTGCGGGGCAAGGGACGGGATTGTTTTTGCGGCGCTGGCCCGGTTCGCGGATTGTTTTTGTGGCGGGGCCGGTTTTTTCTGTATAATTAGAAGATGAACAGGCGCAGGGTATCGCGCCGCGTTAAGGAGAACCGATGCGCTTTCGCCCGCGCCCTATTCGCGCTTACGCCGGCACGACGGTTTTTGGCTGCATCATGGACGCCACATTTAAGACTGCCAGCCGCGCTTCTTTCGCAGAGGTTCGCGACGGGCGATTCCTTCTTATTACCGCTGCTTCTGCGGGGCGCTTTTCCGTTCGAAGGACGATCCGCCAAAGGCGCGTAACGAGGCGTTTCAATGCCTTGAATCCGGGCGCCATCCCGAAAAATTACACCCGACGCGCCCGCTTGGACAGGGCCTTTTGCGTTCCGCCAAGCGGCAGTTCACGCTGAACAAAGTCCCGCGCCATCAGGTGAAAGAATGTGTCGCGTTCCGTGTTGCGGATGATCGCCTGCTCATGCGCCTCCGCTAATGCCACCGGGTAGCCGTCGCCCTTTCGCGCCTGATCCACGCACAGCGCGTGAGTCTGCGCCAGCAGTTCCGCGTCGTCGGCGACCCATGCCGGAATCTCGATCCGCGCCACTTCCGGCCCGACGCGCAGATAGAAAAAGCAGGTCTTGTCCGCTTCGGCGTAGTGGCTGAGGATTTTAGAACTGGAGCCGAACACGGCGGAACGCTCGCCGTCACCTAGCCGCTGCCCGAACAGCAGGGCGTCTGTGATCCGTTCCGTCCCGGCGCAGGGGGGGGCGACGTACTCCGGTTTGGGTTTGATGCGATCTTTGCAGTGCGCGTCGCAGTGCGGGTTCTCGTGCGGGCAGGCGAAAATCCGCAGGGCGTTCACCACGTCGCGGCTTTGCGGGGCGCTGATATAGCCCGCCATCGGGACGCGGTGGGCGCGGGCGACCGCCATGCTTTGCCCAAAGTCCGCCAGCGTCTTCCGCCGAAAGTCTTCCGATTCGCCCTCCAACGTCCACAGGATCAAACTGCCGTCAAACAGGGCGATTGCAGGAGGCGCGGCGTCTTGCTTCACCGCATTTTCGCTTGAATTTGGCGCGGTCAATTCCGCCAGTTCCGCAATCTCCAGCATCTGCCGCCGCAGTCCGAGTCGGCGCGGGGCGATCACTGCCGCGTCGCCCTCCTGCGCTTCCATCAGGTCGTCGTCCACGTCGCAGAGAATGGGGCGCGAGGTCAGCGCGGCCCGTTCGCCCGTGCCGTAGCGCAGCACAATCCGCCCGACGTTCAGCACGTAGCACAGCGCAATATCGTGCCGCTCCGCCACAATCTGCGAGCCGTCCGCCGCCAGCGCGGTGTAAACAGCGGGCGCGGCGGGCGCGGAAAATCGGACGTCCGGCGCTTCCCGCCACCGCGCCAGCAGCCACGACGTTTTACCGCGCAGGATTTTTTCCTGCGTGGTCTCCCAATCGGGGCCGGAGTCGCGCAGGCGCCGCGCCGCTTCGGACAGGGCGGCGTGAAGCGCGTCCTGACCCGCAACGCGCCCGGTCGTAAACGCGGTAATCTGCGGAAATATCTGGCTGAAATCCAGCAACGCCCTCTCCCATCGCCAATCGGTTCAGGCGAGGCGTATCAAATGCCTCGCCAGAGGCGCGAGCGCCAAGCGTCCTCACAGACGCGAAAATGAAGACCTGAGACATCCGTTCGCAGGATGGTCGGCGTTAGCCTCCCGGACGGGGCGGTCACGGCCTGACGAATCTGGTGGAGCCTAAAAATCGTCATTGAGAAAGACGGGCGGGCCGGACAGCAGGGCGGCAAACCGCGCAAACGCGGCTTCGTCGTGGACTTGCAGGCGGTCGGATTCGCGCAGCGCTTGCGCGTTCGGGACGCCGAAAAACGCCTGCGAGAACGCTTGAATGTCCAGCGAAATTTGCGGCGCGTCGGTCGTCCTCTGGACGATGACGCTTCCCGCTTCTACTTCCACGCGCCAGGTTCCCGCGTTCCAGTCCGCGTGTTCATCCGTGAGCGCGAACGTAAACGCGCCGTTTGCTATGCCCGCCGGTCTCAATTCCGCCAGCGCCGCCGCCGCGTCCACCACGCGCCCCTGAACGACCGGAAAGATTTTCGTCTCGATGTCCCAGTGGTATGTCGGGTTGCGCAGCCACAGCGCATCGTTTTCCGGCGCGCGCCAGACGAATTTTTTGACCTGCATCTCGTGCCGCTTCAGCAGACCGAGCAGTCCGCGTTCGGCGCGGGGCGTCAGAGCCACAAATTCGCGCAGGTGCGTTTCTTCCTCTTTGACCCCGCGATGCGTCAGGTAGCCCTCCGCCTGTCCGTCCCGCTCGTAAAGATAGGTGTACGCCCGCTTGTCCTTGCCGTCTTTGAGTTTGCGCGTCCACGCCTTTTCGCTTCGCGCCAGCATCCCGCGATAGTTTTTTGCGTACTGCGCGTATAGATTTTTAATCGTCGGGCGGTCTTCCGGCGCGGCGGCGCGGACAAATTCCGTCTCCGGCCCCGCCTGCAAAACGCTCGTCGGGACTTCGTATTTCCGCCGCACCCCCGTCCACTCCCAGCCGAACTTGCGGTAATAGGCGAAACTGAACGGGTACAGCGTGGAAACGACCTGCCCCGCGTCGCGCATCCGCTCCAGAGCGTGCCGGATACCGGCGCGAGCGTACCCCTTGCCCCGGCTTGCGGGCAGGCAGGCCACGCCGCCAATCCCGCCCATTTTTAATACCACGTCGGGGCCGAAAACCGATTCGTAGGCGTTGATTAATACCGCCGCCTGCAAGCCGCCCGCGTCAAAAATGCCATACGTCGGCGCGTCGCCTTCGACGAGTTCGTCCATGTCGTCGTCCCAATCGGAGGTGTCAGCGCTGCCGCCCTCGAAAGCGTGCGCCCAGAGCGCCAGCGCCGCCGGACACTCCTCACGGGTAATTTTTCGTATTTCCAATCGTTCGCTCCTCCCCGCCGCGCCCGACAGGGACGCTGAATTATTTTTCCGGATCATTTTGATGGCGCCGCAGCGCCCTTCGTTTTATCGTCCTGCGTATGCGTTTCGCTAAAGCCCCGTCGCGAGTCGAATCTACATCTCCTTGCTTCCTGAGAACGCTGCGTAAAGCGCGTTACAGATTCCCGCGCCGTTCGAAGCGGATGATTGCGTAGCCGAGGCGTTTCCATTATACCACGCTTCCTTTTTGCGCGAATCCTCCGTTCCGAAATTTCACTTCTTGCCAGATTTGCCCTCCTGTTTCAAGCCGCTGGGCTTTTACATACTGGAAAATTGCGGGGTGGGGAACGGGTCGTCTCACGGTGCGGCGGCGGGGCGACGATAGGGCAGGTAGATGGGAGTGCGGCTTTTTCCGTCCTCGCCGAGCGTTCCTGCGCTATGCAAATCGTAGCTATTCCCGCTTTTTTTATAGACCAAAAACGCGCCGGTGCAGGGGTCAATCGTTAAAACAGGCGTGTGCAACTCCCGCAGCGAGTCCGGGTAATGGCGGTGAAGCCAGCGGTAGCGCTGCAAGGCCGCAAACGTCCCCAGTAGGTGCAGATTGGCCCTGCCCTGATCCTGTTTGCTTAAGATGTTTGCAAAATTCGGAATAATCGTATCGGCAATCGCTTTGACCGCCCGTTCGAACTGAGTCGGATTTTTCAGCGGCTTTTCCGCGAAGGGACTACGCTCCCACGCCTCTTGATTCGCCTCCGCAATCATCCGGTTATAGAACGCGGTGATCTGTACGACCGCCTGCTGATGGATTCGCGCCGCGTCGCCCGGATGGTCTTTCAGCCGCGCTTGCAGCGCCCTTTCTTCCGGAGTCGTGTCGGGTTCCTCGCTGCTTGACTGATCCGGGAAAGGGTTGATTATTTTTAGCAAGTCGTCCGGTGTAGGGGCTTTGTCCTGATATTGCCGCATCACCATATCCCGCTCGCCTGCGAGAGAGGCGGCGAACGAATCGGTGTCGCGGAGGCATTTTTCGCAAATTCGCTCTAATCGCTCGCTATCCCGTAAGGATAACTGCGTGGTATGGCGGGCCATACTGCTCAATGCAATCGCGTCTACCGCGACGAAAACTAAGGCGCTGATGAGGCTTTCCGCCGGAATCACACGGGCCAACCGCAGGCCGTCCTCCAGCGCGTCGAGCGCCACGCCCATTTTGCCGTCCGCCAGCGCGACGTACTGCGCAATCCCCAGCAGACGGGCCAGATTGCGGAAAGCGGCGAGATCAACGAAGAAAGCGGTCTCAAAGGTATTTTTCGCCGGATCGCGGGGCGAAGTAATCGGCTTGACAAAAGCGATATGAATCAGCGCCAGCGCCCGCTTCACGTCCGGGCGCTCCAGCGCCTTGCGTTTCGCGGTCAGGGTGGCGTTTGAGTCCATTGCCTCCGTCAGCGGCTTGCAGTCCTGCGCTAAGTCCGCCGCCAGCATCAACTCTTCGTAGCCATTGTTGCCCGTCGGGTGCGGGAAAAGCTGCGGGAAGACCGGTCTCGGCTTGTATTCTTCCGCGTCCTGCGCCCGCGCCGCGCCGCAAAGCGTCATTGAGACCGTCAAGAGAACGGTCAGCAAGATAAAAAAACGAGCGATGCGCATAGATTCTTCTCCCGGATTTAACTGCGTTCCAAAACGCGCCGCCCTACCGATTCAGGCCCGCGACGACATCGCCGAGGCTGGACGACGCCACGAAATAGCGGGCGCGGGCCCCGCTGCGGGTAAACTCCGACTGCTTCGTGTCGTAGATCGGTCGCCCGCCGTCGTCGCGACCGTCCGGGCCGACGCTGTACAGGACGGTCTTCGCGCCGTCCCGCCGATAGCGCAAATCACCCTGCGCGGCGAAGAGGTCTAAACATAAATTCGCGGCAATAATGCCTCGCAGCGCGTCCAGCGACGGCGGATATTCTCCCCGCTTTTGCCGGTAGACAGAGAGCGCCAGACTGACCGCCAGCAGGCGGACTTCCGTTTCGGAGACTACCGCTTTAAGCCGCGCCTCGTTCGTAATGCCGCCCATCATTTGATTCATGGGGTCATCGGGAATGGCGGGCGGCGGCAAATGCAGGCCATACGGCCGGCGGCAATTCGCAATAATTCCGTCCATGTAGCGGGTATAGCGATCCATGACCGTCTGCCTGCTCGTCCATTTTTCGCGCATCCGCCAGTGCAATTTTTGAAGGAAATTCCAGTCCTCTTTTTCCGCGAGATAGAAATTGGACGGACTGCCGCCTTCTTTGTCGGCACGGCCCCACGTCTCCAGCAAGCTGGCCTGCCCCAGCCGCTTTTCTTCTTCGATTACGTCCGCGTAAGGGAAACGCTTCGCTTCAATTTTCTCCAGCCGCCGCAAAGCGGCAAGGGACTGCGCCGCGTTCAGATGCGGAATATCGTCCCATAGCGAACGCCGCCCGATGGCTTCGCAGGCGATTCCGGTCAAGTCGGCGATCAAAACGCCCCCCTGCGGCATCATCACCCCCATTTCGAGGCAGTCCAGTTCGGCGCTGACCGCGCCGTTCCAGTCGCCTTTGGCCCGTTTGACCTGCGCTTCCAGAATGAGCAGGCGGGCAATGCTACGAAATTTTGCAAATTCCGCGAAAGAGAAGGATGCGGAGCGGGCAGGCGGGTTGCCGTAAGCGTAAGCGAGGCCGCGCCGCAGCGTGGCCAGCGTCTTTTGATTTTCGCGGACAATCCGGGCCTTCGCCGCCAGTGTGTCAGCGGGCGGCGCGTCAGCGGAAGCGTGATTTCCGGAAGAAGCGGGAACGCCATTTTTCGCCCCCGCAATGTCGGTGGCGGCGGTGTCAACCGCCTTTGCGTCCTGTATTGCTTCCGCCGCCGCAAGGAAGAACATTCGGGCATTGGGGGTAGGCTGCGGCGTGGTCGAAATTACAACCTGCGGAATAATCCGATTCTGTTCCTGCGTGTAGGCCCCGAACGCGCACAGCAGCGACAGCGTTCCCGCCGCCGCCAATGCCAGTTTGACGCCGCGCCCTTTTTTGCGGGGCGCTTTTGTTTTCAGAAGCGGATCGTTCATTCGCAAATTCCCTCTTGAAAAACGCATCTCATAGACAAATCGGTTAAACACGGTAGAGAGAAATTGCGTTCCCGTCCGCAGGACGGTCGGCGAAACCTCCCGGACGGGTCGCTGCGCGGCCCGGTCTACCGCGAAGGCGCGAGGTTTGAACGATTTGCCTATCATAGGTCTTACGAAAATCCCGGCGCGGCGGCTTCATTTTTTGCGGCGTTTGCGCTTCTCAAATTGCAGGGTCAAGTCCTCAATCGCTTTCAGAACGTCTTCCGGTTTGGTGTCCTGTTCCAGATCGGCGAGGTCGCTGTCCGCGTCGTTCTCAATGCCGAGCTTGTCCTGAATGGCGTCGAGCATCTGCAAAATCCGCGTGACCTCGTGTTCCGTCAGCAGTCCGATCTGCAAATCCAGATTGGCGCGGCGGTCGGCCTCCTCGCTCAAACGGTTCTGGCTAATCAGCACAAAAGTAGCCAGGAAAATCGCCTCCAGAGAAACGATCATCGTCAGCAGGCCGTAGGGGAACGGATCGAAAATGCGCATCCCGATTTTGCCGGTATTCAATAGAATCCACAGTCCAAACCAGACCACATGGACATAAATAAAACTCATGCGCCCGGAAAAATAGGTGATGAGATCGGCGATTCGGTCTTGCAGTCCGCGCTTTTTCGCGGCCTCGTGATTCAGGCGGTGCAGGGTGTAAATGTTCCGCTCAATCACGTTGCATAAGTGCGGATTGTCGGGCATCTGCTCCGCATTAAGGTCTTCGTTTGTTTTAATCCGGCGGGCTTCCATGCGTCTCCTGTTTTCGAGTAAGCCCGCTCCAATCGCCGACGCGCTGCCGATTCCCCCGTTCCCTCTCCCAAATCCGGGAGAGGGGCGTGGTCAATTTCCCTGCGCAGTGGGGAAGGATTTCAGGTTAATTTATACTTTTGGTCTTATGTGGGCTTGCAGCCATTGCAAAATTTCGTTGTAAATTGTGTCGCGCATTGTTTCGCGCAAGAGTTCGTGCCGCAGCCCAGGATATTCGCGGACGGTGATGTCTGGAGTCTGGGCGGCGCGGAAAAAATCTATCGCCGTTTGATTTTCCACCAGCGCGTCCGCGCCGCCGAGCAGCAGCAGCGCGGGCCAGTCCCATTCGGCGGCGCGGGGCAGGATTTCCCGCTGTTCCGCCTGCGAGGACAGATACCAGCGCGGCGTCGCGCCCTGAAAGTTCAGCGGGTCATTGCGGTCTTCCCGCTGCATCTCCGAGTCGGAAGTCAGGCCGTCATACGAGATTTTGGAGGTCACAAGAAAATAGGGCAGCGCCACGTTCGCCACTTGCGCCACCACGCGAAGATGCAGCGGCACGGCGAGTTTAATGGCGAAATAGGGCGCGGAGAATATCCCGCCCGCAACCCCGGTGGGCCGGTGGCGCAGCAGCGTGGAGGCGAGAATTAGCCCGCCGTTGCTGTGTCCGAGCAGAAAAAGCGGCAGATGCCGGTCGGTCTGCACCGCCTGCAATTTCAGAAATGCCAGCGCGTCTTCGTCGTATTCCGCCCACTTCGCCGCGTAGCCGCGCCGCCCCTGCGAGCGTCCATGCCCGCGAAAGTCCAGCGCATGACACGCCACGCCCTGCCCCGCCAGCCACTCCATGAAATGCCGGTAGCGCCCGCAATGATCGCCGTAGCCGTGAAAAATGCCGAAACGCGCCCACGCCGCCCCTGCCGTCGGCACAACGGAGCGGCGGAACAGCGGCAATCCGTCCGACGCGGTAAAATACGCCTCCTGGGTGTCCAGAGGCGGCAGAGTTCCCGGCATAAAGCGGCGCTCCCGTCAAAGGTTTCGAGAGTGGAAAACTCCCGGCAACAGCACTGGCGTCCTGCAGACGCAAAAACAGTAGGCGGCGCAGCGGGCCGCCGTTCCGGTCAAAGCGCTGGAAACGCAAGGTATTCCGGCGGCACGGCCTCGGTCAGCCAGACGCCGTTATCGGAGCGGTAAAACAGCAGGCCCGCCCGACTCATCGCGCCGGACTGCACCGTCAGAATGACCGGCCTGCCGTGCCGCTGCCCGACGGCCCGCGCTGTGTCCGCGTCGCTGGAAAGGTGGACGTGGTGGCGCGCGCCGCGTATCAGGCCCTCGCGCTGAATCGCCTCGATAAAGCGGGATGCTGTGCCATGATATAAAATCTCCGGCGGCGCAAGCGGCGCCAGGGCCAGATCAATCGCGACGGAATGGCCCTGCGCAGCGCGAATCCGCAAGCCGTCCTCGCTTAAAACGAACCGCTTTTTATCGTTCTCCGCGACGACGCGCTCAATCAATGCGCGGGACAGACGGACGCTGCCCCGCTGCGACCCGGCAATCAGATCGTCCACAGAGGCCCAGCCGTTTGCATCCAGCGCAACGCCGATTTTGCCGGGATTATGGCGCAAGATCAGACTCATAAACTTACTGGCGCGAATGATGTCTTCCATATTTTAAACTCCCGCGTTTGAGTTATCAGGTCAGGACGAGGTTGTCACGGTGGACGATCTCCTCGTAGCCGACCGATTCCGGGCCGAGGACGGCGGCAAACTGTTCGCTGCGCAGGCCCATGACCTGCTGAATTTCGGCGGCGGCGTAATGCGTCAGGCCACGCCCGAACGCGGCCCCGGCCTCGTCGCGCAGTTCAATAAGGTCGCCCGCCGCAAAATTCCCCGCCACGCCGACAATCCCGACCGCCAGCAGGCTGACGCCGCTTGTCAGCAGTTTTTCCCGCGCTTTTGCGTTTACCGTGATCCCACCTTTCGCCCTTGCACCGTGCGCGATCCAGCCTTTGCGGGCGGGCAGTCTATCGCGGTTGGAGCGGGGCAGGAAGGTTGTCCCGACGGCCTCCCCCGCCACCACGTCCGCAATCACCCGTTCGCGCCGCCCCCGCGCAATCACGGCGCGAATCCCCGCCGCCGTCGCGATCCGCGCCGCCTCGATTTTTGTGCGCATCCCGCCCGTTCCGGCGCTGCTGCCCGCGCCCCCCGCCAACGCCTCAATCGCCGCGTCAATGCGCGGCACGACCGAAATCAGCGGCGGAACGTCCTCCGCGTCTGTCGGCGGGCGTTCATACAGGCCGTCCACGTCGGAGAGGATGAGCAGCAAATCGGCGTCTACCAGCGTCGCGACAAGGGCGGCAAGGTTATCGTTATCGCCGAAACGAATCTCGTCCACCGCAACCGTATCGTTCTCGTTGATGACCGGGATTACATCGAGCGAGAGGAGCGCCTGCAAGGTATTGCGGGCGTTGAGGAAGCGTCTGCGGTCGCTGAGATCGTCGCGGGTCAGGAGAATCTGGGCGCAGTTGACATTCCGCCACGCGAACGCCTCGGTATAGGTATGAATCAGCCGCCCCTGTCCGATGGCGGCAGCCGCTTGTTTGTAGGGCAGGGTGTCGGGTATCGGGTGTCGGATGTCGAAAGGCGCGGTCGTTTCCAGCTGTTCACGTCCGGCGCGGATTGCGCCGGACGTTACGAGCAGAACGTCCCGGCCCTGCGCCTTTTGCGCGGCGAGTTGGGCGGTGAGATCAGCGATAAAGGCGCGGTCAATGCCGCCCGCCGCGTTGGTCAGGGTGCTTGTCCCCACTTTGACTACGATGCGGCGGGGGGATTCGGGCGGATTGGTTTGAGAGGTAGCGGGTATCATGGGTTGGCGGGGCGGCGCGAACGCCCGGTCAGTTCCGCCTCTTTCTCCTCGCTCCATTCGTCCTCGTCCTCGTACTCAAATTCGATGCTGCGGATTTTCACCGTGTCGCCGTCCTTCGCGCCAATCTCTTTGAGTTTACGCGAAATGCCGATTTTGTCCAGACTTTTTTGCAGCCGACGCAGGGCGTGTTCATTCTCCAGATCGGTCATGGCGACCATGCGCTCAATGCCGCGCCCGATCACCTCAAAGCGTCCGGGCTCTATCTCCCGCGCCTCCCAGCGCCGCCCATCCTCCTCCACCGGGGCGGTGAACAGGACAGTCCGGCCCTCCGCAATGTCCACCGCCTCCTGCTCCCGGAGGACTTCCAGCCGCGCCATCACGTCGTAGAGAAGGGCGGACAGCCCCATTCGCGCAACCGCCGAGATGCGGTACACGGTACAACCCCGCGCTTTCAGTTCCGCTTCCAGAACGTCCACTGCGGCGGGATCGTCCATTGCGTCAATTTTATTCAGCGCGACAATCTGCGGCAGCTGCGAGAGGTGTTCGTCGTAGAGGGCCAGTTCGCGGTTCAGAATCTCGTAATCCTCCAGCGGTTCGCGCCCGGAAAGGCCGCTGACATCCAGCAGGTGAATCAGCAGGCGGGAGCGGGAGACGTGCCGCAAAAACTGATGCCCCAGACCCACGCCCTCACTCGCGCCCTCAATGATTCCGGGAATGTCCGCCATCACGAAACTGCGCCCTTCATCAATATAAACGACGCCCAGATTCGGGATCAGCGTGGTAAACGGGTAGTTCGCGATTTTCGGTTTGGCGGCGCTGACGGCGGCGATCAGCGTGGACTTGCCGACGTTCGGGAAGCCGAGCAGCCCGACATCGGCGAGCAGTTTCAGTTCCAGTTTCAGGCGCCGCGCTTCGCCCGGTTCGCCCATTTCGGCAAATTTCGGGGCCTGATGGATGGAAGTCGCGAAATGCGCGTTGCCCCGCCCGCCGACTCCGCCCTTCGCGATAATCGCCACTGCGTCGGGCTGGCTCAAGTCCGCAATCACCTGCCCGGTGTCCAGATCGGTGACGACCGTGCCCTGCGGCACGCGCAATTTAATATCGCCGCCGTCCTTGCCGTACATATCTTTGCTGGCCCCGTCGCCGCCCCGGTCGGCCTTGTACTTATGCCGGAACCGGAAGTCAATCAGGGTCGTTAAATTCGTGTCCACTTTAAAGACGACATTGCCGCCGCGCCCGCCATCGCCGCCGTTCGGCCCGCCGCGAGGCACAAATTTCTCTTTGCGGAAAGTCACCATTCCGTTGCCGCCGTTGCCGGCCAGCGCTTCGATTTCCACTTCGTCTACAAACATCGCATTAACCCGCCTTTTCTGTTCCGTTTCTATTATACCACGCCGCGTAAGCCACGCGCCGACTTTCTCGCAGGACAAGCCGCCGAATGAAATTTAGCGCAGAAAAACGGGAAGACGCCGGGAATTTTCCCCCTCTGCTGCGTATTGAATAGAAAGTCAGGCGCGAACGACCAAGTTAAGCAAACATAATTACATTTTATATTAATCAAAATTTAACATAATCTAACGTAATATCCCTTGATAACTACGCTCCATCTTGGTTATAATAAGGGTGAGGATATATCAAAGCCGTCGGCAAACGCAAGACCTCCGATTTTCGCCGTATCCGCATTTCAACCGGGAAACATCCACGTTTTTCCATTTTTCAACCGTTTGCTTTTCGACCCGACTCGCAGGTACACCCTATTGGAAGATGAACCCAGACCCCCCTGCAAGTCCTGCGGCCCCACCAACTGGAACCCGCAACAGACCCGCCGCGAACTTTTCAAGAACGCCGCAATCGCTGGCGTCGGTATCACTACTGCCAGTGTCTTACTGACTGCTCCCGTACAATCTCATGCCGCCGCCATTATATGTGAGCAAATTCGGGATAGTTGCACCGATAGTTGCAACAAGGGCAACCAAGGTCTTGCAGACCTATTTATATGCATTGCTGCTTGCACGGCTGATTATGTTGCTTGTAAAGCCCTACAACTCTTGCAAGGATTGAAAAATTTACTTGATGCAGCAGGGCAATTTCTGGCGGATCACCCTGAACTTGTCGCAGGAGCCACATTCGTAGTAGCCGGAGTAGTATTTGTCGCGATCTGCACCGCGACTGGCCCCGCTGGTTGTCTGGCAACTGCCGCCGCTTTCGCCTAGTCCGTATATATTGGAGAAGAAATACAATGGGATACAGTATGACCCCTGTCATCGCCACACGGTCTATGACACGAACTAGGCCGGACGGAGTGAAGGAAACTATCACAGTTCAGATCGGTACGCCAACGCAGACTCCGGCAGGCGCAACGCCTAGCGGCTGGTACAACACTCTGCAATTCACCGGCGTACCTATTAGAGCGTATAGAAAAAGTCTTGAGTTGCGAAAAAGTTTTAAGTTGCCAAACGCCTGAGCATCAAGCGCATCATAGCAAGATAGATCATGCTTTCGCTGCGCTCCGGTCTGAGTTCGTAATCTTTGGCGAGGCGGCGATAACGCCCGAACCAACCGAACGTGCGTTCTACTACCCAGCGACGTGGAACAATCTTAAACCCTTTGAGGTCATCGGTGCGCTTTACGACCTCTAACTCTGCGCCCAGATGCTCTGCAACCCACTCCGCAAACGGCCCGGTGTATCCGCTGTCGGCCCAAATTTTGGTCAGGCGCGGAAACTGCCCCTTCACTTGCTCAAAGAGGGCCTTGGCCCCAGCGCGTTCGCCCAGGTCGGCGGCAGAAACAAAAACGGACAAAACTAATCCGCTGGCGTCTACCAGCAGATGGCGTTTGCGTCCTTTGATATGCTTGTGACTGTCGAAACCGATGTCGTCCTGACCGGACTGCCCCCTTTTTCCGTCGTCTTCACGGACTGGCTGTCCACGATGGCGGCGGAAGGGGTGGGGTCGCGTTGCTCTTGGGTGCGCACTTGTTCGCGCAACGCGGTGTGAATTTTGATGAGTAGGCCGTTTTCGCTCCATTTACGAAAGTAATGATAGCACGTGGCATGGGGCGGCAGGTCATGGGGCATCATCTCCCAGGCGCATCCCGCGCGCGTGATATAGAAAATGCCGTTGAGAATAGCGCGGTAGGAATACACCCGCTGGCGTCCGTTGCGTCCGTCGGCGCGGTTTGTGGGCGGGAAGAAGGGTTCGAGGAGCGCCCATTCCCCTATGTGTCAGAATAGAGTGAGACAGAAGCCCGTACCAAAAATAGTGTAGATTTCTCAGGGCGAGAAAGTGATCCATCCATGTCTGACCTGAATATCCGCCTGTTGCCTGACCCGCACGTCAGCCAGCCTGCCAGCCGCCGCCGCTTCACCGTCGCCGACAAACTTCGCATCCTGCGCGAAGCCGACCAATGCACCGAGCGCGGACAACTCGGAACCATCCTGCGCCGCGAGGCCATTTACTCTTCCACTCTCGCTTCCTTTCGAAAGCAGTACGAAGAGGGAAAACTCGTCGCCCAAAATGACCCGCGCCAAAAGCAGAAGCGAAAAGAGCGAGCAGCCCAACGCCAGCAGGACGCCCGAACTCTGCAAGCCCTCCAGTTGGAGAACCAAAAACTCAAAGCGCTCGTGGAACTCCAAAAAAAACTTTCCGACTTGATGAACCTCACGCTGCCGACCGGATAGCCGCGTCGTTCATCGCAGAGACCGCGCGCTTCACGGGCATCAAAAGAGCCTGCGCGGTGGTGGGCAAAAGCCGGGCGACTTTCTATCGTCAGCGAAACGGCGGTCAGTTGGTTTTGGGACTGCGGACAAATTCAACGTCCCAAAGCCTTTCGGCGGCGGAAAAAGCGGAACTGCTCGCGCATCTGCACTCGGAACGCTTTTTGGATCGGTCGGTTCGCCAGGTTTACGCCGCGTTGCTCGACGAAGGCTGCTATTTGGCCTCAATCGCGACGATGTATCGGCTTTTGCGCGAAAACAAACAGGTTGCCGAAAGGAGGCGGCAATCGCGCCACCAAAAACATACCCGCCCCGTGCTTCTCGCCACCGCGCCCAACCAGGTGTGGACGTGGGACATCACCAAACTGCGCGGCCCCGCCAAAGGACAGGGATACCGCCTGTATGTCGTGCTGGATATTTTCAGTCGCTGCGTGGTCGGCTGGCTTGTCTCCGAACGGGAGTGTCAACATCTGGCGGCGCAACTGATCGAAACGGCCTGCCAGCGTCACGGGATTTCTCGCGATGCGCTCACCCTTCATGCGGATCGGGGCGGGCCGATGGTCTCTAAAACGGTTTCGGAGTTGCTTTGTGATCTGGGCGTGACCCGTTCGCACTCGCGTCCGCGCGTCTCCAATGACAACCCGTTTTCGGAGGCGCAGTTCAAGACGGTGAAATATGCGCCTCAGTTTCCCGGTCATTTTGATAGCATTGCGGAAGCGCGGACGTTTTGCGCGGCGTTTCTGACGTTCTATAACACGCAGCAGTACCATACCGGCATTGCGTTGCTGACCCCGGAAATGGTTCACATGGGAAAAGCCGCTGCCGTTCAGCAGGCGCGGCAGGAAACTTTAGAGCAAGCGTATGCCCGCAAGCCGGGTCGTTTCTCCAAAGGAGCGCCCAAAGTCTTGCCGCTGCATGAGCAAGTGTGTATCAATCGGGTCGAACCGCAGACAGCGGAGACTGATCCGAAAGTACATTAAAAAATATCACCTTTTTGTCTCAAAATGCTTGACACATTCCGTTCGGCATCGGTCAAATCAGTTGAGTAGGCTTTTGTCATCATAGCAAGAGTTTACCTCAAGCAGACTTAAACAAACGAAAGAGTTTTTCTATACGCTCTTAATCAACACGCAGTGGGGCAGCGCATCCACGTCATATTTGCAGATCGAATTTCTGGGGACGGGCGGGGCCTACTATTCCGTAAATCTCAATTTCGGTTCCGATATGCGGGACTGGCTGGTCGGGGGCTACGGAGACACAATCAACAATACGACGACAACGAATGTGTTCTCAAACGGTTCCTGCCGCTATGATAAACAGCAGTTTATTTTGCCCGCCGCGTTTAACAATCAAATTCTGACTTCTATTCGTCTCACGGACACAGGAAGCAGCGGGGTGCAGCGGGCCTTGTTCAGCGGCATCTCGGCGAAAAACTAAACGGCGCGGCGGCGCGGCGCGGCGCAATCGAGAGTGCGCCGCTTTCATCGCAGGGAATGAATTACGAACGCAAGCCCGCCTCTGTGTCCTGTATCAAGCGTCTGCGGGCGCTGCAAAGCGGGCGGGAAGTTCCCCCATGCGCCGCGCCACGCGGGACAGGGACTGCTCGTGAAACGCGCCAAGCGTCGTATAAATCGTATCGTTGAGCGGGGCCAGCCACCGCGTTTCCAGATGCCCCGGCCCGAAGAACATCCCCAGAATCGAGCCGCTGGTCGCGCCGTAACTGTCCGTATCGTTGCCTTGACTGACCTGTTTGCAAAAGCCGTCGCCGATGTCCTCCGCAAAGCGCAGGGTGTTGATGAGCGTTCCCGACTCCTGAAACACGCGGCAATGTCCGTACTCCCCGTATTTGTGGTGGATGCGGGCGTAGCCGTCAAGCCAATCGGTCGCGGAGCCAACTTCGTTGAGCGCGTCCGACACAATATGATAGAAACGGCTGCGTTGCGGCGTGAACTTCAGAGCGGTCTCAAACACGGCAAGCGGATCGCGCAACGCGGGCGCGGCGGCGATGGCGGCGGCGGCGAACATCGCGCCGTAAATCCCCGTCCGCCGATGCGTCAGACTGGCGTCCCGCCATGCAAGGCGGGCGGCCAGCGCGGGGTTGCCCGCGCTGGCGTAGCCGTAGGCGTCCGCCCGGATCATGGCCCCGCAATGTTCGTCCTCCGGGTTGCAGACCGTGACAAATTCCTCATAAAACGCATCATCCCGGTCTTCCGCGTCGTTGACGCCCATGCCCGCCCGCGCCACAAATAAACGCTCCGGCCCGAACGCCTGATACGGCGGGATGTGGGTCAGCCACAGGCGCCGCATTTGATCGCGGGTGAAGTCCAGCCCGTATTCCTCCAGAATCAACATTCCCAGCACGGTATAGTTGATGTCGTCGTCGGGGGCGGCGTAGCGCAGCCGTTCGCGGACAGTCTGGGGCCAGGTGACATGAAAATCGCGTTTGCCGCGCAGATCGAGACGCTCCGAAATGTAATCGCGCAGGGGCCACTCCCCAATCGCTTCCAGCGCCGTCCGAATCTCGGCGAGCGTCGGGCGGACTTCCAGGGGTTTGCCCACCATACAGCCGCATACCGAACTGAGAAACGCGGTCTCGGCCCGCGCCGCCGCGTCCTTTGCGTCCAGAGCGACCATTGGCCCTCGCGGGCGGTCTGCGGCAAGTTCCGCTTCGATAGCGTCCCATTCGTTCGGCTCAACATAGGGCCAATCTTCGCGCAGCGGCAGATCGGCAAGGCGGCGGGCGAAATCCATGAGACGGTCGTAGCTGTCGGGCAGTCCGCGCAGCGCGTCGCGCAGTCTGTCCGTGACGTGGCCTTGCTCGGTCTTGTCGGTAAGGGCCACGTCAAGCCGACGGCGCAGCAGGGGCAGGGAAGGAAGCATAGTCCGGGACTCCATTGGAAATCGGGCGAAAGAATTATTCTCCCGATTCGGCGCCGACCTTGCTTACTCCTGCTTTTCCCGAACATGAATCAGGGCCATTGAGTTTTCGTGCGGGCGAATCAATTCACGGCCACGCGCGCGCAAAGTCCGCCTTCGCGGACTCAATGCGGATTATCCCCCACAAAAAGGATCGGGTTTAGTGTCCGAAGGGACACTTCGCGCGCTTGTGGCAGCGGTTTCAACCGCCCGACGCTGATAACTGAATGGCCCTGAACATGAATCGCCGATTCAGGCAATCCAAAATTCAGAATTTACTTAATGCTTCCCACCATTGAGTAGATCGGGGTGATGATCGAGGTGGCGATGAAGCCGACAATGACGCCGAGCATCACGATCATAAGCGGCTCAATGACGCCGGTGAGGACTTTCAGGCGGGCGTCAATGTCCCGCTCATAAAAGCCCGCGATACGCAGCATGACCGAACTCAGGCTGCCCGATTTCTCCCCGACTGCGATCATCTGGCAGATCATCGGCGGAAAAACGCCCGCCTGCACCACCGATTCCGACAGCGACGCGCCCTCCTCGACCCGCTGCCGCACCTCGATCATAGACTCCTCAAAGACCACGTCCTGCGCGGTCTGCTGCGCTGTTTCCAGCGCCACCAGCAGCGAAACGCCCGCGCCGGAAAGCGTCCCCAAAGCCCGCAGCATCCGCGAAAGGACGGCCTTCTGCACGATGTCGCCTAAGACCGGAACGCGGTGCAGAATTTTCGTCAGCGCTTTCTTGCCTGCCGGAATCCGCAGAATGGCCTTGAACCCGGCGACCGACCCGAAAATCGCTATCGGGACGATCCACCAGTTTGTGTGGAGAAAATCGCTGAGGGCCAGCAGCAGGCGGGTCTGAATGGGAATCTCCGCGCCCATTTTGCTGAACATATCCTTGAACTGCGGCAGCAGGAAAATCAGCATGAACAGCACGACTTTAAACGACACCAGGCCCAGAATCGCGGGATAGGTCAACGCGCCCACGACCTTGCGCCGCATTTCAAGGGCCAGTTCCTGATAGTCCGCCGCCTGATTCAGCGTTTCGTCCAGAGCGCCGCCCGTTTCTGCCGTGCGCACCATGTCCACGTAGAGTTTCGGGAAGACGTTCGGGTAGGCGGAAAGGGCCTGCACCAGCGTTTTGCCGCCGCACAGGTCGTCGTAAACGCCGGTCAGCGCCTCATTTAAGACGGGATTCTCGGCGTGAGAGCGCAGCAGTTCAATCGCCTCGACAATGGGAACGCCGGTCTCGATCATAATGGCGAACTCACGGGTCAGCATCGTCAGTTGGTCTAATTTCAGTTTGCGCTTCCAGGGCAGCGGAATGGACTTATTCAACCCCGCCCCGGTGGAGACCGCGCCTGCCGCCGCCGCCGCGCCAGCGCTGTCCTTGTTTTTGACCGCCTTGCGTCCCCTGCCGCTGACCGCGCTCAGGGACGTGATGACGTAGCCCTGACTTTGCAGCCGCTGCACCGCCTGCGTCTCCGACTCGCACTGTATCTGCTCGTTGACCAGAGCGCCCGACGAGTTTACCGCTGTAAATGCAAATTCCATGAGAGAAGACCCCATAGAAAACAGAAAACAGAAAACAGAAAACAGAAGGGGGGAAAGCCCTCATCCCCCAACCCCTCCTCCCAAAAAGGCCTGGGAGAAGGGGAGAAAAGCCATTAGACGCTGACTCCCTCTCCCAAAATTGGGAGAGGGCTGGGGAATGGGTAGCGCGTTGGCGATTGGAGAGGGCTTTCATCTTCTTCTGTTTTCTGTTTTCTGTCTTCTGTTTTCCCTCCTAGATTGTGACCCGCACCACTTCTTCTGCGGTCGTGACGCCGGCATGGATTTTGCGGATGGCGTCGTCGCGCAGGGCCGCGCCCGCCGGGAGCGCCGCCGCTTTGATGTCCTGACTGGACGCGCTGTCTAAGATCAGGCGCTGCACGGCGGGATTGACTTCCATCAGTTCATAAATTCCGGCGCGGCCTTTGTAGCCCGTCCGCCCGCAGGCGTCGCAGCCGATTCCGTGCTGAAACTCAAAGCCCGGTTCGTCCAGCAGATGCGACGCCCCAATCGTTTCCAGGAGCGGAACCGCTGGCTCATAGGGCTGGATGCAGCGCGAACAGATCGTGCGGACCAGGCGCTGCGAAAGCGCCGCGACCAGCGCCGAGGCCACCAGAAACGGTTCCACGCCCATATCTAAAAGGCGGGTAACCGCGCCCGCCGAATCGTTGGCGTGGATCGTGGACAGCACAAGGTGGCCCGTCAGCGACGCTTCGATGGCGATGCGGGCGGTCTCCGCGTCCCGGATTTCCCCGACCAGAATCACGTCCGGGTCTTGCCGCACCAGCGTCCGCAGACCGGTGGAAAACGTCATATTGACCTTGTTGTTGACGTTGCCCTGCACGATTCCCGCGACCTGATACTCCACCGGGTCTTCAATCGTCATAATGTTGCGCTCGATGGAGTTCAGCGCGTTGATGCAGGCATATAGCGTGGTGGTCTTGCCCGCTCCGGTGGGGCCGCAGGCCAGAATCATGCCGTGCGGACGGAAAATGAGCCGCTGCAAGCTCTGGTACATTTCTTCGCGCATACCCAGTTGGGATAGCGCCACGCGGCCCGCGTTCCGGTCTAAAATTCGGATGACGACGTTCTCCCCGTGCAGACTCGGATAGGTCGAGATTCGGAAGTCGTATTCGCCGGACGAGGTTTTCAGGGTCAGGCGTCCGTCCTGCGGGGCGCGGCGCTCGGCGATGTCCATACTGGCGATGATTTTCAGGCGCGAAACGAACGGGTGCTGCAAGTCCTTCGGCATAATCATGGCCTCTTGCAGCAAACCGTCCACGCGGTAGCGGATGCGGACGCGATGGCGTTCCGGCTCGATATGGATGTCGCTGGCGCGGCTGGCGATGGCCCGCGTGATAATCGCGTTGACCAGCCGAATGACCGGAGCGCCTTCGCTGATTTCCTTTAATTGCGAGAGGTTGAGTTCGGTCTCGACCGTATCTTCTTCGGCGAGTTTGACTTCGTTGATGTCAATGCCGCGCACCGCTTCGCCGACCAGTTCGCCCAGGTCGTCGTAAGCGCCGAACGCCCGGAAAATCCCCTCCCGGATGTCCTCCTCCGTCGCGATAACGGGGTCAATTTCCAGATTGGTATGCCCGTGCAGTTCGTCAATGGCGGTGATGTCAAGCGGGTTGACCATTGCGACGGAGATAGCGCTGGCGCTGCGCTCAATCGGCAGGGCGTGCAGGCGCAGCGCCACGCTGTGCGTGATCAGGCGGGCGACATTGGAATCGAGTTCGCGGCGCGTCAGGTCAGCGAACGGCACGCCGATTTGTTTCCCGACGCAGCGCACGCGGTCTTTTTCGGTGATGGCCCCCAGACGCGCCAGCAAATCGCCAATCGGCTCCGCCGTGTTGTCGCGCTGTCCGAGGATTTTTGCGAGGGCGTCCTGCGTAATGAGGCCCTCTTCCAGCAAAATATCGCTGAAGGTGCGGTCGTGAAATATGTTTCTCATGGGAAATTCAGGGTGTCGGGTGTCGGGTGTCGGGTGTCAGTGTCAGGGCAGCGCCTTTCTTACTCGAAATTTCACGAAAAATATCAGCAAGCAATGCGAATTGTCCGATACCCGACACCCGACACCCAACACCCGTTTCCTAGTCCTCCAGCAGTTGCGGACGCAGCGTAATTACTACGTCGGATTTAATATGGCTTGTTTTGCGGTAGGTGAACAGTTCGCCGAAAAAGGGCAGGTTCGCGAGGAACGGGACTTTTTCGATATTTCTAATTTCATCGTCGCGCAGCAGGCCGCCAATGATAATCTGTTCGCCGCTCTTGACGCGAATGGTCGTCTGCTGCTCCCGCGTGCTGATCTGCGGGTAGCTGCCGCCGCTGAACGTGGCGTAGCTGGTGACGGTGGAGATTTGCGGGTAGAGCGAAAGGGTAATCTCGCCGTCTTCCGCGATTTGCGCCGCGACCTGCATATAGATTCCGACTCGCTCCTCCGCAACATCGTACTGCGGCCCCTGCGTGGCGGAGTTTGCAATCAGTTTGGGATATTGCAGACGCTGCCCGATCAAGATAAAGCCCTTTTCGCCATCTAGCATCGTCATATTCGGCGCGGCAAGGACTTTGGATTTCGCTTGCGACTGCTTCAGCGAAGGCGCGGCGGAGAGGTTAATCGGCGCGTGGGCGAACGTCCCGAAATTCAGGCCGCTAATCAGACTGGAGCCGCCCGTCGCCGCCGCCGCGCCCGCCGTTTCGGTCAGACTGTATACACTTGGCAGCGTCCATTGGACGCCCAACTGCTTTTCATCATCGAGGGCCATGTCCACGATTTTCACGTCAATTTTGACCTGACGGCGGCGGCGGTCGAGTTTTACCGCCAGCGCCAGCGCCTTTTTAACAAGGGACTCCTCGCCCGACAGGATCACGTCCCGCGTCGCAAGGCTGGAGGACGGCCCTGGCGCTTCTGTTTTGATGACGGACGCCTGAACGCCCGTGACCGTGCTGCTGTTGGCGGCTTCCAGATGCGGCGTGATGAACGCGGCGCCGAGTCCAATTTTTAAATCTTTGTCGAACATGGAGGCGAGCGACGCCGCCAGTTCGGTCGCGCTGATATGCCCGCAGCGATAGACTTCCTGCGCCATGACGGGCGCGGCGACTTTCGGCGGGTCAACCGGCGGCAGGGGATAGGCGGCGAGTATCTCTTTGGGCGTTCCGATGAAGTAGGTCGCGCCGTCGCGCTGATAGCCGAGGCCCGAAGATTTCGTCAGCAAGTCCAACGCCTGTAAAAAGGTCGCTTTATGCAGGCTGATGCTGGTCTTGCCGGTGACGGAGGCGGTCAGGGCCACGCTCACGCCCTCGCTTTTCGCCAGCGATTTCACGAGTTCCGGCAAACTGGACTGCGCGGCGTCAATGTCGTAGAGTCCCGCTTCGGCGTCCGGGCGAATCAGGGTGGACGCTAGGCTGTCTTTGTCCTCCACGATGCGGACGCGCACGGTCTTTGCGTCGCCGCCGGGAATCAGTTCCGCCTTTGCCGCTCCGCGCAGTTCCGCCGTCAGGATCGCGGCGTGGTCGGTCGCTTTTGGCGATTGCAGTCCGAGGCGGGAGACCGCCCCGCCGCTCATCAGCTGCCCGCCGAGCAGGGTATCGGGCAGGCTGTCCGGCAGGGTCAGCGCCAGATGCGTGCCGGTCAGTTTCAGGGTGGCCTTTCGCGCCTCGCTCAGGACGATTTCCAGCACGGTCGCCCGGTCTGCGTTATGGGCGGACGCGGACAGGATGCGGGCGAGGGGCGCGGCCTTGCCCATTTTCGCGGCGTCCGGGCGTTTTGCGGGGGCGGCTGGCTCCGGGGCGGCGGCGCAATGCGGCGTCAGCAGCGAAAAGGCGGTCGTCAGCGAAATGATTTTATGTGCCTGCTTCATAGTTTTCTGTCCTGTTTATCCGGCGTTCCGGTCTTCGCGTCTTCGGTCGGCGTCGGCTGATCCGGCGCGGCGGCGGGCGCGGCGGACTGCAAGGGAATCGTCCAGAGTCCGCTCGTTCCGCTCAATACAATCTCCTGCGCCCGAATTGCGACGACCCGCAGCATCCCAATCGCATCTCCCATGCGGACGACCGTCGGCTGCGCGTTGAATCCCTCGATAATAGCGCGGGGCCAGTTTCCGCCCAGCACGGCGGTCAAGCGCAGCTGCCCCGCCAGCGCGTTTTCCGCAATCGCCGGATCGGGCGGCGCGGGAACGGACGGCTTTTTCGGCGCGGCGCTTTTCACCGTCGGTTTGGACGCGCCTTTTGCCGCCGAAGTCGCGGTCAACGCGCCGCCGGACGCGGACAGCCCTTCGTAGCCGCCGTCCGTCTGGAAATCGTCTCCGGCAGGGCTGAGAGGGGCGTTTGGAACATGGATCAATTTTTCGTCCAGCGCGGCGATGCGCTGAATATCGGAATGGAAAAACGGATCGCGCTCCAGCCGCAGCGGCCCGGTATCCGCAGCGGCGGACACGGCGGCGACGGGGGCCGCGCCGTTCGCAGGCTGCATCCCGTTCCCGGCTTTCACATTGGAGACGACCGTCGCTTCGCCCTGCGGCATGACCGTGCGGACAATCACGACGACCGCCCCGCCCAGCACGACCAGCAAGGCCCCGATTACCACCGGATTATTCTGATTTTTCATTTTTCCCGCCTTTCGGTGTTCGGGTGTTCGGTGTTCAGGTGTTCAGGCATTGTCTATTTCACTATGAGTTCCGTACAAACTATCAGACAGGCGGATAACACCCGAACACCCGAACACCCGAACACCTGAACACCCCTACTTTTTCGGCATCCCGTAGAGCGTCAGCGTCAATTTCAGGCGCAGGCGCAATGCGCCGGTCTTTGAGTCGTAGCGGTCGCGGGTCATGTCCGCCCCGGCAATTTCCAGCACATAGGGCGCGTTGTCGAGTTTGTCCAGAAACGCGGTGAGTTCGCGGAAACCGCCCAGCGCCACGCAGTCAAATTTCGCTTTTTTCCAGCCGTCGTCCGGGTCTTTCGCCGCCCCGCTTACCGTGCCGCTGCCCTGATTTGCAGGCGCGGCTGCCGGGGGCGCGGCGGCGGTTCCATTCGCTCCGGGCGTTCCCGCCGCGCCCCCGGTGGACGGGGTTGGCGGGTGAAATTCGTTGGTCATCCGCAGCGAGTCCACCGTGACGCCCGATTCCTGCGCCAGCCGCCCCAGCGTGTCCGCCCATTCCGGCGAACCGGCGCTGTCCGGCGTTTCCACGCGCAGGGCGTCCGCCAGCGCGACCGTCGCTTGCTTCTGATGCGCGTCGCGGACGAGCTGCTCCGTCTGCTTCCGGTGCGCCGTCGCCTCTATCTGCGCGTTATGCAGCGTATGGCGGGCGGCAAACGCGCCGTAGCCTGCCGCCACCGTCCACACCGCGCTGATGCCGATCATCACCCGCAGCAGCAGATGCAGTGCCTTTTCTGTATTCGATTGCGCCAACCAAAGTCGCCACCGCACAGGCGTAACCCCATTTCCTAATTGTCTCGGATGACTTCGGCGTGGAAGCGAATTTCACGACGGCCCGCAATGGCGGCGTCGGTCGTATCGGTCAGATGCAGCCCGCTAAATTCCGGGCGGGCGGACAGCGCGGTCAGGCAGTCCTTCAAGATCGTCTGCGATTCCGCGACGCCCTGAAGCTGAACCCGGATCTGCTTGTCCTGCGCGTCCACCTGAAGCCGCTCGATATAAACGTCGCGGGGCAAATCCTGCGCCGCCGCAAGGAAGGCCCGCGTCATCTGCCGCCGCGCCTCCCGGCTTTTCTGGTAGCGTTCCCACCGCCTGATTCCCGGCTCCAGTCCGGTGTTGGCCTGCGTCGCTGCCGCCAGCCGCTTGTCGGTCGCCGCCAGCGAATTTTCGGCGCGGACGATTTGAGGCACGAACGCAAACGACTGCGCGGTCAGCGGCAGCAACGCGCTGCCCTGAATCAAGACCAAAATGCCCAGACCCAACAGCCGCCGGGTATTTCGGACGGCGCGGCGGTTCTGCTCCAGCCGCCGCTCTTGATGCAAGTCTATGAACGGAAGCGTGTTCCGATTAAGCGCCCGACGGTCCATTCGCATTTTAGATCAGGCCGCCTTTCGTCGCCACACATATTCGTGCAGCCTTTGTCCCTGCCGCACTGCGGCGTAGCGGCCCATCTCTAAGGCCCCCATCGCCAGCCCGACCGCCACCCCGAAGGCCGAGCGCTGCCCGGTGACGGCGGTGAAACTCTCCGGCGAGAGTTGCAATGTCACAAGTTGAAACGGATTCGAGACGCTGACGGAAAAATGCAGGGCGCGGGAGAAAAAATCTTCCAGTCCGTGCAGGCCCGCCGCCCCGCCGCTCAAATAGATGCGGTCCAGGATTCCCTCGTAACTGCGCTCCGGGAACAGCGAGCGGTAATAATTGAGCAGGCGCTGAATTTCCCGGTACAGCCGTTCCAGTTCGCCGACCAGCGCGTCGGACTGCCGCATTTCGCCGCCTTCTATCCAGACCAGATTGCCCGCCTCATCCAGCCGCGAGGACGGGCCTTCCAGGATTTCCCGCGCCGCGCTGATTTCGATGGCGAGGGTTGTTGCCAGAGCCTGCGAAAGGCGGGCGCTGCCCCATGAAATCGCCCGCATGAACCGCACATCCACCCCTTGCGCCACCGACATACTGGAGGCCAGATGCCCCAGATGAACGTGGGTCAGAGGCTGCCCGCCCCAAAGGATGCTGACGGCGCGTTCCGTCGGTTTTTGCGCCCGCAGCAGCGGGAACGTCTCCACTTCGGCATGGGCAATCGTCAGCCCCGCCGCTTCCAGCGCTTCGGCCCGCCCGGTAATCAGTTTGCGCGGGGCGGCGATCATCAAGGCCCGCATCTGGCCTTCTTCCTGATCGCCCGACTGCTGCGTCGGTAGAATCTGGACTTCCGCGTCGTCTACCGAATAGGGCAGATATTTTCGGGCCTCGAACTTTGTGGCGGCGCGAAGGGCCTCCGGCGTCATTTGCGGCAGGTCAATCCACCGAATCTGCGCGTGTTCCGTCGGCAGCGCGAAGGACGCGCTCGTCAGCGGCAGGCCCGCTTCCTGAAGCAGGGGCCGCAGCCGCGCCGTGAGGTCTTTGACGTTCACCACGCCGTCCGGGGAATCGCTTTCGCGGTTCAGGATTCGGTTGGCGTAGCAGACCGCGTAGCCCTCTTTCGTCTGTTTCAGGACGATGGCCTTAATCGCGTAATTTCCAATATCAAGGCCAAGCGCGTAAGGCGCGGCCTCCGAAAGTCGCAGGTGAGACGAAGACAAAAGCGCATCTCCCGAACAATGTTTCCGCTAAAAATGTAATTCAGGTACTATTTTCGGGTAGATTTTGGATTTCCGCAGGGGGGAGAGGGAGAAAAGAAGTCAGAAGCCAGAAGACAGAAGCAGAAAACGCAAACAAAAACGCGCCGGGTCAACTGACCGGACGCGCTAATATCCTTTCGATTCGGGGGCTTTTTGAGAAACGAAGCGTTATGCGGCAAGGGGAAGATAACGCACCCGATTGGCAAAATCTTCGGGAACGCCCGCCAGCGTCATATATTCGAGGTCTTCGATGCAGCGTCCAATCGCGACCTAACGTTTGGGCGCAAGAATGACGCCAGCAAAGTCCTCTCCCTTTTCCTGCCGCTGTTTCGCTTCGCGCAGAAAATCTTGATCCCGCGAAAAAACGACGCGCCCCAGTTCATTCGCCCGGTCGAAAACAAGCGCATCAGGCGTATTGCCGCGTCCGTCCTCTTCCGCCGTGATTAAATCAAGCCCGCGCAGGCGAAGCCCCCGAACGATCTGTCCCTCGACATTTTCATCCAGATACAGGGTTATCATGCGCTCTCGTCCGCGCGTTTTTGCCGCAAGCGCTCCGCCAGCAGGGAACGGGTCAGCGGGGCTGATTCCTGTAAACGCGCCCGTTCATATTCTGCGTCCTCCCGGTCAAGCAGGGCGTCTATTTCCGCTTTATGGCCGTAATAATAGGAGAGCGCCGCATGAATCTGCGACGCGGAGAGTTGCGGATAGTTTTCCTGAATTTCACGCGGCGTCATACCCCATGTTTCTGAAGCAATCGCAATATCGGACACTTTCATAGAAGTCCCTGCAATACGGGCAGTACCGCGCTCAGCCAAATGGATATGTTGAATCGTTGGCGCTGCAATCATTTTCGTATTCCTCCGTTTATCCCATTGAAAATTCCACAGAAACGAGATCAGCAAGATCAATTAAAAATTTGCGCGCGTTTCGACGACGATTCCCGGCACGGCGGCGAAGTCCGCAACATTTTTTGTCAGCAGGTTTTGAATGCCGTAAACTTGCATCATGGCGGCAAGCCGAATGTCGTAGCAGTCGTTTCCCGTGATACCCGTCTGCGCGATCAACGCTTCCCACGCGGCATACGTCTCCGCGCTGTCTTCGAGCAGGGCGAAAATATCTTTAACGAGGGTCAGATCAATCAGGGCGTCCGCGGCCCATCGTTCCTCCTCCTTGCGGACTGCGTAATTTCATTTGCCCGCTGACCTTCCGTTTAACTCTCCGTTGCGAGGACGGAGGGGGGGCCGCCATCGGGACGGCGGACGTTGCGGCGGATTTTCTCGATGACCGCCTCGTCCACTTCGCGCTCAAACGAACGGAAGCCCGCCAGATGGAACCCGTGCCGCGCCGCGACCAGCGCGATCTCGTCCACCTGCCCGACCGAGACCTCTTTGCCCAGCGTGAAATTCTCGTAGCGGTTATCCAGGGCAAGCATCATGGTCTCCGACATACAGGCGTAGGCCGTGCCGCGTGGGAACCCGAAACTAAACTCCTCGCCCGGTTTGTCCGGCTTCGGCAGGCGCATCTCGCCGGGAACGGAAACGACGCCGCCCTCAATCACCAGCACGTCGTTGCGCTCTTTCGCCACCCGCACCGACACGTCGCGGGGCCGCGCCACATCGCAGACGACCGCGCCGGACTTGATATGTTCCGGCAAAATTACGGCGTCCACCGCGCTGGTGACCGTGATGATGATGTCGGCGTTTTTCAGCCCCGCCGCCACGTCGGTAAAGATTTTCACCTCACTGCGGTTTTGCGCCCCGATCTTTGCCGCAAGCGTTTCCAGCCGCGAAGCGTCGCGCCCCACGAGGCAGACCTCCGCCGCGTCCCGCGCCAGAATCTCCGCGCACGTCGCGCCGATGGAACCCGTTGCGCCCACGACCGCCACGCGGGAGTTTTGCAGGAGGTGTCCCATGCGCTTGCCCGCCTCGACCGCGCCCTCAATGGCGGTCGCGACGGTGTAGGAGTTGCCCGTCGTGATGGCGATACCGGGCAGGCGCTTCGCCAGCGTCAGGCCGCCGTCGCCCACGACCGAGGTGAACGCGCCGAGGCCCATGATCCCCGCCCCGACTTCCTGCGCCAGCCGCCCGCACTGCTCTAATTTGTCCCAGACGAAATCCAGCGGCAGCGAAATCAGTTGACGCGGCGTCAGCGGGCAGGCGATAAACCAGCCCCGCGCCTCCTCGCCGGTAATCGAGCGGATTCCAATCGCGTCCGCCACAATGAGCGGATCGCGCTTTTTGATGTACCATTCTATCGAACGGTTCGGCAAAAATCGGGCGATGGGATATTTACGCGAAACGTCGCGCCGCGCATCTATCGGATGCACGATAAAAGCAAATCGCTGCATGGGGACTCCGGGAAGAAAACAGAAGACAGAAAACAGAAAACAGAAGAAAATGCCCTGCCTGCAAACCTTCTACTCGAAGCGCAAGTCTTACAGTCTCGGAGCGCCCCTTCTGTTTTCTGTTTTCTGTTTTCTGTTTTCTTTTAGTTCAATTCCTGAATCTGCGGTTTCCAGTCCAGTTCGTTCAATTTTTGGAAGTAGTCTTCCGGCGTGAGTTCGGCGGGCGGGCGGTTCAGGAGAGTCACTAAGACCGCCTCCATGACGTTTGTGCCGAACGAGCGCCCGTCAAAAACGGGCGTGGTGGTAATCAGGCGGGCGACGCCGCGCTTTTTGAGTTCCTCTACGTTTTCCGCCGTCGTGGTGTTCGTGAGGATCGTTTTTCCGGCGAGATTTTGCGGCATATAGCGCCCTATAAAGAGAAAATCGCCCGCGATTACGTCGGCTTCGGCGAAGTATTTCTCGAATTTCGGCGTGTTGACGTTCTGCTTTTCGCCCGTCGGGTACAGCCACTCGAAGGGCAAGCGGGTGATGACGGGCAGCAGCAATGCCGCCAGCGTCTTTGCCGAAGCCCACGAGCGCACCGCGATGGGCAGGCCCAGCCCGAACATCAGGTCGCCGAAGACGATGCTTCGGGCGCGTTCCGCCAGCGCCGCCGACATTCCGAAGCGGTCTACGCCGCAGACCATCAGGACGTTTTTGTCGGAGAAGTCCAGTTGCCCCGTGTCCTGCAACTGCGCGACGACGGCGCGTTCCAGCGTGTTTTTCAGGCCGCTGCCGTCCACGAAGGGCGTGATTTTCGCGTTCGCCATGAGATGAAGGATTTGCTGGAACGTGTAGCGTTTGTTGTCGGCGTAAACGTAAATGTCCGTGCCGCCCACGCCGAAAGCGTCCACTTTGCCGTCGAGTTGCGCGACCATCGCTCGAAACTTTTTCATGTCGCCGTCGGTTCCGACGCGCTCAATCTCGAAGTCTGTCCCGAACAGCGTGGCGCAGACCTTTTTATTGCGCTGTGAGGAACCTAAACTGATGCTGACGACGCGCTTCATACTTGTCTCCCTGCCGAACTCCGCCAGTCTGTCTGACACCATTCCATTGTGAACAAAAAACGCCGTTCTGTCAAGCGGCGCAAAGCGCAAAAAAATTTTGGCAGCGCTTGCGCGGAAATTGCGTCTGTGCTATAATGAAGTTGTATGCCAGACTTTAGAAAGGGGAACTGGAAAAATGCTTATACAACGCTTTTCGCGCCTGCTGACGCTGCTGACGCTTTTTTGCTACGGCAGCTTTGCGTTGGTCGGTTCCTCCCTACACACCCATTTTGCGGCGGAAGATGCGGAGACTTTGCCTGCGGCCTCCATTGCAATTCCCGCGCCTATTCCTGCCGCACATCCGGCCCGATCTGCGGCTTCCGCCGCGCCGGTCAAAGGGAACGCGCTCCACGCAGTCAGGAAATCCGCGCACTGCCTTGTCTGCGACTGGCAGGCGGCAAATGTGTCTGCCGCACTTCCGACCCATTCCTTCGTTTTCCTCTATCGCCCGCAAACGGACATTCATGTCGGCGCTCCCCGCGCCCCTTCACATTCCGCTTTGTCCACCGCCTCACGTGGCCCGCCCTCTGTTTGATGTCCTCTGCGGCCTGATTACGCGCCGCGCCGTTTGCTTACGCCCGTTTTGTCTCTTACAACTTCATAATCCGTATTGCGTCTCCTTTTTGCGACTCGCTTTGTGAGTGGTAAGAGCGCGGCCCTGTCCTTATGAGGCCGCATGACGAACATGGCCCCTAGATTCTGACTATTTATAACAATCTTTGGCCTCGGTTCGGCAGACGACAAAAAAGCGCGCGGGCGCCTGGTAACGCCCGCGCGCCGGACAAGCATGATAAATCACGCTCGCATCCAAGAGTGATTGTATCACGTCCTCGTCCTTTCGTCTACCCTGTTTCAAATTTAATTTCATATCGCGCCGTCTCCCCGCTTTTTCGGCATCGTCCGGGCAAGCGGAGAATCGGCCTGCGTTCTGTCCTGCGTTTTGCGGGAGGAGGGTTTTTCTATGGCTTTTTTACGCATGAAGCGCACCAGTGTGGCTGCGCCGCGCCGCGCTTTTACGCTGATTGAACTGCTCGTTGTGATTGCGATTATTGCAATCCTCGCCGCGATTTTGTTCCCCGTCTTTGCTCAGGCGCGGGAAAAGGCGCGGCAGGCCGTGTGCCTGTCCAACACGAAACAACTCGGCACAGGAATCGCAATGTACACGCAGGACTATGACGAAATGTACCCGCTCGACTCGCACTCGGCGGGTGTGGACAATTTTTCGTGGGTGTTCTATCTCGATCCCTACACCAAAACGCGCCAAATTTACCGCTGTCCCGATGACGACACGCTGCAAACAAACTGGTACAAACCCGGCGACACGCAGGCCAAACGTCAGACATCCTATGGGACGAATATGTATATGTCCCTGCGCTATCCCGGAGATGATAGCGCGACGCACGGCTATTCCCGATTGAACGCTATCAAATCGCCCGCCAGCACCATCTATGTCGCGGAGATGCACGGATGGACAGCGGCTTACAGCACGAATCCGGTGGATTTTGACCATTTTCACGCCGCGTGGTGGTGCGATCCGCACTATCGCGGCAAGCCCCACGCGACGGGCTGCGATAATGACGACTATTCCTACGAACCGGGCGGAGCGGAACTCGCCTGCGACGCCGGAGACGGCGGCAGCTGCAACAATAAGACCGACCGCCATTCCGGGGGCGCGAACTACACTTTTTGCGATAACCACGCGAAATGGATGGAGTTCAGCCGCACCTGGACGCCCGATGGCGCGACTGACCTGTATGACCCGCGCCGGTAACTTCCCTGCGCCGCCCGAACTCCCTGCGCAAATGCGGCGCGTCTCTAAAAGAATGAGAGAGAAATGATACAACTGAAAAACACGAAGCAAACGATTTTCGCCCTGACGATTCTGCTCACGCCTTCAATGGCAGCGCTGGCGCAGGAACTGCCACCCCCAACCACGCACGGCAACGATCTGCTCTGGGGACGCGATAGCGGGGGCGGAACGCCCGATTTTGGAACGACCGGCAACGGCGCTACTTTCTGGTTTGCGGATTCCGCCACCAACCCGAACCGCCCCGCGCAGTTCCTTGCCGCCCCGATTGGCCTGATTCCTAATATCAACGCCCCCGACAGTGACCCCGCGACACCCAATTCTCCCGGCGGACTCTATTACAATCTGGGGACTAATGAGGTCTACGGCAACGGCGGCGCAACCGGAACGCTCCGCGCAGGAACGTTTGTGGGCGATTACGTCTCGCCCGGACTGGAAATCTGGAAGTCGCAATACCGCTTTTTCGCGCCCGCCGGAACACCGACCTCGATCAACAACACTTTCCCGTACCCCTACACCGGGACGTGGCACAACCATTTTGCGGCCCGCGCTTTCCGGCCTGGGACGTACACCTTCAAGTTCCATTTAGCAAGCGTCACGGCCTATGATTATACCGCAATCAAGGACAGCCCAGTATACACCATGACGTTTCGCTCACGCCCCGTTCTGTCTGGCAGAGTGGATTTAGCGGGCGGGGGCTGGTCGAAGACCGACACAAGCCGCAACTTGACCGGAAACCGCGCCCGCGTCTTTTTCTTCGCGCCCGACTCCACGCCCGCCCGTGAAAGCGAGGCGCTGGACTATACGGACGTTTATCTCGATAACAGCGGAAATTTTGCCGTGCCGGAGGGATTGAACCTTACGGAAGGCAAGCGCTACCGCGTGGGAATCAGGCCGCTTACCATGCCCGCGCTTGCCAATTTACTGCCTGGAAACTTCGTCGTTTCAACTGCTAGTCCCACAAATGTCGGGGCGGTTCCACTGCGATTGGGCGACGGCAACCGGGACGGATCGGTAGATTCGTCGGACTTTACGCTGCTGATTGGCGCGTTCAATTCGGACGCGGCGACTGTGGGCAGCGGCTACGACCCAATAGCGGACTTTAATGCAGACGGCTCGGTGGACTCCAGCGACTTCACCATTCTGATTGGCGAGTTCAATCAAACTTCCGATTTCCTGCCCTGACGCGGGTCATTCAGGGTCATTTAGTTTTCAGCGTCGGGCGGTTGAAACCGCTGCCACAAGCGCGCGAAGTGTCCCTTCGGACACTAAACCCGATCCTTTTTGTGGGGGCTCATCCACATTGAGTCCGCGAAGGCGGACTTTGCGCATTCGTGGCCGTGAATTGATTCGCCCGCACGAAAACTGAATGGCCCTGCGGGTCATTCGCCTGCAACGACGCAGGCCAATCTGCTGTACCGCTGGCGCGGGCCCTTTTCGGCTGGCCTGCCGCCGTATTGCGGGCAATTTGCCGGGGATAGTGCGGCCTGATCAAACAGGCCGCGCCGTCGCAAACGCATCGAATCTCTCACTAACGCATCGCCATTGAAAGGTGTACATACTATGATACGCGCTCTGAATTGCAATCTTTGTTCACTGTCCCTCATTCCTCTCGCGGCAATCGCCACGCTGGGATTTGCCGCATCTCCTGCCGCCGCGCAGATTGAGGGAGGCGACATCATCTACCGGTATGACCAGCCGTCTAACAGCATCGTGGCGGGGCCGCAGGAATCGGGAACGCCGCTGGCTGACCTGTTCATCCGTGAAATTGGGCAGCCGTTTCCCGGCGCATCCGACTACGAGAACGATACGGGCATGGATGTTTTTCCCGGCTTCGACGCGGATTATACCGGGCCGAACGGCGAGTCGTTCCAGTTCAGCAAAGTCACGGTGCAGGAACTCAGCATCTCGCCGGGACTCTCTGCCTTCTACCAGTATGACGGAGTGACGCCCGTTTTCGGGGCCTTGAATGACCCAACCTACATCCACTATTGGGAACTCACAGCAAACCTGATTACCGATCCGAACGACCCGTTTTACAAGGCCCTGAAACAGCGCGGCGCGGCCCAGATTTCGGCGGGCGCGTCCTCCAACGGCGTCAGCAATTACTTCCACCAACATTTTATTTTTAATGCGTCGGCTCCGGGCGAGTACGACTTCACGTACAAACTCACGAATGCGTTTTTGTTGAACGGAACGCAGGTCTCTGACTCCGCGCCATTCACAATCCACTACTTCACCACGCCCGCCGCCGTCCCAGAACCGGGCGCGTTGGCGGCGCTGATGGCAGCGGGCGGAGTCTTGGCGGGAAGCCTGTCGCGCCGACGGCGTTAAACTGGCCTTGCCCTTTGCAGACAGACTGCTAGAGGCAGGAATAAAAGCGTTTTTATTCCCGCCGGTAACTGTTCATGCGAGGCATTTGATATGCCTCGCATGGGGCGCTGAATAGTTACCCCCGCTGAAAGTCGCCGCTCTTGCCGCCGGACTTTGCTTCCAGCCGAATCTCCGTGATGACCGCCGCTTTATCCACCGCCTTCACCATATCGTAGACCGTCAGCGCGGCGACGGCGACGGCGGTCAACGCTTCCATTTCCACGCCCGTTTTGCCCGTAACGCGGACTTCGGCGGAGATGGCAACGCCCGCCTCGGTGATCGTAAGTTCAACGGCGGCGCGGGTGATTGGCAGCGGGTGGCACAGGGGAATCAGTTCGCTGGTCTTTTTCGCCCCCATGATCCCGGCAATCCGCGCCACACTCAAAACGTCGCCCTTCGGCATCGTTCCGTCCCGCAAAATCTGCACGGTGGTCGGCGCAAGCAGGATTGTCCCCGTCGCGACCGCCCGCCGCGCCGTCTCCGCCTTCTCCGAGACATCTACCATCTGCGCCCGCCCGTCCCCGTCCAGATGCGTAAGTTCCGCCATGTTTTCGCCCGCCTCCTTTCGTTGCTTTCGTTTCGCAGCCGCCATTATACCCGCCGCGTTCCCACTTTTGCCGCCGCCCATTGGACTAAGAGGAAATGCCCTTTCGGTTGTCATCAAAGTTACACTATAAAATCACATTAAAGGAACATTCCGCCGCATGATGCGTCCTTTGCTTGTTTTGATCGGGGCGGCGCGTCCGCCCCGCAATCGTCAGGAAGCGACAATACACGGGGAATACAATCAATGAATACGCGAACAAAGAACCTTCTGGGAATCGGCCTGCTGATTATGACATCGGGCCTCATCGGGTGCGGCGGCGGCGACGGCAGCAGCGGCGTCGGAACAAACACGACCGGCTCTACTGCGAACGGGTTGGGCGGTGGAACCAGCACAGGAACGAGCGGCACAGGAACGGGCAGCACAGGAACGGGCAGCGGCCTCGGCGTCAGCAGCGGAACGGGAACCGGCACGACGGGCAGCGTCGGCGGCACAACCGGAACCGGCACGACCGGTACGGGAACTGGAACGACAGGAACCGGAACCGGAACCGGGACAGCCGGAACCGGAACTGGCACGACCGGAACCGGAAACAGCGGCAATAATCAGCCCGGTTCCGGCACGGGAACCGGAAGCGCGGCGGGCGGAACGGGAACCGGCGGCAGCAGCGGCGGAACAACCGGCACGGGCAATAGCGGCACGAACACCTCCGGTTCCGGCACAGGGACAGGAAGCGCCGCCGGAGGAACCGGCACGGGCGGCTCTGGCGGCGGCACGACAGGAACCGGAAACAGCGGCAATAATCAGCCCGGTTCCGGCACAGGGACAGGAAGCGCGGCGGGCGGGACTGGCGGCAAGTAACGCGCCGCTGGCTTTTTGCCGGGTTCAAAATTCCCCTTTGCTCAAAACAGCAAGGGGGATTTTTGCGTTCGGGCGTCCTTTTCCGCCGCCCGCCGCTTCCCCGCGCATCCGGGCAAACGCCTCTCAATTTGTGAAATGACGCGCCCTGAAATAGTTCCTTTGAATCGCGCAGAACGCATTAGACTGTGATTTCAGGCAGCATCCTTCGGTTCGGGCAAAGCGCGGAGTTGGGCTTCCAGTTCTTCAATCGTCGGGAGACTGCCTTTCAGTTTGTCCGGCAGCGTGATGGTATGCAAAAATTCAGAAACGCCAATCGGCTGACTCATGCCGCGCAAAGCATACTCCGCGACCACCTTGTCCCGCGTCTTGCATAACACAATTCCAATGCTTGCCGCGTCCGATTCGTGCCGCAGCGTATCGTCCACCACCGACAGATAAAAATTCATTTTGCCCGCGTCTTCTGGCTTAAACGCCCGCATTTTCAGATCAATCACAACGTAACAGCGCAATGTAAGGTGATAAAACAGCAGATCAATGTAAAAATCTTCCTCGCCCACCGAAAGAGGGTACTGGCTGCCAACGAACGCGAACCCCGCCCCAAGTTCCAATAGAAATTGCCGAACATGAGTGATCAGGCCGCGCTCTAAATCGCGCTCAACGGCGGCGTCATGCAGCGTCAGGAAGTCGAAATGGTACGGGTCTTTGAGCATTTCCCGCGCCAGATCGGACAGCGGGGCGGGCAGCGTCCGCTCAAAATTTGCGACCGCCTTGCCCTGCCGCTCATGCAGCCGACTTTCGATCTGCATCACAAGAACATTGCGACTCCACCCGTTTTCGATGGCCTTGTGAGCGTACCAAAGGCGGGTTTCCGCGTCCTTAATTTTCTCGACGAGGGCGATATTGTGATACCACGTTAATTGTGCAAGCGCCGCTTGCACAATTTCCTCATCAGGCCATGCTTCCGCAAATGTCCGCATATATTTCAGGTTGCGCGTGGAATATCCTTGAACGTCAGGGAAAGCAGATTTTAAATCTTCGGTGAGCTTATCTATAACCTTGGCTCCCCACCCATGCGTGTTTTGCTTCGCAAGAATATCGCGCCCGATGCTGTAATACAGCAAAACAAGTTCGCTATTCACAGCAAGCGCGGCGCGAGTTCGCGCCGCCTGAATCCGACCTTTCAGGTCGTTCAGAAACGATTCGTATTCGCCATTAAAGAGTGAAAGTGTGTGGCTCACGGGTATAAATCCTTTCTGCTCTAATTGTGCAGCAGGTTGCTGCACAATTAGAATTCGACTTGCCGAATGGTTCTCAAGCCTGCTTAGTGATGTTATGATGAAACTTGACTGTTAATTGCGCAACAGCCTGTTGCGCAATTAACAGTTAGATTGCTAAACTATTACCTCAAATGTTTATTAGAATTTTGCCATAGGTTGCGGCCTAATTTTTTGCCATTAAATTACGGTCACCCCATTGCGATTCAGTTTCGTCATGCCATGATTATATTCTACCATTTTTAGGTTTGTCATAATCACGTCATAGCGCTGCATCCCCGTCCCGGTTTTGACGGTTGGGATTAGTTCTTTGATTTTCCCTTCCGCCTGCTTGCCGTGCGCCTTGCAAATTACGACAACCGAATCGCCCGGAGATATTTGCTTGAACAGGCCGCTATTGATCGCGTACCCGTCGCCCCTGCCAGTCGTTATTGTTTGATTGAAACTTTGCTTTTGATTTTGTACCGCTTCCGAGTGCGGCGCATGAATGACAAGAGTAGGCATCATTATCCCTTTCGTTTAGCGCATAAAGTCCAAATGTCCAACAGGTTGTTGGACATTTGCGCGGATTCGTTGATTGGTCCCAGCCGAGACGCCCGTTGATGGAGATGCTGTGCGTGGCGATATGCGTCCACATCGCACCAATGTTGTTTTCCCAGCCTATCGCTCCGCCCCAGCGAGTTCCGCTGTCCATTGCCTGCGTTGCGCTGTGAGCGTTTCAGTGTAGCGTCTGATGGAGTCGCGCAGACGCTGAGGCGTGTCCGCGTCGTTTTGCAGGGCGGCGAAAAGATGGAGGGCATGGTAAAAATCGCCTGCCTGCGCCCACGCGCTTGCGGCGCTAAAGGAGTGAACGCGGGATTTTTCCCACAGGCCGATAGCCTTGCAGCGCTGCGCGAGACGCTCTTCAATTTGCGCGGCCTCGGCATAGCGTTCCACTGCCTGCTCTTCCTCGTTTTGCGCCCGAAGCAAGGCCGCCTGCAAAAGCAAGTTCGATTTTTTCGTTTCTTCCGCGTCAAAATCGGCGTCTAGTCCGATCCGCGCAATTCCGGTCTCAGATGCTGGTTTCAAGATGCCTCCTCGTTTTCAGGCGCATAATAGGAAAAGTAAATTTGGCGCAAGGCAAATCCGACAACAATAACGTAACCGCCGATTCCGTAAGGATTTTGTCGGATTTGCCGGATTTTACGCCGCAGTCGGTCTTGCAACTCTTTTTCGTCCTCCGTCCGCGTTCCGCTGACCTCTAATCCCCATTCCGTCGTTTCGTCACCAATCCAATAGTCGAACCGGTCGTTTAGTTGCGCCACTGCCCGAATAGAAAGGCCAGTATAACGCGGCGCAAGAGCGCAGGCAATTCCGCAGGCCGCCCATTCCGTGATGATGTGTTCCTGCACAGCGAGCGGCAATGTAAACGCAGTTTGCGCGTTCCAAAAAATTTGGATGCGCCGCGTTTGTTCTCCTGCTGTTATTACGTCCCGCAAGTGAAGCGTAAATTCCGCAGGAGGTATTTGCGTTTGCATCCGCAGGTTTTCCACTGCAAAGGGCGCAAAGATAGAAGTGTCTATCGTGTGCTGTCCCAGACATTCTTCCAGGTAAAAAACATCTTCATCTTCCGCTTTCTCCACAGACGTTCCTTCCGATTCACTCAAATTCCCAGATGCAGAATGTAAAATTCGCCCGTCGCCGCCTGCCTCCCGAACTCCGCGAGGCGCTCTAAATCGGAAACTATCGCGTCTCGTTCAATCCAAAAGCGATAAGCAGTCCATTCGGCCTCATCGCTGATAGGTTCCATTATAAAGGAGCCATGCGCAGGAAGCGTAAGGCGCTCAGGACTACAACGTAGCAAATTCGCCCACCCCCCACAAATTTGTGCGAAAATTGCGCCTCCAGACTGCTCAATAATTGTCGGGCCATGCCAGTCCAATCCCTGCCATGAAGGGGCTTCTCGCTGGTTAGGATTGCGCGTCGGAACCCATGCAAGCGTATCCGCCACGTACCCCAACATATCGTCCGCGATACGGATAGGCGCGTCTTTTCGCTTGGCAAACGGGATGTAGTCCGCGTAATCGTACTCACTTTCACGCAACAGCCAGAAAGAATGATAGGGGCCAAGCGCCTCTCGAATAGGAGTTGAATTTGTTTCTTCGTTCATGGTGATTATTGATCCCAGCCGAGACGCCCGTTGATGGAGATGCTGTACGTGGCGGTATGCGTCCACATCGCGAAGACCGACCAAATCGCTTCGGCGCAGAACTCCGCCAGAATAATGCCAATCGCCACCTCCCGCAGCTTCCCATGCCCTTTTAGCCCGTAGTAGCGCTCAATGAACAGTTTAATCAGCCAGACAATCACGAGGCCGAACCAGAAATAGTCCAGTCCGAAATTCATGGCGAGGGCGTAGCCGACCGGGTGCAGCGGAAATCCGGGCAGGCGGAAACGAATAAAGTCCAGCCCCAGCACGACCAGAAAACCGATAAAGACGAACAAAATCCCGACCGGGTTCGCCGGGCGGTGCTGGTCTATGATCTGCGCGGCCACGCCGCCGGAGTCCCACGCCCCGTTTTGCGCCCCGTAGAGATAGCCTTTCGAGATGTAACTCATGTGACCGAGGACGCTGCCCAGCACGGTCGCGAACAGAATGGCGGCGAACAGGCCGCGCTGCGAAACGCGGGCCGACTCGCCCATCTTCATTGTTTCCAGCTGGTGCGGCATCGGGTGTGAGCGGTGCAGGCGGTTATAGATGAAAAAAGTCGTGACCATGCGGCTGATTCCGGCCTGCGGCAGCGCCTGCGTCCCGATAAAGTCCACCATCAGTTGGTTCGGCCCCATGAACGCCATTTCGTGCGAGGGCGCTCCGATCTGCGCCCGCATCCGGGTCAGGGCGGCGCTGAACATCAGGAATAAAATCGTCTCAAACAAGACCATCCACAGCGGGATCCCAACGAACAGCCCGATCCCCGAAAGCCCCGCAAGGCAAACGAGCAGACCGATAAACGCAAAGCGCGGCGGCACGTCCGATTTATCGCCGCCGCCATGCAGAATTTTTTGCCAAACCTCTTTCAGGTAACTCCGCGCCACCCACCCCGCCGTAACAAACAGCCCGATAAACGCGCCCCACGACTGTTCGCTGAAATACGGGGCGCTGGGAACCAGTCCGCCGCCGCCAAACACGCCCGCGCTCTCGGTGTAGCCAATCGAGTAGGTGAAGACCTGCATAAACTTGCGAAAAAAGAAAAAGAAAATGCAGGAGAACAGCAGGTCGGTCGGCATAAAAAACCCGATGACCGCCATATAGGGGAAAATCCCGATGGGCGTCCAACCAATCGAACTGAACGGCGGCGACTGGAAATACTGGTGCAGATCGCCAATAAACCGCACGTTAATCAGCGGCAGGCTGGGATACATGAAGTGGAGGCCATTCAGAATATCAATCGCGAACATGATGCCGAACGCCCCGCGAAACAGCGGACTTTTCAGCAAATTCGACTTGCCCGCCCCGATTTTCGCCACCTCTATCGGGACTTGAATGATCGGAAAAGCGAGTTTTTCGCGGGTCGTCCATTCGTCGCGCATCAGGCTGTTGACGCACAGCATGGCCCCGCAAATCAGCGTCACGAGCAGCGTCCACGAGGCGATATAAGGAAACCAGAACGGCAGATGCGAGAGGAAGTAGGAGAACCCGTAGCCGCCGTACCGAAAGTCCTGCAATTTCGGAGCTTCCGAGGCCGGGACGAAGAACCACTTGCTTGCATAGGGCGCGATGTATTTGTCCCAGCGCGAATCGGAATCGTGGAACAGGCCGAAGGAGTAGAGCGCGGGCTGCAGGATCGCCATCCACTCCGCGCAAATGGCGCACATCACCGCGTGCATCCCGTAAAACAGAATCAGTTCGCCCTCGGTCAGGGCAAAGCGCGGGAAGATTTTTCGCAGCGGCATATTCAGCAGCGCCACGCCGAGCGTCATTATCACGGGCGGGACCATCAGGGAAAAAATGGTGTCGAGCAGCTGATTGGCGGCCCAGTATGCGGTCAGCGGGGCCAGCAGCGCCGCAATCAGCACAATGCGCAGGCTGAGGCCGCGCATTTTCGTAGTTTCCGGCGCGGGTCGGATCGTTTTACCGGGTTGGGAAGGCGTCAATTCGGGCGCGGGCGAACCTGCGGTCACGGCGTTTGCTCCTCGTTTTGGATTTTGGTCGGCATTGAGATAGTGGGGTTGATTCGCCAGAATAAGCGGCGATTCCTTCCCCGCTTCGTCTCCGGGAACAAGCGCGCGCCGAAAACAGGTAGAGACATTAGGACTTTTTTATGTCTCTCTTTCTAAAAGACGGTTGGCAGCGAAAGGAGCCAGGACAATGGCAACGCAATCCACCATCGAGTGGACGGAAATGACGTGGAACCCGCTGACGGGATGCACGAAAATTAGCGCGGGCTGCAAGCATTGCTACGCCGAGCGCATGGCGAAACGGCTGAACGCGATGGGCATGGCGCGTTACCGCAACGGGTTCGCGCTCACCCTGCACGAAGACCTCATCGAACTGCCGCTGAAATGGCGAACGCCGCGCCGCGTTTTCGTCAACTCCATGAGCGATCTCTTTCACGCCGACGTGCCGCTGGAATTTATTCAGCGCGTTTTCGAGACCATGCGCCGCTGCCCGCAACACACGTTTCAAGTTCTGACCAAGCGCAGCGAACGTCTGCGCGAACTCGCCCCCTTGCTGCACTGGCCCGCAAACGTCTGGATGGGGGTCAGCGTAGAGAATGAAACGGTCGCGTTTCGGGTGGATCATTTGCGGCAAGTCCCCGCCGCCGTCCGGTTCCTGTCGGTCGAGCCGCTGATTGGCCCGCTGGAAAATCTCACTCTGGATGGGATTCACTGGGTGATTGTCGGGGGCGAGTCGGGGCCGGGAGCGCGGCCAATGGCGCGGGAGTGGGTG